>NZ_CP124862.1 GCF_030013905.1 Petroclostridium sp. X23
ATGTCAGAGCAGACACCGGAATACCATGTATACGGCCGGACGGTCCGGAGAGAAACATACCTTGCATCTCAGCGGCTAACAGAGTTTCTAATACAGTTTGATAGCATGACCGAGGAAGAGAAAAAGGAATGCATTAAGAGAGTTGATCAGCTGCGGCCGGAGTTACTGATTCAGTTTTATCAGGCATTACAGCAGTACATAGAATAAACCTTTGTTTAACGTAGAGATAGAAAAACTCCACTTGACATTTTACCAAAATAATTTAAAACATATTGACTTTAAATATTTTATGATGTAAAATTATTTATAGTAAAAACGTCAAGTGGAGGTGTGTTAATTTTGGACCCAAAAACAGCTGAAACCATAATGAATGAAGCTTTACCTTTAAGATCTCGTCGATACATATTTAGTGCTTTTGAAAATGCATTTGAAGCATATAGACAGTTTATGGCGAACAATTTAAAGTTTTTTGACACAGATGGGCAAACTAATGTTAATAGTAGGATATTAAGATATGCCATTGATAGATCTTTTATAAAATTAAATAGTGCCCCTAAATATCCTTTTGTTTCAGAAATGCGTTCAGTTAATAATTTTAAATATAAAGTTGTACATATATTTGCAAATAATGTATTAATGAATATTTCAAAAACTTCAAAATACAATAAAATTCCTGACGCATCTGCATATAGAGTAAAATATGCAAATAATAATCAAGATTTCAACCAACAAATAACAATATTTAATACTAGTAATGGTCAACACTTTGGGCAAGAACCATATTATTTGATAATTACATATGGGGTCAATGAGGATGAATTGACTCATCTAAGTTTAATGATGCCGGATGAAGACATGAAGAAATATTATCATATAATTGATATCAAAAACGAGATTGTTGTAATAAATACAGAAAAAGAGAAAAATAAAGAGAAAAAAGTGGCATCAATAAAAGAAGAGTTGATAAAAAAATTTATTAAGGATGTTGATCATGAAAAACAATAAAACTGAAAATAAAGTCATCCCAGCAAGAATTAGGCAAGCTAGGATTTCAAGAGGACTTTCGCTAAGTGATCTAGCAGATTTGGTTGGAGTAACAAAACAAGCTATCTCTCAGTACGAATTAGGGTCGTCTGAACCAAGTGAAGCGATTATGTTTAAAATAATGGATATTCTGAATTATCCAATTGTTTTTTTTCAGAAACCAATCGATTCAAGGTATAATAATTATTCAAGTACAGTTACGTATTTTAGAAGCAAAAAAACAACCAGAATTAAATCAAAAGAAGCAGCAGAGGAAAAATTAAAAATATTTAGTGAAATAGATGATTTTTTAAGGCAATTTATAAATTTCCCAGATGTTGATTTTCCTAGTATTGAATATGAGAAATACAATGACGAATTATCGTTATCGGATATCGAGGAAATTGCTTTAAAGCTTAGGAAACATTGGGATTTGGGTCTTTATCCAATAGAGGATTTAACATCTTTAGTCCAAGAAAAAGGAGTTGTGGTTTCTAAAGCATATTTAGGGAATAAAAAAATTGACGCTTTCTCTAAATGGTTTAATAATATACCTTATATTTTCTTAGGTTCAGATAAGGAATCAGCAGTTAGATCAAGATTTGATATAGCTCATGAGCTTGGGCATTTATTAATGCATATGCATGTTTCTGAGAAAGATTTTAACAATAAAGAAAAGTATGATAGACTTGAAGAAGAGGCGAATAAATTTGCTGCAGCCTTTTTACTACCGGCAGAATCATTTAGCCGAGAAGTTTATTCTTCTTCTATTAATCATCTTATAATGTTAAAGAAAAAATGGAAAGTAGCCATGAGTTGTATGATAAATAGATGTAGTGATTTAAATTTGTTATCTGAAAACCAGATTACTTATTTAAAGAACCAAATGACTAAATATCAGTATTGGAGAAAAGAACCTTTAGACGATACATTAAAAGCCGAGAAGCCTTTTGCTCACAAACAAGCAATAAACTTACTATTAGATAATCTAATTTTAACAGTAAATGATATCGTACAGAAAATAGCATGTTATCCTGAAGAAATTGAACAGTATTGTTTTTTAGATAATGGGACACTTAAGATGAAAACCCCAGACAATATAATAAGTCTTAAGAAAATTAATAAAATGGGATAGCGTATCTAGACTATTTTATAATCCTTGATTTTATTTCATTTAACGCATGCAAAGATAGGAGAAATCCTGTCTTTTTCTTTTGCTACAAGTACGAACTAATGTTTGTTTTAGCGGATAAATATGGTATAATATATATAGCAAGAGGAAGTCGCTTCCCCGCCAAGAGACTCGACTTCCTCCACACTAAAACACTTGCAAGCAAGCCTATTAGTATTTCTATTATATAATACTATGTGGCTTCCTTCAAGTGTGAAAAACTAGGAGGTCACATATGAATACAGAGAACCAAAAACTGATCGACAGGTACATTATGCTACGGACCACTAATGGCCTTACATCAGAAAGTATAAAGGCAATCCGCGGTGAATTGGGATTGTTTTTACGGTACCTGGAGAAGACCGATAGTAAGCATATTTCAGAAGTCACGCACATCGATGTTGAGGACTTTCTCCAATGCTGCGCTACCGGAGAACTTACCGGAAAAACCAACGGAGCCGCAGCACTAAACCGGAAATTTGCAGCAATAAATACTTTTTATAATACAATGATCAAAAAGGAATACATAGACTGCAAAAACCCATTTGACAAGGTTGATAAAATCAAGGATCATAGAAAGCTTAGAAAGCATTTAGATATATCAGAATATAATCAATTATTGCTATATTTAGATGAAACAGAGAATATCCGGGATGCGGCGCTCATATCGTTCTTTTATAGTTCAGCCTGCCGGCTGTCGGAAGTGATCCAGCAAAACCGGAATAGCCTAAATTTTGAAAAACGACAGTTTGTAGTAGTTGGAAAAGGGCAAAAAGAAAGACTTTGTATATTTAATCATGATGCTGTAGAAAGAATCAAAAGATACTTAGATACTCGAAAGGATGATAATACGGCATTGTTTATATCATCACTTGGTAACCGATTGAGTAAAAAGGCTATCCAGGATGCAGTTAAAAAGGCCGGGAAAAGTGCTGGAATAAATAAGAACGTGCATCCGCATATTTTCCGGCATACCCGGGCAATGCATCTACTAAAACAAGGGGTACCATTAGAAACCATTCAGCGGCTATTAGGACATTCCAGCATAGCAACAACACAGGTATATGCTCATTCCAGTTTAGAAGATCTCCAAGGACAGATTGACGAGATAGATAAGAAAGTAGGGTAGGCTATTGCCTACCCTTTTTATATTTTATAGGTAATGCTTAGTTTGTACTCGTCATAATTCGACAAAATTTTCAAATTTTAATTGAATTAATAATGAATATTATGTAAAATATCCGTGAGAGGATGATAATATGAACAAAATTAGAATTGTAGTTGCAGATGATAATATAGATTTTGCCGATATGCTAGCGGAGTATCTTAACAGCCAGCCCGAATTTGAAGTAATAGGTATAGCTAATGATGGAAATGAGGCTTATGACTTAATCAAAGAATTAATACCGGATGTTGCTATAATTGATGTCGTAATGCCTCACATTGATGGGTTGGGAGTATTGGAAAAACTAATGTTTACTAATATTCATCCAAAGCCAATTTACATTATGTTATCAAGTATAGGCCATGATTCCACAACTCAAAAGTCGTTTATATTGGGCGCCGATTATTATATGGCTAAACCTATAGATGTAAGTATTGTGGCAAAAAGAATAAAGCTATTATTTAATTCTATTAGCAAATATTCTAAAAGTGATAACACGGGTAATAATCATGATAACGAAGTTATCATATCAGAATACATTCATGATCTAGGCATAACTTTGTACCCAAAAGGATATTTATACGTCAGAGACGCTATTGATATGACAATAAGAGATATGAACATTATTGACTCTATTACAAAAAATGTATACCCAGAACTGGCAAAAAGGTATAAAACTATGCCCAGTAGTGTAGAGCGCAGCATACGAAAAGCTATATCTGAAGCCTGGGAGAACGGGAATGCAAAAATGATTAACTTATTCAAATATAAACCTTCTAATAGTGAATTTGTTGCAAAAGTCGCAGATGAATTACGATATATACTATATAAGAAATAAAAAAGTGCGCCTTATTCGACAGAATTTTACTATTGTTTGTCGAATAATGAGGCGTTTTGTAGAATATTAATGATGGTTGTTAATGGAAACATAAAATCTTTCGTGTTATAATTCTAGCAAAGGAGGATGATTTTATGGACAATTTAACAATTAGAGACCTATTATTTGTGGCTTTCCCGGAAAACATACTTTCATTTGTTATTATACTGTTATTGTTTAAAGAAAGCGTTAATAAAAACAAAATTAAATCAATTTTCACAGTATTATTTTCAGCATTAATCATGATCACTATTGTATATATCAGCAATAAGTTTATATCAAATCGTGTTATTACAGGTTTCTGTTCTACTCTTGGATATTTCTTTGTTACAAAAATTATAATTAAGTTAAATAAAAGAAAAAGCGCTGCAAGTGCACTTATCGCTATGTTTATCATCTATTCCTCCGAAACGATCATGAGTGGTGTTGTGAATTACATCGCTTCGAATATAAAATATGAAAATGTTTTTGATTACAGGGCAATATTAACTTCTCCAATGAGAGTATTTCAAATATTCATTGCTTTTATAATTTATAAATTCAAGATTGAGCTTTCTGAATATAGGTTATTTAACGAAAAATGGTCTGAGCTTGATGAGCGCAGTAAAGTAAGTTGCATTTATTCACTATCCATGATTTTTATGGTTAACACTTTTAGCATTAATTTTGTCGATATGTATATTAAAATATTAGAAAAACAGAAAGATGTTTCTTTCCTAAGTTTTAATATAACAATGTTTTTTATCCAAACAGTGGTTGTCTTGTCAGCAGTTTTAAACTCTTTCCATAGGACAATAAACTATGAAGAGTTTTCAAATATTCTTAAGCAAAATAGTAAAGTAAGCTTTGTTAAGGCATTGTCTAAAAAGATGTCTCGCAAAGAGAGGATTGAAAGCATTCAAGTTCTTCAGAATGATAATGATGGAATATAATAAATCATTATTACTACTAAGAAAGGGGGTGTAATACTATGAAATTATTTTATAAAATTTTAGGGCTTTCAACAACATTAACTGTAACAGTTATGTTATTTGCAACGGTTGTATCCAATGCTTGCACTGGCGGGTGGCATCAACCTCAAAAACCAGATTGTCTATAAGGATGAGGGGGGGTATCCCCCCATTCATATAGATAAGGGGGTATTGTTTTACATGAGATGAGCGATCAAGAACCAAAGAACGATGTAGAAATATCAGAATTAATAAATCAACTCGATTTAAAATTTAATGATAGCCAATATTTACGCAGGATATTGAAATTTCTGAGGGACAAAGATGAAATTGGCAATGTTTACAAAGAAATAGAAAATGGCCTCGGGCATCCAGTGGGAAGTACTTGCCGCAAGTTGAAAAAGATTAACGATTCTATTGATTTGGATAATCTGAATAAAATAGGATTCAAAAAACGGCCATTAGGCAGAAAAGATTTAATTATGTTTTTGCTGGATAAATTAAAGAAATTATAGGAAGGACGAATTCCATTTGAGCATAATTGAAAAATTTGCTGTACATGTAAGTAAAAATGTTGATGATTCAGTATTTGATAAAATAATACTAAATTACAAGACGATAAAAGGGAGGGATATTACACAGGAGCAAGCAATTAGTATTTTTATATATAAATTACACACAAATATTAGTTTTTGTATATCAGTAATACTAGTTTTCCTGATTTCTTGCGTTATCAATACAACGATAGAGGCGGCCCTTATATATTTATCTTTCTTGGCATTAAGGAAAACTACCGGAGGGCCGCATTTGAACAATGAATATATGTGCTTAATTGTAACTACATCAATAATAAGTATTAGTGGATATATTGCTAAGTTTTTGCCTTTGAATATAGTAGCAATAAACATCTCGTTCTTTATTTTGATAATTGTTGTTACAATTATTGGCTATATAGATCATAAAAGCAACAGGCTAGACCAATCACAAAAATCATTACTGAAAAAATACGCACTTTCAATTATATCTTTTTTGTGGGCGGTTTCGGCCTGGAAGATAAACGCTACTGTAAGTATTTGTTTTATGATCAGCGCAATTATCCAGGAGATAAATTTAGTTATTGGTAAAATACTAGCGATTAGAGAGGAGAATTTTGTTGGACGCCAGGATAGTGTATAGGTCATTGCAAATGGACGAAGAAGAAGCAAAGACCAAAATAGAAGAAGCCCTAGCCGCTGAACTAGGGCGCCCTGTAGCAATTTCCCACTGCCAATGGGAAAGCGCTGTAGCGGATACTCTAAACGATATTAGAGTATCCGGCAAAACCACTCAGAGTTATGTGTGGTTCGTGCTAAAAACAACACTGAGTATTGTCAAAAGACTAGAAGCTAATGACAATATAATTGTAGCATAACCTATCTGCAGTAAGCAATATAGTTATTAATTAATTTTGCATATAAAATAGAGGTGGGGCAGTGAGAATCAAATGGTATATATGCCCCATATGTGGATTTAGGCGGCTATGTAGGGTTGCGCCAAATGCACAAGGGGTTTATATAAAGTGTAAATTTTGTAAAAATGAAATAGAAGTAAAAGCTGATAAATATGTCAAAGAGCCTGAGAGCCGACATGCAAGCTAACCGAATAGTATACTTATATACTATTCGTGTATGCTTGCATGTCGGCTTTTTATTATTTAAAATGAAAGTTTATTAATGGGGGTAATCTAATGTTGAATAACAACCAAAAAGACAATATACTTCATATAGATTTACCAGATGGTATAAGAGGGTTACTGTGTATCATTGAAGGGCAGGAATACATAGTGATAAACCAAATATTATCTAATGATGAAAAAAAATCCGCAATAAAAGCATTGCAAAAAAATAAAGAATAATTTATTGCGATATAAATAATAACATGATGGGTAGGCAAGCGCCTACCCATATTTTAGGTCTACAAGAACAAAGTTTTTTACATGCACAATTAAATAATAATTAAATATTTTCTCGCATTAAGACTATGTTCCCTGTCGGAAAAAGCACGTTTATGAAGAACATCGGTACACAGATGGTGGATAGAGGATATGATGTGGAATTTATGCATTGTTCTTCTGATAATAACTCATTAGATGGAATAGTTATTAAAGATATCAAGGTTGCTCTTTTAGACGGCACTGCACCACATGTGGTAGATCCCAAAAATCCTGGTGCGGTCGATGAAATTTTACACTTAGGGGATTATTGGAATGAAAACGGAATCCGGGAAAACAAAGAAAAGATATTAGAGCTTAATGCCAATGTGGGCAAGCTATTTGCAAGAGCGTATAAGTATATTGCGGCAGCTAAAAGCATATATGATGATATCGTCGTTATTAATAAAGAAGCGGTAAATGCGGCAGGTGTTAATCTGGAAGCAGATAAAATCATCACTGATGAATTTGGTGATATACCCGTTAGTGATAGGGTAGGGAATATTCGAAAATTATTTGGGAGTGCAATCACCCCAAACGGATTCTATAATTACCTTGAATCGGTAGTGGGCATAAATGACAATATTTACGTTATCAAGGGAGCGCATGGAACAGGCACCGGTGCATTGCTCTCAAAAGTAGCAGATGCTGCAATACAGAGAGGATTTGATGTGGAAGCGTACTACTGTCCTATGGAACCTGACACAAAGGTCGAACATGTGGTAATTCCTGCATTGAGTTTAGCATTTACTACTTCAAACAAGTATCATGAAATGGCTGAAGATGTAGGAACAGTGGTGGATTTGGACGGCTATGTAAATAATAATATCTTAAGTAAGTATGAAGACACACTGGCATATGATGTGGAAACATTTGATATGCTGCTTACAAAGGCGATAGATACTATTAAGGAAGCAAAACAAGCGCACGATCTTATGGAAACTTACTATATACCCAATATGAGATTTGATGATGTACAGATTTGCTGGGAAAAAACAATGGAGAGAATTTTGAAGTACGCTGAAGAATTTGAATAATATTAGTTGCGTAAAAAGATAATCAAGAGGTTACCTCTTGGATATCTTTTTTTTGTTTTGATTGCGGGAATAATACAAAAAACCACAAATATATAAGTTTATATGTTGTATATAGTGAGAAAAAATATGTTAAGTTGTTAAATGTTTGACTCTTAGATGCAGGTGTTTATTTTTGTATTGTTATATCTTTGCCAAAACCCTTTGAAAATTAGTATTTTAACAAAGATTGTTAAATGTTAGATTATGTGATATATTTTTGGTTTTTACTGGACAAATGTTGTTTTATGTGGTATAAATATGATATAACAAATATCCAGTTAAAAAATACTTAATTAGAGGGGGAATTTATATGAGTACTAATATCTCAAAACATATTGAAATGTGTAAGACAATTAGAAAAGATATATTGACTATGATATATCATGCAAAATCCGGTCATCCCGGAGGTTCTTTATCTTCTGTAGAATTAATGGTGGGTTTGTATTTTGGGATCATGAACCACAATCCGCAGCAGCCGGAATGGGAAGATAGGGATCGTTTTATCCTATCAAAAGGACATGTAGCACCGGTTGTATACAGCGTGCTCGCTAGATCCGGATATTTTTCAACGGAGCACTTGAACACATTACGTAAATTCGGAAGCAAGCTTCAAGGGCATCCTAATATGCATAAAGTACCGGGGATGGATTCGTCCAGCGGATCTCTCGGTCAAGGTTTATCTATAGCAAATGGATTGGCGATGGCGGCTAAGATGAGGAATATAAACTACAGGGTGTATTGTTTGCTTGGAGACGGAGAATTGCAGGAAGGTCAGGTATGGGAAGCTGTTATGACAGCTGCACATCATAAGCTTGATAATATTTGTGCGATGGTTGATTATAACAGGGTCCAGTTGGATGGAACGGTTGACGCGATTAAAGGATTAGACCCATTGGCTGACAAGTGGAAAGCTTTTAATTGGAATGTCATTGAGATTGATGGGCATAACATGGAAGAAGTTTTGAATGCTTATGAAAAAGCCGCAGAAACAAAAGGGATGCCTACTGTAATTATCGCAAATACAATTAAAGGCAAAGGCGTATCTTTTATGGAAGGCAAAGCGGAATGGCACGGTCAAGCGCCTAGTGAACAACAATTGGAAGCGGCATTAGCTGAAATAAAGTAAAGGAGGATAAGAATATGATTGAAAAAAAACCGACACGTGATGGATATGGAGAAGCATTGTTAGAATTAATAGAAAAGAATGATAGAGTCATCGTAATGGATGCAGATGTTGCGAAATCTACAAGAACAAACTGGGTTCAGGAGAAGAATCCGGAAAAATTCCTTGATATGGGTATTTCAGAGCAGGATATGATAGGAACTGCAGCAGGGATGGCTTTGGCAGGAATGATTCCTTTTGTTACAACTTACGGCGTGTTTCTTTCGGGAAGAGGTTGGGATCAAATTAGAACAACAGTATGTTATACTAATTTAAATGTTAAATTCGGCGGTGCGCACGGGGGGATTTCTGTTGGACCTGATGGTGCAACCCATCAAGCGCTTGAGGAAGTAGCCATCATGAGAGTGCTTCCGCACATGACAGTTGTTGTACCTTGTGATGCTATTGAAACAAGAAAAGCAACCCTTGCTGTCGCGGCAATGGAAGGTCCTGCTTATTTGAGATTTGGAAGAGAAGCGGTTCCGATTGTAACGGATGAATCTACACCTTTTCAACTTGGGAAAGGCGCAATGTTTAGAGATGGAGATGATATTACAGTCATCGCAAACGGGCCAATGGTATACGAAGCGCTTGCAGCTGCCGAAATATTGGCTGATGAAGGTATATCCGTTCGAGTTATTAATCTTCATACGGTAAAGCCATTGGATGAGGAAATCATCATTAAAGCGGCAAAAGAAACCGGTGCTATCGTCACTGCCGAAGAGCATCAAATCTATGCGGGAATGGGAAGTGCTGTTGCTGAATGCATTGTTAAAAACTATCCTGTACCAATTGAAATGGTTGGGATCAATGATACTTTTGGTGAGTCGGGAGAACCTAAAGAGTTAGCGGTGAAATACGGTGTAACTAGTAATGATGTAATCAATGCTATTAGAAAAGTGCTCAAAAGAAAGTAATTATTCATTACTTGAACATCGGAGTATAAGTTGTTAAAATAATAAAAGATAGTCGGAATAGCAAATATTCTGATTATCTTTTATTTTTATTTATAAGGAAATAGCTCGCGCAAAATTTGTTCTTTATTAAAAAGTGTGATTCTGAAGAAGGATTTTGCCTATTAAAAGTAGAATGAAATATATAAGGGCAGTCATATTCTTGCGAATTAGATATTATATTATTATAATAAATATGATGGAGGTATTGTTAATGAAGGTTGTAGCATTTAACGGAAGTCCTAGAATTGATGGGAATACTTCAAGGTTGATTGAAAGGGCATTTGGTAAATTAAGGGAGAATCATATTGAGTGTGAGCTGGTGCAGCTGTCAGGAAAAATTAATCATGGCTGTACGGCTTGTGGAGCATGCAGAAAAAATCTAAATAAAAAATGCGCTTTTGACGATGATATTGTAAACGAGTGTATCGCAAAAATGCTGGAAGCTGATGGGATTATCCTTGGCGGCCCTACATATTTCGCAAGTATTACGCCGGAACTCAAAGCATTGATTGATAGAGCCGGATATGTGGTCAGGGGAAATGGAAACCTGTTAAAAAGAAAAGTGGGTGCAGCGGTTGTATCTGTGCGAAGAGCGGGATCTCTTAATGTATTCAACAGCATTAACGCGTTCTACTTGATTAATGAAATGATCGTGCCCGGTTCTACTTATTGGAACATGGGAATGGGTGGAGCTCCTGGAGATGTGGAATCGGATGCTGAAGGCATGGGCATCATGGAGAAACTGGGAGAAAATATGGCTTGGCTTCTGGAAAAGATGTCAATTTAAAAAGTAAAATTCACTTTGTAAAGTTAGATTCCACTATAGTATACAATGGCAAAAATAATACATATCAACTTTGTTGATATGTATTATTTTTTACCTAATTTTGGGTGGAAGATAGCGGAGGCCGAAAAAATCCATTTCTTTGAAAAGGCAAATTCCATCCCTACAACAATAATTTTTATCGGTAGTTCATTGACGCTAAAAATATAATGTTATATAATGATATATAAACATATAATAGTTTATATTAATACTTATTAAGAGATGAGACTAATACTGTATAATAAAACTATAAGGTATTTATCAATCTGAAGTATCCCTACTGAAACTATTCTTGTTAAGAAACGTGTTATCCTAAACTTCTATTTGATAAGCAGTCGGTAAGATTGTAAAGGCTAAGAAAATTATAGGAATAATTCCTTAATTG
This sequence comes from Petroclostridium sp. X23, assembly GCF_030013905.1. Lineage (GTDB taxonomy): Bacteria > Bacillota > Clostridia > SK-Y3 > SK-Y3 > X23. The sequence goes on from NZ_CP124862.1 coordinate 11,561, forward strand.
CAAAAGTTTTCTTGGAATTAGATATATATAAGGAGGGGTATTGGTGGAAATAATTTCTCAAAAGCATGATCTTGCAACCAGTGGTGCAGGAGAATATGATTCGTACCGTGTGCCAGGTATCATTACAACCGGTTCAGGAACTATTTTGGTATATTTCGAGGGGCGAAGCAACTCTCAAAAGGATAACCGTGCTCTATTATTGCGATATAGTATTGATGGAGGAAAGACATTTTCTGACACAAAAATATTGCATGAAAGCCATGGTAAAGCCATGGTCCACAACCCGCTTATGATTGCGGGACTGGATGGTGAAGTGCATATGCTTTGGAATGAATCATATTCCAAATGCTTTTATCAGAAAAGTATTGATGATGGGATGAGTTGGACTTCTCCCCGTGATATAACACATATATTTGAAGGATATCGTTCACAATACCTATGGACAGTTTTTGCTGTGGCACCGGGTCATGGTATCAGAATGCTGAATGGAACACTGGTTGTTCCTATTTGGTTAAGTGAAGGAACTTATGGACATCAACCAGCGTGTTTTTCAAGTATTTACAGTTGCGATAACGGTTTAACATGGCAACGCAGCAGTATTGTCAATAGTAATACGCTAGTATGTGACCCTACAGAAGGTGCAATTGCTGAACGCTCAGATGGAAGTCTGCTGGCTACATTACGTCACAGCAGTCCTTTTAATCGGAAAAGAGCTTTTGTTTCTGGAAGTATACAACAGTGGGGAAATACATATCTTCATCAACAACTTCCGGATCCTATTTGCGCAGGCAGTTTATTAAGAGTTAACCAACATAAAATAGTATTTTCCAATTGTGCATGGGAAGATAAACCGGCGTTGGAACGAATCCATGCAGGAGAAAATATACGATGGAGTGAAGATGCCCGTCAGCGTTTATCTCTTCGTTTCAGTTGCGATGATGGACAAACTTGGTCCAAAGGAACACAGATTGAGTATGAAGGCGGCTATTCGGATTTGGCTTCTTCGGCTGATGGAAGATGGGTTTACTGCTTTTATGAGCGTGGATGGGTAGATGGCAATTGTATTTACAATAATTATCTAACATTCTTGCGTATAAAAACAGAGGATATTGAGTGATGGGGGAAGAGGCTGAGGAGACTATGCAATGATGTATAAAACAGAATCCCATAATATACAGTATTTTTTTTGTATGACATTCTTTTTCTATGGGGGATATTGCATCTATACAAGTTATATGGTACTATACCTGACTGAGCAAGGATACAGCGCGTTTTTCTGTGGATTTGTGACTAGTCTCACTTTTCTAATAAACATAATGATCCAGCCAATGGCAAGTTATCTAGTTGATACATTTATTTCGATTAAATACTATATGGCTTTTTCAATAGGCATGATGGTATTGCTTTCACTTTTTGCCATATGGACTGTTGCTACTCCATGGCTTTGTATAATGATCGGAGCGATGGCTGTTTTCATAATGCCATTCAGTTACCTGCTTGATGCTTGGATTGATAGTGCACGAGAACTGGATCCTCGTCTTACTTATGGAACAATCCGAGCAGGCGGGTCCATTGGTTTTGGAATTACATCTTTTGTATTTGGATACTGTTGGGTGTATTTTGGACATAGCATTTACTTCCCTGTGCAGGCGATTTTATTCGCTTTTATATTTTTGTTTTTATGGCGTTTGACTAATATTATTCCCAAAAACCGACGGAAATCTTCAAAAGTTTTAGCAAATACAAAAGAAGATCAAGCACTGACTTTTTTGGAATCGCTTAATACATTGGTCAAAAATCGTCAATATCGGATTGTTGTCGCTTTTTTTTTACTCTACTGGACGTCGCATCGCCTTGTTGGAAGCTATCTTGTTCTAATCGTTCAAAGCAGGAACGGAGATGCGGGACTCTTTGGTCTAATCGTTGGTGTGGGAGCAGTGACAGAGGCTATTGCTATGATAATCCTGGCGACTCGACGGAATCTCATTTCACTCGAACGAATGCTGATATTAACTTTTTTAACGGCCTGCATCAGACCGTTTATTTTGTTGCTTACTACCAATGTTGTTCTTATGATTGTAGCTCAGATAATGCAATCAGTCAGTTTTGCACTGTATTATGTATCAAGTATTGAAGCGTTGCACAAACTTGCCGATGAGCGCATCCGAGCCTTTTCTATTACCATTGGACTATCACTTACCAACGTTTGTGGAACGGTAATTGCCAATTTAGTGGGGGGATGGCTATGCGATATTTTTGGAACCGGTTCAGTGATTATGTCAAGTATGATCGTTACAACGATTAATACTGCATTGTTCTATATATGCGCCAGGGGTGCAATTGCCGATATCGGTTAATGACTATAAAAATTGTATTGTATAATTTTTATACCTTCTGGAAAAAATGAAATAATTCTAACTACCCCCTTGTGTAGAGATAGGATTATATGATAGAATACACAAAAGGTAAAAGGCTATGAAAGAGTTAGTAGTAATCCATGGTTACAATTCAGAGAGAATCCCGGAAGGTGAGAGGGGTTCAGTACATGGCGTTATGAAATACCCTCCGGAGTTGCACACTGAAAGGTATATTAGGTGTTGACGGCTGCCGCCCGTTACAGCGGTGTGATGAAATGAGATATATTTGGGTTCGCCGAATATATGAAGTAAGGTGGTATCACGGGCTTTCTCGTCCTTATATAGGGTTGAGAAGGCTTTTTTTATTTGTATAAAGAGCTAAAATTACATGATGGAGGTATGAAAGATGAACAACGTATTTGATACGCTGAAGGAAAGAGGATTATTAGCGCAGGTCACGCATGAAGAACAAATAAAAGAATTATTAAATAACGAAAAAGTTACATTCTATATCGGTTTTGATCCGACAGCCGATAGCCTGCACGTAGGACATTTTTTACAGATGGTGGTCATGTCCCATATGCAAAAAGCCGGGCATAGACCTATTGCTATTATTGGGGGCGGTACCACCATGGTTGGAGATCCCACCGGCAAAACCGATATGAGAAAAATGATGACGCAGGAAGAAATACAGAAAAACGCAAATAATTTCAAAAAACAGTTATCAAGATTTATCGATTTCAGTGATGGAAAAGCGCTAATGATTGATAATGCGGAATGGCTGCTGAATTTGAATTATATTGAGTTCTTAAGAGAAATCGGTGTGCATTTTTCTGTAAACCGCATGTTGACTTTCGAATGTTTTAAATCAAGACTGGAAAAAGGACTCACATTTATAGAATTTAACTATATGCTTATGCAGAGTTTTGACTTCCTTAAACTTTTCCAAGAATACAATTGTACATTCCAACTAGGTGGTGACGACCAGTGGGCAAATATCCTCGGAGGCATAGACTTAATCAGAAAAGTTGAGGGGAAAGAGGCCTATGGCATGACCTTCACGCTACTCACTACCAGTGAAGGCAAAAAGATGGGTAAGACCGAAAAAGGCGCATTGTGGTTAGATCCTCAAAAGACTTCCCCGTATGAGTTCTACCAATACTGGAGAAATGTGCAAGATGCCGATGTCATCAAATGCTTAAAATTGATTACTTTTGTTCCGTTAGAAGAAATCAATAAGCTGGCACAGCTGGAAGGACAGCAAATCAATGAGGCGAAGAAGGTCTTGGCTTACGAAGTAACCAAATTGGTTCATGGTGAAGAAGAAGCCCGAAAAGCACAGCAGGCAGCGGAAGCGCTATTCGGAAAAGGTGCGGCGGCAGCGGATATGCCAAGCTCTGAAATAACGGCTGATGAAGTAGGAGAAGGTATCAATGTATTGGATTTGATGTTGAAAGCGAAGCTTATTCCATCCAAGGGAGAAGGAAAGCGTTTGGTCAATCAGGGTGGAGTATATATTAATAATGAACGTGTTGAATCGGTGGAACTGATGATCATCAGGGAGAATTTTGAGGAAAACGAACTGATGATCCGAAAAGGGAAAAAAGTATACCATAAAGTAAAGTTAATATAAGTTTGGAAAGATGGTAAGGGTCGGTATGCAGATCGGAAAGCGGCAGTGCATGTTGGTGTAAACATAATTTGCGGGTGCTTGAAGTTTTGCGTACCGATCCTTTATTTTTATACAAAAAAACATCAAGCTGACATTAATTTGCCACAAACTGCCGTTATAATAAAAACAAGCTAAACAATTATTTTAATCGGAGGCAGTGATTATGAGTCAGCAAGTATTGGATATACAACAAAAGAGTTCAATAGTTTCTTCGGACGCTAAAAAAAGCATCAAAAGAAAGAGCAATAAGTTCCGAGTGGGCATACAGATCTTCTTTTTTATATTGATTGCATTAATATCTATCAATCATACGTTATCTGAAAAAGGAATAACAATCCCGTTTTTATCATCGGCATCTCTTCATGCAATATGCCCCTTTGGCGGTGTAGTCAGCATGTATAAGCTGGTAACTACCGGAACGTTTGTCCAAAAAATCCATGAATCTTCATTTGTCCTAATGACAATCATGTTTATAGCAGCAATCGGGTTCGGACCTTTATTCTGTGGTTGGGTTTGTCCCTTCGGTTCCTTCCAGGAATGGATTGGCGGGATAGGGAGAAAGGTTTTTAAAAAGAAATATAACCACTTTATTTCCTATAAATTTGATACCTATCTGAGATATCTTCGCTATGTGGTATTGTTTTGGGTGATATATATTACCGCTACATCAGGAAAACTATTATTTTCAGATGTAGACCCATACTATGCGCTTTTCAACTTTTGGAGTGGAGAAGTTGCAATACAGGCATTCATCATGTTAATGGTGATCATCATAGCATCACTGTTCGTTGAGAGGCCATGGTGCAAATACTTGTGTCCTTATGGGGCTGTATTAGGAATTGCCAATTTATTCAGAATATTTAAAATAAAAAGAAATGCTTCCACCTGTATATCGTGTAGTGCGTGTGACCGTGCATGTCCGATGAATATACGCGTCTCAAGCGTGAAGGCGGTTAGGAATCATCAATGTATCAGCTGCATGCAATGTACATCTGAAACAGCTTGTCCTATATCCGATACGGTGCAGATGTCTTTGAAGGGGGATAAATAATATGAAGATAAAATCATTTACCTTAGGTGTTATTGTGATTGTTACGATATTCGGTGGAGTAGCTATTAGCCAAGCCTTTGGCTTATGGAAAACCACATCTTCCAAGGTTCCCGCGAAGTATCAAAGCGGTCCCTTTGCAGGGCAATATAATCCTGCGGATATTAGAGGATCTTATAGTTTCGGCGATATTAGCGAAGTATTCCATATGCCGGTAGAAGATTTGGCGAAGGCTTTCGGGATTCGGGATGATGCTTCCGCTTCAAGCTTTCAATGCAAAGAGCTTGAGACCATCTATGCAGATGCACAGCAAGCGGGAATGGAAATAGGGACCGGATCGGTAAGACTATTTGTAGCCATGTATAAAGGACTGCCTTATGAATTATCAGAAGATACCTACCTGCCTAAAGCAGCGGTGGAGTTATTAAAGAATAAGGTTGATTTATCGCAAGAACAGACAAAATATCTTGATGACCATACTGCGGATTTGAATAAGCTTTCAGCAACAGTAGATGCAGAGGCAGTGGCTGTTGATAAACAGGAAACGAAAGGCGATTATAATTCGACAGAAAAGATGGTAAAAGGACAGACTACATTTAAAGAACTGCTCGACTGGGGAGTGTCCAAAGAAGAGATTGAGACGGTGATAGAAGATAAGCTTCCGAATTCAACCATGCTCATTAAAGATTATTGCAGTCAGCAAGGGAAGGCTTTCTCAGATATCAAGTCTGCACTGCAGGAAAAAGTAGATGCACTAAAATAGGTTATATTAGACTATCCATGGTGGATAGTCTAATCGTTTATATTAAAAATTTCCTTCACTGTTTTCAAATCAAGGTGTTTCGTACGTATTACCGTTTGACCCATAAAGTCATTTATAAACAGGATATACTCGAATAGGGCTAACTTTTCGTGGTCTTCTTCGATTTTTTCATTAAATACTTTTAGGATATATTTCTGCTTCTCGGAGTGTTCCGGAAGAACATATATAAAGCCGCCTATCTGAGCAATTGCATGCAGTAAGTCGGTATAATTAAAGCCTTTGCATAATTGAAAGGTCATGACTTCGTGGGTGGTTTTCTTGTTATTAAGATTCACGATACCTCCTAGAACACCGCGGCTGGAAGCTGCTTTATAAGTACGATATTCAAAATGAACGGCTAAGGCGCTCAAGGTATTTCTGACAGCTGCCGAATAATCCCATGTAGTTGCTTCTTTATTAAAGCTTAAGCCGGTATCAATGTGTACAATGATATCCGAATAACTTAATATATTTAAAAGCAGCTTTTGGCCTATAGGAACAATCTTACCTTTTTGTGCAGGATAAAATATGGTGAATTCTCTCGTTTCTTTGTTGTTAGAAGCTTTAATTCTAATGTCCTTATTCCATAAGTTTCGTAAGCTCATAGTTACCTCCCATAATACAATCATTGCATATCATTATATCACAAAATATCTCAAAAAAAAAAATAAGTATTTATTATTATGATGCATTTTTCCATGCAGCTAACATTGGACGATTTATGAAATAATAGGATTATTTATACCAATCAGGGAATGTACATTGTTTACATATAAAATAAGTGTTATAATTTCTAAATAGAAGATGAATAACAGTGATATAGAAAAGTGGGAATGAAATGAATATAGTTGTGATGGGAATTGACCATTTAACACCGATTGAAATTCGCGAAAAAGCCTCATATACGTCCGGAAAATATTCGCAGGCGTGTGATTATCTTAATACGCAGCTTGGTGTTGATGGATTTATAATATTGTCTACGTGTAATAGAAGTGAAATATACTGTCAGGTTTCAGAAATTGATATTGGTCAGAAAATACTATTTGATTTTTATGCGAATTTTCATGGAATAGATGAAACGGATATTAGAAAGTATAGCTATTATAAATATGGCGAGCAGGCTATACTACACCTATTTGATGTTGCTTGTGGTCTTAAGTCTTTAGTGATTGGTGAGGACCAAATATTAGGGCAAATTAAGACCGCTCATAGAGAGGCCATGCATGCGAAACATACGTCAGCAGTATTGAATCGCCTGTTTTTTACTGCTGTCACAGCATCTAAAGAAGTAAAAAGCAAGACGGGAATATCAAAAAGTTCACTTTCTATCAGTTCGATAGGCGTAAAATTTATTGAAGATTATTTTGAAAGAAAGATACAAGATAAAAAGGTATTGGTAATCGGCACGGGAAAAATGGGTAGATTGGCGGTAAAAAAGCTTATATGTTCGGGTGTAAATAATATTATGATGACAAATAGAACACACCATCACGCAGTACAATTTCAGAAAGAAGTATCCGGTGCGGTGACTATCTCTTACGAAAGGCGCTATGAATATATTAATGATATTGATGTGGTCATCTCTTGTACCAGTAGTCCCCATTATACGATTACTTATGAAATGCTGCGTATTGCAAAGAATGAAGATAAAGAACTCTGCTTACTTGACTTGGCTGTCCCAAGAGATATAGAAAAAGAAATTGGCTGCATGAAGGGTATTCACTTGTTCACCATAGATGATCTTGATAAGGTTGTGAAAAGAAACCTGAAAAAACGCTTAGATGATTCAATAGGTGCACAGCGTATTATTGATTGCTACTATAACGGATTCATGGAGTGGCTGGCAAGATATGAAAGTATACAAGACATAAAAAACGTGCATATCTATGGCAGAAGCATATTGGAAAGGCAGTATCAATATGCTGTTAAGAAAATGAAAATTTCAGATGAAAGACAGAAAGCAGTCATGTATAAAATACTGAAGAACTCTATCGATAGTATTGTGAATCCTATTATGGAAAATACAAAAGTAGAATGTCAAAATAAAAGTGTAAACGAATTTTTAAAAGAAGTATTTAACAAGTAGAGGTGTATATGATTATGAGCTTCTACCCGATATTTATAAATATTCAAGGTCGAAAATGCGTTGTGGTAGGCGGCGGGAAGGTTGCTTGCAGGAAAATAAAGGCACTCTGCCAATATGGCGCTGACATTGAAGTAGTCAGCCCTTGGTTTACCGATGAAATCGAACAACTGTCTTTAAAAGGAATGGTTACTTTAAAAAGAAAGTCATACACATCGGATGACCTTGGTAATGCTTTTATTGTCTTTGCGGAAACAGACAGTAAAGAGATAAATGCAGCGGTGGCAAAGGATGCACACAAGATGAATATACTTTTAAATTGTGGAGATGATGTTCCAAACTCTTCATTTATATCTCCTGCCGTTTATCAAGATGGAGACCTGTCTATCGCAATTTCAACCGGGGGAGCTTTTCCGAAGCTTACGCAAAGGATCAAAAAACAATTAGAAAAACAATATGACGGAAGATATAGCGCCATATTGAACTGTTTGGGGCAACTGAGACAAAAAGCGCTTTGCAGCATAAAGAATGATCAAGTCAGGAAAGAATTATTTGATAAGGTTATCGAGGATGATATGATTCAAATTGCATTGAGTAAAGGGATAGAAATTTATGAACAAAAAATAAATGAGACATTTGAGGAGTATTACAATGAACAAGACAGTAGTACTGGGTTCCAGGGGAAGTGACTTGGCGTTAAAACAAACCGAATGGGTCATAGCTAAATTGAAAGAGGTTTTTCCTGAGATTGAATGTAAAATCAAGATCATTAAAACCAAAGGGGATAAGATTCTGGATGTAACGTTGGATAAAATCGGAGGAAAAGGCTTGTTTGTCAAAGAAATTGAGCATGAGCTTCTACAGGGAACCATTGATATGGCGGTACATAGTATGAAGGATGTACCTGTAGAAATGCCTGACGGGTTAAGAATCGCTGCGGTATCATGCAGGGAAGACGCCAGGGATGTGTTGGTGTCCAGAACAGGTAAGAAAATCATGGAGATGCCGGCAGGTGCTGTGGTTGGCACAAGCAGTCTTAGAAGACAGGTACAGATCCTGCAAATGAGGCCGGATATTCATATTGTGCCCTTGCGCGGGAATATTCTCACCAGACTGAATAAAGTAAAATCAGACTTCGATGCGATCGTGCTTGCTGCCGCAGGATTAAAGCGCGCAGGTCTTGAGTACCAAGTGACGGAGTATTTTGAATCTGACCAATTTATTCCTGCCGTGGGACAGGGGATTTTAGGAATAGAAACGAGAGATGATGATAATATTTCCCAGGAAATGTTAAAAACTGTACATGATGATCATGCTTTTATATGTTTACAAGCAGAAAGAGCTTTTTTAGCAAGATTAAATGGAGGATGTCATGTTCCTATCGGTGCCTATGCATGTTTAGAAGAGAACACTTTGAAAATGCACGGTATGTTGTATAGGGATCACATGGTGAAAGAATATACCGAAGGTGATATTGACCATCCCGAAGAACTGGGCATAGCACTGGCTGAAAAAATATTAGCTAAGTTTAATGGGTAATGATGTTGGAGGTATATCAAATGAAAAAAGGAAAAGTATACTTGGTAGGCGCAGGACCCGGTGACTACAAATTAATTACACTTAAGGCGCTTGAATTAATACAAAAAGCGGAGGTCTTAGTCTATGACAGACTGGTAAATAAGAAGATTTTAAAATACAGACCCACAGGTTGTGAATTGGTATATGTCGGGAAAAAACCAAATCATCACACATTGACACAAGATCAAATTAATGATGTTTTGATACAAAAAGCCAATGAAGGGAAGATAGTCGTTCGATTGAAAGGCGGAGACCCTTTTATTTTCGGACGTGGCGGAGAAGAAGCGGAATATATCCGGCAGCACGGAGCAGACTTTGAAATCGTTCCGGGAATATCCTCTTTCTATGCTTGTCCTGCCTATGCGGGCATTCCGGTAACACATCGTGATTTTAGCACCTCCGTACATGTGATTACCGGACATGAAGAAGATGGAAAGCAGGATGTTGATTATGCTGCTTTGGCTAAACTTAAGGGTACGCTGGTATTTTTGATGGGGATGAAAAACATAGGGACAATTACCCGAAATTTGATTAAAAACGGTAAAGCACCTGCTACTCCCGCTGCGGTTATTCACTGGGGGACTACATCAAGACAGAGGACTGCCGCAGGAACCATTGAAAGCATTGAGGATATCGTCAAGGAAAAAAATATCACCTCTCCTTCGGTTCTTGTGATCGGAGAAGTAGTGACGCTTCAAAAGGAATTGGAGTGGTTGTCCTTAAAGCCATTGTTCGGGAAAAGAATACTTGTAACAAGAACGGTTTCTCAAGCTTCGCAGCTAACAGATAAAATTGAAGCGTTAGGTGGTGATGCGGTGGAATTTCCTACAATCACTATTGAAGAGCCGCTTAGTCATACGGAACTTGATGACGCCTTACAGAGGCTTAATATATACAACTGGCTGATATTTACCAGTGTCAATGGTGTAGATGGCTTCTTTAATAGAATGAGATATCATAAAATAGATATTAGAGCACTGGGAAATATAAAGATTTTTGCAATCGGGGCTAAAACAAAAGCAAAGGTTGAGCGTATGGGATTGAATATTGATGCTGTGCCTAATGTATTTAACAGCAGTGAAGCAGTTAAAGTTCTGAGTGAATACATTACAAGGGGAGATAAGGTACTGTTCCCTACATCTAATTTGGCGAAGGATACCATCATTAACTGTGTTGAAGGGAAAGGCGGGACAATTCATAAGGTAGATGCGTATAGAACAGAACCGAATTATGAAGTAGATCCGGATATCATAGAAGATATAAAAAGCGGTAAAATTGATATCATTACATTCGCCAGTTCTTCTGCAGTTGAAAATTTCGTAAGAATAGCGGGAGCCGATATTGGGAATGCGCAAATATGTTCCATAGGGCCCATGACAACCGAAACTGCGGTATCCTTTGGACTAAAGGTGACAGCGACTGCGTCCAATGCAACGATGGAAGATTTAATGGACAAAATTCTAGAAGTTTGTGGGGTGAAAATATGAATATTCCTAAAAGACCAAGAAGGCTGAGAGCTAATCAGAATATCAGGAGTCTGGTAAAAGAAACCGTTTTAACCGGAGATGATTTTATATATCCGCTGTTTGTCGTTGAAGGAGAGGGGGTAAAAAAAGAGATATCCTCTTTGCCGGGCTGCTATCATTTATCTCTCGATATGCTTCATGATGAGATTGAAGAGTTGTGCAGCTTGGGAATAAGAGCAGTGCTTTTGTTTGGTATACCCGATCAAAAGGATAAGATAGGCTCGGGTGCGTTTGCGGAAGATGGTATTGTACAAAAGGCAGTAAGATGCATAAAGAAGATGAACAAAGATATTTTAGTAGTAACCGATGTTTGTCTATGCGAGTATACCAGCCACGGTCACTGCGGGCGCATCAAAAATGGTGATGTGGATAATGATTCCACACTGGATTTAATTGCGCAAACAGCGTTATCGCATGTGCAAGCAGGCGCCGATATGGTAGCACCATCGGATATGATGGACGGAAGGGTGGCGGCTATAAGAAAAATACTTGATAAGAATAAATTTACGAATACCGCCATTATGGCGTATAGTGCAAAATATGCGTCTGCCTTTTACGGACCTTTTAGAGAGGCAGCTTCTTCCACTCCGCAGTTTGGAGACCGGAAAACCTATCAGATGGACCCTGCCAATAAGCTGGAGGCATTAAAAGAAGTGGAGTTGGATATAGAAGAAGGAGCAGACATCGTCATGGTTAAGCCTGCCTTGTCCTATCTGGATATCATCAATGAAGTAAAACGGGGATGTAAAATACCGGTGGCTGCTTACAATGTTAGCGGTGAATACGCTATGTTAAAAGCGGCTGCTAAGATGGGATGGCTGGATGAGAAAAAAGCTGCGCTGGAAATGCTTACTTCCATTAAGAGAGCAGGCGCTGACATGATTATAACCTATTATGCCAAAGATGTTGCAAGATGGATGAAGGAGGACGGGATGTATGCAATATAATCGTTCAGAAATGTTGTTTGATGAAGCTAAGAGATTTATTCCGGGGGGGGTAAATAGCCCGGTAAGAGCATTTAAATCTGTTGGACTGGTTCCGCCTTTTATTAAGAGCGCAAAAGGATCTAAAATATATGATGAAGATGGAAATGAGTATATTGACTATGTAGGCTCATGGGGACCGATGATTTTAGGTCACGCCCATGAACGTGTAATCAATGCCATTACCGCTGTGGCTGAAAAAGGAACGAGTTTTGGTGCGCCCATTGAAGCGGAAATAAAGTTAGCACGGTTGATTTGCGAGTTGATTCCATCGATAGAGTTGGTAAGGATGGTAAACTCAGGTACTGAAGCCACTATGAGTGCCATACGGCTGGCCAGAGGGTATACCGGACGAAATAAAATTATTAAATTCGAAGGTTGTTATCACGGTCACTCGGATAGCTTGCTGATTAAGGCAGGGTCAGGCGCGCTGACTTTCGGTGTTCCCGATAGTCCCGGTGTTCCGGCTGATTTTGCAAAGCATACGCTGTCCGCTTCTTATAATAATTTGGAAGAAGTTAAACAACTTTTTGAAAAGTTTGGTGAAGAGATCGCGGCGGTGATCATCGAGCCGGTAGCAGGTAATATGGGCGTGGTTGTACCGGAAGGAGGATTTTTAAAAGGATTGCGTGATATTACCACACAGTATGGCGCACTTCTTATATTTGATGAAGTCATGACCGGATTCAGAGTCTCGCTGCAGTGTGCCCAAGGATTATACAATATTACGCCGGACTTGACTACATTTGGGAAGATTATCGGTGGAGGACTTCCGGTAGGGGCTTACGGTGGGAAAAGAGAGATTATGGAAAAAGTTTCTCCTGTCGGACCGGTGTATCAGGCAGGAACTCTATCAGGAAATCCTATCGCTATGGCTGCAGGATTGGAAACTCTGACAATGTTAAAAGAAAATCCGTCTATATACGAGGAATTGGAGCGTAAATCGAAACAACTGGAAGAAGGTCTGAAAGAACATATCGGGCAGCTTGCGTTGCCAATGAGCTTTAACAGAGTCGGTTCAATGTTGTGTATGTTCTTTACCGGAGAAAAAGTAAAGGATTACAAAAGCGCCGTTACATCAGATACTCAAAAGTTCGCAAGGTATTTTAGAAATATGCTGCAAACGGGGATTTATATTGCACCGTCACAATATGAAGCAATGTTTGTATCTATCGCCCATACCGATGAAGATATTGAAAAAACCATAGAAGCATCCTATGGAGCTTTAAAAAATATTTGATTTTTATATTTTCCGCTTTTTGTTTTGAATTCTATAAGAATATGGTATAATCTCAATATACTCACATTTTTACTAAACAAAAGAGAGAGGGCAAAATACTTGAGATTAAACAGGCTAAAAAAATATAAATTACAAAAAGAATTAAAAATGCGGATAATCTTTTATTTTTTTATATTCATTCCATTGGTTTCTATTTTGTTAGGTTATTTAATAGCAAGAATTTTTATTTCCCCTTATTTTAAATAGATATTTCAATTTTTCTGAAAGGGATGTTTTTATGAGGTTAAGTCAAGTTAGAGAGATTTTAAATGCACAGGTATTAACCGGTGATGAGTATCTCGATATGGAAGTCAAATCGGCCTGCGGATGTGACCTGATGAGTGACGTTTTGGCATTTGTTAAAGATCAAGGACTTTTGTTAACCGGCCTTGTTAATCCACAGGTTGTAAGAACAGCAGAAATGATGGATATCAGAGTTATCATTTTTGTAAGAGGCAAGGCACCTGAAGGTGAAATGTTAAAACTCGCTAAAGATAAAGAGATGGTATTGTTTACTACGGCTTATCCATTATATACTGCCTGCGGATTATTATACAGTGCTGGTCTAAGGGGTTGAAATACCAACATGAAAAATAGTAAAAATGTTATTTCGTTGCATTATGAAATTAACGGCGAGGACTTTTCTTTAGCAGGAGAAGCATCCAGTAACGTAAAAAAGATATTAAAGCAATTAGGAGTAAGTCCGGAAACAATACGTAAAGTATCTATTGCAATGTATGAAGGGGAAATCAATATGGTGATTCATGCATATGGAGGAATTGCCGATGTGGATATTTCTCCTGAGCAAGTTAAAATCGTACTTCAAGATGAAGGGCCGGGTATTCCTGATATCACATTAGCTATGAAGGAAGGATATTCAACTGCTCCTGATACAATCCGGGAGCTTGGATTTGGAGCAGGTATGGGGCTGCCAAATATGAAAAAATATACCGATCATATGGATATTACTTCGGAAATAGGTAAAGGAACAAAGGTCGAAATGATAGTCAAAATAACATAGTATCAATAGTTTTGGTTAGGCTTTTATATAGTTAGATAGATAACCAAACTTCAAAGCTGCAATGATTCTGCATTCAATCTTTTAACAGCCCTAAATATAGGGCGGATTCCAGATCGGCCCATAAACACTATCATAACTTGATTAACTTCTATTATTGTAAACCGTAAACCGTAAACCGTGAACCGTGAACTAGAAAAACTGTAAACAATTATTAAAAACAGAGAGCGTGATTGATATGCCTGAGTATTTTCATTCTGTTACATTGGATAAAGAAAAATGTAAAGGATGTACCAATTGTATTAAACGGTGCCCAACAGAAGCTATCAGAGTAAGAAATGGGAAAGCCAAGATTATTAAAGAGCGATGCATTGATTGCGGAGAGTGTATAAGGGTATGCCCATATCATGCCAAAAAAGCGATTACCGATCCGTTTGAAGACATATTTAATTATAAATATAAAATCGCATTGCCGGCGCCAACCCTCTATGGACAGTTTAAAAATGTATGGGATATTAATCTCATTCTTACAGGACTAAAACGGATAGGCTTTGATGATGTTTTTGAAGTTGCGTTGGCTGCTGAGGTTGTATCCGATGCATCAAAGCAATTTATAAAATCGGAGAGGGTAAAAAAACCTGTCATTTCTTCTGCTTGCCCGGCAGTTGTTAGACTAATAAGAGTAAGATTTCCGAATCTTATCGAAAATGTGATGCCTGTGAAATCACCTATGGAAGTTGCCGCACATATGGCCAAGCAGATTGCGGAAAAAACAACAGGATATAGTAAGAATGATATAGGCGTGTTCTTCATATCTCCTTGTGCGGCAAAGGTTACGGATTCAAAAAATCCGGTTGCGCTGGATTCTTCATGTATTGATGGC
This sequence comes from Petroclostridium sp. X23, assembly GCF_030013905.1. Taxonomy (GTDB): domain Bacteria; phylum Bacillota; class Clostridia; order SK-Y3; family SK-Y3; genus X23. Next base: position 26,790 of record NZ_CP124862.1, read on the forward strand.
GTTATTTCTATGAAAGATATTTATTTAAAGCTGGCTGCTATTCTGGGGAAAATAGATGATGTAGAAGAGCTTTCATGCGCGGGTATGAGTGGGATATGCTGGGCCAATAGCGGCGGAGAAAGTGCGGCACTTGAAGGAGAAGAAGATATAGCGGTCGATGGGATACACAATGTGATTAAAGTACTCGAAGAATTAGAGGACGAAAAGTTATCGGAAGTAGACTTTGTGGAACTCCTTTCATGTACAGGTGGATGTGTAGGTGGACCACTAACAGTGGAAAACAGCTTTGTGGCAAAAAATAGAGTGGCAAAAATCGCGAAAAAGACAGCAAATCAATGTTTAGTAAAAAATGTTGATAAGCTCTACTCAATAGACATTTCTTGGAACAACCCCATAACTTATCAGCCGATTATGAAACTTGATGACAATATGGCTGAAGCAATGAAGAAGATGGAAACCATTGAAAGCATCTATGAGAAATTGCCGGGGTTGGATTGCGGTTCATGCGGTGCTCCTAGCTGCCGTTCATTGGCAGAAGATATTGTGCGGGGATTTGCAACCGAAACCGACTGTATATTTACACTTAGGGATCAAGTAAGTATGTTGGCTAAAGAAATGATTGAGTTGGAGGGTAAAATGCCGCCGCCTTTCAGAAGAAATGAAGAATAGAATTTATCAATAAAGAATACTAAGTAAAGCCTTTCATGTAAGGTACTTTGTATCATTTATATAGAAAGAATCATAAAATGCTTTTTTAGGGGGAGGGAAAAAATTGAAAGTAAAGGAATTGGTTGAGCAATTAGGTCTTAAAATGATAGCTGGAGAAGGAGGAGTAGGAAAAGAGGTTAAGGGATGCTACGTTTGCGACTTATTAAGTTGGGTGATGTCGCATGCTCAGAAAGACAATATGTGGATTACTGTACAGACAAATGTTAATATTGTGGCTGTGGCAGTTCTCACTGAAGTTGCATGTATTGTTATACCGGAGGATATTGAAGTTGATAGTTTAACAATAGAAAAGGCAAATATGGAGGACATACCGCTGCTGTCTGCATCTTTAAGTTCATTTGATATCGTACAGCAGTTGCTTCAGTGCAGTGAGTTTAAGATGAACTGATTATACTGCATTATTATTTTTTTTACGGAGGTTAAAATGAGATATTCTGTAGATCTCCATATTCATACTGCATTGTCTCCTTGTGCAGATCGTGATATGACTCCCAATAATATAGTAAATATGGCGATACTGAAGGGTCTTGATTTTATTTCAATTACGGACCATAATGCGGCAGGAAATATACAGTCTATCATGGAATGCGCAAAGGGCAAGGATTTGACGGTGATTCCCGGAATGGAGATAGAATCTTCAGAAGAGGTTCATGTGTTATGTTACTTTTGTGATATCTATGCAGTGAAGGAAATGGAAAAACTAATAAATCGGCATATGCCGAATATTGAAAACAGGCCTGATATATTTGGAAGCCAAGAACTGTATGATAGCAAGGATGAAATCATTGGCTATCAGAACAGGCTCCTGCTGACGGCAACGTCTTTGCCAATCAATCGCATTAAAGCGGAAGTTGAAAAGCTGGGTGGAGTTGTTGTTCCTTCACATGTCGACAGGCAGTCTTTTAGTATCATATCTAATCTTGGTTTTATATCTGAGGAAATGGGATTTGCAACCATAGAAATATCAAAACATTGCGATAAGGATGAGTTCCTCAGAAAAAATCCTGATCTTATCAGATATAAGAGTATTACTAATTCAGATGCACATCATTTATTTGAAATTTCTGAAGCGGATGAGTGGGTCGATTTAGTGGATAAATCAGCAGAATCAATGATATCTTACCTTAAGGTAAAAAATAATATTGTAAAATAAAAAAAATTTTGTTCAAAATGTAGATTTATTAACAATAAGTTGATATAATATTATATAGGGTGTGCGTTAATTTTATAACAATATATGTTAATATAATAACAATTCATTTTAAAAGTATAAGGAGGGTTTACAATGAGTGAGCAAAAATGCTGTACTTGTGTAGGCACAAAAGAACAAGAACAAAAGTTATATGAGGTTATCCAAAAGCACAAAGGCCAAAAAGGCGCGCTGATTCCTGTTCTTCATGAGGCACAAGAAATATACGGCTATCTACCGATGGAAGTTCAAAAAATGATTTCCCAAGGACTGGAAGTGCCTTTAACAGAAATCTATGGCGTAGTTACTTTCTACACCCAATTCTCTCTTAATCCAAAAGGAAAATACAAAATCGGTGTATGTCTGGGAACCGCTTGTTATGTTAAAGGAGCCGGACCGATTATTGACAAGGTGAAAGAGAAGATTGGCATCGATGTGGGTGAGTGTTCTGAAGATGGCATGTTCTCATTGGATGCGACACGTTGTATTGGAGCGTGTGGATTGGCTCCGGTAATGACAGTTAATGATGATGTATATGGACGACTTGTCGTTGAGGATATCGAAGGAATTTTGGAAAAATACATGAAGTAATAAGGAAAATTAAGAATGAGGGAACTGTCACTGCATATATTGGATATTGTTCAGAATTCCATATCTGCTGGCGCAACACTAATAGAGATAGATATTCAAGAGGATGTGGCGTCGGATTTGTTAGGAATTGATATAAAAGATAATGGTAGAGGTATGTCATCCGAAACACTAAAAACCGTATCTGACCCTTTTGTTACTACGCGGACAACTCGCAAAGTTGGGTTAGGATTATCTTTACTAAAATCTGCTGCCGAATTATGTGGAGGACAAATGAACATATCTTCTACACTTGGAAAAGGGACAGAGGTAAAAGTGACTTTTATTTATAGTCATATTGACAGAGTTCCTTTAGGAGATATGAGTGAAACTTTATTGACGCTGGTGATGTGTAACCCGCACATAGATTTTATATATCGGCATGCTGTCAATAAAAGTGAGTTCTGGTTTGATACCCGTGAAATCAAGCAGATGATTGAAGGTGTTGAGATCAATAATACCGAAGTGGTTTCTTGGATGAGGCAATATTTGAATGAACAGATAAAAAGTTTATATGGGGGTGTATTATAATGAAAAGTTTAGCGGAGTTGGAAGCAATCAGAAAGAAAACATTAGATAAAGTAAACTTAAGAAAAGAACGTGAAGAAGGAATTAGGATTGTTGTTGGGATGGCTACTTGTGGTATTGCAGCAGGTGCAAGACCGGTATTAAACTCATTTATGGAAGAAGTAGCTAAAAGAAACCTTCAAAATGTAATTGTTACTCAAACCGGATGTATCGGAGTATGTCGTTTGGAACCGGTTGTTGAAGTTTATGTTCCGGGTCAGGAAAAGGTAACCTATGTTAAGATGACACCTGAAAAAGCAGTGCAAATCGTAAATGAGCACATTGTTAACGGCAATGCGTGTATACAATATACTATAGGGGCAGCAGATAAATAATTTGTGAGAAGGAGGGTTTTCAATGGAATTAGTAAGATCTCATGTTCTAGTCTGCGGCGGTACAGGATGTACTTCCTCAGGTTGTGAAAAAATCATTAAGGAAATGGAAGCGCAGCTTGCTAAAAATGATATAGAAAAAGAAGTAAAAGTAATTAAGACCGGATGTTTCGGATTGTGTGCGTTAGGACCGATTGTGATCGTATATCCTGAAGGTTCTTTCTACAGTATGGTAAAACCTGAAGATGTGAAAGAAATCGTAGAGGAGCACTTGTTGAAGGGCCGTATTGTAAAAAGATTATTATATAAAGAAACAATTACTGAAGATGATACTGTAAAATCACTGAATGAGGTTGATTTTTACAAGAAACAGTTGAGAGTCGCATTAAGAAATTGTGGTGTCATCAATCCTGAAGTGATCGATGAATATATTGCTTTTGACGGATATAAAGCACTTGGAAAAGTGTTAACCGAAATGAAGCCTGAAGATGTTATCGACACGATTAAAAAATCCGGCCTCAGAGGTAGAGGGGGCGGTGGTTTCCCATCCGGTTTGAAATGGGACTTTACAGCAAAGGCGCAGGGAGACCAGAAATATGTCGCATGTAATGCGGACGAAGGTGACCCTGGTGCGTTTATGGATAGAAGTGTTTTGGAAGGTGATCCGCACAGCATTATTGAAGCGATGTCTATTGCCGGATATGCTGTAGGGGCAAATCAAGGATATATCTACATTAGAGCGGAATATCCTATTGCAGTTAAGAGATTGGAAATTGCAATCAGGCAAGCAAAAGAGTACGGTTTATTAGGAAATAACATCTTCGGTACAGATTTCAGTTTCGATCTTGAAATAAGATTAGGTGCCGGTGCATTTGTTTGCGGAGAAGAAACAGCGCTGATGACTTCTATTGAAGGACACAGAGGAGAACCGAGACCAAGACCTCCATTCCCGGCTATAAAAGGACTGTGGGGCAAGCCAACATTATTGAATAATGTTGAAACATATGCGAATATCCCGATGATTATTCTAAAAGGCGCTGAATGGTTCAGCAGCATTGGTACTGAAAAGAGCAAAGGTACTAAGGTATTTGCTTTAGGTGGTAAGATCAATAACACAGGACTTGTTGAAATTCCCATGGGTACAACCCTTAGAGAAATCATTGAAGAAATCGGGGGCGGCGTTCCGAACGGCAAGAAATTCAAAGCCGCACAGACCGGCGGACCTTCAGGCGGATGTATCCCGGCAGAATTGATTGATATTCCTATTGATTATGATTCATTGATCAGCATAGGTTCGATGATGGGTTCCGGCGGATTGATCGTTATGGATGAGGACACTTGTATGGTGGATATCGCGAAATTCTTCCTGGAATTTACTGTTGATGAATCCTGTGGTAAATGTTCACCATGTAGAATCGGAACCAAGAGAATGTATGAAATCCTTGAGAAGATTACCAATGGTAATGGTACTATGGAAGATATCGATAATCTTGAAGTGCTTTGTAAAAATATTAAGACTTCAGCATTATGCGGACTTGGACAAACATCTCCAAATCCAATCCTTAGTACATTAAGATATTTTAGACATGAATATGAAGCCCATGTAAAGGATAAGAAATGTCCGGCCGGCGTATGTAAATCGTTGTTGGCATATACAATAGATGCAGAATTATGTAAAGGCTGCGGTATCTGCGCAAAACAATGTCCGGTAAGTGCAATCAGTGGAGAAAGAAAGAAACCTTATACCATAGATGCGGATAAATGTATTAAGTGCGGCGTTTGTATGGAAAAATGTCCATTTAAGGCAATATTCAAGAATCACTAATAGAAGGGGGATGTGGAAGATGGAAATGGTAAATATAACAATTAACGGTCAAAAGCTTCAGGTGCCAAAGGAATATACCATTCTTCAGGCTGCCAGAAGTGCTAATATAGATATTCCGACACTTTGCTATTTAAAAGATGTTAATGAGATTGGTGCTTGCAGAATGTGTGTTGTTGAGGTGAAGGGTGCAAGAAGTTTGCAGGCTGCATGTGTATACCCGGTTTCAGAAGGTTTGGAAATTAAAACCAATACACCGGCGGTTAGGGAATCAAGAAAGGTAACTTTGGAATTGATTCTTTCCAATCATGATAGAAAATGCTTGACTTGTATCAGAAATAGAAATTGTGAACTGCAGAAGATGGCAGAAGACTTAAATGTGCAGGATATAAGATTTGAAGGAGAGAACCCTCAACTTCCATTAGATGATCTTTCTCCTTCAATAGTGAGAGATCCCAATAAATGTATTTTATGCAGAAGATGTGTGAGCGTCTGTAAAAACGTACAGACCGTATCGGTAATCGATGCGCAGGAAAGAGGATTTAAAACCATTGTTGCTTCTGCTTTCAATAAAACGTTGAATGAAGTACCGTGCGCAATGTGCGGACAGTGTATTGTTGCATGTCCTGTAGGTGCATTAAGAGAAAAAGATGATACCGATAGAGTGTGGGCCGCTTTGGCAGACGAAACTAAACATGTAGTGGTTCAAACAGCGCCGGCTGTAAGAGTTGCGCTTGGTGAAGAGTTTGGTATGCCAATCGGAACCAGAGTCACCGGTAAGATGGCAGCGGCATTAAGAAGACTTGGTTTCGCAAAAGTGTTTGATACCGATACTGCTGCAGACTTAACTATCATGGAAGAAGGAACAGAATTATTAGGCAGATTGAAAGAAGGTAAAAATTTACCGCTCATTACTTCATGCAGCCCGGGATGGATTAAATTCTGTGAACATAATTACCCGGATTTCCTGGATAATCTGTCTTCATGCAAATCACCACATGAAATGTTTGGTGCAGTTATTAAATCCTATTATGCTGAAAAAGAAGGGATCGACCCTTCGAATATATATGTAGTTTCTGTGATGCCATGTACTGCAAAGAAGTTTGAAAGCAGTAGAGAAGAGTTGGCTGCAACAGGAACTCCCGATGTAGATGTAGTTATCACCACAAGAGAACTTGCAAGAATGATTAAAGAATCAGGACTTGACTTTGTAAGTCTGCCTGATGAAAGTTTTGATAATCCATTTGGCGAAGCTACAGGAGCGGCAGTAATATTTGGTGCGACCGGTGGTGTTATGGAAGCCGCTTTAAGAACTGTTGCAGAAATTCTTGCCGGAAAATCAATAGATAATATTGAGTATAATGTTGTTAGAGGTATTGAAGGTGTTAAAGAGGCAACGGTGGAATTGAGCGGTGTTACCGTTAGAGCTGCTGTTGCTCACGGTCTTGGAAATGCAAGAAAGCTTTTGGATAAGATAAAAGCTGGAGAAGCCCAATATGAGTTTATTGAAGTAATGGGGTGCCCAGGCGGCTGCGTAACCGGAGGCGGACAGCCAATACAGTCTGCGAAGGTTAGAATGGATATTGACTTGAGAGCTGCAAGAGCCAAGGCAATCTATGATGAAGACCAAAGCTTGGCAATTAGAAAGTCTCATGAAAATCCATTCATCAAGAAATTATATGAAGAATACTTAGGTGAGCCATGCGGACACAAATCTCATAAGTTACTTCATACTCATTACCATAAGAGAGAGAACTATTAATAGATAAAAAATATTAATGTAGGGATGGTTCGACTGTTTTTGCTTGCTGCAAGTGAAATAGAAGAACCATCCGAAACCACTGATAAAGTCCGTTTTAGCATATAGAAGGAATGAAGGATGGGGACGGAGCTACTGCTGCACCTGGTTTTGGTGAAGCTGAAGCTCCGTCCCCGTGCTTTGCGACTGACCGATGAAGCAATTTTACAGTATTTTCCGACTGTCCCTTTGCTTTGTTGTTCAATGACTGTTGTGTTATGAATAGTGCATATATGCTTGGAGGCTTGTATACAATATTCATAATAGATTTATGTAAGCCTTAATATTACTGGGTTCGTGATATTGTATAAAAATTATTTTTTAGAATGTATGATTTTTGTTTATAAATGGCATTATAATATTGGTGTGAATGTGGTACTATATATACATACCACAGCCAGCAAACAATGCTAAACAAACTTAATTTTTTCATTTTTCCTCCTTTTAATATATATTAATATATTAAAAATTTGAAGGCCGATAGAGCGGAATGATCGGCCTTATTTATTTTTATCCGGTTCATATTATATTGACCGGATATTTTTATTTGTACCATATAAATGTGTATACAATATACTAGTTACTATTGTAAAAGCATTGGTGTAGCTTGGTCCGTGATATTGTATAAAAATTATTTTTTAGAATGTATGATTTTTGTTTATAAATGGCATTATAATATAGATGGAAATGTGATACTATATATACATACCACAGCCAGCAAACAATGCTAAACAAACTTAATTTTTTCATTTTTCCTCCTTTTAAGTATAAAGAACTGTCAGTGATCGGAAAACTGTCAGTTCTTTATTTGTGTTTGATGATTTGATGATTCAATATATAAATTTATTACATTGATACCTTGACAATAAAACTAAAGAAAACTATAATATCATTAAAATGAATAATAAACAATGCAATGAAGAGAAGAGTAAGTTATATACAGCCCTAAGAGAGGTATCATCATGGCTGAGAGTGATGCTAGGTATGCATAACTGAAAACCGCCTTGGAGCATCTTTATGTTGATTACGTTATAATCATACCGGTATGCTCAATATACCTGGTAGTAAAGTGGATTTTCAATTAGGGTGGAACCGCGGGATATAAGACTCTCGTCCTTAAATAGTTTAAGGACAGAGTCTTTTGTATTTTTAAAACCATGAAGAATGGTAATAAAGATTAATAATTTTATAATAAATGAAAGGATGACAACCAAATGATTAATGTAACTTTAAAAGATGGTTCGGTAAAGGAATATGAAAAGGGTACTACAGTAATGCAGGTTGCGGAAAGCATCAGTGCAGGTCTTGCTAGAGTGGTGATGGCCGGTCTGGTTGACGGACAGGTAAAAGATTTAGCCTATGCATTAAATGAGGACTGTAGTGTTAGCTTGCTGACCTTTGAAGATGATGGCGGAAAGCATGCTTTCAGACATACGACATCACATATATTGGCTCAAGCTGTAAAGAGGCTGTTTCCTGAAGCGAAACTAGCGATAGGGCCTTCCATTGACAATGGCTTTTATTACGATTTTGATGTAGATAAGACTTTCACTCCGGAAATTGTTGAAAAGATAGAAGGGGAAATGAAAAAGATTGTAAAAGAAAATCTTGCGCTAGAGCGAATGGAGCTTCCGCGGGAAGAGGCAATTAAGCTAATGGAAGAAAAGGGAGAAATCTATAAAGTTGAGTTGATTCGCGACCTTCCGGAAGATGCGGTGATATCTTTCTACAAGCAGGGAGATTTTATAGATTTGTGCGCAGGACCTCATATTCCTTCGACGGGTAAAGTGAAAGCAATAAAATTATTAAATGTCGCAGGTGCTTACTGGAGAGGCAGCGAGAAAAATAAAATGCTTCAGAGAATTTACGGTACTTGCTTTACTAAAAAAAGCGACCTGGATGAGTACTTGAATAGATTAGAAGAAGCGAAAAAGAGAGATCACAGAAAGCTTGGAAGAGAATTAGACTTGTTCAACATATTAGAAGAAGGACCCGGATTTCCATTCTTTATGCCTAAAGGCATGACTTTAAGAAATATATTGGAGGATTTCTGGAGAGAAGAGCACAGAAAGTGGGGATATCAGGAGATCAAGACACCTATTATCCTTAATGAAGATTTGTGGCATCGTTCCGGACACTGGGACCACTATAAAGAAAACATGTATTTTACTAAAATTGATGAAGGTGATTTCGCTATTAAGCCCATGAATTGTCCTGGTGGTATGCTGGTATATAAACGCAAAATGCATTCTTACAGAGATTTGCCGCAGAGAATGGCGGAAATGGGATTAGTTCATAGACATGAACTGTCAGGCGCGCTGCATGGCTTGATGAGAGTAAGGTGTTTTACCCAAGATGATGCACACATATTTATGCTTCCTTCACAAATAAAGCAGGAAATTATCAATGTAATTAATTTGATTGACTATTTCTACGGTGTATTTGGCTTTAACTATCATGTTGAGCTTTCAACAAGACCGGAGAATTCAATGGGTTCGGAAGAACAATGGGAAGTCGCTACTGGGGGCCTAAGAGAAGCTTTAGAGGAAAAAGGAATGAAATATAAAGTAAATGAAGGTGATGGTGCATTTTATGGACCTAAGATTGATTTCCACCTTGAAGATTCTATAGGACGTACCTGGCAGTGCGGTACCATTCAGCTTGATTTCCAGATGCCGGAAAAATTTGATCTTAATTATACCGGCAGTGATGGAGAAAAGCATAGACCGGTTATGATTCACAGAGTTGTTTTTGGCAGCATTGAAAGATTTATTGCAATACTAACTGAACATTATGCAGGTGCTTTCCCAACTTGGCTGGCACCGGTACAGGTTAAAATTCTTGCGATTGCCGATAAACATCATGAATATGTAGTAGGTCTGCAAAAACAGTTTGAACAGGCAGGTATCCGTGTGGAAACCGATTTAAGAAATGAAAAAATCGGTTATAAGATCCGTGAGGCCCAGCTGGAAAAAGTACCTTATATGCTTGTAATAGGTGATAAGGAAATGGAATCCGGGGCTGTAGCTGTAAGATCCCGTAAAGAGGGAGATCAAGGTGTGATGTCGGTTGAAGAATTTATTAATAAGATCAAAGAAGAAGTGAAAAAGAAAGTGAATAATTAGTTTACAGTTCACAGTTCACGGTTCACAGAGAAATAAAAATCTGTTAACTGTGAACTATTTTTATGTATATTTTCTCTCATTTAGCAAAAAATATTTTTAACAAGTATGCGAAATTGAGGGGGATTATTGCTTATGAAAAAATTTGTTGTATCAATACTCATTTTAGCTGTCACATGTGGTTCGTGCTATTATTACTATAAAACATGGACGACAGAATCTGTATTGTCTAAATACGGTTCACGGGGGCAGGAAGTAAAAGATATACAATATAAGTTAGCGATATGGGGCTATTACAAAGGGAAAGTTGATGGCGTTTATGGATGGAGGACCTCACAGGCAGTTAGAAGCTTCCAAAAAAAAAATGATCTTACGGTAGACGGGATTGCAGGCCCTCAGACTCTAGCAGCACTCGGGCTGCCAACGGGTAGGGGCACTACACAAACCACTACTTCCAGATCCGGAGATGTGAATCTACTGGCAAGAGTCATCAATGGTGAGGCCAGAGGGGAGCCGTACATAGGACAGGTAGCAGTTGGAGCGGTGATACTAAATAGAGTGCAGCATCCATCTTTTCCGAATACCATGGCAGGGGTTGTATACCAGCCCAGAGCATTCACAGCGATTACTGATGGACAGGTCCATGCAAATATGCAGTCCGATTCTATTAGAGCAGCCCAAGATGCGTTAAATGGGTGGGATCCATCCGGTGGAGCGATTTATTATTATAATCCCGCGAAGACGACTAGTAATTGGATATATAGCAGGCCCGTTATAAAAAGAATCGGAAAGCATGTGTTTGCAAAATAATTAAGATATCAATGAAAATTCATTTCCACTTATATTTATTGGCTCTGGATTCAATCCAGGGCTTTATTATATATTGTTTGTATTTTTCATTGCTAGTAAAGTAATAAATAAACCGATTTACTAACTAAACAGATAGATTTTTCGAATATAATGATTGATTATATGATATATGCATGTGAATATAGTCACATAAAACGATTTATTAAAGATAAAGTTAAAAAAATATAAAAAAGTCTTGAAAACAATAAGAAATTCATATATAATATCAATTAATAAACCGGTTTATTAAATTGCTTGTTACATATGATTTAAAAAATAATAGTATTAATTGCTAAATTTTTATTTAATCAGATAATAAACCGGTTTATTAATGTTCAAACATATATTATACCAAAAATTGCGATACGTACAAAAGATATAAATAAGAATTATACTTTATAAATGTAAATGTTATAATATTCAGGTATTGACATATCTGTAGGTTGGTATACCATTCAGTTAATTATAATTCTTATAGATGGAGAAGGGGATGTTTATGGCAAAGGTTAGAATGATAGATGTTGCACAAAAAGCAGGTGTTTCGAAAAGTACGGTTTCGCAATTTTTAAGCAAACGTTATGAGTTTATGTCTGAGGACACACGCCAACGCATTGCACAAGCAATAAAAGAATTAGGTTTTCAGCCGAATGCTTTAGCAAGAAGCTTGAAAATGAAAAAAACAAATACAGTAGGTATTATCATGGCGAATGTTCTTCATCCATTTTCTACTGCTGTAAGCAGAGGCGTGGAGGATTACTGTCAAAAGCATGGATACAATGTAATATTATGTAATGCTGATGATAAACCCACTAAAGAGAGAGCATATATTCATATGCTGCAAATGAAGCAGGTGGATGGAATTATTATTGCATCTACGGGGGCTAATAATGATGTGCTAAAACAAGAAATTGATAGTGGATTTCCGATTGTTTTATTTGATCGCGTATTTAATGACTTGGAAACCGACGCGGTCTATTCCGATAACCGTAAAGGTGCGTTCATGGCAATAGAACATTTAATTCAGCTTGGACACAATAGAATTGCTCTGATAGTGCCGGAAGGGTCTTTAATCAGCGCAAGAACTGAAAGAATACAAGGATATTATGAAGCGCTTAAAGCACATGATATACCTATAGACGAAGAGTTAGTAAAATTCTTATCACATTCCGAAGCGGACTTACAATTGGATAGCTTATGGAATAATGAAAATCCGCCTACAGCAATACTTACTATAAACGATTTAATGACCATGGAAGTATTAACTTATATCAAAAAGAAAAAGATCAAGATTCCTGAAGATGTAGCATTGATCGGCTTTGATGATTTTCCAACAGCACACTTAGTGGAACCTCCCCTAACAGTTGTTGCACAGCCTACTTATGAAATCGGTGTTAGATCTGCGGAACTGCTGATACAACATATTGAAAACAGCAAATCACAAAAATACGTACAGCAAATTTTTCCATGCCAATTGATTATTCGAGACTCTTGCGGATTCAGAAAAAAAGCATAAGACTCTTATAATTATTATATTTACTAAATAATAAGGGCATAATTGTATTAATCCATCAGTATAAAAATTCTTATGATTGAAAAGGCTATAATACATCTAAAAAGTACCAATTAGGATACGCTTTTTCAATTACATTAAAAAGAATTTTTATAAATATGAAACTAATAACAATAACGGAGGGAAGAACAATGAAAAAAGCAGTTCTATCATTATCTGTAGCGGTACTGCTGGGGGTATCAGCCATGTTAGCCGGTTGTGGTGCTCAGAATGCCGAAACGCCGGAAGGCGGCAAACAAGAGGGTGCGTTAAAGATTGTTGCTGCGCATAACCAAACATCTCCCGACAATCCTTATCAAGTCGGTTTGTTGAAATTCAAAGAGGTGGCAGAAAGTAATTCAAATGGCAATATCACTGTAGAAGTTCACGCAGGTACGTTAGGAACAAGTGAAAATGAGTTAGTAGAAAAGTTAAAACTGGGAGCAGCAGATGTTGTCGTTGTTTCTCCGGGCTTTATGACTCAGACCGGTATAAAAGAAGTAGACTTGTTCGCGTTACCGTATTTATTTGATAGTTATGAACATTGGGAGAAGGTTGTTGATGGTGAAGTCGGACAAAAAATGACAGAGATCATCAGTGAAAAATCAAATAATGATTTTAAAATCGTAGGATATTGGTCTGCGGGTGTTAGACATTATTATGGTAAGAAACCTATACAATCAATGGCTGATTTAAAGGGAGTTAAAATTCGAACCCAAACATCGGGTGTAGTTGCCGACTATTGGTTAAAAACCGGTGCAATTCCCACTTCCGTAGCATGGGGAGAACTGTATCAGGCATTGCAGCAAAAGACAGTAGATGCTTCGGAAAATGCTTATCCGTATTTTGTTCAACAAAACCATCATAAAACAGAAAACGGAAAGTATACAACAGAAACCGGACATGACTATACAACCAGATTTTTGTTGATGAATGGTAAAAAGTTTGATTCTTTAACAGACGAACAAAAACAAGTTCTTTTAGATGCAGCCAAAGCTTCTGTTGATGCTGAAAGAGAATCGTTACTAGCTCAAGAAAAAGAATATAAAGAAAAAGCTGTTGCTGAAGGCGCAGTCATTAATGAGATTGATAGAACACCATTTATTGAGCTGGCCGTACCTATTCAAGATGAGGCAGCAAAAGACATGGGAGCAGAAGATTTGCTCAAACAAATAAGAGATTTGAAATAATTGTTATAAGCAGGGTGCGGCAGGGGGAGGATCCCTGTCGTATCTTTATTATATTGAATAGGAGGGTAGAAAGATAGATGATCAAGTTTATTGAAAAAGTGCAGTTAGCAATTGGAATTATATGTTTTTCTATTTTTGTAGTGGCAATTATGATTCAGGTATTTTCCAGATATTTAGGGATTTCGGTCATTTGGACTGAAGAAGTTGCGAATTTCTCGTTTATATGGTCGGTATTCATGGGAGCATCTATTATGATGCATCACAAAGAACACTTTCGCTTTACGTTATTATCTGAAAAATTAGAAGGGAAATCAAAAGTTTATCAAGACATCGTTGTTAATGTTATTCTACTAATTTTTAATTTAGCGATTCTATTTTACGGCATTCTTACGGTACAAAACTTTTGGAACTATCAATGGGTTTCACTTCCTATGCTAAAGATGGGCTATGTTTGGCTTTGTGTGCCTGTGATGGGATTGTCTATGTCCATTTATGCGATAGATCATTTAATGAATAATATTAGAACATTAAACCGGGAGGAGGCGAATTAATCAATGAGTGGAATACTTTTAGTGGGCTTATTTATGTTGCTGATTGTCATTGGCGTTCCTATTGCATTTGTGATTGCAATCGTTGCGTTAATGGGAATTCTAGCGGTTCCATATATACCTGAAATTACAGTACCTATGAAAATGGTAAATGGACTAAATTCTTTTGTGTTATTGGCTGTGCCGTTATTTATTTTAGCGGCAAATATCATGAATAGCGGAAAAATTTCACAAAAGCTCATTGAATTTTCAATTTCTATTGTGGGACATATCCGGGGTGGATTAGCCCATGCCAATATACTGGTGTCAATGATCTTTGCCGGGGTATCGGGCTCGTCCACTGCTGATACCGCAGGTGTCGGAAAAATTTTGATTCCGAATATGATTGAAACAGGATATGATAAAGAAACTGCTGTTGGGGTTACGGCGGCTTCTTCAACCATAGGGGTTATTATCCCGCCAAGTATACCCATGATCGTATATGCAGGATTAACCAATGCTTCTATAGCCTCTTTATTTCTTGCCGGGATTGTTCCGGGTGTTCTTGTTGGTTTGAGCATGATGGCGGTTGTTTATATTATTTCTTTAAAGAAAGGGTTTCCTAGATACGAAAGAGCCTCAGTGAAGAAATTCTTAAAGCTTTTTTATGAATCTTTTCCCGCATTGTTAACTCCTGTTATCATCATTGGAGGAATTATTACAGGATGGTATACGCCAACAGAAGCGGCGGCCTTTGCATCGCTTTATGCATTTATAGTTAGTATGTTCTTTTATAAAACGCTTAAGTTTAGGGATATACCGGGCATTCTGGTAGAGACCCTCAAGTTGAGTTCTCTGTCACTCTTTGCATTAGCTGCGGCAAGTGCATTGGGCGAATTGTTAGGATACTACAAAGTGGCAACAGCAGCAGAACAGTTTTTCACTGCGTATATTACGAATAGATGGTTATTTATGTCCATTGTGATCGCATTCTTTTTATTTGTGGGTACTTTTATGGATGCGATTCCTGCGATGATCTTATTTATTCCGGTGTTGCTGCCGGTTGCTTTAAAACTCGGAATTAGTTCTGTTGTCTTAGGGATTGTAACGGTTATCACTTTAGCTATCGGACTTATTACTCCACCATATGGCTTGTGTCTCTTAATTGCATCATCTATTGGAAATTTATCCATTGAGAGATCGTTTAAAGCAGTAATCCCTTATTTTCTCGTCGTACTGGTAGTTCTGATTTTTATTGCGTATTTTCCGGATGTGGCTTTATATATTCCAAAATTAATCAATCCGGATTTGCTGTAATAGTTTGTAGCCTGGACAGTAACGTTAATATATTTTTGGATAGAGTTGAATTTAAGTAAAATGAAAGGCATATGGGATCAGATCATGGTTAAAAGAACAGTATTAAGCAGCAGTGGATCTTTAATGATGGTTAAAGTTGAACTGCCAAAAGACTTCCAGGGTGATATAGACCGGCATCCTGAAGAACAGCTTAGTTATTTGGAAAAAGGAATTGTAGAATTTGAGTTAAGCGGTGAAAAAAGAATTATAGGGCAGGGTGAGACCCTTTATATTCCCTCTAATGAAATTCATAGGGTGAAGGTCATTGAGGAATGTGTGATTATTGATATTTTTACGCCGGTTCGTAAGGATTTATTACAATAAGCCATAATTCAAGGGGGTGAAAAGATGGCTGATATTATTACAATTGGAGATGGTATGGTTACAATGGACCCTGCTACTAAGGGACCTATGCGATTTGTCAACTCGTTTGTCCGTAAAGTAGGTGGAGCTGAGTTAAACTTTGCCGTCGGATGCGCGAGATTAGGATTGGATGTAGGTTGGATAAGCAGATTAGGCAAAGACGAATTTGGGCGGGTTGTCAAGAAATTCATGGCAAGTGAAGGTGTGGACATGTCTCAGGTGAAATTTGTTAATGATTATCCTACAGCGTTAAATTTTAAAGAGATTTTGGAAGATGGCAGCGCACGGATATTCTATTATCGTCAGGGAACGGCCACTACGACAATGACACCGGATGATCTTAATCCTGACTATTTCAAACAAGCAAAGCTGTTGCATATTACAGGGGTTTTTCCTGCGATAGCCGAACACTATATTCCTATTATGCAGCGCGCGCTGGAACTGGCGAAAGAACATAATCTACTTGTTTCCTTCGACCCAAATATCAGGCTGCGGCTATGGAAAAGTAAGGAAGCAGCGAGGGAAGTGCTGACTTCTTTTCTACCATATGTTGATATTGTATTAACAGGTATTGATGAGGCAGAATTATTGTTAGGCACGAATGAACCGAAGAAGATTGTTGAGCGATTTTATCAATATGGTGCCGGCTATGTTTCAATTAAAAAAGGGAAAGACGGTTCAGTCGGTGCCTATGGCAGCGAGTATATAGAATCGCCCCCGGTAAAAGAGCGTAAAGTTGTAGATACGGTTGGCGCAGGAGACGGTTACGATGCAGGCTTTATTTATGGTGTAATGAATGGTTGGAGCCTTGAGAGAACATTGAAATTCGCCAATACCATAGGTGCTATGGTAGTGAGTGTAACCGGGGATAATGAAGGATTGCCGTATTATGAAGATGTTTTAATGTATATGGGTGAAATGGAATATATCGAAAGATAATATATATAATAAAAAAGAGGATGGTGTTATCATGAGCAATTTAAAGGAAAGACTGAGACAGGGCAAAAAGGTAACAGGAGCAATGGTTACATTATTTGATAATCCGGACTTAGCACAAATTTTGAAAGTGTGCGGATATGATTTCTTTATCGTAGATTGCGAACATGGTTCATTTGATTTCGCTGCAGTAGCAAAATTATTTGGCCTTGCCAGAATGGCAGGAATTCCTGGATTAGTAAGAATTAATGAAGTGAAAAGGGAAGCAGTACTAAAATATATGGATGCAGGAGCAGCAGGAATCCTTCTTCCAAGTACCGAAACTGTAGAGCAAGCGAAGGCATTGGTGGAATATGCGAAGTATGCGCCATTAGGGAATAGAGGCGTATCTTTAACAAGAATGCATACGGGATATGAGAAAGTGACTCCTGTAGATTATATGAAGAAATCAAATGAGGAAACCATCCTAATGCTTCAAATTGAATCAGTTGCAGGGGTGGAAAATATCGAGCAGTTAATGGCAGTTGAAGGGATAGATGCTGCATTTGTAGGGCCAAATGATTTAACTCAGGACATGGGAATCATGGGTCAAAAAGATCATCCGAGATTCATTGAAGCTGTAGATAAAATCATTGCCAGTGCAAAAAAGAATAATAAGTTTTCAGGGATACATTTAATGTCTACTGATGAGTTGGAAGTATATATTAAAAAAGGAATGACCCTTAACTTATGGTCAAGTGACGTAAATTTATTAATGACATTGGCAAAAGAAGGGTTAAGTAAGTTGAATAGTATCTAAAAACAAGATAAAAATGATCTTTTATAGTTTCCAAAGCTATATATTACGCTGTCAATGAGGCTTTTGTAGGGGCGGGCGACTCTGTCCGCCCGCATATATTATAGTAATGCACCGGGTGATGCGTTTTGTGGTTTTATTATCTTAAAAATCATTGACATATTTAAGCAAGTCATTTATAATACTAGGTGTAAAAAAGATAAGCACCATTAGCTCAGTTGGTAGAGCACCTGACTCTTAATCAGGGTGTCCCGGGTTCGAATCCCTGATGGTGCACCAATATTCAAACAAGGCTTTCAGAGTTTATTTTCTGAAAGCCTTGCTCATTGTGTAGAAATTCAACCAGATAAAAAAGGAGTGAAACAAATGTATTATACCAAGCAGCAGATTGAAGAATTAGCAAAGCGTGCTGAGGAACAAGCTGAAAAAATGAAAAAAGAGAAAGAAAAACAAGAAAAAGGTTTTAAATTTTCTTTTGAAGACGGTGAACAAATTATATGTATTTATTGCAAGCATGATCGTTTTCATAAAGGAAGCGCTTTGTTAAATACAAGAGGAGCAACTTTTTTTGATATGGATTGGCTAAATGATTCGGCAGTAACACTCACTTGTAAAAAGTGTGGATACATACATTGGTTCGCAAGAGAAGTTAAAGAAAATTGAATTTAAACATAGGTTTATCAGCAAAATAAGTGATGGGTGATAAAATGAACGGATTACCGGAAGAGTTTCTTCTGAAAATGAGAAGTTTGTTAAAAGATGAATATAAAGAATTTGTGGAGGCGTATAAAGCTCCAAAGAATTCTGCATTTAGAATCAATACTTTGAAAATTTCTAGTGAGGGTTTTGCCAGAATATCGCCATTTGAAATTGAACCGATAGAGGAAATAAAAGAAGGATACTATTATAGTACTGAGGAACAACCCGGAAAGCACCCGTATCATAGTGCGGGTTTGTATTATATCCAAGAGCCGTCGGCCATGATGCCTGTAAAAGCGCTGGATGTCCAGCCGGGAGAAATCGTGCTTGATTTGTGTGCGGCTCCGGGCGGTAAATCCACGCAAATCGCATGTGCGTTAAAAGGGGAAGGTTTATTGGTATCCAATGAAATCATTTCTTCGAGGGCATCTATTCTTGCTGAAAATATGGAACGTTTTGGCGTCAAAAATGCTATCATTACAAATGAGTCGCCGGACAGGCTATCAAAACACTTTAATGATTTTTTTGATAAAGTACTGGTAGATGCGCCTTGTTCCGGAGAAGGAATGTTTAGAAAAGAGCCATATGCATGCAGTGAATGGAATACGGATACACCTGTTTCTTGTGCCAAGAGGCAACTAAATATTTTGGATGATGCGCAAAAGATGCTGAAATCTGGAGGAAAACTGGTTTACTCTACGTGTACCTTTTCACCTGAAGAAAATGAAGGAGTGATTAAGCAATTTCTGCAAAGGTACACGGAATTTGACCTATGTGATATATCAGGGTTGCTTAACCTTGAAAGGGGAAGACCTGAATGGGTCAACGGTACCGAGAATCTAATGAAATGCCGCCGGATTTGGCCTCATAAATATAGAGGTGAAGGGCACTTTGCAGCGTTATTGAAGAAAAGCGGTACTGCATTAGAAAATAGTAATTATAAAAGCATGTCTGTTGTGGATAAAAAGAACCTTGAATTATATCTTGGTTTTCAACAAGAAAATCTTCTTTGCAGTCTCGATGGGAATTTGTCTCTGTTTGGTGATCACCTCTATTTGGTTTCAAATAAAGTATCTCATTTAAAAGGAGTCAAGCTCATCAGGCCCGGTTTACATCTCGGTATTTTTAAAAAGAACCGCTTTGAGCCGTCCCATTCATTAGCGATGGCACTTCGTAAGAAAGACTTTATACGGAGTGTCTCATATACATCCGATAGTAAGGAGATTCTAAAATATTTGAGGGGAGAAACATTGGAAGCAGATATAGAAAACGGATGGACAGCAGTCCTGGTAGATGGCTATCCTCTTGGATGGGGGAAAGTAGTCGGTGGTACACTAAAAAATCATTATCCTAAAGGATTGAGAATTAATTATTGATCAACCCTGTTATTTTAACCTGTTATGTAATATGCATTGTCAATCTTGACATAAGATGCATATTATATAGCAGGTTCTTTTGTTTTGTTGAAATATGTTGCTGCTTTCATCATGTGCCATTACTTATATGATAAGACGTCAGCATTAATTTTCGGTAGTGCTTCAACTATTTTTAATATAGTTGAGTAGTCAAGAAGCACAAATATTTTTGTAAACATAGTATGCAGTTAGTAAAAGGAGGGTTGATCGTGAATTTTAAAATAAGTGATTACAAAGTATTGGATATACGTGATTCTCAAAAAAAGGAAGTCATCGACTACGGGGTAGAAATGCTGGGGGCTCCGCTTGAATGGGGAGAAACCAGAGGGAAAGACATTAAAGTAGGGATCATAGATACGGGTATTGATTTAAATCATGAAGACCTGCAGGGAAGAATAAAAGAATATGTAAACTTTACAACATCCGATAGAAAGAATGCGACGGATGATAATGGGCACGGTACGCATGTAGCCGGTATTATTGCAGCAGAACGCAATAATATAGGTATTGTAGGCGTGGCGCCGGAAGCAGATCTTTATATCGCAAAAGCTTTTGATAAGGATGGTTCCGCTGAATTCAACGCGATTCGTGACAGTATCCAATGGATGGCAGAAAGAAATGTGGACGTCATAAATATGTCTTTTTCATCACAGTCTTTCACCAAAGAATATCAGCAGCTCATTTCAGAGGTCAGCCGCAGCGGCATCAGCTTAATATGTGCTGCAGGCAATGAAGGGATCAGTGAAGAAGGAGATCGAGATACCATCGGGTATCCTGCCCGGTTCGATGAGACAGTGGCTGTTACAGCAGTAGATACCAATAAAAAGAGAACCGATTTCAGTTCTGTTGGTTCCGAAGCAGAGATAGCAGCTGCCGGTAAGGACATTTATTCATGCTATATGGATAACAGTTATGCTACATTGAGCGGAACATCCATGGCTACGCCGATGATTACCGGTGCGGTTACATTACTTCAATCCAAAGGATACAGAAGATATAAAAGAAGGCTGACCCCGGAAGAGATTCGATTACTTCTTCATATATATTCTGAGGACCTGGGAGATGTCGGAAGAGACTCACAATATGGATTTGGCTTATTTTCTTTCGGAAGAATCAATAAAACCGACTATGTATATAATAATGCAGCAATAAGAACCAGAGGTATCAGAAATATGAGAGGCATGAATAATAATATGGCACTAAATGCAGTGATTGCAGCAATATTATTATTGTGACGCATTAATTTACCATGTGTTGGCATTGGTAAAGAATACAAAGCGTTGAACGTAAATATTCAGCGCTTTTTTCTTGCGCATTGATCGGTAGATGTGTTAAAATATATCCGAATTGTGAAGGAGGAGGATGTGCCATGTCAGGACATTCGAAATGGTCTAATATAAAACATAGAAAAGAAAAATCAGACGCACAAAAAGGCAAAATATTTACAAAAATGGGGAGAGAAATTGCTATTACCGTAAGACAAGGTGGCCCGGACCCAGCGGTAAATTCAAAACTTAAAGATGTTATTGCCAAGGCTAAAGCCAACAATATGCCTAATGATACCATTGAAAGAAGTATAAAAAAAGCTTCGGGAGAATTGGGCGGAGCAAATTATGAAGAGATTGTTTATGAAGGATATGGCCCTTCCGGTGTCGCCGTGATTGTTGAGACAGCGACAGATAATAAAAACAGAACTGCCGGAGAAATGAGACACTTTTTTGATAAGTACGGTGGAAATCTGGGTACATCCGGGTGTGTATCCTTTATGTTTGATAAAAAAGGTGTTATCATTGTTGAAAAAGCCGATGATATTGATGAAGACGAATTAATGATGGAAGCGCTTGAGGCCGGAGCGGAAGATATGGCTGTCGAAGAAGATTTTTATGAGATTAATACGGCTCCCGATGATTTTCATAAAGTTTACAGCGTGCTTGAAGAAAAAGGATATACCTTCGCATCTGCCGGTGTGGAGATGGTACCGCAAACGACGACAGTTTTGGAAATTGAAGATGACATCAAGAAGATGAATAAACTTATCGAATTGCTTGAGGATTTTGATGACGTGCAAAACGTCTACCATAACTGGGATATGCCTGAAGATAGGGAATAGTAGAGTGTAAACCCAGTCGTTCCAGTAGAAATAAAGACCAATTGCATAATTAAAAAGGTTCAACATTAAAATTTGTGGAATTTTTATTGATTCGCAAAATTTAGTGTTGAACCTTTTTTAATAAAAATCAGCTATTATAACAAAAACACCAAAATTCGACAAGATATCCGTTTTATTGACAATATTTGTTGGTAGATATATAATAATATTTGAATAGGTCTGCGGAACTATTGATTATAAGACTAAAGTACTGGAGTGATGTCGATAACATCGTAAGGGGGAGCATTGATGAATAAGCTAAGTAATATTATTACAAATGAAAATCAAAGGGAAAACCTTATAAAAGATTTATTAAATGCTATAAATGATATGGGAGTTTCTACTCCAAAGGATGGGTATATTAATATAGAACGTCAAGAAGACATCATTAAAATTACTATTCCAATTGATGTACAGAGTAATAGAATATCATGTTAGTTCTATATAAACGAATATTGATAAATAACCGATGGACAGGATCAGTAATTTCTCCTGTCTTTTTTATTACGCGTATACCTTTATATTTTTGTATTAGTCATTAAGGACATAAGGATTGTCTCTATAGTATTTATGAGATTATTTAGTATAATAACGAGAATATTAAGCAGTACCTATATTTTGGTATTTAATTGGATCATTATAATATAAATAAAAGAAATATGGATAAATATTACAATACACATTGATATTCCGAAAATTTGGATAAATATGGTATAATATGAAGTTTTTATTTTTATAAAAAGATAGATATAATAGTGCCACGGTTCTGATTATATCAAGGCCATAGTCCTGATGCGGGCTTTGGATATAAGTGAATATAGGATGTTCGTGTACATCGATAATAGCACACTTATCGAAAGATAAGGCCGCAAAGCTATGGGTCTAAGGGAATATCTATTTCTACGATTGCCAGGTTGCCGAAATGTAATCAATATCTAGCTATTTGGAGGTGTATGTAATCACATATGCCTTTTTTGTTTATATATATGCATAAAAAGGAGGTTCTGTTTATGGATAATTTTTTTATTAGATTTTCTCCGCTCATTTTGCCATTTAAGGTTTTTAGTCTACATGCTTTTGGGTGCATCATAACCCTATGGGTTAAAGACCAGTATGTAATACCTATATGGCTCAGTATGGCATTGATTGATGCAGCTTTTGCTTCAAAATACGGTAGTATTATCCAGGAACTATATAATAACTCATATAAAGATGCGCTTACCGGAATACAAAATAGACGGTGTTTCTATATGAGAATAATTGATGAAATGGAAAAGGTCAGAACAAGAAACACTCCGCTCTCTCTTCTTATGATTGATATAGATAACTTTAAACCGATAAACGACACATATGGTCATGATGCAGGAGATGAAGTACTTAAACAAATAGCGGCAGTATTAAAAGAGAATGTTAAGAATACAGAGACACTTTCCAGATGGGGAGGAGAAGAATTTACAATCCTGCTGCCGGACACAAATGTTGAGGATGCGATGAAATTTGCTGATAAAATTAGAAGCAATATATGGGAACATAGATTTAAATATGAAGATATTACTATAAAACTTACTATTAGTATTGGTGTAGCTTCTATAAACGAAGTCATGGATATAGGCCAGTTCATCAAAGTTGCGGATAGTGCACTATATAAAGCTAAAGAAAAGAAAAATTTTGTTGAAAGACTTGGACAAGCAGCTTTGTAAGCGGTTATCTCAAAATATTGATGGGTTAGGTTTATACTAATTGTTGACATACATTCTTAATTGATGATTTAGCACGTTTAAAACAAATCTGAAAGATTTGCAGGAATTTATTAATATATGTGGAATAATGAAAATATAGGGTACTTATAGGGATAATAAATTTATGAGTCAAATTTTTTTTTGAGGTGATAAATGTGAAACACGCATTGTTAATATACAATCCATTGTCGGGAAGTTCCAGTATGGCTGAAGAGTTAGACTTGGTTATTGGGCGCTTCCAGCAAAAAGATATATTGGTTCAGCCATTTCGATTTGAGTATAGTTCAGCAGACAAGCTCAATGATGTTCTAAAACAAGGTAATTATGATTTAATAATCATATCGGGTGGTGATGGCACCGTAAATTCTGTTGTGAATATTTTATTTAAAGCAGCTGCGGATGTTCCGGTTGGTATTATTCCATCAGGAACATGTAATGATTTTGCGAGGTGTTTAAATCTGCCTGACAGCACAGCGGAATGTATTGACGTTATCTTATCTCAAAAAGTAACGGCTGTTGATGTTGGACTAATCAATGAAGAAACCTACTTTTTAAGTACATGTGCAGGAGGATTATTTGTTGATGTATCGTTCAATACGGATAGTGAGCTAAAGAAGAATTTCGGACGAATTGCCTATTACTTAAAAGCGATTAGCGAAGCTGCAAACTTAAAGCCTTTTTCAATAAAGATTAGAACCGAAGATTGCGTACTGCAGAAAGATATTTTACTATTTCTTATTTTAAACGGCAAGCATGCGGCGGGATTTTCAAATCTTCTACAAGAAGCTGATATTACCGATGGCATGATGGATATGATATTAATTAAGCATTGTTCCCATGTGGATCTTGCAAGTTTGTTTTTTAATGTATTAAGCAATAAGTCGTTAAATGATCCGCATGTTGAGAAGCTGAGGGCAGCAGAATGCATATTTGAGTGTAATACGGATATTAACGTAAGTATTGATGGGGAAAAAGCGAACGCTATGCCAAGCAAAATCAGGTTTATAAATAAGGCTTTAAAAGTTTTTGTGCCTAATGAATAAGAAAGTTTTTAAATAGAAGAAAAAGTGATATATTATATATAGCATAAAGTATTTTGGAGGTGAAATATGGCACAATTATTCTTTAGGTATTCAGCGATGAATTCGGGAAAGTCTCTGGAATTGCTGAAAGTGGCGCATAACTATGAAGAACAAGGTAAGAGAGTGTGGTTATTTACTCCAAGCATTGATGATAGATATGGTGTTGGGAAGATCACTACAAGGTTAGGGCTGCAAAGAGAGGCAATGCCGACGGAGAAGTTGTTTAACATTAATGAATTATTGATGAAAGAAAGACCATACTGCATTTTGATCGATGAAGGGCAGTTTTTAACCAAAGATGAAGTGATGTGTCTGACCGTGCTAGTGGATGAATATGATATTCCCGTGATTGTTTATGGGCTTAAGAATGATTTTAGAAACAATTTGTTTGAAGGCAGCCAATATTTGCTGATTTATGCTGATAAAATTGAAGAAATAAAAACAGTATGCTGGTACTGCAATAGAAAAGCGATTATGAATTTGAGGATAGATGAAAATGGTAACGGGGTTTATGAAGGGAAGCAGATAGAAATTGGAGGGAATGACAGATATAGGCCGGTGTGTCGGAAGCATTATTATAGCCCTATTAAGAATAAAGAAGGGGATATTTACAAAGAGTAATCATAGTATGCTTATACTGATAGCGGTATATATTAAAAAGCTGTTATCATAAAGATTGTAAGGTGAGATGATGTTGAAAACTGTTTTATATATAGTACTGATTACAAGCTTTGTACTTGTCACTTTTTTTGGATTAGGTCCGGTATTTTTAGCTGATGGCAGCAATGCAGAAAGAATGTTGACTCTTGCGGTGGTTATAATAATATATGCGATACTTATACTGTTATTTAGGCGTTTGTTAAAGAAATAAAGGAGATGAGTCTGTGAAGGAAGAACTAATTAATAGAATCAGGAAGCATGAAGGTGAAGTGTTTGTTGCGCATTCTTACTCCTATAAAGTCCAAAACGGAAATATCGTCATGGGGTGGAATTGTGAAGAAAATTGTGCAGAATCCTGCGGTGAGATGTTATATCTTGAATATCTGACGGAAGAAGAGCTTAAAGAGTTTTTGGATATTTTAGAAGCCTAGTACATAAATTATTTTGGATAGGCTGTTTACTTTTTAGATAAAAGTGTGTATAATGTTATAGGTATGAATACAGATGTCTCTATAGCATAATGGATAGTGCGGCAGATTCCGGTTCTGTTGGTGCGGGTTCGATTCCTGCTAGGGACGCCAGTAAAATAAGCGGCTCCTCCACGAAATAAAATGGGAGTGGCTTTTTTTATTAGTGCCATATTTTAATGATATATAACAGATTGTCATTTCCGATTTTTGTGTACTAACCTTTTTAAGTATTATTCTTTATGCTATAATCACCTTATAAGTATAGAAAATGAGTAATTGATGTTTTAAATATTACTAATGATGAGGCTGATGAAGATGCATAGCTATGACCTGATGATAGAAGAACTGAAAAATATGGAGAAGATAGCGATTGTGTTAGGAACAGAACCTTTCCCAATGTATTTTTTAGGTGGTTCTGCATGTATTCTCGGAAAATATACAGAGAGAGCAACTAGGGATTTTGATTTTATTGATCTTGATTATTCAGCAAAACTAGGAAAAGTGTTTAGATATTTAGGAGATTTTGATATACTGGAATATGAAAGTACTATTCTTTCACCTTTTTTTAGAGATAGGGCAATTAGGTTGGAGCAATTCGAATACTTACAAATATTTATTTTATCTAAGGAAGATATAATAGTCAGCAAAATTATAAGAATGGAGCAAAAAGATCTTGAAGATATAAATTTGCTCATTAAAAAAAGTGATACAAAATTAATTTTGCAAATTATTGATGAGGTGTTGCAACGCAAAGATCTTTATGAATCTAAGCGGAATACTTTCATTGAAAAGCTATCTGTCTTTAAGGAGAGATACAATGTTTAGGATTTTTTGTGAGAGTTATGATAATTACATTTCACAGTATAAAGATGTAGCATTTCAAAATGAATATCGATTTAAAATTGCTCAACCCCTTAAATTATTAAAAGATTTAGATGAATATGAAATAGCTAGAAAGGATAATACTTTGGAATATAAGCAAATAAGCGATCTGCTTTTTTTTATGGAGCAGCAGATTGAAAGATTTCCTAAATTAAAAGCATTTTTGTGGACCTTGGAATCTAGAGATATAAAAGGGCATTATTTTGGAGTTGTATATGAGAAAGACTTAATGGAGCAAGTAAAACTTGTAAATATGTTTTTGAGCTTATTGTATTGGGATAACCATAATTGTCATTAAAGGCATATGTTCAGTAAGGCTCTGAATAGAGATATCCCTGCTGAGGACAGACTATAGAAGGTTATTCTTGCCTTCGTGAGAATAAAGTTGAAAATATGAAATTACTTAATGTGAAAAACAGGATTTTAAAGCATCAGGTGAGTAATATAAATAATGAAAAGTATCATAATAAATGATTCGAATATACGATCATCAAACAAGTCAGCACGAGAGGAAGTTGCATTATGGACAGTAAATTTACAAATTTTCAAGAAAAGCGTATGCATATATTTGGCGAGCTTGTAAAGCGGTACTGGAACGGGGAACTAAACGACATTGAGGATTTGAACCAATTATCTTATATGATATTGGATGAAATATCGACCAAAAAGAGTATAGATTATAACTTTATTGAGGGTATGGGGTGTAATGGCGGCTGTGTCGGCGGACCGAGAACCAATATTGAGGTAGGTAAAGCCACCAAACTCGTTAACGAGTTTGGTGAAGATTCTTTAATCATGACTCCCTTTGATAATTTCAATGTTATGAAAATTCTAAAACAATTAGGCATTGACTCTATTGAACAGATTATTAAGAATGAAGAAGTCTTTAACTTATTAACCAAGGAATCATAATATTGTATTTTCTGCGATATGTTTGTCGAATTTATTGACAGTATTATGTTATTTTGGTATAATTCTTTTTAAGCATTTGAAGTGCGTGATATCAGGCAGAAGCTTGATTAAGGTTGATTGAATTTTATTTGTTACGAATTGTATATGGTGTGAAGCCGTATTATATGCCAAGAAGGCTAATCTTTGATTAGTCTTCTTTTTGTATGTAGAAAGACCGCGGTGCTATTTCTAAAACAAATCAATAAGATGATATCGGGAGGAATAAGATGAATGCAAAAATAAAATACATTTCACTAATTCTTGCAGGAATAATGGCACTTTCCTTTGTGTTTGGAGGATGTTCAAATGATGTAAACCGGGAAAATTCCGAAAATGTTTCCAATGCCGCGGTTGAAACCAAAGATGAACTAATTATCTCTGTTGGGAAAGGAACGGCCGGTGGAGGATATAATCCTTGTACCGGTTATGGGATCTACGGATATGGACTTTTTTTCAGCTCACTGTTAAAATTCAATGATAAAATTGAAGTTGAGCCGGATTTAGCTACCGATTATACCGTCAGTGAGGACGGATTGACCTATACCTATCATTTGAGGGAAGATGTTAAATTTTCCGATGGTGTTGTTCTTACGGCTAACGATGTTGTTTTTACATATCTAACAGCGAAAAATAGCGGCTCTAGTGTGGATTTGACAATGCTTGCCGATGCAAAAGCCAGCGATGACAGAACAGTAGTTTTTACCCTTCATAAGCCGTGGTCTGCGTTTGCTTCAACCACCGCGCTGCTGGGTATTGTGCCTGAGCATGTTTATGGTAAAGATTTTGGAGACAATCCTGTCGGCAGCGGGCCATGGAAATTGGCACAGCTTGATAAGGAGCAGCAGTTGATTGTTATTCCCAACGAGTATTATTATGGAACAAAACCTTCTTTTAAAAAGGTTACTATTCTTAATCTTGACGAAGAGGCGGCACTGGCCAGTGCAAAATCCGGCAGTTTGGATGTCGTAATGGTTAACCCGGAATATTCGGAAGAAGCGGTTAAGGGAATGCACCTTGTATCTTTGGCTACCGTTGATAATAGAGGGTTTAACCTGCCGTGCATACCGGAGACGGTTAGTGTCGATGGAAAGACGATAGGCAATAATGTTACAAGTGATTTTGCCATTAGAAAGGCTTTAAATATCGGCATTGATCGTGTTAAGATTATTCAAAATGCATTAAACGGTGTCGGTGTTCCGGCTTATGGCCGGGTAGATGCACTTCCATGGTTTCACCCTGAAACTCCTTTCAAAGATAACCAGGTAGAAGGAGCATGCAAAATACTGGAAGAGGCAGGCTGGAAGGATAGTGACGGTGACGGGATCCGTGAAAAGAATGGTGTGAAAGCCGAGTTCACCATCACAGGGCGTACCGATGACTTGCAGCGCTATAATCTTGCTGTTGCCCTGAGTGAAGATGCAAAAAAGCTGGGTATTAACCTGAAGGCCCGGGCTGTTGCATGGGCGGACTGCAAAGCGCAGGCATTAAATATTCCTACCTGCTGGGGCAGCGGAAACTACAGTCCTATTGATTTGTATAACGGATACTATTCAAAAATGATTGGAGCAGGAATAAACAATACGTCATTGTATTCCAATCCCAAAGTAGATGCTTATATGGACCAAGCTCTTGCTGCAACAAATATGGAAGAAGCCATTGAATATTGGAAGCTGGCGCAATGGGATGGGCAAACCGGCATCAATGCGGATTATCCGTTCCTCTGGATTGTTAATATTGATCATACTTATTTTGTCCGGGATGGTCTGAATCTTGGAAATCAGATGATACATCCTCATGGTCACGGACAGCCTGTGATTGCCAACATGAATGAATGGAGAATGGAATAGTTTTTAGAAAAGATGATTGGATATTCCTGTCCGGGAGGGGAAATATGTATAGAAACATGCTTTTGCATATTGGTTCAACATTATTGAGAATGATGGGCCTTCTGATCGCCATTAGTATCGTTGCATTTGCACTGATGATGGCATCTCCTATCGATCCTGTGGATGCCTATGTTGGTTCAGAGTCGGGTGTTTCGCAGGAGCAGCGCGAAAATGTTGCGGAGTATTGGGGGCTGAATAAGCCGCCGGTGGAGCGTTATTTCATATGGGCAAAAAATATGATTCATGGTGACATGGGAACATCCATCACTTATCGTCTTCCGGTTACGCAGGTTATCGAAGAACGATTTAGAACCTCTATCGCTTTAATGGGAGCAGCATGGGCGATGTCCGGGATACTTGGCTTTGCGATGGGAGTTTTTGCGGGGATTTACAAGGGAAGTATTGCGGATAAGATCATTAAAACATTTTGTCTGATTCTTTCGTCCACACCGACTTTTTGGTTCGGGCTTTTATTATTAATGGTGTTTGCTGTTCAGCTGCAGTGGTTTCCTATGGCTTTGGCAGCGCCTATTGGAAAGCTCGCAAGCGAGGTGACGCTGGGCGAACGCATATATCATTTGATCCTGCCGGCTTTCACACTCAGTATTACCGGTGTCGCAAGTATCGCTTTGCATACCCGCCAAAAGATGATTGACGTGCTGCAGAGTGACTATGTACTGTTTGCGCGGGCTCGTGGAGAAAAGATATGGATGATAGTTTGGCGTCATGGCATACGCAATATTATGCTGCCGGCCATTACCCTTCAGTTTGCTTCGTTCAGCGAATTATTCGGCGGATCGGTACTGGCGGAGCAGGTATTTTCTTATCCGGGTTTGGGGAATGCTGCAACGACAGCGGGGCTTAAAGGTGATGTTCCATTGCTGCTTGGGATTGCGCTTTTTAGCGCAGTATTTGTTTTTACAGGTAATTTTCTTGCCAATGTAATCTATGGCATAGTGGATCCGCAGACGAGGGAAGGGAGATATCATGGATAACGTAACTGCAGTGGTTTTAAAAAAAATTCCAATCATTAATAAGAGAATGCAAATGGTGATAATCCTTAGTTTGGCGCTGCTGGTTCTAACCGCAATTACTATTGCAGGGATGGCGATGGATCCACAGGCATATGCACCTGATTATTCGGCAAAAAAGCTTGACCCTTCTTTTATACATCTGTTTGGTACCGATTATCTGGGACGCGACATGTTTTTTAGAACTGTTAAAGGATTATCCACCAGCATTCTAATTGGCCTGCTTGCGGCAACCATAAGCTCGGTGATCTCATTGATTCTTGGCATTTTGTCTGCTATGGCAGGAGGAAAGGTGGATAAGCTGGTAAATTGGGCCGTCGATTTATGTATGGGGATGCCGCACATTGTTATGCTGATGCTGATTTCCTTTATGATGGGACGGGGCATCAAAGGAGTGATCATCGGGGTTGCGGTTACCCACTGGCCAAACCTGACCCGTGTAGTGCGGGCAGAGGTTATGCAAATCCGAAGTGCGCAATACGTTGAGGCTTCACGGAAATTAGGAAAAAATAATTGGTGGATCGCCAAAAAGCATATCATTCCCCATGTTTTTCCTCAATATATTGTCGGATTAATACTCTTATTTCCCCATGCGATCCTTCATGAAGCTTCTATCACATTTTTAGGTTATGGACTGCCTATGGATATGCCGGCTATTGGTGTGATCCTTTCCGAAGCGATGAAGCATCTTGCAACGGGCATGTGGTGGCTGGCCTTTTTCCCTGGGCTTGCGTTGCTGATGGTTGTTATGATGTTTGACGCCATTGGTGAAAATCTTAAAACCATCATTGATCCGTATAGTGCGCATGAATAAAGGGGGAAGAAAATTGAGAGAGATTAAAGATAAGGTACCTTTGCTTGAGGTGCAGGATCTTTCCGTTGCTTTCCGCATGTATGATAAGGCTATACATCAGGAGGAACTTCAGGTGATATCCGATCTGAGCATTACCGTACGAAAGGGTGAGATATTGGCAATTGCCGGTTCCAGTGGTTCGGGGAAAAGTCTGTTGGCTCATGCTGTGTTGGGGCTGCTTCCGTCAAATGCAATATGCAAAGGGTCTATACGTTATAACGGGCAACAATTAACACCGGAATTGCAGCAGCGGCTGAGAGGAACAAAAATAGCTTTGGTGCCCCAATCGGTTACTTATCTTGATCCTCTCATGCAGGTAGGACAGCAGGTGAGAGGGACACTGAAGGGGAATGGGGCCGTGGCAGCGCAGAGGAAAGCTTTTAAACGTTATGACCTAGAGCAGGAGACGGAGAAGATGTATCCTTTCCAGCTTTCAGGAGGCATGGCCAGACGTGTGCTTGCTTGTACTGCACTCATATCCGATGCGCAGCTCATTATTGCGGATGAACCGACACCGGGTCTTGGTACGGAGGTTGCGATGGAAATGCTTAGAACTTTTCGTGAACTTGCTGATAGCGGAAAAGGTGTGGTGCTTATTACCCATGATATTGAACTTGCGTTCGGCATTGCAGACCGTATCGCCGTATTTTATGCAGGTACAACCGTGGAAACTGCGGCAGCATCGGATTTTAGCATGGGTGGAGAAGCGTTGAGGCATCCTTATTCAAAAGCCCTTTATCATGCGCTTCCGCAAAAAGGATTTAAGCCCATAGCGGGTTCTCAGCCATATGTCGGGGATTTGCCAAAAGGCTGTTTGTTTGCGCCGCGCTGTCAGTATATGACAGAGGTATGCGGCAATAAAATTCCGATGAGGGAGCTCAGGGGCGGAACAGTGAGGTGTATCCATGCGACTTGATGCTAAGAATATAAGTTTTCGATATGGCAATGGGTCCTTCATATTAAAGGATGTAAATTTATTTATCGATAAGGGCGAAAGGGTCGGTTTGGTAGGACCGAGCGGCTATGGAAAAAGCACACTTGCCAAGATATTATCAGGCTATCTGAAGCCTACGAAGGGTGAGGTGCTAATTGATGGAAAGCCGCTGCCTGCCAAAGGATACTGTCCGGTGCAGCTCGTTTATCAGCATCCGGAAAAAGCCCTCAACCCACGCTGGAAACTCCGGGATTCCCTGTATGAGGGGCTTGAGCCCGATGTAGAGCTGCTTGATTCCATGGGAATTGAAAGAGAGTGGCTTGATCGCTGGCCTAATGAGCTTTCAGGCGGAGAAATGCAGCGTTTTTGTGTTGCACGGGTACTTGGCGAGAAAACAAAATTTCTAATTGCCGATGAAATGAGCACCATGCTTGATGTGATTACGCAAGCACAAATATGGAATTATGTGCTTCAAACAGTTGAAAAGCGCGGCATGGGGCTATTGGTTGTTACTCATAATCATGCGCTGGCAGATCGGATATGCACTCGCATCATTGATCTCACAGGATTAAATAAAATATAAGAATAAAATACGAGGAAACATATGATATATAACTTCGTAATATATCATTCTGAATTTTTTATCGATAGGGTACTAATATTCTTAACATAAATAATCTATCATAAAAATTACAGAAAGATGATAGCATAAATAATAGAAGGTGCTGATTGCAGGATAACTCAGCATCCTTTTTTTTGCGTATTTACCGTTATCCATGTAGAACCAAGATTTGACGATTTTTGTAAAAAGAATATAAAAAAATATAAAAAATATAAAAAATATGGAAAATAATATCCTAAAAAAGAAGGATTATGTAAAAAAGCCGGAGAATATATATTTTTATGATATTTTGCAGAATGATATCGCAGAAAAAGTAGAGGGAGGAGTTGCGGGAATGGGAGCAATTGTGAGGACAAAAAAGTACGAAGTATTAAGACGAATGATTATTATGGTCTTAATAATATGTATGCTACTTCCACAAACGTTGGTTTTTGCATCGGATCAGGAAGCGCAAGATCTGGAACAGCTTAGCATACCGGAAGAAATCTTAGAAAATGACCTGTTTTATATAGCCACTGCATCACAGGTATTGAATGAGGGTGAAGGCGGGAAGTATTTATTAAAAATCGGAAGGGGCGGACAGGCCTTAGACGATGCCAATGTACAGGTTAAAATTACAGACATTACTGCAAAATACGCAAAGGATTATAGGATAAATTTAAAAGGTGCTTCACTTATTGGGGGCGATAGGGTTAAGAATCCGGAGGAAAACCAGTCCATGCTGGAGATGATCAGCGGGGCAGAGGATTTAAGAGAGACATCTGCGGACCCTGATGAAGAAATGGTGGAGGAAATGCTTGAGGCGGCAGGGAATGATGAAGAATCTGTTTTTTCAGCCGTATATGGTAAGCAGGAGGAAGAGATTATCCTAACAGCAGAAACAACGCCCGATGCAATCGAATCAGATTCACAGGATGCAACTGTACCGGAAGCGGTATATTCTGCTGTATATGAGCAAGGGGCGATAGATCCTCTTTTAAGAGGAAAAGAGATGTTTACCGGCATTAAATCGGATAGAAAGCCCATGTCTGCGAAACAGGATATGCTTGACGGGATGGGTGAGCTTGCGAACTATTTAACAGGCAATCTCGTGGGAGCGACATTGAATGTACCTTTCAAGGCCGGTCAAAAAGAAAGATATTTAGAGATCGAAGTACTGGACAACAAGGTTTCCGATGGGCAGAGAATTTTTGCCGTTGTCCTTGGGGCAGCGTCCGAAGGGATGAGTAACAGTTCGCTGTCCAGCGCTATGTTTACGATAGAGGATGATGAGCCAAAAGTATTATCGCAAGTGTATTTTGATCAGGAAATGATCTATGCGGAAGAGGACCTGGCGGTGGTTGAAATTTACCGTGAAGGCTCTCTTAACTCCATTGCCTCGATACATATGAAAACCGTTGCGGTTGATGCTGTTGCCGGAAGAGATTATTCGCCGGTTGATGCGGATGTTATTTTCCCCATCGGTATAGAAAAACGGACGCTTGAGATTCCTGTCAACAGTAAATATATTAATGATATGGCGCAATTCAAGCTGGTGTTGGAAGATGCGAAGCAATGTGTGATCAATGGGAATGGAGAAGCGGTTGTAAATATTGAAAAAGGAAAGATATCCCGTATTGCACTGCGGGCGGCATCCGATAGTACTGATTCTAACACAACCGGATCCGATGTTACGAAAGCGGCTGACCTTGATTTGACGACCATGTATGCAGAGAGCAATTCGAGTAATTTTGGAGGAATCAATAAGTACAATGGGGATAAATACAGTATAGGCTGGTCATATGATAGTTTTTGGGATGGCACATGGACCGGAAGGTCAAAAGCCAGGATCAATCTTATGGATCAGAATACAATAGATGCGATACAAGCTT
Organism: Petroclostridium sp. X23; assembly: GCF_030013905.1. Lineage (GTDB taxonomy): Bacteria > Bacillota > Clostridia > SK-Y3 > SK-Y3 > X23. Next base: position 61,786 of record NZ_CP124862.1, read on the forward strand.
GGGGTAACAGTATCTCCTATGATCCTGTGTTTCTTGCAGATGGGTATTTAGATGGAAGGAATGACTGGGACGGCGTAGAAATCGAGTGGGAGCAAAATTCGAGTAAGCCTGCTTTTGTTGCAGCCAGGGTCAGAGCAATTGATAATGCAGGAGATAAAACATCGCTCTATGATACGGAAGATGAGCGGTGGGGGAAAAAGACAGATACACTTTACTTCGGACAAGAAAAGGTAATCATGCTGGAAGTGGAAAACGAAAAACGTCGTAAAGGAAATCATGCTACGGCAAATATATACAGAATTACACCTATCAAAAGAAAATTCGACGTTCATTTTAAGGCGGCGGCTCCTCTTACCTATGATGACGGAAATGGAAATAAAATTCCTATTCCCGAGTATACGGCTGCAGAGCTGAAAGGTGCGAATGACAGCGGGATCGTTGCAAAATATGCCGATGAGCAGTTTTCCATCGCTGTAAAAAATACCGCGAAGGCAAGACTAAAAGAGATTAGAATCGTAACCGATGATAATTCAAAGGTTATATATACTGCCAGACCTGGTCAGACTGTTGTAAATATTAAAATAGACAATCTGTTTTTGCAGAAGTATAAAGACGTTATTTCATATAATGATGTATCAGGGGTGACGGGGTCAAAGAAAGGCAGTTTCACTGTACAACCGGTTTTCGAATATATTAATGCGGATGTACGGATATTTAAAGCGCAAGAAGGATATGTTGACAAGTTTAATCCATCTTCCGGTCGTCAATATGTGGATAAAGTTTATCATTTGGGAGATAAGCTGAAGCTTAAATTAATGCCTTTCTCACCGGAGGATTACAGGGCGGCAAGTGTCAGGTATAAAACAAAGGAAAATAAGAATCAGAACAAAGAGGTCAGCGGCACGTACGATGTGACATCGGGAGATACCTATATTTATCCGATCAATACTCCTGTTGTGCAATTAACACCGGTCTTCCAGAAAAAAGACAATAAGATTGTGGTACGCATCAATAAAAACGATATCAGCAAATATTTTACTGCGAACAGCGGAGTGTTGAATTATAAGAATAGAACAGATGGCGGAAGTTACTGGCAGTATGTGATTGATACCAATCCTAAATTTCAGAGCAATTACGTGCTGACAATACAACCTAAGAGCAGTCAATATGTTCCGACCTGGAAAGAAGCAAAAAATGATACTGTGTACAACGGTAATATTTTCTATTTTTCTGCAAAGACCCTTACCAGTGAAAATATTATATGGCTGAGTGCGGAGGATGCCACAAAAGTTAAAGCAGGCTATTTTTCTTTGAACGGCATAGCCTATCATAATAATACTTCCATTAGAAACAAATATGGGGCGCAACCCTATCTTCCGGCCGAAGGGGCGGCGATTGCAAGCTGTGGAAATATGGCACTGGTCGGTGCCGACGGGAAGTTTGAACTCTCTCCATTTCGCGGCGTCTATGGCGGGACGGTAAGATACCTTGTTGCGAGTGATGGCAGAGAGGGACTGAGAGAGTACACGTTGCCAACAAGAGAAGGGACAAAAAAGGAATTTACCACCACCATCTTTGACCCGGAGACAAATCAAACTAAGACACAGAAAGTACAAGCTGAAACAGTAAATCTTTCAGAGGTGGTTTTACCTAGTGATGGTACGGATATCCCGGAATTTACATCGGTTAGCGTATATTCGGGAAATGTACCTATAGCAGATTACGATAATGCGGTTACCATTAATGAAAAAACAGTAAATTATGTAGTAGATATAGATGCAAAAGGAAAAGAAATTGCCGGCGTAGACTTTATCGTACTGGATAAGGATAATAAGAAGAAGTTCACAAAGCAGGGAGTACGTCTCTATTCGGGTACAAACAGGTTCGGTTGTATGTCCATGCTGACAACGGCGGGCGATGAAGGCTATGCCCCGGGAGATAAGCTGTTCGTGCAGATGGAGATTAATACACCTCCGGTCTCAGCAGCAGAAGGTGCCGGGCAGTTTACCACAACAAAGCTTATGGCAAAGGATACGGGACTTGTGTTTGTGTCCGATACATATAAAGAGCCGGTTACGCAGAACTTTACAGTACCGACAAATGCTTCATTTATTGATCTGCCGCTCATCGGAAGCTTCAACGCCGCATTTGCATTTAGTAATGTAATGTTTAGCATTACACAAAAGCCGAATAATTTAATCGAAATGAGATTTGGTTATGCGCCTATCAATATGAGTATGTCCACTGATAATTTTAAGCAATATAACGCGATGGATTTAATTGATGGAGTTAAAGAGGCGTTTGGAGACGGATTTTCGGATGCATCGGCCTATAAAGGTGCGGTGGCAGCGATGGGAGCACCTCAATTCAAGGTGAGTCCTGTAGTCGGACTTTCGCTTACATTTGGCATCCGGGATAATGGTGATTTTGAATTAATGGGCGGTGGGGTCTTCCTGGGAGTCACAGCCGCATTTAAAGTGACTTGGTATACATTGCTGCCGGTAGTTTATATTCCATGCTACGTAGGTGTTGCAGGCAATATATCGGCGCTGTTGGAAGGAGGATTTATCGCAGATCCTACCGGTCCGCTGGTTACGGTAGGGGGATTAAATAATCAGTCCTATGAGTTAGATAAGAGTATGAAGTTTGATGCTTCACTCCAAGCTTTGGGAAGCCTCCAGATATTTGCTGGTGTAGGGTTGGCCGGAACGATCGGGGTGCGCGGAGGTGGTCAGATGGATGCAGCCTATATCTGGTATCCGACAGTGACAAAATTCTACCCGAATTACCATACACATGGTTTGAGGCTTACTTTTTCTCTTAGATTGTGGCTGGATGCGTATTTGGTAAGTATTCCTATTCCTATTTATACCTTTGATGATTTGAATTTCGGGTACTATGAAGATCTTGCTAATGCAAAAGAGCCAAAGACGCTAAAGGCACCAAATGCGTTGGCAACACCGGGAGATGAAGACGGCGTACAGTATAAAGACAGGGATTATCTAGATGAAATGTCCGAATGGCTGCCGCAGAATAATAAGCTTTACAGTATGAGACTATTCGGTGCTGCCGAAGGATTGAAGCAGACAACCCTGATCGAAAACGGCTATGACCGGCCCGACTCGAAATTAATAGATATTGGTGGCGGTAAAATGCTTCTGGTATTCTTGGCAGATGAAAAAGAAAGAGAAGCAAATCAGAGAACCGCATTGCAATACAGTATTTTTGACGGAAGCAATTGGAGCCAGCCTGTAACCATACAAGATGACGGTACCGCAGACTTTACGCCAAATATAATGGATGCAGGAGAAAATGTAATCATTACATGGATATCCACACCGCCGGGTGCCGTTACATCGGATGATCCAAAGGAATTTCTGAAGAAAACGGAAATCTACACGGCAATGTTTAATAAAAACAACGGAACAATTGGCAATATGGTACGATTGACCGAAGATGACTTTTATGATTCCATGCCAAATGCTATTTATGATGAGACTACCGGAGATATTGGGGTGTACTATGTAAAAAGCAGCGTGAATAATGAAAGTGACTTTGTGACCGCGGTAGATGTAACAGAAAACAATAGTGTCATCGTGTATATGCTGTATGATGGTGCTCAAGGAAGATGGCTGACGGATTACTATTATGATAACGAATTAAGCGACCCCGCAGATGCGGAAATATTAATAGAGAGGTTTAAAGGGCAAAGGTTCCTCGGTTCTCCGATTGAGAAGTATGGTATGATGGATCCTATTATTACCGACTTTAATGCAATCAGCTATGACGGAACCGGTGTATATGCGTATACCATCGATAAAGATAATATCAAGGATACATCCAGTGATCGGGAGTTATTCTTCCAGGTATATGACTTCGATACCCATAAAACTTACTGGCCTGTCGGCATTACAGATAATGTTAAGAACGATGCGATTCCGAAACTCATTAGAAAAGGAAATGAAACCTATTTGTTCTGGCTGCAGGGAGATACGGCATTAAGATATGTTAATATTACGGCACTGCTTGAAGAAGGTATTAATCCGGACGGCTCGATCAAAGAAGGTTATGATATGAAAATCGGTACGGTAACGCTGTTGTCGGAGTATACGGATAACCAGCCTATCTTAAATGGTTACGAAGTGGTTCAAGACCCCAATAATAACATATATGTTGTTTGGGCACAGCCTGTAGTGGACGAAGAGACCGGAAAAGGCAGCCAGGAGATTTTCGCGGCTGCGATGATTGAAACGAAAACAGCCGAGGGTGAAGAAACGGTTGTTTGGTCACAGGAATGCCAGGTTACCGAATCAGGGTTGTTTAATGATGAGCTGTCGATAGCTGTGAACCAAAGCGGGAAAGTATATGTTGTTCATAATGAGTTTGACCAGCAATATACCGATAACGCAGATGCTCCTGTATTGATTGAGGATATGAAGCTAAGGGTAACGGAATTTATGCCGGACAGCAATTTGATATTTGAAAAATTCATCATGTCGGATAAAACACCAAATTCCGGAGAAATGGTCATGGTAGGAATGGACATAAAGAATGAAGGTCTTCTTCCGGTTGTAAAAGGATATCATGCGGATATCTATGAAGTAAAGAATGGTGTAAGAGGAAAACTGGTTGCCGTCATTGATAGTGATCAGGCAATTTTGGCCGGGCATGAGGAAAAAGGCATATTTGAATGGACACTGCCCGAGGATATCAACAATCTTTCATTGGAAGCAGTGATCACCGATAAAGACACCAATCGGATCACATCGGGAAGCAGTGAAGAAATCCAAATGGTGTCGGAATATGAGATCAAAGATATGCAATGCTACCAGGATGAAGAAGGAATGAAGACTTCCTTTAATATCGTAAATACCGGTAATATGGCATCGGTAGAAGATGATATTGTTAGAGTGAACTTCAACGGGCCATTTGTTTCATCCGATGCATTAGGTATTGACAACAAAGTCTATTATGAAGCGGAAGTAGGCACGATCTTGCCGGGAGAATCCAAAGCATTCGAAGGCAAATTGGATGTGCCGGGTAAAGCGTTTAACCGCTTCGGCTTCTTAAAAACCTATACGGTTGTTACTGATAGTGCAGTTGAACAGGAAAAAGGAAAAGGAATTTCAACCGATATGTTTACTACCCAGCCTTTGGAAATCTCATTGCAGGGTGCAGCGGAGGATGGATTAACGATAGAAAAAGGGGAAAGTCTCCGTTTGACTCTGAGTTATGAACCTGCTAGTATTTATCCTGACGCAGACATCGAATACACTGTACAAGATACTTCCGTTATCGCTATTGAAGGAGATGTAATAAAGGGTATTCATAATGGACAGACTGTATTGACAGCGTATATTCAGCCCTACGGCACCAAAAAGACTTTCGACGTTAGAGTGAAAGGCGGTTCATCATCGGATGATGATGGTGACGATGATGTTGTATCACCAACTGCTCCGGCAAACGATGCAATCGCTATCGATAAGGAATTCGCGGAACAGAATACAACAGAGCAAGTACTGCGCATATCAGAGACAAATGGGGCACAAGCGTTAGAACTGAGTATAGGGGAAGATGCTATCGGAGATAGTACTGATGCAATTCAAATCAGTACCCTAAATGCGGATGTTGTACTCTTAAGAGATACTGTAGAGGCCATCAGAAATACAGGAACGGACGCAGTATTGATGATTTCCGAACAAGGGCAGCAAGGAATTTCCGTAAAGATTATGGCCGATGATGACGAACAAGTGCCTGTAGAAGGGTATGTACTGATGAATTATGATTTGGATGAAGGCAGCCTTGCTGATCATATTATTATTAAGTATAAGGATCAAATTATTACACAAGGGTTTTATGATGAGGATAAAGGTAAACTGTATATACCTCTAATCGGGTCCGGAGAGTATCAGATATTGGAAAATCCGAAATCCTTCAGCGATGTTCAAGCCCATTGGGCAAGCAGAAATATAGGCTTTCTTGCCGCCAGATTCATCTTGAACGGGTATGAGGATGGTAGCTTCAAACCTGAAAAACCGGTAACACGGGCTGAGTTTCTAAAGATTTTACAGGTTAGCGATATCCTCAATACCGAAGCAGAAGGACAAGCACATTTTTCTGATGTTGATGCAAACAGTTGGTACTACGATTATGTGCGATGGGGTGCAGCGAATAATATTGTAAATGGCTATGAGGATCAAACCTTCGGTCCCGAAAAGCCTATTACCCGTGAAGAAATGGCTGTCATGCTCAGTAAGTTTATTGCGCTGTCTCAAAAAGAATTTGAAGAAAGGGATGGAAGTGATTTTGAAGATGATAGGCAGATCGCTTCATGGGCAAAAGATGCGGTGGAAATGCTAAGAAGGCAGTCTATCGTAGAAGGTGATGAGGAAAATATGTTTAATCCGGAGGATCAGCTTACACGCGCACAAGCAGCTAAGCTTATTACTGTGATTTTAAAAAGATATAACGAAATAGCATCTAGGTAACTTATGATTAAATGATTTTGCTGACTTGATACAGAGATATTTAAGTAAGGAGGTGATTAGGTTGAGTGATAAAAAAAATGTAAAAAAACAGGAAGCATCTGTTGAAGAAACTACGATGATTGCAGAAGAAGAGTTAGGAAAGGTTACAGGTGGCGGTGCTTTTGATGATTTTCCCCGAGTGCCGTTCCACGATTATGAAGCGGATGCCAATAAGAATACTGACGGAAAGTGATTGTTAGTAATAATAGATAAAGAAAATTTATAAAAATAATGAATGGGAATCAAGCTGCTTAGACGTATTTTATCTGTGCTGTTTATTCCCATTTTTTTGTGAAAAATGATACAGGTGTAATATCTGTTATAAATGATAATTTTATGATTAAATTGCACACATTGAAGTAAAATAAACTTAAGATCATAAAAGTAGACGGAAAGAAGTGTAAAAATGGATATAACAAAAATTGGTAATGATGGATTGATGTTTTATTATTTTTCAAATAAACGGCAAATGGATCTTTTATACAAACAGCAAAAAGAAATAGAAGAAGAAATCAATAAACGTCTGGATCATATGCGGCTAAAGGCTGGAAAGGGTGAAATTATAATTACGGAATATGGTGCAGATTTCACTACCGAACCATAAATAAGGTATCAAAGAAAAGCGAAGCAATTAGATGATATCTAACACTTCGCTTTTATACTTTTTACCACATTGTTCTATTTTGGATTTGTAATACTTCTACTTCCTGACTATCATTATTAAGCATATTTGCTACTTTATTTGCTTCCTGCTCGTTGTCAAATGGATATACCTTTGTGAGGGTAGATAAGAAGTAATTGCCATCATTTGATTTTGAGACATATCTTTCATGATCAACCTTTGATTTAATAATATATGACATCTGGATATTACTTTGTTTTGGATTAATATGAGCGTTAAACATTAAGAGTCCTCCTTTTATGATGGTATATATTTTTTGTTACCATAAAAAAATATATTTAATATTGTATGCCAGTATTATATTATCATACATGTTTTTTGTCTACAATTATTCTAATTTTTAGCAACAAATTTTTCTTCTATAACAATCATTCAATGAATAATATATTAGAAGTGATGAAAAAGATGTATATAAAAGTGAACATGTTTCTCACATTATCATATGATAATATGGGGGGACTAAGTATGGGATTATGGACACGCAGGGGTTTGGCGTATAGAGTTAAATACAGAAAAAGAAAGAATAAAGGATACAATGTATTTTTAATGATTGCTTTAATTATACTGATGATGATTTACTCGCTTTCAGTATTTGATCGAAAGATCAGGCCAACTGTTGTATCTATCGCGGAGGCAAGAGCAAAATATATCGCTTCAAGAGCAATTAATGAAGCGGTCAACGAAAAGATTGCAGAGGATAATCTGCGGTATGAGGACCTCATTACTTTTCAAAAGAATAATGAAGGTCAGATCATGGCGCTTCAAGCAAATATTATAAAGATGAACCAATTGAAGACTGCCATTTCCATGAGCATACAACAGAAAATTGTCAATATAGATTCCACACAGATTAATGTGCCTATAGGAAATGTTATTAACAGTCAAATGCTGGCCGGATGGGGGCCGAGAATACCGGTTAAATTATTACCTGTAGGAACAGCACAAGCCGATTTTAAGAGCAGCTTTCAAACAGCAGGGATTAATCAGACGAAACACCAGATTTTACTTGAAATACATAGTAATGTATCGGTGCTGCTGCCTATGATAAAGAGCAATTCGGAAGTAACGACAGCAATACCGGTAGCAGAAACCATTATCGTAGGTTCTGTTCCGGATCAATACATCAATGTAGAAGGTGCTACCACCAATCCATCGGATACCATATTGAATATGATGGAAAGATAACAGTCAGGTTGGATTTAGAATGCTAAAGTAATGTCCGGCTTGGCTTTTTTGATGGTACAATTGGACAAGCGGTATATTGTCATTGCTGCTTTAATACTTTATACTATATATAGATTTATCATAATACATAAAGGAGAATTTAATATGCAAAATTTCAGTATAGGGATTGTTCAGGTTCTTATTGCAGCATTTTTATGGAGTACAGGAGGCGTTTTTATCAAAGCCATTGATGCAGACCCCATATTTATTGCTGCAGCAAGATCGGCGATCGCCGGTTTGATACTACTTCCGTTCATAGATTTTAAAAAACTTAGGTTTTCCTTTGGCCTTGCAGCGCTGCTTGTAAGTTATGCATATACGCTGTGTTCTTTTGTAATTGCAACAAAGCTTACAGCGTCTGCCAACGCTATTGCGATACAGTATACTGCACCGTTATGGCTGTTTATTTTTACTGTTATTATGACAAAAAAGGTGTCACTAGCCAGGATTATACCTATGGCATTTATCGGCGGAGGTATCCTGTTTTTTTTAATGGAACCGGTGTCAGGAACAAATGCAGCAGGTAACTTAATGGCTCTTTCAAGTGGTATAGGTTTCGCCGCATTGTCTTATTTTATGAGTAAACCTCAATGTATTGCCGGTGTGGGTCTGATTAGCTTATGTAATCTTACTGCCGCATTGTGTATGGTATTATTTATTCCTTATCCTATTAGTGTTTCGAGTATAAGTACGGTTGGATGGATGTCCTTAGCCTACCTAGGGATATTTCAAATAGGAATAGCCTATATTTTTTATGGCAAGGCGTTAGAGACCGTAGCACCGCTTAAAGCAACTATCATAGCATTGATTGAACCTATTTTGAATCCGATATGGGTAGTGATATTTATTCACGAAATACCAACCATATACGCCCTTTTTGGAGGCGTAAGTATCCTAATAGGTATATTGCTGGATATTAAAGCAAGTAATTCCACGCCTAGAGAGAATGTAAGCGTAAGCAACAGTTGAGTTGTAGAAATAAGAAATCATGGTATACTAGTAATGCCATGATTATTTTGGAGGTAGAAGGATATGAACTTGGAATTAGTAACAAAAAGAATAGAAGAATTGAGAAAAAAGATTGAGTATCATAACCATAAATATTATGTAGAAGATCAACCGGAGATCAACGATTTTGAATACGATAAAATGCTTAGGGAGCTAGAGAAATTGGAACAGCAGTATCCACAGCTGGTCACTTCCGATTCTCCTACACAACGTGTTGGCGGAAAGCCTATTGAGGGGTTTGAAACTGTAGTACATCAGATTCCTATGCAGAGCTTATCCGATGTTTTTGATGAACAGGAATTGTTTGATTTTGATAATAGGGTTCGGACAGCCATTGCGCCTCAGCAAGTAGAATACGTGGTCGAGCTAAAGATTGACGGCTTATCCGTATCATTGGAATATGAAAATGGTGTTTTTGTCAGAGGGTCCACACGAGGAGACGGTATAGTTGGTGAAGATGTTACCCAGAATTTGAGGACCATTAAGTCCATACCTCTCAGACTAAAAGAAAGCATCCCATTTCTTGAAGTAAGAGGTGAAGTGTTTATCTCCAGGGATAATTTTATCAAATTGAATGAACAAAGGGAAGCTCTAGAGGAGCCGGTATTCGCAAATCCCCGAAATGCTGCTGCCGGTTCTCTTAGGCAGCTTGATCCAAAGGTTACCGTAGGAAGAAAGCTGGATATTTATATTTTTAATATTCAACAGGTGCAAGGGGCTGAATTGGAGACCCATACCGAAACCCTTGAATATCTAAAACACCAGAGCTTTAAGGTGAGTCCTACATATAACGTATTTCATGATATCGCGCAAGTTCATCAGGAGATAGTGCGGCTTGGTGAAGAACGGGGAACACTTCCTTTTGAAATTGACGGTGCGGTGGTAAAGGTAAATTCACTGCGTCAGAGAGAAATGTTGGGAAGTACTTCCAAGAGCCCTCGATGGGCAGCAGCGTACAAATTCCCGGCAGAAAAAAAAGAAACGGTGATAAAAGATATTTTTGTGCAAGTGGGAAGGACCGGTGCGTTAACACCTAATGCTGTCCTTGAACCGGTGCGGTTGGCAGGAAGTACTGTAAGCAGAGCTACCTTGCACAATATTGACTATATTCGTCAGAAAGATATCCGCATAGGAGATACAGTCATTGTGCAGAAGGCGGGAGATATTATTCCTGAAGTGGTTGAAGTGGTCATCGACAAACGGAACGGCGACGAAAAAGAGTTCAGCATGCCTGAACAATGTCCGGAATGCGGTGCCCCGGTAACGAGAGAAGAGGGAGAGGCGGTTACGCGGTGTACCGGTATCGAATGTCCTGCGCAATTATTGAGGAATATCATACATTTTGCATCAAGAGACGCTATGAATATTGACGGATTAGGGCCGGCGATCATTGAACAGTTGTTGGAAAAGGGCTTGATAAAAGGTGCTGCCGATCTTTATTATCTGAATTTCGAAGATTTGGTCAATATGGAGAGGATGGGGAAAAAATCGGCGCAAAACCTATTGGATGCGATAGAAAAAACAAAAGATAGTGATTTGAGCCGATTGATTTTTGCTTTTGGTATCAGGTTGATTGGACAGAGAGCCGCTAAGTTGCTGGCAGATCATTTTGGTTCTTTAGATGGATTAAAAGAGGCAAGTGTAGAACAGATTAGTTCCATTCATGAAATTGGCGATAAAATGGCACAAAGTGCTGTCAATTTCTTTATGCAGGAACAGAGTATAGATACCATTGAAAAGCTGAAAGCAGCCGGAGTAAATATGGAAAGCAAGAACAAAAAAGAAAGAAAGGATAATCGTTTTGAAGGATTTACTTTCGTCCTCACCGGAACATTATCCAAATACAACCGCAGCCAAGCTACGGAGATCATCGAGAATTATGGCGGTAAAGTTTCGGGAAGCGTATCTAAAAAAACTACTTATGTATTGGCAGGAGAAGAAGCCGGCAGTAAATTGGATAAAGCGGCGAAATTGGGCGTAAAGGTCATTAGTGAACAGGGGTTTGAGGAAATGACAAAGTAGTTAATCAATGCTGGACAAAGCTTATTTGCAAAAGCGGCTTGTTTGAATCGAAGTATATAGGATCTATCTTAATAACCGGGTATCCGAGTGCTGATGAAACCCGGTTATTTTCATTGATTAGTAAAAAAGTAGTCATATCTTGTTGCTTTTTGTTTCAGTAAGTTCTTTCTTAAATCTGTGATTTTCGTTATACATTCATGTAAGTTTAGATTGTAGTAAAAAACTCCAAAAATAAGCTCCTTTTTAACAAGAATTTATAATATGAAGCTAAGGATGAGCTTTGTTTATAAGATGGTTTTATCATAAACACAATAAGAGCTTTGGATAGTCAAAAATAATTCGATAATAACGAACCAAAAATAAATTAAACAAGAAGGATTTTTGTAATATACGTAGAATAACTATTATATCAAATAAAAACGAAAGGCATTCGGCAATATCGAATCAGTAGCCATGTCGATTTTAGAAGGGAGAATGTTGATGCAATGATTGAAAAAAGATACTTGTAAGAAAATGGATCATCTCTGATACGTTCTGTTGTCAAAGCTTTAAGTATTCTAAATCTGCTTGCAATTAATAAACGAAGTATGTCTTTGGCAGAAATATCTAAGAAGATGAACCTGGCTAAAAGTACAAGTACATGGATTGCTTTCAACTTTGAGGAATTTTAGCATTAGGTTATCGCAGATCAGTATTAGGAGGAGATATCAATGGAAGTTAGAGAATTTCTATTTACAAACATAGAAAATAAAAGAAGAGAGTTTACTATAATATCTAAAGAAAAAGGAGTTTTGTCTGGGACATTACGTTTAAAACAATTAGCGGATGAATTGAAGATAGAGGTCATAAACATAGCCGATGAAGCAAAAAGATTAAACCCGGGAGACTGTGTTCTAGAAGCGATTGGAAATCCTGAGCAAATTATTAGAGCAGAAGAGATGCTTTTAGGTGTCATTGCGAAACCTTCAGGAATAGCAACCGCTGCAGCAGATTTAGTTCAAGTGGCTGGAGATAAGACTAAGGTGGTTTGCGGTGGATGGAAAAAAGTGGCTCCGGAGAGTAGAGCAGACTTGCGACAATCCATTATTGCCGGTGGCGCAGGAATGCGTATTACAGATCAGCCATTTGTTTATTTGGATAAAAACTATGTGCGTCTTCTTGATGGTGTTGGGAATGCTGTAGCACGGGCAAAGGCTTATAAGACCGATCGTATAGTAGTTGTACAGATCCGAGGCGAAACGCGGCCCATATTTGATGAAGCGACTGAAGCAGTAGAAGCTGGAGCTGGAATAGTCATGGTTGATACCGGAAAAATGGAAGACCTGGAAAAAGTAATTGAGACGGCAATTAGACATGGATGGCGAAATGATTTGCGTATAGCTTTTGCCGGCGGTGTTAATCAAGCAAGTTTAAAGGCAGTAGCTGATTTAGGGGGAGATATTGTGTGTGTAGGAAGGGCAATCATTGATGCACCTTTATTGGACTTGAGTCTTGATATTAGGTAGTAGAAGTTTGAATGGAAGATGATATTTGGAACGTCATGTTTTTATGGATTTATCCAATGTTATTACATCATTAGGCCCTCATGAAGAAATAAAACTAGAATGTGATGGGATGATTATTGGTATGTAGGAAGGGAGGAACAGAGCAGTTGGAAGAATGTAAAATTAAAGTATTAAATGAGGCTATTGTTGCAGGAAAATATATTTATGAAGCTTTTGGGGGGAATAGTAGTATTACAGTCGTAGATGAAAATTTAAGAATTTATCTACATTTAAATGGCAATAAAATAAGCTTTGATTTAAAAAAAGGTGATCATTTGCCTAAGGGAACAATTATTGATATTGCTATGAATCAAAAAAAAAGAAACTTTTTGTATGTTAGTAAGGAAAAATCAAAATTCGGATATTCATATACGGGGATTGGTATTCCTGTAGCAGATGAGAATGGCCGAGTGGTTGGAGGTATAACAATTACATCTTCAGTAGAACGGCTTGAGTTATTAAATAAAATAGGGTCTGTACTTTCCGATATATCGGGTCAAACGTTAGAAGGTATCGATACAATGTCTGATAACGCAGTTAAACTTTCACAAACCATAGGGAAGCTTTTAGAAATTACGGATGAAACGAAAGAAGGCTTAGCCGTAATAGAAAAAGTAATAAAAATGATAAAGGGAATAGTAGATCAAACAAAACTATTGGCTTTAAATGCAACTATTGAAGCTGCACGTGCAGGAGATGCAGGGAGAGGCTTTGCAGTAGTTGCAAAAGAAATAAGAAATTTGGCAGTAACTTCTCAAGATGGTGTAGATGAGACATCTAAGAAATTACTTCAGATTTCAAAAGCGGTAGAAATTATTGCGGAATATATTTCTGATATTAATAATGCATCAGAATATCAAGCTGCTATGACAGAAGAAATCAATTCATCTTATACTGAAATTGATGAGTATATCAAAAAAATCTATTTACTTTTGCATGAGGCCAAAGAAGAATTGTAAGGATGTATTATGCTACGGTAGCAGAATGAATAGCACTAATGCTGCTTGGGGATATTGAAATGTTAATGAGTGAGGTTGCATCATAACCATTGTCATGAGGTTGTATTATACAATATTTTGATTTGGGACATAATCACATGTGCTACAATGAGATATTATGGTAAATGGATTAGAAACTCTATGCAAATTCATTAAAAAATATTGCAATACAAATAAAAAAGTAGTATACTTATACTATAATAAAAATGCAATTGTTTGTCGTATAATACAAAACATTGTACGATAATGTAAAACAACAAAAATATTTAGTCATTAGTATCGAGTATAACTATCGTTTTATATAAAAACTATTTCTAAGAGTGTTGAAGATAATATACATATAAGATTAAAAATGAATTTAGACTCTTCTTTCGGAATAATGCCTAATCAAAAAAATAAATCAGCAGTTGATTTTAAGTTTATGCTGCGATGACATTGATCGTGGCTACTAAAAGGTCAATACACAAGAACAATATACGGTAATACAAAACAGCAAAAAAGTAATTGATAATAGATGTTTGCTGATTGATTTTCATAATTAATGCTATATAAAAATGCGATCTAAAATTTACAGAAAGAGAAATATCCCTTGAAAAGTGAAAATGTACTTTGAGGGTAATAAAACATTGCTTACTCATCTCTCAAAACATCTAAATATTAATAAATAATACTTTAGAAGCTATTTAATTTTAAATAGATTAACAAAAAAATTAATTAAAAGGAGAGAGGAACATGAAAAAAATGAAAAAACTAAAAAAACTAATCAGCTTTATTTGTATTGCAGCCCTGTTGCTCAGTCTTATAGGTTGTAGTAGTGCAAGCAAAACAGATGAAAGTCAGGGACCGGATACTAAAGCAGATGCAAGTCAGGGAACAGATGCTAAGAAAGAAAAAACTTATAAGATTAAATTGGGCCATGTAACTCAAGAATCACATCCATATCATCTTACATCAATGAAGTTTGCTGAGTTAGTAAAAGAAAAATCCGAAGGCAGAATTGATATTACGATTTATCCGGCAAGACAACTTGGTGGCGATAAGGATTTAATAGAAATGGTGCAAAATGGTAGTCTGGAGATGGGAGCGATTTCTTCCAGTATTTTTGAGGGTTTTACTCCTTTGTTAACCGCTCTGCAATTGCCTTTCTTGCTTGAATCATACGATACCATAGACAAAGTAATACCCAGTGATGCTTCTAATGCTCTTCTAGATGGCCTAGATGAAATTGGTATAAAAGGTTTAGGTATATATGATTCCGGATTCAGATACTTTATTAACCCTAAGGCAAGTGTTGCTTCTTTGGAGGACTTAAAAGGTAAAGTATATAGAGTTGCTGAAGCACCACTATTAATAGAGATATACAAGGCTCTTGGAGCGAGTCCTACTCCTATACCATACGGTGAAATATACACAGCACTTCAAACAGGCACAGTGGATGGCGCCGATATGGATATGCCTGCTATTGTCGCAGAAAAACATTACGAGGTAGCAAAATACGTTACTATTTCAGGACATTTTTCATGGCCTTTTGCTCTTGTGATGAACCCTGAACTATTCAATTCAATGTCAGCAGAAGACCAAAAGATAATAACGGATGCTGCAAAGGAATGTTATGAGTATAATCATAAAATCATTAGAGAGATGGATGATAAATCAAAAACGGATTTAGAAAAAGAAGGTGTTACTTTTAATACCATATCTGATAAAGAAAAAGAGGAATTAAAACAAGCCGTATCTGGAATCTACGATCAATATACTGCAAAGGATAAACGTATATTAGATTTTGTAGATGAAGTAAAAAAATACAAATAAAGCATAAATATTTAAAATCCAGTCCAATTTGATAAACCACCAGCAAACTGGTGGTTTATCAAATAATCAATAAGACAAGAGTGAATCTTATTTTATAAACTGCTACTTATAATATAAATGATAGGGAGTCTGTGTATATGATGCAAATTATAAAGAAAATAGGAGATGGTATTGATAGGGTGTCTCTTATCATATCAGGAACAGCTGTTGGAGTAGCAAGTGCAATAGTAATAATCCAAATATTTCTAAGATATTTTTTCGGAAATGCCCTAAGTTGGGCTGATGAACTCTCAAGATACTGTATGGTTTATGCTACTTATATAGCATTACCCTGCGTTTATAGAAGAAAAACATTAACAGGAATAACAATTTTTGTAGAAAAAATCCCCTTGAAAATACGTAAATACATAGAGTTGCTAGCATTAGCATTGAGTATATTTTTTCTAAGTATAACAATATTTTTTGGAACGAAACAACTTTTATCTCCTTCTGTTTTAAGGCAAATAACTCCAGCGTTGAAGATACCAATGTATATTCCGTATTTCTCAGTACCTTTAGGTGCCACATTGTTGCTGTATTTTATTTTAGAAGATGTTTTGCACATATTTAATAGAAAAGAAGGAAGTGACACAATATGATTATAGCAGTATTTATAATTTCTTTACTTATTGGCGTTCCTATAGCTATTGTGATGGGTTTAACAGCGGTTGTTCATATTATTACTACTGGAAATTTTACTTTTTTCTTAAATGTATCTCAAAGAATGTTTGCCGGAATCGATATGTTTAGCTTGTTATGTGTGCCACTTTTTATTCTTGCAGGGGAGCTAATGAATTCAGGGGGAATTACAAAGAGGTTGACAGATTTCGCCAGAGTATTGATTGGGCATGTTAGAGGGGGGTTAGCATATGTAAGCATATTAGTTTCTACTTTTATGGCGGCAATTGTAGGTTCGGCAACTGCCATAACAGCTATCCAATGTAAAACACTAGTCCCTGAAATGATTAAGGATGGATATGATGAGGATTTGGCTGTATCTGTAAGTACGGCAGGTTCTATTATAGGACCGATTATTCCTCCTAGCATGATTTTTGTAGTTTATGGTGTAACTGCCGGAGTATCTATCGGAGGTATGTTTATAGCCGGTATTATACCAGGACTTCTATTGGGTGTAGGATTTATGTTCTTGGCATATCTTAATATTAAAAAAAGGAATTATCCTAAAAATAAAAGAGCTACACTAAGTCAATGTATAAATGTGACGTTAAAAGCATTACCGGCGTTAATGCTACCTGTTATTATACTAGGCGGAATGTTGGGCGGAGTTTTTACACCAACTGAAACGGCGGGTGCTGCAGTTTTTGTATCCATCATAGTTGGTGGTTTTATATATAAAGACCTGGAATTCAAAAAAATTCCTGCTATGCTAGCGAATACAGCTGTTACGATGGCATCTGTTTTAATTATTGTTTCAACAGCAAATGTATTTGGGTGGACATTGGCTGTTGAACAAATACCTCAATTGATTTCAAAAGTTTTATTGTCTATTAGTACAAATAAGTATGTAATTTTATTAATTATAAATATATTCTTGCTTTTTGTGGGTTGTGTAATGGAAGCATTCGCAGCGATTGTAATGTTGGTTCCGGTTTTTAGTCCTCTTTTAGCTCAATTAAATATTGATCCACTACACTTTGGTATTGTAATGTCAGTAAATTTGATCATCGGTATGATCACTCCACCGGTAGGGATATGTTTGTTTGTAAGCACTAGTATGAGTAATGTAAGTATAGAACGACTATCAAAAATAATAGTTCCGTATATTACAGTATCATTTTTAATATTGTTGATAATAACTTATTTCCCGGGTGTAATAACGTTTTTACCAAATCTGTTAATGAAATAAATATTATCATAAACATAAAGGAGAGATAAAAATGAGTAATTTTACATTTGAGCATAATACTAAAATAGAATTTGGTATAAATTCAATTAATAAAATACCAAATATAATAAAGAAATTAAAATGTAAAAATGTAATGTGTGTTACAGATCAGGGATTGGTAAAATCCGGAGTCTTTAAGCAGCTTACTGATATACTAATAAATTCACAAATAAACTTTGTTGAATTTACAGAGGTTGAAGCAGACCCAAGTACTAAAATGATAGAAAAAGCGGCTAAAATATCGAAAGATAATAATGTAGATATGTTAATTGCCATTGGAGGGGGCAGTCCCATTGATACAGCTAAAGGTATAAGAATTATAATGGATAACAATGTTAAATTAGAGGACTGTAGCGGTGTTGAAAAAGTAGATAAAATTTCTACACCAATGATGGCAATTCCAACTACAGCAGGTACGGGTAGTGAAGTTACTAAATTTGCGGTTCTGAGTGATTTGGAAAAGGATTTAAAATTTACCGTTACAAGTGGTTTGATATGTCCTGATTATGCCATACTAGATCCGCAGCTGACCATTGGGCTGCCAGCGGGAATAACTGCTGCTACAGGATTTGATGCTTTGACTCATGCAATTGAAGCTTTAACCTCTATAATAGCTCAACCTTTGGCAGATGTTATTTCATTTGAAAGTATAAAACTAATATTTGACTGGTTGCCTAAAGCAGTGAATCAAGGAACAGATTTGGAAGCACGAAGCGAAATGCTTAAAGCACAATTATACGCGGGCATTGCTTTTAATAATGCATTTTTAGGGTTATCTCATGCCATAGCAAGTCCTTTGGGTGCTCACTGTCATATCCCGCATGGTTTAGCTAATGCTGTTATGCTGTCTTATGTAGTTAAGTACAATGTGCCGGCAGCTGCTGATAAATATGCTAAAGCTTATGATATCATTAAAAATAATGTTTCTTCTGAAGGGAAATATGATAAGGGATATCAATTTGTAAAAGAAATAGAGAATTTAAACAAACTTTGTTCCCTTCCAAGCAAATTAAGCGAAATAGGTGTGGATAAGAAGAAACTTGATTTGGTAGCGGAAGATGCTTTAAAAAGTGGAATGTTGAAATTCAACGTACGAAGTGCGGATAAAAAACAAATTAGAGAAATTTTAGAAGAAGCATATTAATACAGATAAAAAACTCTGAAAGTAAAAATTAGAGCACGGAAGTAGGAATGCTACTTGGGGACGGTTCGTCTGTGGCATATGATTTTGATGCTACTGAAGAACTGTCTCCATGTGGCATTCCGGTAAGATTATTTCTAACTTTAGAGTTTTTCATCTATAGTTTAAAATTATGCGTTTAAAGTTGAGTAAAAATATAATTTACATAAGTAGAAAAGGCTGAAATAATAAATAATAATGAAACTTTTTACCTATTTTCTTATATAGGCTGCGGATAAATTTTAATTACTGTAACTTAGAGGTATATACTAAATTGTAAACAAATGTAATTAGCAGTGTACCCGATAATTGCATTGGCAGATAAATGACAAAAAAATATAAGTGAGATCCTCCAAATATGTTAGTTTTATATTGACTAAAGATATAAAACTAACATATTTAGGGGGGATCACTTATGTCTGATGTTACTATGCTGCAGAGCAATCTTATATAGGTTTGTAATAAAAATTTCCATATTTTAAATTTTTTAATTTTTTCAAAAATATCTTGTAAAAATTCAGGACTAGTGTTATAATGAAATAAAAGTATTAACAATCACTCCAGTTCTATAGCTGTTGATTACTAGTAATTAGTAAAGAAGGTCATTGCTACATGTTTATAGGACTTTACAAATTTCTTTGCTTTTAGTCGTATCAATTATCACATTAATTTAATCAATTTAATCAAGTAATATTGATTCTTATTTTAGCTGTATTATAATGTTTTTTTAATAATTCGATTAAGTGAATTTTATAATATTGAAAAATGTTGAATCACTATTATTCATTAGCATAGCATAAAAGCTTTTAAGCCGTGCATCACTCTTTTTTCTTGGAATAATTACAGAAATAGAACCGTGGTTATCAAAGTTTATACCTTGTACAATGTATTACAGGGATGTTCGTCGAGCATCTTGTAACAGTTATATAAATGATTGACTCATCAAACGATGAACGGTTGCATACCGCTTTGATCTTGGGACTGAAGAAATAGCTCAATATACTGTTTCGGGTGAACTATAAAGACTTTTTTATTGGATTAAGCAATATGTAATTAAGATTTTTTTTTGATACATAAACAGAACGATATACGGCAATATCGAACAGATGTCTTTTGTAATAAAAAGCAGTTCGATGGATTTGTAGATCATTTTTTGAGGAAGTCTTAAGAAAAGTATGTGTTTACTTTTCTTTTGAAATATAAATTTAAGGGACTTTTGGTTTTGAAAAAGTTTCTAATATGTAGATGTTCAGTAAATAACAACAAAATGGTATAGAATGTTAAAGTTTTAGGTTATAGCAATAAACTATGTTCATGTGTACTTTGAAAATTTAAAGAATGGATGATAGGAATAATTTGGTATCTAAAAATGGTCGGAGATTCCCTATGCAAGAGAATAGTAAGAATATTTTTCCTGTAGTTTATGCAGCAGTCTTATGGTATTCTTTATTCTCAAGGGTTATGGCTATGGCTTTTGCATGTTGGAGCATGCAAACTAAGGCAGTTCTCACGAAGAAGTTCTTGGTACCCCTAAATAATGGAGATTTAAGACCGTTGTTGAGTACAATATCTCCAATAACGGATTCTATACGTGCTCTTCTTGAATAGATGTCTTTCCAGAGTTGTGAGCCTCTGGGAACTTGGGTAAACCAACGAATATCATCTTCAATGTGAGTATAGACTGTCTTGCCATAGCCAGAATCACAACATGGATGATCACACTTTAGTTTTTCAGCCAATTTTTTAGAAGCTTTTCTTGGACACCGCCATTTTAGTCGTCTTTTTTTCTTATCAATACCCCAATAGTAAAATGTATGACCAGCAGCACAAACAGGCAAACCAAACTCATTAGTAGGTGTTGGAGTTTGAGAATTTCTTGGATTAATTGCAATAATAGGCTTACCGCCTAGTAAACTAATCCACCAGTAAACATAATAAGCGTCGTATCCCGAATCAGCAATGACATAATGAAAGTCAACTTTCAAGTTGTGATAAAGATGCATTATTAGATGTGGTGTCATTCTAACATCGTGGACATCAGCACCTTCGACGAAGAATGTTAGTGGTAGGCATTTAGATGGATTATCTATCATAGGAGTTGTTGCAAAATGCAGACCGTATCCCATTAGATATTCATCAAGATTATGATCATAACCTTTTGTGGCTTCGGAGTCAGTACACATAGAGCATTTAAAGGGTTTTATATTACTGGCATAGCATCTACAATATTTTTCAGGAACATACTTTTGTTTGCAAAAAGATTTTACCTTGCAGCCGTCAAAGATTACTTTATCATGGGGATCAATGATTCCTAATTCGATAGATTCTTTGACAAATAACAATTCAAATATTTTACGGATTAGAGAACCTTGAAGCATGACATCTTCAACGTTTTCATCGCCGAAAAGATTAGAGATAAACCAAGAGAAATAAGCCTTAGAGGGCGTCTTGTCAGGAGAGAAACCTGATAGATAAGCATATCTTGGTGTATCCCTAAGTTCTTTGACCCATTTATTAATGGATGTAAAGCCAGCAAGGTACATCACAAGTAAAGACCTTAAAGCATCTTGAGGGCGATAAAGTGCAATACGTCCTGCAGGATTTTGTGAATAAAAATGTAAACAGAAGTCATAAACACGAGATAGATCAATCTTTGATATTATCTTAGCAATGCTGTCAGTCTCACTGACAGATAGAAATAAATTAAGTTTATAAGCCAGGTGACTCTGGTTTGGTGGAAGCAATGACATCAGCCCCTTTCTAAAATATTCTCTATTTTAGCAGGTTTGAGGGCTGTGAGGTGAAGAAAATTGTTTCCAGTTGATAAAATCAAGTTGAATCAAGGGGTTCAGCTTTGCTGAACACCAACTTTCTAATATATGAGTGAGGTGATATGATGATTGTAATTACTTAACGGATTAAACTATTAATAGGAGAAAAGAATTAATCATCAACTGTAGAGAGGAAGTGTACAATGGTCAAAGTCAAAACGTACTTAAATTACATCAATGGAGAATTTGTTAAATCAAGCAGTGGTAAAACCATTAGCTGTATTAATCCGGCGAATCAAGAGGTTGTTGGATATGTACAGCAGTCAAATGAAAATGACATTGAGAATGCTATTCAAGTAGCCGACACTGCATTTCACAACACGAACTGGAGATATAATTCCGCTTTACGCTGTAGTACATTAATGCAATATGCAAATCTTGTTGAGAACAAAAAAGAAGAACTTGCCCAGCTGCTGACAATGAATAATGGAAAAACAATCGGTGAAGCGCATGCAGAAATAAACGGTTGTATTGACGGTATACGTTATTATGCAGGTTTGTCCAGAAATGTATTCGGAAAAAGTGTAGTCCCTTCTGAAGATTCATTAGGAGTATTAGTTCGAGAACCTGTTGGTGTTGTAGGTATTATTTCACCGTGGAACTGGCCGGCTTGGTTAATGATCCGGGGAATGCTTCCTGCTCTGGCTGCCGGGAATGCAATAGTAGTAAAACCTGCAACCTTAACAGCTGCAATATCAATGGAATTAATTGAAATTCTTTCTGAAGTAAAAGATATTCCCAAAGGCATTATTAATGTTGTCACTGGACCAGGCAGAAGTGTAGGCGATGCAATGGTTAGAAGCAAACATGTGGATATTATTAATTTTACAGGAGATGAAAGTACTGGGGTAGCTATATCCGAGGCGGCTGCAAAAACTATTAAAAAACTTTCTTTAGAACTTGGAGGAAAATCGCCTAACGTAGTTTTTGAAGATGCTGACTTAAGTAAAGCTGTTCCAGGAGCTATATGGGCATTTCTTTTCACATCAGGACAGCTTTGTATGGCCGGAACAAGGCTTGTTGTGCAGGATACAATCTATGATGAATTTCTAAGGACGTTAAAAGAAGAGATAGAGAAGCTTAAAGTTGGAAACGGATTAGATGCAAGCAATCATATTGGTCCGGTAGTATCGCAGACACAACTTGATACGGTAATGGAATATATTAATATTGGTAAAAAAGAAGGTAAAGTTATAACAGGGGGTTACAGATTAACCGGCAAAGAATTTGACAATGGATTCTTTGTGGCACCAACTGTGATAGCGGAACTGGATGATAATTCAAGATTAGTTCAGGAAGAAATTTTTGGTCCTGTTTTGGTTGTGCAGAAATTCCATACGGAAGAAGAAGCAATCAAAATTGCAAACGGAACCAAATTCGGTCTAGCTGGAGCGGTATGGACTAAAGATGTCAATAGAGCTGTCCGTGTTGCAAGAGAAATTAAAGCAGGAACCGTATGGGTTAATACGTACAATAAATTCTACACAGAAGCAGAATTTGGCGGATATAAAGCAAGTGGTATCGGTAGAACTCATGGGGAAGAAGCCTTGTTAGAGTGTACAGAAATAAAACATATTAATTTTGATATTAAACCAACTTATTTTTAATTTATGCAGAAATATAACTTCTAATATTAGTAGACATGATCTTAGATTTTCTCTATTGAAAGCTTAGTTTTTATGGGAAACATACCTAAAAAGTGAGAAAAGTTATATATTCATATAACTTAATAAAAAATAAAGGAGGAAATTA
The DNA here is from genome assembly GCF_030013905.1 of Petroclostridium sp. X23. Lineage (GTDB taxonomy): Bacteria > Bacillota > Clostridia > SK-Y3 > SK-Y3 > X23. Next base: position 85,311 of record NZ_CP124862.1, read on the forward strand.
CAATGTCTGATTACAAAGGGTTTAGAATTCCGAAGGATATCGTTTTTGGCTGGGGGAGTCTTGAGTATTTAAAGAGTTTGGATGGCAAGAAAGCTGTGATTGTCACTGATAAAGTGATGCAAAATCTAGGTTTTGTAGACAAAATAAAAAGTTATCTTTCCGAGGCTGGAATTGAAAGTTTTGTTTTTGATGAAGTTGAAACGGATCCTTGTCGTCAAACAGTGAAAAAGGGTGCGGAGTTTATGCTTAAGCACCAACCGGATTTAATTATAGGTCTTGGCGGAGGATCCTGTATTGATGCTGGTAAAGGTATGTGGATATTTTATGAATATCCTGATGCAAAGTGGGATGAAATTTTTGTACCTTTTACTGGTGTACCTAAATTACGTAATAAGGCGCATTATATTGCGATCCCCTCTACCAGCGGAACAGCTACAGAAGTTACGCTAGCTGCTGTCATAACAAATCGTGATGTTCATCCTAATACTAAAGACTTTACCCTTTCTTATGAAGTTACGCCGGATATTGCCATATGCGATCCTGAATTGCCATCAACTATGCCGCCTTCAATAACTGCAAATACAGGGTTTGATGTTCTCGTACATGCAACCGAAGCATATGTCTCGAGAAATGCTTCGGATTTGACTGACCCTATTGCTTTAAGATCGGCTTCGATGGTAATGGAATGGCTACCTAAAGCTTATGCTAACGGCGCTGATAAGGAAGCACGTGAAAAAATGCATAATGCATCTTTGATGGCAGGATTTACGTTTACTAATACGGCTCTTGGCATATGTCACAGTACGGCACATCAGATAGGTGCTGAATATAAGATCCCTCATGGACTTGCAAATGCAATTATGCTGCCTTATGTAGTGCAATATAATTTGCCTGTTGCAGCCAGTCGATATGCTGACATTGCAAGAGCATTCGGTATTGAATCAGAAACACCGATTGAGGGTGCACGTAAGTTTATTGATTGTCTTGTTGAATTAAAGAAGATATTCAATATGCCTATGTCTATAAAAGAAGCCGGTGTTGATGAAGCAGATTTCATGAAGAATTTGGATATGTTAGCTAAGAATGCTATGGCTGACGGCAGTACACCTCCAAATCCTAGAATCCCTACAATTGATGATATTAAGAAGGTCTTTACTTGTGCATATCATGGTGTTGATGTTTTATAGTAATGCTGAGAAATGAATAATTATTTTTGATGCGGAGTATTAAATATACTCCGCATTATTTAAAAATAATACAAGGAGGAGCGTTAATATGGGAATTAGTTTGATCATGATACTTGCATCAGCAGGAGGAGGAATCCTTGGGGCATGCTTAGGAGGACTTCCTGCTATTACGTTGTGGGGTGCTGTATTGCTGATAGCCAGTTTGGCTGGTATAGCTACCGGGAATGCTGCGATGGTTTGGGATTTTGGATTCAATCCTCTTTTTGGTGCTCAAGTCGTTTTTATTGGTGGAGCGGCAGCTGCTGCATATGCCTGGTCAAAAGGCAAGCTTGAAACCGGGTTGGATATTCTGAAGCCGTTATCAGGCTTTCAGAAAGTGGATATTCTTTTGGTTGGCGGTATTTTTGGGATTATAGGGATGATTATTGAGCGTGTTGGTACATCATTAGCAATTCCCACAGATAATGTTGCTTTATCTGTAGTGGTAGCAGGTTGGCTGTCTCGGTTAATTTTTGATAGAAATTGGCTGAAAAACAGAAGGGAAAAATTAGCAGAAAATAATAGTGGGTGGTTTCCGAAAGGTGATGAGCTGGCTACTCTGATTGTAATGGGGGCAGGGATCGGGTTTGCCGGAGGATTAGCGAGTTATAAAATTGGCAGTCCGCTAATTCCTTTTGGTATTGCATTATTATTTATACTATATTTGCAAATGGGATTCAAGGGATTAACATGGCATCATATCGTGCTTATCGGAGGTATCGTTGGATTGCAAGAGCAAGGAAGTATGTATGGATTGATTTGGGCTGCTATCATGGGAGTTGTAGTAGCTATTGTATGCAAATGTATTGAAAATTTAACAATCCCAGAGACTAATTCTTATATTGATCCGCCCGTTACAAGTATTGCTATTGGCACTAGTTTAGTAATTCTTCTAACATCGATAGGAGTACTGTAAAGTTGAATCTTAACTATTCGTATATAGCAGGTAGTATTCGTTAATACAAAAAGAGAATTAGTCAATAAGTGGTTATTGATTAATCCTCTTTTTTAAAGCTTTTCTTTTGTTTTTGGATTTTTGAAGATTGAAAGTTAACACGTGATTTTTTTAAAGAAATATAAAAAACGTTTGAAAATTTCTAATAGATATGGTATATTATTAATAGAACATAATTCGGCTATATAAAACAAATAAATATTCATCTTTATACTTTAGTAGAAGATGAATATTTATTTAACGAAATATCAAAACGCAGTACGATAATGTAGCACTAATTATTAAAGACATACAAAAAGTTCATAAAAGGTTACTGAAATAAGTATTAGCGAGTTTTTTAATCCTAGAGGTATAGCAGTGGCAAGGTATTTCTGTGAAAGAAGACCATCCCAATAATCAGATTCTTCGATATTCTAGAGAAATGAGCTTAAACAGAAAGATCTTTCTAGTAAATCCCATAAATGATAAAATAGAAGTATTTAAAGTATACAAGAGTCTGTTTGATATATTTAAATCTTTTGATTTGGTTGTAACGGCGGTAGGCTCAAAAAATGCTTTGGACTATGAAAAATTGAAGAAATAGCATTGTATAAATCCGAATAAAGAATTAATTAAAAATGGAGGGCTTGCTTTGATTGATATACGAAAACAGATTCTTAAATCAATAGAAAATTGCAATTATAAGGCGCAGATAGAAGTTGAAAGAAATGGGATTCTGGCAGGCAGTGAAGAAAGTAAGATAGAGTTATCCGAGTTGAGTATGAAATATGAATTTTTTTATAAAGACGGGGAAGAGGTCAAGGCTGGAGATACTATTTGTACCGTTTTTGGGAAAGCCGAGGAAATTATTAAAGCGGAAGAAGTAGTAATAGGAAAGATGGCAAAAGCTTCGGGCATTGCAACAGCTACAAGGGAATCTGTACGATTGGCAAATGGAAAGTGTAAAATTGTTGCCGGAGCGTGGAAAAAAATGCCGAAAGAAATCAAACCAATGATACAAAAAGCTGTAAGAATTGGTGGAGCAAGTACAAGGTTAATAGAAGAAACTTTTATATATCTGGATAAAAATTATATCAGAATGTTTGGAAGTATAAAAAATACATTAATAGCAGTTAACAATATCTCTGGTTGGAAGAAAGTGATTCAACTAAAGGGAGAAGAAAGCAGTATTGAAGAAGAGGCCTATACAGCAATTAAATATCATGCTGATATCATAATGGTTGATACGGGAAAAATGGAAGACATGATTGCAGCTAAAAATGTCATTAGGCAATGCGAAGTGGAAGAAAACATAAAACTGGGATTTGCGAGTGAATTGCTTATTTCGAAAATACCTGAATATGCACAGGTTGGCGTAGATTTTTTATGTTTCGGTAAACAAATCATAGATGCACCATTACTTGATATGAAACTTGATGTGAGTAAACTTTAGAAGGAGAAATAAAATGAGTTTGAATATGCTAAATAAAACCGAGGTATGGATAGGCCCTATAAAACTTGAGAATGCAAATTTAACTGATATTGCAAGATTAACTGCCGAAGTATTAAGCCTGCCCAGTGATAAAGTATTAGTAGTAGATGTAAGAGAAGATCATATAAGCCTTGATATTTTAATTGAAGAAATTGAACCGTCTGCAATCATGGGCAAAAAGAAAATTTTACTTGAAAGATTAAGCAGCATAAAAGGATGCAATGTGTTTGAAGAAACAAGAATATGTTCCCATGGCATCTTGGGTATTATTGATTTGGATGAAGCAGAAATAAAGGAATCCATGAGAATGTCGGAAGAAATGAGTGTACAAATAAAAAATAAAGTAATTAAAAGGGTCAAGGTATTTCCGACAGGATTTGAGCTAAAGAAAGGCATGATCGAAGATACCAATTCGATTTATATAAAAGATGAATTAGAGAAGTCAGGATATAAAGTAGATATAGGTCAAGTCCTTGACGACGATGTAGATTTGATTTCCGGAAATATACGGAGAGCAGTCAATGATGGCTATGGCATCGTTATTACCACAGGAGGGGTTGGTGCTGAAGATAAAGATAAGACTGTTGAAGCCATTGGAAAGATAGATCCTGATGTAGCATCACCATATATTGTGAAATTTGAAAAAGGAACAGGAAGACACGTCAAAGATGGGGTGAGGGTTGCGGTAGGGAAGTCAGGATTATCATATATTATTGCTTTCCCGGGTCCTAATGACGAAGTTAGATTAGCTTTAAAAGCTATAAAACCATTGCTGGAAGCAAATCAGGATAAACATGTGATAGCAAATGCAATGGCCCATGTATTAAAACATAAGATAGGAAATAAGTTCAAACATTGATTTCATATAGATTGATAAAATGGTTAAACCGAAAATGATTGAAGATATTGTCAATCACACGATTGGAAAGGTATTTAACTATTTTAAAATACAACATGATTTGATTAAAAGATGGTGAAAAAACGGACTCAACACTTTTTAACAGCGCGTTATAGGCAACAAAAAGATTTTAAAAAATAGAAGGAGGGGGATATTATTGTTTACTTCATTAAGAGAATGGATTAGTTTTCTGAAAGAAAATAATATGATTTCAGAAATCAAGAAAAAAGTCTCTATCAATTTTGAAATTGCGGGAGTCACTAAACTTTATGATGGAGAAAAAGCATGTTTATTCAATAATGTAGACGGATTTGAAATGCCTGTAATATCAAACGCCGTATACGATAGGGAAAGCATTGCTGTATCCGTTGGGTCAAACAAAGAAAACCTGGTCAGCAAATTTTTGGATAGTATGGAGGTGCCTATAAAATGTGAAATGTCAAGTAACGTTGCTCCATTTAAACAGAATTTGTTACTAGGGGATGAGGTAGACCTTCTAAAACTTCCTATTCCTATTCATCATGAAAAGGACGGAGGCAGATATATTACGGCAGGTTTGCTGATTGTCAAAGACATCAGCACCGGCAAGCAGAACGTATCCATTCACAGGCTGCAGGTCTTTAATAAAAATGAAATGGGTATTTTGATATTACCCAGACATTTGTGGCACATATTTTCTAAATATGAAAAAGAACAGAAAGAACTTGATATAGCCATTTGTATTGGTAATGCGCCTGCACTCATGTTAGCTTCACAAGCAATTACACCTTATGGTGTTGATGAACTGGAAATAGCCAATGCGCTATTAAATAACAATTTAAAGCTATCTAAGTGCGAGACTGTAAACGTTGATGTACCGGAAAATACAGAAATTGTAATAGAAGGAAAACTGATTCCGGGCATGCGAAAAGAAGAAGGTCCTTTTGGAGAGTTCCCAAGATATTACGGGCCGGCAGGCAATAGACCGGTAATAAAAGTGACTGCGGTCGGTTACCGGAATGATGCGCTATACCACACAATTCTTCCCGGAACAAAAGAACATTTACTCTTAGGAGGAATTGCAAGAGAAGCTTCTATGATCAAGACAATTTCACATACAGTTCCGTCAGTAAAAGGTGTTCATCTAACCTTTGGTTCATCCTGCAGATATCATGCAATCGTATCTATTAAAAAGGAACACGAAGGGGAAGGTAAAAATACAATTTTGGCCGCATTCTCCAACAGTCATGAAGTAAAGCAGGTGATTGTGGTAGACGATGATATAGATATTTTTGATCACGACCGCGTAGAATGGGCTGTGGCCACACGTTTTCAAGCAGGGAAGGATATGATTGTTGTGAAAGGAAGCTTAGGCTCGAAGTTAGATCCATCCTCAGATGAAGGGATATCGGATAAAGTAGGTATGGATGCTACCTTGCCAATTAAAAGAGATAATAACAAATTTGATGTAATGACAATTCCCGGATTGGACGTAATGAAAAAAGAAGATTATATATAATCATTTATTAGAATGATAAGCCGAGTTTTCTAATTAAATATTTTATGACCAAATTATTTAAGGGGGGTTAGTGGTGAAGACTGTAACATGGTTAGCAGAAATAAATGAAGAAAAATGTATCGGGTGTGGAACTTGTGAAAAAGTGTGTCCTGTATATGCCATCAAGATGAAAGAAAGAAAAGCGATAGTGGATGTTAACTTATGTACCGGATGCGCAAATTGTAATCAGAGATGTCCTGTTTATGCGATTGAATTAATTAAAAGGGACCAACCACTAAAATTAAAGGTGGATGTTTCCTCTGTGGATGCTGTGAAAGTAGATGAAATCTGCAAAAAAGCTAAATTCAATCCCCAGCAGATTATCTGCTATTGTACTGAAACCAGGGCAGACGAGGTTGCAGCGGCAATACTTAAAGGAGCAGATACGCCCGAGAAGATTTCTCAAATGACGGGGATTAGAACAGGGTGCGGTGTAGAATGTATTCAGCCTATATTAAGACTTCTTGATGCGGCTGGGATTGTTCCTGAAAAACCGAAGGGATGGCAGTGGTATGGAAAGACGCCAACAGTTTGGGACATCCCGGCTGATGTAAGAGAAAAGTATAATAAAAGCGGTTTCTACTTTGAGGAAGATCAAAAATTATTGGACGAAATATCAGAAACAAGGGTGAAGAAAGGGTGAAGAGTATGAAACAACCTATTATACCGATTGAACCTAGATCGTCACAATACGGGATTGTTCCTGGAATGGTAAAAAAGAGGATGTATCAATATGATAATATCACATCTTTGATGATCAAAGACTTGTTTGCAGATACGCCCGACGTCATTTATCCCAGTGAGCAAGGAATATCTTCTGTAAAACAATCTGCATTGAAAGCGTTGGAAAATGTAGATATGAGTTTTATCAAGCCGGGAGATTCAGTGAATATATGCTGCTCTCATCATGGATTTACAATGGTTGGAGGACAGCCGTATGCAGAGCTTATAAAAGCTTTGAGAGATGTAATCAGTGAGAGAACAGGAACTGACAATATTCGTATAAGAGCCGGCGTAGGATTGCGGTTCAGAGAAACGGAAGAATATATTAAAAGATACGGCCTTGATACATATTTTAAAGGTAAAGCGAAAGGTGTGGCTCCCATCGATGAAGGAATTCCTATTGAAACGGAAATAGGGACGCTATATGGATTAAAAGCCATCTATGATGCTGATTGGATCGTCCATTGCCATAATAGTGATGTAAGAGAGGTTCATTTTCACAGGCAGGTAGATAGAGCGGTAAAACCGTTCGGAATGTCTTATGCAAGAATTGAGACACGGTCTACTTATCACCAGAATCTTGGACCAAGAGCAGCGAATTTCGTGGCAAGAGCTATATTCGGTTCTGAATTTGTACAAAGCAAGTTTGCATTTGCGGCATTTTTAGAAATGTCTCCTGCAGGGGTAATCAGTGTTGATGCGGATAATGATCTTATGGCATTAAATGAAAGGATGCTTATATCCGGATGTCGATACTATGGGAAAATTATGACGCTTCTTGGAGAAATAGATGAATGTATTGTAGGACTGGACTTTCCCTGCCCAGTACCTTATGTATTTGCAGCAGGTGTAATTTATGCGAATTTTGCAGGAGCAAATTGCGATCTGTTCGATCTGGATAATGCATTGGCACCCTATACTTGGTATACCGAAGCGTTTTACAATAAAGACTCTGTTCCATTAACATCAAAGATTCCACCGGTTAATCCTGCTATTAAGATGGTTGTACATAATTACGCATGGGGCGGATACCCAAGTGCATTTTTTAGCAAGCACATTCCGACTATCGTGGTGGGCAGAGAACAAGCAGATCTATTTAATAAAGATTCTCAAAATCTTGAATATATGAAATATGGAGTCATAGCCGATCATTTAGATACAGCTATGGAATTTGCATATAAGCAAGCGAAGACAGATAAGGTAATCATATTTGATGGTGCGGTAGGAGGCGTTAATATCAGCACATCCCTTGCAGAGCTATTAATAGAAAAAGCACCTGCTGTAAATAAGAAAGTGGATGAAGAAATGCTGCCGAAGTGGCTGAAGCAAAGAGGAATAGATATCAATTCTATAAAACTATAAAAAGGGCAATGAAATATAGGTAACCAAATTTCCGAATACTAATAAGTTCAATTACTTGTAGGGGCGGATATGGAATCCGCCCCTACATTTTAGATACATTATCTGTTACCAATGGTATTTTAGCAGAAGATTTAATACTAACTTTTTATAATATTTTGGAGGTGTAATATGAGCACAAAAAAGATTAAAGCAGCAATTGTCGGTCCCGGAAATATAGGAATAGACTTGATGTTCAAGCTTTTGAACAGTTCTTATATAGAAGTAGATACGATGGTTGGTGTAGTAAAAGAATCAAAGGGATTGCAGCTGGCGCGAGAAAAAGGAATTAAAGCTACTTCTGACGGGGTAAAAGAAATATTGGGTAATAAAGAGATAGAGCTTGTTTTTGAAGCAACCAGCGCAAAAGCACACTTGGCAAATGCTCCTCTATATAAAGAAGATGGTAAGATTGCCATAGATTTAACACCGGCGATGATAGGTCCTTTTGTGGTTCCTGCAGTAAATATCGAACAAAATCTCGATACCGATAATGTAAATATGGTAACTTGTGGTGGCCAGGCTACCATACCTATGGTTGCAGCCATAAATTCGGTTCAACCTGTAGAATATGCGGAAATTGTAGCCACCATATCCAGCCGCAGTGCAGGACCGGGTACACGGCAAAATATAGATGAGTTTACAGAGACAACATCCAAGGCAATATGTGAAGTAGGTGGTGCCAAAAAGGGTAAGGCGATCATAGTGTTAAATCCGGCTGAACCTCCCATCATTATGCGAGATACGGTATATGTGAAGGTAAAAGATCCTAACGAAGAAGAGATTACAAAAGCTGTAAAACAGATGGAACAAAAAGTGCAAGAATATGTGCCCGGATATAGAGTGAAAGCAGGTCCATTATTTGATGGTGATAAGGTGACCGTAATGTTGGAAGTGGAAGGTGCCGGTATGTATCTTCCTAAATATTCGGGAAATCTTGATATTATGACAGCAGCAGCAAAAGCAGTAGGAGAAAAGATTGCGTACAAATTGCTAAAAGAAAGAGGTGAAGTGTAATGAAAAAAGTCAGAATTATAGATACCACTTTGCGGGATGGGATGCATGCGGTGAGTCATCAATTTACTCCCGAAGATATGGCTGAAATTGCTAAAGCGTTAGATGATGCCGGGGTGGATACGATTGAAGTGAGCCATGGAGATGGATTAGGGGGTTCATCTTTTCAATATGGGTTTGCTAAAGCAAAAGAAGAGGAATATCTGGAGGCAGTTTCTAAAGTTTTAACAAAAACGAAATTAGCTGTACTGTTACTACCCGGTATCGGGACGGAAAAAGATCTGGAAAAAGCTGCGAAAAATGGAGCGACCGTGGTTAGAGTTGCTACGCATGTTACAGAAGCAGACATCGGTGAGCAACATATAAAGATGGCAAAAAAACTTGGTATGGAAGCCATCGGATTTTTAATGATGACTCATATGGCAAGTGCAGAAAAAATCGTTGAGCAGGCCAAGCTTTTCGAAAGCTATGGAGCAGATGCGGTATTTGTAACAGATTCTGCCGGTGCGATGGCGTCTTCAGAGGTAAAAGAAAGGATTGAAGCTGTTAAGAAAGCAATATCTTTACCTATAGGCCATCATTCACACAACAATTTAGGCCTTTCCATCGCGAATAGCCTAGCAGCAGTTGAAGCAGGAGCGGAAATCATAGATGGTACCTGTAAGGGCCTTGGCGCTGCTGCCGGAAATGCAATGACAGAAGTTTTAACAACGGTATTTAAGAAGATGGGATATGAGACGGGGATAGACTTTTATAAAATTATGGATGCAGCTGATGATGTAGTAGCTCCGAAACTTCATAGGCCTCAAGTGATTACAAGAGAGGCTTTGAGCATTGGTTATGCAGGAACCTATGGAAGTTTTCTTCTTCATTCCTTAAGAGCAGCAGAAAAGTTTAACGTAGACGCAAGAGATATATTAATCGAAATGGGAAGAAGAAAAACAGTAGGTGGGCAGGAAGATATGATTATTGATGTTGCGTATGAGCTTTCTCATCAATAGACACTTGATTACTATATGAAAGGAAGAAGGCCAAATGGATAAAAAAGATATCGTAAAAGCTTCAACACTACTGGAACAAGCAAGTAAAACTAAAGAGCCTATAGAACAGCTAACAAAGATGTTTCCTGAAATGAGTATTGCCGAGGCATATGCGATTCAGCGAGAGAACATTGAAAAAAGAATACAGATGGGTAGAAGTGTAATCGGAAAAAAAATAGGACTTACAAGTGTAGCTATGCAGAAAATGTTGGGTGTGGATAGTCCGGATTATGGGTTTATTATGGAGGATATGATTGCTGATGAAGAGACTCCTCTAAGTTTGAAGGGATTTATACAACCTAAGGTTGAAGCAGAGTTGGCATTTGTATTAAAGGAAGACCTAAAAGGACCTGGCGTCACCATATCAAAAGTATTGCAGGCAACTGAAGGGATAATGGCATCCTTTGAAATTATTGATAGCAGGATTAAAGATTGGAAGATTAAGCTTGAGGATACTATTGCCGATAATGCATCAAGTGCAATGATTGTGTTGGGAAGTAAAATGGTTCCTGTTGATAGCATTAATTTGAAATATACAGGTCTTGTCTTGGAAAAGAACGGAGAAATAGTGGATACCGCAGCAGGTGCGGCAGTTTTGGGACATCCGGCTTTAGCGGTTGCATGGCTGGCAAATGAAATGGCAAAATACGATGTTGTATTAAAAAAGGGTGAAATCATTCTGGCGGGCGCGTTTACCAAGGCTCTAGAGATTAAAGAAGAAGATGTTTTTACAGCTACTTTTGATGGAGTTGGCAGCGTAAAAGCAAAATTCATAAAGTAGTAGAACTATTAAGCTTTTTAATCTATAAGAGATGTGAAAGTAAAGGAGACAGTGTCATGGAAATGATAGATTACTTGTATATTCCGCCGCTATGTGCATTGGCTGCGCTGATATTTGCATATTTTTTAGCTCAGAATATTAATAAAATGGATCCTGGTAATGATAGGATGCAGGAAATAGCAAAATATATTCATGAAGGATCTCTTGCTTTTCTTAAAAGGGAATATAGGGTACAAAGTGGTATTGCAGTCCTGCTATTTCTATTGCTTGCATGGAAAATTTCAATTTATACTGCACTGTGTTTTATGGCAGGAGCACTTTGTTCGGTGCTTGCAGGATATATTGGTATGAAGATTGCGACTAAAGCGAATGTACGGACAGCCAATGCTGCAAAGCAGGGTATTAAACCCGCTTTGGAAGTTGCTTTTTCAGGTGGCGCGGTGATGGGAATGTCTGTGGTAGGATTAGGGCTACTTGGCCTTAGTGTTTTATGGATCATTTTCAGAGATACGACCATAATTACCGGTTTTGGTTTAGGAGCCAGCTTTGTTGCGCTATTTGCCAGAGTTGGAGGCGGTATTTATACGAAAGCTGCTGATGTAGGAGCAGATCTGGTTGGGAAAGTAGAAGCGGGTGTCCCGGAAGATGATCCTCGTAATCCCGCTGTTATCGCAGATAATGTAGGAGACAATGTAGGAGATGTTGCCGGAATGGGAGCGGATTTATTTGAATCCTATGTAGGTGCCATTATTTCTGCCATAACGTTAGGGATGTGGACTTTTGGAATCAATGGTACGGTATTTGTGATGTTGTTAGTAGCAGCAGGGATTATCGCATCTATTATCGGCAGTATATTTGTGAAAAAAGGAAAAAGTGAAAATCCTCATATGTCTCTTCAGGTGGGAACGTATGTAAGTGGGGGATTGTTTATCATTGCTGCACTGGTAATCAGTTTGCTGGTTTTGGAAAGCTTAAGAGGAGCATGGGCGGTAATAACGGGATTGGTTGTAGGAATTATGATAGGCCAAATAACAGAATACTACACTTCTTCAGATTATAATCCTGTAAAAGAAATTGCAAAGCAATCTGAAACAGGTGCTGCTACAAATATTATCTCGGGATTAGCTCTTGGAAAGAAGAGTACTGCTTTTCCAATTCTTCTCATCTGTGTCGGCATCTATATTTCATATCTAACGATGGGACTATATGGTATTGCTTTAGCAGCGGTAGGAATGCTTTCTATTACCGGGATGACAGTGGCGGTTGACGCGTATGGTCCTATTGCCGATAATGCCGGTGGTATTGCTGAAATGGCGCATTTGGATAAAGCGATCCGTAAAGTTACCGATAAACTGGATTCGGTTGGAAATACAACTGCGGCCATAGGCAAAGGATTTGCTATTGGTTCTGCGGCACTGACTGCTTTGGCATTATTTGCTTCATATTCTCAGGCTGTAGGGCTTGAAATCATTAATCTAGTAGATGCTAAAACCATCATAGGTCTCTTACTGGGAGGAATGCTGCCGTTCTTATTCTCGTCTATGGCAATGGAATCTGTTGGCCAAGCGGCTTCTTCCATGATTCAAGAGGTTAGAAGGCAGTTTAGAGAGATAGAAGGGCTTATGGAAGGCGAAGCTACACCGGACTATGCCCTGTGTGTGGATATCAGTACCAGAGCTGCTTTGAAGAAGATGATTTCTCCCGGATTACTTGCGGTGTTGTCACCGCTTATTGTAGGAATGGTTTTAGGTAAAGAGGCACTTGGAGGATTACTTGCCGGTGCTTTAGTTACAGGTGTAATGCTGGCGATTCAAATGGCGAATGCCGGAGGTGCTTGGGATAATGCCAAAAAGTATATTGAAGAAGGAAACCATGGAGGTAAAAGTAGTACTGCACACCAAGCTGCCGTAACTGGAGATACGGTAGGGGACCCTTTTAAAGATACAGCAGGACCCTCTATTAATATATTGCTTAAACTCATGACAATTGTGGCATTGGTGTTTGCACCGTTATTTATATGATTTTATAAGTCAGCGATTATGCAAATTCATTAAGGAGATTTTGCATTAAGATATCATGAATGAATCCAATTTTTATAGTTAAAATCTTCTTGATAAACCATTGCATATAGAAAAACATATGATATAATACTTAATAAATAAAGCGCAAAGCGATAATATAGGATGGAATGCTTATGAATAAGAAAAAGACTGGAATCATACAATCTGTTGACAGGGCATTAACAATAGTAGAGACGATGTATAATGCAAAAGAAGAACTAGGGGTCACAGAACTGGCTGACATTATTGGTTTGCACAAAAGTACAACTTTTGGTCTTTTAAGCACACTTGAAAACAGAGGATTTGTAACACAAAATAAAGATACGGGAAAGTACGGATTAGGCCTTAAGTTCTTGGAAATAGGTACTGAAATTCTTGAAAATATGGATGTTCGGCAGATCATCAAGCCGTATTTGAGGGACTTATCGGAAAAATATCAAGAGACAGTTCACTTTGCAGTAGAAGATGATAATATGGTTGTATATATTGATAAAATAGAGAGTCCACGGGCATTAGTCATTAAATCTTCTATTGGTAAACGAAATCCGATGCACTGCACAGGGGTTGGAAAATGCCTGTTATCATTTATGAGCGAAGAAAAGCAAAACGAGATATTAAAAGAACCTCTTGAAAAATACACAGACAATACAATAGTTGACCCAAAGAACCTGAATGAGGAAATTGATAAAATCAGAAAAAATGGTTATAGTATTGATAACGAAGAAATTGAAATCGGGTTAAGATGTATAGCAGCTCCAATATTTGATTACAAAGGAGAATTGCTGGGAGGAATAAGTATTTCCGGACCAAGCACAAGGATGACGGACGAAAGAATAGTTGAATTAATTGAACCATTGAAAAGTACGGCGTCTAAAATTTCTAAAAGTCTCGGACATTATAAGCATATATAAAATAATGAGTAATGATTAGTTAAAATCAGGGGTCTTATTCTACTCTCAAATGTACACTAGTCGAATATACTCCTTCTTTTTGATATATTTGACCGGGAAGGAGTATATTTAAGCATATAGTTCTCAAATTTTGAGAATTGCTGATTAAATTTTCATTAACTAACAAAAAACAAATGCTCACCGCCCATCCTGTATATTGAAGAATCATGGCATTACTTCTACATTTTTCATAAAAACCTGCTAAAAATAAAAGAGTACTCATTTCTTATTGTATCTGCATTTTGTAAAGTTCTTTCTTTATTCTATAATTTTCCTATATATTTTCATGTAAGTTTAGATTATAGTAAAAACTTTAAAAGTGAATGCGGTTTTAGCAAGAATTACAAATATAAAGCTAAGGAGGAGTTTTATTTATTAAGAGTGTTTTATCATAAACTCCATATAGATTTTGAATAGTCAAAAAGAATTCGGTAATAGCGAATAAAAAATAGATTAAACTAGAAGGAGTTTTATAATCTTTGTAGAATACTTATATTATTAATCAAAAAAAGCGAAAGGCATTCGGTAATGACGAACGAATGGCCGTGCCGATTTTGGAAGGGAGAACGCTAGTGTAATGATTGAAAAAAGATACTTATCAGAAAGTGGATCATCTCAAATACGTTCTGTTGCCAAAGCTTTAAGTATTCTAAATCTGTTTGCAACCAATAAACGCAGTATGTCTTTAGCAGAAATATCTAAGAAGATGAACCTGGCTAAAAGTACAGTGCATGGATTGCTCTCAACTTTGAGAGACTTTGGTTATGTAGAACAATCGGAATTTGATGGAAATTACAGTTTGGGAATTACTCTCTTTGAAATCGGTTGCGTAGTCTCTAGTAACTGGGATGTACGTAAAATTGCCGCTCCGTATTTGATGAAGTTAGTGGAAGAAACAGGCGAAACAGTTCATTTGGTGGTTCTTGATCAAGGAGAGGTTCTGTATATTGACAAACATGAGAGTAATAAATCGTTAAAAATCGTATCAGAAATTGGTGCGCGGTTGCCATCCCACTGTACAGGAGTAGGAAAAGCACTTTTGGCTTATCTGCCTTCTAAAGAAGTCAAACGCATTATAGACGCAAAAGGGCTGCAGGCATATACCAAAAATACCATTACCGACCCTTTGGAACTGGAAAAAGAACTTGAGCGCATCCGAAAGCAGGGATATGCCGAAGATAACGGGGAAATTATGGACAGTTTGCGTTGCGTGGCCGTACCTATTTGGAATTACAATAATAAGGTATGTGCCGCAATAAGTATTTCCGGTTCGTACGCACATATGGAAGGCGAAGGAAAACAGACAATTATTACTCACGTTATGCAGACAGCTGCAGAGATATCAGCAGCATTAGGTTATCGCAGATCAATATTAGGAGGTGATATTAATGGCAGTTAGAGAATTTCTATCAATGCCTGTACGCCGCCAAAAGGATGGTGTCAGTGATAAAATACGCGTTGATGTCACGGTACCTTTAGATGCGTAATCCAGATAGTTTTAAAGATTTATATCTGAAGTGAAGAGAATAATGTTTTAAAAGATAATATAGACTAGAGCAAATATATGGTTGGGAGGAGAAATGTTGAATATTTTTGTAGAACTGTTTCCGCCATTAAAGTTTCCTAATGGAGATAAAACACGGCAAATGAATGTAGAGCAGCATTTAAATATTGGGGATTTATTAGAACGTCTTAAAGATGAAGGTGTGTTTGATGACTATGGCTGTAATGCATTGCTGGTGATGGTTGATGACCAAATCGCTGAGAATAATTACTTGCTTAATAACGGGCAAGTAGTAAAAATTTTACTTCATGTGGCTGGAGGTTGATAAGGAGTGGGAAATTTGCTGGGTGGTTATGCGGGAGAAATATTATGGATAGATTTGACCAATAGGCAGTATCGCAAAGAGAAAGTAACTGAAGATATGGCACGTACATGGCTTGGAGGCAGCGGTTTTGCGGCGGCTGTCGTGTCTGAAATGGTACCGCCCCACGCAGATCCGCTGGGACCGGAAAATATTCTAGGGTTTTTTACCGGACCGTTGACAGGAACGCCTGTACCGTCCTCCGGGAGGCATAGTGTGGCGGGTAAATCACCTCTTACAGGGATTTGGGGTGAAGCCAGTGTCGGGGGTAATTGGGGACGGGCTTTGAAATATGCCGGTTACGATGCGGTAGTTCTTACGGGGCAGTCGTCAGAGCCGGTTTATATATGGATTCATGAAGATAAAGTGGAAATCCGTTCGGCAGAAAATTTATGGGGAATGGATACCTATGAAATTGAGGAAGCTATCCGAAAACTAACTCATCCCAAAGCACAGGTTTCATCTATAGGGTCTGCAGGGGAAAGACTTTCTAAAATTGCTGGAATTTTTACCGATGGTCATGAAGGACGGACGGCCGCAAGATGTGGTTTAGGTGCCATTGCCGGATCAAAGAAAGTAAAAGCTATTGCTGTATATGGACAAAAAACGCTTCATTTTGCAGATAAGGCAGCATTATTAAAGAAGATAAAAGAGGTAACACCCACAATCAGGGAAAGGGCAAAAGGCACTTCGGATTTGGGAACAGCCGGGCTAGTGATACCTTGTGAGAAAATTGGTGATTTTCCGGTAAAGAACTGGACGCTTGGCTCCTGGGAAGAAGGCGCTATGAAGATCAGTGGGGTTGCATTGAAGGAAAAATATTTAACCGGCCGTTTTCACTGCTTTGCTTGTCCCATCGGCTGCGGACGCCAAATTGCCATCACAAAAGGGAAATATAGCGGTTTGCATGGCGCAGGGCCGGAATACGAGACCCTTGGTTTGTTTGGCGGTTCATGTCTTATTGATGACTTGGAAGCTATCTGTTATGCAAATGAGTTGTGTAACCGCTATGGTGTAGACACAATAGAAGTAGGAAACCTAATTGCTTTTAGTATGGAAGCATATGAAAAAGGCATTATTACCAAGGAAGATACGGACGGCAGAGAAATCAAATGGGGAGATACCGAAATATTTATTGAGTTAGTAAAAGAAATAGGAGAAGTAAAAGGATTTGGAGCAATTTTATCGCAAGGATTTCCGGATTTAATCAAAAAGTATGGACATGCAGTTAAAGAAATCAGTATTGTTGCTAAGGGACTCAGCTTTCCGGCTCACGAACCAAGGGCTTACAATAGTCTTGCTCTTGGCTATGCTACAGCAAATAGAGGTGCTTGCCACTGTGAAGCATTCAGTCATCCTTTTGAACGAAGCCTAACCATGCCCGAATTGGGGATTGAAAAAAGCATGGATAGATTTGCAAAGGAAGGTAAGGGTGAACTGGTAGCGAAGTCACAGAACTATATGATGCTCTTTGATTCTGCGGCATTGTGTAAGTTTACTATGCTTGGCGGGGCGGTAACGCCAACCATTCTTGCAGAGTGGATATCTCTGGCAACAGGTATATATTGGTCATGGGAAGAATTACTGAAATGTGGAGAGCGTATTTTTAATAAAAAGCGTCTCTTCAATATCCAATGCGGTGTTGACCGTAAAGAAGATACTTTGCCTGAAAGGATTCTCAAGGAACCGCGGGGAAGTGGCGGTGCAGCCGACAATCTTCCCCCATTGGAAGCGATGTTAGATGACTATTACGCATTTCGTGGTTGGGATAGTAATGGGATACCAACCATAAAGAAACTGCAGGATTTAGGACTAGCGTAGTTGTAAATGATTTAGCAATATGACTACTTTATAAATGCGGTTATTTAAATTAATGGACAGCAAGATTAAAGGGGAGATAAACATGAGATTGGTTGTTGCGATTACGGGGGCAACCGGGGCAATTTATGCAATGCGTCTATTGGAGGAACTTAAAGCGAAAAAAGTGGAAGTGCATTTAATTTTAAGTGAATGGGCAGAGGAAACATTGCGAATTGAAATGAACATGAAGAAAGAGTCCTTAATAGAACTGGTTGACTATTATTATTTGGAGTCAGATATGACAGCACCGGTAGCTAGCGGTTCGTTCCAGCATCAAGGCATGATCATAATACCTTGCAGTATGAAAACTCTGTCCGGAATTGCTCACGGTTATGCTGAGAATTTAATCATTCGTGCTGCTGATGTATGTTTGAAGGAATGTCGAAGACTCATATTAGTTCCCCGTGAAACACCTCTAAATGCTATACATCTTGACAATATGCTGAAGTTAGCAAAGTTAGGTGTCGAGATCGTACCGCCTATGCCGGCTTTTTACAATCATCCTGTAACTATTGAGGAAATAGTCAATCAATTGATTGCAAGAATATTGGATCAATTGGGTTTAGAACATAATCTAGTAAAAAGATGGGGAGATACGATGAAATCATGAAGCCAAAATTTACTGGTGAAATAATTACCAGCAAACAATATTAAAAAGATTTATTCTAATATTCCCATAGATATTAGAATAGGAATATCTATATATGTAACAGGTACATTTATAGATATTTCAGGTGGTAAATTTTGCGTGCAAAATCCTCAAGATGCATGGTGATATAAATATAATACTGCCATTTTAATGTCAAAAAAGACACAAAAATCTTTACGAGTTTTGCGTCTTTTTTTGTTTTATAATTTGTAAGGTTTGGGCTTCACCGACTGCATTAGGGAGGATATAATGAGTTATTTAAAAGCAACCTTAGATAGCGGATTTTCAACTTTCGACAAAATTCTCTTTACTTCGACTTTGATGAAGTGATATGATTATTTAAGTTTTAAAAAGAAAGAGGGTGCAGTCCATGGAGAACAAGCCGTCATTAAAAAGTAATACCAATTTAACAGGAATTATATCAATGAGTATGCCGATAGTTCTTATTTCTCTGATATTAAATTGGTTTTTTAGAATAACACCATATCAGAAATTAGAAGGAATGCCGCTGCTGCTGGCACCCTTGGTAAGTGCTGTAGGATTTATTTTAGGCCTTCTATCTCTTAAGAAACGTGATAGTCGTCTCGCGAAGTGCAGTCTTGTGATGAATGTGATGCTATTCATACTGCCATTCGTATATTGGGTGATGGGTACTTTGCTGTTTGGTGTTTAACTGATATTGATTATATAAATGATTCAAAATGATAAGGGATATATTAAAAAAATGGAGGAACGTATGACATCTATAGGTGAGAATGTAATAAACATAAGAAATTTGCAAATGAGCTTTGGAAACAAGCAGGTTTTGAAGGGAATCAATCTGGACGTAGGGAAAGGTCAGATTATCGGATATATAGGGCCGAATGGGGCCGGCAAGAGTACTACAATAAAAATCATATTGGGTCTTTTGGAAGGATATTCGGGAACGGTAGAAATATTTGGCCAGGACATCTCGGAAGGTGATGTACAGTATAAGAGAAAAATAGGGTATGTCCCGGAAATCGCAGAAATATATGATAACCTTACTGCAAGGGAATATATTACGTTTATAGGTGAGCTGTACGGATTGGATGCAGAAGAAGCAGATACCAAAGCACAAAAGCTTATGAAAATCCTTGGAATAGAGCAAGTATATGATACAAGAATAACCTCTTATTCCAAGGGGATGAAGCAGAAAGTTCTGATTATATCCAGTTTATTACACAATCCCGACATATTATTCTTAGATGAGCCGCTAAGCGGGCTGGACGCCAACAGCGTTATTGTGGTTAAAGAGATATTCGCGCAGCTGGCTGCGCAAGGCAAAACAATATTTTACTCTTCTCATATCATGGATGTGGTTGAAAAAATCAGCAATAGAATTGTACTAATCAATCATGGTGAAATAGTAGCTGACGGAAGTTTTGACGAGTTAAGACAGAAATGCATGGAAGGGTCATTAGAGCAGATCTTTAACCAGCTTACCGGTTTCAATGAACATCAGTCTCTCGCTCGGGAATTTGTATCTATTGTTGAAAAGGAGCAGTGATATGAAAGATTTTAAGGTACTAAAACTTTTAGATAGATTTAAAATTATTTTTGAAAAGTTTGGCGCTGATTACCATGTGATGAGAACAATACTGCAGGTAAAGCTTACGATGGATGGCAGGAGAGTGCCAACGGTCTTCGGCAATTCGTCTAAAAAGAAAGATGATCCTGCAAAAGCTCATGAAAATAGTTTCATGAAGTCGTTGTGGTTTTATGGATTTATAGGATTAACCATGATTCCCCTTGTGGTCATGGGAGAAAATTATTTATTCCAAATGAGTTTTGTTTTTGGAATACTGATGTTCATGATTACCACCACCTTAATTTCTGATTTTTCCTCGGTTCTGTTAGATGTCAGAGATAAAAATATTATTTTAACAAAACCGGTAAAAAGCATCACCTTGAGTTTGGCAAAAATTATACATGTATTTATTTATATGTTTTTTATTACTGTTTCTCTTTCGGGAGCCGCACTAGTAACAGCACTCATACGTCATGGGTTTCTGTTTTTCATGCTATTCATAGCGGAAGTGATCCTTATGGATTTACTCATTGTAGTATTGACGGCGTTATTGTATTTAATCGTTTTAAAGTTTTTCGATGGGGAAAAGTTAAAGGATATTATAAATTATATCCAAATAGGACTATCCATAGCCATCACGATAGGGTATCAACTTATAGGAAGATTATTCAGCTTTATAGATATTGATGTGGTGTTTCAGCCGAAGTGGTGGCAGTTTATTATTCTTCCTGTTTGGTTTGGCGCACCCTTTGAGTTGTTGTTCCACAATGATCAGAGGATATATATGATCGCTTTTTCTACGCTTGCTTTTATGATTCCCATCATAGCTATTATGATCTATGTGAAGCTCATCCCGTCTTTTGAGAGAAATCTTCAAAAGTTAAATAATAATGCGGGAGGATCAGTAAAAGAAAATAATAAGTTATGGGATACGCTGGCTAAAGTAATTTGTTTTAATCAACAGGAAAGGGTCTTTTTAAAATTTGCATCCAAAATGATGAAAAATGAAAGAGAATTTAAATTAAAAGTATATCCCTCATTGGGATTCGCGTTGATTTTTCCATTTATATTCATCTTTAATTTTTCTCGAGGTGGGGCATGGGAGGATATAGCATCGGGAAGAATGTATTTAAATATATATTTTTGCGTTTTATTACTGCCCACGGTGGTCATGATGGTACAATATTCGGGAAAATATAAGGGTGCATGGATTTATAAAGTCATGCCTATCGAAGATACAGCACCCATTTTCAGAG
Source organism: Petroclostridium sp. X23 (assembly GCF_030013905.1). GTDB lineage: Bacteria > Bacillota > Clostridia > SK-Y3 > SK-Y3 > X23. Next base: position 106,543 of record NZ_CP124862.1, read on the forward strand.
GAACAATAAAGGCAATGATTGTTAATCTTATATTGCCGGTATATATCATTGAATGTACCGTGTTTCTGTGGATTTTCGGATTTCAGATTCTTCCCGATTTGATTGTGGTATTTTTAAATATAGTATTGTTTACCATCATATGTTTTAAAATATTGAAAAAAGCACTGCCTTTTTCTCAAGCCTTTGAGGCTGTACAGCAACAAGGTTGGATCGTAGTGCCGCTGATGTTTTTAATAGGTGTTTTTGTAGGCATACATTATGTTTGTACTTTATTTGATTATGGCGTTTATATCTATATGGTGGCAGTATTCCTTACAAACGTCATTGTATGGAAGAAAGCATTCAACATATCCTGGAATAAAATTATTAATCATTGAATAACGTCAAATGCTAAAGTTGTTAATAGTAACTTAGCGTTATAAAAGTCTCTGAGCATACGCTTTAAGGCGTGGAATCACATAACTTTTATTATGCTATAAAGAGTTGCAACTTTCTATCTTTCTAATCATTATAATTAGTAGAATATACTAAAATACATATTGGAATATTGTATAAAGTGTCAAAAATTATAAAAAACAATACGGAAATTTACAATGAGCATAAAAGCTTATATAATAGTAATATAGATTAAAAAACGAGGAGGAAATATAGTATAGGGTAAGGATTTTATAAAAGAGATATATGAATATAGTGAAGTTGGAAGCGAAGAAGAGTTCTCTTAATATGGGCACCTTGAGGACTTGGAGCTAGTGGTGCAACCTGCCAACAATTAGTGATGCTAATTGTTGGCATTTTATTTTATATAGGAGAAATGCTGCAGTCTGTTTTATGTAAAATACATAGGTCATTATTGATACAGCACAGGAGGGATTTCAATGGAGTTAAGTCAAAAGACAAAGTTTGAAGCTGTAATTTTTGAAAATTGCGAGACAACTAAAAAATTCGTAAAAGATAGTTTATCTCTTTTTGAAATTGAAGTATGTGATTATACTTCAGGCCATATAAAAGAGAAAGGGGATATTGCTGTAAAGCAAGCAGATGTTGTGATAGCGAATATAGATGATCAAATACTCAGTAATTATGTTAATCCTTCATTACTAAAACCTCTGGCAGATAAAGTCATTTTGATAAGTGAATATAACAGCATGGATAAGATACAACAAGCGAAATCATTAGGATACAAATACTTTCTTAGAAAGCCTGTTAATGAAGAGCAGCTAATCGACCAGCTTGTACATGTTTTTACAGATAAATTGGATTTGGACATTTGTGAGATGCATAAAGATTTTCATTTGAAGAAAAATCAAGATGAAGCTGTCTAACTCATGGAATTGGAACTCGACTATTTTGGGTCCCTTGAAAATTAAATAAAAGATAGCTCGGCGTTGGTGCTTTTTATAGGTGTTAACGCCGATTTCATGTTATGAGCATATGAAGCATACACAAGAAAATAAAACATTGAATAACAGGAATTGATAATGTATAATTATTAATAACTTATTTAGTGGCAATAATTGAGAAATAACCAGACAAAAGGATGTGTGATAATGAAGATTACCAAAGAACAGGTTGAGCACGTTGCAAATCTTGCGCGCTTAACCCTGACTGAAGAAGAAAAAGAAAGACTGACTGTTGAAATGGAAAACATTATTGCTTTTGCGGACAAGCTCAATGAGTTGGATACAACCGGTGTAGAGCCCACCGCGCATGCGATACCTATTCAAAATGTTTTCCGTGAAGATGTAGTTGAGACTTCTTTCGATAGAGAAAAAATCTTACAAAATGCTCCTTCGCAGGAAGACGGATGCTTTAAAGTTCCTAAGATTGTAGAATAGACAAAAGGAGTGTGAGAACAAGTGGAACTGTATAAATTGACAGCCCATGCGGCAAGAGATTTGCTAAAGAAAAAAGAACTAAGTTCAGTGGAGTTAACACAGGCTGTATTGGATAGAATCAGTGCGGTAGATGAAAGCGTACAAAGTTATATCACGGTTACTGCGGAAAAAGCACTGGAAAATGCAGCAGAAATAGATAAAAAAATGGCTTCAGGTGAACAACTGGGAGATTTGGCCGGTATTCCTATGGCATTAAAGGATAATATGTGTACCGAAGGTGTGTTGACAAGCTGTGCTTCAAAGATATTAAACAACTTTAATCCGCCCTATGATGCTACGGTCTCCAAAAAGTTGAATAAAGCAGGTACCGTATTATTAGGAAAAGTAAATATGGATGAATTTGCGATGGGTTCTTCGACAGAAAACTCCCATATGAAACAGACAAAAAATCCGTATGACCTCGAAAGGGTGCCCGGAGGTTCCAGCGGTGGTTCTGCAGCTGCAGTCGCTGCCGATGAAGCAATCTTTACATTAGGCTCGGATACCGGAGGTTCTATCCGCCAGCCTGCGGCTTTTTGCGGTATAGTGGGGATGAAACCTACATATGGTTCGGTATCCCGATTCGGATTGGTGGCGTTTGCATCCTCATTGGATCAGATAGGACCTTTAACAAAAGATGTGACCGACTGTGCATTGGTATTGAATGCGATTACCGGACACGATCCTATGGACGCGACTTCGGTGAATATTCAATATCCTGATTACACAAAAGCGTTAGTAAATGATGTAAAAGGATTGAAAATAGGGATTCCGAAAGAGTATTTGGGTGATGGGATCAGCAGTGAAGTAAAAGATTCGGTCATGAAATCGTTAGAAGTGCTAAAAGCAATGGGCGCGCAGTATGAAGAGTTTTCACTGCCCATTTCAGAATATGCACTGCCGGCTTATTACTTGATTTCTTCTGCGGAAGCAAGTTCCAATCTGGCGAGATATGATGGGATAAAATATGGATATAGAGCAGAGAAATTTACCGATTTGCTGGATTTATACAAGCAGACCAGAAGTGAAGGTTTTGGTAAAGAAGTAAAGAGAAGAATTATGCTGGGAACCTATGCCCTCAGTTCCGGGTATTATGATGCGTATTATAAAAAGGCGCAGCAGGTTAGAACCTTAATTATGAAGGCTTTTGATGAAGCTTTTAATAAATATGATGTAATTATTACACCGACGACACCTACCACAGCATTTAAAATCGGAGAGAAATCCGAAGATCCGCTGGAAATGTATCTTGCAGATATATGCACGGTATCGGTGAATATAGCAGGATTGCCTGGAATGGTGGTTCCTTGCGGTGTTGACAGTCTGGGATTGCCAATAGGCATGCAGCTCATCGGAAAAGCTTTTGACGAATCAACATTATTAAGAACTGCGTATACATTTGAACAAAATACGGAATTCCATAAAATAAGACCGAATTTGTAATATCAGTGGAGCGTGATGTGTGAATAGTTTTGCTATATCCTTCTCAAGGTTTTTAACTATTCACTATTCGCTATTCACTATTCACTAATATCGAGAGGTGATTAAATTGACATATGAAACCGTCATTGGACTTGAAGTCCATGCAGAGCTTTCGACTAAAACAAAGATTTTTTGTGACTGTACTACCGAATTTGGCGGAGAAGTAAACACCCACTGCTGCCCTATTTGTACCGGTATGCCCGGGGTGCTTCCCATGTTAAATAAAAAGGTGGTTGATTATGCGATAAAAGCCGGATTGGCTACAAATTGCGAGATTACCCAATATGGAAAACAGGATAGAAAGAACTATTTTTATCCCGATCTTCCAAAAGCATATCAGATTTCCCAATACGATTTGCCGGTATGTAAAAACGGCTATGTGGATATCGAGGTAAATGGTGAGAAAAAAAGGATCGGAATTACCAGAATTCATATTGAAGAGGATGCGGGTAAACTAATACATGATGAATGGGGAACCGGATCACTGGTGGATTACAACCGGTGTGGCGTGCCGCTGATTGAGATTGTTACCGAGCCCGATATGAGAAACCCGGAAGAAGCCAGAGCTTTACTCGAAACCTTAAAGTCCATACTCCAATATATCGATGTATCCGATTGTAAGATGCAGGAAGGTTCATTGCGTTGCGACATCAATCTTTCGGTTCGTCCGTTCGGTCAGAAGGAATTCGGTACCAGAACCGAAATGAAAAACGTTAATTCCTTTAGAGCTGCTGTGAGAGCGATGGAATTCGAAACCAAAAGACAGATTGAATTAGTTGAATCGGGAGGAGTAGTTGAACAGGAAACCCGTCGATGGGATGATGCGAAAGCAGTGAGCTATGCGATGAGAAGTAAGGAAGAGGCGCATGATTACAGATATTTCCCTGATCCTGACCTTGTTCCCATCGTTATCAGCGATGAATGGATAGAAGAAGTCAGAAAGACGATTCCTGAGCTCCCCAATGCCAAGAGGGTGCGTTATGTAGAGCAGTACGGGCTTCCGCAGTATGATGCTGAGATTATTACTTCATCGAGGACGTTGGCACAGTTTTTTGAAGAATGTGTGGACCATGGTGCAAATCCCAAAACGGTTAGCAACTGGTTGATGGGTGACCTGATGCGCATGTTGAAAGACCGGAATATCGAGCCGGAAGAAATTCCTTTCCCTGCACAGCATATGTCCAAATTGATTGCGTTAATAGAAAAGGGAACCATCAGCGGGTCGGCAGCCAAGAAAGTTTTAGACGCAATGTTTGATGAGGCGAAAGATCCTGAGGTGATTGTAAAGGAAAAAGGTTTGGTACAGATCAGTGATGAATCCGCGTTGGTTGAAATGGTTCAAAAAGTACTGGATGACAACCCTCAGTCTGTTGCCGATTATAAAGCCGGTAAGGAAAAAGCGATAGGATTCCTTGTAGGACAGACCATGAAAGCAAGCAGAGGCAAAGCGAATCCACAGGTGATAAACAAAATATTAAAAGAATTATTGGATGCATAAAAAAATAACAACTGGGGACATACCACAAAAAATAGAGGGGATGTCCCCAGTTGTTATTTTTGAAAAAATTTCATAATTATTCGTTTTATGTCAGTGTCTTTTTGTTGAAGATGATAGGGCATTATGATATTATATGCATAGAGGTAATCGGAAAAGCAGGGTGTGGTTGCCACCTCATTCCCAAGTGGAAGGGGGTGATGCCGTGAGTACATATGAAGCATTGTCTTTAATGATTTTGTTTTCTATGTTGATCATAGCAGTCCTAAATTTTAGGATAAAAAAATAATCACCCTGCCTGGCCGCAGTGTGATTAATTAATAATTGATCTACAACGTGGCAACCGCACCATGCGGTACCGATTACCTCTACTTATATTATAGCATAAAAAGAAAGAAAGTAAACATTGTTTTATGCTGTTTTTGCCATATATTCTATCTATATAAATAACACTAAGTACATTACAGTCAGGCGTAGAAGAAAAAATGTGACATGGGGACGGTTTTCATATCACAATGATTTTGGGTGACAGGAGAACCGTCCCCGTGTTACATTTCCTCACTTAGATAATCCACTGCAAATTGCGCGAATACTGAAGCACCTACAGTAATACAATCTTCATCCACATCGAATCGGGCATTATGGATAGGATATACCAGTCCTTTAGCTACATTGCCGCACCCTAAGCGGAAGAAGGTAGAAGGCGCTTTTTCGGCGAAAAAGGCGAAATCTTCTCCGCCCATGGAAGGATCCTCCGCCCAAAGAACATTTTCCTGGCCGATCACTTTTGATGTTGAATGGACGAGCAAATCGGTAATGGTGGTATCATTAATGGTGGGAGGATATAAATATTTAAAATTAAACTCATATTCACCACCCATGGAATGTACGATGCCTGCAATGATTTCTTCTATTAATCCTGCGATGCTGTTTCTTAAATCTCTGTCCAATGTTCGTGCGGTCCCTTTAATGACGGCGGTATCCGGAATAACATTGGTGCATGTTCCCGAGTGAAAAGAGCAGACGGAAATTACCACCGGTTTGAGGGGATTTACTTTTCTGCTGGCGATGGTCTGCAGTGCATTCACTACCTGGCATCCAATGACGATAGGGTCTATAACAGCATGAGGCATGGCACCGTGGCCGCCTTTGCCTTTGATAATAATTTCAAAATCATCGGGAGAAGCCATGATGGCGCCATGCTTTACCGCGATTTTTCCTGCGGGAACTTCCGGCCAGACATGAGCCGCTATACAGGCATCTACTTTCGGATTCTCCATCACGCCTTCCTCAATCATAGGCAGTGCGCCTCCCACACCTTCTTCAGCGGGTTGGAATATCAGCTTGATATTGCCGCTCAGCCGGTCTTTAAGATTGTTTAGAATCTCAGCTGCACCCAACAGGCAGGTGATATGTGCATCATGCCCGCATGCGTGCATTTTGCCATCAATGGTAGATTTATAATCACAGCAGTTTTCTTCTGTGATTGGCAGTGCGTCCATATCAGCACGTATTGCAAGTGTTTTGCCCGGCTTACTGCCGCGTATCAGCCCCACAACGCCGGTTTTTGCGACGCCCTCGGTAGTTTCAATATTTATTTGTTTAAGATATTCAGCAATCAACCGCGATGTTTTGATCTCTTCAAAAGCCAATTCAGGCTGCATATGTAAAGCGCGGCGTGTTTCAATGAGCTTGTCCCTGATATCGGAAGCCATTTCCTTTATTTCTTGTGTAAGCATTTAATCAACTCCAAATATGAAATATATAATATATTATCATAATTTTATGATTTGCAACAATAAAAAATAACAGCAGATCTTATCGAATGCTGTTATTTTTTATATTATCGCATTTATTGATTTGTTTTTTCATCTTTATCAACAAAGTAAACACATGAGTCGTTTAAACAATCGGATACTGTGGTGACATTATCTAAGTGACACTTACCATCTTTTTGATATATGCAGTTAGATGTACAATTTATATTCGTCATAATATCACCTCCATCTATATTTTTACCCTATTGAGATAATTCATACTTGTTTATTAAAATCATAAATATCAAAATGATAAAATGCCGTGAAAAGGTTTCCTTTTCACGGCGTATCTCAACAACAAACAGTAAACAGAAGCTACTGTCCGTTGATAGCGAGAGAAATAACAGCAACTGTTTATTTCATTACTATCATATGTAAGAAATTTAAAAATGTGTATGAAATAATTTAAACAAATTACTTTTTTTTACGTAAGTATAATAGAACGATAGATATTTAACAATTTATGGAGGGGTTAAAATGGATGAGCAAATGAACACAGAGGTACAACAATCTACCGATATAGCTGGGGTAAAAGATTACAACAGCTTTAAGAAATATTTTGGGGTACTTTTTGAACCGGTTAAGGCATTTCAAGCGATCAAAGAAAAGCCGAACTTTATTTTCCCAACGGTTATAATGATTATAGCAGTATGTATATCTACATATTTTACACTACCCTACCAAGATGAGATAAAAGCATATACTTATGAACTGATGGGGATTTCTGCGGACCATCCCATGATGCAAAATCAAGCGCAAATCCCTAATGCACTAACCATTGCGCTAACAATGGGAGGAGCCATTGTATTAGCAATTATCGGATGGCTTATAATGGCGGTAATATGCAGATTGTTTTCTATGATATTTGTCGGGGAAGGAAAATATAAGCATGATCTTTCAATTTTTGCAAATACCTATGTGTTTACGCTATTAGGGACGCTTATTTCATGTATATTGCTTATTGTTACAAAAGATCCGGCAAAAATGAATACAAATCTATCTTTATTCTTTCCCTTTCTAGATCATTCAGGATTTATGTTTTGGTTTACCACTAATATTAATATTTTTACGTTCATAGGATTAATATTTGCAGTCGTAGGTATTTCCATTGTAGAAAATATAAAGAAATATCAAGCAGCCCTCATGGTATTTGTTCCATGGTTGATTGGTAAAGCTGCAGCAGCAGCATACTATGCTCTTTTTACTATTCCAATGCTGCAAAAAATGATTGGATAATTGGAGGAATACACATTGAAGAAAAAAATATTGATAGGACTTGCGATTGTTATCGTCATTGCCGCAATTATTGCATTAAATATGGCAGGTGCAAACAAAAGTACAAATGGACTTCCGGTGAATACGGTGGAAGCATCAAAACAGGATATTATTTCTCAGGTATCTACTTCCGGCGTGGTAGAGGAGCAGGAAAGCTCTATTATTTATGCGGAAGGAGACCTTAGAGTTGAAAAAATACACGTGCGTGTCGGAGATAGGGTCAAAAAAGGAGATCTACTGGCGGATGTTGATCTTAAAGATCTGCAAAACCAGGTGGAGCAGGCACGAATCAATCTGGAGATGGAAAGGCTTAACCTGCAAAAATTACAGGGAAAAGATACGCTCCAGGATCCCCGCCAGGTGGAATTGGATGTAAAAGAAGCGCAAATTGCATTTGAAAAATCAGAAAACGATTATGCAAGAAATCAAGTGCTGTATGAGCAGAAAGCCATTTCTCAGGTTGAGTTAAATGAAGTGAAAATAAAAATGGATAATGCATCACTTAATTTACAGCGTGCCAAAAACAGATTGGAAAATATTAAAAAAGATAACCAGAAAGCCCAATTAGAATTGCAAAATGAGATTGCGATTCAGAAAAATAACGTAAGGCTTGCGGATATAAGGTTGGAACGGCTGGAAGAGCAGCTGGATAGGCAAAATGGAAAGATTATCAGTCCTATTGACGGTGTAGTCACAAAGCTGGATACCATTAACGGCCAATTTATGGAAGCAGGTATGGCGATATTTACCATTGCAGATACCGGCAGTCTTATTATCAAAGTAAATGTTAGCGAATATGATATCGGTAAAGTAAAGGTTGGACAAGAAGCGGAGATTACAGGAAACGGACTGGATAATACCAAAGAGCACAAGGCAAAGGTGAGAAGCATTGCGTCTACGGCTGCAAAAGTACGGTTAGGAAATGCGGAGGAGACGGCGGTGGAAGTGATTTTAGAAATATTAAATCCAAGTGATGATATTAAGACCGGATTTTCCATAGATGCCAAAATTATCACCCGGCAAGAGAAAGAGGCAATCGTCATTCCTTATGAGGCGATACAGAATGGTGAAGACGGTAAAAAATTTGTATATGTAATTGACGAAGGTATTGCCAAAAAGATAGAGATAAAAACCGGTGTAGAAGCCGATCTGTTTGTGCAAGTTGAAGAGGGTATCAAAGAAGGAGATAAGCTGATTGTTAATCCGACAGATAAAATCAGCGATGGCACCGCTGTAAAAGAGATCAATCAATCTGGCAACAAAAAAGGTGTTTGAAATGATAAAAACAATTAATCTTACAAAGACGTATAAGAATGGAAGTATTGAGGTGCAGGCGTTGAAAGGTATTGACCTTATTATAGAGAATAATGAATTTGTAGCGGTGATGGGACCTTCAGGGTCAGGAAAATCTACATTGATGAATATCTTGGGATGCCTGGACCGATGCACATTAGGGTCATATATATTAGATGATGTGGATGTTTCAACGCTTAATGACAAGGCATTGGCAAAGATAAGAAATGCAAAAATCGGTTTTGTATTTCAGTCTTTTAATTTACTGCCTAGAATGTCGGCGCTGCATAATGTAGAACTTCCGATGATGTACAGTGGTATTACCGCAAAAGAGAGAAGGAAAAGAGCGGAAATCGCCCTTGGTAAGGTAGGACTTGACGGCAGGATGCATCATAAACCAAATGAGTTATCGGGTGGGCAAAAACAACGGGTGGCCATTGCAAGAGCGTTGGTGAATACTCCCTCTATTATCCTTGCCGATGAACCTACCGGGAATCTTGACAGTCAATCGGGTGAAGAAATCATGGCTATATTTCAACAGCTAAACAAAGAGGGAGCTACCATTATTCTAGTTACTCATGAGCCGGATATAGCGATGCACACCAAAAGGATTATCGCTTTCCGTGATGGACTGCTGGTGAAGGATGAAGCAGTTGAGAAGCCGGTTGAAGCAACCGATGTTATCCATCAATTATCCAATTTGCATGACCGCATGATGTAGTTTAAAGAGAGGAAGAGGAATATTGAACTTTTTGGAATGCATAAGAGTAGCGACAAGTTGTATTTGGCAGAATAAGATGCGCTCTATTCTTACGATGTTAGGGATTATTATCGGTATTGCATCAGTAGTAGCGGTGGTTTCAGTAATGCAGGGAGGACAAGTGGAGATTAACAAAAGTCTGGAGAAATTTGGAACGAACCGTATTATTATTCAATTGAATTGGAGAGAGCAGGACAAGATTACTTCCAGAGATTTTATTACTTATGATGATATAGATGCTATTAAGCAATTCGGTGATGAAATTGTAGGGGTTTCACCCATTATCAATTACTCATCTACGGCCAAGCTTGATTCAAAAAAAGAAGAACTGATGATCAATGGTGTATCGCCTGACCATATCCTAATTGAGAATCTTGAAATAGTAAAAGGAAGATTTATTTCAGAAAGCGATTATAAAGGCAACCGGGAAATCATTGTCATTGATGAGAAACTGGCTAAGAAGCTCTTTAATACTGTTGATGTGGTTGGAAAGCAGTTTAATATTGTGATCGGAAACCGTAATACCAGCGTAACCATTTGCGGTGTTATAAAGGCATTGGATTCAACACTGGGGTCCGCATTGATGGAAGGAAGCCGAAGTACTGTGTACATGCCTATTACAACGGTTAATAGAATGTACTACAACAATTATTTATATGCTTTAAGTGTCAAAGTAGCCAATAGAAATAATATTGATGAAATGGGAAAAAAAATAGTATCGCTTCTACATAGAAGGCATCATAACACAGATAAATATATTGTTGAGAATTTAACCCAGGCAATCAATCAATTCAATCAGTTTTCCAATACTTTTACACTGATTATTGCTGTAATAGCAGGTATTTCATTATTTGTGGGCGGGATCGGAATTATGAATATCATGCTTGTATCGGTTACCGAAAGAACCAGAGAGATTGGTATCCGAAAATCTCTTGGAGCAAACAGGGAGGATATACTCATTCAGTTTTTAATTGAGGCAGTGATTATCTCTCTTATGGGAGGGGTTCTGGGAATGCTTACCGGAGTCGGAATTGCATATGCGATTAGTCAGGCTGCGAAATGGCCGCCGGTGTTCTCTATTTTCAATATAGGTTTGGCATTTATGGTCACCACCATCATCGGTATTATTTTTGGTGTATATCCGGCATATAAAGCCGCTAAACTGGACCCGATCGAAGCGCTTCGTTATGAATAAAGTTTCAATTATAGATAATCTTAAAGAGTTTATTGCTTTTTAAGATTATTTTTTTTGCTTTTACAGATAATATGGTTTGAGGGAGTGGTTGTATTGAAAAAAATCTTTTTTACTTTATTTGCTTCAATGTTCATAGTTATCACCATATTATTGGTTAATTATGTAAATATCAAAGCAGTGAAGGACGTAAATGTATATCCGCTGGAAAAAACAGGCATTATATCGAGTATTTCAAGCAATGGAAAGATTGAGGAAGTTAATAAGGCGGAAATATATGTTGATATACCGTTGAAAGTCCAAAATATTTATGTAAAAGAAGGAGATAAGGTAAAAAAAGATCATCCGTTGATGGAACTGGACATGCAAAGCTTGGAGTTGGAATTAGAACAGGCGAAAGCAAACTTGGAGATGGAAAAGCTTAATTTCGCAAAGACCATGAAAGATAATTATTCAAGCTTTGGGCTGGAGGATGATAAAAAAGCCTTATATAGTGATAAAAATGCGGTGCCGGTATTTTCAAGTGAAGATGCTATTGCCGTATATCAGAAAAAAGTAGAGATTGCCGACTTAAAAGTGCAAGAATTGGAAAAGAAGCTAAAGCAGCAGCCTGATAAGGTCATAAGTCCTATTACAGGCATCGTGACTGCGTTAAATGTGAATAAAGGCACCGTGGCAAGTACTACACAGCCGGTAATCACAGTTTCTGATATGAATAACTTGCAGATCCAAGTTGATATTGAAGAGTATTATGTTTCTAGAATCAGAGAGGGACAAAGAGTAGAAATTACCGGCGAAGCTTTTGAAGGCAGCAGCTACAGTGGAATAGTAGAAAAAGTATCACCCGTTGCGAAGGAGGTATCTTCGGGACAAAGTACCTCAACAGTCATCGAAATTATTATCGATATTTTAGATGAAGATCATTTGTTGAAGCCGGGGTTTTCTGCGCAAGTAAAAATCATTACTGATACAAAAGATAATACACTCATATTGCCTTACGAAAGCATTATCCAGGATGAGAACAATAATGATATTGTATTTGTCATAAGAAATAACAGGGCATATAAGAGAAAAATAGTGACAGGAGCAGAGTTGGAGCTGGAGATTGAGGTAGTATCAGGGTTAAAAGAAGGGGAAAAAGTAATACTGAATCCGTCAAAAGAAATGGAAGATGGTGCAAAAGTTCGTATAGCAGCTGTTAGAAAAAGGTGATAAAATGAAGGCAGTAGAGTACTTTAGAATGTCGTTTAGCAGTACTGTATCTAATAAACTTAGAACATTGCTGACTATTCTAGGGATAGTGATAGGAATATCTTCTGTCATTATCATTGTCTCCATTGGCAAAGGAGGACAAGCTGCTATTCTGGGAGAATTAGAAAAACTAGGGATTAGCGGTGTCAATATTAAGACAAAAGCCGGTGATTTACAGAGCAAGGATTTGCTTAAAATCGCAGATGCTGATATGATAAGAAAACGTATTCCTCAGATAAGAAGCGTAACACCTGTATTTAACGGCCTTGGTGTAGTAAAGCACAACAACAGATACAGGGAAGCATATTTGTGGGGCATAGATAAGGAATTTAGAAATATTTATTCTTTGCAGTTACTGCATGGCAGATTGGTCAATGAAGCCGATACACGTTCCCAGAGAAAAGTAGTTGTGATTGACAATGTATTGTCCAGCAAGCTATTTCACAGGGAAAATGCGGTGGGGCGCACGCTGAAATTAACTTCAAAAAAAAATACATACAATGTGACCGTCATTGGCATTGTGAAGAGTTCCAATGAAATGTTTGAAGAACTCTTCGGAGAACAAATTCCAACATTTGTTTATCTGCCTATTACAACACTGCAAAATATTTATGATAGCGACAATGTGGATCATATTTCCATTAAGATTGATAAAAGTGAAAACCTTGATGAAATAGGAGTAAAGGTGGTAAAATTTTTAGAGCGAATACATAATAATGAGGATAAATATTATGCTGAAAACATGATGAGACAGAAAGAACAAGTAAATAATGTAACCAATATACTTACTTTTATTATAGGTGCGATTGCTGCAGTATCTCTTATTGTAGGAGGTATTGGTATCATGAATATTATGCTTGTTTCAGTGAAAGAAAGAACAAGAGAGATAGGTATACGTAAAGCGTTAGGTGCTACAAGAAGAAATATACTTATTCAATTTTTGATTGAAGCTGTTAATCTTACTGTGATCGGAGGGATCATGGGAGTAGCTTCCGGAATAACGCTTTCATGGATGATATGCCGTTTTTCAGGATTGCCTTTTAACATTTCAGTCTATACAATCTCTACTACGATGCTTTTTTCCGCTTTTATAGGATTGGTTTTTGGGGTGTATCCGGCAAAGAAAGCCGCGAACCTAGAACCGATAGAAGCGCTGAGGTACGAATAAAAAATGGACAATGGACAATGTACAATGGACAATATAATAGGAGGTGGGAAAGTCAGATTAAGCACATAGAAGGAGTGAAGCATGGAGACTGGTCGAAATCACTGGAGAAGTGCTTGATTGGTCAGTCGCAAAGCATGGGGACGGGCCTACAGCTTCCCTAAAAAGCAAGCGCAGCAGTAGGTCCGTCCCCATGCTTCACTCCTTCTGCGTGCTAAATCGGACTTTTTCAGTGATCCATTTTTACACATAGAAAGAGGCAAGAATCGGGAGGGAAATATTACTGCGCTTATCTTTGATGAAGCTTTATTTTGGTTTGATATTTATGCTTTGAATGATTTGTTTTATAATTATTAATTATTAATTGAATTCCCCGGGGGTTTTTATGGAACAGTTTCTCAAGACACCGTTTTTGCCTGAAAAAAGGGTAAGTCATGTCATCGTTGATGGAAGAGTATCGTCTAGCATCATATCATCTTTACATGAATTAGGTATAGACACTATTTTGACACCTGCATTGGCATCACTTTATCCATCTGTGCGCTGTCATCCGGATATGCTTATACATCCGATTGGTGATGATATTGTGGTTGCAGCACCGGATGTATATGATCTTTTTAAGCCATTATTGATGCCGTTGAAAATAAAATTAATCAGAGGTAAAACTTATATAAAAAGTAACTACCCTGAGAGTATTGCATATAATGTAGCAAGAATAAATAATGTGGCATTTCATAATATAACATACACAGACCCGGTAGTTAGAGATTACCTGGAACAGAAAAATGTGCGAATGATTAATGTAAAACAGGGATATGCTAAATGCTCGGTATGTATTGTTAACGAGCATGCGATCATTACTTCTGATCGAGGGATTGCAAATGCTGCCGATACCTATAATCTTGACGTGCTGCTAATTCGACCGGGCTATATTTTGCTTCCGGGTCTTAATTATGGATTTGTTGGCGGAGCTACAGGACTTATCGCCCGAAATCAATTAGCAGCAGCCGGAAGCTTGAATAAGCATCCTGACTTCACTGATATCGTCGATTTTTGCAGTAAATATAATGTTGAGATTTTGAGTTTAGGTGACGAAGAGTTAATAGATATTGGGTCTATTATACCTATAAAATATAAACATGGTTAAAATGGTATCGTTATTTATTGGATTTAATAGGCAAGGCATATTACTGCATACAACATTCTACTTAGTCATATAATACACTTGAAGGGATGTGAATTCGATGGACTGTTTATATATAGGAATGACTGATGATATAGATGATGTAAAAGATATGATAACAGATGAACTAGATAACTGGAAAGAAAAAAATATAAATATAGAACTTAAGGAAAAGAAAACAGATGATGTTAACTTCATAGAACTAGAGATACACTCTGATGATATGCTGAATAATATAAAAGTTCATCTTGCAAATACTTTGTCTCAATACATCATAGAAAAATATGAACAGAAGTTTATTAGCAGGATAATCAGCTCAAACTACTGTTATTTCAATACATGTGAACGCAGAGAAATACTGAAAACGGCTTTGAAAAGTGTACTGGGGATGGAAGAAAAAAATATATTCAGTAATTTATTTATGTTAAGAAGAAAGAATATTGTAGTAAAAAAATTATTGGAGTATTTGGAGACTTCAAATGAAATTATATTAGATGGATTTGTAACATTCCGGTTAAAGGACTATATAAAAGAGCTTGAAGATGTAGTGGATAAAGCGGTTGATGATTATCTTATGGAAAAAGAATACAAAGAATTTATCCGACTCCTAAAATATTTTGTTGAAATCCAGGAGCCAAAATTTGATGTAGTTCATGTGTTGGCTAGTTATGATAATAAGTATGTACTTATGGATAATAATAGAAAAGAAATAACAAACGAATGTATACAAGATTTTATAAATGAAGTGGCTGATGGTGAAATCAATTATGATGATTTACTGGTGAGTTCACTCATCACGTTGGCACCAAATAAAATACACATTCATATGGCAGGACAAATCAAAAACAGAGAGTTGATGGAAACTATAAAAAATGTGTTTTACGGAAAAGTAATTTTCTGTCCGGGATGCGATCTTTGTATGGTCAATAAAATCCATCCCAGTGAAATAAAAATGACTGATTACTTGCATCAATAGAATAATTTATATAAGACATTATGCAAAAGCGCATAATGTTTATTTTTTTTACTTTTTTGCTTTGTTTATTTTATAAAAACATATGTTTGCTTTTTTTTTAACATATGATATAATTACTTTGGATATGTGAGGTGACGATATGGATAGATTTGAAGTAGTTTCTGACTATAAGCCTCAAGGTGATCAACCAAAGGCAATTGAAAAATTAAGTGAGGGAATTATAAAGGGATATAAAGGACAGACTTTGCTGGGGGTTACTGGGTCGGGTAAGACGTTTACTGTTGCGAATGTGATTCAGCAGGTACAAAAGCCAACGTTGGTACTGGCACATAATAAGACGCTGGCAGCCCAGTTGTGCAGTGAGTTTAAAGAATTTTTTCCTAATAACGCGGTTGAGTATTTTGTCAGTTATTATGATTATTATCAACCGGAAGCGTATATTCCCCAGACCGATACCTATATTGAAAAAGATGCTTCTATCAATGATGAAATAGATAAGCTTCGACATTCTGCGACAGCAGCACTCTTTGAAAAAAGAGATGTCATCATCGTAGCAAGTGTATCCTGTATCTACGGTCTTGGTGATCCGATTGATTATAAAAATCTTGTTGTATCGCTGCGGCCGGGCATGACTAAGGAACGGGATGAGGTACTTAAAAAGTTGGTGGAAATCCAGTATGAAAGGAATGATATCAACTTTGTCCGCGGTAAATTCAGGGTTCGGGGAGACGTGGTTGAAGTATTTCCTGCCAACTCCAGTGAAAAGGCACTGCGGATTGAGTTCTTCGGTGATGAAATAGAACGGATTACAGAAATAGATGTTTTGACGGGAGAAATCATAGGAATAAGAAACCATTGCGCGATTTTCCCGGCTTCTCACTATGTTACCACCCATGATAAAATGGAACGGGCGATTAAAGCCATTGAAATAGAGCTGGAAGGACGGCTTACGGAACTAAAGAAGCAGGACAAGCTGGTGGAAGCGCAGAGGCTTGAACAAAGAACAAATTACGATATAGAAATGATGAGAGAAGTAGGTTTCTGTCAAGGCATAGAGAACTACTCAAGACATATCAGCGGCAGAGAACCGGGAAGCTCTCCGTTTACATTGATAGACTATTTTCCTAAAGATTTTCTACTGGTTATTGATGAATCTCATGTAACCATTCCACAGGTAAGAGGAATGTATGCGGGAGATCGTTCCAGAAAAGATTCGCTTGTGGAATACGGTTTTAGGTTGCCGTCGGCTTATGATAACAGACCATTGAATTTTGAAGAGTTTGAAGGCAGGCTTAATCAGACGCTATTTGTTAGTGCGACCCCTAGTAATTATGAGAGACAGCATTCCCACAATATTGTGGAACAAATTATCCGCCCGACCGGGCTGATTGACCCTGAAGTGGTTGTAAAACCGATTAAAGGTCAGATCGATGACTTGTTAAGTGAGATTCATGCAAGAATCGAACAGAAAGAAAGGGTCTTAGTAACCACCCTTACTAAAAAGATGGCAGAAGACTTGACTGACTATCTTAAAGAAATGAATATAAAAGTAAAATATTTGCATTCGGATATTGCAACCATCGAAAGAATGGAAATCATTCGTGACCTGCGTCTAGGTGTATTTGATGTATTAGTAGGGATCAACCTTTTAAGAGAAGGGCTGGATTTGCCGGAGGTATCCCTTGTCGCGATTCTTGACGCGGATAAAGAAGGATTCTTGCGTTCCGAAACTTCACTGATTCAGACCATTGGCAGAGCTGCCAGAAATGTAAAAGGGAAAGTTATTATGTATGCCGATAAGTATACCGATTCAATGGTAAAAGCAATCAGTGAGACAAATCGTAGAAGAAAAATTCAAATGGATTTCAACAAGCAGCATGGCATTACCCCTAAGACCATTGTCAAGGGAGTAAGACAAGTCATCGAAGCGACTAAAGTTGCTGAAGAAAGTGAAAAATATGGTGTGGATAGATCGATGAGGCAGGTTGACGGCAATGAGATCCAGGAGATGATTGCAAGATTGACTGAGGATATGAAACTTGCTGCAGCGGACCTTCAGTTTGAAAGAGCGGCTGCACTGAGAGATAAGATAAATGAATTAAAAGCAAAAGAATGAATTTAGTTCATAGAACCAACAATAACATAGGAGAAGATAAAGATGTCTAGAAATAGTATATTAATAAAAGGTGCAAGAGAGCATAACCTTAAAAATATTGATATTGAAATACCAAGAGATCAGTTCGTTGTGTTAACGGGTCTAAGCGGGTCTGGGAAATCTTCACTTGCTTTCGATACTATTTACGCGGAAGGACAAAGAAGGTATGTGGAGTCATTGTCTGCTTATGCAAGACAATTTCTTGGACAGATGGAAAAGCCGGATGTTGACTATATAGAGGGTCTTTCTCCGGCCATTTCTATTGACCAGAAAACCACCAGTAAAAACCCCCGTTCAACAGTAGGTACGGTAACGGAGATATATGATTATTTAAGATTGCTTTTTGCACGAATTGGTATCCCGCATTGTCCTAAATGCGGGAAAGAAATCAAGCAGCAGACCATTGACCAGATCGTAGATCATATACTGGCGCTTGAGGAAAAAACAAGGATTCAGATATTGGCGCCGGTGGTGAGGTCACGGAAAGGCGAGCATCAGAAGGTGTTTGAAGATGCAAAAAAGAACGGATATGTAAGAATAAGAGTAGATGGGCAAGTCATGGAACTAACCGAAGAGATCAAACTGGAAAAGAATAAGAAGCATAATATAGAAATCGTTATCGACCGGTTAATTGTTAAAGAGGAGATCAGGAAAAGGCTTGCAGATTCATTGGAAACAGCACTTCATTTGACGGGCGGTATTGTGATTATTGATGTCATTGACGGGGGAGAAATTGTTTTCAGCCAAAATTATGCTTGTAACGATTGCGGCATCAGTATGGAAGAACTTTCACCGAGAATGTTTTCATTTAACAGCCCGTTTGGTGCATGTCCGAGCTGTAGCGGTTTGGGTACGCTGATGAAAATTGATGCGGACCTTATCATTCCCGATAAAAGCAAATCCATATCCGAAGGAGCTATCAATGCGGGCGGATGGAATACCAGCAATGAAGAAAGCATGTCACGTATGTTTTTCGAAGCGCTTTCCAAACATTATGGATTTAGTTTAGATACTCCGGTGAAGGATCTGCCGGATAACATCGTTGATATCATTTTATATGGTAACAATGGAGAAAAAATTAAAGTGGATTATGAACGGGGCTATGGGAAAGGTTCATTCCATGCGCCTTTTGAAGGTGTGATTAATAATCTTGAGAGGCGGCATAAAGAAACGCAATCGGATTGGATGCGCAGTGAGTTGGAAAGCTTGATGAGCACGAATCCTTGTCCCGATTGCAGTGGCGCAAGATTAAAGAAAGAAATACTGGGTGTAACGGTGAATGGCAAAAATATTAATGATACGACCCAAATATCTATTGTTGAGGCCAGAAAATTCTTTAATCATCTTACATTAACCGAAAAAGAACAATTGATTGCGCATCAGATATTGAAAGAAATTAACGCACGGTTAGGCTTTCTGGTAGATGTGGGATTGGAGTATCTTACATTATCCAGGTCTACAGGAACATTATCGGGAGGTGAAGCGCAGCGTATACGTCTTGCGACCCAGATAGGATCCAGTCTAATGGGGGTCTTATATATTCTTGATGAGCCAAGTATCGGTCTGCACCAGCGGGATAATGATAAATTACTGAAAACTTTAAAGAATCTTAGAGATTTAGGAAATACCCTTATTGTGGTTGAACATGATGAAGATACTATGTATGCTGCCGACCATATTATTGATATCGGACCGGGAGCAGGTATACATGGAGGGCATGTTGTTGCCGCCGGTACGGTAGAAGAGATAAAGCAGTGTGAGCATTCAGAAACAGGTCTTTATCTAAGCGGTAAAAAAGCGATAGAGATACCCGATGCAAGGCGAAAGCCTAACGGGAAATGGCTGAAAGTAATAGGCGCGAAAGAAAATAATTTAAAAAACATCGATGCGAAAGTGCCATTAGGAGTATTTACATGTATTACGGGGGTTTCGGGCTCAGGAAAAAGTTCATTAATCAACGAAATCTTATATAAAAAGCTTGCAAGTGAATTGAATAGAGCTAAATTGAAGCCGGGACATCATAAGGAAATCAAGGGATTGGAACATCTGGATAAGATCATCAATATTGATCAGTCACCCATTGGCAGAACACCAAGATCCAATCCGGCAACATATACCGGTGTATTTACCGATATACGTGACGTATTTTCCGCAACCAATGAAGCGAAAATGAGAGGATACAAGCCGGGAAGGTTTAGCTTCAATGTAAAAGGCGGTCGTTGTGAGGCATGTACCGGTGACGGTATCATCAAGATAGAAATGCACTTCTTACCTGATGTATATGTTCCATGCGAAGTATGCAAAGGGAAAAGATATAACAGGGAAACCCTGGAAGTAAAGTACAAAGGAAAAAGTATTTTTGAAGTACTGGATATGACGGTAGAAGAAGGCTTGGAATTCTTTCAGAATATACCTAGAATCCAAAGAAAGCTTCAAACTTTATATGATGTGGGATTAGGATATGTCAAGATCGGACAATCATCCACTACGCTATCCGGAGGAGAAGCACAGCGAGTGAAGCTGGCGACAGAGCTTAGCAAAAGAAGTACCGGAAAAACCATTTACATTTTGGACGAGCCTACCACCGGACTTCATATCGCCGATGTTCATAAATTAATTGGTGTTTTGCAGAGACTGGTGGATACCGGGAATAGTGTGGTTGTCATTGAGCATAATCTGGATGTCATCAAAACAGCTGATTATATTATTGATCTTGGGCCTGAGGGTGGAGACAGGGGAGGAACCATAGTATGCCAAGGAACACCCGAACAGGTAGTAAAGTGTGATCAATCTTATACAGGTCAATATTTGAAAAGAATAATAAACAACTAACTATATCAAGTATATAGCAAAATAGAGAAGAGCTGCCAATGGCAGCTCTTCTGTGTTAGTCGTTCAAATTATTAAGATCTAAGTCCATATCGTTTAATATGTTGTCATCACTTTGCTGATTGTTTCGGTTACCATTTTTCCGGTTATCATTAGTGCTATTGGTGTTGTTGTTGTTATTATTATTATAGTTATTATCATATCCGGGCGGTGCATACGGATTTATATTGCCGGTTGATGGGAGCGTTGTAGTCGGTCCATGTTCGCTGCAATACTCGCCTGCAGGTAGTTCATATTTTGCATCGCCTGGCAGTATCACATTACCGTTTCTATCCGGAACAGGAACATACGGTTTCGGTCTCACAATAAATACGCGTTCTTCTACAAGTTCAGGTGGGCAGTACTCATTGGCAAGCATATTATTTGATTTATCTACTTTTTCCAACACATGTACGGTACATGATTCTTTAGGCTCAGTACCTTTTTTGAAATATTCGGTACGAACTCTTACGCCTCGCGGATCTTTATAACATAGCTCAGTTGGTCTTTGACCACTGTCGATGCATACCTGTGCCTGTACAATACCGGCAGGCATAACAAAGTCTTTTACTTCCAAGTCTTTATTAATTTCATTCATAACCGCATGCCATAGTACAGTAGCGGGATTCCTACCGCCTAGAGCACCCGGAACTCGAATGACCGCAGGATCATCGTATCCAAACCAGGTAGCTGCTACATAATAAGGTGTATATCCCACAAACCACCGGTCCTTATCATCACTGGTTGTACCGGTCTTTCCGGCAGCAGGCATTTTATTGGGCATTTTTGCGTAGGTAGCGGTACCGCTTGTAATAACACCTTCAAGCATTTTTGTCATTAGGAAAGCAGTCTGTTCACTCATAGCGATTTGGGATTCTTTTTTCTTTTCCAATATTACCTTACCCTCATGGTCCACAACCTTGGTGTACGTATACGGTTTTGTATATAATCCTTTATTGACAAAAGGAGCGTATGCCGCAGTCATTTCCAAGACCGATATACCATCGGTCAGTCCGCCGAGAGAAAGGGAATTTAGAAGTTTATCCGTATAAACCTTGCCGTCCGCCCTTTTTTCTCTTTCTACCAAAGAAGTAACACCGAGATTTTGGGTCAAAAAGTTGAAGGAATTATCAATGCCTACCTTTTCAAGCACTTTGGCGGCAATAATATTCATTGACCACTCAACACCTCTTCTAACGGTTGAAAGCCCCCAATAAGGAGGGTTGGTATAATAATTCTTAGGTGTCCATTGGCTCGGTGTACCGGGGTTAAAAGTAGTAGGCACGTCATCAAATACAGTACCTGGAGTGATAATACCGTATTCCAATCCGGGAGCATATACGCCGATAGGTTTGATTGATGAACCGGGTTGACGTACTGTTTGCGTTGCCCTGTTCAATGTGCGTTTAGCCGTTTTCTCACCTCTGCCGCCTACCATTCCTTTTACCTGTCCGGTATAAGGATCTAGCACTAACATAGAAGCTTCCGGTTGAATTTCCGTATTAAATTTTGGGATGAGGTCTGGATCTTTAAATACTGTGTCCATTGCGCTCTGTACTTTAGGATCAATGGTAGCATATATTTTTAGACCACCGGTGTACAGCATTTTTGATGCAATAACTTTGGAGTATCCTTTTTCCTTTTGCAAATCATTTAATACATCATTAATAACCTGGTCTACAAAGTAAGATTGTTTGCTTGTAAGTTCCTGCTTGGCACCTTTTTTAAAATTCAGTTCTTCATTGATAGCCTGCTGATATTCGCTTTCACTGATATCACCAAGTTCTTTCATTTTTTTCAGTACCAGTTCCTGTTTTTTCTTATTATTTTCAGGATTCAAAAAAGGGTCATACCGTGTGGGGAACTGAGTAATACCGGCAATAGAAGCAGCTTCAGCGAGCGAAAGTCCGCTTACATCCTTTCCGAAGTAGGTATTTGCCGCCGCTTGAACACCATTGCAGCCCTGACTAAGGTAAATGGTATTTAGGTACAACTCCAATATCTGATCTTTGGAATATTTTTTTTCCAGATTGTATGCTCTCCACATTTCTTGAATTTTTCTTTTTGGGGATACATCATCATCTCCGGAAAGATTTTTAATCAACTGCTGCGTAATGGTACTGCCGCCTTCAGAGGAATTACTTTTGATGATATAGTTAAAAGTTGCTTTTAATGTTCTTTTGATGTCTACCCCGAAATGCGTTTTGAATCGCTCATCTTCGATGGCAATAAAAGCATTTTTTAAATTTTCCGGCATATCGTTGATTCCGACCCATATCCTGTTTTCTTCGCCGTATAATCGTTCAAGTTCTACAGGTTCATTGGTTTCCGGATCTATGTAGTATACGAAAGATGTAAAATTCAATTTAAAGTCATCAATCCCTACTTCTTTTGTAGTATCAATATATCCGTATAAAGTACCCCCGATAATACCTACTGCTGCAACACCTGCAAAAAGGCCAACCACCAGCAGTATTTTGAAAAATATAGATAATGTTTTGAACATTCCTTTTTTTTCTTTAGATGTTTTTTGTCTCTTTTTAGGAGACGTATTTTTTTCTGACATATATAACCTCCTAGCCATAAATGTATACATAAGTATGTCTATCATATTATAACATAAAAATATTCAAAAGAAGTTAAGAAAATATTACAAAAAAATCACTGTATAGTAGATTGTATCCAAAAAAATGGAAAATATAGTTTTGTAGATGTATTAAATGTATATTGTTTGTAATTTTTGTGAATAATACTTACAAAATATGTGAGTGGAGGTATTATTATGGCAAGAAGAAGGTCCTACAGGTTAGTGACATTCTGTTGCTTTATGATTTTAATAGGAGCTTTTAGTTTCGGTTACTATATGAATAGCGGCAACAATCAACAAGGGAATGACCCGGGTATTTCGACACAGCCTTTAACCATTGACCAAAACAATATAGACCAAAAGATTGAGACACGCAAAGAAAATATAGATAATCCTGACCATGAAGGCGGCGAAGGTTTAGCAGATCAAAGCAATGATATGGCTAAACCGGTTAATACCGATTCAGCTGAACTGAAAACATCTGCCGATACAAAGTTACTGTTTCGGGTTCATTATGAGGGCTGCGGCCATGATATTTTGACTGAAAATACAGTGACGGAGGATGAAGTAGGTATTACGGAAGCAGATTTGAAGATTAAGTACAGCGATTGGTCGATGGAGAACTTTAGTGCGCAGCAGGTCATATTTACCAAGAGCAATGACGGAAAATGTCCTAACCATTATATTGTCAAAGAATATCAAGGAGAAGTAGGATTATTTTATCAAAATGCGCCGGAAGGTAAAGAAAGCTTTGTCAGACTTATTGATAATATTAATCTTAAGCAGCTGAGACAGGATGACAGAGAAAAAATACAAAACGGGATTTTTATTGATTCCGATGAGGAACTGGCACAATTAATAGAAGATTTTAATAGCTGATATAAAAAGGCATGAAAATATTTTCATGCCTTTAATGTTATGCTAAAAGAATTGTTATGATAATCACATGATTAATTTTGCGTAACATATTATATTAGTTGCCAAAGAGTAAATAAAACGACGGAATAGAGAAATAATACAAATGTATCACCAAAGGCTCCCGTATTTATATATGACTGATAAATATGCGGAGTTTCTAATAAATGTAATAAATTGAGGAGATGGATAAAGAATGACAGTAGCAAATGCTAATGATCTAATGTCAAAAATTGGAGAAATCAGAGCTGCTCAAAAGATATTCGCTGCTTATACACAGGAACAGGTAGATGAAATTTTTAGGAAGGCAGCGATGGCAGCAAATAATGCAAGAATCGAACTTGCTAAAATGACTGTTGAAGAAACCGGAATGGGTATTGTTGAAGACAAGGTGATAAAAAATCACTTCGCTTCAGAATACATTTATAACAAATACAAAGATGAGAAAACCTGTGGAGTAATCGAAAGGGATGAATCTTTTGGAATTGCTAAAGTCGCAGAACCGGTGGGTGTAATTGCTGCTATAATTCCGACAACTAATCCGACTTCTACTGCAATATTCAAATCATTGATAGCCTTAAAAACAAGAAATGGTATTATATTTTCTCCACACCCGAGAGCGAAAAAATCAACCATTGCTGCAGCTAGAATAGTTTTGGATGCAGCAGTAGCAGCCGGTGCACCTAAAGGAATAATAGGTTGGATAGATGAACCATCCGTTGAGCTTTCACAGCTTGTCATGAAGGAGTCAGATATGATTCTTGCGACCGGCGGACCGGGAATGGTACGCGCGGCTTATTCTTCAGGCAGGCCTGCAATAGGTGTAGGACCGGGTAACACTCCTGTAATTATCGATGAGACAGCCGATATAAAGATGGCAGTGAATTCCGTCCTTCTATCAAAAACTTTTGATAATGGCGTGATCTGCGCTTCTGAGCAATCTGTAATTGTTATGGACCAAATTTATGATGAGGTGAAGCGTGAATTTCAAGAAAGAGGCGCTTATATTCTTAAAGAAGATGAAATAGACAAAGTCAGAAATATGATACTGGTAAATGGTGCACTAAATGCTAAAATTGTTGGACAGAGTGCTTGCAAAATAGCTCAAATGGTAGGAATTGACGTACCGAAAACTGCCAAAGTTCTTATAGGAGAAGTTGAATCAATAGAATTAGAAGAGCCGTTTTCTCATGAAAAACTGTCTCCAATTCTTGCTATGTATAGGATAAGCACCTTTGAAGAGGCTCTTGAAAAGGCAATCAGGCTTATTGAGCTTGGCGGGTTTGGTCATACTTCTGTACTGTATACTGATCAGATTAAATCGAGAGATAGAATTCATCGGTTTGGCGATGTCATGAAAACCGGAAGAACGATTATCAATATGCCTTCATCACATGGTGCTATAGGTGATATATATAATTTCAAACTGGCGCCTTCTTTAACTTTGGGCTGCGGAACATGGGGCGGAAACTCCGTATCGGACAATGTCGGAGTTAAAAACTTATTGAATATAAAGAATGTTGCTGAGAGGAGAGAAAACATGCTTTGGTTTAGAGTACCGCCAAAGATTTACTTTAAATACGGCAGTCTTGGGGTAGCATTAAAGGAATTAAAGAGTTTGGGTAAGAAGAAGGCATTTATCGTAACTGACAAAGTTCTTTTCCAATTAGGGTTTATGAACAAGGTTACTAATATTTTGGATGAAATTGAAGTGGGTTATAAGATTTTCACTGATGTTGAACCGGACCCAACCCTTGCAGCGGCTAAAAAAGGCGCTCTCGAAATGCAAAGCTTTAAACCTGATGTGATTATCGCAGTTGGTGGAGGCTCACCTATGGATGCCGCAAAGGTTATGTGGGTGTTATATGAGCATCCCGAAGTAAAATTTGAGGATCTTGCTATGAGATTTATGGACATTCGAAAGAGAGTTTATACTTTCCCTGAAATGGGAGTAAAAGCGATGATGATTTCTATTCCAACCTCGGCAGGTACGGGATCGGAAGTTACACCATTTGCAGTAATCACAGACGAAAAAACCGGGCTTAAATATCCGTTAGCTGACTATGAATTAACACCCAACATGGCTATTATTGATGCAGAACTAATGATTCATATGCCGAAAAGCCTTACTTCCGCTTCAGGTATAGATGCTCTAAGCCATGCGATTGAAGCTTATGTATCGGTTCTTGCGTCAGAATACACAAATGGATTGGCTTTAGAGGCTATAAGGTTAATCTTCAAATACCTGCCGCAGGCATATAATGACGGACCTAACAATATTAAAGCAAGAGAGAAAATGGCGCATGCTTCAACCGTAGCCGGTATGGCTTTTGCCAACGCATTCCTGGGAATATGTCACTCGATGGCACATAAGCTAGGTGCAATGCACCATGTACCGCATGGGGTTGCCAATGGACTTTTACTGAATGAAGTAATAAGATTCAATGCGGTAGATGATCCAAGAAAACAAACTGCATTTCCCCAATACAAATATCCGAATGCAAAATGGCGATATGCTGAAATTGCTGACTATCTACACCTAGGCGGAAGCAGTGAAGATGAAAAGATTGAGCTCTTAATTAAAGCAATCAATGATTTGAAAAACAAAGTGAATATACCCAAGACTATCGGTGAGGCCGGTGTTTCTAAAGAAAAATTCTATGAAACCCTTGATGAAATGTGTGAATCAGCTTTTGATGACCAATGTACAGGAACGAATCCAAGATACCCGTTAATCTGTGAAATAAAGCAAATGTATATAAATGCTTTTGAAGGAACTCCAGGCAAAAACACTGAAATATGCGATAAAATAATATGCGGCGAAGAATAATATAGGAATAAAATATTGTTGTTATAAGGACTTCTTTTGGCTACTAGCCCTGGGGAGTTCTTTTACTGTTCAAGGTAACACGGACTGAAGATAAAGCACATAAAATATGGATAAGCTAGGTATATTATGATATAATATCTACAGGGTAGGTATATTTCTATTTTAGATATTTGAGTGAAAATGTAGCGTCAGTATACACTAACAGAATAAATAGTGATTAACATGAGTAGGCATTCGATGCATCGGATGCCTACTATAGTGAAAAAGGAGTGGAATTTGATGGGTGAATGTATTTGCAACAATTGTAAGAATCTTAAGGGGATCATAGATGAGAATGGCATGGTTGAGCAATATGAATGTGAATTTGGTTTTCCATCCGACAGCTGCTCGGACTGCGAAGACGATGGGTGTGACCTGACTTGTGAGCATTATATCTGTGATGGTGAACAAGAGCATCCTGTCATTGTAAAATGTACTATGTGCGGTAAAGACCTTGAGCAAGTTTCCAGTGATGATGAAGGTGGAGAAGTATACTGCTTTGATTGCTATTTGAAAAACATATGATTCAGCAAATTTGCTTGGCACAAATTATCACTATCTATTGAATTTCGATTGTATTTTAATCAAGAAATTAATAGACTATTTTAATAACCTAACAACGGTAACTTAAAAAAACATGGTATTATTAATCAGTAAATCAGGCTCCTATTTTTCAGGAGCTTTTATTATTGTTTATCTGAAATGCTTCTAGGTAACAAACCAGTTATCAAAATTATCCGTTTTTGAGACTCTATATTTCTTATCTCATTTTCTGTAACCCTGTCATATAAATAGCTGCATGGTTCAGTTTCAATACTCGTTCCCGTATCAAGCTTCTCGAAATTGACAAATATTTGAGTTTATGAGAATCTTTATTCATAATTATTTGCCATTGGGGTGATACATATGAAAGTAGGATATGCAAGGGTTAGTACAGATGATCAGAAACTGGATTTGCAAATTAATGCTCTCCAAAGGGATGGTTGCGAGAAAGTGTTCTCTGACGTAGTGAGTGGGTCTAAGGCTGCAAGAAAAGGTTTAGAAGAATGTTTGGAGTATCTACGCAAAGGTGATGTTCTTATAGTATGGAAGCTTGATAGATTAGGAAGGTCATTGAAACATTTGATTGAAACTGTTTCTGATTTAACTAGTCGTGAGATTGGATTTAAGAGCCTACAGGAAAATATTGATACTACAACAAGCGGAGGCCGACTTGTTTTTCATATATTCGGCAGTCTAGCGGAATTTGAAAGAGAAATTATTAGAGAAAGAACAAAAGCAGGATTGACAGCAGCCCGGGCAAGAGGTAGACTAGGCGGTAGACCAAGAAAGTTATCCGAAAAGAAAGCAAAGATGGCACTTGAATTACATAGTACAAAGCAATATTCTATACAAGAGCTTTGTAAAACTTTTAGGATATCTAAGTCAACATTGTATCGTGAATTACACAGAAAAAATGGCAACAGCGAGTTGATAAATAAAAATTAAAACGTGTTTTTAAATAGTAAATATACCTAAATTATGGTATAATATAAGTACCCGCAAGGTGCAGCCACATATTTCTCTCTGATATATGGAAAGGAAACAGTTACAGGGTGATTACAGAGAGAAAGGGGTGAGGCTGTTGGTTGTTGAACTAAAGATAAAAATATTAGTAGTCTTGACAACTTCAACGTGTTTTTTGAGTCTGCTTTTTTGGCTTATAAAACATGGGGATTATGATATTAAAATTTGCTTTAAAAGCAAAAAAAAGTAGTTAACTTTGTCCAGAAGTTAACTACTCGTTCCTTTAGTGTCTAACCAAACACCTTGTTCTGTTTCTTTCCCTTATATGATTATTATAACCCAATTACAGTAAAATAGTCAACAGTATGCAGCACTTTAATCATATTTATTAACCCACAATACATTGGGATTGGCATAGGCAAAAAGTTAATGCACTATGCTTCAGCTGTTTGTAAAGAAAAAGGAATTAGTTGTTTGAATATTTTCAGTGACCCAAATGCAAGGGGATTCTATGATAAACTTGGTGCTAAATATATGGGAGAATCTCCTTCAAGTATAGAGAATAGAACTGTATCTTTGTATGAATATAATATAAATTAGGTATCGCAAATAATGATAGTTACATATCTTTCTTGAAATGCGTCTCAAAAACGCTAATAATGTGACATTGAATTATTGTTTTTCCAATACCCGGTATTTATATTAGATGAGGTGACAATGAATGAAACAAAACTACAAAACGATCCTTAAAGTGCTTGTAATTTTCATTATTGGGTTTTGGATACTTTCTAAATTGCCATTTAATAAAAACATAAATCAAGAAATTTCTGCCCATATATATGAAAGCGGAGTTGTAACCGGTGAAACAAAAGTTGTAATAAACGGAGAAAGAAGCAATTATCTCTTTACTGATGATGAAGGATTTTATGGGAAATTTTATATTTTATCCTATGAAAAAACAGGTAGAGAAGATATGTTCGCAAGTATCGAGTGGAACAACGATGATAATATACAGCGGCTAACATACTTTCAAAATGCAACTTTCCCGTCTATGGACATAGTTAGTACGCTTATGATCAATGATAAGATGACACAATTTGCATTCATGTTTACGGATGGTACTGTCGTTGCAACATCTGATGAAATATATCAGATTTATACGAAACATATTTCTTATGACAGTGATAAAGGGGTTACATCTATTGAAGCCGTGAATAAAATCCCCAAAATATAAATGCAATATATTGCAACATGGATGAGTTCATATGGGCGCTGGATTTCGGCCGCGTTCTTGCAAGTTCAGCGGAACTTTACCAAAACTTTACCAAAACTACTTGGCAGAAAGCCAATAAACTCCAGTTCGAAGGGCAGATTATTTATATATAATCCGAGAGAGCGATAAATCGAAATTTGTTGGTGGAGGTATGGAAAAGCTATGAAGATAAGGAAGAAAATATTTTGGAAAGTACCGCTATTTTGTATCGTTGCAGGTGTGATTGCTTTTAATGCGGTAGTTTTTCTGATAGGTCGATTTACTATTGTTACGCTTCCAGATGGGACAATTACATCAGATAATACACGAGTGCTTATAGTATATGGAGCCATATTTATTGTGACACTTATAGTTGGCGGCATGTTTTTTTTCCGGAACATGACTCGAAAAGAAATTTTCTTTTCCGCATGAATTATTGTCGTTATTGGCTTGATAATGGATTTAACTCAATGGGCGTTTAACCTCACAACTGGTCGGTTCACCATCTTTTACAGAAAGAAAATGCTCAATTCCCCAAAATAAATCTGGCTTTCTAATCAAAGCAACACCGAGAATAATACAAAGCCCGCAAAGAATATATGTCACTTTCTCACCTCCAATTTAATCGCCCATCGCCTACGGTTTCTTAACTTAACTGCCCAAATCATACCATCCCACAAATATATTTTGCAGTATTAAAATAATCAGCCGTGGTAAAGGCAAGTCCGCAGTTGCGGCGGCGGCTTACCGAGCGCGGCAATATGAACCGCGAAATCGAGTTTACAAATCAGCGTTTGCGGCAGTTAAAGGCGCGTATCTCCAAACTGCAAAACTGGCTGAAAGAGGAAATGGAGGACGCCGGGCCGCCCACCCTTGCCGACATTATTTCAAACATACTTTCAAGGCGGGAGCAGACAGGAAAATCAGACCGCTATCAAGCTATCGGCAATCTGAAAGCCGCCTCAAAAATGTTGAATTTCCTGCAACAAAATCAGATTATGGACATGGCGAGGCTTGATGAAAAGTTTAAGTCCATGATTGGGGAGCAGCAGCCGGGCAGGGCGCAGGATATGAAGAGGTAATACTGCTCAGTCATTTCCCGAATCAGTCTCCGGTCTTGTTCGGTCAATGCCGATGGCGGTCAGCTCGCCGCCCACAATAGCCAATTCTCCTGTCGCAAGCGTGTCACTTTGAGGGTCGGGGTACTTTGTCTGTTTTACCATTAGCCGTCCGTTATCAAGATAGAGCGCGTAATCATAATACATACGGTCGTTTAGGTCATAGGTATTTCCCGTCGCATAATCGAAGACAGTTATGCGCTCATCGATGATACCGGAACCAAAGCTTACCGTCGCGCATAATTCGGGCAGCCCGTCGCCGGTAATATCCGCAAGATAGACATTCCAAACAGGCATCCCGCTAAAGAGTGTTTTTTCGCCGTCTGCATCGATGGCTTTCACTTCGTATGGGGTCCATTGAAACACGGTGTCCGGGTACTCCGGCAATTCTAATTCCAAGCTGCGCGCCCAAGGCATTTGCTCGTGAAAGTAGTAATTAAACCATTTGCGCGGCTCGTATGAATCGGTATTCGGCGCAGACACATACCGCGCTCCTTCGGCCGCGAACAGCGGCACAGTTGCCGACTGGAATACCAATGTATTATCATCAGCAACCGTAAATCTCGCTATAACTTCACCGTTTTTGACACCAAAAGCATTTTCTAATTCTTCCGTTTCAATATTCGAGTAAATCAACAATTCATCGTCTGCAAAGGCGTAAGTGCAATTCGGCAGCATATAACTGCTGATTAGCGGCGTCGCAAGCCTGGCGGTGCCGTCGCCATACAGCGTCACGGATAGCATACGCACTGCCCTTTGTTTTTCGGTCGCGTTTTCAAGAACATACTGTTGTAAAGGCTTCTCGGGCGGATGGATGCTCATCACCCGCCATACATCCTCACTCTCGACCGCCAGTAAATAGTCGTGGCCGTACCCATTTAATTCATAAATGCGCCAAGTGCTGTACTCATCTGTGGCGTAACCGATTTCCTTTCCTCGTCCGGTGTTGTTCATCGGTGATACATGATAGATGGTATCGTCCCAAATTAGCTTCATATCTTTGAGAAAGAAAGCCGGATTTTCTTCATAAACCATTTTCATTTCAATGAGCGGCGCATTGACAATCCGATTCACCGCAAATCCAATGCTCAACACAGCAACTAACGCCACCGCAGCCACGATAATCACCCGCGACGTTTTTTTGAAGTTCAGCACGTTTTTTATTCTCCCTTTCACGCCGCCCTCGCCAAAGGCAAGAGGACTGCCGCCGATGATACGCCGTTCCGTCGCTAAAGATAACAGCGACAGCGAATAGTCCTTTTTAATTTCGGTGCGTCCAGCGAAGCTGGACCACACTCACCGGTGTAAGTCCGGTACGGGTAATTGCCAAGAAGCCCGGTAGCTAATCCCGGTGCGACACAGTAATGTGGGGTGCTGAGCGGGAGGATAAAGTACCTGCCTAAACAGTAGGGCGAGCAAAAATGCAGACCGTAACATAAAGTGAATTCTGCCGCATCGTCAAAAAGGTCTCTGGGTTACAGAGTTCAAAAGGGAAGTCGAGCCTTGCAAAATTGGGCGAAGACCATGGAAGATGGGAAGAGCTTGGAAAGCACCATTGAAGAATCCCTCGGTGTAGAGGAAACGGTATGTATTGAAAGTGTGGTTTGGAACTGGAGAGACCCTACTTTGCACAATTGAGATTGTAAAGAAGTTGCATATAAGCTGATGAAGTGAAATTGTATACTTGCAAAGAGGGAGTCGGAGGAGTTCATAGTACCAATAATTCTGTAGACAACAAAACTACAGATAGGGAAGGAACTCTACTTTATTCAAGCTATCCAAAGGAGGTAAGAGCGAGTGAATGCCCAAAAGGCTAACAACACCAAAGAAAAAGTTCGACAACTTCAAAGGAAGCTATACCTTGCAGCCAAATCAAACAGCAAGCGGAGGTTTCATGCCCTCTATGACAAAGTGTATCGCAAGGATATACTATTGGAAGCATGGAAACGAGTGAAAGCAAACGGTGGGGCAGGTGGGATTGATCACATATCTATTACAGATGTAGAAGCATCCGGAATTGATAAATTCTTGGTGGAGACACAGCAGGAGTTGATGGAAGGAAGATACCACCCTAAGCCAGTCAGAAGAACCTACATTCCGAAAGGGAATGGGGAACGGAGACCATTAGGCATACCTATCATCAAGGATAGAGTTATTCAAATGGCGGTAAAGTTGATAATGGAGCCATTATTCGAAGCAGACTTTCTTGAATGTTCCTACGGGTTCAGACCTAAAAGGAATGCACACCAAGCCTTGGACAGAATTCGGAAGGATACTGCTAAAAAGGGTTGGTGGGTAGTTGATGCAGATATAAAGGGATACTTTAATAACATCAATCATGAAAAATTAATGCTGATGGTAAAGCAAAGGATATCCGACCGAAGGGTACTTAAATTGATATGGAAATGGCTGAAAGCAGGAGTAATGGAAAAGGGAGAAGTAGCTGAGAGTGAACTCGGAAGTCCTCAAGGGGGTGTCATTTCACCACTTTTGGCAAACATCTACTTGCATTACTTTGACTGTAAATGGGACTGGCATTACAAACACCTTGGCAAACTCGTTAGATATTGTGATGATTTTGTAATAGTATGTAGAACCAAGAAAGAAGCAGAGCATGCCTTGCAAGCAGTAAAATCCATAATGGGAAAGTTGGAGCTAGAACTGCATCCTGATAAAACGAAGCTGGTTAGTATGTGGGATGGAAAGGAAGGATTTGATTTTCTAGGATTTCACCATAGAAGAAAATTATCTGAAACAGCAAGTGGTCAGAAATTCAGTGAAACACATCAATTTCCGTCAAACAAAGCTATGCAGAAGATGAGGGATAATCTCAAAGGTGTATTTGCCAGCAGGTCAACGTTGTTGCTGGACGTACACAAGATGATTGAAATTCTTAATCCTAAGATAGTAGGAATGAGAAACTATTATGCATTGAAGAACGCAGGCAAGCAACTGAACAAAATGGATTGGTATATTATCAAGAAATTTACCTTGTGGCATAACTACAAGACACAGAATAAAAGGCGATATGCTAGGATTTCAAAGGTTCGAAAGATTATTTACAATAATGGATTACAAAGACTTGCAGTTTAATGAATGCTGAAGGAAGAAGAATATCGGAAAGCCGTGTGCGGGAGAATCGCATGCACGGTTTGATGAAGGGGGGAATGAAATTTCATTCCCCTACTCTACCCGCCTATTTCTTTTAATACACGCTCATCGCAGGACAATTCCATATCCACACCCATCAGCAGAAACGCCACCCATGCCAGCGGATTAAACCAGTGCAGGCACAAAATGAAATATGCCGCGAATTTTACGATGTGGTCACGCCGCCGGATATGTGTCTGCTCGTGCAGAAGAATATAGCTTCTTTCCTGCCCTGATAAGCCAATGGGCAGATAGATTTTCGGTTTGAAAACGCCCAACACAAAAGGTGATTTAATATTTCCCGCTTCGTAGATATTTGCTTCGATGTAAGCCGCTTCCCTCATCTTTCGTTTGAGGATAACAAAAGACACCACGCCGTAAATAAGCATTACGGCAAAGCCGATAAGCCAAATAAGCGCGCCGATTGTTGTCCATATCTGTAACGGATTTACGCTTGCGGTCGGCGTGGCGGCGGGAAGAATACTGCTGACAGCGTTATTTACAAAAAGTATGCCGCTATCAATGCGCGGTATTGATTGCATGGCTATATCCGGCGGTATCGTCTGCGCCTTGAAGGGTATCAGACTAAAAACGCTTTCGATTGAAAATGGGAACACAAGCCTGAATCCCGCTACTGCCCACAGGCAGTAAGAGATTATTTTAGGGGCTTTTTTCAAAGGCAACCGCACAAGGCATATCGCCGCGATAACAAACGCCCCGGTCAGGCTCATGTTCAGGATTGTAAGGAAGAGTTTATCCATGATTGCCGCCCCCCTCGTGTTCTTCTATAAGACATTTTAATTCTGCCGCTTGTTCCGGCGTCAGTTTCCTGCCGCCGAAAAATGAAGTGATAAACTTGGGCAGCGACCCTCCGAAAGTATCTTCCACATAGCGGCGGCTTTGACGGGCAATTTGTTCATCGCGGGTAAGCACAACCGATACATTCGCGTTTTCGTTTTTGAATACGCCCTTGTCGCAGAGCTTCTTCAGCACCGTGTAAGTCGTTGATTTTTTCCAATCCATTTCACGTTCCGCAAGCGCGACCAAATCCGGCGAGGCCAGCGGCGCGGCCCGCCAAATCAAAGCCGCGAGTTTTTCTTCTGCGGCAGTAAGCGTTATATCCTTAATCATAGCATTCTCTCCAATCTAAACTCATTAGACTGATTGCAGTCTATCATAATTAGACCAGATTTGCAAGAAAGATTTTGATATTGATAAAAAATTGCCCAAACTCCTGACATAAATTAAAAGAAAGATAATTTATTTGTGGGAGAAATTATTGTCGCAGTAATCACAACAACATAGCAAATCCACGAAAAACCGTCAAGGGTCAAGATGAACGGCTACGCCGCCCTTGACAATTTTTCCTGTCTTTGCTGTATGGCAATCAAGAGGGCGTAAGCAGTAAACCGCTTATGCCCTCAATATAATTATGGGATAGACAAAGTTTTTTATCTAAATATCATTTACCCCCTTGACAATCTCTGTTCTGAGCTTGAGAAATGGTATGAAAAGATGAATGAAGATTATTCATGCAAAGTATGTAGAGAAATTAATTCGGCGTATGATTTAAAATGCAGAAAATGTGGCACTACCCCCGGAAATAATTTTGTGAAGAGAAATAAAGAAGCAATAGTAAAGTTAAACTTTTTCACAATCTGTGATTTGGTTTTCTGAGGTAGGGATAGATTTTCACAGGTATGATTCGAGGCATTTCCAACTTCGGTCCACCGGTGCACCGAAGTTAAATCGCTTCTGGTTCCTTGGGCAGTAGGGATGTTTTTTAATAATTCACCAATCTTGATTTCATCATCCAATAATGCTTCGGCTAGAATCAGGCATTCTTCTTTTTTTTGATCCCTTACCGCCTGAGCCAATTTCAATTTTTCTACAGCTCTTATTTCTATTTTAAAATTATCCATCTGTTTTTTCTCTCATTTCCTAAATAAGTTTATAATGAGCGGAGTGAATCATTACATTACAAATCAAAATGCAATCAATAACTTCCATACAATACGAAACAATACGAATGATGTATAGATGCGCAAACGCTGTAAGTGTATGCACATATTTACATAATATGAATAAGCGTATTATATTGTTACCATGAATAGTAGCTCCTTGTCTTTTAGTACGGGATGAAAAATCAGTATCCCGAAGTACCGAAGTAAAACACTTGCTTATCAAAGAAATCTGCCAATAAAAAAGCTACCATCAGATAAAATCCTACACAATAATACAAAATTAATCCAAATAACTTGCATTATTTCCCTTAAATAGTATATAATTATTGCGAGGAAAATTAAAAAAGTCGCCATGGTTTCTGAGTGGGCCAACACTCAGAAACTAATGCAGGCAAAACCCCTGCCTACACCAACAGTAGACGTATCGCCAGATACAAGTGTATCCGATGATACGCGGCTGTCATGCGATCTTATGTTATTATACAGCATTTGACTTTTATTTTCAATAACATAAAAGCACACGTGTAGGATAGAAGTATATTTTCTGCGCGTGCGCTTTTTTAATTTTCCTCTCAAATTCATTTTTGAGAGGAAAATATATATGTGTAACCATGTTGGAAAGAAAGAGGAACCGACGGAGGCAGTTTTGAATTTGGATTGTCACTCGGTAGGGGATGGTCCATCTTCGAGTGCCTTCGGAGAGTTGGAAGCAATGAAAAAGTCTATTGATCAGGTGAGGCAGCGTTTGCACCTTTTGATTACTAAAGCGCATCATCACCTGGTCACACAAGAAATCTTGCGTGTCAGCCGGGAACTGGATGAACTTATCGCTGATTATCAAAAGGCAATGAAAAATATTGGATAGGAAACTGAAGCATAAAGAGACTTCTGTGTTAATCTATGTTGCCTGGAATAGAAAGCAGTTGTCCGAGGATGCAGTAGTAATGAAGGAAAGTCAAGAATCCCATTGCTTTAGCTGTGGGAGTGTCAACAAGATGGAATTGAAACATTTTGTAAATAGCTAATTGATCTGCGATTTCAATCTTAACAATGCGGATTTGAAATATAATTGATTATGTACACGGCTTATTTAATAGATTGTAAGAATCGGCATACTCAAGGACTTTTTGTGGAATATATTGCTAAAGTATGGTAGAATAGCATTGTCCACAAGGTAACACTCTCCCCTCTCAGATATGGGAAGGAACGGTCACAGGGGCATGAGAGGGGGGATGGTATGGGTGAACTAAAGATAAGTATTGTTATTACCTTTTGTTTTGCAATACCGATATCCTCACTTATATACTGGCTGTTAAAAAATAGTGAGTATAGAGTGAAAATAATCTTTAAAAACAAAAAGAATAAGTAGTCTCCCACAACTACTTATTCTCAAAGTTAATCACCATATTAACCTTGTACCGTTTCTTCTCTTATTATATCTCTTTTCTTATTATTTAGTCAATGAAAATGAAAAACTTTTCTATTTCTATAATTTATGGATTATAAAAAATAAATTCTTTGGCAAAAAAATATGGTAGGACTTTGGGTGTCAGGCACTTGACTTATTTTATATACTTATTCACATACTCTATATATTCAATTACCATTTTTAATAATTCTCGGATACTGTCAAATACAACTTCATCTTGAATTTTGTCATATTCATGGACTAGCCGATTTCTTAGACCGGCACATGGCGCTAATCGTGTTGCAAAATCTTCAGGAATTAAGTTTAACTTTGCCAATATTTCAAATGAAGAGTAATAATCTTTTGGAGGTGTATGATTTTTTTCTGAGATGATAACAGAATTAATATCAACCATATTTTCAACAATAAGCTGTATTAATCTTTCACCTGTACGTTTGATAAAGTAGTTGCCCAAGTATTTTTCATAGGTGTAATCTTTAAAAGGTTCCAATTCAGCAATATATTCTGTTAAACTAATCAATTTCCGGCGGATGACATTGTTGTACTCCATGTCGTTTACCTCCAATGAAGTTATTTAGATAAACTTTTTCATATTGTAAAAACTTTTGGATATCATTATATTCTTTAATAGTTTTAATATAGAAATTCAAGAAAATTATTGGTTCAAAACAATATAATATCTTATAGTTGGAAATAACTTCATATCTTAACACCGGGTCGCTGTGATTCAATATAGTAATATCTATTTCATAATCTGGGAAGATAGTTATTATATCTGATAATAAGGAGGAATGCTGATATTGATCATCTTCCATCAAAAGCCCCAGATCAACATCACTGTCATCAGTACACTTTCCGTTTGCATGTGAGCCGAATAACAGCACCATTAATATGTTATGATTCAAACACAATTCCTTTAATTTTTCATTATCCACAAACATAACTATTCCTTCTTTACATATATTGCCTTAAGCTTATCATAATTATGTCTAGGCTTCAAGTATCCTATGAGATTTAAGCATAGTGTATGAGGAGATGTTAGAAAAAAGCAATCAATATTATAGCTGTGGATATTTGTGTGTCGACAATAATCGACTTAATGTGTCGGTTATTGCGATGAATTTTTGATATTTTTTGGAGGATTTCATAACATTTCCAGAGAATATATTATTTGTAACGTGAGTAATAGCTATTAGCTATAATATCATAAAATTTGTTTTATACATTAAATGTATAGGTTGCGCCAATGAATATAGTACTAAACTATTATAAAATTTCAATACGCTAAGCGTTATAGGTTAATGATTAGATTATATAATATTAGATTCATAAAATCAAATTGTATTATTTTAGTCATATGGTAAAAAACAATATAGATTGACAAATTTTTCTTAAAATAGTATTATATAAATATACGATGCAGTATGATATAATACTAACTATGATAAATGATAAAAGGAGGTGGGGAAATGACTTATCATGAAATAATTATCACTGTTTTACTCAATGAGGATATACCGATGGATAAAAGCTATGAAATATTATCCAGATTTATATCTAGTGCTATGTTGGGGGATGATTCACTTAGAGAGTTGCATGAGCAGCAAGGGTATAAGTACTATGTATTATGCGGTCTATATCCTATAGAGGCCGATAAAGTCTATAAAAAGGGCCGAATGTATGCATTTAATCTTAGAGGACTTGATGTTAATTTTATCTTAAAGATGAAACGTCAGGTTATGGCGCTTCAGCAAGGTTCAATAAAAGCTGTCGCAGCAGAAATCCGACAGCAGCCTTACCGTCCTATTACAGAAATCCATACTTTAACACCTGCAGTTGCAACCATTAATGGCAAGAGTTGGACGAGGGAAGACGGTATAGGTGTATTGATGGAGAGGATTCACGCAAACGCTGTCAAGAAACATAGGAGTTTCTATGGGGAGTTACCGGAACCTGCAGAAAATTTTATTGAAGTGATTGAGCAAACAAATGATAAACCCATCAGAATTCGCTATAAAAATACATCATTATTGGGATGCAAATTAAATCTTATCATTAAACCGGACGAAATTTCGCAGAAAATTGCATATACAATTATGGGTAGCGGTTTATTAGAGAAAAACTCAATAGGGCTAGGGTATTGCCGTGCCAAATAAGGAGGTGGATTGATTGATTTATGACTTATTGGAATACTTTAAAGATAATCCGCGCAGCAATCAGCTTGTGATTGACCAGTATACGCTAAAAAGCGGTCTGTATATCCGGTTGAACAAGGACGGCAGTGAATGTATGCTAACCGTGCAAAAACGGGAGTCTCCTCAAGGTGAACTATATAACTGGTTTAAAAAGGCCGATCATTTTAGCTGTATTATCGATACTAATAAAGCATTTGATGTGCCAAAAAAAGTTATGCATAACAATAACTTTTTTACCTTGTTTTTTAAAACGAAATCATTATTGGCGCAGGGCAAGCTGAAAGATGAATTTATCAATCATGTCCCTGTTTTTTACGACAAGCTTATACGAAAGCTGAACAGTAAGGATGTGCTGAATTTTTCAGAAAAAGCCGGATTAAGTCCGGTAAATGAAGAAGCAATTATCCATAACAGGGATATAATAATTCAAAAATTGCCGGAAATTATGAGAAAAGTGATTGAACTTGAATTAAAGGATGATGACTATATAAAGTTGTTTTTTGAAGAAGATATGGAAGCTTACCAGCGTGAATACATACGTTACTATTATCCGTACATTTTCAATAAAAATGATTTTAATATCCCGTTTGGCGATACCATATATGGTTTGTCGGCAGCGAATATGGGACTTAATACAAAAAAGCCTTTCCTAGAGCATAAAACGACCAACTTTAAGGTACCGTTCCGTATTAGTCTTGAAGATGCAATGGAAGCAAAAAAGCTATTTGAATGGCTGTCAAATCAAAAGAATGAAGAAGGCAAATCTTTAAGCGAAGGATATATCCCTTTGGTGGATGAAAATCTAATCGCGCTGGAAGATAAAATTACCAAGAGACGCAATATGCATTATGTGCACATAGAAAAAGGAACGGATACGATAATTGATGACTATGACTTCCTACCTGGGATTACCGGTGAGATCAATAGATTCGAGCCTAATAATTATCTTATGCTGGAGTATTATGATGCCCGGGCCACCTCAATAAGATCTGGAATGGAGCAGATGGTGGACAAGTATCTCTATAGCTTTAAACTAAAGAGATATTATAAAACCAATCCCAAGGATATAAAAAGGATTTCCCATAGATTAATGAACCTGCTGCTGCTTTCACGCAAAGCCATGGAAGACTTCTTTATTAAAGGTGATGACCAGGGAATACGTCATTGTGCAGACCGAATAACATTAGAACTGGTAAAAGAAAAGATAAATGAAAAGGAAACGGTATTTTTTCATAACACCGGTTGTGCCATGAATATCCGGTTAGCTTTACTAAAATATTTTGACATAGGAGGTAAAAAGGATATGGGTGACAGAGTTCGGCAAATGTTTGAACAACTTGCATATAAAGCTGACAATGATGATGTTGCAGCTTGCGCAGATGACAGCGAATTTTATTTTGCTGCGGGGCAGCTTGTGCGGTATATACTGCTGCAAAGCGAAGCAAAAGAATTGAAGCATGATATGGTAGACCCTTTTCTTAATGCCGGAAAAGCAAAAAGGTTCAAATATGAAATAAAAGGTGTTTATCATAAATATAGCCATGCATTTAACTTGCGGGGTAAGCGGTTTAACAATCTTCTTAGCATGGTGATGGGATATGATATTGAAGATCATAAAAAAATAGATTTTGACATGTTTTTAGCAGGTTTGGCTGCAAAAAATGTAATGTACGTAAAGGGGGAGAACGACCGTGAAAATGAACAATAGAGTATATGGTGTAGTGGGAATTAAGAGCGTAATGTCCAATTGGAATGCTGATTTTACCGGGAGGCCTAAGACCATATCCAATGGAGATATCTTTGGCAGCGACAAGGCGTTTAAATATCCCATCAAACGAATGTGGCAGGCACAAGGTGAAAAAGTAGTATATATCAAGAGTTATAAGATAGAGAAGAATAAACTTCAGCCTAACGATTTGAATGAACAATATACAAAAGTATTTGGTGCTAAACTGGATAAAAGCACACCATCCGTCGAAGTGCTGAAAAACTTATTTTCTGCAATAGATGTATTAAATTTCGGGGCCACTTTTGCCGAACAAGGGCAGAATATCAGTATTACCGGAGCAGTACAGGTAGGCCAGGGGATGAATAAGTATGAGGATACGAATGTAGAGACACAGGATATCTTGTCTCCCTTTAGAAATTCATCTAAAGAGGATGCGGACGCTTCCAGCTTAGGCACAAAAATCGTTGCGGATGAAGCCCATTATTTCTATTCATTCTCGGTAAATCCAAATAATTATGACGATTTTTTAAGTTTGGGGATTGAAGATTTTGAAGGATATACGGTAGAAGCCTATGAAAAATTCAAAGCGGGATGCCTCATTGCGGCAACGGCTTATAATACAAACAGCAAATCCGGATGCGAAAACGAGTTTGCAATTTTTATTAAAGTGAAAGAGAATAGCTTGCTGTACCTAGCTAATTTGGATATTTACATTGAATTCAGCAAAAAAGATGGGAAAAACTATATCGATCTTACAAAGCTGTCACAGCTTTTATCCGGTAAAATGGCAGATATTGAAGAAATAGAAGTATATTATAACTCCATGGATACAGAAGTGGGGCTTGCAGAACTTATATGTAAGACCTATCCATTGTATTGATGGTGGTGACGATGAAAATGGAAGCTCTAAAATTTACGCTTGCCGGAAAGAGTGCTTTTTTTAAAAAGCCCGATGTCAATACGAAGGTTTACTTTACATATAACAATATTCATAAGGTAGCATTATTAGGATTGTTAGGTGCGGTGACGGGATTGAGCGGATATTATAAGGATCAGGCAACCGATAAAAAAGAAAAGCCGGAGTTCTATTCCAGTTTGTGCAATTTAAAGGTATCGGTAGTTCCCAATGCTTATAGGGGATATTTCACAAAAAAGATCCAGTATTTTAACAATAGTACGGGATATGCTTCCGATGAAGAGGGAGGAAATCTGCAAGTATTTGAACAGTGGCTGGAGAGTCCCTGCTGGACCATTTACATCTATAATGGAGGAATCGGTCAAGACTTATGGGATAAGCTTTGTGATTATATTCTACATGGCAAATGTGTGTACATTCCTTATCTTGGAAAGAATGACCATCCTGCAGTCATTACGGATGCTGAAATGATAGCATTGGAACCGGTGCAAGCAGACCATGTGGATTCTTTGTTTCCCGGCAGCTTAGAC
Source organism: Petroclostridium sp. X23 (assembly GCF_030013905.1). Taxonomy (GTDB): domain Bacteria; phylum Bacillota; class Clostridia; order SK-Y3; family SK-Y3; genus X23. Next base: position 149,489 of record NZ_CP124862.1, read on the forward strand.
TTGATTGATGACACGCAAGCCTATAATGGAAGACCTTATATTTTTACCGAATATGCTCCGTATGCGCTGGAAGATCAGTTTAATTTCTATCTCCTGGAACGTTTTATATATACAAACTGTCTGCTGCAGCAATCTGTTCAAGATACCTTCCGGTATAATGATCTTATACTGGCGTTTTATTGACATCTTGGTTCAATATTTCAAATTTAATCAAGCAGGGGTATTTCAAAAGAGAGCTTTGGAATACCCTTTAGATTTAAAGGAGCGATGCGGATGTATATGCTTTATTGTGTAGATAGTATATTAGATCAAGCACCTTATTGGGCTCATACACATGAGAAAAAAACAAGTGAACTGCTTCATAAGCATATGGAAAAGTGTATGGAGTATTTTGAGAGTTACTGCGTTAAAAAAGGCATGGATAAGATCATTATAAATACCATTAAGGATTGCGGAATTAATGATATACAAGCTGCATATGATTTGTTTGTCAATGCAATCTATATGCATGATATGGGTAAGATAAATCCTAGATTCCAAAGGGATGTATTGGGAAACCGTTATTTCAAAAAAAGCTATGATGGGGATACAAGGCATTCAATGGCATCTGCCTTTATTTATATTGACAGGCTATATCCGAAAATTAAACATAATAAAGTCCTCTCATATGTGCTATTCAATTTTGCGTATATTATTTCAAGGCACCATGGTTCACTGAAAAGCACCGATGACTTTTTACAGCAATTAGACGACATTAGGGGAATGACTTACTATTCCGATCAATCGGAAGAATGGATGGAAGATATCATAAGTACTGAAGAAGGCCCCAGCCAAATTAGAAAAATGCTGAAACTCAATGAAATCCCATTCTATATGTTAAATAAGCTGCTTTTTGCGCTGATTACAGCCTGTGATTATTGCGCTACCTATGAATATATCAATGGACATCCAATGGAACTCAGTGTGATAGAGTCTATTGACAAATTGCAAAGCACCTATCGAAAAGGTGAGATTTATAAAGGCATACAAGCATATAAGCAGAATGCTGATTATTTTGCCCATTGTCCAATTAACGCGCTTCGAAGTGAAATGTTTTTGGAAACGGAAAAAAGATTGGAGGAAAATGCTGAGGGGAAAGTATTCTATCTTGAAGCCCCTACCGGAAGCGGAAAGACAAACATGTCCGTCAATTTGGCGCTTAAACTGGCAGAGCTGAGTAAAGAGGTCAATAACATTTTCTATATTTTCCCTTTTAATACCCTGGTAGAGCAGACCGCGGATATTCTAAATCAATACTTTCCTGGGCAGACGGCAGTAATTAATTCCATTACTCCTGTAATGATGGACGATGATGAAGCAATCCCATCCTATGAAAAGGCTTATATCAACAGGCAGTTTTTTAATTATCCCATTGTGGTTACTTCTCACGTTAATTTATTCAGTGCTTTATTCGGTTGTGATCGGGAGAACGGTTTTGCACTTACGAAGCTATGCAATAGTGTGGTTATTTTAGATGAAATACAAAGCTATAAAAACAGCATATGGCGGCAATTGATTATGATGCTTGATCGTTATGCACGGTTATTAAATATTAAGATCATCATTATGTCGGCCACACTGCCTAAAATGGACAGGCTTTTGGGAAAAGAAAGCAACGGCTTCATTGAGCTTGTAAAAGATGTTAATAAATATTACCTGAATCCAATATTCAAGGATCGTGTAAAGATTGATTTTTCCATGCTGGATAATAAGAAGATTGATCTAAATGTGCTTGCGGACAAGGTATTGGAATTTAAGGATAGAAAGGTTCTAGTTGAATTTATAACCAAGGGGACGGCAAGAGAATTTTATAATATTATAAAAGGCCGGTGCGAATATGTAGAAGAACTGACCGGTGATGATAATAAGCTAAAAAGGAATGAAGTGATTGAAAAGATTAAAAAGCAAAAGAGTATTATTGTGATTGCGACGCAGGTAATTGAAGCAGGGATTGATATTGATATGGATATTGGATTTAAGGATACTTCTATTCCGGATAGTGAGGAGCAGTTTCTTGGAAGGATAAACCGTTCTTGTAGGAAAATAGGGTGTATTGCGTTCTTCTTTAATTACGACAATCCCCAGGTAGTATATAGAAATGATGTTCGAACCAATTATCCTATTACAGATCAAATGATTTCAGAGATGTTGGAGCAAAAGAAATTTGGAGAAATATATGAGCTGGTCTTAAGGGATGTTTTTCATGAAACAGAATTATTGAATAATAAAAATATTTCATTATTATTAAGAGCTGCACTGATATCGGATTTTGAAAAAATAGAAAAACAGCTTCGTCTAATTGAAAGAACAGCACAATTATATCTTGCATATCAAATAACTTTAGAGGAAGAAATCATAGATGGCCGGGAGATTTGGTACAGGTTCAGACAATTATGTGCTGATAAGGAAAAAGGCTATGCTCAAAAGAAAGTGGAGCTTTCAAGGTTAGCTGAAAAAATGTCATATTTCACATACAACATTTACAATATAGAAGACAAAACCTTTAGATATGATGAAGAATTTGCAGGGTATTATTATATAGAAAACGGGGAGCAGTTTATTATCGACGGCAAGTTTGACCGAAAAGCTTTTTCAATGGAATTTGGGGGGAGGTTTTTGTAGTGCTTACCGGTACGATTGTGAATTATTATTTTCACTGCAAAAGACAGTGCTGGTTATTTTACAATAAGCTGAATATGGAAGATAATTCGGAAGATGTACATATTGGGAGGGTGCTGCATGAATTAAAATTGGGAGAGGTTTCGGAGGCAGCGATTGAGAATGTTAGGCTTGATAAAATTACGCCTGAATATGTAATTGAGATGAAAAAGTCGGATGCAGATGTCGTAGCAGCAAAAGCACAGCTTATGTTTTATTTGTTGAAATTGGAGAGCAAAGGAATTGTGCGAAAAGGACGGCTTGAATGTCTAGAAAAGAATAAACAGGATAAGAAAGTACATATTGTAGAACTAACCGCTGAAAGTAAACATGATTTTGAATTGCTTTGCCGAGAGATTGAGAAATTCCTTTTTTCTCCCAATCCTCCTGCCGCAACAAAAATGAACAAATGCAAAAAATGCGCTTATTATGAATACTGCTTTATTTAGGAGGGAGTGCTATTGAAAGAAGAAGCAAGATATATCTTTTCAAAAGGGGATTTAAGCAGGAAGGACTTTTCCATACAATTCAAAAATGAAAAAGGAAATGTATATTTGCCAATCATACGCGTTAAGTTAAGCTATTTTTTACCAATTTAATTGAGCAAATAGTGTTCCTGCAATCGCTCAACCGTGGTTTTGCGATTACGTTTATCATGTAAGCTTTGTTCGGCCGCTCTTTTAAGAATCAGTCGCAGTTCCGATATTGCTTCAGTGGTTGCATAAAGGCTTGAAAATATTTTTTCCACCTTTGTCGCAATTAGTTTGATAAACGACATCATACTAATGCATCTGTTTTTTTGTTGGTACATGAGGGCATACAGTGCTGAGTAGACTGTGAAAATTAGTATAATGGCAATTAACCTTCCATATAGAAGACACTCTAATTGCTCTTTACCACAGTTGCCTACTTTGCCAAGGTTTAGATAGCTTTTGCAAGCCTTAAATAAAAGCTCTATCTGCCATCTAGCTCTGTACAATTCACAGGCTGCCTTTGGAGTAAGCATATGTGCTGGGGCGTTAGTAATTAGAAGGTTCCATCCTAATAACTCTAAGTCATAGTCACTCAGTGTTTTGCCTTGTGACTTTGCTTTTTTATTTGCTTTGCGCCTACGTTCATTAGCGACTTCATCAGGTAAACGTACACCAATCAGCCGACATTGTAGTAATTTAGAATACTTGGTGCCAAAGTATACATCTATATCAACACTGGAGCTGTTTTTTAAAACACTTAAAAGGTCTAAGGCTTTAAAAGATTTAGTGTCAGAATTTTGTATTTGAAAAACAGTATTTGATTTAATTCGGCTAAGAAAATATGCACCTTTGGATATTATTTTCCTAAACAAATCTTTACTGTAATATCCTAAGTCAGTAATTAACAGCTCACCATGATGAATGTGTTTTAGAAGTTCATCTTTATAGCCGGCATCTGGACCAGGCGCCTTTGTCAACTCCATATTTGTGATAGTTCTGGACTTAAGGCTATATATAGTCTGGATTTTTAGAGCAGCTTTTGCATTATTGCCACCAAGACCTTTCCAGACATCTGCTAATTTGTCCGGAAGAGTAACTTTAGAGCTATCACATATTTTTACATCAGTAAAAGCTTGGAGCACATCGAGATTCTGGACAGTTATTGCTCTCTTGGCAGAATACTCAACTGCTGACTGGAATACTTGTTTTAGCAATAAAGCACTTGTAGCCAAACGTTGAAAAAGTCCTTCGCGTGTTATACTAAGTCCGCGTTGAATATTTTCGCATTTAGAAGCAGTTTGACGTAAGGATGGATTAGGGGTGTCCCATAAGCCGAATGTAAATACTTTTACTATAGTATCTGGCAGCAGCTTAGAGCGGCGCACCGTAAACCCTGTGTCCTTAGAAATTTCCAGTATTTTTGTCTTTCCTAAAAAGCAAATAAAGCTTATAATTAGTGATATGGGAACTTGAAACATGGGAACCTCACCTTTCATTTCTCTATTACTTTGAGGTTCTCATGTTTTTTTCTTTTTTGCAAATGTAATTATTGGTTTACCATAACATGGCTTAGCTTAACGCGTATGATTTGCCAATAAAGGATACAAAAGAACTGTATTGTTTTAATGAGATTACGCTTAGCACAAAGCTATTGGAGTTGCTGTCTAAAGCAGGAATTATTGTACACTTTTTTGGATACTATGAAAATTATATTGGCACATTTTATCCTAAAAATTATCTCATGAGTGGGAAGCTAACTGTTGCACAAGCACAGGCATATGTAGATAGAAGGATGGAAATTGCAAATGCAATTGTCTGCGGTATAGCAAAGAATATTCATTTTACACTATATCACTATTACCGGCATGGAAAAAAGGACTTTAAGCCCTATCTGGATTGGCTCAAAAATGATGTTGTCAGGCTGGCAGGTGCAGCAAAAAATATTAAACAATTGCTTTCACTTGAAGGTGAAATATGGGCAAGATTTTATGCAAGCTTCAAATTCATTTTGCCTGAGGAATTTATGATGAATAAGAGAGTAAAGCGTCCTCCGGATAATCCGATTAATGCGCTAGTGTCATTTGGGAATTCGTTATTATACAGCAAAACGGTATCACAAATTTATCATACTCATCTTAATCAAACCATTGCTTATCTGCATGAGCCCACAGAGAGAAGATTCTCATTAAGTTTGGATTTATGCGAAGTATTCAAACCGATTATCGTATTTAAGACTATATTTGAATGCGTAAACAATAGAAGGATATCTGCTGCCAAACATTTTGATAAAAAGCTTAATTATGCAATGCTTAATGAAGCAGGAAAGAAGATATTTATTGATGCTTTTGAAACACGAATCAATCAAACATTTGAACATCCGGTTTTAAAAAGGAGAGTTACATACAAGCAGGCAATAAGGTTGGATGCATATAAACTAATAAAATTTATCATGGAAGATAGAACATTTAAACCATTTGATGCGGAGGATAATTTATGAGTATCCACAAAAACTATAATTATGCTTTTGTATTCTATGATATTGGGGAAAAACGCGTTCAGAAAGTATTCAAAATATGCAAAAAGTATTTTAAGCACCATCAAAAGTCTGTGTTTCGAGGACATATTACTCCCGCAAATTTGATAAAGTTAAAAGGGGAACTTAATAAAATTATTCATAAAGATGAAGATTACATCAGCATTATTAAGTTAGTCAGTACATCCGATTTTGAAGAAGAAACACTAGGGATAGATATAAAACAATCAGAATCTCTATTCATTTGACTTTTTCCAACCTCAAGTTTAAAATTAAGATGTAGTATGTTACTAAAAATATTGCGACATGCGGAATAGCTGTTTTTTTAGAAAGATAGGACAGAGTTTATTAAGAATACTTGGAACAAATGCCTAGAATCTTATGAGTAAGGCTATTTGCATACTATAAGGAAAGTTTAAAAGTGGCATTTTATCTTGGTAGAACCGATACATAGGATGTATTGAAATTTTAATTTGCCATCGAGAAGCTCATATTGCCCGATAAGTAGAACCGATACATAGGATGTATTGAAATAACAACAATAGAGCGGCCGCCACTGGTAAATGTACCGTAGAACCGATACATAGGATGTATTGAAATATGAGCATTTGATCAGACTTAGCACTTACTGAATCATCGTAGAACCGATACATAGGATGTATTGAAATTAGAAAATATAGCCTATTATATATCTAGCGGAGACGTAGAACCGATACATAGGATGTATTGAAATAGCTAGGGATGGAGCAAACGACGATGCTTACCGTAGTAGAACCGATACATAGGATGTATTGAAATGCACAAGGATATTTGATTGTTTAGTAAAATTAAGCGTAGAACCGATACATAGGATGTATTGAAATACAGTTAGTGGGTACTTTTCAGTTGACCATTCTTCAGTAGAACCGATACATAGGATGTATTGAAATTTCAAAAGCCCTATAATAACACCGCATACACCGCCAAGTAGAACCGATACATAGGATGTATTGAAATAGTCTACCAAAGTTTGATATGTTTCGTTAGTTAGTCGTAGAACCGATACATAGGATGTATTGAAATAGTAGATATTACCTGCTTGTGATGGCGTATACGTCCAGTAGAACCGATACATAGGATGTATTGAAATTTTGAAGCATCTGACGTACGCTGGAATTGGTTACTGGGTAGAACCGATACATAGGATGTATTGAAATGTTGGTGATGCTCCCACAGTGGTTGCAGTTACAAAAGGTAGAACCGATACATAGGATGTATTGAAATCTTATATCAATATTCAATAAAGATGATATTTGTTCAGTAGAACCGATACATAGGATGTATTGAAATAAAAACTCCGTTTCCGGCAACTGTGGTAGACAGTAAGTAGAACCGATACATAGGATGTATTGAAATATAGTTAATTGCCGCTTTGAGCTATCAAAATTAACAGGTAGAACCGATACATAGGATGTATTGAAATTAGCTTTCTCTAAAACTTTATCACAGTCCAATTTTAGTAGAACCGATACATAGGATGTATTGAAATATGAGATACTCCCGACGTTTCAGGATCCATTCCCAGGTAGAACCGATACATAGGATGTATTGAAATTTAAAACCTTATTTAACGCCTAATCATCCAAGCCACCGTAGAACCGATACATAGGATGTATTGAAATTCGTATCGGGCAAACTGAAAACGTTCATATTGTGGAGTAGAACCGATACATAGGATGTATTGAAATATTATCTTAGTTCTTACTTGATCGTTCCCGTCCACTGTAGAACCGATACATAGGATGTATTGAAATTTGCTTTTGTCACAGTATTAACTGAACAATCTAATAGTAGAACCGATACATAGGATGTATTGAAATGCAGGAATAACAGTTGAACCGGATGGCATAACTGCGTAGAACCGATACATAGGATGTATTGAAATACCAAAAACTTTACACCTATAGTTTTCAAATCCTTAGTAGAACCGATACATAGGATGTATTGAAATTTGTGGGGCAGGAATTGAAGCTATAGAAGAAAAGACGTAGAACCGATACATAGGATGTATTGAAATGTGGATTGATCTTTATATGAAATCGCCGCGGATGAAGAGTTTAGGGTTGAAATCGCCAACGCTCTTAATGAATGGCTAGGCAAGAAGAAACCTGACATAATTTAACAGAAGGGTCCGGCTGTGTTTGACGCTTACCAAGAAATTGGCTTGCCTTTATAGTGTTCGAGTGAGGTTTGGATAATATCTCCTCTGGCAATAGTCTTGATGTCAAGGGAGAGGATGATCATGCTTGTACAAGATATGATATTCAAACATAAAATAATGAACCGGCTTAAGTGAAAAAATATTCTTATTATATAGGCGAAGTATATAAAGTTTATGAAATGAAAAAAGCCAACACTTTTATGATATAAACAAATTTATGTTACAAACAAAAGGCCGTATATGTGATATCTATTCTTTAAAAGGTACATAGAGTTTAATTTATTCATGTCTATAATAGAAATCTTTCAAATACAAAGTATTCATATCGCATATTTATGCTTCAAATATGCTAAAAACTCATTTAATTCTTTTCGAGCTTCTATAGGCAGTGCCGCTGGGATACGTATGACTGTTTCATTCTCATTTTTATGTGGCAAAGGTTCATCAATTAGTCCGAGCAAATAATCTACAGAAACATTAAAATACTTTGCAATTAAAATTTTTATATCATCATTTGGGGTACTTTTTTCTTTCTCATATGAAGAAATAGTATACTTTGATAAGGATAGTACTTTAGCTAATTCTTCTTGTGTTAAGCCTGCATCCTTCCGTAACTCATATAAGCGTTCACCAATCATTTAGATCCAACTCCTTATAAATCTTAGAATATTCCATAACTCAGATTATATATGTTCAAGAAACATAAACAATAAAAGTAGCAGAATCTTCTATATATTATTGACAAGTAGTAGGAACTTATATAACATTATATTTAAAAGGACATTTCCTCAGAATAAATCAATTTATACGTTTGGAGTAACATACTGATACAGTGAAATAGAATCTACATAGCATATTGGAGGATTTTATGCAAAGGAAAAGTGCATTTGTTAATAGTACGAAAAAAGATATCTATAAGTATAACGCTATTGAAGATATGGTTTCTACAACCGTGAAATTAGACCAATTAAAGATTACAATTAATTTATTGAAAAACAAGCTGGATCAACTTATGAGTGATGAGTATAACGGAGCAGTAAACAATAATATTCTAAAAGTCAGTCAAGAACTTGATGAGCAAATAAGCAAATATTTAATGTTACAGCAGTGTAACAATTCAAAAAGGGAGAATAATTGATGTTAGAGAAAGTGAAAGTTAACCAGAATGAATATTCTAGTGTTCAGCAATTATATCTATATATTATAAAAGATTTTGCCAAGTCCAATAATATAGAAGAAAAGAGTTAGTAGATGCCACAAAAAACCTATATAGATTTGATTTCGAATGAGGTTGTTTTTATTAATTTCCTATATAAAGCAGGAGATTAATTACAAGGCTTGTGAAGAGCTGGATATATTAAAAACTCCAGATGAATAATGAATAAATACGAAAGTGTAAGGGAAAATTAGGTCTTACAAATATTATATCATCAGAGACTTTCCAGCCTATCTAATTCTATTTAAAAGTGATAGAATAAAAATTATTATAAAAAAGTATATGAAGAGGTGATAATATGGGGAAAATATCTGCTTTTTACACAATGCCGCATCCGCCCATTATTATTCCTGAAGTGGGTCGGGGAGAAGAAGGTAAAATAAAAGAGACCTCCGACGCGTGTTATCAGGTAGCTGAAGAGGTTGCAATGACACAGCCGGATACCATTATAATAGTAACACCACACGGTCCGCTGTTTAGTGATGCGGTTGCTTTATCGTGTGGAGACCGCATAAAAGGAGACTTTGGAAAATTCTCTGCTTCTCAAGTGGTTTTTAATGTAGATATCAATATACCGTTAGCAGAAAAAATAATTGCTTATGCAGAAAAAGAAAATATCTTTACTGCGGAAATAACAGAAGATACTGCAGAGAAATACGGAATAAAATATGAACTGGATCATGGTACCATGGTGCCGCTATATTTCATTAACAAAAAGTTTTCAGACTATAACATAATTCATATTACTTATGGCATGCTGCCGAAACTACAGCTTTACAAATTCGGAATGTGCATCAAAAAAGCTGTAGATGACAGCCAAATCAACGCAGTATTTATCGCAAGTGGTGATTTGTCGCACAGGCTTTCGAATGACGGACCCTATGAATATAGTCCCTATGGTGAGAAATTTGACAAAGAAATGATTGCGCTTCTTAAAAATGGAGATGTTTCAGGAATATTCAATATGGATTGCACCACAGTGGAAAATGCCGGTGAATGTGGACTACGGTCTTATTATATCATGGCGGGTGCTATGAACGGATATGAGATAAAGGGTGATCTCCTCGCTTATCAAGGCACCTTTGGAGTTGGTTACGCGGTAATGAGGTTTTCTACTAAAGTGAGCGATCAAGATACCTATACTCAATTAATACAAGAGCGGGAGAAAAGATTCACGCAAAAAATAAAAAACGAAGACCCCTATGTAAAGCTAGCGCGTGAGAGTTTAACACATTATTTGATAAAAGGGGAGTACATGCAGATCCCTGCTTATGTAACCGATGAGATGGCAAAGAGCAGAACAGGCGTTTTTGTATCCATAAAAAAAGAAGGCCAATTGAGAGGCTGCATAGGCACTATTTTACCTACCACAGAGAATGTTGCAAAAGAGATCATAAGAAATGCTGTAGAGGCAGGACAACATGATCCTAGATTTCCTGCGGTAGATGAAGGCGAATTGGGCAGTTTGGACTTTTCGGTAGATGTTCTCACAGCGCCGCAAAAGGCTTCAAAGGAAGAACTGAATCCTAAGAAATACGGAGTGATTGTGAAAAGCGGACACAAATCAGGGTTATTGCTTCCGGATTTAGAGGGTGTGGATACGGTAGATGACCAACTGAATATTGCGCTCCAAAAAGCAGGGATATCCCCTAATGGGAAATATACCATTGAAAAATTTAAAGTGATAAGACATAGATAACAGGATAGCACTATGAAAGTATAGGTGATTTTTATGTTGCATGACGGATTTTTTGCTGAAAAATATAATGATAAAATAATGTGTTTTTTATGTCCTCATCACTGTGTTATCGCCAATGAGCAATTTGGCTTATGTTCTGTCAGGACAAATAAAGAGGGTGTTCTTAAAACCATAAACTATGGAGAAATCACAGCCATCGCAGTGGACCCTATAGAGAAAAAGCCTCTTTATCATTTTAAGCCCACCAAAAATATACTATCGGTAGGAAGTTTCGGGTGTAATTTTTCCTGCGGATTTTGCCAGAATTACTCAATCGCTCATTATAGATCTGAAAGTGAATACGTATCTTGTGATCAACTGATAGAAAAATGCGTGAATTTAACAAATAATACGGGTATAGCTTTTACTTATAATGAACCTTCCATATGGTATGAGTATGTATATGAAACATCAAAGAAGCTGAAAGAAGGATATACTGATTTAAATGTCGTACTTGTTACCAATGGATATATCGAGACGGAACCGCTATTAAAGCTTTTGCCTTATGTAGATGCTATGAACATAGACCTGAAATCTTTTGAACCGGACTATTATAAAAAGATATGCAGTGGAAACTTTAAAGCCGTACTGGATACAATTCAACAGTCATATAGGAGATGCCATATGGAAATTACCACACTATTGGTAAACGGCCTTAATGATTCTGAAAAAGAAGTAGAAAAGATCGCTTCTTATTTAGGGAATCTGGATAAAGATATTCCTTTGCATTTATCAAGGTATTTTCCAACATATAAGATGGACCGCCCACCTACAGAAATAGATGTAATGCTGAGGGCAAAGGATGTTGCCGAAAAATATTTGAATTACGTGTATTTAGGCAATATAGCCGATGTAGATAATTCTACTTATTGTCCCCAATGCGGAGAACTGATTATAGAGAGGAATGGTTTTTCATCAAAAGTGTTGGTTAGCCGGCCTGCATGTCCGGAGTGTGGTTCTCATATAAAAATATTATTATAAGAAACGCGGTTGATGAAATAATAAATGGAACCCTATCTCAATAGGGTTCCATTTATACGTTGAAGCTTGATATAACTATAATTTAAATTTTCTTACTTCGTTATTTAACTCCTCTGCCATTTTTGATAAGTCATTTGCTGAATGGGCGATCATTTCAACCGACGCTAACTGTTCCTCGCCGGAAGTAGATATTTCTTGTGATGCGGCTGCCGATCCTTCGGCTACTGCAGCCATTTTATCGGTCTTTTCAACAATTTCTTTTGATTTTAAATCTACTTTATTAAGCATATGGGCCATTTGTTTGGATTTATTTACTATATCTGCTACCGATAATTTAATCTTATCAAATACATCTTTTGTATTATTTGCAGCTTCAATTTGAGTATCCAAAGTAAGTTTGGTTGATGCCATATTTTTTGATGCCTTTTTGCTTTTTTCTGTCGTATCTTTGATAATAGCGGTTATTTCCTTTGCTGCCTCCGATGTGCCTTCAGCAAGTTTTCTTATTTCTTCCGATACTACTGAGAAACCTGCGCCTGCTTCTCCCGCTCTAGCTGCTTCAATAGCAGCATTAAATGACAGGAGACCGGTCTGGTCTGCGATGGAAGTAATGACACTGATAATACTTTCGACTTTTGAAACCATTTCCGCTAATTCGCTGACAGAGTTGCCGACTTCCTGGGTAATATCAAAGTTCTCGTGCATTCTTTCGATTGTTAAATTTACGGCTTTTTCACCTAACTCTACCATATACAGCGATTTTGCAGCACTTTCTGCATTGTCCAATGTAGATTGGTTGATATTGGAAATAGTTCTGACAACATCGGAAATTGTCTGGTTTGTTCCGCTGATCATTTCTGCTTGACTGCTGTTTCCATCTGCAATTTTATTAATTGAATCCACTACTTGGACAATAACCTTAGTATTCTCATCTGTTGAAGCGGACAGTTCTTCTGAATGGGTAGCAAGGTTTCTTGAGATACTGCTAACCCCCTTTACAAGATTTCCTAATGAGCTTCTCATGTCCGTAAGGGCTCTAACCATGATGCCTATTTCATTTTTATATTGGAGCATATTTTCCAAAGACGAATCATAAGTTAAATCAAACTCCGCAGTTTTATTTAATACTTTTACCACTTTTGAAAGTGGTTTGGATATGGACGTTGTTATAAGAATTCCGAAGATCAAAGAAATAAAGGTCATAATAAAAGTAATGATAATATTGATCATACTTATTTTATCAGCGGTTGCATCATTTTGAATATTAGCTTCATGGGCATTCGTGATATTGTGATTTGTTATTTCATCAATAATACTTTTTAAGCTTTCAAGCTCTTTATTTCCACCTGTTTGAAATAAGGCATAGGCTTCATCAGGCTCTCCGGATTCGATTGCCTTAATAAATTTATGTGTAAAATCTTGTACGGCCGTAATACTCTCTTTCAAAAGAGCATATTGTTCCGATTCATATTCAGCAAGAAGACTTTGGCCGTAGTTGGTGATGTCCTCATTAACCGCATTTTCTCTAACGCTAATATCCTCTTTAATTCTTTCTTTATGAGAAGATTCTGTTGTGACTAATAGTTCAAACAAATTGGATTGTATGGCTAAAGTTTGATTTTCCACATCGGCTAGCAAATGAATCGGAACTAAATGTTCGTCATACATTATTTCCAATTGATCAGATAGTTTATTCATGTTGTATCCGCCATTAAAGCCTACGATGTTTATACCAATCACCATAAAGATAATAAAAATGATAAGTTTTGTTTTGGTTTTGAGTTTTAAAAAAATGTTCATATGTACATCAACCCCTTTTCAAATTTTTGTAAAGATATTTTTAAAATTTTAATAAATAAGGCACAGAATCTTCCAGTGCTGTATATTAAGGTGAAGGAATTTTGCTATTATTTAGTATAATTTTCAAACCTTAAATAAACCTGAAACAAATATTAAATAAATCTTAAGAAAATATAAGGATTTTTTGCACATATATATAAATCTTGCGAAATAAGATGAATAACGGAGGCCTGATATCAACATAATAGATTTAGATGCATCAAAATTAATTGTATGCGTATATTATAAGGCATTTGAGGAGGTGCAGTACCGAATGGTTGGTACAGTGAAATGGTTTAATGCAGAGAAAGGTTTTGGCTTTATTGAAAGAGAAGGTGGAGAAGATGTGTTTGTACATTTCTCCGCAATCATGGCAGAAGGCTATAAATCACTCGAAGAAGGTCAAAGAGTTGAGTTCGATATAGAACAAGGACAGCGTGGCCCACAGGCAACAAATGTAAGATTGCCATAGGTATGAAGGAGAGCGTAAGCTCTCCTTTTTAGATGAAAGAAAAAGCTTTCGTACAATAAAGTACATCAATCTACACCAATCTACACCAATTGTCCTCAGGGGACTAATTATCTTGAAAAGAAATGCTTTACAATTTTTTAGGAATAAGTAATAATATATAAGGCATATATTTACAGAGAGATAAACAGCAAAAAATGTAGATTGGGGGTAGAAGAATGTATGGTATGATCATGAGTGCTTTTGTGATTGTGTTTTCACCTTATTTGGCACTCATTCCTATTGCTTTTATTGGTTTATGCATGGTGCTAAGAAGCCAGTTTCTTATTTATAATACATGGAATATCGGATTGTTTTTTTTGTTTGTGTGGTCTTTCCTGGTAGGACTATTAAACACAAGTATAGTTTCTGCAACAGTATCTTTCGCGGTACTGCTGTATTTTCTTCTTAGTTTATATTTACAAAATCATTATACGGATGAACAAAAGATTGAGCAGCTTTTAAAAGTTTTTTTACTGGTATCGGTGATTTCAGCTCTTATAGGCGTTGTTGAAGGATATACAAGCATCCAGTATCAACCTTCATGGTGGAAGCATTTGTTTGGGATCTATCCTTTGGTAGCTTTTAGAGAAAAATATAGAATTTCAGGTACTTTTGGTAATCCGAATGTCGCTGCAATCTGGTATGTGGTGATGATTTTTGTATGCTATTATTTCTTTAATAGATCTAACGGATATTTAAAGATATTATATGCACTGGCAGGAGGATTGTTTGGCGGTGTTTTATTGTTAACAGGTTCACGCGGAGCGGTCATCGGTTTGCTGTTGGGATTGATCATATATGCTTATTTCATGGGGCATAAGAAAAAGATGTGCATCGTAATGGGCATTTTAACGCTAGGGACAATATTGATGTTTGCCTTCCCTGAGCATTTCCCTAGAGGACATGATTTTTTTGAATCATTGAGGGATCGGAGAAGTATCTGGGTCAATTGTTTGAGATTGTTTAAGGTTAAACCTGTTACTGGGTGGGGCTTATTAGGAATTTATTATGCAGACCCTCGTATCTACCATTATTTCAGAAATTTTCATGCGCATAATATTTGGATTACAATGGCAGCTACTGTAGGGATAGTTGGGTTGGGTATCTTCACTTATATGCAGTTTGACTTGTTTGCAAAAATAAAGAGGCTTAGTACATGCCGGTGTCAGTTGGTGCCTTTGCTTGCGGCAGTACAGGCAGCGGTGTTGGGGCAGGGATTCTTGGATTTTACAATTATGAATCCCCAGGTAGGCATACTCTTTATCGGTTCCTCGGCATTGGTCTATAGTTTGGCGGCTCAATATGAAGATATACCGGTAAAGCGGTATTTTCCATTATATAATATGCAGCACAAAGTATAAGATATGGTCCATATATCGAGGAGTAGTTATGTGTGGAAGAGTTGTAATATCAGTTGCTGTAGCATTATAATATTACAACTCTAAAGTTTTTTATCTATAGAAAAGGGCGGAGGTAGTGCTCTACATCCGTCCACCTGCACAGCTATGTTTCGTATCCTCAACTGGCGATTTTTTCATCTTTGCTCTGGAAAATATTTACCCCTTGCTTTGTTTGTATATCTATACTTGCAGCAATCTGATCCAAATATTTAAATATCGCTTTTGAACACTTTTCAGCAGAAGAAAAGGATTCATGTGCCTTGAGTGAGTCGCCGTTTTTCACAGCATGCATCACCTGATCTCCTATGGTATGTAGTTGATCGTGGATACTGCCCAGTGCCTTCCAATCCGATTCAATAGCCGGATGGACTACGTTCATAGCATGATAAAAATGACCAAATGCGCATTTTGATCCATTTGTCTGCAATGGATATGTCCTCATTTCATCCACCATTTTCTTCAAGCTTTCAAGCCATTTCCCATGTGCAACTTTGGCTTTGGAGAGGTTTTCTAATAATTCCTGATTGTCTATTGCATTGGTACTGCCGTGCAATGCATGCATCATATCTTTGACAATATCCGAAAGAGCATCATCGACATGGGAGATCTCTTTTGCCTGTTCGGCACTTCTTGAGGCATTTTGATGAATCATTTGTGTCATATAGGTAAGTTTTTCCGCATCTTGGCTTGAAGCATCCATGGCTTGATTGATTTCATTCGCAGAAACGCTGATGCCGCTGATGGATTGATTGATTAATAGGATATTATCAATGGTTTTTTGAAGCATATCCACATTGTGATGCATGGTTTCATTTACTACATCTATTTTTTTGCTCATTGTTTCAGTTGAATTCATGGTGTTATCCATACTATGTTTTCCGTCTGTAGCAGCATTTTGAATACTGGTGACGAAGGTTTTCATTCCCTCAAGGCTTTGTTTGGTGCCATCGGCAAGTTTTCGGATTTCCTCAGCTACCACGGCAAAGCCACGTCCGTGTTCTCCGGCCCTTGCGGCTTCAATGGAAGCATTGAGCGCCAGAAGGTTAGTTTGTTCTGCGATAGCACTCACCCCATTTACGATATCATTTACCTTGCTGGCCATGTCAACAAGTTTTCCGATTTGATCACTCATGATATTCGCATCATGCATGACATTCTCTTTCAGATCGTTGATCTCTTTGAGCTGAATCAGGCTTTCGTTATTGCTTTTGACTAAAAACTCTGATGTTGCCGATAACTGTTCCAGGGCTTCGGAGGTATCGCTAATGGTCTCGTTGACTTGGTTCATGCTGGCAGTGGTTTGCTGCACGATTGCCAGGTTGGATTCGCTTAGCGTAGCCATTTCTTTTGCAAAATCAATCAACTCATAAGACATATGAGACATTCGGACATCAAAGTCGCTTAAAGATGCCGTGATACCTATCAGCTTTTTGGTGGAGTCAGCCATCTTCTTTTCGTTCTTAAAGAGCCTTCTGAAATATTCTAAAAAGGTTATGTGTATCGGATATTGAACATTTGGTTCTTGTAGCTCATTCCCTTCAAGTTTTTCCTCCACATATTTCAGAATACAGGTAGCCTCACTGCAAGGAGCTTTTTTAAAAAATCTTAGCATCATACGATCCCCTTCCTTTTTCATTTGTATTTATAATAGATTTGTTAAATCTTTTTATCATTAAAATAATAATTACAATATTAATACCCTCAAAAAAGATTCTAAAAATAAAAAAATAAAAATTTAAGCTTTTTTACATAGATTTTACAATAGGAATAAAAGTTTCTTTCTGTTTAATGATGACAGAGTAAAGATATATACCTAGCATTGAAAGAAATGGTTAATAAGATAAAGAAGTGCGCAATCCTGTTCTTGGGATTGCGCACTTCTTTGCCGAGATTATGATTTAATTTCTTTTTTGGTATTCAAGCAATGATACCCGCGTTCACCATATGGTTGAAGCTTTTCCATCCATTTTCCTTCCAGTTTTTTCAAACCATCCTTCACATCAAAAAATTTATCTTCCTTCTTTTCTAATACTTCCAATATTTCAAAAGTAAAGGCTTCGGGGCCAAATTCTTTTATTTCTTGCTGAAGCAGTCTATTTCTATGTGTTCCTCTTTCAAGCTCAATCCGTCTGCCGTTGATGGTTTTGAGGTTCTTAGTACTTTCAATTAAGATCTTGCCGTTTTTAGTGTTTTTGATCTGGTAAATACCTGCATCTGTTTTCATCTCTTTATATAATTGTTTAAGCTCCGATTTTCTATCCATTTTCCTGTCCTCATTTCTTGTAGTATCATTTTTTAACCAATATTGGCTTCCATCCGAGGTGCGTTCCAAAAAACCGTATTCAATCAGATATCTTCTCAAGGTAACATAATCCTCTTCATAAACGGATTTTAAAACCTCATTTACTTCCTTTTCATCATAAATTTGTCCATCCTTAAAGCGATTTGCGATTTCGCTAAGGACAATGAATCTGCTTTTTTTCTTCATAGTAAGGGTCTTTAAGGATCCTTGAGGTCCTTTAGGAAAATATTTCTTTAATACTTTTTCGCTCTCTTCATGATCAGCATTATAGCGGTTATCAGCGGTTTTTGCTGCCTTATGCAGACTCAAAAAGGCGGAGGCGTGCTTATCCTTTTCTTTTAACAGTTCCATCATGGTCAAAAAGATCTTAGCTTGACGCTCTTTTTCCTTTAATACAAAACGATGGTTGCGGACAGTAGCGGTACTGCCAATGTCCATTTCTTGCTTGATTTCTTCATCATTTTTTCCTTGGTAAAAAAGATTAAGCAGATTATTTTGATGCTCGGTTAACCCTGTAAACCTTTTATCCAGATGGATCAAAAACTCAAACACTGATCCATGGGCTTGCTCAATATGGATACGTATATATCTTTTGGCTTCGTATAAAATACCTTCAATAGGGTAAATAATCCCTTTTTCAACTTGTTTACCGCATAGAAGGCAGAGATAATGATCATCTTTTTCCATATAACCATTCTTGAGTTCTTCTTGCGAAGCATTCAAAAACAAATCAGCAGTATTCATTTGCAAACACATCCTTAAATATATTGTTTATTTATAAACATTATATAAATATGTTTATAAATTGTCAATGGCATCTTAGATTGATATAAAAATGTCAAAAATACTTTTAATTATTAAACATTTAGAATAATTTTTAAATGTTTTCTATTTATTGCAGATGCAATATAATTTTATCAAATTTAATAGATGGAGGCTGATAACCATGAATTATTCCGAACAAGCATTAATCATGCATCAGGAAAAACGCGGTAAGATTGAAGTCATATCCAAAGTAAGTCTGGAGAATAAAGACGACCTGAGTATTGCTTATACGCCGGGGGTGGCTGAACCATGCAAGGAGATTAACAAGAATATAGAAAATGCGTACAAGTATACGGCAAAAGGGAATCTGGTTGCAGTGGTATCGGATGGTACGGCTGTTTTGGGGCTTGGAGATATCGGACCGGAAGCCAGTATGCCGGTCATGGAAGGGAAAGCGATTTTATTTAAGGCCTTTGCAAATGTAGACGCATTTCCTGTTTGTCTTAATACTAAAGATACGGAGGAAATCATCCGGACAGTAAAGAACATCGCACCTACCTTTGGGGGAATTAATTTAGAGGACATTTCAGCACCACGTTGTTTTGAAATTGAAAGAAGACTAAAAAAAGAACTTGATATCCCTGTTTTTCATGATGATCAGCATGGTACTGCAGTGGTAACACTTGCAGGGATGATTAACGGACTTAAAATAGTGAATAAAAAAATCGAAGATATATCGGTTGTGGTCAATGGTTCAGGGGCAGCCGGCATAGCAATCACCAAGCTGTTGATGAAGATGGGTCTGAAGAATGTAGTGCTATGTGATACAAAAGGTGCGATTTATGAAGGCAGAGACGGTTTGAATCCTGAAAAAGAAAGTATTGCTAAGGTAACCAACCGGGAGTATAAAAAGGGCAGCTTGGCGGAGGTAATGGTCAAAACCGATGTGTTTATAGGCGTCTCAGCTCCTAATGTTGTTACAAAAGAAATGGTGCAATCAATGAATGAGGATGCAATCATCTTTGCGATGTCCAATCCCATTCCGGAAATATATCCTGAAGATGCTAAAGCGGCAGGAGCAAGAGTTGTAGGAACCGGACGTTCAGATTTTCCCAACCAAGTAAATAACGTACTTGCTTTTCCCGGAATCTTTAGAGGTGCGTTAGATGCCAGAGCTGCAAATATCAATGATGAGATGAAGATTGCAGCTGCTTATGCGATAGCATCAATGGTAAGTGTAGATGAATTGTGCGAAGACTATGTTATTCCGAATGCTCTTAATAAAGAGGTGGCTGAAAAGGTAGCCGAAGCTGTTGCAAAAGCGGCTGTAGAAACCGGCGTTGCTAAATAATTTCTGTTCCGATTATATAGATTACACCACTTTACAAGTTTTGAAATAGTAAATTGCCAGTTAGGTTGGTAAATGCCTAAAAATAACAAAGTCAGATACCTTAATCCTACAAATACTAATCATGAAAAATAATAAATGTAGGAGGTACCTGACCCACTCATGATTAGTATTGCCAATAATTCAGTTAAACAAACATTGAATCAATATTTAATGCACTATCGTCCGGCTTTTAAGAAGCGAAGCTTTTTAGTGTTTAGTTGGCTTATTACAGCAATTATTTGTAATGAAGAAGTTCGCAGCATTAAGTTTTTATATGATAATTTTATCAAGAAGTATTGCAGCAAGGCCCTCAATTGTTTTTATTATTTTTTATCCTATGCCAATTTTTCCTGTGACCTTTTGTTGGTCATTACAGTGAAGATTGCGCTATCCTTGATACCGGATGATTTAAAGCCATACGTTACTATATTTTTAAGTACTGATGATACGCTACAAGAAAAGTTCGGGAATAAATTTGACTGTTATTCCAAACTCTTTGACCATACCAGCAAGAATGGCAGTAATTATCTAAATGGTCACTGCTTTGTATCACTAGCTATTAATATACCGCTGTTTTGGAACGGTGGAACAAAGTATTTAAGTATCCCTGTAGGGTATCGGCTTTATGACAAGCTTAAAACTAAGCTTGAAATAGCGTCCTCAATGATTGATACCGTAATGCCACTACTAACTGAATACCAAGTTATTCTTTTATGTGATAGTTGGTACAGTAAAGGTATCATTATAGAGACAGTTAAAAAGTACGATAACCTGGAACTTATTGCAGCGGTTCGTTGCGACACAGTACTTTACGACCTTCCCCCAGCCCCTACAGGTAAAAGGGGAAGACCTAGAGCCTATGGCGATAAAATAGATATCAAAAACTTAAGCTATGAAAAATTGGGTGAATACTATGTTTCAAATAAAAAGGTGCTTACCAATTTATTTGAAAGACTACCTGTTATTATTACGGTTACTGTCAAAGACATAGAGTGTTTTGACTCTGTAAGAGTTTTAATAAGCACAATAGCAGCCAACGATATTAATATCTTCAAGGAACATAAAGTGGAAGGCATTGATTATGAACTTCAGCACTATCAACACTTACCGTATTTTTGCTACAGCATTCGTTGGAACATTGAGGTCATATTTTATCAGCATAAATTCTTTTGGTCTTTTGGTAACTATATGGTACGGAACCAAAAAGCGATAGAACGGTATGTGAATTTGCTTGCTATTGCCTTTGCTTTTATGCAGGTATTACCATTTTTTCATTCGCGGTTCCATGAATATAAATTCCAAAGTCCCCAAGTAGTAAAACACGCTGTTATCGACCAACTAACGCAGGAATTAATTTTTGAGAGTTTCGTCAAACGACTCGAAAACCACAAAATTTATTTTGCTGTTAAAAATGCTGTTAATACCTTCCTGGGCTTAGATGATGTTGCTTAATAAACTTGTAAACTGGTGTATAGATTATAAAGAGGAGGAAAAAGAATGAGTAATGTTGTATTGGAAAATAATGTACTGCAAGAAAAACCGGGGTATAAGATTATGGAGATCTCTTTACCGATATTTGCACTAATCAGCGTGATTGTTTTGGCAGCAACTTATATGGGAGTACTTCCGAAAGGGATGATTGGTGCTTTTCCGCTTATGATGGTAATCGGTGCTGTATTTAATGAAATAGGGAATCGGACGCCTATTATTAAAGACTATTTGGGTGGTGGCCCTATTGTTATTATTTTTGGTGCGGCTGCGCTTGTAACATATGGTATTTTACCGGAAAAATCCGGGGAGATTATGATAAATTTTATGAAGGGTGAAGGATTTTTAGATTTTTATATTGCAGCGCTTATCTGCGGTAGTATTTTAGGAATGAATAGAAAATTGTTAATTAAAGCGGCAATCAGATATTTACCTGCAATATTAGGCGGGGTGATCACTGCAATGGCTCTGGTTGGCTTGATTGGCGCCTTGATAGGATTCGGTGCAAAAGAGGCAATATTATACATTGGCATCCCTATTATGGGCGGTGGTATGGGAGCCGGTGCAGTGCCGTTATCCAAAATATTTAGTGAAGCGTTAAATAAAGATGCTACTGAGATGCTGTCTGTAATGATCCCGGCACTTGCATTGGGAAATGCACTATCAATTGTTGCAGCAGGGCTGCTAGATAAATTCGGTAAGAATAGACCGTTCTTTTCTGGTAACGGTCAGTTATTAAAGAATAAAGAGGCTAAACTGGATGGGCAAGAGGAAGGTAAAAAAGAGGAAAGCAATCCGGTGGATTATAAACTAATGGGCATAGGATTATTAGTAGCCGTTACATTTTTTAGTTGGGGTCGAATATTAGAGAAATTTATACCAATACATTCATATGCGCTTATGATTATAAGTGTGGCTGTATTTAAGGCGATAGGTATTATTCCTAGAAAATATGAATTAGGAGCATTCCAATGGTTCCGGTTTGTAATGATTAATCTGACACCAACCTTGCTTGTAGGAATCGGTGTAGCGTATACAGACCTTCCGCAAGTGATTGCTTCACTAACACCTCAATACCTATTGTTAGTTGCTTGTACTGTCATTGGTGCAATTGTAGGGTCCGGATTTGTTGGTGCTCTATTGGGATTCTATCCAATCGAATCAGCCATTACTGCAGGATTATGTATGGCGAATATGGGAGGGACAGGAGATGTAGCTGTGCTATCAGCCGCAAAACGCATGGAATTAATGCCTTTTGCACAAATTTCTTCACGTGTTGGCGGTGCCTTTATTCTTATTTTGGCAACAGCATTATTGAGACTATTTATGTAGCATACAAATAACTCCGCGCTTACAAATAAAGTTATATATCCATAAAAAATCTAAAGGACACTCATAAAAAAAGAGCGTCCTTTATTCTTTTAAAAATAACCTGTACAAATTTCTTGTAGCAAAATAGTGTTTATAAGTTTTTTAGTATTGTAAAAAGATATATCATTGGTATAATAAATATATACATTGTAGCTTTCGAAGGATTCAAAATACGTAATAAGATCAAGCGATATTAAAGTTTCACGGAATATAAAGAAGAAGGAGAAAACGTGAAAAAGTATATATTTTCGTTGCAAACTAAGATTACTATACTACTTGTAATAGTTGTTTTCATTTCCATATCCATTATTCTACTTTTCATTACTAATTGGATTACAAAGAACGTTCAAAACAAGGTAGAGACAAATATCATGAATATCGCCCAAATAGTGGCCCGAACTCCTCATATTAGGGAAGCATTGATGAAGAAGGAACCAACCAACACAATTGAGCCTTATATTAACGCATTATTAGAATCGGTAGACAATATAGAGTTTATTGTTGTTGCCGATATGCAGGGAATTAGATATTCGCATCCCAATCCGGAAAGAGTAGGGAAAGGATTTGTTGGCGGTGACCACCTTCGCGTAATAGGGACCGGTGAGACGTATATTTCTGAAGCGATGGGAACCCTAGGGAAGTCATTAAGGGCATTTACACCGGTATATAATTTTGAAAATAATGAGCAAATAGGTTTTGTTTCAGTCGGAACACTGACCAAAGATATTGAAAGAGCCAAGGCAGGAGCAATAAGACAATTAATTCTGCTCACGTTTATCGGATTGTCGGCAGGAACCATCGGGGCATTTTTGTTGGCAAGAAATATAAAAAACACCTTGCTAGGCTTGGAGCCTGATCAAATAACAAAGCTATATAATGAGAAAGTAGCGATGCTTGATGCAATACACGAAGGGATCATTGCTATTGATGACCGTTGCAGGATAACCCTTGTGAATGATTCGGCACTAAATATACTGCAAGAAAAGCACAGAAATAATAGGATAATCGGCAAGGATATAAATAACATTTTCCCTTCCAGTCGAATGCCGGAAGTCTTGGAATCAGGAATTGCAGAGTATGATAAAGAACAGATATTAGATGATACAATCATTATGGTGAATAGGGTTCCTATTAAGGATCAAGGAAAGATTATAGGTGTTATAGCAACTTTTAGAGATAAGACGAAGCTAACGAGATTGGCGGAAGAACTTACAGGGGTAAAGCAGATTGTTGATGCTTTGCGGGCGAATACCCATGAGTTTATGAACAAGCTTCATGTTATCCTAGGATTAATTAAAATAGGAGAAATAGACGAAGCTAAAAGTTATATCGTTCGTGTTACCGATAACCAACAGCAGATATTAAGCATGGTTATTAAAAGGATTAAAGATCCAACCATTGCAGGGCTTATACTTGGAAAGTACAGTAGGGCAAAAGAATTAGGGATATGTATGAAGCTTGATGAACGTACGGTGCTCCAGTCTAAGCATAAAAATATCAGCAGCAGTGTATTGGTCGGGATCATCGGGAACTTAATTGAAAATGCGATGGAGTCGGTCAGTCGGAGTGATAAAGAAGAAAAAATTGTGAACGTAAGGGTAGAAGAAACCGATAAGCAAATTTTAATTGAAGTAGAAGATTTCGGGATAGGGATAGCGCAAAATAATCTAGAAAAGATATTTGAAAGAGGCTTCACTACGAAAACTGAAAGCGCGGGAGTAGGGCTGGCTTCGATAAAAGAAAATGTAGAGATTCTTAACGGAAAAATAGATGTATGCTCAGAGATTAACAAAGGAACTGTATTTACAGTTGTTTTGCCTAAGGAGGATTCGAATGATAAAGGTATTGATCGTTGAGGATGATCCTATGGTTGCCCAGTTAAATAAAAGATATGTTCAAAGCGTGGAAGGGTTTGACGTACTTGGCATCACATCGAACGGAGATGAGGCTTTAGGTTTCTGTAAAAAAACAGAGGTTGATTTGATTATATTGGATATATATATGCCAAAGACGGATGGCATCAGTTTTTTGAAAGAATTAAGGAAAAGATTTATGATGATAGATGTGATTTTAGTAACAGCGTCAAGAGAATGTCAAAATATTGATGCTGTATTAAAACTTGGAGCAGTAGATTATCTGATGAAACCGTTTGGATATGAAAGGTTGAAAAAATCATTGGAAAGTTATGCCGGCAGGTATAAGCTGTTTCATGATAGAGGGATGGTAGAGCAAGAAGATTTAGATATTATAACAAAGAAGTACAGGGAAAATAATGATGGCGGGATGATAAAAGGGCTTCATAAAAAAACACTGGAAAGAATACGCGGATTGATGGAAGGTAATCCCGGTACGTATTTCTCCAGTGAAGATATAGCGCGAAAAACGGCGTTGTCAAAAGTAACGGTTAGAAAGTATCTGGAATATCTCGAATCAATAGGCGAAGTGAAACTTGAAGTTGAATATGGAGATATAGGAAGGCCTTCACATTTATATAAATATTTTGAGACTACTTGTTAATACTTAAAAATTATATGTTCTTTTTGCTAAGCAATTAAACGCATGAGTCAAGCTTGATGCGTTTAATTGCTTAGCAGATATAAAGTACTAAGGTATGAGTGGTGTGTGAAGGTACAGGTGTACCGGAAGCTGGTGGAAATTTTGCCAAATGAGATTTAAGGCGGCTTCAGGATGAAATATTTCTAAAATAGTTGCCATATATAGATATCCAAATCTGGTGCTATATTAAATGCATTAAAGATTTTACATGGAATATATTGCTTTAGTGAGGAGTGAGGAGAGTGTAAAGACTCCCCACTCCTCACTTATTATAAATTCAGCTCTTTTTCAATTCTCTTTAGAATATCCAAAGATTGCTTTCCTTCTTTGGCGACATCACCCCATAGTGCTTCAATACTTAGGGTTGAATCATATCCTTCTTTCATGGCAGCGGCTATTGCAGATTTATATTGGTCGTAATATTTTTCACGCAAATACCCTCTATTACCATCTATATCCTGTGCTATGTGCAAGTGGGTTATATACGGGATAGCATAAGCGATATCGGTTACATCCTCATTCATCATTTGCATATGATAAAAGTCGGCAACGATTTTAACATTTTCTTTATTAATTTTCTGTACAATATCCACTGCTTCAGGCATTAAAGTCACATAATTACAAACCTCGTTGTTTAAAGCCTCAAACAATATTGTAATATTATATTGTTTTGCGATATCCGCCGTAATAGCAAGAAATTCAATCGCCTGTCCATCTGCTGTCGCTTTATCAAAGCCTTCGGGCAGCCTGCGGGACAGAGGAGCCCCTATGCCTATGGTGGAGATATTTAATTTGCTGCCTCTTTTGCAAATCAGCTGCGCATATTTTTCAGCTTTTACCGGATCATAATCAGGACCTACAATTGCAATATCCGGTGGACAGTAATCGTTAAAGCCGTTGCAGAACAGATGACCATTTGATACCTTGTCGATCACTTTATCAAACTCTTTCTCGCTCATAGATGTAACTGCGCGTCCGGAAAGCTCGATAAAGTCAAATCCTATTTGTTCTAAAAGATCGTAATTGCTGATAGAAGTACAGCATCCATATTTCATTATTGATTTCTCCTTTTTAGTTTAATTAAATATAGCGTGCTTATTTATATCACATAGGATAGTTAGCGCAAAATTCTATGAATAATCTGATTGTAGGGGCGCGCATTGCGCGTCCGTCTTGGTAATATGAGATATTTGCGGACGGCCAATGGCCGCCCCTACAGTAGTTGACCGTCAGGGGATAGTTTTTATTTTCCTGTTAAAATGTCTACAGCGGTTTTAAGATCAGTTACACTCCCCACGTTTCCAGGGAATATAATATAAGCAATACCGGGGAATTTGCTTTCTTTACCGGTTATCCATACGGGTATGCCGGGGCGGATCTGTCCGGCAACAACTGCTTTTTTTACCGACAATCCCTTTGTTCCGATATCACTTGAAGTAATTCCGCCTTTTGCGATGATAAAATCGGGGCGTTCTTTTAGTTTTTGAACAATACTTGTTACTCCATCCGAGATTTTTACTGCGATTTTAAGTTCTTCTTCCTTATCTTTTGTGTTAAGATCAAGGCGGTCACGGCGGGTATAAACCGCAGTGGTTTTACTGTTTCGGATGTTATCTTCACATATCGCTACTACTCTATTAATCTCCATATCGAATTCAGTTGGATTCACAACAAGGTGTTGATTGAATTCTACCATTTCTACATCATCACATGCTTTCAACTGCTCTAATTGATCGGTAGTTTTCTGCACATGGGAACCGACGATAATTAATCCGCATGATTTTTTTGAAGTATCCTTAATCATTTCAGATCTATTCAGTAAAGGCTTGTCTGGAACTCCGCCCAATACTTTAGTTAAAGCGGCGGCACTCCTGAAAATAAAATGCTTTCCTTCTTCCATTGCTTTTAGCAGAGCAATGACAAATATTTTAACATCGGTATAATCCAGTGCGTTTACTACAACTTTATTAAAATGGTGGACACCTATAAGCTGCGATGTAATCTTATCGATATCAAAATTTCTGATATCATCAAGGCGAATATATGTAACATCTTCTTTCCTATATTCTCCATTGGACTTTTCTTCAACCCACTCACCAAGGTGTGAGCTTTTATAGCCGAAGGTTTTATCTTTTGCAAATTCTGTTTGGCCTGCGGGAATAAGCTGCTGTCCATCAGCAACATAATGAATATTTTCAGCGGTATATCTTCCGCCTTCAAGGAAGAAAGGAATGATAATTTCACCATCGATTTTCATAGAAGAGTTCTGTTCCACGGTTTCCTTTAGAACTTTTGTTTCAATAGGGTAGTGTCCGCGCAGTGTAGAATCTCCGCGGCTGATAATCATAAAATCCTTGCCTGTTTGTTTAGCTGCTTCAGCGATATTACTGGCAATTTCTTTGTGTGCTTTCTCTGTTTGTTCTGAAGTAAAGCTTCGTGAATTTGTTAAGATAAAGAACATAGGGCTATCTTCCATAAAACCCTGTAATACGCTTTCAGGCATCCAATCGGTATATACGGAGATGCCATGCACAGTTTGCACTCCTGTTGGGTCATCATCCAAAACAACGATTTTCATATTATTTGCTGCGAGACATTTCTCCAGATGTGTATTGATTTTTGAAACATCCGCTTGATGATAGAGATTGATTAATTCCTTAAGATCTCTTATTTCTAAGCTCATAGTAATGCTCCTCTCATATGTATATATTTTTAAAATTGCTCAAAATAAATATATTGCAAATTGTGTGCCAATAACAATATAGTATCATGTCAAAAAATGAATATCAATGAGATTTATAATTGAATCATAAAGAAAAGAACCTACAGTAGTAGACGTTTTTCCTTTGTCTATTCTATAGGAGACTGTGAAAAAGTGCTTAATTGGTCGAAAATCAAACATGGGCGGGGCCCAGCCCCTCTGTTGTGCCAAAACCGGGCAAACAGCAGGTACAGTCCCCAAGTTCGATTTTCTCCATGTGCCGAATCGGACTTTTTCACATCCTCCTATAGGTTCCACCAAATGCTTTTTTCAGTAGACTTTCTTAGAATTTTTTATTTCTGAATCATATTTTTAAATATTTTGGACATTTCGGCGTACGCGTTCTCTTTATCTTCTTGAGCAATGTTTGGATTATTTTTGATTTCATTATATGTTTGCTGGAGAGAAGCGCTTTTACTTACTTGTTCAACGGTAAGATTTAGCTTTTGAGCAATTTCATTAACATCTGCCATTAGATATCACCTTCTTTCACGATATAAATTAGTATGCCTCAGTTAGTTAATTTTAATGATAGTTTTTTATAGCATTTGAAAGCTGGGTTACATAATATGGTTATATATTTATAATTCTTTCTATACATATTTTTGAAAAAATATAGATACAATGTACTAAATAAAAAGATAAGGTGATCATATGAACAGAGTATGCATGTATCTCAGAAAGTCAAGAGCTGATGAAGAAGCTGAGAAACGAGGCGAAGGCGAGACGCTAGGAAAGCATCGAAAAATGCTCTTGAAATATGCCAACGAAAAAGATATCAATATTATAAAAATCCGTGAAGAGATCGTGTCCGGTGAAAGTCTTGCCCATCGTCCGGAAATGTTGGAACTGCTGAAGGAAGTTGAGCAGGGCATGTATGATGCTGTCCTATGCATGGATGTGGACCGTCTTGGACGCGGCAACATGCAGGAGCAGGGGATCATACTGGAAACCTTTAAGAGTTCCGATACAAAAATCATTACGCCGCGGAAAATATATGACCTACATGATGAGTTTGATGAAGAATATAGTGAATTTGAAGCTTTTATGGCCAGAAAGGAATTAAAGATCATCAATCGGCGTCTCCAGCGCGGAAGAATCAGAAGCATCGAGGATGGAAATTATATCTCTAATGTTCCGCCTTTCGGGTATATGATTCATAAGACTAATAAAGACAGAACACTGAAGCCTCATCCGGAACAAGCGGATGTTATAAAACTAATCTTTGAATTGTACACAAACGGGCTGGGAGGCAGTAAAATCGCTCACAAATTGAATAGCTTGGGGTATAAAACTTATACAGGCAAAGATTGGTCTTCTGCTTCCATCATTTCAATTGTTAAAAATCCTGTTTATGTTGGAAAGATTACTTGGAGAAAGAAGGAGATAAAAAAATCTCTTGATCCGAATAAAAGGAAAGATACGCGTCTGAGGGATAAAAGCGAATGGCTTATTGTTGATGGAAAGCATCAACCTCTTGTCTCAAAAGAAATATTTGAGAAATCACAGGAGATATTAAGTAATAAATATCATGTTCCTTATCAACGCGAATCTATCATTAAAAATCCGCTGGCAGGGCTTATTAAATGTAAAAAGTGCGGTGCATCTATGGTATTAAGGCCTTATCCTGATAAAGATGACCAGATCATGTGTTATAATCATTGCGGCAATAAAAGCAGCAAGCTGAAATATGTTGAGGAAAGCCTCATTCAGAGTTTAAATGATTGGCTAAAAGGGTATAAAGCGCAATGGGATAAGGGACGCAAAAACAGCCAACCGGATAATGACAATATTCAGGTTTTAAAAAGAAAGATAAGTTATCTGGAAAAAGAGTTTTCAGAATTGGGAAAGCAGAAAGAACGGCTGCATGATTTACTTGAGAGAGGAGTCTATTCGATAGATACTTATCTGGAGCGTTCGCAAAACCTCGCTGGGAGGTTTGAAGACATTCGCAGTAATATCGAAAACTGTAAAGATGAACTGCTGTTACAGTTCGAGCAGGATAAAGTGAAGCAAGATGTTATCCCTAAAGTGCAGAAAGTACTGGATATGTATTATAGTTCTGACGACCCGGCTAAAAAAAATGATTTGTTAAAGAGTATCCTTGAACGAGCGGAGTATTATAAAAATAAAAGTCAAAGAAATGACCAGTTTACTCTTGTCTTGTATCCCAAACTTCCAAGACAGTAAACGGTGCATTTCTTTTTCTTTGTTGATAACCTATAAGGGAGAATTCATTACCTTCTTTATCAACTCCAATGGGATCATGAAGTGAAATTTCATTTTGTGTTTTTTTGTTAGCTCGAATTGTCATTAGTATTTCATTTTCTATACATCGTGCAGCATACGTGGCCAATCTAGTTCCTTTATCGATATCAAAAGTTGTAATCGCTTTTATAAGGCCTATTGTACCGATAGATATCAAGTCATCCGTTTCTTTACCCGTCATACTGTATTTTTTAATGATGTGTGCTACTAATCTGAGGTTTCTTTCTATAAGTATGTTTTTTGCATCTTCATCTCCATTTTTATATTTCTCAAGATACATTTGCTCTTCTTCAGTAGTAAGAGGCTGAGGAAAAGAGTTGTTATTCGATACAAAAGACAATAATACAAAAAAGTATTTCAAGATCGTTGGAAAAGCCGTTAATAGGATAGATAACATTAACTAGACACCCCCGCAAAATAACGTTTCCCTATAATTATATGAATTAACTGTTATCAATGTGCCTGTCTATAACGGTTTTTTTAAAAGTCTTATATAGGGGGTTGTGAAAAAGTGCTTGATTGGTCAGTAGCAAAGCATGGGCGGGGCACGGGCCTACAGCTTCCCTAAAAAGCAAGCGCAGCAGTAGGGCCGTCCCCACGCTTCACTCCTTCTGTGCTAAATTCGACTTTATCACAGTCTCCTAGGAGAATGTGATAAAAAAGCAAATACAGGGAATAGGACAAAAGGCTCCTTTAATATCATCTATTAGGGGTGGTCTTATGGATGAGAAATATGATATTACGTATAAAATCGGAAACATAACGGTACATGTTGTTGCTCCACCACCAAAGAGTAAGGAAGAAATAGAGAAAATACTGGAGGAATTTCATAAAGCCGGTTGGGCGATTATAGAGGATATGATACAAAAAGGTGAAAATGTATAAGTATAGGTATCATACAGAAAACAAGAAACCTGCAAGGTTGGCCGACCAGCAGGTTTGTGAAGAAAAATTTTAGTGTCATTCGGAGAGCATACTCTTGTACACCATTGTAACTCTTTGATACGCCATTGTATCTAAGAAAAGAGCATGTGCTCCATCAGTAATATTATGGATATTAATATAGAATAATATTCACTGTTTTTCGAAATATAGTAATATTTTAGGGAAAATATATAGATAATATTTTGCTGCTAATATTCAATGTTTATTTGAAAATGAGTAGTTAATTGACAATAAAAAGTAAAGAACATAACGATCTACCTTGCACTATCACAGATAACTTATTACCCAGCTATGATCTTTCGACCATAACCAAGCAGGTCATTACCTATAATAATGGTTCGTTCGACCATACAAAATACCTACACAGCCATATGCAACCTCTCGGCTGCATATAACCGTTTGGCCAAAAGACTTTTCGGCACTCTGCATGATCTTCGCTCGACCCTACATAATAAGTTGGGATCTTATTATAATCATATATTTTTCAATACGACTATAATAAAACCTTTCCTTACCATATAGAATCTTCCCTCCGACTGCATACGAGCCAATAAATGACCCGTATGCAATCTTTGGCCGACCTATATACACCCTTACTCAGAGCATATATAGATCTTGGCTCAATCGTTATGTTCCTTACGCTATTAATATGCCCATATGAGATTATTTAATTCATAATTTTTTTGTGTAAATTATTCAATTTTTGGATTAATGTTGATAATCTATGAGAGGTAATGAAATATCACTTATTGATATTATCGGCAATGACGGTGAATGCGTTTTTGAAGAAGTGGAACTAAAAATGCAGGTAAAAAAATTATATAATAAAATGAAGAATATATTAAAAAACAGAGAAAAGATTGTATTGCAGCTGCGGTATGGGTTGTTAAACGGTAATGTTAAGACACAAAGAGAGATAGCGCAGATGCTTGGAATATCTCGTTCCTATGTATCAAGAATAGAAAAAAAAGCAATTAAAAAGCTGGGTAAAGAGTTAAAAACCGAGAATACTTTATAAGCGGACGAAAGCTGTTGGCAGAATCAATGTCATCAGCTTTTCTAGTGCATATTATCTATCCTGCTTTCAAACACTATATATGAGGAGGGATAGAATATGCAAAATACAAGTAAAATTATTAAAGTAAAGAAGAATCCTGATGGGGATATTACTGATGTAGCACTTGAAAATGGGAATGTATACTCTATATCTGAGGCGATTATGATGGCTAAAGATGGACTTATAGAAGGCGTAAATGTTGGCACTGCTAAGAATGGAAGAGAATATATAAGAAGTAATCCCAATGGCAGTAAGAGTGATAATTTAGATCAGCTGCCCACTTTTTAGAATCACGAAACATATAACATCTCTATAGTTAACTATATGAATATTTTTTATAAAGAGTTCCGGGTTGTTTGGAGCTCTTTATACATATATGGCAAACATTAATTTGGTAAAATATGAATAAATAATAATAAATATTGCAGGATTTTACTTTTAAATGTCGAATTTATATATTTATAACTTAATACGAAAGGAAGTGCTGCATGTGGATATTGGAGTAGGATTAAGGAATGACAACCATTGTATAGCTGTTTCGATTATGGGTGAAATAAATATCTCAAATGTCGATAAGCTGAGGAACGAAATATTTCCGATTGTTAGCGGCAGTACTGCCGACATACAATTTGACTGTAAAGAATTAAATTATATTGACAGTCAAGGAATCTTAGTTTTTCTTCAAGCTATGGCCATAGCTAAGCGTAAAGGTCTTAAAATAAAATTAAAAAATGTTAATAAGTATATTTACAAACTTTTTAGAACCATGAATTTGGACCAAATATTTGAGATAGATATCCAGGACGCACCGGAGTGGTAAGCCAGCCACTCTTTTTTTATGTATATTTATAGGAAATAGTAAGCAGTTGCGCTACGTATATAACGAAATATAAAAAGCAGGTATCTATATTTAGAAGTAGATACCTGCTTTTTATATTTGTAATAATCTTTGGAGATACTAAGAGTAATTTATGTTCAAGGATAAGGAGAGATATATATGGAAAAGACTTTTAGAGTGACAGGTATTAAAGAAAAACTTATGAAGGATATTGTTGAATTGAATGGTTTTCATGAAGTTACTGATCAAGTACTTGATAACGTTACACAGCCGGAATGGAGAGAAATCATTAGCAAGTATTACCCGGGACTTATTAAAGAAGGGGATAGTATCTCTATTGATTTGAGAAATGAGATATTAAATATAAAAAGCTAGGATATAAGTAAACTGTTAAGGCTCGGTTTCTGATCAGCTTTTTTACAACTTATCGTGAAAATTAAAAATGATGTCGAATATTAATAAATCATTAGTCTTGCAGACCTATATGTATTGAAATTATAGGTCTATAGTACTATAATAGTGTATATAAAATATCTAACACGGATAGCAGGGGGGATTTCATGGCAACTGAGATGAAAAAGGTGAATTGCAGTATATGTGAGAATTGCCGCAAAAAGGATACTTGTGATCCGGTAGAGAAGATAAAGGATCGAAAAGCCATAGCCTTATATCCAAGAGATACATTTAGGATCATTATTAGCTGCAAAGATAAAAATGGGGCAGTATAATGAGATAATCCTTCATAATATATAAGAATTTAGACTGCAAAGAGGATTCAAGATGAAAACAGAGTATATGATCTTATTAGCTGCATGGGTAATAACCATTGGTTTACTTATTATTTTTGTGCCAAGAGACAAAATACGCAATGCTTGGGTTGCTTTTTTGTTCAAACAAGTCATGACATGGCTTGTGGGTTTATATATAGTGGAAATGCATTTGATCGAATATCCTATAAGATTATTTTCATATGCTTCCAGAACCAGCTTTACTTTTGAATATTTTGAATATCCTGCAATATGTGTGTTGTTTAATCTGTATTATCCGAAACAGAAGCCGAGGATTAGAAAATTCGCTCATTATTTCATATATTGTTCGGTGATCACTATCATTGAGGCAGTTCTAGAAGCTCATACCGATCTAATTGAATATACCGGATGGGTATGGTATTGGACATGGATCACGCTATTTATTACTTTTTATGCTTCCAACAGATTTTATAGCTGGTTTTTTCAATCCGGCTCTAAAACAGTATAGGGTATTTTTTGCGGATCAACCTTTTTCCGGCTGACCCGCATGCAATTACAATTCATATTCTCAAATCATTTAAATCCAGGTATAGTTTAGTACCAAATAGATCATGTAAATCCCAAACAGTAATAGCCCTTCTTTTTTAGTGATTTCAAGGTTTTTATTCTTAGAAAACATTCTAAAAGCAAACAGAATAATAAGCATAGTCGGAATCTGGAGCTTATAGAAGTTTACCGGCACGTTAAGACCACCGGCTGTAACTGCTGCTGCACTTCCGATTACGAAAAGCACATTCAGAATATCGGCACCAACGATATTACCTACAGCAAGCTCGCCATGTCCCTTTTTTACAGCCGTAATGGCAGTTACGAGTTCCGGAAGACTGGTTCCGAAAGCAACAAGGGTTGCGGCGATAACACTTTGAGGAATCCCTATGCGAATAGCTGTTATTTCTACAGCAGGGATAAGTATTTTTGAAGATCCTATCACAAGCACTACGCCAAAAAGCAGTTTCAGCATTTGGATGATGATAGGACTTCTTTCTTCGCCGAACGTATCTTCATTCTCATTTTCAGTTGCATCAGAGTTTCTAGCCCACTTGATCGAAACATAGATATAAGTGACCAGCAGTAGAATAAAAACCCAGCCCATCCACTGTGTAATTTTTCCTGTGACACCATTAGAGAAGATAGGAAGGGAAACGACAGCCAATAAAACCCCGGCTAAAAATTGTACTTTCCCCTGACGGTCGACAATCATCTGATCTACCGGTAAACGTCCAATAAGGGCAGCCAGACCTATAATCAAACCGGTATCAACAATAATTGAACCAATGGCATTGCCCAGAGCCAGGTCGGGATTTCCATTGATCGCTGCCAAAACTGAGACCGAGGCTTCAGGTAGGGTTGTTCCTAACGAAACAATGGTTGCACCAATAATCATTTTGGGTACACCCCAATGAACCGAAAGACTTACAGCTTCATCTACAAGGATGTCCGCTCCTTTGCTTAAGGTGTAAAGCGTTCCGGCGATTACAAGAATTAAAACCAGAATAGGGAATGAGGATAAGTGATTGTGAATAAGTGCTTCCATAGATGATGATCCTTTCTTTTATAAGAGCGCTGCTCTTATTTTTTATAGTAGAAAAGTGGGAGACAACATAAAGACTCTACAATTAACATGCGTTAATCGTAGAGTCTCACTAGACTAATTTGCCATCAAAGCCGGGAAACTTGTGTTTCCGTAATGACGACTTTGATCCCTATTTCAGGTTAGTTACTCCCTCTATTCTTGATTGTATTATAGAAAAATTAAAATGTTTTGTCAAGGGTGTTTTAATAACTAAAGCAGTGTTTTTATTTGATTTATAAAATTTCTAATAATATAATAGAATAGTAAATAGCGAATAATTACTAATGGACAATGGACAATGGACAATGGACAATGTACAATTTATTTATTACGGATTGACATTTTATATTTGAACATAAGTGTAAAATATTATTGAACGGGGAGGGATAGAATGTTTGAGATACTTTCTTCCATATTTAAATTCATTTTTATCTTGATTATCTACGTATTTATCTTCGGAATTATACGCCTCATTTATCTGGATATTAAATCCTTAAATGATCATGGTAAAAAGACCAATGAAAAACATGCATATTTAAAATTGATCAACCGCAGAGAAAAGCTGGATTTTAAAGTACATGAAAGTTATATTATTGATAAGGATAAGACTTTAGGCCGTGCAAGTAAAAATGAAATTGTCATTCAGGATCCTTTTCTTTCAGGCAGGCATGTACGTTTTTTGTCAGAAAATAATACATATTTTTTAGAAGATTTGGAAAGCACGAACGGTTCATTTGTAAATGATACGCGGGCAGGGAATGAACCGGTAGTTTTAAAAAACGGAGACAGAATCCATATTGGGCAATTAGATTTTATATTTGTACAAGAATGTGAATGAGGGGCATATTTATGAGAAAAATTTTGAACTATTACCGCCCTGTCAGAATGGTGGTATTAGTGAATATTATAGCATTTGCACTGTTATTCTTATATAAGGAACCGTATGATCGTAATACCATTTATTGGGGATTGTGCGTAATTGGAATTATTTATCTATCCCATTTTCTTTTAAGATGGAAAGCTTGTGGAGATGAATATATTTTTTTAATTGTAGCTATGTTGGTAAGTATGGGGAATATTATGATTTATCGCTTAGATAAGCAGTTAGGGATCAAACAGATTATCTGGTTTGCAATAGGTATAATTTTATTCTTTTTAAGTTATTATATGTACCGAAAATTCCGCTTTTGGAGCCGATGGATGTATCTATACCTTGGTACTTCACTGGTACTGTTTTTACTGACTTTACTTCTGGGAGATAGTATACAGGGGGCAACCAATTGGATTGTAATAAAGGGACATAGCTTTCAGCCATCCGAGCCGATAAAGATATTATTTATTTTCTTTTTGGCATGCTACTATAAATATCCTGAACAATTAAAATCTTTTCAAATAACATTGGGAGATAGAAATTTTATCATAGGAAGTAAGAGCATATTGGCAGCTACAGCATATACCTATATGCTTTTTTTGGTACTGCAAAGGGAGTGGGGAAGCGCGCTGTTATTTTTTCTTATTTATTTTACGTTGCTCTATGTGTTTGAAGAGAATATTAAAGTGCTTTTAGCAAATGGCATCATAGCTTTATTAGGAAGCGCTTTCGGCTATTTGTTTGTATACCATATTAAGGTAAGGGTGGATATTTGGTTAAATCCTTGGGCAGATATCGCCGGCAAGGGTTTTCAAATCGCCCAATCGTTATTTGCGATTGGATCAGGGGGATTTTTCGGCAAAGGAATAGGATTGGGAAGTCCTCAGTTTATCCCCGAGGTTCAGACTGATTTTATTTTCTCTGCTATTTGTGAGGAGATGGGTATTTTCGGAGGCGTAGCTGTGGTGCTCTTATGCTTTATACTAGCTTACCGTGGATTTAAAATTGCGCTGGCTGTAGAAAGCATTTTTGACAAGGTGGTTGCGCTGGGAATTACAGTGATGTTTGGATTTCAGACGTTTATTATTATCGGAGGGGTAATCAAACTTATTCCGCTGACAGGAATCACTCTTCCGTTTATAAGCTATGGTGGAAGCTCATTAACCACGAGTTTTATTGCGTTGGGTATTTTACAGGCTGTATCAAAGAAGGTTTATGAGATGGAGGATGAGACAATTGCACAAGAGCAATAAAAGAATTATCCATACACTGGTGGTCATGAGCATGCTATTTCTTTCCATCATCGGGTATATGACATATTTTGAAGTTTTTATGAAGGATAAGATTATAAGCAACAGCTATAACCGACGGCAACTGGAACAAGAGGAAAATGCTATCAGGGGAAGTGTTTTTGACAGAAATGGGACTGTGCTGGCAGAAAGTCAGGTAGAAGGTGAAAAGCAGCAAAGAATCTATCCTTACAAGAATTTATATAGCCATATCATAGGATATAGCTCCAAAGTTTACGGTAAGTCCTTAATTGAGGCGAGTTATAATAAATATTTATTAGGGATCAATGAGCTTAATGCAGTCTTTGATATAAAAAATAAATTGACCGGTGGGGCAAAAAAAGGAAATCATGTACACTTAACGATCGACCATCAGCTCCAAGTAAGAGCAGAGAAATTATTACGAAGTAAAAAAGGAGCGGTTGTAGTAGTCAATCCAAAGACCGGAGAGATTCTAGCAATGGTAAGCAAGCCGGATTTTAACCCCACGAATGAGAATTTAGAAAAAAAGTGGAGGGAAATGGTGGAGTCAAAAGAGTATCCTTTTCTTCCAAGAGCCACACAGGGATTGTACATACCGGGTTCTACCTATAAGATTGTGAACAGCGCGGCTGCGATCGAGCAAGGGCTGGGAGATTTCACTATTGAAGATGAAGGAAGTATTGTCATTGACGGAAAAGAAATAAAAAATTCAGGAAGCAAGGCACATGGACTGATAAATATGAAACAGGCGTTGGCGGTATCCAGTAATACTTTTTTTTCACAGATTGGTGTGAAGTTAGGAACTGAACATCTAAAAAGTACTGCTTTGAAGGTCGGATTTGGAAAAGACATTCCTTTTGATATTCCAATGAACCAAAGTATTTTTCCATATAACGATATGAGCGAAACAGATATGGCAGCTGTAGGAATGGGTCAAGGGAAACTTCTGGTAACACCCCTGCATATGGCTATGATTACATCAAGTGTTGCCAATGAGGGAATAATGATGAAGCCGTTTTTGGTAAGTGAAGTCACGACAGTCGGTGGAAGTGTGATAAGCAACCATAAGCCCGAAAGACTTTGCCAGACGATGATGCCTGAAACAGCTAATAAGGTAAAAGAGATGATGCGAGAGGTAGTGGAGACCGGAACGGGGAAAAATGCAGGAATCAAAGGAATTAACGTTGCCGGTAAAACCGGCACAGCTGAGAATGAGCTTACCGGGAAAGAGAAAAATAAAGAACATGCATGGTTTGTAGGTTTTGCTCCGGTGGAAGACCCTCAGGTAGCGGTGGCCGTCATCATCGAATATGGTGGTTCTACAGGAGGACAAACAGCGGCACCCATTGCCAGAGAGCTTATGGCAGCATGGCTTGCTAAATAGCAGTGAGGAGTGGATAGTGGGGAGAAAATTTCCTCCCCACTATCCACTCCTCACTCCCCACTATTATTTAATCCAAAATGGTAATTTCAATTCTTCTGTTATTGGCTCTGCCTTCAGGAGTATTATTGGTATCTATTGGTTTATGTTCTCCATAGCCGGTCACAGTGATGCGCTCATCAAGTATGCCTTTTTCTTCAATCAAATATTTTGCCACATTAATCGATCTTGCTACCGAAAGTTCCCAGTTTGAGGGGTACTGAGAAGTATGGATAGGAAGATTATCGGTAAAGCCCTGAATAATAATATCATTGTCAATATCTCTAAGTGTGTTTCCGATTTGGTCCAGTGTTTGGTAGCCTTTAGAAGATATTTCTCCTTTTCCGCTATTAAACAGCACTCCATCTTTAAAACGGATTAATAATCCTTGTCCGTTGGACACAATATCCACTTGTTCTAATAAATTATTTTCTCGTAAATAGGTAATGAAGCTTTCATTGGAGGTTTTCATGTCTTTTTTTATATCGTTCAATCCAAATAACTGAGCAGCTAGTGATTCGGTTTCTTTCTTTAATTCTTTATTTTCAGAATTGAGCTTATTCACCTTTGTACTTAAATCATTGACTTTTGTTGAAAGGGTCTCTTTTATGTCGCTAAGCATGCTAACTTCATTGGCTGAAAGAATAAAAAAGATAATAAAGAAACACAGAATGATGGTGATGGTATCGCAATAAGTGATCAACCAACTATTAGGGTATTGGATTTCATACTTGTTTTGGTTAAGATCGGAACTCATAAAGTTTTACATCCCTTCATTTGGAAATTTGCGTGGATACTGCAGCCTCTGTTCTTCTTTCAGCATGACGTTCATCTTATCAAAGATATCCCGGGAAGTTTCTTCGCGGGCGATTAACACGATCCCTTCCGTGATGATAGTATACCGCAGAATATGACTGTCAGTATATTCTTTTAACCTACCCATCAGAGGAATTGCAACAAAATTCGCAATCAAGCTCCCGTAAAGTGTACTGACCAATGCGGCAGCCATATTTCCCATAATAAGACGGGGTTGATCTATGTTGGACAGCAGCCCGATGAGTCCTATTAAAGTACCGATTAAACCGAAGGATGGAGCAACCTGCGCCATCATTTTGAGCACATTATAAGGTTTCTGAAAATTAGCACGCCTTGTTTCGATATCTTTTGAGAGAATGTCTTGGATGTTGTCAGGTTTTTTATAATCGTTTAGCAGTACCATGGCATCCCGCAAAAATATATCTTTCTCCATGTCTATTTCTTGTTTAATAGAGAGGACACCTTCTCGTTTGATTTTGATAGCTAACTTATGGATTTTATAAATAGCATCTTCATAAGCTATCTGATGCTGAAAACTTTCCTTGATTATGATGACTGTGTCCATTACAGTAGAAAAAGGAAAGCTTATAATGGCAGCCAAACAGATTCCTGCAAAGATGATTTCCAAAGCCGCCAAGTTGAATACGGCTTTGATGGGGATGCTTCCTAATATTGCATGGAGCAGCAGAACCGCAAGGATGCCGATAACAATTAATTTAGTATTTCTATTGGTAAAATTCATTTGTCGAGTAACCTCCAAGTAAAAATAGAAAGCAGATATTTGTTTATTGCTTTTTACATAAGCATAACAAAATATCTGCTTTTATTCAATAATTATTCCGAGAACTTTTCCTATGGTATCGGATGGAACATTATACCTCGACCTTTTTTTCTAAAAGCCATCCGGATGCAAAAAATAAACCGGTGAAAAATAATAAGTCAAAAAGACTGCTGGCAATATTTATAGGTTCCATGGATAACTCGTGAGGCAACTTGAATAGTAAGAAAGAACCTAAGTTGATGCTAAAGGGGAATACTTTTTCCAGCAGATGTTCAATCTTAATCATTATAACCGCGGTGGCAATAAAGATTCCAAAAGCTGCAAGACTACCGAATTTTTTGTTGATAAAAAAGCTTCGGATAATAATGATCGAAAAATATAATGCAACGGTTGTCGTGATCTGCATTAAAATACTAATAAGAATGATCAATGAAGCGACTCCTAACACTTTTTCATTAAATATTATCCACATTTTACTGAATGTTATATTGGTGCATAGGGTGACGTTTGCAATCTGAGCAGCAGCTACAATACAAACCAACGCCAGACTAACAATGAATTCGCAAAATGTTGCCAAAACTTTTGCGCCCACAATCAGGTATCCTTTTTTAGGAAGAGAGAGCAAAAGATAACTTGAAGGATCATATAAAGCCCTATACATATTTTGGATGCCCCATAGGGTTATCATGATCGGAATAGTATTTCCGCTGACAGATAAAAACAGCAGTAGAAAGAAGTTTATGCGGCTGTTGGTATTGTTGGCTAGGGAATAGGAGGTGCCGGCTGTATTTTCAAAGATACCTCCGTCAAATCGGATTTTAAGCATCACTAATATATTTAGGAAAAGAAAAACTCCAAATATCCAAAGCAATATTTTGTATCTTGATTTGATTTCGTATTTTATCAGTTTAAGCATTTTGAAATACCTCCCTATAAAGCGCATCAATTGATTTTGAATGTTCATACCTTAAATCCTCTGCATTTCCCGTGAGAACGATACTGCCTGCCGAGATGAAAGCTATTTCGTCAAAAAGTCTTTCGATATCATTTACAAGGTGTGTAGAGATCATTAATGAGCTGTCTTCACGGTAGGTATTTAATATAGAATCAATAATTTGTTCTCGTGAGACAGGGTCAACACCACCCAGAGGTTCGTCAATGATATAGAGTTTAGCTTTTCTGGACAAAATTAAAGATAGATTTAGCTTCTCCAACATCCCTTTAGAAAGTGATTTTACACTGCTATTCATGTCTAATTTCATAAATTGGAGCATTTCCATACACTTTTTCAGATCGAAGTCATTGAAAAAATCATGAAAATAGTCAACCGCATCTTTTGTTTTCATCCAATGATATAGTTGGTTCGTATCAGGTAAAAATGAAACGATTGATTTTGTAAGGAGCCCCGGCGTATGTCCAGCGATCAATAGTTCGCCTGAAGACGGGTGCTGCAAGCCGGCAGCGATTTTCATAAAAGTTGTTTTCCCGCTTCCGTTGGGTCCCATAAGACCTAGAATCTTTCCGGTATCTAATTTCAAGTTTACGCCATCCAATGCTTTTTTGCCGAAATAACTCTTGGTAACATTTTTGGCTTCTAATAACACAGTCATTATAAATTCTCCTTTTCCAAATAATTCTTAATAATGTCGATAATCTCATTATTCGAAAATCCAAAGCTTTTTAGGTTGTTTATAAAATCAGTAATCACTTCTTTGCACATCTCTGATTTCAAATTGCTTAATATCTCTGTATTCTCAGTGATAAATGTTCCCATTCCTCTCTGAGTAAAGGTTACATTTTCTCTTTCCAGTTCTTGATATGCCCTTTGAATCGTATTGGGATTTACTCTTTTGTTCTCCGCCATTTCTCTTACTGAAGGCAATTTGCTTCCTCCTTTTAAATCTCCAGCAATAATATCTCTTTTGATATCATTCATAATTTGAAGATATATGGGTGCTTTATCATCAAAATTTTTCAAATGCATCACCTCCGCAGCAACAATGTATTAGTGTACTATTTGTATAGTACACTAATACATTGTTGCTGTCAAGAGTTTTTTAAAAAGGAAATAGTTAAGCATGATAAGTAAACAAAATAATTATTCTCATCATTTTTGATTTCGGAAAAAACGACAGAATGATATAATGGATATAAAACTATAGACAATAAGTGTTGGAGGTTAAAGCATATGAAGCTTATATCATGGAATGTAAATGGCATTCGTGCATGTATGAAGAAAGGTTTTATGAGTTTTTTTGAAAGTGAAAATGCAGATATCTTTTGCCTGCAGGAAACAAAAGTGCAGGAAGGTCAAATAGAACTTGATTTGAAAGAATATCATCAATATTGGAATTATGCCGATAAAAAAGGTTATTCAGGTACAGCGGTATTTACTAAAAAAGAACCTTTAAAAGCGATTTATGGTATTGGAAAAGATGAGCATGACCATGAAGGCAGAGTGATTACCTTGGAATTTGAAGGGTTTTTTCTTGTCACGGTCTATACCCCGAACTCTCAAAGGGGACTTGCTCGTATTGAATACAGGATGAAGTGGGAAGAGGATTTTTTGAGTTATTTGAAACAATTGGAAAAATCAAAGCCGGTGATTTTTTGTGGGGATTTAAATGTAGCGCATAAAGAAATTGACTTGAAAAATCCGGATACCAATAGAAAAAATGCGGGATTTACCGATGAAGAAAGAGGTAAGTTTGATGAATTGGTAAATCAAGGATTTATCGATACCTTTAGATATTTTTATCCTGATCAAACAGGTGCATATACATGGTGGTCATATATGTTTAATGCAAGGGCCAATAACGCAGGGTGGCGTATAGATTATTTTTGTGTTTCACCAAGTTTGAAAGCTGACTTGAAAGATGCCATCATATATCCGGATGTATTGGGATCGGATCACTGTCCTATAGGCTTGGAAGTTTTTTGAAAGCATTTGTTGAAAAAAGTCGGATGATGTTGTAGAATACTATTATACATATTAAGTGGCAATGATTGCGGTTTAAAATAATAGTGGGTATTAATGTCGCTAATAACTATAGTATTTATATCGGTAAGGAGGGGATTGTTTTGGCGTTTGGAAAAAGCAATTTAAATGTATCTCGTCTTCTAAATGAATTGAAGAAAGCAAATAAAGATATGGGTGATGTTGTGAAAAATATTGAACAAATCACATCGCAAACCAAACTGATATCTTTAAATTCGGCGATTGAGGCCGCAAGAGCGGGAGAAGCGGGAAGAGGATTTAGTATAGTAGCGAATGAAATTAAGAAATTAGCTGAAAAAAGTACTGAAGCAAATAAGAAAAGTAATGCATTGGTAGCCAATATCCAAGAGAAGGCCAATGAAGTTATAGCTGTAAGGACAGCAGATGTCGCGTTTGATGTTATAGATAAAATTGATAGAAATCTATTTGAAAGAAATTGTGACGTTCAAGCGTGGGCTACTTTCGGTTCTATTAAAAAGGCATTGGAAGAGCCCGGTCCGGAAAACTATGAAAGAGCCACTAAATTAATGAAAAATATTTTGGATATATACGAGGTTTATCATAACTTATTATTGTTAAATATCCAGGGAGACGTGGTAGCAGCAGCCGGTGACCAGGAGCTGGTTGGAGTAAACCGGGGTGAAAGTCAGTGGTTCAAAGTCATTAAACAAGAACAAAAGGTTTATGTTACCGATATGTATTACTCTGAAGATTTAGGGAAATACACGATTTCATATGCGTGCCCCGTGAGAAATGACCACGGTGAAATGATAGGCGTATTTATCACGTTTTTTAACTGGGAATTCATCTATGACATTATCGAAAATGCTAAAATCGGTGAAAACGGAAAAATTTATGTCATTAATAAAGAGGGGGTCGTTATAGGTTCAAATAACCACAGCGATATCCTGAAAGAAAACCTTAATCATTTAAAGGCTGTTCAGGTGGTTACAAAAGGTGAGGAGTACGGTTATACAATAGAAAAAGACAAAAGCGGAAAAATGCATTTATTTGGTTATGCACATACAAAAGGTTATAATGCTTATCGAGGTAAGCATTGGTCTGTAATAGTAAGCGA
This sequence comes from Petroclostridium sp. X23, assembly GCF_030013905.1. GTDB lineage: Bacteria > Bacillota > Clostridia > SK-Y3 > SK-Y3 > X23. Next base: position 194,435 of record NZ_CP124862.1, read on the forward strand.
ACCAATAGAATAGCAAAGATTTAACAAGAGAAATGAAAATGTGAATAATAATAATAAAGAAGCAGAAGGCAGACGGATTTGCCTTCTGCTTCTTTAATTATTATTTGTAATAAAAAACCAGGATAAAGAATAAATTTGTGTTAAATAAATAATTTTATAAAAATGTATTGACAAATAGTTATCTAAAATATACAATGTAATATGTAATACAACTTACATATTACGAAATACCTTTAAATAGGATCAACCTATCAAAAACAAGATCTTGGCTTATTCTGCAAAACATTAAAACTAAGGCTCATAGAAAATATCCATATTGGCACTGATGGTGACGAAGGCTTCAAATTTTTATTAACATTTATTAATTGTTTAAATGAAATTATATTACTTTATTGAAAGAAGGGATGATTATGGTATCAAAAGATATTATAAAGTCAATTGAAGATAAGGCGCTTCAATTAAGAAGGAATATTGCAGATATGATTGGTGTTGGTAAGGTAGGCCATTTGGGAGGCTCTAGTTCATGTGCTGATATTGTGGCTGCACTATATTTTTACAAGATGAAACATGATCCTCAGAACCCTAGTATGGCAGAGCGAGACAGGTTTTTGTTAAGTAAGGGTCATGCGGCGTTAGTACAATATGCAGCACTTGCCGAGGCCGGATATTTTCCAAAAGAAGAGCTTAAAAAGGTAAAAACACTTGGCGCAAAACTTCAGGGACATCCGGATATGACCAAAACACCGGGAATAGAAGCAAATACCGGGTCTCTTGGGCAAGGGTTATCCATCGCCAACGGGATGGCGCTAGGGCTGAAGCTAGATGGAGGTAACAATAAAGTATATGTTATTCTAGGTGATGGGGAACTGGCAGAAGGACAAATCTGGGAAGCTGCAATGGCGGCAGCTAATTTTAAGATTGATAATTTGGTAGCCATCCTAGATAGAAACAGATTGCAGGCGACCGGTGCGATCACTGATAGATTTAATACAAATCCGATACCGGAAAAATGGGCAGCATTTGGTTGGAATGTTATTGCAATTGATGGACATGATATGGGCCAAATTATTGAAGCACTGGATAAAGCTGATGAAATAAAAGGCAAACCTACGGTGATTATTGCTGAAACCGTAAAAGGGAAATGTTTTTCATTTGCAGAGAATAATGCTGCGTTCCATAATGGTTCAATGACCGAAGAACAGTATAGTACCGCAATAAAAGATTTAGAAAAGTTAAAAGTGTGAGGTGAGAGAAATGAGTACAAAAAGTCAAAGAGTAGCCTATGGTGAAACGTTGGTTGAACTTGGAAAAGAAAATAAAAACATTGTAGCTTTAGAAGCTGATTTAGGAAAATCAACAATGTCGTGTATGTTTGAAAGTGAATTTCCGGAAAGATATTTTGAAATGGGGATCGCTGAGCAAAATATGGCATCTACTGCAGCAGGACTATCACTAACAGGAAAAATTCCTTTTATCAGTACGTTTGCAATATTTGCAATGGGAAGGGCCTATGACCAATTGAGACAGACTATCTCTATTGCAAAGCTGAATGTAAAAATATGCGGTTCAAGCTCAGGACTGTCTGACTTTGGAGATGGTTCTACACATCAGGCTATAGAGGATATGGCGGTGATGAGAGCAATACCCAACATGACTGTTCTGGTACCGGTAGACGCAATAGAAACAAAAAAGATGGTTAAAGCAATGGCAAGCTATCCGGGACCTGTGTATATTAGAATAAATAGAAATGATCTACCATTGTATACTGATGAAGCACAAACGTATGAAATCGGTAAATTATATCAAATTAAAGATGGAAAAGATGTTGTCATCTTTGCAAATGGCGTAATGGTTTCAAAAGCGATGGAAGCGGCAGAACAGCTTGAAAAAGAAGGCGTATCGGCAAAAGTGGTCAATGTAAGTACCATTAAGCCTTTAGATCAGGATGGTATTATTGAACTGTCAAAAGGATGCAAAGCTGTGGTTACAGCAGAAGAACACTCTATTATAGGTGGTCTGGGTAGTGCGATCGCAGAAGCGTTAAGAGGAACTGCTATACCTATTGAATTTGTGGGTGTGAAAGATTGTTTTGGAACTTCGGCGTCAAATTATGACGAATTGCTTGAATGTTATGGTTTGACTTCAGCAGCGATTGTTGATGCGGTTGAAAGTATGCTTAAGAAATAAAAATATGTCAGAAGCATTATTGGAAAGAAGAAAAATATACGAGTTTTAATATGAACAGAAGTCTATTCTAACAATTATACATTGGTATGTGATTAACTTTGGATGGGTGAGAATATTAGTATGAAGCCAATTAGAAAAAGTAATATAAGTCAGCAGGTTTTTGAACGTATAAGAAATGAAATCATTAGAGGCATATGGAAACCCGGCGAAAAAATTCCTTCAGAAAATGAGTTGGCAAATATTCTGAATGTCAGTCGTATTTCAGTTAGGGCTGCATTGCAGAAATTGACCACTTTAGGCTTGCTTGAAGCAAAACAAGGAGAAGGGACATATGTAAAAGAGCTGGATTCATCTAATTATATGAACTCCTTAATGCCTGTCATGGCTCTAAATGGCGAGCGTTCTATGCTGATGATGGAGTTTAGAAGATCAATAGAGATAGAAACAGCGGGACTCGCAGCAGACAAAGCAACAGATGAAGATATTAATAATCTAGAGAAAATATACAAGAAGATGGAATTGTATAAGGATGACCGTGCTCCTTTTCTTATTGAAGATTTGAATTTTCATCTTGCAATAGCACAAATGTCAAGAAATCCATTTATAGTACAAGTTTTCCATGTGGTAAAAGATATCTTAGGTGCGGCTGTCGTTGATATAAACCGGCATCAAGGTCAATCTCGCGGTTTGTATTACCATAAAAAAATTCTAGATGCACTTAGAACGAGAGACAGCAATCTTACAAAAAAAATTATGGAAGAACATATTTTGGATTCGATACAATCTTTAAAGAACTCTCTAGAGAATCAAAAATGAAGTTAGACAAATATTTTATTGGTTTTATATAAAACCAATAAAATATTTGAATTATATTGACATGTAACTGTTAATAATATATAATAACAGTTGTAATACAACATACATAATATCACTAATGTTTTTATTCTTTTACTTTATCAATTTATAATTTTCTATTCTATTTTCACTAAGTATCACTAATATTAAGGGGGAGTATCTATGATGAAAGCGGTAGTAAAATATGACAATGTGGATGGTGCAACCGAGTTGAGGGAAGTTCCCATTCCTGAAATAGGACCAAATGATGTGCTCGTAAAAGTTGCCTATATTGGGATTTGTGGAAGTGACCCACATATGCATCATAACAAAGTAACGTATAAAGTGAATGTTCCGTTAATTCTCGGACATGAATTTTCGGGTACTATCGAAAAGATTGGTGAAAACGTTCAAGGGTATAAAGTAGGAGACAGAGTAACGGCGGAAACGCATGCGGATTACTGCGGAGAATGCATCTTGTGCCGTACAAATAATTATCACGTTTGCCGTGAAAGAAAAGGTTATGGATTCCATACCGATGGTGCATTTGCAAAATATGTAAAAGTTCCCAGTAGAATCTTACACCGTGTACCTGATAATGTAAGTCTTAAGGAAGCATCACTTACAGAGCCGCTGTGCGTGGCCTACAGCTCGTTGGTAAAACATTCAAAAATCAAGCCGGGCGATTTAGTAGTTATTATTGGTCCTGGTCCGATTGGATTGCTTTGTACTAAGATCGCAAGTATTGTTGGTGCTTCAGATATCATCGTCATTGGTACTGATGGTGATGAAGGAAGGTTGGAGTTGGCTAAGAAGCTTGGTGCAACCGTTACCATCAATAGTTCAAAAGAAGATCCTATCCCTGTTATTAAAGGGATGAGAGATGGCTATGGAGCCGATCTCGTAGTAGATACAGCCGGATTCTCTCCTACATTTAAATTAGCCGTGGATGTTGTGAAACCATGCGGTGAAATTAATAAAATAGGTTGGGGTCCCAAACCGGTTGATTTTTCATTAGACCCATTGATAACCAAAGCTGTAACGGTAAACTTTACATTCAGTCATAACTGGGATGTGTGGGAGCAATGTCTTGTTTTGATGAGTCAAAAAGCTGTGGATCTTAATGATTTTATCACTCATGAACTGCCGTTGGATAAATGGCATGAAGGGTTTGAATTGATTGAGTCGAAGGAAGGGCTTAAAATTGTATTGACACCTATTGATTAACTAATAATTATTATCCGCATGCCAATTTTGATATCCATAACATAAGTACTAATATATAGATAAAAAAGGAGGTCATTTCATGAAGAAAAGTGAAGGTAGCTTCGATAAGCTATATAAAGGGTTGGAAAAAACCGCAGTATTTACAACCTGCTTAATGCTTTCGGCAATGGTTGTGGTAGTTTTTATGAATGTCATATTCCGTTACTTTTTAAATGCATCCATCGCATGGACGGAGGAAGTCTCAAGATTTATGTTTATCTGGCTAGTGTTTTTAGGTGCGAATCTGGCATATATCAAAGACGAACATTTGGGGCTGGATGTATTGATTAATGCTGTTCCGAAACCTGTAGCCAAGTTGATACAGATCGTAGCAGATATTCTGGTGTTGTATGGAATCTTTTTGGTGATCAAAGGCGGATACAATATTATGATGTCCAGTTGGGATTGGAAGTCTCCGGCGATTGCACTGCCCTATGCATATGTTTATATGATTGTACCTATATCCGGAACTGTGTTTTTCCTTCAAGCAGCGTTTAAATTGATCAAGCATATCAAATTTTTATTCAGTAAGGAGGAAGCCACATGTTAATAGCATTTCTAGTTGCTTTATTCGGTTTTATTTTACTTAATGTACCTATTGCGTTCAGTCTTATTCTGACGACGGTAGTGTTAATGATGTTCATGGACAGCGTTTCTGCTGAAATTATTACCCAAAGTATTGTAAGAGGTATTGACAGCTTTGCGTTGATGGCTATTCCGTTTTTCGTGCTGGCAGGAGAAATTATGAATGTGGGAGGAATATCCAAGCGGATCGTATTTTTCGCCAAGGCCCTTGTGGGACATGTCACAGGTGGTTTGGGCTATGTAACCGTTTTGGCAAGTATGCTGTTTGCCGGTGTATCCGGTTCTGCCATCGCAGATACAACCGCCATTGGGTCTATATTACTTCCGATCATGGAACAGGAAGGATATGACAAGAAAAAAAGTACTGCATTAATTGTTTCGGCAGGAACCATCGGTCCCATTATACCCCCAAGTATTCCGATGATTATCTTTGGTGTTATCGGTGGGGTATCCATTGTTAAGCTGTTTCTGGGTGGCATTATCCCTGGTGTGTTAATAGGGTTAGGGCTTATGGTGGTATGGTATTTCCATGCTAAGAAAAAAGGATATAGATCTGACCACAAATCCTCCATGAAGGAAGTATGGGCGAGTACAAAAAACGCTTTTTGGGCGATTCTTTTACCGGTCATTATCATGGGAGGAATCCTATCAGGAGTATTCACTCCGACAGAGGCAGCCGTAGTTGCAGTAGTATATGCTCTGTTTGTAGGATTTTTCGGATACAAAGAATTAAAACTACATCATTTACCTGAGATTTTGATTACCTCATCAAAAAGTACGGCAGTGGTTATGCTGGTTTGCGGTGCTGCCACTGCGGCAGGATATATGATTACGACAGCCCAGGTACCTCAGTTGCTGGCACATACATTGCTGTCCATATCCGATAATATAATGATCGTCATGCTTTTAATCAACATCTTGCTGCTGTTGGTAGGGTGTGTAATGGATTTGACTCCGGCTTTGCTGATTATGGGGCCTATCTTATTGCCTATCGTTGTCGATTTCGGCCTGGATCCGATATATTTCGGGGTGGTCATGGTAGTAAATCTTTGTATAGGACTGATTACGCCTCCGGTAGGAAACGTACTGTTTGTAGGATGCGGATTATCAAAATTATCCATGAAGGATTTGACACCGCCGGTATTGGGATTCATTGCTGTGATGGTAGCGGTACTAATGCTGATCACGTATGTACCGGATCTTATTACTTTCATTCCTTATGCTGTAAGTAAATAATCTACTAGGAAGGCGATAAAATGAAAAATTTAGAAGGAAAAATCGCAATTGTGACAGGCGGAGCCAAAGGTTTAGGCAAAGCAATGGCTAAGAGGTTGTTGGAAGAAGGAGTAACTGTAGTTATTGCTGATATTCTTGAGGATGAAATGAAAAATACAGTTGAAGAATTTAAATCTCAGGGATATGAAGCTGATTATTTTTTAGTTAATTTAGAGAGTGTCCAACAAATAAGCAATATGATGGACTATGTTGTAAAAAAATACGGAACATTAGATATTTTGGTAAACAATGCGGGTATTCAAATTAGAAAATGGGCTGTAGATTTCGAAGAAGCGGAATGGGATAAATTAATGGGAATTAATCTAAAAGCACTTTATTTCGCTTCTACTGCAGCTGCAAAGGTGATGATTCCAAAGGGAAAAGGAGTTATTGTATGTATTTCATCCGCAAACTCAACGGAGTATACAAGCAAGAGGTCCTTGTACAATATCTCAAAAGCGGCAGTAAATGGATTGGTAGGAACACTAGGTGTCGAATGGGCAAGATTTGGTATCAGAATTAACGCCGTAGCTCCTGGATATGTTGCTACTGATATGGTAAAACAAGGAATCACAGAAGGAATTATCAATATTGATGAGATATTGACCATCGTACCTGGCAAAAGACTTCTGGAAACTGAAGAAATAGCAAATGCGGTTTGTTTCTTAGCGTCAGATGATTCAAGCGGAATGGTAGGGCAAACATTATTTGTAGATGGTGGCTGGAGTAAAAACGGACTGCCTGAAAAGAAAGATTTATGAAGTAATATAATGAAGATGGTATATGACACCTGATGAATTTATTACCTATGGTCCGGTAAACAGAACAGCAACACAATTTATTGAAAGTGGTTGGAATCTGCTAATCAAATATTAATATTGTTAAATAGATCCAGGGCAATTGGAAAATGGGCAGCCACATAGAGAAAATAATTAAGAATTTCAGGCTGAAAAGCCATGAAATATAATGGGTGCAGACTTTGTATCTATTAAAAACAAAATTTTAAGGAGGAACTCATTTATGAAGAAAAAAGTAGTTAGTCTGGTATTAGTATCAATGATGACCGCATCCTTGTTTACAGGTTGCTTGTCTTCCAAGCAGGCACCGGCCACTAAGGAAGAACCGAAGCAAGAGGCAAAACAGGAAGCAAAACAAGAACAAAAGGCAGAAGTGAAAAAGGACGCTAAGATCATCAAAATCAGCAATGGTATCAATGAGCAGCATCCTGCGTATCTTGGCAGTAAGGAATTTGAAAGAATAGTGGAAGAAAAGACAGATGGCAGATATGACATACAAGTATACGCGAATGCCCAGTTGGGTGATGATGTAAAGGCAACGCAGGATGTAAAGATGGGTACATTGGAAATGGTGGTAACATCCGCTTCTCCATTAACCGGTATGGCTAAGGAATTCATGGTATTTGACCTTCCGTTTATCGTACCGAATACAAAAGCTGCCGATGCGATCTTTGATGGTCCTGTAGGTAAGAAAATCGGAGATACTCTGGACTCAAAAGGAATACACTTGCTGGCATATTATGAAAATGGATTCAGAAACTTGACCAACAGTGCAAAAGAAGTAAAAAGCCCTGAAGATGTAAAAGGGTTAAAAATCAGAACGATGGAAAATCCTATTCACTTAGCAGCATGGAAAGCGATGGGAGCAAACCCGACTCCAATGCCGTTTAGCGAAGTGTTTACCGCTATGCAGCAGCATACAATTGATGGACAGGAAAACCCGGTTCCTACTATCAACTTAAATAAATTCTATGAAGTACAGAAGTATATGACTATGACAGGTCATGTATATGGACCTCATATCATGCTGATCAGCGGAAAGCTTTGGGAATCTCTTTCCGATGAAGACAAAAAAATCTTTGAAGAAGCAGCGCAGGAATCTGCTAAGCTTAACAGAGCAAAGAACAGAGAAATGTCCGAGAGCATGGTTGCTGACTTGAAAGCAGCAGGTATGACCGTTACTGAATTAACACCGGAGCAACAAAAAGCATTCCAGGATGCCGTTCAGCCGGTATATACACAATTTGAAAATGAAATCGGTAAAGAACTTATTGCAGAATTCAAAGCTGCTATAGAAGCTGCGAAATAATAGTCTTGATAACTTGATTTTTATATACTAACCAACCGCAACATGCGGTTGGTTAGTATATTTTGTTAGACAAACACTTGAATAATCTGTGAGTATAACATATAATACTATTTGAAATGGCGAACACTTATTCAATGATTAAGGAAGAAACGTTATTGTAATGTATATAGAACTTTAAAATAGTAATATGAATTATCGCCGAGGGAGTTGTCTTTTCGTAAACAGCGGACACGGGGAACTGTTCTTTAATAGAATTCGGAATGGGATGAAAAAGGGTATGAAACCAATAAAAAAAAGTAATATAAGCCAACAAGTTTTTGAAAGGATAAGGGATCAGATTATAAAAGGTGTGTGGAAGCCGGGCGAAAAAATTCCGTCGGAAAATGAGTTATCAAGTATTCTGGATGTCAGTCGTATTTCAATCAGGGCTGCATTGCAGAAGCTGATTACTTTAGGGTTGCTTGAGGCAAGACAAGGAGAAGGGACATACGTTAAAGAATTAGACCCGGCTATTTATATGAATTCTTTAATACCGATCATGGCATTAAATGGTAAGCAATCTATTCTAATGATGGAGTTCAGGCAGGCAATAGAGATAGAAACAGCTGGATTAGCAGCCGATAAGGCAACAGATGAAGATATTGAAAAGCTTGAAAAGATATATAAAAAAATGGAGCTATATAAAGATGATGGAGAGCCGTTCTGTAATGAAGATTTGAATTTTCATGTTGCGTTAGCAGAAATGACAGGAAATCCTTTTATTATACAGGTTTTTTATATTATAAAAGATATATTCGGTGCGACGATTGTTGATATCTATTGCCATCGAGGCGAGTTTCACGGTTTGTATTATCATAAGAAAATTTTAGAGGCGATCAAAAAGAAGGATCGCAATCTGACTAGGGAAATTATGGAAGAACATATTCTGGATTCCATTGAGTCGTTAATGAATAGTGAAAAAAATAGCAAAGTGAATTAAAATGCAAAAAATAATTGAGAAATGGTGCTGTAATAGAGAAAGTCGAAGATGCGACGGTCTCTTTTTTATGTTATGGTAAGCGAAACATTATCACAATGATTTGTTACGTGTAATGATGTTATTATTGAAATAATATATAGCGGATGAAAGTGGTGCATAATATCAAGAGGTTTAATAATCAACAATAAGAAGCAGAAGAAAAAAACTCAGTTTTTTCTTCTGCTTCTTATTTGGCATTAGGTAGGAATTATAATCATAATATAACGGGATTATGTTCTGCTTAATGAAAAAATAATACGTATTTTACAAAATGCATTGAGACATAGCTGTAGCGTATGTATAGCAAAACTTGTAATACATGTTATTGGGTGATGCTAGGAATATGCGGAATTATATATGTATGAATATATAAAACCATGGAAAATATAAGCAAAATGAACAAATTAAATAAACATATTGACAACAAATTATTTAATATGTATAATAAACTTGTAATACAGAATTGACGGGGATAAATTAAAGGGAGGCAATTTGATGAAGAAAAGTGAGGGTAGCTTCGATAAGCTATATAAAGGGTTGGAAAAAACCGCAGTATTTACAACCTGCTTAATGCTTTCGGCAATGGTTGTGGTAGTTTTTATGAATGTCATATTCCGTTACTTTTTAAATGCATCCATCGCATGGACGGAGGAAGTCTCAAGATTTATGTTTATCTGGCTAGTGTTTTTAGGTGCGAATCTGGCATATATCAAAGACGAACATTTGGGGCTGGATGTATTGATTAATGCTGTTCCGAAACCTGTAGCCAAGTTGATACAGATCGTAGCAGATATTCTGGTGTTGTATGGAATCTTTTTGGTGATCAAAGGCGGATACAATATTATGATGTCCAGTTGGGATTGGAAGTCTCCGGCGATTGCACTGCCCTATGCATATGTTTATATGATTGTACCTATATCCGGAACTGTGTTTTTCCTTCAAGCAGCGTTTAAATTGATCAAGCATATCAAATTTTTATTCAGTAAGGAGGAAGCCACATGTTAATAGCATTTCTAGTTGCTTTATTCGGTTTTATTTTACTTAATGTACCTATTGCGTTCAGTCTTATTCTGACGACGGTAGTGTTAATGATGTTCATGGACAGCGTTTCTGCTGAAATTATTACCCAAAGTATTGTAAGAGGTATTGACAGCTTTGCGTTGATGGCTATTCCGTTTTTCGTGCTGGCAGGAGAAATTATGAATGTGGGAGGAATATCCAAGCGGATCGTATTTTTCGCCAAGGCCCTTGTGGGACATGTCACAGGTGGTTTGGGCTATGTAACCGTTTTGGCAAGTATGCTGTTTGCCGGTGTATCCGGTTCTGCCATCGCAGATACAACCGCCATTGGGTCTATATTACTTCCGATCATGGAACAGGAAGGATATGACAAGAAAAAAAGTACTGCATTAATTGTTTCGGCAGGAACCATCGGTCCCATTATACCCCCAAGTATTCCGATGATTATCTTTGGTGTTATCGGTGGGGTATCCATTGTTAAGCTGTTTCTGGGTGGCATTATCCCTGGTGTGTTAATAGGGTTAGGGCTTATGGTGGTATGGTATTTCCATGCTAAGAAAAAAGGATATAGATCTGACCACAAATCCTCCATGAAGGAAGTATGGGCGAGTACAAAAAACGCTTTTTGGGCGATTCTTTTACCGGTCATTATCATGGGAGGAATCCTATCAGGAGTATTCACTCCGACAGAGGCAGCCGTAGTTGCAGTAGTATATGCTCTGTTTGTAGGATTTTTCGGATACAAAGAATTAAAACTACATCATTTACCTGAGATTTTGATTACCTCATCAAAAAGTACGGCAGTGGTTATGCTGGTTTGCGGTGCTGCCACTGCGGCAGGATATATGATTACGACAGCCCAGGTACCTCAGTTGCTGGCACATACATTGCTGTCCATATCCGATAATATAATGATCGTCATGCTTTTAATCAACATCTTGCTGCTGTTGGTAGGGTGTGTAATGGATTTGACTCCGGCTTTGCTGATTATGGGGCCTATCTTATTGCCTATCGTTGTCGATTTCGGCCTGGATCCGATATATTTTGGAGTGGTAATGGTCGTAAATCTTTGTATAGGACTTATTACGCCTCCGGTAGGAAACGTACTGTTTGTGGGATGCGGATTATCAAAATTATCCATGAAGGATTTAACACCGCCGGTATTGGGATTCATTGCTGTGATGATATCGGTACTCTTGCTGATCACGTATGTGCCGGATCTTATTACTTTCATTCCTTATGCTGTAAGTCAATAATTTGTACAAGTGATTATTATAAAGAGATAAAAAATCTCTTTTGATAATAAGGGTGTTAAATTAAACTAAAAACAATTTTTAAGGAGGAGTTCATTTATGAAGAAAAAAGTAGTTAGTCTGGTATTAGCATCACTGATGACCATGTCCTTGTTTACAGGTTGCTTGTCTTCCAAGCAGGCACCGGCCACTAAGGAAGAACCGAAGCAAGAGGCAAAACAGGAAGCAAAACAAGAACAAAAGGCAGAAGTGAAAAAGGACGCTAAGATCATCAAAATCAGCAATGGTATCAATGAGCAGCATCCTGCGTATCTTGGCAGTAAGGAATTTGAAAGAATAGTGGAAGAAAAGACAGATGGCAGATATGACATACAAGTATACGCGAATGCCCAGTTGGGTGATGATGTAAAGGCAACGCAGGATGTAAAGATGGGTACATTGGAAATGGTGGTAACATCCGCTTCTCCATTAACCGGTATGGCTAAGGAATTCATGGTATTTGACCTTCCGTTTATCGTACCGAATACAAAAGCTGCCGATGCGATCTTTGATGGTCCTGTAGGTAAGAAAATCGGAGATACTCTGGACTCAAAAGGAATACACTTGCTGGCATATTATGAAAATGGATTCAGAAACTTGACCAACAGTGCAAAAGAAGTAAAAAGCCCTGAAGATGTAAAAGGGTTAAAAATCAGAACGATGGAAAATCCTATTCACTTAGCAGCATGGAAAGCGATGGGAGCAAACCCGACTCCAATGCCGTTTAGCGAAGTGTTTACCGCTATGCAGCAGCATACAATTGATGGACAGGAAAACCCGGTTCCTACTATCAACTTAAATAAATTCTATGAAGTACAGAAGTATATGACTATGACAGGTCATGTATATGGACCTCATATCATGCTGATCAGCGGAAAGCTTTGGGAATCTCTTTCCGATGAAGACAAAAAAATCTTTGAAGAAGCAGCGCAGGAATCTGCTAAGCTTAACAGAGCAAAGAACAGAGAAATGTCCGAGAGCATGGTTGCTGACTTGAAAGCAGCAGGTATGACCGTTACTGAATTAACACCGGAACAACAAAAAGCATTCCAGGATGCAGTTCAACCGGTATATACACAATTTGAAAATGAAATCGGTAAAGAACTTATCGCAGAATTCAAAGCTGCTATAGAAGCTGCGAAATAGATCTATTTAAAACTTTAAAAGGAGAAAGTCCGTCATAGGACAATCTCCTTTTATTCATGTTAAGGTATCAGATACCGGATCCAAACCGCACACATAATCATAAAATTCCTGATAAGTCCCTTTATAATCAGTTATAAAATCGTTTTTAGACCTGTGGATCATATTATCTGTAATCAGATATGTTTTAACCCCTAATTTAGAAGCAATAAGATCTTCCTGTACATCGTTACCTACCATGATGCACTGCTCAGGAGATTTTTTTATTTCATTTAATATTTCTTCATAGTATTTTATTTGCGGCTTGCAGTAATGATTATTTTCATAGGATGTGATATATGTAAAATCTTTAGGATCAAGTCCCGCCCATACAATTCTATGCAAGATCGCTTTTTTAGGAAATAGGGGATTGGTTGCAACTACAAGCTCATAGCTTTTTTCTTTTAAGATGCTAATACATTCTTTAATCAGCGGCATGCTTTGAACAGAGGCTTTCACATTTAAAAACTCATGATCATAAAACGCATCGAAACGGCTCTGGTAAGTTTCGATATTCCCATCTATAAGGGAAGAGAACTTATCCATGAAAACCTCTTCATTTGTCCGATAATCGGTATTAGTGACCATGGCTTCGGTTGATTCCCAAATGTACTTATACAATACCTCCGGTGAAATCATATCACTAAAACATTTTCCAAGTTCATCAAAATATAATTTCATAAACCGGTCCATGTCCAGAGGAAGAAGCGTTCCGTCCAAGTCAAATAAAAATGTATTTATCATAGGTAACCTCCAGAAATTTTAATTATTACAAATATTATCATATGGTGAATATTATAACATGTACTTGCTAAACTTTCAAAACTAATTCATAATGTAAAAGGTTATATTATGAATACATACGATATGATAAGGATGTGGGCATGATTGAATAGAATACTTGAACTTAAAATAGAAGAAGATATGGCCGAAAAAAGCATTAAACAAATATTAACCGGTTATTATAAAATGTCAACAAGATTCATCAATAGATTGAAACTTACCAAAGGAATTACGCTCAATGGCCGAGTAGTCAATGTTACTGCCATCGTCCAACAAGATGATATAATGATGATTACCATGCCTATTGAGTTTTCTGAGAATATCGTTCCAACGCCCATGGATATAAAAATACAATATGAAGATGAAGATATTATGGTGGTTGATAAACCGCCGGAGATGCCGGTGCATCCCAGTCAAGGAAATTTCAGCAATACGCTGGCCAATGGGGTTGTGTATTACTGGCAGCAGAAAGAACAGATTTTTATGTATCGTCCGGTGAATCGACTTGATAAAGGCACCTCAGGTCTGATGACCATCGCAAAAAATCAATATGCCCACCAGCAGTTAGCGGACCAGATTATTAGCAAAGAGCTGAAAAGAAAATATATTGCCGTTGCCCATGGATACATCCATCAAGATGAAGGGAAGATCGACCTTCCTATTGCGAGAGAGGAAGGGAGTACTATTAAGAGGATGATCAGTGCTGAAGGCCGGCAGGCGGTCACATATTATAAAGTAGTGAACAGAATAAATCATTTTACTGTCGTTGAATTAACTTTAAAAACAGGCAGGACGCATCAAATAAGGGTACATTTGAGTCATATGGGATACCCCCTTGTTGGAGACTGGCTGTATGGCAAAGAAGAGCCGGAGCTAATTAATCGTCAGGCATTACATTCCTATTATCTCGAATTCACCCACCCTGTAAGCAAGATTCCTATGAGATTTACTTCAGAGATCCCGGAAGACATGAAAAAACTGGTAGGCAATCATATAAATACTATGGAACAAAAAGAATAGAATCAATGTCTAATCATTTATAAGCGCTTAAATATTATGTAATAAAGTGGGTGGAGAAATGAAAAAGATCAGTATTATCATATGCGTACTGCTGATAGTGGCTGCGGTGATTTCAACTCAACAAATCAATGTAGGGTTTTCCATGACCGATGGTAGCAGTACTGCTATCAATGCTGACAACAAAAGCAATAGTCTGGAAGAAATCATTAGGGAAAGAATAAGCGACGCTATTGTACTGTACATAGGAAGTCCCAAAGCAAATATAAATAATCAGCTTAAAGATATCGATACGGCCAATCCGGAAGTATATCCTATGGTGAAAGAAGGAAGGGCGCTTGTGCCGGTACGGTTTATTTCAGAGAGCCTGAGTGCCAATGTAGACTGGAATGAAAACACTTCAGAAATCAAAATATCTTTAGGCAGCAAGGATATACGGATGATATTGGGAAGTAAAATTATGAAAGTGAATGATAAAACCATTTTGCTGGAAGTTCCTGCAGAGGAAGCGAATGGAAGGACGCTCGTACCCCTAAGGGCATTGGCGGAAGCGTTGGATAAGAAAGTGTTTTACGATAGAGGATTGATTGTAATCAGTGACCGTGAAAAACTTTTTGACGTAAATACCGATAAAGCATTGTTAGACAAGATCATTGCCAGGGTAAATGTACTGCCTGCTGTAGGAAGCTATGAAAAATTGACAAGCCTGATAGAAGAGGCGAAAAACCACAGTGGATATAGACATGGTGAAATGGAGGTTAGTACCGCTGTGGCACTGGATACATTGACAGGAGCCGCTCCTGAAGCAAAGAAAGAAGCTGCGCCGGTATCCGGTTCAAAGACATCGGATTACTCCACTACCAATATTCAGGTGCAGGGTGTGGACGAAGCAGATATTGTGAAAACCGACGGAGAATATATCTATCAAGTGAACAAGCAGCGTATTGTAGTGGCGAAGGCTTATCCTGCAGACCAATTAAATGTTGTCAGTACCATTGCCTATGGTGATCAGAATTTTAATCCTATAGAGCTATACCTTGACGATAAACACCTGGTAGTGATTGGTTCTGCATACGATAAAAATATATCAGATTATCCTGCCGCAGCTAAAAAGAAAGCTTCGATCATCAGACCTGATGTTGAGCATACTGTAAAAGCCATCATATATGATATTTCAGATAAAGAAAATATCCGCAGTATTCGTGAAGTGGAACTGGATGGCCAATATGTGACGTCCCGAAAAATAGGTACGGCACTATACTTCATCACAAACAAGTATCTTAACTATTACTATATTCAGCAGCAGCCGGAAAAAAGTACGCCCCGGTATCGCGACACTGCCATTGGCAATAGCTACATTAACGTAGATTATAAAGATATTCAGTATATTCCAAAGTTTGAGAATCCGAATTATTTGATCATTGCCGGTCTGAATTTAGATAAGTCTGACGAAAAAATAAAAGTTTCAACTTACTTGGGTGTCAGTAAAAATGTATATGTTTCCAATGATAACATGTATATTGGGGTCACTTCCTATAATACTGAGAAGGATGATATGATTAGACCCTATGTCTATCAGCAGTTAAATACACTTGTTTATAAGTTCTCTTTAAATGATGGCAGTATCACTTATCTAAGCAAGGGAGAAGTCCCCGGAACGGTATTGAATCAATTCTCAATGGATGAAAGTAAAGACTATTTCAGGATTGCGACCACAAAAGGGGATGAGTGGAGAAATGATGAATATACTTCCAAAAATAATGTATATGTACTTGATGAGACATTAAATATTGTCGGGAAGCTTGAAGATGTCGCTCCCGGCGAAAAGATTTATTCTGTGAGATTTATGGGCGACAGGGCGTACGTCGTGACGTTTAAAAAGGTCGATCCGCTCTTTGTAATAGACTTGAAAAATCCAAAGAAGCCGTCGATCCTGGGGGCTTTGAAAATCCCGGGGTACAGTGATTATTTACATCCCTATGATGAAAACCATATCATTGGTTTCGGAAAAGATACGGTAGAATTATCTACCGGGGCGTTTTATCAGGGATTAAAAATGGCACTTTTTGATGTTAGTGATGTAAACAATCCTAAAGAAAAGTTTGCTGAATATATAGGGGATCGGGGAACAGACTCAGAATTGCTGAGAAATCATAAAGCATTGCTGTTCTCAAAAGAAAAGAACTTGCTTGCATTTCCCGTTACTCTAAAAGAGGCAAGAGATACGAGTGAGGGTAAGCACCAAGGATTTCCTCAATATGGTGAATTTACTTTTCAAGGTGCTTATATTTACAATATAGGTATTGAGAACGGATTCCGTTTAAAAGGAAGGATTACGCACTTGACAGAAGAAGACTACCTGAAGTCAGGTAATTATTGGTATAATAGCGAACGCAACGTGGAAAGAATCCTGTATATTGATGATATCATCTATACTTTATCTAAAGGAATGATTAAAGCAAATAATATGAGTGATTTAAAAGAAAAAAAAGCTGTGATTATTCAATAACACTCTTAAAAATAAGCCGACTTTCATAGGGGGTGCCTGATAATGCAATAAAAAAGATGATCTGGGATTTGATTTATATATCCTGGGTCATCTGATATCTGTATAAGAAAAAGCCGCAGGTTTTTTCTTATACCTACGACTTTTTCACAATGTTCCAAGGGCACTTTTCCAGTGGTCCACTGTTTTGTGGCCTATATTTTTATCTGCAAGAATTCGGATTCTTAAATACATCTTCTGCGCCTGCAAAATCTTCTCTTTGAGGTGGGAAGAATTCATCAGTAGGAAATCTAATTCTTTCGAACAATTCACAAGGATTATCTTCCGTAGCCGCAATACATTCTCTTTCCGGAATACAGAAATCAAATGCCGGAATAAGAAGTTGAACATTTCTTTCAAGCTTGATAATAGTAAACAATCCTAGTGAAACAAAAACTCTTTTTCTCTCTACTCCAGCTGCTAGTTCATCATCGAAGCAATTGGAAACACTTTCAGGTACTCCTGCCAAGTCGAATTCATCTGTCTCAAACAATCTGTCGGTAATATCAACTAATTTTGCTGCCAGACAAATTGGGTCAACAACTTCAACCTTAGCTTTTGGAAGGTTGGTTTTTGAACAAAGCTGCGGATCAAAAGCATCTTCTTTGAATTTAGATTCAAATATTCTTGCTTTTCCTTCAGAGCCGAAGAGTATAACGGTCTTGTCAAAAGTTGCCACGCCTTCTACAGGTGTAGGTGCTCCAACACCTGTAAATACATCTAATGTAATTCTGAAGAAGAATTTCACACTTACAGTAAAGAAACCCCTATTAAAAGGTACGGCCTCTACATCCGGGAAAACCCAAATAACTTCAGATTTTCTACATTTAACGTTAATAGCTCTATCAACAATTTCCTGACCACGTCTGGTTAAAAATACTCTTAAGTTTTCCAGGCAATCTTTTTCTCTACATGAATCATAAACTTTATCTGTTTGTATGCATACAGCTTCTCTAATTGCAGGTGATCCTTGAATCGGACCTGGTCTAAGTCTTTCTCTTGATTGTGGAGGTGTGCCTAGGACTAGGTCAGGTATAAATCTTTCTCCTGTTTCTGGAGGTGTGCCTAGCACTGGACCCGGTCTAAGTCTTTCCTTCATAATATTCTACTCTCCTTATAAATGTTAATTGTTAATATAGATATTCATCTATATCAACATAATATTACGATGGTAAACCTGATGTGACTTTTATGATCAATAAATATAAAAGTTTTCTTTTGGAATGAACAGAGTATTAGTATATATCTTATGGGGACGGAAAAACCATTCCTTTACCTATTATTCCATTACCATAAAGGATAAAAAATATGAAAAATAGGATCTTATGACATAATATTGTCCGGATGCGTTACGTATCGGATAAATTGTACAAAAAAAATATCTAACGAATAGTTATCATTGACAATAAATAATATAAATGATAACATATAAACATCATATGTTATATGATTATATGTTAAATGTTTATAAGCGTTCTGGATTTAATGAAAAAGTTTTGACTGATTCTTAGTGCGAAAAGAAGGGATTGTAGGGCTGTCATTCATGAAAAATGGTTAGCTCATTCTATAAAATTAATAATTGACACATAAATTTATTTATGCTAATATTAATATATAAAACATATGACGTTTAATGTATGATGATATTTTGGTTAAGTCAAATATTTTCTAGTCTAGATTTACTGTGATTAAAAATCAAATTATTTTCTCGAAAATTTAATTACAAAGTGGGAGTTGGTTCAAATGAATGAACAAATAAAATACTTATGCGACCAGGCTAAAGTAATAAGGAAAGATATTGTGGAAATGGTGTACTTAGCTAAGGATGGGCATCCTGGGCCGGCATTGTCTATAACAGATATTGTTGCATCGTTATATTTTAATCTAATGAAGTTGGATCCGCAAAATCCGGATTGGCCTGAAAGAGATAGGCTGATTCTTTCCAAAGGTCATGCCTGTCCCGCTGTTTATTCCGCATTGGCTAAGAAGGGCTACTATTCTGAAGAAATTCTTCCGACACTTAGGGCATTTGATTCCAAGCTGCAGGGACATCCGGTAGTGAACAAGACACCCGGAATTGATATGACATCAGGCTCCCTTGGAAATGGATTGTCAATCGGAGTTGGAATGGCTTTAGCTGCCAATTGCACCGGAACAGACTATAATGTTTACGTAATCATGGGTGATGGTGAACTCCAAGAAGGTATAGTGTGGGAAGGTATGATGACAGCCACAAAATACAAACTGGGAAAACTCATTGTTTTTGTTGATCATAATGGTTGGCAGAGCGGAGACTCTGTTGAATGTATCAGCGGACTTTTGCCTATATATCAAAAATTCGAATCCTTTGGCTGGCACTGCCAGGAAATAGACGGGCATGATATTGAAAGTATTCTAGGTGCTGTAAACACTGCTAAAAAAGAAGAAAACCGTCCATCTATGATTCTTTGCCGTACGATTAAAGGAAAAGGAGTTCCATTTATGGAAAATGACAACTCATGGCACAAGAGGGTCCCTACTAAAGAACAATATGAAGAAGCAATGAAAATTCTGGGGGTGTAATTGATGGAGAAATTTAAAGGTTCCAGAGAGGCATTTATCGCAAGTTTTATGGAATTGGCTGAAAAGGACCCAAAGGTTGTCATGGTTTCCGCAGATTCTGTTAAGGCGGCAAGGGCAACGGATTTTGTTGAAAAATATCCAAACAGGTATTTTGAGGCAGGTATAGCAGAACAAAACGCTGTGGCAATCGCTGCGGGTCTTGCATCCTGCGGATTAAAACCTTATGTTGTGACATATGGCGGATTTATTACGATGAGAGCTTGTGAGCAGGTGCGCACATTTGTAGCTTATCCTGGATTCAATGTAAAATTAATAGGTCTTAATGCGGGATTAATTGGCGGAGAACGCGAAGGCTGTACTCATCAAGCTTTAGAAGATATGGGAATAATCAGGAGTATTCCGGGTATTACGCTGGTTGCCCCTGCTGATGCACTTGAGGTTTACCACGCTGCCAATGCAATCGCAGAGATTGATGGTCCTGTTTATCTAAGGCTTGGAAGCGGCCGTGAACCGGACGTGTTTTCGGGAGACATACCCTTTGAATTAGGAAAGATAAGGATTATAAAAAAATATGGAACGGATGCTGCAATATTTGTGAATGGATTTATTACCGATCGCGCAATAAAAGCAGCAGAGCTTCTTGATTCGGAGGGAATAAAGCCTACATTGGTAGAAGTCCATACTTTAAGGCCTGTAGATGTTGAAGGAATAACTGCTGTGCTGAGTAGATGCAAAGCGGTTGTGACGGTAGAAGACCACAATATCAATGGAGGTCTGGGAAGCGTGATTGCAGAAATCAGTGCGGAGCACTGTCCGACTCCTTTGATAAGAGCCGGCCTAATGGATATCTTCCCTGAGTCCGGCCCCGCGGATATACTTGCCGACAATTATAATATGTCGGTTCAAGATATTGTTAATGCAGTTAAAAAGGTATTGCTAAAAAAATAAATCAGGAGGATAATTGATATGAGTGAAAAAGTAAAGGTAACCGTCGTCGGTGCCGGCGGTAAAATGGGTACACGTGTGACCAATAATCTTGCAAAGCACGTGGATGAAATTGAGCTCTATTTTGTTGAAAATAGTGAATTTGGTGTAAAGGCTATACGTGATAGGGGTTTTGATGTAACACCTGCTGAAGTAGCTGTTCCGGCTGCAGATATTACTGTACTGGCAGTACCTGACAGCGTGATAAAGGTTGTATCGGAAGGGATTGTGAACTTGCTTCGCCCCGGTACGGCACTCATCATTCTCGATCCTGCTGCAGCTGTTGCAAAGGAGCTGTCTTTAAGAGATGATTGCACCTTTGCCGTTACACATCCATGCCATCCTTCATATTTTCTTGATCAGGATACGTATGAATCCAGAAATGATTATTTTGGCGGACTTGGAGGGAAGCAGGATATCGTGATGGCTCTGATCCAGGGGGATGAAAAGGTTTTTGAACAGGCAAGAAAAGTATCGGAAATTATGTTTGAACCTGTAGTTAACAGCTACGTGATGGGAATCAGGGATATTGCTTTCCTGGAGCCTACCCTTGTAGAGCTGCTCGGAGCTACCTGCTTGTATGCGATGGCTGAAACCGTAAACGAAGCTGAAAGAAGAGGCATTCCCCGTGAGGCCGCAATTTCATTCCTTGCCGGTCATATTTACAACCTTTCTGCCAATTTCCTCGGTATACTGGATGCCAAGGTATCTGATGCCTGTCAGGTTGCTATAGGACTGGGCAATCGCCTGGTACTTAGGGAGGATTGGAAAAAGATTTGGGATGACACAGTGCTGGATAATGTAATAGCTACAATGCTCCATCCAGAGAATCCTAAGATATAATATCGATGTATAGATAAAAAACTCTGAAGTTATAAATATAATATTGCTCCAGCAACTGATATTCCAAATCTAAGAGCTTATATTACTCATGTTTAAGATCAGGGGACATCCCTCTCCTTCGTCAAGGAATGTCCTCAAAGAATCCTTTAAAACTCGTTTCGTTCAAACGATAAAGGTATCTATCCTACACTTTGTAAACAATCTCTAAGATTTTCAATAAGGTTGCTTACGTATGATTATATTTTACTTTTAGAGTCTTTTTCTATAAATATAAAATTAATGGAGGTTGGAAAAAATGAAAAAGAGACTTATAGGAGTAGTATTGAGCCTGGTCATGACGATGGGTTTGTTTGCCGGATGCGGAAGTTCACAAAAACAGGAAAACGCCCCAGCTCCAACTCAAGCAGCAACCAAACAGGAATCTGCCAAGCCAGATGCAGGACAAGCCGGCAAGGAAGCGGTTGAAGCTTTAAAACCGGATAATGTATTGAAAAGCGGGAAATATGTTATCGGACTTTCTAACTCATATTTCGGCAACACCTGGAGAAAGCAAATGGTTGAAGCATTTACCAATGCAGCTAAAGAAGCAAAAGCAGCCGGATACATATCTGATTATGAGATCCAAAATGGTGATGGTACAGTAAACTCACAAATCGCGCAAATCAACAGTTTTATTTTAAGTAAGGTTGACGCTATTGCCATTTGTGCAGCATCCCCAACAGCATTGAACAGTACAATACAAAAAGCCCTGGATGCAGGCATCAAGGTAGTCGCATTTGATTCAATTGTTGAACTTGATGGGGTCTATACAATGGATTATCCTTGGGAGCAAATAGGAACAGACAGTGTTGAATTTGTTGCTAAAAAATTAGGTGGGAAAGGTAATATTGTTGTAGTTAGAGGAGTTTCCGGAGCAGCTCCGGATAAAGGGATTTATGCCGGAATTACAGAAACGCTTAAGAAATATCCAGATATTAAACTAGTACAGGAAGTTATAGGTGAAGCCAGTGCTACAAAAACACAAGAAGAACTGATCAAGGTGTTGCCATCCCTTCCTGAAATAGATGCTGTTATTACACATTGCGGCGGTGATGCAATAGGCGTTGTGAATGCATTTGAACAGGCCGGCAAAGAGACTCCTATTATTATCGGCGACAATACTGCTGAATTTATAAACTGGTGGTCGGAAAAGAAAGACTATGAGACATTAAGCCAAGGATCTACACCGGGATGTGGAGCTGCAGCTTTCTGGACAGCACTGGATATCCTTAATGGTTATGATGTACCGAAAAAAATGATGTTAGCTGTGCCTCATATCACTAATGACAATCTGAAAGATTATCAAGGAATGAAGCCAGGCACATTTGTATCGCCAAACTTCACAAATGAATATGTAATTAAGAATATAATTGATGCAGCAAAATAATAACACTAACTGAAAAATACATTACTGAAGCGGCATTTATACCTGTATAAATGCCGTTTCTAAAATTCAAGAAAGTATGGTGGTAAGCTTGGGAAATTTAGGGGAATGTTCATCAAGTAAGAGAGAAGTTTTTTTAGAAGCCCAAGGCCTTTTGAAAACTTATGGACCGACAACGGCTGTTAATCATTTGGATATTAAAATATACAAAGGCGAAGTATTAGCGCTCATTGGGGGAAATGGTGCTGGAAAGAGCACACTCACAAAACTTCTGGCAGGGATCGTGCAATCAGATCAGGGATCAATCAGCATTGAAGGAGAAGAAATGAATCTGGATAAATATTCTCCGGCAGTAGCCAGAAAGAAAGGAATCCGCGTAGTGCACCAGGAGCTGTCGCTGTGTAGAAATCTGA
The DNA here is from genome assembly GCF_030013905.1 of Petroclostridium sp. X23. Lineage (GTDB taxonomy): Bacteria > Bacillota > Clostridia > SK-Y3 > SK-Y3 > X23. The sequence continues at coordinate 217,770 of NZ_CP124862.1, forward strand.
CAGTGTACGAGAATTTCTATACTGAACAGTTTCAAAGATTTGATAAAAAATCGTTTGATTGGCGGAAACGAGCCAAAGAACTTGCTAAAGAAGCTCTTGATAATGTCTTTCCAAACCACGGGATAAATGTTAATGCCGGTTTATCGACATTAAGTATTGCACAACAGCAGATGGTGGAAATTGCAAGGGCAACAAATGACCCTGATGTAAAAATGCTTGTTCTGGATGAACCTACTTCATCATTACCGGCTGAGCAGACCAATCAGCTGCAGGAATATATAAAAAAGAGTGCAAGTACGGGAATAGCCTATATATACATCTCTCATCGTTTAAAAGAAGTTATGTTTTTGGCAGACCATATTTATATCATGCAGAACGGATCTGAAAAATACCAGTGTCCAATTTGCCATACCAGTGAAGAAGACATGGTTATGAGAATGGGAGATGGCGTTGTTAAAGTCAACAAGGATAATACTATTGTATCTGTCGATTTTCCTATAAATGAGAACGTCAGCGTTAAGTTTAATAATTATTCTACAAATAAGCTGAAGAATGTAAATAATCAAATGTACGGCGGTGAAATTATAGCACTAACCGGTCTTGAAGGAAACGGACAGCTTGAGCTCCTTCAGGAAGTCTTCTTTCAGGCAGGTAAGAATGTACAGGGCGTTAAAGTAAATGGCAAGGCCGCATATGTTGCAGGAGACAGAAAAAAAGAGGGGATATTTCCACTTTGGTCAATAGCAGAGAATACGGTTATTTCAAATATATCTGACGGACCTTTATTTAAAATATTTTCTGCAAAGTTCATAGATGAAATTGTTGATAAATGGAATGGAAGATTAAAAACCAAATGCAATTCCTCGGAAGATCTGATTACCAGTTTGAGTGGGGGAAACCAACAAAAAGTTCTAATTGCCAGGGCGATGTGCGTGGATGCAGACATCATTTTATTAGATGACCCTACCAGGGGTGTTGATGTAGGTACAAAGCTGGAATTGTATGAAGTATTCAGAAATGCTGCAAAAGAGGGCAAGCTTGTCATTTGGAGAACATCGGATGACGCTGAGCTTGAGTACTGCACCAGACTATGTGTCTTAAACAGAGGTTCTATTGTAGGAGAATTCGGACATGAAGAATTAGAGCATTCTTCCATATTGAAATTAGCATTTCAGCAAAGTGAGAAAAAGCAAGAAACTAAGGAAATTAAAGAAGTTAAAAAAGCAAAAGAACATAAGCTTTACATGTTTTCATTGATTTCAATGATTCTTCTTTATTCGATTTGCGGAATTTTGTCACCTGCAGTTTTCCAAAAGTTTGGATTTGAATTGCTGGCAGTAGGTTTTACACCCTTTATTTTCGCGGCACTGGCGCAAACATTTATAATCGGTCTTGGGCATATTGATTTAGGAATCGGTGGATTTATGGGATTGATAAATGTTGTTTGTGCGACCGTTTTAGATCAAAACACGGGTTTGGGAATATTGCTTTTAATTAGCTTGCTTATGGTATATTCAAGTATGGGATTGATCATATACTGGAGGGGAATACCGCCCATCATTGTTACACTGGGAATGTCCTTTGTATGGGTGGGTACAGCCTACGTTCTTCAGGATGTTCCGGGAGGGCATGTGCCTGAATGGATGGTGAAATTCTTCAGTTTTAAGAATCCGGTTGCGGAAGGAATTATTTTATGGCTTGTATTTTCAATTGCTGCTGCAATATTGTTTTATCGTTCCCGGTACGGTACTGTTTTACGGGGCTTTGGAAATAATGAAACTTCTATGATCAACAGCGGTTGGTCAAAAGCCAAAGCCTATTGGGCTACTTATCTGGTAGCAGGATTGTTTGCAATGATGGGTGGTTTTGCTCAGTCAGCCATTACAGGTGCATCGGATGTCAATGCTTCCGCCACCTATACAATGCTTACTGTTGCGGCTGTTATTATAGGTGGGGGTCATTTTTCAGGCGGTATTGTGACACATATTGGTGCAGTTTTTGGAGGTATTTCTCTTACCATGATAAGTGTTTTACTGGGACTGATGAAGGTCAGTACGGATTTTACCGCAACAATCCAGGGATTAGTGCTGATTTTAATCCTTTCATTGAAGCTGATCAGAAAGGAGGAACATAAACAATGAATAAAATAGTGAACTATATAAAAAACAACAATTGGGTTTGGGCTGCAATCGGAGCTTTTCTGCTATGGCTGATTATGGGTATCTCATCAGGAAGACTTAACCTGGATAGTTTCTTGTCCAATGCCTATACAGCATCCTTTCTAGCAATAATCGCATTTGGGCAGATGCTTGTTGTAACTACCGGAAGAGGAGCAATAGACCTATCAATTCCAGGTGTACTAACTTTTTCGGCATTTGTCTCTGTGAGTATTATTAATGGACAAAATAAAAATTTGATCCTTGCAATTTTAGCAATCATTGTAGTAGGTGCGGTAATCGGATTTTTTAACAGCATATTTGTTATGTATTTAAGAATACCTGCAATAATAGCAACAATGGCAATGAACTACATACTTACAACAGCAGCATTATTGATAAATAAGAATTTTTCGATATTCGCAATTGCTCCTGCTCTTAAAGCTGTTACAAGGGCGAAGATTTTGGGTATTCCTTTGATGATATACATCATAACAGTACTGGCAATATTCATCTGGACTATATTAAATAAAACTCCGTATGGGAAATCTTTGCATGCAGTTGGACAGAATATAGATGCAGCACGGCTTGCCGGCATTAAGGTTGTTAGAGTAGAAATGATAACATACATGGCCAGCAGCATCCTGGCGGCTTTGGCAGGAATGTTGATTTCTGCAAGGGTAGGAGGAGCCCTCCTTGGTATGGGAGATGCTTATTTACTCGAAACGGTTGCTAGTATTGTTGTTGGAGGAACTTTAATTTCAGGGGGCAAGGCAAATGTTGTAGGCACTCTTGCAGGATGTCTGTTTCTTGGTTTGGTTGTAACATCCATGCAGATTATGGGATTCTCGGTAGGGGCTCAGAATATTCTTAAGGGACTGCTGATAATCATTGTTATAGTTTTAGGAGCTGCTTCAACAAATAGCAATAAGCACGTAAAAAGACTTAAAAATATTTAAAGGGGGAGAGAATAGTGATTATCGATGTTCATGCGCATATTGGGGTGGATGTTGTATTTGACGAAGAACTTACAGAAGAGCAACTGATAGAGGCATATAACAAGTACGGTATTGATGGAGGAATTGTACAGCCATATCTTCCAAGGATATATATGGAAGATCATATGGATATTCATGATAGGATTTTTCAATTGACCAAAAACAAGGAAAAGAAATTTTGGGGAATGGCATCTATTAATCCTCATTTTCGGCCGGAAGATTATGATAAGGAAGCCAAAAGATGCATTAATGAGTTGGGGTTTGTAGCAATTAAAATCACTCCCATCGGGCATGCAACGCACCCTTCTTCAAAAGATGCTTTTCACGTATGGGAAGTGTGCAGGGAATTATCGGTGCCTTTGATGATTCATACCGGTGCGGGTATTCCATTTTCTGACCCAATAAGTGTTGAAAAAGCATTGGAGAGCTTTCCGGATGTGACTTGCGTGCTTGCCCATGCAGGTTCCGAAATGCATAATCAGCAGGCAACATATCTTGCGAGAAAATTTGAAAATGTTTTTTTGGAACCAAGCTGGGTAGGCGTACTAGGAGTTATGAATATGATTAAACAGATAGGCTGTGAAAAGATATTGTTTTCTTCCGATAATATCTATAATATACCTGTGGAATTGGCGAAATATAAATCGCTAATCAGTAACCAAGATAATTTGGAAAAAGTACTATATAAAAATGCCGTAAAAATTTTCAATCTCAAATAAAATGTGAAAGTCTGCTCTTTTAAACAGGCTGGAATTAACAAATAAAAAATGTTTGATATAAAGGATTTTATTATACTTTTATATCAAACATTTTTTTATTCACAGCATAAAGAGTAATGATTTCATTCTGAAGCTCAGGGGCGAGAAAGGCTTTTCCACACGGTAACGGAATTTTTTATAGCCTTCGCTGCTTTTTCAATACTCTTTTCTTTAAGTGCATCAAGAATTTGTTTGTGGGTCTCCAGCGCTTTACGTCCGGTAGCCTCATTCTCGTGGGTTTTTTCGATAGAAAGAGCATAGAAGTCTAAAATAAATTCATACGTTCTCTCAATCAATCTGTTTTTAGTCGCAGAACTCAATGCCAAATGGAAATCAAGGTCGCACCTGGATAATTCAGCAGGTGAAGCACTTCCGGTCTCCACTTTTTTTAACATATCAAGATAAACGTTCTCAATTCTATTTAAATCCTCAGGGTCTGAATTCTTTATAATAAGCGTCGCTATATCTAGTTCCATTAATTGACGGAATTCAGCAAGCTCTTCAACATCAGGCTCAGCAAGAATGAGACTGAATAAAAGAGGATCAAATAGAGAATTAGTTGTAGATTTGGCAATATAAGTTCCATCGCCTTGCTTGATTTCTACAATTCCGAATGCAGAAAATATCTTCATCGCTTCACGGATTGAACCGCGGCTGACATTAAGGTTTTTTGCAAGATCGGTTTCATTTGGCAGTTTATCGCCCGGCAGCAGCTTTCTTGTGAGCAGTAATCTCTTAATATTGCTTATTACCACATCAACTGCTGTTTCCTTTTTCTGTGGAGTAAACATGTTCTTATTCACGTAGTCCTTGTTAGAAGAACCATATTCATTAAAACTGGTGATCATCAAATAAACTCCTTAATAGTATTTATCAAACTTAGAATATATGGAAAGTCTATTAAACATATGATGTTTAATGAATTAATTTTACCATTCGAACTTTCTTATTGTCAATAACAATAATTACACAAAAAAATAGCAAAGGTTTAGAGAGCTTAAACTTTTGCTATTTTTATATGTTCGAAAATAACCGGTTATACTTTTGAGAAATAGCTGTGAAAGTTAGGTATAGGTTCTAGATATTATGTAGAGGATTTTGCTATCTTTAAAGATTTTGGACTACATATTTTTTAGGTGCTTGTTTTGCAGCGGTAGATGCTAAACTTGCTTTATTTAGTAACTCTTCAACCCAAAAAGTTTTTTCGGGATTATATTGTGTCATGTTTTGTTGGTCGGTATGAACAATTCCCACAGAGGCAGATATATCTAAATTATTAGGCCATTTTTTAGTTTGAAATTTGCGTATGAGTTTTACTGCAAGAGCTGTGGCTTTTTGTCTGCTATCATTTAATAATAATACAAATTCATCGCCACCAAACCGGCATACAAAAGTGTTTTCATTTTCAAACTTCTTTAGCATATTGCTTGTTTCCATTAAAATTTTATCACCAAACGCATGACCAAAATCTTTATCAATTCGTCCAAATTTATCCAGATCTAAAAAAATAAAACTGAAAGGACTATTATTTTTTAAAAAGGTCATGGATTTTGCAAGGATATATTCTTTTTTATACAAGCCAGTCAAACTGTCTTTGTATTTCCCTATTTCCTTAAATAGATCTGACTTGGTTAATATTCCCACTACTTTTTTGTTGTTGACAATCACTAATTTTTCAATATTGTATTGATCCATTAAACTTTGAGCTTCCCAAAGTGTGTTATGTGGTCCTAAAACTATGACATCAGATGTCATAGCGTCAGCCACTATTCTATTAGGATGGGCTTTTTTTATATCTCTGGAAGTTATAATTCCTACTAATGTCCCGTTGTCGATAACAGGTAACCCGCCAATCCTTTTCTCCCGCATAATTCTTTCAGCTTTCATAACACCGCTGAGTAAATCTATTGTAAATGGCTTTGGTGTCATTATTTGTTTAATAATCATAGTTCAATTGACCTCTTTACGTTAATTTCTATGTTTATATTTGCCTTAAATACAGTACTATCGCTAATAAAATCTTCTACTTCTTCAATAACTACTTTTGTTAATTGATTGCGTGATATTATTGACAGTATTTTTCTTCGGACAACGATAGCTTCAATCTTTGTATGCTCTACTTTAATAACCTCATATTGGTCCGGTGATAGAACATCTGCCATTCTCCTGGCTGCTTCTGTCCCGATAGGCGCATATTTGCCAAGAATTAATATATCCTGCATAGGTGGCATCTCAAATTCACAAAACTTAATTGAGACGGTGGCACTTTTAGTTTTTTCACGTCGCATATATATGACCTTCTTTCTAAGTTATAAAGCTCATTTATCTGATTAGCAGAACAAACTAATGTAGTTCACTTGCAATCCAGTATAAATTTATAACATAACCTTCGTTAAATACAGCAATGATTTGGATATGTACTTTCTTGATTAAAATTGTATTGTATAAGCGGGAGAGTTAGCCTATCCTCACTATAAAGAAGGCACCTACAGGATCATAGGTGCCTTCTTTATATAGGTTACGCAAATCAATAATAACTTTTTTAAGTAATCTTCGGCAACCTGGCAATCGTAGGAAAAGATATTCCAGTAGACCCATGGTTTTGCGACCTTATTTTTCAATAAGTGTGCCATTATCGGTATATATTAAGTTTTGTTTAAAAAAGTTTTTACTATATATTCCAGAGTTGTAGTGCTAAAGCACTATAACTCTGCCTCTTATGTAGGTCTAAAGTACCTTTATTGTTAATATTCTACATAATTATACAATATCCTCTTTTTTTTAAAAAATTTTTAATTTTTTTGTATTAATTATGCTAGGTTTCTTTTATAAGGTATATCCACTTCCAATCATCACCAGTAGCATTATAATGTACAAATTTTCAACAGTAGGGTTAATAAGGCTTGCGTTAAGAGAATAATTCATGCCGACACATATAGATTTATTTACTTTTGTTATAGTAATTGATAGAAATACAAGTTTTTGTCCTTCAGAAAGAGAAAGATTCCAAGAAGAATTAGAAGAGCAATAAATAAGGTTTTAGTAAAGAATCATAACGAAGTTACTCACGTTATGATCCTAAAAATAAAGATGAGGGTGCGGAGTAAAGTACACAATTAGTTTTAGCTTTTAGTTTTTTCTATAATGTTAACAGCTTCTTCGTAAAGAATAGCTTTCTTAAAATGTTTCTGGATACCATCAATAATCCAATCTTTACGTTTTTGGTTTAGCTCAGGGCATCGTTGATTGCTACATGTACCATTATGTTTTATTGATCCGCATTGACAAAAATCCAATATTATCACTCCTTAAAAGATTATATTCATAGTTTATCCTAAAAAAAGAAGATTAACAGACAGGTTTAATGTAATAAAAAAATCATAGATTCTTGTCTCTATAATCTTTGATTTAATGGTTGCGGGAGCCAGATTTGAACTGACAACCTTCGGGTTATGAGCCCGACGAGCTACCGGATTGCTCCATCCCGCGATATATTTTGTGCGACACTAGTTACTTTATCATAGATTCTTCGAAAAGTAAAGCGAAGTTTATGAAGGGCAAGGGCAGCAGGTTTGATTTTTATTGTACTAGCATTATTGGTGCCTTTCTATACTGGATAATGTTTTTATTTGGATAGGTAGACATTGGCCCAGAACTACAATATAATGTAATTAATAAGCAGGGAAAGTATATTCTACCCTATTGCAGTAAGGACCGCCGTATTGTGTTATAATATATTTTGCCATTTTAGGATTAGGACATTTTATTTTTACCGGATATTCCAGCTTTTTTTCATATACCCACATAAACTAACACTCCTCCCCAGCAAGTTGAAAGTTGAATTCGGCGCTCCATGGCCAGGGGTTATTATTCCACTGCCAAGGGTAGCCATGTATAGGTCCGTATGCATTGATCGGTCCGTACATTCTTTCATAAGTATTTCTTAACATATTTGCTTGCATAGCAACACAATTATACTTCATCAATGCTTCTCTATCGCAAGGGTGAGTATCAAGATATAAATGCAAGTCTATGACCATAAAATCAAGTGCTGAAAGTTGCTTTAACATTTCATCTCTACTCATATGCATTCTATCCATATCCATATTCATATTCATATTCATATACCTTCCTCCTTTTTAGTCAAATACGGGTGGTTTGCATCTTTTATCGGGGGCTGTATAAGGGCTATAGAGTTCTGGGAATACAGTTCCTTTATCCAGTCCTTCTACAGGTTCATATGTGGTACAATATTTCTGAAAAGGAACATAGGCTCTTGCAAGCTTTACATTATACAAAACTGTTTCTTGCGGTATGCAAGGGCCGGCAGGCGGACAATACATACCTGGGAGCTGCTGCGGTGCGCGGTGCATGTCGGGCAGATATGGCATATCCGGCATCATATTATGCCCTGGATCATGAAAATATGTCTCAGGTGCGCAGTTATCAATCATAATAAATCCTCCTTAAAAATAGGTTTCTCATATACATAATATTCTCATTGATAAAATTTGTTACAAATAATAATATCTAATTGATCAGACAACATCATTTAATCAAAAGTGCATAGCATAAAGTGAAAAATATAATGATAAACAGATATTTATAAAAAAATAATTCATAATTATTTTAAAATATGTTATTATAAGACAAGTATATTGATTTCTAAGGAGAATGTGACAGTGAATAGTGCGAGTGATCAGATATATTTTGATATACAATCGAAAATTATTAGCGGAGAATTAAAAAGTGGCGATAAACTACCATCGGAAAATGATATGTGCAAATTATGGAATACTAGTAGAGTATCTGTAAGGAAAGCTCTAGAAAGACTTGTTGCTATCGGTGTGCTTTACAAGAGAAAGGGTGGAGGGACCTATATAAGCGAATTGGATGCGTCCATGTATTTTACCTCTTTGTTACCGTTTATTCTCTTTAGAAAAGAAAATATGATTGATATCCTGGAGTTTAGGAAAATTATAGAAGTTGGGGCTGTAAGACTTTGCGCGCAGAGAAGAAATGATAACACAATAAAAAAACTTCATGAGTTGTTGGATGAAATGGAGGAATACAAAGATGACCGCGAAAGATTTCCTTATACGGATTTGCAATTTCACTTAGAAATCGCAAAAGGTACTGACAATGCAGTGATTGTTAAAATAAATAATATACTTATAAGCCTTTTGGAAACGCATCAAAAGAGCTTGAATAAAGTATTGGGGCCATCTGGTGGATTAAACGATCATAAAAATATCCTTATAGCGATAGAAGATAAAAATCCTGAACTGGGTGCTCATTTTATGGAGATGCATATTGTAAGGACAATTAATGATATTAAGAAAGCCCAAGATATTAAAGCTGAAGATTAAAAACACTGTCGGAAGTTTATCATAAAATATGTCATAATAATTAATCAAATATTATTATGGCATATTTTATAACCAAATAATCTGTAATACAGATATCTTAAAATATGTTGGATTTAAAATAAAAAAATAGCATATAACAGGCGAATATGTTTATATTGACGAATGAAATATAAAATTATATAATTAACTTGTAATACAGAAATGCTATTAATAAATAATATAGAAAAGGAATGGTTTGAATGTTAAAAAGTCAAAGAATGAGAAGTGTTGCTGCGGAAATGGACTCATTAAAACTTGGAGCCGGATGGACTGTAGAAGAATTGAACCGGCCGCAGGTGATGGTTCAAAGCTCATGGGGAGATAGTCATCCGGGAAGCGTTCATCTCGGAAGATTAGCTGAACAAGCCAAAAAAGGGATTCGTCAAATGGGAGGACGGCCTGCACAATTTACTGTGACAGATATTTGTGACGGTATTGCACAAGGGCATGATGGGATGAATTATTCATTAATATCCAGAGAGATGATTGCACTGACTATTGAAACACAGTTAAATGCAATACCTTTTGACGGTGGCATATTCATATCATCATGTGATAAGTCGGTGCCTGCTCATCTGATTGCAATTGCTAAGAGCGATATGCCTTCTATATTTGTTCCCGGAGGAATGATGATTGCTGGGAAAGACAACCTGACATTAGAGCAAATCGGATCATATTATGCGCAATATCTAAAAAAAGAGATTACCGAAGAAAAATATGAGCAATATAAACAAGATGCTTGCCCCAGCTGTGGTGCATGCCAGTTTATGGGCACTGCTTCAACTATGCAAGTAATGGCGGAAGCACTCGGTATTGCCCTGCCGGGCTCAGCACTAATTCCTGCGGTAAAGGATGAAATAGACCAAAATGCATTAGTGGCAGGGAAGCAAATATTGAAGCTGATTGAAATGGATTTGACCCCGGCTAAAATTATCACTCGGAAGGCTTTTGAAAATGCAATTATGGTACATGCGGCAATTGCAGGTTCTACCAATTCATTGCTGCATATGCCTGCCATTGCGCACCAATTGGGTATTGAGATCAATCCTGAACTATTTGATGAGATACATCGAAAAATACCGTATATAACAAATGTCCGTCCTAGCGGTAGTTTCCCGGGAGAGTATTATTGGTATGCGGGAGGTACTCCGGCAATCATGGAAGCGATTAAAAAACATTTGCATTTGGATGTGATGACAGTTACGGGAAAAACTCTGGGTGAAAATCTGGAAGGTTTAAAGAAGAACGGTTTTTATGAAAATTGTAATAGATATTTAATAGAAAAAGGGGTAGAAAAAACAGCGGTAATAAAGCCATATGAACAACCGATACAAAAACAAGGCGCAATCGCAATTTTAAAAGGAAATCTGGCACCGGAAGGAGCAGTGGTAAAGCATTCGGCAATTGTTAAGGAAATGCATCAAACGATTGGAACGGCAAGACCATTTAACTGTGAAGAAGACGCATATAAAGCGGTTATAGAAAAAAGAATAAAACCCGGAGATATGGTTTTTATCAGATATGAAGGACCTAAAGGATCCGGAATGCCGGAGATGTTTTATACTACCGAAGCGATTGCTTCAGATCCGGAACTTGTCAGCACGGTAGCGCTTATTACCGATGGAAGATATTCAGGAGCAACACGGGGTCCTGCAATCGGGCATGTATCACCCGAAGCTGCTGAAGGCGGTCCCATTGCATTGGTGGAAGAGGGAGACCTGATCAAAATTGACATACCGGCTAGACGATTGGATATTGTAGGCGTTGCGGGTGAAATGAAAACCGAAGAGGAGATGACCGCAATTTTAAAGAAAAGAAAAGAAGATTATAAAATGATACCTTTAAAAGAGAAAAGCGGAATATTGAAAATTTACTCAAAACTTGCCGTATCTCCTATGAAAGGCGGATATATGGAATAATTTACAAGAAAGCAGCAATATATTTCATACAAGTCTTTGTTGTATTTAATATAATAGTAATATCGTTAATGAATTTGTAATAGTATTTAATAAATTTGTAATATTTTAAGGATATATAAGAATAACTGCATATAGGTATTATAATATAAAATAATCCACTAATGTCATCTTAGACTAAATAATATTATTATGGTAAACTAATAAACATATTAGCTTAGACCAGTAGTATGTATGATTATTTAGGGAGGATGATGAAGATGAATATAAAAAAAATAGCTATTATCAGCGCAGTTAGTTTAATGATTTCTGCAGCAGGAGTTACATATGCTGCACCTGCATATGCCAGTTCATATCAGAATACAACAGTTATAATGAAAGTAGGCTCCAGAGGAGCGGAAGTTACCAGTTTGCAGCAAAAACTAAAAGATTTGGGATATTTCAATGTAAACGCAACCGGATATTATGGCAGCATTACAAAGGCATCGGTAATAGCATTTCAGAAGGATAATGGATTGATTGTAGATGGTATTGCCGGACCGCAGACTTTGGGTGCACTTTCAAGAAGCACCCCGCAGGTCAGCAGAGGAACTGCTGCAGCTTCTAAAGATCTTCTGGTACCATGGTTTGATGGAGCGGAGAATATTTTCAAAAAGGGCGATGTTGCAACGGTCACTGATATAGACACCGGCTTAACCTATAAGGTTAAACGTGTTGCAGGATATAACCATGCCGATGTGGAAACACTAACCAAAGAGGATACTGCCATATTAAAAAAGATTTACGGTGGAAGTTGGTCGTGGACTAGAAGAGCGGTGATTGTGAATGTCAATGGAAGAGAGATGGCTGCCTCAATTGCAGCTATGCCTCATGCAGGGAGAGATGATAAGCCGTTTGGGGTAACTGTCGATAACCGAAGCGGAAACTATGGCCGGGGAGCAAATCTGGACGGTGTAAAAAATAATGATATGTCTGGTGTTGTAGACTTGCATTTTTATCAGAGTAAGACTCATGGAACTAACCGCGTGGATACCGCACATCAGAATATGGTAACCAAAGCAGCACGTAGTAGGTAATCAGAAGACGTTATATTATGAAAGCTTAAATAGACTGACTTTTCAAGTTAGGATTTAAATAATAAAAGTAGCCGAAATTTTACGGCTACTTTTATTATTATTGTGCAATTATTTACCTGCCATACCCTGTTCAACTTGTTGGATCATCTTTTTAACCATCTGTCCACCAACTGAACCAGCCTGTTTTGCAGTTAAATCCCCATTATAGCCTTGCTTTAAGTTAACGCCAACTTCTGTAGCAGCTTCCATTTTAAATCTATCAAGAGCTGCTCTTGCTTCAGGAACTAATTTTTGATTAGTGTTTGCCATGATTATCACCTCCATTAATATAGTTTCCCGTAATAGATAACTTTATTAATGTACTTTATGGCAAATATGTATTATTATGTAACGTTACTTGCTCCAATTGAATAATCCGCTAAATAGTCCTTGTTTTTTTATTGTAGTACTATCAGCTGTAAGCTGTTCATCGGTTTTTTCTTCATTTCTTTCTTGAGTAATTAAATATTTTTGGTCCCTTGCCATATCCTTTATTTTATTCTTTGCATTACGATTACATAAAACCCTGCTAAACCATAATAATGCGTTGGTATTGTCTTCCAGTCTTCTGTATAACTCTCCGATGAGGTATGTAGCACTGGATTCATCTAAACCTGCAATCGGAAAAGATTCCTTTTCAAATGCTTGTATAAATCCTTCCAAAGCTTGTTGAAGGAACTTATTTTCATTTTCATTATCATTTTTAAGGCGGCTCAGCCAACCAAGCTTCAAGCATATGAGCGCTTTTTCACTAGATTTGGCATTTTTTACGATAGCATTCAATAATGCAAGTTTATATCTTTCAATAGCAGTGTCAATATCATATATCGCTTCATATGCTTTTGGTTTCCATTTAGAGCATATTTTTTCTTTAATAAGTCTCGTTTGTGTTGATGTTAAGTGATTAAATTGTGCCGAAATTGCGGCGTATCCGCACTTGACACAAACCCATGAATCATAAAGCATGGGACTTGGGTCTTGATAGTATATCATAAAATCACTGTCCCTGGAGACCACTCTTATACTGGAAGACTTAACGGCACGTACCGTAATATTCGAGTTGCAAACAGGACATACTATTTTTCTATCATAGAGAAAGTCAGTTTGCTGCCTTTCTTGCACTTTCTTATTTGGTTCTTCTTCAGTATTTTTTGTATATACGGAAACATTTTCGAGATCATCGAATCCTAAATCTTCCAGACCTTCAAATAAGTCATTTATTTCATCTGCTTTCATCTTCATCCTCCTTAAGGTGGCCGGGATATTCCCTTATACGTAGTAGTAAAAATAAAAGTTAGACTATTAATTAATGATAGTATACCAGAAAAAAACGTAGGTCTAAAGACCTATTTATGTAATAATATGAAATTATTTATTGATGAGTATATTAAAACATAAAAGAAAATAGATGCCAAGCATGAATTGTACAGGTTTTTATTTGCAAATTCGCAATAATTAATATAAAATAATACAATGGAAATTTAAGCGTATTTGGGTAATACTATAAATATCAACGGTCAACGGGGTGTTTTTATGCAAAAAGAAGTATATCTTGATAATAGTGCCACGACAAAGCCCTATACTGAAGTGGTTGAGGCGATGGTGGAAATGTTGACGGAAAACTATGGGAATCCGTCATCTTTACATATAAAAGGTATTCATGCGGAAAGAGCCGTAAAAAAAGCCAGACAAAACATAGCGAATGCACTGGAAGTAAAGAGCAGTGAAATCATCTTTACTTCAGGAGGTACGGAATCTAATAATATTGCCATCAGAGGTATTGCCGCAGCGAGTAAAAAGAAGGGAAACCATCTTATTACTTCTGTGATAGAGCATCCATCGGTATTAAACACCTACAAGTATATGGAAGAAATGGGATATCGGGTCTCGTATATCCAAATTGACAGAGATGGAATCATCGATATGAAGCAGTTAGAAAACGAGTTGGGTGATGATACCATATTGGTAAGCATTATGCACGTCAATAACGAAGTAGGTACAATACAGCCAATAAAAGAAATACGAGATGTGTTATCGATAAAAAAGTCACAAGCCGCGTTTCATGTGGACGCAATACAATCTTTCGGTAAGATTCCATTTACTCCTGAAGAGTTCGGCATCGACATGCTATCTGTCAGCGCGCATAAGATTCATGGTCCTAAAGGGATTGGGGCTTTATATATAAAAAAGGGCCTGCTTATAAAACCTATCATATATGGAGGAAATCAAGAAACCGGTATTCGTTCAGGTACTGAAAACGTACCGGGGATGATTGGATTTGGAAAAGCAGCAGAGCAGACATTTGCTAATCTCAAAGAAAATATATCTATGATGAAACGCTTGAAAAACAAGCTGAAAGAATTAATTAGTATGAGTGTGGATAACATCGTTATCAATGGAACTAATGATGAGAAGAGTGCTCCTCATATACTAAACGTGTCTTTTCCTGGTGTTAGGGCGGAGGTTCTTCTACATGCGTTGGAAAGCAAAGGGATTTTTGTATCGACCGGTTCTGCATGCTCATCTAACAAACCCTCGCCCAGTCATGTTCTAACTGCAATGGGGACAAGTCGCGAATGTATAGAAGGTGCAATAAGATTTAGCATATCAACTTTTAATTCAATAGAAGATATTGAATACTGTGCGGAGCAGTTAGCGACAATAATCAAACAATTACGAAAGTATATGCGGAGGTAATATTAATGGATGAATTGATTTTGGTGAAATATGGTGAGATCATACTTAAAGGTCTGAATCGGCCTTTGTTCGAAGAAAAGCTTATAAAAAATATTAAAAATGTAATAAAGGATTTAGGAAAGATAAAAGTGACCAAAGCGCAAGCCACGATTTATGTTGAGCCGCTTAATGATGATGTTAGTATCACTAAGGTAATAGAACGGTTAAAGAAGGTATCCGGTATTGTCTCAATTAGCCGTGTTGCTAAAATGGAAAAAGATTTGGATGAAATAAATAATAAATGCGTAGAGTATTTGAGACCGGTTTTAGACCAGATTAAGACTTTTAAAGTAGAAACAAAACGTGCCGACAAAAAATTTCCGTTAAAATCTCCCGAGATCAGCAGAGAAGTGGGAGGATATATATTAAGCCAGTTTAATCATTTAGTGGTTGATGTACATAATCCGGACATCGTGGTAAATGTAGAAGTAAGAGATACATTTGCTTACGTTTATACAGAAAAAATAGCAGGTATAGGTGGTATGCCTATCGGTACCAATGGAAAAGCAGCACTTCTTCTATCGGGTGGTATAGATAGCCCGGTAGCCGGATGGATGATTGCAAAGAGAGGTGTAGAGCTGGAAGCTGTACATTTTTTCAGTGCTCCCTATACCAGTGAAAGAGCAAAAGACAAGGTCATTGAGCTGGCAAAAATTATGGCTTCATACTGCGGAAGGATCAAACTGCATATTGTGCCATTTACCGATATCCAACTGGATATCCATGAAAAATGTCCTGAAGATCAAATGACATTGATCATGAGAAGATTTATGATGAAAATAGCGGAGAGAATTGCTGTGAAAAGTGGTTGCAATGCACTTATCACCGGGGAAAGCCTCGGACAAGTAGCAAGTCAGACGATACAAAGTCTCGGTGTAACCAATGCTGCTGTTGATTTGCCTGTATTTAGGCCGTTAATCGGAATGGATAAAGATGAGATTGTAACCATTGCAAGAAAAATTGATACATTTGAGACATCCATCTTACCCTATGAAGATTGCTGTACGGTTTTTGTACCTAAACATCCCAAGACCAAACCGGTATTGGATAAGATCGTAGAATCCGAAACCCATCTTGATGTAGAAACGATGGTAGATAAAGCAGTAAATGATACGGAAGTAATAGAAATCACCGCAGAAAAATAGCATACTTTTATATACTTTTTCCGTACATTATAAATAGAAAGAGTTATTAAAATGTGCAGGAGGAGATAATCATGCAAAAAAAGCTGTATCTTTCAAATATTGATAAAAAGTGGGCCGGAGTATGCGGAGGCATAGGTGAGTATTTTGATATTGACTCTACATTAGTGAGGTTGATCTGGGTACTTCTAACTATATTTTCTGCCGGAGTTGGCGGACTTATTGCATATTTACTGGCGTGGGCTATTATTCCTCCGAAACCGGAGAATTACTAAAAAAGTTCACGGTTCACAGCAGCGTTATAGTTCTCTGCGAATTGCTGGCTGTGAACCGTGGGCTTTTCTTTTATGAAACATCTATAACAAATACAATGTTATAAAATAAAAATATATGCTAAAATTATACAGTAGGCATATTGAGTGAATAAGGAGGTAATTTTATGAATGCGGAAATCATTGCTGTCGGAACAGAATTGTTGTTGGGTCAGATATTAAATACAAATGCGCAGTATTTATCTACTAAATTATCGGAATTGGGTATAAATGTATTTTTTCAAACGGTTGTGGGTGACAATAATCAGCGTCTGAGAGAAACATTGGGAAATGCGCTAAGGAAAACAGATATAGTAATTTTAACCGGAGGGTTGGGCCCTACAAAAGACGATTTGACAAAAGAAACTATTGCTGAAATTATGGGATTGCCATTGGAATTGCATCAGGACAGTCTGGAAAGAATAAAAGATTTTTTTTCTAGAATAAATAGAAAAATGTCTAAGAATAACGAGAAACAAGCAATGCTGCCAAAAGGTTCTATTGTTTTACCAAATGATCATGGTACCGCTCCGGGATGTATCATAGAAAACGATGATAAAATAATAGTGATGCTGCCCGGACCGCCAAAAGAGATGCAGCCAATGTTCCAACAATCTGTTTATCCTTTTTTACGTGAAAAAAGTCCATATATTATCCATTCGCGGGTACTTCGTATCTTTGGGATTGGGGAATCATCGTTAGAAGAAAAGCTATCTGACCTATTTGAAAAGCAGAATAATCCAACCATTGCACCTTATGCGAAACAAGGAGAAGTAACTTTAAGGATTACGGCAAAATGTGAAGACATTGAAACAGCGGAAAAGTTGATTGCACCGGTGGAAGCTGAAATCAGAAACAGGCTTGGTATAACCGTTTATGGTATGGAAGAAGAAAGCCTTGAAGAAGTTGCGTGCAGGCTTCTTATGGAGAAGAATGTGTCGGTTGCAACAGCTGAATCATGCACCGGCGGCATGCTGGGTGAAAAAATAACCAGTATTTCAGGAATATCGGCGTGCTATCATATGGGTTTTATTACGTATAGCAATGAGGCAAAAGCAGAATTATTGGGTGTGTCACAGGAAACGCTTAAACAGTATGGTGCGGTAAGCAGTCAAACCGCCGTAGAAATGGCCGATGGTGTCAGAAGGAAAGCAAATGCGGATATCGGAATATCCATTACCGGCATCGCAGGGCCCGGGGGTGGCTCGGAAGAAAAGCCCGTCGGTTTGGTTTATATCGGAATGTCTACCAGAGAGAAAAGCTGGTTTAAGGAATTGCATCTTGTTGGAAACCGGGAAAGGATCAGAAACATGACTACAATGAATGCCTTTGACATGATAAGAAAATATCTGCTGAATTATCCCGATGAACAGGATTCATTTGCTCGGGGAGAGTGTTAAATAAATATAATAAAAATATGAAATTATTTACAAAATTCCTTGACCTTTAAGATATAGTGAGATATAATAAACAAGAACAAACGTTCTTGTGAATTGTATAGATCTTGTACTAATGAAAATATAAATTATATATAAAGGTGGAAAAAATATGATGGAAAAGAAAAAAGCGCTGGAGATGGCTCTCAATCAAATAGAAAAACAATTTGGTAAAGGCGCGGTAATGAAACTTGGCGAAACTACTCATTTGAATCTTGAATCTATTCCTACCGGCGCGTTAAGTCTTGATATCGCTCTTGGATTGGGCGGCGTGCCTAGAGGAAGGGTTGTGGAAATTTATGGACCTGAATCTTCGGGTAAGACGACCGTCGCTCTTCATGTAATTGCGGAAGCCCAAAAAGCAGGGGGAGAGGCGGCATTCATAGATGCTGAGCATGCGCTTGACCCTGTCTATGCTCAAAAATTGGGTGTAGATATAGAGAATCTTATTGTATCACAGCCGGATACCGGTGAGCAGGCATTGGAGATTGCTGAAGCACTGGTAAGAAGTGGTGCGATAGACGTTATAGTCATTGACTCTGTGGCAGCGCTGGTACCAAAAGCTGAAATAGACGGTGAAATGGGAGATGCGCATGTAGGTCTGCAGGCAAGACTAATGTCCCAGGCATTAAGAAAGCTTGCGGGTGTTATCAGCAAGTCAAAGACTACCGCTATTTTTATAAACCAGCTTAGGGAAAAGGTTGGTATAATGTTCGGTAATCCCGAAACTACACCCGGCGGACGTGCCCTCAAGTTCTACTCATCTGTACGTCTCGATGTTCGTAGGATTGAATCGCTAAAACAAGGGAATGAAGTGGTAGGAAACCGAACAAGGGTTAAAGTAGTTAAGAATAAAGTTGCCCCTCCTTTTAAAGAAGCAGAGTTTGACATCATGTACGGTCAAGGGATTTCAAGAGAAGGAAATATTCTGGATACAGGGGTGAATATTGATATTGTCAATAAAAGTGGAGCATGGTTTTCCTATGGTGATGTAAGACTTGGCCAAGGCCGTGAAAATGCGAAACAGTTCCTTAAGGAAAATCCGGAAGTTGCGATGGAAATAGAAGCAAAAATCCGTGAAAACTTTAATTTGGCCTTCTTAAAAAGCATGCCTTCTCCAAATGAAGCTGTTGAAGAATCCGAATAATGCATGTATAATATTATTAGCCTCTTTGTATGTACAAGGAGGCTTTCGTTATGGTGATAAGATATTTACAATATATATATATAACGCACTAAAGCTTTTACATTGGCAAACGGTTTTGAGGTGGTGTATGTGTCCTTGAGAGACGCGCCCAAACTCACTTCGTTCAAACAGTGGACGGTCTCTTACGGAAACATACACCACCCCAAAACCTACCGTTATTGTAATTTCTTTAATGCGTTATATATAGCTTCGGGAGGTTATTTTGATGACAATCACTCATGCTGAAGCACAGAAAAAGAATTCTAGTAGAATGTCGGTTTTTATAGATGGAAAATATGCATTTGGTATTGATGAAGAGGATTGGTTTCGGTTAGACTTACATGTAGGAAAAGAAGTGACTCAACAAGATATAGAGAGAATTAACGAAACATGTAATTATTCTAAAGCGAAAAAAGCTGCGGTCAAATACAGCGTTTATAAAAGGCGCACAGCGTTTGAAATGATAAAAAAGTTAGAACAACAGGGCTTTGACGATTTCGTGATAGAAAGAGTGATTGGCCAACTCCAGCAGTTAGGATATATTGATGATAGAGAATATGCCTGTAGATTTATTAAAGACGCACGCAATCTGAAAAAATTCGGTGAGCATAGAATATATTTGGAACTGCAAAGAAAAGGTATTGATGAAAAAACAATTTATGACGAACTAAATAAAGCTCAATTGGATGACCGGGAAGTATTGGAACCGCTTATAAGAAAAAAAATAGCTTCTGTTTCTTGTGGTGACGATAACGCATTAATTAAGATAAAAAATTATTTTTTAAGAAAAGGATATTCTTTTGAGATGATAAATAAAGTAATCCATGATATAATACATGAGAGTAATTACTAGAAAAAGAAAGTAGGGAAACAGTTGAAATATAGAATTGGCGTAGTATCCCTTGGATGCGCGAAGAATTTGGTAGATACGGAGGTAATGCTGGGGCTGTTATCTAAAGAAGGTTTTACTATTACCAATCGTGCGGATTCGGCCCATATATTAATTGTAAATACATGTGGTTTCATAGAGTCTGCTAAGCAGGAATCCATAGATAATATTCTGGACTTGGCCGGATATAAAGAGACAGGTAATTGCAAACTGTTGATTGTAACAGGGTGCCTGGCTGAAAGATATCAGGATGAAATCATTAAGGAGATTCCGGAAGTGGATGCGGTAATAGGGACTGGGAATTATCATGAGATTGCGGATGTAATTAATGAAACATTTAAGGGGCAAAAAGTACTTAAATATGGTAATCAGGATTTTACACCCGAAGAGGGGCTGCCTCGGCTGCAAAGTACGCCGTCATATACAGCGTATTTAAAGATCTCGGATGGTTGCGATAATTTCTGCACGTATTGCATCATACCAAAGCTGAGAGGAAAATATCGCAGCAGAACCATTGAAAACATCGTAGCAGAGGCGAAGCAGCTTTCCGAACAAGGAGTGAAAGAATTAATTATTATTGCCCAAGATACCACACGATATGGGATAGATTTGTATGGTGAACATAAACTGCATCAATTATTAAATGAGTTGTGTGAAATAGATGGTGTGAAGTGGATTCGGTTACACTACTGCTATCCTGAGGATATTACGGACCAACTGATTGATGTTATCGCCAATCAGCCCAAAGTTTGCAATTATCTTGATATTCCTATTCAGCACTGCAGTAACGAAATTCTAAAAAAGATGGGCCGGAGAGGAACAAAAGAACAATTAACGGCCTTATTGGATAAAATACGTACAAGGATTTCTTCTGTGACCCTTAGAACATCTATTATCGTAGGATTTCCGGGAGAGAAAGAAAAGCATTTTGCCGAGTTGGAAGAATTTATTCAAGTGGTGAAATTTGATAGAGCAGGTGTGTTTAAATATTCTCAAGAAGAAGATACACCGGCTGCAAGCTTTGAGGGGCAACTAAACGATGAGGAGAAACAGGAAAGATATGAACGTCTCATGGTGCTTCAAAACAGTATATCGCAAGAGATTAATGACAGCAAAGTCGGAAAAATTTATGATGTCCTGGTTGAAGGATATGATAAAAGAGCAAGGCATTATTATGGTCGTACCTATGCTGACTCTTTAGATATAGATGGCAAAGCATTTTTTACAAGTAATATAAAATTAAATCCCGGTGATTTTGCCCAGGTAAAAATTACTCAAGCGAAAAATTATGACTTAATAGGGGAGAGCTATAATGAATCTTGCAAATAAGATAACAATGGTAAGGATATTCCTCGTTCCGATATTTATGTTCTTTTTATTAACTAAATTTCCATATGGCGCATATATTGCGGTAGGTATCTTTGTCTTAGCTGCCATTACCGATGGGTTGGACGGTTATGTGGCAAGAAAATGGAAGCAGGTAACCAACTTCGGCAAATTCATTGATCCTCTTGCTGATAAGCTTCTTGTTACAGCAGCATTGATCTCTTTGGTTGAACTGAACCAATTGTCTTCTTGGGTAGCAATGATTATTATTACCAGAGAGTTTATCGTAACCAGCTTAAGGGTGGTTGCCATATCCGAAGGTGTGATCATTGCCGCAAGTATGTGGGGAAAAATCAAGACGGTTACTCAGATTATTGCCATTGTACTTATGCTGATGAATGATTTTTCGTTTATGTTATTTGGTTTCTCTTTCGGTCAGATCGCTATGGTGGTCGCAGTAGTATTTACAGTGTTTTCCGGTGTCGATTATTTGGTAAAGAATTGGAAAGTAATTGATTTTAACTGACTTTATATAATATTCGTATAAAAAATCACTGAAAAGGCCAAGATTTTAAGGCTTATTCAGTGATTTCTTTTTGTTATTAGGAAAAAAGTTCTTGCAAAATTATGTGTAAAGTTCAACTATGTAATTTTATTTTTTCCAACTCAATTTGCAATGCATTTAATGCAATGGTATTGGAAAAAGTAAAATAAAAATTAATATGATCGTCATTAGCCAGTTTTAATGTATAACAAGAGATGTTTTCATCTTTGCTTTCAGTAACAAATGTATCGGTGATTTTATCTATAGGGATATAGGTCCATATCCCTCCGTAATTTCCATATCCATCCTTAATAATGATTAATTCTTTATCGGTTAGAATATGGATATGCGAACATGAAAGCTTTTTATAAAAAACTTTATTGAATATTTGAAGTACTTTTTTTTGAATAATTGGCTGTAAAACAATACAGAGAACCTTTTGACCCGGCTTGATACTTCTTCTGGCATAGTTCATAAACTTATAATTCAAGCTGCTGAGATAGTTGAACTTGCTTAACTCATTTGCGATATCCGCATCGTCGGATTTTTGAATATGCATCCTTGCTGATTCTATAAAAGGTTTAAAAAGATTTTCATTAACAGCGTTGTATTCTATGGTGGATGAGGTGGATACACCATCGTCTGTCCCCTTAATGCTAAACCAGGATTTCAGAAGGACAGTACCTGTTTCGATATAATGGATTTTATCCAGATGGTAACATATCGGTAGTATGTCTTTTTTAATCTTTTCAAGAACCACAATCTTTTTATCGTAAATATAGATAATTGTGGAATTGGTTTTATTAGCATACCACTTATTATTAGGTGGTATGAATACGGTATAGGGAAATAAAGATGGTGTATCCGCAAAAGACTTTAAATAGGGTTTAAAACTACTGGGGAGACTTTCGTAAGAATCAATGAATCTAGCCCAAGATTTCATTGTTTGAACAGATGACATGATTAGGACCTCCTATCACTTATATTTTATTTGCGTTCTTCCATGTTCAGTTGTGATATAATTTCCAGCATCATCCTAGAGGAAGTGTTTAAGTCATTAAGACGTTTTTCACTAAGGGTGGATATTTTAGATTTGATATCATTAATCATAAAGACATAATGTTCTTTTAAAAAATCTTTTCCTTTCTCAGTTAACTGTATATTTATGACTCTTCTGTCTTTTTGGTCAGGTATACGTATCGCATATTCTTCTGAAACCAACTTGTTTAACAATGATGTCATATAGGGCTTTGATAGTTTTAATTGCTTTGCGATTTCGGTGGTTGGTATTGTTTGATTGTGATAAATAATAAACATTGCTTCATAATGGGAGCGGCACATATCGGCATGTAATTGATCTTGCTCCGGATTTATGACTTTTTTATAGAATGATTGAAATAAGACAAATAAGTTTTCAGCAGTTTCTTTAAATTTATCATCTTTCATTAAAAAACTCCTTTAGCATTCGAATAATAGTTAGTTTAACGAATGGTTAGATTAACTAACTATTATTATATATTTGTTCATTAAAGATTTCAATAGTTTATATAAAAAAATGCAACTTTTATGTCACGTTTGAGTGATATTTCATCATTGATTAATCTTCCTTTTTATAGTAATATATAATAAATTATGTTTACAATGAAATGGGGTCGATGATCATGAAGATATTAGTAGTAGATGATTCTGTTTTTTCTCAAAAGATTAATGCTAATTTTATTAAGAAGTACATACATGATGCTGAGATTCATTTTGCGGATAACGGAAAAAACGCATTTGAGAAATATAAGCAGCTTAATCCTGACTATATTATAGTAGATTTATTAATGCCTATCATCAATGGTCAAGATCTGATTAGATTGATTAAAGAATATCGCAGTGACGCGAAAATTATCGTTGTGACCGCTGATGTTCAAAAAAGTATAAGAGAAGAAGTAGAAGCTTGCGGTGTCATGTTATTCGTAAATAAACCTATGAATCAAGAAAAAGCAGAAACAATAAGTGACATAATAAGGAAGGGCATCAAATGAATTTGGTAATATCAAATGAAGATGTATTAAGAGAGGTATTCAATATCAGTGTAGGGCAATCAGCCAGTATCCTTTCAGAGATTATCGATAAAAAAATATTATTGAACGTGCCGGATGTAAAAATATTGCATTTGAAAGACAGTAAAAGTGATATAAATGCGTATCTCAACAGTGTAGTTGAGGGTACTATTATGGTATCTTCTATTTCTTTCCAAGAAGATGTTGCCGGAAAAGCGAGCTTGATTTTTCCGGCGGATAAAATGAGAAATTTCATCAATCTCTGTATGCATGAGAATCATGGTCATGAGTATGGTGATCTAAATTTTACAGACGTCGATTTTGATATTATAAAAGAAGTAGGAAATATTATCTTAAACTCAATTATCGGAGAACTCGGTAACTATTTGTATATAAAGTTTAGTTACTCCCTTCCGGAAGTGCAAGTATTCAATAATATAAATATCGAAGAGATTTTAGGTAAAGAAGAATACACATACATATTAATGCTGTATATCACTTTTGATATAGAAGATTCTAAGATTGAAGGAGCGATTGCGATTAATCTGACACTAAATTCTTTGGAAGAGATTATGACAAAAATAAATACAATGGTAGATGATGTAAATGGATAAAATATTACAAAATACACTGAACTGCATTAATGAAGGAATAATGATTGCAAATAAGGACTTAAAAATATTATACTGGAATGATTGCATGGGATACTTGATGAATATGAGGTTAGAAGAAGTTGCCCATAAAAGTATTTATGATGTCCTGCCAAGTCTAGATAAAGAATATTTTAAAGGCTTAGTTGAAAGAGTAATGAAAAATGAATGCAAGATGTTCTTTTCAGCAGCTATGCATAAAGACCTGGTTAATACCGATAAAAAATTAAATTTAAGGATAAGCAAAATAGAAAATTGCGGACAACCTGTAATACTTTTTGAATTTATTGATGTAACCAATCAATTCCTTCGAATTCAACAATTAAAAGATTATGTTAATCAGTTATACAAATTAAATAAAGAGTTAAAAGAAAAAGAAAAAGTGATAGAGCAACTAGCTTATTATGATAAGCTGACAGGAGTTGCAAACAGAACACTATTTTATACACACGCTGAGAAATTTTTAGATAGTGCAAAACGAAACAATAGTTTGATGGGGTTAATGTTTATAGATGTCAATAAATTTAAAAGCATTAATGATACCTATGGACATGAAGCTGGTGACCAAGTGCTTATTAAAGTGGCCAATATTTTAACACAGGCTACAAGGAAAAACGATGTGGTTGCGAGATATGGGGGAGATGAGTTTCTAATACTGCTGCCGGATATAAAAAGTTACCATAATCATAATGTAATTGCTTCAAGAATTATCAATACAAAGAATAAGATTATCCATGGTGATGGAGAAGAGATCAATATATCATTAAGTATTGGGGTTAGCTTTTATCCTGATGATGGTGAAAATATAGACCAAATTATTGCCAAAGCGGATAAAGCGATGTATATTGCCAAGAAAAAGGATGGGCAAGATAATTGCTTCTGTAACGATAAGATTTCTTGATCTAAGTCATAAAAATAAGTTTATGAATAAATTATTTGTTTTTAATTTAAAATACATCTTGTTGTAAAAAGATGTATTTTTTTATTTTTTAGTTGAAATTATAACGAAAATATATTATACTTATTTATGATTTGTAATTATAACCAGGTAATAATACTATATAATATATTATGAGGTGTATGAAATGGGAAGAGTTACATCAAAAAAGGAGAGACAAAAAAGTTTACAAGAGCAACTGAAGGAAGATCCTTTTTTAACTGATGAAGAGCTTTCAGAGCTGTTTAATGTTAGTGTCCCTACCATACGCCTGGATCGATTGGAGTTAGGTATTCCGGAACTAAGAGAACGTATTAAGAATGTAGCTGAAAACAGCTATAATAAGGTAACTACCATCCAAAGCAAGGAAATCGTTGGTGAACTGGTGGATATAAGCCTTGGGAAAAGCGGAATATCCATACTTGAAACAGATGAAGACATGGTATTTGAAAAAACAAAAATTGTCCGCGGTCATTTTATTTATTCCCTTGCGGAAACGTTGGCAATTGCAGTGATTGACGCACAAGTGGCATTAATCGGGGTAGCCAATATAAAGTATAAAAGTCCGGTATATGCAGGAACGAAGTTGATTGCAAAAGCTGAAGTAATACGCATACGTGAGAATAAATACATCGTCTGGGTAAAGATAAAAGAAAAGCAGATAGAAGTTTTCAGAGGAAAATTTATTCTTGTTTCTTTAAAAGGAGAAGTCAAGAGGAGGTAAACGGATGAAGATTATTGTTGACGCTATGGGTGGAGACAATGCTCCTGTTGAAATAATCAAAGGAAGTGTCCAGGCATCCAAAGATATGGATATTGATATATATTTGGTTGGGAATGAGGAAATAATTTCAAATGAACTAAATAAATACCAATATACCAAGGAAAGAATACATATTATAAATGCTGCTGAAGTCATTACGAATGATGATGTTCCTACAAAGGCCATAAAAACCAAAAAAGACTCTTCACTTGTAAAAGGTCTAAAAATGTTAAAGAATAGAGAAGGGGATGCGTTTGTTTCAGCAGGCAATACCGGTGCATTGCTAACAGGCTCATTGTTATTGGTGGGTAGAATAAAGGGTATTGACCGACCTGCATTAACGCCGGTCATTCCTACCAGTACCGGTTGTTCCCTATTAATCGATGCGGGAGCGAACACCAATTGCAAACCTATTAATCTTTTGCAGTTTGGGATCATGGGTTCAGCTTATATGAAAAAAGTGCTGGACATTGAGTCTCCAAAGGTAGGGCTGGTGAATATCGGCGCTGAAGAAGGAAAAGGAAATGATTTGACTAAGGAATCTTATCCGATGTTAAAAAATGCCCCCATCAATTTCTTAGGCAATATTGAAGCACGGGATATTCCGGACGGATCGGCAGAAGTGTTGGTGTGCGATGGATTTGTAGGAAATGTCATACTGAAATTTATGGAAGGCATGGGACTGACATTTTATTCAAACATAAAAAATATATTTACAAAAAATATTTTCACTTATTTGGCTGCAATGTTAGTAAAAAAAGGGTTGAAAGATTTTAAAAAGAAAATGGATTATACTGAGTATGGCGGGGCACCATTATTAGGGATTGATGGCGTTGTTATTAAAGCCCATGGAAGTTCAAATGCAAAAGCATTCTATTATGCCATCAAGCAAGCAAAGAAATTTACCGAAACAGAAGTGATAGCTGAGATTAAAGAATATATTCACAAGACGGGAGAGGGGAGCTTTGATTCGGATGAATAATGCTGGTATTGTTGGTCTGGGTATGGTTGTACCGGATAAGGTACTAACAAATCATGACCTGGAAAAAATGGTTGAAACCTCTGATGAATGGATAAAGACAAGAACAGGCATAGAACAGCGCAGAATCGCTAATGATGATGTTTTTACCTCTGACCTTGCAGCGGCTGCAGCAGAGAAAGCATTGCAAGACGCAGGATTGAAGGGGGATGAAGTTGAGTTAATCATCGTTGCGACATGTACGCCTGATATGTATAGTCCTTCAACAGCATGTATCGTACAACATAAATTGGGCGCTGTAAACGCTGCTGCTTTTGATGTAAATGCTGCTTGCTCCGGATTTATTTATTGTTTATCGATAGCGAATCAGTTTATTTCTAGCGGGCAGTATAAAAATGCTCTGGTCATAGGCGCTGAAACATTATCAAAGGTAATAGATTGGAAGGATAAAAACACGTGTGTTCTCTTCGGAGATGGTGCGGGAGCAGTAGTGCTAAAACCTGTTGAAGAAAACAAGGGAATATTGGCGACGCACTTAGGTGCAGATGGCTCAATAGGAAAACACCTTACGATTCTCGGATTGGCTTTAGAGCCGCAGGAAGTGGAGAAAAGATCATCGGATAATCCAAGAACGCTTTGGATGAACGGATCGGAAGTTTTTAAGTTTGCTGTAAAGATCATGGCTGAAGCCTCACTTACAGTATTGGAAAAAGCGAATAAAACGCTTGAGGATGTTTCTCTTATCGTACCGCACCAAGCCAATATAAGAATTGTAGACGGGGCTGCAAAAAGGTTAAAAGTTAAAAATGATAAGATATATATTAATTTGTATAAATATGGTAATACTTCTGCGGCATCCATTCCTATTGCTTTATGTGAAGCGGTGGAAGAAGAGCGTATAAAAAAAGATGACTTGCTGGTTTTGGTTGGATTCGGCGGTGGGCTTACATGGGGTTCAGCTGTGATCAGATGGGCGAAGTAAAGGGGAGGTTTAATATGAAAACTCGAATCTGCGACATATTAGGAATTGAATATCCTATTCTGCAAGGCGGTATGGCATGGGTTTCTACAGCTGAACTGGCTGCGGCTGTATCAAACGGTGGAGGCCTCGGGATTATCGCTGCCGGTAATGCACCGGCCGACTGGTTGAGAAATCAGGTGAAAAAAGCGAGAGAGTTAACCGATAAACCTTTTGGTGTAAATGTAATGCTGCTGTCTCCTTTCGTAGATGAAGTGATGGATGTCATTTATGAAGAAAAGGTTTCAGTGATTACAACTGGAGCAGGAAATCCGGGGAAATATATTGAAAAGCTAAAATCCATAGGCACAAAAATAATCCCGGTCGTTCCCAGTGTCGCACTTGCGAAAAAGATGGAAAAGTGCGGCGTGGACGCAGTGATTGCAGAAGGCACAGAATCAGGCGGGCATGTCGGTGAGTTGACTACAATGGTATTAGTACCGCAGGTTGTGGATGCGGTGAATATACCGGTGATCGCTGCAGGTGGTATCGGAGACAGCAGAGGGATTGTAGCAGCGTTTTCTCTTGGGGCTGAAGGCGTACAAATAGGAACAAGATTCCTTTGTTCCACCGAATGTACGGTGCATGAAAATTATAAGATGGCCGTCATTGGTGCAAAAGACAGGGATGCAGTTGTTACGGGACGTTCTACAGGACACCCGGTTAGAACATTGAAAAATAAGTTAACAAAAGAGTTTGATAAATTAGAAGAAAGCAAAGCATCTGTTGAGGATATCGAAAATCTTGGAAAAGGCAGATTGCAAGCTGCTGTTTGTGATGGTGATGTTGTTTTTGGTTCCGTGATGGCGGGGCAGATTGCCGGATTAATTGGTGATATTAAGCCATGCAAAGAGATTATTGATGAATTAATGAATAATACCTGCGATGTAATTGACAGGATAAAATCTATTTATGGAGGGCATTAATATGGGTAAAGTTGCTTTCATCTTCCCCGGACAGGGTTCTCAGTCGGTGGGGATGGGAAAAGAGCTTGTTGAGAGTTATGATGCTGCGAATGCCGTATATGATCAGGCAACCCAAGCATTAGGTATGGATATGAAAGCTATGATATTTGAAGGTGATGAAGAAACACTGAAAATCACAGAAAATACTCAGCCTGCCATACTTACAGTGAGCATAGCTTGTTTCGAAGTCTTAAAAGAAAAAGGTATAAAGCCCGATGTAGTGGCCGGACTAAGCTTAGGTGAGTATTCGGCTCATGTTGCTGCAGGTTCTGTCGACTTTGATGCAGCAGTGCAGTTAGTAAGAAAAAGAGGGAAATACATGCAAGAAGCTGTACCGTTAGGCGTTGGAACAATGGCAGCGATTCTAGGATTAGACAACCAGGATGTTATAGATTGCTGTGAGCAAGCTAAGGACGCAGGGATTGTAGAACCGGCAAACTTTAACTGCCCTGGACAAATCGTAATCGCCGGAGAAGTGAAGGCTGTGGAAAAAGCCTGTGCAGTTGCAAAGGGAAAAGGTGCCAAAAGAGCAATGGTACTGCCTGTGAGTGCACCATTCCATTGCAGCATGTTAAAACCTGCGGGGGATAAATTGGCAGTAGAATTGGATACAGTAGAAATAAAGGATATGAGCGTTCCGGTAATAGCGAATGTGAATGCAGAATATATAAAGGAAAAAGATCAAATAAAAGAATTGCTCATCAAGCAGGTTAGCAATAGTGTGAAATGGGAAAACAGTATTAAGAAAATGATTGAAGACGGGGTAGATACTTTTATAGAAGTTGGCCCGGGAAAAGCGCTCAGCGGGTTTGTTAAAAAGATTGACAAAACAGTGAACATTTATAATGTTGAAGATGTATCTTCCCTGCAAAAAACAGTAGACGCATTGTTAGGGGTGTGAAAATGAGCTTACAAGGAAAGACAGCAATTGTTACCGGCGCGGGCAGGGGTATCGGCAAAGCTGTGGCAATAAAACTAGCGCAAGAAGGCGCTAATGTGGTGGTTAACTACAGTTCATCTTCTACATATGCTGAAAAAACTGCTGAAGAAATTAAAAGCTTCGGGGGAAACGCAGTGATCTGCAAAGGCGATGTCAGAAGTATGGAAGATGTTGAACAAATGGTAAAAACAGCTGTAGATCATTTTGGCCCTGTAGATATATTGGTGAATAATGCAGGAATCACGAAAGATACGCCTATTGTTAAAATGAGTGAAAAAGATTGGGATGACGTCTTAGATATTAACTTAAAAGGTGCTTTTAATTGTACTAAAGCTGTTGCCAAGATGATGATGAAAAGGCGGTCAGGCAAGATTATTAATATTACCTCCGTAGTAGGTGTAATGGGCAATAAAGGCCAGGCAAACTATGCTGCTTCAAAGGCAGGAATGATTGGTCTTACAAAATCTACAGCAAAAGAATTGGCGTCAAGAAATATTACTTGCAATGCCATTGCGCCCGGTTTTATCCAGTCGGATATGACGGATCAATTATCTGATGCGGTCAGAGAAGAATATTTGAAAAGCATACCGCTTAAAAGGTTAGGGACACCTGAAGAAGTGGCTGCTATCATCGCATTTCTTGTTTCTGATGCTGCAAATTATGTTACAGGTCAAGTATTACATATTGACGGTGGGCTAGTAATGTAATATTATCTAAATATAGCAAATATTTATTTAATAAATCTTACTTCTGTGGAAGGAGGTGAATGGAATGATCTTTGAAAAGGTTAGAGAGATCGTTGTTGATCAACTAGGTGTTGAAGAAGATGATGTTACAATGGAAGCTTCCTTCATTGATGATTTAGGCGCAGACTCTTTGGATATCGTTGAACTTATCATGGCTCTTGAGGAAGAGTTCGATTTAGAGATACCTGATGAAGAAGCAGAAAAAATTGCATCTGTTGCTGATGTAGTTGGATATATCAAAGCCAATAACTAACAAAAAGTCCCGTTCATCGGGACTTTTTGTCTTTATTAAGTTAATTCTTATTAGTTTATAATTACGATTATAAATTTATTATATAGATCAGAACTTTGTGAACCGTGAATCATAATTAATAGATCGGGGGCAGTAAAATGAAAAGAAGAGTAGTAATAACAGGTGTAGGTGCAGTTACACCTATAGGACATGGAAAAGAAGCTTTTTGGAATGCAATAAAAGAAGGACAATGCGGCATTGATCTTGTAACACGTTTTGACACCACAGATTATACTTGTAAAATTGCAGCAGAAGTAAAGGATTTTGACGTTACACAATATGTTGATAGAAAAGAAGCTAAAAGAATGGACAGATATACCCACTATGCAATGGCTGCTTCCAAGATGGCGTTGGAAGATGCAAACATCAATGTTGAAGAGTTGGATGGTGAAAGAGTCGGTGTTATCTTAGGCTCGGGAGTAGGTGGAATAGGGACTTTGGAAGACCAGCATAGTACTTTAATGGCAAAAGGTCCGGGAAGAGTAAGTCCGTTCTTTATTCCTATGATGATATCCAATATGGCTGCCGGACATATTGCAATCATGACCGGTGCAAAAGCAGTAAATGAAACAATTGTGTCTGCATGTGCATCGGGAACAAATGCTATTGGTGATGCTTTCAGAGCAATTCGTAACGGGGATGTAGATGTAGTTATTTCCGGAGGTGCCGAAGCCCCTATCACACCGCTAGCTTTTGCCGGATTCTGCTCTATGAAAGCAATGTCTACCAGAAACGATGATCCTAAATGCGCATGTAGTCCATTTGACGCTGAAAGAGATGGATTCGTTATGGGAGAAGGAGCAGGTATTGTCATTCTTGAAGAATTGGAGCATGCTTTAAATAGAGGCGCTAATATCATCGCAGAAGTAGTTGGCTATGGCTCAACAGATGATGCATATCATATTACAGCACCGGCACCCAATGGAGAAGGCGGTGCAAGAGCGATGAAGCTTGCAATTAAGGATGCAGGAATTGAGGCTTCGGATGTGGATTATATTAATGCCCATGGCACGTCAACACCATATAATGACAAGTATGAAACTGCAGCAATTAAAACCGTATTTGGTGATCATGCATTTAAGTTTGCTGTAAGTTCTACAAAATCAATGACAGGGCATTTATTAGGTGCAGCAGGCGGAATAGAAGCGATTGTATGCGCTCTTGCATTAAAAGAGGGGTATATTCCTGCTACAATGAACTATAAGAACGCAGACGCTGAATGTGACCTTGACTACGTTATCAACAAAGGCAGAAATCAGGAAATTCAGTACGCACTGTCAAATTCATTAGGATTTGGCGGTCATAACGCCACAATACTATTGAAGAAATATTGATAAAGTATATGTAAACATATATATTATGTGTTTTCGTAGGGGCGGACGACTCTGTCCGCCCGCAGCTAACACAATAATACCATCGGGCGGACAGGGTCGTCCGCCCCTACAAATTTACGTTTAGTCTGATATATAATTTTTCAATAACTTTTGGTGAGCAGCCTGAATAATTTTCAGGTGCTGACCAAATGTTGTTGACCTTTGGAGGAGAGTATGAAGACCGACAAGCAACTAAAACAAAACCTTGAGATATTTCAGAACCAAATAAAATATAAATTCAGAAAAATTAATCATCTGATTGTAGCACTCACCCATAGCTCCTATGCAAATGAGAATCGGCACAGCAATATTCTTAGCAATGAGCGCTTGGAGTTTTTAGGAGATGCGGTGTTAAATATTATCGTAAGCGATTATATATATAGACAATATTCCGAGCTTCCCGAAGGAGAGCTGACGAGGATCAGAGCGAGTGTTGTTTGTGAGCCGTCCCTTGCACAATGCGCTAAGAACTTGGAAATCGGAAAGTTTCTTTTTCTAGGCAAAGGAGAAGAGATGACGGGCGGAAGAGAAAGAATCTCTATACTGTCGGATGCATTTGAAGCAATAATTGCTTCCATCTTTTTGGATCGTGATTTGGAAACAGCAAAAAGGTGGGTATTGGATCAATTAAGTGCAACCATTGAGGCTGCGGTAGAAGGTACGGTTTTCAAGGATTATAAAACAATACTTCAAGAACTGCTTCAGAAGAACAGTGAAGAACGTGTAGAATATGAAATTGTAGCTGAAAGCGGTCCGGATCATAATAAAGAATTTCATGTGGACGCAAAACAGAATAACAAGGTAATAGGTACGGGTAAAGGAAAAAGCAAAAAAGAAGCTGAGCAAAATGCTGCAAAGTACGCGTTGGAACAGTTGCAATCAAATTTGTGAAGCATTTTACCTATCAACGATTGATCATTTAATGATGAAATATTATATTTATAGCTGTAGGGGCAGGCCTTGTGTCTGCCCTCTTTTAAATGGAGATTTATATCGGGCAGACACAAGGCCTGCCTCTACATTAACACCAATGCAGTAATATTATAGAATAAGGAGTACTTATGCATAAAAAAAATTATATCATTCCCATTTTCGTGCCGCACAAAGGATGTCCCCATGATTGTATTTTCTGCAATCAAAAAAAAATAACAGGAAGTAGAGATGACATTAACGCTGCAACCGTTGAAAGTATCATCAACAAATATCTGGACACAATTCCCCGCAAAGATGCTGTAATTGAGGTTGCTTTTTATGGTGGAAGCTTTACCGGTATTCCTCAAGAAACACAAATAGAGTTGCTTCTTGCTGCAAAAAGGTTTAAGGATCAAGACCGGATTCAAGGGATCAGATTGTCTACACGGCCTGATTATATTGATGAGCATATCGTTGAGCTATTAAAACAAATGGGGGTTACCACCATTGAATTGGGAGTGCAGTCTATGGATGCTGAAGTACTAAAGCTCAGCTATAGAGGACACAGTTGTGAAGATGTTGTAAGGGCTGTATCAATCATAAAACAAAAAGGATTTACATTAGGTCTTCAGATGATGGTTGGCTTGCCTGGGGATAGCGAACAGACCATCCAGCGTACTGCGGATGAAATTATTGCGCTAAAGCCTGATATCGTGAGGATCTATCCAACACTTGTAGTTAAAGAGACGGCACTGGAGAAGCTTTATTACCAGGGTAAATACAAACCTTTCGGCTTAGATGCAGCAGTAAAGATATGCAAAGAATTACTGGTCAAATTTGAAATGGCAGGAATTCAGGTAATACGAATAGGATTGCAGCCTACCGATACGATGCAAGAAGGCAAAGATATTATAGCAGGACCTTTTCATCCGGCTTTTAGGGAATTGGTTGAGTCCCAATTGAGGTTGGATATGATAAAATTTGCTGCAAATCAATTCACAGAAATAACAGGAGGCTTGCAATTAGAGGTTCATCCTAAAGCGCTGTCAGAAGTGGTAGGAGTGAAGAAGAATAATATAAATCATTTAAAACAATACTTGAAAATTGATACAATCCATATCATTCAGAATGCCGATTTGATGAGAGATGAAATCATTGTAAACAAAGAAAAGACTTCAATAAAAGTGTCGAAAAAAATCTTCTATAATAGTTTGAAACCCATAAAATAGATGATTTTGATCATATGATTTATTGCTATTTTAAGATTTTATGTTAAAATGAAAATAGTTTGAAAATACGGGGTGTATCAATTGTGTATTTAAAGTCATTGGAAATTCAAGGTTTTAAATCTTTTCCCGATAGAGTATTTGTTGAATTCGGACAAGGGATCACATCGATTGTAGGTCCTAATGGCAGCGGAAAAAGCAATATTTCCGATGCGGTAAGATGGGTTCTTGGAGAGCAGAGTGCAAGAATCTTACGCGGCAGTAAAATGGAAGATATCATCTTTGCCGGAACTGAGCTTAGAAAACCGATGGCGTTTGCAGAAGTATCTCTTACATTGGATAATTCCAATAAGATTTTACCTATAGATTATAACGAGGTATCTATTACACGTCGAATCTATCGTTCGGGAGAAAGTGAATTTTTTATTAATAAATCTTCCTGCCGTCTTAAGGATATACATCAATTATTTATGGATACCGGGCTGGGGAAGGATGGTTATTCTATTATAGGACAAGGTAGAATCGATGAGATTCTAAGTTCAAAGTCAGAAGAAAGAAGAATGATCTTTGAAGAAGCTGCCGGAATAACAAAATACAGATATAGAAAAGATGAAGCAGAAAAAAAACTAGAAATGACAAGGCAGAATATCATTCGATTAAAAGATATTATCACTGAATTGGAATTTCAGATAGAACCTTTAAAAGAGCAATCGGAGAAAGCAAGACAATACCTTAGTTTAAAAGAAAAATTGAAGGTTTTGGAAATTAATGTTTGTTTGGATGCTATTGGAAATCTCAAAAAGAGTTCTAATGAGATCAATGAAAATTTTGAGATTCTTACATCTCAATTACAGCTTGATCAGGCAAAGCTGCAAGAACTGGAGGAAGCACTTGATTCGGAGTATGAAATTATAAAAGGGTATGACGAACAAATTGAGGTCACAAGGAATAAGCTTCAGGATACCAAAACAATGATTGAGAAACATAAAAATGATATTATCGTTTTAGAGAATAATATCAAAAATAACAAAGAAATATTGAAAAAGATTGATGAAGAATTTACTTATATTGAAAAGAAAATTGCATTGCTAAATAAAGAACGATTAGAAAAAGAATCATTGTTGAAGCATAAGACCGATAAGCAGACAGAAGTACAAGGAATCATTAGTGATTTAGAGATCAAAAATCAACAGATTCATCAGTTTTTAGAGTCTGAAAATTCAACGATAGATTCGCTAAAAAGTGAAGTTATTGATAAGATGAACCATATTTCCGAAGCTAAAGTTAAGGTTAACAGCTTGAAGGTATTGCAGAATAATTTCTTGGATCGGAAGAAATCCATTGATAAGGAACTTAATCAGCAGAAGCATCACATGCAGCAGCTTCAAGAGACTATGAATAATATGAAAGAGCAGTATAGTACTCTGGTTTGTGATATTAATCATAAAAAGAAGCAGTATCAAGAATATACCCAAGAGATTATTGGGAGACGCAATAATCATAAAGAGCTCTCTTCACAGTACAGCGCTTTTATTTCATCCGGTAAGGAATTGATGTCCAGAAAGACGCTGCTTGAAGAGATGGAACGGGGTTATGAAGGATATAATAAAAGCGTAAAAAACGTATTGCAGGCATGGAAGCATGGCAGGCTTGAAAAAGTAAAGATTCATGGCGTACTATCTAAGTTGGTTAGTGTTGCCGATAAATTTACTACTGCAATTGAAATAGCCTTGGGTTCCGCTATGCAAAATATTGTTGTAGAAACAGAGCATGATGCGAAAGCAGCAATAGAATATTTAAAAGCAAATCAACTAGGTAGAGCTACGTTTCTTCCCATATCATCAGTGAAGGGGTCCATGCTGGAAGATAGAGGCGGGAAGATCAGCAGATGTAAAGGTTATCAAGGGATTGCGGTGGAGCTTATTGATTTTGACAGCAAGTACCGGGGCATTATGAACCAACTGCTTGGTAAAGTGGTGATTGTAGACCATATAGATCATGCGATTGATATGGCGAAAGAATTCTCTTATAGATTTAGAATTGTAACGTTAAATGGTGAAGTTTTAAGCCCGGGGGGATCGTTGTCGGGGGGAAGTATAAATAAAGTCAGCAGCTTTTTAAGTCGTGCAAAGGAAATTGACAAGCTGCAGCAGCAGATTGCCGAGATTGAGCAATCAAAAGAAGAAACTTATAAAAAAATTGCAGAAGAAGAAAAACAAATAAATAATGTTGAAAGATCTCATAAGTCTATCGAGATTAGTCTGAAAGAAGCAGAAGGATGTTATATTTCTTTAGAATCCGAGATTAAGCATAATGAATCTACGCATCAGCGATGTATGCAGACCATAGCCGCGTTGTTGAAAGAGAATAAGCAGATTGAAGAACAGATTGAAAATACGGAAAGTGAAATAGTCAGATTGCTGGATGATAATAAGATCAAGGAAGTGGAGATAGAGAAAATAAAGAACCGGATATCGTCAAAGCACGCCGCATATCAAAATGAAATAGCTGAAAAAGAAAGTATTAATCAGCAATTGATGGATCAAAAGATTGTTTTAGGGTCTATTTATAAGGATATCGATGTATTGTATGAGCGCATGGACATCATACGGAATGAAATTAAAGAATATGAGAATAATAAAAAAGACAAAAATCAAGGTCTGCTGGGTCTTCAAAAAGAGAATGAAAGTATTCAAAGCAGTATTAATAGTAAAATAAATAATATTGATGCCTTAGAACAAGAGATGAGTTTACTTCAACAGGATACCCAACAATACTTCAGTAAAAAAGAACAAGCCCAGCAAAATGTAAATATCCATCACTCTTCTATCAAACAAAAGCGTGAAAGTATCTCAGTACTGCAAAATGAGCTTTATAGGATTGAAAACAAAAAGATCAGGGTAGAGATGGAATTGGAGAACAATATTAATAAACTTTGGGATGAATATGAGCTGACATTCAGTAGTGCCGAAGAATATAAAGAAGAGATAGGCGGTATTCAGCAGGCTCAAAAACAAATTAATATCATAAAAAATGAAATTAGACAGCTTGGAAATGTAAATGTAAACGCAATTGAAGAGTACAAGCAGGTTAAAGAAAGATATGAATTTCTCACTGTACAGCGTGATGATTTGGAAAAAGCGGAAATGGGACTGGTAAAGATTATTAATGATATGCTGTTGCTGATGAAGAAGCAGTTTTCAGAGCAATTTAACATTATCAATGAAAGCTTTGGTATAGTATTTAATCAGTTGTTTGGTGGAGGAAAAGCAGCGTTGAGACTGTCTCAACCCGATAATATTCTGGAAAGCGGCATTGAAATAGAGGTGCAGCCTCCCGGAAAAAAACTTCAGAATATTATGCTTTTATCCGGAGGGGAAAAAGCATTTACAGCGATAGCGCTATTATTTGCAATTCTCAAGGTAAGACCGACTCCGTTTTCTATCCTGGACGAGATTGAAGCTGCTTTAGATGATGCAAATGTATATAGATTCGCGCAGTATTTAAAAAATTATAGTCAGCAAACACAATTTATTATCGTAACGCACCGCAGAGGAACCATGGAATCAGCAGATATCCTTTATGGAGTGACCATGCAGGAAAAGGGAATTTCAAAGTTGATATCGTTAAAAATGGACGAGGTCGCAAGCTAGTTTTTAATGGACAATGGACAATGGACAATTAATAGTGAATAATGAATAGTGAATAACGAATAGTGAATAACGAATAGTGAATAACGAATAGTGAATAGTGAATAACGAATAGTGAATAGTGAATAACGAATAGTGAATAATTAATAGTGGATAGCGATAGGAAAAATTTTACGTAAAATGCTGGGCATGGCATGATTGTAGGGGAGGCCATTGGCCGTCCGCATTGGTAATCTATGCTTTTGATGGACAATTAATGTTTGGACTTACAGTAGTTGCCACTCAGAGTAAGGTTTTTCCTTTAATTATTAACTATTCACTATTAATTATTAATTAATTTAAAAGTTTTGGAGGTATAAATATGGCAGAAGAGAAAAAGATGGGTTTTTTTGCCCGGTTAAAGGAAGGGTTAAGCAAGACGCGTAGTGCAATTACAGAAAGAGTAGATGAGGTAATCAAAACCTTCAAGAAGGTTGATGAAGAGCTTTTTGAAGAACTGGAAGAAGTATTGATCACAGCGGATGTTGGTGTTAACACTTCGATGGAAATCATTGGAAGACTCAGAGTAGCTTGCAAGGAGAAAAAAGTCGCGGATAGTTCTGAGGTTAAGACATTGTTAAAAGAAATCATGAGTGAGATGTTGATTTCAGAAGATAGTCACTTGAATGTGGCAGGGAGTCCATCGGTGATCATGGTAATCGGGGTAAATGGCGTAGGAAAGACCACATCCATCGCCAAGATTGCCAATAAGCTTAAGAATGAAGGAAAAAAGGTACTGCTTGCTGCCGGGGATACTTTTAGGGCCGCGGCAATAGATCAGCTTCAGATATGGGGAGACCGGGTAGGAACCGATGTGATCAAGCATCAGGAAGGCGCCGATCCTGCGGCTGTGGTGTATGATGCGATACAGGCTGCAAAATCCCGAAAGATGGATGTTGTTATTTGTGACACTGCCGGAAGATTACATAACAAAAAAAATCTTATGGAAGAGTTAAGAAAAATATTTAAAGTAGTGGATAGGGAATTACCCGATTCATCCCGTGAAGTACTGCTGGTATTGGACGCTACAACAGGTCAGAATGCCGTGAATCAGGCAAAGCTGTTTAACGAGGTTGCGGAGATCACAGGGATTGTGCTGACAAAACTTGATGGCACCGCAAAGGGCGGTATTGTGATTGCGATTAAGGCAGAGCAAAATATACCGGTAAAATTAATCGGTGTTGGAGAAAAAATGGATGATTTACAAGAGTTCAATTCAAAGGAATTTGTAGACGCACTCTTTGGAGAGTAAAAATACTATGAAAAAGGTGACGGTAAATGATTTATGACTACTATAGACAAAAAAACAGGAAAAGTTATATTGGGTTATTGATAATTGTTTTAGCACTTATATCTCTGATTATGATTGGGGCGCTGCTGTTCGGCATATTTACCGATTATATTCAGATAAAAGAAATCGGCGAGAAATATACCAGCGTATTTTGGACTAATTTTAATGTAAAGATTGTCGCACAGGTAGCAAGTTTTTTGCTGGTATTTGTTATTTTTCTGACCTCAACAATGATCATAAGAGCGAATATGCTATCAAAAGACCAGTCACTTGAGATATTAAAAAAACTGTCTCTTATTATACTGCTTAGCTTTATCATCTCTTTTATTGCAAGTACATTCATAAGAGAAACGGTCTACAACCGATTTTTAATGTTTTCAAATGCGCTTGCATTTAATAAGACTGACCCGATTTTTAATCAGGATATCGGTTACTATATTTTTCAGAGGCCATTTTTGCTTTCTGTAGTAGACAGCTTATTGGGCATATGGTTATTTCAAACAGTTTACACGTTTTTTCTCTATTCGGTATTATATGTAGTTACCGGGTATAGAACCATAGGAGAAATGATCTATGAGAAAGGGATTATTACACACAATCTTATCAATGTAGTGGTTTTCTTTATCATTAAGGCGGTTACATATAAGTTTAAATCGGAAGATATTCTATATTCCACAGTTGGTGAAGTAGTGGGAGCAGGATATACCGATGTCAATGTGTGGTTGAGATACTATAAGGTGGCCCCCTTTATTTTGATTGCAATTGTTATCATCACTATTATTTTATTAATGCGTACCAAGATCAAATACGCATTAATGACGGTTGCGTTGTTTCCGGTCATATGGATTGTTGCTGTCGCAGCTGCCGGGGTCGTACAGACACTCGTTGTGTCACCTAATGAAGTGGCGGTAGAAGAGCCATATATAAAGCAC
This sequence comes from Petroclostridium sp. X23, assembly GCF_030013905.1. Taxonomy (GTDB): domain Bacteria; phylum Bacillota; class Clostridia; order SK-Y3; family SK-Y3; genus X23. The sequence goes on from NZ_CP124862.1 coordinate 258,452, forward strand.
AATATCGACTTTACCAGAGCGGCTTACAATCTTGAAAATATTATAGAAAAAGAATTTCCTGTCGACAACAATTTAAGTGCGCAGGATATCGCAAATAATAATGTTACCATTAATAATATCAGGATTACCGATTTCCCTGCCACATTAACCGTATTGAACCAGCTTCAGGGAATAAGAAACTATTATAGATTTGTAGACACGGATATTTCGGTATATGACATAAACGGCGCGCCAACAGCGGTATTTCTGGGAGCCCGTGAATTATACAAAGAAAATCTGGATGATGCCGCTAAGACATATATAAATAAAAAATTTAAGTTCACGCATGGCTTCGGAACGGTCATGAATCCCATTAACCGAATCACCGAGCAAGGGCAGCCGGAGTTTATCATAAAAAATATTCCTCCCAAATCCTTTGAAGGTGCACCGGAGAATACACAGCCACGGATTTATTATGGAGAACTTACCAATGATTACGTCATTGCTAATGCAAAAGGTCAAAAAGAGTTGGATTATCTAGAAGGCGAAGTGGCGGAGGAGTTTACTTATGATGGGGATTCGGGAATCAAGCTGAGTTTTTTAAATAAGCTTATTTTTGCCATTAGATACGGTGACTTAAGAATGCTGGTATCCGGATATATTACTCCTGAAAGTAAAATACTTTTGAACAGGAATATTTTGCAACGTGTTCAGAGGGTAGCACCGTTTTTGAATTTTGACGATGATCCTTATATCGTGATTGATGCGGAAGGAAAACTAAAATGGGTGGTAGATATCTATACGACTTCCGGCTATTATCCTTATTCCCAGCTTAGCGGTGGAATCAACTATGTTCGTAATTCTGCCAAGGCGGTGGTAGATGCTTACCAGGGTTCTGTGGAATTCTATATCACGGATGAAACAGATCCGTTAATCAATGTCTACAAAAGCATTTATCCTGATTTATTTAATGAAGATCCTCTGCCGGAAGATATTGCGCTGCATGTACGCTATCCGGAACAATTATTTAAGATTCAATCCAGGATCTTCAGGCAGTACCATATGACAAATCCGGTAGCGTTTTATAACAAAGCGGATTCCTGGGCCATCAGTCAGGAACAATATATAGATGAAATTAAAGAGGTAGATCCTTACTATAATTTGATGAAATTACCCGGTGTTGAAGGTGGGCAGGAGGAATTGGTTTTAATGATTCCTTATACCCTGGTCAATAAAGAAAATATGGTTTCCTGGCTGGCAGTAAGGTCAACAAAGGATAATTATGGTCAGATGGTACTGTATAAGTTTCCTAAAGGCATTAATGTTTACGGCACCATGCAAATTGAAAACAGGATAGAGAATAGCCCGGATATTTCCCGTGAACTTTCATTGTGGGATCAGGGTGGTTCATCGGTGATTAGAGGAAACTTGCTTGTCATCCCGGTAAACAATTCACTTTTATATGTTGAGCCCATATATATCACTGCAAGCAATGAATCTTCATTGCCGGAAGTGAAAAGAATCGTTGTAGCGTATGGGGAAAAGATTGTAATGGAGCCCACCTTGGACCGTGCACTTGAAGTGCTGTTTGGTGAAGATGGTCAGGGGCCGCCCGATACTCGTCCCGATACAGGTGATACCGGTATAGATGATAATATTAAACAAGTGATCGAAAGAGCGCTGAATGCTTTCCGGGATATGAAGGATTATACCCAGAAGAATGATTGGGAGAACTTCGGGAGAAAACTCAAGCAATTGGATGACATTATGGACATACTTCAGCAGAGAAAAAATGAACTTCAATAATTTTATTTTTCAAAACGCTTGACAAATTGATTAAAAACCATTAAAATTCATGTGTAAAGGTTAAAGCCTTTACACATGAATTTTGTATTGATAAAGTGTGGTAATATGAGTAAAAACTTAGAAGTAAGCATATTATATGATTTTTATAAAGAACTTCTTACAGACAAGCAGGCTGATGTGATCGACCTGTATTATAATCAGGATTTGTCTTTAAGTGAAATAAGCGAACATATGAATATTACACGTCAGGGTGTAAGAGACTGCATAAAAAGAGGAGAAAAAATCCTTTTTGATTTGGAAGAACGGCTTGGACTGGCCAGTCGGTTTTTATCCATACAACAGAAAATAAAAATGGTAAACGAAACGATACAACATATAGAAGATATAAATAACAGCAGAATAATGAATACAGAGTTGAAGAAAAAAATTGATATCGTCAAAAATGCGATGAACGATATTTTTGAAAAAGTATATTAGATTGGGGATGTATGAATGGCTTTCGAAAGTTTGGCGTCGAAGCTGCAGGAGACGTTCAAAAAGTTAAAAGGCAAAGGGAAGTTAACTGAAAAAGACGTAAAAGATTCAATGCGTGAAGTGAAGCTTGCGCTGCTTGAAGCTGATGTAAACTTTAAAGTCGTTAAAGATTTTGTAAATAAAGTAGCTGAAAGAGCCGTAGGTTCGGAAGTGCTTGAGAGCCTCACGCCGGGTCAGCATGTCATAAAAATCGTAAATGATGAACTTACCGCGTTGATGGGTAGTGCGCAAAGCAAGATTGTATTTTCGCCAAAGCCTCCCACCGTGCTAATGCTTGTGGGACTTCAAGGGGCAGGTAAGACGACTACCTGCGGAAAGCTCGCCGGGGTATTGAGAAAGCAAGGGAAGAGACCTTTATTGGTAGCCGGAGATATATACAGGGCAGCTGCTATTAAACAGCTGCAGGTTGTGGGCGGTCAGTTGGACATACCCGTATTTTCCATGGGAGATAAGAATAGTCCTGTAGATATAGCAAAAGCAGCGATACAGCATGCGAATTCTCACGGCAATGATCTTGTTCTTATTGACACTGCCGGCCGGCTCCATATCAATGAAGAGTTAATGGATGAATTAAAAGATATCAAGCAAGCGGTTAGACCCACAGAAATTCTTCTTGTGGTGGACGCGATGACCGGACAAGATGCGGTGAATGTTGCAGAAAGCTTTAATGCCCAATTAGGGGTAGATGGTATTATACTTACCAAGTTTGATGGGGATACAAGAGGTGGAGCTGCGCTATCGGTTCGTGCGGTAACCGGAAAGCCTATAAAGTTTATTGGAATGGGTGAAAAGTTAAGCGATCTTGAGCCGTTCTATCCTGATAGAATCGCTTCCAGAATCCTTGGAATGGGAGATATTCTAAGTCTGATTGACAAAGCCCAAGAAGCTTTTGACCAGAAAAAAGCGCTTGAGATGGAGAAAAAGCTGCGTACACAGCAGTTTACCTTTGACGACTTTTTAAGTCAGTTGGAGCAAATGAAGAACATGGGGCCGCTGGACCAGATACTGGGTATGATGCCGGGGATGAATAATAAAATGCTTAAGAACATTGAAGTTGATGAGAAACAACTGGACCATGTTGAAGCAATCATAAAATCCATGACCAAAAAGGAAAGGGAGAACCCATCCATTATCAACTCAAGCCGTAAAAAGAGGATTGCCGGAGGCAGTGGTACCAAGATACAGGATGTTAATAATTTATTAAAGCAGTTTGAACAGATGCAGAAGTTAATGAAGCAGTTCGGTGACCCTAAGAAACTGAAAAAAGGCAAGATGAAATTTCCGTTTATGGGTTAATATAGATCTTTTTACATTGTAAAGGAGGTGAAAAGTAATGGCAGTAAAAATCAGACTTAAAAGAATGGGCGCGAAAAAAGCTCCTTTCTACAGAGTGGTTGTTGCAGATTCAAGATATCCAAGAGATGGAAGATTTATTGAGGAAATCGGTACTTATAATCCTTTGACAAATCCTGCAGATGTGAAAATTGATGGGGAAAAAGCAGTTAAATGGTTAAAAAATGGTGCGCAACCTACAGATACAGTGAAAGCTTTACTAAAAAACAACGGTATTTTAGAAAAGTTTGAAGAAGCAAAGAAAAATGCCTAACACTCGGAATATGTGCAAAGCTTATTATTCGAAAATAATATTTTCGAATAATAAGACAACCCATTGGAGGTGTAGCAAAGTTGAAGGAATTATTAGAGGCTATTGCAAAGTCATTAGTAGATTATCCTGACGATGTTTCTGTAAATGAGATAGAAGGGGAACAATCAATTATTCTTGAATTAAGAGTAGCTCAAGCTGATATGGGGAAAGTGATCGGCAAGCAGGGTAGAATTGCTAAAGCCATCAGAACCTTAGTCAAAGCTTCAGCTACCAAAGAAAATAAGAGAGTAATAGTCGAAATACTTCAATAACTGTGGGGGAGTGGAGAGGCATTTTCTACTCCCGATTTTAATTTTTTGGAGGCACTCATGAGATGTGAACAGTTGGAAGTCGGAAAAATCGTAAATACCCACGGTGTAAGGGGCAGTGTGAAGGTGATCCCCTTAACAGATGACCCGACACGTTATGAGCAGCTGGATTGGGTATACATCCAACAGAATGGAAAACTTGAGAAAATATATATTGATGATGTAAAGTACCAAAAGAACAATATTATTTTAAAGTTCAGACATGTCAATACCATTGATGATGCAGAGAAATTAAAAAATAAGATGCTTCTGATTGACAGGGACAAAGCAGTTAAACTTCCAGAGAATAGGTATTTTATCTGTGATTTGATAGGATTGGAAGTGAAAACGCAAGAGGGCCAGTATCTTGGTAAAATCAGCGATGTTATTTCCACCGGAAGCAGTGATGTTTATATCATAAAGCCTTTGGAGGGTAAAGATATTTTGATACCTGCGATAAAAGAAGTAGTCATTCAAATAGATATTGATAATAATTCCATGATTGTAAAACCTCTAGAAGGACTGATAGAATAATGCGTTTTGATGTACTCACGCTATTTCCTGAAATGTTCCATGCCGTAATGGACCATAGTATAATCGGACGTGCAAAAAAAAATAATATCGTTGAACTTAACTTTATTAATATAAGGGACTACTCTGAGGATAAACACAAGAGAGTAGATGATTATCCCTACGGTGGCGGAAGCGGCATGGTCATGCAGCCGGCTCCGATTTATAATGCATTTGCGAGTATCACGCACGGTTTGTCATACAAACCAAAAGTGATTTATATGACACCGCAAGGAAAAACCTTTACACAGTCGTTTGCAAAAGAATTAGTTACAGAGGAGCACTTGATTATATTGTGCGGACATTACGAAGGAGTAGACGAAAGAATTATAGAAGAGATCGTAGATATCGAGCTTTCTATCGGAGACTTTGTTCTAACCGGAGGAGAAATTCCCGCAATGGCAGTCATTGATGCAGTATGTAGGATGGTCCCGGGTGTGTTGGGGCAGGAGGAATCTTTTAAAGAAGAATCTCATTATTCCGGGTTGCTGGAATATCCTCAGTATACGAGACCACCGGTTTTTTTAGATAGAGAAGTGCCGGAAGTATTATTATCCGGTCACCATGCCAATATCGAAAAATGGCGTAGAGAACAGTCGCTTTTGCGTACCTTTCACAGGCGGCCTGATCTACTGGATACTGTGCTGCTAAGTGAGACTGACAATAAAATTTTAAGTAAATTAAAGTAGGGTGTATTTAATGAAGTTGATGAAACAATATTTATCAATTTAAAAGTATATACCTGTTATATTAAAAAAGTATTGTATTATTATACACTATATGATATACTACTTTAATGTGTAGAACGGACGGTCCTCTGTTGTAAATGTGCAGCATGAACGTCTACGAAGGAAGGAGGATTAATGATGGATGTCATTAAGGGTTTAATAGAAGAACAGTTAAGAAATGATCTCCCTAAGCTTGTAATCGGAGATACAGTAAGAGTTTATGTAAAGGTTAAAGAAGGCGCTAGAGAAAGAGTTCAGATGTTTGAAGGTACCATTATCCGTAAAAAACACGGAGGTATTCAGGAAACATTTACAGTAAGACGTGTATCTTACGGTGTTGGCGTTGAAAGAACTTTCCCTGTAAATTCTCCAAGAATCGATAGAATCGAAGTGGTAAGAAAGGGTAAAGTTAGAAGAGCAAAACTTTATTATCTTCGTGATAGAGTTGGAAAAGCTGCAAAAGTTAAAGAAAAGATATAAACATAAAAAGGGACTTGATAGTCCCTTTTTAGCATGTTAAAGTGATATTGAATAAATATAAGTGATAACTTTCATAATAATTAGATAGAAAAGAATTAGATCTATTATTGATCTTTGGAGGTTAATATGGATAAAGAGCATTTTAATATTGAAAACAACGAAAACGATATTGCTCAAGAAACGTCACAGCAGTCGGTTCCGGTTCAAGCCTTTGATTATAAAAAAGAAATAAGGGAATGGGTGCAAGCTATTGTTATTGCGTTAGTCATAGCATTGGTGATCAGAACTTTTGTATTTTCATTAATTAGAGTGGATGGACAATCCATGGTTCCTACACTGAACCATAATGACCGTTTAATTGTAGTAAAATTGATGTATAAACCCAAACAGGGAGATGTTATTATCCTTACTCCTCCCATGCATAAAGATACACCGTATGTTAAAAGGGTGATCGCGTTACCGGGGCAAACGGTTGATATTGATTTTGAAAACCATGTTGTGAAGGTAGATGGAAAGCCATTATCTGAGCCTTATATAAATGAACCCATTGCACAAAGGGGAGATGTGAAGTTTCCTCAGACAGTTCCGGAGGATACTGTTTTTGTTTTAGGAGATAATAGAAATAATAGCCGGGACAGCCGATATAGTGATGTTGGAATGGTACCGTTTAAAGCGGTAATGGGTAAGGCAAGCCTAAGGATTTGGCCTTTAAACCGTTTCGGATCAATATATCATTAGTTCACGGTTCACAGTTAACAGTTCACAGATGATTCAAAATAACTTATGAATTAAAAGGGAAGCAATAGAACCATCCGAGACCACTGAAAAAGTCCGATTTAGCACATAGAGGAAGTCGGACTTAGGGACTGGTCTGCTGTCAGGCCTGGTTTTTGGCCGGACTGCGGCCCTGTCCCTATGTCAGATTTCCGAACGATAAGCACTTTTAAAGTTATTTCGTACCGTTCCTATGCTTCCTGATAGGACAGACAAAGCTTGGAGGCAGAAAGTAATATGAATATTCAATGGTATCCGGGTCATATGGCGAAAACGCGACGAATTATGCAGGAAAGTCTTAAGCTGGTTGATATAGTCATTGAGCTTGTAGACGCTCGCCTGCCGCTGAGCAGCAGAAACCCTGATATTGATAATATTGTGGGTAATAAGCCGAGACTAATGGTGATGAATAAAAGCGATATCGCCGACCCGACTTTAAATAAGGCATGGATGGCTTGGTTCAACAAGAATAACATTAATGTTATCTTAGCAGATTCTATTACAGGAAAAGGATTGAATCAGATTTCTGATTATTGCAGAGAGATTTTAAAAGAAAAAATAGAACGTGAAACTTCAAAGGGAATGGTAAATAGAGCCATTAAGCTCATGGTTGTTGGAATTCCGAATGTAGGGAAATCATCTTTTATCAATAAGCTTGCAGGAAGAGCCAGTGCCAAGACAGGAGACAGGCCGGGAGTAACGAGAGGGCAGCAGTGGATTCGATTAAAAAGCGGATTTGAGCTATTGGATACGCCGGGGATCTTGTGGCCTAAATTTGAAGATGTTCAAATAGGAAGAAAACTTGCGTATACAGGAGCGATAAAAGACGAGATCATGGATATCGAAGAGTTGACATGCAGTTTGCTTGAGTTCTTGAGAAACAATTACCCGGAAAAACTAAAAGAACGGTACAAACTGAATGAAATATCGGATTTGAGCGGGTATGAGTTGCTTACTAATATAGGTAAAAAAAGAGGATGTATTGTTTCGGGTGGAGAAATAGACACTTTCCGAGCTGCCGGAATTATATTGGATGAATTTAGAGGAGCAAAAATCGGAAGTATGACCTTGGAGAAGCCAATATAGCATTAGGTTATCAATAGGACCATTAGAGAGAATAAGCACATAGAGAAAATCGAACATGGGGACTGTCCCTGCTGTTTGCATGGTTTTGGCATAACAGAGGGACTGTCCCCATGTTTGGTTTTCGAACGATTCAGCACTTTTTTACAATTTGCTTTGGTCTTCTATTCCAGAGTGGTTGTCTTATTTTTTAAGTAATTTTGCAGGATAACCGATATATTTATAGAATAATTAATATATAAGTTGAATTAAACATTTGAATCGGAACGGCACAGGGGCCGTTCCCTACATAGAACACCAAATTCCATTCATACATGATTTTCAATTCGTAGGGAACGCCCCCCGTGGCGTTCCGTTGACTTGCAATATCCAATTATTTAATTCAACTTATATAGTATGAAAATGATTTGATCTTGATAATATGGGAGGCAAATAAATGGAATTTTCCAATATGAATATTAAGGAGATAGATAAATTTCTGGATCAATTAGATATAGAGTCTATAGAGCAAAATATACCTCTTTTAAATAATGACTCCCGTGCTGCGGTACATAAGCTTATCACAAAATACAGTAACAGAGTTGCCAAGCACTATCACGAGCTTGAACGAATTAAGCAGCTCTATGCATTTGAGGAAAAGCTCTATACAAAAGGGTTAAAGCATATTGCCGGTGTGGATGAAGCCGGACGGGGACCGCTTGCGGGTCCGGTATTTGCAGCTGCGGTCATATTAAAACCCGGTACAGTTATAAAGGGTATTAATGATTCCAAAAAACTCAGTGAATCAAAAAGAGATGCAATATATGAAGAAATTATTAAAAAAGCAGTAAGCTATAGTGTTGCCAGTGTCTCGGAACAAGAAATAGATAAGATCAATATCCGGAATGCCGCATTTCACGCAATGGTAAAAGCTGTTGAGAATTTAAGTACTTCGCCGGAATTTGTATTAATAGACGGTGATGCCGTAAAAGGGATATCGGTACCATACCAATGTATTGTAAAAGGTGACAGTCTGAGTATTTCCATCGCAGCTGCATCCATTCTTGCAAAAGTATCAAGGGACCGTTATATAAAAGAGTGTGATAAAATCTATCCTCAATATGGATTTGCTGCACATAAAGGTTATGGTACAAAAGAGCATATAGATTCAATTAAGAAATTTGGACTATGTCCAATTCATAGAAAAACCTTTACTTCAAAATTTATTAATGTATGATGGTGATAAAATGAGAATTGATGGATTTACAGGTCTAAATCAATTAAACGTATCCAATACCGGAAACTTATTAAAAAACGCAGATATCGGAGATGTTCTAAGAGTGCAGGTGACAGGTATTTCTTCTAAGATGCTCTCTTTAAGAATGCCCGATGGAAGTTTTATCAGTGCTGCCAGCCTGGTGCCTTTAGAAGTAAACCTAGGCGATTTTTTAGATTTATATATTAAATCCAAAGATGAATCACAGGTATTTGTTGAAATCGTAAAAGAAGAAATGGGGCAAGCGCTTAATACAGATAGTATTAAAGAAAAGCTCTTATCTATATCCATACCGCCGGATTCAAAGAATGTACAAGTTGGTCGTGAAATGTCCAAAAATGAAATCCCGTTAACCAAAGAGAATTTTCAAAATCTTACAAGGCTTTTAAATGATTTTAATAAAACAACTGCGGACAAGCTGACTTTCTTATTGGGAAATGACATTCCTGTTAATTCAAAAAATTTAACTGTTCTTAGCCAACTAACACAGCAAAGACAGGTTTTGGGACAAAGTCTTCAAAAATTGGTTATTCAATTGGAAGATATGGTACAAACAATATCTAAAAATCAAATAGAAGGTACACAGCAGTCTGATATAAATTATAAGCCGCAAGTGACGTCTGACAATAGCGCTACTACGAACGACATAAGCGCTTCTAAGGATACCGGCAGCTATACTAAAGATGGCAATACAAAACTTCCGATTGAAGGTATGGAAAATAATAGGATTAATGTTACCCAAAAACAACCTGCTGTTGACCAACAGCAGATCATATCTAAAGATGGACAGGTACTCCTGCCCGTTGATCATAAACTGATAAGTAGTGATGTAGATAATAAAGCGGAAATAAAAAACTTGTTAAAATTGATAGATCCTGCTGAGATGGAGAATATCGAGAAACTTACGAAGAATATCTTTAAAGTCATAGATAAAACTAACGCTGATCTATTGCCCGAGCAGATTAATGGTGAAAAGAATATAAAAGAAATTGAGCAATTATTGAAACAGATTGAGTCCGTAATAAAAAATATTGATACGCCTGAAATACAACAACTAAAGCATACTATGAGTCAGGTTGAAGATAATTTGAATTTCTTGAATCAAATAAACCGCTTTTACAGTGTTGTTCATATTCCTATTAACATCAATGATTATAATAGTACTGCTGAGTTGTATGTATTTAAAGATACTAAAAATAAAAAGAAAGTCGATCCTTCTAATGCGTCGGTCTTTATTTCACTGGATACTGCTAATCTGGGACTGGTAGAGGCGTTAATTAATATTAAAAATAAAAATATTGAATGCCATTTTCAAACAGATGAAAATGATACACTTGCATTTGTAAAAAATAATATTACTCCGCTATATAGCTTATTAGATAGTTACGGATACAAGCTTGTGAAGGTGACCTATAAAGAAATAGCCGAAAAAACAGATCTATTAAATGTGAAGCAAACACAAAGCCACATTAATAAAAAGTATTCTTTTGATATGAGGGTGTAAAAATGAGAAAAGATAAGGATACGATGAAAAAGGCGGCAGCCATAAAGTATGATCCTGCTTCAGGGGATAAGGCACCAAAAGTGATTGCTTCGGGAAAAGGAAGAATAGCGGAAAGTATTATAGAAAAAGCGGAAGAAAATAATATTCCTGTTCATAAAGACCCTAAACTAGCCCATATGTTGAATTTACTTCAAATAGGCGATGAAATACCGCCTGAGCTATATGAAGTGGTTGCGCAAATTCTGATTTTTGTAAGTGATTTGGATAAATTAAGGGGAGAAGTTAAGAAGCATGACAGTTTATAAAAAACAGATAGGTGCGTTAGGGGAACAGGAAGCAGCAAATTATTTAATCAAGAATCATTATACAATCATTGATAAAAATTTTCGCTGTCGGCTTGGTGAAATAGACATTATCGCCAGAGAGGGTGAATATATTGTCTTTATCGAGGTAAAAACCCGTAAGGATTGCCGGTTTGGAATTCCCGCCGAGGCAGTAGATTATTATAAAAGAAATAAGATTATTCAAATTGCTCAGTATTATCTTATGCAAAAAAGAATGCACGGGAGAAATATAAGATTTGATGTTGTAGAGGTAATCGGTTGTGTTACCGGACATAAGCCGGATATAAAATCGGTAAGGGTGATCAAAAACGCTTTTCAAGCGTAAAAGATTAGGGGGAATTGTATGCACAACTACATTGTTTTTGATGCACATTGTGATACCATTACAAAACTGATGGAAAACGGACAGGATTTATATTCCAATGATACACATTTAGATATCCGTAGAATGAAAAAGTACAAAGGATATATCCAGATGTTTGCCGCATGGATTGCGCCGGAGTATTCTCCCCATAATGCATTAAAAAGAACCATGCAAATCCTGGATGAATTTTTTAGACAAGTCGAGAATAATAAAGAACATATTGCATTTGTTAAAGATTATAAACAAATGATGGAAGCAGTCAATAATCAAAAGGTGGCTGCTTTTGTTTCTGTTGAAGGAGGCGAAGCACTACAGGGAGATTTGCGTGTTTTGAGAATGCTATACCGTCTAGGTGTACGAAGTATCTGTCTCACTTGGAACGGACGAAATGAGATTGGAGATGGGGTTGGAGAAGAACAGACCAATGGAGGGTTAACCAACTTTGGCAGAGAAGTAGTTGAAGAAATGAATAGACTAGGAATGATCATCGATGTATCGCACCTTTCACCTGCAGGGTTTTGGGATGTAATAGAACTTTCCAAACAGTCTATTATAGCATCTCACTCCAACTCGAAATCGATTTGCGGTCATAAACGCAACCTCACCGATGAACAATTTATAGCTATTAAGAATAATGGAGGTATGGTAGGTATCAATTTTTATCCTCCATTTCTTAATCAAAGCGATGAGGCTGATATGCTGGATATTTTAAAGAATATTGAGCATTTTATGGGGCTGAATGGGGAAAATAATATTGGTCTTGGTACGGACTTTGATGGTATAGACACCACGCCAAAAGATGTCATTGGTGTAGAACAGTTGGATGCTTTATGCAGCAATCTTTTGAGGTTAAATTACAGCCAGCAGCAGGTAGAAAAGATCATGGGGAAAAATTTTATGAGGTTGATAGAAAAAATACTATAGTTATGAATTATTTGCATAAAGCTCTTGCATTTTCATTGTAATTATAATAATATAAATATAGTAAATTTCGAATAAATGAATGTTATTAATGCGGATAATGCATTGGTTAAAATTATATCAATGGAGGTATATTTTTTTATGAATCTCAATCTTTCTGAAAAGGCAATTTCTATTAGCCCATCATCTACATTAGCTATAGATGCGAAATTTAAAAGCATGAAAGCAAAGGGAATAGATGTTGTTGGCTTTGGTGCCGGCGAGCCGGATTTTGATACCCCTCAGCATATCAAAGAAGCTGCTATTAAAGCAATCAATGAAGGCTTTACAAAATACACACCTGCTGCAGGGATGCCCGGATTAAAAGAAGCTGTTTGCAGGAAATTAAAAAAAGATAATAATCTTGCGTATAGTCCGGAGCAAATTGTTATTAGTAATGGAGCGAAGCACTCTCTGGTGAATGTATTTACTGCCATCTGTAACCCTGGAGATGAGGTAATCATCCCTGCTCCTTTCTGGGTTAGTTATCCTGAAATGGTAAAGCTGGCAGATGGTGTGCCTGTGCTTTTGCCCACTAATGAAAAAAATCAATTTAAATTTACAATTGATGATTTAAAAAAGGTAGTGACATCTAAAACAAAGGCTTTAGTACTGAATAGCCCAAGTAATCCTACCGGTATGATATATACAGAGGATGAACTAAAGGAAATTGCGGAATTTGCGGTGCAGAATAATATATATGTTGTTTCTGATGAAATCTATGAGCACCTTATTTATGATGGCTTAAAGCATGTGAGTATCGCTTCTTTTGGAGAAGCTATCAAAGATTTAACCATTATTGTAAATGGCGTATCAAAAACCTATGCGATGACAGGTTGGAGAATAGGATACACCGCTTCAAATGCCAAGATCGCGAAGGTAATGGGCAATGTTCAAAGTCATGCTACTTCCAATCCGAATTCTATTGCGCAGGTAGCTGCCATCGCAGCTCTAGATGGTCCGCAGGATGAGATTGAAGAGATGAAGAAGGCATTTGTTGAAAGAAGAAACTATATGGTAGATAGAATCAACAGTATAGAAGGTTTATCATGTTCAAAGCCGCAAGGCGCATTCTATGTCATGATGAATATCAACAGTACCTTTGGTAAGGAATACTATGGAAAAACAATTAATAATTCCGACGAATTTGCGGATCTGTTATTAGAAAAAGCCAATGTGGCTTTAGTTCCCGGTTCCGGTTTTGGTGCAGAGGGTTATGTCCGTTGGTCTTACGCGACTTCCATGCAAAATATCGTAGAAGGATTAAATAGGATTGAAAAGTTCTTGAACAATGAGTTATAATAGAGTATAAAATGAGTAGTGGATAGTGGTTAGTAATGAAACCATTGTTTACTACTCAAACTTTTGCAGAAAGGAAGATCGCATTGAAAAATACTTATGAAAGTCCTTTGAATTCCAGATATGCAAGTAAAGAGATGCAACAGCTTTTTTCCCCTGATATGAAGTTTAAAACATGGAGGAAGCTATGGATCGCACTTGCTGAAGCAGAGAAGGAGTTAGGACTTAATATATCTGATGAACAGATCGGTGAACTGAAGAAGTTTCAAGATGAAATTAACTATGAAACCGCTGCAAAACGGGAAGCGGAAGTCCGTCATGATGTAATGGCGCATGTTTTTGCATATGGAGAGCAGTGTCCTAAGGCAAAGCCTATTATTCATTTGGGGGCGACATCATGTTATGTTGGAGATAATACCGATATTATTATTATGACCGAAGCACTTAAGCTAATCAAACAAAAGTTGGTCAACATCATAAAATTACTGGCTGATTTTGCAATGGAGTATAAGGATTTGCCTACTTTGGGATTCACGCATTTTCAGCCTGCCCAGCTTACAACCGTAGGCAAAAGAGCATGCTTGTGGCTTCAGGAATTATTATTGGACTTGGAAGATGTGGACTATCAGTTGTCCAAAGCCAAATTGCTCGGTTCTAAAGGGACTACCGGAACACAGGCAAGTTTCTTGGAGCTATTTGACGGAGATCATGAAAAAGTTAAAAAGCTGGATAAAATGATTGCTGAAAACATGGGATATTCCGATGTGTTTCCTGTTTCCGGACAAACTTATTCCAGAAAACTGGATAGTCAGATGCTCAACGTATTAAGCGGCATTGCGCAAAGTGCTTATAAATTCAGCAATGATATCAGGCTTCTTCAACATCTCAAAGAAATCGAAGAACCTTTCGAAAAGAATCAAATTGGCTCTTCGGCGATGGCATATAAGAGAAATCCTATGAGAACCGAAAGAATTTCTTCTCTTGCACGCTATGTCATAGTAGATGCATTGAATCCTGCGATTACCGCATCTACACAATGGTTTGAAAGGACTTTGGATGATTCTGCCAATAAACGGATCAGTATTCCTGAAGCGTTCCTTGCAGTGGATGCGATCCTTGGAATATATATCAATGTTGTAGATGGATTAGTGGTATATCCTAAGGTCATAGAGCAGCATATCAACCGTGAACTGCCTTTCATGGCTACCGAGAATATCATGATGAGTGCTGTTAAAAAAGGCGGAGACCGGCAGGAGCTTCATGAAAAGATAAGGATTCATTCTATGGATGCCGCAAAACAGGTAAAAGTGGAAGGAAAGCATAATGACCTTATTGAAAGAATTGCTGATGATGAAACGTTCAATTTAAATCTGAATGAACTTAAAGCAATTTTGAATCCTAAGGATTTTGTAGGCAGATCCCCTGAGCAGGTCGAAGAATTTGTAAATGAGTATATTCAACCGATTCTTAAAGAGAATGAAGCACTATTGGGTGTAAAAGTAGAACTAAAAGTATGATGTGTATCAAAAAGAATATTCAATACTCGTGAAAAAGCGCATTAGCGCTTTTTTGTTGCCTTTTGATAGAAAAAATAGTAAGATAATATATAAAAAAACTTGGAGGGAATTTTATGCAAATGAATAGTATGAATATAGGATTTATAGGGGCGGGTAACATGGCGTCCGCAATCATGAACGGTATGATGAAAGCAGCCATTGTAAATACAAAGAATATTTATGTAAGTGATATGGATACTGAGAAATTGAGTATATTACAGGACAAAGGCGTAAATACTAATATAAATAATACCATTATAGCAGAACACAGTGATATCATTATTTTAGCAGTTAAGCCTAATATTTATAGTGCTGTGCTAAAAGAATTGAGTACAGTTTCAAATATACATAAAAAAATTATTGTATCCATTGCAGCAGGGATCTCTATTAAATATATTAAAAGCTTTTTTGACTGTGAAGTAAAAGTAGTTCGAACTATGCCAAACACACCTGCATTAATCGGAGAAGGAATGACAGTAACGTGTTTTGAGGAACCGGTCAGCAAGGATGAATTTGAAATAGTGAATCAGATCTTTAGAAGTATAGGGAAGGTAGAATCAATAAGTGAAAATTATATGAATGAAGTCATTGCAGTGAATGGAAGCAGTCCGGCATATATTTATATGATGATTGAAGCAATGGCTGATGCGGCTGTAATGAGAGGGATTCCTAGAAATATAGCGTATAATCTTGTGTCGCAATCGGTTGCAGGGGCAGCAAGAATGGTGATGGAAACCGGTAAACATCCGGGAGAGCTTAAAGACGCAGTTTGTTCTCCGGCAGGAACTACCATTCAGGCAGTATACCAACTTGAAAAAAGCGGATTCCGCAGCGCATTGATGGATGCAATGGAAAAATGTACTGAAAAGGCGATCGAACTTGGGAAAAAATATAGCTGAGAAGTCACACTAAGTATATTACATATCAGCTCAGAATCATAGGGGACTGTTCGAGACTACTGAAAAAGTCAGATTTTCGAACGATAAGCACTTTTTCAGTGATTTCGGACTGTTCAAAAGAAATTTAACAAAGGAAGATTCATTTGATTAGAAGCAGGACAGCTGTTGTAGATAAAATCCTGGAACAAAACGATGAGATTACCGAAATACTGATTAGCAGTGAAGAAGGCCAGAAGAAAGCGATCAACTATAGCCGTATTGCCGGTCCGGTGAAAGTAGGCGATAAGGTGATCACCAATACCAATGCCACCTATTTAAATTTAGGAACCGGTGGTTATGATTATGTAATTGCAAATCTCACTAGCCCAATAAATAATTTTTCATCCGATAAAGGGCATATCATAAAACTCAGATATACACCTATGCAAGTTAAATGTTTATCTATTGAGGAGATAGATAGTCCGTATCATCTAATAATTAAAGATCGGGATTCGGTAAGTGGAATGAAAGTAATCATTATTCCTTTACATAGTATGCTCTCCCCCACGGTACATATATTAAAGCATTATAATAAATCATTAAAAATTACATATATTATGACTGATAGTGCTTGTTTGCCCTTATTCTTCAGTAAAATGGTGCGGACATTAAAAGAACAACAGTTGCTGGATTTTACCATTACGTCAGGACAAGCTTTCGGAGGTGACCTTGAAGCGGTAAACTTTTATTCTGCCTTATTGGGAGCAAAATACATTTGTGAATGCGATATAGCAATTATCGGCCCCGGACCGGGAGTGGTAGGTACAAATACAAAGCTTGGTTTTTCCGGTGTTGAAGGGGGATCTATTATTGATGCTGTCAATTTAATGAACGGAGTACCCTTCTATGTGCCGAGGATAAGTTTTGCTGACCAAAGAGAAAGGCATTATGGCATCAGTCACCATTCTCTTACTGTTTTAGGAAAACTTACGTGCTCCGGTGCACATTTAGCGGTTCCGGTTTTTAATGAGGAAAAAGAGAATGTCATTTTCCAACAAATCAATAAGCATCAAATACACCAAAAACATGATATTTCCCGTATTGATGAAAATACTTTAAGTATTTTAGAGCAACGTAATGTGCAAATAAAAACAATGGGAAGAGGAATAGCGCAAGATCCTGCTTTCTTTAGAACCATCGGTAGTACAGCAGTCTTCGCATTAAATATGTAACTATGGATAATTATTTTTTAAAAAATTATGTAATTTTTCTCCTTTTCGGTGCATAGAATTTTTATGTAAGCATTGGAGGGGATAGAGCTTGACAGTGACCTTAAACAAAATGATAAAAGACCATTTCTTAAAAAACCTTGTATTATATATAATTATTATACTTTCATTTACAGTGGGTGTTTCTACAGGAGCGTTTACTGTCAATGTACTAGATTATACTCAAATTGATGATTTATCTGAGTATATACAGGAATTCTTTTATATCATTAACATGCAGGATGTGAACAATGTAGAATTACTAAAGGCTTCACTGTTTAACAATATAAAACTAATTGTTATACTGTGGATACTTGGAATGACCATTATAGGGATTCCGTTCGTTTTAATCATCATCGGAATAAAAGGGTTTGTTATAGGTTTTACAGTAGGATTTTTTATTAAGTGTCTTAATTTTAAAGGGGTGATATTTGCTTTGCTTGGGATATTGCCGCAAAATCTGATACTTGTACCATGTTTTATTTTTCTTGGAATGACTTCGGTTAATTTTTCGCTTACGATGATAAAAAACAAAACCAAGGTAAAGCATAGAAAAGATAATTTTAAGGTCCAATTCCTTTCCTACTGCGTTTGTGTGTTAATCGTGATTTTTATTATGGTTATAGGAAGCATCATTGAAGCATATATTACACCGGTATTTATTAAATCTATTACTGCTTCCATGGGTTAATATTATTATAAAAAAGAATATGTAAATATTTTTATAAAAGGTATAAACTTAAAAAAAGCGGTCAATACTCAATTAATAAGTAGTAAATTAGTATATATTTCTAAAATATAAAAAATATAACAATTGTTTTAACGTAATTGATGAAACGTATCATTTTATTGGAATTTGTAATTTTATGCAGGAATTTAGAAAAATTTGTAGAATACTATGTACAATTGTTAAAATTTTCTGTAAAATAAAAATACTATTGTTATATCAACTAAATTGTGAAGGAGATAGTTGAAATGGAAGTTCTTGTTCAAAAGTTTGTGGATTTTCTTGAAAATGAAAAGGGGTTGTCGGATAATACGCTGCAGTCATATAGAAGGGATATTCAACAATACATATCTTATTTACAAGAGATAAATATATCAAATATCGCAGGTGTAAACAAAACCGCGGTAATTACTTACTTACTGTATCTTCAAAAAAAGGGAAGAGCGACCTCCACTATTTCAAGGAATTTAGCTTCTATACGTTCCTTTTATCAATATTTGAATAAAGTAAGTATCGTTGAACAAGACCCTACTCAAAATTTAGAATCTCCAAAAGTTGAAAAGAAATTACCGCAAATATTATCTACCCAGGAAGTTGAACTATTACTAGAACAGCCAAAATGTGTTGATCTAAAAGGATATAGAGATAAAGCCATGTTGGAATTGCTATATGCAACAGGTATAAGGGTTTCAGAGTTAATATATCTGGATTGTGATGATATAAATTTAGAGATGGGTTTTATAAAATGCAGCAAGGGAAACAAGGAAAGAGTAATCCCTCTTGGAACGATCGCAGTGAACGCATTGGAATCGTATCTAAAGAAAGCCAGACCAATGATGATACAAAGTCAGAATGAAAAATCATTATTTGTCAATTGTAATGGACGTAGATTGACGAGGCAGGGATTTTGGAAGATTATTAAGCTTTATAAAAACCAGGCTAAAATCAATAAGGAAATTACACCTCATACGCTGCGTCATTCCTTTGCGGCGCATTTGTTGGAGAACGGCGCCGATTTGAAATCGATACAAGAAATGTTAGGTCATTCCGATATATCATCAACACAAATATATGCACAGCTTACAAAGAACAAAATAAAAGAAGTATATAAAAAGACACATCCAAGGGCTTAATAGAAGCCCTTTTTTCAATTAATAGGAGGCTGCCTTATGAGAATGTATGATATTATTGCCAAGAAAAGAGATCATATGGAGTTATCGGCTGAAGAGATAGCATATTGGATTCAAGGATATACCAAAGGAGAAATTCCTGATTATCAATCATCCGCACTGCTGATGAGTATCTTCCTAAATGGTATGAATCAACAAGAAACGGCGGATCTTACGATGGCCATGGCTGCATCAGGGGAACAATTGGACTTATCGGATATTAGGGGAATTAAAGTGGACAAGCATAGTACAGGAGGCGTAGGTGATAAAACTACATTAATATTAGGACCGCTTGTTGCTTCTGCCGGAGTATCGGTAGCGAAGATGTCCGGAAGGGGTTTGGGACATACGGGGGGTACCATTGATAAGGTAGAATCCATTCCGGGATTTAACACGCAATTAAAGAAAGAAGAATTCATTTATAATGTAAATAACATTGGTATTGCTCTTGCAGGGCAAACAGGAAATCTCGTGCCCGCAGATAAAAAATTATATGCTTTAAGAGATGTTACTGCAACAGTAAACAATCTTTCGTTAATCGCCAGCAGTATTATGAGTAAAAAGATTGCCTCAGGTTCAGATGCGATTGTGCTGGATGTTAAGACCGGAAGCGGTGCATTTATGAAAGATACTGAAGAAGCGTTTCAATTAGCACAGGAAATGATTCGGATAGGCATAGGGGTAGGTAGGGAAGTGGTGGCAGTGATCACCGATATGGACCAGCCTTTGGGATATGCTGTTGGGAATTCTGTGGAAGTGATAGAATCGATTGAAACACTAAAAGGAAATGGTCCTCAAGATCTTATAGAGCTATGCTTGATTTTAGGCTCGTACATGCTCTTAATGGGTAAAGTCGTGGACAATATTGAAGAAGGGGAGAGCATATTAAGGAAAAAACTCTCTTCAGGGAAAGCATTGAAAAAGTTTGAAGAATGGATAGCCCACCAAGGTGGAAATATAGGTGTAATTAATGATTATCATTTATTCCCCAAGTCCGAATATATCAGGCCGGTGATAGCAAAAGATACGGGAACAGTTGCATCTATTGATAGTGAAAGGGTTGGCATTGCAAGCTTGCTCAGCGGAGCGGGCAGAATTACTAAAGAAAGTCAAATTGATTTAGGTGCCGGTATTATCTTACAAAAGAAAATCGGCAATAAAGTTAAAAGCGGTGAAGCCATTGCTGAGATTTATACAAATGATGCGTCTAAAATAAATGAGATTGAAGAAACCGTTTTATCAGCGTACAAGATCTCTCAACAACCTGTCCAACCTCGAAAACTGATTCATGGGATAGTAAGCAAGGAAGGAACCAAAAGATTCTGAACTTAGTGGGGAGTGGGGAGTGAACATAAAAAGACTCCCCACCCCCCACTCCCCACTTTTTGATTAAAATTATTATAATACTGGGAATAAGATGAAAAAACGATGCATAACATAAACTAAGGAAAAAACCAGGAGGTTGTGATATGAAGAAATTTCTAAGGATCATTTCATTGGTTTGTGTTATATCGTTATTGTTAGGTTTTGCAGTAGTGACAAAAGCGGAAGAGCCATCGGCAAGCATTGACATACAAGCGAAATCAGCAGTGTTAATGGAACAGTCGACGGGAAAAGTTCTATTTGAAGTAAACAGTCATGAAAAGCTTCCGCCGGCAAGCGTAACCAAAGTGATGACCATGGTGCTTATTATGGAAGCTATTGATAATGGTAAGATTTCATTTGATGATTTAGTAACCTGCAGTGAATATGCCGCCAGTATGGGAGGTTCTCAGGTATACCTGGAGCCGGGAGAACAAATGACGGTACAGGATATGTTGAAAGCAATCGCAGTGGCATCCGGAAATGATGCTTCCGTTGCTATGGCGGAACATATTTGTGGAAGTGAAGAGGCTTTTGTAAAAGCGATGAATGACAAAGCAAAAGAACTGGGTATGAATGATACGAATTTTGTGAACTGCAATGGACTGGATACAGAGAACCATTATACCAGTGCTTATGATATTGCTCTTATGTCCAGAGAGCTTCTTAAATATCCGAAAATTCATGACTATCTTACCATTTGGATTGATTCGTTAAGAGAGGGTAAGTTTGGTCTGGCTAATACAAATAAGCTTGTAAGGTTTTATAAAGGAGCAAATGGTATCAAAACCGGCTCTACCAGTAAAGCGCTCTATTGTCTGTCAGCTTCGGCCCAAAGAGATGGAATGCAGTTAATAGCCACTATTATGGCAGCACCTACGTCTTCTCAAAGATTCAGTTCGGCATCCAAACTTCTTGATTATGGATTCGCGCAATACGCAGTAGTCCGGGGAGTGGAAAAAGATGAAGCGGTAGGAGAAATTAATGTAAGTAAGGGAATGTATCCTAAAGTAAAACTACAAACTGCCGCGGAATTTAATCTCTTAGTTGAGAAGGGAAAACAAGGCAGTATCGATAAAAAAGTCAATATTACAGATAATGTGATGGCACCGGTGGAAAAAGGCCAAAAAGTTGGAGATATAGTCTTTTCATCAAATGGTGAAGAAATCGGTAAGGTAGATGTTGTTACTGCCGAAGCAATTGAAAAAATTACGGTAGGTAAAGTTTTTAATAAATTAGTAAAGCGATGGCTTAATGCAAGAAATTAATTAAAGAATATGAAATGGCCTTCTGGAAATCTCGAGAAGGTCTTTTTGCATTCTTGATGGATAAAAATCCTTGGAATCATGTTTAACCAACGTGCTACTTTGTGCTTAAATATATCTAGGTATTTTTTATTGTAGGGGCGGACGACCCTGTCCGCCCGATGCTCTATTGTAATATCTGCGGGCGGACAGAGTCGTCCGCCCCTACGAAAACTGAAATAAAATATAGTTTGGTAAACTATAGGTTTAAACTTGTTGATCTATAACAAGCATGCAATCGTGGATATTGACACTTGCAGAAAAATATGTTAAAATTTCGTAAATATTTTATTAAGGTGGTGCAATATGTTTGTTTCCGAATGTCTGAAAGTGAATAAAGCGAATCATCTAGAGATAGGCGGTTGTGATTGTGTTGAGCTTGCGAAAGAATATGGCACGCCATTATATGTAATGGATGAAGGTTTGATAAGAAATTATTGTAGAATATATAAAAATTCCATGGACAAGTATTATGGTGGAAACGGCCTTGTGTTATATGCAAGCAAAGCCTTCTGTACGTTATATATGTGCAAAATTCTACAAGAAGAGGGCTTGGGTGTTGATGTAGTATCAGGAGGAGAGTTATATACCGCGTTAAAAGCAGAATTTCCTGTCGAAAAAATTTATTTCCATGGTAATAATAAAACTTACGATGAACTGATGCTTGCCGTACAGAATGATATCGGAAGAATCGTTGTAGACAACAAATACGAGCTGGGATTGCTAAACGATATTGCCTCAAAGCTCAATAAAAAAGTAAAAATACTATTTAGAATTAAACCAGGTGTTGAAGCCCATACCCACGATTTTATCCAAACCGGACAAATAGACTCCAAATTTGGTGTCGCGCTTGAGACCGGGGAAGCAATGGAAATCGTACAGGAAGCGATCAATCTTTCTAATATAGAGCTTGTTGGGTTGCATTGCCATATCGGGTCGCAGATTTTTGATCTTGATCCTTTTAAGTTAGCAGCAAAAGTAATGATGAACTTTATAGGCGATATAAAAGACAAATTTGGTTTAGAAATAAAAGAATTAAATTTAGGCGGCGGATACGGGATTAAATATGTTCCTGAGCATGACCCTATTCAATATGACAGCTATATAGAAGCGGTATCGAAGGTTGTAAAGGAAATTGCTGCACAAAGAGGCGTACAGCTTCCGTTTATACTGATGGAACCGGGGAGGTCTATCGTTGCGCCGGCTGGAATTACATTATATACAGTGGGGGCGGTAAAAGATATCCCTAATGTTAGAAAATATGTCTCTGTAGATGGAGGTATGGGAGATAATCCCCGGTATATTTTATACCAGTCAGAATATGATGCGGTTTTGGCCAACAGGCCTCAAGATGAAAAAACTGAGAAAATTACAATTGCCGGGAAATGCTGTGAATCCGGTGATTTGCTGATAAAAGACATTATGATGCCCGAAATTAAACCCGGAGATTATCTGGCGGTTTTAGCAACGGGAGGATATAATTATTCTATGGCAAGCAATTATAACAGGATTCCTCGTCCACCTGTAGTAATGGTGAAAGATGGACAATCAAAAGTAGTTGTAAAAAGAGAAACCTATGAAGACATCATTAAAAATGATATCATCTGATTCTAAGAATAAACAGCACAGACTTTGTGCTGTTTATAGTTTTTTATTAACAAAATATGGACACCATAGATGATAAATACTATAATGTATGTAGATTATATTGCAGAATACAGGATGTGATTATTTGATTAGAGGACTTGATAACCCATTGGAACTGCTGTTTAGTATTCCGGTTTTATTGTTGGCAATTACATTTCATGAATTTGCGCATGGTTATATGGCGGATAAATTAGGGGACCCGACCCCGAGAAGCTATGGAAGACTATCATTAAACCCGATTAAGCACCTTGACCCTCTTGGGGCGATTGCGCTTCTCACGGTAGGGTTTGGGTGGGCAAAACCTGTCCCGTTTAATCCTGCTTATTTTAAAAATTATAAAAAGGATACTGCGCTGGTAGGATTGGCAGGCCCGGTATCAAACTTGATTTTGGCTTTTACTGCGTTGCTGGTGGCAAAGGTATTATATTTACCAACGGTGGGGCTTTCAGGTCTAAGTGCAGATATTATGAATATCATTCTTATTTATATGTTGCGCTATAATATAGGTTTAGCGATATTTAATTTAATTCCCATCCCGCCACTGGATGGGTCAAAGGTATTTATATCGATTTTACCATCAAAATGGTACTACAATATATTAAGATATGAAAGCTATGGACAAGTCATACTATTGCTATTACTATTTACAGGGATGTTAAATCCTGTGTTGAATATCCTTTTTAGAATAGTACAAGAACTTTTACTGGCAATAGTGAATATACTTCCTTTCTAATTATACTAAACAAAGGGACTTTGAGATGGAAAAACTTTCTTTTAAACTTGAAATATTTGAGGGGCCGCTTGACCTGCTGTTGCATTTGATAGATAAAAATAAAGTAAATATTTATGATATTCCGATTTCCGAAATTACCGAACAGTACTTGGATTATTTAAACCAATTATCATCGATGGATTTAGATGTTTCAAGTGAATTTCTTGTAATGGCTGCGCATTTGCTTTATATAAAATCCAAGATGCTTCTTCCTAAATACACTGAGCCTGAAGAGGACGAGGAAGACCCTCGCCAAAAGTTGATTGAAAGACTTTTGGAATATAAAAAGTATAAGGAAGCTTCTGTGTTTTTGGAAGAGAGAGAGCATAGGCATAAAAATATTTTTTTTAAGGATGCAGACGAAATTGAGATTCCTTCATCTAGCTGCAATCTTGTAAATTTATCAATCGATGATTTATTAAAAGCTTTTAAAGCAGTTCTGAAGAAAAATACAGAGGTACGAACAGAGGATAAAAGTGCTTTCAATAACATTGTGGGAACTGAAAAGGTCTCCATTAAACGAAAAATTAAAGAGATATTAAAGCTTCTCAAGCAAAAAAAAGAATTGAAATTTTTAGACATATTTAACAATACTCATTTGCGGGCAGAAATAGTTGCCCGTTTTCTTGCCGTACTGGAGCTAGTGAAACTAGATGTTATAATCATAGAAAATAAAGATGAACAATTATATATATATCGTTCAAAGAAGAATGGTGAGGCCAATGAATATTAAAGAAGTAGAGTCAATCATAGAAGGAGTACTCTTTGCATGGGGAGATGCGATCCATATTGACAGGCTTTCGGATATTTTAGAGATCGATAAAAATACGATACGCTCTATTGTACACAGAATGATGGATTACTACACTTATGAAAGGCGCGGAATACAGATTATCGAAATTGACAATTGCTTTCAGCTATGCACCAGGCCGGAGTATTATGAGTATATACGAAAACTTATTGAGCCTAAAAATAATCAAAGTCTATCTAATGCTGCTTTGGAGACATTAGCAATTATCGCTTATAATCAGCCTGTAACCAAGAGCAATATCGAGCAAATACGTGGTGTGAACAGTGACAGCGTATTGAACAAGCTGCTTGAAAGAGGGGTGGTAGAAGAGAGAGGACGGATGGATGCACCTGGAAAGCCTATTCTTTACGGTACTACACAAGAGTTTCTTCGCTGTTTTGGATTAAGAACATTGGAAGAACTGCCGGAAATTGATAGTTTTCATGTCCCTGAGGATCTTGAGGAGTAAATTACCGAATAATAGATAATCAGTATGATATGCTTATTATTGGTAATAATACCATAACGAGGTGTTTGCTGTGATTTACCTTATATTAATATGCATAATACTATTTATATTACTCTTTGTAAAAATGAATATAAGCATTGAATTTTTGCGCAATGGGGAAAATGATAAAGCAATATTAACCTTGTCCATTCTCAAAAGACTCATTAAATTGGAAATACCGTTTATAGATACAGATAATAAAAAAGGCTTTTGGGGAATCAAGTTCTCCAAAAGAATTAAAAATAAAAAAGACGAACAGATAAGTGATGAAGATAAGGCATTCGTTAGTTTTTCCAAATTGACCGATACCATGAAAAACGGATATGAACAATTTCAGAAATATAAACAAGTACTGATACCTATCCGTAACTACACAAAAAAAAGATTGATATGTGAAGATTTTATATTTCATTTTGACTTTGGATTTGGCGATGCAGCTCTTACCGGTATGGCGAGCGGTTTGATATGGGGAGCATGCTATAATACGCTGTCTATTATCGACAACAATTTAGTACTAAAACAACAGGATATCAGAATAAATCCATGTTTTAATGATACAATTTTTCAAATAAAATGGTATTGTATATTTAGTATTAGAATAGTACATATTATTATTATATTTTTTATTTTTATATACTCTATCATTAGATATATGATTAATAAATATATTTTAACAAATGGATTGAAAACACCCCAAAAGTATGTCAGACTATAGAAAGACATCATGATGACGATGGGGTTATAAAAAACATAAGGCGGTGACAAAAATGGCGGAACATCCAATTGAAGGTTTAATGTCAACAGCAATGCAAAGTATTAAAGAGATGGTGGATGTAAATACCATTGTAGGGGATGCTGTAGAAGCACCTGATGGTACGGTCATTATACCAATCTCTAAAGTATCATTCGGATTTGCTGCCGGCGGATCAGAGTTTGGCAGAAGTGTAAAAGAAAAAGATGACGATAAAGAATCCGTATCAAAAATGCCTTTTGGAGGAGGCAGTGGTGCAGGCGTGACCATTCAGCCTGTTGCATTTATGGTTGTAGGACAGGGACAGATTAAACTGCTACCGGTTAATACCAATTCATCTGTAGATAAGATTCTTGACCTTGTTCCTGACTTAATTGAAAAGATTAATGAAAGTGTAAGAAAAAAAGTAAATATTAAGAAGAAAATTGAAAAATCTGAAGAAGGAAAGACCACAAATACAGAAGTGGAAAATGAATAAAAATAGGTAAAATATGAATATATTAATCGCTTGCTCATATAAATTATATATGTATTACATAAATGGGCGGGTGATTTTTTTGAGGAAAATTTCATTGTTACTTGTGGCAATTATGATGGTATCTATTGTGAATATTCAAACGGTGTTAGCCAATACACCGGATGTATCGGCAGCATCAGCGGTCGTTATGGATACGGTAACAGGAAGGGTAATATTTGAAAAAAACGCACATAAAAAGCGTACGATGGCCAGCATTACGAAAATAATGACTGCAGTTATTGCTCTTGAAAACGGCAATCTGAATGATATTGTAGTTACAAGTCCGAACGCAGCACATGCGGAGGGTTCCTCGATATGGCTTGAAGAGGGAGAAAAACAGAAACTGGAAGATCTGATATACGGACTTATGCTTAGTTCCGGCAATGATGCGGCAATTGCCATTGCAGAAC
Organism: Petroclostridium sp. X23; assembly: GCF_030013905.1. Lineage (GTDB taxonomy): Bacteria > Bacillota > Clostridia > SK-Y3 > SK-Y3 > X23. The sequence continues at coordinate 285,744 of NZ_CP124862.1, forward strand.
ATATAGCAGGTTCAGTCGATGAATTTGCAAAAATCATGACACAAAAAGCAAAGGATATCGGTGCTATTAATACCAATTTTAAAAATCCTAACGGTTTGGATGAAGAAGGCCATTATACCACAGCATATGATTTTGCTTTAATTACTAGATATGCCCTAAAGAATGATAAATTTGCAGAGATTGTTAAAACTGAGAAACGGCAAATTCCGTGGGAAGGACACAAATGGAACCGTGTCTTAACAAATCATAATAAGCTGCTAAAAATGTATGAGGGTTGTGATGGGGTGAAAACAGGGTATACTAAAAAAAGTGGGCGCACCTTAGTATCTTCCGCTACCAGAGACGGTTGGCAAGTAGTTGCAGTAACGCTCAATGCACCGAATGATTGGGAAGATCATAAAAAGATGTTTGATTATGCCTTTGATCGCTATAAAATACAGTCGGTATGTGAGGAAGGAGATTTTATGAAAACCATTCCCGTACTTGACGGTAAAAAAGATACAATATCTCTTGTAGCATCTGCATCATTTCAGCTTCCTATTATGGAGGGAGAAAAGAATAAAGTAGAAGTAAAGTATGATGTCCCGGATTACGTGATGGCGCCGGTTAATTATGGTCAGGAAATCGGGAAAATAGATCTGTATCTTGAGGATATAAAATGTGGCAGCATTCCTCTTGCGGCTATTGACAATGTGGAAAGAAAAGATGTAAAAATGGCATTTGAAAAAATTACAAAAAGCTGGATGATGATGTTTTCAAATAGAGAAATAATATTGAAGTTAATGATAAATTAATATAGTAAAAAAACAGTCGGATTATCGGCTGTTTTTTTGTTATAATAATATATTGAGAAAGCAGGTGAAAAATTATATGGAAGAACAAAATTTAATGCGATTACAAAAATACATAGCTTTATCAGGAGTAGCATCAAGAAGAAAAGCTGAAGAGATGATTCAGGAAGGTAGAGTCAAAGTAAATCATCAAGTAATACAAACGCTAGGTGAAAAAATAAATATAGAGACCGATCTTGTGGAAGTTGATGAAACAATTATTCATGTGGAGCAGCGAAAAGTATATATTATGATAAATAAACCCGTAAGATTTGTTTCTACTGCATCAGACCAATTTAACAGGCCTACAGTGCTTGATTTGGTGAAAAATGATTTTAATGAGAGATTATATCCTGTGGGAAGGCTGGACTATGATACCGAAGGATTGTTGCTACTTACCAATGATGGAGACTTGACATATAAGATAACACATCCCAAACATGTCATAAAAAAAGTTTATGTGGCAAATGTTAAAGGAATACCAACTAGGACCAAACTTGATGAATTCAGAAAAGGTCTGGAGATAGACGATTATATTACTTCACCTGCGGATATTGAAGTAATAAAAATTATTAAAGGCGGATGCGAGTTGAAAGTTACAATTCATGAAGGAAGAAACCGGCAGGTAAGAAAAATGTGTGAAAAAATAGGACATCCCGTGACAAAGCTTAAACGTGTCGCTATTGGGGATATTGTATTAGATGATTTGTCGGGGGGGAATTGGAGACATTTGACTAATGAAGAGATAAGTTATCTAAAAAATATATGATCCTTAAATTGCGTATAAGCTTTATTGGGTGCAGATATCTACTGGGTGATTAAACAAATGTAATATATTGCTAGAATTAAGAAATAATAATATATATATAAATATAATTGTTAAAAAATTAATTATTTTTTAAAATTTTTTTTATCTAAGCAGGAAAAAAGATATTTATGTCGAATAAAGAATATGGGGAAATTTGTTGTGTTTCTCTGTTCTTATTTGATATTATGTTGTATTATATTTTTGTATAATCAACTAATCAATGCTCATAACTTTTATAGATTATCAAAGCATTATGCACTGGGGTAATAATGAATGAAATTTTATAATTAGTTTGGGCACAATACATAGCAACAAATTTTAGTCTGGAGGGGTAGTAATGAGTACAATGGACAAACTTAATGACTTGCAGTACCGCAGAAGTGTCATTGAACAAGGCGGCGGTGCTGATAAAGTTAAAAAGCAGCATGAATCCGGCAAACTAACAGCAAGAGAAAGAATAGATTTGCTTATGGATGAAGGAAGCTTTATTGAAATCGATGCTTTTGTAAAGCACAGAAGCACAGAATTTGATATGCCGACTACTGAAGCTCCCGGAGAAGGAGTAGTTACCGGTTACGGTACGGTAGATGGCCGTCTTGTTTATGTGTATGCGCAAGATTTCACAGTAATAGGCGGTTCTCTTGGAGAAATGCATGCCAAAAAGATCTGTAAAGTAATGGACATGGCAATGAAAATGGGTGCGCCTATCGTAGGTATTAATGATTCAGGCGGCGCAAGAATTCAGGAAGGTATCGATGCTTTAAGCGGTTTTGGTGAAATCTTCTATAGAAACACCATTGCTTCCGGTGTGATTCCGCAGATTTCTGTAATCATGGGACCATGTGCCGGTGGAGCAGTATACTCTCCCGCAATCACCGATTTCGTATTTATGGTAGAAAAAACAAGTCAAATGTTTATTACCGGTCCGCAGGTTATTAAAGCCGTAACCGGTGAAGATGTCAGTTCTGAAGAGCTCGGTGGTGCAATGGCGCATAATTCCAAGAGCGGTGTTGCTCATTTCGTAAGTGCTGATGAAAAAGAATGTATCAATCAGATTAAGGTATTATTAAGTTATTTACCATCTAATAATTTATCAGATGCAGGTGTATACGAATCAAATGATGATTTAAATAGAATATCTGAGAAACTTACTTCAATCGTCCCAGATGATTCAAATAAGTCTTATGATATCAAAGAAGTCATTGCCGAAGTAGTTGACAATGGAGAGTTTTTTGAAGTACAGCCGCATTTTGCAAAGAACATTGTTGTAGGTTTTGCTAGAATGAACGGTGCAACTGTTGGTATTATTGCGAATCAACCAAAAGTAATGGCTGGTGCTTTAGATGTGAATTCATCGGACAAGGCTGCAAGATTCATTAGATTCTGTGACAGCTTTAATATTCCAATTATCACATTTACTGACGTGCCTGGTTATTTACCGGGGGTATCTCAGGAACATTCAGGTATTATTCGTCATGGGGCGAAACTTCTGTATGCATATTCTGAGGCTACTGTTCCGAAGATCAACGTCATTGTTAGAAAAGCTTACGGTGGTGCGTATATCGCGATGAGCAGCAAGCACCTTGGCGCAGATATGGTATTTGCATGGCCTACTGCAGAAATCGCAGTAATGGGACCGGAAGGTGCAGCGAATATTATTTTCAGAAAAGATATCGCAAATGCTGCTGATCCTATCGCGACAAGGGCAGAGAAAATTGAAGAATACAGGACAAAATTATCAAATCCATATGTTGCTGCTGCAAGAGGTTATGTGGATGATGTTATCGAACCGGATTCTACAAGACCAAGAATCATCAGTGCGTTAGAAATGCTTGCAAGCAAAAGGGAAAACAGACCGGCTAAAAAGCATGGTAATATTCCTGTATAATGTGAATGATAGACCAGTAAATCGCTATATCAAATAAAGGCGGGTGAATCTAATTGGAAATAATTGCTCAAGGGTTATCGGTAACTGTTGTTGGAATGGGTATTGTATTTGGCATATTGATTTTACTTTACCTGGTTCTCATGGGTATGAAAATGGTGTTTTATAAAGAGAATAAGGCAGTAGCTTCAACCGGAGTGAAGGAAGTAAAACAAGAGCAGGTTACCGCTGTACAAGTAGAAGAACAGAAAGAAGAAATTGATGAAGATGAATTGATTGCTGTACTTACTGCGGCTGTAGCAGCAAGTTTGAATCAATCAACTTATAATCTGAATATTAGATCCTTCAGGAGAATAGACCAAAATGCTCCGGTGTGGAATTCAGTAAGCAGAAAAGAACAATTGGAAAGCAGAATGTAAGCATTTAAAACAATAATATGTCAGGAGGAAAACAATATGAGAAAGTTTGTAATAAATGTGAACGGAAAGTCTTATGAGGTAGAAGTTGAAGAAATGAGAGATGGTGCACCGGTAGCTGCTCCTGTAAGCAGACCCGCAGCAGCAACTGCTCCTGCGGCTCCTAAAGCGGCACCTGCTCCTGCTGCAAAACCGGCAGCAGCAGTTCCTGCGTCTGCAGCTAGTGTAACAGCGCCTATGCCAGGTACCATCATGACAGTAAATGTAAAAGAAGGCGACTCTGTAAAAGAAGGCGATGTACTATGTGTTCTTGAAGCAATGAAGATGGAAAATGAAATCATGGCGCCAAAATCAGGAAAAGTTGTAGCTGTTAATGTTGCAAAAGGGGCTTCAGTAAATAGCGGAGATGTTCTTATAGCTGTTGGATAAGCTTTAAGGAAATCATCTGCTGAATGGAGGGAAGTACATTGATTTTTGAAACCATATTAAAGTTTTTAGATAAAAGTGCAGTAAATGAACTCAATATCCCTACAATCATTATGCTTGCGGTTGCAGCAGTATTATTATATCTGGCTATAGGGAAAAAGTTCGAGCCATTATTGCTGCTTCCTATTGCTTTCGGTATGCTGCTTGCGAACTTGCCTAATGCAGGTTTGATGCATCCGGAGCTCTTTGAAGGCGGGCATTTGGACATTGTTGAAATTGTTGAAAAAGGCGGGCTCTTGGATTTGCTCTATGTCGGAGTAAAGCTTGGAATCTATCCGCCGTTAATATTCCTTGGTGTTGGAGCAATGACCGATTTCGGACCATTGATTGCAAATCCTAAAAGCATACTTTTAGGTGCGGCAGCCCAGATAGGGATATTCACAACGTATATAGGTGCTATTTTATTAGGAACCATTCCTGCAATAGGATTTACGCTTGAGCAGGCTGCTTCTATCGGTATCATCGGTGGTGCGGATGGCCCAACCGCAATCTTTGTAACTAAAACATTAGCGCCTGAATTATTAGGTCCTATCGCGATTGCAGCATATTCTTACATGGCACTTGTTCCAATCATTCAGCCTCCTATTATGAAGGCATTGACAAGCAAGAAAGAAAGAATGATCGTAATGGAACAGTTAAGACCGGTAAGTAAGATTGAAAAAATCGTATTTCCTGTCATTGTTACCATCATTGTATCCGTTATCATTCCTGATGCGGCAGCATTAGTAGGGATGTTAATGCTGGGGAACTTGATTAAAGAATCCGGTGTAGTAGAACGTTTGAACAAAACTGTTCAAAATGAGTTGATCAATATCATTACTATTTTCTTGGGCGTAACAGTCGGTGCTACTGCAAACGCAGCTACATTCCTTGACCCTAAGACGTTGGGTATAGTTGTATTAGGTCTGCTTGCGTTCTGTATCAGTACTGCCGGCGGTGTTTTATTCGCAAAAGTAATGTGCAAGCTATCGGGTGGTAAAATCAATCCGTTGATAGGATCTGCCGGGGTTTCCGCGGTACCGATGGCTGCCAGAGTGTCACAGGTGGTAGGCCAAAAGGAAAATCCATCAAACTTCTTATTAATGCATGCAATGGGTCCTAATGTTGCAGGTGTTATCGGTTCAGCTGTTGCTGCAGGGGTTTTCCTGGCTATGTATGCGAAGTAGTTGAGGGTTCACGGTTAACAGAATTGTTGTTATAAATACCGAGAGCGGTAGAATATATGCAGTATTATAAAGTGAAATACATTTAATAAAGGAGGATAAATATGCCTAAGGTTAAGATTACTGAAACCGTATTGAGAGATGCGCATCAGTCACTCATCGCAACAAGAATGACGACTGATGAAATGCTCCCAATCGTAGATAAATTAGATAAAGTGGGCTATCATTCACTGGAAGCATGGGGTGGTGCGACATTTGATTCATGCCTAAGGTTTTTGAATGAAGATCCATGGGAAAGATTAAGAAAATTTAAAAATATAGCTAAGAATACGAAGCTCCAAATGTTGTTCAGAGGTCAGAATATTCTTGGATATAAGCATTACGCTGATGATGTTGTTGAATATTTTGTTCAAAAATCCATTGCAAATGGTATCGATATTCTAAGAATATTTGATGCATTAAACGATGTTAGAAATCTTCAAACAGCAATTAATGCTTGTAAAAAAGAAAAAGGACATGTACAGGCCACCGTATGTTATACCATAAGCCCTGTGCATACCAACGATACTTTTATCAAGATGGCTAAGCAGCTGGAGAATAATGGTGCAGACTCCATCTGTATTAAGGATATGGCGGGATTATTAACGCCATATGCAGCGTATGACCTTGTAAAAGGCATGAAGAAGGCCGTAAAGATACCTATTCAGCTTCATACGCATTACACCAGCGGTGTTGCGTCTATGACCTATTTAAAAGCCATTGAAGCAGGTGTTGATGTAGTGGATACTGCAATTTCTTCTATGGCATTAGGTACTTCGCAGCCGCCGACAGAACCATTGGTAGCTACGCTACAAGGTACTGAGTATGATACAGGATTTGATCTTGGATTATTAAGTGAAATCGCCGAGTATTTCAGACCGTTAAGAGAGAAGTATATTGCAAGCGGATTATTGGATCCTAAACTGTTAAGCGTTGATATTAATACACTTCTATATCAGGTGCCGGGTGGAATGCTTTCCAACCTTGTATCTCAGCTGAAACAGCAAAATAAAGAAGATAAGTATGAGGAAGTGCTTAAAGAGGTACCGAGAGTAAGAGAAGACTTCGGATTCCCGCCGCTTGTAACACCTTCCAGCCAAATTGTCGGAACACAGGCTGTTTTAAATGTCCTTGCAGGAGAAAGATACAAGATGGTATCAAAAGAATCCAAAGCCCTTGTAAAAGGTGAATATGGTGAAACGCCGGTTAAGATTTCTGATGAATTCAGAAAGCAAATCATCGGAAATGAAAAACCTGTGACCTGCCGTCCTGCTGACTTGATTGAACCTGAATTGGAAAAATTGAGAGCAGAGATTAAAGAATTTATGGAGCAGGATGAAGATGTATTGTCCTACGCACTGTTCCCACAGGTTGCTACCAAGTTCTTTGAATTCAGAAGAGCACAAAAATATAAGATTGATGGCAATATGGTAGATATGGAACAAAAAACTCATCCTATCTGATAAGATAGTCAGTACAATAAAAAAGAAGACAGACATTCTCCACGGTGTCATAGGGACATTTTCTAAACCGTGGAGAAGCGGGTTGTATGTATCGGCAGACGGTGAGTATTCACTGTCTGCCGATTACCTTTTATGCGACCTCAGATGGCTCTGGTTGTGCGGGTTCATCGGTCTGTGGCTCAATCACGTTATCCAACAGTCCGATATCTCGATATTAAATGTTGATTTCCTGCATGGCGGTGCGAGACCATTTCTCTGTGCGTTCACCGACTTCTATTTGCTCAATGAAGAGGTGCAGGACTTCGGCAGTCAATTTATCAATCTGCGTATACTGTTTTGCCTTATCAATAAATGCACTGACGTTGCTGACCGAAGCCTTTAATTTTTCCAGATAGCTCTCCTTTTTTGGGACAGCGACCGTCAGACCAACAAGCTGACAGAGGAACAGTTTAAGGCATGGATTGCAGAAGCATCTAAGGCACGCCAGGCGTACAAGGCTGAGGATATCAGCGGTGAGGAAATGCTAAAGCGTATCCACTAAAATCACAGAATGTACAAAGCCTACTCAGGTGGAGAGTAAGTTTTTTCTGGGCAGTAGTTTTTGATTCAAAACGTTTATGAACTACAAGTTTAAGTTAAGGGTAACTTGTAGGTTAGGTTTTCTATAGCAATTTGTGAAACAGACACACCATATATTCTCGTTTGATACCTCAGCTTGTATATTTCCGTCAAAAGAAATATAATAAAAAGATTGGAGGTGTTATGCGTGGATTATATAACTACAAAAGAAGCAGCGAAAAATTGGGGAATCACAGACCGAATGGTTGTGTACCATTGCTCTGGCGGGCGGATTCAGGGAGCTAAAAAAATCGGTAACACATGGCTTGTTCCCGCTGCCGCTAAAAAACCAGTTGATGGACGATACAGGAGCAGTAAAGGAAAGGGTGGCGAACATAAATGAAACGAATATTTTTAGTTGAGGATGATAAGGCAATCGCCAAAAACTTGATGCTTTTGCTCCGTTCGGAGGGATTTACAGTAATCCACGCCTCTACACACAGGGAAGCTCTGGCAGCGCTTGCCGGAGATGATTTTGACTTGGCTCTGATAGATATTTCTCTGCCAGACGGAAATGGTTTTACGGTTTGTACAGAAATTAAAGATACAATGGATATTCCCGTAATCTTTTTGACGGCTTCCGGTGATGAGGTGAGTGTGGTGACCGGTCTGAACATGGGTGCGGATGACTACATCACCAAGCCTTTTCGTCCACGTGAACTCGTTGCACGAATCAGAACCGCACTGCGTAAAAGTGGAAAGTCTCCATCGGCCTTTGAAATCTCTGGGCTTCATGTCGATACGGCGAGCGGCGTTGTGAAAAAGAACGGCAGCGAGGTCTTTCTTTCTGCTTTGGAATACCGGCTGCTCTTAGTGTTTATCAACAACCCCAAAAGTATTATCACAAGGAGCCGCTTGCTTGACGAATTGTGGGATGCTGTGGGCGAGTTTGTGAACGACAACACATTGACAGTGTATATCAAACGCCTGAGGGAGAAAATTGAGAACAACCCTGCAAATCCACAAATCATCTTGACCGTTCGTGGGACAGGCTATCGACTGGGGGGTGGACATGTTTCGAAATAGGGAGATACGAAAATTTGCTGTGGTATTTGCCGCAATCACCGCCACCGCTGCCGCAGCAGGATTTGCCCTCCATCCGACTGCCGGAATTCTTTCCCTTGTTTCTGCTGTTGCTTTTGGCACAGCGTTTTATGTATTTACTAAATCAAGATATAAAGGCATCGCGCAGCTATCCGAGCAAATAGACCTTGTACTGCATAATGCCGACCATCTATTCATCGGTGAAATGAATGAGGGCGAGCTTTCCATTTTACAAAGCGAGATTACAAAAATGACGCTGCGTATTCGGGAGCAAAACGATGCACTGAAAAGGGAAAAGAAACATCTTGCCGAGTCGATGGCTGACATCGCCCATCAGCTACGTACTCCTCTCACATCGGTAAACCTGATTTTATCTCTATTGGAAAATAATCCAGATGAATTGGAAAATAATCCAGATGAAAAGGAACGGAAAGCAATGATCCGGGAAACAAAGGAACTGTTTGTACAGATGGATTGGCTGCTTACTTCTCTTTTGAAACTATCTCGCTTGGATGCGGGGATCGTAGTGTTTCAGAGAGAGGAAATTGATGTGCATGACCTGATCAGCAGTGCAGTTCATCCGTTCTTAATTTCTATGGAACTGCACAACATCACTCTGCAAACTGATGTGCCGAAAGGAATGTTTATTCAGGGCGATGACCGCTGGTTTTCGGAAGCCATTCAAAATATTCTAAAGAACTGCATGGAAAGCGCCGGCGATGACGGAAAGATTGCGATTGCATGCGAAGATAATCCGCTGTATACCGAGATTATGATTCGTGACAGCGGAGTTGGCTTTGCAAAGGAAGATTTACCGCACCTGTTTGACCGGTTTTATCGAGGGAAACACGCAGGGGCTACCGGATACGGGATTGGACTCGCTCTCTGCAAGACGATTATCACACGGCAGGGCGGTACAATTACCGCCAAAAACTACCCGCAGGGCGGTGCTGTATTTACGATTCGTTTTTCTAAGTGACGGATCTCTCACCAAAAAGTCACCGGGATGTCAGTTAAAAGTTCTATGATATGGGTGAACCACGAGAAAGGAGACTCATACGATGGAGTTTTTAAAAATTGAAAATTTATGTAAGGTCTACGGCAAGGGTGACAATCAGATCACCGCGTTAGACCATGTTACTCTTACAATTGAAAAGGGCGATTTTACTGCAATCATCGGTTCTTCCGGCTCCGGTAAATCCACCTTGCTTCACGCCATTGCAGGTGTTGATGTGCCCACAAGCGGAAAGATCTATTTGGACGGTCAGGATGTATATGCGGGGAGCAACGAAAAACTTGCCATTTTCCGCAGGCGGCAGGTGGGGTTGATTTATCAGTTTCATAACCTTATCCCCACTTTAAATGTGGTGGAAAACATCACTTTACCCATTCTGATGGACAAGCGCAAAGTCAACGAAGAACGGCTGAATGACCTGCTCGAATTGCTCGGGTTACAGGAACGCAAAACCCATCTGCCAAATCAGCTTTCCGGCGGTCAACAACAGCGTGTCGCTATCGGGCGCGCTTTAATGAACGCCCCGGCAGTTATGCTGGCCGATGAACCGACAGGCAGTCTGGACAGCCGCAACGGCTCGGAAATTATTAAACTGCTCAAAGAAAGCAATAAAAAATACGGACAGACCCTGCTTCTTGTCACCCACGATGAAAATATCGCCTTGCAGGCAGACCGCATCATTACCCTTGCGGATGGAACAGTGGTGCGGGATGAGAGGCAGGTGGCACGATAATGAACATCTTTAATAAAGTTGCCCTGCAAGGACTGAAAAAGAACCGCACACGAACACTTGTAACAATTGTTGGAGTTATCCTGTCTGCTGCTCTGATTACGGCAGTTGCCACCTTTGCTGTTTCATTGCAAACCTATATGGTAAACGGAGCCATCATGAAGTACGGCAACTGGCACGTTGCATTTCCCGATGTAGACACCTCTTTCGTGCAGGAACAGGCTGATGACAGCAAAGTTGCAAATATCGCATCCTTTGAAAATATAAGCTACGGGGCGCTTGCAGATGGACAAAATCCTGACAAACCCTATTTATTCATTGCTGGATTTAACAAGGAAACCTTTTCCGCTTTGCCTGTTAAACTTCTTTCCGGCAGATTACCGGAAAACAGTAGTGAAATTCTGATTCCGGCGCACGTTGCGGCAAACGGCGGCGTGAAAATTTCGGTTGGCGATACTCTCTCCCTTGCGGTCGGACCCCGTCAAGCCGGAAACGAAACCCTGAGTCAGCACGACCCATATCGTTCCGGAGAGGAAACTCTGACACCTATCGTGGAGAAAGCTTACACGGTGGTCGGCATCTGCCAAAGGCCTGCCTTTGAACAACGTTCTGCTCCCGGATATACTCTAATCACGACAGCAGATACAGCAGTTCCGGTGAGTAGCCTCAGTGCGTTTGTAACGCTGAAAAAGCCAAGCCAGATTCGCTCCTATGCAGATGAGCAGAGCGAGAGCCATGTTTATGTCCTAAACGATGATGTGCTGCGCTTTATGGGGCTATCGGAAGATAAGATGTTTAATGCGCTGCTCTACTCAGTCGGGGGAATTTTGGTTGCCCTGATTATGCTCGGGTCGGTGTTCCTGATTTACAACGCTTTCAACATTTCCCTAAACGAGCGCACACACCAGTTTGGCATTCTAATGTCGGTAGGTGCCACAGAAAAGCAGTTGCGTAGTTCTGTGTTGTTTGAGGGGCTTTGTATCGGTGTAGTCGGTATTCCTATCGGCATTTTGGTTGGCATACCAAGCATCAGACTTGTACTTTCTTTTGTAGCAAAGAATTTCGCAAATGTTCTTTATGACAATGTACCGCTAACTTTGGTAGTATCGGTTCCTGTCCTTGTTGTTGCCACAGTCATCAGTATGGTTACCATTCTGATTTCAGCCTATATCCCAGCAAAGAAAGCTGCCGGGACTCCCGTGATGGAGTGTATTCGCCAGACTAACGAGGTCAAGGTGGAAGCCAAAGCCATAAAAACCTCAAACCTCACAAGTCGGATTTATGGTTTAGAGGGAACACTTGCATTAAAAAACTTTAAGAGAAACAAGCGGCGTTATCGTAGTATTATCCTCTCGCTTACACTCAGCGTTGTGCTGTTTGTAGCGGCAAGCGCTTTTGGCACCTATTTGGATCAACTGACAGAGCAGTCAGCTGTTGAAATGGATGGTGACATCCTGCTGTATACACGGGATATGACCCAAAACGAATTTTCCCAGCTTTATGATACACTGAAAACCGCTGACGGAGTGACCAAAAGCACCGATCAGGCTGTTTCAACCTATACCTGTGAGATCAATACAAGTGAGCTTACCAATGGCTTTTTAGATAGCTACCGTAAGTCTGCCGGTTTCGATGCATCCAGTGAAACGATGAAACTGTCGTTGGATGTTCAGTTTATTGAGGATGGCATCTATCAAAACTTTATCGAAAGCATCGGTCTGTCCACAGCTGAATACACCGGGCAGGACGCAAAAATGGTTATCGTGGGGAAATATAACGGTGGGCTTGATATGTTTACAGAGCGTTCGATGGATTTTACACTTCATACTGAATCCGGGGAACAGACCAAAACGATTCACACCACCTTTGCAGATAGTTACCCGTTAGATCCCCCACCCGCAGAACGCTCTGAGGTAAAAGGATACGTGCTGACGGTGGTAGCTCCTCACCAGATGAAACTGCAGTTTGACGCACTGAATGCACCTACAAAGCTGGGCTTGACCTTCTGGTCGGATAATCCTGCACAGTCAACGGCGAAAATGCAGGCGATGATTGAAGGATCGGGCATTACCTCAGGCTATACGTTATACAATGTTCATGCAATACTGGAGCAAAATCGAAACATCCTGTTTATCGTAAATCTATTCACTGTTGTTTTTATCGCTATGATTTCCTTGATTGCGGTTGCCAATGTGTTCAACACAATTTCCACCAACATCAAGCTGCGCAGACGGGAGCTTGCCATGCTCCGCTCGGTGGGGATGTCCGACCGGGATTTCAATAAGATGATGCGTTTTGAATGTGCGCTTTACGGAGCACGGACGATGCTTTGGGGTTTGCCCCTATCGGGAATTCTCTCTTGGCTGATTTACAAAGGAATGGTTATTGGCGGCGGTGAGATAAGATTTATGTTTCCTTGGGACAGCACCGGAATCAGTATGCTTGGTGTGTTCCTTGTGGTGTTTATTACCACACTGTATGCCATCCGCAAGATAAAAAGGGAAAATATCATTGACGCACTCCGGGATGATATGGCTTAATTTAAATTACATGTGGATTGATTTTACACTTTGTCCTATATAGCCGATAATGAAAACGTGAAGAAGCCATACATTAATTAGGAGTATGGCTTCTTCACGTTTTATAAAATACAAATTAACTTGGCTGTGGTACATTCGTCTGAAATCACTTTTATTAGTGCAGATAATTTAGGCTTAACGATCCATAGTTATCCAAGTTGCCGCTCTTTGCTTACCTATAAATTTCAATGTTAGTATATGTGCATTTAAATGTTTCTATAAATCAATTCTCCAATAAAGAATATTTACAATTCACTGGTAGTTGTTTGGCTGTGTGCCAAACAACTATGATTTGGTCAATACCTTATTGGAGAATTTTTTTACCGTATTCAGTTTGCTTTTCTTAAATTGTCCCTACGATACCGTGGACTTATGTCTGTCTTCTTTTTTATAAAGTAATTAACGTAAATTTATTAAGGTACCTTACTGTAGGAGAATGTGAAAAAGTGCTTAATTGTTCGAAAATCTAACATTCCTTATGCAAGTATATGATATTTGGCTTATTACTGGTATATCTCAGTGTTTTTACTTCGGTATTTGGTTCTAAGGTATTTCCGCATTTAAGACAGTAATATTTTTTATTAGGCATCCTTTCAATGGTAGTTTCTAAATCTAGATTGCCATAGAGTTTCCAGCTTTTCCATCCGACTTTGCATAACTTTGATCTGTTAGTGTAATCTGCATATACCCATCGTAGAATCCTATGAAAATGAAAAGGATATTTTGTGTATTTTATATATTGTTCCGGAAACCCTAACGAAATCGCATACTGCTCAAACGTCCTCTCAATGGTATTTTGAAGATAGCCGGTAATTTGAGTATTTTTCCATTGATAATTTTTTTTGTTTAACCAATTTCTTAATCTATCAAACATATAGCCCTGACATATTTCAATTGTATCATTTTTTGATACGGATAATTGCTTGAATCCTCGTTTTACGATATTAATTACATAATCAAGATACTTTTTCTGAGGGAAGTTGGTTTGATTAAAGTATCTGATTGGAATGATTTCATAGTAATATTGTTGATTTTTAGTGTTATACAACCCTATACATGTTCCGCCAATTAAGCTGCCGCTCCCGGAGTCATCAATTTGTACCAATATTTCACATCCTTTACAGCGAACCAATAGTCTATATTAGTATTACAATTTAATAGCTATCTTATGAAAACTTTGCACTGATTTTATTGTCAAATTAAGTTTTTCCATGTATTCATTATAAAAACACTTGATTTTTGTTATATTAAATAATAATATTAATAATAGGTGCGATATGCAAGATAGCTAATTTTCTCTTGCATATTTTAAATAGCTATATAAGTTGAATTAAATAATTGGACTATTGGTCCAATATTCATGTTGATGATTAGTAGGGCCGTATGGAAATACGGCCGAAAACAGGAATACAGACATAGGACATTTAATCGGATGTATTGCCATACGTCCCTACATGTTTTGCATAATTAGATCGTTACAAATATTTAATTCATCATATATAGTCAATATAATTCCATAGGGAGGCATTAGCAATATGGATAAAAAGCAGGACTTAATATCAAGAATCCAGTCATCCATGACAAAATTTAGTAAGGGGCAAAAGCTTATTGCTAATTACATATTAAATCATTATGATAAGGCTGCTTTCATGACTGCAGCACGTTTAGGAAGCGTAGTAGGGATAAGCGAATCTACCGTTGTCAGATTTGCTACCGAATTAGGATATGACGGTTATCCAAAGCTGCAAAAGGCATTACAGGAGTTAATCCGTACGAAGCTTACAGCAGTCCAGAGAATGGAGATAACATCCGACAGAATAGGTGACCATGATATACTATCTACCGTACTACAAGCTGATATGGATAAAATCAGACTTACATTGGAAGAAATCGATAAGGATGGATTTGAAAATATTATTGAAACCATCTTAAAAGCAAACAAAATATATATTCTAGGTGTTAGAAGCTCAGCGGCGCTTGCAAGCTTTCTGGGATTCTATTTTAATCTGATTTTTGATAATGTCAGATTGGTCCATACAACAAGTGTAAGTGAAATGTTTGAGCAGGTTTTAAGAGTAGATGCTAACGATGTAGTCATCGGAATAAGTTTTCCCAGATATTCCAGAAGAACTGTAAAGGCACTGCAATATGCAAAGGATCAAGGCAGTAAAGTTGTAGCGATTACCGATAGTCAGTTATCCCCCCTTGCAGCCTATGCAGATCATACCATTATCGCAAGAAGTGATATGGCATCATTTGTGGACTCTCTGGTGGCGCCGTTAAGTGTTATTAATGCCTTGATAGTAGCACTAGGTATGAGAAAAAAAGATGAGGTATACCAAACCTTTGAGCATCTTGAACACATCTGGGAGGAATACCAGGTTTATGAAAAATATTCTGATGAAATCACTGAAGATGAAATACAAAAGGTATAACTGATGATGAAACTATTTTTTATCAGACACGGTTTGACTGAATGGAATAAAGTGAATCGCTTTCAGGGTTCTTCGAATATCCCTTTATGTGATGAAGGAGTAGAACAAGCCAAGAAAATATCCAAAAGATTATCAAAGCTTGATTTTGATGCTGTTTTTGCCAGCGATTTAGACCGGGCATTCCAAACAGCAAACTATATTGCTGAGCCACATCACATGCAGGTCACTAAATTCCCTGAACTCAGAGAGATTCATTTTGGTGCTTGGGAAGGGCTGACTAGAGAAGAAATAATAAATCTTAAGGAATATGATTTCAATCAATGGAAAATGGCACCGCATATAGTAGAGTTTCCGGGAGAAGGAACTTTATATAAAGTTCAACAAAGAGTGATGGCAGGAATAAATAAAATAATTGATGAGTATGATAACGGTAATATCATTATAGTATCTCATGGTGCATCGTTAAAGATTGCGATCTTATCATTGCTGGATATGGATTTATCTCATTTTAACCAGCTATGGTTAGGGAATACATCATTAAGTATTATTGAAATACGAAAAGATAGGAATGTGCTGGGGTTATTAAATGACACGAGCCACTTGGATAATTAATAAGTAATAGTGAATAAGTAATAGTGAATACATGATAACGAATAAGTAATAGACAATAGTCGATAGTTAATGGAGATATAAATAACACAAATATACTATAATCAGGCGTAGAAGAAAAAATGTGACATGGGGACTGGTCTGCTGTCAGGCTTGGTTTTTGACCGGACTGCGGCCCTGTCCTCATGTTACATTTTTGAACGAGTATGTAATATACTTAGTGTGACGTATATAATCATAAATGGAAAATCATTTGATTTGGCTTCTTTAACTATTCACTATTCACTATTAATTACAATAACTTGGGGAAGTGAAATATTTTGATGGATCATAAAAGGATAATTGTGGTTGGTGGCGGCGCAGCGGGGATGCTGGCTGCCGGAACCGCAGGCAAAAGAGGATTGGATGTCGTATTGCTTGAAAAAAACTCGCGTTTAGGAAGAAAATTGCTTATTACAGGAAAAGGCAGATGTAACATTACTAATAATACCGATGTGGAAGGCCTCATCGATAATGTTCCGATTAATAGTAATTTCCTGTATAGCGCATTTTACACATTCTCTAATACTGATTTATTAGCGTTGTTTGAAGAATTGGGATTAGAGGTTAAGGTAGAAAGGGGCGGAAGGGTTTTTCCGTCTTCGGATAAAGCGTTAGATGTGGTAAAAGCGCTTGAAAAATATATATCACGTAATCATGTTAAAATACAATATAGCGGTGTTAAGAGGATCTTATTTCATAATGATAAGGTAACAGGCGTCCAATTGGATAATGGTAGCGAAATAGATGCAGATGCTGTCATTGTGGCAACTGGAGGCATATCTTATCCCGGGACAGGCTCTACCGGTGACGGCTATAAATTTGCAAAAGAGGCAGGACATACTGTTACTACTCTTAAGCCTTCTCTGGTACCTTTGGAAGTATCAGAACCTTGGATAAAAGAGCTGCAAGGGTTGTCTTTAAAGAATATATCTATCACCATACTGGATGAAAAGGCGAAAAAATTATACACTGACTTTGGAGAAATGCTTTTTACGCATTTTGGTGTTTCAGGACCTGTGATTCTGAGCGCAAGTTCACATATGAGAGATATAGAGAATCACAGATATATGTTAAGGATTGACCTTAAACCGGCTTTATCGGAAGAACAATTAGATAAAAGAATACAAAGAGATTTTGAAAAATACTCTAGAAAGCATTATTCAAATGCTTTAGATGAGCTGCTTCCCAAAAAATTAATACCGGTTATTATTAAATTATCGGGTATTCCTGAGGATAAGCCGGTAAATCAAATAACCCGACAGGAGCGTTTTTCTATTATTAAAACTTTGAAAGAATTGACACTAAATATCACGGGTTTCAGACCTATTGAAGAAGCTATTATTACTTCCGGAGGCATTAATGTGGATGAAGTTAATCCTTCAACGATGGAATCGAAAATAATCAAAGGATTATATTTTGCGGGAGAAGTATTAGATGTAGACGCATATACCGGAGGATTTAACCTGCAGATCGCTTTTTCAACAGGATATCTTGCCGGGTACTATTGTCTCACTGAATAATCGAGTGTATTTTTTTCCCTTTTTGTGCATAATATACTATGAATTATTATTTTATGTACGAATTGGGAGGGATTAGGGTGGTCTTCAAAAGTATTAAAAATCTATTTTCTCGTTTATCAAAACTAAATATAATAAATAAAAAATTCGAAAGATTTTTAGCACTTCTTTCTTCTATTTTTGTATTTACGCTTATTATTTCACAAATCGGCTTGTTCAACGAAACTACCAGAACGTTCTTTACGGATATCGACCGGTATGAAGGTGTCGATATTAATGATTTAGATGAAGTGTTTAAAAAAGGGCAAGTTACGGTAAAGCTAATAAATACTACTCCCGATGCCAATATAAAAATATTATTAAACGGAACCGTGGAATATGATTTTACTGAAGAAACCGCAGTTATAGATGTAAGAAATAATTGTATCATTGAAATAGATGGAACAAAAGTTGAAGTACCATTTAAAGTACAGATCGTAAATACAAGTGATAACATTATGTCCAATTGTAACGGAAAAGAAATCGAAATAGATAGAAATATTGGGGTTTTAGCTAGAATTTTTTTGAAATAATATTGTAGTATGACAATGATTACTATATAATATACTCAAATACTATAATTAGGGGATGTAGATGAAAAAATTTGGAAGCAAAGACATTGCAAGCGCGGCAATAAAGATATCTCTCACAAGTGACCGGCATGAAGAGAAAGCATTGCAATCAGAGTATCAAAAGATCGGCATTCATACTGCTGCTGTTGATTATGGAGGGGAATTTATCAGCTCTGTAATGAAGATAGTAGAGAGAGCGGTAGTATCTGCAAAACGCGAAGGTGTTATTCAAGATTCACACTCTGAAGAAGGCGCAGTAGCCGGAGCCACAAGAGAAGCTTTATCACAGATTATGAATAAAGCGATTGGATTAAATGTCGGGGGGAAAATTGGCATCGCACGATTTGAAGACCATATAAGTGTTGCGATTTTCTTTGGAATCGGACTTCTTCATTTAAATGAAGTTGCGATCGGACTAGGACATAGAGTTGTTTAGAAAGAAGAGGATATAGAATGTCTGTTAGAGCGATTAGAGGGGCTATCACCGTTGATGAGAATACAAAGGAACAAATTATAAATAAAACAAAGCAATTATTAGTTGAAATCATTCAAAGCAATGACGTTTCGAATAGTGATATGGTTAGTATATTTTTTACTGTGACGAATGATATAACCGCTGCATTTCCTCCGGTTGCTGCACGTGAACTCGGCCTGGCAAATGTACCGCTAATGACAGCGGTTGAGATGGAAGTTCCGGGGAGTTTGCCGAAATGTATACGTGTCATGCTGCATCTAAACAGTGACAAAAGTTTAGATGAAATCAAGCATGTATATCTTGGGAATGCTAAAAAATTGAGGCCGGACTTGGCTGAATAGATATAGATAACGCACACTAAAATATAATTGTGTCGTAGCACCCTTTTGATATTGTAAAGTGGAATCCAGTCTGTTCTGATGGAATATATTATTGTGATATATTCCAATTTTTTGATATTAGGAAAATTATGAAAGTAGGAAAATGAATGCAAGTCGAACTGAGTGATTTATTAATAATATGTCCGTTGGTCTTTGCAGCTGGTTTTGTCGATTCAATAGCCGGCGGAGGAGGCTTGATTTCCTTACCTTCTTATCTATTTATAGGACTTCCAATACATTTTGCATATGGTACAAACAAATTCTCTTCAACCTTTGGTACTTTTTTTTCTGCGCTTCGTTTCATCAAAAGCAAGCATATTCATATGAAGTCTGCTATTGTGTCCATCATTAGTGCATTGATAGGTTCTTTCGCGGGAGCAAAAGCAGCACTGGCACTTGATGAAAAGTATCTGCAGTATTGCCTAGTTGTTTTACTTCCTATTATAGCAGTGTTTATTCTAACAAAAAGAAGGTTTGGTGAAAATAATAAAAGTGTTCATTTATCAGATCATAAAATCATTGTCTTGTCTGTATTATCAGGATTGATTATAGGCGCTTATGATGGATTTTTTGGTCCCGGAACAGGGGCATTTCTTATTCTTGCTTATACGGGGATAATAGGATTCAATCTAACAACTGCTTCCGGTAATGCGAAACTGGTAAATCTTGCATCCAATATTTCGGCTGTGATAACATTTATAGCCAATGGGAAAGTCTTTTTTGCAATAGGCATACCGGCTGTTTTTTTTGGAATACTTGGAAATTGGATAGGATCAGGGCTGGCAATAAAAAATGGATCTAAAATTATTAAGCCGGTTTTTATTTGTGTCATGATACTTTTATTTGGGAAAATAAGTTTTGATTTATTTAGATGATTGCTTATAAAGTGATGATTGTTAGTTTCAGCAAGTAGAAAAAAGCTTTGCGATGAAACTAATATTTCAGCGAACATAAGTTTTTTTACAAAAAAAAAGGATTTTTGACTTTTTTATAGAATAATTATAAAATTGAATATAAGGGGTGTTGTTATTAATGACTACTATTAAAGTAGCAATAGACGGACCTGCCGGTGCAGGGAAAAGTACAATTGCTAAAATTGTAGCCAAACAGCTGGGCTTCATTTATATAGATACTGGGGCCATGTATAGGGCGGTGGCGCTAAAAGCGATCAAGAACAACATTAATACCAAGGAAGCAAATAAAATATGTATTATATTGGAGAATATAGATATCAATATTAAACATGATGAAGATGGACAAGTCGTATTGTTGGATGGTGAAGACGTTACGCAGGCAATCAGAACTCCTGAAGTTTCAGTAGGAGCTTCCAATGTGGCAGCCATTCCGCAAGTTAGGATAAAGCTGGTAGAATTGCAGAGGATGCTGGCAGCACAGAATAATGTGATTATGGACGGCAGAGATATTGGTACATACGTTCTTCCTGATGCAGATATCAAAATATTTCTGACTGCTTCAGTGGAGGACCGTGCAAGAAGAAGATACGAAGAGATGAAATTAAAATACAGTGACTGCAGTTTTGAGCAAGTAAAAAAAGATATTGAATATAGGGATAAGAATGATAGCAGCAGAGAATTCGCCCCGTTAAAAGCGGCCGAAGATGCGGTCATCATTGATACTACTAATAATGATTTGGAACAATCGGTGGCTGTTGTATCAAATTTGATTAGGGAAAGGTTAATGTAATGTTTTACAGTATCGTTAAATGGATTATCAAAACTGCGGCTGGAGTTTTATATAGAATGGATATCAAAGGTATTAAAAATATCCCTACAGAGGGTGCGTGTATTATTTGTTTTAATCATAAAAGCACCTTTGATCCGCCCATTATAGGGGTTTTTATGCCCAGACAGCTTGTATTCATGGCGAAAGAAGAGCTATTCAAGGTACCGTTATTAGGATCTATCATAAATGCTTTAGGTGCTTTTCCGGTGAAAAGGGGAATGGGAGATATTACCGCGATAAAAAAATCTATTGCTATTCTTAATGAAGGTAAGGTTCTTGCCATGTATCCTGAAGGAACAAGAAACAAAAACGGTGAAGTAGGGGCAGCAAAACCAGGAGTCGCTTTGATTGCAACAAAGGCAAAAGTGCCTGTAATACCGGTTGGTGTTACAGGAGCCTATAAATTATTTAGTAAGATAACCATTAATATTGGACATCCTTTATATTATGATGAATATTTTGATCACAAGCTATCAATGGAGCAGCTGCAATCTATCAGTAATAATATAATGAATCATATTAGAATGCTTATGGAGGAGAATTAGTTGGAAATTATTATAGCAAAAACAGCTGGATTCTGCTTTGGAGTAAACAGGGCTATAGATACTGTTTATGAAAATGTAAAACAAGCACATTCGGGTATCCTTACATTAGGTCCTATTATTCATAATCAGCAGGTAGTTGATGACTTAAAATCCAAAGGTGTTGGTATGGTTGAATCTATCACAGATATTTCCGATCCAAACGCTAAAATCATTATCCGAACGCATGGGATAGGCAAAAGCAGTTATACTGACTTAGAAGCGCATCAAATTGATTATATCGATGCAACTTGCCCTTATGTGAAAAAAATTCATAGAATTGTTGAAAAATATTATGATGAAGGATATCAAATTGTGATCGTCGGTGATGAAAACCACCCTGAAGTCATTGGGATCAACGGCTGGTGTGAAAACTCCGCCATTATTGTGTGTAGTATTGAAGACATTGAAGGAAAATTAAAATGTTCTGATAAAACTTGTGTAGTTGCGCAAACTACCATTAATAGAGAACGTTGGGATAGAATAACCGATGATATAAAGCAGCGATGTCAAAATCCTTTGATTTATGATACAATATGTAGTGCAACGAATGATAGACAAGTTGAGACAGAAAAACTTGCAAAACAGGTAGATATCATGATAGTCATTGGTGGAAAGCACAGTTCAAACACACAAAAGCTTGCTGAAATATGTAGAAATAACTGTAAAATTACTTATCATATTGAAACTTTTGAAGAGCTTCCACAGGATATCGTATATACGTCAAAAAAAATTGGTATTACTGCCGGCGCATCTACACCGGCATGGATTATAAAGGAGGTTATAGACAAAATGTCTGAAAAAGAAAACTTGCAAAACCACGAAACTGAAATGAGCTTTGCTGAAGCATTTGAACAATCTCTGGTAACTTTAAATACAGGTGATATTGTAGAGGGTACTGTTATTGGTGTTTCAGAAAATGAAGTGTATGTTGATCTTGGCTTTAAATCTGATGGTGTTATTAAGGCGAGTGAATTAACCGATGACCCATCCTTAAACCCGAAAGACCTTGTAAAGGTTGGAGACCCAATAAAAGTATTTATTATTAGAGTGGATGATGGAGAAGGTAACGTTTTACTGTCCAAGAAAAAAATTGATGCCATTAAAGGTTGGGAAGAGATTGAATCCTCACTGGAAAGCAAGAAAATTCTTACCGGTAAGGTAATTGAAGCTGTAAATGGCGGTATCATTGTTTTAGTAAATGGAATACGTGTATTTGTTCCTGCATCGCAGGCAAGTGATAGATATATAACTGATTTGAATCAGTTCTTAAAAAGAGAAGTTAGCTTAAGAATTATTGATATCAATAAGAAAAAAAGAAGAACTGTCGGCTCTATCAGAGTAGTGCTGGAAGAAGAACAAAAGATAAAAGCTGAAGAATTCTGGCAGACCGCAGAGATTGGAAAGAAATATACAGGAGCAGTTAAGAAGCTTGCCGACTTTGGAGCATTTGTAGATTTGGGAGGCGTAGACGGTCTCATTCATATCTCTGAACTGTCATGGAAGAAAATTAAACATCCGTCACAAGTCTTAAAAGAAGGCGATATGGCTGAAGTATATATTCTGGAATTGGATAAAGAAAAGAATAGAATCTCTTTGGGCTTTAAAAAAGCAGAAGACAATCCATGGGAAATCGCAAAATCAAATTTCAATGAAGGCGATGTAGTGAAATGTAAAGTGGTTCGTATGGTTCCATTTGGCGCTTTCGTAGAATTGATTCCGGGAGTAGACGGATTGATCCATATATCTCAGATTTCTAATAAAAGAATTGGTAAGCCGGAAGATGTTTTAGCTTTAGGAAGTACGGTAGAAGCCAAAATTACTTCTCTTGACTTTGACAGCCAAAAAATAAGTTTAAGCATAAGAGAGCTCTTAGGGGAGCCGGAACCTCAGGCAGCACCGGCTGCTGCTCAGGAAGAAAAAAAGGAAGATCAGATTCCTTCAGAATACCGTGAAGATGTTAAAGTCACAATTGGCGATATGTTAAATAATAAAACTGAGAATAATTAGTAGATTTAAAAAACCTGCTTTAAACGCACTATAGATTTTAGGCGGAATTTATTGCTAACCAGTGAGGAGTGGATAGTGAGGAGAATATAAAATCTCCCCACTCCCCACTCCTCACTTTATGATTGCAGCTGTAAATTCTTTGTCGCTTTTTATATACAGAAAATTTTTATAAAGTATTTATTTTTTTATGAATATGATGTATATATTCTAATTGTATGGCAATAATAATGAATGACCTCACAAAATACATTGAGACCCCCTTTACATTTGCGTGATATTATTATATATCACGCTTTTTTTTTGTATATAGATGTGGTAGAATAAGATTACATTTTTTGCAAAGAGGTGTCGAAATGTTAGTGAAAGATTATGAAGATTTTAAAATTGAAATATTTAAAATGACCGGCATTAATCTAACCTGTTATAAAGAAAAACAAATGAAGAGAAGAATAGAATCTCTCATGAAAAAGAATGCTATTGAAAACTTTAGCAACTATGTGACTCAATTAAAGTCTAATAAAGTATTATACAATGAATTCATTAATTATCTTACAATTAATGTTTCAGAGTTTTATAGGAACCCGGGACAATGGGAAATACTAGAAAAAGAGATTCTTCCAATGCTTTTAGCTAAAAGCAGAACATTGAAGATTTGGAGTGCAGCTTGCTCAACGGGGGAAGAGCCCTATTCACTTGCAATGGTATTGACAAAGTTTTTTCCATTGGCATCTATCAAAATTACAGCAACGGATATTGATAAAGAAGCCCTTGCAAAAGCGAGCATCGGTTTATATAACGCTAAAAGTCTTGAGGGTGTACCTAAGGAAAATATTAATAAATTTTTTACAAAAGAAGGAGATTTCTATAAAATAAAAGACGAAGTAAAAAAATGTGTTGAGTTTTCACAGCATAATCTCTTAAAAGATGCTTACCCAAGCAATTGTGATCTTATTGTATGCCGTAATGTATTGATCTACTTTACTGAAGAGGCAAAAACCGAGATCTATACAAAGTTTACACAGTCATTAAAACCTGAAGGGATATTGTTTGTTGGCAGTACCGAACAAATCATCATGCCTAACCGCTATAATCTTGCTCCATCAAAAACTTTTTTCTATCAAAAGCTTAAAATTTAAATTTATTGTTTAATGCAGCATTATTGTTGTATATTACTATCAATAACTTTTGGCTATTTGGGCATATTATTTTTAGCATATTAAATAAAGGGTGAAAAAGTAGATGACTATGGAATTATCTCCAAGAATCTATGATTGGTTTGTACGTCCAAAATGGTTTACAGAAGTTTATATAAACAATAAAGTTTTAAAAGAGTTTGACTTTAGCAATAAAAAGATCCTGGACTTTGGATGTGGAGTGGGTTCATCTTGCACGATGTTTACTCCTAATAACTATTTAGGAATGGATGTCGATGCTGATAGGGTAAAATATGCGGCACACGTACATCCGGGATATAATTTTAGTACTATTGAAAACATGCATATACCTGTTTTACAACATTCAATCGACTATATATTGATTATATCTGTGCTGCACCACATCCCGTCAGAGCAGCTTACGGATTATTTGAAAGAGTATCGAAGAATATTAAAAAATAATGGTAAAATCCTCGTAATTGAACCTTGTGTTTATGATCATTGCCCTGTAAGTAATCACTTTATGGCTCTTTTTGACAAAGGGAAATATATCAGAAATGAAGATGAGTATGTGAGTATATTTACAGAGCAAAGGTATAAGGTAGAGGTGTTAAAAAGGTTTAGCCAGTTATATTTTTATAACAAGTTATTCTTTACTGCAACACTTGATGAGAGATAAGTAAAACTTGAGGTTAGCGGAACGGCACGGGGGCCGTTCCCTACAAGATCCCTTGATCTTTTTATTAATTGATACAAATTGTTATGTACAGTGTGTAGGGAACGCCCCCTGTGGCGTTCTGCTTCAGGTGATATTAGGTGATTTATGATATAATAATCTAAATCACCACAATTCGTAACATTAAGTTAACAGTATTGAAGGGGTATTCCACACTACTATAAAAAATGCCAAAGATACCCGATTTGGCAACTTAAGCACTTATAGCATAGGTATTACATTGAATCAATACTTGACCAATCATTCTGAATCAAATAAATAGTGGCTAAAGCATCGGATTTTTCTTTCGTTTGAATAGATGCTTTTAATAGGTCAAAGTTATTTTCGATATCATTGACATAATCGTGATCTATATCCACTTGAAGAATAGGCTTCACTTTATGCCACGCGCGTTGTGAATTTTTTAAGCTATTCTCTGCATTATCCCAATCTTCTTTTTTAATAAAGCTTTCCGTTTCTTTTAAGTGTTTTGAGAATTCATATCTACGGTCAAGTGGCTTTCTTAAGATAGTGCAGGAACATAATACCATTGTAAACATATATATCAAAATAATTAAAATAATATTCTTTCTCATCATGAACCTCCATAGTAGTTGAAATATATATTGCACTTATTAATTTGTTGGAATAATGAAATACGGCTGGTCACCCTTCAAATCCACATATAAGTTTCCTTTTGTATCCAGCTGTGCCAATGAAACTTGAGACATATCGTTGATATTTTTCTTACTTAACTGATGTTGCAGCCAGGCTTTCGTAAGATTAAGCGAGCGTAGCGCATCTATAAGAATGATCCCGTCATCAATTAAATTCGTAGGCAGACCGTCATACTGCGTTGATAGTCTTATATCACCAGGTGTAAGCGGCTGCTTTTGAGATTTTTTTTGTATGCTTATTTTTCCATTGCTTTCAAATAAAGCAAACTCAACATCGGAGATATTAAATACTCCTTGTGTTCTCAATTGAGCAACTAAGTCATCAATTGTAATACGGGTCCTACCCAGGTTGTTTTCTAAAATCTTACCGTTTTCCACGACTACCGTAGCTTCTCCTTCGACAAGTTTTCTAACCCATACACTATGCATGCATAGATAGCCTAATAATATGGGAAGTACTACCCATATTCCCATACCGACTAAAGTCGCAGTGGTATTCTGATTTAGCTGAACCGAAAGTGTTGAAGCGATTGAGCCTATTGTAATGCCGACAATATAATCAAAAAATGTCAGCTCCGAGACCTGTTGTTTTCCCATAATTCGTATTAGCACTAACAACGCAAAAAAAGAAACTACAGAACGAATAATTACCACCCAAATAATAGATATGGTAAACACTTCCTTTATTTGTTATTTGATCATATCAGGAATAAGTATATTTTCCCCTGATGATAAAATAATTATTTTGATATCATTCTAAAAATATATTTACATCTATATTTGAATAGTGTAAAATTACACTAAAGGAGAGTAAAAGTATATGGATAGAGTAGGTTTTGTTAAAAAGTTAGATGAAAAATTAAAAATGATACGGACCGAAAATGACTATACACAAGATAAGATGGCAGAAATACTTGGTATGTCAAAAAAAACGCTGGTCCAGATTGAAAAAGGACGGTCAACCTTAGGCTGGACCGGAGCAGTAGCATTGTGCACAATCTTTAAAGACAGCGAAATACTTCAAATGACATTTGGAGGACAGCCGCAGGATATCATCCTGACATTGGCTTTTAACGGGTATGAAAACAACTATGAAAAAACAATGGGTGGAAAAGTCTGGTGGAAAGATGTTGAAAGTAAAGGAGTTTATCGAATACAACAGAATTTGATTTCTCAACACTACAGGATATTGGACGGTGAAGACAGACGCATATCGTCATCTTTTGATTATGATTATATACGGAAGAGGCTGCAAGAGATTTGAGATGTTTTGGGGGGAAAGATCATGCTTTCGTTTTTTAAAGCGTATATTAAATCAATGAGGCTATATTATGCATTTATTACGGGTATTGCCGGGTGGATCGGAATGGCTTTTTATGAATATATCGCAAAATCGTCATTCAAGACAGTGGAATTGGTCCCATTAGCAGAAAAAAAAGCAGTGATACTGGTAATGCTGTTTCTAAGCTGGGGAATCAATCAAATCATCAATGATTATCTCGGATTAAAAGAAGACCGGATTAATGCGCCGCATCGTCCGATGGTGACCGGCGAATTGCAGCCGCATAAAGCGCTGCTGTTTACCGGATTTTTACTATTGATTACTGTTTTGATTATATTTTTTTATCTGGAACCTATAGCATTAATACCGGCAGTGCTGGGTGTTTTACTAAATGTTGTATATGAATATGCAAAAGGGTATGGAATCTTTGGCAATATCGTATTTGGTCTGATGATATCCATGTGTACCGCTTTTGGGTTCCTGTCTGCAGGCCCTACACAATCGCCGTATTTTACATCAAGCAGAATTTCTGTAATGATATTGGTGGCTGTGATGAACGGCCTGATGACATTTTACACATATTTTAAGGATTATAAAGGCGATAAGGAAGCAGATAAAAAGACCATTGTGGTTCAACTGGGCATTGAAAAGTCACGGTACATTGCAATACTTTCATCTTTTATGCCTGCGGTCATCTTTATGATGCTTTATTTTAATGGTGCTATTGTCGCCCGTGTGAATAATATGTTTCTGATCCTAGGTATACTGACCATATTTTTAGAGGTTTGGACAGGGTATCTATATTACAAAAACCCTAAAGGCAGAAAGACATATTATTCGTTGGCTGCGAATTTCAGAGCATGTACATGCGGACAGGCAGCGTTGATTGCCTTGTATAATACCGAATTATCCATTGTACTTTTTCTGATGGCATATATATTCGTAGGCTTTTTATTTGATTTGCATACAAATCCGAAATCATAGGAGAAAAATAAGATGAAATTGTTTGAGCAAGGAAAGATAGGAACATGCCGGCTGAAAAATAGAATCATCCGCTCCGCAACCTTTGAAGGCATGTGTGATGCAACCGGATTTCCTTTACCTGAATACCATAAGATGTATGAACAATTAGCATCCGGCGGTGTTGGTGCCATTATTACAGGCTTTGCCTATATCTCACCCGAAGGGAAAGCCATGCAGCCCGGACAGGCGGGAATGGACAATGAGAAAAAAATCGAGCATTTCTTAACTGTAAACAACCATGTGCACAAATATGGCGCGAAGATTTTTATGCAGTTGGCACATACGGGGAGACAAACCAGAAGAATAGATACGGGCTGTGAAGTCTATGGGGTTTCTCAAAAAAAATCAACTTATTTTAGAAGTAATCCCATAAAGTTATCCGCTAAAAAAATCCATGAAATTATCAGAGCATTTGGACAAAGCGCACAATACGCAAAGATGTCGGGATTTGACGGTATACAATTACATGCGGCCCACGGATATCTTGTACATCAATTTATTTTGCCGTCCATCAATAACCGAAAAGATGAGTTTGGGGTGGATAGAACGACCGGAATCGGCACAAAATTTTTGGACTTGGTCATTGATGAGATTCGAAACGTATGTGGGTATGATTTTCCGCTTCTTGTGAAAGTAAGCGCAAGCGATGATTATTTTAAAAGATTCTCCACCTCCCAGTTTAAAAACTTGATCGGTTTCCTGGATTCTAAAAAAGTGAATGCCATTGAAATCAGCTATGGCACGATGGATTATGCGCTGAATATCTTTAGGGGAGGGGTCCCGTTAGAAGTGATTTTAAAATACAATCCGGTGTTCAAAGCAAACGGAGCAGTAAATAAAGCAATTTTTCATTCACTCATTTACCCGTACATGAAAACCAAGCTAAAACCTTTCACTCCTGTATATAATTTGGAACATGCCACGGCAGCGAAAGAGATTACCGATATCCCGATTATTTGTGTAGGTGGTTTCAGAACAGGAAAGGAAATGCAAGATTGTTTGCATGATGGATTTGCAGACTTTGTAAGCCTATGCAGACCTTTCATATGCGAACCGGATATCGTACAAAAGGTAGAAAAAAATGAGAGCTACGTTTCAAAATGTACAAATTGCAATATATGCGCAGTGATGTGTGACTCTCAGCACAAGACAAAGTGTTATAGGAGGTCGTAAAATGAATTTGGAAGAAAGGATTATTTCAACCATAAAGAGTAATTTGCAAAAAGATACGGATATTACTATTAATAGCAGATTGGTAGAAGATTTAATGGTGGATTCTTTCGATAAGCTGATGATCATTTCCGCGCTGGAAGATGAATTTTCAATTACGATAGATGAAAGCGATTTTGCTGATATTATTTCTATCAATGATATTGTGCAAAAATTAAAGGAGAACAATGATGGCGTTTAAGGATTTTCACCAAAGGTTTAGAGTAGATGAAAGCCTGAGCGAAACAATAGGTATCAATCCCTATTATATACCCATCTCACCCGGTTTGGATGACAAAATTATGATCAATGGAAGACAAGTCATTAATCTGGCTTCAAATAATTATCTGGGTTTGGCATCGGATGTAAGAGTGAAAAAAGCTGCTGCAGCAGCAGTGTATGAATATGGCGTATCTCTTTGTGCTACACCTATATCAACAGGATATATTGATCTTTTTCAAAGGCTGGAACACAAGTTATCAAATTTTTTAGGACTTGAAGAGACGATGATTCTTCCCTCATGCTATCAAGCAAATAATGGGTTGTTTCCTTCCATAGCTAAAAAAGAGGATCTTATTGTGGTAGACCGTTTTGCCCATTCATCGTTAATACAAGGTATAAAAGCTGCCGGGTGTAAAATCAGACCGTTTCTGCATAACGATATCGATCATCTTCAGAGCATCTTAAAGCGGTCAGCCCAATATGATCAGATCTTTGTGGTGACGGAATCGGTATTTTCTACTGATGGCAGCATTGCACCATTTAAAGAGATGTTGGCATTGTGTGATATTTACAATGCACTTCCTGTCATAGATGATTCACATGGGATAGGTGTACTAGGGGAATCCGGAAAAGGGATATTGGAAGAACAGAACATTACCTCATATAAAGGGATTTATACTGCCTCTCTTGGGAAAGCATTCGCCAATGCAGGGGGAATCATCAGTGGAGATGGGAAGATTATTAACTATCTGAAATATTACTGTCCGCATTTGGTTTATTCAACGGCGCTTCCCCCTCCGGTTTTAGCCGGAATTGAAGCGGTTTTAGATATTGTATATAAAGAATTTTCATTGTTAAAGCAAAAAATGAGATACTATCAGCAAGTAATTTTTGATAGTCTTCGTAAGGCAGGATTCGAAACTGTTCGAAGTGAGGCACCTATTAATACTATTAAGGCAGGTTGCAAAGAAAGCACAGCTGCAATCTTTAAAAGACTTTTTGAAAATGGTATTCTTACAACTCCGTTTATCGAACCATCGGTACCTATTGGGGAAGGCCGTGTAAGATTAATTGCCGGCGCGAATCTTTCAAAAGATACGGTAGAGGAAGCGGGAGCTATTATAAAAAGGTGTGCTCTATGAGATATTACCTCATTATGAATCCCGGTTCCAAGGGAGGGAAAAGCAAGAGATTATTTAAAGAGATCTTTCATTTTCTTGATAGTAATAATATTACTTATGACTATAAAATTACTGGTTCATTGGAAGAAGCATATAGATTTTCGGTAGCAGCGAATAAAACAGGATATGATGTGATCGTTGCCGTTGGGGGAGATGGAACCATCAATAGAGTTATAAATGGGTTTTATGATGTTTCCTCCGGCAGTAAAATTTCAAATGCACGGCTGGGTGTGATCTATACCGGGACAAGTCCGGATTTTTGTAAGAGTTATTGTATTCCGATAAAAGTCCAGCCGGCAGTTAGGATTCTGCTTGAAGGGAAAAGTAAAAAAATTCAAATAGGAAAAATCATTCATGCACGGACCAATTATCCGAAATATGATAACCTCCCTATAAGCAGGGTTACTGAAGATGTGGTGACCAGCTATTTTGCCTGCTGTACCAATATCGGAATAGGTGCTTTTATCGCGAGAAACGCCAACAACGGAATACGAAAATATCTCGGTGATATTGCCGGTACATTTATTTCTATGATCAAAAGTCTTATGCTATACCGGCCTTGTGCTTTTGCTACCATAATAAACGGCGATAAAAGAATCTATCATGATGTGTTCAATATATCCATCGGAAAAACAACCTATATCGCCTCGGGTATCAAGGTAAAAAATGACTTGCAGCCAGAAGACGAGAAGTTTTATTGTTTGATGGTAAGAAATTTACGATGGATGAACTGGTTGAAGATTTTCAAACAGATATACAGCGGCAACAGGATTGTAAATAACAATCATATCTCTCTTGACTATGTAGAGAAGATTGAAATTTTAGGACAAAGTGAGAATCCTGAAATAGAATTTGACGGTGATCCCAGAGGATTTCTTCCTTGTACCATCGAATGCGTACAATATCCGATAGAGTTGATATGTGAGGTGAAAAATGAGTAAAGAAAAGGAATTCATCCGTAGCATACAAGAGCAAATGCCAAAAACTACAAAGCAATTTAACAAAGTTTTTGAATCCGACGCTGAAATCGTAAACTTTAACGGGAAAAAAATGGTTTATAATATCGATGAATTTTCAGAAGAAGATATGTTGAGGGAACATGATCCTTATGTATTGGGATGGAATATGGCTGTCGGCAGTATCAGTGATATCTATGCGGCAGGAGGGGTTCCGGTATATTATGCCCATAGTCTTGTGATCAATAAAACTTGGACCAAATCATTTATTGAACAACTGGCCAAAGGCATTGCGGATGTACTCAGAGAAACCGGTACGGCTTTTATTGGAGGCGATTTTGGTACTTCCGATAGATGGAGATACACCGGATCGGTGATTGGAGAAATGGAAGGAAATCCGATGCTTAGGAGCAGTGCAAAAATAGGAGATGCTATTTTTATTACCGGGAATATCGGAATAGGGAATGTAGAAGCTGCTTTAAAACTGTACTCAAACCATCCTGTTATCAAAAATATTACAAACAGATTCAAGAACCGGTTCAAGCTTCGAAGCAAAGAGGTGCAATTGATTAAAAAGTACAGTCATTGCTGCATAGACACCAGTGACGGTTCTTATAATGCACTTAGCACGATTACAGAATTAAGTAATGCAGGTTTTGAGGTAAACAGTCTCCCTTATGATCAACAAGGATTATTGCTTTCTAAATTCTTGCATGTTCCGAAAGAACTGCTTTTTTTAGGAGAATGTGGGGAATACGAGCTGCTTTTTACTATCAATCGGGAAAAGCAGGAAGAATTCATACAAGAGGCTGAAAAGCATCATCTTAGTTTTTATAAAATTGGAGAGATAAAAGATTCAAATGTAAAATTGTTATATGATAAGAGGAAAAAAATAGATCTATGCACATATAAATGCAGCGCCAGGGATTTTGAAAATCCAAAAGAGTATTTAAAAGAAGTTATAAAATTTGTAGACATGTTGTAAGATACCAAATAAATGAAGGAGAAGGATATGCGAAAACGAGTTGTGATTACAGGAATGGGCCCTGCAACGGCAGTTGGCATAGGAAAGGAAACGTTCTTCAACAGCATTATAGGGATGAAAACAAACTTATCTGAAATTCCTCCTTGCTATGAGAAAAACTACCGTTTTAAATCACGGTATTTTGTGCCGAAACCTATATTCTCTCTAGCTGATTATGGCGTTCATGCATCGTTGGAAAATGTAATGGAAGATACCGCAAAGCTTTCTGTTTTATGCACCAAGCTGGCTTTAGAAGATGCCGGATTTAGAGTGGAAAGCAAAGAAAAAAGTTTTCATACCGATATTCCTGAAAACTGTTCTATTACCATAGGAATAGGGATGAGCAGTCTTCAAACGGCATTGGAATCCTATACGGCACATACTGCGCCAATCGATGAAGAAGATACAGATAAAAGAGCAGCATCTCCCAGATATCATAGAATGGTGATCCCAATGCTCATGCCCAATGCTGCTTCGGCGTGGGTATCCATCTTATTTGGCATCCAAGGATTTAACTATACTATTAACGCATCCTGTGCATCGGGAAGTTTTGCTATCGGTGAAGCATATAGAAATATTTTAGGAGGTCGGTGCGACATTGCTATCGCCGGTGGTGTTGAAGCATTGACTGACAAAAGCGGTGCAATTATGAGAGGCTTTGATATGCTTACAACGTTGACAAAGTCACCGGATGGCGGACCGCTTCCGTTTTCTCATAAAAGAAGCGGGTTTTTGTTTAACGAGGGTGCAGGCTGCATGTTGATTCTTGAAGAGCTCCAAAGTGCCAAAAAACGTGGGGCACGTATATATGCTGAGATCATCGGTTATGAATGTTCCAGTGATGCATATAATATTGTACAAATGGATCCATCCGGTGAAAATATTTTAAAACTTTACAATAAGATATCTAACGGTTATAAAATAGATTATATCAATGCCCATGGTACCGGGACTGTTTTAAATGACGATATCGAGGCCAAGATCATACAAACGATTTTCGGAGATAAGGAATCGCAGCCCTACATCAATTCTACAAAAGGAATTATCGGTCACAGCAT
Organism: Petroclostridium sp. X23; assembly: GCF_030013905.1. GTDB lineage: Bacteria > Bacillota > Clostridia > SK-Y3 > SK-Y3 > X23. The sequence goes on from NZ_CP124862.1 coordinate 319,724, forward strand.
AGGCGCAAGCGGAGCCATTGAGGCAGCAGTAACAGCTATGTCTATTAAGCATTCGGTCATACATGGAAACCTCACTGAATATCCGTTGGATAACTTGAATCTACCTCTCTCTTCATTTAATAAGGATATTAACTATGCCCTTTCTGCATCCTATGGTTTTGGCGGTCATAACGCATTACTTCTTTTTAAGAAGGTGGATGAACATGAATAATGTGATGATTACCGGCGCGACAGGATTTATAGGAAGCCATATCGCACATTATTTCTGCAAACAGGGCATTCATATCGGATGCCTTGTCAGGGAAGGCAGCAGTCTTACAAATATAGAGAGTCTTCCGGTGGATTTAAGATATGGAGATATCCGAAACATAGATGACTTGCTAAAGGCTTTTGCCGGGTATGATTTTATCATCCATAATGCCGCAAAGGCATCCGATTGGGGCACTTACCAGGATTTTTACGATATGAATGCGACAGGAACATTAAACGTATTAAAAGCATGTAAAAAAACAGGCATCAAGAACATTATTTTAACCGGTTCCAATTCGGTTTACGGTGAAGAAAACAATGATTGCATAAAAGATGAAAACTCACCGTATCACTCTCATTACAAATATTTTGCTGATAACATTTTTCCATGCCGCTTAAATTACTACAGGGATACCAAGGCACTGGCTAAAAAGGCAGCGCTTCAATTTGCACAAGAAAACGGCTTGAACATCACCATGATGGAACCGGTATGGGTATATGGAGAACGGGAATTCAATACCGGATTTTACGAGTATCTTAGCACTGCCGCTTCAGGTATTCCAATGCTGCCCGGTTCTAAAAAAAATAAATTTCATGTAGTCTATGCCGATGATGTCGCCTATGCTTATTACTTAGCATATAGAAAGAAATTGGAAAGTACTCACTGCATTATTATCGGCAATCAAAAAGCCGAAAACATGGATAAAATATATACACTATTCTGTAAAGAGGCAGGGATCAAGAAACCATTGAATATTTCTAAAAGCTTCATCTATCCGGCCGCCTTCATCATGGAGTTATTGTATACATTGTTTGGTTCCCGCAAGCCACCTCTTCTAACCCGTGGAAGGGTAAACATGTTTTATGATAATATTGAATTTTCAACTAAAAAAGCAGAACAAGTGTTAGGGTTTAAGAACCGATATAGTCTTGAAGAAGGAATCAAAAAGACAGTGAAATGGTATAAAGAAAATGGATTTCTTTAGGGGGATGATCACCATGATTGAAATAACAAACATTACGGGGAATAATAAGATACTCTTTAATCTGAAACTAAAAATTAGTGTTTTGTTCCATTTTATTCCTTATATTTTAAAACGCAAGTTGTCGCTAAAAAATTTTATTCTTTTTCTAAGAAGGCTTTTAATTTTTTTATCAAGGATGCAGCACAATAAGTTTGTAAGAATCGGAGATAAAACCCGACTGGATCTATATGTACCCGGTTTTCCATCAAAAGCCTTTTATACGGCATGTAAAAAATTCATGCATTTTGATGGGGCCATGCCCTGTGCTACGGTGCTGATATCGGTCACATCGGCCTGTACAAACCGATGCAGTCACTGTTATCAAAAGTTGGACAAAGGGAAAGATGTGAATATAGATACTTTGGTGAATGCTGCACAGGTTCTTCAGGAGAGGGGCGTGGCTTTCTATAATATAGAAGGTGGTGAACCTTTTCTCGCATATGACCGGTTAAAAAATTTGTGTTCCTCTATTGATGAAAGATCGGAAATTTGGATAAACTCAACAGGAGTAGGAATGACAATAGAAAAATTAAAAGAACTGAGAAAACTGAATGTAACCGCAGTAATGTTCTCTTTACACAGTCCTCAACCGGAAGATCTCAATCGCTTTATGGGGAATGATTCTGCCTGGGATACGCTTCAGAAAGCCGTAGAGATGTGTCATGATGCGGATATCGCTGTGGCATTCAATACTTGTCTGATGAGAGAAGACTTTTATAATGGGACTTTTGAAGAAATTATGGACACTGCCAAAGATTTTCATGCATGCATGATTCAGTTGATAAAACCCAAACCATCAGGGGCATGGCTTGAGAAGGAAGATATATTGTTTGATGAAAAGGATATCGCCTTGGTGAAAGAAAAGGTAAATAAATATAATACGCAGCAGGAATTTGCACGTTATCCTTCCATTTCCGCTCAGATTATAGAAGAGGACGCAGCGGTTTTCGGGTGTACGGCAGGAGGAATCGATCGTTTTTACATCAATGCAAAAGGAGATGTGCAGCCCTGTGAGTTTCTCAATATTTCCTTTGGCAATATCGCTGATCAGCCTTTTGAGATGATTTATGAAAAAATGCGAAATGTTTTTTCATGGGGAGGGAATTGTTATCTTTGTGAAAAGTATTCTAAAGAGATACATCATCAATATAAAGAAAACCATTTAAAAACACTGCCGCTTCCGCCGGAGATATCTGAAAAAATCTACGGTACATGGGACAGAGGGGATAAAACCGATCTATACAAAAGTCTTGAACAATTAAAATAATTCTTACATTTAATGTTAATCTTACTAAAATAATACCGATATATATCATATAAGGATTAACAGAAAATGCAAGGAGGCAATATGTATGAAAATTCAAACTTCACACATGAGCATGGAGAGCACCCATGACATGAAAAAATGGGCCAAAAAAGAAGAGTCTCTAAACTTTTGGATAGGAGAACAAAGATCGGATTCTAAAGAGCGGGATGATTTATCAGATATGAATCTTTTAGCATCTCAAGATATCTTTGAAATATCCGAACAAGGGCAAAAGGCGAACCAGTCGCTGTCCTCTTCTATTAAAAAGACCGACTCGGAAGAATGCATTGAATTTTCTATCAGGGATGAAGATAAACAAAAAATTATGTTGCTTGAAAAGCTGCTTGAAAAGCTAACCGGTAAGAAATTTAAATTCGTTTTAATGGACAACATAAAGTTGAAGCGGCCCAAAAATGATATTGAAGCCACAGCTTCACCAAATGCGGAAAATCTTATGAGTAACAGACAAGGGTGGGGACTTGAGTATCATTATCATGAGACTTATTATGAAAAGGAAACGCTGTCATTTAATACAAGAGGATTGATCCAAACGACTGACGGCAGAAAAATCAGTATTGATGTCCAACTGAATATGAGCAGGGAATTTATATCACAAAATGATATACGGCTGCTTGCCGGTGATGCCGCCATAGATCCGTTGGTTATCAATTATGATATCGGTTTAACCGAATTAACAGATCAAAAATACGCCTTTGATATTGATATGGATGGATCTGACGATCAGATATCTTTTGTGGGGCAGGGAAGCGGTTTTCTAGCTTTGGATTTAAACAATGATGGAATCATCAATGACGGCAGCGAGCTTTTTGGTCCCAAAACCGGTGACGGGTTTAAAGAGCTGCAAGCATATGATCAAGATGGAAACGGATGGATTGATGAGAGTGATATCATCTATGAAAAACTGCGTATATGGACAAAAGATGAAAACGGAAACAACAAACTATTTGCATTGGGAGAAAAAGGAATAGGTGCGATATATCTGGGAAATATAGACACTGCTTACCAATATAAGGACGCTGAAAACAAAACACTCGGAACGATGAGAACTTCAAGTATCTTTTTAAAGGAAGATGGTGGTGCCGGTACGGTGCATCAAATAGATATGGCGATATAGTATAAAAATAATAAGTAATAAAAAATCTATGAGGGTATTAATTAAATATGAAAAATATTAGTTGGATATTATTTGATTGTATGGAAACGTTGGTTGATTTGACGGAGCTGCCTGGTTTAAAGGGTTATGCTCTTTGGGCATATGAAGGTTCAGGGGTAGAGGGCTTGTGGGATGGATTTGAAGATTTCTATGAAAGTTATAAATATGCAATTGAAGTGATTGCAAATAAGCTGCCTCAAGGTAAAGAGTATGAAGTTTATGAGAGATTGCAGATGGTAGCTGGATTAAAGATCTGTAATAAAGATGAACAAGCAGTTCAAAAAATTGCTGATTGCTTATATAAAAACTTTTGGGATACATATAAAAGCAAATGCTATGTTAGGAACGATGTAAAAGAAATAATTACGGAACTTACAAAAAAGTACAATTTGGGAGTTGTATCTAATTTTATGGTTAGCGGCGGTATTGAAGAATTATTGAAAACCAACGGAATTTACAAATATTTTGATTTTATCATTACATCAATTAATGAAGGATGGAAAAAACCGCATTATAATATTTATAAGGCTGCAATAGACAAAGCGGATGTGCCGCTTTCTAAAATATTGTTTGTAGGTGATGATTTCAAAAATGATTACATAACTCCGAAAGAACTGGGATTGAGAACAGTGCTTTTAGATAGAGCAGAAAAATATCTTCATGTTAAGCACAGGGTAACAAATTTTTATATGTTACGGGATTTAATCTCATATTAAAAGCAAAAAACACAAGTCTTTCTTTTTATCAATACAGATTTTTTATAAGAGCATTTGTTAGAATTTTTTCAGAAGTTTACTAAAAAATGCAAAAAAAGAATTCCATCGATTATAATTATCGCTGGAATTCTTTTCATATCTGGTGCGAGAAACAGGACTTGAACCTGCACGAAGTTGCCCCCACTAGCACCTGAAGCTAAAAGAACACGATTTTCAGGGCATAGCCTCTTATTGTGTTGTGTTATCAAAAACGCTGAAAATCGAGTTGTATCAAGAGTTACACGCATCGATGACTCGTTAACTCACCAACATGGTTAATGACCCAAAATGCGTGTTTTTTGATGCATTTGTTAGAAGATTTTGAGCTGCAAAATGCGGATATTACTATTTCCAATATTAGTTTTAAAAAATTTCGAAGCTTTAGTTTAATTAGGCAAAATTTGTAATAATCATGTTAGACAAAAAAATATATTTTGGCTATAATAAGAGCATAGTCACAAAAGGTGGTGTTGTTATGGCTGTCCTTTCAACACTATTTCCATCTCCGTGCTCTATGGTGTACCATATACTTCAATGTAAGAATAGTGAATACTGAAAAAGCTCAGATATTTTGATAATGATTGTGCTTAAGCGAAGTGAAAGGAATGAAAATTAATATGTGGACACAAAAAAGAAATTCAATTAATACAAAAGAATTTATTTATTTATTTTCATTAGTTGGTTGGGGAGAATTGCCATATGAGCAAGCGGAGAAAGCACTTGAGAATTCCTTGTGTACTTTTGCTGTTTATTCTGCTGAGAAGGTTATTGCTGTTGCACGGCTTTGCGGAGATAGAGCGATGTCTTTTTATATAAAAGATTTAATTGTTCATCCGGACTTTCAGCGTAAGGGCATTGGTACATTAATTATTCAGGATATAAAGAAATATATTATTGAGCAAATTCCAGAAGGATGGTATGTTAGTCTTGAGTTGATAAGTGCAAAAGGAAAAGAGAGATTTTACGAAAAACAAGGATTTGACTTGAGGCCAACCACAGAGGATGGTGCGGGAATGTATTTGATAATGAAAATATAGCTTTTGCACAGGAGGATTTTTATATGAATGTTTATAAGTTATTTCCACATCAAAAAGAAGCAATTTCCTGTTTGAATAAATTTTTTTCTGTATCAAAAAATGAAAGCAGTTTATCAGGATTGCTTGTGATACCTACTGGTGGAGGAAAAACATTTACAGCAGTAACATGGATAAATCAAATAATTGAAAAAAGGCCTAAAAAAGTAATTTGGTTTGCACAATCTTTTGAACTCTTAAATCAGGCTTATTACACTATTAGGAATAATAATGGAAACATCAAAATCAAAATTATTTCAAGTAATAATGAGCATATGAATGTTTCTGATATTAACGAAAATGATGATGTAATCATTATTACAACTCAAACTGCTATGAAATCACTTGGAAAAGATGATAGTAAATTAAGTGACTATATTAAGTATAATGGAAGAAATGGGTTAATAGTCATATTGGATGAAGCTCATCACGCTCCTGCACGAGGATGCAGAAATATGTTAAATAAAGTCAAAGAATTAGCTGAAAATGTTTGGATGCTAGGTTTGACAGCTACACCCACTTATACTAACAGAATGCAAAGAGGATGGTTGTGGAAAATATTCGATGGTGGAATTGTTTATCAAGTTGAGAAAGAACTATTACAAAAACAGAAAATATTAGCAAAAGAAAATATAATGAGAAAGAAAACTCCCATTAGGATTGAACTTACAGATGAAGAGTTCAATAAGATAATCAGATTTCATTCTGATATTCCTGAAAATATTATTGAAGAATTAGCTGCAAATAAAGAAAGAAATGACTATATAGTTAATGATTATCTTAAAAATCGCAAAACTTATAAAAAGACGATTTTCTTTCTAGATAGATGGTATCAATGTATATATTTTAAGAATAAATTGATTGAATATGGGATTAAAGCAGATACAATATATTATCAAAAAAGAAATGAGCATAGTGAAAAATCAAATACCGAAATAATAAATGAATTTAGAAATGGCGAATTAGATGTGTTATTGAATATAAAAATGTTTACGGAAGGTGCAGACATTCCAGATGTAAATACAGTTTTTATAACCCGTGATACTACAAGTCATATTTTGTTGCAGCAAATGATAGGACGAGCATTACGGGGGAAACGGGCAGGAGGAAAGAAAGAAAATGCCAATATTGTCCTATTTGGAGATAGTTGGGATAAAACAATTGCATGGGCAAGACCTGACTTAGCCGGAGGAATTGAAGAAGGAAGAGTACACCAAGTATCCTATCCTATGGAAAAAGTATCTATTTCCTTAGTGCGAAGTCTTATTTCTAATATGACTTTTAAAAGCGTCAAGATACCCAATTTCAAAGAAAAAATACCAATCGGATGGTATGAGACAGAATATGTTTCTATTAAAAATGCCGAAGGTGAAAGAATAGAAATAGTCAAAGATACGGTTTTGGTATATGAAATAGATCGACAAATTTGGGAAGAGTTGATTTCAAATGCATTGGTATCTTTAGATGATATATGGGAGAATGAAGATATTCAAGACAAAGCATTATATGTGGAAACACAGAAATTATTCGATAAGTATTTTAACATTCTACATACTTCAATGAATAAAGGTCTTTTTCAAGATATTTGTAACATTTGCAGACATATTGCACAAAATAGCTCTTCTCCGCGGTTTTATCACTTTTATGACAGGGATAAATGTGATATTGAAAGTATTGCATCGAATTTTATTAATATGACACCTAATGCACAATATAATTATTTACTTAAAGAATATAATGAAATTGGTGGTGTCTGGCCATATTTATATGAACATTTCTTTCACTTTAAAACGGCAGTGGATATGTATGTAAACAAATTGCTGTTCTCAAGGGAAGGTGTTATTGAGAATACAAGCGAAAGTAGTGAAAGTCTACAATTAGCTATGGATTCAGCACAGGAAAAGGAATTAATAAAAGCTGTAAAGTTTCGAGATAATCATACATGTTTATGCTGTGGTTTGTCAAATCAAGGAGTACGGTTAGTGGCAGCGGAGATATTGAATTATAATTTCTCACAGGGTAAGACAATGCATAATTTACAAACCTTATGTACTCGGTGTAATTTCATGAATAAAGAAAATAGATATAACTTTAAAGTGACCCGAACTAGCTTAGTTTCGCCTAAATTATTTACAGGGATAACATTTGATAAACAAAATATTCGAAATATCGTAAAAATAAAAGCTGCTCTAAAAGCATCAATCAACATGTTTTATGAATGCGGTGCAGTACATGATGTGAATATAAGTAGACGAAGTAATTCTAAGTATTATTTTAATTGGGAGTTTACAATATTTAGTGGGAATCATCCAGAATGGTTACAAAGACAACTTGATAGTGTACTCAATTATATTGTGAATGACTTAGAACAAACACATGTGAAAAATGTTACTATTAAAACATTGTAATAGTTATAACGAGGTCAAAAGACCCTATAGGTGGCAGATAGCGATCAGGTTTTTTGACGGTGGGGATATCCCTGCCTCGTTAAAACGGTGTGTTCTAATTGTTTATTCAATGACATTCGTTGTTATAATGGACTAATCCAATTTGGCTAAATTCGGTGATTATAGGCAGTATATTAGCGATATTGTGAATTGTTTAATAAATACTCTTATATTTAAAGCATAGGCTACGAACTATAGAATTATGTCGTGTTTTATATTATATTTTAAGTCACAGTGGCGAAAAATACCATAAAAATTTCAAATAAAAAGGTGCTATATATTGCCATTTATCTTTATATATATCGATTTTTCTCTATTTTTCTTGAGTTTCTATGTGTTTGCTTTTAAAAATTATATTTGCTATAATACATATGAATTCTAGCAATAATACATAAAAATTTAAAAACATATTAGAGAAAGCGGTGAGAAGAATGAGCCAAGCATTTTATGTACCGGAAAGTTCTAATTATGAAATGATGTTGGGAGAATTAAGTAAGTTGGGATGTAGTGCTACACCTAAATGTATTAGTTCTTGCCGAGGTTGTCCTTGCAAAAACAGAGATGATGAGTTTATCGTAGATTGGAACTAAGCGGTGAACAGTTTTGTATGGCGAAAGGAGGGATAGCAATGAGTTTTATTATTCCTATGGATGAAACAAAAAAGGAAATTTTTGGAGAGGTTAACGTTGAAGCTATAGAAATCACAGGTGGATGCAAATGCAGATGTGTAGCTTGTAATCGTTGCTCTTGCATGGTGCCAGATCCTGATAATTCAGAATTTAAATCAGAAGAGGTTTGGGCGGCATAAAATTTATAAATTTGTCAAAAGGATGCTACAATTTCTGACTACGTGGAAAGACCGATGTTCCATTAAGAAAGAAATAGTAATATCCTTTTTTTAAAGGAGCAAAGAAATGAAATTATCAAAATACACATCAATATTTGAAAAAGATAACGTATATGCTTATTATCATTCATTACGAATGAAGCCAGTTTATGTAAATGAGCAATATCATAAATATATTCAAGAAATAGTTTTGGCTGATAATTCTGAGCAAGCAATTGATAATCTGCCAGAGGCTTATAAACAACAAATGACTTTGCTTTTAAAAGCACTTCAAAATAATAAAATTATTATTGAAGATGAAAACTACGATATAAAAGTTCTCAATATGTTGAGAGAGAAACTTCCTAAACCGTCTATACAAGTGGCTTATTTTATTATGTCAGAGTTATGTAATTTAGCTTGTTCATATTGCTTTATAGAAAATAGTATGGACGAGAACGCTATAAGACAGAAAATTATGACGAAAGAAACTGTAAAGCAAGGATTAGATTTTTTTACTAAACAAATATTATTAGATATGGACTCATTTGAGGATGAGAAAGCGATTATTATTTATGGTGGTGAACCATTAACTAATTTTGAAGTGGTCCAATATTTGTTGGATATGATTGATGAATATAAAGCCGATAAACGATTACCGGAAAGAACCACGGTTTCGATGATTACTAATGGAACACTTTTATCTAAAGAAATTGCCCAAATATTAAAAGAGCGGAATGTGTCGGTAAGTATATCATTAGATGGAGCAACTGCTGTAGAAAATAGTTGCAGAAAATATAGAAATGGTGATGAAGCTTACCGTGATATAATTAAAGGAGTTGAAAATGCCACTGAGGCCGAAATAGATTGTAGTTTATCTGTTACCTTAACAGAAGAAACAATTAAGGATTTGTCTCAAATAGAGACAATGGTTGATGAGTATAATATTAAAAGTTTAGGGTTTAATATTATTATGACAGATGAAACTTTTTCTGTCTCTGAAGAATACAACGAAGAAGCTTCAGAATTTATTCTTAATGCATTTGAGGTGTTTAGAAAAAAAGGTATTTATGAAGATAGGATTATGCGTAAGGCAAAAGCATTTGTTGATGCTAAAATTTATTTATATGATTGTGCTGCTGTTGGTGGTAACCAAATAATTATTGCTCCTAATGGACAAGTTGGAATATGTCATGGTTACTTGTATAACAGAGATTATTTCCCTACAACGATTGATAATTTAGAGTTTGATCCAGTGAAAGATGATGTATACTTAGAATGGAGCCGGAGAACACCTGTTAATATGGACGAATGTGTAGATTGTTCTGCTCTTGGCATATGTGGGGGCGGCTGTCCTTTAAGTGCAAAGAAAAATGGAAAGAATCAGTCTATTTGGGATTTAGACGAACGTTTTTGTGTACATGCAAAGAAAACATTGGAATGGTTGATATGGGATTTATATGCTAAGTCAGTGAAGCAATAAAATGAAAAACAAGCCTTTAGGAAACATAGGGTAAGAAAAAGGTTTTTCCCCCCGAAGGGGGATGTTTTTTCTTGAAAAATGATTCTTATATGAGTATAGTGATATTAAAGGTGAAGGCAGGTAGTTAATCTTGAGCGATTACTACCTTAATTTGAAGAGATTTGCCGTTTACGAAAGTGGACGGCTTTTTACATGATCAGAAATTTAAAGTTACATCCTAGGCATCGATTTCTGTCTCTTTATTGTATTATAAAAGATGCTAAAAAGCCAGTTATATTGTATTTTACAGATATTATTAGTTTATCCTAGATACCAGTTTTTCAAAATTAAAAAACTTAATCTTGTTAGGCAACATTCGGATGTAATTTATTTTTTATGAATGAACGGCTATGTCATAATAATACTTAACGCTCATCTCAAAAAATATTTTGATAAAGAGACATTACTCCAACAGTCGAAAACAATAGATTTCCAGAGATGCTTTGATGAAAAGTTCAAAACAGGGCGTTTAGATGGTAAGAGTGGTTTATCTGGACAGGCATTAAGAAAGCATAAAATACTACTTCAAAGTTTTTTCAATCATGCGATTGATATGAATCTCGTCAGTACGAATCCGTTAGAGAATATTTCATTACCCAAGAAAAATAAGTTCAGGAGCAAGTCGGTAAAGCAGCTTCTTTATAAGTGCATTTGTTAGAAGTCTGTTACAAGTCGCATAAAAAAAAATTCCAACGATTATTGATAATCGAAAATGTGTGTGTGTTTATGCGTTTGTTAGAAGATTTGTTAGAAGATTTTCAGCCGCAAAATGCCGATATTACTGCCTTTATTTCCAATATCAGTTTTAAAAAAATTCGAAGCTTTAGTTCGGTTAGGCAAAATTTGTAATAATCATGTTAGACAAAAAAATATATTTTGGCTATAATAAGAATATAGTCAGAAAAAGTGGTGTTGTTATGGCTGTCCTTTCAACAAAGACCCAGGAAGAAGTTAAAGAGATCACAAGTGAATTTGTAAGAAAAGTAAAACCTGTGTTTGGAGATAAGTTTAAAAAAGTAATCCTGTTTGGCTCCTATGCACGAGGAGACTATGATGCAGAATCCGATATAGATATTTTAGTAATGGTTGATGAGGATGATACAGCGATAAGAAAATATAAGCACGATATTATAGAAATCGATTCAGAAATCAACATGAAATAGGATGCACTTGTATCGCCAATTTTTGTACCTCAAAGTAAGTTTATGAAGTATCAAGATGATATGCCATTTTACACAAAGGTGAAAAATGAGGGGATCGTTTTGTATGAACAGTTCTAACATGAACCTTTTTTTATGGTTAATCATATTATAATATTATTGGAAAAATTGTGCCTTGTTTTTGATTGCTGAATATATTGTTATTGCATATAATAATACTAAATGAATATCTTTGCAGTAGCTAGTGCTGTGCTATAATAAAGGTAATTAAGAGAGGTGATTTAATGGCAACAGTATCATTTGACAAGAAAATAGTTATTAATAACAATGAGTCAATGGATGTTTTGTTAAAGAGTCTTAACAAAGAAATTGATAAATCGGATCACAAGAAAATTGATGTTGTTTCAGAATTGGAAAGGAGTTCTTCGCTATTAAGGCGATCGTTCTCTCGCTCAAAAACCTGATAGAAACAGTTGAAGAAGAAGTATTTAACTCGGCTGTTTCTAATTTTTTTGTGAGAAAGACCCTGATGTTCAAAACTTTTTGAGAGCAAGAGCGATGCACTATGAAAAAAGGTCTAAGAGTAGAACTTATCTGTTTGTAGACGAGGAAGCATTGGCAAATCAACAAGTTATCATCATTGCATATTTCACCATTTCTCTTAAGACATTATTTATTGGATCTAATATTTCCAAAACCAAGATAAAACAGTTGGATGGACTTTTTAATAAAGCAACTAATGTATCAGCATACCTAATCGGACAATTAGGCAAAAATGATTTATATAAAACCGAAATTACTGGAAAAGAAATTATTGACTATGCAATTAATATCCTTGAGCAAGTGCAGGAACTGGTTGGCGGCAGATTTGTACTTATTGAATGTTTGGATAAGCCAAAGCTGATAGAGTTTTATACTAATAATGGATTCATGGTTCTCCAAAAAGATGAAAACGATAAATTGATACAGTTGGTTAGGTTTTTTAATTAATATGTTAATCTATAGCTCTATATTGGAGGTTAGAAGAATGGAAAAAACACTAAAGCTTATAAAGAATTTTAAGCCTGCAAAAGCAAATATTTACTCTCATATTGATGTTGATATGAAAAAGAATGTTGCAACTCAAATGAATAAACTTTTCAGTAATTTTACTTCGGTAGACTGATGACTGAAAGAAGTTCGAAAGAAGTTACGTGGTTGAAAGAAGATTTGAAAGAAGTTTATGAAAAAAGGGTTCAAGAAAACCTTTCGATTTCCTCAAACCCTCATCAACACTGGTGCGAGAAACAGGACTTGAACCTGCACGAAGTTGCCCCCACTAGCACCTGAAGCTAGCGCGTCTGCCAATTCCGCCATTCTCGCATAGAGAGAACATTAACTATTCTACAACATTTTCTAATGAATTTCAATAGTTTTTTTAAAAAATCTCTCAGAAATTTGTGGTATTGACAATATAAAAATGTTGTTTAATAATGGTAAAGTAAAGGCCTGAATTATATCATACTGATATTTTGTCAATAATATTCAATATTTAGCATATATTTTTACAGGAAGTTGCAGTAGTTAATAATGGACATTAGGGGGATAATCCGTGAATCAGAAATTTCAAACGTTTAAAAAAAGCATTTCAGGAAAAAAAGTAGCAGTGATAGGCATAGGAATCAGTAATACGCCATTGATTAAATTTCTTATTAAACTGGGAGCAAATGTTACCGCATTTGATAAAAAGTCTAAGGGGCAGCTTGAGGAAGTATATGATGAATTGGAAGCATTGGGTGTGAGTTTTTCACTGGGTGATCATTATCTTAGTAATATCAGTCATGAAATCATATTCAAAACGCCCGGAATGAGATATGATATCCCTGAACTTTTGGAAGCAAGAGAAAAGGGAAGCACAGTTACTTCGGAAATGGAAGTGTTCTTTGAATTATGTCCCGCGCCTATCATTGCGGTTACCGGCAGTGACGGTAAAACCACCACCACCACGTTGATCCATAAAATTTTAAAGCAAGAAGGATATCACTGTTGGCTGGGCGGGAATATCGGCACTCCGTTATTAAGTGAGATTGAGAACATAAAGGAGAATCATAAAGTAGTCTTGGAACTAAGCAGCTTTCAGCTGCATACTATGAGAACAAGTCCTGATGTCGCGGTAATTACCAATATAACGCCGAATCATTTGGATGTACATAAGTCAATGGAAGAATATATTGACGCAAAGAAGAATATTTTCCTACATCAATCAAAATCCGGAAAGCTTGTCATTAATTTTGACAATGCTATCACAAGAGATTTTGAAAAAGAAGCAGTAGGGGCAGTTGTAATGTTTAGCAGGCAAAACGGTCTTGAAAGAGGAGTATTCATCCAAGACCAATCAATCTGTGTAAATATGGATGGAAGTACTCATAAAGCAATGGATGTAGCGGATATTATCTTGCCTGGAATGCATAATGTTGAAAACTATATGGCAGCAACTGGTGCGGTCTGGGGATTAGCCGGTGCAGAAAGCATAAAGAAAGTGGCGGGCACTTTTACCGGTGTGGAGCATCGTATAGAGTTAGTGAGAGAACTAAACGGAATCAAATTCTATAACAGTTCCATTGACAGCAGCCCAAACAGAACCATGGCAACCCTTAATACCTTCAACCAAAAAGTCATTCTTATTGCCGGAGGCAAAGATAAAAATATACCTTATGATGAAATAGGAGAGGCCTTGGTAAATAACGTAAAGTGCCTTATACTCATCGGTCCTACCGGTTCAAAGATAAAAAAAGCGCTTGAGGATGAAGTGCAGAGAAGCGGAAAGGGAAAAGATATCCCGGTGTTTATATGCAGCACTTATGAACAAGTTGTCAAAACAGCCTATTCAAATGCGGTGAGTGGAGACATTATTTTATTATCACCTGCAAGTACAAGTTTTGATATGTTTAAGAATTTTGAGGAAAGAGGAAAAGTATATAAGGGAATTGTAAAAGGACTGTAGGAAACTATAGTCTTTTTTTGCATGTATTAGAAAATCCGCGGATTATTGCCCATGAAAGCTTAAAATGGTATAATACAGGCAATAATTAAAGTAATAGGGTTGAGAAGGATGTAGAAATATGGAAATCAATATGAAGCTCACAAAGGGAATTACCGAAACGAAATATCTTGCGACGGAAAACACATGGCGGTACCGCCCTATTTTAAGATATTTTTATGTGCAATATGAGAAAATCAAATATTGGATGTATAAAGAAGAGGTATATGGTGAATTAAGACAGCATGAACTGTTTCGAGAGTATACCCTTGATCAATGCAAGCAGGATTTGGATGTGCTGGTGGAATGGGGTAACCTTGTGGCGGTTCAGGATACCACAAAGGCGGCTACGGTTGAAGAATTCAAAAATAAACAATTCAGATATCAGCTTTCCGAGTATGCTGTTGAAATTGAACGTATGACTATCAAACTGGAAAATCTTTTTGTAGAAGGTGCATCCCTCGAGCCCACACTATTTGAACGGAAGGGTAAAGGAATTGGTAACCAATTAAGAATGGGGAATGCACGATGGAACATGAAAAACAATTAGAGAAATGTATCCTGTATTTTAAAGCGCATGAAGGCTTCCAGAGGGTATTTAGTAAGATGAAAGACAAATATAAGTCCTTAGGGACGATAGGGGGAACCATTCAGGTAACCAATCTGTCTGAAAAAGAAAAAGATGCGTTATCAGGTTTTCTGCGAAAAGACTATACAAAGCAAAAATCTGCGATTATAAAAGTGGATACATTTCAGAAGGCACTGGAAAGGACCAGATTTGCAGGATTAAAGCTGGAAGATATTTTGGAAAAATATTTTGAAAGTCAACTATTATCCAATAAGGAAACAGCCAATATGTATTTAGAGCGAAGGGATCTTTTCTTTAACAGTATCATAAAACGTTATGAGGATACCCCTGCTGCCCGATGGCTGGATAATAATTATAGAGAAAAATGCGGCTGCTATGTGATATTAGTAAAAAGATATGATCTAGGTCGTGAAAAGGTGCTTAAAGATATAGACATCACCTGCAAAGCGATAAATCGTCTTCCGCTGGAAAAAAAGAAAAA
Source organism: Petroclostridium sp. X23 (assembly GCF_030013905.1). Taxonomy (GTDB): domain Bacteria; phylum Bacillota; class Clostridia; order SK-Y3; family SK-Y3; genus X23. The sequence goes on from NZ_CP124862.1 coordinate 335,350, forward strand.
AATCCCATTGGCAGTATTCGCCGCTGAAATATCAAAAAATCCCCACCAATTTGATGAGAATACCGACTGCGGACAACTGTTTCAATATGCTTTAATGCATCGTCTTAATATAAAAAAGCCACAGAATGCTGAAGAAAAAGCAGAGCTCTTCTTCCAAGCCGGTATTCTGAAAGATGAGATTTCCAATTTTACGGTGTGCTGCGGCCTAAAAGCGTATAAAGAAAACAGTGTCCATGAAGGTTGGGGAGGATATTATAATAATAAAGAACCGATGCAGGTATCTTTAATCAATTTAACCAGCATCACCAGAATCATCAGTCCAACGGGTAAGATATTTGTATTTGAAAATCCCAGTGTTTTTTCAGAAGTATATTACCGGTGTAAAGAATATTATCCTCCCATGCTTTGCAGCTATGGACAGGTAAAAATAGCATCTCTAGTGCTATTGGACATGTTGGTGAAAGAAGGAACCATTATTTTTTATTCCGGAGATTTTGACCCGGAAGGATTATTGATTGCTGATCGATTAAAGCAGAGGTATAAGGCGCAATTGGTACTATGGCGATACGATAAGGACAGCTATTTAAAATCACGGTCTCATCAAATTATTAATAGTGCCCGGTTAAATAAAATGAGAAATATCAAAGATGAACAACTTCAAGCAATGGCTGCTATTCTAAAGGATGAAACGCATGCGGGATATCAGGAGATGATGATTGATTTACTTACGGAGGATGTAAAAACATCATTGGAACATTCGAATGTTAATATTACTAAAGATTAAGCGAAAACGACTTTATTGGAAACAGCAATAAACCCTTATATACTGTATCATATAGTATATAAGGGTTTATTCTGGTGGAGGGAGATGGATTCGAACCATCGAAGTCACTGACAACAGATTTACAGTCTGCCCCCTTTGGCCACTCGGGAACCCCTCCTGATTATGGAGCTGGTGGACGGAATTGAACCCCCGACCTGCTGATTACAAGTCAGCTGCTCTACCTACTGAGCTACACCAGCACGTGTATTTAATTAACAATTAATAATCTTAAAGCCATTATAACTACATATCATGCATCATTAAACAAAATCCATTACATCAGCATAATATAGATTTAACAATTCACACTAAATATTTATTATACTAGAAGTATTTATTGTTAATTGCCTTTAATGGTGCCTCCGGGCGGAATCGAACCACCGACACGGGGATTTTCAGTCCCCTGCTCTACCGACTGAGCTACAGAGGCATATTATTAATCATTACCTAAGAAACTTGTCTGCCGCAGCGACGAAATTTAGTATACGATAAATTTATGTTTATGTCAATAGTATTTTCATAGAAAATAGAGGAAATTTATTTTTTCCAATATTAATATATTAATAATATTGAAAAAAGTGCCAATATCTAATAAGATAACTAGTGTTGTAGTTCACAGTTCACGGTTCACAGTTCGTGGATTTGGTTAATAATATATTAATGAGTACTTTGTGAATATTAGTAGAAAAATAAATTAAAACATAGCATAAAAAATAAGTAAATGAGGTGACAACATGAATACACGGGAGTTATTAAAGAGTTTAAGCAGTTCTACCGGTGTCTCGGGATATGAATATATATATTCCTCCCTAATCAAGAAAGCTTTTGAGCAATATTGTGATTTTGTTAACCAAGATAGTATGGGGAACGTCATTGGAGTAATAAGATCTAAAAAAGACAATCCCTATAAAGTGATGCTGGCTGCCCATATGGATGAGATCGGATTAATGGTAAAAGAAATAGATGAAAAAGGATTTATTCGTTTTACAAATATCGGAGGGGTTGACCATCGGATATTGCTTGGACAGGAAGTCATGGTGCATGGGAAAGAAAGCATTTATGGTGTGATTGGGGCAAAACCACCGCACCTGCAAGCACCGGAAGATACAGACAAAGCTGTTAAAATGGAAGATATGGCCATAGATGCAGGTTTTTCTGCAGAAAAAGTTAAAGAGATAATCAATATAGGGGATATCATCACTTTCCATTCCATGCCTTTAGAGCTAATGAACAGTTATTTATGTGGTAAATCTTTAGATGATAGAGCAGGAATTATTGTGCTTATTGAATGTCTTAAAGAATTGCAAACCATGAAAACCGATGTTGAAGTATATGCGGTAGCTACCGTACAGGAAGAGGTAGGTACCAGAGGCGCTGTAGTAAGTTCGTATCATATCAATCCTGATATTGGTATCGCTGTTGATGTATGTCATGGAGAAACCCCGGACGCGTCAAAAGATGAAACTTTTTCAACGGGGAAAGGGCCGGTCATCACCATTGGAGCCAATATACATCCTAAGCTTTCAAAAAGACTGACGGACATCGCAAAAGAGTATAATATCTCGTATCAAATAGATGTGGAGCCGGGGAATACGGGCACCGATGCGTGGGCCATACAAGTGACACGCTCCGGAATTCCTACGCTGCTGCTTTCTTTCCCGCTTAGATACATGCACACTACCGTTGAAACAATAAACTTCAATGATATCGTGAATACCGGAAAACTTTTAGCGTTTTTTATTCGAAAGCTGGAAGGAGAATTGGAGGAGCTGCTATGCTATTAAAGAAATTGACTGAAGCTAACGGATTGTCGGGGAATGAAAATGAGGTAAGAGAAATCATATTAAGCGAAATAAAGGAATATTGTGATCATATTACAGTAGACCGTATGGGAAACGTGATTGCATACAAAAAAGGCAAAGCAGGTAACGATAAAAAAATTATGTTATCTGCTCATATGGACGAAGTAGGATTGATTGTCAGTTCCATTACTGACACCGGATTTATAAAGTTCAAAACGGTAGGGGGCATAGATGCCCGAATTCTACTCTCTAAGAAGGTCCTTATAGGTGCTGATAGGATTCCCGGGGTGATCGGTTTAAAGGCTATTCATCTTCAAAGTACGGAAGAAAGAAAACAAGCAGTAAAAGTTAAAAGTATGTATATAGATATCGGAGCGAGAAATAAAGAAGATGCGGAAAAAAAAGTGTCACCGGGAGATTATATTGCCTTTGACAGTAAATACGTAGCTTTTGGGGATGGGTTAGTGAAAGCCAAAGCATTGGACGACCGTGTAGGCTGTGCCATCCTGATAGAAATGTTAAAAAATAGGTATGCTTTTGATTTATATGCATGCTTCACAGTGCAGGAAGAGGTTGGACTAAGGGGTGCCGGTGTAACTGCATATACCGTAAAACCGGACATTGCGTTGGTAGTAGAAGGTACAACTTGTTCGGATGTTCCCGGCGCGGAGGTACATGAATACGCAACAAAGCTAGGGGATGGTCCTGCCGTATCTATTATGGACAGAACCTCCTATTCCGATAAAAAGCTTGCAAGAATGCTTTATAACTTAGCTAAGAGTAACAATTTAAAGGTACAGTACAAACGTACTACTTTTGGGGGAAATGATGCCGGTAAAATTCATTTGACCGGTGAGGGCATCCCTACGGCTGCGATCTCAGTTCCATGCAGATATATCCATTCACCGGTATCGGTAATGAGTCTGGATGATTTTGAAACATGCAGTAAAATTGTCGCATTGTTCCTTAAAGAGCTAGAGAATACAAATATAAATTATTCGGAGGTAATAAAATGATGGACTTATTAAAAGAATTGACACAATGTTACGGGCCATCCGGTAATGAAGAGAAAATACGGGAATTGCTTATAGAAAAAATAAAAGATTATGTGGATGAAATCAGCGTAGATCCATTAGGAAACCTGATTGCCAGAAAAAAAGGGAACGGAAAAAAGCTGATGTTTGCGGCGCATATGGATGAAATCGGGATCATCGTTACATTTATCGATGATAATGGCTTCTTGAGGTTCTCAAATATAGGAGGGGTTTCACCCCATTATTCATTGTTTCAAAAAGTCATATTTGAAAATGGCACCATCGGTATTATAGGCTATGAGGAAAAAATTGAAGAAATGAAAAATCTGAAGCTAGAAAAAATGTTTGTAGATATTGGTGCGTCATCCAAAGAAGAAGCGGAAAAAATGGTGAATATCGGAGATGCCGCTTGCTTTACCGGGGAATTTCATCAGAACTTCAATAAAGTATCTTCCAAAGCCATGGATGACCGTATCGGATGCTATATTTTGATTGAAGTGATAAAGTCTATAAAAGATAATCATAACGATCTATACTTTGTTTTCACCGTACAAGAAGAGCTTGGACTGCGTGGTGCAAAAACATCTGCTTACTCTATCAGTCCCGATTATGCCATTGCGATAGATGTTACCGGAATGGGGGATATCCCCGGTGCAAAACCTATGGCATTAAAGCTAGGCAAAGGACCTGCCGTAAAAGTAAAAGACAGTCTTATCATCACACACCCGTTTGTGCGCAACTTGATGGTGGATACCGCTAAAGAAAATGAGATTCCTTATCAGTTGGAAGTATTGGAAAGAGGCGGTACGGATTCCGGTGCGATTCATTTGACAAAAGGCGGTATCCCATCAGGTGTGCTTTCCATACCTACCCGATATATTCATTCACCCAGAGAAATATTAGATATGGATGATGTAAAAAATGCTATAGCACTTATGATTGCAATTGCACTAAAGAAAATTGATAAGTAATCTCCAACCCAATGAGACATAAAGTATGTAATAAAAGAAAATAATTTGCAGGATTTGATATATCTTTTGTCGAATAAATAGAGTAGAAGGATAATATAGAATAATATATGATTGGAGTGGGGTTATGAATATTACTTTTTTAGGAGCAGCCAAAACCGTAACAGGATCATGCTATTACCTCGAAGTTAACGATAAAAAATTACTTATCGACTGCGGAATGTTTCAGGGCCATGATGGAGACCGGGATTTGAATTTTGAACCTTTCCCTTTTGATACATCGGAACTTGATTATGTATTATTGACACATGCCCATATAGACCATAGCGGCAGAATTCCGAAATTGTATAAAGACGGATTCCGAAATAAAATCATTGCCACCAAAGCCACTGTTGAGCTATGTGAAATCATGCTTCCCGACAGCGGCCATATTCAGGAAACGGAATATGAATGGATAAACAGAAAGAGACTTAGGGCAGGCAAAAAACCAATAGACCCTTTATATACCTATCAGGATGCGGTAGACTGCATAGAATGCTTTGAGAAGGTAAAATATGACGAGTATGTCAGGCTTCCGGGGAATATTACCGTACGTTTCAGCGACGCAGGACATATACTGGGGTCCTCTATTCTTGAAATATGGGTCAACGAGAACGGACAAGAAATAAAACTGGTATTCTCAGGTGATTTAGGAAATAGAAATATTCCCATTTTACGGGATCCAACCATCATCGAAAGTGCCGATTATCTGTTTATAGAATCTACGTATGGTAACAGGCTTCATAAAAAATCTGATGAGAAGATAAGTGATTTTGTAAATATCATCATTGAAACCATTGAAAAAGGCGGAAATGTAGTTATCCCTTCCTTTGCAGTAGGAAGAACGCAGGAAGTCATTTATGAATTGCATAAGCAATTGTCCAGATACGATGAGAAAATTAAAAAATTATTCAATATTCCGGTTTATGTAGATAGCCCTTTGGCTATATCTGCTACCGAAGTATTTAGGAATAATCTTGATTGCTATGATGAAGAAGCAAGAGAATATATAAAAAATGGTGATAATCCTCTTGATTTTCCTACACTGCAGTTTACAAAGACTGCTCAAGAATCCAAGGAGCTAAATGAGAAAGACGAAAAGATGATTGTCATCTCGGCCAGCGGTATGTGTGAAGCAGGTAGAATTAAGCATCACTTGAAACATAACCTTTGGAGGCCGGAAAGCACTATCCTGTTTGTAGGATATCAGGCACAAGGTACACTGGGCAGAAGAATTCTGGAAGGCGCAAAAAAAGTACGTATTTTTGGTGAAGAGATATCTATTCATGCACGAATAGAATCTATTGAAAGCTTTTCGGGCCATGCCGATCAGAAAGGATTGCTGGATTGGCTAAGCGGCTTTAGCGGTAAACCCAAAAAGATATTTATTGTTCATGGGGAAGAAGAGGCACAAAAAGTTCTGTCTGACAAGATCAAAGATCAATTCAATATTGAGTGCATTATTCCGGATAAGCATGAAAAATATTCTATCACAGAAAATAGGGCACTTACCGCAAGAACCATTGAATATGATAAGAAATACCGATACACAAGACTGCAATTGCTTGAATATATTCAAATGATTCAAGAAGAGATGTTTGATCTTGAAGATAGTGTGAGAGAAGCTGTCTCACAAGATACCGATGACGAAACTATCGAAATCATGGTATTTAAGCTGAAGGAGCTGGAAAAAAGCTTGCACTATTTTAAAAGAGTTTAAAGATAGGATCTAAATAAGTTGAATTAAATAATTGGATATTGCAAGATAGCGGAACGCCACGGGGGGGGCGTTCCCTACGAATTGTAAATCATGTATAAATGGAATTTGGTGTTCTATGTAGGGAACGGCCTCTGTGCCGTTCCGCTATTTTTTGCGGTAAAATGGCAGATATCTTATCACCATTCAATGATAACTCCACCCTGAGTTAACCCGCCGCCAAATCCGTATAGCACCATTTTATCACCGGATCTAATCTTGGATTCTTCCAATGCTATCCAAAGAGCGAGAGGAATTGATGCAGAAGATGTATTTCCATACAATTCATTACTTATTAAAGTTTTCTCCATCGGAAAATCCAGTCTTTTGCAAATAGCTTCTATCATGCGTAAATTAGCACTGTGAGGGATAAACCAATTGATATCATCCAATGTCAATTCAGCTTTCTTTAATAGATTACTAACACCATTTGGCACACTCTTAAGGACATATTCGTATAAAAATCTTCCTTCTTGTTCGAACGTTTTTTTCTTGCCTAACACATGTCCATTAACACTTTGTGATAAATTGCTGCAAGATACTTTTTCTCCAAAATTTCCGTCGGTAGAAAAGTAAGATGAAATAAAATTTCCTTTTTCTTCAGTTCTTACAATGAGTGCAGCCACTGCTGCATCGCCAAAAAGCACACAGGTATTCCGGTCTGAATAATCAACAGCTTTGGAAACCGTTTCTGAGGCAATGACTAATATCTTTTTGCTGTATCCCGCTGTTATTAGAGAATCAGCCACACATAGTGCATATACAAATCCGGTACACCCTGCACTAATATCCATTGTGCCGCATTTCTCCATACCGAAATGCCCTTGAACTAACGCTGAAACAGTGGGAGAAAAGTGGTCAGGAGTAAAGGTTGTGACTAAAATCATATCTACATCGTCCACGTTTACACGATATCTTTCAATTAAATTTCCGACAGCCTTTATAGCCATATTACTGGAAAATTCGGTTTCTTCTGATAAACGTCTTTCTCTCACCCCTGTACGGCGGACGATCCATTCATCACTGGTATCCACCATCTTTTCAAGGTCTTGATTAGTCAGTTTTCTATACGGCAAGTATGTACCTACTCCAATTATTTTAGAATTTGACTTGTTTTCCATATATACCTCCTTAAAGATACATTAGTAGTTTGGTAGCTAGTGATAATATCTAGTAATATAAATTTACCATAATTTATATCAATTATCAATCAATTTCCTAAATTGATATTTTGATTACGAAACTATTTGATGCACCAGGCATAGTTTATTATTAGGAAAAGAATAAAACAATACTTCTTTTTAATTAAGGAACAGTGAAATAATAAGTTCCGAAATTTTCAGCGAGGGATTTTTTCGTCAGGCTAGGCGAAGGCCTTTGGCAATACTGGCGTATGGCAAAGGTCGACAACGACGCATGGCGGAAAAATAACCGCTGAAAAATCGGAAGTTATTATTTTGCTGTTCCTTAATTATAGGAGTAGGCCGATAGACCCATTTGAATACTATTAAATTGACACTTTATTTTTAGATTAAAATCATGTAAAATAATAGTGGTAGCCTAACGGAAGAAGCACATATCCGAATTCGGAAGTTGTTAACACATTGAGAGAGATGCTTTTAGAACGGTTAGTACGGTAGGGTAGAGATTCATAAAATTAAAACTTAAATGTATTATGGGAGGATGGTAGTATGTTAAAATTCATATTTTTAGCACTCTATGTTGTGCTTATGTTGGGAATAGGTTTTGTAAGTATGAAGAAAGCGTCAACTTTACAAGACTTTTTTTTGGGCGGTAGAAAGATGGGACCGTGGGTATCGGCTTTTGCCTATGGTACTACGTATTTTTCCGCTGTTATATTTATCGGGTATGCCGGTAAAATCGGTTGGGGATTCGGCCCTTCCGCAGTTTGGATTGGAGTAGGAAATGCTCTCGTCGGCAGCCTGCTGGCATGGGTTGTGCTGGCAAAAAAAACCCGAGATATGACCCACCGTTTGAATGCTTCAACAATGCCTGAATTTTTTGAAAAAAGATATGATAGTAAGGCACTAAAGGTCTTTTCCGCACTCATTATTTTTATTTTCTTAGTCCCTTATTCAGCTTCGGTATATGCCGGACTAAGCTATCTTTTTACATCTATATTTGGCTTTGATTACGTGTACTGCATGCTCTTTATGGCAATTCTGACTGCTATTTATCTTGTGCTAGGAGGATATGTCGCAACCGTAATGACCGATTTTATTCAGGGTATTATTATGATAGGCGGCGTAGTTCTCATGATCTTTTATGTGGTTATGAATCCTGCAGTTGGCGGATTAACCGAAGGAATATCAAGGCTTTCACAAATTCCGGAAGAAGGCGCTCAATTGGTGAGCGTTTTTGGTGGAGGTAAATGGCTAAGTCTATTGTCATTGATCGTACTAACCAGTTTGGGAAGCTGGGGACTTCCGCAAATGATCCATAAGTTCTACGCGATAAAGGATGAAAAATCGATTTCTAAAGCTACCATTGTTTCAACCTGCTTTGCGATGCTGATAGGATGCGGCGCATATCTGGCAGGAAGTTTCGGAAGACTGTATTTTGATAATAAAATTCCGATGCTAAACGGAAAAGACAATTTCGATATCATTATGCCGGAGCTTCTTAAGATGGCTCTTCCCGAAGTGATGTTGAGCATTATTCTTCTTTTGATTTTATCCGCTTCTATGTCCACATTGGCTTCCATCGTATTGACATCAAGCTCTGCGATTGCCATGGACCTTGTAAAAGGATATATGTTCCCTAATATGAAGAACGAGAAGATCATGATGCTCATGAAGATATTATGTCTTGTATTTATTGCTTTTTCATTTATTGTAGCCTATAAGCCAAATGCGATATTGGTACTGATGTCATTTTCTTGGGGAACAGTAGCCGGTTCTTTTATTGGTCCTTTCCTTTTCGGATTGTATTGGAAAGGAACTACAAAGCTTGGTGCATGGCTTGGAATGATTGGTGGATTTGGTACTTCAATCACCCTGGCAGTGGTTTACAATATGGATGCCGGTAAAGCGCCGTTGTTCGGAATGATTGCCATGTTGGTTTCTATTATTACTGTACCGGTGGTAAGTTTGATAACACCAAAACTTTCGCATAGCCATGTAGCTGAAGTATTTAATACTAAAATAAGCAAGTCAAATGAAGTTGGATTGGATATGTAGTCATTAACATACATGTGTTATTAATAGAAAATGTATGGACTAGACTTATAAAAAAATGCTATAATTATTAAAATAAATAATTTAAATTGAAAATCTGAGTATGGAACTTGTGATCATTGTTCCAGATTCTCAATTCTAAAAGTGGGGGTTTCTGATGAAAAAATTAATGCTAGGTAACGAAGCAGTTGCCCGTGGTGCATATGAGGCAGGAGTTACGGTTGTTTCTTCCTACCCCGGTACACCAAGTACCGAAATCACTGAGACAATTGCAAAGTATGATGAAATATATTCCGAGTGGGCACCAAATGAAAAAGTAGCTATGGAAGTAGCCATTGGCGCCTCTATCGGGGGAGCACGCGCCATGTCCTGCATGAAGCATGTCGGATTGAATGTAGCTGCCGATCCTTTGTTTACGTGTTCATATACAGGCGTAACCGGCGGTCTTGTATTTATAGTTGCCGATGATCCGGGAATGCACAGTTCCCAAAATGAACAAGACAGCAGACATTTTGCAAAAGCATCCAAAGTTATGATGCTGGAGCCGTCCGATAGCCAGGAAGCAAAAGATTTTACCATGATGGCTTATGAATTAAGTGAAAAATTCGACACACCTGTTATTGTTAGACTGTCGACACGTATATCCCATTCACAGAGTCTTGTAGAACTCAATGAACGTAAAAGCGTTCCTCTAAAAGAATATAAAAAAGATTTTCAAAAATTTGTTATGATGCCTGCAATGGCTCGAAAGAGACACGTTATTGTTGAAGATAGAATCAGTGCACTGCAAGAATATGCGGAAAATTGCGAATTGAATAAGATTGAGTGGGGCGACAAAAAAATCGGTGTGATTACCAGCGGTATTGCATATCAGTATGCGAAAGAAGCATTAGGAAATGTTTCTTTCTTAAAACTTGGTATGGTTTATCCTCTTCCTGAGAAATTGATTAAAGAATTTGTCAGTCAAGTAGAAAAAGTATATGTCGTTGAAGAATTAGATCCTATTTTTGAAGATCACTGCAAAAAACTTGGCTGCGAAGTGATAGGAAAAGATTTGCTTCCTATTACAGGAGAATTCAGCGCTGAAATTATTAAAGAAAAAATACTGGGTATTAAAAATCAAGATAAAATCAGTGTCAATGAGCCTATTCCCGTGAGACCACCGGTAATGTGTCCGGGGTGTCCTCATAGAGGAATGTTCTATGTTCTCAAAAAATTAAAAATGGTTGTTACCGGCGATATCGGCTGCTATACACTAGGTGCACTTCCGCCGTTAGAGGCAATGGATACATGCATTTGTATGGGTGCCAGCGTAAGTGCGGCGCAAGGGATGGAAAAAGCCAGAGGCAAAGAATTCGCCAAGAAGATGGTAGCTGTCATTGGTGACTCTACATTTATGCATTCAGGAATTACCGGCCTTATTGATATTGTATATAACAAAGGATGTTCTACTGTCATCATATTGGACAACTCCATTACAGGAATGACGGGACATCAGCACAATCCTACAACAGGCAAAACCATTAAAGGGGAGCCGACTAAACAAGTAGATCTTGTGAAACTGGCAGAAGCAATTGGTGTGGAACGTATATCAGTGGTAGATCCTTTTGATGTGGATGCGTTTGAAAAAATCGTTAAAGAAGAAACAGCGGTTCAAGAACCTTCAGTGATTATTACACAACGTCCATGTGCATTATTGAAGCATGTAAAATTCGAAGGCCCGCTAACCATTAATCAAGAAAAATGTACCGGCTGCAAAATGTGTATGAAATTGGGATGTCCGGCAATTTCAAATAAGAACGGGAAGATCCAGATTGATGTGACCCTATGTAACGGATGCGGACTATGTTTGAAAGTATGTAAATTCTCAGCAATAGAAAAGGCGGGTGATATCAATGGCTAATCGTTCAATTATGATTGTAGGTGTCGGAGGTCAGGGAACCTTGCTGGCCAGTAGAATATTAGGAAATGCGGCAATAGAACTGGGATATGATGTGAAAGTCTCTGAAGTACATGGAATGGCCCAGAGAGGCGGCAGTGTAGTAACTTATGTAAAATATGGCGAAAAGGTATATTCACCTATTATCTCAGAAGGAGAAGCGGATATCATTCTTGCTTTTGAAGAATTGGAGGCATATAGATGGCTGCCTTACCTGAAAAAAGATGGGAAAATGATTATTAATACACAGAACATAGATCCTATGCCTGTAATTATCGGCAGTGCGCAATATCCGGAGAATATTATTGAAAAAGTAAAGAACCTGTCCGGTAATGTTACAACGGTTGATGCATTAAGTCTTGCGCTAAAAGCAGGTAATATGAAAGCTGTGAATGTTGTACTGATTGGATTAATGGCTAAATATACTAGTATTGATAAAGAGATTTGGTTAAAGGCTATTGAGCAAACTGTTCCTGCTAAGTTTTTAGAAGCGAACAAAACGGCTTTTGAATTAGGATACAACTTTGGATAATGTACAGTGGACAATGGACATTATAAAGTATAGTAGTATGAGTTCAGATTAATTTAACTATTCTAACGCTCATATCATTTAATATGATGTAATTGGCATATGTTGTACGGGCGGACGACTCTGTCCGCCCGTAGTATATTGGACGGTTTTATCCTGATAGTACGTTGAAAATCTTTAATGCATTTAATGCAGCTATACATTAGAACTGAGGAGGTCATGAGAGTGAGCTATTGGAACCAGACATGTGAATGCATGTCACGAGACGAGATGAGCGCTTTACAATCTGAAAGGCTAATCAATACGGTGAAAAGAGTCTATCATAACGTACCTTTTTATCGTAACAAAATGCAGCAAGCCGGATTGGTTCCTGAGGATATCAAAACGGTAGAAGATTTGAAGAAGCTACCATTTACTTATAAGCAGGATTTAAGAGATAACTATCCTTACGGATTGTTTGCCACTCCGTTAAGTGAAATCGTCAGAATCCATGCTTCATCCGGCACAACAGGAAAACAAACAGTAGTAGGATATACGAGAAACGATATCGCCATTTGGTCTGAAGTAATGGCAAGAACGCTTACTGCCGCAGGGGCAGACAAAGAATCCTTCATACAAGTCGCTTACGGTTACGGCTTATTTACCGGTGGACTTGGTGCGCACTATGGTGCTGAACGAATAGGAGCATCCGTTATCCCTATTTCAGGAGGCAATACCAGCAGACAGGTGCAAATCATGAAAGACTTTGGAACCACATTGCTGGCATGTACACCGTCCTATGCGCTGTTTTTAGCGGAGACGCTTGAAGAAATGGGGATTACGAGAGACCAGTTAAAGCTTAAAGCAGGGGTGTTTGGTGCAGAACCGTGGACGAATAATATGAGGAAAGAAATAGAGAGTAAACTGGGAATCATGGCCATTGATATTTATGGATTAAGTGAAATCATCGGTCCCGGTGTGGCATATGAATGTGAAGTTCAAAACGGATTACATATTCCTGAAGATCATTTTATTCCGGAAATCATAAATCCTGATACAGGAGAGGTATTGCCGGAAGGTGAAAAAGGGGAATTGGTATTTACTACTGTCACCAAGGAAGGGTTACCGCTTATACGTTATAGAACCAGAGATATCTCATCCTTAACCTATGAAAAATGCGGCTGCGGCAGAACACTGGTGAAAATGGCCAGAGTTTCCGGACGTACTGACGATATGCTGATTATTAGAGGGGTAAATGTGTTCCCGTCACAAATTGAGAGTGTATTGCTGGAAATCGGTGAAACAGCGCCGCATTACTTGCTCATTGTTGACCGTATCGGTACTTTGGATACACTGGAAATACTTGTTGAGATGTCAGATAAGCTTTTCTCTGATGAGGTAAGGCGCTTGGAAGATCTGGAAAAGAAAATCAAGCATGCCATTGAAAGTACATTAGGCATCAGCGCGAAGATCCGTCTGGTTGAGCCTAAGACCATTGAGAGAAGTGAAGGGAAAGCAAAGAGAGTTATTGATAAGAGAAATTTAAAATAAGTTAAAAATTATATTAAGGGAGGGGTAATTTATGCTGGTTAAGCAAATCTCTGTATTCCTGGAAAATAAATCGGGACGCTTGGCGGAAGTTACAGATATTTTAGGCGGCAATAACATTGACATTAGTGCTTTATCCATTGCCGATACCACTGATTTCGGTATACTACGACTGATTGTCAATCAGCCGGAAAAAGCAGAAAAGGTTTTAAAGGAAAACGGATTTACAGTAAGCTGCACCAGTGTTATAGCCATTGCCGTCGTAGACCAGCCCGGTGGATTAGCTGCAGCATTAAAAGTTTTGGAAAGCGCGTCCATTGGCATTGAGTATATGTATGCTTTCGTAGGGAAAACAACCAATGAAGCAATGGTTATCCTAAGAGTAGAAGAACCAGAACGGGCTGTAAAAGAATTAGAAGCAAGCAATATAAGGGTTTTACCTTCAGAAAAGGTATATGAACTTTAAAATATAACGGAAAAAAGTGCATTTGGACTTATGCTAAATGCACTTTTTTATATATTATATAGCCGTTGTTTTACATTCTTGACCACTTCTACAATATTTGGATATACAGCTTGAGATCCTTTGATAACAATGGGCCTTCCCATACCAACCATGTGTAAACCTCTCGACAATGTTCCGCCGATTTTCATAAGGAAATTTACATCATTATGAATGTTTATAAGCTGTAATTCTTCCTTTTTATCAAAGAGTATACTCAAACTGTTAAGTGCCTGTATAGTGATATCAATACTAAATCTTCTTCCCAAAGTACACACAAGACTTCCATGCTCATCATATCCAACCTTATTTATTAAGCCCCATCTTTTTTTATTGGACCTATCAAAGTTTGTTTTTTGTAGCATTTCATCAGCGTCAGGAATTCTATCTTCCGGCAGTATTCCTAAATGAATATTCGCAGCAAGAACCGATGAGTGGGTACCACCGGAACAATGATATATAATAATCATTTAAGTCCTCCAACTTATATCATTTTATTGAACCAGTATTATTATTTATGTTTGCACATTAATCAAGATGAATATACATATAACCAATATTTTTATTATTTTTACAGAATGATATTGTATTATGTTATAAAAACATATACCTTCAGAGAGATATTCTTTTAAGTTATTATTGACATATGCCCATAATAGATTTATAATGTAAATGGGCATATGCCAATAATTATATTTAATGAGGAGTGATTTATTATGCCAAGAAGAGACGCTACAGGTCCAATGGGAATGGGGTCTATGACAGGAAGAGGGGCAGGTTATTGCACAGGTCGTGCAATGTTTGGTCTTGTAAAACATGATGGAGTTGGATTTGGAAGAGGAATAGGCGGAGGCAGAGGATTTAGAAAAATGTTTTGTGCTGTAGGACTTCCAGGTTGGCCAAGAGATGGTTATACGGATAGACAAGTTTATGATGAAAAAACAACCTTGAAGAACCAAGAAGAATTCTTAGAGAAGCAGCTTAAACAGGTAAAGGACCGTTTAAAAAGTTTTGATGAAGAAAAGTAGATATCTGATTCTTTTCGGACGGCAGGTTCTAAAGATAAAGAGCCTGCTTTCTATTTATCCAAATTTATTAAAATACCCTCTTTTTTTAAAGTGCTCAAAATGATAGAATAAACATATAAATAGAATTCTGAAGGGAGAAAGCAAGTTGGCTAGACCACCTAAATGGAGAAAAGTTGAATTTATTCCTAATATACAGCATTTTGTGCCTCTGGACATAGAAAAAAATAATATAGAAGAAAATATTCTGCGGATTGAGGAAGTTGAAGCAGTACGTTTGAAGGATCTTGAAAAATTAGAGCAGGAAGAATGTGCTGTAAAAATGGAAGTCTCAAGACAAACCTTCCAACGGATACTTAATAGTGCAAGAGAAAAAATCGCTGACAGTATTATAAATGGAAAAGCTATACGTATAGAAGGCGGGAATTTCACCCGCCACATTTGTCCGGTCCAATGCCTTGATTGCGGGAAAGAGTGGAAAGAAAGCTATGAAAACTTTGAAAAAATTATTAATGGTGAGTATTTATGTCCTGAGTGTCAATCAAAGAAGATAGTATGTCTTAATACGAATGGTCAGAAATTTTGTAAGCGCAATTGCTGGAGAAGAGGAAGAATGGATTGATAGTAAGGTGTTATTTGAATAAATAGAATTACGTCAGAAAAGAGTCACTTCACGAAGGGCTCTTTTTTTGCATGATATCTTCTGCTTATCATTCATAAGGTAGTATGAAGTAAAAAAACTAATAAATATTGACATATGCTTAAAATAGTTGTATGATTTTAAATGGAAAATAAATGGGCGTAAGCCCAAAAATATATTATAAGGGGAATTGTGATGAAAGGAAGCGGGTTCAATGTATAGTGATATTGCAATTGATCATTTTATGTGTCCACGGAATATAGGGAACATGCTTGATGCAAATGGACAAGGTGAATGTGGTGATCCTTCATGTGGAGATTATCTAATAATATATATTAGAGTTGAAAACCATGTTATAGAGGACATAAGCTTTATGGTTTTTGGTTGTGCCGGAGCAATTGCAACCAGTAGTATGACAACTGTACTTACAAAAGGGAAGACAATAGAAGCAGCATTGAAATTAACAGAAGAGGATGTTATAGAGGCTTTGGGTGGATTGCCTGAAGATAAACAGCACTGCTCTAATCTTGGTGTTCAAGCGTTAAAAAAAGCTATTGAAGACTATTATAGAAGAAATAAAATTGAAAAATAGTTTTACTGCTTGTGCATTGGAATACGAAAGAGATAGGTGATGAAAATGCTGGAAACAAAAACGGAACTGATTGTAAGATATGCGGAAACTGACAAAATGGGAATAGCACATCATTCTAACTATGCTGTATGGTTTGAATTTGCGAGAACAGAGTTTTTTAAGAAACTAGGATTTAGTTATTTAAGTATTGAGGAAAAGGGGATATTACTTCCTTTAACAGATTTAAAATGTTCATATAAAAAGCCGGCTGGATATGAGGATGAAATAATAATAAAGGTACGGATAATAAAAATGACATGTGTGCGGATTGCATTCTCTTATGAAATATATGATCATTTTTCTGATTTAATTGCAATTGGAGAAACAGCACACGCTTGGACTGATCAGAATTTAAAACCCTTAAATATTGAAAAAAAGATATCTGATTTATATCAATTGCTTAAAGAAGCAATATAACTTGATCCCTTATAAACTAAAAGCTGTTCATAATACAGAATAAGTTTGCTAATGATATATTGTATTTGTAATTCAGAAGATAGAAAATGAAAAGATACATATGTGATATAAAAATTTCAGGGGTGATGTAATGGAGGTTTATCTTGATTGCCTGCCTTGTTTTTTAAGACAAGTGCTTGAGACAACCAGAATGATAACAAACGAATTGGATGTACAAGATAAAATAATGCAAGATACAATTGGATTGGTATTACAGTATAAAAGGTATAAATACTCACCTGAATTAGGAAGAGATATGCACAATATAATAAAAAAATATACAGATATAGCCGATCCATATAAAACAATTAAAGAAAAGAGTATAGAGCTTGCAGAAGACCTTTATCCATCATTAAAACATTTTTTATATAGAAAATATGATAATAGATTATATTGGGCCTTAAAGGTATCTGCTATGGGCAATATCATTGATTATGCTATTAATCATCATATTGATATTAAAGCATGTATTGAAAACGAACTTGAAAAAGAATTTGCTATCAATGATATTGAAAGATTTGAAAAACAATTTAGAAATGCAAAAACGCTGTTAATCATTGGAGATAATGCAGGTGAAACCGTATTTGATAAGGTATTAATAGAAGATCTTTTACAATTAAAAATTACTTACGCTGTCAGAAGTGAACCGATTATTAATGATGCTACATATGAAGATGCCTATGCTTCCGGTTTATCTGAACACTGTAACATTATTTCTACTGGCTGCAATGCGCCAGGCTTGATATTAGAGGAATCCAGCAAGGAATTTTCAGATATATTTAGGCATGCCGATATTGTCATTAGTAAAGGTCAAGGGAATTTTGAAACTTTATCAGATGTGGATAGAGAAGTTTTTTTTCTGCTAAAAGTGAAATGTCCGGTTGTTGCTAATCTTGTTAACGTTGATGTTAACGAATATATTTTTAAGCACAGCGGCAAAATAAATTGATGTTATGATTTTTATTGGAGGAGAACAAATTTTGATAGAAAAAGCTAAAAGACATTATCTTGGTATTGATGGATATAAGAGGATGAATTGCGCACAATCAATAATATGTACATTTGAACACAAATATAAACTAAAAGATGAAATAGTTGAAATGTTCAAAGCTTATGGACGTGGAAGAGCTCCTGAGGGGCTATGTGGTGCATATTATGCGGCAAAATTTTTATTGGAAAAAGAATGTGAGGGACATGAGAAAAAGTTGGAACAATATTTTTTGGTTCATGCCGGTTCAACTAAATGTCATGAAATTAGAAAGTGCAGAAAATTTTCATGTTTAGATTGTGTTGAAAAAAGTGCTGAGTTATTATTAAAATATTCAAACTTTTTACATAGTCAAAAAATAGCTTTGGGTGATATTTACCAGGCTAATGAACAAGACGGTACCAGTATAAGATGATAAACACAAAATTTCACAAAAACCTTTACAAATCAATAACTTTGTTTTAAAATATACTGTAATAGAACAAATGTAAATATTTGAAATGCAAAGAAGGAGAAGAGTAAATACCTATTGAAAGCCAAGCGAGTCGGGGGTAGTGTGAGCCCGGTCTGAAGTAATAGATATTGAAAATCACTCCAGAGCAGCAGACCGAATTGATAGTAGGTTGTGCCGTGATCCTGACGTTAAAAGGAAACATATCGTATTAAGCCGTATGTAGAGAGCCGGATACCTTGTGTATCAATTCAGGTGGTACCGCGAAATAATCCTTTCGTCCTGTGATGGATGAAGGGTTTTTTTATTGTCTAAATTGGTAAAAATTATTATTATGTATAGAAGAAACGGAGGTAACAACATGTACCGAAAAGTATCGACCAACCTAAATTTTGGCGATAGAGAACTGGAAGTCTTAAAGTACTGGAAAGAAAACAATATTTTTGAAAAGAGTCTCGAAAAGAAGGAAAATGCGCCTACCTTTACCTTTTATGACGGCCCGCCAACTGCCAATGGGATGCCTCATATCGGACACATTTTAACCCGTGTTATAAAGGACATTATACCGAGATATAAATCCATGAAAGGATACAATGTTCTTCGTAAGGCAGGATGGGATACCCATGGACTTCCCGTTGAGCTGGAAGTTGAAAAACATCTCGGTATTGACGGCAAACCGGAAATAGAAAAATATGGGGTAGAACCTTTTATCCAGGAATGCAAGAAAAGCGTATGGAAATACAAGGGTGAATGGGAAAAGATGAGTGATCGTGTAGGATTCTGGGTAGATATGGAGAACCCTTACATCACTTATGATAACAACTATATCGAATCGGTATGGTGGGCATTAAAGAAAATCTGGGACAAGGACTTGCTTTATAAAGGTCATAAGATCGTACCTTATTGCCCACGCTGCGGAACATCTCTATCCAGCCATGAGGTCGCTCAAGGCTATAAAGATGTGAAAGACCCGTCCATTTATGTGAAATTCCAAGTAAAAGGAGAAAAACAAGTATATCTGATGGCTTGGACAACCACGCCATGGACATTGCCATCTAACGTGGCGCTCACCGTAAACCCGAACGAAACCTATATTAAAGCAAAATGTGCCGATGAAGTATATATTTTAGCTGAAGCATTGGCACCTACCGTGTTGGGTGAAGAATTTGAAGTATTGGAAAGAATGCAAGGAAAAGATTTAGTAGGAATAGAATATGAGCCTTTATTTGATTTCGCGAAGCCGGAGAAAAAAGCTTACTACGTCGTTTCGGATAACTTTGTAACATTAACGGATGGTACCGGGATTGTACACACTGCACCGGCTTTTGGGGAAGATGATGCCAAAGTCGGACGTGCATACGATCTGCCGTTTGTACAATTGGTTAGTGAGCAAGGAACATTCATTGATAGTGTAGAACCATGGAAAGGTGTTTTTGTTAAAGATGCTGATCCAATGATTATTGAGCAGCTTGACCGAAGGAACCTGGTATATAAAGTCATGGATTATGAGCATTCCTACCCATTTTGCTGGAGATGCGATACACCATTGTTATATTATGCCCGTGATACTTGGTTTATCAAGATGACGGCCGTAAAGGACAATCTTTTAAAGAACAATAATAAGATTAACTGGCTGCCTGATAACATCAAAGACGGACGTTTCGGCAATTTCCTTGAGAATGTCATTGACTGGGGTTTAAGCCGTGAAAGATACTGGGGAACGCCTCTGCCTATTTGGGAATGTGAATGCGGACACCGCCATGCTATAGGAAGCATCGCAGAATTAAAAGAAATGGGACAAAATGTTCCTGAAGATATAGAACTGCATAAACCATATATCGATAAAGTCTATCTGCATTGTCCGGAGTGTAAAACCGGAACCATGAAAAGAGTCACTGAAGTAATAGACTGTTGGTTTGACTCGGGTTCCATGCCGTTTGCGCAATGGCATTACCCGTTTGAAAACAAAGAAATATTTGAAGAGAATTTCCCGGCTGATTTTATCAGTGAAGCCATTGACCAGACCAGGGGATGGTTCTATACGCTTTTGGCGATTTCAACACTGATTTTTGATGAACCTTCTTATAAGAACGTTATCGTAATGGGTCATGTACAGGATAAAGACGGACAAAAGATGAGCAAACATAAAGGGAATGTCGTTAACCCATGGACGATCCTTGATAAACAGGGAGCCGACGCAGTTCGTTGGTACTTCTATACTGCCAGTGCACCATGGCTGCCAAGCCGTTTCTACGAAGAAGCCGTAAGTGAAGGACAAAGAAAGTTCATGGGAACCTTGTGGAATACCTATGCCTTCTTTGTGCTATATGCAAATATAGATAAATTCAATCCGAATGACTATAAATTGGAACATGATAAACTGCCGGTTATAGACAAATGGATATTATCCAGACTGCATTCATTAATTGCAATGGTCGAAAAGAATTTGGATAATTACCGTATTACCGAACCTGCAAGAGCAATCCAGGAATTTACCGACGAGTTAAGCAACTGGTATGTAAGAAGAAGCAGAGAGCGTTTTTGGCAGGAAGAAATGACACAGGATAAAATCAATGCTTATATGACTTTATATACGGTATTGGAAACACTGTCCAAGCTTACTGCGCCTTTTGTACCGTTTATGGCTGAGGAGATTTACAAAAATCTTGTGTTGAGCGTAAACAAAGAAGCTCCGGAAAGTGTACACTTGTGTGATTATCCGAAGGCAAACCAATCTTTTATAGATAAAGAACTGGAAGAAAACATGGATGTTGTGCTTAAGCTGGTAGTACAAGGCCGTGCTTGCAGAAACAAAGCCAATATCAAAAACCGTCAGCCTATCGGGACCATGTATGTAAAATCAAAAATGAAACTGCCTGAAATGTTTAAGGAACTTGTGGCAGATGAGTTGAATATAAAAGAAGTTTCTTTTGTAGATAATGTAAGTGCGTTTACAACTTACAAATTTAAGCCTCAGTTAAGAACACTGGGACCAAAGTACGGTAAACTGGTTCCTAAGATCGCTGAAGCACTTAATAGCATAGATGGAAATGAAGTCATGGATGTATTCAAAAAAGAAGAAACCATTACACTGGACATTGAAGGTACAAAGGTTGAACTGGCAGAACAGGATGTACTCAGTGAGTCTGCAGATAAAGCCGGAATGGTAGCAGAAACCGACTACGGCATTACTGTTGTACTGGATACCAATCTTACACCGGAATTGATTGAAGAAGGTTTTGTACGTGAAATTATCAGTAAAATACAGACCATGAGAAAAGAAGCCGGTTTCGAGATTCAAGATAACATTCATGTGTATTACAATGACAATGAGAAAGTTGCTGAAATCATGAAGAACAACGCAAAAGAGATTGCAAAGGAAGTACTGGCACAAGCAATGACTGAAGCAAGCGGTGAAGGCTACACCAAAGAATGGAATGTAAATGGTGAAAAAGTAAAAATAACTGTTGCTAAAGTATAATATACAATATTAATAAGCTCGTTCATCAAAGTGGACGAGTTTTTTTATTGCCTCAGCATCATAGATATGTTAAAATATTCGCAGCAAAGAAAGGATGATATACCTATGAAAAATAAAATGATTGAACTTCTATTCAATGAGTTTAACATAAGTGATCAGATATATATGCTATCACAAAAGGTTGAAGAATACATATCTGAAAAATTTGAAGAGATAGACCAAATAAGCCAATACAATCAGTATAAAGTGTTAAAAGCATTTCAAAACCATCACATCAGTGATACGCATTTTGTAGAAACTACAGGCTATGGCTATGATGATTTGGGACGTGAGGCACTGGATGCTGTCTATGCCGATGTGTTTAGGGCAGAAGACGCATTGGTCCGGCATAATATTATATCGGGTACACATGCATTGGCGATATGTCTTTTTGGAATCCTTCGCCCCGGCGATACACTGTTAGCAGTAACCGGGAAACCCTATGACACCCTTGAAGAAGTAATCGGAATACGCGGCCAAAATAACGGTTCTTTAAAAGAATTAGGCGTAAATTATCAGCAGATCGATCTTACTCTTGAAGGGAAAGTAAACCTCCAAGAAGTGAAATCCGCAGTAAATCAAAACACCAAGATGGCACTAATACAAAGATCCAAAGGATATGATTGGAGACCTTCTCTGTCGGTAACAGAAATCGGAGAAATCATCAGAGAGATCAAAAAAATCAATCCTGATACCATGTGCCTTGTAGATAATTGCTATGGTGAATTTGTAGAGACCATAGAACCCACAGAAGTAGGAGCAGACCTTGCAGCCGGTTCACTTATTAAAAATCCCGGGGGTGGATTAGCACCCACGGGCGGTTATATTGTAGGTAAAAAAGAATGTGTAAAGCTTGCTGCCTATCGCTTAACTTCGCCGGGAATAGGGAAAAAATGCGGGGCATCTTTAGGGATGAACCGCCAAATGTTTCAAGGATTCTTTATGGCGCCGCATATTGTATCTCAAAGCTTGAAAGCGGCTATTTTCTGTGCTGCTGTATTTGAGAAACTAGGTTTTGATGTGTGTCCGGCTGTGAATGATATACGCACTGATATTATTCAAGCCGTAAAGTTTAACAATCCCGAACTGGTGATCAGTTTCTGCCAAGGAATACAAAAAGGTGCTCCAATCGATTCATTCGTTGAGCCGCAGCCGTGGGATATGCCCGGATATGAATCGCAGGTCATCATGGCAGCCGGCGCATTTATTCAAGGAGCATCTATTGAATTGAGTGCCGATGCACCTATCAAGCCGCCGTATATTGCTTATATGCAGGGGGGACTCACATGGCATCACGCCAAACTGGGTGTGATGATCGCACTGCAAAACATGGTTGATAAGGGTTTGATTGATATTAGTTTATAGTGAGGAGTGGGGAGTACGGAGAAAAAATATTCTGTACTTCTACTATTTATAGATAACGAACTGTAGGCTTGTAATTTACCAAATTATATATCACGCTAATAGTTAAGATTCTGTAGGGGCGGACGACTCTGTCCGCCCGTAGATACGGTAATAGTACAGAGGGTGGACAGGGTCTGTCCACCCCTACGATAACACGACAGATATATTTAAAAAAGAATTAATAAATGTGTAAAAAAAGAAGATGAATCTGTCATCTTCTTTTTTTATTTCTATTAGAGTTTTCTAAATACGCCCACAACTTTTCCTAAAATGATGACTTCACTTACCAGTATAGGGTCCATAAACTGGTTTTCCGGCTGTAAGCGAACATGTGTTTTTTCTTTAAAGAACCTTTTTACAGTTGCTTCATCTTCAATAAGCGCTACAACGATATCACCGTTATGAGCAGTATTCTGCTTTCTTACAACCACTAGGTCACCGTCAAGAATTCCTGCATTAATCATACTTTCACCGCTTACACGAAGCATAAATACATCGCTGTTTTGTGCAAACTCCACAGGTAAAGGAAATGTATCTTCAATATTTTCAACCGCCAGGATAGGTTGTCCGGCAGTCACTTTTCCTAGAATAGGAACTTCAATAATTTCACGGGAAGACATAACTTCATTAGATATAGTACTCTTATGGGTTTCATTTTCAATAAGCCTTAGTGCTCTGGGCTTGGAGGCATCCTTCTGCAAAAGACCTTTCTTTTCTAATCTTTCCAGATATCCATGAACAGTAGACGTGGATTTCAAACCTACCGCGCTGCAAATTTCTCTGACAGAAGGCGGGTAGCCTTTTTGTTGAACCTGCTGATTTATAAAATCAAGAATCATCTGTTGTTTTTCTGTAAGTTTTTTCTGCATAGTATTATAACAACCTTTCTTACATTTAAGTTAATGCAATTATAACACATATTATGGCAAATATCAAACGAATGTTCGTAAAAAATGTTAAAAAAACATTGACTAAGAACAAATGTTCTTGTATAATAATTCACATAGAAACATTTGTTCGATATTAATGGAGGCGTGCGTATGACAAAAGTAAAATTAAAAATTATAAACAGACAACGGTTTACAACATTTGTTACGATGGTATTTATATTACTTTCTATAGCAACAATTACACTTATCGATCAAAAACAAGTTAATGGACAATCTCAAAACAGTTATAAATATGTACCTATCGTTACAGGGGATACGCTGTGGGATATAGCAAAAGAAAATAACCATAATAATGAAGATATAAGAAATGTTATATATGATATCATGAATGAAAATGATATGACAACGGCGATGCTTTATAAGGATCAGGTGATCAAGGTCCCGGTTAAATAATCCCTTGATTTCTTTTAAATACTTATGTTATACTGTAACAAATATTTTTAGAATCAAGGTGAATAAAATGTCTCAGAAAGAATGTGTATTGGAAGACAAAGCATGTATCTATTGCGGTGAGTGTGATGTTTGTGATTTAGATCATAGTAAGTATTGTGACAATTGCGGAAGATGTATTGATGAAGGATCCGATTATAAAACGGTTGGAATAGATGATATTCTTGAAATAGAAGAGTAATAAAAGTATATATGGTATTCTATAGGGTATTTTGCGTATTAGACAGATATTGCAAGGTACCTTTTTTGTGCAAATAATGTATTAACAGTATTTCCAATTTGCAGTAATATACAGTATAGTATCAAATAGTTCGTATGCGAACGATATTGTCACATTTTCAAATCTAAAGTTTATTACTATATAAATAACACTAAGTACATTACAGTCAGGCGTAGAAGAAAAAATGTGACACGGGGACGGTTTTCATGTCACAACGGTTTTGGGTGACAGGAGAACCGTCCCCGTGTTACATTTGTAATATACTTAGTGTGACGTATATATATTATTAAAGATAAGATATTTAAATTACGTTCTTTGGTAAAGTTATGTTATAATATTAAATAAACTAAAGGTTACATATGAGGGGGGATGGAGTTGGTTAATAATGGAATACTTCCTATTGCATTATTTAACGGTACAGTAGCTACTACCAATGGACTATATTCTATCGAAGACATAGATGTTGAGAATGCTAAGGAATATATCGCACGAAACGGTTTTATTTCTGCAATCGGCCATGAAGCTACAGCAGAAATTATGTCGGATATTTTATGCACAAATATACCGATGAATAGAATTCAATTTTATCAACAAGTAGGACAAGTTGCTATTGTCTTTAAATTAAATGAGAGACCTCCGGAAGGAGTTATATTAAATAAAGAAGAAATTCAGCGTATAGGTTATAGTCTGAAAATCATGCAAAGATTAAAGTAGAGTATTTCTTTGAATTTATAATAAAGTTGTTATATAAATAACACTAAATACATCACAGTCAGGCGTAGAAGAAAAAATGTGACATGGGGACGGTTTTCATGTCACAACGGTTTTGGGTGACAGGAGAACCGTTCCCGTGTTGCATTTCGTGTTGCATTTTTGAGCGAGTATGTTAATATACTTAGTGTGACGTATATAGGTGAGTATTGTCGTAAAAAAACAGTTGCCAGAGAATAAAATATTATGCATAATATGATTGTAACAGAAAACAATAAAAGCTTATAGGGGGCAGCAGCGTTATGAACAAAGTGATAGAAAATGATATCGCTCGAGTAGAAATATCAACTTTAGGAGCAGAAGTTATAAGTTTTAAAACATTGAAAGATGATTGTGAATACCTATGGAATGGAGATAAACAATATTGGGCTAGTCATGCACCTGTATTGTTTCCATTGGTTTGCGCTGTTGATGAAGGAAAAATTAAAGTTGGAGGCAAAGAGTATGCAATAGGAAATCATGGCTTTGCAAGAAAAAGTGAATTTTCTGTTGTAGAAGATACTGATAGCAGCGTTACATATAAACTGCCGTATAGTGAAGAAACTTTAAAAATGTATCCCTTCAAATTTAATTTATTTATTACTTATGCACTAACGGGGAACAAATTAGATATAACATATAAAGTGGAAAATGTCGATAATAAGGAAATCTATTTTTTGATTGGAACACATCCGGGATTTAACTGTCCTTTAGCGAAAGATGAGAAATTTGAAGACTATTATTTAGAGTTCGAATGTAATGAAACCCTCGAAAGACTTTTCATGAATGCCGCCAATGTGCTTATCAAAGACAAGTCGGAAATGATATTACAGGACAAAAATATCATTCCGTTAACACGTAAGCTGTTCCAAGATGGCGCACTGGTCTTTAAAAATATTAATTCAAGAAAGATATCTTTAAAAAGTAATAAATCCGATAAAGAAGTAATTGTATCTTTTGACGATCTTCCATATCTGGGGTTATGGCAGGCAAAGGATGCGCCTTTTGTATGTATTGAGCCCTGGCATGGTATAGCAGATGTTGAAGGATATAACGGAGAATTTAAAGAAAAAGAGATGATTATTGAGTTAGGTACAAGTAAAAGCTATGAATGCAATTATTCTATAGAAGTAAAATAGAAAACGACAAGCATATGAAATTTCTATAAATAGATGGATATCCTTGATATACTTGAGTTAGAAGGATATCCTCTTTTATATTTTTTGTACGTATGTTAAAATAATAACGAACATGTGTATATTTAAAACATAAGAAGTTTATTGCATAAGGAGTTGTGAATAATGAAAGTTAGAATGGAATGTATTCCTTGCTATTTAAAGCAGGTTTTATCTGCAGTGAAGATAGGAGGATATTCTGAAGAAAAAGCAAATGAAGTTTTTTATCAAGCCATGAGGATCATACCTGAGATGAATACAGCAGCATCCCCGGCAGAGAATTCTACTATCGCACTGCTTGAGGCGTACAAGGCAATGCGTATGGATGATCCATTTAAACAGGCAAAAAAAGAATCTAATGATCTGGCGATGAAGTTGTATAATAGAATGGCGCAGCTGGTGAAAGAAGCTGATGATCCTCTGTTAACTGTTTTTAAGATTTCAGTTGCGGGGAATATCATTGACATGGGTATAACGCCTGATTTTGATATCAATGTGGCTCTTAACGAAATTACTAGCAAAGAATTTGATCACTGTGATTATGATAAGTTTAATGAATGTCTCGAAGCTGCTCAAAACATTATGATTCTCGGGGATAACAGCGGAGAGATTGTATTTGATAAATTATTAGTAGAGGTTTTAAAATCTTATAATAAGAATGTTACATATGTAGTGAAAAATGGGCCAATCCTTAATGATGCCACAATGGAAGATGCTATAGAGACAGGAATGAGTCAGATTACTGAAGTAATTACAAATGGTGCAAACTTTTTAGGAACGGTCGTACACGAATGCTCCCACGAATTTATAGACCGCTTTGAAAAATCGGACTTAGTAATCGGAAAAGGACAGGCTAATTTTGAGTCTCTTGAAGGAAGCAAATTTGCCGGCGATAAAACTTTCTTTGTTTTACGGGCAAAATGTGATCTTGTAGCTGACTGTGCAGGCGCAAAATTGGGAGAGATTTTATTCATAAGGAACAAAGTGAAAGAAACGGATTAAATAAAAAACATAATGATTACTTATTATTTTGAGATTAAAAGAAGGTTATTTTTTATTTTATATGATCCCATTATAAATACGATACAATAATGAAATTGCTGTGTCATAAGAATTAAAAAAATGTGAATACGATTACGGTATTAGACAACATAGATATGGATAATTTAGAATAGTTGATAAAATCCATAAGACAGCCCATACGATTCAACAAAATAAATATTTTGTTGAATCGTATGGGCGATAAAAAATATTTTAACGTTAATATTTCGCTTGTACGCTACTATTTTAACCAGTCCTATGAAATTATTCAACTTGGACTTCAAGTTATTTATAATGGCATTTTTGTCTTCTGATACAAAACGAAGTTTTTCAAATTTTTAGGTCAAAAGTTTTTCTATATAATTTCTCATAAGCCATCAAATAAAACAAGAAAAATATCATTCTATCTTTTATTCAATTCTTCTACAATTTGATCATATTTCTTTTTGTCTATTTTATAGAAATATAATGCAATTCCACAGAATAAATTCATAGAATTGTTGATTGCTGACATAACCTGTGCATTTTGTACTTGATTTGCTATATAACCAAAACTGCCTAATAGCCAGCCAATCGCTGCTGTGCAAATTGCCATGCCTAGCTTAAATGCAAAGTTGATAAAGGAAGAAATAAAACCCGCTGCATGAATATTATATTTATACTGGGAGTACTCTGTAGTATCCGGCACCATACCAAATAAAGAAGCAAGACCAAGACCACCGCCTATACCTGTTAAAAAGGTAAAAAAGTGATATAAATTTAATCCAACCGCAGTGTTCACTGGCAGGAAGTTCATTATGATCATCAACACACCTGAAGAGATAAACGCAATCAATGGAAGAGTCCTCTTATTACTAACTTTTGCTACTAAATATGCGAGAGAGAAAGTCCCTATAACTCTGCCTAAGAACATCAGCCCGGAGTTGGTCATAAACAGACTATCGTCACCAATATAATATTTGAAGTAATACATTCTCACACCACCGCCTGCTGCCTCGTAAAATTCCCAACAAATGAAAGATAATACTAAAATCATAACAGGGGTATTCCCCTTTAACACCTTAAACATATCCTTATAGCTTGTTTTTATAACGGGTATATCAACAATTTCTTTAGTGTTTTTAAAGCAGAATAAATATAGCGGTAGCGCTATAAAGGAAAAGATAATTGCTGCCCAGAAGAATCCCCTTGCCTCATCACCATTGCCGGCCCATTTTACTACACGCAGCACTAGTTGGGATAAAATAAGAGTTGCTATAAAAGCACCGGTCATACGATAACTTGCTAAGCTGGACCGGGGTATCATAACATAACTCTACAATATGTCGCTGATGCGTTCTATGTAACGCCACGACATATTAGGAGATTGTTTGAAGAGTATTTTGGTACAAGCTTTGGTAAAACTTTGAGCATTTACCGTCTAAATTATGCAAAAGACTATTTTGTAATACTAACTTCTCCGTGGAAAAAATCTCTACTTTAGTAGGTTTTTCATCTTCTCGTACATTATTTAAACTGTTTAAAGAAATTGAAGGAATGACAATTTCTCAATATCGTCTTCAAAACAGTAAAAGAAAACAAGTTACGTGATTTCCTTGAGACTTTTAGAAAATTCAAATTGCCAAGTCTAATTAATTACAAATGGTGAGAAAATCGGAGAAATTTCTCCAATCATAAATTTAACCGAAAAGCAAAATACTGCCGTTCATTTATTAGGGAGAAGAATACAAGATATAATAAAAAAAGATATCTATTAAATTAACATCCTTCTCCCCTTCCTTAGTTTAAGCATGAACTAGAGTTAACGCCAGCAATTTTGAAGGTAGCTTTAATACTGTGCTATTCTAGCTAAATTTTCCGCAATAATTTCTGAGTTAGGATCTAATACAAGTGCAATATTATAATACTTCTGAGCATTAATAAAGTCTTCTTGGATTTCACAGATATTCCCCATAAGATTAAAAGGTTCACCATCATTAATATTAATGGATACAGCTTTTTTTAAATAATTTAAAGCCTTATCAAATTCTAGATTATTAATACATTTCTTAGCATATTCCAATAAATATTTATAATCGTTCACGTCAAGCTCGTTAATATTAGCTCTATTGATTAATGAGAGTACAGTTTCTTTGATCCTTTCCGAAGTAAACGGTTTTCTTATATAATCAATGGCTCCGAGTTTAACACATTCAACCGCGTTTTTTATTGTAGGAAAAGCGGTAATGATGATCACGGGAATATCTTTATTGATTCCTTTTAAGATCTTCAGCACTTCGGTACCGCTTAATTCGGGCATTCGTATGTCCAGCATCACCAAATCATATCTATGATCCTTGAATAGCTTGATTCCATCATAGCCGTTATCTGCCGCATCAACGGTATAGTTTTCAGATACCAGACATTTGGAAACCATCATTCTTATATTTTTTGTATCATCAATGACAAGTATTCTATAAGACATATATCTCACCTCTTTATTCGTTCAAATGCTTCCTCACTGCAGAAAGCAACTCTGCTGGAGAAAACGGTTTTGCAAGATAATCGGAAACTCCCAATTCAAAAGCTTTTTGAATATCTTCATCTTGCGTTTTTGCGCTCATTGCAATGATAGGTATGCGTGATATTTTCTCATTTGATTTTACAGCTTCACATACCGAATACCCGTTTAATTTGGGAATAAGGATATCGAGCAGAATCAAGTCGGGTATGATATCAAAGATTTTCACCATAGCCTCTACACCGTCAGAAGCTTTAAATACTTGGTATCCGTTTGTTTTTAAGCACATTTCTATCATGAAAGATATATTTTTAGAATCCTCTACAATTAGTACTTTTTTCTGCATAAAATCACCCTCTATCTAAAGGTAAGGTAAATATAAAATTACTTCCTTCACCGGGTTCGCTTTCTACCCATATATCACCATTATGCTTTTTAATAAATTCTTTTGTGATTGCAAGCCCTAGTCCGGTTCCTCCTTGGTTTTTACTTTCGCTTTCTACTTGTGTAAATTTTTCAAAAATCAATTCATGGTATTCTTTCGGTATTCCGATCCCGGTATCTTTTACAGAAACTTTCAATAATTGATTTTCAACTTTTGCCGATATCTTTATTTCTCCACCTCTGTCTGTAAACTTTAACGCATTAGTAATTAAGTTATTCATCACATAACTTATTTTATTAGAGTCCAGATATATCAGAGGGATATCTTTTGAAACCAAATCAAATAGCCTTATCCCCTTTTCTTTTGCAATATCCAATAAAGGATTGATACAAGATTCTACAAGCGCATATATTGAAGTTTGCTGTAAGTTCATATACATTTTACCTGATTCGATTTTTGAAAGATCAAGTAAATCATTTACAATCGCCATAAGGCGGGTTCCATCTTCATCCATCGCCTCCACAATTTCTTTCTGACCCGGATTTAATTCTCCTGAGATTCCGTCAAGTAAAAGTCCGGCCCCCATTATAATAGAGGTCAAAGGGGTCCTTAATTCATGAGAAACCGTTGAGATAAAGTTTGATTTCAAGTCCTCTACTTCTTTCATATGCGTAATATCCTGGAGTACTGATACTGTCCCGATCGTTTGATTATCATTATTCAGTATAGATGTAACCGCTAAAAGATAAAAGTATTTTTTTTCTTTTTTTATAATTGTAACTAAATTATTACTCGCATTGGCAAACTCATTACCATCCGTAATACGCTTTATTTCATCAAAAATACTATTATTGCTAATGACTTCTAAAAAATGTTTTCCTGTGACTTTCTGCTCAGATATATCAAATACGGTCTCCGCAGCTTTATTTACCAGAGTAACCTGATATTGATTATCTGTTACTATAATAGGGTCCGAAATACTTTTTACAATTGCTAATGACTTGTTTCTTTCGGCAATTAAGCTCTTAATATTACTTTGTTCATATTGCCACAATCTCTTTGTCATATTGTTAAACTCAGAAGCCAATTGTCCTATTTCATCTTGTGTACTGATTTGAATTTCCTGATTCAGATTTCCCTCTTTAATAGACTTAACCCCGGAAATTAACATATGCATCGGTTTCATCGTTTTATTGATAAAATATAGAGCAACAAATAGCCCAAATGAGATTAAGAAAAGTGAAAAGGCAATGATTGAGTACATTTGATTTCTAGAACTCACGGTTGCCTTTTCTTTACTTCTAAACATGGCTCTCTCATTGAGGTCGGATAAGCCCATACATGCATCTTTTACAGAATGGAATACCGGGTATATTTCATTATCATAGAATGCAATAGCATCCCTTTCCCTTCCTGACGCTTTGATCTGCTGTAGCTTAGAGAAATATTTAAGGTACTTTATATAATTCATCTCAATCTTATCCAGGATTTCTGCCTCATCTTCTTCAGTAATATTATCTTTTGCTTTTCCCAGCCATATAAAAAATTCTTTTTCATTATTCGTAAAAGCACTTCGGCCTTTTTCCTCATTCACTTGAAGAAAAATAAGCTGATTGCTATCCTGTCTTTCCATTGCATTAATCATATTGGTTGCAGCAACAATACTCCTGTAATTTGATTCAATAAGTCCGTCTATCGCTCTATTCAGGTTATATAAACTTAATACCGATACCGCTGCAATCGAGCAGATTAATAGAATAAGAAATATATATATCGATAATATTTTACTTCTTAATGACTGGAACATTAGCAATCACCTTTTCACTTATTATAAATAACATCTTAATAAATTATATCATATGCTAATTCAATAATTATCATTTTATTTTTCATTTATTTTTTTTATATCCGCATTGGAGCCAATAATAACAAGCACATCATCTTGTTGGATGATATTATCAGCTTTAGGAGCTACATTTATCTCGTTTCCATTTTTTATTGCCATAATGTTAATACCGTATTTTACTCTTACATTTAACTGTTTCAATGATTTTTCTATCCATTGTTTCGGAACGGTAATTTCCATAATACTATAATCCGGAGAAAGCTCAATATAGTCTAAAATATTAGTAGAAACCAGGTTATGCGCTACCCGAACACCCATATCCCGCTCCGGAAAGATTACTTTATCAGCGCCAACCCTGCTTAATACTTTCGCATGAAGTTCATTTTGCGCTTTCGCAACAATATAGTTGCCACCGATTTCTTTTAATAATACTGTGACCAAAATGCTTGATTCCATGTTTCCGCCAATGGCTACAATAGCAACATCAAAATTCCTTATTCCACAAGCTTTTAGTACGTTTTCATCAGTGACATCACCGGCAATTGCATGTGTAACGCATTCTGACATGCTTTGAATAGTTTCTTCATTTTCATCAATTACCAAAACATCATTTCCTAGCTGATATAAAGTCTTAGCAACACTTTTCCCAAACCTGCCCAGACCTAATATTACAAAAGAATTCATATAGTTCCTCCCTTATCCTACCATTATTTTTCCTTCAGGGTATTTATAATTCGCGTTGGATTTTTTCATTTTAATTGTAAGTGCTAATGCCATGGTCAGTACGCCTACTCTTCCAAAAAACATAGTCATGATAATAGCCAATTTACTCACAGTACTTAGTGATGGTGTTATTCCCAGAGACAAACCTACTGTACCAAACGCTGATACCGCTTCAAAGAACATTTCCATAAAACTAGCCTGTTCAAAAATTGATAGAATAACAGTTGTTCCTACAACAATAGAAAGGCTGATGACGGTAATAGCTAACGCTCTTAGTACAACTTGTACATTAACCCTTCTTTCAAAAATATTTGTATCTTCAGATCCTTTCAAAACTGAGATAATCGCAAATATAAGCACACCGGCGGTCGCAGTTTTAATACCGCCTGCTGTAGAACCTGGAGATCCGCCGATAAACATAAGTATAATTGTAAAAAACTTTGATGCATTTGTTAAATCCGGCAGCGGCAAAGTATTAAAACCTGCTGTTCTTGGTGTAACCGACTGAAACATGGTTGCTAAAAATTTACCTTTTACTCCGAGCGGTTGCAGTGTGTTTGGGTTATTATATTCTAACAAAGCGAAAAACAAAAAACCGGTGATTAATAAAACTGCTGTTACCATTAATACTAATTTTGTATGAAGCCTTAGTTCCTTAAACCTTTTCACTCTATAAACATCATCCCAAACCGAAAAGCCCAGCCCTCCTATAACAATAAGTGCCATGATTGTCAGGTTTACCATTGTATTATCTACATAAGATACCAAACTGCTGAA
Organism: Petroclostridium sp. X23; assembly: GCF_030013905.1. Taxonomy (GTDB): domain Bacteria; phylum Bacillota; class Clostridia; order SK-Y3; family SK-Y3; genus X23. The sequence goes on from NZ_CP124862.1 coordinate 369,398, forward strand.
TTTCTCTTTTTCTCCCATCAAATCGAAGCCTGCGTTACAGAATGCTGAAATAGCATGAAAAATGCCTTTATATATTCCGTTTGCAACACCAAATTCGCCGATAAACTGGATGGATAGTATAATAGCTCCGGACATCTCAAAAAGCAAAGTACCCAAAAGGATTTGTTTTGTGAGTCTTACCATGCCTTCTAGGCTGCACTGATTCAGCGATTCGGCAATTAATAAACGTTCTTTTAGACCGATTCGCCTTCCTAATACCAAAGAGAATAATGTAGCCATAGTCATAAAACCAAGCCCGCCAATCTGTATAAGAAATAGAATCGTAATTTGTCCAAATAAAGTCCAATGTGTATAAGTATCCACTACAACTAATCCTGTTACACATACAGCTGAGGTAGCCGTAAACAATGCATTGATAAAGCCGATACTTTGTCCGTCTCTAGAAGCAATAGGAAGGTTAAGTAGTATCGCGCCAATAAGAATGACTGTTGCAAAACCAATAGGAATCAGTTGGGCAGGAGTAAAGCTCAATATTTTTTTTATTATTCTTTTATTTATATAATTCGTAAAAACTACCCCCTTCGAACTAAATACCATAGCAAATGATTACTCTTAGATCTTGAATGATTTTTACTATTAAAATCTATTTCAACAGATATAATATTATTTATATATCTGAAAATTTTGTATACATATGATATTCCAAACGTAAAAAAACCATGGAGAAACCATGGTTGCATAAATATCCAGTTATCTCCTCCTCCATCGCTTACGAGGTTAGCTGTCGGACTCGGATTGAAAGAGTTATCCTATCTTTTCAGAATTCGCCCCTATAAATGGATCCCCCGTTTCATATTAGAATTCAGCGTAGGATATTCAATTTATTATCTAATACTAGCACTCACACAAATAATCGTCAAAGTTATCTAATTTGATTATTGTCATTGATATGGACTAAATATACTGATTGTTGCTATTTATGATACAATTGCTTCATATAACACTGTATATCTATATATAAATATATTTATAATACTTGTACCTATTAGAATAATTGTATAAAAAGATATCGTACCGATTATAAAGAGAAACCGCTACGATATCTTTCATTAACAGTATTTTTATACGTTTTACGCACTCATTTTTAATTTTGTCTTCGGTTGTTTAATATCATTTCTCAAGTATATAGAATGATATATAGTTCCTATAATCAGCCCTCCAACGAGGTTTCCCAAAATTACGGGAATGAAATTATTCGGGATAGCACCTACTGTTAAATGTAACAACTCATCTTTCGCCAACCCAGAGATATCGATATAGTTCATATTCCATGATGCCAGTATCCCTGCCGGAATATAATACATATTTGCGACGATATGTTCATAACCACTCAAAATGAATAACATAATAGGAAAAAAACATGTCAATATCTTGCCTGCGGTATCCTTAGCAGAGTACATCATCCATACGGCTATACATACAAGAAGGTTACACAATATACCCAATAAAAATGCCTGATGAAAAGGATACTCTACTTTATGAACAGCTTTTGTCAGGATTTTTCCGACAATCATGCCATTCGCACTTTCAAGTAATCCCGAATAATTTACTATAAGTACAATTATTATTGATCCTGCCAAATTTCCCAAGAAAACAGTGACTAAATTTAAGATCATTCTTATTACAGTTGTTCTTTTTTTGAGAACCGAAATGATCATCAATACATTTCCGGTATATAAATCCCCTCCTGCAACTACTACCATCATTAATCCCGTTGAAAACACGATCCCTGCGATAAGTACGGCAATGCTATAATTACTGATGGTTGCAGTGGCCACGATACTTCCAAAAGCAGCTAATGCAATAAAAATGCCACCCATGACTCCTAATAAAAAACTTTTATTCAGAGAATTATCTGCTTTTGCTATCCCTATCTCTAAGGTTTTCTCCGCAATTTGCTCAGGCGGTAAATAATTATTCATACACTTTACTCCTTCTAAGATTCGCATATTTCAATAAATTAGGGCAAGCATATCTGCCTGCCCCTATATCAAAAACCTCTCCTAGAATCTATCATGGAAAGTTCTATTGATAACATCCAGCTGCTGTTCTTTGGTCAATCTTATAAAGTTAACCGCATAACCCGATACGCGAACGGTAAGCTGCGGGTATTTCTCAGGATGATTCATGGCATCCATCAAAACATCTTTATTTAATACATTCACATTGATATGATGGCCGCTTTGGCTGAAATACCCATCCATTAACGCAGACAGGTTGTTATACTTTTCATCATCCGATTTTCCCAGCGCACCCGGGATAATGGAGAATGTATAAGATATACCATCTTCGCTGTAGTCATATGGCAGTTTCGCCACTGACATCATTGAAGCGACGCATCCTTTTGTGTCTCTCTTATGCATCGGATTAGCACCCGGCGCAAAAGGTTCTCCATGTTTTCTACCATCGGGAGTATTACCTGTTTTCTTACCATATACTACGTTTGAAGTGATGGTCAGGATGGACATGGTAGGTTTGCTGTCTCTATAAGTTTTATGTTTACTTAATTTGGACATAAAGCTTTTTACTACATTCACTGCGATTTCATCAACTACCGGGTCATTGTTACCATATTTAGGATAATCCCCTTCGATTTCATAATCTACAGCTAGTCCTTGGTCATTTCTAATCACTTTTACCTTTGAATGCTTAATTGCAGATAATGAATCAACTACTACAGATAAACCGGCAATGCCGCAAGCCGATGTTCTTAGTATTTCTTCATCATGCAAAGCCATTTGCAGTGCTTCATAGCAGTATTTATCGTGCATGTAATGAATGATATTCAGTGTATTGATATATAAGTTGGCAAGCCATTCCATGATGGTATCGAAACGCTGTATGACTTCATCATAATCCAGATATTCAGAGGTAATAGGTACATAGGCCGGAGCAACTTGTACCCCTTTGATTTCGTCTTTTCCGCCATTGATTGCGTATAGCAAGGCTTTTGCCAAATTCGCTCTTGCACCGAAGAACTGCATCTGTTTTCCGATTTTCATTGCCGATACACAGCATGCGATTCCATAATCGTCTCCAAATTTCTCTCTCATAAGATCATCGTTTTCATACTGAATAGATGAAGTTTCAACAGATGCCTTTGCACAATACTTCTTAAAGCTTTTCGGCAGCCTTGTAGACCATAATACCGTCATATTCGGTTCCGGAGCCGGTCCTAAGTTGGTCAATGTATGCATGAATCTATACGTCATTTTTGTAACCATATGTCTGCCGTCTATGCCTATACCACCAAGAGCCTCGGTCACCCAAGTCGGGTCACCTGAGAATAGGGCTTCATATTCAGGCGTTCTCAGGAATCTTACCATCCTTAATTTCATCACAAAGTGATCTACCATCTCTTGAATTTGCTCTTCTGTATACTTTTCTTGTTCCAAGTCTCTTTGCGCATAAATATCTAAAAAAGTAGATATCCTTCCCAAACTCATTGCGGCACCATTTTGCTGTTTAATAGCTGCAAGATAAGCAAAATACAGCCACTGGATTGCTTCTTTTGTATCTTGGGCAGGTTTGCTGATATCATAACCATAGCTTAATGCCATCTCTTTTAGTTCTTCCAATGCCCTGATTTGTTCACTCATTTCTTCACGTTGTCTTATAACAGGTGAATCCATGGTGTCAAAAATATAATTTTTCTTTGCTTGCGTCTTTTTCTCTATCAGGAAATCCACACCATAAAGAGGTACTCTTCTGTAATCACCAATAATTCTTCCTCTGCCGTAAGCGTCCGGTAATCCGGTAATAATGCCGGTACTTCTTGCTTTTTTCATTTCATCGGTATAAGCATCAAAAACACCGTCATTATGTGTTTTTCTATATTTGAATACATTTTCTACATCCGGGTCCATCTCGCGATTATATGCCTTAAAAGATGTTTTGACCATTCGAATTCCGCCAAAAGGCATAATCGCTCTCTTTAAAGGTGCATCAGTTTGAAGTCCCACAATTTCTTCAATATTTTTATCAATATACCCGGGTTTATGTGATGCAATGGTGGATATAGTTTTTTCATCAATATCCAATACACCTCCATTTTCCCTCTCTTCTTTCATCAATTCCGAAACTCTATTCCAGAGTTTTAAAGTCTCAGAAGTAGGTGGTGCCAGAAAGCTTTCATCACCATCATAAGGTGTATAATTCTTTTGTATAAAATCCCTTACATTTATTTCATTTTTCCATATTCCAAGTTTAAGATTGGTATTCATATTGATATCCCCCTATTCTTGCTTGCAGTTTAATCTGAAAAAACAGAATGTATTGCAAGCCATAAGTATATATTGTATTATGTTTTATATATTCCACTCAAAGTACAAGTCTAAACATATTTATTAACACAATATACAGTATATTGTATACAATGTACTGTGTCAATATCTATTATGTCTAAGATATGATTAAATCTTCCTTTTTTCAAAGAATACGTATATCTACCTGATAGAATATTAACCTTTCTGTGTCTCTTTTCGTTTAGCTCATCTCCCTAGCAAAATCGCAAATAAAACCTAAATAACTATAGTTTTGCAGAAAACTCTTGGGTAAATGTGTTACCATAAAAACCCACTGTGCATTATGCAACGAAGTCCACGATAGCATCTTTATCCAAGACAATTTCATGCTGTTCCGCTTCTGGTGCGGAATCAGCGAATACAAGTTTTCCCAAGGCATACTTTCTCAAACAATACCGTAGCTTGGAAAAACTTAACTCTGATACCCAAGGGGTATCCCCTGTATCGGAAGTAATATTTAACCATTTGCACTTGCCATACTTTATAAGTACAATTTTACCAATATTATAGGCGATACCAACAGTGTGTAAAAATCGTAATACAGGTAATAAGCTGTGGTGTTGGTATTCTCCAAAACCGAGATACTGCTTAACATCGCGTATTGCCAATTCTATTGAAAAACGGGAACCGTATATTTCAATAATCTGGGCAGCAGTGAGGGTTGTATCTGTACTGATTAATGCCATTAGCTTACCTTTATTAGTATGGAGCACTACCGTACGAACCTTTTTGGATAACTTGAGCATGCAAACATCGGCTACAGCAATTTCTATAGTTTGAATTTTGCCGTAAAGCTGTACAGTAACAATTTCATGTTCGGTAAGATTCCAAAGTTCACGAACTTTAATTTGTTTGCCATATTTGGGCTTACGACCCCTTTTTTTCTGCGATTGCGGTTCAGGGTCTAAACGTGCTACAGCATCAGCTCTTAATTTAGTAACAACATCAATGCCTTGGTCAAGCAATGGCTGAATAAAAGGTTTGTTTGCAAAGTATGCATCTTCTACGGTACGTAGTTTATGACCGCTTTGTAATACCCATTGATTTAACTGGAGTATTTGAGCATGTGCAACATCCCAGATTTTTAATGGTTCTGCTTGGCCTGATTGATTACATTTCCATTGGCTCTTTGCAAGCTTTCCTGTAACGAGTTTAAAGGAAATAAGGAAGCTAATATATTGGTTTTTGAAAAAGCCTGTAATACCAAGTACTCCCCAGTGATGTCCTATAATATATTCACCAGCATCAGCATTACCGCTGTGGTTATCCCATTTTTGAATGCCGATTACTTTCTTAGAATCTTTTGCATTCAAAGTAGTATCAAAGCAGGCTTGAATCTTACCATGTACCATGAGTTCATTTGGGAACAAGTTCAGAAGCAGCAAAAACATTTTTCTTATAACTTCTGTATAATCCCATTTATACTCCGTAAAGAACCTACACCAACTAGATACGTCTTTACGAAAGAAAAAGCAATGCCGATACAGCTTTCTGGTAGTTTTCTTGCCTGGAACCACAAGTAGGCACCATATATAGCAAATAAAATAATTATAAGTTTTTATGCATTTAAAGCATTCTTTTGGAAATAATAGTAACTGGATTATTTCCATAGGAATGTAGATAGTCATTGCAGAATCGCTCCTTTTTAAGGGATTGGGCCGGTGCCCTGCAATATCTATATTCCTATTTTATTGTGCTTTTATGCTGGTAATTGATGCATGTAATTTAAAAAGTGCAAAACTATAGTAAATAAGATTATATGATACTTTTATAATAAAACTCACATTCAGCATGAATAAATTACCATGCATTATTTATGTAAACTTGAATGGAATTTAGAACTTTTGGCGAATCTCTTTTATATACAAAATTATAGGAGTGATTCGTATGGCAAAAGCTTCAAAGAAGTCACATAAACACAAAAGAAATAAAAAGCGTAAAATTACTATACTGCATCCGGCAAAAGTAGAGCAACCTTTGATCCTTCCTTTTGCTTTACTGCTTGCAAACAAGTTTTTAAAACTCATTGGTTTTGTTGAATTCATAGATGGTAGTGTTGAATGGGATGAAAGTCATTGGAAAGTGTCTCCCGGTAATTTAGCTAAGGCCGTGATATTGGCAACATTTATGCAGGTACGAGCCCCACTTTACAGGATCAAGCGGGCATTTGCCGGTTATGATACTGAAGCATTGTTTGGCAAAGGGGTTATGCCAGAACACTTAAATGACTATTCCATCGCACGTGCATTAGACCGAATCAGTGAAGCTAAACCTGAAGGATTGTTTTCATCTATCTGTTTGTCTATGTACAGCGTGTTTCATATTGCTTTCAATCGGCTGCATTCTGATACAACAACATTGTCCTTTTATGGGCAATATATGTGCGACGATGCGCCGGAGGGTGCTTTGAACATCACCAAAGGATATAACAAGGATCACCTTCCGCATTGCAAACAGGCCGTAGTAGGTAAGATTGTCAATGAACATGGTATTGCCGTAGCCAGTTCAACTATGGATGGAAATACTTCCGATATTGAATGGAATCAAAAAGCCTTAGCCCTTACAAAGCAAATATTCGGAGATTGTTTGAATGAAGTAACTTATATTGCTGACTCTAAGCTTATTAATCTGCCAACGTTCAAGCAGCTTACCGATCCAGACAACAGGATACGGTTCATATCGCGGTGTCCTGCAAATTTTTACGGCAAGGTTGCCGGAAGACTGATCGAGAAAGCTTATAAATTTGATCAATGGACTGATATCGGTCAGATAGGTTCTGGCAAGAACGCATGTACCTATGAAATGCAGGAGTTTATGGAGGCTGTTGAAAATTGTGATACCCGGTTTATTGTTGTCCGCAGTAGTGCGGGAAAAGATCGTTTTGAGCATAAGCTGGAGAAGCAACGTATGGAGCTTAAAAAAGATATCCTGACATTATCGGGCAAAGTATTTGTTTGTGAAGCGGATGCCCGTGAAGAGTGGGCTCGCTTTGAAAAAGCTCACAAGAAGAGTCTTTTTCTATTTGACGTCTGTTTCAAGGAAGAAAAAACAGAAAAAAGACCACGTGGTAATCCGGGAAAAAATCCTAAACCTCCAGTTATCGTAATATCTTGGCGTGTAACTGTACACATACAAGCAGAAAATGCTACAGCTGTGGAGAAACTAAAACACGAAGAAGAATGCTTCGTGCTGATCACAAGTATTCATGAGACAGAATTTGATGGCAAGGAGATCCTCCGTCAGTACAAAGAACAAACTGTTGTTGAGGCGCAGTTTAGACTGTTGAAAGAACCTGCACTTGCAGCTTCAATCTTTTTAAAAACGCCAGAGCGAATTAATGCCTTGGTCATGCTCATGAACATCTCACTTCTGATTCGTGCAATTGTTCAGTACAAGATTCGTAAAAGTATCAATGAATCAGAAGAGGAGCTTCCACGTATTGGCTGGAATAACAAGAAGCTTGAAAACCCTACCATCAAATATGTGCTTGAAGCTTTAGAAAAAGCATACTTTGTGAAAGAACAAGAAGATACCTACAGTTATGGGTTTTATAGCGAACACCAACAATTAACTGTAACAACAGTGCTGGAACTGCTAGATATAGACATTGAAGAATTCTTAGAATGACAGTTAACACGACATCCATAGTAATCTCGAAAATGTATTATTAATAAAAGGGATATATTGGGTTGCCGGAGTTAGTGGTATACCTTGGTTCAGTGCGCTTTTTTTACGTAAGCTATGGTAAATCCACTAATTCTGACCGTAATCATGCTCATTAGCAAGTTGATATATCGCTACGCAACATAAAAGGGTAGTGGTAATTTATTCATGCTGAATGTAAGATAAAAAGAAAAGTTTGAAACTTTAGCAGTAACACTTTATAATATTATTAAAGTATTGTTCCACTTAACACAAATATTAGCCTGATGTATCTTATATCTATGGGCATATCATAAATTATGTGAGGTTTTATAAATGAAAAAATTTGTTTTTGATGAATCACCGGTCATACTGAAGGATTTTTTGAATTATATGGAAACCATTAGAGGTAAATCTAAAAACACTATTAAAGAATATTTTTATGATTTAAGGGTATTCTTCCGTTTTTTAAAGGTATACAGAAATATTATTGAACCAAAAACGATTGCTTTTGAAGAAATTACTATAACCGATGTGGATATTGATCTTTTGAAAACGGTCACACTAAGCGACTTATATGCCTTTATGTCTTTTATGAGCCGCGAGCGTGATAACAGCGCAAGTTCCCGCGCAAGAAAAGTTGCCAGCATAAAATCATTTTTCAATTATATTACCAATAAAGCAAAACTTTTAAAAACTAATCCCGCCAGTGAACTTGAGACGCCGAAAACCCAAAAAAGGCTGCCAAAATATCTTACCGTGGATGAAAGTATGAAATTACTGTCCGTGATTTCAGGTAAACATTCGATAAGGGATTTTGCTATTATTATTTTGTTTTTGAACTGTGGTATGCGACTGTCGGAACTTGTAGGTATCAATATCAGTAATATCAAGAGTGATACCCTTACCATCATTGGAAAAGGCAATAAAGAAAGAACGGTTTATCTAAATGATGCTTGCAGAGAAGCTATCGATAATTATTTAAAAGTCCGTCCCCGGGATGGTGTGAAAGATAGGAATGCTTTATTTCTAAGTGAGAGGAAGCAAAGAATCAGTAATAACATGGTACAGCGTATTATCAAAAAATATATCATTGAAGCCGGATTGGATCCTCAAAAATATTCTACCCATAAACTAAGGCATACGGCGGCCACCCTAATGTATAAGCACGGAAAGGTGGATATCAGGGTACTGCAGGAGATACTTGGTCATGAAAGTATTGCGACAACAGAACTTTATACACATCTGGATAATGAGCAGCTCAGAGATGCCGTAAACAGCAATCCATTATCGGATTATAAATCTGTAAAATCGGATAAATATTGAACGCTGAAAAAGCAACTCTGCTATTACTAAAATCAGGTATTAAATAGCCGAGTTGCTTTTATTTTTTCTTGTTATCGCTCAGCCGTAAACGGCATTGTCGGTGTTTTTTTTCTTTTCAGTTGTCTATGTAGTGAGTGTACTGCATAGGATAAAAGGTAGCATACCACGGACAGAATTACAATAGAAGCTCCGGATGCGATGTTCATTTCATAGGATACCCAGAGTCCGGATATACAAAAAATATTTCCAAAAACAATTGAATATACCATTCTGGATTTAAGGCTTGAAGCTAATATTCCTGCAACCGCCGCAGGGGCTGTCAGTAAAGCCAGTACCAAAATAATTCCTACTACCCGTATCAGAACTACCACCGTCAATGCAATAAGTATAAGAAGCAGATATTCAAGAAAAGCGGTCCTTATTCCTAAAATCGCAGCAAATTCTTCGTCAAACAGATATGCCTTCCAGTAGTTGAACAACGTAAGAATGATAAAAACAACAAGTAAGGTCAAACCTGACATTAAGTAAATATCCTCCTTAGTTACGGATAGAATGCTGCCGAAAAGATAGGAAGTCATATCCGGAGGATATCCTGGCATCAACCCTATAAAAAGGATACCCAAGGCCATTCCTAAAGACCATAATAAGCTTATAACCGTGTCAGAACGGGCGCCGCCTTTTCTTTTGATAAAACCTATACCAAGTGCAGCGCATAAAGAAAACAGTAACGCTCCTAAAATAGGTTCAAAACCCATAAGATATCCCAGCCCTACTCCGCCATAGGAAGTATGGGCAATGCCTCCGCTCATCATGATCAATTTCTTTTCAACAATCACAACTCCGATAATACCGCAGACGACACTTGCTAAGATACCTGCAATCATTGCATTTCGAAGAAACTCGTATTGAATCATCGCTGATATCAAATTACTTTATCCTCCTTATGTGTTTTTAACACCCTGTGGGGTACCCCATGAGCAATAAGGTCAACAGGACAACCGTACAAGCTGTTTACAATGTTTTGATTGAGTTCGGTTTCCCCGTGATAAACCAGCCGTTCGTTAAGGCATGCCAGCTTCCGTACCTGTGATGAAACAGCTAGCAAATCATGGGTTACAAGAATAATGGTCATATTTTTATTGAGTTCTTCGAGCAGCTTGAATATCTGATCCCGGGATTTTGCATCTACACTAGCGGTAGGTTCATCCAGCAGCAAAAGCCTCGGATTGACGGCAAGCGCTCTGGCAATCAGCATTTTCTGAAATTCTCCTCCGGAAAGTGCATTGATTTGACGATCTGCAAGATTACAGATACCTACTTTTCCAAGCAATTCCTCTGCTGCATTTTTGTCTTCTCTTGTGAATTTATGAAATAGTGACAATTTTCTGTTTAACCGTCCTGTTAACACTACTTCCAGAACCGTTATTGGAAAGCGCTTATCCAGTCCTACAAACTGTGGGACGTATCCTACCAGTGTTCCAAGTCTTCCAGGTCTTTTCCCGTACACATTAATAGTTCCTGAAGTCACCGGCACCAATCCGAGGATGGCTTTTAATAACGTACTTTTTCCACCCCCGTTAGGACCTATAACACCTAAATATTCCTTGTCTTCCACATCAATACAAATATCGACCAGCGCGGGTATCTTATTGTAATGAACAGTGAGATTGTCTATATGAATAGCTTTTTTATTCTCATCATTCAACTTATTCATTTCATTGCCTCAGCGATGGTTTCTGCCATGTTTTTGAGGTTTGCAATATAATCCGGTGAAAGGGGCTCAAGCAGAACCTTATTTCCTCCAATCTCTTGAGCAAAGGCTTCCGGCTGCTTGCTATCAATTTCCGCTTGAGAAAAAATAACTTTTATATTTTCCTTTTTTGCAAGATCAATTACCTCCTGCAAGTGTTGTGGCGTCGCCTCTTTTCCGTTTTCCTCCAAAGAAACCATTTCAAGGCCATAATCATCCGCCAGGTATCCATATGCCGGATGGAATACGATGAACTTCTTATTTTTTACCTCTTCGAATGTTGTTTTTATGTTTTCATCCAATTTATTCAGTTCTTGTATATAATTTTGAGCATTTTTTTGATATGTATCTTTGTTCTTCTCGTCTAACGAACTCAATTCCTGTGCTATCACTTCCACCATTATTTTTGCTCTTTTGGGAGAAAGCCAAATGTGCGGATCCCTTTTTCCGGGAGCAAATTCCCTGTCCGGATACTTACCTGCAACCTTTTCGTGAAGCTCTATTACTCTCATACTTCCGGCTTTAGGAAGAATATTAGCTTTTTCTGTAGGAACTCCAATTGTAAAGAATATTGATGCTTTGCTGAACTTCTCCATTTCCATAGGAGTTGGTTCATAATTACCAGGACTGTTTCCTGGTGGAACCATCGCCACTACCTCTGCCAGCTCACCACATACGGCTTCCACCAGTGTTTTCTGTGGAAGAATAGTTACTGCAACGGTTATTTTAGCATCACCGCTTGCTGTGGTTTCATTTTTCTTACTGCAGCCTGTAATAAATGAAAAACTTAAAGCAAGCATTAAAACAAGAGTAATGACAATTGTGCTTTTCTTCTTCATGTATAAACCTCCTCATGTTGAATCATTTTTAGTGTTTTTTTATTTGCAAATGATTTGCATTTACAACTAAAGATTATATCTCACTTAATTTCTATTTGTCAATATATATTTTTGGCATATATTAACTGTTTTATAACAAAAATAAACATTCATATGAAGTTGTGTGATCATTTTTTTATTATTGGAGAAAATAATTTGGGTGATGTTTTATGATTATTAGACTGGGCTATGTCGCAATGACATTAAATTTAAAAGATTGTTCCCCTTCTAAGACGGTCACGGCCGCAACCTATAACAAGATTGATAATGAAGAAGGTAAAAAAAATAGACTTCGAAGAATAACCCGTACAAATTTAGAGAACACCTTAAGAATCCTTAAATATAACTTGGCACATGAAATAGAGGTTTATCGCTTCACCTCTAAACTAGTTCCTCTGGCTACATATACGCCTGTAGAAAACTGGAACTACGAAGAAGATTTTATAGAAGAATTCAAAGAAATAGGCGATTTCGTAAAAGAGAATGACTTTAGGGTTAGTGCGCACCCTGACCATTTTACGCTGATCAACAGTCCTAATCCGAAAGTATTTGAGGACTCACTACGTGACCTTGAATACCATTATAAGATATACCGTGCGATGGGGTTAAGTGATAAGAAATATAAGCTGGTGCTGCATATCGGCGGTATGTATGAAAAAAAAGAACTGTCCATACAAAGATTTATAGAGAATTTTAAAAGGCTGCCGGAATATTTTAGCAATAGGCTTATTCTAGAAAATGATGACAAAATATATACAGCCCCTGATGTATTATCTATTTGCAAGCAGTTGAATATTCCTATGGTTTTTGATGTGCATCATTATGCATGCAATAACTCAGGTGAAAATATCATTGATATTCTGCCGGCCATCTTTGACACGTGGAATAGTGAATATTTCAAACCAAAGATTCATTTTTCCAGTCCTAAAAGCGAAAAGAAATTTAGAAATCATGCAGACGATATCGATGTCGATGAGTTTATAAGGTTCTTGGATATTGCTAAAGAACTGGACCGGGACTTTGATGTAATGCTTGAAGCAAAAAATAAGGATAATGCTTTGTTTAATTTAATGGAAAAGTTAAGGGATAAACAGGGTGTAAATATTATTAATCAATCAACAATAGAATATTAAAAAAACAGCATAAAACCATTGTATTGATCTGGTTTTATGCTGTTTTTTAATTCTATAATGTTTTGTTAGCTTGGCATTAAATATTTTTCTTAACCTCATCATCATAATCTTTCAGCGGTACACGAGGAACATTAGTAAACGCACTTTTGCCGCCTGAGACCTGTACCAAGCCTTCATCGGAAAACTGCTCAAACTGTTTTTCCGGCTCCTCTTGTTTTTCTATTTTTTTATTTTCAGGCATTTTTATCACCCCCCTTGCGTCAATATGCCGATTTTAACCCAACAAAGAATAACGGATCATTGAGAGGATATCTCGGTATAGCTTTTTAAAATTGTAGAAATAAGCTTGGCTGCTTGCGCACGCGTAAGCTTCTCTTTGGGATAAAACCTTTTTTGTTCATCCCCTTCTACAATGGACTGCTCTTTTAATACTTCTACTGCATCTTTTGCCCATGCAGAGATATGATCAGCATCAAGAAAATGCTTGTTATCTGTCCTTTCAAACCCTTTTCCGGATAGTGCAATAAATTTCGTCAGCATCACGGCCATTTCTTCCTTGGTAACCGGATGATCCGGACGGAAAGAACCGTCCTCATAGCCATTTATGATATGATTGGCTGCACCCCATTGAACATAATTGTAATACCAACTGCGCTCATCAACATCGGAAAAATGCGGTTCACCCTCCCGTTCTTGGGTTAAGATATCACTTGTCTGCAATACCTTTAAAAACTCAGCACGTGTTACCGGCTTTTCAGGCTGGAAGCTGCCGTCAGTATAACCGTTTAAAATAGATCTGGCCGCAAGAAAACTTATATTATTCTTTGCCCAGTGGTTCTTCAAATCATCAAATGTTCTTGGGTTTTCCGATATTTGATAAATCCCAAATTCCTTCAGAGGTATATATATCCGTCCTTTACTTTCATCAAAAAACGCTTCCGTAAGGACCTTATCTTTGAATTTAACGATAACACTGTCGGTATTACTGCTATCATTCAATTCATAATCTATAAACATATATCCCGCTGCACCAAGCACTTCTTGCCCATCCGTCATCATCTTCACAGAGACTTCTTTTTCACCTGCTCCGGTAATAAACATCATTGTAGTTGTACCGGCACCGCGGACCGCATTGACCGTATCCTCCGAAAGGACGATATCTGCCTTTAAAGCAGTAATATGGATCGCATGAACATCGTCTCCGATTGCATCCTTTTCGAAAGTCAGCGCTATCTCTTGTGCCGTATTCACACCAGGTATGTACAGTATATTATTGATGATATTATTTTGTACAACTTCCCTTCCTATCGTAACGGTGCTGCTTACCACAGCCTTTGGAACCGACTGGCTTTGTCCGCTTGATGTTTCGGATGAAGAAGAACCTCCCTCTACCTTCACCGCAAACGTCTTTTTAGCGCCATAGGGCTGAAGGTATGCTGTCAATAGGGTTTCGCCCTTCCCGATCCCTCTGAGTACATTGCCTTCTATATCAGCAATGGAGGTATCCTGTACCGTATATATGATCTCGGCATTAGGGTAGATATCAACAGGTTCATAATTCAACATTAAGCTAAGACTTTTTCCTTTCTGAAGCGTGATCGCTTTGTCGGTTACATCCTCTAATGTGATGTGTATGGGCCGGGTAGGAAATACATCCATGGAGACGCCCTTACCTTTTCTTATTTCTGCCGTATTGTCGGTAACCACCGTATAGGTCCTTACAAAGCCGAAGCGGTTAAAAGCCTCAGCCGGAACATCCAGCACACCTTCACATTGTTTAAATTCTCCCGGCATGATCACGCCTACTTCTTGTTCCAAATAAACCTTGTTTTGTATCCCTAGTTGTTCCGAAGAAACGAAAGGCCCGTTAAAGTTTACTCTCACAATATCATTTTCCACCGACGGCATATTGCCTGTGTTATAGATGTTGAATAAAGCTTTCATTCCTTCTTCATCCTGATAGAATTCAAAATCTTTTATTTCATACTCCGGCGCGATTTTGATTTCACTGCTGCTGCCGGATGTGATACGGTTGGTGTCTTTATTGGTAATCACGGCTTCCAATGAAAGATTGTCAACATCCTCCGGCAGCGTCCATTCAAATGAGATGTTTTCAATACTTCCGGGCAAAACCGGTAAAGTATTTTCAATCACCGCAACCTGCCGGCCTCTCACCCCACTATTGAGTTCATAGACATCCACCTGATATCCTTTCTGATTTGCAAGCACACCTTCATTTTTTATTGCCATGCCCACTGTGATCATTTCTCCGGGATTTGGCGTTTCATCGGACAGACTAAATCTTTCAAGCTTTAAATTGTTGTCCGGCATAAACTCCGTAGCTTTAAGCTTCATATCCTTAATCAATACAGGCGCATCCGGGTCGTCCGTATACTCCTGAACAAATTCATTATGGACAATATATACTTTGCCATCTTCATTCACTGCCAATGACAGTTCATCGTTATACAGTCCTGATTTTGTAATCTGGTATTCCTGTGACCAAACAACCGACTCCGTATTGTCAGCTGCTTTTGTTTTAATCATTGCTGCAGCAAAGATTTCCTGACTGCCTTTTTGGGTTTCTTCATCAATTACAGGCTGCGCCCAGACAATATATAGATTATCATGTTGATCCTGAACTACTTCGAAGCTGTGCAGGATAGGTTGTATATCGGTATTTTCCGACGCCAGTACTACCGTGCCGACTTTTAAATCGTAATTTTCTTTTATGGTGCCATCGGCATGGATACCTTCTTTAATCAACGTCGTAACATTAATATACCGTATCGACGTATCTCCTTGCAGCCAGAATAAATATGTTTCCTCTCCTTTTCTAATTAGTTTTGGAATTGCGTCATTTCCAACATTATCGGTGACGCGGACAGGTTTATATGTGTTGTGCGTATGAAAATCATAAACCTGGATAAACAATTCCCTGTCGCTTGATGTATCCTTAATATTATCTTTATCAACGGTGTATGCATAGACACCCAATCCATTATAACTAATCGCGTTGAAATCGGTAATGATAGGATCCTCCATCCCAAATTGC
Source organism: Petroclostridium sp. X23 (assembly GCF_030013905.1). GTDB lineage: Bacteria > Bacillota > Clostridia > SK-Y3 > SK-Y3 > X23. The sequence goes on from NZ_CP124862.1 coordinate 385,546, forward strand.
TCGATGGGCGAAGGAAGAAATCTCTGCCCTTTCCAATCTCTTATCAGGATTTCCGCATCGGCAGGATTGCTTAATTCATTGTCATAGTAATAATCTCTCAACCACCGCCCTTTGCCGTGGTCGTACAACATATATACGATGACGCTGTTATTTTGTGTCATATCTAATGAAGCAACAAAGTCATCACCAGCACTGCTCTTCACATAGTACACCACGATATCACCGGTGGATTCGTCGTAAATTGCATGAGGCATGGAATCATAATAGTCATCCTCCGTCAACCGTACGATTTTCCCGATGGTCATTTTTGTTTTATTAAACATGGTGGTATAGATTTCGGTCTTTTTCAGGAACTCTATCGGATCTTCAGATGTAACAGCACCCGGCGGGGTTGATGTCCATGTAATCACTACATTTTCACCCGCATCCCGTATATGGGGCGTAAAATCCGCAGTACCGTCGTTTTGTATAGTTACAGGCTTACTCCATCCGTTTCCGTTATAAACACTATACTGCAATGCGGTCCTTTGATTGGATTCTCTTTGCTTGTCATCGGCTAAAAATACCAGCAGCATTTTTCCGCCGCCTATATCCATTAATTTTGAATCCGGCCGGTCATAGCCATTTTCGATGAGGGTTGTTTGTTTTAATTCTTCAGATGCTCCAAGCAATCTCATACTATAAAGCCTATTGTTTTCCGGCAGCCAGTCCGACATTTGATGAATATAATCTCGGCTTTTATACTGAACCTGGTCCGTCTCTTGTTCTTCAATATCATTTCCCGGCGCCGCCAGCGCATTGACAATCCTTCGCTGCGTTTGACTTTTAGCATCTGCGATGTCTTTATAATATCCGAAATTCAGATCATCAAATTCATAAATGGGAATAGGAATGGACATTAAAAATGCATCTGCCCATAGTTTCAGCGCAAAGGAAAGTCTCAGCCCATGGGTATGGTAGGCCGGATAATATGTTTTAACGGTAGGATACCAAATATAGGATGCCACCATCTCGCCGCCGCCGCGCACACCAATGGTTCCCGCAAGTCCTACCCCGGCGAATATTTGAATGCTTCCCAAACCTTGAAGAGCGGCATCAAATTTCAAGCTTTTTTCCAATTCATAGGACTGATTGTTCAGTCCTCCCACCGTAATCAAAGGACCGTTGGGATCTGCTAAAAAGCCTCCTTGCATCAGGGCCGATATATTGCCTGCGACGCCGATATAGCAAGGGATAAAGACGACCGGAAGCAGTGTATACCAGGTCACTTTGAATCCGGCGGTGACACCCAGGAAAATCCCTCCGCCCATCAATTCAAAATCCTTTGTATCCCGGATACCGAAAGTAAGGGAAATACCTACAGCAGGACTCACCTTAAACTGAGGCGCTCCCATCGCGGCCAGTCCGGCCTTCGCGGCCGATGCGTCGGAAAATCCATCGGCAAATGCCTCTTTAAGTCCATCGGTATAGGACATCGAATCGTAATCTTTATAATTATCTGCCGACATGCTCACATTGTTGGGCAGATAACCGAATCTCATTTCTATCAAGTTGTTGGGCTTCTGCGTGATGGTAAACATGACATTGCTGAAAGCAAATGCGGAGTTAAAGCTTCCAATCAGCGGCAGCTCTATAAATGACGCATTTGTAGGCACTGTAAAGTTTTGAGTCACCGGCTCCTTATATACCGACGACACAAACACAAGCCCCGTATCCTTGGCAGTAAGCTTTGTTGTAGTAAACTGTCCTGCCCCTTCTTCCTGTGTAACAGGAGGAATATTGATCTCCATTTGTACAAACAGTTTATCTCCCGGAGCATAGCTCTCATTGCCCGCTGTTGTCAGCTTGGACGTAAAACCAAATCTGTTGGTGCCTGAATAGCTCCGCACACCCGGTTTTGTAAATTTTTTCGTATTGTTCTTATCCATGACGATAAAGTTTACTCCGGCGATCTCTTTGCCCTTTGCATCAATATCCACCATAAAAGTGATCATTTCCTCATTGATAAGAAGTGCGTTATCAAATTCCGCAAGGGGCACATTTCCCGAATATGCGCTTACCGACGTAAATACGGGAATCTCGGTGCCGTCGCTGGGCAAAAGCACTTCGGAAAGATTTACCGCCTCGGCTTGAACGGTTTCGGTTTTAGGCTGATTTGTTGCCGGATCAACAATGGTTGTGACAAAAGTCTTTTTTGAACCTTCTGTTTTTGGCAGCGTATATTCCCTCAAGCCCTGCTTGCCATCCGAAGCAACAAGGTATCTTATGGTTCCGCCATAAACGCCAAAAAATGGAGATAGTTCAAATTTTCCATCGTCGCCTACCAGCGCCATGGACCCGCAGCTGGCAACAACCGCTCCCTCCGCAGCAAGATAAGGGTTTGCACCGCTCTTATTTCTGATGGAAATATTATTATGATAAGCTGTCCCGTTTAAAGAAAAATAACCCGCTTTGACTTTTATGCTGTCTACGGCACTCAGCCAGATTACATTGTCACTGGTAAGGGTTTTGGCGGAAAAGTAGAATATATTTCCGCTGTAAACCGTATCGTTTCTGGCTTCTTTCCACGTAGGTACATACCGGGAATTTTTTGTGTTGACCGCCAGCGCATAGTTGCTTTGGAACTTAGGATTCTTATCGATTACATATTCCCAATAACTTCCTCCATCTGTGGTTTCTGTGGAAGTAAACAGTCCGCTTCCCGTATTGAAATACTGACTCACATCATTTTTATTGACACGCACTACAATTTTATTATCTTTTTTCTGGAAGACCGGTGTCAATTGCACTACAGGGGTATTGACCGCGTAGGTACACGTATCCCCCGATGTCACATCGTATCTGCCGCTTAATTCGGCATTTTCATTCTTATTTTCTTTTGTTTTATATTGTACATGACCGGTTCTGTAATCATCGGGTGAGAAAGGCACAAACTTAAGGTTGATCTTATCCCCCAGATGATATATCCGATCCACATATTGCCGTCCTGCCGGTGCAGTGAATCCATCAAAATATCCTTCACCCTGGGTTGTAAAAACCCGTACTTCCGAATCGATATATTCAAAAACAGGCTGTACGGTAAAGCTGCCCCTTTTAGAACCTGTTACCCCGGGTACGTCGTTGTATGATATCACATCGTTATATTTCTGCAAAAACAGATTGTCTATTTTTATGTTTACAACCGTTTTTCCGGGCGGAACGGAGCAGATCACTTCAGACTTAGTATTATTGACAATCCTGATCTCTTTCAGCCTGGCTTTGGCCGTATTTTTTACGGAAATGGAGAATTCCTCATCCGCATATTTCTCTACCATCGCACTGTCGCTTGAAGTACCCTTGAGTTCTGCAGCGGTATATTCAGGAATGGGAATTTTTGTTCCATTTCCGATATCAAAGGTTAAAGGATCGGCTGCTTTGAAATGAACCTCGAATTTTCTTTTTATAGGCGTAAGACTGTATAGATGTGTGGTAGAGGAATTGCCGGTTTTTCGCTTTTCGTTTTCTACTGCCAGAGCCTGTACTTTTGCAAGTCCAAAATAAAGCGTGTCGGTTTTTCTGCTCCATCGTTCTTCATCGGTATCGTAAAGGCGCGTGGAGGTATCTGCCCCACTATTCGTAATGCCTCGGGCAAATACCCTGGTGGAAACAAAAGCCGGCTTGCTCGATTCTTGTTCCCAGTTTATTTCAACACCGTCCCAATCATATCTCCCATTCGCACGGAAGACCGCCGAATAATTGCGTTGAAGGGCATTGCCTCCATACCAATCTATGATTGCCATCTTGGTAGTATCATCTACAAGATCAATCTGTGCTGCCGATGTTCCGGTCCACTCTTCCCAAAAGCTATTATACGCCCAGCTTATACTGTATTTGTTCGTATTATACTGATTGACCCCTCCAAAGTTGGCAGTATTGCCGGTTGCCCGCATCAGGCTCAGATCAAGGGCCGCACCTTTTGTAACAGTGGATTGCGCCGCAGTTGATCCGGAACTGTTGGATGCCGCTCTTAACGCGATACGTGATGTCTTCCCTTTTTCAATGATTACGGTTGCTTCTCCTGTCCCCTGAATCGTACACTGTTTGGGGTCTGACAAGACCAGCTTGAATTGTGCGCTGTCATTAATATATCCACTGTTTACAGGAATCTCAACGGTTCTCTTTTGTATACCGATAGGAAAAATGATATCCGCATCCACCGGTGAATAATCTCTTCCGGCAACCGCATTGCCCGCAACGGTTTTCATATTTACCGATGCAATGGAATTAAGAGCCCCTTCCCGGTAAATTTCCACAACTGCCCGATCCTCCTGCGCATAGATCTTTTCCGTTTCAAAGTACACCTGCGAGAGTATTTTCGGCTCGTCATCGTCTATTGTAAACATGGCGCTTGAGAGTGCGCTGTTATTCATACCTTCCGATGCCGCGCCCAGTACGACGGCAAAAATCCTCTGGCCGTCGGAAACCTTATTATCCAGTATTTCAATCTCTATAAACCGTTCTTTTATACCGGCTTTGAACGGTATATCTAAAGTTGCTCCTAAAAGATTGCCTGTTAAATAATCCGCCAGTTCCCCTAGGCCGTCAATCATATCCTGCTTTGCAGACATGGGCTGCCTGTCCGATTTAATGCCGGTAAACAACTCTTTTCCCCTTAATAAAGGGCTTGCAGCTCCTTTGCTATATACAGCAGCAGAAACAGTTTTTTCTGCAATTACATCTTGAGGATTTAATGGAATTTCATCAGGAGATGTTTCCTCTGTCAGAGAAGGTTCTGCATCTTCTCCACCATATACGGCAGAAGAAACGGTTCTCTCCTCACTTTCGGAATCCATTCCCGGCGCGTCTTGATTGTCCTGCGCCGCATCAAACATTTCTTGCAATAGCTCCACATCAGGTTCCGCAGATGTCTCTTTTAAATCCTCCGCCGTGCCGATCATCTCTATCATGGACCGATTTTCTTGAGAGGTTTTTACTTTTTCGCCTCCGATAAGCGGCATGCCCTTTAATCTAATGATATAATCTTTTTCGTATTTTGCAGTAATGTCTATGATTTTAAGCTGCACATTGACGTCATCCGAGGCATCTCCGCCCCTGCCGATCTTTAGTAAGTATTTTCCGCCTTCGCCTTCATAAAAAATCTGAGATGAGGTAGATATGTAGAATAGATTATTTTCTAAGATTTCATCCGGTATAATATGTTGTTGAAGAATTTGCGCTTCATCATCCGATGCAAAAACCAATGTTTGGGGTAAAAGCATACTGATAATTAAAAGCATACTAATGATACGCATTAAGACTTGATATTTTTTCCCACATATAATTAATCTCATTTCTGTAAATTCCCCCTCTACTTTTAAAACAACGTCTTATACAATTACCTTTTTTGTATTCTGATAAGTGTAATACCCTCACCTCAGAATACCGCTGCCTTCATAATAGCAAATATTTTTTTCAAATAGTAGATTGTTGTCGTTATGATGTTCTATTTTATTGCTTTAGTAAAATTCATTCACCATTTGGCTGCATTTTTCCAAGGTATTATGCCCTCCTAATTTTCATTTCCATATTTACACAACATAATCAAGATATAATATTCTACTTTTTTTTACATAATCCTTCTTCAATCATACAAATCTTACATATTTTTTATATATGCAATATTGTGATATTTTAATTTATAACATAAAAAATCCGTAGAAACATATGTTCCTACGGATTTGGTGACCCTAAGGGGACTCGAACCCCTGTTACCGCCGTGAGAGGGCGGCGTCCTAGGCCGCTAGACGATAGGGCCTTACAAGTTTACCAAGATCATTATACACCTGTATGAATAATTTGTAAATATACTATATAAAAGAAATAGAAATAATGGTGACAGCTCTACACGCTACCACCATTATACTGATTGGAATTATTATTTTATCTGTCGGCTTCCCGGTTTTATGTATGGTATTCCCTGCTTACAGAGCGGACATTGATCAGGCTCGTAAGATTCCACTTCCATAGAAATTACCGATTCAAATCTTGTGCCGAAATCGATTTTTCCTCCGGTTCTATCAACTACTGCACCTACACCTGCTACTTCTCCCCCGGCTTCTTTTACAATTTCGATTACTTCCTTCACAGAACCTCCGGTAGTAACAACATCTTCAACAATGAGCACTTTTTGTCCTTTTTCGATGGTGAATCCTCTTCGAAGAGCCATCACGCCGTTATCTCTTTCAGCAAAAATGTTTTTTACATCTAACCATCTGCTGACTTCATAAGACATTTGAATAGCACCGATGGCAGGACCAATGACCAGATCTATGCCTGCGTCTTTATATTTTTCCGCTAACGCTTTACAAAGCTCTTCGCTGTACTTCGTGTATTGAAAAATCTTTGCGCATTGAAGGTACTTGTTACTATGACGTCCGGATGTTAAAAGAAAATGTCCTTCCAATAATACGCCGGCTTCTTTTAAAACTTCCAATACTCTTTCTTTAGTAATCATCATTTTCGCTCCTTTGTTTATTTATTAAGCATCTTTTTCTTTTTTCCACCAATCTTGTTTGGCCAGTGTGCTTAGCTCACCTAAATGCTGATTATCTCCTTCAATCACAACATGAAAGTGATCGTCATCAACATTCACTATGGTAAAAGAAGCATTGTCATGCCATTGTATTTCTACTGCGTTTTCAAGGGGTTTCCCATAAAAAAAGCATAGAAGTACCTTGATAACGGTTCCATGAGTCACTACACATATATTTTGGTTAGGGTTTTCTTTGACTAAGCGCATGATTTCGTTCACTACCCTTTTTTGAAGTCCTTCCATTGATTCCCCATTGGGTAATTGGGCAAGATGCGGTTGGTCTTCCCAGCATCGGTAAATCTCCGGCCATTTATTAGGTAGTTCCGCAAAGGGGATATCCTCCCAGTCACCACCGTTTATTTCACGCAGGCCTTCTACAATATGAATATCCATGTTCTTCTTTTCTGCGATATATTTTGCTGTCTGATAAGCTCTCGACAGATCACTGGAATACAATATATCTATACGTTCCGACGCCATCCGTTCGGCTAACTTTTTAACCTGCATATGACCGTTTTCAGTTAATTGGGAATTGGTTTGTCCGTGAAATCTCCGCATTATATTTCCTTCAGCTTCTCCATGCCTAACTAAAATCAACCTTGTCATAAAACTCTCCTTAATTATTAATTGTCAATTAAGCTCCAATTTTCCAATGACATCCTTCACATCATGTATATGCTGCTGCTTTAAATAACTTTCTAACCCCTGTACAACTTTAGGACAAACCTGTGGGTCTACAAAATTTGCTGTACCTACCGCTACTGCGGATGCACCGGCCAGCATAAATTCGACGGCATCCTCACCTGTCATAATTCCACCCATTCCGATGACAGGTACTTTTACCACCGATGTCACCTGCCAGACCATTCTAACTGCTACCGGTTTTACAGCAGGCCCGGATAAGCCTCCTACATTATTTGCCAGTATCGGTTTCCGGCTGTGAATGTCAATGGCCATTCCTAAAAGCGTATTGATAAGAGAAACGGCATCCGCACCGCCTTCTTCCGCCGCAAGCGCTATTTCTTTAATATCTGTCACATTGGGCGAAAGCTTTACAATCAATGGCTTTGCGCAATGCTTTTTTACTTCTTTCGTAATATGGCTGACGGTAGAGGCTTTGGTCCCAAAAGCAACACCGCCTTCTTTTACATTCGGACATGAGATATTCATTTCAATAAGGTCAACATCGCTGTCACTCAAAATCTCAGCCATACTACAATATTCTTCCACAGTATTGCCCGATATATTTGCGATAATTCTTGTATCAAACTTTTTAAGAAAAGGCATCTCGTGATCAACAAAATATTTCACCCCGGGATTTTGTAATCCTACACTGTTCAAAATTCCTGCGGGAGTTTCCGCAATTCGGGGAGGAGGATTGCCTTTTCGCGGTGTAAAGGTTAATCCCTTTACACATATTCCACCTAATTTATTTAAGTCAATATACTCTCCGTATTCTCTGCCAAAGCCAAAAGTACCTGATGCTGTTATAACGGGATTATTTAATTCAACTCCTGCGATATTCACTTTCATGTTAACCTTATTTTGAGCCACGAAATCTACATTTTTACTCACTGAATATCACCTCATTCCCACAAAAAACAGGTCCGTCTTTGCACACATGCTTATAATCCCAACCATCTTCCGTGTTTACTTTGATCTTGCATACACATACCAGACAAGCGCCAATTCCGCACCCCATTCTCTGTTCCATAGATATTTGGGTGTAAAGGTTATTTGCTTTACACATGTCAACCACAGCTTTTAGCATGGGTTCCGGCCCGCAGGCATATACAATATCGACTTTTCCTTCTTGAATTTTTTTCTCCAGCAACTGTGTCACATAACCGTTAAATCCATAGCTCCCATCATCAGTAGCAATCTGCACATCTGAGCAATAATTCTTAAACTCATCTTCCAGTGTTACTATATCTTTATTTCTGAAGCCCAAATACGCAGAGATATTTTCCCGGTCAAGTTTTTTTGCCAGATACAGCAGAGGGAACGTCCCTATTCCACCACCTATTAATAATGGATTTGAATACTGCTGCTCTAAAGCAAATGCTGTTCCTAACGGTCCAAGAATATCAAGTTGCTCTCCAATTGACTTTGAAGAAAGTAATTTTGTACCTTCTCCTTTTATTTGGAATATAAATCTTACTTCATGTTTTTCAACATCTACATCACATATGCTGATAGGTCTTCTCAATATTGCATTTAACCCATTACAACACTTAATATTTAAAAACTGTCCCGGCTGAGCCTGCTGTGCAATTTCTTCACTCTTAATCCTCATATCGATGATGCCGGGTGCAATTTCTTTTTTATAGGTGATCAGACAAAGATATGTTTGTTTGTACATATTTGATATCTCCTTGTGTATTTTACAAATAACCAATTGCTTACTATTAGTTCTTTGGGCAGACACAAGGCCTGCCCCTACAAAACAAATACATCGCAGACTATGAGTTATGAATCACGGTTGCTATCCACTCCCCACTCCCCACTCCCCACTATAAATTATATCTTCGTAATATCTATCACTTCAAGATCTTTTTGTTCCTTATTGAGTTTCAAGCTATCAATGACCGCCTTAGCCGTATCCAGGGATGTAAGACACGGTATGGATTGCTCTACTGACTTTCTTCTAATTCTAAAACCGTCTCTGCCAGGTTGTCTTCCACGTGTAGGCGTATTGATTACCATATCTATTTTTCCTGACTGTATCAAATCAAGAATATCCGGCGAACCTTCACCTATCTTCTTTACAACATTGGTCGCAATATAGTTTCTGTTGAGTTTATGTGCTGTATTACCGGTAGCATAGAGCTTGAATCCTAAAGCTTCAAAATCCTGCGCAATAGAGATCAATTCTTGTTTATCAGTATCTCTTACTGTCATTAAGATATTGCCTCTCCTAGGCATTTTAAATCCGGCACCTATTAATCCTTTATAAAGCGCTTCGGCAAAATTCTCCGAAATTCCAAGTACTTCTCCGGTAGACTTCATTTCCGGCCCAAGGCTGATGTCAACATCGTGGAGTTTTTCGAAGGAGAACACCGGTACTTTTACGGCGATATGTTTGCCCTCCGGGTGCAATCCTGTTCCATACCCCAGATCCTTCAGCTTCATGCCCAACACAGCTTTTGTTGCGAGATTTACCATTGGTACTTTAGTGACCTTGCTTATATACGGTACTGTTCTGCTGGAACGAGGATTTACCTCTATGACATACACTTGGCCATTGTATAAGACAAATTGAATATTTATCAAGCCTCTTACATCAAGTGCTTTAGCCAGCTTATACGTGTAATCTACAATCATATCCTTATATTTTTGTTCAATGGTTTGAGTTGGATAGACCGAGATACTGTCCCCCGAGTGTACGCCGGCTCTTTCCAGATGTTCCATAATACCGGGGATAAGGATGTCTTCGCCATCACATATCGCGTCAACCTCAATTTCTTTACCCATCATATATTTATCAATCAGTATAGGATGCTCTTGTTTTACACGATTGATAATTTCCATAAATTCAATGACATCATTTTCACTAAACGCTATTTCCATACCCTGTCCGCCTAGAACATAGGAAGGTCTGACAAGGACGGGATATCCGAGCTGCCCGGCAGCGTCCAAAGCTTCTTCCAATGTATAGACCGTTTTTCCGGCAGGTCTTGGAATATCGCACTGTTCCAGAATCTTATCAAATTTTTCCCTGTCTTCTGCAGCATCTATATTTTCAGCAGTGGTTCCCAGTATTTTGACACCCAATTCTTTAAGTGTTTTTGTAAGCTTTATAGCTGTCTGGCCTCCGAACTGTACAATCGCGCCGAAAGGTTTTTCTGTTTCAACAATATATTCTATATCTTCCGGCGTCAAAGGCTCAAAGTATAGGCGATCGGAAGTATCAAAATCGGTACTTACCGTTTCCGGATTGTTATTCGCGATGATTGTTTCATAGCCTGCTTCCTTTAGTGCCCATACCGAATGTACAGAACAGTAGTCAAATTCTATCCCTTGTCCGATTCTAATAGGCCCTGAACCGATGACCAGTACTTTTTTATTGGTTGAGTGTTTTACTTCACAATGGTCATCGAACGTAGAGTAGTAGTAAGGGGTTACGGCTTCAAATTCAGCCGCGCAGGTATCAACCATTTTATAAGTCGGATTGATGGACAAGGACTTTCTCAGCGCCCTCAGCTCATCCTTCGTACATCTTACAAAAGATGCAATCACCGCATCGGTATAGCCCATTTTCTTCGCTTTTAACAATACGCTTTTATCCAGCTGGTCTATGCTTAAAGACTTCAGTTTTTTCTCTATTTGCACCAACTGGCTGATCTTATCAAGGAAGAACAAGTCTATCTTTGTGATATCGTTGATTTGTTGCACTGTCGTGCCGCGACGCAGCGCTTCGGCTACTACAAATATTCTTTCATCATCAATATTTTTTAATCTGGAATAAATTTCTTCATCGCTGAACTTCTTTAAGAAATCCAATTCGATATTAAATAGTCCTAGCTCAAGGGAACGTATGGCTTTCATGAGTCCGCCCTCAAAAGAGGAACTGATGGCCATTACTTCACCGGTGGCTTTCATTTGTGTTCCCAGGGTTCTTTTTGCTTTCACAAACTTATCGAAAGGCCATTTCGGAATTTTAACTACAACATAGTCCAGCGTAGGCTCAAAGCATGCGTAAGTCTTACCGGTAACGGCATTTTTTATTTCATCCAGTCCGTATCCGATCGCAATTTTCGTTGCAACTTTAGCGATGGGGTATCCTGTGGCTTTAGAAGCCAACGCACTGGAGCGGCTTACCCTTGGGTTTACTTCTATGACCGCATATTCAAAGCTTTCAGGATGCAGGGCAAACTGAACGTTACAGCCACCTTCTATCCCTAACTCTGATATAATATTCAATGATGCGCTTCTAAGCATCTGATATTCTTTATCGGTCAGTGTTTGTGAAGGTGCTACAACGATACTATCTCCGGTATGCACACCCACAGGGTCGATATTTTCCATATTACATACGGTGATGCAATTCCCCTTGCTGTCCCGCATGACTTCATATTCTATTTCCTTCCATCCTGCAATACACTTTTCGATTAAAACCTGATGAACACGGCTTAAACGCAGGCCATGAGGAGCGATTTCAGATAGATCTTTTTCATTATAGGCAATCCCTCCGCCTGTTCCTCCAAGCGTATACGCAGGACGTACGATCACAGGGAAGTCAATTTCACGGGCGAAAGCAAGTGCATCTTCATAGGTGCTTACAACTTTGCTGGCAATGACAGGCTCCCCTATTCTCTCCATCGTATCTTTAAATTCTTGACGGTCCTCCGCCATTTTAATCGCTTCGACAGCTGTTCCCAGCAGTTTTACGCCTTGGCTTTCCAAAAAGCCTCCTTCAGCCAATTCCATCGCAAGATTCAGTCCTGTCTGGCCTCCAAGCGTCGGCAGGATGCTGTCGGGTTTTTCCTTTATAATAATTTTTTTCACTATTTCCGGAGTAAGCGGTTCGATATATACTTTTTCAGCTATATTTTGATCTGTCATGATGGTAGCAGGATTGCTGTTTACCAGCACAACTTCAATTCCTTCTTCCTTTAATGCCTGACAGGCTTGTGTACCCGCATAGTCAAACTCGGCTGCCTGACCTATAATGATTGGTCCTGAACCGATTACCAATACCTTTTTAATATTCTTTCTTAATGGCATTAAGCTTTCTCCTCTCTATATCTTGTCATCGCTTGGATGAATTCATCAAATAAATATGCTGTATCCTTCGGACCCGGAGATGCTTCCGGGTGAAACTGAACAGTAAAAACCGGCTTGTTTTTATAACGGACACCTTCAATAGTGCCATCGTTCATATTGATATGACTAACCTCAGCCAATTCTTTGTTTAAAGAAGATTCTATAATGGTATAACCATGGTTCTGAGATGTAATGTAAGTCAAGTCTTTTGTAACATCCTTTACCGGATGATTGCATCCTCTATGTCCGTATTTTAACCTTTCGGTGTCTGCTCCATGGGCTAGCGCAATCAATTGGTGACCAAGGCAGATTCCAAAAATCGGTATGCCTGAATCAATCAGAATTTTTATATTTTCAATAATACTTTCACAATCTTTAGGGTTGCCAGGACCATTCGTAAGCATAATCCCATCGGGTTGAATCTCCATAATCTCCTTTGCGCCGGTGTGGGCAGGAAAAACATGTACATTACATCCTCTTGCTGATAAGGAACGTACAATATTCAGCTTTGCGCCAAGGTCGATGACAGCCACTTTGAAACCATCACCTTTTAATTCGTAAGGTGCTTTACAAGTCACTTCGTTTACCGGATTGTTTATGGTAAATGCTTTAATTTGTTCTATCTTTTTATTTACATCGCTTTCAACATCGGTAGAGATCATACCGTTCATAGTGCCATTGTCTCTAAGAATTCTGGTTAGTGCTCTTGTATCTATCCCTTCGATCCCGATGATATGATTCTTCTTTAGGTAATGATCCAGTGTTTCAGCCGAACGCCAGTTACTGGGTGATTTACATAATTCTCTTACAATAAACCCTTTAACCTGCGGCTTTGAGGATTCAAAATCATCTATATTAACGCCGTAGTTGCCAATCAGCGGATATGTCATGTTTACAATCTGGCCGCAGTATGAAGGGTCTGTCAGAATTTCCTGATATCCGGTCATTCCCGTATTAAATACGATCTCACCGATAACGTCTCCTTCCATACCGAAACTGCTGCCTTCAAATATAGTACCATCTTCAAGTACCAATATCGCTTTTTTCACGAATTTCGCCTCCCTTTCTGACGAATAGCAGGATTAAATTCCTGCTATCTACTATAAACTACTTACTATCTCATTTTTCATATTTACCGCAGCTTCTCTTGCTGCATTCACAAAATCTTTTTCATCCATCTTCATATTCTTATAGGCACACATAATTCCCCTGGAGGAATTTACGATTGCTCCCAGGCCATCTTTATTGAAACTGTTCATTACGTCTTTGGCAGTTCCTCCTTGCGCTCCATATCCGGGCACTAGGAAATAAGCATTGGGCATCATTTTTCTTAATTTTGCTGCTTGCTCAGGATAAGTGGCTCCTACAACTGCGCCAATATTGCTGTAACCATGGTTTCCCATACTTTTTTGTCCCCATTGATTTACCAACGCAGCAACCTTTTCATAGAGCATTTCCCCATCAACCGTAAGGTCCTGCAGCTCTCCGGAGGATTTGTTAGAAGTTTTAACAAGAACAAATATACTCTTGTTATACTTATTACAATCATTGATAAAAGGCTCAATCCCATCAGAACCTAAATAAGGATTTACTGTAACGCTATCCGATTGAAATGCATTTGTTTGTATACCGTCAATGTCTGTGGTACCCAGGTATGCACTGGAATAGGCTTCCGCAGTTGAGCCGATATCATTTCTCTTTATATCGGCAATGACATATAAGCCTTTGCTCTTTGCGTATTCAACAGTTTCATGAAGTACTCTGACACCTTCATAACCGTACATTTCATAATACGCTGCCTGCGGTTTGACGGCCGGAATAATATCAAAGAGGCCATCTATCAAGTTTTTATTAAATTCCAATATCGCCTGTGCTGCACCTTTGAGAGTCTTACCATATTGTTCGTAGCATTTTTCCCTAATAAAACCCGGTACATATTCAACCTTCGGATCCAAACCGATGACCGAAGGATTATTTTTCTCTTTTATCTTTTCAATTAAAACATCCATAGACATCCCAATCATCCACCTCTGCTTTCACGTGATTTTGGAAGATGTGAAAAAGTGCTTTATCGGTCAGGGCAACACATGGGCGGGGCCCAGGGCCGCAGCCCCTCCAAAACTAGTCGGGACAGCAGACCAGTCCGAAACCACTGAAAAAGTGCTTGATTGGTCAGTCGCAAAGCATGGGGACGGACCTTCAGCTTCCCTAAAAAACGAGCGCAGCAGTAGGTCCGTCCCCATGCTTCACTCCTTCTGTGTGCTAAATATGACTGTATCAGTGATCTCAAACCTTTCCCACAGACCATTAGTCGCTCACATCTTCCTTATTATATTGTCCATTGTCCATTGTCCATTGTCCATTATTCACTATTCACTATTACTTATTCACTACCCCTAAAGCAGCACTTTCTGCCTTACAATCACGTTCCCTCCAACGATGGTATAATGTACCGTCCCTTTCAGTTTATACCCGTGGTAAGGAGAGTTTCTGCTTTTGGACTGAAACTGATTTACGTCCACTACATATTCTTCATTAGGATCAATTACTATAATATCCGCCGGTTTGTCAATTCCTAAAGATCCCTTATTTAATCCCAGAATGTTTGCAGGGTTTAAACACATTTTTTGAAGCAACTCTTTCATGGTCAGCACACCTTCATTTACCAGATAAGTGATACTTAGTGCAAGCGCAGTTTCAAATCCGATGATACCGTTTGCGGCTTTGGTGAATTCTACGTTCTTTTCATCGGTATGATGGGGTGCATGATCGGTTGCGATGGCATCAATGGTACCATCTCGCAAGCCTTCCTTGATAGCCTCAACGTCCTTATCTGTACGCAGCGGAGGATTCATTTTAGCAATGGTATTGTAGCCGTCGACATCCTTATCTGTAAGTGTAAAATAGTGTGGGCATGTTTCGCAGGTAACTTTGATCCCTTTTGCTTTTGCATATCGTATCATATCTACTGCTCCTGCCGTACTTACATGAGCGATGTGAATAGGTGCCCCTGTCACTTCCGATAGAACGATATCCCTTGCGACCATAACCTCTTCAGCAGCTTTGGAAATTCCCTTTAATCCCAGATAAGTAGACATATATCCTTCGTTCATTACACCTTCATCAACCAATGTCAAATCCTCACAGTGGGAGATCACCGGTGTCTCAAACATACTGGAATATTGGAGTGCTCTTCTCATCAAAGATGCGTTCATAACTGGCCTTCCGTCATCCGAAACAGCAACGACACCCGCGAATTTCAGTTCACCTATTTCCGCTAGTTCTTCCCCTTTTAATCCTTTGGTTACAGCGCCTATAGGATAAACATTTACAACGCCTACACTTTTAGCTTTGGCTTTAATATATTCTACAATGGCTTGGTTATCTATTACCGGACTTGTATTGGGCATGCATGCAATAGATGTAAACCCACCCACTGCAGCACTTCTTGTACCGCTCTCGATATCTTCCTTGTACTCATATCCCGGTTCCCTAAGGTGACAGTGCATATCAATCAATCCGGGCACCACTAATTTTCCCGCCGCATCAATAATCTCTAATTCTCCGCCGCTGTAATCCAGATTTTTATCTATTTCAACAATTTTTCCCTGTTCAATATAAATATCAAGAATATCGTCCCTATTGTTTTTTGGGTCAATTACATGCCCGTTTTTAATTAATATTCTCATTATTACCACCCTTTCTGGCAAGTATATAAAGGATCGCCATCCTCACGGCTACACCATTGGTAACCTGCTCATTGATTAATGAACTTTCACCGTCAACTACTTCAGATGATAATTCCACCCCTCGATTTACCGGACCGGGGTGCAGCAGAAGTGCATCTTCTTTAGCAAACATAAGCCTCTTATCATCAATCCCGAAGAATCTGGCATATTCACGTGTTGTCGGGAATAATCCGCTCTTTTGCCTCTCCATTTGGATTCTAAGACCCATCACCACATCTGCATCCAAAAGCGCTTCCTGGACACTGTTAAATACTTTTACACCGGTCTTCTCGATTTCTGCCGGAAGCAATGTGGACGGTCCTGCAACACAAACTTCCGCACCCAACTTGGTTAATCCCCAAATGTTGCTGCGTGCAACTCTGCTGTGCGCAATATCACCGATAATTGCTACTTTTAAGCCATTGATTTTTCCTTTTTTTTCTTTAATGGTCATCATATCCAGCAGTGCCTGTGTCGGGTGTTCATTCATACCATCACCGGCATTGATCACGGAAGCGTCTACATTTTTAGCTAATAAATGCGGCGCCCCTGACATAGGATGACGAATAATAATAATATCCGTTCCCATCATATCTATGGTCTTACCTGTATCTATTAGTGTTTCGCCCTTTGATACGCTGCTTGTAGATGCAGATACATTTGCTGCACTGGCGCTCATATATTTAGCAGCCAATTCAAAAGAAAGTCTGGTTCTCGTACTATTTTCATAAAACAGGGTGATAATTGATTTCCCCTGAAGATGCGGAGTTTTTTTATTCTTTTGTGCTAAGATATATTTCATTGTTTCCGCATTGTTTAATATATACTTAATTTCTTCTGCCGTTAAATCCTTTAACCCAAGCAAATCTTTTCTTTTACCTAGCATATGATCACCTCTTCATTAAACTTCCTTTTTAAAAGAGTAGTAAGGATTTCCTCACTACTCTATAAGATCTATCTAAACATCTTTGGGTAATACTTTATTTGCGAATACGCCTACCACTGTTGCAAGGAACAAGCCGGAGGCCGAAAAGCTCTGTGTAATTTGTACATTCCCTACGCCAAGTCCGACGACAAGGATTAATGATACAATGATTAAGTTTCTGCTGTGTGTAAAGTCCAGTTCTGCTTCGGAGATTGTTCTCATACCAATACTTGCGATCATACCGAACAGCACAAGGCTAACTCCCCCCATAACCGGTACCGGTATGGTCTGCAGCACGGCACCCAATTTCCCAACCATGCTAAGAATAATCGCGTAAACGGCCGCGATTCTTAAAATTCTTGGGTCATATACTTTGGTAACTGCCAGTACACCGGTGTTCTCACTGTAGGTTGTGTTAGCAGGTCCACCGAAAGTACCGGCGATTAAGGTCGCTAAACCATCACCCAGTATCGTCCTATGCATTCCGGGGTCTTTAAAGAAATCTTTTTGTACGACTGCACCATTGGTTGTAATATCACCTATATGCTCCATGAAAGTTACAAAAGCGACCGGGGCAATTAATAGAATGACACTCCAATCAAAAGTCGGAACCGTAAAGAATTTGCCGTTAACAATATCATTGAAGTAGAACAGTGGTGCATCGTGAATCGCTTGGATATTTACCAATGGCGTCTCACCCGACCATCCTGCGTAATCAAATATCAATGAAAGAACATATCCCGAAGCGATCCCGATCAAGATAGGCACCAGCTTGAAGAACCCTTTATCAAATACGGTAACGGCGATGACCACTACAAGAACGAATATTGCGACATACCAGTTTCCTGATGCCATACTTACGGCTGTAGGACTTAATGTTAAACCGATTACCATAATGATAGGCCCTGTTACAATCGGAGGGAAGAAAGATCTTATCTTATCTACTCCAACCAATGCTACCAAAGCGGATAAAAGAATATATACAAATCCGGCTGCTATAATCCCGCCTTGTGCAAGAGGAATATATTGAGGATTCTTATCAATAATGACTGCCTGAATTACAGGAATAAATGCGAAACTTGAACCTAAAAATACCGGTACCTTTTTCCCTGTTACAAAATGGAATGCCAGTGTACCTAAACCTGCTGTAAAAAGTGCTACTGCCGGATTCAAACCGGTTAATGCCGGAACCAAAACTGTAGCGCCGAACATTGCAAATAAGTGCTGTAAACCTAAAATATAAGATTTTGCGCTATTTGACATTTGAAAAGCCCCTTTCGTTTTATCATTAGAAATATTATTAAGCCATATCCATGGCAGACTTACTTTAATTGTCGTAACTGCTGATGGTTACATTGTTAATTTCATCGATTTCTTTTACTTTTACATGGATAACTTCGTTCTTGGAAGTAGGTACGTTTTTCCCTACATACTCCGCTCTGATCGGGAGCTCCCGATGTCCTCTGTCAATTAATATCGCCAATTGAATCATTGTGGGTCTTCCAAGGTCCATAATAGCATCTATTGCAGCTCTGACGGTTCTGCCTGTATATAATACATCATCTACTAAGATGATTTTCTTTCCGGTAACTGAGAAATCAATTTCGGTTCCGTTAATGACAGGATGTTCGGCTAATGTACTGAGATCATCTCTATACAGCGTAATATCAAGAATACCTGCAGGAACTTCTATTCCTTCAACCTCTTTGATTTTTTGCGCTATTCTTTTTGCCAGCGGGACACCGCGCCGTTGAATCCCGATCAATACCACTTCTTCTATGCCTTTATTTTTTTCGATAATCTCATGGGATATTCGGGTGATTGCTCTTTGCATCGCCTGTTCATCCATAATTTCTGCCTTTTCAATCAAATCCATCTTTCATCCTCCTTTTCATTTCAAATACATTAAAGCCGGCTTCAGCATACCCATGTGCCTTCCCGTAGGATAAATAAGTAAAATGTCTGCATATTAAAAAAAACTTCTTACCCACTGGTAAGAAGTTATACTCTATGATAGTATGCCATAAACAGGCATAATTATTCTGTTCATAAACACATCATCTGTACTTCGACCTTACCAGCCTCACGGGACTAATTTAAAGGTTGAGTCATATTCAATTTTCTTAATCATTATATATTAAATCCTTGAACTTGTCTATCATTTCATTATATTTTTTCGTAATAAATTTAAAATATTGTCGAAATACGCTGGAGCCGGGGCCTCAAACTCCATATACTCACCACTTATAGGATGAATAAAGCCTAATAATTTTGCATGCAGTGCTTGACCGGCTAATTTAAACTTTTCTTTTTTGCAGCCGTACACCGGATCACCGACAATAGGATGACCGATATAGCTCATATGCACCCGTATTTGATGGGTTCTTCCTGTCTCAAGCTGACATTCTATATATGTATATTGATGAAATATTTCTAATACCTTAAAATGGGTAACCGCGTTTCTACCGTTCTGTGTATTTACACTCATCTTTTTTCTGTCAACAGGATGTCTTCCGATAGGGGCATCGATCAGTCCCCTATCATTCTTGATGACGCCATGTACAATAGTGATATATCTCCTGGTCAATGTATGGTCCTTGATCTGCTTTGCAAGGCCGACATGGGCCTTATTATTCTTTGCAACAAGAAGCAAACCCGAAGTATCTTTATCGATTCTATGGACAATACCGGGACGTATTACGCCGTTAATAGCCGAAAGATTATTACCGCAATGCTGCATCAGCGCGTTTACAAGTGTACCGGTATAATTTCCTGCCGCAGGATGTACAACCATATTTTGCGGTTTGTTTACTACCAGTAAATCCTTATCTTCATATACAATATCCAGCTTGATATCTTCCGCTTTCACTTCCAATACCTGTGGCTCGGGTATTTCATATGAAATCATGTCATTGAGTTTTACCTTATAATTCTGTTTAATGATTGCATTATTTACTTTAACCAATCCGTCATTGATGATCTTTTGTGCATATGAACGGGTTAAATCCGCAACGTGGTCACTTAAATATTTATCAATTCTCGTACTCTCCGAATCTTCTACCGCTATTAGGTTTTGCGTGGTCATTTATGCTTCATCCTTTTTAGCATCATATTTAAAAAGAAGGTAATAGGATAGAAAAATAGTTCCTACCACAACAAATGAGTCTGCTACATTAAAAACCGGAAAATTAATCAGAGTGAAATCAAAAAAGTCGACGACATAGCTATACCTGATCCTATCTATGAGATTGCCTACAGCGCCTCCTAAAATCATGGATAAACTGATCATAAGCAGTTTACTTTCAGGCTTTTCACGATAAATATAATAAATGATTCCAATCATAATTGCACCGGTAACAACAATAAAAAACCACTTTTGATTTTGAAGTATCCCAAAAGCAGCCCCTCTATTTTTAACAAAAGTCAGATGAAAGACATTTTCAATCAAAGGAATAGTATCATAATTTACCAACCTTGTTAATGCCAGATATTTTGTGTATTGGTCAAGCGCTATAACAGCTGCTATAATGATAAACCAAAGCAATAACTTCAACCCCTTCTACATTATTATCTAGTAAATTATAACATTACTTAATGGGGTTAGCAATATTATGCATTAATAAAAATCATACCGTATGAAATATTGCAATTTTTTTTTGCGGTTCACAGTTTGTCTGATAAAATCCGTGAACTGTGAACCGTGTACTGTGAACTAGTACAAATCAATCCGGCAGTTGTTTCTCATACTGCTCATTACTTATATTATCCATGGGGTCTACTATGCCCTGCTGATCATCCTCATTACTGTAGTATTCTTCATAATCATGGTATCCCCCCATATCTTGCGGGGTGCTTGCCGACCCGTATTTCATTACATCATTCAACTGATCCATTCCTTCATATTCATCATCTTCTTGTTCATTCAAATATTTTCTTCCAAATGGCGCATCTATTACTTTCTCTTCTACCGGGCGGTTATTCATCAGATACTCCATATCTATTTCCTTATCTTCTTCGCAATCAATACAAAGCCTTGCCGATGGAATCACTTCCAGTCTTTCTTCGTCAATCTCTTTACCGCATAATTCACATTTTCCGTAAGTTCCTTTTTCTATCCTTGTAAGTGCGTCGTGTATTTCTTTAATTTGATGCTCCTCGCTCACTTCTAAACCCATGTTAAGTTCCAACTGGAATAATTGTGTTCCCAACTCTCCCGGATGATTATCATAATTGGAAAGCTCTCCTGCAGAATCCCGGTCTTGGTCTCCCATATCAAATTTTTTCATATCATTCAGCACGCGGTCATGCTGCTCTTTCTCTTCCCTAAGTATCTTTTTAAATCTATCCAACTTCTGCCTATCCATACAAACTCCTCCAATATATAGCTATACGTATAGTTAACTTTATCTGTAAACAATGAATTTAATAATAACTTTCCCAAAATATAAACCACTTATTATCAAATAAGCAAGTATAAATTTCCTTAAAATGATTGAAAAATAAAGATAATGCTATATAATTTAGGTATGACAAAATATTACACTTAGGAGGATTCATTATGGACAAGCAAGCAGATATTGGTGTATTTGGCGGTTCAGGTTTTTATTCTTTTTTGCAAAATGTAGAAGAAATTGAAATAGACACCCACTATGGCAAACCAAGTGATAAAATAGCAATAGCCACAATAGGAAATAAAAGAGTGGCGTTTCTACCTCGACATGGAAAACATCATCAATATCCACCTCATTTAGTACCCTATAGAGCAAATATCTATGCGATGAAAGTACTTGGCGTAAAAAAAATTATTGCGCCCAATGCTTGCGGCAGTCTTCAGCCCCATGTGAAACCGGGAGAATTTGTAATATGCGATCAGTTTGTTGACCGGACTACCGGCAGAAAAGATACTTTTTTTGATGGTCCTGAAGTAAAGCATATAAGTCCTGCCGACCCTTATGATGCCAAGTTGAGAAAACTTGCGATCGATACTGCCAAAGAACTGAACATCCCTGTACACGAACGAGGAACCGTGGTTGTGATCCAAGGTCCGCGTTTTTCTACAAGAGCGGAAAGCCGATGGTTCAGCAAGATGGGTTGGGAAGTCATCAATATGACACAGTATCCCGAATGCTACCTTGCGCTGGAAATGGGAATCCCATATGTCAATATCTCATTAATAACCGACTATGACGCCGGGTTGGAAGGCCGTGATGACATTAAGCCGGTTACTCATGAAGCGGTATTAAAAGTGTTTAATGATAATGTAGAAAATGTAAAAAAACTAATTTATGCAATGATAGAAAAAATGGAGTTGTAGCACCTCTCTCTACCATTGACTTTAATCTAAAAGATGGGCGGGAAATACCCATCGAAGAAAGAAATTCCCGTGAGGTTACGCATATTTGCGGTGTTCAAATTGCACCGGATGGCGTGAAAGTGGCAAATCCTCCTTTTGATGTAACTCCAAATAAATATGTGGCAGCGATTATTACTGAAAAAGGAGTCGTTTATCCTCCATACCATGAGAATATACCCAAGTTAAAATGAATATAAAAAAGGTTGCCGCGGCAGCCTTTTTTATATGGATATATATTCTAATGCATTATAAATATCTTCTTTTGTAACTTCTGTGGTCTGCATCACTTTTCCTATTTCCGTCGGTAGTATAAATTTCAGCTTATTATCTACCTGCTTTTTGTCTTTAAGCATTTCATCATGGATTTTATCGTAATCAATATCCTTAATATTAACAGGAAGGCCTGCGCGTTTTAATAAAGCAATGATCCTATCCATTTCATCTTCTCTGAACATTTTTTTACGGCATCCTATATATGCGGCAGCAATCATGCCTATAGCAACACATTCCCCATGCAGCAATCGAAAATCCAACACTGTTTCAATCGCATGGCCTATGGTGTGACCAAAATTAAGAATCGCTCTTAATCCCTGTTCTGTTTCATCCTGCTGCACAACCTGCGATTTTATCAAACAGTTCTTTCTCACCACGTGTTTTAAAGTGTTCATATCTAAATTAAGAATATCACCCATATTTTGTTCAAGATATTCAAAGAAAGCGTTATCATAGATAATGCCATGTTTTATGATTTCAGCCATACCCGAAATATATTCTCTTTCCGGAAGTGTTTGCAGTACGCTTAAATTCATATATACCAGAGACGGTTGATAGAAAGAACCGATAATATTTTTAGTTCCTTTGTAATCCACTCCTACCTTGCCACCCACACTGCTATCTACTTGCGCCAGCAGGCTGGTAGGAACTTGAATAAACTTGATCCCCCGCATGTAAGTAGATGCCGCAAACCCTGCAATATCCCCCGTTACACCACCACCTAATGCGATCACAGCCGAACCTCTATCCAGACGGTTAGCTAAGCATGTATCATAAATGGAAGAAATGGTAGCCAGATGCTTATTCTGCTCCCCTGCTTCAAAAACATGCTTATATACAGAAAACCCTTCATTTATTAACAAATCATACAACTGATTTCCATAATGCTTGTCCACATTACTATCGGTAACAATAAGAATTTTTGAGGTAATTTTTTTTTCTTTTAGAACTTGCGGCAGTGACGAAAAGTTTTCTTCAAAATATATTGAGTAGCTTCTTTCATTAAAATCCATCTTAATACTATCCAACCATCTCACCATCCTGCTTGCTGTTTTCAGCATTGTCCTTGACTTCCCGCATCATATCCAACTGGGCATTAATTAATGCTTCCAGTTTGGCTTTAAAAGTGCGGAAGTTTCTTTTAGCTTCTTCATATTGATAGCTGACCCTTGCTACTTCCTGATTTGCGTCACCAATCATCTGACTCGCTTTTACTTCTGCTTCTCTTATAATATTCTCAGCTTTTGCATAAGCATTTTTTTTAATATCTTCGCCTGTACTTTGAGCGACAATAAGGGTATTTTGCAAGGTTTCTTCTATGGACCTATAGTGTTGAATTCCTTCATTCAGTACAGCAATTTTATCTTTTAACTCGATGTTTTCCTTATACAATCTTTCGTAGTCTTCCACGACCTTTGTAAGAAACTCCTCTACTTCCAGCTCACTATAACCAAAAGGTTTCTTTTTAAATCGTTTATTTTCTATATCCAACGGTGTTAACATGAAAACCAGCCCCCTAGATAAATCTTTTTACCGTTATGCTTATTCTTCCTTTTCGTGTTAAGCCTCCGACGCGGTCTAACACCATCCTGCCTTGCCCACGTACCGAAATAACATCACCTTCTTTTAACATAAAAGACGGTGAGCCAATACACTCCCAATTTACGTTTACCTTTTCCGATTGAATCAAAGGAAGTACCTTTGTTCTTGATACCGCCAGAGCTGTACTTAGAACAGCATCTAATCTAAGAGATGCCACAGTGGACTGTATTTCCTTATGTTTTTTCTCAGGAATTTTGATATTATTAATACTTTTTTCTTCTATAATGATGCCTGTATTCGCTACTTTATTTAGGTTCATAATAATATAAGACGCAATATCATCCATTGCAAATATATAGCTCTCGTCATTCGTAATTAAAATATCGCCAATTTTTTCCCTCTTTATACCTAAAGAAAGAATCGCACCTAAAAAGTCTCTGTGGCTTAACCGGTCCAAATTTTTCCCGGAAATCTGCAATACTGAAAAAGGATATTGAATATCCTCAGATGCCATATAATCAGGAAAGAAAGATACTATTCTCCTTTCAGCCTGTTCATATTCGTTTGACAATCCCATGCAGAGGTCCGAAATTCTGCCAAGCTTTGCAGATACTACTTTCTGTTGATAAGGATCTAAGTAATTGGTGAATCGCACTTCATAATATTTTAAAGACAGAATTGCCTGATCTATAATCTTTGATACAAACAATCTGTCTTCTCTTTTTTTTAGTGAATCCAATATTTGCTGCTTGTTAATCACGGTAAACTCCTAAAACCTAACATATGTACTGATAAGTGGTACTAATAAATATTGAATCAATAGCCAAACCACAATTGGAGAAAAGTCAATCATCATTCCCCCACCCATTGATGACCTGTTAATAAGGTTTCTGATAGGTGCAAGAATCGGTTCGGTAACCTGATAAATAAACTGTATAATAGGATTATGTTTATCTATCGGCAACCAGGATATTATTACTCTAGCAAATACCAGATAACTAATAATATCCAATAGTGTCCTTAAAGAGTATTGTATTAGCATGTGTTCCTCCAATCAAATCCAAATGTCTGAAATTTATGTTCTTCCAATATATCTGTCAATAGTAATTACAAATTCATGTTCCAGGGAAAAACCCCTTTGCTTCTCAGCTCGTCTTTAAAATCCCCCATAATATCTACATTATAGGGCGCTATAAGAAATATGCCATTAGCTACTTTTTGAATATTTCCATCTAATGCGTATACCGAGCCGCTTAAGAAGTCAACAATTCGTCTCGCAACTTCTTTTTCAACTTGTTCCAGATTAATAACAACAGGTTTCTTGCTTTTGAGATGATCTGCAATATCCTTTGCTTCATCGAAGCTTTCAGGCTGCATCACAACAACTTTTAACTGCGTAGTAGTATGGATATTTACAACCTTGCTCTTCTTTGAAACATAGTTGCTTAACTCCGGTTCAACTGTATGTTCCTTCTGGTTTATTATTTCCTCATCTAACTCTTCCTCATTCTCTAATCCAACAAAATGCAGCATTTTATTAATGATACTACTCATGATAAGCCCCCTATCAAAATCATTTGTACTGACGGTGTCCAAATATCGCAGTTCCTATTCTTACAATATTTGCCCCTTCTTCTATAGCAATCTCATAATCACCTGTCATCCCCATAGATAAATATTCCATATTAATATTATCGTAGTTTTTCTTGTTTATGTCAATGGACAATTGTCTTAATTTTCTAAAAAACACTCTTACTTCTTCAGGGCTCTCCGTTAATGGCGCGATGGTCATAAGTCCTTTTACCCTGATATTTGATAACTGTGAAAGCTGTTCTATTAAATGCCCGCAGCTTTCAACATCTATCCCATACTTGCTTTCTTCACCTGAAACATTTACTTGAACCAATATATCCATGGTCCGGCCAATTTTTGCAGCTCTCTTATTGATTTCTTCGGCAAGTTTTATGGAATCTACCGAATGGATCATATGTACTTTATTAATAATATATTTAACTTTATTTGTTTGCAGGTGCCCAATCAAGTGCCATTTTACATGCTCATATTGGATTTTATCATACTTATTAAGTATTTCCTGGACTTTATTCTCTCCTATATTGGTGATCCCCGATGCGACTGCCCGGTTTATCATATCCGCGTCAACGGTCTTTGTTACTGCCACCAATATAATGTCCTCAGGCTTTCTTCCTGAGCGCTGAGCGGCATCGGAAATATTTTCTGTAATATTACAAATATTCTTTTCTAAATCTGTCATCTTAACCTCCCTAACGAATTAATTTACCATCTTCTATATTATTTGATTTGACGATTACTTCATCATATAACAAGACACTGTTATCTTTCATATTGTTCTCTCTTATAATCGCAAAATCATTATTCTTATACAAGATCTCAATTTCACGGAACCTAGCTACTCTTTCCTTTACAATATAAACACCGGTTTTTCCGTCTTTTACCCTGATGGCCGATACCGGAATTTTAAAGCCTGAATAAGATTGTTTTATAATATCGCAATCTACTTTTCTTATCTCATGCATAGACTCAATATATTTATTAGACGAAGCAACTACTACTACTTTTCCGTCTTCTTCAGGTGAAATATAGATAATATCTGCATTAATAGTAGTGTTATCCAAATCCCTAAATCTTATATCTACTCGGTCACCCAAGTTCAGCGGATACATTTTTTTTACTTCAATTAGAAAACCGACGTACCATTCAAAGTTATTAATAATCTTGGCTACAGGTTGTCCGGGTTTAACCTCTGAATTATTACTCAAAGGTATATTGTCAAGATTGGCAAAATGAGAAGGCATATACTCATTAATTTTTTCAGGATTTAGTATTTGCTCCATACCATCAATATTATAAGATATAACGCCTGAAGCCTCAGCAGATAAATCTATCTTGTTAGATTGAATTTGTTCTTCATATTTATCTCTTTCTTTTTTTAATGCTTCAAGATTATTTCCACTAGCGCCTTTTTCACCACTGATGACCAACATTTTATCAAGAATTTTATTCATATCCGCTTTAATTTGTGAAAGTTTATCAGCTTTCCCGGAAGCAGAAATATTTATAATATCATTTACTTTCGCATTCATTTGTATTTCAAGCTTTTCAATATCTTTTGAAAAGATACTTGATTTTCCCTGATTGCTGCTAACTTCTGCAATACGTTCATTTACTTTCTTTAGTTCTTCCTGTATCTTTTCATCAACTTGACCTTTATAAACCGTGGCTACTTTTGCACCTTTTGCAACTCTTTCCCCTTCTCTTGCAATCCCGTCAAAGCTTCCGGCTACATTGGAATACAAAAGTTTTTCTTCCCTGATTACATATGCATCTACATTTTCTACATCTTCCAGCATCCCATGCTTTACTATTTCTGTCCTCACTGGAGTATTCAAATATATATATAAGCACCAGCCATATAATAGTACAACACCTGCTAAAACAATTTTAATAAATTTACTCATATATATTCCCCCTAGAAACACACACCATGTATATTTCTACATTAACAGAAAAAATCCTTCTTTTATATGATAAAATATGAAAAAAATAAAAAAGGCTTCTGAAAGAAGCGCTTACTTTATATGAAACCTTTTTTATATGATTATGTACTGTTATCAATCTTCGTTTGCGTTATTATTCGCAGTAAGATTCATAGGTTTTGCAGGAATAATGGTGGATATTGCATGCTTGTATACAAGCTGCTGTTTCCCATCAGTATCCAGTACTACTGTAAAGTTATCAAAACCTTTTACCATACCTTTGAGCTGGAAACCATTTGTAAGATAAATGGTGACAAGTACGTGCTCCTTTCTCACTTGATTTAGAAATACATCTTGAAGGTTAATATTTGCTTTCATCATTCTAATCCTCCCCTAGTGATTTTATTTTATATAACCGGACAACCATAAATGGTTAATAATATCATAATATTTCCGGTATGTTTAATGGTGCTCATTTTAAATTGGCTCCATTCCCTTAACAATCATTATACTATATTATACCAATTTCTGCTATATGTTTTAGGCATTTTTCTATTAGTTCTTTTTTATGATCACTCTTTTCAATATGAATCCAATGTATTCTGTTATCTCTCCTAAACCAAGTGAGCTGCCTTTTGGCATATCTGCGTGTATCGCGCTTCAAAATCTCAACAGCTTCTTCATAGGAACTGAGACCTTCCAAGTAATCAATCATTTCTTTATATCCCAGACCCTTCATTGAAGTTAAATCTCTATGATATCCCATATCCATTAGCTTTTTAACTTCGTCTATGAGACCCTGCTCAAGCATCAAATCTACTCTTTCATTGATTCTCTCATAGAGCCATTCGCGCTCCATTGTAAGTCCAATGAATGCCAAACGATAAGGCGATGGTTCCTTTAAAGATTCTTGTTGGTGTTTAGAAATAGGTATTCCGGTAAAATGATGTACTTCGAGAGCTCTGATGACTCTTCTGATATCATTTACGTGAAGACGGTGGGCAGTAATCGGGTCCACTTCCTCCAGCATCTTATGAACATATTCATTGCCTTCTGTTTCGGCTAAAGCATTAAGTTTATTTCTGTATTCCCAGTCGGTAACGGTCTCAGAGAATTTCACATTATTAACAACACTATTCACATATAGACCCGTTCCACCAACCATAACAGGCAGCTTTTCCTTCTCAAGAATTTTATCAATATATCGGTCTGCCAGCTCTTTATATTGTGCTACACTAAATTCTTCATCCGGCATTATTTCATCAATTAAATAATGTCTTATACCATTTTGCTCCTCAAGGGTAACTTTCGCAGTCCCAATATCCATATATCTATAAATTTGCATTGAATCAGCAGAAATGATCTCTCCATTAATACGAGAAGCTAATTCAACAGATAATCCTGTTTTACCGACAGCAGTCGGACCTACTATCACAACCAGCGGCTTCTGACACATGTTCCCACCTTCACTTATCATCTATTCGTTGAAGGCCCAGAGTTCATATTTTATCAATATTTGTTTTCACAAGTTCTGTGAACTGTGAACCGTGAACTGTGAACCAAATTCATTGTATTCTTTTAAACTGTTTTTCTAAATAATACTTACTCATAGAGATCATAATAGGTCTTCCATGGGGGCAGGTATTAATATTCTCCAGTTGTAGTATGTCTTCTATCAGTTTTTCTATTTCTTCTTGCTGCATGTTTCTATTTGCTTTTATCGCTGACTTACATGCTATCATATAAAGCGTATGTATTTCCATATCTGTAATCGTATCTTTTTTATTGGATTGAACTATTCCTACTATTTCCAAAAACAAATCTTTTAATACTTTTTCTTCAATAGAAATAGGTGTTTGTCTGATTACAATTGAATTATTGCCAAAATCTTCTACCTCAAACCCTATATTCTTAAAAAAATCCATATTCTCTTTTACAACCTGTACCTCCGGACCGGATAAAGTAACCACAACAGGTATCAATAAAGATTGAGAGTATATGTTTTTTTTATTATATTCCTTTAACAATCGTTCAAATCTTAACCTTTCATGGGCAGCATGCTGGTCAACAACAAACATTTCATCCTCTTTCTGAACAATAATATAAGTGCTAAAAACCTGACCTATAATTTTATAATCTCTTAATCTGGGAGCCTCAAGGTTTTTATTTGAAATCTCCTCTTTTGGCTCGATGTTTTGAGCATGATTCACATTCGGAACTGATGATACGGAACTTGGAACCTTCTCAAAATTCGGAACTTGTAACTTCACTTCCGGAATGTATACTTTCTCTTTCACAAAATTAATTTCTTGTTGCTGATTCTCCTCACTTATTTTCATCTTTTCAGATGCAGGCGGTATGTAATGAAAAGCACTTTTTTTAGGCAACGTCACTTCAGGGATATGTTTCTTAGCATATAACGCATTTTGAACAGCCCAATATACTGCTTGGTAGACCTGTTTTTCATTAGAGAACTTGACCTCCATCTTTGTAGGATGTACATTTACATCAATCATAGCAGGATTTATATTTAGATGCAGTATAACTGTGGGAAATTTATTCACCATTAACATGTTCCGATATGCTTCCTCTACTGCATAGGTCAATGTCTTACTTTTGATATATCTTCCATTAATAAAAAAACTTTGAAAGTTTCTGTTTGCTCTGGCAACATCAGCATTTCCTACAAGACCCGATACTTTAATCCCGTTTTCATCATATTCCACCGGAAGCATGGATCTGACATAATCTTTACCATAGATACTGTAGACACAACTGATCAGATTATTATTTCCCGGTGTGAATACCGCTTCTTTGCCATTGTTGATGTATTTAAATGAAATCTCCGGATGCCCAAGAATCATCCTATTGATAACATCAGATACATATCCTGCTTCTGTAGCATCTTTTTTAAGAAATTTCATTCTTGCCGGTATATTATAGAAAAGGTTTTTCACCACTATTGTTGTGCCCTGCGGACAGCCTATACTTTCTTTTTTAATCATCTTACCTGCATCCAGTCGTATAAGTGTTCCTTCATCGCTGTTCATACTTTTTGTGATCAGTTCTACCTGGGCAACAGCCGCTATGCTGGCCAAAGCTTCTCCGCGAAATCCTAATGTCAAAATGCTATCCAAGTCTTCAGCATTGATTATCTTGCTGGTAGCGTGTCTTTGAAATGCGGTCACCGCATCTTCTCTATCAATTCCACCGCCGTCGTCCGATACTCTGATGTATGTGATGCCGCCATTTTTTATTTCAACCGTAATCGCTTGTGCACCTGCATCAATAGAATTTTCAACAAGCTCTTTTACCACCGAAGCAGGACGCTCTACCACTTCTCCCGCAGCGATCATATTTGCAACCTTCGGGTCGAGTATGTTGATTTTATTCATATAAACCTCCATCGTAAGACTACTGCTAAATAGTTACTAGATTCCTGTAGGGGTAGGCCTTGTGTCTACCCTTAACGATATCTATCTCGGTATAGGGTAGACACAAGGCCTACCCCTACCGTATATTCATCTTTATTAACATAAAAATATTATTTAAAATTTAAAACTTCTTCGCCTTTTGCTGTAACTCATACAACAAATTCATCGCTTCAATGGGTGTCATGGTCGTAACCTCAATTTTTTTCAATGCATCAATTATTTCATGATTTCCAAGACCGAACATGCCCATTTGGTCCTCCTGGACAGCATTATTCTTCTTTTGAGGCTTGCTCTTCACTTGTACAAGGGAACCCCTATTCACATCGGCATCTTCTAATGTTTTCAGGATCTGTTTTGCTCTGTTGATGACATCATCCGGGACGCCCGCAAGCTTTGCCACTTCTATCCCGTAGCTGTCATCCGCACCGCCACGGATGATCTTCCTTAGAAACGTGATATCATCGCCGCGTTTTTTTACTGCGATACAATAATTTTTTACACCCTGCAGCTTATCTTCCAGTTCGGTCAGTTCATGATAGTGTGTGGCAAATAATGTCTT
Source organism: Petroclostridium sp. X23 (assembly GCF_030013905.1). Classification (GTDB taxonomy): domain Bacteria; phylum Bacillota; class Clostridia; order SK-Y3; family SK-Y3; genus X23. Next base: position 417,212 of record NZ_CP124862.1, read on the forward strand.
GGCACCTAACTTTTTTGACTGAGAAACATACTCTATCACTGCCCATGCGATACTTAAACCGTCATAGGTGCTTGTTCCTCTTCCAATTTCATCTAATATCAGCAGGCTTTTTTGTGTTGCATTATTCAGGATATTTGCCACTTCGCTCATTTCAACCATAAACGTACTTTGACCTGATGCAAGGTCGTCCGAAGCTCCTACACGGGTAAAGATTTTATCCACTACACCGATTTGCGCCGAAGAGGCCGGAACAAAACTTCCGATCTGTGCCATCAGGACAATCAGTGCCACTTGTCTCATATAAGTAGATTTTCCCGCCATATTGGGTCCGGTAATAATAGAAAGCCTATTCTCACCATTATCTAATGATGTGTCATTAGGAACAAACATATTATCATTTAACATTTTTTCAACAACAGGATGTCTTCCGTCTTTTATAATAATCTTATCGCTCAATTCAATATCAGGCATACTATAGTTGTTCTTTTGCGCAACCTCTCCCAGTGAGCATAGTACATCTATGATAGAAATCACCTTAGCGCTTTTCTGAATTCTATCCAACCGGGCGGCTATTTTTTCACGTACGTCACAAAAAATATGGTATTCTACTTGTACAATCTTTTCTTCCGCACCTAACACGCTGTTCTCAATTTCTTTCAGCTCCGGGGTAATATATCTTTCACAATTGGCAAGCGTTTGCTTTCTTATATATCTGTCCGGAACATTTGACAAATGGGATTTGGTTACCTCGATAAAATATCCAAACACCTTATTAAAGCCCACTTTCAAATTCTTGATACCTGTTTTTTCTTTTTCTTCGTTTTCCAATCTTGCGATCCACTGCTTCCCTTCAACCATTGCTTTTCTCAAGTGGTCAACATTCTCATCATATCCGTCTTTTATCATACCGCCTTCACGGACTGAAAACGGAGGATCATCAACAATGGATACATCTATTAATTCATTTATATCTCTTAATTCATCTAATTGTTTGTATTGCTCTTTTAACAAACCAGTATTGCAACCTGACAGATATGCTTTGATTTCAGGAAAGTGGGCAATGGATTTCTTCAATGCAACCAGATCACGGCCATTTACTGATCCATATATGATTTTACTCAATAACCGTTCTATATCATAAATATTATTTAAGCAATCGGATAAATCTAATCTCAATACTGTATTTTGAACCAATTCATTCACTGCTTGCAAGCGCTTGCTGATGTATGCGCAGTTTGTAAGCGGTTGTTCAATCCATTTTCTAAGCAGCCTTCCCCCCATGGCTGTCTGAGTTTTATCCAATACCCACAGCAAAGAACCTTTTTTAGCCTTTTCCCTCATGGTTTCGGTTAATTCCAGATTACGGCGGGTAGAAAGATCAATATCCAAAAATTCATTGGATGAGTAATAATTAATACTATTGATATGACTTAAACTAATCTTTTGGGTTTGATAAAGATACTCCAATAATGCCCCAACGGATTTTATACTGTGCGGATGGTCTCTCAACCCGAGCCCATCTACATTATGTATATTAAAATGACCGGTAATCTTCTGTTCAGCCTTGTCCTGCACAAAACTCCAGTCATAAAAATACTCTGCGCTGCAATTAAATCTTTCTTTTAACAGCTTTCTTATAGCAGAATCTTCTATTACTTCAGTATTTGCAATAGCTTCTGACGGAGAGTATCTTGCAAGCTCATTGATAAGTTTGCTTTTAAACTCATCGTTTTGAAATTGGCTGGTATATAACTCACCGGTTGTCACATCTACTACCGATAGTCCTATTCCCTCATCATCTTTATATATGCAAGCCAAAAAGTTGTTTTTCTTTTCATCCAACATGGCCGCGTCGGTAACGGTTCCCGGTGTAACAACACGTATTACGTCCCTTTGTACAATTCCTTTTGCTTCACTCGGATCTTCTATCTGCTCACATATTGCGACTTTATACCCTTTGCCTATGAGCTTGGCGATATAGGCATCGGCAGAATGAAAAGGCACACCGCACATGGGTGCCCTTTCCTGCTGACCGCAGTCTCTGCCGGTCAATGTTATTTCCAATTCCCTTGATGCTGTTTCCGCGTCGTCAAAAAACATCTCGTAAAAGTCTCCCAAACGGAAGAAAAGTATGCAATCCTTATATTGGTCTTTAATATTTAGATATTGCTGCATCATTGGTGTTAAAGCACCCATGGTATCCCCCCTTGTTACTGGCAGCCGCTGCAGCCCCCGCACTTGCTTGGGGCGCAGCCCTTCTTTTCCTGACTCGTTATATAATAAGAAATACCTTCATTTACTAATTGGGCCAGATTGTCGAAAGCTTTCTTTGCTTCAACATATTCTTTAATCACTTCGTTTTGCATCAATTTATCAAATTCATCCTGTATTTCTTTTTTTACAGCGCTAATATCTTCACTGCCTAGTTGTTCCTGCTTCATTCTTATCGCAGCCTTCTTTTTCAATTCAGTGTATTGCGCCAGCATCTGTTGCGCCTGCTCATCATTTTTTTGGTTTGTTTCCGCATCTTTTAACCGTATATATTCTTTAGAACCGGCAATCATTTGTCCTAATTTTTTTGCTTTTTCAATGATGGTATCCATTAAATATCCTCCTTCACATGTCGGCCTGTTAAAGACCATGTTTGAACATCCTCAACAAGTACGTTAATAAATGTCCCAATCAATTCCTCATTTCCTGAAAAGTTAATGATTTTCCCTGTTCTTGTACGACCGGTCAGCATATCGGGGTTATTCTTACTGTACCCCTCAACTAATACTTCAACATTTTTTCCAAGATATTGTTGGTTTTTCTTTAATGATATTTCATTCTGAATATCTAAAAGCTTTTGGAAATTGGCTTGTTTTTCTTTTTTACTTAGTACATCGTCCATTTTTTCAGCCGGTGTACCCTTTCTTGGAGAATATATAAAAGTAAAAAGAGAATCGAATTCCACTTGCTTAATGATATCTAAAGTACCTTCAAAATCTTCATTCGTTTCACCGGGAAATCCTACAATGATATCACTGGTTAGCGCTACATCCGGGATAGCTTGCTTCACTTTTCGAATAATTTCGAGGTACTTCTCTCTGGTGTATTTTCTATTCATCAGTTCTAAAACGTTATTGCTTCCCGCTTGAAACGGAAGATGAAGCTGTTCGCAGACATGCTTGCACTTGTTCATCACATCAATGAGTTTGTCGCTGATATCCTTTGGGTGGGAAGTCATAAATCTAATTCGCTTAACACCCTCTATATCATTAACCATCTGTAATAAATCAGCAAAATCAATGTCCGCCTCCAGATCATTGCCGTATGAATTCACATTCTGACCCAGCAGTGTGATTTCCTTATATCCCTCCGCTACCAGTTGTGATACTTCCGAAATAACATCTTTAGGATTTCTGCTTCGCTCTCTTCCCCGTACATAAGGTACAATACAGTATGAACAAAAATTGTTGCAGCCGTACATGATGGAAACCCAAGCTTTTACCGTACCTTCCCTATGAATAGGAATATCTTCAACAATATACCCGTCGGTATTCATAACATCGATGACGGTATATGCCTCATTCATTGCTTTCTCCAGTGTTTCGGGAAACTTATACAACGTGTGTGTCCCGAAAACCATATCCACATGCTTGTACTTTTTCTTAATCTGCTCAACAATATGCTCCTGCTGCATCATGCACCCGCATATCCCGATGAGAAGATGCGGCTTTCGCGCCTTTAAATGCTTCAGAGCACCGATATTTCCGAAAACTTTCAATTCGGCATTCTCTCTTACACAGCATGTATTATACAAAATCAAGTCGGCTTCTTCTCTATCCTCGGTAAACGAATAACCCATATCTCGCAACATACCCCGGAGACGTTCGGAATCATTTTCATTTTGCTGGCAACCGTAGGTAATGATGATTGCAAGTTTTTGCTTCCCTGACCGCTGCATGTCAAAATCATTTTTTTCCCTGACTCTTGCGATTGCTTCTTTTTGTTTATTTATCTCCTCTATCGGAATATTAATTTTCTCTCTTTTACTCATTCACTGCACCTCTAACGACATATCTATAGTGATAGATTAGTTATATTGTAGTAATCATATACCTTTTCATATCTAAATATATTATCATACTTTTTTGAACAATGAAATAAATATCAACCTATTTCCTGTAATTATTTCCTGGGAATTAAGAATATTCTATATTTTATGACATTATTCTCCATACAGCATAGGGACAGTTCGAAAACACTGAAAAAGTATTTATCGTTCGAAAATCGGACACGGGGACAGGGCCACAGTCCGGCCAAAAACCAGGCCGGACAGCAGACCAGTCCCCATGTCCGATTTTCTCTTCGTGCTAAATCGGACTTTTTAGAGGTTTCGAACCGTCCCTGCTTTAAAAATTTGAAATTAATATTTTAAATGTGTTTTATGACTATTTAATCAAGCCGTTTAGCCAAGCCTTTTCTTAACAATTCTTTCACCAGTCCTTCGCATTTCTTTTCAAGGTCTGTTGTTTCAGTATCCACATCCTTATCAAAAAACCTCATCATAAGATATGCCAAATCATTCGCATATTCATATGTCGATATATCTTTTTCTATAAGATTATCTTTCTTTAGTTGATTGATGATTTCTACATAATCACCTTGATATTCTTTCCCATTCATTTCAATTCTCATCTCATCACCTCGAAAGGTATTTTTCCCCTTTTTGAAAAGAAATATAATAAATAATCAATGCGATTATACATCAAAATATAGCATTCTCAAAAAAAATAAGATAATATAATAATATGTAACTTATTTAGCGGGGAGTGAATAGTGAGAAGCAGGGAGTTTATATTATCTCCTTACTATCCTCTCCCTACGCCTCACTAAAAGGAGATATAACATGCAAAAGAATAACCGTGTCTGGGAGATAGATTTCATAAGAGGAACAGCTATCATCCTGATGGTAATCTTCCATCTGATTGTAGACTTAAAAGATTTTTATTCATATGATATAGAATACTTAAGCGGCTTTTGGAGCTATGAAGGTAAGCTCTCCGCGATATTATTTATGCTTGTATCTGGAGTTAGCTGTACTTTTAGTAAAAGTAATATGAAACGTGGTTTAAAAGTTTTTTCGTTTGGTCTAATCCTTACTGCTGTTACTTATATTTTTTCACCGGAAATGTATATCCGTTTCGGAATCTTGCATTTTCTAGGAACTAGTATGATATTATATAGCTTAATTAATAAGCTTAGTACCAAACTATTGCTAACAGCGAGTACTTTGATTATCATTATCGGAAACTATTTTTTAAAAATGACCGTACAATCTCCTTATTTGTTTGTTATCGGTTTGACAGATAAAAATTTTGGGTCTATGGATTATTATCCTTTAATGCCTTGGCTTAGTGTATTTATTATTGGTATTGTTATAGGCAGAGTCGTATATAAAGAAAGAAAAAGCATTTTCAATTTCACATTAGAAAATACTTACATGTCTTTCTTAGGCAATCATTCTTTATTGATTTATTTACTTCATCAGCCGCTGTTATTAGCCACATTATATGTCCTGCACGCTTTTAAATAGGATACTATATCCAATATTTTTAGTTGGATGATCTGCGGGTGGACAGAGTCGTCCATCCCTACAAAAACTGGCATGATATATAAGTTTGAAAATTATAATTCTACATATGGTTTGCTATATTGAGGAGATAATAAAAACTCCTCACTCCCCACTATTCACTCCTTACTGAAAAATATAGTTTTTTTAATATAATGTTTCAACTCTGCGATTTGATCATTGAGAATAGCAATATCATTCTTAGTTGCAAGCTGCTGATACTGAGAATATAGCTCCTCAACTTTATGATGATTTGGGATTTTACCATGCAACTTAAGATAATGCTGCTTAACAATCTGCGCATTTTTGATATGCTTACAAGCTGTTGAATAATTCACTATGCTTTGAATGCATAATGCGTTTGACAAGATGATCTCGGCATAGTTGTTATCTTTCTTCTTTTGAATTTTTTCAATCATTGACAGATTAACATATCCTAAGCTTCCGTCGTTTTCCGCAATAGGCTTTCTCATCTTAATCGGTATAAGAATAACATTTTCGTTAAACGGAAGAGGAATAACATTTTGCTGATTTAGAATAGGCGCATATTTAAGCCGGAGTGCAGGAAGGTCGATAGCATAAATTCTCCCCAGCTTTTTTAATATGGTTTTTACTCTTTTATATATCTTATATTCATTGCCGTCAACATCTAAAATCCGCGTGACGTTTCCTGTGTTTGGTTCATACTCAGGAATGATTGCAGCTATACACCCTGCCGGTATGTTTTCTAGCATATCCATCTAAACAATCCTCCCGGTTTTTTTCAGATTAATTAATGGGCTCTTAATAGGGTTTCAAGTTTTAATAGCGCCCTTTTCTTTAGCTTCACTACGCTCATATAGTACATGTGCATATCTTTAGCAATTTCTTTTAATGGCTTTTGACAAAAATAGTACTGGTATATTATCCGTCTTTGCTTCAATGTTAACCGGTTTATAGCACAATAAAGCTCCTTACTTCTTTCTTTCCCTTCGCATTCATCTTCTACACCGGCATTTTTATCATCTATCAAATCGATTATTTCAACTGCTTCATCTCCGATGCTTACTTCTCGGTTTAATGAATCATAAATCACTCTTTCTCCTCTATAATAATTCAAATAAAAGTACTTTAAATATTTCTTTACATATCCTAGGTAAGGCGTCTTTTTACTTTCATCATAATCATAAGTTAAACGTAATACTTCAAGGTATCCCTCTTGCAATAGTTCATCCATATCCATATCCGGATATGCATATCTTTTGATTGATGACACAATAAGCGGTCTTAAAGAATTCAAAAGCTCTTGTGCAGCTTCATTGCTGCCATTTTTTGTGTTTTGTACTAATTTCTTTAACTGATATTCCATTATACCTCCTCGTAATTAAGAAGAGCCGGCTCATTTTTATTTAAAGAAATTGTACATCATACAAGATTATGGTTCAAAAGTCCAGTAATGCATTTTGGATAGCCGACTATACTAAAAACCCAAAGGTATAACGTAATAATATTATGTATACTTAATACAGGATATGTATTCTCATGCTGTTATGTGAATAATTAACCCGGTATTAAATAGTCATCATCTTTTACTTTCAGGATACTTGTTACATCACTATTAAATTTCTACCTGAATGTTTTGCTTTATACATCTTTTCATCAGCGCTCTGAACTAATCCGCTGGCCTTTTCACCGCTATACTCACAAACACCCCCGCTTATCGTAACTTTAATGCCATTTATAAATATGTTTGATTCAATCGCCAATCTTATTTTTTCCGCAACTAAATAAGCTCCCTCTAAATTCGTTTTCGGCAGTATGACTAGAAATTCTTCTCCTCCATATCTACCGGCTATATCCGAACTTCTGATGTTCTTTTCAATGATTTTAGCGATAGACCTTAATATTTCATCGCCTACCACATGTCCGTAACTATCATTAACCTTTTTAAAAAAATCTATGTCAAATAGCACTATACTCAAATCACTTTCATATATATTGCAGCATTCCATTTCTTCTTCCAATTTTTCATATAAATATCTATGATTGTATAAGCCTGTCAATCCGTCCATAATTGCTTGGTTCCTGTATTGGTCGTTCTGGGCACAAAGCTTTTGTTCATTTTCTTTTAATTCTCTGAATATAATCTCATAGGGCTCACGGATCCCTTTCTCGATGACTGCCTTATAAATAAGATAAAATGAAAATATCTTCAGATAATGGCCAACTAGATTGGATACTCCGTAATTATTGATATAAAAAGTAAAAGCAAGCTCGGAGCCTATTGTAAAAATAATAGACCATAATAGATATTGATATACCTTATGATCAAAATTGGCCTTGCCTTTATATAGAAAAAATATTGAAAGTACTAAAAAACCGCTAATAATATATTCACTGATCTTTTTAAAAGATGTTAATCCTACACCATCAATAAAACAGATAGGAAATATTCTCCATATAAATATAGAAAATACAATAATTGCCGTAATAAAAACATAAATGAAAAAAGTCGTATAAACACTGATATGCTTCTTTACTCTGATAAAAATGAACGCTGTTAGCAAGGTGACGCTTTCCATATATCTGGTAGCAATCCATAATTGGTTGGCATAATAATCGTAATCGGTAAAAATTTTCATCCCTTTATATGAAAGCGTGTGTAATAAATCCAGAAATCCAATAAAAAGATAAGCAACTCCAATGAGCAAAAGATAGTTGCTCTTGATATATTTTTCAGAGTTCCACGTTAACATAAATATAGTGAAAGCTATGCAAATGCTAAATATTTCGGCAATGGAGTGAAATAACAAATAATTATATAAACTGCTGAGATAAAGAGCTGTCAACATAGCCACCATTAGTAAAACATTAACACTTTTTGTAAATGTGCAATCTTTCCCCATTATCTATCCCTCCGTCTTTGCAAATAAAGTACGTTGCTAGAATACTGATATATCTTAGCTCCAAAATCAAAGGCGCATAAGGATATCACAAATGGTCTTTCTAATTCTTTGAATAATCTGGTGATATTCTATCGTTATACTGCAATTATATTAGATATTTATCACTTTTCGCTTAAGCTTAAACATAAATTTTTTAAATAGAAAAACAGTTAACCAATTGTTTTTACAATCGATTAACTGTTTGTAAATAAATAAAGCTTATTTAGAATATACTATTACTGTTTCACTTCAGTAGTGCCGGTTACAGTACCTTCTTTTTCTGTTTTGAATGTAGATTTGAATTCTTCGTTAGCAAAATAAACATTTCCTTCAATTTTAGCATCTTGTACGATAAATCCATTTGCTTCTACATATACATCACCTTTAAAAGTACCACCTTGAATTTTGGCATTAGGACTCTTAATTGTTAATTTTGGTGCAGTCAAGGTATATCTTGCTGTTACTTTATGATCTGCATCTTGAGCATAAAGAGCCAGTTTACGATAAAGTGGTTGAGCGGCATCGTTTTTGTTATGGAATTCACCTTCCAATACCAGCTCTTTATCAATTTTCATATCTTCTAATGTACATACAATCCATGTTCCGTCTTTGCTGATCGCCTTTAAGAACGCTGCTTCTTCATTTACTAATGATGCTGTAGTCACTACATCCACCTGTTCTGCTTTCTGTTCTTGAGCTGCCGGTGGTGTTTGCACTTCTTTCTTTTCTTCAGCTTCTTTTGCACCGCATCCCGCTAATAGAGCAGTTGCTAATGCTACTGATACCACTACTGATTTAAATTTCATAAAAACCCTCCTAAAATTGATTATGTAATATACTCACAAAGTATATTATAACATGTGATAAAAATATAACAACTAGCGTATTGAATAAAAATTAACTATTTTTATCGATTTACTTATATATATTGACATGTAGATACCACAATCATATAATTTGATGATACTCTTTGGAATGTTCATTATAGCAAGTTCATTCATCAATCTCTTCAAATCTATTAATTAATGTGCCGTCTACTTCCTTCTGATCTAAAAACATTTCGAGCGGCCGGACCCATATACCATGTTCTTCATATAAAGCCTGATATACGACAAGCTCCTCTAGCGTTTCCGAGTGTTTTGCAATATGCAAGACCAGGTATTCATTTCCTTTAAAATGTCTATATCTCTTGCCAACTTTTACTTGTCTATTATTCATGACAACCTCCACTTTAATTGATGTAATTTTTATAATAATTCAATAAATATTTATAAATTCCTTCCCAAAAAATCATAAATATGTGAAAAACGTCCCATTAAGGACGTTTTTCACATATTTATAACGAGCAAGTCTATAAGCCGAGTTCTGTATTCGATAATCATCTATCTAGGCCATACATTACTGCACAGCTCAAGCCACCTACCCGGGAGACGCCGGGCCGACGTTGTACCTCGAAGGTACTTCTCCTCTATACGGTGTTGCTCCAAGTGGGGTTTACATAGCCGATTAGTCACCTAATCGCTGGTGAGCTCTTACCTCGCCTTTCCACCCTTACCACTTGCATGCAAGTGGCGGTATATCTCTGTTGCACTTTCCTTAGAGTCGCCTCCACTGGGGGTTACCCAGCACCCTGCCCTATGGAGCTCGGACTTTCCTCAAATGCGGCCTTTCGGCACTGCATCCGCGATCATCTGGCTTACTCGTTCATATTCACTTTTAACGTGGAATACTATAATAGCACGTTTAGAGTTAGATGTCAAATGTAATTTATTTCTTTTTCAGTCATTTTACTTGAAGAATGTTATCATTTCTTTCAGAAGCAGATATTTTAACATCCGCATCTTTACACTTATTGCTTAAATATTCAATCAGATATGGGACGACAATATTTTCTGTCTCATAATGACCGGCATCAATCAAATTAATTCCTGCTTGCTGCGCAAGCTGTGCTTGGTGATATTTGATATCTCCTGTAATATATACATCCGCCCTTTTTTGAATAGCTGATGAAATAAAATCACCGCCACTCCCGGTGCACAATGCTACTGTTGATATCAATTTATTTTCATCACCAACACATTTTACATACTGAATACCCAGCACCTTTTTTAATGAAGAAATAAAGGCATGAAAAGGCGTCGGCTCTTCAAGATATCCTATTCTTCCTAAACCCACAGCATCACCTTCCACTTCTAAAGGATATACGTCATAAGCTACCTCTTCATATGGATGGACTTCAATCATTGCTTGTATGATATCCTTCACTTTTTCTGCCGGTGCAACTGTCTCCAACCGATACTCTTCAGTCTTTTCGACTTTACCTTGTTTACCGATGAATGGGTTGGTGCCTTCTAACGGCTTAAATGTCCCTGTCCCGCCCGTCATATATGTACAATCACTATAATTGCCGATCCATCCGGCACCTGCACTTGTCATCGTCTGCCTAACCGCGTCTTCATATCCTACCGGAACAAATGCAACAATTTTATTTAGCTTTTTTCTGCTTAATACATCCAGAACCTGAATATTTTTTAAATTCATCTTATCTGCGAGGATATCATTCAACCCGCCTTGACATATATCCAAATTGGTATGAGCCGCATAAACAGCTATATCGTTTTTTATTAACGTACGTACCATCGCACCCAGATAATCTTGCTGTACGACTGCTTTCAGAGGTTTGAAGATAAAAGGATGATGCGCAATGATCATATTAACTTTCTTTTTGACAGCCTCCTGTACTACTTCCATCGTTACATCAAGCGTTACCATCATATGATTGACAGGCTGTTCCCGATCTCCCAAAAGCAATCCTACATTGTCCCAATTCTCTGCAAGCCGTATCGGTGCAAGCTGTTCTAACATTCCCATGATGTCTTTACATTTGGTCATATCCTTCCTCCTTCATATGAATTTCAAAAGCTCTTGATAATCATTTAATCTTGTTTTGCATTCGTCCAATCTTTTTAATACATTATCGGTTTTTTTACCTTCTATTTGAGAAATGATTTTATTCATTTCATCAATTCTATGTTTTAATAACTTATTTAGCAGCGGGTCTTTTTTTTCAACCAGTTTACGTCCTATATAATAATCTATTTGATCACTTGTTTCTTCTCTTCCATGTTCGGCAACGATGATATTATATAACTTATCATCTTCTTCAACCAACTCTTCATCAACAATGTGATAATGGTTCAAGACAAGCCATTTTCTAACCTCTTCATGCGCTATGTTAGGTTGTAAAATCAAGCGTGTTATACCTTCTAACACCTTGGATGCCTTAGACAGAATATCACAAATCAATACCCCCCCCATACCGGAAATAATAATAGTATCTACTTCCCCAACCTTTATTTTTTCCAGACCATCCCCTAAGCGTATGTCAATCTTATCATTCAAACCGAATTTTCTTAAGTTATCTTTGGCTTTCTGTACAGGGCCTTTTCGAACATCCGATCCGATCACCTTTTTTGCTATATCTCCAGTCACAAGATATATCGGTATATATGCATGATCAGTCCCAATATCAGCAACTTTAGCCCCTGGAATCACTTTATCCGCAATCACACGCAGTCGTGTTGATATCTTAAGTTTATGCCTAAATGCCTTATCATTGTACATTGTACATTGTACATTGTCCATTTTTTGTTGTCCATTGTACATTTTTTCAAATCCTCCAAACCAAAAAACCAGACAGGAATATCATCCTATCTGGCCTTCAGCATTAACAATGTTTCATATATGGTGGGCCTTCAGGGACTCGAACCCCGGGCCAACCGGTTATGAGCCGGTTGCTCTAACCAACTGAGCTAAAGGCCCAAAAATAATGGCTCCTCAAGTAGGACTCGAACCTACGACCCTGCGGTTAACAGCCGCATGCTCTACCGACTGAGCTATTGAGGAACGTCGCATATAATATTATACAACTATCTTTTTATTTTTTCAATATTTAAAAATAAATTTTTAATAGTAACAGTTCACTTTTCACAGAATCGGACTTTATTAAAGTCTTCAATAACCGTGAACCGTGAACTGTGAACTGTGAACTACTCTACTTCTCCATTATTATGCAAAGCGCTATCCATAGGTTCACCTTTATACTTGATTAAAAGTTCACGTAATTTTTTTGCATGCATGCCTTCTTCTTCAGCAAATTGTTTGAAAACTTGGCTGATTTCGCCTTCTCTTATTCTCTTTGAATACATCTCAAAATCTCTTACTGTTTCTTGTGAATTAAGCCATGCTCTTTCCAGGCAATCTATAGCATCCATTTTAAAATCACCTCCCGATAAGTTATATTTTGTACATCTTCATTTATTATATACTTATATGAAATAATCATACATTTCAAAAAAGTGCAATTAAAGACGAAAAGTTCGATTGACAAATGGTCAATCGAACTTCTTAATCAAGATAATCTTTTAATTTTTTACTTCTACTTGGATGTCTTAATTTTCTTAAAGCCTTAGCCTCTATCTGACGAATTCTTTCTCTAGTAACGTTAAACTCTTTTCCCACTTCCTCAAGCGTTCTTGCTCTGCCATCATCCAGACCAAACCTTAACCTCAAAACTTTTTCTTCACGGGGGGTCAAGGTATCCAACACATCAATCAGCTGTTCCTTTAGCAATGTAAAGGAGGCCGCCTCTGCCGGTGCGGGCGCATCATCATCAGGGATAAAGTCACCCAGATGACTGTCTTCTTCTTCACCAATGGGAGTTTCCAACGATACAGGCTCCTGAGCTATTTTCATAATCTCTCTTACCTTTTCTATAGACATTCCCATCTCTTTAGCGATTTCTTCAGGCTGAGGCTCTCTGCCAAGTTCTTGAAGCAGCTGCCTTGAAACACGTATCAATTTATTAATGGTTTCAACCATATGAACAGGTATTCTAATTGTTCTGGCCTGGTCAGCAATCGCTCTGGTAATCGCTTGTCTTATCCACCATGTAGCATACGTACTGAATTTATAACCTTTTTTATAGTCAAACTTTTCTACCGCTTTTATTAATCCTAGGTTTCCCTCTTGGATAAGATCCAGAAATAACATCCCGCGCCCTACATACCTTTTAGCGATACTAACAACAAGTCTTAAATTAGCTTCAGCCAAACGTCTTTTTGCCTCTTGATCGCCCTGCTCCATCCTTTGTGCAAGGTCAATCTCTTCTTCCGGTGTTAACAGAGGGACTTTACCAATTTCTTTGAGATACATTCTAACAGGATCATCGATGCTAATACCTTCAGGAATACTTATATCCAGATCTTCTTCTGTTAATTGTATTTCTTCAAGTTCCTGTTCTATATCGCCTATAATTTCAACGCCCATATGTTCTATGGTCTCATATACTTTCTCAATCTGATCGGGATCGAGCTCAATTTCTTCAAGTGTATCCATTATTTCTTTATAGGTTAGCATTCCTTTGGTCTTCCCTCTATCCAAGAGCTCTTTCACAATCGCTTTCTTACTCTCATTTGTTTTCATCAACGGATGTCCCTCCTTTCCTGATTACAGTATATTTTTTTTGTATTCCTCCAGTAATGTATGTAATTTTTCAACATTCCCTTCTTGTAAACTTGATTTGATCTGCTGCTTATTCTTTTCCTTGTTAATACTATTTACAAGTTCGATTGCCGCTTGATAATTATCCTCAAAGTTCGTTTCCATATGAAGGATCGATGCAACGATCTGCATTTCCTCTCCTTCAAATCCGGTAACGATTTGCGTCGGATCTATCTCATCATGATTGTTCCTAGCACTATATATCATCGCCCCGACCTTTTGATGCAATTCATCAGTAAAATGAGTCGGACTTATTATTTCTCTTATTCTATTAAATGTATTTTTATCATAACATAGAACATTTAAAAGCATTTTCTCAGCATTTACCAGTTTAGAATTTTTTATACTTTTTTTTACTGCAGTTGTTTTGGTATTCTTATATGTCTCATCACGGACTTTCATTAAATTCGTTCGCTCGATGTAAGCTTTTCTTCCCGCTATTTTTTGAATCTCGGCAAAAATAGCCTGACTGGCAATACCTGTTTCTTGCGCGATCTTTTGAACATAAGCATCCCTTTCAATTGCATTTTGAATGCCTACAAAGATCTTTGCCATTTCATTTACAAATTTAATTTTTTGTTCAATATCATCAATATCATATTCATTTTTCAGCAAATCAATTTTGTATTCAACAAGGCTTTTAGACTCCTGAATACTCTTTTTAAATCTCTCCACACCCTTTAGTTTAATATATTCATCGGGATCTTTGCCCTCTTTTATTGTAAGAACTTTAACTCTGCACTGAGTATCAGCTAAAATATCAAGTCCTCTCAAAGTTGCGGTCTGTCCCGCCGCATCTGAGTCATAGGCAATAATCACTTCCTGACAAAACTTCTTGATCAATCTTGCTTGATCATGCGTAAGTGCTGTACCTAATGACGCTATGCTATTTATTATTCCATTTTGATGGAGAGATATAACATCCATATATCCTTCAACAATAATTAATTCTTTTTTTCCGGAATTTTTGGCATAATTCAAACCGTAAAGATTCCGACTTTTATTGAACACTATTGTTTCAGGGGAGTTTAGGTATTTCGGCAGCGAATGATCCAGCACTCTCCCGCCAAATCCTATGACATTTCCTCTTAAATCAATAATAGGAAATATTATTCTATTCCTGAATCTATCATAATATGTTTTTTTATCTTTATTCTCGATGATTAATCCTGCTTGCAGCAGATCGTTAATGCTGTAGCCTTTTGTTGTTAAGTAGTTTATGAGTGCGTCCCAGGATTTAAGTGCATATCCCAAACCAAAGCTCTTAACAGTATCTTTATTTATCATTCTGTTTTTAAGATATATTCTGGCTTCTTGCCCTTCAGGAGAATTTAAGCATTTAAAAAAGTATCTTGCAGCTTCTTTATTAATTTCTAGAATCAACTGTTTCTGCTCTATCTTTTTCGCTTGTTCTCCATCCATATTTCCTTCGGGTAAAACAATCCTCGCTCTGTCTGCCAACAATTTTAATCCTTCAATAAAATCCAAATGCTCAACTTCCATAATAAAATGGATCACTGTCCCGGCAGCTCCACATCCAAAACAGTTGTATAATTGCTTGTCCGGCGATACAGAGAATGAAGGTGTCTTTTCCTTATGGAAAGGACACAATCCCATAAACCGATTACCAACTCTTTTCAATTGAACATATTCAGATACAATATCTACTATATCATTATTAGCTCTTACTTCCTGTATCACTTCATCAGGATAAAATTGAGCCATCTTAAAACTCCCTTAGAATATAATATTCATCAATGCTTTAAAATCATACGACTTAATTTATTCGACAAAAGCATTGAAATTCCTTCTTTTTTTATTAAATATATTTTATAAAACTTAATTTTTATTAATCATTAAATAGTTATAGCCATAATTTACAATTTTATGCATTCTATACTTTTCGCCATGATGCGGGTATAAATATCTCATAGAATTTTTGAATCGCATATCTATCGGTCATGCCGGCAATATAATCACATACTATTCTATGCTTATCTTCCTTATCAAATAAAATTCCCATCTCTTGCGGCAGTTTCTCCGGATATTTTATAAAATAATCATATAATTCAATAACAATATTTTGTGCTTTTTGTTCCTCTTTCTTTGCGGTTGAGCCCACATAAACGGTATCAAACATAAATTTTCTGAGATCCATGGTTGCCTGATAAACCTCTTTACTCATATTCACACAGTTTTTGTTTTGACTTTGATAAATAATATCAGTGATCATCGTATTAATACGTCGTCCATGACTCTCACCAAGTATTTCGGTGCAATGCTTGGGCATATTGTCCATATTTAATATACCACCTCGAATTGCATCATCAATATCATGATTGATATAGGCAATGCGGTCCGCATATTTTATAATTTGCCCTTCCAGCGTAGACGCCATATGATCTCCGGTATGATTCACGATGCCATCTCTTACCTCATAGGTTAAGTTCATCCCTTTTCCATTTTCCAGAATATCTACTACACGTAAACTCTGCTCGTAATGCTTAAAGCCATGTGGACAAATCTTATTTAAAACGTATTCTCCTGCGTGTCCAAAAGGAGTATGTCCAAGATCATGCCCTAATGCAATCGCTTCAGTCAAATCTTCATTTAATCGTAGTCCACGGGCAATCGTTCTTGCAATTTGTGCCACTTCTAAAGTATGTGTTAATCTCGTTCTATAATGATCACCCTCCGGGGTAATAAAAACCTGAGTCTTATGTTTCAGCCTTCTAAATGATTTTGAGTGAATAATTCTATCTCTATCCCTTTGGTAATCGGTTCGTATCTCGCATTTTTTCTCTTCACGGGATCTCCCCCTGCTTTTTGAGCATAATTGAGCAAATGAAGACAATACCTCTTGTTCCAATCGTTCAGTTTGTTCTCTAATATTCATCACGCATCACCTTTTGTTTGACTCAAGCTAATAAAAAAGTCTTATAATATATATACTACAAATATGCAATATTTCCTTCTTTTTATAACACTTTTTTAAAATTATCTTTTTCATAGAAAAAAGACCTGACATCACGTCAAGTCTTTTTTGCTTTTATTGATTATTTTTGTCCTAAATCTTTAGTACCTTTTAATTCATTTACTCTTGCCTGTGCAGCAGCCAATCTTGCGATCGGTACTCTGAATGGTGAACAGGATACATAGTTTAATCCTGCATGGTGGCAAAACTCAACGGAAGATGGGTCTCCGCCGTGCTCACCGCAGATTCCTAACTTGATGTCAGGTCTTGTCTGCTTACCAAGCTTAACTGCCATTTCTACCAACTTGCCAACACCTGTTTGGTCAAGTCTTGCAAATGGATCAGATTCGAAAATCTTCTTGTCATAGTAATCGTTTAAGAATTTACCGGCATCATCTCTGGAGAATCCAAATGTCATTTGAGTCAAGTCATTTGTTCCGAAGGAGAAGAATTCAGCTTCTTTGGCAATTTCATCAGCTGTTACAGCGGCTCTAGGTACTTCAATCATTGTACCAACCATATACTTAAGATCTACGCCTGCTTCTTTGATGATCGCATCAGCAGTCTTAACAACAACATCTTTAACATATTTTAATTCTTTTATTTCTCCTACAAGAGGAATCATAATTTCCGGAATAACACTCATGCCATCTTTATTAACATTGATAGCTGCTTCAATGATTGCTCTAGCCTGCATTTCAGCAATTTCAGGATAAGTCACTGCAAGACGGCAGCCTCTGTGTCCTAACATCGGGTTGAATTCCTGCAAGCTGTCAACAGTTTCTTTGAGTTCTTCGAAAGAAAGTCCCATTTCTTTTGCCAGTGAAGCAATATCTTCATCAGCATGAGGTAAGAATTCATGCAGTGGAGGATCCAATAGTCTGATGGTTACCGGATGTCCTTTCATTGCCTTGAATATTCCTTCAAAGTCTCCTCTTTGCATCGGAAGAAGCTTAGTAAGTGCTTTTCTTCTTTGTTCTTCTGTTTTTGCAACAATCATTTCACGTACAGCCGGGATTCTATCTTCTTCAAAGAACATATGCTCTGTACGGCAAAGACCGATCCCTTCAGCACCAAAGCTCATAGCTTGTTCCGCATCTCTTGGTGTATCCGCATTTGTTCTAACTTTTAATGTTCTGATTTCATCAGCCCAAATCATGAAAGTATTGAAGTCGTCTGTCAGTTGTGCTTCTTGAGTAGTTACAGCTTCACCGTAAACATTACCGGTACTTCCGTCAAGAGAGATATAGTCTCCTTCATTGAATCTTGTACCGTCTTTCGTAACAAAGAATTTTTCTTCTTCGTTGATTTTCATCTCTCCGCATCCGGCTACACAGCAAGTCCCCATACCTCTTGCAACAACCGCAGCATGTGATGTCATACCGCCTCTGGCAGTCAGGATACCTTGAGCTACTGCCATACCTTCGATATCTTCAGGTGATGTTTCCATTCTAACAAGAATTACATTATTTCCAGCTTTACCGGCAGCAACCGAATCTTCTGCAGTAAAATATACTTTACCGGCAGCAGCCCCAGGAGAAGCAGGAAGACCTTTTGCGATTACCTTAGCAGCTTTCAAAGCTTTTGGTTCAAAGGTTGGGTGTAATAATGCATCCAACTGCTTTGGATCAACCTTTAGTACAGCTTCTTCTTTTGTAATCATACCTTCACTTACAAGGTCAACTGCAATTTTCAATGCAGCAGCAGCAGTTCTCTTACCGTTTCTGGTCTGAAGCATATATAGTTTACCTTTTTCAATAGTAAACTCCATATCCTGCATATCTCTATAGTGGTTTTCAAGATTTTCAGCAATTTCAACAAATTGATTATAAACTTCAGGCATAATATCTTCCAACTGAGAAATTGACTGAGGAGTTCTGATACCTGCAACAACGTCTTCACCTTGTGCATTCATTAAGAATTCACCGTACAGTTTCTTTTCACCGGTAGATGGATTTCTTGTAAACGCAACACCGGTACCGGAATCGTTACCCATGTTACCAAATACCATTGCCTGTACATTAACGGCTGTACCCCAATCGCTTGGAATATCATTCATTCTTCTATATACGATCGCTCTGGGATTATCCCATGAACGGAAAACTGCTTTGATTGATTCGATCATCTGCTGTTTAGGCTCCTGTGGGAAGTCAAAGCCTTTTTCATCTTTAAACAGCTTCTTATATCTTACAACCAATTCTTTTAAATCGTTGGCATCCAGTTCAGTGTCCAACTGAACACCTTTTTCTTCTTTCATAGCGTCGATTAATTTTTCGAATTTTGGTTTTGAAACTTCCATTACAACGTCAGAGAACATCTGAATGAATCTTCTGTAGCTGTCATATGCAAATCTTTCATTGTCGGTAAGTTTCGCAAGACCTTCTACCACTTCATCATTCAAACCAAGATTAAGGATTGTATCCATCATACCAGGCATGGAAGCTCTAGCACCGGATCTGACAGATACCAAAAATGGATTATTTACATCACCGAATTTCTTTCCAACGATTTTTTCAGTTTCAGCTAATTTTTCTTCAATTTGTGAAAGAATGTCATCAGCAATTACTTTTCCATCTTCGTAATATCTTGTACAAGCTTCAGTACTAACGGTGAAGCCCTGTGGTACCGGGAATCCAAGCTTAGTCATTTCTGCAAGGTTGGCACCTTTACCACCTAATAAATTTTTCATGCTTGCGTCACCTTCGCTAAAAAGGTAAACATACTTTTGACTCATGAATTCTACCTCCTATGTGCTATATATATATATTGTATGTAAGTTGTTAAAACAACCTATTACCACATTGCGGCTATTATTATATCACAAAATATATCTTTTTCATCATATTTTTTACTATTTTATTAAAAAATTTTCCCATATGTCCGGTTATTTAAACATACTATCATATAAATGGATACAATTCACCTGCATTAGCCATATTTTTAAGGAATTTTAACGAGCGAAACTCTTTTCCAATATGCGTCAATATAAAATCTTGCGTAATCGCATCAAGTTCCTCTTGGACTTTTTCAGACACTTCAAAAGAAAAGATTTTGTTCATCTCACTGTAAAGAATAAAGCGCATAGCATATAGAGCGCCTTCGCTGATGGTAAAGTTATTTCTGCTTTTCATACCAGCCATACATTTGAGACAAATCAATCCACCCACTGTACTGTTAAAATACATTTTTGATTCAGGTGAACCACAATTTGTACAGGCGACCAGATTAGGTGCGTACCCTATGATACTCATTAATCTCAGTTCAAAAATAATCTTTAATAATTTTGGCTTTTTATCGGATACAGAAAGCATATGCAAGGTATTTAGCAATAGTTTTAATAACTGGCTTCCTCCATAGTTTTCTTCTATCACTTCAGAAGTAAGCTCAACAAAATAAGTCGCATAACTTAGCTTTTCTATGCTATTTCTAATATTATAAAAGCTTTCAACCACTTCTGCTTGACTGACCCTATAAATCTCTTTACCTTTATACAAGACAAAATCACCATAGCATAAAAACTGACAGGCCGCAATCAGCCTGCTTTTAGGTCTTCTGGCACCTTGCGCGGATGCTTGGATTTTTCCGTTTTTCGGCGTAAATAATGTTATAATTTTATCAGCCTCGCCAACTCCTATTTCCTTTATTACTAACGCTTGTGTTTTTATTAAAGCCATTCCTATCCGTCCTCACTGGTATATATCATAACTCGGAACGGCACAGGGGCCGTTCCCTACATAAAATATCAAAGTCCATTCATATATGATTTACAATTCGTAGGGAACGCCCCCCGTGGCGTTCCGTTGACTTGCAATATCCAATTATTTAATTTAACTTATTATAGATAAAAAAACAGGACATAAAACGTCCTGATTCTTTATATACTTCTCATAACATCATCACCATTAGATTCTTCCATAGGGTTGATATTTATTCCTTCTCTTGCACCTAATTTCTCAATTTCCTTATAAGAAAGATAAGCATCGATATTACCGGTTTTTTCAAAAGTATTCCACATAAATGATTGTAACATTTTCTCTAAGTCCCCCTCATATCGTGAAATTATGTAATATTAGGGTATCCTTAAAAAGATTCTAATATACAAGCAATAAATAGGATTCTTGGGTCGAGATGGCGCTTCAGTATAAATATAGTTTTTTTATTGATATCCGAAATTTTTAATGAAAAAGTCTTTATTTCTCCAATCTTTCTTTACCTTCACCCATACTTCCAAAAATACCTTCGAACCGAGGAATTTCTCAATATCGGCTCTAGCCAAACTTCCGATTCTTTTTAACGTAACACCTTTATTCCCTATTATTATACCTTTATGTGAATCTTTTTCGCAATATATATTCGCTGTGATCTCAATAATATCCTTGTTCTGATTATCTTTCATAGAAAGAACCTCAACCGCAACACCATGAGGCACCTCTTTTTGCAGCAGCTGGAGTACTTTCTCACGTATGATTTCCGCCACTATCTGCCTTTCAGGCTGGTCGGTAATCATATCTTCAGGAAAATATTGAGGACCTTCAGGTAAAATCTTTTTTATGTCATCCAAAATCATCGTTGTTCCATCGTTATTAAGTGCGGAAATAGGAATCATGGAATGAAAATCAAATACCTTTCCATACTCCTCAATTAAGGGCAATATCATATCCTTTTTCACCAGGTCAACTTTATTGATCACTAGTATGACAGGCGTGTTGGTACCTTTCAACTCTTCTATAATTTTTAATTCTCCTTGTCCGATATTTTTATCGGCTTCTACCACAAATAAGATCGTATCTACTTCATTCAATGTATCTCTGGCGGCTTTCACCATAAACTCACCAAGCTTATTCTTCGGTTTATGAATCCCGGGCGTATCCATAAATACAATTTGGTATTCTTCAGTAGATAAAATCGCAAGGACTTTATTCCTTGTTGTCTGTGGTTTATTAGACATAATGGCTATTTTCTCACCTATCATATTATTTAATAAGGTGGACTTCCCCACATTAGGTCTTCCGATAATCGAAACAAATCCCGATTTAAATTCTTTTGTCATTCGTCATAAGCTCCTTTAATCATTCAATGTTCACTTTTAATTATATACTATTCTTTTCATTGTCCATTGTACACTGTACATTGTCCATTATTAATTATTCACTATTCACTATTCATTATTAATTATTCACTGACATTCAGGTTTTCTTTATAAAACGCGTGCGGCAGCAATTCACTTAATGAAAATTTCTTAACATTCCCCTTATGGTCTCCTAAAACCACTTGAATATCCGGTGCGAATTCAGAAATAACTTGTCTGCAAATGCCGCAGGGAAAAGTAAGTCCCTCATTGTCTCCCTGAACCGCAATCGCATCAAACTCCTTTTCACCCTCTGAGATTGCTTTATATATAGCTGTTCTTTCTGCACAGCATGTGGCCCCATATGTTGCATTTTCAATATTGCATCCGGTAAATATCTTACCGCTTTTAGTGAGCAAGGCTGCACCCACTCTGAATTTTGAATAAGGAGAATATGAGTTTTGTCTTGCTTCGGAAGCTAATTCCAATAATTTTTTTTCGTCCATTAACGATATCACTCCTTTGATTATACAAACGTCATTTTTATATATAAATAACCAAGTTACATATTTTTAATTCTTAATTTAGTTATTATGTTGTAGGGGCAGGCCTCGTGTCTGCCCTCCAAAACACACAATATCTCTATCAAAGGCGGACACAAGGCCTGCCCCTATCTTATTCTCATTAACAGTACCAAAATCGACATTACATATTTGCCAAGCTAAATAGCAACAATGTAGTGGCCATGCCTAGCAATGCACCAAGTGTAACCTGCAGCACACTATGAATTCTTCCCTCAACCCTGCTTTGTGCAACCATAAAACTCAACAGCAGCGACATCGTAATAATGACCGGGCTTTTGGTAATAAAACTTATCGCAGTGGTAATAGAAAAAGCAATTGCCGCATGGCCGCTGACGACCCCTCCATGTAATGGCAACCCTTTGCCATAAAGCGCTTTTACTAAAAAAATCAATATGAGTACAATGATTAATGAAATAAACGCAATATGCACAGGCGTTTCTCTTACTCTTTCGAACAGATTCATTAAAGTGTGAATAACCCGAGGTTTACTGAAAAACAATATATACGCTACTACCAGTGCATTCACAGAAGCAATTAAAACCGCACCGGCGGCTACGTCTTTAGCTATTTTTGCCAAAGGGTGGTAAGTGTCTACAATCATGTCCACAACCTTTTCTATGGCCGTATTGATCAGTTCGGCGATAAATACAACAACGATGGTAAAAACCAGGATCAATAATTCTAATCTCGTAAAGTCATAAAAAAGACTGAGGAGTAACGCACCTAAAGCTGCTGCGCAGTGGATTTTCAAATTCCTCTGCGTTTTGATACCATATATTATTCCGCTAATTGCATAATTAAAGCTGTTAAATATATTTCTGCCGCCCATTTCATGCCCCCGCAACCATTATCTCATCAACCCCAAGTCATTTAGTACCTGCTCTTCCTTGGTGCGCATAACCTGTGCTTCGTTCTCTTCTTCATGGTCGTATCCAAGCAAATGAAACATGGAGTGCACCGTTAAAAAGCCCACTTCACGGGCAAAAGAATGTCCGTATTCTTCGGCCTGTGCCACAGCCGTTTCAAGTGATATAACGATGTCTCCCAACAGCAGCAGCTCATCATCATGATTATAATCACCGATATTATATTCAGCGATTACATTGTGATTTTCGTCAAAATTCAACATCGGAAACGAAAGTACATCTGTCACCGTATCTTTTTGTCTGAATTCTTTATTGATTTCTTTGATCTGTTCATTATCTACAAGTGTTACACTAACTTCTACGTCCTTATCAAAAACTTCAAATTTAAGAACAGCCTTTACAGCCCCACAAATTAATGCTTCCAGCTCGCTGTCCAACTCAATATTTTGCTGATTATTTTCAATGATTATCTCTGCTTTGCTCAAAGTTTACCAACTCCTGAGAAGTATTTTCCGACTCTACGATGACCATCTTATCATTCTTTACTTTTGCTTCGGGATATTCGATCCTTTCATGGAAGAAACCGCTTAATACCCTTAAGAAAGCTTTTGCGATCGTATCAAGATCTTTTAAAGTTAGATCGCACATATCCAGTTGTCCGTCATCTAATTTGTCCTTTATTATTTTTCTAACCATTCCTTCTATCTTTCCTTCTGTCCTCTCCGACATTGACCGCACAGCAGCTTCTATGCTATCTGCAAGCATAACAACCGCCGCTTCCTTTGTTTGCGGCTTGGGCCCTTCATATCTGAAGTCTTCCGGCTTTACTGTTTGGTTGGCATCTTCTTTTTTAGCTTTATGATAGAAGTATGCTACCATTGTCGTACCATGATGCTGCTTGATGATATCTCTTATGACCAACGGGACTTTATGTTCTTTCGCCATTTCCAAGCCGTCTTTAGTATGAGAGGTAATCACCAAAGTACTTAAATTGGGTGTCATTCTATCATGGGGATTATCATTAAATTGGTTTTCCTTGAAAAAGAACGGTCTTTTCAATTTCCCAATATCATGATAATAGGCACCCACTCTCGCTAAAAGCGCGTTTCCGCCTATTGCTTCGGCAGCAGACTCGGCGAGATTTCCTACCATAAGACTGTGATGATAGGTTCCCGGTGCTTCCAGCAGCAGCTTTTTTATCAATGGCTGATTAGGGTTAGATAGTTCCAATAGCTTCAAAGGTGTAATAATATTAAAAGTAGCTTCCCAAAATGGCAAAGTACCTATTGCAATGATAATAGATAACAACCCATTTAAAACTCCGTTCAGTCCATCGGTAAGAGTGATTCTCAATTCATTTGTACCCAACAACCCAAAACTTATAATAAGCAGCGCATTTACTGCGCTTACGATGATGCCTGCTAATACAAGTTTGTTCCGCTGATAGGTTCTTGTAACGGTAAAAGCAGCACAAGTACCGGTCAGTAAAGATATATATATATAATTAGTATCACCTTTTATTAAGAGCCCTATCAGAATACTTAAAATGAAATTCACAAGTATGGCTAATTTGGTATCAAGCAATATCGCGATGAGCATTGCAGCGGCTGAAATCGGAATAAGATAGCTTGGAATTTGCTTAAAACTAAAAGGAACCACTAATATTAGAATAAATATTAATGCAAGAAGGATCAAACTGCTGCGATCATCCAGCAATTTGGGATTAAAATAATACAAATATCCTATGATTACCATAAACGAAATACTGACAATGACGACAATTCCGATGATATATTTATAGTCTATCATCTTTTTTTGATGTTTTATAAGTCCAAGTTCATCAAGCATCTCTATATGTTCAAGCTTAACCCTTTCTCCTTTTCCGACAATCTTTTCCCCTTTTTTATATTGTTTTTCCTCTACACTGTTACGTGCTATTTCTATTGCTTCATCGGTTTTATGTTTATTAATAAATTTATTAGGTTCAATAACATTTGCTATAATATTATATGACAAATCCCTAAGCTGCTGATTAACTTCCATTTTCTGCAACAGCTCTTTTGCAGAAGCAATGGCATCATTCACAGACTGCGTTGTTACTCCCTGGTCCATTACTTGACTATGAATATTTTGCAATATAATTTGCATTTGTGCAATTTCGCTGTCGCTCATTTGTATTAATGCAGAGAGATTTTCTTCACTTAGTTTAAACTCGGTTATTTCCTCTATCTTTTTTACTCTTGCATTAAAAGTGAGCCCGTCCATTCCCCTTACAAGATGTATATCCGACAAAAAATCATATATCTTTCCTTGAGAGTGCTTAGTAATGTCATCATCCAGTTCATAAAATGGTGTGATTTTACCCTCCGCTTCATCCCTTAATCGTTCAGTAGTAAGCTTGTCCACCATGTCTCTCGGTGCAAGAATATCCACCGGACTTGGTTCATCAACTTTCAAATCATATTTTTCCGGTGCTGCTCCACTGATCACAATAAATAATGTGATGCAAAAGCAAGCAAATAATATGAATATCTTGTGCAGTAGCTTTGAATCAAATATTTTAAAGTTTGTCTTTGGGTTTAGCTTCTTTAACTTCACAGCATTGACCCCCTATTCTTTTATCATTCGTGGTTTTCTGTTCCCTCATCAAATCTTTCATATGCTCTAATAATTTTCTGAACCAGCGGATGTCTTACTACATCACGGTCTGTTAAATAAGTAAAATCCAATCCTTCTATATTTTTTAACACTTTTATTGCTTCTTTCAATCCGGACTTTTTTCCTTTAGGTAGATCGACTTGCGTGATATCTCCCGTGATAATGGCCTTTGAACCAAAACCTATTCTTGTAAGAAACATTTTCATCTGTTCCGGTGTTGTATTCTGTGCTTCATCTAAAATAATGTAGGAATCATCCAGGGTACGACCTCTCATATACGCTAGTGGAGCGATTTCAATCATACCTCTTTCAAGATACTTTTGATAGGTTTCCATTCCCAGCATATCATACAATGCATCATAAAGCGGTCTAAGATACGGATCGACTTTATTCTGCAAATCACCGGGCAAGAACCCCAGTTTTTCCCCGGCTTCGACAGCTGGTCTGGTAAGGATAATTCTATTTACCTCTTTATTTCTGAAAGCGGTAACAGCCATCGCCACTGCAAGATAAGTTTTTCCTGTACCGGCAGGTCCCACACCGAAAACAACAACATTTTTCTTGATTGCATCAATATATTTTTTTTGCCCCAGTGTCTTAGATTTAATGGGTTTGCCGCGAGCCGTGAGACAAATACAATCTTCTCCAAGCGTATTGATCTTATCCTCTTGTCCTTCGTCAACCAACGAAATAATATATCTAACATTTTGTTCATTTATCACTTCTCCCCTGGCTGAAAGATTTAACAAACTGCTGAGTACTTTTTCTGCATGAACGGTCTTTTGCTCTTCACCAATAATCTTTAATTCGGTACCACGGTTTAATATTTTTACATCAAATTTATCTTCAATGATTTTTACATTTTCATCAAAGCTCCCGAATACATTAATGACTTGTTCCATTCTATCTACTTCAAGAGTTTTTTCGATTATGTTACCCAAAAATATTCCTCCTAGTTTTTTATTGATTCTTGTTCATCAGTAACTATTTCTTGATCGCTTTTTATGATTTCCTCTTGAATGGCTATCTCTTCAACGGCTTCTACGGTCAGTTTAACAACAATGTTATTTTCATCTATAAATATGTGGTCTGACTGCCGGTCTACTAACTCCGTTCCTTCATCAAGTTCATTTCTAATTTCTTCGTTCATCGAATTTACCGCTTGTGAAACAGCATCATCCAAGCTGATATTCTCCTCTTCTATAAGGACTTCTTCATAAACATTTGTCTCAAGTGTAACCGGCAGCACATATTCTTTTCCAAGAGTTAGTTCCCTGCTATAGGTCATTTTATCATAGTTTGCATAAGGAATACTACTGTTTAAATACAAATTTATTTGTTTATCCAGTATTTTCAATACGTTTTTTTCCATTTTGTTGCCTGTTTTTATTCTTTTACTCCTCTTTAAAGGAACTTCTTTAGACCTTTCGTACCATGTTCTTGCTTTTACCGAAGCTACAGAATGACTATACCTTATGCCCTGCACTTTACTGTCCATAATACCGCTAACCAGCAACTGCCCTTTTGAGACCGTATCCCCTATTTTTACCATTGGCTGTCCGCTTTTTACAATCATGCTTCTTATTACCCCATCCTTGGTTGCAATAATATTGCATGGAATATGTTTTTCAACAATTTTGGGCGGCATTCTTCTTAATTTAATATCAATAACCGCTTTGGTGCCTTTTATATCTATACCAATCCATGATAGCTGGTTTAATCTGATCATCATCTCATTCTCAATATGATCGGTATCCAATCCCATCTTTAAAGAGCCGACTTTAAGTCCGCTTTGTTCCAGCAATGTCAGAATTTCTTCTCTTTTAATATCATTATTTCCGGAAATGTCGATAATCCATATAAACGACGTCAAATACCATAGTAACGCACAAAATAATAAAACCCCTAACATAAAGGTTTTTCTTTTTCGATACCTATGCATTATAAAAGGGGTTCCTTTTTTATATAAAATTTTCACTCTGCATTTCGTTTTATGTGCAACCGGCTTAAGTGCCTTAAACCCTTTGATGCTTACTTTCATTTTCACTGCACAGCTATTGATTTTTTTAATATCCCAAAGATATATTTGTCTTCTTGTACATATATTAATAAATTTTTCAATAAAATATCCTTCAACCAAGATAGTAACATATCCTTTAAAATAGCTAAATAAATTGACCAGCAACATTTTTCCACCCCCTAAGCTATAAATTCAAAGGTCAATATATCTCCTGTAATCATCACTTCTTCAGCGGTAATGTTTTTAATTTCAAGGCTTTTGCCTGTAATTTTTAGCATATGTGCCTTGGTATTGATCCTAATCATGTTCTCACTGTATTCAATAATTCCTTTATAATTTTCAATGGTTAATGTTTTATTGCCTATAAAAACTAACTTTGGAATATCCATCATAATTTCCTGAGGAAGTTCCAATATATCACTAACTTTTTCTTTTATATTTTTCTTTTCTTTTATCTCATTTTTTGATTGATTACTTTTTTTTCTTTTCATTGAGTTGCCCCCTTTTTGGGTAATTTAATATTATATATATGATTGCGTCATATTAAATTTATGCAAAAAAAAAAGGCTTAATGCCTATTTCTTTTTAATCATATGCTGGTACTGCGATATTTGATCCTCCATCTTATTTTTACCCGGGGTATAATATACCGCATCCCGAAGATTATCCGGAAGATATTGCTGCTCAACATAGTTGTTTTTAAAGCTATGGGGATACTTATATTCCAGACCTCTACCCATCTTGACCGCACCGCTGTAATGCGCATCTTTTAAATGAAGCGGAATATCTCCGATGTCTCTGTTGTTAATATCACTGATTGCTAAATCGATAGCGACAATGGCAGCATTGGACTTTGGAGCGGTTGCCAATAATATCACTGCTTGAGCAAGCGGGATCCTTGCCTCGGGAAACCCTAACTGCATGGCTGCATCTACACAACTTTTGACAATGGTAATGGCATTAGGGTAAGCAAGCCCTATATCTTCCGATGCAATCACCAGCAGCCTCCTGCAAATAGAGATTAAATCTCCTGATTGAACCAGCCTTGCCAGGTAATGAAGTGAAGCATCCGGATCACTTCCTCGGATGGACTTTTGAAAAGCACTTAAAATATCATAATGACTGTCTCCATCTTTATCATAATTGATGATCTTTTTTTGAGAACATTCTTTTACCGTCTCCAAACTGATATGGACATTCCCCTGTGCATCCACATCACCGGAATAAATAGCAAGCTCGATGGTATTAATCGCTTTCCTCAAATCTCCGCCGCTCGTCTCAGCAATATAGTTAATGACACCTTGGCCGCAAACAATATGTTGATGGTTCAAGTCTTGTTCAGCAATTTGTATTGCCCTTTCTAAAGCAGCCATAATGTTTTCTTTTGTAAGCAGTTTAAATTCGAACACAGTCGCACGGCTTAATATAGCATTGTAGATATAAAAGTAAGGGTTTTCAGTCGTACTTGCAATTAGCGTAATCTTCCCATTCTCCATAAATTCCAATAAAGATTGCTGCTGTTTTTTATTAAAATTCTGAATCTCATCCAAGTAAAGCAGTACACCATTGGAGCCCATGAATGTATCCAACTCACTTATTATTTCTTTGATATCCTTTACTGAAGCATTGGTAGCATTGAGTTTATGCAGCGTCCGATTGGTAATGCTAGCGATGATATTGGCAACCGTTGTTTTACCTGTTCCTGGAGGCCCGTAAAATATCATGTTTGTAATATGTCCTGAAGATAATACTCTGTTAAGAATTTTACCCTTCCCCAACAAATGCTGTTGACCAACCACATCTTCTATTTTGTTTGGTCTGATTCTATCTGCCAATGGCTGAGTCATAAATATCACTATCCTTCTTGGAAAACGTCTTTAGTGAGGAGCAGGGAGTAGATAGTGAGGAGAAAAGAAAAAAACTCCTCACTCCTCACTTTCCACTCCCCACTAATTAATAAAGCGGATACTTTTCACACAAAGCTTTTACGCCGGCTTCAATTTCTTCCTTCTTTGTATCGAATTCAGAAATCGTCATCTTAATCAGCTTCGCTATTTCCGCCATATCTTCTTCCTTCATTCCTCTTGTTGTAACAGCAGGTGTACCTACTCTGATACCACTGGTAATAAACGGACTTTGAGGATCAAAAGGTATTGCATTTTTATTAACGGTAATACCTACTTCATCCAACATCTTTTCTAACACTTTACCTGTAACATCCATATTTCTTAAATCTATGAGGATCAGATGATTGTCTGTTCCACCCGAAACCAAGTTTAATCCCTCTGCCATGAGCGCTTTAGCCAAAGCAGCTGCATTTTTGACAATTTGTTTTTGATAGTCTTTAAACCCGTCGCTTAATGCTTCCTTAAAGCTTACAGCCTTTGCCGCAATGACATGCATCAGCGGGCCGCCCTGAATACCTGGGAATATCGCTTTATCGATGGCTTTCGCAAATTCTTCCTTACAAAGAATCATACCGCCTCTAGGACCTCTTAATGTCTTGTGCGTAGTAGTCGTTACAAAATCGGCGTATGGAACAGGATTCGGGTGCAGACCTGCAGCCACTAAGCCGGCAATATGCGCCATATCTACCATAAAATATGCACCCACTTCATCTGCAATTTCTTTAAAAGCTGCAAAATCAATGGTTCTCGGATATGCACTCGCACCGGCAACAATAATTTTAGGTTTATTTTCTTTGGCCAATCTTCTTACTTCATCATAGTCAATCATCTGATTATCTTCTCTAACACCGTAAGGAACGATGTTGAAATATGATCCTGAAATATTCACAGGACTTCCATGGGTTAAATGCCCCCCATGGGCGAGATTCATCCCAAGTATAGTGTCGCCGGGCTTTAATACCGCAAAATAAACTGCCGTATTCGCTTGCGCACCTGAATGTGGCTGCACATTGGCATGGTCAGCTCCAAAAATCTGCTTCGCTCTTTCTATCGCCAAATTTTCCACAATATCTACACATTCGCATCCGCCATAATATCTTCTGCCGGGATATCCTTCAGCATATTTATTTGTTAACGGAGTTCCCATTGCTTCCATCACTGCCGGACTAACAAAATTTTCGGAAGCAATCAACTCGATTTTATTTCTTTGTCTCGCAATTTCCAATTCAATGGCTTCTGCTACTTCCTGATCAATTTTTTTTACTTCTTGTGTACTAAACATTCGAACACCCTTTCATCAGTTTTTCATATTTAGTGGTTCACAGTTCATCGAAAAATGGATATAATCTAAATAATGAACTGTAAAATCAATAACAAAGTTAATTTGCGTTATTTTTTATTCATATTATACTTATAAAGTTTTTTTTTTACAATACATTTATGACAATAAAATCGAATAAAAGCATTTTTGCTAATAAATAGGTGTTAATTATGACAAAAACAATCGATAATAAAGATATTCTAAAGTTAGTCATCCTTGCCGGACAAATCATGCTTGAAAATGGTGCCGAAACATACAGAGTTGAAGATACGATGGAACGTATATGCAGGACAGCCGATATAAAAAGTGTGAATACCTTTGCGACACCCACCGGCATTTTTGTGTCCATACATGCAAAAGATGATGAACACTATACAACCATCAGAAGAGTAAAATCCAGAACCACAAACCTTTCAAGAGTATATCAGGTGAACAATATTTCACGGCAATTTGTAACAAATATGATTACTTTTGAAGAGGCACTAGATCTTTTAGAAAATGTTAAAAATGATTATACACCAAAGATGGTTTTTAATATATTGTCCGCCGGATGCTCATCGGGGTTCTTCGCCCTTTTACTGAGCGGCAGTATCTGGGACGGATTGATTGCTACTTTTTGCGGCGGCTTAATACAAGCTTTTACCATTTTTTCTCTAAAAAGAGGATTATCATATTTTATCACTAATCTTATAGCCGGCTCAATCTCCGCAATCATCGCAGTATTATTTGCAGATGTTTTTCACATCGGCAGTATAGATAAAATTATTATAGGCTCTATCATGCCTTTACTGCCGGGTCTAGCCATTACGAGCGCGATCAGGGATACGATATACGGTGATCTCGTTTCAGGCACTACACGAGGGGTAGAAGCTTTATTAATCGCTGTTTCTATCGCTTCGGGCGTAGGGATTATCTTGAAAATATGGATTGTATTCTTAGGAGGGTATTTGTTATGATGCTTGAGGCCGTATATTCCTACTTTGCGACGATTTTTTTTGCTTATATTTTTAATGCGCCTAAAAAATCGGTTTTTATCACCGGTATGAACGGTTCCATAGGATGGTTGATCTATTCATATTTAAATTATACATACCAGGCAGAAGTGCTTGGCAGTTTTACCGGTGCCCTTGTAGTGGGTATCATAAGCGAATATTTAGCGCGCCATTTTAAAATGCCGGCTACTATCTTTTTAACCTCCGGCATCATCCCTCTGGTTCCGGGAACCGGGTTGTACTACACTATGCTGTATCTTGTTCAGAAGCAGTACTCCTCCGCCATGCAGGTAGGTGTAGAGACAATCTTTATTGCAGGTTCTATCGCTGCTGCAGTAGCGATCAGTGCTTCATTGTTCAAAAAAAGAAACAAGTAAGCTGGCCTTCTTTTTGGTTATCCAATAAAACATCATCGCTGCTATGGGCGGAAAAATGGTCAAATTGAACATCATGCCATAACTGTAATGTTTTGCGATCATGCCCCATAAAATAGATCCTAATCAAATATCAAATCAAATATATATAGATAACACTATGTATATTACAGTCAGGCACAAAAGAAAGAATGTGACATGGGGACGGTTTTCATGTCACAACGATTTTGGGTGACAGGAGAACCGTCCCCGTGTCACGTTCTTGAACGAGTATGTAATGTACTTAGTGTGACATATATAGTTAACTATAGTTAAAAAATAATTATCTTAAAACGTTCCCACATGTTTATTCTCTCGAATAATATATATTATGTAAAATCAGGAGGTTATTATATGTATTATCATTCTATCGCTCCATTCGCGTATTTCATGCAAACATACAGCATCACTGTTAATACTACCGTCAGAACCCTTGTACTATATAGAAATGGGAAGGTATATAAAACCTACCCTATAGCAATTGGAAAAGCTTCAACACCAACACCTAAAGGAACATTTACAGTTATAAATAAGGCATATAATCCTGGAGGTGCTTTTGGTGTACGCTGGCTAGGATTATCCAAACGCGGTTACGGCATTCACGGGACCAACAATCCATCTTCTATCGGTAAAGCAGTATCAAATGGCTGTATAAGAATGCATAATAATAATGTGATTGAACTATATAATTTAGTTTCTATTGGAACTGTAGTGAAAATAATTTAAGCTATTTGTTAAATATCCTCTTGTCATAATACAACAACTTCATAAACTATAATTCATGTTTTATTGCTTGAATTATGACTATTCTAACCATATAATATACTAGAGGTGATCATATGTTTTTTAATTTCGGCATGAAGAATAAAACTGTAAAAGAACTTCGGAAAGACAAAATGTATACTGCTAAAGAGCTTGCTGCTAAACTCAATATAAGCACTTCTCTTATCCTCAAAGTTGATTATTTGAAATTAAAAGATGTCCCTGAACCGCTTAAATCAAGTTTAATTATGTTTTTTGAAGATTAGTACATGAACCTTAAATCCAGAGACAGCTTTAATAAGTAATTATTTCCTCTTATCTTATCCTGAGTTACATTTTTCCTAACCGACATCTTTTTCCTTTACTTTGTATCCCAATGCTTCTAATGCTTGTTTATTTAACTTGGCAGCAACTTCAGCCTTTTCCTCTGGGGTTAGGTCATCCATATTCTTTAACTCATCATTTATCCAAACTCTGGATATGACTTTGAGTGTCATTGACTACCCCTCCTTGATAAAGCATATTCGCTCCGAATTTTGTCCTATTACATATTGTAAGTTTAAATATAGCTTGCAGTTCATATCTTTGACAAATAAGAATAATATACTAATAGACTTTGAAAATAGTAAGAACTAAAAACAAGTAAAATAAAGGTGATAATATGAATACTCAACACGGAGCCGTGTATGTGAGGGTGAGTACCGATGATCAGACAGAATACTCTCCAGACGCGCAGATTAGCGCTATAAGAGAATATGCTAAAAAGAACCGCATCATCATATCCGATGAACACATTTTTGTTGACGAGGGCATTTCAGGCCGCAGAGCAGAAAAAAGACCGGCATTCCAAGAAATGATTAAACTCGCCAAAAAAAAGCCTAAGCTTTTTCATGTGATCTTAGTCCATAAATTTGACCGTTTTGCCCGTAACCGTGAGGACTCAGTTGTTTATAAATCTCTACTCCGTAAGGAATGCGGAATTAAGGTAATTTCTATCACAGAACAGCTGGAAGACGATAAATTTTCCA
Organism: Petroclostridium sp. X23; assembly: GCF_030013905.1. Taxonomy (GTDB): domain Bacteria; phylum Bacillota; class Clostridia; order SK-Y3; family SK-Y3; genus X23. The sequence goes on from NZ_CP124862.1 coordinate 451,908, forward strand.
TCATTCTTGAATCTATGCTTGAAGCTATGGCAGAGTACTACTCTCTCAACCTTGCCGATGAAGTAAAAAAAGGGATGACTGAAAAAGCCAAACGCGGCGGCTATCAAACTTCTCCCCCATTCGGTTATCGGATGAAATCCGGAAAACTAGTGGTACATCCGGAGGAATCTAAGATCGTCAAGCTCATTTTTGATAAGTTCATCTACGAGAATGAAACTTTTTTTACCATTGCAAAGTTAGTGAACGATATGGGTATAAAAACCCATAGAGGAAATAGATTTGAAAATAGAACGATAGCATATATATTGCAAAATCCTGTATATGCAGGAAAAGTACGATGGAATCCTGTTGAGAAGACTAGAACAAATTACAACCATCCTAATTTGATTGTTGCGAATAGCAGTCACCAGCCCATTGTTGACGAAGCTGCATTTGAAGCGGCCGCAAAAAAGATCATGCAGCATAAAAAACAATATAGACGCAAATCGCGTCCGGCCCAGGAATATGCCCACTGGCTTTCCGGCATGATCCGTTGCGGTACTTGCGGCGCCATACTTGTCCATTTAAACAATGGATTTCAGTGCAGAAATTATACCGGCGGCAAATGCAGCGTATCTCATTATATCAGTGTAAATAAAATCGAAAACGCTATTTTCAAAAAGATAGAACATGACATGAATAGCCCAAATCAGCTTGAATTTGATATTGTTGCCATATCAGACCATGCAAATGAAATAGAAATATTAAAGAAACAGCTAGAAAAAATATCTTCTAAACATGAGCGGGCCAAACAAGCTTTTCTTGCCGGTATTGATTCAATGGAAGAATATAAGAAAAACAAGGATATGATTCAAGATGAAGAGGTTGAACTTAGAGAGCACATCAAAGAAATAGAGTCAAAAAAATATAAGAAAGATATGAATAATATATTAAAAAATAATTTAAAGAATGCTTATAAGATACTTACATCTGAAGCTTCAAAAGACGACAAAAACAATGTTATCCGTTCCATTATCAAGCAGATCACTTTTGATAAGCCTAACGAAGTACTATTGATCGATTATTTTGTTAACAATTAGATTATATCCTATTACAATACGGCGGTCCTGATGGCGAATTAGCCGCATCACTAAGATATTTGAGCCAACGGTTTTCTATGGTTACTCCGCAGGCAAAAGCGATACTTAATGATATCGGCACTGAAGAGTTAGCTCATCTGGAAATGGTAGGCAGTATGGTTAGACAGCTTGTAAAAGGAGCGAGCATTGAAGAAATTGAAAGAGAAGGTTTGGGAGCTTACTATGCTGACCATGACAGAGCAGTTTATCCTGTGAGTGCGGCAGGGGTTCCTTTCACAGCCGCTTATATTCAATCAAAAGGAGATCCTATTACCGATCTCACAGAAGATATGGCTGCTGAGCAGAAGGCCAGATCAACTTATGAATACCTTATTAATCTTGCTGATGATCCGGATGTAATAGAGCCGTTAAAATTCTTGCGTGAAAGAGAAGTTGTACATTTCCAGAGATTTGGTGAAGCGCTCAGAATCGTACAGGATTACTTAGACAGTCCGAGATTGTTCGAAGTCAAAAAACCTCAAGGTATGCTGTAAACATAAATTAGACCTATACTTATAGTCAAAGCTGATGATATGATGCATCAGCTTTTTTTAAATGCTTAGGAACAGTGAAAAAGCCCGATTTCCGAACGATCAAGCACTTTATCACATCCTCCTATATTTTTTCTAAATAAAATACCATAAAATTCAACTAATAATACCACTTTAGTTGGTAACCATAATAACAGGAGGTGATAATCATGGCAAATACTAATAAAAAATTAGTACCAGAAGCAAGAGCAGCTCTTGATAGATTCAAAATGGAAGCTGCTAGTGAAGTTGGCGTTAACTTAAAACAAGGTTACAACGGAGATATCACTGCTAGACAAGCTGGTTCTGTTGGTGGACAGATGGTTAAAAAAATGATCCAGCAGGTTGAACAAGGCATGGCTGGTAAATAATCAGTATATCTGAATATAAAAAGGTAGGCTGTGGCCTACCTTTTATTGTTATAACAACGGAAGTAATTGCGTAAGCAATTACTTCACACCGTTTCAACGAAGCGGGAGATATGCTCATCGCCTGTTTCATTTAATGGGTACTCGTCACCTATAGAGGTGGAGGACATCTTTTCGCCTCGTTATAATAGTTGCAATGCTCTGTTAAAGGACACAGATGACATTTGGGGTTTCGCGCAGAACAAGCGCGGCGTCCGTGAAAGATCAACAAATGGTGAGCATTGGACCAGTGCTCTTTAGGGATAGTTTTCTCAAGTTCCTGTTCAGTTTTTATTACATCATCCGCACTAACCAACCCGATTCTGTTTGAAACCCTAAACACATGGGTATCAACGGCAATTGCAGACACATTAAACGCATTGCTTAACACTACATTTGCCGTTTTTCTTCCTACACCCGCAAGTTTCATTAATTCTTCACGATTATCCGGCACTTCTCCATTATATTCAAGTATTAAAGTTCTGCACATTTGCAGTATATTTTTTGCTTTGCTTCTATATAGTCCGATCTCCTTAATTTCCTGCTCCAACTGCTCTTGTGTCAGTTCAAGAAAATCCTGCGGTGTTTTATATTTTTCAAACAATTTTGGGGTTACCTGATTCACTTTTTTATCGGTAGCTTGCGCACTTAAAATGGTAGCAACAAGAAGTTGGAATGCATTATCGTGATTCAGCTCACAATGTGCATCAGGATAAGTTTTATACAGTATATTGAGAATATCATTTGTTTTTTTGTTCATAATGTTTCCTCCTTCTTGTTTATTATACCATATTTTCTTCATTACTTTTTCTTATCTACAGCCACATTAAATAAATCTACATATTTCTCAGCCTGTTTATCCCACGAATAGTCAGAAGATATTGCAGATTTAACCAAATAATCCCATGCATCTTTTTTCTGATTATATACTAACAGACACCTTTCAACTGCTTCTAAAAATTCATTGGCTGAATATTTTTGGAAAACAAATCCGTTGCCCGTTTTTGTATCAGCATCAAATTCATGTATCGTATCCGCCAGTCCTCCAACAGACCTAACGATTGGAATAGTTCCATATTTAAGACTGATTAACTGCCCTAATCCACAGGGCTCGAAACGTGACGGCATTAGAAAAATATCAGACCCGGCATAAATTTTATGGGCTAATTTTTCATTAAATTCTATACGGGTAGCCACTTGACCAGGATATTTTTCCTGCATTTTTTTAAACATTGTTTCATAGTAAGGATCTCCTAAACCTAACACAATGAATTGAAGGTCATGTTTCATTAACTTGTCGAAAACATTCTCAATTAGATCCAATCCTTTCTGGTCTACCAGCCGATGAATCAAGCCTATCACCGGAACATCCTTTATAGGAAGACCAACCTCCTGCTGAAGATTTTCTTTATTTTCTTTTTTAACCTCAATGTTCTCTAAATCATAATTCTTATAAATCAACTTATCTATTCTGGGATTAAAGTGCTCATACCCGATACCATTGACAATCCCATACAAATCATCTTCCCGAATTTCCAAAACACCCTCCAACAACTCACCGTATTCCTTTGTTTGTATCTCTTTCGCATAAGTGTCACTTACGGCATTGATTACATCTGCATATAGAATCCCTGTTTTAATAAAACTGAACTGTCCGTAAAACTCCAACTGATGCGGTGTAAAAAAGGAATCATCAATCCCAAATACTTTTAATATATCTTTGGGATAATTCCCTTGATACTGTAGGTTATGAATAGTAAAAACTGTCTTAATCCCTTTATAAAAACCATTGTCACCGTATTTGTTCTTCAATAAAAATGTGATAGGCCCCGTATGCCAATCATTGCAATGTATAATATCCGGCTGGAAATCAATTTTAGGAAGCATTTCCAGCACCGCTTTACACATAAATGCAAATCTCTCCCCATCGTCTAAATGGCAATACATTCCTTCTCTATCAAAATAATGATAGCTGTCTATAAAATACACCGGAACTGCTGCTGTATTTTTCTCACTACCTGCATTGATCTCTGCCCCTCTTACAATACAGGTTTCTTTTCTCCAATCCATCTGAACCGGAAAATCCGTAATATAATGCATTGTCTGTTCAATTTCTTTATAACGCGGCATTGCAATCCTTACATCATTTCCTTTTCTAGCCAATGCCAATGGTAAAGATCCTGCTACATCCGCAAGGCCTCCTGATTTTGCAAATGGAACAACTTCTGCGGAAACTACCAATATTTTAAGCTTTTTTTTGATATTCAATTCTTCATACCTCCATTCATCATGCTCATAATAGTTAGTGTCACAAAACTTTGATTTTTTAAACATATAAAATTGCGGTATTATATTTATATATATACAAAAAAAGTATCCTAATAACAATAATATTAGAATACTTTAAAATAATTTAATTTTTTTCTTCTATAAGTTCCACTTCAAAAGTCATTGCTTTCATATCACGTCTGACTTCTATTTCCACAATATCGCCTGCTTTAAAATTCTCTTTTTCTTGATTTAGTTCATCCATTGTTTTTATTGTCTTACCGTTAAACTTGACAATGACATCACCTGGTTGTATTCCTGCTTTCCCAGCACCACTGTTCTGTGCAACCTGATCAACATAAACACCAACAGGCAAATCATACATTTTTGCAATATCCTCAGTAACATTACGACCGCTAATGCCTATTAAAGGTCTTCCTGTCACATAACCATGCTGTATTAACTCCTCAATAATGGGCTTTGCTTCATTGGCCGGAATGGCAAATCCTATTCCTTCTACACCGGTAGCAGACATTTTAATGGTGTTGATCCCAATGACTTTACCATAGGAATTCACCAATGCGCCTCCGGAATTACCGGGGTTGATTGCCGCATCTGTCTGAATTAACGTCATAGTTTTATCTTCCACTTTGATAGTTCTGTTTAAAGCACTGATAACCCCCGTTGTCACTGACCCGGCAAACTCCTGGCCTAATGGATTTCCAATAGCTACCGCTAACTCTCCTACCTGCAGTTTTGAAGAATCACCCAATTGTGCATAATGTAAATCTTCCGCATCAATCTTAATGACCGCCAAATCGGTCTTGGCATCTTTTCCTATAAGCCTTGCTTCATATTTTTTACCTGTATTTAATATGACCGTTACCTCTGTAGCACCTTCAATAACGTGATTATTGGTAATGATATATCCGTCAGGACTCATAATGATCCCTGAACCGCTGCCTTGCTCTACTGTCTCACGGATAAAACCCTGCGTCTGTACTCTGTTAATAATTCCTACTACAGCAGGTCCGACTTTTTTTGCAATATCCATCACTGATAGTTCTATATTTCCACTTTCATTGGCTACTATTTTAGGTGTTGCAGGAGTAACCGAATCCACATTCTTTTCCTGATTGTCGCTGTTATTCTCGTTAGCATTATTATTGGTACTTTCATTGTTTTCATCAGTTTGCTCATTATTTTGAGCGTCATTGTCTTTATCGGCCAACACTGCGGAATTTGGTGCACTTGATAGCGTATTATTCAACATGGGACTTAAAAATGCGAATGTAGAGCCAAATATCATTCCTCCAATTACTGCACTGATAATAGCTACCGTAATATAGTTTAAAGACAGCTTTTTCTTCTTTTTCTTTTTTTGTGAATAATTTTCAGTATAGTAGGATTGTGTATTATTAAATATCGTAGGCTGCTTATTTACCGCATCTTTTTCAAAATCATCCCGATGCCATTTATAGTTATTAAATTCATCCATGTAAATTACCTCCTCATGAATCTTGTTTTACTCTAACTATATTGTAAACTATCTTTTTTAAAAAAGTATGAACAGACTGTAAACTATCTAAAAAGTCTATGCCTTATTTAGTGTAACAATAAATTTGGTGTATTTTTCTAGTTCGCTTTCTACAAATATTTCTTCTCCGTGTTGGTTAATAATATTTTTTACAATGGCCAAGCCTAGTCCTGTCCCGATTTTATCCTTACTTCTAGACTTATCCGTTTTATAGAATCTATCCCAGATATATTTCAGCTCTTGTGCGTCGATCCCGATACCATAGTCTTGTACAGAAACGTATACCTTACTTCCTTTTGTCTCTACAGTAATATCGACAATGCCTTCATTTTCCGAAAATTTTATTGCGTTATCAAGCAGATTGGTTATAACTCTCTGAATACTGTCCATATCAGCTTTAACATAGCTATGCTCATCTTCAAAGTTTGCATGGACATGAATATTTTTTTCCATAAGTCTCGTTTCAAATTTTATTATACTTATTCTTATCAATTCATTAATATCAAACTCCCGAATATCCAATTCTCTTTCCCCAGCCTCCATCTTAGCAAGGTCAAGAAGATCGTTAACCATCCTTGAAAGACGCTTGGCTTCATCCAGAACAATATTCAAATACTGTTTTTGTTTTTCATGAGGTATGGTATCGTCAATAACACCTTCTATAAACCCTTGTATGGTCGTCATTGGCGTCCTAAGCTCATGAGATACATTTGCTACAAAGCTCCTCCGCATGTTTTCCAAATTCTGCAGCGATTCTGCCATACTATTAAAGGTATTGGCAAGCTCACCAATCTCATCTTGCGATTCAATGGATACCCTGTTTTCGAATTGTCCGTTCGCTATTGTTTTTGCAGCTTTGTTGATTATTTTTAAGGGCCTTGAAATTCTTCTCGATAAAAAGTAGATAAGCACAAAAGCTGTAATAATAGCTATAGATACCGAAAACATAAATAATCTAAATACATCATTGGTCAACCGATTAATTTCTGGAATAGGAGAATTTAAAAAAACACCTCCAATAATTTCATTTTGATACTTAATGGGCATTCCAACACTGAGCACCGTCTGATTAAACATTCCTCCAAAATTACCGATCTTTTTATAGCTTTTTCCCAACAGAACATCTCCATACTGTTCTTTGGTTAGATTTTCACCCTCCATATATTTATAAGCAGGATTGGATGTTGCAAATATATCCCCCGATTGGTCGATTATAAAAATAAATGAATGCGTATTGGTTCCATAAGATTCCAGATTGAGCCTGTACAGCCTTTCAACTACGCTATTGCTATTATCGATCAATACGGTTGTCATTTCTTCTACTCTTTCACCTGTATATCTTAACAACTCTTCTTTCTCTGAGGTGGCATAATCGCGGAGCAGACCGAATAATAGTACCCCTACTATGATAAAGGTGATCAATATAATTAAAAAATATGCCGACATCAGTTTACTGAATATACTTTTAGACAATCTATTTCACCTCAAATTTATATCCTACTCCCCATACTGTCTTTAACTCCCACGGCTGTTCCCCGCAATCCAATTTCTCTCTTAAACGCTTTATATGCACGTCCACCGTTCTGGAATCTCCAAAGTAATCAAAGCCCCATACTTCCTGCAATAGTTGTTCTCGGGTAAATACTTTATTAGGATGAGATGCAAGATAATACAGCAGTTCCAATTCTTTAGGCGGGATATCCATGAATTTCCCGTTCACCTTTAACTGATATGTCGCAAGGTTAATTAGAAGATTAGGATATACAACTTCCTTCACGTCTGCGCTTTTCTGCTCATACCTACGAAGAACAGCTTTTATTCGTGCAACCAATTCCTTGGTTTCAAAAGGCTTTACCATATAATCGTCCGCACCCAGCTCTAATCCCAGTACCTTATCAAATGTCTCACCCTTAGCAGTAAGCATGATGATAGGAATATTACTTATTCTCCTTATTTCTCTACACACCTGCCATCCATCCAATTCAGGCAGCATGATATCCAATACGACAAGAGAAGGCGTCTCTGCTTTAAATAAATCCAGCGCTTTTGTTCCAGTATATGCCGTCACTACCGTAAAGCCTTCTTTCTCAAGGTATAACCTGATTAATTCACAAATATTATAATCATCATCTACCACCAGTATCTTTACAAAAGATGCCATGTTTTTCCCTCCAGTTATTTAAGTCCTGAACCATTTATAGGCTATAGATAACCAAATTGAGGATTATAGTTTACCAACTTATATATCATATGAGCTCTTGTAGGGGCGGACGACTCTGTCCGCCCGCGGATAACGCAATAATGCATCGGGCGGACAGGGTCGTCCGCCCCTACAACTAACCATCTAAATCCCTTCTATTTCGGACTTACACTCAGGATATTTTAAACTTCAATTTTGATTATCTATACTACCAGACTGTGTAATATTACTGAAAAAGTCTGTTTCTATACTTATTATATATTATAAATGCTTATGTTCAATACAAAATGAATAAAGTTCACAAATAATTTAAAAAAGAAGTGCCAATGGCACCTCTTACAATACTGCTTTTTTTAGTTCACCAACAAAGCTCCCGACTTCATCAAAAAGCCGTTCGGTCTGTCCATAGTCCTCCACTCTTTTTACAATAGCGCTGCCCACAATCACGCCTTCACAATAATCCTTCAACTCTTTCACTTGCTGAGGTGATGATATACCAAATCCTATCGCTTTTGGCGTATCGGAATATTTACTGATTTCATTCATAAAATCTAAAAAGTTTGTTTCAAACTTTTGGCGTGTACCGGTAACACCGGTAGACGATACGCAATATATAAATCCCTTTGCATGCTGGGCAATTTTTTTGATTCTTTCTTTTGAAGTAGGTGTTATCAATGAAATGATATTAACATCATATTTTGACGCAAGTTCTCGTATTTCCTCACTCTCTTCAAAGGGAAGATCGGGAATAATCAGCCCATCCAACCCTATTTCAGAACATTCGATAATAAACTTTTCTATCCCATACTGGAGCATACAATTAAAATATAATAGGTATAGAAGAGGGATCTGCGTTTCTTTTCTCAATTCTCTTACCATATTCATAATATCTTTAATCTTTATTTTCTTTTCAAGTGCCCTCTGTGCCGCTCTTTCAATGACCGGACCATCAGCCACCGGATCTGAATAAGGAATTCCGATCTCAACGATATCCGCACCATTTCTCTCCATCTCCAAAACCAGCCGCTTAGTGGTTTGCACATCGGGATCTCCGGCGGTAATATATGTGATTAACGCTTTTTGGCTATTTTGTTTTAATATCTCGAATTTTTTCTCAATCCTTGTCATTTAAACTCACCCCCATCACATTTGCGATTGTATAAACATCTTTATCGCCTCTTCCTGATAAGTTTACCAGGATAATATCGTCTTTCTTGGTAGTTGGGCACAACTTTATAGCATATGCAATAGCGTGTGAACTTTCCAATGCAGGAATGATGCCTTCCATGCCGCACAGAAGTTCAAACGCCTCTATAGCTTCCTTATCGGTAATACTAACATATTCTGCCCGTTTACTGTCTCTTAGATACGCATGTTCAGGTCCTATCCCGGGATAATCCAATCCTGCCGATATGGAATATACCGGATCAATCTGTCCGTCTTCATCCTGCAGAAAATAGGACATCATTCCATGAAGTACGCCAATCTTTCCTTTTGTCAGCGTAGCCGCATGCTGGTCGGTATCTACCCCCAACCCGGCTGCTTCAACACCCATCAGTTTTACATTCTCATCCAGTAAAAACGGATAAAAAATACCCATAGCGTTGCTGCCTCCTCCTACACATGCGATAACATAATCGGGAAGACGGTTCTCTTTTTGCAAAATCTGTTTTCTTGCTTCATCGCCTATAATCCTTTGAAAATCCCTTACAATCATAGGGTATGGATGCGGTCCTACCACAGACCCGATAACATAAAACGTATTTTCAACATTAGCAACCCAATCGCGAAGCGCATCATTCGTTGCATCTTTTAAAGTAGCGGTACCTGAGTGAACCGTATTGACCTTTGCCCCTAAAAGTTTCATTCTGAACACATTTAATGCCTGTCTTTCCACATCTTCTGCACCCATATAGATTTCACATTGGAGCCCGAACATCGCGGCAACCGTTGCGGTAGCTACGCCATGCTGACCTGCACCGGTCTCGGCGATGATTCTGTTTTTACCCATTCTTCGTGCCAGCAGGATTTGCCCTAAAACGTTATTAATCTTATGCGCACCGGTATGATTCAAATCCTCTCTTTTTAGGTATATTTTCCCTCCGCCTAAATGTTCGGTTAGCCGTCGGGCATAATACAGCGGTGTCTCTCTACCGGAATATTCTTTAAGATAATAGGTCAGCTCTTCATTAAAATCCGGATCGTCTTTATATCTTTGATATTGTTTCTCAAGCTCTACTAATGCGTTCATGAGTGTTTCCGGAACATATTGCCCTCCAAAAACGCCAAATCTTCCTTTAACATTATTCATCTTCAAACCCTCCAAATCTTACCTTTTCCAAAAATTCTTTGATTTTCGCTTCGTCTTTCCGCCCGTCTGTCTCTACTCCACTGCTTACATCTACACAATAAGGATGAACCAATGAAATGGCAGCTTCAACATTGCCGTTATTAAGGCCTCCGGCTAAAATAATTCTCCTGTCAGCTCCAATTTTGGATACCAACTCCCAATCAAAAGTACGTCCAACACCGCCATATTGGTCCGCAGCATACGCATCCAATAACAGAGTATCTACAGGATATTGCTGAACATTTTCCAGACTTTTCTCATCTTTCACACGCACTGCCTTCCAGATAGGTTTATTAATCAGTGAGCAGTAATACGGTGTCTCATCACCATGAAGCTGTATAATATCTATCTCACATATATCACTGATCTCATTGACTGTTTCCGCACTTGCATTTACAAATACGCCCACCTTTTTTATCTCCGCAGCTAAAGCACCAGTCATTTCTCTGACAATACCCGGCGTTACCTTTCTTCTGCTTTCAGCAAAAACAAAGCCAATATAGTCAGGCCGATACTTGTTGATGATATCTATATCCTTTTTGGTCGTCAGCCCACAGATTTTTACTTTTACCATATACTTAAGCTCCTATCCCATCACGCAGCTCATTGATTTTTTGCGGAATGCTGGAAGATTTGACCAATGTTTCTCCTATCAATACCGCATTTGCACCCATTTGCTGCAGCACCTTCATGTCGTCATTATTCCTTATACCGCTTTCACTTACCACTAAAACATCTTGAGGCATATGCCGTATCAGTCTCTCGGTTGTTGCTAAAGTCGTTTCAAAGGTTTTTAGGTTTCTGTTATTAATACCTATGATGTTGGCACCGGACTTCAATGCCCGCTCCAGCTCATATTCATCATGTACCTCTACCAAACAATGCAGATTAAGGATATTTGCGATAATTTGAAATTTCTTCAACTGCTCATCATCAAGAATAGAGACGATGAGTAAAATAGCATCTGCCCCTAATATCCTTGACTGGTAAATCTGCCAGCAGTCAATAATAAAATCTTTTCTTAGAAGCGGTATGGGCACATTCTGTCTGATTTGAACCAGGTATTCATCACTGCCCATAAAAAATTCTCTTTCGGTAAGCACCGAAATCGCTTCAATTTTGTTCTCATAATAGGTATTTGCGATTTTTATCGGCTCAAACTGCTGGCATATCACCCCTTTAGATGGGGATGCTTTTTTTACTTCAGCGATGATTGACAGTTCTCCCGGCTTATATAACGCCGTGTAAAAATCATTTACGGGCCTTTGGGTGTTGTTCTTCAATTTACCTTTTAACTCATCTAGTGTAACCTGTCTTTTTTCCTGTTCAATCTGTTTTAGCTTATGGGTTACTATTCTATCCAAGATCATAAATTCACCTTCCTCAGCTCTCCATACTTAATGCTGTACCTTAAATTCGTTCTTATTTGTAAATGCTATAAACTCGCCCAGCTTACGTTTTGCGCTTCCGTCTTTGATAATACCGTCGGCCATACCGATTGCTTCCTGGATGGTAGATGTTTTTTTACCAACATATAATGCGGCGGCACTGTTTAATACGATGACATCTTTCTGCACACCTTCACAGCCTTCAAAAACATCCTGAATAATACGGGCATTCTCTTGAGCTGTTCCTCCTTTTAAATGCTCCGGCCGGCACAATGCCATGCCATAATCCCGCGGATCCAATATATATTCACTGATTTCTCCATCTTTCAATTCACATACCAAGGTTCTTCCGGTTAATGAGATCTCATCCAATCCGTCTTCGCCGTGAACCACCATTGCACGTTCCACCCCCAGATTAGATAAAACCGAAGCGATAGGGCGAAGCAGCTGCTTGTCATATACACCCAGCATTTGTCCTTTGGCTGAAGCCGGATTGGTTAATGGTCCAAGTACATTGAATATGGTTCTAATGCCTAATTCTTTTCTGGGTCCTGCCGCATATTTCATCGATCTATGAAATGCTTGGGCAAACATAAATCCTAAACCCACCTGCTCTATACATTCTTTTACCTGTGGAGGCGTTAAATTGATGTTCACCCCTAAAGCTTCCAGCACATCTGCGCTTCCGCTTTTGCCGGACATCGAACGGTTTCCGTGTTTTGCAACCGGAACACCTCCTGCCGCTGCAACAAAAGCCGCCGCTGTTGAAATATTAAATGTATGTGCACCATCTCCTCCTGTGCCACAGGTATCTATATAATAATCCAATTCAGGATAAATACTCTCTGCTTTTTTCCTCATGACTTTCGCACAACCCGTTATTTCTTCAACTGTTTCCCCTTTAATTCTTAATGCAGTGATAAAAGCTGCAATCTGAGCTGAAGTAGCTTCTCCATTCATGATCATTTCCATTGCTTGAATGACTTGTTGTTCCTTTAGATTTTGTCCATTGACCAAATGATCTATCGCATTTCTTAACATCGCACATCTCTCCTATTCTATTCTCATCTCTTCTATATACTTAAAAAATTACTAATCATGTCCATACCGTATTCTGTAATGATAGATTCCGGATGAAACTGTATCCCATAAACAGGATATTCCTTGTGGCGTACTCCCATGATTTCACCTGCATAAGTAGATGCAATAATCTTCAATTCTGGCGGGAGACTTGCTTTTTCTACAATCAGAGAATGATACCTTGCTGCTTGGATCTGCCGGGGCAACCCTTTGAAAATTTCACAATCTTCCAAAAGTATCTCGGATGATTTGCCATGATATAGTTCTACAGCGTGCACGATCTTTCCGCCGAAGGCTTCTCCTATTGCTTGATGTCCTAAACAAACACCTAAAATCGGAATCGTAGAACAAAAAGTTTTAATCACATCGATGGAAATGCCTGCTGTATTAGGAAAACCGGGGCCGGGAGATATAATGATATGTGAAGGTGACATTTCCCCTACTTCCCGCACACTCATCTTGTCATTTCTCACTACTTTGATATCGCTGTTTATACTTCCAACATACTGATAGAGGTTATACGTAAAAGAATCATAATTATCAATAATTAAAATCATTTTATCTCACCTGCCTTCTTCACCGCATTAACCAGGGCTTTTGCCTTATTAATAGACTCTTCATATTCATTTTCCGGCACAGAGTCTGTTACAATCCCTCCACCAGCTTGTATATACACCTTACCGTTCTTAAAAACCGCTGTTCTTATCGCAATACATGTGTCCAGATTTCCATCAAAGCCTATATATCCTATCGCCCCTGCATATACATTACGCCGTATATTTTCAATTTCTTCGATAATCTCCATGGCACGTACCTTAGGCGCCCCCGAAACGGTTCCTGCGGGAAGTACCGAGGTCAATACCTCAAGCGGAGACTTATCCTCAGCCTTTTTACCTTCTACATTGGTGACCATATGCATAACGTGGGAATACCTTTCTACGTGCATAATATTTTTTGCTTTCACACTGCCAAAAGTGCATACCCTTCCGATATCATTACGTCCCAAATCCACCAGCATAGTATGCTCCGCCCTTTCTTTCTCATCACGCAACAGGTCTTCCTCAAACCTTTTGTCTTCTTCAGGTGTTTTCCCTCTTGGTCTTGTACCTGCAATGGGACAGGTTTCCACGATGCCGTTTTCAACACGGACAAGCATTTCGGGAGAAGCCCCCGCAATAGCATAATCTTCAAATTTAAGAAAATACATATAAGGAGAAGGATTTAATGTTCTCAAGGTACGGTAGACATCAAAAGGATCTCCATCAAACTTTTTTCTTAATCTTTGCGATAAAACTACCTGAAAAATATCTCCATTTCTGATATATTCTTTGGCCTTCAAAACATTATTGCAAAACTCTTCCTTGGTAACACTGAAGGAATACTCCTCATTATTCACAATCTGATGCGTATCCGATGTTTTACTATTAAACTTAACCGACGCTAACTCATTAATGATATGTCCTATTTTTTTAAGCGCTTCCTCATAGGGATTTTGCTGTTTACTTGGGAATGTATTTACGATAATATGAATCTTCTGTTTTAAGTGGTCAAAAACAATGACCTCTTCGGGTACCATCAAATGGCAGTCCGGAATGCCTAGCTCATCGGGATTCTCGTCTTTGATATCTTCATAGCATCTAATCATGTCATAGCCGAAATATCCTACGACCCCACCGTAGAACCTTGGCAAGTTATGAAACGTCTGGCTCTTAAAACTGTCCAATAATTTTTGAAGCACACTAAACGGATTTTCATTATATTCTAATTTTTCATTTTGAATTTGAATGGTGGTGAGTCCCTCCATTGTTTTAAATATAATAAACGGTTTTCTGCCTACAAATGAATACCTTGCCCACCGTTCTCCTCCTTCTACACTTTCAAAAAGGTAGCTGTATTGTTCGGTGGAAAATTTCTTGTAGATTGAAATGGGTGTTTCCATATCCGCACTAATTTCACAGCTTACAGGAATAACCTTTGAATTTTCGCTGTAGATCATGTACTGCTCATGCGATGGATAATACATATGATACCTCCCCTTCATTGTGAGGCATATGAGATGAAAAATAAAAAAACCCGAACGAAACGTCCCGGTTTATTGACACAATTATATAAAGAAATAATGCAATTACAGGATGCTGCTTCATCCTTTATGTAACTACACTCGTCAACTAAACTCATCTCATCTCGCCTAAACTATCTAAACTCTACTCTACTAATAAACTTTAAATGATTATAACATGATTTCAGAGGTAAATCAATATCTTTTTGACTAAATTTTAACTAAATCATTAGAACTAAACCATTAGAAAGAAGAGGTGAGTTCTAAGACTCTTAGAGTACTCACCTCTTGAACTATCTTTGCAGAGGGGATTAACAAATGAAACACGATAGATGCTTCAACAGATGATATACCTAATCATCTATTTTTATCTATAATGACGTTTTGAGGGTTTGGATTTCCAGTTCCACTTGTCTTCATAGTCACTGCATTTTTTATTTTTATATGGTTCCGGAACATATACCTGCTGTTTTTGAAGTACTTTTAACTTAACAAACAGTACCATTTTTTCCGTAAAGCTTTCGAAGACATGCTCAGCAGGGAAGTCACATCCTAGAGACATCGGATTTCTGTGAATATCTTCTTCAAAAATCTTAACGTCTTCTAATTCACAGAACACTCTTTCAGTAAAACATTCGTAATGCTGAAAATCTTGTTCACATGGGTTACGGCCCATGATGTTTTGCGCGCACGGATCACAGCCAACCAGTTGATCGGTAAAATATTGAATCTCTTTTGAAAATCCTGTTTTACACGTAACAGGTGGATTAATATAGTGTATTTTTGTCACACATCTAAATGGAACATTGACGGTTGTATGCACGATATCACCGCTAATGGCACCATTATCATTTGGTTCGCATCCTACTGTCGCATATTCAATATTTTTTCTTACGTACCCACTTAAAAACAGCTTCCCTGATTTATGAGAGTCAGTATCAATCAGTTTACACTGAGTTAAAAATACATTCTTTTTAATGCGTTTTATCTCTAGTGCAGGCTGTTCCAACTCGATGATAGACTCTACGTCTATCTGGACTTCCGGTTCTGCAATAACCACCGGAATTTTAGCTACCAGAGGGCCAAACTCTCCAATCGGTTTTGTGCATTCATTAGAACATTCATTTAACGTAACTGCTTCAGATACGTTAGCATTACAAGTTTGTCGAATACAGGATTGTTCACACGTCATTTTAAAACCTCCATATTTATTTTTTAGGATAATAAAATGAATGATTCTGTGTTCATTCTACATATTTTACTTCCTACTTTAGAATATGCGTGGTTTAAATAATATGTTACTATGTAAACTTAAGTAATTTCTCACCATTTATACTCTTTATTTTTTATATTTAAATAGACAATCCAAAACACATTTAAGCACCTATCATGATATGTACTCAAATGTGTTTTATGGACTGATAAATAGGTCTTATTTCTTTAAGCATTTAATGGCTCTTGCATCCGGTGTAGAGTGTACCGGCACTTTTAACGTAACCTTTTTTAACGTCATGCCGATTCTTCTCCACCTTATTGCAAGTGTTCTCCTTCTTTTTTTCATTAGTACCGTATTCTTCACGCATTGCTTCATAGGGGGCAGGGATATATATCTGCTGCTTTTGAAGTAACTTTAATCTTATGAATAACACCATTTTTTCTACAAAACTATCAAATAATTGCTCGTTAGAAAACTCGCATCCTAAAGAAACAGGCTCTCTATGGGTATCTTCTTCAAATATTTTTACTTCCACTAATTCACAGAATACTTCCTCGCTAAGACATTCTACATGTTGGAAACTTTGCTCACAAGGATCGTTTCCTATAATATTCTGCCCACAAGGGTCGCAGCCGGCAAGTTTATCTGTAAAAATCGCTATTTGTGATGCAGAGTTTTTATTGCACGTGATGGGCGGAACTGAATATTCAACTTTTGTGACGCACTTAAAAGGAATATTCACTGTAGTATGACAAACACTTCCGTTGATTACCCTATTCTTTGTGCATTCACTTTCTACTGTAGCATATTCAATATTTTTTCTTACAAATCCGTTCAGAAACAATTTACCGACCTTAGAAGAATCGATATGAATAAGTTTACAC
The DNA here is from genome assembly GCF_030013905.1 of Petroclostridium sp. X23. Taxonomy (GTDB): domain Bacteria; phylum Bacillota; class Clostridia; order SK-Y3; family SK-Y3; genus X23. The sequence goes on from NZ_CP124862.1 coordinate 468,945, forward strand.
TGAGTTAAAAATACATTCTTTTTAACCTCTTTTATCTCTAACGCAGCTTGTTCTAGTTCTATGATAGATTCTATATTTATCTGAACTTCCGGTTGTGCAATAACAACCGGTATTTTCGTGATTACAGGTCCATTTTTTCCAACCGGTGTTATACACTCACTGCTGCATTCATTTACGACACATGTTTTTATTATTTTAGCGTTATTAACCCTATTTTTAGAATCGATACCATCCACACTTATCACCTCCTTTAATTGTAATAGTATCATTGTAGTAAGTAATTAAAATATACATTTTGCATTCTAGTTTATCATATGAAATAATGAAACGAGTTGTTCCTTTATGTATATCAATTATGTGAAAAATCAGAAAGCTTTTATTTTTTTTATCGTATATTCCTTGCGTAAACATTTTCAGTGTTATATAATATTCTTTCGTAATGTGATATGTCTAAATATATAATAAATGCGCTAAAGATTTACCGCTGTTTAACCGTGTAAAATTCTTATTCGCTATTTATATAGTTATTACGATGATATAGATTTATATGAAAGGATAGATTTTATGAAACTTGGAATCGTCGGACTACCAAATGTAGGTAAAAGCACGCTGTTTAACGCCATAACACAGGCTGGAGCAGAGTCTGCAAATTATCCGTTCTGCACTATTGAGCCAAACGTAGGAATTGTGCCTGTTCCTGATGAAAGGCTGGATAAACTGGCTGAAATGTATAATCCTGATAAAATTACTCCGGCTAGCATCGAATTTGTTGATATTGCAGGATTGGTTAAAGGTGCCAGTAAAGGGGAAGGCTTAGGCAATAAGTTTTTATCCCATATCAGAGAAGTTGATGCCATTGTTCATGTGGTTAGATGCTTTGAAGATGAAAATATTGTACACGTAGAAGGCTCTATCGGACCGTTAAGAGATATTGAAACCATTAACCTTGAACTGATCTTCGCCGATATGGAAATGTTGGATAGAAGGATCGACAGGACTAAGAAAGCAATGAAATCCGGAGATAAAAAGTTCCAGACTGAACTGGATTTATTGGAAGAAATCAAAACTGTACTCGAAAACGGCAAGCCTGCACGAAGCATTCAGTTTGATGCCGAACAGCAGGAGATTGTAAAAGATATCGCTCTTCTTACCTTCAAACCCGTAGTATATGCCGCGAATGTATCCGAAGAAGATTTTGTTAACGGTATAGAAAACAATGCGATGGTAAAAGAATTGAAACAATTTGCAGAATCTGAAAATTCTGAAGTATTGACCATTTGTGCTCGAATCGAAGAAGAAATTGCTGAGTTGGATGCTGATGAAAAGAAAGAGTTTTTGGCTGACCTTGGCTTAACCCGCTCAGGCTTGGATAGACTTATCCAAACCAGCTACAGGCTTTTAGGTTTGATCAGTTATCTTACCGCCGGTCCTCAAGAAGTACGTGCTTGGACCATCACACAAGGTACAAAAGCACCGCAAGCTGCCGGTAAAATACACACGGATTTTGAAAGAGGTTTTATCCGTGCGGAAGTTGTTGCTTACAATGATTTGATGGCATCCGGTACTTATACTGCAGCAAAAGAAAAAGGTTTGGTACGGTCTGAAGGAAAAGAATATGTGGTCCAAGATGGCGATGTCATACTGTTTAGATTCAATGTATAATTTTTTCAAAAAAACTATTGACTTTTCACAATATATGTGCTAGTATTTTAATAATTTATAGCTTCAAATGCTATGAAGGGGAAAAGTAAGTTTAAAAAGATTTTCCAGCGAGTCAGGAATGGTGTGAGCCTGATAAATTGATTTAATCCGAAGTTCTCCCCAGAGCTGCAGGCTGAATGCTTACGTGCTATTAGGCTGTGCCGGAAACTCCAACCGTTACCTAGGAGGGTATATCAGAAATTTTTGATTTATACATTATTTCTCGTATGCTTATTTTAAGTGGTTTCCTTTTAGGATTCAATTCGGGTGGTACCGCGCAGAGTTCAACTCTTCGTCCCTTTTGTGGATGAAGAGTTTTTTATTTTTTCAAAAAAACTAATTAGGAGGTAATAAAAATATGATCATTGTTATGAATTCATCAGCTACTAAAGAAGAAATACAGAGTGTTGAAAACATTCTGGTTAATCTAGGTTTTAAAACACATCCGATCTATGGTGAAATTAAAACTGTTATAGGCGCCATTGGGGACAAACGATTACTGGATACCGAAATGATTAAAAATCTTCCCGGTGTTGAAAACCTTGTTCCTATTATGAAACCTTATAAACTTGCCAGCAAAGAACTACAACAAAATAAAACTATTATAGAAATCGGTGATCTAAAAATTGGCGGCAATGAACTTATTGTCATGGCAGGACCATGCGCAGTTGAAGATGAACAGGTCTTCTATGCTACTGCCCACAAAGTAAAAGCAGCCGGTGCAAAAATACTAAGAGGCGGTGCGTTCAAACCCCGCACTTCCCCCTATGCTTTCCAAGGCTTAGAAGAACAAGGATTAAAAATGCTTGATATCGCCCGCAATGAAACCGGACTAAAAATCGTTACCGAAGTTGTGGATACCCGGGATGTTGAAACGGTTGCAAAATATTCGGATATTCTTCAGATTGGTGCCAGAAATATGCAGAATTTCAGGCTGTTAAAAGAGGCAGGTGCATCCAATAAACCCGTGCTTATAAAAAGGGGACTGTCTGCCACCATTGAAGAATGGCTGATGGCAGCAGAGTATGTTATATCCACAGGCAATCCCAACATCATACTTTGCGAAAGAGGTATCCGCACCTTTGAAACGGCTACCAGAAACACCTTGGATATCAGCGCCATACCGGTTGTGAAGGAACTCTCTCACCTTCCCATCATCGCTGATCCAAGTCATGCTACCGGTTCATGGAAATACGTCAATCCTCTAGCAAAAGCAGCGATTGCAGCCGGTGCCGACGGTTTGATTATCGAAGTGCATAATGACCCGGCAAAAGCTATGTGTGACGGCCCGCAGTCATTAAAACCGGATAAGTTTAAAGAATTAATGCAGGAATTGAGAACTGTCGCTTTAGCAGTGAATAGAAATATTTAGTGCTAAAGCGGTCAGTCGAAAAGGTTAGGAACTTTTATAGGAGTGGATGACCCTGTCCACCCGCCGATAACCCAATAATGTATCGGGCGGACAGAGTCGTCCGCCTCTACGAGAACTCATAGGATATATAACTTGCTAATTTTAAAATTTTAATTTGGTTACCATACTAAGTAAATCGATCTTAATGAAATCAAGTTATATGGCTTCCAAGAGCTCTACAGCATTGGCATGTGGCAAGACCAGACTACTGGCAACTGATTGACAGGTTACTTTTCCGCTTATAGTATTTAAACCTTTTCTTAAACAATGATTCTCAATTAATGCAGTCTTTACACCTTTGTCGGCAATCTGGATAAGATACGGCAGCGTTGCAGCTTCCAATGCTAAGGTTGAAGTTCTGGGTACCGCACCAGGCATATTGGCAACAGAATAGTGTATCACACCGTATTTTTCATAACAAGGATTGTCATGGGTAGTTACACGGTCTATAGTTTCAATAGAGCCTCCTTGATCAATGGCTACGTCCACGATTACGGCACCCTTTTTCATCCCTTTTACCATCCCTTCGGTAACCAGTTTAGGGGCACTTGCGCCTGCCACTAATACTGCTCCAACCAATAAATCTGCATTTTTTACTGTCTCAGCCAAATTGTATTCATTACACACCAGCGTGGTTAGTTTTCCCATGAATATATCATCTAGATAGCGCAATCTCGCAGTACTGATATCTAGTATTGTAACATTTGCACCTAACCCAACCGCCATCTTTGCTGCATTTGTTCCTACTACTCCACCGCCTACGATCACAACATCGGCCGGTTTTACGCCTGTTACTCCACCAAGAAGAACACCTCTTCCTCCAGCATACTTTTGTAAAAGATTCGCGCCTATTTGAACGGACATCCGCCCTGCAACTTCACTCATAGGTGCAAGTAACGGAAGCTCTCCCGAATCCAATTGTACGGTTTCATAAGCGATTCCGGTAATTTTTTTCCGTATTAATGCATCTGTTAATGGTTTATTCGGTGCTAAATGAAGATATGTATATAGATTTTGACCTTCTTTAAACAAATCATATTCTTCTTCCAAAGGTTCTTTGACCTTTACAATAGTATCAGCAAGATCAAATAATGTTTTCTTTGACTCAAGCACTTCTGCGCCTGCTGCAATATACTCTTCATCTGTAAATCCGCTCCCAATTCCCGCTGATTTCTCAACAAGCACCCTATGCCCTTTTTTTACAAGAACACCAACCCCTCCTGGCGTTAATCCAACACGGTTTTCATTATTTTTTATTTCTTTTGGCAATCCTATAATCATTTTAATAACTCCTTTCGATATCAATCATCTATTTTGATTTGGTAAATTGTTGTTAACTTATTCCACACGAATACTTAAAATGATTTTCCGGATGATTTAAATTTAATATTATAGACAAAATTCATGTGGAGATATTTTGTAAATTTTAAAAAGAAATTACCCTCTATATTAATGAATTCATTCAACATCTTCTTATGCGCATAATTAATTGTTATTGTGATTATAACAATTTGCAATAATAATTTCAATATATTTGATATTTATGAATAAATATTTTTGAATTTATTTTTTTTTCAAAATTTTTTTATTTTTAGCCACTGTTCCTAAACGCAAACAAAAATTTTTTCTGTATGAAAACATAAAGAACCCCTTATCACGCTTTTCTTCAGTAATAAGGGGTTCTTTATTGTAATTATTTCATTCAGGATAAATAGAATGGCTATTCTTTACAGTATCCAAAACAACATTGGTATATGTTTTAATAATTCCCGGCTGGCTTTTTATTTTATTTAACACACGTTCCAGTGTTGAAGGTGTCTCGGTAACGATTTTTATTAAATAATCATAATTTCCCACTATATAATGACATTCCAAGATTGAATGTTCCTTGCGGACAAATTGCTGAAATCCATCATTATACTTTGGTGATTCAAGACTGATAAACATAAAAGCCGTTAGTTCTTTTTTAAAATGTACACCATTAATAATCGCAGTGTATTGGAGAATAGCGCCTGAGTTTTCCAGCTTTTTAATACGTTCACCCACTGCGGAAACTGATAAATTTATGGTACTGCTTATTTCTGAATTAGATATTCTGCTGTTTTTTTGCAATATCCTAAGTATTTTAATATCGGTTTCATCCAACTTCATCAACTCCAATATTTTATCTAAAATTCCATTAATCGTTTACATTCTTACAATAGTCTTATATTAAATATTTGTCAACGATAAATTAAAAGTATACTTTAATTTATTTTGTTTCATCTTTCTTTCCTATAGAGATGAAATCCACTATTGAAGGAAGCTGGTTTGACGAGCTGTTCTGATGTTGGTCATTAAACATACTGTTAATTATTTTTGTAAGATCAATTGTTGTTGGCGCCTCAATATTAATAGTATTCTCCTCATCATCTTCTTCCGTTACATGTTCAGGTTCTTTTGTAATCGTAACAAATTGCAATAAATCTAAAATCATCGGGGATGCTTTTATTGATAAGTTACACTCTTGTATTTTCTCTTCTTGTTCCCTCCCTGCCTCAGCTTCTCTTGTTTCCTCTTCTACCTCTTCTGTAAAATCCATGAGTATGTTATCTTCTAACTTGCCTTCATCCATATATAGGTGGTCCTCTTGCGATGTTTCTGCTTCTTTTTGAACTATATTCTCTGTTTGATCTATAACATTAGCCTGTGATACGATCTTTTGCTTTTGCAGGATGTTATTTTCACTAACTGTAGTATATTTTTTCAAATCGGTACATTTATAAAAGTTTGTTCTTGTTTTTGGATTTAGCACATGGAATAGTGGTCCGCTAAAATCTTGCACTTTCTTTTGAACCTCTTCTTCTACTATAGTATCTATATGCTTTGTACTATAAGTATCCTTTTTTATTGATATCTTTCTATCACTATGTTTTGATACCTCTTTGGCAGCAGTTGGAACCTTACGATAGCTTTCCAAATTACTGCATTTTATTCTTTTCATTTTCATTATTGGCTACCTCCACCTATCAAAATAAATATATCACTTTAACACTACAATTCATAATATGCATAATATATTTTATTGGGACTCATGTCGGTAAATAAAGCTTCCAACTAGTTTATCATATTATTATTACGTTAACATTTTCATGCCTGCTGCATATTATGACACTAAGGGGTATTCTTACTACCCTTCAAAACATCAATATTAGGAGGTATGATCTATGTCTACAGGAAATGAAAGATGTCCTAAAAATCCTTGCCCTCAACTACCTGGCACTGTACTTCGCGTATTTATTCCAGCAGGCGCAGTAATCAACTTGCTCAACATCATTGAATTATCTTCTCCCAGCGGAATATGCCTAGTTCTAAGATTGCCTATATTGGGTGGAAATTCTAAGCTTGAAACACTTGTTAATTCCGTCAAACAAGCTGGGGGTACCATTGAATTTATGAACCAATAAGCTTTAACAATTCTCCTATTCTAAAAAGAGATGAGTTGCTCCCAACTCATCTCTTTCTATTCATCACCCACTCAGCACTATTCTTCATTAATTCTTCACTATTAACTATTCATTATTAACTATTCATTATTAACTATTACTTCTTCACTCTTCGTTGTCCATTGTCCATTGTCCATTATTTACAGGTTTCTGTTCTTTTTCATATTAAGCAACCTGCTTGTATGCTCTGACTGATCTTGAATATTTTTATTTTTTCCCGATTGATCATCTTGCTTTTTAAATGATTGTTTCGCGTTATTATCCTTTTCTGTATTGAGCACTTGAGGATGTTCTTTTTGTTTATAACGTCTCTCTTGTACCTTTTTAGATATTGTATTATTCATATTAATCCATAACAAGGCCGCCTGATTGCTTATTTTTTGCACTTTATGGTGAGAAATATTAATCCTTCTAATACAGATATCGCACATTAATACTAACATAGCGATAACAAGCAAGATATGGGTAATATCCATTTCACTCCAAACTTTTTCCAATTCTCTTTCAATCACTTGCCTGGAGTTTTCCAGTACTCTTCCTCCCCCTGCTTCTGCCAACCTTCCTATATGGTCTTTATCCTTCACATGATTCATATCATATTCCGGTGAATAAGAAAGTACCATCCCATTTTGTATACTCTCTTCTCTTCCATCAGCATGTTTTATATTAATACGGGTAATATATGCGCCTAGTTTATCACTTTTGAACTGTGCTTTATACTTACCAGGTGCGGTAACATCAAAACGCACTTGATTTTCATGCATATCAGGGTCTATGACCAGCCCCGTAATCTCTTTATCTGCTGCCATATCCTCCAGCGCAAGTTCTAAATTCACCTTGTCCCCTTCAATCTGTCCTTCTAGAGAATACCCTTCCATTTGGTTATGCTGCAACGTCCATGATAGAATGTTTTTCCAAAAAGCTGCGGACTGGTCCCATGCCATCCAATCTTCCGTCCACTGCCCTTTTGCATCGGATGTCCAAGCAACTACTTTACCAAGTCCATACTGACATGAAGCAAGGATAGGGTCATCCTGATCACTGGACAATATTACCTTTGCAGTGCTTTTCGCTGTGGTTCCGACATAACCATGTAAATCCGGAACCGACTCAATATTGCTCATGATTTCAGAAAAACCTGTTAATGCAGGTGTAAAGAGCCTATTGTTGATATAAGTTTTACCGGCAAGAAAGGTTTCCTTGGTAAATATTTTAGGAATATCGGAAAACACATCGGTCTTATAAAATCTTCCCGAGCCGTTCTCTGCCAGATACTGCAGTAAATCCATATCGGCACCGGTACCTACGGCAACGGATGAAAGGGTAATACCTTGACTTTTCATCGTTTGTATTAAGCCATCATAACCGTAATTTTCTGCTTGGCCATCCGTAAGAAGGATAATATGCTTTAGTTTTGTATCCCGGCCGGATAAAGATTGAATGGCCTGATCCAGTGCGGGTAGAATACTGGTACCTCCATCTGCCCTTATACTGCCGATCTTCTCCTGAACCGCTCTGATATCATCCACTTTCCCGGTCTTTACAACCCACTGCGCCGCTCCGTCAAAAGCAATCACGCCTAACTCGTCTTGCTCCTTTAAAGCTTCTGTAGAGCGGATAGCGGCCTCTTTTGCAAGCTCTATTTTAGACAACCCGTACTGACCCTCACTCATACTGCCTGACTTATCAATGACCAGCACCAGCCCAAGGTTGGGTATATCCGCCTTATTCTTTAAATTCATATCTACCGGAAGAATCCGTTCAAGAGGGGTCCTAAAATATCCTCCCAGTGCATAACTGTCTTCCCCGCCTGTAACAACCAGACCTTTTCCCAGATGTTTTACATAGGACTCCAAGGAGTCCATAAACCTATCATCCAAATCTTGTGCCGAAACATTAGAAAGCACAATACAGTCGTAATGCTGGATCTCTGTAAGCTCCAGAGGAGCAGCGGAAGGTTTTATAACCGTCATATCACTATCGGTTTCAAAAATCTTTGCAAGCTCACGTCCTGCTTCATCTTGGCCTTGAATGAGCAAAATATGAGGCACATCCTTCACATAGGCAAACTGCGAATCTTCGTTGTTTTTCAGTACATCATCTATGTCCGCATCTACCACTGCCTTATAAACCACGTTTCCTCCTTTTGTTGCCGTGTCTTTAAAAACAAACTTATTTTGACCCTTTTGTATTTCAACAGTCTGGTGCGTTACAGGCTGATTGTCCGCATATAGGTATATTTTTGCGGAAGTATTTATATTACTATCAATGTTCACAACAATATCAAATTGCTCATTAATATGGATATACTCCGGAACAGAAATCTGAGATATTTGTACATCATTCTGCTGCTTTTCAGGCAGTTCAAAGACATCTGTCACAATCCCTTGTTCCCGCAGCAGCTTAACTTGCTGCAATGTATGACCTATATTTTCCTTTCCATCGGTAATAAGTACAATATGCTTTCTGGTATCGGTGGGCATGAGTGAATATGCCAGTCTTAGTCCTTCTTCAATATTTGAGTAACTGCTCTCTATTTTTGTTTCAAAACCGTTAAATCTTGGCTGCCGAGATACGGATTGCTCAACAAGCGCGTTGGCACCAAAGCTTACGATTCCAATACCATCCTTATTTCTCTTCTCGTTGATGGCATCCTGAATAAAATTTCCAACAGTTTCTTCCCATTCTGCCGTACTATCTGAACGGTCTACTACAAAGACTGTAGTAGTATCATCCGTATAGCTCTTAATACTTATTCCGCTTAACGCGAGAATTAACATCGTAAAGATGACCATTCTTGAAACAGTGATACAAATCCTTCTCCACTTCACTAGCTGTTTAATATGCCGATTCATGAAAAAAACCATTGCTGCAGCCAAAGGCAGCAACAAAAGCCAATAGGGCTGAATAAAACTAATTGCCATAATTATACACCCACCATTCTACACAGAGCACCATGAAAGCTAAAAGAATAAAAATCCACGTAAGATTATAACCTATTTCCAATTTATTGTTTCTGTCTTCTATATTTATTGATGCTTCGTCATTGCCGCTTTGGTGTACCAACATTGATTCAGAAGATACAGGATAATTCACGGCAAAAAAATCATACTTATTTTGATTCTGCGACGTATACTCAACTGTATAAAAACCGATCTCATCGGTCTGCTCAAAAGGAATCACCGGAAAGGGCGGTGCCGCTTTTGACCTTTTACCCGACGGACTGATAACATTGATTTGTTCTACTTCGGGATTCACATTAAATTCTGCTGCTTCATACGGATGCAAGCTGCCTATTTTTTGCATTGCAGAAGGTGCCAGCCACTCCATAAAGTTATTTATCATGATTGGAAAAGCAGACTTAAGCGGCAAATCCGAATGATGAAGGTCAAATCCCACAGCAATGATTTTTTGTGTCCCTTTCTGTCCGGCGACAATCAAAGGCATTTCCCCGCTGCTTAATACTATTTCTCCCCATTCAGGCACCTTTATGTCCCTAGCTGCTCCAATTGAAAATTTGTAATCTTGAATGTGCTCCATTAGAAAATGAGCAGACTGATCTACAGAAGAAATCTCAACATCCCCATCCTGCACTATCACCCAAGGATTTTCAGGAGTAGGATTGAATATCAATATGTTTCCGTCCGTCGGCAGCTCAATCGGAATATAACCGTCATAGATATATACATCATAGCCGTCTGATATATTGGCATTACCATGGTTTGTTTTAAACAATTCAATACCCGGTATAAGCAGCAATGCTTTTTCTAAAAAAACATTTTTTTCGGTAACCAGCAGTACTTTTCTCTCTTTTTCTTTTGCAATAACCGTTCTTCCAATATTATCATTATTGATATCATCTTTATCTTCAATTTCACAAGCCAACAGCGTCACGTCTGATGGAACTGTATTCCAATAGATATCTTTTGTTTCACCGGCGTCCAAAGAAATATCTTTAGCGTCCAATACTTCTTCGTCACCGTACAGCGATAGGGAAAGGTTCTTTTCTTTCGAAGAATAGTTTGCAATTTTTGATAACACAATGATTTTGTCCCCCTGCTGCGTGTATGAGAGAAGGAGTACTGCAGCGTTCTCATTGTTTCCAGCCACATTGACAAATTGGGCATCCTCAAAAATTTTATAATTATTGTCCCCCAAAAAGATCACTTGCGCATTTTGAGATTCATGCTTAATAGACTGAATGATTGTTTTAGCTTCTTGAATATTGGCCGCACCATTTGTCAATGCTATCTTTTTTACTATCTCCATTACAGTACCTTTGTCCATGCTGCCATTTAATTCGATCTTGGTCTTCGGCCCCATGCTGATTACTGTAAACTGTGTATTGGGACTGCTGTTTCCAATCACTTTTAACAGTTCCTTCTTAGCACTTTCAAATCGACTGGGCGATGTATCTTCTGCTTGCATGCTGGCAGATACATCCAGTACAAGAATGAGATGCCTGGATAGCGTACCTTCGGTTTGAATAAACGGCTTTGCCAATGCAAATATCAGCAGCGACATAAGAAGCAGCTGAAGCAGCATGAGCAAATTGTTTCTCAGCTTCTGCCATGGCGCATTCGCCTCTATGTCTTTCAATGCCTGCTGCCACAGCATAATGCTGGAAACAGGGTAATCCTGGTGCTGCTGCTTTAATAGATATAAAATAACGATTAAAGGTAAGAAAACCGCGAATATAAATGCCAATGGTGAATAAATAGTCATTGCTTTGCTCCTATCGTCATTTTTACCATACTTTCCATACTTATTTCAGAAGATAACTCTATATAACGAATTCCCCGTTTAAAGCAATATTTCTTAATATCATCTTTAAAACCATCCAATACGTTTTGATACGCCTTGATCAATCGGTGCGACACAGTGATATCTTTTGCTTCACCCGTCTCTACATCCAGCAGCCGAACACTCCCACCGATGGAAGGATGTAATTCTTCCGGCGAAAGAAGTTGGCAGAGAATAATATCCTGCTTTTTATACTGTAAGTACTTTAACCCATCTTTTACATCATCAAAGGACATCAAATCAGATATAAGGATAGAGATTCCCGCTCCTCCACTGCCATCAAAAGTTTTGATTGCCCTACTGAGATTTGTAACACCTTCGAAGGGCAAGTCATTAAGATAGCGCAGCACCTGCCAGAATGCATCCTTACCATGGATAGATTTTCGTGAAGAATGCAACTGCTCATTCACTGAGTAAACCGAAACTCTATCAAAATTAGACAAACCGATATAAGCAAGGGCAGCAGCGAGCCTTTTTCCTTGTATTCCTTTATGCGGTTCTCCCCAGTCCATGGAGCCGCTGGTATCTAAAAAGATATTAATTCTGGCTTCCCGTTCTTCGGTAAAAAGCTTGAGAAACAATTTTTCGAATTTTCCGTAGGCATTCCAGTCTATTCTTCTGAAATCATCACCTGCCGCATATTCCCTGTAATCGGAAAATTCTACCGAGCTTCCTTTGCTTCGAGACTTCCTGTTACCATTTCCGTTTGAACTCATCAGCTTACGGCAATCGATTCTTAGCTGCTCTATCTTTCTTAAAAACTCACTATCAAAAATATTATCTATTTTCTCCATATCATCACCATCTAAAAGTCAATATTAAGTTAGACGCATATCCGGGTGTTTTGGTTCCTATATTTGAATAAAATAAGTGGATTTTGCCCTACAAATAAATAAAAAACTAAGAGGGTCATGCATGTTGATTTATTTCTCAAATCAACATGCATGACCCTCTGTTTCTTTCAATTATTATAAAAATGTTTACAATCACCTTATTTGTGTTATAATATAAATAAGGTAATCGGTACCGCGAAAGTGCGGTTGCCACAAAGTGATTTAATTTAGATTAATCACACTGCGTGCGAGGCAGGGTGATTATTTTTTTGTCCTGAAACCCAGGACTGCTATAATCAACATAGAGAACAAAATCATTAATGACAATGTTTCGTATGTACTCATAGCGTCACCCCCTTTCCCATAGGAAGTGAGATGACAACCACACCCTGCTTTCCCGATTACCTTGAGCATATAATATCATAAAAATATATCATCTTCAATAAACAGCTTCATAAGAAGCAATTATTTTACAAATTTATATATAGTTGCGTTAGAACTCCTCTCATAACGATTTCTCAATCGTTCCGCCGCCAACCAGCACATCACCATCATAAAAAACAACTGCCTGACCCGGTGTAACAGCTCTCTGAGGAACAGAAAATTTCACAACGGTCTTCCCACTTGCATCGGGACTAATAATGGCTTCGGCTTCCTTCGCGCTGTAACGGATTTTCGCCGTTACTCTTAGTTCTCTATCCAATGCGTCAAAAGGAATAAAATTCGGTTCTCCCGCAATCAATGCTTCACTATATTCCTGCCCTGATTCCCCCAGTATCACCTTATTGTTTTCCGCATCAATGGCTATGACATACATAGGCTTACCGAAAGCAATCCCTAACCCTTTCCTCTGTCCTACCGTATAATGAATAATCCCTTTATGCTCTCCAAGGACATTTCCTTCCGTATCTACAAAATATCCAGGTTTTCCTGAATTACCTGTTCTTTCATGTATAAATCGTGCATAGTTATTATCCTCAACGAAGCAGATTTCCTGGCTGTCCGGTTTGGAAGCGACTCCTAGTCCCAGTTTCTTTGCCATCTCTCTGGTCTGATCTTTGTTATAATCGCCGAGAGGCATTAGAATATGCTTCAGCTGCTGCTGTGTAAGGTTGTATAAAGCATAAGTCTGATCTTTTGAAACTGTAGCTGATTTTTTTAATAAGTATCTTTGTCGCACATCATCATACACAATGCGAGCATAATGCCCGGTAGAAACGTACTTCACACCCATTGCCACTGCTTTTTGCAGCAGCGCATCAAACTTCACGTGCTTATTACACGCGATACAGGGGTTAGGGGTTCTTCCTTTATGGTATTCATCTACAAAATAGTCAATAACCTTTTGTTCAAAAATCTCTTGAAAATTCATCACATAATAGGGAATCCCCAGCTGATCCGCAACACGTCGGGCATCATCAACTGCCGACAAGGAGCAGCAGCCCCCTTCTTTAATTTTATCCTGCCCCAATGATTCGGGCCATATTTTCATGGTCACGCCGATTACATCATATCCCTGCTCAAGCAAAAGAGCGGCAGCAACAGAACTGTCGACACCACCGCTCATACCAATAATTACTTTATCTTTTGACATTGAATCACCTATTTAGCTCTTTTTTCTATATATCTATTGCCTATTCTTCTTCCCCATGGTGTGAATGACATGCGTTACAGCACCCTGTACATATTTCTTCGGCTTTGCTGTCCATTCCTTGTCTCTTATAATAATCACTGATTGCCGATCTGATGGCTTCTTCAGCAAGATTTGAACAATGCATTTTTGCCGGTGGAAGACCGTCTAACGCTTCGGCAACCGCTTTGTTGGTAATCTGCAAAGCTTCTTCAATGGTTTTTCCCTTGACAAGTTCGGTCGCCATACTGCTGGTGGCTACTGCAGCGCCACAGCCGAAAGTCTTAAATCTTACATCTTGTATAATACCGTCTTCTATCTTCAAGTACATCTTCATAATGTCGCCGCATTTTGGATTTCCAACTTGTCCTACGGCATCAGCATTTTCTATTTCCCCTACATTTCTTGGATTCGAAAAATGATCCATGACCTTTTCACTATACATTTTTTACCCCTCTTTTCACTTCTTCATACAGTGGAGACATCTCTCTAAGTCTCTCTACAATAGGAGGTAATACCTCCATCACATAATCTACATCTTCTTGCGTATTCTCATCACCAAAAGTCAATCTCAGTGATCCATGGGCTATTTCATGCGGTAAACCGATGGATAGCAACACATGGGACGGATCAAGCGATCCGGAAGTACACGCCGATCCACTGGAACCGGCGATTCCCTTCATATCCAGCATCAAAAGCAGTGATTCCCCTTCTATAAATTCAAAAGAAAAGTTGGCATTGCCAGGCAGCCGCTGGGTAGGATGTCCGTTTAACCGGGTATAAGGAATTCTGTCCATGACTTCTTTTATCAGCCGGTCTCTTAACGCGCTAATTTTATTATTGTGCTTTTCCAGATCATTCACAGCCAGCTCAATAGCTGCCCCTAATCCGACAATCCCCGCAACATTTTCAGTTCCGGCCCTTCTTCCCTTTTCTTGCGCTCCTCCCTGAACAAAAGTATGTAATTTTACACCCTTTCGAATGAAAAGCGCTCCCACACCTTTAGGTCCGTAAAACTTATGAGAAGATAATGATAACAAATCTATATTAAGTTTTTGCAGATCGATAGGTACATTACCTACAGCTTGTACCGCATCAGTGTGAAAATATATGCCTTTTTCTTTCGCTATCTTTCCAATTTCTTCAATAGGTTGAATGGTACCTATTTCGTTATTGGCAAACATAATAGAGATAAGTATTGTTTTATCAGTAATCGCTTTTTTTAATTGTTCCAGCGACACTAATCCATACTCATCAACCGGGAGATAGGTCACATCAAAGCCTTCCTTCTCCAAATACTGACATGTATGCAGTACGGCGTGATGTTCTATCGCTGTTGTGATAATATGATTTCCTTTCTCACGGTTAGCAAAAGCTACCCCTTTGACCGCCCAGTTATCCGCTTCGGTACCCGACGCAGTGAAAAAAACTTCCTTCGCATTACAATTTAATGCCTTGGCTACCTGATCTCTTGATTCTTCTACTGCCTTTTTGCTTTCTCTGCCTATGGAATATATACTTGAAGCGTTCCCAAATTTTTGCGTAAAATAAGGGAGCATTTTTTCCAACACTTCGCCTTTTACATATGTTGTAGCAGAGTGATCTAAATATACATATTTATCCATTGTCATCGCGCTCCTTGCGTTTCAAAAATTAACTACAAATAATATATACCACTGATTGGTACAATACAATACCAAATCATTAAATATAATACATATATTCATTATTGCTATTTAGCTCTCTATAATCGTCAATTAAATCTTGAAGAGTGATAGAATCCACTACTTTGTTTATGCTGTCTCTTACTTGCGTCCATACTTTTTGGGTAACACAAGTTGCAGAACCGGCACATTCAAACGGCTCATGTTCAACTACACAGTCTACCGGTGCCAGAGAGCCTTCCAAAGCTCTTAATATCTGCCCCACGGTAATTTGCGACGGTTCTTGGGCTAATGAATATCCACCCTGAGCGCCTCTCACACTTTTTACTAGTCCTGTTTTTCTTAAAGTAGCAATTAACTGCTCAAGATAATGCTCAGATATGTCTTGACGTTCGGCTATATTTTTTAATGCAATGTGCCCTTCAGCAGAATGAATCGCCAAATCAAGCATTGCTTTTACTCCATACCTGCCTTTGGTAGACAGCCTCATTGTTCTCACACTCCTAATTCCTACTTGATTACTTGGTTTTCATTTACAGATTACCATTTCCGACTGATTTTGTCAAGATATTTTTTAAGATTTTTTTTCAGTAAGATACCTTAAAACAATGGACTGTATACTTTTCTTTGAAGCATATGATCAATTTCTTCAATTGTACGATTCGTCGCATTTACAAGAAAAACGCCATAACTTCTATCTGCTGTACTTGCAGATAAAGAAGGCATATTGTTATTTGTAACGAAAGACCCTTCAAATCCGGCACCGTTATAAACAACCGCATCTATGGGATAGTTATATTCCCCAAACGTCACCACATCATAACCCTTTTCTCTTAACTTTTCTTTAATATTCTCCAAACCTTTCTGTACTGCTACTACCATATAAATAAACACCTCCTGCAAGTTAGTATTTGCAGGAACAAAGAAGGATATTCAAATGCCTAGTATTGGGACGAATTAATTATCTAAATAGCAATCATACGCGTTAAGTTAAGCTATTTTTTACCAATTTAATTGAGCAAATAGTGTTCCTGCAATCGCTCAACCGTGGTTTTGCGATTACGTTTATCATGTAAGCTTTGTTCGGCCGCTCTTTTAAGAATCAGTCGCAGTTCCGATATTGCTTCAGTGGTTGCATAAAGGCTTGAAAATATTTTTTCCACCTTTGTCGCAATTAGTTTGATAAACGACATCATACTAATGCATCTGTTTTTTTGTTGGTACATGAGGGCATACAGTGCTGAGTAGACTGTGAAAATTAGTATAATGGCAATTAACCTTCCATATAGAAGACACTCTAATTGCTCTTTACCACAGTTGCCTACTTTGCCAAGGTTTAGATAGCTTTTGCAAGCCTTAAATAAAAGCTCTATCTGCCATCTAGCTCTGTACAATTCACAGGCTGCCTTTGGAGTAAGCATATGTGCTGGGGCGTTAGTAATTAGAAGGTTCCATCCTAATAACTCTAAGTCATAGTCACTCAGTGTTTTGCCTTGTGACTTTGCTTTTTTATTTGCTTTGCGCCTACGTTCATTAGCGACTTCATCAGGTAAACGTACACCAATCAGCCGACATTGTAGTAATTTAGAATACTTGGTGCCAAAGTATACATCTATATCAACACTGGAGCTGTTTTTTAAAACACTTAAAAGGTCTAAGGCTTTAAAAGATTTAGTGTCAGAATTTTGTATTTGAAAAACAGTATTTGATTTAATTCGGCTAAGAAAATATGCACCTTTGGATATTATTTTCCTAAACAAATCTTTACTGTAATATCCTAAGTCAGTAATTAACAGCTCACCATGATGAATGTGTTTTAGAAGTTCATCTTTATAGCCGGCATCTGGACCAGGCGCCTTTGTCAACTCCATATTTGTGATAGTTCTGGACTTAAGGCTATATATAGTCTGGATTTTTAGAGCAGCTTTTGCATTATTGCCACCAAGACCTTTCCAGACATCTGCTAATTTGTCCGGAAGAGTAACTTTAGAGCTATCACATATTTTTACATCAGTAAAAGCTTGGAGCACATCGAGATTCTGGACAGTTATTGCTCTCTTGGCAGAATACTCAACTGCTGACTGGAATACTTGTTTTAGCAATAAAGCACTTGTAGCCAAACGTTGAAAAAGTCCTTCGCGTGTTATACTAAGTCCGCGTTGAATATTTTCGCATTTAGAAGCAGTTTGACGTAAGGATGGATTAGGGGTGTCCCATAAGCCGAATGTAAATACTTTTACTATAGTATCTGGCAGCAGCTTAGAGCGGCGCACCGTAAACCCTGTGTCCTTAGAAATTTCCAGTATTTTTGTCTTTCCTAAAAAGCAAATAAAGCTTATAATTAGTGATATGGGAACTTGAAACATGGGAACCTCACCTTTCATTTCTCTATTACTTTGAGGTTCTCATGTTTTTTTCTTTTTTGCAAATGTAATTATTGGTTTACCATAACATGGCTTAGCTTAACGCGTATGAAATAGCAATAAAGATTTTGCATAGTATGGAGAGAATACAATCTCCTCACTCCCCACTCCCCACTTAATGATTAATGTCCTCAACCTGTTGATTGCTGCTGCCGTTTCATAAATTCTTGGCAACGCATAATCACCGGGATGCTGTCCGTTAAATGACGAAATGACATCAATTCCTTTCTTTTCAATATCATCATATACCTTTTTCAATATCTCCATTAATGTATTATTTCCATTCACATAATGATTTTTCATATATTTGATGATTAATCCAATCCCGGTGGTCTGACTGCTGTCAATTAGTTGTTCAACCGATTGAAGATCAATTTCATTGCAGCCATATAAAATGGATAATGTACCTTTCGATTTTACCTTTTCTTTAGGGATTTGGATATCAAAGCTTTTAGCCATCGGTATTCTTTTTATACTAATATTTAATGGGTTTTTATTATCTATAGATCTATTCGTCGCCAATTGACCGGCAATTGCTTTCGCATCTGAAGTGACTTCATAAGGTCTATATTCATCCATCATAATCACAGTATCAGCTACATCAAAATAATCTCCCGATCCGCCTACAACAAGGATGGTAGATATACCTAAATGATCATACAACTGTCTTACACGGTCTATAAAAGGTGTAATAGGTTCTTTTTCAGAGTGTACCAGCCTTTGCATCCGAGCATCACGAATCATAAAGTTTGTAGCGGATGTATCTTCATCTAATAAGATCACTTTTGAACCTGCTTCAATCGCCTCCATAATATTAGCAGCTTGCGAAGTACTGCCGCTGGCATTATCTGTGGAGAAGTGCTTCGTATCCTGTTTACCCGGCAGGTTATTAATGAATGTGCTGATATCAACTTTTTCAACAAATCTTCCGTCTTCTGCACGAACTTTCACCGCATTGAACGCTGTAATGACAAATTCTCTGCCATCCCCGCAAATGTGATTATACACGCCTCTTTCTATGGCTTTAAGCAGTGTGGATTTTCCATGAAAACCTCCACCCACGATAAGCGTAATCCCTTCTTTGACGCCCATCCCTTTTATTCCCCCATAGTTAGGCAGTATAAATTCTACCTCCAGAGGTTCGGGTGATTTAAACGATATGGCCTTCTGATGTCTTAAAGGTTTATCACTGATACCGCTTTCCCTTGGGAGTATTGAACCGTTAGCCACAAAGGCAACTAAATGCTTCTCTTGCAACTTTTCTCTAAGGTATTCCTGGTCTTCCGCTAGTTTAACATGCTTTTCCGCCTTTACTTGATCTATGTTCTCATATAACATAGCCAATGCAATTCTCGGCAATTGCTCAAAAATAATTCGCTCCGCTTCATTCCCCATAATGGTTCTGCCACGCGCCGGCAATCCCATACTCAATCGCACTTCAATGCGGTCATCATTAATAATAACAGATGTTCTCTCAATTACTTCCTGCCCGCAATGCATGATTTCAATGCGTCCGCTCTTGCCGGTACCTTCGGCACTTCTTACATTATTACGTATCACCGATGAGATATTTCTGGTGAAAAAGTCTTCAAGAGCGGTTTTTCTAGTCTTTGTTTTATATAAATCCTTAGGTATTGCAGCCTCTTTCATAGCTACTCTGATTCTTACCCTTGAAGGCGGAGCAAACGGGTCACTTTGAACATGATCAATATATAAAATATACCCATCAAATCTATATTCCCCTCAAATCTATATTCCCCTCTCAGTTCCTTATATGCTCCATAGCTCTTTCTATCTATTCTTTTAAGTGTTTTTAATAAGTCCTGCTGAGTCAACATTCTTTCATACCTCCTGTTTTGAAAAAGTGCGTCATCGTTCGAAAATCGGATATGGGGACAGGGCCGCAGTCCGGCCAAAAACCAGGCCTGACAGCAGACCAGGGCCCCATGTCCGATAGGAGGATGTGAAAAAGTGCTTCGTCGGTCAGTCGCAAAGCATGGGGACGGACCTACAGCTTCTCTAAAAAGCAAGCGCAGCAGTAGGTCCGTCCCCATGCTTCACTCCTTCTGCGTGCTAAATTAGACTTTTCCACAGTCTCCTATAGGTTCTTCAGCAAATTAAGTAAAATAAAAAGTGAGAAGCATAGAAGATAATCTCCCTACTCCCCACTATTTTATCTGTCTTATAAGCGCTCGTCAATCAACCGATTCCTTGTCACTTCTGTGAACTGTGAACCGTTAACTGTGAACC
This sequence comes from Petroclostridium sp. X23, assembly GCF_030013905.1. Lineage (GTDB taxonomy): Bacteria > Bacillota > Clostridia > SK-Y3 > SK-Y3 > X23. The sequence continues at coordinate 489,145 of NZ_CP124862.1, forward strand.
ACATCAATAATTATACCCTAATTCCAGTGCTTTAACATTCATATCCAATAAATCTTTGTTTCTTGCCGATACTGCCTTATTCATTGCTTGTACCAGTACTTCCAATGGAAATACCTCAGTTTCTTTTACAAGCTTACCAATCAGCACCATATTCGCAAGTTTTCCTTCTCCCATATCAACCGCAAGCTGAGTTGCAGGAACTTCAATAGCTCTAATATCTTTTCTTTCAATGCTTCTATTAATTAAAGAACTGTCAATAATCAATAGCCCGCCAGGTAATACCGTGCTCTCAAATTTATCCAATGAAGGTCTGTTCATCGCTATTAATGCCGTTGGATTATTTACAATAGGTGAACCCACCTGTTGATCGGATACAATTACATGACAGTTTGCTGTTCCGCCTCTCATTTCAGGTCCATAGGATGGAAGCCATGAAACTTCTTTCCCTGCCAACATTCCTGCATAAGCCATCAACCTGCCGGCAAACATGATACCCTGTCCGCCAAAACCGGCCATAATCATCTCTTGAGAATTATTCATTTTCACGCCCCCCATATTATCTTTCTTTAAATACTCCAAGAGGATAATAAGGCATCATATTTTCCCTTAGCCAATCCAAAGATTCAACAGGTGTCAATCCCCAGTTTGTAGGACATGTCGACAATACTTCAACCAGTGAAAAACCTTTTCCCTCTATTTGAGTTTCAAATGCTTTTTTAATTGCTTTCTTTGCATTATTAATATTTTTTATACTATCTACGGATACCCTTGACACATAGGCTGTTCCCTCAAGGGTTGACAGCATTTCACAGACCTTTATCGGATAACCTTGGTTTTCTGCACTTCTACCATATGGTGATGTTTGTGTTGTTTGTCCTATAAGCGTTGTCGGTGCCATCTGCCCGCCGGTCATACCATAGATTGCATTATTCACAAAAATGATGGTAATCTTTTCACCTCTTGCGGCTGCATGTACCATTTCAGCAGTTCCGATAGCGGCTAAATCGCCATCTCCCTGATAGGTAAAAACAATATTGCCGGGATGAACTCTTTTTACACCTGTAGCTACCGCCGGTGCACGGCCATGAGCCGCTTGCTGCATATCACAATCAAAATAATTATAGCTGAAAACAGAACATCCAACCGAAGCAATCCCAACGGTTCTGCCTTGTATATCCAAATCATCTATCGCCTCTGCAACTAAGCGGTGAATGATCCCATGCGTACATCCGGGACAATAGTGCATCGTAACATCTGACATCGCTTTTGGTTTTTCGAATACTTTCTTCATTATTTTTCACCCCCGGATAACTTCTTAATCTCTTCAACGATTGCTGCCGGTGTCGGAACCATACCACCTGTTCTTCCATAGAAGTGTACAGGCTTTTCACCATTAACAGCAAGCCTTACATCTTCAACCATTTGCCCCATACTCATTTCAACCGTTAAGAATGCTTTCGCGGTTTTAGCTGCCTTTTGGAAAGCTTCCACCGGAAACGGCCATAAAGTAATGGGCCTGATGAGTCCTACTTTATACCCTTCAGCTCTTGCACTCTTCATCGCTGTTTTTGCTATTCTCGCGGTAGTACCGTAAGCTACCAATACCACATCCGCATCATCACAATCAGTCATTTCATACTTAACTTCGTTTTGTTCAATGAGCTTATATCTTTCATACCTCTCAAAGTTCAGCTTTTCCAATACCTGAGGATCTATAAAAAGAGAGTTTACAACATTTTTACTTCTTTGGTTTTGAGTTCCTGTGGTTGCCCAGTCTTTAGGTTTAAGATCTCTGCCTTTTTGTGCCTTAAACTCAACCGGTTCCATCATCTGGCCCAGCATACCGTCTCCCAACACCATAACAGGCATTCTATACATATCGGCAATATCAAATGCGTCAGTCATTAAATCGACAGCTTCCTGAACAGTGCTTGGAGCCAATACTACGGTATTATAGTCACCATGGGCTCCGCCTTTTACCGCTTGGAAATAATCTGACTGCGCCGGTTGGATTCCGCCTAACCCCGGGCCGCCTCTAACGATATTTACAATAACGCATGGTAGATCACTTCCGATAATATAGGAAATCCCTTCTTGCTTTAAGCTGATCCCCGGACTTGAAGATGAGGTCATCACTCTTGCTCCTGCACCGGCCGCGCCGTAAACCATGTTTATTGCTGCCACTTCACTCTCAGCCTGCAAATAGACACCGTCAACTTTTGGCATTCTCTTTGACATATATGCAGGAATTTCATTCTGAGGTGTAATCGGATATCCGAAAAAATATCTGCAGCCTGCTTTAATAGCTGCTTCTGCAATGGCTTCATTGCCTTTCATCAATACTTTATCTGACATTACACTGCCCCCTTATTTCTCTACTTCTATTACTACATCTGGACACATGGTTGCACAGAAACCGCAACCTATACATTTATCCTGTTCTTTTACTTCTGCAGGATGGAATCCTTTATCATTAATTCTATCTGCTGCCATCACTACAATTTTCTTTGGACAAACGGTAGTGCACAGTTCACAACCTTTGCATCTATCCTCTTTAAAAGTCACCTTTGCCATTTAAACACCCCCCCACGAAATAGTTAACAGCTAATAGTTAATAGCTATATACGTCACACTAAGTAATGTAACACGGGGACGGTTCTCCTGTCACCCAAAACCGTTGTGACATGAAAACCGTCCCCATGTCACATTTTTCCTTCTACGCCTGACTGTAATGTACTTAGTGTTATTTATATAATAGTTTATAATTAAATTATAGATAAAAAACTACAGAGATAAAATGTTAAAATAAAAGCTATTTAAGTCATATAGATACTAACCTATCTATATTATGTTTTTCATCTTTGAAGTTCGCCATCTATATGGATAACATGATAATATATCAGAAGGACAGGGTCGTCCTGCCCTTGTATAGTAAGCATTTATTTTTGTTTAAAGCTCTGAATCCTAAAACTTGTACAACATGTGGACACATGCATTTTACTATGAATAACGGTGCATTATTCACTATTCATTATTCACTGATTAATCGTGCCATGGTAATTGCAAAAACAGATCTATTCCAAACGCTTTTTCCTTCAGATGGTCCGAAATCTGAGATACTACCTCTTTTTTTCCGGTAATGTAGGTAATGGGTACCATTATTTCCCTGGAAATATTTTCTACAATCTCTTGCCCATCCATAATATCTTTTACTGTAGAATGATAGGACAGGTTTGTATTGTTAATTAAATCTGTTACTTTTAGGCGCGAATTTTTTTCAACCGCCCTTAATAATTCAATGGTATCATTGACATTATCGGTTAACGGCCTTCTTGTATTAATTACAAAGAACATCTGATAGCTTTCAGCAGAAAAATAGCGATGATATCTTCCTAATGCTGTTGCTCCATCATCATCTCCGCCTACATCAAAAATAACCTGACAATCTTTGTCCTGAAGTACAGAGAAAATCTCCGCCGGTAAAGCCGGAATATCTACATTGGTATTAGCAAATTGAGGCGCTACCAATTGAATTCCATGCTGCTCCAGTATCTCAGCCGCATCTTTGGTTCTAAAATACGGATTTACAATGTCCAAATCAATAATTGCCACTCTATTATAATACTTTTTACTATAAATTGCAAAATTTATTGCAACTTCTGTCTTGCCACTTCCATAATGTCCTGTAAATATTTTGATCCTTGAATTATTCATAAGCTAATGCCTCTTCCTCTCCTGTCAAAACTCTTAAAGCTCCTTCGGCCATCGCAGCCATTTCATTTTCACCGGGATATACGGAAATAGGAGCAATGAAATTGATACGTTTACAAATCCAATCAACTAACCTATTGTCTCTTGCAAGACCTCCGGTGATTACGATCTTATCTACCTTACCACATAGAACCGCACTGCAAGCACCAATCTCTTTTGCTATTTGGTAAGCCATTGCCTCTTGGGCAAGAGCGGCTTGCTGGTCGCCATTATTTATTCTTTCTTCTATTTCCTTACCGTCAGATGTTCCCAAATAGGCAACCAGTCCCCCTCGGCCCACAAGCTTCTTCTTTATCTCTTCCTTGGTATACTCCCCTGAAAAACACATATCCACCAATTGGTTTACCGGAAGGTTCCCTGTCCTTTCAGGCGAGAAGGGGCCTTCCTCTATTCCATTGTTCACATCTATCACTCTTCCATGACTATGCGCCGCAACGGATATTCCTCCGCCAAGGTGCGCAATAATCATATTTACTTCATTATAACCTTTGCCTAAATCTTTTGCAGCTTGAATCGCTACAGCTTTTTGATTCAGTGCATGAAAAGCACTTTTCCTGGGCAGTTCCGGTAAGCCTGAAAATCTTGCCAGAGGTTCAAACTCATCTACAACCACAGGGTTCACAATAAATGACGGTACTCCTATCAAAGAAGCTATTTCATAGGCTATAACAGCACCTAAATTACTTGCATGCTGACCATACCTCATTTCATTTAAGTCATCCAGCATTTGTTGATTGACATGATAAGTTCCGCCTTGCAAGGGCTTTAGAAGCCCTCCTCTGCCCACAACCACATCAAGCTGTTTTAATTGAATATTGTTTTCGGCCAGATATGCAATAATCGCCTTCTTTCTCATATCATATTGTTCCATGATTGAGTTGTAGCGTACCAAATCTTCTGCAGAGTGATGCAGGGATTTTGATGAAATGCACTCACGCCCTTCAAAATATGCTGCTTTCGTAGAAGTAGACCCGGGATTAATGGTTAGAATCCGGTATTGATTTTGCATGCTTTCCCTCCCTCACAGCAAGTTTATTTTCTTTCACATGCAATAGATGCAAGTGCAATAGAATAAAGTTTTGCCAAATAATCGTCCGCTCTTGAGGTAACAACAATAGGTGCTCTTGAACCCGCAATCAAACCACAGGACGTACCTTTTCCCAAAAACACCAGCGATTTTAAGAGTATATTTCCTGCTTCAATACTTGGAACAAGCAGTATATCCGCATCGCCTGCAACATCGCTTTCAATTCCCTTATGCTTGGCTGCATCTATATTGATCGCATTGTCCATGGCAAGAGGCCCGTCAATAATACAATTCTTCAATTGTCCCCTATCTGCCATTTTAGATAGTGCTGCAGCTTCCAATGTGCATTGCATGGAAGGATTCACTACTTCTACCGAAGCTAGCACAGCAACTTTTGGTTTTTCAATTCCAAGGCTCACTGCTATATTCACCGCATTCTGTATAATATCAGCTTTTTGTCTTAAATCCGGTGAAATATTCATGCCCCCATCAGTAATAAATAAGAGCTTATGATAATGCTGCACTTCAACCAGTCCTACATGGCTCAGTACCCTATTTGTTCTCAACCCAATGTCTTTATCCAATACCACTTTAAGGAGGTCCGCCGTTTTGATCATGCCTTTCATTAATACATGGGCACGACCGCTGCTTACCATATCTACTGCAATTCTAGCTGCTTTAGCATCATCTGTTTCTTTTATAAGATCATATTGAGATACATCAATTTGCAATTCATCGGCAATTTTAAATATCTTTTTCTTGTCTCCAATGAGGCTAACATCGATTAAGCCCATATTATATGCTTCATTTATAGAACGAAGTACATCTTCATCCTGTGCAACTGCAACCGCTACTTTTTTTCTACCCAAGCTTTTAGAATACTCAATAATATCTTTCATTGACCTGACCACTGTCAGTATCCTCCCATATGTTAGATTTGTATATACACTATTTCCTCATGTTATTATTTTTGTAATAACAATTCTATATTTATCCGTTTTTTCAATCCTTCTATCAAAAATTTTTAATACCACAAATGATAAAATCAGTAAAATAACCCCTATACCACCAGCTATCAGTTCACTGGTGGAAATCGTGTATCCTATAACGTAACCAACAAATAACATAATCAGAGGTATGATATATACCATAAAAGCAGCAAAAAGGATTTTAGTGTCCTTCATTTCCATTTTTACAATCTGTCCTGTTTTAGCACCAACCGCATTGAATGCTTCAACAATATGTGAAGTGTTCTCGCAGCCTCCACATTCTCCGCATTTTCCTCCGCAGGCTGATACCCTCTTTATTTGCACTGTTGCCATATTATCGTATGCCTTATTCACTACGCCAATTTGCTCCAAAACTTTCACTCCCTTCAACTTATCCTTTTAAATTATAGCAGAAAAAATTAATATTTTCTTTAGTTTTTTCGTAAATATTATTAAATTCTAAATTTTGCATATTCATTATGTATTTTTTCATATTAGTTTATTTAAAGCAAAAAAATTGGCCTAATGATGATTAGACCAATTTTTTTGCTTTAAATTATTTACATTTATCGCTGAAACTATCACAACTGCATTTACTGCTGGTGTCGCAGGACGAGTTAGTAATACTGCATTTTCCGGAAAAACATTTTTTATCAAATGATAATTCCTGGCTTGCTTCCAGGTTAATTTCTGGTTTGAAGTTTTTGCAATCTTTACACTGCATTAATTACTTCACCTCCATATAAGTTCTCAACAATATTGTTTGTCGCTTTATGAAAACTTATTAGAGAAGTTTTTAGCAATTATATTGTAAATTTAATTTTTTCCTAAATCTTTTTTTATTTTATTTGCAATACTGATCATTTCTTCAGCATGCTGCAGTGTTAGATCGGTTACCAATGCACCACCAATAATCCTTGCCAGTTCTTTTTTACGATTTTGTTGTGTCAGCTTCTCAATATGTGTTGTCGATTTATCATCAGATACAACTTTTTCAATAAGGTAATGCTGATCTGCCATGCAAGCGATTTGTGGCAAATGCGTAATACATAGCACCTGCTTCTTTTGAGCTATCAAAGACAATTTTTCAGCAATCCTTTGGGCTGCACGGCCGCTGACGCCGGTATCCACTTCATCAAAGATCAATGTATTGACCTCATCGATATCCGACAGCACCGTTTTTATAGCCAGCATGATTCTGGACATTTCACCACCCGACGCAATTTTCGCCAATGGTCTTAACGGTTCACCTGCATTGGTAGATATTAAAAATTCCACTTTATCATATCCTTGTCGGTTAAATTCATAACCGCCATCTTTAGTAATCATTTGATCTACTTGTACTTTAAACCGTGTCTTGTTCATATCAAGTTCACGGAGTTCTTTTATAATTCTTTCTTCCAAGCTGCGTGCTGCTTCCAGTCTCATTGCAGACAACTGCCCTGCTAAATGTTGAAGCTGTTTCCTCGTCTCATTCAACGCATTATTTAAATCCAGCAGCTTTTCTTCACTGCTAAACAGTTTGTCTAACTCTTGTTTTATTTTATCTCTATAGTTTAAAATATCTTCAATAGAAGACCCGTATTTTCTTTTTAATTTATAAATCAAGTCCAACCGCTGTTCCAGACATTCAAGCGCCGCCGGGTCATACTCGATATTTTCCCGGTAGTCACGGAGTTCATATACCAGCTCACTAAACTGAAAACTTAGTTCTTCCAAGCTTTTAAACATTACATTCAACTTTTTGTCAAATCGTTCTACCTCTCCAAGCTGTTTTAACACTTCCGCCATGTTGTCGTGAACTGAGGCGCCCATCTTTCCACCGGTATACAATAGTACATACGCTTCCGATACCGAAGACATGATCTTTTCCGCATTACCCAACTGGAGTCTTCTTTCGGTAAGCTCTTCTATTTCACCGGGTTTGAGCTTGGCATTATCAATTTCATTTAATTGAAATTGAAGCAGATCAATTTTTCTCTCTTTTTCTCGCTCATCTCCACTGATTTTCTTAATTTCCGTTTCTAAACTACGGGATTTTTGATAAACCGTGTCATATTGCTCTCTCGTTTTTATCAGTTGACTGCCTGCAAAAATATCCAAAAAATCAATATGTTTATCGATCTGCAGAAGGGATTGGTTATCATGCTGACCATGTATATTAACCATGTACCGGCCTATTTCCTTTAATATTGCTGTAGTCACCAGACGGCCATTTACACGGCACACATTTTTCCCTTCTGAAGCGATCTCACGGCAGATAAGCAATGCACCATCATCGTCGGGTGCGATCCCGTATTCATTTAGCGCATCTTTAATGCTTCCGGAATGAATATAAAACAATGCTTCCACTACAGCCTTGTCTTGTCCCGAACGTATTAACTCCCGGGAGGTTCTTTCGCCGAGAACCATATTAATAGAATCAATGATAATAGATTTACCCGCGCCTGTTTCTCCTGTTAAGACGTTAAGACCTTCATCAAAATAAACATCCAATTTTTCTATGATGGCAATATTTTCAATATGCAGTTGGGAAAGCACGTTAACCCCCACCCTTTTCCCTTCTATTTCAACATTTTTCTAAATTTATCCGTTAACTCTTTCGAATTCTTTTCGCTTCTAGTAATGACCATAATGGTATCATCACCGGCGATGGAACCTATAATCTCGGGCCAATTCATCGCATCTATTGATGATGCTGCCGCTTGGGCCATCCCCGCCAAAGTCTTGATTACAATAATATTTATCGAGTAATCGATATGGGTTACCGATTCGGTAAATATCGTTCTTAGTTTTCCTGTAATATTTGTATCGGAAGCATTAATTGAAGCATACTTGTATCTTCCGTTTTCAGCAAGAACTTTAATTAATCTCAACTCTTTAATATCACGGGATACCGTTGCTTGCGTCACATCGATGCCGCTTTGTTTTAATTTGTCCGCTAGTTCCTCTTGTGTTTCAATCACATCATTTTCAATAATTTGAAGTATTCTGGAATGTCTATCATATTTCATATTATCGGTTTTTTACTCCCCTTTCGGTCAGCTTTTTACGCAGCACATCATAAAAATTCATATTGCTGATTCTTACCAGCTTGGTGACATACGACGCCTTTTTTATTGTAATGATATCCTTTGGCTGTACTCTATAACCCTGTTGACCATCAACCGTAATCATCGCATCTTGATATGCATCTTCTATATGCACACATATCATTCTGTCTTCCGGAACGATAAATGACCGAGAGTGCAACGTGTGCGGACAAACCGGCGTAACCATAATCAAGTCCATATTGGGATGGACAATAGGGCCGCCGGCTGAAAGGGAGTAAGCGGTCGAACCTGTCGGAGTAGATACTACGATCCCATCAGCTGTAAAATAATCAACAAATTGAGTATCTACAAAAACTTTAAGATTAATGATTCTGGAAAAAGAGCCTCTTGTAATGCCTATATCATTCAACGCGACAAAGGTATCCAAAGACATGCTTCCGCGGCATAAGGTCCCTTCAATCATCATCCTCCGGTCAATCGTATAATCACCGGCAAAAAGCCTATCAAAAAATTGCTCAAGATTATTCTTTTCCAACTCCACCAGAAAACCCAAATGGCCAAGATTAATACCCAAAACCGGAACACCAAAAGGTGATGCATGCCTTGCTCCGTTTAAAAGCGTGCCATCTCCCCCCAATACGATAACCAACTCGGTATCTTTATAAAGCTCCGGTTCTTCACAAGCATATTTTTCAAGGCCTAATGTATTTGCAACATGTGTACTGATTAAAACATCTTTTTTAAACTTTTCCAATAAATCAATCACTTTTTTTGTATGATGCAAATCTCTATCTTTTTCCAAGTTAGGAACTACTGATATTCTTTTCACATATACACATCCAGTTCTATCTATATACGTCACACTAAGTATATTACAAATGTAACATGGGGACGGTTCTCCTGTCACCCAAAATCGTTGTGACATGAAAACCGTCCCCATGTCACATTTTTTCTTCTACGCCTGACTGTAATGTACTTAATGTTATTTATATATTTACATTATAATAAATAACTTAATCCAAAACCATTATATATAAAATGCTGATGTAACACAAGCCAACAGGGAATAATTAATAATGAATAATGAATAGTTAATTTTTTACTTACAAGTTGATATCAAATTTGAAAGTTATCCACGGGCGGAAAAAGTCGTTCGTCCCTACGAAAAACTCATATAATATATAGCTTGTCAAATTAGAAGTGATAAGTTAACCATCTATACGTAATAGCATACTATTCACTATTCACTTGGGTTAAATCCTGGTGAGATTGTTCTATGGCTTCTTGTATCGCTTTCAAATCATAATGGTCATGCTCAGCCGGTTGGAGATTTTTAAGGTATAACAAGTATTCAATATTTCCCTCCGGGCCTTTTATTGGCGAAAAGCTAAGACCGCTTATGGAAAACCCCTGTTCTCTGGCGAAATGAATGATCATCTCTACTACTTCAATATGAACGGATTTATCTCTTACCACACCTTTTTTTCCAACCTTTTCTCTTCCTGCTTCAAACTGCGGCTTAATGAGGCAGACCACTTCACCATTGATCCCCAACAAAGACTTAGCCACCGGCAATACTAATTTTAAAGAAATAAATGCAACATCAATAGATATGAAATCAATCTTTTCTCCTATTTGTTCCGGTTCAACATAGCGAATATTGGTTCGCTCCATATTTACGACTCTTTCATCCTGTCGAAGCTGCCACGCCAGTTGCCCATATCCCACGTCAACAGCATACACCTTTACTGCGCCATTTTGCAGCATGCAATCAGTAAATCCTCCTGTGGACGCACCAATATCCATGCAAACTTTATTTTTAAGATCTAAATCAAACTGCTCTACTGCCTTTTCAAGTTTCAATCCACCCCGGCTTACATACCGAAGTGTATTGCCCCGGACTTCCAATGCAGCATTTGTATTGACTTTTGTTCCTGCCTTATCAACTTTTTGGTTATCTACATAGATTTGTCCCGCCATAATGAGACTCTTGGCTTTTTCCCGGCTTTCTACAAGTCCCATATCTACCAGAAGAATATCTATTCTTTCCTTATCACTCAAAAAGCACAACTCCCCGTCTTATAAATGTACAATGTACAATGGACAATGTACAATTTTTGTCATTTATCTGATAATAATTGCTATATACCCAAATAAATTATCTTCATATAGATAACCAAATTTAATTACTAAGTTATATCATACGAGTGTTTGTAGGGGCGTGACGACCCTGTCCGCCCGGTACATTGTTGCATGATCTGCGGGTGGACAGAGTCGTCCACCCCTACAAGAACTCGCATAATATATAAGTCGAAAAATTATAATTCTTCATTTGGTTATCTATAATTATTTACACTATTATACAAACTTATAAAAACCAAATACAAACCAAATACAAACGTATGATTCTCTTAGTTATATATCAGTTTCTATATTGATTTTATTATTGTACTTAATACTTGCAGCTTTACTAGGCATCTCTACCTGTAGGCTTTATTAATTGTCCATTGTACATTGTACATTTTTTATAGTACATTATTGGTTACATCATTTTTAAAGCTTCCTTAACAAGGCTGTCCGCGTCCAATTCATAGATCTTGAACAATTCATTTACCGAACCGTGGGGGATGATTTCATCCGGCCATCCTTTTAGTTTGACTTTTACATGCCCGCACTTGTTTTTCTGAAGCAGTGAAAGTACCGCACTACCGAATCCGCCTATGACTGAATTATCTTCCAGTGTAATTACTTTACCGGTTTTTAGTGCGGAATTAATAATCATGTCCGCGTCCAAAGGCTTGCAACACCTTGCATTTATTACTTCGGCATCAATCCCTGCCTTTTTTAACTTTTCGGCAGCTTCTAATGCGATGCCTACCATCTTGCCTATCGCGATCAGTGAAATATCTTTGCCTTCTGATAACTTTTCTCCTTTACCCGGTAAAATAGCTTTATTATGAATGACTATAGGATATTCTTCTTTTCCTCTGGGATATCTAACCGCAATCGGACCATCATGTTTTACAACAGCATATTCCATCATTAAATTTAATTCTTCATAACATGATGGTGCCATCACAACCATATTCGGAATGTGACTTAAAAATGATAAGTCATATATCCCTTGATGCGTTTCTCCATCTTGCCCTACAACCCCGGCTCGGTCTACAGCAAAAACAACATGCAGGTTTTGCAATGCAACATCATGTAAAATTTGATCATACGCTCTTTGTAAAAACGATGAATACACTGCAAAAACAGGTTTCAAATTTGACACGGCAAGTCCGGCAGCAAAAGTAACCGCATGCTGCTCGGCAATACCTACATCAAAGAATCTATCCGGAAATTCTTTGATAAAGTTCCCTAATCCTGTTCCTACCGGCATAGCTGCTGAAACCGCTGTAACAGTCTTGTCTTTTTTGCCGATTCGAACCATTTCATCGCCAAACACTGCAGAATAGTCCTTTTCAGTCTTTGCACCCAATGCTTTCCCTGTTTCTATATTGAATGAAGAAACACCGTGAAAAATATCCGGTTCTTCTTCGGCAAAAGAGTATCCCTTCCCTTTTGTAGTATAAACATGAATCAGTATGGGACCTTTCATATTTTTTGCTCTATTTAATACACCCATCAAATTAGAAATGTTGTGCCCATCAATAGGGCCTACATATGTAAAACCTAATTCTTCAAACAGTGTGCCTGGCACTATCATGTACTTGATGCTTCCTTTTGCACGTTGTACGGTCTTTGCCATACTTTTCCCAATTGCAGGGATTTTATTCAATATGAAATCTATATCCTCTTTCACTTTGAAATACACCGGCTCTGTTCTGATTCTATTAAGATATGTAGATAATCCTCCAACATTCTTTGTAATAGACATTTCATTATCATTTAATATTACGATTAAGTTATTTGGACTTCTGCCGGCATCATTTAATGCCTCAAAAGCCATCCCCCCGGTTAGCGCTCCATCTCCGATTACAGCTACGACATTGTGATGCTCATTTTTCAAATCTCTTGCTTTGGCGAGACCTAATGCGGCAGATATAGATGTACTGCTATGTCCGGTATTGAAAATATCATGTTCGCTTTCTTTTGACTTTGGAAATCCACTTAATCCGCCCAACTGTCTGAGTGTTGAAAAAAGTTCTTTTCGGCCGGTCAATATCTTATGAATATACGTCTGATGCCCCACATCCCAAACAAACTTATCTTCCGGCGATGAAAAAACCATATGAAGAGCCAGCGTCAATTCAATCACACCTAAGTTTGATGCAAGATGTCCTCCCGTTTTAGATACTAAATCAATGATAAACTCTCTCAGTTCTCCGGAAAGTTGGTTTAATTGATCAATATCTAGGTTTTTTATGTCTGCCGGTTGATTCACTTTTTCCAGAATACTATCGATCTTTTTAATTTTCTTCATTTTTTCAACCCTTTTCTAGCGTTTATCAACTTTTTTAAATCTAATAAAGCTATTTAAATAATACAATATAATGCCTACCTTATAAACGATATAATTACTTCTAGACAATGCAACAGATTTACCCAGGGCTTTGCCCCCCACTGTCAATGAAGCGACAAAACCGGTTAAAACCAATCCAATCATCACCGTATCAAAAATATTATATATTGTCGTGATCTGCGCTACAATAGTGGCACTGGTGGCACCACTGATGATACCTGCAATATCACCTACCACATCATTACAAAAATTCGAAACCTTTTCCGCATTTCTGATCAGCCTGACAGCTTGTTTCGCACCCGCAATCTTCCTGGAGGCCATAGCATGAAAAGGAGTTTCATTCGCCGCTGCCACGGCAATACCTATTATATCAAATATTATACCTAAAAGTACAATGAATAATAATATAAAAAAAGCTACACCAATGCTAACATTGTTCATTAAACTGGACGACACATAACTTAATGTAATTGAAAAAATGAACGTCCATATTACAATGATAACAGCCCAGGTATAGCTTACTTTTTTATTCCCTACATTGGTATTTCTCAATTTAATTCTATTTTGCTTATTTATCTTTTTGTTCGTTGCTTGCTGTCGCAAAAAATAAACCCCCAACAATTTAGTTAATAGTGAATAGTGAATAATTAATAGTGCACTCTATCTAAAAACTTGGGTTTACTATTCACTATTCATTATTCACTATTAATTGAATTACGGTGGTGATGCATGGAGTAAATTTTGCGGCTTAGGTCCAGTAGGCTTTCCCAGAAGAATACTGAAATGTCGCCAAATCAGCGGTTTCCCTTTAAATCCTTCTCTACCATGTCGCCATAGGCAGGACTGGATTACCACTCAGTCCACACTGCAATCCCCCACACACCTTATACAAACAGTCTAGGAGTTTTCCTCAACAGTCACACTGGTTCTTAGCCTCTTTTGCAAATATGGTTTCAAATAGCGATAACGCATTCGTATTGGCCAACACAAATGTGTCTGATCCATTATCCACCATATTCACTCAAGGCAGGCTACGCTGTTCACAGCACTCATTCGAACCGCATAACAGGTTTAATCCTAAGTCGTACTCTTCCCGGTTTCATAAAGTCACTCAAAGAAAACCACAAACATAGGTCTCCACGGAAGAGGGGTCAACGCCCGCATGCCATTGCAGATCGCCCCTCAACCTTAACTCCCAGCACTAACCCCCGACTGGGCGTCGAAAGCTACCACAAGGAACTTCATCGATGTGCCCTTCAACGGATTTTTAGGCCCGTCTTGGGAACCAGTAGATCTGACTAGAATACTGCACCACCGTATTTAATTAATAGTTAATAGTTTATAGTTATTAGCTATACTGACATTATTAAACATATCAGATTCAATATCATAACATAAAAAGCCCATAATGTAAATAAACATAAGAAGCTACTAATCAACGATTATCCCAAATTTCTCAAAGTTAAATAAGTTTGCATGACTATGCTCTTCAATAGTACCGAATACTAACTAATTTAAGTTCTTAAATATTCATTGTCCACTATTCACTATTAATTATTCACTAATAACTGCCTTTACCGCGCAAGTCCAATTGCTATCCCTAGCAGCGCTCCCACCAATACCTCAAAGGGTGTATGTCCTAACAACTCTTTTAGCTGGTCTTCAACAAAATGAGGGTCTTTCTTTCCCCACTGCTCAACAAGTTTGTTTAGAATACGTGCTTGCTGCCCTGCAGCTCTCCTTACCCCTGACGCATCATACATGACTACCATCGCAACCGCAAATGCTATTGCAAATTCAACTGAATTCGGCCCTACATTTTTACCGATTGCCGTTGTAAGTGAAACAACAAAGGCTGAATGTGAACTCGGCATTCCACCTGAGCCTACAAACCTGGAAAAATCTATTTTCTTTTGACCTATAAGAACAAATAATACTTTTAATAATTGCGCAATGAACCAAGCAATAACTGATGTGGTTATAATTTCATTATCAAAAAACAAAGCATTCAAATTTTGCATTATTTTCCCCCTATAATACTCAATAAAATAGTCAGTATGACTATTTTTCTCTATTAATAAGATACAATGCAAGATCTTTCAAAAACCAACCTCGCTCTCCAAAAATATTAAGGCTTTTGATTGCTTCATCGGTCATTTCTTTTACTTTTTCCTTTGATCTTTCCAATCCCAATAACGATACAAATGTTGACTTATTATTATTGATATCACTTCCGATAGGCTTACCTAGTTTATCCTGGTCACCTTCGACATCAAGGATATCATCCTTTACCTGAAAGGCAAGACCGATATTCTTGCTATATGTTGTGATCGCGTCCATCTGTTCTTTTGTTGCATTCCCTATAATGGCACCTGCTTTCGCCGATGCAATAATCAAAGCACCTGTTTTATGTAAATGCATATAGCTCAAATGTTCTTCTTCAATCTTTTTATTCTCAGCTTCCATATCTACAACTTGTCCACCGATCATTCCCTCTGTTCCACCGGCATTTGCAATCACTGATAGAACTCGAATAACTTTTGCAGCCTCCACACCTTTTTTTACGGATTCATCTACCGCAACTTCAAAAGCCTTATTTAACAGAGCATCCCCAGCCAGTATCGCCATTGCTTCACCAAAGACTTTGTGGTTGGTCAAATTACCCCTTCGATAGTCGTCATTATCCATCGCAGGCAAGTCGTCATGGATCAAGGAATAAGTATGTATCATTTCAATTGCACAAGCAGCAGGCACCGCTTCTTCCCTGTTACCTCCCATAAGCTCACAACAAGCGAGGGTTATGACAGGTCTTAATCTTTTACCTCCCGCAAACAAGCTATACCTCATTGCCTCGTATATATTTTTTTGATAGTTCTCCTTTTGAGGTAAATATATATCCAAGTATTTGTCAATCAGCCGGATATCATCATTCAGCCTTTCTTTAAAATTCATCATTGTCCTCCTACGCATCTATATTACTCATTTCAAAAGTTTGTTCCGATATTTCTCCACTCTTATCTTTTATTAGTAAACTAACCTTCTGCTCTGCTTCATCCAACATTTTTGAACATTCTTTAGATAATCCAACACCCTGCTGGAAAAGTTCCATTGACTGTTCAAGGGTTAATTCTTCCTCTTCCAGTTTTCTTACGATATCTTCCAGTTGTTTTAATGACTTTTCAAAATCCATGGCTGACTTCCTTTCAGTTTATTTCTCTGCAGGCCTTCTTATATGTATAGATAAAAAATTTTAAAGTTATTATGCAATATCCTAATTTTTGTTTAAATATATTTGTTTTATTATCGCAGGGGTGGACGACCCTGTCCACCCGCCGTAATATTACCTTATCTACGGGCGGACATATTTGGCAGACACAAGGCCTGCCCCTACGATTAAAAACTAGAGATATATTATACTTTTTGGGACTTATGGGAGACTGTGAAAAAGTCCGATTCAGCACATAGAAGGAGTGAAGCGTGGGGACGGACCTACTGCTGCGCTTGCTTTTCAGGGAAGCTGTAGGTCCGTCCCCATGCTTTGCGACTGACCAATCAAGCACTTTATCACATCCTCCTATATACTTTATCTACTGTACATTGCATGTATCCATCATTTACTCGTACATTTATTTTATCATCTTCCTGCACATTTTGAACAGATCTGATTACATTACCATCTTCTTTTTTCGCTATCGCATATCCTCTCGCAAGAACAGCCAAAGGACTGAGGGTATTTAGTTTCTCGCTAAGCAATCCCAACTGTTTTTTATTGTTATCAATTCGCAGCACAATATTTTTAGTAAGATTTTTACCCATTTCATCAATAAGTAGTCTGTTTTCATTAATCTTATCCATAGGATTTTTAAATGCCGGTGATTGAAGCAAACCTTTTAATATTAGCCTATTATTTTCAATCTTTTTATTAAAAGAATACACCAACCTCGATTTCAGATGAACGATTTTATCTCTAAGCTCAAATTGTGCCGGCACTACTATTTCGGCAGCAGCCGAAGGAGTAGGCGCTCTTAAGTCTGCGACAAAATCAGAAATAGTAAAGTCTGTTTCATGTCCAACGGCAGATACGACCGGAATGGCAGACTGTGCAATACTTCTTGCAACAACTTCCTCATTAAAAGGCCATAATTCTTCAATGGAACCTCCGCCCCGCCCGACGATGATTACATCGGCACTGCGCTTTTCATTAAAATACCCGACAGCTTGCGCAATTTGCTCACACGCTTGCTCACCTTGCACCAGCACAGGATAAATCAAAACCTCAGCACTGGGATAACGGCGTTTCAGAATATTTAAAATATCTCTTACCGCTGCACCTGTTGGCGATGTGACCACGCCGATACGCTTAGGATATTGCGGAAGTCTTTTTTTTCTTTCTTCATCAAATAGACCTTCCTCTTTAAGCTTATTTTTCAATTGTTCAAATGCGATATGTAACGCCCCGATCCCATCGGGCTGCATATTTTCAATATATAACTGATATTGCCCGTCTCTTTCATATACCGTGACTCTGCCCTGTACAATAACCTTCATACCGTTTTCAGGCTTAAATTTAAGACGAAACCCGGCACTTTTAAACATCACAGCACGAATAACGCCATCTTTATCCTTTAACGTAAGATACATATGTCCTGAATAATGCAGTTTAAAATTAGAGATTTCTCCTTTAACAAATACATTACTCAGTATCATATCATGGTCCATCAGTGTCTTTATATAGCTGTTTATTTCACTTACTGCCAGAACCGGCCTATTTATCATTGATGCAAACCTCACCCTTCATGGTTCAATTATCAATTTGAAGCTTTTTTTGTATTGAACCCAGCACACCGTTGACAAACGATGCTGATTCATTACTATCATAATTCTTAGTTAATTCCACTGCTTCATTGATGGAGACACTGTCAGGAATATCTTTCCTATGAATCATTTCATAAGCAGCAAGCCTTAAAATCGCCATATTCACTTTTGAAATACGGTTGATCTTCCACCCTACAGCATTCTCTTCTATGAGCTTGTCCAATTGCTCCTTATGATGGGTAGTTCCTTTCACCACTTCTTTTATATACTCCGCATGATGAGGCTCAATCTCATTTTCCGCCAAAAATGATTCCAATACCTCATCTTTCTCATCTTTGTGTATATCCATCTGGTACAGAAGCTTAAACGCTTCTTCCCTTGCTTGTCTTCTGGTCATGATGTTTTCCTCCTTAGTGTCTATATATAACGCATTAAAGAAATTACAGTAACGGTAGGTTTGGGGTGGTGTATGTTTCCGTAAGAGACCGTCCACTGTTTGAACGAAGTGAGTTTGGGCGCGTCTCTGAAGGACACATACACCATCTCAAAACCGTTTGCCAATGTAAACACTTTAATGCGTTATATATAACTTCATATAGCTATTTTAATCCATTTGGGAAACATTATCCATTCAATTTATTACATTCCATTATAATTCATTTTAAAACAAAAATAAACCCTCTATGAGAGGGTTATTTTTGTTTGCTCTTTACTGTTTCTTCATCTTTGGTTTGTGTATCCTTTTTGGGTTCCTTTTCAATGTTTACACCTTGTATATGTATGTTTACTTTTCCTACACTCAATCCCGTCATGGTTTCTACAGCATTTTTTACTTTCTCCTGTATCTCCCACGCAACTTCAGGGATCCTGGAGCCATATTCTACTACGATATACAAATCTATAAATGTTTCTTTTTCTTTGACATCCACCTTTATGCCCTTTGTCAGGTTCTTCTTTCCTAACATTTCGGCGATACCACCCGCAATACCACTACTCATACCGGCTACACCAGTTACATCCGTTGCCGCCATTGCCGCAATAATCGCAACGACTTCATCAGCAATCTTAACATTACCGATACCGTCAGCTGTCACTACTTGATTCTCTTCCACAATCATCACTCCTCTAAAGATAGTAAACCTTTGCAGCTTTAATATCTGATATATACTCCTGGGCACACCCATGGGGCAGATACAAAACCTGCCCCCTCTTACCTTATATTCAATCCGATGTGTTATATTATACCAAAAAAAGTGAATATGTACAATCAAATTATTTTACTTCTACAATTTTAATTTTTTCTGTAGCGACACCGGTATGCGTAAGGATAATATCCTGAATTTGCGCGACCTGGGATGGAATTAACCCTTCCGACTGAACAACGACATTAACATTTCCGTTGTGAATAAATACGACGCTATCTTCAAACCCTTTGGCCTTGATGAGGCTTTCGATGATTCCTTCTTTCTCAATTGCCTTTGCGATTTCAACGGCTTCAGCCTGCGCTTTTATTTTAGATTCCTTTGGTGAATTAGCATTATCTACGACACTTTGCAACGTTTCCAATGCTTCACTTCTGGACCTTTCCTTATTCATTCTTGCTTCAATGAAATATAGGTTGCTGCTGCCGGTATCTACTACCACTTTATCCTCTTGCTCTTCTATAGAAGAACTTGCACTTGCACTTTCATTTTCAACATTATTGCCATTTACCAATTGAGCTTCCCCAAGGTTTTTCTGGGATACTTCCGTATCCTCGGTAAAAGTCGGAACCAACTCCGTATCCTTTCTATACGACCAATTTAAATAACCCGCTACTAGAATCATAACCACTAAAGCAATAATTACTACTCTTCTTCTTTTTACAACTAACATCACAATACCCCCAGTATAATAAATTTTAATTCTATAACAAGTGACTGCAAAACCTTATGTCACATTGTTTTTAGTTTTTAAATTTTGTAAATACCTGTACTTTGTGTGCCGGTATTCCCAGAACAGTCTTTACCGCCTGATATATATCAGACTTTATTTTCATATCCGATGCGCCTTCCGCTACGATTATCACCCCTTTGATCTTAGGCTCCAATTCTTTCAATATTAAAGGCTCTTGCTTTCCCCCTGATGAATTAAGCATAAGTGGTTTACTGTTTAGCTGCTCTTGTGTAACTTTCCTGGTTCCTCCCTGGTTATCCGTTTCTTCGGTAACAGTTCCTCCGCTCTGCGTATCGGTTGCCGGAACAACCTCTGTACCCGAATGAAACGTTAACATGACTGATACCTTACCTACTCCTTGCATTTGCGATAAAATACTTTCTAATTTCTTCTCCAGCTGTTCCCCATATGTATCATCATCTTTTTCACCTTTTGTTATACTTGGGTTTTGAACAATGGGAACAGTTTTTTCATTATTATCTTTTCCTCCCTTAAATAAGCTTCCGCCTGAGATGGCTATAATCACCCCTATGATGAGTACGATAGCCAAGTTGACCATTCTTTTGTCCCCTGTAAAAAATCTCTCGTAAATTGCTTTAAACCACTCCACAAAAGCCCTCCTCACTCCACATTCTTCTGTAAATAAATTTTGATGTTATCTCTTGGTATATTATAAACAGCTTCCAGATTATCTAATATTTTTAACCTTAGCTGTTCTTCTTCTCTGCTGATTTCACTATCGTTTGTAGCTTTATTTTGAGTGTCTTGTCTATCTCCATTTTTATTGTCATGTGTCGATATATTTACAGGCTTTATAGATGCGATTGCAGGAACCGACCCCGCCGCCGACCCGGAAGCAAGTAGTATTTCCATATCTCTAATGGACCCAAAACTGCTGCTATCCAAATTCGTATCTATATTGACGGTTACTCTCGCATCATATCGGCCGCTGATGGCTTTTACTCTTGTTGCAACTTGTTCGGTGATTTTTGCCTGATAGGTATTTATAATTTGCTGCGTTTGTTTTTCTTCCAACATTTTGCTTTGTTGGATAACTTTTGTTTTATCTATATAATTCCCTGTTTCAATGGTCATCCGATTGAGAAGTGCTTCACTATCCGACAACTGAACAATGGGCTTTATAATCATGATCATCACGATTAACCCAAGTATCAATTTTGAATATTTTTTAAAACCTCCACTCGGCATCAGAATTTCCACAAAAAAGGAAATCATCATCACTGTAATAATATTTATGATCCAGTCTCTTATAATATCCATTCTTATCACCTACCTCATCATTGCAGAGATATTACTTGCGCCAACAACGATGGTAATGGACAGTAAGAACATCACTGCTACAGAAATCACCATTGCGAATATCAATGTCAGTGAATTTCCTAAATCGCTAATACATTGAACAATCCTTTTATCCGATACCGGCTCAATCACAGCCCCTGTCAATCTGTAAATCACCATTAACGCGGCAATTTTAATTACTGGTACAAAGCATATTAGGATAATGACTACCAGTCCGGCAATACCAATAGCATTTTTTAATATTAGGGAACATCCTATCACTGTATCAACAGCATCAGATAATATCCCGCCAACAACAGGAATAAAATTTCCTACGGCAAACTTTGCTGTTTTGCTTCCTACGCCATCAATGACTGAAGAAGCGAATCCCTGCACTGTAATGACGCCGATAAACCCGGTAAGCAAAATCCCCAGACTCCATTTTGCCAATTGATTTAAGAAATCCACCAGTTTTGTGACATGGAATTTATCCGAAACATTATTCACCATTGAAAGTGCCGTTGCAAAAAATAAAATGGGAATCAACATGTTTTTTATGACTGTTCCAATAATTTGTACTGAAAACAAAATCGCCGGTTGAAAAATAGATGCGGAAGTAATATTACCGGTGGAAATCAGCAATGTCATCAGTGTCGGAACCATGGACTGCATAAACATCACCATGTTATCAATCACGTCTCTCCCTATACCCACTGCATAGGAAAAACTTTTAATCATTACCCCGATTAAAAAAATGTAGCACGCAAAAAAAGCAACTTCTCCTACACCGTCTCTGTTAAATGAGCTTTGAAGGTTTGTCAATATCCCGCAAATGATTGCCAAAACAATCAGCTGCAACATAATTCTTACATTTAAATACACCTCTTTCATGAAGAAACTAATGACCTTCTTCATAAAATACTCCATATTAAACTCCATCTTTCCTGTGGACAAATCCTTCGTGAGTTTTTCAACATTAAAATCCGGGATCACCTGCTTGGTTTCAGCATCAATCAGGTGATCGGCAATACCCGTTAATTGATCTACTTCCGCCGTATCGTATTGTTCATTAATGATTTTATCTTGCTCATCCTGAGCTGCAGCGCTTGTGATTGTAAAAACCAAAACCACCAGCACCAAAAGCAGTATTTTTCTCATATTTTTCTCCTTATGGTAAAATTTCTACCAATAGATTTAGCAATGCCAATATTATAGGTGCTGCCATTACGATGATCAGTATTTTTCCTGCGAATTCAATTTTTGAAGCAATGGCGCCTTCCCCGGCATCCCTGCATACTTCAGCCCCAAATTGTGCGATATATGCTATACCGATCACTTTTATGATGGTCGTGACATATATCAAATCCAGATCTACCTTATTGGCAATTCCCTCAAGCAGCTTTAATACTGTTGAAAGATTAACCACCACCAAAGCAAAAATGATCACGCCTGTTATAATACCGATTTGCAGTGATATCTCAGGCCGCTGGCTTTTTAGAATA
Organism: Petroclostridium sp. X23; assembly: GCF_030013905.1. Lineage (GTDB taxonomy): Bacteria > Bacillota > Clostridia > SK-Y3 > SK-Y3 > X23. The sequence goes on from NZ_CP124862.1 coordinate 512,004, forward strand.
ATGGATATGACTGCCGCAACCATTCCTAAACCTACTATTTGTAAGATTTCCATATTGTCACCCACATTATTATAATCTGAACATTGTTTTTACAGTATCAAACAAATTACTTATTTCCTGTATCACCATCAGCAGCACTACAATCAATCCTGCCAGTGTAGTAAGCATCGCTTGTTCCTCACGTCCTGATCTCACTAATAATTGATTCAAAACAGAAACCAATATGCCTATGGCCGCAATTTTAAATATCAGGTCAATCCCCATCATGATAACCTCCGTTTTTATAAGCATCGTAGGGGTGGACGACCCTGTCCACCCGCTGTACTATTGCTCTATCTACGGGCGGACAGAGTCGTCCGCCCCTACGAAATCTTAACTGTTAGCGTGATATAACTTGGTAAATTACAAATCTAAAGTTCGTTATCTATAAGTTACAGAAACAATAAAGAAACTAATATTCCACCCAGTACCCCTAGGTTTTTACATAATTTCTCATTCTTGTCTTTGAGGACTTGGGCGTTCTTTTCTTCCATCAATAGCTTGGAACATGTAAGATGAATATTTTTAATTTGACTTTGCGTGTCCGAACATCCTAATGCGTTTCCAAAAGCTATGAGCACTTCCCTATCTTCCTTTTGAAGATGCATATTGGGGACTGCCTTATCTATAGATATTTTCCATGCCTCTTTTGCAGTCATGCCCGTCCTCTGTGTCAGAAGATAAGATGCATGTTCAAATATTTGTTTTATATTATCCGGAACATGGGTCGATATTCTTTGAAATGCCTCGGGGAGAGGGTTAAGGGTAAACGCTATTTCAGACTCAAGCATCTGCAATGCTGTCTGTAAAGCCCGCAACTCCTCGGGACGCTTTGCATATTTATTTGCTGCTGAAAATCCCATGGTGGTAGAAGCTCCTACGATCATCAAACAACCTACCGCTTTAAGCATCATATGACATCCCTGCTCTTCCCGTCTATTATTTCTTCAATGGTTCCTGTTCCGCGTGATTTACTTAATATGATGATTTTTTCAAATATATTATCTCCGATAAGCTTCCCAATGAGCGGCCTTCGCAATACATCCTGGCGACTGTATCCATGAATGGATGTAATGATTTTAACACCTGCATTAAGCACCTGCTTTAATGCAGCGATATCTTCCTCCATGCCGATTTCATCGGTTATAATCACTGCCGGCGACATGGACCGAATCATCATAATCAAACCACAGGCCTTAGGACATGCATCCAAGACATCTGTTCTTGGTCCTACATCATTCTGTGGTATGCCTTTATAGCACCCGGCAATTTCCGAGCGTTCATCTACAATGCCGACTTTTATTCCTTGGAAGTTACAATCATTGATTCCATAACTTAATTGACGCGCGATATCCCTTAACATGGTGGTCTTCCCGCATTGCGGCGGTGAGATGATCAATGTATTATGGACGATGTTAGGTCTCTTGATAATATGCTTTATCATATGATCGGCCGCGCCAATGATTTGCTTGGAGATTCTTATATTCATTGCTGATATATCTTTAATATGAGATACTTTCTGTCCATTTGCGATGACTTTTCCTGTAATACCCACTCTGTGGCCACCGGAAACGGTTATAAAGCCATTTCTTAATTCTTCTTGAATCGAATAGATTGAATTGTTACTCATAAGTTCCAATGAATTATTTATATCATCCTGGGATACTAAATACGAACTGGACTCATCTTCGCTGAATTTTCCTTCCGGCGTTACAAACCACCCTATCGTATGGTCATATAACATAAGCGGCTTATTTGCTCTCAAACGGATTTCCTCTACCGGTTCCAGAACATATCCCGGAATCTTTCTGATAATATTTCTGACCTCTGTCGAAACACACAAAAGAATATCATTATAAATGATATCTTTCGTACTGCGTTGTGCATAACTTTTTAATGAGCCGATGCTTTTCACTTTTTCATTGGTGATTATCATAGTACTTGCCTCCTCTCATAAATATAAATATTAACCTTTGTCCACTTTTAGAACCAAATCTGAAAAAAATATGTAAATCAATTCAAAGTATGCTTATAACCTTCTGATATAACAAAAAAAGGGTAATGAGACAAATTTGTCTCATTACCCTTTTTTTGTTATTGACTACAATTAAGTTAACCGATTTAAACCTTAATGTTCATGATGATGGTCATCACAACCGCAATCGCAATCAAACTCAATTTCGATAGGTTCTTTGCAATTCGGACATGTAATTTCATCTTCATCTTCACCATCGAATATATCTCCGTCAAGATAAACAGTTTCATGACAATTAGGACATTCCACTTCGAAATAGTCTATTTCTTCTTCATCGTCCTCATCCATATATTCATCTTCATCATCATATACTTCATATTCCAATTGAGCTAGATCTTCATCAATCTCTTCTATATGATCGCTAAGTTGAATCTGAGAGTCTTCCATATCGTTGATCGCTTCCGCAAAATCTCCAAGAACATCAATGATGTTTTTAAGAAGTTTACCTTCCTTCGTATTTTCATCGACATCCAAACCATCTGCAAGCCCTTTTAAATATGCAACTCTTTCACCTAAGTATTCCATTTAGAGTCCTCCTTGTTGTTATTATTAGTATGCTAATATCTTACTATGAAAATATTATTACCATTATACTCTTTCCATATACTCTCCGGTTCTGGTATCTACACGGATCATATCTCCCTGGTTAATGAAAAGCGGCACATTGATGGTCGCTCCCGTTTCCAAAGTAGCCGGTTTTGTTGCTCCGGTAGCGGTATCTCCTTTAAATCCCGGGTCTGTTTGCGTTACTTCAAGCTCTACAAAGTTCGGAGGCTCAATTCCAAATACTGAACCTTTATAGGAAAGAACTTTAACAATCATATTTTCTTTAACAAACTTAAGCGCATCACCTAACTGACTTTCATTTACAGGCATCTGCTCATAGGTTTCTTGATCCATAAAATAATAAAGACCGCCATCGTTATATAAGTACTGCATATCCTTTCTTTCAATATGCGCTTTCGGCATTTTTTCAGTCGGTCTGAAAGTTTTTTCAATAACAGCTCCTGTAATAACATTTCTTAATCTTGTTCTTACAAAGGCTGCTCCTTTACCGGGTTTTACATGCTGAAACTCAACAATTTGAAAAACATTGCCATCCAACTCAAATGTAATACCGTTTCTAAATTCACCTGCAGATATCATTCGTTAATCCCTCCGTTATTGTTTTACAGTTCGTAGTTCACAGCTTTCCATATTTAATCATTAAACTTCGATCTGTTTAATAAAAGTAGTTTTACCCATTTTATCTTACCTTTTGTATTTTCTACAATAGTTTAATTTAAAATCAATGAAATTTCAAGGATAATCTTTCTAAATTATTAATAATTCTTTTGTAGAAGAAGTTAGATTGTCAATTCCGCTATCGGTAACAACCACCATATCCTCAATTCTTACACCGCCAAAGCCTTCAATATATATCCCCGGCTCTACAGTCACGACCATACCTTTCTTCAGTTTATTCTCACCGGCCACAGACAGCCGCGGTGCTTCATGTATTTCCAATCCTACGCCATGCCCCAAACCATGTCCGAACTGACTGCCGTAACCATAATCCGTTATAATATCTCTTGCTATTTTATCTATCTCCGTTCCTGTTTTTCCTGCGGTAATCGCATCCAGTGCTTTCATCTGTGCCTCTAATACGATTTTATAGATTTGCTTCTGCTTGTCATCCAGTGCTCCGATCCCTATGGTTCTTGTCATATCCGAGCAATACCCTTCAAATATGCAGCCAAAATCCAATGTCAACAGATCGCCTTTTTCAATCTTTTTCATTGACGCTACACCATGAGGCAAAGATGAGCGCACTCCGGACGCCGCAATAGTCTCAAACGAAAGGCCTTTTGCGCCGTTCCTCTTCATAAAATATTCCAGTTCCAAAGCTACATCATTTTCAGTCATTCCCGGCTTGACATACCCAAGGATGTGTTTAAAACCAAGATCCGCGATCCTGGCCGCTTCCCGCATCTTTTGGATTTCTTGTTCATCTTTTATAACACGCAAGTCTTCTATAATACTTCCTACGTGTTCTAACCTTACCGCATTCATTTTATCCTTAAACTGCTCAAACTGCGCATATGTTACATCTTTATCTTCAAATCCCAGTTTTCTGATCGTATGATCTTTCAGTAAAGAGTTTATTGAATCCAAAGGATTCCCCTGAAACTCTATAACATTAAAATGCTTAGCCTGCTCTCTTGCCTGCTGCGTATAACGAAAATCGGTAAACAAAAACGCACCGGATTGCATCACAATACCATATCCCGCCGTACCGGTAAAACCGGTTATATAAACCCGGCTAACAGGACTGGTAATCAATATCGCATCCATGTTATTTTCTTTTAGCTTATTCTGCAATGAAGTCAATCTTTTCTGTAAAAACATCTAGCCCTCCATTATGAATTTTATATTGTTTGAGACATCATTTCCCTCTATGGGAGGATGTGAAAAAGTACTTAATTGGTCGAAAATCAAACATGTGGACAGTCCCTCTGTTATGCCAAAACCGGGCAAACAGCAGGGACAGTCCCCAAGTTTGATTTCCTCTGCGTGCTGAATCGAACTTTTTATAATTTAAATTTTATATTGTTCATCGTACATTATTAATTATTCACTATTAACTATTCACTGATCTTCTTGTTGATTGCCCTAAGCCCCAACAAATAACTATCTCCGCCAAACCCACTGATCTGTCCCACGCATACCGGAGCGATCACTGATTTGGCGCGGAATTCTTCTCTCGCGTGTACATTGGACAAATGCACTTCCACGGTAGGTATATTCACCCCTTTTACCGCATCTCTGATGGCAATACTATAATGGGTATGCGCACCCGGATTGATTACAATACCGTCTACATTCCCCAATGCCTGTTGGATTTTATCAATAATCGCACCTTCATGATTGGATTGGAATATCTCAATATCTATATCAAGCTGAAGGGCTTCCTGCTTGATTCTTTCATTGATGCTGTCAAAACTCTCGGTACCGTATACACCTTTTTCTCTTATTCCAATCATATTGATATTAGGCCCGTGTATGACCAATATCCTTTTTTTCTCCCCACTACTCACTATTAGTTCCCCACTTTCATATATATCTTTTTTAATTCCAGCGCGTCTTCAGCCATTGTTCCTCTGGATTCACAAATGATAGTCGGGCTTAGATTCTTTCTATAAAGAATTTCTGCAATAGGTTCGAATTCCGGCCCATATTGTGTATCACCAAAGCACCAGTGCTTTTTTTCACCACCGGCAGTAAATTCTATCCGGCTGAAATGGCTGTGAAACGACTTTAGTCTATCATTGCCCAATGCTTTTTCCATGATATCAAAAATTTTTTCGAAATCACTCTGATCTATCAAACATCCTAAACCCCTTGCATGAATATGTCCGAAATCAATGGTAGGTATAAGCCTCTCATCTAGCATACACAATTCCAGAATTTCTTCCAGCGTCCCAAGCTGATTAATTTTCCCTAACGTTTCAGGGCAGATATGTATATCTCCCAGTCCCATTTCGTCTGCCTGGGCAAGGGTTGTTTTTAATGTTTCTTTAGCTAATACCAGTGCTTTTTTTCTATCCATTTTACTGCATGACCCCGGATGTACAACAATCCTTTCGGCTCCCATCCAGCGCGCCGCAGTCATGGTCTCAATAATATACCGCTTGCTGTTCTCCCGCTTTTCCGGTTCGACACTTGCAAGATTTATATAATAAGGAGCATGAATACTCATTGTAATTCCCTGCTCTTTTGCATTCTCTCCCAGTTTTACCGCTGTTTCTTCAGAAATCTTAACACCCTTGCTGCATTGGTATTCATAGGCGTCCAGCCCCATATCCTTTAGCCACTTCGGCATCTGCAGCGATGATTTGTATCCTTGTTCGTAAAATTTATCGGAATTCCCCGAAGGACCGAATTTAACTGTCATCCATTTCTTCCTTTCAAAAATCTAGGTTTTTTTATATTATTTTGCCTGTATTTGGCCATATATATTCAATACAGCTTCAACAGCCTGCTCAACAGTTAGCATGGACACATCGATTTTAAAATCATGATTGCTGTAAAAGGCAGCTCTTTTCTTTAATAATTCTGCAATTCTCGCTTTCGCATCCGGCCCCTTTAGTAACGGTCTGTCGGTATTATGGGATGTATTCCGCATGATAGCTTCTTCATTTGAATACAAATATACAATAACACCATTTTGCCTAAGATAATCAAGATTTTCTTTTCTCAATACCACACCGCCGCCGGTCGCAATAACCGCATTTTGCTCTAACGCGACCTTCTTCACCATATCCGTTTCCAGATTTCTAAAATACTCCTCACCAAACTGTTCGAAAATATCCGATATCTTTTTTTGCTGTTCATTTTCAATATACGCATCAACATCAATAAATATCATATTTAGTTTTTCCGCTGCTATTTTTCCAACCGTAGTCTTCCCTGACCCCATAAATCCTGTCAGAACTATATTTTTATTCATTTTGCCCTCCAACAATAATATGAAAGGAACGGTTATAAACCCTTCCCTGTGAAAAAATTTCCGCAGAGAACGGTTTATACCTTTCCTTTATCAAATACTCTTTATTATTAACGCTGTTTATTCATGTCTTGGATTTCTTTTTACAAGCACTGCCGCTTTTATAATGGCGGTTGTTGCGTCTACTTCAAACTGTTGCTGCAACGCGTTTATTTTCAGATATACCTCTCCCTGATCGGTAACAACATACTTGGGCGGAAGATCATTTAACGCCAGCGCAGCAATATCCATCAAGCATTTGTCGCATGTACAGCAATTGATATCTTTTAAAATCCCTTCCATCATATTAAAGACGACTTCTTCCATATAGTTTTTCAGGTGCATGCTGACCCTCCCATTATATCCGTATCATAATTGTAATATTCTATCATAAAGATGTCTATTTGTATAGAAAAGTATACAAAAGTTTCTGAATTTGTGTCTAAGCTATTAACAGAAGACCATTTAGCTTCATCATGTTGAAAGAATTTAAAAAGGACGGCAAAACCCAAACGTGTTTCTCCTGATTTCTTACCCAGTAGTGATAATTCATTTGGCAAAAAAGCAGCTAAAGCATTGTTATAAAGAAGGTTTGAGAATCATCTGAAAATTGTGCTTTGAATTTATTGATTTTTAAACTTGCATATTATAATATATAAGATATAAAACACCTAAGTAATAATTTTTTTAGGCACAGTGGCAAACACATATTGTACCCATAATATTTTTATAGTATTCTGTTTTTTAATTAGAACAAATGGCAAAAAGGCTATGCATTTATAACTTGAGCAAAATGTGGAGGCAAAAGATGAAGTTTATATATTTTAATCCGGAAACCCGTATGGGTTATATCTCTGATCCTTTAACTCCTGAAGAAGCCGCCGTCATTGCAGATGGTATCGGATACTATATGGCCTTTAATATCATTGCAATGCTGATCACTGCTGTTGTGATTCTGCCATTTATAGTGGTTGCAGGATTAGATAAATTTCTTATTAGCTTTATTTCTGTTAATAGGGATTTTATTATTGGAACTGCCATTGTTTTAATCTTAATTAAGTTCTTAACGGTTCGTCTTTCTTCGGCTCTTATTGTTCGATTTCTATTTGCACTGATGGTTATAATCCCTGTTTTGTATGTTTTACTATATAAGTTTCATATGGCTGACATTACGGTAAGCATTGGAAAGCGGTTTGAATTAACAGAGGATTTTTTGAAAGCTGCAACCGTACAATCCACATGGATTGAATCCTCCCTTCAAAATATTTCAGACGCGCTGTCAAAAGTTTTCTTTGGTTTGACTAATGCTGCAAAATCTATTGATTATTCAGCGTTTTCATCTTCTCTTAGCACTATCAATATTGCATCTATACTCATTTGCATTGGAAAGACCATTCTTTATTGGGGATTACTTATAGTATATGCACTGCTAATTTTTGTTTTTGGATTAATTGCCTTTGTTATTATTATAGGCTTCCCCTATTTTATTGCTTTTGGAGTTTTAGTGTTAGTGAATAACCTCATTTATAATATAAAACTCAATTATGCACGCTATCTAAAGTTCTAATGATTATTTAAATATTTTAAGGAGGTCATAAAATGTTAGAGTTTGTAAATAATTTTTCTGAGATCATTTCAGCAGCATTCGGAATGAGTGATAAAGATATCACATCACGGAATGTCAGCCCCTGTTTGGATTTTGAATCAATGTCCAAAGAAGAATTGCAGGAATTGCAGGGTGTATTGAAAAATGCGATTGCATCTTCTAAAGTTAGCAGCGGCATCGTAGCCGCATTACCCACGGCGATATTTGGAGGGTTAGTATTTGGCATCATAGGCCCGGTTCAGGGAATTGTCACCGGGCTGATTCTCTTCTTTGTATTATATGAATTTAAACGGCATGAATATTGGAGAATGTTTTTTAGTTCTTCATATCATTTTTACAAGCCTATCAAAGCACGCCATTTGTATTCGTCGATTGCGACATTTTTCGCAGAGTATGGCATTCTAGGTGTTTATACAGCTCCTTTTATAATGTACAAAACATCTCGGGAATTTGCAAAAGCAAATGGTGGACGAAAAATGAATGAACATCGTGCTGTCTATGAATTGAATTTAATCAGTAAGTTATTAAAAAGGTAACATATCTGAAATGCAATATCATTATAAAGATATTGGAAAAAGCTGCTTACTATTAGGAATAAATAAGCAGCTTTTTCATGTGTTATGATGTATGTTCGACTCATCTTAAACGCTTAATGTTTTTCCACCAATTGCAGGTTCCTTAAGCAGTAGGTGAAGGCACTGCCTTCACCTATCATTAATAGCATTATACATGATATCATTGCTAAATATAAACAATTTTTTACTATCGTAATTCCGGAATAGAAGAATAAACATTGACAACAATATCCTTCTCAATAGTTATAGGAAAAACAATTCCTTCCGGTGATTGGGTATTAAAACTCAGCTTTACCGTATTTTTTAATGGAATCCTATCACCATTTTCGTCACTGATAATCCCAATCTTTAATTCAACAATAAATACGTATCTCTTTATTTCGCCTTCATCATCATATGCAAACAAAATATCGCTATTATTCTCATCCTTCAACATATATTTTACTTTAAGCACTTTAGAATCATTTCCGGCACCAGTCTCTCCATATCCGTCAGCTTCCTCATATATAACGTTAGTATCATCAATTCCTGCACGAATATACACTGCTTCTCCATTTGCTTTGTATTCCTGCGGTACATAGAATACTTTATTACTGTACTCACCGGAATTCAAATCCATCTGTAAAGCTACATCCTCCATATCAATCGTACTATTGAAATTTATATTATATTTGACTTTTTCACCACTAAGATATACCTCCGATTCGGCAAAATTACTGTCAATTCTATTGGCATCAAAATCCATTTGATACTTTGTTAAGTCTATCGTAATACGGTCTGATTCATTTCCGTAATGACCTTCCCCATCTCTAGGTTTGATGGAAATCTGGAAAACGTTTGTAGTAGGTGCAAACTCAACTACCCCTGTTGTACTTTCTTTTACACTATTTCCATCCACAAGCAACTCATAATTCTCAGCAATGCCGTTACTGTCTAAAGTGTATGTAATAACGAGAACCTTGCTTCCATCTTCTCCTACTTTTATAGTAACCCCTGTTATTTGAGGCGTATCCATGGCACTAACTAACACGTCTTCCGTATTCGATTCTGTAGGCTTATCAAATTGATTATACGCAATCACTTGATAAGTATAGGTGTGCCCCAACTGTACATTTTCATCTGCCCACTCAGTAATACTAGGATTTTTTTGAGTAAATACCAAAATACCGTCTTTATATATTTTATATTTTGTTGTGATATTCTCAGTATCGTGAAGGTCAACATTTAAAATCAGGTTTCTATCACCCACATTATAATCTGCCGTAATACTTGGTACCGGAGCACCTCTGAAATCTATATAAACAGATTCGTCATCACCGGCAGAAAATGTATGACCGACATTATTTTGTGCAACTACTTTATAATAAATCTTTTCTGTACTGTTTTCAGTATATGTAAAACTGTTTCCGGTCTGAGAAGAAGGAATAACCTCTTCCCACTCACCTCCGGCAACCTTTTTATACAATTTGTAACTAACCTCCGGAAGCGTATCCGACGGTGTATATCCTATAGTCACATCATATCCGCCATGACTATTTTCAGATGCCTGTGTGGCAATATCAATGTATTCCGGCAGCCTTAAATCAATCGTAGCTGTCATAAGATTGCTTTCCCAACATCCTACGCTACGTTCTTTATATCCCTTTACAACAACATAGTAGATTTTATCTTCCAAAACAGAGGCTTTATATATATAGTTATTTCCTTGCATCTGCAAATAATGAGAACTATCCGCTTGTGACAAATTCAGAAAATCGTTGGATTGATCTATATTCCCAATTCTTTGCTTTAACATGTAAAATACATAGTCTTTCAAGCTGCTGTCCAGACCTGTATACTCCCTATCAAGATACTTCCTATCACCTTGGATATTTATCGGCATCATTGTTTCAATGTTTGAGATCACTTGGCCATCGAGCCAAAGTAAATAATAATCGGCATCCATATCTGCCCATTTAAAAACTATTTTACCGTTTTCAAATGAATATAGCAGTGAATACTCTGTTAGATCTATACTTACTTCATTTGACTCATTTTCTGCTCCCTCCGGATTGGCAACAACAATCTTATAAGTATATGAACCGTACTGACTAACGGTATCTGAAAACGCACCTGTTGCATCTGTAGATGTATCTATATACTGCCAGTTTCCGTCTACCCCATCTTTTCTATACAATTTATATACACTGTTCTCAACTTCAATATCCGAAGTATAATATAAAGTAACGTTAAATGGTCCGTGCCCCGTGATATCTACAGACTGGTTCAGTGTAACATCCGGAACGGGCAAAGGTTCCCCTGAGCCGGTTAAATATCCCGGTATTACACAGTTTACTTCTTTATAATTCACTTGAGAACTTCCGTTCAACTCTAATTTTTTAGATATCAAAGCCCCGTTGATTTTTGAACTGCCTTGCAGATGTACAAGTGCATTTGGGGCATACATCGCACCGGTAAAAGGCGTGCTTCCGCTCAAGTCTACTTTCGTCCCTCCTATAATTGCGTTTCCGGTTAGTCGGGCACTGCCAGATATGCTAAGCTTTGCATCCGGTGCATAGATATTCCCATAAATTTCCGTACTGCCTGATAAACTAATCGTACCGGTACCGGATACAAAAATATGCACATTATCGGAAGAACCTCCGCTATTTAACGTACTTGAACCGTTAACAGAAAATACTTGATCGGCAAATATAAAAAGTTTTCCGTTCCCAATCAAATTAATATGACCTTGGCTTAAATTTAACGTTCCTATCCTTAATACCCTTTGATCGTCTCCCACATCGATTGTCAGGCTGCCATTTCCAACCAGAGACAATGAATCATAATAACCATCTTGTTCTATCGTATAAGACTGTCTTGGCCACTGTCCGACTGTCGGATCATTTAAATCTTCAAGGTTGTCCGGTGGTTCGGAAAAATTAGGCATCGTGAATGTTTTTGCATCATCCATATAATGAATACCGCCGGTTATGATCTTATTTCCATATCCGACATCTACACCATTCGGAATATATAAGCTTCCTTTGATTTTACTGCTTCCGTTTATATTCAAATCCCTTGTATTCATGGCTGTATTACCGTTAATACTGCTGCTACCTGTCATCTCGATACGATCTGTAGCATATACCGTATATTCAAAATCGATCACACCATCTTCGTTGGCAGTTCCTCCTAAATTGACACTGATTTGATTTGATTCACTCTGGGAACCATCAGGAATTACAACACCAATCTTATAGCTGTATGTACCGTAATTGCTCACTACATCTTCAAAAGCACCATTTGCATTTGTGGATGTCCCTAACAACTCCCAGATTCCGGTTTTCCCTGTTTTTCTATATAAACTATAGATACTGTTTTCAACTACGATATCAGAAGTGTATTTTAATAAAATATTATAGGGATTATTGCCGCTAACTTGAACATCCTTGCTTAATGTAACGGTAGGAACTGTTGCAATCTCCCTCGCTTCAGTCAGATACCCCGGTATTATACAGTTAATCGGTTTATTATTCACATGGGAATTACCAACCAACTCCATTTTTTTGCATATCACGGCCCCGCTAATCTCAGAACTGCCATTTAGCTCCACCACTGCATTTGGTGAATACATTGCGCCAATAAATGGGGTATTTCCGCTTAAGTCCACTTCGGTTCCACCTATTACCGCATTACCAATCAATTGTGCGCTGCCCGCTATATTAAGGTCTGCATACGGCGCATAAATATTCCCATTGATCTTAGTGCTGCCAGACATGTTGACTGTGCCTGAACCGGATACAAAAATATGTACCTTATCGGAAGAACCTCCGCTATTTAACGTACTTGAACCGTTAACAGAAAATACCTGATCGGCAAATATAAAGAGTTTTCCGCTTCCTACTAATTTTATATGACCTTGGCTTAAATCAAAAGTACCTATCCTTAATACTCTTTGGCCATCTCCCACATTGATTGTCAATTCACTATTTCCAACAAGAGATAACGAATCATACCAAGCATCTTGCTCTATGGTATACGATTGTATAGGCCAGTTTCCTATTGTCAGATCTTCCAACTTGATAAGATTGTCGGGAGCCTCGGAAAAACCGGGCATCGCAAATGTTTTTGCAGCATCGGTATAATGAATGCCGCCGGTTATCTCTTGACTGCCGTATCCTACAGAATTTCCTTGTGGAAGATATAACCCTCCATTGATTTTACTGCTGCCGGTTATATTCAAATTACCGGTATTCATCGCCGTATTTCCGTTAATGCTGCTGCTGCCGGTTAATTCGATACTGTCAGTGCTATAGACCGTATATTCAAAATTAATAGTGTCGTCATTATCAGCGTATGCTATCGTCCAAATTCCTCCAAGGGTCATTAAAAACATTCCCAGTACCAAAAGAATTGATAAATATCTTTTCATATGCCCTTATCCGACTAATTACTATTAAATAATTCTATTAATCGGACCTTTACCTCCTTCTATTCACTTATTTTCATTAGTTAACTTCTTTCCAGTCTACCAGCTTAATATTTCTTGTCGCCTGTATACCAATCTCAATGTCCGAAGCTTGTAAATCCAAGATGCTATTTCCTTTATGGAAAAAATCTCTTAATGTACTATCTCTGTTTGTAACTGTTTTTACTGTTTCTTCATCGTAAGTGATAGTCTTTTCACCGTCACCGTAAAAAACGATATTTCCTTTTGAAACAATTGCACCGGTAAACTCTATATTACTATCAGAAGAAATGTATAGATCACCAATTGTAAAAATGATACCTCTTCTTCCATCAATGTCGCTGCCATCAAGGTGAACCGGCGCATTCATTGTATCGACGTAATAGAGTTCCTCGCCCGTGTCACTCAAATTATCATATACACCGCTGTCTCCAATTGTTGATGCAACCAATTCACTAAATTCCGAATCGGTACCTATATCTTTATATCGGCTATCATCTTTATCTTGTTGAATCCATGTTGATTTATTAAATGTTTTTTCCCAATTTTCCCCCGAAAACTCATCTTCTTGATACAAGTGTACTACTTTTGTTGTACCATCCATAGATGTTATTGTTAAATTATTATCAGGGTCAGTATAAGTCTCATTTCCTGCTGCATCAATCGCTTTAGCACCTATACCATTTCCACCCTTTGTGATGACATATCCATCAGTAAAAATAATACCGGGCGCATAAATATTAAGTAGTGTGTTAGTGCCTAATATAACCCCGCTTTTATTAATAATATTTCTAAAATCATTATGGGTACTATATCCGGTAGCAAAATGTGCTGTTCTAGTATTATTATCACTATTAGGCTGTTCTGCTTCCCTATTTACCGGATCGATTGAATCCATTCCCCAGTACATCTTAATCGGTGACCATTTATTAGGATTAAAATCTTCCGGATTATCTCCAACTATATTTTTAAAACCCTCATCTATGAGGCTATCATTAAGAATAAACCTATAAGCGTTATAATTTTGACCTATAGATACACTCTCACCAGTCTTATAAGGCACACGGATATCTTTGCTGCCATCATTCCAAATAGTAAATATATATTCGACATAGATCTTTCCTCCGATGAATACATCTCCCAGTACGCGTATAATAGAAGATGTGTCATTTAAAATAATCCCGGAACTTTTATTATATTCATAACTATTGTAGCCGCCTTGCATAAACCCATAAAAATTACCGTTAACATCTAGTTCGCTGTTAGAGCCATATACCGATAGATCATTAAATGCGTATACATCACCATCAATATCAATAGTGCTGTTATCCCCGGCAGTATCTATCTGTACCGACTGGCAATAAGCGTTTCCTGTGATATTAATATTGGAGCCTTCTGCATCACTCCCGTAGGCGGTATGTATATTGGCACGGGTCTTCACATCTCCTGTAACGGTAAGTTTTCCACTAAGTTTTCCGTCGGCAGGGACAGGTATTTCATCGGTGATCCCGTACAATACTCCTTCACTTCCTGTAATAGTAGGTTCAATCCCTGCAACCACTCCTCCGTATTTATAACCTGAACTATTATCGTCAGCTAGGTTTCCATAGGCATAAACAGTTGTATCCGCGCCGCCGTCACCTTGAACTGTTACTTCACCTTGAAGTGCTACCAAACTTGATTCAGTAGTAATAGCCCTCATCCAAATGGGATTCTTTCTTCTAACTAATGATTTTTTTATTGGTATTTGCTCTTGTTTTTTTAGAAACTCAAACTCTGCCTGTATTTTTTTCTCAATGTCATGCGGATCCGATACTACCTGAACTTTCATTTTAAGCGATCCATCTACGTGATCACTTCCCGGATAAACAGGAAAAGATTGTATCACTATTTCTTCTAGATCTCCCATTGGGTCAGCCATCCAACTGTTAAATTCAGCTTCTAATATATTCCTTAAACTATTACTATCTTTCAATTCATATCCAGTCTCGCCGGTCACATATTTATTGAACGCATCCTTGTACTCTTTCAGCAGTTGTTCTTCTATCTTTTTTGCAAGCTCTTGTTCGTCAATGGTAAGTTCGCCAGTAATCCGGTTGGTATAAAGAAGATATACCGCTTCAACGATCTCATCTTTATGGCTTTCTATATATCCCTTTGCTTTTTTCTGGACAAGAACAGTTTGTTCTTCCAATAAGTTATTAACTCTCTCTATCCATCCGTCAGCTTTATAAAATGAGCCGTTTCCCCTGATATATGAAGCGTTCATCGCATAATTTGCAGTAACTGCAAACAACAGAGCAGAACCAAGTATCATGAGGACAGTCATAATCATCAATACAAGTACAAAAACAGAACCTTGACGGTTAGAATATTTTTTGACAAATCCCATCATTTCACCAACCTATTTATAGAGCATCCTTTGTGTTTCAAGCTGCACTTCATACTGTGTCAACGTATCTCTTACAATAATTGTAATATCATATACCGAAAGTTCGTCATACTCGCTGGTGTCACTGCTTAAAGCCCCATATATCGTTATATTTCCGTTTAAACTGGATACATCGATATTGCCGTCATCATTATAAATGTTAACATTGATATTATTGTTGGTTTGATTGTTTATTGTAAAATTAAACACATCATTAAGATCTTGCTCAAGAATAATTTGAACATCAGAAACAGTAACTCCAGTATTTTCTATATTAACACTTCCTGTTCCATCCTTATATTCATATCCTAAACTATCAGAAATAATCAGGTCTCTTTCGTTCTGTCCCAATAAGTCGAATTCACTATCGACATTTGATCCGTCATCATCGATAACTTCAACGGTGTTGCCTATCCGTATTGTTAACGTCGTTTCATCCGTTAATCCATCTATACGGGGATCCCTAACTTCAATACCGGTTGACGATTCATTCACGACCTCGTACACTTCGAACCTGCCGTCAACCGTTCCAACAAGGCTTTCCCCTGTTGTTGCCGTTAATGAATTTATATTTTTATACAATTCCATATAGCGCTGGGCAATTGTAAGCGCCTGAAGCCTTATTTCCGCTTCATGGTCTGTTCTAATGGAAGATATAAACATGCTTGCTAACGGTGTCACAATGACACCTAAAATTGCGATAGAAACAAGCACTTCTACCAGTGACATTCCCCAGTCTTCAACTAACACATTCTTGATCTGTTTGCTTTTTTCATTATTCATTGACAATCCCTACATCACCGTTTTTTACCGATATTTTGGCTCTCGGCCTCTGACTGTCATCTTTCTGTTGAACAATAAGCTTAATGGGAGCATTATTATATATATCAATATTCGCCCCCGCCAAGTCCTTGTCATCCAATCTATCTTTGGAAGATATTTTTAATATCATATAGTCTTCATTCTGAGGTACAAACTCTTGATATTTGCTCTCGTCTTTCGGATAAGCGCCATAAGTTGTCTTATATCTGTACAGATACTTTCCATCCTTATAATCTATATGAAACTCAACCTTTTCCACGCCGTTCCCGTCACCGTAAACGGTAGAATTTATTTTTCCGCTTTTATACATGATTACGGTAGGTACATCATGATTGCTGGGCCCCAATGAAATATAAAAATCATGGACAGTTTCAATACTTTTACTTTCTTTCTCAGATTCTTCTTGATCATCTTGACCGGCAAGTACTACACCGGTATTTTGGCGTAATTCTATATATCCTTCAAAAGGCTCAAATATATTGTCCTTCCCTTGCTTAACATCTGACTCCCAACCGGGTACTTTCCGGGTACTGTCTTTAAAACCGTAAAAAGTCAGTTTTAAACTGCCCGATAATGTATCTTGCAGATCTTTAGAAAAAGTGATATCCGAAACAATCACTTTCTGTTCGAAATCCATTACCTTGGCCAGAAAATCTTTCATTTGGTCATAGCTAGCCGTATAATTAGTCTTTACTTCCATCGTGATCCCAGTGTTATTAGGAATTTTCCCCTCTTCCTCAGTTTTCTTTTCATCCTTCTGAGCATCATCACTCGGAAGCACCTCTTCCAGTATTTTTTGCTGCAGCGTTGGCTCAGTTTTCTTTTGAGTACTTTCGGAAGTCATCGACGCAACCTCTGAAAAAGACAAATCTTTTAGCTTCACCCCGGTAATATCACCCAACTCTTTTATAATGATGATCGCCTTATCCTGATAGATATCCGGCGGCAGCAGGCTGCTCAACTTATCCATCTCATAACGAAGGATTTTCATCTGGGCCTCCACTTTGCTTTTTTGGGCAGATTTTCCTTGTAGTGTATTGTAATTTGTTTCAAGTTTTAGGACTTCATCTTTTAATGTATTCAATTTTTTTACAAAAGGAGTATAAACATAAAAATATGTGATCGCCAGTACACCTATTAACCCAAGGAGTACCAGCAGCTTTTTGTCTTTATCAGATAAACTCATACACTAGTTTCCCTTCACCGTTTTTAAAGTACAACTCATATTGAACTGGTAGGTTTCATCAGTACCCTGGTCGGCATTCCCTTGTTTGGCAGCTTGATTCCCTTTCACGTTAGAAACAAATACCTTGTCAAACAGCCCGATCTGTCTCATACTACGTATAAAATCGGCAACCACCACATCGCTTTTCGCAACACCGGTGATATTTACACTATCTCCGGATACCGCCAGTGACATCAAAAATAAATCATCGGGGATAACTTTTTCGGTACTCTCAATGATTTCAAGTATATTAAGTTCTTGGGTCTGAATGGTGTTCAACACATTCATTCGCAGTTTCAATTTCTCTTGCTCCAAAGCTAACTGCTTTTCACTTTCCAAAACCTTCTGCAATTCCGGCATACTTTGTTGCAGGAATTCTTTCTTACTTTTGAGCTGAAGCATTTCATTAAACGGAATCAGCAGTAAAGAAAAGGCCGAAACAGCCACAAAAATGGCTATTAATATTATAAGGTTTGTCCTTTCACGGCTTTTCCTTTGTTTTATAACTCTTTGCGGCAATAAGTTCAAATCTTTTACAACCAATCATATCAACTCCACTACTTTGTAAGTACAGCGCCTAAACAATTTGCAAAATATATTTGTGAATGTTTGAAATCTTCCATTTTTTTCGAATAGTGCGTCGTTTTAAATTCCGGTATCCTTTCCACAGGAGTATTAAAAGCGAACTGTAAATAGGATTCAAGTCCCTGCACCTGACATCCTCCCCCCATCAAATAAATTTGATCGATATGGTTGCCCGTGCTTCGGGAATTATAAAAATCAAAAAACCGACTCACATCATCAATAAAAGTAAGCAGTGTCGCCCGGATACTTTCGCTGATAACGGCTGCCTCTTGGCTGTCCGGCTCATCATCGGAAGATATAATGGCAGCCTTGTTGATTTTCAGCTTTTCTGCTTCTTCAAATGTTAACCCCAGATTGTTGGCAATCATATTGGTAAAATCCTGGCTGCCATAGAATAAAATCCTGTTAAATTGAAAGCTGCCCTTCGAAATGATAGATACAGTGGTTGTCTTATACCCCATATCCAAGATAGCTACTGTTTTATCAAGAATTTCTTTATCCTTTTTGCCTACTTCCTTCATTTCTGCGGTAACAAATTTCACAATGCTGTTGCCCACGAAATCGATTGAAAAAATGTTTAACCCGCATAACGAAGCCAATTCCATATAACCTTCTATAATTGCAACAGGAACCGCAACCAGCAGTATCCTATATTGCGCACCCTTATCTATCTTTATTTCTTCGAGTATTTTATAGTCCAATACATAACTATCGATATTGACCGGAAAATACTGGGCCGATTCCATTTCAATAATACTTTTCAATTCCTTGGATCCGGCCTTGGGAAGTACCACTTCTCTGGTAATGATAGACGTCCCTGAAATGGTGAATACTACATTTTTCTCCTTAATCTTTTTTTCCTGCAGCGCCAGATTAATAGACTGTGCAAGAACATCTATATTCGAAAGCTTTCCATCCTCTATCACATTGGGAGGTGTTGGAACCATGGTATATGCTTTTATATTCATTTTACTGCCCATTGGTGCTACTTGTATAATCTTTGTATTAAATGCACCTATATCCAGTGCTAAAAATTGAGGAAAAATCAAATTGATCCACTCCGTTAGTTTCTTATTTTATGATTTTTGGTTAAAGTTAAGGTGTGTCCGTTGGTTCCGTCTATTGTTACTGTCACTGAAACAGTGACCATATCATTTTCCAGTTTCACTTGAAAATCTGTTACATTATACATTAATTGATTAGATGCTGTATCTCCATCAGCTTTTGTTTCTTGTTGAAGTACATTAGTACCATACAAGTAATATTCACATGTTTTTTCCTTCGTCGGATCATCTTTATCAAAAGTCATTTGAATACGCTCTGGTTCATCAGGATTAATTGAAATTGTACCCTGATCAGCTTTACGCAGATTGGTAATAATGACATCCATACCTGCTCTTGCTACCTGCTGTACATCTATACGGTTGCTTTCTCTAAAAAAGCTGGTATAATTTGCGATAAAAAATGATGACATAGGTATGGAAATAATACCTATAATTGCAACAACCACCAATAACTCAACCAGCGTATAGCCTTTTATATTTAAAAGATAGTATTTCTTTATTTTCATCATTATGGTTTTTTCTTCCTCACTCTACCTGTAGAAAACTCAATGGTAATTTTTATCTGCTTACTTTTATTATTCTTTAAAATAAAACTGCCTGGTGGATTTGGCACACCAGTAGTATTAAACTCAACATAATTTCCGGTAATAGTGCTAACGAAACTAATACCCTCATCCAGCTTTACAATCTCGTCCGGCCGTCCCGGCTGCTGAATCTGATATTGAAACCGGTTAGTACCGTAATCTGCGTAAATTCTGTAATTCGTATTTTTCTCATAGATGGTTTTCATCTGTATGTAGCGAATATCGTACATCAACCTGTTTGCGCATTTTTCCAGCAGTACATCTTGGTCACATTGAATTTTTACGATACAAACTGAAGTTAAAATTCCAATTATTGCTATGACTATAATGAGTTCCGTTAGTGTATATCCGCTGTTGTCGGTAACTCTACTCATTAGCAGTCGTTCCTTCCGCTGTCAATTCCTTATGATGTCAAAATTAAAAGTTTGTTTATTATGTAGGGGTAACCCTTGTGGTTACCCGCAAAGATGATCTTACCTCCGGGTAGACACAAGGCCTACCCCTACCTCTTATTCATCATTTGATTTGTTTTGATAAATAATTTCATATTCCAAATTAAATCAGAAATACATTCCAATATACCATTGAAGTATTTGATTCCCGTATAACATTGCAATAAATATACCTGTTGCCAAAAACGGTCCGAAAGGGATCTTATCTCTACGCTGTATTTTTTTCAGCAGTATCAATGCCAAACCAATTACTGAGCCTACTATACACCCTAGAATCAGTGCAAGCAGTATCAGTTTCCAGCCTAAAAATAATCCTGCAACGGCCATTAGCTTGATATCACCACCACCCATACCACCCCTTGATAGGATAGCGATAATAAGAAGCGGTATGCTTGCTGCAAAAAAACCTATCACTGCATCAGAATAACCTAAGCTTTTATTAAAATAAGGAAATATAATACCAAAAATCATCATAAATATAATAATACCATTCGGAATAATCTGATGCTCAAAATCAATAAAGGATATCACAATCAAGCACGAAGCCAAAAATCCAAATGCATAGAATTGTACCGATAATCCGTAAAAGGAATAAATCCACAGGTAGACTGCTCCATTGAACAGCTCTACCAGCGGATATTTCATTGAAATCTTCTGTTTGCAAACCCGGCATTTCCCACCAAGAATTATGTAACTGATCACCGGTATCAAATCATACCATTTGATACGCTTCCCACATGCAACACAGTGAGATGGATCGGTTACAATGGTTTGCTTTAATGGAATACGATATATGCAAACATTGAGGAAACTGCCTATTACAAGGCCAAATATTAATATAAATATCTCAAACATTATACTCTACCATTCCAATTCATGGTTTGTTATGTTAACAGGGTACGATAATCATTCTTGCCACCTTGTGTAATGGGTGACAGCGAGAACCGTTCCTGTTGATTCTATGGACGAGGATACAATTGCACTCCATTATCGTTTGCTGTGTTTGCTTTATAAACAGTAAGTGTTCCAGTGCTAGTATAAGTATATCTAAAAGCATCGAAACCATCTTCCTGTGGAGTTGGCATAGTCTGAAGGAATGTTGGTACAAGTTCTGTTGCTGTAGCATCTGGAGCAGTTAAAATAGTACCAGTAAGAACGGCTGAGTCGGTGGACACAGCTTTAGTACCATCTGTATCATCTGCGGCTGGAGCTAAGGTAAAGCCTTCTGCTATAGCTCCTTGCAGTGCATTTGCTATAAGTGCTCCATTAGCTATATCAGCGTTTACTCTAGCATTGTTTACATACCTAATTACATTTGGCGCTGCTACTCCTGCTAGAACACCTAAAATAGCAATTACAACGATAAGCTCAATTAGTGAAAAACCTTTGTTATTTTTTAATATTTTTCTAAACTTTTTGATCGACATACGATCTCCCCCTTAACTATTAATTAATAATGTTTTTATATAATACATACCACCTCATGTGGTAGGATTACCTTTTAAAATATATCTTACATTCCCTCTAAACCACTATACATTCCGAACATCGGCTGTACGATGGCCATTACTATAAACCCTACTACAACCGCCATCACACATAATATCAATGGCTCCAGCAGCGTTGTCATCTGTGTTACCGCGGTTTCTACTTCATTGTCATAAAAATCCGCTGTCTTCTCCAATATACTTTCCATCGCTCCTGTATCTTCCCCGATTTTTAACATATGTGTCACCATCGGCGGAAAGACTCCTATCTGCTCGATGGGCTGTGCCAGGCTTACGCCTCGGCTTACTTCCTGCCGGGCTCTTTCTAATCCTTTATGTACTACATAGTTATCTACCACCCTGGAAGCTACTTCTAACGCGGTTAATATTGGTAATCCCGATACCAGCAGCGTACTCAGTGTCCTGGTAAAACGGGAGGATACCACTTTTCGGTTCAACGGGCCGAATATGGGTATCTTCAGCTTTAACATATCTATGGCGTTCTTCCCGAAATCGGTACTTGTAAAGTATTTGAAAGCTAAGGAAATCACGATAATGATTGTTACGGCAATATACCATCGGTTCCTGATAAAGTCACTGATCCCCAGAAGCATTCTAGTGGTTACCGGCAGTTCTATACCGATCCCCGCAAACATACTTACAAAGGTAGGCACTACAAATGTCAGCAAAATAGTAATTACAATCACCGATATGATGGATATAATGGTCGGATAAGTAAGCGCCCCTTTTACCTTTTGGTTAAGCTTATTCTCCTTTTCAAAGTGCACTGCCATCCTCTCAAGGGATGTATCCAGACTTCCGCTGACCTCTCCGGCTTCCACCATGTTCAGCAGGATTTGCGGAAAAACCTTGTGTTCCCGCATGGCGCTGGACAGTGTATTCCCTTTTTGCACCGATTCGTATATTTTGTCAACAATGCCTTTAAGCTTTTTGTTCTCTGTTTGCTGCCGCAGGATATCCAAGCATCCCAACACCGATACACCCGCATTGATAATGGTGGAAAACTGCCGGCAAAATACAGCTATATCCTTCAGCTTAACGCTTTCCAAGAATTCAAAGGTTATTTCCTTTTGCAGTAATCCCTGTTCGTTAATTTGAACCGGATAATATTTTCTTTCCTTTAACATGGAAATGACAACAGTTCTGTCCGCAGCTTCCAATGTGCCCTTGACAGTTTGTCCATCCATTGTTTTCGCTTTATAACTATAAACAGGCATTCCCTGCAGCTTCCTTTCTATTTCACGGTTGTATTAGTTCACAGTTGCTTTGGTTCACAGTTCACGGTTCACAGGCCCGCATTACGCAATGAAACTATAAGCTGTAAAAAAGCTTTTATATTGTCCATTGTCCATTGTCCATTGTCCATTGTCCATTTATAACGTTGTCCATTGGACATTATTCACTATTCCTTATTAACTATTCACTAATCACATGAGCATTCTACTCAAAACATCCTGATCCACCGCATACATCACCGCTTCTTCCCTCGAAATCACCCCTTTCTTATACAAATCCGCCAGCGAATGGTCCATGGTCTGCATACCATACTTCATGCCGGTTTGAATGATGGATGTGATCTGGTGCGATTTTCCTTCGCGTATGAGGTTCCTGATGGCCGGGTTGGCAATCATGACTTCTATCGCAGCAACCCGTCCCTGCTTGTCCTTTTTAGGAATCAGTTGCTGCGATATTACGGCTTGAAGCACGGTTGACATCTGTACCCTGATTTGCTGCTGCTGAAAAGGCGGAAAGATGTCAATGACCCTGTCGATGGTTTTTGCGGCGCCGATGGTATGTAAGGTTGATAATACCAAATGTCCTGTTTCCGCGGCTGTGATAGCGATGGAAATAGTCTCTAGGTCACGCATCTCACCTACCAGAATAACATCGGGATCCTGTCTTAAAGCTGCCCGCAGCGCATTGGCGTAACTTTGCGAATCATGACCGATTTCACGCTGGTTGACGATGCTTTTGTTGTGTCTGTGCAAATATTCAATGGGGTCTTCCAACGTAAGAATATGGTCTCCTCTTTGCTGGTTGATCATATTGATTAAGGATGCCAATGTGGTGGATTTACCGCTGCCGGTAGGACCGGTAACCAAGATCAGTCCGCGGTTCTTTTTTGCAAGTTCGGTCACTGAGATGGGAAGCCCCAACTCTTCCGGATCCGGGATTCTTGATGCTACCAAACGTATCGCCGCGGCTGCGGTTCCTCTTTGTCTGAATACATTGACCCTGAACCTTCCTATCCCAGCCAATGAAAAAGAAAGGTCAATCTCTCCTTTTTGCTTAAAAAATTCAAACTGGGCATCTGAAAGTATTTGTTTAACGATGATTTCGGTATCATCGGGCATCAACCTGTTTTCTCCGATATGTACAAGTTCACCGTTGACCCTCATGGTAGGAGGAATCCCTACTGTGATATGCAGGTCGGAAGCGCCTTGGGATACCGTATATTTTAAAAGCTCATCTATGTTCATTCTCTCACCTCGGTACTTATTAAGCTTGTACTGCGTTGCTTGTCAAAATTAATCAATAGAATAAGCGACTCTTATTAATTCGTCAATGGTAGTGACTCCCTGCCGTACCAATCGGATGCAGCTTGTCTTTAATGTGCTCATGCCTTCGGCAATTGCCTGTTCGCGTATAGTATCCGATGACTCTTCATGATTGATCTTTTGCCTGATCATATGGGATACCGGCATGATTTCATAAACACCTATTCTCCCTTGATACCCTGTGTTATTGCAAGAATAACACCCTTTTCCTCTATAATAGCTGTTCTCTTCCTTTGCGGACAAACCCAATACATTCAGCTCGCTTTCCAGCGGTACATACTCTTCTTTGCATCTAGTGCATATCTTTCTTACCAATCTTTGTGATATGATCCCCACCAATGAAGTACTGATCAAAAACGGATCTATGTTCATATCCATTAGACGTGAGATGGTACTCGACGCATCATTGGTATGCAGGGTACTGACAACAAGGTGACCGGTTACGGCAGCTCTTACCGCAATTTCCGCGGTCTCTTTATCACGGATTTCCCCGATCATGATGATATCAGGGTCCTGTCGCAGTATGGACCGTAAGACACCGGCAAAATCCAGCCCTGCTTTAGGATTTACCTGAACCTGGTTAATCCCCTCAATGGTTGCTTCTACAGGATCTTCAACAGTGATGATATTCAAACTATCCTTATTCAATTCTCTGACCGTTGTATATAAGGTAGTGGATTTCCCGCTTCCCGTTGGTCCCGTAACCAAAATCATCCCATGGGGACTTTTTAAGATATTGTTATACTTGTCCATATCATCGGCAAAAAAGCCCAACTGTTCCTTGGTTCTCATCAACCCCCGTTTATCGGTGATTCTGATCACCACTTTTTCACCATGTACGGTAGGCAGAATAGATACCCTGAGATCAAACTCATTACCGTCAACCATCATGGATATCCTGCCATCCTGCGGTTTTCTTTTTTCGGCAATATTCATCTCTCCGGTGATCTTAATCCTTGTAACAATCGCAGGAAGCAGCTGTATTTCATGCCGCATATTTTCTTCTAACTGCCCGTCAATTCTGTATCGGATGCGTATATAAGTGTCAAAAGGTTCAATATGAATATCGCTTGCCTTTAGCCTGATGGCTTGTTCAATAATAGAATTCACCAATTTAACGATAGGTGCGCTATTAACAACATCCTCAATATTTCCGTCAATCTTTTCAACCTGAGAAACGATGCCATATTCTTTCTTATATTCCTCAGCAGCCTTGATGGCCTCTTGCTTCCCATAATAAACATCAATGGCATGGGTTACATCCTGGGAAGTTGCTATGACAGGCTGAACTTCCATACCGGAAAAAATCCTTACATCATCAATCGCAAAAATATTCAGCGGATCGCTCATTGCAACGATAAGTTTGTTCTTATCGATTTTTATCGGGATCAACTCATGTCGTTTCGCAAGGTTTTCACTGATTTTTTTGGTCGCCTCAGGGTCAATATCATATTTATCAAGTGAAACATGGGGAATGCCCAATTGGAATTCCAATACTTGAATAATATGTTCCTGGGTTACGTATTTTCTATCAATTAAAACTTCTCCAAGCTTTTTTCCGGTTTGCTTTTGAACCATAAGTGCTTCATTCAAATGATCCGGGGTAATCATTCCGGCTTCCACCAGAAGGTCGCCCAACCTCTTACGCTTTTCCTTAAACATTGAATATCCCACCAATTTTTCTACAAATATTGACCAAAAATACCTGCTCCATATCTAATACGTCATATTCATCATTTCAATTCCAGGCTATAGTCCCACGACATATAGGTCCGTAGCCCTATTCGTCACTGCTATTATATATTCGATAGATCTTTTCAAAATCCTTCTACTTTTTATTAACTTTTTGTAAAATTTCGATTAATTGGGAATTAACTTTTTTATCTGTCCAAATCTGGAAGGAAGCCACGGCCTGAAACAATAGCATTCCCCATCCGTTGATGATTTTGCATCCTCTTTCTTTTGCTTTGGACAAAAACACCGTTTCTTCAGGGTTGTAAATCAAATCGCATACCACCGTATCGGATGTGAGAAAATCCAAATGTTCCACGGGACACTCATGTATATAAGGAGCCATTCCCACAGGCGTTGTATTGATAAGAATGTCGCATGATTTGCTATGTTGTTCAAGAGTAAACATATCCAATGATGCACTTCTGCATACATTTCCGATATTATCATTGATAATATCGCATATCTCTTGTGCTTTTTCAAGTGTTCTATTTAAAATCGTAATACTTTTTGCATCTTCCATAGCCATTTTTACGGAAATACCACGTACAGAACCTCCTGCGCCCATAATAACAATGTTCTTATCTTTTACAGACACATCACGGCTTTTTAAAGACTTGATAAAACCGTTACCGTCAGTATTGTATCCAAACAGTCTGCCATTTACGTTTTTTACTGTATTGACAGCACCCATTAACACGGCCTCGTCTGATACCTCATCAAGATATTTTATGATGTGATTCTTATGGGGTATAGTAACATTAAAGCCGGTTATTCCAATAGCTTTAAAACCCTCCACCGTTTTTTCCAAACCTTCGGAAGCGACTTTAAAAGGAACATATACGTAATTTAATTCCAGTTCTTTGCAAATCGTATTATGTATCTGAGGCGACAGACTGTGTTCAACAGGATCACCTATGATTCCAAGAATTTTCGTATGACCATTGATCGTATTGTACATTATGATTAACCCCTTATGATAATAATTAAGCAGCATTTATTATATTATAAATAAAAAAGATATTCACAGCAACATGTCAGCTATTGAATACCAGGTCGGTTGCACCACTCACTCCATGCATATCAGGCGCCCATTTTAGATATGCATTTCATTGCTTCTCTTATTTACTTAATACTGTTTAATATCTTTATATTACAATATTTTTACTGTTTTATCAATTGTTTTTTTATCAAGGAACAGTGAAATAATAAATTCCGAAATTTTCAACGTGGGATTTTTGCGTCAGGCTAGGCGGAGACCTTTGGCAATACTGACGTATGGTAAAGGTTGACAACGACGCATGACACAAAAATAACCGTTGAAAAATCGGAAGTTATTATTTTGCTGTTCCTAAGTTTATTATACAACAGCATCAGCGCTAAACCAAATACAGTTTTTCATTTGTCAATGGATTTTCATTGATAAATGATTGATACCGCCGCCTCATCTTCTGCTTAACTTTTTCTCATAACTTCTCAGTACCATTTTCTCAAAAAATCTTTTTAGTTTGATAAGGGGAAATTCTTTCTGACTGATCGGGGTGACTAATATGGTAAACATCTTTAATCGGTTACCTCCTAAAACATCGGTAAAAACCTGGTCGCCCACCACTGCTGTTTCTTCGGGCCGAAGTTCCAGATGTTTTAAAGCTTTTAGAAAAGGCTCTTTTCTTGGTTTGTTGGCACGATGTACAGCAAATAGATTCAGATTTTCATTAAACTTGACCACTCTATCCTCTGTATTGTTTGAAACCAAACAAACTTTAATCCCTTGGCTTTTTAAGTATTCTATCCAACGCATCGCTTTTTGGTCAGCCTCTTTAATATCCCAAGCTACCAAAGTGTTATCAATATCTATTACGAGTCCTTTTATGTTGTTTTTCTGAAGCGTCTTCAAATCGATATCTTCTATTGTGTCAACAATTAAACTGGGAAATAAAATCTCTAACATACGTCACCTCTAAATGTCCGTTTTATTTATGTTGCTCTTATTATAAAAAGCTTATACTTTCATACTTGTATTCTAAGCGATTATTGAATATTTTTCAACGATTTATAAGGGTTTTTTACATTGTTTAGAACTGCTTTTCAAAAAATAACTGCGAATTCTAAAAAACACTCATGTGTCGTCCTGTTCTAATATATATATAATATGTAATGATTATTGGGAGGCGAAACAATGGTTATTCATATTATTCGACCCGGTGAGACGTTATGGGGTATTTCCAAAGCCTATAACATCCCGCTTGAAAAAATCATAAACAGCAATCAAATCACAAATCCTTCTTTGATGATGCCGGGACAAAGCATTGTGATCCCCGACGTCCCCATGAGCCATATCGTAAAACCCGGTGAAAACTTATGGCTCATAGCCCGACAATATAATTCTTCAGTTAATGTTATCTCTCAGGCCAATCATTTGCAAAATCCTTCTTTGATATATCCCGGACAACGATTGGCGATTCCGGTGGCTGCTCATCGCTTTGGACCTTTAGAAGTCAACGGGTATATAGAACCTGTGGGAAGGGGCAACGAACTCGATATCATCCGTCAGTGCGCTCCATATCTTACCTATTTAAGCATTTTCAGCTATCGTGTAAATACTTCGGGCACACTAACCCCCTCGGATGATGTCGAGTTGATCAATTTGGCACGCGAAAAAAACATTGCCCCACTCATGGTAATTACAAATTTTGCAGAAGGTACTTTCAGCGCCGACTTGGCTCATGCTGTTCTTGCAAATGACAGTATTCAGGACAGCCTGATCAATCATATCATTCAGGTCTTAAAAAACAAAAACTATCATGGCATTAATGTAGACTTCGAGCATATATATCCTGATGACAAAGATTTATATAATCACTTCCTAATAAAACTTGAGACACGACTGAATGATACAGGCCATGTTCTTACTACAGCCTTAGCACCTAAAACCTCTGCCGAACTGACAGGACCCTGGTATACGGCGCACGATTATCCGGCCCATGGAAGCACTGCGGACTTTGCAGTATTAATGACCTATGAATGGGGATGGTCAGGAGGTCCTCCTATGCCTGTTGCACCTTTGAATCAGGTAAAAAGAGTAGTTGATTATGCGCTTTCTGCGATTCCGGCAAATAAAATCATGATGGGTATGCCCTTATACGGTTATGATTGGACCTTGCCTTATGCAAAAGGCGGCCCGTATGCAAAGACACTAAGTCCCAAATCTGCTATAGAGCTGGCACAGCAAGTAAGAACCGTTATTCACTACGATATTATCTCGCAGTCACCTTATTTTAATTATTTTGATACATCGGGAAAAGAGCATATTGTGTGGTTTGAAGATGCCGGAAGTATATTGGCCAAATATGAGCTTGTACATCAGCTCGGACTGCGTGGGGTAAGCTATTGGGTTCTGGGAAGGCAATTCCCGCAAAATTGGATGGTACTGGAGGATTTATTTGAAATTAAAAAAATCATATAACATAAAAAATAGACCGGTTAAAATCCCGGTCTATTTTTTATGTTAAGTATTTCTTTGCAATGAGATTAATCATTTTTCCATCCGCGCGTCCTTTTGTCTTGGGCATGATTGCTGCCATTACCTTCCCCATGTCTTTCATGGCAGAAGCACCAACTTCTTCAATGACTGTTTTAATCATCTGCTCCAGTTCCTCTTCAGATAATTGTTCAGGCAGATAGCCCATTAAAACTTCAACTTCTCTATTTAAATCATCGATTAAATCCTGTCGGCCACTCTTTTCATATTCAGGAAGGACATCTTTTCTCTTTTTAACTTCCTTTGCAAGTATCTCTATAACGCCTTCATCATCAAGAGTTACCTTATTATCTTTTTCAACCTGAAGGATTGCTGCTCTTGTCATCTGAACAGTATTTTTTTTGATTAAATCCTTTTCCTTCATAGCTGATTTCATATCTTCCAATAATCTGTCTTTGAGGGACATTGTTTTCACCCCTCCTTTTTCATAGAGTCATACGTCAATAAAATTACTTAAACTTTCTTTTTCTTGCAGCTTCGGATTTCTTTTTACGCTTTACACTAGGCTTTTCATAGTGTTCTCTCTTCCTAACTTCGGATAAAACACCTGATTTAGCACATTGACGTTTGAATCGGCGAAGTGCGCTGTCCAATGACTCGTTTTCTTTCACTCTGATTTCTGACATATATTTCCCTCCCTCCGCTACTATCAATTGTGCGCGGTACGAGTTGTAATTTCATTTCACTAATAAATGGTAAACAAATAAAAATACAACACAGATTCATTATACATTAAAGCCTAGAAATATGTCAATACAGTGATTTCTTACATTCATAAAATATTTTAACCAATCGGTTTAAAAGTTAATTGCTATTTGTCAAATTACTGCTTTATATCCACTACATTGGATGACGGACTCTCAATACCTCCTACTTCCTGAGTAACATAATAGCCGATCCCTTCAGGAACGGAATTAATTCTATACGTATCCGATCCCACATTAAAAGGGTCCCGCTGTAGTGTACCGTCGCTCTTGTACAACCGTACTTTTGCACCCGGTATGAGATTTCCCAACATGATATATGCATAACCGCCTTCCCATCCGGCTGTTGCAGAAGGGGCCTGCACGCATTTATCGTTATCCTTAATACTGATGGTCATACGCCATTTTGACCCTGCTGACGCATTTTGAGGATTCATTAAATCCAGTACGATATACTCGCCCCACTCTTCCTCGGAATCATCAATTATATTCAATGTAAAGCTTTTTTGGCTTTCTCCTTGTTCGAATTGCAGGTATGTGCCGCTGAATTTGTCTAAATCACTGCCTGTTTCAGCGGTGCTGAGTACCGAATTCCATTCTGCAAAAATCCCCGCTACCGTATTCAAGCCTCCTGTTCTATATACATACAGTGTCACTGTTTGCGCATCTTCCCCGATTTCCATACTGTCAAATGCAAATTCAATGGAAGGCTGAGCATCATCATCGGTGATTTGGATATTGGCAGAAACTTTATCCAGCGCAGCTCCTCCCACTTCATTTTTTAATGTAATTGTAAAATCCTTATCGCCATCATAGGAGGCATTATCAATGATAGGAATACTGATGGTCTTCTCACGCTCATTTCCTGTAAATGTGAGAGTCCCGGAAACTTCTTCATAATGGGTACCCGCAGCAGCCGTACCGTTATTGGTCCGGTAATCTACACTTGCATCGGGAGGATTGGTTCCTCCAAAAGTTCTCACCACTTTCACATCTATCTTGCCTTCGCTTTCGGAAACCGTGTATGCATCTTTCTCCAATGACAGCACATCTCCCTGCTCATTATCTGTTATCGTTACAACCGTTCTGTCGGTATTTCCTATGGACGCACCCCCAATGACCTTTATGATTTTTAATATAATGGTCTTATAACCATCCATCTGATTGTCATCCTGGAGCGTCAGCGTAATATTCTTTGTTGTTTCACCATCTTCAAAAATGATTTCCGTTTGCGGCAATCCATATTGACTGCTGTCTGCCGTGCTTGCACTATCAATGTCAACATACACGATACGTTGTCCCGATGCGTCACCGTTTCTTGATAAAACGATATCCACCGTTCCGGCATCTTCGTTAAACGTACTGCTGTCCTTCTCAAATGCAACGCTGTCGCTGGCTGCACTTCCAATGCAATACAAACCTTTTACGGTTGTAAAATACAATCTTCCGCCATAGCCGAGGGACGGGGATGAAATCACACCTGGGCCCGACCCGGCCGGAAGTGTGTCAAAGACCCACTTTTGCCGGCCTGACCCATCTAATGCATAGATCTTACGTTGATCGGCGGCAAAATAGATATTTCCTTCACCATCGACGATAGGGGCTCCTATAACAGCGCCATCGGCATCGGACTGCCATTCCACCGCACCGTCCGGCGATACCGCATACAGCACCCCGTTCTTGGAACCGATATATGCCGTACCGTCCGCTGCCACTGCGATACCTGCATTTTCCGGATGATCCGTTTCCACACTCCCGAGCACTTCCATGCTATTGCCATCGGCAATATATAGGTCGCCTTTCGCACTGCCGATATATTGTCCTGCGGCGATATAAATCCTATTCTGATTGCTGATCACCGAAGAAGTTCGAATGCCCAGATTGCTTGCATCCTCCACGCTGCGGTCCTTGGTCCCGGTACTGCGCACGATATCCTTTCCGAAAAGAATATTGCCGTCTTGCATGACAGCGGGCGCAGTAACCATGTTCCCGTTCCATCCCGCCGCACTGTCTGAATACATGCTGGACTCGTACTTCCAGGCCTTTATTCCGTCTTTCACCGCATAAAGCATCAGTCTCTTAAATGACGGATTGGTGGCGGCAATATAGACGGTTCCATCCTGCGCTGCCGCTGCTCCCACTGCAATCAATTGATCTCCGGCAATAGGCGTTCCTGACGAATGCACATATGCAGCATCAGGCGTAAAAGTCCATAGCGTATTTCCGCTCTGATTTACGCAGAACACCTGTTCCTTGCCGATATAGATTAAATGGCCGTCCTTGGTAAGGGTAGGCGCTGCCTGACTGCCTTCAAGGGCCTTAGAGAATGTTTTTTTCCATTTTAAGCTGCCATCGGCATTGACCGCGTACAGATATCCTTCATCCCCCAGGGACGACTTGCCGGTATAATACAGCGTACCGTCATTTCCAATGACCGGTGCGGAAACGGACCACAGATTTTCAGACGGCCGGTAGCACCAGTCCATCCCTTGACCTTGGAGGCCGGAATAAATAGACTGCCGCGTCCATCCTTCTTCAATAGGCTGCCCTTGACCCACCTCCAGTCCTTCAGCACTATAGTAATCCCCGGGATAAAAGTAATCCTGACTTTCGGTTTCAAAAGTGGTTTGCGGACCTGTCGTACTTTCATTGCCATTTAAATCCACAGCTTCAATTTTCACTGTATGGGTAGTACCTTTTTGCAATCCGTTAATCACGGCCTTTTCATCCGATACCTCGCCGTACAATGCACCGTCCAAATAGATTTTAAATCCTTTGATGCCATCCTCATCCGATGCCCCGGCCCATGATATTGCTACCCTAGTTGATCCTTTTTTAGTCACGGTGATGGAGGCATTTTCCCACTGCGGCGGCGTAACATCCCCTGCTGCCGGTTCATCTTCAAGGACCGTTATATAGATATTTCTATTTATATAATGATTAAAGCTTTCATCCTCGCTCTCCAGCGTAAATCCGACCACTCTGTTCCGGTTCCCCTCATATAATTGGTCATCCTCCGCTTCAATAGTGATTTCCTGCGGTGCATCCCAATTTCCCGCATCAAATATCAGCTGTTCAGGTGATGCCTTGATTCCGCTCTGCTCGTCATCCGTCACATTTACAATGACTTGGCCGGCAGGCTGTCTCAAGAGCTTTACGGACACCTGCCCGCTGCTTCCTTCATTCAAATCGATACTTTCTGTTGAAAGCACCAGACTACCTCCAGGCGCATTCAACTTTAGGTATGCCCACGGGAACCCGGATACATTCTGCACAGTGCCAGACCCAACATCAATAGACGCGTATCCATTTTCCCTCAGCACATATACCTTCTGCCCGTCTATGCTGAACCTCACCCGCACTGCATCATTTACCGTGTCGGTGAGCTTTATAGGGCTGTTATTTTTTTTGTAAGGTGCAACAATATATACGTATTTTCCCGAATCCTCCTCATTTACAAAAACAATTTTTGTAGAATCGGGAGACCACGCGGGCGCACTCACCGTATATCCTTCTGTCAAAGGCGGCTGGTACCCCCCATGGGTTCCGGCGATATACAGTCTGCCTTTGAATAAAAAGTCCGGTTGTACACTTTGCTTATAAATTTCATCATTATCCTTGTGCTTTAGCAAAGCAATTTTTGTACCATCCGGCGCATATACCGCATAGGTATCCCCATTTTCGCCGAAGCGGCCGGTGCTTTGCCCATAGTTATCTAAAACATTGGTATAGGCATCGGCCACCGTCCACACATCCTGTTTTTGACCGTTTGCATCTTCTCTCTCTACCATGTCAGTAATAATAATATTGGTCAATGCAGTATCTTCAAACCACGGATTATCAAAAACAACCTTTCCGGTATTATAAACGCCTTCTTCTACTACATCCTTTCTTTTTCCCTGCCGGTCAAAAACTAAAAATCCGTATTCTACGAAATTAGCGGACAGGATCTCCTCATTCGGAGACCAATATACTTCCACAGGCATATCATTAAAACCGCTGAATATCCCTATCGGATGCGCACCATCCGCCTCCGCTTCCATGACCCATCCCTCGTCCGCATAGGCCAGATATCTTCCGGATGGTGAATAGTCCGGCTTTTCTTTGATACCTCCAAGGGTTCGAAGCGGTGTTCCGTCAGACTGCGCTAAAATACTGCCAAAGACATTGTAATCCATCGCTTTTCCTTGCATCTCATTTTCAATATTGCCATCGGGCTTGGATGCACTTCCTTCTGTTGTGGTAAACAATATTTTCGAGTTATCCCCCGAAGCCTCCTGCCACATGACACTGACATATCCTTGTTCATCCGCCGTGACAGCCGGATGTCCCAGCCGGGTGCTGTTGTGATGCGATTGAAGCACCATGTACGGACGGTGGAATTCATCTCCTCCGTTAAAGGATCTTGCAAACATCACCGCAGAAGCATAGAAATCGGCACGATCCTGATCCTGGTCTTCATATCCCTGTTCAATCCAGGTCAATGCGAGGTTTTGATCCGCATCGTTTGCGATAACCGGCCTTTGGGAATGTACCCTGGACTTGGTCAGATTGACAGGAGTGCTTACCGTACCATCCTGTACCCTTGCAAAGAATATATCCTCCTTGTAATCGGTCAACCGCCCGTCTTCGCTCACCGGATTGATATTCTCCCATACGACGGCAATTCCTTCTTCTCCGGTAGCCGGGTTGGTATTGAATACGGCAGACGGATACCGGGATGCGTCGGCATTATTGCTGATATTGATCACGCCGCTCCATTGATTGCTCCCATCATCATATTGCTGTAAATAGACATTCCTATTCGCGCCTTCGCTCCACAGGAATGCGATATGCGCTCCTTTTACCGCAATTTCCGGATCACCGGCAATACTGCCGCCGGACAACACTTTATTTTTTTCAATCGTAAATGTATTGCCGTTATTTTTTAACACTGCCGTATATACACGAGAAATACTTCCGTTATCTTCCGTCCACGCAATGACCGCATCGGCATCCCCGTCACTGTCGATATCCTCGGCACGAACCACAGGCTGAATAGAAGCGGCATTGGACGAATTAGAAATATTTATCGGCTCACTCCACCGGATACCATCATCGGAAATACTGAACAATATCTCATCATTGCCGTTGACCGCCCCTGTCCACACCACCTGATAGATGCCTTGGCCGGCCGATACGCTCGGACGTTCCGGTGCCGATGGAATGCCTCCTATATTATCTGAAACAACCACCGGATTATTTGCTTTGCCGCTCTGCCCAATACTGGCTGCCGCCAGTTTATTGCCAAAGGTTTCGGTTTGATCAATCCACACCGCGATCCGTTTGCCGGTGGTGTTGTCCCTTGCGATGGACGGCCGGAGTCCTCTTCTTTGTTCATCGGATAAAACCGCTTTATTTGAAAAACTCCGCACGATGACATCATGATCCTCGGTATTGAGCGCACCGATGGTATTGATATGAAATGCCCCGGTCGCAGCAGAGGACGGCACAACGAAATCGAGCCTCCTATGCAGTGGGTGCAGTACATAATGATTTTCCAAATTCACCGGTTCATCGTATTGGCTGAAACTGTCCATCGGCTGTGAGGCCGCCGGAGGTTTGATGACATTGGATACGGCACTGCCCGGCCACATCCCCTTATTATGGGAAGCCGTATGAGAGAATCCTCTTCCCCACACCGGCCATGCCTCTCCTTTAATGGCAGTGGGGTTCATATAATCCACTCGGGGATTTAAAATGGTAAAATCGAGGGGATTACTCGGCCATTTTTCTTTAGTGCCGCCATCAGGACCAACCGACACAATAAAGCTGCCTGTCAGCGCATCGGGGATTTCCACTTTAAAATTCCGGAAATCATTATCCGACTGCATCCATTTTTTCGCTGCACCGGTTTCATTATAGCCCGGTGCTTCTCCAAAAAATACATTTTGGTATTCGTTTGTCATTTTTGAGAACCCAAAGCCGTCTACCGCTAGGATATCTCCGATATATCCTTGGTTCGACGAACCATCCGTACCTTCGGCCACCATATCCAAATTTGTAATGTTCTCGACCTCCGGCCCCTTTTCATAGGGATCGCCCGTCTGATATCCCGATACTGCCTTAATACGGCGTTTGATAGAAAAAGCTTCTTTATCTTCTTCCAGATAATCTTCGCCTTCAACCAAAACCGCAGTAATCATGATATTTTCTTCTCCGGTTTTTTTCGCTTTGAGCATCAATTTATTTTCTACTTCCACACCTTCCACCGTTTGCTTACCGCTGACCCACTGCCAGTCTATAATATCACTGGTCTTTCTTTCGGTACCGTCATCATCGAAAAAGGATACTTTCAATGCAACATCCACATCGGTTAAATTCACCCTCAGCAGGTCATCAAGCTTGTCATCGGCCAGCTTCATCATCATCTTAGTAATCATGCGTGTGATCATATTGCCGCCGCCCGTGAGGCTATCCACCGAATTTCCGGTCTGATTCAATACATTTTCAATATTTAGAAAGTCATTGTCCCGGCTGGTAAAATCCACATGCCCCTTAAAGAAATAGGGCTGCGTGACATAAATACATCCGAGATCCTCTACCTGTCCGACCCCATCCTCTTCTATCTGCGCCACTTGCTCCGGTGTAATCTTCCCGATTTTCTTTACAAATACAAAGATATGCTCCGACAGGCTTCCGGGTTGGTTGTCGTTAATATCGTACCAGCTGCCTGATATGAGATCTTCCATCGGTACTTCTTCAAAATAGTTGAAATCCATCTCCGCCAGTGTCCTGCTTAACAGCAGCGCAGTGGATAAATAAACCTGGTAATAAGCATTCGCCTGGATACCATTTTCCGAATCGGCCGTCTCTTCCTGTTGATTGATGAGATACAGCTTTTTATTGAGTGATAATGCCGGAACCAGCAGAGGATTCTCCCCGGATTCTATTAATGCAGCATTCGCATAATCGTCCGCTTTGTCTTTTGCCTTCTCTCGAAGAGCTGTGACTGCATCCGCCACATCCGTCATCCAGCCTGCATAATCTTTTAATGCGCTAAGGGTATTTTCTTTGTTTGTATACCCTGCTGCAGCACCGGCCTGCTGTAATGTGTTCATTTTCTGCATGGCCTGCTGTAATTTCGATTTAACATCATACTGCTGTAAGATGTCTGCCGCTAGGTCAGCGGCTTTTGTACCCACCTTCTCCGGATCCGAGATATTGCTGATATCCCCTTGTATGACCGATACAACGGAACTCAGCTTATTGACCTTTTCTTCATAGAACGGACCCGGTTCACGGCTGTTATAGTTTTGTTCAAGATTTTCAAAGTATTGATCGATTCCCAAATCGTTCTGGTACGCATATAACACCAGAGAATCGGAAACTGCCTTTGTAGGCGCCATATCCAGAATGGAAAGAATCCCTGCCACGATTTCCCTAGCAGGATTGATTGCCAAACTCAGGATATTATTGATTTCCCCCGCGATACTGGTCAATGTAGCGGCAGTGGCCATATCTCCATAAAGTATGGACGCTGCCGCCAATGCTACCGCGGTATTTCTTGCTACCGTCAGCACATACGCCAGATTATCCAGCATATTCTTTACTTCCCGAAGCATTTCCTTAGCTTCTGCGATATTTCCTAATGCTTCTGTGATGGTAGAATGGCTAAGTACTTCTGCTGCCTGGTTGATTTCATCTAATTGTGATTTCACTGCAGGATTTGCCAGTAAGTCATTGATGATCTTTAGTTCTTCTTCCGATTTTCCTGCCGTCAAACGATCCATGGATGATTGGATATCATTCAGCATAGTATCCAATTCCTGCTTCATACTATTTGACAAATCCTGATCCAGGAATGGCGCCAGTCCTATTTCGGTCTCATGCTTTGTCGCTGTGATTAAACGTTTGATACTATTAAGCGTATCCTGTGCCATATCCTCCTGCTCTTTTGCTTCCGGTAGACCCATCAGTTCAAAATCTTTGCTGTTGCTCTGAAGATTCCCCACACGTACCGTCACTTTCGCTGATTCTTGAATAATCCCCGGAACCATCACTTCCAATTCATTTTCTGAAACCGATACGATCCCGGCCTGCATCTCGCCTTGCTTGCTGCCCTTAAAAGTGACCTCAACATCTTCACGGTTGCCTCCAAATTTAGTCCCTTTAATCTTGACTGTTGAACCAAAAATGCCGCTGCCCGGCTCAATAGATGAAATTACAGGTCCTCCTGCCGACGGCTGCGATGAGTCATTAGAATCATCATTACCCGATGAAGCAGTACTGCTGCCACCTGCACCTGCTGTCACCTGTTTTCCTTTTTGAACTTTGCCGAGATTTATTTCCCCATCTTCCGAACCGGCTTCAAAGTCGGCTATTTCTTTCTTTTCTCCATCTTCTTTATAATAAAGGGCGTACTTTCTGCTTTTGGGAACCACTAACGAAAAGTATCCATCCTCATCGGTTACCGTCGTATATACGGGATTGGTTCTAAAATACAGCGTAGTATTCGATAAGGCTTTACTATTCCCGTCCAATGCATAACCAGTGATCCTGCATCCCTTTACAATATTCATTTTGAAAAGACTCAAATATCCTTTTCTTACGTTGATACCGGCATCATAACCGACTTTCTGATCTGAAACAGCAGTAATATCGTATTCTCCTTGCTGCACATCACAATAGAAAAGTCCGTCCCCATCAGTGATTACCTCACAAACCGGCTGGTCCTCTCCCGGTACGAATACCCGGACACTCACCCCTGCTAACGGCAGATCGTCGGCATATAGCCTTCCTTCTATCCCGGTTTTTCCTTCCACCTTCCGCAGCGCACCCAAAAGAATGGTGACCGCTTCCGCTCTGGAAATGGACTTTTGCGGAAGGAACGAGCCATCGGGCATTCCGCTGATCAATCCGTATTCTTTTAGCGCATATACACCGTTTTTTGCCCATTCCGAAATATTATCCCCATCACCAAAAATGTTTGATAAAGATTCATCTATCGCTTGTGTAATATTTAGAAATCTGTATATGATGGCAGCGGCTTGTTCCCGTGACAATGCCTCGGCCGGTTTGAAACTTCCATCGGGGAATCCTCCTATATACGCTAACCTTTTGGCAGTCTCCACGTCTTTGTAGTACCAGTCGCCCTGATGGACATCGTTAAATGAGCCTTGTCCCATATCCGAAGAAACATCAAAAGTTCTATTCAGTATACTTACAAATTCTGCTCTTGTGATGCTCTTATCCGGTTTAAAAACGTTATCCGGGTAGCCATGTATAAACCCCCGGCTTATAAACTCTGAAATGTTTTGCTCCGCCCAATGCCCCTTTATATCATTGAAAGAAGCTGTTTCCTGCTGGGCATATGCAATGCCAGGTACCGCAAACTGCACCAGCAAAGTAAAAACCAGTATAATGCATATGTTCTTGTATCTGCTCTTTGTTAAAAACATTTTTAGCCCCCCATTTTTATAATTTTAACATTATTTCCCATACTTATCATAAAGATAATCCTTCTATTTTTCCAGTACCGATCGGCCAAAAAATGGTCACTGATCCGGTTCTGATATTGGTATTATCATGACTATCAATAGTCACTCATCATGACTATATCTTATTAAAATTATAAAATAGGATGGAATAAGCCATCGCTATCTGATAAAATAGCTTATGGGTGGTGCTTGTATGCTAGTATCCGAAAAGCTTGCATCAGAAATCCATACAATCGTAATATTTCATATTGCGGCCATTTTATTTATAACCGGCTTTACTACATATATCATCTTAAAAGCAAAAAAAACACCGCTGCTGTACAGCTTTATAGCCGTAGCCGCGATGATCTGTTTATGGATGTTTTCGAAAATTCTCAAATGGGCTGCTTTTTCTTCCTACACAAGCAATACAATACCTGTATCTCAAGTACACCGGCTGCTTTGATGGTTTCGTGTTTCGCCAAAGGTGTAATGCTTAAAACAGATTGCATGATCTGGTACACATGTGTGCAGTTTTTATCAAACAGTATGCTTTCGTGCTATTTGCGATTGGTCTCTATGATATTTCCTTGATAATCACATATAATAGCGATATCTTTCATTGTAAAAAATAACGCTGCAAGGTCAGGAGTTATATAAACATTATTCCTCCACGTGATTTTGCAAAAGATATATATTGCCATATCTATTTAAAAACAATAGTGAATAGTAAGAAACGAACCATCCACGCCTTACTATTCACTACACATCCTTTCTCATCCCGGCGGCCAGCCAAGATTTCTTCCTCCCAGCAGGTGAAAATGGATATGACCTACTGTCTGTCCGCCGTCCTGACCACAGTTATTAACGATTCTAAAACCTCGGTCGGCAATCCCTAAATCAACAGCAAGCTTTTGGCATACTTTGAATATATGCGCAATAATATCCGCATCCTTTTCCCCAATATCCATTGCCGATGAAAAATGCTGTTTGGGGATCACAAGGACATGAACGGGCGCCGCAGGGTTAATATCTTTGAAGGCCAATACCTTTTCATCCTCATATACCACAGAAGCCGGAATCTCTTTCGCTGCAATTTTACAAAAAATACAATCTGATATCATTACAATCGTCTCCTTTCGTATACTAGTTCACAGGTATTAAATAGTTTACGATTTACGGTTCACAGTTCACAGAATCCACTGTTTATACTGCCCAT
The DNA here is from genome assembly GCF_030013905.1 of Petroclostridium sp. X23. Taxonomy (GTDB): domain Bacteria; phylum Bacillota; class Clostridia; order SK-Y3; family SK-Y3; genus X23. Next base: position 553,116 of record NZ_CP124862.1, read on the forward strand.
TGTTAACTAAAATAGATCAAATTGTGGGGACGGTTCGAGAATGTTGAAAAAGTGCTTGATTGGTCAGTCGCAAAGCATGGGGACGGACCTACAGCTTCCCTAAAAAGCAAGCGCAGCAGTAGGTCCGTCCCCATGCTTCACTCCTTCTGGGTGCTAAATCAGACTTTTCAGTAGTCTCGGACGGTTCCATCGTTTATGCTTCAATACTCCGCTACAGTTCGGAAATCTCACATATTCTCGTACAACATTTCTGTGAACCGTGAACTAATCATTTACCTGCTTTTCTACAAGTTCTACAACAATACTCAATGCCTGGTCAATCTTGCTTACATCTTTTCCGCCGGCCTGTGCCATATCCGGGCGTCCGCCACCACCGCCGCCTGCGGTCTTAGCAACTTCCCTGATGATATTGCCGGCATGTATTCCTTTACCGACCACATCTTTTGTAGCTGTTGTAATGAAGTTTACTTTTCCATCTTTCCCGGTCGCAAGTACTACCACACCGGAACCCAGCTTATCTTTCAGCGTATCTCCCATATTTCTCAGGCCATCCATATCCAGATCGTCCATTCTGGCGGTGATTACTTTAACACCTTTCACTTCAACCGTTTTAGAAAGAATATCATCTGCCGCTCCGCTAGCCAGCTTGCTTCTTAGACTTTCTATTTCCTTTTGCGCAGCTTTTAAATCACTGACCACCGTTTCCGCTTTTTTCACTACATCTGCAGCACCGCTCTTAAGAACAGCCGCCACTTCATTCAATGCCTGCTCATTTTCTTTGTAAACCTTAAGTGCTTCCAATCCGGTAACAGCTTCGATTCTTCTTACGCCGGCGGCTACTCCGCCTTCACTTAATATTTTAAATGTACCTACTTGGCTGGTAGCATTTATATGGCAGCCTCCACATAGTTCAAGGCTGTAGTCGCCCATTTTGACAAGTCTTACGATATTTCCGTATTTTTCGCCAAACAATGCGGTAGCACCCATTTTTTTTGCTTCTTCAATGGACATTTCTTTAGCTTCCACAGGAATACTATCGAGTATTACTTTATTCACTTCATTTTCTACCTTTTCAAGTTCTTCTTTGGTCATGCCGGAATAATGAGAGAAGTCAAATCTCAATCTTTCAGGTGTAACAAGGGAACCGGCCTGAGCTACATGCTCACCTAAAACGTTACGCAAAGCTTTTTGCAGCAAATGGGTAGCTGAGTGATTTCTAGAAATGGATTGTCTTCTCTCTAGATCTATCACCGCTTTCAATTCTGCACCTTTTTTTACTTCACCCGATTCTATCTCGCAAATGTGGATGTATTTTCCTTCCCCTTGTTTTTTGCAATCCAACACTTTGATTTTGACAGTATCACTTTCTAAGGTTCCGATATCACCAAGCTGTCCGCCGCTTTCACCATAAAACGGTGTTTTGTCCAGAATGATTTTTACCTGTTCTCCCTCGGATGCCTTATCAACTTCTTTATCATCTTTTACAATAGCTAATACGGCAGATATAGATGCAAATTCAAAGTATCCAATAAATTGGGTACTTACATTTTGATCCAGGGTCGAGAAAGCGTCTCCTCCCCAAGCAGCCGTATCCGAGTCTTGACGAGCCGCTCTGGCTCTTTCTCTTTGTTCATTCATCTCTTTATTAAAACCGTCTTCATCAATTTCCATATTCTGCTCGGCTAATATTTCTATTGTCAAATCCACCGGGAATCCATAGGTGTCATACAATTTAAAGGCTTTTTCGCCACTGAGGACCTTTTGATTATTTTCTTTCAGTTCACCTATATATTGATTCAGAATATTCAAACCTTGATCGATGGTTTCGTCAAATCTTTCTTCTTCTACCTTGATCACTTTTTTAATATATTCACGTTTCTCTTCCAGCTCAGGATATGCTTCTTTTGATTCTGTGATAACTGTCTCAGCTACGTCATGCAAAAACGGTTTCTCAACACCAAGCAACTTACCGTGACGTGCCGCTCTTCTAAGCAGCCTTCTCAACACATATCCTCTTCCTTCGTTGGAAGGCAGGATTCCATCCGAAACCATGAAAGTAGTGCTGCGGATATGATCGGTGATAACACGAAGAGACACATCGGTTTTGGCGCTATCCTTATATCTCACTCCGGCAACTTTACTGACATGCTCCATGATATTCTTTACCGTGTCTACTTCAAATAAAGACCCTACTCCCTGCATAATAGCCGCCAGTCTTTCCAATCCCATTCCGGTGTCTATGTTTGGTCTAGGCAGAGGATGATAGTTTCCTTGGTCATCTTTGTCAAACTGAGTAAATACAAGATTCCAGAACTCTACGAAACGGTCGCAATCGCATCCTACTTTACAGTTCGGATCATCACACCCGGCTTCCGGACCTCTATCGAAGTATATCTCCGAACATGGGCCGCACGGACCGGTACCGTGTTCCCAGAAATTATCTTCTTTACCCATCCGCACAATTCTATCCTCGGGTACGCCTACTTCTTTTGTCCATATTTCAAAGGCTTCATCATCTTCCAGATATATACTTACCCACAGCTTGTCTATCGGAAGTTTTAAATCTTGGGTTATAAATTCCCATGCCCATGCTGTTGCTTCTTTTTTAAAGTAATCTCCGAAAGAAAAATTTCCTAACATTTCGAAAAACGTACCGTGACGAGCCGTTTTTCCTACGCGCTCAATATCCGGCGTACGTATGCATTTTTGACAGGTAGTAACCCTCTTTCTGGGTGGCACTTCTTTGCCTGTAAAATATGGTTTTAACGGTGTCATCCCTGCATTGATCAACAGAATACTCGGGTCATTCTGAGGTACCAATGGAAAACTAGGCATTCTCAAATGATCCTTGCTTTCAAAAAAACTTAAATATCTTTCTCTTATTTCATTTAACCCTAACTTCTGCATCTTTTCCATCCTCTCACTATAACATTTATATACAATATTTCTAAAAAAATAAAAACCCCCGTCTCTATTAAAACAATAGGGACGAGAGTTATTCACGCGGTACCACCCTAGTTATTGAGGCATGCTTGTCCTCAACCACTCTATACGCTTTAACGCAGCCATACGTCAATATCTACTCCATTTCGATATCGATACTCGGGAGCTGCTTCCATTAACCCCGGCAAAGAATCTTTCAGCCCAGGATTCTCTCTCTGAATGCGTTCATTAATGTACTACTCTCCGTCATCATATTTTTACTGTCATTATTCCTATGCGATATTATATATAATCATGTGTTAGTTGTCAATTCACAATCACAAATATTATGCAAGTGCATCAGAACAATTTTATTATACTATACTTTTTATGATTCTGCTTCCTATTACTTTAATGATCCCCGTTACAGGAACAGCAAGCAACAGGCCAATGAATCCGAAAAATTTCCCACCCGCAAGTACCGCTATAATAATAACTACAGGATGCAGCCCTACTCTACTTCCGACAATCCTGGGCGATAACACGGCACCTTCTATTTGTTGTATGATTACATACAACAACACAACCCATATCACGCTAACGGGATGATCTATAAACGCAATAATCACAGCAGGGACTACACCTAAAATCGGACCAAAGTAAGGGATGATATCCAGCAATCCTGCAATAATCCCTAATATTAAAGAGTATTTGATTCCCAATATCCACAATCCGACGGCCGTAATCATACTTAGCATTGCTGCAACCAACAGCTGCCCGCGTATAAAGCCTGATAATACAACATCAATGTCTTTGACCAAGAACAGAACCCATGCTCTTACCTTTCTAGGAACCAATGATTGCAAAACTTTTTTGAATCTAACGATATCCTTGGTCATATAAAATGCGATAACAACCCCTAAAATAAAATCGAACAAAAAAGAAAAGGCCCCGGTAATAAGCTCTACGACGGTTTGTAGTGTTTCAACAAGAGATTCCTGCATATGATATATGTTCTGATCCAGTATTTCTTTAATACGTATAGGCAGATCACTGTGCTGGTATCTAATTACAAACTCATAGAATAAGATATTATATCTTTCAAAATATATGGGTATTGTTTGCGTTAAATCCTTTATACTTCTAACCAATTGAGGGATGATAAATACCAGTACGGCACCCATGACTACCGCTACAAACAAATATACAAAAGCGATTCCTATCCCTCTGGGTATTTTTCTATCTTCAAGGAGATTCACCAAAGGATTCAATAGATAGGTAATTAACAGTGCAAAAAAAACAGGGCTTAGCAACTCCATCAATGGCTTACGTATCGTATAGATGAAAAAAACCAGCAACACAGCGGCAATGATTACAACAGCATACAGTAAATATTTTTTTTGTAAAACAGATTTCATTTTTTACACCCTATGTATTTATTTGTTTTATCGACATAAGCACAGCGTGAAACCGCTGATAAAGTGCTTGATTTGTCAGTCGCAAAGCGTGGGGACGGACCTACTGCTTCCCTAAAAAACAAGCGCAGCAGTAGGTCCGTCCCCACGCTTCACTCCTTCTATGTGCTAAATCGGACTTTCTCAGTTATTTCTAACAGTAGCAAAATTAACGTCTCATATCCATAACCTCTTCAAGAACCTCGCCAATTACCTCTCCCATCGATCTCATAAGGTGTCCGCTTTTTCTTTTTAACCTTTTTCTATCTCTCTCTTCCATAGGATTCATCATCATAGCTACTGTCGCTCCCACGATCGTCCCTGTAATCAATCCTCTAGTAAAATTATTTCCTCTCATCATCTTTACTTCCTTTCGCTAATAATCTTTTTATTCCTTTGCCGCTATATTTTAAGTCATTGATATTTTGTTGATCTATCATTACTATTCCCTGTTCCAATTGTATTGATTCAGCAACAGGTATAATTTTTAGACCCTCTATGATATCCTGCACGATGCCGTCGGATACTTGCAATTCTTCTAAGGAACCAATCTCCCAGTCAAAAGATATGTCTTGAATATCGCCGATGTTCATTCCATTATTGCTATAGACAGGTGTCCCAATAAATTCCTCCATATATTTTTTTGCATTTTTAAATCGTGATTGCGACAACACATCATATGATATTAATCCATCACTGTTTTTGATCAGTACCGCACTTGTACCTATATTGATGATATTCTCCATTAAAATGATTCTATGATTGAATATCACCTTTTTACAATGGACTGCTAGGGCAAGAATTTTTTTTATTTGCGTATCAAAAATAATATCTTTTACAATGGCTATTTTTTCACCGGATTGTACGCTTATTACCGGCAGCCCGATCATTGTACTAAACCTCAGCATATACCTGCTCCATTTCCAGTTGATTTTTATTAATAATATTATTATGTGAATGAATGTTTATTTAAATTCATATGCTTAGATTCATATAATCTTTGATTAGAGCAATCTACTTGACTATAAAGAAATTATGATATAAAATTGCATGGAGATTTTCTGAGAGGTGATTAATATGGCAAACTTCATTCCTTTTAAAGGACTGCGTTACAATAACGAAAAAATAAGCGATTTAAGTAATGTAACTACTCCTCCTTATGATATAATATCCCCTTCTGCACAAGAAGAATATTATAATACGCACCCAAATAACGTAATTCGTCTTGAGTTATCTAAGGAGCTTGAAGGAGATAACGAAACAAATAACAAATATACAAGAGCCGCTTCTACATTGGAAAGTTGGCTAAAAGACCAGACTTTAGTTTTTGAATCGGAGCCTGCTTTATATCTTTATGAACAAATATTTACGCTTAAAAACGGAGTGACTAAATCATTCAAAGGATTCATAGGTTTAGTCGAATTAGAAGAGTTCTCAAAGGGCATTGTGCTGCCTCATGAAGAAACTCTATCTAAAGCGAAAACCGACCGTTTTAACCTGATGTCAACCACTTACAGCAATTTCAGCCAAATTTTCTCTTTATACCTTGACCCTGAAAGAAAAATTGGTGCGATTATTGATGATATCTCTAAAGCAGCACCGGACATTACATTCACATCCACCGAGAATATCATTCAGAATCTGTGGATTATAACCGAATCATCAGTGATTAATGAAGTTCGCGGTATTTTGAAAGATAAGCAGCTTTTTATTGCTGACGGTCATCACAGGTATGAAACAGCCCTTAATTTCAGAAATAAATTAAGGGAAGAAAACCCTGATTATTCTCAAGATGACTTGTTCAATTATGTGATGATGATGTTAGTGGATATGGATGACCCGGGCCTTGTTGTCTTCCCTACACACAGATTGATAAAGGATATTGCCGGATTTGACGAAAACAGTCTTGCCGAAAAACTGCAAGAAGACTTCCATGTTGAAAAAATCATGGCTGAACCGTCTCAGAATCATCTGAGTGAAGTCATTGAGCAAGAATTGACTAAGAGAAATAAGGACAAGGTTTTCGCATTATATACCGGAGAGAATTATTATTATCTATTAACACTCAAAAATTCCGATATCATGTCAAAAATGCTGCCTGATCAATCATTAGCTTATAGAAATCTTGACGTGAGCGTGCTGCATACCGTCATATTGGAAAAGATACTAGGTATTGATAAAGAAAACATGGCAAACCAAAAGAATTTGACTTATACAAGGAATCCCCTTGAGGCGATTGAGTGGATAAAAAACGGAAGCTTCCAATGTTCTTTTCTGCTAAATGCGACAAAAGTATTTGAGATAAAAGATGTTTCACTGGCAAATGAAAAAATGCCGCAAAAATCGACCTACTTCTATCCTAAGCTTGTCACAGGGCTTGTTATGAATAAATTCAGATAAAAAAATCGGCCGGATTACCGGCCGATTTTTTTATCTTCTATATTACTCTTACCCTAAGCACACCTTCTATTTGCTCCAGTTGAGCAATCATTTCCTCAGGGACATCGCTTTCAACATCCAGCATCGTATAGGCAAAATTCCCCTTGCTCTTGTTTAACATATTCGCAATATTTATTTTAGATAGGACTGTGGATATCTGTGCTACCATATTAGGTACGTTCTTGTGAGCAACCGTAATACGATAGTCTGTTGCCCTTACCATCTCACAAGTTGGAAAATTCACTGAATTCGTTATATTGCCGTTTTCCAGGAATTCTTTCAATTGACTTACCGCCATGACCGCGCAATTCTCCTCTGACTCAGGAGTAGATGCGCCTAAGTGCGGGATAGCGATAACATTTTCCATTTGAAGCAAGTCCTCATCAGGAAAATCAGCGATATAAGTACTTACTGTTCCACTTTCAATAGCTTCTTTTAGGTCTTTATTATTTACCAGTTCCCCTCTTGAAAAATTCAATAAGCGGGCTCCCTTTTTCATCAGCGCAAATTTGTCTGCATTTAGCAATCCTTTTGTTTCATCGGTTAATGGGACATGCAGTGTAATATAATCGGCATTCTCAAGAAGCGACTTGAAATCCGAAGCTTTTTTCACACTTCTGGAAAGTCCCCAAGCTGCATCAACTGAGATATACGGGTCAAAGCCTTCTACTTCCATCCCTAATGATTTTGCAGCATTGGCAACCATCACCCCAATGGCTCCCAAACCAATCACCCCAAGCCTTTTTCCTTCAATCTCCGGTCCTGCAAAATCGGACTTCCCCTTTTCAACGATTTTAGGGATGTCCTTCCCTTTTCCGATCAATGATTTTGCCCACTGAATACCATCAACGATCTTACGTGAAGAAAGCAGCAAAGCAGCTATTGTAAGTTCTTTTACGGCATTTGCATTAGCACCGGGAGTATTAAAAACAACGATTCCGTTTTCGGAGCATTTTTGAATAGGAATATTATTCACACCGGCCCCTGCTCTTCCTATTGCTTTTAAATCCTTCGCCAGCTCCATATCATGCATGGAAGCGCTTCTTACCAGTATACCGTCAGGATTATTCACTTCATCCGCAACACTGTATGTATTCTTATCCAGAAGCGATACCCCTGTTTCCGATATCTTATTTAATGTTCTGATATTATACACCAATCCCACCTCTTCTTATCTATTCTCAATCTCAAATTTCTTCATAAACTCAACCAACTTACTAAGTCCTTCCGTAGGCATCGCGTTATAAATACTGGCGCGCATACCACCTACCGAGCGGTGTCCTTTCAAATTCACGAAACCATTTGCGGCTGCTTCTTTAATAAATTTTGCATTTAATTCTTCTGATGGACATACAAAAGGAATATTCATAATAGAGCGGTCTTTTTGCACTGTAGTTCCTTTAAACATCGCTGAAGCATCCAAATAGTCATATAGTATTTGGGCTTTTTCAATATTGATTTTCTCCATCTCAGATATTCCGCCTAAATCTTTCAGCCACTCTAACACAAGTTTGCAGATATAGATACTGTAAGTTGGCGGTGTATTATACATTGAACCGGCATCTGCATGCGTCTTATAACTGAACATGGTGGGTGTCATTTCCAAGGTATCACTGATCAGATCCTCACGTATAATAACGACCGTAAGCCCTGCGGGTCCCATATTTTTTTGCGCACCGGCATAAATCAATCCGAATTTTGATATATCGTATGCCTCTGCAAGGATATTGGACGACATATCTGCCACAAGAGGAACATTGCCCGTATCCGGCAGTTCAGTAAACCGTGTACCATAGATGGTATTGTTTGTTGTAATGTAAAAGTAATCCGCATCCTTGTCAAACTTCGCCGGATCCAATTCAGGTATATAATTAAACCCTGCATCTTCCGAAGAGGCAACTTTATTAATGGTACCGTAACGTAAAGCTTCCTTATATGCTTTCTTCGCAAACTCTCCTGTAACTACGTAATCTGCTTTCTTGCTTTTTGTCAATAAATTCATCGGAATCATTGAAAATTGACTGGAAGCGCCGCCTTGTAAAAATAACACTTTGTAATTGTCCGGAATCTTCATTACTTCACGGAGCAGTTTTTCTGTAGCATCTATTATTTCTTCAAAATGGCTGGAACGGTGACTCATCTCCATTACAGACATTCCTGAATTGCCGTATTGCACCAATTCTTTCTGAGCCTTTACCAGAACCGACTCCGGAAGCATCGATGGACCTGCCGAAAAATTATATACTCTCTCCATATTACCCCTCCTGAATAATAATATCATCTCCGATTTGGAAACATTTATAACAGATTATATATCAAATAGAATATTCCGTCAATCTTTTCACAAAACATCTCTCATTCAGCTTTTTTAACTGCTGGAGGTTTTCTAAATGTTTCGTAAATACCCATTGAAAATAAAAAAATACCAAACATTTTTTTTAATAATCCTGAAGGCAATGATACAGCAAAATGCGAACCAAGTACCGCACCCAATATTCCGAACACTACGATAGTCATCGCAAGTTTAAAGTCTATTCTCTTATTCTTTATATGCACAATCAGAGCGATTATCGCTGTCGGTATAAAATACAAAAGATTAATACTTTGCGCGATATGCTGGTCAATATGTAAGACAAACACCAACACAGGAATGAGTATGGTTCCACCGCCTATCCCCATTCCGCTGATAATGCCTGAGGCAAAACCGGCAAGCACTGCGATAAGCATATTATATCACCATCCTTATGGCGGCAACAATCATAAATATACCAAAAATCTTACGCAAAACATTAGAGGGAATATTTTTTAGGATCCTGGCCCCGACATATCCGCCGATCACACCGCCAATTGCCACTTGCCATGTTAAATCCCAATTTACATAATCATTACGGATGTAAAAAAACACACTCACCAGTGTTAAAGGAAGAATGATGGCCAGCGCAGTGGCATGCGCTCTATGTTCTTCTACATCCAGAACGATTTCCATGGCGGGAACAGCTATGGTGCCTCCGCCCGAACCAAATAAACCGTTGCATAGTCCGGTAACCATTCCGATAATCGTATATTTTACATATTTCTTTAACTTTTTCAAAATAACACTCTCCAAATATATAATTAGATTCTCTTTTATAATTTCAGTAAACTAACTATTATATTCTTTTTTCCACAAAAAATAAGCCGCGCGGCATATGAAAAAGTGATTTTTTGACAGGAAACGGACAAACGGCTGGTTGCTATAAGCTAATAACTGTAGTCGATAGAAACGAAAGCATCGTTAATTTTGTAGTTACTCCAATTACTTATTTTGTAGGCCACGCTATATGGACAGTCGGAGATGTGGCAACCGGATTCTATGATGCAAATGCACCTGTCCCTTTAATATATCCGCCACAATATAATCAAACGACATAAGCGTGCTCAAATATTTTCAAGTGATTTTAGACTTTCAAAAAGGTTTAATGCTTGAGTTACAACCTGATCCATGTTGTAATACTTATAAGTTCCTAACCTTCCAACAAACCAAACATTCTTTAATTTATCTGCTTCAGCCTTATATTTATTATAGATTTTTGTATTTTCATCTCTTGGAATAGGATAATAAGGTTGACCAACAGCCGCAGGGTACTCATATGACAATGTTGTTTTTGGATGCATTTGTCTAGTCATATGCTTAAACTCAGTTATTCGGGTAAAATCATACTCATTAGGATAATTAACAATGGCTGTATTTTGATAGTACTCAAGGTCAAAAGTTTCAAACGAAAAGGTTAAAGATCGATATGGGAGTTTGCCAAATTTGTAGTTAAAGTAAGCATCAATGCAACCGGTATATATTAATCTTTTATACGGAATTACTTGTTCAATCGCTCTATAATCTGTTTGAAGCATTAAATGTATGTTTGGATGATTAATCATTTTTCTAAACAACTCTGTATAACCTTCTTTTGGCATAACTTGATATTTATCTGTAAAATAACGAGAATCCCTATTCGTCCTAGTAGGGATTCTCGCACAAACAGAAGGATCTAGTTCATCCGGCCACAAATCCCATTGCTTCTTTGTATAGTTTTTAAAAAACTTGCTATATAAATCTTTGCCAATCTTACTAATTACAACATCTTCCGAGTTGGTGACAGAATCTACCGGTTCAGCTGCCAACTCAAAGAATTTTATCAAATCTGTTTCACTAAAATTTAAGCCATAGAGCTCGTTGATTGTATCTAAATTAATTGGAATAGGTACCTTTTGACCGTCCACATTAGCGGCAACTCTTAATTCAAATAAATGCCATGCTGTAAATTGCGATAAATAATCAAAAACAACTTTACTGTTTGTATGAAATATATGAGGTCCATATTTATGAATCAAGATTCCATGTTGATCATAATAGTCATAGGCATTACCACCAATGTGATTACGGATTTCTACGATTAATACACTTTTATCTAAAATAGCAGCAATACGTTCAGCTATTACACACCCAGCGGGTCCTGCACCCACTATTAAATAATCATACATCGCTTAGATCCTCCTTATGAAGAGTTTAATGTCATCGTTATTAAGCTAATCATTGATGATATACTTAAGAAATATCCTTTTTCTTACTTATGTTTGCTAGGTAATATTAATAGCAGGTCTGATAGAGACCTGCTGCTTATTTCTATTTTTTCTGCTTCATCTTTTTACTGTCTTTTTTCTTGTTTTGTTCATTGGCTTTTTTCGAATTCTTTGCTTTTTGTTCAGGCTCTAACGATGATAAGAAAAATTTGTTGTCTTTTAAAAATGGGTTGCCAATATGATTAAAAAGCTCTGGTTTTTCTCTGAAGATTTTCCTGGATTCCTTATGAATTGGATGGCCAGTAACAAAGTAATCATAACTCCAAGGTGTTTCTCTTAATAAGTTCTTATCTACTTTTACCAATTCTTGCATATATTCAGTTTTTAAGTTATCAATTAGCTGCATCTGATTATGATCTGTCTTCTTCATTTTTTTATCAAAAAGACTATTATATATCCCCGAAAAGTGAAACAGACGCAACGGCTTCTCATTTACCATATATTCTTGGTTGTCGTTTAGTGTGAAAAGCCTTTCATGGAAGTTCCATAGACCAACATTATATCCAGGGTCATTTTGGATACAAAACTCAAACTGTCCTGGAGCAAGATCTAACCATTTTTGTTCATTAAACAGGCCCTTTTCCTTATCTGTATAACAAAATTTCAAGAGAATATCTGCCCACCAATGAAGAAACTTATAAGATTCATTGCCCCTTTTTATTGCAAAGAGCCCTGTATTAAATATGCCGGATAAATGAATTACATGTAAATGACTTAAGGGTCTATCCTTGTTTAAGTGAACAAAGTGCGGGGAAAGCATTATATCCTTCCTTTCTAAATAATCCAATAATTCATTGAATGGTCCAAACACTTTGGTGTCCGCATCGAGGAAAACAAAGTAGTTATGATCTTTATATCTTTCTAATAAATACAGCAGAAGCTGAGCCTTGCAAGCACAAGAAGCCTGGGCTTGATTATATTGAAAAACAAATTGTTCAAAATTCGGAAATCCTAGATTTTTTGCGAGAATAACATCATCGAAGTAAGTGTCTAAACTCTTTGTTTTATCAGGCATTTTATCTTCAACAATACAGGCTATAACTTTACAATTAGACATATGCTCTTTGACTGATTTAGCCATGATCATAGCTCGAGGTAAATAGCTAGTGGTTGTGACCGTTGTGTATATTACTTCGTTTTTATTTGTTAACAGCATTTCTACAATTCATCTCCCAACACATTCAAATTTTGTATAACAGACAAATGCGGCAAACTTGACCCTGATACCTAACTTGAAAATCGTCTTACTTATATTGTATTCAGAATGGTATGGAACCGTGCTAACTGCATAAGACCGATCATTGCAAAGTATACGCAAAGACACTATAAGGAAAAATGCACTAAAAGTAAAAAAGGGAGAGTAATTGTAAGAAGTATAGATCAAGATTTTTTAGATTTATCAGGAAATTTTATTAAAGTAGATGATAGTTTTATAGAAGAATTATAAACTTTTCTACTAATAAACATAAGTGAGAAGTTAATCTGTCCTATAACTTGGAATTTGTTATTTCCTGTTTGGTTTTCTCGTTAGAAACAATAGTGGATAGGCAGTCGATTTTATTTACTTCCGCACTGGTCTGATATACTTAAAATACCGTTCCGGATTAAAATAAAAGTAAATTATTCTACCGGGGGAAGTATCAAAGCAGTAACCAGTGCCTGAAAAATCAAAAGTTGCCATTGCCTTTTCAATCTTTTCCTCCACACTACGGTTTTCCTGCTCATAATCGAAGGGCCCATGCTCAAAAACAATATATTCGGCTTGAGGAACATCAATCATAAGCATCTGTGGTGGTACTTCGCCTTTATAATCAAAAGGAAGTCGTACACCATAACACTCTGTACGTGGCATACCCCAATCGCAAAGTCTGCCGTCCGGGTCATTAATGTACGCCATAATCTGACCGCTGCCGCCGTTAGATTCGCTCCCACCATCGTCATCCAATTTGCCCTTGATACTATCGAGTAATCCGCAAATTGTTTCGCAGTCCTGTCCCGAAATAAGACTTTGCTTTTGCCAAAAATCCCAATACCCATTACTCTCATAGTTTTTAATGTGCAAAAATTTGTGTGCGGGAATTGTTACAAAATAAATTTTAACATTATCTGTAGATTTCATCATCCCAATCTCTCCCAATCCTAAAAAGTAGCGGTCGAAAGGGTTTATTTTTGTACGAAGAACGACAGGCTTAGGCTTTTTTCGGTATTCACTTGGAGTTACACCATATGTTCCCTTAAAAGCTCTGGTAAAAGCTTCATGTGATGAAAAACCATAATCAAAAGCAATATCTAAAAGGCTTTTTTCACTATCCCGAACCTCTTTTAGTGCAAAGGCTAATTTTCTATGCCGCAGATAATCCCTAAATTGCATACCCGATATTTCTTTGAATTTTCTCGTTGTATAAAATTCAGAATAACCCAGCCTGCGAGAAAGAAAGCGTAGTGTCAAGGCTTCATCATTATAATTTTTAATACATTTGTCAATTTCATCAACGATTATTTGAATTTGCTTCTGCCATTCGTACATTCGTCCGTTCACCTCGTTTCAACCACCCTACATTTATTATAAAGAAATAGAGCGATTACTGCTTGATTTTACTTGCTGTTATTTCATTTTTCTCTTTTAAGTTCTGCATCTTTGCGTCTGGCCTACAATATGAGGTTTTTAATACCTCTATCAAAGAAATTTTTTTCTGCACCGTTGCCATTCTCCATGCTATGATATGTAAGATCCATTTTCCATTCACAGTCAAAACACCAATAATATTGTGAGTATAAGAAACCGCAGGGGGAACAAAAATCGTAAGTGCTTCAAAAGATGACGTATAGTGGCGTTATATTTATTGTGGTAAGCTAATACTATCATTTTTGGAAGCACTTTTTATGTTTTTGATTCAGCCTTCATTCTTCTGGCAATTCCTTTGACCAGGGCAGGTACTTGTCCAGAAGTTCTGGATGGTTTTTAAAATCTGTATCAGGTATTGCTTCAAGGATATATTTTAGATACTCATACACATCTAAAGCGTTTGCTTTGGCAGATTCCACCAAGGTGTAGAGGATCGCATTGGCAGTTGCTCCCCTGGAAGTGTCAGCAAAAAGCCAAGCTCTTCTTGCCGTGGCATAGGGTTTGATATTTGCCTCGTATAGAATTGTTGGAGATGGGAAGTCTTCCGTCTTCTAGAAATGTCTCAAGATATTTCTTCTGGTTCTTGGCATAATTCAGAGCTTTTGTCAGGTTCTCATTTGTAGTAGAAAGAGCAGATGTTTCTTCAACCCACGACCAAAAGACATCTAGGATGGTACGTGATGCCTCCTGACGCTTCTCTTTCTTTTCATCATATGACATTCCTTTATCTCATCTTCTAATTTGAAGAGAAGATTGATAAATTCCCTTCCTTCAGCTCCTTTGGAACCCGGGATCTCCTTTCCTTTATTGTTCAGCGGAATGCTTTCTATGAAATAGCGACGAAAATGAGCCTTATCTTACTTCTCGAATAAGGCTCACGCAAAAAAAACTTATCTCCAAATGACAAAAAGGTTTTTACTATTCAGATAATAACCAGTATAAAGGATAGATTACTCAATCACCCAGCCATACATACTCAGATTTTTTTTTATAAAAGTAATGTCCGCAATTGCACTTATAGTACCACCACTCTCCGTCGCGGTAGGTTTCATATTTTGAACACTCGTAACATATGTATGTAGGATTTCTGCTACAAAGGAAGTATGCCCTTAAATCACCAAATAAACTTCCACCAACTACTTGGCCAAGCTCTTCGTCTGATAATTCACCAGTATTTTGAGTAGATGATACAAATTCTTTCCACTCTTTTTGATTGATCTCACAACCAGTTTCTTTTATAATAGAAAATAGTTCAGATTCTGTTTTAGCTTCTTTAATCTTTGCCACAAACTGAGGCTCTTTTTTTAATTTTTCAATATCTTCTTTCAACATATTTTCACCTCTCAGTTTTTATGATTTTACTATTTATACGTATTAACTTGAAAAATAGCTCACCAAAGTCATGTTAAAGCAGATTTAATAAAGGACATTGTAGATTTACTAGAGATACATTGGAAGGGCTTGGTAATCAAAGACTTTTTCAGGAGCAAATATTATGTTTGTAAATCGGTAAGTGCTTCAAGGCATGTCGTAAAAATAATGGTGTTACACCCATAATCTTAGCTGCAACAGGAACAGATACTGTTAATGGCTTTTCTTTTTCGAGTTGTTCAAGAGTCATTACTGATAACCTCACTTTCTTTTGCTGTTAACTTTCTGTTTTGTTTTCTTTTTGCTCTCCGTTATAATACACAAGACTATCTGGAAGCTTTTCTCCTAATGATTCTAGATGCATTGCTAATACTTTCACGGCAAGTCCAGGCTCAATATTCATACGTTTTGCGAATCTAAGCCATTTGTTCATAATCCTTGCTATTTCTCCAAGACTTAATTGCCTCATCTATTCACCCATCTTTTTAATACTTATCTAAAGAAACCCTATTATGACTTCTCATTAGGAAACAAAGTATACTGATATGGTGAAAGACTTGGGATAAATAATAATCCCAAACTGTGCAGCAAATTTTTGAGATGCGATAAGATAATCACGCGGAGAAATACCAGCACGTTTTGCTTCTGTTCTTATAGTGATAAATTTCTTGAAATTCCTTTGCTTTTTGTAGTAATTAAATTATAATTATTACTGTTAGTAGTAAAAACGAGGTGGAAAAAAGGGTAAAAAACTAGGAGAATATATAAGGAAAAAAAGAAAAGGTTTAAAGCTATCTTCTAAAAAGTTCTCAGAAATAGCTGGAGTATCTAAATCATATATAGATTATATTGAGAATGGGCAACGAGAACCTTCAGCAGAAAAATTGGCATTACTATCACAAGCTTTAGACGTGCCTCTAGATGTGTTATTGGAAAAACAAATAGAAGATAAAAAGTATGTAGTTGTAAATGTTATGGAAGAACAATATGGTAAAGAGTTTGTGGAAAGTTATAGAGATTTAATGAGCTCTATTGATAAAAAAGATAATAATTTGAGCATTACAACAGATCCGGAAATAACCGAAATCCTGGAACAACTCCACAAACGCCCAGAAATGAAAATGTTATTCAGCGTATCAAAAAACGCTACTAAAGAAGATATAGAAAAAGCCGTAAAAATAATAGAGGCACTAAAGGGGGACTAAACACCATGGATAAAATTGTGAGGCTCATTAAACTACCGCTAACAGTTAGAGGAACAACTGTTCCAGATAGTGATGGGAATTACAATATATACATCAATAGAGACTTAAGCTATGAAATGCAACTTAAAACGCCGCAGCGCGAAATTATTCACATTGAAGGTAATGACTTTTATAGTAGTACTCCTGTTGCAGTGTTAGAAAACAAGGTAAAATATAAGATAAAACCAAAGGAAGAATTGAAATGGAGAAAATGTTAAAGGAAATTCTAAGTGAGTTGAGAGAGGTTAAAGCAAAGGTAACAAAATTAGAAGGAGGACAGGAAGAAATAAAAGGTGATGTCAAAGATTTAAAGCAAATGACCAAAGCTATTTTTAACCAAACTGCTGATTTAACAGAATTCCGCACTGAAACCAATGAAAAACTTGACACCGTTATTAGTGATATAAAGACTATGCATGAAGATATTGTAGCTGTAGAATATATATCCAGCAAAAATATGAACGATATTGCAAAGCTTAAACTGATAAAATAAATGTGAGGCAGATACATTTGATTTGAATATTTTCATTGATTTTATATACAAGTACATAATTCTTAATCAACGCCTTTCGGTAACCTTCCTTTTCCAACCGCTTATCTTGACATTTGGCATATGTCATCGGATTACTTTTTAGATGTCCATAACATTTATCAACTTCATCAAGGAAATCACCTGCTGCTATTGGATTGGCTAACTGCACGGCAATGTATGAAACGATTTTGTCTAAATCTTGGTGCGCAAACTCTGAAATAATCAATTTATACATTGTATTTCTCTCTTATGCTTTTTAAAGAAGCGTCTCCATCGAGCACTTTGCCTTCTTTCAATTGCTCCTCGGCTGCAATAAGCTTGCTATACACATCAAGCATAAACATCTTCTCTTCATACATTTCCATGCTCATGATAACCATATCTCCATAACCGTTTTTCGTTATAAAAATCGGTTCATCACATGCATGGCACATTTGTGAGATCTGGCTTGTGTTTTTTAAATCTCGAATAGGAATGATCTGAGGCATATTAACCAGCTCCTTTCTATGGTTTTATCGTGCCATAATTATACCACATCGTCAATCATTCTATTCATTTTATAAAATCTACAATACTAATATTCCTCTTTTATCATATACACAAGTCTTTTTCTTGCTCCTGATTGCCCCATCAATTGCTATACTATAGATTCTCTCTATGAACTTTTCTTTATCTAGTTTGTTTTACTATATAGTAAAACAAAACATCTTATAATATAGTTTTAGTTTAAATACTGTAATAATCTATTTCTCATAAAGTCAAGATAATACTCAAGCGCCACACTATACATGTTACGACCAGTATCATTTTTTATATTAAAGTCATTGTTTTCTTTTATACACTTAATCTCTCTTTCTAATTCAGATATTGAAGAAATGTTAAAAAGGCTATCATCAATAGCTCGTATTTTTAGTATTTCTTCCGAAATCGTGTGCACTGCACGAGCATATTTATATGCTGAACTTTTACTCATTGTATTACCGTTCTTCTTTTTCTTAGTTGTAATTAACCAATTTTCAAATTCTTTTAAAATGTCCATTCTATCAACCCATGAATATTATACCAAATATTCCAGTAGCTTTGTATAAAAAGTGAATTACTAACAACCATGTATAATCTTACATAACTAAAAGTGATTGCAAATCCAATTCTCGGTTTATATTATTAGAATCCCTCTCTCATCATAAATACTGGCCTTATTTTCATTCCTAATGGCCCTATCTAAAGCCATAATAAGGGCTACTGCACCATCAATGCGCTCAGTAGATTTCTCTTTATCTGGCTTTATGTTACCGGCGGGGTCAGTTTTTATGTAGATATTATCCATCATCCAACGCAGCACCGGATTCCCACCATGGACTATTCTCTTCTCCAACGTTAATTTCATTAGCTCCTTTGAAGATGGTGACATATCTTTATAACCTTGGCCAAACGGAACAACTGTAAAACCCATTCCCTCGAGCCATTTTTCCATCGGCATCCAACGGGTTGATTGTTTCACCCATTGGTTAAGCCTTAACTGCCGGAAGTGATTCTCTTCAGCCGGATTTTCCTTTGCACTAAGATATGCATTTCTAACTTTTTCAATATCAATGGTATGTCCAAGTGAGGGATTAGCCTTATACCAGTTCTGCTCATCGCCCCAGTCATCGTCGTCATTAATTCCATAAATAATTGGATAAAAGGTAGGATCAATTTTCCTGCCATCCATAATATCCATTGCTTTCTGATGCACTTCCCACAAATAGAGTTTCTATCTGTACCTGCTGTTGTAATTAGAAAAAAATAGCGGTTGAAGTCTGGCATCACCGCTACCTTTAGTCATAACATCAAATAAGTCTCTATTAGGCTGAGCGTGAAGCTCATCAAAGACTACCGCATGAACATTCAAGCCATGTTTGGTGTATGCTTCAGCTGATAATACCTGATAAAAACTGTTAGTTGGTTTATATACTAACCTTTTCACTGAGATAATCGGTTTTATTCTTCTCTTAAGTGCAGGACTCTGGTCAATCATATCTACGGCCACATCAAATACGATTGATGCCTACTGCCTATCAGAAACACAGCTATAAACTTCAGCGCTCTCTCCTAATTACCAACTTATTGCTGTCTTATAGTAGCATACTTTTCCAATAAATTTACATCTTTATTCATCAAAAATGCGGCAATGAAGCAATATTAACGCGGTTAACCTTGACGTCCTTTAATTCTCTTTTTTCATATTGGACAGCTTCATTTAGCCCTTTCATAATGCTATCGTATGCACTCATAGCAATCATTTCCTCCTCGGCTCCTCTTACTGCTCCTTAATCCGCTTATCCTTTACCTTAAGTTGCTTATTGGATTCTTTTTCTCTTCTCTTCAAAGCCTTTCTTGGAAAGTTCTTTATGATCGTACAATTCATTTTAAGTTCCGTTTTCTCATAAAACACCATCTCAACATCATTGTTTCCGCTCAAACGCAATCATGAAACTTACAAAATGAACCAATTTCTCCATACACTTATCCTCAACGCACCGGACGCAATAAATCTTTTGCTCTTCACTATATCTTGAAAACTCCTGCAGAAAAGAATCAAGCTTTTGTACATTTAACAATAGTTTGCGATGCTCCATTCTACTCTCTCCCATAGCAGCATCTCCTATTCTGATTTTGATTCAGCATCTGCTCCTGTTGCTGTTCTCATTCTTTAAAATACCCAAATGCTTTTTGATAATCACAAATGAGTTCATCCAACGCCCGGCTAATGCTCAAAACTTCTTCACTGACTAGGTTACATTCAGGTTCAATCATTAATAAATGCAACCGCTGCCTCAGTCGGTTAATGGATTCTTTCTTCATTTCCAATTCATTACTATCAATGCATTGCCCGCTTCCTGTGGAAGAGCTGCTAAATCGATGATTACTTTCCGAACGATAAGCAAAATCAGATAGCTCCTCCACTGATTCCATTGGTTTTTTCACGCTATTCTTCATTATATATTTTCCTCTCAAATAAAAATATCTGAGAGGAAAATTAAAAAAGCGCACGTGCAGAAAATATACTACTCTCCTACACGTGTGCTTTTATGTTATTGAAAATAAAAGTCAAATGCTGTATAATAACATAAGATCGCATGACAGCCGCGTATCATCGGATACACTTGTATCTGGCGATACGTCTACTGTTGGTGTAGGCAGTCTCGTGCCTGCATTAGTTTTTGAGTGCGCCAACACTCAAAAACCATGGCGACTTTTTTAATTTTCCTCGCAATAATTATATACTATTTAAGGGAAATAATGCAAGTTATTTAGATTAATTTTGTACTATTATGTAAGATTTTATCTAATGATATGCTGTCCTTATCAGTAATTTTATTGGTGAAAAACTTAAGCACATGAATCTTTTGCATCTTTGATTTATATATACTGCTAACAACTTTACCAGTATCCCGCAATGAAATGCAGGAATAATTCATCCATTTGACTGCATAAAGATTTTGTGTACTGTATGTCCTGCAAGACAATGGAACCAAGACGAAAGAACCATCATGGCCACCGTTCACAGCCACTCTCATGAAAAAGTTTTCTCACTAACCGTCTCCTCATCTGTTGTCTCGGAAGCAATAGGATCTCCCTATACTTCCTCTTGCTCATATAATCCAAATATAGTTGTTACTTCTTTACTCATTCTTCTACTTCCTTTAGCAATAGTCTTTTTCTAAAGCCGCCTCTTTGAACAAATTTATCATAACGTATCTTTTCAAATTGCTCAAGGGTAACACCTTTATAATCCAATAATGCATAAATTACTTCAACTAGATCAGCCAATTCCTCAACGCTGTCACTCTCCTGATATTCCTGCATTTCCTCTTTAAGTTTAATATTAAGATATTTTTGATATTTTTGTGCATTCAAAACTTCCACAATAGCTTTTTTACCGCTGGACTCGATAATCTCCGGAATTTTATCCCTCACAAGTTTTTCGTATTTTATAGTATTTCTTTTCAATGCTATACACCCTCTATCTCTTTTAATCTTTTTTCAAGCCTCTCCCGATAAAATTTTCTGGTTCTATAGTCTATAATATCCTTAAAATGTGCAATAAATGCAGGATTGTGTATATCCTCCCCTAGCTCAGGTGTAAGGCAAAATAGTTCCTCATTTCCATAGAAAAACTTAGGTGATGACTTTGAAATAAACTTTATTGGATTTCTACGTGCCAAACTTACGTATTCCTTCATACCCCATGCAAGACATGAATTCCCCTCCAAAACTACTGATATTGTTCTATCTATCTCGCAAGAAGTCCTTCTTCTGCAAAACTAAGATACCTGTCACCCGCAACAATAATATGGTCGGATACTTTAATCGATATTGCCTCTAACGCTGTTCTGATTTTCTTTGTAACTTCTATATCATCGGATGAAGGCCGCAAACTTCCTCCGGGATGATTGTGCGCCAGTATTACGCTATTCGCTTGATGGCGTAAGGAAGTCTCTACAATTAGCCTGGGGTATACAGGTGCTTCATTAATAGTTCCTTCATGTACCGGTGCAGCATAATTTACCCGGTTTTGCGCATCCAGGCAAATTAAATAAAAAACTTCATAGGTATGCCCTGTAAAAAGAGATACCGCATATTCTCCTGCAATAGAGGAACTGCTTAAGACAGGCTTATCTCCCCATTTTCCTTTAAAATACCTGCGTGCCAATGACGGTATTAAAGACACTAATATCGCTACATTCTCACTGACTTCACAGCGTCTGCAGATATCTTTAGGGTCAGCCTCAAAGAGGCCTGCTAGTGATCCAAATTCTTTTATCATCTTGTGTGCAAGTTCATTTGTATCTTTCATAGGTATAGAATAGAAGAGGAGCATTTCCAGAACCTGATGGTCTTCAAATGCGTCCAACCCCTCAGTTAAATATCTATTTTTCACTCGTTGTCGATGACCCTGATGCAGCTTTTTGTCCATAAATATCCCTCTAGCAATGTCTATATAGTAATTTCAATAACCTTTTAATTAATATTGTTATGAAAAACTATTCTACAAAATCATTAAAAATCCTGCATAATTTGGAACATATTTGTGATATTCGGAAATTTTGAACCGTTACTGAATTTTGATCCTCCTTTTTCATCCCGTACTAAAAGACAAAGAGCCACTATTTACGGTAACAATATAATACTCTTATTCATATTATGTAAATATGTGCATACACTTACATCATTTTCACATTCATATATCATTCGTATTATATGGAAGTTATTGATTGCATTTTGCTTTGTAGTGTAATAATTCACTCACTCATTATAAACTTATTTAGATAGGCTATTGTTAAATGGGAGAAAAAACAGATGGATAATTCTAAAATAGAAAAATGCAAATCTGACCTGCCTGTAACATTAGAGGATTTGAGCAAATTCATTTTGGTTGGAAGAGAGAAACTGGCCTCCGTCCGGGCAGAAATAAGAGCTATAGAAAAATTGAAATTGGCTCAGGCGGTAAGGGATCAAAAAAAAGAAGAATGCAGGATGCTAGCCGAAGCATTATTGGATGCTGAAGTTAAGATTGGTGAATTATTAAAAAACATCCCCACTGCCCAAGGAACCAGAAACGATTTAACTTCAGTGCACCGGTGCACCGAAGTTGGAAATGCCTCGAATCATACCTGTGAAAATCTATCCCCACCTCAGAAAACCAAATCACAGATTGTGAAAAACCTTAACTTTACTACAGATCAACAAAAACGCTTTGAAATTTTGGCAGATAATAAGGACTTGGTTGAGCAGGTAAAAGCAGAAGCCAGAGAAAACAATAAGCTTCCAACCAGATCCAAAGTATTAGACTTAGCGCAGGAGAGAAAGAAAAACGAACAGGAAAGAAGACTTAATGTCGCGGCTAGCCATGATTATCACACATTTTGCACAGCAGCCGCAAAAAAATTCAGTAATATATTATCGGAGATTCGAAAGCTAGAGGTGGATGACAAACACCTTAAGGCTTGGGCTGATCATCTTAATGATCCTCTTAATCTCAAAAATGAACAAAGAAAATCCAATGAAGCGGTAGCAAAGATAATGAAAATAAATAATTTTCTGAAAGGACTGAGTATATGAGCAAAACCATTACATTGGAGAAACAAGCAAGGAACGAAATCCTGAAGCAAATGGCAGGGCTAAATGAAATTACAACAGATGCTGTTGTTGACCTTATAGAACCATATTTTCAATTCGACGTTACCAATGCCAGAGAACAGGCATTAAGACGAAAAGCGAATAGCCTGATGGCTCAATTCAAGGATGAATGTGGTCAAAGAACCTGCTTCAGCTATAAAGACAATGGTCAATCAAAATACGTCAACATCGATGAAACCACCGATTCTGAAATACTAAACCGCTTGGATGACCAACTCTACAAAAAACTTGATACCATGCTCATAATCAGAAAGAAAATTGCCAAACGTCTTGATGAGTTGTTAAAACAGACTAACATAGAAAACTCAAAAGTTTAAACTGTCCGTAACATGCCGGAAAACGGAGTATGACATTTCATTCCACTACTTTTCAAGCCCCTTTGATACGATTTGTCAAAGGGGGCTTGAAATAGAATAAAGGGTCAACTTCGGGATCAGGCTTGAATTATTCACTTATTTATTTCGTCTAGTCGAACCTTTTCTCCAGTATTGCCTCTAACTATCACATAATATGCGGCGCCTTGATAGTGGATTCGCTATTTTCTCGACATACTTATCTTGTTGGATAATATCTCCATAAGAAAGGAATATTTCAAGCCTGACCCCTTCTTGTCTTACTTCATGTTGATTTCTCCTTTTATTTGTTCTGTTGATATGCTATTTATTGAGATGCCAAGTCGTTCGGCCTCCGCGATCTCACATTTCATTCCATGGCTGATCCGCTTTCCACAGACCCACACCTCATCGCAGGATGCCAGTATCCGCAAACCCATTTGAATACCATTCTCTCTTTCGGCGGGGACAGTATCATTTAAAATTTGCGGATACAGCAGGTGGACTGCAATTGGGGCACAGTCTTGATTAATAGCGTAACGGCAGGCTGTTCTGGCAAACTGCTGATTGTTTTCGATATCTCCAGCAAAGGAAGAACAGATATATACCAGCTTCATTTTGCTGCCACCGCCTTTACAACCGTCCGGGTCATATTGACTGCGGACTGTGCCGTATAAACAGCACTCATAAGATTAGCCTTGGTACTGGTATCCAGTCCAAAGGCACCAGCGATGCGTGGAATTTCTCCTGAAGCCAGCATCAATCCCAGCCCCAGCAGGACATGATCCTTGATTACCATCAGACCTGCTATGAGGATAATAGACTGAAGAAAGGCCGTCAGGCACAAGCCGATGATCTGCTTGCACCAGCTAACAAAGCCGTCCAGATAGCCTCTCGGAACACTGAACATATACAGGCTGCCGACTGCGATCTGGATCAGCAGAATGCCGTCCCTTTTAAGGTTTGCGAAAAATACCTTAATTACTGCATAGCCCATCATGATAAGGATAAACAGCATCATGTCGAGGATTTGATTCAGCACCTTGTCGGCAACAAAGTCCCACATAAACATAGGGATCACCTCCAAAAAAAATAGAGAGCCTGCTTTCACAGACTCCGAAAATATATAAAAACTCAGTCAATATACCCATAGACATGCAGGGACTTGCATTCTATGCTATAATGGATATTATTAGAAATTGTGAGGAAGAAGGTTGAAAAAGAATAAAAGAGCACTTAACCAGATTAGAGGGCATACCAAATAGACCACCTTTCGCTAGTCAAAAAATTTAATATTGAAAAATTAAGGTTATTCAGTAGCTGACTTAATTCTATAACCTTGGAATTTTGCTATTAATATAGCCTGCTCCACTGTAATCTCGCGATTGGCAGGAATAATGTCAGATTTCCTATAAAGTTCAGCATTATATGGTTCATTATTCTTCAACATGTTGTATAATGCTGTTAGAAGCATTCTTGCTATTGCAATGATTGCCTTCTTGTGACCGCGGCGTTTCCTGAGGCGGAGGTAGCGGTTACGTATTTCAGGATGCTTTTCACTTTTGACCACTGAGTTGGCGCATTGAACCAAAAGTGGCTTGATGTAGCATCCGGCTTTGGAAACCCGGACAGACTTTTTCTTCCCTGCACTTTCATTATTGGTAGGCGTAAGACCTGCCCAAGAACATAAGTGTTTCGCCGAAGGAAAAGACTCCATATTAACACCAATCTCTGAGATAACTGTAATTGCAGAGAAAATGTTCTTAAAGGATGGAGCGGTTAGAATTAGGTCGAGTTTTTGCTGATAGGGACTGGCGAGCGCAAGAATCAGTTCTTCTAGCTCTGTTTTCCGGGATTCCAAATCTTCAAAATGCTTTTTGATAATCTTTAATTTACCAGCCTGTTCCGGTGTAATATAGCCGTCAATGGCGAGCTCTAATTCAGGGATTTTACCTTTCATAGAGCTATGAATTGAAGGTTCTATATCAAAGGAAGTATCTTGAGGATTTTCAAGAATCTTATCCAGAATTCTTTTGGAACTTTTACCAAAAGTGTCCGATACAATGTTTCCCAATTGAATATTGGAAACCGTGAGACAGTTTTGGAGTCTATTCTTTTCGCTGGACATAAAGCAGGTTAGTTTGTAGCGATAGCGCATTAGGTCACGAAGCTGGCGGATATCCGCAGGAGGCATAAAGCTACCGGCAACAAGATCATGCTTAAACAGGTCAGCAATCCATTTAGCATCTTTCTTATCAGTCTTTTTACCACGAATAGCCTTAACATACTTAGGATGTGCAAGTACAATAGAACAGTTTTCTTCCAAGACGTTGTACACTGGAATCCAGTACTTTCCTGTAGATTCCATACAGACATCCTTACAGTTAAATTCAAGCAGCCATTGTAACAGCTCTTTCAAACCTTTAGTGTAAGTGGAAAAGCGGTGGCGCTTGTAGGTGGTAACACCTTGATTGTTGGTGGAAGCGATACAGGCAACAACAAAAGTTTTGTGAACATCAATCCCACAGCAGACTTTGTACACAATTTTTAAAGCCATAGGGACTCCTTTCTGAACTGGAAAGCTCGCAAGAATTATAGGGGGATACGGCATTGACTGAACGCCTAGCATATAAACGAGATTGTTTAAACAAAGATAAGGTTACGTACTCAAAGGTACACTTATTTGTGCTTGGTGCGAGCTGCGAATGCAGCGGGGGGGATACTCCGCAAGCGTTCCACTTGCTTTTGAATATAACAAGGAAGCAATTGTAAGCTTCTGAATCACAGTGGAAATATCCACCAGGTAAAGTCTAACCAGCAGCCTGTACCTAGTCCTTGGATGCAAAACGGTAACGTCAGTATTAAGCGTAGGACAGGAAACAGACCGAGCCGAAAGCGAAAGTTGAAGCGATTTAGCCACGAAATAAATAAAATGACGAAGAGGCCGATGTCGTCAAGCAGACAGCAGGCAGCATCAACATATACGAAATGGTGAGTGTATGTTGGCTCTTCCGGGGTTTAAAAGCTCGGCGAGGATGTAGAGGGATTCAGGAGAACAGATGAGACCCTGCTGAGTCTGCCATTGGCAGTATGGAGAAGCAAATCCTACAAAGATGAGCCAACCAGACGCTCAACAGGGAGTCCGACTACCTCATAGTACTGTAGAAGTCCGTGAAAGCGGATAGAGGGAAGGGGGTAGCAACAACTGAACTGTGCAATGAAATTTTATTCCAGACAGGAGCTGAACAAGAATGACAATAGAACTGCACAGGATAAGCGAAATTGCAAAAAGGAACGTAAAAGTACAAAATCTAGCACATTTTATTGACGAAGCTAGTCTAAAACAAATTCATCGAAGAATGGATGGCAAGAAGGCTAAAGGCATCGACAAAGTGAGCAAGGATGAGTATGCTAAGAACCTGGAGGAAAATATTGAACAGCTAGTTTTGCGTATGAAAAGACAAGCGTACCAACCGCAACCCACACGAAGGGTCTATATAGATAAGCCGGGAAGCAAGAAAAAGAGACCATTGGGAATTTCTTGCTACGAGGATAAGTTAGTGGAAAATCGGGTTGCCGAAATTTTATCTGTAATATATGAGCCAAAGTTCTATGAATTTTCCTATGGATTCCGACCTGAAAAGAATTGCCATCAGGCAGTACGGAAGCTGATAGAATGTATCCGCAAGAATGTAGGTTATGTAGTAGAGGCAGATATTCGGTCATTCTTTGACACCATAGACCATGAGTGGATGATTCAATTTCTGGAACATGACATAGCTGACAGAAAATTTATCGATCTTATCAAGAAGATGCTGAAAGCAGATGTGCTAGATGGAGGGGAATTACTGGAACATGAAGTCGGCAGCCCGCAGGGCTCAGCTGCATCTCCAATCTTTGCAAACATCTATTTACACTATGTACTTGACTTGTGGTTTACCATAAAGATAAGCAAAGAGTGCCGAGGGGATGCATATATTATCCGATATTGTGATGATTTTGTATGTTGCTTTCAATACAAAGAGGATGCAGAAAAGTTCTACAAGGAGCTACCGAAACGGTTTACGAAGTTCGGACTTGAATTAGCGGAAGAAAAGACACGGATATTGGAATTTGGTAGGTTTGCGGAAAAAGACCGGGCAGCAAGGAGCGAGGGAAAACCAGAAACGTTTGATTTCCTTGGTTTTACTTTCTATTGTAGCATGGACACTAAGAAAAGATTCTTTCGTGTCAAGGTGATATCGTGCCGCAAGAAAACTACAGCAAAACTGAAAAAGCTGAATCTGTGGTTAAAGGAGCACCGAGATTGGTCTGTCAAAGATATAATTACCAGATTTAACCAATCGCTGCTGGGGCACTATCATTACTACGGAGTTACAGATAACTTTGAAAGTATTGCGAAATTCCGATTCATGATAGTTAATCTACTGTTTAAGTGGCTGAACCGAAGAAGCGAGAGGAAAAGCTATACTTGGGATGCATTTCGGGATGGATTGTTAAAAACCTTCCCAATAGCTAATCCAAAGATATATGTAAGCCTAATTGCAAATAACGCGTAAAGTTGTTGGGGAGCCGTATGCGTTAGTTGCGCACGTACGGTTCAAAGAGGAGCAAAGTCGGTAACGGCTCTGCTTACTCACGAAAAGGCGATCTACACATATAAACATACGGTCATCTGATAAGTCAGATAGCCCACTCACCTCTCCGTGATTTGTAGTTTACCGAAATCCCTATGGACTTAATTATAAAACAAATAACGCTCAAAAGCACTTTTCATTACGTTTTGTGCCTTGAGCGAAAGGAATGGATATAAACATGAAAAATCTGTTTTTGATCGGCGGTACCATGGGCGTTGGTAAAATGACCACCTGTAAGATTATGAAGCAAAAACTGAACAACAGCGTATTCCTCGATGGAGATTAGTGCTGGGACATGCATCCTTTTCAAGTAACACAGGAAACAAAACAAATGGTCATAAAGAACATTTGCTTTGTATATGTCAAGTAAATTTTCGTCATTATTTCAATTGAAAAGTCGGCAGTCAATTGGAAAAAGAGAAAATTTACTTGACATATACACGCGCTGCAGTTTTAATGGGTGCCTGCAATCTTTATCATATGTGCAGCCACAACTATCTTCATGACCGTAATATTGAAACGCTTAGTAACATGTATAAGTCTGCGTTTTTTATATTACAGGCGAAACACTACTCAGAAACCAGCATCTACATAAGAAGCCAAAAGGCCTTAAATGATGTGTTGTCTGGAACAGACCAATTGATTTTACAATACTCGAAGCAGGTTAAGGCCGCAGAAGAGTCACAAGCCGCTCTGGATCGTTATTCAGATCAGCTGCTGCGATGGACGCATCAGCTAATCTGCGAGTATTCAGTGGCATAATCAAGGAGGAAGTCAGAATGGATAAATGGTTTACAACAGAAAAAATAAATGAGGATACGTTTGTTCTTAGCGAGTATCGGCATTGGGAGGAAACGCACTGTTATTTGCTTATAGGCACTGAAAAAGCACTTCTGATCGACACTGGCCTCGGTATCAGCAACATTTACGATGAAGTGATGAAGCTGACTGATAAGCCAGTCACTGCCGTGGCAACCCATATCCACTGGGACCACATCGGTGGTCATAAATACTTCCCGGATTTTTACGCCCATGAGGATGAATTAGATTGGCTGTGCGGAGAATTCCCGCTTACCATGGAACAAATCAAGGGTATGGTAATAGATCGCTGTGATCTGCCAGAAGGATACAATGTCGACAGCTATGAATTCTTTCAGGGAATACCTACTAGGGTGTTGAAAGATAATGCCACAATTAACATCGGCGGGTACGAATTGCAGATACTGCATACACCTGGGCATTCACCTGGGCATATGTGCTTTTTTGAAAAAGATCGAGGGTATCTTTTCACAGGCGATCTGGTTTATAAAGATACCTTATTTGCCTATTATCCCTCCACCGACCCGAAAGCCTATCTAAAATCAATGGAACGAGTTGCTGCACTTCCTGTAAATCGGGTTTTTCCAGCACACCACAGTTTGGATATACAACCGGAAATACTCTTAAGAATGCGAGATGCTTTCCGAGACCTGAAAGCTGAAGGAAAATTACATCACGGCAGCGGTACATTTGAGTACAACGATTTTGCTATCTGGCTTTAGTCCAATTCGTCATTGCAAGCACAATCTCATATCGTAAAATTCAATTTGTTGAGCAGGCTGGTTTTGCTAAAATTAAAACAGCCTGCTTCACATTTGCTTTCTATAACAACTCACATTCAGCATGAATAAATTACCATGCATTATTTATGTAAACTTGAATGGAATTTAGAACTTTTGGCGAATCTCTTTTATATACAAAATTATAGGAGTGATTCGTATGGCAAAAGCTTCAAAGAAGTCACATAAACACAAAAGAAATAAAAAGCGTAAAATTACTATACTGCATCCGGCAAAAGTAGAGCAACCTTTGATCCTTCCTTTTGCTTTACTGCTTGCAAACAAGTTTTTAAAACTCATTGGTTTTGTTGAATTCATAGATGGTAGTGTTGAATGGGATGAAAGTCATTGGAAAGTGTCTCCCGGTAATTTAGCTAAGGCCGTGATATTGGCAACATTTATGCAGGTACGAGCCCCACTTTACAGGATCAAGCGGGCATTTGCCGGTTATGATACTGAAGCATTGTTTGGCAAAGGGGTTATGCCAGAACACTTAAATGACTATTCCATCGCACGTGCATTAGAGCGAATTAATGCCTTGGTCATGCTCATGAACATCTCACTTCTGATTCGTGCAATTGTTCAGTACAAGATTCGTAAAAGTATCAATGAATCAGAAGAGGAGCTTCCACGTATTGGCTGGAATAACAAGAAGCTTGAAAACCCTACCATCAAATATGTGCTTGAAGCTTTAGAAAAAGCATACTTTGTGAAAGAACAAGAAGATACCTACAGTTATGGGTTTTATAGCGAACACCAACAATTAACTGTAACAACAGTGCTGGAACTGCTAGATATAGACATTGAAGAATTCTTAGAATGACAGTTAACACGACATCCATAGTAATCTCGAAAATGTATTATTAATAAAAGGGATATATTGGGTTGCCGGAGTTAGTGGTATACCTTGGTTCAGTGCGCTTTTTTTACGTAAGCTATGGTAAATCCACTAATTCTAACCGTAATCATGCTCATTAGCAAGTTGATATATCGCTACGCAACATAAAAGGGTAGTGGTAATTTATTCATGCTGAATGTAAGATAACAAAGAAGCTGCCGCTCTGATACTTAAAAATCTGCTGCTTCTGCATATGGATTTCATTTAAGTATAAAGTATGATCTACCCATCTACAGCTTTTTTGCATGTTGCAGACAGTTTTATTTTAGCATTGCTGGATCAGGCTCGAATAGTTTATCTACTGTTGTTCCAAGTATGCTTGCCAGCTTAAAGGCTAACAATAGTGTAGGATCATATTTATCATTTTCAATCGCATTTATTGTTTGTCTTGTGACACCTAATGCAGTAGCTAAATCTTCCTGTCTATAATTTTTTTCTTTACGTAGTTCTCTTATGCTATTTTTCATAATTATCTACGACCAACAGTAAAATACAAAATCACACCAAATACAATTAGTAAGAAAAATACGCCCAAAGAAATCAATATTTGTTTTTTGCCGTTGTCATCGTCAACCTTCAATTTTGCAATACTCGTAACAAAGAAATACACCAAAAATTGCAGTGTGAATAGAATCAGCGGAAGGGACATTTCTTGGTTCTTAATGTAGTTATAGCCACCCCATATAACGAGGGACAATACCATAAAAAGCCAACTCCATTTAATCCCTTTCTGGTTTATCTTTAATTCCATTTCATCCATTTTTTTCATAAACTCGCCTCCATAATGTCAAAAGTTTTTTACATTTAAAAGCATACTATCTTAACGAAAAAATGTCAATAGTTTTTTACATTTTTAAAAGCTGTTCGTTATTAAAGGTAATTGCTTTAATATACAATTGCTATCTGTTGACTGTCTGTTTCACTTTTCTTATTGTTATCATTTAATCAAAATAAGCGATCCCAAGCTTGGCAAAGAAAAACACTGCCAAAATCAAGTCTATTGCAGGAAATACAACTTTATTGACCACAGTCTTGATCTGGCTTGACGCATCCGTCCATGTACTTTGAATTGCGCCTGCCACATCGCCTTGGAGAATGCTTAGGGAGAATGCTTAGGGACGTGCCTATTTTTGCACGTAGGAACGCTTAGGGACGTGCCTATTTTTGCACGTTACAGCGTGTAATTATTCCCCTTGAAATACCCGTTAGCCGCTCCAACTGTCCTATTGTAAACTTTTCTTTTTCTCTCAAATATCGCAATATTTCATCTCGCTCTTTTCGAGGCTTGTTTCCAATTTCTTTAGGATCTAACCCGTCTAAACACTTAATAACCTTTCTACGTAATTGTTCATCAGTTAATTTTTTACTGTCGGTTATATGGAAGTTCTCACTTCCAATTTCTTTTTGTAGCTCGATAAACTCTCGTCTAGCTTCTTCAGCGTCAGCAGATAACATTTCCAGTATTAAATAGGTATCTGTAATCTTTTCTCCTGAATCTAATGACATATAATCATTATAACTGCTCCAAGCATATTTGCTTATTTCTTTGACAATTCCGGCCCTTATCGGATTTTGATGAATATATCGCGTCAATGCAAAAAAATACCGCTCATCTTCTATAGGTTCACTTTTATATCTGTTACCGATAAGACTTCCGCTTCTCTGGTATTTGAAATTGTACCAGCCTACATATTTCGTCAGCAATTTGTGCATAACTTTCACAATATCGCCCGTACAGTTTTCTCTAATAAACAGATGCACATGGTTATACATTAAGCAATATGCATATACTTCGACACATCTTTCTTTTTTTATTCCGAATAATATCTCAAGCATTTTGTGAAAATCAGCGTCTTCTTCAAATATATTCTGTCTATTTAAGCCCCTAAAAATAATATGATACAATCCTGTTTGGCTCAATACCCTTGGTGACCTGCTCATACTTACCACCTCCAAACAGGATTGTATCATTTGAATTGTTACTAGTTAATAATTATGTGCAAAATCAGGCACGTCCCCATATACCATACCGTCCCCATATACCATACTACGACAACAATAGACAGCTTCTTCACTGCAATCACCAGCCTCTCACCGTCTCAAAAATTATCTGCTTTTTTGTCCTTTACGAAAAAACATATCCGACTTTTTATGCTTTTTATCTTTTAAAGCCACCTGCGGCGGATTTGTCAGCATCACAATCATGAGCGTGAGCAAAAGCATTACTGCCAATGACAGAACGGATAGCGTAAGATTCGCCGGTTCGGAAGTGTTCATAAATCTTCCTGTATCAAATCTTATAACAGTCAATCCCGTCAATATCGGATATAAACTGCGCAGGGTGACATTCTTGATAAACATGGCACTATATCCAATGATAAAGGATGCAATCACTCCACCCATGAAAATTCCCGGCATCTTACTTGTGAATGCAACAATAGGCAAAATCGCAATATATGTGCAAGCAGCAATTCCTACCATCTGCAAAAGGCTTTTGAGTAGAATGGCAACACTCAATCCCGGTACGCCCGATAGAAGCCCAATAACCAGAGTAACCGCAAAGCTGTAAAATCCAAACAACACACTTAAAAGCCCCATAGCAAGCAACTTCCCGAACAGAAGACACTGAAATGTCACTGGTACTGGCAAGATGCTTTTCAAAGTATTATCTGTATATTCTCTATTGATCAAATAGCCACCAATCAACGTAAAAATCACAGGCATGAAAATAGTAACACTGTTCCAGATGGAACTGTTAAACAGCGCCGCAAAATTAAAATTTTGTACTTTAGCCTCCTCAATGACAACTGCCTGTGTAAATACAGATAAGATTGCAGGAAGAGCCATACCAATCAAGCCAATTAACAAAATATGAAAACGCTTTAATTTCAAAAATTCAGTTTTTATGATGTGCAGCACAGAAAATTCCCCCTTTCTTTAATTTTCTCTACGTTGATAGATACGGATCATTAAGAATGTGCAAATCACTGCTTCTATCAGCAGTACGCAAAAACATACTGATGTAGGTGCAAAATATTGGCTGAAACGATTGTAAAATTCCGCCTGGATTTTACCTACCGGAATGTGGAACTGGTACAGCCATCGAAAAATCATAGGGATCGGCATGAGTGTCCCAACATTGAAGCCCAAAGGCTGCATCAAAACAGCATCGCTGAAATGCATGATATAATTCAAGAGTGTGTAAAAGAACACAATAATTACCGAAAGGATATAGCTTTTGTTAAACCAAACTACCAGTACGATACAAGGAAGCGCTGCCGCCCATAGCAATACCCCCGTCGCCGCTGTTAAGGCAAATTGCAAGACAAAATTTGTAAGCTGTATATTTTGAGCAACAGCAATCACTGTACCAACTGCAAACCCCACAATCTGAAATATAACCGAAAAGAGCAGCAGAACCAGCAGCTTTACAAGAACCAGCCTCTTTTTCGATATAGGAATGCATAGCAGGTTCTTGAGGGTGTCATTGTCCTGCTCCGCAAAAAACAGCCTGGAGGCCAGTACGATCAGCAGCGGCATCAGCAGTAAGAAACCGCTCTCTTCTCGCACTCCTGTCTGTATGTCCGCAAAATCGGCATCAGCCAGCAATGCAGCATTGAAGACAGGAAAAACAAAAGCTGCCAGTATTGCAATTGAAAAAAGTTTTATACGCTTGAATTTCCAAAGCTCACATTTGATTAGCCTAAGCAATTCCTTCACCACCTGTCACTTTTTTAAAATAGTCCTCCAAAGTATCTTCGCACAAGTGGATTTCATTAACCTCCAGTCCCCCTTGCATAAAGGTGCGGTTGATTGCAGCTTTCGGAAGAGCAGTATCATACAGCAGAATATTATGGTCGTCGGTCACCTTGAAATTTTTCGTTTTAAATGCCGATTCCAAAATACGGGAAGCTTGCGTGGTATCAGAAACTTCAAAGTGAACATATCTGTTGTTTTTTGATTCCAGTTCAGCAAGGCTTTCTTCTTCCAGCAGGACACCGTGGTCGATGATACCAATATCATCAGCCAGCAAAGAAATCTCTGAAAGGATATGACTGGAAATCAAAATGGTTTTTCCGCACTCATCACACAAATTACGAATGAAGGTGCGAACCTCCGCAATTCCGATAGGGTCCAGCCCGTTGATCGGTTCGTCAAGAATAAGCAGTTCCGGATCATGCATGACCGCAAGCGCAATTGCCAACCTCTGCTTCATGCCAAGGGAGTATTGCGAGAACAATTTTTTATCCTTGTAAGGAAGGCCCACTAAGTTCAGCGCATCCTTAATAGCGTTTTGCCGTGGAACACCTCGCAGTTCCACAAAAATACGCAGGTTTTCTGTGCCGGTCAAATTGGGGTAAAATCCCGGCGCTTCAATTAAGCTTCCAATTCGGGGCAAGATTTTCTTTTCATTTCCCTGAATGTTTTTCCCGAAAATTCTAACCTCTCCTGAAGTAGGCTGCGTCAGGTTCAGCAGCATTTTCATAGTAGTGGTTTTTCCGGCCCCATTTCGTCCAAGCAGACCATAGATACGGCCTTTTTTCACATGGATATTTAGGTCGGCAACACTCTTTTGCGCCCCGTATTGCTTTGTCAAGTTTTTAGTTTCAATGATATAATCATTCATTTATCAACATCCTCCTATTTTTCTTAAAATCAGTTTATCATCTCAACCTTGCATCAACCTTGCACGAACCTTGAATCAACCTTGAATCATTGCTGATAAAAAGAATCCCCGCCATAGCAGGGATTCTTTTAGAGTAACGGGAATGATATGTTAAACTCTGTTCGTTCATAAGGAATGCTTTCTACTGTAATGGAACCGCCCATCTTTTCCACAAGTTGCTTCACGATTGACAGTCCTAAACCGCTTCCTTTTTCAGAGCGAGCCTTGTCACATTTGTAAAGCCGCTCAAAAATATGTGGCAAATCTTGTTTGGATATTCCTATGCCATCATCCGCAACAGTAATCTTTGCACACATATTCAAAAGACAAACCCTGATTTCAATATGAGTTGCTTGACTATGGGATATTACATTTTGAATCAAATTGTTCAGGATGCGAAAATAGGCATCCGTGTCTAAGTTAACTTCAATCCGATTTTCAGGAATATTTATATCAAAATCAATAGAAGCGTTTTCAAAAATGGGTATCCAGTTTTTCAGGATATTTCGAGTTAATTCCGCAAGTTCAGCTTTCAGAATCACAAAGGTTTCTTCATCGGAATTGAGCTTGAACCACTCAAACAGCATATCCACATAGTCTTTCATATCATATGCCCGTCTGCGGGCGGTCTCGATATATTCCTCCCGTTCTGCTCCAACTACAATGCCTTTTTGTGTTGCATCCAGGTAACCGATCAGGGTTGTCAGGGGGGTGCGCACATCATGAGAAAGGCTTGTCATCAATTGCTTATTTGCTTCCTCGGTTTTCTTTAACTCTATGATTTGACCCCGAAAGTCATGGACGATCCCATTGATTTTATAGCAGATTGCAGTGGTCATATCATAGGGATTTGCCAATATTTTTCGATTGATGTTACCTTGCATAATATCATCCAGAATATCGGATATGTCATTTAATTGCAGTTTGATGTTCCGCATTTTCCGGAATATTATCAGCGAGAAAACCACGCCGGCAACAGCAATCATAAGTAAAAAAACAAGTAATCCAGAATTGATATAAATATCTCCCATAGATCACACCTCACGGCTAAAACGGTAACCGACACCTTTGACAGTCTGAATATAAGTCTGACTGTTCGGATCAGGCTCTATACTTTTCCGAAGCTTGCTGATGTACCCCATAATATTGTTATCATCGTAGGCATATTGCTCCTGCCATACTTCTTCATATATCTGCTGTTTTGTCAGAATTTTCCCCTTGTTTTTAGCAAGATAGCAGAGAATGTCAAATTCTTTTGCATGCAGTTCTATTTGTTTATTTCCGATAGCAACAATCCGAGTGTCCAAATCAATAATAAGCCCTTGAAAGGAAAGACGATTGGTTTCTTCCATGGAGCCAGTATTTAAGGTTGTATATCTGCGAATTAGAGACAAAACACGAGCCGTAAACTCTTCTACAACAAATGGCTTTGTCAGATAATCGTCTGCCCCTGACCGCAGGCCATTTACTTTATCAGTGCTTGCTGTTTTTGCAGTAAGCATTAACACTGGGACGGCACTAATGCTTCTGATTTTTTCAAGAATTTGAAATCCGTCCATTTCAGGGAGCATAACATCTAAGACAATCAGGTGATAATTGCCTTGCAATGCTAACTTTAAACCATCTGTTCCGGTATGCGCAAGTTCAGCAGTGATATCCTCTTTCTCTACGCACTTTTTCAGTAATTTACATAGCTCTTTATCATCGTCTATGATTAAAACTCTATTTGGCATGTTTTTTCCTCCTATATCTCTTGTCCTCCGGCTTGACGGCATCTTTAGGAATAAGCCATGTATTCCCCATTTTTATCGCTCCGTCAATTCTGCCGGAAGTACAATGATAAAGCACCATTCTATCAGTAATGCCCCATTTAGTAGCAGCTTCTTTTGTTGTTATATAATCCATGCTCATTCTCTCTAATGTTTTATTATATTTCTTTTGTCCGAAATATACAAGGTTACGAAGCAAAACAAAAATATAGCAATTTAAAAGTGAGATTAGGCGGTACTCGCTGTAAACATCACGGGTTTTTGCGTAATTGATGATGCGGGTTTTAAGAACTGTAATTTCACCCATACGCTTTTCAGCAGTCTTAATTTGAGCAGATAACTGATTGAAAGTATCAGTAGCAGCCTGTTCCTTTTTCTCTAAATCTTCCAAGATAATTTTATTTGAATAGTTTGTGTATATATATTCTAAAGCCAAATCAACAGATGATTGTTCACATTGGCGATTCAAATGCTCAAGCAGGCCCAGTATTTGTATGAGATATTTTTTTATTCTACATACCCAAAGTGCATCACTTTGAGCAAACACTTCTGTTCCAAGCACAAAAAACCACTCAAATAATTGTGGATATGCTTTAACAGTTACAAGGGATATCCCGGTGTGCGTGCTATCTCTGCTAAAAAGTGAAAGACCGGTTTGTATTCTCAATTTAGTTGAAACGTTGTCCTGTTTTTCGGATAATCGTGTACTGTTTAAAAAATCCGTATGAAAGCTAAAGGATTGTGCTGAAACATTTTTCTTTTCAAATATTTTTATCATATCGTCTTTAGATAAGCATAGAACACCTGGAGCAGATATTTTCATTGGGCGCTCATTCAATATCCCTATGATACTTCCCTCGCTAACAAAAATAATTGTAAAACGCTCCTCATAAGAAAGAGCATTAAAGTCCTCAGCAGTAACAAATTCAATGTTTACAGTTCTGTTTTTATGGCGATCAAATTGTGGCATCGCTGCCTCCTCTCTGTGCAGATAGTATAGTTAAAAATTTCATTTATATCATTGTATCATATTTTTAAAATGGTACACTTTTAATATAGTTTTGCATCAAATTATGGCAAATAGACATATGCCATAACTACTAAACGAAAGGAGAAACAATATGTCTGTTGAACGTTTTCATATCCAAGTATCAAATGAAATACTTGAAGATCTAAAATATAGACTGGAGCATGTCCGCTGGCCAGATCAATTAGAAAACACCGGTTGGGAACAAGGTACTGATATAGGCTATTTACAATCGCTCGTTTCGTATTGGCGGAACCATTTTGATTGGCGCGCACAAGAATCCGAATTGAACCGCTTTTCTCAGTTTCACTGTAATATCGATAGGATAGATGTACACTTCGTTCACGAGCGAGGTAATGGACCGTGTCCTTTACCAATTATCCTTACCCACGGATGGCCTGACAGTTACACACGATACCAGAAGATTATTCCTCTTCTCACTGATCCGGCTCGTCACGGCGGTGACCCAGAGGACTCTTTCGATGTAATCGTCCCTTCACTACCTGGATTTGGTTTCTCCAGTCGTCCTGAGCATGGCGGCATGAACAATTTTCGTGTTTCCGAGCTATGGGCCAAACTAATGACTGAAGAACTCGGCTATGGAAAATTCGCTGCTGCAGGTGGTGATATTGGATCTGGTGTTACAAGATATTTGGCATTAAACCATCCAGAACTTCTATTCGGAATTCACCTGACCGACATCGGTATAATCAAAAATCTCGTAAATTCACAAGGTCCGGCAGATCTTTCTAAGAAGAACTGCCATACAAAAGAAGTGCTCAGGAATGGATTTCCCGAGAGGGAGCCTATATGTCAATTCAATCGACAAAACCCCAGACTCTTGCGTACGGACTTTCCGACTCACCAGTAGGTTTAGCTGGTTGGATTATTGAAAAATTCCGTGCATGGAGCGATTGTAATGGCGACATTCGGCAAAGATTTAGCGAGAATGAACTACTCACGAATATAATGATCTATTGGGTTACAAATACTATAGGGTCATCAACACGTATGTATTATGAGAACACGCATTCTTTACCATTGATGGGTCACATAGGGGTACCGACAGGCATTGCACTTTTCCCGGCTGATATATTATTACCACCCAAAGAATGGGCTGTGCGCAACCTGAATATAACTCGCTGGACTTCAATGCCTCGGGGAGGACATTTTACTGCCATGGAAGAACCCGAACTTCTAGCAGATGATATCGGCGCATTCTACAGACCATTTAGATCCAAAAATAAACAGTAATAATGAATTTTCTTTTAATCCAATTGCTGACACAACATAATATTGGTAAAAAAATCACCCGAATCATTCCCAGACTAATAGGATCAAAGCCTAGCAACACAGATGTTGTTCGGCATGAAGAGCGGCTCAGGCAAGAGAAGATGTGTGCGCCGTCCACGAAAACATATCCATGTTCATTTCAATAGTAAAAGCATTACTTATACGCTGCTGTGATACCCTTGCAACAGGTATCACGGCTTTTACTAAAAAATACATATTGCTATTGGCTTACATAAGATTTAGCATACTCCCCGCACTCATGCTTGGTTCAAGTCGTGCCTACGTCCTTGCAACGCATGATTTCGACGATGCGGTCCTTCTGCCCGACACTTTGAAGTTAATTACTGCTTTTGTTCTATTTCAGTAACACATTCACTTTTGATCTTCTCAACAAGGAATTGCAAGGCATCAACAACATGCGGTCTGATGTCGCCTCCTATAAGTATATACATTATATCATCACCGACCTCGAGCCAGCCTTCATTGAGCCAAACCCTGATATAAAAGATGCCCTCCATCTTATAGGTTTCAGCAACGGCTGCATCCACCTTTGCGGCATCATAAGCAAATTCCATTCCCTTCACCAATGAACCGTCATCAAGCTCTTGACGGACCTTGGCTTTGGGTGTTTGGCGCACAACGCCGTTATGAACCAAAAACATACCTACCTTTAAAGCGGCTGGATCAGCCTTCGCTTCTTTGAGCCATTCATCCATGGATGGTGATACTTTTTTCATTTCTCCATTAATCATACACGGATACACTCCTTTTTTTCAATTAATTAAATCTCGTTCATTTTTGCGAAATTGTGCACACCCCACAGACTGTCCGAAAACCGGATTTGAATCATAACAAAAAATAAATTTGAAAAGAATTGCCAGGTAATAAGCCGTAACATATAAAAATAAAGGGTATAGCCCCTATATTTCAGCTAATATCCCCTTAACTCCTACTGTATTTATTGCTCTTTTCAGGTTGTATCCCAAATCGGATTTTCCCAACGCTGGATAGGTGTAGTGGCTTAATTTTCTTCAGAAATAAGGACTAACTTATTCGTATCGATTTCCTTGAGTATCATAAAAAGTCACTTCTATAGAATAGTCGTTGCTTGGAGCCTTATAGTAAAGGATTTTATTTTCTCTGGCATCAAGTTTTATTGGCTCAAGTTTTTTACCCTGTACTGTATATGTTACCTGTGCATAGTCTAAATCTGCTTGATTATACCAAAACAAATCATAGCCTGTTCCATTTATAACAGTATGTCCAGTAATTATTTCATCGTTGTCTCTCAAAAATCTTGTTTGCAATTTATATTTATTATTATCTTCCGGCTCAAATATTGCCAACCCATACTTGTTATTCGCATCAATTATTCCACTTATAATATGTTCATCTATTTTAATCTCCGCAGCAATGTGGATTCCATTATCTGATTGGCTTAACCGCAATTCTCTGCTTTCAAGTGTCGAACCATCAGGCTTACACTGTTGAAAAAAGAAGCTGATAAATACAACACTCAAAATTATAATAGCTGCTACTAAAATATACTTTTTTCTTTTCATTCTTGTCTCTCCACTCGTCTAATATAAATACCGAAGTTTACATGGCTCTATAAATTTAGAAATTGTTGAACTCCCTTTATAATAAATCCTGTAACTCCAATGCCCTTTTGTATAATGAGTCAAATTCACAACCGCAGCTACCGCATTCTTTATCCGCTTGTTTTATTGACGAAATAAGAACCGCCTTATCACCAATTCCGTCTAACCATGCTTGTGCCGGAATAGAAATTATAAAAAATGTTCAAATCATCAACCATCGTTCATTCACATTATGCTTATTTTGCATGGATAAGATTTATAACTCCATCAGAATTAGATGCTGTGAAAACGGCATTATCATTAAATTCTATTTTTTGTGAAAAACTTAAACTATATCCCAAGTTTGCGCTGTATCCAAGTACGCTGGCCACTACTTTTTTATCTTTTACAAACAACAAATGCACCATTCCTTCATTGATATTGTTTTCTTTAATATAAGCACTTTTAAACCCAACAATTTCTTCGATGCTTTCTTTACTGGCATAGGGTTCAAAAGTATAAACTATATCCCAATCAAAAGGAACAGCTTCATTCAGTTTAATAGTGTCCCCTTCAAAAGATTTAAACGAGTTTTCTAATTTCTGATTATTCATGAATATAACTGGATCGCCTATAACTAAATACCCCGCGATAGCTATGAAAGCTATACAAGATAGTATAATTGTTATTAACTTTGCTTTCTTTTTCATTTTCTCTGCTCCTGCTTTCTATCCGCTAACAGTCAATCCCTGCTTTTTTCGCTTGACTGCAAAGCTGTCTTACAATAAGCGTATAATTTTTACCATCCTTTATAAAATGTGTACCGCATTACCTAAATTCAAAATGAGTATTCGTATTTATGCACTGTTGTCTGAGAGATAAAACCCAATCGTAGTTTAATGGTCGTGTATGATAATCTGATTCACCGCCAACCACTACAAGCTCTACACCATCAAGATGTTTTTCGATATTAACCTGATCTATAAGAGGTTGGCAAATAACGTTTTTATGTTTAACAGGCGGCATGTTGAAAATTGATAACCTAAAGTCAGCCATTTCCTCATTTTCTATGGTACAGCCCACCGTTACATTTTCATATCCCTCTCACTATACTTATGGCAGCCTCGCCAAGGATTCCACATAGCCATAATCTAGAACCTTGACT
This sequence comes from Petroclostridium sp. X23, assembly GCF_030013905.1. GTDB lineage: Bacteria > Bacillota > Clostridia > SK-Y3 > SK-Y3 > X23. The sequence continues at coordinate 595,469 of NZ_CP124862.1, forward strand.
TTTCATAGTTGTATGGAATACTGGTTCCAACAACCACATCTTTAATTTTTTCAATGATTAGCCAATCGTCCATATTGCCTTGATGGTCAAAAGCAAGGGGTGGGTCGATAGCTTTTATATCGCAAAACTCAACAAGACACAGACACTTTTTATGCCAGCGTTTCTTTTGTTTATCCGTTAAGTTGAGTTTTAATTGATTATCCGCAAGAATTTTTATAATTTCACTATCAGTGAGCTTAACATAGTTTTGAACAGACTTTACTGTTGCAAGAGCGGAAATTTTAGCAGTTCCCTTTTCCATAAAATACAGAGTCTCTCCTACAAATACTCTGCTGTGAGGAATTTTCCGGCCTGTAGCACCTCGCACAACCATCGTCTTTGTTCCACTCATAATTTTATCCAGCACACATTCTCCGCTTTTTCCAATATTATCACAATAAACTAAATGTATCATTTAAGCTTTCTCCTTCACAGCATATACCCTGAATTTCAGTTTTACCATACAAATGAAAAGATGCCATATTTCTTTTATTAGTTGATAAACCATTTGAAGCCGTCAATATACTTTTTTGAGTCACATAGAAAACTGCTGTCCCTGGTTTTTCAGCCTCTCTTGTTTCGGTTCCTGTCTTTCCAACTTCATGAGTTGTTCCATACTGTAATCAAGAATCTTTGCCTTTCGCTCTGAAATCATCACCGTGTAAAATTCCTTTTGTATTGGAAGCAGTGACGGTGTTTCATCAATGAGCGCCTGTATCTTTTCCATATCGATCCTCGCAGAAACTCTTTTAAGCGCTGCCGTGCAGTCCGGATTTTTCAGAGAAGAGATAAACTCAAAGTAGGGTATTTTCTTTCCGTTTTCCTCAATAGATGAAGAGGGAAAGACATAGATACGCTTGTCGAGCTCATCTTCACTATTCAGGACAGCTTCCATATCGTTGACGGCAAGCTGCGGGTAGAGGCAGGAGCCGCAATCATAAACCGGAGCAATTTCAGCCGTCTTAGACTGCTCATCCACAAGAATACCCCAATTGCCATTGTGCCTGTCAAAATTGCCGAGCAGTGCATCGGCAATAAACATATCCCAAAAGAAATCCCGAAGCTGATCCTGTGGCAGAAGGGACTGCTCGTCAATTGCCTGCTGGATGGAGGAAAGCTCCTTTCCATATCCATTCTGTTCGCTGCTGATACAGGTATTCTTCAGATGGGCAAACTCCATGAGCTTTTTGCCACCCTCGGTAAAATCGCCGCAGGCTACGACCACTTTTTCTTTTCCGCGCGAATCAGTATAGGTTCCCAGCAGGGTTTCCTGTGTCTTAAATCCGAGGGCGGCAAAGATATGGCAGGTGAGATATTCACTGATACAGCCGTTGGTGTAGCTCATTGCTTTATTACGGCTGGGAACCGGAGGGAATTTCAGCATGTAGCTGCTGCCCTCATACAAAATATTGATTTTATTTCCGTTTGCCCCGCCGTAGGCTCTGAATTTATTTACTTCACATAAGGTAAAATCAATCATAAATACCATCCTCCTTTCCGCCTAAACCAAGATATTTTTCACGCAGGTAGCCTGCCTGTTCCTCCGTAATTAATCCCGACCAAAAGTCGGCATTAATGGCTCCATATAACTCATTCCATAAACAGTCAAGATGCAGCACCTGCTCCTTTTCGCCTTGCAAGTATTCTTTGATTGCTTTTTGGATACTCCCGGACAATTCGGTTTCCAAGTACATTTTTCTATTCGGTTTCCCATCTGCCGTGCTTTTTTTCGGCTCTGTTTCCAGTGCCAGCAGTTCCTCCATGGATAGACCGAGTGCTTTAGATAGCTTGGAAAGCGTCCCTGCGCCGCATCGGTCCAGACGGGTTTTTCCGGAATAAATATCCGCGAGGGTTGCCCATGGAATCCCACTGATTTTTGATAAACGATAGCGGGACATCTGCATGTCCTGCATAAGCTGTTGTATTGTCATTTTCATCACCTATGTTCATTATATCGGCGTTCCGATATAATGTCAAGGTATGCCAAGGCAGCCGACGCTCAATCATCGCATATAATATCCTGCCTGATAACAACGCCCCAATGAAACAGTCTGCTTAAAATTAAAGCCCGACATTATCAATACCACGGAACTACTGCTTATCACATTCTCATTTCCGGCTTTGTTGGCGCTTGGCTGCAATCATAGTAAAAGGATTCTTCATTACGTCGGATGTAGCCGTGTTCCGTCAGCACCATCCCAGCGTTTTGTACTTGCTGGTGACCGTAAAATTCATAATCGAATGATTCCGCTGTTAAGGAATGCTTAGGGACGTGCCTATTTAAGGAATGCTTAGGGACGTGCCTATTTTTGCACGTTATAGCGTGTAATTATTCCCCTTGAAATACCCGTTAGCCGCTCCAACTGTCCTATTGTAAACTTTTCTTTTTCTCTCAAATATCGCAATATTTCATCTCGCTCTTTTCGAGGCTTGTTTCTAAAGAGAATGCTTAGGGACGTGCCTATTTTTGCACGTTATAGCGTGTAATTATTCCCCTTGAAATACCCGTTAGCCGCTCCAACTGTCCTATTGTAAACTTTTCTTTTTCTCTCAAATATCGCAATATTTCATCTCGCTCTTTTCGAGGCTTGTTTCTAATTTCTTTAGGATCTAACCCGTCTAAACACTTAATAATCTTTCTACGCAATTGTTCATCAGTTAATTTTTTACTGTCGGTTATATGGAAGTTCTCACTTCCAATTTCTTTTTGTAGCTCGATAAACTCTCGTCTAGCTTCTTCCGCGTCTGTAGATAACATTTTCAGTATTAAATAGGTATCTGTAATCTTTTGTCCTGAATCTAATGACATATAATCATTATAACTGCTCCAAGCATATTTGCTTATTTCTTTGACAATTCCGGCCCTTATCGGATTTTGATGAATATATCGCGTCAATGCAAAAAAATACCGCTCATCTTCTATAGGTTCACTTTTATATCTGTTACCGATAAGACTTCCGCTTCTCTGGTATTTGAAATTGTACCAGCCTACATATTTCGTCAGCAATTTGTGCATAACTTTCACAATATCGCCCGTACAGTTTTCTCTAATAAACAGATGCACATGGTTATACATTAAGCAATATGCATATACTTCGACACATCTTTCTTTTTTTATTCCGAATAATATCTCAAGCATTTTGTGAAAATCAGCGTCTTCTTCAAATATATTCTGTCTATTTAAGCCCCTAAAAATAATATGATACAATCCTGTTTGGCTCAATACCCTTGGTGACCTGCTCATACTTACCACCTCCAAACAGGATTGTATCATTTGAATTGTTACTAGTTAATAATTATGTGCAAAATCAGGCACGTCCCCATATACCAAGAAAGTAACCATAGAAACGAAAAATGGGTTGGTAAAATTACAAATTTTAATTGCCATGGTACACATTATGAAATCAGAATTGAGAGCAGGTCATCAATATTAGTATTGTTTGGTAAAACAAAGCTGGGAGCTTTTGCTTGCATGCCGGATTTCAATGCCGGATGTCATTTAGCAAATCCAAAGGATATATTCTGGAATACAGAAAAGTTAGTCCGAGTTTTAGGGAAAATTGACGGTATCACTGTTGCTTGTGCATTAAATGCTTTAGCTGATAAAATTCATTATTAGGCTCTTGCCTGCCGGGAGGATAGGGCTCTGCAGAGATGCAACCTGAGCGCCTGATAGGATTCTATAAAAAGCATGAAAAAGGTGGTCATATATATGGCTGCCTTTTTCGTGCTTTTGGAGAATAAATGCGTAAAATCCCAGGGTTTGGGACAGAGTCCCAAGTATTCAGTAGAAATACTACGCTATTTTGATAATTGCTTTTAAATCTTCTTTATTAATTTGAGAATATCTTGCCTTTTGGGTAATTTTAATCTATTTTAAACTGAGAAATTTTTCTGGTTTAATTTGAGAATCGACAGCCCGGTTTGCGGTTAATATGCATTGTGGCTTTTGTACTTTTTACAAAATCGCTGTAATACTTGTTAAACTGAGTAGACTTGTAGGGGATTTCTCCGGCCTCTCTACATTGGTCACAATATTCCACCCACAGTAAAGTAAGTGTAACACCGCTTTTTGCCATTTCACGATGGACATATTCGTAATCAGGCATTTTGTACATAGGTTTATTGGTCTCTGTTGGGAACAAGTGCTTAGAAAGTTCCTTGTTTGACATGTCCGCTGCCAACTGCCAGCTTATACTGCAATCCTTTGCTTTCTGCAACACACTAACCACCGTAGTCCTTGAGCATCTACAGCTGGATGCAATTTGCGTGTTGTTGATTCCGAGGCTGCTTAGCCGCAGAATCTCTTTGTAATCGGTCATCTTATGACCCTCCCCAAATGTATTTACATCATTTATTGATGTATAAATCCATTTTACAGGGTGGTCATAAATTTTCACCGTTTTGCTGTTCAATTTATCCGGAATGCGTGTTCAATTTAAAGCGGTCACACTGTTCAATTAATGCGGTCAAAGTGTCAAATCAGAGGCGGCATATTCAAAAGATTCCGAATTCATGTTTAGCCATCAAACCACCTCTATACTCATCAATTCACTGATAAATTGGATTTTGTAATGTTCCTATTATTCTTCTTATAATACTTACACATCAATATTGGAATATTACCTCATTATCGGAAGGTTGCTCTACGGATAACACACCGTTTTCCAAAACCCTTTTCGCTTCGGATCGAGATATTTTCAGGCATTCAGCAATTAGCTTGTCATAGCGTATTCGCAAATGATAGGGGTTACGAAACCTTATAGCATCTCCCTCCGTATCTTCGCCGGTATCCCTCAAAACATAAGCCGGCTCTTCCAAAATCTCAGCATCGTTTTTCTGAAATAAAACCCTGTCCAAACCATATTGATATACAATTTCTTGGTCGTTTCGCAGCAATGCCTCATACTCTGCCTTATTCAAACGGTTCTTGTTGATGTGCGAGCGAATCGGCAGATTGTATGTATGTTTACATTTAGTACATTGATAAATCAGCCATACATCAATCTGTTTTCCATTGGCGTTCACCCTAACCTTGTTGGTGCTGCGGCAAACAGTTTTGCTGCCGCAACCGGAACAGTTACGCAAAATTTTATATGTTTCGGTAGGGATAATCTCATATTCCGCTGCTTCAAAACAGTTCATATTGCATCCCCTTTACAAAAAGCGGAGATGCAATCATGCGGTATTATTGTCATCAGACAAACATCATCGCCCATTTTTACGCTTTTTAATAATTCTACATCGACCTCGCAACCAAAGGCTTTTTCAAAGAGAACCTTGCTATACCCTGTCGTACACTGGCACCATGTGTTCGTTTCAAATCTGTCCACATCTGCAAGCATAGGGCAGGGGCAAAATTGAAATTGCAGATAAATTACGCCGTCCTGATAAAACAGACCCGCCACTTTTGCTTTCTCGGAGCTTGCAAATTCCTCCATGCAAGATGAAGATGCTATCAGATTCTCTATCAGCGCTAGCTTTTCGTCCATCCCATAACCGCACTGGCAGGCCATCCTGATTTGCTTTGTGGTTTCCGGATCAAATTTATTTTCTAACCGGCGCATGGTAGACTTCGTCCAGGAAGCATTATCCTGGCTCTTGGCAGACCCATCATCTCCATACACAATCGCTTTTGCTGTTTCATCATCGCTTTCGCGCTTAACTGCTTCGTAAATAACCTGTTCCTGAATTGTTCTTATGTCGAACATATTGACACCTCCATGACAGCATTAAAAAAGACCTATTGCAAAAATGATAACGATCCCGCTGGATCAATCTCATTTTAGCAATAAGCCTTAGCGCCAAACTTCTGAATTCTTGCCCTATTTAACCGGTATGCACAAATCCATTACTACACAACTCGTTGCTCTATCAATCTTTCGATAGATATTTAGTCCGTATTTTTCATCCATCTCGTAACCGCTTTTAGGAAACCAAACAGCGAAGATTCCTTGAAGCGCGCGAAATATATCTTTTATTTCTCCCTCAAATCGGTAAGTCGCAAATTTCCCGCCTTTTATCGTTGCGATATTCTCTAATTTACAAGTATTGTCTGCTGTTATGCACAGATCGCATATGCAACTATTCAGAGAAGTAATCGTAGGGTCGTCATAGAACCTTTCAATCATTAAGGTATCATCCTGAATATGATCCTTGTAGGTATCCAAAAATTGAAACCATTTTTCCTTCAGTCCGCCGTAATTTCCAAAGACTCTCTCATAAATGACCTGAACATCGTGCAACAATACGATTTTCATTCTGGCATCGTAGTCGTCGAAGGTTTCAAAGTAATCAACAATTTCAGGGTAAAACGGATTCGCAATACTTGTTGCCCCGGTAGATTTACGAAATTCAGTTGGAGAAAGACTATGATGCTGCCTAAATGCAGAACTATAATTGGAGGAACTATATCCGTAATCTAATCCAATATCGGTGATTGCCTTATGCTGTTTCAGCTTAATGTCAATCGCACTTTGATCCATTTTCAGATGCTTGATAAACGCATATACACTTTCGCCCGTTACCGCCTTAAAAACCCTGCTGAAATAGAATTCTGAATAATGAAAGTGGTTTGCCACTTCTTTAATCGTAATGCCTTCGTCAAGGTGTTGTAGCATATAGTCAATACTCTGACTGATCAGTTCTCTTTTAATCATAATGCACCCACTATTATCCCCCCATTACAGCGCCTGCAATATGGTAATGGGGCATACCGTCGCTTTGTTATCGTAAAGTTATCAAAACAATCTCTGGTTCAAAACTGCCCGACAAATTCCTATTTGTCTACATGCTTTATAAAAGGACTCATTTTTTACCATTTTATTGTCCATCTATGAAAAATTCAAGCATGGACTCAAAATATTAAATGTCATCTATAAAATGCCCCAAAAAACAGGGGCAAAAAATGCATTTTTTCGGCCCGATTTTTGCCCGATTTTCGCTCCAAAACCACTACATATAGTGGTTGTCCAGTCTCATTTTCCCTTAGAACCACTATTCGTCATCATTATTACACACTCAACATGAAATTGTTAGGCTATTTTACACTTTTCAAAAATGCAGCAAAAATGCTGTGTTTATACTGGTTTGATATCCATCCTGTCCTCTCGCTAAATAATTCTCGATTAGGCTATTTGATTTTTACGTCTTTAAAATTTGCGATTTATATCCCTAATATTGTAAATACTTTTTCATTTTCGAATACTTCATTTACCCAAAATGTAGCTTCATTAAGGGCTGTTTTTGCTTCAGTAGCCAATTGCGATGTATAATAAAGTATATCTTTCCATTGGGATTGATTAACTTCTGTTACTCCATATAGATCATAATTAGGAATAACTGCTGCAAATGCTTTGTATATTTCTAACTCCATAAAAGTATCGTCGTGTATTAGTATTGAATCTGATGTCCAGAAGGTTTTATGATCCCATTTGCCTTTGTAAAATTCATGATAACATGTTCCCACACGATCACTTACATAACAAAAATATTTCATAAATGCACCTCGCTAAATATAAAAAACTCCCTTTTCTAAAATCTACTTCTTTGAGCTGTATTTTCTGCTTTTTCGCTGATTTCCTTCTTCGCCTTTTATAACATTGCTTCGGTGCTGTTTTTCAATCTGCACGGCTTGAAATGTTTCCTTAGAGATTATGGCCGGATTGTTGTCTTCAGCTAAATAACATGCGCTATGCTTTCCGTTATCCAACAACCGCACATTGCCCATATACTTTTCATTACTGAGTATTACGTCAATTGTTCTCTTAGGCCATGTAGCCTTTCCAGTAGGAGACTTGATCCCCAACCGTTCCAGTTCTTTCACAATACCTAAAACACTCTTACCCTGAATATAGAGGCTAAATATCATGCGAACATTTTTCGCCTCTTTCTCATCAATAGCCAGGTTACCATCTTCATCATTGTAATATCCATAGCATTTTCTATTATATAGCTTTGAAGTACCTTGTGCGGCACGTTGTTTGATACCCCATTTTATATTATCAGATCTAGATTCATTTTCAGCCTGTGCTATAGCTTCGATGATAGAAATCATGAGTTCACTATCTATATTTGCAGTATCCAAATCCTCTTGCTCAAATATAACTCTCACTCCTAATGTTTTTAGCTGATTTAAGGCTTCAAGTGTATCAACTGTATCCCTACCAAATCGGCTAATACTCTTTGTGAATATAATCTCAAGGTTATGTGAGTGACAATCTTCAATCATACGTGCAAACTCTTTCCGAGAAGAACCAGTTTTACTAGAGGCTATGTCCATATACACATCAACAAGAAGCCACTGCGGTGCGGCTGCAGTTAATCTGGTAAGTGCAGATACCTGTGCAGAAAGGCTTTTTAGTTGTTCAGAACTATTACTACTGACTCTACAGTATATACCTACTCTTCTTTCTCTCTTTGGAGGTTTGGGTGGTATGAAATGTATTGTTGGATTATATTGCATAAAACACCTCGTCTATATAAGTTTATTCTCTGTTGTTAAACTAGTATTATAAAGGAAAAATTCTACTCATAATCTATCCGCAAATTTTATCATCAAAGATATTTAGTTCTTGATCAAAAAAAGCTGTATAAACACAACAACAAGAATCTTCTTCATCTGTAATTCTTATATCACAAGCAATATAATCAAGGGGTGGTTCATAGCTATAAGATTTACTTATGGCAACTCTCTCATTATGAAAATTGTACGTTTGTAAAATCCTATTCAAATCAGCTCTCATGTCATCTATAAAAGCTTCCGGATTATCGTTATACCAATTTATTAGATAATTTATCAGCGCTTTATTTGTTTTTTCAAACAATTGACTATCTACAATAAAGTTCTGAAATGAAGAACTGCTAACTGGAATCTCCATGGCATTTCCCTCCATTAGTGCTATATAAAATAAATTATTGAATTTTTAGACATACGGCGTCTCATCAATATCACTTCTTAGCTAAATGAACAGTGTTTAATTATTACTTAGATTTTCCAGTACACGTTATTAGGTAGTCTACGTAAATAGCCTTCACTTTTTTCTATTATTTCTCCTGTTTGAACATCTCTAACTATTACATTTTCATGATATTGTGGATTTTCATACCATTCTGATAGATATAACTTATCTTCATCCCGAAATAATACTGTCTCTGTTTTTCCAATTGCAATTTTCTTTTTTTCTGGCCAAATAATTTCGTAAAAACCATCATTTCCGCTTCTTCCAAGGGTAAGTGGTGTTGTTTCAAGCATTAAATTATAACAATCTTCAACTTCTGATAAAGACAACTCAGTTATAACCTCTAATTTTTGTTTTTCTGGAATATATTTTGTAATTCTAATTAAATTTTGATGAAAATCAACAACTAAAAAATTTAATTCTCCGTTATTCCATATTGGTTTTTCAACATATATATTATCTTGGATTTGAAACGGTGAATGAAATTCCCCCTCAGGGTAATGGATTAAGTGATGAATAATTCCTTTAAAAAATCCATCTCTATTAAATATTTCATAGGCATCATATAAATCACAACATGGATCCGCTTCTTCCCTACAGTAATACCATTCGTTTGTTCCTTCAATTTCTTCTGGATAACTATTTGAAATACCTTTAATTTTAGTAATATTGATCATTTATTTATTCCCCTTTATAGGTTTAAAGCCTATTTAACATTACATCAATAATACAATATGTTAATTAGTCTATTTATATATTTTATCACATCTAAGCTATCTCCTCAACCCTATGAATTTATCTAATCTGTCAACTCAACCCTACGCCAATTTTAACAGTGGATATGTTCTTAATATATTAAAAAACAAGGATTTTCTAAGTTGAAAGATTTTGCTATAAAATCTTCCAATCTAGAAAACCCTTTATCTATAAGCTTTTTTAACCATTCCATTTATCAGTTCTTATTATCAACACAACACACTCCACGTGTGTCGGTCGAGGTAAAGGAAGGCAAATCTACCACATCATTTTGCCGTCTCTTTTTTTTAAACTGCTTATACATTTTGCTCTGCACGGCATTATAAAATCCGGTCTTATAAACGAAAGTAAGCTTGTATGGATTAGGTTTTCCATCCTCATCTACTTCTCCGATAATAACCTTCTCCACAATGCTTTCAAATACACATCGATCAAAAGTCGTTAAAATTTCATTTTTCTCAAGCACCTTGCGAAAATGTTCTATTCTCTTTGCCAGGTCAATTTCTTCTTGAGAAGACTGCTCCAATTGCTCCTTTTCACTCAGAAGGTCATCCAAAATCAGTTGAAACTCTTCGTACTTCTTTTCATAAGCAGCTTTATCTATTTTTTCCTCCAGGTGAAGGTCAATTAGCCGGTTTCTTTTCTGCTCAACGGCTTGAATTTCATTCTCCACTTTTACAAGCCGCTTTTGAAAATCATTACTCTTTAAAACAGCTTCCATTCTTTTTACTAATTCATCAAGCACATCAGAATTATTATCGCACAACAGCTTGTACGATTCAACAAAAGCATCTTCAAGAATCTTCTCTTCAATTGCTTTACTGGGTGGACAATATTTCTTGCCTTTCTTGGTAGCTGTTACACACTGCCAGATCACTTTTTCATGAACAGTACCGCTATGCCAGTTTCGGCGTGATAAATTGCTTCCGCAAAAGGCACATTCCAGTTTGCTGCTGAAAGCATATTTTCTGCTGTATTTTTCACGCTTTCCCTTTTCAACTCCACGCCGCTTAGCGCCTCTTCGGCTTAAAATCCCCTGAGCCTTTTCAAAGACTTCTTCACTGACAATAGGCTCATGATGATTTTTCACATAGAATTGATCCTCCTCACCATAGTTATCCAGTCTTCTCTTTGATATAGGATCAACAGTAAATGTCTTGCCCTGCAAAACATCACCCTTGTACTTTTCATTTTTAATAATTCCTAAAACGGTTGTATCATGCCATTGTGTATTACCATACCTGGTTTTATATCCAAGGCCGGTCAACTCTTTTGCAATAACATAGGCACCGGCACCATCAACATACCGGTCAAATATGTAGCGCACCACACCTGCTTCTGCTTCATTGATAGAAATACTCTTTTCAACAGGGTCATAATCGTACCCTAGGCAGCTTTGAAAGCCAACCAGTTCACCGCGCTTCATTTTCATTTTTAAGCCCTTTTTTACATTGGCAGAAATGTTCTCAACCTCCTGCTGTGCAACAGAGCTTAATATGACAAGCAGCAGTTCACCGTCCATTGTCATCGTATTAATATTTTCATCCTCAAAAAATACTGCAATATTTTTTTCCTTTAACATACGGACATATTTTAGAGTATCCAAGGTATTTCTTGCAAATCTTGATATAGATTTTGTAATAATCATATCGATTTTTCCGTCCATACAATCATTAATCATACGTTGAAAATTCTCACGCTTTGTCACCTGTGTGCCTGTTATGGCTTCATCTGCATAGATGTCTACCAAAACCCAATCCTTACGCTTTTCTACCAAGTCCGTATAATAAGCAACCTGTGATTTATAACTGCTTAATTGTTCCTCTGAATCCGTACTAACTCTGGCATAAGGAGCAACACGCAAGATATCCGTCAGCTTCCCTGCTGTACGTTCAGATACTTTCCTATTTGCTCTAATTACTTCAACTTCATGCATCATAAATCCCCCTTTCAGCTTTTATTATTACGGAATCAGTATAATAATCTATTGAATATCTGACAAATGTGTAAATTAAGATGTCAGGTCTGAAACTACGCCATAGTCCTGCATAAGCTTATTTTTAATTAATGTAAATTCCTTCTCAGTGATTAAAGCCAAAGTCAATAATTGCCTCAACATAGCAATTTGCATACTATATCGAATCAATTTATCTTTCATAAAACCCCTCCGTCCTCACAATCACTAATTTCTATATTTTTGCAGTATCAGGGGGCGCCTTTGTTTAAATAGTCATATATTACAGCGCACCCCTAACCTACATTTCTGTTTTGGTTTTATTTTCATTTGTGTTTATCCGGCAGATGGCGGCTGACCATCCTCATAGGAATTACACCTCTCCGTGGTTCTCACCGAGCCGCCCCCATTGCGTGTTCCCGCTTCGCGGGGCTGTGGCTGGACGGAAGTATCATTATCCCTCGTATGTGTCATCGCCTTAAACATAACCATTGTCTATTTATTGCACGGGTATTGATCGCTCGCACCTTACCTTTCCAATTTATAATAGCGTGAGATACATTGCTTATATTGTAATTGGCATCAAACAGGTGGTCTTGGCGTACCTGCAATCTGGCTTTCCCTTTCAGGACATACGGGGAACGTACCGGAAAACAACTATTTAATTGTCAAAGTTCAATCGAGGGGGTAGAAGTTGTCCCTCTAATAACCAGTTCATTTTTGAGGCAAAACCGCAGGGTGTTATAAAAAGTTTTTAAGAAACTTTTCAATATTTTTCAGTCCACGCTCAATGGATTCTCTGACTGCACTTTCCCGGACACCCTCTGCCTTTGCAATAGCCGCTTTACTCATACCTAAAAAGAAATATGCGTAAATACGCTTTGCTTGTTTTTCCGGCAAGCTGTTGATTGCAGCATAAAGCTCATTATTGGTAATTCTTCTTTCGTAAATTTCCTGGGGCGATAATGATATAAACACAATCTCATGTTCAATACCGTCGTTCCGGTCAAGAGAGTAGTACGCTTTATGCCTGTATGTACGCAGTCGATAGGCACTGTCATTCAGTTCAAAGCGTTTTAGGGATAGTGCAATTTCATCAGCTACCTCAATAAAAAAATCAGATTTATAAAACGGGTAATAATCCCGCAAATTGATCGTTTTCATTATTCTAACCTCCGTTTTGATTTTTTGGAAAACCAAAACAGAGGGTGGAGAACGGCATCCGACGCAATTCCGCTTTATACGACAAAAAAAGCTCACTTGGGTGCAATCCAAATGAGCTTTTACAAGACTTGCGTTTTTATATATCCTATTTTTAGGCTCTGGTAGTTCTACTTGTTGGTCATATTTGCCCCTTGCCCAAAATAAGCTTTTTTTAATAGTTTAACATTAGTTATAAAGTATAAAATAATGTTTGCTTTATCACGCTTGACCGCCATTCAATAGCGGTCGCTGAATTTTTAAGACATACTGAATAAGCATAAAAGTACCCTCCAAATTTGTGAGCATAGGGGGGGACCATCACTCAAGTACAGAAAGTCCCAACAAACTCACCTTTTTTATTTGACGGCGCAATCCGTTACATTAAAAAGCTATTGCTTACTTACAATTTCCCTTGTCATTTCTTATTTAGGCTGCAAAATCTATTTGTCTGACATGCCTCCATATAGGATGCTTTTTAATACTTTTTATTGTCTATCAAAGCTTTTATTGTTGCAGTTATAACATTGAGTTCACTTTCATCGCACATATATAGTAATTGGATGAGTAACCCAACTTTTGAATCAGCATGCAGTTTTTCAGGAAAAAAAATTCTATCTGCAGATATGCCTAATTTCCGAATAAGATTAAAAAGAACATTATAGCTTGGCTTTTTGTTTTCATTCTCAATAGACATGAGATAGCGAGGTGTAATATTAATTTTTTCTGCTAGCTGCTCTCGAGTGAGATTATTTTCTTTTCTAGCAGCTTTTATAATTTTACCCAGCTTGTCCAAATCTTTATTATGCATATTGTTTTGCCTCCAATATCACATCATCCATATGCTATCCCATACAAAAATAAAAACCTACCGCAAAAGAGGGCAGGTCTTAGACACATAGTAAATGCGGCAACCGGCTGTCATAGTGTAGCAAACACTTTAGACCCCTCTGGCTTTGCGTCCCTGTCTTTCGACAGGTTTGCCCTTACTACTATTAAATTGAGATCTTTAAAACAAAATTTCTTTTAATATTCTTCTCTCTGCTCTCCTATAAAGCATTTTAATGAAATTACGTACTTTAATCGTGCCTATCACATTCTTCATTTGTGTGGACTACTCATAATCGTAATAAATTTATAAATATCACATCACTCTTTTGAATTTTGTAAGAAAAATACTCATACCTGTAATTATAAAAAAAGCAACACCGGTAATAAAAAACCACGAGGCCACTCCGTTTATTTCCGCTACTGCCCCGGCAATTAAAAGCCCCAGCGGCATTGTAGCTGACATCAAACTGCTCATCACTGAAAATGCACGTCCATGAGCTTCCTTCGGTATAGTTTCCTGCATATAGGCAATATACGGAATGTTGTATAGATTACCGCTTGCACCCATGAGCGTACACAATACAGCATATATCCAAAATGCTGTATTGCTTTGCGGAAGGATACCGCTGAAAAAAGATGTTAACCCCAACCCCAGAAGACCTATATGCACCACAAACAGCTTATTCTTTATAGTTCCATATGTTCCCACCAAAATGGAACACATCATCATCCCTCCTGCATACCCAAATTGGACGATACCTGCATGCCATGCAGATGCATGAAAATATTCGCTTGTCATAAGAGGAAAGAATGATGAAAGCGGCATATAGAAAATCATACCGATTGCAGCCGCAAGTGTAACAATCAAAAGTTTTTTATCTTGAAGAAATATATCAAATCCTTCCTTCATTTCTTTCGTAAAATTCTGAGCTTGATATTGCTCTCGCTTAAGTTCGGGAATCTTAATGATCCCAATAGATATGCTAGCCACAAGTGCACCGACCAAATCAGATAATAATATTACCGGCAGAGGTAAAACTGCATACATTGCTGCTCCCAAAACCGGTCCCAGCATTAACGCTCCCGACTGCATAAACTGAATCCATCCATTGGCACGAATAAGGCCATGCTTTGGAACAAGCATTGGTATCACTGACTGAATAGCCGGAGTATAAAATACATTTGCTATTGCACGAATACCAAGAACAACGCAAGCAGACCAATACGGTGGATTGCCAAAAAGAAAAAATACCGCATAAACTGTAGCTACCACTCCAATAAATAAATCCGCATAAATAATAACTGCTTTTCGTTTTAAGCGATCTATCCATACACCAACAAATGGTCCTAGAAAAAATTGAGGTAAAAATGCCATTAACCCTGATAATGCCATCATTAAAGGTGATGATGTCTTACTTGCAATCCACCATATCAGTGAAAACTGTACTGCGTAACTGCCTATTTCGGAGATAGCCTCCCCTATAAAAATAATCAAAAAACTCTTTTCCCATTTCTCCTCAAAAATTCTTTTATTCATTTTTAAAATCCCTTCACTTAATTTTTAATACCGACGTTTGGTATGTATATCTTTTTTAAAAAAGCTATTCTAAATTAACATTGAATAGCTATTTCTTATCCTGTGAAAGTAAGTATAATTCGTCTAATGATTGAAGTATTTCTTTTGAAAAAATAGGAACTCCTATTTCATCTAGAACATTTTTCATAAAAGTAACTATATTTTTCATTTCATCCGATGACCATGAATACATCCATGGATTTATCCAGACATTAAAAAACAATAATATCATTTGCGATAACTCACGGGGCTGTGTCGTTTTTATTGAGCCATCATTAATGCCCTCTTCAATTACGCCGGTTAAAAGCTCAGATGCCGAGCCCAAAGTATCACGCATATGAAGTGCTAATAATTGTGGGTTTTTAAGAAAAGGCGGCATTGTCTTATCAATAGCTTCATGCTGAGCCGCAGATATGGAAAATAAGAGCATCTTACGGAGCTTATCAATCCCAGTTAAACTACTGTCAACAACAATTGTTGTTATATCTCCAATTCCTTGTTCCGCCATTCTTTTATTTACTGCATCCATTATTTCTTCTTTAGATTTAAAATGGTGATAAATAGCCCCTTTACTCAAGTCTCCCAATTCATCAATTATGTCCTGTATAGTTGTATGCTCATATCCTTTTGACATAAATAATTTCATTGATGTATCAAGGATACGATTTACTGTTATTTCAGGATACTTATTACGTGCCATGCTATACCTCATTTCTATTATACATACCATTAGTATGTATAATATCAGATCTCCCTTTTTTTGTCAAGACTATGACAAGAGTAGTTTTACTGATCTCCATCTATACACAATAATAAGTCTTTGTTTACTCCATGGTGAAGCCTTTTAATATGTCTACCTATCTAAACATCCACTGCCAACGAGTTTATAAAAAATCATTCACAAAAAAGGCATATAATCATGACAAACCTCGTTGTTGATAAGATAACGGGGTCTAACCTGTAAAACCCACATTTCATTTTTTAATGCCACTTTTCTCTTGTTAATTATTTGATGAAACATTTAACGCGAATGTGTATGTTTAAATCCATTCCGCTTTTCTTCCACAGTTATTGAGCCTAATGCAATCTCTTCATAATTTGCCGTACCCTTGCATTGATGCGGAAGTATCCCTGTTTCTGCCATGGAAGAATAGCTTGCGCCGCTCACAATTATGTGATCTAGTATTTTAATTTCTAAGGGATGAAAAATATCAACGATCCTCTGTGTCAGCGCCTTATCTTCCGGAGAAAAATTTTTGGAGCCTCCGGGATGGTTATGGGCTAAAATCATTGCATTACAATCACAGGCAAGAGCATATTTCAATATTTCTCTTGGATATACTGCTGTTTGTCCGATACTTCCTTCCGACATGGTTTTTGCTTCGATTATATTATTGCCGCTGTCTAAAAAAGCCACCATAAACCTTTCTTTATCCTTCATCCCCCCCAAAAGGGCTAAGAAATACTGACCTGATAAGGTTGATGAATTAAGCACTACCTTTTCATTGCTCTCATAGATTTTCAAAATGTTGTACGAGGCAATAAACTCATTGAGCAATCCTATCTTTTCAATCTGCTTTTCATTTGGTTCCATGATATGAGGATGCTCCAGGATATTAAAGGGGTTATTTTCTTTTACATACCGCTGAACTTTTTTATAGGACAGTCCTGTTAAGGTTGTCAGCCCTTTTAAAAAATTATCAGTATGCCGTATATCTTGCTTCATGTCATACCTGCCCCCTTTTTCTTTCAACTAAATCAATAATGGATTTAATTCTATTCAGTTTCTCGAAAATTTGAGGAGGTAAGTCCAATGATTCAAGGTGCAGAAAAAAACTTTTAATCCCCATCCTTTGAAAGCACTTATGGATTTTTTCTTTTTCATCGGCATCCAGATCAAGCAACTCAGTCAGTAAATCCACGCACTTTATATACTCCACGTCTCTTAATTTTTCTAAATTCATCCATCCTTCCACCTTTCGTATGGTTCATTTATTTTCTTCACGGTATATTCCTTTTGATTTTCTGCAGGTACAGGCTAATATACCTTAACTGCCGATCAGCCGCATAAATAATTCCCGGTATTTATCCTGCATTAATTCGTTCAGCATTTCTACCTGTTCAACATTGAAATCGTATTCGTCAATCATATCCGTATAGGATTTTGAGTCTAAACTGATATGCAGTATAATCTCGGTGGTGGTAACCGTTTCCTGTGTTTCATTACCGCCCTCATCGGTAGATGTTACCGTTTCTACATGCTCAATAGTTTCTATCCAATAGTCGATTATGTTCATATCCCAGAAGACATCTCGTAGAATTCCCACCTTTATATTGTCAAGAGTGGCAACCTCCATACCATTTTCCGGGTCGGTTGCCACCTTGACTGCATAGACCGCTAGGATATCCCGCCAATTGCCTATTATGCTGATGCTGTCGGACATCTCCAGCGTGTCATGGGGATTTTCATCCTGTATTTGATCTAGTTCTACCGTGAATTCCTCATTTAGCTGTTGAACTACCTCCGTCATGACAGGAGTGTTTTCTCCTGAGCTTTCATTGGAATAGAAAATCCCAAACACAGAGCTTGTAAAAAGTCCCGCAAGGCATATCACAAGAATAATAATAAATGCTATCCATCCACCGGTGGTAATCAGGGCAACCAAACCCTTTGCTGCCGCGATAATTGCTTTGATAGAGGCCATTACCGCTTTCAATGTCACCTTTGCAGAAACCGTCGCCGCTCTTGCTGCCATCCTTGTTGCCTGTGCTGCTCTTTGAGCAGTCTGTACAGTATGTGCAGCGGTTTTTGCCGCTGCCTTGGAGGTTTTTGTGGCAACTTTTGCAGTATGTTCGGCTGTTTTTACCGACTTTTGGGTCGTTTTTATCGTACCCTTAACAGATTTCTTTAGGTTTTTGCCACCGGTTTTGGCAAACTGCTTTATGGCTCGGCCTGTTTCTCCGTATTCACGGAAGGTCTGTGATGCTGCTCTCTTGACCGGTTGAAAGAAGGAGTGTTGGGAATTTATTTGCTTGGATACTTGTTGTGATTGTATTGAACTGAAATTTTGACTTACCGTCCGAATTTCACCAGCTTGGGAAAGCTGCTGTTTCGCTCTGCTTTGAACAAACCTGCGTTTTGCCAATTCGCTTGGTTTGGATAGAGTAAATTTCCGTTTTGAGGTTTGTTTCATTGTGGTTTTCTTCGCTGTGGATTGGATAACATTATGTTTTGCTGTTGGCTCTGATATGGGTTGAGAAACGCTTTTCTTCCCTGTTTCTTTGGTTTTGAAGGGGGAGGCATTCCGCTTTGCTGCCTGTTTTGTTTCAGTTGGAACGCCATTTTGGTACACGGATTCCTTTGCTTCATTATCGGGAGCCTGCCGTGAATCCTCTCCGTTAGGTAAATCCGAATGCGATGCATTTGTATCCGGTGCGCGGCGTTCCTTTATTTTTTGAACTGTTTTTTTGCCATGATTCCCCACAGCATATCCGGCTTTTCGGGCAACAGTTTCCATACTTTCCTGGATGCTGCTTTCGGCTTCATCCACATAGTTATCGTCCTTGTTATGTCCAAGACGTTCAGCCTTATCCTTGGTGCGGATATAGGCTTTTTTCATCCTGTGGGAAACATCTATTGTTTTATCCAGCACTTTAATGTCTTTTATGGTGTATTTAGTTTTGATTTCTTTCAACGCGCGCACCTCCTTTTCATAATTTGTTGATTTACCGTTCTATCACAGATATATGGATGGTACGTCCTACGTTCCGGCAGTATTCAGGATAGCGCAACCGGATGGCTTCAAAAAAGTAGGGCGCAAAATCGCAGTCGAATAACTCATAGGGGGAGGAACGGTTTTCATTACCCTCCTCCGTAAAGCCGTTCCAGAGATTAAAGGCTAAACGGCACAAACGGTGGGTACCGCCGGTCTGCCACGGAGCTGACAGGCCGTCCGGATTAATTCCATCGTTTTTAAAATCAAAAAGGGTGTCTATATTGCGTCTTGTTTCCGCACAAATTCCCATTGTATAGAAAAACGCCCGGTGATAAGGGTCAAAATTGTGGGTTTTAAGAAGCATTTGACAATAAAAATCCTTATGCTCCTTGCTTGAAAAACGGATATTTTCCATTGTGTTTTCCTCCTTCAAATAAATAAACGGCTGACCGTAAATATGGACAGTCGTTTAAGGCTTGTATGGTTTATCATATTGCCGCCTGCTCTCCCGGCTTGGTGGTCATCAAGCTATAGAGCTTGGTGTTATGCGGAAATTGGTCCTTGAAAGGCACAAGGGAACTGCCCACCTTAATGAGTCCGTTACCGGCATCCACGTTTGTGATGTAGGAAAGCTGAAGGTCGGAAATATTTATTAGCCTTGCAAGCTCCATTCTGTCCGTAGAAGCCTGATTGAGCATGACAATAAACTCACTGTTGGCCAGCATGGTCCGTGCCGTATGGCTCTGCAAAAGATCGTCTACATTCTGCGTGATGCCCGTGCAAAAAGCGCCGTACTTCCTAACACGCTTCCAGAGTGTGAACAGGAAATTGGCGCTGTACTCATGCTGAAACAGCAGATAAATCTCATCAATGATGATAAAGGTGTTCTTTCCTCTTGCCCGGTTTTGCGTGATACGGTTTAGTATGCTGTCCAGCACCACCAGCATGCCGATGGGAAGGAGCTGTTTTCCTAAATCAAGAATGTCATAGCAGATCAGGCGGTTGTTCACATCCACGTTGGTGTGTTTGGCAAAGGTGTTCAGGCTGCCGCTGGTAAACAATTCTATGGCAAGGGCAATCTCCTGGGACTCAGGCTCGTCCTGCTTTAAAAGCTCCCCATGAAAGTCCTGCAAGGTGGGCGGTGTTCCCTTGAAATTGTTTTGAAGATATTTCCGGTAGACACTTGCCGTACAGCGATCAATCAAGGATTTTTGTTTCGCGCCCAGGTTTTGTCCGCCTATGAGCTGCTCGCACAGGGACAGTACAAATTCAGATTTTAGGATAACAGGGTTTGCACCATCACCATAATCCTTGTTCATGTCCATTGCGTTGATATGATTAGGAGAGGTCGCAGAAATGTGAATGATCTCACCGCCCATCGCTTTGACAAGGGAGGAATACTCCCTTTCGGGGTCGATTAATATAATGTCGTCGTCACTGGCAAGCATCTGATTAACGATTTCCCTCTTGGCGGTAAAGCTCTTGCCGGAACCGGACACCCCCAGAATGAAGCTGTTGCCGTTTAACAAATGCTTACGGTTGGCAATAATCATGTTCTTGCTGATAACATTCTGGCCGTAATAGATGCCGCCGCTATGAGCAATCTCCTGTGCCCTGAATGGAATAAAGACTGCCGTGCTCTCAGTGGTCAGTGTCCGTATGGCGTCGATTTTCCGCAAGCCGTAGGGTAGCACTGTGTTCAGGCCATCCATCTGCTGATAGGTCAGGGCGGAGAACTGGCACAGGTGCTTCCGTGCCGTGGTCAACAGAGTTTCGGTATCACTGTCAAGCTGCTCTTTGCTGTCTGCAACGTGTATCATCGTCAGTACGGCAAACATCATCCGCTGGTCACGGGTGGTCAGGTCATCGAGGAACTCCTTGCTTTCCTTGCGCTGCTGCTCCATGTCATAGGGCACCACGGCGGAAAAGTTATTGCTTTGGTTCTGCCTGCGCTGCCAGTTGGTGATATTGGTTTCCACACCCAGCAGCCGGTTCTCCACCTCCCGCACAGCTTCGTCGGTGGGGATGGGGATAATGTCCAGCGACAACATCATATTCCGGTTTAAATCGCACAATTCGGATACCATACTGTCCTTGATGTAGCTGGCATACTCACGCAGGAAGATGACACGCCCGAATTTGCTGCCCATGCGAAAGTGGTCTTTTTCAAACTCAAAGGTGTCGGGGCAGATATAATCTTTAAAATCGTGCCCTTTTCTCATGGTTTCGGACAGGTCAAAACGAAAATCCGTTTCCTCACCGGAACGGAAGAAGTCGTGCAGGATTCTAAGCCGGTCAATGGCATCCAGCTCCACACATCTGGAGCCCAGATGTGAAAAATGGGTAATCAGGTCGGTGCCGATGCGGGAAAAATAATTCCTCGCTTCCTCAATGTTCTTTTTCATTACAGAGACTGTCACATATTTATCCTGCACAATGCTGTTTGCGCCGGTGCCCTTATCCATGAGCATCTGATTGTATTCCCTGCGGTACTCGTCCAACCGGTCGTTTCTTAAAGGAATCAGAATGGAGTTTTCAAAGTCTGTTTTGTTCAAACGCCGGTTATTGATGGTGATTTTAGTGGTGGCTCCGCTGTCAAAGGAATTTAAAAGCTCCGAATAGGATAAAAACATAGCTTCCTTATCCTCCTTGGAGGCTACTGCATAATTGATGTCTTCAAAGCGAAAGGATATGGAAAATTTGTTGCCAACACGAAAAATCCCATCCGGCCAGATGGCGCGTATGGGGATAGCTTGCTGGACGCCTTTGGGGACTATAAATTTCTCCTTATCCTGCTTCATAATTTTTTGCAGAGTCTTAATCATGGCTTTTGTATTCCTCCTTCTCGTGTTTCTCGATGCTCGGCTTCAATGCTTCGTAATACACGTTGGTAGGATAAAAGGTCAGCTCTTTAGGTATGAGAAACTCCGATTTGATATACGCCCATAAAAACTGCTCCGCAGTCATGCCGTGGTATTTGATAAAGCCCAGGGCAGCAAAGGGGGCTGCACCCAAAACGCACATCCAGCTCACAGTTTCAGTTCCGAAGTAGTCCCGTAAACCGAAATAGAAGCCCACGGCAATCCCTACGGCCAGGACAGAAAAAATGAACTGCCGCATGGACAGTCCAAAAAACATACTTTCCGTATAATCCCGGATTTCCCGGTTGATTTTAACTTCCAATTATAATCACCTCCAAATAAAAAAAACTCCGTGCAATGAAGCTTTGTGGGGTTGTTTGTCTTATCGTTCCTGTCGGTTCTTCTTTCGCCGTTCCTTTTCCCTTTGTATCCTCACTACCAATTCGTCAACCTTACGGTTCTGCTCCATAAAAGCCTCATGCTGATTAAGTGGGATACCATTTTTCAAGGCTTCATCGGCAAGCTTGTTGAGCTTTTCTTTCTCTTTTTCTAGTTGCTTATTGTAATGATCCGATTTCATGCAAAACCTCCTTTTGATTTATCACTGTGATATCCTTCCATTTTCTTTTTCCATGGGTGATAATGGAATTAGGAAAGGAGGGTTTATTTATGATGTACATATCCATTTTCATATTTTTATTAATGCTTCTGTTAAACTCCATGTTTAAAATCGCATCTTTCTTACGGCTTGGGATACCACTGCTCTATGCTCTTTTTGTCTCCATTCTTTTTCCGGACTTTGTGCAGGAGCATGAAATACTGGCGACAGCAATCTTTTTAGCTATGCTTGGTCTTGTCATACTGAGTTGGGTGGTGACCATACGCAAAAAAATACTGCGCAAGCGGGAACAGAGACAATATGAACAAATATAAACGGCTGATATCATTACAACCCCATCATCTCCCGTACCACCCGGTCGGCCATCTTGACGGCACCGACCAGCACCAGCATATTGAAAATTAGTTCTCCTACATAGCTCCACACCATTGTAACGGCGCTGGCGCCGGTATCCACTACCGGTGGTGACACTGCAAAGACGGAAAAAATAACACAGGCAAGGACAATGATCGCCCCTTCCAGACAGACGGCGGCATAGCTTTTCAGGAAAGATATGCCGATGCTCTGGCTCGGTTCTCCAGCAAAGGAGGCCATAGGTACGGGGGCAATTGCTGTGTATAAATATAACTTAAAAAACCGCCCGTACACCGACAGAATCATAATGAAGGACAGCACCGTAATAAACAGACCACCGATCAGCGTCACCGCCCACAGCGGTATGCTCTGCAAGAAGCTGCAATCCTCGACAGCCTGCACAATTGTGTCCGGCAGTACAGTTGGATTGGTAGTAGTAAAGCCCGCGTTGGTCATAATGGTAGAGATTATGCCCTGCACAATGTTGAACAGTGCCATCATCAAGTCCAGCCCATAAGTCACCACGCCTTTGGCTAGGGCAAAGCGGATGAACAGCTTCAAAGCGTGTTCGGGCTTTTTGACTTCCGCGAAGCTGCCGCAGGTTTTAACCACACCGATTACGAAGAACAGTACCAGCAGAGCAAGGCCGATGGCCTGCAATGCATCGTGGATATTCACAATAACATTCCAAATACCGCCGCCTTTAAATTCTGTGGGAGATTGGGCCACAAGCTGCCAGATTTCCGCCAGCTTTTCATTCCATGTCTTCAGGGCGTTATTCAAATTGTCGATTACCCAGTTGCCGCTTGACATAACAAAACCACCTCCTTGAAAAAATTTGGGGAACAGGCTTTTACCGGCCGGTTCCCCTTATATTTGAGGCGCTTCATTTCAGCCTGTAATGAGATTTAAAATCTCTTTGGCAAAGGTAATGATGACACCGCCAGCCAGAGTTAGAAACCCATTTGCTCTCTGAGATGGGTCGTGGGATTTGAGGGAAAGGCCGATCTGCACGATCCCAAAGCCAAGTAAGATCATTCCAATAGCGCGGATCAGTCCGAATATGAAGTCGGACAGATTGTTTACCACTTCAATCGGGTCATTTGCAGCATAAGCCGGTACGGTAAAAAGGGCAGTCATTAGTACCAGTGCGCAGTATAGGGTAAAAACCGTTTTTGTTCTTTTGGACATTTTCATAAAATCATACCTCCATGTAAATTTTTTTCAGGATTGCAATAGGATTTCGAGTTCTTCCTCGGAGAGAAGCTCGTAATCGCCGCTTTCGTTTAAGGTTATAGCTTTCCAATCCAGGGCGTTTTCCGTGCCTCCGTGACGGAAAGCTTCGCTGTTGCCGTCGACGGTCAGTTTGAGGTTAGGGTGTTTTAAAATATCGTACTTATCGTCCATCACCGCCCGTTCTCCCCGGACGAACAACAGGGCATAGCGGTTGTCCAGCATTCGCACTTCATCAGGAGTCAGAAGCTCACGGCCCGACAATTGATAATTGGTGGAATAGCTGCCGTTTCTGCCCTTACTCTGCCCGTAGGAATTGGTGTCAATAGTTTCCTTGCCCAAAAGCTCGGATACATACTTATGGGTGCTTTGCTCGTTGCCGCCCAGATATAAAAACTCGTCACAGTTACCCACGATGGACTCCCAGGTATCCTTGAACAAGGCTTTTAGCTGCGCCAGGTTTTGCAGGATAATGGAAACCGATATTTCACGGGACCGCATGGTGGAAAGCAGCTTGTCAAATTCATCCGGCAGGGCGACATTGGAAAACTCGTCCATGACAAAATGGACATGAATAGGGAGCCGTCCGTCGTACCTATGGTCGGCAAGAAAGTAGAGCTGTTGGAATAGCTGTGTATAAAGCATACCGACAATGAAATTAAAGGATGAATCGTTGTCCGGTATGACGGCAAAAAGTGCCGTTTTCTTTTCTCCGATGTAGGCCAGATCCAGTTCGTCCGTGGTGGTAATTCCGGCTATGGAAGCCAAGTTAAATTTCTCCAGCCGCACCCCCAAGCTGATAAGAATACTTTTTGCCGTCTTGCCTGCCGCCAGCTTAAAGATGTTATACTGTTTGACTGCCAGATGTTCCGGCTCCCGCATTTCCAGCCGTTCGAACAGTTCATCCAAAGGACTTTGATAGGTTTCGTCATCCTCCCGGACTTCGGCAGCGGCAATCATTTCCATGACCATCGGGAAGTTTTGTTCCTCCGGCGGGGCTTCGTAAAGCAGGTACAGGATTAATGCTTCCAGCAGTGCCGTTTCCGAACGCTCCCAAAAAGGGTCGTTGGTATTGCTGCCTTTGGGTGTGGTATTTCTAATCAGGTTAGTCACCAGCTTCAACACGTCCTTGTCGTCCTGCAAGTAGGAAAATGGGTTGTAGCAATGGGACAGATGCATGTTGATTAAATCCAGCACCTTGATTTCATAGTCCTTGGCTTTGAGCAGGTTTCCCGTGTCCCGCAGGATCTCCCCCTTGGGGTCAAGCACAACAAAAGAGGTGTTGGCTTGCATGATGTTGGGCTTGGCGTAAAACCTCGTCTTACCGGAACCGGAGCCGCCCACCACCAGCACATTCAGATTCCGTCTGTGCTTTCTTCCGTCCAGGCCGATACGGACGTTCTGGGTCAGGATTTTATTCCGGCAGTGGGTCTTATCCCTGTATTTTTTATTGACAGCCGCCGCGCCGCCCCAGCGGGCGCTGCCGTGTTCCTCCCTTCGCCGGTAATTGCGTTTAGTGGAAAGGTAAATCCCGATACCCATCCCATAAGCGGTGATAAAAAGCAGGATGCACTTTAATGAATCGTCCACCCACTGGATGTGAAAGGGATTATCCATTGCAGCCGTTAGGTTGGCAAGAATTTCGGGAAGTCCTCCCGACAAGGAAGGGGCAGTAAGCAAAGCCGCCCATACCACCGGAACTAAAAAAACCGCAAAGAGTATCAGGTTACTCCTTGCGGTTTCAGCGCGTTTCATGATTTCTTCTTTTTACTTTTTTTGTTGGGGCGTCGATGGTTTTGAGAAGCAGTTCATCCACCGCGTCGGTGGGCCGTTCTTCTTTAATCAGGTCGTTGCGCATTTCGTTTAAAGCGTTTACCACAACACCGTATTCGTAATCGTTCAGGGTAAGCATCCTTTCTTCTTTCATGGGCAATTCCTCCTAACGCTCCGGCTCCTGCCGTTTTTGCTGTCTTTGCTGCGCCAGCACTCGGTTCATCCTGCCTGAAATTTCACAATCGGCATCACGGATGACAGAGAGCTCGGCCCGGATTTCCTGGGTATCCATGCCCTCCAGCATTTCGGGGGCACGGTCAAAGCGATAACCGTCCGTATTCACACCATACTGCTTGCAGAGCATGTATGATGTACAGTAGGCATGAAACGCATGGTCAGAACGATTGTAGCTTCCGTTTCCCATATCCATTTCCACATGGGCAAGCTCCTGTGAAAGGGCGCGGAAAATATCGCCCGCGTCCATGCCCTTACGGATTAGAATATCCCTTGCTTCCGGCTGGTATATGGCGTTTGTGCCTTCCGGCAGGGAATCGCTGATACGAATAGGAACAGGTGAATGGGTCGTTAATGCCTTAATACGGGTACGGTCGTCGGGATAGGATGGGGTCTCCCGTTTGCGGCCGTTTCCGGTCTGGGTAATATCAAACATTTTTTTAGGGTTATAGCTGATGCCGGTGGTGCCGTCTTCACGCTGATATTCCTCGCCCGGCTCCAGGATATAGAAGCCGCTTTCTTTCCTGCCTATATAGGTACCTTGCTCCTTCCAGGTGCCAAAATCCGCTATACGTGTTGCGTCCGGCCGCTGCGCAAGGATTAACAGGGCATTGGCCACGCTGTAGCGGTCAAAACGGCTTTGTACATCCAGATAGCTCTGAAATTTTGTGCCATCCTTAGCGACGGCTTCAGCTGTATCGTCAATCATGGCGTAAACCGTTTCCCGCTGTTCCTGCTTCTGCTGCTTCCATGCTTCCTTATCAAAGGGCTGGTCGTTTGAGGAAGGAGGTTGCGCATTTTCTTGTTTGAACAAATCATCGAAATTACTCATAAAGCTTACCTCGCTTTCGATTTTGGTTTTTTGGATTTCATTTGCTGCCTGTTGGATTTGACATTCTGTTTTGCGGCCTTTGGCTGTTCTCTGGCAGGCTCGCGCTTGGGCTGTGCCGTCTGCTCCTTTTGAGCGGCCTTGATTTCCCACAATTCTTCGCGGACGGATCTTCTTGGCGGCTCAATAGTACCCTCGGCGGCTTTCCCGCTGCGCTCTGAGATAGGCTCGGACGGATGGGATTTCTCCGTCGTCGCCGTGGTGGGGTTTGGGTTGTCGGGCTGCTCCTTTACCGGCTCCGGCTGTTCTGGCTTTGCCATGAGTTCATCCAGAAAATCATCCGTGCTTTTTTCGGCGGGTGCTCCTTTTTCGACAGGAGTTTTTTCATCGGTTGTCTTTTCCTCTTCCTTGGCAGCTCTGGATTTCTCAATTTCGCTCTTGATGCTTGCCGTATCTACAGTAGCCAGCTTGAAGCGTTCCACAATACGATTGATTTTGGATGCATCCTCTGCCCGCACCATAATGTCGCACATGCCGTCAGTATCATTTTTGTCACGGAGAGCACAATAGAGTACGCCGTAACGTTTTGCCTCCTGGGTGAATTTCTGTAAATCTTCGTTCTTGACTGCAAAGACTTTCAGTTCCTTACCACTGCGCAAAAGCCCCTCCAGACGGGTCTTACCTCTGGTCTTTTTCTGGTCTTTCAGCACAGCATAGAGATAGGTAGCCAGGTTTTTTGCTCCCTCACCGGAGATTTTAGCCAGCACCTCAATTCCTTTAAAACTCATATTTACGATTTGGTCCGCTGCGTCGGCTCCGTTGTTCATAAGTTTTTTCCTCCTTTCCATGTTGGATTTCTTCCTGTCTGACTTGAAGCAACTTCCGCTTCATTTCCTCGGAACGGGACAGGATGCCCGTACAGAGCTTCACCTCCTTGCGGAGCAGGGAAAGTTTTTTGGAAAGTCCGGCAATCTGCTCCTTATATGCCGTTACCTGCTCATCGTCCTTACAGCGACGTATCCGGTTGTAAAGGGCTTTGCGGTCCGCATACAGTCTGCTCATTTCCTGCTCTGCGGCTGACTGATATGTGAAAAGCTGCTCCTTGCTCGAAATATGGTGAGCACAAAGCAGCTTGGTTTGTGCGGTGATTTCCCCCAGGTGCCGGAGGTCCTCCCGCAATAAAAAATGCGTCCGTTTGCTGGACGCACGTTTTCGGGGCAGAATCCCCATCTTATATAAGTATTGGAAGTAAAGAGCTTGCAGTCCGGTTATTTTCTTCACTGTCTTGAAAGAACCTTTTAAGATATACCTTTTTCGTTTAGGTTCCGGGAGAATTTGCTCCCGCTTTGGGCTACGGTTTTGCAGAATGCGCTGCTTAATGGCTTCCTCAGTGTAATCGTCCCCCAAGGTTTTCAGCCGGACAAAACGCTCCTTGCCCGGCGGACGCACCGCCATGTATTTCACACCGGTTTTAACTTCATATCCCTGCTTGCGGAGAGTGGAGATAAACTGCGTGAAAGTCATGGAGGCGGCAATCATACTGTCAACATCCTCCCGGATCTGTCCCCGCCAGGTGGGCTTACCTTCCTTTTCGGCCTTCCATTCGGCATAATGCTTTGTCTTTCCCCTCTTTGGGTTTTCAATAACGGAAAGGCAGTATTCCCGGCACAGCCGATCGGAAGTCTGCCGCATGAGAGCGTAGGTGGCCTTATTGTCGTAATACCGCTTGCCGTCCATGAAGGACACGGAGTTCAGCACAAAATGATTATGAAGATGCTGCTTGTCACGGTGGGTGGAAACCACTACCTCAAAACGGTCGCCCCATAGCTCCTGGGCTAGCTTTACGCCTATGGCATGAGCGGTTTCAGGTGTTGCTTCTCCCGGTGCAAATGCTTGATAACCGTGAAAGGCAAGAATGCCGTCTGTTTTTTGAAACTGGAGCTTTATCCGGCTCATTTGTTCGCAGGTAGTGACCGGGTCGCAGTTGATTCCCGTTACATAAAATTGCCTTTCGGTTTTGGCATCCTGCTGTGTGTAGTCCAGCACCTTCTGCAAACCCTGAAAATCAGGACTGGAAAAATCAAGTTTCTCTGTTTTGTTGGGATTGGTGACATAATCAATTACCCGGTCAAGGCGGTCGGTTACATCCCATATTGCTGTTGTTGCCATAGCTTTCTCTCCTTTCCGGTGATGTGACTGCTTCTTGTATGTCTTGCACAACCCTTCTAAGTCGGTTTGCTTCATACTGAAAAACAGCTTTGTCAATATGCCCAATGGCATTGGCCTTAGCCGCAAGTTGATTTAAATTGTTTCCAATAGCGTGAAGCTCTCGCATCATAGAGAAGTAATCGAGAGGAGGCAGTTCCTTAGGTATATAGCCATTTATAAGTGAACGAATAAAAGCTTCCTGCGAAAGTCCGGTTTTCTTCACCTGAGTTTTCAATCGCTGAAATTCTCTAGTATTCATACGAAATGTCACTTTTATACTTCGTTTAAGCATATATAACCTCCTGTTCTTTTAAGGGTTTCAGGGATTATCCCTGACAAGCGAATAATGCTGGCATTATTCAGTGCTTGCTGCAACACAAGACATCGGTCTTGTGTTGTATATGGGGTTACGATTGTTCTCAAATACAACCGGCCGAAAAAAGAAAAAGCAGGAGATTAGCTGTCCTGCCCCCGATACTTTTGTGATTTGCTTCGAGCCACCATTTCTTTTCCCTTGCGATAAAAATCCACGCCGGTAAAATGCTCCACATCGAGAATATAGTCTGAGTTGCTGTATGTCTCGCGTACCATCGCTTCAGCCTGCTGCTCACTGTCGGCCTCAATTTCAATGGTCATGCAGAGCGTTTCCTTGATTCCAATCTGATTGGTTCTCATAGGGCGATTTTCCTTTCTTGATTTTGGGCAAAAGAAAAGGCGCTGATTTCTCAACACCTTAACTATAATAAATTTCAAGTTCTCACTGATAAATTGAAATTGTGAGTTTTGTGTTATAAACAATTATGCGAAGCTCAAAATAGCGGATTTGTAAGCTAATCATCAGCATATTCCATATACATTTTCATAGTCGATATAAACCTATCGGACTTATCAGGTTTGACGCTTAGTTTTTCCAATATCTCAAGGGCTTCCTGAAGCTTTTTGAATAACTCATTCAAATAAGTTTCTATATCCTGATATTGTTGCTGTATTGCAAAACGGTCTAATATTGAACCGTCATTTAGCAAGTCGGATTTTAAAATAAGCAGACACTGCTCTGTTGTAGTTAATGCGCTATTGCATGCATGTTGATAAAGTGGATATTCTTCGGCTGTTAACCCTTCGGTTCTATAAGTATATTCATCAGAAAAACTCATGACACGAGCTGCCATTACTTTTATTGCCCATAAGCGATTATCAATCCATTTGTCCATAATAATATTTAAAAAACTCTCCCATGTTTCAAGCTTGACATTTGAGAATGCCGCAGCTTCAATAGCCCCAGACTGATAACCATTTTTCGAAATAATTATACCTAATTCTGCACCACAATCATGTACAACTGTTCTAAACGCATGGATTTTTTCTTTAGTAACAGGAGTCTCCCAATATTTACATTCACATATTATGTGTTTTACTAATTCATATGGTGCTTCAACATAAACGTCAACTTCAACTTTTCCTCTTGCTGTATTCAGTTCATATGGCGTAGTTGCTTTATAGCCAGCAACAGCTAGATATTCTGCTGTTAGGTTTTGGAGTTCCTGCCAAGTTTGAGGTTGCTTATGTGTAAATTTCATATTCATCGCCTTTCTTAACTGTACCACAACATTTCTTTTGAACAAAGGTAAACATCAGACAAAGCGTTAATCGTTTTTATCTCATTCCATATTTTTATGTCCTCAGGCATGTCGTGAGCAGACGCTAAATCTCGGGATCTTTAGGGAAACGGTCTAAAAATAAAAGACTAATTAATAAAATAAAGAGAAGGTTGGGGTGTAAAAATCGATCTGTCCTGGTCATGTACGAAGTTGGATGTATGTACCTCTGCTTATAAACATAATGTGCGGTTCATATCGATGGATAAGTGGCCGAACCAATCCCAAAAAGAAAGAAACTAACCACAGAACCTATCATTCATTTCAGGAGCTACAACTTTCTGTCTTTGAATATATTGAGGGCTACTATAACTCCAAGAGACTACATGGGACTCTTGGGATGCTCACCCCAAATGAAATAGAAAATTTATGCTGGGGGGCAAGTCTAAGCCGCTGCTCTCAGATAATTTTTGTAAAAAAGCGTGTCCATTTTCTTGACTACAATACATTATCCCAAAACTCATCGGTCTGTACATACTTTACTTCATAATTTCCATCAATTTCGACTTCATCAAATGCATGCTTAAGACCAGCATATGCTTCATCATTATACCAATACACTGTCCATTTTGTATCTCTTCTAACACACTCTTTGATTTTCAATAAATATGGAATATCAACGCTTCCAGCTGACCAACCGATTACTATAACACGTTCTATTTTATTTAAGCTTCTAAAAAATCTACTATGAAAATTAATTATTGAGTTAGTATCTTTTAATATTGCCTCCAGATAATCAGCTATTGCATCTTGAATGCTTGACTCGCCTTCATCATATTCTTCATCTGCTTCCTTAGCCCACTGACGATGTTTCTCACTTTCAGCTTTATTGCAATGTCCAATAATTGGTGAGATGTCCGAAACACTCTCAACGCTGCCATGAATATGTGTAACGTCTTCAATCTGATATACGTGCTCTAGCACATCAGTATAGTTAAAATTCAAAAAACAGTCTTCATTGTTACCTATCAACTCTTTCTTCCTTGGAAGAATGTTACTAGTATCAATCTGCTCAATCCATTCTTTCATATAATCCTGTAATAAATTTACAAAACCGAACTGGTCTCGCCAATAAACGTCCATTGTGTCGCGAATACCAATATTTCCTCCATCCAAGTCCATATCATCAAGAATACAGGAAGAAAAATTAAGCATATCTGTGATATCAGGATGCCCCATCGATTCTTCAAATGCACTCCAAAGATCTTTATTCACAGCTTGGTTCCATCTTTCTTGAGCTTTTATTGTATACCAAGGCTCTGTGTCGTCCAATTGCTGAATGTCATACAATTTTTCAAACTCTATTAAAAATTCAGGGTAATTCTGTTCAAGATATGTTCTAAACTTCCAATAGTCTGTATGGAGTCCATGTGCAACATCAAATCCATTGCCAATAATATACAGTCTTTTCATCTCACCCACATCTCCTCTAAATATCTTCTATACCTTTCTTCAGCAACACGCATATTCAGTTTGTTACTATCCCAAAGGCTTTCTACAACAGTGACTGGTTCATCATAGCCCTTTATCTGCCTGTAGCTTATTACTAGAATATAACCTGATAAATTAGAAGGTTTTATTTCCTCAAATTTTAAAGTGTTTATTCTATCTCAGCGTAAAAACGTCCTTGCCTTATTCCAAATTCAACAATCGAAGGAAATATATTTTCGCCACAGTTTGCTATTGCAACAACACTGAACGCCCATTCCATTAATTCATCGGGCAACAAATAACATGTGGGAGTATTATTATCCAAAATTGTAATACAAGCTTTTTCCATTTTGCCGAAAAAGCCTACGCTAAGTACGGTGTATTTTTTGCCCTGATTATTCATACATAGTATTTTATGCTTTCTGTAATTGATATAACACTTTGCCCCTTTCTGGTTGTAATAAGCTCCTTCTTCGTCTATTTTTGTTGCTTCAATCGGTAGTTTGCTTTTCATTAGCTCGAATCTGTCATTCAAAGCTTGAACAGCCAAAGAATTTAAGTTAATTTGATGCTGCTCTGCGGTGCTTTTATTGTACTTCTCTATATCATCAAAGGAATCAAAATAATTCAGAATACATATTAAATAAAGAAAATTATCCGAGTAACATCCAGAATACGTTTTGTACCATGTCTTATGTTGGTCTATTATTAACACTTTGAGTTTTTTATAAATATCTAAATGCTCTTGTTTAATCCTAAACCATCTTTTTTTCAAGAATAATAATTTTTCTGTTTCTTTTGTTGAGCCGGGCTCAAATGAATCTTGAATTGCTTTCAGAAATGATGAAACTATACCGACAACGAAATCAGTGATTCTTAGCCCCTCATTGTTAACGGAATCGTCTTCTTGGCAATTTTTTAGTCCCTCTGATTGTGCAGATTTTAAGGTCTTTCCGTCACCTTCTCTATCGATAATCAACCAGTAATCGTTAATGTTTATTTCACTCAAGTAATTTCTAAAACCCCAAAAGGCCATTTTATAATTCCAATCAATGCTAAAATCCGCAGAACTATCTTCGAGAAGAATCAGCGCCTGATCAATTGCCGAAGTTTCCATTTCTCTCTTTTGTCCCTTTTGATTTTCATTTTTAATTTCGTTCAAAAATTCTTTCAGCTCATATATGAAAGAGTCATCATTTCGGTAGACTGACTCGTATACATTTTGAGGACGATATAAAGAAACCAATTTGGCAATAGAGTACTTTAAACTATCCGCATCTACGAGCAAAGAGTTTTTATAAGAATTAAGTAATTGAATTATAATATATTCTACTTTACTAAACACACATATGTATAAAAACAAGTCATGGTTGATAATGATATCCAACAAATCACTTATAAAACATAAATCTTCTTTTCTAAATGAACACAATCCAGAAACATATTTTTTAGGCCTTATAACGGTGCTTTTTAACTCTCCGATTACAGTAAATGCCTTCTTATATTTTTCTTCAAAAGTCGAATAATCGTTCTTAACATCAGAACTGATATAATCTGAATATCCTACAATACTCGCAACAAAGTTTTCAGCAAAATTATTTGCTGAAAGGGTATCTTTTGTTAATCTTCTGCTATGTTCCGATTCATCGTAGAAAAAAGAATACTCCATTTTTTCTTATATCTCCTTCGTACTTTCTACTTTTGAGTTTCCCCTTATTGCTAAAATCTTTACTTTCTTGAACGCTGATTATTAGCCTGATGAGAAGTTCGGTATGTTACCCATCATAAACATAATGGGAAGTTTATCCATCAAAGTAAATACTATTAAAAATGCTATGATATCAAGTATTTTTTTCTTGAAAAGCAACTATACTATTTTTTATTTCAATCATATATTGATTCAGATGTTTTCTAAATCCAAGCTTCGATATGGCAATGGCAGGATGCACCATAATCTTCAAAGTATACAGTGCGTCTTCATCTTTATCATATCCTTCATCAGGAAGGAAAATATGATGTTGCTCTAACTCAAAATGTTGCATTACCGAAGTTGGAAATGTCGATAATAATTCAGATAATTCATCAAATTCATTGCATTCAAATCTAATTTCTGCATTGAAGAAATTATCAATTTGAAAATCTGATCCTTTTATTGTATCTTCCCATGAAAAATTATCAGAGAAACGTGCTAAATTTTCAACATTTGCATTACTTGCTTTTAATATCCGTATAAATGGCAATTTTCCGAAAGCATCAGTTAAATCATTAAATGCTGATTTCCTGATTTGCTCTGTAAATTCTCTTGTGTCATCTTTAAAAACATAATAAAACGTACCTTTTTTCTCTCTTTCCATTCCTGATTTAAAATTAGGTATATAATATGCATAATAGCTTTGATGGTCTAAATCGAAGTTGTCACTGCCTCCATTATATTCATATATCTTCAAATCAACATCATAAAGAGTACCATCAATAATTCTCTCATTGCAAAAGCTTATTACATCAGCCGAAGGCTTAAAATTGTCTTCTGATGTTCCTTGAGGAATTAAATAATCAAGATAAAGCATGAAGTTTGAGTATTTATCATCAAAATATACTGCACGAAGCCGAATATAATGATGTTGTGGTAGTTTAAGTCGTCTTAACTCATCCAATCGTTCCGCAATATATTTCAGATACCAGTCGCAATTTGTTCCAATCCTAAGTGCAAAATAGAAAATATTCCCCTTGTAATTTGCGTGCCAAAAATAAGAATCAATCTTACTAATCTGCCATCCAAGCTGTTTCGAAGAGTTTGGAAAAAACATATTAACTATAGACCAATTATCAGGGACTAATAATTGGCGTTCTAATGTCCTGCAATCCCAAAACGCTGTTGTTATCTTTCTGTTATTTTCAATTCCTTCAAGGGTCTGAACTACTGTTGCCGATGGGAAAGTTGAACATACAAGAAGGTATCCATCAGCATTATATAATCCACACGAATTTTCAATTACACCTAATTCTGAAATACCCACAGACTTCCCAGAGTGAGCATTATGCTTGCATTGAACAAGCCACCTGCGAGTAAATTCCTTAAAACAACTCTGATATCGTTCTATACATAATAAATCCTTTCCACCATCTGGACCTTTTCCACTCCAATAAACTTCCAAGCCTTTATTATATATCAACTCCCGAATTAGGAGTTCAAAATCATTGCCATCCTTATCTAATTCTTTAAAATCAAGCATGTACATCCTCCACTCTTGGGCTTTCTACTAATTATTTTACATTCAAACTATAGAAAACTGCTCAGTTATATTCCTCAATCATCTATTTAACTGCATATGAAAATAAAATACTTTTCCAATTTCCCATTATTGCTACTACATCAAGTTCCCATCATCCATATTTAATTCTGCACAGTTCCTATACTTCTTGCACATTCGTGTTTATTGCGAAAAAGCCTGCTTTTATAATTACATAAAGTTCTTCATAAGTATGGTAATCAGAAAGGTCGGCTATCTCCTCCAAATGAGTTTTGAATTTTCCTATGTCGATAAGAACAGGATAGCCATTGCCATACACAACATCACTTAACTTTGAGAACGCATATTGACAATCAGGTGGGTATGAGTCATCAATGCTTTGAAGTTCAGAAATAATCATCTGTTGTAAGTATGTAAATAACTTTTCTATTTCACCTAAAAGCGCAGTTCTATAACGCTCCACGAGTTCTTGGTTTTTTGAATTAGTAATAACTGTAGTAAAAATCATTCTAAGTTCTTCTAATTCATAATTGTAATAATCATTATTAAGCCTTTGTTTAGCTTCTTTAATTAATATCTCTATTTGCTTAGTCGGATTGCCATCCCTTATTATTTTTCGATTGCGCCATGAAGCAAAATATTGCTCAACCTTCGTATCTATTTCCTTCATTATAGTATTAAGGTGATTATACCGAATCTTGGCGAATGTAAGCAATTCATCAAAATGGATATCCAAGAATAGGGAGTCCTTATCAGGTTGATTGCTATAGAGAATTATAGAAAAATCTCCCTTACCGAAACCGCCTCCAGACCAACTTGCGTATCGCCGCTCACTTTTACCATCTCCACTGAAATTATCATTCAAATTTATGGGATGTGCTGCAAAGCAGGCTCGTATTGTCTTAAAATAATTATTGTCGCTTGATGAAAAAAGTTTATTTTTAAATGATGAATTATCAGTAGCAAAAGGTACCTTATTGGTGTGAAAAAATACACGATGTAATTGTTGAACTGCCTCCCATAGTACGTCTATGCATGTAATAAAAGTCATTACTTTGATGCTGGATTCGTTATCATTTTTACACGAAAGATTATTTGTATCAATCGAGTCTACCACTACTTCGATCCAGTCCATTGCAGAGCAGATGATACTCCATAGATTTTTCCCATTACTATTACGGTACATTTGTAAGATTATATCTTGATCATTTACTTTTTTACGAAATTCATTTATAAGCGCTCTATCCATTACTTTTCCCTTTTTATTCCCGCATTGTTACCTATTATCTATAGTTACTACTAAATTTAACTTCTTAGCTTCCCATTATTGCTATAATACAAACTTAGCTAAACCTTCAAATTCCTACTTGTCCGCACGTTAGTATAAATAATTCTACCTTACCAACCACCCGTAATCCTGCCTGCAATCTACGATATAGTCAACATATACCGTCTGATCTTTAATTTGATATAATATAAGATACCATTTCTCTACAAACATCTTATGATATTTGTTTGGTGGAATAAATTCTGCCTCTAAAAACAGAAAACGCTCCGGCATTTGGTGTAGGGAGCGAATGGAGTCCATTAATTTGTTCTTTAATTCACGGGCAGCGGAGGGGCTTTTTTGTGCCAGAAACCGAATATGGTTTGCCAGCATCTTACGTGAGCGGTCAGAAACAATAACTTTATATTGATGTTTCTTTTCCATGTTCCACCTCATCAATTATGCTGTCCAGATAACTGTCCAGTTCATCTGGTGTCACTCCAGCGCGTCCAGCCAGACGATCTTCCTCAACAGCCAGCAGTTCTTCCCGTAGCTTCAGCATTTTCTCACGGCGGTTAAATGCCTCTATGTCCATAACCACAAGATCACCCTCGCCGTTTTTTGTAAGATACACAGGTTCTCCGGTAGATTTGCACAACGCTGCAATTTCATTGTAATTCTGCCGGATGCTTGCGGATGGCTTAATCTGCATGGTATCAGCTCCTCATAGTAATATTCTAATCATATTATACCTCTTTCCTACCATTAAAATCAATGAATATTTCGTCTATGTCGTTTATATTAATTCACGTTCTCGCCGATGCCGTAAGCCTAAAACAATTTTCTAATAGTCGTTATAATCTTTTCCACGCTTCGGCGGTTCATCGAAAACAAAGAAAAAGGCACCTATTCAGCACCTTTACATAGGAAAATATTTTATATGGGTATTCACTTAAGTAAGATGCATATATGTAATTATTGCTCAATCCACAAGTTTAGTTGAATACAGGGTATAATGCTTCCATAGCATTAATAAACTGACCCCATTCCGGGTTCTTTTGTTTTTCATGTGATGTAAGGTAATACTGGTATTTATATAGCATTCTCAAAGCTTTATTCTCACTTTTATCTGTTTTATAAAGATAGAAAATCAGTTCATACATTTTTATCACTTGTACATTGTCCAAACCTGTCATCCATTCTTCCGCTTTTTCTATTAACTGAACAGTGTTGGAATCATGGGTAGCAAAATAAATCAATCCTTTTACAGCTATGTATGCAAGAGATTTTACTTCACCCCGGTCGTCTTTATTATCAAGCAAGGGATCATATTTTGTTAAAGGATAAATTTTTTCTTCTATTGAATTTCTAAGCATATATTCTTCTGCCGTCAGTGATGAATCCTTATGAATAGTAAGACGCGGAGGTGAATTGTTGATATTTGTATCAATGTAAGTTCTGACTGATGGTAGTACCAGCTCATCATACACAGCTTCATGGATAGCCAGGTTAGGGAATGCTTCAAATATTGGCTCAAGCCATATGCGTTGAAATACAAGAAAATCGAAAGATTTGTTTGCATACCTGCTTCTATCCGGTGGAATTAGAAAATTAGCATCTAAAGTAATGACTTGGCCCGGATTACTAAAAATACTTACTAAGGTCGGATTTGGGGAGGAGAGATGTATATCCATCACTAACCCTCCTCGTTAAAGAATTCTTCAAATTCATCTATATCTTCATCAGATACTTCGAACTTATAACCAAAGTCATCAGGTTTTTTGTTGAAGAGGTTTAATGTATTTATGAATTTGTCTTCATCTATAATGCCATCTTCAAAATTGCGAATAATAATTTCGATGTCCTTTGGAGAAGTACCAATATTATTTGTAGCCGTGTTAAGCTTTACAAATACTTCTTTATTAATAGCCTTACCCATGCGACCATATTCACCGTCCAAATCACGCTCATCAATGTTATACAGTCGTTCATATTGTTCATCAGAAACAGCATCAATTTCTCTTAATCTCTTGACAAGCGAACGATATGGGAGCCACCAGACACATTGCAACCTGGCTATAAAGCGAAGCAACATTTTTGTTTGTATTTTCCTAAGTGAAGATGTTTTAAATTCATCAAGCACAATACTTTTTAATGTGCTTTCAGGAAGGAGGAATTCAGCAGCAAATCGATTAGCCTCAGCTTCTACATAACTATTCTCTTCCTCTGACAATCGACTAAGATGTGAACCGGTCTTTGTGTAAAAATGATATAGCTCATGGACAATGGCAAATATCTGCTTGTCAAAAAAGTCAGCAGTGTTTAAACCAATGAAAACAAGCTCTTTATCACCTTCCGTGGAGCACATGAGTGCCGCAGAGAATGCCGGTTTTACATCATCTGACTTAATAGGATATTCTAATAATAGAATATTCATATTTTCAAGAATTGTAAAAATGTCATTAGCAATTGGTGTTTCACCTATAAAGCCCAGTTTGCGGCGCTCATCCCCTGCTAACTTACGAATATTTTCAATTTGAATTTCATTAAGAGAGATTGAGTGATTCATTTTCAAATTTACTCCTTAACAATATTTGCTGCCTAAGAGATAGCATCATTGTAAAAAGTTTTTCTACCCCTTCTTTTTCAGATTCACTTAATGTTTCACTGCGCAAAGCAATAAATGAGTTCGATTCTTGTTTTTCAATGAACATATCAACAATATCAAACTCAAGCGTATTGGCCAAAGACTCCAACTGGATAATAGAAGGAATAAAGTTCTCACGTTCTATGCGGCCTATCATTACTCTATTTATACCGGTAAGATCACTTAGCTGTTCTTGTGTCAGTCCTTTTTCTTCACGTTTTAACTTCACTATTTCTGCAAGTTTTGCAACAGATAATTTTTTCATTTTTCAGGCCTCCTTTTAATACATAGTATTCCCACTCTCAACTATATGATACTATAAATTTCATTTTTGGTCAATAAATAAGTAAAATATGAGATTTGATTTGTATAATGAAATTTAAAATTACACCACTCCAAACAAAAACCTGTACTCTTAAACCACTCAGAGTGTAAAATAGAATATTTTTATTTTTCTCCCGCTATCACTTTTATTTCAGCGCTAACATGTCATAAATAAAACCTTCAGCTTATTCTCGCTCCTGGGGCTGCTGTATTCTTAATACAATTTTCAGATATTCGTTATAATCCTTTCCACGCTTCGGCAGGTCATCGGAAACGGTATAGCCGGACGGGATAATGGTTTGAATGGCTTTCGCCGCCAGTCGCCCTGGTATGTCGTTATCCAAATGCAAAACAATATCTTTAATGTACGGAAAATCCTTTAAGTATTGCATGAGTGCAGCAGGTGGAGTACTCTCCTCAATATTCTTTTTCGGCTTGTAAATTCCCGCAAGGGATAGACAGTTTTCCAGCTGCCAGTCCCTACCGGAAAGCAGTTTCAGTGTGCCATAGGACAATAAATCAATAGCGCTTTCAAACAGATGCAGCCTGCAGCACTGCTTACTGGCCGATATGGAAAAAGAAAAGTGCTTATTGCTCCCATTGGCTTCACCCATATACCGCCTATTGGTCGTACCCCGGAGTGTCGCATATTGTGGTGTGCCCTGGCGGTCAAAGCCCACAAAGACGGCATTATGATAATCTCGGCTTTCGTATAACCGTCCGGTTTTGATACAGTACTCAATTAAAGAGCTATGAATACCTCGTCCCATAAGGTAGGCAATAACACGGTCATTGTTTTCGTTCTTCTCCGGTAAAAGCAGTTTCTTCGGTTCAGTGGATTTCTGTGCCTTTGCCTGAGCAGGTGGCGTGATGGTCGCTTGTCCGTCAATTTGAACAACTGCTTCAGGGAGCGTCAAGCCTCTCACCTTGATGAGATAGTCAAGAGCAGAACGCCCCCCGATACCACGTGACCACCAACACCATTTTCCGTTGGATATTTTCAAGCTGTCATGGGTGCGTGTAGTATACACATTGCCTGAAAAATGTACTAGCTCGTTTGGTTCATAGTATTGCAGATAGGTTAGCAAATCCATTTGCTTTGCACGCTCAATCTGCTCCGGTGTTACATAGGGCATCTTCATCACCTCTGAAAATGAAAAAACACCGGAGTTTTCCGATGCTTTTCCATGAATTTTGGGGTACAACTATATTGCACCGATTTTTTTAAGATAAGAAAAACCGTCTATATGTCCGCGGAAATAAAGCTGCACGCGCTCCATATTTTCCATCCAGTTGACCACATTCAGGTAGTCCAGAAGGATTTCATGTTCCTTTGTGCTTATCGTAATCTGGCCATGACCATCAACAACCTCCTGGATGAAAGAGTTCTGCTCCAACATTTCCTTTTTCTTATTATAGAACTGCTTGTATTCAGCATTGTCATGAAGAAGATTAACGGCTACATCACTGTCAATTTCGGGAAATAACTCCTCCAAACGTATTGCTAAATCCTGAAAAGCATATGATTGTATATTATCTGACTCGTTCATACCATTACTCCTTTTTATTTCACTATAAGCATTCAATTTTTGAAAGTCAAAGATACAAAAGCCTTTCATTTTTACAGGTTATCTTTCATATCCCACAGCCTTCCTTTCGGGCACATCCATATCCTCGTCCGGCTCGCCATCCATTATCTCGTTTTCTTGCTTATCCATGTTGAGCAGGATATTCAGTTCCGCCAGTCTTGCAGACTTTGTTTGCAGTTCCTGTTCTTTCTCAAAGGGGATGTCGATCTCCTTCTTAGCCGTTTCCATCTGCTGACGGAGTGTTTTTAACTGTTCTTTGCAATATTCCA
Organism: Petroclostridium sp. X23; assembly: GCF_030013905.1. GTDB lineage: Bacteria > Bacillota > Clostridia > SK-Y3 > SK-Y3 > X23. The sequence continues at coordinate 637,045 of NZ_CP124862.1, forward strand.
GTTTCTTTGGTATTTCGGCCAGCACATTGTTTATACGGGTAATGTTGCCGTGGATGTCCGTGCCCAAAGTTACCGTATGGCTTAAAGCACCACGTAAAGTGATCTGGTACTGCTTATTGAAGCCGTCAAAGGAAAACAGTAATGGAAAGCCCATATAACTGCCCAGTTCCTGTGGCTCCGGTGAGGTCATCAACTTGCAGGCTTCCAGGATAGCCTCGCCTGCCTTTGCTTTTTCGGTGTAATGGATGTCTTTGACAGTCATGCCCGCGAATTTGCTATCTTCTGTGCTATCCCCGGCAGGTTCCGGGCTACTATGTTGCTCAAACATGCTAAGGTCTTTTTCATAGCCTGCAATGCGTTCCTCGGTGGATTTGATCTGTTGCGGATAGTGCTTGAGCAATCTGTCCTCCAAAGCGTAACGCTGGCTCAAATGGTTAGCTTTCAGCAGTTTGAGTTTGGAAACCTGAATATCTAAATCCATCTTTTCCTTGATATAAGGATTACCTGTGGCCAATGCTTTTACCTCGGCGTAGGAAAGTGCCGTCTCATCTATATCCTCGGCTGAACGTACATGGGACTTGCCGGTCATAATCTGGGAAATGAAGCGCTGCTTGTTCTCTAAAATCTGATATAGGTAGGCGTCAAAGGTGTTTTCGGTTACATACCGGAAGATATGCACCTCATCATTTTTGTTGCCCTGACGCACTATACGTCCTGAACGCTGCTCCAAATCGCGCGGCCGCCACGGGCAATCCAGATCATGAAGGGCAATCAACCTGTCTTGGACATTGGTTCCGGCCCCCATCTTAAAGGTGGAACCTAACAGGATTCGCACCTGTCCCTTACGGACTTTGGCAAACAGCTCTTTTTTCCGGGTTTCCGTATTAGCATCATGAATAAAAGCAATCTCGTCGGCTGGAACTCCGCGGTCAGTGAGCTTTTGCCGTACATCCCCATAGATATTAAAGTTTCCGTCGTTTTTGGGAGTGGACAGGTCGCAAAATACAAGCTGTGTTAATCTCTGATCCCGGTTTTCATGCCAAAGGCGGAAAGTATTATCCACACAGGCGTTTACCTTGCTTCTCTCGTGGTCAGGCAGCATGGAATTGGCCAGCCGCTGGTCGAGGGCCAGCTTGCGCCCGTCGTTTGTTATTTTCAGCATGTTATCCTCATAGGGTTCCACCACCCGGTTGCGCACCCGTTCGGCGCGTTCCGCAAGCTCGGCCACCATTCCCTGTTGGAATTCGCTGGGCTTCACCGCCACATTATGATAGTTGGCCTTCGGTACCGGCAAATTCAGCATATCCGCTGTCTTAATGTCCGCGACTTCCTTGAACATATTCATGAGTTCCGGCAGGTTATAAAAGCGGGCAAACCTCGTTTTGGCCCGGTAGCCCGTGCCTTCCGGCGCAAGCTCAATGGCGGTTACGGTTTCTCCGAAGGTGGAAGCCCAACAGTCAAAATGCTGGAGTCCGTTTCTGCGCAGCGCTTCATATTGCAGATAACGCTGCATGGTGTACATCTCTGTAATGGAATTGGAAATAGGCGTACCTGTGGCAAAGATGGTTCCTCTTCCCTCCGTCAGCTCGTCCAGATAGCGGCATTTTGCAAACAAGTCGGAGGACTTTTGCGCGTCGGTCTGGGACAGCCCTGCAACATTGCGCATTTTCGTATAAAGAAACAGGTTCTTGTAAAAGTCCGCCTCATCCACAAAAAGCCGGTCAACTCCCAATTCCTCAAAGGTCACCACATCATCCTTGCGGCTGGTATCATTGAGCTTATCCAGTCTTAATTTCAAAGTCTTCTTTGTTTTTTCAAGCTGCTTAATGGCGTAGCGCTCGCCGTGTTCTTCTTTCAATTCCCGGATGCCGCTGGTTATCTCGCTAATTTGTTCCTCAAGCTGCCGTTTTTGTCGTTCCTGGGAGATGGGTATTTTCTCAAACTGGCTGTGCCCGATGATTACCGCGTCGTAATCGCCGGTAGCAATACGGGCACAAAACTTCTTGCGGTTCTTGGTTTCAAAGTCTTTTTTGGTAGCCACAAGGATGTTGGTGCTTGGGTAAAGCTGCAAAAACTCCGCCGCCCACTGCTCGGTGAGGTGGTTGGGCACCACAAACAGGCTTTTCTGGCAAAGCCCCAAATGCTTGCTTTCCATAGCTATAGCAGCCATTTCATAAGTTTTTCCGGCTCCTACACAGTGAGCCAAAAGGGTGTTGCCACCATAAAGGCCATGGGCAACTGCGTCCACCTGGTGTTTACGCAGAGTAATTTCCGGGTTCATGCCGGTGAAACGGATGTGGCTGCCGTCATACTCACGGGGACGGATGGAATTGAAACGGTCGTTATAAATTCGCGTCAACCGCTCCCGGCGCTGTGGGTCTTTCCATATCCAGCTTTGGAATGCCTCCTTGATGGCCTCCTGCTTCTGCTGTGCGATGGCGGTTTCTTTCTTATTCAGTATCCGCTTCTCATTGCCGTCCTCGATGATTGTATCAAAAATGCGTACATCCTTGAGGTTTAATGTTTCCTCAATAATCTTGTAAGCATTGATACGCTTGGTACCATAAGTCACGTTAGCCTTGATGTTGTCGCTGCGGTCGTCGTTTTTGCCTTTTACGTTCCAGTTAGCGGTATAGGCAGAATATAAAACACCAATATAGCGCCTGTACATATAAGGGGTTTCCAGCAACTCGAACATAAAGTCTTTGATCACATCCGGAGGAAGCCAGGTTGCGCCAAGCCGCACGTCGATTTCAGAAGCATCCAGGTCCTTTGGCTGTACTGCTTCCAATGCTTTAACATTTACGCCGTAAAGGTCTGGGTACATTTCGGCAAACCGCCGGGCTGTTTTCAGTTTTTCCCGCACATTGCCTGACAGGTATTCATCCTCCGTTTCATAGCGCGGATTGCCTTCATTGTCGGCTTTTTCAGGATTACGGAATACAATGCCTTCCAGGTCTTTAAGAATTTGTTCTTCGGATAGTCCTGTCAAGGTCTGCATAAAACCTATATCCACACAGGCTTTTTCCCCGATGGAGATAGCCAGTGCTTCGGTGGCGGTATCTACATGGGTAACACTGGTGTGCTGCCGGATGGTGCGCTTTGTGAACATATCCGCTTTGCGCTCCAGCTTCCCGTCCTCGTCTAATATCTCCAGAGAACAGAGCAGGCAGTAGGAGCTGTCGTCCGAAAAGGCCATATTGTTGCCCCGGCTGTTTAAAATCCCATATTTGGCTGTAAAAGCATCATAGAGATTATTCAATTTTTGCTGCTGTTCCCGGATTATTTCGTCGCTGTAATCCTCGGTCTGATATTCAATGAGCTCCCGGACACAATCCCGGAGGGCAATCATACCCTTGATGCGCCCCTGTGCCGTTACGAAGGTTTCCACGCGGTTCATCCGGCTGTTTTCCTGGTAGTAGATTTCACCGTCCACAAGGCAAAAGCTGAAATTACGCACATCCGGATCTGCCGGAATGGAGGTGTCCTCGTCGTCGGACAATTCGTCCAACTCGTATTCGGTGATTTCCGCGTGGATGTTTTCCAGCGCTTCCCGGAGCAGTTCAGAAAGGTCGGTGTCCTCATGGGGAACACAAGCGGTTTCGTTTTGATTGCCGTACATTCGCTCATCGTAAGCCATTGTTCCAAGCACCATGTCGGGGTTGTCGGCAAAATACTGATTGATGGGGATACCGTCCCCGGTGGTGGAAATGTGCACCCAGTCTGGTTCAATGTCGATTACCCGGTCGCGCTTTTGCAGAAAGATTATGTCGGTGGTAACCTCCGTGCCGGCATTGGCTAAAAAGGCATTGTTGGGAAGCCGGACAGCTCCCAAAAGCTCTGCCCGCTGTGCAATGTACTTGCGTACTTCGGGGTTTTGCTTATCCAGCGTGCCCTTAGAGGTAATAAAGGCGATAATACCCCCAGGCCGCACTTTATCCAGTGTTTTTGCATAAAAGTAGTCGTGGATGTAAAACTTGTGCTTGTCGTACTTCTTGTCCGCCACACCGTAGCTGCCAAAGGGCACATTACCGACGGCCAGGTCAAAAAAGCTGTCAGGCAGATTGGTTTCCTCAAATCCTTGCACTGCGATGCTTGCGTTTTGATAAAGCTGTTTGGCAATCCGTCCTGTAATGCCGTCCAGCTCTACACCGTACAGCTTAGAATTTTTCATGCTCTCTGGCACAAGACCGAAAAAGTTGCCGGTTCCGCAGGCAGGTTCTAAAATATTACCGGTTTCAAAGCCCATATTGGCAAGGCAGTCGTACATCGCTTTAATGACCATGGGGGAAGTGTAATGGGCGTTTAATGTGGAGGCCCTCGCGGATGTATATTCTTCATCAGTGAGCAACTCCTTCAGCTCGGTGTATTCCTTAGCCCACTGGCTGTTTTGTTCATCAAACACCTGTGGCAGACCGCCCCAGCCAACGTACCGGCATAGAATTTCCTGTTCCTCCGGTGTGGCTAAACGGTTTTGTTCCTCCAGTTGGTTCAAGAGCCGGATGGCAGCCACATTCCGTCCGTATTTGGCCTTTGCACCTCCCACACCCAGGTCATCATCGGTTATATGAAAATTCACACGGGGCTGCTTGGGTATTCCCTGTGTTTTCGGTATTTCGGCCGGTTGCTTTTCAGTGTCTTCGGATTGGTCATCCAGCAGCTCCAGGTCGAATTCCACATAGGTTTTTTCGTCTTTGACTTCGCTGTCAATGGTGAAAGTATCACCCTCAGTGGTAATGATCACATCTCCGGTTGCCCGTACCCATTCCGGTGCATCGGGATCGTCTGCATGAAGGGTAACGCTGTCTCTTTTTTCTGTCAGATAATCCTGGTATATCCGCTGGAATATATCCTCATGGAACCATTCCTTAAACTTTGGCAGGCTCGTATAGGCTTGATAAAAAGCCGGATGCTCCTCCCGCATAGAAAGCATAATACGGTGGATGGCATTGTCCAGCTCCCGTTCGGCGCTGTCGGGGTCGGTATCCTTATCCCGCAGGTAGGGGTAGATCTCGTCGGTTCGTATCCTGTTTATGATTTGCGGCAGATACGTCTTGTACAGCGCACTTGGGGATGGCGCTTGTTCTTTTTCGGCTGCTTGCTCTGCAGGAGCTTCCGCCTGTGTTGCAAGGGTTTCCTTCTCATCGGAAATCAAATGGTCATTTAAGGGATTCTCCCCCAGCATCCGGTCAAAGTCACTCCGCGAAAGCTCCTTGCTGAATAATGGGAAGTTTATGTCTCGAAGCTGTACAAAACTGTCATCATAGGAAATAATCTCATACTCGCCCGTCCCAAGATAAACCGTATCTCCAAGTGAATAGATGTACCTTGTATCTTCCCCTGATGGCGGCTTTGGTTCGGAGGAAGCCAGTTCCCGGTTCAGGATTTCATGAGCATAAGCTTTCTCGGCAAGCTGCTGGCTTTGCTCCTCCACCTGCTGCTCATAAACGGGCAGGTATTTTTTTTCCTTGTTGTTTAAGTAGCGGTCAGCAACGATCAATTCACCAAGACGTTTTGCCACCTGATTCCATGAAAGTTTGATGTCAGGATTCGAAATAAAGCTGCCACTTTTGCTGATGGTGATGCCTGTGCCATCGTGCCATGTGTTTCCGTGGGTTCCATTCATAAAGAAATGCGTACCGCCGCCAGTTCCGTATTCACGTTTAAGAAAATCAATGGTTTCTTTGGCGGTATGCTGTTCCCGATAATGCAGATACACACGGTATTTACCGTCCTGAAAGCCTGTACCTTTGCAAAGCACATGGTCAATTTCTTCTTGAGAAATAGAAAAAGCAGAGGTTTTTTCTTCCTCCGCTTTTTCTATGACTTCTATTTGCTCTTCAAAGGTTGGAAACAGGTTTAGCTGTAAATCAGCTCCGCCAGCACCGTTTCCTCCGCTTGATGTCTCAGGCTGTTCATATGTCCCGTCCAGCCCATCGGGTCGTCTGCCTTGTTCGGTGCTGGACTGTTCTCCAAGAGTTTCGCCGTAATTCTCTCGATGCTTTCCCTCGCCGTCCAGTCGGTCTCTGCCAGATGGCTGTTCAGCTTGCCCGACAGCATCAGGCTGGCGTACATCCCTTTCCTGTGGTTTTTCAGATATGTTTTGCGCAACATCCCATATTTGCCGATGTGTGTTTCTTCCTCCGTTAGCGTCAGGTCGGGAATCAGATAATCGCCCTTGGGCGTGTAGGTCAGTTCCATATTCACCATTCCTTTCAGAATCTATATTTTGTTTTACATTTTTATTGTGGCGAACCTCTTGATTTTTTGCAAAGGTGTGGCTTTGATTTTTCTCTGTAATTTGCATCTCCTTGACCGTTGCGCCGATTTCCCTTAAAACCATTTCGGAAATATCGCTGGTGGCGGCTCCCAGTTGGGAAACGGTATCCAGAGTATTGAAGTTAAAAACACCCTGAAGCTCTGCCGAACTCAAATACTCGTCGGCATTGTAACCGCAGCGTACTAAGAGCATATAGGCCACGGAGCTTTTCAGCACTTCCTTGAAGATAACTTCCACGTTCAGGTCGTCCAGCTCCTCTAGAAAGCTGTTCTCCCGGCAATCTGCCAAGTCGGTAAGATAATCCGGAAAATTGTCCTCCACGGCATTACGGGCGGCAGAGATTAAGACACTTGCCATATCCTGTTTTTCCTCCGGCTCACCAAAGGCATTCTCCAGCGTTTCCGTCACAGCCTCTGCATATCTGTCCTGCATTGCCCAAAGGACAATGGGGCGGTCATAGCGGCTGTTGGTATCCGACACATCGAATACATGGCGCAGGCTCAAACGGCTCCCGCTGTCATCGATGAGAGCAATGCCCTTTGCGCCCCGGTTTACCCAACGGCCCAGCTTACGGTTCCATAGCTCAATGGGCGCGCAAGCAGTTGCATCGGGACGCTGTGTATAAATTAAAACCTGATCCTGGAACGGGTATTTGTAGTTCCATGACGCCGTTTTCAAAAAGGAAGTCCAGTTGACAAAATTTTTTGTGATAGTGCGGGCAGTCCTCTCCGAAAGCTCTGTAATCAGTTGCAGTTTCGTTGCCAACTCTTATCCCTCCTTACCGTTCCTGTCCGTGCTTTTTCTTCTGGAACTTTGGTTCCTTTTTTTCGGTTGCCTCCTTTTCCTGCTGAAGACTTCTTAGATAATGGACTTCATCCAGCACCCGATTGCATAAGTCCTCAAGAGCGGTCAGGCGGTCACTAAGATAATGCCCCCAAAAGTAGTCCTTTTCGCCCTTCCTGCATTTCCAGGTGACGAACGGCGCAATCTCTGTATCCCTTTGTCCGATGACAAATTCCGAATTGCCTACGGTCAGCCGGTCGGTGATAATGTAACCGGCATTAATGTCCTTTTCCATAATCAGACCTCCTAACGCACCTGCTCATGTTTTTTCTGCTTTGCCTGCATTTCAATCTGTATTTGTTTCAGCCGTTCCTTTGCCCAATAGGGCAGATGCTCCGGCTTGATGATGCCCAAAATATCCTCCCGATTCCAGCGGGATTCCTTGCCGGAATATATGTTGACGGTATAGACCGCCCGTCCTCTGGAATTGGCATGAGCGCCAAAGCCACCCGTAGCCAGCACAAGCTGCTTGTCGGCGGTACGGTATTCGGGGCGCAGACGTTCCGGGCGAATCACTACCACTTTATTTTCAATGCTCACTCCATAATCGTTTGGGTTGCATTGTTCAGAAATGAAAGGCTGTAAGGGAACAGTAATTTTATCCCGTTCCTCTTTGACCGCCTCAAGCTGTGCCTGTATCCGGTCGGTAAACTCGGTCATCATTTCCAAATAGTCCGTACTTGCTTTGGCTTCAAAGAACTGGTCAACGCCCAACGGGTTATCCCAAGTACAGTTACAAACCATATACGGATAATCGGCATTTGTGTTATCCTCACAAAAAAGAACTTCCTTATCTCCAATATGGATGGTGTGTTTTACCTCAAAGGTATCCACCATGCGCTTTTCTTCATTCATCTTTTTCTCACTCCAATCGAACAGGCGGACAGAGAAGGGATGGCGTTTGTGTTTTCGCCCCTTATGCTGCCCTGCCGTTATTTCTTTTTTCTCTTGATATTCAAATACACCGTACCACCGACAATAACAAGGCATAGCACAATGGCCAGTATCGTTTTCAGTTCCACAAAATCACCTCCTGCTGTTCAATCAGTAAATCCGTCCATATATAAAAAGAGCACCAGCGTATATGAAAAAACCAATGCACAAGAAGGTGGCCAATGGTATATTCTTTTGCTTTGTAGCTTTCGCATATATGCAGGCGGGAAGCACGGCAAAAAAGAGGATGACCGCAAGAGAGTACAGTCCAAAGCAAAAGCCCATTGCAGCCGTAAGCTTGATATCACCCCCGCCCACGCCGCCGTATTTCATCGCAAGGAGCAGCAGGCAAGCTCCCGGCAAGAGAAATCCCGCAATCCGTTCATACAGGGCGGGAACTGGTGATAAAAAAACAGATGCAATCCCGGTCAGTAAAATAGCAATCCATGTCCAATCAGGGATAATCCGTTTTCTATAGTCCGTAATAGCCGCCCACACAAGGGGAACAGCACAAAATATTATCATCATCAGTCCCCCGTCGTGACGTCATCCTCGTACATGCTGTCTACCACATAGATTTTTAGCTCCCCTCCGGTAATCCATTTGGATAATGTTCCTCCAGGGGTGTGCACATCGGTGACAAGGAGCTGCAAGATATAGTCCTTATCATCGGGAAACCAAATCGGAACATATTGTTTGCGGTATTTGAAAGGAGATGCGGGATTCTCCCGGAAAGTAAATTGACCACCTTCCTTAATTAAGGGGATAGCGGTTTCGTAGCGGTATTCCGGTAAATAAACCTCTGCCGTCTGTGGAGCAGTAATCAGCTCCGGCCTGTCATAGTCAGTATTCACAGTTGCCGTAACACGGATGGAATACCCGTATCCAGATTTTAAGAAGCCTTTGGCTTTGGTATCATAATCCAGTACGGCGCTGACTTTTAACTCAACATAGAATTGCTTCCATATAAACTGGCCCCCTTCATACCTTTGTTCCCACCATGTCACCTTTGGTTGCTCACTTCTTTGCGGTGGACCAGGGAGCGTCCGGCTTTCTTCCGGTTCTTCATAGGTGACATTTTGAATGATCGCCTCTTGGGTATATATGTTGTTGTCGGAGTTGCTTTCATTGCCTAAAGAATGTTCGGGGTTGATGATCGCAATCAGGGTACTGTCCTTATCGGCCTGTACGTTTGGAGTGTCCCATCGCAGAGATACCACATTCCAGGTGTCCTTTTCCATGACAACAGCATCTATTCGTTTTGAAAAGGACAGTTCGGGGATTTGAAACAACACCGTAACGTTTTGTCCGGGCGTAAAGTCGAGACTGCCACGGTTGCCGACCTTGATGGTACTGATAACCGTCTGGTTTTCCTTATATTTATCCGGCGTGATTCTCTGTACATCCAAATCATAAGGGCGCTCCAGCACCATGATTTCCGATGAGACCTGATTGTTGCCCGGATTGCTGTCACTATATCCCGCAGGCGGTGATACTTGTGCCGAAAGCCGGATGGGTATGCCTTTTTCTCCTGCCGTACTCGTAATAAGGAAGAATTTCTTTTCATAGGGTTCAAAATTATCCATAGGCGGTACGGCGGAAATCGTGCTGCCGTTTATGGTAACATTCAGGTTCACATCCGACAGTGTCTTGTCCGTGGAATTGGCAAAATACACTGTGAAGCTGTATTCTTCCCTCTCATAAACCGTTGGCGGTGATGAGAGGTTTACCCATACGTCACACAGGCTTTTCACCGGAATATCCGGTTCATCCGGTGGGTTGTCTGGGTTATCTGGATTATCCGATTCATCCGGCGGATTATCAGGATTGTCCGGTGGATTATCAGGTTTATCTGGATTATCCGAAGGCTTTTTCACTACAGTAATTTTTGAAACGGCTGTATTGTTGACCGGGCTTTCGTCCCGGAAACCGTCGGGCGCTCTGATATTTGCCCATAAAATGTATACCTCGCCTGCTTTTCCTGCCGTACTCTCAATGGTAAAGGACTTGGTTTCGCCCGGTTTAAAGTTGCCGGTTGATGGAACTTGCGTTAAAAGGCTCTCATTGTTCTTTGCCTGCAACGGCACATTATCCAGTTGCTTGTCGGATTGGTTGGTAAAGCTCATTGTAAAGCCGTAGCTTTCATGCTCATATATCGTGGGCGGCGCAAGAATACTTGCGGAAAGGTCGCAAGCCTTTGGTTTTTCCGGCGGGTTATCCGGTGGATTAACAGGGTCATCCGGTGTATCATCCGGCGTGTCAGGAATATCAGGCGTCGGCTCCGGTTCGAGGTCAACGATTTTTATTACCGCCGCGGCCGTGTTGTTGGCAAGGTTACCATCAATAAATCCCTCCGGTACACCGATGTTAGCCCACAAATAAATTTCATCGGCAGCGGTGCCCGCTGTGCGTTTCACTTCATAGGCTTTACTTGTATTTGGAGAAAAGTCCTGCATAACTGGAATCTCCTCAATAACGGCTCCATCCACCGTACCTTTCATTGGGACATCATAGGCCCAGCTGCTTCCATTGTTCATGTAAATCACGGTAAAGGAATAATCCGCTCCACGATTCACCATGGCAGGAGCACGTATAACTACTGACAGATCGTTTCCGTCACAAGCCTTAAACTTAAAGTAAAAGTCAGCAGCAGGGATTTGATAGTGAATTTTCTGGGTGATTTCCGTCTGTGTTTTGCTTTTCCCATCTACGTACTCTTTGGTTTCCGGGGTGTAATCCCATTCAAGCCCTTTGTACACAAAGTTGCGGGAGAGCTTAATGTCATCCTTATGAAATGTGACAGAGGTAGTTTGATAGGGATAGAGAATCTCCGGCAGTCCTTTGTCCTGAGCTGTGAGCTTCCCGTATATCTCCCGCTTGCTCTCATCACACCAAGTCGCTTCCACATCAATTCTGACCGGAGCCTGATAGGACAATGCCGTGTCACGCATAGTTTCAAAGGCGATAAGTGCTTTTTTTGTCCAGCCGTAACGGGTGGTCAATTCTTCAAAATCGGTTTTGGTGTCATAGGTCCCATACAGTTTGCCGGACTTATAGCCGTAGATTTCCACTACCAGGCTGCCCTTCAGGGTATAGGTTCCTCCGTCATATCTTCCGATCCACCCGGCAATGCGCTCCTGTTCATAGTCGGCAACGGTGTTGGCATTTATAAGGTCGATGCGCTGCGGTTCAGGGAATGACTCTAACAGTGTATTGTCTTCATAAGTATCTGTAATCAACATACCTACAGTACGGTAGCGGGTATCGTAGATAGCCTTTACTTGAAACACCACGTTGGCCGTGACTGTCAGAACAGCTCCCTGATCGGTTTTTGCGGTGATGGTATAGGGACTGCAGCTCTCCTTGCTTTCTACAGTCAGAGTATATTCCGGCGATATCGACCGCCTCTTGCCGCCATATTCCAGTTCTATATCTGTCAGCGTTCCGGTTAATGCTGTGATGCTTATGGGAATTTCAGCCGGAAAATGCTCCACAGCCACCACGCCGCTTTCATTGTGCAGACTGTCTATAGGTGAGGTGACAAGGATTTCAATGTCACTCGCTGCAGCAAATGCCTTGACGGAAAAAAGCAGACAGCACAAAAAAACAACGGGTATGGTTAAAATAAGCTTTCGTATCATTAGAAACCTCCTTCCTCTATACGATTGTTGACACTGGAGATATAAAAGGGAAGCCGAACCTCGCCGGTCAAGAAATTGAAAATACTGCGGGTTCTTATCACCCCGTCCAGTGTCAGCCGTGGCGGGCCTTCGGTAGCGTTAACACTTTGGATTTCCAGTTCGTATACCCACTCGTTACCGGCATATTTATTAAATCCCGTGTCCAGTTCCATGCTTTCGTGCAGGTATTCGTACAGTCTTTCTTCCGCAGCCTCCGTATTCAGCAAGGCGCAGCCGTCCCTGCGGTATTCGTCGCGCATCCCGTATTCCACAGAAGTGTTTACCCCGCGCTGTAGCACGTATTCCACCTGCTGATAAAGGCTTTCCATACGGAAATACTCAATCAGGATGGCCGAGAGGGTCAGAATGAAAAAAACAAGAATGATGATTAATATAAAGGTGTCGCCCTTGCGGTTTTGTAAAATACGTTTAATATGTCCCACAGCTTTCGCCTCCTTCCCGGTGTACTCAATCTATGAGTTTCCAGTATTTTTCCGACATTCCGGTAATGCTTACCCGCATTGGTATATTGATTTCAACCAGCGGAGCAAAGGAAGGGGTGAATATGGTAAAGGGATAGCTGTAGGTCATAGTAATTGTGAAAGTGTCTCTCAACTGGATTTTCTGATCCTCGCAATACTCAACATCCTCAACAGTCATTTCCGGCGATAATCCGGTCTGCTGCTTGAGCCGGTAAAACACATCATAAGCCCGGTCGGAAACCTGTCCCTCCAGCTCTACAACCCGGACAACACGACGGCAGACATGGTTTAGATTAAGGTAAGTGGTAAAAACGCTGAGAAAGGATATCACTGTGACCATGAGCGTAATCACTACCAACGTTTTAATCATCAGATCAAAATAGCTGCTTCCTTTTCTGTTTGAAAGAAGTTTTTGAAAAAGCATTGGGGGAGATAATCTCCCCCGTATGCTCCGATGCCTGCTGTTCATCTTCTCTGCACCTCCCGCGTTTGCGGATATGCCTTTTGCGGGCTTCATCAGCTTAGCAGTCCGGTAATCTTGGTTACGATGCTATTCCAAATTGTAGTGATGGAATCCTGATACAGCGTCATGAACACCGCGCCCACTACAACAACAACCAACACTACGATAAGCCAGCCGGTCATTTGGTCACCATTCCTGCTTTGCAGAAGTTCTCTAACCTTTACAGATGTCATGCTTATTTTGTTTTTCAATATAGTCATCATAATAAATACCTCCGTTTGTTTTTAAATTTTGATTTCAAAGGAAAAGGGAAGCAATACTTCCCCTGAATCAGTACCTTATGCCTGCCCTTAGCTCAAAAGCCCGGTAATTTTGTCTACAATACTGTTCCAGATGGTGGTAATCGACCCTTGATACAAGGTCATGAACACTGCGCCCACCACAACAACAATCAAGACAACAATAAGCCAGCCGGTCATCTGGTCGCCGCTCGGATTTGCCAATGCGTTTCTCGCTCTCAAAAGAACGTTTGACATGTGTTTCCTCATGGAATTTGTCCTCCTTTCCTCAGTGATTGAGTTTGCAATTCTGATGTTTTTCATGGGTAATACCTCCTGAAAATGTATTTGAAAAAGGGAATTGCCCCGTTTTCACAGATTAAAAAAGGCCCCCCATTGAGTGAATCAAGTGGGAGCCAATCACATACAGCAAACTGGCAAGAGTTACTGCCACAAGAGGGATAGATGCAATTTTAACCCTGCGGGGCAGCTTATCCAGTTTCTTTTTCAATGCTTCTTTCGCCTTGATGTCCATATCCCTGGCAAGATACGCCAAGGCTTCTCCTTGGTGTTCACCACGGTACAGCCCGATGAGGGCATTTACCAGAAAGGAAACATCGGTAATTCCAAGCCGTTCATTGAAGTTTCGCAGGGCGTTTTCAATGTCTGTGGCCTTCATTTCCACGACCAAAATCGCCACATCATCCCGGAAGGCATCACTTGCCACCTTCAGGTAATCCTCGAATATCTGGATTAAATCGACCTGTACAACAGGTTTTCTATCATCCTTGATATCATCTAGCTTATACAAGATGGAGCGGACAAAGCCCGGCAATTCCATTTCGATGCGGCGCTTCTTTTCTTTCATTTGGTCCTTGAGATCGGTCATGAAATGAAAGTATATTACTACAGCAAAAATAAGAACAATGGGTGCAAGATTTGCCATACCAATAACAATAAGCAGCGGCATAAGAATCAGGGTAAACGAAGCGCATAAAACAGCCCTGGCATAATACTCCTTGGGAGTCAGTTCCGATCCTCCGCGCCGCAGCATGGAAGCCATCCGTACTTCTTTTATAGGATCAAGGGGTATGAGACGGGAAACCGGTTTTGCCAGAGGCATTATAAAACGGTTTAGCAGACGTTTACCCGGCTCTTCCTTTTCGGACTGCAGGCTCTTGATGTTCTTTTTCATACTCAACTTCGGAATTTTGAGAAGCTGCCTGCATAGCAAAAAGCCTGCCGCAGTCAGCAGGACAAAAATGATAACTTGATAAAACAACGAAAAACCTCCTATCTATTTGAGGGCTTTGTCGCCTTCATAACATAAAAAGCAGTGGCAAGGGCAATCACCATCATAAGTATAATCAGCAGCTTACCAACGGCAGTTTTCGTCAGAAGGTAAAACCACTCGGCATTGGCAAACCGCATCATGGGGATAATGGAAAACATCAGGCCCGCCGTCATCAGATAATCCCTCCATACCCGCACCATCATGCCGTCACTTTCAACCTGCATGCTTTTTGCATCGTTCATGGCCTTAATGATTGGGAATAAGGCAAATTTCAATCGCCGGTCATGGTGACAAAGAATCAACATCTTTACCCATTCATTAAAGTACCTGTTTTTAATCTTTTCCGACAGACGATACAGGCCATGCTCCACATTGGGATTAACTAACCGCAGCTCTGTGACAAACTCGTCAAAAGGCGTGGGAATTCTTAAGTTTGCAGGAATGTACCTGTTCTTTTCCTCCACAAAGGTTTCCATCGCCTTGATAATATCGTCACATCCTGCGTAGGTGTTGGTGATAACGGACATGGTGTTTTCCAGCCCTTCGATTTCTTCCCGAGCAGCCGCAGAACTTTTCACCGTCAGATAAAAATACGGGGCGGGAAGCACACAGGCCGCCATAACCGCCGCCAGCCCGGTGCTGTCGAACAGCAGTATCCCTGCTGTAAAGCCTGCTGCCGAAGCCGCAAGCAACAAGATAAGAAATTTCTTTCGTGTACAGCGTGTCTGCCTAAGGAGCGTTCCAAAGTGGATGGCAATACGTTCCGTTATTTTCAGTTTTGTGCCGGTTAAAATCAAACGTCGCTTTTTCAACGGATTTTGCTCCACCTCAAAGGGATTCAGCCCCAGCAGGAGAAACAGGGCAAGGCTGATAAAAATAAACACAGTGATAAGTGATAGATGAATCGGGTTCATTCCGCACCTCCTTCCGAAAAGCGGCGGATCTCTTTTTGAGGTACACCTCCGACCAAAAGCCTTTCGGCAAGAGCCGGAGAAATATTCCCCATGCGCCGGTGACTGCCTACCGCCTTGGTAATCCTGCCTTCCTTATCCCTTTCGTAGTGGTCAACCGCATATTTATACAAGGTGCTGCCCATAACTTCACCATTTTGTACTCCGGTGGCCTCAAAGATTTCCATGTATTTACGAGAATGGTCAGGTAGTTGCATCTTAAAAAGCATAATCGGAAAGGCTTCCACGATGTTTTTGAGAAGCCGTTCCTCCGACAGAGAGGTCCCAGCCTCCAGGCACATGGTCAAGATGCGGTCATAGGCTGTTCGCGCGCTATTGGCATGGAGAGTGCTGACGATGGTGTGCCCCGTCCGTCCGGCCTCCTGCACGGTGAGGGCCTCCTTCCCACGCATTTCGGCAGGTACAAGGATTTCCGGGTGCAGCCGCAGGGAGAGCTTAAGTAAATCCAGCATGGTAACAGGGTTCGGCTCCTCCTTGGTAAGAAGGTGGATAACGTCATTTAGCATCACACCGTTTTTATCATATTGCGCCAAAGACAGTTCGCGGGTGTCCTCAATGGTCACAATGCGCTTTTCATGGGGAATACAGCTTAGAATATAGCCCATATCGGCAGTTTTGCCGCTTCCGGTAGCTCCGGCAATGGCCACCGATACACCATTGTTTACGCATAGGGTGAGAAAGTCCAATTCCTCTGCCGTAGCTGTTTCCCATTCGACAAGATTTTGCCGTGTGATGTAGGATGGCTTTTGCTTTCGGACGGAAGCAATGGCTCCGGCATCCGGGTCAACACAAGGGGAGATAGCTCCCGACATGCGTATACCTCTTGCAATGAAGCTGTCCCCGATGGGCTTGCTGCCGTCCAGAATTACATTTCCGAACCGGCTCATCTTTCTAACGATGTTGGCGCAGGCTTCCGCATTGCTGAAGGTTTCATTCAGACGGACTTTCCTGTCCTTATACAGCACCCAAGCACCGCCGGAGCCGTTGACGTTTATTTCCTCCGTATCATTATCCTGCAAATAGGGAGATAACAGTCCCATACCGGCCATATCAAAGTACGCTGCGTCCACCAGCTCGGAAATGTTTCGAAGGTCCTTAGCTACCAGCTGCTCTTGGTTCAGGTAGCGCATGATGAGGTCTTTGAGCTTTCCTTCGGCCTCCTGCGAATAAAGCACCTGTGCCAGCTCTGCCGAATGGTTTTTGGCGATAAGCCGCTGCAGCTTGTCGAGGATTTCCCCATAGTCCTGGGCTTTAGTGATTTGACCGCTGTCAGAGCGACGTTTATTGGCACGGTAAATCAAATCGTTTACTGAAAATCTGCTGTTCATGGCTTCTCACCCCCGCAGATATCATCAACAATTTTCTCCAACATCTTGCCGTAACGCCTGCAAGGTTTATCATTGTAAAAATATATGGGTGTTCCGGCATTCTCCAATTCTCCGGCCCGTTTGACATAGGGCAGCTCATAGGCAAAGGGCAGTTCCGTCATACTGCGGTAGGTCTTATCGTCAAACTCTCCATTCGGAGCCAGCAGAATATGAGTTTGCTTTTCTCCGATGTGCAGCTCCTGTACAAAATCCGAAATGCCCTTATGCCACATCTGCGCCGCTATGGACGGCCGATGGAGGGTAAATATTCTTTCAGCCAGCCATAGGCCCACGCTGGATACCGGATTGTTTATCTCCGCAGCTCCGTCCACAAGGAGTATGTCGAAGACAAGGGATGCGGTATTAATCATTTGCTCCACTTCCTCAATAGTCACTGTATCGCAGAGCAGCCCGGTATAGTGCGTGGGCGCGGATAGAAAGAACAGGTTTTTACTTTCTTCACAATTCACAAATTTTTCTCCGATATTGGGGTTATCATCGCTCAATGCTTCATATAACCCCTTTTCCGGTGGTACGTCTTGACCGAAAAAGATTTGCAGATCTCCATATGTCAAATTGGAGGATATGAGGCCCACCAGGCAGTCCCGTTTGGAAAGGGCGCAAGCTAGATTGACTGCAAAGGTGGTTTTACCACTGTTGTTGCCGCCCCAGACGGTAATAATTCTACTCATGGCCCACACCTCTTTTTTCAAAGATTAAGTGCATTTTTCCAGTATATTCAGCCTGGATAAGTTTCTCTGCCTGTACCTCAGTAACAATAAGGGTGATGGCCTTGGGAACAGGATCACCGGTGGATGATTGACTTTCAGACTGTTGTTCCCGAACCTCTGCGGTGTCCTGTGTTCGGGCATTCTCTACGCTGTATACCTCCAGTCCGTGCAATTCCGGGTAGAGTATGACTTGCGGGGAGGTATCCTGACCACCGGATGCTCCCTCTAAAAACACCGCCACTGTTACCGCGTCACCGCTTTGCAGATGGGAGGAAAGCCCCGCGGCGGCACTTGCTACGCTGATGGTGACAAGACGTTGCTCATTTTCTGCTATACGGTCTAGCTTTTCATCAGCAACAAAATCCCCAAGCTTTTGAGGAAACAAGTAGTCACCTTTGGCTATGCTGGTCTTTGCTACCTTCCCTATAATCAGTGCTTTGTCGTTAATCACATCTTCCGGCAGACCAAATTTACCGACCTCCACCTGGGTAAGATATCTGTCCTCCATCCTGGTACCCGCCGGAATGTCCTCCGATGCCCTCAGCACCATGACGGTTGCATCCTTGTTCGCATAAAACCTTGGCAAAAGCACAAAGGAAACGGCTGCCGCAACAATGATGCAGAGGGCGCTCAGAAATATTCGATTTTTTAGTATCTTCAAGCTGTTCTATACCTCCTTCCGTTATGGTTAATAAAAAACTCCCCGTATTCTCACAATAAGCACTATTACGGGCCGAAAAAGAAAGTGGAATCGCGTTCCTGCTTTTCGCTCTTTTCCCTTGCAATAGGCTCATTGCTTTCCCGCCTTGCCGTTTTGTGGATAATAGGGATTCTTCGGATTAGAGTTCGGAAGGTTTTAGGCTTCTTTTTTGCTGTCTGCTTCATAAAAGGCTCCTTTCTATGTAATTTCACTGTATTACCAGCCGAAAGACAGGAATATTTCTTTTTCGGCTGGTAGTTTTTCAGGGGTGGGGTGTGGGGAGGGGAAAACCGCAACGCTGCTGTGTGACACCTGCAAATAAATAGGCAGACTACCCCCTTGGTGTAAAATCATTTCGTTAATCATCCACTATGACACATTTTTCTTTGCTGCATTTTCCCTTATGCTTATCAAAGTGCAGACAATGCTCACAATCTCGTCCTTTCGCAGGTTTAGCAGACTCGTGGTCATGCTTCGGTTTTTCCTGCATCATGCGCTCGTATGCGCGCAGCCGCCCTTCTGTAAAGTACATGGAAGCACCTCCTTTCAAAAAGGGCATAAAAAAACATCCTCAACCATGAGAATGAATTTACTCGTCGTGATTATTTTCCGTTTATCGTTCCTGCTCCCGCTGCCGCTTCTTGTACCAGCTCTCAAGCAATTGAACGATCAAATCCTCCTTTTGTTTCTCAGTAAAGCTTTTTGGGAAAAAGCGGTCGATGCGTTCACGCCGGACACTTAATTTTTCCTTTTGATTGGGCTTTTTTTCGGTGAGAATGGAAAAAATGACATCCATATTCAACCGCCCGTCCTGGCTTAACTTTTTCATGCGCTGAGCTTGAGAGAGAGAAGGCGTACAATCCTCCGACTGCATAGTATCGTGTAGGTTCTGCTGTTCCTTTTCGGTTAAGTAGGAAAGCTCCACAGCTGGACGGAAAGCAATCTGATTATTGTCTACCATTTCCAAAATAGAAGGATTAAGTTCTGTAAGTCGGATAAACCTGTGTACTTGCCTCCCACTTTCGCCTGTAGTTTCGCCCAATAAATCTGCACTTATTGACTTCTCGACCAATGGTCGCGAAGTTAAATCTGTCCTCTGTCCCTGCCGTTTCATGGCTTCCAGTTTCATTTTGTAGGCAAAAGCTTTTTCACTTGGCAAGATGCTTTCTCTTTGCAGATTACTGTCAACCATGATAATTGTGGCTTGATCGTTATCCAATTCACGGACAATACAAGGCATGATTTCCTTCCCCGCAAGCTCGCTCGCTTTTTTTCGCCGATGTCCGGCAACCATTTCATAACCGCCTTCCGGTTTCGGTCGTACAAGCCCCGGAACTAAAACGCCATACTGCTTAACGCTATCCGCCATTTCCAGCATAGCTTCATCCGCTTTCACCTTAAAAGGATGATTAGGAAAATCGCTTATTTCCGACAAGGGAATATCCAGTACCTTTTCCCGCTGACTATCTGCACGACTTTCTTCGGTGGAAAACAGATCATCTACTGATGTCAGTTTTATGCTGTTTCGCACGTCTTTTTTCGCCAATATCCTGCACCTCCTTTGTAAAGGCTTGATAGGCTTTAGCAGCTATTCCATGCGGGTCAAACGCATAAATGCTTTTTCCCTGCGCGCTTGTTTCAGCCGCCCGAATGGACAGGGGAATTTCCGTTTGAAAAACTCTCAGCTTGTCGCCATAGTCCCGCCGCAGTATAAAGGAAATATCCTTTGCAAAATTTGTGCGGTTATCTACCATTGTTAGCAGCACACCGTCAATGGTCAGCTTAGGATTGATCTGCCTTCTCACACGAGCAATGGTCTGCAATAGCTGTGTCATTCCTTTAGCGGGCAGATAATGGGCCTGAACGGGAATAATAACGCTATCCGCAGCGGCAAGGGCATTAATGGTCATCATGCCAAGAGAGGGCATACAGTCGATCAGCACATAATCATATTTGTCTTTGACCGTGTTGATATATGTTCGCAGTACCGTTTCCCGGCTCATAGTGTTAACCAGCGAAACCTCAATAGCAGACAGTTCAATATTACCCGGCATCAAGTCAACGCCTTCCACATGGTGCAAAATTCCTTCGCTGGCTTCATACTGTTCCTCCATCATGGCCTTGGTGAGTATGGTCGCCAGTGAAACGGGAATATTGTCCGGCTCTTGATATCCCAATGAATCTGTCAGATTCCCTTGTGCGTCCGCGTCCACCAGCAGCACCTTTTTACCCTGTACCGCAAGGCCGATACCAAGATTAACCGTGGTCGTTGTTTTCCCCGTGCCGCCTTTCTGATTAGCAAGGGCGATTACTTTTGACACTTGAATTTCCTCCTTTCACGCAAAAAGCCGCCTGCTTTATATGAAATAAAGCAAACGGCTTTTTATAATTTTTTAGATTTTTAGAGAAATATAAGTCATGAAATTATGTTCTCTTATTCACTTATTCATTCGATATTTTCCTATTATAAATATGGAGAACTCGATTGCTTGCATAAAAGACTTCAAGTAAAATCTTTCAGACTTTAATTTATATTGAATCAAGAGCACGAGCATAACACTCAATATCCATTGCTGGTATTGTTGCAAGTTTTTGTAATTCCATTAAAAGCTTTAAAAAGAAATATATGAATGATTCTTCCTGTGTACTTTTTTCAATAGCAATAGGATTTACATTATAATCAACTTTAAAAGAACCGCATTGTAAGGCACAACCAATGTCAATCCTTTGAATGTCAGGTAACGAAGTTATATGTTCTTCAAAACTTTTACCTAAAGGTTCTGTCCAAGTACTTGTTAGCGTTAATATTCCTGAAATAATATTATTATGCGGTTTGGGTGGGTAAAATCCTCCAGCATAGGGTATAGGAGCAGATGTTCTTCGTAAAGAGCGTACACTTTCTGCTTTTTTTCCTGCATATTCTATGTATTCTTTGCTTAATTCTTGTTTAACCTCAAATATTGCATAAACGCTTTCTGCTGGAATATATATGACTGAATCTTGTTTGAAAGCAAAAGGTGTATATTGCTGGTCGTAAATAACAACATCAATTTGATCGCTAATATTATTATCACAATCTATAATAAATGCTTTATCTACACAATATCTTTTGGGGAGATAATCTTTAAGCCACTGAATCCAATTTAATTCAGATGCATCACCTTTGGCCCCTGGATGTGCTATTGACCTTCTATTCGTTGAAAGCTTAGCAATCATTTGAGTTTGTAAATCATAAAATAGTTCCTTCAATTGAATTTTTCGCATATTCAAACCACCTTTACCAGATTATATCTCCCCAAGACTGTGCATTTCTGCTCTCTTTCGCTTTTTTGGCTATTGCTTCTTTTTCATACTTATATAGGTCATCAGAAATTATATTATTGGAATTAGATGGATCAATTATGGTTTTATCTACAAAAGAATCTCTGAGATATTCCAATACCGTTATAAAATTATTAGCTGGCTGATTTTTGTTTTTATTATACAAAGCCTCAATTACTGTAAGCTCAAGATAAATAGAGGGAAAATCTAATTTTTGTAACTTACTCCAAATTTTCATGGCTATGATTTCGGATAATCTTCCAGAAGCTTTTACAAGGTTTATATGATTATTGATGTTTGTTTTTGTCCATGTATCCACTTTGCTTCGATATAAACTATGGTCATTAGTATTTCCTAAGTGTTTCTTTCCAGGGACAAGGTCAATGCTATGTCCACCATAATTTACACCAATAGATACATTCTGTTTTCTGGCAGTAATTTTATGAGCAACGACTTTATTGTATAAACTTGTATATATTTCTTTAAGAGTATTTGTAGTATCCGATTTTAAAGAAATAAATAAATCAATGTCTGATGAAAGATTTATTGCTGTTCCTTTTGCCCGCGACCCAGAATAATATACATTATTTAATTGTATTCCAGCCCACTCTTTTATGATATTTAAAAGGGGATCGACAACTAATATTTTTGTTAAAGCATCTACATCACCTTTGACATTATATTTGTTAATAATCGAATTTACATATTCATCAGCAGTCATTTTTCTTGTCCTTTCCTTTCTAATAATATTTAGCCCTCTACTAGCCTTATAAAGTTTTGTGAAATTTGGTCTCTAACTCTATCTGAATTAATTTTAAGTAAGTCACTAAGACACACATAAACTTTGCTTAATTTATCGTAAGTATATTTTTTACCATCAACCTTTGTAAATGGTCCATCACTTTCAATTAATAACCTTTCTATTGGTATCCGCTCAATAATTTTTCTACCTTTATCTGAATTAATCATATTTGCATTAATTGAAAAATACGTTCCAAACAATAAGAACTTCTTTAGCCAAACTTCATCACCACTATACCAATGCAATACTACCCTTGAATTTGCATTATTGTTTAAAATTTCATGCAATATTTTTTCAGCCTTCCTACAATGCACAGACATAATTTTATCAGTGGAATTTTTGCAAATGAAGTCAAATATCTCTATTTGCTTGTCTTTGTTTTTATAATACTTAGGAGAAAAATCTAGTCCTACCTCACCAACATATTTAGTTCGTTTCAAATTTTTTAAAAATGTGCTTTTATTAAACGAAACATCATTGACACATTGTGGATTATACCCAAGACCAAATTGCACATATTTAGTTACTGAATACATGTCCATACAGGCTTCAAATATCTCAGGCTGATTTGTAACACACAATGTATGTTGGCAAAATTCATTTATACCATGATATATTTGTGAATGATTAGGATAAAAATCTAAATGAAAATGCATGTCTATCAATTTACCCATTCCTTAAACCTACTTTTACATATTCTAATAAATTCATACCATTTATATCAGCTTGTTTTTCTATCATTACTTTTATTTCTTCCATAGATTTCATATATACCCTCGCGAAACGTTGTATATCATCTAGATTTAATCCACCTAAATTTATCATTTTATTTATATAATAATCAAAGCTTCCGTTTTTCAAGTATTCATGTAGCGCAAATAGTACAGCTTTTAAATCTTTAGTCCTACCATTTTCCGGATTTGCATATTTGCTGTTCCTAATAAATGCAGTACTTATTTTATAGTCCTTTATAAAAGTGTCGAGATACTCGTCATCAACTTCTATGTTATTTAAGGAAGCCCTACGTATTAAACAAGGGAAGCAATAACCACAATTTCTAGGTCTGCCCGGAACCCCTTTTGCACCACGCATTGGATGGGAGCAAGAAATAGTTCGACCGGCACCCTTAATAAATGCATTAGATTCTTTTACCATTTCGACAATCTCACCCTTTGTTTTTAAAGCAAAGAAATTTTCGACCTTATGCTTAATCCCTAGTTTCTGCAAAATTTTATTATAGTGGTTTAAAAAATAAATGTGTGTTGTTCTGGTGCTGCAACTACCTAACCTACTAGGTGTCAACGGCATATTCAAACCAATAAAGCCATTTTCGGGTATGTATACTGGAACTTCTTCGCCTATTAAGGAAGCAGTTGCTAATGCTGCTGCAAGAAATAAGAATGAACGACTTCTGCTTGTATCTTCTCTAAATTTTTTCTTCAAACTTTCATCAATATTCCTCGGATGCCTTGGATCTGTGTAAAACACAATTCTATCAACATTTCTTTCTACATATTCATTTTGAATTAACTCAAACAATTCTTCTATTCTATTTCCGAGAGTATAATATTCCCTGCAGCCAACAAAACAGATGTTTTTATCTTCCTCCAATAATTTAATTGCTCCTGAAAAAGAGTCAAGTCCTCCTGAAAATAGAGCAACTCCATCAAAATCTTTTTCAATTATGGAGCCATTTCCCTGATGTAGGTATTCACGGTAATGCTGTTCCGTTTTGCGAAAACTAAAGTTCCAATTATCTCCACTTAGGAAACGTAGAATTGCTTCAAGTTCATCTTTAACAGCTAACCACTTATCTATATCTATTACTGGAACTGAAACCTCTAAAATTCTTGTCCAATTGTCATAAGTTTCTCCAGAATAAGTACCCGATCGAGGAACTCTTTTATCAGCTGCATATACACTTGCAGCTATTACAAGTAAATCCTCACAAACAGATTCTAATTTATCCTTTGCAAATCTTCCCCATATTTCGTCAAAATTAGTTTTTAGATTTGACTTTGTACTATCATCTAACATATCAAATCTAATTGCCCCATTAAAATCATTTGAAGGACTTTCTACGATAGTTTTATTAATCCAAATTTTCATATCCATCCTCCATAACTCTTAAAGTATTAAAACAATCTCTACAAACAGACATTATGTAATTTTGTCCTTCCTTACTCAAATAATCGAGTTGAAGTTTTTCTCCTAGCACAACGTCTGTAACAATTTTATTCTCAATTATTCTGCTCACATCGTCCATAATTTGATCATAATCATTGGCTATATCGGATTTTGATAAAATTTTTTCAGCAAAGCACGCTTCAAAATTCTGTATAGCAAATTCAATTAAAAAATTAATCAAGAACTCATCACTCGCTATTTTCCCAAAATCCTCAAAGGTATCAACTTCTAAATGCTTAAAAGTCTCAGATAAGCTATCTCTTATGATTTGCATATCTATAGTAGAAAAATCCCTTGCAAAATAGTCAAGAATTCCTTTATAGAGTTCATTCCCTGATTTGTCTATGAGAGAATCTAACCCCAATGATTGAGCTGTATCATTTATTCCATTTGCATTAACGGAGTTTAAGAAATTCATAACTCCACCAACAACCGTAGCAACGTTGCTATTAGCAAGATGAGTGGACATATATGCTTCTGCATACTTTGAGATTGCTTTTTTGGTACCTTCATTACCCTTTGAAGTTCCTAACATTCTAGTTACTGCATCTTTGGCTTGTCTCCATTGTGCATTTTTAGGTGGGATATATCCCTTCGATGTCCCCATACTAACCTCCCTTTCAGCTATCTTTTAGCTGTTGTAGCCGCATAAGAATCTTTCTCATTATTTTTGCAAATGATTTCCAATACTTCTTCCTTAACTCCTTTATCTCTAAATGTTTGAACTACATCTTCAAATTCTCTCGAGTCTACACGATACATTCCATTTAAAGAAGTGATGCTAGCTGGTTTAATATCAGATGGTTTAAACTTTTTGATGATATCTTTTATATCTACCCTATAATCCGGATAATCAATATACACATATTGTATTTTATCTAGCATAGTTATTTCATCTTGGAACTTTTCAATTAAAGCATCTAATACCTTTGTGTATTTTATATTTAAATTATCTTTTAAATCCTTTATTAACTTGCTAAATGCTACCGCTCTTTTTCCTTGAACTATCTTATTAAATACCTCTAGTTCGGCCTTAGTTAAAGAATCAGAAATACTTAAATTTATATCTAAAGATTCTCGCGTCAAATAGAAGTATTTAGGCAAATCTTTTTTGTATAAATCTACAGGATCAGATTTCAACCATCTGATGATATTCTTATCTGACCATTTACGATATTCCTCTGGAAACTCTTCATTATTAATTGCAATATCAGTTAACGTCTTTAGCTCATTAATTTCTGCTTGGGTTTTGTTCTTTCCTACAGTCCACTTATATAATTCTTTAAACAATTTATCATCAATATATTCTAATGCCATAAGTTTTGCTAAAATTGAATAATCAAAGGATTTATCTGCTTTATAATATATCTCAGCCAAACTTTTCCTTACCAAGAAAGTATTTAAAAACCTCTTCGCTTGACGAGGATTTCCTTTTAAAGTACTTGAAATCACTTCACTTGTACTGGATATTATATTAAATATACTTTCAAATTCATCAAGTTTACCATCTTCAAAGATTGTTTTATCATACTTTTCATATGAACTTTTGATAAAATCCAAATCTATTTTTTCACCACTAATAAAAACTGATTTTTCTTTTACTCTGTTTAATAATATACTTAACTGATTCTTTTCTTTAGTTTTCTTGTCATCCGCTGTATCGCCTTTAATAAGATATAATTCGCAAATCAAAAGCAATAAATAGTTTTTAACATCCATTTCTGATAACTCTGGAATGTTAATCGGTAATTGTATTATTTTTTCAATATAGTTGTCCGAAAACCTTATAGTATCTTCACTTATTTTAGGATATTTTTTTTCTACAGAATACTTTATAACTTGGGTATCAACAGCAATTATAAACGTCGTCTTTGGAACAGATAAAAACAATTTTACAGCTTCAAGTGTTTCAATTACTCTTTCTGGTGTACAACGATCTAAATCATCAATCATTACCACCAAGTTCTTGATTTTAGACTGATCAATTAATTCTCCAAATTCTTTTCTGAATAACCGAATGTTTTCTACTGTAGTATTATCGTCTTTTTTTTCTTTCCAAATCTCTTTGAAATCTTCAACTAATTCTTTACGTTTATCTTCTGTAAGATATTGAGCAGCAGTGATAGTCGCTACAGCTGGATTAATAGCACTCATCGCAAAAGGCATTCCATGTTTAATCACTGTTGCACCTAATCTTATAAAATCAATTCTACCTATTAGAGTATTCACTTTATCTTTTAATTCTTTAAAAGCAGGCTGGTTATCCAACAATGCCCTTAATAAACTCTCCATGATAGCGCTTTTAGCATCATCATAACCTTCAAACATCCAAGAGTTCAAAGGAATACATACAATATCCTTATGAGACGGATCAATTTTTTTAATATTCTCTTCAACTAGTTTTAATAATGTTGATTTTCCAACTCCCCAGCTACCTAACAACCCTATTGTCAAAGGATTAAGTCGCTTATTTGCCGCTATATTGGTTATTAATTCCGCAAAAGGACTATATGCCAACAAGTCAACTTCCGATTCTCTATCTAACCACATACATAATTACCCCCTTTTTTTAGATATCCGTAGATTTTATATATCTTTGCTGACCTGATGAGGTCTTTTCAATAGCCTTTACTTCATTAGATGATATATTAATATAGTTTAGAAACAGTGTTCCCAGCAGGAGCCGGTCACTTCTTGATATTCTGTTCCACTCATAACCTTTGAATAAATCCCTTAACAAAAAGATTTCACCGTGATCAAGATTAGATATTTCACTCTTCGCAATATCTAAAAGCACATTAACATTTGGCATTTTTCAACCTCCAAGATGAAAATAACAATATTGTCAATATTGTTATTAACAATTTTATATCTTCAGGAGATTTATTTCAACATAAAACACTATAATTTTCAAAATCTTCGAATATTTATTATCTCTTATAGTAGCTATTAAAAGTAATATATAAAAAGAGAACGCCAGCCAAAAAGCCAACATTCTCTCATAATTGCCCAGTCTCAAATTACCTCACACTGCCTAATATAGACATGTCTGAACTCTCTAAATAAAGCACTGCGTAAACATGTCTACACACTCCATATCTAATACAACTGAAACATCAATTTTATTTTTCAAAATCTTATTCCTGAAATCATCGCCATCCGTGGTGAAAGTAGTATATCGCGCAAAGTGCTGAAAACTAAGGATTTCTACGTATCTTTCCTTTGCATTCCTATTACGCACTCCACATGTGCCGTATAGGAAAACATACCCTCGATATACTAAATGATTTTACTCTGATAATGATATATAAACATTGCTTAGAAGTACCAATCTCCTACGAATAGCACTACTGCGTTTTTTCTTCTTTTGTCTGGCAGCAAGACGAAGTAAAAGACTCTATTGCTCATCAATTAATCTAGACAGATCAAAAATAAAAGAATATATTTCTTGTAAGGGCTTCAAAAGATGACGTATAGCCGCGTTATATTCATTGTGGTAAGCTAATACTATCATTTTTGGAAGCACTTTTTATTTCTTTGATTCAATCTGCATTTCTCTGGCAATTCCTTTGACCAGGGCAGATACTTATTTAGTATTTCAGGATAGTTATGAAAATCTGTATCCGGGATCGACGCTAGGATATATCTTAGATATTCATACACATCCAGATCATTTGCTTTTGCAGATTCTACTATTGTATAGAGAATAGCATTGGCTGTTGCTCCTTTAGGTGTATCAGCAAAGAGCCAAGCTCTTCTTGCCGTAGCATATGGTTTAATATTTGCTTCACATAAATTATTCGAGATGGGAAGTCTTCCGTCTTCCAAAAATGTTTCCAGATATTTTTTCTGGTTTTTGGCATAATTAAGGGCTTTTGTCAGGTTCTCATTTGTAGTAGAAAGAGCAGATGTTTCTTCAACCCACGACCAAAAGGCATCTAGGATGGCTCGTGACGCCACCTGACGCTTCTCTTTCTTTTCTTCATATGTTAATTCCTTCATCTCATCTTCCAATTTAAAGAGAAGATTAATGAATTCTCTGCCTTCAGCACCTTTGGAACCTGGGATTTCTTTTCCCTTATTATCCAGTGGAATACTTTCGATTAGGTATCTGCGGCAGTGAGCCCAACATAAATTTCTTTTTATTCCCTCGGCTTTTTCATAACCAGCATATGCATCTGTGGTCAAATATCCATGAAAACCATTTAATAGCATTTTTGCTACTTCACCGCTTCTGGTTCTGGAGTAGTAAAAATATGCTCCTTTTATCTCCTCACAAGCTGCACTTCGAATGACCCACATAAAGGAATCACTGCTAGCTTTCTTGCCCTCTTCCTTATTGCACTGGATTCTCGTTTCATCCATGTGGAGAACTTCACATTTTAAAAGTTCCTCATGGATTCGGTTGTAAATCGGAGTCAACCATTCCTCGCTGCATCGGATCGTCCAGTTCGCCATGTTAGCTCTTGGTAATACCAATCCCATACGGTACCAG
The DNA here is from genome assembly GCF_030013905.1 of Petroclostridium sp. X23. Lineage (GTDB taxonomy): Bacteria > Bacillota > Clostridia > SK-Y3 > SK-Y3 > X23. The sequence continues at coordinate 665,872 of NZ_CP124862.1, forward strand.
TCCTTTTCCTGACGGTTGAAAGGAATCCCCATTGCAAACTTCTGATACATGACCTGCGCCACAAGGGATGCAGTTGCTATGGAATGTGGCAGAACCGGAGTTGGAACTGCAGCTTTTTGGAAATGGTCTTTGGGATTTTCACTCCCTTCCTTTCCACATCTGGTGCACTTGGCAACTTCCTGGACAACCTGTACCACTTTCAGCTTCGCCGGGATGAATTCCACTTCGGTGCGTATAAGTTTTTTACCAATAACTTTCAGTGCTTCTCCACACTCGGAACAGTTTTCTTCCGGAGGAATAATATATTCCTCCACCTCTTTCGGAATACCTGCAAGCATTTCGGCTCTGACACCAGGCTGTCTTGCAGTTCTTTGGTAGCTTGGAACGGTTATTTTTTTCTGTTCCTTAAATAGTTCCTTTGCCAGTTCCTGTGTTGTTTCAAACAGATTCATCTGTTCGTCTACATGTTTGGTAACCTCTGTAGAAGCACCAAAGAGTTTCTTACGGGCATGCAGAAGAGCCTGTATCATATTTTCTATCTGAATATTCTGTTTTTCAATGATTTTATCTTTTGCTTCCAGTTCTCTCTTTTGTTTTTCAACTAAGGCTCGAAGCATTTGTAGTTCTTCATTCTCTGTCATGGGTATACTCGTCCTTCTTTTTCAGCTGATTTAAGTATACCATTTTTCACAGACTTTATCTATATTTCCAACGATATTGATGAACTGAAAAGTGTTGATTTTATGCGTGTTTCCTGGCTTTTATTTGTCATATTCACGAAGCTTAAAAACAGGTTTTTCCGGCGCTCATTTCAACAGGATAAAGTGCCTTTTTCTGTTCCATTTCTAATCCCTGAAGAAGCCACTCCATCTGCTGGAATGTAATCTCTTTTACTTCAGCCGGATTCTTTGGCCACTGAAATTTCATTCCTTCCAGCAGCTTCTTGCTGGCCAGAATAAAACCATTTTTATCATATCTTAAAACCTTAATGCCTGTTTTTCTTTTGTTGCAGAAGATGAAGGCACATCTGTCTGAGAATGGATCAAGCCTGAATTGTAGATTCACAATCGCCACCAGTCCTTCTATCTGCTTGCGAAAATCAGTTGCGCCACAGGCAATGCTATACCGAAATCGGTATAGCATTGCTTATACCGAAAAAATAACTATACCGAGATTCTGTTGAAAGTATCATTCTACTGGTTTCTTAGCATAAATTTCGGTATAGTATTTCGCTGATTACAGGCGATAAAGTTTTTCCATCACCTTTTTATCTTTCCACTTTTTAGCGGTCTGGCTCTCATTAGCCTTTTCTAATGACTTTGCTAAGGTATCAAGTGTTGCAAAAGCATAGAATCCGGAGGTGGTTGAAATATTCTCATGTCCTAACAGTTGTTGTATATGTGTCAATGGAATTCCCTGTTGATACAAATTCATGGCTCTCGTTTTTCGAATCATATGGCAATGGACACTTGAGGGCATCTTTGTTCCATTTGATATACATTTTGCTGCATAGCGTTTTAGCATTTTCTCTACCGTATCCGTCGAAAGATGATGTTTCTCACCATGCGTTGTTGCATAAAAAAGCGGTGCATCTGGTTTGTTATCATCATGAAATTGTTACTGTTCAGAGGCTAACTTGAACTAAATAAGCCGATGGTTTAGACTTATACATGTCAAAACCATCGGTTTTTCTTTATCCAAATGTTCTGGATACTCTGTCGAATATATTCGCTTCTTCTTTTTGCCGCATCATAACAAGCATGCTCATGCATTGGCAGAGATTATCGATGCTCTCTTGACTCCTGAATGACATAGCCTGCGCCTGTTTCCTTTTATAGCTTCGAAGCAATCTTTCGGCTTCATTGTTTGTTGCTGGAACTTTGCGATTATGAAGAAACAGAAGATGATTCGACTTATATTTTTTCATTCGCAGATATAAATTATATCCATCCTTATAGTATGTACTTGGCGGTATATATTCATATTCTTCTGTTGCCTTTTGGAGAATCTCGTCATATCTACCTTCGAATTCAGAGATTTTCTCCGAACTGCATTCTCCTTCGGGAGGAAGTCCATTCCTGTAATGGATCATTTCACGTACCAGTGAACACATCTCTTTGTTCCATGTACGGTCAGATTCATTATCAACACTGTCCTTCAAGTAACGAAGGACATGGGCAAGGCATTCCTGATGATCCGTGCCATAACGGAAAAATGTTTTTTCGTGATCATGCACAAGGATTCCCTGGTACTCCTCTGTTGGTGTACCTTTAACACCTTCGTGCCCTTTTTTCTCACGTGCAAAATACATGGCTTTTCCATCGGGCGTTGCACAGATGAATACATATGCGCTTTTTCCATTCACTTTCGCATTCGTACAATCAGTATGCATGACCGGAGACAGCAGCATATCTGCAAACATTGCTTTTCTATCCTGCTCAGACTTCTCTGCAAATTCTTTGCAGAGATTGTTAATCATGCCTTTGGAAATGGCAAGTTTTCCATCGGTTAAGTCAGACAGAAACTTTCTGCTTTTGTCAATCGATGTACAGCAGTCATTATTCAAAAGGAACAGGAATGCTTTAATGCTTCCATCGTAATTCACATCATTGACAACGCCTGGTGGAAAGGCGGCATGAATCCGTTCACCTGTCTTGGTATTATAATAAACATCAGCACGATATTCTGTTACATCCAATACCAAACGTATTCTTACATGTTGTTTTACAATCGTTTTTGATGTCTTTTTAAAATCAGGATCATCAAGAATTTCTTGTGGTGGAAGCAGTAAGACGGGTTCAGAAGTTGGGATTTGTTTTTTTCTACAGTGACCTTTATGGCCTAGCTGACCGCCAGGTTTTCTCCCCGTTTTTTCTCGACTATTGGCTATCTTCTTGTGTCTAATTGATTTAGATGAAGATAGAGAAGAGTTTTCGTAATGTTATTATCATATCTGCAAAGTGCAGTGTAGAGGCAGAAATATATTTACCCACTCTATGCTGTTATGGACACCCTATTCTTGCGGAGCTGGACTACGCCAGTTTTCTTGATTTTCACCCAGATACACCACGGCTCGCCCCCTACCGTCAGAACTCCAACTGCCGTCTGTTCGTTTGCGGTGGCAGAGATAGAATCCCAAAGGATATTCAGGCGATTTTGAAGAATCTATATACTGAAAGGCATAGCTGTTATCACCTGTAGATGCAACGACCAATTCCTCCGCCTCTGTGACAGTCATTGGTTTCCATAGTAGCACGCTCATACCGATGGCCAACGTCACCAGAAAACAGCAGCCAGCCCAGGTGTTCCAGCGTACACAATCCGCATCCCACCGACTAAATAGTCGTACCAGTAGTCCCAGCATCAACACAGCACACACCACCGCCACTATGCAAACCTGCCACAGGGAATAGCGATGCCACGTACGCCACAAAAAATAGGCCATACACACCACCGCGCCGATTGTCCAACTGATTTCCTGCCTTTTCGATTGTGTCACAGCACCTTCTATCGTCATGCGAATAATCCAGCGCAATACATCTATAGCCAAGAAAGCACAAAATATAATAACTATTGCCGCTGCTTCGTTAAAGAATGCGTTGGCATATGGGATTTTTGTTAGTAAAACCACTCCAATAGTAATGACAAACATCACAGTCAAAACTACAAGTTGGGATAGACTTTTTTTCATTGCACTGTATTCCTTTCTACGTCAAATATAAATAATCTTTGCTCAAAGACGCCCGGTACATTCAAATTTGCCACACTTCCCAATCTCTATTATAACATGAATTCATCTTTCCATTTAGCATTATAGCTAATAAACATCTAATCAAATTTCGGCTATGTTGGTTAGCCTATTACACGGCCGTTTTATCAACTCAACCTTAAAAATCAATCCTAACCACAAAACCTCGGATTTTAAAAAAAACATCTAAATCGACCACTCGCGAACTACTGACATCCAATCTGCTCTGTACACATCCGATGACATCTAATCCGCTCTTACGGGATCTAAATGCCATCTTGGACATGTTTCCTTAAAGCAAAAAATCATCGTTTTTCCGCTTACAGTTTTTTGTGTAAAAACCCGTGAAAGGCTTATATCAAGCCTTCCCGAGTGCACTTCTCTATTTCCTTGACATCAAAACTACCGTCTCGTCGGTATTACAATTTGAAAACATATCCCCACAAACTATCATCAAGAAATTTTATTAAAGTAGATTGATAGTTTTATGGAAAAATTAGAAACCTCTCTACTAATAAACATAATGGGAAGCCGACTTGCCTTGTCTGACTTTGGTTATGCTCATAATCTAATCTAAAAATTAGAAGTTATAGCTTATCTTTATACCACTAAAGGAATTTCACTGTATAATAGAATGGCTATGAATATAAAATTCTTCCTGACTTGGCTGGAATTTCTTCTCCATTTTTTCCAGACTCTCATCAAAGCGCTCGGCTTCTTGTTCGTCTATCTTCATCACAGGGCTGTCATAATAAACCCATTTCCTCCCGTCCAAAGCTTCCGGCTTCAGTTCTTTTACCATCATTGCTGCTGGGAATGTTTCATTCTCAAGACAGATATTGTACTTTTTACAACTCTTAAAGCCAAGGCTTACATAATTGCTTGGGTTTCCAAATATTACAATCACATCATAACCAAGTGAAACCGCCTGTTCAAAAGAATGCTCTATAAGCATTTTCCCGTAACCCATTCTTTGGTATTCCGGAATAATGCAAACCGGACCGAAGGTAAGGATTTCTTTTTCTTCCCCTGACTCATCAACCAGTTTTGCTTTTGTGTACATTATATTCCCGATGATCTGATTATCAACTTCAATCACCAGATCTAACTCCGGCACAAAGTCCTTGTGGGATCGCATAACATGAACTAAATAATGTTCATTGCACCCCGGAATATATAAATTCCAAAAAGATTTCCTCGTGATTTCTTCTACTCTCTCATAATCTGTTTCTTTTTCATTCCTAATCTTAACTATTTTGTTCATTTATAAACCTCCTATAATTTACCTAAGACCAGTTTTTGTGCTTTTAATTATGCCTGTCTGCTCAATAAATTCCTATTTGTCTAAATGTTATGTGAATATTTTACATTTCATATTCTCTTAAAACAATTTCTTAATAAACTCACCAACAAAGTCATCTCATAAAAGCTGGTTGTTAGACTTCTTATTATTACTATAATTCACACTTAGTTTTTATCTCCTTCCCCTAGCAGTTTCATTTCCATATCTTCTAATGCTTTAATGTAATCTCTCTCTGCCTTTGAAACATCACTTATATTTAAAGCTTTATATTTCTTATATTCTTCTTTAGCCTTAAGTTCAGCAGTCTTAGCACTAATCTTTCCCCCATGAGTAAGAATTTCATGCTTGGACAATTTCAGAAATCCATCTAATGTTTCAATCCAATCTGACATATACATCGGGATTCTTCTTCTCGCCTGCATTTCAGCAAATTCAAGATAAGCAGAAACTATGCTGTTTAATGCAGATAACTCCTCTTCTGTACAATAGTTTTTTGCTACTAATGCATCCGCTTGTTTAGGCTGTTCTCCTTCAAAACTAAGCATTCCATATAAGGTTTATCTGCATCTGCCGAGTAGTAAATCTTTTCTGCCGCAGTTTGTCCATGTGCAGCCCAATGCATTTTGTTTTGCACTGTTTTAAAAAACAACATTGAAGATTCCATTCTTGGATCATAATCAACGCTTGTCGCCTAGATATCAAGAACTTTCCTCCAGAATACTTTTTCTGATGAACGAATATCACGAATTCGCTCCAACAATTCATCAAAATAAACTCCTCCACCATTATTTTTTAGAAGGTCGTCATTCATGGCAAATCCTTTTTTCATATATTCTTTTAAAACATTACTAGCCCAAATTCTAAACTGTGTGCCCCGTAAAGATTTTACACGATAGCCCACAGAAATAATTACGTCCAAGTTATAATAGTCAACTCGATATGTTTTACCATCAGCTGCAGTTGTTTCAAAATTTGCAACAACTGCATTTCTTATCAGTTCCCCTTCGTTAAATATATTTTTTATATGCCTAGAGATAGTGGATTTATCACGCTGGAATAATTCAGCCATTTGGTCAATGGATAGCCAAACGGTATCATTGTCAAAAGTAGTTTCTATTTTTGTCAATCCATCTTCGGTCTGGTACATTATAATTTCAGAGTTCATATTCATACTCCTTGCACACTTTTCTTTTATTATACACGTTTCATCAAAATATTCCCAGTATTATACAAAAAAAGAGGCTAAGTTTACGTGCCATTTTATTGACTCAGACTTAGCCTCAAATATTATGATATTTTATTAAAATCCATTATTTTCCCCAGCTTTTTCAACAATCTTACCCACAGGGATTTTCCCTTCACCCTCGCCAAACTCTACATTTACGTTGATATGCGTGTCTGCTTTTTTGTGGGAAAGAAGTACAACCGTCTCCACATGCTTGGAGATGAGGTCATAGCTGTCATATAAAAATTTTCAAGCCCTTTTTTTATAAAGGGTCGTTTTCGGAAACATATCTAAGATTGGATATCGTATGTGGGAACATATCAGTCACTAATACCTTTTCAGTTAATTAAACGTATAGTAGACTATTTGCTGATTCTGCTTTCGTATGTTTTAAGCGGGTTAGTATTTTTTTTGCTTATTAATTTCAAGGTTTCAGAAAAGGCACAATATTTATCTACCATTAAGACAACATATGACTCCTTATATCTTGGTAGCCTTAATGTTAATGGCCACATATGTTTTTCAATAATATCCTTCTCAATATTATTAAGCGAAAAATACTCATTAGCATTTTTCACTGCTATACCAGGATGAACAAATCCATGTAGCCCAGTATAAGTTTTTTTATCAGCATGCCAGTCATACAAGAAAAAATCATGAAGAAGTCCACCCCTTGCTGCAGAAAAGTAATCCAGTCCAAGTTTCTTGCATAATCGAAAACTTATGTAAGACACGTGTAGACTATGAGCATAACAACTTATATCTCCATGTTGCATATAGTTTTCCATAGACATTACCTTTTCATGCTCAATCAAATCATGAACACAATCGCAATATTCTTTTTTAAGGTTGAAATTTATTTTTAAATTCAGTTTTGATTTTATTAACTCTACCATTCAAAATTCTCCTCACATCGCGATTTATAATACCCGCATTTAGGAATAACAATTTAGGAAAGGCAAGAAATATCTTTTTATATTTTATAACCTTTTCTTTATATACGCGCACAGATAGCTCAGAATAAAGTAAAATTGTTTTTCTTAAATCCAATACATCAACAATAGATTTTGTAGTATCAATAATAAAATAAACAATGAAAATGATAGCAACAGAATTTTTAAACTGAACCGGAATTATGTGAACCAAATTCGTAACAATTGGATGGACTACCTGAATTAATATAAAGGCGAGCACTCCCCATAAAATTGAGTATTTAATACATATATACCCTTTAAGGTTCAAAAAATTATCGCTGTAATCCCACCATTTTGAATGGAATATTTTTTCCAATGCAAATCCAGTAACAAACTCCAATAATGTGACTAAGGATATTGAAACAATCAAATTCATAATCAATAATAAAGATTTATCCTCTAAAGAAAATGGACTCCAATTAAAATATGAAACGATAAGAATCCCGCCAAATCCATAAATCGGTGTAAAGGGTCCTATCAGGAAGCCTCTATTGATAAATTTTCTGTGTATTATACTTGCAAATGCAGTTTCAAGTACCCATCCTAAGAATGAATAAATCGCAAAAAAAAGTATCATATCAACTACCATATTAATTTTTCACCTCTAAAGTTAATTTTCATTGATTAGGTTATATTCGTTTTGATCTTAAAATTGCAATAATCAATGCCACAAAGGTACTTAATGCTAGGATAAGGCTGCATCTTAGTGTTGTACTTGCGACTGTTATAAAGTTAGACCCTTCCACATCAGTTAAACTTAATCCAACGATTGTTCCTGCGATTACTATACTTAAGGATAACAACACTAGGCTGATTGATAACCTGTTAAATGCCTTATCAAGCTTTTGCGCATATCGGTCTGCCTCTTTAAGCTTAAGTTGCACTGTAAAATCATCGTGTTCCATTTTATCTAGAAAATTCAAGAAAATAGAAGGGAATTTTCGAACAAGATTGCTGTAGTCCATAGCGCCACCCAGGATTTCCCTACCAATTTTCTCTGGGGTAATTAATGTAAAAACCAGCTTTCCCGCAATAGGTTCGGCAATTTCCAAGACATTTAGCTCTGGATCCAATTTTTCAACCAACCCTTCCAAGGTGATAAGGGATTTGGCAAGCATTGTAAATTCTCCAGGAATCATAATATTATAAGAAAATGCCAAATCAAAAATTTCATTAAAAACTTCACCAATTTTTATTTGACTCAATGGGATTGACAATACTTGATCTCTCAATCGATCAATATCTTTTTCCAGGTTTCTCATATTGATTCTTTCTGACATTGCATCAAGTTCAATAATCGCTTGAACAATCAGTTTACTATCTTTCAACGTTATTCCCATCAACATTTTCAGGAATTGGTTTTTCCTATGAGTGTTCAATTGTCCTATCATACCTAAATCTAAAAATGCTATTGTATTATTCTCAAGCACCATAATGTTTCCCGGGTGAGGATCACCGTGAAAGAAACCATCCCGCAATATCTGATATAGAATAGAGTTAGCTAAATTTCTTGCAATAATTGTTTTATCTAACCCCAATTGATCTAATGCTTCAATTTTTTTTAACGAAGTCCCTTTGATTTCTTCCATTGTTACAATACGATTAGTCGTATGAATCCAACTAATCTCTGGAACAATTACAGTGGAATCATCCTTGAAATTCACTTTAAATGTTTCTGCATTTTCTCCTTCCATTCTAAAGTCTAATTCATTCGTTAAAGTAGTTTCAAATTCTTCAGTCATTTTGCTAAAGCTATAAAGTTTCCCAAACCTAGTTCGATTATCAATAAAATCTGCCAGATCTTTTAATATACCTAAATCAAGCTCGATATTTTTCTCTATATTTGGCCTTTGAACTTTTACTACCACTTCTTTACCCGATAATAATTTTGCGCGGTGGACTTGACCAATAGAAGCTGCAGCTATGGGTTCCTCTTTAAACTCTCTAAATATATTTTCAAGTTTATCTCCCAACTCAAATTCTATTACTTCTCTTACTTCGGTTATAGGAAATGGAGCTACAGCATCTTGGAGTTTTTCCAGTTCATGTATAATGTCACGAGGCAATAAGTCCGGTCTAGTACTCATGATTTGACCTAATTTTATAAATGTCGGTCCCAACTCTTCAAAAGATAATCTCAACCTCTCACCAACTGATAATTTTGAAATTTCCCTCTCTGCATATTTTGTAGTTTGCTTACCTATTTTAAGGTAATTGAGGATGCCCAATCTGTCCATTAAGGTGCCAAATCCATGATTTACAAATACCTTGACAATTTGCTTGGATCTCTTAAATTTTCTATATTTACTAACCGCCATCATTTATCACCACTCAGCCTAATCTCATTTTTCTCAATAGAAATAGCAGATATAGATTGAAAAGATGCTCTGTCATCTATATCTGCCTAAACGTAAGCTAATATACCTTTTTTAATCTTAGTGGAGCAGACAACATTACTATCTTTCTTTTCCTAAAAAAAATAAGCCAACCAGTCCTGGTCCAGTATGAGTACCGATAACTGGCCCCAAACTATTTATTACCATGTCTTTGGGCGTTGTCTCACTCAGAATCAGAGATTTTAGATACTCTGCATCTTCTATACAATCGCCATGAGCGATGTATATCATCTGTTCTTCTGGGTTAATGGCACGTGTTTTAAATTCTTCAAATAAAGTCTTGATTGATTTTTTTCTTCCTCTAATTTTTTTTACAACATTAAGACTTCCATCATTAGAGACATGTAAAACCGGTTTAACTTCAAGCAAACCACCTATAGCTGCACTGGTGGGCGATATTCGCCCCCCTCTCTTTAAATGTTCCAAATTTTCTATAGTAAACCAATGATTTACCTTAAGTTTGTTAGACTCAATCCAATCTACGATTTCTTGTTTAGATTTTCCTTGTTTTAACATCTCGCACGCATAATACACCAATAAGCCCTGACCAACAGAAGCGCTTTTCGAATCAATCACTGTTATATCTGCTTCTGGGTCCGCTTCCATTATTTCATTTCTAGCTAGAACAGAACTATTAAACGTTTCACTTAGAGCAGATGAGAAACCTATATAGATAACTGAATCTCCTTTTGAAACAAAACTTCTAAATTCATTTTCAAAAGTATACGTTGTAATCTGAGCAGTTGTTGGCATACTTCCATTTCGAATTTCGTCATAAAACTCCTTATAGCTTAATGATTTCCCAAAATCATCTGTATAATTAATCCCATTTAGTACATAGGTAAATGGAATAACATGCACATTGTTTTGGGAAATATATTCAATAGGTAAATCACAATTTGAGTCGGTAACAATAACTATCCCCATTTCTAACGCCTCCTAATTAATAGATTGCTCAGCTAAAAAACATACCAACATTTAATAACCTACCGTTGTTCTGTCTTTTAACTAGCCAATCAAAATCCTATTTTTTTAACTCGTTTATGCCCTTCTTTGTAGCTATTTCTTTCTCTTTTAATATGTCAATTAACTCTTCTTTTATAATCTTTCTGAAGTCCTCTTTTTCCATGAGATCTTCTTTGCGGGCGATACCTTTTGCATCTAAAGCTTCTAAAACTTCATCCTTTACCATTTTCTTGAAATCTTCACGTTGTTCTTCGCCTTTTTTCACTAAATCATTAACCAGATCCTTTGCGTCTTTCCTTGCCACTTCACCTTTATTCACCAATTCATCAACTACTTCTTCAATTTTTTCTCTCGAGTAAGCAAACAACCCCAGACCTAAATTGACTGACTTTTCAAATAATCCTGACATAATAAACTACCTCACTTTCATGAAATCATTCAAATAATATTTGCATAGCGTTTAATGCTTCAGGTAATTCTTCGTCTTGGTCAAGTAATACCTGAATCCCTGTGCCAAACATCGACCCCAAAATCAAGCGAGACAAAGTTTTTGCAGAGTAACCTTTTAACTCCTTTATTTGAAGATCATTAAAAAGATGCTTTTCAATCATATCCGATAAATCTTTAAATAATTCACTAAGCAAGCTGCCGAACACAGGGGACCAAATAGCTAAACCTGTAAAATCGTATAACAATCTAAAAAGTTCCGGATTATGCTGCAACATGTTTTTAAAGTAATTAATTAGGCCTCTTGCTCTCTTTTGAGGAGAACTTTGCTGCTTTAATGATTCTTCAATCTCCCTTAGGTATTTTGAAATCATCATTTTTACAACTTCTTTAAACAATCCCTCCTTGTTTTTATAATAGTAATTTAATTGGCTTAATACTACTCCCGCTTCATCGGCGATATTTCTCATTGAAACATTGGCATAACCGCTAGTCGATATACAAGAATAAGCTGCTAATAATATTTTCCCCGATTGAGTTTGTTCATTTGTTTCAGAAAACACAATATCATCCCCTCACAATTCGGTCGTTCGTACGATTTATATAGTTATAATAATATTTTTTTATAATTTTGTCAACAACTAAACTGTAAATTCTAGTTCACAACTAAACTGTAAATTCTAGTTCCTATTTTCTCAAAATTGCATAACCATAATAAACCCCACAGCTCTTTTATGAGTCATGGGCTATTTCAATTCGTCTTTCATACTTCAATTTCAATGCCAGATTTAAAGCTGATCACAAAGTGTTCTTCGTACACCGTGACGTTTTGGATCAGCTTCCTTACTAAAGTGTCATCATACAGTAGGGTGCGATATTTGTTCCTGCGGATAAATCCTATCAGTTCGTTGATCCGCTCATTCTCACCACTTAAGGATGCATCTTCCACAAGAAGGCTCTGTCGCTCTTCACGAAGCCTATCTATCTCGTCTGCGAGAAAATCGTAATCCTTTCCCTTATTGGCGAGGTTGATTACTTCCTTCTGCTTTTCTTCAAGCAAAGCATTAATCTCTGAAATCTTATATTCCGTGGTATCACCGATTACCGCATGTATATTCTCTTCCAGTATTCTTATCATGTTGTCCCCACCGGCAAGCAATCTGTTAATGGCAGTCATTACTGCATCATATAATTCACCTTCTTTTACTGTTCGGTTCTTACACGTTTCAGGGCCTTGCTCGATTCTCGTAACACATCGCCATACAAACTCTTTTCTACCGCGTATATTCCAATACACCCGTCTGTAAATGTCCCCGCAATCTCCGCAGAAGGTTATGGTGCTCAAAGCGTATTTACTGCTATAGAGTCTTTTGTTTTTATCTGCCCCCGTGTAAATATTATTCCTTCGATGAAGTTCTTCCTGAGCCTGTAAAAAAAGTTCCTTCGGTATGATTGCCTCATGGCTGTTTTCAACATAATACTGTGGGACATGGCCTTCATTCTTGACTCTTTTCTTTGTTAGAAAATCCACGGTGAAGGTCTTCTGTAATAGGGCATCCCCGATGTACTTTTCGTTCAAGAGAATCTTCTTTATGGTCTCCGGTCGCCATCTTGGTTTTCCTGCAGCTGTTAAAATACCGTCCTTCTCAAGATCCCTACCAATGCCTGCTAGGCTTTTACCCTCAAGGTACTCTCTGTAAATGCGCTTAATGATTTCAGCCTCTTCAGGAACAATTATTAGGTTTCCTTCTTCATCTTTTGTGTACCCCATAAATCGATTGTGGTTGACCTGGACTTTCCCTTGCTGATATCGATACTGAAGTCCAAGTTTAACATTCTGAGAAAGGCTCTGACTTTCTTGCTGCGCGAGGGATGCCATAATGGTCAGAAGCACCTCCCCCTTGGCATCCATTGTATTGATGTTCTCTTTTTCAAAAAATACGGATATGTTCTTGTCCTTCAGCTGCCTAATATATTTTAGGCAATCCAGAGTGTTACGGGCAAATCGACTGATGGACTTTGTAATAACTAGATCGATGTTCCCCTCCATGCACTCATCAATCATGCGGTTGAACTCTTCTCGTTTTTTCGTGTTCGTGCCTGAAATGCCGTCATCTGCAAATATGCCAGCAAACTCCCATTCAGCATTTTTCTTTATAAACTCGGTGTAATGAGCTACCTGCACCTCATAGCTTGAGTTCTGCTCTTCAGTTTCTGTAGAAACACGGCAATAAGCAGCAACACGCAGTTTCTTTACTTTTTCTTTTGCGGCTGTACTTCCGACCCTTTTTCGTGCTGGAATTACAGTTATGTTTTTCTCTGCCAATTTAAACCTCGCTTTCTATCAGACTATACAGGTACTCCGCTCGTCCTACTGGATCTTCTGGAAGTTTCCCTTCCGATTTTCTCATTTTAAATCGCTCTATAGGTGGGGGAGCACTGAAAGCTGCAAGCTCTGCAATCCTCCCTAGATCCTTCGCACGTTTACTTCTAACCTCTTCAGCCTTATCAAACGTCTCTTTATCAATGATTGCGGGGTATACGTCATTTCCAAGATAGTTGACGTTTTTCAAAATAAGTCCCATGGATGAATGAGTCTTCTGAATACCAGCCTGCTCACCAGCCACAGCAAGGGAAAGCCCGGAAATGTACTTTTCAAAGAAATCCCTTACTTGATCCGCAGCCCTTTCATCAACGGTAACAACTCCGTCCGTAATTGCATATCCGTATGGTACATAGGCCATTTACCTCACCACCCTTTCTTTAAGGGAAAGCCCACATTTTAATTTAAATGTTAGTTCATCCCTTGAATTTACAATGATGTTTTCTACATACTTTTCAAATGCCTCGTCTGTATAGTTGCCATCAAACTTATCTTTCGAAACATACTCAAGAAGCGCTTTTATCTCGTCTGCCTGTGATGTTCCACTTGTAAATGACATGACCAGGTTTGTCTTCTCAGTGGTTAGCTTTTTCATTTCGCTATCAAGAACATTTCGTTCTTTACTAAAAAGTGCCGGTTCAAGAAACCCTTTAGTCATAAGACCAATCAGTGTATTGCGTTCTTCGGTTAATTGCTCCATGCGTTTATCTATGGCATCAATTCTTGCAAGATCGCATTCTTCATCAATCTTGTTTATAGAATCATAAAGTGGCTTCAGTATTAGCTTTTTGCTGAATGCGAGCTTATTCATCATGGTTGAGAATGTTGCTTTTATCTCTCCATCACGCAAAAATAACATGGAGCAGCTGTCCTTGTCTTCAATGTGTCCTTTGCAGCTCCAAGCAATATAACTTCTGCCAACAGAGTAGTTTGTTCTTCTCTTGAATTTACTGCCGCACTCTCCACATAGGATTCTGCCACTTAGCACATACCTGTTTTGATAAGCTTTCTTATTAGCAGTTTTGCTCATAGATTTTGCTCTTTGCGTTATCAGCTTTTGAGCCTTGGAAAATACTTCTCTGCTGATAATCGGTTCGTGATGATCCTTGCAGTAGAACTGATCTTTCTCTCCATAGTTAATGTGTCGATTGAAGTTGCTATCCGTGTAAGTCTTTTGGAAAAGCACATCACCTTTGTATTTTTCGTTACGAAGCATATCAATCACCGTACCAGAACTCCAATGATTGCCCCTTCTTGCAGGGATTTTGTCTCTGTTCAGGCCTTTTGCGATAACACTTCCACCTTTCCCTGAAAGGCACTCTGCAAAAATACGTTTGATTATTTCAGCTTCTTCAGGAACAATAACCATCAAACCATTTACGTTTGCATAGCCATATGGCGGAGTGCCAATAATGTAACTGCCATTTTGAAATTTTTTACTGATTGACCATGTTGTGTTCTGTGAAATAGACGCGGACTCTTCAGCAGCAAAACCAGATAAAATAGAAAGCATTAATTCACTTTCCATATCACCTGTATTCAGATTTTCTTTTTCAAAATAAATATAAACACCGATATCCATTAGATGCCTTACCAGCTCTAGGCAATCCGTGGTATTTCGTGCAAAACGGCTGATGGATTTGGTGATAATAAAATCAATCCTATTACTTTCACAATCACGAATCATCCGGAGAAGTTCAGGTCGTTTTTCCTTCTTGGTGCCCGATATGCCTTCGTCATAATAAAGCCCGGCAAATTCCCATTCTGGATTGGATTTAATATAGTTTTCATAGTGTTCCCGCTGAGCTTTAAGGCTTACCAGTTGGTCATCGCTATCCGTTGAAACCCTTGCATAAGCGGCAACTCGAAGTTTGTTTTTTGATAGCTGTGATTTGGGCAGTTCATCTATTTTCGTTATCTTTTTCATCATCTCACCTCACTTTCTGCTATTACATATATCACTCTAAAAGGTAATAATAGCAAGTGTTTCAGGGCATTATCTCGGCTAACTTCGGAGAGAATTTCTGGCGGTTTAATGCTGATATTTTGTGTAGTTCATCTTGTGTAATCTTGCCCTCTTTATAGAGCATGCCTACAATGCTCTCAGCTATATAAAAGTCATATTCTTTCTGTAACTGTTCTTCTGACATCGGTTCTGTCTCACCCTTGATAGGAGAACCATCTTTCACTTCAATAATGTTCATAAAAAAACACCTCCTACCTGGTAGCCACGGTGGGAGGTGAAATCTGATGTTTTCTTTAATCTTTCTTATAAAAATCGCATTCGTAGCCATCGGCATCAAGGAGCAGTCCCTTTGCCCAGGGAGGTACTCTGCCCATCTGCTTGCATACCATATCAAGTGACAGGCTTTGGTCAGCCTCAATAATTACTTCATCGTGTACATGAGCCACAATGCTACAAGTGCTAAGTGTCTTCATGGCATACATTAAAATATCACGGGAGATTGCTTGAACAATGTTTTCTACAAACTTGGGTCCATAACTTTCAATCCGCTCCCATTTCTTTGTAGCACCAACTCCCTCATAAGTAACTGACTCACCACTGAAGATATTTTCTCCAATATTAGGCTTTACATAGGCAAGCTTTCTGCCAGAAGGAAGAACAATAAACAGCATTCCACTCATGTAATGAAACTTGATATTTTGAACTTCTTGAGACTTTTTTTCCTTAATACATTTCTTAACTTCTCTATCCACATCCCACCAGAATTTTACGATGCATGGATTGGCCTGCCTCCAGGCATTAACAAGGGGTTTTAGTTCTTCTTCTAAAATTCCCATCTCTAAGGCTCCCATAGCCTTTAAAGCACCCACTGATCCACCATAACCAAGTGCCAATTCTGCAATTTTCCCTTTCTGCCTTAAATGACCGTTCACACCATGCTTTTCTACGGGGACATTAAACATCTGTGACGCGGATGCACAGTAAATATCACCACCACTTGCGAATACTTCAGTTCTCCATTCTTCACCCGCAAGCCATGACAGCACACGAGCCTCAATGGCAGAAAAGTCGGCAACTATAAACTTACAGCCTTTCTTTGGCACAAAAGCTGTCCGAATAAGCTGCGAAAGTGTATCAGGTATATCTTCATAGAGCATTTCGAGGACTTCAGAATCACCACTTTTGACGATACCTCGAGCTTCTTTTAAATCCATCATATGGTTTTGCGGCAGGTTCTGCAGCTGCACTATTTTTGAGCTGAAGCGTCCTGTCCGATTGGCGCCCAGAAAAGTAAACATGCCACGAATCCTGCCATCACTGCAGACTGCATTTTCCATTGCAGAATATTTCTTAACAGATGACTTTGCCAGTTGCTGACGGAGTTTAAGCACCTCAGCTAGATGCTCTGGTGCGTCCTTTAATAACTCTGCTACTGCTTTTTTACCAAGCGTATCTGTTTCCACACCATTTTCAGAGAGCCAGCCTTTCATCTGCTGTACTGAGTTGGGGTTATCAAGTTCTGTTGCTTTCTGCATCTGATCCATCAGCTTGGTGCGTGACTTCTCATCCATGGTAATGGCCTGTTTTACAAAATCCATATCTACCTTTATGCCGCGGTCGTTAATGCTCTCACTCAAATGGTATTCATCCCATATGAATTCTGGCACAGGAAATTTAATCAATTTCTGCTCAATCTCCATCTCAGCTTCGACATCACGAATGTTATAGGCTTTGAATCGTTCCCATTTATCTAAGTCATCAGAGGGTAAATTTCTTGTGCGGTTTCCATTTGCCTTAGTTGGGCTACAAGGAAAACAAAAGAAACGAATCAGGTCTTTACCTTCCGTCATTTTTTGCTTCCCAAGGCCAAGAACCGCACCCACACCTACTAATGATAACGGCAACCCCATATATGCTGCCCATGTCATTGTGCACCTCCATGATTCAGGAGAAATATACTTGCCCACTGGGTATCCTAGAAAGCGCGAGAAGCATATCCGCTCAAAGGAAGCATTATGAGCATATTTTATAATTTTATCATCTTCTATTGCAGAAAGTATCAATGGTGGTATCTTTTCACCGCGGGCTAGATCGATTATTTTAACCTCACTTCCATCTGTGGAATAGGCAAAGAGCAGTATTTCAAAATCATCTGCTTGAACATAACGATACACACCACACTTTGCTAAATTGACGCTACTATAAGTTTCAATATCACAGTGTAACGTTTTTATTTCAACCATACATACCTATCTCCATTCTTTATTTTGCTTATAGCCTGATGACCCACACCATACAACTCTCCAAGCCGTGTGCAGGTAAACCCGCAGAATAATCCAAATCGTATTCCTTCAACATCATCCGTTGTAAGTTTCTTCCATGCCTTGCCTTGGCGATAAACATCATAAACATTTTCAGTCTGCGTATCGTATCGAAGGTTCACTAGGCGGTTATCTTTTGGATTCCCGTTTGTATGAAGCACATAAATACCATCCCTTTCGCCTACAAAAGCAGCCATAACCAAATGATGAACCGCAAAGGTTTGCCTTGGATCATTTAGGACAACCATTAGATAATTACCTCGATTTCCGGGTCGAAGTATTCTTTCCTTTAATAAATAATCAAACTCGCCATTCTGATTACTACTATGAATTACACGTTCAAGACTCTTAATTCTGCCCTCACTGCTTGCCTGGTACTTCCCCTCATATCCGGGTATGTCTTTCCATATCTCATCCATTTAATATACCTCCTTTCCTAAAAAAGCAGGTGGTAGAGGAAATACCCCCACCACCGTCAATTGGCCTTTTCTATTAGGCAAGGAAGTCATCTTCTGCAAGAGTTGTAAAATCATCTGCTGCAGAGGTCTTTCCACCAAGAGGCTCTCCATCCTTAATTTTTTGAATATTACCCAAACCACAAGCAACACCCTTATTACCGTTTGAGTTAAAAGCATAGAAGTTGAGTGAAACCCTACCATAGCAACCGCTGTACACCTCGCTGCGATCCATAATTGGCTTAACACTTTTATCTACAATCTGTGGAGCAGTTTTGCTATTGGCATTGATAAAATAATGCCCCTTATAAGCCTCATCATCACGCTCTACATCTCCGTCACGCAGTGGCAGCTTAATTGCCGCTTTGTTCGGTTTCTTTCCACCAAATTTAGCGATGCCTTCCTCAATGGCTGCATCCACTGCAGCATTTATAGCATTAATGGTTTCTGTATCGTCTTTGGGAATAAGCACAGATACGCTATATTTTTCTGCGCCACCGTTGATGGATACTGGCTCCCATCCGTGAAAATAAGAAAGCCTTGTGTTTACACCTGTAATAACTTTAGTTCTGTTTTCAATTTTACTCATAATATTAACCCTCCATAATTTCGTTAAATTCGTTTTTTGCATCAGCTACGTTCATCGCCGGTCTTTTATCCGAGTTAGGGACAAGAGTCGGCTTGCCCGGTGGTTTATAAATGAGGTTTCCTAGAATTTCCTCAAATTTGGTTTTACCCATCAATTTTTGCATCTCTGTCATAGGGATGAGGCTCTTACGATAAATGTCCTTGTATCCGCTGATGACAGCTTTTTCTGCTACTGCATTTTCATCTTTATACTTTCGAACAGATCGACCTTCCACAACCTTAAAACCATGCCACTCTTTACCGTGATTGACTGCAGCGTCTGTCGCATAAGCAGTTATCTCATTCGCCCATTTGGTAAGGTCGGGAAGAATGGTTAGAACTTTTTCTATCTCACTATCTGTAAGTAACGGTGGCATCTTAAACTCCATCTGTGCCAGTTTCAGATTTTCATCTGCTCTAGCGCGACATCTGGTGGATGCTCTGCAGAAGGTACACCACGGGCCAGGCATATATTCACCTTCACCTTGATAGGCTTTTGCGGCTTTTGGTTTTAGTTCCTCTTCTGCCCAGGCTTTAAGTTCTTCTACCGGAACAGTCCATGTGCTGACATTTTCTCTTCGTGGTTGAAAAATTGTCATTGATATTTCTTTGATGTCGTATAGGCTGTCATAAATCTCTAAAGCGCCTAATGCATACAGTTTCATCTGTGGATTGTCCTCTGCATCCACTAGCACGCCCATACCATATTTGAAATCTACGATGTGAAGTCTATCATCTGAGATGATCACACAATCTCCTGTCCCAAAACCATCTGGAACATAACAAGAGAAATCAAGACGTTGTTCAATAAGAACGATAGGATCTGTACAGGACTTTCTTGCAAGTTCTACCTGCTCCATGATGAAGTCAACGTAGGCATCGGTGCATTCTTCCATTTCATCTGAATCATACTCTGATGTAGGCCTCTTACTTCTGATTCGAAGTGCCTTTTTTAGCTTGTGTTCAGAGAGGGCATGTGCTGCCGTACCTTCTTTTGCTGCTTCTCCATTTGTGTTTTCAAACTCAAGTTCCAGCCTTGCAGACGGTAAACAATGAAGCCATCTGTGTGATGAAGATGCAGATAATATTGCATGATTACCCATTCCCAAGAACCTCCGCATCTTTCAAGATGTCAGCATAATAAGCCTTATCAACAGCACTTAACTTGTCAGCACCATACTTCCCAATGATGCCCCGCACTTCAGCGGTAAAGCCAAGCTGACTTTTTTCGGCAAGTACCATTCTCACTTTTTCCAGCGAAATATCCGGCTCATTTGCTTTTTCTGTCTTTGTGGTAGGTGTTTCTTTTGGAGCAGAATCGCTATCTGCCATTGCATCACAAACCGCTTGTATGCTATCAGCAAGACTTCGCATATCATTTACCACATCAAGCAGTAACTTTATTTTGCTCAAGGTCATTTCCTCCTTTCGTCATCTCACAGATAGAGAGTTCCTCGATGCTGTCTCCGGGGATTACAATCGTTACACGCTGCTTTCCCCCAAGAAGGAATCGAAGGATGCGCTCCCTCACGGAAAAGTTACGGTAAGTAACAATCCCGCCTGTCTGTGGTTTCTTTGAAACACTAATTTTTAGATTGTGCTTCATATCCATCACCTCTTTCTGAAGGGCGCTTTTATTTGTTGCCCTCTACCTGGTAGCCTCAGGAGATACATAAATCTGACGGTTTAATAAAAAAAATGCCCAAAGAAGTTTTAAACCTCCAAGGGCATCATGCTTAGTTAGGGATTTTCAGCTTTTGACCGGTATAGATAATCGTTGATTTTAAATTGTTCAGTTTAACAATCTCTGTGTATCTTGTGCCGCTACCGAGTAGCTTGGCTGCAATTGCCCAGAGAGAATCACCTTTAACTACCGTATACTCTTTGTAAGTTGGTGAAGAGGTGCTACCGGTGGGATATACAATCATCCCATCGTTGTTGAAAACATAATAACCTGGGTTCTTATCAACCTGTGCCTTTGCATTGGAAAGGATACGATATGCACCAAGCTGTGATTTCGCATCTGCCCAAGTCTTTCTAACACGGTAATAGCCTGTAGTCAGCTTTTCAGGATAGGTTGTATTTTCAGACCCCCCTGCAGGTGGTTCATTTGCTGAAAGTAACTTTTTGACCTCTGTTCTAAAAGTGGCCATGCTCTTACCATGTCTTGAAAACCAATGCCTTGGATCAGCATGATTGGATGCAATCCCTCGTTGATACCCTTCATAGTGGCCGATAATCGTACCGGCAGCCATCGGGTCGAGTTTATACTCCTTACAAAGATATGCACACAGTTCCACCGCTTCTTTATAGACCGCATTAAAATACGAGGCATCGGTCAAACCGTCCTCGCAGATTTCAAAGCCAATATGTGTGTTATTTGCATCGCCTCCAGCATGCCAACCTCTATGATTCCATGGTAGGGTTTGATAAGTTGCAATGGAGCCATCTTTAAGTTTCCCTATAAAGGCATGGACACAAACCAGTCTTCCATCTGGTCTGTCTTGATTCCAATGATTATTATATTGATTTACTCCTAATAGACCATCATCCGGTCCAACATATCTGCGTAAATTTGGATTGTTCGCTCCGGTGCTATGAACCATGATACCTTTTGGTGTAATCTTTCTGCCTACCTTGTAGCAAGCATTCTCTGTAAAAATAAGCTTTCTGAGATTCATTATTGCTCTCCTCCTTTGTTATGCAGCTGAGCAAGAATATCCTTTAATTTTTCTGGTATCGGTAATCCTAAGCGCCCTGCATTTTCCAACATGGAAACCCCTTCATTGGAGCAATAGAAAAAGATGATGGCGGTTCGGAGCATGCTACCGTCTCCTATAAGGTTCGTGTCGATAATATGGCCGATTCCTACCATTACAAAAATAAGCACCTTCTTAAAAATGCCTCGAAAACCGACTTCGCTGGATAGCTTTTTATCAACGATGGCGCACATGACACCAGTGATATAATCAGCCACCATCAATGTAACTAATGCATATAAAAACCCATCAAACCCTCCTAAAAACCATCCCAAGAATCCACCTAATGCAGTTAGTGCCACTTGTACCCAGTTCCAAATTTCCTTCATGACTTTTACCTCCTTCATGATTTTGAATATATAAAAAGAGTGCCTGCATCTTCGCAAACACTCTTGGATCGTTATAATTGATTCGCTTATATTTGTTTAGGCAGTGCCTCCCATAATCTCATGTCCTCCTGTCCTAAAGACCAAATGGCAATTCCTCTAAGTTTCCACCGATATGCTGCTTCATTTGCCCAATAAACAAGGCTGTCTACGTCCTGGTAATAAAGAATTGAAAAACCATCAGCATCTCCAAGAAATAGGCGAGAGATCCAAACATTGATATCCTTAGGCACGACTTTTACTGAATAATCATTTCCGCATACAAGTGGCAAGACTCCTGAGTGAAAGAAATCATAATCCATAGAGATGTCTTGGCTTCTTGTTGAAGACTCCTCCACATCACTATTTACAGCGAATACCTGAAACTCATTATCCCAAGTCACACCAGTCCTTGAAAGCCTTCCATACTCTACGGTCGTTCCTCCTGGAAATATCACATCAAACCTTTCATACGGTTCATAGACCCAAGCATCTCCCAACCTTAATAGTTCACAAAGAATGCGACCATCAGAACGAACCCCTGCATAACCTCCTGAAAACCCATTAAGGGTTGCAGTAAATCGAAGAGTATTACTTGCCCCTGAATAGACCCTTACCGAGTTACCTCTAATCCTCATTTCAATAGTGTACATCCTCGGATTGGAACGAAGATTTGCCTCTGTTGTTTTTATAATCTCAGTGGCAGTACTACCTAGTAGGGAAGAACCTTTATAAAGCTCGATGCGTTGCGTATTGAAATTAAGACAGCAAAATACACCCCCGCAAAATACCCCCGCTCGGCCATTTCCTTCCGGTGTAAATGCTATTCTTGCTCGTAAATGAACATCTGAAAAACCTGTGTAATTCCATGCCAACTCTCCTGATCCATCAAGCTGTGAGTAGGGACGACTAGTTGTTTGATTAGGATTTCTCCACACCTGCCACTGTCCACTTAAAGCTGTCCAATAACTAGATGGTAAGGGGTTGTCATCCCTAAAGTCTTCATACCAAACTAGTGCAGAGTCTGCTTTTCGACGTAGCACCTCTGTGGTTAGCTTAAATCCTCGATCCGGTTCAGCCATCACTCCGTTAACATCTTTAAACATTCGTGGTGATAACATAAATTCTGCCTCTCCTGCAGAAGGACTCTCAGAGAAATTAGAGCATACACGAAATCCATAAAACTGCACACCTGGTACTAGCGCACTGACGCTGATTGTGTGCGTGCCGGCTGAAAGATATACACCCGAAGACAAGGAAAGCCAGCAAGTTGTGCGCCAATATGGCCACCATAGTCTATTCTCACTAAAAGTAGAACTTACACCATCCAAAGCAACATGAATACCATTCTTATCCCAAAAGGGAAAAGAGATACGGAATGCAACATCATAAACACCGGCAGTAGCTATTTCAAATTCATATTCTGCTTCGCCTCCTTCTCCAAGGGTTACCATTTGAGTAGAAACGGACACGTTCCCAGTATGGCTATATGGACTTCCTCCAGTCCGGTCTACATAGATTGTGCCAAACTCAGTTCTTTGCTGTTTACTATAGGCTGTCAAATATCTGCGCCTGTTATAGGTTTCTCCAATTAACGGATACGTTCTTGAAACCGCATCCCACCCTTCCATGTAGTCATACACCTGAGGCAAAGCCCAAGGAACTTTATCGTAATCATCCCAATACGCAATGATAGGAATACGAGGTTGGGGAGGAGCATCATTTGTGAAGTTATAGACTCCAGTCATCCAGTTTTGGGCTGCATAATAGGTGTTGGAAATTCCTCGGTAGGTAATGCCTAGATTCGCAGGAGAATCGTGTATCCTCCAGTTCCAACCATAAGCAGGCAGTCCAAAGAACACTTTTTCAGGAGTCATTACGCGAGCCGCATAATCATAGGTCCCTTCCAGCCAATTCCTAGGGGATACAGGTCCCGGTGCAGAACCCGCCCAAGCCATGCCATAACTCATGATTGCTGCTGTATCGCAGTAGGGATCTAAGTCTTCATAAACACACCAGTTTTCACCACCAACGGAGCCTTGTACCCCTGTCATGCCGGGTAAGCAAATATTCACGAGTTTAGATGGATTGTATGCTTTAACCGTATTATAGATATCTTGAAAGAGAGCATTGGCCGCATCCTTATTTTCATAGCCACCACCACGCTCTAAGTCTATATCCACTCCAGCGCACCAAGGGTATTTAATCATAATACGAATAATCTCAGTAAGGAATTTATCCTTCGCGCCGTTTGTATTATTTCTAAGGGCTGTAAAAATGGATGCTGTACCATGATTCATGATTGTAAGCAGCCACTTGATATGTGGCCATCGGTTGATGTAAGTAAGCATGCTGGAGATGCTTGTACCTGTTTCTGTTATTGTTCCGGTAATATCTACTTCAAAGGTAAAAATCCCTACGGTATCCAAGCGATCACCATAATCACGTAAGGCTTGGTACATACGAGCATTGCCCATGAAGCTCCAAACCATGCACCGTTTTCCTTTTAAATAATCTCTCATGGGCGTTCACTTCCTTCCTGCATTTCTTGAAACTCGAATAATACCCTGGCAGATTTTCTATCTTCTAACTTCACCACATGCTTACTATCACTAGCTGCGGTGTATTGAAAAAAGCCCTCTTTTTCAGAAGGGCTCCCATTTTTCAAACACTGCCTGGTAGAGGCTAAAAGAGAAAGTGTGTCTCCTGGGTTTATGGAATCTTTAAACTTAACCTTATGTGCTCCAGCTCCTTGAGATAACTCAATACCTCCTGCTTGCATACCCTGTATCGGGTAAATGTGACAATCAAGTCCAGCTGAGGTTTTACCAAGATTAAAGAGAATGATTGTTTCACTACTACGAACCACTCCGTTATAAAAACGAACAGGCACAATGCTATTATTCTGCCTAAATTTCTCGAGCATGGTTTCTGTATTGATTGTGTAACCCGTCAAGCGGTCTCCTTCTTGCGCTTGAATGTCGGTAAAATAAACCGTACCGGTGCAGTCTTCTAAAAGTAGTTTCACCGTTATGCTAACAACACGCTTTTCTTCTTTGCAATGAATGGTCTCTGCAAATCTAGTAAAAGAAACTGACAATATCACCACCTACCCATCTAGTGTCCATTTAATTTCTGATACATGGGGAGTCCAGCCTGTAGCAATAGAGCCTCCTTGTAAAAGCATATCAGTAAAAAATACTGCGCCTGTGCAATCAGAAACATATATACGAATGGTTAGAGCCTTTATCTTGCTAAACCCTCGGGGTGAGATAACATGAGCTGTATGGAAAAAATAAGCCATAGCACCACTCCTTCCTAAAAGAGATCAATAAACCTTGTTTCGGTTGTACCATCCTCGTATTCAATCATAACTTCAATGCCGACTTGTCCATTAGGGCCTTTTTGAAGATTCTCTGATCCAATCTGAGCCGAGAAGGTGTAACTTTTCCTGCTTGCTGGATAAATAGTTTGAGCTAGACTTTTTGTCATACCTAAAACCCCATCAGCTTTAAAAGAAGCATCTCCTGAGACACCATTGTTTGGATCAACATCAAATCCTGAATTGAGCCAGTAGGTGATTCCATCATCGGCTCTTGAGTTTCTTAGATGGTTAAAGGGGACTAAATCTTTTACTTCCTGCCTGTCAAGGACATCGGCTGAGGATAAAATAT
This sequence comes from Petroclostridium sp. X23, assembly GCF_030013905.1. Taxonomy (GTDB): domain Bacteria; phylum Bacillota; class Clostridia; order SK-Y3; family SK-Y3; genus X23. Next base: position 691,481 of record NZ_CP124862.1, read on the forward strand.
CGGCAGCTTTATCCCACCCAGCAGATGCATCCCCTAATTCTCTTAAGGTGGTGGATAGCTCCAGTACTGTTTTCCATGGCTCTTGTAGATTGTACTGCCTGCGCACCACACGAGTTTTCACTGACAGATTTAAATCCTTATCATCAACGGTAACGATGTCTCCAAGATTCCAAGCTTCATGTTCATAACCTGTCAGCACGGATAAATCCATAGCTGAAAGAACATAGGAAATTCTAGGCCTTGAATACTGTGCTAATCGCATATTAGCAAACTCGAGCATCTGATAAGGATTGCTAAAGGATGAGGCATCAAGGGTTGCCACTCTTACTTCTGATGAGTAACTGTAGTCCTCCACATATTCTTTATTTCCATTAATAGAGGCAAATGTCATCCCATCTTTTCCATATGCATAAAGTCGAGTGATTAAGCTTCTTGTATCTACTACCCTTTGTATGCTTTTCATGTTTTTTCTATAGCAAAACAAGGCTCCACTGTCTGTACCACCAAATGTCAAAAGATGCACCAACCTATTGGCACTATCAAATATTAAATCTCCACCATGAATGTTCTGTGTGGCTCGAAGAATTGATAGCGCGTTTTTCTCGGTAGATTGCCATGTTCTCCTTGTACTTACCGTTACGTTCCCTAAAGCCCAACCTGTACCAAGCAGGGCATAATGCATAGGAGCCTCTGGTGTTTCAGCGACAAAATCCATCGGCTCTTTTGCCGCGCTGAATGAAAGATCATAAAAGGCAGCTTCCGCATACACTTGTGTAATCACTCGTCCATCAGAAGTTTTCTCATCTGTCGTGGTTCGAATTCGGTACACATCATTTACAATCTGCACCTGTTTCTCATTATCCAAAGCCTCTCGCTTGGGATCATGAAATGGCAATTTAAATTCCAAGACATCAGCACCATTTACCTCACTGGTTACAATGATGTCAAAGGCATTTTCTAACACCGCTTCCCACGCACCGTTGGTATCCAAGACAACGGGTCTTGCAAATCCAAGCCTCTCATAAGGTGGTTTCGGAATATCATGAAGCTGTATTTCTATAAGCTTAGGTGTTCTTGTTGTATCTTGAGTGGTCAAAGTAATTCGATAACGAATATAAGCTCTATTCGGTGACTGAAGTTCTCCGCTGGGTCCCACTGACTGCCACTGTGTCCAACTGACTAAATCATCAGAGGTAGAGGTTTCAACAAGGGAGATAGCAGTTACCCCTGCTGTGTATTCGCTGGTTACGGATACTCGTCCTGTTCCTGCAAGACCACAGGCAGCTGCGGTTGTATAAAGCTGACCATTTTGAGCATAAACACCACTTGTTGCCTTCAGCATAACAGTACCCGGCTCCGTTAGAGCATCTACATCAGCGGTACTGTCACCACCGTTTGCCAAGATAGAAGATTTGAAGTAGGAAATAAGCTCCTCCATGGTAAGCTCAGAATTCTTTTCATAAAACCAATCATCAAATCCGCCCGCATAATAATAAGTATCAGCCAGCATTCCCATGACAATATTGGCAACACAGTTTTGATTCAAATCTCCTGTAAAAGTTCTAATGGGCGATTGCCAAATAGCACCATCACTTCGGTCACAGACCAAATTTTGTACTCTTTTGCTATTTACTTCAATAATGGACGCTATAAAATACCAACCATTATTCCTAAGGGTAATACTTGGTGTTTCCGTTTGATCATAAATCAGCGAACCCGACGCATTATAAAGCATTAATCTTAATCTGCCTTGGTATAAGGAAACATAGAAAATCGGTTGTCCTGGTCCATGTCTGGTATTAAAGATGGGAATAAAATTTTGACCAATAGAATAAGTTGTCGGGTTAATCCATCCACCCACTACGATTTTTTCTCCTAAATCACTAAAAAAGCTACCGTCATTGGTAGCCACTAAATGGGTTCTTTCACTTGTAGGATTGACAATGTTTTGCCTGAAAAATCTCCCGAGTCTACCTAAAACCAAACTAGCTGAAGTTCCTGACCATCCGGAAACAAAGAAGTTTCTGTTATTGCCCGATGCATCTAAAAGCATGGTGTTTCCATCTGGCGCTGATTCATTAAATCTCCAAAGTCCAACGGTTTGATCACTTACTGGATACTCGCCTGTGAAATCTGTTTGCACTGTTAAAATCGACTTAATGGCCACCTTATCACCTCCATCTGCTCTTAGCCAGAATCCTTAATTCAGAAAATGTTGCTCCCGCCACAGTGATTGCTATTTCATTATCTCCCTTATGAAGAACAGGAAAATTCAGCTCATCCAAGCCTGGTAAACCATTTCTCAATGTGTTTCCGTTTATATCCGTTATTTTGGCGGTCACTAGCCCACTGTCAATGACAAGAACTTCATCTGCGGTTAAAGCTCCAACAACTCGTAATTCTTCTCCATTGGTTGTAATCGAGATATAGGTGGAGGATGAACTGCTAATTGTCCCCTTAATTTGATAAACGGGTTCTGAGTCAGCATTTCCGGTTAATCTTTCAATCACATGGTTGCCTTCACTGGAAATTGTAAATTGCTCATCTGTCAAAGCATAAGCATGAGGGTCTGGGCAGATAAACTTAAGATCAAATGCCCCTGCCGTTCTAAGTAGCCTCTCACAATCCACCTGCTCAGTAAGACGGGCATAAAAGTAACGATCTGGAATATCATCCAATACAAGTTGTTTCAAACCATTCATGGGGTTTAACCATTCAGCTAACCCATCCAATACATCTACTAGATCAGCAAAACTTTTTTGTGGGTATACATTACAATTAACGATAATGATTCGCTCTGAGCTATCACAACCAAAATCAGCAACACCCGCTTTACCCGGCACCATTTCATAAGAGTTTCTAAGAGCGGGCGATGCCTGCCAGCTTGTGAGTCTTGCTTTTATCTTCATGTCCTTTGAACTAATGCCGTTATAAATAAATCCCATACATCGCCCTCCTTTACGTTGTAATAAAGCGCCCCTGCGCTCGAGAACCGGTCTGCATTAAATTGTAGAGTTCTTGTGATATCTTTCTAATATCATCTTCACTTCGTACAATCATCTGCTGAATGGTAATTAAAGAGCCACCAAGCATTCCATATCCGCCACCTGCACCACCATTTACATTTACATCGGAGTCTAAATTAAAATCTGTGGGGATGACCTTTTGCATATCTTCACTAACATCATCCATGGCCTTCTCAAAGCCTACACCGATACCTTCACCCATGTTTTCACCAATACCTGCGAAAACTTGAGATGGAGATCGGATGCCTAAAAGTCCCTTAACTCCTTTGACAATTCCACCAACCATGTCACTGACTTTGTTTTTAAGCCAAGTCACCATGGAGGCAATACCATCCCAGAGTCCTCTGGCGATGTTTTTACCCACATCAATAATGGCCGGTATGGCTTTACCTAAACCAGTCACTATTGCTGTAATAATCTGAGGAATTTGTGCCACTAACTGAGGAATAGCCCGAATTAATCCTGCCGCAAGCTGAATAGTCAGCTGAACACCCATCTCAATAATCTTAGGTAGATTTGTGGTTATAAAAGTAATAATGCTACTTATAATTTGCGGTAAAGCCTGAATTAATGTAGGCAGTGCATTTAAGATACCTTGTGCCAAACCACTGATAATTTGAAAAGCCGCTTCTAGGACCAAATCCAGATTATTAATCAATGTTTCTACAATCAAAATCACGGCTTCTACGATGGACGGAATTAGTTCCGGCAGTGCTTCACCAATGCCAGTGGCAAGGGTAACAATCATCACAAGTGCCGCTTCAACAAGGGCAGGGAGATTGGCAATGATTCCATCCACTAAAGTTAGTACCAACTGAAGCGCCCCTTGAGTTATCTGTGGCAATGCCTCAATAAGACCGCCCACTATGGTCATAATAATATTTGTCGCTGCATCAATCAGTGTTGGTAAATTATCCAAAATACCGTTAACAAGAGCAATGACTAGCTCAGGAGCAACTTCTGCAATGGCAGCTATCAGTCCAGTGACCACATCTAAGATTTGAGGAAGAATTACTGCTATCTGGTCTACCGTTTCTTTGGCTCCAGCTTTTAACTGTTCCGCTGCACCTTCTTGTCCTGTGATTAGACCTGTAAGACCATCAAGGATCATGGTAAAGCCGGGGAGGAGTTGGGAAGTGATGTTATTTTTCACACCGGTAAAAGAACGGGTAAGATTATCCATAGCATCGGTATACTCGACTGCAGCATCGATGGATTTATCACTCATCACAAGCCCTAGCTCGCTGGCTTTGTTCTTTAAGTCTTCTGTGCTTTCTGCAGTTTGGTTTAAAAGGGCTGCTAGTTCCACTGATGAGTTTCCAAGGAGATCATTGGCAATGGCCGCTTTTTCGCCTTCATCAGCAATCCCCTGCAGCCCTCTCACCGTCATCTCAAAGATTTCTTCTCTTGATTTCCCTTGGAGATCTTCCATTGAGATGCCTAATCGCCTGAATTTATCAGTGGCAGAAGTACTACCATTGATGGCATCATCAACCGTGTTATTTAGTTTTTTCATGCCATTTTCTAAAGTAGATATGCTTGCACCATTTTGCGAAAGCACATAGTCCCACTCTTGATAGCCTTTTCTGGAAAGTCCTATGCGTTGACTTGCTTTATCAATCTCATCTCCAGCTGCAGCCGCATCATTAGCCATGTCATAAAGCTTTTTACCGGCGGCAACTGCAGCAGTTCCAATGGCAGCCATAGCCGCTCCGATTGCCACACCGATTCCTTTGACAATACTGCCTAGTTTCTCAAATTTTCCTCCCGCATCATCTGCAACGTTGGCACTCTTTTTTATCTCATCACCAAAATCGTCCGCTTCATTTCCCGCTTCATCAAAACCTTCACTGGCTTCATTTAGTGCTTTGTTATTTTCACCAAGCTCCCGTTCCATCTTATTTAAATCAGCGTTGGCATTATTAAGCTGGATTTGCCAAGCCTGTGTTCTCTTATCATTTTCACCAAAGGATTCAGCGGCATTTTTAAGGGCAGCTTCCAAAGTGCCGATTTTATTCTTTTGTGCATCTATTTCCTTATTTAAAACTTCGTTTCTTGCCGTTAAGGCCTGGACAGATTTATCCTGCTTATCAAACTGTGAGGATACCAGTTTCATCTCAGATCCCAGAACCTTAAATGTCTGATTGATGTCACGAAGTGCACTTTTAAATTCCTTCTCGCCCTCAACACCAATTTTGAGCCCAAAGTTATCTGCCAAAATCACCGCCTCCTTCCTTTAAAAATCAAATACCATAGGGAATAACATCATCTATGGAAATCTCCCTTTTTTGCTTGCTCAGTCCAAGGAACTGTTTGTGACATTCCCATAAATCCATCAAAAGCCCAATTGGTGTAAGCCAGGTTTCCTCTTCAGTACGATTTAAATGGACTGTTCCGTAATATAAAAGCCGGGTAAAGAGCTCCTCCTCATTTACCCGGTTTGTGCGTTTTTTGAGTCATCTTCCGATGCAATATTTCGTTTCGTCCCTTTAAACATCGCTTCCATCAGTGCGTTTTTATATGTGGCTAACTCCAAAGGTGAAGTAAGAAGTTCAATCTCCTCTTGCGTGAGAAGATTCTTCTTATCATTCGGATTTCGCAGGTTATAAATAAGCAAACTTTGATTGGCCATTAATGTAATCAACCAGACAATCTCATCCAGTGCCATCTCGAAGTTTTCTGATTTCATAAGCTTTTCACCCAGGTTTTCAAGCCCACCATATCTTCCTGCAATTTCTTTTGTTGCCTTAGTCGTTAAAATAAGTTCATACTCTTGACCACTAATAGTAATCTTTGCGCTGCGTTCGTTATCCATGGAACATCCTCCTATTCTTCAGTGCCACCAGAGGCAGCAAATGTAGGTTCATATACTTCGTTGTACCATCCGGTAATAATTGATTGTGTGACTCCTTCATCACCCTCGTTAACTTCTGCTTTCCAAGGATGCCTGCCCTGACCATCCAATTTATTCCTGCGTAGCACTGTCCCTTCAATGGTTGGCGTTGAGAAGGTAATGCTATCGCCTTTGGTAGCCAGATTAGTGGCCGGGATACCAAACTTGACACGATACAGCCAAAAATAACGATACTTTCCGTTTGCTTTTTTAGCTCTAAAGCCTACCGCAACAGGGTCACCACCATCTTCACTGGTTGAAATGAGCACATGATTGTCATCAATGGTTGCTCCTGTGAGATCTCCTGCGGCAGTCACACCAATATCATCAATGCCAAGCGCTAATGTGCCACTTCTGAACTCTTTAATGATTTCAGCCGCACCATCATCGGCATAAAGCGTTGCCTCAGCAAGTTCCACCGACAGTTCTGCACTGATGGCTTTTGCCAAGGGCACAGGGGTTTCATAAGTCTCATCACCGCTTGCATCCTCGGTGATTTTTGCATAATAAAGTCTATCAAGACCAATTGTAGCCATATTTTATTCCTCCATTTCTAATTTAAATTCATAAGGTTTTGCCACATCAATGGCATAGTGGTGGTAGCCAGTATCATCTTCATGCCCGATATACCTACGGTCTGTTATTGTAAAATCCGCACCCAAAAGAGTGCGGACTAAATTATTTTTAATGCCTATATAGTTACCTTTTACAAATAGGGAAAGTCTAACTTCCTGCACTTCATATTCAGGATTGTTATCAGCATGAACCTCAAACAAATCGACAAGAGGTGTGATTACAAGATAAACATCAGGAGGCACACCAGAAAAAACACCTGTCTCTACTGGAATGCTACACATATCTGCGATGAGATTTAATTCTTTTAAGATGCTCATATCTTATCCACCTCTTCATCAAATCGCTGTTTCATTGCTTCTATACAGGCTTTTCTTGAAGTCCTTCTTGCTGGCTTTAAAAATGGTTTGGGCGGTTGACCGGATTTCCCATACTCTATGATATTGGCTATCTTGGCATTGCTTTCACCATTTCTTCTTGGTTCTTTAAAACCCACTTTTACATTAAAATTACCGTTTCGATCTAGCTTAGCAGGGGAGACACCAAGGGAATCGACTAGTTCACCCGTAGACCGGCTTTTTTCTTTTGTTCCACTACCAATAGTCCCTTGTAAATTTGACTTTACTCTTTCTAGAACTACTTCCCCTCCTGATTCCAGCACCTTCGGTATAATTTCATCTGTCTTATCACCCAGCTTTGAAAGTTTTAGAAGAAAATCCTCCGGCATTTTAACATCTGCTTTAGCCACTTGATGCCACCACCTTTTTCGCCAAAACTTCAATATACATACCTTTTCCTTTCACATCTTCCACACTTGTAATTTCGTATCGTCCATCACTGCACGCAATGACCATCTTGGTAGACACCGGAATATCTGGTATCTTACGAAAGCAAAACAGTGCGGTGGCTTCAGAGAAGGTTGCTCTATTGGCCCATTTTTCATTCCCGTGACGGTCTTCCTTATAGGCACGAACAGACGCAACAATGGTGTCAGTGGGTTTACTAAAACCCTCACTGTCTTTTGCTGTTTCAACAGAAATAATATCTATAAAGGTATTCATTTTTCCAAAGCTCATACGCTACACCTTCCAATCCCGATCAAGCCTAAGCAGTAAATTTACCGTATTCCAAACCTGCTGGCCTGCCTGCACATTATCAGCAAAAAAGCCACCCGTACTGCCATCCCGACTTTCATAGAAGTGGGATGACAGCATGATGATGGCTTGCTCCGTAGTTGGCGGCATTGCATTTTCGCTATAATGACCTTCCGGCAGATGCTGGTAACTCTCCGCATAGGAGGTTGCAGTGGTGATGTATGTCTGAAGAAGTTCATCATCACGATCATGCTCAAGAATTAGATTTGCCTTTACCTTTTCAAACAGTGTCATCACCGTCACCTTCCTTTCTCTACGGAGTATCCTCTACCATTAGTCCAGTGGCTTTTAACTTGGTTAAAAGGGCATTAAAGTCCGTTACCAAGTCCTCTACAGTAGCCGCAGTGCTTGCTGGTTGATTCTCAAGAACAGGGAGGCCGGTTACTTTGGCCCCCTCTTCTATGACAAGCTCACCACCGATTACGGTCTTTTCTCCACCTTGCTCTGTATAATTCTTCGTGTTATAACTCATCATGTACACCTCCCATTAAGCCTTTTGCTGTAGGATTTTAACAGCCTCAGGAAGGATCAGTTTACCGTCTACACGTTGACTTGCAAGGAAACCAACTTGACCAGTGGTTGCAAATAGCTCATTTAAACGCTTGAAAGAACGTCCTTGTCTGTCCGCAATCCAGTAGTAACCAAAGTCACCAAATGCGATGGTCTTTGCCCCAGCCTCAATAATTGGCGCATAGGCTGAAGTATATACTGGACGGTTTAGCAATGTATCTGGAGTACCCGCAGTCAGCGAAGGCTGCCATAGATATTGGCCCTGTCCGTCTTTTAGTTTACGGATTGCTTTCACCGTTGCATCATTCATTAAGAACACTGCATTTTTTCTGTATGGTGCTTTTAATGAGTAGACAAGATCGATAATCTCATCTGCTGTAATTGCTGTAGCCGATCCTGCAGTAATCCCAAGCTGTGCTCCACCAGTCGCATTGAAAATGCCTGTAGGTTTTCCATCAGCATCTCCAACAAGAAATGCTTCCTCTTCCTTTGCTCCAATTCTTCTGGCAAACTCAGTGGAAATATAGCTTTCAAGATTAAATACACTATCGTTTAAAAGTTCATCCGAGACTTTAATCATCGTACCCAACTTATATGCACCAATGGAAGTCTGACCAAATACAGAATCACTCTCATCAAATTCCTCGCCTTCATCAAGCCAAGCCGCAGTACCTTTAGTCACTACAACAGGAATTTTTCTGTCACCGCTTGAAGTCTGAATAATTTTTGCCAGCTTTCGGAACACATTTTCTTCCTCAAGGGTTTGAATTAGGGTACGTTCAAATTCATCTGGAACAAGATATCCACCCTCAGAATCAGTTCCTACAGAGAGGGAATTGAGTACATCATGTCTAGGATTTTTGCTTCGCATGACATTCCAGAATGCCTTCTTATAATCATCACTTGCTCTTCCAGTCTTTGTTTCCATCCCTGGAATATTTGGTTTTCCAGTAAGAGGCATATTCACAGGTTTGTTAAGTTCTGCTTCAAGTGCCTCTTGGCGTTCCAGTCTTGCGATTTCCTTACCAAGATTAACAATGTCCTCTTCCATCCTGTCGTAGGTTACCGCATCCTCTGCAGAAACAAGCCCGTCACTGCCACGTTTTGAATCAAGAAATGTCTTTGCCGCTTCCCATGCTTTTGCGCGTTTTTCACGCAGTTCAAGAATTTTACTCATTTTGATTTCCTCCTAATATTTTAATAAATTAAGCCGCTCGTAAAGCGGCTCGGTTGATTGTTTAACAACTGGTTTTTTAAGCTTATTCATTAATGAATTGGTCACTGCTCTTCGGCTAAACACAAAACTGTCTTGTACAGTACTTTCTCCAGTCCTAAACATGATGTCATCAGCAAAACCAAGCTCAATCGCTTTATTGGCATTAAGCCATGTTTCTGCATCCATAAGATGAGATAGCCTTGTTCGTGATAAACCGGTTTTCAGTTCATAAGCATTGATGATACTTTCCTTTACTTCATCTAACATTTGCATTGCCTTTTGCATCTCCTCACTATCACCAATGGCTATGGTGAATGGGTTATGGATCATCATGAGTGAGGTTGGTGACATTAAGACTTCTGTTCCTGCCATTGCAATGACCGATGCGGCTGAAGCTGCAATACCGTCAATCTTTACAGTGACATTGCCTTTGTAATCCATCAGCATGTTGTAAATCTGTGATGCTGCGATACAATCGCCACCGGGAGAGTTGATCCAAACAACAATGTCTCCTTCGCCACTCATAAGCTCTGCTTTAAAAGCTGCAGGAGTAACATCATCTTCAAACCAACTCTCCTCTGCAATTGCACCGTTAAGGTAGAGGGTTCGTGTTTGTGTATCTGAATCACGCACCCAGTTCCAAAACTTTTTCATTTGGCTATTTCCTCCAATCCTTCTTTATTTGCAAATATGCCCGCATCCGCAAGTTTGGTCATATTGCCGTTAATTAGGTATAAATCTCCTCCAAGCTCAGGTGGAATTCGGTCTAGGTTCTCAAGCTCCCTAATATCATTGGCGCTCATCCATCCGTTTTGTCTGGCGGTTGCATAGCCGCTCATTCGAGAAACATAATCTCCACGAAGTAAACCATCTACGTTAAACTTGGAAAAATACTGTTTCTTTTCATCTGATCTTAAAAGCGCCCTGCTTATGGCCTGTTCCCAGCGAATAACCCAAGGGTCCAAAGTGTATTTCACAAACTCCAGTGATTGCTGTTCAATATTAGAAAAACTCGACTTTTCCAAGTCCCCAACCATATGTGGAGGTACGCGGAAAATTCGAGCGATTTCATTGATTTGAAATTTCCTTGTTTCTAAAAACTGAGCTTGCTCCGGCGAGATACCAATTGGCTGGTATTTCATGCCTTCTTCAAGTACTGCTACGCGATGAGAGTTGCTACTCCCTTGATAGGCTGCATTCCAACTTTCCCTTACTTTCTGAGGGTCTTTAATGGTGCCAGGATGTTCAAGTACCCCTCCTGGTGCTGCCCCATTAGCAAAGAACTTAGCTCCATATTCCTCACATGCTATTGCCATACCTATAGCATTCTTAGCCATAGCAATCGGCGAGTAACCCACAAGACCATCAAAGCCTAAACCTGGAATATGAAGTACATCGCTTGGTCTTAATGTAACCGCCACACCGTTCATCGTTGGTGCATCATCGGAATACCTGGTGTAGGAATAATAGAGATTGCCACTGGAATCTCTATCCACAGACATTCGATTTGGCATTAGTGGATACAGTGCTATGACTTCACCTTTGCCGTTTCGAATAATCTGAGCATAGGCATTGCCCCATAATAAAAGATGAGTCATCATCGTCTCGCGGAAAACGAAAGAACTCATCTCTGGATTTGGCTCATCATGTAATAAAAAATATAGCGGATGAGAAAGTGCTTTCTCCTTACCACCGCTATCGGTGTATTTATATAGATGAAGGGGAAGCCCTGCCACAGCCTCTGCTAATATCCTCACGCAGGAATACACTGCAGTCATTTGCATGGCTGTATGCTCATTAACAGGCTTGCCGCTTGTCGAGCCGCCAAAAAGGAAACTATAGTTGCTCCCTGCAGTTCGATTTTGTGGTTTGTCACGTGCTTTAAAAATATTTGTAAATAGCCCCATCTGCATCACTCTCCTCTCCTAAAACACGAGTAATCCCCGACCGTCATAAACCGAAGCACTCGTATCATTGCCACAGCGAATTGCTCTATCTAGAGCCATAATAGTGGCTACAGCACCATCTATTTTTTCTGTTGACTTCTCTTTATCCGGTTTAATGTTGCCCGCCGGATCAGTACGAATAAAAATATTATCCATCATCCATCTAAGAACAGGATGTCCACCATGTGCGACCTTTTCCTCCAAGGTTAGTTTCATAAGTTCCTTGGTTGGTGGACTCATATCTTTAAATCCCTGTCCAAATGGAACAACGGTAAATCCCATGCCTTCAAGGTTTTGTACCATCTGGACTGCACCCCAGCGGTCAAAGGCAATTTCTCGAATGTTGTACTTTTCACCAAGACTTTCAATAAACTTCTCAATGAAACCATAATGCACCACATTGCCTTCTGTAGTCTTAAGATGTTCTTGCTTTTCCCATACATCATAGGGAACATGGTCACGATTTACTCTGAGATTAAGGGTTTCTTCCGGTAACCAAAAATAGGGAAGAACAACATATTTGTCATCTTCATCTTCCGGTGGAAACACGAGTACAAAGGCTGTTATATCTATGGAACTTGAAAGGTCTAGACCGCCATAGCAAACTCTTCCAAGTAAGTCTTCTTCATTTACGGCAAAAGCACATTTATCCCACTTATCCATTGGCATCCATCTAACTGCTTGTTTGACCCATTGATTAAGTCTTAACTGCCTAAATGTATTCTCTTCTGCAGGATTTTGCTTTGCAGATTCACAAGCGGCTTTTACCTTGTCGATTCCCACTGTAATCCCTAGGCTTGGATTTGCTTTTTTCCATACTTTTGGATCAGTCCAATCATCAGATTCGTCTGCTCCATAAATAACTGGATAAAATGTAGGGTCAACCTTTCGCCCTTCCAAGAGGTCTTTCGCTTTTTGATGTGTCTCATAGCAGATAGATTTGGTGTCTGACCCTGCAGTGGTAATAAGAAAATACAGCGGTTGGGTTCTTGCATCACCAGAACCCTTGGTCATAACATCAAAGAGTTTTCTATTGGGCTGGGTATGAAGTTCATCAAAAACAACACCGTGTATATTAAAACCATGTTTTGAATAGGCTTCAGCTGAAAGCACTTGATAAAAACTATTTGTCGGCTGAAAAACAATACGCTTTGTTGCCGACAGGATCTTAACTCGTTTACTAAGTGCTTGGCTCATACGCACCATATCAGCTGCAACTTCAAATACTATCGATGCTTGCTGACGATCTGCAGCACAACCATAAACTTCCGCTCTTTCTTCACCATCGCCACAACAAAGAAGTAGGGCAACAGCAGCCGCAAGTTCTGATTTACCCATTTTCTTTGGTATCTCAATATAAGCTGTATTAAACTGTCTATATCCATTTGGTTTAAGTGTTCCAAAAATATCTCTGATGATTTGCTCTTGCCAATCTATGAGTTCAAAAGGCTTTCCTGACCATTTACCTTTGGTATGGCTTAAGCACTCAATAAAGTTGACCGCATAGTCTGCAGCATCTTTATCGTAATAAGAGTCCTTTGCCATAAACGCTGTCGGTTTATATTTCTTCAACTTTCTAATATGCGGTCACCTCCCAACAAGCATAAAAATAGACCTGCATCAAGCAAGCCTTATCATTCTATCCATACGAGAAACAGAGCCAATTTTGGCACTGTCCTCTGTTACTATTTAGTTGTGTTCTAGCAATAGGATTGCAAGCGCAATTTCTGCATCCTCATCCACAGGTTCAATGTCCCAGCCTCGGTCATAATTTGCAATAATCTTTCCTTTACGCTTAAGCATCAGCTTAGAGATGCGTCCTTGGTCAATTCCAAATACCGAGCCTTTCTCATAGCACTTTACCCAATACCGGATGATACTGTCATGAACTTTGATGCTACCTTCTCTCCACATGGCTTTATTCCTCCTTACCGGTCAGAATGAAACGGGAATAAGCCCCAATGTTATCTGCAAGGTAAAGAATCAACTCGTCATATCCTTCCTTTAGAGCGATTTCCTGTACTTTTCGCACATCAAACATATTGGTTTCACCTGTGTCACGAATAGCAAGAATCTGTTGTTTTATCTTATCTGTCATCGTGAATCCTCCTGCACAGGTCTTCGCCAAAAGCTACTGAGAGGCTGGAGCCTGAATCCCAACGCACCATAATAGAACCAATATCGTCAACTCCTACAACTGTTCCTTTTGTGCCAATCTTTGGTGCTTGAATATCATCCATCTTTAATAGTTCTACTCGACATCCAGCAGGGTACTTCTCACGAAGGTTTAGCAGTTGTTCTTTACTGATTTTCCTCATTTTTTACTCCTCCTTTGAATGCCGCAGAACCGGTTAGATTTCTGAGCAATATTTTTCGTTCTTCTTTATACGCTTTGCCAATAAAGCCAAGGCGGAGCAAAAAGCATCTAAATGCGTACTTTTCATTTGGGGTTTCCTTTTCTTTTACAGTAATGCGTTTCTGGTTTTGCGCCATCTCGCAAAGTGCAGAAATAAAATGGTTGTAAGCCTTAACCTCTTCTGGTGTTGGTATTTCTTTAAACCATGGGAATGAAACTTCATCTTCAGAAATTTCAATCGGCAAGTCTTCTGCCTCAAGTGCATGACGGATAAGATCGCCTTTTGCCTCAACAATCGCTTTTAGGTTTTCAAGTGCCTTTTCTGTAAAGCTACTCTTTGGCATTGATACGCAAAGGCTTAAAGCCTCACTGTCTGCGGTTTGTTTGCCCTCAGTGGCATCAATTTGCTCCTCTGCGATAAAACCCTCCCTTGCCAAACACTGGGCCACGTTTTCGATTTCTTCGCTGTCTGCCTTATCACTAAATTCAAGGCTCCCATTTTTGTCGATGATAATGGCATCCACCTCATAAGCCATGCTTGGCATTCCAAGGTACTTTGCTTTAACACCTGTGATGTCGCTAAGTGCTGTGACTAACCTCTTTCGCTCTGACCCTGTTACGTTATAATTAATGATCATGTACAAAACCTCCTTTGTTTTGGTATGTACATATATCACTCTAAAACACTTATTTATCAAGCTTTTTATCGCTAATTTAGAATAGAAATATGGATTAAGTATTTCCTTCTAATTGTGTATACCAGACAATGCCAGACAGCACAAAACATACATTTGGAAGGGCTACTCCATTACCCCACATCTTATATTCAGCAGAATCAGAATGCGGATTCTTTAGCCACTTAGATATTTGCTTTAGTGTCTTGGCTTTTGAATAACTGCCGGTCACTTTACGGTGTGTTTCAAATATGTCATACCAGGTGCGAAGGTCATCCATCGTAGGGTTTTCTATCCCTAAGCCACTACACCACCAATCGGGGAAACCCTGCAGCCTTGCACACTCTGTTGGTGTCAGCCTTCTGACTGTGTATTCTATACCGTCATTACCATTAATAAGTGGAGGGTCTTTGTAATCTGTGGCAACTAAAGTATTAGCAAGTTCTTTCTCGGCATTTGTAAAAAATGATGCCTTACTTGATGAGTAGGTAGGGGTTGCCACCGCACTAGGACCCTGTGCATTTAGTGTTGAATTTATGCCATCTTCTGTAATTCCAAGATTTCTAGCATAATTTTGACCACAGTTGAAAGACTCCCTATCAATCGCATAAACGACAGCGTGCTTATCCACCGTATTTAGAGTAAAGCTGACTTCCTCATTAACACCATCACCTCGTGGTCCATTCTTGTCATCTCTGCCTATCATAGATCCTTGCAAGGCATAACTTTCTACCACAGCAATACCACCTTGATTGCTATCCGGAGCATTGCCGGACGTATCAATGGTTCTTGCCGTATCACTTTCATAGACATTTGAACGTGCATTGATTGTTCCTTCTGAGGTAAATCGCACATCGTAGGTCTTAGGATTTTCCACAACAAATGGCTGATTGTTGCCGCCTGTTCCATAAGTAGCAGAAATAGTTGGTGCAACATCAATCGGTCCACTAAAACGAGTATCCTTTCCGTGATTATCAAAAACAGCTGTGTCCATAACACAAGGTGGATGATTTGACTTAGCACGAAGAGTACAAGTGATATCCTTTGTCACATCCATACGATTACCGCCCTGGTCATTTAAGCAGATTGTGCCTGTCTCTCCAGCGCTGTCTGCAATATAGCTGGCAGTACCTTGCCACGAGCGGATGCTCTCCTTAGAATACCCAGACAAGCCTTCTGACTTAAATAGTATTTCTCCGGCACTCCCACCTGCAAAATCTGCGACAAGGAAGATTCGTTTTCTTCGTTGGGGAACTCCCCAGTATTGAGCATCCAGCACTCGCCAGGCAAGGGAGAAATGATCTCCCACGATACCTCCTGCTTGTTTCCATTTATCAGTTTTAGGAATTGATATGGTTTCATCTTCGATGTGGCAGATGCCTTCAAGGACACATCTGAAATCTTCCCCTTTGTTTGATGAGAACGCTCCAGGCACGTTTTCCCAGACGATATATCTTGGCTTTTTGCCATCTGTAGCACACCTCATTTCTTTTACAATTCGGATGGCTTCATAAAAAAGACTTGAACGTTTCCCATCCAAGCCATCACGCTTACCTGCTATGGATAAATCTTGGCAAGGGGAGCCAAAGGTAATAATATCTACTGGTTCTATCTTGCTGCCATCCATGCAAGAAATATCTCCATAATGTTTGATAAAAGGCAGCCTTTTGGTTGTCACCCTAATAGGAAACGGTTCAATCTCCGATGCCCATACTGGGGTAATACCGGAAATTAAACCGCCTAAAGGAAAACCGCCCGAGCCGTCAAAAAGACTACCTAGGGTCAGTTTATTCATTGGCTACCTCCAATTCATCGTATTTATAACTGAGTCCATCCCTTTGAACACTTACTTCTTTTGAAGTACCGACTTGCTCAATATAGCGTTTTACAATAACATCACAGAATTTCTCATCCAGTTCCACTGTGTAGCAAATACGCTCTGACTGCTCACAAGCAATTAATGTACTTCCACTTCCACCAAAGGGATCGAGTACAATTGTGTTACTCATAGAGGAATTCAAAATAGGATAGGCAAGAAGAGGAATCGGCTTCATCGTAGGATGATCACCATTTCTCTTTGGTTTATCAAACTCCCATATAGTAGTTTCTTTTCTTCCCGTATACCACTGATGTCTTCCTTTCTTCTTCCAACCATAAAGCACTGGTTCGTGTTGCCATTGATATGGTGAACGTCCAAGTACAAGGGAGTCCTTTTTCCATATACAGCAACCGGATAAATAAAAACCGGCATCCGAGAAGGCTTTTCTAAAATTAAACCCTTCGGTGTCGGCATGAAATACATAGATGGAGGCATCGTCTGCTAATGCTTCTTCAATATTGATAAAGGCATCTAAGAGGAATTGATAAAAGGCATCATTTGCCATATGATCATTTTTGATTTTCCCTGCAGAGCCTTCATAATTTACGTTGTAGGGAGGGTCTGTTACACACAAATTTGCCTTGTTTTTATTCATCAGCACATCATAGGTTTCTTTTTTTGTGGAGTCACCACATACCAGCCTGTGCCTACCTAATGTCCATATGTCACCAAACTTGCTGATTGAGGGCTTTTTTAATTCTTCATCCACATCAAAGTCATCATCGTGAATTCCATCCTTAATGGTATCTTTAAATAAGTCATCCAGTTCTTTAGGATCAAATCCAGTAAGCGAGACATCAAAATCTGCACCTTGTAAATCAGCAATCAAGAGGGCAAGCTTATCCTTATCCCAATCACCGCTAATTTTATTTAGAGCGATATTGAGGGCTTTTTCCTTTTCCTCATCCATCTCAATGATGACGCATTCGACTTCTGATATACCCATATCAATGAGTACCTTAAGTCTTTGATGGCCACCTACAACATTGCCTGTCGCCTTATTCCAGATAACCGGCTCCACATATCCAAACTGCTCAATCGAGCGTTTCAGCTTTTCATACTCTGCATCACCTGGCTTTAAATCTTTACGAGGATTGTATTTAGCAGGAAGCAGGTCTTTTGTATTCTTTTTTTCAATCAACATACCTTTTTACCGCCTCCCTTAGCTCTTTATAGCAATCTAAAAACTCCCAAGAATGCAATCCATATCTGAAATGACCGTAGGTAGCAGTATCCGCATAAATGACATCAGTCAACCTTAACTTTTCGATAATTGCTGCAGGTCTAAGATTAAATACTTCTTGAACCGCACTACAAAGGATACTTTCAGCAACTTTGCCTGTTCCAAATGTATCAATCTCCACAGCAACTGGATCTGCTTTTCCAATCGCATAAGAAATGGCAACCTGGCATCGTTCTGCATACCCACACCAAATAATGTTCTTTGCGATGGCTCTTGCCATATAAGCACCACTGCGATCCACTTTTGTCGGGTCTTTACCGGAAAAAGCACCACCACCGTGGGATGCAATGCCGCCGTATGTGTCCACCATTATTTTTCTTCCGGTTAACCCCGTATCAGCGGCAGGTCCACCTTCCACAAAGCGCCCGCTTGGATTAATGAGTATCTCCGTTTCATCATCAAATGGATATTTTTCAAAGACAGGCCAAAGCACCTGAGAGATGATTTCATTTCTTAAATCATTTAAGTCTTTATCAGCACCGTGCTGAACGGAAACAACAATGGTCTTGATTCGCTTTGGCTTATCATCTTTATACTCTACTGTAACTTGTGCCTTACCATCTGGACCGATGTTTTTAATAACACCGCTCTTCATAACTTTATCCAGCTTTTCACAGATAGCATGAGATAGAATAAGGGGTAACGGCAACTTCTCACTTGTTTCATTGGTGGCATAACCATAAACTGTTCCTTGATCTCCTGCACCTAGCATGGAATACCAGGAAGTATCGCCTTCACGGGATTCCAAGGCTCTATCAACACCACCTGCGATATCTTTGCTTTGCTGATGAACATGGACAAACACGAGAAACTTTCTTGGATTGTAGCCTACATCAGCCAGTACATTACGAACTACTCGTTTGATATCAATTTTCTTTGAACAGGTAATCTCACCGGCAACAATGATACGTCCTTTGGTTGCCAACACCTCGCAGGCCACACGAGAGGATTTATCTTTTCTCAAACACGCATCTAAGATGCTGTCAGAGATTAGGTCACACAATTTATCGGGATGACCTTTACATACACTTTCACAAGTTCTATATTTTTCCATTATCATTTTCCTTTCCTAGCAGATAGTAACCGCTCCATTAGATCATCTTGTGGACTTCTGCCGCCAAACTCTACAGAGCAGTTTTCTTTTACAATCTGGTATATCTGATACCAACACTGATTTACTTGTTTCATGTATTCACGGCTCATAGCAACATACGGTGATGCTATGGCTGCTGATGTAGTAGGATGCTTTGCAAGAAATCCATATTCTGAAATACACTCCTCGCACTGAATCCAACGAGAAACACTCATGGCATATTGCTCGATCAGCTGGTTGTTTACTAACATTTCGCAGCTACGATCCTTTAACCATTTATAGGTTTCTATATAAATATCTTCTGCACAGAGGTCTTTACCGTTTTTCTGAGCTGCCTTTAGATAATCTTTTACAGCAGGAACATCCGTGCCTTCCATTTCTGCTGGCTCCGGCAGTACCCCCGCCCCGTTTAATCTGCCATCAGCAATTTTGTCTGTTAGAGCTTTTGATTTTCTTCCTGCGCCAACACGCTGGCCGCCTCTTGCTGTACCGTCCTTTGCCATTTTTCCACCTCACTTTTCTAAAAGTCTTTAATACCCCCTTTGATTTCTGATTTTTACACGCAAGACCCCAGGCCGTTGTCCGCTATAAAAGGTGTAGAGATTTGACCCGCCCCTGGCTCACTTACGAATCTGTCTATCACCAAGTTCTAAATGTATCTTGTTGTGGCAGGACTTACATAAAGACATCAAATTACTTTTGTCATGCGTACCGCCTAAAGAAATGGGGAGGATGTGATGTACTTCTTCAGCTGAGGTAAGCCGTCCGTTTTCCTCGCACATCTCACACAAAGGATGTTCCCTGGCATATCTGTCACGGATTCTCTTCCAGGCTCTACCGTACTTTTTATTGACATCCGGTGAACGTTCAAATTTATCGTAGCGCCTGCGCTCTACTACTCTATGTTCCTCACAGTACCTTCCATCGGTTAGGTTAGGACAACCTGGGGTACTGCACGGTCGCTTTGGTCTTTTGGGCATCATTTCACCTCGCTTTCCGGGCATAGAAAAAGCCCTGCGAGGAATTCCCACAAGGCTTGGTAAATATTCTATTTTGCTGATTATATACTAACACAAATGCAATAGTGGTATCTTGTTGCAAAGTGTTGCAAGTTGTGCAAGCTATATTTTAATAGGATCTTTAGGAAGAGTTACATGGTTAAGAGCTGCATTATGCCATCTGTAGACTGTTGTTCTATCGGCATTAAGTTCATCGCCAATTTGCTCCCAGGTTAGGTTATGAACATACCGATACCGTAATACCATGCGCTCATCAGTGTCTGGAACTTCGTTTATAACACGCCTTATCTGCTCCTTGAGTGCTACAAGATTATCTACTTCCGTGTTTATTTTTCTTTCCAAATCCATAATCCGCTCCAAACACCTTACAAACCTGGCATCGGCATTTTGTGAGGTTTGAACTTTTTCATCCCAACTTGGTGATGATACACTTGTTGCCATTTCTCTTAAGGATTCCATTTCTTCGATGTCTGATTGTATTCTTTTATCAAGCCTGTAAGCTTGGTGTAAATATTCCTTTACTTTCATATCTCTCTTACCTCCGATTTTAATTTTTTGATTAGGATGTTCCCATCAACAGAGGTAAGTTCTCTATACCAATCAGAGCGGAAGAACCTCTCCACCTCGTTTTTCATTATTTTAGCCGGCTCATAGTTTGGACGCTTTTTAAGTTTCTTTAACGCAGACCTATAATCCTTAACTGCCATTAAAATGATAGCATTGGCTAAGTTTTCATAAGGTGTGGTCATCGCATCACCTCCAACTTTGCCTTTACAGCATCAATAAGAGAGGCTTGTGTTTCTTCTTTTTTTGTAAGAGCAGTCATTACATCTTCATCAATAGTACCCTTGGTAATTATGTGATGGATAATAACTGTCTCATTTTGACCTTGCCTGTAAAGTCTGGCATTGGTTTGCTGATATAATTCTAAAGACCAGGTAAGTCCGAACCAAATAAGTGTCGAACCACCGCTTTGAAGATTAAGACCATGTCCTGCACTTGCTGGATGGATCACAGCGATAGGGATATTTCCGTCGTTCCAATCTTCAATATCCTTCGATGCTTTTATTTGCCTCACCGAAAATCTATTCTTAATTCTCTCTAAATCGTGTTTGAACCAATATGCAACAAGGACAGGTTTGCCATTTGCGCCTTCAATTAAATCTTCCAGTGCATCAAGTTTTTTGTCATGGATGATATGTGTCTTGTTTTCACTATCATAGACAGCACCGTTTGCCATCTGTAGAAGTTTTCCTGAAAGCACAGCAGCATTAACTGCATCAATCTCCTCATCACCTAATTTCGTGACCATATCATTTTTAAATTTAGAGTATATGTTCCATTCTTTTTCATTCAGATAAACAGACACTTCATTTACGATGCATTCAGGCATTTTAAGATAGTCTATGGATTTCATGGAAATCGTAATATCAGATATCTGCTTATAAATTTTGTCCTCAGCACCAGGCAGTGGTTTATATGAAAATATAACCTGTGCATTACGTTTATCCGGAGTGAAGTAAGTATTGCGGTAGTGAGTGATATATCTGCCAAGTCTTTGACCTAAGTCTAGAATGCGAAACTCTGCCCATAAGTCCATTAAGCCATTACTCGATGGAGTTCCTGTAAGACCTACAATTCTATTAACAGATGGTCTTACTTTTAGCAGACTTTTAAACCGCTTTGCTCCATAGGATTTAAATGATGACAACTCATCAATGACCACCATATCAAAATCAAAGGGAATGCCGCTTTTGTTAACAAGCCAATCTACATTTTCACGATTGATGATATACATTGTTGATCTTGTCATAAGAGCATCGATTCTTTCTCTTTCTGTTCCAACGGCTACAGAATAGGATAGACCTTTCAGATGCTCCCACTTTTTAATTTCAGAAGGCCAAACCATAGTTACTCTTAAAGGAGCAACAACAAGTATTCTTCCAACTTCAAACTTATCAAGAGCAAGATCATATATCGCTGTAAGAGAAATAATTGTTTTTCCTAAACCGCAATCTAAAAAAACGGCTGATACTGGTTTATTTTTGATAAAATCAATACAGTATGTTTGATAATGATGTAACTTACTTCGATTTAATAAACTTTCCATAGTTGTCACGCTCCTTTTTTGCCGCATGAATTTTTGAATGCTCTGATTTGCTGAGAACTACCAAATTTTCAATGCGATTATTATGATGATTAAAATCAATATGATGAACTTCTTCATCCATAGTTAATACTCGCCCTAAAGTCTCTTCCATAATTCTTCTATGAATAGGAACACCTTCAACAAGTGGACTATAGCCACAAACTCCTGTCCATCGCTTAAAGTTTTGTCCACATTCTGGTCTGCAAAAATTACGGTTTGATCGATTAACATCAGATCGTTTTTTCTCAAATTTTTTATCACACCAGTCACACCTTACCGTCATGCGTTTTGTTTTATATTTGTTGGCACATCCTGTTGAACAGAAGAAGTGGGTATTTCGTTTCTTGTGATGCCCCAGGTATTCAAATTCACTACCACAATAATCACAAATTTTTAACCTTTTTAATCTGAATCGTTCTGCATTTGCTTTTCCTAAGCATATTCTTGAACAATAGTTGTGCTCTTTTACAGTTGAAGGCTTTCTTTTGATTGTTTTCCCACACCAATCACAGTTGATTTTCAATGGCATACAGTATCCCTCCAATCTGCCCTACACTGTCCAAGCAATAAACCGAAAAACCTAATGCCTCCAGTTGTTTCTTTCTTTTTTCTTGTATAGGGCGCATCTTTTTTCCCGTTGCTTTGCACTCAACAAATGCCATTTTCCCCATAGGAAGTAGTACAATGCGGTCTGGCACACCATCAACTCCAGGACTTACAAACTTTAGTGCAATACCTCCCATGTCTTTAACTGCTGCTACAAGTTTTTTCTCTATATATTTTTCAGTCATTTTTTCCTCCCATCTGACACAAGAAACACAAAATCACAACCATTCCCCTATATTTACTAACGCGCGTATACGCTCACAGTTATTTTCTATCTACTTTTAAGAAAAAGCATTTTGAATATAAGGTAAAAAGTTGTGTTGTGTCGCATTCTTGTGTTCTCTATCCACCATAATGATATAGTCGCTGCCTACCATAAATCGGCAAACGCTTAATACTACTGGTTCGTTCCCAACCGGCAATCTGAGACATAAGTGCTGCAATCTGATAACTGTCGGTAGTCTTTAATTCTGGGAGACTACGATTAAAGCATTCACACCAAATTTCCGCATTGCTTACAGATGTTCGTGCAACAGTACCTGTATGCTTGGCTCCACCAAATTCGCTACCGCTTAGGTAATTCCTACGGGCAAATAAGTCCATACTATCCCAATCATCTGGAAGTAGAGTATTTAGGTATTCTTCAACCATGCCAACACGCTCATCAGCCTCCATCGCACCTTTCTGTGCTTTTTCAGCCTCCTCTAAAACATCACCCTCGAGGTACAGTTTTTCACCCGATTTCCATATTTCTTTAGCTTCGGCCCAGAACTGCTGCCTATATGCTTCAGTAAAATTCCAGGTCTTCTTCTGCTTTTTCTGATGTACCTTAATAATCCAAAAGCGGCGGTTTCCTGTGATGTCACGTAAATATCCTCGCTCTCCATTTACCGTTGCAATGACGATGCACTGTCTAGGATGACTTTCTACAACTCTTCCATAGGACGGTCTGTATTTATCATCTGATGTAGAGAGGAACGCTTTTACTTTTTCAATATCAGCTTTCTTCATTCCAGCAAGTTCACCGATTTCAACCACCCAGAATCCCTGCAGTTTTTCAGCACCAGACTTATCATCCATATCAGTAAGAGATAATGTTTCAGAGTAGAATTCTGCTGTTACAAGGTCTTTAATGATGGTGCTTTTCCCAATACCCTGATCACCATCAAGCACAGGAACACAGTCAAACTTAATTCCAGGAACATATATACGTGCAACAGCCGCTACAAAGGTCTTTCTGGTCACTGTGCGTATATACTCGGTATCATCTGCCTGGAGATATTTGATAAAAATATCTTCTACACGTTTTACTCCATCCCACGCAGGAAGGGAATCAAGATAATCCCTTATAGGATGGAATCTTCTATCATCAGCAACCTTAGTAAATGCAACATCGTGGTTTCTGCTTGAGAACGGAAGGTAGCGAATATCCATAATGGACTTAAGCTGGGCTGTGTCGGCATCTCTCCAAAATACGTTACCTTCTGGTCTTTCCCATGGTAGTGATCCCGTGACCTGGATACGGTTCGACAGCTCGTTATATGCAAAGTTCTTGAAATCGGGGTCATGATTAAGAATAAGGTTTAAGTTGTATACGCTGTTTTCGAGCACTTGACTTCGAGGCTGATACCTAAGTCTTGACTTCCAATCATCTCCACTGTCAGTGAAATCCACTTCAGCTTCTGCAAGTTTTTCATTGGTAGCAAAGACTTTTACCTCATCAATTTTCATGACAAAATCACACATATTCTTAAAGGACTTCTTCGCATCGTCATCACCAAACTTATGGATACGAACGATATCAAAGGCATTACATAATTTAAGGTATGCCGGGTCCTTGGCATGATGGCTATACACGAACTTGCCACCTTCTTTGATTTCAACTCCGGCCATACTGCTTGACTCTATAAAATGGTAGCGGTCCTCATTTTCTGTAGGCTCGTAGACGTCTGATAAAAATGCATCGATTGCTTTTGTAACAGGGAAATAAACTCTATTGAAAAGACCCACAACACCCTCCTTTTCAAGAGGGTCCTGTACCTTCTCATGCGAAACTGTATTTGCCTTGCTCTCCCTAGATGAAGTCGGAAGTCTTGTAGGATCAGTCCATTCGGGATGGGCTATTAAAATATCATCTGGATTAAGCCAAGTTTTGTCTACTTCCTTATATACAAATTTTCCGTTAGATGGAGTGCTTGGCCAGTACATCAGCTGGTTTGGTAGATAGGAGCATTCATCGAAATAATCCATGCCAAGCATCTGTGCTAAATATCTTGAAACTGCTACAAATTCCTCTGAGGTTACATCTCTTGTTAGGGGAAAAATAAGACGCACCCGTGGATTTTCTTCTGTGCTACTATGGGTTGAATAAAGAACAGAGGTATATGCAGCATTGGATTCATAGTTTTCAAGAAATTCTTTAGTAATTCTGTCACCATCTAAAGCAATCATTGATCGAAGTTCCACAGTATCATTTTTTCTGCGACCACCTTTTAATACACCTGCAACAAAGCCACCATGGTCTTTTGCATTATCCTTTTGACCTTTACTGAACTTGGCGTATTCTTCAGCTGATTCCGTGGTTCTGATTGGAGTCTTCAATCTATCTTTTAGCGCATCAAATGTGATTTCTTTGTTGACCCACTTCTTTGCCTGTCGGCTGTTCCCATAGGCAATGGCTAGTTTTCTCAACTTAATAACCTCCTTTCAAACGAGGTCTTTGTCCATGTTCAAATCTTGCCTGTATTGCCTTTATTTTTTTCATAAAGTCTCTACCTCCTCAAAATCCTTATTGAAATATCTGACCGGTTGTCTACGTTTCTTTGCCTTTTCTATTTCAATACTCATGCCTTTTGAGATAACATCACCGAGTACCCATACTTCCTGACATTTGCCCATAAGGATGATGTCCATGAAAATAGCGAGATCACGTTCTTTCTCATTACTGTCATCCATGAAAGGGAATAGAAGGTGCGGGGTCAGTGGGATACATCCACGATTGAAAGCAAATTCTGCAAACTGAGTGGCTTTTAATACATTTTCCTTAACAGCCCCGTGAAAAGGGGCGCATATATATACCAAAGGACGAAAGGCAGGTTTTGACGCTACCTTTTCCTTTTTTACTATATTGGTTAGTGCTTCATGGGGAGTAGGGTCATAGTATCCTTCAGCATTGAATTTATTTATGCTCATCACAGCTACCTCCGGCTCTAATTTTTTTACTACATTCGCTACAATATATTGCAGTACCAAATAAATCACTTTCACCATCACCTAGGATTTCTGCAATATCCACCATTACTTCAACACCACACATCGGGCAATGGCAAAATACATTCTCATCTGTTATTTCAATGGATATCTCCAAGGAATCATTCAATCTTTCTTTCACATAAAACATAGTTATGGACCTCCTTAATTTTTTTCTATCTTGGCTTTGTACCATTCCAAGTAACGCTTGCGCTGCCCATAATCTGGGACAGCTACTAACAAACCAACATCTACTTTTTGTAATGTGTCTAGCATCGTAATCTGCTCATCAGATAAGTAAGGTCGAATGCTTTTTCCTTTTGCAATTCCATTTGCTAATCTAAACTGCTTTGCCGTCATTCCAATAACGATGCGATTTAACATATCGCATTCATTACTGAAGTGGTATGGCTTTGGATTTTCATGAAGTAACTTAATGTTGTCTGTCAGCAAAGGGAACTCCTTACGAGCCGAAACAAGGGTTTTAATGAACTGCTCCATTTCATTAAAGCGTTTGATGTATAACTCTTTGAACTTCATTGCTTTCTGCCCTGTATATCCCATAACCAACATAGTGAATCCATCACGAGTCATGGCATAAGCCTTTTGCTTTCTGTTCCAACCATCCGTGTATGAGGTCGGCTCAAAATTGAGCTGAGCAAATTCTGTGCTTAACCCAGATTTGGGGTCAGTGATTTTAGCAATGTCACGCAGAACATTTTTATGTTCCTTCTCAAAGAACTCTGCTACAAACAAACTATCCACTCTTGCCGTATCTTTGGTGTCGGCAAACACACCATATTGATCTTTAGGTATTAATTCTCTCATCAGAATTACCTCCTTAAATTTTTTTGGAGGTCTTGACCTCCTACCTGGTAGCCTTGGGAGAAGGTCAAATCTGACGATTTTTATATTCTTGTTCCAATTTTTTTGTTGCTCGTTTTAACTTCTGAGTAATGTTGTTTTCATCAGCACCTATGGAGCTGGCATATTCACGGATTGACATACCGTCTATGCGAACGGCGATAAACATATCCGCCCAATCTTCTTTTTTACCAAGTACCTTGCGTATCCATTTACAAACATCCTCGTACTCGTATTGGTTAGAACGCTCTATTTCTTGAGAGTTATCTGCAAATGTATCCATAACATCTGTTTCATCTTCAGCCTGATCATCTTTACGATATGGAGTCTTCGGATTGCCAAGATGCCTATGATAGCGGCGCCAGTGGTTGTATTCTTTGGCATTCATAAGATCGAACATTTCCTGCAAAGTCTCACAACGCTTAACTTCTGCTTTCTTTTCAGGCTTTGCCTCTGCAAGACGCTGCTCATAGTCGATGTCCAGCATAACGCTGTAATCTCCATCTGGAATTTCAATTGTGGTGTAGTTCTTGTGACCGTTTTTGATGTTGTCTTCATATAAAACTCGAATCTTCATAAAGTATTCCTTTCCGTCCTGACATTGGGCGGCGGAATACAAAAAGAGCCTGTGATGAAGATGACCACAGACTCCGCTTGTCCTAAAAAAGGGCACACGAAATTACGGTGGGTGCATCTTCATTCCAAACACAGTCTTTATCACTGTGTTCTGAACTCTTATGCATCCCGCCGTCCGTATGCGCACTAGGACTTTGAGATTGATATATTTAGAGGTTGTCCCTCTATATGAATAATTGTAATCAACCTAAAATAGTAAGTAAATTTCTGTATTTATCGCTTACTATTTTCGAAATATCTGTATATGAGATTATTGTTTTAGTTACAAAAATAGTGTATTATTTATTTATAATTATGTTTTTGATTACTTAGGCTGTTGATTTTTAAGCTGTTTCATTAAAGAAAGGAGAAATATTTATGTCGGAGATAGAAAATATTGCATTAGAAAACGAGAATTTTTTTAATTTAGGGAATGATTATTTTTCTCTGAAAGGATATAGGTGTTTTACCGGTGTTGATGTTGTTAACCTTACTCCTGGTGAAATGAGACAAACTTTAAAAATACAGGCAGATAAGCAAAATGAATTGCATTATGCCTTCAGTGGTTCAAATGGGCTCTGTCGCACTACACCTATGGGGTCAGTTCGTAAAGAAAATTTATTGAGTGAGCTGATATCTTTACCAAATGATATAGATAGTTTAAGATGCTTTTTTGAGGAAAATGGATTTCTGTTCCCAATAAGCGAGACCGAATACGAAGAAATTGATATCTATTCTTTAACAGAAATTGTCAATCACATCAAAGCCACTGTTCTTCTAATGAGTGAAATTGAAGAGCCGCAACGCAATTATGAAAAAATTCTATATTTGACTCTTTATCTTCTTCTTTCAGAACAAGTCAGCATTAAGCTAAGTTCGATGAATAAGGCTTATTCAACTTGTCATCACGGATTTATTAAGATATTAGAAAAAGCCTCCTCTGTACCAGCAATTGATGGCACCAAAGAAGGCTTTGAAAGTGATACATATTTAATTAAGGATTTAGTGTATAAACCTAACTATGCACTGAACATTGAAGAGTGCCAGGATATAATATCTGGGAGTTCTCTAACTCACAATTACCCTGGGATGAGCGACCTTCGATATAAGGATATTGTTTATCTTTATCGCAATGCACCAAATGAAACACCTGCTGCACGAATCACCATCGATTTCCTTTTTCATCTTATGAAGGAAATTGGTATAGTAAATAAAGTATCCTTTGAAGATGGTATCGAGTTTTATGATAAACCAGCATTAGAGAAATTTGATGATAATTTAAAGCAAGCTCTTATAACTGTTGCAAAAATTGTTTTGAATGAGGAAATTAATTCTAATCTTTCTGGGATTGTACCTCGTTTTATAGCAAGTAAAATGGAACCATCATGGAAAGCATCAAACCTGCTCTCAGCGATGTATTTTTCAATTTTCTATATGAGACCTGGTTCCGAAATATACCGGGAATGCGCTAATCCAGCTTGCAACAATCACTTTTTAGTTAAGACTTCTAATGGGCGTAAAAGGTACTGTTGTCCTAGTTGCAGAAATGCAACAGCACAACGCAACCACCGGAAAAAAATAAAGAAAATGTCAATAAAATAAAAAATCACCGCTACTACTCATGGGTTAGGTCAGTGCCTATTATGGTAGCGGTGATTTTATGTTTTTGTTATTAGTCTTCTAATCATTCCAGTTCTTTTGCGGTATAAAATTATTAATTGCAGGATAATTAGCTTACAGATACACTAGTACCAGATTCATTCGGCAAATGACCACCATTTTCAGCTAGAGCATTCTCTATTGATTCGGCTAAAGCCATAATCTTTTTTAAGTGATTGCCAGTATAATGGTGCATCAAGTAATTAATATCAACTAAAATTCCTTGAACGTGTTCGTAAGTATAGTCTTGACCTTTCCACTCACCAGTACTCTCTCCGCAGTTCTCAAATATGCCGGATAAATCAAAAATATTATCCCGCGAATTATATGGCATCAAAAACGCATTATAAACCATAGGATTATTACCATTTTCATTTTTGAATTTATCATTGGTACTAATATACTCACCATACGTTATCTGCTTGTGAATGGATCTACCTTCTGGCAAATGAAGTGGTTCGCCTGTTATTCCATATCTATAGTACTTGGCATCTAAAACAAAAATCTTGTTATTGTGAACCATGATTGTATCTGGTCTAAGAGCTTCGAATGATCTTGTCTTACCCTTTTTAAGATGCCATGTTGCCTTCGGAAAATAAGCATCTTTATTGCGAACCCCGAATACCCTATCTATGAGCTTTTCCCATACATATTCAAAACTATCTGTCCCAAAATAGAATTGGCGTTTATTCGTCTCTTCATCGATATATTTGAGCATTGCAATCATAGATGCAAAAAGACGTTTATCCTTATCGTTATTCGTTTTACCTAACTTATCATTTAATTCAATAAGAAAACGCTTTATGTCAACTGGAAAATCTGGCTTTGGTGGAAGATTCGGAGTGAACAACCACCCTAATTTTTGAAAACTTTCATATACACAATACTTATGAATTTGTGTAATCAAATTACGATCATTAGGTGTTGAGTCCCTTACAGTCTGTTTCAAATAAATTGGGGAATTATTAGCTTGCAACAAAGGTTTTTGCTGGCGAATTGTTTTTGCCCAGTCGGTGTTGCCACGGTCACTAGTCTTATAGATAGGTTCTTTTTCCGTATAGTAAGAACGCTGCTCCAGATAGTAATTTATCACTTCCATATATGCATTAACAGGAAAGTCAACTGATTGAGGAGCCTCAAACTTCTTCATATGTAAAACTCTATCTTTTCTAGCCGTGAATTCTGAAAGTACGGATATCAAATGTAAAATATCTCTTCTTCGTTCATGCTCTGTATCTGGCAATTGATAACCCATGGGAAAATAGACCATCGCATTTTCAGAATCAGCCTTAATACCCACAAATCGATCGCCTTCTTCATTTGTATTAACATGGCACTTGCTCTTCAGCAATTCAGCGCTCATTTCCATAGATTATCACCACCTTACTCAACAGTATTATTACTAACATCCTGAGCTAGAAAAGCATCAATTACCTCTTCTTTAAAAACATCAAGTCTAGCATTGCCTACTGCTTTTGCAGAACTCCTGGAATTAAAATGATTAACAACTTCTTCTAGACTTTTGTATATTGTATTCTTGAAAATATCTTCACGAGAAAATTTAAAAGCGTCATCCCATAGATATTTGAGAACTTTCTCTGCAAATCTATAGTTAAGTAACTTTGCTGAAATGCGCTCTCTTTCCGGAAGATCTAGATTGTCTGCTTCTTCATGATATTCCAAGTCTGCAGCACGAACAAAATATGTACCGAGTCTCTTATCTTCAGATGATGTCATGCGAATATTCTTTGTGACAATTTCATTATTTATAACTTCACAGAACCGTTGCCAAGTAACATCAGTGTCCAGGATAGTAGCTGTTGCATAATCATGCCCCTCAAATGTATTCTCTATCATACGCATATTCCAGCGACGTTGAAAAGCAGTATCAAGAGTAAATACATTCTGATCAGATGTATTCATTGTCCCAATAATAGACATATTAGAAGGTATCCGCACCTTGTGATTTGTATTACCATAAACAATCCTTGCAATATCTACGTTTGAGATTCCATATTCACTTGTGCCTTCTTCATTTCTATCTAACAACTGAAATACTTCACCGAAAATTGCCGGGGCATTACCTCTATTAATTTCTTCAATTACAAGGAAGAACATCTTATCAGGATGAGTATATGCTTTTTTCAGTAAGCTTGTAAACGGTCCTTCAGTAAACTTATAACTAACAATACCATCAGATACATTGGGAAGAATCTGACCAATAAAATCTGAGTATGTGTAGTCTGGATGAAATACGAGACGCTCCATTCTGCTTTCATCGTCACAGTATTCCTTATCAATCGTCCAACTTTTACCAGAACCAGGAACACCATACAATAATGTATTTGTCCCGCCTCCTACACGCTCTATCTTGTCAAAATCTATAATTTCCTTTTTATCATTGTCTATAATAGGTTCATCATAATCCATATCGATATTATATATTTTTAAATTTCTCAGACGAGACTCATACTTATGAAGCACCTCAGGTGCAACAACTATATGTTTACCACCTGTTGTGTCACCATTCTCAGCCAAAAATCCCCATCGTACCAAAATCATAATCGGTTTACAATCTACATATTTATTTGCTTCTTCACCGAGAGTAAGGCTACCACTACTTCTAAATTGCTTTAATTCAGATAATGAGTCTGTATAATTTCCACCTATATCTTCAAGTTTCCATAACAGATAGGCGAACTCTTTATAAGTTAAATATCCTAGATCCATACTGGCTCTAATAAAAAGTGCCGGTGGCTCTACATCAGAATTGCTTTCGGGACACCCGA
Source organism: Petroclostridium sp. X23 (assembly GCF_030013905.1). Taxonomy (GTDB): domain Bacteria; phylum Bacillota; class Clostridia; order SK-Y3; family SK-Y3; genus X23. The sequence continues at coordinate 722,994 of NZ_CP124862.1, forward strand.
AATTATTTCTACCAAACTTAGTAGTTTCAAGCGCATTCATTAAAACTGATTGAATTTTATCAGTATCCTCTGATTTTATCGCTATATACATCTCTTTGCCTGAATCCGTGATTCGTCTCATAGATTGAGTGTTGTTGATATCTTCCCACTCAGTAAATCCGAAATAAGATGTTATTTGCGCTTTCTTTGTATAGGAAGAAGAGTACTGGTCATCTCCTATCATATCCTTTAATCTTGCCTTATAGATGTCATTACTTAACCATCCATCTGCCTCATAATATATTTGTAGTACTGATTCTATTTCGTTTAACAAGGCACTATTTTTAGGCATTACTATCTTTCCCATATTGCTCTCCTCCTTATATTTGTACAAGTAAGGCTTTCATGATTTCTCGAACAAGTCGAGAAGGAATACCTTCGCCAATAACCTTACGTATAAAAGTTTCTTTCGCCCATTCCGGTATAGGCCAGTTCAATGGCAGCGACATTACAATTAGCAATTCGTATATTGTCAATACTCTAGCATCTGAGTAAATAACTTCTCCATTATCATCCTTGTATGGTTTACCTGGATGAACACAAGCCAAAGAGGAAATAACACCATTGTTTTGTGTTATTGTTCTACATGGCATATCCCACTTCAGACGCCTATAGTGATTATGATGTGCCTTTACAGGAGTTCCATCAGCCTTCTGTGGATAGAACTTTTCATTATAAATAGCCGATTTTCCAGAAGGTGTATGCATCATCCATTCAACCTGTTTCCAAGAATGGGTTGGCGGATAATGCCACTTTGATACAGCCAACGCTTTTATCCTTTTTTCTTCGTATTGAGGAAATCTAGTAAGTGTTTCTGTTAAACCTTCTCTTAAATACGGATCTACTGGAGGCAAATCACCTATTGCTTCTTTTAATGTTATTTCTTGTTGTTTCTCTGGGAACTCCCATACATAAGGTTGATCTTTTCGTACTAAAAGAAATATGTTACGCTCCCTTAATTGTGGGACACCATAGTCTTTAGCCATTACAAGATCTTCTTTGTTAAAGTTATAATCATTACCTAATTCTGACTTGATGTACTCAGGGATTAAAACAATCTTGTCTCCATATTGTATTTTAGTTGTAAGTTGTTTAGGTACATTTTCTAATAATACAAATTTTGGTTTTATGCGTTTGATTACATCAATAGCATATGAAATAAGCTGATTTCTCGGATCAAATTCTAATCTCAATCCCGCTTCACTCATACCTTGGCATGGAGGGGTGGCGATAATAAAATCCACGTTTTGCTTGATTGATTCTTTTACAATTGTATCTCGTATGGTATCGACAGTTATATCCCCACAAATCATGTTTGTGTTTTTATAGATTTCTTGGTAAAAACGGGCCCTGTCAATATCTATCTCATTTGCCACACAAATATCTATCCCTAAATCTTCAAAATATGCTTCAGCAATACCTACATTGGCAAAAAGAGAAAGCCCTTTTAATTCTCCCATAAACAACCTCCTATAGTAATTTTTCAAAGACTTTTTTAACGAATAATGGAGGTATTCCTTCTCCGATAATCCTTCTTAAAAAGGCTTCCGAAGTATTTTCTGGCACAGGCCAATCCTGTGGAATGCTCATTATTTTCATAAGTTCATACAATGTTAATGCTCTTGCATCAGAATAGATTTCTTCACCATTTTCATCAATGTATTCTTTTCTTCCAGGATGAACGTTGTCTTGAGAAGAAATCTTCCTATTATCCATAGTCACGGTATAGGCAGGTGTATCCCAGTTTTGACGCTTATATGTATTGCGAAAACCTTTTACTGCCTCTCCATTTTCTTTCACTGGATAATATTTAGAATTGTCAAACGCTGTCTTTCCAGTAGGTGTATGCTGCATTGCTACGACTTGACGTTTTACATGATGTGGTGGGTTGTGCCATTTAGAAATTTGCAATGCTCTCTCTTTACGCTCATAAAAATGTGGAAATATCTCCAAAAGCTCTTTTTCATCGATATCTGTAATATAGGGATCTAATTTGGGTAAATCTCCTATCGCATCTCTCATCGTCTTTACTGTTGCATCTCTTTGAGGGATAACCCATTCTTTCTTTTGACCTTTCCGTGTTATTAACACAATTGCACGTTCTCTTGATTGCGGAACGGAATAGTCTTTAGTATCTATAACATAATTATTGATTGTGTATTTGTTGCCTAGCTCTTTTTCCAAAAGATCAGGTATTAGAATTCCCTTGTCATCAACCATAATTTTAGTGTTAAAAAACATGGGCACATTTTCAATCAGTGCATATTTCGGCTCAATTGCCTTTATAGCATCAATAACTTGACAGACAAGTCTATTTCTTTCATCATCTACAAGCTTTTGACCTACGGTACTCATCCCTTGGCAGGGTGGTGTAGCCATAATAACATTTACACCTTTGTCGATAGATTCACTGACAATTTTCTGAAATATTTCCTTGTTTGTAATATCGCCGCAAATCATATGAGTTTCAGGGTAAATCTTCGAATATAATATAGCTCGTCTTTCTATAAGTTCATTGGCTATAACAATATTAACTCCTATTTCTTTCAGGTAAGCTTCAGCAACCCCTATATTGGCGAATAGAGACAATACATTCATTCCGCTTCCAATTCTGTTGGGAAGTGTTTCATCGGAATTTATAAACTCAAAATATAACTTTACAGCTTTCTTTATTTGAGAACGGATATCGCCAGAGAGTTCTTGGTAGGCCTTAGTCTGCTCTAAACGGAATTGGTATACCGTATCATTGAACCAAGGAAGTATATGATCAGCTCTCTTAAATCTTGAAACATAGTTGCTAATAGTTCTGCTAGAATAATCTTTATTTTCTGTAAGCCACAGCTTAAAATTGCTTAAATCAATCATATTACATCCCCATTTCATCAAAAAGATAGTGTTTTCTAAGTATACCACATTTCCATTTTAGGCGTCAAGTATTTGACGCCTAATTTCGAATACTTTTTCAAACATTTGTTTGCTAATTGAATTTTTATAGTAAACTTGTCAACTCACCACGTTTTTGCCAGCAATCGTGTCAACTCACCACATCAATATCCATATCATCTTCTTAATCATCTAGCCTGCCTATCTTGGATAAGTTTCCGCAAAACAAATATCCGTGATCATCCTGCCGGCTTGAAACCAGATCTCAAATCACGGAAACCCTTTATTTATAAAGTTTTTTATCCCTAAAACATCGTATTTACCTTAACCCTTGATAGCAATACTACCGTCTCAACGTGCGCCGTATGCTGAAACATACCATCAATAAATTAACTCACATTCAGCATGAATAAATTACCATGCATTATTTATGTAAACTTGAATGGAATTTAGAACTTTTGGCGAATCTCTTTTATATACAAAATTATAGGAGTGATTCGTATGGCAAAAGCTTCAAAGAAGTCACATAAACACAAAAGAAATAAAAAGCGTAAAATTACTATACTGCATCCGGCAAAAGTAGAGCAACCTTTGATCCTTCCTTTTGCTTTACTGCTTGCAAACAAGTTTTTAAAACTCATTGGTTTTGTTGAATTCATAGATGGTAGTGTTGAATGGGATGAAAGTCATTGGAAAGTGTCTCCCGGTAATTTAGCTAAGGCCGTGATATTGGCAACATTTATGCAGGTACGAGCCCCACTTTACAGGATCAAGCGGGCATTTGCCGGTTATGATACTGAAGCATTGTTTGGCAAAGGGGTTATGCCAGAACACTTAAATGACTATTCCATCGCACGTGCATTAGACCGAATCAGTGAAGCTAAACCTGAAGGATTGTTTTCATCTATCTGTTTGTCTATGTACAGCGTGTTTCATATTGCTTTCAATCGGCTGCATTCTGATACAACAACATTGTCCTTTTATGGGCAATATATGTGCGACGATGCGCCGGAGGGTGCTTTGAACATCACCAAAGGATATAACAAGGATCACCTTCCGCATTGCAAACAGGCCGTAGTAGGTAAGATTGTCAATGAACATGGTATTGCCGTAGCCAGTTCAACTATGGATGGAAATACTTCCGATATTGAATGGAATCAAAAAGCCTTAGCCCTTACAAAGCAAATATTCGGAGATTGTTTGAATGAAGTAACTTATATTGCTGACTCTAAGCTTATTAATCTGCCAACGTTCAAGCAGCTTACCGATCCAGACAACAGGATACGGTTCATATCGCGGTGTCCTGCAAATTTTTACGGCAAGGTTGCCGGAAGACTGATCGAGAAAGCTTATAAATTTGATCAATGGACTGATATCGGTCAGATAGGTTCTGGCAAGAACGCATGTACCTATGAAATGCAGGAGTTTATGGAGGCTGTTGAAAATTGTGATACCCGGTTTATTGTTGTCCGCAGTAGTGCGGGAAAAGATCGTTTTGAGCATAAGCTGGAGAAGCAACGTATGGAGCTTAAAAAAGATATCCTGACATTATCGGGCAAAGTATTTGTTTGTGAAGCGGATGCCCGTGAAGAGTGGGCTCGCTTTGAAAAAGCTCACAAGAAGAGTCTTTTTCTATTTGACGTCTGTTTCAAGGAAGAAAAAACAGAAAAAAGACCACGTGGTAATCCGGGAAAAAATCCTAAACCTCCAGTTATCGTAATATCTTGGCGTGTAACTGTACACATACAAGCAGAAAATGCTACAGCTGTGGAGAAACTAAAACACGAAGAAGAATGCTTCGTGCTGATCACAAGTATTCATGAGACAGAATTTGATGGCAAGGAGATCCTCCGTCAGTACAAAGAACAAACTGTTGTTGAGGCGCAGTTTAGACTGTTGAAAGAACCTGCACTTGCAGCTTCAATCTTTTTAAAAACGCCAGAGCGAATTAATGCCTTGGTCATGCTCATGAACATCTCACTTCTGATTCGTGCAATTGTTCAGTACAAGATTCGTAAAAGTATCAATGAATCAGAAGAGGAGCTTCCACGTATTGGCTGGAATAACAAGAAGCTTGAAAACCCTACCATCAAATATGTGCTTGAAGCTTTAGAAAAAGCATACTTTGTGAAAGAACAAGAAGATACCTACAGTTATGGGTTTTATAGCGAACACCAACAATTAACTGTAACAACAGTGCTGGAACTGCTAGATATAGACATTGAAGAATTCTTAGAATGACAGTTAACACGACATCCATAGTAATCTCGAAAATGTATTATTAATAAAAGGGATATATTGGGTTGCCGGAGTTAGTGGTATACCTTGGTTCAGTGCGCTTTTTTTACGTAAGCTATGGTAAATCCACTAATTCTGACCGTAATCATGCTCATTAGCAAGTTGATATATCGCTACGCAACATAAAAGGGTAGTGGTAATTTATTCATGCTGAATGTAAGAAATTAAATGCTTTTACTTTGAAATAACATATAAACGAAGTACTTATCACCTGCGAACAACCCTGCAGCGTTTTTTCTTCTTTTGTCTGGCAGCAAGACGAAGTAAAAGACTCTATTGCTCATCAATTAATCTAGACAGATCAAAAATAAAAGAATATATTTCTTTATCTCTACCCAATATTTTATAAACTTCAGTAACTGCAAGTATAAATTCCTTATCCAAGCTTTTATCCGCATATGGTTTTGCTAAAGGGCACATGGGAACAGCCCGTGGATCTATCTTAATGTTTATTACCCCGTCGTGTCCGATGTATGGTGTCAGCGGGAAAATCCTGCAGGATAAAGGCCTTAATTCACGATCACATCGTTGTGTACACATAGCAATTAATGCCGGTTTTTCTTCATTGCCGTAGGTAAAAGCCGACTCTTCAATTCGCAGCCAATCAGGCTTCTCTATATACATTAACTCTTCTCCCGGAAAAAGATACATCCCTGCATCTTCATCATCTGAATCACAGCAAGCTTGGTTACATAATTCTCCACAGTCTGTCTGCAAAGGTGTCAATTGTTCCAAAATACTATAGGCCTTTTGATAAAGTTCACGTTTTAACATATATTAAGCCTCTTACTATTAAAATTTTTTTCTCATAAGCATACCATCTTATTATAAATAAACTAAACTCTTGGCAAAGCATATGAATGATATTACCTTGTAAGTTTGATTTTATCAATAAACCGTTCTGTTATTGCTGGCATCTATTGTCCAAAAACTGACGGCTTCAAATGTCAAAAATTTGCCGACTATCAAGACCATTTTTTCGTATGATGAAACCATATCTTGTGATCGATATGGTTTCATTTTTTCATATTAAATATTGTGCCGTTTTCAATGCTTCTGTTACAGTTACTGCATCAATTGTGCCGATCAGACCTAATAGTTTCTCATAGTTCCAGAAATGATTACTCCATTCTGCCATGTCGCAACCAATATCATAATTAGGAATACAAATCCAATGATAATAGTCCGTTTTCCCAAACAGTACCTTCAGAGAACTTCCACGGCCTGTGACTTCCATTTCATAAAAACCGCCATGATCTACGAAGTGGTTGATCTTTCCTTTCCATGTTTCCAGCTTCATATCTAGTTTGCACTGGCATTTAAATTCCATAAGCCGCACCTCCTAGGATAGTTCACAGTCAATTATCAGCTTAACGGCATGATCATCAATGATGCGTTTTTTCGACTGGCTTCCATATAGAAGGCTGCTTGTGCATGCTTTGTTAATTAATCTGGCTGAGCCGCCGGAGAAACGAAAGATTTCATCTATTGCTGCGTCTGTAAATATTTCTCTTTCACATCCCGCACTTTTTAATTGATGGCGGATATATGCACCGGTTTGTGAGCGATCATAATGATTCAGTTTACTCTGTATATCTATTCTTTGACGAATTGCAGCATAGGATTGTAGCTGCAGCTTTTCCCATAGTTCACTCTGACCTACAAGTATTAATCCCATTGGACTTACTGAGTCAAGCTTTACGTTTAATAAAAACCGTATTTCCTCCAGCATTTCCCGATTCAATAGATGGCTTTCATCACAGATACAAATAGGATCTATATGGTGTACACCTTTCATAATTTCGATTTCGCGGTGCAGCTGACGCTTTGCTTCTCCTCTGTAATATTTTGCTTCGAAGCCGAGCTGTTCTAAAATGTGGCGATAGAAGTTCCGGGGCGTAAGCTTTGAATCCGATATATACAAGAATTTGTATAGTTTAGGATCAACACTATCACTGAACTTTCTTAACAGGGTTGTCTTTCCGGTTCCACAGTCACCGGTTACTACGGCAAACAACTGTCGTTCTGCTACATATTTTAGACGCATCAGGATTTCTTCAAGTTCTTCTGTCATATACAGGGATTCTGTCGGCAAACTCCGGGTAAATGGTGTAGAGATAAATTCATAGAACGCTTCATACATTACCATCACCTGTCTTTTCTATGGGGTTGGAGTTTGAGAAAGGTTCCTGCAAGCCTTTAAAGGAAAGTGCCATCTTATGGTTCTTTTCCCGCTGAACGTTTCTTTTTTGTGCGGCATTAAGCATTCTTGAGGTTTCTACTTCTATTGGCTGCAGATGCTCCGGCATCCGTGGTCTTGGACCTGAATGGCTTTGGATCTTTAATGGTTTTGCACTACAGGATGCAATTCCCGGACATTCTATACTAACTGCTGATACATCAGCAGCATCGAATATGACATCTACGGTCTTTCCAACCATATGGATACCTAATTCCACTTCATACTTCATTCCCATGAAATTAATACAGCCGGATTTATCTACCTTGCGTTTTTCATAGTCTAAAAAGGCGTCTGCGATTTCTTCCGGTGATAGCAGCCGTATCTTTTTACTGTCACTTTGATAATCTTCATAAGGACTCATACCCTTATCCAATGCCGAATGCGCTTTATGCAGATAACACTCTTCCATCCATACGTTGTAAAGACGATTGAGTTCCTCTAAAGATTTTGGTTTGGCAACCTGCACTTCTCTAAGGAAAGAATCTACCGTCTGGTTATAGCGTTCTACCTTGCCCTTTGACGATGCGGCATAGGGACGGCAGTAGAGCAGACGGATTCCAAGTTTCCCGCAAGCCCGCTGCATCCAGTTGGTACGGTATTGCTTTCCATTATCAAAGTATACGGAATCTGGCGCTCCATATTTCATCAATGCCTTACGGAAACAATCCTGTACGATTTTCTGGTCTAACGTCATATAGAATTCCGAGTGCAATATCATGCGTGTTGCATCATCTAAAAAGCAAACCATATAAGTGGGTTTACCATCAATGAAAACACCATATTTGATGTCAGATTGCCATAGATAGTTTCTCCATGGTTTTTGAAATCTTCTTGCACCGGTAGTACCTTCATGATAGGTTCTCATCTGGCGGCTTGAGTATCCACGGTAAGTAAGCTGGTCCTGTAATGTACTTCGTTTAAGCATGCCAGGTTCTGCTTTGCCTTCCCATTCTAAGATCTTTATGATCTCGGAAATACTCCGTTTAGGAACTTCTCGCCTTAACTGAACAGCCTCTTGGATCACTTCTTCCGGGATGATAGACTGTCCCGAACGTCCGGCATTCTTTGGCTTTAATCCTTCAAAACCTTTTTCATTATAATCTTGCAGATAGCGCCGTATGGTCCTCTCCGAAAATCCTGTCTGAAAGCATAACTCTTCCTTCATCTGCTGCCGTTTATCCTTATCAAGGGCAGTATCCAGCAGCGGGGTAATCAGTTTGAGCCGATTGGCCGCTATTTCCTCACTTCGTTTTACATCCATCACAAAAAATATCCCCCTTTGTCTGTTTCTTATGATTCTAACAGACTAGGAAACGGACATAAATGCAGAACGGGTATGTACCCATCGGTTTGAATTTACAATTAGGCGGACAAGGATAGCCAGCCAGCAGGATATTTTTTTCTGTTCTTTAATGGATGGAGTAAAGAATATATAAAGGTAATTTCATTATGATGATACAGCATTTTAATTGCTATCAAGCATGCATCAAAATATTTTTCCAACAATGCAAACCATATCTGCCATATCCGTATGGTACTTCTTTCACAAGGCAGATCATTTCTTGTATCACCAATTCCTGCTTCAATTGTTTGTGAAGAATACCTTTTATATGGTACAAGAATATCTGGAAGTTCATGGTGTACACGCCCGCAGTGAGAACAGCATAAGCGCCTAATCACAAGATGTTTTTTCTCTCCAGCACTTTCTATTACGCCACGCTTGCGACTACCAATGACATCCATAGAATGCTCACACACCGGACATACATGAAATTCTTTACTCCTTACATAAAAAAACCATTTGATCTATTGTAATCTAAAGAATAATTATGTATAATAACCATAGTGTTTTTGGTGGCATTCCCTGATAGCTGTGCTGGTAACACAGTTATCATTTAAAGGGGATGCTTTTTCTTTCTCTTTTTATGGTCATTATACTCGTCAATTCATGGACAGGCAAGTCCGGTAGCTTTCGGAAGATTTCTTTCGGTAGAAACACCGTTCCCCTATTAGCGTGAAATAGATTGCATACATAATCTGTTCAATTTGCTCATTAATGATCTGAGTTGAAGCCTTCTGAGGTAATGCCATAAGATGCATCGATATATCCCAGATTGAATAATCAATGTTAGGTATCAAGTTAAATCCAGCTTTTTGATAGAATTGAATTCTTTTTTCTCGTATGGCTTTCTCTTTATCTGTTTTCGCGTTTTCAGGCTTTTCAACTTCCACGATAATACCTTTCTTTTCTGAATAGACCTTTTTTAATTCTTGAAGAAATATTGACCCAAGTCCCCTTCCCCTATACTCCCTGTAAACTGCAAATAGACTGATAAGCACGTAGTCATTTGCAGACCCTTCTGCACAAATACAATAAGCAACCTCACATTCATCTTCAAGTAAAATCAGACCTTTTTGAGTACCTGTCTGAAGATGCTGATATAAAATATCGTATGGAGCATATTCACCTGGAACAAAGTCTTGCTCTATTCGTTGAAAATTTCCATTAAATTCATGTAACTGAATCGTTCTGATACTATATTTCATTACAAGCATTCCTTTCTACAAGTTCGCTTTTAAATGAGTTTAATAAAATTATATTAACCGCCAAAAAGTGCACACCCATTATAATTTTGCGTAAATGTGCACACCCTTTGCACACCCCGGGTGCATTTTTGTATCTTCCTTCCATTTTAGCAGGTGATCCAACCTGATTTCCAGCCTCATTTTTACCCCTAGAAACAACAAAAGCCCTTGATATCAAGGACTTCCCTTTGTATTAAAATTATAGTTCTTATTTGAGATGATTAGGCTAAATATTTTGATACAATTTAACAGTATTAGATTAACGCCGACTTGTTTAGGTATCTCTATTCCGCCCCTTTATACCCATTGCGCTCTGCGTGACCTAGCAAATAAAGAAATGCATATGCAGGTATACGCAAAAGTATCTCACCGTTTGGTGCATTATGAACCCCATAATCATCTGCGCGTTTTGTGACAACTATTGCAGCAGATGCTTCACCGGCAAGTTCGCATATTGCATCATCATCTGCAATGGGCGCATGCTCACGATATTTTACTTCTATTAAAATGTTATTTGTGTTTGGATAATCAACAACTATGTCAATTTCCTTGTTTTTTTTACCTCCACGATAATACCCAACACGAGTCGCCTTCTGATAATAGAATGCCGCCACATGTTTATATACTGCTGTCTCTACCATCTTACCCATTTCGGTCGGATCAGTCAAAACAGAATCATCCATAAGTACTGCATTTCTAATGGCTGCATCAGCAATATAAATTTTGGGCCTTGCCTTGAGCACCTTACGTCCTATCATTTCTACAGGTTGACTAATATATATCAGATTGGCACTTTCAAGATATTGAATATAATTCTCAACAGTTGGCCTTGAAACACCATTGAGTTCCTTTGCAATAGCTTCAATAGATATAATATCTGAAGAAACATTACAGAGATATAAAAATATTCGTTCAAGTTCTGTGGCATTTCTTATGCTATAAAGTGAAGGTAAATCTCTTTTCAGCACTTTATCTACAACGTCCTCACGCATTACTTGCTGAGCCATCAAGTCATTATGCGACAAGGCCAATTCAGGAAACCCCCCCACCTGAAGATAACGAACAAAATGGTTTTGAACAACTGAAAGCTTTATCATGATCTCTGCTCGTTCTTGCTGAGTCATAGAACCAAAAGCAGTAGGCCTAATGGAAGCATCTAACTTCAATTCTTCAATTCCCATCAAAGCACAATATTCGTAAAAAGATAACGTCGGAACTTGAATTACACTCCAACGACCGGCACCACTTTCGGAGCTCCCTTTCATTAGAGCAGGACTGGCAGAGCCTGTAGCAACCATAATAGTTTTAGGCTGCATATCATAAATAGTTTTTAACCAACGGTCCCAATCTGCGGCATATTGGATTTCATCAAAAAAGTAATAAGCATCTTGATTTGCATATATATTTTCATGATAACATTCAAGTATTTCATTCAATCCACTTAGTTTTAGCATTGGATGGTCCATTGATATAAAAACAATTCTCTGTGGAGAAACACCATTCTTGAGAAGAGTTTCAATCATCTGATATTGTATTGTAGTTTTCCCGACCCGACGTGCACCTGTCAAAACAATGGCTCTTCTTAAATCGGTTTGCTGTAAACGCTTCATACCTTCATAATAAGCAAATCTACGATATTGCTTAGTAAAATCCGGATGAACAGCTCCTGTTTTCCACCATGGATTAAATGCTGTTAACACCTTAAGAATGCTTTCCTTAGTTGTTATAGCCATTTTTTACACCTCCATAGCAACATTATACTCCATATCTTCATTATAATCAACAATATATTAAAGTATACTTATAATATTTAGTAATATTATTTAAACTTCATGCCCATAATTAATAAAAACAAATATTATTAAATGTAATCTTGCGCTAAATACCGTAAGAAACTATAATATGTTTAGAGCAAAGATATGTAGGCTAAAATGCAACTTAAAACTCCATTAAAAAGGATGCGCATAGCTAAATGGACAAAACAAGAAAAATTTCTAGAGTTCAACACTACAATACAAAGTGGAAAACAAATGTTGCAGTATATTGCAGGGTCAGTACTTCACATGATGAACAACTGGTGAGCCTTGCAAATCAAATTGAATACTATAGGGCAATGGTTCGAAAACATCTGGATTGGGAGCTCATTGATATTTATGCCGATATTCAATCAGGCAAAAACTCATCCGGCCGACCCGAGTTTCAAAGAATGTTGGAAGATTGTTGGAATAAGAAAATCGACTTGATTATTACAAAATCAATAAGCCGTTTTGGTCGTAATACTGCTGATACCCTTGATGTTATTAATAAGTTGCGCTCAATTAATATTGATATTATATTCGAAGTTGAAAAAATACAGATCTTTGAAACAAATAAAGCCTTCTTGCTGTCAATAATTGAAGCCGTAGCGCAGGCTGAAAGTGAATCCCGAAGTGAAAATATTAAATGGGGAATCCAACATGGCTTAAAATCCGGAACTTCCAAACTTTTTAATCGCAAATGCTTTGGTTACGGTCATGACCGCGAAGGCAATATAATTATAAACGAATATGAAGCAAACATTGTAAGGAAGATATTTAATTTATATCTGAATGGCTACAGTATCCTTACCATCATTCGGCAGCTTGAAAAAGAAGGAATCAAATCCCCTACCGGTAAGGAACACTGGGCTAAAAGAACAGTTGATACTATGCTAAGCAACGAAAAATATATCGGAAATGTAATTGTCGGTAAAACTTTCAGCAATGATTTCCCTAACAATCAACGAAAAATTAATAAAGGTGAGCGCCAGAAATATTTAGTAACTGACAGTCACCCTCCAATCATTACCAAAGATCAATTTGAGCAAGTTCAAAGAGAAAAATTAAGACGCAGCAATATTCAAAATGATGGCAATACAGTAAGGAGAAAAAACACGCATTATAGCATGAAGAAGTCAAATTTGAAAAACAATGATGAGTAGGCTATTTTTATCTCTGTGACCGTTTTAATACTGCCAAAAGGTGCACACGCCTCAAAGAAAATGCACCCTTTTGCACCCCCGGTTGCACTTTTCCCTCATTTTTACATTTGGTCAATGCTGAAACCATGAATTTAAACTTATATTTTACCCCCAAATACAAAGGGAAACCCTTATATCAAGGATTTCCCTTTGTATTAAAATTATAGTTCTTATTTGGTAGAGGCGAGGGGAACCGGATCCACTCGCCAAACCCCGTGATATGTTCCCACAAACTACTGTAAGCCACATAAAATAAGGTTTCAGCCACCTTCAACTGATGCAATATCATATGACTAAAGCCTTTTTGTTTATATACTTAAATTTGAAGAATGTTGCCTTTTAATCGAAACTACCAATTTTCCCATTCCTCTAAAAAAGCGCGGATTCGATCGCTTGGCATCGCCATTCCAGAAATATACTGACGAAATATGTTCTCGCTACCACCCAAATTTATCCCCACGATCTCCAGGCTTTCGTTAAGTAAAGCACTGCCACTGCTTCCTTCTGATAATACAGATGTATGCTTAATAATTGGATATTGCATTTTTCCTGCTTCATCACCAAAGGGTCTTGGTTTTCTGCTACTAATTTTTCCAGCAGTAACAATATTTCTTTTGCCATACGGATTACTCATAGATGCGACTATGTCGCCATACTTAGGTATTTCATCTGCAACTGGTAGAACTGTATAGACTTCATCGGTAATAAAACTAATTATGGCTAAATCATATTTATCATTTGAGTATTCGACTACCGCTTCGGGAAATTGCTGATAATAATTGACTATTCCCTGAAATTCTCCTCCTTTGCTTAGATAATCTTTAAAATCTAGATCATCATATCCCATAACAATAATCTGAGTTTTATCAATATTATCATATTCTGTAACTACATGCTCAGCTGTAAGCGCATAGTACTTATTATTTTCCTTACGGATAATTACTCCACTAGCGCCTGCTGAAACCGATGTGGAACTGCTGCTTCCATCGTTCCTGTATTTTAGTTGAACAATCTTTATATTTGCTGAGAGTGCATATTTGTTAACCTTTTCTATAAATTCTCTATTCATCTCTTGGTTTATGAACGATTTAATTGAGGGAAGAAAAAAGGAAATGATTAGAATAAAAACGACTATTATTTTGAAGAATATTGTTTTTTGTTTTGTTTTCATTTACATTCCCTTCCTAAGTAGTTTTGAATTGCCTTTCAGTTAGAAATCTTTTTTACACCATCACTATTTCCGTTCAAGCAAACAAACCGTCTCCATGTGCCTTGAGTAGACAATAATGATTTCGTCAGGACTTGATGGTTGCTTGTCGGCTATAATAGTCTATATTTCTTACATTCACTTTTGAACGGAGTATGTACTACGTAGAAAAGTGATTCACGTTTTTTTGTTTTCTAAGTAGAACTTAACAAAACTTTCAATAGTAAATTCGCTTAGGTGAGATATATCGTCATCAATTAAATGGAAAAAGCAACTTGGAATTTCTCCCGCATTTAAATTTTTTCGTATGCATGGATCACATCCCAAATTATGATTAAAAGGATGTAATTTGCAGTTTGTATCCTTGCAGGTACAAAAATGTTTATGATTTGTCATTTTGATTATTAAGCTCCTTTTCATGTTTTAATAAACTAATAATAAAAAGCATGACGCCCTAATTTCGCTCCAGCAGTACCACACACTCCCACATGCACCGTCCACAGAAGCCATACCCATGTCCATTTCAATTGTAAAAGAATTACTTATAAACTGCTGTGATACCCTTATAACAGATATCACAGCAGTTGCTAAAAAATACATATTTCTATTGGCGTACATAAGATTAAACATACTCCACATACTCATGCTTGGTTCAAGTCGTGCCACCGTCCTTGCAACGCATGATTTGGACGATGTGGTCCTTCTGCCTGACAGTCTGAAGTTAATTACTGCTTTTGTTCTATTTCGGTAACACATTCGCTTTTAATCTTCTCAACAAGGAATTGCAAGGCATCAACAACATGTGGTCTGATATCGCCTCCTATAAGCACATACATGATGTCATCACCTAGCTCGAGCCGGCCTTCATTGAGCCAAACCTTGATATAAAAGATGCCCTCCATCTTATAGGTTTGAGCAATTGCTGCATCCACCTTTGCCGCATCATAAGCAAATTCCATTCCCTTCACCAATGAACCGTCATCAAGTCCTTGACGGACCTTGGCTTTAGGCGTTTGGCGCACAACGCCGTTATGGACCAAAAACATACCTACCTTTAAAGCGGTTGGATCAGCCTTCGCTTCTTTGAGCCATTCATCCATGGATGGTGATACTTTTTTCATTTTCCCATTAATCATACACTGATACACTCCTTTTTTTCAATTAATTAAATCTCGTTCATTTTTGCGAAATTGTGCACACCCCAACCCCATCATGCACCCCTTGGGTGCATTTCTGTAATATTTATCCATTTTTATACCAATATCCTTTGGAATCTCAGAGACGATTTTTACGAAGAATACAACAAAAGCCCTTGATACCAAGGACTTTGCATTGTATTAAAATTTAAGTTCTTATTTGGTCTGAGTGGGGAGACTTGAACTCCCGGCCTCTTGAACCCCATTCAAGCACGCTACCAAACTGCGCCACACCCAGATATAATAAATATATCGTTCTACCAATTATAAATACTTCATAACGTCTATGCGACTACTTTATAATTTTTGAGAACATCAACTATTATAAAGCAGCCGCACAAAAAAATCAAGTGGTTTTAAAAATTTTTATTTCATAAAAGCATTAGGAAAGTACATGACCAGTTGCGGGAACACCGTAATCAATATCAAAACAATAATCATCGCCAACAGGAATGGCAGGACCGTTTTAGTTACATCCTTGATAGACCTTTGTGCGATCTTGGAAGTTACAAATAGACACACGCCAACCGGTGGGGTACACATACCGATTGCCAGATTAACTACCATCACAATTCCAAAGAAGACAGGATCGATCCCTGCCTCTTGTATTATCGGCAAAAAGATTGGTGCCAACATGATGATTGCGGCGTTTGTTTCCATAAAAGTACCGACTATTAACAACATAACATTAATTATTAATAGTATAATAGTAGGATTCTTAGAAATAGAGAATAGCATTTCACCCAGCATTTGTGGGAATCCTTCGCTGGTCAGCAGCCAGCCAAAAAGAGAAGCTGTTCCGATGATTACCATAATTACGGCCGAATCCCTTACCGAGTCCAACAGAATATGAGGAATATCCATTATCTTTAAATCTTTATATACGAATACACCAATAAGAAATGCGTATGCAACCGCTATAACCGCTGCTTCAGTGGGAGTAAATATTCCGAACATAACTCCACCTAATATAATTACAGGCATCATTAAAGCGAGCAATGCTTCTTTAAAAGAAACCCATTGCTGCTTTAGGGTCGCTCTTTGCCCGCCTTCATACCCTTTTTTCTTACCTATGATATATGAAACAACCATAAGAGATAATCCTGAAAGCAATCCGGGAATAAATCCGCCCAGAAACATTTTACTGACCGAAACTCCTCCTACCAGGCTATATACAACCATTGGTACACTAGGCGGTATAATAACCCCTATTGATCCTGCTGTAGCTTGAACAGAGGCGGCATAGTCTCTATCATATCCTTCTTTCACCATACTTGGAATCAATATAGACCCTATTGCAGCAGTATCCGCAACGGCAGAGCCTGAAATTCCCGCGAAAAACATACTTGTTACAACCGAGATCATCGCAAAACCTGCACGAATATGCCCAACAAGTGTACTTGCGAAATTAACCAACCGGATGGAAATCCCTCCTGTTTCCATCAATTTACCGGCAAGCAAAAATAATGGTAACGCTAATAAAGGAAATGAGTCCATTGCAGTAAACATTCTTTGGGATATAAGTGCGATAGGGATATCACCTTGTGTTACCAGTGCAATAACAGAGGATAACCCTAAAGCAACAACAATGGGAACCCCTATAATTACAAGAGCTATCCATACTAAAAATAATGTTGCAACCATGATTATTCCCCCTTATCTTTCTTATGTGTTGTAAAATATCTCTTGCGGTATTCATCCAGGACATAAATAGCCAATAGAAATCCGCCTGCCGGGATAGCCAGATAGACAATATTCATAGGAATTTGAATAGCAGGTGAAAACTGATCACCATTTTGTATCACCATACTTATACCGCTGACCGCAACATAAATCCAAAAAACTAAAATTAATACATCATCAATAATTGTTAAAATGAGCTTTGCTTTCCCATGAAATAAATTTACAAATGCATCTATCCCAATATGCTCTCCTCTTTTTGCCGCAAGTGCCGCACCTAAGAATGAAATCCATACGAGTAAAAATCTTGTCAATTCTTCCGCCCAAGTTAATGAATGACTAAAGACATACCGGCCTATGACTTGCGCCAATACTACAACAACCATAATAAAAATAGAGATAATGACTAGAATCTCATTAATCTTTTGAAGTTTCTTCATAGATGATACTACCCCCTGCTCCTGTATTTTATGAAAGGAGACGATAATGCCATCGTCTCCTTAGCAATAAAGAAGGTATGATGTTACTTTGTATTTACAACTTTATCAATCAGATCTTTTCCTACAATAGGCTCAAATTTTTCCCATACAGGTTTAACGGCTTCTTTAAATGGAGTTAAGTCCGGTTCGACTACGATATTGCCATTGTCTTTCAACTTTTGCTTGACATCTTCACTTTGTTCTTGGAAAGTCTTTCTTTGGAAATCTCTTGATTCTTCCGCTGCTTTCTGAATAGCATCTTGCTGTTCTTTGGGAAGTTTATCCCACAGTTTTTTACTAATCATCAACGGAGCCGGATCATAGATGTGACTTGTTAAATTGATATATTTCTGAACTTCATAGGTTTTTGCAGACCAAATATGTATTAACGCATTTTCTTGCCCATCCATTACATCCTGCTTTAATGCGGTGATAACTTCACCCCATGCCATCGGGAATGAATCTGCCCCCATCGCTTTTAGCGTATCAAGATAGATTTCAGCTTCTGGCGTTCTTATCTTTAATCCTTTTAAATCTTCGGGTTTATTAATTTCTCTTTTATTATTGGTTACCTGTCTAAAGCCGTTTTCATAAGCGGCAAGATATTTTATACCGTTTTCTTCCAGCAATCCAAATAGCTCTTTTCCGATTTCTCCATCTAAAACTTTATATGCATGTTCTGCATCCCTAAAAATATATGGGAAACTAAAAACAGACAGTTTTTTCTGATAATTTTGCGTAACCCCTGTGCCGGTTAAAGCCATATCAAGTGTTCCCATTTTTAAGCCTTCCAACATGTCTCTTTCATTTCCTAATTGTGATGAAGGGAAAACTTTCACTTCAATCGTATCGTTTGAATACTGTTTCGCTAACTCCGCAAACTTTTCCAACCCTAATTGATAAGGATGATCTTTCGCCAAAACATGCCCGACTTTGATAGTTACTTTTTTAGCCGGTTCTGGTTTTTCATCCGTTTTATTATCGGATTGTTCTGCCTCGCTTTTAGTATCTCCTGATTCATTGCTTGCTTTTTGGCCTCCGCTGCAAGCCACCATACTTAGTGCCAACACCAGCACTAAAACCATGCATAGCATTTTTTTCATAAATATTCCTCCTAGTACAATATAGTTGTAATCAATCAGCAACACTTTAGTTGCTGGAATTACCAAATCTTAATACTTAACATAACTTTGAACATATCGTATCTAAACCTTAAGCAAATCAATAGGCTTCTCACCTTAGCCTACTGCCAGTATTTGGCTGGCCTGTACCTTGACAATCATGTATAATGCTTTTCGGACTCGGAGGGTTGATGGAATTCCTCCTGGGACGGCTCCTCATGGAGACGACTACCCGTAATTAAGACTGTCTATCCATTCCGGTAAGTTTACATGATTTGGCTGGTTGAGGCCGGCTTTTTAGCTGGTTCCTCGTGTCACATGCTAGGTTGCATACTTACAGGAGTAGGAATGGATGCTCCATTGTCCACAATACAAAAAAATGAAGGAGGCTTTTTTATGAACCAGGTTCCTGTTACCGGGATCGATGTGGGTAAGCGGTTCTCAGAGATGGCAATTCTCTCACCTTCAAATCAGGTGTATGCCCGCATCCGGATTAACCATGATGCCTATTCCAACTTTGACAGAGCCTTTGAGCTCCTTAGAAAAGCAGAAAAGGAGTTTGAAGCAAAGCCTGTCGTCATCATGGAATCCACCGGCCATTACCACAAAATCCTTTTCCAAACCCTCACGAAGAATGGATATGAGGTTTGCGTCATAAACCCCATCCAATCTGATTCTATCAAAAATATTCGGGTTAGGAAAGTAAAAAATGATAAAGTGGATGCTAAGAGGATTGCCTTACTGTACCGTTTCGGACAGCTTAAAACCACCAATATTCCTCACGAAGACATAGATTGCCTAAGAAGCCTTTGCCGCCACTACTACAAGCTTTCTGACCAGCTTACTGCCTATAAGAACAGGCTCTTGGGTATTGTTGACCAGCTTTTCTTAAGCTTTACCGAAGTCTTCAAGGATGTTTCCTCCTGCACTGCACTAGCGATTCTTGAAAAATATCCTACACCTGAGGATATCCTCAAAGCCGATAGACAGAAATTGATTTCTCTTATACAAAAGACCGCCAGGAAAAACATTAAATGGGCTACAGGTAAATACGAATCACTTTGTTCCAAGGCCAGCAACTTCAAGCCTTTGAGCATTAATTCCATTGCCAATGCTGCAATGCTTAAAGCCAATATTGTCATGATTAAAACCTTGATGCAATCTCTGGATGCAGCCGTTGAAGCTATCCACGAGCTTTTGGACAAGGATGCTTCAAAGGATATGCCGGTTCTATCTTTGACGATCGAACTACTGTGCTCCATCCCCGGTATCGGACTACTGACTGCAGCTACTATTATAGCTGAAATCGGAGATTTTAGTGCTTTCTCCAAGCCGGACAAGCTGGTTGCTTACTTCGGTGTAGACCCCTCTGTTACTCAATCAGGTCAATTTGAAGGTACTGAAAACAAGATGTCCAAACGGGGTCCTAGATTGCTTAGACGAGTAGTTTTCACGACCGCTCTGGCTAATGTACGTAAGAAACGTAATGGCCAGGAACACAATCCGGTATTGTATGAATACTACCGAAAAAAATGCCTAAGTAAGCCTAAAAAAGTAGCACTAGGTGCAGTAATGCATAAGCTGGTTTCAATCATCTTTGCTGTTCTCAGAGATAGAAAACCATTTGTTTTAAGAATGCCTGAAGAACATGCAAAAATGCTTATAGCAAAGAATTCAGCGGCTTAATACATACATGCTCAATGTTTAGTTTTCAATGTCCAGAGACCGGCTATTTTATGTTTACCAAAAGTAGGTGGTTTTGTTGTCATGCCTATATTCAAGGCACTTGCTTTAAAATATTTTTAAAGAAAATTTCTTAAAACCTATTGACAACAATTAGCTGGTCTTAAATATTTTTTGTATAATCAAATTTTTAATTATACACCTTTTTATTTTTTAGATGATTAAATGAAAATCAGTAGCGAATAAGTACTTTGATAACATTTTCCGTCTTTTTATCTACCGTTTCTATACCTTGGCTTATGTCCTTTATTGGAATGATCTTAGAGATAAATAAAGATGTGTCAAACATATTTGCAGCTATCGCATTTGCAGCTATTTCAAAATCATACCTCGTATACATATTGGAACCAATTATATCAAGTTCTTTACTTTGAACATATGATACTTCCGTTTGAGGATTTTTTCCGAAAATGGCGATTTGCGATATTTTTCCTCCTCGCTTTGCAATTTTAAAAGAGTCATTTAATACAGATTCTACCCCGATCGCTGTAAAAACGATATCCACTCCTTCTTTGTCTGTTTTACTTGAAACAAAATCAGTGATGTTTATTTTCATTGGGTTCATTACAAATGTACATCCAAGCTTTTTAGCGATCTCCAAATTATATTCAGAAATATCGCTCATAAATATTTTTGCAGCACCTGCGGCTTTAGCTGCCAATAAAAGACTAAGACCGATGGGGCCTGCTCCCATAATCGCCACAGAATCTCCTAATCCCACTTTTGCCTTTCTGACTGCGTGAACACCTACGGCTAGCGGTTCTATCAATGCCCCTTGCTCGAAAGTTACATTATCCGGCAGCTTTATCACAGTTCTCTCAGGTACGACAATATATTCCCCAAAAGAACCCGGCCATTCTGGCGTACCCAATACTTTTTTAGATACACAGATATTGTAATGCCCTTCAGCACAATTTCTGCAAGATCCACAGCCGTAATGAGGTTCTACTGTTACCCTATCCCCATTATCAATTTTCGTTACACTTTTACCTACTTTCACAACAGTTCCCGCCAATTCATGACCGGATATCACAGGAGGGATTCGAAATGGATGTGTGCCATGATACGCATGTATCTCCGAACCGCATATGCCTGTTACCCCAACTTTAATTAATACTTCATTCTCTTTTTTTATCTCAGGCATTTGCGCATCTTCTATGTACTTTATTAAGTATGGTCTTTCAATAACAGCGGCTCTCATTATTCATTACCTCACTTTTTTAATATTACAATCTGTTACTGCAAATATATTCTTCTTTGTTGCTAACACCTCCTATGTTGCTCAACACTTTTATAACCTCCTTACTTACAGCGTAATTTTTATTAAATATGATAAGCTATCCACTTAATCAAGTAGTGACGGATACAGCCAATGTTCAATGTAGGATGTTGATTTCTAAACAATCATTTAGTTTATATTTTTTTGATCAAGTTAGAAAGTTGATAAAATATAATCTTTTAATATAAAGAAGTAAATCCCTTGGTAAAAATATAATACATCCTATAAAAATGTATTATGTAAGATATGTATGCTAGAAAAGACCTAATTATTACTGCAATGTACTTTTATTCCTTTATAAAATATAACATAATTTCAATTATATGTCAATAAATAATCATAAATCCCCAATAATAATTTGATTTGATCTTCATTTCATTTGAATAAATGCTTTTCAGCGCTGGAAGCATTTATTCATAATAACCAATATCCAATGTAGGACAATTATAGCTAACATGTCATTCTACATTTTGTTTCCAAACTGTATAACTCATTTCGATTACATTTCTTATGTTGTCATAATCTTTTTGCTTAATAAGGGATAATATTTTCTCATGTGTTTCAACAAGAAATCCCGGATTATCCGACTCTAAAATATGCTTGACGGTCTTTACCTGTGAAGGTGTTGTCAATCTGATAATAATATCACCGATCTTATTCATTAAAGGATTGCGCGTAATTTGAATAACCTCCTTATGAAAAGCAAGATCAATATCCGCTATTTTTTCATAATCCTTGTTTTCTTGGGATACTTCCTTTATTAATTCTGAAACAATATCTTCTAGTCTTTTTATATCCTCTACACCGACTTTTTGTATTGCCAATTCCAATATGCCTACTTCAAAGAACCTTCTCAATTCGATTACGGCAGCCGACGAATCTTTCTCCAGAATAAGATAATATACCAATGGATCAATCATTTTTTCTGAAAATTTACTAGATACGTATGTACCGTTAGGCCGTATGATTTCCAACACACCTAATGCAGTTAGGATTTTGATGGCTTCTCTGATTGAGTTTCTGCCAACGCCAAAGCTTTCACTCATCTCTATTTCAGTAGGTATTTTGTCTCCCGGCTTTAATTCCCCTCCAGTAATAGCGTCTGTAATTCTCTGAACCACCGTATCCACAATGGATTTATTTCCTATTGGCTTTAAAAAGTTCTTTTGTCCCATATTTACTTTTCACTTCCTCTTTTAAGGTTATTTCGTTGTATATTTGTTCTTATCTTAGTACATTAAAAATTTTACATATTACAAATCCTACCATTTATTATAACTCATATTTAGAATAATGTAAACGAATTGTAATTGAGGATATTTCATAATTCAAAAATCAAGAATGTGGATAATTCCTACTGATATTTTTGAAATTGTGCAAAAAAAGGTTAGACTATCCTTACAATAGATAGTTATCCACAACTATATAGTTTTGAAATTAAGAAATATCATCTCCTGTTCCTTGATAATTAAAATACTAAGCTGCAATATTTTTTGATTGTTCTGCTTTTGTAATTCTTGTAGCAATAATTGCAATGCAGGCTAAATCCATGAATACTTTTGCTTTTTTTAGCCCTGCTACACGCAGATTGTTTAAAGCATAGTTTTCTTTTCCATCACCAAAAAAGCGTTCAACGGATGTTCTTTCATCATATAGATTGTCCCATGCTTCTGTTCCTCGTAATGGATAAGATATAAACCGTGGATTATCCTTAATTTTAACTTTGCCAATGTATCCTGATTTTGTACTCGTACACCAACTTGAACCCATAGGACAATTGGCTTTTCCGCAAGCGTGGGGACATAATAACCGAATGGTTCCATTATCATTTCCACCATTCACATACGGATAATTCATGGTGCAAACAAGTTGACCTTCCCAGTTAATGCCTTCAGGTGGAGTTTTCGTATTTCTCCAGTTAATTGGCATAATAGCTTGAGCACCAAATGATACAGCATGTTGATAGATAGATGGTATATCATAGCCTGTATCCATAATGTAGTAAGATGGTTTGAATAAGTCTTCATAATCTGCCTTAAGCTTATTCATTAGTGGTATTGCCATTACCATATCTGCAACATTTGCAGGGGTTATGATGTACCCTAATGGGATTCCGCTTGTTGTATCTACTACAGCATGCATCTTCCAACCAAACCATTTTATCATATTGCCATTGGTATCTTGCTTGGCACCCCAGTGAGGAAACTCTGGATTGTTTTCTGGTATTTTTGATTTTGGTACAGCATGCTCAAAGGCATCAATTTTCGATGCATCTATTGAGACATGGGAACCATTAATAAGTCCCAAGGTTTTGGCTCTACGAACCATTCTCTGAAAAGTTTTTTCAAGTACATCGGTTTTAGAGAGCTTTTCTATAAACCTAGAGAAAGTTGAAGCACTAGGCGTTTTGCCAATAGTATCAAACCCGCAGGTTACTCTTAAAACGGGGTCTGTTTTCAACCTTTTAACTAATGCTTTAATAGTAGGTATTTGATCTATTTGCATTGCAAGTAAAGCATTGAGCAAGCTGGTATACGCAAATCCTTTAGGACCACGTTTGCTGACATCAATTTTAAAAGTTTCAAGCATAATTGAATAATCAATAAATGTTAAAACAGCTTGTAATTTTGTTAATGGTTGAATTTCTATAATTTGCTCTAAAGTAAATAATGTTGTTTGCCGATTCATAATTCGTACAACGTTTACTCCTTTCTGTGGATTGTTTGGACGAATTATTTATCGGATTGGGGTAAACTATTTTTTATGCTTTTTTCTAACCTTGTGTTTTCAAGGATTAGAAATTATGAAATTAACTCAATTATGAAATCACTATAAAATTATCAATGGAATGTTGTTTTAATTGATGCTAAAAGAAGGCAGAAAAAAGTGCAATTTATAAAAAATTGCACTCAAAAGGTTTAGCTAAAGTATTATACAGATTAAACCTCCACTACCTTCATTAATAATTTTTTGCAATGTTTCCTGCAGCTTAAGCTGCGCATCTTCAGGCATTCTATGCAGCTTGTTGTGCAATCCTTCATTTACAAGCTCATGCAGTGATTTTCCGAATATATTGGATTCCCAAATCTTTCTCGGGTCTACTTCGAACTCTTTCAATAAATAATGTACCAGTTCTTCACTCTGCTTTTCAGTACCAACGATGGGCGAAACTTCCGTCTCAATATCTGCTCTGATCATATGTATAGAGGGTGCGCTCGCCCGCAGTCTTACTCCAAATCGTCCGCCTTGTTTTACAATCTCCGGTTCGTCAAGACTTAACTCGTCTATGGTAGGCGTAACCATTCCATAGCCTTTTTGTTTGACTTCATGCAATGCAAAAGAGATTTTATCATACTCTTTTTTAACAAAAGACAATTCCTTCATCAGCGTAATCAACTTATCTTCACCATCGATATCAAAACCGGATGTCTCTCCTAATATCTTATAGAATAATCCTTCGGGTGTGGCGATATCGACCAATACGGTCCCTTCTCCAAGACTAATCTTGTCGAAATAGATTTTTTCGATATATTCATAATTAGTTAGAGAGGCCATAGAGTTCTTCACTTCTCTAATCTTAGTTACTTTGCTGACTGCTTGCTTGATTGAGTCCATCATTCCCATTCTGAGCCAATGGTCACTGTCCAGTGCATCTACCCATTTAGGTAAATTGATACCTATTTCTTTTACCGGAAATTCGAACAATGCTTTTTCCATCACCGTATTGATATCATCTATATTTAATTGTGCACAATTAACAGCTATTACAGGTACGGCATATTTGGTTTCCAGGTCTTCTCTCAGTTTCTGAACCTCTGCATCATGAGGCTTTGTAGAGTTAAGAAGCATGATAAACGGTTTGTTGATCTCTTTTAATTCTTTCACCACTCTGGCTTCTGCTTCTATGTAATCTGCTCTCGGTATATCGGTAATACTTCCATCGGTGGTTACTACCAGCCCGATAGTTGAATGTTCGGTAATTACCTTCCGGGTCCCTATTTCTGCGGCTTGGTAGAAAGGAATCTGTTCTTCAAACCACGGCGTACTTACCATTCTAGGAGCATTATTCTCGATATGCCCTAATGCACCATTTACGATATATCCGACACAATCTATCAACCGGACATTAAACGTTGCATTGTCTCCTAAAACAATTTCAACAGCTTCATTGGGAATGAACTTGGGCTCGGTAGTCATAATGGTCTTACCGGCTGCGCTTTGAGGCAGTTCATCTCTAGCTCTTTCTTTTCTGTAGCTGTTTTCAATATTAGGTATCACCAAAAGATCCATGAATTTTTTAATGAAGGTTGATTTTCCCGTACGAACAGGGCCAACAACACCAATATATATATCACCTTCTGTCCTTTCGGCAATATCCTGATATATATTGTAATTTTCCATTTTTGAATGCCCCCTTTTCTTACAATGTCTAAAAAAATTTTGGTAGTGGACAATTTATTTACATATAATACTGTACTAGTACATGTTTATCAATATATATATATTGCTCTTTGTCTATCTTTATTACAAAATAAAAAAAATAATGTTAACAAAATCATAATAATATATCATAAAAAAGTGGACGCTGCAATTGCAACATCCACTTCTAAGTTTAAAAATATTTTTACCAATTATAATTATTCATCACGACTTCTTCCATCTCATGTGTCTTACTTCTCATCATCAAATCCACAACTGCGGCTTTAGGATTCTTATTTTCAAATAATACACAATACGCTTCATTCACAATGGGCATTTCAACGTTATTTTTTAAAGCCAATTTATATGCAGCCCGCGTAGTATTGACTCCTTCTACAACCATATGTACTTCTTTTAACGCTTGTTCTAAAGTCTTACCCTGCCCGATCAAAATACCTGCCCTGCGGTTTCTGCTGTGCATACTGGTACAGGTTACGATCAAATCTCCAATGCCCGAAAGACCGGCAAAACTTTCTAACTTTGCACCCATCGCAACACCAAGGCGCGCAATTTCAGCGATCCCTCTTGTCATTAGAGCCGCTTTTGTATTGTCTCCAAAGGACAAACCATCACAAATCCCGGCTGCAAGCGCAATAACATTTTTCAAAGCACCGCCTAACTCAACACCAACGATATCCGGGTTGGTATATACACGAAATTTGGGATTCATAAAGACATCTTGAATAAATTCTGCGGCATCCCTATGTTTCGAAGCGGCTACACACGTTGTAGGAATATCTCGTGCTACTTCTTCGGCATGACTTGGTCCCGATAATGCCACAACCTTAGCATGAGGAATGACATCATTAATGACTTCAGACAGCCTTAATAGTGAGCTTTCCTCCAACCCTTTTGATACATTGACAATGACTTGCCCATCCTTTACATATTGCTTCATATTTTCTGTTGTGGCGCGAACTGCATGAGATGGAACCGCGGTTACTATAACATCAACATCATCAATGCATTCTCCCATATCCGAAGTACATGTTACATTGCTTGGGATAACAATTCCGGGAAGAAACTCAAGATTTTCCCTTGTTTCAGCCAATCTTAGAGATTCTTCCTTCAGCCATGACCAAAGATTGACGGCATAACCCTTCTTACTTAACATAATCGCAAGAGCGGTACCCCAGCTTCCGGATCCAACTACTCCAACCTTTACACTCATGATTATTTCCCCCTAGACTTTTACTTTAGAGCCTATCTTAGATTCAGTTCCTTCAAATAGTCTCTTAATATTTTCTTTATGCCGATAAACAGCCAATACTGCAATACAAAAGGCAAATATAATAAATTCGCTTCCTCTGTTATCCATTAGAAAAACTACAACAGGATATAAACCCGCACCTATGATTGAACCGAGTGAAACATACCTCGTGATAGCTATAATCGCGATAACAAGTAATAATAGTATAAGTCCGATTTTCCAGTTTACCATAAATACTACAGCAGCAGAGGTGAGAATCCCTTTCCCGCCTTTAAAACCAAAGTACACAGGGAAATTATGCCCGAGCACACATGCAACCCCGGCAGCCAGCATGCCCAGATCCCCAGCTATATATTTACCGATAATAACACCTATAACCCCTTTTAAAACATCTCCCAGTAATACAACGACGGCTGCCGATTTTCCTAAAGTCCTCAGTGTATTTGTCGCACCTGCATTACCGCTTCCATAATTTCTGATATCTACATTGGCCCACAGTCTTCCGACTAAAATAGAACTATTAATGCTGCCCAGCAGATATGAAATGATTGCTGCCAAAACAACCTTCATATTTTCACTCCTTTGACCTCTCTCTTATAATAAATCTAACCGGTGTTCCCTCAAGACCAAAAGTATTTCTGATTTGGTTCTCAAGATATCTTTCATATGAAAAATGCATCAATTCCCTATCATTCACGAATATTACAAACACAGGCGGCTTTACAGAAGCCTGGGTTGCATACAAGAGCTTCAATCTTTTTCCTTTATCGGATGGAGGTTGAACCTTTGCAGTTGCTTCATTAATGATATCATTCAGCATTCCGGTTGAAATCCTGGTAGCATGCTGTTCTGAAACATACTTAATCAAATCAAACAGTTTTTCAACCCTTTGCCCTGTTTTAGCAGAAATAAACGCAATGGGTGCATAAGTCATGTAACTAAGCCGGTCCATCACATCCTGTCTAAAGTAATGCATGGTTTTATCATCTTTTTCTATAAGGTCCCACTTATTTACCACGATAATAGACGCTTTTCCTTGCTCATGGGCAAAACCGGCAACTTTCGTATCCTGTTCGGTAACCCCTTCCGACGCATCCACCATGATGAGGCATACATCCGCACGCTCTACGGCTGTTAAAGACCTTATCACGCTATATCTTTCAATATTCTCATAGATCTTGCCTTTTTTTCGCATTCCTGCCGTATCGATAAAAACATATTTCTGCCCGTCTTTCTCAAAAGAAGTATCAATAGCATCTCTGGTGGTTCCCGGTATATCGCTGACAATGACCCTTTCTTCTCCTAAAATCTTATTGATCAAAGAAGATTTTCCCGCATTAGGCTTACCTATTACAGCGACTTTGATTACATCTTCTCCATAGTCTTCTGCTTCTTCATCAGGAAAATGCTCCGCAATCTCATCCAGTGCGTCCCCTATTCCAAGTCCATGTACTGATGAAACAGCCAAAGGTTCTCCCAGCCCCAGATTATAAAACTCATATAATTCCATAGGCGGTTCTCCGATATTATCCACTTTATTACAGATCAAAACTATAGGTTTACCTGATCTCTGAAGCATGCTGGCGACATCTTTATCTGAAGCTGTCATTCCTTGTTTCACGTCGACTATAAACATAATGACATGTGCTGTTTCAATTGCTATTTCTGCTTGCCGCCTCATTTGCGCCAATAGTTCATCTTTGCTTTCCGGCTCAATCCCCCCCGTATCTATAATGGTGAATTTCCGATCCAGCCATTCTGCCTCCGCATAGATTCTGTCTCTGGTAACACCGGGTGTATCCTCAACAATTGATATTCTTTGTCCAACAATCTTGTTAAATAATGTTGATTTGCCAACATTAGGCCTTCCTACGATTGCAACAATAGGTTTTGCCATTATAATACCTCCAACTGTCTTAATTAATAAGTCCAAGAATTTTATCTATAAAATCAAATCCGTTATTTTCAACTAGTACGACTTTGATACCTAACGCCTGTTCTACATCATAAATGCTCACATCATCCAAAAATACGTCCCTGTCACTTCTAAGCATTGTAACCGGCATCAGCAGCTCACTGCCCAGTTGCTTTCCTTTTAACTGCTTTATGATATCGCCGCCTGTAATCAAACCAGCTACCGTTACATTGTCTCCAAAATAGGTGTTTTTGATAGTGAACACATTTACTGTCAAACCATTTGTTCTTAGCTGCAGCTCATCTGCTAGGGATTGGATAAAAGCTTTTGCCGACGTTCCGGTTGCTATACTAATACATCTATTTTCAGCTCGGATAGGCTTTTTTATTCTATTGATTCCGATATCAAACTCTTCCCGCATAGAAGCAATTAGCCCTACCCCATTTTCGATTTGAGGAAACCCTTCATAATGCTGTGCCGGTGGGATGGACCTGGATGCCATAATATAAAACTCATCCGCAAGATAAACCATTCTTGAACCGTGTTCATCCAAAAGCTTATCTTGCCAATCTTCAACTTGAGAAATTACTTTTAAAGAAGATTCCTTATCAAAGGGCTTGAGTACAGGCAGATGATCTCTATGGATCGTTAAACCTACAGGAACAATCGAAACGCTGTGCACATTAGGGTAAAATGCTGCAAGATCGGCAATGGTTCTATCCAATTGTTCGCCATCATTAATATCTCTGCACAGAACGATCTGGCAATTCATTGTTATTTGAGCTGCACTGAGTTTGCTCATCTGCTTCAAGATGCCTGCCGCCTCTTTGTTGCCCAACATTTTCACTCTAAGCTCCGGATTTGTAGTATGGACCGAGATGTTAATAGGACTTAGCCGGAAACGGATAATTCTATCTATGTCGCTGTCCGACATATTGGTTAATGTCACATAATTGCCTTGTAAAAAAGATAATCTCGAATCATCATCTTTAAAATACAAGGTTTTTCTCATATCTTTAGGCAACTGATCAATAAAACAAAAAATGCATTTATTTGAACAAAATCTCGCTTTATCTATAAGAGGATTTTCAAACTCCAATCCCAGATCTTCATAATCTTCATTGAATATAGATACATATTCAACCTCACCATCTGCTTTGATCACTTCCAGTTCCAGCTCCTCATCGCTGGTCAGAAATTTATATTCCAGTATATCATTTATCTTTTCACCGTTTATTTTACTGATAATATCGCCCGGCACAATGCCTGCTTCTTCTGCGATACTTCCTTTTATTACCTGCTTGACAATTGCATCAATTTGTCTGCTCAACCTCTATTACTCCTTATTTATGTAGATACTATTATTAAATATATATAATACGACTTGCATAGTAAACCTATTATAAATTTACATTAATAGTATTACTTAAAACAATATATAAGTCAAGCATTAATTGATTTATTTAATGCTTGACGATAACATAAACACCATTTTCAAGATTGTGTGCCATTCCCATTGTAACTTTTGCTAAATAGAGTGCCAGCTTTTCGCTCTCACTCTCATCTTCAGAATAAAATACCGGTGCAAATCCACTCTGTACTTTATCCCTGTGATGTGTAACCACCGCAACAATAATATTCTGAATATCTATGCCCATTTCTATCACTCCTTCGAATAAGCGGCCCCGGATTCACTAGGTTTCCTTCTTGAACTTTCAAGTACCGGAGCATATCTGACAGCTCTTAATAATGCCTTCTCATCTTGTATTGACGGATAAAACACTACCATCAAATTTCCGTTGTTAATATTACGTCTAGCCAAAGGAGTAAAATCCGGCTCATCTAAGTCTTTTTTTATACCTACCTGCGCTATGGCATCATGGATAATCGCCTGCCTCTGACCGATATTCGATAATGTAATACTGGCATTTTCATCAACAGGTTCCAATACAACAGCTATACCCGTCTTAATAATCCTTTCTCTTGCTTCCTTCAAACCCACGTTCATTATCACAACATCATCTACATACAGCAGCGCATTTTTAAACCATATTTTTCCAATACGGACTTTTGCAATATCCTGTATCTTTTGGCCTTTCATAAACAATTTTAAGATGATTAATACGACCATCCCGCCAACAATCCCAGCTACTATTTGGTCAAATATGTACAGTAACATAGAAGTAGCCAAAGAGGTTATAGCCACAATATAGTTGCGTGCTTCAAAGATCTTAGCGATTTCTTCAATATATGATTTCCCTCTTGGAACCAGCTCATAATCTTCAATGTTATTAAGATTTTCCCGCTCCATTGTCCTAATATTTCTAAATTGTTCTGCTGCAAGGGCAAGAAATGTTACCGCCGCGAAATCCTTTGCGATTAATGCGGGAACAGCGATGGAGCCTAATGCCGCCCCAATAAATCCAAAAGTTAGATGCATAATCACACCTCTTGGATAACTGGGATACTGTCTATAATCTACTCTCAATAAATAAAATCTTCCTAATGTGCCCATTGCTATACTAATTATAAAATAATCTAAAAAAGTATTCAAAAACTTCACCATCCTGATTACGGTATCCTTTATATATTTTCCAACAAAAAATAAAGTATACACGCAACAAAAAGTGACAGAGGACGGTTATTTGACACCAATTGGTGTCAAATAACCATCCTCTGTCACTTTAAAATAAAAATAGAGAAGATCTCTCTTCTCTATTTTTATATGAATTCATTAAGCGTCAACTTTTACTACTTCCTTATTCTTATAATACCCACACTCACCACAAACTCTATGAGGAAGCTTAAATTCATGACATTGCGGACACTTCACCATTCCCGGAATAGCAAGTTTCCAATTAGCTCTTCTCTTATCTCTTCTCGCTTTGGATGTTTTTCTCTTAGGTACTGCCATTATTACACCTCCTTAACAAATAATTATTGAGGCAATTACTCTTTTTGGTTAAGTAATTTTTTTAACACTTCAAACCGCGGATCAATATTATTGTTGGTACAATTGCACTGCTCTATGTTCAAGTCTGCTCCACATGCAGGACATAACCCCTTGCAATCTTCAGAACACAAATACTTGACCGGTATGTTCATTAACGTATTGTTGACTACAATTTCAGTAATATCAATACGGCTGCCTTGAAAGCGAATAGTATCTTCATCTTCTCCATTGTTTCCTGCATCATTAGTCAGGTTTTCATGTATAGAAAAATCAAAATCCTTTTCCAATTCTTTCATGCATCTAAAGCAGTTAACTTTTACACTTCCTGTAATTTGAGCATCTAGTTCAAAAACATTTTCTATTTTATGAATACTGCCTTTCACTTGAACAGGTTGTAAAAAATTATACAATGACCCCATGAACTCTACCTTGCCAATATTAACAACTGAATCAAATTCTAATTGCGAACTTTTACTCGTAATTATATCAGATAAATCTATTATCATAGAACCACCTCAATAGTCAACAAATGATATTATACTAAGTTATACAACTTTTGTCAATATTAAAACTTTATATTTCCGTCACTTTACTATGATAGTCATCGATAATACACTCACTCTTTGTGTATAATGTTCCAATTACATGCATATTATGCATCATAATAAGCCAAAATCGTCCAAGAATGCTGAAAAAGTGCTTGATTGGTCAGTCGCAAAGCACGGGGACGGAGCTTCAGCTTCACCAAAACCAGGTGCAGCAGTAGCTCCGTCCCCATTCTTCACTCCTTCTACGTGCTAAATCGGGATTCTTCAATGGTTTCAAACCGTCCCCCGTCATAGGTATCTATTATCTTTGGACTCTGGCGCTTCCGCCCTTCATAAGATTCTCAACCTCTTTAAGACTCGCCATAGAAGTATCTCCTGCGGTAGTCATGGCAAGAGCACCATGAGCTGCCCCATAGTTTACAGCTTTTAATGCGTCATCCGTTGTGATCAGGCCGTATACAAGTCCGGACGCAAAACTATCGCCTCCGCCGACTCTATCCAGTATTTCAAGGCTGTCATATTCATTCGCCTTATATACTTCCCCGTTAGCCCAGCAGATTGCACTCCAGTCATTGATTGTCGCAGACTTCACCGTTCTTAACGTTGTTGCTACCACTTTAAAGTTCGGATAAGCTTTAACAACTTGATTTATCATTTTCTTATAACCGTCAAGATTCAGCTCTTTCAGATTTTCATCATTTCCTTCAACCTCAAATCCAAGGCATGCGGTGAAGTCTTCTTCGTTTCCGATCATTACGTCAATATATTTCGCGATTTCTTTATTTACTTCCTGCGCTCTTGCTTTTCCTCCGATATGACTCCATAGAGACGGTCTGTAATTCAAATCGTAAGATACGATAGTACCGTATTTCTTAGCAATCTGAACTGCTTCAATCACTACATCAGGAGTAGTATCGGACAATGCCGCAAAGATCCCTCCGGTATGGAACCATCTTGAACCCAATTTACCGAATATGTATTCCCAATCTATATCACCTTTTTTGAGTTGTGACGCGGCAGTATTGCCTCTATCCGAAACACCAAGAGCACCACGTACACCATATCCTCTTTCGGTAAAGTTAAGTCCATTACGAACATTTCTTCCGATTCCATCATAAGGAATCCATTTGATCAAAGAAACATCCACGCCGCCTTGCATGATAAAGTCTTCAACCAATCTTCCTACTTCGTTATCTGCAAATGCAGTTACAACTCCAACATCCATATGAAAACATTTTCTTAGTCCACGGGAAACGTTATATTCTCCACCGCCTTCCCAAGCTTTGAATTCTCTAGCGGTCTTTATTCTTCCTTCACCCGGGTCCAACCTTAACATAATCTCTCCCAGAGAAATACAATCATATTTACAACTTTCTTTTGGTTTTACATTTAAAATAGGCATAATACTAAACCCCTTTCAAAATTTAATTGCTTCAATAGTACCATATCAATAGAATCATAGAACAACTCAAAAACGTTTCATCATTTGAAACATCGTTTCATTGTATTTCGTATTTTTATTTTATACTACTTTAGTTATTTTTTCAATATTTATATACAAAAATTCATTATATTTATCGAAAAAAAATAAAGGCTTCCGATGAAGCCTTTATTTCTAATGGTATATATTAATTATGCTTTTTCTACAAGTTTTCTTGTATCCAGTGCAATCATTAATTCTTCATTTGTAGGAATTACAAGCGTTCTTACTTTTGCATCTGCTGTACTGATATCAATTTCCTTACCTCTGATTCCATTCTTTTCTTCATCAATTTTTATGCCCATAAATTCCAGATCGTCAACAATCATACCTCTCACTTGTACACTATTTTCACCAACACCGGCAGTAAATACGATTGCGTCAACGCCTCCCATAACGGCCGCATATTCTCCAATGTATTTTTTCACACTATAGGCAAATACGTCTAATGCTAATTTTGCTTTATCATTTCCATCATTGGCAGCAGTGAATATGTCTCTAAAGTCACTGCTAACAGATGATAGCCCAAGAACTCCCGACTTCTTATTTAAAAGACCGTCTACTTCCTTTGCCGAAAGATTTTCTTTTTCCATTATAAATTTAACAATGGCAGGATCAATATCTCCCGATCTTGTTCCCATTACGACACCGGCAAGAGGAGTGAATCCCATACTTGTATCTATGGATTTTCCATTTTTTACAGCAGTAATACTGGAACCATTACCTAAATGGCAAGTGATAATTTTCAATTCTTCTATTGGCTTACCAAGAAGTTTTGCCGCCCTCTCAGCTACATATTTATGAGATGTACCATGGAAGCCATATCTTCTGATTTTATATTTTTCATATAACTCATAAGGTAAAGCATAAAAATATGCTTGCTTTGGCATCGTCTGATGGAAAGCTGTATCAAA
Source organism: Petroclostridium sp. X23 (assembly GCF_030013905.1). Classification (GTDB taxonomy): domain Bacteria; phylum Bacillota; class Clostridia; order SK-Y3; family SK-Y3; genus X23. Next base: position 758,244 of record NZ_CP124862.1, read on the forward strand.
CACAGCTACCATAGGCACACTAGGCATTGCTTCCTTGCATGCTTCAATCCCGGAAATAGCCGGCGGATTATGAAGCGGAGCCAAATCGATGCATGCTTCAATCGCCTTCATAACATCTTCATTAATAATAGCAGACGCATTAAACGCCTCTCCGCCATGTACCACTCTATGCCCAACAGCGGCAATTTCATCCATCCCATTAATAACGCCATGATTTTTATCAACAAGTGCACTAATTACCAATCTGATTGCATCGGTATGGTTTTTCATAGGCTCAGCAATTACAACACTGTCTTTATCTTTTGGCTCATGTTTTAATTGAGAACCTTCTATGCCGATTCTCTCACAAAGACCTTTCGCCATAATCTCTTCATTATTCATATTTATTAGCTGATATTTTAATGAAGAACTTCCTGCATTAACAACTAATATTTTCATTCCTCACAACTCCTTTATTTGTTTTGTGCTTGTACACATGTAATAGCTACCACACCAACGATATCTTCCGAACTGCATCCTCTGGATAAATCATTTACAGGTTTAGCGATCCCTTGAGTAATAGGACCGTAAGCTTCTGCCTTCGCCAGCCTTTGAACCAGTTTATACCCGATATTTCCTGCATTTAAGTCAGGGAATATTAATACATTGGCAGAACCTGCAATCTTGCTATCCGGTGCTTTGGATTTTCCGATTTCAGGAACAATCGCTGCGTCCAATTGAAGTTCACCGTCTAATGCCAAGTCCGGTCTCTTTTCCTTAGCCAGCTTAGTAGCCAATTGAACCTTGTCAACCAATTCACTCTTCGCACTTCCATATGTAGAATAGGAAAGCATACCTACTTTTGGTTCTGCTCCAACCAGTGATTGGAATGATTTTGCAGAAGAAATCGCAATTTCAGATAGCGCTTCAGCATCAGGATTTTCAACCAAGCCACTATCACCAAAAATAAATATGCCATTTTCGCCATATTCGCAATCAGGAACAACCATAATAAAGAATGCGGATACCAGTTTAGTTCCCGGTGCTGTTTTTACAACCTGCAGCGCTGCTCTTAACACGTTTCCGGTAGAATTGATTGCTCCGGCAACCATTCCATCGGCATCATCGGATTTAACCATCATAGCGCCAAAATAAAGTGGGTTCTTCATTGTTTCTTTTGCTTTTTCCAAAGTCAATCCTTTTGCTTTTCTCATTTCATAAAAAGTATTTGCATAGGCTTCAAATTTATCAGATGTTAAAGGATTGATTATTTCCGCTTTAGAAATATCGATATCCCCGGCAACCTTTTTAATCTCATTTTCATCGCCTACCAATATAATATCAGCAATATTTTGCTCTAATACCATAGAGGTAGCCTTTATGGTTCTTGGTTCCGCACCTTCAGCCAAAACTATTTTCTTTCTGTCGGATTTTGCTTTTTCAATTACCTTTTGCATAAAGTCACTCATACTAAATAACTCCTCCCGTAAAATCATATATTACCGTTTGTCCGCTATTTTAAAATTACAAAATATTTTGTAGTGTTTAAAACAACGAACAAATCCATATCCTATTATATATGATTTGATTTTTGTATACAATATCCTTAAGTCAATTTATTAAAAAAATATTTAATAATATCGCATACTATATTGTTTGTATTTATTATAAATGCTATGATACATATATTATTTTTTCTAAAGGTGATGCATATGAAGGTTGTCGGACTCATAACCGAATATAACCCTTTCCATAACGGACATAAATACCATCTGGAGCATTCGAAAAGTATAACCGGCGCTGATTATACAGTATGTGTGATGAGCGGAAATTTTATTCAAAGGGGTGAACCCGCTTTATTGAATAAATGGTCCCGAACAGAAATGGCACTTTTGAATGGTGTTGACTTGGTGGTGGAACTTCCTGCTTGTTATGTGCTGCAATCAGCAGAGTTTTTTGCCTTCGGAGCCGTTAAAATACTGGATAGTATGAATATTGTCAGCCATATATGTTTTGGCAGCGAACATGGTGAAATAGAAGTACTTGAGAAGATTGCGGCGATATTGGCAGATGAGCCCCCGGAATTATCGCTGTCTATCAAAAGCTTTCTTGCCGGCGGCATCAGTTTTGCCAAAGCCCGGGAAAAAGCCGTAATCAGCTATCTCAACAGCCAATATTGTGAAAAAACCATTCAAGATATTATGGCTTCTCCAAACAATATCTTAGCCATCGAATATATAAAAGCACTACATAGGTTAAACAGCACAATTCAACCTTTCACCATTAAGCGCTTTAAGACCGGGTATCACTCTTTGGAACGCGAAGATGACATCGCCAGCGCCACTGCAATCAGGAACATGTTACAGCAAAAAGATGGAGTTATGGATGTAAAGTCCTATATCCCGTCTGCTTCCTATAAGATTTTATGCAATGAGATCAGTACCGGCAGAGGTCCGGTTTTTATGGAATACTATAATAGTGCTATCCTTACACAGCTGCGCAAACTAAGCAGTAGCCAAATTAAGCATTATCCCGATGTGAATGAAGGGTTGCAAAACAGGATTGCTGACGCCGCGTTAAAATTCGGTACATGTGAAGAAGTGATTGAACATATTAAGACAAAAAGATATACACGTACCCGCATCCAGAGAATCCTGTTTGATGTGCTGTTTGGAATGACGCAGAATATGCTGGAAGTTTTTCAACAGTCCGGCGGCCCTCAGTATATCCGCGTTTTAGGAATGAATGATAACGGTAAAAAGCTGCTTAAAATAATGAAAAAAAAGGCTTCTCTCCCTATCATCACCAAAGCTGCATCATACAAGCAATCCTGCAATCCTATAGCAAAACAAATGATTGCACTGGACTTTTTAACGACCGATTTGTATACCCTTCACTATCCTTCTGCCGAGCAGCGGAAAGGAAGAGTGGATTACTTGACATCGCCAATCATTATATAAAAGAATGCCTAATATAGATTTTCACGGTTATTATTTATCATGTTCAAACAAATAATAGTATTAACTAATACTATAAGGTGGCATGAAATATGAAAAATTTTTTTGTGGATTTACATGTGCATATAGGACGTTCAAGCAAAAGTGATGTAATAAAAAGAGCAACTGCGAATAATCTAACATTTGAAAATATCGCTTATGAAGCTTATCACCGCAAAGGCATCGATATTATAGGCGTTGTCGATGCCGCTTCTCCTTCTATCATAAAGGATATTCAAAACATGCTGGAAAGAGGCGAAATCATTGAACACCCACAAGGCGGCATGGTATATAAAGAAAATTTATCTATCCTTCTAGGTGCGGAAATAGAAACACGCGAGATCAATAGGGGCCATGCCCATTCGCTTATATTCTTTCCTACTCTTGAGCAGATCGTGGCTTTTTCCAATACGATGAAGGGGCATATTAAAACCGGCAAATTCGTTTATAATCTCACAAGGCTTCCCGCTCAAGAGTTGTTTAATATCTGTGAAAGTCACGGTGGTGTATATATACCTGCTCATGTATTCTCCCCGCATAAAAGCTTCTATGGCAATTGCTGTGATTCATTGCTGCAAATATTTACAGAAGAAACCTTTGAGAAAATCCCTGCCATCGAATTGGGCTTAAGTGCGGACACTGCTATGGCAAGCCAATTAAGTGAACTTGATGGCAAGACCTTTACCAGCAATTCCGATGCCCATTCCCTTATTAAAATGGGACGAGAGTATAACATCTTTCAAATGAAAGACAATAATTATAATGAAGTAATGCTGGCATTACGAAATAAGAATGGACGGAGAGTATTTGCCAATTACGGCCTAGACCCCAAGCTCGGTAAATATCACCGCTCTTTTTGCATAAATTGCAATACGGTCATTGATGGTGTCCCTCCTAAGCTGCAATGTCCGGTTTCTCCGAAGCATAAGATCGTGCGGGGTGTATACGACCGTATTGAGCAAATTAAAGATAGGAACAAGCCTAAAACCGCTGACAGACCTCCCTACCACTGCCAACTGCCGCTTGAATTCCTGCCCGGTATCGGCCCTAAAACCATTGATACACTTATCAATGCTTTAGGTACTGAAATGAACATCTTACACGACACCAAGTTTGAAGATCTTCAAAAAGTAGTTGGCGAGAAACATGCTCATAATATCATCCTAGCCCGTGAAGGCAGATTAGAAATCGAGCATGGCGGTGGCGGCATTTACGGAAAAGTGATGGTGGTTCACGGTTCACAGTTCACGGTTCACAGCAATCTACCACGAACCTAATGAGTAATCCACCATCTTGTTTTCCTATTATAAAGGCACGTGTAAACAAGGATAGTCACAAAGACTATCGTATCAAAACATCTTTAACATTTTTTCAATACTTATTTTATTTGAACTCTTCATGATATGTAATCTGTGAACTGTGAACCGTGAACTGCGAACTATACTACCAGCTTAATTATTTCTTTCACCGCTTTTTCCGCGGCTTCCCGTCCCCTGTCCACACATATTTCAGACCATTCAAAGGTAGCCGGATTTATATCCTCTACCTCCGGCTTTATAAGTACATCGGCATAGATAATGCGTGAACTGACTATTTCTTTTTCCATAATACCTAAAGAACGTATAATTACATCAAAAAAACTGTTGACTTTGAAATTCCCCCCATTAAATCCAACATCAGAAGCAATAATAATATCTGCGCCCATATCTCTCACGATATTAGCAGGTACGCGATCGGTGACCCCTCCGTCCACTAACAGCATCTCATCTCTCTTTACAGGACTGAATACTCCCGGAATAGAAATACTCCCACGCAGTGCGTCCGCTACATTTCCTTGATTTAATATAACGCGTTGGCATTTTATCAGATCGGTACATACAACAGAGCATGGGATATTCAGGTCTTCAAAATTACAATTCTTTAACAATAAATTCAAAAACTCTTTTATCTTGTTTCCTGCAACAAGTCCGTTTTTAGAAAATGAGAAATCCAGTACAGATTGTGTAGGCATATTCGCAACCAGCTTTGTAAAGTAATCCAAATCTACTCCGGCACTGTGCATAGCTCCCACCACTGCCCCTATACTGCTTCCTGCGATATAGTCAATAGGAATATTATATTTTTTCAAGACATTAATAACCCCAATGTGTGCCATTCCTCTGGAACTTCCGGACCCCAAAGCAAGACCGATCTTTTTTCTTTGCTTCATTGTAACACCACCAGATAATTTGTTAGTATTTGCAGTATTCTACAAATCCCAAAACATTCCTTATACACATATATATGTTACTGAATTTTTTATGTGCATAAGGAATTTAATCCGGCAGTTATTTTTTTATATTTGTTTTCATAGCCATATCTTTGACAACCCTAAAGTTATGGTTTAAGAATAACTTTAATGCAGTTATCCTCCTTTTTATCGAAAATCTCGTAGGCGTGCTCACCTTTATCTAAAGACAGCTGATGGGTAATGATATCAGTCGCATCAAATTTCCCTTCTTTTATTAGTTTGAGAATTCTATCCACATAAGCATGAGCGGGACATTGCCCCATCTTCAGGGTGATGTTTCTTGCAAAGAAATCACCCAAGGGAAACATGTTGTATCTAGCACCATACACACCCACCATGGATACGGTTCCTCCTTTTCTGACAGCCTGAGTAGCAATCTCAATAGCGGATTTTGAACCTCCTTGGAGCTTGAGTGCTGTTTCTACCATTTCAAGGGTTGTCATCTTTCCATCCATCCCAACACAATCAATCACTACATCGGCACCGCCATGCGTGATTTCTTTGATATATTCCCCTGTATTATCATGGTGTTGAAAATTTATGACTTCCACACCGTTGTATTGCTTGGCATGCTCCAACCGATAATTTATATAATCTACGGCAATAATCCGTTTTGCCCCATGGAAAGCAGCCCATTTCATCGCTAAAAGGCCAACAGGACCGCAGCCTAATACCACTACGGTATCATCCTTTTTTACACCGCCGTTTTCAACGCCCCAATATGAGGTAGGCAAAATATCCGTTAAAAAAAGCACCTGTTCATCGGATAATTCCTCCGGTACAACAGTCGGACCTACATTTGCATAAGGAACTCTTAGATATTCCGCCTGTCCTCCATCATATCCGCCATAGGTCTTGCTATACCCTAATATGGCGCCGACTTCTCCATTTGCATTGGAATTATCACATTGGCTCCACAAATCATGTTCACAGTACCAGCAGTGTCCGCAAGAAACCGGAAAAGGAATGATAACCCGATCCCCTTTTTTGACTTTATGGACCTCTTTTCCTGCTTCTTCTACAATACCCATCGTTTCATGTCCCAAAACAAACCCTTCAGGCATATTTGGTACCATCCCGTGAATAAGGTGCAGGTCTGAGCCGCATATTGCCGTCGAGGTCACTTTGATGATAATATCATCATGATTCTTCAATTCAGGATCACCGATATTTTTTACTTTTACATCTTTTATTCCTTCATATACAATTGCTTTCATAATTACTCCTCCATATATAAACTAGACTTAGTTTTTCCAGCGGAATGATATATATGCGAAAATGAAATACCAAACCTATTCGTACTATTTTTAATATTGGAGTGAATCTATATGCTCAAAAAATCGCGTATTATGACACTGATCATTATACTATTACTTTCTATAGCTGTATATCAATGGAATCACGCAAATCAATTACAGCGTATTCATCGGCTGTATCAAGTAAAAGACAAACCGCTTTGTGGCTTAATGATGCATTGAAAACAAAAGATTGATTAGTAATATTTCACGAAATACTATTGCAATATTTATTATATTTGAACAAGTACCCAATTAACAATTCAAGCGAAAAAAGGTATAATAGATGTAGATGTTCAGTAAATAACAACAAAATGGTATAGAATGTTAAAGTTTTAGGTTATAGCAATAAACTATGTTCATGTGTACTTTGAAAATTTAAAGAATGGATGATAGGAATAATTTGGTATCTAAAAATGGTCGGAGATTCCCTATGCAAGAGAATAGTAAGAATATTTTTCCTGTAGTTTATGCAGCAGTCTTATGGTATTCTTTATTCTCAAGGGTTATGGCTATGGCTTTTGCATGTTGGAGCATGCAAACTAAGGCAGTTCTCACGAAGAAGTTCTTGGTACCCCTAAATAATGGAGATTTAAGACCGTTGTTGAGTACAATATCTCCAATAACGGATTCTATACGTGCTCTTCTTGAATAGATGTCTTTCCAGAGTTGTGAGCCTCTGGGAACTTGGGTAAACCAACGAATATCATCTTCAATGTGAGTATAGACTGTCTTGCCATAGCCAGAATCACAACATGGATGATCACACTTTAGTTTTTCAGCCAATTTTTTAGAAGCTTTTCTTGGACACCGCCATTTTAGTCGTCTTTTTTTCTTATCAATACCCCAATAGTAAAATGTATGACCAGCAGCACAAACAGGCAAACCAAACTCATTAGTAGGTGTTGGAGTTTGAGAATTTCTTGGATTAATTGCAATAATAGGCTTACCGCCTAGTAAACTAATCCACCAGTAAACATAATAAGCGTCGTATCCCGAATCAGCAATGACATAATGAAAGTCAACTTTCAAGTTGTGATAAAGATGCATTATTAGATGTGGTGTCATTCTAACATCGTGGACATCAGCACCTTCGACGAAGAATGTTAGTGGTAGGCATTTAGATGGATTATCTATCATAGGAGTTGTTGCAAAATGCAGACCGTATCCCATTAGATATTCATCAAGATTATGATCATAACCTTTTGTGGCTTCGGAGTCAGTACACATAGAGCATTTAAAGGGTTTTATATTACTGGCATAGCATCTACAATATTTTTCAGGAACATACTTTTGTTTGCAAAAAGATTTTACCTTGCAGCCGTCAAAGATTACTTTATCATGGGGATCAATGATTCCTAATTCGATAGATTCTTTGACAAATAACAATTCAAATATTTTACGGATTAGAGAACCTTGAAGCATGACATCTTCAACGTTTTCATCGCCGAAAAGATTAGAGATAAACCAAGAGAAATAAGCCTTAGAGGGCGTCTTGTCAGGAGAGAAACCTGATAGATAAGCATATCTTGGTGTATCCCTAAGTTCTTTGACCCATTTATTAATGGATGTAAAGCCAGCAAGGTACATCACAAGTAAAGACCTTAAAGCATCTTGAGGGCGATAAAGTGCAATACGTCCTGCAGGATTTTGTGAATAAAAATGTAAACAGAAGTCATAAACACGAGATAGATCAATCTTTGATATTATCTTAGCAATGCTGTCAGTCTCACTGACAGATAGAAATAAATTAAGTTTATAAGCCAGGTGACTCTGGTTTGGTGGAAGCAATGACATCAGCCCCTTTCTAAAATATTCTCTATTTTAGCAGGTTTGAGGGCTGTGAGGTGAAGAAAATTGTTTCCAGTTGATAAAATCAAGTTGAATCAAGGGGTTCAGCTTTGCTGAACACCAACATAATAGATATTAAGGAGGTGAAGTAGATGAGAGTTATTAAACCTTTAATAATTTTAATGTCATCATTGTGTATTGCTAATGCACCTGTATTGCTTAAAGCCGCTATGTTCTGGCCGCAACTTGTTAGATAATAGAATCTTATTATCTAACTTTTTTATTACTTCTTTACATACCACATTGCCTTTAATCATTAGTTTTACTGCACATCCCCATACCATTCAAATATGCTGTTTTCTAAATTCCGTATATAATCATTCATGATGAAAGATACTATAAGAAAATAATACAGCAAAACAAGTATACTACCGAAAAGAGGAATACAACATATGTTAGAATTAGAAAAACTTTTAGAAGACATTGAAAAACTTCGGGAAACCTTGCATCAATTAATTGATAAAAAAGGTTTAAATCTACAGGACCCGGAAATAATCTCTGCAAGCGAGGACTTAAATACCGCTATAACTAAATACAATAAATTCATTGAAAAAAATTTGAATAATGAGAAAAGTAGTGAATGACTTAAATCCTAATAGAATATAATTCTTAATAAATTCATTTATCTTTTAATACAACCTCTGAGCTTTATAAAACAAAACCCCTTGTGTTTTATACAAAGGGCGATTTATTCTTAAATTGTACTATATCCGATCTAACCATTCAACAATTCCAAATTTATATAATTTTCCATGTTCATAAATCATTCTAAATAAATCGTTCATATTCGCAATGCGCTGGAAATATATATATCTATAAGAAATGAAACTTCACTGTTGTAAAAGACTATCTATAAAGGAATGATTTGGACATGATAAATATCTTTGCTTTTATCGCTATTTTATATTTGATTTACTTCTTTTCTATGCTTATTTTAAAAAAAATGTATTTTATACATTTGTATATGTCTTCAGTTCTTCTTATCGCATGTGTAATTCTATTTATTCTAGCAGTTATTTCTAACCCAAGGCAAAGCTTTGATGCCGCTTTAAAGGGAATCACTCTTTCGGTTAATGTGGTTTTTCCATCGTTATTTCCTTTTTTTGTAGGAACAGAGCTGCTAACCAACCTCGGACTTGTGCATATCTTAGGTATTGTTCTTGAGCCTGTCATGCGGCCTATATTTAACGTACCGGGCTGCGGCTCTTTTGCTTTTTCGATGGGAATTATCAGCGGATATCCTGTAGGTGCGAAAGCTACCGTAAACTTGCGTGAAAAGGCATTGTGTACGAAAACGGAAGCTGAACGGTTATTGACGTTTTGCAATAATTCCGGGCCTCTATTTATACTTGGCGCTGTCGCTGTAGGAATGTTTAACCGCCCGGCAGTAGGAACCCTATTATTCATATCACATTTTCTTGCTTCTTTGACAGTCGGCTTTTGTTTTAGATATTATAAAAAAAGTGCCGATACAAGTTCATATGAATATAAAGGAAGAACATTCAAGAAGGTCATTACCGATATATTGAAAGAGTTGAAAGATGCCGGAAAAAGAGACAGCAGAAATTTTGGTGAATTATTTGGCGATGCTATAAAGAATGCTGTAAATCTGCTTCTTGTAATTAGCGGGTTTATTATATTTTTTTCCGTACTTATTCATCTATTAGACTATTTTAATATCATCAATCTATTTTCACAATTACTAGGTTTTTTACTGGGGCCTTTGGGAATCGCAAAACAGCTTCTCCCCTCTATTGCGAGCGGATTCTTTGAAATAACAAGCGGCATTAAAATTGCCAGCGCACAACCATCAGTATCACTGCTGCAGCAGCTTATGGTTACCAGTTTGATTTTAGGTTGGGCAGGACTGTCCGTACACTGCCAGGTTATGAGTATTATTAGCAAAACAGATATTCGTGTTACACCTTACTTAATGGGAAAGGGATTACAGGGTATCGTTTCAGCGATATACACTTTTATCCTTTTTTCCTATACGCCTTTAAGTTCTCAGGTATCGTCTTCCACAAGTGAAGCTTTACAAAACTATGCCCCACCGAATATCATGAATACTTTTTTCACATCACTGATTTATTTTGGTAATATTCTATTATTCTTATTCGTATTATGTGTGATGTTGGCAATTGGCACGTCATTTAAAAACAGGAATTAAAAAAGTGATTATCTGCTAATCACTTTTTTAATTCCTGTCTATTTTCACGTAGCACATCCATGGTGTCTTGAATAATCTTTTCAAGATTTGATAGAATATCATCAGCGTATTCCTTGGTTCCCAGTCGTATTTCCCTTGCATTTTTTTGTGCATTGGAAATAATCTCACTTGCTTGCTCATAAGCTCTTTTTGTCAATTCATGCTCATCAATCATGGAAATAATTTTATTTTCTGCATCTTTAATAATATTATTAGCTTCTTTTTGAGCTTCTAATAATATACGTTGTCTCTCTTCCTTGACCCATTTTGCCTGCTTCAAATCCTCCGGGAGCTTTAAGCGGATTTCCTGAATTAATTCCAGAATGTCCTCTTTATTTACAACACTTTTTCCCGATAAAGGAATGGGTACACCTCTTTCAACAATATCTTCCAATGTATCTACTAATGAAAATACTTCCATGCAAGCTACCCCCTGGTTTTTCTTATCTTCTCAATAATCTCAAAAATTATTTCTTCCGGTACAAGCTCTTTTAAACATCCGCCTAATCTTCCTACTTCTTTTACGATGCTTGAACTTAAATAAGAATATTTACTGCTAGTCATCATAAATAATGTCTCAATATCCGGACTCAATTTATTATTCACCAAAGCCATCTGAAATTCATATTCAAAATCCGAGACAGCCCGTAATCCTTTGACAATCACTGTAGCAGACTTCTCTTTCATATAATTCACCAGTAATCCGGAAAAGCAATCAATCTCAACATTGTTCAGCTTTTTTGTTACCTGGCGTAAGAAATCCATTCTTTCCTCTACCGTAAACATTGGAACCTTATTGCTGTTTAGAAGAATACTGACAATTACTTTATCAAATACTTTTGAAGTTCTTTCTATAATATCTAAATGCCCGTTTGTCACCGGGTCAAAACTACCTGGATATACAGCTATTTTCATGTTTCTTCATCCTGTCTGTGATTATATTTTGTATACTTCATGAAATTGATAATTGTTCTGCCATACTGTTTTTCACGCACGATTTCCAGTCCTTCAATTTTTTGAGGGATTTCATCGCCGCTTTCTCTCTCAATAACAATCATACCATCATCATGAAGCAGCTTATTTTTCCAGATGCCCTGGATCACAGGCACAATAAATCCCTTACTATAGGGAGGATCCATGAAAATAATATCAAATTTTCGGTCGGTCGGCTCAAATCTTCTGATATACTCATAAAAGTCACAAGCGTAAACTTTAGCTTTTTCAGTCAGTTTGGTATGTGTCAAATTTTCTTTGATTACTTTTATCGCTTCAGTGTTCTTATCTATAAACACTGCAAATTCCGCTCCACGGCTTAACGACTCTATCCCTAAGCCACCGGTCCCCGCAAACAAATCCAATACATAAGCATCATCAAGATAACCCGCAATGATATTAAAAAGGGATTCTTTAATCCTATCGGTTGTCGGACGTGTTTGCATTCCTGTCAGGCTCTTTAATTTATGTCCTCTGGCAGAGCCGGAAATCACTCTCAAAATAATTCCTCCATAATATACATATTGTCCTATATGTTATATTTTATATTAACTCATGTAAAAGTCAACACTTTTACATATATTATTATATACATATACATAAAATTAATAAAAGGAACAGCCGGATGGCCATTCCTTTTTATATCAGTATTATCTACCTATCATGCTTTGCTCAACCTGCTGGATCATCTTTTTCACCATGTTACCACCAATCTGTCCAGCCTGCCTGGCTGTAATATCTCCATTGTAGCCCTGTTTTAAATTAACTCCCACTTCACTCGCTACTTCATATTTGAACTTATCCAACGCAGCTCTAGCTTCAGGTACTAACTTTCTATTATTGTTAGCCATGCTTTTCACCTCCTGTTGTTTTGTTCAATATTAATATATGTAGTTTACGAAAAATTAATCGAGCAATTTGTGTTTATGGAGGTAAGGCTTGGTATTATTAAATTTTTGAAAATATTTTGATTAACATAATTATTTAATCATCAGTTAGATTCAAGAGTATTTTAATTTAGATCTTTAACGGTCAGTTAATGACTATACCGTTCATTCTTTCTTCAAACATGTTCTGCAGCTTCAGCTTTAATAAGTAATATTCTTCCTCTTGAAGCTGCGGATCTTGTGTGATGATCTCTAAAGCTGCTTCTTGTGCTTGTTTTAATATATCCATATCCGAAAACAAATTAGCAATTTTAAGATTGGGCAGGCCGTGCTGCCGGGTTCCGAAAAATTCTCCCGGACCTCTTAATTCCAAATCTTTTTCGGAGATCTTAAAACCGTCATTTGTTTTTTCCATTATTCTCATTCTATCTTTTGTTATCTTAGACTCACTGTTATTAAATAATATGCAATAAGATTGAAATTGTCCCCTGCCTACCCTTCCCCGAAGCTGATGCAGTTGTGACAATCCAAACCTTTCCGCGTTTTCGATTACCATTATGGTCGCATTAGGGACATTCACACCTACTTCAATAACAGTGGTAGAAACCAAAATACTGATTCTGCCGTCGGCAAAATCTCTCATAATCTGTTCTTTCTCTGCAGATTTTATTTTTCCATGAATAAGACCTACTTTATAATTCCGGAATACTTCCTTTTTTAACTTTTCTGCAAACTCAACCACGGATTTTAAATCCAATACATCCGACTCTTCTACCAAAGGGCATACGATATATGCTTGTCTGCCTTCGTCCACTTGTTTCTTTATGAACGAATATACCCGTTCACGTTTGCTTTCATCTACTGCATAGGTATTGATTTTTTTCCTGCCCGGAGGCAGTTCGTCAATAATGGAAATGTCCAAATCTCCATAAAGGATAAGCGCTAATGTTCTTGGAATGGGCGTAGCTGTCATAACCAACATATGGGGATTATTTCCTTTTGATGCCAGTGCCGCCCTCTGTTTTACACCGAAGCGGTGCTGTTCGTCGGTGACCACCAGGCCAAGATTAAAAAAATCTACCTTTTCTTGTATTAACGCATGCGTACCAATCACAATATGAACGATTCCTTCTTTTATTTGCTGCTGTAGTTCTTTTTTTTGCTTCCCGGTGGCACTTCCGGTCAATAGACAGATCTTAATATCATATTTTTGAAAAAAACTTTTAAAACTGTTATAATGCTGCTCCGCCAATATCTCTGTGGGCGCCATCATAGCCGCTTGGAAACCATTCTTCACGCACATATACATCGCCAGCGCCGCAACTACCGTTTTCCCCGAACCAACATCTCCTTGCACCAACCTGCTCATAGGTGTTGTATTCTTCATATCTTGCTCAATTTCTGCGGTTACACGACGCTGGGCATTGGTTAATGCAAATGGAAGCCCCTGTATAAATTCGTCCATTTCTTGAACCGGTCTGAAAGCGGTTCCCCTAAGTTCTTCACTTCTTTTTTTAATGCTTAAAAGCCCCAATTGCAGAAATAATAATTCTTCAAAAACCAATCTCTTTCTTGCTAAAAAATACTCTTCAAAGCCAATTGGAAAATGAATATTTCTTATACAGTAATTAATCTCAGCCAGCCCGTATTTACTTCGGAGCTCGTGAGGTAAGTATTCCTTCAAATTGCTTTCTATCATCAGCAGACAGTTTCTTATAACCGCCTGCATGACCTTTTGGCTGAGCGTTGATGTAAGAGGGTAGAGAGGTACAATCTTGCCGGTAACCTTATCTTTAGCATCTTTTTTCTCATACAGCGGACTTATGAGTTCGCTTTTCCCAAATTGCTTACTGACCTTTCCAAAAAATACATATGTACTGCCTACTTCAAATGCATTAGCAAGATACTTTTGATTATACCACGTTGCAGTGACTGTCCCCATATCGTCTCTAAGGACCAGCTTATATATTGTCAGTCCTTTTCGAATCTTATTTTCCGATATGCGCGAAAAGACCGTTGCCTTGATACATACCGACTCTCCATCCTGTAATTCAGCAATCTTTTTTATTTTGGTACGGTCCTCATAGTCTCTTGGAAAGTAATATACCATATCTTCAATGGTGTGAATACCCAGTTTATTTAAGAGCCTTGCTCTTGCATCCCCGACCCCTTTTACCTTTTTGATATCTTTTGCTAATAAATCAGAAACCATTACTGCCTCCAACAATAGACTATTCTACAGAAATCACATAGTAATACAAAGGTTGTCCTCCATTGTGCACTTCCACATCACAGTCCGGAAATTGTTCTTCAGCATACTCGGAAAGCTCCTGTACTTGGTCTTCATCTATATCGTCACCATAAAAAATAGATATTACCGAACTTTCTTCATCTACCAGCAGATGAAGCAGCTGACAACTTACTTCACTGACGTTCTTCCCGGCAATTTCAATCTTTCCATCTTGAATTCCAAGAATATCTCCCTGGATAATCTCCTGATCATCAAAACTCGAATTTCTTACTGCATAAGTAACTTGTCCTGTTTTAACGCTTTCCAAAGCAGCAGCCATGTCTTGGCTGTTCTTTTGTGCATCTGCTTCCATATTAAAGGCCAGCATCGCTGCGATGCCTTGTGGTATGCTTTTTGAAGGAACAACAATAATATTTTTATCCGTTAGTGTTTTTGCCTGTTCTGCAGCTAAAATGATATTCTTATTATTCGGAAGGATAAAAATATGGTCTGCATGGACTTCATCAATGGCTTTCAATATATCTTCGGTACTGGGATTCATCGTTTGTCCGCCTTCGATTACTTTATCTATACCCAAATCCACGAATATGTTTTTTAAGCCTTCACCCATTGCCACAGTAATAAATCCATACGGCTTATTCTCTATTTTTTCTTGCCCATAAGAAACGTTATGTCTGTGCTGTTCCTTCATATTATCAATTTTTATATTGACAAGTTCTCCAAGCTTAAGAGACTCCTCGATAACCGTCCCCGGATTATTGGTATGGATATGTACCTTGATCACATCCTCATCATCAATAACAAGCATACTATCCCCTAAGCACTCTATCTTACTTTTAAGTAGATCTCCCCCTAATGTGCCGTCTTTCTTCTGAATAAGAAATTCGGTACAATAGGCAAACTGTATATCCTCTAGAACAGCTGCATTAGACTTTTGCTCTACTATCACACTTTGATTCTCACTTTGTTCAATCTCATTTTCTGTTTTTAAAGCGTAAAGGGCACCTTCTAAAATTACAATAAGCCCCTTGCCCCCGGCATCCACAACACCGGCTTTTTTAAGTACCGGAAGCATTTCCGGCGTCTGATCCAATATATGGTTCGCATGTGCAATGGCAGCTTCAAAAACCTCAATAATATCATCATTCTTTTCACTTGCTTCGATGGCCCGTTTAGCCCCTTCCCGTGCAACAGTAAGAATGGTCCCTTCGGTAGGTTTCATCACCGCCTTATAGGCTGTATCAACACCGGCTTGCATGGCAAATGCAAAGGCTTTTGCATCCATACTGCCGCGATCTTTCAACTCTTTAGCAAATCCTCTGAAAAGCTGAGACAATATCACGCCGGAATTCCCCCTCGCTCCTCTTAAGGAAGCCGATGCCAGTACATCGGCGATGACTGAAACATTATTGTCATCTTTTTGTTTCACTTCTTTAGATGCAGTAAGGAGGGTAAGAGACATATTTGTTCCGGTATCTCCATCAGGTACGGGAAAAACGTTAAGTTCATCAACGGCTTTTTTATTATTTTCAAGATTGTTTGCTGCGGATACTATCATTCTTTTTAATGTTTTTCCATCTATATGTTTTAATATCAACATGAATCCCCCTCATTATTCTTCTACTCTCATGCTTTCCACATAAATATTTATTTTCTTTACTTTTAACCCCGTTGCAGATTCCAATGAATACCTAACATTATTCACTATATTTTCACATATCGCAGAAATATTTACACCATATTCAACTATAATATGTAAATCTATTGTTAAATACTGAGCCTCAACGGTTACCTTAATCCCTTTATTTAACGCCTCTTTTTTCAGAAGGCTAACAAGCCCGTCAGCTGTATTGCGTGATGCCATGCCCACTACACCATAGCACTGTGTTGCAGTCATCCCTGCCATATTGGCTATTACCTCTGCCGGTATTATAATATTTCCATGGTCATTTTCCAATCTACCAGCCATAATCAAACCTCCTATTGATACTTATATATTAGTATATATTATTTACCTTTTAAAACACACTAATCAATTTACATCGAAAACATCTTAATATATTAGCTATTTTAAACCATTTTGAAAATTATTGCTACCCCTTTTTAAAAAACCCTTGCCAAAACCGCTTTAGTTTGTTAAAATAATATTGTTTTACTGGAAACAGGATGTTGTTTATATCTTTCAAGGAGGTGTATATAGATGGCACAATGCGATGTTTGCGGAAAAGGTTTGGTTTTTGGTATTAAAGTCAGCCACTCTCACAGAAGATCAAATAGAACTTGGAAAGCGAATGTAAGAAAGGTAAAAGCAATTGTAAACGGTACTCCAAAGTCAATTGCTGTTTGTACCCGTTGCTTACGGTCTAATAAGGTTACAAGAGCATAACATAAAAAAGGTTCAAGAATGGATTATTTTTGAACCTTTTTTATGTTGTTATGTACTCTAATGGATTCTGAATACTGTTTTAAGAATTTTTCCGATAAAACCTGGCATTTTTAATACGACGATTTTCATAGTAACACCTCACTTTTAGTTTAGCTTATCCGTTTCTGAAAAACAACCATCCTATCGCAACTAAAACTGCACCTTCTAATACAACCAGTACTCCTAATGGTATAATAGAGGTAAGAAGAATGCTTATCCCCAGGATACCTAATACAAGTCCGAGGGTTTTGCGTTTCCCAGCCATAATAAAAGGCCCCCTCCTATACTTTTCTATTATCAGTATATTCGGCAAGCCCATTTTCGTGAATATTGTTATATGTAATTTTAAATATATTTCTAGTCCTTCGCTTTGACAACCATCAGCAGTCCACTCTTAATACTTATTTCTATTTCTTCTTCAATCAATACATTGCTTATTCCATTGGGAACTCCAAATGTCATCTGTGCATTATTTAATGCATATTGAAGACCTTTTGTAGTGACTCCTGTGACAACCTCCGTAATAGGGAGTACTGAAACGATTTCGCCTACTTGCCCCCGCAGCTTGATTTTTGTATCCGTCAGGTATATCTCATTATGTTCATTAAGGATTTTGCCGGTAATTCCTTTATCCAATAACATCTTCAACAGAGATATATTTGCGAAAGAATGGTCCATCCGGGTTCCCAGGCTTCCTATCAAAACAATTTCAGTGCCGCCTAGTTTTACCGCATATTCAACCGCTAACTGGGTATCGGTTTCGTCTTTATCACATGAATATTGTATAAATTCAATGTTTTCTAATTGCTCATCATTAAAATATTCCTTACCGATAGAATCAAAATCACCTAAAATAACATTTGGCAAAATCCCCATCTTCACCGCATGTTTTGTACCGCCATCCGCACAAATAATGAAATCTGACGGTCCAATCTTATCTTTATAAAAACCATAGTCAACAATATCTCCATTGGAAACAATCCATACTCTCATAAACTCCCACCCATACTTCTTCATTTGTGCCAATCTCTAATATCTTTTAATTGGTTGTAGAACTGCACATAGTTATCATATCTTGATCTGCTTATCTTTCCTTCATTCACTGCCTCAATGACCACACACCCGGGTTCGGAGGTATGCGTACATCCCCTGAATTTACACATTGAATGATAATTTTGATATTCCCTAAATAAATATTCAAGATCATCCGCCTTAATATCCATCTCCATCAATTCAAAGGAAGTAAATCCCGGTGTATCAACAACGTAGCTTTCTTCATTCAGTTCTAAGAGTTCAACATGTCTGGTGGTATGCTTTCCTCTATCGATCTTTTTGCTTATTTCACCGGTCTGTAATTCAAACCTGTTATCAACAGTATTTAACAAACTGGATTTTCCCACCCCCGATGCACCTGCAAAAACACTGATTTTCCTCTGTAATGCATTCCGTAGGTCATTAATACCTTGCAGCGTACGAGAACTGGTACAAATCACATGATATCCGGCTGATTGATAAATTTCAACAAGTTTCAAATATTCATCACGATCATCCAGGTCAATTTTATTCAAGCATATGATGATATCCAATTCCCTCGATTCAGCTACAGTAATTAACTTATCCAACAACAATAAATTCGGCGCAGGAAGGCAGACCGAGGCAACGATTACAATCTGCTGAACGTTTGCTACCGGCGGACGAACCAGTACATTCTTCCTGAGCATAATTTTTTCAATGATTCCTTTTGTATTGTCATGGTCCGCGATTTCTATCTCAACCCTGTCTCCAACCAATGGAATCATCTCTTTTTTTCTAAATTTGCCTCTGGCTTTACATTCTATAATCCCTTGCCGGGTTTCTATATAATAGAAACCGCCGATCCCTTTTAATATGATGCCTTCTGGCATTATTCACCATCACCGCCAAAATTTATTTCCGTCTTTTTATCGCCCAACTTTTGTCCGTCAATGTACACTTCAATATAAATTATCCCTCGGCCTTGAAGCGCAATTGATGCTATACCGTCACCCTCAGATGTATTATGAGCCTTTTCATATTCGACCTTTTCAAATACATAATCATTTCCTACTCTTTTATAGTACTCTATCTTAATGACTACTCTTTCCTTGTCCTGAGGCAATTGAATATTAATATATCTTTGGTTTTCATCAGTGGCTTTTCCTTTGCTCACTACCAAGTCAACCAATGTCTTTTCTTCCACTTCACTGTTTGCTGTGATGCCTTGCCTAATCACGATTCCTTTAGGCAGATCACTTTCCTCCGGCTTTATCTCGCCTACCAGCAATCCACGCTCACTCACCATTCTTTTGGCTTCATCTTCAGTTTTTCCAACCAAATCAGGCATATTCACCATTTTTATTTTTCTGCCTCTGCTTACATATAATTGAACGATATCTCCCTCTTGGACTTCCATCCCTTCACCTGGTATATGACGGATAACGATTCCTTCCGGTACGGTATCATGGAATTCATCTATCACTTTATAATTCAAGTCATTCTCGTCCAGCATTATTTCTGCCTGCCTATATTCCTGATTGACCAGATCGGGCACTTTGATTGTTCTAGCACCTTTACTTACAACTACTTTAATGGTCTGAGGTATTTTTACTACTATATTCGCTGCCGGGTCCTGAGATATAATGGTTCCTTTTTCATATTCTTCATTATATTGCTGTTCCGCTTGCTCAATTATAAATTTATCGGGATCATTATAAGACGTTTTTATTGTATTAAACTCTTGTCCCACTAAATCCGGAACCTTCTGCTCCATATTTTTCGCAACAGGTATCTGGTCTTTAAACACATGATAGCCTACAGCGGTTAATCCGCCTATAATAAACATTGATGTTATAATAGCAGCAATCACCGCGACTCTGTCTTCTTTTTTAACTTTCTTTTTCTTTTTTCCCACATTTTCACTTCCACTGATATTAATAATAGGAATCTTCCTAGTAGGTGAATCATCAATGTTTTCCCCACCCACAAAATCTTCATCAGGTTGTTCAAATGCCTGATATAAGTCATTGAGCATAGAACCTGCGGAAGAATATCTGCTTCCTTGATCTTTACAGATCGCTTTTAAAACGATAGATTGCAAGGCAATCGGGATATTCTTATTAATAGTTCTTGGTGGTACCGGCTGTTCTTGAATATGTTTGATTGCTACAGCTACAGGACTCTCCCCGTCAAATGGAACTTTGCTGGTTAGCATTTCATACATCACAATACCCAACGAATAGATATCTGATTTTTCATCGGTATAACTCCCTCTGGCCTGCTCGGGTGAAAAGTAATGAACCGATCCGATGGTATTGCCGCCAAGAGTCAGAGTAGCTGACGTCGCTGCACGAGCAATCCCAAAGTCTGTTACTTTCAACACGCCATCATTGGATATCATGATATTATGCGGTTTTATATCCCTGTGCACAATATTTTTTTTATGCGCGTGTTCCAACGCAGAGCAAATTTGAATAGAAAAATTTAATACTTCTTTCCATGGCAGCGCACCGTTTTTATTAATTACTTCCTTAAGCGTAATACCGTCAATATATTCCATTACGATGTAATGGATATCATCTTGCTGACCTACATCATATACCGATACAATATTCGCATGGGACAGACTGGCTGCAGCTTGAGACTCTATATTAAATCGACTGATAAACTCTTGGTCTTCAATAAGTTCACTCCTTAGAACTTTGACAGCTACAAATCGGTTAAGAAGGTTGCACCGCGCCTTATACACCAAGGCCATTCCACCTGCACCGATCTTTTCTATAATTTCGTATCTATTTCCCAAAATACTCCCTATCATCTTTACACCTCTTCTAACATTTAATAAGCCGGAGTTCAGAATTAAGGATCAGCTCTATAGCATAAGGTTATCTCCAAAATCTGATATAACTTCCATTTAATTAAATCTTTCTCCTCAAAGTCCTAAAACAACAACAGTTATATTATCTAATCCGCCTTTATCATTTGCAATAGTAATAAGTTCCTCTACTGCCAATTGAAGGTCATTGTTGTCCTTGATAACCGAAAGTATTTCGGAATTTGTCAGCATATTGGTTAAACCATCGGTGCATATAAGAATAATATCTCCAGGTTTATATTCTTGTATATAAATATCAACTGGAGTATCCTTATCTCCCCCTAACGCACGTGTAATCACATTTTTCTGGGGATGATTCTGCGCTTCTTCCCGTGTTATACTTCCGCTGCTGATCAGTTCTTCAACCATTGAATGATCAGTAGTAATCTGATACATTTCTTCACCACGGATAATATATGCTCTGCTATCACCTACATGAGCGATATATAAGCTTTGATGATAAACAAAGCAAAGAATCGCTGTAGTTCCCATACCGCTAAATAATTCATTTTCAAGAGACTTATTATAAATGATTGTATTTGCTTTGTTCATGCTTTCTTTCAAGATTTGAATAATTTGTTCATGGGTCATTTCATGACTATAGGATTCCTTTATATACTGTTGAATCTCATCTATTGCCATCTTACTGGCAACTTCCCCAGCATTATGTCCTCCCATTCCATCAGCTATGATACAATAACCCGAGCACATTTCATCACTAAATTTTGACACAAAAAAGCAGTCCTCATTTACTTCTCTAGCTTTTCCTTTATCAGTAAATGCGCCTATCCTCACTCTCGTTCCCCCTTGAAAACAATTATTTTGTATGACCTCTCCTGAGTTGACCGCATGAAGCATTAATATCACCACCAAGTTCACGTCTCACTGTTGTGGATACACTGTTTTTTTCTAATATATTTTTGAAAAGGTCTATTTGTTTTAAAGTACTTTTTTCATAATCTCTTTCATCCACTTTATTGACAGGAATCAAATTCACATGACATAACATTCCTTTGACCAAACTGCTCAGCTCACGGGCATTTTCAATACTATCATTCACGCCTGATATTAGTGCATATTCAAAAGTAATTCTTCGATTAGTACGCTCTATAAAGATCTTGCATGCTTTGATTACTTCTTCTATAAAGTATTTTTTACTTACAGGCATAATCTTATTTCTAATCTCATTATTGGGTGCATGTAGTGACACCGACAATGTAATGGGCATATTTTCTTGTGATAACTTCATCATCTGCGGAACTAACCCACAAGTGGATAATGAGATATGCCGGTACCCTATATTCAACCCTGCGGGATGATTTACATTCTTCAAAAATTTAATGACATTATCATAATTGTCTAAAGGTTCTCCTATACCCATTAGAACAATATTGGAAATTCTTTCTCCTATATCCTTTTGAATAAATATAACCTGGTCAAGAATCTCTCCTGCTGTTAAATGCCTGACTAATCCGCCAATGGTTGATGCGCAAAATCCACAGCCCATTCTGCATCCGACCTGTGTGGATACACAAATCGTGATACCATGCTTATACCGCATAATCACGCTTTCAATCAAATTTCCGTCATTTAACCTTAACAGATATTTTATTGTGCCGTCTAGCTTGGATTCATGCTTTTCCGCAAATTCAACCTTGCTTATAAAACATCTTTCATCCAATGATTTGCGTAACTCTTTTGACAAATTTGTCATTTCATCAAAGCTGGTTACACCATTGTGAAGCCATTGAAATACCTGCTTTGCTCTAAATTTTTGCAGCCCTGTCTCAGTAAAATACTGTTCTAACTGCTCAAAAGTAAAATCCTTTAGATTGATCCTGTCTGTCAAGCGACTTACTCCCTTCAATTCCGCCGTCGTTATCACCCAGCCATAAATGGATTGCCTCCATGCTAAGCCGTCGGCATCAATTCGCATGCATTCTCAATGATGCCTAAAACTGCCATCCTAGCAGTTTTCCGGCTTAGCATTCCGACAATGCCATTTACGGTTGAGCAGTAACTTGTCGTTTAAGTTTGCATATAAAAAATCCATCTGTTCCATCGATATTAGGATACAGCTGAATGTAGCCCTTTGAAGCCGTTTCTTTTTCTAACCCTGCCGGAAGATGCCCTTTAATGTCTTGCAACTGAAAATCAGGATGACTTTCTAAAAAGTCTTTCACGATTTCTATATTCTCTTCATCCTGAATAGTGCAAGTACTGTATACCAAAAACCCTCCGTTGTTGACATACTTGGCCGATGTATTTAAAATCCTCTTTTGCAAGCTCGTGATCTCTTTCAAATCCGAATCTGCTTTATTCCACTTTATATCGGGCTTTCTCCGGATGATTCCTAACCCGGAGCATGGGGCATCCACCAAAACCCTGTCAGCCTTGTTCTTTAATTCTTCTATTTCTACTGCAGCATCACGTGATTGTATATCTGCAATGGTGATACTTAGCCGTTCACATGCAGCCTCTACCAATTGGATTTTATGATCATGGATATCCCACCCCAATATCTTTCCCTCATTTTCCATTAATTGCGCAATGTGAGTCGTTTTACCCCCGGGAGCACAGCAAACGTCAATCACCAGTTCTTGCGGCTGAGGGTCCAGTATTTTGGATACCATCATCGAGCTTTCATCCTGTACCTGGAATAATCCGTTTTTAAATGCTTTTAACGCATCAATCTTCCCTACCTGTTCAAGGATCAGCGCTTCGTCACAGTATTTTCCCGTCTTCGCAACAACACCTTCCTGCCCTAATATCTCTATCAATGCACCACGTGTTGTCTTCAACGTATTTACCCGCACGCAAAGTTCAGGTATTTGATTATTGGCTTTGCACAAACTTTCAGTAAATTCGAAGCCAAACCTTTTAATCCAGTCTTGTATTAACCACTTCGGATAAGAATACGCCACTTCCAGGTAATCCGCCGGCTGCTTTTTCTTATCCGGATATTTTATTGTTTCTTTATTTTTCGATACGCTGCGCAGCACTGCATTCACATACTTAACAGAAGCATAATGCCCGTATCTTTTTGCCATTTTTACACTTTCATTGCAAGCAGCGGCATCGGGTATTTTATCAAGATAAATAATTTGATAAATCCCTATCCTCAAAACATTTAAAATCCATGGTGAAATCTTATTGATTTTCACCGATGAAAACTGTTTAACAATATAATCAATCGTCAATTTATATTTGATTATACCATAAACCAGCTCAGTAATTAAGCCTCTGTCCACTACTTTATAATCGGTATTTTTTAGGTATTTCTTAAGTGCAATATTTGCGTACGCATCATTCTGTTCAATATCATAGAGTATTTTTAAAGCCGTTTCTCTCGGTGAAATGATTTTGTCCATATTTTTCTCCCAACCTACTAAAAATGCGCTACAATCGTAACGCATTCAGCAATAAATATCATTAATCTCTCCGTCTTCCAACACCGGCAATAAGGAGTAATCTAAGCAAATTCGCAATACCCACCGCAGCAGCAGCTACATATGTAAGCGCTGCAGCGTTTAACACTTTCTTAGTAGGTACCAGCTCTTCGCGTGATAATAATCCTTTGGTCTCCAAGATTTCCAATGCCCTGCTGCTCGCATTGAATTCCACCGGAAGTGTAATCACCTGGAAAGCCACTACGGCAGTAAACATAATAATACCAAAATAAACCAATGGTTCCCATCCTACGATTAATCCCAAAATGGCTAATGGAATTGCCGCTGACGAACCCAGGCTTGCTACCGGCACCAAACTGTTCCGAAAGGCTAACGGCGCATAAGAAACCTGATGTTGTATCGCATGGCCGGTCTCATGGGCCGCAACACCTACAGCACCAACCGATGTACTGGAATAAACCGATTGGGATAACCGGACTACTTTTGATCGCGGGTCATAGTGGTCTGTCAAGTGGCCGTTGGTCATTTCCACACGCACATCATGAAGACCCTGACTATCCAATATTTCCCTGGCAATATATGCGCCTGTATACCCTCTTACATTCCTTACATTCAGATATTTATTAAAAGTTCCCTGCACTTTACTTTGCGCGTATAATGCAAAAAGCACCGCAGGCATGACCAATATAATATAATACATATCAATTCCATATAAATAACCCATAAAACTCACTCCTTTACCAATATCCTTTTCATCGCTTCTTCCAGCTTGTCCACATCCACCCTCGTATTATGGCACGGCCCTTCAGGCGTGGTATTTTCAACCGCAATGACAGGAATGTTTTCAACATCCAGTATACCGCTGATTAAGTCACGGCTGCAAGCTACAGAAATGATAATCTTAGGCTTATTCTCCACGATTGCTTTACGTGCCATGGTGCCACCCGATGCAATACAAATCTTCACTTGATATTTTCCGGCAATATCCAGTATCTTATCAAGATCGCACTTACCGCACCGTTTGCAGTTTGACGGGTCATTCGTGACCTTATGCCCGCATTTTGCCCACTGCAGACAATGAGGAACCAGTAATAATACTTCATCATGTGTAGCCTTTGGGTTGGCGGAATTCACAATAATATTATTCAGATCTACAAAAAAGCCTCTTACGATATTTTTATCAATTTTAATCAACTCTACCAAATCAATTGCTACAGACATTACGATCTTTATAAATCTATTAATAATCAGTGCAAAAAATTTATTAATTCTTCCGTATTTGTAAGCGGTAATTACAATATATATGATCACCGCTGCCAGAAGAATAACCCCCGATATACCGATTAGCAGTACTAACATTATTAAATTATAGGTTGCCTCATCTACATACAAATATACCATTAAAGCTGCAAATAAAACCAATAGAGACAATACTGTAAAGACCCCTGATATTTTTAAAAAGACTCCAAGTCTCTCTTTTTTATAATCCATAGCTACTCCAGACGCTCTCCTATTTGTATAGAATGACCTAAAAGGTAATGATCCACTGTCATTCTTTTTCCTCCTGTGAATTGCAATTCCTTTATAAGGATACATTGTCCGCCTCCGGCTTGTACGGCCAGACCTTTTCCCTTTATATAATCAACAATGGTTCCAGGAGTACTTTTTTTGCAATCGTCACCTATTTCAACCGACCAAACTTTCATGGTTTGCCCCTGGTATTGAGAATATGCCACCGGCCAAGGATTTACACCACGAACAAGGTTCTTTATTTCAACAGCAGACTTATTCCAGTCAATTTTTGAAATAGCTTTATCCAACATAGGTGCATAGGTGGCCGCATCATTTAACTGCGGCTCTCTAGGTGCGGCATTCTCTTTGATTAGTTTAACGGTTTCCTTTAATACCTCTGCTCCTAATACAGATAGCCGGTCGTGGAGTTCACCGGCCGTTTCATATTCACCGATGGTTAACGCCCTTTTTAAAATCATATCACCTGTATCCAAACCTATCTCCATATACATGGTAGTAATACCGGTTTCTTTTTCTCCATTTATGATGCTCCACTGAATCGGTCCCGCACCCCTGTATTTGGGAAGTAATGACGCATGAACATTAATACAGCCATACTTAGGGTACTCCAATATGTAGCTGGGTAGTATTTTCCCATATGCTACTACAACAATCAAGTCCGGATTAATATGTTGTAAATCATCTAAAAATTCATTGTTCTTCAGTTTTACAGGCTGATATACAGGAATACTCTTTTCCAATGCATATTCCTTCACCGGCGGCGGGGCCATTTTATGCCCTCTCCCTTTGGGCTTGTCCGGCTGCGTTACCGCACCTGCAACGTCATATCCTTCATCAACTAAAACACGTAAACAGGGAACTGCGAATTCCGGAGTTCCCATGAATAAAATTCTCATCGCTCACACCTCTGATATGTCTCTTAATCCTTACTGCTCATCCGGCTCAATATACCGAATCACTTTATCAATAAACAGGTTTCCATTCAAGTGGTCTATTTCATGGCATAAGGCCCTTGCCAGTAGTTCTTCACCTATCACTTCGATGACTTCCCCGTGCCTGTTAAGGGCTCTTACGGTCACTTTTGCAGGTCTCTCAACCTCTCCCCACTTACCCGGTACACTGAGACATCCCTCTGCCCCGATCATCTTTCCTTCCGTTGCTACGATTTCGGGATTAATCAGTTCTATGATACCATCACCGACATCTATTACAACAATTCTCTTTAATACACCAACCTGCGGCGCTGCCAGGCCAACTCCATTGGCATGTTTCATGGTCTCTGCCATATCATCAAGCAGCATAAGCACATTTTTATTAATGGTATCTACAGGACGTGACGTCTTTCTTAAAACATCATCGCCTACTCTTCTTATCAATCTCATCGCCATATTTTAACCTCCTAATACATATTTACCGGATTAATATCTATGATCAAGCTAACTCCAATATTATTCCTATCATTATAATGCTCACTTAGCATATTGGCAAGTATTCCTCCAATGTTTTCACTATCCTCACATTTGAGTAATATCCTCCATCGGTGTTTATTTTTGATTCTGGAGATGGGCGCCGGCATAGGCCCCAATAGTTCACCCCATGCTGCACTGCAATGGCTGCCTTTTATTTTTTCCTTCAACTCTACAGCAATCTGCCCAATCCTTCTTTTAACAGCATTTTCATCCATACCGCTTACAAGGATGGATATGATTTGGCTGAATGGCGGATAGCTTAACTGTTTTCTGATTTTGATTTCATTATTATAAAAAGCTTCATAATCATGTGTTTTTGCCATCTGTATGGTTGAATCTTCCGGTTGATAGGTCTGTATAACCGCTCTCCCTTTCATATCACCCCTGCCGGACCTCCCGCACACCTGAGTAATCAACTGAAAGGTTCTTTCAGCCGAACGATAATCATCAATATTTAGCGACATATCCGCCGCTAATACCCCGACAAGGGTAACACTCGGAAAATCCAATCCTTTTGATACCATCTGAGTACCTATAAGAATATCTATATTTTGATCTCTAAAAGTATTTAATATTCTCTCATGGGCAAACTTCGTACGTGTCGTATCCACATCCATTCTGATGACCGATGCCGATGGAAAAAGTAATTTAATTTCCTGTTCCACTTTCTGGGTCCCTATACCAAAATGCCGGATATAACTACTCTTGCACTCAGGACAGCTGCAAACGTTTTTCGCAACAAATCCGCAGTAATGGCAAACCAGCTTATTATTAGACGCATGATAGGTCAGCGATATATTGCAGTGAGGACAAGCCAAAACAAATCCGCAGCTTCTGCATGATATAAACGTCGAAAAACCTCTGCGGTTTAAAAAAAGGATTGTCTGCTGCCCATTCTCTAAATTCCGTTGTATTTCTTCCTTTAACTTGGAACTGAATATCGACTTATTCCCATTCGTCAGTTCCTCTCTCATATCTATGATATCTACCGCAGGTAATGAAACATTATTATACCGTTTTGTCATTTCTAACAGTGTATATTTACCCGTTTGCGCCCTATAATAACTTTCCAGTGACGGTGTTGCCGAGCTATATACTACGACCGCATTTTCCATACGGCTTCTTTTCTCTGCAACTTCCCTGGCATGATAACGAGGTGATAACTCTGACTTGTATGAGTTCTCATGCTCTTCATCAAGGATGATGATGCCAAGATTGTCAAAGGGAGCAAAAATGGCTGATCTAGCTCCTACCACCACATCAACCTGCGAACTTCTTATTTTTTTCCATTGATCATATCTTTCTCCCATGGAGAGTCCGCTGTGAAAAACGGCAACCCTGGAACCGAATCTTCCGATAAAACGCTCCACCATCTGGGGCGTCAACGCAATCTCAGGTACAAGTACAATCGCTTGTTTCCCTTTTGATATTACATAATCGATTACCTGAAGATATACTTCCGTCTTTCCGCTGCCTGTTATACCCCGAAGCATAAACGATACCGGTACATTCTCATCAAATTTTTGTTGAATACATTTTATCACATTTTCTTGTTCTTGAGTAGGTTTAAATGCACTGGTTCTTTTAATAATTGTTTCATCTACCGGATTACGTTCTATGATATGGTCTCTATACTCAATGAGTCCTTTCTTATAAAGAGTATTCACAGCACTGTAGGAACCGTTAGAAAACAATACCAAGTCCGCAAGTGAAACGAACTCATTTTCCATGAGGATCTCTAGAATTCTCGCTTGTACCGGCGCTTTTGCTTTTATCTTTTCCAACTGGTATTCCATTTCTTCATGATCAGCAGCCAAGTACGCTACTTTAATTTTTTTATCCTTCACCATAGCAGCGTAATCATGAACAATATGCACCAATTCTTTTTTTAAAAGTGATTTTATAGATGAACGCAAATTGTTGCTATGCATTAAAATAGCCAGCTCTGAATATTCTACAACTCCATCATGCTTCATGATGGTTTCTATAATTGTTTTTTGCATTGCCGATCCGCTTATTCTTTTTTGGATAACGTCATTACTCAAAGCATGATTTATTTTAATCCATTCTTGAAATTTAAGTCCTATTCCGGGAGGCAGTAACGCCTTTACTGCTTCATAATAAGTACAAAAATATTTTTCTTTAAGCCAGTAAATAAGATATACCATCTTTTGATCAAATAAGGGCATACTGTCAATCACAGTACCAATTTCCTTTAGTTGGGCGAAGCTGCTCTTTTCTACAATGTTGACGACATAGGCTTCTGTTTTCTTGTTTCCTTGACCAAAGGGCACAATGACCCTCACTCCCACTTTTATATCATTGGCTTTTTTAGGGGGAATCAAATAATGGAATATTTTGTCTACACTTCTGGATGTATTATTAATTATCACTTCTGCAATATTTTTTTCTGCCATCAATACACCCCCATTTCGAAAACAGCCCACCCTTTACCGGGTGAGCTCTTTTTAGATGATCCTGTTCTTTTGTTTGTATATCGATAATCCTTTTTCAAGGATAATATGGGCAAGCCGGTCTTTTGCCATTTTAGGCAGCCTTTCCATACTGCCGCTTCTATCGAGTATGGTTACGATATTGGTATCCACCGAAAAACCCGCACCTTGCTGCGATAGGTCATTCGCAATAATCATATCCAAGTTTTTCTTAGTGAGCTTTTCCTTCGCATAGCCTTCAAGATTTTGGGTCTCCATTGAAAAGCCTATTAATACTTGATGTGTAATTCCAGCACCAAGTTCCATTAGAATATCCGGATTCTTAATAAGCTTCATCTCCAAAAATCCTTCATTCTTTTTGATTTTGTTTTCACTGGTTTCTACCGGCCTGTAATCACCCACAGCAGCGGATTTAATAATGAGCGTCGCATCTTTGAAGTGTTCCATCACTGCATCATGCATCTCCAAAGCAGTATTCACCGGTATTGTTTTGATACCTTTGATAGGAGAAAGGTCGGTCGGACCTGTAACCAATATGACTTCTGCCCCACGGTATTTTGCGGCTTTCGCAATCGCATACCCCATTTTCCCTGAGGAATAGTTGGTTATAAACCTTACAGGATCTATAGATTCTCTTGTGGGTCCGGCCGTAACAAGTACCTTATGTCCTGCCAAATCTTTATCATATGCTGCTGTTTCTATGATTCTATCCAGAATATCATCCGTGTCAGCAAGCTTTCCTTTCCCGATATCTCCGCATGCCAGGCGCCCGTATCCCGGTTCAACAAAAAGATAATCAAAATCTTTTAATTTTTGAATATTTTGCTGTACAATCGGATTCTCATACATATTGCAGTTCATCGCCGGAGCAAAGATCACCGGGCATTTAGCTGCCATCACGGTGGTAGAGAGCATATCATCCGCTATGCCATTGGCCACCTTCCCTATGATATTCGCTGTCGCGGGAGCAACAACAAACACATCCGCTTTTTGCGCAAGAGAAATATGTTCAATTTCCCAGGCACGGGGTTTTTCAAACATATCCTCAATCACAGCATTTTGAGAAAGTGACTGAAATGTCAGCGGCTTGATAAATTCACATGCCGAACGTGTCATGATCACATGAACTTCAGCATTCAACTTCTTTAGTTTACTTACCAAGTCTGCGGATTTATATGCGGCAATACCACCGCATACCCCAATCACAACAACCTTCCCCTTTAACACGGTCATCCTCCGTTCATATACTGCAATAAATTATACTAGCGGTTCTTTATTTCTTCTATAAGTAACTTTATCGTCGGCAATCTCGTGGATCGCAACTGTTACCGATTTATCAGAATTGCATTTCACCAGTTTTGGCGCTCCCTGAGCCAGCACTCTTGCTCTTTTTGCCGTTGCAACCACTAGCGTATAACGGCTGTCTACTTTCTCCATTAATTTGTTGATAGATGGATAAATCATATGTCACACACCTCTTTTATAATTTCTGTACTTCTTTCAACTCTGCATGTTTCTGCTGTTATGATTGACTCGAGTTTATTCACCGCATCATCTACCGTATCATTCATTACAATATAATTGTATTTATTAATATGAGTGAATTCCAAACGCGCAGTATTTAACCGTTCATTAATGACTTCCTGCTTTTCGGTTCCTCTGTTGGTAATTCTGTTTTTTAATTCTTCCATTGAAGGAGGCAACACGAAGATATAAATCCCTTCCGGGTATTTACTTCTCACTTTCAGCGCTCCTTGCACTTCAATCTCCAATATGATATTTTTACCTTCATCCAACA
The DNA here is from genome assembly GCF_030013905.1 of Petroclostridium sp. X23. Classification (GTDB taxonomy): domain Bacteria; phylum Bacillota; class Clostridia; order SK-Y3; family SK-Y3; genus X23. The sequence continues at coordinate 789,972 of NZ_CP124862.1, forward strand.
TGTCATATACGTGTTTTTTAGGCGTTCCATAGTAATTATTGCAAAATACTGCCCATTCCAACAGTTCATCATTCGCGATCATTTCTTTAAATTGCTCACCCGTTTTAAAGAAATAATTCTCTCCTTCAATTTCTCCTGTTCTGGGCAATCGGGTAGTTGCAGAAACAGAAAGAAAAACATTCGAATTTCTTTCAACCAATGTCTTACATATTGTCCCCTTTCCTGCGCCGGAAGGACCGGATACAACGATTAGAAGACCCTTATTCTTCATCCTCAATGGCCTCATCTTCCACAGGAGTAGTATCCTTGGCAGTCAATCTATGTGCTACTGTTTCCGGCTGCACAGCAGAAAGAATAATATGGTCGCTATCTGTAATGATTACTGCTCTTGTTCGTCTGCCATAAGTTGCATCAATCAGCATCCCTCTATCTCTTGCTTCCTGTATGATTCTTTTAATAGGAGCAGATTCCGGGCTCACAATAGCTATGAGGCGATTGGCTGATACGATATTGCCAAAACCGATATTTATTAATTTCATTATGTGTTCCTCCTACTTCGTTTTATTATATGATTTTTGACACAAAAGTAAAGAATTATGATTCGTTACTCAATATTTTGTATTTGCTCCCTGCATTTTTCTATTTCGGCCTTTATTTCCACTACCCGTTTAGAGATATATAAATCGTTGGCTTTAGAGCCGATCGTATTGATTTCTCTATTCATTTCCTGAACAAGGAAGTCCAGCTTTCTTCCTACTGCTTGACCACTCTTTAATATCTCCCCTAATTCCACCAAATGGCTTCTTAACCGTACAATTTCTTCTGTAATACTGGTTCTATCGGAAAATATAGCGACTTCGGTCAGCAGTCTGTTTTCATCAATCGCAACATTATTCAGATATTCTTCAATACGCTGCTTAATCTTATTACGGTATTCTTCCACAACCTGAGGCGACCGCACTTCTATTTCATCTAACTGGCTTGCGATATATTTGCCTCTCTCAATTAAATCTTCCGATAGCCGTAGCCCTTCCCGTTCTCTCATGGCTATAAAATCCTGCACAGCCGGTTCTAAGGCCGCTTGAACCGTTGCCCATAATGCATCCTGGTCTTCTTCCTTTCTCTCCAGTTTAAGAATATCATTGAATCTTGCAACATTGCATGCACTTATATCATCTTGCAGTCCAAACGCGTCTTTCATCTGCCTTAATGCATGAATATAACCGCTTGCCAGGGCTTCATTCAAAACCACTTGCTTATCATCATCTTCTTGGGATTCAATGGTTAGAAATACATCCACCTTCCCTCGGGAAATATATTTCTGTAAGTATTCACGGACTTTATCCTCAAGGAAGCTATAATTTCTGGGAACGCGAATAGAAAAATCAGCATATCTGTGATTTACGGATTTCATCTCTATTAAAACTTCCTTGCTGCCAACTACCGCTTCGCTGCGCCCGAATCCTGTCATGCTTTTAATCACAATATGTACCACCTTATTTATTTTAATATGTTTATATTACCAAAAGAACATGTATTATAAACATTTCTTATCATGAATCATCATGAAAATAATTCTAATTCTTAAAGTATTATAACACAAATTGCAAAAATTAAAATATAATTTTTACAGGAAAATATATTAAATAATTTCGGTAGAATAATCAACAATCACTACCCTGCCGTCATTTTCAATAAAATTGATGATTTTGGACAGCATACTATTGGCATGCGCTGTATCATTAGAAATACAGCAAAAGCCCAAAACACTGTACTGCCATTTATCCTGCGCATCTACCTCTGCGATGGACACATTGAAACGTGATTGTATCCTGTTTATAATACTTTTGATAATTTGTCTCTTTTCTTTTAAGGAAAAGATTCCTCCGATAGATAAATCCACCTGACCTGCACCAATAATCATAATTGCTACATCCTTTTAAAGATTTCTATATTTATCATTTATTTTATCAATAAATACTGCAATGTCAATAATCCTTTTTAAATAGCCTATACATTTATATGTTTTTTTATTATAATGCTATTGAATGGTTCACAGGTCACAGTTCACAGTTCACTGTTCACAGATTAGATTTAGGAGTGATTTAATGCCTTTAGATGGTATCGTAGTAAACTGCCTGGTTCATGAATTCAATGACAGGCTTTTAAATGGAAGAATTGAAAAAGTGTATCAGCCTGAAAAGGATGAATTAATGATATTGATAAGAAATAAAGGGAAAAATGAACGCCTGCTGCTCAGTGCAAGCTCTAACCATCCAAGAGTTCATTTTACAGCGACCAATAAGCCTAATCCGGCTGCGCCTCCTATGTTTTGTATGCTTTTAAGAAAGCATTTAACAGGTGGCAAGATCATAAATATTGTTCAACCTGATTTTGAGAGAATCATACATTTTTATATAGAGGTGTATAATGAATTAGGTGATTTGACGGTTAAAAATCTCATCATTGAAATCATGGGACGTCACAGCAATATCATCTTGGTTGATTCAAACGGCAAAATCATAGACAGCATCAAGCATGTAGGGATAGATGTAAGCAGCGTAAGACAGGTAATGCCCGGTTTGACTTACTCACCGGCCCCTTCACAGGATAAAAAGAATCCTTTAGAGTGTAAAACAGATGATATCCGGCAGGTTTTAGAGCAGCAAAGCCAAGGGCTTAAAGTAGATAAATGCTTGCTGAATAACTTTATGGGCATTAGTCCGCTGATTGCCCGAGAACTATGCTTTCGTTCACTAAAAAGCAGTGATTTTTATATAGGTGAACTGGAGCAGCCCCAACTTAAGTTAATATCCGATGATACTGCCGGACTATTTGATCAAGTAAAAAGAACCGAGTTTTTCCCTGTTCTTATTTTTGACGAGAAAAATGAGAAAGTTATTGATTTCTCTGCATTAAATATTACTCAATATACGAATTATACCATTCGTAACGAAGAATCAATCAATCAAGTGCTTGACTTTTTCTATTCGGCACGCGATCATCAGGAACGACTTAAGCAAAAACTGTCCGATCTTGTCCGAATAGTGAATACAAATTTGGACAGATGTAAAAAGAAACTGTCTATACAGCAGCAAAAGCTTGGCGAAGTATCCAACAGAGAACAACTTAAAATTTTCGGAGACTTGATTACAGCCAATATATATAGAATTCATCAAGGCCTTGATCATATAGAAGTAGAGAATTTCTACGAGGATGACTGCCCTGCGGTGACTATTCCTTTAGACCCGGACCTAGTACCTTCAAAGAACGCCCAAAAATATTTTAATGAGTATACACGAGGAAAAAATGCCGCTGCTGCCGTCACCGAGCAAATGCGGCTAAACATCGATGAGATAAACTATTTGGAATCCATACTGGATATTATGATGAGAATCAATAGTGAACAAGAGCTTCATGAAATAAGAGAGGAACTCATAGAACAAGGTTATCTCAACCGTAAAAACAAATCAAAGAAGAAAGATTCGGCTGTTCGTTCCAAGCCCATGCATTTTGTCAGCTCGGACGGTTTAGACATCTATGTTGGGAAAAATAATAAACAAAATGACTATCTCACGCTAAGATTCGCACAAAATGAGGATATCTGGCTTCATACCAAAGATATTCCCGGCTCCCATACCATTATTAAAATGAACGGATGGGAAAACTTGCCCGATAATACATTGATGGAAGCTGCTTCACTGGCCGCATTCTATAGTAAAGGCAGAATGTCTTCCAATGTAGCAGTGGATTACACGGCTGTAAAAAATGTCAAAAAACCGGCCGGTGCAAAACCGGGAATGGTGATTTACGTGAATAATCGAACCGTTTATGTTACTCCTAAAGAGGAGTTGACTGAAAAGTTACAGAAAAAAATAGTAGAAAACTAAATGCAATATAAATTATATCGGGCAGATGATTGTTCCAATATTGTCAACTTAATATTGTAAATTGTGAAAATCCATGCTACCATACTATAAATGAACTAATATCATCTGAAACGGAACGCCACAGGGGGGCGTTCCCTACGAATTATGCATAATAATTTAAATCAAATTCTAAAAAGATCAAGTGATTTTGTAGGGAACGGCCCCTGTGCCGTTCCGCTAAGTACAATTAAGTTTGCTTATCTATTATTTTTTAATGGTTCCTTCCCAAATGGTCAATATAATTTAAAAATCGGTTTCGTTCAATCGTCTTTGAAAAAGAATACTTTTCACTTAGCATATTTAATATTAGCACTGTGCCTAAAAGCAGTAATTGAACCAGGAGACTGTTTGTCATGGTAATCATCGTAATTCCCAGTATCATTCCAATGAAATTCGCGCCGGTATCCCCCAACATTCCTTTTGCTCTCAAATCCATTGGCAAATATGCGACCAATACCCCAAAAACAATATAATATATATCGGAGGCGGCTCCTATCAATAATGGAAAGAAGGATAACAGAAAGAAAACTTTTACTGCTCTGCCTGGCCTGGTATCCGTCAAATTGATCAAATTGGTCAGTAAACTGATAAAAAAGACATAGATGATCATATTTAAAAAAGTATCAGATAATTTGACACTGATAATAAAAGCTGAAAGAACCCCGGTTATTGCTTTTAGCCCGCCGGTGGTCAGCTTTCCATGCATGAGGTTCTTCATATGTCCTTTGAACCCCTTGGATTGACTGTTTCCTGCAAAATCATCAATTAACCCTACGAACCCCATAAGTATACCGGCAAATATAATATATATATCATAAAAAGGGATAACATATCCAAAGGGGAGGGATATACTGATAGCCAATACGGTACTGAGTATCAGCGCAATTCCCATTGAATTTGGAATATCTTTTCCAAGATAGTTCTTGGTAATCTGCCCCGCATCTATAAGCATTCTTCTCACAACGCTTTGTGTAATCCTGTTGCATGTATAACCTAATATCATTAATAAAACCATCTTGTACATCACACTATACATATATTCCTTTCTTTAATTAAATATAGATTTATGCGATTTTAAGTGCTTTTCTAAAAAGCACGGCAATAATATGCGCTGCTTGTCTTCCTCTATGTATAAATCCTTTTAAGTCCCTTCCGGTCTCGTGGTGTTTCATATTTACTTCACATTCCATGACGGAATAGCCTTTTTGCAAGATATCTATCGTCATACCCACCTCCGCGCCAAAACCTGCACCAATGTGAATATTATCCAACACCTCTGATTTAAATGCCCTCTGCCCGGATAAAATGCTTTCCACATATTTTCCTGACAGCATCTTTGCTCCGTATCGGCTTATAAACTTTACTATTCCAAATCCGCCTTTCTTTGAAGCTTTCCCAAACCTTGCGATACACACATCACACTCATCATTCTCAACCGGTTTAATAATTTTAGCTACTTCTGCCGCACTATCACCTACATCGGCATCTAAAAATACGATGATATCGCCTGTACAGACATATAAACCCTTTTTGAGTGCCGTGCCTTTCCCCAGGTTTTTCAAACTTTTTATAACAAGCGCACCGCTTTCTTCAGCAATTTGCCAGGTTCTATCACTTGATCCGTCATCTACTACTACCAACTCATGAATGTTTTTGAGCGTTAATACCGCTTCTATGGTATCTTTTATATTGTCTTCTTCATTATATGCAGGAATGATAACACTAATCTTCTTCATATCTTACTCCCTCTATTGTCTGCCTATTCAGATCTCCCGCTATACCGGTCTCTGAACCGATAGATTCGGATTTCTCTTTTTGCTCTTTCATCTTCATGGTTAGAGCAACCTTTCCATTTGTTGTCTCAATGTTATTTATAGCAGAAAACCCAGATTTTTTATACATATTTATAGATGAATCTTCCGACTCCCCACGGCCTACTATTAAACAAGGGATATCCATTTTTTTCACGATATCCAACATAGGGATATCAATCTTTTCAACATATTCACTGCCATACGTATTGGGACCCACCCATATGACATGATCTATTCCCTCTGAATAATCACCTTCTGAATCAATATAATCCATATCTGCAAATTGATCGATTAATCCGCTATTCTTCCCTGATAAAATTGAATACATTAAATGTTCCGCCGCATAAGTTGCCATATTGCTTTCCTTTGCAATCATCGGATTTTGGTAATATTGCATTTGATTAAACACATTTACTATATCCGTCTCAGATATATTCTTTACAGATGTTACCGATCGAATATTCGCATCAGCAACTTGCAAAAGCGATATGATTTCATCGCAAAGATCTCTTCCCCCTGTGGCGATAATGGCTACATTATACCCCTGCAAACTACCTCTTAAGTATTCTTCAAATATTGAGTCGATTAACTCACTTTTAGTTACAATGTCATCGGACAAAGATTTAATTTCCGTTTTTAATTCCTTATTCTCCTGTGTCATCAATTGCAAGTGCTCACCAAGCTCGGACATAAGCTTACTTTGCTGCATCATAACCAATTGTTCACCGTTTAGCATTGAACCTATAAATATTCCAAGGCCCATCGCAATAAAAATTGCTGCAATAGTCATAATATGATAAGTAATTCCTCTACTCATTTTCAACATCCCTCCCCGCTACTTCATACGTAATCTAAACTGAAAAATATTTAGAAGTACCTGTATCGGAATATATATCTTTATGATTGCAATAATAGGGATTAATGCGGAAAATAATAAAGGTATACAGTATGACAGTCTCAGCTTATTAGAATATAGCTTACTCACTCCTTTTGCATCTACCAGCTTTGACCCTATTTTTAGTCTTGTCAGCATAGTACTTGCCATACCTTTTCTTCCTTTTTCTAAAAAATCTATAATATTTGAATGCGTACCCACAGCAATAATAAGGTCTGCCCTTTTCTCATATGCAATCATCATTGCCGCATCCTCACTGGTTCCTGTAAAAGGAAATATTTTAGCCTCCAGTCCCAGCTTATTTATTCTTTCCATTCCGGGCGCTCTTCCGTCAGAATAAGCGTGGACGATGATTTCTTTCCCTTTTTTAAGACATTCATCGCTAATACTATCCATATCTCCTACAATCATATCCGGAGTCAAACCAAATTCCATCAGCGCGTCTCCGCCGCCATCCACGCCTATCAATACCGGTTTCACGTCCTTAATATACTCTTTGATGATTTGTAAATCCTGTTTGTAATTACACCCTCTAACCACAATAAGCACATGCCTATTCTCCATCTGGGTTTCTACAGAAGTTATATCTATATTTTTAAGTATGATATCTTTTTCTCTTGAAGCGTATTCCAAGGTATTATCGATGAATCTCTCCAACTCATAGGAAAAATTATGATAACTATGTTCAATAAGCTGATCTACCTTTTGAGTATCCAGCATATTAAAACTTCCTTCGTATCTTTCACCATTAATATACAAATCGTAATTTTTTATCTCTATTAATTCATCCGGTTGAATTTCGTTATAAAATTTTTCACCTATATCATCGACAACGATAATGCCATTGTCTATCAATATCTTAGTGCCTTTTGTCGGATAGCGTCCTGAAATGCTTTTATCACAATTTATCACCGCTTTTACTTTAGCCTCGATCAAAGAATAGGCAGCAACCTCATCTAAATCCTGATGGCATATCACCGGAATACTATTTGAACTCAGACGCTTTACCAGTTCTTTCGTCTTTTTTCCTTTTTTCGCATAGCCTTTTATTGTCAAAAATATCATCCCTATTTTTTATTGAATTATTTAGTATTAGTGTTTACAGTAACGCAAATAATATAATTAAAAAATAAAGCTGTTGATAGACAATTGTCCATATATATAAAACAACTAAAGCCTATCAGCCATAGATCTATGGCTGATAGGCTTTAGTTGTTTTAGGAACAGCAAAATAATAACTTCCGATTTTTCAGCGGTTATTTTTCATCACTTGGTACGCAATAATTCCACTATCCTGCCTTCTTTGATAACCTTAACCAATTCCTGTGAATCCGAAATTCTCTCGGGCACTACGATCCCACCCCTCGCCGCATCCTGAGCCTGATGAAAATCAGAGCCTGAAAGCATAAGACGACCATTCTGCCTCGCAAAAGCCAGTGCCAAATGATTCCGGGAATCATGCCTCGGATGCTCATTAAAGACCTCAACCCCGTCGATTAGAGTTGGATTTGCAGGAATCATCCCTGTTCTAAAAGGATGCGCCTGAATTATCAGTATTTCTTCATGCTTAACCAGTTCTTTAAAAGCCGTAAGGGTTAGTTTATATAACTCTTTGTTCTCTTTTAAAAAATCTTCATATATGCCGTATACCAGATAATCGTTTACGTTTTCTTCAAACCGTATCTCCATTCCGAGAATCACATCTACTCCCAGTTTTCTGCCATATACCTTTGCTTGGTTATAACCTGATAAGAAAAAGTCAATTTTCTCATTCCAGGTCTGCCCCTCCAGCCTGTCAAAATATCGTCTATAATAGTGGTCGGTAATCACGATACCATCATATCCGGCCTCGTGATAAAGTCTAACCGTTTCACCGGCTTTTACCTTGCCGCATTCGCTTACTTCCTGTGTATGAACATGCGTATCATATTTATATAGTCTCATATGTGCCCCCTGATATTAATAGTAACCATTTCTTATATAACATCTTAGAACGAACTGCAAAATACTTTAGGGACAATGATTAATATTCTTATGATATTCGAGCCTTAATTTTATTTTATCTCCTCTGAACAATACTTTAGTATATTCAAAAGGCAATTCCCCAGTGGTATAGACGATATTTTCCAACAATAACAGCGGAAATCCTTTTTTTACGGACAACATCTTCGCTTCCTCCAATGTCGCCATTGATGATTCAAGTGTTTCTACTATTTTCACAATTTTTAAATCATACTCTTTTTCTAAAATATCGCATAATTGGATGCCTTCCATGTCTTTCATTTCCAGATTAGCGCAGAAAGTGACCGGTATATATGAAGTATGAAGACTTAAAGGCTCTTCTTTAATGTATCTGATTCTTTCTACAACATATACCTGGGTATTTTTTTCCAATCGCAATTCTTTTGAAACTCGAGCAGGAGGTATCCCCTTATCAATATTCAAAAGCTTGGTGGAAATTTGATAACCCATTTGCTCCAATTGCTCTCGAATACCTAATTGGGATAGTGGCTTACTTACGATTTTAGGTACAGAAACAAAAGTCCCTTTCCCTTGAGCTCTATATAATAACCCTTCATGTACTAACCGGGTAATGACCCCTCTGGCTGTCATTCTGCTCACCCCATACATCTTGCTTATTTCATTTTCCGAAGGGATCAAATGATTCGGCAGCCATTCCTCATTCTCAATTTTCTGTCTGACGATATCTTCTAACTGCGCATATAAAGGTTTAGGGCTTTGACGATCTAACATAGTTATTTACCTTTCATCTTTTTAATCATGCTTTTACCACTATTTTAACCCTAATTCCTTGGCATTGTAAATATTTTTTGGGTTTTTACCGTCAAAATAATCCACAACGGCCTGCGCAGCATCGGTAGACATCCTTATTCTTGCTTCTTTGGTCAATGCCGCACTATGTGGTGATAAAATCACATTATCTAAATGAATAAAAGGATGATCTATCGGCAAAGGTTCCTCATAGAATACATCCAATGCCGCACCTGCGATTTTTTTATTACGCAGCAACTCCACCAGCGCTTCTTCGTCAATGACCGCACCTCTGGCCGTATTGATGAGATAGGCATCCGACTTCATTAAATTGAGCAGGTTGCTTGTAACCATACCTGTTGTAGAAGGGAGGTTGGGGCAATGAATACTGATGAAATCACTTGATTCAAACAGTTCTTCCAATGAATCTAAAAATTCATAATCAAAATCCATAAATTTTTCTTTTGCATAGGGATCGTAAGCCATTATCTTCATATCGAATGCGAGATGGCATTTTCTTGCTACTTCTGCACCTATATTCCCCATCCCTATGATACCTAGCGTTTTATCTTTTAATTCTACCATCGTATTCACATTTCTCATCTTCCAGTTTCCTTCACGCACCGATATATCCATCAGCGGAAGCTGTTTCGCAATGGTCATCATCATACTGATCGCATGCTCACATACTGATAAGCTATTTACTCCAACAAGGTTACATACTAAGATCCCGGCCCTTGTGGCAGCATTCACATCTATATTATCTACACCCGCACCTGTTCTTGCGATAATCTTCAACTTCTGTGCACGCTTGATGATCTCTTCGGTAATAGTGGTTGTAGTTCTTACAATGATGGCGTCTACATCGTCACATAAGCCAAGAACCGTTTCATGGGACGGGTCCGGAGATGCAATCACTTCAAAATTTTCTTGTAGCAATTTTCTTCCCAAGGGATGAATTTCCTGAGTCAAAAGAATTTTTTTCACGCTAATAATCCCTCGCTCTCTAAAAAAATTCTGATAGCGTTTTTCTCTTCTTCATCTACAGGCAATAGAGGTATTCTTGGACAACCTCCGAAATACCCTAATACATCCATTGCAGCTTTTACTCCTGCAACACCACTCTTCCCTCCTGTTTTCTTATTTAGATCACATAGGTAGTTATGATATTTTTCTCCCTGCTCTTTATCATCGGCTAAGTAAAACTCATACAATCTATTACATAATTCAGGCAGATAATTGGCCATTGAAAGAATTCCACCTACAGCGCCTGCAAGTAGCCCTGTATAGAATTTATTGATGCTTCCGGCAAGCACATGAAATTCTTCGTTTTTATCTACAGCATTAATATAAATCGCGATATCTTCTGTTGAAGTGTCTTTCATACCAACAATATTGGAATGTTTTGAGAGAACTTCAATCACTTTTGGCGATATGGTCAGCCCCGCAGCAAACTTTGGCGCATTATAAACCAGCACCGGGATGGGTGAATGATCTGCAATGATTAAAAAGAATTTTATCAAGGCTTCATCCGTCATGGCATTAATAAAGTAATGCGGTGCTAAAACGCTTGCAAATTCAGCGCCTTTATCCGCTGCTTTTTTGGTAAACTCAATGGTAGCACTTGCCGATTCCCTTCCCGTCCCTACCATCAATACCTTATCGGCTGTCCGGTTCTTTGCAATGGTTTCAATAATCTTTAACGACTCATCATCTGTCAAACTTCTAAACTCCCCATTACTTCCAAGCGGCATATAACCCCTTAAATTCGTTTCATTATACTTTTTGATATTATCCGCTAATTTATCGTATGACACCTTCTCATTTTCAAAAGGCGTCATAATAGGTGGAAAAACTCCTGATAATTTTTCTTTAATACTTACGTTCATCATCAATAAACCCCCTGGATTAATATTATTTTGCCGCGCTATTTAAAAAACTACTATTCTTGCATTGCCTTTAACGCAATCTTTCCATTACCTACCGTTGAACACTCCTCCACCATATTAAAATCGTATTTTTCAAATCGTTTCTTCTTGAAATTCAGATATGTTTGACTTGTCATTCCTCCGGTTAGAAAGATTGTCTTATTGAGATCCATGATTTCCTCACATATACGTAATGTATTGACTAAAGGCTCCCATGTTCCAACCAATAAAGACATCAATAGGTCTTCTCTGGTTGTATCGAACGTCATGCCTGAAAAGCCTCCTTTTTTAATGGTCATACTATGACGGTCTCCTGCAAGGTAAGGATCGAATTTTTCATCACCTGTCTGCTTATAATTTAACAGCAAATCCTCAAAGACTTCTTTATAGAAATTTTCTTTGGATATCTCCTTATAGAACTCTTTTCTATACCATTCCAAAGCAAAACCGCTTATTGTAATGGTTAGATAAAGCCATTTATTCTCTTCTACCGAGGTTCTTATATAATAGCTTTCACAGGGTTTAGGATCGGTTGTCGTAACAGTCACGATTTCGCTGCTTCCGGCTACATTTAGAATATCACCATGATTCACAGCGCCTGCACCAAATGCCGCACTGGAAGTGTCATTGGCGCCCATTACGACCGGTATTCCTTCTTTTAGTCCCAATAATCCCGCACATTCACCGGTCAATTTTCCTATGAATTTTGTGGAACTTATAATTGGAGGCAATTTGTCCGTAGGTATCCCTAGTGTATTACATATTGACTCTGACCAGTTCCCTCCTTTTAATGTCTCATACAATCCTGTAAAGGATGCGTTTGAAGGATCGATCCCCCATTCTCCGGTTAATTTTTTATGTATAAATGTATTCAAATGTCCGAACTTATAAGTACGATTAAAGATCTCCGGATAGTTTTCTTTTATCCAAAGTATACTTGTGAGGGAAATTCCTCCTGAAAACGGTAAATTCCCATTAATATTTAAGAAGTTTTCTTTTCCGACCAAATCCATCGCTTCATGGGATTGTTTATAGCTTCGTCGGTCAAGGTGAATAATAGATGGGTATAACGAATTGCCATATTGATCCATTCCACAAAGCGCTGGAGAAAATACGCATATGACGATCACTTCTATTTTATCCAGGTGATCTTGCTGAAATTGCCGAATGCCTTTGATCATTGCAGCAAATATGATTTCAGGATCAATTTGCGCCTGAATCTTATCTATGACATCATAATTATATTCTATTTTGCTTTTCGCGATAAGCTTGAGAGTTTCATCCAGAATGGAAAGTTTTACGGAAGATGTACCGAAATCTACAGATAAAATATACATATAATATCCCTCCAAATTGTTAAAGGTAATGTCAGAAGCTTGATGTAATGCCTGACCGTAACCCTTTGATTACATTTCATTTCATTTTTAAATATGGCATGGTTTTGGAGTTAAAGAAAAACTAAAAAGATTGATACGTATATTAATTCATAAAGTGCAGAATATTTTTTACAGGATACTTAATACTTTTTTATTGAGTTCAAACCTTCTTCTCCTTACTCAATAAAGCACTTAAATAAATGTTGTTCATGAAATACTCCAACGTGACCCCTTTTTCACCAATCATCCTGGGATTTTTTGTACCTTTTTTCCCATCATTATGATAATCGGAGCCGCCTGATATTATTTTTAATATCGGACTGTACATGTCGATAATCTCTTTTTCAACTTGTTGCTCACTCATATTGCCTTTGTAACTGGTTTTTGAATAAGTATATGCTGCCTCTATACCATCCAATCCCACGTCTATTAGATGCCGAATGTATTCTTTTCTGTGGATTTGTTTGTTCGACTTGTATATCACCTCATCTATTAAATAAGGATGTGCGAGAATCGCTATGCCCCCTGCTTTATGAATAATGTCTATCGCTTTTATAGGATTGATTTTTTCTCTTTTTATATTATATTCCGGATTATCTCTTACCATTATTTTAGCTTCTTTCCATGTCGGTGTATAACCCTTATCAGCAATAGCTTCAAATATATGTTTACGTTGGATTTCTTCAGGTGCTCTAAACTCACCGTTATTTTCCAGCAGCTCCTGCCATGAAATCTTTATTCCATTGTTGCTCAATACTTCAGTAAGTTTTCTATATGCTTCAGTCTTGCTTCGCTTCATATTCTCTTCTTCCACTGCAAAATCCTCGGTTGTCCAATCGCATCCTAATCCGACAATATGAACATCATCAACATCGCTATCACAGGAATACTCAATGCCCAGCAATACATTTACATTCTTTTGCCGCCCGTATTCAACCGTAGCTATGGATTGGTCCCCTATCTGCATTGCCGCTTTAGGTACTACATCATGATCGGTAATTGCAACAACCTTCATTCCAAGATCAACCGCATTATCAATAAATTGTTGGTATGTATCGTTTCCATCCGACATATTTGTATGGCAATGCAAGTCACATAAATACTCCGGTCTATATGTCATCATTCTCCCACCTTATGTCAAAATATTTAAATACGGTTTGCCGAACCAAACAATAATATATGCTCTTTTGTGGTATTTTTCACAACATCGATTACGTGCTGATCCAGTTTCAAAGGTTCTACTTTATCTGCATTGTTTTCAATGTAACTTTTCAGCCCACTGCAGTATGCGATCTTTATTGCGGTAGAGATATTGACTTTAGCTGCCCCTAAAGAAATCAACTGTTTGAATACGTCGCCCTCAAGTCCCGTGCCACCGTGTACCACCAATGGACATGAAGAAATTTCTTCTATCTCCTTAAAAAGATCAAAATTTATCTTGGGTTTGCCCTTATACAAGCCATGAGCAGTACCAATCGCAGGAGCAAAGGCATCTATACCTGTTTGTTCCAAGAATATTTTACATTCATCTACTTTCGCTAAAGCTTCGTCACCACTGGCAACAATTACATCTTCTTCTACACCGACGATGGCTCCCAACTCACCTTCCACTGTCGCGTTATATTTTTTTGCATATGCTGCTATTTCCTTGGTAAGGCGGATGTTTTCATCTAAAGGCTTCTTCGAACCGTCAAACATGACTGATGACCATCCCGCATCTAAACATTTCTTGGCTAAATCCGCATCGGTGCAGTGGTCAAGATGTACTGCTACCGGTATACTTGCGTATTCGGCCATAGGGATCAACTGCTTGATCAGTCCGTCTACTCCATGAAATTTCACTGTTGCGGTTGAAGTTTGTAGAATTAGTGGAGATCTTAATTCTTCAGCAGCATCAATAACAGCCTTTGCAGTTAAGTGGTTAAGAATATTGAATGCACCTACAGCATACCTTTCTTCTCTGGCTTTTTTGAGTATTTGACCCATATTAACATAAGACATACACAAATCCCCCTTCTATAATCGAGCTATGTTATACATGTATATACATGTATAACATAGCTCGATTATAGCAAAGTTTTCCGCAAAAGTAAATACCTAATTGTAAAAATTATCAAACTGATATAATAATAAACACCTGCTATTTGTTGATTCTACAAGTCAACAAATAGCAGGTGTTTATTCATTAAGTTAAAACATATTTATCATACTATAAATAATGTCATTTGCTTTTACATTCTAAATAAAAATAATTTTAATTATATTAATCTTAATATAATTGATTTACGACACTTTTAACTGTAATCTTAATTTATCCGCAATCATTGCGATAAACTCACTATTTGTAGGTTTACCTTTACTATTTTGAATAGTATACCCGAATAAGTTTTCCAATGTCTCTACTTGTCCTCTGCCCCACGCGACTTCTATCGCATGTCGAATCGCTCTTTCAACTCTGCTTGGAGTCGTATTATATTGTCTGGCAATGGTAGGGTAAAGCTGCTTTGTGATAGAATTAATGATCTCCATATCCTTTACTACCATCATAATAGCATCTCTAAGATACTGATATCCTTTAATGTGTGCCGGAACTCCGATCTCATGGATTACCTTGGTAACATTTGATTCGATATCTCTCATTGCAGGATTATACGGACCTCTAGCTTCACTAATAATATCACATCTAACAGTAGACCGGTTAGAACTAATGGCTCCCTTCAATTGTCTGATACGGCCAACCAAAACATCCATATCAAACGGTTTTATAATATAATACTCAGCACCCAATGCCATGGCACTTTGAGTAATTTTATCCTGCCCTACTGCCGATAGCATAATATAAATGGGCTTTTTTTGCATAGGAGTAGAACTTAGTTTTTCCAATACTCCTAAACCGTCCAAATGGGGCATAATCACATCAATGATAGCGACATCGGGTAGAAGATCGGTAATTAAATCATAAGCTTCCGCACCGTCTTTTGCAATTCCCACAACCTCAATATCATCTTGATTATTAAGATATTCATATAATATCTCACAAAAATCTCGATTATCATCTGCAATAACAACTCTAATTCTATTATTATTCAAGTTAATTTCCCCCCGTATCATTTGTATTTTTTTACATAATTATATTATATTTGCTAATTGCTAAAAATTCAAGCCTGTTTTTGAATAAATATTCTTTTTTTAGAAATTTTATATTCTTTTAGCATATATTTTAGAATAATGGGGTTAAGCGATAAACGTTTTTGATACTTTATCGCTCAATTATTATGATATTCTTCATTTTTCAGGTAATTGTATAATTTTTTTCAGCATCCATTCAATGAATATTCCATATCCTCTTGTCGGGTCATTCACAAAAACATGGGTCACTGCTCCCACAACCCTATCATTTTGAATGATGGGACTTCCGCTCATTCCTTGTACAATTCCCCCGGTTTTTTCTAATAATTTAGGATCGGTAATCTTAATAATCATTCCTTTACTGTTTTCTTCACTTTGCCTCATAACTTTCTGGATTTCAACATCAAACTTCTCTATTTGATCCCCCTGTATATTTGAAAGTATATATGCAGGACCTTCTTCTACTTGTGTTCTTAATCCTATAGGCATAGGCTGTCCCCAACTATGATCTGCAATATCATACAGTTTTCCAAAAATACCAAAATCATTATTTGCCGATATACGTCCCAAGCTGCTTTCTTCTTGCATGAAAACTCCTTTTAGCTCTCCTGGCTTTCCTTTTAATCCTTTGCGTATAGATACTATATTCGATTGTAGTATATCACCTTTTCCAACAGTAAGCAATTCTCCTGTATCTACATCTGTTATACCGTGCCCCAATGCACCAAAGCTTTTTGTTTCCGGATCAAAAAAAGTAAGTGTACCAATCCCCGCAGTACTATCCCTCACCCATAATCCAAACTTATATTGTTTATCCTCCAGACATTTTTCTGCAACGATCTTTGTGTCAATATATTTGTCTTTCCTTTTAATCATCAACTTTAATTCTTGTCCTTGAGACTTTTCTACAATTTCAGTTAAATGCTCTATATCTTTTACTTTTATATCACCAAGATATTCTATGATATCTCCTTCCTTGATACCGGCATCTTTCCAAGGTTCCGAATTCTCCCCGCTAACATTTTTAAAATCGGATGTCCCTACAACCAATACTCCATCCGTGTAGAGCTTTACACCGATGGTACTGCCACAAGGTATCACAGTTGCTTTTGGTACTACATCCACTTCTACTGACCTTAGCGGGATTACACCAAAAAGTTTCAAATCTATATTAAAATTTCCTAGTTCATTGGATTTAATTACCAAAGGGTTATTTAAGTCCAATTCGTAGCTATCATTTACTACTTCACCATTTAAACTGAGCACTCCGCTTTTGTCAACTTGCGCATCTATGGTTATAGGCCTATTAAGATGATAAGTATATTCTTCACCTTCAAGAAGCATCAATCTACTGGGAAATAATAAATACATCTGAAACAGCATTGTAAAAGGTACTGTAATCAATACTAGAAATAAGATAATTAGTTTTTTCTTGATAAACCGCTGCGAATTCAAGCATTTCCCTCCTTCTAAGTTCAGTTGCGCTTCAAATAATGCAAATATTTATTTGAATTAGAATAATAATGTAATTTACATAACACTTGTCTAAGCTTAAATTAACCCTAAATCAATTTTATTATGCTGACAAAATCTTAACGTATTGGTAAGACATTATTTAGCTCATCATACAATATTTAAAAATACTTACCTATGTATTATAAAAAAGCTAAAAAATATCCCGGATCATGTTCGATCCGGGATATTTTTTAGCTTTTTCTTGCTTTTGGTTTACCTAAAACTTCTGACATAATAATTCCATTTAACAAAAGCTGCGGTGAAAAATCCAATGTATCAGATATTTCATCATTTAACTCCGGTTTGATTGTGTCAACATCTTTATAATGATTTGGCTGGGTTTTTATCCGATTTTGTTCTTCGTAATCAGATGTTTTACTTTCAAGTGGTGCAGTTTGAACAAATGCTTCTTTTTGATTTCCAGCGTTTTCTTTCTGATACTCAAACATATTAAACTGTTCTTCAATGTTCATTGGTTCTTCATATTCTTCTTCATCAAAAAAATCCATATCTGCTTGCGGGGCTTGTGGAGGTATTTCATAATTTGGTGTTGCTCTTTTTGTATTTTTTTGACTTAAAGCATTTTTTATAAACATCCACCCAAAATAGAATATTACACCAAGTATGAGCTTTTCCATATCATCACACCTTATTATTTTTTGTTATTGTTAGCATTGCTTCCGGGTTTATCTCCCACTTTAGAAATAGAATCCCTCATTTCGGTATCAGCTTTAATATTTTGGAGATTGTAATAATCCATGACACCAATTTTACCTTGTTTTAAAGCGTCAGCCATTGCTCTCGGAACTTCTGCTTCCGCTTCAACAACCTTTGCTCTCATTTCCTGCACAGAAGCTTTCATTTCTTGCTCTTTTGCAATTGCCATTGCTCTTCTTTCCTCCGCTCTGGCCTGTGCAATACGTTTATCAGCCTCTGCCTGATCAGTCTGTAAATGTGCACCGATATTTCTTCCTACATCTACATCCGCAATATCAATGGATAGTATTTCAAATGCTGTTCCTGAATCCAGGCCTTTACTTAATACCGTTCTTGAAATCAAATCAGGATTTTCCAGAACTCCCTTATGGGTATTTGAAGAACCTACAGTGGTTACAATACCTTCCCCTACTCTGGCGATAATGGTATCTTCTCCTGCTCCACCCACTAAACGGTCAATATTAGCCCTAACGGTTACTCTCGCTCTTGCCTTCACTTCAATGCCATCTTTTGCAACCGCAGCAACTACCGGTGTCTCAATGACCTTAGGATTTACACTCATTTTAACTGCTTGCAGAACATCACGGCCTGCCAAGTCAATGGCAGCAGCACGTTCAAATTGCAGCGGTATATCTGCTCTCTGGGCCGCAATAAGAGCATTGACAACGTTATCGACGTTACCACCTGCCAGATAATGCGTTTCAAGCTGATCTGCACTTACATCCAAACCCGCTTTTTGCGATTTAATTAACGGATTCACAATCTTCGATGGAATTACCCTTCTTAATCTCATACCAATCAGTGTAAAAATACCGATACGAACCCCAGCTGCTAACGCGGAGATCCAAAGCCCTATCGGTATAATTGAAAAGATTAAAACTAAGAGGATAAAGCCTATGATAATAAGACCCAAAACACTAATACTAAATAAATCCATGTCATTCCCTCCAATTTCATATTTTATATTTTTCTAACAACAATCCTGTTGCCCTGTACATATATTACTTTTACCTTAGTACCTTTTTCTATATATTCACCTTCCGATACAACATCAATTCGGTTTTCACCAATCTGCACAGAACCTGCCGGTCTGAGAAAAGTCAAAGCGATCCCTTCCATTCCCACAAGGTTGCTTTTATTGCTAGCAGATTTCTCATCATTTACAGTATTAACCATATCACTTTTAAGTATGATATGATCAAAAAATTTATTTCTTGGTAAAAATTTCAGCATGACCGCCAGCACAATTACACTGATCATGAGTGCGGCTGAAAAAGAGCCTGCGGCCTGTAGTGGGTTGGAGGAGCTCAGCAAAATACTTAGTACGATACATGCAATTCCTGCGATACCTGGGATACCAAATCCGGGAATACCTATCTCAATAAGAAGCAATACTAATCCTGCAACAAAAAGGATCAGCACCCCCCACCCGGCATGCCCTCCCAAGACCTTTCCTGCAAAAAAAAGTGCGAAAGACAATATTCCTATTGTACCAAAAAGACCGAATCCGGCAGTAAGGATTTCTCCTATAATGCCTATGATGCCAAATGTAATAAGCATGGTAGAAACACTCACACTGTTTGTAAACCTGGCAATATTTGTTTTGAAATCATATTCAAATGCTACGACTTGATTCTCACTGATATTTAAATAGTCGTATAATTGTTCTCTTCCATCTACTATCTTATCCACCACTCCATGCTCTAATGCTTGGCTTGCGGTAAAATTAATCAACTTTCCCTTTTTCGTGATCCCTTCAATCTCAATGTCGGCATCCGCCATGGCCGCCATGATTTTCGGATCCCTTCCTTTGAGTTCTGCAACTTCCCGCAGTTCTCCCGCCCAATAAGAGATATATTTTTCCTCTTTTGGCCTTGTTTCTGCAGAACCGATGTTTATCGTCTTATTTGCCACGACCTTATCTCCCGATATGGAAATAATCACTCCTGCCGAAATGGCATTATCCTCAATATAGCAAACAGTAGGCAAAGAAGTACCGGTAATCCTTTTACTTATCTTCAATGCCGAATCTACCAGGCCTCCGTTTGTATCTATCTCAAATATCACCTGCGAGGCATTGGCTGCTTCTGCTTCCTTTAATGCGTTATCAACATAAGTTACCAGTGCCGAATTAATTTCTCCCTTAATAGGAATCAAATAGGTGCTCCCTGCCGGCTGTGCATTAGCTATGCCCGCCCCTATCAGAATCAAAAGTAAATATGCAGTTATTTTTTTTATCATATGCAATCCCCCGAGGCCTACTCAATTTCATCCAGTGATTTGAATTCATATCCTTGTGCTTTGGCATCTTTGATAATTCTATCCAGCGCTTCCGCGTTATCTTTAGATACAGCGTGAAGTAATAAAACCGCCCCATTGTGTAATCTACCCATCACTTCATTATAAGCATGATCGGCACCTTTTTGATTCTTTACATCATAATCAAGATAATGAAAACTCCAGAAGACAGTTTTATATCCCAAAGACTGTGTGAGTGCCAGCGTTCTTTCACTGTACTCTCCCTTGGGAGGTCTGAGATACTTCATATGCTGTTGAAACATTTCATAAAACGGCCGCTCAAGTCCCAGTATTTCTTCCTCTAGTTTCTTGTCATCCAGTATCTCGGGCATGCTTGGATGGTTTATTGTATGATTTGCGACAATATGTCCTTCTTCTACCATCCTTTTTACCAAATCCGAATGCTTTTTAAGGTATGGCCCTGTTATAAAAAAGGCTGCGGTCGTCTGATTTTCTTTTAATACATCAAGAATTTTAGGTGTATATCCATTTTCATATCCTTCGTCAAATGTAAGATATAAAACTTTTTCATCGGTATCATGCCGGAATATCCCATCATATTTTTTTAGCAATTGATCATACTTATTATCTATTGTAGGAGGTTTGTCCTTATTCCTTCTATACCACCAGCCGTACTTAGTATTATCAAATTTGCCAAATTCACCGATAATCTTCTTTTCAACGGGTTTATCAGCCGGTTTATTGTCCTCTTCTTTAGTATCAGCATTTTTTTCTATATTATTATTTGTTTCAGGTTGTACAGCAATTTCCGGTTTTACCTCCGGAATATTCTCAGGAACTGTCTCAGCTTTTTTATCTTCTTCCGGCTGCAGCGCCTCCACTGACGAGTTGGTTTCCTGGTCTGCAGGATCAGTCTCCTTGTCCAAATCTACACCTATCTTCGCGGTACATGATGTCAGGATCATTGTAATTAAAGTTACTACAGCTAATCTTCTAAAAAATATTGACCTCATTGCTCTCCAACTTTCTTGTTTATATATATATATTTATATTGTAATATAATAGGTTGATAATGTACAGGAAAAAGTGCAGAGAACCTATCTGACAGTAGATTCTCTGCACACATTTATCCTTTATAAAATGCGTTATACCCTTTGTATGCCATATACACATCCAATTTACCGGCTATCTCCAGCGGTGCATGCATTGATAACAGTGCTACTCCGCAGTCAATAACATCTACACCAAGATTTGCGACAAACTGCGCGATGGTTCCGCCGCCGCCCTGGTCAACTTTTCCCAGTTCCCCGGTTTGCCATATAATATTATTTTTATTAAACAATGCTCTAATTTCGCCTACAAACTCAGCATGGGCATCATTAGAACCCGATTTTCCCCTTGCACCGGTATATTTGGTTAGCACTAATCCCTTGTTGATATAAGGTGCATTTCTCTTATCCTGTACTCCTTCATAATTCGGATCTACTGCGGCACTGACATCTGCTGATAAGCATTTTGAATGCTGTAAGGTTTTTCTTATCAAAATATCATTATATGATTCGGATGTTAACTGGCATAACTCTGCCAATACATCTTCCAAGAACCTTGACTGCATGCCCGTATTGCCCATACTTCCGATTTCTTCTTTGTCCACCAATAAACATACCGCCGTACGAGTGCATTGATCTATATCAAGAATGGCCCGCAAAGCCGTATATCCGCATACTCTGTCATCATGCCCATAGGCTCCTATCATGCTTCTATCCAACCCAATATCCCTAGCTTTAAAAGCAGGTACGATTTCCAGCTCTGCACTGATAAAATCTTCTTCCTTAATACCATATTTTTGATTCAACAGCTGCAGTATGTTTAATTTTATTTTTTCTTTTACTTTTTCGTCCTTATATGGAATGCTTCCAAATAAAATATTCAATCCTTCCCCGGTGATGCCTTCGCTCATCTTCTTCTGCATTTGGTCTTGCGCCAAGTGAGGCAATAAATCAGTGATGCAGAAAACCGGATCATTATCATCTTCACCGATGACAATATTCACCTTTTGTCCATCACTTTTGATGACTACACCATGCAGAGCCAATGGTAAAACTGTCCATTGATATTTTTTAATACCCCCATAGTAATGCGTTTTAAGGAGTGCCATTCCCGAATCTTCATATAATGGATTTTGTTTAAGATCTATTCTTGGTGCGTCCATATGCGCACCAACGATATTCACCCCTTCTTGCAAGCTTTTTTCCCCTATTACTGCTAAAATAACAGCTTTTTCTCTATTAACTACATATATTTTGTCACCTTTATTTAGCTTTTTCTTAGATTTAACCACTTTATCAAGTGCCATAAAACCTTTTTCTTCAGCTAACCGCACCGCTTCAACAATACACTCACGTTCTGTTTTTCCTTTATCAAGAAAATGCTTATACTTTTCATTAAATTGAAAAATATCCTTTTCCTGGCCATCCGGCGTCTTCTGCCAACCGTCTTGCAATTCATATTTTAATTCATCCCATAATTTTTGTCCCTGACTTTTTTCCTGTTCACTCATGGTATACCTCCTGCAGTATGTCATAATATAAAGTATTTTTTGTTCAATAATAAATTATATACCCTCATACAGATTATTCAAGCATAAATTGGTTACATTACATATTGAGATTGCTGCCCTCAACTGTTATGATATTATAAAATATAGTTTAATTAAAGGACTGATGATTTTGCACGACTACCACATTCATTCTTCTTTTTCCGGAGACTCCCAAATGTCAATGGAGACTGCCTGTGAAAGAGCAATTGCCTTGGGCCTAAAAGAGATTGCTTTTACTGATCATGTTGATATTGATTTTCCTAATAGTGACCCATCCTTTGCGATTGATTATGCCCTTTATTCGGACAAATTCTTCGAAGTCAAAGAAAAATACAAAGGTAGATTAAAGC
This sequence comes from Petroclostridium sp. X23, assembly GCF_030013905.1. GTDB lineage: Bacteria > Bacillota > Clostridia > SK-Y3 > SK-Y3 > X23. Next base: position 813,255 of record NZ_CP124862.1, read on the forward strand.
TGGTTTTTGGTGTAGAAGTCGGACACCAAGCCCACGTTTATGAAGAAAATATGGCGTTGCTTCTAAAATATCCGTTTGATTTTATCATACTGTCCACTCATGTATTTGATAAATTGGACATCCACGCCGGTGATTTTTGCAAGGGTAAAAGCCGAGAACAATCCTATACAAGATATCTTGAAGGCGTGCGGGAATCTTTATCCTTCTTCAATCACTACAGCGTTTACGGGCATATAGACCTTATACGCAGGTACGGAGGCTATAAAGAAAACTGTTTTCACCCCGGCGAATTCAGCCATTTATTGGATGACATTCTGAAAACCATTGCCCATACAGGACATGGAATTGAAATCAACACTTCGGGATTCAAGTACGGTCTGGGTTCTCCCATGCCCACTCTTCATATCTTGAAACGTTTTAAAGAACTGGGCGGAGAAATTATTACGATCGGTTCTGACGCACACGCACCGGAACACATCGCACACCATTTTGATGTTGCGGTTGATATGTTAAAGGAAGCCGGGTTTAAGTATATTGCCAATTTTGAGCAACTGCAGGCGAAATTTGAATTAATTGATTAATATTTAATTATAAAACCGGTTATGTATACATCTGATATATTCTTGAACAATATAGATTTCACTACAATATGAATGTTTTTTACTGTAGTGGCAGGCCTTGTGTCTGCCCTGAAAGCACACCACTGTTTCATTAGGGCAGACACAAGGCCTGCCACTACAGTTTATTGTATCTATAGACTCTAGAAAACCTTAAGGCTAATCTCCCAGATGCTCAATAATTTCCCCAATCACCGTATCGGTACTTATTCCTTCGGCCATGCCTTCAAAATTCAGGAAAATCCGATGCCTTAGTGCCGGAAAGGCCACATATTTTATATCTTCAAATGATACGTTGTATCTTCCTTCCATCAGCGCTTTAATCCTGGCAGCATTAATGATAGCTTGCGCACCCCTCGGGCTTGCTCCATACCGGACATATGCACCGGTTGCTTTGGGCGAACTGCTATTCTCTGGGTGGGTGCCCATAACCATTTTAAGGGCATATTCCATCACCGGTTTTGCAATAGGCACCTGTCTGGCCACCTCACGCATTTTAAGAATTTCTTCCCCCGACGTTACAGGGGTATATTTCTGCTGCATTCCGCTTGTAGTTAGGTTCACTATATCATGCAGTTCTTCCAGCGATGGAAATGCTACATTCAATTTGAACAAAAATCGATCCATTTGAGCTTCAGGTAGCGGATAAGTGCCTTCCATTTCTATCGGATTCTGCGTTGCCAGAACAAAATATGGCTGCGGCAAATGATAGGTAGTATTTCCTACCGTCACCGTCTGTTCCTGCATTGCTTCCAACAGAGAGCTTTGTGTCTTAGGTGTCGCTCTGTTGATTTCATCGGCCAGTACGATATTGCTGAAAACCGGACCTTTTTCAAATCTGAATTGGCTGGACCCCTGCGCGTCACGTTGTATGACGTTGGTACCTACAACATCTGCCGGCATTAAATCCGGGGTAAATTGTATCCTTGAAAAGTCCAACCCCATGACACTGCCAAGAGTTTTTACAAGCTGCGTTTTACCCAATCCCGGCATACCTTCCAACAACACGTTGCCGCCTGAAAATATACAGATTAGCACCTGTTCTACAATCGTTTTCTGCCCTATAATATGCTTTGAAACCTCAGCTTTTATTGCATTGGCAGTACTATTAAACCGCTGCAAATCACTTCCGTTAATTTCCATAATCACACCTCTATTCTAAAGATGAGAAGTACTCTTCCACTATGTTTCTGACTCCGGCCGGAACGGTACTTCGCTCCATACTCTGCATTGCTTCGTATTTATATTGGCCGTACACTTCAGTGTACGGCAGGGATTCACCTCTTAAAGCCGGAGCGTTATCTACCTGAACCTGCTGTATCTGCCCTGCGTTATTTTGGGCACCCTGAACATTGGATATTTCACCTTCTCCGCCTATTCTTTTGGATGTAAATATTTGCTCATAGTCCCTCACCCGGCTTTCTCCCGGTGCTTTTCCTTGTCCGCTGCCGCCGTTACTGCCTCCGCTAACATGATTGCTCCCATTACCCGTTCCGTTTCCCGCACCATTTCCTCCTGATCCGGTACCATTTCCATTTCCCTGTCCCTGTCCGTTTCCATTTCCATTTCCGGAAGAATTCCCGTTATTGGAACCGGATTGGCCGTTATTTCCCTGACTGCCGCTCCCCTGAGCAGCGGGCGATAAGCCGGAAACCAAAGTGGGGTTTTGAATTTGTCCCGGTGTCGTTCCCGAAATACCGGTTCTTGATTGTTGCATCGCACCGGTTAATTGCTGAAGTGCCTGACACATTGCGGCATTCTGTGCCAATTGATTCATCACGGCATTTAAGTTAGCCAGCTGCTGTGACATCTGCCCTGTCTGCATTGCCTGGCCCAATTGCTGCAGTGCGGCTGCAAGCTGAGGGTTGGCTGCAATTTCTTCTGCTAATTTTTCTATATTTTCTGCCAATTCCTGCAGTTCTTGTTCATCCATTTGTTGAACCTGTTGGGCGAATTGCTCCATTCTTTTCTCAATTTTATCATAGTCACCGTTTTTAAGCGTTTCGCCAAGGTCTCTCGTAGATTCAAACTGCGACAGCTTTTCACCTAGCTTTGATAAGTCCTGATTCAAGTACTTTTCCTTTACTTCATTCAGCTTATTTTGTGCTCTAGCCAATGCCTTTAATGCTTCCGGTCCGTCCTTGGCTTTTTTCAAATCCTTTTTCAACTGTTTAAGCTGCGCATTTAATTCTTTAGTCTGTTGTACTGTCAATTCATTATTAGAAGCAATACGTTTTTGTTCTTTTTGAATCTGCTCAGCCTGTTTTTTGATTTCTGTCCTAACATTCTCTTGCTGCCTCGCAGTAACTTTGTGGTCACTGGGAATGATCAAAGATATCAACGCTATGAACAGCATACAAACAGTCACAGCTAATTTCTTTTTGTCTGTTTTCAAAGGATACAGCTTTTTAAAATCAACCGACTTTGCTATTTTAATGGTATCAAAGCGTTGAATTTTCGCAACAGGACTATGCTCATCCTGAAACTCCAGCGCTGTCGTCAATCTTTCTTCTAAACCTAACTTATCACCCATTTGCGCCGTGATCTTATAACCGGGTATAAAGAATATAGATGCAACAAAGCTTACACCTATACATATCAACAGCACTATGATAGATTTACTGAGTATGAAAGGGATAGATATAAAAATTGATGCTATCCCCAGTACTGCCCCAATACCAACACCTACACACAGACCTATAAGAAGGCAATTGATTAAATTGTTTAAATATATTCTTCGCCTTAATGGGCGTAATACATGGTATACTTCCGACATCATGATATAATCACCTTCACACTTTTTCAGATTCTTTTTCTACCGGAGCGTTATTGGTTTTACTCTTTTTGATTCTTCCTTTTACCGGATTCACCACCACTGCACTGATAAACAAGAGTACTGAGGCAAGCACCATATCAAAAGCTATATTTATCATCCATGGTAGATTACTGATATCCTGACTGCGCATCATCAACATACTTCTGATAGTTTGAAAATATCCTGTCTGCTTATCCAGTATTGACCCTAGTCCTATGAAGGGATTAACACACAGAAATGCCATGGCTTCCCATTGCGTCGGGTCTCTTTGAAATAGCAAATAACTGAAACGCGTGTAAAATGCAAACGCAATCATAGTCCCGATGGTTAAAATAAGTATAAAAGTATAGGACATGATTGTCGCCACAGTGGTCTTTTTAAAAACAGATGAAAAAAAGATACCGATACTTCCCAGCAAAAATGCCGTTACTATTTGAAACAGGAATATAATGGCAACATCCCATAGTGAGAGTCCGCCATATAAAAATACGATACTAAACACCGGTATAGATGCTATAACCAATAAAACAATATGACTTAACGAAGCCATCAACTTGCCAAATATAATGGACCATGAAGATAACCGCGTGCATAAGAGCAAATCAAGCGTCTGCCTCTCTCTTTCTCCGCTGATGGCGGAAGAAGTAATAGCAGGTGTTATGAAAAGCAGCAAACCCAATTGAAACATTGCCAATGTGGTATATACATTCAATGCACTGCGCGGCTCAAAACCGGCCGTATATCTATTCAAGTTTTGAAGCATAAAATATAAAACAACGCCGCCTCCAAGTAATAATAAATACGCACTTAATAGCGTTGGGGCCCGCCAACCCCTCATTTTAGTTTTTGCTTCTTTTTCTAATACCGGATTAATTCTGATGTGCATCTGTTGCCACCCCCTTTGTAATTTTCATGAATACATCTTCTAAATTCTTTTGTACTTCCCCAAAGAAAGTGACCTCAACACCATGATTGACAAGATGGTATAAAATCTTAGCCGTTTCTTCCTCACTGCCATTAAACCCGAATTCAATACTATCGGTATTTCTTATAATATTTTCAACCGCAGGCTGTTCTTTAATAATTTTTACAGCCGTATCAGCACCGCTTAGCACTTTAATCTTCAACATCTTACTGTTGGAAGACTGAAGCATGATCTCATCTACATTTCCTGCCGCAATGATCTTTCCATTTTCTACTATCCCTATGGATGTGCACAATTCCGCCAGCTCCGGAAGAATGTGCGAACTAATGAGGATAGTTTTGCCCATATTTTTTAATTCTTTCAGTATTTCTTTCATCTCTATCCTTGCGCGCGGGTCCAACCCGGAGGCAGGCTCATCCAATATCAGCAGCGACGGATTATGCACCAAGCTTCGGGCAAGGCACAGCCTCTGTTTCATCCCGCGTGAAAGAGAATCAACATATGACTGGCGTTTATGAGCTAAGTCTACTAATTCCAACAGTTGATCAATAATTTTCTTTCTCTGTCCCACAGGTATTTGATAGGCCGCACAATAAAAATCAAGATACTCATCTACTTTAAGATCATCATAAACACCAAAAAAGTCCGGCATATATCCGATTTTTTCACGTACTTTATTTACATTTTTCGTAACATCTATCCCATCAATCAAAACTCTCCCTGAAGTAGGCCGCATCAAACCCGCCACTATTTTCATGGTTGTTGTTTTTCCTGCACCGTTAGGCCCTACAAATCCAAATATGTGCCCCTTAGGTATTTGTAATGATAGCTGATTTACTGCCAGAAACTTACCGTATTTTTTTGTTAGATTTTCAACTGCCAGCATTACCTAACCACTCCTTCCAGTTCAATATCAGGCATCGGAATCATACCGGAATAACCTCTCTTTATCGCGGGGTTATTCGCATCACCTTGACTGCTTACATCAAATACTATCTTTATTTCATTATCTTCCGATATATACTGTGATACGATGTCTTTGTCTACATGGTAATAGGATGTAATTTCATCCCAATTCCCGGTCTGATGGTTTAATATCCCTAGTGTATTGTTAGGCTGAAATTTCATATATTGCGCAAACCAATCAATGGTAAACGATTCCACTTCAATCTGTGAAGGAATGCTAAATTTGAATACTGCTTTTCCGCTGTTTTCAATCTCAATTCCACCTCTATTATACGGATCAGGATTCACTCTTACATTACCCTCGGTAGAATCCACTTTACTATTAATAAATCCATAAGGGAGCTGAATGGTTTCACCTGCATTGAAATTCAATTCCAGGGGCATGACAATCAAATTCTGATAGTACTTTTGGGCCGGTTTTTCATTTGCATATACCTCAAATTGAAGGTCAACATCACTCCATCCATATATTACTGGCTTAGTATTATCTCCTGTTCTCCTGTTACTCATCATATTATAATATTCAAAAACAGACCTTCTCTGCTGATTTACTCTCCACTCATCATCTATTTTAAAAGCTGAATTCCGCGTATTATTACCAAAAATACCATTCAACAATTGGTAATTATCATTTCTTGCACTGTTGATATATTCCAACGGATGGTCAAGCTCTTTGGTTTCGGCAATATCAATATCACCTATTTTCGCAAAGCTGCTGCCTATCACTATAAAAGCATCCTGAATTTTAAAACCTGTATTATTTTGAATACTTCCTTTGACAGCATTATTAGAGATAACGACCCGATTATTGATACCATCAGGAAAGCTAACTTTTTTATTCATGATAAAGCTGCTGAAATCCCAGATCCCTTTATCATAAAACTCAACCGTAGGCTGGTCACCCAGTGTAAATTTGGATATGATTTTTTTTTGTTGTTCTTCCGCTGGCCCGACATAACCTCTATCGATATACGGATTAGCTGTAAAATCAACCTCTACGTCCTTAGAGGTACTGATTTTCAGTGTTCCTCTTTTTGGATTAAATAATCCGGTATGCGCTGCAACATCAACACTTTTACTGTCATTTTTGAACTCTACAATAGAAACGATACTACATACAGCCGAAGAAAACCGGGTTCCGAAACCGATGATGTAAATTCCCAAACTAAAGATAACGACAATAGCAGGGATAGTAACCCACGCCCATTCTCTTTTATCCTTTTTCTTCAGCACGAAATAGTTTATGGGGCCAACTACCAAAATAAACGCACCAATGATTGATAACAGCAAGACAAATGAGGGCATTTTTATAGAAGGTATATACCTTAATGCATTATTCATCGCATGATAAAACTCATACTGCATTTTAGAATTCCAGCTTTCTCCTGTCACGCTGCCAATCACGGTAGAATTCACCATATTCTGCCACACTGCCAGATTTGCACCCTGCCATGTAGAAAAAGGTTCCAAACCGGGGTCAAAAGCGAAGCAGTAAATAAATCCATTCCCAAACTTTTGCTGAACGATTAACGGCACACCATCCTGTATCACTAGTTCATTATCTTTGACGGTATTCAGCAAAGATACCTGCATTGAAGCCGGCACTGCTGTTGTATTTTTACCGGTATATTCCTGCAGCGCATCTAATGACATTAGCGTACCCTCACCTTTTACTTCCGCTATTTTTAAATGATCCGGCAGACCATTATAAACCTTTTTGTAGTTTGGTCCGGAAGCCAATACAAGCAGGCCGCCATCTTCAACCCATTTTATGAGATTCTGCTTTTTTTCTTCATTGAGCGTTGAAACATCAAAATCATTGATTAAGATAACATTGAAATTCTCCAGTACTTTATTGTTTGCCGGAAAAGTTTTGTCGCTTAACTGTGTAAGCTCTCCCTGCACAGAAAAGTTTTTATTCCCAAAGTCTGCTCCCGACAAATATCTTAATCCCGATATATTATCGGCTAAAGCTCCAATCATCAGCGTATTTGGATTTAAAGCCTTTTTAAAATAATACTTTTGTTCTATCAGCACCTTGTTATTTTGTAAAATCTGTACATCAATAGACGCACGTGTTTTACTGACAGGCACATGGATAGTAACTTGCTTTTCGGCATTTTTGGCCAAATTTAAAGGCTGGGAATATGCAGATTTAAATTCGTACATTTGACTGTCTGCGATAATTTGTATCTCTCCTTCAAAATCTTCGCCGGGATTTTTTACGGTAATTGTGACAGGCGTCCAGCCGCCTACTTTATATGTACCGTCAAATCCGCCTTGAATACTGATAATTTCCACATTGCTTTCAGCATAAGCGGAAACAGAAAAAGCCATAAGAATAAAAATAAATATAAATATTTGTACAATCATTTGTTTTTTCATTGCTGATGTGTTTATGGTCATGTCTACCCCTCCCGTTTTCATTTAGACGGATGGATAATATCAAAAGTTCCCATTGATTCAATGAAAATAAAAAAATAACGGAAATTTCCGTTATTTTTTTTTGCCATATAGTTTTTTATAGATGGTATAATCTTTTATCACTTTTTTTACATAATGATCTGTTTCTTTAAAAGGTATGGTATCCAGGGTCTTACCGGAGCTGCTTAAATTCTTATCTTTTAACCATTTTGACACATTTCCGCTGCCGCCGTTATAAGCAGCAACTACCAACTTCAGATTATTGTTGAATTCCTTTTTGAGTTTATCCAAATACCAGCAGCCAATCATGATATTGGTCTCAGGCTCAAACAATTTCTCTATAGTAAAATCATTTAATTTAAGTTGCTGGGCCCCCCATTGCGCCGTTTGGTCGGTAAGCTGCATTAAGCCTTTCGCACCTTTATGTGATACCACTTTCGGTCTAAAGCTGCTTTCCGCTTTCATAATCGCCATGACAAGATATGGGTCAATTTCAAATTGCTCGGAGTACTTCAATACAAAATCATTATACTTAAGGGGGTATAGCACTTTCATAATATTTTGCGGAAAGATCACCAACCACATGATTATAAAAAATGTAAGCGCCAGTACAAGAAACATCCTGTATCTTCTAATATTCACAATAACAAACACGGCATCACCTGTTCTCCCTATTCTACTTGATTTATCAGCTGCATAACCTGAAAACGCACTGATTCAATATCAATATCATTATCATTATTGATCACAGCAGAAGCATGTTTTTTTAACTCCTTTTCATCTAATTGTGAATTGATACGATTTATCGCTTCATTGTATGAAAGCCGGTCCCTATTCATAATCCGCCGGATTCTTTCTTCTTTGTCGGCAGAAACAACCCATATAGCGTCACATATGTTATACAACCCGCTTTCTATCAACACGGCCGCATCGATCATGATATAATCGTATGTTCCTTTTTTCATCTCTGATTGAATCTCTCTCTGTATCTCATTGACAATATATTTGTGCGTTATCCGGTTCAATAATTTTAATTTTTCCTTATCTGAGAAAACTATACTTCCCAATTTTTTTCTGTCCAACTGTCCATTATCCAATAAAATATCCGAACCAAAAACGCTAACAATTTCAATCAGAGCTTGTTCTCCCGGATTTACCACCTGACGTGCCACTACATCCGCATCTATTACTTTCACATTCAACTGTTTTGCCATACCGGCTACGGTACTTTTTCCACTACCGGTTCCTCCCGTTAGCCCGATAATTTTCATAAAAAACCTCCACCGTAATCATTTCGTATCAAACCAGCTGGTTCCGATATTTAAATCCACAACCAGCGGTACTTTCATCTCTACGGCATTTTCCATTTTCGTCTTTAATATTTCGGTAACCTCTTGAATTTCATCCTTGTGTGTTTCAATAATCAGTTCATCATGGACCTGAAGGATCAATTTTGATTTCAATTTTCTTTCCATAAGTTCTTTATATACATTTACCATCGCGATTTTTATGATATCCGCCGCGCTTCCCTGTATAGGCGTATTCATTGCAACCCTTTCGCCAAAAGAACGCATGTTGAAATTTTTTGCCTGAAGCTCAGGTACGTATCTTCTTCTATTTAACATAGTCGTTACATATCCTTGATTTTTTGCAAGCTCCACCGTATCCGTCATATACTTTTTAACCATGCCGTACTTTTCAAGGTAACTATCAATATACTTCTTAGCCTCTTTCCGGGTGATTCGCAAATCCTGCGAAAGACTAAAATCACCTATTCCATAAACAATCCCGAAGTTTACGGCCTTCGCTCTTGAACGCATTACAGAGGTTACTTCCTCCATAGGAACGCCGAACACCTGGGATGCAGTCCTTCTATGAATATCCTCGTTATTTCTGAATGCATCAATCATATTAGGGTCCTCAGAAATATGCGCCAACACCCGTAATTCAATCTGGCTGTAATCCGCATCCATTAAGACATATTCATCATTTGATACAACAAACATTTTTCGAACTTCTCTTCCTTGTTCGAGTCTAATGGGGATGTTCTGCAGATTAGGTTCCGTGCTGCTTATTCTTCCTGTAGCGGTAACCGTCTGATTTAAGCTGGAATGTATCTTTCCTGTCTTTTCGTTGATTACATTTAATAAACCATCGGCATAAGTCGATTTTAATTTCACCAACTGCCGGTATTCGGACAACAAGTCAATAATACGATGTTTCCCAGCCAGCTTCTCTAAAACTTCCACATCTGTCGAATATCCGGTCTTAGTCTTTTTCACCACCGGTAAATCAAGTTTTTCGAATAGAATAACGCCTAATTGTTTAGTAGAATTGATATTAAATTCTTCTCCTGCCAACTGATAGATTTCTTGAGTCAACTGAGTAATCTTTTCATCCAGCATTGCAGAAAATTGTATCAGCTTTTCCTTATCGACTTTAAATCCTTCAATCTGCATGAATGCAAGCACTTCTACCAATGGCAGCTCCACATCATAATACAGCTCTATTTGATTATATTCTTTGATCCTGTCATTTAATACCTCCATTAATTGAGGTATCGCCAGCACTTGCTGACAGGCATAGGATACAGCCGTCTCTGAATCAATATCGGATATGGATACTTTAGATTTACCCTTTCCCAGTACGGTTTCTTCTGAAGGAATATGAAGTCCTAAAAACTCCTGCGCGATTTCATCAATCTGATAAGAGCTTCTGGATGGATTCATAATATATGCAGCAATCATGGTATCAAATCCAATACCTTTTACGTCAACACCGTACTGATGCAGCCATACAATATCTTCCTTAATGTTGTGGCTGCTTTTCTTTATATCATCATCTTCGAATACCGGCTTGAGCACGGCAATAATATCTTGTCCGGTCAGGTTTTCATTTACATCTATATAAATCGCAGTATCCTGTTGTAATGCTATTGCCACCCCTAGAACCTCATCATTCCCTTTGGCAACATTGCTGTATAATAGGTAGGAAAGCTCCTGTTTTTTTAAAACCTCATTCACTATTTCTTTTAATTCATCTATATGGGTCACATGCCTATAATCACCTTGGCCTGAACTGACAACATCTTCCGATGCTTCCAGTTCAAACTTTTGAATAAAACTTTTAAACTCGAGCCTTCGAAACAATTCCAGCAGTTTTCCCTTATCGTAAGCCTCTACAGTACAATTGGAGAAATCAAAATCAATAGGAATATTTCTATCAATGGTCGCAAGCTTCTTACTTAAATACGCCATTTCTTTATTATCTACCAGACTTTCCTTTACATTTTTCCTGACTTTCACATCATCGATATGTTCATAGATACCATCTACACTTTTATATGTCCGGATCAGGGATAATGCGGTTTTTTCTCCAACCCCCGCGACACCCGGAATATTATCCGACGGGTCACCCATAAGTCCCTTTACATCAATAAATTGATGCGGAGTCACTCCATATTTTTCAATGACTTTGTCCGCATCATAATCCTCTGTTTCGGTCACACCTTTTCTGGTGACAGGCAGCTTAATCCTCGTCTTGTCGGTCGCAAGCTGCAATGAGTCTTTATCCCCTGTTACAATCACACATTCTATATCATTATGCTCGCAAAGATTTGAAATCGTACCAATAATATCATCCGCCTCATAGCCTTCCTTCTGAAACATTTCAATATTCATGGCTTCTAATACCTGCTTCAGCACCGGAAGCTGAACAGCCAGTTCGTCAGGCATTCCTTTTCTATGCGCCTTATACTGTTCAAATTCTTTATGCCTGAATGTAGGTGCTTTCATATCAAAAGCCACACATATGTATTCCGGCTTCTCTTCTTCAATATATTTAAAAATAATATTTAAAAATCCATATATAGCATTAGTATATAACCCTTCTGAATTGGATAAAAGGTGTATCCCATAAAAAGCTCTATTGATAATACTATTTCCATCGACTATCATTAGTTTCTTATTATTCATTGTCATTCTCCTCTATTAGACGCTTTTACTCACGCTCAGCTCGCTATTATGAATGCTTATGGTTATTATATCACCAATCTTATAATTATTTACTCTGAGAACATGGACAGGCACGGTAATTTCAAACATCCCATCTTCCACTGTGATAAATGCGTCATCATTTTCTATCCTGTCTATCGTACCCACAAATCCCATAAGAACCTCCTATAATATCACCATTCTTTTACATTACATTATATTATAACCTATAACGATGTATTTTTGTACAACTCAAATTAAAAATTATAAAAGAAATAAAAGATATCCTCCATCACATAAAAAAAGAAGCATAAGCTGCTTCTTTTACTTTTTACTGTACGATATGAATCTCTATAATGTATTTTCCTATAGACCTATCCATCTCCGCAATCTCCTGGTTCAACCGCTCCTGCTCCTGAATTAATACCGACAGTTCATTATTGATTTTCTCCATTTCTTCCTGATTCGAAGTAGTATTTAACTTTTGCTGTAACTCGGCAATCTGTTTTTGTACATTGTCACATTGACTCAATAGGTTATGATAACGGCTTGTTTCATCTGCCTCATTATGGTCTGTTGTAAATTCCAGTCCCGCAGCACGTACCGATGAGATCAGTTCTGAGTATTTGTCCTTTGCAATATATACGATTGGTTTTTCATTTTTGAATCTTAGTTCAAAATAGCCGTCGAAATCATTCAGCTTTGTTTGCAACTCTTTCCAGATGGCTTCCGCATCCTGCTGCGATGTATTTATTACCGCGTAGTAAACCATAAGGGGTTTTTTATCCCTGTATATGCCCCGGCATACAGTCTCTTTTTTAGCCGTCTTAGAAATACTACTGCTCCCATCTTGCAGTCCACTGCCTGAATCAGGTGCATCTGCTGCTGTAGATGGAATAGCTGCAGCCATTGGCAGTTGTTTCTGTGTGGGTTGCTCTTGTGGAGGCAGTTCTTGTATGCGTTCTAATTGTTGTGTTTCTTCTTTCACTGTCCTCTCTTGCTCTGACCGCTCCATTAATACGGAAGATTTTTTCTCCGGAACTATCATAGCCATAGATTGGCTCTCCATTTTTGAGGACTGCGTGTCCATTTTCTCTTTATTTTCAACAGGCATATCCGCAAGAACCGTTTTCTCACCGTTACCCATTTCCGGCATCTCTTCTTCAGCTGCTTCCCCTGCCATACTCGTACTGTATTCAAGCTGCGCATCACTGACATACGCCTTTTCGGTCTTTTGCATCGAATTCGAAATAGTGTCAAAGGCTTGGGACTTTAAAACAAATACCAGCAGTATTCCGGCTGCTATTCCTGAATATATGCGCCAATTCAAGTACCAAGGAGGTTTCACAGGTGTTCTGTCATGTTGAGCTTGGACCAACTTCTCGTGCAATTCATGTTGAAAGTTTTCAGGTACTTCTAATTCTTCAAAGCTATGACAACTTTCTACGACAGATTGAAGTAATTGCAGCTCTTCTCTACACTCAGCACATGATTCTATATGCTTGTTAAAACTAACTAGTTCAATATCATTCAGCTCATTATCTATATATAAAGACATCATTTCTCTTATCGGTTCACATTTTAGCATTCAAATCCCTCCTTTCGATTAATTAGACGATATATGATTTGAAAAGTTCCTCTCTTTTAATAATATGTTCTTCAATGCGTTGCGTGCTCTATTAATACGGGATTTTACAGTTCCTAAAGAACATTGTAAGATATTAGATATCTCTTCATATGAAAATCCGTTTATATCTCTTAAAATAATAGCAACTTTATGTTCATCATTCAAGCTTTCTATTGCTTTTCGTACTTCTTCTCTTAATTCTTTTTCTTCAACCAGTTGATCCGGACCAGGACCTTCATCCTCCATTTGGACGTTTATCTCTCCATCCTCCAGTTGAATAGTAGAATTTATCGAGACAACTGCCGCCTTTTTTCTCTTTCTTACCTCATCAAGACATACATTTGTAGCAATTCGATAGATCCACGTAGAAAGAGAAGACTCTTCCTTAAAATTTGAAATAGACTTATATACTTTTAGGAAAACTTCCTGTGCCATATCCGATGCATCATCAGGATTGCCTAATATTCTATATGCAATATTAAATACTTTTTTCTGATAGTTTTCTATAAGCTGTTCAAAAGCAGCCATATCTCCACCCTTGCACTTTTGAACCATCATCTTTTCTTGACTCATTCAATTATCACTCCCTTCATATGATTGGGAAATATCATAATCCATCTATGTATATGTGATTTTATAATAACAAAATGATATTACCTATATTTTATATAAGTAAGCATGGACATAATTGTTCTTATATTACCACACATTTATTACAAAACTATTAATGCATAGATACTCCGCATCATAATATCGAATTTTCCGGAAAAATGTCTGGAAAAATTTTTTTTTAAATTACTATTGCTTTTTTGATTAAGTTCTTGTATAATAATCAATGTTCCCAAAAAACATGCCGATGTGATGGAATTGGCAGACGTAGTGGACTCAAAATCCACCGGTGGCAACACCGTGCCGGTTCGACTCCGGCCATCGGCACCAAAAAACAAAGCTCTTAAAATCGCTAACCATGCGAATTTGAGAGTTTTTCTTTTTATCTCGGTAGTTCATATATTTCCCTCCCTTACTCCTTAGTTATCAGCATCCCTCCAATCTCAGGAGGGATATACTCCAATGATTGCATTTGCAGAAGCAACTTTTGAACTGAAGTCCAAATGCGTATAGATATTTGATGTAGTAGAAATATCGCTATGCCCTAACCATTCCTGTATCTCCTTTAGGCTAACTCCATTGGCGTATAATAAACTTGCACAACTGTGGCGAAGATCATGAAAGCGAATTTTTTTCAGATTGTGGTTCTTTAAGACGATTGCAAAATGCTGTGTAATATAATTGGGCTTGACTCTTTCTCCAATCTCATTCACATAAATATAATCCAGATAATCTTTGCAATACGCGTTTCCGCAAACTTTTCGATTGAGTTCCTGCTGCGCTTTCAATCTATGGAGTAATTCTTCAAAAGGCACTACCAGCGGCAGTGTGCGATAACTTGATTTTGTCTTTGTGCGGTCTTTTGCTATTGTAGTAATTTTCCCATCCAAAGTTACCTCAGTTACCGTATGCTTAATGGTCAATGTTTTTTTCTCAAAGTCAATAGCTTCCCACTTTAGTCCTACAATCTCGCTTCGCCGCAGTCCATAAAACGCGCCTAAAATGACAGCAATCTCTATCTTTTGATGTCTAACCACATCAAATAAATTATCTAATTCACTTTTATCATAGATACTACCGACGAATTTCCCCTTCTTAGGACGTTCAATCCGGTCAGCAGGATTATAGTCTATCAATCCTATTTTAAAGGCATGTTGTAACGCCTTCCGGATGTTTGCATGACGATGAATAACCGTGTTGGCACTCAATCCCGTTTCATTAAGCTCATATTGATAATAATCCTGTATATGCTTTGGAGTTAGGTCTTTCAGTTTTATCTTTTTTTCTTCAAAATAAGGATTTATTTTGTTTTTAATACAGTAGGAATAAGATGCATAAGTAGTCATTTCAACACTGTTTTTCATCATCTCCAACCAGCTTAAAAGGTACTCTGTAAACAAGATATCATCAGAGTCTATTGATTTATTTTGATCGAAATTTTTTCGTGCATCCTGCAACATTGCTTCAGCACGTTTTTTTATTCCCTTTTATGGGCAGTCCTGTACTAATGGACTTTGTTCGCCGGTTCCCATTTACATCTTTATAATTGAGAATAATATGGAAATAACCGTTTTTCTCTCGCAGATGTCCTGCTACCATAATATGTAACCTCCTTGAAAAGTAACAGTTTAAATTCACCTACCACTGACTATTACAGTGTAGCAGGCTTTATAATGTATTTCAAATGTACAAACGATATTTTACGCACTAGATTCTTGTACGACATCTAAGTATTCAAAAATATGAAGCTTTGGAATTTTATAAGATCTACCTATCTTAAAATGTTTTATTTGATTTTGTTTCAAAAGACGATATCCGGTTTTTGTGCTGATATTGCCTAGCATTTCGCACATCTGCTCTACGTTTACTACATCCGGATATTCTCGAAAGATTAATTTATATGCCTCATTATTCTTTAGCAAAGTATCAGCCCCTTTCTATTGTAATATAGTATGCATATATTAGGAGCACGCCTTTGATTGGATGCACATATATGTTTGCATAGATAGACGTACCCCTAATCTGCATTTCTGCTTTGGTTCTATCCGATGACTAACCGCCACTGAGACTCCCACTTCTTTAAGCGTGAAATAAGTGGCGCTAAGTCCCTGGATAACGATTTCTAACCTTCAGACCGAGTACCTGTACCCGGAGGGTGTAAAACTCACTCTGAAGGTTAGAACTCTGTTTATATTAATTCATCCGGTAGACAGCGGTTGACTGTCCTCATAGGAATTCCACCTCCCCGTCAGCGACCGGGGCGCACTCTAGGACTTAACCTCGACTGTACGCAAGTATCATTATCCCTCCGTATGTGTCATCGCCTTAAATGTAACCTTCATTATTTATTGCAAAGGTATTGATCGCTCACACCTTGCCTCTATCAATCTATAAAAAGCATTTACTTGGGTTGCAATCCAGCATAATGGCAGACAGATGATCTTGGCGCACCTGCAATCTGGCTATCCTTTAAAGGACATACGGGGAAAGTACCGGATAAAACACTTATTTAATTCTCAAGGTTCAACTGAGGGGGTAGAGTTTGTCCCTCTATTAATCAGCAGATTTTTTAGGCGTTTGTTGCACCCCTTACAAATATTTTTTTAAAAATTTTTCAATATTTTTTAGTGCCTTATCGATTGAACGAGATATCTGGCTTTTATTCACTCCTTCAATCCTTGCTATTTGAGATTTACTCATATCCAAAAAGAAATGTGCATACACGCGCTTGGCCTGCTTGTCCGGCAGACTGTTTATAGCGGCATACAGTTCCTGACTGATAAGTTTTCGCTCATAGATTTCCTCCGGCGATAAAACAAGTAGTACAACATCCTTTTCAATACCGTCCTCAGCATTAAGTGAATAGTATGCTTTGTGTACACGCCTGCGCTCAAAGTCAGCATGTTCTTTTCGATTAATCTGTTTGAATAGCTCTGCAACTTCATCTGGTACTTCAACGAAAATGTCAGATTTATAGAACGGGTATAAATCCCGTAAATTAATCCTTTTCATGTCGAACCTCCGTTTTGATTTTTTTTAGGTAAAAAACCAAAACAGAGGGTGGAGAGCGACACCTGGTAAAACTTCTATTTTCACGACAAAAAAAGCCCACATGGACACAATCCAGATAAGCTTTTTTGAGATTTACGCTATTACATATCCTGATTATAGGTTCTGGTAGTTCTACTTGTTGGCCGTATTTGCCCCTTAACCAGAATAGACTTTTTTGATAGTTCAATATTAGTTAAGATACATAAAATGATGTCTGCTTCATTACGCAAGACCGCTACTTGGTAGCGGCCATTGCTCTTTGGTAAATTTGATAAACATTAAAATCCCCTCCGAACTCTCAAGTTTGGAGGGGATTGGTTTAGGCATGGAAAAAGCCCCGCCAAACTCACACTTTTTTTATTTAGCGAATGTCACTTTTTCCTGTTTGAACTTTAATGTAAACCCTATTAAATATGGCTTTATGTTTATAATACGTTTTTACAGTTCCTATTTTTATAGATATCCTATATCGTTTCACCTTCCTAACAGGAACTGTAAACTGTTAACGGAGGTGAACTAACAATGCATAATGATTTTGACAAATTGAGGGATATTCTTAAAACTACACGGAAAGCAACCTTGATACAAATTTAGTAGATGAATTACGAAAGGATTTGAAGCAGACCATCAAGTCTCAAAAAATCACCACTATACTTGTTACACATAACAGAGAGGATGCAGATTTTCTTGCTGATAAAATCATTCAGTTATCTGCTTAACTTTTATTTACTATATACAATAATAAAAAGAATTTGCTGCCAAGTACATCAGCAGCAGATTCTTTTTGTTGACTACTATCTTCCTTCCGGTATAAATGTCGCACAATCAGTTTCCTGTGAATCACTTGCATTTCTTGGTTGCACTTCTATTCTTTCTGCTGCGCAATAATCACCATTCATATAATAGTGGCAGGTGTTTACTACACATTTAATTCCTTGATTCGGATGATTCATTTTATTTACTTGCATATTTATCCCCTCCCTAAAAAAATATTTGCAGTTGTATTATTTGAACAAAACATGTACTCTATTCCGCTTGATAAAATTTTTTATAAGTCCAGATAAATCATATTGATTTGCACATACTAAATATAGTTCAGAATATATCAACCTAAAACACTTGGAGGAAAGCAAATGAGTAAAGTACTGTATATTAAAGCAAATGCAAAACCGGAAGGTGTATCAAGAACCTATAGAATCTCTGATAGTTTTATAGAATCATATAAGCAAAGTCATCCAAATGATGAAATCATATCCTTAGATTTATATAAAGAGGATATAGATTTTTTATCAATAGATGATATTAATACTGTATTTGGTCCCAAAGATGATAAAAATAAGAATCATCCAATTTTAAAATACGCATACCAATTTGCTGAAGTTGATAAATATGTAATTGCAGAACCCATGTGGAATTTGAGTATTCCTGCTATTTTAAAAGCATACATTGATTATATTTGTGTGGTTGGAATTACATTCAAGTATACCGAAGATGGTCCTGTTGGCTTATGTCAAGGAAAAAAAGCAATAAATATCTCTGCAAGAGGCGGGCAATATGCCGTCGAGCCATTTTCATCTTTTGAAATGGGAGACAGATACTTAAGGGCAATATTAGGTTTCTTAGGAATTACTGACTTCACTACTATATCAGCTGACGGATTAGATATTGCTGGCAATAATGTTGAGTCAATCATAGAAGATGCAATAAAAGATTCAGAAGGAAAAGCTAAGAACTTTTAATTTCTCTCATGAAAATTCATCCTTATAAAAGAAGAACTCGCTCATTGTTAAAGCAAGTTTTTCTTTTATGCTAATATTTTATTCTTCAACCACTGGGACTAAAAATGAGCACACATAAAGGTTCCCATCTGTCCTTAAAGAGTGCATGGTTCCTGCCGTAACAGTAAATACTTTTCCAACAGTCAGCTCAATTTCTCCATTTTCTAAGACACCAAATCCGCTTCCTGCAATGCAATAAAAAAGCTCATCGCTTTTATCGTGCTTATGCAGCGGCACCTTCTTTGCAGCGTCGATATGATAAACGTTTGAAACAATACTACTCCTTACTAGTTCAATATCCATAATCCACCTCTATTTCTTATCATAATAAATATTCTCTATCATTATTCCTTAAAAACTCTTTTTATATCATCTGTTATCACTTTATCCAGCGCACCTTCTTGGACCATTTGGTCTAGAATTTCTGTAGCCTGTTTGTGCGTCAAGGGCAAACGATATGGCCTTTCTTCCATTAAAGCCTGATAAACATCAAGGCATGCAATAATACGAGAATTAAAGTCAAGTTCCTGGCCTGTCTTCCCAAAAGGATATCCTCTTCCGTTTAGTTTCTCATGATGGTTTGAAGCCCATTCCGTAATATCTTCAAACCCTGTAATCTCCTGCAAGCTCAATTTTGTATAATATGGATGCTGTTTTATTATATCAAACTCTCTTTCGTCAAGCCTGCCAGGCTTATCGAGAATAGCGTTATTGATTGCAAGCTTACCTATATCATGTAAATCTGCTGCAATCATCAATTTGTAAATTTCATCTGCCGGTTTTTTATAAACCCCCCCTATGGTTGCAGCTTTCTCTGACAGCTTACTGGAATGCTTTTGAGTAAACCTTGATTTCGCATCTATAATTTTAGAGAATACTTTTGTTATATCATGAATTTTGCTTAACGACATCTCCATGCTAAAATTGGGCATATTCCTTCGGATAGAAAAGTTGATAAACTCATCCTTCAAATCAAGCCAGAAATACGGTGTATGGCTGACTTCTATGAACGCATTTACAAGCCGCGGAGCGAACATGGTGTTTTCATGAATTTTTACAAAAGCTTGAACTCTTTGCTTATCTTCAATGTACATTTCTTTCAAAGATGAATTCAGCTCTATCGTATCAGCAATCTTAATGATTTGTGCCATTATTGGTATTTGCTCTCCTTTTATACCGAAGAAACCTGTCCCATCGTAATTTTCATGATGGTATTTAATAACGTCTTTATGCTAAAGAATTACATTCATATAATCCAATGCACATGTTGTTTATATTCAAATTCTTAATATCATGATTATCTAGTTAATAATTTAAATACTTCTTCATTCTTAATGACCTCTTCAATAGACTCAATTCCTAATTGTTTTAGGAGCTTTTCATATTGAAATTATCAAAGGGTGTCATTATCATAGAGTCCTCACCGAACGCATTCATCAGTTTGGTCGCTTTCTCTACTCCGATATTTGTTCTTGGTCCGCCGACACAATCTCCTTCACACCCCATACCTTCAATAAAATTTACCTTTTGATAAGCACAACCCTGCATAATTCCGGTCCCTGCTCTGTATATTTCCAATCATATTGATCCGGATAATCTATAGAAAGCTTATATTGTAACAAGGGACGCATATCATGGTCATTTATCAACTCCATTTTTTCACCGGATGCTAAACTTTCAAAAGCACTGGAAACAGTTGGATATCTGTCTATGGGTTGGTGTTTTGTTATATCAATCTGTAGTTTGATATCGCTCATATATTTGCTCTCCTTTCAAAAACTCCTGTTATAATAAGATAAAGTCTTTCGGCACAAAAGCTAAGTTACATTATCTTGATATTTCACGTTCACTACATAATTAGGGGTACTACTAAAAAAGCAACTGCTGCTAATGCAGCGGCTAACAGGTTATACGGCATCTGCGCGGTTATATAGTCCATATGCTCTACCTCGGCAATTCCTGAAGCCATGGCACCCATGCCGGATAGCGGTGATGATACATCGCCAAAAGTCCCTCCTGCAAATACGGCTCCTACCGTCATAGGAATGAAAGCTCCTGAAACTACCGCCAGCGGGATTGCCAAGGGCATAGTTAAAGCCCATGTCCCCCATGATGAACCGATAAAAAACGTAACTGCAGCAGTGATTAAAAACACTGTTACTGGAACCAAAAAAGCCGGAAGAGTATTTCCTATCGTCATGGTGATTAATTTGGGTAATCCCAGATCTTTAGATACTCTTGCAATAGGCCATGCTACTGCAAGAATCGCAATGGTCATCATCAACCTGTTTCCACCTTTAACAAAACGACTTACCATCTCTTTTAGATGGATACCTTGAAAACGGTAAAAAATAAACGATACCATTGTTGTAATAAGCAAGGCTAAGAGCATCGCACGGGATGAGTCCGCATTTGAGAATATATCCAGCAGTGTATTTCTGCCTTTTCCCCTGCCTGACCACCACATAAGATAGAAACTCAATGGGATAATCACCATAATGGGTACTATGAGATTCCATGGCCTTGGTTCAATATTCATATCGATTTGACCCATCTCATGGTCCATATGCATATCACCGTGTTCTTTATGCTGCCCTGTGTGATGCACTTCATTATGCTTTTTTTCAGTATTCATTTGGCCATGTTCCGTATGTCTATCATCTTTAGGTCCTTTAAGATTTTGTTCATGGATATCAGGTGATATTTCTTGTCCTGTTTCTGCAGCAAATGTCATCCCCATGCCCTGCTTTGTTGTGAGCTGATCCTGATAGTCTGGCTGTCCTGTCATCTGCTTGCTGCGTTCTTCAACTTCTTCATCCTTAGGATTTTCCTCTTCCATTTTTTTCATAACTCGAAAGTTTAGAATACCTAAAACTGAAAGCAGTACAACACCAAAAGAAGCTAAGCTAAAAAAGTTAAAAGGGATGCTTTGAAGGAAAATGATATAAGGGGATGCACCACTGCCTGCAACCTGAAGACCACTGGCAACTACTCCTACCATATATCCTACAAAGGTAGTAGCAATAGGTATTATAGCCACCACAGGACTTGCAGAGTTATTCAGCATATATGCAAACCTTTCACGAGAAATCCCTTGTTTTTGGATAATGGGTTTCATAATAGATCCGGTTGCCACCACACGGAAACCACAGTCAATAAAGGTAATAGGTATTAATGCCCACAATCCTAAAAGTGCTCCACGTTTACTTCTAATTAATCTTGAGAGAAACTTTGCAAACCCCTGTACCCCGCCTGATAATTCAATAACAGCCACTAATCCGCTAAAGGCATATAAAAAGAGAAGTACGTCCAGGTTTCCTCTATCCGAGAGTGTATTGACAATATAATCTGCCATTGTTGCAATTGAGGAAATAAACCCAGGAGACGCAATAAAGCTGCCAATCCATAATCCAATCAATAACGACGGAATAACCTGTCTTGTAATCAATGCCAGAATAATAGCTGCCAAAGGCGGCATAACCGAAAGTATAAGTTCTATCGTCAACTTAAATCATCCTTTCCTTGGAAAATCATTGATTTTAGTATCCCTTTATAACTTTACAAGTATTCTTCCGACTCATGACTTTCTTTTTATTTATTACAAACAGGGTTCTTATGTTGAACTAGTCGACAACTTCATTTTAGGCTGTTATTCAGAAAGATAACGAAGTTTTTCTACCCTATAAACACTCTCTTCTGAATAAAGTCTGCGGAATAAGAAATAATACGAATAGATTTTATAAACTGGAGGAGTATATTATGATATGGCTATCTATTATGCCGGCACTGATTACTATCATTTTAACATTCAAAACTAAGAAATTGATTCCCTCTCTACTTACCGGCGTAATTATAGGAGCACTCCTTAGTACTCGCTCATTATTTAACGGAATTACTTCTATAGGGAATTATATTATTGAAGCTGTTGCTAATAAAGACAGTGCCTACACACTGGGATTTCTTATTGCTTTTGGTGCACTGGCAGATTTGATTGAAATGGCAGGAGGAATATCAGGATTTAGCGAGAGAGTAGGAAAATGGGTAAAAAGTGAGAGAGGTGTATTGGGCTGGAGCTGGCTACTAAGCCTTATTACTTTTTTCGATAGTTCTTTCCATACCATTGCTGTAGGAACAGTATTGAATCCTTTGCTAGAAAAAGTGAAGGGTTCAAAAGAGAAGCTGGCTTTTTTACTTTCTGTAACAAGCCTTCAGTTAATTCTACTCATCCCTATTGCAACCTCCTACTTAGGCTATATGGTAACTTTAGTCACTAACAACATCAGGGAAAAAGAGATCAATCAAAGTGCTTATGCAATTGTTGCTAAAAGCGTATTATGGAACTTTTTTTCATGGAGTATGCTTCTTATTGCCATTGGAGTAACCATCTTCGGACTCGGATTTGGAAAATTCAAATTGGGAAACGCAAAAGAAAAAGAAGAACTTACAGAACAACATCTGGAAAAAGAGCAAAATGCCAATCAATCTGTACAGGAATACCCAAGTAAAAGTATTAACCTCATCATACCTGTCATTATTTTGCTTATAAGTACTGTTTTCTTTTTCTGGTGGACCGGAAGAAATAAATCGGATACTTTTTTTGGAACACTTAGTGCAGCAAACTTTAATGTCTCCATTTTCGCCGGTGCATTGTTAACCATTGTCATGACAAGTATCTTCTTTTTATTTCAGAAAATCAGTCTTGCTGAGATTGAAGCACATATCGTAAAAGGCGCTGAAAAAGTGATTTCACTTATTATCATTTTGGTGCTAAGCTGGGCATTAACAAGTGTCACACAAGACCTTGGTTTCAATAAACTCTTAGGAGAAAGTATCATCAAAAGTATTCCTAAAATCTTGATTCCTGCAGTACTATTTCTCATTACAGGAGTTATTTCCTACACAATCGGCTCATCGTGGGCTACCTGGGCACTCATCATGCCTCTTGCCATCACATTTTCAATAAACTCAGGCGTGAATATCGCAATCATGGTTGGAACTGTATGGGCAGGCGGGGCAGTCGTAGATGTAGTATCCCCTTTATCGGCTGAAATGGTAAACATTTCATTCGGAGAGCATTTAACCACTTCTACCCCATATGTCATTTTAGGAGTATTACTTGCTCTTGCAGGATATATTGTTATAGGATTTACATTATAAGAAAAGTCATAATCTTTATGCTTGTTATTTTTGTAGTAATTAGATGATATTAATAATTTTCTATTGACTTTATATAACGTTTATCAATATACCCTATTACACCATCTCGTGTTCGGACTTTATACCACTTTTTATATTCATCAAAAACCCTAACTACTTGACCTTTTAGTCCATAACTCACTAAGATAGGAGACTTTATAGACGGACTTGTGCGAATTTCTGCATTTGCTGAAACCACTTGTGCAAGCTGCTTCTTGCTTTTCATATAATCAACTATCACCACATTGTTTACACCTGCCCAATCAATTTTGATATCAAGCATCTTTGCTAAAAATTGCATAGGAATATAAGGCACGTTTTCAACCACCTTAGGTGTTGAACCCAGTTCAACTGATTCTGCGCCAATAACAGCAATACTTTTATTAGTTTGCAATTGTATGATTTTGTCTTTAACGGCAAGTACTATTTTACCATCATTAGAATTCCAATATGTTTCAGGAACAATATATTTTGTAACTATTGGCAGTGCGATAAAAATCTCACCATGTTCCATGATTGCAGTATGTTTGCTTGCGACCAATTTATCTTCGACTAATACATGCGTGATTCCAAGAGGGTATGGTGAAATCTGCGAACTATTAGGCCAAAATACATATGCTGCACTAACTGCAAAAAAATTACTATTAGCAGTACTAATACAACAAATATTTTATTCATAAATTACCCTCCTAACGGCCGTGTTATCGTTCATTTGTAAGTTCCTTATCTTATTAACTGATTTTGAGGAAAATCACTGCTTTCAGTTTTATCTAAACCTAAATATGCAGCGATAATATCTCTCGCAACAGGTGCAACATTTCCACCGCTGCCGCCATGTTCTACAATGACAGCAACTGCTATTTGCGGGTTCTCATAAGGCGCAAATGCTACAAACACTCCATTATCAGAACCATTCGGGACCTGTGCCGTCCCGGTCTTTCCGGCTACCGTTACCGGAAAGTTATTAAAAGGCGCACTGGCTGTTCCTCCAGGCTGTGTAACAGCCTTCATTCCTTCAAAAATTGTTTTGATTGTTTCTGGCTTCAAACTGATTTTTTCCAGTATTTCAGGCTCAACGGCTTTCAGAACTTTACCGTCGGCACTCTTTACCTTATCTACCAGATGAACCTTGTATCTAGTACCCCCATTTGCGATTGTACTGATGTAGTTAGCTATTTGTAAAGGCGTAAATACATTATCTGATTGGCCGATCGCTGCTTGGATGGTATCTCCAGGATTCCAAGGAGCGTTAAATATCTGTTTGCGGGTTTCCGGGCCCGCCAGTATACCTTTGCTTTCACCAGTGAGTTCAATGCCTGTCATCTGGCCTAGTCCGAACTTCAAACCGTAATTATATAATCTATCTATACCCAGCCTTCTGCCAACATCATAAAAATAGATGTTACATGAAACTTTTAATGCACCTACCATATCCAAATAGCCATGTGTTGACCGTGATCTCGTCCATAACCAGCATGCGGGCTGATAGCCTTTATAAAACCTGTATAACCCGGTATCCAGAATTTTATCTTGAGAGGTAACAATACCTTCTTCAAGTGCAGCTATCCCAGTCAACATTTTAAACGTAGAGCCCGGTGCATAAGCGCCGGAAATTGCCCTGTTAAATAAAGGCTGCAGCTCATCATTAGCTAATCTTTGATAATCTTTATAAAAACTAGAGGGGTCATAAGTTGGATAACTAGCCATTGCAATGACGGCTCCTGTGTTAACATCCAGTGCTACTACTGATCCGCTGTTTGCATCACTATATTTTTCACCATATCCCCCACTACGTATCTTTTCGATAACATTCTGTAATGACATCTCCGCCACTCTTTGTACTTCTGAATCAATGGTCAGCAGTACGTTATTCCCTGGAATTGGCACACTGCTATTCAACACTTGTGTCAGTTGCCCAGATTGATCCATTTCAATTTGTCTTTGACTGTCTTGTCCCTTTAAATATTCCTCGAGATATTTCTCTAAACCAGCTTTCCCCAAAGTATCATTCATGCCATAGCCTTTTTCTTTGAGCTTAGCATATTCCTCTGCATTAATTCTCCCAACATACCCCAATAGGTGTGCTGCTAATTGCTGCTGCGGGTAAGATCTAATGGGCTCTTGAAAAATACCGATGCCCGGAAATTCATTGTTTCTTTCCTCCAATTGCATGATTGTATTTACACTTACGTCTGATGCAATATTAAAACCGTTAAATATACCAAATCCTTGCTCTGCCATTGCATAACGAATTGAAATAACTTTCCTGGCTTCTAAGTCGCTATAACTTTCCGGGATTTTGTATACTTGCCTTAAGCTTTGTATCACCTCTTCTGCTGTATCATCTACATCAAAATTCCTTTCTGTCTTCCATTCTATTGCTTTCTCATTCTTTGAATTTTCATCATTACCCGAAAAGTTAAATTCAAACGGTGGAATGGTGATAGGTAGGATGTCGACATACATATCCTGGCTACGTTCCAGCAAAGTTGCCAACTTTAAAATCATATCATTTAACTCATTTACACTAATATTGGTTTTCTGAATGACAAGAGAATATCCTACTCTATTGGTTGCAATAGTTCTACCGTACCTATCCATTATTTCTCCCCTTGGAGCTTTAACTTGTATCGTTCTTTTCAGCCTGCTCTTAGATTGTTTAGCATAATTTGCTCCATCCACAATCTGAAGTTGAAGTAGTCTATAAATAAAAATAACGCCAACGATAATGATAAATATTCCAAGTATGGAATAACGGCTTTTCATCTTTTCCCACATAAATCTATAACTCACCTTTACCACGTTTTTAAATATATATAATCGTATAATATTTAAGCCTCCAATAATAATATTGGAGGCCTGAAAAGAACTTTCATGTATTCATCAGTCAGCTAACATAGTATAAAGCAATACTTGCAATGATTATAACTGCTATAATAGCATATAATCTTACATTTGAATGACTGCTTGCCTGATTATTTCCTTGATTGTTTTGTTAACGACTTCCACCACAGCAGTTCATATTATCCCTCCGAACGGTTTGCTTCGATTTGATTATTCATATGCTGGCCATGGTCTTCTTTCTTATTCTTATTTTTTCTAAACATCAAAGGCATCATTAGCAAATGCATCAATGGGCATAAGAAGAAAATAGCTCCTGACAGCCAACCTTTCAGATTTGGATTATTAATTTTTAATAACGGCAGTGCCAGCAATAATAATAGCGGAATAGCACAGCACAATACCATTAGCCACATGTGCGACATATGACCTTTATGGTTATGCCCTCCTTTATTCTCATTATTATTTTGATTTCCATGACAATTCATGTAAATTCCTCCTTAAAATTTTCCTCTTATCTTGATATTACAGATTTATTTCCTACTATTCATATTGTATTACTTAATTATGAAGAACCTGTGAAGATTTTAATATATATTTAAATTTTTTATCCATTGCCTAACAGTACTTAAATCTTTCTAATAAGACTAACCAGGATGTATACGATACTACCTGCTATTAGGGCACCATTAAATCCGAGTTCCATAGATAACATGATTGAAACAACAGAACCAACAACCGACATTACACCGTTAATTCCCCACATAATAGGAATGATATCGGTTTTTTTATTCTCATTTAATAGCCTCAGTCCTCTTGGGAATGGCATTCCCATAAAGAATCCCTGAATAATCACAAGCAGTGAAGATATAAGAATCCTGTTTATCAAACTCCAATCTGAAGTGTTTCTAAATATTAACCCTAGTGAACTGATCAAGGCAATATTTACGATAACAATTAGTATTGGAGGTAAATATATTCCTTTTACCGTTTTACTAAATACTTTGCTGCTGCTCACAAAACTCCCTAAACCACATCCGATTAATAGTGCTGCCAAAACATACGTAAAAGCTAGAACAGGATGTCCAAGATAAAGTATAAACTTTTGTATCAGAGGAATTTCTATCAGCATGAATCCTGCACCTAGTCCGCTGAAATACAAGGCAGGTCTTACAGCACTATGCTTTATAATAAAAGGTATGAATAGAATGAAACTACCTATAAGTATAAAGAACAGAATGAAAATCAAAACAGGGGATATTCCTTTGGTAAAGTTATAGAAATACGGATTATCATCTGTTGCAGGAGTTACGTTATAGGTAAAGCCTGTCAAATATTCAGCCATCGAAATATGCTCTTCCTTAATGTGCTGCAGCGGCCCTTCTTCATATACATGCGGGGTAAATAAGGGAAGATTGCCATTTTCATATGCACTCTGCGCCAATTCTTTGCTTTGCTGTTCAGTAAACGGCTGATTTTTAATAATTACCATAGGATTATGAATATGCTCACCACCGTGCTGGGCTTGAGGCATATTTTTCCTGAATATTGCGATATACTTCGGTGCGTCTTTTACCGGTATGCCTCTATTTTTTAACGCAAGAATAGCCGTTGCCACAATTTTACCTAAATCCTCTTGATCATGAGTCAAAAATGCAAGTTTACCATCCTCTTTTAAGTGTGCTAAATAGTCCTGCATGGCTTCTGTGGTATAGATATAATTTTCTGATAATGCATATCCTGCGCCTTGTGACGTACTGGTCATAACCAGAGATAAAAAGATAACATCATATTTATCTTGTGTCTTTCTTATATAATTTCGGCCATCTTCTCCATACACTCTCACTTCCGGTCTATCGTAAATATTTCCGTTGAAATCTTTAAACTGCCGGACTGCTTCAATACTGGAAGTATTAATTTCAACTGCAGTTATATCCTTGCTTCCGCCAGCCAGCGCAAAGAGGATGTCTCTTCCACCGCCGGGACCAATGATTAACGTGCTGTCATTTTTCCCGAATGAAAAAGGAATAAACTCGGTATTTTTCTTATATTTATCAAGACTTTCCATATTCCCATCGAATCTATACATCGGCGCATTAGCTGCACCATCTATGGTAACCACCATTTGATCAGGGGCTTCTTTGACCTTGATCACATCGGTTCTTGAAAAAGCATTCCATTGCGTATAAACAATTTCACCGTTTTCACCTGATTTGTTTATATTCCCCAACGTCTTAGAAACATTTGTTTTAATTCCGTTAAAATTCTGCTCAATACTCTTGACATATTGCCCAGGTAATAAGATAGCAACAAGCAATAGTACAGGCAAAACATAATTAACAGCATTTTTAATTTTTAGAGCACTTGAATATAATAGTGCTGCTAAGGATGCAATTATACAGACAAGTATCACCGATCTATACATTCCCAAATAATTTAATGACAGCAATACAGCGACGCTTCCTATCCCGGAACCCAACAGATCTGCAAAATACAGCTTATTGCTTATTCCTGACAATTCTCTGAAAAGCGTTGAAAAAAAATATCCTCCAATCACAAAGGGAATGGTACCCAATACAGCATATATAAGCAAGCCGCCAATATACGGTAATAAATAAATCAAACCCAGTACAAGTAGATATGAGATTGAAAGAATGGTCACTGCTTTATTGATATCTTCCAGAGGCGATGCTTCTCTTACTTTTGTATCTCTTGATTTTTTCAAAATACTTTTTTGTCTTTTTTCCTGCTGCTTATAGGCAATGATTCCGCCTATCCCCAATCCGAACACTGCAAAAGAGGTAATCAAAAATACATAATGATACCAAAGAATTGCAGAATAAATTCTAGTGAGTACTACCTGGTAAGTAAACAGCGAAACTGAAACAAGGAAAACACTTAATAAAACAAAAGCTTTGTCTTTAATGTTCTTTATTTCCATGTTTTTTCTCCTTCCTCTATAGTAATATCTTTTTGTTTTAAACTTTCCAACAAGACATTCCAAACGTCTTCACTTTCAAAACCTCTGCGCCATGATGCCACACCGGCAAGACCATATTTACTTACCAATGAAGCTTTTAGAGTTATTGACCGGGCATCTTCTACCCATATTTTATAGATAGCTTGTCCTTCTTTATATTGAGCGTAATACTGCCCGCTCTCATCGTCCCACGATACATTGGCATTTTTATCACTGATGATTTTTTTAACGGCTTTCATTGATAAAGCTTTAGAAGTTACTTTCTTTTTATTATTAACCATTTCTTCTTTCCATTCTCTCGCATAAAACGGCAATCCTAACAAAAGCTTATCTGCAGGCACCTCTTTTAATACTTGTTTTAGACTATTTTCAACCCATGTAATCTGAGCAACAGACCCTGCCTTCGGACTTGAAGACCAATGCTGATCATATGCCATTAATGCCACATAATCTACCACTTCTGACAACGCCTTTCTGTCGTAAAACATAGACCAGTTCTCATTTGTAGATTTTACTGTAACATCTATTGAAACAATTAGCCCCTGTTCTTTAAACATCGGAACCAACTCTCTTACAAACTGCGTAACCATATCCTTATCTTTTAGATATACATTTTCAAAGTCAATATTGATCCCATCTAACTTGTAAGTTTCTGCATACATTAAAAGCTGCTGAATAATCTTTTCTCTCATCTCTGAATCATTTAAAATTATATTGGTTATATCCGGATCAAAACTATTATCTACTAATGCCCATACTTTATAACCATTATTGTGAGCCCAATTTACATATTTCGCATCGGCTTTGTCAACTATAGTTCCGTTTTCATCAGTAATAGAAAACCACGTTGGTGAAACAACATCTAGACCTTCTATTTTCTTCACTTTTTCCATATTGGGAGTACTTTTATGCACGTACTCCCAAACCATATTTATTTTTCCGTTGTTGGGTTTCCATGATGATTGTATTACTTCATCATTTCTATCTTCTTTGCTTTCTATCTTATTTTCTACCTTCCTTACAAATCGTTTTTCAATATATCCTATTACACCATCCTCCGTCCTTACCTTATACCACTTATCATATTCCTCAAACATTCTCATTTTTTCATTGTTTTCTATATCTTTCTTTAATATGAGTGCTTTAATGGAAGGTTCCTTACGGACTTTAGCTTTTTTTGAAATTACTTGGACGTCTTGTTTTACATTCTTCTTATAATCGATCGTTACTACTTTGTTTGAGTCAATCCACGTCACCTCAATTTGGAATATATCTTTCAAAACCTCTATCGGTGCATAAGGTATATTTTCAATCAATTTCACAGGAATATTCAAATCTATCAGCCGTGCATTAACCGTTGCAGTAAGCTGACCAGCAGCCATTCTAATGACTTTATCCTTAGTGGTAAAAATAAATTTACTGTTTTTCTCATCCCAATGAACATTAGAGTCAATATATTCTTTTATAACAGGTAAGGCTAATAAGACTTGATTATTTTCCACTAATACACTATCTTTTCCTAAAACAATTTCATCTTCAACAATCAAATGTATCATATCGGGAGCATATGGCGCTATACTCGTATTGTTTGGCCAAAAAGCATAAGCTACGCCGCCAGAAGTAATTAGTATAATAAGTAATAATATTCCTCCTAGAATTTTTTTCATATTTTTTGACCAACCCTTCACAATTATTTAACTATCTATTGTAGGTATGATATTTAACTATTCATATTTGTTTACTATGTTTTCACGTAAATCTGTATACTTTCGTTAAAAAGCATTATATAATGTAATTGATTAATTTTTATACAAAGGGAGAAATATATGAACACAAATAACCGCATCTGGGAAGTAGATTTTATTAGGGGCTTAGCAATCATTTTAATGGTCATATTCCATCTCATTGTTGATTTAAAAGATTTTTATTCATATGATATAGAATACCTAGGTGGTTTTTGGTACTACGAAGGTAAATTATCAGCCATACTCTTCATGCTCACTTCGGGTATCAGCAGTACTTTTAGCAAGAATAATACCAAGCGCGGAGCAGTTGTATTTGGATTTGGCTTGATACTATCATTAGCTACATATTTGTTTGACCCTGAATATTACATTCGCTTTGGTATCCTGCACTTTTTAGGAGTTTGTATGCTATTATATAAATCCATTAACAAGTTAAGTAATAAGGTTACCTTCTCTTTAGCAACATCTTTTATTATAATCGGAAATGCTATTTCAAAGATAACCATAGACACACCATACTTTTTTCCACTAGGTTTAACTGATAGAAATTTCAGTTCCCTTGATTATTATCCAATCTTTCCTTGGTTGGGCGTGTTCCTATACGGAGTCATCATTGGAAAAACAATATACAAACAAAAAAGGAGCCTTTTTGTCAAAAATCTTAAGCTGGATACTATAGTATACCTCGGTCAGCACTCACTATTGATTTATCTAACTCATCAACCCATGCTTCTAGCCTTGCTATATCTTGGACATAAACTATAATTTTTTATTATTAGGCATCATCTGCTATTCACTATTATTAAAGATAATTTGCTACTAATTTTTTGACGATTTTAGTATCAATTATAACTGACAATTTTGAAGAACTTATGAAGATAGCAAAAAAGAAACGCCTTACATGATTAATCTACTTCTTTGTGTCTGAATTCCACACTTATGACCGAGCCTGACGGAACAAGCATACCTGGTGCGGGTTCTTGTCTTATTGCTTCTGCACTCTCTTCGCTACTATTAACAGTATTGATAAAGTCCGAATCTATTACCGCCAAGTTTAATCCTGCATCACGCAATGTTTGACTAACATCCGTGATGGATTTTCCTAATACATTTGGTATACTAATATTTGAGACTGATTTAGAACCTTCTGTAAACAATACTACTTCGGACTGTTGTACCACTTTCGAACTAGCTTCGGGAACTTGTCCGGTAACATTGGTCCCATTTCCTTCAACTCTAAATGATAGACTGGAGCTTTTTAGTATTTCTTGTGCCTGCTGAATATCCATATTGGTGACATAGGGAATATCTACATTTACTGTCATTAACTCCTGTTCTGTATACCTTGGCTCCACATTCATATAACTCATAATATCATTGATGATATTTCTTACAACAGGCGCGGCAATAATTCCACCGGAATATTCCTCTCCCTCCGGTTCATCCAGAACAACCAGTACAACTACTTCGGGGGCTTTTGCCGGTGCGAACCCTACAAAAGAAGCAATATATTTCTCTTGCATTCTCGGTAATTTTTCCGATGTTCCTGTCTTCCCGGCAATCTCATATCCTTTTATATAAGCGTTTTTACCGGTACCTTCCGAAACCACGCTTTTAAGAATATCTTTCATGGTATTCGATGTCTGTTTTGAGACCACCTGACGCACTATTTGTGTATCAAATGTTTCTACTACTTGTCCTGTATTATTGATCAGTTGTTTTACCAGTCTTGGCTTTACTAGGTTTCCTCCATTTGCAACTGCAGAAATGGCCGTAACCATCTGTAGCGGTGTAACCTGAAATCCTTGCCCAAAAGATGCAGTCGCTAACTCCAACTGGTTAAACTTTTCCGGCGTGTGAAATATTCCTTTTGATTCTCCAATAAAATCCACTCCTGTTTTTTCCATAAAACCGAAAGCTCTTACATAACGTTGAAAAAAGTCCGGACCAATTCCCTGCGCAATTTCAATAAAAGAAGGATTACAAGAATTTTGAAGTGTCTGAGCAAAAGTCTGAATCCCATGAGGACGATAGTATCTCCAACAGTTAATCCTTTGCCCGGCTACAACAGCATATCCGATACAATTAAAAAGGTCATCCATCTTCACTGCATGCTCTTCTAAGGCAGCTGCTGCCGTAATAATTTTAAAAGTCGAACCAGGCTCATAACTATCGGAAATAGCTTTATTTCTCCACTGATTCTCAATTGCAGCGTTGTAGCGTTCTGTAAAATCCTTCCCGGTTAATGCTTGAACTTCTTTTTTTGTTTTCTCATCCATAATCTCAAAAGGATTATTCAAATTAAAATCGGGCTTTACAGCCATCGCCAATATTTCTCCAGAATTCGGTTCCATCACAATAGCTGTTCCACTCTTTGCTACCTTATTTTCAAGCATGGCTTTTTCTAAGTGCTTTTCTGTAAGATGTTGTATGGTCTCGTCAATAGTCAAGACCACACTGAAACCATTCTCTGCATTAATATGCCTTTCACTTTCAAATGGCACCCCTGCTCCAATGGCGCCCTTCATGGAAACTTCCCTACCTGGTTGACCTTTCAGGTACTTATCGTATGCAGCTTCTATTCCGAACAATCCTTGATCATCTATACCTGTTGCGCCGATAACATGAGATGCAAAACTGTCGTATGGATAATATCTTTTAGAATCTTGTTCTAAATAAATGCCTTTAAAACCTTTTTCTCTGATTTGATCTGCCTTGCTTTTCTCAATTCTTCTTTTTATAATTTTATATTCACTCGATTTTGTTATTTTCTCATATACTTCTTGGTAATTCATTTCTAATACCTGTGATAATGCCAAAGCTACTTGCCCAGCGTTACCGGATTTAGCAATTTCATTCGGAGAAGCACTTACCGTTTCTACAGAAACACTGACTGCAAGCGTTATACCGTTTCGTTCTAAAATTGCTCCTCTACTCGGATTAATGATATTATCACGAATCTGCTGCCTTATTGCCTCTTTTCGAAGCCTCTCTCCTTCATAAAACTGCAGCCAGCCTATCCTAAGAATTAATCCTATTACAGACAAAACTATGAACATGAGTACAAAAACTATTCTTTTTCTAATCATATAACTCATCTTACAAAAGCAGTACTCCTTTCAAACCACAATATTAACATCACTATAAAAGTGCGGGCAAAATGTCCGCACTTTTATAGTAATCTATATAAATTGCTTAAGGGGGCTTTTTAAAACCTACTGAATAACCCTTCGTGCACCATAATATCTTGGTCCATAATAATAAGGATCATCGATGCTGCCTATCGAGACTGTTTTTCCGGTAGAAGGTGAGTGTACAAACTTTCCGTCTCCAATAAAGACAACTGCATGTGACGGGCCTGATGCATATCCTTCAAAAAATACTATATCTCCCGGAAGGAGCTCTTCTTTTGAAATTGCTTTCCCTACTTTATACATATCAAAAGAAACACGAGGCAATTGAATATCATTTTCTTTAAAGGTATACCATACTATCCCGGATGAATCGAATCCGGATGGGCTAGCTCCCCCCCATACATATGGTACTCCTAAATACTTCTTAGCAGTCTCTACAATTGACTTTTGGATACTTGTATCTTGTAGTATCCCTTCTGCTTCATCTTTGCTGTTATCTTCTTTTGGTTTATTTGCCAGTATCCTCTCACTTTCATCAATCACTCTCATAATAACCGTCAAAGCCTCTGCCCTTGTTAAATTGTTGTTTCCGTTAAATGTACCGTTAGGATATCCAGTAATCAATCCTTTTGCATATGCCTTTAGAACATATTGCTGATATTCGGCAGGAGTATCATTAAAATCACCAATATATTCCTTATAAGCATCTATCGTTTCAGGATAGGATTCATTTAAAATGTTCACGATGGCTTTCGCCACCTCCATACGATTAATTGGCTCACCAAGTTCTTGTTCATTTAATTCATCTTTTTCTATAACCTTTAGCATCTCTGCCTTCTTTATATAAGTCATACTCCAGTGTCCGGTTTGTGCTATTTCCTCATTATAACCTGAACTCCTCAATAGAAGTGTTATAAACTCGGCTTTTGTGATAATTTTATCAGGTTTAAAAGTGCCATCTGCATAACCATTGATTTGTCCTTTTTCATGCAGGTTTGATATATAACCGGCATACCAATCATCATCAGAGACATCCGAAAAATATATCGCTGCATCGTCCATGGCAAAGGCACCTACTGTACCTATCCAAATAAACATACCTATTATCATTATATTGATTATTATTCTTTTCATCGCTTTTCCTTTGCATAGAGATTATTCATCAATCTTGAAATAACACAGTAGATAAATATCGTTCTCCGGTGCCAGGCAGTAGGATAACAATTGTCTTCCCTCTATTTTCAGGCCTTTTTGCAACTTGAGTAGCTGCAAAAGCTGCTGCACCGGATGATATCCCGACGAGTAATCCCTCTTCCTTCGAAAATTTACGTGCTGTTTCAAATGCTTCTTCATTCTTTACTTTGAAAACTTCGTCAATGACTCCCTTGTTTAATATGTCCGGAATAAAGCCTGCCCCTATTCCCTGAATCTTATGAGGTCCGGGATTGCCACCTGAAAGCACCGGTGAATCGACTGGCTCTACGGCAATTATTTTGATATTCGGATTCTTTTCTTTTAAAGCTTCTCCAACGCCTGTAATAGTTCCTCCTGTTCCCACACCACCGACAAATATGTCAACTTTCCCTTCGGTATCCTTCCATATTTCTTGTGCAGTAGTGTTTCTATGTATTTCAGGATTGGCAGGATTCTGAAACTGCTGAGGCATAAAAGCATTTGGCATTTGTGAAGCAAGCTCTTCCGCCTTTTTAATAGCCCCCTTCATTCCTTCCGCACCCGGTGTCAAAACCAATTCTGCTCCAAGTGCTTTTAGAAGGTTCCTTCTCTCTACACTCATTGTTTCAGGCATAGTAAGTATAATCCTATAACCTCTTGCTGCTGCCGTAAAAGCAAGTGCAATACCTGTATTTCCGCTTGTCGGCTCAATAATAACAGAATCCTGGTTGAGTTTTCCTCTCTCTTCCGCATCTTTAATCATTGCGTAACCAATCCTATCTTTTACGCTTCCGAGAGGATTGAAATATTCCAATTTTGCAATTAATCTTGCGTCCAGATTAAGATTCTTGCTATAATTCTTTAATTCCAGTAATGGAGTATTTCCAATTAAATCTGTTAAACTTGTTGCTGTATTTGACATGCTGACTCCTCCTATATCACACTAATTTATATTGTTATTATCTAAATATTACTTAATAATTCATCAACCTCCTCTTTAAATTCTGTAATAAAAAGGTAATATGCTGAACACTTATTAAAATAGTTTGTTGCTAAATCACCTTTTTATTGTATTTTAACCTCAACTTATGAAGAACTCATGGAGAAAATGTGAAGATTTTATGAACATCAATCATCGCATATTATCAATAAATTATTATTTGCGAAAATACTTCATAGGATCGACAGGAGTACCATTTTCTCTTATCTCAAAGTGCGCATGTGGACCGGTCGACCACCCGGTACTTCCTACCTTCGCAATAATCTGCCCTTTTTTTACTTGCTGCCCTTCACTAACCAGCAAGGTACTATTATGTGCGTAAAGCGTCGAGAGCCCTCCACCATGATCAATAATAATCCGCTTTCCATAAGCAGTATTCCATCCTGCCATAAGGACTTTTCCATCGTTGGCAGCAACTACATTCGCACCCATGGGCGCAGCCGTATCAATTCCTGTATGTATCTTGTATTTTTTCAAAATAGGATGCCATCTATTTCCATAAGGGGATGTAATATTGTAGTAGTTAGGCGTAGGCCATAAAAGCTGTCCTCCTACATACTGTTTTTTGCTTAAATCTTGCAGTCTTTTTATTTCTTTTTCCATTTCTCTAGATGCTTCTTCTAAATCGTCTAACGTCTCTGCATATTGTTTTTCTTCAGATGTTAATTTCTGAATAAGTTGACTTTTTGATATAAGACTACTTTCCAATTGCTGCTTTTTATCCGACACCTGATTTCTAAGTTTTTCGTTTAATGATTTCTCTGCTTCTTGTTCTTCTTTTATTTGTAAGATTTCTCTTTGCTTTTGATTTAGCTCTTTAAGAATACTTTGGTCATACTCCATGATTTCCTTGATAATATCAAGTCGGGACAGCAAATCAGAATAATTTTCCGAATCCAATAGAATATCCAGGTATGTCGCAGTCCCATCCTCATACATGGCTCTAGCTCTCATCATAAACACATCCGATTGCTCTTGAACGTCTTCAATGTTTTTTGATAATTCCAACTCATTTTTCGCAATCTTCTCCTCATTTAACTTAAGTAATTCATTGAGCTTCTTTAGTTCCTCTTCTGCTGCATCAACTTCCTGGTCTATTTTTTCTTTTTCATCTAGAAGTCCCGTTTTTTGCTTTTTGGCCTCCTGCAATTTTATACGAGTAGCACCCATTTCTTTATTAACTTTATCCAATTTGTTCTTAAATTCATTTGTGCCGGCAGCTTGGGCAAAAGAACCAACAATTGTAACCACTACTATTATTATCAGTACCATAAAATGTTTTTTACTACTACTCCTTTGTCGCATGTAACAAAAATCCCCCCAATAATATCTTTAGAATGCTTTTTAAACTAGAGTACATTCCAATTTTGAAGATCTTATGAAGAAAATGTGAAGATTTTAATGAGACTTAATTTTGCATTAGTTTTATCCCCAAGCGTACAGATTTTTAGCATAGTAATCTAGCTTTTGTAATAACAAAAATTAAAAAGGCTTCTGAAATGTCTACATGAAGCCTTTTTAAAATGCATTACGAAAAGTATGCTCTCCTATGCGTTATAAAGATACTAAATTATCCTATAACCAGCACCTTTTATCATATTTAAATATATTAATCATATTGTCGATAGTTTAAAGCTGAAATTTTTAACGCCTTAATAGTATGGCTTTTTTCTGCTTGTATTCTTCTTCATTGATTTCGCCTCTTGCGAATCTTTCGTTAAGAATTGCTAATGAATTATCATATTCTCTTTCGTTTCTTACATTACTGTTACCGGATAATCTGATAACTGCGTATACAATAACTCCAATTAAAATTAATGGTATAAGCATTCCAAACCAACCTCCCATCATACCGTAGCCCCATCCCATCATTGGTCCCATCATAACAAACACTCCTTTCTTTATTCTTCATCATGTGAAATGATTTTTTCTAACTGACCATGCCAGTCATGGTACCAAACATCTCCGGTATAGTAATTTACACTTAACATTCCAACCGGTTTATCACTTTTATTAACATGAAATGTATAGTAGCCATAGAATTCATGTCCCTCATTTGATACCGTAAAATCTTTTTCTATATTCCTTTTTACATAATCATCAGCAATTTTTACTGCTTCATTTCTTTCTATTTGCTTTGAATCATCGGTTCCTCTGTAATACCCATTGTTGTTATTCCACCGTGGGTCTCTTATCATACTGGGACCCATCATACCGTATCCTCTTCCGCCATGCATTCCATATCTTTCATTCCACATCATGTTAGGACCATATTCCGGATACACATCTCCTGTATAAAGGTTTACTAATAACTCCATTGCTCCTTTGCCAGTATCCTTCTCTTCTACTGAAACATAATAATCAGTGTCTTTAAATACAAATATATCTGACATCTCTAAACTATCCCCATAACCTTGAATATAATTTTCAACGAAATTTCTAATCTGATCAACTGACATTTTTTCTTTATTTCCATAATTCTGACGATTATTATATGGATTAAACCGTCTATTCATCATTCCTCTACCGTAATAATCCGTCCCATAGCGACTAAAATTTATATTCCTTGAAAAAGGATATCCCCATACAATGTATCCGATCAGGAGCAGCGATGAAACAATTAAGACCATTAACCATACTATTTTATCTCTACGCATATTCTCACCTGCCTTATCATATATTAGTTTACCCTTGACATTAAAATATTAAAGAAAACTTTTTTACTCTTAAATTGCTTATTAAACTCTTTGCACATACCATTATAGGGTATAAATATGAAGATGTTATGAAGAAAATATGAAAGTCTTAATATTTAAAATTTATTTAGACATTTCTTTTTTAGACTTACCATTCTTCCATTCATACATTTTTTCATCTGCTTCTTTTATTACCTCTATGAGATTATCTTTTTCTCTAAGCTCTGCTACGCCATAAGATACTTCAATTGGGAAATTATATTCATTAATATTATTCAACTGTTTAGATACACGTGATATTATTTGCTGACTTACTTCTGCACTGCAATTTCTCAGTAAAAGCAAAAATTCATCACCACCAAATCTCACTACAATGTCTCCATCTCTAACAGAGGCTTTCAGGATATCTGCAATCTTTTTCAATACAGTATCTCCCATTAAATGGCCATATGTATCATTAATATATTTAAACTTGTTGACATCAATCATTACGATTACTGATGTTGCATGAGATGCATGCAATTCATCAAAATGCTGTTTAATATACTGATTAAAGTATACACGAGAAAAAGTGTCGGTAAGAGAGTCTGTAGTAGCGAATTTTTTATACATTTCCTTACTCTCTTTCAATTTTTCAATTATATCTCTGAAATATCTAAATGAGATAAAGTGCATTGACAGTGTTATTATAAATATTGCAGCAATAAAAGAAATAAATGTGAATAAAGATATATCATTTAGTGCTTCGTACAAACTACTATTGGAAACCGAAGTAACAAAATACATATCAATTGATTCTATTCTATGAACATACCAGCTGCTATCACCATCTGTTATTAGATGCATATGGTCATTAAATACTGCATGCTGCTTTTTTGATATAATCTGTTCCACTTCTTCCTTAGTATATATCTGATGCTGCATAATATGGCCATGGATGCTATTTATTGCACTGGATATATCGAAGAAAATCGCATCAAATCCTAATAATGTATCCTCCTCTTTTATTGGTGAATATACTACTAATACTATCGCATGTTGTCCATTCATTTCGATCTCTGTAGTTATTTCAGATATAGTTTTTACTTTTTCCAATTTAGAAAGATCCACATTTCCCTGTTGGGCTACAATATTTTCATCAATGATGCGAAATGCTCCCATTTCCTCTCCTGCTGACTGAAATCCCTCAAAATATCTTTGGATGGTATAATCTTTTAATTCCGTAAAATTAATATGTCCATTTTTATATTCAACAATTTTTTGTTTGAGCATATCCCGGCTTGAAAAGATTTGAGCATCATATATGCTGTCTTGAATTGTCTTTTCTATGACAAAGCGGTGTGATTCAGTGGAAAGTAAAAAGTTCTGTTGGAGGTTTTTTATCAACTCTCTCTTCATAGGCATGTAAACACCTAACATTGCTATTAAAATAATAACCACCAGAGTTATTGCTACAGTATTCCTGATCTTACTAAGCGTCTTATCCATCAACAAACTCTACTTATAGTACATAAAAACTACTCTTAGTAGATTCCTCCTTACTTATTAATGTGAGTATAAAACAACTCTTTATTTCTTTGATAATGCATCTTACTAAAGAAACAATTGTTTCAAAGTGCTGTTTAATAAAAGCATAAATTTATAATACTTAAATCATCATAAAAGTGCGGTCAAAATGTCCGCACTTTTATAATAATCTATATAAATGGTAAAGGGGGCTTTTTATAACATCGGTACCCGCCACCTATGGAGGTAGGGACATCTTTTGGCCTCGTTATAATCTATTCAATAAACTGCCGTGCTCCATAGGGTCTAAATCTACAATAATAAGATTTTCCTCAGAGAATTGAAATATTTGAGTTTGCTATTAGTCTTAGTATTGACTAAGACTTTTATCATATTTTAGCACCAACTTATGAAGAACTCATGAAGAAAATGTGAAGATTTTCATGATTACCTAGGTAATATAAGCAATAAGCAATAATCAATAATCAAAAACAAATACAACGTATAATTTATTAAACTCATCGGTATACAAAATTTGATAATGGCTTTGCTTCATAAGAATTTTCTATAATCTTCATAAAGTCTTCACAGGTTCTTCATAATCAAGAACTAAAATAGTAATATAATAACTTTATGATCATGGGAGGATCAAATATGGGTATATTAGGAAAAGTAAAGTCAATATTTAAAGCTAAAGCAAATTCAATTTTAGATGAAATAGAAAATCCTGAGGAAGCTTTACAGCTCTCCCTTGAGGAGATGAAAGAGCAGGTAAACAAGATTAAAAAATCACTTATTGAGGTTGCGACCATTAAAAAAAAGCTTGAAAGTGACCTTTTTGATGTAAAAGGTAAAATCAAATTGGCTTCAGAGCAAGCAGAGCTTTCAATCGCCTCAAACCGTGAAGACCTTGCGAAAGCCGCTTTAGAGAAAAAGCAGGATTTGCTGTCTCAAGAAGAACGCATTACTGCAGAAATACAACAATTAAATCAAAAAATAAAGATCATTACCAACAGCAAAGAACAATTAGAATATCAGATTAATGATCTGGAAAATAGAAAAGAAGAACTAATTGCCATGAACCGTGCAGCTGATGCACAAATTACCGTTAAAGAAACAATAACAGGCATCTCCAATGAAATGAACGATATTCATAGCAGAATTGACAGGGCAGAAAATAAAATCAGGCAGAAAAACGCAAAAATTTCTGCAATGGATGAGCTTATTGAGCTAAACGCTCTGGATACTTTTGATGGAAAAGATTCCATTGAAAAGGAACTAAGCAAACTTCAAAAAGAAGAAAAAGTCAGACAAGAATTGGAAGCTCTTAAGCAAAGGAAGGGGGTGTCGTAAAATGGGATGCGGCGGATATAGAAATCCATTTGATCTATTTGATCTGTTTGATAGCTGTGAACCGTCAAGAAGACAAGGTCACGGATCAAGATATGATTCCTGCGGGTCAGGCAATTACCATAACGATTATGAACGCTATAATGACCACAGGCAGAACGATTCAGACGAAAAGCTTATCCTGCTTAAGAAGATATTTGCCGAGGGTAATATTGATGAAGTAGAATATCAGAAACTAAAGCAGAGGATATACGAAAACACCATAACTTTTGCAGATTTAGTAAGAATCCGTGCAGATAGGTTAGATGTTCAAAATCATAATACCAAACAAAATAAAAATACTAATACTTCGCATACTGAAAACGATTATGAAGAAAAAATAAAAAAATTACACCAGACCAAGCAAAAGATTATTGCTGTGCTGAATAAACTTTCTGAAGAGATTCAAGGTCTTAAGAATGATAAAGAGAAAATGGACACTTTAGCCGAAGCAATGCTTAAAGCAAGTGAAGAAAAGGCTGAAACATTCATACGTAAGAAGTTGGATATAGAAGAGAGTATACAAAATCTTGAGAAAAGAAATTATGAACTTAAAAATCAAATTGAAGAAATCGATAATATGGAAAAGGTACTCCAGTCAAAAAAACTGGAACTTGAAGCCCTCA
The DNA here is from genome assembly GCF_030013905.1 of Petroclostridium sp. X23. Lineage (GTDB taxonomy): Bacteria > Bacillota > Clostridia > SK-Y3 > SK-Y3 > X23. The sequence continues at coordinate 856,345 of NZ_CP124862.1, forward strand.
GACTGCAGGAAGAAGTTTCAAATATGAAACTGAATTTTAATGACTAAACCTAGATAAAGAAATTTCAGTTATATTGTCTTTGGTATCGTTTATCAAAAATTAACTCAAGCAGAAAAATAATTGTTTTTAAACCCGATATATCAAGCAAACATTTGCTGAAAGGACAAAAAATGGAAATTAATATTACTGTAGAGGCTGAACAATATATCAGGCAAAATGGTCAATCTGCAACCGTTATGTTAGGTACTATGACAGGGTGCTGTGGTGGTGCAGCTCCACTCCCTCAAATCCATTTAGTTCTACCTAATGATTTATCAGACTATGAACAAAATAAAGTAAAAGATATTACCATATTTATTGATAAACGTGTCGATACAAATAAACAAATTCATATAACGTTGGCAAAACTTTTATGGCTTAAAAAATTATCAGTAGAATTAGTTTAAAGGAGGGATTACAATGTCTGGAATGAGTGCAACATCAGGGGCAAGTAGTATGCCGATGAAATGTAACATGAAAAGTATGCATGAGAGTGTTTCGGGCAATCAGAGTCAAAAGTCAAAGGACACCGCAGTAAAGCAGCAAAATAATCAATCGACCAAGATTCCCAATGATATCCTAGGTAATAAGATTGATATAAAGATCTAATTATTTATAAAGAAGTATAAAAGATGCTGTGTTTTTTCACTCCTCAACAGCATCTTTTTTTATAACGCATAAGCAAGTATATTTTGCATTAAATTATCGCTTCAATTATGTAAATCTACCACAATGGCAGCTGCGATATCTTTATCAATAGCCACTTGTGTATAGCCCGCTTCAACTACATAGGACGGAAACGTCTGAATAATTCTTATTTCTATACCCGGTAATATGCCCATTGACATGAGTTTTCTTAAAATACTTTTGTTGTTTGTATCCAGTTCAGCAATAATGCCTCTATGACCTCTTTTTAAATCGTTTACACTCGTCTTTGCTAACTTGTTATTCACTATTTTCATCTTTTCATTCCCCACTTTTTAATCATCTGAATAAATTTCGGCTCTTTTGGAATTTCATATCCACAATTGGGACACTTATATTTATTGCATGTCTTACTTAAAGGACAACCTCTGCACCCGGCTTTACTTTCCTGCTCTAAAAATTCTGTTCCGCAAAATCTGCACTTTATCATGCCAACACCCCGGTAACAACTAATATCCAATTCAGAACAAAACCCGCTATAAATGCAAAAGGAAAAATAAAGGCTGCCATTGCAATGCCGGTTTTTGTCCCTCTCTCCTTAATCATCATGGTGAACTGCGCTACACAAGGAACAAATAATGTCAATGTTGCTGCTGCGACTACCAGCTGCCTGGGTGAGAGTGCACCGGACATTTGAAGGTCATACAGCCCGGCAGCTCCAAAATCTCTTCTGAAAAATCCAAATATGAACGCCTCTGCAGCTTGGTCCGGTAATCCAATAAGATTAACAATAGGTCCCATCGCCGTAATAATAATTCCAAACAATCCTGTTATATTTCCAAACCAAATCAGTACACTCGCAAAAATAAACAAAGGCATAACTTCTGCAAGATACCACTGCATCCTTGCATAGGTCTTGGATAATACATTTGACAGCTTAGGCAGTCTAAGAGGCGGAACCTCCATATAGAAGCTTGGCTTATCACCCGGAATAATTTTTGATGTCAAATAACCAATGAATAAAAATATAAAGGTAATAAATATAACCCATACAGCCATGGTTTTAGAAGAGCCCGATAACAAGGCAAGGATAACTCCCAATTGCGCAGAACAAGGTATAGCCAGTGCCAATAATAAGGTAGAAATTGTTCGTTCCCGCTTTGTTTCCAGAGTCCTGCTAACCATCGTTGCCATAGTGTCACATCCGAAACCTAGTGTCATGGGAATTACCGCACGCCCGTTCAAGCCAATCTTTTTAAAGACTATATCTACCAACATTGCAAGCCTAGGCAAATAGCCGCTGTCTTCGATAATGGAAAATACTAAAAAGAATGTTCCTACGATGGGCAATATGATTGCAATAGCATACCTGACTCCCATGGTGATGATTCCATACTCATTCGCCAGCAGATCCTGCAGCCATGCCCACGGTATATATGATGAAACAATATTATTAACCCAGGGATTAATATAGGCTTCAAATATGTTTGCTTCCAAAAAGTCAACCACCGTGCCTGCTCCAAAAACACCTACAAACTGATACAATCCATAGTATAAAATAATTAACAGTATTGGTATGCCTGTGATTGGGTTCATCGTAAGTCTGCTTACAAACTCTGAAATATTTGTATTGTTTTTCTTATTTTTACTCACAACCTTTGTCGTAATATCTTCAACAGTTCTTTGTCTTAACAGCGAAATGATATAATTTAGTGGCTTATCATAAGTTTCTTTTGTTCTTTCAATAATTTTTTCAATATATGTAAAGTTATCTCCCTCTCTATTCCTTACTCTTTCTATCATATCATTGTCTTCCTGAATAAGAAGCAGTGCTATTGCACGCTTTGACAGCGCATAGTCTTGCTGTAATAGGTCAGTCAACTGAGTGATAGAATTTTCGATTGCGTCGTCATAGGTAATATTAAGCTGCTGCATATTCTTCAATCCTTCCCCTCAAGAGATCTATTCCTTTATTCAATGCTGCAATTGTCGGTATTACAGGTATTCCTAACTTCTTTTCCAACTTTTTAACATCTATAGACAGGCCCATTCTTTCTGCTTCATCCATAATATTCAAAACCAATATTACCGGCATTCCTCCTTCGATCAATTGTAATGTTAGCGGAAGCATTCTTTGAATATTCTTAGCATCTATTACATGTAATACTGCTTTTGGTTTTTCATTTAAAAGTAAATCCCTTGTCACCTTTTCTTCTTCTGTAATACATATCAGAGAATACATGCCCGGAGTATCTATAATCTCGTAATCTCTTTCTTTAATTTTTCCTCTTCCCCGTGACACTTCAACTGTGGTTCCCGGATAATTGGATACAGTAACATATGCACCTGTGAGCACATTAAATAATACGCTTTTCCCCACATTCGGACTTCCCACCAGTGCGATCTTTTCCAAGCCATGAGTATCTTGCCTTACCTCACCATGACAATTACCTGTACCAAGTAAAGTCGAAATCACTTTTTTATGCCAGGGTGTTTTGCTTTGACAGCAATCCATAATATAACCTCCTCAAGATAGTGATAATCATTATCATTAAAAATTTTAATTAAACTCCCCATAATTTTTAGTTAGAACCATTATAGGGAGTATCTATTAATAAATTTACCAATCTCTGTCGCTTCCACCGCCTCCGGAAGAGCCGCCTCCACCATAGAAACCTCCCCCGCCAAAGCCACCATCTCCGGAACCTCCTCGCCTACCTCCTAAAAGCGCATTCCAAAGAAGCATCTCGATAATAAAGCCTGTTATGCTACCTCGGTTAAATATTAAATCCAAAATTACGAGAGCAGCTAAAATAATGATAATAGCTTTGCTTCCTCCTTTTGATGTACTACGATAGCCTTGCGGCTGATTCATTTGTACACCCGTTAAGGTTACATCGTATTCGGCGGCCACTTCATTCGCTAGAGTAATAAAAGTATTTTTAATTCCTGTATCATAATTACTTTCTTTTACAAATGGTAGAAGATGTTCATCTTGAATCCGGCCTGTTTTTCCGTCAGGTAACCGCCCTTCTAACCCTCTCCCTACCTCTATTCTTGATTTTCTTTCATTAGGTGCAACTATTAATAATACGCCATTATCTTTATTCTTTTGTCCAATCTTCCACGCCTTAAATAATTCATACGCATAATCATCAATTGCCATTTCCTCCAGTGATTGTGGAATTACTACTACTATTTGAGCACCTGTCTTTTCCTCCAGTTCTCTTGCAGTATTTTCAATTTCACGCCGAACTTCGCCACTTGTCACTCCTGCAAAGTCATTAAAAAAGTAACCGGTTGGTGATGGAATTACCGGCTGCGCATTTGCTACAGTAAAAATACTTAAGATCAGCAGTACGACAACCAATAATGAAGCACTAAGCTTTTTCACGGTATCTCATCCTTCCTTTGGTACAGATTAGAATTGCACCTTAGGTACAGCTTTACTACCCTCTTCAGCTTCAAAGTATTCTCTTAATTCAAATCTGAATATACCCGCAATCATATTTGTGGGGAATCTTTTCATTCTCGTATTGTAAACCTGTACTGCATCATTGTATTCCTGTCTTGCCCGTGCAACTCTATTCTCTGTCCCAGCCAGTTCATCTTGGAGCTGTCTGAAGTTTGCATCGGATTTCAAAGTAGGATAGGCTTCACTAATCGCCAACAGCCTGCTTAAAGCGCCGGATAATTCATTATTCGCATTAGCGGTTTCATTTACTCCTTTTGCCCCAATAAGTTTAGACCTTGCTTGTGCAATTGACTCAAATATTTCTTTTTCTTGAGAAGCAAAACCCTTTACCGTTTCAACAAGATTAGGAATCAAATCGGCTCGTCGCTGTAAGTTATTCTCTACCTGACTCCATTTTCCATCAATTGCCTCATTCTCTGTAATTAGAGCATTGTATGAACCTATCACGGATGAACCGCCTATTATTAGAATCAGTGCGATGACTCCTAATACAATCCAAATCGGTTTAAATATATTCATTTATTAACACACCTCACATAGTTATATAATTATTTTACAAAATTATCATTATATTGTTTAGAACCAATGATAATAGTGAATACTGAAATGAATATTATATTAATCATATATGTTTAATAAGAATTATATCGTATAATCTTGAAGAACTTATGAAGAAAATACAAAAAATTCTTTTGATTATCAAAAAATTCAGGTGGCATAAAAATACCACCTGAACCCAAGAATCCTGTTTATAGTTCGTTGCTAAAGGAACTCATCATACCACCGGAACTACCCATCATTCCACCATTGAACTGGGATCTGAAGCTTTGGTTGTTGGGGCCATTTCCTGGACCTGCTGCTCCTCCGCAGTGGTCCTCAAACCCATTCTCATCATGGTATTTTTCCATTGTATCAAAATGCTCATTATAATTTTGTGCTTCTTCCTCGGTGATTTCACCATTCTTTACAGATTTGTCTACCCATTTTCTGTGGAAATCAAACATCGACTCGAAAAACTTCGATGTTTTTGAATCTTCCGGGGTTGCTGCAAGCGCTGTAGGAATAGCTATAGCTGCGATAAGTACCAAAGATGTTACAAATACTGCAATTTTTTTCTTCATAATTGAAGACCTCCTTAAATGTAATTTGCAACTGTTAATTGCTTTAATATCTTTATTATAGCTATCAATTATGAAGAACTGATGTAGAGATTATGAAGAAGTTATGAAGATTGAAATAATTTTTGCTAAATCTAGACATAATACTTAAATCTCATAAGTAGCAGGTGGCGTTACCCTCTGCAAAAATTGCTTAGTCCTTTCCTCTTTTGGATTCTGAAATATATCCCACACGGTTCCTTCTTCAACAATAACCCCATTATCCATAAAAATAACACGGTCTGCTACTTCCCTGGCAAAACTCATCTCATGTGTAACTATAATCATCGTGTTGCCGTCTTTGGCAACTTTTTTTATTACAGTTAATACCTCACCCACTAGTTCCGGGTCAAGAGCTGAAGTTGGTTCATCAAATAGCAATACTCTAGGATTCATAGCCATAGCACGTGCTATGGCTACACGCTGCTGCTGACCACCGGACAGCTGAGATGGGTAATAATTTAATCGATCTCCTAGCCCCACCACTTCCAAGTACTGCTTACTTTCTTGTGCAGCTCGTTCTTTATTTACCTTCTGAACAACGATTAATCCTTCCATCACATTCTCAAGGGCTGTTCGGTTTTTAAATAAGTGATAATGCTGAAACACCATACCTGTATATTTACGTAACCGATATATATCATCTTTATGCGCCTTTTTTGCATCGACTACTAGATCTTCTATATGAATCACTCCACTTGATGGCTTTTCCAAATAGTTCACACATCGTAACAGTGTAGATTTACCGGAACCACTAGGCCCTAGAATAACAACAACTTCACCCTTCTCTACCGATAGGTTCACTCCTTTTAACACATGGTTCTTATGAAAATATTTGTGAATATTTTCTAATCGAATCACTCAACCATCCTCCTTTCATACCGCCTTAGCCTTTGCTCCAATAAAGCAATAAATTTACTTATAACTATACAAACAACCCAATAAATTAGCGATACCGCAATGTACACTTCAAAAAAACGAAGCTGTCTGGACCCTATAATTTTTGCCTGACCCATTATTTCTACTACCGAAATGATAAATGCTAAAGATGAGTCCTTAATGATGCTTAAAAAAGTGTTACCGAAATTAGGCAATGCGACAATCAATGCTTGAGGAAATACAATACGCTTCATAGTTTGAAATATTGTCATACCAACCGAATAGGCCGCTTCAATCTGTCCCCGGTCTACAGATTCTATAGCGGCTCTAATAGTTTCTGATAGATAAGCACCGACATTAATGGCACAAGCGATGTTAACAAAAACTATTGCCGGTATGCCACTGATATTTATATCCCAGTTATACTGGAGCTTTACATACTCCAGTACTTTGGGAAGGCCATAATAGACAATATAGATTTGCACCAGGAGTGGTGTTCCCCTGATAAAAGATATATATAATGCCGCCAATTGCTTCAGAACAGGGATTTGATAAATTTTTACAAGTGCAGTAAATAACCCAATAATAAGTCCGCAAACTATGGAAACGCTGGCTATTCCTATAGTAACCGGCAGATAACGTGCTATTTCCGGAATAGATTTAATCATATAATCCCAGTCAAATATTGTACCCATATGCAGCCGTCCTTTACAATTATAAAATCTTCACACAAAGTATATTTATTGTTCAAAAATTGCTTGTTAAATGTAAAATAATACTACAGCAATTTCTCTCAAATACTAATATTGCTGTAGTATTATTCTAAGCATGTATATACGTTATCTTACTTCTTTGATTCTATGTTAGTATAATCTTCTTCAAACCACTGGATAGATATGTTAGAGAGAGTGCCGTCTTCTTTCATTTCAGATAATGTCTTATCAATTTTATCTCTAAGTTCCTCACCTTGTGCATCCTTACGGAATACAAAATATGCAGGTGATACCTCTACGGGTTCTCCCGTCGGTTCAACATTCAGACCAAGTTTTTTTACATTCTCATTAACCATGATAGGATCGTTCAGGTATGCATCGATTCTTCCAGCTTCAAGATCCTGCAGCACTGTAGTGACATTACCATCATAATATTTCAACTCAAGTGCATTATTATTTTTTGCATTGTAGTCTTCGAGTATCTTTGTAAAAGAATCCCCAACTGCAGTGCCGACTTTTAGTCCTTTTAAATCATCCAGACTTGAAATTCCTTGTCTTCCTTTTTTTACAATAATACTCGATGTTGATGCAAAATAGCTATTATCTGTGAATAAATACTTTTTCTCACGGTCTGGATTTTTCGAAATCTGATTTGCAACAATTTGATACTTATCAGACTCCAGTCCTAGAAACATGCTATCCCAAGGGGTGGGTACAAATTCAAGCTCTATATCATCCAGACGTTTGTCTACCTCTCTTAACACTTCAATATCATATCCTGTTAACTGGCCCTTATCATCTTGGTATGTAAAAGGACTATATGTTCCCATCGTTCCGACTAATATTTTCTTTGCCTTTGAGTCAGTGCTTGTGCTAGGCTGCTCGCTAACAGATTTTTGCGCCCCGCAGCCTGTCACTAACGCACCTAATATTGACACTGCTGCCGCTGTTAGTATTATGTTTTTTGATAATTTCATATATGATTCTCCTCATTTATAATAATATTTATCTTGTTAATAAACCGGCATCCAAAACATATTGTGACCCTGTTACAAATCTTGATTTTTTACTTGAAAGGAATAGAACCGCATTTGCAACATCTTCAGGCTCAATCCACGGAACAGGTAAGAGGTTTCCTGCTGAACGCTCTGCAATTTCTTGCGGTGTTGCTCCTTCCATAGCAGCCAAGCCATCATTCATTGGTGTATTAACACCGGTAGGATGAATGCTAAGAGCCCGGATATTATGAGGTGCCAATTCTATTGCCCATGATTTCGTAAGCCCTATCAATCCCCATTTTGATGCGGCATAATGTGAAAGCCGTCCCATTCCCCTAAGCCCTGCTATCGAGGAGTTGCTAATGATAACGCCTGATTTCTGTTTAATCATTTGAGGTATTATGCGGCGCGCTACCAGCCACGCTCCTTTAAGATTGATATCTACCATAGCATCCCAAGCCTGCTCTGTAAGTTCATGTGACAGTCCATATGCACATATACCGGCGTTATTAAAGAGTACGTCAATCCTTCCAAACTTTTCAATTGTTTCGCTTACGGCTGAACTAATAGCTTCATCATCTCTTACATCTCCAGAAAAAATGAGACATTCTGAACCGATAGCTTCTACTTCCTGTTTCAAAGATTCAAGTTCTTGTGAATTCCCAAACGTATAAGAGGGATATTCAATTTGCTTAGCCACATCAAATGCAGCTATATTAGCACGTTCTTTTGCAAAAGCGATGGCTGTAGCCCTTCCTTGACCGTGTGCTGCTCCCGTAATAAAAATAACCTGATTTGAAAATTCCCTTTCCATTACTTATCGCTCCTTTTATGATTCATCTGGTAATCTCCGAGGTATTCATCTAACGGTACCCGAAGAACGTTATTAAATGTATTAGTTGCTATCATGATACCGGCAAAAGCTGTTAGCAGTACAATCTCCTTTTGATTGAAAAATTTATTTAATCCTTCATAAATATCTTTTGAAATATTATTAGGATTTTCTACAATTTGTCTTCCAAAGTCAACAAGCAGCTTTTCTTTCTCGGAAAACTCAAGTTGGTCAGGATTTTCTCCATTATCAATCAATATTTTTCTAAAAAATGTAGAACAAATCAGACAATCATTTTGAGTAGATATTGCATGAGAAAAAAGAATAACCTCTCGTTCATTAAGAAAACTCTTAATTTCATCTCTTAGCGTGTACCATTCCATATATGCCTTAAAAGCAGGAACAGAATGGAGGAGCGTTCTTTTCATATTCGTAATTCTTCCGTTTTTTTCAATCTCACCATCATATTCGTTTTTGACTGTTTCTGACGATGTCTCGTACTCTACCATAGATATGTAACTCATTTTTTTATGCCCTCCCCTTGTTATGTATTGACTCAGAATCCTACCATACATTAAATTTAATGTATGGTTAAGTTTTATTGAATAGTTAACCATATAATAAATCCTTAGTATTCCGATATGTTTTATATGTTATAATATTACTACCGATACTATTCTCTGTCAAGTACATAAACTTAAAAATTATGATTAAATCATGAACCCCTCCCTTACATTTTTTTATTGAATCTGCGACTAAATCTTCCACTTGAACTACTCCATATAAAACAAGGCTAAATATAAATGAACCTGGAATAAGTTTTACGTTCAAAAACTATTCACAGGCTCAAAAATGGAGTTGCTTAAACTGTAACTAGATAACAATTATGAAGGCTTAGGAAAGCTTATCATTACTTTGGTTCCTTTACTTACTTCACTTTCAATTTTTACAGACCCTTTATGTGCCTCTATCAAGGCTTTAGTTATAGTTAACCCTATACCTGTTCCTCCCGTCTCTCTGCTGCGGGAAACATCACCTCTGTAGAATCTCTCAAAGATATGAGATAGATCTTCTTTTGAAATACCGACTCCTGTATCTTCTATCAGAATACTAAACTTATCTTTTAATTCCGTTAACCTAACTATAATCTGCCCTTCCTCATTCGTATACTTATATGCATTGGATAACAAATTGATAAAGATTTGATTGAGTCGGTCTGCATCTCCCATGATCTCGATATCACACTGAATATATTTCTTGATTTTAATATCTTTGCTTATTAATAAAGGCTCAAAGTTGTCTACAACATTATTTAGAATTGAAGATAAATTGACCGGCTGTAAATCCAACTTAATTTCTTCACTTTCAATTCTGGACAAATCAGACAAATTCTTTATAAGCTTGGTCAACCGCGTTATCTCATCGTGTATACCCAATAACTTTTCTTGTGTCGGCTCCCACACCCCATCCATGAATGCTTCTATATGGCTTTGCAGCGTTGCCAGTGGCGTTCTTAGCTCATGGGCGATATCGGTCGTTAATCTTTTTCTCAGCACATCTTGATATTCTAATTTTTCTGCTAATTCTTTGATGGATATAGACAAATCATGCAATTCAAAAGTACCTGTATTTACATCATGCAATTGTGAGTACCTTTCATTTTCTATCAATTTAGCATTTTCTTTAATTGAATAAATAGGCTTCAAGAATTTTTTGGATACATGCATACTTAAGATTCCGGCAAGTATCATCGAAAAGATAAAGGCGGCAATATAAACCCCATTAATGGTATATACAAAGCCTCTATCCTGTGTGGTCACTAAAATACTTTGGGGTCTCCCTACCGATATAATCCCTAGCTGCTGTTCTTTATAATTCATAGGATAATCTTTATATACTACATTTGTCTTTGAATAAGCTTTTCTATCAATCATCCCACCCATCATTCCATGCATCATAATATCGGATGTGCCGCTTTCCCATACTACTTGGTTGTCATTGGTCTTAAGCTTTATATCTATCGCTTCGCTATAGGAATAATGTAATATATTCATAAGCGAACGTTCGTCTAAAATTCCCCCTCCATCTTCATACAGTCGCTCAATGTACTGCACCAGCTTCTGGTCATCTTGGAGCCTGGATGCCTTCACGTAATTTGTGAAAAAATAATTCATACTAATATTAGAAACTATCGTAATAAAGAGTACCGATATAATTGCAATAGAAATAAAGTATTTTCTTAACTGATTGTTAATGTTAATCATGACTATTCCCTACAAACTTATACCCAACACCATATACCGTAACAATATATTTCGGATCTTTTATATCGTCCTCAATTTTTTGCCGAATATTTTTTACATGTGTATCAATGGTCCGGTCATACCCTTCAAAATCATATCCAAGTGCAATACTGATCAATTGACTTCGTGAGAATATTCTTTGAGGATTCTGTGCTAAAGCAACCAAAATGTTGTATTCATTGGGTGTAAGATATACCGTTTCTCCTTTCTTTTTGACTTCATGCTTTGGCAAATCAATTTCCAAATCACTATTATTAAAGGATAAGATATCTGCAACCATTACATTACCCTTTGTTCTTCTTAAGATCGCTCTGACTCTTCCTACCAATTCTCTAGGACTAAAGGGCTTAGTCAGATAGTCATCTGCACCGATATACAATCCATTAATTTTATCTGCTTCACCACTCTTTGCAGTAAGCATCAATATAGGTACATCCGACTCTGTACGAAGTATTTTACATATTTCTTCTCCGGATAAGTCGGGAAGCATTAAATCCAGTATCACAAAATCCGGCTTAATCTCCCTGAATAATTCAATGGCCTTTTTTCCTCTATCAGCAGTATATACTTCATATCCTTCCACTGCCAAATAGTCTTTGACAACGGCCAACAATTTCACCTCATCATCTACAACCAAGACTTTTTCACTCACCATTACTACCTCCTATATGCGTGATACTGTTTAATTATATCTGCTTATCTTATATTCATCAATCTATATTTATACCTTCCCTGTTAATATAGCCTTGTTAACAATTTCAGTAATTTTTTCTCTGTCAATATTTTCATCACTATACACTATTTTTATTTCTTTCTTTTCCAAATTGATATCAAGCTCTTGTATACCATTCATTCGGCTAAGTGCTTTTGCAACATTTAAAACACATTTATGGCATAGCATATTACTTTGTTTTAATCTTACCGTATGAGTTTTCATACCCTATTCCTTCTTTCTAACAATACGCGCTAACAATACGCGCTAACAATACGCGGCTTATAATAACGGAAGTAATTGCGTAAGCAATTACAACACACCATTTCAACGATGCGAGAGATATGCTCACCGCCTGGAAAGTGTAATTGGAACCCGCCACCTATAGAGGTGAGGGACATCTTATCGCCTCGTTATAACTTCAATAATATATGGAGTTTACTTTGCATACTTATCGATTATCTCAATAATCTCATCTATCTTTTCATCCCCATGTCCTTCTTCAAAAGCGTGCTTCACACAACTCTTAATATGTTTGTCTATAATTTTGAGATTCGCTTTTTTTAATAATGCTTGAATAGCTAAAATTTGCTTTGATACATCTACACAATATCTGTCATTTTCGACCATCTTTATAACTGCTTCTAGCTGCCCCTTGGATGTCTTTAACAAATTGAGTACCTGCTTATCCGTATTTTGCATGCTACTCACCCTTTTCTATGCAAATTTACATTAATATCTGCAACACCTATATATTTTAAAAGGACTGACTCAAAGTCAGCCCCTCTACATTATCCTTCGATTTTTACTACTTCATATCCGGCATCATCAATGGCAGATTTGAATTTTTCATCTTCAACCTCATGGGCTAATTCTACTGTGGCAAACTTTTTCTGCAAATCAACTGAAACCGCCTTCACTCCGCATATTTCCTTTAACGCCTCCTCCACATGCCCTACACAGTGGCCGCAGCTCATTCCCTCAATATAAATTGTCTTTGTCACTCAAATCATCCTTTCTTATATTATAATTTGTGGTTCATCCACTTCCAGAGGCTTGCAGAAGATTCACCTGCTGTAAGCCTCCAGTTGTGAATACCATATATTAATGCAAAGGCTTAAATCTTTTAAGCCTTAAAGCATTCGTCAATACGGACACCGAACTAAATGCCATGGCACCAGCCGCTATGATGGGGTTCAATAATGGACCTCCAAGTAAATATAATAATCCCGCTGCCACAGGAATACCGGCAGTATTATAGGCAAATGCCCAGAATAAATTTTGCTTGATATTTCTTATAGTCTTTTTACTTAACTGCAATGCTGTCGGTACATCCATCAAGTCACTTCTCATTAATACGATGTCTGCTGACTCCATTGCCACATCAGTTCCGGAACCAATAGCAATTCCTATGTCTGCTTGTGCTAGAGCTGGTGCGTCATTGATACCATCCCCTACCATGGCAACCTTCAAGCCTTCTAGTTGAAGCTTTTTTACTTCATTTGCCTTATCCTGAGGCAGTACCTCTGCAAGTACTCTGTCAATTCCTACCTGTTTGGCAATAGCTTCTGCCGTCCTTCGATTATCCCCTGTAATCATTGCAACTTCTATGCCCATCTTATGCAGTACTTCTATTGCTCTTTTACTGCTTGGCTTCATAACATCCGCTACTGCGATAATACCTGCCAGTTTATCTTCAATAGCAATAAACATCGGAGTCTTACCTTCTTCTGCCAGCTTATCAGATTCTTTTTGCAACGTAATTTCAATCTTTCTATCATCCATTAACTTCTTGTTTCCAAGAAGCATCTGCTTTCCTTGAATCTTTACTTCTATACCATGTCCCGGTATTGCTTCAAAATGTTCTAGGTTTAAAAACTCTAAATTCAGTTCATTTGCTCTGTTAACAATTGCTTCTCCCAGCGGGTGTTCCGATCCTTTTTCAGCTGACGCAGATAACTGCAGCAGTTCTGTTTCATTAACAGTGCCAACCGTGACAATATCCGTCACCTTCGGCTTCCCTTCGGTAATAGTACCGGTTTTATCAAACACAATCGTCTGAATCTTATGCGCTGTTTCCAATGCTTCTCCACCTTTTATCAATACCCCATGTTCAGCACCTTTACCAGTTCCAACCATAATGGCAGTAGGTGTTGCTAAGCCTAGGGCACAAGGGCACGCAATAACTAGTATAGCGATAAATATAGTAAGTGAGAAAATTACCGACATTCCCGATAAATACCATGCCACCCCTGCTATGATTCCAATTGCGATAACTACCGGTACAAAGTACCCGGAGATGATATCTGCCATCTTCGCTATAGGCGCTTTGGAGCCTTGTGCATCTTCTACCAGCTTAATAATTTGTGATAACGCCGTATCTTTTCCTACTTTTGTAGCTTTGAATTTAATTGTTCCGTTTTTATTTATACTTGCACCAATGACCTTGCTGCCCGGATTCTTTTCAACGGGAATACTTTCACCTGTGAGCATAGATTCGTCCACTGAAGTTCTACCCTCTACTACTTCTCCATCCACAGGAATCTTTTCACCCGGTTTTACAAGAATAATATCTCCAACTTCTACTTCCTCTATAGGAATGACAACTTCTTTTCCATCATGAATAACCACGGCTGTTTTTGGTGCTAATCCCATCAGTTTCTTAATAGCTTCAGATGTCTTGCCTTTTGTAACTGCTTCCAGATATTTACCAAGCATGATTAAAGCAATAATAACTCCTGCTGTTTCAAAATACAAATCATTTGCATATTCTATATTGCCTTGTATAATTTGATATATTGCATAAATACCGTATAAAAAGGCAGCACCCGTTCCCATGGCTATGAGTGAATCCATATTGGGTTCTCGGCGTATGAGTCTGCTAAAACCAACAGTATAAAACTTATACCCTGCTATTACAACCGGGATTGCCAATATCAACTGTATCATACCAAAATTAATTGGATGCATTTCCGGCATAATGATCCCGGGTAATGGAAGTTTCAACATATGTCCCATTGCAATATATAGAAGAGGAACTGTAAATATTGCCGATACCCAAAATCTTACCCAAAGAGACTTCATTTCTTTTTCTCTGCGTTCTCTTTCCTGGTCTACCTGCTCACCCGCTTCTATTTCCAGCGCCTTATATCCCGCCTTAGCAATGGCGTCTTTAATTTCTGATATTCTCGTCTTTGAGGTATCATATACCACCTTTGCTTTTTCCGTTGCAAAGTTGACATTTACTTCAGGTACGCCAGGTAACTTCTTTATGGATTTTTCGATTGCATTTGCGCAGGACGCACATGTCATGCCTGAAATAGGAATAATAATTTCCCTAATATTTTGATTTTGCTCTTCTTGAGCACTATACCCGGCCTTTTTTACTGCCTCTTTAATACTATCAATATTGGTCTTGCTTTCATCATATTCTACCGAAAGCTTCTCTGTAGCAAAGTTTACATTGGCTGCTTGAACACCTAGTACTTTACTAACACTTCTCTCAACTGCCTTTGCACACGATGCACATGTCATACCTGTGATACTAAACATTTGTTTTTCCATAAATCACACCACCTTTATACTATTCCCACCCCACATGGGGTGGGGTTATGCCTTGTATTGTATCATACTATTCCGATATGTCAAGTATATATTAAATTTTATTATTATTTATTCTATTTAGTATTAATAATAGTAATTTTCTTTACTATATCAAGCATAAGATCTGTAACCTGAATTCTTGAAAAACCTGCTTTTAGAATATTGTCTACTGTTCTCCTATTGATGTTGGCACCATATGTGCCAACTACAAGCGGATTGAATATGTCCATGAGTATTCCTAATATTTCTTTCTCACTTCTCACATGCTCAAGCATAATTATCTTTCCGTTATTTTTGCATACTCTTCTGACTTCTCGTAATCCTCTAATTGGATCAGGTACGGAACAGAAAACGCAAGTAGTGAAAACAGTGTCAAATGTATTGTCCTCGAAGTCCATACTTTGAGCATCCATTTGCATCAGTTCAATTTTTTTACCCAATTTGTCAGCTTTTTGCCTAGCTTTATCCAACATCTTACTGCTAAAATCGATTGCCGTTATATTTGCATTATCTGGATAGTATTCAATGTTTTTTCCGGTTCCTACCCCTACTTCAAGTATCTTTCCGGATAATTCTTCGAAAATTTCTTCCCGCCACAGTTTCATTTTTGCACTATCCATTAATTTTTCCATGAAATCATATATTCCAGACACACGATCGTAACGCTTCTGGATTTTCTCTGTTAACACATCCATCTCTATCCCTCCTCTCATTATCTTTACTTTTATTATTTTTATCATACCGCTGAATTATGAAGATGTTGTGTAAAAAATGTGAAGATCTTGTGAAGATGCTTGTAAACTGACAAAAAAACAGGCCTATTCAGATCTGGCCTGTTTTTATATGTTTCATTTTATTGAAGCTTGAATTCACTTACTAACCCGTTTAATTGTTCCGCCGACTCATTTAGGAATGAGGCAGTAGTACTTAATCCTTCAATTATATCCGTTTGGGTAGATATACTTGCCGCCACTTCCTGCGTCGCTGCTGTTATTGCAGTATTGCTACCATTTATGGCTTTCATTGCTGCAGATAGTTTCTCGTTTGACATACTCTGTTCCTCGATGCTTGCCGCAATACTTTGTATCCTTTCATTGATATTGCTTACCCCCTCTATAATATGCTGAAGCTGCGCATACATGCTTTCAACCATCTTATTACCTTGCCTTATATTTCCTCCAACATCTATTGTTGCTTGCCTTGTATTATGGACCAAGTCCTGTATGTTTTTAATGATATTCTCAATAGTCTTCGCAGACTGATTATTGCTTTCGGCAAGTTTTCGGATTTCTTCAGCTACTACACCAAAACCCTTGCCATGCTCTCCCGCTCTTGCTGCCTCAATAGCTGCATTTAATGCAAGCAAGTTGGTTTGGTCTGTAATGGACTTTATTGTATCAATGATTTCACCTATTTCTCCTGCTTCATGTCCGAGCTTTTCTGCAATTCTAATTGTGTTTGATGAAATTTCTTCAGTCTTTTCCATTTCAAGTTTTATATCTAACGTCAATTTCCCGCTCGCTTGTGCAAGCTTATTAATATTATCCGCCTCAAGGCTAACCTGCCGTGCATCGGCTGCAGAAGCTTGGGAAGCCTGCGCAATTTCTGATATATTGGCAGTGACGTCATTGATTGAGGCATTTATTTTTTGAGTATCCTCCGCTACTCTATCCATGTGGGCATTGATCATAGAGATACCGCGAGTAGTTTTTATCCCCCCATCATTTAATTGCTCTGAACCCTGTAATACAGCAGATGAATTCTTTTTTATATATAAGACCATATTCTCCATGCTATCCATAAAATTGTTAAAGGACTGTGCCATTTTTGCTAATTCATCTTTTGATTTGACATTGATTCGCCTTGTCAGATCACCCTGACCTTTCTCCAAGTCTTTAAATATTTCAAGGAAATTATTTATTGGCTTGGTAATACTGCCAGCAAGCATAATGGCTATAAGGAGTGCTATAATTATTATTATAGCCGCCAAAGCGATGCCTGTGTTCTGGTTCATTGACATATGCATCTGTATGGTCATTAAGTCTTTATCCATGGAAGTTTCCGTTTTCTTTTGAATTTCATCAAGCTTTATATATATACTGTCAACCATTTCATCAAATTCAGCCATCATTTTATTTCCTTCTTCATGGCCATTTTTTATGTATATATCCGCCATTTCTTTGCCATAGCTATACAGCTTATCAATCTGAATATTTAATTGCTCCAGTTCAGACTTATATTCTGGATTAAGGCTGGCAAACTCCTCAGAATTCTTTTTATAAAGAACATAATACTCTTCAGTTTCTTTTAAGTGTGCAGTATTCTTTGATGCACTTACATCAGTCAAATACTGGCTTACCTGCACAATATTATTCTTCATTTGGCTTGCATACTTAAAGCTTGCAATAGTTTTTTCCCTTATATGCATGATATGCGTTTTACTATCGTTATATATGTACAGATTATAGATAGTGCTTATAATTATAACGACCAGTATTATAGAAAACCCCATGATAAGTTTTTTTCGTATCGTGTTAAACATTCATACGCCCCCTTATTCTAAAAATAATAATAAATAATTTGATATATACTCGTTAACTCCTATATAATTTTTACCTATCTGGCAAGTATTTTGCTAATCTGTGATTAATATAGCATTTAATTATGTATGCATTATAAAGAAAATTTGAACATTTTCTGATCAGATTACGACATATGCTACAGCGGAACTACTTGCAGAATCAAACAAAAACTAAGCCTGACAATCAAACACGTCAGGCTTAGTTTTTGTTTAATTAATATAGTTTTAAGCTGATAGATTAAAACCTGTAACAAGAAGCCAGATGAATTTGTTTTTAGAAATAGATATTAAACTCAGTCATAAACTATTTCTTATCTAATAATTGTCGCTACTAAGCTCCCATTTATCTTACTTTTTACCCTCACCCATACACTTTACTTTTCCCTTGGATCTCATAATACATTACAATTGTGAAGATGTTGTGAAGAAATAAAAGTTTTTTAATCGATACATTATATGCCAAGTAATGATTATGTAATATTCTTAATAATTTTGTAATATTTAATGCGAATTGATGAAAACAGAAGATATATCTCAATAAACTAATATAATCATATTTACTATGTATGGACACATGGTATAAAAACATGGTAAACTGCTTACAATTCATAAAAACTTTATTATTTTACTACTTTTCCTTTGTAACTTAATAATTCTATTTATATATTCTCATTTTATTCTATACTATTTCCCCCTCACAAATAGTGCTTTTATGGTTCTTTGTACTTTACTTTTAAATTTGATAGTATTTAAATAATACAATGATGTGTCTATTTAGTTTGATATTAGTTGTAAAATAGGGGGTATATAGAAAATGTCTAAATTGTTAAGCAATTTAAATCATAAAATCATTCTGGCATTGGTATTGCTGACTTTTGCACTTATTGCATCAGTTGTTTCCGCATTCTATTCAGATAATTCTGCCTACGCCATGAAAATAGACGATAAAGTAATAGGCATTGTAAAAGATAAAAACGAAGCATATAAGTTACTCGATGACATTAAAGACGATTTAAAAAATCAATTAGATATGAAAATAAAAATTCCAGAAAAAATTTCTGAACAAAGAGTGTTTGTATCATCAAATGAACTGACACCTGTATATAAAGTAAAAGAAAATATTAAGAAAAATATTAGTATTCAGGTGGAAGCGTATGCAATAACTGTGAATGGCAAAGACTTGCTGTTCTTGAAGGATGAACTGACTGCACAACAAGTTCTTAACATGTTAAAAAATGAATATCTGAAAAGTATGGATGACACAGAAATTAAAGAAATAGAATTTATAGAACAAATTAATATCATTAAGAAGGATACGTCTGCAAGCAATGTAATGGACCTGGAAAAGGCTTTAGAATTTATTCTCAAAGGTGAAAACGCTCCTGAAAAGTATACTGTTCTAGAAGGAGATACGATTTGGGATATTTCTATCCAAAAGAACATAAGCATTGATACTATAGAACGGCTGAATCCTGAAATTGATATAGACAAGCTTCAGATTGGACAGCAGCTTAACCTTTCTGCTCCCAAACCTTTTATCAACGTTCAAACAGTACAGATAAGTATTTCAGAAGAAAACATTCCATATAATGTAGCATATGAAGAAACAGATAAACTCTATCTCGGAGAAAAAAGCATTAAAAAAAGCGGTAAAAACGGTAAAAAAAACATACAAGCTGAAATCACCAAAATAAACGGAATTTTGACTAACATGACTATCATTAAGGAAGAAATTACTCAACAACCGGAAGATGAAGTCATCGTTAAAGGTATAAAGCAGAGACCCCGTACATCCGTGACTGTTTCCAGAAGTGGAGTTACCCGCCCACAGACCAATGTGCCCGGTGGAAAATTCCTGTGGCCTACACCGGGTTATTATAATATTACATCTCCTTTTGGCAATCGCTGGCACCCGATATTGAAAAAATATAAGATACATACCGGAATTGACACATCAGCACCCTCTGGAGCAGATGTCGTCGCAGCTAATGACGGCAAAGTGGTTGTATCGGAAACGCATGCTGCCTATGGAAAACGTATTATCATTGATCATGGCGATGGATTTTCTACAATGTATGCACATAATAGCAGCTTGCTGGTAAAAGCAGGACAGGAAGTGAAAAAAGGACAGGTTATCGCCAAAGTTGGAAGTACAGGATGGTCTACCGGCCCTCATGCTCATTTTGAAATACTGGTAAAAGGTAAGCCTGTTGACCCTATGTTTTATTTCCGATAATAATAGAAAACTTATTGATACTGATGACAATTTGAAATAAACTCTCGAAAGCAATTTATTAGAGTACTACCGCGATCTAAATATTTTATACTTTTTATGCACCTGCCATTTTTCTGCATTCATCAGCACAAGTCCGGCAAACATTTGCACATTTTTGACAGTGATCATCTTTAAACATATCACATTCTGTCGCGCATTTATCACAAATAGCAGCACAAAGCTTGCAAAGATCTTTTGCATACTGCGCATCCATCGCCATGTATGCGGATGAAAGTTCACAAATCTTAGCACATTCCAGAAGTATGCCAATGCAAGCTTTTCTTGCAGCTGCATCAGGCTCATTCAAACATGCCTTTAGACATTCAAAACACGCTTGAAAACATTTGTTGCACGCATCTATACATGCCTGGTATTTGTCGGTTGTGTTAGTTACTACTCCCATTTACAACATCCTTTCTTACTATAATTTCTTTAATCGCTTACAAAACATAGTATCACCAAAACTTTTAATTTTATATTGAAAATATGATACATTTTCTTATAATCTTTATATACTTCTTGATTTATAATTATTGGAACATTTAGTGACAAGCTTTTATGCATTTATATAAGATCTAGAAAATAGTGTTTGACGCTGAAAAATCAATAAAGGTAACAACTCTGAATCTGAATTAATATATTATACTATCTAGTAACTTTATGTAACTATATTTTATCCATCATTTGAAAGGAGTAGTATATATGGCAATACAAGTCCCTTTATCATATCCATATTCTATGACTATGCAATCAAACACCATAAACAATTGGGAAGACAGAATTATGGCTCCAGATTTAACAATTGCTGAATATCGGGTTGATAATAATATACGGCATTTTCATCTCACAGCAGCGCCCATAAAGCATAATATTTTATCAAACCTTACAATCGAAGCCCTTGGTTATAATGGCTCTACACCGGGACCTTTAATTATTATGAAACAAGGCCAGTGGATTTATCTTACCGTAGAGAATCAAATGGACGAACCTACCGCTCTGCATGTACATGGATTGGCAAAACCAAACCCTGAAGACGGGGTTCCTGAAATAACACCTTCGACTCCGTCAATTGCACCTGGAGAATCATACACCTATAAGTTTTTATGCTGGCAAAGCGGCACATTCTTCTATCACTCTTCACAAGCTTTTCAAGTATCTCAAGGCTTGATAGGACCATTTATTGTGTTGCCGGATTCTCAACATACAAATCCTTATACGGTACCATACCTTGACTATATATTGTTATTACAACAATGGGAAATCCCTCAACCGGAGTTAGGCAAGGTATTTCCAGGTACTTATAAGCCAAATAAGTTTGATAGAAACCCAAACTACTTCACAATAAATGGTAAAGCCTTTCCTGATACTTCCCCTATTTATGTAAGGTACGGTCAGAAAATAAGAATGAGATTTATAAACAAGTCCAGTTCAGCCCACTCTATGCACTTACATGGGCATGATTTTAGAATCACTGCCATAGATGGCTTTAGCAGGCCCGGATTTATGAGTGATACTATTAATGTGGCAGCAGGTATACGATGGGAGGTAGAATTTTGGGCAAACAATCCAGGAATTTGGCCGCTTAACGGCTCTAAAACATTCCACCAGTCTAACAATGGAGAAACCCCGGGAGGTATGACTTCAAGAGTCATTTATGTATAAGATAAGTACTCTAATATTCAATAAAAATAGCTACCTTGCCTCTCAATTAAAAAGAAATAGTTTCTTTACAATTTTTAGTCTACTAATTTACTTTAGTAATCTTTTTACTCTATTCTTAAGACAACACATTAAGAAAACGAAATGGACGTAAATGTTGGGTCTCTCCTTTCGTTTTCTTAATTGATTAGAATTTAGTTGTATAAAACTATTCAGACCACATCTTTGCGTCTTAACTCGCTATTCAGCAAATTTTATAAAAAACGATGTTTAAAAATTTTTTATGTAGTAATCATCCGTTAAAATCACTTGGACGGCTGGCTTTTATAGGCTCATTCAGGTCATCTATAGTTAATAGTCTTATCATTTCAGTAACATTTTCCCACAAATATTCTACATCTTCAGAATTATATTGCTTTGACTCTATAATGTGTTTTACGCCAGTCAACTCTTCTTTTATATGTTCGACTAAAGCTTGCTTTGAAAACCACCGTCTATACGTTAAAAAGTTTATTAATGGATCATCTATATAATAAAAATATTCATGGACACGTGTACGGTTATTCCCCAAATCAGTAAAGGTAAAGCAAGTCCCTATGTCAACTAATAGGAAAATAGATAAGGGAGCTCTCCATTTATAACATTTATTTCTTTCAAATTCTATAATCTCACCATTACTTAGCAGCAAATTTCCGTCTACGATTTCATCAAGGCGGAAAACAGAACCTACAACTTCCGGAGTTAAGAATACATTTTTTGCTGATACATGAATAACACGAGAATTAGGAGTATATGTAGGGTGCCAATTAGGATATTGAGCAAAACGAGTCACAAAATTAAATACTTTTTCTAAACTCTCATTGATTTCTACTGCAAATTCACCATGTCTGACTTCGTTTTCTTTTTCCCGTCGTTTATCCAAATCTTGCGCAAATATTTTACTTATCTCTACCCAAGCATTATCTGATTTATTTTTTTCCTCATCAGAATGCACAATTGATGTAGCCGGTAGTTCGCCTAAAAGAAGCCATTCCGGAAATGTCTGTTTAAACCTTCTATGAATTTCATCCGGCTCAGCACGGTGGCCAAGTTCACGGTTTATAATTGGACGAGCTTCTTGTGCAAACTGAAAATCAGGTACAAGAGTAAATGCAAGCGCTTCTGCGGTTGTTAAAGCTTTTGCTTGAAGAAGCAGCTCGCCGGGAAAGATATAGCCAAATTTTGCACCCGTGATGAAAATATCCAGATATGTTTTGGTTAAGCTTCTTGTAGATATATCAGACTGGTAAAACGCATCCAACACTTCCGAAAATCTTTGATAAAATCCATATTCATTGGAGGAATCGGACTTTTGTGCCATTTTTATTAAATGCGAAAATGCGCGTATCTTTTCTTTTTCTACAACGGCTAACCAATATAGTAAAAAACGGTCACGCTGCTCATTCGACAATTCCCCAAACATACCTACATCAATAATAGCAATACTTCCATCGTCTCTAAAGAAAATATTCCCTGGATGCAAGTCTGCATGGAAAAACGCATCCGTTACAAACATTTTCATTTCTACTTCAATAAGCCGTTTATTAATCTTCTTTCGACTTTCTGCAGATATATTGCTTTTCACTTCACCCAATCGGAATCCAGACACCCTTTGCATGGTTAAAACCTTGCTTGTTGTGTAATCCCAGTAAACCTCCGGAAAAACAACATCTTTCCAATCTTTAAAATTCTCTCTAAAACGCTCTAATATCTTTGCTTCCAATGAGAAATCCAATTCTTTCATGGTATAGGCTTTGAATTGTTCAAAAGCATTTAATATATTTAAGTTTCGCCCCAACTTTGGACTTACTTTACTAATAACGTATAAAAGTTTAGACAATACAATCAAATCTTTTTGAATAATTTTCTGCACATGTGGACGCTGGATCTTAACTGCCACCTGCGATCCATCATGGAGAACTGCAAAATGTACTTGCGACAAAGATGCAGCTCCAATGGGTTGCTTATCAAAAGAACGAAAGATTCTATCTATATCCTTATTGAACTCAGCTTCAATCATTCTCTTAACTTCTTCGTAAGTAAAAGGTGGAACATGATCGTGCAAAACTTTTAATGCATGGATATATTCTTCAGGAATAAAATCTGGACGTGTACTTATAATCTGCCCGAGTTTTATAAATGTCGGACCTAATTGAATCAATGTTTTTACAAACGAGTCCGGTATAGTACTGTTTATTTTTTCACTTTCTGATAAATCAAGAAACTTCTTGAAGGATTGATACTCTTTCAATAATACTCCAGAGACTTTTAGTAATCGATTAAAACTCAAGCCTTTTGACTGTCTTGACATCTTCTGCATAATATACTCACCTTCCCGTAGTATCTGAATATTCAGCCAATGCTTTAAAACTCTTCGCTTATTAATAAAAACAAACGATCTTCCGAATATGAAACAAACAGAGTTTTGGTTTACAGTCATGCTAAAAATCAAGCATAACTGTAAACCATTCTCATACACCATATTTGCTCTGCTCAGAGGTTAATTTATTCAATAATTTGGGATAGAAATATATCTGTTTTGATTGTGAAACGCTATCTCATATCACACATTTGTCACATGCTGCATCTGCCAACTTATCAGACAGGTTGGCAATCGCCCTGGTCGGACATTTCTGTACACAAGCATTGCAGTTGGTACATTTACTGTAGTCAATCACGGCGACATTATTTTCAACTTTTATTGCACCGTATTGGCAAGCCTTTTCACATAACTTACATGCGATGCAGCCGGTCTTGCATTTTTGTCTCACGTCTTTTCCCTTTTCTAAATTTTTGCAAAGCACATGCACTTTTGAATCTTTAGATGCAAGTTCGATAACCGCTTTAGGACATTCCTTTATGCAGACGCCGCAGCCTGTGCATTTATTTTCATCAATTTCTGCAACGCCGTTTTGATTGATGATAATGGCATCAAACGGACACTTTACTACACAGTTTCCGAGTCCTAGACACCCATATTTGCATGCCTGAAATCCTTTATGGAGTGCATTAGCAGCATGACAATCTTGTATCCCCCTATACGCAAAAGAATCAATACAGTTTTTCCCTCCACCGCATTTTACCCTCGCTACCATAGGAACACTGCTATCATCTGCTTGAATACCCATAATCTGCCCAACCTGGGATGCAACACTTGCTCCGCCAACCGGGCACATTGTAATGGATACACCTTCTGCCACAATTGCTTCGGCATATGCAGAGCAGCCAGGATAGCCGCATGCTCCGCAATTTGCTCCCGGCAGCACTTTCTCAATATCTCCGATTCTTTCATCTTTTTGTACAGCAAATTTCTTAGAGGTATACGTAATCAGTACCCCAAAAAGTATTCCTGTTCCTCCCATCGCTGCCAAAGAAACTAAAAATATTTCGCTCATCCAAAGAGCCTCCTTTACATAGATATTAATCCGGAAAATCCAAGGAAAGCGATAGATAATATCCCCGCTGATATCAGGGTAATCCCAGCTCCCTTAAGCCCTTCCGGGATGTCTGCATTCTCAATTTCTTCTCTTATTCCCGCCATAATCACAATTGCAAGCGTAAATCCTAAACCTGCACCAAGGCCGAAAACCGTACTTTGTATCATGTTATAGCCCTTGTTCACAGCCAACAGGGCTAACCCCAGAATGGCACAGTTTGTTGTAATCAAAGGCAGGAATATCCCTAGGGACTTGTGGAGATTTGGACTTGTCTTCTTTAAAAACATCTCAATCATCTGAACCAGTGAAGCAATTACCAATACAAAGCTGACGTATTGAAGAAATCTAGATAATCCGAAAGGCTCTAGAATATAATATTGGATTGCCCAACTTGCAATGGCTGATAATGTCATAACAAATGTGGTTGCCATTCCCATTCCAAGGGCTACGTCAACTTTTTTGGAGACTCCTAAAAACGGACATATTCCTAAAAATCGTGATAAAACGAAGTTGTTTACTAATATCGCTCCGATAAAAATTAATAATAAATCTTTTATCATTCAGACTCATTCCTTTCTAATGACAGTGGCTTTCGGTCGTTTTCTTCTTTGAGAAACTATTTATAATCCACAACATAATACCCAGTGTCAGAAAAGCTCCCGGCGGCAAAACAAATATGACCCATGGTGTGAAATTGCTGCTTGTTACCGCAATGTTGAATATGCTGCCCATGCCCATGATTTCACGTATTATACCTAACAGCGTAAGGGCAAAGGTAAATCCGATTCCCATGCCAACTGCGTCAAGAGCGGAATACCAAACATTATTTTTTGAAGCAAAACCTTCTGCTCTTCCAAGTATGATACAATTTACAACGATTAACGGAATGAACAACCCTAAGACTTTATGAATTTCCGGAAAATATGCCGCTAAAAACAAATCTGCAATAGTTACAAAGGTTGCGATAATAATGATATAAGAAGGAATTCGCACTTCATCGGGTATAAAGCGCTTTACCAATGCTACAATGATATTGGAACATATAAGCACAAAAGCCGTTGCCAGTCCCATTGCCATCCCGTTTATTGCCGCGTTGGTTACTGCCAGGGTAGGGCACATGCCCATAAGCATTCTGAAAACCGGGTTCTCATCCCATATGCCTTTTATAAATTCTTTCCATGCTGTCATTTTGCCTCACCCCCATATACTGCTAACGTTTTATCGATAGATTCTTTTAAAATCTTACTGACCGCATTGGACGAAATGGTTGCTCCTGTAATAGGAATAATATCTTCTCTAATGGCAAATGCGTCGTTTAACGACTTATCTGAAAATTGTTTTTTAAAACCATCCTCAGTAATTCTGGCACCAAGTCCTGGTGTTTCCAAATGCTCCAGTACTTTATAACCGGTCATCTTCTTATTTTTCAAATCTATGCCGACCATCATACGAATAACACCCTGGAAACCTCCTCCTTCCGCTACAAATGCAAGTCCGGCAACATTACCGCTGTCATCTAATCCCTCATATATGAGAAGTCCTTGGTCATTGTTAAATTCTCTATAGTCCTTAATCTCTGGCAATACTTCAAATATTGCCTTCTTTTGATTTTCAAGTGCCACCTCACGCATGGTTGGGGCAGTTATTTCATAGGTTTTAGCAAGTATTCCTCCGGATAAGAGGGCAATCACTCCCAAAACAATGATTAATCTGAGTCCTTTATGCATTTGCTTTCACACTCCCATACATTCGAGGATTTGTATAACGATTGATGACAGGTGTTACGGAATTCATCAATAATATGGCAAACATCACACCTTCAGGATAACCACCGTAGATACGGATCACTGCCACCAGCAATCCGCCAACAATACCGAATATCCATTTTCCTGTTCTGGTAATGGGTGTCGTTACCATATCTGTAGCCATAAAGAAGGCTCCTAACAGCAGCCCGCCCGAAAGCAAGTGAAATATCGGATCCTGTCCTGCAATGAGTGATACTATCAAACTTGTTCCTATAAAGGAAAAAGGTATTCTCCAGTCAATGTAATTCTTGTAAAGCAGATATAATCCCCCGATTAATACAGCGATAGCAGATGTCTCTCCCAAGGATCCGCCGACATTCCCCAATACCAATCTCAGATAATCAGTAGCCTGTCCCTGCATTTTTAACAGATTTAACGGTGTCGCAGAAGTAACTCCGTCTACCCCTACCCATGTCGTCATGGCTACCGGAAATGATATCAATAAAAATGCTCTTCCCACAAGAGCAGGATTAAAGACATTACTTCCCAGCCCTCCAAAGGCTTGTTTGCCTAATACAATGGCTACTATTGAACCAACGGCTGCCATCCATAAAGGAATGGTAGATGGCAGTGTAAGTGCGAGTAACACTCCTGTAAGAGCAGCACTCCCATCGGATATGGTTAGAGGCCTTTTTCTAATTGTTTGAAAAACATATTCGGATAAGACACTTACAATAATACACACTACCAAAACATAAGCAGCTCTAATGCCAAAAAAATAGATACTTGCAAATATGACAGGTATCAATGCGAGAAGAACACCTCGCATGATTCCCGGTACACTATCACCATGTGAAATATGCGGTGATGATGAAACAATTAACTGTTCCATATTGCTAACCCCCTTCATCAGTGTT
This sequence comes from Petroclostridium sp. X23, assembly GCF_030013905.1. Taxonomy (GTDB): domain Bacteria; phylum Bacillota; class Clostridia; order SK-Y3; family SK-Y3; genus X23. The sequence continues at coordinate 884,354 of NZ_CP124862.1, forward strand.
GTTTAGAACGAACCTTGCTCTTACCCAATCGAATATATTGTAAAAGCGGTCTTTTTGCCGGACAGGTATAAGAGCATGACCCACATTCAATACAATCCATCAAATTGAGCTGCATTGCCGTATCTAAATCTCCGGCTTGCACTGCATTGGCGATCTTGATAGGCAAAAGGCCTATAGGGCAGACATCTACGCAGCGGGCACATTTTATACATGGATATGGGTTCACTTCCGTCATTTCATCTTTCATCAGTGCCAGAATGCCTGAAGTCCCTTTTATGACAGCAACATCTAACGAACCCTGAGCTATTCCCATCATAGGTCCTCCGCTTATAACTTTTGCATATCCATCTTTCAAACCTCCACACTGTTCAATAACCTCTTTGAATGTTGTCCCTATTCTTACTAGAAGATTCTTCGGCTCTTTTATCCCCTTGCCCGTTATAGTTACAATTCGTTCAATTAGCGGCAAGCCCGTTTTTACTGCTCTTGCAATTGCTGCCGTTGTACCGGCATTAAAAATTACACATCCGATTTGTGACGGAAGCTTCTTTGACGGGACCTCTCTTCCGGTAACCGCTTTAATAAGCTGTTTTTCTCCACCTTGCGGATATTTTGTTTCCAATACTTCGACCTCTATAGAATTTTCATTCTTACATAAATCTCTTAGTACTTTGATAGCCTTCGGTTTATTATCTTCAATGCCTATATATCCTCTTTCTACATTGAGTGCTTTTAAAACCGCTTTTAAACCATATAGCACCATCTCAGGTTGCTCAGTCATCAGACGGTAATCAGAATTAAGATATGGCTCACATTCGGCACCATTAACAATGACTGTGTCTATCTTGTGGTCCGGCGGCGGACAGAGTTTAACATGAGACGGAAATGTGGCTCCACCCATCCCAACAACTCCTGCTTCCTGCACTATTTCAATAATCTGTTTAGAAGACAGCTGCTCAATACTTTTACCAACAATTATTTCATCTAGTTCATCCTCACCGTCATTTTCAATAATCACGGTAGGTACTATTCCGCCTACTTGAGCCCTAGGCTCGATAGAAAGTACTTTTCCGGATACACTTGAATGAATGTGAGCAGAGATCATGCCATTTGCTTGCCCGATTTTTTGCCCCATCTTAATATGGTCCCCCACCTTTACTATTGCTGTCGCAGGTGCTCCAATATGCTGCACCAGTGGTATTTCGGCTACCTGAGGAACTCTTGCAATTATGACCTCCTTATTCCTCGTAAGTTCTTTGCAGTAGTCGGGATGTATACCTCCTTTAAAAGAAAGTAACCTCTCCTTCATTACATCGCCCCTTTTCTCTCTAACAACATATGAATTATTTTATCTATACAAATCATATCGACCTCCAAATATACTTGAGTACAAGCATACTTGAGAGGTCGATATGATCTGTGATATTCATTTGCACATTTGACACATCATTAATATGCTCTACCTATTTCACAAAATACAAGGCAACTGCTGCTACAATGATTACAACAACAATAGGTATCCAATTCTGGTTTGTGTTATTGCCCTGTCCATGATGATTTCCATGCTGGCCATGACTACTATTATTGTTACCTCCGCAACAACTCATACTATCCCTCCTCTTTCTTTATTTACAAACTGTTCCTTTATTTCCAATATTGAATATTTAGCAATACTTTTAATCATAACTTATGGCTAAAAACTTTAAGGATTATTCATGTGTATCTTCCTAATTATCTTAAAGTCTCTTTTGTATAGACATGCTCTCTTTCTTTTACACCTGCTATATTTTTAAATACTAACTTTATATACTCCGTCTTATCATCTAATATTGGTTTTCCATCATACTGATTTTTAATTTTGAGAGTACCGCTTATGTGATGTCCGTCACTGCTGTCACTGTCCCATACAAAGCCATCTTCTATAGTTATCTCTTTCGTTTTCAATTTCACATATTTATTTAACTCACTATAATCTGATAAATCAACTGAATGCGTATTGAGCATTACTTTAAATACCAAATCAGTTTCATCTTTCTCAATAGGATTCATAAATATGACCCCTATATCTACATTCCCCCCATTACTGCTTGTAAAATACTTTGCTTCATTGTTTTGCGTAGTATTTTGCTGCGAACTATCATTATCCGTTTGTTTGGGAACAGGTATATCTTTTGCGTCTTTGTTAAATGCAGCAAATACAATAGGCATTAGCATAGTCAGTCCAAACGCTATCAACACTACAACTGCTGTAATTGCTAAAGCGTTACTTTTTCTTTTCGCCACATTCTCCCCTCCTTTTCGTGTGATATTAATATATAGAAATTATAATTCAAATAACTATTATGACTTAATTTATAACGCTAGTAATCGTTAGTTCAAGTTTACTGCCTTTTTGAAGTCTTTTATCAATAATCCGGAGTACTAAAAACGACAATACCAATGAACATATCGCTGTGACTATACCTGCCGTCTGGGCATTCACCGGCAAATTACTTGATATGATGTAACTATAAGTTGCAATATACGTTGTGATAAGTATAATAATAGGCACTATATATACTATAAATGCAGCCGCTAAAATATTTCTTGTAGAAGAGGCCAATCTTACCATTTGACCGATCTGAGCATGTACTTCATTCCTGGCATTGATTTTCATTGCCGTAGGAGCACATCCGCTGCATTTACCACAATCTCCTCCGCATGCGGTCGCACGCTGGATCTGCACCTCTGCCATGTTACCATTAGTACTTACTATTTTACCAATTTGCTCCAAAGAAATTCCTCCTAACACTTGAGACTCCTCGCTAGAACACCATTATATCTACTTTACTATCTTCTATGCCCTCAAATTGCACCTGCAATCTATTTGGCAAACAAACAATAGACTGGTATGCTTGGTCAATCCATCCTGTTGAGGAACATAGGGAACGAGGACATGTCTTTTTATCCATAGGCAGCATCCTTACTTTATTACCTTTTACTTCAATTTTACCTTCGCCGCCCTCAAATTTGAAAGGATAAATACCGTCACTTTTTAACCCTAAAACAACTTCTAGTACCTGTTTATCTCCCTGCTTAACATTGATCCTATCATAACTGACTTCACTACTATAAACTCCAATAGCACCATAAGCAATGAGACTTCCTGCAAGAATGACTGCGATTATTAACTTATCATAAAATGTTGCCATATAGCTTTCTCCGATTTTGCTATTTTTTCTCTCCTATATAACCTTTTTATTGCCTCCTACGGAATTCATTTCTGCAGTGCTCACTACAGAAATAATAGAATTTTCCGTTAATCATTTCATGAATTGCTGTAGAAGGATTAATATGCATACCACATACAGGATCTTTTACCATATTTACAGTCTGAGCATCTGTACCACTGTGATTTGTAGAATGAGAATCACCACAGCCCCCTCCATGAGTACCTCCCCCATGGCCTTGACTGGAGTGTCCTCCACAGCAGCCGCCATTTCGAAACATCATAAACATCATTGCCCCTACGAAAAGAAGATATAATCCATTTTCCTGCAAAAACTCCATCTTTATCAGCCTCTCTTTACTTTATATTTCACTACCCTAATCTTTATATGTTAAATTACTGCTTAAAGTACGTTATCTCTCCTAAATACCGCAAAAAATCCGGCTATATCACGTAAGGTTATTCTCTTGTTAGGAATAAACGCCGGTACTTGCTCTTTATAGTCAAGGTACTCCTGTCCAAATGTTTCTATCATTACCTTTTCTTCTTTCTTTGATAGTCTTGCGTACATTACCAGCAGTATAGGTGCCATAATAATCGTAATGATTGTCGGCCATTGAACAAGAAATCCAATGATTGTAAGTGTAAAGCCTGAGTACTGTGGGTGCCGGACAAACTTATATATTCCCGAGGTAACCAATTTACCATTTCCTGCATGGATACCCTTCCATCCAATAGAGATAATAATAAGTCCCGTAAATATTAAAACATTACTTAATGGATGTAATACGGAATATACCCACATTGACCCGCCTGCCAATGCTACCCATAAATGTCCGTTCAAATGTGTAAAAGGATCAAGTACGGGATATTTATTTCCCAAAATAGAAGTCAAAATATATATAGTCAATGGATATCCAAACATCTCACTGAAAAGCGCCACCATGAAAGCGGTAAACGCTCCTAGTGTCCTCCAGTCTCTTTTGGTAGTTGGCTTGAAAACAGCAAGTGTAAACAATCCAAAAAAAAGAATATTAAAAACAACCGCTCCCCAAAGTCCGTAAGCATATTTATCTAAGAAGTGCAAAATTATCGCCTCCATTCATTTTTTATTACGTATATAACATATCAATAACTTACTATACTTTCATAGTAACCATTTTTTCCTTCATAATTTCTACAATTCTTTTATCTATGACCTGACTTAGCTGAATAACTTGAAAATCTGAAATACCTTTATCTCTTATTAGTTTGTCGAGCTCGTTTTTTAAAGAAATCAGTGCCTCATCCTGTGATTTGCTTTTGATGACATTCATAAAGAACTCCTCATTTTATCAAGATTGTATAGTGTAAAAAATAATCATTGAAACAGCAATTAATACAAGAAAAATCAAAATATCTTTAACTATAGTTAACTTGCCTTCTGCTGTTACTACTGAATCATTTGATGTTACTTTAAACGCATTTTTCTTTACAAAATACATCACTATCAGTGTGCTGATAATAAACAATAAACTTAGTAAATGTGATATTGAAAACCATCCGATCACTGACGGATTCACCCTGAATAGTTCTACAATCCCTCTGTTTACGGAGAATAAAACTACATACCATAAGAAAATCTGACCATCATACTTTACACTTTTACGCATTCTCCATAGTATAAAAAACACTAGATAATCCAAGATAAATTCATATACCTGCGCTGGGTGCACCAACTGTCCTTGATACTTTATTCCCCATGGCAATTGGGTGGTCATAGCCTTACCGAATACATCACACCCGATTCTACCAATACCTTGACCTAATATAACTGCTGGAGCAATTGCATCTGCATATTTAAAAAAGCTCAGTTTATGTTTCTTGACATACAGAATTGCAACAATAAAAGCAGCCAGCAGTCCTCCGTGAATAGATAAACCACCCTCATTGATTTTTATAATCTCCATCGGATTTTCAATATAGTATGCTGGATTATAGAAAACAATATAGAATACTCTAGCACCTATTACACCAGCTATAACTGTGTATAGTACTATATCAAACAGCTTATCGACATTTAAACCCTTCCTCTTTGCCTCTAGATATGCCACGTATATTCCAGCCAGCATTCCTACGGCAATCATAAGTCCAAAAAAATGTACCGGAAATCCAAATACATGAAATAATACTTTCATGGTGTTCCCCCTTCTACATCCCTATAGGTATTTTTATAGGAATTATCTTATATAATAATTGCACTATCAGTGTATATTTGTTAAATAACATCAGTATTCCAAATAGTAATAATATAGCACCTACTACATAGGAAATGGCCTTTTGATATTTTGATATCTTTCGTAAAATTTTTATGGATCTCTCCAAAGTAAGTCCTACAATGAGATAAGGTATTGCCAATCCCATTGAGAATGAAAACATGATAACTATCCCGTTGGCTGCAGACCCGGTGCTGCCTGCAAAAATCAGCATAGAATATAAAAGAGGACCTATACAATGGGAGCAGGCTATCGCAAAAAATATGCCTACTAAAAATGTAGTCAAATATTGTGCACGTGTACTTAATCTACTGGCATCAAATATTTTCTCTACTGTCTTGCTTCTCAGTGATATCCAGCCGAAGAAACCCAGCATCTTAAGGGATAAAAATATCACCATAATACCGCCTAGTACATTGAATATTCTGATGTTCCTATTTAAAAATTTTGCTGCCTGCCCGGCAGTTCCACCTGCAATGGTAAAAACAAGTGTAAAAGCTGCGATAAATAACAGCGTATTTATGAAAATATGCAGCTGAGTACTCATTCTTTTATTGCCATCTTTAAGCTCACTTATTGGTTTACCGGTAATGAGACTAAAATACACCGTGATCATAGGAACGATGCACGGAGAAAGAAAAGAAACCATCCCGGCAATAAAAGCAATTAAAGAAATTGGTAGCTCCATAATCAATACCTCGATCTAACGTAAGTTTATTATTTCTTCGTCCCTCCACTATTGCCATTCTTGTTCAATTCGCAGCAATCAAGCTTTTGACCTTGGAAGCTATCCCCATTCGCTTTTGCAATCTTTTCAATCAGTTTTTCAAACCATTTAAACATATACAACATCATTCCTTTCTTTTATCACTAAAAATTAACATTAATTCTTACTAACCTTATTGTAATACTCAAATATGAAGAACCTGTGAAGATATTGCGAAGATTTTTGATATAAAACTACTTTCTTGAGTAAAAGTCTCCATCATCTACATTCTCAAAATTTGCTGCACTCTTGCACTGATGAGGAATATATCCTCTCTTTATCATAGAAGTATAGCTTGTACCACCCACAATAATGTGATCCAGAACTTTGATATCAAGAGAATGAAAAATATCAACTATTTCCTGTGTGAATGTTTTATCTTACTAAGAGAAATTTTGGAAGCAACCGGGCTGGAAACGTGATAGTTCTCTTAGGTAATGTTTAAATTTTATCTGAACTTCCATCTTTTCTAAAACAATATATAAAAGCACTATACAAAATTTTATCTGCATAGTGCTGGTGGTATAAAACATTTTATCAAATTACTTTTATGGACTTTGTTTTTCTCTTATCAGTATCTTCCTAAATTTAATAAATCTGCCAAGGACAATTTAGCAACAACTCCGTAACCACTTCCTTGCCCCCGCGGCCTAACAATGACTGTTCCCATGTCTGAAATTTGGCCTAAACCAACTCCACTTGGAAAACTATGAGCAATAATGACCATATTACTACCCTGAGGCGGCACGACTTCCAACCTTGACTGAAGAAAATCCAGTATTCTTCGTTGCTCTGCAGCAGATAGATTTCCACTTAGCCTATAAACTTGAAACCAAAATGGGTCGATTTGAACATTTGCCGTTCCAAAAGCCAATTGTGCCGTTTCTATGGTTCTACAAAAAGGGCTTGTTCGAACAAGATAATTAATAGGAATTCGTAAATTTCGAAGAAGTTGGCCGTAGTAAATTGCTTGTCTTCTTCCCAGTTCAGAAAGATTTCTTTGAGTAAAACAATATAGAAAATTTAGATTAGGTTGATCTTCCCCAACAGTCGCTTCCCCATGCCTAACATATAGTATATATCCTCCACTCCTTAATAAATCAAGTAATGATCTATTCAATTTCAATTCTCCCTTTTCTATGCATGCTTTCTATATTAATAATAATGTATGATAATCATATCGAAGGTGTTAATCTATATTTTATTGGGTCTCCTACTACGTGAAGATATCTTAATTCAAATCAATGCTGCAAAAAGTGTATTACATAAGGTTGGTCAAGGTGTTTTGATTATGATATTAGTGGATGCAGGGGAATATTTAAATCAAGAATCTTATTTATTCAGCATTATATGAATACCACTCTTGAACACTCTCTTCCAATCGTACAGCTTTGAAACCATGTCTTCTTAATAATCCCACTGCTTCTACAGATAATAAACAGTATCGGCCACGGCAATAAGCAACAATCTCCTGATTTGCAGGTAAATCTGATAAATGTTGTTCCAGTTCCTCAATAGGAATTGAATTTGCACCTGGAATATGCATAATTTCATACTCTTCTTTAGGTCTTACATCAATTAAAGTAACTTTTCCTTCTTTCATTCTGTCAATTAATTGCCCCATTTCGATTGGCTCCATATTATCCTTATTAGTATAGATCTCTTCTCGGAGCTTTTGAATTTCTGCAATACGCTTTTCGGCTAAAAGCTGTAAAGACAATATGAAATTTGCTACTGTTTTATCAGCCAATTTATAATATGAGTAAATTCCTTGTTTCTGAAATTCAACTAGCCTAGCCTCAAGTAGTGTTTGAAGATGCTGAGATGTATTTGCTACACTCATCTCAGTTTCCCGTGCTATTGCATCAACAGTTTTAGTCCCTTGTGTTAGGATATCTAAAATTTCCAACCTTTTCGGACTTGCTATAGCTTTTCCTATTCTTGCAAGCTGTGTATAGGTACTATCTTTAAAATTACGAGATTCTTGAAACATTGTATGTCCTCCATTCAAACATTCAATTAATCTATTGACTATTATAACATATTAATGCTATAATTCAAAATCATACGCGTTAAGTTAAGCTATTTTTTACCAATTTAATTGAGCAAATAGTGTTCCTGCAATCGCTCAACCGTGGTTTTGCGATTACGTTTATCATGTAAGCTTTGTTCGGCCGCTCTTTTAAGAATCAGTCGCAGTTCCGATATTGCTTCAGTGGTTGCATAAAGGCTTGAAAATATTTTTTCCACCTTTGTCGCAATTAGTTTGATAAACGACATCATACTAATGCATCTGTTTTTTTGTTGGTACATGAGGGCATACAGTGCTGAGTAGACTGTGAAAATTAGTATAATGGCAATTAACCTTCCATATAGAAGACACTCTAATTGCTCTTTACCACAGTTGCCTACTTTGCCAAGGTTTAGATAGCTTTTGCAAGCCTTAAATAAAAGCTCTATCTGCCATCTAGCTCTGTACAATTCACAGGCTGCCTTTGGAGTAAGCATATGTGCTGGGGCGTTAGTAATTAGAAGGTTCCATCCTAATAACTCTAAGTCATAGTCACTCAGTGTTTTGCCTTGTGACTTTGCTTTTTTATTTGCTTTGCGCCTACGTTCATTAGCGACTTCATCAGGTAAACGTACACCAATCAGCCGACATTGTAGTAATTTAGAATACTTGGTGCCAAAGTATACATCTATATCAACACTGGAGCTGTTTTTTAAAACACTTAAAAGGTCTAAGGCTTTAAAAGATTTAGTGTCAGAATTTTGTATTTGAAAAACAGTATTTGATTTAATTCGGCTAAGAAAATATGCACCTTTGGATATTATTTTCCTAAACAAATCTTTACTGTAATATCCTAAGTCAGTAATTAACAGCTCACCATGATGAATGTGTTTTAGAAGTTCATCTTTATAGCCGGCATCTGGACCAGGCGCCTTTGTCAACTCCATATTTGTGATAGTTCTGGACTTAAGGCTATATATAGTCTGGATTTTTAGAGCAGCTTTTGCATTATTGCCACCAAGACCTTTCCAGACATCTGCTAATTTGTCCGGAAGAGTAACTTTAGAGCTATCACATATTTTTACATCAGTAAAAGCTTGGAGCACATCGAGATTCTGGACAGTTATTGCTCTCTTGGCAGAATACTCAACTGCTGACTGGAATACTTGTTTTAGCAATAAAGCACTTGTAGCCAAACGTTGAAAAAGTCCTTCGCGTGTTATACTAAGTCCGCGTTGAATATTTTCGCATTTAGAAGCAGTTTGACGTAAGGATGGATTAGGGGTGTCCCATAAGCCGAATGTAAATACTTTTACTATAGTATCTGGCAGCAGCTTAGAGCGGCGCACCGTAAACCCTGTGTCCTTAGAAATTTCCAGTATTTTTGTCTTTCCTAAAAAGCAAATAAAGCTTATAATTAGTGATATGGGAACTTGAAACATGGGAACCTCACCTTTCATTTCTCTATTACTTTGAGGTTCTCATGTTTTTTTCTTTTTTGCAAATGTAATTATTGGTTTACCATAACATGGCTTAGCTTAACGCGTATGAATTCAAAATAAATAATTGAGCCTTTAATTCATGGTGCAAGCCACGAAACTGGAAGACGTGCCGGAAATAAAAATGTAATTTTTAACGTCGCATTAGGCAAAGCATGTGAGATTGCTAAAGAATCACTTTATAACAATAAAATGAAGCAACTGACAGAATACTTTTATAATAGTCTTAATGAAATATTTGGTGAAAAGATAAAACTCAACGGTGAACCGCATAAAAGGCTTCCAAATACATTAAATATCAGCTTTTTAGGATATCATGGTGCAGAAATACTATCAAAATCAGGTGATGATATCGCAACTTCAACCGGTTCTGCATGTCATGCAGGCTCAATATCAATATCACCGGTTTTAAAGGCAATGTGCATTCCTTTTGAAATAGCTCAAGGAGCTGTTAGATTTAGTCTGGGAAGATATATAACTCAAGAAGAATTGAATACTGTCCTTAAAAAATTCAAGCAAATTCATACATCAAAAAATATTTAACGGAGTGATATAAGACTATGAAATTTAGAGAATCGGGCATGCCGGATGAACAAATGTGGGATACCTTTTTTACCCCTATGCAAACCCTCTACCAGCTTGACATTAATGAAGATATCAAAACGCTTATAGACATTGGATGCGGGTATGGTACATTCTTAATTCCTGCTTCCGGACTTGTTAAACACAAGGTCATCGGAATAGATATTGAAAATGAAATGATAGAAACGTGCAGAGAAAAAATTCAGGAACAGGGTATTAAAAATATAGAATTATTACATGGGGACATTTCTACAGAGCAAACAATTAAAGACCTAGAAAAACATAAAGGTGACATTGACTATATTTGTCTGTTTAATATCCTGCATTGTGAACAGCCATTGAACCTACTTAACGCAGCTTATCGCATTCTAAACAACAACGGGAAAATCGGAGTTATCCATTGGAAATATGAGAATACACCGAGAGGTCCGTCAATGGAGATAAGACCTACTCCTGAAATTATCAACGGATGGGCTTTAAAAGCAGGATTTGTTTTAGAAAAATTTGTTGAACTTCCACCCTATCATTATGGGCTGGTATTCACAAAAAATTACAAAGGAGAGATCGTATGAAAGTGGGCTTAATTAGATGCACGCAAACAGAAGATATGTGCCCTGCTACTACTTGCTTAAAAGTTATGAAGCAAAAGAAATTAGCGTTTGAAGAAATCCAAGAAGATATTGAAGTTATTGGCATAAATACCTGCGGCGGTTGCCCTGGTAAAAAAGCTGTGACACGAGCTGCTGAAATGGTAAAACGAGGAGCGGATACAATTGTATTAGCGTCCTGTATTTCTCGGGGTACGCCGATCGGTTTCCCTTGCCCTCATGTTCAAACAATGAAAGATGCAATTATAAAAAAATTGGGCGATACCATAAAAATTATTGACTATACACACTAATTAACGAATGGTGTAAATCTTTTAAACGATTTAGAAGTTAAGGCAAAACAAATATACGTTAACTCGATAAAAACATAACAACAAGGAGGTATTCTTGTGAAACTAGGTATCATCATTGAAACAAAAAATTTTGAAAAGGCATAGAACGCTTTCCGTTTTGCGGTTACTGCAAAAAAGAAGGGGCATGACGTAAAAGTATTCCTTATGGGTGAAGGTGTCGAATGCGAGACACTGACCCATGAAAAATTTAATGTGGCAGAACAGGTAAAAGCATTTATCGAAGCTGGTGGAGACATTTAAGCATGTGGCACATGCTTAAAATCACGGAGCATGGCGAGTACTGATGTCTGTCCGATTTCTACAATGATAGACTGTGTCGAAATGGTTGAATGGGCTGATAAGACAGCAACATTCTAACTTGTATATAAAACAAAGCTAAAGGGTGTATTATGACGTACACCCTTCTTATTTCGCGGCTTTGACAGCTATTAAACTCCCTCGCCCATGTCCTTGCTCTACATCATAGCTTATGGAGCTTATGAAAGATTGAGGAGGCTGGAAAAGCTTGAGTTACTACTCTATTGATATAACACTTATGCTAAGCATAGATTAAAGCCGTAATTAAAAAATTGCTTGTCACAAAGTACCTTTACAGTAAAGGTACTTTGTGACAAGCTTAAGAGACAATTTGAAATCCACAGTTACCCGAAATTTTAATTTTATAATGCATGAGTATGTTGAAAACTATTTCTCTTTTCCTTCGCAGGCACAGCACCTAATACAATAGCATCATAATTTGCTGCACTTTTGTATTGATTAGAAATATACCCTTTTTCCGCCATAGAAGTATAGTTTGTTCCAGCCACAATAATGTGATCCAAAACTTTAATTTCAATAGGATGAAAAATATCAACCATTCTCTGGGCTAAAGTTTTATCTTCCTGAGAGAAATTTTGCGATCCACCGGGATGGTTATGCGCTAAAATTACCGCATTACAATCACAGGCAAGAGCATATTTTAATATTTGTCTCGGATAAACCGCTGTCTGTCCAATACTCCCTTCTGACATGGTTTTTGTTTCAATTATGTTATTACCACTATCTAAGAATGCAACCATAAATCTTTCTTTATCCTTCATACCGCCTAAAAGAGCTAAGAAATATTGCCCCGATACGGTTGATGAATTGAGCGTAATCATATCATTGCTCTCGTGCACTTTTAAAATGTTATAAGAAGAAATGAACTCGTTGAGTAGTCCTATCTTTTCAAGCTGCTTCTCACTTGGTTCCATAATGTGAGGATGTTCTAGAATGTTAAAGGGGTTATTGCTTTTTACATACTGCTGAACCTTCTTGTATGACAGCCCTGTTAAATTTGTCAGACCTTTTAAAAACTTTTCGGTGTGCTGTATATCTTGCTTCATATTATGCCTTTCCCCCCTTCTTCATCAAATAACTCAATAACGGATTTTACACTTTTTAAATTTTCACAAGTCTCCATGGATAAATCCATTAATTCAAGATGCAGAAAAAAGTTTTTAATCCCCATACTTTGAACGCATCTATGAATTTTTTCTTTTGTATCCTCATCCAAGTCAATCAATTTATCCAGTAAATCCACACACTTTATATATTCCATATCTCTTAACTTATTTACATTCATCTATTTTTCCACCTTTCAAATTCTTTTAATGATTCTTTTCCTTTCTGAGGCATGCCTCTATACACCGTGATTACCTATGAGGATAGAATAGTATCCTCTATTAGCTGTCGATTAGCTGCATAAATAGCTGCTGATATTCATCCTGCATTAGCTCATTTAACATATTGACCTGATCCGAATTGAAGTCGTAATCCGCAATCATGTTAACATGGTTTTTAGAGGTCACAATGATATGCAGGATGATTTCTGTAGTAGGAGGTTCCCCATACTCAATAATTTCTATCCAATAATCAATTTCGTTCATATCCCAAAAGATATCCTGTAGGATTCCCACTTTGGTATCGTCAAGGGTCGTAACTTCCATGCCGTTTTCTGTATCGGCAGCAACCTCGACTGCATAAACCGGCAGTATTTCCAGCCAGTTACAAGCAGTGGTGTTTCCACTGTAGGATAGTTCCAGTGTATCATGGAGGTTTTCGTTCTGTATCCGTTCGAGTTCCGCTGAAAATTCTCTATTCAGCTGATTGACAACTGCAGTCATGGTCGGTGTGTTCTCGCCAGAGTTTTCATTGGAAAAGAATATCCCGAAACCTGATCCTAATAAAAGCCCTGCAAGACACATTATAAGAATAATAACAACCGCTATCCAACCACCTGCAGCGATTAGAGCAATCAATCCCTTGGCCGCCAAAATGATCGCCTTGATAGTAGCCACCATAGCTTTCACTGTCCTTTTTGCCGAAACAGCCGCCGCTCTCGTCGCTGCCCGTGCAGCTTGTACCGCCCTTCGAGTTGCTTGCGCGGTTTTGACAGCAGTTTTTGTTGCTGTCTGTGGGGTTTTAATGGCGGTTTTTGAGGTTCTCTCAGCACTTTTTACTGCTTTTTGCGTTTTTTTAATCGTACCTCTAGCAGCTTCTTTTATGGTTTTAGCGCTAGTTTTGACAGCTCGCTTTGTGGTACGTCCTATTTTGCCGGAAGCATGCACAGTCTGTACTCCTGTTTTCTCGGTTGGTTGGAACAGAGGACGTTGAGGAGTTTGCGCAGTTATGTACTCAGATGTCTCCCTCGTCTGCATTTTGACAGCATTCTTATTTACCGTCTGGATTGAATTTGTTTTGGCAAATTGCTGTTTGGTTCTGATTTGAACGAACCTGTTTTTTCCTAGTTCGCTTGACTTGGATAGAGTGAGTTTGCGCTTTGTGGTTTCTTTTGTTCCGGATTGAACAGTATTCTCTCTAGTCACCTGCTTTGCTCTGGGTTGGAAAACTTTCTTCTCTGCTGCTGGCTTCGCTTTGACTGGGATGGTACTCTGCTGTGCTGGCTGCTTTGTTTCTGTCTGGACAGCATTCCTACTCACTGTTTCTTTTGCTTCACTATTTGGAGTCTGCCTCGCACTCTCCCCATTATGTATGTCGGAACGCTGTGCATCTGCACCCGCCACTCGGCGATTCATCATTTTTTCGAACACTTTTTTGCTATAGTTTTCTACTATATGTCCCCCTTTCCGGATAATGTTTTCCGCGCCATCTCGAATATTATTTCCCGCATAGTCCACATAGTTGCCGTCACCATTACGCCCGAGTTGTTCCGACTGCTCCTTTGTACGAATATAGGCGTTTTTCGCCCTGCGGGATACATCCATTGCCTTATCCAGCACCTTAATATCCTTTTGAATCTGTTTAGTCTTGATCTCTTTCAATGCGCGCACCTCCTCCCAAGCCCATTCGTGGTGAACTGGCCGTAACACCAGCCCTCACCCTCACATTTAATACTTCATATTAAATTGCTTGCTCATCCGGCTTTGTGCTCATTAGGCGGTAGAGCTTTGTATTATGGGGGAATTGGTCAGTGAAAGGAACAAGAGAGCTTCCTACCTTAATAAGTCCATTACCTGCATCTACATTGGTAATGTAGGAAAGTTGAAGGTCGGAAATGTTCAGGAGCTTGGCAAGTTCCATACGGTCGGTACTGGCCTGATTGAGCATTACGATAAATTCTGAATTTGCCAGCATAGTACGGGCGGTATGGCTTTGTAAAAGATCGTCCACGTTCTGTGTAATGCCCGTACAAAAAGCACCATACTTTCTTACTCTTTTCCACAGTGTAAACAGAAAGTTGGCGCTGTACTCATGCTGAAAAAGCAGATATATTTCATCGATTATAATAAATGTGTTCTTCCCTTTTGCCCGGTTTTGCGTGATCCGATTTAAAATACTATCCAGTACCACCAGCATTCCGATTGGTAGAAGCTGCTTGACAAGGTCAAGTATGTCATAACAGATAAGGCGGTTATTTACATCTACATTGGTCGGTATTGCAAAGGTGTTAAGACTTCCGCTGGTGAATAACTCAATAGCCAGAGCAATTTCCTGTGCTTCTGCTTCTTCCTGTTGTAAGAGCTCAGCATGAAAATCCTGTAATGTAGGTGGAGTTTCTTTATAATTACTTTGTAGATATTTTCTGTACACGCTGGCAGTACAGCGGTCAATCAGAGATTTCTGCTTTGCACCCAAATTATGCCCGCCAATGAGCTGTTCGCAAAGTGATAGTACGAATTCCGACTTTAGTATAACAGGGTTTACACCATCTCCATAATCCTTATTCATATCCATTGCATTGATGTGGTTTGAAGATGTGGCAGATATGTGAATAATTTCACCCCCCATTGCCTTGACAAGCGATGAATATTCACGCTCCGGGTCTATGAGGATAACATCATCATCACTGGAAAGCATCTGATTGACGATTTCACGTTTGGCGGTAAAACTCTTTCCTGAGCCGGAAACACCGAGGATAAAAGAATTTCCGTTGAGCAAATGCTTACGGTTGGCAATAATCATATTTTTACTAATTACATTCTGTCCGTAATAGATGCCGCCGCTGTGAGCGATCTCCTGTGCCCGAAAGGGTATAAACACTGCTGTGCTTTCTGTTGTCAGTGTCCGGATAGCATCAATTTTCCGCAGCCCATATGGCAGTACTGTATTTAGACCGTCCATCTGCTGATAAGTAAGGGTAGAGAATTGACACAGGTGCTTTCGTGCTGTAGTAAGCAGTGTTTCTGTATCGCTGTCAAGCTGCTCCTTACTGTTTACTACATGGACCATTGTAAGAACGGCAAACGTCATCCTCTGGTCACGGGTGGTCAGGTCGTCGAGGAATTCCTTGCTTTCCCTACGCTGTTGCTCCATATCGTAGGGTACAACTGCTGAAAAATTATTGCTTTGGTTTTGCCTCCTTTGCCAGTTTGTTATATTAGTTTCCACGCCCAAGAGACGGTTTTCCACCTCCCTCACGGCTTCATCGGTTGGAATAGGGATAATATCAATTGATAACATCATATTACGGTTTAGATCACACAGCTCGGATACCATGCTGTCCTTGATGTAACTGGCAAATTCCCTCAGGAAGATAACACGTCCATATTTACTACCCATGCGAAAGTGATCTTTTTCAAACTCAAAGGTATTGGGGCAGATATAGTCCTTGAAATCATGTCCTTTTTTCATGGTATCGCACAAGTTAAAATGAAAATCCGTTTCCTCACCGGCACGAAAAAAGTCGTGCAGGATTCTAAGACGGTCTGTAGCATCTAATTCTGTACATTTAGAGCCTAAGTGGGAAAAGTGAGTAATCAGGTCAGTGCCAATGCGAGAAAAGTAGTTCCGAGCTTCCTCAATATTCTTTTTAACCACTGATACAGTAACATATTTATCCTGTACAATACTATTTGCACCGGTTGCTTTATCCAAAAGCATTTGGTTGTATTCCCTACGGTACTCATCCAACCTTTCATTTCTTAATGGGATCAGAATAGAACTTTCAAAATCTGCTTTGTTTAAGCGGCGGTTATTGATGGTAATTTTGGTGGTAGCTCCACTGTCAAAGGAATTGAGTAATTCCGAGTAGGATAAAAACATTGCCTCTTTATCTTCTTTGGAGGCCACTGCATAATTGATATCCTCAAATCGATAGGATTTAGAAAACTTATTGCCCACACAAAAAATCCCATCCAGCCAAAGAATGCGAATGGGAATAGCCTGCTGAACACCTTTAGGGACAATAAAGCGTTCTTTATCCTGTTTCATGATTTTCTGAAGGGTCTTAATCATGGCGTTTCAATTCCTCCTTTTCATGATTTGCAATAATGTTTTTGAGTGCTTCAAAATAGATGTTGGTTGGATAAAAGCAAAGCTTTTTAGGCATTAGAAATTCTGATTTGATATATGCCCATAGAAATTGCTCCGCTGTCATGCCGTGATATTTGATAAATCCGAGAACTGCAAAAGGTGAAGCTCCTAATATGCACATCCAACTGACCGTTTCTGTACCGACCAAATTCCGTAAGCCAAAGTAGATTCCTATGGCTACACCAACTGCAAAGACAGAAAAAATGAACTGCCGCATGGACAGTCCAAAGAATAAACTTTCTGTATAATCCCGGATTTCACGATTAATTTTAACTTCCAAAATCAAATCACCTCCACATAAAAATAACGCCTCACACTGAAGCGTTATTAGATTGCTTATTTTATCGTTCCTGTTTATTTTTTTTATTCTTTTCTTTTTCTCTTTGTACCTTAGCTACCAATACATCAACTTTACGGTTCTGTGCAATAACTGCCTCGTCCTGTGTAATCGGAATTCCATTCTTAAAAGCTTCATCTATAAGCATGTTAAGTCTTTCCTTCTCCTTCTCCAGTTCTTTACTGTAATCCACCTGTTTCAAATTGAAACCTCCTTATGTTTTTAGTATCTTGATAAACCATTTTTTAACGGTATACCGGTAGTATAAGTTACATTTATGACTATTTGAACGGTATTCCGTTAAACTTATGTAATATAAACTGCTATTCTTTAATTAACGGAATAACGTTTAGGGGTGATGAAATGAATATTTCTCAAGCAGTAGTAAAACGTATAGAAAGTTTATGTATAGAACGAAATTTAACAATAAACGCACTTAGTAATATTTCAGGCATAACACAATCAACTGTAAATGATATTATAAGCGGTAGAACATATAATGCTGGAATTGCCACTATTAAAAAGTTGTGCGATGGTCTTGGAATCAGTGTTCGTGATTTTTTTGATTCTGATTTGTTTACCAATTTAGAGCAGGAAATAAAATAGTTTATAGTCCCATCATCTCCCGCACTACCCGGTCGGCCATTTTCACCGCTCCAACGAGCACAAGCATGTTAAAAATCAGTTCTCCTACATAAGACCATACCATTGTAACGGCACTGGCACTTGTGTCCACCACTGGCGGGGATGACGCAAAAACGGAAAAAATAACGCAAGCCAGAACTATGATAGCTCCTTCGAGGCATACTGCGGCATAGCCTTTTAGAAAGGACTTACCTATGCTCTGACTTGGCTCTCCTGCAAAGGAGGCTAAAGGGACAGGAGCGATAGCAGTGTAAAGATATAGTTTAAAAAATCTTCCGTACACCGACATAATCATAATAAAGGACAGCACAGTGATGAACAGTCCGCCGATTAACGTCACAGCCCACAGTGGGATACTCTCAAAAAATCCACAGTCTTCAATGGCTTGCGTTATGGTGTCCGGGAGGACAGTCTGAGTGTTCGTACCAAAACCTGCACTGCTCATGATGGTAGAAATAATCCCCTGCACGATATTAAACAGCGCCATCATCAGTTCCAATCCATAGGTTACAACACCTTTTGCCAGAGCAAACCGTATGAATAACTTTAGGGCATGTTCCGGCTTTTTAACTTCTGCGAAGCTACCGCATGTCTTGACCACACCAATGACGAAAAACAACACCAGCAAAGCTAAACCGATAGCCTGCAATGCGCCATGGATATTCACGATGACGTCCCATATGCCACCACCTTTGAATTCAGTGGGGGATTGGGCTACAAGCAGCCATATCTCAGACAGCTTATCATTCCATGTTTTTAAAGCATTATTCAAATTGTCAATTACCCAGTTACCGCTTGACATAGCAGAATCACCTCCTTGAAAAAATTTAGGGAACAGGCTTTTATTGACCTGTTCCCCTTAAACTCGAGGTGCTTCATTATCCTGTAATGAGATTTAGAATCTCTTTGGCAAAGGTAATAATTACGCCACCCGCAAGGGTCAAAAAACCGTTTGCTCTTTGGGATGGGTCGTGAGATTTAAGGGAAAGACCTATCTGCACAATACCAAAGCCCAGCAGAATCATCCCTATTGCACGGATCAATCCAAAAATAAAATCCGATAGATTATTCACTACAGTCAGTGGATCATTGGCAGCATAAGCCTGTACGGTAAAAAGGGTAAACATTATTAACAATACACAGTATAAAGCAAAATTCTTTTTGATTCTTTTAGATATTTTCATCTGGTCATACCTCCATAAATTGTTTTTTAGGCTTGCATTAAAGTTTCGAGTTCCTCCTCAGCGAGAAGCTCATAATCACTTTCCTCATTTAAAGCTATGTTCTTCCAGTTCACTGCATTTTCTGTATCTCCGTGCCTGAATGGTTCACTTCCGCCATCAACAGTCAGCTTTACATTGGTGTGTCTTAAAATATCATACTTGTCATCCATTAGCGCCCTTTCTCCCCGGATAAAAAGTAGAGCATAGCGGTTATCCAGCATTCGCACCTCATCAGGCGTTAAAAGCTCACGGCCGGATTGCTGAAAATTGGTAGAATAGCTGCCGTTTCTCCCTTTACTAAGTCCGTAAGAATTGGTATCGATAGTCTCCTTGCCTAAAAGCTCTGACACATATTTGTGTGTGGATTGCTCATTGCCACCCAGGTACAGAAATTCATCGCAGTTACCTACAATAGATTCCCAAGTATCTTTAAACAGGGCTTTTAGCTGTGCTAGGTTTTGCAAAATAATGGATACTGATATTTCTCGTGAACGCATGGTGGAAAGCAGCTTGTCAAATTCATCAGGAAGAGCGACATTAGAGAACTCGTCCATTACAAAATGCACATGAACAGGAAGTCGTCCATCATAGACATGATCAGCAAGAAAGTAGAGCTGCTGGAATAGCTGTGTATAAAGCATTCCAACAATAAAATTAAAGCTGCTGTCATTGTCGGGAATTACTGCAAAAAGGATTAACAGAGCATTGGCTACACTATACCGATCAAAACGACTTTGTACATCTAAATATTTCTGAAATACAGTGCCGTCCTGTGCTACGGTTTGTGCCATATCATCAATCAGTAGTACACCATTTCACGTTGCTCCTGCTTTTGCTGTTTCCACACCTCTTTGTCAAAAGACTGACCGTTTTGGGGAGTAGGCTGTTCATTTTGCTGTCGGAAAAGATCATCAAAACTACTCATTCTTGCTTACCTCGCTTTCGATTTTGCTTTTTTAGATTTGGATTGCTGTCCGTTTTGCTTAAGGTCCTGCTTTGTGACTTTGGGAAGTCCTTTAGCCGGTTCACGCTTGGGTTCCGCTTGCTCCTTCTGAGCAGCCTTAATTTCCCGTAGTTCTTCATGGACGGATCTTTTAGGCGACTCAATAGTACCCTCGGCGGCTTTCACGCTGTGCTCTAAGATAGGCTCGGACGGACGGGATTTCTCCATCGTCGCCGTCGTGGGGTTTGGGTCATCAACCGGTGGCGCAGTATAGAACGCCATAGCGCTTGGCTTCCTGCGTGAATTTCTTCAAATCTTCGTTTCGTACCGCAAATACTTTCAGTTCCTTGCCACTTCGCAAAAGCCCTTCTAAACGAGTCTTACCTCTGGTTTTTTTCTGATCTTTCAACACTGCATACAGGTAGGTAGCAAGATTTTTCGCTCCCTCTCCTGAAATTTTGGCCATTACTTCAATCCCTTTTAGACTCATGTTGACCATTTGATCCGCTGCGTCGGCTCCGTTGTTCATATGCCTTCTCCTCCTTTCTTTGATGAATTTCCTCCTGCTGGACTTGAAGCAGTTTCTGCTTCATTCCTTCAGAACGTGACAGGATACCCGTACATAGTTTCACCTCCTTTCGAAGTAGGGTCAGCTTCTTTGAGAGACCGGTAATTTGCGTCTTGTATGCCAACGTCTGTTCATCGTCCCTGCACCGTCTCAATCGGTTATAAAGAGATTTGCGATCATTGACCAGAACTGCCATTTCCTGATTCAGTCCATTCTGATAGGAAAGGAGCTGTTCCTTGTTTTCAATATAATGAATACATAGGAGTTTCATTTGAGCGTTTAGTTCGTCCATGTGTCGGAGATCTTCACGCAACAAAAAATGCGTCCGTTTATTGGATACACATTGTTTTGGTAAAATCCCCATCTTGTAAAGATAGTGAAAATAAAGAGCTTGCAAACCTTTGAGTTTTCTCTTAGTTTTCAGATTTATATTACCCCGTATGGTATACCGCTTTCGCTTTGGCTCTGGTAATATTTGAGGACGCTTCGGCACATGATTTTGAAGAATGCGTTGTTTAATAGCTTCCTCAGTGTAATCATTCCCAATGGTTTTCAACCGGACAAACCGTTCCTTTCCCTGCGGGCGCACAGCCATATGCTTTACACCCGTCTTAACCTCATACCCCTGTTTACGGAGATTGGAGATAAATTGTGTAAAGGTCATGGCCTCAGCAATCGCTTTGTCCAAGTCTTCACGGATGAGACCTCGCCAGGTAGGTTTGCCTTCCTGTTCGGCTTTCCACTCAGCATAGTGTCTTGATTTCCCCCGTTGAGGATTTTCTATGACTGACAGGGAGTATTCGCAGCATAGCTGATCAGAGGTCTGGCGTAGAAGCGAATAGGTGGACTTATTATCGTAATACCTTTTGCCATCCATAAATGATACCGAGTTTAGAACAAAGTGATTATGAAGATGATTCTTATCAAGGTGAGTGGATACAATAACCTCAAATCGTTCACTCCAAAGCTTCTGTGCCAGCTTTACACCAATGGCGTGAGCAGTTTCCGGAGTAGCTTCTCCCGGAGCAAAGGATTGGTAGGCATGAAATGCAAGGATGCCATCTGTTTTTTGGAATTGCAGCTTTGTTTTTGACATCTGCTCACAGGCAGTAGCCGGATCGCAGTTGATACCAGTGACATAAAACTGTTTTTCTGTTTTCTCTTCCTGTACAGTATATTTCAGCACATCTTTCAAACCTTGAAAATCGGAAGTTGAGAAACTGTGGTTTTCTGTTTTATCGGGATTTGTGGCATACTCGATTACCCGGTCAAGGCGGTCTTTTATATCCCATATTGCAGTGGTTGCCATTACTGTCCCTCCTTTCCGGTAAAGTAACAGCCGTTTGTATATCTAGCACTGCTTTCCGAAGGCGATTGGCTTCATACTGAAAAACTGTCTTGTCTATGTGACCTGTGGCATTTGCCTTTGCTGCAAGCTGGTTCAGATTATTTCCAATAGCATGAAGCTCCTTTATCATTGAGTGATAGTCGAGAGGTGGAAGCTCTTTAGGGACATAGCCGCTAATGAGGGCACGAATAAATGCTTCCTGCGAAAGTCCCGTTTTATTCACCTGCTGAGCCAGATGCTGCTGCTCTTCATGATTCAAACGTACAATGATTTGAATGTTCCGTTTTCTCATCGTTCCGCATCCTTTCATTGATATTTTCAATTTCACTCACTTTCATTTTTTGCAACAAAAAAGCCGCCAACTGCATTTCTGCAAACTGACAGCTAACGCATCGGGGTATTAGGGGAACCCTAACAAGCGAATTTGGCTATCCAAATTCAGTGCTTGCTACAACATAAGACACTGGTCTTATGTTGATACTTACAGTTGGCTTTAGATATCACATGCCGAAAAAAGCATCTGTCATCGCTCATGTTCATACCGCTTTTGTTTCCGGTACTGCTCATCCATCTCTTTTTCATGTGATGTAAATTCCACCCCAGTGAAGTGCTCGGCATCAAGGATATACTCCTGATTGTTATATGCTTGTCGAACCATTTCCTCTGCCTGATGTGCATTTTCGGCTTGGATTTCAACGGTCATGCAAAGTGCTTCCTTTATTTCCACTTGATAGGTTCTCATTATGGCAAACCCTCCTTTCTTGATTTTTTGCAAAGAAAAAAGACGCTGATTTTTCAACGTCTTTCTATCTAAATATTCCAAATTGGTATGCACTTGACTGAAGTCACGACAATATATTGTACATTTTTAAAAAATGTGTATTAAGTTCTCGGAGCGTACATAATAATAGCAACTCCAATGAGTGCGATAAACCCACCAATCAGGTTGAATTTATCTGGCATTACCTTATCTACCTGCCACCCCCATAGAATCGAAAGAATAATAAATATGCCTCCGTAAGTTGCATATACTCTTCCAAAAGAGGTATTTGGAGGTTGAAGTGTAGGAACAATTCCGTATAGAATCAGAATAATAGCACCTGCAGCCCCATATAAAATACCTTTTCCTCCACGCAACCACAGCCAAAGCAAATAGCCACCACCTATTTCAAATATTCCTGCTATCAAAAAATAAGATAAATATTGGAAATTTCCATAAAATCTCCTTTATATATCTATAAATAATATCAAACCCATACGACACCAGTTATAATGTGCCACATAAACAATTTGTCCCTATTTCATTGATACTCCCCTATCAATTGCACCCTGAATTATTTGATGGCAACACTTACCTAATGGATTGCTCTTCTGGCATTGTGAATTTTTCATTGCTCCAGTAAGTACAACAATATCTCTAACACTCTTTGCACCATCTTTTATAACAGCATTTATTACTTGTTCCTCTGTTACTTTACTACAGTAGCAAGCATATTTAGGATTAGCATCTTTTTTAAACCATATGGGTACTTTTACTTGCTGTTTATTAAATTTGATATTAGATTTTATATTATAGTAAGTAATATCACATTCCTCATCCATACATAAAAAATAATCATTGCCATCAACTTGTTCCATTAGCTCGTCAAGTATCATATGCTTTACTGTAATGTTTTTTACAAGAGCACCTCGTTTTCCGCATACAGGACATAAATTCTCGTTTTCTATATCACAAGAAAATTTTTCTGAATTTCCACAACAGCATTTATTCAAAGTTTTTTCCTCCTTAATTCACTTTCTTCACTAATCTCGCAAGTATATATATTATTTATACTTCCTTCGGTATTGATTGACCAAGTCCAATAAGTTTCCTTATGGCTTCCCCAAATCCTTTATTTTAATGTGACATGCACTTCTTTCCCAAGGCATCGGGCGACTTTAACGAGAAAGTCAAGGGATAAGGGATGGATTGTACGTTCCGCTTTCTAGACGGCTGATATTGGATTTCTGAGTTCCAACTCGGAGCGCCAATTCTTCCTGAGTGATGTTTTGACTTATTCGTGCTTCGAGAATTTGAGAAATCACATCATAGCGTGGTTTTAGCCTGTCGTATTCCGCTTTAAATTCTTCATCTCTCACTAAAAGTTCTTTCACTTCTGAAAACTTTACTCCTGCTTTACTCATATCCTACCTTTCCTTCGCTTTTATAGCTCTCCACAATCCTGCAAAACAATTTTCAAAAAATCATGAAGAGAAAAATCCGGATTGCCATAACAGGCAACAGTACCCACCATAAAGCAGTCGGATTCCAATTTACTGTTACGAATTTGCTCTGCCCGTCGGATTGCCTGCTTTACATCCTCTAGAGTAATTTGCTTTAGTATTCTATCAATGTTTGCTTTTTCTTTAATATTCGCCTCCTGGCTTAGCCCATATATTCTGCGTACATCGGTAACATAAGCATCATTTGAGGCAACCGGCCTATTAAAATCTTCTTTATGAAGTATAAACCATAAATCTATGTTTACATTGCTATAAGCGTGATAAACATTTTTTCCTTTTTCCTTACGGCTTTTCCGTTGGAGCTGTTCACAAATCATTATATTTCTGCGAAATTCCTCTTCCTTGAAATCATAATCAAATAAAGCAGCATTATCGTACTCTGTGTAGTTTTTCTTTAGCCTTTCCGGCAAACCATACGTCGTATTAAAAGTAACAACACGCTGCGGGAATTTTTTCAGCAGAAAAGCAACATGCTTTAAATACATTTCTTCTTGTTGACCCTCACAGACGCAAAAGTAAGTTTTACGATACATTATTCTCCCTCCTTAAGATTCCTTTGCAAAAAGTTTGGAAAAGTCTATATACGGAAGTGTACCGTATTTCCCTTTAAAATAGTTTAGCAGATAATTTTGATCATTCCTTACATCTGTAGAGCCAAAATCAGCAAGCGAATAAACCGTGCTTTCAAAGGTGTCTTTATCTTTTTCTACAAATTTAATTTGATCACGACGGAATATCTTGTTGTTTAGGTAAATTGGGTTATGGGTAGTGAATATAAGCTGTGCGCCCTTTTTATTTACCGATTGGTCGTTAAATAAAGCGATAATACCTTTAATCAATTCCGGATGGATTGCTGCATCAAATTCATCTAGTACAAATACGCCACCCTTCGTGAATAGGGTTTCAAATGGAATAGCAAAATCCAATAGTTTCAGTGTTCCTCTTGATTCCATGAATTCCGCAGGAACCATTACATCCCGCTTACCTGACTTATAGATAGAGACAAGCTCCATGTCAGCAGAATGCTCTTCCTCCGATTTTTGAGATTTAAACAGGATTCTCTGTGGACCGAAATCCGCATTTTTTACAAAGCCGTCTAATGTCTTATTCCATGCCAGAAAATCTTTATCTGGCATATCAGCTGCAGAAAATGTAAGGTTAGTTTTCTTAAGTGTAAAATCGCTGACTACAACCAGCTTATTCTTAAAAAAGTCAATTACTTCATCTGCAATCTCACTACTGATAACGGTTTTGAATGCATGTGTTAAAAACAGTTCAGTGGGATCAAGGTTTTTATTGATTTTATTTTCAAATTCTGCCAACAGCTTTTCATCATACTGTATAAGAGAAAGCACCTTTTTATCCCGCTTGATTGCAACTCGCTGCAGACTGCGCTCAAAAATCTGAATCAATGTTTTATTATTGTTTATCCATAGTTGTTCGGATACAATCTGCCTTTTGTCCTTGTCAAACGACTTGGTTAGCACTTCAAAAGAATACAAAAAACGCGATTCCTCGTTTGTAAACTCTATTTCAAATAACATAGGTTTTTGTTCTGAACTATGGGCAAACGGGTATAATTCCAGATTATTCAAATCCGACGAAAAAGCCTCTAGGGAGCCTTGCAAGACAATCTCCCTCATTATCGCCAGTGACATAATTATATTGGATTTCCCACTTGCATTTGCTCCATATATGACAGCAGATGGAAGAATACGTAATTTATTTTCTCGGATAAGATTTTCATCTAAAGTTCGCTGTGCTCCCGCCTCCATATTTAGTTTCGTCTTGCTCTTAAAGGAGCGAAAATTTTCAAATACATAATTTATCAGCATATAACATCCTCCTTAGAGTTTGTATATAATCTCGCAAACTCCTTCTTATATTATACCCGATTTTTATAAAAAATGCAATTAAATTGAGGTAAAATCTCAAACCAATCAATATTTTTTTAATTTGTCTTTATATCTCCTACTCAGTACAACTACACTCTATGCTATACCATATTAGAGTGTAGTTGTATACATCAAAAAGGAGAGCCAGAAAAATCTTTTATCTTTGATATGCAACTTTCATCACTATTTATAGAATATTGTACCAACGGAATCTTATTGCCTTTACTGTCTTTAACATCAATGGCTATCGATTCATAGTCACATACTCGACGATTATTAATCTTTCTTAAGGTTAAAAATTTACCTTCTTTTAAATTTCGTTTTATTTGGCTGTTAATCATTAAATAAATTTTCTCTTTATCTGCAATGATTTCTTGCAAAAACATTTGCGTATTATGATCTTCAAAAATCCGTTTATTAATTTTATAATGTTCCTGTTTCACGTAGTCCTGAACCTCAATTTCAAATGTTAATGCTTTATTATATTGCGAATTTTTAATATCATAAAAGAATCCATATAAGATATTATCACTATTAGGATATAGTAAATAAATAACACTAACATATTACACGCAGCAATTATACTTATAACCATTATAAATTTTTTCATCGTGCACATCTCCCTACATATCAGGCTTTTCATCGGCTTTTAAAATTGCGTCTACAGTTAATAAGAAACTACTGTGTTGAAGGCCAACAAGGTACTTTCTGCACTCTTTCTGTACCCGTCCGAACTAAGTCATCATATCCTCCATAATTTCCGAAGGATTCCCGTGGTACACTTACGGCATATACAAGAACAAATAATTCAGATATGTATATATTCAGATTATTTGCCTTTGCCGTCTCAACGATACTGCAAATAACAGCACTGGCTTCATCTCCCTTGGTAATATCGCTGAAAAACCAGTTCCTCCTCTTATGTTTTCAAAACACGCAAGAGGGGGAACTGGCCTATTCAGTGGAAGTCCCGAAGGATCTGCCGCAAGTACTGCCGTTTACAGCATTATCGAAAGCGCCAAGGTCGATGGCTTGAATCCATACAAAGTTTGGGTTTTAAGTGTGAATTTTGATATATTGAACTTTTTTATTTCATCAAAATGACCTCATAGTTATTGTAGAAGATCATTATACTATAACTTTTATTATTTCAATTCAAATTATGATTTATCATTGTATGGTTCTACATCTAATTCATCGTAATATGGCACAAGATATTCCCATAGCTTACTGAATAATTCGTGAGATATGTTATAATCACCGCTATAGTTACTGAATTTATAATATCCATCACTCATAGAATAATTGGCTATACCACCATATGGAATATCACTATACATTCGTATTATAGTGTCTTCACCAATAATTATATAAAAATAAGGTTCTTCTTTCGCCCGATTCTCCGGGTCTATTTTTTCCCATTCTGATATATTGATTGAATTTTTAATCTCCTCTATTCTAGCAGTATCTGATACTTCAAAGATACTCTTTAAATTATTATGTGGCTTATCTCCTTTGCCGTCAGCAACAGCAATTATAATTTTCTCACAGTCCAAATTATATGAATTATACCATGGTGTGTCTTTATCTGATACTGTGTTCAATGGATTTACTTCCTTCTTATAAATCTTTTCATTTTCTTCATTCCCATCTTTTACACATCCCGTAATCAAAACAAATAATTGGATAATAAATAGAATTAGAAGATATCTCTTGGCATTCATTAATATGGACCTCCGATTATTAATATGCAGAGCCATCATATGAAGAATTACCAAAGAATCTAATTGGAGTTGTACCACTACCAGGCACCTGATTTGCTGCATAAACAGCGGCATCTCTAATGCTCATTGTTCCTACTAAAGGCCAAAATTCTTGAGCAAATTCATATGCTGGTTGTGTATCCACTGTTCCATCCCAGCCAAGATACGCTCTATCAGAGTAGCTTGATGAAATATTAAATGTGTCAGCCCAAACAGATCTTCCTGTATGACATGCATCTAAGAAAACAAAATGCCAATTCCCAACAGCTTCAGAACTATATAGTACCGCATTAAACTCATCATCTTTATTCTCTACTGAAATCCTCGGATCTGATGGATCATCATTTCCATGCCCACAAAAATAGAAAGCATCTTTATTATATCTTGTATATAAAGCTTCAAGCTTTTTTCGACTATGCCGGTCCTCTATTGCTGTCAAGAATAGCAACATATCATTGTGCCTCCTTTTTCTTGTGTCCTACACCTTATTTATCGGATAAATAGACGGATTTCCATAATATATGTTCCATAATTATCCACGTTTTTTCAATACGAACATCAGACTCACTTTTATTATTGAGACTTAAGAATTGTAAAAGTTGTTTAACATAATGGACAAATATTAAATAAAAACATTCAACACTATATAAGAAATTTACAAATCTCATTACTCCCAGGTATTATATTAATTATTATTACATGTTAAAATGAGTTTGGTAAAAGATGTTCACCAAACTCATTAATCTTTTTATATTTACATTATCAAAAGTTGCATCTCATGCAGCATTACGCTTTTCTTTGCAATATATTACTTATGTTTTACGTATATCTCTATGGGAAAGGGCCTTCAAAGTTTATCCCGAAGGCTCTCCTTTTCCTCGTTAGAGGTCTGCTTAGATAAAAGCATAACCTCTATATCGCTGGCCTACTTCCACTCTATCAACACAAACGATAAAATAGCTATCGGACTAAGTTCAATCTCTTATCTTTGATTTCATAAATCACATCAGCCACATTGTCAATCAATCGTTTATCATGGGCGATAAACACAATCGTTCCAGCATATCCTTTCATCAGCATTTCCAAAGCCTCTAATCCGGGCAGGTCAAGAAAATTGCTCGGTTCGTCCAGTAATAAGATATTATATCGTCCCATAAGCATTTTAGCCAATAACAGCTTAATAATCTCACCACCACTTAAAACGGATAATGTTTTACTAATATCATTCTGTAAAAATCCCATTGATGCCAAAATAGAACGTATTTCGGAAACCTTGTAATCACAGTCCTCTTGCATAAATTCCATTACTACCTGATCACGGCTATCCTTATATCCATTTTGGGCAAAATAACCCATTTGCGCCTTAGGAGAAATCGAAATACCCGCTTCACGGTTTAAAATCATTTGGATTAACGTTGTTTTCCCTACGCCATTACCACCTATCAGTGCCACTTTTGCGCCAAGTGGGATTTGAAAAGATGCCTTTTCAAACAATACCTTGTCTCCAAACCTTTTATTAATTTCCGTACCTATAATGGGATATGGATTGTGGAGCGCCAATGCTTTACTCTGTCGAAAACGAATCGTTCTGATGTCTTCCGGAGCTTCCACATCGCCCAAAGCTGCAATTCTATGTTCCATAGACTTAACAGCATTATACATTTTCTTTTGCTTGCTTCCAATTGTTTTCTGATGCGCCAGACGTCCACCACTTTCGGAACTTTTTTTCTTGGTAGCACCTCTTGCTTTCTGATCTATTTTACGTGCTTGTTTGCGCTTTTCCTCAGCAGCCTGTTCCAATCGACCACGTTCTCCAACAAATTGTTCGTATTTTGCAGCTTGACTTTTACGTTCTTCCTCTTTCTGGCGAAGATAATCAGAATAATTTCCCCAATACTCCATGATTCTGCCATCTTTCAGTTCCCATATTTTGTCTGATACCTCATCAAGGAAATAGCGATCATGGCTGATAACTAGCAATGCGCCGGAAAAATATTTTAACTGTCCGATTAAAAAGTTTATTCCTTCACGGTCTAAATGGCTGGTGGGTTCATCTGCCAGAATACCATGTACCTGCGCAGAAAAAGCCTGTGCTATTTTAAGTCTTGTTTCTTCACCACCGCTCATGGTCTGTACCTCTAATTGCTCAACACCAAGCTTGCCCATAAGTGCAAAATCTTTTTCCTCCTGCAAAGTTATTTCATCTAGCTGAGGGATATATGCAAACTCTCCACGGCGACTTATTCTGCATCCCGGTGGAGTTAATTCTCCCAAAAGCACCTTGAGTAAGGTAGTTTTTCCTGCACCATTTGCTCCCACCAGACCAATGCGGTCATAATCATATAATTCTAATTCTTCTATATCTAAAATATCATGCCCTGTGAATTCCAAACGAGCATCTTTTACTTTTATTATCAATTCCATATTATTTCCTCCTGTCTATCATCGCATGTTTCCATTTACCTGTACGCAGGGAAAGCCCTGCGATTTAAGCAGGAAGAATTACATGAAAATATAATACATAAATGTCCCTCCTAAAAATTCTTATTTTGAATCCAATTTTCTAACCTCGGTCACCATCGGGCATATTATAGCAACACAGATAATTAAAATACCTGATATTAGAAACCAATGATTTACTCCGACTCTATCAGCAAAGAACCCAGAAAGAATTAACCCAATAGGCATAGCTAGAGACATGATGCTCCCTGTGAGAGAAAACACACGTCCTAAATATTCAGGCTTAATTTTTTCCTGAAATAGTGCTGTTTGTACACCGCTGTAAAATGGGACTGAAAGCCCCATTATTGCACAGCAGACTACAAATATGATAAATCCACTTGGAGGAAGTAACCCTGCAATGGCTAAACTAGCTCCCATCATAAAAAAAGATGCCGTTATTAGTAGAATACGTTTTTCATAGCTTCCTAGATGACCTAGTATCAAGCCTCCTGCCAACATTCCAGAGGCAAAAGAAATTTCGGTAACAGAAATATGCATCGGTGTCCCATTAAAATATTCCATGGTGATTAACGGGTACAGTGCATTAATTGGCATATAAACAAACGTATACAGTGTTCCTAACAGTAATAGGGCAAATAGTCCTTTGTTTTGTCTCAGTACGACAATTCCTTCTTTCATTTCTTTTATGAAATTTGGTTTGAAACTTTGCTCTCGATCATCTAGTCTGGGAATACGTACAATTACTACCGTTATAGATGCAATCACAGCACCCAGTACATCGATGATTATAATCGCATTTAATTCCCAAACAGAGTATAACAATGCTGCAACCGCAGGACTAAGAATATAGCTTATAGACTGTAAAGACTGGCTATAACCCGCACATTTGGTCAGCTGTTCTTCTGGTACTAAAAGAGGCGTAACCGCATTTAGCGCTGGTGAATGAAAAGCTGTTCCAATGCTGCGGATAAATAATACCACCATAACCATCCAGACAGGTAGCTCCATATACAAAGCAATGATAGCTAGAACTGCTCCAGCTGCTGCAATAATCAAATCAGCACCAATCATTATCTTTTTCCTATCATAGCGATCTACTAATACACCTATGGCTGGTCCAAAGACCGCATAGGGTAGAAAACCAACTAATGAGGCCATAGACAACACCATCGCAGATCCTGTTTTCTCTGTAAGATAAAAAATTAACGCCATTTGCAGGATAGCACTGGTTATCAATGATACTGCTTGTCCTGCCCATATTGTAAAAAACTTAAGTTTCCAATTATATTTTTCCATTTTTATTATCACCTGCATCCTATTATTTTGTTTGAATTTCTATTTAGAATAGTAATCTAGGCAACAAAAAATGCAGGCCTAAATCCACAATGTGGGCTTTGGTCTGCATACATACAATATGGCAACATTCAAAAAAAGTATAGTCAAAGAAAGGCACAGCTAGAAACTATAGCTTACCGTAACTAATGAATGCTCAATATCGTATAAATAAGCACAACAAAAAAGCCTATCACCGAGGATAGATTCTGCCTTTTTTATTGCCAGCTTATCTTAAACGCATTGAGGCTGTCATAGTTTCGGTTCCTCCTAACAGATCATTAAATTTTTTTCACCAGCCATGCATGAAAATAACGGCTGGTACGCTACACAGATTTTATTTTCGTATTAAATTCTTATTTATATCAACTTTTATTTTAACATAATAAGTCGGTATAATCAATGTTTAAAATGTATAAAAAGGAAAATTAAACCAAATTCTTCTAACTTCTCGGTTTATAAAACAAAATCAGGCAGCTATTCCATTATCAATTTTTTCTATAAGAAACACTGTATTCAGTTCCCAACTTTCATTTCCATTTTATAATAGTCGATAGTAGTACCGTCTAAATCTATTTGCTTTCCTTCTCCACATATACGAAAGCCATATTTTTCATAACACTGTATTGCTCTTAGGTTTCTTTTTCTAACATTTAACCTTACTTTTCTAAAGGCAATTCTCTGCTTTGAAATCCTAATTGCTTCTTTTATCACTTTACTTCCTATTCCTTTACCTCTATACTGCTCTTCAAAAATGAAAATGACAAAAACCATAGTATCTGACTCTTTTATATCTCTTTCTAGCCATACAGAGCCTATATCACATGTACTTTCTTCAATAATAAACCAGCATACTTTTGATGCATCATAGTTTCCTACACGGCAGTTATTAGGATATAACCTACTTAAGTAAACCTTTAGCCCTAAATCATGCTCTCAAACAGTATATATTCTTTCATCGGTTTTTGCGACATCTCTTAAAGTTATCATTTAACCATCTCCAAATAATAAATGGCACATAGAAAAACTTTCCATGCACCATCAATTATACATCATTCTATCCCAAGTGTCTTCGCTAATTCTTTACGACTTATGTTTTCACTAATAGCAATCCCATTATGCTGCCATACCATCTCACTTACCTGCCCAAATGCTCTTCTCTCCTCCATATTTTCCTTTGGATGAAAAGCTGTATAAAACAAGGAATACATACTTGCCGATACAAAGCCCTTGTGTCCGCCCAAAATACAACCGAATGCCAAACGTTTTTCTTCTGCTGCCCTGTCTTTCCAGTACCACGGGTCAGTATCCGGATCTCCTGTATGCCAATTCTTCTTTGCAGTCTCTTCTGAAAGAGATGGAAATCCCGGTAAAATATTTGATAATGACATAAAACCAAGGTTATCTACCCTATCTATAAAGTCTTCATATCTTAATAATTGTGCCATGTTCCGCCTCCTTAAAGTACTATCTCTTCATACTGGTTATCAATCCAAAAGATGGCATTGTTGGTTGTGAATTTTAAAATACAATAATTAGGATCTGTAACACCTCCAGGAAAGTGATTAATGAACCAGTCTACCCATAATTGCTTTTTAAGCTCAGGATCAGATAGAATGTCTATAGTACCTATCAACGTGATATTATTTCCTCCTTCACGATAACAGACACTAGCTTTGTTATTAATCATAAAGAACTTTACTTTACTCGATGATAATCCAGTTGAAAACCATACCGTTTTCACCCCATCAGTTTTAATACTTGAAATTGTTGAAGCCCTTGGGTATCCCTTATCATCAATTTTAGCTATAGTTGCAACATTTGCATTCTTCATTATTGCTTCTGCTTTTGAAATCAGTTCATTGCTCATATCATAATTACTTCCTTTCTTTCGCCCATCTTTTTAGAATTCTTATTCTTGCTCCGGGAGGATTATCTCCATGTTCCTT
Source organism: Petroclostridium sp. X23 (assembly GCF_030013905.1). Lineage (GTDB taxonomy): Bacteria > Bacillota > Clostridia > SK-Y3 > SK-Y3 > X23. The sequence continues at coordinate 918,178 of NZ_CP124862.1, forward strand.
ATCCAAGTATGAATATGTATAAAGCTGCCGACAAGGCATTGCCTCACACTGACCGCAATGATTATGTCCTTTTCTCTGACAACATACAGCAACCGGACACTCCCCATGAAACGGGTGTCCATTTGTTTCAATACAACCACCACATTTGCATGGCTCTTTGTAAGAGCATTCACTGCATATCAAACCACATCTTGATTCAACCATATGTAACCACCTTTTTTGCTTTATCATATCATACTGGACAAGACAACTATATGTCATGTTCATAATTTCTAATAATATTTTTTGCTTTTTCCATTATTTCTTTTGCCAAATCAATAGGTTCAACAACTCTTGCTTTATCTCCAAACCCAAGCACCCAGGAAACCATATAGTTTCTGTTTGTATATCCGACTGAGTATTTGAGATTTCTATCTTCCATTACTTCATAACAATTAGGTCCATATTCCTCAACCAGACGGTATTCCAATGATTTGTCGAATATAATGGTGATTCTGTTTTCATCTGTAAAGTAATCATCCAAATCAAGCTCTTTAACCGGTATTTCTCTCGGGGTAAATGTATTATCAATAATTCTATGTCTCCATAAAAGGTTAAGCTTAAACAGGCGATAGTCATTTTTATCTCTGCAGTAACCAAACACATACCATGATACCCACTTAAAAGTAATGAAATCAAGTTCTCTACACCGTATTCTTGAGCTTTCTTTTTTGCAAAATCAATAAATTCAGGAATGATGTCAATTCCTTTCATCATACAACCTAAAGCCTTGGCTACTTGGACACTAACAGCCCCTTTTCCGCAAGCCAAATCAAGCACCTTCGTTTTCTCCGATATCTGAATATGCTTTTGGATCATGTCAATAATATCCTTTGGTGATGAGCCAAGTTCCCACAAATCCTGCAATAGATATGGCAGGTACGGAATCAGGTCTGTGGATTCTGCAGTTAATGATTTTGCAAGCTTTTCTTCAACAATTGACATCGTAACATACTCCTTTCGATTCGACCATTCACTCTTCCATAACTAAACGTCTAACTTAGTATAAATAAAATCAGGAATACCTTTATACTGCTGCTTAACTTTTGAGTGAATAAAAACTGTTATTGCTTTTTGAGGACACATATTAACACACCTATAACAAAGCGTACAATTGCCATTTTGTTCTATTTTATTATTAATAATTTTCAGATTTTTCATAGGGCAAATCTTTGTACATTTGGCACAATCAATACAATCAGCAGTTATTTTTACATCTCTTTTTGCCTTTTTCTCAAAACTGTGAAAATAAAACCTCTGGCAAAACAGACCAAGATATTTAGAAAAAATATTGAATCCGCGTTTCTTAATAATTCCATTTTTAATGTTTTCACATATTTTATTTATTTTGTGTTCTGCACTGATAACATATTTTTTTGTCTTCTCCTTACTTGCTACAGGGAATAAGAAAAAATTACAAATATTATTTGGCATATTGAAATGTTCTGCATAAATAACAGTATAGCTTATACCTTTCAGCAGGTCAGTAAAAACCCTAAAGAATGGATTTCTAGAAATTTGTAAACTTTGGTGTCTGACAATATGAATTCTTCTTAGGTTTATCAGAGTATATTCATTTGTGATGAACATCCACGGTTTGCCATTATATTTCCTGAAGTTCCATCCGAGGAAATCGAATCCTTCGTCTATATGAGTAATGATGGTTTTTTCTTCTGATAACATCAGACCTCTGCCTAACAGAAATTCACTGACGATGTCTTTAAGTTCTAGAGCTATCTCCTTTGAGTTCGCAGTAATGATGAAATCGTTAGCATAACGCACTAAATTTACTTTTGTCTTTGCACGATAATGGTTCTCAATGTTTCCTTTTGAATTCCTATGATATTTATCTTGAATAACCTTTTCAAGACCGTCCAGTGTCATATTCGCATATATACTCGATATTGAACCACCTTGAGGTGACCCTGTGTCAGTGGGAAAGAGTTCACCCTTGTATATGAATCCAGATTTGAGAAACTGTTTCATAATTCGTTTGTCCATAGGGATGTTGCTCATTAACCAGTCGTGATGGATGTTGTCAAAGCAACTCTTGATATCACCTTCAATTACCCATGTGGGAGAACATTTTCTTGCAAGTACTGCAAAAATTTGTTCGCATGCATCTTTAGCACTTCTTCCCCTACGAAATCCAAAGGAAACGGTATCTGCATTAGTTTCTGTGACTGGTTCAAGGGCTAATGCATATAATGTCTGCATTGCCCTGTCATACATAACAGGAATGCCAGTGGGCGTTTTTTATTCTTTCCCTTTTTAGCGATATATGCTCGTCTTAGCGGCTTAGATCGATATCGTTTATCTGAAAGTTTTAAAGCAGCTTTCATTTTAGATGCAGGTGTTGACCATAATTTATTATCTACGCCTGATGTGTTTTTCCCTTTGTTAGTTGTTACTTTTCTTACTGCAAAGGCTTTAGCATAAAAAGAATGGGTCAGTAGATATTGTAACCGTTTCACTTTATTTCTATTGTTGTCCTTCGTTGCCTTGGCAATCCTAGTTTGTAGCCTATTAACTTCGTATTCCACTTTGTTCCAATTAATGGATTCCCATTGCCTAATAAGTGATTTTGTGTCTTTTAGACTCTCGGTTTTATCCGTCCAAGAGATTATCTGCCACCGGAAGCTTATGATTGGAGTTTGTTGTCGCCTTAAATTTTCTCTTCCTAACAGAATACAAACTATTTTCCTTTTGTATATTGTAGAGCCTATTGCGACTGCAATGAGGAAAATACGGAGCTGTTTTCCCTAATAAAATGATAGGCTACTTCTGGTTGTCTTTCACGAAGATTGCCGCAGCTTTTTTTAATATATCATTCGTTATCTCCAAATCAGCGATTCTTTTCTTTTTTTCTCTAAGCTCTGCTTCTAATTCGGCTATCCTAGTCTCCTGAGGGTCCTGACTATCGGTATATTCTTTACTTTATTAATCTCACTAGTACCCTTTTCTGCTACTATAGCCTTTATTATTGATGAAGTCGGCATAACATTTTTTTGGGATATATAGCCATTCAAATACGGAGTCCTCGATAAAACCTTCCTTGATATTGGCTTATTTGCCATATATCCTTCTGTTTTATATTTTGCTATGAGCTGTTATGATTGGAGCCCCATCTTAACGATTGTTTTCGGAAGCGCGTTGCTGACCGCTATAGAGGGCATATTACTCTTATTCGGCTACGGACGATATCGGAACCATTGGAATCTTGTTGGAACTTATGTTACATACTTCCTTGGAGTTGGAATGTCTTATCTATACCTTAGAAATTCATATGATAAATGATATTTACATAATAGTCATTACACTTTTCAGTGTGTACTATTCCATTCCATACTGCCCTTCTTTTTCTTTAATTCTATTCCTTGATGATATATATAGATTTCCTGATGTGTCCAGTCCTGCATAAAATACTTCTTCTATAGTATGAAAGTTATTTGCTTTCAGCTTATCCATTAACCACTTTCTATCTAATCTCGCATCTTTTAAATTCTCGTGCATAATTTTTCCGTCAATCACTATGTCTTTAGTAAGTCCTGCATATGCCGTGGGAATATTTAAGTCTGCCGGTGTGACCGGTTGTTTCTGTGATTTCTTCACAACAGATAATTTTCCATCGGTTTCAAATAATGCAAATTCAACATCTGCAATATTGAAAGTATTCTTTTCCCGAAGCAGCATCATTAAACTATCTAAAGGCAGCCGGGTCTTTTTCATATTTTCAGCTACAATCTTCCCACTTTCAATGATTACCACAGGCTCCGAGTTCGTTAATTTTCTTATGAAGAAATTTTTAATTCCTGCATAATCTAATGCAACTGTGACGATAGCAAGTACAACTAAGACCGTAATCCCTGAAGTTACTGCCCTGTCTGAGTTTACAGATAAATTGGCAGCTACAGATCCGACGATGACTCCTACTACAAAGTCAAAGAAAGTCATTTGCGATATCACTTTCCGTCCCATAAACCGTGTTAATGTTAAAAGCAAAAAATATCCTATCATTATTCTCAGACTCGAATGCGCTATTTCTTGCAACATAATTCACTTCTCCTTATAACAATATTTATATTTTTAGAAAATATTCATAATTATGCCCAAGTTATGCGTAGTGGGTAGAACTAACTATAAGCTAATAATATTTTAGTATTTCATGGATATTTTCTTTCTTTAGTGCAAAAATTATGTGGGAATATTAATAAATAAAAGGAGATATTTATCATGAAGATAAAAGTCTACGCATCCGTTAACAACGGTACCTATGCCGGCCCAATTTGTACAGATGAAATAGAAATTGATGATAATGAGTTGAAAACCTATACTGAACAAGGAAAAGAAGATTATTTTATTAACCAGAAAGTTTGGAATCACGTAAGTAAAAAATTGGTTGATTGGACTTGGGAGCCGATAAAATAAGAAAGCGGCTTTTTTGATATTTATTATTATCCAATAGCCGCTTTCTGATGTTTGTTCTATATTCTAAACCAATACGGGAATCTTATCTATACTAGAGTTATCTACTGTTCTACTTTTATAACTTTCAAGCAACTTAACAAGCGGCTCCATCTTCTCAAAGAACATTACGATAACATCCCCGCTTTGTGCCTGTCTGATTGCCTGCTCTAACGCCAGCCTTTCTTGCGGTATAATGGTAGTAAGTTCTCTAGGCATCCCGGCTTCTAATATTCCTTCCAATAAGATATTTGCCGCTTCCAGGCTCTTTCTACCTCTAAGATCATCATCTTCTTTTATAATGATATAGTCGAAAGAGTTTCCTGATAATCGCCCTATATTTTTTATATCAGCATCCCTCCGGTCACCGGGTACACCAATGATGCCTATTAACCGTGAAGGACTGAGACTTCTTAGCCCTTCAATAGTAACATGATATCCATCTATATTATGTCCATAATCTAAAACGACCTTTATCTGCCCTAAATCAAAGACATTAAATCGGCCCGGGTTTACGTTGGCATCGCATGTAAATCTGCTTAATGAGTCTTTTATCATGCCCATCGGTACTCCCAGTGCATAACAAGCTCCGGCAGCCGCCATGCTATTATAGATATTATGCTTTAGGTTACCCTTTAATGTCGCAGGAATTTCATCAATGTCCATTAACTTGAATGTAACCCCTTTATCACTAACATATAAGCTGTTATCTTTTTTATATATGGCACGCTCTTTTGCTTTTATATGGTTGATAATATAAGGATTATTCCAATCGATTGAATACAATAAAACTCTGCCGCGTGTTCTTTCTTTTGCCATCATCACCCATGGATCATCAGCATTTAATACGCATGCCCCATTTTCTTTTACAGCCTCGATTACAAGAGATTTTACGTGAAGAAGGTCTTCCATGGTATCAACCTCATCAATCCCAAGGTGATCTTCCGACAAGTTTGTAAATACAGCTACGTCAGCCTTTTCATAGGCAAGTCCTTCTCTCACCATCCCACCCCGTGCTGTTTCCAATACTGCAACCTCGATTTCTCTATTGTTTAATACTCTTTTTGCACTCCTCGGGCCTGTTGTATCTCCTTCTTCAATACACTTATCATGAATATAGATACCATGGGTTGTCGTAGTTCCGACAACCTTACCTGCCTGCTTGAAAATATAACTAATCATACGTGTCGTGGTAGTCTTACCATTTGTTCCGGTAATCGAGACAATCGGTATAGTATGCGGACTGCCCTCAGGGTATATCATATCAAGGATCGATGATGCTACATCTCTTTTTACCCCTTTCGTAGGAGCAAGATGCATCCGTATACCCGGTGCAGCGTTCACTTCAACGATTGCCCCATAACCTTCTGATACAGGTCTTGTTATATCAGGAATAACCATATCTATCCCGGCAATATCCAAACCTATGGTTTTAGCTGCAAGTTCGGCCATCTCTTTATTTTTTACATGCACAATATCTGTACAGTCCACCGCAGTTCCCCCTGTACTCAGGTTTCCATTCGCACGAAGCCATATAACTTGCCCCGGTGAAGCAATATCCGGCAGGTGAAGCCCCTGCTTTGAAAGGATACTATCTGTTTGTTCGTCAAGTTTTATCTTTGTGAGAGGTTTTTCATGATCTTCCCCACGTAATATATTGCCGTTTTCCTTATCTATGAGTTCTTTTACCGTATGAATACCGTCCCCTATCACATGGGCAGGGACCCTTTCTGCTACTGCAACCATTTTTCCATTAACGACTAGTATTCGATAGTCCCTTCCTACAACATATTTCTCAACCATTACTTCTTCGTCATAAGCTTTTACTTTCATAAAAGCTGATTTTAACTCATCGACATTATTGATATTGGTAAATACCTGTTTCCCCTGATTTCCACTCTTTGGCTTCACTACAACAGGATACCCTAGTTTTTCGACCTCTAGAGCTGCCTCTTTGGCACTGGTACATACTTGTCCGCTTGGCACCGGAATAGATACTTCTTCTAACAGTGCTTTTGTAAGGGCTTTATCACAAGCTATATCTACAGCAATACTGCTTGTACCTTCGTAAAGAGTTGCTGAAATATATTTTTGATATTTGCCATAGCCTAACCGTATCATACCGCTATCGGATATTTCACTAACAGGTATGCCCCTCTTTTTTGCTTCCGTCACAATAGCGCTTGTACTTGCTCCATAATCATACTTAACACATAGATTTTTAAGCTTTTTAAATTCATTTTCAAATTCCAGGTGATTTCCCTGAATAAGTTGGTTTAAACTATTTACGATAAAGATTCCACATGCCTTTCCAACCATCGGATGTCCACATGTATAAATAATGTTATAAAGATCATCGCTTATTTGTCGTGCTTTACCATATTTAATATCATATCCTAAAACCTTCTGTACTTCTAAACATAAGTGCTCAGCGACGTGAGCCAGATACGTACCCTCTGCTAGTCTATCTAAAAACCCTCCGACATATCCGGTTGAACATCTATGTTCTTCGAGCCCCGGAAAGAGTTCTATAATACTATTATTTAGTCCACTAATCTTATTGGTAGGAACATCTGCAAGTTCACCAAGTCTAACTTTCAATTTTACTACCGGATGTTTAAGGCTAAAAACATTAGGACTCTGATAAACTTTTATGTCTTCAATATCCAAATCTCTCCACTCCTGTACTTTCAAATAGTTCCTTATTTATTTTGCTACTTTTTATAGTATTTATTTTTGTAAATCTTGTAAGAGCGTGATAAAATTTGAATAATGATCTATTTAAGATGTCACTTCAATTTATTTAAGCTTCTTAAACTAAAAGCTGTAGTCAATCATGGATACTGATTTGACATTTAAAAAAGCAGGGTGTAAATACCCTGCTTTTCTTATAATAGATAAATTAGCCTAATGTTTCATAAAATTTAGTCTTAAGGAAGGCTTCCTTTTTTAGCATCTTTTCACTGTCTCTCGGGGAAAACTGCTCTTGCAACATATTTGTGAAATATCCATTCGCCTACTCCTAATACTGCAGCTGCAAGTAATGCATCTGCAAACGAGATATAAGCACCTCTAAAAACGTAGTTAAACATAAAAATTGTCACTAAAGCTAGTCCTGCATCAGCTATGGTGGCAACAGTATTATTGGATGCAGGCAATATAAGGAGATCTCCTATCACATATGCGATAAGAGTTACCGCCAGTGCGATATATAATATAGCACCAAAGGATAAGTCGGTTACCAACATTAATATAACTTCAAGGGCAACTGCTATCATCATAAACTTTATTAACAACGCATTTATATGTTTCATTCTCTCACCTGCCTAATGAATAGCTAACAAGGAATATCAATCTCCTTCTTATTTATTTGCATATTTGCACATTTTATACCTCGACTTTATATAAACAATGCATAACTTTATATAATTTTTCTAAATTCCTACCAATCTAACATTTGCTTTTTGTTAAGTAAATGCAGGGCTAAATAGGAAAGCTTTGAAATTTTCCACATTACTTCTTGCCTACTGTGGCAATATATATTACAAATCGTCCTTATCCATCAAGTTTAAGAGATACATTCTTTGATTTTTGAAATAAAATATCTATGCTCACGGATAAAATGATCGGGAATGAGCGGTAATAGCGTCCCAAAGCCCAAGGCCTCACAGTTACTTCTTAGTTCATGTACTTTTTCTAGATAGTCTATAAACTTATTCATCCAAAGAATAGTTTCATTAGCCAGAAACCTTAGCGAACTATCCTTTGATCCTGTTTTATCCAACATCATTTCAACCTCAGATGCTTTTGTTTGAAGTTTACCAAAAGTCATCTTAAACTTAAGAGCCTCTTCTTGGAGTAGTTCCTCACTTGGGTCGAGAAAGGCTGCGATTCCGGCAGCATGGCCGATGCTGTCTGCCAGCCACATTTTAATATATCCTGCTAAATTCATCATATTGCAAAGACATTGCTGCGGCATTGTTAATAATACCTGAAATTCTAGGGCCTCATTAATTTGATGATTTATCAAACTGGGTGGAAGATTGATTTGTATCTGGCAAGCAAGTAGACCCTTTAGGATTGTTCTTTTATATTCTATAAAACATAAAAGCCCCTGCAAAAGATTTGGTAAAAACGACTTATACTCTGCCGCTCTTTCAAGTTCTATCATCATTCGTTGAAAGAAGTCTCTATAGTACATAGCATATTGGATATACGCCTGCTCTTTTGGAGCGAGACCGTTGATCTCAAACATTGCATGGTCTCTCATAACACCCGTCCAAAATAACACTTCGGATTTATGGTCAAGCATTGGAACGCCCCCTTTTACGGTATATTACCAGCATATGTGTTTATATAAGATTTTGTTACTCTTCACCCTTATATTAATACTAAAATATTCCCCGTTCAAACAGTGAAGTTATAATTCATCAACCTCTTGGCGGCGCCCGTGGGTAGACAATTGATATAAAAATCCATATCTTGCATCTGATAGTCTCCATAGCAGCTTTCATACAAGGTGGTACAAGTCATCGGGGAAAACCACTCCAAAATTTTTTTTAAAGAATAATTATGATTTGCCTGTATTAGTTAAATTCCAGCTTAGCTCAGATGGTCAAAACTATATGACCACTAGTCTTGAGGTTCTGGTTGAACCAAACAGCACAAAAGTTTTACAAGCCGGTATTATATCGAAATATACCCGTCTTGTTTATAAATGCCGGCATCTTTCTGATGTTTAAAAATCCAAGCCTGCTTTTATACATTTATATTAGAATAAATAACAAGCAATAAATGACCTTTTCTTAATTTCAAACATTACTTAATGCATATAAATCTTGAGGCATTGCTTTAGGGTTACCATCTTCATGCAGTACATTCCGCCAGGAATATTGAGGCGTATAGCCCAGCACATTACGGGCCTTGTCTATAGACATACATGTTTCATTTCCTTGAAGTTGACGCTTAAATGGAACGGCTGGAAAAAACCTGCGGACAAGTTCTTCACTTGGATCCGGCAGAATCGTATCTGCAGCAGTTATATGAAAAACTGATGAGCCTAAGCTATCCTTTTCCAATGCTAAAAGGCAGGCGTTAGCTGCATCACGCACGTCGCAGTATGCCCACAAATTTTTCTTCTGTTTATCCTTTTCTGCTTCAGTCCAGTGCGTTGTAATATTGACATATTCATCAGGTTCATATATATTCGCAAAACGCAGTGCAACAATCTGTTTTTTGGCAAGGTCATGGTACATCCCAGCCAAATGTTCAGTCAACAGCTTTGCCATAGCATACGACGATCTTGCAGCTACAGGATGTTCCTCATCAATTGGAGCATAATGAAGTTCATTTACTGTAAAAGGATATCCCATCACTGTCTCACTGGATGCCCACACAATTTTTGGAATGTCCCAATCTTTGCATGCCTCAAAAACATTAAAGTTAACCAGCATATTATTTTCAAAGATAGCCTGGGGTGTATTTCTAATATCTGATGGGATATTAGCCAGATGTATTACGGCATCTGCTCCCATAATCACCTGGCAAGCTTGTCCATAATCACGAAGGTCAGCCTGAACAAAATGTTCGGTTGCTGATTCTTCTCTTAACACTTTATCAGTTCCTATAACTTGATATCCTGCATCAAGCAGCCTTCTGACAGTCCACCGTCCTATCTTCCCTGCTGCACCTGTCACTACAACTTTCATTGGTTTTCCTCCTTGTCAACGATATAATTACTTAACGTTTGTATTATGCATCTAAATAAAAATACGATTGAACCATAACAAATATTGAAATGATTTTTTAATAATTTATTGTACGAAAGTACAAGCACACATTCATTTAGCGTTTTGGAAGCTGCTTTAGTGTGGTTAACAATCTCTATTACTTTCTTATAAGCCTGTTGGACTCCTACTACCAAAAGAGGAACTCCTGCATAGTCTATCCCAAGCCCCCTGGATAAGAATCCTCCTATTGTCATTACAAAAGGGACTGTAGGAGACATATTTCAAAATATGATCTTTTCATTCATCCCGCATTCATTATGAAGAATTGTTATCAAATTCTTCAAGCATGGTATTAATACTCTTGATGTCCCTCTCCCCACACTAAACACCTTGTTTCCTTCCTCATCAATTCCTCGAAATAATATTTTTCCCATATCTTTATACTCAAGTCTATTAAAATAATCCGTATTTAGTATCTCCTCTTTTGTCGGTATTCTATCAAAAGGAAGCTTCTTCAAATGAACAGCCGATGCAAGTGAAGAGGAATGTGTTCCTCCATAACAGTTATATATAAATCATTTTGTATCACCCCAAAATATTATTAGTCTTTTTTATATTGTTTATGAATTTACGAACTAAGTAACATTATTTTATAATCTACATAATTCGGTGATAAATGCGGATTTTTCCATTACTGATGACTTAGCGGGAATGATACTTTTCCGTTTCGTTTTGATTAAGCTTTTCTGTAATTTTCATTTCAACAACCCCTTTATTAGTAGACATAAAGTTATTCTGCACTTTCTTCGGTGATTATATTTTGCATTTATTTTTCATAACACGAAAAATTTGACTGCAATAAAATAGCTTAATGTGAGAAAAATAATTCTGGAGGTGATTGTAAATGCAAAAAACATATCGTAAAATAATGATGTTATCACTAGCTATTTGCTTGCTGGCTTTTTTGATAATAGGATGTGCTGCTCGTAGAAATGTACAACAGCCAAATCAAAATGATCCGGCAGGTCAAAGACAAGGCTTTCCGGGTGGAAATAATCCGGGAACTAATGTAAATCCAGGCCGCGGCATTGGTAATAATTTAGGCACAGATAATAATACTTTAAATAAACCTGGAAATGTAGGACTTAATGATCTTAGAAATCCTGATGTAAATAATATGGGCATACGTAATAATAACACTGGTAACCAAACACCCCAAACAGGATTTGATAGACAAAAAGCTGATAATATTCGGAATCAGTTAACAAATACAATTGGTACTACTCCAGATAGTGTTATCGTCAATGGAAACACCGTTATCGTAGGATACACACCTACTGGAGCAACAATGGATCGAAATACTATGAGGAATACGATTTCCAACAGAGTAAAACAAATCGATCCAAACATTACGAATATCATTGTTAGTGATACTGCTGATATGAATACGCGGATTAACCAACTAACAACTGATATAGCAAACGGCGCTGGCAATAATGTTAGTGATAATACTAACAACAATGTTATGAATGAATTGAACAATAGATTCAATCGCTTGATTCAGGATATTACCAATCCTAACCGTTAAAAATAGAATCATCTGTTTTTGTAAACCAAAGCCCTACCTTCCTTAAAACAAATTTAAGAGCGGCAAGCTGACAGAATCATTTTTGTTATGCAAAAGCCGCTTTCTTATTTGCATTTTCTCTATTCCTACCAATACTAATTACTTTTTATAATAACGTAAGTAATTGCACAAGCAATCACAACACACAGTTTCCCCAATTAAAATAGCGATAAAAAACTTAATACTTCAATTTATTCAGCAGTATAAAAATTTGATACAAAAAAGCAAATCATTAAATTTTGAAATCCGCATGGCTTCAGTGTAAAATAATCCATATAATGACACATATTCCCATTATTGTATTTTATGAATTAACCTTCGATTTATTGTAAAAATATATATTGAATTCATTGAAAAGGGAGGAATTCATTATGACAGTTAGTTCTCAAGTAAAACAAACATTAGCTTCTATAAAAGGAGCACAAAGCACATTGAAAATTTATGCAGCACAAACACAGAGTGATGAGACTAGGCTTGCATATGAAGATGCAATAGATAAAACAGGCGATATTATAAGAGATTTAGAAAAAAGAGTACAAACACTTGAATACCAAGAGCCACAATACAAAGGCTTCTAAGTAAGGAGAGTTATATATGAAAGACTGGCTAGATATATTGCTAAGATCTGCTGCATTATTTTTTGCAGCATTAATTTTTATAAGGATAATAGGAAAAAAGCATCCCTCAAAAATGACTCCTTTTCAGTTCGTTAACTACACGGTTATTGCCCTCATTACTGCTCTCATTTCTGTGAAGATGATTGCAAATCTGGCGTTTGGATTTATTGCTTTAGGTGTATGGATTATTCTGTCTTTGGCTTTAGACTACCTATCTCTAAAGAGCAAATTATTTCATGATGTAATAAACGGCAAGGAAACCATTTTAATAAAGCAAGGAAAGGTTATGGAAGAAAACCTATCACAAGTAAGACTTACAGGTGAAGAACTTCTAAGAGAGCTTAGAACAAAGAATGTATTTAATTTGGCTGATGTTGAATTTGCCATCATGGAGACTACCGGTGATATAAATGTTCTATTAAAATCAGATAAAAAACCAGTTACATCTTATGACTTAGGAAGAAAAGTAGCACCGCAATCCGAACCGCAAACAGTTATATTAGATGGAAACATACTAAACGAGCCTCTTGCAAACCTAGGGCTAAACCAGCAGTGGCTGAATATGCAGTTAGAAAATATGGGTTTGTCACTAGATAATGTATTTATAGGACAAGTTGATTCATCTGGGGATTTATATGTGGATCTCTTTGATGATGCTATACAACTGCCCCAGCCTAAAGTAAAAGAAATGCTCTATGCAAATCTTGAAAAAGCTCAAGCAGATTTGATAACCTTTTCATTAGAAACAGAAAATAAATATGCAAAGATGATGTATTCGCAAGATGCGGATAAGCTTAAAATGGTTATAGAAAGCTTAGAACCATATTTATTACGATAGAAGGTGATAAAATGTCCAGTAAAAAAAACAAAAAGCTAACGCCAACGCAGCAGCAGTACCAAGCATTTGCACAGGCTAGAGAACCAAAACGTCCTGTTGTAACAAACTGTATCAAAGCTTTTTTTGTAGGAGGCATTGTTTGTACCATTGGGCAAGCCTTACAGATGATGTTTATAAAGTATTTTAACTTTACTGAAACGACAGCAGGCAATCCTACAGTTGCAGTTTTAATCATTATTTCAGTAATACTTACCAGTCTTGGTGTATACGACCATATCGGGCAGTGGGCAGGTGCAGGTACTGCCGTACCCGTAACAGGGTTCGCCAACACAATGGCATCTGCTGCTATTGAACACCGAAGTGAAGGATATGTATTAGGCGTAGGAGGCAATATGTTTAAATTATCCGGCTCGGTTATCGTTTATGGCGTTTTTTCTGCCTTTGTAGTTGCTTTAATAAAAATAATCATTAAGGCATTAGGGGGAATGTAAATGATACAGGGCCATCAAACATGGGTATTTGAATCTAAGCCTGTTATCGCTTCCAGTGCAGCTGTAGGCGGGCCTTTTGAGGCAAAAGGACCATTAGCTGGTGATTTTGATAAACTACATGATGATATATGGTTAGGGCAAGATAGCTATGAGAAAGCTGAAAAGAAACTATTGGAAGAAGCTTGTGAAACAGCTATCCATAAAGTAGGAAAGAAAAAAGAAGACATACAGTTTTTTCTGAGTGGAGACCTGATGAACCAGATTATTTCCAGCAGTTTTGCCGCACGCACTTTAGGTGCTCCCTACTTAGGACTTTTTGGAGCCTGCTCCAGTGCTATGGAAGGACTAGCCCTCGCCTCCCTCATTATAGATAGCGGATTTGGTGATAATGTTATAGCGGCAGCCTCCAGTCATAATGCGGCAGCTGAAAAGCAGTTCAGATATCCTACCGAATATGGAGGGCAAAAACCCCCAACTGCCCAGTGGACAGTGACCGGAGCAGGAGCGGGACTGCTAACACGGCAAGGTGAAGGACCTAGAGTTACATCCGCTACCATTGGACGCGTCATCGATATGGGATTATCTGACCCCTTTAATATGGGAGGTGCCATGGCTCCTGCAGCAGTAGATACTATTGAGGCTCATTTCAGGGATTTAAATAGAGCCTCGTCTTATTATGATATTATTGCGACAGGCGACTTAGGAAGAGTCGGACATCATATTGCTGCGGATTTATTAGCCGACCATGGTATCAAAATTAAAAATAAAATTCTAACTGATTGCGGTATTTTAATCTATAAAAAAGAACAGCCCGTGATGGCCGGAGGCAGTGGATGCGGGTGCAGTGCTACAGTTACCTATGGGCATTTTTTAAACCGTATGAAAAAGGGTGAGCTAAAGAAAATTTTGATCGTCGCAACAGGGGCACTAATGTCGCCTCTTTCCTATCAGCAAAAGGAGAGCATCCCCTGCATTGCTCATGCCGTATCTATAGAAATGTAATAGGAGGAATGGATAATGGAAAAATTTATTTGGGCTTTTATAGTAGGTGGCGGTATTTGTGTTGTGGGACAAATATTGATGGATGTGTTTAAACTTACACCCGCACATATGACCAGTTCATTGGTAGTTGTAGGTGCTGTATTGGGTGGACTTGGATTATATGAGCCTCTAATAAAGTTTGCCGGGGCAGGAGCGTCCGTGCCCATCAGCAGCTTTGGGAACTCACTGGTAAAAGGTGCACTGCAAGAAGCACAAAAGTCCGGGATTGTAGGTGTACTTACCGGCATATTTGAAGTCACCAGCGCAGGTATTTCGGCTGCAATCATTTTTGCTTTTATGGCAGCCTTGTTAGCCAGACCAAAGGGCTAAGTACTTTTAAAGAAAGCTTTTTTGAAGGGAGGTGATAATATGACAGTAGGAACTCAAATGCAGCAAGCGATTGCAGGAGTACAAAGTGCCGCAGCAACAATGAAAACTTTTTCTCTGGAAACTCAAGACCAGAATGCAAAAAAGGAGTTTCAGCAAATGGCACAAACATTAGATGGAGTGCTTCAAACTTTAAAAAATAGACAAGATTACATTAACCAGCAAGAGCCACAATATAAGCAGCAGTAAAATCAGTAAATACATCAGGCTCAAAATCAACAGAAAAGTGCAAAAGAAACTGTTGTAATTAATTTTACAGCAACTTCTTTTTATATTTTTTCATCAATATGATTTTTTTATCAGCGATTACAATTTCATACAGATATGGGCAGTTTGACATCTTTGTTATTTTGCCTATTCCAATCCATACTGCCCTTCTTTTTCCCAAATTCTATTTCTAGATGATATATATAGGTATCCTGCTGTGTCCAATCCTGCATAAAATACTTCTTTAACGCTATGAAAGTTATTCTCTTTAGTTTATTCATCAACCACTTCGCATCTAATTTTGCACCTTTTAAATTTTCATTCATTATTTTACCATAAATCCTTAACATTAGAAATAATTTCTGATATTTATATAGATTACGATAGATTGTGGTCTTTTCTATCCCTTAAAAGATCATCTTTAAGATCCTTAATATAGTACTCATCAAGCCTTAAACTGCTCAGATAATTTATGAACATCTTATCATCTAAGCTTATATCGGATACAGCTTTTCGTTTTATTAACTCTGAAATATATATTCCTGCCTCAATCGGATACTCTTCCAGATTCATTACGGATCTCCTTTCTACTAAAATAATCTAAATTAAAATGGTAATTCTATTCAATTAAATGGTATTCTTTTGACATCAACCATGGTTCAATAGAACTATCTATATACCCTTAGTAGATTTTCATTGGATTAGAAAAGTAGGGCTTGGAACACCCTACTTTTCTTTTAATAGATAAATCAACCTAATGTTTCATAAAATTTACTCTTAATAAAGGCTTCCTTTTTTAGCACCTTTTCACTGTCTCTCCGGAAGAACTGCTCTTGCAACATATTTATGAAATATCCATTCACCTACTCCTAATACTGCAGCTGCAAGTAACGCATCTGCAAAGGAGATATAAGCACCTCTAAAAATGTAGTTAAACATAAAAATCGTTACTAAAGCTAGTCCTGCATCAGCTATGGTGGCAACAGTATTATTGGATGCAGGCAGTATAAGGAGATCTCCTATTACATATGCGATAAGAGTTACCGCCAGTGCGATGTATAATATAGCACCAAAGGATAAGTCGGTTACCAGCATTAATACAACCTCAAGGGCAACTGCTATCATAATAAATTTTATTAACAATGCGTTTACATGCTTCATTTTATCACCTGCCTAATAAATGAGTTAATTTCATAATTTCTAATCCTTGAAAACACAAGGTTAGAAAAAAGCATAAAAAATAGTTTACCCCAATCCGATAAATAATTCGTCCAAACAATCCACAGAAAGGAGTAAACGTTGTACGAATTATGAATCGGCAAACAACATTATTTACTTTAGAGCAAATTATAGAAATTCAACCATTAACAAAATTACAAGCTGTTTTAACATTTATTGATTATTCAATTATGCTTGAAACTTTTAAAATTGATGTCAGCAAACGTGGTCCTAAAGGATTTGCGTATACCAGCTTGCTCAATGCTTTACTTGCAATGCAAATAGATCAAATACCTACTATTAAAGCATTAGTTAAAAGGTTGAAAACAGACCCCGTTTTAAGAGTAACCTGCGGGTTTGATACTATTGGCAAAACGCCTAGTGCTTCAACTTTCTCTAGGTTTATAGAAAAGCTCTCTAAAACCGATGTACTTGAAAAAACTTTTCAGAGAATGGTTCGTAGAGCCAAAACCTTGGGACTTATTAATGGTTCCCATGTCTCAATAGATGCATCGAAAATTGATGCCTTTGAGCATGCTGTACCAAAATCAAAAATACCAGAAAACAATCCAGAGTTTCCTCACTGGGGTGCCAAGCAAGATACCAATGGCAATATGATAAAATGGTTTGGTTGGAAGATGCATGCTGTAGTAGATACAACAAGCGGAATCCCATTAGGGTACATCATAACCCCTGCAAATGTTGCAGATATGGTAATGGCAATACCACTAATGAATAAGCTTAAGGCAGATTATGAAGACTTATTCAAACCATCTTACTACATTATGGATACAGGCTATGATATACCATCTATCTATCAACATGCTGTATCATTTGGTGCTCAAGCTATTATGCCAATTAACTGGAGAAATACGAAAACTCCACCTGAAGGCATTAACTGGGAAGGTCAACTTGTTTGCACCATGAATTATCCGTATGTGAATGGTGGAAATGATAATGGAACCATTCGGTTATTATGTCCCCACGCTTGCGGAAAAGCCAATTGTCCTATGGGTTCAAGTTGGTGTACGAGTACAAAATCAGGATACATTGGCAAAGTTAAAATTAAGGATAATCCACGGTTTATATCTTATCCATTACGAGGAACAGAAGCATGGGACAATCTATATGATGAAAGAACATCCGTTGAACGCTTTTTTGGTGATGGAAAAGAAAACTATGCTTTAAACAATCTGCGTGTAGCAGGGCTAAAAAAAGCAAAAGTATTCATGGATTTAGCCTGCATTGCAATTATTGCTACAAGAATTACAAAAGCAGAACAATCAAAAAATATTGCAGCTTAGTATTTTAATTATCAAGGAACAGGAGATGATATTTCTTAATTTCAAAACTATATAGTTGTGGATAACTATCTATTGTAAGGATAGTCTAACCTTTTTTTGCACAATTTCAAAAATATCAGTAGGAATTATCCACATTCTTGATTTTTGAATTATGAAATATCCTCAAATAGCTAACAAGGAAACACCAATCTCCTTCTTATTAATTTCCACATTTGCACATTTTATGCCTTGACTCTATATAAACTATGGGGACACTCAACAAGATTGGGCAAACACATTTGATATGCGGATGAATAAAACTGATACAGGGTGGGAGCAAGCCTTTACAGCAAACGGCCCCTCCATGCTTCACTTCTGTTTTAGAGATGAAGCAAATAACTGGGATGACAATTACGGTAAAAATTGGAGTTATCCCATTCAGAGTAGGGAGCAGACCTATCTATCGTAGATCATACCCAGACTGATACTCCCTCATGGAAACTAACCTATTTAGCTTATCACGGCAGCCGTAAAAGATCCTATTGCCTCCTAAACAATATAAGCTGCCTATTATAGAGCCAATAGCAGGAGCATCATGCACTATTTCTTACACACACCTTTGTCAGTCAAGAAACGCTGCATGGTATCCTGCTATGCATCTATTGTATAGATGGAGACGGTGTCGTTTTCTAGGTTATTTCTTGCCTACTGTAGCAATATATATTGCAAATCATCCTTTGCCATCAAGTTTAAGGACCTCCCCATCAAAAGCTGAGATAGCACACACTCTACTACCAATAGATTTAGTACTTAAAAATAAATTGCTTAATACATATGCCACATCCAAATGCAAATATATATAGCTTCTTTCCTTGTAATGCCATTTCATCCTATATCCCTATATAATTAATATCAGTTTAACTTAGTAGATAAATAAGACTTTAGATAATGAACGTTTCTCTTTCATAAATAATACAATATAATGAAATCTAGTAAAGGAGAAATGTATATTATGTATCCAGTATATCCCTATTTCGGATATGAAGCCAAATGTGAAAGAGTTCCCATCACCTTTCCGCCACAGCACCAAAGCCGCCAGCCAGGAATAGAATCTCTTATGGTTCCGAGACCTATATATAATAATCCCTATTACACTGGCTCTGGTAAACTTTTTAATAAAGCAGCTCTTATTACAGGCGGAGATAGTGGTATTGGACGGGCAACAGCAGTTGCCTTTGCAAAGGAAGGAGCTGATGTTGCGATTGTCTACCTTTATGAACATTCTGATGCTTTAGAGACAAAAGCTGCTGTGGAATCATTCGGCAGACGCTGTCTTGCCATTGAAGGTGATATTCGCATAGAAACATTCTGCAAAGAAGCTGCAGAAAAAACAATCCGTACTTTTGGGCACCTTGACATACTTGTTAATAATGCAGCAGTTCAATTCCCTCAAAACAGCATATTAGATATAACAAGTGAGCAGTTAGAGGACACCTTTAAAACCAATATTTTTTCTTTCTTCTATATGACAAAAGCAGCACTTCCATATCTTCAATGCGGAAGCTCTATTATCAATACTTCCTCTATTACTGCGTATGAAGGAGAAAAAACATTGATAGATTATTCTTCTACTAAAGGTGCGATTGTAACCTTTACACGATCCCTGTCAAAATCTCTTGTTGATAAAGGAATCCGTGTTAATGCTGTAGCTCCCGGGCCTGTCTGGACACCCCTTATTCCATCGAGTTTCTCTGCAGAAAGGGTTAAGAATTTTGGAGCCGATAATCCTATGAAGCGTGCTGCACAGCCCTTTGAACTTGCACCTGCTTATGTATTTCTGGCTTCGGATGATTCCGGCTATGTTACAGGACAAATGATTCATGTGAATGGAGGAAGAATGGTAACTTCATAAACGAAGTTTTTCCCTTCAAAAGACGATGACAAAAACAAACTTAGGCATCGTCTTTTGACGTTACCGCTAATTGTTGAGTGGACAAACTACTCCGATTTCTTCGTCTTTCCCGCATTGATTAAAAATACGTGCTGGAAATATTCTGTGATAGCTAATAAAAGAGAAGTAATTAACGCACCGGCAAATGTGACTACTGCACCATAAAGTACGAACTGGCTTAAATACACAACACCCAAGGCAGCGATAAAATCAGCTATAGTACTTATCCAGAAAGTTCCTTCACGTAATATTAATACTTCCATCATATGTGCAAATACTGCAAGAACTATACCAACACCAATAGACTGATAAATACTTGCATAATTAACACTATTAAGCAATGCATCTGAAATAATAACTACTATTGGACATATAATTAATTTCATGATAAAACCAGTCAATATATAACCACCTTTCAATCTTATTCGATAAATGGATAGACAATATTATATTTTCCTATAATATAACGTTTATTCGAAAATAAATAAGCTTTTAAAATTCTTTCAATACTACATCTATATAAGGGTTATACTAATTTAATAATACTAATGTTTAAGAGGTAAACGATGCAGCCACTAATAGCAGTAACAAGAACAAACCAAATTGAAAGTATCCATAATGGCTTTATATGTGTAACAGACCCAGGAAAAAATATTATATACAGTATAGGCGATTCAAACACAAAAGTATACTTGCGTTCATCAGCAAAACCTATTCAAGCTGTTGCTTTTGTTAACTCAGGGGTAATGGATAAATTCAATATTAGTCTTGAGGAGTTAGCAATCATATGCTCATCACATAGCGGCGAAGATTTTCACCGCGGAGCAGTACGGTCAATTTTAAGCAAGATTGGGTTAAGTGAGGAAAACTTGAGCTGTGGTGTAGCTAATCCATATAACCAAGACGCGATAAATGAGCTTATTAGAAAAGGCGAACGCCCTTCACAGTTATATAACTGCTGCTCCGGGAAACATGCCGGCATGCTCGCTTTATGCCGATATTACAGCTATCCTGTAGAAGGTTATACCGAACCTGAGCATCCGGTACAGCAGCTTATATTAAAAACAATAGCTGACCTTTTAGAATGTGAGACTGAAGATATTACCTTAGGTATTGATGGATGCGGCATTCCGACTTTTATGATAAAGTTATGCCAGGCCGCTTACCTTTATTCACTCTTAGCTGCCGGCTCAAATGGTACCGGAAAGTATAATGAATCATTCGAACTCATTAAAAAAGCAATGACAACCTATCCTCGGATGATTAATGGAAATAAGGAATTCTGTACTGATTTGATTACTCATTCCGGAGGTAAGGTAATTGGAAAAGTAGGCGCAGAAGGCATATATTGTGTTGCAGTTACTGAAAAACAACTGGGAATATGTATAAAAATTTCCGATGGCAACGAGCGTGGTGTATATCCTGTTACTACACATATATTACGGCAATTAGGGATCTTAGACGACCGCGCCATGAAAGAGTTAAAAATCTGGGCATCCCCCCCTATCAAGAATCACAAAGGCAAAATTGTAGGATATACTGTACCTATATTTGATATAGATAAAAAGGATCCAACTATTCGAATAGGTGATAAATTTAAATTCAAAGGAGAAGACTTATGGAACCACTAGCAGTTGTCACAAGAGATGATTATATAGAGAGCGTACATTATGGATATATCTGTGTTGTAGACTCTTCCGGGAAAGTCCTGTATAACCTAGGGGATTATAATACAAAAATATTCTTCCGATCTTCCGCAAAGCCTATCCAGGTTATACCACTTATACAATCGGGCGCTGCTGAAGCATTAAATTTCTCACATGAAGAGATCGCCATTGCATGTGCCTCGCATAGTGGTCAAGAAATTCACCAAAAAACTGTAGAAAAAATTTTAACGAGATTGAGACTTGATATGGTGAATCTACACTGTGGCATTATGACACCTTATAATGAGGAAGAGAATAAGAGACTTATCGCACAAGGTCAATCACCTTCTGTTTTTCATTGCAGTTGTTCAGGGAAACACTCTGCAATGCTGGCTCTTGCAAAATTCAGAGGGTATAGCATAGATAATTATCAAGAATTGTCCAATCCGGTCCAGCAGGAAATCTTAGAGACAATAGCTGCATTCGCAGATGAAGACTCAAGTTCCATACCTATAGGTACGGATGGCTGCGGCGTTCCAATATATCTCCTTCCTATTTACAAAATTGCATTGTCTTATGCAAAGTTGGCAGCACATTCAAAAGATACAAGAAGCGTTTATTATCGCTCATGCAAAACCGTATTTGACGCTATGACGAAATTCCCTAAAATGGTAGCAGGAGATTATGAATTCTGTACCGAACTGATGCAAATAACTAACGGCAAACTCATTGGAAAGGTTGGCTGTGAAGCAGTCTACTGTCTTGGGGTAAAAGGAGGAAATTTAGGTATTTGTATTAAGATAGTGGATGGAAACGAGCGGGCAGTCTACCCGGTTGTTATTCAGCTATTAAGGGAACTCGATATTATAAACCAATCTGAATTTTTGAAGTTACGTCACTGGTATACAATCCATTTAAAAAATAATCTAAACGAAACAATCGGAGAAATACTGCCTATTTTCAGCATAAGAAAATCGGCAAATGGTAGGCATCCTTTAGGTAAAAAGCTTAGTGACTTCAGTGCAAATTGATATGGTATTCATATTTATATAATAAATTATCAATAACTGTTTTTATTTCCATCTTCACTATTATATTAGTGACGTGATAAAAATAGTAGCCAATCCTAAAAAGAAGAAAAATCCCAATATATCCGTTACCGTAGTTACAAAGACTGCTGAAGCTAATGCCGGGTCAATGTTTAGTTTCTTCAGGGTAACCGGTATAACATATCCCGAAAAAGTAGCTGCTACCATATTCAAAAGCATAGCCAAGCCTATTACCACACCAAAAATAGGGTTATTCTCCCATAGATATCCAAGTATTCCCACAGTAATACCAACTGAAATACCTGTGGTCATACCTACTTCTATTTCTTTTAGTAACACCTTTTTCGCATTCTCAAATGTTAATTCACCCAAAGCAATTCCACGAACAATGATAGTTAATGTCTGTGTCCCAGTATTTCCACCCATTCCTGCCACAATAGGCATAAAGGTTGCCAGTGTGACTACTCTTTGAATAGTTCCTTCAAATAAACCTACAGTTGCTGCTGCCAAAATAGCAGTAAGTAGATTTACAAACAACCATGGCAGCCTTCTTTTCACAGAATCCCGTACGCTTCCGGCGACTCTTTCACCCTCATGCAATCCTCCCAAACGATATATATCTTCGGTATTTTCATCTTGTAGCACTTCAATGATATCGTCAACTGTGATAATCCCCAACATTTTATTTTTAGTATTTACAACCGGGATCATTAAAAACCCATATTTTTCAAAAACATGTCCCACTTCTTCCTGATCCATTTCCACTGGAACACTGATTACATTTTCTGTCATAATTTCTGATACTTGAACATTCAAATCATTAACAACAATATCTCTTAAAGAAACAACACCTATTAGTGAATCCTGGTCATCTAGTATATAAATATAATAAGCAGTTTCAGCTTCCGACATTTCACTTCTCAAATATTTAAGAATATCACCAATCGTCATTAGCTTATTGATGGCAATAAAATCAGGTGTCATAATCCCACCTGCTGTATCGGGATCATAACTCATTAATTCCTTAACTTCATCAATATCGTTATAATCAATCTTGTTTAGTATCTCGATTGCTTCTTCATCAGGTACAGATTCAATTAAGTCAACCAGTTCATCAGCAGATATTTTATTAATAACTCCTTTTTGCATATCTTCTGACAATAATTCCAGCAATCCTACCTTTTCCTGATCCTCTGCCTGATTTATTATATCTACTAATACCTGCTCCGGCAGCTTCTTAATCAAAACTGTCCTATCACCCTTATATCGTCTGATTACATCCAATAAATCTTCAGGATGCAAATGAATTACAGTCTCTTTAAATTCCTTTTCCGAAGAATTGAGTACTACATTAGCTAATTATCTATCATATGTTAAATGATAAAATACTTAGCTTTCTCATGAAAATTTTTTTCTAAATTACACTAAAGAAATATAATTTGATACGCAATACAAGATAGTAACCGTTTAATAGTAAAAATAGGGATTAGGAATTAATAAAATAATTTTTCAGGAGGGTAAAATGATAAGTTCATCAACTGTTATTTTTATTGGAAGCATTGAGATTGGAAGAATCGAAGAAGACTCGCATGTTAAGATTGACAACGCCTTCATCTTTGATTCCAAAACAAAAAAAAGTCAAAATCAAAGACGTAGTGAAATAAATAATTATCATTACGAATCCCACAATATTTGCTTTTACCCTAATAAGCGTGATAAATATAATACATTAAGCCACATAGATAAAAGTTAAAAAGATTTAAAACGTTTCACTCCTCTTGTATACATAATAATTGTGATTAATTCGTTGAAGCTAACCTTTATAACACTGCTTAGTAACAATAGTTCTTTTTATCTACTCTACACAAGTCATTATATATTAGGGTGTTCTTATTCGCTTTATAGAATAATCTGGCTTAAAAAATTTATTTAGTGGTTATGAGATTAAGCTTCTTAAAAGATAATAACTAAAAAAGCCGGTGTGCCGGCTTTTTAAAAATATTAGCAAGGGTGCAAATCAATATACTCTAATGCCTAAGATTATGAGCGTCTTTCGTGTGCTCTAATCCTTTTGACACATATAATTGTCCATCCGTATTGATTACAGCGAAAAATACGCTTTCTACTGATTCAATATTTTTATCTTTAAGCTGAGCAATTAGCCAATCCTTACTCAAATTAAGCTTATTCAAATTTTCTTCATATACTTCCCCTTCAACGATAAGGGGAATTGACAATCCTTTATATTCTGTATTAAGTTTAATCTCTTTTGCAGTAATCGGCTGATACTGCGATTTCTTTAAGACACTTATTTGCCCAGTCGACTCAATGATGGCAAATTCCACCTCGTTAACATCAAAAACATCCTTTTCTCTTAGCATCATTAGTATGTTATCTATGCTGTATTTTAGTTTTCTAAGATTTGCTTTAACAAACTGCCCGTTTTCTATAACTACAACAGGCTCGAAAGTAATAAGATTTCCTATCTTCCTATTTTTTATTATAACAATGCTATAGAGGTATTGTACTCCTACGAGTAGTATAACAGCATAAGCAGTAGGCAAATGGTGTATTTTAGGATCTGCAATATCTGCACCTATGATTGCACCTAATGTAATAATGACAATAAAATCAAAGACAGGAAGTTCCCCTATCTTTCTTCTACCTGCAATCAATGTCACGACCAGTGCTAACAATAGAATTGTTATAATTCGAAAAGTAACTATCAAGTACTCCATTATAAACTCTCCTCCTCAGCTTTTCCAAATCCTTTGTTTTTTTCGGATAAGAAACATTTTTTCTCCTAATATGATGTTTATCAGTGTAAAGCATTTGCTTCTATAACAGTTTATTATACGTAATAATCATAAAATTAAAATACTATTTCGCAATAAGAAATATACCGACAATCACCATTGAAATACCAATCATTTTTATCCAGCCTAAATGATATTGCTTCGTTAGTACAATATCAATAAATAAGCCACTAATAATTTGGGAAGCAACGATAATTATTAAAGTATTAGACACGCCTAACTTTGGAACACTTTTAGTTGCAAAATATATAATAAAGGCACCAAATACTCCCCCTATGAGCCATTGAGGACTTACAAAAATGATTTTAGCATATTGATTTAATGTGTTTTTTAAAAAATTTGCAACCAAAATAATAACTGTCCCTGTAACTAGATTGTGCAAAGTGGCAATCTTCGGTGTTACTATACTTCCTAGTTTAGCATTAATACTAGCCTCTATAGTCGTAAAGATACCTGCTAGTATAGCAAATAAAAGAGCTTTAGATTCAGTCATTTATTATTCTGCCCTTCTTTCTTGCATGATAATACTTTTATAACTATTCTATTAATAAAGAAATCGAATAGAACTAATAAAATGAATTATCAAAAAGTTTAAAATATTTTCTGATTGTATACTGACTACATATATGAAAGAAACATATAAGATCATATTGTAATAAACTCCAAATTAAAATTTAAATTAAATTCTTAATTAATGGTTATAATGGTTATAATATATTGTATATGAAATAATAAGAGGTGCAAAAATGATCAGTGAAATATTGAGAAATAATTTTGGCTTTGCATACAGAATAGGATTTGTGTTACTCATGTTTTTTTCATTAAAACAACTGCTTGGTGGTAAAAAAATCGTATCTTTTCATTTTTTTGATTATATTAACACTTTCATACTTTTGTTAATAGCATATTTATTTTATACTAATGATACCATACGGACTTATAGGCATTGTCTCATGGTCTCTTATAATGACTATTATTTCATATATATATGATTTAATAAAAATGTCAACATCGAAATAATAATCATAGGGTACATTATAGAACATATAACTTCAGCAGCCTTTTTCATATATATATGATATATCATCCTGCTGAGGGTAATCTATCAGTTACCCTTTGAATATAAAGCCCTTCTACTGAATTCCATTCCGCATATAGAACCTCATCAACATTCTGAACTTCTTGTTCTTTTAGGCTTTGTATTAGCCAACTCTCATCATAGTCTGTAGCCTTTAGATTATTTGTATCGACTTCACCATCCACTATCAAAGGCAGATTTAATGGGGTAGGTTGAGATACAATGTTTAAATCACTTTTTATTACATTATCGTAAAGTGATTTTTTAATTACTGTAATGACTCCATTTGGTTCAATAATAGCGTATTCTACTTGTCTGATTGAAAACACTTCCTTATCCCTCAGCAAGCTTAAAAGTTCAGAAAAATCCAACTTTTCTTTTTTTAAGACTTGATAGTCAATTAAGCCATTTTTAATAACCAATACCGGTGAACCTTGAATAATTCTTCGGATCTTACGTGATTTTTGAGTAACCTTTTCAACAATATATAGCAATAATGTCCACAGAAAAATCCCGTATAGTGAATGAAAAATTTTAGTCTCTTTATCGTAGATGGCATTACCTAAAAGTTCACCTAATACAATGGCTGATATAAAGTCAAAGGGTGAAACCTGCTGTACCTGCCTTTTGCCAATAATCTTTACAGCAATTAATAGTCCAATAAAACCAAGTGTCAGTTCTATAGTTAAGTCTATAAACATCGAATCAAAGATGATTATTCTCCTCCTTCTTAGTTTTCTATTATAAGGTACTATTCGTTCTAGCGTTAACACCTAGTAGCGTGTATACGCAAGAAGGCAATACTTCCAGAATTTTATGTCAGAGGCTTCGTTTGCCATTTGAAACTTTTAAATATGTTTACGAATACAAAAGTCCTAAGGTAGGCTCTATCTACTAATATTCTATATTCTAGAAACCTACTTAGGAACTTTTATTGTCTACCTTGGCTTATTGTATATACTTTCCGTGCTCCGGCATCGCGACACTGGCAAAATGGTTAGCAAGATTTGCTAACTGTTCACTCAATTCCTTCCCTTTCATGGGAAGGCCATGGCTTGAAACAGCTATTTGCGGATTTAAATCCTTTAATGTCTTTACTGATTTTTCTGCTGCCTGCCAATCCATTGTAAAGTATGCAGGAGGCCCATTAATCTCTTTTTTCTTTGTCAGTACTGATTCGGCAGAGTCTTGCTTTAATGTAGTAAATGCATCGCCGGCAATTAATACCTTATCACTCTCATGATATAGAGCAACGTGACCCGGTGAGTGACCAGGGGTGTGAATCCAACGCCATCCGGGCATCCACGGTACGCTTCCATCTGTTGGCAATGGTTGTACACGATTCCCCAAATTTATACTCTTATTCGGGAAGGTAGGTGATATCTTTGCTATTAATCCATCATTTACAGTAGGGTCTGCCGGCGGATAGTCCATAGCACCTGTCAAATATGGCAGTTCCAACCCATGTGCATAAACAGGTACATTCCATTGGCTAAGAAGTTCCATAATAGCTCCGACATGATCGAAATGTCCGTGGGTAAGTATGATCGCTTTAGGTTGGCTTCCTTTTCCAAAACGTCCTTCGGCAGCTTGGATAATGTCTTTCGCAGTGTGAGCCATACCGGCACCAACAAGTACCCATTCCCCATTGTTAATTTTAGGATTCCCAACAATAAAAGCGTTCACAAGAGGGAACTCTAATAATACTATATCTGGGGTTACCTGCTGATAGCCCATAGGTTTTTGTGTTATTTGCTGAAGAATATTTTCTTGCATAGCGTTATTGCCTCCCCGCTATTATCTTAGTTCCAATCAAAACTGCTCTTATAGTAAGCATTAGCTTTATTATATGTAAATTTAGATAATAGTATTAATTTTACTTTATTGAAAGATTTAATTTTAATAAGTAATAATATTTTTGCAGATACTAGTGTTTCTACCGAAAGAAATTTTCCGAAAGCTACCGGACTTGCCTGTCCATGAATTGACGAGTATAATGACCATAAAAATAGAAAGAAAAAAGCATCCCCTCTAAATGATAACTGTGTTACCAGCACAGCTATCTGAGGATGCTCCCAAAAACACTATGGTTATTATACATAATTATTCTTTGGATTACAATAGATCAAATGGTTTTTTTATGTAAGGAGTAAAGAATTTCAGTAAGTGCTTCAAAAGATGACGTCTAGCTATATCATAATCATTGTGATAAGCTAATGCTATCATTTTTTGAAGCACTTACCGATAATCCTGCTTTCTTTGCACTGGTTTGAAGTTTGGTCCTTTCTTCTTTA
Source organism: Petroclostridium sp. X23 (assembly GCF_030013905.1). Classification (GTDB taxonomy): domain Bacteria; phylum Bacillota; class Clostridia; order SK-Y3; family SK-Y3; genus X23. Next base: position 946,953 of record NZ_CP124862.1, read on the forward strand.
TTCAGCCACACCTGAACACGAATACTACGTTTTCTCATCACTCCAGCTCCTTTCTGTTGAATTCTTATCGTCTTCACTTCTGTATTTACTGTTAATCTGGAAAAGACACATAAAAGTAACGCCAATAGATCCACCTACCAATGTTCCTATAAAAAACATTCCTATGATTATCACCACACTTTCGATAGTACTTTTTTGGGGGTATCCCCTTAACAAGCGAATTTGGGAGACCAAATTCAGTGCTTGCTACAACAATCCCGAAGTCGGGATTGTTGTAGTTATCCCGATAATTGAGTTATCTCGACGATAGAAACTGCAGTATTCCGCGACATGCTTAGCCGTATGATCTCCGTTGAAAACACATTTCAAAAAGTCGGGATAATTTTATGCTCATATTGATGTTCCAAGGCAATGGAATTCATGCCACTAAACTAAAAGTCGGGATAACTTCTAAAAGAGTTTACCTTGTTCATAAATTACCTATAATGGAAATAGCAGAATGGCGAATAGCAATTCTGACTCTATTTCAGGAGTGGTATTTATGAACGAAAAAATAATGGATATCAATCAATTGATTCCACAAATCATGGATGCATTAAGGAATCTTGGAGTGACTGAGCGCAGTATCTGGCGAAATCATCATGATTTGTACCTGTCTATCAGTAAATTTTATCGCAGCCACGGGGTAAACCAATATAGTGTAGAACTTATGGCAGATTACACTTGCATTAACGAAAAGAAGTTCAAAGATGGCGAAATAACCCAAAACCGTTAGCATACTCTATTGAAGGCTGCAGAACGCATGAGCGAGTTTTACACCACTGGAAAGCTCCAATGGAGATGTAGCCCAAGAGGCTCGAAGTTCAAATTAAATGAATATTTTCAAGAGCTCCAAGAGCAATTTCTTTCCTCAACTTCGTATCATGTAAACACCAAAGGAGACGTCACATGGGCCGTCCGAAAGTATTTAGCATTTTTAGAGTCACAAGGACATCACGATCTTGTGAATATCAGCATTAAGGATATACAAGCGTTTCTCATATATTGTTCGCGTCATTTAAAAGGTGGAAGCCTGTTGAATGTGAGAGGGTATATCAAAAATTTTCATATATATCTGCAAAAAACAGGGCTGTATTCACTTGATTGTGAGAAGATTTTTTCTCAGCCTATCGTCCGGGAAACAAAGATATTCCCTTACATTACCTATGATGAATTAAATAAGGTACTGAATCAGATTGACAGATCCCTAAAGATTGGCAAGCGCAACTTTGCCATCATCACTCTGGCTATGCATACAGGGCTGCGTGCTGTCGATATTGTAAACCTTAAGCTTAGGGACATTGACTGGAAGACTGGTGAAATCCATATTGTACAACAGAAAACTCAAAAAGTATTAAGTTTGCCGCTTACACATGCTGTTGGTGAGGCAATTAAAGACTACATTATACACGGCAGGCCTAACTCTGGATCGGAGTATGTTTTCCTTCGAACGAATGCACCGTACCAAAATCTGAGCAACGGAGTGTCCATTGCAAATATCTTTAATGATTATCAAAAGAAAGCCGGTATTGCTCGAAAACCTTTTGATGGCAAGGGATTTCACTCGATCAGACGCGCAATTGGAAGGAACATGGCTGTTGCAGAAATTCCGATTACAACAATCGCACAGGTTCTTGGCCATGGTGATATTGAGTCAGCAAAGCAATATATTTCCCTAGACAGCATACACCTAAAGGAATGCGCGCTGGACTTTAACGGTATCGAAGTCGGAGATGGGGTGTTGCCTAAATGAACCAATTCATAAGCAAGTTTGCCTCACTGATGGAAGATATGCTTAATTTTAAAGAATCTCTCGGCTATACGCGTGCAACGTATGAATCCCGATTGCGTGATTTTGACCGTTTTTGCCAGACACATTTCCCTGAAGACTCCCTGCTGAAAAAGGAAATGGTATTGAAGTGGATGGAAAAACGCCCGAATGAGAGTATTCAAAATCTTAAAGTTGGAGGCCAAATTATTCGAGGTTTGGGAAAATATCTAGATTTCATGGGGATAGAAGCATACGTTCTCCCTGAAAGGTTTGTTGGGCATGCAGAGAGATTCACGCCGTATATGTTTTCCGATGCAGAACTTAAAGCGTTTTTTAATACTACAGACAGTATTGCTTCCATCAACGATGACCCTGGAAAATCTATTGTCATACCTGTGATTTTCCGATTGATTTATACGTGTGGGCTGCGTCCACATGAGGGGCGTGAACTGAAACGGCAAAATGTAAATCTTGAAACAGGAGAAATTTTAATAACCAAAACAAAACGGCACAAGGAACGGATTGTGGTTTTATCAAGTGACATGCTCGATCTATGCAGGACTTATGAAATTAGGCACAATATGATATTCCCGGACAGCGAGTGTTTTTTTCCACGTGCCGATGGCCAGGCCTATTCTCATCGGCAACTGCGAAGGGAATTTATATCATGTTGGATTAGATCTAACCCAGATAAATCCCCAAATACATTGCCTAGAGTAAGAATATATGACCTTCGACACCGTTTTGCATCCCCCATATTAGATAACTGTTCCTATTTTAAAATACAATTAAACTCTTAATTTCTGCAAAGTAGAGTTTCTTTGTACCTCTCTACAACTTATTTCATCAACAATTAGAATAATTAATTGACAGATTCAGAAAAACCAATGTCATATTCTCTAACTGACTATCAAATTCTCAGTATATTTAAGCACAAAAAATAGGCGCTGATTTTTCAGTGCCTATTTATAAATACTAGTATTTCTTCATGACTGTAAATATTTTATTCTAATGTGACATGTACTTCTTTTCCAAGACATTTGGCAACTTTAGCGAGAAAGTCAAGGGATGGATTGTACGTTCCGCTTTCCAGACGGCTGATATTGGATTTCTGAGTTCCAACACGGAGTGCCAATTCTTCCTGAGTAATGTTTTGACTTATTCGTGCTTCAATAATTTGAGAGATCACACCATAGCGTGGTTTTAGCTTTTCATATTCCGCTTTAAATTCTTCATCTTTTACTAAAAGTTCTTTCAGTTCTGAAAACTTTACTCCTGCTTTACTCATCCTCACACCTTCTTTCATAATCTTCTTTATAGCGCAGTGCACGTTCAATCTCTCTTTGTGGCGTCTTTTCGGTTTTTTTCGTAAAACCGTGAAGCAACACAAAAGTTTTCTGTCGATAAGCGAAATAGAATATTCTGCCGATATCGGACGCAAATTTAACTCTCAGTTCAAAAAATCCTTTATATTGCGTACCCTTCATAGGCTTTACGTAAGGTTCTCTTAGATTTAGCCCATGCTTTTCAAGCAGTTCAATTTCACTGAAAGCTTTTGCTCGCATTTTTGCATCTAATGAAAGCAAAAAATCAAGGACAGGTATTTTTCCATTTTCCTTTTTGTAGTATTCCACTTCCCACTCCATGATACACCTCCAATAATAGTGTATGTCATGCCTCACTATAATGTTATCATATACGATAACATCATTCAAGAGATTTGACTTTTTTATAAATATATTGAGTAAAACAAAATGATCATCTTTCCATACTACTCAGTTGCCGCAATCCCAATACGGTTTTCAGGTAATCGTTACAATCCTTTCCCCACTTTGGTGGCTCATCTGTGACGGTATATTTAGACGATAGAATAGTTTGAATAGTTTTTGCAGCTAACCGTCCGGCTGTATCGTTGTCTAAATGAAGTGCAATGTTATTAATATATTGATGATCATTTAGAAATTGTATCAGTGCTGCTGGAGGAGTACTTTCCTCAATTTTCTGTTCGGGTTTATAAATACCCGCAAGTGACAGATAATTTTGCTGCAGCCAATCTCTGCCGGAAAGTAATTCCAACGTACCATAGGACAATAAATCAACGGCACTTTTAAATAGATGCAGCTTGCAGTTTCCGTTTCGTGTAGAAATAGAGAATGAAAAGTGTTTGTCACTTCCATTCAGTTCTACCATATACCGCCTCGCAGATGTTCCCCGCTGTGTACCATAACGTGGAACGCCATGTCGGTCAAAACCAATAAACACTGCATTATGATAATCCCGGCTTTCATACAGGCAGTTGCTCTTAATACAGTAACGTCGTTTTTCCACCCTATAAACACTCTCTTTTGAATAAAGTCTGCGGAATAAGAAATAATACGAATAGATTTTATAAACTGAAGGAGTATACTATGATATGGCGCTATCTATTATGCCGGCACTGATTACCATCATTTTAACTTTTAAAACTAAAAAACTGATTCCCGCTCTGCTTACTGGCGTAATTATAGGAGCATTCCTTAGTACTCGCTCATTATTTAATGGAATTACTTCTATGGGAAATTATATATTGCCATTGGTGTAACCATCTTCGGACTCGGATTTGGAAAATTCAAATTGGGAAACGCAAAAGAAAAAGAAGAACTTACAGAACAACATCTGGAAAAAGAGCAAAATGCCAATCAATCTGTACAGGAATACCCCCTTCACCATTAGTTAACTGTCTTTTTTAAGCATTCTTATCTGTTTTGTCGGTTTTAACATTTATTATAATTGGTAATTTTGAAGAACTTATGAAGATGATAAACAAAGAAATAGTTTATGTTATCAATCTACTCTTGATTATCAAGCCCTGTTGCACCCATCACATGGGCTGCAAAACTGTCGTACGGATAATATTTTTTAGAATCTTGTTCTAAATAAATACCTTTAAAACCTTTTTCTCTGATTTGATCTGCCTTGCTTTTCTCAACTCTTCTTTTTATAATTTCATATTCACTTGGCATATAAACAAACGTATATAGTGCTCCTAAAAGTAATAAGGCAAATAGTCCTTTGTTTTGCTTCAGTACGACAATTCCTTTTATTATTTGACTTGTCGATAGCTTCATCTCCGTATTTAGCGCGAATTTCTTTACCATATTTCTCTTCGTTATCTTCAATTAACTTTTTCTTAAAACCTTCAAATTTTTCTTTATCTTTCATCATAATACCGCAATGTGCGTGTGCTGACACCTGCCATTTGGCCTAGCTTTTGCACTGTATATTCCATGGTTTCACCTCTTGACTAGTTCATAATACACCTTTACGTTGCGTCAATGTCAATAGGGGTTTGAAAATTTTTTTAGCGACCTTTATAAAATTTCTACATACCCTTCTATTCCATGCACACGAATTCGCTGTCCATCTTTGACCAGCTTAGTAGCATTCTCTACTCCCACAACTGCCGGTAAGCCATATTCACGTGCGATAACTGCTCCGTGTGTCATCAGTCCGCCAACTTCGGTAACCAGGCCTTTTATAGATACAAATAATGGTGTCCAGCTGGGGTCAGTAAAGGTAGTGACTAATATATCTCCATCTTCCAAATTTGCGTCTTCCATGCTTAAGATGACGCGTGCTCTTCCCTCTATAACTCCCGAAGAAACAGGCAGACCTGCCATAGCGCCCGTTGGAAGATTTTCTTGTTTGTACTTGCCTGCAATTACTTCACCTTCAGAGGTAATAACACGTGGAGGAGTTAATTTTTTAAATAATTTGTACTCTTCTTTTCGCTTGCGGATGATTTCATAATCCAGTTTATTTGTGGATATTACTTTGCGAAGTTCTTCAAAAGTGAGGTAATATATATCTTCTTTTTCATGAATAACATTTGTCTGCACGAGTCGATCGGCTTCTTTCAGTAAAGCCTGCTTATAAACAAAGTATCGGCTAACCATGCCGTATTTTGGATATTCACGATAGCCAATAAAATTTCGGATTAGGTCAATCATTCGCTTTGTTTCTTTGACTTTTTCTTCACCATCCGGTAATTGCTTCAATCTCTCTAATAACTTTTTTTCTTTTTCCAAAGCTTCCTGTCGCCCTTGCGCAAATTTCCGATGGCTGGCATCAGGCTCAAAGCTTTTGATGTTATTGAGAATCATAGGGATAAGTGCCGTTGGTTTTTCGCTCCAACGAGTTCTGGTAATATCGATTTCTCCACTACAGCGCATTCCGTATTTGTTAAGATAAACATAGATAGCGTCTTTGATTTTCTTCCCGCCATCAAACTCAATCAGTTCATCTAAAAAGTTATCATCTTTTACATTTTGTAAATAATCAATTACTTCCGGGTAAGGACGTATCGCATCTGCCACATCCACTAATGCCAGACCCATTTCCGAAGTAATATTGTTTGGTACAGATTGAGAAAGTATGTCTGCTGCGTTCTTTTCACCCAACCACTCGTTCATTTTTTCATTAATCCAAAGCGAGGCATTTATGGCGGCCGTAAATACAGCTGTACTTTGTGGGTCAAATAAGATTTTCTTTAATTCCTGGATATCTTCTAGTATAAAATCAATTAAATTTGTTCCTGATTTCCCTTGAATGTTTTGTTTCAACTCTTTTATGGAGGTTTGACTTTTTCTAATCAAATCAGAAACAATTGACGGATTGTTTTCGATTTGTGCTTGAGGATTTGCAGGCGGCTTAACTTTATCGCTATTACCGGAACTCTGTTCCTCTTTAGCATTTGGTAAACATTTTATAAAATCTCGCTCTATTATGGCCATAATTGCGTCTTGTGTGAGCGGTTCCAGTTGTTTCACGTTATTTAACAATATCTTTCTGCCATCTGGTGTAGCCAGCATTGGTGCCACATCAATAAATAACCTTCCACCAGCTTTAAACCAACGACCATAAGATATTAACTGCATTAAAGACATTCCCAATGGTTTCAAGGGGTCAGTCATCATTTGTTGATGGCCAACAGATAAATAGACGTGGTTTTCTTTATCATTTGCATCAGGGATGGGGTATAAAGTTGTAATTGGCCGACTTTGGACAATGTAAAATGTGTCATCAGCCAAACACCATTCGATGTCCTGGGGACAGCCGAAATGTTCTTCGATCCTTCTACCCATGCGCTCAAGCTGCAAAATCTGCTCATCCGTCAGTGCTTGTCTATTCTGCAACTCAGGCTCAACCGCCTGTTCCTTCGTTCCACCAGCTTTTAAGGAATAAATAGCCAGTTTCTTGTTGGATACCTTCTTATCAATAATATTGCCTTCACGTACTTTATAGATATCCGCATTTACAAGACCGGAGACCAAGGCTTCACCGAGCCCGAAGCTGGCATCAATGGATAACACCTTCCTATTGGAAGTTACGGGATCAGCTGTAAACAAAATTCCTGCCGCCTGTGGGAAGACCATCTTCTGAACAACCACAGACAGATGGATTTTACTGTGGTCGAAGCCATTTTGTATGCGGTAAATTACTGCCCTCTCGGTAAACAGCGACGCCCAGCACTTGCTGATATGTTTCATTACGGCTTCCTTTCCGATAATGTTCAAATACGTATCCTGCTGGCCTGCAAAGGAGGCCGTCGGTAAATCCTCTGCAGTTGCGCTGGATCGTACTGCATAGGCATTTTTTTCTCCAAGCCTGGAGAGAAGGCGGGTGATCTCTTCTTGAATGTCTTCAGGGATGGCTATCCCTTCGATGACCCTGCGAATCTCACCGCTAAGTTCACCGATTTTATCCCGGTCTTCCGCCATAAGATACGATAACTGATCAAGTAATTCGTTAATCAAAGACGTTTCCCCAATGATTCTTTTAAAAACTTTAGTAGAAATACAAAAGCCATCTGGTACGCGTATTCCTTCAATTTTGGAAAGTTCCCCCAGGTTTGCACCTTTACCCCCAACAACCATAAATTTTGTTTTGTCAATGTCCTGAAAACCAAGCACATAAGAACTCATATGTTTACCTCTATTCATTGATATGATAAATAAATTATATCCAAGAGCGCGTTGCTTATATCATTATACTGGTATATATCAAGTATTATAAGGCTATATTTTCGATTGTTCTTATGTTATAATTAAAGTAGAGGAAATATTCTATTATTACTGAATAAATATCTGAACACAGACAAACCGCTCCGTCAGAATTTTACAAAGCATCTATCGGAGCGGTTTATATTATTATTTCTTTACTACAGGCATCCAAATTTCACTTCTAAAAGTTGGAGATGTTACATCTTTATTCTCATCCCACAAAATTTCAGGTCCTTTTGCCAGTTCATATATAGTTTTCATATTGCTTCAGGTGCCTCCATCGTATTATTCTCCGCATTCTTGTATTTCGCTTCACATATTGCAAAAAAATTGTTTATTGACAAGACCAGTAGAGAAGTATAAAACCAGGGGATTTGAGCTCAAATCCCTTGGTTTTATATAGTTACACAAAATGTCTGCCACCATGATAACATAAATACTGTTCTTGACTACATGTCAGTGCCCCTTTAGAGTTATATCCCAAAAACTAAATCGCTTTGCTCCTGAATATTCAATTCTTTAAAATATCGGTTTTCCAACGGTATCCATTCGCAAAGAAATCTTTTTAGCATATTGGCTCCATTTCTTTTTAAAATTCGCGAACTTTGCTCTTTTTCATCAATATGCAAAAATATTTTTAGATCATAATTGTTTATCAAAGCCGGATGCATACAATAACAGCCCTCTATAATATTAAGTTTTTGAGGAATGATTGATACTGGCTTTCCAAGAATCATTTGCTTGCAATCATATTTATGATATGAAAATTCTCGGCTACTATTTATCCCATCGATCACTTCATGTTTAAAGCGAACATAATCCACATTTCCACCAATCTCTTTTAAACGTTCTTCTGTTTTTAGTTCAGGCGTTAGAAAGAAATCATCCATATGAAATATGTTAGACTCATATACATTTCCTATCAATAAGGCCAATGTACTTTTCCCCGCACCACTGTTTCCTTCAATGGCTATATTGATTTTATCCTTTGATTTCATCAATGAGTCGATTCTGCAAAATACATCAAAAAAATCACAGTATTCTGATCTTACAATACGGTATGCAGGAGAATAGTCAGCGCGGTATATCTCACTGTGACTAACTGGCAGATAACCTTTTTTCTTATAAGAACACAAATAGGCTTCTAGCCCTTCCACTGAATAAGGGAGCAGTCCTTCCTTGCAGCATTGTCTAAGCACATCTAGCTTTTCTTCAAAACTCTGAATGCTTCCATGAATCGAGTTAGCTGTACTTATGAAGAACCTATTTATAGTTTTAAGGCTGATATCATTATATTTCAGTGCCGTTAAATGAAACCTGCAAAGATTGTTGCCAATATTCTCAAAAACATCATCAGATAACTTTCTATTTGATGAGAGTTGTTCTAAAGAGCGGTACTCATCCTGCAATTTACGCAAACTATCATCTTCACTCTCAACCAGATGCCCGCCGGCAAATTCATTCTGATATATTAGCTTAATTATGTCCTGAATTTGCATCTTGGGATACAATTCGTACTGTCTGAATAACAAAGCTTTTATGTCCATTTCAGTTCACACTTTCTATAAGTTTTGCTCTTGACAGAGCAATGACAACAATAGGGATGATAATGATTTGAATCACTATACCTGGAATTGCGTTGAGGAATGCACCAGCCATAAAAAGCTCCCATGTAAATGCAGTCTTGCTCAGTCCGTACAGAAAGAGGCTAACGCCTCCCCAAACGATTCTTCCACAAACCATAGACAAAATCAATGTTGCAAATGTGGAGGCATTGTTTTTGGGAAGCAATTTATACAGAAGTCCTGACATACAACCATATGTAGCCAGCTCAAAAGCCATAGCTACAGCAGTAGGGAACATAGGTGGCATTCCGAACAACATACTCCTGAAAACAGGCAAAATAAAACCAATAATCAAGCCATATGGCCACCCACAAATAAAACCACACAGCAAGACAGGAATATGCATTGGTAATAATCTACTTCCTACACTTGGAATTTGTGCTGTTAGAAATGGCATTAAGAGTCCAAATGCAAGTAACAATCCTGATAATACTAATTGTTTAGTTGACAATTTTTTCATTTTGCACCCTCCAAAAATAAAAATACCACGAAGATTTAAACCTTCATGGTTACTAGCAATTTTCATAAAAGCTTTTACACAAAAAAATCAGGGGAATTTCGTGCAGCCTTCATGACTGCGTTTATGAATCCCATATTATACTAATTTTATTAATATGTCAATTTAGTTTCTTTAATGTTTTACAGAAATTTTATTGATGAAAAATCTATATTCCCTTCATTATCAACAAGCTTAGAATCAGCATGAACATATTCAATTTTTCCAACAAACATCTCATGTGAACCTGTAACGGTAGAGTCTACCACTCTACATTCAATATTGACAGGACAATGATCCGAAACCGGAGCATTAATTTTTATACCGTCACTCAACAGGATCAGATAATCGCTGTAATGTGCTGCCAGATTCAAATCATGTAAGGTTAAGATAGCAGTCATTTTTTTCTCTCAAATGCCACGTATTTGTGACTGACATGGCATTTTTTTCAGCATCCATATCATATTCGCACTCGGATTGAAATCTTTTCAAATTATGAATTTTCAAAAAATAAATCCTGTTGCTAAAACAGCCAGTACAATCAATGGTGCTGGGATTCTTTTTGTCAATAAGAGTAGGACAGTAAGAGATATTATCAATCATAAATCCGCTCTTTTGCATCAGAATTACCGCAGCTACAGTAATCAATCCACCTGCAACGGCATTAATACCTTTCAAAGAAACTTTTATCCCTTTAATTTTCTTTAAGTTTTCCCATATATGAATAAATTCCCTGTTTCTGAAACTCTACTAGCCTGGCCTCAAGCAGAGTTTGACAAAAGAAATATCCCAAATTACCTATTAATTACTATATTTAGTGATATTATTATCTACCTCCAAAAAAGCCTAAACTTTGACCTTATTTGTTAGCGTATATTTCCTACCTGCTTAATACCAACATTAGTATTTACTACAACCTCTACCCTAGGAAACATCTCATCCCATTGGTCTTTAATTTCCACCCAATAAGCCGGCTCCTCTGTCTTTAATATTCGGCTAAAATGGAAAATATCTGCTCCATATTTCTTTTGCACACTTTCGATGGTTGCTAGGCATTGTTTATTTACCATCTTCGCAAAAGCTTTTTCAGCTTCTTTTAGATACTCCTCATTAATAATGTGTTTAATAGAACCAGAGTCAGTCTCTTCTGCAAAACCACCTTCCATCTTAATATCAACTTTAAAGCTAACTTCTCTTCCCTCAATTATAGGGGTAATCTTTGTCTTAGCTTTGCCCACTTCAAAGGTAATGATTCCATTTTCATCTTGAGGGCATTTTGCCGTTATCACTCCTCCAAGATACAGGTCACGAACAAGCTTGACATACTCCATTTCTATTGGTGATATCCAGCCTAACATTTTACCTTTTTTAAATACGGCAGCAGTATTTGTTTTTAACTCATCTTTAGTCGCTTCTACTCGAGGCAATACAAAGGCTTCACCCTCATTGATGCTTATTGACGCTTCTCCCAAATCTGTTCTATGAATAATCCTTGAACTTTTGGTTGCATGTTCAGGGAGCTTTGCAAGATAAAGAGATGCATAATCTTCACGGCGAGGAATAACATCTAAAATTCTTTTTGCTTCTCCTTTACTGATAAATACTCTTGTTCTTCTTCGCATCTCAGGGTCTCTGATAAAAAAATCTATGACATTTTGAATGCCTTGCTTTGCAACATCTTCTGAGATAACAATAACTTGAAGATGTTCATAAAACGGAACTACATCGGTTCGAGAGGCCATTTCCCGATTCATAGATATAAAGGAATTCCCAACCTGAGTAATATCCCATGTTGCTGCACCATCACCTCCACCGCCCCCACTTCCTGCAGCAGTTCTTAGGGTAGCTTTTTTAATAATAGGAAGCTGGATAGTCATAGCATATCTAGGTTCTCCTTCATGAAGCTGCATCTTTTCAAATTTTATCTCTTCTTTTGCAGTTTCTGATTCTTCTCCACTTACTTGTCCTTTTGGAACAGGGGGGTAGCTATCAACGGCAACACCGAGGACATATCCACGGTTTTCAATATCTTCTCTGTCCCAGCAACCCGTCATAATACTGAGAACGGAGCATAAAAACAGTATCAGTATTTTTTCCATTTTCTAAGCACCTTCCTTTTCTTAATAAGCGTTACTATAAATAGAATCGGCGTAAATCCAAACGCTGCTGTCATTTCTAACTGTTCAATATATTTTTGAAATCTTATTGTTTCAAGAACGTTACTACTTGCAAGTGAAATAATAACCAGCATCGGAATATGAGCGTAGGCAACATATTTTTGATGTTTAGGCTGTATACCAAACATCACAGTAAAATTTCGTACCGACATGAAACAATACATTACCACTGATGTAAATACAACGGAAATCCAAGCAACAATAATTAGAACCTCCAATCGTTCCAGCAATGTTACAGGAAATTCTATTGACTTGGCAAGAGAAGCTACAGGATACATCATTTTTTCAGTTGTCAGTGGGCCGAAGGCGGCCATAGTGACAAAGGTAATTACTGTGGTTAATAATACAGGAATTCCTAGTCCTACCAAATACCATTTGAGTGTTCCTTTTTGTTCAATACTATAGCGTAAAATATATGAAATAACTGCATAGCCTATATAGACACTGTAGCCGGGAAGAACACCTTTCAATACATTATCTGTATTTCTAAAAAGAATAGGTTTTATTCTCGACATATCCACCTGTTGAATAGATAATAAAATGATACTCATCAGCATGACTATCATAATAGGAAAAAGAATATCGATGAGGCCTGCAATGGAATAGATATCTCTTTTTACTACCGAGCATACCACTAAAACTATAAAAATGATAACAGCAATATCTGGTGTTCTGTCTAATAAGAATATTTTCATTAGCTCTGCAAAAATTCTAACGGTAATACCGGGAAGTGACAATACATAAATCATAAGAGGGATTAACATTATTCTACCAAAGAAATTGCCTCCTATCTCTATAAAAACTTCAGGCAAATCTTTTCCCGGATATAATCTGTACATAAAATATATAAGAAGCCCTATAAAGGAGGCAAGAAGCCCTCCTAAAAACACAGAAATCCAAGCATCCTGCTTTGCGATAACAGCTAACTCCTGTGAAATCATAAGAAGTCGAACACTCAGGATAGTAGATGCAGTAAGGGTCATGATCTGGATGGTTTGTAATCTATCGTTATTGATTTTACTTCTCCCCTTTCCTAATAATTTGTCTTTGAGTATCTTCAGGAGTTAATAACTCAGGACGTTTCCCCATAACTTGCTGAGGCCCACGAATAAACAAATCCTTCCAATCCCTTATACGATAAGGGGTCAAAGGTTCCATATATCTTACGCCGAAGCTTTTTAGCGAGCATTGATATCCAACTAAATAAATCATACCCATGCCAATTCCGAAAGCGCCAAAAGTAGTCCCTAACAGCATAAAAGGTATTCTGAGAATCCTGGTAGCCAGGTTTAAACTGTAGTCGGGTATAGAGAAAGATGCAATGGCAGTAATGGCAATAACGATAACCATAATAGGACTAATGACCCCTGCCTGCACAGCTGCTTGTCCAATGACCAAACCACCTACAATGGATACGGTCTGTCCTACCACCTTAGGCAGACGAATACCGGCTTCCTGCAACAGCTCAAGAGTAGCCTCCATTAAAACTGCTTCGATAAAAGCAGGAAATGGCACCCCGGCACGGGTTCCAGCAATAGAGAGGGCAAGGTTTGTAGGTATTAGTCCTGGATGAAAAGAAGTAAGAGCAACATATATTGCAGGGAGTAATGCAGAAATGAATACCGCAACATATCTGCTCATTCTTATGACTGATGAAATAATCCATCTTTCATAATAGTCATCTACACTCTGTAGGAGCATCGGATAAGTAGTTGGAACTAATAGTACTGCTGGAGAACCTTCAACTATGATGCCTACTCTGCCTTCTAAAATGCTGGAAACTACTTTATCAGGACGTTCTGTCAATTGAACCAGCGGAAAAATGGAATGAGGCCGGTCGCTAATTAATTGTTCAATACGTGCCGCATCGCCATGTTGGTCTGTATCAATAGACTTAACTCTATTTCTAACCTCATCTACAATTTCAGGCTTTACAATTCCCCTAATATAGACTAAAACGACATTTCCCTTAGACCGTCTTCCTATTTTATATGCCTCAAAAGATAAATTGGGGTCTCTGAGCTTTTTGCGGATAAGACCCATGTTATCTTTTAATTGTTCAATAAATCCTTCTTTGGGTCCTTTAACTGAAGGTTCGGTAGCCGGCTCTTCTATAGAGCGTCCCGCATATCCCTTGCTGCTAATAATAAGACCTTTGTCATAGCCTTGAACAGCCAAGAAAGTATCCCCTGATAATACAGCTAGAATAATATCATCAAAACTCCATACTTCTTGAACAGTTCCTGTACTAATCATAGAATCTTTGATTCTTTCAAAATTAATCTTTGTTTCTTTACCATCTGTAATTACGGCAGACTCAATGGTTAAAGGCTTAATGATATGCTCCAATATTAAATCTTCTTTTGTTAGATTGTCAATAAATATAACAGCAGCACTGATGTTCTGACCGTTAACTTTAAACTTTCTGCTCTTAACATCAAAACTGTTACCCATATATTTTTCTATCTGTTTGATATTTTTGTCTAAGTCTTCTGAAAGTACAAGGGTTTTTAAATGCTCGACCTTTTTACTTTCTTCATCTTGTCGCCTTCCTCGGTCTTGCCCTTTTCTTATTATCTTTTTTAAAAAACGTGTCATACTCATCGCACCGTCCACATATTTCATCTTCAAGTAATAGTTATATCCACATATTAAAGAATTTATTATTTTAGTACTATCAAAACACAAGTCAGAAAACATACTTCAAAGAGTAGTTAACAGTTCAGCCAGACTAAAAAGTAAACTTTAAAACAGGTATTGATTCAAAAATCAAGGGACTGTTCACTCAAGTGAACAGTCCCTTCAAAATTATTCATTTACTTTTTCCTCTAATCCCTTTACTAAGCGAATATATTTACCTTGCACATCTTTCTTTTCTGCTTCAGCTTCAAAGGTAACACATTCTTCATTAATCTTATATAGTATCATTTATGTGCGGTATCTATCTTTTCTAATAGCTCTTTGAGTGTTTGTTGACTATTATCAAACAAAATACTATCCAGACCTCTTATCAGCTCACCTATAAATGCTTTCGAATTTTCAGGATAGCCGAAATCTTCTGCATATTGTAACATAGGCTGTATCGCCTTTGTTTTCGGATACAACTGATAATAACGATCTTCCAACTTTGTAATGGTCGGATGAATTCCTACTGCATTCATTAATTTCTCTTGCGCTTTTTCTCCTGCTAAATAAACTGCTGCTTTCACTGCTGCTGTCTTATCTTTTGCATCGCTCAAAACTACAATGGCATCTGAATGCATGGTTCCTGCTTTCCTAGTCCCTTCAGGAATTGGTAGTATTTCATATGGAAGATCCGGCGCTACCTCTTTCAGGTATCCGATATACCACCATCCTCCCGTCGTCATTGCAGATTTTTTGTTTGCAAAAACCTCACCATCCCACCCATAACCTAACTGCTTTGGAGCAACTGCTAATTTCTGATTATACATCTCTATAATAAATTTAAGCGCATTAATATTCTCTTCAGAATTGATGGTTCTGCCATTTCCCCATCCGCCACCAAAAGATAGTACATAGTTCGTAATATGGTATTCGTGATTGTTCAGTCCCAACCCAAACACTCCATCTTTTGTAAGAACTCCAGCTGCTTTTCTTACTTCTTCCCATGTAGTAGGATATTCTCCTAGTCCTGCCTGTTCCCACAAATCTTTATTAATAAAGAACATGGCCGGTGCTGCACTTACCGGAATCCCAAACAATTGATCATTAATGGTCCAAATTCTTTTAGAAGATTCTCGATAAATACTTAAGTCAACATTCTCTCTTTTTATAAATTCATTAATAGGCAAAATGACTCCTTTTACGGCATATTCATAATAACCTTCATTTGTTAATTTAACAATATCCGGAGCAGTTTTTGCCGCTATTTCTGCAGGAAGTTTGTTCCAAAAAGTGTCGCTATCCATGTATGATCTTACCTCTATTTTAATACCCGGCTGATAATTCTCTATTGCTCTTGCAATTTCTTTTTGTACCTCTATCTCTGTTTCAGTTCCCCAAAGACCATAAGTAATTGTGACATTGCCTTCTTCTTGGCTGCTACTTATACTACCCTTTTTATTTACCTGCTCACATGCTCCCAAAGTCATCACAAGTATGAATAACACACTTATTATAATATTAATCCTTCTAAAATCTATGACATTCCTATTAGATGCTACCATCACCCTATCCCCTTAAACCTCTTTAATATTCAATAATCGGACAATCTCACTGCTTAAGTTGTTCTTCAGCAAGATGCCTCTAATATACTGTTGCACTTGTTTTTTAAAATCAAATATTCATTATAGTCTTTACTCATTACAAAATTATGATTTGATATCCCTGACTTATGTACAACGGCATTGAAGGATGACCGTCCATTTCATCTCTTATAGGGATACCCGTTTTCTCATTGTATTCAAGGACGCTTATCTTTGCAGAACAAGCTTTACAGATGCAATCTATCAATCCCATTTCCTTACTTTAATATATAACTGATTTTTTGACTTTTATTTTACATCTGATTCCCATAGTAACAGCCTCTTGTCTTTGTCGACAAGAATAGCAGAATAGGGTCCTGAATCGAACATGGTATAAAAAACTGTTTCCAGTTTTCTTGAGATTTTGTCTATCGTATGGTATTTTAAATATGCACTTTTGAAATCTTCCAAGAACTTTCACTCCCTAAAAAATCTTATATATATTCTTGATGTGTTCCGAGGTCATTCTGCTTCTAAATCATAATCTTATCTATATAAGTTGAATTAAAGATTTGAGTCGGAACGGCACAGGGGCCGTTCCCTACATATAACACCAAATTCCATTCATACCGGATTTGCAACTCGTAGGGAACGCCCCCCGTGGCGTTCCGTTGACTTGCAATATCCAATTATTTAATTCAACTTATATATACATTTTACTTTTTTTAATACATCACTTCATTATTGTTAAATTCCATTATGCGTATTGTATTTTTAATATCTTTACCACCTAGCTAGTCATAACTAACAAGATATTTCTTGAAAGTTTCTATACAAAGAGGGAACTATGTAAATGTTATTGATAGCATAAAATAAGATGTTCCCACAATAGAAGTTGTTGGTATAAATAGTATAAATAATTATTGGAGGTATCTAAATGAAAAAACATTCAACTTTTTTAATTACAATTTCATTATCTATTCTCATATTTATCGTCATAAGTGTTTCTTTAATTTTAAATTTTGCACGGATCACTAAAGAAGATCCTTATACAATTAATCAAATTGGTATTATCCGAGGCTCTATTCAAAGAATCATAAAATCTGAGTTATCCGGTATTAGCAATGATGAATTAATAAACACTGTTGATGATTTACTAAATACTTTTTCTAATGAAAAAAATAGCACTACCGAAAATAATGAATACCAAACATTTTTAGATATAGTAGCCGCCAATTGGATTGGCCTTAAAAAAGATATTTATAATTATCGAATTAATCCTTCTCCTACAAATATAAAACGAATTACTGAAAGAAGTGAAGAACTATGGTCAGAATCAGATCGAGCCGTCTTATCTGCTCAAATCAACGCAGAAAAAAAATTTGAAGCTTTAAAAATTATTTTTTATCTACTGACTTTTGCTATGCTGTTTATTTTCTGGATTTTATTTCTTATAAAACATCATATACGTGATCGTTTGGAATTCCTAGTCAATTACGATGAACTGACAAAAATATATAACAAAAGGTTCTTTAATGATTATATGCTTAAAGAAATCGATACTATAGAAAAACATAATTATAAGTTGTGTCTGATCATTTTTGATATTGACCATTTCAAGAAAATCAATGACACTTTCGGACATGGCATAGGAGATGACGTACTCAGAGAAATCGCAGAAATCATTAATCAAAACATAAGAAAATCAGATATTTTTGCTAGAATAGGCGGAGAAGAATTTGCACTGATCCTTCCTGAAACAGATATAAAAAATGCAGCCCAACTGGCAGAACGGCTAAGAAAAGCTGTAGATAGAAACCATTTCAAAAAAGTGAAACATATTACCATTAGTTTGGGCGTTGGTTCTTTTTCTACTGGGGATTCTTTCAAAAGTTTATTCGAAAAAGCTGATTCTGCTTTATATGCAGCTAAAAACAACGGTAGAAATAGAATAGAGCTTTCTTGTGTATAACACTATTTTGTATTTGTAATATTTACCATCAGGTTTTCCAAAGAATTTTGTATAAGCTGTTTCCTGAGTAAAAAAAGACGGTGGAATGCCATCGTCTTTTTAATTTAATTAATCAAGAAACGTATTAATATAACCTACAATTATTAATTAATGCTTTGCTGCGACCATAGAAAAAACTGAATGAGAAATGTTTTTCAAAGACACTTGCCTGTCAACAGCTCCTATATCAAATGCAACCTTTGGCATTCCATATACAACACAGGATTGCTGGTCTTGACCGATTGTCAATGCTCCTTTTTGTTTCATATTCAAAAGTCCCTTGGCACCATCATATCCCATTCCTGTTAGTATTATTCCAATTGCATTAGCTCCAACTTTTTCTGCTACTGAATGAAATAATACATCCACCGACGGGCAGTGCCCGTTGACTTTTTCCCCTTTAAAGCAATCAACATAATACGTATTACCTTTTTTTTCTAATTTCATGTGATAATCCCCAGGAGCAATTAGCACCCTCCCGGGAATCACAACATCTCCAGTTTTAGCCTCCCTAACTTCCATCGCACATGAATTATTTAATCGTCGCGCATACATTTCTGTAAAAACCGGTGGCATATGTTGTACGATTACAATACCGGGCATGTCTCTCGGAAAAGAGCGAATAATCTCATAAATCGCCTCCGTTCCCCCTGTAGAAGCTCCAATGGCAATAATTTTATTATTAATAATAGAAGATGACTGTTTCTGTTCGGCTGCATACTCCCTTCTCAAATGACCCACTTTAGCAGTCGAAGCAACTTTTATCTTTATAATGAGATCGTTGATAAAAGTATCACCACTATGAACAAATTTGTAATCAGGCTTTATGACAAAATCTATTGCTCCCGCATTTAAAGCATCAAACACACTATCACTTACTGCACTTACCATCACCACAGGAACAGGATACTGGGGCAGCAGTCGCTTTAAAAATTCTATCCCTCCCATTTTCGGCATTTCTATATCTAAGGTAAGAACATCTGGAGCAAGCTCAATAATTTTATCTCTTGCTTCAAAGGGATCACTTGCCACTCCTATCACTGCTATTCCTCGGTCAGCAGATATACCTCTTACAATTGTTTCCCTGTATAAAAGTGAGTCATCCACAACTAAGACCTTAATTCTTCTATTAGCCAACATAAACATTATCCTTTCCTATACACTGCAGGCATAATATATTCATAACTACATTCTTCTCTGTTAATGGATTCTGAATGTCCAATAAACAGATATCCTCCAGATTTTGTATATTCGTAGAACTTATTGACTAACCTCGTTTTTGTATCTTGATCAAAATATATCATTACATTTCTACAAAAAATTACATGAAATTTTTCCTTAAAAGGAAATACATCATCCATAAGTCTGACAGCTCTCGAAATTCTTTTTCTTTTATCCCTATCATAAAAACCATGCAGCCAAAAGTGGAGTTCTGCAGTTCTATATAAAATGCTTTCATTCCAATTTGATTTTAGAACTCATATTGGTTCCATTCATCTTCCTTCCATTTATTAATACTTTCCAAATTCTTTATCACTAAGTGCAATTTTAGGTCTATTAACCGTAACTGCTGCCCCAGATCGGGAAGATGAAAAAAAAGAATCGTGATAGGATTCAATATCTGACGGCGGATTTTTACTTCCTTCTCCCACGTTAGATTCTGATATAACCATCTTTTTATGATAAGATTGAGTATTTTTAAGTTTAAATCTTTGTACCATTTCCTTTAATAGATCTGCCTGACTGCTTAACTCTTCACTTGCAGCTGCACTTTCTTCTGCTGTAGCAGAATTAACCTGCACAACTTCGGATACCTGCTCTATCCCTTTATTGATTTGTGCAATACCGGTAGCCTGCTCATTGGATGAAGCAGCTATTTCGGCTACCAATCCAGTAACTTTCGATACGTCTTTTACAATTTCATCTAGCGCATTTGCTGTTTCATTTGCAGTATTGGTACCTGCCTCCACCTTTTTAATAGATCCTTCAATTAATGCTGTCGTTTCTTTTGCCGCATTTGCACTCCTTGCTGCAAGATTCCTTACCTCTTCCGCTACCACCGCAAATCCTTTACCATGCTGACCAGCTCTCGCTGCTTCTACCGCTGCATTCAAGGCAAGTATATTCGTCTGGAAGGCAATCTCGTCAATCACCTTAATAATTTTTGAAATATTTGATGACGAGTCATTGATCTGTTCCATGGACTTAAGCATCTCTTTCATGTGTACATTACCTTGTTCAGCGTTCTCTTTCGCCTTTTGTGCCAGTTCATTAGCCTGATTTGCATTTCCTGCGTTCTGCTTTGTCTGAGATGCAATTTCAGTGATGGAGGATGTAAGCTCTTCTATCGAACTTGCTTGTTCAGTAGCTCCCTGGGATAACCCCTGGCTGCTGTCCGATACCTGACGTGAACCGGTTGCCACCTGTCCTGCTGATATACTTATATTCGACATTACTTCATTTATATTATCTGCCATAACTCTGAATGTTTCAGCCAACGTCCCAATTTCATCTTTTGAGCGGATATCTATCATTACATCAAGATTTCCTTCGGCAATTCGATTTGCTGCCTCCATAATTGTCTTAATCGGTTTATTAATTGATGCAGATATATACATTCCTAGCAGCACAGAAATACCCATGCCCAGTACTAATAAGATGGTCATTGATGCTGTTGCAGCATTTGCGGCACTTGTATTCCCATCGGAAGTTTCTTTTGCAAGACGTACCTTCTCATTAGAAACTTTTTCCAATTCTGCCTCCAGTTCTTTTCTTACATTATCTCCTTCTTCCAGTAACAAAACAACAGCCTCTTCATCTCTGTTATCCTTAGCTAACCGGACAACTCTTGAAGCGATTTCATCGTATCTGACTTTTAAATCTTCCAATTTTTGTACAACTTCTTGTCCTTCTTGTGTTAATAGCGTTTTCTTAAAACTATTAAGCTTCGTACTGAACTCATTATTTCTATCAGCAATTATCTTCTCATACTCATTGATTTCCGAGACATTTTTCGAAAGAATAGCATCTTTCAGATCTCCGCGCATTTTCTGGTATGATTCAACAATAACAATCAACTCAGACAATGGTTGCGTCATCTTCTCATAAAGTTCTGTATCCAAGTATGAAAGTTTTTGAATATTTAGAATACCTATACTACCAATTCCTCCTGCTATGAGTGTGACTATCAAAAATCCTATCAAAAGTTTTGTACTAATTTTCATATTATAAAACCAATTCATCACATAACCCTCCTTATTTGATATTCATCGATAATCTCTTTATAATTGTCTGAAATTAAGATAACCAATACCTTATGCAACTTAATATTTACGATTATTTACCATTACCTCTTCTATAAAGAAGATTGATGTAATTCTTCAATTTCTTCTTCTTTTAAAAGTTTATCACAATCGAGCAGCAGCTTTATATTATCTCCATTTTTGCCTATTCCTTTTAAGTATCTATTATAAAAACCAGTTTTCATATTTGGAGGAGACACAATATTTTCTTCATCAATTGCAAGTACTTCGCATACATAGTCAACAATCAAGCCGATAGAAATATCTTTTATATCAATCACAATGATACATGTCCTATCGTTGTAGGGCCGGCGAGGTTTTCTAAATCTAAGTCTGACATCCATAACAGGAATAATTTTTCCTCTTAGATTAATAATTCCTCTTATGTAGTCAGGCAATTCAGGTACTTCTGTGATCTCTTGAATGCCGATAATTTCCGTTACATAACAAATTTCAATACCATACTCCTCATTTCCAACCATAAAAGTTAAAAATCTACCTTTCTGAGTATCTTCCTCTGTTTCAATAATCTGCTCCAAAAGCTCAGCCATTTAAGTCACCATCCTTTTTTCATTTATGAATTCATACACCTACTAAGTATATTGTTTATATCAAGAATTAAACTCATACTGCCATCTCCGAGTATTGTTCAGCCAGCAATTCCTCTTATTCTTTTAAGATAGTTGGGCAGTCCTTTAATCACTACTTGCTGCTCACCAATCAGTTGATCAGCAAATAAATAAGCCTTCCCAATATCACTTTCTACCATTACCATAACCCCCTCATCCCAGGAAGTGGCATTCGTATTTATTTTGAATATCTTATGTATGCGCAATATAGGATAACACTCTCCCCGTACCATGACCATGTCATTCCCGTCACTATCAGTAATTACATTCTTTTTATCAGGTTTAAAAGATTCTTTAATTGAAGTTATCGGAGCAGTGTACTTTGATTTTCCTACTCCAATTTCCATTCCATCAATAATCGCAAGTGTTAATGGGATTTTTATATTGATTGCCGTACCGTATTTTGGTATACTCTCTATGGAAATACTTCCGCCAATTTGTTCAATATTATTTTTAACAACATCCAGACCTACTCCCCGCCCTGAATACTCAGTAACATTTTCTTTTGTAGAAAAACAGGGAAGTAAGATATAATATGCTTCAAAACGGCAATACTTCTTTCACTATGTCTTATAACTTACTCAAAGCATTTAATAAATCTTGCTCCTTAAAAGGTTTAACAAGAAACCCTTTTGCCCCTGAAAGGACAGCTTCCTTCACCATATGTTCCTGCCCCAATGCAGTAATCATAATTACTATCGCCCGTGAATCAATCTTCTTAATTTCTTTTATAGCCTGTATGCCGTCCATTATCGGCATGGTTATATCCATTGTTACAATATCAGGATGAAGCTCTTTATACTTTTTTATAGCTATATCTCCGTTTTCGGCTTCACCCACAATATCAAATGCAGCATTTTCAAGCATTGCCCTGATTGACATTCTCATAAATGCTGCATCATCTACAATTAAAATACGTTTCATAAAAGCACCTCATATAAGTTTTGTCATTTATGATTTAAAAGTATGTTATAATTAACTAACCTTAATTTCTTTCAAAAAACATATCCCCTCTATAGCATATATTCCTAAGTATATTTTTAAGCATTTTCTATTTAAACTTTATCTTAACTCGCCATTTCAAAAGTATCTAGTAAATTAATAATCGAGAATAACTTTCTGATATTTCTGTTTGCATTTATCAAATAAATATGTAAGCCTTTGTTATTCATAATGACTTGATTCTTTACAAGAAGGTTAATTCCCACACTATCGATATAGGTTAGTTGTTCACAATTAATTACTACATCTGTATTGGCAGCACGAGTAACCCGTTCTAAGATGATCTTTAAATTTTTTGCACTCATAATGTCAAACTCACCATCTAACATAATTTCTGTAAGGCTCCCATTCTTTACACTGATTTCAAACTTTCTGTCCATATAATTGTTCCTCCCACCTATTGGTAAATTAATTGTAGAAGCTAGTCTGTTTAATTGATTTGATAAGACTAACAAACACCATAACGTCGTTAGTACTAGCTAACCATATTTTATGATAAAAATAATATTTTGTCAAGTCTTGTAAATATTTAAAATAACTTCTTATAGATGCTGCCAAAAACTTCATACTACTTTTCTGCAATTAAACCCAGTTTTTCCATCACTTCTATAAATTTCTCGGTCTCTATAGGCTTCCACGCATAGGCTTCACACCCAGAACTATATGACTGAGTAACTGTCTTCTTATCATTTAACGCAGTAGTCATAATCACCTTTACTTTTTCTGACTCGTAAATACCTTTGTCTTTTTCAATATTCCTAATTGCTTTTAGAGTTTTCATTCCGTCCAGCTTCGGCATCATAATATCTAAACATATTAAATCATAATAGGTCTCTTCATCTAAAGCCTGTAAAAAAAGTTCAATTGCTTCCAAGCCATCTACCGCAATGTCGCATTCACCATATTTTGATAGAAATTTTTCCATAAACGTTCTACTTGCAAGATCATCTTCAACAATAAGTATCCTCATCTAAATCATCCTCCGTGTTAGTTTTTTTATATTTGTCTATTTTCTCTCTCAAGTCTTAAGAGGAATTCTTATATGAAAAGTTGTTCCTTTCTCCGGCGTTGAGATAAAACCTACGGTACCCTTCAAATATTTTTCTCCTAGCAGCTTCATACTATAAGTACCCCAACCTCTTCTGTCCGACTTAGTAGAAAAAGAATATTGAAAAATATTTTTTTGTACATTCTTTGGAATAACAGTGTCGTTATGAACCCAATACTCCAAAAAACTGTCCTTTTCTTGAACCACTTTGCATCCAATCCTGATAACTTCACCTTTATCTGCTGCCTCCAGCGCGTTTTTAAGCATGTTGCATAATATTCTTTTTAATATAGTAACATCGCTATCAAATAAAATATTTACCGATCTATTATCAACTTCTACTTTCTTTCCTAAGCACAACATAGGCTTTTGAAACAGCCTATATACGTCATTTAAAACTTCTATTGAATATACGGTAGATATATCGGGCAGCAGTTCTTCATTTTCTGCATCTATGATTTGTTTTTGCATTTGTATTTCATCAATCAGTGCTTTAAAAGAATTCTCCACAAACTCAACTTCTATTCGAACTTTCTCCGGCACATCCTCCTTAAGGAGCTGTATTATACCTTTTAAAGCTCCAGCGGTATTAAGGATATCATGAAAAAATACCCTTTCCAGAAATTTCTTCTTAATCGTATCACTTTTGTCTGTGAATGAGATAACAAAGTAGTTATTGTCTCCTAGTACTATGGAAGAAACATGCTGGGATATTATTATTTTATCTCTATATCCATTTTTATTTATATACATAATATTCTCTTGTGCTTCTATTTCATGCCCCATTAAAAACTTATTAAGTCTACATTCTTTGCAATTCTCAGATTTTCCACATTCAGTATCAGAATCGTCGATGCATAGCAGCAGGTCTCCCGGACTTCTACCAATTAATTCAGAAAGGTGCGCAATACCGAGCATTCTTAAAAGTATTTTATTTGCATAAACAATTTCTCTACTATTATTTATAATAAAAACATACTCCCCAACTGCATCATAAGCTTGAGCAATTATCGACTCTTCTGAGAAATAAGACAGTTGTTCTTCTAAATTGTTCTTTTCACTGCCTTTATTACTTTTTAAACTCTTTAGTTCTTTCTCCTTCAGCATGTTTTCCTCCGATGATTATTTATAATAATCATAAAAATATAACCCCCCTGATCTATTCTTGTTTTGCGGTATCTTATTGTATAAATTTATTAAAGTAGTTTCTCTAATCTTCATCATTCTAAAATACGTCCTAAGGCTGATAATACCTTCTCCTTTAATGAATAACTGCAGTTACTCATTTTCCATTCGAATACAAAAGACCATAGTAATCCTAAAATAATACTAGCTAGTTCTTTACTTTCAATGTTTATTTTAAACTCCCCGATAGTCTGCCCTTTTCTAATGAGTTCGTCCACAAACTTTTGTCTTTCCTGGATGATGCATTGCATTTTATTATTTGTATCTGATTGATATCGGTACACGTCAAATGAAAATAGCACGGTTGTTATTTGCGGATAATTTTCATAATACTCTACATATGAATTGATAAAGTAATTTAATCCATCTTTAGGATTCATATTATTGTCTCTAATAGTATTTCGGATACCTTCATCAAAAGTTGAAAATCTTTCAAGTATTGTTAAAATGACCTCTTGCTTTCCCGAAAATTGCTTATAAACAGCCGGTTCTGTAATCCCTTGTCGTTTAGCGATTTCTTTCATGGTTAAACCTTGTATGCCCACTTCATCTAAAATATCAATGGCACAGATAATAATCTTTTCTTTTCTCTTGAGATATTTCCTATACATATCCTCCACCTCTTAGGTTAGTATTCACTAACCTAATATTATTCAAAAAAAAACAATTTGTCAAGTTAAATTTGCAAAGACCTTACAAATCGATAAAAAATGCAAAATGCTTTTTAAATGTTCTAGTCTTCATTGAAAATTTCTATAGAATATTTATTTTTTTAAAAAAAGTATCTAGCATTCATCAATGCTTGTACCGAAAACCAAGTAAAAAACAAATTCACTTCCGCTACCCAGCTCACTTTTAAAACTGATTTTTCCGTCCATTTTCTCTACGACTTTTTTGCATATTGCAAGCCCTATACCTATACCCTCATATCTTTTTGTATAAGAAGCATCTATCTGAGAAAATTTATTAAATATTTTTTCAGATATTTCTGGTTTAATACCTATACCCGTGTCTTTAACACTAAACTCAAGCATTACTCTTCTGGAATCTCCATAGTATGTTTGTACCTTGCTAACATCTAAGCTTACCCTCCCGCTGTCTGTGAACTTTATTGCATTATCAAGCAATTCCGAAAGGATCTTTTCAATACCTTCAGAGAATCCAATCAATATATTTGGTATTTCACCATCGATGCGATAAGAGAAATCAAGGCTTTTATTTTTTTCTGCAATCTTTACTGTGTGTATAACACGCTTTACAGTGCTTCTTAAATCAAAGGGTACCTCCTCATACTCATCATCTGAATTTTCGGATACTAAGTACATAATATTATTAATCATTGTTATCATCCGATTGCTGGACTTTTTAAGAACATGAATATATTCCATCTGTTCACTGTTGCATTCAGACATTTCAAGCAGTTGAATCATTCCCATAATACCATTCATCGGTGTCCTCAACTCGTGGCTTACATTGGAAATAAAGTTATTTTTTAGTTCAGTCAATTTTTCTGCTTCATCTTTAGCATTCTGAAGTCTGTTCTGATTTTCTATGCGTTCCGTCACATCTGTAAGCATAATTGCAAATCTTTCTCCCTGATAGGGATAGGCATAAACCTCAAAATACCTTCCAATATCTCCTAAATATTTTTCAAAGTGCTTTTTTTTACCTTTTATCGCTACTTCTCCAAATTCTTTGATCCAATCCGGTTCAATATTAGGTAATATATCAAGTATCGTCTTTCCAACAATCTTACTAACTTTCAAACCTGTTATTTTTTCAAAAGCAGGATTTGCACCAATGATCCTAAAATTACAAGGAATCCCCTTCTCATCAGTAATAATATCATTGACAGCGAACCCCTGGTTCATAGAATTTAACAATTGTTTATATCTTTCTTCACGCTCTGCCTTTTCTACTTCTGCTGCAATTTTATCTGTTACATCAAAAATCAATCCTTCTATTCCACTGCCCCCACACTCATCTACTGTCTTTCTTATCCATAATATATGATGCTTGAAGGTTCCATCTTTACATATTCTCCTCAGCAGCTTTCCATCAGAACATTCATTCTCATCCATCAATCTACACATTTTAGGATTCTTTGCTGCGCTACAATCTGCATTTAGAATCTTGCACTTCTTACCAATTAAATCCTCCTGATTCTCAAATCCATACATTTCAGACATAGCTCTATTGATATATGCTACTTCTCTGTCAGCGTTAATATAAAAGTAACCAGCCATAGAATTCTCTGTAATGGTTCTAAAATGTTCTTCACTCAATTGAAGTTCTCTTTGTATCTTATGCCTGTATCTAAGCATTAAGTATGAAACAATGCAAAACAGCAAAACAGACCCAAGTATAAGTGATTTTGTCTCTACCTCAACTTTGCTAATGGATAGAGAAAAAGCAATCATTCCAAATATGATACTATTATATATTAAAATATGCGTTGGATTTTGAAATATAATCGCTACCGACATCATAACCATTAGGAGTAAAATTGTATACTCATATGCATAAAAGTTTTTATGTGAAAAATATATGGTCAAAATATTTGCCATAAAAATCAAAAATATAAAAATTTTGTAGAAATTCTTCTGCACGAATTTGCTTTTATAACTTAAATAATAAGTTGCGAAAAAAATTGTGGTACAAGCCCAAACTGCTTTCATATTCGGATGATAGTTCTCACTATAGTGATTCCAGATTATATTTATTATAGGTGTAATCATACTCGCCAGCAAAACTAATACTCTTAACATCGCCAGTTCATCTTTCTGTCTTCTACTATTGTTATATAACTCAATCATTATTTTTCACCTACAGTACATATGTTTTAGACATGACGTTTGAACTTTTTCACCATATTACAGCACTTGATACAATTTATAAGGTTATTGTATAATAAATCATATAAGCAATATATATATTTTTTATAAAATGCTGTTT
Organism: Petroclostridium sp. X23; assembly: GCF_030013905.1. Taxonomy (GTDB): domain Bacteria; phylum Bacillota; class Clostridia; order SK-Y3; family SK-Y3; genus X23. The sequence continues at coordinate 975,439 of NZ_CP124862.1, forward strand.
TCTGTCGTTAAATGATTAAAAATAAACCTAGTTCATTGAAACAGGAATTTAATTCTTACCTAGGAGGATTTTCTTAACTTTTAACGAACTATACTTATTTCCAAAAATACATTTAAGGATGATACAAAATGTTAAATATTGTAATTTGTGAAGATGACAAAATATGGTTACATTCTCTAACAAAGATTATTCAGAACATTATTGAAAAAAATAATTTAGAAGCACAAATTGTTTTGAAGTCTACTAATATTGAAAAAGTCAGAGAGTTCTTGAAGAACAACTCAGCAAATGTATTTTTTCTGGATATTGACTTCAACGCAGAAAAAAGCGGATACGCTTTGGCTTCTGAAATAAGACAGTCGAATGTATCGGCATATATTATATTTATCACCGCTTATCTTGAGTACTTAATGCTGGCTTTTAAAGTGCAAGCTTTTGACTTTTTACCGAAGCCTGTTACTTCAGAAATATTAGAAGCGACGCTTATGAATATTTCTGAAAATTACATAAATCACAAGCACTTATCATCACAGCCTCACAAACTGAATATTAAAATGGGTACCTCCATCTCTTCAATCAACACAAGTGACATTGTGTTGATTGAGAAAGTTGCTTCCAAAACTGTCATACACTTGGTGAATAATGACCAAAAGGCTTGCCGCCATCCTCTTGAATATTTAGAGAGCAAACTGCCAAGTAATCATTATATCCGATGCCACAGAGCTTTTATAGTAAACAAAAAATTTATCGAAGAGATAAATACAAAAGAAAATCTCATATTTCTTGAGACTGGTTTCTCCTGCCCCATTGGAGGAAAATACAAAAAAAATCTTCTAAAGCATTATTCTTATATTTAAGGATAATTATGGAATATTTAGACTACCACTTTGCTATTGTTGTGATATAGCTCTTAATGTTCTTACTACGTATTTTTATCCATTTTTTAATAATACTAAATACTCAATTAATTGTAAATAAGAAGGAGAAGCTTATGAAGTTCAAACCAAAAGAAGGATTGCTATGTATATTAGAAAAATATTTTTATTCAATAAGAAGGATGATTTCTAAGATTCCCTTTAATTCCGTCAGCTCTATATTGTATATGGTTACCGCCTCATTAATTGCGGAAATCTTAAGAGCGACTAACATTATAGCAGATGACAACTTAGCGGTGTTAAATGTTTATTTTCTATTCACACTGCTTCTAATGATGAAAGGAAATCTCATAACCGGTATTTTCGTAAGTGTAATATTCTTGATTTTTACATTCTACACTTTAGTGTCTCATAAAAATTACTTTATAAATACACAACAAATGATTTTTTTCTTTTTTTACGGATGTATACTTCTTTTCTGTGCTATTATAACTGTTTATCTCATAAAGCATAATTGTGAAAAGCAGCTTAGAAAACTCCGGATCCTTAAACATAATTTAGAAAGATTACAAAAAATTTCTAATACCATGATTGTACTTGCCTCCCTTGAAGGTAATCTTATGACAGCCCCACCTGCATTTTGCAGATTGTTAGGATATTCCGAAGAAGAACTGCTTCGCTTGAAAATTAAAGATATTACACACCCTGATGATTTTAAAAAAGATTGGGATAACTGTCAGCGGATTATATTAAATAAATTTGCATCTTTTGATATGGAAAAAAGGTATATTAAAAAGGACGGCTCAATTGTGTGGGTATATATTGATTGCACTATATTTCAAGACTCAGAAGGTAAGCCAATGTTTTTCGTAACCTTCATCAGGGATATAACAAGTCAGAAAACCTATGAAAACGAATTGCAGTCCAGTAGAAAAAAATATGAACAATTACTTGAGATTCTTCCAATAGGATTTTACCTAATCCATAATGAAAAGTTTCATTATTCAAACAAGGCAGGCTTAGATCTGATTGGTGTACCAAGTTCTTATGATATTCATGGCTTGGATGCAATGACTTTTATCGATAAAACTTTTCATGAACGTGTCAAACAAGATTTAAAAGAGGTCTTAGTACATAATAAATCAATTAAATTCAAACAAGCTAAGATATACAACTTTGATAATGAGCCAAAAATCATTGAAGCTGCTGCTGTTCCTATTCTTTTTGACAATCAACAATATGCTGTTGTCATCGCTAACGATATCACTGAAAAATTTGAAAAGGAACAATCACTTTTGCAGAGCACTGAGCAGCTTCAGAGTTATATTTTTAATATCGAAGAACTGGTGTCTGAACTCAGAAAGATAAGACATACTTACCTAAATTTGCTTCAAGGACTCTCAGGTTATCTTGATACAGGCAACCTTATAGGTGCTCAAGCTTATTTAAAAGAGATTATATCTAAAAGTAAAATACTACATGGAAGCTCTTTATTGAAACTTCAATCAGTAAAAGATGTGTTTCTGCGGTCATTGCTGAGCTCAAAAATGAAACATGCCGAATCTACGGAGACCGATATTTCTCTGGTGATTATTGAAGATGTTAAACTAGAGAATATTGGCATCCCAATATTAAAGCTCTGTGAAGTCATAGGCTTGTTCTTAGACAATGCGATTGAAGCTGTACAAGACTCAAAACTCAGAAAATTAAACATTATACTATCAGAAGATTCAAAAAAAGTGCTGATAGTAATTGAATGTCCAATAAAGAAGGAACAAGAATTCCAGAGCCTGAAAAGAGATTTTGAGCTTAAACTCAGTGGAGAAGAACTATTGGCATATCCAAACCTAATCATAGATAGCTATATTTCGAACAGTGCCTACATTCAGGAAGTTATCATTAAAAAAATTCGTATTATTTAGCTCATGAGGTTTTATCCTTCATAAAAAGAACAAATATCAACAAGTTTATTTGTTGTCAATGGCTTTAATCAAAAATACTTGAATCATATTTAATAAAAAAGGATATATGCTATATCCTTTTTTATTCCTCACGTTTTAGGAAACAATTGCACGGTGAAATATTGTTCCATACTTCCCGTCTATTTTTTTCTATCATAAAATCACGTTTAATCTGTCCATCAAGAATTTCTATAATTCTGTCAGATTTAGCAGCAATGTGCATATCGTGGTTTACAATAACAAAAGTAGTCCCCTTATGTCGATTGATGTTTCGCAAAAGTGAGTACGCCTGTTCTGTCGATTCTGAATCAAGGTTGCCTGTGGGTTCATCTGCTAGAATAAGAGGTGAATCATTCATTAGAGCTCGTGCAATTGCTACCCTTTGCTGCTGACCGGTATTATATTGTATTTTCATACTTTTGTATTTTTTTCAGCACTTGCTCTACATTAAACGGCTTACTGATATAATCATCCATGCCGGCTATCAGACACCTTTCCATATCATCTTTCATTGCATTTCCTGTAACAGCTATAATTACTGTATGCTTTTCACCCTCTTCTTCCGCTCGAATTCTACTTGTCGCTTCATATCCATTCATTACCGGCATTTCACAATCCATAAAAATAATGTCATAATTATTATCATTTTTATATGCCTTAACTGCTTCTTCTCCATTTACCGCGACATCACAACTTAGACCTATTCGTGTCAGCAGTTGGACAAAAAAATCTCTGTTTATCTCGTTATCCTCAACCAGTAGTATCTTAATCGAATTGTTATCACTAGATTGCTTTATTCCTACTTCCCTTTCTTGTGTTATATCAACTTGTTTTTCATCAAAAAGCCTCGCAACACCATCAAGAAAATCATTTCGTCTGTAAGGCTTTGTAATATATCCGTCAAACCCCTTTATTATTGAGTGTTGTAGGGATATACTCCCAATTACGGATACCATAATGATGATGGGAATGTTCTTTATGGAAAATATCCCTTTCACAGCATCTAGGAACTCAAATGCTGTCATCCCATGAACTTGATCATCAGTTAAAATTGCATCGTATAAGTGTCCATAGCCTTTGCTGACAAGTTTCTCTAGCGCATCTGTTATGCTTTCTGCCTCTCTGACAATACAGCCAACTTCTTCAAGATATGTTTTTGCTGTATAACGGTTCATAGGACTATCTGCGATTACCAAAATACGTCTGCCTTTTAAAGCTGAATAATCGGTTAAGTTAGGCATCAATATCGCTTCTGTTCCATTACTCTTAACTATGTTATCAGCCTCTTCTTGTGTATTCACAGTTATCAATTCATTTTTCGACTTAGACTTATGTTTTCTTTGTAACAAAGTTATGAATGCAACATATACTTTCTCGCCCTTTTCTTTATTGAAAATATTAAACCGCTTTAGTAATTTCCCTTTAAATAATTTCTCTTTAGCTTTTACTAAATCCTTAAAATTCAAAATCCTCTTTATTAAATTCATAAAACTTAATTCTCTCTCCTTATATCGTGTTGAGGAAATATCTTGTAATTTACAATATATTTCCAGATTAACAAACCACTTTATTCACATTTAATTTTATTATATAATTATGCTATAGTATTATGTCAACAAAATAAATTTTAACAATAACCATCATACAGTGTATTTAGTTTATTAAACGTGGCAGTTTGCCACGTTATATTTTGTAAGTTTAAAAAGAAGGATTTATGTAAGAGATTAGTTAAGAAAAACAAGAAATTGTGAGGGCAGTCACTGTTTCAATGGCCATAAGTGAGCGCGTGTAAATAGTATCTGTATATTGAATTGAACAGAATTATAACTGTTGCTACTATAATACTATGTCCTTATAATGGCCAAATTTGCTCCTTTTTATGTGTGAAATTGAGCAAACTTAGCCATTAATATTAATATATTTAAAGCTATATGGTTTTCAAAGGTCTTCATAATACTGCTTTCTGTAATTTCAATCGTTAAATATTCTAGATTAAGCCGTACTTCAGATGAAGTATCTTACTTTTTCTCACTAAACTTTACTCTTCTATTATTTTTAAAAAGGCTGTAACGATTTTCGGATCGAAGCATCTGCCGGCTTGTCCTTTTATAAATTCTATTGTATTCTTCTTCCCCTGCGGTTTTTGATAAAAACTTCCATAAACTCCACAATCATAAGCATCCAAAACAGAAATAATACGTGAATTTAATGGGATACTTTCTCCTTTCAGCCCTTGGGGGTATCCATTTCCATCCCATCTCTCATGATGATGTAGTATATCATCAGCAATATGTGCTAAATCTTGGGATGCGCTTACAATTCTATACCCAATTTCACTGTGGTTTTGCATGATTTTCCATTCTTTCTCTGTAAGATCCCCATTTTTACTTAGAATATCATCAGGAATAGCTGTAATGCCAATGTCATGCAGCAACGCAAGAAGCTGCAAATTATTAATATGATCGATAGATAGACCAAGTTCTTTTCCAAGTTTATAGGATAGTGTTGTCAGTCGGTCACTATGCTCTTGCGTTTCGTGATTACGTTCACTGAGCGTTTTTCTAAGAGAAGATATAATAGAACTTCTTATACTCCTGCTCTCCATCAGTTTTGTACTATACATTCTATCTTCCGCAATTTTATAGATATCCATTATATCTTGATGCGCATTCTCTTTTGTTGCAGCACCCATGGATACACTTAGTTTTATAGGAGCACCTTTCTCATTTTCACACCTATCTCTGATTCGCTCAACAATTTTCTCAGTATCCGTCAATCCTACTCTTGGTAATATAATTAGAAATTCATCTCCTCCTGTCCGAGCTGCAATTTCACCTTTTCTGCATTCATTTTTTATGATATTTGCTATCGTTACAAGTAACTTATCCCCTGCTTCATGTCCGAAAGCATCGTTTGTAAGTTTCAACCCATTCACATCCGCTACGATTAAAGAAATGGGACAGTCCCTACCGTGATCCAATCTCTGCATTTCTTCTTCACAGAATCTTCTATTATAAAGACCGGTCAACTTATCATGATAACTTAAATAAATGATTTCTTCTTTTCTTTTCATCAGTTCTATTGCATTTTTTGCCTTTAAAGGCAAAGATATCTTCATGGCCTCTTCGCTAAGAGGTTTTGAAAAATAGTCGTATGCACCAAGGGTTAAAGCCACTTCAATTGCTTTCTTATCTTTGATACCTGTACAAACGATAATAGGAATATCCATCACGCTGGGATCTTCTTTTATTTTCTTTAACACTTGAAATCCGTCTTCTCCCGGCATCATGATATCTAAAATACACATATGTATCTCGTTTAGTACAAGCCTTTCATTAATATCTAGCCCGTTTTCAGCCTCAAACAGTTTTATATCATCCAGTCTTTTTTTAAGAACATGTCGGATGACTTGTCTATCTATAGAAGAGTCATCAATAATCATAATATTTCCTATCATACATTCAACGCCCTCCTCTATTTTGATGGTTTAGAGAACTTATCAATTCTTTCAAGTAATCTGTTAAATTGCTGAGTTCTTCAGCATTACCGGTTTTGGCGGCTTCCTCAGCTTCTAATGCACATTTTGCTGCGTCTTTGACCCTTACATTGCCTGCAGATCCTTTTAATTGATGCAAAAGCATACCTGCTTTTTCAAAATCATTTTGCGCAGTGTAAGTTTTAATGTCCTGAATTAATTTCTCCGCATGTCCAAGAAACATTTCTAATAGTTCTACACAGGCTTCCTTATCTAATCCTGACTCTTCCATCAGAACATCTACAGTTTTAAAAAAATTTCCAACTTCCCCCTCGTTATCATGCTTATTATTTGAGGCTTGATCATATTTTTCAAGGATATTTACTATTTGCGAAATATTAATAGGTTTACTTAAATAATCATCCATCCCTGCCTCGAAGCACTTTTTTGCAGTTCCCTTCATTATATCAGCCGTCATTGCTACAATAAATGTATGCTTTGTATCACTTTCTGTTTTTCGAATCTGTCTTGTCGCCTCATACCCATCCATGATCGGCATTTGGCAATCCATAAAAATAACATCATAATTGTTATTCAGGCAAGCCCTCACAGCTTCTTCACCATTTACTGCAACATCGCAACTAAGGCCTTCCATCTTGATCATTTTAATAAACAACTCTCTATTTATTTCATTGTCTTCTACTAATAGTATTTTACGCTTATTATTATAATTAGCCTCATCTGCATGATGTATTGTAGCAAAATTATTCTTAGTGCTTTTATCAGATTCTTTTCCGTTTAAGACCATTGACACACAGTCTAGTAGTTCATCTCTCTTATAGGGCTTTAAAACAATACCTGAGAACCCCTTCTCTTTTGCTTGTTTTGAAGCTGTAACTTGATCAATTGAAGTTATTAATAATAATGGCATCTTATTTATACTAACTATCTCCTGAATTGCATCAGCTAAATCAAACCCTGTCATACCAGGCATTTGATAATCAACTAATATGCTATGGTACAACAACTTCCGTTTAGCCCTTACAATCTTATTTATCGCATCAACTACAGTTTCTGCTTCATCAACTATGCAACCTACCTCCTCAAGGTAATATTTTGCTATCTTTCGATTCATTGTATAGTCATCTACAATCAATATTCTCTTTCCTTTAAACACCGAATAGTCCGGCAAGATAAGATATGACTCACTATCTATTATATTCAATATGACGGTAAAATAAAAGGTAGTACCTTTACCTTTTTCACTCATAACTTTTATTTCTCCATTCATCAGTTCTACAATATTACGAGAGATTGCAAGTCCTAGTCCAGTCCCTCCATATCTTCTTGTAGAAGATGAATCCGCTTGTACAAATGGGCTGAAAATTCTATTTATTTCCTGTTCAGTCATACCAATACCGGTATCCCTTACGGTACACAATATTTCCACAGTTGTATCTGTTTGGTTAGCTAAAGAAACCTCAACAAACACCTCTCCTCTATTTGTAAACTTTGTTGAATTACTTATGAGATTCGTAAAAACTTGACGTAGTTTTGTCGGATCTCCCGATACACATTGGGGAATATCCGAATGAATAAGCATATTAAGTTCAATGCCTTTTTTCCTTGCTTTCGCATCATAAGCGACTACAGCTGATTCAATTACAGAACGTACATTAAATGGAATATTTTCAAGCTCCATCTTACCTGCTTCAATTTTTGAGATATCAAGAATATCATTAAGCAAAGTGAGTAAAATATCAGTCGAGTTCTTAATATTTCTAATAAATTCAACTTGTTCATTATTTAGCTCTGTTCTTTCAAGCAGCTGTATAAAGCCCAAAATGCCATTCATAGGTGTTCTAATCTCATGACTCATGTTAGCAAGAAATTCGCTTTTTGCACGATTTGCCTTTTCAGCATCTATTCTCGCAATGTTTAATTCAGCATTCTTTTTTTCTATTTCTGCTGTCCTTTCTCTTACTTTTTCTTCAAGATTGTTTACGTGGACATATAACTCTTCAGCCATATGATTAAATCTCTTGGCTAGTTTTCCAATTTCATCATTTCTGAAAACCTCTGCTCTTTGCTTCCAATCTCCTTTTGAAAACTTTTCTGTAACACACATCAAGTGGTCTATTGGCTTAAGAACCATTGCTGTATTTTTCATATATATCACTATAGATACAAGAAGCGCTAGAATAGATAACAATACTGCAATAAGAATATTTTTATTTAACTCAGCAGTGAACTCATTTTCAGGGATGGCAGTGATAATCAGCCAATCCAACCCTTCTTTTTTATAACTTGTTAATTTAATGTGGAAATTATTGTTATTTATGTTTATAGTGTACTGATTGCCTAGCTGCGCTTTATACTTTTCATAGGCCTCAATGACTGCTTTATTTTCAACTTCTTGAATGCCAATCCTTCTAAAGTCTTTATCTGTAATCACTTCGAAATTAGACTCTCCAACAGAGTTTCCAATCAACAAACCTGACTTTTCTTCAATAATATAAGCAATAGCCTTTTTCTCTTTGACAATTTCCTTTAAATAATGATTTATTCTAGACAAAGTGATATGCGTTCCCAACACACCTTCTAGGATATCTTCACTATTAAAAATAGGATAGGATGCTGACAGGGCCAAATCTCTCTTTACAAAGTGTTTATAAATAGGAGAGAATATCGGCTTCGCTTGCTCTTTCGCAATGCTATACCAATCCCTTGTGCGGGGATCAAACTTTCCAAAATCCTCTACAAACTCTCCCGCAGTCAGATCATTTGTTACAGCATAATAGCGGGAATGTCCATTCGTTTCTTCATCACTTCGATATACCTCAATTTCATTTGCTTTATTTCTTCGTGCTCCGTAATATTCTCCCTCTTCTGTACCATAACTAAAGCTGTAGACTTCTTCACTGCTTGATTGAATTATACTAGCAAGAAATATTTCACGCTCTTTGTGATTATCCATGTCTATAATTCCACTCTGAATCATATTATAATTCATTTTATTAATGTATAAAGGAATATTTACAAAGTATTCTATACTATCTAAAATATCTTCATTTGCTTCTTGTTGCATTCCCTTGATAGTATTATCAATGGAGTCTTTCCAATGAGAAAAAATAATGTAGCATATACTGCTGACTGTTATAATCATAAGAACAATAAACGAAATACTAATCAAAGCTCTCAATGAACTTCTTGTTTTATTCATCATTCCCTTTTCTATATTCATTTTTTCGTCCATTTAATCACATCCATTCTTAGGATAGTAATATCCAGCAATTCATAAAGGGCTGAAGATACTTATCTTTCATAATCATCACTTACAATAAAAATACCCCAAATATAATCAGAACTTTGGCTCTGTTTATTACTCTCTGAGATAGTCCTTCTGAATACTAGCTCGGTTATATTGGTTGATGACTTCGTCTAATCTTCTGCTTAGTTCTAATATCTCTCTAGTAGTCAATGAGCTTCTATTTTTTGCTATAAGATTCAACTCAGTTCTCAGCTGTTCAATCTCCCTGCTTAATTGTAATTTTTCATACATAAAGCTATACCTCCTATATCGTAGGTAGGACTAACTAATATAGCATTAAATTTTTATATATCCACTTTCACTTTTGCTGTAGAACATGTAGCATCAGCTAGTGACATCTTTAAAGGAGAAAAAACAGAGATATAATTAGTATGGGGTGTAGTTCATATATTGAAAGGAAGAAAAGAATATCCTCATACACTTCACGAAGCACGGCCCTACATTGTTTTCGCCAGGAAACCTTATTGTTCTCTTCGACGACGGTGGGAGTGTAAAATGTGCATCTAATATCATCTGCAGAAATTTCAAAATATTATCCACTAAAAATTACACTTATCTACAATTTAGTATACAACTCAAGTTAGTATAAATCAAACTCAATTTTTTCATATCCATAACTTTTAAGAAAAGATTGTAAAATTAATATTAATCGTTTATCTGATTCTTCTAATAAGCCGTCTTTTAATACCTTATTCTTTAACGCATTCTTAGCTATGTTTATTTCATCGAAGATATATTGAGTTGGATATTCAGATAGAATTTCTCCCTTAATATCTTCAACAGTCGTCTGCTCTGTATCTACAACATTATCAATAACATGTGATTTAGGAATCTTCACCCTCATAGTTTTTGTGTCATCATCGACACTTAATTGAATTTTACTGAAATCTGTTCCAACTTTAATATAACCTTGGTATTTTATTAGTTTAATTGTTTCAGAAAATGGTAAATTAACTCCAAATTTTTCATTTCTCGTTTTACTGATTATCACATCTGCATACTCATATTTATAAGTTGCTAATTCAGATATTTCCGCTATTTTATTACTTATTTCTATTGAGCTGTACGGTTTAACTGTACGCATCTTCATAATATCCTTTTCAAAAACAATAGTATAACCTATAATACCAATTACCATAATCATAAGAACCAGTATTAAAATCCTAATAATATTTTTCATATCTCTTACCTTTCCTATGCATTTTCTTTCCTTTCTTCTCGATAAAGCACCGGTGAAGTCCCGAATAAAATTTTATCATCTATCGCCGTACGTTCCATTTTAATTAATTCTTTCGCTATGGAAGTAATATTCCTTTTGAATTCTGGGGAATTAATCTCTGCAACCGTTTTTCCACTGACTTTTCTGTAGTGTGAGTAATTTTTCCAGAGACTATTTGTAATTTTTCTAGTAGTTGATGGCTTTCGAAAAACTTCCATAACTTCTTGTCGAAAATCTTCTATAAATTTTCCAAACTGGTCTTCTCTCAAATCGGCCAGTTTCCTCCCCATTTTTCTTGCCCATGGCTCATCCAACTCTTGACAAAGAAACTTTAATTTATACCATATTGAATATAGGTCACTCTTATTCTCAATCTTTATCCCTTTTACCCAAGTAAATGCAAGAAGTCGTCTTCTCCAATCCCACCACTTTAATGGACTCTGCAGATCAGAGGCTGGAATAAGGAAAAAACCGTATTTCAAAAGCAAGGATCCTAAAATCCCTGGTGGATTTCCTCTCTTTTGCTTCTTTAAAGTCGTTCGGTACACTCCACAGGAGGGGCTGCCTTCCATATAAACATAAGCACTGGCATTTGCTCTATTTAATGCTTCCAAACATACTAAAGTACCTTCTTTAATTTGCGCTGTTACATTTTCTCCCTTACGATTTTTCACTTCCGCCTCTTCCGTCCAGATCTTTGACCCCTCTGCCCCAGCAATATGAATAGGCTCTCTAGGAACGCCAAGGCCTGCCATGCTCTCAGGACATACCGGACACCACTTGAAGTCACTTTTTTCTCTTCCTATGATTTTTAACATATCCCATCCTTTTCCATTATACCTGACAGGACACCCCATACAGCAAGCACTAATCCCGATAGCTATCCGTTCATTGATAATAACCGTCTGTTTATCCAAAGATTTCACCTTCCTGAATGAAAGATCGCTATAGTAAAGCAATCCTTCTTATGTATTTGTCTACATCAAATTTTCTCTTATGACCATCGTAAGACATATATCTTATTGATATACACTTACCACCAATATGCAATTATAAAACTGCATTATTTTGATGAATTTAGTTGTAATTAATTTCTCTGTTACCCAAACGGCCTATTCCGGCACACCCGGTAAATATGACGATAGTACCCCCATATAGGACCAAGAGTTTTACATCTGAAGTCTATACTTATCAAACTATACTGTTGCTTGAAACTAGTAAACAGACATTTTCCCATACACGATATATTATATGTCCTCTTGAATGCATAATGAAGGAAGCACTAATGATTTTTTACTTTTTTTGTAAAATGAAGATTTAACTATTTCCCCATCGATCATTAAAAAAGGATATTTTTTCATCATCTTGATATGTTCCCCTGCTGATACTAATGAAGCATTATACGATTGTACACATAAAACGTTTGTTCATTATGCTGATATAAATTCACTTATAATCTTATATAAAAAATACATATTCTTATAAATTTGTTTTCTCTATTCTCACTGCCATATCTTAGGTCTTCTTTATCTAGTTATTATTCGACTCTACTTGTTTAATCGACAAATATTCTTTAACTCTTTCATTGAGCTTGCTATCGAAAACTTGCCATAAAAAAATGTTTTCCTCACTTATTTTTTCTTTTTTAATTCGATTGATCATTATATTTAATTCCTCAATTTCACATAAAATATCTTCTTGAAAGGTATTTTCCAAACAGCCATGTAACATATGTATTCCCCCCAAATCTTCATGAAATTGTTTAAAGCTTTTTACTCAAAAATAGGACCTTAGTCCTATTTTTCTAGTGCTATAGAATTATCTAATAGATAATATATACCCCTTTTTTTAAGTAAAACACAATCTTTAAACTTTTTTCAATGAATATTTTTCAACGAGAACACTTGAAACATTTCTACGATACAAGGAGGTTTTACTTGATGAATTTATTCTCTTCAAGCTCTCTGAAAGCCAAATCCAATTCTTCTCTAGTATTCATAACAATAGGTCCGCCCCAGGCTATAGGCTCCTTAAGAGGTTTCCCCGATAATAGCAAAAATCTTATACCTTTATTCGATGCTCTTACTTTGAATTTATTTCCTTCATTAAATAATACTGCGTGCTTTTCTGAGATGAGTGTACTATCATCATGATTAAAAAAAGCTTCACCCTGAAGTACATAAATAAATAGTGTATTATCACTTTCCGTATCTATATACCATCCTGATCCGGGATCTAACTCCACATCCAAATAAAGCGCTTTAACGTAATCCCCTTCTACCGCACCTTTCTCGCCATTGTAATTTCCAGCAATAATGTGAATCTTTACACCATCTTCATCTATTATAGGAATATCTTCCTTTGAAATAGATCTGTACTTTGGTGCAGCCATTTTTTCTCTAGCAGGTAGATTTAACCATAATTGGACACCAAGCATTCTTGTACTAGCAACTGGCATTTCCTGATGAATAATCCCTGATCCTGCAGTCATCCATTGACATTCCCCATCTAAAATACTACCTTTATTTCCAAGGCTATCCCCATGTTCAATATTCCCATTTATCAGATATGTGATGGTTTCAATTCCTCTATGGGGGTGCCAGGGAAAACCTTTAACATAATCATCCGGATTTAAGGAATCAAAAGCATCTAACATCAGAAAAGGATCAAAATCCTTCGTATCATCATATCCAAAAACTCTTACAAGTTTTACTCCTGCACCATCTACTGCATTTTTTCCTGTTATAATTTTACGTATTGTCCTATAATTACTTTCACTCATTTAATCTCCTCCTCGTTTTTCTGCACTTAACTTCGTTATGATATTTATTAATTTTTCACACAATCTTTTAAATTACTCGTTCTTTTTCCTATTCCAGAAATGTTATAAGCAGTGATTGATTAACCTCTTGAAAACAATTTAAAAGTAAAAACATACACGAAAGCCGTCAATATTGACAGCTTTCCCATGTCTGATATAAGGTAGATGAGCTTGATTGTCCATAAATTATTGAATAGTGATCGCACTTACCGGACATTGCATTTCAGCGCCTTTAGCACTATCAATGATATCTTTCGGTATTTCAATATCTTTTGCTTTTGACTTTCCGTCTTCATCCATACTGAATATTTCAGGACAGATTGTTGTGCACAATGTACATCCTATACATGTATCCTTATCGACATATGCCCTCATTTCATTTTCTCCTTCCTGCTTATCCTAAGATTTCCGCTAAATCTGCTTCAGGATTGGAGATTGGTTTTATATTAAATTTATCAATAAGAACCTGGAGTACATTAGGAGATATAAAGGCAGGGAGCGATGGTCCAAGATATATATTCTTGATTCCTAAAGATAATAGGGTAATCAAGATACATACAGCCTTTTGTTCATACCAAGATAATACCAATGAAAGCGGCAAATCATTTACCTCAAAGTCAAATGCTTCTGATAATGCTAAGGCACATTGATAACAAAACATTAAACTTATCATATAGACCCTCCTGTTATATATTATAAAATGGTTTATATCTTCATATACACCAATTATTTCATAGTTAAAACCATAAAATACATATTATTAGATCAATAGATATCTTATTTCTGTTAGCCGTTTAGTTTAGGTTTCTGAAACCAGAACTTTTTAAAGTCTTCAGGTAATAATGGTTTACTAAAAAAATATCCCTGTAATTCATCACACCCGTTGTCTCTTAAGAATTTTACTTGCTCCACTGTCTCTACACCTTCAGCAATGACTTTATACCTAAGGTTATGAGCCATATCAATAATCGTTTTGGTAACGATCATACTGTCAAAATCTTTATTGAAATCAACGATGAAGGATTTATCTATTTTCAACTTATATAGAGGCAGTTTTCTTAAGTAATTTAATGAAGAATATCCCGTTCCAAAATCATCTATATCAACTCTGATTCCAAGTTTTTTAAACTGGAGTATTTTATCAATGCATTTTTCAATATCAACAACAATAGCGCTTTCTGTAAGCTCCAGCTCTAAAGAACTTGGTTTTATGCCAGCTTCTGTAACAATCTGCATAATCTTATCAACTATATTATCTTGTTTGATTTGATATGAACTTATATTTACAGATACTACCAAATTTATCTCATCTTCATACCATTCTCTTATTTTCTTACAAGCTTCTTTAATGGTCCATTCACCAATTTTAAGAATAGTCCCAGTCTCTTCTGCTATTGGGATGAATTCTGCCGGTGAAACCATACCAAGTAATGGGTGTTTCCACCTTATTAATGCTTCCACACCTGTGATATCACCAGTAGCCAAATCAACCTGAGGCTGGTATACCAAATAAGCCTCTTTTCTATCAATAAAGCTGTTTAATTCTACTTCAATTCTACGTCTCCTCACAATCGTATGATTCATTTCCTGGGTATAGAATTGTGATACATTCCTACCTTGTTTTTTTGCCTGCGCCATAGCTTCTTCCGAATTCTTGAGTAATTCTTCATATGTCTTGCTTTCCTGAGGAAAGAGACTGATTCCTATGCTGCAACTTATATTTATGGTATTATTATCTATTATAAATGGCTCTGTCATCCGCTTACGCACTAATTCAGCAGTTGCTCCTACATACTGCTCAGACAGAACATTATTTAGCAAAACTCCAAACTTGTCCACTCCAAAATATGCAAGCATAGCTTCATTTTTAAAAATAATCCTCAACTTTCCTGCAAAAACCTTTAAAAATTTATCTCCAAACTGGAAACCATAGCTGTCATTTATGTGCCTGAACCGATCAATATCAATATAGAGCATAGCGATACTACGGCTGGATCTCTGCATATTTTCAACTTCTTTTTTTAACCTCTCTTCAAACATATTTCTATTAGGCAGTCTGGTAAGAATGCTATGAGTTGATAAAAATTGTACTCGCTTTTCATTTTTTTTCTGATCTGTTCTCTCATTTAGTATTCCGATATAATTCTTAACAGATTGTTTTTCATCTTTAAGTGCAACGATCATTAACAGCGCTGTGTATACCTTTTTATTCTTACGTCTTCCTACTATTTCCCCTTTCCAGAATCCATTCTGTTCAACTTTCTTCCACATATTTATATAAAATTGCTCATTATTTAGTCCATTCTTCAGTATATTTCCTTTTTCGTTATGTAAATCTTCAAGAGTATATCCAGTAATATTAACATATGCCTCATTAACATCCATAACCTTTGACAAATCACTTTCTGTAAATATCATACCTTCTGACGAATTATACATTGCCTTTGATATCAAATCTAACTTAGACCTAGTTGCATTTATATCAGTAACATCCTCTATAGTAGTTACCTTGTATCTTTTTTGGTTCTCATCTATAAGTAGTCCTGCAGTTACTAGTACATCCAATATTTTGCCATCTTTTCTCTTTACTTTCCATTCTCGTCCTATCTCTGGTAGTCCCCGTATAAAATCATCATGCTTCTCCATTACAGCTTGTTTCTCTTCATCCGGCACCACAATAGTAAACTTTTCACCAATTAACTCCTCACGTGAATACCCATAAATTCTGCCATAGGCATCGTTAAACAGTATGAACTCTCCTTTCTCATTAGTAACGCAAATGCCAACATCAGCTGCTTGAAAAACAGCATCGATAAGCTTATTGTAATTAGGAAGACCCAAGAGATTGATCTGAGAATTAAGCTGCATATCCTGAATTTCTTTTGAATTCTTGTTAGTTTCATCAGATTTCATCATCAATTCTGCTCCCTTTTCAACTTAATTCTTCTAGCCAATTTCAGCACAATAGTATTTTCAATTTATAACCTTACTACAATGTATTGTTAGCACTAACCAACCATATAGTATCGAAAATTGTCTATTTTTGTAAAGTATTATAATAAATAGTAGATTAGCACACATCCAACCTGATCCATAGATATTTTGAAGATCCTTATCCTGATACGTTCGCCCACTCCCCGATAAGATAGCAATTCCTAAATTCTTATAAAACTACTATAGTGTCTAAACTAAAACATTTAGGTGAGCTTGCGACTTCAGTTTTTGGACTGGATAATCTGTCGGTATGCCATTCCTGGTAACTTATAGGGATTATTCCTAAATTCATTTTATTAACTAGTATTGTTGTAACAATTAATACCCAATTATCGTAGTACAAAACAAATATTTTGAAAGTTTATAATTTCTACAGAGTCATAGTTTTTCTAATAAAAAGACTTCATATCTTTTTTCACCCTTTATAAGAATACAGTGCCAATAATCCAACTCTAAAAATCTTTAACCACAAAATTACGTATTCCATTCTATATTTCTCTACTACAGCTTTTACACCGAAAATGAGTACTTCTTTCACAGTTATCTCATAAACTTTTCAAATGGTCTTGGCAAAAATAAAATAATGTGCGAGAATATTAAAGCAGTAAACATTTATAGATATGTACCGTATTATTCTTTGCATCTAATAAAACCTTGGCTGTATTTAAGAACAGTGTTGACATCATAAAAATATCGGCTTGTAGGGAACGGTTCTAAACCATTCCGTTTGTGAAATCCGTAGATGTTTTTTGCTGAACGGTTATGAACTGTCTCTTACGATGTAATGTCACTGCAGCATGTTCCATCATATTGGAATATATAAACAACTCCAATTTTTAACAATATTCTTAAATGTAGCCTAAAAATTTTGATGGGGGAACTATTATGAACTATATAAAAAAGAACAAACAGCTAATAAAATCAGTGTTATCTATATCGTTGCCAGCAATCGGTGAAATGAGCCTAAATACCTTAGTGGGCATAGCGGACACACTGATGATCAGCTACTTTATTAGTGCTGAAGCACTGACGGCTGCCGGATATGCCAATCAAATATTTTTTACAATAATTTTTGTTTTTTCTTCATTTAATGTAGGTGCAACAGCCATGATTTCGAGAAATTACGGCGAAAAAAATTATTCCAGGCTTAACCAGATACTTGGGCAAAATATGACATTAAATATTGTAATTGGAATGATCATCATGCTGTTATCCCTTACCTTCGGCCATCAGTTTATGAAAATATTTGATACCTCCCGTTCAATATTGAATATGGGTACGTCTTACTTTAATATTGTATCCTATAGCCTTGTTTTTATGTTTATCTCCTTTGCCGCTGCTGCAAGCCTAAGAGGAGTAAGCGATACGCGAACGCCTATGCTGATCACACTCATTACGAATATTCTAAACATCATAGGCAATTATGTATTGATGACCGGCTTTTGGATTTTTCCGAATATGGGTATTGATGGAGCTGCAGTCTCCACTACCCTCTCCCGTTTAATCGGTGTGCTGCTGTATGCGTTTGTGCTTTTAAACGGCAGACATCACTTAAAGCTGTTGTATAAGAATTTAAGAGCCTCAACAGATATTTTAAAGCCGCTGTGGAACTTCAGCTATACAGCAGGTATTGAGCAACTTCTGATGCAAGTATCCTTTGTAGCAGTCAGTGTCATTATCTCATCATTAGATACAACTTCCGAAGCAGCCTTTCGTATCTTGTTGAATATAGAATCATTATCTTTCATGCCTGCAATAGGATTTTCCATTGCTGCTGCTTCATTAGTTGGAAAATCCCTAGGGGAACAGGATCAGGAAAAGGCATTGCATACCGGATATATAAGCTGTGGTCTGGGAATTATATGGGGAATATTTATTGGATTGATATTCGCGCTGTTCCCTTCACAAATCATTGGTTTTTTTACTAATGATAGAGATATCATTAATGCCTCCATCAGCACAATGTTGCTTGCCGGTCTTGACCAGCCTTTTCTCGGATTTATTATCATCATATCAGGTGCGCTGAGAGGAGCAGGAGATACAAAATCTGTAATGGTATTAAACTCATTTAGACTATGGGTTGTTTTTGTACCATTATGCTATATTTTTGTCACCTTTCTGGGTATGGGAATCATTAGTGTTTGGGTTTCCGAGCTTTGTGCCCTAATAATATTCAACTTCATTCTATTTAAGAGATTTCAAAGTGAAAAATGGTCAAACATTGATATTAATTAAGTCGTTATGCTGGTTTTTACAGGAAAAATTTCCAATTCACACAGGTGAACACAGGCACCACACGGGGACAGGTACCTTGTGTTAGGCGACCACACGTGAGCAGGTACCTTGTGTTATTAGACTTTAACAAATGTAATATTCCCAATGATTTTATTTGCTTGAATATCAAAGTTTGTAAAAAAGCTAACCAAACATGTTATGCCTGCCAGGAAAAACAGAAAATATGAGCGCCCAACAAGGCATAAGCCTAAATATGGGCGCATCAATAAAAAAATATTATAGGGCGATAGCATGCAAATTTGAGTTACCATAATTCGGTATCTTAAGTTGACAACATTGCAGGGTCGTCCGCCCCTACAAAACTCACTTTATATAGATAAAAAACTCTAAAAGTAAAAATTGGAGCACGGAAGTAGGAATGCTACTTGGGGACGGTTCGTCTGTGGCATATGATTTTCATGCTACTGAGGAACTGTCCCCATGTGGCATTCCAGTAAGAATATTTCTAACTTTACAATTAACTATCTATAGTAGTGTGTTGTAATAAAGTTTAACTTTAAATTTGGTTATCTATATTCTGGAGCATTGCAGAATATATGAATCCGTTCACTTTTTGCGAAGTTTTTCTGTTTCTGCTTCATCAATGGAGTAAACATCATCTTCATCGCAATGAATCACTACTTTATAGTCCTCTAAGGCACTCTTGAGTGATATCTTTTCATCAACAACATCATTGAGAACCTTTTGAGGTAGTCTCTTTATAGGTTCTCCATAACCACCCGAGCCTGGTGTTAAGACCCTGATTACATCACCTTGTTTCACCGGCCTGCCGGTACACTTTGACGGCAGACGTGATTCATTGCCATCTGTTTCAATGTGATAGAACGCACCACCTAGTCCGTCATGACCACTTTCCAAGCCCCAAGGTGCAAATTTATGACGGTCCCCCAGGCCTGTGTACGATACTCCCTCTCCCACAATTTCAAATTCCCGGTGTATGCCAAGTCCGCCCCTGAATTCTCCCGCACCACCTGAATCCTTACGCAAACCATACTTTTTCACCATGATAATGGGAAATTCTATTTCCAGTGCTTCAACAGGCATATTAGAAGTATTGGTCATATGAACCTGAACGCCGCTCAAGCCATCAGCATGACGACTCGCCCCGGAACCGCCAGCGATTGCTTCATGATAGATGTAAAAGTGATCCGGATTATTAGGCACACTCCCTGTAAACACAGCTGTTGTACAAGCACCATTACATCCGGCAATGATGCGTTCAGGCACAACAGGTGCAAGTGCACCAAATATAACATCCGGTAGTCTCTGGCAAGTGTCAATCATAACACCTACAGGTGCCGGGTGAGTTGCACATACTAAACAACCCGGAGGCGCGTAGACCTTAAATGCTCTATAAATGCCTGCATTTGACGGAACGTCTGGACCTACAAGCGCTTTCAGGGAATAAAAAACGGTTGCCAGTAGTGAATTGTAAGGGACGTTGATTGGCGCTTCCACTTGATCGCATGTACCGGTAAAGTCAAAATTCATAAAATCATCCTTGATAGTAATTTTTACACTAATCGGAAGAGGATCCGGATATTTAGGTCCTGCACTGTCCATATAATCGGTAAAAATATATACACCGTCTTTCAAGTTTTTTATGGCTGTACGCAATCTGCGTTCGGCATAATTCTGAAGTGCCTCCATGCAGTCTAGAAGCAAGTCGTTATACCGTTCATATGCTTCCCGCAATCTACGTATACCAATATGGTTCGCAGAAATTTGCGCAATAATATCTCCGTAACGCTCCTTTGGTACACGGGTGTTTGCAATAATAACATCAAGGACGCTATCCAGTACCACGCCATTCTGGCATATGCGGATAATTGGAAGCTTCAAGCCTTCCTGAAAAATACTTACCGCATTACCTGACGTACTGCCAGGAACCTTGCCGCCAATATCTGAATGATGCGCCATATTTATAATCCATCCAAGTAATTTTGATCCTTGAAATGCTGGAGCTGCAACAACAATATCGGGCAAGTGGTTTCCTCCACCATTATATGGATCGTTTCCAACAAACATATCACCCGGCTTGATTTGCTCTTTTGGAAACTTTTTATAAAGTTCTTGCACAAATGTGAGTAGTGAACCCAAATGAATTGCAAGATTTTCTGCTTGTGCAACCATGTTCCCGTAAGGGTCTACAACCGCCGAAGAAACATCCCGTCTTTCTTTTATATTTGTAGAATAAGCACTTTTAATGATGGCCATCGTTGTTTCTTCTGCAATAGACAACAACAGGTTACCAATGATTTCAACGGTTATGGCGTCTGCCTTTTTTTCAATATGGCAACTCATTATTTTCCACCTCCATTATACCATAATCTTAGATTATAAAACCCATCCGTTTTTGCATGCCATCCCGGAGGAATAACGATGGTTGTATCCATTTGCTCAACAATTGCAGGTCCGTTAATGCTGGAACCAGGTTTCACATTTTGTCTTAAATAAACATTGCTCTCAATATAATCATTCTCGCCCTGATAGAAAACTTTTCTCGTCTCCAATGCCTCAGGCATTTGTAAATTTGTATCAATTGGCTGTTCATCCTGCTTAGGTTTACCAATAATACCGATTGCAGATAGTCGGTAATTAACAATTTGAATTCTATTTTTTTCATTATAATAACCGTACTTCTTTTCGTGTTCTTGATGAAAATCGCTGATTATCTCCTGCAAAATTTCCTCTGTTATCTCGCAATCAGGAAGAGAAATAGTAATTTCATAATTCTGATATTCATAGCGGGCATCAACAAAACGCTGATATCTTCTAAGATCTTCAGGTACTTTTTCTCGAATGAGCATGTTTTTGCCTTCATCCAACATAGCAACAAAAATTTCATTCATTGCTCCTATGTTTTCCTTATTGGCAATCATGATATTGGATCGACTCAGGTCAAATTTACTGTCAGCCATTAAAAGGCCGAGTGAGCAAAGTGTTCCGGGAGATGGAGGAATGATAATGCTACTTATTCCAAGCTCACGTGCCATCTCACAACAATGAAGAGGACCGGCCCCTCCAAAGGCCATTAACGTGAATTCACGAATATCATATCCGCGTTCTACAGATACCAGACGAACCGCACGCATCATTCCTGAGTTGACAACAGAAATAACACCATTTGCAGCTTCGATAATATCTAATTTGGCCTTGTCACATATATGCTCCTTTAAAGCTGTACGTGCTTTATCGATATATACATCCATACGTCCGCCGAGAATTTTCTTTTGATTGAGTTTTCCGAGCAAAATATTTGCATCGGTAACTGTCGGAAGTGTACCCCCTAACCCGTAGCATGCCGGACCGGGTCTCGCACCCGCACTTTCGGGACCAACTTTTAAAGCACCCCCATCATCTATGTAGGCAATACTGCCACCGCCTGCACCAATTGTAACAATATCTATCATTGGTATCCTTGCAGGATAACCTTCAATTAAACGTTCTGTGGAAAGCTGCGGCTCGCCGTTTTCGATCAGACTGATATCAGCACTTGTTCCCCCCATATCAAATGTAATAATCTTGTCGCATTCACACTGCTTGCCAATATAGACGGCACCGATAACACCCGCACTCGGACCGGAAACGGCTGTTTTGATCGGGGAATCGATGGTTTCAGATATGGAAATAATACTGCCGTTAGAGTGTGTAATATATGGATGAACAGTGATGCCGGCTTCTTTAATATATCTCTCGAAGTTGTTGACATACTTTTTCATTACAGGCCCCAGATACGCATTAAGCACCGTCGTACTCATACGGGAGAACTCTCGGAATTCCGGAATCAAATCACTAGAAATGGAAACATAAACCTCCGGGCATATCTCATCTATAATTTCCCTAATCCTACGTTCATGAATAGGATTGATAAAGGAAAAAACTGTACAAACTGCAATTGCATCTACCTTTTGCTTCTTCAAGTATTGTACGACTTTGTATGTGTTTTCCTCATCCAAAGGGGTCTTAATGCTGCCATCATACCGCACTCTTTCTTTTACCTCAACCTTTAATCCTGCGGGAATTAACGGCTGAGGCTTTGATTTTAGCAAATCATAAAGCGAAGGCCTCTTTTGCCAGCCAATCTCCATCAAATCTTTAAAGCCTTCTGTTGTAATCAAGCCTATGCGAGAACCCTTTTTCTCAATCAAGGCATTTGTTGCAACAGTAGTACCGTGTGCAAGATAAGACACTTCCTCAGGCTTTATATTATACAAACGCATTATTTTTTCAACACCTGTAACAATTGCAATTGAAGGATCTTCAGGTGTGGAAGGATGCTTATAATGAAATAACTTTTCACTCTGAGTATTAAATATCGAAAAGTCAGTAAATGTCCCGCCAACATCAACACCAATCATATAGCTCATTTCAAACTCACCTTTCTCATAAAATATTAATGATAAAGCTGTGAACCCTAAACTGCTTTAATATTGCAGTGGCTCCACAAACCTAGACGATTCATATTTTCTAGAAAAAATCAAGCGGATAGTAACAATAGTTGTAGTTCATACCTGCAATTTAATTCCTAATGATTTCATTCATAAGAATTCCTCGGGTACAGCTTGCTATAAAAAAGCGAAGTATTACGGTAAATGCCGACCTATAAAAACGCAACATTTACCGCTGATTTATATAGCTGGATACAAGAATCCTAAATCTTACTTACTCAATGATATATCTTCAAGAATAAGTCCGCTCTGAGATAAACAAAGATAACCCGGACGTTGAGCAAAACCGTTTACATTTACTCTCATCGCAGAGGTTTGTTCACGCCAGTTAAGAAATACATGTGGTGATAATTCAAGCAAACGGTCAATTAACTGCTCATAAATCTTGCCCCTTTGAGTTTCATCTAATGTTTTTCTGCCCTCCATCAATAAACGATCCACTTCCGCATCGGCAAAATCAGCAGATTTATTAAAGGTATGTGCCCCGCTCTGCATAAAGTTTGACAGCCAGTCAGGATCCGAATAGTCACCAGTCATCGCATTAATGAAAATGTCATAATTTTTTTCACCGACTTTTGACATACGGGTTGCCCAATCGGGAAGATCAAGTGTAAGCTCAATCCCAATCTTTTTCAAATCACTCTGTACCGCAATTGCAGTCTGCTGATGCATAGAATAACTGGATGAACTTAGAAGTCTGCAGGAAAATCCATTTGGATATCCTGCGTCAGCCAGCAGTTTTTTGGCTTTTTCGATATTGTATTCAAAATACTTTGTCTGTGAAGAATTGTATCCCAGAAAGCCTTCATTGAAAACAAAACCGTAACAGGGTGTACCACGTCCATTAAAAGCGGTGTTGATAACATTGTCACGATTAATTGCATAGGAAATAGCCTGACGTACCTTCGGATCATCCAACGGCTTAACATTTGTATTGAATGAAAGAATCATAACCGGACCATTCTGCTGGTCAAGTTTTATTTCAGGATCATTTTCAAGGGATGGTATATCCTTCCATGGCACATAATCGATAAGGTCAACTTCACCGGATTTTAATGCATTTGTCCTTGCATCATCGTCCGCATAAAAAGAAAATTCAATCCTATCTACTTTGGGCTTATTATCCACATAATAGTCACGAAAAGCCTCTACAATGATATTCTGTCCCTTATTCCATTCAACGAATTTGAAGGGACCCGCACCCATAGGTTCCGTATCAAGATTACTGTCATGTGCTTCCGTGTAGGACTTGCTTAAAATCGCAGATTCAGGAAGTGCCAAATAGTGTTTAAAAGGCGCACATTCTTCTTTTAATGCAAAAATGATTGTTTTGTCATCTGGTGTTTCCATCCTATCAATGATAGACAACTCATGGCGAAAAGATGCACCATATTCCGGATTTAAAATTCTTTCAAAGGAAAACTTTACATCCTCTGAAGTCAATGTGTCTCCATTGTGAAATTTGACATCTCTCAGTTTAATTGTATACGTTTTATTGTCTGATCCAACATCTACAGATTCTGCAATATCGGTGATTATTTCCCCATCCTTTGTATATGTCATCAGTCCACGATACATGCTTTGTGTAATAATACGTTTTGCTATCCCCTGTGCCAAGACAGGTTCAAGAATTGCAGGTTCCGCTGACAAACCGTATCTTAATATACCTCCACCCTTCTCGCTTTGTGAGACATTGCCGCTATCCTGTGAAGAAGGTGTCGTGCCGGTATTCGTTTTCCCGCAGCCGGAGAACAAAACCATCACAGAAACTAACATGACTATCAAACTTTTTCCACCTGTTTTCATTATGCTTCCTCCTTTTTTTATTGGATCATTTATTATAATTGGACACACTCCTGTATCCACTTGTAATACCATTTTGTTCAAGTTATGATTTGGTTTTAGGATCGAGAATATCGCGCAGACTGTCACCCAGAAGATTCACCCCTAGAATCGTAGCACACAGGCAAAGCGATGGCCACAATGCATACATGGGCGCAATGGTTATATACCCTTTTGCCTCGCCAATCATCTGCCCCCACGAAGGGGTTGGGGGTACAATTCCTATCCCTAAAAAGCTTAAACCGGACTCTAACAGAATGGCCGCGGCAATGGTTAAACTGATTTGAATAATCATCGGTGACATAATGTTAGGTAAAATGTTTTTAACTAAAATACGATAATGAGTAGCTCCGAGGGATATTTCACTCTCTACATGCTCAAGCTTTCTCACCTGCAACGTAGATGAATACGCAATTCTGGCAAAATGGGGCATATACAAAATTCCTATAGCAACCACCAAGTTAATGACTCCGGAACCCCAAAAGGCCACCACCATCATAGCCAAAAGAATTGGGGGAAAACACAGAACGATATCAATGATACGCATGATAATCTGTTCAACGACCTTACCGAAATATCCGGCTACAATGCCGAAACATAGTCCTCCTGCATATGCTAGTGCAGTTGCTCCCAACGCAACCAACAATGTAGGACGTATGCCTATAATCAGACGACTCAAGATATCTCTTCCAAAGTTATCTGTTCCTAAAGGATGCCCGGGTGCATAAGGCTGAAGTATACAACTTCCGTTAATCTCCAGAGGATCTCGTGTAATAACTAATGGTCCAATTAATGCTACAATGAGAATTGGCAGCAATATGATTACACTAATAATAAATGTTCTATTTTGAACGCATCTTTTCAACATCATGTTGCCCCCTCATATGGTTATTTAATTGAGCTTTGTTCAGAATAGCTCAATTAGAATCATAACAGATAAAATGCACCTGCTTTTAATGTTGTTTCCGGTTTACACCAGATATTTTAACATTGAACTGTCTACCGAACTCTTGGATCTAATAGACCATATAGAATGTCTACCAGTGTATTTACTGTAATAAAAAATACTGAAATGACCAATATACAACCCTGCACAGTAGGATAATCTCTATAAGATACAGCCTTTACGAGCAGGGTACTAATACCCGGCCAGTTAAACAGATATTCTACCAATACGGTACCACCGATTAGTGAACCGAGTTGTAAGCCAATAATCGTTATAATGGGAATGATCGCATTACGAAAGCTGTGTTTAAAAATAACCATTCTTTCCGGAAGCCCCTTAGCCCTCAATGTTTGAACGAACTCCTTACTTTCAACCTCCAGCATGGAGGAACGGGTCATTCGGGTAATTGAAGCTGCAAGACCTAACGCTAAGGCTAGGGATGGCAGGATTAACCTTTGAATATGTTTGATGGGGTCCTTTACAAAGTCTATATATCCACTGGCAGGAAACCAATTCAGAGTCAAACTGAAGATCACTATTAGAAGCGTCCCCATTACAAAAACCGGAAGTGATATTCCCAATGCTGCCATTGCTGTCATAAAAAAGTCTGTAAATGTTCTCCATTTCAATGCTGCGATCAGACCCATAATAATTCCAACAATTGAAGCAATTATAATTGAAACCAATGCAATCTCAATCGTACGTGGGAGTCGGAGCATGATATTCTCCATTACAGAACTGCGATCCGTAATCGAAGTACCCAAATGGAAATGTGCCAGATCCGACATATAGGTAGTATACTGCTTCAAAAGAGGCTGATCCAATCCCAGCTGTTTTTCCATCGCCGCAACAATCTCCGGATCCGCTGCCTTTTCACTTCCCAGTGCAAGCTTAACCGGATCACCCGGCATCAAACGTAGAAATAAAAATACTAGTGATGCTACAACAAATAATTGTACAATAGCAATAAAAATTCTCTTCGTTAAAAATCGTACCAATCACTTCACCTCCATGTTGTTTCAACCGGATTTTATGGCTTCATGATATAAGTGACATGCTACAAAGTGGTTGTTTCCAACATCCATAAGTGCCGGATAAGACTGAGCACAAATACGCATCGCATATTCACACCGTGTTCTGAAGCGGCATCCCTCAGGAGGATTTATGGGTGACGGAAGGTCACCTTTTAGGAGTATACGTTCTTTTTTGATATCAATATCAGGTATTGGAATTGCTGATAAAAGTGCTTTTGTATACGGGTGTTTATTATTCTTATACAGTTCTTCTTTCGAGGCAATCTCAACGATTTTCCCCATATACATCACCGCAATGCGATTACTCATATATTTTACAACCGAAAGGTTGTGCGATATAAAAATATAGGAAAGTCCAAAATCCTTTTGCATGTCCTTAAGAAGATTTAAAATCTGCGCCTGAATAGAAACATCCAGTGCAGAAATCGGTTCATCACAAATAATAAGTTTGGGT
Source organism: Petroclostridium sp. X23 (assembly GCF_030013905.1). GTDB lineage: Bacteria > Bacillota > Clostridia > SK-Y3 > SK-Y3 > X23. Next base: position 1,003,137 of record NZ_CP124862.1, read on the forward strand.
CTAAGTGCAATTGCTCGGGCAATACCTATACGCTGCCGCTGTCCCCCTGAAAATTCGTGAGGATAGCGATTGATATACCGTGGCTCCAATCCTACATATGCCAGCAATTCCTGCACTTTTCTTTTCTTTTCCTTTCTGCTTGCTGCTTTATGTATTTCAAATGGACTTCCAATAATATCGCCAATTGTCACTCGCGGATTTAACGATTCAAAAGGCTTTTGAAAAACCATTTGCATTAGCCGACGTTTTTCTCTCATCTCTTTATTTGACAATTTCAGTATGTCTTCTCCGTCAAATATTATCTGTCCGCTGTTTGCTTGGGTTAAACGCAGTATAACCCTTGAAACTGTACTCTTCCCGCAACCGGATTCTCCTACAAGTCCAAAGGTTTCTCCCTTCTTCACGGAAAAACTGACATCGTCTACTGCCTTCACCCAGCCTCTTCTCCTTGAAAAAATACCTGACTTCAACTTAAAATATTTCTTTACGTTTTTTACTTCAAGAAGCGTATCACTCATTCATCATCACCTCCTCACCTTCCGCCTTATTGCAGGATATCCAATGATTTTCACCAATTTTTTTCCGTGTCGGATGTATTATGCAGGTTTCATCTGCATAAGGGCACCGTGTACGAAAATGGCATCCCTCAGGCATTGCATAAATACTCGGCACCGTACCATTGATGCTGTAGAGCACACTATCTTTTTCTTCATTTAATCTTGGCACTGACATCATTAATCCTCTTGTATACGGATGACTCGGATTTTTAAATATTGTTTTTACATTTCCCGCTTCCATAATCTCACCTGCATACATCACCGCTACGTGGTCCGCAATATCTGCAATCACACCAAGATCATGCGTAATAAACATAATGCTCATATGCGTTTCATCGCGAAGTTTTTTCAACAACTCCAAAATTTGGGCTTGAACCGTAACATCCAATGCAGTTGTGGGTTCGTCAGCAATTAACAGCTTAGGTTTGCAAGAAAGTGCGATTGCAATCATTATCCTTTGGCACATGCCACCAGAAAGCTGATGTGGATAAGCATTGATATAGCTTTTAGGATGAGGAATCCCTACCTGATTCAGTAATTCGATAGATCTGTTAAATGCTTCTTGTTGAGATATTTTTTCATGAAAACGGATTGTTTCTGCAATCTGTTCTCCGCATCTGTACACGGGATCCAAAGCAATCATAGGATCTTGGAATATCATAGAAATCTGTTTACCTCGAATGGCACACATATCTCTCTTTTTTAGATTTAACAAGTTCCTTCCTTCAAAAAGAATCCTACCCTTAGAAATTTTTCCATTGCGTGGAAGTAATTGCATAATAGAAAGAGATGTCAAAGATTTACCGCTTCCACTTTCACCTACCACCCCCAAAATCTCTCCTTGTTTTATCTTAAAACTGACATCATTGACTGCAGCAAACGACTTTTTCTCTACAACAAATTCTGTTTTGAGACCGCTTATTTCCAAAAGCACTTTATCCATAAAAACCTCCTTCCATACAACACATTATTGGGGATGAATTAATAAGATCAATTGATCAATTATACTGTTTTCAATGTGGTACGTATTTTTACAGGTTTTAAAAGGAGATAAATCTTACCTACTGCCCTATAACGGATTACAGTATATTACATCTTGAGATCATGTTTTTATGAGGCTTATATAAATACATATATCACCAATCTTAAATTCTATTTTCAAACCATTTGATACAGTTCATCATTGCCTTATCCGGGTCAAAAAAATATAAAAATAATTTCATGACCCCTCCTCCTTAATACGGTTCAAATCTCTGAATAATTTGAGTGGCAGTTTCTTTGCCTCGTTTCATACATTGCTCAATAGGTTCCCCTTGCATAGCGCCATAGATAAATCCGGCAATGTAGGAATCGCCCGCACCGACCGTATTTAACACCTTTACCTTTTGAGCCGTTTCTCTGTAATAATTTTCACCGTCATAAGCCATACTTCCATCTTCACCAAGCATTGCTATAACCACTTTAGCACCTTTGTTCCTTGCTTTTTTTAAAAAACTTCTGATATAATCATCATCTTTTCTATAGGAAAAAAATGCATAGTCCATATACGGAATAATTTCATTATTGGACTGATCTTCCAATCTACAAGAAAAATCATGGACCATGATGTTATTGTCATTTTTTATTTTTTTTGCATATAAACCGATTTTAGATCTTTTTTCGGAATAAATCACATCAAATTGTTTTATATATTCAATATCCTCTTCATCCAAATAGAAGTCAGATAGGACATGCTCTGTGTAGGATAGATGAATTCTGTCTCCATTCACAATATTCATCACCGCTTCCGCAGACTGTCTGTTAGCAGATTTGCTCATGGAAAAATCAATCTGATATTTCTTCAACAATTGCCTTACGGATTCGGCAAATGCATCATTACCGAAAATAGTCAGTACAGATATGTCTCCACCCAGTTTTTTAAGATTTACGGCAAAATCAATTGCGTTACCTGTGGGATAAAATCTGTTAAGATTCAAATAGATATCACAACAATTATCTCCTACTGCAATAGTCTTCATCACATACACCTCTCCAGCTATACGCCCATCATATATATGAAATATTTTCTGTTTTTAATGCCGTCATACTCTGCAAAGTATATATCCTGCGCATCACCAAATACAACCTCACCATCCTGTACAGGATAAGCACAATGATTACCTGTCAGCATTGCTTTAAGGTGTCCCGGCGTATTTCCTCCAATGGTACCGTAAGAATGTAAGAAGTGGTTATGGTTATAAGGATGGTCAGCAGGTATTAAACGTTCCATATTATCCACAATATCTGCTTCAACACATGGCAGGCTTTCATTTACGGTAATGCCGGTTGTTGTATGTGCTGTGATTACAAACACTATACCATTTGTAATACCCGATTCTTTCACACCTTGTTTTACCCTATCCGTAATTTTAATGAGTTCCACATCGGATTTCTGAGCCCTTATAGGAACAGTTATTAATTTAGTAATCATATCATCTGTCCTCCATACCTAAAAATTTGATTGCATTTTCACCATAAACCAACTGTCTTGTTCTATCTTTCATTTGTATAGAATTTAATCCGTGAAGAATCCGGACAGGACGAAACCTTGGCGAATTTGATCCAAACATCACTTTTTCCGCAAAGTTGTGTTCTAACCAATATTGACCAAATTCTTGATGAAATATGTAATCAAAGAACTGTGACGGAGAATCCAGATATGCACAAGCAGTATCAGTATAAACATTGGGGAATTTGATTAAAAGCATAACTGTTTCTTTTACCCAAGGCCAGCCGAAATGGGATAGACACATTCTCAATTCCGGGGATTCAACAGCTACTTCTTCGAAGTTTACCGGTTGAGCATATTTGCTAAGCGTATTTGGTTCCCATGACAGACCGGCATGAAAAATCACAGGCTTATTGTATTCCATACATTTTTTATAAAGTGGTTTCATGATTTCATCCCCCGGATAAATTCTTAATTTTGCGGGATTCAGCTTTAAACCACCTAGTTTCAAGATTTCAAATGCATATTCTAGTTTCTCTACAGCATCCTTGCTTCTTGGATCTACTGATGCAAAGCCTATGAAAGCATCAGGTTTTAAGTTGACAAGTTTTTTAATTTCTTCATTGGAAATCACTGCTCTACCGCATTCTACTGAACAATCTTGAGGTAAAAGTACCATTTTATCAATTTTAGCAAAAGCATTTTGCACATCAAGCAAATCTAATCCAGCCGGCTTCATCAAATGAAAACTCAACTCATCACATCTTTGGTCAAAGCGTTCTCTATCTTCGCAAATATCTGCGAAAAGTGCCGGGTGTACATGTGTATCGATAACCATGATAGTTTCCACCTTTCTTTATACTGTAAATCAATCATGTAATATTGAAAAGTAGCGAATTGACCATATATACGTAACCAAATAGAGAAGAAAATACCACTGTGGCTACAGCATTCATTGTAATAATAGGAATCATAATAGAAACAAATATAGTAAATTTATTACAATCATTAACTCGTGCGACCTCATCCGAAGTCTCTGTCATATTTGAAAAATACAATATTTGATAAACCGTAATACTTCACTTTCCACATATATCTGCGAGTTGTAAGTGGATGTTGTCTTGCATTTTGCTAATTAATTTCCTCAATAATTTTTTTATATCCATGTAAATCCCCCCTATAGTTGTTATTACAAATCAATGGTTTTATCCTGATATGTAATACACTTTTATTTTGATAATTCTATATTTGTTATAATTGTTATGTACTACTATGCATTCATAATATCATTATACTCCGAAATTAGCAACTGTTTGGCTTAATATTTTTTTATTTTTTATCATTTTTGTTAATCTTTTACAATACCTCTAATTATATTTTGTATTATATTGTTATTACATTTTTTCAGGATTGTCATAGTCGTTTCTTAAAACATATAATAATTTTTTATTCTTTTAAAATTTTGATATAAAAATAACAAACAGAAATAACAAGCAGAAATAACAAATATAAATCATTGTTTTCTGATAAAATATTGATTAACCAATAAAACAACCGATAATCATATTGTCTATATTTTCGTTGACAGGATTATCTGTTTATGCATATGCAACATTAATTATCTATTGTTATTGATAATACAATATATAACAAATATTTCACACAATTATATTCCTATTGATAAACATGTTGTATATCCCATCAGCCCTCCAGGCAAAATATGAGATTTAATGCTTGCATTTACTTGTATGATATCGTATTATAATACTTATATTGGGTAATATTACAGGAGGAATTTTAATGGAACTAGATACTGCTAATTCCCGTCCATTATATAAACAATTAAAAGACATTTTAGCAAAAGCTATTGAAAATGGCGTATTTAAAGCAGGAGAGCGCATACCTACCGAACTGCATCTTAGCAAGACATATAATGTTAGCAGAATTACCGTTAGAAATGCCCTAGAGGAACTTACTAGAGATAATTATCTGGTGCGCAAGCAAGGCAAAGGTACCTTTGTATCTACGGAAAAATTGCAAAGATCCGTTAATGGTATGCGTAGCTTTACTGAAATGTGCCGTGATTGGAATTGTAAACCGGGGGCAAAAGTCATTAAATCGGTTATTGAAGATGCCAACGATATTGATACTGCAGAACTTGATTTAGAACTCGGCGCAAAAATTATTGTAATTGAGCGAATCCGTTATGCAGATTCTATTCCTGTTTCATTAGATAGTCATCGTTTTCCTGAGCAATTTTCTTATCTACTGCATGAAGACTTAAACAACTGCTCTTTATTTGAACTTCTAAGAAATAAGTATAATGTTATCTTTGACAGGTCGGACAAAACAATTGAAATTGTGTTTGCCAGCTATGAACTTGCAAAATATCTAAATGTTTCTAAAGGCTATCCTCTTTTATGCATTAGCAGTATACCTCGTGACATTAATGGTGCAAAAACACATCGTTCTAAGCAATTTATTGTAGGAGATAAATTTAAGCTTATTGTATAAATGTTTTAATTAAGGTTCGCTTCATGCGGGCAAAGGAGCAATTCCCTAATAAATAAAAAAGGGGTTCCATCAAATCGACGGAATCCCTTTCGTTTTGGTGAGACTATTCGAAAAGTCATGAAAATTATCATCTTTTAAGCAAATACTCTCAATTTGCTAAGGTCAAATCACACTACGAATATTTCTGGGGGATGGAGATAAATCCAGAGGAACCGCATTATAACGGTAATGGTTTTATGAAATCTGCGCAACGCGAAAACGATCGACTACTGTATGATTTAAATCCACTCCCAATCCGGGTATCGTCGGAACTGTAATAGTTCCATTCGATATTTTCTTTTCAAGCGCCTCCGTTACGATATCGTAATGGATATCAGGCCGGTACGGGAACACCTCCTGAATAACAAAATTCGAGGTACACGCGGCAAGCTGCACTGATGCCGCTGTAAGAACAGGTCCTCCGCAGTTATGGGGGGCATATCGCATATTAGATGTTTCTGCGGCAGCAGCAATTCTCCACGATTCTAAAATGCCGCCGCATGTACCCGCATCCGGCTGGACGATATCAACACACCGCTGTTCAATGATTCGACGGAATCCGTATCTAGTATATAGTCTCTCTCCGGTTGCAATCGGTATATTTACTTTATTCTTAAGAACACGATATGCATCCACATCAAAAGCATCAATCGGCTCTTCATACCAGAAAGGACGGAACTCCTCAATGGACTGACCGATTCGGGTCATGACATCCGTAGTACCTTCTGCCGTCACATCTACCATCAGGTCAATGCCATAGCCGATAGCCTCACGAACAGCTTTTACTATATTTATTGTACGCTCTTCATATTCACGTGTAACATAACGGTTTTTGAGATGAAAATTAGCGTTGTGATCATTTTCAGCAACATAAGGACTCATCGGATAAAGTTTAATCGCGTCGAACCCATCCGCCACAACTTCAACGGCACGTTCCGCAAACTCATGAGGTTTATCAAAATAGGAGCCGTCCGACCAGTCATTTGCATAAACCCGTATCTTGTCCCTCTGTTTTCCGCCTAGCAGCTCGTAAACCGGCACCCCAAGTTTTTTGCCTTTAATATCCCACAATGCCATCTCCAACGCGCTGACAGCGGCGTAAAAAATAGGGCCTCCACCTTTTCCCCAGAATGTATTGTAATAAAAATCATTCCAGATATCAGATATTCTTGACGGATCCCGGCCAATAACAAAGCTTTCGGCAAGATCTGCCGCCATTGCAGCTGCGCCATTGCACCCGCATCCGAATCCGACCGCGCCCTCGCCTATGCCGGCAATACCTTCATCGGTAACCAGTTCTACAACAACCGGCCTGAAACTGCCTGTGTCAACGACATATATGTTTGCTTCCCTAACTTTCATTTTTGATCCTCCTATTTTGTATATATGTAATTTTTATCAAAACGGATGCCGCCCATTATTCAGAGGCGGATCCCGTTTTGTTGGCGAATGCTTGCATTATCACACAGTTAACATACTAGATATAACTGCAAACCCTATTGTTATTATAACTATTAAAAGCATAAACTTCCAAATAATTTTCCACCATTGCTGGAAAGAAAGACGGCAAATGGCAATCCCAGCGACGGTAACGGGGGCGGTCGGGCTCAGCATAAGCGTAAACTTGTTTGCATACTGGAAGCAGGTAACGGCACCCTCGGGATTCAGTTTTAGTAATTCGGTTAGTGGTGCCAGAATAGGCATAGTAAGTGATGCAACACCGGAAGTGGTCGGAACAACAATGCTTATAAGACCCTCGATAAGATACATGGCAGTAATAAACAAAGCACTTGGAACCGTATGTAAAAATCCAGTGAGCGTATGCAGAATTGTATCGATAATCATACCGCTTTCCGCCATATACAGAATGCCCCGGCTAACACCGATAATCAGACCGGCATAGACAAAATCACCCATTCCCTTTACAAATTCGCGGGCCATTTCGTTTACCTTCAATCCGCCTAAAATACCGGTCAACAATCCCATCGCAATAAATACAGCGGATAATTCATCCATATACCAGCCGAATTTCACTAAGCCATATACCATTAATACCATGCAGAAGCCAAAAGAAAGCAATACCAGTTTTTGACGTACTGTAAATTCTTCTTCAGACGATTCTGCACTAACGATTTCTTCCCGCCAGGTTAAATCGGTCTTATAAGTTATTGAGGAAAGTGGGTTTTCTTTTACTTTTTTAGCATATCGAAGCACAAAAAGAATTGCCAATGCTTCAAGAAAGATAAATTGGAGGAAACGGAAGAATAACTGAGGGTTACCCGCAATACCGGCAACGCCCTGCGCAATCAGGACATTAAAAGGATTTACCGTACCCGCCGCAACGCCAATGCCGGAACCTAAAAATACAATAAGGAAGGTAGTCATGGAATCGTAACCTAAATTAAACATGAGAGGCATAAAGATTAAATAAAATGGAATCAGTTCTTCCGCCATTCCTGTCATTGTTCCGCCAACGCCAAATAGCAGCATGGAGAACGGTATAATAAATGCCCCTTTATTACCAAACTTTTTTATAGCGCGTTTCATGCCTGCCGTAATTGCACCGGTCTTATTCAGAATCTGAAAAGCACCGCCCAACAATAAAACAAATGCAACAACATCTGCGGATTTTTGAACACCTCTTGTAGGCGCCATTAGAATATCAAATATACCCTGACGGGTATCGCCGTCTTTAGTAACCTTTTGAACTGAGTGATAAGTTCCGTCCACAGGAACCGACTTGGTGCTGGAACCCACGGTGACATCCCTACGGTCATATTGGCCGCTTGGAATAACCCAGGTGAGCCCCCCCATGATTACGATAAATATAAAAGCCAGCGCATAGATATGTGGAAGATTCATTTTCCTTTTTTCATTTGTAACAGCTGTAACAGCGGTTTTGTTATCCATAATAATCCTCCTAAATCTTTGTCCATTAAATTTTTAATCAAACCTAGAAAAACCTTCGAGAACAGACACGTTAAAAGGCTTAACCTTAAAATCGAGTTCTTCTTCGATACGAATACCATCGTTTAATGAAATCACTCGTTCGCCGCTTCTAGGTGCACCGGTTTTCAACATCTGAGCTCCAACGGCAACAGCAAGATCTGTCGTAGGATCGTCCAAAACGCCGCCCGCTCGGCCGGAGGCTACAATTAAAAGACCATTATCCTTCATAAATTGTACGGTATCCAATGTCTCCGTCAAAGTCCCTACCTGATTAGGCTTCACAATCATCCCTTTAACTGCGCCAATATTTACCGCCTTTTTTGCGCGTTCAATACTTGTGCAAAGGAAATCGTCACCGATAACGGCAGCCTCTATCCTCTGGGAAGCCAGGCGGAACCCTTCAAAATCCTCCTCCTCAAGTGCGTCTTCGACAAATCCGATAGGATACTTTGTACATAAGCCCGACAATATCGTTATGATTTCATCCCGATCCGCATATTTGCCACGATATAAATAAAGGCCTTTTTGCTCATCGTAAAATTCGCTGGCGGCGCAGTCCATGGCAAAACATGCTTTATTTTGATAACCAGTCTGTGCAACTGCTTCCATAAGAATATCAAAGATAACGGATGGGTCGTCAGAAGGAGCACCATAGCCGCAGTAATTCCCAGTTATGGCAGGTTGTTTGCGATACTTTTCGATTAACTCGCCTACCTTATAGAATACCTCTACTCCAACTTGGACAGCTTCCATAAAAGTATCCACATTTCTCGGAATCAGCATAAACTCTTGGAACGGCTGCGTAATGCCATAATAGGTACCGCCATTAATCAGATTAAGTGCCGGTGCAAAGTGAGTTTTGATCTCTCCCAATGCCATATACCTATAAAACGGCTGCCTTGTATAGGCGGCGCCGGCACGAGCAGCCGCAAAAGATGCTGCGTTAATTGTATTGCCCCCCAGTTTTTCCTTATTGGGAGTACCATCAAGTTCGAGAAGCCTTTGGTCAATCCCTTTTTGATCGGTAACATCCATGCCAACAAGAGCTGGTTCTATGTATTCTTTTATATTTTCAATTGCTTTAAAAACACTTAACCCGGCAAAAAGTTTTGGATCTCCATCGCGCAGCACAACCGATTCATTTTTCCCTACCGACGTGCCTGTGGATGCGCCGGAACGTCCGAGAGATCCATCTTCTGTGATAACATCTACTTCAATCACGGGGCGGCCATTGCAGTCGATTAACTGACGCGCCTTAACACTACTAATTTTATTTGCGTACATTTACCAAGTCTCCTTTTGCTTTTCTTGTAGTCCAGGTACATACATTACGTTAAAATCACAAAGATTTGTACCTGTGTTTCCAGTTAAAATCGCATTGCCAAGCTGTTCCAAAACGCCTCCCGCATCATGCTTCCGTAATACATCATAAATATTCTGGCCAGCTTGCCGGATCTCGTCAAAGGTTTTGGAATCACAAATTCCGCCTGCGAAGCGGGTGGTTCCGTCTGTTCCTTCAGTGTCAACAGAAGCGAGTGCGGCGCCGTCAGTATACCGGGCTTCCAAAGCGAACCCGAGTGCCATCTCATGGCCAGGGCCTCCTCGGCCTGTGGCGGCATCGTCAACTTTGGTTGTTGTTTCCCCGGAACAGAAGACAAAACATGGCGGTGCAATTGGGCGTTTGTTTGATTGTATCTCGCGGGCAAGCGAGCCAAAAAAGATTCCTGCCTCACGGCTTTCTCCTTCAATAAAGGTAGAAAAGACCATTGAGGGCACACCCATCCTCGCGGCAATCTGAAGAGCAGCCTCACATGAATCCGGGACATCGTTTAACACAAAATGAGTCACCTTATTATCCAGTGTCTTAGGCGTTTCAATATCTGAGCCCTTGCCGGAAAGGTAATCAAGGATTGATTTCGGGATTCGGTCGGTAAGCGCGTAATTCTGGATACATGCAAATGCATCTTCAATGGTTGTTTCATCCGGTGCAATAGGGGTACCGGAAAATTCGACAGGTTCATTTCTATCAACTAGTGGCAAAGCGCCGACTGCATCACTGACTATAATGTTGATCAATTCGGCACCCCGGGCCCTTATACGCTGCGCCAGCCGGCCGCCGTTTGTCTTAGATATATGCCTTCGCACCGCGTTAATTTCAAGAATATTTGCGCCAGCACGTAAAAGCACATCCTGTGCCCTGATCTCATCTTCCAGACTGATTCCGTCAACCGGACATGTCAATAAAGCGGAACTCCCTCCGCTGATTACCGATATGAATAAATCTTCCGGCTCGCAGTTATCAATCATCTGAAGAATTTCTTTTGCGGCCTTCATTCCTTCGGCATTTGGCAGAGGATGTCCGCCTACATATGCCTTTATACGCCGATAATGATCTTTTGGTTCTGCAATCTTAACCGATATGATTCCTTTTTTCAGGCTGTCTCCAAGCACTTCGTCTACAGCCATTGCCATTGCATTGCATGCTTTACCTGCGCCGAACAAGTAAATGTTTTTCTTTCTTGAAAGATCCCACTGTCTGTTTCCGATGATTAGACTATTCCCCGAGACGTGCATCATGCCTTTGATTATGTTGTAGGAGTCAATCTCTTTCCACAAAAACTCCAACAGTTGAAGGATCATTTTTTTAGAAGATACATCACCGTGAGAAATCAGTTCAACATCGTTTTTGATATACTGCATTAATTAGCACCTCCAAAATTATGTATAAACTTCTCGGGCTCGGAATGAAAGACGGCTGATCGGACCGTCCAATTATTCCATTGTATAATTACGTGAATTTTATATGGGTGGGTTTATATGTAAAAAACCGGTTTTTACAATCTTTAATTTATTTCAGAAACGGTAGAAATACCCCTCGTTTAATATGTCTTCAATTTTGGAGCTTACCTTGAGGGAATTATCCTTTTCCCTTTCGGCAATTTCGTGAATCATATAATTAATAAGACAAAAAAGCGGTACAAAAGAATCTTTGAATCCTACACCGGATGAATCCGTTAGTATAACCAGATCTGCAAATTGTTCAAGCTGGGCGTGCGAAGGACCTGTAAACAAAATCACTCTCCCCCCCTGCTTGCGAATACGAATGGCCAGTCGCAGACTTTCTTGAATAAAACGTGGATAGGCAAACAAAATACACACATCATGGCGGCCAATCCGAACTATCTCTTCAGGATATGTGCTCGCAATCCCTTGGATAAGATGCGCATTTAATTTAATCTGTCGAAGTATGGTGCAAAATAGAAAGGCTGGCGCAAAACAAGTGCGGAGTCCCATAACATATACGTTTTGAGCTTCCAGAATCATCTCAAAAGCCTTTTCAAGTTTGTTTTCAGATAAGGTTAAAATAGTTTTTTCAATTCCTTCTATTTCCTTCTTAAAATATACATCTAGTCGACGTAACTCTTTTTCAGAAACCGTTATGGTACGTATGCGCTCCGGTAAACTGATGTTTCCCTTTATATTATTTTGAATATTCTCTTGAAAATCAGTAAATCCATTGTATGACAGCACTCTTGTGAAACGTATAACAGTTGTTGTACTGACTCCGATTTTTGCTGCAAGTTCATACAGTGTGTCAAACGCAATCTCACCCAGATTATCTAGAATATATTTTGCCACACGCTTTTGAGATTTTGTCATTTTCGCATAAGAATTGTTAATTTCTTTTACTAAATCCTTCATTATTTCCCCTCCATAAAAAGTATCTCATAGTACATTTTTGTTGTCAATAATATGCTGTTTTTTTGTAATAGATCACTAATCAATACTATTATAACTAGTAAAACTGCCCAAAAATTAAGAGCTGCAATCAAAGAATCTTAGTTATGAAAAAAACGATGTACAAAATTGTACTATTTAATACATTTTTACCAATGTAGTGAAACAACCTAAATTCATTAACTGACTTTATAATTTAGACACGTCTATTTACAATTTCCTGTGCTCATTAGTGTTGCATAAAACTTTTTAAAAAAATTAAATGTAATATTTACCTGTAGAATTAAAGAAGGCCCCTCTGCTAATAAATATAGTAGCTGGCAAGCAACTACATTTATTAGCAAAGGAGCCAACGAACATGAATAATTGTACTACAGTTTTTGAAACTTTAAAAGGCTTTTCACCAAAGAATTTATTGGAAAGAGCCATTGCCGAAACAAATACCGATCACGAAACCAAGAAGTTTACTGCTCTTCGGCAATTTAATACGCTGCTTTATGCTTAGTTAATCGGTAAAGAAGAAAGCCTTAGAGGTTGATTCAGCCATTTCTTGATGAAAGAAACACCAAGCTTATCAATGGCAGCTCCTCCCACCAAAACTTCTGTGTAGTTGAAAACATGACCAAATTTTTCTCCTATTTTACTTAACACCCTTAATCCTTGCTCTATTATTTCCGGACCAATGCCATCACCTTTTACAACTGCTATATTGTAACTCATAATGATTCTCCTATAAATCTTTAATTTTAATTTTTCATAATAATTTTTTCAAATGTTATATCTTTAAGAGTTTTACAACCTGTCATAATCATAGTCTCTATTAACTCTGCACCGATCTTTTTAGTATAAAGCTCGGCACCCTCCTCACCGCCACCAAATGCCGCTATCGCATACGGCCTTCCAATCAAAACTGCATCTGCCCCTAATGCTATTGCTTTGAATACATCAGCACCAGTTCGAATACCGCCATCTACAAAAATTTTCAATTTATCTCCTACCATTTTTCTGATTTCAGGAAGCATGGCACAGGTTGCCGGAGTATCTGCAAGCACCCTTCCTCCATGTGAAGATACAACAATACCATATGCACCTGATTTTAAAGCTTTTTCTGCACTGGAGGCAGTCATAACACCTTTTACAATAAAAGGAATCTTCGTCATTGAGGATATTTCAGAAAGTTCTTCTACACTTTTTGACGAAACCGGCTTACCCATCAGAGCTAAGTTTAGTAACCCTGCCGAATCAATGTCCATAGCGAATGCCATAGCTTTAGTCTCTTCAATCATTTTAACTTGATCCAATACTTTTTCATTCTTCCATGGTTTAATTGTAGGTACAGCAATACCGTTTGCTGCTTTAATAATCGGAAGACTATTGAGAAAAATATCCTCTTGCGGTCCGTCTCCAGTAAATGCCGCACAACCAGCTTTATTTGTTCCAAATACAACTGCTGCATCATATTCAGCTTCCGTAAGTGCGCCATTATAATTAAGTTTCATTCCTGCTACTGGAGCTGCAAAAATTGGATACTGAAATGACCTGCCGAACAGCGAGATTGTAGTATTCTGACCTTCATTTTTATAGATTGTATCCATTTTAATTTTAACAGAAGACAGGAAATCGATGCATATAGTAAATCCGTTACCGTTTCCTTTCGCTCCTACGCCCGGAATCTCTCCCTTACAAACAATTCCATTGCACTCCTTGCATACCCTACAATTAGGTGCCATATTCTTTTTAGCATTTTCTCTCATTTCTTGATATGTCATTAACTTCATCTCCTTTTCTTCTTTTATATAGATTCTAACAACTCCCTTCAAAAAACTAATATATTCCGAATAGATGATTGTCTAGTTTTCTTTATTTATATAAATTAAATAACAAATATAGGAAGATCCTCTTTGCGCTCTTCCTATATCTGTTAAATAATCTGCGATAATTTGCCTTTGAGAATCTGACATATTTTTTCTATAGCTCAAATTCCCGTGTCAAATTGCTAAAAACTCTACTTATACCCATAAGCTCACAATAAATGTTGCCACTAAGCCTCCCAATGCCATAAACATATTAGACAGCGTTAATGTTTTCAAAGCCGTTTTCGTATCAAATCCCATGTAATTCGCATATACCCAAAAGTAGCTGCAATTGACATGCATAGGGGCTCTAGCACCAGCTCCCGATGCAAGGAAAATTAAAATTGGATCAATTCCCAATTGAGCGCCTATAGGTGCTGCCAGCGTAGCAGCAGTGACAACTGCTACCGTTCCTGATCCCTGTACCACTGTAAATACTGCAGCAATAAAAAACGGTATTAAGATAAATGGTATTCCTAAATTAGCAACCATATTTGCAAGACTGGCACCAGCACCGGATACTTTCAGAATTTCTCCAAGTGCTCCACCAGCTGCTGTTATAAAAATAATGGTTCCTGCATCCTTTAACGAACTATCCATAACATGTAAAACCTGTTTTTTGCCGATACGTTTACCAAGCAGTATAATTGCAAGTACCGTTCCACATATAAGCGCGATATTAGCATCGCCGATAAAACTAGTAATTGCCAAGACCGGAGATTCTTTCGGCAGAATCATTTTGGCAGTTGTATTTGATATAATAAGCAAAATTGGCAGCAGCAGTGGCATAATTGCCGCAAACATAGCAGGAAGATCCGTATCGTTTAAATCCACACTATCATTTGTATCTACTCCATCCTGATATGTGTAAAAACTATCCGGTTTGCTTCTAAGATAAAGTTCTGCAAACAACCAGCCACCTGCAGTCATTAAAATAGCTGCAAAACTTCCATAAAGAATGGCACGTCCGATATCTATTCCCAGCATACCGGCAGCTGATAATGGCCCTGGTGTCGGCGGAACATATACATGAGTTGCCAGCAATCCCGCCGAAAGAGAAACTGCCAATACGGCACGTGCTATTTTTGCTTTTTTTGCAATTGCTTTAACCAATGGCGCAAGTATAATAAATCCTGCGTCACTGAAAACCGGAATAGACACTATATATCCTGCAACAGCCATTGCGAAACTGGATTTTTTTTCTCCAACCATTCTCACCGTACCTAATGCAAGCTTTGTTGTTCCTTTTGATGCCTCCAGATAATTCCCCAGCATAATGCCAAAGATAATGATAATGCCGATATTCTTAATAGTTTTTGAAAAACCGGTTGTCATGTTATTAACAACTTCAACAGGTTGCATACCAGCCAGCAAACCCATTGCCAAAGCTGCTGCCATTAGAGCTACAAAAGCGTTGACCTTCATTTTAAAAGTCAAAAAAAGAATAATCGCAATCCCAAACAAAAAAACGATTTCAATTGGCATAAAACATTTTCCCCCTTAATTTTTTTAGCTCACTCTCGGAAATTCCAGGAGTTTTGGTTTAATGTATTCGCGTAGTGATGTCACCTCCTGCTTTTTATTAAATAACAGTTAAAATATATCTAATGAAATAACCATTATTTGCATTTATGTTTTCAATCGTTTTATCTTTCGCACATTATCCCATAATAGATATAATTGATATTTTTACATAATTAATATTATGGATATATATGCTACAAGATGATATGATTCATTTTACTTATCGGAAAAAGCTTAGACTCAAAATGCTGGAAAATCAAGAAATACAAAGAAAAGACCTGACTGTCTTGCTTGGTTTATGTTTCAATTTTTCTATCAAGGAAAAACTTTATCTGCTTTATGAGACTACTCTATCTATATCATTAACTGCTTCATTACTTGATACAACGATTGTTTTTGCTCAATTCCAATTCCACATTCCATAGGTAGAGATGCATATCCATTCTCTATCCTTGTGCTATCTCCAAATCCTCCGAATGGCTGAAAAACACCTGGATAACACTCGCTCCCACCCAGTTTAAATGCAGCGCTCAAATGTAAGCATAACAAATTTCCTCCATGCGGATAAATTCGTTGAGCATCCCATCCCATCTCTTTAATTACCTTCATTATTTTGATAAAACCGGTAGCTCCATATGCCAAATTAGCATCCATCTGAAGGTAGTCAATCTGAGATCTTAAATGTCCATATAATATCATGTTTTTGATATCTTGTTCTGAAAACAAATTCTCTCCAATTGCAATTGGACAGGAATACTGATCAGCTAATACTGCATGTAATAAGTAATCATTGGGATCTCCCGGTTCTTCAAACCACATGATGTTGTAGGGTTTCATCGTCTCTGCATATGCTAGTGCAGTCTTCAAATCAAATTTTCCATTTGCATCAACCGATGTAACAGAACCATTTCCGGAAACTGAAATTACCGCTTCCAGTCTTTTCATATCTTCAGCAAGAGATGCTCCGCCTACTTTCATTTTTACTGTAGTAAACCCCTCATCGAGGTATGATTTCATTTCATTTTTAAGAATTTGAAGCCGTTTTTCTTCCGAAAAAGACTCATCTGAATAATACCCTCCAGCTGCATAGCAAAATACTTTATCACTATATGTGCCATCTCCATATGTTTCACTCAAGTACTTCCATAGCGGCTTTTCTTCAATTTTTGAAACTAAATCCCAGACTGCCATATCAATTGCACCGACAGCATGAGCGCGATCGCCATGTCCTCCCGGCTTTTCATTTTTCATCATTACTTTAAATATCTTGTCGGGTGAAAAATTAGTTCCTTCATCACTGAGCAGTTCTGCGGCTTCTGCTTTCATAATACGCGGCGCTAACCTACTGCTGATAATTCCGCTTTGCCCATAACGCCCCGCAGAATTGAATCCCCAGCCTATAATCGGTTTTCCGTCACGTATAATATCGGTAACAATAGCAACAGCGGTTGTGGTCATTTGACTAAAATCAATGACGGAGTTGCGTACATTTCCGCTGAATCGCATATCACAATATTTAATGTCTACAATTTTCATATTTCTTTTCCTCCTATTTAACTCTTAAAGAGCATTATTATTTAACACTTCTTTGATGATTTTAGGTGTTCTACGACACTTATCTTTTGTTACGGCACAGAGTGAAAAACGAATTCCATAAGGCATTGCTACAATATATACATGCTTTTCCTTTAATTTCTCTGCTATTAAATCTGAATTCTTGCAAGGAACTGCAATGAAGAATCCACTTTTATAAGGGCAGCATTTAAGTCCACACTGTTCTGCTTCTTCCAAAAAAGCTCTACTTCTTGCGGCGATTATCTCTTTAAAAAGATTTCGCTCCATATCAGCACTTGTTTTTTTCTCTGAATTTAAACAAATATCTATCAATAGCTTTTGTGCACTCCGAACGGTATTGGACCAAACAGATCTTGACGAAAACGCCATCGCCTGTTTAAACATTCGCATGGCTTCCTCTGTATGAGCCAAACAAACGAGAGCGCCACAACGCATACCGCATATTGTATAGCTTTTTGACATACTAAAAGCAACAATTACCATTACATTTTCAGGCATTTCTGAAATTGAATCGAATATTTCTCTGCTTTCTTCAAAAGTACCATCAAAGTCAATATAAGAGACATCCAGGCATAATGTAATTTTTTTAGTGGAATTTCGCGCATGTTTTTTAATTATTTCCACAACATTATCCATTTCAATTTTTGTCATTGAATAGCCGGTAGGATTATGTGCGGGTGTATTTAAAATGATGAGAATATGATTTTGCTCATGTGCCAACTCATCTATCTTATCATCGAGACCTTTAAGATTGAAAGAATCATATTCGTTAAACATTTCAAAAGTTTCCAGTCTTCGGTTATGCTCTTCACAAATCCCTTTATATGGCCCCCAATTCCAGTTCGTGGTAATAACTGCTTCCCCATCGTCTAAAAAATTCCATACAGCATGCCGCAATGCTCCACAACTACCTGGTGTCGCAACAGACTCTACAAAATGATCGCTGACTTCTTTCCCAAACAGAGAAACTTGAACCGCTTTATTAAATTCCGCCAATCCTGCGATGGGTGCGTAACTGCACATATCCTCTATGCTCATGTTTCTCAGCAAATTTTCCACAGTTGGAAGGATCATCAATTTGCCGTTATCATCCATACATTCTCCTAAGGTAGAATTTATTACTTTGTCTTCTCCATACAATGCTGCCGCCCTTTTTGCTATCTGGTTTGCCATATAGATTTTGTCAGGAGCATACTCCCTGACCGCATGCTCTGCCAGGGTCAAGTATTTCATCTCCATTCCTTTTCACCTCTTTCCCTTTACCTCCCTGCCTGTATCTATATTCTATAACGTGAGATACTCAGATGTAAAATACGGATCTTCTATATGCATATAGTATGGAACTATATAATTTTCATCACAGCATCTGTCCTAGCATATTAAGCTTCAGAATTGAATAAAAAAATAGTGATTAATCAACCACTACCTATTTTTTAATATTGCTACTTTGCTTTATTGCTATATTCATCTTTCATAAATTTTATAAGTTTATAAGAATCTTTATATAAATGTTTTCCTTTTTTTGTTAGCATGCCGATTGTTGCGAACATGGGCTTATCTAGTGAAATACTGACAATATCTTCATCATATTTTACTGCTTCTCTTAGCAAAAAAGTAGCTAACCCCGCATTTCTAACAAGATTTTTAATTGTGTGCAGTTGATCTGTAAATAACTTTACTAAAGGTACAATGGATTGTTGATTGCATCGCTTTTGCAGCCTTTTACTTGTATAAAAAGTATAAGGAAATAAAACCAGAGGTTCTTTACATGCTTCCATAAGTGATATACACTCTCTTTTAGCAATTGGATTTTCCGCACTAATACAAAAACAGATTTCTGTTTGAAATAATGTCTCCCAATGTATATTATCACTTTCAACATCTATAGCAGCAATAGCCATATCCAATTGTTCTTCTAAAACCATTTTCATTGTATTTATTGCGCCACCTTCAATTAGTTCAAGTTCAATTTCCGGATAAACTTCTTGAAACTTATTCATAATAATCGGCAAAAAATAAGCGCCCACTTGAAGTGGAATTCCTAGTTTAATATGATTTCTTTTCCCTACTAAATCATGCATCTCTTCCATCAAGGCGTTAATATCATCTAGAATTTGGTTTACTCTCTTTAGGAAGAATTCACCTTCACTTGTTAAGTCTAATCTTTTATTCACTCTCTGGAATAAATTCACTCCGATTTCCGCTTCCAATTCTTTCATTGATGTAGTTATAGAAGGTTGAGAAACATGTAATTCTTTTGAGGCTTTTGATATACTACCATTTTTACATATAGCTTGGAAATACTGTAGTTGTATTATTCTCATTTCTATACACTCCAATCTCATCAATTGTTAAGATTTATTCTAAAGCTTTAAAGAATCTTATCATATCTCATCAAATTATACCACTTTATTTTAAACATCAAACTTTACTATACTTTTTAATCTTTTTGAATATACTTAAGAACAAACTTAAAAATCCTAATTTATCCTATTTAACTCACATTCAGCATGAATAAATTACCATGCATTATTTATGTAAACTTGAATGGAATTTAGAACTTTTGGCGAATCTCTTTTATATACAAAATTATAGGAGTGATTCGTATGGCAAAAGCTTCAAAGAAGTCACATAAACACAAAAGAAATAAAAAGCGTAAAATTACTATACTGCATCCGGCAAAAGTAGAGCAACCTTTGATCCTTCCTTTTGCTTTACTGCTTGCAAACAAGTTTTTAAAACTCATTGGTTTTGTTGAATTCATAGATGGTAGTGTTGAATGGGATGAAAGTCATTGGAAAGTGTCTCCCGGTAATTTAGCTAAGGCCGTGATATTGGCAACATTTATGCAGGTACGAGCCCCACTTTACAGGATCAAGCGGGCATTTGCCGGTTATGATACTGAAGCATTGTTTGGCAAAGGGGTTATGCCAGAACACTTAAATGACTATTCCATCGCACGTGCATTAGAGCGAATTAATGCCTTGGTCATGCTCATGAACATCTCACTTCTGATTCGTGCAATTGTTCAGTACAAGATTCGTAAAAGTATCAATGAATCAGAAGAGGAGCTTCCACGTATTGGCTGGAATAACAAGAAGCTTGAAAACCCTACCATCAAATATGTGCTTGAAGCTTTAGAAAAAGCATACTTTGTCAAAGAACAAGAAGATACCTACAGTTATGGGTTTTATAGCGAACACCAACAATTAACTGTAACAACAGTGCTGGAACTGCTAGACATAGACATTGAAGAATTCTTAGAATGACAGTTAACACGACATCCATAGTAATCTCGAAAATGTATTATTAATAAAAGGGATATATTGGGTTGCCGGAGTTAGTGGTATACCTTGGTTCAGCGCGCTTTTTTTACGTAAGCTATGGTAAATCCACTAATTCTGACCGTAATCATGCTCATTAGCAAGTTGATATATCGCTACGCAACATAAAAGGGTAGTGGTAATTTATTCATGCTGAATGTAAGTTACTTCAAAAACAAAGCCTGGAAATCACATTCCAGGCATATGTGCAATTATATTATTGATCTTAATGTTGGGTCTGATTTTGCTGCTGGTCCGGATTGTTAAAACTTGCAGGTTGAGGATTGTTTACATCAAAAAATTTACCCGGGGTCGATAAGTCAAAATACAGTTTGGAATCTTTTGTTATCCCCCAGTCTTTTTGCGATCCACTGTCTTGAATTTTATTGAAAGCTTCTCTGAATAAGGTGTTATGAGCTTCCTCCCTATTCAATAGAAAGTCAATAGTTTCTCTGACCCCTTTATCATTTATCTGCCTGTGAAGATACTCATATACCACTTTTGCCCTTTGTTCTGCAGCAATGTTGGAAAGTATATCTGCCGCTAAATCACCGGTTTCATTCACATAGGCCGCTGTCCAGAGCTGTCCTGATGCGTTTGTCAGCATTGGAGCAAGTCCGGTTAATACATGGGCTTCAATATTGCCTACCGTTGTATTTTGCGCATCCAGATCATGACCGTTCAGCATATTTATTGTGGTTGCTACCATTTCCATATGGCTTAATTCTTCTGAAGCTATATCAAGGAATACATCTTTTATTGCAGGGTCCTTAATGCGGAAGCTCTGTGAAAGGTACTGCATTGCTGCTTTGAGTTCGCCTTGCGGCCCCCCAAGCTGTTCCTGCAGCATAGCGGCATAGTTTGGATTAGGTCCATCAACTCTGACATCATGTAATAACTGCTTTTCATGTTTGAACATAAGTTCATCTCCTTTTTGTTTTTACAATCAGTTATTTTTATATTTACATACCTACACTCTTTTTTAGTATGCACAGTAATGGATTAAATTATAGAACTAATCCTCAGAGACAGATAATGATATAAGTATGGATGAATAACCATTGCAAACTATATTCTAAAATACGCATACCAATTTGTTGAAACTGATAAATATGTAATTTGCAGAGCCCATGTGGAATTTGAGTATTCCTGCTATTTTAAAAGCATACATTGATTATATTTGTGTGGTTGGAATTACATTATACATGTGGAGTAAACAAGGGAAGATTACCATTTTCATATGCACTCTGAGCCAATTCTTTGCTTTGCTGTTCAGTAAACGGCTGATTTTTAATAATTACCATAGGATTATGGATATGCTCACCACCGTGCTGGGCTTGAGGCATATTTTTCCTGAATATCGCAATATACTTCGGTGCGTCTTTTACCGGGATCCCTCTGTTTTTTAACGCAAGGATGGCAGTTGCTACAATTTTGCCCAAGTCCTCCTGGTCATGAGCTAAGAACGCAAGCTTACCATCCTCATTCAAGTGTGCTAAATAATCCTGCATAGCTTCAATGGTACAGATGTAATTCTCCGATAATGCATATCCTGCACCTTGTGACGTGCTGGTCATAACAAGAGATAAAAAGATAACATCATACTTATCTTGTGTCTTTCTTATATAATTCCTGCCGTCTTCTCCATACACTCTCACTTCCGGTCTATCATAAATGTTCCCGTCAATGCTTTTGCTGTTACAGTATTTTAGATAATTTCACTGCACTCAAACTATTTTTTGACTGTCCTGAGAAAAAAGAATGCAATAATGATTCCTAAACATGCTGAAATCATCATAGGATAAAAAACATATATATAAGTACCGAAAATATCACGAAGCTCTCCTGAAATAAGGGCACCTCCCATAGCGCCTACTCCATATGCCGTAAAAACAAACCCATAATTTTTAGTATAATACTTTTGCCCAAAAAATTCTGCCGTTGCAGCAGGCGCTATCGCTAACCACCCTCCTAAAACTAACCACAATAAAGAAAAAGTAATCCCATACAAAATGGTCGCGTTTTCCTTCATGCCTACTAATAAAATAGCGGATAGAATAATAATTACAAAGGATGCTAATGAAGTTTTGACAGGCCCTTGAACATCGGTAAGCCATCCAAACAATGGCCTTCCAACACCATTAAAAATAGCAAATAATGAAATCATCACAGCTGTACTATCCGGGCCTAAAGCAACCATCTCTTCGCCAACCGGTCCGGCTATACTCACTGCCATCAACCCATTAAATGTACCAATCGAAAAACATATCCATAATGCATAATATCTACTATCTTTAAACATTTGTTTTGTTTCAATATCCGGTATTGCTATACTTCCATCTACAAAACCCATCTTGCTAACGAATGATTCCTGTGGAAACTTAAACGGCAGTGCCGTTAGGATAATAATAAATAAAAACATGATACCCAATATTTTCATCGTTTCAAGCAGTCCACAAAAATCCAAAAGCCATCTCGCCAAAGGTGCTGTTACAAAGGGGGATAAACCAAATCCTAATAAGGTTAATCCGGTAGCGAAACCCTTTTTGTCGGGAAACCATTTGGAAATAGTTGCTATAACTGCACCATATGAGGCTCCCACTCCTCCTCCTGCAATTACTCCATACGTAAACACCATTGCTAGGATATTACTTGTATACCCGGATAGGTACCACCCTAAACCAACCAATATCCCTGCCCCAACAATGACCTTAGAAGGTCCATGCTTTTCAAGCATGATACCTGCAAAAGGCATTACTCCTGCATACATAACCAAAAACACCATATACGGCAAACCACTTTGAGTAGCACCTATGTTAAATAATTGTTCCAAAGGCTTTCGGAAAATACTCCATGAATATATTGTACCTAAACATATAAACATAAGCATGCCGAGAATAACAAACAACCATCTTCCTTTTACCGGTGGCAAACCGAGGATACCTTTTCTATCCAGCTACATCACCCCCTCAGATCATTCCTTTTCCATTATCGTTCATTGTAACAGTAAATCTGCTTTGTAACAGTAAATCTGCTTTTAATGCAATGCTTTCTACTGATTTCTTGAAGCTTTTTTACTCAACGACTTCTAACAAAAATCAATTTATATAATTGCACCAATACTAGCGGAATAAATGCCAGTCCATACATCGCCGTATACTGTTCATGACTTAACGGTGCTACTTCAAAAATTTCTGCCAGCGGCTTAAATGTCATGACTAGTTTTAACAACAAGTACCCAATAATCACTGACAACCACAAAAATCTATTTGAAAATATCCCTGCCTTAAAAATTGACTGCTTTGCCCTTGAATTAAATCCGTGTAATAATCTCGCAAGACATAATGTTGCAAAAGCCATTGTACTTCCAACCATTGTATCTCCCGTTGCCAACCCTATATGAAATGCTGCTATTGTACTTGCAGCAATGACCAGACCTTCCACCAGCACTTCCACCCCAAAGGATTTATTCAGGATTGGACTGTTAATTGCTCTTGGCTTTTCGTTCATAATGCTTTCATTATGCGGCTCCAATCCTATTGCGATTGCGGGAAGGCTGTCAGTTACCAGATTAATAAACAGCAGATGCACCGGTGCAAAAGGAACCGGCAATGCAGCAATGGATGCATACAATACCGATAAAATTCCGGCAGTATTTCCTGCTAAAAGAAACTTTATGGAGTTTTTAATATTGGCATATATGCTTCTGCCATTAGAGATTGCCTTTACAATTGTAGAAAAGTTATCATCCGTCAAAATAATAGATGCAGCATCTTTGGCAACTTCTGTCCCCGTAATCCCCATCGCAATACCGATATCCGCCTGTTTTAACGCCGGAGCATCATTTACACCGTCTCCGGTCATTGCAACTACATTACCCCTCTCCTGCCATGCCCGCACTATCCTTATTTTATGTTCCGGCGATACCCTTGCATATACAGCAATCTTTTGGACTTTATCTTTTAATGCTTCATCACTTAATGAATCAAGCTCGTAGCCTTCTATTGCCTCTGATTCATCCTTTAGAATGCCTATCGCTTTTGCTATAGCTGAAGCAGTGACCTTGTGATCTCCCGTTATCATCACGGGTTTGATTCCTGCACTTATGCAGTTTGCTACTGCCGGTGCCGATTCTTCCCTCGGCGGGTCCATCATCGCAATTAATCCTATAAAGATAAGATCCTTTTCATCATCTAATCCTACGGTGCTGCCTTCATCTATTTCCTTATAGGCAAATGCCAACACTCTTAAACCGTTTTTCGAGAATAATATATTGGTTTCTTCTGTTTTATTTTTTTCTTCTTTCGCGAGTGGCACTATTCCAGTGCTTTTTTGCACCCTTGTTGCTCTATGAAGCATCACATCCAGTGCACCTTTGACAATCATCATCGTTTTACCATCAATATTATGAACGGTACTCATGAGCTTTCTGTCAGAGTCAAAAGGTATTTCCCCTAACCTAGGGTAATGTTCCCGCATATCCTGCTCATCCAGATCATAGATCTCACCTAGATTTACCAGCGCAATTTCCGTCGGATCTCCGATTTTTTTATCTTTTACCGTTACTGCATCATTACATAATAATGCCGCTTGTACGAGCTTTTTCTCCAACGGTTTGTCATGGTCCAAATTGTCGTGCTCCAAAATCTTGCCATCTATAAAAACTTTTTGCACTGTCATCTTATTCTGTGTCAAGGTGCCGGTTTTATCTGAGCAGATTACCGAAATACTACCAAGGCTCTCAACTGCATGCAGTTTTCTTACAATTGCATTTTGCTTCGCCAGGTTCTGTGTGCCGAGTGCCAACACAATGGTCACAATGGAGCTCAATGCCTCCGGTATTGCTGCTACTGCTAAAGAAACTGCAAACATAAATGATTCAGCAAGCGGATGGCCTCTGAATAAGTCAAGCGCAAAAACCAATGAGGATATAGCAAGCACTACAATAGCAAGTTTTTTGCCGAAAGCATCAAGGTCCTCCTGCAGGGGTGTTTTCTTTTCTTTTGCACTTTCCAGCAAATTTGCAATCTTTCCGATCTCCGTATTCATACCGATTCCGGTGACAACAGCCACCGCCCTGCCATACGTCACAAAACTTCCTGAAAAGACCATATTCTTTCTGTCTCCAATGGCGATATGTTCCCCCTCAATTACATCTACCGTTTTTAAAATGCTCTCGGACTCTCCGGTCAATGAACTCTCATCTACTTGTAAGCTATATGCCTCAAAGATTCTTCCATCCGCGCTTATATAGTCTCCTGCATCCAGATAAAGAATATCACCAACCAACAGCTCCCTTGACGGAATTTCTAGCTTCTGTCCATTTCTTAATACTTTGGCTGTTGGAGATGATAAGGCCTTAAGGCTCTTTAACGATTGTTCCGCCTTAATATGCTGCGCAGTTCCCAAAACTGCATTAATAATGACTACAACCATAATTACTAAAGTACTCTCGATTTTGCCCAAAAATCCAGAAATAATTGCTGCGCCTATCAATATTAGCACTAAGAAATCTTTGAACTGCTCAAGAAATACTTGGGCCGTGCTTTTCTTATGCTGCTCTGCCAACTCATTAAAGCCTTGTTCCTGCCTTCTCTTCCTTATCTGTTCATCACTTAAACCATTTTTTGTAACGCTTAGATGTTCCATCACAGTTATTGTTGGCATTCTGTAAAACTCATTCATTTATCCTGCTCCTTTTACGCAAATGTGATAACATTTTATATCCAGCATGAAAACACAGGAATAGCATCGTATCCCTATGTTTTAATTTTTAAGTTTATCTACTTTATTTAATATCCTTACAACTTCTTCTTACATTGAACCGCAGCATGATAAATGTCTTTATCTGCTATTCCTAGAATCTGAGCAACCAGAATTCGCTCAGTTTTGATCCATTTATAGGTTTCATGAGCGGCCTCCCTTCTTTCTCTTTGGACTTTTGTTTCTATTTTTCCGTATATGTAAAGACTTATACCTATTATGAAGTAGAAAAGCAAATTAAAAGATATAAGTTACCGAAGCTATAAAGTTAAGTAGGTTGATAAATGAAGTTTATTAAACACACTTAACTTATGGATTTGGGCATGGTTTATTGGGTTCATCCATTATATGCTCCCAAATTAGGCAGGTAGATCCCGGTGCAACTTGAAGATTCATGAAAATAAGTGGCGCCTTCTACAGTAGACCCATGAACGGTTACCCATCCCTCTTGCTCTCCAATATTAAGAAGTATTTCATAAATACCTTTTTTAGCACTCGGGCATGGGTACAAATTATAAGAGAATAACTCATGCATATCGGTAAGCCTATTGTGTACAACTACTTGCTTTCCATCAAAATGAGTATGCCGAAAAGGAGGCGCAAGAAAAATTGCTGCTCTAGGCTTAAAATCTTTAGGGATCTGACTTCGCGGAATAAAGCCTTGAAGGTCTGCTAAACCACCGGCAAAAAACGCTGCGTTTTGGGGAGCCACTAGTATAGCTGGATATCCTAGTTCCATTCCCCCTACCATAAAGGGTAGTAATAATAATTTTTGAGTTTTGAGCCACTTAAATGTATCTTTTCTCAGACTTTGAAAATTATCACCATAAATATCCCGATATCTTGGCTTATCTGTCTCCTTTTTATCTGCTATCACCATGCAATCCGGGCCTCTTCTGCGCATATCTGCATCGGTATAATTAACAATAGCACCATTATTACATCTAGTTACCGTAACTTCATTAATTTTACCAAATCCCGGAACATCATAAACCACTTTAAATAAATCGTTTTCTTTATTTCCAAGAGCCATGCTTAGGATTTCTTCGTGGCATTCTGGTATCACTACATCATGTCTCTTTGCTAAAAGATCTGTTAATTCTTCTGATATAATGAATTTTTTGAACATTTGATTAATCATTTTATTTATCACTCCTTAGAATACTTTAGAAGTAGTTAACCTTCTCATAAACCTTGCAATATGTTTTTTCACGGACCACTTACGACTGGTCATAAAAAAAGCCAATATTTAATGACTTTTAAAAGTCATTAAATATTGGCTTACGTTTCGTTTGGTTTGCAACCCTTCGTCCTGTCTTCCAACAACCTAATTATTAAGTTAAATTTCAATTACAGATAGCATTATACTATAAGAATGAGATAAATGCAATATAACTTTTCTGGAAACTGCTTTACTGATTTTTGCTTCAATCTGTCCTTTTGTCATATAATCTCGCCTTTTGACTTCTATCTGTAAATATTATAAATAATATCCATACGGATTCAAACTTAATCATCTATTCCGATACAGAATAATCTCTAAAAAATCAGTATTCAAATCAACTTCTACTTTATCAATCATCATTCCTATTAGAGACAGTTCTGTACCCACATCCGAGTCTCCGGCCAGCTCCCAATAATATTCTTCTATTTCTTCTTGTTTAGGAGTTTGTAAAGCTTTTAACAGTTTATAAACTTTTTTGTTTTTATCTTTTGTATAATTACTTCTTAACGATATTTTATAGTCATCTAAACGCTCTTGTATATTAACATTAATATCTGTGGCACCTATTGAGAATAAATAAGTAATTAATTCATCTACGATTTTTGATACCCTTTTGCGTTGATGCTTCATTATATCTCTTCCTTTCTCAGCGCTTCTATAATCGGAACCATTGTTGCTGCTACTATTCCTGCAGCAAAACCGGTATTATATAAATTCAAACCACCGTGCAATACCCCTACATTAAGAACAACGGAGGAATTTATAAAACCTGCCAACATTCCATATTTCCATCCAAATTGCCCGGCTATAGGGGCAAGAGCAGTGCCAAATAATGCTGCCAATAATATTGGAGGATCATTGATATTCCATATCTTAGTAAAGCTTCCTAAAAAGACTCCTAAAAGAACAGGAGTCATGTTCTTTACGTGTTTTCCAAAAGCACCAAATCCGACTATAGTGAGTATACCACCTATAGTCGGGCCATTTAAATCTCCCCCTACTAAAAGAATATATGCCATACCGATCAAACCATTTACTCCCATATTTATTAGAGCCGGTCCAAAGCCTTCCAGTGTAACAAAATCACATACAAGTCTTCCTGAATATGAAAAAATATTTCTTACATTTCTAAAGGTTTTTCCATTCAAATAAAATCCTACAACAATCATAGATACGAATAAGACCGTTAAAAATATCCCTAATATTACATTATTCCCTGTACTCCATACCAATTTACTGGTAGGTGCAAATCCATAAGATCTAAATACGGAAACAATAACAGTTCCGATGATCCCTGCGGTAAAACCAACATTGTATAAATTAAACCCTTGATGCACTCTCAGTAAATATGCTGACAATGGCGGCAGAATAAAACCGATACCGAGTCCAATAAAAATACTTAATGAAATTCTGAATATCATAGGTTGCTTTATACTAAACATAATTTCAGTAATGGTAGGTGCCATACTGGTTCCAAAGAGAGCAATATATATATATTTTGAAAATTTGTCTTTTTGAGTTTTTGCATATAAAAACGCACCTATGATAATTAACCATATATTAGCGATATTTTTGCCGAACAGTGCAAATCCTGTCATTAAAAATACCGATGCGATGGAAACACCACCGATATTAATTTTTAATCTATACAAGATAAAAATAGATACAAGGGTTAATACACCAGCATTAATAAATGTAGCACCCATACCTCCTATTGCAATATAATCTGTAATAAGTACACCCGGCTCTTTTATAATCCTGTATAATCCCTTTATTATGTCTGAAGGGGTATCTGCCAGTAATCCAAACATAATAAATGAAAAAGCATATATTGTCAATATCCGATATTTTGTACTATTTGGAATTTCAGGACTATTGCCTATATTTTTCTTAGTTAATATATCTTTTATAATAATACCCCTTTCCTTAACTTAAATCCTAGTAATATAACCACCCTTTTTTATATTGCCCTTTCCTTATATATAATAAAAATATTTTTACCCACAATAATATCTTCCTGTTAAAATCTACAAAAAAGAAGTGCGGAGTCCAATCGCACTTCTTTTTTGTATAAATAATCTTAAGGAGAATTTTAAGCAATATTGTTCCTACATTCTTATAGGCATTAATTTTAAATAATCTTCAAGTGTTCCATCATCCATACAGCATTCAATAATTCTTTTGCCTAGAGGATTTAAATCCGGTGTAATAAACTGCTTGAGCTCTTTCTTAAAGAAATCGCTTAATATCTTAGCTCCAGCATCATATCCTTCGTTTCCTACCTCCGGCTGGCAGTTAACCTGCAAAAAGCCTTTCGGTAAATGTATTCCATCTATCTTCAAACTTTGCAGTGAATATCCTAAAAGGGCACATCTGGATGGCTCCAACTGTTCAGGTCTAAAGCGTGCGCTTCCTCTTCTAGCCATATATTCTCTGGCAATCCATTGCGGCATAAACCCTACCTTATATACACCTATATGCTGATTAGGAATGAGTTTAAACCTTGTGCTAGGCGTATTTCCAATTTGTTCAAGCAGCAGATTGGCTTGATCAACCATTCTTCCTGTTGCAAACGGCCAGTATGACCCTACTCCTTCACTGCTCATGCCTACACTATCGGTAATGCTTGGGTTATCATGTCCCCGGGGTGCTACCAACCTCCATAACCATCCCAAGCTTGGAGGAAGCACATGGAACAATCCCATAATACCATAAGACGGCTGTTCTTTTGTGCAAGCCGGTGTTCTTACCCCGAAGCTTCTAATATCTATTTCCACCGGTTCATCTACCGTATCGGGAACAAACCTTCTTGGCATAATGACCCTCGGATTAGGGCATGCTTTTCCCGGCTCATCCATAATATGCTCCCATATTAAGCATGTAGAATCCGGCTTACCATCAAGGTTTAAAAATATTAAAGGCTCTTTGGGATGAATACATAGTTTTTCATAATGAGGATCGGTGCCATACTTTGTAATATGGTTTATCCTCAAAAACCATCCCTGCTCCGCATCCTTTACCACCAGCTTTTTACTTCCATTCTGCAAAGACGGATGGCATAGAGCCATATCATCGGTAACCGGCTGCAGTTCGCATGTATCGGTTAATTCGATATATAGTTTCTCACCGGTCAGTGTATGCTTTCCTAATACAATTCTTCCATCCATTTGTCTCTGGATGTGTTCGATCATCTCACTTTTTCCGCCGCCGCTGGCGCCTTCATGCATAATTGTAATAATGTTCTCATACGGCGTAATCACTCTTACCGTTGAAGCATGAACAGTAACCCAACCTTCTGCTTCTCCGATATTTAACAATACCCCATAGATACCTTTTTTTGCACTAGGTCCCGGATATAGGTTATATGAAAATAGCTCATGCAGTCCATTCAGCCTGTTATGCACAACAATTTGCTTTCCGTCAAAATGCGTATGTCTAAAAGGTGGCGCAAGATATATTATGGCCTTTGGTTTAAAACCCTCGGGTATTTCATCTTGAGGGATAAATCCCTGCAAATCTGAAAGACCTCCTGCGAAAAAGCCTGCATTATCTGGTGCTACCAGCAGTGCCGGGTAGCCAAGCTCCTGCCCACCTGCCATAAAAGGCATGAGGATAAGGTCTTGCTTTCCCAACCATTTAAAAGTAGAATCACGCAAAGGTTTGAAGTCTGCCCCATACTTATCTTGATATTTAGGTTTATCGGTTTCACCTTCATCTGCAACCACCATACAGTCAGGGTCCCGTCTCCTCATATAGATATCTGTATAGTTTACCGCTGCGCCATTTTTACATTTTGCAATAGCAGCTTCAACAATTTTACCTTTTCCTGGCACATCATAACTTACTTCAAAAATGTTGTTTTTTTCATTTCCCAAAGCAAGCTGTAAAAGCTGCTGCCTGCTCTGAGGTATAGTAACGTTATCTACTTTATCCAGCGTTTTTTTCAATTCTTCAGGTAGTATAAATTTGTTTAAGATCTTTTTAGACATTGTCCTTCTCCTTCTTAACAATTATTTTAACCGTAAAACTAAAAATAATTAAATAAAAAAGCCAACATTCGCTAGTATTTTACTAGCGAATGTTGGCTTACATCTCGACTGGTATTATTACCTTTCGGATCGTCTTCCAACTTATTTTTCACTTGTCCTTGTATTTACAATTTCTACATCAATTACTATGTTTGAATTATAACATAACCCATAATAAAATGCAATAATCTTTTTATATTCTTTCATTTTTTATATCAACCGTTATTTTTTTCAATTTCATCTACTTTCCTCAATACCATCTCTGCCAAGTTTTTCTTGTATTGCTCTACTGCATAGTAAATATCTTCATCCGCTGTTCCTAGAATCTGAGCTGCTAATATTCCTGCATTTTTTGCTCCATTGATTGCGACAGTTGCCACGGGAACACCAGGGGGCATTTGAACAATTGAGTATAAGGAATCTATACCGTTTAAGGTACTGCTTTTAACAGGAACCCCAATAACAGGAAGAGCAGTGAAAGATGCGACCATCCCAGGTAGATGGGCAGCTCCGCCGGCACCCGCAATAATCACCTTTAAGCCTTTGCTTTTTGCTTCTTTCGCATACATATATAATCTATCAGGTGTTCTATGAGCTGATACAATTGTCATTTCATATGGAATGTGTAGCTGACGTAAAATCTCTGCACCCTCTTGCATTACTGGTAAATCTGAATCACTTCCCATGATTATTCCTACTATAGGTTTCATAAATTCCCTCCTTTTCTTCTAATGTTTTATAGAAATAGTATAAACACAAGCCCCTGATTTATCCGCTCTTTCTTTTGCGTTTCCTAATATTTATGCTATGTTCAATGTAACATGGGATATATTGCTTAAGTGAGGAGAGCTTAGAGACTCCCCACCTAATAATTGCTGCAATACCATTTTACCCATTAAGTGTAACATTTTCTAATCTTAGTGCATTGAATACTAATTTTGTAGTAACTTCAAATAACTTATTACTTTCCACATTTACTAGCTTAACGGTATCGCTATAATACTCAAATAGGGGTACTGTCTGTTTATGGTAGACTTCAAGCCTTTTAATAATTGTTTCTTCTTTATCATCATCTCTCTGGATTATCGCAGTATTACATTTATCACAAACCCCATCATACTTTGGCGGCTTATCTTCTATATGGTATACAAAGTTGCACTGTGGGCAAATACGCCTTCCAGACAATCTGTTTACAATACTTCTATCGTCCAAAGTAATATTAAGGATCTCATCAAGTTGTATATTCAAGTCTTTCAAAATCTCATCAAGAAACACTGCTTGTTGTATTGTTCTCGGGAAACCATCCAGTATAAACCCATTCTTACAGTCATCCTGTTTTAATCTATCCCCTACGATTTCCACCGTTAATTCATCCGGAACCAAACTTCCTTTTTCAATATACTGCTTCGCTTTAATACCTAAGTCAGTACTATTGGCAATATGATATCTAAATATATCACCGGTTGATATATGCGGCACCGAAAGTGCTTTGGCAATCAATGTAGCCTGACTACCCTTTCCTACACCCGGCGCCCCAAGTAACATTAACCTCATAATTTTCTCCCTCGCTTCACTTTTCACATAATTCTATTATATGAATAATATTATTTCTGCCCCAGGTCCCCTTCCTTCTTGACCACTGCCTGGGCAGCAGCAAGTCTTGCTATAGGCACGCGGAATGGTGAACAGGAAACATAATCTAAACCTAGTCTATGACAAAATTCTACTGATGCAGGGTCACCACCATGCTTACCACAGATACCGAGCTTAATTTCCGGTCGTACCTCTTTTCCAAGCTTCACCGATATTTCAATCAATTTTCCTACTCCGGTTTGATCAATTCTTGCAAATGGATCGGATTCATAAATCTTCTTGTTATAGTACTCTTCCAGGAATTTCCCGGTATCGTCACGGCTAAAACCAAACGTCATTTGCGTGAGATCATTAGTACCAAAGGAGAAAAACTCTGATTCTTTGGCAATCTCATCAGCGGTAAGAGCCGCTCTTGGTATCTCAATCATGGTTCCAACCTTGTATTCAAGCTCAACTCCGGCTTTTTCAATTGTTTCTTTAACAGCTTTAACAACTACAGCTTTAACAACTACATCTTTAACATATTTAAGTTCTTCAAATTCCAGTCCCATTTCTTTCGCAAGTGCGGCAATATCTTCATCTTGCTGCGGCAGGAACTCATGTAGCGGAGGATCTAAAAGCCTGATTGTTACCGGGTAGCCTTTCATCTCGGTAAATATACCTTCAAAATCGCCTCTCTGCATTGGTCGTATACTTCAGGCATAACTTCCTTTAACTGATCAATTGATTGGGGTGTCCTAATCCCTGCAACAACATCTTCACCCTGAGCATTCATAAGGAATTCACCATAAAGCTTCTTTTCTCCGGTTGATGGATTTTTTGTAAATGCAACACCGGTACCTGAGTCATTGCCCATATTTCCATAAACCATTTCCTGAACGTTTACAGCCGTTCCCCAATCACCGGAAATATCATTAAGTCTCCTGTACACTATCGCTCTTGGGTTATCCCATGAACGAAATACAGCTTTTACAGCTTCTATAAACTGTTCTTTTGGGTCCTGTGGAAATTCAAATCCTTTTTCATTCTTGAATAATTCTTTATATCTCCTTATCACTTCTTTAAGGTCATCAGCAGTGAGATCGGTATCAAAATGCAAGCCCTTCTCTTCTTTTACTGCATCAAGGATTTTTTCAAACTTTGGCTTATCTACTTCCATTACGACACCACTGAACATCTGAATGAATCGTCTGTAACTGTCGTATGCAAATCTCTCATTGTTTATAAGCTTAGCAAGGCCTTCAACAACCGCATCGTTAAGACCCAGGTTAAGAATAGTATCCATCATGCCTGGCATGGAAGCCCGAGCTCCTGAACGAACTGATACTAGGAAAGGATTGTTTGGATCCCCGAATTTCTTTCCTACGATTTCTTCTGTCTTTGCCATCATTGCATAGATTTCTTTCTCGATTTCCTAAGACGTATGTTAATTTTTAGACATGATATTTTTAGTATATAATATCATGTAACATTTTTATGCTATTTTTGTGCCTCCAGAGCTATTGAGCTTATCATAGATCTTACAATAGGTTTCTGCTATAAGGTTATACAAACACTGGTTTTTCCGTATATGATACATATTGCTTTTAAAATCAGTGAAACTATTTTTTTGAATCAAAAATAAATTGGTATTCTTCATACAATAATTATAAAACTCTCCAATAAAACTCATGAATTGGGTTGTGAATGCTTCATCATTCAATAATAGCTCATGGGAGCTGGAATTCTCATTAATCAAATCTGATAACAAGTAAGGTATACGCCATATATCAATATAGCCTTCATCGTTAAAATACCTGTTTAAAAAATCACCATACTCCGGAATTTCTTTTATTATGGTGTTACTAAATCTTTCTAAAAGAATATATAGAGTTGCGCTGTTAAATAGTTCTGAAGTGTTTTGACAATACTCTCTGTCATTAGTAATAACCTTACTTGAAAAACAAACTTTTTCATTCAACATAATCCATTTGACCTCCTAAATTAAATAAGTTATTGTTGTACTTACATAAAGCAATAAAAATTATTTCTGTTTCAAAAAACAAATGGACTACTTACGACTGGTTATAAAAAAGCTTCAAAAGCAACAGTTAAATGAGCCTTTTTTGAAACGCATCACGCAAAGTAAAAATCAAGGTAAAAATAATCCTTTCTATGCGTGATAAAAAAAAGCCAATATTTAATGACTTAAAAGTCATTAAATATTGGCTTACGTTTCGATTGGTTTGCAACCCTTCGTCATGTCTTCCAATAACTTAAGTATTAACTTGCATAAACTTTATTATCAAACAGCATTTTACTATAAAAACAAGATAAATGCAATGTATTTTTTTCCCATAAAGCTTAAAAAGGATTATTTTTTAGTTTTTCTTCAAGATTTTTATTAACTGTAATTACAATAATTTTTTCACCGGTTTTTGTGCTTACATCTGAGTGAGTACTAACAATTTCTATGTCAACAACCTCTTTAACCAAGTTTTCTAAATACTCTCTAGCATTTTCAAATAGAGTAACCCTTACTTTCTTCAATAACTCTACGCCCTGGCTGTTTTCGGCTAATTTCTGCTCAGACTGGCTTAAAAAGCCTTTAAGGCGAATAATAATTAAATCTTGTATAATGATCGTCCTAATTTGTTTAGGGCCTCTCCCCATATATTCAATTTCGAACTTACTCACTGCTTCACTAATTTTCGCCTCAACCTGTCCTTTTGTCATACAGACTCTCCTTTTCCCTTATATCTATAAATATTGTACGTACTATCCATACAATAAGAATATTTGACAGAAACAAATACTTCTTCTTAAGCTTCCGTCTTCTCACAAAGGTTTTATTGTAATATTCCCCAGTGCTGTCAGCGCTTTTTGTTCTGCTACCTCAACGGAATTATTTAAAACAGTTATATGTCCGATTTT
This sequence comes from Petroclostridium sp. X23, assembly GCF_030013905.1. Classification (GTDB taxonomy): domain Bacteria; phylum Bacillota; class Clostridia; order SK-Y3; family SK-Y3; genus X23. The sequence continues at coordinate 1,039,219 of NZ_CP124862.1, forward strand.
TTTCATATTCTTGGTGGATTGTTTACCGTATAAGTGAAGGTGAACATCATGATCATCAAGCACATCCTCAATGCCTTCAAATCTATATTGTCCTTCAAGAGTATCATTTCCAAGTATATTTACCATTACACAGGGACAACACAACTCCGTAGAGCCTAATGGCATTCCGGTAATCACTCTTACCAATTGCTCAAATTGTGAAGTAGTGCAAGCCTCAATTGTATAATGCCCTGAGTTATGCGGACGAGGTGCTATTTCATTAACATAAACCTCTCCATTTTTTGCAAGGAACATTTCTATGCAGAATACACCGTAGTCATCAAGGACTTCCATAATCTTCACAACAATATCCCTTACCTTTTTTTCAATCACACTATCAATATTTGAAGGTACTTTGGTCAAGTGAAGTATGCTGTTTTCATGTATATTTTCAACGATAGGATAGACAACACAATCATTTTTTAAATTACGTACTACAATAGTAGATAGCTCCCTTTCAAATTCAACAAATCGCTCCGCCATCAAATTATATCCCTTAAATTCTTCCATTGCCTTTCCTATTTGTTCTCTCGTTTTTATCACAAAATTCCCTTTGCCGTCATAGCCTCCTGAACGCGTTTTTAGTATAAATGGTATACCTATCGTATCAATACACCCAGACATATCCTTTATGTCATTTATAATCATATATTCCGGCACAAGAATTCCGGCATTTTTAAGCATTTCTTTCTGAACGTATTTATCCTGTATCTTCTTCAAAGATTTACCGGAAGGATATACGCGGTATCCTTTCTCTTCTAAATCAATCAAAATATCAGCATTAATATGCTCAAATTCATAGGTTATAACATCACAATCTCCTGCAAGCTTTTCAATAGCACTTGTATCCCTAAATGAAGCGATCACTTGCTCATCGGCAACCTGTGCAGCAGGAGAGGATGGCGTAGGATCAAGCACCGTTACATGGTATCCCATCCTTTTAGCTTCAACGGTCATCATTCTACCAAGCTGTCCTCCTCCTATTATACCAATTTTCGAGGGAGGCTGCAATACCTCATATTTTATGTCTCTCATTACCATCACCCTTATAAAAACGTTGTTATTAGTATTATCTATAAACACGTAATAAATTATCGGAATTAGTTTCTTTTAATCTATAAAAAATACATTATTACTCCAAACTAAAAAAATCCAACATTCATAGGCTTATTAAAAGCCATACGAATATTGGATTACACTGCGTCTGATTTTCAACCCTTCGCTTGGTCTTCCATTCTTATTTTCCATTTTAAAATAATAAAATCTAATACCTATAGAAATTTCCAAAGTGATTCTTAATGTTCTTTTATGGTTCTATTTTGTTTCGTTAACAACAGCTCTCAAGCTTCCATAGCCGGCCTGCTTGATCAGTGCATTGTACCAAATACTATTCTTTGCAAGATCCGCCATTTCCTTATCAATATCTACATTATTCCCATCTATTCTCATAGAATTCAACTTATAATCTTTGGAAACTTTAGCATTAACATCATCCTTATTGGAACTACCTATTGTTATATGCTTTTCATGTGTCTTGGTCCCCGTAAGAGCTCCTGATTCTACGGCCTTACTTAAATATTCCTCAAACGCAACACCTATTCTCTTATATCCAGGCGTATCAACATTAGCTAAATTTTCAGCAATAGCATCATTCCTTAACCATGCTGCGTCTAATGCTTTATGCATTACTACTTTACTGTCAAAAAGCTTATTTATCATCTGATATACCTCCGCAAACCTCTAATACCTTTAGGTTATGTAAAAAACCGCTAGCATATATCGTATAAAACTAGTCGTGTTAAAGATCCTGCTTCCCACATAAGTGCAAAGCTACTCCCGTTTAATATCAATAGCATAGCATAACTTTAATAATATATCAATGGGTCAATTCTCTGTGGAAACTTTTGAATATATTTAGAAATACAAAAGTCCTAAGATAGGCTCTATAAACTTATATTCGATTTTCTAGCACCTACTTAGAGACTTTTATGATCTAACTCACTTTATTATACATACTTCCCGTGTTCTGGTACAGCAACACTAGCGAAGTTATTTGCAAGGTTTGCTAACTGTTCGGTCAATTCATTACCTTTCATGGGGAGGCCATGGCTTGAAACAGCTATTTGGGTATTTAAATCCTTTAGTGCCTTTACTGATTTTTCTGCTGCCTCCCAATCCATTGTAAAATATGCAGGAGGCCCACTAATCTCTTTTTTCTTTGTGAGTACCGACTCGGCAGAATCTTGCTTTAGTGTAGTAAACGCATCTCCAGCAATTAATACCTTATCGCTTTCACGATATAGAGCAACGTGACCCGGTGAGTGGCCGGGAGTGTGAATCCAGCGCCATCCGGGCATCCAAGGTACACTTCCATCTGCAGGCAGCGGCTGTACACGGTTCCCCAAATTTATACTTTTATTAGGAAAGGTAGGCGATATTTTTGCTATCAATCCTTCGTTTACAGTAGGGTCTGCCGGCGGATAATCCATAGCACCTGTCAAATACGGCAGTTCCAATTCATGCGCATAAACAGGTACATTCCATTGGCTAAGAAGTTCCATGATAGCTCCGACATGGTCAAAATGTCCATGAGTAAGTATGATAGATTTGGGTTGGTTTCCTTCTCCAAAGCGTCCTTCGGCGGCTTGGATAACATCTTTAGCAGTATGAGCCATACCTGCGCCAATAAGTACCCATTCGCCGTTATTAATTTTAGGATTTCCAACAATAAAGGCATTCACAAGTGGAAACTCTAATAATACTACATCCGGGATTACCTGCTGATATCCCATGGGTTTTTGCGTTATTTGTTGAAGAATATTTTCTTGCATAGCGTTATTACCTCCTATTATTGTCTTAGTTTGAATCAAAACTTCTCTTATAGTAAGCATTAGCTTTATTATGTGTAAATTTAGATGACAGTATTAGTTTCATTATTATTTGAGTCTTTTAAACAATGAAGTAATTTTGGTATGAAAAGACCACATAAAAAACCATAGAAAATCTGAAAAAGTTAGAAAATGTCTGAGCTTCAAACACTTCACTCACTGAAACAGAAACAAACAGTCCAGGAAATGTTGATGTTATAGTAATAAAATCACACTGAATATCACCGGAGTCCAGTTAATGCCCGAAGGATTTTGAACAATAATGAAGAGCAGTATTCTTTTTGAAATACAAAAAGAATACTGCTCTTCATCAGAGAGATTTCCTCTTAGCTTATAAATGTCAAACCAAAATGGACCAACTTGAACATTCTCCCCTGCAATAGTCAATTGTGCCGTTTCTATAGTTCTACAAAAAAGGCTCGTTAGAACAGAATAATTAATAAGAACTCACAAATTATGAACTATATCTACGCTTTGTATCAATTATTTAGTTTGTATGTCAGTCCTTAATATCATGACTCCCTGGTTAATAATCTAAATACTTCTTCATTGCTAATGATCTCTTCAATAGAATTAATTCCTAATTGTTTTAGAATCTTCATAACATTGAAATTATCAAAAGGAGTCATGATTAGAGAGTCCTCACCAAACTCATTGACGAGCTTAGTTGCTTTCTCTACCTCAATATTTGTTCTTGGTCCTCCAACACAACCTCCATTGCATCCCATACCCTCAATGAAATTATAATTTATATTCCTTTTATTAGATATGTCCTCCAATATCATTCTACATTTTTGAACACCATCAACTTTTTTTGCTTTAAGCTTAATAAGCCTTTGGGGCTCTAATCTATTTACTACCGTCTTAACAGAAAAGCTTACTCCTCCGGTTCTGGCATATAATCTACCTCCTAAAGACGCCTGATCTTTATCATCTGAAGGCAATTCGTGCAACTTTATCTCAAGAGCTCTGAATATTTCATCCAGTTCTCTGAAATTCAAAACAAAATCGATAGCTCCTTTTAATTCAAGCTCTTTAATTTCTGCCTTTTTAGCAATACAAGGCGCTACAAATACTACCTTTACATCTTTATACAACTTTTTTAGAATTCTTCCTGAAGCAATCATTGGAGATACGGATGGAGACATATGTTGATATGCATCGGGATAATTCTTTTTTACCAAATTAAACCAAACCGGACAACAACAGCTGGTCAGAAAAAAATCTTCTTCAGTTTTAACCAGGTGACTGAACTCGAAAGCTTCTTTAATGGTTAATATATCTGCAAACAACGCCACTTCAACCATATCTTCAAAACCTAAGAATTTTAAAGCAGTTCTTAATTGGCCCATGGATATATCATCACCAAATTGACCCACAATCGCCGGGGCAACTACAGCATATACCGGAACTTTGCTATCTTTTAGCAAATCAATTACAGGCATAAACTCTATTTTATCCGCTAAGGCTCCGAAATCACAGCTTGAAACACAATATCCGCAGCTCAAACACTTATCATTGAGTATGATCGGTTCTTTTTGCCTCCTATATATCTCTGTTTCATATTTACATGCTTCCTTACATTTACAGCTTTCCTCATCACAGTGCTCACAAGCACCCTCTATTTTTGCAATAACCGGTTGTCCGATCTCTTTGGATCCTTTGATAATATCCAATTCATCTTTGAAATCATCATTACCTCTTGGGTTCAGCCCCATTGCTATGCGAATATGATCTTTTATAAAAGAAATATCCTGGTTCTCAAATCCTAACTTATCTTTAATTTCATAAGATAATTGGTTTAGATCTTGTATATTATTTAATTCCCCATTCCAGTACCGCTTCACAAGTTCACCGAATATATGCATACGTTTTTCTTGAAAATTACTAAATTTATTGTCTATAGCGCAACTCCCCTTCATGTTGATCCGTTTTATGTTTGTATGTTTTACTAATCTTTTATTATTATACTTCTATTATATATTACTCCCTTCATGCTTTAAAATCCTGCTTTCCTTGGAAAATCATTGATTTTAGTATCCCTTTACACTCTTCCGAATATTCTAATGTATATAATCGTATAATATTTAGGCCTCCAATAATAATATTGGAGGCCTGAAAAGAACTTTCTATTCGCAGCTCATATATGATCTATTCAACAATCAACTAACATAGTATAAAGCAATACTTGCAATGATTATAACGGCTATAATAGCGTATAATCTTACATTTGAACTATTATTTGCCTGATTATTACTTTGATCATTCTGTTGATGACTTTCACCACAGCAACTCATATTATCCCTCCGAACGATTTGCTTCAATTTGGTTATTTATATGATGTCCATGGTCCTCTTTCTTACTTTTATTTTTTCTGAACATCAAAGGCATCATTAGCAGGTGCATCAATGGGCATAAGAAGAAAATAGCTCCTGATAGCAACCCTTTCAGATTCGGGTTATTGACTTTTAATAACGGCAGCGCCATCAGTAATAATAGTGGAATAGCGCAGCACAACACCATTAGCCACATGTGCGACATATGACCTTTATGGTTATGCCCTCCGTTATTTTCATTGTTATTTTGATTCCCGTGACAATTCATGTAGACTCCTCCTTAGAATCTTTCTTTTATCCTAGTATTGCAGATTCATTTCCTACTATTCATATTGTATTACTAAATTATGAAGAACCTGTGAAGATTTTAATCTAAATTTAAATTTTTATCTATTGGCTGACAGTACTTAAATCTTTCTAATAAGACTAACTAGGATGTATACGATACTACCGGCTATTAAAGCACCATTAAACCCGAGTTCCATGGATAATATGATTGAAACAACAGAACCAATAACCGACATTACACCGTTAATTCCCCACATAATAGGAATGATATCGGTTTTTTTATTCTCAGTTAATAGTCTGAGTCCTCTTGGGAATGGTATTCCCATGAAGAACCCCTGAATCACCACAAGGAGTGAGGAGATAAGAATTCTGTTTATCAAACTCCAATCTGAAGTGTTTTTAAATATTAGCCCTAGTGAACTTATCAAGATAATATTTGAGTTAATTTCATAATTTCTAATCCTTGAAAACACAAGGTTAGAAAAAAGCATAAAAAATAGTTTACCCCAATCCGATAAATAATTCGTCCAAACAATCCACAGAAAGGAGTAAACGTTGTACGAATTATGAATCGGCAAACAACATTATTTACTTTAGAGCAAATTATAGAAATTCAACCATTAACAAAATTACAAGCTGTTTTAACATTTATTGATTATTCAATTATGCTTGAAACTTTTAAAATTGATGTCAGCAAACGTGGTCCTAAAGGATTTGCGTATACCAGCTTGCTCAATGCTTTACTTGCAATGCAAATAGATCAAATACCTACTATTAAAGCATTAGTTAAAAGGTTGAAAACAGACCCCGTTTTAAGAGTAACCTGCGGGTTTGATACTATTGGCAAAACGCCTAGTGCTTCAACTTTCTCTAGGTTTATAGAAAAGCTCTCTAAAACCGATGTACTTGAAAAAACTTTTCAGAGAATGGTTCGTAGAGCCAAAACCTTGGGACTTATTAATGGTTCCCATGTCTCAATAGATGCATCGAAAATTGATGCCTTTGAGCATGCTGTACCAAAATCAAAAATACCAGAAAACAATCCAGAGTTTCCTCACTGGGGTGCCAAGCAAGATACCAATGGCAATATGATAAAATGGTTTGGTTGGAAGATGCATGCTGTAGTAGATACAACAAGCGGAATCCCATTAGGGTACATCATAACCCCTGCAAATGTTGCAGATATGGTAATGGCAATACCACTAATGAATAAGCTTAAGGCAGATTATGAAGACTTATTCAAACCATCTTACTACATTATGGATACAGGCTATGATATACCATCTATCTATCAACATGCTGTATCATTTGGTGCTCAAGCTATTATGCCAATTAACTGGAGAAATACGAAAACTCCACCTGAAGGCATTAACTGGGAAGGTCAACTTGTTTGCACCATGAATTATCCGTATGTGAATGGTGGAAATGATAATGGAACCATTCGGTTATTATGTCCCCACGCTTGCGGAAAAGCCAATTGTCCTATGGGTTCAAGTTGGTGTACGAGTACAAAATCAGGATACATTGGCAAAGTTAAAATTAAGGATAATCCACGGTTTATATCTTATCCATTACGAGGAACAGAAGCATGGGACAATCTATATGATGAAAGAACATCCGTTGAACGCTTTTTTGGTGATGGAAAAGAAAACTATGCTTTAAACAATCTGCGTGTAGCAGGGCTAAAAAAAGCAAAAGTATTCATGGATTTAGCCTGCATTGCAATTATTGCTACAAGAATTACAAAAGCAGAACAATCAAAAAATATTGCAGCTTAGTATTTTAATTATCAAGGAACAGGAGATGATATTTCTTAATTTCAAAACTATATAGTTGTGGATAACTATCTATTGTAAGGATAGTCTAACCTTTTTTTGCACAATTTCAAAAATATCAGTAGGAATTATCCACATTCTTGATTTTTGAATTATGAAATATCCTCATTTACGATAACAATAAATATTGGCGGTAAATATATTCTTTTTACCGTTTTACTAAATACCTTGCTGCTGCTCATAAAACTTCCTAAGCCACATCCGATTAATAGCGCTGCTAGGATATACGAAAAAGCGAGAACAGGGTGTCCGAGATACAAGATAAACTTTTGTATAAGCGGAATTTCTATTAACATGAATCCTGCACCCAGTCCACTGAAATATAGTGTAGGCTTTGCAGCACCATGTTGTATAATAAACGGTACAAATAGAATAAAACCACCTATAAGTGTAAAGAACAATATGAAAACCAAGACAGGTGATATTCCTTTGGTAAAGTTATAGAAATACGGATTATCATCTGTTGCAGGGGTTACGTTATAAGTAAAGCCTGTCAAATACTCAGCCATCGAAATATGCTCTTCCTTAATGTGCTGCAGCGGCCCCTCTTCATATACATGCGGAGTATATAAAGGAAGGTTACCATTTTTATAGGCACTCTGCGCCAATTCTTTACTTTGCTGTTCAGTAAATGGCTGATTTTTAATGATTACCATAGGATTATGAATATGCTCCCCGCCATGCTGGGCTTGAGGTATATTTTTTCTGAATATCGCAATATACTTTGGTGCATCTTTTACCGGTATCCCTCTATTTTTTAACGCAAGGATGGCAGTTGCTACAATTTTGCCCAAGTCCTCCTGATCATGGGTGAAAAATGCAAGTTTTCCATCATCTCTTAAATGTGCTAAATAGTCCTGTATAGCTTCAGTGGTATATATATAATTTTCTGATAATGCATATCCTGCACCTTGAGACGTACTGGTCATAACAAGAGATAAAAAGATAACATCATACTTATCTTGTGTCTTTCTTATATAATTCCGGCCATCTTCCCCATACACTCTCACTTCCGGTCTATCGTATATGTTTCCGTTGAACTCTTTAAACTGCCGTACTGCATCAATACTTGAAGTATTAATTTCAACTGCAGTAATATCCTTGCTTCCACCAGCCAATGCAAAGAGAATATCTCTTCCCCCACCGGGACCGATAATTAACGTACTGTCATTCTTTCCAAAAGAAAAAGGGATAAATTCCGTATTTTTTTTATACTTCTCAAGACTTTCCATATTTCCGTCAAATCTATACATCGGCGCATTGGCTGCTCCGTCGATGGTAACCACCATTTGTTCAGGATCCTCTTTGATCTTAATCACATCGGTTCTTGAAAAAGCATTCCACTGCGTATAAACAATTTCACCATTTTTACCTGATTTGCTTATATTACCCAATGTCTTTGAAACATTTGTTTTAATTCCGTTAAAGTTCTGCTCAATATTATCTACATATTGCCCAGGTAATAAAATAGCAGCAAGCAATAGTACAGGTAAAACATAATTAACAGCATTTTTAATCTTTAAAGCGCTTGAATATACTAGTGCTGCTAACGATGCAATAATACAGACCAGTATAACCGACCTATACATTCCCAGATAATTTAATGACATCAGTACAGCGACACTTCCTACCCCCGAACCCAATAAATCTGCAAAATACAGTTTATTGCTTATTCCTGATAACTCCCTGAAAAGCGTGGAAAAAAAGTACCCTCCAATCACAAAGGGAATAGTACCTAATACAGCATATACAAGCAGGCCGCTAACATACGGTAATATATAAATCAACCCTAGTACAAATAAATAAGAGACTGAAAGAATGGTCACTGCTTTATTGATATTTTCTAGAGGTACTGCTTCACTTCCTTTTGCATCTCTTATTTTTTTCAAAATACTTTTTTGTTTTTTTTCCTGCTGCTTATAGGCAATGATCCCACCTATTCCCAATCCGAACACTGCAAAAGAGGTAATTAAAAATACATAATGATACCAAAGAATTGCAGAATAAATTCTAGTCAGTACGACCTGATAAGTAAACAATGAAACTGAAACAAGGAAAACACTTAACAAAACAAAAACTTTGTCTTTGACGTTCTCTATTTTCATGTTTATATCCATTCCTTTCGCTTCGCTCAAGGCACAAAACGTAATGAAAAGTGCTTTTGAGCGTTATTTGTTTTATAATTAAGTCCATAGGGATTTCGGTAAACTACAAATCACGGGGAGGTGAGTGGGCTATCTGACTTATCAGATGACCGTATGTTTATATGTGTAGATCGCCTTTTCGTGAGTAAGCAGAGCCGTTACCGACTTTGCTCCTCTTTGAACCGTACGTGCGCAACTAACGCATACGGCTCCCCAACAACTTTACGCGTTATTTGCAATTAGGCTTACATATATCTTTGGATTAGCTATTGGGAAGGTTTTTAACAATCCATCCCGAAATGCATCCCAAGTATAGCTTTTCCTCTCGCTTCTTCGGTTCAGCCACTTAAACAGTAGATTAACTATCATGAATCGGAATTTCGCAATACTTTCAAAGTTATCTGTAACTCCGTAGTAATGATAGTGCCCCAGCAGCGATTGGTTAAATCTGGTAATTATATCTTTGACAGACCAATCTCGGTGCTCCTTTAACCACAGATTCAGCTTTTTCAGTTTTGCTGTAGTTTTCTTGCGGCACGATATCACCTTGACACGAAAGAATCTTTTCTTAGTGTCCATGCTACAATAGAAAGTAAAACCAAGGAAATCAAACGTTTCTGGTTTTCCCTCGCTCCTTGCTGCCCGGTCTTTTTCCGCAAACCTACCAAATTCCAATATCCGTGTCTTTTCTTCCGCTAATTCAAGTCCGAACTTCGTAAACCGTTTCGGTAGCTCCTTGTAGAACTTTTCTGCATCCTCTTTGTATTGAAAGCAACATACAAAATCATCACAATATCGGATAATATATGCATCCCCTCGGCACTCTTTGCTTATCTTTATGGTAAACCACAAGTCAAGTACATAGTGTAAATAGATGTTTGCAAAGATTGGAGATGCAGCTGAGCCCTGCGGGCTGCCGACTTCATGTTCCAGTAATTCCCCTCCATCTAGCACATCTGCTTTCAGCATCTTCTTGATAAGATCGATAAATTTTCTGTCAGCTATGTCATGTTCCAGAAATTGAATCATCCACTCATGGTCTATGGTGTCAAAGAATGACCGAATATCTGCCTCTACTACATAACCTACATTCTTGCGGATACATTCTATCAGCTTCCGTACTGCCTGATGGCAATTCTTTTCAGGTCGGAATCCATAGGAAAATTCATAGAACTTTGGCTCATATATTACAGATAAAATTTCGGCAACCCGATTTTCCACTAACTTATCCTCGTAGCAAGAAATTCCCAATGGTCTCTTTTTCTTGCTTCCCGGCTTATCTATATAGACCCTTCGTGTGGGTTGCGGTTGGTACGCTTGTCTTTTCATACGCAAAACTAGCTGTTCAATATTTTCCTCCAGGTTCTTAGCATACTCATCCTTGCTCACTTTGTCGATGCCTTTAGCCTTCTTGCCATCCATTCTTCGATGAATTTGTTTTAGACTAGCTTCGTCAATAAAATGTGCTAGATTTTGTACTTTTACGTTCCTTTTTGCAATTTCGCTTATCCTGTGCAGTTCTATTGTCATTCTTGTTCAGCTCCTGTCTGGAATAAAATTTCATTGCACAGTTCAGTTGTTGCTACCCCCTTCCCTCTATCCGCTTTCACGGACTTCTACAGTACTATGAGGTAGTCGGACTCCCTGTTGAGCGTCTGGTTGGCTCATCTTTGTAGGATTTGCTTCTCCATACTGCCAATGGCAGACTCAGCAGGGTCTCATCTGTTCTCCTGAATCCCTCTACATCCTCGCCGAGCTTTTAAACCCCGGAAGAGCCAACATACACTCACCATTTCGTATATGTTGATGCTGCCTGCTGTCTGCTTGACGACATCGGCCTCTTCGTCATTTTATTTATTTCGTGGCTAAATCGCTTCAACTTTCGCTTTCGGCTCGGTCTGTTTCCTGTCCTACGCTTAATACTGACGTTACCGTTTTGCATCCAAGGACTAGGTACAGGCTGCTGGTTAGACTTTACCTGGTGGATATTTCCACTGTGATTCAGAAGCTTACAATTGCTTCCTTGTTATATTCAAAAGCAAGTGGAACGCTTGCGGAGTATCCCCCCCGCTGCATTCGCAGCTCGCACCAAGCACAAATAAGTGTACCTTTGAGTACGTAACCTTATCTTTGTTTAAACAATCTCGTTTATATGCTAGGCGTTCAGTCAATGCCGTATCCCCCTATAATTCTTGCGAGCTTTCCAGTTCAGAAAGGAGTCCCTATGGCTTTAAAAATTGTGTACAAAGTCTGCTGTGGGATTGATGTTCACAAAACTTTTGTTGTTGCCTGTATCGCTTCCACCAACAATCAAGGTGTTACCACCTACAAGCGCCACCGCTTTTCCACTTACACTAAAGGTTTGAAAGAGCTGTTACAATGGCTGCTTGAATTTAACTGTAAGGATGTCTGTATGGAATCTACAGGAAAGTACTGGATTCCAGTGTACAACGTCTTGGAAGAAAACTGTTCTATTGTACTTGCACATCCTAAGTATGTTAAGGCTATTCGTGGTAAAAAGACTGACAAGAAAGATGCTAAATGGATTGCTGACCTGTTTAAGCATGATCTTGTTGCCGGTAGCTTTATGCCTCCTGCGGATATCCGCCAGCTTCGTGACCTAATGCGCTATCGTTACAAACTAACCTGCTTTATGTCCAGCGAAAAGAATAGACTCCAAAACTGTCTCACGGTTTCCAATATTCAATTGGGAAACGTTGTATCGGACACTTTTGGTAAAAGTTCTAAAAGAATTCTGGATAAGATTCTTGAAAATCCTCAGGATACTTCCTTTGATATAGAACCTTTAATTCATAGCTCTATGAAAGGTAAAATCCCTGAATTAGAGCTCGCCATTGACGGCTATATTACACCGGAACAGGCTGGTAAATTAAAGATTATCAAAAAGCATTTTGAAGATTTGGAATCCCGGAAAACAGAGCTAGAAGAACTGATTCTTGCGCTCGCCAGTCCCTATCAGCAAAAACTCGACCTAATTCTAACCGCTCCATCCTTTAAGAACATTTTCTCTGCAATTACAGTTATCTCAGAGATTGGTGTTAATATGGAGTCTTTTCCTTCGGCGAAACACTTATGTTCTTGGGCAGGTCTTACGCCTACCAATAATGAAAGTGCAGGGAAGAAAAAGTCTGTCCGGGTTTCCAAAGCCGGATGCTACATCAAGCCACTTTTGGTTCAATGCGCCAACTCAGTGGTCAAAAGTGAAAAGCATCCTGAAATACGTAACCGCTACCTCCGCCTCAGGAAACGCCGCGGTCACAAGAAGGCAATCATTGCAATAGCAAGAATGCTTCTAACAGCATTATACAACATGTTGAAGAATAATGAACCATATAATGCTGAACTTTATAGGAAATCTGACATTATTCCTGCCAATCGCGAGATTACAGTGGAGCAGGCTATATTAATAGCAAAATTCCAAGGTTATAGAATTAAGTCAGCTACTGAATAACCTTAATTTTTCAATATTAAATTTTTTGACTAGCGAAAGGTGGTCTATTTGGTATGCCCTCTAATCTGGTTAAGTGCTCTTTTATTCTTTTTCAACCTTTTTCCCCTTCCTCTATAATATAATTATTCTCTTTTTGCTTTAAACTTTCGAACATCACATTGGATTCTTTTCATATTTTTCGACCAATCCTTCACCATTAGTTAACTATCCATTCCAACGTATTCCGATCTATTATATCAGTTTTAATACCAATTATAGTTGATAATTTTGAAGAACTTATGAAGATGATAAACAAAGAAGTAGATTTAAAACCTTCCGTCAACAATACTACTTCGGACTGTTGTACGGATTTCAAACCAGATTCGGGGATTTGATCAATAACTCTTGCACCATTTCCTTCAACTCTATATAATAAATTGGAGCTTCTTAGCATTTCTTGCGCCTGCCGGATATCTATATTGGTAACATTACGAACATCCACATTGACTGCCATTAGCTCCTGTTCTGTATGTGTTGGCTCCACGTTCATATAGTTCATAATATTATTGATAATATTTCTTACAACATGCTCAAATTACATAATAATCGAAATAAGAAACGATGAGTCGCTGAAGGTTACATGAATTAACGTTCTTCCTTGTTGAAAATACCGCCAAAACCAGAAAATAGTATACGTTTAGCAATTCGGAAGATAATAAATATGAATATAATTATAAATTCAATATATAAAGAGAGGTGTTTACTTTGATAAACCAAATTATTTATACCACAAGAATTGATGCAGCTAATGACCCGGTTGATTATTCAATCACCCTGTCCCAATTTGTCTATCATGCGACAAAACCGGGAAACAGGCCTAATTCCGTCATACTTGCTGATAAGGTAGAAAATGAATTAAAACGGTTATCACCCTATATCACCTTTTTTAATACACTTGAGGATTTCATTGCAAAATGGAGTGGATTATAACTTTGGCTAAAGTTAAAAATAAAAAGTGCTAAGTTATCCTGTAACCAGCACCTTTTATCATATCTAAATAATTGATATTATCCATAGTCTAAAGCTCAAAATATTAGCGCCTTAATAGTATGGCTTTTTTTCGGTTGTACTCTTCTTCATTAATTTCGCCTCTTGCAAATCTTTCATTAAGAATTGCTAATGAATTATCATATTCTCTTTCGTTTCTTACATTACTGTTACCAGATAGTTTAATAACTGCATATACAATAACTCCAATTAAAATTAGTGGTATAAGCATTCCAAACCAACCTCCCATCATACCATAGCCCCATCCCATCATAATAATCTCTCCTTTCCTTATTCTTCATCATGTGAAATGATTTCTTCTAACTGACCGTGCCAATCATGGTACCAAACATCTCCAGTATAATAATTTACGCTTAACATTCCAACCGGTTTATCGCTTTTATTAACATGAAATGTGTAGTAGCCATAGAATTCATGTCCCTCATTTGATATCGCAAAATCTTTTCCTATATCCCTTTTTATATAATCATCAGCAATTTTTACTGCTTCATCTCTTTCTATTTGCTTTGAAATATTGTTGCCTCGATAATACCCATTGCTGTTATTCCACCTTGGATCTCTCATCATGCCGTATCCTCTTCCGCCATGCATTCCATATTTTTCGTTCCACATCATATTTGGACCATATTCCGGATAGATATCCCCCGTATAAGGATTTACTAATAACTCAATTGCACCTTTGCCTGTATCTTTCTCTTCTATTGAAACATAATAATCGGTATCTTTAAATATAAATATATCTGATATCTCTATGCTATCCCCATAACCTCGAATATAGTTTTCAACGGAATTTCTAATCTGATCAACTGACATTTTTTCTTTATTTCCATAATTCTGACGATTATTATATGGATCAAACCATCTATTCATCATTCCTCTCCTATAATAATCCGGCCCATACCGACCAAAATTTATATTTCTTGAAAAAGTGTATCCCCATGCGCAGTATCCGATCAGAAGCAACAATGAAGCAATTAAAACTATTGACCAAAGTACTTTATCCCTACGCACATTCTCACCTACCTTATCAGATGTTAGTTTACCCTTAACATTAAAATATTACAGAAAACTTTTTCACTCTAAAATTGCTATTAAATTCTTTTCTATATACCATTATAGGGAGTATCTATTAAAAAACTTACCAATCTCTGTCGCTTCCACCGCCTCCGGAAGAGCCACCTCCACCATAGAAACCTCCCCCGCCAAAGCCACCATCTCCTGAACCTCCTCGTCTGCCTCCTATAAGCGCATTCCAAAGAAGCATCTCGATAATAAAGCCTGTTATGCTGCCTCGGTTAAATATTAAGTCCAATATGACAAACGCAGCCAAAAAAATGATAATAGCTTTGCTTCCTTTTGGTGTACTACGGTAGCCTTGCGGCTGACTCATTTGTACACCGGTTAAGGTTACATCGTATTCAGCGGCAACTTCATTCGCTAGAGTAATAAAAGTATTTTTAATTCCTGTATCATAATTACTTTCTTTTACAAAGGGTAAAAGATGTTCATCTTGAATCCGACCTGTTTTTCCATCAGGCAACCGCCCTTCCAGCCCTCTTCCTACCTCTATTCTTGATTTTCTTTCATTAGGTGCAACTATCAATAATACACCATTATCTTTTTCCTTTTGTCCAATCTTCCACGCATTAAATAATTCATACGCATAATCATCAATTGCCATATCTTCCAGTGATTGTGGAATTACTACTACTATTTGAGCACCTGTCTTTTCCTCCAGCTCCCTTGCAGTATTTTCAATTTCACGCTGAACTTCACCGCTTGTCACTCCTGCAAAGTCATTAAAAAAATAACCCGTTGGTGACGGGATTACCGGCTGCGCATTTGCTATAGTAAAAATACTGAAGATTAGCAGTATGGCAACCAATAATGAAGCACTAAGCTTTTTCACGGTATCTCATCCTTCCTTTGGTACAGATTAGAATTGCACCTTAGGTACAGCCTTACTACCCTCTTCAGCTTCAAAGTATTCTCTTGACTCAAATCTGAATATACCCGCAATGATATTTGTCGGGAATCTCTTCACTCTCGTATTGTAAACCTGTACTGCATCATTATACTCCTGTCTTGCCCGTGCGATTTTATTCTCAGTGCCAGCCAGCTCATCTTGAAGCTGTCTGAAGTTTGCATCGGATTTTAAAGTAGGATAAGCTTCACTAATCGCCAGCAACCTGCTTAAAGCATTAGACAATTCATTATTCGCATTAGCAGTTTCATTTACTCCTTTCGCCCCAATAAGTTTGGACCTTGCTTCTGCGATGGATTCAAATATTTCTTTTTCCTGAGCCGCAAAACCTTTGACAGTTTCTACAAGATTAGGAATTAAGTCGGCTCGTCGCTGTAAATTATTCTCTACCTGACTCCATTTTCCGTCAATTGCCTCATTCTCTGTAATTAGAGCGTTGTATGAACCTATCACGGTCGAACCGCTTATTATTAGAATCAGGACAATAACTCCTAATACAATCCAAATTGGTTTAAACAAATTCATTTGCTAACACACCCCACTTAGTAATTTAGTTGTTTGATAAAGTCACCAGTATATCTTTATAATGCTTAAAACTAATCACAATTAGCGGATACCGAAAAGATATTTTACTAATCGCATATGTTTAATAGGAATTATACTGTGTAATCTTGAAGAACTTGTGAAGAAAATATAAAAAATACTTTTATTTATCAAAAAATTCAGGCGGG
This sequence comes from Petroclostridium sp. X23, assembly GCF_030013905.1. GTDB lineage: Bacteria > Bacillota > Clostridia > SK-Y3 > SK-Y3 > X23. Next base: position 1,055,983 of record NZ_CP124862.1, read on the forward strand.
ATAAAATACCGCCTGAATCAAGTCACATTTTATAATTCGTTATTGTAAGAATTCATCATTCCGCCGGAACCACCCATCATTCCATTATTGAACTGAGATCTAAAGCTTTGGTTGCCGGGGCCATTTCCAGGACCTGCTGCTCCTCCGCAGTGATCTTCAAAACCATTCTCTTCATGGTATTTTTCCATTGCATCAAAGTGCTCATTCCATTGTTCCGCTTCTTCCTCAGTGATTTCACCTTTTTCTACAGATTTCTCTACCCATTTTCTGTGGAAATCAAACATGGACTCGAAAAACTTTGATGTTTTTGAATCTTCCGGCGCTGCAGCTAATGCTGTTGGAATAGCTATAGCTGTGATAAGTACCAAAGATGTTACAAATACTGCAATTTTCTTCTTCATAATTGAAGACCTCCTCAAAAAATAAGTTGCAATTGTTAGTTGCTTTTATACTTTAATTATAACTACCAATTATGAAGAACTAATGTAGACATTATGAAGAAGTTATGGAGATTTAGGAAAAGTTATCATTGCTTTAGTTCCTTTATCTACTTCGCTTTCTACTTTCACAGACCCTTTATGTGCCTCTATCAAGGCTTTGGTAATGGTTAAACCTATTCCTGTTCCGCCTGTCTCTCTGCTGCGTGATGCATCACCTCTATAGAATCTCTCAAAGATATGAGTCAGATCTTCTTTAGAAATACCTACTCCTGTATCTTCAATCAAAATATTAATCCAGTTTTTTAATTCCGTTAACCTAACTATAATCTGTCCTCCCTCGTTGGTATACTTATACGCATTGGATAACAAATTGATAAAGATCTGATTCAGTCGGTCCGCATCTCCCATGATTTCGATATCGCACTGAATATATTTTTTGATTTTAATATCTTTGCTTATTAATAAAGGCTCAAAATTGTCTACAACATTGTTTAAAATTGAAGATATCTTAATCGGCTGCAAATCCAGCTTGATTTCTTCACTTTCAATTCTGGACAAATCAGACAAATCCTTTATAAGCTTGGTCAATCGTGTGATTTCATCATGTATACCTGATAATTTTTCTTGTGTCGGTTCCCACACCCCGTCCATAAATGCCTCTATATGGCTTTGTAACGTCGCCAATGGCGTTCTTAGTTCATGTGAAATATCTGTTGTAAGCCTTTTCCGCAGCGCATCCTGATATTCCAGTTTTTCTGCTAGTTCTTTGATGGATATGGATAAATCATGTAATTCAAAAGTACCTGTATTTACATCATACAGTTGTGAATACTTTTCATCCTCAATCAACTTGGCATTTTCTTTAATTGAATAAATAGGTTGCAAGAATTTTTTGGATACATGCAAACTTAAAATACCGGCAAGTACAACCGAAAAGATAAAGGCAGCAATGTAAACTCCATTAATGGTATATACAAAACCTCTATCCTGTGTGGTCACTAAAATGCTTTGGGGCCTCCCCACCGATACAATGCCTACCTGCTGTTCTTTATAACCAAGAGGATAATCTTTATATACTACATTTGTTTTAGAGTATGCTCTTTGATCAAACATTCCACCCATCATTCCATGCATCATGATGTCTGATTTCCCGCTTTCCCATACTACTTCACTGTCATTGGTCTTAAGCTTTATATCTATTGCTTCACTATAGGAGTAGTGTAATATATTCATTAGAGACCGATCATCTAAAATTCCTCATACAACCGCTCAATATACTGTACCAGCTTCTGATCATCTTGGAGTCTGGATGCCTTTACATAGTTTGTAAAGAAATAATTCATGCTGATATTAGAAACTACGGTAATAAAAAGTACCGATATAAATGCAATAGAAATAAAATATTTTCTTAATTGACTGTTAATATTAATCATGGCTATTTCCTACAAACTTATATCCAACACCATATACCGTAACAATATATTTAGGATCTTTCATATCATCTTCAATCTTCTGCCGGATATTTTTTACATGTGTATCAATGGTCCGGTCATATCCTTCAAAATCATATCCCAGTGCAATACTGATTAACTGGCTCCGTGAAAATGTTCTTTGAGGATTTTGTGCTAAAGCCACTAAAACATTGTATTCATTAGGTGTTAGATATATCGTTTCTCCTTTCTTTTTCACCTCATGCTTTGGCAAGTCAATTTCCAAATCACTGTTATTAAAGGATAAAATATCTGCGACTACTACATTCCCTTTTGTTCTTCTTAATATCGCTCTGACTCTTCCTACCAATTCTCTAGGACTAAAGGGCTTTGTTAGATAATCATCTGCACCGATATATAAACCGTTAATTTTATCCTCCTCACCACTCTTGGCAGTAAGCATCAGTATAGGAACATCCGACTCTGTTCGAAGTATCTTACATATCTCCTCGCCTGATAAATCAGGAAGCATTAAGTCCAATATCACAAAATCCGGCTTAATTTCTCTGAATAATTCAATGGCCTTTCTTCCTCTATCAGCAGTATATACTTCATATCCCTCCACTGCCAAATAGTCTTTAACAACCGCCAACAATTTTACCTCATCATCTACAACCAAGACTTTTTCACTCATCATTCCTACCTCCTATATGCGTGATACTATTTCATTATATCTGCTTACCACCGTATAGTTTTTAGATTGCAAAAAAACTGACTTAAAGTCAGCCCGCTCCTTATATTGTTCTTCTATTTTCACTACTGCCTACCCCACATGGGAGGGGGTGCGTTTTCATTATATCATACTAATCCGATGTGTCAAGTTTATGTTAGATATTATTTTTTTCGTTCAATTTAGTATTAATAACAGTAATTTTCTTTACTATATCAAGCATAAGATCAGTAACTTGAATCTTTGAAAAACCAGCTTTTAGAATATTATCCACTGTCCTCCTATTAATATTGGCACCATATGTGCCAACTACTAGCGGATTAAATATATCCATTAATAACCCTAAGATCTCTTTATCACTTCTGACATGCTCTAACATGACAATTTTTCCGTTATTTTTGCATACTCTTCTGATTTCTCTTAATCCTCTAACCGGATCAGGTACGGAACAAAACACACAAGAGGTGAAAACAGCGTCAAAGGTATTATCCTCGAAGTCCATATTTTGAGCATCCATTTGTATTAATTCAACTTTTTTACTCAATTTGCCAGCTTTTTCCCTAGCTTTATCCAACATCTTACTGCTAAAATCAATTGCTGTTATATTGCTATCGTGCGGATAGTACTCAATGTTTTTTCCGGTTCCTACCCCTACTTCTAATATCTTTCCCGATAACTCTTGGATAATTTCTTCCCGCCACTGTTTCATTTTTCCACTATCCATTAACTTCTCCATGAAATCATATATTCCAGACACACGGTCGTAACGTTTCCGAATTTTCTCTGTCAATACATCCATTTTTATCCCTCCTCCTCATTATCTTTACTTCTATTATCTTTATCATATCGCTTAATTATGAAGATGTTATGTAAAAAATGTGAAGATCTTGTGAAAATACTATAAAAAGCCCTCGATTACCAAGGGCTTTCATCTTACTTTCTGTTATTTAATTTACATAGAATGAATTTTATTGACTTGGCATCATCTTTTTTATCTCCTGCTGCAGCTGCGTTATCTGCTGCATCTTTCCATCCCGCATTTGCGCAATCATCTGCCGTATCTCCGGATTCTGTATTTCCATCATATATTTATTGTACATGGATTGGTTCACCATCTCTGTGTGTAACATGTCATTTAATCTGTCTATTCATCAATGGCCTGTTTTTATCTGTTTTGTTTTATTGGTTTTCTTGAAGCCTGAGTTCACTTACTAGCCCGTTTAATTGTTCTGCCGACTCATTTAGGACTGAAGCAGTAGTACTTAATCCTTCAATTATATCCGTTTGGATAGATATACTTGCTGCCACTTCCTGCATCGCTGCTGTTAATGATAATTTCCCACTTGCTTGTGCAAGCTTATTAATATTATACGCCTCAAGGCTAGCCTCCCGTGCATCGGATGCGGAAGCTTGTGAAGCCTGTGCAATCTCTGATATATTGGCAGCAATGTTGTTGATTGAAGTACTTATTTTTTGAGTATCCTTCGCTACTCTACCCATGTGGGTATTGATCATAGAAATACCGCCAGCAGTTTTCACACTTCCCTCATTCAGTTGCTCTGAACCCTGTAATACAATAGAGGAATTCTTTTTTATATATAAGACTATATTCTCCATGCTATCCATAAACTTGTTAAAGGATTGTGCCATTTTTGCTAATTCATCTTTTGATTTAACATTGATTCGCCTTGTCAGATCACCCTGACCTTTCTCTAAGTCTTTAGATATTTCAAGGAAATTATTTATAGGCTTGGTAATACTGCTAGCAAGCATAATGGCTATAAGGAGTGCTATAATTATTATTATAACTGCCAAAGCAATGCCTGTGTTCTGGTTCATTGACATATGCATCTGTATGGTCATTAAATCTTCATCCATAGCAGTTTCCGTTTTCTGCTGAATTTCATCAACCTTTATATATATACTGTCAACCATTTCATCAAATTCAGCCATCATTTTGTTTCCTTCTTTATGGCCAATTTTTATGTACATATTCACCATTTCTTTGCCATAACCATACAACTTATCAATCTGAATATTTAATTGCTCCAATTCAGATTGATATTCCGGATTAAGGCTTGCAAACTCCTTGGAATTCTTTTTATAGAGAGCAAAATACTCTTCAGCCTCTTTTAAATGTGCAGTATTCTTTGATGCACAGCTTGCTGGTAAAAGCCAGGACAGGAAGTGAAAAAAGGACAGGTTATCGCCAAAGTTGGAAGTACAGGATGGTCTACCGGCCCTCATGCTCATTTTGAAATACTGGTAAAAGGTAAGCCTGTTGACCCTATGTTTTATTTCCGCTAAATAGTACAACACTTCTCAGTGTTGCTGATGATTAACTTCAAATAAGCTTGCTAGAAAGCAATTCATCAAAGCATTGCCATTATCTAAACACTTGTTATATGCAAAACAGCTAATAGCTGTGCAGCTATTAGCTGTTTTGTATCTTTTATACCCCTGACATCCTTCTGCATTCATTAGCACAAGTACGGCAAACATCTGCACATTTTTGACAGTGATCATCTTTAAACATGTCACATTCTGTTGCGCATTTATCACAAATGGTTGCACAAAGCTTGCAAAGATCTTTTGCATATTGTGCATCCATCGCCATGTATGCGGATGAAAGTTCACAAATCTTAGCACATTCCAGAAGTATGCTAATGCAGGCTTTTCTTGCAGCTGCATCAGGCTCATTCAAACATGCCTTTAGACATTCAAAACACGCTTGAAAACATTTGTTACATGCATCTATACATACCTGGTACTTGTCGGTTGTGTTAGTTACTACTCCCATTTACAACATCCTTTCTTTATTATACTTTTTAATCGCTTACAAAACACAGTATCTCCAGAACCTTTAATTTTATGTTCAAAACATAATACATTTTCCTATAAGCTTCATATACTTCTTGATTTATAATTATTAGAACATTTTGTAACAAGCATTTATGCACTTATATAAGAGCTAGGAAATAGTACTTGACGCTGAAAAATCAATAAAGGTAACAACTTCTTATTTGAATTAATATATTATACTATTCATGAATTGCAGTAGAAGGATTGATATGCATCCCACACACGGGATCCTTTACCATATCTACAGTCTGAGCGTCTGCACCCCTGTGATTTGTAGAATGCGAATCTCCACAGCCTCCTCCATGGCTTCCATGAGCACCTCCCCCATGTCTTTGACCGGAGTGTCCTCCACAGCAGCCGCCATTACGGAACATCATAAACATCATTACTCCTACAAAAAGAAGATATAATCCATTTTCCTGCAAAAAGTCCATCTCTATCAGCCTCTCTTTATTTTATATTTCAATTACCCTAACATTTACTAAACAACTGCTTAGACTGCGTTATCCCTCTTAAAAACACTAAAGAAATCGGCAATATCACGTAATGTTATTCTCTTATTAGGAATAAATGCCGGTACTTGCTCTTTATACTCAAGGTACTCCTGTCCAAATGCCTCTATCATTATTTTTTCTTCTTTCTTTGACAGCCTTTTGTACATTATTAACAGTATAGGTGCCATTATAATCGTAATGATTGTCGGCCATTGCACAAGAAATCCAATGATTGTAAGTGTAAAGCCGGAGTATTGCGGGTGCCGGACAAACTTATATATTCCTGAAGTAACCAACCGGCCATTTCCTGCATGGATGCCTTTCCATCCTATGGATATAATAATAAGTCCTGTAAATATTAATACATTGCTTAATGGATGTAATATAGAATACACCCACATTGAACCTCCTGCTAATGCGACCCACAAATGTCCGTTTAAATGTGTAAAGGGATCAAGTACCGGATATTTGTTCCCTAAAATAGAAGTTAAAATATATATGGTCAGTGGATAGCCAAACATTTCACTGAAAAGTGCCACCATAAAAGCCGTAAATGCTCCGAGTGTCCTCCAATCTCTTCTGGTAGCCGGCTTAAAAGCAGCAAGTGTAAACAGTCCAAAAAAGATAATATTAAATGCAACCGCTCCCCATAATCCATAAGCATATTTATCTAAGAAATGCAAAAATATCGCCTCCATTCATATTTTTATTTCGTATGCAGCATATCATTAACTTACTATACTTTCAGAGCAGCCATTTTTTCTTTCATAATTTCCACTATTCGTTTATCTAATGCCTGACTTAGCTGAATAACTTGAAAATCTGCAAGTTCTTTATGCTCTATTAATTCTTCAAGCTCGTTTCTTAAAGAAATCAGCATCTCATCCTGGAGTTTGCTTTTGAATACATTCATAATAAATCCCTCGCTTTATCAAGATTGTACAGTATAGAAGATAATCATTGAAACAGCAACTAATACAAGAAAAATGAAAACATCTTTGGCTATGTTTACCTTACTTTCTGTTGTGATTATTGAATCATTTGATGTTGACACTGATGCATTTTTCTTTAGAAAATGCATGACTACTAACGTACCAATGATAAATAGTAAACTTAACAAGTGCGATATGGAAAACCATCCGATCACCGATGGATTAATCCTGAATAATTCTACAATTCCTCTGTTTATAGAGAATAGAATCACATACCATAGGAATATTTGACCATCATATTTTACACTTTTCCTCATTCTCCACAATATAAAAAATACTAGGTAGTCTAGAACAAACTCATACATCTGCGCCGGATGCAGCAACTGTCCTTGATACTCTATTCCCCATGATAATGGAGTAGTCATCACTTTACCGAATACATCACACCCGACTCTGCCAATACCCTGACCTAATATCACTGCCGGAGCGATTGCGTCTGCATACCTGAAAAAGTTAAGCTTATGCTTTTTGATATAAAGAAAGGAGACGATAAAGGCAGCCAATAGTCCTCCATGAATAGATAAGCCACCCTCATTGATTTTTATAACTTCTATAGGATTTTTGATATAGTAACCAAAGTTATAGAAAACAATATAAAATACTCTAGCCCCTACAATCCCGGCAATAACTGAATATAATACGATGTCAAACAGCTTATCAACATTTAAACCTTTCCTCTTTGCCTCTATATACGCCACGTATATTCCAGCCAGCATTCCTACAGCAATCATGAGTCCAAAAAAATGCACTGGAAATCCAAATACATAAAATAATACTTTCATGGTGTTCCCCTTTCTACATCCCTATAGGTATTTTTATAGGCATTATCTTATATAGTAATTGCACTATTAGCGTAAATTTGCTAAATAGCATCAGTATTCCAAACATTAATAATATTGCACCTACAACAAAAGAAACGGATTTTTGATATTTTGATATTTTCTGCAGAATCTTTATCGATCTGTTTAAAGTAAGTCCTACAATGAGATAAGGTATTGCCAATCCCATCGAGAATGAAAACATGATAAACATCCCGTTGTATGCCGATCCCGTATTGCCTGCAAAAATCAGCATGGAGTATAAAAGAGGGCCAATACAATGGGAGCAGGCGATCGCGAAAAATATTCCTACTAATAAAGTAGTTAAATATCTTGCACGTGTACTCAATCTACTGGCATCAAATATTTTCTCTAATTTCCGGCTTCTCAGTGATATCCAGTCGAAGAAACCCAACATCTTGAGAGATAAAAATATCACCGTAATTCCGCCTAATATATTAAATATCCTGATATTTTTATTTAAGAATTTTGCTGCCTGCCCGGCTGTTCCGCCTGCAATAGTAAAAACAAGTGTAAAGGCTGCGATAAATAACAACGTATTTATAAAAATATGCATCTGCATACTTATTCTTTTATTGCCATCGGTAAGCTCACTTATTGGCCTACCGGTAATAAGACTAAAGTATACCGTAATCATTGGAACAATACACGGAGAAAGAAAAGAAACCATCCCGGCAATAAAAGCAATGAAAGCAATTGGTAGCTCCATAGTCAGTACCTCATTCTAATGTAAGTTCATTATTTTTTTGCCCCTCCACTATTGCCATTCTTGTTCAATTCGCAGCAATCAAGCTTCTGACCTTGGAAGTTGTCACCGTTTGCTTTTGCAATCTTTTCAATCAGTTTTTCAAACCATTTAAACATATAAACATCATTCCTTTCTTTTATCACTAAAAATCAACATTAATTCCCACTAATCTTATTGTAATACTCAAATATGAAGAACTTGTGAAGATATTGCGAAGATTTTTTATATTAAACTACTTTCTTGAATAGATTTCTTCATTTATTCACATAAACATTTCACTGCAGCGAATTTTCTTTATTCTCTTTTACAATTCAATTAGTATTATTTCTGCTTACCGGAAAATTTAATTTTGACCTCTAATACATTACAGAATTAAACCCAATACCATTCCAGTGAATCTGAGCACATCTGTTTTACATAAAGCATATGATAATATTATAAGACTATGAAAGGAATGCTCAATATGTATAATGGGCATAAGGAGTTCCCATGTCCTTACTACGGTAATACACCGATGTATAACGCTTATAATATGTATCAGTGCCCGTACTTCGCTAATACCCCAATATATAACCCCGATTTATGGAACCAGTTCCCTAATCAATATCTTCCTTATATCGAACAACCCAATACTAGTAAGCCAATTGTACTAAAAGATTATGGACCTAACCCGTTTGTAGTTGATATTGAGGAAGCTACCAAGCAGAACAATAACTTCCGTCTTGCTTTATGGACAGGATGCCATCTTCAGCTTACTTTGATGAGCATCAATGTTGGTGAATACATAGGTTTGGAAATTCATCCCAACCTTGATCAATTCATACGTATTGAAGAAGGTCAAGGGCTTGTTAAAATGAGTGATAGAAAAGATTGTTTGGACTTTCAAAGAGAAGTATATGATGATTATGCGTTCATCATACCCGCCGGTAAATGGCATAACTTAATCAATACAGGCAATAAACCGCTTAAATTATACTCTATCTATGCACCACCTCAGCACCCATTTGGTACAGTTCACGAAACTAAAAAAGATGCAGAAGAAAACCATGGGCACTAATATCAGAATACATTCAAAAATTAGCTTTTAAAGTCACATTACAATAACAATCTAATAGAATATATTAAAGGATGCACATTTTCGAACTGTCCTTGGGAGGTGGGATTGTGATAGCAATCTTTTTCTTTTTGATTTATATTGTATTACTATTTTTCATTTTTAAATCTTTGAAGGTTCAAGGAAGACGAAAAGAAATCATATCAGAAAGGTACAGTAAAAGAACAGCTAGTCTTGGCATAATGACTGCGCTTGCTGTAATATTTCAGGAGTCTCCTGTTTTTCTTCCAGTGGCAGGCCTAATGCTGTCACCGCTTAGCAGTCTGCCAATAGCCATTGGAACTCTTCTTTATCTTGAAGATGCTATACTAATGTTTTTAGGTACTGCAGCTCTTGTTTCTGCTATTCATATTGAAGAGGCAATTATTTTTATATTTACAACTGGTCCTATAGGCTTGACATTATCTCTAGTAGTAATGAGTTACAATCGAAAATGGAGAAAGATCTGGATTCCAAGCTTAATCTTAACCAGTGGTATCTCAATACTAACCTTTGTTATTGGCATATCTGATCTGGCAGAAGCTTTTAATAGCCTGGATATTGCTTTTGCTTATAGTAATAATCTTTTCCTTTAGTATCGTGTATTCTTATATCTGGATTTTTATTGTTTTGAAAGTGAAAAAATATGTGCTACTACTTTCCAAATTATATAAAAAATTACATTAGGTTGATTGCTATATTCGTCCATAAAAAATCCTCCTATTTAATAAATTCGGTGTACATACACACTGAACACTCAATCTGAATATGATGAAGTGTGTGTATATTATATACAACAACCATTATGTAAGGAGGCAATGATAAATGTCAAACGGATTTTTAGGTGGAATATTGGATAATGACACTGTACTATGGTTTATTGTCCTATTTCTATTGCTTTTCTGGTGTAACAATTTCTATGGATACGGCTGTTCCACTGCTAAAACAGCAGTTGAATAAGTGTTAAAAATTGATGTTATATAAGTTGAATTAAAGATTTGAGTCGGAACGGCACAGGGGCCGTTCCCTACATATAACACCAAATTCCATTCATACCGGATTTGCAACTCGTAGGGAACGTCCCCCGTGGCGTTCCGTTGACTTGTAATATCCAAGTATTTAATTCAACTTATATAGTTGATAAAATTTATATGAAATGCTTTTAACTTACCCAATGAAAAAAACTGGAGAAATGTTATGTTAAATCACTAATTTTCGAAAGGAGGTACAAAAATGGCAGACGTACAACAAGGTTATGGTGCATTTGGATTTGGATGCGGCTTTGATTGGATCTGGTGGCTTCTCATCATCCTGATCTTCTTCTGTTTCTTCTGCGGAGGTTTTGGCGGATTTGGCTACGGATATGGATGTCAGAAATAAAACAATTCATTATCGGAATGTATACTTATAGAGGGAGCAGAAATCTGTCTCCCTCTTAGCTTATACATATAATACCGCAGCCGAACCGTTATTAGAGGTCGTATTACCACAACTCCTCTGGACATTGTATATGCATTGTTAATACTGTCAAATTGAACTAGTTTATACTATGTCTATCCATAATACTTGGTATATTCAGTGAATCAAAAAAATCTACCAGTTCAGGTAGGCGGGCCGCTCCACCGACACCCACAATAATCACCTTTAAGCCTCTGTCTAATTAATCATATTTTATGGCTTTAAAGCTGCTTTGATACAGCTATTATTTTTTTACAAAAATTTCATTATTGTATTTTATGAATTAACATTCGATTTATTGTAAAAATATATATTGGATTGATTCATAAGGGGAGGCAAATAATTATGACAGTTAGTTCCCAAGTAAAACAAACATTAGCTTCTATAAAAGGTGCCCAAAGCACCTTAAAAATTTACGCAGCACAAACACAGAGCGATGAGACAAGACTTGTATATGAAGATGCAATAAATAAAACAGGCGATATTATAAGAGATTTGGAAAAAAGAGTACAAACACTTGAATACCAAGAGCCACAATACAAAGGCTTCTAAGTAAGGAGAGTTATATATGAAAGACTGGCTAGATATATTGCTAAGATCTGCTGCATTATTTTTTCTATCTATCGTTTTTATTAGAATACTCGGAAAGAGAAATGTGGCAAAAATGACTCCTTTTCAGTTCGTTAACTACACGGTTATTGCCCTCATTACTGCTCTCATTTCTGTGAAGATGATTACAAATCTGGCGTTTGGATTTATTGCTTTAGGTGTATGGATTATTCTGTCTTTGGCTTTAGACTACCTATCTCTAAAGAGCAAATTATTTCATGATGTAATAAACGGCAAGGAAACCATTTTAATAAAGCAAGGAAAGGTTATGGAAGAAAACCTATCACAAGTAAGACTTACAGGTGAAGAACTTCTAAGAGAGCTTAGAACAAAGAATGTATTTAATTTGGCTGATGTTGAATTTGCCATCATGGAGACTACCGGTGATATAAATGTTCTATTAAAATCAGATAAAAAACCAGTTACATCTTATGACTTAGGAAGAAAAGTAGCACCGCAATCCGAACCGCAAACAGTTATATTAGATGGAAACATACTAAACGAGCCTCTTGCAAACCTAGGGCTAAACCAGCAGTGGCTGAATATGCAGTTAGAAAATATGGGTTTGTCACTAGATAATGTATTTATAGGACAAGTTGATTCATCTGGGGATTTATATGTGGATCTCTTTGATGATGCTATACAACTGCCCCAGCCTAAAGTAAAAGAAATGCTCTATGCAAATCTTGAAAAAGCTCAAGCAGATTTGATAACCTTTTCATTAGAAACAGAAAATAAATATGCAAAGATGATGTATTCGCAAGATGCGGATAAGCTTAAAATGGTTATAGAAAGCTTAGAACCATATTTATTACGATAGAAGGTGATAAAATGTCCAGTAAAAAAAACAAAAAGCTAACGCCAACGCAGCAGCAGTACCAAGCATTTGCACAGGCTAGAGAACCAAAACGTCCTGTTGTAACAAACTGTATCAAAGCTTTTTTTGTAGGAGGCATTGTTTGTACCATTGGGCAAGCCTTACAGATGATGTTTATAAAGTATTTTAACTTTACTGAAACGACAGCAGGCAATCCTACAGTTGCAGTTTTAATCATTATTTCAGTAATACTTACCAGTCTTGGTGTATACGACCATATCGGGCAGTGGGCAGGTGCAGGTACTGCCGTACCCGTAACAGGGTTCGCCAACACAATGGCATCTGCTGCTATTGAACACCGAAGTGAAGGATATGTATTAGGCGTAGGAGGCAATATGTTTAAATTATCCGGCTCGGTTATCGTTTATGGCGTTTTTTCTGCCTTTGTAGTTGCTTTAATAAAAATAATCATTAAGGCATTAGGGGGAATGTAAATGATACAGGGCCATCAAACATGGGTATTTGAATCTAAGCCTGTTATCGCTTCCAGTGCAGCTGTAGGCGGGCCTTTTGAGGCAAAAGGACCATTAGCTGGTGATTTTGATAAACTACATGATGATATATGGTTAGGGCAAGATAGCTATGAGAAAGCTGAAAAGAAACTATTGGAAGAAGCTTGTGAAACAGCTATCCATAAAGTAGGAAAGAAAAAAGAAGACATACAGTTTTTTCTGAGTGGAGACCTGATGAACCAGATTATTTCCAGCAGTTTTGCCGCACGCACTTTAGGTGCTCCCTACTTAGGACTTTTTGGGGCCTGCTCCAGTGCTATGGAAGGACTAGCCCTCGCCTCCCTCATTATAGATAGCGGATTTGGTGATAATGTTATAGCGGCAGCCTCCAGTCATAATGCAGCAGCTGAAAAGCAGTTCAGATATCCTACCGAATATGGAGGACAAAAACCCCCTACTGCCCAGTGGACAGTGACTGGAGCAGGGGCGGGACTATTAACAAGACAAGGTGAAGGACCTAAGGTTACATCTGCTACCATTGGACGGGTAATTGACATGGGATTATCTGATCCTTTCAACATGGGAGGTGCAATGGCACCTGCAGCAGTAGATACTATTGAGGCCCATTTCAGGGATTTAAATCGAGAACCTTCTTATTATGATATCATTGCAACAGGTGATCTGGGAAGAGTCGGACATCATATTGCTGCGGATTTACTAGCCGACCATGGTATAAAAATAAAAAATGAAATTCTAACCGATTGTGGTGTTTTAATCTACAAAAAAGAGCAGCCGGTAATGGCCGGAGGCAGTGGGTGCGGATGCAGCGCTACAGTTACCTACGGACATTTCTTAAACCGTATGAGGAAAGGCGAACTTAAAAAGATTTTAATTGTTGCAACAGGGGCTTTAATGTCACCCCTCTCTTATCAGCAAAAAGAGAGTATCCCCTGCATCGCCCATGCTGTATCCATAGAAGCATAAGAGGAGGACGAGTAGATGGAAAAATTTATTTGGGCTTTTATAGTAGGTGGCGGTATTTGTGTTGTGGGACAAATATTGATGGATGTGTTTAAGCTTACGCCTGCACATATGACCAGTTCATTAGTAGTTGTAGGTGCTGTATTGGGTGGACTTGGATTATATGAGCCGCTAATAAAGTTTGCCGGAGCAGGAGCATCCGTGCCTATCAGCAGTTTTGGAAACTCACTGGTAAAAGGTGCACTGCAAGAAGCACAAAAAAGCGGAATAGTGGGAGTGCTTACAGGTATATTTGAAGTTACCAGCGCAGGTATTTCAGCTGCAATTATTTTTGCTTTTATGGCAGCCTTGTTAGCCAGACCAAAGGGCTAAATACTTTTAAAAACGCTTTTTTCGGAAGGAGGTGATGATATGACAGTAGGAACTCAAATGCAGCAAGCTATTGCAGGGGTCCAAAGTGCCGCAGCAACAATGGTTACTTTTTCACCTTTATAAGCAGGAAAAGCTTAATATTTGTCGAATATTTTCCAATAATGCCAGCGTGATCCTGCAGTCATTACACATGATACTGCAAAATACCAGCAATCTATCACAGTTTTTTATCTTTAAGATTTTCTGTCTGCTCGCTTTAGAGAACTCAATTTTATGGAGATAGTGAAGATGCTTTTGCTTTATTTCCGTATCTCCAGTCTCTATATACTGTACATATATAATACCGCTATTGTATAAATTGGCTAGCTCGTTCATTATGCCTCACCTCATATCAGTCCCATGCTTAAATATCTTTCTCCAGTATCAGGAATAATTGAAAGCACTCTCTTTCCCGGCTCAAGTTTTTGAGCTATCTGCAAAGCAACAAAGGTTGCTGCTCCGGCTGATATACCTCCTAATATTCCTTCCTTACATGCTAACGTTTTTGTTGTCTCAATCGCCTCTTCGTCAGTAACCGGTCTTCTATAGAAAGGCTTGAAGCTAGTACTATTTTTGAAATACCAATTGTTTCTACTATGTACCTGATTGCCTCCTCCGGGTTTTTCTCCGCATATTTCGTATTTAATGTTCCAAAATTTAATTGCTTCACCTTTGCTCTCCTTTCAAGACCAATTTTAATTCCAATTATTCTTATCTGTTTGGTGTTATTTTGACCGACAACTTATCTATCGTCAATATTTTTAGAATTTTTTTTATTATTTCCAGTTCTGTATGCTAGAGAGTTCTCTACGGATTTCCTCTATAACAGCATGAAGGATCTTTTTTCAAAGTACTGTTAAATCTTGAGCGATCACAGAACTTGAGAAAAAGATCCTTCATATCCCTTCCTATAGAAATTAAATTGTATTAAATTTAAACTCATTCAATTAACTAAATAATTTGAAATACAAAAATACTGCAATTATTATATTGGGTAATGCAAATAATGTAAGAATTCTTGAGTAAGCTTCAAGCTCAAGTAGTTCCTTACCTTTCTTTTTATTTTCTGATCTCACTCTGGCTGTAAGTATTAGTGAAAAGTTTTTAAAAACACTTGCTACCAACACTGAAATAATAGCCATTACAATAGATATTCCAAAAGAAATATACCAATTCCCGGTTACAAAAGATAAAATACACCCTATCAGAGCAATAATAAATCCAACAATAAAAGCAATAAGCATATTAAATACTCCTTAAAATCTTTTATTTTCCGAATATCCAGTGCAAATAATTCACATTCATACCGGTTAGCTACTTTGACCAATAGGTTGGACGAACCAGCATACTGGGCAGCTTTGTATGTGAATCACCCTTAGCTGTGTTGATCTGAGCTTGGGTAAGGAAAATGCTGTTTGCGAGATTAGCTCCACTAAGCTCTGCATCCCGCAGATCAGCCCCGATAAGATCAGCCCCGCTCAAATCGACTCCTCTAAGGTTTGCCGCAATAAGACAAGCTCCCCTCAAGTCTGCACCTCGAAGATTAGTTTTTCTCAGATCTGCGCCAAAATAGTCTAACGACCGAGAATGTGTATTCTTATTTATTGAAGAAGTGTTTTTTTCACCACGTGCTTTAGTACGTACTAGATCACTGGTATTTTTAAGCAGTTTGTTAACCTTGGTTCGATGAGCCGTTACATCCAGTGCTAGTATAGCATCAACATCGAGAAAGGTAAGCTGTTCCGTACTTTCCCACAATGAGGTTATCTCCTCTTTTATGCCCTCATCCGTTTGCAGCATAAATGCTTGAGTAAGATACCATAACATTTCATGAAGCTGCCTCATAATCAAAAATGAATCAAACATCTTTTTAGCTGATTTAGGTACTTGCCGCCAATCCTGTCCACCAAAAGTAACTTGAGCTACCTTTTGACCGGCACCAAAACAGTCATAAGCTATACAACCCTTAAGCCTCTTATTCCTAAGGTCTTTATGGATAGAACAGACAAAGTCCGGTTGCAAGTTTATACAAGGCTTTCCGGCCTCTTTATCGGTTGGGAAACCTTCCGAAGCCCAAAAGTACAATGCTACACAGCATAAACCAAAGCATTTTTTGCAATCAACTCGTAATTCATTATTAAGTTTATCTTCATACATAGAAGTCATATCCATTTACCTCATGCTAGAAAAATACAAATAATTTATACTTTTGATTATATCATAATTCTAATATTAACTTCTACAATATTACTCTTAATACTATTTATCTATATTCAATCATAGTGTGAAATCAAATATTTAAAGCATTTTTCGGAGGAATAATCCTTCCAAGCAGTCATTTGCAAATAGTGTATAGAATATTATACCTCGAATACGCTTGGCATATTCGAGGTATAATACAATATCAAAGTTATTATTTATGTATTTCCAACTGCGTTTTGCATAGCTGCTCATATAACCCGCCCAATTGCAGTAGATCTTCATGGGTTCCCGACTCAACGATTTCTCCTTCTTTTAAAACTAGAATCCTATCGGCTTTTTTCACTGTGGATAGTCTATGGGCAATCACGATGATGGTCTTGCTCCCTGCTAATTCCTGTATGGCCTGTTGTATCTGCTTTTCAGTCTCAACATCAACAGCGGCGGTTGCTTCATCCAGTATTAGAATCGGCGTGTTTCGCAATACAGCTCTCGCAATGGACAAGCGCTGTTTTTGTCCTCCCGACAGTTTCACACCCCGTTCTCCGATAATAGTATCATACCCTTGCGGCAGCTCGCTAATAAAGTCATGAGCCCTCGCGATCTTTGCGGCTTGGACGATATCTTCCAAAGAGGCCTCTTTACTTCCATAAGCAATATTATCCGCAACACTTCCGTTAAAAAGAAATATATCCTGAAGTACGATACTAATTTGATTTCTTAGAGAAGAAATCGTGATCTCCTTTATATCCGTCCCATCTAACAGAATTCTGCCGGAAGTCGGATCGTAAAACCGAGCTGCCAAGCTGATGATTGTTGTTTTTCCTACTCCTGTCGGCCCTACCAACGCAAGCATTTGTCCTGATTGAACATGAAAGCTGACATCTTTTAAAACCGGCTTGGAAGATACATACTCAAAATCCACATGCTCAAAAGTTATTTCGCCCCCGGCTTTTGCTATCTCTTTTGCATTTTTTTGATCAACGATATCCGGCTCTGTATCAAGCAATTCAAACACTCTTTCCGCCCCGGCTGTAGCTTGCTGTAAGTCTTCAATGACTCTTGCAAGGGTAGTAATAGGCTGGTAAAAAAGACTTAGATATAATATAAAACCTACAATATCCGCCGGAGATATGTAATGCCGCATAGCCAGCCATCCTCCAAAACCCACCACTACCACTGTCCCGAACGCACTAACCATTTCAACCGCCGGATGAAATATCGCGCTTAGCTTTAGCGCATGCAATATCGCCGATGCATACTTTTTTGCTCGTTTATCCACTCTATTTTTTTCTCTGATCTGCTGATTAAACACTTGAATCTCTTTAATCCCGGAAATATTGTCCTGTACAACTGCATTTAACTCCGCCAACGTACTTTGTGCCTCTCTAAAGTTCGGTAAAACCTTTTTAGTGAACCACCATCCCCCTATCATCAAAAAAGGGATGGGAATAAGTGCTAAAGCTGCCAGGTAAGCATTGATCACAAATAAAATGGTGGTGATACCGATAAGAATTAAGCCGTTTGTAATCAAATCCGGAACTGCATGGGCGATTAACACCTCAAATGTCGCCGTATCATTGATTGTTCTAGACATAAGCTGTCCGGTTTGTTTGTCATGATAATACCGCAAAGACAGTTTTTGCAGATGTTCATAAACCATCGTCCTCATATCCGCTACCAGTTTCCACGCAGCAACATGGCTCAAATATCTATAAAAGTATGTAAAAACAGCTCTCACTACATATGCAGCGACAAGGATCATCACGGTATTTTGAATAACAAGCATTGCATTCATATCTTGCTGTTCTGTCAATATTCTGATCAATTCTTTCACAAGCCAAGGCGTTACAAGATTTAGAGCGGTAATCGTCAGCAGGCTGAAACCTGCTATCACTAACAGCCACCAATATGGACGCGCGTATTTTATTAACCGAATAATGTTCTTCATTTAACTCCTCCTAAAAACTCATACAGTTCTACAGCATTATTAAGAAGTATAACAAATCTCATATATTTCTTCAATATAATATATTCACACAATCACTTACATCTAATGCTCATATTTTGTTGAACTTAGATTTAAAAAGGGTTAAAATATATATATTATAAATTACAGAAAGTGAGAACAAAGTATGCCAAACAAAATAAGCACTCTTCACAAAATAAAGATTCTAAAATCTCTGAAAATTGAAACAGAGAAAGAACTTGCAGCAGCAGCGGATAAAAACGTTATCAATGATTTAAATGAAAAATTGAATCTCCTTGAATTGGATTTGCAAAAAGAAGTCCAGTCCTTTACCAAATAATTTAAATGTCTGCTGTATTAAAATTTAGAGCTGCCCTCTTGAGGCAGCTCTTTTCCTACTATTTACGTGAAATATTGTATCTTCCCATTAGGATAAAGCTCTGTGATAAGATTGCTGATATATTCCTTCATTTCGGCAGCTTCTTCCTTTGGATAAACATATTTTGTTCTGCCATATTTGCCGAATTTCAACGCTCTTTTGCTTTCATCCATATCCAACTTGGTATTAGGGAATCTTTTGAGGATGATCTCCTTTGCATTGCTTGTAAAACGGTGCTGAATGAGTTCAAATGTAATGGTTTTATTGTTTTCAGCAGAAATATGGTCATGCAGCATTTCTATCAGTTTTTTATATCCGTCTTTCCAACCTTCATGTAATATGATAGGCGCGATGATAAATCCCAATTCATATCCCGCATCCTGTATCTTTTTTGCTGCTTTAAGCCTTTCTTGAAGTTGTGCCGTTGTATGCTCAAAATTGCGTATCACGTAGTCGGAATTAATTGAAAATCTGAATGCGGTTTTGCCATTATGCTTGGCATCCAGCAAGCTGTCGACATTTGAGAACTTTGTTACTACTCTTAATATACCCTGTTCAAGCGTTCCAAAATGTTCAATAGTTTCTTTTAACGCTCCCGTAATATGTTCCAATCCCAGCGGGTCACCGGTGCTTGCCGCTTCAAAGCTGGTAACTTCAGGCAATCGTTGCTCTATATATTGATCAATAGTATCGAAAAGCTCATCCATATTCACATAAACACGTACATACGGCTTTTTCCCTTGTGTAGTATATAAATAGCAGTATTCACAATTCCCGGGACAATTGGTTACTAAGGAAAATTGATAATGAGCAGATGGCTTGCAAACTTCTAATTTCATACTCTTTTTTGTACCCACCACAAGAGTTTTTCTCGCATTGGCAAATTGAGCTCTCTCTGTCTCACCGGGAATATCCCTTACTTGACTATGAGAGGTCGTTTTAAGAACAGGTATATTATTCGTCTTACAGTAATCATATATTTTTTTACTCATAGGATATTCCATAGCGGATGGCTCAAAATATACTCTATCCGGCTTCCATAAATTCATCTATATTCCTCCAATATATATGGATTTTTAAAATATATTGCATTCAAGTAAATATCATAATTCTATTACACATAAACAATCGACCTGATAATATATTTTGCAAATCCCGTATATAATATCAAACAATTTATATTTGCCGCAAAAAAACAGCATAATGAATATGCTGTTGCTGAGTATTCTTATTATATTTTTACCAGATCCTTAATCACTTCTCCCCCGATAATCAATCCTGCAACCGAAGGCACCCACGCTGCACTTCCGGGTATCTGCCTGCGTACTGTACATGTACGTTCTTTATTGGAGCATATGCAGTCAGTCCTGCATGTATTATCCAATTCCAGCGGCGTTAAAGGTTCTTCTTTTGAATAAACTACCTTTAAAGAAGTGACATTCCTTCTTCTTAATTCCCTTCTCATCACTTTTGCCAATGGATCAATAGATGTCTCATATATATCCGCAACTTGAAATTGTGTAGGGTCTAATTTATTTCCTGCTCCCATACTGCTCATCACCGGAATACCCTTCTCTTTTGCCCGGACAATCAGATCAATCTTCGCCGTAACCGTGTCAATAGCATCCACTATGTAATCCGTATCATCATGTATAAGACTCTCGGCATTTTCAGCACTATAGAATTCCTGATATACCACTACTTCCGCTTTAGGATTAATATCCAGAATCCTTTCTCTCATCAAACTTACCTTAGGCTTGCCTACTGTCTTCCTAGTCGCATGAAGCTGCCTGTTTAAGTTTGTAAGACATACGGTATCGTCATCCACCAATACAAATTTTCCAACACCTGATCTTGCTAACGCTTCTACAGTAAAACTTCCGACTCCGCCGATACCGAATATCGCAACTTTTGACTGTGATAGCTTTTCCAATCCTTTTGTACCCAATAATAACTCTGTCCTTGAAAATGAATGCAACATGTTAAATCCTCCATTATATAAAAAATTGCAAAATATAAAAAGTTGCCAAGCAAAATGCCGGCAACCCTAATTGCGAGTATTCAAATTTAACTTCCCCACCGAGCCGTGCCCTAGGCATATTTTAAACCTGCCCTAGCAGGTGGGTGTCCTCCTGATTGTTTTATATTTCCCCTGGCCATAATGGGGGGCCTATATGCCACACTCAGAGTACGGACTCCCTTTAAAATAGTGTTGGTTCAAAACACTGCCTCAACCACGCACACAGCAGGGATTTATTAACTTCATCATAGCACAAATCATTTATATTTTCAAGTGCCAATGATTAGTGAAAATTTTACTAAATTTATGCCGAAGTCTCTTGTTTGCTCGTACTCACGATATTCCATTTTCCGCATCTGTCTCCCCAACGCGCAATCGGTTGATTATCTGAAAGGATTTCCACCACTTCACACATATTGGAGCAGTCCTGACACTCAAAACTTTTCGCTTTATATTCCCGGTCCACCAGTTCAAAACCGTAAAAATCCGTACTTCCTTTTTTTCTTACTTCTTCTTTCGCAAGAACTGCTGCCCCCAATGCACCCATTACATCGAAATACTCCGGAATAATGATTTTCTTTTCAAGCTGTCTTTCAAATGCGGCAATAATACCGACATTGGCTGCTACGCCTCCTTGAAACAGAATAGGCTCAACGATCTCTTTTCCTTTTCCCAGGTTATTTAAATAATTTCGAACCAACGCCTCACAGAGGCCATTGATGATGTCTTCAGTATTCTGTCCGGTTTGCTGCTTATGAATCATATCGGATTCAGCGAATACCGCACAGCGCCCCGCGATTCTTACGGGAGTGGTAGACTTTAACGCATATTCACCAAATTGCTGGATAGGAATATTCAAACGTGATGCCTGCCTGTCCAGAAATGAACCTGTCCCTGCGGCACAAACAGTATTCATGGCAAAATCATATACCACACCATCCCTTATGATAATAATCTTGGAATCCTGCCCTCCGATCTCTAATATGGTGCGTACATCGGAACAATATTCCAGTGCAGCAACGGCATGGGTAGTGATTTCATTTTTCATGATATCCGCTCCTACCATCACGGCTGCCAACTGCCGGCCGCTTCCTGTAGTTCCTACGCCGTTAATTCTGTAACTTTCTTTCATTCCGAGTTTTAGAGTTTTTAACCCTTCTTTTAATGCTTTTATTGGCTGACCTTGGGTTCTTATATACAGTTTCTCAGAAACCTTACATTCTTCATCTATCAATACTAAATTCGTACTTACCGAACCAACGTCAATTCCCAGATAATATGTATTCATTTACGGCAAAGCCCCTTTCTCTTCTTCTTACAAGCATATCTGTGAAAGCTTCTATCCTGGTTTTATATCCGGCCTCTCCGGTTAATTCATCAATAATCAGCGTCAGTATGGGAATATTCAGATCATTACTCACTGCAGGCAATATACTTTCCGCGACAATTTCCGGCATACAAGTAAAAGGATACACCTGTATAACTCCGTCGTAACCTTGCTGCGCATATAGCACACTGCTGCCTATGGTCTCCTGCGCATGACCTCCGATCATCGAATTCAAATACGGCTCAGCCGCTTTTTCATATGGCCTGTTTTTTCTTAAATGTAATGCCGGCTTAATCATATGTTCAATAATCCAACCACTTATATTCAGCGACCTGTCAACTTCTATTCCCATATCCCCCAACATACGCTCAATTTTAAAATTGGTAAAAGGCTCAATCACCGTATATATTTCTCCTACAATCCCTATTTTTAAAGGTTTAAATGATTGGTCAATATCTATCATATTCAGTTCTTTCTGAGCTGCATGAATAAGCTTTATGATACTATCCGGGCCATGTACTTTATTGACCTGATGCTGAAATTTACGCATGACCCAGTCTGTTTTCCCTTTTACTTTTTCACGAGGCCTTGTATGAAAGGAAAGCTTATCCAGTCTATCCAATTCCACAGCTACTTTCGTAGCTTTATTGATAGCCATGGGTACCTTCAGCATGCTTTGAGAACCAATCAGCCTCCTAATCCTTCTGAAAAATTCTTTTATATCACCATCGGGCATTTCCAAAGTAATCATTTCTACTTCATAGCCCAAATCCTTAAGTATTTCTTTTTGTACTTCGGCGTAATATCCGAATCTGCAAGGGCCGCACCCACCTGTCATGACAATAGTATCCGCCCCTTTTTCCATAGCTTCTATGAAATTCCCGATATTCACCTTTAACGGCAGACATGCCATTTCAGGCGCATGCTTCGTGCCAATCTCCAACGTACGCTTACTACATGCAGGAGGTACAATAAACTCTATCCCTAAATAATCAAACAGTGCTTTTACGACAATATTTGTATTACCCATGTGCGGAAATGTTGTTTTCATTTCTTTTCCTCCATCTCACCATATCGATAAATGCCTCCAGACGTGTATTCACTCCTGCTTCACCGGAATGCTCATCAAGTGTCAATAAGAAAAACGGCCGATTTCCTGCTCTTCTGATTTTTCTTTCGCATAAATCAGCTACAAATGCGTCAATTCCACATCCGAAAGACATGATATAGATGATCCCGTCTATATCATTTTCATTCATCAAATGACAAGCAGTACCCATCAGGCGTTTTCCAAAAGTCCAAAACATTTTCTTGGGTAGTTTTTCAGCTTGATCAAGGATGATTTCTTCATCAATCTGCTCAGGTGTTACTACTGTTATTCCCTGCTGCTGAAGCTTCAATATCAAATCCATACTAATATAACTGTCGTATAGATTATAAACATGACCTATCAAACCTATACGTAAATTTCCGGTTGGTACAGGTGTTGCTTTTTTATTATCCAGCAATTCAAAAGGATATTTACCCTTATGCAGCATTCCAGTGTATTCATCTTGTTTTTGCAGCGCTCTGCGGTATGCTGCATCAATCAACCTTTTATCTTTTATAAACACATGGCCGATCTTCATAAATGCTTTATATATCTGTTCTTTTGATTTTCTCATGTTTATTTCCGTATCGATGATAGGTGGAAGTCCTTTAACAGAGTATTTGACCATCTCAGGCAGACCGCAGAATTTCGGACAGATATATTCGCTTTTTGATACGCTCTTTAATCTTGGAATAAATATATAATCCACTTTATCTTTTAATGTTTCTACATGTCCGTGAAAAAGCTTCACCGGCAGACAAGCCTCGTCCACGCAGCTCTTCACTCCTTTATTCAAAATGTCTTTTGTCGTTATATCAGAGAGGATCACTTGAACCCCCAATTCTTCGAAGAAGGTCTTCCACATCGGATAATATTCATAATATAACAACGCTCTTGGAATACCCACTTTTACAGTCATCTTTTCACCTCAACTCTTTTATCCTATCATTACCTTCATGTATTATTGGTATTTATACTTGTTTTTATAACCAATTTGCAATAAAAAAATACACCCGGTCTTTTGAACCGGGTGTATTTTAAAATACTATATTATTCTTCGTCATCTACAAAGTCGAATTCATCTTCCATACGTGTT
This sequence comes from Petroclostridium sp. X23, assembly GCF_030013905.1. Classification (GTDB taxonomy): domain Bacteria; phylum Bacillota; class Clostridia; order SK-Y3; family SK-Y3; genus X23. The sequence continues at coordinate 1,080,479 of NZ_CP124862.1, forward strand.
TTAAACTCTTCGAAGACTTCATTCAATTCTTCTTCATCTTCTACCGCAACTAAATTGTCTTCTTCGCCTTCTCCTTCTTCGACTTTAAGGATTACCACTTCATCTTCTTCCACATCACTAACGGGCAGTAATACTACATAATGACTATCATTCATTTCTATGGTGTCCAAATGTTCAAATTCAACTTCTTCACCATTTTCATCCACTAATACGATAATGTCATCTCTTTCTTCTGTCATACTATTCACCTCATTGTTTGATTTCAATTCATTGTATAATACCAAAGACCTACTGTCAATTATTATCTGCCAAATTTGCAAATTATAAACGCGCTTCTTTATTTTATGATACTATCCAAATAACCTTGCAATATATAGCTTGCTGCCACCGTATCAACCACTTGTTTTCGCTTTTTCCCTCTTACATTGGTTTCATTCAACATTTTATGCGCTGCAACCGTTGTCAGCCTTTCATCCCACATGATGACCTCTTTATTCAGAACCTGCTGCATTTTATCTATAAACTGCAGGGTTATCTCGCCTCTTTCTCCTATGGTTCCATTCATATTTTTAGGAAGTCCCACAACAATCTTATCTACATTGTATGCATCAGCCAATTCTTTAATACGTGTAACAGCTCTATCCATATTCTTCTCATTTATTGTTTCCAAACCTTGAGCAGTCCAACCCATCGGGTCGCTCATCGCCACCCCGATTCTGCTGTCTCCATAATCAATTCCCATTATTCTCATAAATTTACTCCCACTTTTATAATTTAACGTATAGATAATTAAATAACTTCATGCTTATCTGTAGGGGTGGACGACCTTGTCCACCCGATATTCCATTGCGGTATTCGCGGGCGGACAGAGTCGTCCGCCCCTACCAGAACCAGCTTGATAGCATATTGTATAACTCTGTGAACTATCAGCCATTCAAACGATCTTTATGGCAAAGTTCTTGCATTTACTTCCGCAGTACCCGCAAAGGATACACTTTTCAGCTGTTACCCTTAACTTTCCGTCTTCTATATAGATAGCTCCATGTTTACACGCAGGCAAGCAGTCTCCACATCCTTCACACCATTCATCAATGTGCAGCGATCTTTTTTTAGTTCTTAGTCTTTCCACCACTTCTGGCTTCACATTTCTATCTTCAAAATAACTTACGTTTGCAATGACCTCTTCTACAGACTGCATTCCTAATGCAATAGAATGTATACAGGGTATGGATAAAACATAATCCAGACATTCCTCAAACTGATTGATCAGATTACCTCCCCCAAGGGGTTTCATCGCATAGATCCCTATCCCCTTGTCATAGGCTGCCTCAATGGCTCTAAGCATTTCTCCTATTGAACCGTCTACGATTCCCAGCCCTCTGTGATTGACAATAGGATGGATTACATCTATTTCACCCATCAAACAGGCTGCTTTTACCGCGGCGATATGATGTGTCGATATCCCTACCGCTTTTACTATACCTTTTTCCTTACATTCCAAAAAATATTCCAACGCTTCACGGTGGCCTTTTAACGTCCACTCACTTTCCTGCTCATGAAGCATAAAAATGTCGATAACGTCTCTGTTTAGTTCTCTTTGGGCTTTATCCAAACTTTTCGCCGCACCGTTTCTATCATACGCATAGGTTTTTGTGGATATAATCACTTCCTTATCCCACGTTTTGAGCGCCGCCGCAATATGAGGATAGGTCTGATAAAGCTCTGCGGTATCAATAAAATTAACTCCCTGCCGGAAAGCTTCTAAGATCACCTCGGCGGCTTTCATCACAGGCAGATTAGCCTGAAGGGGACCTACCGTTAATCCCCCAAAGCATAGCCTTGAAACCTTAAGTCCTGTTTTTCCTAATGCTACGTATTCCAAATTGCTCTTCCCCCAATAAAAAATATAACAAACTGAATATCAAAAAGATATTGCTTGTAGCTGCAACAACAACCCCGGAATCGTTTACCATCATTCCTACTGCACTGCCCACCAGTATGGCATACCACGCCGATGAAAAGCTCTTATATTTATTAATTAATGTATACAACATTCCTCTGGGCTTTAGGAATAGAATCCCTATCACTGCCACTGAAACAAGAAGAACTTTACTCCAAATCGTCCATCTTAACAACTTTAAATTCATTTCCAGCTTTCTTCGGATAATATCAAAAATAATATCAATGCCCCTGTGCTTGAAATCAATTAATGCTCTCGCAAGATGGGACTTCTGCGGCGCCCATAGAATATCATATGCCGCGAAAAGTCCGACTACTGAAATCACTGCAGCAAAGAGAAGCAGTATCTTTCTGAACGTAATTCTTCTTTTTAAAAAACTTAATGTGGCAAAACCGAAAGCCATAGTAGCAGCAATGGTCCCTCCAACATTGGCGCCGAACATGGTTAAGCCGATTACCGGCAAAATCATTATTAGAAGTAACACTGCAATCCAGGCAGAAATCTTCTTTTTCTGAACCAACGGTATAATACTCATTAAGGATGTAGCAAGCAATACACCCAAATACTCATTGCCTAACCCATAATACCTTGCACCGATCACCGCGTCATATCCAAGCAGCGATGTCTTATTTAACGGCCCGTTCATCAGCAAATCAGCCGCTATGCATACAGACGTTAACAAGCAAATGGTAATAATACGGATTTCCTGGTTTGGCGTAATCCTGCATATCAAAAATGTGAAAATCATATTTATTAAGATTAATCCCAATATATACGCAAACAAACTGCTTACACCTGTCAACGGCATTAAAAATAATGCTGTTGGACAGATGAGAACAAATAACACCATTAAACGCAAGGCTGCATTCACTTTATACAATAATTCTTCACTATATGGCTTATTGCCGATTCGTATAATTGATTTCTGCCCCTCTTGAATATCTTGTTTTGATTTGGAAAACCGCACCCCTGTGACAGAAATAAGTACAAATAATAATATTATAACCAATAAAAATATTTGAAAGGCAATGTACGTTTTTAACACAATTCCTCTATTTAACGAGTTAAACGCGGTAATTCGGTATAAGTCAAATGCCTTCTTCAGTGGCTGAGCTGTTTCCTTCACATTGATAGCTTCACCTGTCACATCTTTTGGGATTCCTCCAAAAAAACGTATAATTGTTGGTGCAATATCAATATTGGCAACAATACCCGTACGCCGTGTAGTATCGGAAATAAGCAATCCCGATTCAATATCCTGTCCATAAAAAACGACCGGACAAAGTTTTCTCCCATATTTTGCGTCTTCTGTAGAATAGTGCGGTGATAATACCATCAGCAGCGTATTATTACTATCAATTTGCGTTGCGATATTTCCGATAAACCGGTCTACATCTGACAAAACACTCTCTTTTTCCAATAGCAATGACCCGCCGCTTCTATATTGTTCATAAATAGAAGTATCCCGGGTATCCACTACGATGAAGTCATTATTCGCATATTCTTTCTTAAAAGCATTCAACAACGCATTAAAGTCGGTCCGATATTCATGGATCTTACTATCGTACCATAGTATTTCATTCCCTACTATTCCCGAATCAATCATTCCGCTGCTATCTGCCGCGACAAACGCACCGGGTGAAATATATTGATTTTGAACTCCCGAACTTCCGGTACTCCCTATCATGGAAGTGGTACGGTTAATGCTGTGAAAATAATTTCCTAATAAACCAATGGATACATTATAAGGATTACCGGTATTAAATTTTTTTATTGCATCAATATCCTTCAAATACAAGGATTTCTGCCGCTCTTCTACAAGACAGTGTTCAGCTTGTACATCTGCACGGCTTCCCCATCCCAGAGTTGCGTACGCTCTCATACTATCCGTCTTGCTTGCTCCCCTTGTATTCATTAACCCAACAGCGCCATTGTTCATGAGGTAATTCAAATTTGGCATGCTTGCAAATTCATCAAGATTAGTAAAATTCACAATTAAAACAACAGCTTTTCTATGATCATGCAGTTTAGCATGTACAGTAGAAAAGCTGCACAGGATAATGAATACTAAAGGGATAATTATCTTATTTCTCTTTAAGATAACTTTTAACGATCTCTTCCAATAATTCATCTCTTTCTATCCTTCTTATAATACTACGAGCATTGTTGTGGCTGGTTATGTAGGTAGGGTCTCCTGAAAGTATATAACCTACAATCTGATTGACCGGATTGTATCCCTTTTCATTCAGTGATTTATATACATCCTGGAGTATTTCTCTGACCTCTTTTTCTTTCTCATTCTCCACTTTGAATTTTACTGTTTCATTTATATTCATACCTACTCACCTTCCTTATTGTATTTATATTATTAGGATAAACCATATTAATTATGAATGCAATAATTAATTTTTTAAAGTCACACTAAGTTTGTTATATATCTGCTCAGAAATGCAACACAGGGAACGGTTCGAAACTACTGAAAAAGTGCTTTATCGGTCAATCGCAAAGCACGGGGACGGAGCTTCAGCTTCACCAAAACCAGGTGCAGCAGCAGCTCCGTCCCCATCCTTCACTCCTTCTATGTGCTTAATCAGGCTTTTTTACACCATTTAAAAAACAGTTCACGATTTACCGTCACATCTGTTAACTGTGACCTGTGAACCGTGAACTGTGAACTAATTCCCTATCTCAACTCTGCATCTAGATTTTCTTTTAAACTTTTTACAATCTTATCAAATACTTTATTGATCTCTTCATCAGTCAATGTTCTGTCACTGGCTCTAAAGATTATTGAATAGGCTACACTCTTCATGCCTTCCGGAATTTGTTTCCCTTTATAGACATCAAACAGCTTTATATCCTCCAGAATTTTACCGGAGCATTGCTTAATAATGTTTTCTATCTGCTTCACCATGATTTCATCCTTTACAAGCATCGCAATATCTCTGGTCACGGCAGGATACTTAGGCAGCGGTTGATATTCGGCATTTAGGTTCGCACGAGCCTGGAGCGTATTGAAGTCCAGCATCGCCGCATATGCCCGGGTCGGTACCTCATAGCTCTCCAATACATCCGGATGTATTTCCCCCACTACTCCTAATTCATCTTCGCCGATATATATTTTTGCCGTTCTTCCGGGATGAAAAGACGAATGATCTTGTTCGCGTACAAAGTCATAGTCTTTGATTCCCAGCGTAAATAATAATTCTTCAACAGCACCTTTTAAATCATAGAAATCAACATCTCCGTACATCCCCAGTGTAACAACCAGCTTTTCTTCCGGCAGCTCATTTACCGGAATATTCTTAGGAATATATATGCTTCCTAATTCAAATAACTTTGCTTTTTCTACTCTGCGGTTATAGTTTCTTGCCAGCACTTCAATCATACCTGACAATGTAGTCGTTCTCATGATACTGTTTTCTTCACCCAGCGGATTAGAAATGACCACTGCTTTCCTCAGGTCACTGTCAGCCGGTACCTTCATATAATCAAACACTTTAGGACTGGTAAATGAATATGTCATGATTTCAGACAGTCCTTGCGCAATCATACAATTTTTCACTTTATCTTCCAACAACTGTTTTTCATTCTTTCGTCCCTGTGTTGCCGTACCAGATAGAAGGGTTGATGTAATTTTATCATAACCGTAGATACGTGCAATTTCTTCTGCAACATCCGCTTCCGCTTCTACATCCGATCGGAAAGAAGGAACAGTTACTACCATATTATTAAGGTCTACTTGGAATCCAAGCTTTTGCAGAACATCCCCCATATATTCCTTGGTAAGACCCGTTCCTAAAAAGCGATTGATTTTTTCCGGACGAAGCTTTAACTCAACAGGCTTTTTATCACTATTATCCACATCTATAATCCCATGAACTACCTGCCCTGCCCCCAACTGGGCAACAAGCTGACAAGCCCTTTCCAATGCAAGGATAGCATTATTCGCATCCAATCCTTTTTCAAATCTTGCGGATGCTTCGGTACGGAGACCTAACTTTTTAGCGGTTAATCTTACAGAGCTTCCCATAAAAGTAGCTGATTCGAATAAAATGGTTTTTGTGCTTTCGGATATTTCGGAATTTGCTCCTCCCATTACACCCGCAACACCAACTGCTTTATCAGCATCCGCGATGACCAGCATGCTGCTGTCCAGCTTTCTTTCCTGCTCATCCAGCGTATGGATGATTTCTTCTTGGTTCGCACGTCTCACGATAATTTTATTTCCGGCTACGTTATTTAAATCAAAGGCATGCATAGGTTGACCAAACTCCAACATGACATAGTTGGTTATATCAACAATATTATTGATCGGTCTTACACCGGCTGCTCTTAAGCGGTTCCTCATCCACTTTGGAGAAGGCTCAATTTTTATATTCTTTACCACCCGTGCCGTATAACGAGGACATAAATCCGGTGCAAGCACCTCTACACTAGCATAGTCATTGATATTTTCTCCAGCTTCCTCAACCTGAATTTGAGGCATGTTAAATTCTTTTCCAAAAGTAACTGCCGCCTCTCTTGCGAGCCCCAATACGCTTAAACAATCGGGACGGTTGGAAGTTATTTCAAACTCAATAACATTTTCATTTAAACCCAGAACTTCTTTTATATCCTTGCCAAGAGGATATTCTTTGTCAAGAATCAGGATACCGTGATCCGGAGCATCCGGCCAATCCTCTTTTGTTAATCCCAGCTCATCAATAGAGCACATCATCCCGTTAGACTCCATCCCTCTCAGCTTGCCCTTTTTGATGGTCATACCTCCCGGCAGTTTTGCACCGTGCTTCGCAACAGGAATATAATCGCCAACCTTGATATTGGTTGCTCCCGTGACGATTTGTACTGTTTCATCTCCTAAATCTACTTGAGAATACTGCAGTTTATCCGCATCAGGATGTTTATCAACAGTCAAAATTTTTCCTACAACTATATTCTCTATTCCTTCTCCTGTTTTTTCTACCCCCTCAACTTTTGACCCTGACATGGTCATCGCATCGGCAAATTCTTCAGGAGAACCTTGTATATCAACATAATCCTTAAGCCAACTCATTGGAACTTTCATCAAATCATGCTCCTTCCCATATATCCTATATTAATAATGTACAATGTTTCAATGTACAATGTACAATTTTTAGATAATGGATACTAGAGAATAGGAGAATAGATCAAATATAAGAATTTACTCAAATCTTTATTCATCAATCATTCTTTCTCATTGTCCATTGTCCATTGTCCATTGTCCATTGTCCATTGTCCATTGTCCATTGTCCATTGTCCATTGTCCATTTTTAGTTCACCGTGAACTAATTAAAATTGTTTCAAAAATCTCATGTCATTTTCAAAGAAGAGCCTTAAATCATCAATACCAAATCTCTTCATTACGATCCTCTCCAGTCCCATTCCAAATGCAAAACCGCTGTATTCTTCAGGGTCAATACCGCAATTTTTTAATACTTTGGGATGTACCATTCCGGAGCCGAGAATTTCAATCCAGCCTTCACCCTTACAGACTCTACAGCCTGAACCCCCGCATACAAAACATGAGACATCCATCTCGGCACTCGGTTCGGTAAATGGAAAATGATGCGGGCGGAATCGAACTTTCGTATCGTCACCGTACAACCTTTTCGCAAAAACCTCCAACGTTCCTTTCAAATCGCCCATCGTTACATTTTTATCTATAACCAATCCTTCTACCTGATGAAATACAGGTGAATGCGTCGCGTCCACTGCATCGGAACGATATACTCTTCCCGGTGAAATAATCCGTATAGGAGGCTTGCTGTTCTCCATCGAACGGATTTGAACCGGAGAGGTCTGCGTCCGCAGCACAATATTATCATTAATATAAAAAGTATCTTGAGTATCTCTGGCAGGATGATTCTTTGGAATATTGAGCGCTTCGAAATTGTAATAGTCCAGTTCTACCTCCGGCCCCTCAGCAATTTCAAACCCCATTCCAATAAAGATATCCTTAATCTCATCCAGCACGATGCTTAAAGGGTGCTTCTTACCAAGCTCATGTTTTTTACCGGGCATAGTGATATCAATGACTTCCTTTTGAAGCTTTTCTTGCTTCTCTTTAGACAATATAACCTGTTTGGAACTTTCAATTTTTTCTTCAATGAAGCTCCTGATTTCATTGGCCAACTGTCCGATAATCGGTCTTTCCTCGGCAGACAATGCACCCATTCCTCTAAGTACCGAAGTCAGCTCACCTTTTTTTCCCATATATTTTATTCTTATGTTTTCCAACTCCTGCATAGAGCAGGCATTCTCCAAATCTTGCACAGCATGAACCTTAATATTTTCTAACTGTTCCTTCATATGATAAAGCTCCTTTCAATATATACTCCAAAAAAACAAAAACCCCCGCCCCTGAATAGGGACGAAGGTATAGTTCGCGGTACCACCCTGATTTTTGCGTATGTATAGCAATTAGACATACAACAAACACTCATTCATCAATAACGGTTATCCCGGTATTACTTACTCTCAGCCTTCAGTAATACAGCTTCAGAGTGAACTTCAATCAGACTTTTCCCAAAAGTGCTTGCAGCCGATGGCACTTTCTCTCTTATGGCTAGTTCTAATCTACTTTTCTCCTTCATTGCTTTTAAATATAAAGTTTGAAGTATATTTTAACATACTAAAACCAATAGTTCAAGGGGTACAGATACATTTATTTTTCCAGACTTACTCGTTTATTTTTATAAATATGTAATTTAATCCATACTTTAATTAAAATGCATCCTTTGTTGTAGGGGCAGGCCTTGTGTCTGCCTAAAAACATCCAACTATTTTATAAGGGCAGACACAAGGCCTGCCCCTACCATGAATAGCACATAGATTATCATTTAAAACATTTCATATTACCCTATCTGTAGCACATGTTTGATCACTTAGATACACTTTCATTTAATGCCCTTATGGTTGCAACATATAATGCCTCTGCTGCCTTCTTCAAGAATGCATCATCTTTTAGCTTTTCTCGATCGGAACTGTTGGTTAAAAACGCAACTTCCGCTATAATGGCAGGCATAGTTGTTTTATTCAGCACTACCAATCTTGGCCGCTCTCTAAGGCCTCTATCGGTAGTCCCCAGATGCTTCACCATTTCTTCTTGTGCGATCTGCGCTAACCTTCTTCCGGTAATACCATATTCTGAACTATAAGCTGACGATGAAGGATAATACAGTGTCATGGTTCCATCATAATTCGGATCAGGCATTGCATTATTATGTACACTAATGAATAGTGTAGCATTTAAGTTATTTGCATAAACAGCTCTATCTTGCAGTTCCACAAAGGTATCGTCCGTTCTGGTCATATATGCCTTAATACCGGCATCTTTTAACATCTTATACAAGTATGTCGATATCGTCAAATTAGGATCTTTTTCCTTAATCTCATCTTTATAAATTGCTCCCGGATCTTTACCTCCGTGCCCGGCATCTATGACCACTACTTTATTTTTAATTGCCTGACTCACTTCTATATTGACAGGTGTATTAACTGTATCACTGACAGACGCCTCTTTCATATCAATAACCGTTTTACCGTTGCTTGATTGGGTACTTATTGTATACTTACAAGTCTTTTTTGAATGAAAAACAATATCCGCCATACCTGTCTGAGTGTTTCTTGTGATATCGATAAAATCAATATAGCTGTCATTAATAAACAGCCTGCCTTCTCCCAAATCAAGCTTAGAGGCCGGTATGGATAGCGTATATATATTTCCTTCAACATACTCTTTATAACTCGAAGCATCAATTGATCCGTTAAGAATCAACTGAGGGCTTTCATAATTATTATAGTGTACATTTTTATAAGTTGCGGTAGAGAGCTCCAAATTCAACTCGTTTTCTTCTTCACCTACTTCAAATTGCGGCTGCCCATCTACATCAATGACAATCCTTACGGTATTTTCATTAAACTGTGCATATCTTACCGTTTTAATGATATCTCTATTGACATCAATACTTTTCTCTCCCGAGTCTAATCGAGATAAAGGAATATCCACGATCACCCTATCGGGATTGCTTAATCTGAAAATATTCGGCTTTTGCACCGTATCCATTTTAATACTTACAGTGTCTTTTGTACTACTGATTCTCTTCACAGTTGAAAGCTCATTATTAAAATCTACATAAATTTGTTTTTTATCATCAGATAGTTCTACATTATAGCTTGTCCATAAATTTAAATCTATTACAAACCGGGTAATATTAGGATTGATTTCGTATTGGGAGTACCGTATCTTACTAACGTTATTACCGCTTATATCAATAGATTTTTTTTCCATATCGAGTATTGCATTTTTCAGATCTACCACCAGTCTAGGGTGATCATCCAGCTCGAAAGTAGAGTACTCATTCATCGCAGCATTAGAGGTAATGGTAATTCTTGTTTTATTACCAATTACTTGCCAATCAACATTACTAATCTTCACATCTTGAGTAATACCGCTTTTACCGGTGTCCGGCACCGGCACCTCACCGGTATTTGTTGTATAATCGATAGTAATGAGTCTCTGCGGTGCTTTCCAATCCACTTTCATACCCAATGTTTCCGCAACAAACCGTACAGGAACCATGGTTCTGTCATTAATAATCTTAGCAGGAATATCCATCTCATGTTTTTTACCGTTTACAACAGCGTACTTGTCATTAATAGTTAGCAGCACATTGCTATTGTTCATAGCAACCGCTACCTGCCCTTTTGCACTATCCCACGAGACTTGCGCTCCAAGTTTTTCGAATACTGCCCTCGCAGGTACAACAGAGCGGTCATTAAATACAACGGGTGGTACATCTGTCTCCAATTTTTCTCCATTTACTTGAAGATGTGTTACCGGAACATTATATTCATGCCATTGTCCGTCATAAAATAATTTAGTTAAACTAGCTGTATCTATTTGAGCGTACACCGGTGTCGCAATTATTAGTGTTAAACAAATCAGTATTGCAAATAGCCTCTTCATCATATCGCACCTCACAAAAATTTTCCCTAGAACTACAATTCGACATAAAATCGTAATTCCCTTCATGAAAACCATCAAAAAGGCTATTTGTAAAATAATCGTAATGAAATTGTAACAACTTAAAAGATACCTACACCGTTAACGGTGCAGGTATCTTTTAATGCGTTTTGTTTATATCGTATTTATTTCCTTCAATGTCTTCAAAATAGCTGCCATACTGGCGGCTATAGGATGTGTGTTCATTTTCAAGGTAATGTATATTGGCTACAATCCGTACCACATGTCCATTTTTGTCATGCTTTATCTGAATATCCGAAGGTTTCCCGTCATCATTCCTATTCTCAAGATAATAAGTCAAAAATTCGGAAGCAATATCGTTGGTATATTGATCATATACCGCTTCAAACTCTTTTTCAGGTATTTCAATCATAATCCTGTGCAATCCATCATTTACACTTCGAGTTTCCAATACACTATTTAACATAATACATCAACTCCTTTAAAGTTATTTTCTCATAAAAGGAGTTAAATTATTTTTTAAATTCAAAAAAATCTTCTTATAATATTTAAAATAATTGTCAAAATTATACTCAAAACAATGGATGTCACGATAGGGAAGTAGAAGGCAAAATTACCCTTTTTTATTGCGATATCACCCGGCAATTTTCCTATCCCGATTCTGCTTCCAAATATAAAAATTACTCCAACTACAATCATAATCACACCGATTGTAATCAACATTTTTCCAATAGATGATGAAAAATCCAACACCGCAATCCTCCTAAATTATATAGTGGGGAGTGGTTAGCGGGGAGTGGGGAGTTTTTTATTCGTTTCTCACTCCTTGCCAATGACACTCCATATAAATAGATAATTATATTTAAACTATTAACTCACCAAGTTATATATTATTTTACTGTCAGATTAAATTTCTTTGAACTGTGAACCGTGACCTATGAACCACAATCTATTCTTCAAATTTAATCCCAAAATGATCATATGCCAGTTTTGTTACCGTTCTTCCTCGCGGGGTTCTATTGATAAAGCCTAATTGCAGAAGATAGGGTTCATATACATCTTCTATAGTATTGCTTTCTTCACCGATAGAAGCGGCAAGCGTCTCCAACCCTACCGGCCCGCCGCCGAATTTTTCAATAATCGCCAAAATCATCCTTCTGTCTACCAAATCCAGACCTATGCGGTCCACTTCCAGCATATTCAAAGCGGCATCCGCAACTTGTTTGGTAATGTTTCCATTTGCCTTTACCTGTGCATAATCCCTCACTCTTTTTAGCAGCCTATTTGCAATTCTTGGCGTCCCTCTGGAGCGTTTCGCGATTTCTCTTGCGCCTTCCGTCTCAATATCTATCCCAAGTATCCTTGCGGAACGGATTACAATCTTCTCCAATTCTTGCGAAGTATACATCTCAAGTCTGCTTATAACACCAAATCGATCTCGTAACGGCGATGTAAGCAGCCCCGCACGGGTAGTTGCACCAATCAGCGTAAATTTCGGCAGGTCAAGGCGTATAGAACGAGCGCTGGGCCCTTTTCCGATGATGATATCCAGCGCATAGTCTTCCATCGCAGGATATAGTATTTCCTCCACACTTCTGTTGAGGCGGTGGATTTCATCAATAAATAGTATATCATGATGTCCAAGATTGGTAAGTATTGCCGCAAGGTCACCGGCTTTCTCGATTGCAGGACCGGAAGTGATGCGGATACTCACGCTCATCTCATTGGCAATAATATTGGCAAGTGTCGTTTTCCCCAATCCCGGAGGACCATACAATAAAACATGATCCAACGCTTCTTTTCTCTTTTTCGCGGCTTCTATAAAAATAGTAAGATTCTCCTTCGCTTTACTTTGACCGATATATTCATCCAGCGTTTTGGGCCGAAGCCCTGTCTCAATATCCAGATCTTCTTCGGTAAGCTGCGTTGTAATAATACGATTTTCAATACTCATGCGTTCCCCCTGCTTTATATGTTAATGTTTTCTATTTTCCGGAATACAGTTTACTTCATTAATTTTTTCAATGCAAGCTTAATGATTTCTTCTAATTCCACTCCATCATTTTTTACTGCCTGAACTGCACGATTTGCCTCAGGATAAGAATATCCGAGGGCAGCCAGTGCATGAACAGCTTCGGACGGATGGTCATTCTCCTGTATAAAACCTTGTTCTTCTTGATATGATGCTGCTAAATCCTCTGATTTGATTTTATCCTTAAGTTCTAAAATTATTCTCTGCGCAAGTTTATTGCCTACACCCGGCGCCTTTATAATGGTCTTAGCATCTGATGACGCTACCGCCAACGCAAATTTGGCAGGAGATATGGTGGATAAAATGGCAAGCGCCGCTTTCGGCCCCACCCCCGATACTCCGATCAGCAATTCAAATACGCTTAATTCTTCTTCATCTATAAAACCAAACAAATCCATCGCATCTTCCTTGACATGCAAATATATATATACCTTGACGTTTTGATGCAGTGCCGGCAGCTTTTCCACTGTGGATAAGGATGTATGTACTTTATATCCTACACCATTTACATCTATCACCATGATATGTTCCTTAATATGTTCCAACATTCCTTTTAAATACGCAAACACCCTGCCACGCTCCTGTTTTTATAATAATTTATAATGATTTATTTTATTACTTATATAAATTCCAATGATTTACGACCTATTAACCTGTAGGGGCAGGCCTTGTGTCTGCCCTCTGAATCGCCGCTGGTTACCGGGCAGACACAAGGCCTGCCCCTACAACTATACTGTTTAATATTCAAAAGAAACACTATAAATATCTCAGCCTGCCGCTCAAATTCGCTGAATGGGCATGGCATACCGCTACTGCAAGCGCATCCGCAACATCGTCCGGTTTTGGGATTTCATTCAATGACAATATTACCTTCACCATTTGCTGCACCTGCGCTTTTTCCGCCCTGCCATACCCTACGACAGACTGTTTTACCTGAAGCGGCGTGTACTCAAATATTTCCAAGTCTTTATTGGCAGCGGCCAAAAGCGCGACACCTCTGCCATGACCCACCGTAAGCGCAGTTTTTACATTCTTATTGAAAAACAGTTCCTCCACCGCCACTACATCCGGATGATACAAATCAATCAACTGATTCATATCCTCAAATATTTCTTTAAGTCTATCAGGTAATTTCATGGATGAATGGGTGGTGATTGCGCCATAATTTATCACTGAGAACCTATTCTCTTCATATTTTATTATACCATAACCCACAATCGCAATACCGGGGTCTATTCCTAAAATAATCATTCTGCTCCTCACAATGCCAACCACAATTATATTTATACGTTTTTATGCATAAAATTACATTCTACTGCAAACGCCGGGAATCCGTATGATATATCCCTTATCTTAACCGTATAAAATCATCTTATCAGATAACCATAATAAAATTTTATAAATATTCATATTGAATATTTATACACATTCATGTATAATAGATTCAAGTTTTACAAAGACTATTTTATCACAATGAGGAGGTTTTGCATATGAGCAGCAAGGAAAAAGTTATATTAGCTTATTCAGGTGGTTTGGATACATCTATCATTATACCTTGGCTAAAGGAAAACTATGATTATGAAGTAATTGCAGTGGCCGGAGATGTCGGACAAGGTGAGGAACTGGATCCTTTAAACGAGAAAGCCATCAAAACCGGAGCTAGCAAAATATATATCGAAGATATGAAAGAAGAATTTGTAACTGATTTTATATTCCCTACCCTAAAAGCAGGTGCTGTATATGAAGGCAAATATCTGCTTGGAACTTCTTTCGCCAGACCATGTATCGCAAAAAGACTGGTTGATATCGCAAAAAAAGAAGGTGCGGTAGCGATTTGTCACGGAGCAACCGGAAAAGGAAATGACCAGGTAAGGTTTGAGCTCACAATCAAAGCATTGGCACCTCATCTGAAAATCATCGCGCCATGGAGAATATGGGATATTAAATCAAGGGAAGATGCTATTGATTACGCACAAGCCAGAAACATCCCTATCCCGGTTACTAAGAAGGACAACTATAGTATGGATAGAAACCTCTGGCATCTCAGCCATGAAGGTTCTGATTTGGAAGATCCGTGGAATGAGCCTCAATATGAGAAAATGCTTAAGCTGATGACTTCTCCCCAATCAGCTCCTGATGAGCCCGAATATGTAGAGGTATATTTTGAACAAGGTATTCCAAAGAAAGTAAACGGCACTGAATATGGTCCTGTAGAATTGATACAGAAACTTAATAAGATTGGCGGCAAGCACGGTGTAGGAATCGTAGATATGGTTGAGAACCGTTTGGTTGGAATGAAATCAAGAGGTGTGTACGAAACCCCCGGCGGAACTATCTTGTATGCTGCTCATAGGGAACTGGAATACTTGACTTTGGATAGACAAACACTGCAATATAAACAAATGATCGGAATAAAATTCGCTGAACTTGTTTATGACGGCAACTGGTACACTCCGTTGAGAGAAGCGTTATCCGCTTTTGTGGACAGCACTCAGCAAACCGTTACCGGTACAGTAAGACTGAAGCTTTATAAAGGAAATTGCATGCCGGCCGGTGCAAAATCCGATTATTCTTTATATAATGAAGCAATCGCTACTTTCGGAAAAGATGAAGTCTATAACCAGAAAGATGCTGAAGGATTTATAAATCTTTTTGGATTACCGCTAAAAGTGAGAGCAATGATGATGGAAAACAACAAATAAGCGTGAAAAGTGGACAGTGGGGAGTGGGAGAAAAGCCTTTGCCACAAAAGGTGCATACTCCTACCTCCCCTTTCTTTACTTTTCACCAATCATAAGGAGTGACACAGTTATGAAATTATGGGGCGGCCGATTCGAAAAGGCTACGGACCATTTAGTGGATGATTTTAATTCTTCCATACGTTTTGATCAAAGAATGTACCGTCAGGATATTCTGGGAAGCATCGCACATGCGAATATGCTGGGTGCATGCGGTATTATCCCGAAAGAAGATTCCGAAATTATTCAAAAAACATTAAAGGAAATTCTGGCAGATATCGAAGCCGGCAAAATTGAATTTGAAATCGATGCAGAAGACATCCATATGAATATTGAAAAAATTCTTATTTCCAGAATCGGAGATATAGGCAAAAAACTACATACCGGCAGAAGCCGGAACGACCAGGTGGCACTGGATATACGCATGTATTTAAAAGATGAAGTTATTGGATTATGTGATATGCTGGTAAGTCTTGAAGAGGTATTGCTGAATTTAAGTGAAAAACATAGGGATACCATACTGCCCGGCTATACTCATTTGCAAAAAGCACAACCCATCACCCTTTCCCATCATCTGATGGCTTATTTTCAAATGTTTAAAAGAGACATAGAAAGATTGCACGATTGCTATAAAAGAATGAATGTCATGCCTCTCGGTTCGGGTGCATTGGCGGGTACTACCTATCCCCTTGACCGTAACATGGTTGCTGCCCAACTGGGATTTGACGAAATTACACAAAATAGTCTGGATGGCGTGAGTGACAGAGATTTTGCGATTGAGCTTGCTTCCTGCCTCTCCATCATTATGATGCACCTTAGCCGTTTCTGCGAAGAATTGATTTTATGGTCCACCCATGAATTCTCTTTTGTAGAGATGGATGACGCCTACAGTACCGGCAGCAGCATTATGCCGCAAAAGAAAAATCCCGATGTAGCCGAATTAATCAGAGGTAAAAGCGGTAGAGTTTACGGCGGTCTGATGTCATTGTTAACAGTGATGAAGTCCCTCCCTCTTGCCTATAATAAAGACATGCAAGAAGATAAAGAAGCAATTTTTGATGCAGTGGATACCGTAAAGCTTTGTCTTCCCGTATTTATGAAAATGATTGAAACCATGAAACCTAATAAAGCGAATATGTATAAGGGTGCCCAGGGCGGATTCGCAAATGCTACCGATGTTGCCGACTATCTTGTGAAGAAGAGATTGCCTTTCCGGCAGGCGCATGAAGTAGTGGGAAAAATGGTGCTGTATTGCATTAACACCCATAAGAGTTTGGATGAATTAACCATGAATGAATATAAAGACTGCTCTCCGTTATTTGAAGAAGATGTATATAAAGCGATCAGTCTTGAACAATGTGTTGAAGATAGGAACCTTCCTGGTGGTCCTGCGAAAGAGACAGTATCTCATGCGATTGAAATAGGGAAACAGTTTATTGCCCAAGCAAAATATAAGCTCAATACCAAATAAAACATAAACATGTTAATTGTTGCTGTATTTACGACCGGCAAATCAAATGCTATAATAGATATGTACACTAAATGACTATATTTCTAAAATGTAAAGGGGTTCAATCGTGAAAAAAGATCTCAAGGTAATGGTGTGCGTAACACGACAAAAGACATGTGAACGTTTGATAAAGATAGGCAGTAAAACTGCCCGTGATAATGGTGGAGAACTATTTATTGTGCATGTAACCAAGGATGGTACCAACTTCCTGAACAACCCCCGTGAGGGAGAAGCTTTAGAGTACCTATTCCAAATAGCAAGAGACACAGGGGCTGAGATGACAGTAGCACATTCAAGTAATATCATTAATACTTTAGCTGAGTTCGCAAAAAAGAATGAGATTACTACCATCATTCTGGGTGAGTCCCCTCACTCCAAGAGCGACAGCAGTGTCATATTGCAGCTGGAAGAGCAACTTCCCGAAGTGAATTTTAAAATAGTGCCTTCATAAATATTTAAAAGTCTTCCGCTTTAATGGAAGACTTTTTTTATTGTGCTATGGATAAGCAGTTTACCTGTCCTGCTTTTTTACCTTATTTTCCTTTTTTCATAGAATAAACTGTCTCTTGATTGTTATCATTCTTAAAAACTTCAAGCATAATGGTATCTCCCTGATCCAAGTTCAAATCAGCCAATTGCTCTTTAGCTATTCCATTTAACCTCAACGCCTTTACACCCTCTTCGGTTTTAACCTCCATTGAGTTGTTATCAATTTGACCTACGTATTCAGCCATTACAATTTTTGTTTCCAATAATGTAGATGATTGAGAATCATTGCTGCTAACCGGAGCATTTGGATTCTGTAATGGAAGCGGATCTGTTTCCATCTTTTCTTCTTTCTCTTTTGAAACGAAATTTAGGTTTACATTATCTATAATTCCTGTTAACTTAACAATATCCATTGGGTAGGTTAGCATTTCAGCAACCATTGTATCTTTGCCGGGAACAAATTCCTGCACCAAAACATCAGTTATACCCTCATTATCCATAACCCTTGCTATTTTAACGTCGTATCCGGCACTAGGCTTTTGACCGGCGAATACCGCCAAGTAATAATGATCACTTGCTTTGTCTTTAACTAATTTATATCCTCTTTCCATTTTTGCCTCTTCAAAAGCAGCTCGTAATTCGGAGTCCAAGTCTTCTATTGCAATTCGTTCAAAATCAATTTCATTGACTGTGATTCCTTGTGGCGCATCTTCTGCTTTCCCATCTATTTCCCAAGCTTTTGGTAATTTTTCTGCCTCAGTAGGATTTGCACCAGTTTGACACCCCGCTACACTAAAAATCAGTACTGACACCAAAATTAAAGATAATACTTTTTTCATACTACATCATGCTCCTTGTTTTGGGTATTTATAATCATTAGACGAAACATGATATTAAAAGTTCCATTTTCACTTTTAACGTTATCTTACTAATTCTTTCTATTGAATTTTACTAAATAAATACCAAATAATATTTGACATAGAATGATAACTACAGAAACTACATTTGATATTATAGATTTGATAACCATTCCTTCCTGGTTTTGCCCTGCATATCGCTGCAGTATTTGGATAGATGAATTTATGCTCATCACATAAAGCGGAATTATGCTTGATAAGCTAATTAGCCCTCCTAATACAACTAATACACCCGTTATTAAACAGATATTCCGATTTTGTAATATGTCAAAATAAAAATTTAGATCTAGCTTTTTCATATATCCATATGACATGATAATAACTCCTGCAGCAACAATAATCCATAAGCCATTTCTTTGAAAAAATGACATTACTGCTCCTCTAAAACCATCTACCTCAGTTATAAATACGACTAATCTCTGTAAAAACGAAAATATACTTGTAATCATAGTATAAAGCAAAACAATACCTACAGCAGTTCTAGCTTCTTGATGATCCCCCATATACACCCTCCATTTCTTCTGTCTTGATTCTTATAGATAAAAAACTCTAAAGTAAAAATTGGAGCACGGAAGTAGGAATGCTACTTGGGAACGGTTCGTCTGTGGCATATGGTTTTCATGCTACTTAGGAACTGTCCCCATGTGGCATTCCGGCAAGAGTATCGCTAACTTTACAATTAACTATCTATATAGATAATGGGAATATAGGTTAGTGCCAATTTATTTCGTAATTTATAAATAATGTGTCATTTTGCCGGATTTAATCTTTCATGGAACTGCCTAGGGGATGGGGTTTTTGGCAATGCTTCTTTTCCACTTTCCGCTCTTGGTACTACCGGCAATTGGTTATCATATTTTTTTATGATATAATACGCAAATCCTATCCAGATAATACTCTTGATCACTCCGTTTATTATTTCCTTTGTCCACAGTATAAAATTAGCATCTATGTATGGTTTGAATAGCACTATCCTTTTAGCTTCAAAAATACTACTATCCCCATCACTACCGCAACTACTGAAATCACAATATTAAAAATCAGCTTATAATCATAATGTATTTTAATGGGAACTGCAGATGATTCTGCTTTAATTTCTTTTAGTCTTAAAACATCATATCCTTCATTAACAATATGCTCTCTGTAGTTTGAAATATCATACCTCTTCGGACTCTGAATTTCGCTATTTCCAAACTTTAATATATATTCATTTGATTCTGAACTCTCGAATATCAACTCATCAACCAAATATTTTATTTCTATTCCCAAAACCTTTATAGGCTTATCATCTTGGTTGTCTATCACAATTTCAGCAGTATCGGAGGTAATTCTGCATATGCCTAACGGAATGGTTAAATCTCTATACTGTGTATTTTCAAACTCTAGATTGTAAAGCATCTTGGATGCGCTGCCTGCAAAAGCAACGTTTCTCTTAAATATACTATCTGTATTCAGGGTAATGCTGCTCAGTTTTAAATTCTTAATGCTCCGGACTTTTATAACAGTTGTATTTTCCTTCTCCTCAATTGTAAAAGCCGGTGAAATGGTATTGGTGAAGTATTCTTTTTTCTGCAATATTGTATTGTATTTTACTTTAACCGAAGAAAAAGAAACTTCTTCTAAATTATTTGAAATTTTGAAACGGTAGTATGTGTATTTTTTTACACCATCAAACGTTATCTCCAGCTTTTTACTGCCGCCAACATTATATAGAATGTCATCCTGAATTTTTTCCCAATGAATGTTATCATAACCCCCATATATCTCTACTTTTTTTGCAAAATCTTCTTTATCGATCTGCATTTCAATGGATGTTGCCGTAACATCTTCATTTTGAGGCTTCTGGACAGCATAGTCATAATAAAAGTGTTCATCTTTTACAAATGAGTTAATAAGCTTCATTTCATAGATCTTTTTTGTTTCAATTTCATTTTCTGTGAAGCTGTTTATAAAATACGGTATCGGCTCATTATTATCATAGATAGCTAAATCCGCCATGTCTTCCTGTATCTGATTGTATATTTCGGAAGTGAGCCTTACCGCCTTATACTTTTTGTCCCCCATATTTTCAATGCTTGCGCTGTAAGAGAAATCAAGCGCGTATACACTGTTATAAATCAAAAAGATAAATAAAATACTGCTAGCTAATAGTCTTTTTATCATCTGGCATTACCTCACCTATACTCTCTATTCTTTTATTAAAATATTGGTAAACAAACGAAATTACGATCAGTGTCACACCAAAAACAAAATATGATACTATTTTATATCCTTCGGACATACGCGTTAAGTTAAGCTATTTTTTACCAATTTAATTGAGCAAATAGTGTTCCTGCAATCGCTCAACCGTGGTTTTGCGATTACGTTTATCATGTAAGCTTTGTTCGGCCGCTCTTTTAAGAATCAGTCGCAGTTCCGATATTGCTTCAGTGGTTGCATAAAGGCTTGAAAATATTTTTTCCACCTTTGTCGCAATTAGTTTGATAAACGACATCATACTAATGCATCTGTTTTTTTGTTGGTACATGAGGGCATACAGTGCTGAGTAGACTGTGAAAATTAGTATAATGGCAATTAACCTTCCATATAGAAGACACTCTAATTGCTCTTTACCACAGTTGCCTACTTTGCCAAGGTTTAGATAGCTTTTGCAAGCCTTAAATAAAAGCTCTATCTGCCATCTAGCTCTGTACAATTCACAGGCTGCCTTTGGAGTAAGCATATGTGCTGGGGCGTTAGTAATTAGAAGGTTCCATCCTAATAACTCTAAGTCATAGTCACTCAGTGTTTTGCCTTGTGACTTTGCTTTTTTATTTGCTTTGCGCCTACGTTCATTAGCGACTTCATCAGGTAAACGTACACCAATCAGCCGACATTGTAGTAATTTAGAATACTTGGTGCCAAAGTATACATCTATATCAACACTGGAGCTGTTTTTTAAAACACTTAAAAGGTCTAAGGCTTTAAAAGATTTAGTGTCAGAATTTTGTATTTGAAAAACAGTATTTGATTTAATTCGGCTAAGAAAATATGCACCTTTGGATATTATTTTCCTAAACAAATCTTTACTGTAATATCCTAAGTCAGTAATTAACAGCTCACCATGATGAATGTGTTTTAGAAGTTCATCTTTATAGCCGGCATCTGGACCAGGCGCCTTTGTCAACTCCATATTTGTGATAGTTCTGGACTTAAGGCTATATATAGTCTGGATTTTTAGAGCAGCTTTTGCATTATTGCCACCAAGACCTTTCCAGACATCTGCTAATTTGTCCGGAAGAGTAACTTTAGAGCTATCACATATTTTTACATCAGTAAAAGCTTGGAGCACATCGAGATTCTGGACAGTTATTGCTCTCTTGGCAGAATACTCAACTGCTGACTGGAATACTTGTTTTAGCAATAAAGCACTTGTAGCCAAACGTTGAAAAAGTCCTTCGCGTGTTATACTAAGTCCGCGTTGAATATTTTCGCATTTAGAAGCAGTTTGACGTAAGGATGGATTAGGGGTGTCCCATAAGCCGAATGTAAATACTTTTACTATAGTATCTGGCAGCAGCTTAGAGCGGCGCACCGTAAACCCTGTGTCCTTAGAAATTTCCAGTATTTTTGTCTTTCCTAAAAAGCAAATAAAGCTTATAATTAGTGATATGGGAACTTGAAACATGGGAACCTCACCTTTCATTTCTCTATTACTTTGAGGTTCTCATGTTTTTTTCTTTTTTGCAAATGTAATTATTGGTTTACCATAACATGGCTTAGCTTAACGCGTATGATCCTTCGGATAAGAATGCAAGGTCAATGATAAATAATTTTGCCATCGATAACATGCATAATCCGAGGCCAAACCGCCTTATAAATACGTATCGTTTAATAAATCCGAATGTAATCCATGCAAGCGCTGTAATTAGATATATAATACTTATTACAGCATTATTGAATTCAAGACTGTATTGGGTGATCAGATTTTGTGTCAAAATTGCTACAAAATATAAAGATATTACAAAAGGATACCATTCTATACCCAGCTTTCGTTCTATTACAAAAAACAATAACAAGTCCCTCATAGCGAGAATGGATAACAAAGCAATCACTGCCAATTCAATGGTTCCAACTCCCCTGATCACTGCAGACACATCATTCAGATCCCCCCTTACAGGCGAATTGAAATTCAAGAAAAAGAGGGTTATTAACGCTATCTCATAAATACTTACGGATATGCCTTTCATAATATTATCACAAAGAATGCTTATCCTTGGAATAATATATGCGGTCAGAAAGCTAAATAAAATCATTGCAGCAATGATTAAATAGTCCAAATCAAAATTACTGTTCAAAAGCAATTTTGATAAATACTCTCTTAATTCACTTCCTATGATGTATAATGAGAAAAACCATAAGTTGATTGCTGCAGCATACTTAAACACCCGTGCCGGTGTCTCCGACAAATTCTTTTTATATATCAGCGCTCCCAAAACAATCATGCTTGCTGCGGTGACTGCAAGATATTTATATGTAAAGAGCTCATCATGGTATGCCAGCACATCAAAAAGCATAAAGGCTCCAAGGCATAGCATTGAGATAATGACTCCCGCGCGTTTAAAACTTTTCAGCTCTTTAAATATTCCATAACAAAGAAGCGCAATTCCCTCAACCAACCATCCTAAAGACAACCATACCTTGCCAAATTGAAATGGTATAATGAGTACTACAAAAGTAAGTCCGGTAATATAAAAAAGTGCCATTGCTTTTTTCTCTTTTACCATAAACGTCTCAACAAACCTGCCCAACGCTAAATAAACGACTGCAAAGATGACAGCAAGAACACCTGTAAAGTCTGATAGTCTCGCAGCATAAAACGCGGAATATAAAAGCAGTGCGCTAATGAACGTGTTTAACGCCAATAAGACAACATCAGCATTTCGCAAGCTGAGTTTTTTCTTGAATGACCCAATAACCGGAATAAGGGTGTAGATGATAAATGCAAAAGCAAGATAAAGGATTGTGATGAAGCTTTGGTTACTATTAAATTCTTCAAAAAACATAATAAAAGATATATAGATTGAGCCCAAAACATTAAGTGCAAATCCTATATACGCAGTCGTGATCCACTTCTTATTGACTGATATAATCAGTGCCAGAACGTTCAGTATAACAAAATAAACCATCGCACCATACACCATGGTTTTATTCCCTGCAATCGAGAAAATAGGCAAATATCCTCCAACCATCGCAAAAGCCGATACGGTTTGAGAATTATACCACTGAGAAAGAACAAAAGCTCCTGATGTTATAAGAACACATAATCCCAAAGCCGGATACATATCCAGGATTTCAAATCTGAAAAAGCTTAGAGCTAGCGCTGCATATAGTACGGCTATACCACCGCTTGTAATGCCTAATGAAAAAACATTGGGCTTTTTACGGTTTAACCATTCACCCGCGATAAGCAGTACAACTCCCATCGCAAATGCAAAGACACCTTTTAAAGTATCAGGTAATTTTAAATATGTAAACTGTGATGCGGCGATGACACCTATAACAAGCAGCAAAACACCTAATTTATTGATAATATTGAGCCCTATCATCGATTCGATATTATTCTGTTTTACTCTCCCTTTTATCTCTTCTTCCGTAATTTGTTCCTGCCTTAACTTTGAAAATTCTGTTGCTGTATTTTCGCTAAATGCTCCGGTTTCCCTCGCAAGTTCTTCACGAGCGAGTGTTACTTTTTCATCAAGCAGATTTTTTAGTTCTTGAAGCCTTACATATATTTCGTCCTCAATACCAATCCTATTATCTTTTAATATATCGGTCATTTCATTTATCCGCTTTTTAGCAGACATCTCGAACCTGGTTAACCTGTTTACTTCCCCTTCAATATTAGATTTATAATAAACATCCATTCTTTTTTTTACCACGTTCAGTATCTGAATCTTCTCGTTGTACAACTGCTCATATAGTGCGTTCTTAAGTTTTTTATTTTCTTCCGATATTTTAAAATTATCGTTTTTTTCCTTTTCTAAAGATGTTTGATATTTTTCAAGCTCTGTTTTTAAGTTTTGGTTCTCAGTCACCAAATCATTTGCTTCAATATTGGTAATCTCGCTTTCCAAGCTTGATAGAATTTCTTTTTGTCTCGCAAGAATACCTTTTAAGTTATTTACCATTGACATCAACTCCATCCTAATGCTTGCACAATTCTTTAATAAGCTTCATGTACCTTGCGGCTAGTTTTATTTGTGACCTTCTCATTCCCTGCATATCTCTCCGGTTAAGTCATCTTACCGAATTCTTTGTAATCTTAGTTATCTATACTTCATTCTACACTTAGTATGAAAATCCTGCCAAGAAAAGCAACAATCGTTCGACATTTTCTGACACCCGTCTTAAATTATCCTTATAATATAAAAAGTCTTCCGCTTTAAGGGAAGACTTTTTGTTTACTTGTTATTTGCAACTTTGTATTTATTTGATCTCTTCAAGGTATTCCTTCTTAAAAGAGAATCCCCAGCCTGCACCCTCTCTCGGGTAGGCACAGCCGTTTTCGATACGCATGGTGTTGTCAATGATCTCGTCAATCCAATCGAACGATTCTGCCCCATATACTTTTGGAATAGTACACAGCAGCGGTACATCGTAGTCCTTGTAGTAATGAGGGAGCACCGGAATACCATAACTAATGGAAAGAGCGGCGGAATTTCTCCACTCCTCTACACCACCGATACGGATCAAATCAGGCTGCCACATATCAAGAGCATTACGGGAGATCAACGCTTTGAGTGCTTCACAATCATATTCACGTTCACCCATCGCCAGTGCAATACCACACTTGCTGCGCAAAAGCTGGTATCCCGCATAATCAGTGTTTTTAATCGGTTCCTCAAACCACTGGATTCCTATAGCCATCGCTTTATCGGAAAGCTCCAACGCTGTAGGAACATCCATTCCCTGGTTGGCATCCATCATAATCTTCACGCTGTCGCCTAAAGCCTCACGGCATTTTTTTAGTCTGTGCACATCGTGTTCCACGCCATTTTTAGAACCGACTTTGATCTTAACAGCCGCAAAACCCCGGCTCTTGTAGTCAAGAACCTCTTCAAGCAGCTCCTCGTCAGAGTATGAAAGCCAGCCACCACTGCCGTAAACAGGTATTTTCTGCATACTGGAACCAAGAATCTTCCAGATTGGCATATCCAGTGTCTTCCCCCACGCATCCCACATTGCTACATTCACTGTTGCAATCGCCCATTTTTGCAGGCCATTGTTACCAAAATATTCTGCTTCTTTATCATAATCCTGTTTCATCTTTACCGTCTCGTAGACTTTATAGCCATTTTCGAGAATAAACTTGCGGATATCCTTAAGTGCACCCTCAATCGCATTGGGTGAATAGTGGAATGATAGTAGATAGCCCTGACCGATGATTCCGCTTTCCAGTTCAACCTCGACCACATCAAATGCAATCTTGCTGATAGAGTGGGTAGCGTCGGCTATGGGTTTTGATAATGTGGAAACTGCACGGTACAACCTTACGTCCTTAATATCATGCTTCATGATTTTCACTTTTCCCTTCTTTTTTATATTTATTAGAATGAATAGAATGCCCGAAATACGCTTAAATTCGACGGTGATATTGCACTCATATTCAACTGATATATCTGATATACTAAAAATACATTACTTTTTGATATACCCTAATAGAATCTGTTCTGAGTTTTCAACGTGTTCCGCAACTACCTTCTCCACACCATCGGAATCCTTTGCGAGCAACATATCAATAATCGAAATATGCTCTATAATAGATTTATCTCTTTCTTCACTTTGGGGATTAGATACCTTGTTACGAATCCGGTGGTTATGGTCGTACACAACGCGCATGATGTTCTGTAAAAAGCGGTTTCCACAAAAATCAAGGAGACTGATATGCAACTCTCTATCTAAACCGATATAATAACTCCTTAATCCTTGGGTATCTAATTCCTTGGGAGGATTCTCAAATGCACTGCGTTTAAGCATCAGCCATTCCTCCGGAATCATCCCGCACGATTGTTTTGCAATAAACGGTTCGTTCAGCCGTCTCATTTGATAAATCTCGTAAATTAAATCCCGAGTCACTTCGGTCACGATGGTGCCCTTACGCGGATAAATATATACAAAACCTTCCTTTTGCAAGCGCTGAATCGCTTCACGCACCGGCGTACGGCTAACTTCCAGTTCACTCACCAAATCATCTTCCGAAATATCACTGAGGGGCGGTAAAACACCCTCCAAAATTTTATTTTTAATCACCTTATATGCAAAATCTTTTTTTCCGCTACTCATATTAAATCTCCATTTACCTTAACAAATACATTATATATACATCTAATATATTACATTGCATTTATAGTATAGCACGGTTGTATAAAAGACGCAATACCGTTATAAAAATCATTGCAAGTTTTTTACTTTAAATAAAAAGAGAACAGGTATTGCGTTATGGATAAGCAACTTACCTGTCCTTCATCTTTACCTTTGTATCTTTAGTAGATGCCTGTATGATCCCCATTAGGAATGGAATTAGGGAAGAATCTATACACTGACTTACTTTGAAGCGCTTATAAAAGGAATAGCCATAATACCTGGGATAAGATATGTAACTATGTTTAACTTTACAGTGTTTTATTATTTAACTATCATTAGTGAGACTTCAATTATTTGGAGGTATAATCTGGATTATAGTGGCCTTGAATACAATCCGGTGTCCCAAATAGCGCACATGGAGGCTCACCTGGACATTTGGATGAAAATGCATCATCACATTTGGGCCACTTTGGCCACTCTACCGGTTTCTCAACTCTTCCACTAGCGCCACCTACGACACTATCTAAATCATCTATATTCAATTCTTTTTTTTGATTATTGCTCATTTTATTTTCCTCCTACCTTATTGTATTTTAAAAATTTTCTAGTATCCTATCCCAAGTATTATAGCTATTTCTTTTGTTCCATAATACACCAGCCAATTAAAAGCGTATTTTGGGTCCCGATATGCCAAAAAATTTAAAGAAATCATCCAAAAGATCCTCAGCCCAACTCCCCCCAGCTACTTTATCAAGTTCTTCGTCAGATAACTCAGCAGCCTTGTAGTCGGAGGATACAAATGCTTTTAATTCTTCCTGGTCGAACTCATATCCGGCCTCGTTTAAAATAACAACAAGTTCGGATTTTGTTTTTATGTCTTTTAACTTTGCTAAAAATATGGGGTCATTTTTCAATTTTTCAATATTTTCTTTTGACACAATTATCACCTCGAAGTCTTTATGTTTTGATTATTATATACGAACCAACTTTTAAAGTAGCTCAGATTTTTAAATTTTGTGTAATATTATTGTGCTTCATGGCGAATATGGAGGTGATATTTAGACTGATATCATTAAGGAAGATCTTAATTGGTCGAAAATTAACAATTTATTTACACAAACTACAAGATTCCATAACAAATATCATGTAGTATGATAGTGAAAAAAATTTGAAAGGAGGTTTTCACATGAGCTTATTCTATAATAACTTTTATGCAAATTATCCGGCCCAATCTACCAACACCCCAAGCTTACTGAAAGTTGATGCTGACGCATTGCGTGGGATGATCAGAAACAATTCAGAGCGCATTGATAAAGAACTTGAACAATTGAAAAGGCTGTCACAGCAATTCAAAGAAAAAAGATAAAAGAAAGGAAACTCCTCCTTCTTTTATCTTTTTCTTTATATCCGACTATTCCACATCCATTTTAAGACTGTCCAGCATCAACATAAACTCCTTTTCCGAAGTTTCACCGGTGATTCTATAGATACATTTATCTTTATACCAAGATACCATGTTATGGTCAATCCCGTTGGTGATCAACAGTGCTTCTTCTCCCATTACCAAAAGCTTTTTAACCTCATTCCTTGTAAACATCCCTGAACTGAATTGTTCTACTCCAGGTTCCTGAATGATTCTAATCATTTGATCTTGATTATTCCTGTATCTTTGCTCAACAATATAATGGTCTTCATACTTATCACTCTTTACTTCCATGAATGTAAACCCTTCCGGTAAATATTGCGGCACCAGCAATGCAAAGGGCAGCTCTTCTTCCGCTTGTTCCATTGTCAGTAATTTTGTAACAGGTTTAATCTCTTGTTCCATCTCAACCTTTTTACCCTGCAGTTTGACATGATCAGGCATCTCTTGCCCTTCCAACGGAGGGGGTGGAGGCACTTTCCCACCGGATGTCATGCCATTGTCTACGCTGCTCTGCTGAATCCTAATAAAATCATCCTTGACTTCAAATATTGTATTCACCAAACGAAATTTCCATGCCTGCGCCTGTGGAAACTCTTCTATGATTGAAAATCCAAAGGAACAAATTAAAATACACGCAGCAATCGAGACCACTTTAAGCCATTTCGGAAGAATACGGTTACTAATAGCATTTCGTCTATTCTTCTCCAGTTTTTCAAGAGCATGATGCATTTCGGGAATATCGATGTTTTCCAAATCCATTATCTGATGCCATTCATTTTCAAACACATCTTCCAATATCTTATCCATATCGTCCTTATGCATCAATCTTCCCTCCTTCCGCAAGGATATATTTGTGGTCCTTGAATAATTCCTGCTTTTTGAGTTCATTGACAATCTTTTGTTTTGCGCGCATATGTCTTGTCTTAATAGTATTTATTTTTATATTCAGTACTTTTGATATTTCATCTAACGATAGTTCTGAATAATAGCGAAGTATCAGAATATCTCTAAACTCCGGTTTTAAGCTATTAATGATTTGTATAACGGTCTGCCGGATTTCTTTATTTAACACAAGATGTTCAGGAAGCAATTGTTGATCATGCATTAGAACATCCTGTTGAGGTATATCAACCAAGGATTCACGGCGATACTTCTGGAGTAAAGTCATTGTCTCGTTTTTTGCAATAGTAAAAATCCAAGACTTGAATTTATTTTGCTGCTGCAGTGTAGACATTGATCTATAAGCTTTTTCCAGTGTATTCTGCAATATATCTTCTGCTAATACGGGATTTCGCGCTATACTATAAATATAACTGTACAAACCTTTATATATAGGATGGAGTTGCTCTTCAAAAAGTTTCATATCCTGCAAAACTTTTTTACTTTTCCTTAGATGCAATATGGTATCCTCCTTACTTATTATACAATTATTGCTATCTAAGTAAATTCGACACAAAAACCGTTTTTCCTTTTTTTATACGCAAATATATGACAATATTTTGATACATCTGCACTATCAGTGTTTTGACCTCAAAGCAAAAAGCTTGATGAAGCTGATGTCAAGCCGCTTTATCAAGCTTCTCATTAAATACTGAAATCAATATCATTGATATATAGATATATCATCTATCTTATTTGCCCATTGCCATATATGATATATTTTATCGTAGTCAATTCTTTTAGCCCCATAGGCCCACGCGCGTGAAGCTTTTGCGTACTGATTCCTATTTCTGCGCCAAAGCCGAATTCAAATCCATCGGTAAATCTTGTAGAAGCATTCACATATACTGCTGCCGCGTCTATTTCCTGTAAAAACTTTTGAGATTTATCGTAATTGGTAGTAACGATGGCTTCCGAATGCTTAGTACCGTATTTATTGATATGTTCAATCGCTTCATCCACATGATCTACTACCTTTACAGAGATAGTGTAATCTAGGTATTCTTTAGACCAATCTTCTTCTTGAGCCAAAGTTGCTTCCGGGAAGGTCTCAAGCACCTCCTCGGAACCTCTGATCTCAACGTTATGACTTTTTAAGCTGCCTAAAACTTTAGGCAAAAATTCCTTAGCGATGTTTTTATTCACAAGAAGGGATTCTGCCGCATTACATACCCCGGGCCGACTTGTTTTAGCATTGATAACAATGTCTTCCGCCATCTTTTGGTCACATTCATCGTCAACATAGATATGGCAGTTACCCACCCCGGTCTCAATCACAGGAACAGTAGAATTGTTCACTACGGTTTGAATCAGCCCGGCGCCGCCACGAGGAATAAGTACATCAATATATTTGTTTAGCTTCATCATCTCTACAGCAGTTTCTCTACGGGTATCTTCAATAAGCTGTACGGTTCCTTCTTCCAACCCGGCTTTTACCATCGCTTCATTCATAATTTCAACGATGGTTGTGTTGGAGTGAATAGCTTCACTACCCCCTCTAAGTATAACCGCATTTCCTGCTTTCAAGCATAGGGCTGCCGCATCCACCGTTACGTTCGGCCGTGCTTCATAGATGATACCGATGACACCAAGCGGAACTCGTTTTTGCCCGACGGTTAACCCGTTAGGACGCTTCCACATAGAAATCACTTCTCCGATAGGGTCAGGCAGGTTTTTGATTTGCAATACACCTTCCGCCATGGAAGAAATCCTTTTCTTATTTAGGGTCAACCTGTCCAGTAAAGCACCACTGATTCCTTTTTCCTTTGCATTGATCAGATCTATGTTATTTGCTTCCATTATTTTTTCATAATGATCCATCAACGCATCCGCTACCGCCTGTAATGCACTGTCCTTTACTACAGATGAGATATTGGACAAAGCATATGCAGCTTTTTTCGCTTTCTCACCTTTAACGATCAATTCACTCACTTCAATTCCTCCTCTACCAAATTTATTAGATATAAACTATCGCTTTCTCATGAATAATGTTCCAACCTGCTTCGCTTGTATGATATCATATAAAATACGGGGGTCTTCTCCACTGGTAATCACCATGTTAACGCCGGCACTGCATGCGATTTCCGCCGCTGTAATCTTAGTTGCCATGCCTCCTGTTCCTCTGCTGCTACCCGCTCCTCCCGCAAGTTCTTTGATAGTATCGGTAATCTCTTCTACAACGTGAATGATTTTCGCTTCCGGATTCTTCTTTGGGTCTTCATTATACAGACCATCGATATCCGAAAGGATTACCAGCAAATCGGCTTTAATTAACTCAGCCACTACAGCAGACAGCGTATCGTTATCTCCAAAGTTATCCGCGTATTCTATCTCTTCTATCGCAATGGTATCATTTTCATTAACAATAGGAACGACACCATATTCCAATAATGTATTAAATGTATTCACCGCATTATCTTTTCGATGGTCATTTTCCACGACATCTTTGGTTAGCAATATTTGTGCAACCGTTTGACCGTATTCAGAAAACAACTTATCGTATAAATGCATCAACTGACATTGTCCTATGGCGGCGGCGGCTTGCTTTCCGGGAATGGTATCGGGTCTCTCCCTCAAGCCCAGTTTACCGACACCCACTCCAATCGCACCCGATGTCACTAAGACAACCTGCTTTCCTTGATTTCTTAGATCTGCAAGCACTCTTACAAGACATTCAATTCTGTTTAGATTCAACTTACCCGTATCATAGGTAAGGGTAGATGTACCTACCTTAATGACTATTCTATGTGAATCCTGCAATTCTTTCAATATCTTTTGCATGATCATCCTTCTTTCATGTAAATTGATCAGTCGCAAAGCATGGGTGGGACCCGGGCCTACAGCTTCCCTAAAAAGCAAGCGCAGCAGTAGGTCCGTCCCCATGCTTCACTCCTTTTATGTGCTAAATTCGACTTTATCATAGTCTCCTATAAATAATAATAATTCTATTCTACCAGCAATTATAGATATTTCAAGTAAAAAGTGATCAAAAAAAAAATGCGCTGTTTGCGCATTTAATAGTTTAGTTGCAATATTCTCTCGGCAGCTTCGCGGAAAATAGGAACTGCTGCCTTTCCTCCCTGCCTGCCATCTTCCACAAATACGACCATTGCATACTTAGGATCATTCACAGGAAAATAGCCTACAAACCATGCATGTACTTTTGATTTTCCTTCTTCTACCCAACCGGTCTCAGCACTCCCTGTTTTTCCGGCCGATCCTCCGTATTGATCCAAATTTGCATTTATTCCGGTTCCCGATATGGTTACTTGCTCCATCATTCTTTGAATGCTTTCTGCGATATCCGTATCTACGACTCTAACATCCTCTTCATGTCGAATTTGTTTTATTACATTGCCGGTATCACTTACTACCGAATCTACAATGTTGAGCTTTTTTCTAATTCCTTTGTTGGCGATTGTGGTTACCATATCTACTACTTGAAGCGGAGTTACCAATATCTCGCCTTGTCCTATCGAAATATTAGCAGTATCACCGGGTGAAACATATTTTTTTTCAGGTACATTCCCGGAATTTTGCTGTATCCCATCAAACAACGGAATTGCTTTTCCGAATCCGAAACGTTTCGCCATATTAATAATCGCATTATATCCCAGCTTTAATCCTACATCTATAAAAACAGGATTACATGAATTTGCAAATCCTTGTAGAAAGCTTTGATCTCCGTGGCCTTCTTCTTTATGACATGCGATGATCCTTCCATCCACTTCAATATGACCTGTACATGTAAATGGTGTTTCCAAATCTACTGCTTTCTCTTCAAGCGCAGCAGCAGCAACTACTATTTTGAATACCGAACCGGCATCATACGCTGAAAAAGCTTTGTTGAGCAATTCATCACCTTGGCTTTGAATATGCTTTTCAATATCATATTGCAAATAATTGGGTCTGCTGGCCAATGCCACAATATTTCCGGTTTTTACTTCTGTCACAACAACTGCTCCGCTTTCCATTTGCGGATCTATGATGTCTTCCACAATGTCCTGAATGTGATAGTCCAATGTTAATTTTACACCCATATCTTCAGAATTTCCAAATGCATTGACAACTCTGTATCCAAGTCCGGGAATGGAACGCTTAAACGCATCTCCAATCATACCGATGCTTTGCGGCCGGCCAACGGCAAGATATTGATTAAATGCCTTTTCTATACCCGAGTATCCCTCTTGATCTACAGGATTGATATACCCTATAATATGCCTTGCCAACGATTGATTGCTGTATCTTTTGCTAAGACTTATTACTTTAATAGCCGGATGATTGATTTTCTCCATCACATCCTTCTCAGAATAATGGTCAATTATAAAAGTAACAGGTTTTTTCTGTTCCAATGTTTCTTGTATTTTTTCCGGGCTATACCCGGTAAATTCTGATAGAGTTTTTGATACTTCAGTAAATTCTTCTAATAAATTTGGTATCACAATGATATACAATTTATCTTCTCTATCAGTAAAAGGAATCATATTTCTGTCATAGATATTTCCCCTAATCATTTTGAGCGTAGTGTCTATCGCTCTCTGTCTTGTCACCTGCTGTATCAAATCATCACTTTCGATGATTTGCACGTAAAAAAGCCGGGCAGATATAAATAAAAATATCGCAGTAATCATTAACATAAGCCCTTGTAATCTTTTATTATAATTCAAAAGTGCACCTCCAACGCGGGTACTATTTTCATACTACATTGTTCCCACACAAAAGGTGCACTATACCGGTATGAGTGCCACTTTGTACAAAATTAGCTTTTTACTTGCAAATAATATATGTTATATTTGAAACCTATTTTTCCTGATTTTTTAGCTCTATATAGTTTTTCATCACTAGTCGTCAGTAACGTTGCATTAAAACAATAGTATAGATAGATTTTAACTAAATAAAATTTGAGTATCCTCTCAAAAGATTTGATTGAAATATATAAGTCACAGGGCTAAATGAAAATTCGGGTAGACTGCCTATTTCACTCTAACTATGGATTTTATTATGTACATAAAAACATAATAAAATATGCTTAAACCTAAAACACCCATACAAAGCCATCCTCCTAACACTAAGACACCCGGAAACGCCCCGAATTTCTCAAATATTTCTATTATTTCCATATAGAATTATCCTTTCTTTTATTTAGATTTTTCAACTTTATAACCACCAGTAAAAGGAAAGGAACATAAATAGTATAAATTTGATGTAAATAGATGTCAGTAAATTCTGTTGCCAAAAACCGGTGATAAACAAAGCTCGGTATTTTAATAAGATTAAACCAAATTAAAAAAACAGCCATCACAACAATCATGACTTCCCTCTTTATTTTAAAGAGTGTGGATAAAGCCAGTACAGATCCGTAAAAAAACAGCATAGCTTTAAAAAATCCACCGATAAAGATAACAATTACGCCAATGGCATCAATATTTGTAATAATATCACCAATGCCAATCAGCCGGATAACTTCTACTAAAGGTATTGTTGACGAAGCTGTAAACTCGACACCCAATACCGTAACAATGGTGGTAGTTGAAATAAAAAGAACACTACCCAGCATAAAAATAGCAGAAAACGCGTATTTCCGAATATCATCACTTTTGTTTACATAGCAGTAATACATCAAAAACACTACATTTTCTCCATAAGGAAAAGCAGCATATTCGGGAAAGGCCTTTTTTAAAACCGGCTTGATTCCATTTGCCAGTACCGGCTGCAGCTCTTTTAAATCTATCTTTCCCGATACCGCTATCAAAATGTATAATAATATGAGAGATAGCATTACATAAGGCATCAAAATTTCACTTGTACGTGCTATCACCTCAATATTTTTAAAAGTGAAATAGATGATTACCAGTATAAAAATACATTGTATAGCCAAAATAGGTGTTGTCTGAAGCGCTGTAATGGAAATCAGTTCAGAGAACTCACTAAAATTTAAAGACGATATCCACATGAAATATCCGGCAAAAAGGACGGTAAGGACTCCACCGAAGACTTTCCCAAACAATGTAATGTTGATTTCAGCAAGATTTTTTCTCGGATAGCTTTTCTGTAGCTCCGTATGGATCCATATAACACCAAAACCCATTGTGAGAGAAATCAGCTCCATAACCCATGCGTTTTGCTTTACTTCTACTCCCCTTGCAAAAAGGGTTGAACTCCCCAATGAGTGCATAACCAATAAAGCAAACAACTGATAATTGCTGATACGCATATCAAAATTCATATTAAAATATCCTTCCTTTTATTCTGCGGATTTAATCGGCTTTGATATCAGTCCTGTCCTTAATATACAATTTATCTTCTCTATCTGGAAAAGGAATCATATTTCTATCATAGATATTCCCTCTAATCATTTTGAGCGTAGTATCTATCGCTCTGTGTCTTGTCACCTGCTGTATCAAATTATCATTTTCAATGATTTGCATATAAAAAAAGCCGGGCAGACATAAATAAAAATATCGCAGTAGTTATTAATCATAAGCCCTTGTAATCTTTTATTATAATTCTAAAGTGCACCTCCAACGCGGGTACTATTTTCATACTACATTGTTCCCACACAAAAGGTGCACTATACCGGTACGAGTGCCACTTTATACAAAATTAGCTTTTTACTTGTAAATAATATATATTATATTTCAAACCTATTTTTTCCTGATTTTTTAGCTCTATATAGTTTTTCATCAGTAGTCCTTATTAGCTCATCTATGGACTCTCCAGAAAACTGACTTATTCCACCACTTAAAGTTATTCTTTCATTCACTTCAAATTCTACGCTCTTTATTTCTGACTGAATTTTCTTTGCAACCATTCGAGCTGCTTCCAAATTGGTATCCGGCATTATAATAATATATTCTTCTCCACCATAGCGGCCAATTATATTTGTAGATTCAACAGTATCAACAATTGTTTCTGCTACCTTTATAATTACATGATCTCCATTCAAATGCCCGTAGTTATCATTAATTTCCTTGAAATTATCAATGTCGGCAATAATAAGTGATAGAGGGCATCCCCTACGCCTTGCATGGTCCATCTCCTCTTTTAAAATCTCAAAAGATACGGCATGATTCATTAACCCTGTCATAGCATCTCTCTTCGCCAGTTCCTCAAGTTTAAGGTTCTTTTCTTGAATTGTTTTTTTATCTAAAAATAATGACAATCTTATGCTTATCATTATTCTTGACTGCAGCCAAGTGAATATATTAAATATCAGTGTGTTTTGCCTTATGATAAATACTATCTCCTGATTTTCCTGATAATATGGCAGTAAAAATGAAAAACCCAAATAAGCAGAGAATATTAGAATACAACTTTCTATAGGCATCATATTAATCATCAGTGTGATGCCAAAAACCGCCATTAAATACATATGTATCAAATCAATTTCTCCTTGAGTCATTAAAGCCAAAAACATTCCGAGCAGCAATACAGCTATTGCATAGATATATTGAACTGCTTTAGCTAGGTAGATATTGATAGTATTTATTTTCGTATTGACAAACATAATAATTGGTATCAATACTATATTAGAAATAAGAAAGGGTGAAATCGCATTTTCTGAATGACAAGGAGTCTCGAGTATGAAATAAACAATACACTCTGTAAAAAATAATAAAACTGTAAAGATGGCAAGCCTGGAGAAATTATCTTTTATCAGCTGTCTCTCGAATTCATTCTTATATTGTTTAGGAATTTTTGTTCGTATGCTTTGCCAAATGTTGTCCATTATGACCTCCTAAAATATATCAGACATGATCAAATCATTTCTATTACCTAATCATTTATTATAATAAAATAGTTCGACAGATGTTGACAAAAACCTTTTATTATGACTAATTATTCTAGTATAATTTTCATCTTTCACATAAATGCAAAAACACATGAATATGCACAAATCCTTACTGCAAAAGACTATGATGTTATAGACAGGGTCTTTGCCGGTGGACTTGCAAGAGAAGATCATATATTTAAAGCTCTCGCACTTAGGGCGCCATTTACTAAACTGGTTTGCATAGGCAGAGCATTAATGATTCCTGGTTTCCTTGGTGCAAATATTGAAGAAGTGCTTTATGCTGATAGAAAAGGATGCATATATAAAACGGATTTCGAAAACTTCAGATATTTTTTAATGAGCATTAAGCAGCCGCACTAAAACTAAAAAAAGGATTTTATCCAGTTCTACTGATACTGGCACTAGTGTATCCTTTTTTATCTGATCATTGCTTTTATAATATATATAAAAGCATAGTATATAATCATTAAAACTAAAATTCCCATACACATCCATCCCGCCAACAATAAGGCACTTGGGAACAGTCCGGATTTCTGCATGATCTCTATTATTTGCATGACGTATCATCCTTTCTCTTATTTAGATTCCGCAACCATATAACCATAAGTAAAAGAAACGGAATATAAATGTTATAAACTACGTGTATATAGGTGACAGTAAAATTTATTCCCACAAACCGGTGATAAACAAAGTTAGGTATTTTAGCGAGATTGAACCAAACCAGGAACACAGCCATTACAATAATCATGACTTCCCTCTTTATTTTAAAGAGTGTGGATAAAGCCAGTACAGATCCGTAAAAAAACAGCATAGCTTTAAAAAATCCACCGATAAAGATGACGATTACGCCGATGGCATCAATATTTGTAATAATATCCCCAATTCTAATCAACCTGATCACCTCTATCAAAGGTATTGTTGAGGATGTAGCGAATTCAACACCCAATACCGTGATAATAGTGGTAGTTGAAATAACAAGGATGATACCCAGCATAAAAATAGCGGAAAATGCGTATTTCCGGATATCATTACTTTTATTTACATAGCAGTAATACATTAAAAAGACTACATCTTCCCCATAAGGAAAAGTAGAAAATCTAGGATAGGCCTCTTTTAGAACGGGCATCATCCCATTTGCCAGTACCGGCTGCAGCTCTTTTAAATTTATCCTTCCCGATACGGCTATCAAAATGTATAACAATATAAGGGACAACATTACATACGGCATTAGAATTTCACTTGTGCGTCCCATCACCTCAATATTTTTAAAAGTGTAATAGATGATTACTAGTATAAAGATACACTGTACAGCCAAAATGGGCGTTGTCTGTAGCGCTGTTATGGAAATCAGTTCAGCAAACTCACTAAAATTCAATGTCGATACCCAAATAAAATACCCTGCAAAAAGAATGGTAAGAGCTCCACCAAAAACTTTTCCAAGCAGTGTAATATTGATTTCAGTAAGATTTTTTCTCGGATAGTTTTTTTGCAGCTCAGTATGAATCCATATGATGCCAAACCCGATAGCAAGGCCAACCAGCTCAACAATCCATGCATCTTGCTTTGCTCCTATGCCCCGTGCAAAAATGGTTGAACTTCCTAATGAGTGCATAATCAATAAAGTAAACAGCTGATAGTTGCTGATGCGCATATCAAACTTCATATTAAATATCCTTTCTTTTATTCTGCGGGTTTAATCGGCTTTGATATGAGTCCTGTTCTTCTAAGTTTAGTCTCTATAGAAACTGTATACTCTGCTTCCGGAAACTGCTCTCCCCAATTATCCTTGATTTCCTCCCACTTTTTTGGGTATTTCTTACTTATGGCACTTCCAAATCCCAAAACATCCGAACCCATCACTTTTTGTATCTTATCAATAGCCGTTTTAACCTCTTTTTCTATCACCTTTTGCTGCTCTTTTTCTATTGTTCTGAATATTTCTATATCCGAAGTATCGATATTGCTTTGCTGTGCAGCGATATCTCCCTCTTCTTTTATTTCGATATTGAAGGAAATTTTTTCTCCTTCTATTATAGGCTCTATTTTACTGCTTGCACTTTTTATTTCTATAGAAATCAATTTGTCTTTTTCCATAGGAGACGGAACATTTATAACCCCGTTTTTTACTTTTCCGCTAACCCAGTTAAAACCTCTCGTTTCTACGCTATCCAAATAACCCACTAATTTATCCTTTTTAAATACCGCTGTCCCCGAAAGCTTGACTCCTTTAGTGATATTTCCTTTTTTCTCTTCAACAGGAAAATTGGGTTGTTCTTGTATTTCCATCACACCCATCACCGGACTAATACCGCTACCCGATGCCTTTTTTATAAATTCCAGCAAATCAACAACACTTGCTTCAGAATTTAAGGTCTGCTTCTTTATCATGCTCTCCAAATAGGTTGCCTGAACTTTTTCTATGCCATGCTCAACACCCAATATTTCCTTTGCTATTGTATTCTTGGCAATAAAAACCCAATTTAAGCGCCGTAACTCCTGGGATCTTTCAAAAAAATCCATAAATACCTCAAGCCCCTCTTTAGCAAGATGTTCATCAATAATAATCACCTTATTATGGGCATAATATCCCCTTCTGTCAAACTGCTTTGTCATATTCCTGATAGCTTCAAAGATTGTATTTCCTGAACCACAAATCAGTTCAACCGGTACCACATTACCTCCCCCTTGCATTTTCAATGCTGCCGGCCTTACCACTTGGGAAGTCACACAAACTTTTCCCTCAGTCCGGTCCTTATCTACTGCGGTTGCCAGTACAATCCCTATATCATTCAGTTCTTTCCGATCCCAACATCCCGATAAAAAAAGAATACAGAACAGCAACAGGAATAAAAATTTCTTTTTCAACTGTATCCACCACCTTTATCACTGTCAGGTTTCTTTGGCCTAGCGTCAGCTTCCTGTCTTATGGATTTTTCCCTTGTGATCAGTTTTGGTCTCCACTGCATCAGCCATAATGGCGCTCTAATGAACGAATCTTTTAAGTCTTTCCATACGGTGGGTGCGAAGGGTGTAAGATAAGGAACACCAAAGGATCGCAATGAACACAAATGAGCCAGTATCACCATCATCCCTACCACGATGCCATATAACCCAAAGGATGCACTCAATATTAAAAGAAAAAGCCTAAAATAAATAATGGAGTCTATTAAAGCCGGTACGATAAAGCTTGATATACCGGTAATTGCCGCAATAATTACCACAGGAGCACTGGCAATCCCTGCTTGCACTGCAGCTTCTCCAATCACCAAAGCACCTACAATGCTAACGGCCTGCCCGATAGGACGGGGCATCCTGACACCGGACTCTCTTAGCATTTCAAATACGACGCCCATTAACAGTGCTTCTATAAAAGCCGGGAAAGGTATTCCCTCCCGGGCCGCAGCTGCTGTGATCAGAAGAACAGTAGGAATCATCTCTTGATGAAAGGTCGCTAACGCTACATAGACTGCCGGCGTCATCAATGTAACGAAGACAGCTCCCAGCCTTAATATCCTTAACAGTGATGATAAATAGGGCCGTGCATAATAATCTTCCGTTGCCTGAATCGCTTCAACGAACAAGCAAGGTACCGTAAGGACAAAAGGTGTCCCGTCACAAAGAATCGCTACCCTTCCTTCCAATAGTTTTGCCGCAACCCGGTCAGGTTTTTCTGAATTTCCCACTGTTGCAACCAGTGAAAACGGATTGTCTTCGATAAACTGCTCAATATATCCAGATTCCAGAATTGAATCCGTATCAATCCTGTTTAACCTTCTTCTTACTTCTTCCACAATCTTCAAGTCTGCAATTCCATTCATATAGGCAATACATACGTCCGTATGGGTCTGCTTCCCTAGTTTGAAAGACTCAATAATGAAATTGGGGGTCTTAATTTTTCTTCTTAGCAAGGTGGTATTGGTACGAAGTGTCTCTGTGAACCCTTCCCTTGGCCCACGTACTGTTGCCTCAGTATCCGGCTCCTCCACTCCCCTTGACGGCCACTCTCGTAATCCAATAATTAAAGCTCTATCATAGCCATCAATAAATAAGGGCGTCGCGCCGGACATAATCCCATCAAGAACATCATTAAACGAGGTGGTTTCGCTCACCTCCG
Source organism: Petroclostridium sp. X23 (assembly GCF_030013905.1). Taxonomy (GTDB): domain Bacteria; phylum Bacillota; class Clostridia; order SK-Y3; family SK-Y3; genus X23. The sequence goes on from NZ_CP124862.1 coordinate 1,121,755, forward strand.
CTGCACTTAATATACTTTCTTTCACAGTCATAAATAGATTTGTTGGTTTGTCTTTGTTATCATAGTAGGTATTGGCTGCCTCCAACGTCAAGCTTTTAAGTATATTCTGGTTTATTGTATTCTTATCTACCATCCCATCTACAAAACAAATAAATGCTTTTGTCGGCTTTGATTTACCAATATTAAATTCCCTGAACACAATATCATTACTTGCCCCTAGAATTTTTTTCAAGCTTGATAAATTGGCTTCTATTTTTTTATAAATGATACACTCATCATCTACATATCTCTCTTTTTTATTTTTAGATTTTTGACTCTGCTGCAAGTAGTTCATATATTTAATCTGGTTTTTTATCCGTTTGAACATTACAATTCACCTTTTATTATTACTTTAATGATAGTATGGGTGCTTTGAGATGATTTTATGAATTTTCCGGTTATTTGGACATAAAAATAACCCCACCGGTTTATGCGCATACCGATGGGGTGTTACCAGACTAAGATCAAGCTTTCTTTCGTAAAATTGAATGAGGAGAAACCGGCTCATCCATGGGGATTTTTAAAACCATCTGGGGATGAGGGGCCACATCAATGGCTTCTTCCTGCTGATTCTTCATTTCCTTTACGATCATTGTCTTAAACAGCGGCCGATCCGGCTGAACAATCTCGATTTCATCTCCCACAAAAAACCTGTTTCTCTGCTCAATTGTAGCAATGCCGGTGTCACTATCATATCCTTTCACCATACCTACAATATCGTATCCCCTAATGTAGGAACTGGTACTGTAATTCTGCTCGCTGCTACCAGGTTTCCCAAAATAAAATCCTGTCGTATACTCGCGGTGGCTTACCTTTTTGATTTCATCCAATAATAACGGATTAAACGCATACCCTTCGGGATTCTCCAAATATGAGTCTATCGCCTGCCTGTATGCCTTAACCACTGTGGCTACATAATAGGCGCTCTTGACCCGTCCTTCAATCTTAAGGCTGGTGATACCACTCTGCAGCAGCTCAGGAATATATTGTATTGTACATAAATCTTTTGAATTATATATGAATGTACCTCTTTCATTCTCAACAACTGGCATATACTCACCCGGTCTTTTTTCTTCTACCAGGTAATATTTCCATCGGCAAGGATGCGCGCACGCGCCGCGGTTTGCATCCCTATTGGCCATATAGTTGCTGAGTAGACAACGTCCGGAATAGGATATGCACATTGCCCCATGTACAAAACATTCCAACTCTACCTCATCCGGAAGCTTTTCCCGTATTTCCTCTATTTCCTTAAGCGACAGTTCCCGTGCCAATACAATCCTGCTGGCTCCGAGCTTATACCAAGTCTGAGCGCTTCTCCAATTTGTATTGTTCGCCTGCGTACTGATATGGATTTCTAAATCAGGAGCAACCTCTTTCACAATGGAAAATACCCCAAGATCAGACACGAGCACCGCATCAGCTTCCGCATCACGTATTTGTTCAATATATTCAGGAAGACCCTCTAAATCCTCATTATGAGGGATAATATTTACCGTTACATATACTTTTTTCCCCCTTTCATGAGCAAAAGCGATCCCTTCCTTCATCTGCTCCATATTAAAATTATCCGCAGCCACTCTCAATCCGAATTCTTCACCGCCAAGATATACAGCATCAGCACCATAAAGGATAGCCATCTTCAATTTATCCAAATTGCCTGCCGGCGCCAATAATTCCGGTCTCTTCATCAATGCACGTCACCTCATTTTCATCACTAATAAACCCAACAAATTCCACCATTCACTGCTCATTCATTCGTTATTTGTAACTATTTGTTGTCCATTATCCAAAATCACTGAAAAAGTGCTTGATTGGTCAGTCGCAAAGCATGGGGACAGGCCTACAGCTTCCCTAAAAAACAAGTGCAGCAGTAGGTCCGTCCCCAAGCTTCACTCCTTCTGCGTGCTAAATCGGACTTTGTCAGTAGTCTTGTACATTGTACATTATTGACTATTCGTTATTTACTACTAACTATTCATTGTACATTGTCCATTGTACGTTGTCCAATGTCCATTATTCACTATTAGCTATTTTACGCGACACCGCCACCCCGTCCCCTATAGGTATAATAGTACTATCCAATTGAGGATGATTGCATATCGTACTTAGATAGGTTCTTAATCTTTTTACAATGGTCTTTTTTCTCCTCACAACCAGTTTATCTGTCGCAATCATTCCTTTATACAGCACATTGTCGGATACCAAAATCCCCCCTGGTTTTAGAAGCCTCAGGCAGTGGGGCAGAAATTCCATATACTGTCCTTTCGCGGCATCCACAAATATATAATCGAATTCCCCTTCCAATTCAGCGAGAATTTTCTCCGCCTCACCCTCCATAATACCAATAGTATTGTCCAAATCCGCTCTTTTAATATTTTGTTTTGCAATCTCAATCATTTTTTCATATCTTTCAATAGTGATAATCTTTCCTCCGGGCTTTAATGCCTGGGATAACAAGATAGACGAATATCCTATCGCAGTCCCTACCTCAAGAATGTACGAAGGTTTTATCATTTTTGCCAGCACTAAGATCAAGCTCGCTACCTCAGGATTTACAATCGGAACATGATTTTCCTTTGCGTATTCTTCCATCTCTTTAAGCAAACCTTCATTTTTTGCAATAGTATTTCTAATATATTCTGTTACATAGTCATAATTAATATTGTCATCAATCATGAGATCGCTCCATTCGGTTATATGTATGAAATGGAAGCGAGTCATGATACTCACTTCCATTCAGTAAAATGTCTATTTAACTTTTTTCATTGCGCTAAGATGCTCAGCATAGGTCTTTGAATAAATATGGCTTCCATCGCTATTAGCGACAAAAAACATATAACCTGCTTCAGCAGGATACAATGCCGCCTTGATGGATTCTCTTCCCGGGGAAGCAATAGGACCTAACGGAAGACCCGGATACTTATATGTGTTATATGGAGATTCGATTTTTGTATCTTCCTCCGACAACACTTCTTTTCTTTCTCCTAAGACATACTGAACTGTGGCACAAGACTGAAGCAATTGATAATTCTTACTTTTCAGTCTATTATGGAATACCGCCGAAATAAGAGGTCTTTCATCATCCAGTTTCGCTTCTCTCTCTATAATAGAAGCCAGCGTAACTACTTGATCAACCGTCATTCCCAATTGTTTGGCTTTATCATAGTATTCCTGCTTGAACTCTTTTTCAAATTGATCAAGCATTTTCTTGATAATATCCTCTTCTGTCGCATCAGCGTATATCTCATAGGTTTCAGGAAACAGATAACCTTCCAGCCTGTTCTTCCGCTTAGGTAAATCCTTTAAAAACACGTAGTCAAAATCGCCGTTTTCTGCGATATCCATAAATTTTTCTTTATTAATCAGGTTTTCTTTCACCAACTTATCAACGATCTGCCGGTATTCCAAACCTTCCTGAATCGTAAACTTTTTAGTTTCCCTTTTATCCACATTCTTTTTGAGCTCATTCATAATGGCTTCATAGTCCATGGAAGTATCCAATTGATGCTTTCCTTGCTGGTAATCACCATCATTATGTTTGATTCGGGACACACTCCTAAATAATATAGGATATTTTATTAACCCCTTATCCTTTAATATCTTAGCGATATCCCTTGTGGAAGCACCTTGCGGAATAGTCACTTCAACAACTTCCGACTGTATATTCTGCTTCTCTGAGCTGTCAGGTTTTTTTACATACTGATATCCCATCTTAAAAGCATATCGACCGGCAGTGATACATCCGGCAATAACCATCAGTATAAGACAGCTTTTAAGAAAAAATGAAAGCCATTTATTAGGCCTCGGCGTTTTCTTTGCCGGTTCAGGAGACAAATCCATCGCTTAACCTCCTCACTTCTTACTCTTTGCCCTCATTTCAGCATTGAGAATGGTTTTTCTGAGTCTGATATTTTTAGGGGTGATTTCAACCAATTCATCGTCCCCAATAAACTCTAAAGACTGCTCCAGACTCAAGATCGTTGCAGGAGTCAATCTAAGTGCCTCATCAGACCCGGACGCCCGCATATTAGTAACATGCTTCTTTTTACAAACATTCACCGACATATCGTCGTTTCTGGAATTCTCTCCAACCACCATGCCTTGATAAACTTGTGTTCCTGGAGAAATAAACAATATGCCTCTTTCTTGTGCATTGTATAAACCGTAAGTCGTCGCTTCCCCGGTTTCAAAAGCAATAATAGAACCTCTTTGGCGTGCCTGAATTTCTCCCTTATAATCATCATATCCATAGAAGATATGATTCATAATCCCGTTTCCTTTTGTATCGGTTAGAAATTCCGAGCGGTAACCTATCAGACCTCTTGCCGGAATCTTAAATTCCAACCGCATATATCCGGAAGTGGCCGATGTCATATTCAACATCTCGGCTTTCCTTACGCCTAGTTTTTCCATTACTACGCCCATGTATTCTTCAGGAATATCTACGATGAGTAATTCTATAGGTTCCTGAACTTTTCCATCTACTACTTTATTAATTACTTCCGGACGGGATACTTGGAACTCATATCCTTGTCTTCTCATGGTCTCAATAAGAATAGAAAGATGCAATTCTCCTCTGCCCGAAACTTTAAACGATTCGGCCGCATCCGTTTCTTCTACCCTCAAACTAACATTTGTCTCAACTTCTTTTAACAATCTGTCTCTTAAATGTCTGGAAGTAACAAACGTGCCTTCCCTGCCCGCAAACGGACTGTTATTTACAGTAAATGTCATCGAAATGGTCGGCTCATCGATCTGTACGAACGGCAAAGCCTCCGGCTTGTCCGTATCGCAAATGGTCTCCCCAATGCTGATATCATTAATACCGGCAATTGCAATAATATCTCCCAGACTTGCGTCGGGAACTTCCACTCTTCTAAGGCCTTCATACTGATACAGCCTGGTGATCTTTACATTGGCAAAAGTACCATCTTTTTTACATAGTACCGCCGGCTGGCCATACTTGGCTTGTCCTCTTTCAACCCTTCCAACGGCGATTCTTCCGATATATTCGTCATAATCGATATTAGAGACAAGGATTTGCAGCGGCGCGTCGATCTCCCCTTTAGGTGCCGGAACATGCTTCACGATCATCTCAAACATGGGGCTCAAATCAACACCTTCCGCTTCCGGCTCCATCATCGCATATCCATCCCTTGCGGAAGCATATACCACAGGGAATTCCAATTGTTCATCATCCGCTCCCAGTTCAATAAAAAGTTCGAGGATTTCATCCACAACTTCATAAGGTCTTGCATTGGGCCGGTCTATCTTATTTACCACAACAATAGGTTTCAAATTGAGGGATAGTGCCTTCTTTAATACAAACCTTGTCTGAGGCATACATCCTTCAAAAGCATCTACCAATAATAAAACCCCATCCACCATTTTCAGGATACGTTCAACCTCTCCGCCAAAGTCAGCATGTCCCGGTGTGTCTACAATATTAATCTTAATATTGTCGTACAATACCGAAGTATTTTTTGACAGGATGGTGATACCTCTCTCTTTTTCCAAATCATTGGAGTCCATAACCCTTTCCTGAACCTTCTCATTGTCCCGGAATGTACCGCTCTGTTTAAGCAATCCGTCTACCAGTGTTGTCTTACCATGATCAACGTGAGCGATGATTGCTATATTTCTAAGATTTTCCCTTGTCTGCATGTATTTTTAATCACCCTTAAATCCTTAGTTTTATTTAATCTATTACATTTTAGCTTAACCGACAGCAAGTGTCAATCAATTTACTTGCAAAAGATCACTATTATAAATTCCCTCGCGGTAGTAAAAATACAAAACATAACCGCAATAAATAAAATGTTGCAATCAACTTTTTCACAAAATCATCTCGTCGTAGTCACACGCTGTTAAATAAAAAATAGTTTCATTAATCAAAAAAGCTGTAATTTCATTGGTGTGTATTTTGTTGCCGCCTCAACGAAGCCAAACTTCTTATATAATGGCTCTCCATCCGGTGTAGCAGAAAGTTCAATTAAAGATACACCTAATTGCTTCGCTTCTTCAATCACTTGACTTATAACTTTCGTGGCACATCCCCGCCTGCGATAATCCCGGTATGTAAAGACGTTGAGCAAGGTTCCTGTCTTACCTGTTATGAATGATGGATTTGCAGGCTTTTCCGCTATTGCAAGAAATGCTGTTGATACGATATGATTGTCTATTTCAGCGAATATTGCAATGAAATCGTTATTTATATGCTTTGTAAAGTATGTCACCAACTGAGAACGAATTGCTTTTAGCTCTCCTTCCTCTAAATTCCCTTTGTCAGTCAGTAGGTAATCAAGCCGAAGTTGAATAAGAATGTCCATATCATTAATAGTCGCTTTACGAATATTCATTTTACTATACCCTCCTTATCACAGGTGCCTAGCATCAGTTTAGCTTACAGACTTTTGATAAATCCTGCTTTTATCCCTCTTATAAATCCTGCCTGTTCGTAAAATCTTAGCGTCTCTTCTTTTTTTGATCCTGTTAGAAGCATTACTTTATAACAATTATTATTTTTCGCAATTTCAACTGCCTTGTTGAGTGCTTTTGTCCCATATCCCTTTTTTTTATAATTTGAGTCAGTAATGACATTTTCTATCAAACCATAGGAACGTAAATTCCGGGTAAGATTTTTTATAATGGATATATTGCATGAAGAAACTATTTTGCCATCTACTTCAACTACAATATAATAAAGATTCGGGTCATTATATATTGAATCCCATGTATCTTTCAGCGCTTTATTCTCATAAACATCCGGGTCTTCGGGTTGTAATTGCTTATAAAGGTTTAATAATTCACTCAATTCTTCATATTTTATTAATCTAGTAATTTCACTCATTAACAAACCTCCGTTTTTTTGAATTCTAAGTATATAGTTTTGAAACGAAGCAAATCATGTTGCAATGCATGAATTTAGTACATAATCGTATTGCCTCCATCTACTGCCAGCAAGTGTCCTGTAATCCATGATGCTGCAGGTGAAGCCAAAAACACTGCCGCTCCTGCTATATCTATAGGTTCCCCTAGCCTTCCAAGCGGAATTCTATTTAAGAAATACTCATTTATGTCAGCTTTTGATTCTATTAGCTTATTCACTAAAGGCGTCTTAACTTGCGCCGGCGCAATCGCATTAACCCGTATATGATATTGTCCCCATTCTACCGCCAACGTTCTTGTTAGTGCTGCCACTCCGCCTTTCGCAGCAGAATAGTTTGCATTTCCTGTTTTAATTCCTACTATACCGGTTATGGATGACATGTTGATAATACATCCGCCTTCTCCCCTTTTTATCAAATGCTTGCCTACCTCTTGATTGAATAGCCATACACCTTTTAGATTAATATCGATCACCTTATCCCACTGTTCTACGGTCATATCCTCAGCAGCATTTCTATCTCCAATCCCTGCATTAGCAACCAGAATATCTACTTTATCCAATTTTCTAATAGCCTGATCGACAGCCTCTTTTACTTGCAGTCCATTTGAGACGTCACACCCTATAGCTATAGCACTGCCTCCCTGGCGGCATATCTCATCTGCGGTTTTTTTGGCATTCTCTTTATTTAGATCTACAACAGCAACTTTCGCTCCAAAGTAAGCCAGTCCCTCGCATATGGACTTGCCTAATCCTTGCGCTCCGCCTGTAACGATTGCAGTCATGCTATGCAGTGAAAATAAATCTTTAAAATCCATTAACATATTCTTTTCCTCCTTAAGTTTAACGTTAAACTTTTAAAACAAAAGACGTTTCCATAGTACCAAAAGTGATTGATTGCTTGGCTGCTCTTCTTGTTACAACCATAAAACCTTATGTAATACTATATACATTCTACACCCTTTTGTTATTTTCCTTCTCAAAGGTATAAAATTGTCTAAGAATATAAATTACCCATTACTTATCTACATCTGTTTTATTTGTCATGGATTTAAGCAAACTTTTATATATTTCTATAACTTCTTGTGTTGCTTCTTTTTCTTTGATAACTGTTCCTGAAAATATATGCTGCTACAATTGAAGTAAAAGGTACTGTTAAAATCAAACCGATGCTTCCGCACAAAGAGCGGATTATTTCTACTGCAATCACTTCCAGATTAATAATATCTGTTGACGTATATTGCATACAACTGAATAATACAAACATCGGCATAGATGCTCCTGCATAAGCAAGTACTAGCGTATTTACCATTGTGGCCATCATGTCTTTTCCTACATTCAACCCCGAAGCCACCATGTTCACAAAAGATATGTTCCCATTTTGCTTTTTTATTTCCTCCAACACTGAAGCGATAGACATACTTACATCCATTACTGCGCCCATTGTCCCGATAATAATACCGGCAAATAGCAAGCCTTTAAAATCTATCTCCAAGCCTAACTCTGTTATAAGAAACTGCGTATGATCATCGGTGATGCCGGATATATACGAAATTTCGCTAAAGTAAGCTGCTATCAGACCTGCTGCAATTGTACCTGCTAACGTACCTATGATGGCTACTGCCGACTTTTTGGTAGGACCGCTGATTAATAGAAAAGATATGAAAATAACTACAGCGGATACACATATAGCTGAAAATACAGGATCATATCCTTGAATAATCATCGGAATAAAAACTTTAATAATCATAAATCCCGAAAACAGCAGCGAAATACTAGATGTAATCCCCTTGCCCATACCAAATAATATCAATATTGTTATAAAACTGATCGTTAATAACACCATGCTTTTTTCCCGGGATACCCGGGTAAATGACGCACTCAATATTTTTCCATCATCGATATTTAATTGCACATAAATTTCGCTATTCTCACGAAGCTTAAAATCAAATACTGAATATTTCGTTATGGTACGTCTAACATCTACATGTTCTCCTCTAAACTGTCCCGTTAAAATTTCTGCCGTGATTTCTTGTTTTTCTATTTCATTCTCTTTTAAATTATCGACTTGTACAATCTTTACTTTAACCATATTCGAACTATCTTGCTTCACTACCTCTGCATTGCTTGAAGTAGTGATGATAATAATCATAATGCACAAAGATAATATTTTTTTCATCGGATACTCCCCCTCTTTTGTACAACCTTTATTAAATATATATTAATCTTTCATTATGTATATTCGTATTAAGGACAAAATAAAAGGTGTACGCTGTGATATAAGCTTACACCTTTTATAACGCTATAGATTATATTATGGATAAATATATTCATTTTTCGGCTTCTCTATTTCTTCACACTTTTCTACTACAATCATAGGCATTTGCTGTCCATTAAATGATGTGTCTTTAATCTTTCCTTTTACCTTGATCCATGTATCATTTTTTAGCTGTTTACCATCGTTATATTCACAAATGAGACCAACAATACTGGTATCTGCAGCACAGCAGGTAATCAGGCTTCTTGCTGCTATAAAGCTGGTATCATTAAAGTCTTTATCCCTAAATACAAAACCGGTAAGTTCTATTGTTTTATTCTCATATTTTTTTGTATCCATAAATAGTTTATCAAGTGTATTTATATAGTTACGATCAGTTACAATGATTTCATCTCCGCTTATTTTCATTTCATATTCTTTCTTGTCTACTTCCTGTATAACAACAGTATCATTTTGCTTTGACAATATACCGGTGCTATTGGTAGCCTTCTTATTAATAGTCACTCCCCTGTTTTGTGCAACCACACTCGCTAACGAAACAGGCTGGATAAAAAAACCCAGCAGCAAGGGTATCAGGAAAATACTATAGAATCCAAGCCCCTTGTGTGAATGTGTATGGCTAAATAGATCTTTTGAAATCACAAGTGTGATAACGATCAGAAGTAATGCACATGCCAATACGTATCGGTTCATCTTTGGGTGCACATACATGGCGATTCTATCTGTCATTAACAGATATAACATAAAAGCGGCATACCCTGCTGTAATAAATGTTTTTATTAATGTATCTTTATTAATCATATCTCCCCTCCTTAGAATCCAATAAACTTGTCAACTGTATAAACCACAAGAAAAGTAATGATAAAAATTAGTCCGATAAGCTTAATAACAAACTCTTTTTTAAAATTTCCAAACAATACGATGGTATTCTTTATATCCAGCATAGGTCCCAAAATTAAAAACCCCATAATAGACCCTGTGGTAAATTGCGTAACAAATGTTTTCGCTATAAATGAGTCCGAAGTTGAACATAATGAGATGCTATACGCAAACACCATCATCACCAGAATTGATATTGCTTCATTTTGCCCTATTCCCATTAAAATCTCTCTTGGTAGAAATACTTGAGAAATAGAAGCCAACAAAGCACCTATAATTAAATATCCTCCCACGTCAAAAAACTCCTGTCCCGCATGACGGATCATCTCCGACAGCTTACTTTTCTCCGTTTCATGACGATGACAACCACTGCAACTGCAGTGGTTGTCATCGTCATGTATTTCCGGCCTTAGAACCTTTTTATTCTCCATCATCACATCTATCAAATTGGCAATAACAATCGCTATACCGATACCCAAAAATGTTCTAAGAAAAAGCATTTCCGGCATGATATTGCTAAAAGCATAGTTTGTCGCTAATAGCACAACCGGATTCACAATAGGTGCGCATAGCATAAAGGTAATTGCGATGTATACCGGAACTCCTTTTTTCATAAGTCTCCGTACTACCGGTATCACGGAACAATCACAGACCGGAAATAAAAAACCTGCGGCAACTCCTAATAAAATACCCAAAACCAGGTTCTTAGGAATTATTCTTGCAATCAACTCTTCGGATACAAATATCTGAATAATCGACGAAATGACTACCCCAAGCATAATAAACGGAAAAGCCTCTAATAAAATACTCATAAACATCGTGACAAACGCTTGAAACAATGTAAAATCCATTTGTTCCAATATGCCATTATCCCATATTGCTTTGCTGAATGTATATAATAAATAAATGATAACTACCGATAAAAAGCCGATTAATAAGTTATCCCAACTGTTTTGTATTTTCTTCCCTTCCTTCACCCCACAATCAATCCTCTCTCATCTATTTGCAAATCATTTTCATTTACATTGAGATTATATAGAAAATTAAAATAAATGTCAACCAAAAAATGGTTAAAACTCTTTTAAATCTATGTACAACAATATATAATGATAATACTACATATTTTGATTTTAGGGAGGTAACGAGATGGAAGATAATAAAATCCAAAAACTTGTAGAGGTCTTAAATAAAAAGAACTTTAAAGCAACATACTTTGAGGATGCCCAAGCGGCAAAATGCGCGGTGTTTAATGAAATTGCTCCCGGCGCAGCAGTAGGGATCGGCGGTTCTATGACGGTATTTGATATGGGTCTTCATAAAGATCTTCAAGAAAAAGGTCATGAAGTTTTTTGGCACTGGTTGGTAGACCCTGCCCAGAGAAGTGAAGTGAGAGCAAAGGCAGCCAATGCGGATGTTTATTTGTCCAGCAGCAATGCCATTACAATGAATGGCGAACTGGTAAATATCGATGGGATCGGTAACAGGGTAAGCGCCATGTTCTTCGGTCCGAAAAAAGTGATCATTATTTGTGGTGTAAATAAAATTGCCGACGATTATGATACCGCTATCCAAAGAATTAAAACTTATGCCTGTCCTCCGAACGCGAAAAGACTAAATTTGAACACTCCTTGCGCAAAAACGGATAAATGTACCGATTGCAGTTCAAGCGACAGAATGTGTAATGTCACCGTAAAAATGGAACGTCCTCCATCCGGTAAAGAAGTGCACGTTTTCCTTGTTGGCGAGTCTTTAGGATTTTAAATCACCATAGATAACCATTTGTTATCTATAAACATATCGAAAAAGTACCGGTCTCTAACCTAAATAAGCAAAGCTTAAGGGTAAAAGCTCGGTACTTTATATTGATTTATTACGCATGCCTCGATACATTTCATCTATTGTTTGCTTAAAAACAGGATGATAGGCTTTTGGCGCTATTTCATTTAATGGCCTCATCACAAAGTCCCGTTCATGCATCCTGGGATGCGGAACAGTTAAGCTTTCTTGGTTTACCATTACATCGCCGTATAATAAAATATCCAGATCAATGGTACGAGGTCCCCACCGAATGGTCCGTTCCCTCTTTAAGCTTTTTTCGATATCCCTGCACACCTCAAGAAGACGGCTTACGGGTAAGGTTATCCTTAATTCTATAACCGCATTTAAAAAATCCGGCTGTTCCGTATACCCGACAGGCGCTGTATTGTAGTAAGAAGATACCGCTGTCACTTCAATACCGTTTAATTCCCTAAACATATCTATTGCCCGGTCAAGGTTTGCTTTTCTATCCCCTATATTTGATCCTAATCCAATGTAAGATATGACCTGATTACCATTCATTTCTGTCACTCCTTGCACGTTCCAGTTCTACCGCCGCAAATTTAAGATGATGTCCCATGGGTGCCCACGGTTTCTTCAACAATACCTTCACTACCATAGTGCTGCTGAACTTTTTAAATATTTCCTCAATCACCTTCATTGCCGCCGTCTCGATCAGATCGTATTTTTCCGCTTGTAAAACTTCTTTTACGGTATCGCATACCTGGGCATAATTGATGGTTGAATCCAAATTATCGCCCACTGCTGCCCATTCCAAGTCTGTTGAAATGTGTAAAGAAATAAGAAATAACTGCCCGAGTTTCTTTTCTTCCTTCGCTACACCATGATAAGCATACACTTCCAAATCCTCAATAATAATCTTGTCCATATTTACCTCACTATACTGTCCATCATTTTTGCCACCCGGACATTTTTCAAAACATCATGCACCCGAATCACGTCGGTTCCTTTCATGATCCCTGCTGCAGTTACCGCAAGCGTCCCTTCCAATCTTTCATGCACTTCCAGATCCAACACTTTACCAATGAACGATTTTCTTGACGCTCCCAATAATATTGGATAACCCAGTCTCTTAAACTCTTCCAGGCGGCGCATGATTTCTACATTTTGCTCCCAAGTTTTAGCGAAGCCTATTCCAGGGTCAATGATTATATTTTCATCCTTTATTCCTGCTTTTTTACCAATTTGAATACTTTCCGTCAATTCTTCCAGAACATCTTCAATGAGATCCCGGTATTCTGTTCCCGTAGTCCTATTGTGCATAATACAAATAGGGACATTATATACTGCGGCCACCTGCGCCATTTCAGGGTCATATTTCAATCCCCAAATATCGTTGATCATATCGGCACCTGCTTTTATGGCTTGTTCCGCTGTTACTGACCTATAGGTATCTACCGATAACGGTACATTCAACGTACTGGATAGCTTTTGTATCACCGGTACTATCCTTTGTATCTCCTCTTCACAAGAAACCGGTTCACTGCCCGGCCGTGTTGATTCTCCCCCTATGTCAATGATATCCGCCCCCTCTGATAACATACGCACTGCTTGCGTGAGGGCATCATCGACATCGAAGTAGCTGCCTCCATCCGAAAAAGAATCCGGGGTGACATTTAGAATTCCCATCGTGTAAGTTTTTTTTCCCCACTCCCACTTTTTTCCTGCTATATTTAAAAACATCATCTATCACCACCATTATTCGTTCATCTCTAATATTCTAATACCGGCTGTTTTCCATCTTTAAAACGATTACATTCTTCTATCATACTACATCGAAAACATATTCTGCAAGTTTTATCACTTACATACAATACCCGGCTTAATACTGAGCTATTTTCATCTTGGATGCGGTGACCGCGGATAGCATCGGTGATTAAAGCTGTATCTTGTTCATTGACTCCGATATCCTGGAGGATTTCTTGGGCTAAAACAGCTCCTTCGCCAGCATGATCCAACTTCTCCTTATACTGCCTCCACTTCCCGATATCATGAAGCAGTGCCGCTGCATAGATCATTTCCTTACTTAGATCATATCGGTTTTCCAATACAATAATATAGGCTACTCTCGCCACATCCAGTGCATGCTGTATATCATGGCAGCAGAACTTGCGTTTTTTTTCTGCTTTGGCGTTTAGCTTCATATATTTGATGAATTTTGGATGTTCAAGTATTTTATCTACCAATTCCATTTTTATTTCCTGTCTTTCATACTATTCATAAATTGATCATAGCCTTTTCGTCTCAGTCCACAAGCAGGACACTCACCGCATCCGTCACCGATGATTCCGTTGTAGCAAGTCAGGGTTTCGTTTTTGATGATATCAAGTACACCTAAATCATAGGCCATCTGCCATGTTTCCTTTTTATCAATCCACATCATCGGCGTATGAATAACAAACTGATACTCCATCGCAAGGTTGAGTGTCACATTCATAGATTTAATAAATACATCTCTGCAATCGGGATAACCGCTGAAGTCACTCTGCGATACGCCGGTAACAATGTGATTTGCACCTCTTTGCTTGGCAAATACAGCTGCAAAAGCTAAGAACAGCATATTTCTGCCATCCACAAAAGTATTCGGCAATCCATTGGCAGGCATATCCTTATCAACTTGGATATCTTTACGGGTCAGAGAGTTAGGCGCCAATTGGTTTAGAAGTGCCAGGTCCATGGTGGTATGCTCCACTCCATATTTCCTGCATATATTTTCAGCACATTCTAATTCCAGCTTATGTTTCTGATTATAGTCAAAAGAAACTGCGATTACTTCTCCAAATTTCTTTTTTGCCCAAAACAGGCAGGTTGTACTATCTTGTCCGCCGCTAAACACTACAACCGCTTTGTCTCTGTTTATGTCTTTATTCATCGAAGTTCCATCCTTTATTTTAAAATTATTGTTTATACAGCATCATTAGCTTATTAACCAATGCGTCATCAGTGTTAAATCTCCCACGTAAGGTGGTGGTCATGGTGACAGCGCTTGTGTTCTTAATGCCTCTGGTGGTCATGCATGCATGTTGTCCTTCAATAATCACGGCTACATCTTCCGAACCGCTGACCTTCTGCATGACTTCCGCAATATCCGAGCCGATACGCTCCTGGAGCTGCAGCCTTTTCCCCACCATATCGGCAATCCTGACAAGCTTGCTGAGGCCAAGGATTTTCCCGTTTGGAATATATGCTATGGCTGCCTTCATATTATACATCAGCGCCAAATGGTGCTCACAGTAGCTGAAAATTTCTATATCCTTCATGATGACCATTTCTTTATTTTCCTTGGGTATGAATAGATCTTCTTCAAAAGTTTTATTGAACATTTCGGCAATTTCATCGTTGGTATATTGTACACCCTCAAATATTTCTTCATACATACGGGCTACGCGCGCCGGTGTGTCCTTTAGTCCTTCCCTCTGCGGATTTTCTCCAATGGCAATCAAAATCCCCCGAATATGTTCTTCAATCTTATTTCTATCAATAGGCATTCGCTACACTCCTCTTGCATTGGGATGCCAGATCACTTTATGCAGCTGCGGCTGCAATCTGACATCATTCATTGTATTTTGCTTCATAAATTCTACCATGGTCTCCATCGTGATGTTTCCAAAGACGGGGCTAAGATGTACGGCACACCGCTCCGTTAGTCTATATTTCTCTATGATCATTTTTGCCGTTTCCAGGTCTTTCATGCTTCCGGCTACAAATTTTACCGTATCCTGACATTCCAAATATTGAAAGTTACTTGTTTTCATTGCCTTTTCCATTCCACTGACGCCAAGTTTGTAATCCATAGTAAATACCGGACGTTTAGGAGATATCTCTGCAAATTCTCTGAGTTCGATACTCCCGTTTGTTTCTATTTCCACTCGAAGCTGTCCATCATCTGTCAGAAATCTGAGCAGTTCTCCAATTCCTTCCTGCAATAATGGTTCCCCTCCGGTTAGGGTCACATTCTTAACCCCGGTATTCTTGATATAGTGATAAATCTCCTCTTGGGACATCTGCTGGAAGGATACATTTTCTTCGTTGGCCCACATGGTATCACAGTAGGTACACCGCAGATTACATCCGGCAAACCTGATGAATACAGCCAACTGTCCGACTCGCTGTCCTTCTCCATTCACACTGATAAATTTTTCAACAACTTTGTACTTCATATTCATGCCTCATCACTTTCATGGGAAGAACAGTTCACAGGGGTTTCATAGACCGTGACCCGCTTGACACGATGACCCTTCTCACCGATGCATTGATAAAAAAATCGTGAGAAATTCTCCGCTGTGGGTCTGAACTTGACCTTTATCACACGAAACCCTTCCGCCTCCAGACATGTCAACGTCTCTTTGCGCAGGGTTCCTTCTTCAATAATGAGGGCGTGGTCGTAAAAATCAAGTGTTTCCCGTACATCCCTTTTTAAATCGGAAAAATCCGCTACCATTCCCCGGCACTGACCTTCCGCTATTAATTCGGCAGCAGCTACTTCCACTTCCACCCTCCAGCGATGTCCGTGTATGTTGGCGCATTTACCGCTGTATCCTGCTAAAAAGTGCGCACTGTCAAAATGATGTTCCACTTTTATAATATACATTCTGTTTACTCTCCCTATCTATCTCTGCTTCATCTTCCTAAAATAACAACATCCGATTGCGCCATTAAATTGAGGATCTTCCAAGCTGATTATTTCATTATAATCCTTTTTCAAATACTCTTGGATGGCTTTTCCTTGAGCGACGCCTCCCGAAATCACTAACGTCCTGCCTCTAAATTTAGACAGCATGGGCTGCAATTTTTTATAGAGGGAATAATTTACACCCGCGCACAAACGCTCCAGGGATATCCCTTCGGCTATTTTTCCAATCAGTTCCGATTCTGAAAAGACAGCGCAGGTTGAATTCAACTCTACCGGATCTTCGGTATATTCCGTCATTTGCTTCAACGGAATTTCCAATACACATGCCATGTTTTCCAAATATCTGCCGCATGAAGCAGCGCATTTATCATTGAGCTCCAGATCCGTCATCACACCATGCTGGATTTTCGTTATCTTCACATCCTGTCCGCCAATGTCCAACAGGATAAAATCCTTCAGTCCGGTTTGATAGACAGCACCATACACATGAGCCTTTATTTCATTAATTGGAATAAATCTGCTTAAGTCCGTGTTGTTTCTTCCATATCCTGTAGAAATACCGCAATCAAATTCACCAACGTCCATTTTGTCTGTATCTACTACAATTTTATTGTCTTGAAAGGAGCAGTAATCTCTATAGAAAGACATGGTGCCCACTTTGAATCTTTTTACAATGCTATCACGATCCATCAAAACAACCTTGACTTCTCTACTGCCCAGGTCAATTCCCAGTATCTTCATCCTTTGTGCTCCTTCATATCATATACCATATCTACAAAAGCTTCGATCCTCAGCTTTGTTCTGGCATCCAAACCGTTTAGCTTATCTCCTTCAATATTCAAGACAGGGATGCCCAGTTTTTCCCTCACAACAATATCCTCAATGGCTCTATAACAAAAAGCCTGCGTATAATGGACGATTGCGTCAATTTTTCTTGCATCGATTTGTTTCTGAATCTCCTGAATCCGGAATTCAATATCATAGGGATACGTATAATCATAATATTGTTCAAAAATATTTGCAGCATATCCGGCTCTTGGAAAAGCAAACTCCCTCTGTACTTCATTATATACGATGCGCGCATTCAACGTTTCCGCAAAGTCATACAAATCTCCTGTCATAGGGGGCACACCTATATATCCCAGTCGGATTTTTGTATCATCAGATTTTCTGCTTTCAATCTCATTGATCTTTTGTTCCATCTGCTTTCTGAATGTTTCCCGGTCACCGTTAAAATCACTCATACTCACTTGATATAAGTGGTTTTCAAACCCTGTCGCCTTGTTATGCGCATAGGTTAGTCTATCTATTTTTTTAGCTAGTTGCCTAAGCTCTTCCGCTTCTTTTTTAATTTTTTCCACTTCACGATGCTGTACACCAAACATGTCCATAAACTTCCGAATTTCTTTTTCTACATCTGAAAGTGTATGGCTGTGAGGATAAGAAAAAGGATATACTTTTATTCCCTTCAAACTTAATACCTCAAGCAAAGCACGGGTGTTGGAGCAATCCCCTTCTACTACACCCACAATTTCGTCAATTCCCTTAGAAAGGCATACACCGTAAATTCCCTTGATCCATGCGCAAGTACTCTTGGGAAATCCATCCCTTTCTGCCATATCTATATATTGAAAGTAATGTTTATCGGTAATAAATATATTGTTTATATCTACCGGCATATAGCCTGCAGCTAAAAGCACCTCTACCGGCACCGTTGTGGTCAAACCAATTTTTTTCATTTATCTTTACTCCTATAAAAAATCATAAAAAAAGGACCCACCGGTCCTTTTCATAAACAAATTGATATTCAAATGCCTTCGCAAAATACAACTGCTGATAGCGATCGCATATTCCCCTAGTTTTGTTTACAGACAGGATGGTTACGAACTGTCTTATTCTTTTTTTAGTGGGGAGTGGATAGTGGGGCGCGGGGAGTTTTTTATCCTCTCCTCACTACTCACTCGCAACTTATTTCATGTAAAGTTTCTAAAACTTTTTCGGTATATATTCAATCTATTAATATTATATACTATACCATTATTTATTATGATTGACAATACCGTAGTATTTTACCTGTATATAAACGAACTATTATCATCTGAAAAGGAACGCCACAGGGGGCGTTCCCTACGAATAATGCATAATAATATTTCAAATTCTAAAAAGACCAAGCGGCTTTGTAGGGAACGGCCCCCGTGCCGTTCCGCAAAGCTCAAATATGTTAAACCTCTGTCCTCACGCAGATAATGCAATCATACACATACTATTTATTTTCAGACTCCTCCGATGAAGCTGTCACATCTTTGTAATCATCCAAGCCGTTCAAAAAAGTTTCTCCTTTAGAGGATGCCATTGTATATACCCCTTGGGAATCTTTCATTTTTACATAGTAACCGGTTTTTGAAGGAAGCTTATCTCCAATCAATAAGGTTGCGTCCGATTGGTCGGCTGAGCGGATGGTCACAGCAGCGCCGGGTGTTTTAAGTCCGAACTTATCTAAATCCTGCGCGTTTTCTTCTACCACTTGTTCAGCCTCAATGAATGTCACATCCCAAACCATGCTTTCGATTTTCACCTGGTCAAGCTTTACGTCACTTGCTCCTTCAATAACCCAGTCGTCACCTTGTTTTTTAAAGATCAAATCTCCTGTGGCATTATTTATATTGATTTCGCTGATTTTATCTTTATTCATCTCGAATAGGGTTATCGTTTTATTTTCGCCGCTCTGATCTTTGGATTTGTTCTGACTTATAAAATAGTAAGCCCCACCAAGAAGTACCAACACCACTACGAGTATGATAGTATTCTTATAAAGCTTCATAGATGTCTCCTCCTCATCCAGACAACGCCCCCAAATATAAATACCACAAGCGGAATAACCACTACCACCAATGCTACATAAAGAAGAATCTGAATTTGTGACGTAAACGCTATACTTTCACCTTCCAGGCTCTTTGGCCTGATAGTAATGCTTTCTTTTTTATCCTGCGCCCAATTTACAC
Source organism: Petroclostridium sp. X23 (assembly GCF_030013905.1). GTDB lineage: Bacteria > Bacillota > Clostridia > SK-Y3 > SK-Y3 > X23. Next base: position 1,141,314 of record NZ_CP124862.1, read on the forward strand.
TGTTCATAAAGAAATCTACATTTGCGATACCGGCGGAAGACATATATTGATCTGCCAAAAACTGTGCATTCCCCATAACAAGAATTTTTGTAGCTTTTGCCTCTTCCCCGGCATTTTCTCTCTCGATGGCTACAGCAATATCAAGAGGTCCTTGCATATCTTCCGGCCCTTTTTTCGCCTCTTTAAAATTGGTTTCACCCCAAGACTTGTCGGTGGTCTTTAATAAGGAATTTACCGTTATTCCATCTTTTTCTTCAAATAGGATGTCCAAACTTCTTGCAACCGGTACAAGCATGAGCAGGTTATTGCTTTTCAACGTTCCTGTAATCTCATGGCTCTGTATATTTGGGATCAGCATCGTCTGACTCATTGAATAGTTGTTTTTACTTTCTTCAATGATAACGTCTCTATTTAAACCGACTCCCCATTCCTTTAAGTAAGCTTCAAGTGTTGGCAGCTCATTCGATGAAATATCGAAAAGAAACGCAGCCCTTCCGCCTTTATTAAAGAATTGGTCCATTTTCTCTATTTCTGAAGCCGCAAAATCCCTTTGTGGAGATGCTACGATAATCAATTCCGCGTCTTCCGGGATCTCTTCCGAATAGAGGTTGATATTCTTGAATTGAAAATTCTCTCTTTCAAGGACTTGCTTTGCAGCCGCAAACTCCTGCTCACTGTGACCTTGGGTAAAATAAACCACAGGCATCTTTTCAGCCGTTACAAATACGATCGCGTTTGTAAATCTCTGCTCTGCTTTTATGGAGTCAAAAGTTTGTGTTTCATAATTGTAATCCAGCATGTCCATGTAGTTGACAATCTTAAAACGCTTATTGCCTTCACCGGCAAAAATAACAGCACCTTGCTGAATTCCTGTATTTTCATCAGCAAATTGATTTACAAAGGTAGGGTTCTTGACCGGATCCACAAACTCTAATTTAATCTTATCCGAGCTCCTGGCATAGCGTTCCAATATTTCCTTCATAAACGGATCTTCCTGACCTTGCGGATAAAGGGCATATATATTGATAGTCTGGTCAAGGTTTTCTAAGATTTCTATTGTTTGCGGCGCAAAAGAAAACAGCCTGTTCTTTGTTAAATCTTTTTTAAGCGGATATTGTCCTACGATTAAATTAATCACAATCAGTATTGCTATAAAAGCAGCGGTCATGACTGCTGAATTTATTCCGTATTTCATTTTTTTTCCTGAAAATATTTTCGTGATATTTTTCATTTTTTTCCCCCTCTTAACTCCAACGTCTTTTTTCTAATACTCTTATGGTTAAGAATACAAAAGCTGCTGAAAAACTAATGTAGTATATGATAGGGCTTAAACTTAAAACGCCTATGACAAAATCCTGAAACCGTCTGAGAATGGATAGCCATTCAAGTGCCTTTACAGCATATGGATTCTGTATAAAAGGTACGACCCAGTCCATTAACCATAGAAGGAGAAGCGTACCAAAACTTGCTACGGCGGCAGTAATCTGATTTTCTGTGAGTGCCGAAATAAACAATCCAACGGCAATGAATGAAGTACCCATTAGGAAGAACCCAAGGTAGCCCGCCAATATCTCACCTAAGGCCGGCTTGCTAAAAAAGTAAAGTATCACTGGGTAGGCTCCTGTAATTAATAATGTAACAAAAAAAACCGAAACCGCTGCCAGATATTTGCCTAATACGATTCCTGTAACGCTTACAGGAGATGTAAATAACAATTGATCTGTCTTTGTCTTTTTTTCTTCCGAAATCAATCTCATAGTTAAAACAGGTACTAAAAACAAGAACACTATACTAAGGTTGCCAAACATCTGCTTCATATCCGCAGTCATAGTAAAAAGATTCGTTGCTGCAAAAAAGAATCCTGATAAAAGAAGAAAAAAACCTATAAATATATAACCTATCGGTGAAAAGAAGTATGCCTTCAATTCTCTTTTCAATATCGCAACCATATCATCATTCCTCCTCTGTAGTAGTAAGCTGCAGGAAGATATCTTCCAAGCTTAAATCTAAAGATTTTAACATTAGGATAGGATACTGGTTTTTACTCAATGTAAAGAATAACGGTTTCCTAATATCCATATTCGGTTCTGCCTCTACGATATAATCAAAGGTATCCGGCTCTTTTTGTCCTTGGATCTCCACATATTTGATACCTTCCAGTTCCTTAATACACTCTAAAACCTTTGTGTCATCTCCGGCAATCCTAACCATCAACTTGCTTTCATTGGTTAGTACTTTGGATAGATTGTCCGGTGTGTCGATAGCGGCAATTTTTCCTTTATTGATAATAATCACCCGTTCGCAAATGGCACTCACTTCAGGCAAAATATGCGAGCTTAAGATGATGGTATGTTCTTTTCTTAAATCGGTAATAACATTGCGGATCTCAATAATTTGTTTGGGATCCAGTCCCACAGTAGGCTCGTCCAGGATAAGTACTTCCGGATTCCCCAGCAGTGCCTGCGCCAATCCCACTCTTTGTTTATATCCTTTTGAAAGATTTTTGATCAAACGATTTTGTACATCGCCTATCTTTACAAGATCCATTATTTCATCAATATGGGATTTGCGGTTCTGCTTCACTTTTTTCAAATCATATACAAAAGCCAGATATTCCGATACCGTCATATCAAAATAAAGAGGCGGCTGCTCCGGAAGATAACCGATTCTTCTCTTTGCTTCATCCGGCTGTTCAAGAATATCATATCCCGCAACCGTAACGGTTCCTTCTGTAGAAGGTATATATCCTGTAATAATATTCATGGTAGTGGATTTACCCGCACCGTTAGGACCAAGAAAACCGAGGACTTCGCCCTTTTCAACAGTAAAATTGATATTGTCTACCGCAGTATGATTTCCATACTTTTTCGTCAGACCTTTTATCTCTATCATAGTTTCCCTCCTGCTTTTCTTATTTCTGTACACGCACAATCTATCATAACATATGATTTTAAATAAAGTGTAAACAAATTATGAATTTTAAAATATAAATATATACACTGAATAGTCAGGGGCAACACATGGGTATAACTCTGAAATCCGGTAAAAATATACCGAACTGCAAACCGATCTCCCAAGTCTTGCCCCTTTTACTCAAACAACATATTCCTTACTGAACAGCTACCGCACCTGCACTTATGTTATTAAAAAAACATTTTATGCTGCTGTTAACTGATCAATATATTATTCAGCCTTACGATTTCCTGGCTGATCTTATTTTTATCGTTAATGCCTTTAAAGATATCACAATCTACGGCTTTGCCTGCTATAACCCCTACCATCCGGTTAGTTTTACCTTCCATTAGAAGCTCTACAGCCCGCACCGCCATCTGGCTTGCAATCAATCTGTCAAATGCCGTAGGCGCGCCGCCTCTCTGTAAATGACCCAAAACGCATGTTCTTGAATCAATGTTAAGGATCGTGTCTACTTGTTTTTTTAATTCATTGACACCTGTCGCGCCTTCTGCAGCAATAACTACACTATACAGCTTTCCATTCTCAAATTTTGTTTTAAGATGTGTACACATTTCATTAACATCATAAGGAATTTCCGGAACAAGGCAGTAATCCGCTCCACCGGCAATTGCGGAAGTCACAGCGATATATCCGCAGCCCCTCCCCATTACTTCTATCAAAAATACCCTAGGCATATCTACGATTAATGAACGAGCTGTATCATGAATCTTGGAGACCGTATCGGTAACAATATTTACCGCCGTATCGGCGCCAATGGAATATTCTGTTCCCGCTATATCATTATCGATAGTTCCCGGTATGCCAATAACGGGCAGCCCAAACTTGGATACATCACAAGCGCCTCTGAAAGAACCATCTCCTCCAATAACAACCAGCCCTTCAATCCCATGCTTTTGTGCTTGTTCCACCGCCAGTTTGAGACCTTCTTCAGTTTTAAATTTAGCACTCCGTGCGCTTTTCAGTATGGTTCCGCTTAGTTCTATGATATCATCCACATAATTTGCGGTTAATACCTCCATTTTTCCTTCCATAAGTCCTTTATAACCTTCATATACCCCAAGCGTCTCAATATTATTAGCTTTAGCGGCTTTTACGATTGCCCTTATACATGCATTCATACCGGGAGCGTCTCCGCCACTGGTAAGAACTCCTATTCTTTTCATTGCTTTCACCCCACTAAAATATTCTAATCTCCCACTACATCAATATCTATATATAAGCTCATACATCCAATTTAATATGAAGCTCTTTTAATTGTTTTGCATCTACTCTGGCAGGCGCATTGTTCATTAGCTCAGAAGCATTTTGAACTTTCGGGAACGCGATTACATCTCTAATACTATCCTTTCCGGCAAGAAGCATTACCAATCTGTCCAATCCATAAGCGATCCCGCCATGCGGGGGCGTTCCGTATTTAAACGCTTCCATTAGAAAACCGAATCTGTCCCATGCTTCTTCTTTACTGAATCCGATGGTTTCAAACATTTTCTGCTGAAGATCAGTATTATAAATTCTGATACTTCCCCCTCCGATTTCCACGCCGTTTAATACGATATCGTAAGCCTTGGCTCTTACCTTCGCCGGGTCACTATCCAACAGTGCAATATCTTCATCCATTGGAGACGTAAAAGGATGATGCTTCGCAACATATCGTTTAGCCTCCTCATCATACTCAAGCAATGGGAACTCTGTCACCCAGAGGAAGTTATACTCATCTTTCTTAATTAAATTCAATCTTTTCGCAAGCTCTATTCTCAAATGTCCAAGGGCGTCATACACGATTTCATTTTTATCCGCTACCATCATAATAATGTCACCCGGTTGGGCCTGTGTTCTATCTAATAGGGCTTGAATCTGTTCTTGTGTAAAGAACTTTGTAATAGGTGACTTCAGTTCATTTTCAGTCACTACGATCCAAGCCAGCCCTTTAGCTTTATATATCTTCACAAAGTCTACCAGTCCATCTAGATCCCTTCTGCTGAATTGATCCATACAGTTTTTAGCATTAATTGCCCTTACGCTTCCACCTTTTGCAACAACATCCGCAAACACTTTAAAATCGGTATTCGCGACCAAATCGGATAAATCAATCAATTCAAACCCAAAGCGCATATCCGGTTTGTCTGAACCAAAACGATCCATCGCCTGCTGATATGGGAGCCTTAAAAACGGTGTTTCCAACTCAATACCAAGGGTTTCTTTAAATACTTTCGCAACCAATTTTTCATTGATGCTTAACACATCATCTACATTTACAAAAGACATTTCCACGTCGATTTGTGTAAATTCCGGCTGTCTGTCTGCCCTTAAGTCTTCGTCCCTAAAGCATTTTACAATCTGGAAATACCTGTCCATACCTGATAACATCAGCAGTTGCTTATATAGCTGCGGAGATTGCGGCAAAGCGTAGAACTCTCCCGGATGCACACGGCTTGGTACGAGATAGTCTCTCGCTCCTTCCGGTGTACTCTTTGTAAGCATAGGTGTTTCTATCTCCAGAAAACCGTTTTCATCAAAATAATCCCTGGCAATCTTAGCAACTTTATGCCTCAGAATCAGATTATTCTGCATGTCCGGACGTCTGAGGTCAAGATATCTGTATTTTAGTCTTACTTGCTCGTTTGCTTCGGAATCTTCTTCAATATAAAACGGAGGTGTTTCTGCCTTATTAAGAATTCTTAACTCAGTAACCTTTACTTCGATTTCACCGGTTTTCAGCTTAGGATTTACCGACTCATCATCTCTTTTTACTACATCTCCGACAACCGCAAGGACATACTCATTTCTTATATTCTCCGCTTTTTCAAATACTTCCTTATTGATGGAAACATCAAAAACGATTTGAACAATGCCTGTCCTATCCCTTAAATCTACAAAGATGACTCCGCCCAAATCTCTTCTTCTTTGGGTCCAACCCATCAATACGACCTTCTCACCCACATTTGCAATATCTAACTGCGCACACATATGCGTGCGCTTTAACCCCTGTAATGTTTCTACCATGTATTTTTACCTCCATTTATCAATCATTTCAGTGAGGAGTGGATAGTGGGGAGTTTTTCACCCTATCCTCACTGTTCACTCCTCACTCGTAATAACATGCCTTATGAAATTTTAACGTATCTCATTGAAAGTAATCATTAAATAATTACTGTATATCCTTTATAGCTTCAGCTATATCATCAAGGCTCACTTCTACCGTTTCGCCCGTCTGCATGTTCTTTAAGTTCGCTTTCCCTTGATTAATTTCATCTTCACCTAATACCATAGTGTATGCAGCGCCTAACTTATCCGCATATTTCATTTGCGCTTTGAGGCTTCTTCCCATATGATCTTTTTCTGCACTGATGTTCTGCTGTCTTAAATCATACACCAGCGACTGCGCTTTAAATTCCGCTTTTTCACCGATATTGGCAATAAATAAATTGATAGGCTCCGGTTGAGGGATAATGATCCCTTGACTTTCCAAGGTTAACAGCAAACGTTCCAGACCCAAGCCAAAACCTATGCCCGGGGTTGGCTGTCCTCCTAGCTCTTGTATGAGACCATCATATCTTCCGCCGCCGCATACAGTTCCTTGCGCTCCTATATTCCTTGATACAAATTCAAAAACCGTCCGTGTATAATAATCAAGTCCTCGAACAATATAAGGATCGATATTATACTGTATTCCCATTTCGTCGAGATGTTTTTTCAAACTCTCAAAATGCACTCTGCAGTCTTCACACAAGTGATCCAGCAAGATAGGCGCATTCTCTCCTATCTTTTTGCAGTGACTATTTTTACAGTCAAGAATCCTTAGCGGATTTCTGTCGTATCTTCCGGCACATGTCTCACACAGCTCATTCAATTGCGGCTGAAAGAACTCCCTAAGTTTCGCATTATATTCTTTTCTGCATTCCGGGCATCCAATACTATTGATATTAAGTTCCAACCCTTTTATACCCAATTTGCTTAACAAAGTTCCGGCCAAGGAAATGACCTCTGCATCTACAGACGGTTTTTCCGACCCGAATACTTCCGTACCGAACTGATGAAACTCTCTCAATCTTCCCGCTTGGGGCTTCTCATACCTATAGCAGGAAATCATATAATACATTTTGGTGGGCTGCGGAGCTGCATAAAGACTGTTTTCCAAAAAAGCTCTGCCAGCTGATGCCGTGCCTTCCGGTCTCAAAGAAACACTTCGTCCGCCTTTGTCTTCAAAAGTATACATCTCTTTTTGAACAACATCAGTGGTATCTCCCACACCTCTTTCAAATAACTCGGTGTGTTCAAATACAGGCGTCCTTATTTCTTTATAACCGTAGTTTTCACATATTTCTCTTATAGTGTTTTCTATGTACTGCCATTTATATGACTCTTCCGGTACTATGTCCTTAGTTCCTTTAGGCGCTCTTGTGAGCATTCCATCCACTCCTTGTATTTCTTATACTCCTCAAAGAGCAAAGACATTGATAATAATAAATAAAACCTTTCGTCCAAAATAGGGACGAAAGGTATATATTCGCGGTACCACCCTTGTTGAATGCATTTACCAATCTACGAATGCATCCCACTTCCGTCCGTTAACGCCGGTAAACGGATTAACCTACTGGCAAAACGCGTTGGGCTAATCAACTCCTGAGTGTTATTCGGCTGCTTATACATAAACGCACTTCCAGTCAAGGTGCGCTCTCCCTAAATGACAGTCCAGCTTACTTCTCTCATTCATCGTCTTTCAATTGTTTAGATATATTTTAACTGTTCTACTGAAAAGTGTCAAGTATGTCCTAAAAAATATAACGAGGCGAAAAGATGAGTTCCCGACCCACCTCTATATAGGGTACCGATTAAATTAAACAGGCTGTGAGCATATCTCCCGCCTCGTTCAAACGGTGTGTAGTAATTGCTTACGCAATTATTTCCGTTGTTATAACATATGCCTGCAAAAGTTACTTTAATGATCATCCTGCCCATCATGACCTTTTGGAATGATATTTTTAAATATCACCGCTATGCCCGCTAGAATTAAGAGTACGGGCCACAAGCTTCTAATCATTCGTAAAGAATACCTCCACATTTGTTCATCGATAATTCCCCGAATTGTTAAGAAAGCCAATGCACCTATAAAAAATAGGATGAGTGAGGGAATCAGTGGTCTGAACCCATAGGTCTTGAATTCAAAAATAAATATTAACAGAAACGCAGCTGAAAGTGTCATGAATATCAACGGCCAAGCTTCCGAAGCATTTACACTCTTCAATTCTATTATAAAGTTGTATATTCCTACTGCCGGAAGAATCAAGCCGGGAAAAACAAAACCCGTCTTCTTTTTGACAAAATAAACTGTTAAAAATGCCAGCCCCAATGCTGTCAATACCAGTGACCCAAATAGATGTTCATCAATAATACGCGTATTATTAAGAAATATGATACTTCCCAAATAAGATAATATCAGGCCTGCTATAAGGAATCCGGTTTTCTTTTTTCTAAAGTAAGCAACAATAAATGCTATGCCTACGCCAAGCATAAACCAATCGCCAATATCGATATGATAGTTGTTTAATAAAAATAAAACTCCCAGACCTATTAGAATAATACCTGGTACAATGCTTCTCTGCCTATTATGTTCCATATTCTGCTTCACCCCGTTGGATTTTATCGTATATATTATTATATACTGTTTTATCTTCCAAAAAGTCTGATTGGTGTTAGGTTTTTTTAGAGGACATAAAAAAGCGCTTATCGTTCGAAAATCTGACAGGGGGACAGGGCCGCAGTCCGGCCAAAAACCAGGCCTGACAGCAGACCAGTCCCCCTGTCCGATTTTCTCTTCGTGCTAAATCGGACTTTTCACCATTCATTATTTATTGTACATTGTCCATTGTACATTGTCCATTGTACATTCTTCACTATTTACTCCCACTTATTCACTGTGAACCGTGAACTGTGAACTAACTTCATCTTGTAATCAACCCATCATCGGTTCTGTTCTCCAACCGGAATTCAGCTTTCCTTACTTTCCCATCTCTAATAAATGTAACTGTACACTCACTGCCGGGGCCGCATTTGAACATTTCCTCTCTGAGCTGCATCATGGTATTCACTTCTACGTCACCCATATGTGTGATAATATCACCTGATCTTACCCCTGATTTGTAAACAGGACTATCCGGATCAACCTTAGCCACATAAACACCTTTTGATAAATCCATATCCTGTGTTACGTATTGCGCTACCACTTTATCATAGGCAAACAGTCCCATATACGGCGTCGCGTATTTTCCATTATCTATAAAACCGGTAATAACCGGTTTTGTAATGTTAATAGGAATAGCGAATCCCATTCCTTCGGCACTAGTTACTTTAATGGTATTTATGCCAATCACTTCACCTTTTGAATTTATGAGGGGACCGCCGCTATTCCCCGGATTGATGGATGCATCGGTTTGTATCAATCCTTCCATATAGTTTTCTCTTCCATCAGTACTTATGCTGATGGTTCTGTTAACTGCACTGACAATTCCTGCTGTTACAGTTCTTTGAAATTGTAATCCCAACGGATTACCAATGGCAACCGCTGTTTCACCTACTCGCAGCCGGTCCGCATCTCCCAGTGCAGCAGCCTTCAGTCCTTTCGCATTGATTTTAATGACTGCCAAGTCTAAAGTTGGGTCGGACCACTGGCTTGTAGCATTAATAGTTTTTCCGTTGGCAAGTGTAACGATGATCTTATTAGGATCACTGCCTACAACATGATGGTTTGTCAATATATACCCATTTTCCGAAACAATGACACCTGAACCCACACTCCATGCCTCTTGTTGATTGGATTCGAACAAGTTGTCCGGATTGACCACCGAGGTTGATATTCCCACAACAGAAGGCATCACCTTACTGGCAACTTCCGTAACATCAAGCTCCCCATTTTGTGTTAAATCCATTGTGTTATCTCTCACTGGCTGAGTCTCCGTCATGTTTTTAAAATCCATTTGCTGTGCATCAGCTGTGCCGTTATTCATATTTTCCGGTTGTATGCTGTTTCTTTCAATGTACGAAGGAATAAAAAGCATTAACAACACTCCTGTTATCACTGAAGATGTTAATGCGATTAACACTTTTCTCCATATGCTTTCACTGTTATTTCTTCCATTCATATATTACCGCCCTCTTTTTTGGTATTTATATTATCTTTTTTAGTGTTTCTCCGTCTGTTTTTCCTATACCTTAACTATAAAAAAACTATACTGACTTTTTTCAGTATAGTTTCTGTTTAACTTGTTTATTTAACTTCTTCATAAGCATCAAAATGATCATGAAAACTATTGTAGACCTTTATAATCTCCTTCTCACACTCTAGAAATGCATCTACCACATCAGGATCGAAGCTCTTTCCTTTTTCCTCATAAATAATCTGCATGGACTGCTTTATACTAAAAGGGTCCTTATAGGGCCTTTTGGATGTCAAAGCATCAAACACATCGGCTACCGCAGCAATCCTGGCTGCCAATGGAATGTCTTCTCCGCTTAAACCATACGGATAACCTTCACCATTATATTTTTCATGATGGTACAAGATGATATCCAGTCCTACAGCGTAAAAATTATTATCCTTTAAGGATTCCTGTGCTTTCTTTAAAACTTCTCCCCCTATCAATGTATGGGTTTTCATAATTTCAAATTCTTCTTCTGTTAATTTGCCTGGCTTGAGTAAGATATTGTCCTGTATTCCAACCTTACCGATATCATGTAATGAGCTAAAATTATATATCTCTCTCACAAAGTTTTCAGTAATTACATCTGCATACTTCGGATTCTTCGATAATCTTCGGGCAATTAACACTGAATAATTTCTCACTCTGTCAATATGTTTTCCGGTATCATTATCCCTTGATTCCGCCAGCTTCACAATCGCTGTAATAGCTGCCAGTACAAGATCTCCAACCAATATACTTTTTTCAAAGCCTACAGAAAGATGGCTGGCGATATGTTTAAGGAAAGTAATATGTGAATCGTTATAGGCATTCTTTTTGCTACTTGAAAAGAACAATACGCCAACCACCTTATCATTCATCTTTAGTGGCAGCGTTAAGCTGGCTCGCATCCCTTCCGTTACAATAAGGCGTGTAGATTCCGAATGAGGATGCTCCTTCAGATACCCTTCCAAATCATTAATAATCCTTGGATTTCCGGATTCAATAACCTTTCCCAAGCTTGTATGTACCAAAGGAAGAGAATAACCATTTGATAAGTGTATTCTTTTCTCACGGCTTCTCGCTATTTCAGCACGGATTCTTCCTTCTTTCTCATCTACTATTGCCATTCCTATGCGGTCATAAGGAATGAATACATTAAATGTATCAAACACGTACTGAAATGTATTTTCAAAACGCTCCCCACTATTGATCTTTTCAATAAGCTGATGCATTGACAGCATGTTTTTCGCCAGCAGGTTAAAACTCCGCTCCATCACTCCGATTTCATTATCACCGGTAATGGGGAGGATTTGCGTAAAATCTCCTTCAGCCATTTTTTCCATGGCTTTAGATACCCTGTTTATGGGTATAATAATGGTATGAATTAAAAAATAAAGCAAGATTGAAATTATTGTTATACAAATTAAAGATGTACCTATTAAGATAAATTTTAATAGATGTACATCTCCTTCCGAACCGATATATATGCCAAGAATTATAATTGTAAATATGCATACAAATGCGATGGTCATAAGTATAAAAGCCTTAACTTTTAACGACTTAACCGCACGTGATGTGTTATTTGTTATCATTTTTCCCCTCACAAATATTCTTTTATAGATTATTTCATCTAAGCTTTGGAAGTCTCCTAACGTATCTATTACCACGTATTTTATATCTTAATCATTTACTTTTTCATACATCTTGTATTATAATAACACAGTGTATTTCTACCTGTCTACTTCATAAGTTTTTTTTAATTGGAGGATATATGATGAACAAACAAATAAAAGCAGACTTAATACTTTTAATGATTGCGATTACATGGGGATCGACATTTGTGCTGATGAAAAATGCATTAAGTGATATTCCCACACTCAAATTTATAGCTTTAAGGTTTTCTGTAGCATTTATCAGTCTTGTGTTAATCTTTAATAAAACATTATTAAAGATTAACATACGTTCTTTGGTGCTCAGCCTTATTTTAGGAATTTTATTATGTGGGGGACTAACGCTTCAGGTGGCAGGATTAAATTATACTACTGCATCTAAATCCGCTTTCATTACCGGATTGTCAGTTATTCTCGTACCTGTCTTTTCAGCAATCATATTAAAAAAAATACCAAAAGCCGCTTCAATGCTGGGTGTGGGATTAGCCTTGACAGGGTTGGTTATGCTTACTTCAGATACTACCCTCTCATTTAACTTTGGGGATTTTCTTACACTCCTTGCAGCTTTATGTTTTGCTTTTCAGATTATTCTTATAGATAAATTTACAAATATGGAGGATTCCATTATCTTGGGAATCTTTCAAGTCGGATTTGCCGCATTGTTTAGTGTTCTAGTCTTATTCGTTTATAAAACATCACCCGTCGCATATACGGGAAATGTGATCATCGCGATATTAGTTACAGCAATCCCTGCTACCGCGCTTGCCCTTGTAGCACAAACCTGTGTGCAAAAATATACATCTCCCACCCGTACAGCGCTAATATTCGCTGCCGAGCCGGTTTTTGGAGCGGTATTCGCATATTTGATTCCAAATGAGATGGGCATAAGAGAGATACTTCCTATCCAAGGTGTTTTGGGATGTATTTTAATTTTATTGGGCATGTTGATTTCTGAGTTGAATATCCGGAAAATGATCATTACGTTTAAAAAAGCAGTTTTAGAAAAATGAGTATGATTAACTGGTTACATGGCGAAACATCGCAGACAACGTTCCTTTGCATTGTTGGTTAATTATATATGGGTTAAAACAGTGTCTTTTAACTACTGTATACAAGGAGCGACCATTGGTCGTCCGCGAATATCACAGACATCCATGCGGACGGCCAATGGTCGCCCCTACAATCATACTACCCACATAAGATGTGAAGGTGATGTGGTGATGTTGACACCTTCATCCTACTAATCTTACTCACCATGAATTCAAAATCCAATATATAACAATGCCATTTATCACTAGGATAAGCGGTATTCCTACGGTAAATGTCAAATGCTTGGTCTTATGTTTAAACAAACGCATTCCTGCAAGAATTCCAACAGCCCCACCCAACAAAGCCGTAACAAACAGCGTTTTTTCTTTTATTCTCCAGCATTTTTTTCTCGCTTTCCGTTTATCAGCCCACATAAGGTATACTGCAACACAGTTAATGATGATATAGTATGTAACAAGAACATTATTCCACATAATTCCTCAATGTTCCTAAACCTTCAATAACAACTTCTACACAATCCCCCTGCTTCATCGGTCCTATCCCTGACGGTGTACCGGTAGTAATAACATCTCCGGGAAGCAAGGTCATCACTTGTGATATAAAACTGACAAGCTCCTCAATCTTCCAAATAAAATTAGAAGTATTCGAATGTTGTTTTTGTTCTCCATTTAGAAGCAGCTTTATATCAACACCATTAGCGTCTATCTCATCCGATATGTATGGTCCAATAGGTGCAAAGGTATCAAAAGATTTCCCGCGCGTCCACTGTCCGTCGCTTTTCTGTAGATCCCGTGCGGTAACATCATTTAAGCAAGTATATCCGAGTATGTATTCACCTGCTTGATCAGCAGTAATATTCTTTGCTGTTTTCTTAATTACTGCTGCAATCTCAGCTTCATAATCCACCCTTTTTGACATTTGAGGAATAACGATCTTTTCCTCCGGACCAATAACACAAGTAGATGCCTTCAAAAATATCTTGGGAACGTCGGGTAATGCTTCACCCATCTCTTTGGCATGATCTCTATAGTTAAGACCTACCGCCACAACCTTGGAAGGACTACATGGCGCAAGCAGCGTTACTTGTTCCAGATCATATTGAACATCTGTTTTCGCATACTTTCCGAACAAGTCCCCCTCTAATTTCATAACTTTATCGTTTTCCACTATTCCATAAAAAATCTGATTATCCTTTTGAAATCTTACATACTTCACTTAAAACCCTCCTCATTGATAATAATATTTCGACAGTCTATATCGGTATAAAGGAACATGCGAAAAAGTGCTTAATTGGTCAGTCGCAAAGCGTGCTAAAATAGACTTTACCAGTAATCTCGTACCTGTCCCCATGTCCGCTTCCCTTTATGTACTTAGGAACAGCACAATAATAACTTCCGATTTTTCAATGAGGGATTTATTATTTCACTGTTCCTAAGTTTAACTTTATCACATTCTCCAATAGCAATTAAGAGTTTGCATTCAATCACTATTCATTGTACATTGTACATTGTCCACTGTACATTATTCGTTATTCACTATTCACTATTAACTATTCCCTGTTTCTTTCAACTAGTGAATCAATAACCTCCCACAACTCTTCTTTCCCTTGTCCTGTTTGGGCAGAAAAAGCAACAATAGTATCTTGCTCGGTTAGCTGTAGTTCTTTTTTTATATTTTCCAAGTTTTCCTGCTTTTCTTTATTAGATAGCTTATCCCATTTTGTAGCTGCGATCACCGCATTGTAGCCAAACTCTTTTATCCAGTTAAGCATTATTTTATCATCTTCAGTAGGAGCATGTCTACTGTCTACCAATAGAATAACCTGTACTAACTCGTTACGTGTACTCAGATATTCTTCTATCATCTTCGCCCACTTTTGTTTTTCTACCTTTGACACTTTAGCGTATCCGTATCCCGGCAAATCAACAAAATAAATCTTATCTTCAACATTATAGAAATTGATTGTACTTGTTTTCCCCGGTTTCGAACTTATTCTTGCAAGACTTTTTCTATTTACAAGCTTATTGATCAGTGAAGATTTGCCGACATTAGATCTTCCCACAAAAGCGATCTCAGATTTGCCGTCTCCGGGGTATTGGGCTGGGCTCACTGCGGAAATTGTTATGCTTACATTATTTACATTCAAAGTATATTTGCCTCCTAAATAATAGATTGTATAGTTAATGCTTATTATATTATAACTGATAGATATATTCAACAATTAGCAATAAAGCAGCAAAGCTGCTGCGGCTTTACTGCTCTATTGTAGGCAAATTGCTATCCACTTCCGGTGTGACGTGCTCAATAGAAGGCTTCTTAAGTTCATCATCATTTTGGCTTTCAAGCTCGTACAACCCTTTTTTCTGTTTTTTTCCGTTCAATGCCGTCTTAAGCACCACATCCATATGATCTGCCGGTACAAATTTAATTTTTTTCTTTACGTTTTCCGGAATATCATCCAAGTCTTTTTTGTTATCAACCGGAATGATAATTGTAAAGATACCTGACCGGTAAGCTGCAAGTGCTTTTTCCTTTAAGCCGCCGATAGGCAATACCCTTCCTCTTAAAGTAATTTCGCCGGTCATAGCTACATCTTTTCTTACCGGATACCCCGAAAGTGCTGAAACTAAAGCCGTAGCCATGGTAATTCCTGCAGATGGCCCATCTTTTGGTGTCGCTCCTTCCGGAACGTGAATGTGTATATCAAGCTTTTTATGGAAGTCCTTGTTTATGCTCAGTTCTTCAGCCCTAGACCGAATATAGCTGATGGCTGCCCGTGCAGACTCTTTCATTACATCCCCAAGATAGCCGGTTAGCTCAAGTTTTCCGCTTCCATCCATTACATTTACTTCTATGGATAATGTATCCCCACCAACAGGAGTCCATGCAAGGCCGGTGGCTATTCCCACTTCATCCTTCTCTTTCATCATATCATATCTATATTTTTTCGTTCCCAGATATTTATCAAGATTTTTACTGTTAATGGTAATGGATTTCTGATCATTCGTAATCAAAACCCTAGCTGCTTTTCTACATACATTGGCAATTTCTCTTTCAAGATTTCTCACGCCTGCTTCTCTGGTATAATAGTTAATAATATCTCGAATCGTTTTTTCATCAATCTTTAAATTAGTCTTTTTTAGCCCATGGTTCTCCATTTGTTTTGGTAATAGGTATTTTACTGCGATATTCACTTTTTCTTCTTCAGTATATCCTGAAATATGCAAAACTTCCATTCTATCCAACAATGGCCTAGGAATGGTGTCCAAACTATTAGCAGTAGTCAGGAATAAAATCTCCGATAGATTAAATGGCACTTCCAAATAATGGTCTCTAAACGCATAGTTTTGTTCTGCGTCCAATACCTCCAGCATTGCTGAAGCAGGGTCTCCTCTGAAATCACTGCTCATTTTATCTATCTCATCAAGAAGTACCAACGCATTTTTAGATCCTGCTTGTTTTAGTGCATTGATGATTCTACCGGGCATTGACCCGACATATGTTCGTCTATGTCCTCTGATTTCCGCTTCGTCTCTCACCCCGCCAAGTGACATACGTACATATTTCCTATTCAGTGCTTTAGCAATAGATTTAGCGATAGATGTTTTTCCTACTCCCGGAGGTCCCACTAAACATAAAATAGGTCCTTTAATACCTTTTGCCAGATACCTTACTGCAAGATATTCCAGAATTCTATCTTTAACTTTTTCCAACCCATAATGATCAGATTCCAATATTTCTTCTGCCTGCTTTATGTCAAACTGCTCTTCAGTGGTAGTATTCCATGGAAGGTCAAGTACCCAGTCCAGATAATTTCGAACCACCGAACCTTCTGCCGAGCCTGAGTGCATTTTTAAAAGCCTGTCCACTTCTTTAAGAGCTTTCTTTTCTACTTCCTCCGGCAGTTTTGCTTGAGCAATTTTCTCTTTGTATTCCTCAACCTCTGCCATTATACCGTCTTTATCTCCCAGCTCATTTTGAATGGCCTTTAGTTGCTCTCTAAGATAATACTCCCTTTGGTTCTTATCTATTTGTTTCTTTACCTTAACACTAATGTTCTTCTCTACTTCTAATATTTGAACTTCCTTACTAAGTATGACAATCAATTGCTCCAATCTTTCTCTTGGATTCAACTCAGTTAGTATCTGCTGCTTATCTTCTTGCTTTAACACGATGTTGGCTGCAATTACATCCGCGAGCTGCCCCGGGTCTTCAATTGTCATTACAGATACCATCGTATCAGGAGATATTTTATTGCTTAACTGAAAATATTCCTCTAATACACTATGGATCTTGCGCTTAATTGCTTCCATTTCCACTTTTTCTATTTGAGGCTCTATGACGATTCTTTCTACTACTTCACTCATAACAAACGGCTCTGACTGCATTATTTCTGTAATTTCCGCCCTGCTTAGTCCTTCAACCAGTACTCTGATGGTATCACCGGGAAGCTTTAATAACTGCTTAATCTTTGAAATGGTCCCTATCTTAAAAACATCATCTTCCTGGGGATCATCCGTCTGAATATCCTTTTGTGTTACTAAAAATATGAGCTGGTTATTAATCATTGCTTCTTCCAAAGCTTTAATAGATTTAGCTCTGCCAACATCAAAGTGCAGTATCATATACGGAAATACCGTTAGACCTCTAAGCGGGAGCAATGGCAATACTTGCTTTTTGATGATTTTTTTACCTTCTGCCATTATATCAACTCCTTAATTATCTGCATTATTATCAAAAATTCAGTTTCCATTCATTATAACGTTACATCATTATTTTTTCAATATTTTTATTTAGTATTACATATAAATTAAACCAAGTATAATACTGATCCGCTCAGAAAACAGCATAGCTGACGATTAGTGACTACTGAAAAATTGCTTTATTGTTCAGTCGCAAAGCGTGGGGACGGACCTACAGCTTCCCTAAAAAGCAAGCGCAGCAGTAGGTCCGTCCCCACGCTTCACTCCTTCTTCGTGCTAAATGGGACTTTTTCAGTAGTCTCGCACGGTTCACCAGCACATATAAAAACTGTGAACTGTGAACCGTAAACTGTGAACTATTATAAACTTGATGCCGTCAATACATTCACTGCTTCTGATTGATTAGGTATTATGACTCCTTTTTCTTGCCTCAATCCAAACACAATCTCTATTACTTCATGTATATCTTCTACCGGTATTATGTTAATATCCATTGTTTCAAAAAGCTCTTGCCAATTTTCCTTAGGAATTAATACTTTTTTAACGCCTGCCTGACGCGCTGCTTCCACTTTAGCAACCACACCTCCTACAGGTTTTACTTTCCCTCGTATAGAAATCTCTCCGGTCATAGCTAATGTGCCTTCCAATGGAAGATTCTTCATTGCAGAATATACGGCAGTCATGATGGCAATACCGGCTGAAGGTCCGTCAATAGGTATTCCACCGGGAAAGTTAAGGTGAATGTTATAGTCTGCCGGGTCTTCTCCAAAATATTTTTTTATGACAGTAAGCATATTTTGCACCGATGCTCTTGCGGTGCTGTTTCTTCTTAGCTTTTGCCCTCTTCCATCCATCTCTTCTTCTTCAATGATGCCTGTTACCGTAAGCGTTCCTTTACCTTTTTCACTCGGAACTGCCGATACTTCAATATCCATGACCATCCCCTGACTTCTGCCATAGACTGCTAGTCCGTTAATGCATCCTATTTGGCTTTCGTCATTTACTTTTTTCTCAATTCTTGGGCTGTATTGGCCAAATTCAATAACCCATTCGATATCTTTTGTAGTAATTTTATTTTTACCTTCAACTAATGCAACGCCTCCGGCAACCTGTATAATATTTACTGCATCACGTCCATTGGTTGCGTATTTTGCTACCAAGTACTCTACCCCCGGCTCTATGGACATATTCGCTTTTTGAGCCGCATTCCTCGTAATCTTTGCAATCTCTTCGATTGTTAAAGTTCTGAAAAAGATTTCAACACACCTTGATCTTAAAGCTGGGGGTAAATCTTCGGGTGTTCTGGTAGTGGCACCAACCAGTCTAAAATCAGCCGGCAAACCTTTCTGAAATATTTCATGTATGTGTGATGGAATATTATGATCTTCAGAACTATAATAAGCACTTTCCAATAAGACTTTCCTGTCTTCCAGTACCTTTAACAGCTTATTCATTTGAACAGGATGCAGCTCACCAATCTCATCGATAAATAATATTCCTCCATGGGCCTTAGTAACCGCTCCCGCCTTTGGCTGAGGAACCCCTGCCTGTCCATACGCACCTGCGCCTTGATATAT
This sequence comes from Petroclostridium sp. X23, assembly GCF_030013905.1. Classification (GTDB taxonomy): domain Bacteria; phylum Bacillota; class Clostridia; order SK-Y3; family SK-Y3; genus X23. Next base: position 1,160,468 of record NZ_CP124862.1, read on the forward strand.
AGGGTCATGCACCGATCCTATCAATGGGTCTGCAATGGATCGTTCGTCAAATCTTAATGTAGTAGCATCCATTTCAATGAATTTTGAATCCCGTATAAAAGGCGAAATATCCATCTTTTTTGCTTCTTCCAGAATAACTCTTGCGGCAGCTGTTTTTCCTATCCCGGGCGGTCCATATATAATAACATGCTGTGGATTTGGTCCGCATAAAGCTGCTTTTAATGCCTTTAGCCCTTGCTCCTGGCCTACGATTTCATTGAACGTCGAAGGTCTCGTTTTCTCGGATAAAGGTTCTGTCAGTTTTATCTCGCGCATTTTACGCAGCTTTTCCAACTCTTTTTTTGATTCTTTTTCTACGGCATTTTTATTTCCTTGCTGTGATTTTAATAAATTCAGAAAGTAAATTCCTATAACAATAGAAAAGAAAAATTGTATTAGTAAAATGGTGCTGTTAAACAAATCGACTCCTCCTTATTCTTCCCTTTAAAGGATGGCATTTTTATCTATTTCTTTTACTTATTATTTGTTTCAGCACTATTTTTATCCTGTAAACATAAACCAATTCGGATTTGGTTCACGGTTCATGGTTAACAGTTCACAGAAATCTAAACTTATTCAAAATTTAGCTCTTATTAGCTTTGATACCTTGGCACTTCCTTTATAAAGAGCTATATACAAAGCTTCCAATTTTCAAAACTCTGAAACTCTTTTATTATCCTCTTTAATAGGCTGATAAATATCCAATTCACAATAATTCTCATTTGATAAGCTTGTATCCACATATTCAAATCTAAAATGGTCGGCGGATGTAAATCCGGAATTAATGATCCATCTACGATACAGATGAACCAACAGCCGTCCTACTTGCCTTCCTTTGATCTCATCCGGATGAAAAAATCCGATAAAACGAAATACAACATATTTATGTGCAGGTATGGTAATCCCTGTCATGCCTTTAGGTAGCTTTGTTAAATCAGCCACCTGTAACGAAGGCATGTAATATATATATCCTTCATCATAACCTTTCCAGTTTGTATACCCTATATATACTTCAGGATCTAATGGATTTGTAATGGTGAATTTATTATGGTAGAAAAATTCACGTCCGAGAATATTTGCTATATTGTCTCCTGACTTGCTTAATATTTTATGCTTTACTCCTACGATATCGAATTTTTGTTTAAAAACGTAAAATGGCCTATATGTTACCGAATTATTGATAGTAATAATATCATTCACATTTATTTTTTCTTTAATTTCTATGGAAATCTGATCACGTCTCACTTTTAACGGTGTATATCCGAATTTTTTCCTAAAAGCCCTGATATATGACTGTTCATGGTCAAATCCGTACTCTAATGCAATATCGATGACTCGCATATTTGTACTTATAAGCTCATTAATGCTTGAAGTTAACTTGCGCGACTGTACATAGTCCATGATGGATTCACCTGTTAAAGACTTAAACATTCTATGCAAATAGTATTTTGAAACTCCTGCGTGTACGGATATCTCATCTAAAGACATCTTATCATTTATATTACTCTCTATATAATTTAAGCAAAACTCTAAAGTTCTTTTTGTATTTATCATATTTATAACCCTTCTATATAAAAGCAATATCTGTTCATTTTATTATAATTATAGGTGATATTCTAAAATATGTAAACACAATTAACTTATACTATATCAACAGGAGGTTTTCTACATGAAGAAACGTGTTGTGATTACAGGATTAGGGACTGTATCCTCTTTGGGCTTAGGAGCAGATAAGTTTTGGCAATCTATAAAAAATGGGAAATGCGGCATAAATCTAATTGAAAGAGTTGATGTATCCGACTTGCCTACAAAAGTGGGAGCAGAAATAAAAGCTTTTGATCCAGCAGACTTTATAGAGAAGAAAGAAATCAAAAGAATGGATAGGTACGCTCAGTATGCTGTAGCCGCGTCCGAAATGGCCATTCAGTCTTCCGGATTAAACATTGATAATGTTAATAGTGAGAGAATGGGGGTTATTATCGGTTCAGCCGTAGGTGGTATTGAAACATTGGAAAATCAATACAATGTTCTGATTGAAAAGGGTTCCAATAGAATTAGTGCACTTTTTGTACCCATGATGATCGCCAACATGGCCTCCAGCATTGTTGCTATAAGATATGGCGCTAAAGGATATAATGAATGTATTGTAACCGCTTGTGCGTCATCCGCAAATTCTATTGGAGAAGCTTTTAGAGTTATTCAAAGAAATGACGCAGATATAATGATTACAGGCGGCGCAGAAGCGACCATAACAAAATTGACTCTTGCAGGATTTTGTGCAAGTAGAACAATGTCTAAAAGTGAGAATCCTATAGATGCCAGTAAGCCATTTGACCTCAACAGAGATGGTTTTGTAATAGGGGAAGGAGCGGGTGTTCTAATACTAGAGGAATTTGAACACGCTTTACATCGAGGAGCTGATATCGTCGCAGAAGTAGTGGGCTATGGTTGCACAAATGATGCTTACCATATCACTGCGCCTGCTGAAGGCGGAGAAGGTGGTGCCCGATGTATGAAACTCGCTATTGAAGATGCCGACATAAGCCCTTATGATATTGGGTATATTAACGCCCATGGAACTTCCACACAACTAAATGATAAATGCGAGACTGCCGCTATAAAAACTGTGTTTAAAGAATACGCGCATAAATTGCCGATCAGCTCTACTAAATCAATGACCGGCCACTTATTAGGGGCAGCGGGAGCAATAGAAACTATTATCACCTCATTAGCTCTAAAAGAAAGCTTTTTACCTCCTACAATAAATTATAAAACACCAGACCCGGATTGCAATCTTTATTATATACCAAATAATGGAATATCCTCACACGTTAGTTATGCGCTAACAAATTCATTTGGTTTTGGTGGACATAATGCGACACTGGTTTTAAAAGCTTATAATAAATAACCATAAAAAAGCCAGCGCATATGCACTGGCTTTTTTTATGATACTGATTCTCTTTTCACTCTTGATTTTCTAGTGGAAGTTTTTTTCAACTGCTTTTTATTCTCGTTGATTACAACTTCCGGCGGCTTTTTACCTGTAACACTTTCTGCATGAATTATACACTTTTCAATATTCTTTTCGGATGGAATATCAAACATCACTTCAAGCATAATGTCTTCAATAATCGCCCTTAATCCACGTGCTCCTGTATTTCTTTCAATTGCTTTGGCGGCAATCGCCTCTAATGCTTCTTGATCAAATTCAAGCAATGTATCATCCATCTCAAATAACTTTTGATACTGTTTAACAAGCGCGTTTTTCGGCTCTGTAAGTATCTGAACCAGCGCTTTCTTATCCAGCGAATTTAAAGTTACAATGACAGGAAGCCTTCCCACAAATTCCGGGATCAGCCCAAATCTTAACAAGTCTTGCGGTAGAATATGCTGAAGTATCTCTCCCACATCTTTCTGAGCTTGACTTTCTATTTGAGCGCCAAATCCCATGGATTTCTTCCCGATTCTATTTTGGATAATTTTATCAATCCCGTCAAAAGCACCACCACAAATAAATAATATATTTGTAGTATCAATTTGAATAAACTCCTGATGGGGATGCTTTCTTCCACCTTGCGGAGGCACGGAAGCAACTGTTCCTTCCAAGATTTTTAGCAGCGCCTGTTGAACACCTTCTCCGCTAACATCTCTGGTTATAGAAGGATTCTCCGACTTTCTCGCTATTTTATCAATTTCATCAATATATATGATACCCTTTTCCGCCTGCTCAATATCATAATCGGCAGCTTGAATAAGTTTAAGTAAAATGTTTTCTACATCTTCCCCCACATATCCGGCTTCTGTTAATGATGTAGCATCCGCAATAGCAAAAGGCACATTTAAGATCTTTGCTAAAGTTTGAGCGAGAAGCGTCTTACCTGAACCTGTAGGACCCAGCATAACGATATTGCTTTTCTGAAGTTCTACATCTGCGGATTTAACATCCGTATTAATCCTTTTATAATGATTGTATACGGCAACAGCGAGGTTCTTCTTTGCCGGTTCCTGTCCAATGACATATTGATCAAGAATCTCTTTAATCTCCCTCGGCTTGGGAATATCACTTAACTCAACATCTACTTTTGCTTCTTCAAACTCTTCCTCAATGATCTCTGAACATAATTCAATACATTCATCACAAATATACACACCGGGACCCGCGACTAATCTTTTGACCTGGTCCTGAGTTTTGCCGCAAAAAGAGCATTTTAGCTGCTTCTTCTCGTCATATCTTGACATGTTTACACCTCTAATCTCAGGCAGCACCGCCTACCTTTTTGAAATCACCTCATCAACTATTCCATAGGTTTTTGCTTCTTCTGCTGACATGAAAAAGTCCCTATCTGTGTCTTTTTCAATTTTCTCCAATGGCTGTCCGGTTCTCTCACTAAGTATCTTGTTTAGTCTTTCCTTTGTCTTTAAAATATGCTCCGCATGAATTTTTATATCAGTAGCCTGGCCTCTTGCACCGCCTAAAGGTTGATGAATCATAATTTCACTATTAGGAAGCGCAAATCTTTTACCTTTTGCTCCGGCGGCTAATAAGAATGCTCCCATGCTTGCCGCCATTCCGATACAAATTGTGGATACATCAGGTTTAACAAATTGCATAGTATCGTAGATTGCAAACCCTGCAGTTACTGACCCGCCCGGACTGTTGATATAAATACTGATATCTTTGTCAGGGTCTTCAGCTTCCAAGAACAGCAACTGAGCAACAACAAGACTGGCTGTCACTTCGTTGACTTCTTCTCCAAGAAAAATAATTCTTTCTTTAAGAAGACGGGAATAAATATCGTAAGATCTTTCGCCTCTATTTGTTTGTTCAACCACTACGGGTACTAAACTCATTTTTGTCACTCCTTTATGAAAAATAACCATTGGTTATTATATTTTTATGCTACTTTTGCAGACTCAACCAGCATATCAACTGTTTTTCCGATTTTCAAATCATCTTTTATAGAATCCATATCTTCAGGTCTCAGCATTTTTTTGAGCTTATCAACTTCCATCTTATAGTTTTCTGCAAGTTTTTCAATTTCCTTTTCTAGTTCATCATCTGAAACTTGAATGCCTTCAACATTTCCAATTTTTTCTAAAGTCAAAGATGTTTTTACCTGTTTTTCCGCTTGTTCTTTGAATTGTTCTCTAAATTTTTCCATATCCATACCGGTTAACTCAAGATATTTACTAAGTTCAAGGCCTTGACTTCTTAATCTCATATCAAAATCTCTTGCCAATTGGTCTATCTGATGCTCAACCATGACTTCAGGTATCTCTACTGTTACACCTTCCAGCACCTTATCTATCACAGCGTTTTCCATCTCATGTTTTGCTTTATGTTCATTTTCTTCGGTTAAGCGCTTTTTGATATCTTCCTTAAGCTCATCAAGGATATTGAATTCGCTTACATCTTTCACAAACTCATCATCAATTTCAGGAAGTTCCTTAAACTTGATTTGGTTTATCTTTACTTTAAATAAAGCCGGTTTGCCTGCCAATTCACTTGCATGGTATTCTTCAGGGAATGTTACATTTACATCCACTTCTTCGCCTGAATTCTTTCCTATCAATTGTTCCTCAAACCCTGGAATAAATTGTCCGGAACCGATTTGAAGATTATGATCTGTACCTTTTCCGCCTTCAAAAGGCTGGTCATCAACAAATCCTTCAAAATCAATAACTGCCATGTCTCCTTCTTGAACCGGTCTGTCTTCGATAGTGACCAATCTGGAGTTCTTTTCCTGCATTTGCTTAATTTGATTCATGATATCATCTTCTGTTACATTATACTCAATTTTATTTACTTCTATACCTTTATAAGCTCCAAGCTCTACCTCCGGCTTAACAGTCACCTTGGCAGTAAAAATAAAGTTTTGACCTTCACCGATTTGCTTTATATCAATTTCCGGACGGTCTACAGGATCGATTTTGGTTTCTTCTACTGCTTTATCATATGCTTCGGGGCACACAATGTTTATTGCGTCTTCATAAAAAATTCCTTCTCCATAATATTTTTCAATAATCTTTCTAGGCGCTTTTCCTTTTCTAAATCCCGGGATGTTAAATTTCTTTACATTCTTTATGTAAGCTTTTTGTATTCCCTCATCAAATTTTGCTGTATCAACTTCTATCTCTAATTGTACAACATTTTTCTCTAGTTGTTCTACTTTCGTACTCATTAAATTGTAATCCTCCTTAGATGTTTTCTTATATATTTCACCCGCAATGGATGATAACATCACGACATAATAATCATAACGATAACCATTATATTATAACATAATAAATACTGTAAAGCCAATATGTATTAAAAAAAAGAAGGAAAATTTGCAATTTTTCAATCTATCAGTTTCAAAGGCTTATAGTTCAAATAATCACATGCAGCAAGATAAAATGTAATTCCTTCATGTTCTCCAACAAATGCATTCTTTTGGGATTCACCATGCAAATGTCCATATATACATTTTTTTATGCCATACTTCTTAAAAACGTCTACAAAACCTGAATCCATCGACTTATATACAGGAGGATAATGAAGCATTACAACAATTTCCTGTGGATTATATTTCAAACCTTCCTGTATGGATAATTCCAAACGATGCAGCTCTCGGATATATATTTTTTCATCTTCAGCAGAAAAATCATCTGAATCAGGAGAGTTCCATCCTCTCGCTCCACATATTGCAATATCTTGATATAGTATACTGTTATTATGTAGAAAACGTATTGTATTAAAGTTATGTTCTTTTAAATAGATGTTTAATTTATTGGCAGTCGTCCACCAGTAATCATGATTGCCCTTTGATATTATCTTTATACCCGATAGACCGTTAATATAATCAAAATCTTTATATGCTTGTCCAAGATATGTTGCCCATGAGATATCTCCAGGAATCAGAACATAATCTTCATCACGAATTTCCTCCAGCCAATTGTCTTTGATCTTATCCATATAATTATCCCACTTTACACCAAAAATATCCATAGGCTTATCAATACTTAGGGATAGATGCAGGTCAGATATTGCATATAGCGCCATAATGCCACCCTCATATTTTAATTTTCAATCAATGATTATATACTATTATGTACGAAAAAGAAAGACCAAAGTTTGAACTTTAGTCTTTTCTTATTTTTTACAATATCTAATACGCATATTCAATGCCTTTTTTGAAAGACTATTATTGTAAGACTACTGATTGAAAAATAACATCAATTATACAAGGAGTGGTTTAGATGCAATCCAGAGTTGAAAAGCAGAATCAACCGTTAGGTGGCGTAAAATGTGTTGTAAACAGTTGTGAATTTTATGGAAACGGTGATCATTGCATGGCTTCCGCGATAGAAGTGCAGCCCCGTAACGCCCAGGACACCCAGGAAACTGACTGCGCTACTTTCAAACCAAAACACTAATAATCCATACAAAATAAAAGTTTAAAGAGTGAAAACTGACCTGAACTTCAGGTCAGTTTTCACTCTTTAAAAACTAGTGCTTAACATCTTACTCTTTTATCAAACGTAATATATCGTTAACCACTTCTTTCATTTCTTCCTTCTTACATTTAATATTATGGAGTTTTTCCTTATCCTTCAATTGCGCTAAAGATTTCGGTATCCTCTGTCCACTTTTAACTGCCAGTAGATCAAGGAGTTCAAACTCATTTTTATCTTTTAATTCTTCTTCATCAACAAAGGCTGTCAACACGCTATGATTGAATTTAAACGGGCTGGCTGTGGAAACAATGATGGTTTTTGTTTTATCACCCGTCGCTTCGACATATTGGTCATATACGTTTTTCCCAACAGCCGTATGCGTATCTACTACATAGCTATACTCGGATTCTATTTCTTTTATTGCTGAAGATGTTGCCTCATCATTACAGTATCCCGCCCAAAATAATGCTGATATCTTTTCTTTTGTAACATCATGAACTTCATATTTTCCTTTTTCGTTCAATTCCTGCATATACTGTCTTACCCTTGCATCATCATTTCCTGTGATGTCAAAAAGCAAACGCTCCAGATTACTGGAAATTAAAATATCCATAGACGGAGAAATCGTGGTTTTGAAATTCCTTTTTCTGTCATAGACTCCTTTGTTAATAAACTCTGTAAGTACATTATTTTCATTAGAAGCACATATCAGTTTATTTACCGGCAGTCCCATTTCTTTTGCGTAATATGCGGCCAAAATATTACCGAAATTACCTGTAGGCACGACAATATTAATCTTTTCTCCCAGCTTGATTTCTTCATTTTTAACAAGATCTGCATACGCTGAAAAATAATATATAATCTGCGGTACCAGTCTTCCCCAATTGATCGAATTGGCAGAAGATAATGAAAAATGATTCTTTTCAAGCAGCGCTTGATACTCATTATCGGTAAAAATCATCTTTACGCCATTTTGTGCGTCATCAAAATTTCCATCCACTGCAGCAACGCCTACATTGCTGCCTTCCTGAGTAATCATTTGAAGCTTTTGTATTTCACTTACCCCATTCTCAGGATAAAACACAACAATCCGCGTACCCTTTACATCCTTAAATCCTTCTAATGCTGCTTTCCCCGTATCGCCGGAAGTAGCAACCAATATAACAACCTCTTTATCTTCTCCGGTCTTGATTATGGATTTGGTTAATAAATGCGGCAAAATCTGGAGTGCCATATCCTTAAAAGCACAAGTAGGTCCATGCCATAATTCAAGAAAGTATATCTTATCATTCAGCTTGTAAACCGGCGCGATATTTTCTGTTTCAAACTTTTCTTTATTATATGCTTGATCAACACATTCTTTTATTTCATCTAAAGTAAAATCCGTTAAAAACATTTTTAATACTTCTATGGCCCTTGCATTGTAACTCATAGTCGAAAATTTCTCAAAAACATCATGTGAGAGCTTTGGCTTGTCCTGAGGAACAAACAATCCCCCATCAGGAGATATTCCTAATTTTATGGCTTGTGCGGATTTCACAAGCATATTTTTATCCCTGGTGCTCTGATACAGCATAAATGAACCTCCAACGAATGATATTATGTGTAATTTGCTATACTAATAGTAATATAAATATTTCTACTTGTAAAGTAAAAAAAATCGGATAAGTGTGTGAAATGCTGAGATTGCATCAACTTATCCGATTTTTTATCGTATTTATATTATTTTCTAGCCTTTATACCACTCTTGCGATATATTAAACCATAATGTCAAATCTTACACAATGTGTTTAAATATATTCTTTTATAAATTCAGGAGCTTCGTTAGGGTCGCCGGTTATGGTCATAACAACAGAAATGTTAAACTGGTCTGCAACTTTTTTTACGTTATTTAAAAATTCTTCAAGAAATTCCATACTTTCGTCAACAATTTCAAAGACACCGTCTATGTAAATATTAGAAATATCGAAGTCTTCCGATATAATACCACAGATGAAACCATAGAATACGCAAAATTGATCAATTGCAAATTGAGAAGTGTCTATAAACCTGATTTTATGATTTAAATCATAAATATGATGATTATCACTATCGATATATACCACATCGCCCAAACCTTCTGTTGCTGAGGTATTTGCCAGGTCTATCAGTCGTTTCGTCTTACCGGTACCTTTACTGCCCATAATAACCTTTATCATATTGCATTCCTCCTTTAAAAGATGAGAGTGATACTTTAAAGATACACTATTTTAGAGATTATTTCAATAACATATGTAGATTTTGTAAAATTTTCGTTAAATTTAACCAATTTCACTACCATTGTATTGCTTTTTATTTACTCTATAAGATAAATTACCCAAAATATAGAAAATTATTCGTATAAAAATAAATTTTGGAATAATAAAAAAAGAGAATTGCTTCTATAAATAGCAATTCTCTTTATAAATTTCTTACATGTTCTGTTTTATATTACTTTTCTGCTGATTGGAAATCTTATACATAAACAATCCAAATACTGCTGCCGCAACGATCATACCAACCGGATACGAAATACTTGTTGACAGTTTGAAACCTTCCGGTGCCTGCATGATATAGGTAGCACTTACTGCAGTCATAAAGACGGCAGGGATTGTAGTGATCCAGTGAAATTTTTTGAATTTGACCAAGTATGCTGAAGCCGCCCACAGCATGATCATTGCCAATGTTTGGTTAGACCATGCAAAGTACCTCCAAATGATATTGAAGTCTATCCTGCTTAAACCAACACCTATGGCTAATAAGGGTATTGCAATATATAGCCGTTTTGAAATGCTTTTCTGCTCAAACTTCAATGAATCGGCTATGGTCAATCTTGCACTTCTAAACGCCGTATCACCTGAAGTAATAGGACACGCAATAACTCCCAAGATTGCCAATACACCGCCAACTGCACCCATTAGGGTTGTAGATACGGTATGAACAACCGCTCCTTGTCCGCCATTGGCCATTGCAGCTGCAAGACCTTCACTGCCATTGAAAAATGCCATCGCAGCAGCAGCCCATATCAATGCAATAATACCTTCTGCAATCATTGCTCCATAGAATACCTGTCTTCCATATTTCTCACTAGTAATACATCTTGCCATCATTGGAGACTGGGTAGCATGGAAACCGCTAATGGCACCGCATGCTATAGTAACAAACAGCAGTGCCCAAAACGGCAGTCCCTTCGGATGAGCATTTACCAACACACTGCCGGGAATAGTATATCCCTTTATTACCAACCCGCCGCCTACGCCTATTGCCATAATAAGCAGCACTGCTCCGAATATCGGATAGAGTTTTCCGATAATCTTATCAATCGGTAGTATAGTTGCGAGGAAATAATAGATGATAATGATGGTGAGCCAAAAATTCGCGTTCAATGTTTTTGGAGTCAAACTTGCCAATAAATTTGCCGGGCCGGTCATAAATACTGTTCCCACCAGTACGAGAAGTACGACCGAGAATACCCTCATGATATGCCTTATACCATCTCCCAGATAAATACCTACGATCTCTGAAACACTGGCACCATTATGCCGAACTGAAAGCATTCCTGAAAAAAAGTCATGCACTGCACCGGCAAAAATGCATCCGAATACAATCCACAGAAAAGCTGCGGGTCCGAATAATGCTCCGGAAATCGCTCCGAAGATCGGGCCCAAACCCGCGATATTTAATAACTGAATCAAAAATATTTTTTTCCAATCCATGGGTTCATAATCAACACCATCTTTTAAAGCAATAGCAGGTGTTACTCTTTCGGTGTCAATGCCGAATATGTTTTCGACGAATTTACCGTATACAAAATAGCCTACCACAAGCAGTACAATAGATAATAAAAATAATGCCATAACAGGCCCCCCTTTATTTTTTATTAATTCCATTATACGTTGCTTTGCACTATTTATTGTAATAACAGAACGAAATGTAAAAATTCCGGTACGAATGGCATGGATTCTTACATACCGATTAAATGCTTAAATTCTTTCATCATACTCCTGGATACAGGAATAATGTTTTTTTCATATCCCTTCATCATGACACTCAAATTATTGTTAAACCACATTCCAACTTCTTTAACAAAAGTAAAATTAATGATATAACTCCTGTGAATCCGTAGAAAATTCTTCCGGTTTAACTTTTGCTCCAGCTCACCTAAGGGAGTAGAAGACTCATATTGATTGGAAGTCGTATAAATCAATGTATGCTTGCGCTGCGCTTCAATATATACGATATCTTTCTCGTCTATCAATAGAAATCTTCCTGCCACCCAGATTCCGATTTTTCCACTGATTTTTACATGTTGCTCTACATGGTAGATTGCTTTACTTATATTACCTATATTTTGATCCTTATTATTTATCAGATGCTGTATTTTATTGATGGTCGTTTGGATTCTTTCTTCTGAAAATGGTTTTAGAATATAGTCTACCGCATTAATTTCAAAGGCTTCCACCGCATATTTATCATATGCTGTTGCAAAAATGATCATAGGCACTGATGTACCGTTTATAATCTCCTTTGCGGCTTCTAACCCATTCATGCCATACATATGAATATCAAGGAAAATCACATCGGGTTTACGCTTGTTACATAATTCTATCGCTTCTTCTCCGGTTTGGCCTTTTCCAATGACATCAAATAAGTTCTTTTCTTTATTAAGAAGATATTCAAGCTCATCCCTTGCCGGTATTTCATCATCAATAATCACTGTACGGATACTCACTATGCAACTTCACTCCTTTGAATGGCAGGTATTCTTACACATACGGTCGTACCATGTCCCAGCTTGCTTTTGATCTCCAGTCCATAGTTGCTGCCATATGCGTTTTTTAATCTGTGATGAATATTTATTAATGCGACGCCATGATTCTGACCTTCACATTTCAAAAGATTTTTGCACTTTTCTTCATGTATTCCTATTCCATCATCTTCCACCCATATGCGAACCTCATCTTTGTGATAATACGATGCACTGATCTTAACTCTTCCTCCGCCGGGCTTTGTTAAAAGTCCATGTTTTACCGCATTCTCGACCAACGGTTGAAGTGTGAGAGGAGGTATTTTACACTTCACGTCTTTGATATCATATTCAATTTTAAGCTTATCTCCAAATCTTGCTTCTTCTATGGCAATATAGGATTTTATATGCTCAATCTCATCATTTAAACTCACATAGTCTTTCATGGTGTTAAGATTTTTTCTAAAAAAATCTCCTAAGTGAATGAGCAGTATCCTTGCCTGATCCGGCTTTGTTCTGCAAAAAGATACAATGGTATTGATGGCATTGAATAAAAAATGCGGATTGATTTGCGCCTGCAATGCCCGTAATTCAGCTTTCTCCAAAAGCCTCGCCTGCTCGTCTATAAGGCTTAATTCTATCTGGGTGGAAAATAAATGGGCTAATCCTTGAGCCAATTCAATATCCACATGGTCTATACCATTTACATGCTCACTATAGAGTTTCATAGTACCAATCACTTCTTTCCTTACAAACAACGGTACTATTACTGCCGACTTCAGCTTACAATCATCATGATCACAACCTATTTGGTCGTGATTAAAGGCCACCTGATATCTTTGGTTCTCAATCACCTTTTTAGTGATTGAAGTGAGTATTTTATTTTTTGGCTGATGATGGTCGGCACCTACCCCTAAGTGCACCAAAATCTGAGTTTTATCAGTAAATGCTACCGCGGCAACATCCGTCGTAGAAAGAATGATTTTGGCCACTTTTTCTAATGCTGTCTCATTAAATCCGGTTCTCATAATGGGCAGCGTCTTATTCGCAATCCTCAATGCCAAATGTGCCTTGTTTGCGCCTATCCTCTGCTGTTCGACAAAGATTCCTTCAATAATAAGCATGAATAAAGCTGAGCCGATAGAATTTATTGTAATCATTGGCAAAGATATAATCTTAACCAACTCCAACGCCTGGACAAAGGGCTTCGCTATCAATAGAATGGTTAGCATTTGAACGATTTGAGATATGACTGTAACCAGGAAAGCCTTTGCCCACTTTTGCGACGAGTTCATAATATACTTGGATGCGATCCCTCCGATAAAGCCTTCCAACATGGTAGCGACCGCACAGGCAGCAGCAGTAAACCCGCCAATATCTATGGCCCAGCGGTGAAGTCCTGCTACAAGTCCTGCACCCAATCCTACCCACGGGCCGCCTAGGATCCCTCCCACTACCACTCCAATGGCGCGAAAGTTAGCCAACGCTCCTTTTACAGGAACGCCTGTATAAGTCGCTATGATCCCTAAGCTGCCGAAGATACAGCATAAGGCAATCTTCTCCATTACACCAATTCTGCGGTTAAGAATCATACTCTTGAAAAACTTAGTCTTACTAAGGACAAGAGCCAGAATAATACCCAACCCCAGATTATTAAACAGACTCATATAAATTTGAAGCATATTGTTCATCCTTATACACCTCGCCATGAAATTGATCTGTTATACAAAAATGGGTCCTACCTATAAATAGAACCCATTCTCATTGTATCAAAAATAACACATATTTCAAATGCAATTTTTACAATACAATTATCTTATTTTCCTAATCTCTTTTCAAGAATTTCTTTTTCCTTTTCAAAACCCGGTTTGCCCAACAGCGCGTACATATTGCTCTTATAAGCTTCTACTCCCGGCTGGTCAAAAGGATTTACTCCCGATAGGTATCCGCTGATACCGCATGCTTTTTCAAAGAAATATACCAAACTGCCGAAATAATACTCATCCAGCTTTGGAATGTTTAATATTAGATTTGGTACTTCTCCATCGGTGTGAGCTAGTAATGTACCTTCAAATGCTTTCTTGTTTACAAAATCCATTGTTTTTCCTGCTAAAAAGTTCAAGCCATCTATGTTTTCTTTTTCTTCGGTAAGTGTCATGGTTTTTCTTGGATTTTCAACATTCAGTACCGTTTCATAGATATGTCTTAGCCCTTCTTGAATGTACTGTCCCATAGAATGAAGGTCGGTTGATAAGTCTACGGCTGCCGGGAAAATACCTTTCTTATCTTTTCCTTCGCTTTCACCATAAAGCTGTTTCCACCATTCGGAAAAATAATGCAGTGCCGGTTCATAATTTACCATCAATTCGGTAGTCTTTCCTTTTCTATACAGTATATTTCTCACAGCGGCATATTTATAGCAATCATTGTCGGCAAGAGAGGGGTTTGCGTAAAGATCACATGCATCTGATGCCCCTTGCATCATCATATCAATATCCGCACCGCTTACTGCGATCGGAAGTAACCCTACCGCCGTCAGCACCGAATACCTTCCTCCGATATCATCAGGAATCACAAATGATTCATACCCTTCTGCATCGGCCAGACTCTTTAATGCGCCTTTAGCTTTATCAGTGGTGGCATATATTCTTTTTTTTGCTCCTTCTTTACCGTATTTCTTTTCCAGTAACTCTCTAAATACTCTAAAAGCGATAGCCGGCTCAGTGGTTGTTCCTGACTTGGATATAACGTTAACCGAGATATCCTTATCTCCCAATACCTCAAGCAAATCGGACAGATATGTAGAACTTATATTATTTCCGGCAAAATAAATTTCCGGGGTCTTTCTTACCGTCTTCGGAAGCATATTATAAAAGGAATGCCCCAGCATTTCTATCGCGGCTCTCGCGCCTAAATAGGAGCCGCCTATTCCAATCACAACCAAAACATCAGAATCACTCTTTATTCTTTCAGCAGCAGCTTTTATGCGGCTGAATTCTTCCCTATCATAGTTCTTGGGTAATTCTACCCATCCTAAAAAATCATTACCGGCACCATTCTTATTATGAAGCATTGAATGCGCCGCTTCAACCATCTTTTCCATATAGGAAATCTCATGTTCATTAAAAAATGTAAGCGCCTTGGAATAATCAAATGTCAATTTTTGTACCATGTTATACCTCCTGTAAAAGTTAGCCGGTCAATCTATATATAACGCATTAAAGAAATTACGGACACATACACCACCTCAAAACCGTTTGCCAATGTAAAAACTTTAATGCGTTATATATAATACGTTGACGGCCACAGTTTATTGATTACCAGTATTTTTCAAAGTTATTCTATTATAACTTGCTATATAAATCAAGCACCTTTATTAAATTACCCTTCCTTAATTATTCTCCGGAAATTACTGCTTTTTCTAATCAAATCAAAATCACTGCATTTCTTGGCAAAAGCAATATTTCGCGGATTAAGGTGAATAGAATATTCCAGATCTTTTACGGCATTATTGCTATCCCCTTTTAATGCGTAACAGCAAGCCCGGTTATAATAACTTGCTTCATGGTCACTATCCAGCTCTATTGCCTTACTGAAAGCGATAATTGCCTCATCCAGCTCCGCAAGTTCCAAAAGCAGCACCCCTTTATTGTTATATATATCAATGTACCCGGGATTAATTTCCAACGCTTTATCATAAGCTTTTACTGCCTCCCGTTTCTTTCCTAAATAGGCCAAAACCACTCCTTTGTTAAAATGTGATTTAAAATATTCAGCATTAATATCTATTGATGCTTGTATCGCCTCTAATGATTCTTCATACTCCCCTATTTCTTCTAAGATACTACCCATATTATTATAGGCGATATAATCATCTTCAGCAACTTCGACCGTTTTTTTATAGTATTCCAAAGCGGTTTCCTTTTCACCCAATTCATCATATATATTTGCAATATAGAAATACGCTCTATCATACATCGGATCGTTTTGAACGGTTTTGAGATAGTATTCGAGCGCTTCTTTCTTATTGCCCTTATCATCAAGAATAATTGCGATGCCGTAATAAGCACCGGAAAGACAAGGATTGATTTCTATGGCTTTTTTATAGTAATCTACAGCATTCTCCGTTTCATCCAATTTATCATATATGATAGCGATATTATAGTATGCTTCTGCCAATGCGGGATTCACTTCAAGCGCTTTTTTATATGCCGCTAGTGCTTCGTTCTGTCTTAAGAGATCTTCAAAAATATTTCCCAAAAGAAAAAAAGCAATTTCATCATTTTGATTCATATCTAAAGATTTCTTTAATAAATCCAGCGCTTTTTCCGCATCTCCATTCTCATAAAATTGCATAGCCAGTATTCTGTAATTTTTGGCACGATTAATAATTGTTTTGTTCATATTTTTCACCTTTATGTTTTTATCCTTTTGATATTATGATACTAGATCATAGAATATTAATTCAAGTCATTCATATGATTTTATTAAAATCTCAAGTATATCCCAAAAGGTTTATGTTAATACTTCTTAGTAAAACTAGAGGAGGGACTAAAATGCGTATACCAAAACATATAGCAATCATTCCCGATGGCAACAGACGTTGGGCTCAAGAACGCGGATTATCTAAAGAACAAGGATATGATCAAGGCTTAAACCCCGGTTTGAGGCTATACCGTCTATGTAAACAAGTAGGTATAAAAGAAATTACTTTCTATGGATTTACCCAAGATAATACTAAAAGACCTCCGGTGCAAGTGCAAGCATTTCAAAAAGCATGCGTAGATGCGGTACAACTGTTAGCTCAAGAAGAAGATGCAAACCTATTGGTAATTGGAAATACCCAATCACCCTTATTTCCAAAACAGCTGCTGCAATATACACAGCGTACAAAAATGGGTAAAGGAATTATAAAGATTAATTTCCTTGTAAACTACGGATGGGAATGGGATTTAAATTTTCTTAAAAAGATAACTTCAGATAATATCCGAACTGTAGGTCAGGTACATGAACATTTGTTTTCTTCCGACATCTCAAGGATTGATTTAATCATACGTTGGGGCGGCCGTAGAAGATTAAGCGGATTACTTCCTGTGCAGTCGGTCTATGCAGATTTTTATGTAGTAGACGATTATTGGCCGGATTATAAAGATCAACACTTACATGATGCGCTTGCATGGTATCAACAGCAAGACATCACTTTAGGGGGTTGATCTATCTCCGTCTTTAGCTGCAACACATAATCCTGTGACTAATACACCTACTGTACCTCCTACAAAAACGCCTGCAAGAAATATTAAAGTCCAATGCATTTTCCTACCTCCATATATAGTTCTATACTTGCTTTCTAATAATAATATGCACAATTAAGTTGTTTTTTATAGATGGTTTTTTTCCTCACCCATTCTCCTTAAAACGATTTTCTTATCAATTGTATGAAAAATGTCATTGAAATGTCACAAAAAACTGATATGATATTTATAAAACATACGGGGGTTATACTCATGATGAAAGCAAGACTATCTACTTTCCAGTTGTTTTTCTGTTTATTTCTTATTAATTCAGTGCTGGTTGTATTAATCATCTGGAGCTTTTTTACTTTTATTTCACCCAGCTATTATATGCATAAAGTAACTTCTTCTCTCACCCACGATAGTACAGTCCATGAAACTTTTTTTGATACGAACGGACTTCAAGATTATCTGGAATATGTAAATATTTATGAACCTGATACAGGTAACCGTATTATTTTATATGATCAGAATACCAATAGTATTCCTTATCCTCAGATTGTTCGTGGTCCAGGCATGGGAATGGGACAGCATGGTTCCTTATCTCCTATGGAAATCACCGATTTGATCAATACCGTAACCAATAAAGTTAAACATGCTAATAACGTATTTCGCTATACCAGCCGCCGGACAAACATAGACACACTGGTGGTATTTCAACAATGGGACAACGGAATCATTTGGATAGCCCAATCAGCACTACAACCCATTAATAGAGCAATAAGTATTTTTCAAACCCTTTTTCTGTGGTTTGCACTCTTAGGCATTGCGGTCTCTGCAGCATTGTCATGGCTAATATCCAATAAAATTACTAAAAATGTATCAAAAATTAACCAAAAGGTCATGAACATTGCATCCTTATCATTTGACCATTCAAAAAAGATCTCTGTCGGATTCTCAAAAGAACTCGAGAATACAGGGATTACATTAAATCTGGTTGCGGATAAATTAAAAACCAATATGGCTGCTTTGAAGGATACAAATGTAAGACTAAAGCAGGAATTGGATAAAGAAAAGCAATTAGATACTATCAGAAAACAGTTTGTTACCGATGTATCCCATGACCTAAAGACTCCCATCAGTATTATCCAAGGTTACTGTGAAGGACTGCTGGATGAAATAGCCGATGATCCTGCCGAATACATTACTGCGATCCGTGATGAAGCATTTCATATGAAAAACCTGGTTGATTCCCTTCTGGAACTGGCAAAGCTGGAATCAGAACAGACCTATATAAAACAGGAGAAAGTTAATATAACATTACTCATTGAAGAAATTGAAAAAAGGTTTACCGCTTATGCAAAAAACCATAATAGGACTGTGAACTTTAATATCACTAAAGAGTGTCTATGGTGCATTGGCGCCCCTATAAAGTTGAAGCAAGTTTTTGAAAATCTTCTCAAAAACAGTGTCGCTCATGGCAATGAAAACGGAGAAATATCAGTACAGTTGAAAAAAGAGAAAGAAATTGTTTTTTCGGTATATAATGATGCTTCTGCCATTCCGGAGCAAGAAATCCCGTTAATCTTCGAAAGATTTTATAAACTGGACCGCTCTAGAAATAGGAAAACCGGAGGTACCGGACTCGGATTATCCATCGTTAAAAGCATTGTCCTTAAACATGGCGGAAACGTAGGGGTAGTTAATGAAAAAAACGGCGTCCGTTTTTGGGTCACCCTCCCCTTACTGCCACAACAAAATGAATCTATATGATTTGGTACACCAAGTTATATAGGGGGATGTAAAAAAGTGCTTAATCGTTCGAAAATCTGACACGGGGACAGGGCCGCAGTCCGGCCAAAAACCAGGCCTGACAGCAGACCAGTCCCCATGTCCGATTTTCTCTATGTGCTGAATTCGACTTTTTCACAACCACCTATATACCGTAGGGGTGGACGACTCTGTCCACCCGCAAATACAATATAATGACAACAAAAATACTTAGATATATTTTAGTGGGAAGGTTTTCACCTCACTGTTCACTCCCCACTCCCCACTAGATTAACACAATAAAGGAGAATATATATGCCTATTAAAATTCTTATCGTTGAAGATGAACCTAAATTAAGAAAGCTTATGAGAGACTATTTTAGTAAGGAAGGTTTTTCTTCTATAGAATCGGACAATGGAAAAGATGCGTTGGAGAAATTCGAAAACCTTCAGCCTGACATCATCATTCTGGATATCATGCTCCCTGAACTGGACGGCTGGACGGTAATGAAGAGAATCCGGGATACCAGTAATATTCCCGTCATCATGCTTACTGCACGAAGTGAAGAAGAAGATAAGCTTTTCGGGTATGAGCTTGGAGCTGATGACTATATTACCAAACCATTTAGTCTGAAAGTTCTGATAGCGAAAGTGAAAGCATTATTAAAACGTTCGGGGAAAATAAAAATCGAAGAAAACGCTATCTCTATTGATGCGCTTAAATTGGATCTTGCAAGCCATCGTGCTTTGCTTAACGGCAAAGACCTGGAATTATCCCCTAAAGAATACGATTTGCTTTCTTTATTAATCCAAAATAAAGAAACTGCTTTTTCCCGTGACGAACTATTAAACAAAGTTTGGGGATACGATTACTTTGGTGATGCCAGAACAGTAGATACCACTGTAAAAAGATTGAGAAGCAAACTGGAGGACTACAGCCATATGATCGAAACCGTCCGTGGATACGGGTATAGACTTTCCAATAGAAAAAAAGATTAAACATATATTTCATGTAACCTTGAGCCTATTGTAAATGTATAACTTAAATATCATGCGTATTCTTGTAGGCGCGGACGACTCTGCAATGTGGCCAACTTAAGATACCGATATTTACATACTTGAAGTTATCGGAACGGCACGGGGGCCATTCCCTACAAAATCACTTGATCTTTTTATAAATTGATATAAACTGTACTCCATAATTCGTAGGGAACGCCCCCTGTGGCGTTCCGTTTTAGATGATATTAGTTTATTTAACAGTATAATGATCTGTAAAATTTGTTATGTCAAATAGATATAAAGTGCTATATCTCATTGTGCTCTTGTGATTGAAGTAACCATTTTATCGCCCTCTATATATGCATGTAATTTTACGGGAAAATCTCTCGTATTCTTAAACTTCAAATCTTGCTCACCGTAAACGATGGCCGCATCTCTTCCCAGCGGCAAATAATGAACATCTTTGGAATGAGAATGCCGCTCTACGATTTCCATTCCTGCTTTTTCAGCAGCATTAAACATAGTACTGCTTATCTGGCATATTCCGCCGCCTTCTTCATACCCTCTTTTCCCTTTTATAAGAACAATCGCTTTTTTAAATCCCCTTTCCGGTAACCTTTGCCCCACTACTTCATTAAATGAAAAAACTTGTCCCGGTTGTAAAACAAATCCATCTATTTTTTCCGAAGCCAATGTAATATTGTGCAGCCTGGATTTACTCTGATCCAATAAGGTGGTTTGAAAATATCCTATTGCCTCATCAACCGCAACAGAGGGCTCCGGATTGGGGGCAGGTGTCGTCATTGGCGTCTGTATATAGTTAATCTCATTGTCAATATTTTCATCTGTCAAAGGCTTTTGACTCCCGGATGGCGGTTTTGAGTAAGACTCAGGTTGTGGTGTTGGTGCATTATTCGTTTTACATGCTGTAACACAAAAAATAATGAGCAATATACTCAATAAACATGCTTTAATCTTATTTCTCTTAAACATTGAATGACCACTCCATCTGTGTTTGATTTTGCAAAATAACACCTATCCTTATTATTTTACATAAAAAATAATTCATCCAATGAAATAATTTCAATTAATAATAATCCACAGCAAATTGAACTGCTTCTTCAATTCTATTAAAAAAGTATTGTTCACCGATAATATCATATACATCGGCTTTTTTAAGAACATTAAGCGGCTGTTGATTGATTCCGGATATAAGAATTAAGATTTTTTTATGCTTACAAGTATGAATCATTCTTTTAAACGCATGCAGCGCCGTTGCATCCATAGACGGTACATTTCTCATTCTGATAATTAAAATTTTTGTTTTATGCCCTAATTCTCCTGCAGCCTCCAAAAACTTATCTGCCGCGCCAAAAAAGAATGGTCCGTTTATTTCATAAATCTGAACACCTTCCGGTGTCTGAACTTTTTTACTTTCTTCTTCATAACTGCAAGCAGCTTCATCATCTTCCTCGGAAGCGTCCATCTTCATTACATTTACATTTGATACATCCGCCATACGCTTCATAAACAAAAGTGCTGCCAATACCATCCCGATTTCAATGGCTTTAACAAGGTCAATCAGTATTGTAATAAAGAACGTAACAAGTAATACGGTAATATCGCTTTTTGGTGATTTAAAAAGCTCTTTAAACTCTCTCCATTCGCTCATATTATAGGCTACAACAATAAGAACAGCCGCTAAAGACGTCAATGGAATCATTTTTGCCAATGGCATAAATATAACCATAATCAATAATAGCGTGACAGCGTGAACCATGCCCGCAACAGGCGTTCTCCCGCCATTTTTGATATTTGCCACCGTTCTCGCTATTGCACCTGTTGCCGGGATGCCTCCAAATAATGCTGAACCCATATTTGCAATCCCTTGCGCAACCAGTTCCATGTTTGACCGGTGTTTGCCACCAATCATACCGTCCGAAACCACTGCGGAAAGTAGAGATTCTATCGATCCCAATATGGCAATTGTAAACGCCGGCGCAATTAATAGCGATACTTGTTCCATACTGATATTAGGGAATTGTATTGCCGGAAGCGCAGAAGATAATTGCCCGAATTTTGTTCCAATGGTTGCTACTTCCAAATTCAATAGCTTTACAAGAATAGATGTTACGATTAATGCAATCAACGCACCGGGTATTTTTCTGTTGATTCTGGGCCATAAAATGATAATCATTAATGCCACTATTCCGATAATTGTTGTTTGTATACTGATAGTATTAAAGGATTGAAAGTAAACTTTCCATTTATCTATGAATTCTGCGGGTACCTCCCCACTTTTTAATCCGAAAAAATCTTTTATTTGCGATGAAAAAATAACTACGGCGATCCCGCTGGTGAAACCTGTTGTAATTGGATAGGGTATAAACTTAATGATGCTGCCTAACTTTAAAACACCCATTAAAATCATGATTATTCCCGCAAGAAATGTTGCAATAATCAATCCATCTATACCAAACCGTACCACGATACTGTAAACAATCACCATAAACGCACCGGTTGGACCGCCAATCTGCACACGGCTCCCACCAAGCATCGATATCAGAAAGCCTGCTATAATGGCAGTATGCAGTCCCTTTTCAGGCGAAACACCTGAAGCAATCGCCAGTGCGATAGATAAAGGCAGTGCGATAATCGCGACAATGATCCCGGCGGTAATGTCCTTTAAAAATTGTTTTTTAGTATAATTTTTCATCGTTGTAAGTAATTTTGGTCTTAGCCTTTGCAACTTGAGCCCCTTCTTTCGTATCTACAATATATTTGCACAACTCTTATAGTTTACTCCTGTGCTTTTTCAAAATCAATATGTTTGATTTGTTTATTTATAGGTACAATATATGTTTGATTTTCTTTCTGATCATGCATATGAAATCAAATACAAGTAACACCTTTATTACTTAATGCATACTATATATTACCATCAAACATTAGGAGGTTTAAACATGGGTTTTTTAGGAAATTTCTTTAACGGCGACGATGAAATTTTATTTTTCATCATTTTATTCTTATTATTATTCTTCAATGGCAGAGGATTTGGATCTTACGGATGTGCTGACAAGAAATAATAATAGAACAATAAAAGGAAGATAGTGCTGTCATATGCCTATCTTCCTTTTATTGTTCTACTATTCTTTTAACGCTGCATCAACTGTAGAACGGCCCTGCACGCCGGTCGGATTTTTCTTCCAATATTCCAAAAAGCTGCGCTAACTCTTCTATCGTTAGTGTACTATTTGGCGATTCTTTTGAATATTCTTTTAAATGACAAGCAATATGTTTAATACTATCATGCAAATCATAATTGTTGCGTTTATCATTGTTTACAATATTTATCAGATTATTCATTGTATACATAGCTTCCCTCCTATATAATATATTGTAAGCAATTTATTTTAAAATATGAGAGGTGTTCATACATGGCCGGTTATATCATTGCAATCATCATCGCATTCATCGTATTCGGCATGATTTCCAAATTACTTAAATTCGCCCTTAAAATAGCAGTCTTTATAGGCGTAATGATCTTTGCTGTTGTATTTCTGAAAAGTTTTGCCCCTATGTTATTTTAAATAAAAATGACAGCCGCAAAATCTGTTCCCGCGGCTGTCATCGCTATTTACAAAAATCTATCCTCTTATCAAGTAATCCAACAATCTTTGAGTATCTTCAGGCTCGTAAGCAATAATTTCAATTTCATCAATCTTAGCCTCCGAAAACATCTTAGTAAGCATGATATATTGACATAGCTTGGATTTTAAGTTCAGTCTATCTCCTTCTGACGTGACAAGCTCTACTTTTCCTTTACAATGTTCCAAAACATCGAAAAATTGATTAACATTAGAAATATTTTTAATCTTCAACTACAATACACCCCTTCAACGTTATATTAAAATCATATTATCACAATATTTGTAATATGTATATCAAAATTATGCCATATCCAAAGAATTTATTTTCCTTTCGGTTTTATTCATTTTTGAGCTTTCGTTATAGTCCTTCCCCTCAACAATTCGTGATTCTATTTTTGTTGCTTCCATTATTTTTTCCATGATAATCTTCTTAACGGTGCTATCATCTTCCGACAAACCAAAAGTTCCTTTAATATCCTTGAGTACATTCCCATGGTCTAGCTCAGCCAAATCAACGTCCATACACTTTTCTTCAGAACATAACCTAAAAACACCTTTGTACTCATAAAAATCTTCAGTAATACTTAAATTCACTACTTTTAATTCCGAACACAGCATATTTATTCCTCCTTAATGCTTTATTATTATATTATTATTTACCACCTTATTTATAGTTTTAATCAAGTTTTGATTGCGTATTTTTAAAAAAATTTTATCGAAATTAATGTATTCTGCTATACAAAATTTTTTTTAGCATTTTTCATGCTTTTTTATGAATTTTACATTTATTTTTATCGGTATTTCTGATAACATTGATGGTAACATTAAAATTTCTGACCTTACGAAAGGAGTGTTTTTATGTCCGAACAAATCAGACTAATCGCGCAAAGAATTAAGGAACTAAGAGAGATTTCCGGTTGTTCTATTCATGAATTGGCTCAGGAATTTAATATCTCCAACGAATTATATGAACAATATGAAAGCGGAAACACAGATATTCCCGTAAGCTTTCTATATGAAATCGCAAATAAGTTCAATGTTGAACTATCCGCCATCCTTACAGGAGATGCACCCAAGCTACATACCTATGCACTTGTCAGAAAAGACAAAGGTGTCGGTGTTGAAAGAAGAAGACAATATAAATACCAAAGCCTGGCCTATAATTTTATCCATAAAAAAGCTGAGCCGTTTTTAGTGACTGTTGACCCGTCCCCTGAAGATGCACCCATTTCAATGAATACGCATCCCGGGCAGGAATTCAACTATCTTATTGAGGGCTCATTAAAGATCATTATTAATAACCATGAAATTATATTAAACGAAGGTGATTCGCTTTATTTTGATTCCAACTATAAGCATGGTATGAAAGCACTGAACGGCAAACCGGCTAAATTTTTAGCTATTATTATTTAATCACGTTAGATGAGGTGACGTATAAATATGATGTTAGAAAAGTTTGTTAATCAAGTAGATTTTACTTCTTATGAAGATTTTATTAAAAATTTCAAAATAAATATTCCGGAAAACTTTAACTTTGCCCATGATGTTGTGGATGAAATCGCTGCTAATACGCCGGACAAGATGGCCTTGGTATGGTGTGATGACGCTGGTGAAAATGCCACTTATACTTTTTCTCAGTTAAAATACTATAGCGATAAAACTGCGAATTTTTTCAAATCACTGGGGATCAAAAAAGGTGACCCGGTCATGCTGGTTTTAAAAGGACGGTTCGAATTTTGGTTTTGTATTCTTGCATTACATAAGATTGGTGCGATTTGTATTCCAGCTACCCATTTATTGACTACCAAAGACTATGTTTACCGCAATAATGCTGCAGACATTAAAATGATTGTTTCGGTTTCTGATGATGAAGTCATCCAAAATATTGAAAAATCTCAAGAAAAATCACCTACCCTGCTTCATAAGGTGATGCTCAACGGTCATCGTGAAGGTTGGTATAATTTCCATGATGAAATTGAAAAAGCCGGCAGCAGCTTTGAGAAAGCTACGGGACAAGATATAGTTACCGCTGAAGATATTTCATTGCTTTACTTTACATCCGGTACTACCGGACATCCGAAAATGGTACAACATAACTTTAATTATCCTTTCGGTCATATTGTAACAGCAAAATATTGGCATAATGTTCAGGATAACGGGCTTCACTATACTGTGGCCGACAGCGGCTGGGCAAAAGCGGTTTGGGGAAAAATCTACGGCCAATGGATTTGCGGCAGTGCCGTCTTTGTATATGATTATGAAAAATTTACCCCAAAAGGACTTTTAGAGGTATTGGAAAAATATAAAGTTACTACTTTTTGTGCTCCTCCGACCATCTACAGATTCTTAATTAAAGAAGATTTAAGTAAATATGACTTATCCGGTCTCAAATATTGTACCATTGCAGGCGAGCCCCTAAATCCTGAAATATATAACCAGTTTTTAAAAACGACCGGCATTAAACTGATGGAAGGATTTGGACAAACCGAAACCACTTTATCTATTGCTACCTTCCCTTGGATGGAACCGAGACCTGGCTCAATGGGTAAACCATCCCCGGGGTATGACATAGATATTATCGATGAAAATGGCAATTCCTGCGATGCAGGCCAAGAAGGACAAATTGTGATTAGAACTGATAAAAGACTGCCTACCGGCATGTTTGACGGCTATTACCGTGACGCTGCGCTGACACAACGTGTCTGGTATGATGACATTTACTATACCGGTGATATGGCATGGAAAGATGAGGACGGCTATTTCTGGTTTGTAGGCAGATCGGATGACGTCATTAAGAGTTCAGGCTACAGAATAGGACCTTTTGAGGTTGAGAGCGCCTTGCTGGAGCATCCCGGCGTAATGGAAACCGCAATCACCGCCGTTCCTGACCCTATTAGAGGACAGGTTGTAAAAGCTACGATTGTATTAGCAAAAGGTTATATACCTTCTGAGGAACTAAAAATCGAACTGCAGGAGCATGTTAAAAAGGTTACCGCTCCTTATAAATATCCTAGAATCGTGGAGTTTGTTACTGAACTTCCAAAAACCATCAGCGGTAAAATCAGAAGAGTGGAACTTCGAGAAAAAGATTCCAATTAAATAAAAGAAAAGAATAAAATGGTACAGCCCAGGCTGTACTATTTTTATTCCTCCTTCAACTCTTGAGCGACGGCTTTTTTGTGCAGAAAACTAACATTCATGGTATAGATCCATCCTGCCAGTATCGCAGTGATAGGGGCAACAAGAACAAGTCCGATACTTCCGACTACTGTTCTCATGATTTCTGCAGACACAATCTTTAAGTTCATAATTCTTATAAAGCTTGAGTTCTTTGTCATAAACAGCATTAATAGTGTCAAATAGCCACCCGAATATGCCAGCAGCAGTGTCGTGGTCATAGTACCAATCACCGCTCTTCCCACATTAAACCCTGATTGTATAAGCTCCTTCACACCAATATCAGGTTTTTTCAGCATTACTTCTTCCATTGAAGCAGCTACGTCCATTGCGATATCCATGGCAGCTCCCGAGGCACCAATAATGATGGCTGTATAAAAAATGTGCCTCATATTCAGGTCCAAGTGCCCGCTAATTAAAAGCGTGGCGGCATAAGGCTCGGTTAATCCATCCAGTCTCAGTTTCATTCCAAATAGTATCGTAAGTCCTATGGTTGCGATCATACCGCTCATAGTACCTAAAAATGCAGCTAGACCTTTTCTAGTGAATCCGGCGATAGAAAAAATAATAAGAGCAGTTAGTAATGTTAGTACCATCGTACCTAGAATCAAGGGATTTTCTCCTTTAAGCAAACCAGGTATAAATAACTTCCATATAACGTATAAACTAGCGATAAAAGAAAATAACGCTTTCAGTCCCGTAATACGGGCATATAGAACCAGACATAAGACGAACGCACCAAATAGTATTAATTCCCACTGCTGCCGATCCATATCCAATGCCTTAGCATCCCATATTTGATCATTCTTCTCTAACAGTGCAACGATAATTTTATCTCCCGGTTTATAGAAATTATCCATTTCCAGATTCCCCAGCATATTATTGGTTGCCTCTGTCTCCCGGTCTTTGTATTTACCCTGCAGTACTTTTACTGTGAGCAACTGGTAACCTATACTCGATACATTCGATTGTATGACATTGCTGTTATCTACCTCTATCACAATAGCCTGCGTCTCCACTACATCTTCGATCTTTTCAGATACTTTAGTATCATCATATATAAATAGTCCAAGAGTAACTGCAATCAATATTATTATAGTTAAAATAGGTATTGCGTTTTTCATATCATTAACTCCTCTAAATAGCAGATTTGAAACCAAAAATGATTGCTTCACATAAGAAAATGTTGAATAGCTGGGCTTTAAAGCCCAGCTATCAATGTCATTTGATTTACAATATACTTTTTGCTGATACAAATATCACCAATTACTTTATTGCACCTATTTTAAAGCCCATCAGCTCTGCCATGGCCTTCGCAATTTCAGTATTGTCTTTATATCCGCCGAAGTTAGTCGCTCCAACACCTATAGCAGACATAGGAATAGCTGTACCTGAATGAGCGTAAGTAGTCCATTGGAGATTTGCTCTTTCCGAAACAGCATGGGTAGCAGCAATCGCAACCTGATTATAACTACCATAGGATGCATCTGATTTAACTTCACTGTCAACCAAGTCCATAGCTTTAATAATGCTGGCTTTTTCAGCATCAGTCAAATTATCAAGGCCAAGATTTTGTTCAAGATATTTGAAGTATTCTTCTCTATTTGCACCTTTTTTATAAGCACCGTTTCCATAACTTAGTACGTCTTCTACAGATACTTTAGCATCAAAAAGCTCATCTAACTTTAAGAAATAATTTTTCCCAAAACCTAATCCCAGACCACCGGTTTCATGGTCACCTACTATTACGATTAAAGTATCATTCGGATGCTTAAGATAGAAATCATATGCAGACTTCACTGATTCATCAAAAGCAAGAGTGTCCAAAATCGAACCGGCAGCGTCATTAGCATGACAGGCATGGTCAATTCTTCCGCCTTCAATCATCATAAAGAAGCCTTTTTCATATTTGGATAATACATCAATACCTTTTTGTGTCATTTGTGCAAGCGTCGGCACATCCAAATTACTGTTAATTCTATCGATATCATAAGGAATATGGGTATCATTTAGTAAAGCAACAACTTTTTGCTTTCCTTTCGGAGTAAAGTTTAAAAAGCTTTGAGTATCATCCATAGTTGTAAATACATTATAACCTTTATTCAACATCTCGGTTAAAAGATTTCTATCATCTTTTCTCTTTGATTTTCCCCACTGCCAATTTTGAGGAACAAAATGTCTAAATCCACCACCAGCTATAAAATCTACACCACTCGCAGCAATATCTTCTGCAATTTCATTCTCATTATCTCTATTTACATTATGAGAAGCAAACGCAGCAGGTGTTGCGTGAGTGATTCTTGTAGTAGAAATCAGCCCTGTACCCATTCCTTTTTCTTCAGCAGTTTCCATAAGCGTTTTAGTTCTTGTTCCATCAGGAAGCATCGAAATGATTCCGTTATTAGTTTTCATCCCCGTTGCCAGAGCAGTCCCAGCTGCTGCGGAGTCAGTAACCAGGGTATCACTTGAATGAGTAGTATTGATACCGGCTACCGGAAATGTGTTCATTAATAATTTCGTATTTTTGTCTCCGTTTTTTTCTTGTAAATAAAACTCTGCTACCTGTCTTTGAGCTGCACCAAGGCCATCACCGATAAAATAGAACACGTACTTAGGAGCTTTAGACGCTGCCAACCCGGTACCTGCAGGTATAAAGCAAGCTGCTGCAAATAGTACAAGAACAAGAGCTGCTGCTACTCTAGAAAATACATTTCTCTTAAACATTGAATAACCTCCTTAAAATTATGATCGTTTTCTTGTCCTAACAACTACCAAATATATACCAGCGTTGTTAAGACAAAATTACTGTTTTGTTAATGAATGTTAATGAAATGTTAAAATTATGTATTTCCCAAATATAACGTTTTTCATGGCTATATCCCCTTTCTCATTCCTATGCAGAAAGACCCGGCTTATTTTTATGATGGTAAATGACGTCTTCATAGTCGCCGATTAAGGTATCAAATACGTTTTTCCATGACTTGCTCATCGCATATCTACGTGCCTCTTGCCCCATCTGTAATCGTAATTCCTCATTTTCAATCAGCTTTGCAGCTGCCTCTGTAAATTCTTTTACATTTCGCGGACTGCACATTAATCCGTTATATCCGTCAATTAAATTATCTTTGATGCCTCCGGCAGCCACACTCACTATCGGAACCCCAGATGCCATAGACTCCATAATAACATTACCAAAGGTCTCTGTGGTTGAAGGAAACATGAATATATCGGCGGATGCATAGATCTGTGCCAATTCTTCACCCTGCTTGTAGCCGGTAAATATAACGTTGTCCGGCGCTTGTGATTTGTACTGCTGAAGCATAGGTCCGTCACCGGTAATTAGAAGACTGATTTTACTATAGTAGTTTACATTCAGGTTTTTTAAGCTTTGAAATAAAATGTCAAGATCTTTCTCGAAAGATACCCTGCCAACGTAAAGCAGTACTATTTTATCATCTACGCCTAAGCTCTTTCTAAATAAACGACTCCTAAAATCTGGCTGAAATACTTGACAATCTATCCCCCGGCTCCAAATTCCTAAATTCATAATCCCTTTATTAGACAGCATCTTTCTTGTTTCATTGGAAGGACAAAGATTCTTATGACAGCTGTTGTGAAACCATCGCATATATTCCCATAACCATTGATCTAAAAAGCCAAGATTGTAATAATCAAGATATTGATTAAAGTTAGTATGATAAGAAGAAAGAATAGGAATATTATTGGTTCTGCCATATTGAAGTCCGGCAAGTCCCATATTGAATTCAGTAACAATATGAATCAGATCAGGATTAAAATCCTTTAACTTTTTATTCATTCTGAAAAAATTCGGAATGGAGATTCTACATTCCGGGTATAAGAAAAACTTGAAGCTTAGAAATCTTTCAACATTATATTTAAAGTAATCCTCTTCCTCATGGTCAGGTGCCAGTACCAAATGCTCTATGCCTTTTTGATCCAGATATGCGATAAGCCTTGCAAGTGTTTTGGTAACACCATTAATTTGAGGTAAAAAGGTATCTGTAAAAAATGCTACTTTCATCATCCCACCTCACATCACTTGAATAAATAAGAATAGCTTATGAACATAAAACGCAGATGCGAACCCTAATAATGTCCCAATTAAAACATCCGTCGGATAATGTACTCCCAAATACATCCTTGATATTCCTACCAAACCGGCGGCTGACAGTGCTAGTACCGTAAATCCGGGAAAAAGAAATGCTATCGATCCTGCAATTGAAAATGCTGCGGTAGTATGACCGGAAGGAAACGAATAACTATAGAGCCGGATATCAAAAGTATTTACATCATTGAGTACTTGATGAGGTCTTAACCTGTTTATAATCTTTTTCATGATTTGCACAATAATATGACTGGCTGTCAATGAAGCAGCGATCTCCCATCCCGGGCCGGTAATACTGCCTTTACTCAAGATGATTATTAGCAGCGCAAAGGATATTGTAACTGCAGCGCTGCCCAGATGTGTAATAACAGGCATGATCTTGTCAAACAACTTACACTTGACACCTTCATTAATCATAAAGAACAATCTGATATCTTCCTTTTGAATATATCTTATAAACCTACTCACATCTTCTCCCCCTTATATATCAGTGGTAGCTACTATAAAGGTACTATTTTAATTTTAAAAAGATGCTATGCGCCTGTTAAGATCATGTTAATAAATGGTTAAAACTTAATAAAGCCGGAAATCGCTTCCGGCTTTTCATGCTTCTATCCGCCTTCCCCACCACCAAAAATAGTTGCTCCTGCCTCGAAAGTAAGCGTAAAATTAAGGGTAGTCGTCGGATTAATATATATGGTAAGTTCTGCTGCAGTGGCTACTCGTCGTGTGCCTGGAGAAAATGCCACATCAAAAGGAATACCTGCTTTTATCAGAAGTGCGATGGCAGCATTTAATTGGGCAATCTGAACAGTATCTCTACTTAGAAGAGCTAAGAAAATATCACTTGTTAATATTGCCATGACTTCCCTGTTAAACTCAGCCATCCCATCTACCTACTTTCTGTATTCTTACAATATTTATTATATGAAAATAACAGAAAATAGTGATTTCTAAGCAAATGAGCTTTTAACAAATCGCAAATGCGCGCCCCTACCAGCACGCTATGATAAAATTTTGCGCAAAATATCTTGTAAAAAACAAAAAAAGGCAATGAAATGCTTCATTACCTTCTTCGCCCGATCATATGATATTGTCCATTGTCCAATGTACATTGTCCATTATTAACTATTCACTATTCATTATTAACTATTAGCTTCTCCGCGGTTTCGGCCCAAAGTACTGGTGTAAATCGCATTTTATCATTCCATTATATAGCTTCCGTTTTTTATCTGCATTCTTTCCAAAAAATTTCTCAAACTGCTCATAGGATGTTAGAATATAATATGACCATGTATCAAGCTTTTTGAATACTTGACCCATTTGTTTATAAATCTGCTGTATTTCTTTTATATCTCCCAAACGTTCTCCATAGGGCGGATTACATATGATACATCCATATTCTCCTTGAACTTTCAGCCCTGATACCGGACACTTGTCAAATGTAATATACTCCTCCACTCCTGCCAAAGAAGCGTTTTCTTTTGATAATTCTACCGCTTTCCCATCGATATCCGCTCCATAAATATGAAAATCTGCATCTGTTTTAATGCGGTCATGGGCTTCCCTTCTTGCTTCCCACCATAAATTCTTTGGTATCCTCTGCCACTGTTGTGCGATAAATTCTCTTTCCAATCCCGGCGCGATATTCGCTCCGATTAGTGCCGCTTCTATAGGAATTGTCCCTGAACCGCAGAAAGGATCGACGAATGCTTTACCCGGTCTCCATACACTTAACATCACCATGGCTGCTGCCAGTGTTTCTCTAAGCGGCGCTTCATTTGCGTTTTCTCTGTATCCTCTTTTATGCAGACCTTCTCCGCTGGTATCCAGCATTAACGTTACTTTATCTTTTAGTAATGAAAATTGGATTTGATAACGCGACCCTTTTTCTTCGAACCATGAGGTATTATACTTCTGCTTCAGCTTTTCTACAACTGCTTTCTTAATAATTGATTGGCAGTCGGGAACACTAAAAAGGGTTGACTTTAAAGAATGGCCTTTTACCGGAAACTCCCCATTCTCCGGAATCCATTCATGCCACGGCAGCGCTTTAGTGCCTTCGAAAAGGGCATCAAATGTTGTTGCTTGAAACTCCCCGACTTTTATTAATACTCGTTCCGCGGTACGAAGCCATAGATTGGATTTGCACACCGCCATCTCATCACCAACAAAGGTAACTCTTCCATCTTCTACTGCAGATGTTTCGTATCCCAGATTTCTTATTTCTTTCGCTGTCAATGCTTCCAATCCGAAAAGTGTTGGAGCAATGAGTTCAAATTGTGTCATATTATTTCTCCTTAAGTTCATGTTGTATGTAAAAGTATAATGTTACTGATATAGTTTTTCTAATTATAATATTATCTAATTAGTATTTCAAGAATACAAAACCACTTTATTTATTATATCCCTAATCAATAATAAAAACCTTCGAATGAAACTTCAAAGGTTTTTATCCAATATTCTAACTATTAACTATTCTCTAAGCCGTACTTGCTTTCATATTCGTCGTACAACTGCCTGTATTCTTGTGTTTTGTTTTGATGCACATGTTTTAAATATTCATGCGGGTCGAAATCCGTTCTGGAAGAATGGAGCTGTTCCACCGCTATTCCGATATTCGAACAATGGTCCGCAATTCTCTCAAGATTATTTACAATATCAAGGAATATAACACCTGATTTCAAACTGCACTTTTGCTGTGATAATCGGTCAATATGCCTTACACGCAGCGTTTCTTTCAGCAAATCAATGACATCTTCACAGGGTTGAATTCTTTTAGCCAATTCTACATCTTGACTTTCATATGCACGTATGGACAAATCCACAATTTCCTTTACCGCGTCGGTAATAATAGTGAGTTCCTGTTTTGCCAACTCAGAAAATTCAATGTCCTCTTGAATAATATATGCAGCCATTTCTCCCAAATTAACGGCATGGTCACCAATACGCTCAATATCAGTAATAACATGGAATAAGCCGGATACCAACTTATTTTCTTCTTTACTTAATGGTTCATCGGCAATTTTTATAAGATACTGAGTGATATTTGATTCCATCTCATCAATTGCATTTTCATTATCATCTATGGTCCCGATAGTGTTTGTGGATCTTTCCATGATGGCATCCATACCCAGCAGTACATTATTCTGTGCCATCCTGCTCATACGAATGACTTCTTTTACCGTTTGGGATACCGCAACGGATGGAGTTGTAAGAAATCTTTCATCCAAGTTCTTCTGACCCCTGTTTTCTTCTTTTCCTCTCACAGTCATGTGTGCAAGCTTTACTAAGAGTCCCGCAAATGGAAGAAGCAGCACTGTATTCGCAATATTAAATACTGTATGGAAATCTGCAATACCACCGCGATTGACCGTATCATTCCAGAAGGAAAATCCTACTGTGTTTTGAAAGGTGTAGATCACTA
The DNA here is from genome assembly GCF_030013905.1 of Petroclostridium sp. X23. GTDB lineage: Bacteria > Bacillota > Clostridia > SK-Y3 > SK-Y3 > X23. The sequence continues at coordinate 1,195,089 of NZ_CP124862.1, forward strand.
CTAAGAAAACCCCTGTCCCTACAGTATTAAAAAACAGATGAATCATTGCCGCCTTTTTCGCATTTTTATTGGCACCAATACTTGACAGCAATGCTGTGACGCATGTTCCAATATTTTGTCCCAAAATAATAGGTATCGCAGAAGAAAAGGTTACCAACCCGGTGGAAGCCACTGCCTGCAAAATCCCTACCGAGGCACTACTACTCTGTATTACTGCCGTCACACCGGCACCAATCAAAACACCTAAAATCGGATTTCTAAACGCAACAAATGCTTCTTTAAATTGGGGTAAATCTCTTAAATGCTCAACAGCAGACTCCATTGTTCCCATACCAATAAACAATATACCAAAACCTGCCAATATAGCACCTATATTGTTTAGCTTCTTTTTTTTGCTAAACATGATAAACGCTACTCCTAAAGCGATTGCTAAAGGTGCCAGAGTCTTTGGTTTTAAAATCATGAGATACCATACATTCTTATCGATATCTCCAAGCCTTATAATCTGTGATGTTACTGTTGTTCCGATGTTAGCCCCCATAATTACTCCTACAGCCTGTGTTAGCTTCATCACGCCTGCATTAACGAAACCAACCACCATAACCGTAGTAGCACTACTACTCTGAACAAGAGCCGTAACTACCGTACCTACAATTACGCTTTTAAAAAGATTACTGGTCATCGCCTCGATAATTTTTTGCATTCTTTCTCCTGCTGCTTGTTCCAAGCCGTCTCCCATGATCTTCATTCCATAGAGGAATAAACCTAGACCGCCAAATAGCGTAAGTAAATCAATAAAACTCATAAATTACCCCCTGAAAGATTTTACATTCACTTTACATTCACTTTACATTCATTTTACATTCATTTTACATTCATTTTACATAAATATTATACCCAATTAACAATTTTAACATAGTTTTAGCATTGTTGAAAGTCTTTTTTCGACAAAAAATTGTAAAAGTTTTTGAGCATAAAAAAAGTGAGGTATTTTTCATACCTCACTTTTTTTATTATAAGCGATATATTATTCAATTATACATTAAACAGCAAATCAGCGTAAGTTGGCATCGGCCATAATTCAGCATCTATCATTGTTTCAAGCTTATCACCATCAGCTCTTAATTCACTCATGGCAGTAAATACTTCATCTCTATACGCACAAGCTTGCTTATAAGTATCCCCGTGCATCTCAGCAGCTTCAGCAGTAGCCTTCTCCAACTTTTCGATATTCTTCTTGAAAGATGCCAGCGTACCGGATACATCCTTAAGGATTTCTGCCTGAACGCTTACATCAGCATCTATACCTGTTAATTTAACAGCGTTGATGGAAGCCGCCAATTCATTAGCAAACTTAATTGCTGCAGGAACGATTTGTCTCTTGGACATTTCGATCATGGTCAATGCTTCGATATTAATTTGTTTAATATAAGCCTCTAAATTAATTTCAAAACGTGAATATAACTCGGCTTTGCTTAATACACAATGTTTTTCAAACACTGCAATTGATTTTTCACTAATAAGATGCTTAACTGCTTCAACAGTAGAAGAAATATTTGGCAATCCTCTTTTTTCTGCTTCAGCAACCCATTCATCAGAATAACCATTACCATTGAATATAATTTTCTTATGATTTACTACAACTTCTTTACAAAGCGCTTCAACTTCTGCATTAAAGTCTATTGCCTTTTCTAATCTGTCGGCAATTCTGCTTAGCGTTTCAGCCACGATAGTATTTAGTACTACATTCGGACCTGAAATAGATGCAGAAGAAGGCACCATTCTAAATTCAAATTTATTACCGGTAAACGCAAAAGGCGATGTTCTATTTCTATCGGTTGTATCTTTGGGTAATGCCGGTAACGTATTAACGCCGATCTTAAGTTCTCCTCCCTGCTTTGAAGAACTAGCTGTACCTGCTGCTTCCAGTTGTTCCAAAATATCTGTCAACTGTTCACCAAGGAATATTGAAATAATTGCAGGAGGTGCTTCATTCGCGCCAAGTCTATGATCATTTCCCGCATTGGCTGCAGACATTCTCAACAATTCAGCATATTCATCAATTGCTTCAATGACTCCGCAAAGGAATACCAGGAATTGCGCATTTTCATGAGGGGTATTTCCGGGATCAAGCAGATTCTGTCCGTCATTTGTGCTCATGGACCAGTTATTGTGTTTACCTGAACCATTGATACCGGCAAAAGGCTTCTCATGTAATAAACATGTCAATCCATGTCTAGCCGCAACCTTTTTCATCATTTCCATTGTTAACTGGTTATGATCTGTTGCAATGTTTGTAGTTGAGAAGATCGGTGCAAGTTCATGCTGTGCAGGAGCAACTTCATTATGCTGTGTCTTTGCAGATACTCCCAATTTCCATAATTCATTATTAAGCTCTTTCATGAATGAAGAAATTCTTTCTTTCAGCACACCAAAGTAATGATCTTCCAATTCCTGACCTTTCGGCGGTTTTGCACCAAAAAGAGTTCTTCCTGTAAACACCAAATCTTTTCTCTTATTATATAGTTCTCTGTCAACAAGGAAATACTCCTGTTCCGGACCAACAGTCGTAATAACTCTTGTAGCAGTCGTATTACCAAAAAGTTTTAATACTCTTAAAGCTTGCTTTGAAATTGCCTCCATAGAACGAAGCAACGGGGTTTTCTTATCTAACGCTTCCCCTGTATATGAGCAGAAAGCTGTAGGTATGCATAAAGTAACTCCTGCCGGATCCTCTTTTAAAAACGCAGGTGAAGTACAATCCCAAGCAGTGTAACCTCTCGCTTCAAAAGTTGCTCTTAAACCACCGGATGGAAAAGATGAAGCATCGGGTTCTCCTTTAATCAATTCTTTACCTGAGAATTCCATAATGACTTTTCCGTCAGCAGTTGGAGATATAAAAGCATCATGCTTTTCAGCAGTTACACCGGTCATCGGCTGGAACCAATGTGTAAAATGAGTAGCACCCTTTTCTATTGCCCAATCTTTCATTGCATTTGCAACAACTTCCGCAACAGCCGGATCTAATGGCACTCCCCCATCAATAGTCTTTTTTAAAGCTTTATATGTCGCTTTAGGAAGACGCTCTCTCATTACTGCATCATTAAAAACATTACAACCAAACATTTCATTTAAACTAGTCGCTTCACATTTCATTTTAACATACCCCTTTCATATTTTAGATTGACTAAAAAGTAAAAGGCGCTCCTCTAAAACATATGCCGTGAACATATGTTTTGGAAACGCCATTGTTTCGTTTAATTAACCAATTCAATACCTTATTTAAAATAATACTATGATTCTTCTAAAAAAGCAAGTTAAATTTTATAAAAATACGTATTTTTTTTGCAATAACTTTATATTATTCTTTCATAAATTAAATCCTCAGGAATATCTCTTATTTAACACTATGCGAGGTTAAAATGCTATAAATACCAAAATTCTTTAGACTCATATACATTCTTCGATATCTGCTATTCAAAGACTTTCATTTGTTTTGCAATTTCTCTAAATCTAAAATTCAATACCGGGTATATGCGTTTTTTTCATGCTCATTTTTAACAGTCTTCTCTTTAAGGTGTAAAAAATATCTAAAATAATAGAGTTCTCCTCAATTAATATAGCACCGTATTATTAACAAGCATCTTCTCTCTTTTAAATCCAACATACTAATGAAACCATACGATTGAAATCATGATTTCAATCGTATGGTTTTACGTTAGAAATCTATTTACCTATTCATTTCACTATCCACACCATCTTTTTTATGGCTTTTTATAACACCTGAAATTTCATTAAAATCACACGCCGGCATATCCCCCGGAACCGTATTCTTTATTGCAGCCATTGCATTACCAAATTCAAGGGCTTTCTGCAGGTCATTGAATTTAATGATTCCGAAAAGCGCCCCCGCCAAATACGCGTCTCCACTTCCTATTCTATCTATAACTTCAATTTCTTCATAAGGCTCTTCTTCAAAAAATTTATCTTCCGGCGCACTGTAAATTTTTGAATTCCATGTATGTCGTGTAGGACTAAGTACTTTACGCATGGTAGTAGCAACTATTTTTGTACCGTATTTCCTACTATAATTCTTCATGATTTCTTCCAATGTGCCTTGCTGCTGCAGCATTCTACGCGAAGTTTCTTCCGACACAAAAAGGATATCAATATACGGCAATATAGATGTAATCGTTTCTCTCGCAGTATCTTCATCCCATAATGAAGCTCTATAATTCACATCAAACGATATAAGCACTCCATTTTCCTTGAACTTCTTAATCATTTCAATTACTACCTGTCTCACACTTTCATTCAAAGCCAAAGATATACCGCTCACATGAAATACCTTTGTACTGTTGTAAATAGAAGGGTCAACTTCTTCCAAGCTAATATTAGTTATTGAAGATGCATGGCGGTCATACACTACTGTTGGTTTTCTTGGATGTGCACCACTCTCATAAAAGTACACCCCTAATCTCTTATACGAGGAAGTATCATATACCAGATAATCGTCACTTACACCGTAAAACCGGATTTTATTTTTAACGAACTTTCCTATCTCATTATCCGGCAGTTTTGTCACAATACCTGTTCTAAGTCCCAGTAGCGAAATCCCCGAAACAACATTCAATTCGGAACCACCGGCTTTTTTTTCGAAAACTTCGCCCTGGGATATTCTTTCCTTATCCGGCGGTGATAATCTTAACATTACTTCACCAAAGCCAATAACATCGAATTCTTTATCCACATTTAATTCCTTTTCTAAAATCATATACGCCTCCTATAATAATGATTGCAATTTTTCTTAGTTATTTATTATTCTACATATTTTTTTAATACCCTTTTTTTAATAAATAAAATAAGACAATCGCTTTAGTGAATTAATGTACCTCCGGCACCAAAAGTTAAGGTAAACTCTCTTAACGTTAAAAGATTTTGAAAAAAACTACTTGTTTTTCAAGTAGTTTTTTTTAAGTATTTATAAATTATTTATAGTATTTATATAGTTTACAGCCAATTGGAGAACTTATTCTGTGAACTGTGAACCGTAAACTTACTTAAAACTCTCTTTCAAGAAAATCCCAGAAGTTCTTACCGAATATTTTTTCAACATCCCTTTGGATTTCCTCTTCTTCTATTGTCCACCCTGTAGCTATGATATCATTATATTTATCAAATAGCACATCTGCGATAATCTTTCTGGAATGTGTCCATTTGTATATGAGTTGGTCCAGCATCCTTGCATCCGAGTGTTGCGGGATAACACTTGGGCCGAGCAGCTCGAATCTCATTCTGGTCATTTCTTCAATTAAACTTGGGTTATTAAGGAACCACCAACATCCAAAAACAAGGAGGTTTCTGAATTTTCTGGCTGCCACACACAATTCATGCTGGTTTTCTCTGGCAAGCATGGTTACTAAAAATTTATTATGAGGATACTTTGCGCACAGATATTCAACGGTACCAACATCACCTTTGCCAACACTATCACCCGCTACTTGAAGTTGAGGATTCACTAATTTCTTTACCCCTATCATCATTGCAAAGGGTACATTTCTCTCCAGAGAAACAGGTACAATACACTCTTCGACGATTTTAGACCTGGAAGACTCCTCAGGTACTACAAAATCTGGCGGCAAAGATGCTGCCATGTATAAAGGATTCATTCTGTCAATCCAGTCATTTAAAAAGCGTCGAATCTCTTTCAGCGTATTTTCATCCAATTCTTCTTTTACATCATATCCCCATTCTTTTAAGCACTTATACTTTGTATTCCATGCATTTAGCAGCGGGTCAATTCTTAATGCTGTTTTAAATCTTTTATCCGCTTTATAATCACCCAACCATACTTCTCTTTCAGCATCTTCAAACGGATCATTGGTCATCACGATGCTGCTTACGCCTGCTACTTCAAAAACCTTGTCGATATATTGATCAACGGTCATCTGTTTAAAATATTCCCTGTACGAGTTTAAATCACGGCTTGAAACATCCAGTCCCAGTTTTTCCAAAACCGTAAGTACCCCTCTGCAGGCCTCACTATAAGGTGAGTTTTTAATAAACAAGGTATCCCAAATCAAATCCGCTTGTTCCTGCTTTGACATTGCCCAGTACTCGTCATAAGAAATATCTACCCAGCGCATTGTTTCCGCTATAAGATAATGATATGTGACAAGTTCATCTACACCCCATAATAGTAAATCATTAAAGTCAGTAGTAAAAAGATGGGTGTGTATGTCCGTAATCTTAATATTATCTATCATTCGATCTACTGCCTTGCGAAGCTCATAAGTATTTTGAATTTTCATATTCGTGCCTTCTTCTTTTCAATTCTTAATATTAAACATCAACGGTTTAACTGTAAGCGCTTTCATCATATATAGGCTAATTATACTATACTGTTTGTTTATTTTCAATAATTAATGCAAAAAATTTATGGGACAAGTATAACCAAACAGATATATACCTTTCCAACTTATATATCATTGCTTCTTGGCAGCGCCCACTGCCGCTCAATCAGCGCTTCAGTTTACTAATAGATATCATATCAGATATTTCATATCTTTAGGTTTGCTATTAGATTTATCTGCAGATATTATAGAATAATTAAAATTCTACATAGTTATAATAATGAATGTATTTCTAATCACTTAGAAATCCCTATTGACAATAATATTGTGCAAAAGTATAATTATATCGTAAGCGCTTTCATTTTATTAGAATGGTGATGAACATGAATATTTATGATATAGCTCGTGAAGCCAACGTATCCATCGCAACTGTATCACGTGTCATTAACAACCATCCACAAGTTAGTGGAAAAACCCGTGATAAAGTCAATGAAGTTTTAAAAAAACATCACTATACCCCTAATGCGATTGCGCGGGGGTTAGTAGTAAAATCAATGAGAACCATCGGTGTGCTTACAATTGATATCCGCGATATATATTATGCAAATGTAGCCTATACGATTGAGCAGGAATTTACAAAACTGGGATACAGCGTTATTTTATGTAATACTGGCGGTGATGCCCAGCAAAAAATCAATTATTTAAAAATGCTGTCCGAAAAGAAAGTGGATGGTTTAATCCTTGTCGGGTCAGTGTTTAGAGACAAGAAAATAGACAAGACTATCTCTCAAATCGCAAAAAGCTTGCCTATTGTGATGGTGAATGGTTTTCTTGAGACAGACAATGTATACTCCATTATCTGTGATGATAGCTACGGAACATCGGTTTGTGTAGACTATCTTGTGAAAAAAGGCCATAGAAATATTGTATATTTGCAAGATGCGGACACCTTTAGTGCACAAGCTAAATTAGAAGGATTTAAAAAAGGCTTGGTCAAAAACCACCTGGAACTCACCCCTTCTTCCATATTTAAAATAGAAAAAGGGTTGTTAGGCGGCTACAATGCTATAGCACAACTAATAGCATCCAATCAAAAGTTTACAGCTGTTATTTGTGGAGAAGATATCACCGGTGTTGGGGTTATTAAAAAGTTACAAGAACTCAATCTAAATATCCCTAATGATGTTGCTGTTATCGGTTTTAACAATTCCATTATTGCGCAATGCTGTTCCCCGGAACTTACTTCTGTAGATAACAAAATGGAAACTACCGGAATAGGTGCAGTAAGGATACTCAATGATATTTTCGAAGGCAGAAATGTGCCTTCAAAGACAGTAATCACGCCGGATTTTATTATAAGAAAAAGCACGTGAGAGGCAATTAACAATTAAAATAATAGGAGGGTTTTAAATGACAAAATTAAACAATGAGTTATTAAATGGTACTTTTAAATTTCCTAGTGATTTAAAAGTAAGTGAAAACCAAGAGTCACCTGAAAAAGTACTGCAATTTGGTGAAGGAAACTTTTTAAGAGGTTTTGTAGATTGGATGTTCCATCAATTAAATAAGAACAATTTGTTTAATGGAAAAATTGCTGTTGTACAGCCTATTCAACATGGATTGGTTGATATGCTGAATGATCAAGATGGACTGTATACATTATTTCTAAGAGGTATTCAAAATGGCAAGGTGGTGGAAGATAAAGAAATCATTTCTTCTATTAGCAGAGGAATCAATCCTTACAGCCAATTTGACGAATACCTGAAATGTGCTGAAAATCCGGAGCTTAGAGTAATTATCTCCAATACTACCGAAGCAGGAATCGCTTATAATGCCGATGAAAAATTTGAAGATACTCCCCCGGCATCTTTTCCCGGGAAATTAACAGTATTACTGCATAAAAGATTTAAAGCTTTTAATGGTGATGCTTCAAAAGGCCTTATCATTATCCCCTGTGAATTGATAGATAGAAACGGAGATAATCTTAAAAAGATCGTACTGCAACTTGCGAATGAATGGAATCTGGGCAGTAACTTTATCTCCTGGATTGAAAACGCAAACTACTTCTTGAATACATTGGTAGATAGAATCGTAACAGGTTACCCAAGAGATGAAGTTCAAAAACTTACAGAAGAATTAGGATATCAGGATAATCTCCTAGACACGGCAGAGATATTCCATCTATGGGTCATTGAAGGCGATAAAAAACTATCGGAAGAGATTCCTTTTACAAAGATAGGGCTAAATGTCATCTGGACGGATGATATGACACCATACCGCACAAGAAAAGTAAGAATATTAAATGGTGCTCACACCATGACCGTGCTTGCTGCCTACCTTCATGGTAAAGACACTGTTAAAGAATGCATGGATGATGATGTGATCAGCAAGTACATGAATAATGGAATCTTTAATGAGATCATTCCTACTTTGGATTTGCCAAAGGCAGAATTGGAAGAATTTGCAGCGGCAGTTTCAGAAAGATTCGCAAATCCTTTTATAAAACATTATCTGTTAAGTATCGCTTTGAATTCTACTTCTAAGTTTAAGACCAGAGTATTGCCTTCCATACTGGAATATATAAAGAGAAAAAATGAACTGCCAAAAACGCTTACTTTCTCTCTTGCTGCTTTGCTTGCTTTTTATAAAGGTACGGAAATAAACGAGAATGCTTTGATGGGTCAAAGATCCGGCAACGAATATAAAATCATGGATGATATGCCTGTTCTTGAACTGTTCAAAAAACTATGGTCTGACTATGACGAAACAAAAGAAGGTACTGAAAATCTAGTGAAGACTGTTTTATCAAATACCGATATGTGGGGAACCGATTTGACTGGCTTAGATGGTTTTACCTCTACCGTATCCGGATATTTATATGATATACTCACTATAGGCGTGAATGAAGCAATAAAGAAAATACTATAATATTCCGGGGTTTGGAGCCAAGAGTGGGAAGAAAGCATACTCTCCCCACTCCCCACTCCTTACTCCCCACTAAAATGCGAGGGATTACAATGATAAAAAGCGATAAATTAATTAAGATTCATGAAAAAGATAATGTTGCAGTTGCATTGGAAGCTATTCACCAAGGTGAATCGGTTGTATTGGGTGACTTTGAAATTACTGCAAAAGAGGATATCGACAAGGGACATAAAATAGCATTTAAAGACATTCCGGAAGGCGATCATGTAATAAAATACGGCTTCCCTATCGGGCATGCAACCCGTACAATCTCTGCCGGAGAATATATCCATACCCATAATATTAAAACCAATCTAAAAGGTGTGTTAGAATACAGCTATCTACCGGAATTAAGCAAAGACAGCGAAAGTTTTAATAACAGTTTTATGGGATATGTGCGAGAAAACGGTGAAGTCGGTATTCGGAATGAAATATGGATTGTTAATACTGTCGGTTGTGTAAATAAAACTGCTGAAATTATTGCCAAAGAAGCTAACAAAAGATTTGCCGGTAAAACCGATGGCATCTTTGCCTTCCCGCATCCTTTCGGATGCTCCCAACTTGGTGAGGATCATTTAACCACACAAAAGATTCTGGCAGACATGGTCAATCACCCCAACGCGGCTGGTGTGCTTGTTTTAGGGTTAGGCTGCGAGAACAATAATATTCCTGAATTTAAAAAAGTTCTGGGTGAATATAATGACAAACGGGTAAAGTTCTTAATTACACAAGAAGTAGAAGATGAAATTGAAGCCGGGTTAGATATAATAGATGAATTGGTCGAATATGCTCAAACCTTTGAAAGAGAAGAATGTCCGGCGTCCAAACTCATTGTAGGCTTAAAGTGCGGCGGCTCGGACGGATTCTCCGGCATTACCGGCAACCCGTTGGTTGGCGCTCTTTCAGATGTATTGATACAACATGGCGGCACAAGCATTTTGAGTGAAGTTCCTGAAATGTTTGGTGCAGAAACCATCCTCATGAACCGTTGTATCAATGAAGAAGTATTCAATAAAACAGTAGATCTCATTAATAATTTTAAAGAATACTTTATAAAGCATGATCAGGAAATCTATGAAAATCCCTCTCCGGGCAATAAAAAAGGAGGAATCTCTACATTAGAAGAAAAATCTCTTGGCTGTACTCAAAAGGGCGGAGCAGGGAATGTAGTAGATGTATTGGATTATGGTGAAAGAGTTTCTATCCCAGGATTAAACCTATTAAAAGGCCCGGGAAATGATATTATTGCCTGCACAGCGCTTATGGCTGCCGGTGCTCATATCATTCTCTTTACCACCGGTCGTGGAACGCCTCTGGGGGCCCCGGTACCTACGGTAAAGGTTGCTACCAACTCCGACCTTTTCACCCGCAAGAGCAATTGGATGGATTTTAATGCGGGACAGCTCCTGGAAGGAAAAGATATCAATACCGTTAAAAAGGACTTCTTTGAATATGTATTGAAAATCGCCTCCGGAGAGATAAAAACAAAAAATGAAATAAACGGCTATCGTGAAATATCTATCTTTAAGGATGGCGTAATATTATAAAAAACTATCTATACAATTTTGTGCAACATACCTTCTTAAAAACCCAAAAACAGACCTTGCGGTTTTCACAAGGCCTGTGGTTCTATATAAAAGAATCGTCTTTTCTTAATCAAAAATAGTATTCAGATATCAGCATCTAATCTATGTTGGATAAAATTATCCAACATAGCTGGATGCGAATAAAGCGAATTTTGTAAATATTGATACACTGGCTAAAGCTGTAAATATAATAATATCTTTCATTGATCTCACCTCCTGTAATTTCTATACTCTTATTATACGCTTTCATGATTGGAAAAGTAAGGGTTTAATTAGCCAAATTATACCTAATCCGATAGTCGTTTTTATGTATATTGCACATAACACCGATATGTTTTTTGGTTAATATTTCAAAGGTAACATGATATATAAATTCGTCAATTGTAATTTTAAATTTGCTTATCAGCAATAAAAAAGAGCAAGCTGTTTGCAACAACTTACTCTTGAACTCATCAGTATTCAAGTTTTATATATTTATAATAATAAAAACTCAATATATTCAAAGATTTCTTTAAATCTTTTATCATTGACTGGTAAAACATCAGTAATTTCTCTTTATCTTGGTCATCCATGGGGCTTTTACTAAATTTCGCCTTGATGTATAGTTCTGTTATACCATAAAAACTATCACTACCATTTGTAAATTGTAAATCTACCCTCTTGGCATATTCCAGAGGTGTTTCTCCGCGTTCCATATCAAAATGATAAAGCCTCAAGATTTTTAGTATCTTCTGATATATATTTATAACACTGCTTTTGGCATGCTGATGTTTTATTTCTATAATACTTGTCTCAAAAATAACTCTGCGCACAATCACCACCAATAGTATAATTCCTATCATCAGCGCAATCATACTAATGATTATTTTAACTATCTCTTTAGCAAAACTTAACCTTCCATCTATAGATTGTTCTTTCAGTCCCTGGTCTAACACTATCTCTGCTTCACCCATAATTGATTTCATATAATCTTCACTGTACGTTTCATCAGCGGGCAATGCCTGGCTGTCTTCTTGCTGCGTATCCAGAAGCGTATTAAAGGGTGAGGTTGGCTCAAAGCGTACCCAACCGAAACCTTCAAAAAATACTTCTACCCAAGCATGCGCCAACTCATTGGTAACTTTATACACCCCGTCGCTGCCCGGTTTCGCAGGCAGAGCATACCCTTCTACATATCGGGCAGGGATTCCTAGTGAACGTACCATCATGGTCATCGCACTTGCGTAGTATGTGCAATAGCCTTTCATTGAATCAAATAAAAAATACTCCACAAAATCTCTCCCCTCCGGGGTATCTCCGGGGGTAAGGGTGTAGGTGTAGTTGGAACTCAAATACTTTTCGATTGCCTTTACTTTGTCGTAGCGGTTCCCACTATCTTGCGTAATTTGTATCGCGAGGTCTGAAACCTTTTGAGTGATATTCTCTTTTACCGTATATTTTTTGATCATTTTGTCATATTTATTTTTTAAACTATCGCTTTTTTCAAGTACCGCCTTTATTGCGTCAGGATCACTTACTCTTAACAACTCTTCAACAAACGGGTTAGACCTGTCTACCACCCTGTATTGAATGCTGTATTTATTATCATCGCTCGTTTCCCCCCTAAAATAAAATTCTGCATTGCTGTTAAAGATGAGGCTTGCGTCTTCATCTTTTGCCTCCAATAGTCGAATGACGTTATCAGGATAAAAAAGCGTATTGGTTCTAAACCCAACTTGCTCAATTTGTGCATCTCCATGCAAAAATGCTTGATTATACAACTGATTACTGATTCTTCGGAACCTTGTTCGCTTAAACATTTCAACAAATAACCTGCGGTCACTAAAATAGTTATCGGTAATATAGTCTTCAATGCTGCTGCCTTCTATGGAGAATTCCTCAAGCTCCTTGCTAATCCAACTATTACCTGTATAATAATCTTTCACAGAACCTTTCAAATAGATTCTGTGGTCGGACTTTACATTTAGAACCTGCCGGTTATCCAGTACGATATTTCCTCCAATGGCACTTCTATTAGGTTGAAAACCTGTTGATACTAAAGAAAAGTCACTTCCTTTCCATTGACCAACATCATTAAGCCAACTTTGGTTGTCATACCACCGGCTAAAAACATCGGCACCTTCATCCAACCATTGAGGCCTTTGATAATCCTTCTCTACCGATACCGAGGACACCATTAGTATAATGAATAGTGCGATAGGCATAGCCCAGAGAACGTATATATATCCTAAATGCTGACTTGCCGTTGAAAGCATGTGTTTGGTTCTCTTATTAAAGACTTCTCTGCCAAATAATGAGATCATACAAAACAAATAAATATACAGTCCGGCATCATACATTCTCAACCCCATGTTGATACATACAATATAATAGATCAAGCCTCCAGCCATCAGAAAATAAAAATGATATCTCTTTAAGATAAAAACAAAAACCCAGCCGCATACCATTAACACCAAAATAATGGTCATATAGATACTAAAGGAATCGTTTAAATATTGATACCCCTTTATATATTCGTATAGCCATATAAAAAACTCTTTTGCAGTGGCGAAAAACTTTTCAAATAGTTTTAACTTCATCATTGTATATCCATGGTATAAAGCCATACAAACAGCTAAACAAGTACCCGAAATGATAGTAATGCGGTTTATAAAAAATATATTTAGCAAGAACATAGTAAGAAGACAATATTTCAATACCGCTTGCTTGGATACTTCAAAACTCATAGAATATGTGATGGAAAATACGAGATTCCAGCTAAATAATAGCGATATAAAATTATATGTGATTAATCTACTTAATCTGCTCAATTTCATCGTTACATCTCCAGCGTCTTTTTTATTTCATCTGCATGACTAATGGTATAGACAAAGATGCCATTTTCCTGCAGCCCTTGTAAAAAACGAGAAAAATCTAAGCTTTTTCTATCTATTGCTGATATAGGATATATAAATATTACATCCTTACCCGCAAGTTTTAAATTCACCAAGCGGTTAAATAAGCTCTCGGAACAATCAGTTCCAATCACTATAACTTCATTGCATTCTGCCAAGTCCACTCTGCTTAGATGAAGCATATTGTCAAAAGGAAATATCTCTTTAAAATCCGCCCGAAGCAATTTATGATAAACCTCTCTAAACTCTCTTTTACTGCCTACTCTTAATCTCTTATCGCTGCTATCGTTAAAACATAGATGGATAGGTATTTCTTTTCTTACGAAAAAGTTTAATACTGCTATGATAGTTTCAATGATAATATCTTTTACAAGTGAATTATTCTTATCAATTTTCATTAAGCAGCTAATATCTGCAAGCAAATAGGTTAAACTGCTTTGTGGATTGCTGAACTTTTTTGACATAAGTTCATTTCTTTTGGCAGAAAGCTTCCAGTGGATACTTTTAAGCGGCAATCCCGGTATATACTTATTTACTTCTGCTATTTCAGAATAGTCTTCCATACCTATTTTGCTTGTAAAATGGATAGAATCACTGTTTGTAGTCCTTCCCACTTTAAAACCATTCAGCTCTACAATTTTTGGTAAAATTTTGATTTCTTTTTTTCCATTACGAGGTTTGGATGTTATTTCAAAAAATCCAAAAAAGTCTCTAAAATAAAAGGACTTGATCCCTATATGATATATTCCTATGTGTTCACAAATAATTTCTTTATCAATATCATACCTGTTGAGCGGATTGAGATAAAATGTCTCATCTTCAAATATTTCTTCTGCAGTAAAATCATCAGCATAAAAATTCACTTGAACAAAGGGATATGGAAAAAGATCTTTATTATAAACTTTACATGAATACCTTAATACATGCCCTCTTAATATTTCGTTTTTATCCATTTGCTCTACATATTTATATCTTAACACAGCAACCACTAAAAACAATAAGGAAATAAAAGGGATAAGAAGCATTGTAATAAATATTGCAAATAATACCTTTTCCCCGCTATATAACGCTGATATGCAAAAACATGCAAATACAAAGAAATAAAGAACATTTCGTTTGAACATCTTATCCTCCAATTCATCATATAAATATAAATATTAATCAGCTATGGGAACATCGACAGCACTCAATATCGCTTCTAGTACATCCATCTCGTCACCATATTTAAGGCTCACTTCGGGCTTTGCAATAAGACGGTGTCCCAATACCGGTGCTGCCATCCTCTTAACATCATCAGGTATTACATAGTCTCTTCCCTGGTATAATGCCCATGCCTGTGAGGCATGAAGCAAAGCAAGCGACCCTCTGGGGCTTACTCCCAGTTCGATATCATGATGATTACGCGTAGCTCTTATAATATCTACAATATACCGGTTTATAGACTGGTCAACATAAACTTTTCTCACCTGCTGCTGTAGTGAAATAATCACTTCCGCATCTGCGACAGATTGCAATTTGTGAAGTGGATCATCACTATGAAAACGTTCTAAGATTTTTATTTCTTCCTGATAATCCGGATATCCTATCCTGATTTTCATAAAAAACCTATCCAACTGCGCTTCGGGCAAAGGAAATGTACCGATATATTCTATAGGGTTCTGTGTAGCTAAAACCATGAACGGATTGGGCAGTTTATGGGTATTTCCGTCAACCGACACCTGTTTCTCTTCCATGACCTCAAGCAGGCTGGATTGCGTCTTAGGAGTCGTCCGGTTGATTTCATCAGCTAACAAAATATTTGTCATGACCGCACCGGGATGATATTGAAACAAGCCGGTCTTCGCATCATAAATAGTTAAACCGGTTATATCCGACGGCAAAATATCCGGCGTGAATTGTACTCTCTTAAAATCCAAGCTTAAAGATTTTGCAAGAGAAGATACCATTGTCGTCTTACCAACTCCCGGTACATCTTCAATCAAAACATGACCTCCGCAAATTAAAGAGATAATCATCAATTCGATAGAATGTCGCTTACCTACTATCACATTTTCTATATTATCAATGATTTGATATAATATTTGAATCTTGTTTTCCATATTCGTTCCTCCGAAAGTAGATTTCTGATTATTGACGTTATAACAACGGAAGTAATTGCGTAAGCAATTACTTCACACCGTTTCAACGAGGCGGGAGATATACTCACCGCCTGTTTAATTTAATCGGTACCCGCCCACCTATAGAGGTGAGGAACATCTTTTCGCCTCGTTATAAAAAGTGCTCCGATCATGTTATTATTAACATAAAGGAGCATACCCCATTATCCATACATCCATACTATTATTTAAGATAAACATCCATCATTCTAATAATTGTTCACTATCCTCCCATTCACTTCGACTCACCAGTACTTGCCTAGGCTTGCTGCCTTCATAACCGCTGACTAAACCTCGTGCTTCCATTTGATCTAATAGACGTGCAGCTCGGGAATAACCGATCTTAAATTTCCTCTGAAATAATGATGCGGATGCCTGTCCGAGGTCTATTGCAATTTCAATTGCTTGCGGCAGAAGCTCATCTTCATCTATTGTATCCGCATGTACGGCTTCATTCTGCCCGTCAATATTTTCAATAATATCTTCATCATAGCTTACCGAAGAGTTGGACTGAACAAAAGATACTACTGCCTCTACCTCACTATCCGATATAAACGCACCCTGTACCCTTATTGGCTTTGATTCGCCCATAGGATTAAACAGCATATCCCCTTTTCCTAACAGTTTCTCCGCTCCCCCCATATCCAAAATGGTTCTGGAATCTACTTGTGAGGATACTGCAAAAGAAATACGTGACGGGATATTGGCTTTGATTAATCCGGTGATTACATCAACCGAAGGCCTCTGTGTCGCTATCACAAGGTGCATACCCGCAGCCCTCGCCATTTGCGCTAACCGGCAAATAGAATCTTCTACTTCACTGGGAGCTGCCATCATCAAATCCGCCAATTCATCGATAATGATCACAATCTGAGGTAATATCTCTGTTTCTCCTCGTTTCTTTAATAAGGCATTATACCCTTTTAAATCTCTCACATTATTGTCCGCGAAAAGTTGATAGCGGCGGTTCATTTCTTGTACTGCCCAATTTAATGCCCCCGACGCTTTTTTAGGCTCAGTAACCACCGGAATAAGAAGATGGGGTATTCCGTTATACACTCCTAATTCCACTACTTTAGGGTCTATCAAAAGCAGCCTTACCTCTGCCGGTGATGCTTTAAATAAAATACTTGCAATTAACGTATTAATGCAGACACTTTTCCCTGAACCCGTTGCACCGGCTATAAGGAGATGAGGCATCCTTGCAATATCCGCAACCATATGGTGTCCCGCTATATCTTTTCCTATCGCAAACGCAACCTTTGACGGGTGGTCCTGAAATTCTCTCGACTCGATGACTTCTCTTAAAAACACCGGAATGGTTTGCTTGTTTGGTACCTCGATACCAATTGCCGCTTTTCCGGGTATCGGCGCTTCCATCCTCACATCTTTAGCAGCCAGATTCAACGCAATATCATCCGAAAGGTTAACAATCTTACTCACTTTCACTCCCGTATTAGGTTGAAGTTCATATCGTGTTACAGATGGACCTTGGCTGATATTCAACAGTTTCACACCTACCCCAAAACTCGCAAGGGCTTCTACTAATTTTTTTGCATTTATCTGAGCATTATACTCCATATCGGTACGGTCTAACATCATATTATTTTTATTTAATAAATTAACGGAAGGATATAAATGGTCATTGGTTTTATCACTATGATGGCTATCAGTTTGAAGAGGCTTTTTTTTAACCGCAACCGCTCGTACTTTACGGTTGGCATAAATATACTGCCTGTCCGCCTTTTCAGCATATTGGACAGCTGTTCGTTCAGAATCTTCATGGCTCATCGTTTCCACTTTGCGATGATCGTGCTGCTCCATACTATCGTATAAATATTCGGATTCATCTATATTCACATCATTTTCTTCACTATTCTCTTTATAGCTATCATTTTCACAGATGCTTCTTTCGTCCTGATAGAGGTAATCTGTGTTTTCAATTTTTTCTTGATCATTCATTGTACTTAAGTCACTGTCATCTATCACGATAGGATGTTCCCCAACATCCTCCTGGATATCTGCTTCCTTCTGTACCGTTTTTGCCGGAGGATTAATAGGATCAAATGGAGACCGGTAATGAAGAATCTTCTTTTCTTCCTTTACTTCTACTTGTTTCATAGGGCTATTTTGTTTTCTTCTTAATATGTCTTCATCGGACCAATTAAAATTGGCTTTTTCAAGTTTTCTAAGCTTTTTAGGCATCTGCTTACTATCCATTGACATATGCAAATCCGGTTCAGATGTCAATGCTTTCACTGCAGCACCGGATGTTTTAGACGGCACACTCACATGCCGGCCTTTATGATCATCCCGGTTGAAATATGCCAAAATTGCCCAAGATATAATGACAGTGCCGATCATTTCTAATGCAAATATTAAAAAGAATTTTATTAATGAAAGCCCGGAAAAAAAAAGAGCTATCACTGCAAATAAGCCTATTATAGCAAAAATATAGTATAATGATTTATTTTTCTTATGTTTGGTCTTTCTTGTTTTATTTAATTTATGGTTAGTGCTATGTTCAATTTTCATTACTATTCCATACCTTCCTCAGAAAATTGTTACAGATTACCATCTATACTATATCATAAAATTTGCTTTTTTCCAATCCCTTGAAAATTGCTGATGTATCATCAAACACTTGCATTTCCGGGAGTCGCTTTCATAATTATATCATTTTAAATTAGGACTGTGAACAATAATCCTCAGTTGGTATATTAGAATATAATAAGAGTGTATATTTCCGCTGTGGCAGCTCAGATAATACAAAAAAGTGCATACAAGATATCCTATATGCACCAAGCCTATAACTTACATTTATTTTCCCAGCATTGCCGCTCCAATAATCCCTGCATCATTTTCCCAATAGGAATGCTTTTACAAGTCTCGTTTTTGCTTGCTGTGTTCACTATTGCCGGGGGGTTTATTGTTTTTACTGCTGTTGATAAGGGGTTGTTAAAACATAATTTTTTCCATAATTATTATCCCAATTATTTGCACAATCTTTGAAGCAGAAGTTCACAGTTTCCTTAGTAGGTTGTACATGCACTGTTGCTTCAAATTTATCCTGTTCGATCTTTTCCATCCTCACATCTTGTACATTAAAGAAGTTTTCACCTTCTCCAATATGAAGGATCACATGCGCTGCACCGGATTTTGCCAGTAAACCGTCATAGGTTATTTTTAAATTATCCCCATTTCTAACTATTACAGGATTAACAAAGATTCCATTCTGATTATAAGGTTGTTTCTTCATATGGTCATCTCCTATTCATTTTGACCCTTCTCATGTTTTCAGGTCTAGTAATAGTATGATAGCGAGTAACCATTATTATTCTGTTAATGTTAGGTATAGACATGCTGCTTTGAAGTTAACTATATCTATATATAGCTGAATCAAATAAGCGATTATATAATAATCCGTATAGGAAAAGCCAGGTTTATAAAAACAGTCCCTGACTTTTCGTTATTATCAATATTGTTCAATTAACGTCCTTATGATCTTCCACGCTGCAATTTTTTGATCATAGTGCTGTGTATTTGCAGGACTTGTGGATGGAAGCCGGTAAAATTTGATACCGTTAAACCTATTAAATCCGATATACTTTTTAAAAGAACTTTCTGCTTTTGCTCCATTAAAGCAAACATGCTTTATATTTGGATATTGTTTTAAAAAAAGAGTAAAATCATTTATCTCTTCATTTCTGATATTTGCATCCAGACTTCCTTCCCGTTCACAGCTATTGATCACGTCCCATAATGCCAGACCATGCTCTTTGAGAAATATAATTTTCTGCTTATAATCATCATTAACGGATTCATCAAATATCGAACAGATGATTTCCCAGAAATGATTCCTTCTATAAGCATAATACTGCTGCATTTTTAATGATTCTTTTCCCGGCATAGATCCTAATATTAAAACTTTTGCGTTTTTATCTACTATGGGACCAAAGCATTTAAGCATTATCTGACTCACCTTTTATTAATAATCATTTTCTTTTAAAATAACATCATGGGCGCCGCCTTCAACAATACTTGTTGAAGATACCAACGTAATCCTTGCGGTATTTTGCAGTTGTTCTATAGACCTGGCACCACAACTGGACATCGTAGATTTTATCTTACCCAGCGTAACATCTAGATTATCTTTTAGTTTTCCCGCGTATGGAACATAACTGTCTACGCCCTCTTCAAACTTTAGGCTTTGACTTCCTCCCATATCATAACGATGCCAGTTCCTTGCCCTATTGGATCCTTCTCCCCAATATTCTTTCACATAGCTATTGCCGCGTTTAACCTTTTTAGTAGGACTTTCATCAAACCTTGCAAAGTAACGTCCCATCATTACAAAATCAGCACCCATTGCTAATGCCAGCACCATGTGATTATCATGCACAATACCTCCATCTGAGCAAATAGGGATATAGATTCCTGTCTTCTCATAATACTCATCTCTTGCTTTTGCTACTTCAATCACAGAGGTTGCTTGTCCTCTTCCGATCCCCTTCTGTTCTCTTGTTATACATATGGAGCCCCCTCCAATACCCACTTTAACAAAGTCGGCACCTGCCTCCACCAAGTATAAGAATCCTTCTTTATCGACAACATTTCCTGCACCGATCTTAACATTCTTGAATTTTTCTTTTGCATATTCTATTGTTTTTTTCTGCCATACCGAAAATCCGTCAGAAGAGTCGATGCAAAGGATATCCACTCCTGCATCCAGCAGTGCAGGAATTCTTTCTTCATAGTCCCTTGTATTAATTCCAGCCCCAACGATAAGGCGTTTATTTTGATCCAGCAACTCATACGGATTTTGTTTATGTTCATCATAGTCTTTTCTAAAAACAAAGCAACGAAGCCTTTGCTCATCATCTACGATAGGTAAAGAATTTAGCTTATGTTCCCAGATGATATCATTGGCTTCACTTAAAGTGATTCCCCATTTCCCAAAAATCAGCTTAGAAAAAGGTGTCATGAATTCCTGTACCTTTTTATCCAGCGGGTCCCTGCTTACCCTATAATCTCTGCCTGCTATAATGCCAAGAAGTTTTCCTTCGGATGTACCATCCTCAGTTACCGCAATGGTAGAATGCCCTGTTTTTTCTTTTAATTGAAGGACATCCTTCAAAGTATTATCTACTTTCAAATTTGAGTCACTAGGCACAAAGCCTGACTTATATTTCTTCACTTTTCTCACCATTTCAGCTTGTCTATCAATAGGCTGGGAACCATAAATAAAAGATAATCCACCGCATCTTGCCAGTGCAATAGCCAAGCTGTCATTTGAAACTGACTGCATAATCGCAGAAACGACAGGAATATTTAATTTAAGGTCACATTTTTCACCCTTTTTAAACTTAACGATCGGGGTGCTTAAATCTATACGATCGGGTATGCACTCTTCTGTCGTAAGATTTGGTACTAATAAATATTCACTAAACGTTCTAGATACATCATTGTAAATATATGCCATTTTATACCCTCCTCAATAAACTTAACATATTTTATATCATTTTGCTGTGCTTGTCAAAAGCTATTTGCCGCTATCGGATACATTTTTTCGTTGATAAATATTATTTCATAAAGTATACAAATACTATACGATTTTCAGAATTTCATTCGGTGAATTTACCATATGGTCCGGGCTCTCCTGCCGGGCATTTTCTATTATATCATATCCCCATCCAACCCATATTACTTTTATGTCACTTTTTTTACATGCGATGATATCTCTCAACTCATCCCCAATATAAATTACTTCGGCAGTCTCTAACTTATTTGTTTTTAAAAATTTTTTAATGATTCTATCTTTACCAAAAAGATTATCAGAACATAAAACCTCTTCAATGGTATTTATTTGATTATTTTCAAGAAATTCTTTGATATTTTTTTCAGAATTTGATGATATGATTGCCAAATGATACCCTTTATTATTCAATTCATTTAATAATTCTTTTATTCCATCAAACAAAACAACATTTTTCATAGCATGCCTGTATAGACTATAAAAATCTACTGCTAAGAATGGAATTTTATACATTGGCAAACCTAAATAATTACATCTTTCCGGGATAGATAAACTCCTTAAATATTGTATATCTTTCTCCAAAATCTTTTTAAATTTATGCTTTTCAGCAAGTTGATTAATAGCAGATATGGCAACATCTTTGGAATCAACCAGTGTCCCGTCAAAATCAAAAACAACATACTTTATCACGGTCGACGCCCCTTTATTCTTTTCTTTAACGTTTTAACGTTCATAACATATTTTTCTATTAACACACTTTGAAAGTAATTATACTATTATTCTAATTGTAAAAATTATAATTGTAAAGATGCCATTACATCTTTGCATATTTTGATGTATGAATAAGTAGAAGTTAGATGCAGCAAAGACCTCCGGCAGTGAAAAATTATGCCGGAGGTCTTTTGTTATCATTAGATTAAATGCTTTAAAGTTCTATGTAACATTAAAACAATTCAATATTAACTTTAACAACAACCTTCCAAATAATTCCAAATGGTTTTTACATCAATTTCCGGGTACATGCTCAAAAATTTTATAAGTTCCGATAGAATCGTCTTTATGCCTCCAGGTTCTCTAGATTCAATATTCAGCGGCATCAAAGGATCATGAAGGGAAAGCCTAAGCAAAAACCAGCCGTTTCCATTATTCTTATTAAAAGAAACCCGGATGCCTTCATAGTTGTCTGTTGCAACTATCCAGCCTTCTGATTTTTCAGCATATCCCTTCAATTGGTCGATGATATAGTTCCCATATACTGTAAAGTCCTTCTCCAGAATATTTAGCCTGAACTCTGTAGCTTCTACGGGTTCCTTAAGATCATCCAGCAAAACATCTATGGTCTTCCCTTCCTTCTTTAGCCTTGCAATTTTTATAAGAACTTTTGATATCAGATATGCACCATCATCCAAGAAGTAGTTCTCTTTAAGCGCACCATGTCCTGATGTTTCTATTGCAAGATGACTCTCACGGCCTTCATTATTCAACCTTACAGCTTCGTTAATGACATTCTTATAACCACGTTTGAATCTATGATGAATACCTCCGAGTTTTTCTTCTATAAAAACTTTCAATTCATCAGACGTTATAGAATCAGTTACCACCACTGTTCCAGGATGCTCCTCCAACACAATGGAAGCCATAAGCGCTATGATCCTATTCCTGTTTATTTCTTTTCCATTTTTATCTACAGCTCCGGCACGGTCAACATCGGTATCAAATACTATTCCAAAATCTGCTTTATTATCAAGTACTGCTTTCTGAATGCTTTCTATCGCTTCTTTATCTTCAGGATTCGGAATATGATTCGGAAAGGTTCCATCAGGGTCTAGGAATTGACTGCCGGAAGTATCAGCACCTAATGGCAGCAGCACCTTTTCCGCAAAAAAACCGCCTGCACCATTTCCTGCGTCTACGATTATATGTAATCCTTTAAGAGGTTTCATATAATCTTCAATATCATTGCAATCCTTACGGATCTTATCCACCAAATGTGCAGCATAAACAGAAATAAAGTCAACCTTATGAACCGATCTTTTCGTCTCTCCAAGTAGAAATTGGCTACATTCCGCTGTTTCTAACAGTGAGGTGATATCACTCTTTTCAAGTCCCCCGTCCCGTGTAAAGAATTTTAATCCGTTTCTATTAAAAGGAAGATGACTTGCTGTAAGCATAACCGCTCCATCATATTGGTATCCATGCAGCACTGTTGACATAAACATTGCAGGTGTTGATGCCAATCCAAAATCATAAACATCGCATCCTAGACCCGTCATGCCATTTATTACACCCTCTGTAAGAGCATGAGCGGATAATCTTGAATCATGCCCTACAGAGATACGAATATTTTGTAATAGCTTACCGGTCTTTTTAGATAACCAAATACAAAATGCACATGCAATTTTCTCAGCAATATGCGGTGTTAAATTTATTCTTTCCCCTTCAACACCTTCAAGTGCAACACCACGGATATCACTTCCGTTTTGTAATTTTCTCCATTGCTCTTCAATCATATCCACCCTCCTGCAATACTTTTTATTTTTTCTTTAGTTGATTTTTAAGCATATTTTGACTAAAGAAATCTAGTTTGTTTAACGTTAAACTTAAATGCTAAAAACTCATATTTTGTACGGTATTCATTTGATATTAACTTTTATACTACCCATGCTTTAACTATTGCACACAACCTAGGAATGGATATATAATATATCTACAAGTATATTTAACGTTAAACTTTATTATTATTTATATATTATTCTACATTAATTATAAAAATCCTTCTTATATTAAAAATTTTTTAATATACATATCTACTATTCATATATTACCTTTTCATCAAAAAACAAGGGATTCGCCCGTGAATGCTGAAAAAGTGTTTATCGTCCGGGAATCGGACAGGGGAACAGGGCCGCAGTCCGGCCAAAAACCAGGCCTGACAGCAGACCAGTCCCCTTGTCTTCTAAATTCCCATTATGACTTCCACATGGTATTCATGCTTTTCACTTTTTAACTGAATGATATGGTTACCAATCAATGTTCCGTCCACTTTGACACTTTTTACTCCTTTACTGACTCTATCAGGATTTTTGATGTTTATTATATATTTTGCTTCTTTATATTTATATTCCATACTATATTGTTCCCACTCTCGGGGAATACACGGGTCAATGATCAATCCTTCGCCTCTTTTTTTCAATCCCAGAATGTGCTCTATACCTACCCGGTACATCCAGCCGGCGGCACCGGTATACCACGTCCAGCCACCCCGGCCTATGTGAGGATGTACTGCATATACATCGGCAGCCATAACATACGGCTCCACTTTATACCGTGCGGCTTCTATAGGTGTACGTGCGTGATTGACAGGATTGATCATATTGAATAATTCCCATGCTTTATCTCCATGCCCCATTTTTGCAAAAGCAAGTACCACCCAAATCGCCGCATGTGTGTATTGTCCTCCGTTTTCACGGACACCCGGTACATATCCCTTTATATATCCCGGTTTTAGGTCTCCTTTATCAAAAGGTGGTGTGAGCAGCATAATGAGTCCTTCATCCCTTTTGATCAAATAATGCTCTAACGCTTCCATTGCTTCTTTAGACCTTTTCTCTCTTCCGGCACCTGAAATCACAGACCATGACTGTGCCAGCGAGTCAATTTTACATTCGGTATTACGTACAGAACCCATCGGTGTGCCATCATCAAAGTATGCCCTTCGATACCACGAACCGTCCCAAGCGTTCTTCTCTATACTATCCATTATTTCCGTGGAAATATCTTTATATCGTTTCGCACGCTCAAAATCCTGTCGTGCTTCACAAATTGGAATAAACCGTATGAGTGTGGTAAATAGGAACCATCCCAGCCATACACTTTCCCCTCTGCCTTTATTACCTACCGTACTCATTCCGTCATTCCAATCACCGGAACCCATCAGCGGAATACCATGCTCACCGAACTTTAATGCCCGGTCAACGGCTCGGACACAATGTTCATAAACTGATGACTTTTCTTCAGAGATCAGGGGAATATTGTATCTTTCGTCTACTTCTTCCCCAAGAAGTTCATCCTCAATGTATGGCACTTCTATATCAAGTATACTGCTATCTTCCGTATTCTCAATATAATCAGCAGTTACAAACGGAAGCCATACAAGGTCGTCAGAGAACTTGGTTCTTATTCCCTTGTCCGCTCCACCCACTTCGCTTACTACCGGATGCCACCAGTGCTGCACATCTCCTTCAACAAACTGGTGTTCCGCATGCCTTAATATCTGCGTATGGGCCAATTCGGGAAGTACATAAACCGTCGCCATCACATCTTGAAGCTGATCCCTGAATCCATATGCGCCTCCTGACTGATAAAAAGCCGATCTGGACCAAATCCTGCATGATATGGTTTGATACACCAACCATCCGTTTAGCATTAAGTCCATAGAATGATCCGGTGTTGTAACTTTGACAGCACCAAGAATACCACTCCAAAAATCTTTTATCGATTGAAGCGCTTTTTCTGCTTCAATAGCATCTCTATACTTAGTAGATATTGTCATGATTTCGTTCAAATCTTTACTCTGTCCCAGCATAAAGACTACTTTCTTTTCTTCATTCGCTTCCACGCCAATGTGAACTTGCATCGCTGCGCAAGGATCATATGCGGCCCCTGTCTTATTAGAAAGTTTCTCCCGCTTCATAGCAATAGGCGTTTGCAAGTCGCCAAATTCACCTATAAACTCACTGCGGTCGCCTGTATATGTACGTTCCGCTACGGATGCGTCCATAAAAACGATTCGGCCGGGGTAATCGGAATTATATTTATTTTCTATCAATAAAGCCCCCGTCTGCCGGTGAACATTTGTTGTTATATATGGCGCAGTGGATTGGTCACTTACGCCCAATACAGGCCTTATATAATAAGTAGCGCTAATATTTCGCCTATTATTTGATATATTTTTCAAGTTTACAATACAAATTTTCACAGACTCCTCTTTCGGTACAAACACCGTTAACTGTTGATGTATACCGTGGCTGATATGCTCGTAAATCGTATATCCATATCCATGAGTAATCTTATACGGTTCTTGCTCACGTATAGGCAGCGGGGTTACCGACCAGTACTCCCCGCTATCCTCATCTCTTAAATAAAAAGCTTCACCTGCCGGGTCCCGAACAGGATCATTGGACCACGGTGTCAACTTGTTCTCTCTGCTGTTTTCTGCCCAAGTGTAACCTCCTCCTGCCTCTGTTGCTAAAATACCAAAACACTCGTTAGATATCACATTGATCCAAGGTGCCGGCGTCATCTGATTTTCCTTCAGCTGTATGATATATTCTTTTCCATCCTGTGTAAATCCGCCCCAACCATTATAGTACACCAACTCCGGCACTTCGAGCTTTTGATGTCCATATTCCGGAGATTCCTGCTTCTTTTGCAAAACAACCGGTAAACTGTATTCATCTTGGTTAAGCTTGATTTGTTCAGCCAAAGTCCCTGCATCCGCTTTAAATATCATACGGGCTACAGTCATAAGCAGCGTTCTATCTTTCTCCGGCATGGTTCTTCCCGGCCGGATAAATACACCTCCCGGCTTATCTTGCAAATCCCTTGCATGACTAATAGATATGATATCACGCAGCATATCCTGAAGAGGCTGAGTGTAACTTCCTTCATCCTCATTCAATATCACGATATCAACATGAAATCCTTTCACCCGCCAGTATTCATGGGCCTTTAATAGCTGGTGTACAATCTCAATTTCATCTGTATCTTTAATACTAACAAGTATAATAGGAATGTCACCGGAAATACCGTATGCCCATAATCCGGTCTGCCCTTTCACATTCCTCTGAATAACGTCTTCTGATTGTCTGCGCAAAGGACTGTTATATAAAATCTGTGGGAGCATGTCCAGTATCAGTTCTTCCTCTCCTGCTTTAAGTCCCAGATATTTAGATTCAACCTGACTCCGTGTCCATGCCAGTTCAAAGGCACGCAGAACGGATGCCATATCTTGATATTTTTGTGCCATTCTGACAATCTCTTCATACTTATCACTGATTCCGGTCACATATGCAATACGGGCCGTTTGACCCGGCTCAATTCTCACTCTGCAGCGCAGACTCATGATCGGGTCGAGTACAGGGCCTACCGTATCGGTGAGCGGTTGATCAACATCCATCACAATAGGATTTGAAAGATCCCTGCCTCTGCCGATAAACTTTGCGCGGTCGGTCTCATATTGTATGCCGCCTACCGTCTCCCCATCTATGGCAACAGCATGGACAGCCCATGTGGTATTTTTCCCTTCTTCTCTTGGTCTTCTGTTTGCCAGCAAACAATTATACTCAGGTATAAACTCTGTTCTCACAAACAAATTACTGAATGCGGGATGCGCAACATCTGATGACTGTGGCGCCAATACCACCTCAAAGTAACTTGTTACTTCCAGCACCCGGGTATGTTCACTATGATTGGTAAGCGAGATCCGCCGGATCTCCGCACTATCTTCAGGTGAAACAACTACTTCCGTATGTGTATCTATATTGCCGTCTTTGCGCATAAATTCCGCTTTGTCTGATGAAAACACCACCTTGTATTTTTCTGTTTCATCATAATATGGCGCATAAGTTGCCGACCATACATTATTCGAATTAATATTTTGTATATAGAAGAATGTACCGTAATTATCCCGTTGAAGTTCCTCCCTCCATCTGGAGACAGCCGTACCATGATGTCTGCTGTACCCCGACCCACGATCGGTAATCAGCACCGAATACTCACCATTAGATAATATGTGTGCATTGGGCAGAGGATTTGCCGGTTGTTCATAAACACGTACAACGTCTTCATGGTGCTGTTCAACTAACTTAAACGGTTCTATTTTTTCCTTATATTCTTTTGTCATAATTACCCGGGTAGGCACTCTTTCTTGCAGCAGCAATTCCGCCGACTTAACCATCGGATCGGCATGAAATCTTTGCTGCATGATATTATTATTCAAATAATTTACCAGCGCGATTAAACTCATCCCCTGATGATGTACCATAAAGCTTTTTACAGTACTGCTTATTTGACTGCGCATCATTCTTTCAGGCGTATAATCAATTGCCTCATACAAACCATAGGGACCATCCACACCTTCTTTTTGGAGCTGCCTAATATTTCCTATCGCTCCCGCCGGATCAACCATGAGCGCCATCACTGTAGCATAGGGCGCTACTACCATATCGTTTGATAGTCCGCGTTTCAGTCCCAGTTCGGGAACGCCAAAGGCCTTATATTGATAGTTTAATCCAATGTCAAAGGCATAATATCCGGACTCCGATGTTCCCCAGGGTACTTGACGCTGCCTGCCATATTTCTTCTGGCTTTCTATTACGAATCTGTATGTCTCATCCCACAATGTATTCTTATAATTTTTCATAATTAACAGAGGCATCAAATATTCAAACATGGTGCCTGTCCATGATACCAATCCTTTATATCCTCCCGCGGAAGTAAGATTACGTCCCAGCCTATGCCAATGCTTTTGGTCAATTTCACCCCTGGCAATGGCGATATAACTTGCCTGACGCGCTTCCGAAGCAAAGAGGTCATAATATGATTTTGTAAGCTGCTCTTCTTCGACATTATAACCTATAGAAAACAACTGACGCTTTTTATCAAACAAAGGCACAAACTTCATCTCGCTAATCAGCAACTCAATACGGCCAACAAGTTCACAGTAAAATTTGTAAACATCATCGATAGTCTTACTTGCTTTCATAATGCTTTCTTTAAGAGCTCTTACCCAATGCAGTATTTCTTCATGCTGACCGGTTTTCTTCTTAGTTGATTCAAGCCCACTCATGGCATCCTTAAGTTTGACTTCAATGTCCGGGTAGACCGCATATAATCCTGAAAGTGTAGCTTGCTGCTCAAGCGCCGCCAATACATCCTTGATCGCCCTTGCAGGCTTCGCATAAACGCCTTTTTCCTCCTGTATGGCTTCAGGCATAGCGTCAAGAAACCCTATCCAAGGTACAAGTTCATTTATATCTTTGATAAATGATGCAATCATATGATTTATTTTATAGTGCCATTCTAGTCCATTTTGATTTTCGTTATCTGCTAGCTTACTTATATTTTTACTTAATTGGTGCAAAACGCTATTCCATTTGGCAAGCGAAATATTTTTCTCTTGTGCAGTTTCATGCAGAAATCGGGTGTCAACATCAAGCCCTTCTTTTTCATCCATTAGAAGCATCATCGTATCTTCCAGGCCAACGGCTAGAGAAAAATGTACCAATGGCTTACTTAAGTATTCTTCTATTCCTTGCCTGAGCACCATTAAATAACCAATAAAGTTACCGCTGTCAACCGTAGAGATATATCTTGGCCTTAATATCTCAAGCGTACGGGTATCATACCAATTATATAGATGCCCCTTCCATTTTTCCAGCTTTTCAATGCTATGCAATATCTTATCCAGTTTGTCCCCAAGCTCAAGCATTCCGATATAACCCAAGTCTCGTGCAGCCAGTATCGAAATCAACAGGAACCCGATATTTGTAGGTGACGTTCTATGTGCTGCGCCATTAGGGGGATCTTCCTGATAATTATCCGGAGGTAAATAATGGTCCTCTTCCGTTACAAAATCTTCAAAATATCTCCATGTTTTACGGGCAAGTTTTCGTAATTCCCGGCCATCTGCGCTGGATAGTTCAATCTGTTGCTCTTTATCCATACTGCTTATGTTATATGCAACCACCGGAGAGATGCCCCAAACGCAGAATAGCAATACTGCTGCAAGCCATGCGGAAGAGTCCTGTAAAATAGCTATCACCGGAACCAATGCGGCAATCAAAACACCTATCCACATCCTCCTCCAAAAGCTTAGCACATCATTTTTCAAACGCTTTTCCGCATCAGCCGCCGTCACCCATTCAAGCGTGTTTTTCTTGGAAATAAATACTCTATACAATGTTCTAACAATGGCATCTATCATTAAATATGCCTGATAAGGCAAAAATATAAATAAGAGTACTACTTGATAAAAAACCGCTTTAAAACCGTAAATAATGGTACAGTATCTTTTTTCTCTGCAAAATTGAAAATTTTTCGCTAAAGCCGAATCGACTGAAGCTGTAATTAATGTAAACGCGACTGCTAATAAACCAAAAAACAGCCATAACCAACGGCTGCCCGGCAGTACACCAAAAGAGAAAATCAGCAGGCAAATCACCGCAGGCGCAATTAGGCTTCTTCTTAAATTATCAAATATCTTCCACCTCGAGATGATGGAAAGCGGATTTTTTAACAGCTCTCCGTTCCTATTCCTGATAGACCCTTTGAGCCACGGCATAAGCTGCCAATCCCCTCTCACCCAACGGTGAAGCCGTGCCGTATAAGCATTGTAACGTGAAGGATACCCGTCCACAAAGTCTATATCGGTTACCAATCCTGTTCTTACATAAGAGCCTTCTAATAAGTCATGGCTCAGCACCGTATTTTCGGGAATGGCATCCTTTAATACCTCTTCAAAAATATTTAAATCATATATTCCCTTTCCGGTAAATATACCTTCACCAAATAAGTCCTGGTATACGTCGGATACAGCCGTTGTATACGGGTCTACGCCGCCTTCACCCGCAAAAATCCGGGAAAAGAAGGTCTTGTTCGCACTTACGATATCTACATTAATACGAGGCTGAAGCAGGCCATATCCTTCGGTAACAACACCTGCATCCTTATCCAGTATCGCACGATTGAGCGGATGGTATAAAGTGCCTATCAGCTTTCTCGCTGCGTCTTTCGGTAGATTGGTATCAGCATCCAATGTAATGACATATTTTATGGGCATGATTTGTGATAAATTACTTGATATCACGGAGAAGGTTGTATTATGCGCACCTTTGAGCAGTGCATTAAACTCCATCAAAGCTCCTCTCTTACGCTCCCAACCCATCCATTTTTTTTGTACATCGTTATACTGTCTATGCCTATGAAAATAATAAAAAATATTATGTCCATTTGCATATTTTTCATTTAATTTTTTAATTCCTAAAAGTGCCGTATCAATTATTTCATCTTCTCCGCGTAGTTCTTTCTCATTGGAATCTTTAAAGTCTCCTACCAAAGAGAAGTAAAGATGCTTCTCCCGATTAGCCAGATAATATACTTCCAATTGGCCTATCAGTTCTTTCACACGTTCCTTATTAGGAATCAAGGTGGGAATGACTACCATAGATGCAGCATCCTCCGGAATACCTCCCAATAATTCAAGCTTTGGCAGCATGACCGGATTGGAGAAGTGCGTAGACATCCAATTTATAATAGACACAGCTATATCACTGGCAGGGATTATTACAATCAATCCGGTTAAAATGCTCACTCCTGCTTTGCCACCCGATGCCGTATATGCATAATAAACCAATACACCTGTTATAACCAAAGTACTGAGAAAAATCGAACCCAAATATGTAAATGCGGGATGATTTTGAAAAAATTCTAGTAACTTATTAAGTCCGGCGGCCTTATAACCGATTTTATCTCTTAAAGTCTTTTTACCTTTTCCGATTAAGTAATATCCGATGTGTTTTATTCTTATTTCTTTATCATCTCTAACTTCTGCCATTTGAGCACATTCAACTGCTTTTTTTGCAACTTGAATCTCATTAATATTGGATTTAATAGATAATTTTTCCACATTGTGCCGGTAATAGTCTCTGGAAGCAAAGTCCATTTGCGAATATATACCGGCAGGGTCTTCTCGAAGAAGCTTTTCTACCGGACTCAATATTTCGAAAATTCCTGACCAATCTAATGTTGAAACCAATCTCAAGCTGGTAATAGAGTTTCCTATAGAAACTTGGCGCATTGCCTGCTGCTGATGTTCCAAATGCGTGATGTATTCAGCATCCATACCATTCTCAGCCAATTTTTCATCGATGCATTTAATAATAGACACCATCTGGATGCCTTGCTTTTTTAATCTTTTTAACAGGTGTTCTGCAAACGAAGGATTCATCTCTTTCATTCCTTGCAGCTTGCCTCTTAGAAATTCAGCAGTATTATCGTTATCTTCTTGCATTCTGGATAATACATGGCTAGCAAGTTCTTCCGATTGTATAAATTCATTTTGAGACTTTATGAGTTTCTCACAAATACGTCTTATATTTTCTACAAGAGCAATTCGAACCATCACGGCTACTGCCCAAAGCTCAGCACTGGATAAAATATTCTGGGATTGGTATGCCTCTATAAAACTAATGAGGGTCTTCTCATCGAATCTTCCATCGGTATGTGCAACGATTTCATGTGCAACAGCATATATTCTTGGATATCCTCTTAAAGCCCCCTCTTTCAACACAGGCAGCTGCAGATAGTATTTTTTATTTAGATTTTGTCGTATCTCTTTTATTTGCTGTTCAATGATATAATAATTATCAAGCAGCCATTCCGCTGCAGGTGCTACCGTCTTATTATCTTTTAAATCATCATTTAACTTTTTATAGGCCGATGTAATCAATGTAAAATTATCATTCATCCTTGTAATCAGCCATGTAACAGATATTGAATTTTGGGTAACTGTATGATTTCTGGCAATCTCTCTTGCATGCTGTTCCAATTCTTCCGGATTCAGCAGTGCGTCTTGAATATCACCCACCTCGCCATTCTTTTTTAAAAATAATTTATATATTAATAGCAAAGTGATTACAATCATTGTAATGATATATATCATAATAAATGTTTTTTCCATCGTATTCCCCATTCCTTACTTTTTATGATTTTAAAATCGTTTATTTTAGATAAACTATAATACAGCGTCTTTTGGGTATTCTATAAAATATCATACCCATATTATCCATTTTTCATAAGTATTCGCTTTTTTCAGCATAAATAAAACCGGAATATAACACATCGTGTTATATTCCGGTTTTATTTATCTGCTCATATGTACATTATAAGCTTTAAAACTAAAAGCTTTAATCTGAAAACAATATGGGTACTCCCCATTCAATTCGAAAGATGAAGGAACTCATACGTATTCTTCCATAGAATCTTTTCCCGTTCCTCTTCATTTAAATCAAGTTTCATAAATCTTTGTAATTCATCCTTATGGGAAGTGATAGGGAAATCTGTTCCAAACAATATTCGATCCACACCGTGTCCCTTAATAATTTCCACAGCTTCTTCAGAGCTCAGGCGCCAAAGAGCACTGGAAGTGTCCATATAAATATTCTCTCCAACCAAATGTTCCTTTACTTCATCCCATCTGGAATACCCCCCCAAATGCGCAGCTACTACTTTCAAGTTTGGGAATCTATTTATAATATTTTTTAGTTTTATTGGCTTTGATGAATGATAATTTTCATCACCCATATGAAGGAGTATCGGAAGCTTATCACCGATAGCTTCATAAAGCGGATACATTCTGGGCTCATCTACGTCAAATCCTTGAAACTCGGGATGCAGTTTTATTCCCTTTAAACCAAGCGTTTGAATTCTCTCCATCTCTTTTTCAATGTTTTCATAATCCGGATGCAATGTCCCAAATCCAATAATATGCTCATTAGTCATAGATGCAATCCAGCTATTGACGTTCTCCACTTGTCCGGGACGAGTGGCTGTGGAATGAATCACCAGCTTTTCTACCTTTGCTTTTGAAGCACTCTTCAAAAGATCATCTTTTTTCCCTCGACAAGGCATGGGAATCCCATAATACTCTCCCAAATTTCTAACAGCCTTTTCTTCTACCGCATCAGGAAATATATGTGCATGAAAATCTATAATTCTATACGCCATGATGTCCACCCTTTCGATCGGTTTATTCTTATGTTAAATGTTGAATACATTAAAAATTTTACTTAGAATATATTGTTTTGGTGAGGAGAGTATAAGACTCCCCACTTAATAACCATTATAATAAAACGAGTATACCATTGTCTCGATGCGAAATCAACAAAAAACCATTCTTATTCTTTGAATATGTTGGTAAATATGCTCTTCTTTTAATATTATCCAATACATCTTGACCCACCATATCAAGTGCGCTATAATATATCTAAATGTGCAGTATACAATACATAGTAGTAATATAAATTAAGCATTAATAACTATTGGAGGTATTCATGAATAACGATTATATTAAAGGGGCAAAAGGCGCCCTGCCTATTATTCTGGGTTACTTGCCAATTGGGTTTGCATTTGGCGTGCTGGCATCACAACAAAACTTAACCATCATAGACATCTTTTCCATGTCTCTTTTTGTTTACGCAGGCTCTTCTCAATTCATAGCTGCCGCAATGTTTGCATCCGGCGCAACTGCTATGAATATTATCTTGACAACATTCTTGGTTAACTTGCGTCATATGCTGATGAGTGCTTCTCTCGCTCCGTACGTTAAACATATTCCATCTCAGGTTCAATCGCTGATTTCTTTTGGCATTACTGATGAAACTTATGCTGTTAGCGTGACAAAAGTTAGAGAGGAACAATGTTCTGCAAAATATTTTATAGGGTTACATGCTGCATCACAAACCAGCTGGATTGCCAGCACTGTTCTAGGGGGTATTCTGGGTAATTTCATACCGGATCCTACACGCTGGGGCATAGATTTTGCTTTATCCGCAATGTTTATTGGCCTGCTTCTTATGCAAATGAAAAGTCATAAAGATTTGTTGGTTTCTGTTTGTGCCGGCGGAATATCACTGCTAATTGCCATAGGTGTTGAAGGAAGCTGGAATATTATTATTGCTACACTGCTAGCAGCAACGATTGGAGTGAGTATTGATATATGGAACGAAAAATTATCCTTGTCATTATCGGAATGAGTCTAGTCACATATATTCCCAGGATGTTGCCCATGGTAGTGTTATCAAAATTCAAACTGCCGCCGCTGTTTCTTAAGTGGCTGAGATATATCCCTGTTGCCGTATTATCCGCGCTCCTGGTTCCCGGAATACTGCTTTCGGATAATAAATTTTCATTCGGATTAGAAAATAACGCACTGTTAGCATCTATTCCCTGCATTCTGGTGGCAGCAAAAACAAAAAACCTGTTTCTTACTGTATTAGTAGGAATCATTAGTATGTTTTTGCTTAAGATGATAGGGTAAAAATGGAACGGTACGGAGCCGTTCCCTACATTGTAATATTTTATGAAATCATTTGTTTTCTTAAAAGCTCTTCCAATTCTTCAGCCGGTATTGGTTTACTAAACAAATACCCCTGGGCTTTATCACAATTTTCTCGCTTTAAGAAAAATAGCTGTTCTTCTGTTTCTACGCCTTCAGCAACAACTTCAAGATCCATACTGTGTGCTATCGAAATTAAAGATCTTGCAATTGCCTGTTCACAATTACTGTGGGTTATATCTCGTACAAATGATTTGTCAATCTTTAATGTATTAATAGGTAGACGGCGCAAATAGTTCAACGATGAATATCCTGTACCAAAATCATCTAAAGATACTTGTATCCCCATTTGCTGCAGCTTATTTAATATGATGATCGCATAGTCAAGGTTTTGCATTGCAATGGTCTCTGTAATCTCCAACTCAAGCCACTGCTGATTCATTCCAACATCGTCCAGCATCCGGGCAACCATTTCTACCAGACCCTGCTGTTGAAACTGTCGCGCAGAAAGGTTTACCGCCATTTTTATCGATGGCAATCCTGCTTGCTGCCACAATTTATTCTGCCCGCATGCTGTCCTAAGCATCCATTCGCTAATAGGTACAATCAACCCGGTTTCTTCCGCAATCGGAATAAACTTCATAGGTGAAATCGTGCCCCAGACAGGGTGCACCCATCGAATGAGCGCTTCAGCACCCACAATTTTTCCGGTCTTGATATCAATCTGGGGCTGATAGGCTACAGTATATTCGTTTCTTTCCAAAGCATGCCGCAAGCTGTTTTCCATGTCCAATCTCTCCATGATCTTTATATTCATGGATTGGTTAAATAACTGATACGTATTCTTACCTAATTCTTTTGCATGATACATCGCAATATCGGCATTCTTAAGCAATGTATATTCATCCTGGCCGTCTTTGGGGTATATGGCAATCCCAATACTTGATGATACATAGAATTCACGGTCATCCAATATCCATGGATGTTCAAGTGAAGTAATGATTCTGCTTGCAAGGCTTGTTACTTGCTCCACACTATATATTTCCGGCTGTATAATAACTAATTCATCACCACCAAGACGCGCTACCATCTCACCTTTTTTCAAATACCTTCCCAACATCTCTCCTACATTTTTAAGCAGCAAATCGCCGTAAGTATGGCCTAGCGTATCATTAATGGTTTTAAAATTATCCAGATCCAGAAACATCACACTAACCATAGACTTTTTCGCTTTAGCTTCCGTCAAAGCATTTTTCAGAGTATCAACCAAAAGTGTCCTATTTGGGAGTCCTGTCAATGAATCATAGTACGCCATTTGATGTATAACTTCTTCTGTTGATTTACGCTCCGAAATATCCGTATATGAACCGGCTATCCGGATTGGCTTTCCGTTAACATCCCATACCGCTTTTCCTCGATGTAAAAACCATTTGTACTTTCCATCTTTAGTACGTAATCGGTGCTCATCCTGATAGAACGGTGTTTTATTCATTATATGTACCCGAATCATACGTAGCGTATTTTCTACATCATCGGGATGAATCAAGTCCTTCCATGACTTAAGATCCCTTGGCATCTCTATTTCTTCGAAACTAAGTGTCTCTGTCCAACGGCTGGAAACAAACAATTTACTATTTTTAATATCCATGTCCCAAATAATATCATTGGACCCTTCTAAAGCAAGTCGGAAGCGTTCCTCACTATCTTTTAGGCTCTCCTCGTTTTCTATAATATGATTATATTGAAACCTTAACTCTTCTTCAGTAGCTGCCAACTCTTCATGGGCAGCTTCCAGCTCGTCATAGCTCCTATACAGTTCCTTATTGGTATTCTCTATTCTTTTTTTAAGGCGGTTAATATATAGGTGCATTAAAATAAAAGCAATAAGTCCAAAAACCAGTATTGCAAAGATAAATGTAACCCACTTTTTTTTCTGTAAATCATGATAATAAGTAGAATGTCTAAAAAAATACTTTTGGAATAATTCTTCGTATACGCCGGAACCCTGTAGTTCTGAAATCCTTCTGTTAATATAGTTAACCAATCCACTGTTGCCCTTACGTACTCCATAAGCAATTTCTACCGGGAAAAGATTAACCGAATGTGGAGTGATTTCTCCCTGTAAATCTTTTTTTATAATAAAATAATTGGTAACTTCCTGATTTTCAAACAGCACATCAATCTCGCCTTGTTTTAAAGCATCTAATGCGCTTTCAATATCCGGGTAAGATTGATAATCTTTTATACCAACAGTATCTCTCAAAATAGTTTCCGAATATTGACCTTGACCTACTCCAACTTTGTAATTCTTGATATTGTCCAGTGCAATTTGCTGTGTATCTTTTTTAGCATAGATACTAATATGAGATTGAAGAACGGTTTTAGAAAACAGGATATCTTTTTTTCTTTCTTCTAATACTACCATTAGTCCGCATGTATCAATTTCCCCGTTAACCAAACGATTATATACATTCTCCCATGTGTCCACTGAGTATTCCACTTGAAAATCTTCACTCTTAAGTATCACGTTTAATAAGTCAACATCAAATCCGCTTAAATAATTGTTTTTAACAAATTTATAAGGGGGATAGTTGGTTTCAGCTTGATATTTTATAACCGGCATGGTTGCTTGGGCACTGGAATATCCCGATGTTATAAAAGCTATGATAATTAGTACAAGTAAACTAACCTTCCACGTGTTTTTCATAGTTCCTCCCTGACCATTCATATTGACGATTAAAGCTATAGCTAACCAAAATTCAAGTTAAAAATATCCTGTATGTAGATTCAACTAGTAGAAAATTAAATGGCTGTTGTAAAGCTTGTATAATATGTATGCTAGCAAATTATAATTTTCAATTTAGTCATCTATTATAAACTAGAAAAACTCAAACATAGAGATAATTCGGCAAAAAAAGAAAAATTCCTGCAAATTCCACCAAAGAATTTTTCAGTATTTTCATCCCCCATGATCCACTATCGACTTCCTACTTCCCATTCATGTTTTTTTACTATATCCAGCAGTATCTCTTTTTGGTTCTTTTCAGGATTTGCTATTACAATATCCAACAATTTTTCAAGTATCACACCCAGCATCCTTCCCTTTTGAATACCTAATGCAAGCAGGTCATCTCCGTTCACCGCTAGATCCTTTAAAGTTAGACATTGCCTGGATTGTTTTATAGTCTGATAAACTTTATAAACTTTTTCCAGCTCACTCCTTCTTTTTGTTAAGAAAACAGGGTTTTGAGACATCATATCTGCTTGTTTTATCTTTAAAAAGTCTATAAATATATCTTCACCTATCGCCCTTACCGCTTTGCGCACAGCTTTTGGAGTGGGCTCAACGGGTCGATCATGCCACTTAATCAGACGCAGAATTTTATCTATGGATTTTTTATCAAATTTTAATCGTTTTAATGCTTTTTGCGCTAAAATCACGCTTCTTTCACCATGCCCGTAGAAATGATCTATCCCCTTGCTGTCTGTTGTTTTGGTTATTGCTTTTCCTATATCATGGAGAAGCATCACCCATTTTAGAATAGGGTCCTTTTCAATACTCTCTATAGCTTTTAGAATGTGCGATCCCACATTATATATATGGTACGGATGGTTTTGCGATGTTGCAAAACATATATCCAGTTCCGGCAAAATATATTCCATCAACCCAGCCTCTTTCATAACAAAAATATTAGATGGAAAATCCGATAAAAGCATCTTATTTATTTCTTCTCTAATGCGTTCCATGCTTACTTTTACAATCAGCTCATTATTTTCAATAATTGCATCAAAACTTGTTGTATCAATTTGGAAATCCAACTGACATGAAAATCTTACCGCCCTTAACATTCTTAACGCATCTTCTTGAAATCTTTCGTTGGCATTTCCGACGCATCTGATCAGTTTTGCAAGAATATCACCTCTGCCGTTAAAGGGATCAATAAGGCCTTCTTTGGGATGATACGCGATTGCATTCATGGTGAAATCCCGTCTCTTCAAATCTTCTAATAGATCAGAAGTAAAAATCACTTGAGATGGCCTTCTGTAATCTTGATATGACTTTTCTATCCGAAAAGTCGTAACTTCATATGCACTATTGCCAACCATCACGGTAACAGTCCCATGTCTAATGCCGGTATCGTAGGTTTTATCAAATATTTCTTTTACTTGCTGCGGTGTTGCAGAGGTAGTAATATCCC
Source organism: Petroclostridium sp. X23 (assembly GCF_030013905.1). Taxonomy (GTDB): domain Bacteria; phylum Bacillota; class Clostridia; order SK-Y3; family SK-Y3; genus X23. The sequence goes on from NZ_CP124862.1 coordinate 1,234,893, forward strand.
AGTCTTTTGGGTTTTCATTCCTTATCGCATCTCGAACACAACCTCCGACAATATATGCTGCATAACTATTCTCATTCAATTTTTCCAATATATAAGCTGCTTCCGCAGGAATATTTATATCAACCATCTTTTATTCATCACCTTAGTTTAATTGTATATGGTTCTATATAAGTCACACTGAGTATGTTACATGTTTGCTCAGAAATGTGACATGGGGAGTGGACAGCGGATAATACGGGGAGTTTCCTATCTTCTCCCCACTACCCACTACTCACTCCCCACTACTGAAATTTGCCGTATGTGTAAAGAACAATCCTGCTTCATAATCTCAAGCGTTGTTCTGTCCCAGTTCTATAATAAAATCTCCAAGGTTCCTAGCTGATCCAGGTTTTCCCATATGATTAATCATTTTCTTTAAATTATCAAGTTTTAAATTATTGACCATCAATTGAAAGACAGCTTCATCAATCGGAAAGGTAGAGCTTGTTTTCATAGCTAACCCGTTATTTAGTAGAAATTCAACGTTCCTATCTTCCTGTCCCGGTATCGGATTGATTAAAACCATTGGAACCCCTTTGGCTAAACTCTCTGATACAGTGAGTCCCCCTGGCTTAGTCACAATACAAGTGCAAGCATCCATCATAATATCTACATTATCAATATACCCATAATTATAAATCTTTTTTCTGGTTTTTAAAGCATCGATCTTTCTCTTTAGTGACTTATTATTACCGCATACCGAGATAATCTGAAAATCAAGATTAAGTTTATCCAATTGCCGAATGCCTTTAATTACATTTCCATAACCCATGCTGCCGCTCATGACAAACACCGTATCTTTATCTTCAATACCGAGAATCTTTCTAGCCTCAGACTGGGAATACTTCTGAGAAAATTTCATATGTATCGGAATCCCTGTTGCTCGTATCTTCTCGGCAGGAATTCCTTTTTTCGCCGCCTGTAAATTAAGCAACTCACTGGCAGTAATATAGTAATCCAGATCGGTATCTTCCCAAAAAGGATGTATGGTAAAATCCGTAACAATTCCCATCGTCTTTGCTTTCAGCTTTTTCTCTTTGAGCTGTGTGATGATCTGAGCGGAAAATATGTGCGTACATACTATTACGTCCGGATCATATTCTCTTATATAAGTAAGCAGCTTTCTTGCAAGAACAGAATTTGTTAATTTTGAAATCGATAATTTCGCATCACTTTTTTCCTTTTTCTCTGCTAATCGATATAATCTTCCATATACTGCCGGGGTCAATTTTGTTGAAATCAGATATCCCCGTGCGATAGATTCACTTAAGATAGGATTTATATACTCAAAAGTATCAAGCATCGTACATTCTATGTCTCTTTGTTTTAAATAGTCCATAACAGCTTTAGCTGCTGAATGATGTCCTTGCCCAGCCGTTACAGAAAGAAATAGTACCTTCATTGGTTTGCACTTCCTTCCGTTAATCATCATTAAAATATTCTACTCTTTTCATATTTTATACCTCTTAAGGATGATAATCAAATGTTTTTTATATTGATACTTACTATTTATCTCTATTTGCATATATTGTTTTTTCAAAGCATCTATTGGTATCTCCAAAGTACTGTGCTTCATTTCTTGCTGCACTAAGTTTTTCAATATTCAAAGAGCTTGTAACTAGCTCGTCCCCCTCATAATACTGAGAAATAGCAATAACTCCATCTTTTTTGGGCGTCATCATGATAGGCGCGAAAATACCTGCTTTTCCGGTAAAATGCATTCCTGCAATCCATCCGGTTAATGAAGCCTTTAGGCCATACACATAGGTTTCTTGAACCCTGGGCCAGATTCCTCTAAGCGCCTTCCATTGGTCATATTCTTCCATATTCGCAATTGGAAGGATTACCATATCCGCACCCATTTTTCTAATAATGTGAAAGGTCTCAAAATAAGTTGCATCCATACATATCGGAAAGGCAACCTTTCCAAAAGGCAGTGCGTGTGCTTGAAACACATTATCTCTTTCAATACCAATGAGTTTTTCAAAATCCGTAGTATGAACCTTTCTTTGGGTCCCAATACAAACTCCATCCGGCCCATATAGTGAACCGGCATTGTAAAGCTTCCCATTCTCCGCCAATAGATAACTTCCGGAATAAATATACAACCCAAAACCACTTGCCAGTATAGAAATGATTCTTTTAAGACATCTTTCTATTGGTTCAGCCGTGCCATAAAAAAAAGCCATTAGAATTTTATCCATATTATTCTCATTACTATGATCAACCGCCTTATTTGTACCTTGAGGCTTTTTATTAAGATAGCTGTTTAGCGCAGAAAAGCCTGGAATCAATCCAAGTACATCAAAAAAATTATATTCAGGAAAAACCACCAAGTGGCTTTTCCTTTCAGCAGCTTGCTTCACGAAATAATATAGGATGTTTATATACTGCTCAATATTTTTTACAACTTTTATTCTTCTTTGCACACAAGATATCAAGATATTATTATTCTGCTTTGCATCAGAGAAATATCTTACTTTTGACATTTTTAAGCTCTGGCAGTAGTTCTCAATTCTATCTATTGACAGTTTCCGGTTATACCGGTATTTAAATAAATTTTTCACCAGTATTTTTCCCCTCAAATATTTTCATATTTTGATAGCATTCAACATTCAGCTGTGACAAAACGTTATACCGCGAAATTGTTTTTCTCCTTTGCTCATTATCCAACTGTGCTGTTATTATTATCTTTTTCCCGTTACTTTTCGCCCACATTCCATTTCCCTGCTCTGTAATGTCTAAAGGCCCATGAATGATTGACTCCCCCCATATATTCATATTTCCAAGCTTCCCATTGAATGCACTTTCAACGGCAAAAAATTGATTCTGCTGTACTTGCTGCCACATTCCACTTAGTTGAAAAGCAGGGGCTCTATCCGTCACAAATCCTATCGGACTCAATACTACATCCACACCTTCAAGCGCCATCATTCTGGCGACCTGAGAATAGAATACATCGGTTGACAGTATTATTCCAATTTTCCAGCCATATATATCTATCACCTGAATGTCTATCCCTCGTTCAAACCCCAATTCCCTCTCCCACCGTGCAAGATAAATCTGCCGTTGCTCCAATATCACTTGTCCATTTCTAACAATGCCGGCCGTATGATAGGTACAGCTATCATGTTTCTCCCAATAACTTCCCGTGCATATTACGATTTTATATTTTCCGGATAGCTGTCTCATATATTCAACATACTCATTATGAACCGCTTTGGTTTTCAGCCTTTGAAGATTTATGCCGATATACTTCAACTGCTCATAATAGCAGCCTGTGAAAGCGGGGAAAACAATGATATCACAAGCTTGGGCGGCAGCTATTTTAATATAGGCCTCTATTTTTTCTAATATATGTACCGGCTTGAACATCTCGCACAATACTTTATCTTTCCATTCTATACTGGCAACTTTCATGGCAACTGTCCTTCTTAAAATTATATTCTATTACAAATATTTAAAACCTAAACCAAAAAATCATTTGCGGGTGGACAGAGTCGTCCACCCCTACACAACTTCACATCAGATATAACTTGATAAATTATAAATCTCGATGTGTTCATCAATATAAGTATGCCCAATTATAAAAAACTAAAGCTCCCCATTTGATTTTTGGGAAGCTTTCAAACCGTAACCTCATAGACTATGGCAATATTCGCGGCTAGTTTATCTGCATCATAAAATAAGTCACATCATCCTCTAATTGCTTGCCATCCATGTAGCTGAACACATCATTACTGATTATTTCTGTAAGCCTATATATTGATTCGCTGTGATTATTCTCAATAAGATTTTTAAGACGAGTGGTCGAATACCGCTTTTTTTCTTTTCCTTCGGCCTCCACTAAACCGTCGGTATAAAACAATATCCTATCGCCTCTATCTAACGTCAATACATGATCATGATATTCAGGAGAATAAAATTCTGCAAATTTACATATTGGAAACCCTGTTGCTCTTAATTCTTCTGCCTTACCTGAAGCACGAAGCACTAACGGTACCACATTCAGTCCTGCTGAAGAATAAGTAAGCTGTCTGGTCTTAAAATTGTAAATAGCATAAAACATTACCATGTAAACATCTTCTCTAAAATTGGTTCTATTAAATGACGAATAAATGTGATCTAACACAGCCGAAGGACTATTAACTACATATTTATTATACTCAATTTGGTCTGTAGGCTTAATGCTTTGATTTAGAAAAATTGTTAACATTGCCGCCGGAACGCCATGACCTGAAACATCTCCGATATATAATCCGATTTGCTGGTCATCTAATTTAAATATATTGTAAAAGTCTCCACTCACACGTTCAGCGGGATAGTACCTCGACTCAAAAGATACTTCCGGCTCCTGCGGAAAACTGACAGGCATGATGGCCCTTTGTATATCTCTCGCATAATTTAAATCTTCTATCAGTTTATTATTAATCTGTTTTAATTGCTGCGTTCTTTGAGCTACGATATTATCAAGATTTTCTACGTAATTCTTTAATTCCTCTTGCGCCTTTGACAGTGCAAAATATGGTTTTTGGACATTATATATGAATATAATTCTGAAAATAATAAATATTGAAATAAATTTATATATATGACCTAAATAATTATAGATATCGTAAACGCTATTATAAACGGTAAATGCCAGTTCACTGAACATCCTGAATATAATCGCATTAGCCAGAAGCAAAATCAACTTGTCTTTGGTTTTTTGATATTCAAAAATAAACTTTACAGCGGATAGAAGTAACAAAAATGATATAATATATTCCATGATAATTTTTATCATAGTCAGTCCTTCACCTTCGACATACATAGGTGGCAGCAGCTGAGGGTAATATGTACATACAACTAACACAATAATACTTATAAGTATGGGCGAAATGAGGAAAAAGTTTTTATGAACACCGGTTTTTTTATCAATCGGTATGAAGCTGCTTATGACATACCCTATTGAACCGATTAAGCTTGAAATAATCCAAAAAGTTGTCGCTCTGTTAGCGGTATTATTCTCGATAAAAAATTCTGCCATGCCTTTGTAACTCAGTGCATGAAAAAAGTCAATCATACCTACTGTAAAAAAGACGCTGCCCAAAAAAACAGATCGCAAGTTCTGTGTTTGACCATATGTATAGTAGGCAACTACAAACACGGCATAGGAAACTAAAATGCCGGTAAACTCAAATATATTATGCCAGGTTAAATAGGAAGCAATATCCATAACCCGATGAAAATCATCTTGAAATAAATAGGCAAAATGAAATAAGCAAAACGAAAAAAAGAAATTTATAGCAGTTAATATGTAATCATTAGAATACTTGTCCATCGGAACAAGAGTGATTTTCTCCTGCAACTTCATAAAAGCTCCCCTTTATTGTCTAAAGATTTTGCCAACACGACCCCCGCCTATCTCACATAAGTATATTTAAATGCTTATGAAAATAATAATTCATATTTATTTAGTTGAATATCATTATTATATTACTGTTACGTATTCTATTCAAGTTTTATATTTATCAAATATATAGATAAATAAAGAAAAAGCCTCAAATAATGAGGCTTGTATTACATGTTATTTATAAAACTATATAAATCAGAATTCAGCATAATTGACAGTTCGAGGGAATGAAATCACATCTCTGATATTGGACATTCCGGTAATATACATGATCGCTCTTTCAAATCCCAATCCGTATCCGGCGTGTTTTGTACCTCCGTATTTTCTCAAATCCAGATACCACCAATAATCCTCTTTATTGAGTCCCATTTCTTGCATCCTTTTTTCCAGATAATCCAGCCGTTCTTCTCTTTGACTTCCGCCAATGATTTCGCCAACACCGGGTACAAGTAAATCCATGGCTGCTACAGTCTTATTATCATCATTCATTCTCATATAGAACGCTTTAATATCTTTAGGATAATCTGTAACAAAAACCGGTTTTTTGAATATTTTTTCTGTTAAATATCTTTCATGCTCGGTCTGCAAGTCGCATCCCCATTCTACCGGATATTCAAACTCACCGGCATGCTTTTTCAATAAATCTACCGCTTCAGTATATGTAACTTGGCCAAATTCAGAATTAACAACATTGTTCAATCTTTCAAAAAGCCCCTTATCAACAAAATTATTGAAAAACTCCATTTCTTCCGGCGCATTTTCCATTACATACTGAATGATATACTTCATCATTTCTTCTGCCAGCTTCATATCATCTTTTAATTCGGCAAACGCAATCTCAGGTTCAATCATCCAGAATTCAGCCGCGTGTCTTGCTGTGTTGGAATTTTCCGCTCTAAAAGTCGGACCAAATGTATATATATTTCCAAAAGCCATGCAATACGTCTCGCCCTCTAACTGCCCGCTAACCGTTAAATTGGTTTGTTTTCCAAAGAAATCCTGAGAGTAATCAATATTTTCTTCCTCATCTCTTGGGGTATCATTAAAATCCAAAGTAGATACCCTAAACATGGAACCGGCTCCCTCCGCATCACTCCCTGTAATTATAGGTGTATGGACATATACAAAGCCTCGCTCCTGAAAAAACTTATGTATTGCATATGCTAAGATAGACCTGACTCGAAAAACAGCTGAAAAAGTGTTTGTACGGGGTCTTAAATGAGCAATGGTTCTCATATACTCAAAAGAATGCCTTTTTTTCTGCAGCGGATATTCGGGTAAAGAGGTGCCTTCAATTTCGATTCTTACCGCTTTCACCTCAAATGGCTGCTTTGCTTGTGGGGTCTCTACCAACTCACCTATTACTGTTATGGAAGCCCCAACATTTTGTTTTGATATTTCTTTGAAATTATCAATCTGATCTTTTTCAAATACAATTTGAAGGTTTTTAAAAAAAGATCCATCATTGATCTCAATAAATCCAAAGGCTTTGGATACTCGAATGGTTCTTACCCATCCGGAAACCTCTACGGACCTATTAAAAAAGTCTTTCGTATTTTTATACAAATCTTTGATTGTTTGTCTCTCCACAGCAATTCCTCCTTCATGAATATATATGCGGTCTATGATGCTAATTGTGATGTTAAATATATGTTTGCTTTATTTTTGCCGTTAAAACTAAAAATACGCTTTTCCCAGAACATATTATATCATTTTTGAGTGGGGAGTGAATAGTGGGGAGTGGGGAGTTTTTTTTATATTCTCCTCACCCCCCACTATTCACTATTAAATTATAATACCTTTGCAACATCATACAATGAATTCAGTACCAACCAATTCTGCGGGAAATATCGTCCTATTGTCCAATAACTTACTCCCCCAAGGTTATATTCATTCACCAGCCTCAACTTGGCTTCTATACTTCTTGCATCTTCAAACCACACGACATGCTGCTTTCCAGCAGCATCATAATAATTATAGAATGGCGCCTGAGCAACCGGATCATATTGGATTGCGGCGCTTACTCTTGCTGCCTGATCCACCGCTCCCGTATTGGACAGGGTTCTTGCCTGCGTGCCCCGTACAAATGGAAGCGTCCAATCATAACCGTAATTGGGTATTCCCATCAGGATCTTTTCAGAAGGTATAGCGGTTACCGCATAGTTTAATACTTTACGCACCTCATTAATAGGTGCTACTGCCAGCGGCGGACCGGCGGTATATCCCCATTCATAAGTCATGAGTATGACATGATCTACCAGAGCACCATGTACAGGATAATCATGCGCCTCATATAGCAGACCGGTTTGGCCGGCGGAAATCTTTGGTGCCAGCGCCGTACTGATTGTGTACCCTAATGGCCGGAGCCTCTGTACAACTTTTCTTAAAAAATTATTGTAATCTTCCCTATTCTCCGGATAGATATACTCAAAATCGATATCCAATCCAAAATAGTTCTTTGTTCTTAAAATTTCGATGACATTATTTATCAATGTCTCTTGTGCTTCATTATTAGTCAGGATTGCTTGAGCAATATCGCTGTTAAAACCTCCGCCCTCTTCAAGGTTTGTTATTACCATCAACGGCGCAACATTCGCAGCTCTGGCTGCTTGAATAAGCGGCGTGTCGTCAATGGTGTTTAAGCTTCCGTCAGGCTTCACCTCATAACTGAATATGCTTAAATAGGTAAGATTCGGCAGTGTTTTCCTTAATACTTCCCTATCAATATTGGGAAATGCATACCCATTTACCTCTATGGTACCCAATTTTTGAGTCCGTGGGGGTATGGTAATCACCTGTCCCGGATAGATCTGTGCCGGACTGGTAATCTGCGGGTTAGCCGCCAATAACGCTTGTACCGTTACACCATAATCTCTTGCAATCGCATAGAGTGATTGACCTGGAGCCACCCTATGCTGTCGGGTGCCTTCAAGAATTACCAATGTCTGCCCTACCACAAGTTGATTTGGATTGGCAAGTTCGTTATCAGCGATAATCTTTGAAGGTTGTACTCTATACAATCTTGCAATATTATACACACTTTCGCCCGGTCTTACAACATGAATAATCAACAACCTCACACCTTTCAAAAATATACTCTTATATTCCAATATATGCGAGTATACAAAAAAGGTGTCGGTGTTAACTTTGCCGCTTTTCTACCTTTTGTGAATGTTTAATTTAAACTTCTTATTGTTACTTTTTATTATTATCATTTTGATAGATATCTATTACATGAGCATTTAAACTACGGGTATGTTTCCTAAAATTTTTTGGCATACTAAAGATGTTCGAAATTCAAGTTTAAAGGAGGATTTTATATGTCAGATCAAGATATCAAGAATTCCTATAACAGAAGTGCTGAGAGAATGCGGGGAGACAATAAGACTTTCGCATCTGCCCTTACCAGAGATGATACAAATGATCCGACACTTCATGAAGATCTTCATGAAACCGTTCATGTGAATTATGATGATATCGAAAAATCTCCTTCCATGGAGCAGGTTCATCAGTGGCAGAGAGAACATATGCAAAAAGACGATCAGTCCAAGGAAGGATACCCTCTTAATGTTATCATCGACCCGGCAATGCGGGAAATGTACCAGGTTGTACATAATGCAGGCATGACCAATGTTTTTGACCGTTTCAGCCAACAACAGCCTATTCAGTGCAAATTCTGTATTGAAGGGTTGTCCTGCCAGCTTTGCGCAAATGGTCCATGCCGTATAAGCTCCAAGGTTCCCAGAGGGACCTGTGGTGTAGACGCACATACCATGGTTGCCAGAAATTTTGTATATCGGCATGTTACCATCGGTACTTCTGCGAATATATTCCATTGCCATCAGGCTGCAAGAACATTAAAAGCAGCGGGTGAGCATCCGGAAAGCGGATTAAAAATAAGAGATCCGGAAAAATTGAAAAAATACGCAGATATGGCAGGGCTGGATGCGAATAAACCAATTAATCAACTGGCTGTAGAATTTGCCGACTGGGTAATGTCTGATATTCACAGTCCCTTCCATATTCCATCAAAAACAGTGGAAGCTTTTGCTCCGGCAAAACGTAAGGAATTGTGGAGAAATTTAGGGCTATTTCCCGGCGGCGGCTACAGCGAGGTCGCTTATGCACAAACCATGTGCATGACCAACTTTACTTCCGACCCTGTAGCATTTTTACTAACCAGTGTACGTCTTGGTATTGCTAACGAATATCAAGGATTATTCTTATTGGATATTATCCAGGAAATACTAATGGGTACGCAGGAAATCGCTATGAAAAAGCAAAATATGGGACTGTTGAAAGAAAATATGATCAATATTGTCACCAACGGTCATATGCCTCTTCTTGCCCATGTTGCCATCGATTTGGCTTCTACCGATGAATGGCAGCAAAAAGCCAAAGCAGCAGGAGCCGAGGGCATTCAAATATTGGGACACGTATGTGAAGGACAGCAATTGATCAACTATGAGGGAATGCATAATCAAAAGGGATATGGCGGCCAGGAAGGCGAATGGCTGTCGCAGGAATATCTGCTGGCAACCGGCGTCGTAGACCTGTTTATGTTTGATTATAACTGTACTGTTCCAACCATGCCGCTTTTCGCAAAACGTTTTGGCACAAAACTATTGAGTACGCATCCTGTAATAAAACTTCAAGGTACTGAAACTTTGGACTTTGTTCCTGAAAAAATGAAAGAACAGGCCGTGAAGGCACTTGATAAAGCGATTGAATCTTTTAATAAAAGAAAAGGTACTAGTGAGAAAAAATATATTCCGCCGCATACATCAGATTGTATGGTAGGTTTTAGTACCGAATCGGTTAAAAAGGCATTAGGTGGAAGCTTCAAGCCCCTCATTGAACAAATCGCAAACGGAAACATCAGAGGCATCGCTACCATTGTTGGCTGTACTACTGCCCGTTATGGTCAAGGCGGCAGCAATATCTTCCGCATTACTCAGGGACTAATCAAAAATAATATATTGGTGCTATCGGGCGGATGTACCTCTGCTGTTATGGAATACACGGGACTTACAAACCCTAAAGCTGCAGATGAAGCAGGCGAAGGATTAAAAGCGGTATGCAAGCAATTGGGCATTCCTCCTGTATTGACCTATGGCGCATGCGTAGATATAGGAAAAATGACGCATACGGCAAAAGAAATTGCCGATGAGCTAGATGTGGATACCAATATGCTTCCTCTTGTCATCGGAGCACCTGAATATCTGGAGCAGAAAGCAGTCGCTGACGCATGTACCGCTGTTGCTCTTGGATGGCTGGTGCATGTCGCACCCGTACCTTCCATTACCGGCAGTGATGTTGTGGTAAAAACACTTACCGAAACAACTGAAACACTTGGACTAGGAAAAGTAGTTGTAGAAATGGATGCTGAAAAAACCATTCAAATTTATGTGGACCATATTGAAAAGAAACGTAAGGAGTTAGGATTGAACTAGATAAATGATAATAGAGTAATGGAAAGTGGGGAGTTTTCTGTCTCCTCACTTATAGATGATCAAATTGAAAATTATAAACTTACAACTTATATCTTGCGAGTTCTTGTAGGGGCGGACAGGGTCGTCCGCCCCTACAAATATCCTTTTAATAGATCATGGCATTCAAATCCCAAGTTTTTATATAGCCAGTTGATCATGGCTTTCTTTTAAATATTTTATCAATGTCTTTATATTTATCAAAATACATGTACCCGTTGTTATGGGTTATTCCTTCACTCTTACCTAATACTAAAAAACCATTTCGTTCCAAAGAATTCCAAAAAACTTCCAGCACCTTTTGCTGCAGACTATTATTGAAATAAATCAATACATTTCTACATAGTATTAGATGAAATTCATTCAATATACCTTGCTGGCATAGACTGTGTTCAAAGAACAATATATTCTTTTTCAAGTCTTCCCTAATCATCAGATATTTTCCTGTCATTGTAAAATAGTTCATAAAACTTTTCATTCCTCCGGCTTTTCGATAATTGATAATGCAATTATCCACATCATCCATCGGATACAACCCATTTTTCGCTTCCTTGATTACCAAAGGATTGATGTCAGTGGCATAAATTTGTGTTTTCCCCAACATTCCGAGCTCGTCCAGCATCATTGCCATTGAATATGGCTCCTGCCCGCTAGAACATCCTGCACACCATATCTTTATATGCGTAAAAGAATTTAAATACGGAAGTACCTTTTCACTAATTCTTCTATAGCTTTCAGGGTCTCTAAAAAATTCTGTAGTATTGATTGAAAAGTCCAATAATAGCTGTCCAAATTGTTCCTCATTTTCCAGTATCAATCTACGAAAATCGACAAATCTTCCAATGCTCTTATTTAACATAGACAGCTTGATTCTCCTGATGATACTTTCCATTTGGTATTGAGTATAGTCATACCCATATTTAAGGAATAGTTCATTCAAAAAATCTTTGACATCTTCTTCTTTTATTTTTTCTTTGTACGCTGGTTTATAATCGGATGTCACCCCTGTATACACAGTCTTTTCTCTAATATATTGACATTGGATATCCAGCTTGCTTAGATATGAAAATAGAAACCTTTTAACTACAAATATCTTGATTTTCTTATATTTCTGCATTGACATTAATATATTGACTATATTTTTACTCAGTATACCGGCATCTGAAAAAGTCACATGCAGTTCCATATCATCTTTTTGTTTAAGCACAAAAATGAAATACTGTTCATCTTCGATGTTATATAAATCTCCAGAAACAAAAACATGCTTTATTCTATTATTCTCACGATGAACATTAATATTTCCCATAACCTATCTCATAAAACTCCATTTCTCAAATCAATCTCAAGTCAAAAATCCGGTCTATTTATCTATCCAAGCCTTCACCAGACGAATTAACACATTATAATCTATGGGTTTGGAAATATAATCACTTGCTCCTACCGCAATGCATTTTTCCTTATCTCCTTTCAAGGTTTTTGCTGTTACTGCTATAATAGGAATATTCTTTAGTTTTTCATTATCCCGGATTGACTTTATCATCTCATAACCGTCCATCACCGGCATCATAATATCCGTTAAAATCAAATCGATTTTATTTTCTTCAAGCTTTTTCAATGCAACTTTACCGTTTTCCGCCTCAATGATTTCAGCTCCATAATTCTCAAGTGTAGATGCCAACACAAATATATTTCTTGCATCATCATCAGCAATTAAAATCTTCTTTCCTTGTAAGTTTAAAGTATTTTTCTCATTTGCTGAAGAATGCACATACTGTCTATTCTTTTTTCTTACTTTATGCAAGAAAAGGGTTACTTCATCCAACAGCCGTTCATCCGAATTAGCTGTTTTAATAATAATGCTATCAGTATATTTGTTTAGTTGCTTTTCCATATCACCGGTTAATTCACTCGCGGTATAAATGATAATAGGAATTTTTATATTCTGCTCATCAATGAACTTACATATATCCATTCCATCTTCATCCCTTAACTGTAAATCCAATATTACGGCATCATATATTCTTTTAGAAAGTTCTGTTTTGGACTTCTCAACGCTATCCACACAAACGATTTGTATGTCTCCATTCCCAATTAATTCTTTCATCGCATTACGCTGAATCTCATCATCTTCAATAATCAGTAAGTTTTTAGGACTCTTTTCCGAGAAAGCGATCATCTCAGAAATGATTCTGGCAACATCATTTGCATCAATAGGCTTCTGATAAAACCCTATGGCTCCCAATTTTTGCGCTTTGATATCTTTATTTTTCGCGGAAATGATATGTACAGGTATTCTTCTTAACTCTACATTATTTTTTATCTCTCTTAGCACTTCCATGCCGCTTATATCCGGAAGCATCAGATCAAGTAAAATTCCATCTATTTTATAATTCCGCACAAACTCTAATCCTATTTTTCCGGTAGGTGCAAGGAATGTATTTAATCCCATGCCATCATTTATTTTTTTTATATATTTTGCAAAATCCGTATCGTCTTCAATAATGAGAATGTTCTTCTTTGATTGCCCTATACGCTCAATACCTTGTTCATCATCATTTAAACCTTCATGCGCTGCCGCAGTTTCTTCATATAGTATTTCCATCATATCATTAATGGCAATATTGCTTAAATGCAGTGAGAAAATGCTGCCTTTTCCCTCTTTAGTAACTACAGTAATTTTACCATCCATTATTGCTGCCAATTTGTTAGATATTGAAAGCCCTAAACCTGTTCCACCATACTTTCTTGATATAGAACCATCCCCCTGCTTAAACTCTTTAAAGATGGTAAACAATTTTTCTTCCGGTATCCCTATACCTGTATCTGCAACTGAAAAAATGATCCCATTTTCTTTTTTCAGGTCCCGTGTCACTTGAAGTGTAACCGAACCTTCCTCAGTAAACTTGATTGCATTCGAAAGGAAATTACGTAAAATCTGAGAAATTTTCTCTCGATCTCCTACTAATGCAGCATTTATCGAATCCTCCACCTCAAAATTTATGCCTTTTTCTTCTGCTGCCAAATGGAATAACTGCTGCATCTCTAATACCAATTCATTGGAATGGAACCTGGATATATTCAAATCCATTTTACCGGCTTCAATCTTTGAAAGGTCAAGAATGTCATTAATCAGACGAAGAAGTTCCTGTCCGGCGTTGTATATTACATTGATTTTTTCCAATTCTTTTTCGCCTAATGCTTTATGCTCATTTCTAAACATTAGTTTAGATAGTAGTATGATAGAATTCAGTGGTGTACGCAGCTCATGAGACATATTGGCCAGAAATTCCGATTTGTATTTATTGGCTCGCTCTAATTCTATGGTACGATGATGCAGTTCCTCTTTAGACTGCTCCAATTCTTGATTCTTTTTACTAAGCATTCTGGACTGTTCTGCAAGCATTTGCTGTTGTTCTTCTAAATACGTGTTGGTTTGCTGCATTTCTTCACTCTGCTGTTGGAGCTGCTGCTGCTGTTCTTCTAACTCCGCATTTGTCTGTTGAAGCTCTAATGTTTGCTGATGAAGGAGTTTCTGTTGTTCTTCAAGCACTTCATTTGCTTTCTGCAGCTCTTGTGCACTCTCTTGTGCTTCTCTATGTGCTTGCTCGGTAATTTCAAACAGTTCTTTAATCTGCTGATTTTGAAGGGCAGAATATAGGTTGATTGATATTACTCTGCTTGCCTCTGCCATATATTCTTGTTTTAATTGGTCAAACACTTCAAAAGAAGACAGCTCAATCACACCATATAGTTCATCCTCATATACTAATGGAAATGCATAGATATTTAGGGGTGCTTCCTTGGAAGTTCCTGTTACAATCGTTGATTGGGACTTTTTAATATTTTTAAGATGGATAGGCCTTTTATCCACTGCAACTTGTCCGATAATTCCCTCCCCAAGCTTACAGCAGTTTAAAAGTTGATTTGCTTCATTAGAAGCAAATGTCGCTTGCAACTTTAAAACTTTCTCTTCAGGGTCATAAATATAAAAGACTCCATTCCCTGCCTCCATAATTCTTGAAAGAAGATTAATGGTTTTTTGGGCAAGGTCTTTTAAATCGAGGTCTCCCCAAAGCTCTTCATTAAGAAGATTTTGATTGTCCTTTATCCAGAACTGCTGTTTCAATTTTTTAATTAATGTATTGTAATGTCCTGCCATATTAGTGATTTCATTTTCGCCCTCCAAGTCGGCTTCAGCTAATATGCCTGTATTGACACTGCTATACATTATTTTTCTCAGAAAACTAATTGGACTTATGATGCTGCGTATGATAAATACAAATATCCCCAAAGATATGAGGCAAAAAAAGATCATCCAAAAAATCTGCGTATTTTTTTGAAATTTCTGTACCTCGTTAGTTTGGTCTATAATTTCGCTGGTACGCTTAATAATTGTATCATCAATTTGCTCTAGTTTATTCTCAAGCTGCTGGACAAACAATGTGTTTTTTACTTCAAAAGCCTCTTGCGCTTGTTGATGGTTTCCTTGTATAGCCAACATTATAATATCTTGTTGATTCTCTCTCCATTGTACGAGTATCTTGTCAATTTCTTTTCCTAATTGAGTTATTTCTTTCTCTTTGGTATTCCTTCGTACAATATCAAGTCGTCCATCCAATATCTGGTTTTGATAAGTCACTTCTTCTACCAGTCTCTGTACTTCGGACAGGTTCTCGGTTAATATGATTTCTCTCATTTTTGCTTCAGTTTTAAAAATCTGTACTCTCGCTTCAATTGCAGCGTTGGATACCTTTAAATAATTATCGTGCATATTTTGCGCTAAACGCACCATTTGCTGCATTTGTAATATCTCAAATGCAGCAAACGCTATGAACATCATCATAAATATTGAAAATATGCCCAGTAATCTATTTTTAATACTTATATTATTTAAAAACCGCATTTCTTTCCCCTCTAATCATGGTAAATTCCATCCCTGCTATTCATCTACAAACAAATATCAGATAACTCCACCTGTACTTTTTTAAGGATATCCGGTTCTGCATTGTATACTAAATAACTATCCACATTCTTTTGATGTGTTTGCAAGTTATCCGGCAGCTCAACTATAAATTCCGTACCTTTTTTTTCGCTTGTCTTCACAAAAACCTGTCCATCATGCATCTCTACAAGAGATTTGACCAGCCATAACCCTATTCCCGCTCCTTCATAATTTCTGGTAAATAAATGGTCTGTCTGTTTGAATTTTTCAAAAATAGCGCTTAGATTATCTTCTCTTATACAGGGCCCGTCATTCTTTACCGATATATGAACTGCTCCATCCAGCTCTTGTATATTAACTTCTATCGTTCCGCCATCTAAAGTAACTTTTATCGCATTAGATAATAAATTTAAAATAATCCGTTCAATGGCACTGATATCACAATTAACCATTTTTTGCGGTACATCTGAACGAAAAAAAACCATAATACCTTTTTTCTCTATAAATTCTTTTACGGATAATGTAAGTGTCTCAATCACCTGTACGATGTTGCACACAGTCCTGTTCAAAGTATAATGGCCGACATCGATATGAGTAATATCAAGCAAATTATTAATAAGACGCTGAAGCCTATAGCAGTTCTGCATCTGTACTTTTATTCTTTTTAAATATTTTTCTTTATGAGGAGTATCATCGTTTTGGATATATATATTCATTAACTGAGTAGTACTTAACAATACATTTAGAGGTGTTCTAAGCTCATGCGATAAATTAGCTAGAAACATACTTTTTGCCTCATTCGCCGCTTCAGCTTCTTCTTTGGCTTTTCGTAACTCTTCGGTTTGCTGACGTACTTTCTTTTCCAGAAGAAGATTCATATTCCGTTCTTTTTCGATAAGTTTAAGATATACATTTATTCTATTGATTAATTGGTATTCATCTATGGGTTTAGTAAGGTAATCTACTGCACCAATTTCAAATCCTCTTCTTTTAAATTCTTCACTTATGTAAGATGCAGTTAAAAAAACAATAGGGATATCTCTTGTCTTCTTTCTTCTTTTTAAGATTGCCGCCAGTTCAAATCCATCCATTTCATCCATATGTACATCCAATATAATTAAATCTACAGAGTGTTTAAGAAGTACCTTTAGTGCCTTATCTCCACTATTTGCTTCAATAACATCCGCATTAATATATTGTTCGATTAATATCCGTAACGAGAATAAATTATTGTTATTATCATCAACAATTAATATGGTATAAGATGAAGTCTTCTCCATGATCCACTCCTCCATTACAATTATATGTTTTCGACAAATTTCAGCTATTAATCGATGTTATTTTCAAAAATTTATCTTATATACTATTTTATCCTAAAATCCCCAATTGTCAAACAATTATCGCTCTTTTTTTTATTAATTTCTACTAAATTGTGTATAATTATTACATAATATGAAAGTCTCATATTGCTCTATTGATCAAAACTTACTTTGATGATCCCGTTTTTTTGATCTACACTTGCCATAGTAAATACCGGGGTTGTCTTTTGCCATCCGATTAATGACAGCATCCACATTATAAGTTTTTATATCATAATTTACACCCTTTACTGTCAAGGCGAAATCTTTACTATTTAATGCGTTTTTTACCGCATTATAAAAATCACTATAGTTTTTTACCATCAGATTGTTTTGGATAGTATTTTATTCATATCAGCGTCAGTTAATGCCACTACCTCATTTTTCTTGCCAAACATTTTAACTAAAAGGGTAATACCTGTTTCTCTATTGACAGCAGTTCCCAAATCCGACTCAAACGATTGTACAGATATTCCATCATAGAGTCCAAGCTGATTTAATAATCTTGCTTCATGCATGTACACAAAACCTTCAGCAGCCATCGCATTTCCCGTAATCACTAATGTAATTGCTGCTATAAAAATAATAGTTGCATTCCTTAATATCTTCATTATTAAACGTACTCCTCAATTTTAATAGTAATTACTGAATATTATATAACAGATTTCAAATAAATGCATGGATAAATCCTATGTTCTTAGAAAAACACAGCAAAGACGGTGACTTGCCTTCATATTTTATTGCTGCATACAGATATAAAATGAACTTAATGCGCTTATCACCTGAACAACTCAGAAACACAAGACACATCCTCTCACAATCTAAAAAAAGTGGAAAAGCGATGATTTTGGATGAGGTGACATAATATTTAAGTACTAAGCCTTTAATAAGTCCTGAGAACTACTCAATATGACCCTAAACGTAAGCAATACAAGACCTTTTATTCATATCAAAAACTCCATCCTATTGATAGAATGAATATATAGGAAGGAGATTGGTATGCAGCAGAAGAAGGATTTCATCATACAAAATACTGTACTTATACTATATATACTGTTGGTTTCAACCGTTTCCATTTTTCATGAACCATGGTTTGATGAAGCACAAGCATGGCTGATCGCACGTGATAATACTATTTGGGATATCTTATGGCATGTACTGCGTTATGAAGGGCACACGCCTTTATGGCATTTGTCTCTTTATTTGCCCGCGCATATAGGCGTGCCTTACGAGTGGGGATTAAAACTTATTAATCTCACTTTTGCTTCTTTAGCCGCCGCAATGATTATAAAAAAATCTCCTTTTCCGCTTTTGATGAGACTTCTACTGCCTTTCACCTATTTTCCTTTTTATCAATATGGTGTTATCAGCAGGAGCTATTCTCTTCTTTCTTTTATACTCTGGCTTGTGGCAGCTTCTTTTTCATCGCGCAATAAAAGTCCGATAAAGTTTTCTCTCCTGCTGGCTTTATTGGGCGGAGTCACTTTACATGGAGTACTGATTGCTTTTGGTGTAGCAGTTGCCTGGTTCTTAGAAATCATCCTTGACCATCATAAAGCCTCACGAAACATGAACAACACAGCCTGCAAGGTCATAGTTGATATCCGATTTTATTCCTTATTACTACTTGGATTGATTAATGCCAGCTATCTTGCAATGCTTTGGCCCATGCCTGACAGGTTTACACCGCTCCAGAATCAAGGACTAAATCTTGGGGACTTTATGTTTACTCTTTTTATTGCACCTCTCAATAGCATTGCAACAGATGTTTGGCCGGGTATTTCAAGCAATTCTATTGAACTGCTGCTATTATTATTTCTAATCGGCACTATTCTAACTGCCGTTTTTTTGATATATGCCCGGTATAACGGAGTACTGCCGTATGTAGCACTGCCCTATATTTTCACGTCAGCTTTTATGTCGTTTATCTATTTTTCACTTCACCACTCAGGAATCTATATGCTTATAATATTATTTGGAATATGGCTGATGTTGAGTAACGAGCAACCTTTTAAAACATTAAGGGACAAGCACACACGGTGGCATTCTTTTAATACTAAAATAAAAGTTTCTATTATAAGGAAACGTTGTCTTGCAGTATGCATTATGTGTGTATTTTTTGTTCAAATCTATTGGTCTGCCGCTGCATCAATCAATGATATCAAGCTGCCCTATGTATCGGCAAGAGATGTTGCGTCGTTTATTAAGCAAAACGGAATAGCAGGAAGAAAAATTTTTAATAGTTACAGCGTCTGGAACGACAAAGTATCCTTCTCTACCCAGAACATTGCATTACTGCCCTACTTTTCAAATAATATTTTTTATAATCACAATCAAGGGAAAGTAAATATGAGCTTCATCACACATCGTATATGGAGTGATGCTGATGCAATGAATTATTTAAAAAATGCGGATGAACCTGAATTTGTGATTGAATATAAATATCCGTTATCCTTTTACTCCGATGTATTAACACCGGATGACTATATCCCAGTCGCATCTTTTGACAGTCATTATATATGGAAGAATCAAATCAACCATGATACATGTAATATCTATATCCGCAAAGATTTACAAACTCAGTTTCCCCATCTTAACGCTATGATAGGAGGTAATTAGACATGAAAATTGTAAATCAATTAAAAAACCTTCATACACTATTTTTCGAATTCATGCGGTATTGTGCAGTAGGAGGTATTGCTTTTATTTGTGACTACTCTATTTTATATGTTTTGACAGAGTTTATAGGTGTTTATTATCTTATTTCTACATTTGCAGGTTTTACAGTAGGGATTCTAATCAACTATATACTCTCTCAGAAATGGGTATTTAAAAATGTGAAAATCCACGGTTTCCGTCCTTTCTTTACATTCTTAATAATCGGTATTGTTGGCCTCGGAATTACTGAGATATGCATGTGGCTCGGAGTAGAGGCTGCCAATATGAACTACATGGTAATAAAGGTATTGACAACGGCGATTGTACTACTGTGGAACTATACCGCTAGAAAGACACTTATATTTAGCACTCTTCTTATTAACAAACAGATAGAACATAGCTTAGATTAGAATTAGGGGGATTTTATATGTCAAATATCAAAGATATTATCATCATTGGCGCCGGTCCCGCAGGACTGACTGCGGCTTATGAGCTATTGAAAAATTCTAAAGAATACCGTGTCACCATTCTTGAAGATACCGATGAAATCGGCGGAATATCACGTACGGTGAATTATAAAGGGAATCGTATGGATATAGGCGGACATCGATTTTTTTCAAAAAGCGAGAAAATAATGAATTGGTGGACAAGTCTTCTTCCTATACAAGGAGCTGCTTCCAAAGATGATTTCATGTTAAACCGTGGGAAAAACTTAAGTGTAGGCGGTCCTGACCCGGAAGTACAGGATAGAGTCATGCTGCTCAGGGATAGAGTATCACGCATATATTATTTACGTAAATTTTATGAGTATCCCATCAGCCTAAAACTACAGACTTTTTTTAATATGGGCATCATTAAAACTGCCAGAGCTGGCTGCAGTTACATGTATTCCTCTGTATTCAAACGCAAGGAGCAATCTCTTGAAGACTTTATGGTAAATCGTTTTGGTTCGGCACTCTACCGTATGTTCTTTGAGAATTATACGCAAAAAGTTTGGGGAATCCATCCCTCAAAAATTTCTGCCGAATGGGGAGCCCAGAGAATAAAAGGCTTATCACTGTGCAAAATTCTTATTGATTTATTTAAAAAGCCATTTCGCATAAAAAGCGATGTAAAACAAAAAGAGGTAGAAACATCTCTCATAGAACAATTTATTTATCCAAAATACGGCCCAGGCCAATTGTGGGAAACTGTAGCCGATGAAATCAAACGTATGGGCGGAGAAATTCTTACTGATTGCAGAGTCATTGATATTAATATGAATGATACTATAGTTACTTCTGTAAGCTATATACACAATAACCGCAAATATTCCATGGATTGCGATACCCTGCTCTCCTCTATGCCTATCCGTGATTTAATAGGAGGAATGTCCGGCGCTCAAATTCCTGAAAACGTGACTAAGATAGCCGCAGGTCTTCCTTATAGGGATTTTATAACTGTAGGTTTGCTTGTGAATAGATTGAACTTAAAAAATGAAACCAAGATTAAAACCATCGGTAATATCGTCCCTGACTGCTGGATCTATATACAAGAGCCGGATGTCAAAGTAGGCCGGCTGCAAATATTCAATAACTGGTCACCGTACATGGTTAACGACTTTGAAAATAAAGTTTGGATCGGCTTGGAATACTTCTGCAACGAAGGCGATGAACTTTGGAACACTGATGACACCGACTTTATATCCTTTGCTGCTGAAGAGCTCCAAAAAATCGGAATGATCAATAAGTCGGATATTATTGATGCGGTACGTGTCAAAGTCAAAAAAGCATATCCTGCTTATTTCGGCACCTATGAAGACTTCGACAAAGTGCGGGAGTTTCTGGATGGTTTCGATAATCTCTACTGCATAGGCCGCAACGGGCAGCATAGATACAACAATATGGACCATTCCATGCTTACTGCCATGGAAGCTGTAGACAATATCCTTAACCATAGAAAAGATAAAACAAATATTTGGTCGGTCAATACAGAAGAACAATACCATGAGAAAAAAACGGTATAATACTAAAAATGGAGTGGGCAGGTACGAGGCTACTGAAAAAGTGCTTAATTGTTCAGAAATCACACAAGGGGACAGGGCCGCAGTCCGGCCAAAAAACAGGCCTGACAGCAGACCAGTCCCCTAGTCTGATTTCTTCTGTTCAAAAAATTGCGACTTTATCAGTGGCCTCGGACGGTACTCCCATTCCATCTTTTGTCTACATCATTATTCTATCATTTTGTGGGTTTTTCCTGTTTGGTCCTGTATTCAGCAATCAACAAGTCAACAACTCTTCCGTAACTCATCTCACCGTCTTTTTGATTGTTAGCTTTTAAATACAAATCATTGGCTTTACTGAAATTTTGTTCAACAGGCCCCTCATATAATGCATTATATTCAGAAATTGCCCTAAGATCTCTTTTGATGCCTTCACCATAGTCCACCCTTAAAGTATTGTAAGCTTCTCTATCGTTTTCATACAAAGCATTCATTGAATGAATAAGTGCCAGAAACACACCCGAATACCGAAAATCATCATCCGGGTGCATACTGCATGTAAAATACGCTATATAATTTGCTTCATCTTCTCTTGCAAATCCACGCTGATGTGCCATTTCATGACATACCGTAGTCGGAAGCAATGATGCCGGTGTGGTGGTGTTGACATTCGCCTCTGATGTATAAAAGCTATATACTCCCGCTATTCCGGTATAAGCCATAAGCTGTGACAGGAATATTCCCTTCGGAACACCATACTGTCCACCCAGTTCTGCATGTACTTGACTTGCGCGGTCATATCCCTTATGGGCCCTGTTTAAAACATCTCTAAGTCCTTTTGGAGAACCCATTACACCCTTTGTATCCTCATGTACCCTGCTGCGCAGGTCATTCGCCCGTGTGATGAGGTCTTCACATAATGCTGCCAATTCCTTAACGGATGCAGGTCTAACGTCCAATTCAAATATCTGAGACACCATCATACGGTTATAGTTTAATCCCCACATGATAATAAATGAAAAATAAATTACACCGGCTAACGCCAGGCCATTTATGATCCCTTTTTTAAATATCTCCCACCGATTTTCTGTCCCTTTTACAAATCTTACGCATAAAACAACCAATCTCCATATAATAAAAAGAACGAATGCTATTAGCATCAACTCCGCTACCGAAAACGGAAAAACTCCGGTTACTGTGCTGATAGTTTGGGAAAACCATTTATAACTTATATTAGAATATATTCGCTCAGTAATAGTGCTATTTAAAGATGAAGTATAATTTAATAACATTCCTATGGGTAAAAGCAAAATCAATAAGCACTTCATCAGCAAGCTGGTTTTTTTCATTCTCCCACTCCTCATATGATTCTATTATATTTAGAACAGTTTCGTCAATCTTTTTCCATTCATTGATTACATTAAAATCATTCTCCCTATAGGGTGGTTTTTGCTTTACAGTCTTTATGGTAACCTTTCTTCACAAAAAAGGACTATGCTCCTACCTTAATTCCTTTACTGTCTGAGCATAATCCTTCAGCATACCATATTACATAAGGCTATAGGAGGTTGTGAAAAAGTGCTTGATTGATCAGTCGCAAAGCATGGGGACGGACCTGCAGCTTCCCTAAAGAGCAAGCGCAGCAGTAGGTCCGTCCCCATGCTTCACTCCTTCTGCGTGCTAAATTTGATTTTTTCACAACCTCCTATATTTCTTTATTAATTTCTATATCATTATTGTCTACATTAACATCTTCTGTCATTCTGCTTTCCACATTATTATTGTCCGAATTGATCTCTTCTATGATTTTACTTTTTGCAATTGCCCTGGTATTGCTATTTGGGGTTTCATTTGTATTCTTTTTGTTGGACAGCAAATCTACTAGATTAACTCCGGTCAGCGCCTCCATTGTTTCAGGCAGCTGTGAAATAATATCAGTAATATACCCTGTGACTTTTGAAGCACCTTTTCCCTTCCCTTGACCATTTCCATTATCAACAATAACAATCTTTTCAGTTTTAGATAGTGGTTCGGATATGGCTCTCGAAATTTCAGGAAGCTTTTCTACAATCATTTGTGCCATCGCCGCTTCACCATATTGCTTGAATGCTTCTGCTTTTAATTTCATAGCCTCCGCCTCTGCCTTACCTTTTTCTCTGATGATATCTACTTCAGCCATTCCTTCCGCCTTTTTAGCTTCGGCTTTTGCTCTACCTTCCAGTTTAATTGCTTCCGCTCTCGCTTCAGCATCCTGAATTTCTTTATACTTGATAGCTTCCGCCTGCTTTTCAGTCATATATTTATCTGCATCAGCCTGCTTTTTAATAGTCGCTTCAAGTTCTTTTTCTTTTCTAACCGCTTCTCTTTCAGCAATATCGATTTCCCTGTTTCTTCTTAAAAGTTCAACCTCCAGCTCGGTTTCGGTTACTTCTTTTGTAACCTTGTTTTCTTCGATCTTATATGCCAAATCAGCTTGTGCTTTAGCTGTTTGCTGTTCTTTTTGATACCCTTGGACTTTTAATTCCTTTTCTTTTGTAGCTTCGGCTATTTGCGTCTCCGCGCGCAGTTTTGCCTCTGCGCCCAATCTGTCGGCTTCTGCCGTTTTTATCGTTGTCTCCTTCCTTGCTTCAGCTTCAGCGATTAGAGCATCTCTCTTTACTTCTGCAATTCTTTTCTTCCCAAGGGCTTCCAAATATCCGTTTATATCGCTTATGTCCCTGATAGTAAGCGCTTTTATTTCCAGACCCATTTCCGCAAGATCAACAGCTGCAACTTCCTGAACTGCTGATGCAAATTTTTCTCTATCCTTATAAATATCTTCCACCGTCATTTTGGAAACGATTTCTCTCAGTTTACCTTCCAAAACATCTTTTGACGTATCTTTGATAACCTCAATGGTCCCTTGTTCATGTCCCGTATTAAATTGTTCTACAGCCGCAAGGATACTTTCAGTATCCGACTTGACCTTAATAACTGCTACACCATCAGCAATAATGGCAACCCCTTGCTCCGTCAGCGCACCATCAATACGTACTTCGATTTTCATATTTTCTAAGGAAATAATGTCCGTTTTTTCCAACAACGGTATCACAAATCCGCCACCGCCGGAAATAACTCTCTTTTTAAGGCCGGTAACAACTAAAGCCTTATCTTGTGAGACTTTTCTCCACATAGACAGAATCCCTAATAACAAAAGAACGATTACACCGATGATGCTGATAGGAATAATAAATAATTCCACTATACCCTCTCCTTTACTTTAATGTCATTTAACTGCGCTACATAAAAGGTATTCTTCTCTATTTTATGAATGATCACTTCCTTTCCTGCCCCTATATACCTATTATCAATATCTCTACAGGGAGCAGTATACTTGTTGCCATTAAACATATATGAAATAGTACCAAAGCCTTTCTCCATAATAGGAGATATGACTTTCGCCGGTGTACCGATCAGATACCGGTGTGAAGCTATCTTTTGATTATCCTGTATTTTATATAAAGGTACGAGAACCAACCTGAAAAGTATGAACGCAATGATGAAACCCGAAAAAACCGCAGCAATAAATATGACATATGAACTCCATCCCCGGTAACTTCCAAGCCATCCCACGCCGCCAAATACGGTAATAAAAGACATAATTACAATAGGCTTTAGTGGCGAAATATTTAACCATGGCACATCTACGCCCGGGTCAATGTCACCGCCCAAATCAAAAGAATCCAGAAAACTGCCCAGTATGGAAGATAATAGAGTATACGATACTCCTATTATAAAAAGAATTTGATAAGCCCGGAGCATTTGACCCCTCCTTCGTATTCCGGTTTTTGACCGTCATTGCCATTAATAGAGACTAATTTAGTACTGCATTATTAAGACTGAAAAAACAAAAAAAGGTTCCATCTTTGTGATAAAAAATTTGAGAAAAATATCCGGATGTTTCGCGCTTATTCTTATTCCGGCAGATAAGTAGGTATAAAAAACGAATGGGAGTGATATCCCATTCGTTCATCCTACATCACGATAATCTAAAATTCTTTTTGTTTTCTTTTCACTTCTGGGCAGCCCACCAACTTCTAACGCTTCCACATGGATACTGAGTCCGATTAGCTTTTTAAAGTGTTCTGCAACCATTGTCTCAATATCAATCTTGTTACACAAATGACTCATTTCAACTCTTAGTGTCATCACATCTTTTCCGTCAATATGTGAGACAACAACCTGGTATTCGCTGCTGACGCCTTCGATGCTTCTCAACAATCCATCAATTTGTCCCGGATAAATATTTACACCTTTTACCTTCACCATGTCATCGGTTCTGCCTATAATCCTATCCAACCGCGGATACGGCCTGCCGCATGCGCATTGGCCCGGAATAAGTCTCGTCAAATCTCTGGTTCTGTAACGCAGCAGGGGTGCTCCTTCTTTGGTGAGGGTAGTGATTACCAGTTCTCCATATTCCCCTTCGGGAAGTACGTTACCGGTAGCCGGGTCAATGATTTCAAAATATAAATGATCATCCCAATAATGCATTCCCGAATGTTCATCACAGTCAATTGCAATCCCCGGCCCATAAATCTCGGTCAAACCATAGATATCATAGGTTTGTATTCCCAACTCATCTTCAATCCTTTTACGCATTTTTTCTCCCCAGCGTTCCGAACCGAATATGCCTTTTTTTAGACGAATATGCTGTTTGATTTCCCGTTTGCACACTTCTTCAGCGATGAGCAATCCGTAAGAGGAAGTGCCTATCAATACCGTGCTTTTTAAATCTACCATCATCTGAAGCTGCTTTTCGGTATTGCCGGGCCCCATAGGTACCGCCATTGCGCCAAGTTTTTCTACACCGGCCTGAAATCCTATACCTGCCGTCCACAGACCGTATCCGGGCGTAATCTGCACTCGGTCTGTTTTGGTGACCCCTGCGGTTTCCATACATCGCCCCATAAGCTCAGCCCATACATCTACATCCGACTTTGTATATGGGATAATAACAGGCTTGCCTGTCGTTCCTGAAGATGAGTGTATTCTTACCACATCCTCATCAGGTACCGCTTGCAGACCTAACGGATATGCATCTCTAAGTTCTTCTTTGGTCGTAAAGGGTAAATACTGGATATCCTCCATGGACTGAACTTTATTGATATCGATGCCGTACTCTTCAAATTTTCTGCGGTAAAACGGACTGTTTTCCGATAATCTTTTTAATAATGTTTTGAACTGATTAAACTGTTCTCGTCTCATCTATATCACCTTTCCTATCTTGTCTGTATAGCATTCAAGCCTAATCTGAAAGCTTTTATATTCAAGTCAATATATTTTTCTTTTACATGCTGCCCAATGATCTCTTCCATCAAATCCTGAGTGACAGGCAACATCTCCAATCCAAATGCCGCTCCCAGCATCACTACATTTACCGCTTTTGACGTTCCTGCTTCAATCGCCAATGAATGTGCATCTACATAATGCACGTTTGGAATATGCTCGCTTATAAATTTTTCAATATCTTTATAATGATACGCCGCCAGTCCTAGAGAAACCGGAACGGAATTAATCCAATACTTATTGACAATACATTTTCCTGTTGGTGAAAGGCGGTTAAAGTTCCTTACCACTTCGCCCATTTCAAATCCCAGCAATAAATCGGCATTTTTCAAAGGAATGACCGAACCTGCATCCTGACTGCTGATCCTGACATGACTGGTAACACATCCGCCTCTCTGTGCCATGCCGATGGTTTCAGCCGTTCTTACAAAATATCCTGCTTCTATAGCCGCAGCCCCTAACAACCGTGATGCCAAAACAGTCCCCTGTCCTCCGACACCTCCAATAATCACATCAAACTCCATTGTTTCCACCTCCTAAGGGTTGAAATGCACCCACCGGACAGACCTGGCTGCATAGACCGCATCCATTACAGAGGGACGGCTCCACTGCGGGTTTGCCTTCTTTCATATACATTGCCGGACAACCTAAATCTCTGATACATTTATTACAACCGATACATTTCTCAGATACCGCCAAAGGGGTATCTCCCTTTATGTTTACCACACAGGGGCTCTCTAAAATCACTACCGAAGGGCCTTTAAAATCAATCGCTGCCTGCGCGGCAGCCACTGCTTCTTTTTGTACCAGCGGATTGGCCTTTTTTATGCATTTTACACCACAGGCTTTTACAATTTCATATATATCCAGCTTGGGTGCTTCTTTACCCATCACGGTCATACCGGTACCCGGATGAGGCTGATTTCCCGTCATGGCTGTCGTTCTATTATCAAGTACCGCCACCGTAATATCGGTGTTATTATAAACGGCATTGATAATCCCCGGAATTCCCGTATGGAAAAAGGTCGAATCACCTATAAACGCTATATTCGCCGTATCGTTCTCTACACGGTGCAATCCCTGTGCGATCGTAATGCCTGCCCCCATGCAAAGGCAGGTATCTACAGCTTCCAATGGCTTTGCATTGCCCAGTGTATAACATCCGATATCCCCGGAAAAAACAGCTTTTTTCCCTTTGGTGGCAACTTTAAATGCATAGAAAGATGCTCTATGCGGACATCCCGGACATAGTACCGGAGGCCTTGGAGGAAGTTCGGGAATCTGCGAAACTTGCTGAGCCGGATTAGGGATTTGAAGAAATTCGCAGACAGCATTCCTAATAAGCTCTACACTATACTCTCCCGCCACAGGCATATGTCCTGTCTTCTTACCGGAAATGCCCGGAATCTTCTCACATTGCAAGCTGAGCTCTTTAAGCTGCTCTTCAACCACCGGATACAACTCTTCCAGCACCAGTACGTCCTCTACACTATTTAAAAACTTTAGTGCCAATTCATCAGGAAACGGGTGCGGTGTCCCGATCTTCAATACAGGCAGGCTTAGTCCCAATTCATCGATGACTTCTTTTAAGTACGTATAAGCGACTCCTGAAACAGCGATACCTTTCTTACCTGTTCCGGTAAAACTGTTAAACCGAGAACTTGAAAAAATATGACTGAGTTCCTTTTTCTTTTCTTCCAGCTTGATATGATTCTTATAAGCCAAACTTGGAAAAATAACCCAACGAGCATCCTTTGTAAAACCTTCTATACAAGATTGGTCTATTTCGCCTGTGAGTTCTACAGTACTGCAGGAATGGCAGATCCTTGTGGTTGTTCTCAATATCACAGGCAGCTCAAATTGATGTGATATATCAAAGCATTCTTTAACCATCTCTTTTGCTTCTTCCGGAGTAGAAGGATCAAAAACAGGCAAATTGGCAAATTTACCGAATGCCCTGGTATCTTGCTCCGTCTGAGAAGAAAATGGCCCCGGATCATCGGCTACATATACAATCATCGCCCCTTTAATACCTACATAGCTCAAGCTCATCAGAGGGTCAGAAGCAACATTTAATCCCACCTGTTTCATAGCAACCATCGACTTCGCACCGGTATAAGCGGCACCTGCTGCAATTTCCAATGCAACCTTCTCGTTGACCGACCATTCCACATATATTTTTTCATCTATATTATTTTCTGCAATCGTTTCAAGCATTTCAGTGGAGGGTGTCCCCGGATAACCGGTTACCACGTTCACACCCGCTTCGATTGCGCCGAAAGCGATTGCCTCGTTTCCTATTAAGAGTTTTTTCATCTTTTATCCCCTTTACATCTATTTATTGGTTCACGGTTTACAGTTCACAGAATATTTCCACGCTCAAATCACATTGGTATCCATAGAAGAATACAACAAAGTCGAATTTAGCACGCAGAGGAAATCGAACTTGGGGACTGTCCCTGCTGTTTGCCCGGTTCTGGCATAACAGAGGGACTGTCCACATGTTTGATTTTCGAACGACTAAGCACTTTTCCACATCTTGTTTAGTGTAGTGGCAGGCCTTGTGTCTGCCCGAATACCCCTAAGCATTTTTATGGGGGTAGACACAAGGCCTACCCCTACCACCAATCATCTGATTTATTATGTTAAAAGAAAGATATATATTACCCTAAGCATGTGCAACTTATTATTTTATGCTCTAAAATATATTTTATACCAAAATAACACTTATATCAATATTGATATAAACGTTATTGCAATAAGACATATAATAACCGCATAATCCTTTGTTTTCATATCCACCTGGTTGTAGTGAGAACGCGGGCCTGCACCAAAACCTCTCACTTCCATGGATATCGCCATTTTTTCTGCTTTTTTTACCGATGATATCAATAGAGGGATGGCAAGCGGTATAATAATAAATAATTTTTTGAATGGGTTTCTTGTGTCCGAATCATACCCTCTGGATTTTTGTGCCTGTAGGATTTGATCCATCTCTTCCATAAAAGTCGGTATAAATCTCAAAGAAGTAACAAACATAAATGCATATTTAAAAGGAACCTTACATTTTTCAGTCAGTACTACAACGATATCTTTCATCTGCGTCGTGGTCATCAGAATGGGTATAGTAGAAGTTGTCGCCAACATCCTAAGCGCCAGGACAGCACTGTATTCCAAACCTACATCGGTGATTCTTCCGATGTTTACAAAAGGGATGATATAAAAAAGTGTATTTCCTTCTGTCACGAAAAATATTTGAAAAAGTATTAATAATAAAGAAAATATAAACAATCCTATAATTGCGGGCAATACTTGCTTTAAAACTTTGGATAATGCTGCTACGGCTAAATTGCTGATCAACACTAATAATATGGCAGCGGGCTGATTAAACATAAAACATATGGTTAATACAGCAATGGTCCATAATATTTTGGTAATGGGATTCAATTTATGCATCACCGTATTTGCGGGAATATATTCAACCAATGCCGGCATTTTTTTCACCTTCAATCAAATAAATAACTTGTTCATACATTTGTTCGGCGGTCATCATATCTTTGAAATAGCCTTTTTTGTGAAATTTTTGTGCCAAACTTAGAATTTGCGGACAACTAAGCTTTGCTTGTTTCACACTCTCATGCTTGACAAATACTTCTTCAGGTCTGCCATCCTCTAAAACAACACCGCCGCTTAAAATGACGGCCCTTGATGCATACTTCGCTACCAATTCCATATCATGGGTAACCATAATGATGGTCTTTCCCATCGTATTCAATTCTTGAATCATCTCCATGATTTCAATACTTTCCTGATAGTCCTGCCCTGTAGTCGGTTCATCCAATACGATAATATCTACATCCAAAGCAAGAATAGATGCAAGCGCCACTCTTTGTCTCTGTCCTTTGCTCAAAGAAAAGGGATTCACATCAAGGAATTCTTCAAGGCCTACTCTTTTCGCAGCTTTTTTTATTCTTGTCTCCATATCCGACTTGGATAGTTTTAAAACCTTCAAACCAAAGGCGATCTCTTCATAGACCGTATTACAAAAAATTTGGTGATCGGGATTTTGAAATAAAAAACCGATATGCTGGGCTAATCTGCTGGTTTTATGTCTTCTGGTATCCAGTTCCTTCACCATCACCTTGCCGCCCGTTGGCTTGAGCAATCCGTTGAAGTGTTTTAACAACGTGGTTTTCCCTGCACCGTTCTGCCCCACAAAAGCAACAAATTCACCTTTGCGGATGTGTAGAGAGATATCTTTTAAAATGTCTTTTCCGTCTATATAACCAAATGTAAGATTCTCAATCTTAATCACTGAAATCTCCCCTTATCCTGCAATACTTTACTTACAACCAAATAGGCTTCGTCCACATTGATCGGAAATTCACCATGATATAAGCCTTTTTGTTTCAGCATATACGCCAGCTGTGTCACCGGCGGACAGTTTACTCCAAGCCCTTGGAGGGTATCCTGCCGGGAGAGCACTTCCCGGCAGGGACCTTCTATCGCTATCTTTCCTTTGTCCAGTACAACCAAGCGGCTGCAATATTCAGCAAGGTACTGAATTTTTTGTTCTATGATAATGACAGTAATGCCATATAGTTCATTAAGGTTCTTCAGAGTCTCATAAATTGCAAGCGTTCCTTGCGGATCCAATTCAGATGTGGGCTCATCCAATACCAGAATTTTAGGACGAAGCGCAATGGCCGCTGCTATGGCTACCCTCTGTTTTTGTCCACCGGACAATCTCGCAGTAGAATAATTCCTCAATTGGGAGATCCCCGTCATCTCTAATGCTGTTGTAATTCTTTCTTCCATTTCATATCTCGGAAGATTCAGATTTTCCAATCCAAAAGCAACTTCATCCTCTACAACCGTCGCTACAATCTGCGCTTCAGGATCTTGAAAAACACTTCCGATAGAACCGGCTAGGGCTACACAGTCATTGTCAACCGTATCTTTCTGATCAACCATGACACTCCCATAAAAATCACCTTGATAAAAGTGAGGAATAACACCGTTCATACATAAAGCCAATGTTGATTTTCCTGCTCCTGTAGGCCCTGTAATTCCTATAAACTCACCTTCATGAATATCCATATTGATCTGTTGGAGCGAAGCTTTTTTGGAATTTTGATATATAAACGTTAAATCAGAAATTTTTAAAATACTACTCATCATTCTTCCCCAATGCCATTTTAATAGGATAATATAATACTTGTGCCAAAACTGAATTCACTACCGCAGTCACCACTACTACAGTTAACAAATACGTAAACGCCGGGTTCTTAGGTGTTTCGATAAACAGAATCAAGAATTTAAGAATGGTAATATAGGTTAATCCACTGGCAGCGGTACCTAAAAATGTTACAACAAATGGCTTTAATGAGTACTTGCCTCCTAATGAAAGCTTAAACGGCGCCATTACCAATAATCCGGCTACAATCGCACCAATAGGTTCACTGGCAAAATTAATATAAGGAATGAGCGATTTCGTAGTAAAATGACATACCGCCGCTGCAACAATCCCTATGCCGATCACTTCTTTAAAAGAAGGCCTGATTAAAAGAATTGCCAAACAATACATTCCGATAACAAGATTGGGAGTAATCCCGAAAAATGGCGGTGTATACAATCTAAGTACCGCTCCGGCAGCAATCAATATACCCGCCAGCACTACATCTACCGCTTTTAGTTCTCTCTTTTTCACTTCTCTTTTTACTGCTGTTTCCATCATTCATCAACCTCCAAAATATTTTTTGTTAGTCAGTCTAAGATAAGGTATTTGGGGCTGAGTGATGTTTATAACCAATAAAATAGCAGTAGGATGAAAAATCCTACTGCTGATATTCTCTAAAATATTTCAGCTAATGCAGACTCATCTCTTCTCATCTCAACTCAGCTATATAATTTTCTCTCATCTCATCTCGAACCTAACTAGTTATTTATAGTATAAATAAAAGCCTCAATATTGTCAATCATTTTTAAATATTATTCTGATCTATCAACATGATGAAAGCTTATTTATGATTCTCTACAAACCAATCTATCAAACTCCTCGAAATACTGATATGATTAGGAATCTCCGGAAGATTTTCCGCACCAAACCAGCCTGCATCATCATTCTCAGTTCCGTCAACAGTGATTTCTCCACCTGCGTATTCCGCCGTAAAAGCAATCATCATTGAGTTGGGAAACGGCCATGATTGACTTCCGAAGTACTTGATATTTTTTACCTCAATGCCCATTTCCTCCATTACTTCTCTTTTTACACAATCCTCCAGCGCTTCACCCGGTTCTACAAAACCGGCGATGACACTGTACATCTTATGGGTAAACCTTTTAGCGTGGGCAAGTAAAATCTTTGAATCTTTTACAACCGCAACGATAATGGCCGGTGAAATATTTGGGTAACTGAGCAGTCCGCACGCCGGACAGATCTTTGCCCTTTCATCTTGTTTAAAATTTGTTTCTTTTCCGCATCTGCCGCAATAGCGATGAGTCTGATCCCACAATAAAATCTGATATGCCCGTCCCGCAAGCAAAAACAGATGATCATCCACAGTACCGAATAGTGATCTTAAGTCTTTCCAGCAAAGTTTTGAGGAATTTTCTTTGCTATCACTGATTTGCGCAAGGTAGCAATGCTTACCCTCGTACAACCCCAGGTATTGTTTGCGCTGTAACGAAATGTTATTCTCTATTAAAAAATCATTGGATGGAATGGTCACTTTTCCATCGTCTGCCGGTACTACCATGATTTTATTGTTGTCAAAAACCAACCACAGCGTGTCTTTATTAGGCTCATCTTCACAGAGATAGGCAGGAACATACTTTTCATAGATACTTGATGTTATCATAGACTTTTATACCTTTCTTCCATAAAATATATTAATTATAACAAATATATATCAAGCAGTGCGCAAAGTCAATAAACATAAGATAAGCTGGTGAATGAAATTAAAAAGCTAGTCTTCTTAAGCCTTCTGTAGACTTTATGCTTAATACTTCTTACTTAGCGCATCTTTTATTATTTCTCTATATGTTGATCCTTTACTTATCAGATCATCTATTCTTTCCTTAGATATGCCTAAGTTTTCTAGGTTAGCAATTAGTTCTGTATTAGGAAAAATAAAGTCTAATTCCTCTTGTGATATCTGAGTCATATCCTCATATGTATAGCTTAGATTATATAATATGATACTCTTTTCTGAGTCAATCCCTTGTTCCAGTAATCTGTTTTGTTCTTCTTCTGAGCATGCAAAAAAATCAAATCCTCCGCCATCTAAATGTGTTCCCGGAGCAAATATTATGTCAATTTGCTCTTGCGCTAAGGATAACATTTCTTCTTTATCAAATCCTAAATTTTCTAATGTATTTCTCATTTTTTCTGTAATTCCTTTTTGTTCCAATCTCTTCAATAATTCACTCTTTGAATTTTTTTCTTGCTCTAACTTTCTTAATTTATTATCTTCAATTCTATTATCTATTGTATTTTCTTTGTTGCTCTCTTGCCCTAATGTGTCTTCAGCAGCTCTATTTTCAGAAGTGCTATTTACTTGAGCTTCTTTATCGAGATCTTTATTCATATACACAGAAGATGAATTAATATTTTTGTCTGCTTTCTGACATGACGATACCATGATTACTAAAAATATTATTCCAAATAAAATCTTAATAACTTTTCCCATAGAAGCCTCCTCACCACTTTTAGAATTTATTTAATATTTTTATGCTACAAGTTCGTTGTTTTCTATTCCATAATAGTAAAAAGGAATGTGTATACCAAAATTATCTTTATTTTCTTTCTCTGTCCGCATGAATATGATATCTCTGTACCTAAGTATCTCTTCAACTCTTTTCCTCCATACACTATAAATCTATTGCCTTCATATTGACCTTCTGATTTTGCCTTATATTTTCATAATAATGCTTATAATATAATAATTCTTATATACCATGATCTACGATCCACACCGTATCTTCATCATCATATATCTCATACCTAAATGTTTCCCAATACCATTGAGAATGACGTATATTCTGTTGATTATAGCCATCTACTAACTGAACTGTCATTTCTTTAGTAATATTAGTTACATTACTATGTCCATGAGCCGTATACTCTTCATCAAATTCAAAATAATCTGCACCGAAGTAAGTCTTCCATGCCTCAGGTAAATGCATTCTTATCCTAAATTCATTTTCATTCTTACTATAGTTTATTAATTCTAAGCTCACTTTTATTGTTACTTCTTCTTTATCTGAATGTGCTAGGCTAACTTTCGCATCTACTAAATCAATAGTCTCTAAATTATCTTTTAAAAGCCAATAATAGGTTGATCTAACAGTATTCAATGAGTTCCTCATTATAGGCAATACTATTGTGATTAGTATTAAAAATATCAGGATTTTATTTTTGCTGGCAAATCTCTCTAACTTAAATAAACCCCGTATCCCAATAATAAACAAAATGAGTGGTATTAATCCCGAAAGATAGATTACACCATTGCCTAGCCTTATTGGCCTTATTATATATTGTATAATTGAATAAGAATCGTGCGGAAGTCTTTGGGTTAGTAAAACCCCGAAAAATATACTTCCCAAATACTTAAGTAATCCTTTATTGTCCTTACTCACTTCCATCCCCCTATTTGATTGATTACGGTTTCTATCTTTTTCAATATAATAACTATCCTTTAAAAAGCCGGACAGCGGCAATAATTTGTATTGCAGCCATAGAACCCATGAAAAGACTTGAAATAAGCTCACTTACAGAAAAATTCCGTATAAGTCCTAGTACAAGTACAATGGTAGTCTATACGCCTCCAATCAGAAAAATCCAACCTAAGCGTCCAACACTTTCACTAAATAATTTATAGCCGTATATAGTGAGAAATGCTATTATTTCATTCTTTATAAAAGCAAGTTGTTACAACACAGCCTAACCTGCATTACCTCCAGAAAGACCGTTTCACCCGTAACTTTATCTATTCCCTTTTAATATATTATTATATAGATGTTTTTGCCAGTAAAAAAGTTCCGTAATCATTAATAGATATACTCTTATACTCTCCTCACTATCCACTCCCCACTAAAGCAAAATATTTCAAACAAAACGTTTAATGTATTTGATATAGTTTATTCTCTTACTCCGAAGCCTTAAAGTTATATACCGGCTTAATAATATCCAGTATTTCAACAGTATCGTTAATATTATTTATAATTTCCTCCATTGGTTTGTATGCCATAGGGGCCTCATCTACAGTGGAACGGTCCACACACGTTGTGTAAATCCCTTCCATAGATTTTTTGTATTCTTCCATGGAGATTCTTTCTTTTGCAGCGCCACGGCTCATCAGCCTTCCGGCTCCATGGGGAGCCGAATAGTTCCAGTCGGCGTTTCCTTTTCCTATGCAGATCAGCGCACCATCCCTCATGTTCATGGGAATAAGTACTTTTTGCCCCTCATAAACAGCAATGGCTCCTTTGCGAAGGATTTTCGCCTGAACTTCGATATAGTTATGGATAGTGGTAAAACGTTCCGTCTCATCTACCTTCATATGACCCAAAATCTCATCTACAATGGCCAGTCTGTTGAGAACGGCATACTGTTGCACGATCTCCATATCATGAAGATAATCATCGAATAGATCACCCTCCACATAAGCCAATTGTTTGGGTACCTTCATATAATTAAGTTTCTTTAGTTCATCTTGTATTTCATTTTTTCTTCCTTGTTCCTTCAAATCCTCAATAAGTTTCTGCTTCTCTTTTGATTTTTTGTTCAAGCTGTTGAAAGCAGTCTTCTGATAATATTCCGCCACTTGCTTTCCCAGATTTCTGCTCCCTGAGTGAACAACCAGCCAGTACTTGCCCTCTTGGTCTACATCCACTTCTATAAAGTGATTCCCTCCGCCCAAGGTTCCTACACTTAGCTGTGCTCTCCTGAAATTAACATGCTTTAAACATCTTAGGTCCTCAAGTCCGGCTTTTTTCTCATACTTATGAATCTTAGACCGTATATCGAAACCTGATGGTACATTTTTTCTAATCACACTATCCAGCGCTCCCAAATCCAGTTTGCGGACTTTTAATCTTACTGCTTCCATTCCACACCCAATATCCACCCCCACCAGATTGGGCACAATCTTGTCTGAAATGGTCATTGTCGTTCCAATCGTGCATCCTGCTCCGGCATGCGTATCGGGCATGATTCTTATCGTACTGTCTTTCACAAATTCTTGATTGCATAGCTCTATGATTTGTGAGACAGTCTGTTCTTCTACATGATCTATGTATACTTTTGCAGTATTATATTTCCCTTTTACTTCTATCATCTGTTTTTCAACTCAATTCGTAATAATTTCAGGCGGACAAATCAGCCCGCCTTTATAAGCCAGCGCTTACTTGCTCACTTTGCATTCATTAGCCTTATTTGACAGCAGTGCATTAAGCTGTTCAATCAATGTGCCGCCACCTGTTAGAGAGATATTCCCTATTTTATCACAGATTTTTTCCAAAAACTCCAGTTCTTTTAATCTGAACAATGTCTGGTTTTCTTCCATCAGCTTTGCAGTGTTTAAAAGGCTTCTTGTCGAAGCAACTTCTTCCCTCCTGGTAATAACATTCGCCTGTGCCTTCTTTTCGGCAATGAGCACGGTATTTAATATTTCTTTTATGTCTCCGGGCAATATAATATCCTTGACACCTGCAAATAAAAATTCCACACCGTAGCTACTGCTTTTCTCCTTTAACTTCTCAAGAACATAGCTTCCTATCTCCTGTTTCTTCAAAAGAAGATCATCTAGTTTTAAAGCTCCTACATATTCCCTCAAAATCAACTGCAAAACTATGTAAAGTTGTTCCTCGAAGGACTTTATCTCAACAATTTTTAACGGATCTGTGACCCTGTAATGGCATACAAAATTTAATCTCAATGTAATCTTATCTTCCGTCATAATCTCCTGACCGGCCATATCCAACTGCTGCTGTCTTAAATCCACATTCTTTACGACAACATGTACAGGACTTTTCCAGAAGAAATACCTACCCGGCTCTAAAGTTTTTTGTGTTGCATTGTTATAATAGAGAATGCCTTTTTCATGATTTCCTACTTCATAATAACCCACATGCGCTGCAAGTTTAGGGCTATTGTAAATAGAGGCATCAATATCCGGTTTTACTTCAGGGTTTCTAATGTCTACAACAATAAAGTCATGGTTTTTAAGTATGTTCCAGAACGCATACTTTCCGGACTTAAGTACCTCTACAAGTTTACCGTCTTCAAAATGAATGACAATTTCATAATCCTGGACATCTATCACTGTAAGCTCCTTCAAAAGCTCCGTATCCTCAAGAAACAGGTTTATATTTTTACCTGCCGAATCAAAGGCTTTATTTACATCAGACACAGCAACTCTATATTTAATAAATGGATTAAGATAATGTT
The DNA here is from genome assembly GCF_030013905.1 of Petroclostridium sp. X23. GTDB lineage: Bacteria > Bacillota > Clostridia > SK-Y3 > SK-Y3 > X23. The sequence continues at coordinate 1,273,535 of NZ_CP124862.1, forward strand.
TGCCCGGCATTAGGCACTTAATATAGTTGCCATCCCTAAACAATAAACCTCTTTCATCATTCTTGATAATTACCTTCATTTTGACCACCCTTTCATAAAAAGTATCAGTTGTTTTTGTAAACCTTTTTCAAGAATCCTCCCGTAACGTCGGCGGAGTGCTGCTTAAGGATATTGCTTACAAATCGTTGCACATGACTTCATGCATATTTTAGGTACTGCTTGATTCATTTGCAATGAAGATTCACCTACAAGGATAGGTTTGCCATACCCGGTATCCGCACACTTCAAGGCTTAAGTTCCGGTGTTTTCACAAAAAAATCTGCAAAAACCTGAGGACTCTTTTCAAAGGTACCTGTGAAATACCTCGAGTGACCGTCGAGCGCTAAACCATAGCAATCAGATCCTTCATCTGATGGGGATTCGAACCCCTTTTCCTTGCCTTATGCTCTACCGCTGAGCTAATTACTTTACAGTAATGGAGGAATCGAACCTCCGACACTAAGGTTCTTGAGTTCCACCTTTTCCCGGCATACCTCTTATGACTATGGTAAAAGGCACCGCAAGACCTTTCAGAAATCTTTGCATTGGGAATGGGAACAATTTTAGTATACGAGAATAAATTACCAATTAACAGACAAAAAGTTTGCAACCTTTATCTCGTTGCAAACTTTTTATCTGTAATATAAGCTTATTGATTTCTTAACTCTTACTATAATCTCATCAATAATTTTTTGAGGGGAAACTACTCTTACATATGGCCCCAGCGAAATGATGCTCCGGATGAGATTTTCCTCTTCAAATAAATAATAATGGAGTCGTATCTCATACTTGTTATTCCCTAAATTTCTTGCAGTTCTCTCCATCCCGGAAAAGCACATAAAACACCTTTCCATTGCTGCCTTTTTATCCGTAACTTCCAGGATTATCGGCTCTTCTGAATATTTCTGCTCAAACAACAACTTTTTTGCCGTCTCTCTATCGATGCCTACTTCTTCATCCACAACCCTGAGATCCGACAAAGTAAAAATATTGGCCATGATGGGACGGTTATCATCCAAAGAATACATGGAAACACGGAATCTCTCATCCCTCATAGCGTACTCGATATTGACGGGTAAAGCCAGCTTATTTGTATATACATTACCCCTTTTATCTGTATTGCTATACCTTATGGGTTTTTCGCGTATGAGCGCGTCCAGTATAATCCGGAAATTCTCTTCATATGTTTCCCGATCTACAATTGCCGGTAGTTTTATTTTATTAGTCTGTTCAAAATATTCATCTCTTATCGGAGTTTCAAAGTCATCTAGTTTCTCTCGGAGCTTATCCAATGTTTCTTTCCGCAGAACCATTCTTACTCCATCCTGCTCTAAAAAGGCCTTCAACCAGGCTTTTTCAATTTTTGAAAACCGGACAGGAAGAGGCGGCTTGCCGGCGGTTTCAATAGAAGGATATAACATACCGTCCGTTTCAGTTAATAAGTTTAAATTCTCGTCACTACCACACCTATTTAATATAAGATCTGCAAAGGACTGTTGCTTCTTTCCTATGACCTTCTGCTCAAATTCCCCTTCGTCTACTATTCTCAGCATTTCACTTTTTGCCTTTCCATCGGCACATTCGTTGATAATCCTGAATACTAACTGAAAGTACCTGTTTTTAACCTCACTAAACAATTCCATAAGATAAAAGCATCTCCTTCCAGTCGTTAAGAATTTTTTCTGCCAATTCTGCACTCTCTAAAACCCTTACATACCCTGCGTAACCTCTAATCCAAGGAATAAGCTCACCACTATCGTTGACCCGGATGCTTATATGATATCGCCCATCTTCTATTTTCTCCAATATCCCATTAGGTGCCTCATTCATAATTTTTTCTATAACATAGTCTTCCGTTTGTTCATCAATCAGCACTTCAAGTTTTATATTCTCAGGCTCTTTGCCGCTACCCAGGGATACACTGGACCAGCTGCAGCACATCTGCTTGTGGTATTCTTCATCATAATTCTCTTTTTGAAACGTATCCTCTGATATTTCTACGTTTTCTATTCTGTCAAGTCTTGATACAATACACTTTTTATAGTTATCGAAAGAAACTAAATAGAATCTTCCATGCCGGACATCGTATCTTATTTTATACGGGCTTAAAATCTTACTACCGGAACAATTATCTTTATTTTTTGGTGAATGATAGAAAAGCTTTATTTTATTTCCCTGATGTATAGCATTTAAAATCTCCCACAATACTTGTTCTTCGATTATAGGATGAAAATGCACATATCTGTAGTTGAAATAATCAATGTCATTACCACCGGCATTCCGTTCGTAACGTATATAATCCTCCAGGGTCTGTATACAGAAGTAGCCTGCAGTTACAGGAAATATAATATTTTTATACAGGCTGACAGCGGTAAGTAATTCCCTCAGTTCATTATTATCAAGTTTTTCAAGTATGTCAGGCGCTACAGAATAGTATTTTTTTCTCTTTACCACTTCACATGAGAGAATTTCAATGCCTTTAACCATTTCGGTAAGCTTTCTTTGAATGGTCTTACTGCTGATTTTATCAAAGGATATATAACCGCCCTGAGCAAGCCCATATTCTATTGTACTTAGCGAACACGGAGTTTTTTGTGCCTGGATATATAATAGAATAAAGAAATAGGTTAACAAGTCGGTACGTGTAAAGCTCTTTGTCATATAGGTGTTTACAAGAAAATTATCCGAATGCCTCATAAAATCATAGGTCAGGCTTAAAAGCTTATATCTGCCATCCTTATCCACCTTGATATATTTCTCTTCTATATACTGCTGGATTCGCCGCATTTCATAGCTGACCTTCCTTGAACTCACATTTCTTTTGTTCTCCAGCCCATCTCTCGAAAAGCATCCGTAAAGAAAGCAATCTCTAAGTATATCCCTTATTATATTATAATGTTTTATAAAGTCATTAAACATGAAACAGCTCCTCACCAGAAATCATGCCCTAATTCTACCATAAAAAGTAAGCCACTTGCAAACACAGGCACCTGTACCACTTCTAGTTTTAGGATTTTTAGCTTTATAGCTGTCTTTTACCTTATTTTTGTTATTCTTTCATTTGAATCAATGATCGTTAGCCTTGTTGTATATTTCAAAAGCATGTTTATCAAAACATACCATAAATACTTTCTCAATCCCCGTATCTGTTTCAAGAAATTTCTTTATCTATAACTTCAAACCTATCTATCATCCTCTTCCCTTGTTAAAATAACTTTCCGCCTTATATCTCATATGATATAATAGAAAAGAATAATAATGGAATGATTCTCCATACATATTCGCCAAATACTTTTTTATCATAACGGGAGGGTTATCTATGAAGTTGAAAGAAATGCTTAAGGAGAACGGTGTTTTGGAAACATTGGATAAAATAGGCTTTGACTCCGAAACAGTCATCTCTGGCCTTACTGAGGAAACAGATGCACACTATATGAAGTACAGATGGTTCAACACGGGTTCCAGCGCGCACGCAATCCCCACAGAAGAAATGCTTGAAGCAGGATATCCCTGGGAAGAATGGTATAAGGATCGTATGGGAGTGCTTCAACATCACATCCTTTACCTTGAAAAGACAGATCTTTGCGATATGACATTTGATTGTCCCATAACAGACACAACACATCCCGAGCCTACAAGAAATCACTTCTGGTATCTCTATAATGATGAAGATAGCAGGCTGCTTTATACCAGAAAATAACTTAAGTCATCAGAAATAATTAGTAATAGAAAAGTAGACAAAGATCGTCTACTTTTTTAATTGCAGCAAGTATAAATGTCAAAGAAAAGGTGTCTTGTATCCGGTTCTAGTAAGCTTTTTTAGTTAATTGCAATAATCTTATCTTCTTAATTCGAAAATCAAGTTGCTGAAATACTATTAAATAGTGACAGATACTCCCTCTCTACCCCTGATGCCCTCTATATGCGTCATTAGATTTCTACAATACCCTCCAGTTCTTTATTCTTCAAAAGATTGCTCGGACTCTTCTTCATAAAAATCCAAAAATGAATACTTCTTTCCGCCTTTTTTCCCATCCTAAAACTGAATTCAAGTTCACATTTTGAGCTGATTGGAATATACACTTATCCACAACATCAAAGTTCTTTTTCAGCGCTTTTATCAATTGCTTTACCTCTCGGCGCTTGCTGGATGTCTTTTGTGCTGCCACAACACATCCGCAATTCATTGCCATACTGCCGTTACTACTGGTAAAACGCTTAATATCGTCCTCTTTGACATAATACATGGGACGTATCAATTCAATCCCTTTAAAGTTTTTTGATTTTAATTTATGCCATACTTTACCTTTCTGTCTTGGATCAAATATTATCATAAAATGTTTAAAAAAGCTTCCTTTATATTTTTTATTGACCATTGATATCCCCTTCTAATTTATATCTTTAGTCAATATCTTACTATAAAAGGATTTGCTCTTTTACAGGTAAATTTATTCATTGCAAATAAATGGGATAGGACAGGGACAGAGTGACAGGTTGAAACCACTGAAAAATCCATTTTAGAACGCAGAAGGTCAAGACCCTTATTATTTCCAATCCAGCATATATCTTTGAAAAACTAATGCATCACACGCATCCTTGTCTAATTTTTCTTCATCTGCACCGTTACTGATATCACGCCATACCCTTATATCTTGTCCTACTTGACCACCCATTCTCACAAATGGCTCCATAACAACCGTCCCATCATATTCTATCTCTCTTAGCGCATCACCAATTTCTCGCCACGGTATGCGTCCTTTTCCCGGAACCATTCTGTTACATTCACCCGTATGAAAGTGTCCTAAATATTTTCCTGCTGTTCTAATAGCGTCTCCAATACTTTGCTCTTCAATGTTCATATGAAATGTATCAAGCATTACCTTTACATTATCAGCCTCTGTTTCTTCAACAAATTCAACTGTTTCTGCTGCCGTATTTAAAACATGGTTTTCGAAACGATTTAAGGATTCGAGACCTAATGTTATACCACATTCCTTTGCAATTCTTCCCATCTCTCTTACACCCTCTACTCCACGTTGCCAATCTCCTGATTTATCAATTGGTTTGGAGTAATCAACCGGCCAATAAGAATACAATGCACCTCCAATTAAAGTTGAATTGAGCTTTTCCATCATTTTAAAAATATTTGTAAAAAAAGCTAGTCCATTTTTTCTTATATCAGGATCTGATGATGCAATATTTTGCTCTGCTGTTGGTCCGTGCCCAACAGTCAGTCTAATATTATGATGTTCTGCACATGTCCTTAATTCTTTTATGTCTTTTTCAGAATAATAGGCTATTGGAGTGGCAGCTATCTCTAAAATATCGAAACCTAACTTTGAGACTTTTTCAATATAATATTTATAGTCTCCACTCCATTCCTTCTCCCAATATGCGTAATATATTCCATGTTGCATCTTACTATCTCCTTATATTTATTCTACCCACAATTGATTTTTATAAATTTTTTCTCATCTGCATCAATCAATGAATACTTTGTTCAGAATTTTCAATATATTCATATACTTCATCCACATACGGCATTGCACGAATTGCTCCTTTTCTTGTTGTAACAATAGATGCCGCTCCATTTGCAAAAACAAGCATTTCTTCTAGCTGTATTTTCGAAAGTTCTTCTATTCCATGTACCAGTACATAAGCTAAGCAACATCCGCAGAAAGTATCGCCCGCTCCTGTAGTATCTACTGTGTCCCTATTCAAAAATGCCGGTTTCTTTACTGATATGTTATTGTAATATGCCGCACTGCCTTTTTCTCCTGAAGTAACTATGATCAGCTTAATTTTAAATTTCTCATTTAGTATTGCAATGCCTTCGTCAACAGTTTTGCAATCCAACATGAATTTCAATTCTTCCTCTTCAATTTTCAAAATATCACACTGTGAACATCCAAAGAGCATTTGCTCCCTAGCATCCTCCATTTGCTTCCATAATGGCGGTCTAAGATTCGGATCAAACGAAATTAATGCATTATGCTCTTTCGCAATCGCCAACGCCTTCTTTGTTGCTTTTCTTACACCGTCATGTGTCATTGATAATGTTCCAAAATGAAATATTTTTGTATTTTTTAGTAATTCATCTTTTACTTCATTTTCTTCTAATCTCATATCGGCACCAGGATTTCGATAGAAGGCAAAATCTCTATCACCGTTTTCATTAATTCGCACGAATGCTAACGTCGTATTTACTTCACTCGATTTCACTAATCCGGAACTGTCTATTCCCACTTCAATTAATGTCTTTTCAAGTTGCTCACCAAAAATATCCATCCCTATTTTCCCAATAAATGCCGTACTAAATCCTGCCTTTGCAAGCATTGATAATACATTACACGGCGCTCCTCCCGGATTACACTCAAATAATTTATTATTTTGCTGCGATAATCCATAGGGTGTAAAATCAATTAATAATTCTCCCAAAGCTACAACATCAAACATTTTATTCTCCTCTATTATTAATACTATTTAGAATTTTTAATTAAATTCTCCACCCGTTCCATTCTAGTGGAGAATGTCACGACATAAAACACCTAATCATTTCCATTAACTTTTACTCATTTTTAATGTCTTACGCTTATTAATAACGGTGTTTATAATTAATACAGCTATTAATGCTACTCCCCAAATTAAATCTCGATAATAGTTTGAGATATTCGGAAACATATTTAAGTAAGATGACAAAATTTGTAGTACTACAACTGCAATAGCAATACCTGGTATGGAACCAAACCCACCATTAGGGTTTACACCTCCCAACACAACAATTAAGATACATTGCATTGTATAACTGCTGCCGAAATCAGCCTTTGCGGAATTAATTCTTGCCAAACTAATGAGGCCCGCTATAGCTGAGATTAATCCTGAAAGCATATATGTTTGAACAATTATTTTCTTCGTCTTAATTCCTGCAAAGAGTGCAGTTTTCTCATTTGTACCTACCAGATATACTCTGCTTCCAAACTTCGTCTTACTCATAATAAAAGCTATCGCTATTACAGTGCACAAGAAAATGATAAATGCCAATGGTATTCCCGCTACCAGGGTTGTTCCCAGCCTTGTGTATGCTTTAGGCAATCCACTTACAGTACTTCCCCGTGAAATAACAATTGCAATTCCCATAAATAGCTGATATGACCCAAGTGTTGCTAACATGGCCGGAATACGAAGATAGGAGATAAGCAAACCATTAAAAGCTCCACATATTGCTCCAACAAGCAACGCTGTTGCCACTGAAATAACAATTCCACTCATCCCATTCGTTCCATGCGGCACTAATTGCTTCATCATAAGGCCTGCAATAATCCCTGTAAGATTTGCTATATATACTGTTGATAGATCGATACCTCCTGAAATCATACAAATTCCCACTCCAAGGGCCATTAGACCATATTCCGTCAATTGTTTTCCCTGTGATTGCATATTTCCGACATTTAAAAAACTGATTCCTTTTGTAACAGTTGCAAGTATAAAGAATGCTATTAATGTAATAAGAAGACGAGCAATGTTATCATCAATTTTTCCAACTGGCAATTCCCTAATTTTTATATTGTTCATGATTAAGCTGCCTCCTTCTTCATTTTGGTCTTTATCTTTGAAGCGTTATTACTCTGCATAGCAGAAATAGCCGTCCCTATAATAATAATGGCTCCAATAAATATTTTTTGCCAATATACTGAAATACCAACTAAAATTAAACTATTTGACACCATGGTCAACAGCAATGTTCCAAGGAGACATCCTTTAAGCGTTCCCACGCCTCCAGCCATTCGAGTTCCTCCCAGAATAACTGCTGCGATAATAATCATTTCGCCTCCGGCAAATTCAGTCGGAAGATATCTCATAGACATAACGGTGTAACATACACCTGCAATTGCTGCGATGATCCCATTTACTACAAAGATTCCAAACCTTATTGCTTTCACATTAAATCCTGCACGCTCAGCTGAAATCTCATCTCCGCCTATAGCATAGACCCCACGTCCTACCATCGTATAATTTAACACTAAGTATGTAATAATATATAAACCTGCCAAAATCAAGAATGTCATTGGTAATGTAGAACCTAGTCCGGTTTCTGCGTTTTTCACTGTTAATAAGGATGCTTTTCCATAATTGGCCATTGTCTCCGGCAAATCCATTCTTTCTGCTTCAAAAGCCCCTAATAGAATCCCGCTAAAAATGGAAGATGTTCCAAGTGTCACAATCAAGCTCGGAAATTTATATTTTACAATAATAAATCCGTTTATAGCTCCCATTAACATTCCAAAAAACATTGCAATTAAAAAGACTACAAATACCGGTCCGTTATAACCTGTTTTTATTGTAATAATCGTTGCCAAATAGCTGCTCAAAGCCGCTATAAGCGGAAATGAAACATCAGGCCCTGTACTGACAAAAGCAAGTAATGCGCAAATCGCATAGATAGATGGAACAATCATTGAACGAATAATATCTACGATGTTATTATTTGCAAAGAAAAGTCCGGACCTCGCTTGAATAATTAAGGACAACGCTACAATAATAAGAAATACATAAAATTCTGACTGCTGAGTTACTCTCTTTAATTTTTTATTCATTCTCCGCACTCTCCTCTCCTATATAGCCGCATTAGAAAGTGTTGTTATATTCAAATCTTCTCCATCAAGTTGGCCTGTAACCCTTCCCTTTAGCATTACTATAACTCTATCGCAAGTTGCTATAACTTCTGCCGCATCATCAGATACAACAATAATCGCCATACCACTATTTGCTAGTTCTCGTAATAATTTGTGAATATCATATTTTGCTCCAATATCTACCCCCACCGTAGGTCCATTAAGAATAAGCACCTTGGGCTTATTTGCCAACCACCGTGCAAGTACTACCTTTTGTTGATTTCCTCCCGATAAGGTCTGTACCGGCAGATTATGATCTTTTGTAGCCACTCCTATTTCGTCAACCCACTTCTGGGATTCTTCTGTAATTTTTTTACTGCTTAATAAACCGAACTTATTTGCTACGTCATCCATTCTTGTGACCGTAATATTTTTCTTAATAGACTGCGGTAAAAACAGCCCCTCTGTCAACCTGTCCTCAGGAACTAATGCAATACCCAATTTTTGTGCTGCAGATACACTGGAAAGTTTTACTTCTTTTCCCTCAACAATAATCTGTCCGCTAGTGGGCTTTAATAATCCGAAAAGCGCTAGTGACAATTCAGTTCTACCAGACCCCAGCTGACCGGTAACTCCTAGGACTTCACCTTCTCTTAGTTGAAAACTGACATCTTCAAACCCTGGTGCACATAACCCTTTAGCTTCAAGTACTACTTCTCCAAGTTCACATTTATTTATAGCCTCTTGCGTGTCAAAATTTCGCCCCGTCATGTAGTAAGCAAATTTTTCCTCTGTCATTTCTTTGGCCGGACATGAAACCACATTTTCACCATTTCTTAAAATAGTAATGCTATCCGATATTTCGAAAACCTCGTCTAGCTTATGAGATACAAATAATATGGTTACACCGTTTGCTTTTAGATTTTCAATAATCTCAAATAGCCGATTGACTTCTTTTTTAGTAAGTGCTGTTGTAGGTTCATCCATAATAATCAATTTCGCATTATCAAGTAATGCTCTTGAAATAGCAATTAATTGCTTATCTGCAACCGGTAATGTCTCAACAATTGCATCTAAGTCCACATCAAAATTAATCTTCTTTATTGCTTCTTGTGCTATTCTTCTAAACGCTCTTTTATTCGCTATTTTCTTTTTTTCTGATAGCACTTGATTAAACGCCAAATTTTCCATAACCGTCAAATTGGGGAAAATAGAGAAATCTTGATATATAACTTGGATGCCCGCTTTTATGGCATCCGCCGGTGTAATATTTTGCATTTTTTGTCCATCAATCTCAATTTCGCCGGCATCAGCTTTATAAAAGCCGGATATGACCTTTATGATGGTAGATTTCCCACATCCGTTTTCTCCCGCTAGACAGTGCGTTTCACCTTTTTTAATGGTCAAATCTACCCCTTTCAGTGCATGAACTCCACCAAAAGATTTTTTTATCCCCTTTACTGAAAGAATGTTATCTACCATACTCCTCTCCCTCTCTTACTTTTAATTGATGCCGGCACGAATGCCGGCATCAATATGTATATCTATTTATTTATCAAAGTCAATGCTCAAAACTAGAAATCATAATTATCAATGTTATCAGCTGTGATTTCAATATCTGCTTGACCAATAAGACATTTGTTTGCACCTTTTGATAATTTAACGCTTTCATAACCTTTAACATCTAAGTTCGAACCATCGCCTACTTCTTCACCTGCGAGAATCTTAGCTGCAATTGAACACATAGCATAACCGGCATCCTTTGGATCCCACAATTTAATTTTCGAAATAGTTCCGGACTTTACATAAGCCTTAAATTCGTTAGGTGTGCCTACCCCGACAATCTTAACTTTTCCCGCTAATCCTAACTCCTCAACAGCTTTTGCAATACCTGGGCAGTCGGTAGATGCCACACCGGTAAATCCTTTCAAATCCGGATTAGCTTTTAAAACTTCTTTTGCTCTCTCGTAGGATGTATCAATACTTTCTTCAGATTCACATGTTGGAACAGCACCATTATTAACTAATTCCATGTTTGGATATGCTTTTAACTGTCTTTCATGTTGAGCAGTTGCATATTCCATGTGAGTTGTGGAAGTTGTATAAGCAACCATTAATGCGTATTTTCCTTTTTGATCCATTTCTGTAGCAAGTGCATCCATTAGCGCCGCACCAAAATCATTTGCAGTAAATGCTTCTACGTCGAATAACGTATTTACCTGGTTAGAAGCCTCATGAGTAACTACAACAATACCTTTCGACATTGCATTTTCAAGAGATGCTTCGATTGCACCCGGATCAATAGGAACTACACAAAGTGCATCTACACCTTGATTAATTAAGTCATCAATAACTTGGACTTGTGAAGCTGCATCCGCATTTGCAGGACCTTTTTGAATTACATTGATGGACTGTTTTTCACCAAATTCATTTACACCGATTTCCATTCTTTTGAACCATGCAGCTGTATTATCTTTAGTAACAACTGCAATTGTCCATTCTGATTTGTCTTTATCAGATTTATACCGAGAAATATCAAATAAGTCTGTAGCAACCTTTTCTGTTGTGTTTTTGTCTGTTGTCGTTGTTTTTTCTCCCTCTTGACTACATCCTGTAAATGAAAATGTTATAACCAACCCTAACAATAAAGCTATTATCTTTTTCATATTTTTCACCCTTACTCCCTTTCATTTTGATTTTATCCTCAGCCATTTGTTATCTGCTTTTAGGAACCAAATACCTTTTTCTGCTACTCAACATTACGATGTCTACTAACCATTTCTGATGCTGTAATATTCATTTCTTCTCGTAATTGCATGACTAAGACATCAAACAATATTAATAATGTCTGTTCGAATAGATTTCCCATAAGCTGTTCTGATGGGACGAAATTACCTACTGCACGATATGCAGCTGCAGGAACCATTACAATCTTATCCGCTATTTTCGCGATAAACCCACCGCTAGATGCCGTAATCAGCGCTAACGTAGCGCCGTTATTTTTTGCTTGTTCGCAGATATAATTTTCATGTCCCACATCTGCTGACCCGCATGCACAGATAAACAAGTCTCCTTCTCCTATAGATGGAGTTGTATCATCCCATATCCAATAGCTTTTCTTACCTAAGTGCATTAATCTCATTGCAAAACTTCTGGTAGAAAGACCTTCACGTCCAGCTCCTAACAAAAAAATCCGTGGGGCTTTTTTAATCATTTCCAACAATTCTCTAACTGTCGTATCGTTCATCCTATCAAATACGGCATTCAGTTCACTCAAAGCCATTTGGGACAATTCCTTAAAGCGATCTGCCATTCTTTCACCTCCCCTCTTTATCAAGTTGTTCCAGATCTTTCATGCCTGCTTCATGATTACCAGCATATTTAGCAAAAAGCCATGCTTCAATCATCCTAATAGCCTTTGGTACATCCATCATCCATGCACCTGTACACAAGATGTTTCCATTGTTATGTTCTTTACTTAATACCGCCGGCAAAACATCATAGCAAAGAACTGCTCTAATGCCAGACACTTTATTAGCTGCCATCGCCATTCCTTGTCCTGTACCACATATCAAAATTCCATAATCATAATTTCCAATTGCCACTTCATCTGCCACCTTCTTAGCAGCCACGGTATACAATCCTTCCTTTGATGAATTACAACCCACATCGTCGATTTTGTATCCATTAGCTCTCATAACCCTTAATACTTCGCACTTAAAGTCATATGCTGCCAAGTCACATCCAATAATTAATTTTAACTGTTGTTCCATTCTTCTTTTCCCTCCTTTTTCTTTTTCTTCGTTCTGTTTCAAACCGCATTAATGTAACCGGTTCCATTTTTGAGTAAAAATTTATGCGTCTAAAATGTCTGACGCATAAATGGAGCTTCAAGAATTATTTTCTGCAATGGCATTTCTGGAAATGCTATTCTTTGTATCAATAATTCCATTGCTTTCTTTCCCAATTGATAGGCATTTCTCTCAATATAATCATAAGGAATCCCTAAGATATTTAACATTCCGACTTTATCCAAAGCAATATTTGTATAATCTTTGGGTACTTTTTTCCCTACCTCATAAATAGCCTTTAAGAACCCTTTACTTGTTTGATTATTACAAGTCACTACTGCTGTTGGTTGTTCATTTAGTTTTAACAATTCTTTCGTTAAGTTATATGCTGAATCCATAGAATAGTCACCAAAAAATATATAATCTTCACATAGTGTCACACCAGCATCTTTCATTGCATCCATGAAACCCTGCTGTCTTTCTCTTGCTAATACTCTTTCCTGGGTTCCATTTATTATAGCTATCTTTCTATGTCCATTTTCAATCAGAGCCGTTACCGACTCATAAACGGCCTTGTAATCATTGAAAAAAATCCCATCATGATTAAGTCCTATATTCCTATCTACAACGACTACCGGGGCACCGAGTTCTTTTAATTTTTGAGTTACTTTTTTCTTTTCTTTATCTGTTGAATAGTCAATTGCCGGATCGTAAATCAAGCCTCTTATCCTATGAGATTTCAACATATCAAGAGCTTTTAAATCTTTATCTGCACTGTCATCAGTATTACAGCAAATTAGAGTCAGATCATTCTTATCTGTAATGTCGATAACACCTCTAATCATCTCCCCAAAAAAATTATTATCGACTTCTGGCACAATTACACCAATTGTTGAAGAAACTTGCTTAGATAAACTCCTTGCTGTTGCAGATGGACTATAACGATTCTTCTTCATCACATCCAAAACATGCTTTCTAGTTTTTTCATCAACTGCTGCAGAATTATTTAAAACCCTTGACACTGTTGCTTTTGATACTCCTGCCTCCTTAGCTATATCTGTTATTGTAATGTTATTCTTACCCATTATCCGCTTCTCCCTTTGTAACCGGTTCCACGTATTTAATTTTAGAATAATTACAACAAAATGTCAACTAATATAATATTTTTTTACTAATTTTATTAAATTGCATAATTGCAGAAGTATATTTTTATGCATATTTTCTACTTTTAAAAGAAAAGAAGTGTGTTACCTTCGGACTAAATTCCACATAAAGCTCTTTGGCATTTAGCTTTTCAAGATCATTTTTAGTGAAACAGTGTGGCAGCCGTGTATATGACTAACCCCACCATTAATATTCTCTTGCGTCCATATTTATCGCTTAACGGTCCCCAGAAAAGCGTTCCAACTGCATAAAAAACAAAGAAGAGAATGATAGTGAGGTCTATAAGACCTGAAGACGAATCTAAACTTTCTGCCATACTGGCAATGCCGGAAGATAAAGATCGGTAGATAAACGAATAAAAGCACTTAAAAATGCGATTAGTACCGCTAAACCTTTATCGCCAAGATATCTTTGTGTGTTTGGATTGTTATTAACTTGATCATTTATATTATTCATGTCTAGCTCCTCAAAGCATTATTATTTTTAATTGTAATGAAAGCTATATTAGAAATATTAAAACCGTTTTACAGATTAATGAGAATTCCTTTAAAATTATGGCTCCATAAGTATCTTCAACATTTTCTCCGTATTATTCAAAAAAGTTCTCATAGTCTGATAATGTTCTGTTTGTTCATATTTCACTTCATTAAAATTTTCTTCCACCTGCAATATCCTTGAATTAGGATATGCCATAATGATGGGGGAATGTGTTGCAATGATAAACTGAGATTCTTGCTCCACCAGTTCATGGATTCTTGCAAGCATAGCCATCTGTCTAGAAGGTGATAGTGCCGCTTCCGGTTCATCTAATATATATAATCCCTGCCCTGAAAATCTATTCATAAACACCGCGAAGAATGACTCACCATGTGATTGCTGATGCAGTGAAACGCCACCATACGATTCAATAACCTCAAGTTCATCAATATTTGTAGCGAGATTATAGAAACTCTCAGCCCGGAGAAAAAAGCCGTCTCTGGGTCTTTTTATTCCTTTGACTAATTTGATATGTTTATATAAATCAGAATGGGTATTATTAGATGAAAAACTAAAATTCTTAGTTCCACCTTCAGGGTTAAAACCATATGCTACCGCGATTGACTCTAAAATCGTTGATTTCCCGGTTCCATTCTCACCTACAATAAATGTGACATTGGGATGAAATTCTAACTCATGTAAATTCCGAACAGCGGTCAAGCAAAAAGGATACTCGGAATTAGTATGCAATTTTTCTCTATATAATTTCATACTACGCAAATATTGGGTTTCACTCAATAATCTCAATATTCTCCTCCACTATTTTATATCAAAATTTTATCATAATATCGATATCAAATTAAACGATTTATAATATGTTAAAAAAATTTATTTTTCTTTATAAGTGTACTACAGCTTAAGGTAAAATCATCTATTGTATTATCCATGCTATCCTAATTTATTCTGATATATCGTTGGATAGCTCCTAGAGCAATACAATATCCTCTAGTTCTTTATTCTTCAAATGATTGCTCGGACTCTTCTTCATAAAAATCCAAAAACGAATACTTCTTTCCGCCTTTTTCCCATCCTAAAACGGAATTCAAGTTTACATTTTGGGCTGATTGGAATATACACTTATCCACATCATTAAAGTTTTTTTTCAGCGCTTTTATCAATTGCTTTACCTCCCGGCGCTTGCTGGATGTCTTTTGTGCTGCCACAACACACCCGCAATTCATTGCCATAATGCCGTTACTACTGGTAAAACGTTTTATATCATCTTCTTTGACATAATACATGGGACGTATCAATTCAACCCCTTTAAAATTTTTTGATTTTAATTTCGGCCGCATGGTTTTAAAACTACCGGCATACAACATATTTAGCATGGTGGTTTCTATCACATCATCAAAATGATGCCCCAAAGCCAGCTTATTGCATTCTAACTCCTGCGCTTTGGCATAAAGATGGCCTCGCCGCATTCTTGCACACAGATAACACGGATAATCGCTTGCAATATCATCAATCACCTCAAAAATATCCGTCTCGAAAATCTGCACCGGAATATCCAGATGCTTGCAGTTATTCATTAACATCGTCCTATTGCTGTCATAGTATCCGGGGTCCATCGCGATGAATTCCAGTTCAAATTGGATCTTTCCATGGCGCTTTAATTCCTGAAATAATTTTGCCATCAGTAAGCTGTCTTTCCCACCGGAAAGGGCCACCGCAATTTTATCACCGTCCTGAACCAGTTTAAAATCGTTAATTGCTTTATTAAACCTCGTCCATATATGCTTTTTATATGTTTTCGTGATGCTCCGTTCAATTTCTTTAAGCGTTTTCCTTTCACCTAAAGGAATGACTACTTCACAACCGCTTCCTGCTATACCACTCATCCTATCACCTCATCAACACACAAATCTTCCGAATATTATTCCCTAGTATTCATATATATATTAACGTATAGCAGTTTTCTTAGCAATACAATTTTATTTATATATACACTCATCAATACATGTCCCTGATAAAACAAATATCCTTAGCCTAATACTTGGACTAAGGATATATTATCTTGTGATATCTTTTCGTGCACGCCGATCATGATATACATAGAAAACACAAATTTAATTTTTATTGCTTAATAATGTTTCTTTTAACTGCTCAACACACATTTTCGGACTGGAAAGCACGGTGCATCCACATATCTTTTGGATCGCTTCTTCCAAATGAGCCATGGACGCTTGAGCTAGTATGATAACATCCTGCTGCTTGATCTCCAGCGATTTTCTCTTAAGGATTTCATCATGATATTCCTGGTCACCGGCTTTAATTGCCACATAGGCATCCGGACAAACCATCAAGCTGATTTCCAGTTCCTTATTTAGTTTTTCCGCTTCATAAATCAGTTTGCTCTTGGTGGGCTCCAATGTACTGTCTGCTGTAGCAAGAATAGTGATCTTCGAACCCATCTGTGCCGCCTTTCTGATCATCGCTTCATCAACGGTGATCAATGGCGTTTGTATAAACGGACGGATTTTCTCTACTGTCGGCGACAGTGTGGAACATGTTACCACGATAGCGTCCGGTTCTGTCATCTCAGCACATTTTATAAAGGATAGAAGCCTATTCATATTATTTACGGTGAACTCACCTTTTTCCGCGGGATCACTAGCAAGATATTCATCCACCGTATTGACGATTTTCACATCGTCTATTACTTCTTTAATTCTACCTGCGAAAGTAGCATAAACGCTAGGTACTGTGTGGATTAAAGATACTTTATACACTCTTCTCCCCCCTTGCGATTTTATCGTTATTTATAAATTTTATTTAAAATCGGTCTCAGATGTTCCATAGCACCTCTTGCCGCCGTCTCTTGATCCGGTATCTGGAATATCTCCGTACAGAAAGCACCGTCATATCCCGTTTGCTTAAACGCATTGATAATCTTTTCAAAGTCCAGTCCGCAATGTCCGGGATATCTTCTGTTATTATCCGCCAAATGTACATGTATATTATATTCCGCATACTTTTCAATCATTTCGAACATGTTCTTTTCTTCGATATTCATATGGAAAACATCCATCATGATTTTAAAGTATTCGTTATCAACATCTTTTACCACTTTGACAGCTTCTTCGATGGTATTGATAAAATTAGTCTGCATCAAAGTAACGTTTTCCAACGCGATTTTTACATTTTTCTTCCCGCCGTAGTCACTGATTTCTTTAAAGGCTTCAATGGCATATCCGTAAGAGACTTCCCGGGGCAGTTCATTACAAAATTGCCCTCTTACTCTTCCGATATTGATGATAGCGCCAAGATGTGCGGCAAAGTCAATGATTTCCTTTACTCTTTTTCTGGCCTCTGCTCTTTTCTCTGCATCTTTATCCATAAAAGATAGATTTAGCTGGCCGAATATCTCACCGGTACAAACAAGAGCAATATCCAGCTTATTCTTTTCCGCTTCTTTTTTCACTTGGTCCCAATCCAACTGCAGCGGATTCAATGTCATAAGCTCTACTCCATCGTATCCAAGCTCACCTAAACTGCCGAAGGTATATTCCAAATCTCCTTGAAAAGCAGTGACGGCAGGAGAGATGGCAACATCCGGCGTTGCTACCTGATAGCATAATTTCATAGTCTTAACCTCCTATAGATGATAATTAAAAAACTTTAGACCATGCTTTCCTTAAAACACGTTTTGCCCCAGCTATGATCACTTCAGAGTCCTCATAAGGTCTGGGTTTTATTTCAAAACTTAGAATAGGGCGATTCTCCTTGTTCAGATACCCTATTTCCAATAGCACTTTTAAGAACTCCGTTACTTCCTTTACATTATTTTCACTATTCGGGAACCCAAATCTTGGATGCTCATCTCCATAAGCTTCCATAGACGGATCCTTTATAACCGTATTACCGATATGAACATGCTTCACATGCTTAGCAATTGGTAAAATCGCTTGTCTCGGAGTTTCCCCTAACATCGGAAGATGGCTTAAATCTACCATAATCCCGAAATTATCGTATTCTTTAGATACTTCGGCTACATATCTTTCCACTAAAGCCACAGGGCCAAGTAAACTTTTCTTATCAATATTATAATCAAATACCTCCAGCAGTACCGGCATGCCGCCTTTCTGCTGCGCATAGCTGCAAAGCTCTTTTGTAGATTGGATAAGCGCTTGCAGCGCTTCTTCTTTGCAGTCTTCATCATACCTTCCGCTTAAAAACGCAAAACTTTCCGCGTTCATATCGTAGGCTTCATCGATACCTTCTTCCAAAGCTGCGAGCGCATTCTTTCTGCCTTCTTCATTTAAATCATTAATATTCAGTCCATTAGAAAGTAACCTGGAGTGCCCTGCATAGGATACATCCAATTTACTTACCTCTATTACTTTCTTAATTTCATCCCTAATACTATTATCTTTGATATGCCCAATCTCAACTACATCAAAGTAATCATCTGCAGCAACCTTCTTGAATGATTCCAGAAGGCTTTGACCATCTTTAAACGAAGAAGGAAATGCCATACTTTGAATAATTCCTATTCTCATATAATCCTTGATATTTTCCATGCACTTCCTCCTTGATTCACACAACATTATTGAACTGTTTCTTGTTTCTTTTTGATAGCCTTCATAATGACCGGAGCAAAACAGAAACCTATAACACAAACCATCAATATAATGGATATTGTACTTCCAACAAAAATACTCAAGCTTCCTGCAGACATATCAAACGACTGTCTCACATACATTTCAAGCATTGGTGTAAGCACAAATGCCAGCAACAGCGGTGCTTCAGGGATTTTAGCGATTTTCATGAAATATGCAATAACACCGGCGCCTACCATAAAACCTACATCAAACATGCTGTTATTAACAGAATATGTTCCCACAATACATACAGCCGAGATGATGGGTATCATAATTGAATTCGGAACACTTACTACTCTCATAAGGATGGGAATACATGCAATGGCAATAATCAAGCATATGATATTTCCGATATACATCGACCCCATCAGTCCCCATACAAAATCAGGCCTGTCTTTAAAAAGCATCGGTCCCGGATTGAGTCCCCACATCATCAGACCTCCAAGAAGTACCGCACCGGTCCCAGAACCTGGAATTCCCAGTGAAAGAAGCGGTGCAAACGCACCCATAGCGGCCCCATTATTCGCTGCTTCTGCAGCTGTTACACCTTCTATCGCACCATTTCCCATCTCATCTTTATTTTTCCCCATTCTTTTTTCCATGATATACGAAAGGAATGCGGCCATGGTAGCGCCCGCTCCGGGCAGTACCCCTACAAAGCAACCGAGAATCCCGGACCTTGCTGCAACCGGTGCTACTTTTTTAAATTCACTCTTATCTAATATACTTTCTTTAATGGTTAGTCTTTTTATTTCTTCATTTTTATAGTTTCCTCTATTGACCACCATATCGATAACCTGTCCAAATCCAAACATACCAATGACCAATGGAATAAAAGAAATACCGCTGAAAAGATAAACACTGTTAAAACTGAATCTTGGAATTCCCAGCGCTTTATCAACGCCGACCGTTGCAAGCAAAATCCCTATTGCAGTCGCTAAAAGTCCTCCGCTCGGATCATCTCCCAGCAGCCATCCTATAGACGTGAGCGCTAGAATAATCAGCCACGTAAGCTCAGGTGATCCAAAAGACAAACCGGCTTTGGCGAGTCCCGGCCCTAAAAATGTAAGAATAATGATACCAATCGTACCTCCGATAAAAGAAGAGACACTGGCAGTAAAAAGTGCCTTTCCCGCTTTCCCCTGACGGCTCATGGGATATCCGTCCAATGAAGTCATAACGGCCGGCGAATCCCCGGGAATGTTTAATAAAATAGCACTGAAAGAACCACCATACATATTTGAATAGTATAAAGCTGCCAGCATTATAATTGCGGTGGTTGGATCCATTTTAAAGGTAAGGGGAAGCAGCAGGGCTACTCCTGCCAATGAACCAATCCCTGGCATCGCCCCAACAATAAGCCCCAGAAAAGCTCCAACAATAGCAGCTAAAAGATTCTGGAAGCCCAATGCTGTAATCAATCCATCCATTAAAAATTCGAGATTACCCATATTCTTTTTAGCCTACTTTCTATAAAAATTTATATTCAATCATATTTTAAATCTCTATAACAATTCAAATATTCCTGAAGGAAGAGGAACTTTCAACCATGCGACAAAAATACCGTATAATATCGCCGCACATGTAACTCCTGTCACTACCGACTTAGCTACATTGTACTTTTCCATGAATTTGAGCCATAAAAAAATGTAAATTGCAATAGAAATAATCAGTCCAAATACATAAGAACCCAATATCAATCCGATCAGTGCTGCTACCGGAATAAAAGCTTTCCAGGAAAACCCGCTGGGTGATTTGTCTTTTGAATTCGCTATAAAAGCCATAATCCCGAAAATAATTGCCAATCCCCCACCCAGCACGGGCATAAAACCTCCTCCAGGACCTCTTCTAACCCATAATTCATAAACAAACAAACCTGAGTAAACACAATATATTCCTATAATTACTGAAAGCGCAGGGAAAAACTTTTTCAACTCAGACCCTCCTTCCTATAAAGTATTCATATCAATATACAATTATATCATCAAATGAGAAGCGCTGCTATTATCTTTAGTAATTGCGGCACTTCTCATTCGATTCTTAAATACCTTTACTATTTTGAGATGCTAAAAATGTTCATCAATGTTTATTTTGAAAGGTCAACTTCCGAGAACATCTCTTCATATAGCTTGCTTTGTGCAGTAAAGAATTTCTTTGTTTCTTCAGCTGTTAAATATTTGTTGGTCATAAAGCCTTTTTCAATATAATTTTGCTTCCATTCATCGGTTTCTGTGACTTTCTTCAATAAATCTTCATAAAACTTAAGCGCTTCTGCAGACATATTCGGCGGGCCGGCAATTGCTCTTACTTCGCTTAGCTCAAGTTTATCATATCCAAGTTCTTTAAAGGTAGGCGTATCTTTGAATACACCGCTAAGTCTTTCGCTGGAAAATGATGCAACCGGAATAAGCTCTCCTGCTTGAATCTGTGAATTACTCTCTGCAGGATTGAAGATTCCTACATCAATATGTCCACCTAATAAAGAAGACATTACTTCTCCAGAACTGTTAAACTGTACATAAGCAGCTTTTGATCCGGTTTCTTTGTTAAACATTAAAAATGAAAGATGATCACCGTTACCACGCTGAGAACCACCAATCTTTACGGTATCCGGGTTTTCTTTTGCTGCTTTGATAATGCTTTCAATATCTTTGTATTTGCTATCTTTCTTAACTGCAAAAACCAACTCATCAACAGCCACTGTACCGACATAAGTCAACATATCTGCCTTAACCGGAGATTTGTTAACAATTGCACTCATAACCTGTCCTGAGTGAAGTATCATTAATGTATTCGGATCACCCTTTTTACCATAGACATATGAGAATGATACCGCACCTGAACCGCCAGGCTTGTTAACAACCATAAAGCTCTTCGGTGTAAAATTATTCTTTTGTGCTAAATCCGCTATTGTTCTTGCATTCAAATCACTACCGCCACCAGCACTGGATGGTACCACAAATTCTATCTCTTTCTCTGGCACCCACGCTTTTGCAGGTTCTTCTGTCTTTGCGGGTTGTTCTGTTTTTGCAGGCTCTTCGGTCTTAACATCCGGTTTTTGAGCGCACCCTGCAAACAAACTTAAGGTTAACATCCCCACTGCTACTAAGCTTACAATCTTTCTCATCTTACGTCCTCCTCAATAAATTTATTTTTAAATATTATGTTAAATTGCTTGTTTAAATCATTTCTAAACAAGTACAAAATTTAACATAATGATTTAACAATAGTATTCATAAATATTCAGCCGTTATTTAGCTTCCATTGCCACTCTATCATATTCAGCTATCTTAGCCGCCATTTTTACTGCATTTTCCAATGCACCTGTCTTAGCAATACCTTTTCCTGCAATATCATAGGCTGTCCCATGGGCCGCAGTCACAATAGGTGCCGGCAATCCTGCCGCAACGGTAATTCCGAATTCAAAACCTTTCAGCTTCATTGCAATCTGACCTTGGTCATGATACATGGTAACTGCCGCATCAAACTCACCGTTAAAGGCTTTGATAAACAGAATATCTGCCGGATAAGGACCTATCACATTAATCCCTTCCTGTTGCGCTTGCTTCATCGCCGGTCCGATCACATCGATTTCTTCTGTTCCGCATAGGCCGTTTTCTCCACCATGCGGATTGAGAGCTGCTATTCCTAATCGTGCATTTTCAATACCCGCACGCTTTAATGTTTTATCTGCTAATCTTATTGCCCTCATAATATTCTCAGCAGTCAATTTATCACTTACTTCTTTTATAGGAATATGGCTGGTTACACGGGATGTCCATAAGTTATCAAGCACATTGACTTCTCCAAAAGGTTCTGTCCAGTTAAAATGATGCGCAAAAAGTGTATGCTCACTTTCAAAATCATGTCCTCCCAACTTAAGCGCTGCTTTATTTAATGGAGCAAAGCAGAAACCATGGATTTTCCCTTGTTTGTAAAGATCGATGGCAGTGATTAACATATCCCCTGCTACCTTACCGCAGATAGGATTCACCTCGCCGATTTTTATTTCTTCCGGGTTTAAGTTCTTTTGATCCAACACTTGAATCCCTTGACTCCAGTCTGCATCCTCGACACTGTCAATAACCCTACAAGGGAACTCTACCCCCGATACTTTCATCCCCATTTGAAGCACTCTCAAATCCCCTATAATTACAGGATTACAGTAGTTTTGCAATGTCCCGTTCGCGGCAATTTTTGCTACAATTTCAGGCCCTACGCCCGCCGCATCACCAAGGAGTATAGCAAGGATAGGTTTATTGCCCACATTTGTATTATTCATTATTCAATTTTCTCCTTCCCTTATCTAATGACTAGACCGTTTTCTCTTACACACTATTATATAAGCAATAACTATGCCAATTTTATTAAACGATCACAAAACAATCGATTTTTATTGTCTTTTATCACTAAACACATAAGAATTCTTGCATTAATAAGGTAGTTACTTTTATTTTTTTAATAATATTTTATAGACTTTTAGGGAAGAATAAATAGAATATATTAATAACCATTACTATGAAACAAAAAAATGAAACAAATTTTAAACATTATCCGTTTCATTTTTGTTTCATTTTTGTTTTACTTTTTACTATTTACTTTTTTCCAAAAGGATCACTTATAGTGTAATGCCCCATTTTTTGCTTCTATTTTCTCTCACATCTATAATCTCCCTAAATATTGCAAACCAATTCTGCACAATATCAATTTTAAAATAACAAGGATTTCTAAGATTTTTCTTTTAATCTTCTCCACAAAGTAGTCCTGCTAATGCCTAATGCTTTTGCTATATCTTCTTTACTTCTTTTTTTCACTTTTTTTAATCTTAGCAGTTCTTTCACCTCATCATCAATAAGTTGATCCGAATCTTCCAATATATTATCTGTAATAGCCTGTTTTATTTGTACTTGTGCATCGTCAACATCCAATAACTCCGCTACATCTTCCCGCGCAATACAGTTCGTATCTGTTAGGACCATAAGTCTCTCACAAATATTTCTAAGCTCTCGAATATTCCCCGGCCAGCTATATGCTTTTAATACATCTGTCGCTTCTTTCGTCATCACAGGTAATATTTTATGTGTTTCCTTGCAATATTTTTCGATATAGTATCTCGCAATATCAATAATATCTTCTTCCCTATCCCGCAGAGGAGGTATTTTGAAGTTCAATACATCCAACCTGTATAATAAATCCTGTCTAAAATCTCCATTCTTAACTTTTTCTTTTAAACTAATATTACTTGCGGATATAACACGCACATCAATAGGTATTACTTTATCATCACCGATCCTTCTTATCTCTCTCTCTTGCAATACTCTAAGCAGTTTGGCTTGAAGATTAAGAGGCAGTTCACTAATCTCATCTAAAAAAATAGTCCCCCTATGCGCAAGTTCAAACAAACCTACCTTTCCGCCTTTGGCAGCACCGGAAAAGGCACCTTCCGCATATCCGAAAAGCTCACTTTCAAGCAGATTTTCCGGTACCGCAGCACAGTTAATCGCAACAAAAGGTTGCAACGTCCTTTTACTTGCATTATGAATACTCTGCGCGAACAATTCTTTTCCTGTACCGGTTTCTCCCACCAATAAAATATTAGAGTCTACCTGGCTGTATTTATACGCAATTTGTTTTGCTTTATTGAGCGCATTACTATTTCCGATAATATTTCCAAAGGTATATTTTGCTACCAGTCCTTTATTATTTAATTCTTTTCTTATTTTGCTTTCAATATCCTGTATCTTATCAACATTTTGAAAAGTGCATACAAATCCTACATTTTGAGATTCTACTTTTATAGGAACCCAGTTACATACTACCATCGTCCCGTTAATGGGCCTTATAATACCTACTTCTTCCTGCTTCGTCTTCATGACATCCAACAAATCCGAATCGCGGATAATCTCTTTAATCGCTTGTCCTTTGACCTTTCTATTTAAAGGAATGTTCAATGTCCTATATGCTGCTCTATTAAAATTGTTTATAATCCCATCTTGGTCGAAAGCAACAATCGCTTCCTTCGCGTTATCGAGTACAATATTTACAAGTTCAGCCTTTCCTCTTTCCAACCGGGTAGCGTAAGCAGCATTTAAAGCTTCTTTAATAGACCTTCTTATTGCTTCTTCTCCTGTTTTAATCCGTATGCAATTCCATCCCATTTCCTCAGCCATATTACACGTGGTCAAACCTCCCACAATCGCATCAGCACGGAGTGTTTGCGCAGTTTTCAAAGCACCTTCAATGTCTTCTTCATCTTTTATCTTAAAAACTTCTATATCAATCCCCATAATCTCTTTCAGACTGTCTACTTCATATATGATGGATTCGGAAGCAATAATCGCGACCTTTTTGGTGTTATACTTCTTTTTACACTCATTGACTGCAGTAATAATGTCATAACCCGTCACAGCTATTTCAATAACAGAAACATTTTTTAAATTTTTCTTAAAAGCCAGATAAGTAATACCCCTAGCCACAACAATATCCGAACTGCATTGTTTTAAAAAGGTTTCTTGCGTTCCCAAGATATGCGCGGTCTCAAAAATAATTTTTTCATCTTCCACTTCTTTTAAATAGCTTTTAACCTTTGCTTCAATCTCTTTATATGGGATTATGAACGTTACTTTAATCATAATTGTACTCATCCTTCTATATATGATACAACTAGCGGGAGTTTTATAGACATCTTATGTCATATCATCTTATAGGATGCGAAAAAGTGCTTGATCGTTCGGAAATTGGACTTTTTCACAACCTCCTATAGGCATGCAAATTGTTCCAGTACTCCCCCCAGTAGTTTATATACATATTACCGTATAACAAATTTCTTATCAATACTATTTTATTCCCATACAAGTGCATATTGACTACTTCAAAAGTCTTTGCAAAAAATCACAGCATTACCCATTTGTCCCTAGGAGAGAAGCAAACTAATAATGCTGTGCTTTTGAATAAAAACGCAGTACATATTAATAAATAACACATCATTAACATCAGATAAACCATTTTACCGCTTATAAATATGGCCATTTTTCATAACAAAGCTCACATTCGCAAGCACAGATACATCTTCAAGAGGATCTCCTTTCACAGCGATAATATCCGCATCTAGACCTTCGGATATACTTCCAGTTCTATCAGAGATACCGCACATTTCTGCCGCATTAACAGTCACGCCCTTTAAGGATGTCAACTTATCCGCCCCCAGACTTACAGCGTATTCCACTTCTCTATAAAGAAAAGTATGATACGCATCAGTACCAAGAGTAAATCTCACATTACTTTTCACAACCTTTTCCAGGCACCGTATCGTACTTTCTCTTAACTTCCGAATGGTTAGAACGCTTTGTTTCGAACAAAAAGCTTCTCGGCTTGGATCCATAAAGATTCCTGACGTTAGATTGACCCACCTGTTATTTTTTTCAATCAATTCGATGTCATCTTCGGTGGCAGCATATGCATGTTCTATCACATCTACGCCCGCTTCTATGCAGTCTTTTAAACCCTGCCCGCCGATACAATGCGCTGCAGTTTTTAAATCCATGCTTTTTCCCTCTTCAACAACAGTCTTGATTTCATCAACAGTAAGAAAATGAGGTATAAAACTACTATTTACAGAAGGCATTCCCGGGGTTACAAATACTTTCAGCAAATCTACTCCCTTTGCCATATTTTCTCTCGCGGTCCTTCTAAACTCCTCTACACCGGCATGGCCCATTCCAACATAACCATGTCCGTGTACACTTCTCATACCAATCCCCGACACCAGAAGGTTAGGCCCTATAACATCACCTTTTTGGATTTGATGCTTGAAAACAACATCGATATAATGCCGGTCACCCATGCAGCGTGCAGTGGTAACCCCGGACATTAAATCGTCTTTTAAAGTCTTCATAGATCTGATGGTCAATTCACATTCACTGTCATTCATCATTTCTAAATGATCCGGAACCCTCGCGTCCAGAGCAACATGGTTATGACATTCAATCATCCCCGGCATAAGGGTTACATTGCCTAGTTCAATGATTTCACATGATTTAACATCTTCCTTTAAAAACGCCTCTTCGGCCAGTACCTTCAATATTTTTCCGTCTTTTATCAAAATACAGCCATTCTGGATTGCTTTTAAATGTCCACCAACCAGTACGGTATCTGCACATAAACCAATATATCCCATCATCCTATTCTCCTCTATGAATAATTTACTGCACTTTTTCCCTTTTTTTCTCATCCATCATATTCTTAATAAAAGGAAATACAAAAGAAAATAATGTAAATGCGAAAAATATACTTGTTAATGGTCTGAAAAACATCCTCATATAATTACCCGAATACATCGTACTTACCAAAGTAAGAGATTCTTCTAACATAGGTCCTAGCAATAACGCCAATGTTACAGGGGATACAGGGTAGTCATTTTTTACCATGATATAACCGATAACACCTGACAAAAACATCACAAGGACATCAAACATGTTTTGATTAATAGAAAATGAGCCTACGGTCGCCAAAACCACAATGACCGTTGCTAACACAGACTTAGGTATTAGCAAGATTTTACCTGCCCACTTACAATAAAGGAATCCTACAAAAAACATCAGTACATTAATAACTGCAAAGCCTATCAACAAAGTATAGACTACTGCCGCATTTTCGGTAAACAGCATCGGTCCCGGTCTCAAACCATGTATGATCATAGCGCCAAGAAAAATCGCCGCAGGAGCACTTCCGGGAATACCCAAAGTCAAAAGAGGAATCAAAGATCCACCCGTCACACCGTTATTTGCCGTTTCTGCTGCAATAATACCTTCAATAGACCCACGTCCAAACTCCTCGGGTTTTTTAGAAGCCTTTTTCGCTTCATTATACGATAGAAAGGATGCAATATCCGGACCTGCCGCAGGAATAATCCCGATGCCTATACCAATCAAAGTAGACCGAATGAAATTTATGATATTCCCGGAAATATCGGAAATTTTCAACGTCATTTTGCTCACCTTGCTAGCCTCTACCAGTTTGCCCGCAGGCTCTTCCAGCATTTTCAGCACCTCCGGAAGTGAAAAAATACCGATCAATACTGGAACTACCGCCAAACCACCTGTAAGCTGATATATGCCTGCTGTAAACCGAGGAAAACCCAAAACTGGGTCTTGGCCTATTGTCGCAATTAACAGACTAAGAAATCCAACCAAAACACCCCTCAGCATATTTCCGAAGGATAGCATACATACAACGCTCAAGCCGAAAATTGCAATCATAACCTGCTCGGGTGGGCCAACCATGATCGCAATTTTAGCAAGTAATGGCGAAAACAAAAGAAGAGCAATTGCGCTTAAAAAGCCGCCAATGGTTGAGCCAAAAGTTGATAACACCAACGAACGCCCCGACTCTCCCTTTAATGTAAGTGCGTGTCCGTCAAACGAAGTAGGCGCCGACGCAGGCGTCCCCGGGATACCTAGAAGTATCGCAGGAATGGATCCTCCATAAACGCCGCCGCAATATATGCTGCTTAAGAGCAACAAAGCCGCTTCAGGCTCCATTACATAAGAAAACGGAACAAATACCGCTACGCCCATCGTTGCAGAAAATCCCGGCAATGCACCAAACAACACACCAATAAATAAACCTGCCGTACAAATTAACAAGTTATATGGCTGAAACACATGCGTTAATCCCAAAAGAATATTTTCCATCTTTCACATTTCCCACCTTTCTTATAAGTTAATATAGAACCATGTTCCTATCGGAAGAGAAACCATCAATAATCTGGTAAATATAAAATATACTAAGAACGTCATACATATAGGCAATGAGATTAGCATGGTCCGCGATTTAACCTTCAAAAATTTGAGAGAAGCAAAAATGAAAAACATCGTAGATGCTATATAGCTGATTTTTTCAATTAAAAAAATATAAATTCCCATCATTGCAATAAAGATCATAATCGTCATTATCATTTTTTTTAAATCTTGATTTATATCTGTTGATTCCTCTTTCTTTACCATGTAAACGCCTCTAATAAAAAGCATGGTATTTATTACTGCACTGGCAACAAGCATGAACTTTGGATATCCCAGGGCTTCAGCCGGCACGTCTGACATTTGGAAATAGAACGCTGCAAGCACAACATAAACACCTATTGTAATACTTAACTCCGTATATGATTTCTTCATATAGCCCATCCCCCCTACTTCAATGAAGAGTGCAGGCATCAAGCCTGCACTTTTAACTTTCTTGTAAAATCAGTACAATCCTTTATTTGGATAGATCCGTTTTTTCTATCATCGCTTTATATTTTTCGTGATTATCCAGATAGAATTCTTTAAAATCATCTCCACCTTTAAATTGACAGAACATCCCTGCTTTTAGAGCCTCTTTTTGATATTCCGGATCATCATAGGCTGCTTTGAAAGCATCCGCAAGGACACTTGCAACTTCTTCTGACACACCTGCAGGGGCTGCAATTCCTCTCCACATCGTATGTTCAAAATCCAATCCCGATTCCTTAACAGTGGGGATATCCTTAGCTAGTTCAAATCTTTCAGAGCTAGTGATAGCTATTGGAATTACATTGCTCGCTTGAATTTGAGGGAGAGCTTCCGATACGAATGGTACTGCAACATCACAGTCACCGCTTGCTATCGCATTGATTGCTGCCGCCCCACCTTGGAATACCATTCTTTTCATTTTAATTCCTGTTTGTTCTTCCAGCTTAATTTTTAAGAAATCCCAACTCGTCCACGCGCCACCGATACCAAATGTCATCTCACCCGGTTTCTCTTTTGCTTTCGCAATAAGTTGTTCGATATTTGTTATACCGGATTTTTTACTTGCAACGATAATGTGCGGATCAGCAGCAATTTCTACAATAGGAGTAAAAGAATCCGCATTATAAGAAATGCCTTCAAATAGCAAATTGTCGTTCGAGTTGGTAGATGCAAAATATCCTAAGGTATAGCCGTCATTTTTTGAATCAGCTAATTGTGTCAAACCAACAGTACCACTTCCACCCGTTACATTGTTAACTACTATTTTTTGGCCCAAATGCTTTTCAGCATATTTAGAGATCATACGTATGGAAATATCTGCACCTCCGCCTGCACCGAAAGGAACAATCATTTTAATAGTAGTTTCAGGATACTTACTTTCACTTTTAGCTGCTACATTTGTTGTATTCCCTTGATTCGCAGAAGTATCTTGCGCAGGAGCACCTTGCTTGCTGCCTGCACCAATCCCGCATGCCGTAAAAAACATCACCATTGTTGCCGCCAGAATAACTGCCATCATTCTTTTCATCATCTTTCTCCTCCTATAATAATAAATAATTTGTATGAATCTATTTGAATTCAAATAGATTTATTGATTGAATGATCCGGTGTGTAACCACCATTCAATCAAGGATATTTTATGCCTCACACTTCGAGGCCTACCCTCTGCTTCACACTACTATATTGCAAATATTATGCCATTTAAATTGGGTTTTTCTTTTTAAATGTTTTTATGTATAAATATAACAAATTTTTATTTAAACTTATGTTCAACATATACAAATATAGTTCACGTATAAATTTTCATCCTACATACTTAACCAGATACGATTGCATATATACAATCATATTATTGCATAGTTACACGCTCCATATTGCATAAGTGCTTCAGTTTACCTTCATTTAGTTTTGTGCATAATAAACAAAACGTTATAACAGAAGACATTCCTTCTGTTATAACGCTTCAACCATTCCAGTAAAAACTTCATCCTATATTAATTTGATATTTTTTTATTTTTCTCCATAGCGTACTTTTATCTATATTTAAAGACTCAGCCGTTTGTTTTCTATTGTAGTTGTGAGACTTTAGTGCCGCCAAAATGATTTCTTTTTCTGTTTCCTGCAAAATATCGGAAACACTGTCAACAGGCTTCGGATCACTAGCTTTTATTTTAATCATCTCTGTATCACCATCATGATATATTCCTAACGCATTGGTTACATCCCAGGCGCTCGCGTATTCATTTTCACACAATACACAAATCCGCTCACAGAAATTCCTGAGTTCTCTCACATTGCCCATCCAGTTATGCGAAACAGCCATCGCCTGCGCCTCTTTATCCAACCCCTTCAAGATACATCCGGTTTTTTCCCGCTCAGCGGTGATATAATAATTTATCAAATGTACAATATCTTCTTTGCGTTCTCTTATAGGAAAAACCGAAAGCTTAAGCACATCCAAACGATAAAGAAGGTCTTGGCGAAAATTACCTTTTTTTACCTCTTCGTGAAGATTTTTATTAGTAGCAGAAATTACTCTTACATCTATGGGGATGATCCGGTCATGCCCTAACCGGATAATTTCCCGTTCTTGTAAAACTCTTAGCAACCTTCCTTGTAGCTTAGGCGAAATATCGCCGATTTCATCCAGGAATATAGTCCCTTTATGAGCAATCTCAAACAAACCTACCTTCCCTCCTCTTGCCGCACCGGTAAAGGCTCCCTCCACATAACCGAACAACTCGCTTTCCAATAATTCATCAGGCAAAGCTGCGCAATTAATAGCGACAAAAGGACCATTCCTTCTTCTGCTATCATTATGTATGCTTTGTGCAAACAATTCTTTTCCTGTACCGGTTTCACCGAATATTAAAAGATTGGAATCAGAATCGCTGAATCTTTTTGCTATACGAATCGTTTCTTGCATCATCTTATCTTTGTATATGATATTGCCGAAACTATACTTTGCTACAAATCCTTTTTTATATATATTCTTACGTATTTTTCCTTCTTCTTCCTGTATTTTCGTAACATCTTGAAAAGTGACCACGCTTCCGACATTTTCACCTTTTCCTTTTATAGGCACACAGTTAACCATAAGCATCATATCGTTAATTCTATATATTTCAGAAAGTATTTTTTTATCTGCTTCTATTACTTCCTCCAGCGGTATATTAGGAAAATATTTTATTACCTTTTCTCCTACAATAGTCACCGCATTCTTTGCTAGGATAGACATACAATAATTGTTTGCCAGCGTAATAAACCCTTTTTTATCAGTAGATATAATCCCTTGAAAAGAATAATTTAAAATATTTGCAATTTCATTACTCTTCCGTTTTTCTTTCCTGGTAATTAAAACGGTACGAATCGCCTCATCAATAGCATTATTAATTGCTTCTTTCCCGGATTCTATTAACTCTGTCGGTATATTATATTCTTTTGCAATTGCTACAGTAGAACATCCTCCTACAATAACTTGTGCACCTTCTTCAATGGCTTGCTTTACAATATCCCTCAAATGTATCTCTTTTTCTGTAGAATAGCTGGTGATTGTTACATTTCTATACACATTATTCATGCTTTCCGAGCCATACACCATATTAAATGCCCCTACAACTGCGATTCGTCTATATGGATGTTTACTTAAACATCTATCCACAGCAGTAATAACATCATAACCCGATGTCTTTAACTCTGCATTAGGGATGTCGGTTTTTTTTAACGCACTTGCTGTAAACCCTCTGGAAATAATGACATCTCCATGGATACCAAACTCTAATGTATTATTGAAGCTATCTAAAATTACTTCATAAGTGATCTCATTTTTATCGGGGCGTTCGGAAAATACTTGCTCAATGACTGTGCTAAGTTCCTTATAGGGTGAAAAAAAAATAATATGAATCATTTTCTCTCCTTCTTTAACGACTTTAGTTAAAATATAACCTTTTTATGTCTTGTTAGACTGAGTATGGAAAATATACCGAATTGATTTGGTTTTACTTACATATTACACTTTACAGTCAATATTATACCATGCTGACAGCGCACAAACAATCTCCGGCCCTTTTCAATCTATATAGATAAAAAACTTTAAAGTTATTATTGATCAATATGTTAATTCTTGTTTTAATATATCTGCTTTTTATTGTAGGGGCGGACGACCCTGTCCACCCGCTGTACTATTGCTGTATCTGCGGGCGGACAGAGTCGTCCGCCCCTACGAAATTTTAACTGTTAGCGTGATATATAAGTTGGCAAATTACAAGTCTAAAGTTCGTTATCTATACAGATAAAATGGGTTAATAGATATTCACAATTCAACATAATGCTAGTCTGTCTTATATATCAACTAACCATTATAACTAACCCAAACGGCTTAATTTTTTTATATAATAATCAAGCCCATTCTAAGGAAAACTAATGATATTATTATAAATTAAGGAGTTCTTTATGGAGAGAAATTATAAAGATATTTCACTATGGAAAGATGTATCCGAAAGTCAATGGAATGATTGGAAATGGCAGGTTGCTAATAGAATTACCACTGTTGAACAATTACGTCAGGTAGTAGAGCTTACCGAAAGCGAAGAAAAAGGGATTATCCGGTGCCTTGAGACCCTTCGCATGGCGATTACACCGTATTATACCACGCTCATCGACCCGCACGACCATGAAAGCCCTATCCGAAAGCAAGCTATTCCATTGGCCTTTGAAGTAGAAGAGGCTCGGTGCGATATGGAAGACCCGCTTCATGAGGAAAGCGATTCTCCTGTAAAGGGGATTACACACAGATATCCCGATAGGGTATTGTTTTTGATTACTGATCAATGCTCCATGTATTGTCGCCATTGTACCCGCCGCAGAATGGCAGGGTCAACTGATAACAGCATGCCAAAAAAAGACCTGCAAACAGCTATCGACTATATTAAGAGAACTTCCAAAATACGAGATGTTTTGATCTCAGGTGGTGATAGCTTACTGGTAAATGATGAAACCATAGAATTTATTCTAGGCAGTCTCAGAAAAATTGAACATGTTGAAATTATCCGCTTTGGTTCGAGAACACCCGTTGTTTTACCCCAAAGAATCACCGATGACCTATGCAGCATTATAAGAAAATATCATCCGGTATGGTTAAATACCCACTTTAACCATCCTCAAGAAATAACTCCCCAAACAAAAGAAGCATGTGCAAAACTTGCTGACTCGGGTGTACCACTGGGCAATCAGACAGTTTTATTAAAAGGAGTTAATGATTGTCCCTATATCATAAAAAAACTAATGCATGAATTAGTAAAAATGCGTGTACGCCCATATTATTTATACCAATGTGATTTATCGTCCGGCATCGAACATTTTAGAACCCCGGTAGGAAAAGGAATTGAAATCATTGAACTGCTTAGAGGGCATACCTCCGGTTTTGCAGTTCCTACCTATGTTATTGACGCACCCGGAGGTGGAGGTAAAATTCCTGTAAGCCCTCAGTACCTAATATCGCAGTCTGAAAACAAAGTGATTCTGCGCAACTATGAAGGCGTTATTTGCGCGTATACCGAACCGGAAGAAAAAGACAGTGAGTGTCACCATTGCGATTACTGCAAGCAATATGACAGTGAACCTGTAACCGGTATCGAAAAGCTTTTTAGAGAGAAAAAGTTAAGCCTCATCCCCAGGTCAAATAACCGGACTAAAAGACGTAATGAATGGAATTGATGATACAGAACGGATAAAGTGCTCATTACTCATTAAGAACAAAATTTGTTCTAACGGGCAACATCTGCAGAAGCGGCCATTGGCCGTCCGTGAATCTCATAGAATATCACTACGGACGACCAAAGTTCGCCCCTACAAGAGCACTTTATTTGTCAGTGAACTTCAAAAAACATCCCGCTAGTTTCATTTGTGCTTATCTAGTCATTATAGACCTGCTGTTCTGCAGATAATGGGTAAAATTCTCTGTGCTTAAAGGCCTGCTGTATAAAAAGCCTTGTATTTCATCACATCCAAATGACTTCAGCAATTGGTGTTGCTCTTCCGTCTCTACTCCTTCAGCTACTACTTCCAACCTCAAACTATGTGCCATATTTATAATTGCGGAAGCTATGGCAGCATCACTGGAATTTGAGCTAATATGATCAATAAATGCTTTATCAATCTTTAAGCTATCCACAGCAAAGCGTCTTAAATATGACATGGATGAAAAACCTGTTCCAAAGTCATCGATAGAAATCTTAACACCAATCGCTTTAAGATCATCGATGATGCTTATGGTTCTGTCAGTATTTTGCATAATACAGTTTTCAGTAATTTCTAATTCCAAATATTCCGGACTAAGCTCCGTTTCCTTTAAAATGTCTGAAATACTCTGAACAATATTTTCATACTGAAACTGCTTGGCAGAAATATTCACAGATACTTTTAATTGTGCATATCCCGTATCATGCCATCGTTTGTTTTGTAAGCAGGCTGTCCTTAATACCCATTCTCCTATTGGTACAATCAAACCTGTTTCCTCCGCAAGAGGAATAAAATCACTTGGCGGAATCATTCCTAACACAGGATGTTCCCATCTTATTAAAGCTTCACAACCTAATACATTTCCGGTTTTTACATCCAACCTTGGTTGATAATTCAGTAAGAACTCATGCTGATTTACTGCCATACGAAGATTTTTTTCCATATTCAATCTCTTCATTGAAAACACATCTATATTTGGTGCGTAAAAATGGAAGCTGTTTCTCCCTTTTTCCTTCGCTCTATACATCGCAATATCAGCATTTTTTAAGAGACTCTCCATATCTTGCCCATCTTGTGGATAAATGCTGATCCCAATGCTGGTGGTAATAAAGAACTCATTCTGATCTATCACAAACGAGTGTGTAAAAATTTCAAGCACTTTCTGAGCAAATGTAACCACATCCTGCTCACAACTTACTTCCGAAAGCAAAATAGTAAATTCGTCCCCGCCCATACGTGAGATAATAGCTTCATCGCTTACAGTCTTGTTTAGCCTCTCAGCTGCCTTTTTAAGCAAAACATCTCCGGCATCATGTCCTAATGTATCATTTATAAGTTTAAACTGATCAAGGTCTAAAAACAGTACTGCCATCATATTCCTATGAGTATTATTCTCAGCAGACTTTAGCGCATTGCTGAGACATTCGTTAAAGAAGATCCTGTTAGGCAGACCGGTTAAATCATCATAATATGCCATATACCTGATTTTTTCTTCTGCACGTCTTTGTTCCGTAATATCGATAGCAGAACCCACAACTTCATTTACAATGTCATTTTCCATAATCGGCGAGAGAGTTGTATAAAAAATCCTTGCTCCTAATTTCACATCAAAACTGCTTACTTTGCCCTCAAAAGCCTTAGCAATATTTGTATTAAAATAATACGCCGTCTCATTGTAAAATATTTCTTCCGACGTTTTCCCAAACACTGCACTGGTATTTAATCTTACTTCAGCAGCGATCTTTCCTTCAAAAAGCGTGAAAACCGCATCGCCTTTATCGTTTTTCTCCAGCTTGAAAACAAGATTCTGCAAATTTTGAACTGTCTTCTTGAAATCATCTTTTAATATCTCTTGCAGCGCATTTTCAGCCTGTATACGTTTGAATGCACTTCCAATACTTGTTGCAGCGATTCTAAGGGTATCCTCTTCAATTTTTGACCATATCCGACCTATCGAACAGTCATCAAATCCTATAAACCCCCAAAATTCATTGTCAATAAATATCGGAACCGCTAATATGGATAATATTCCTTGTGATCTAAGCCCCTCTTGTTCGGCATCAGGAAGACTACTGACCAAACCACTGACTGTTTTACCGGAAGACAAAATCTGATACCACTGAAGCAGCCCGGCATTGATATAAGAAAGATTGTGCAGCTCCTCGTTATCTATTTGCGATTCAATCCCTTCCCTACACCACTCAAAACGCTGACTCATCAATAAATCTCCAGTATCCATTCTTCTGTAATTCTGGAAAATATATACTCTATCCACCCCGGTAATTTCGCCAAGTATCTTGAGCGCTTCATTAAAAGCCATATCATACTTGGTAGTTTCCAGTAATATATTAGTAGCATCCGCAATACCTTTCAATAGCTTTTCTCGTTTAACAATCTCTTCTTCCATACTCTTTTTTTCTTTCATACTTTGCAGAAAAGCATTAAACCAGATAATCAGTTCACCAATTTCATCATTTGAATCACTATCCAATTGATTATTTAAATCTATATTACCTTCTTGAAATTGCTTAAATAACTCTGTTATCCTTTTTACCGGTGATAAATATTTTTTTGATATCCATACTACAAACGAGATCAGCATAAGAAAACATACGGTTACTAATAAAATCATATTATTGCTGATGGCTGCTGTCTTTGCTCTTATTCCACTATACGGAATAAGGACTACCGTCTTCCATCCGCTTTTATCTGATTTAATATGGGTTACAATCATTTTTTCGCCATTAATGCTATCAATAAAACTATCGGAAATTTTATTTACTTTCTCTATGAATGCCGGATTAACTTCCTTGCCTACCATATTCTTATCGGGATGATACACAATACGGTTTTTATCATCAATGACAAGGTAAACCCCTTCCGGTAAAGTACTTCCTCCGATATTTTCAGTAAAAGCATCCACATCATAATTAACAATAATCACACCGATGACTTTTTCTTTCATCGTTATTGCATCAACTGTTTTGATTGCTTTGGATGCGGTAATTACCTTTTTGTATGAAGAATTTAAATTCATGTTATCTTCTATTCCATTCCAGACAACCGTTTTATTTGATGTCAAAGCCTCATCAATAAGACGTTCCTTCAAATCTGTTCTAATATTCTTATAATCTAAGGTTTCGCCCACATGATAATGTATACCGTCCATCGAAAACAAATCAATTGACACCACACCTTTAAGATTAGAATACCCACTCAATATGTACCCTATCTTAGTTTGAGCAATAAGCTTGTTGTAAGCACTATCACTATATTCACTTACCAGAACGTTCCTAATTTCATCGAGACTGGATATACTTATAATTAAGCTTTGAATGTTTTGCATGATTAACTCAAGATTCTTCTGTTGATTTTCCATTAAACCATAAGTAGCTTTACTAATTTGATCATGTATGACGGCGTTGGTCTTATGATATGCAAACAATCCGTATGAAAGTATAGGAAGTATACAAGCTGCAAAAAGATATATAAACACTTTTTGAATCATATTTATTCTGAAACGTTTTGTCTCCATAAACTCGAACCCTTTCGCTAATGAATTTAAAATATCACTTCACGTTTTCAGCATTCACTATTTTCACCGGAATATAGGTTTCTTCCGGTACCTGTTCTCCTTCCGAGAGCTTAACAGCATACGCAACTCCTTTATATCCTTGGATGTCTGCCTGTTGATTGACCGATACCTGCATAGCACCTTCTTGAATAGCCTGCAACGCTTCTTGTAGAGCATCAAATCCAGTCACTAAAACATTATTTTTATTTTCTTTAGCTAGATATTCTACTACACCCAGTGCCATCATATCATTTCCACAAACGATCAAGCCAATATCCGGATACTTCTTGAAAATTTGGGATACAGTAAAATAAGCCTCATCAATTTTCCAATTGGCAGTTTGAATTGCCACCAAATCAATGTTTCTATTTTGATTTAAAGCTCTTAACGCACCTCTTTTACGCTGCTCGGAATTGTCCGATCCCCGTATGCCTTCTATGATAACAGCTTTGGTAGGCTTGGTGATCTTATCGGCAACATACTTTACAGATTGATAGGCAGCCAACTCATTATCAACACCAACAAACGGAACACCTACCAACCCCGCTTCTTTTGATATTCTTACATCAAGCCTATTATCAATATTAACAATGGGAATTTTAGCATCTTGAGCCTTTTTGAGGACTGGTACAAGTTCTGCAGAATGTACCGGCGCAATAACAATAGCATCTACCTTTAAATCAATCAGTTCTTCAACAATCGCAATCTGTTGTTCAATAGATGTTTCTTGTGCACCTGTTCTTGCCAAAAGATTTACTTTAAATTCAGCTTCTGCTTTTCGCGCACCTTTTTCCATGTCAATAAAGAATGGATTGGTTAACGTTTTCATAACCAATGCAATCGTTTTTTTAGGTCTTTTCGATAAATTATCCCTATTGTCTGCTGTAGTCTTTTCTTCAACTACTAAACTTCCGGTATGGTTCTCCACTTCTTTACTACATCCCAAGAATATAATGCTTATAATGAAACACATGATGTAAATAATTACATTTTTCAACAAAACCACCACCTATGAGAATATTATGTAAATTATGTCTAAAACAAAAAAGGTACCGATAAATGAACAGGCACCTTCATATAACCAGGCATAAAATCAATTATTTTTGGCAGCCTGGCAATCATAGAGATATATCCTTAGACCCATGGCTTTGCGGCACCACTTTTCAGTGGATGTGCTATTGTCAATGATAATGTTTCAGCAGTTCAATATTCATTTTAGGACTCTAGTCCTATATTCCAATAATTCTCTGACCCTATAATATATATTTCGACAAACAAACAGAAATTCCTTCTGAATGCAAACTTTTTTTGCTATTATTTTCATGAAACCAAGAAGTATTGTATATAGATTATGACAAAGAATTTACATCAGCAACCATTAAGTGGGGAGTCTTTACGCTCTCCTCACTATCCATTCCCCACTCCTCACTAAAGCAACACTATACAAAATGCATACATACATACCTTAGTAAAATAGGGAATAAACTGATAACGGTAACTAATCTGAACAAATGAAGTACGGCTACTTTTGGCGCATCCGCCCCAAAATCTTCAGCAATTATAGATATTTCTTGAAGTCCCCCGGGTGTGCTTGCCAACAATGCGGTAACCAAATCAAACTTACAAAGCTTATGAATCGCATATCCTATGATCAATGTCAGCAACAGCATCCCGAATATCATTACAATAGCCGGAATAATGATATCATCTAATCCTAATAAATCGGTCCTTGTCATTCTTGAACCGATTAAAGCACCGGTAGCAGCTTGTGTAATGATCCTTAAACTTCCGGGGAAATATGCCTTTTTGCAAGAAAGGTTGAAAACAACCACTGCAACCATTGAAATAATCATTGCGCCTGCCGGTATATTAAAAGTGATTCCTATCATACCTCCAAGCGAAGCGATACATAATGTAAAGAATAGATTTACACCTTTATGCTTTCCTATCTCATATTCATTGCTTGTTTCTTGCTGAATTTCTTCTGTATTCGAACTCTCTCTATCCTCATCGGTTTTGATATCGGCTTGTACTAAGAGTTGTTCACTATTCAGTCCGTTAGACCCCTGGTCACTCGTACGATTTTTCGTTTCTTTAGTCTTTTTATTTGGTGTAAAAAAACAGATATGCTTAAATAGTGTAGGAAATACACTTAGAATGACTATTACCCTTAACAGCTGCAAAAGTGCTACCTTTGGAGAATCGGCACCAAGATCATCGGCAATAAGGGCCATATCTGAAAGTCCTCCAGGCGCTGTAGCAAATAAGGCCGTAGCAAGATCAAGATTTGAAATCCTGCTGATGAGAAATCCAAATGAAAAATTCAGTATGATCATACCGAAAATCAATATAACAGTAGGCATAAGAACTTTTTTAAGATCATATATATCTTTTCGCTTGATTCTTGAACCTAACAGTGCTCCAGCTGCAATTTGCGCAATTTTACGGCCCATCTCCGGCATATATGCATGCTGAGTAAAAACATTATATATTAATACAGCTACCATTGCACCTATCATTGCACCTACCGGTATCTTTAACTTTATGCCGATCAAAGCGCCTATGCCGCCTATCAGTAATGTCAATATCATATATTGCACAGAGCAGTTACCTCCAGATATTTTGGTCTATATTCGATAATCCACAACACCTTTATCATCGATACCTTACCATTATAAATCTATACTTGTAAAAAATCCAGAAACATTTTCAAACTATCTTCTGCGTTCCCAACTTCTTTTTCATATATTTAGAAGGTGATAACCCATAGTATTTTTTAAAGCACTTACTAAAGTAATATGGATCGGTATACCCAACCGAATTGGCGATTTCTATAATTTGCATGGTTTTATCAGCATCCATCATCTCTTTAGCCTTTTTTAACCGGTATTGTGTCAGATACTCAATAATGGAATATCCCAACTCCCTCTTAAAAATGTTGCTGATATAGGTGGCATTGACAAAGATACTTTCCGCAATTTCTTCAAGGGTTATATAGGGTTGTGAATAATTTGATTCTATATATTTTTTAGCTTTCTCAACCATGATGAGCGTACTGGATTTTTTATTTTTATGTAAATAATCCAATATCTGCTGGTAAAAATCCTTAAGCCACTCTATAATCTCTTTGATTGTTTCTCTATTTTTAATAATATCGAAAATATCTTTTTCGGTTTTTAATATATTCGTTATATGCAGATTATTTTCAATAGCAAATTCTACGGCTATGGATGCAAGTTCCATTGCAGTCATTTGTATATAATGTTTCTGAATTTTTTTATGCATCATTTGATTAAATACTTCATCAATTTGAATATAAATGTCTTGACAGTTACCTGTTCTCAAGTCTATAAGTATCTTGTCCTTATCTTCAAAAATAAAGATGTCATTTGTAGAATTTTTCTGTGTAATCATCCTGTACTCAATAATACGGTCATTGCCTTTAAAAAATTTATATTCTAATGCTTTAATCGCTTCCTTATAAGAAAAATATATTCCGGTATACTTCTGATAGCCGGTCCCTATTCCAATGGTTATGGTAAAATCAAGATATTTTTTCACCATATTCAAAACTTTATTACAACAGTCATAATAGCTTTTAATATTGCCAACTGAATCTTCATCCTTCTCATTTAAAATAACTACGATACGATTTTGCGGACCTTGGAACACTACGTTATGTCCATATTCTGCCAAGAGCTCCTCCGTAATATTATATAATGCATACGACCAAAGCTGCTGATCCGATTCATCCATCCATTTTTCATGCAAATGGTCAATTTCACATACTATCACCAGCACATTTTGTGAAGTAATATTAATCTTAAATTTCTTTATCTTCTCACTAAAATATTCCTTTCCTGCTTCTTCAGGACTGGATATCAGCATATTAAGAAATTGTCTTTTAGCGATTGCATATCCGTTTTCCGCTTCTTCTTGCAAACGACTGATATATCTTCTTTGTGCACTCTCATTTTGTATTACATTCTTAGCATTTATCAAGGCTTGCCTAAATTCTTCTTCATCTATAGGCTTTAGGATATAATTTAACACGCCTGCCTTAATGGCTTCTTTTGCGTACTCAAAATCTTCATATCCTGTCAAAATAATTATTTTTATATGAGGATACTGGTTATGTATTATTTGTGATAATTCAAGACCATTAATAAAAGGAATATTAATATCAACAACCATAAGCTGAGGCTGGCTTTCTTGTACCATCTTTAAAGCTTGTTCCCCATCTTCAGCTTCGGCTACAATTTCGAATCCTAAGCCTTCCCAATCTAATGAATGGCGTACTAAACTCCTTAGTAAATACTCATCATCTACAATCATTACCGGGATCATTATCGATTTTCCTCCTTAAGGTCATAATTTAATGGTAAGATAATATCTACTTTTGTCCATTTACCTAATCGACTATCTGCACGAAGACCATATTTATTCCCGAAATACAGCTTTATACGCTCATCTACATTTCTCAGTCCAAAGCTGTGTTTGTCTAATCTATTGTTAATATTCAGCAGCATCTCATGAAGCTGATCCTCTTTTAACCCTATCCCATTATCAATCACCGATATTATAATAGTATCTTGTTTTTTTCTGCCAACAATCCATATTTTACCTTTCCCTCTAATCCCTTTTATACCATGATATATAGCGTTTTCAACTAACGGCTGAATTGACAGCTTAATAATCTTTACAGGTAAAATATCTTCTTCTACCCTTATTTGATAATCAAAGTTATTCATATATCTTATTTTTTGAATGGTCAGATAATGCTGAATATTTTTAATTTCTTCACGTATGTCAATAATATTACGCCCCTTGCTTAACGCTCCCCGATAAAACATCGCTAAGGCTTTTGACATACTAAACACATCCTCTGTTCTGCCAAGCTGAGCAAGCGAACAAACGCTTTCCAATGTATTATAAAGAAAATGGGGATTAATTTGAGATTGCAGAGA
Organism: Petroclostridium sp. X23; assembly: GCF_030013905.1. Taxonomy (GTDB): domain Bacteria; phylum Bacillota; class Clostridia; order SK-Y3; family SK-Y3; genus X23. The sequence goes on from NZ_CP124862.1 coordinate 1,316,329, forward strand.
AAGCAGCTCTAACTCCCTCTTTTTCTTTTGATCGATATATACCTGTTCCATAAGCTGAGAGATCTGATCTATCATTTTATTAAACGTTTTAGATAAATAACCTATCTCATCATTTCTTACTATATTCACTCTCACTTCAAGATCACCTTGGGCCGCGCTCATCATAGAATCACACAAATCGGTAATGGGCTTTGAAATAGATTCTGACATGACAATTGAGAAAACTAGTTGAAGAAGGATACATATAACACCCACAAAATAGATTATATTGGTTACTTTTTTATTATCCTGGATAAGATCATCCAATGGAATAATCCCGATGATGATCCATCCCAAACGTTCAAATCTGTTAGAAGATATTAAAAAGCTTTCCTTCTGATAATTATATACTCTTCCCGTTATTTCATGATTCGATGTTAAATGAACAAAGTTTTCTTTCACAAGATTATCATAAAAGCTATTATCTTTATCCGGAAAAATAATCATACCCTGCTTATTCACAATGATAAAGCGGCCTACTCCTGCATAATCCAAATAGGTATATAATTTTGAAAATATATTTTGACTGATTTTCACTTCCAATACACCTAAAACATAGTCCGTACTGATCCCCGACTTCATCACCGCTTTTAGCATGGTAATGCTTTGATCTGCCGAGATATCTATTTGATACGGCACAAGATTATTATCCAGCCAAATGTTGTCTCCTTTTCCTTCAAAAGCTTGTTGGACCAGTTCTCCTTTAAGATTTCTATGGTTTGGAAATTCATTTGTATTGATAAATCCTGATCCTACAAGCCTTCCATCAATACCATAAATGGACGCTGAATTGATAACTGTTTTCATTGATGTGATATTTTCCATAATCGTCCGCACCACAACATAGTTATCCCAACCTTCGGGAGTATCGGCATATTTGGGCTTGCTTAGGACTTCCTGTACCTTTTTATGTTCTACCAACTCCTGACATGTTTTCTCAACATCATCCAGTAAATGATTTAAATTCTCTATGATGTTATTCAAACCTTGCTTTGAATTGTTCAGCGTTCTCTTTACAATAATATCATTCACTACTCTATTTGCAAAAAATCCGGAAATGATAATAAGAATGGTAATCACAGCAAGATTTGATAGGTGAATTTTTTTTGCTAATGACAGATTTCGATACCATAATTTAACCCTACTCACAATTCGCTTCAAACCACTCATCTCCAAGTCAGTATAACAACATTTTAAAGTTATTTCACATTAATCTATTACACGTTAATTCTTCAACCAGCCTAGTTATTATTGGTTATTTTTTTCAATATGTCATCCGGTAAGTCTGTATCTACAAAAATATAATCTTCCAATTCCGTTTTTATATATTGCTGTATGTTTTCTTTTGTAATAATAATAGGCTTAAGCTTTATCCACTTATCGGTTTTTTCACCATTTATCAATTTTATCGCTGTTTGCAAAACAATTTTACTTTGCCATGTCGGAGAAGAAATGACAGCAAACTCGAATTTCGGATATTGTTGATGATACGTCATATACATTTTCAGCAACCCATTATAATCATCTCCCGTGATGGGAACCAAGGGGCGGTTAGCTGCCAATAATGCCTTGAGTGCACCCGTTGCCACTTGCCCTCCATCACTCCATACACCGTCAATCTGATCATAGGTATTGATTAAATCCAGCATAATTTCCTTTGCCCGGTCTTCTTGCCAATATGCATCACGGTAAGCGCATACGGTAATATCGCTTTTTTGAAAAACTTCTCTTGCACCTTCCAATGCCGCTGCGGTACCCGGATTCCCCGGCATACCTCCTAATACCACAATATTTCCCTTACCATCTAGTTTACTGCTTAACCACTCAGCCCATCTACGGCCTTTCTCTTTTTCATCCGGTCCTACATATACCGTATAGCTGTCAGGATCATCTAAGGGCAGATTGAAATTAATCACTTTTATCCCCTTATCCACCGCTTTCTTTAGAGTAGGACTAATCGCATCGGTAGACGTTGGAATAACCATAATTGCGTCTACTTGCTGCGTAATTAAACTCTCTATATCATTCACTTGCTTTCCTATATTGCCTTGTCCATCTAGAATAATCAATTCCAATTCAGGATATTTGGCGGATTCTTGCTTGAGTGAAGCCAGCATCTGCGCCCTCCATGAATTACCGGAAAATCCATTGCTGAATCCGACACGATATTTTATGAATGATCTATTGAGTGAGACTTTCTTTGCTTGGTCATCTTTCTTCAAATCTATTGCAGACTTGGATTCAAATTGAAATAGAGAACAACCTGTTAAATTTATCAATACTATTAAAACAAGTATGATTGTTAACCTTTTTTTTCGACATGACCAATCCCTGCACACAAACAATCTCCTCCCAAATGGAACTGCCTATTTATTTCATGAAAATGATGTATCCTTTTTTATAGTTATTCTAGCAAATCCTAGAATAAAAAACAAAACTTATATTTCCTTAATTATAAAAAAACCCCTCTTACCTATAAGCGTAATTATTTGACGGAAGACAATCTTATTAATACGAGCGTTTGGGGGTACTAATAAGATATGCCTCCCTTCACCGGTTATCACCTTTTTTGATAATTAAGCTTACAAGCAAGGGAGATTTTAACGTATTACTCTGCCTACTATTCTATTTCAGCAATGACTGTGACTGGTGAACTGTCCAACTCTTTTATAAATAACGGGATTGAAAAAACTCTTTTAATCTGATCTGCCTCTATCCCATCAAAATTCACATCTTCAATAATGCAGATATAATTTTCAGTAAACTTACCTAATAAATACTCATGTGCTAAACATCCGTCCTGCATGTGTGCATAGGATGCCAGTGAAATCCAATCAATGGCTATAGCTTTCAGATTACTGAAATTTTCTATCATATATTTTGCAGTTTCAGAACTTACACCTGGGCCTTCAGAAGTATACCTTTCAGGCTCACTGCCTCGATTTGCAGAAAACCCTGTTCGGATCATTAATACATCCGATTGTTTGATTTCACTTTCATAAGGTTTCAAATCTTCAATAGTGATTAATTGTCCAAAAGATTTTGGGACATCAATTAATAATGGTTTTTCGTAAATAAACTTTTCTAAAGGAAGTTCACTGATCTTCAACCCACTATCATTAAAATGCTTAGGTGCATCCATATGTGAACCATTATGATTGAATAGGCTCATTTTATAGGTATTTGCTATATCACCCTCTGCAATGGATTCATAACGCTGGAAACTCAGTTCAGGATTACCGGGCCATTTAGGATCATCACCATTTATCTGATAAGAAAGACATTTATACATATTGCACCTCACGTTAATGTTTTAAATTAATAATTAATAGTGAATAATTATTAATTATTGTTGAAATACTCTGTATTTCTTCTAGTTAATAGTCTTTTACTATCTGTCCTAACGCTCTATGAAAGCAATGGCTCTGACCGGGGATGCCGAGCCTTTTGTAATAGGAAGCGGATGAGCCATGAAATATCCACGCAAAGGAATTAAATCCAGATTATTCAGATTCTCTATAATAGGTATCTTTTTACTCAATAGTATATGGTGGGCTGGGTCTCCTTCTATACCATAACCATCGGCTGCAAGTGTGTCAACGCCTAGCATCTTGATTTTTTTTTCCACAAGATATTGTGCTGCTGAAGCACCGATTCCCGGCCAATCATGTGTAAACTGATAAGAGTCCGGTCTTTTCTTCCAAAATTTAGCCCATCCGAAAGATACCAACACAATATCATTTTTACATATATCCCCATTTTTTTCTTCCCAATCCTTTACATGCTGATCGGTTAGTGTGCCGTTTGCTCCTATAAAAGATGCATCTATTACAACACAAGGGCCCCAAAAATTCTTTAAAGGTATTTCATCTATCCATACATGGGCTTCACCATCTTTCATGAAATGCGCCGGGGAGTCGATATGGGTACCATGATGTTCATTGATCAGCAGTTGATAATCTGTTGCCGCATCCCCGTGTAGGTATGAATGCCATAATGTTTTATAAAACCTGGAATGAGTAGGCCATATAGGCATATGCTCCTCCAGCTTATGAGATAACTCTACCACTTCCATTTTTTCTAGAAGTTCTGTGAGCAAACTAATATTTTTCATATTACCACCTCGTAAAATTTTAGCGATATATTACTTACTATGCCCTTGCATCTTTTTGCCTGCCGTATATGAAAAGCACCACCAAGATAACCATACCATATATGATTTGACGCCCTGCATCCTTCATATCCAATACTTGTAAAATACTAAGAAGAAGATAGATAATAACAGCTCCTGCCATTGTCCCGGAGTAACCACCTTTTCCACCTAGTATAGATGTCCCTCCAATAACCACCGCAGCAACAGATGAAAGTTGCAACGCATCCCCCATCCCCAAATAAGCAAGTCCCGAAAAACCAGTCATCATCATACCGGCTATTGCCGCGAACATCCCGCTTAAAGCATATAAACAGATAATGACCCTTTTATTATTAATACCTGATAAATAGGCAGTACTTTCACTGTTTCCCAGAGCATATATTTTTCTACCGAATGCTGTCTTTGATAAAAGCACTAACACGATTACCGCTAATATAATCCAAACAATGACTGCAGCTTTTATTCCAAGAACGGAACCGGTACCCAGAAACCTCAACCATTCCGGTGCCGACCCTTTTGGTGTACCGTCTGTATATACGTAGGTTACACTTTTTAGAATACTGTTCATCGCTAATGTCATAATCATAGGTGAGATTTTCAGATATGCAACTCCCAGTCCGTTTCCAAGTCCTATCATCAGACCAGTTATAATAACTATCACTGCAGCAGCGGCCCCCCCCATTTCAGAGGTAATTTGCGTCATCATGACTGCACCTAAATTCAATGCATAAGCTACTGAAAGATCGATACCTCCTGTTAATACAACCAGTGTTTGCCCCATGGCTACGATACCTAAAAATGATGCAATAACTAGTGTCTGCATGATGTGATCCATGGAAAAATAATCTGTTTCCAGAATACCTGACAATAAATATAATGTAACCATAGTGATATATACTTTTATGACATTGGACTGTTTTATTTTTGCTGTCCAGTCCGGTGCCAAATGTGATATATTCTCTGTCAATGCGCTCTTCATTTTAACCCCCCTCATTACTTGTAATCATTAATCAGTTGCTGTTGTTTTTTTGAGTTTTTGTAGTATGCCTAAGCCAAGAGCCAAGATCAGTATTAATCCTTGTACCGCATTTTGATAAAATGATGGTACACCCCAGAATATTAATAATCCTAAAACCAGAGATAGAATAATGGCTCCGGCAACAGATCCCATATAACCTCCTCTTCCTCCCGCTAAGGAAGTACCACCCAATACAACAGCCGCTACTGAATTAATGGTAAAAAGGTCACAACCCAGAGGGTCTCCTGATGCGGTCTGTGCAGTTAGCAGCAAACCGGCACATGCAGAAAACAATCCTGATAATGTGTAAACCCATAATTTCGTTCTTTTTACATCAATTCCAGAAAAATAAGCAGAGTTTTCACTGCTTCCTATCGCATAAATTGCTTGACATAATCTGGATCTTCTGAAAGGTATCCATACAAAAAATACAAAAAGTATCAGTACAAGTGCGGAAACCGGGACATATATCCATAAACGCCCTGTTAGAAGACGTGTATAAGAAGAAATCACTTTTCCTCCCGGTGTAGGACGTACGTATAAAGCAATTCCTGTAAAGATTGATGATGTGGCTAAAGTAACAATAATAGGCTGTAATCTTCCGTATACTACAACCAATCCATTGAATAGTCCGGCCAACATACCGACCACCATGACGATAATAACAGTTATTAAAACACCAAAAAAATCATTGCCCAGTGCCTGAGAGATAGGATACATAATGGTTGCAGCAACGGCATTTGTTAATCCGATCCGCGATCCAATGGATAGATCTATTCCTGAAGTTAATACTACGATTGTTTGCGCAAGCGCAGCAATGCATAATGTAATGACCTGGTTAAAAATAGATTGAGGGCCATACCTCGTAAAAAAATCATTTTGATTTGCAGCAAATAATACCAATACGACTGATAAAACCCCGTAAGCTAACACTGCTTCTTTATTTCGTCTCATAAATATTTGAACACTATTCTTATTCATCATCCTTCACCTCCCTATGCGATCCCTAATGCAGCATTAATAATACTATGCTCATCAATATCGGCGCCGGTCAACTCACCATTGATTCTACCTTCCTTAAATACGATGACACGATTGCATACGCCTACCAACTCTGCAAGTTCTGTAGAATAGAAAAGTATGGTGTTTCCTTCTTTTGCGAGATTATTCATAAGCTGATAGATTTCAGCCTTAGTTCCGACATCTATTCCACGTGTAGGATCTGCAAGTAATATGATTTTTGCCTCTGTCAAAAGCGCTTTGCCGATAACTACCTTTTGCTGATTACCACCGCTTAAATTCACAACCGCCTGTTCCAGATTAGGGGTTTTTATCTTTAACATCTCAACAGCACTATGAATCATCGAATTCTCTTTAGCAGTTGATAATAGCCCCATGTTTTGTATTTGCTTTAAAACCATAGTAGCTAGGTTTTCTCTTACCGATCTTGGCAATAGCAAGCCTTCATTTTTTCTATCTTCGGGAACTAAAACAATACCTGCCTTAATGGCCTCTTCCGGACTTTTAATATGTACTTTTCTACCAAAAATCTTGACTTCTCCTTTTTGGATAGGGTAAGCGCCAAATAATGCTCTTAAAAATTGACTTTGTCCATGTCCTTGAAGCCCTGCGATTCCCAATATTTCTCCTTCTTTTACCTGTAAATCAATATTTTTCAGACGCCGTCCGGAACTCAGATGAGAGATTTCTAATGCAATGTTATCTGATGTGATCTTATTTTTCTTAGGATAGGTTTCTTCCAGTTTCCGTCCTGCAATCCAATTGATAATTTGCTCGTTGCTCACTGTTCCCCACTTGAATGTTGTAATATAACGGGCATCTCTAAAGACGGTAGCGTAATCGGCGATCTGCTCTAACTCATCCATCCGGTGAGAAATAAATATTGCCGTTTTACCTTCCGCCGTCAATTTCTTAATCAGTGAAAATAATATTTTGACTTCTTCACTTCCCAGTGCTGATGTAGCCTCATCAAAAATAATGATATCAGGATTCTTTGATAGTGCTTTCGCTATTTCAACCAGCTGCTGCTGTGCTAATGGCAGATCACTAATCATTGCTTCCGGCTGTATATGGAGACCCAATTCTTCAAATAGTTTTTCAGCCATTTCGTTCATCTTTGAAAAACTCACCAAGCCGTATTTGTTTTTTGGTTCCCTGCCTATATATATGTTTTCTGCTACGGATAAGTCCTGAACAAGGGATAGTTCCTGAAAAACTGCTGCAATCCCATGTTTTTCAGCATCGTTAGGCGAGTTGATTTCTATCTGTTCCCCCCGCAAACGAATCACTCCTGTATCTTTTTTTACTACTCCGCATAAAATCTTTAGCAGCGTACTCTTTCCTGCACCATTCTCTCCAAGTACTGCATGTACCTCTCCACTACCGCATTTAAAATCCGATTCTATCAGAGCCTTTACGCCACCATAGTTTTTACTGATTCCAACCAATTCAAGCAATGGTACTTTTGATTCTCCGCTTTGTTCCTGTACCATATCTACACTCCTTCATATTTATTGACATTATGATGGTTATAGAGGATATGGCTTTCGCTATATCCTCCTACTCCAACGTTCTATACTCATTATTTATTAGGCAGTATCTGTTCTAATTTTAAGTTATATTTATTATCCTTATCGGTCCAGTCTACAAAGAAATTATCCGGTTGACCAGGTGCATAATATTTCTCAACTTCTTCATAAGTTGCATTTGGAATTGGAATCAAGGTTAATTTATCAACCTGTTCTCCTTTTAACGCTTTTAAAGCTACATCAATAGAAGCGGCTGATAAGTATGGCGGCTGACCTACAGCAATACCCTTCACGCCATCTTCTTTCATATGACGGAAAAATCCGTTTGTCATTTCACCCGTCATAGGTACGGTAGATGGATCAATATTATGCTGCTTAAGTGCTTCAAATATTGCATTTTCTCCGCCGCCTTCAGTCAATATTCCTACTATACCTTTACTTTTATGAGCGGCCAACATATTGTTGATTACTACTGAAGTTGCTGCATCATCCCATTTACCATAACCCATTTGAAGTACTTTTACATTAGGGTGTTCATCTAAAACTTCATTGTAACCCTGTACTCTATCTCTACTAACCGTTGTACCTTCAATACCACTGATCATTAGGATATTTCCTTCACCGCCAATCTGGTCCATTAACCATTTTGCCGCGATACGACCAAACTCTACCTGGTCAGTATTTACATTATAAATTTTATCTGAATCAACAGTATTATCAAATGCTACAATTACAATACCACGGTCAACTGCTTCTTCAAGAACCGGAGCTAGTGCAGTCGGAGAAGCTGCATTTACCAGAATCGCATCATACCCTTTTGACATCAAGTTACGGATTTCATTGATTTGTGCTTGTGGGTCATTCCCTGAGCTTGATGAATAATATTCACTGACCTCGCCTGCCTGTTTCAATTGTTCAGCATAGGAATCAAAGATTTTTACGCTTTCAGAACGCCAAGAGTTACCTACATATGAATTACTAAATGCGATTTTAAAACCTTCTGTTTTTTTACTATCATTTGCTGCTTTCTGTTCTCCCTTAGCATCGGCGTTTTCAGTTGCTGCCTTTTGCCCTGACTCATCTGCACTCTTGCTAGCTGACCCACATCCTGCAAAAGCAGCTACCATCAATGAAATGGTAATAACGATTGCCAGCCATTTAAAAACTCCACTTTTTCTCATTGAAAATCCCCCTTAATGATTATTAAATTTTATTTACCAGAGAACATATATTATACTTTATAGACATATAATGATTTATATTATGTTCTCTATCTATATAAGATTATAAAGGTGATATACCATAAAATGAATAGAAATACTTTAGGCCATTGGGAATATTTTTGGAATTATATAAAAAAGAATAAAAAAAACCCCCAAAATCGGAGTTTACTTTTAAAATAATTTTTATTCCTTCTATAATTCTTGTTTTTTTATGCCTATTTGGTTTCTTCCAGCACTTTTTGCTTTATACAAAGCTTCATCTACATTTCTTACCATGTAGTCAAAATCTGTTAACCCCTTTGAAGTAAAAACTCCAAAAGAAGAAGTAACTTTAATAGTTTTATCTTCATATACGATATGTAAATTCATTATCTTAACTCGTAGTCCTTCTGCTATTTCTAATACTTTTTCTTCTTCAAGATTTTCTAAAATAATTAGAAATTCCTCTCCACCATATCTTCCAATAATATATCTTTCCCCTAAATATGATTTGCAGGTAGCTATAACATTCTTCAATACTACATCACCAGCAATATGTCCATAAGTATCATTTATATTTTTAAACCTATCCAAATCAAGCATTATTAAAGATAGTGATTGATTATTTTTCACACAATGCAGTATTTTATCATTAGCAATACTATAAAGATAATTTCTATTATATACTTCTGTTAAGATATCCATAGCCCCATAGTATTGAAGCTTTTTTATCATCAAAACTTGCTCTGTATTGTCACTTAAAACGATTATCTTACCTTTATTTCCATTATTATCGATATAAGTTATATCCCCTTTAAAATAATAAACTTTTTGGGTAATTTCAATTTTAAAATCAAAAGTTACTTCTCTATTACCTTCTATGTATTTTCTGATTTCTTTAAAAAGAGTAAACACTTCATATATGTCTTGTCCAATTATATGACTTGCTTTCTTGCTAAATAGCTGCTCTGCCTTTTTATTTATATCGATTAGTTTATTATCCATATCTAAAACTATAATCACTTCTGTTATATTATCAAAAATAATATGTCTTGCAATGGCTGCAGTCTCAAAAATATTAGACTTAAATAGAGCATAGGTATAAAATAGACAAAGTACCTCCATGAAAACAGGAACTATGTCTATTTTAACAGGTATAAATCCGGACATATATATCCAGTATCCAACAAAAGGTATAAGAGAGGTTGCTACAATAATAAAACTTCTTTTTTTAAATAGAGTACTGCCTTTTATAAAATACTGCACGTATAAAATATTTCCTATCACAAAACATATGTTTACATATACTGCTGCAGTTATATATCCTATACCTGGTTTAATATCAGCAATAGCCATGGAATATATTATACTTGCTGAATAATTTTTATAAAACAAATGATGGGATTCATTGGTAAAATTCAAAATTATTAAAAAAACAGGTACCGTAAAAATTCCTATATATAACTTTCTACTAAGATATCTGCTCTTATTCGTATATTCAAGAGCCATAATAACCCAAAATGCCGGAATAGATAATATTCCTATATATTGGATTGCTGCAAATAACTTCATAAAACTCAGATTTGGTGCTATTAATTCAAATGAATAAAATAAACTATATATGAAAACAGATAAAATAAGGCCCAAGAAACCTTTTAAATAAATCTTTCTTCTATTATAAAAAATATAAATTGCTAGTTGTACGGCAATAAGTGATGTTAAAAACATCATTAGGACTACTAGATAATTCAAAAAATAACACCTCTCTTCTATTATTCTTTTCATATAAGAGACTATGATAAAGTACTTATACACCCATTATTTTCACATTTCAATACATAAATATCTTACATTTTCGCCAACATTATATCATAAAAACAGACAAATTTCTGCCTCAAGTTCCAACCTTCTACCTTATAGCTTGAAAACAGAATATGTTGGTAAAATAACATCTATTTTCTCAACCAACTAGTCTTCAACAGCAAAAGAGAAGATATACCAACTATGATTTGAACAGCAAAAAACCCTCTATCCTTATAGATAGAAGGCTTTTTTGGTGAGCCATCCGCGACTCGAACGCGGGACACCTTGATTAAAAGTCAAGTGCTCTGCCGACTGAGCTAATGGCCCTTATAGAGAAACAACAGCCTCTAGTACATATGCACTAAAGGCCATTAATATTGGTGACCCATAGGGGACTCGAACCCCTGTTACCGCCGTGAAAGGGCGGTGTCTTAACCGCTTGACCAATGGGCCAAATTGGCTCCTCAAGTAGGACTCGAACCTACGACCCTGCGGTTAACAGCCGCATGCTCTACCAACTGAGCTATTGAGGAATATCAGTTCCGGCAACGACCTACTTTCCCAGGAAGTCACCCTCCAAGTATCATCGGCACTGTGGAGCTTAACTACCGTGTTCGGAATGGGAACGGGTGTAGCCTCCACGTTAAAATCACCGGAAAACCAATTAATAATTAATAGTGAATAATTGTTGTTGAAATACTTCGTACTTCTTCCAGTTAATAGCCTGTTACTATTCGTTATTCACTATTAACTATTCACTTTAAAGGTAATGTACCTTCAAAACTATACAATGTAAGACTGAGGCTTTGGAAAAACCTTCTTCATATATTCTATCTACCTGCAACGAACCATGCTCTTAATAATTATTCATTATTAATTATTCACTGTTCATTGCTCTTTTGGTCAAGCCCTCGGTCTATTAGTATCGGTTAGCTCCATACATTACTGCACTTCCACCTCCGACCTATCTACCACATAGTCTACGTGGGACCTTACTAGCTTACGCTATGGGAAATCTTATCTTAGGGGGGGCTTCACGCTTAGATGCCTTCAGCGTTTATCCCTTCCGCACTTAGCTACCCAGCTGTGCCATTGGCATGACAACTGGTGCACCAGAGGTGCGTCCATCCCGGTCCTCTCGTACTAAGGACAGCTCCCTTCAAATCTCCTGCGCCCGCGACAGATAGGGACCGAACTGTCTCACGACGTTCTGAACCCAGCTCGCGTACCGCTTTAATGGGCGAACAGCCCAACCCTTGGAACCTACTACAGCTCCAGGATGCGATGAGCCGACATCGAGGTGCCAAACCTCCCCGTCGATGTGGACTCTTGGGGGAGATAAGCCTGTTATCCCCAGGGTAGCTTTTATCCGTTGAGCGACGGCAATTCCACTCTCATACCGCCGGATCACTAACTCCAACTTTCGTTACTGTTCGAGGTGTCTCTCTCACAGTTAGGCTAGCTTATGCGTTTGCACTCTTTGCGCGATTTCCGACCGCGCTGAGCTAACCTTTGAGCGCCTCCGTTACTCTTTTGGAGGCGACCGCCCCAGTCAAACTGCCCACCTGACAGTGTCCCATACCCGGATTACGGGTACTGGTTAGAATTTCAGTATCTCAAGAGTGGTATCCCAACGTCGACTCCGACAACACTGGCGTGCTATCTTCTCAGTCTCCCACCTATCCTGTACATGAAATACCAAAATCCAATATCAGGCTACAGTAAAGCTCCATGGGGTCTTTCCGTCTTGTCGCGGGTAACCGGCATCTTCACCGGTACTACAATTTCGCCGGGTACGTTGTTGAGACAGTGCCCAAGTCGTTACGCCATTCGTGCGGGTCAGAACTTACCTGACAAGGAATTTCGCTACCTTAGGACCGTTATAGTTACGGCCGCCGTTTACTGGGGCTTAAGTTCACACCTTCGCTTGCGCTAAGCATTCCCCTTAACCTTCCAGCACCGGGCAGGCGTCAGCCCCTATACGTCGTCTTTCGACTTAGCAGAGACCTGTGTTTTTGCTAAACAGTCGCTTGGGCCTATTCTCTGCGGCCAGGTCACCCTGGCACCCCTTCTCCCGAAGTTACGGGGTCAATTTGCCGAGTTCCTTAACAACGCTTCTCCCGTTCGTCTTAGGATTCTCTCCTCACCCACCTGTGTCGGTTTGCGGTACGGGCACCTAACCAATATATAAGCTTTTCTCGTCAGTGTAGAATCGTCTGCTTCGCTACTTGTTTTCGCTCCCTTTCGCCGCACTCAACCAACGGTGCGGTCAGACTATCTTCCTGCGTCCCTTATATACTTATCGGCTTCGGTGGTTACGGAATTTCAACCGTATGTGCATCGACTACGCCTCTCGGCCTCGCCTTAGCTCCCGACTAACCCTGAGCGGACGAACCTTCCTCAGGAAACCTTAGGTTTTCGACGATTATGATTCTCACATAATTCTCGCTACTCATTCCGGCATTCTCTCTTCTATCTCGTCCACATGTCCTTGCGGTCATGCTTCAACCTGTCATAGAAAGCTCCCCTACCCAGTATTGCTACTGCCAAAGCTTCGGTATAGATTTTAGCCCCGTTACATTTTCGGCGCAGAATCACTCGACCAGTGAGCTATTACGCACTCTTTAAATGAGTGGCTGCTTCTAAGCCAACATCCTGGTTGTTTTAGCAACTCCACATCCTTTTCCACTTAAATCTATTTAGGGACCTTAGCTGTTGATCTGGGCTGTTTCCCTTTTGACTATGAAACTTATCTCCCATAGTCTGACTCCCGGACATCATTTATGCGGCATTCAGAGTTTGATAGGGTTCGGTAACCGGATAAGGCCCCTAGCCCATTCAGTGCTTTACCTCCGCTAAATTAATCCGAGGCTAGCCCTAAAGCTATTTCGGGGAGAACCAGCTATCTCCGAGTTCGATTGGAATTTCTCCGCTACCCACAGCTCATCCCCCAATTTTTCAACATTGGTGGGTTCGGTCCTCCACGAAATTTTACTTCCGCTTCAACCTGTCCATGGGTAGGTCACCCGGTTTCGGGTCGTATACAACGAACTGCGCGCCCTTTTAAGACTCGGTTTCCCTTCGGCTGCGGTGCTTAACACCTTAACCTTGCTCGTTACATACACTCGCCGGACCGTTCTACAAAAAGTACGACATCGCACCTTAATGTGCTTTGTCTGCTTGTAAACACAGGGTTTCAGGTTCTATTTCACTCCCCTCCCGGGGTTCTTTTCACCTTTCCCTCACGGTACTATGCGCTATCGGTCATTAGGTAGTATTTAGGCTTGGAGGGTGGTCCCTCCTGCTTCCCACAGGATTTCTCGTGTCCCATGGTACTCTGGATCCTGCTAGCTCACTTCGGTTTTCACATACGGGACTCTTACCCTCTATGGTCTACCTTTCCAGGTAGTTTTGCTAACCTTCATGATACATATTGCAGTCCGCAACCCCTAAAGTATTGCTACTTCAGGTTTGGCCTCTTCCCCGTTCGCTCGCCACTACTTAGGGAATCGATGTTTCTTTCTCTTCCTCCGCCTACTTAGATGTTTCAGTTCAGCGGGTATTCCTCCATACAGCTATGAATTCACTGCATGGTGACTGGATATTGCTCCAGCCGGGTTCCCCCATTCGGATATCTGCGGGTCAATGGCTATTTGCGCCTTACCGCAGCTTTTCGCAGCTTATCGCGTCCTTCGTCGGCTCCTAATGCCAAGGCATCCACCCTGTGCTCTTATTAGCTTGACCTTTGTTTAGTGAATAGTTAGTAGTGAATAATGAATAGTGTTATTCATCTTCCTACTGCTTTTCACCTCAACAGTCTGGTGTTCTCCTTAAGAATTATATGAGTAAAGTTTTCCTTTAAAATTGTAGTGTAATACAGTGGTTCCACTGCGATTACCCTTTTTTAATCTTTTCCTCATGTCTTTACATTGTTTAGTTTTCAAGGTACATTTTGTTTAGTTAATAGTGAATAACTAATAATGAACAGTTATCTTCTATTAACTTTTGAAAGATCATTTTCTTAGTGACTGCTAACAGCTTCCATTCATAGCTTTTAAACTATTCATTATTCACTATTAACTATTCACTAAAAAGAACTTGGTCTTTCAAAATTAAATAGCGTAAGAGTTCTCGTGAAGATCATACTAATATGATCTATCGACCATAGGATTGGCTCCATCCGTTAATAATTATTAACTATTCGTTATTCACTATTAACTGGAGCTCTGCTCCTTAGAAAGGAGGTGATCCAGCCGCACCTTCCGATACGGCTACCTTGTTACGACTTCACCCCAATCATCAGCCCCACCTTCGACTGCTGCCTCCTTACGGTTAGCTCACAGGCTTCGGGTGTTACCGACTCTCATGGTGTGACGGGCGGTGTGTACAAGGCCCGGGAACGTATTCACCGCGGCATGCTGATCCGCGATTACTAGCAATTCCGACTTCATGTAGGCGAGTTTCAGCCTACAATCTGAACTGGGACCATTTTTGGCGATTTGCTCCACGTCACCGTCTTGCTTCGCTCTGTTAATGGCCATTGTAGTACGTGTGTAGCCCAGGACATAAGGGGCATGATGATTTGACGTCGTCCCCACCTTCCTCCGATTTGTCACCGGCAGTCTCGCTAGAGTGCCCAACTTAATGATGGCAACTAACAATAGGGGTTGCGCTCGTTGCGGGACTTAACCCAACATCTCACGACACGAGCTGACGACAACCATGCACCACCTGTCTTACAGTTCCCGAAGGCACTCCCAAATCTCTTTGGGATTCTGTAGATGTCAAGCCCTGGTAAGGTTCTTCGCGTTGCTTCGAATTAAACCACATACTCCACTGCTTGTGCGGGCCCCCGTCAATTCCTTTGAGTTTCAACCTTGCGGCCGTACTCCCCAGGTGGGATACTTATTGTGTTAACTCCGGCACTGGAGGGGTCGATACCCCCAACACCTAGTATCCATCGTTTACGGCGTGGACTACCAGGGTATCTAATCCTGTTCGCTCCCCACGCTTTCGCGCCTCAGCGTCAGTTACAGTCCAGAAAGCCGCCTTCGCCACTGGTGTTCCTCCTAATATCTACGCATTTCACCGCTACACTAGGAATTCCGCTTTCCTCTCCTGCACTCAAGAACTACAGTTTCAAATGCAGCCCCGGGGTTGAGCCCCGGTATTTCACATCTGACTTGCAGTCCCGCCTACACGCCCTTTACACCCAGTAATTCCGGACAACGCTCGCCACCTACGTATTACCGCGGCTGCTGGCACGTAGTTAGCCGTGGCTTCCTCCTCTGGTACCGTCATGTTTCTTCCCAGAAGACAAAAGTTTACGACCCGAAAGCCTTCTTCCTTCACGCGGCGTTGCTGCGTCAGGGTTTCCCCCATTGCGCAATATTCCCCACTGCTGCCTCCCGTAGGAGTCTGGGCCGTGTCTCAGTCCCAATGTGGCCGATCACCCTCTCAGGTCGGCTACTGATCGTCGCCTTGGTGAGCTTTTACCTCACCAACCAGCTAATCAGACGCGAGTCCATCTTATACCGGATTGCTCCTTTGATCAAACAGCCATGCGACTATCTGATATCATGCGGTATTAGCACATCTTTCGATGTGTTATCCCCCTGTATAAGGCAGGTTACTCACGCGTTACTCACCCGTCCGCCGCTAAAATTGGTATCCGGTAAACCTTCAACCAATCTCCGCTCGACTTGCATGTGTTAGGCACGCCGCCAGCGTTCGTCCTGAGCCAGGATCAAACTCTCAATAAAAATTTATTGAACGTTTAATTAGCTCAAAATTATCACTAGCTTTACTTTGTTATAAAGTACGCTAAAGTTTTCTCAAATCATCAATAATTATTAACTATTCGTTATTAATTATTAACTATATTAAACGAGAACCTCTTACGCTATCCAATTTTCAAAGACCAATTTAGTACTGCTCACTGAAGCAGCTTTGCTATTATATCAAACTTTATTTCGTTTGTCAACAGCTTTTTTCTTGGTAATTTCTTCATCGCTCTTGTGAAGCGACAAAAGCTATCTTACCATGATCAACTCTGTTTGTCAACAGCTTTTTCTTTGGTAATTTCTTCATCGCTCTTTCGAAGCGACAAAAAATATTCTAACATAATCAAGCTTACCTGTCAACAACTTTTTACTGGTAATTACTGTATCGCTTTATGCAACAAAAGTTTTCTCATATCAGCTCACTTCATTGACTTTCACCAGTCACTGCTGTGAACGATGAACTAATTTCAAAGCGACAAAAAGTATCTTAACATAATCTCTTATGTCTGTCAACACCTTTTTTACGGAAGTTTTATCTACTCAAGCAGTGTAACTTTTCTGTGTCAATTTAGGCCTCGCCAATATTTTGATTTGATAGCTTTTAAACTATTCATTATTCATTATTCACTATTAACTAAATTAAGCTGCTGCCCGAACTCCTCCATTTTTTTATTAATCATGGCATGCCTCCCACTCTTCCTTTGCATAATTAACTACCGGATGTTTTATTTATTTAATTGCTCCCATCTTTCGGTGATTTTTTATTATTTCTTTAACGCAATTAAGGGTACATAAAATTTTTTATATCTTCTCCCCTGACGATCTACATAAACACCGGCTTCGTCAGGTACCATGACCGTTGCACGCTTGTTAATCCTATTAACAATACCCCTTACTGCCTGTCCTTCAAATTCAAATGTTACTGTGTCGCCGCCTTTAAAGCCATATTTCTCATTAGCAATCTCCCTTTCAGTAGGAAGGTGATGATAGCTATCCATATGTCCGAATATATTTTTTGCAATCATTTTAAATCTATCTTGTTTGCAGCTTGATGATTGAAACTCATAAAATTCAATTAAGTGGCATAATTCATGTTCAAAGACAATTTGGAGAGCTTCCAGTGCGTCATGTGTCTTAATCCCACTTACTACCTTATCCCTGCCTAGCGCATTGTACCGAAAAAAGAAGTTTACTCCTATCCTAATTTCATATGTCACATCCTCCGGTTTTAATTGAGCGATGCGTTTAGGAACAATGGTCTTACCTGCTGCCCTAGTCATTTTGGTTGATAATGAAAATATAAGTTTTCCTTTAAAATTACATGCAAAATACCCTTGCAGAAATGTCTTATCATATAAATCGAAAAGCAGCTTCAAATCTTCAGTGGACAGCTGGGTAATCGTTCCATCACCGATATCTGCTGCCCTTGATATAAACTGCTGTCGTACTATATCGCGCTTCTGTTTAATTTCTTTCTCCAAATAGTGGACATGCAGCATAATTTGTATCCTTTCTATAAATGTACCATATTCTATAGCATATTTATCACGTTTTATTATAATATAAGCAACTAGCTAAATTAATAATCGTTTTGAACTATTCTTCCCGGCAAATTTTCTATCTTAACATAGAGATTAGTACCTGAGGAATATTTAAAAGGGATGCTTTCTTTTCAACTGCCCCTATTTCATAAGCCACTTTTGGCATTCCGTAGATAACCGACGATTGTTCGTCCTGACCAATAGTTCTGGCACCCTTCCGTTTCATAGAGAGCAGCCCTCTTGCTCCATCATACCCCATTCCAGTCAAGATAATGCCTATCGCATTGCTGCCCGCTTCCTTTGCGACCGACTCAAATAATACATCAACCGAAGGGCAATGACCATTGACCTTATCTTCTTTAAACACTTCAACCTTATACCGATCTCCTATCTTTTTTATCCTCATATGCTGATCACCGGGAGCAATAAGCACCTTGCCTTGTTCTACATAATCCCCCGTCTGTGCCTCCTTCACTGTAAGCTGTATCTGATTATTGAGTCTCTCTGCAAACATTCCGGAAAAAACCGGTGGAATATGCTGCACGATTACTATGCCGGGTATTGTTGAAGGCAGGCATTTCAATATGCTGTATACTGCTTCCGTACCACCTGTAGAGGAGCCTATCGCAATGATTTTTCTTGTATCCATTGTACTGCTGGAATATATATTCCTTCCCAAAGCTATGTTGGACTGTGTAACCTTAGCCTGTGAAGCAATCTTGATCTTTACTATCAAATCATTTATAAATCGTTCAACACTCTGTGGTGATTGAACATGAGGTTTCGTTACAAAATCTACCGCACCTGCATTCATTGCATCAAATACCGCATCACTCACAGTACTTACAACGATAACAGGCAATGTGTATTGAGGAAGAAGCCTTCTAATAAATTCAATGCCATTCATTTTAGGCATTTCTACATCACAGGTCATTACATCGGGTTCAAATTCTAAAATCTTATCCCTTGCATCAAACGGGTCCACCGCTTTTGCGACCACTTCTATATATGGATCAGAAGAGATCCCTCTGGTTATCACTTCACGAAAAACCAAGCTATCATCAACCACTAATACTTTAATTTTTTTACCGCCCATACCATCACCCCACATCCTATTCCTTTCTGTATACGGCGGGCATTATATATTTAAATCTTGTAGTCTCTCTATTTAATGATTCCGAGTGTCCAATAAATAGGTAACCTCCGTATTCCATATGCTCATAGAACTTATTCACCAACTCTATCTTTGTTTTATTGTCAAAGTAAATCATCGCATTTCTGCAAAAAATAGTATGAAGCTTTCTTTTGAAAGGAAACACACTATCTATAAGGTTAAACTTTCTATATATCACTTCATTCCTAATTTTATCTATCAGAATAAAGTTTTCAGCATCATATTGTTTTAAGTACTTGTTTTTCCAGTGAGTAGGGAGAGGAGATATTCTCTCGTTGCAATATATTCCTTTTCGGGCTATGGTTAAAACCTTTTCAGATATATCGGTGGCTAATACCTTTGTGTCCCACCACAGTTTTTCCTTCCCGAAAAACTCATCCAAAATCATTGCCAACGTATAAGATTCTTCACCTGTAGAACAAGCTGCACACCAGATACGAAGGTCTTTATCCTTTATTATGCTTGCAAAATAAGGAAGAACCTTATCCCTAAAATAGTGAAAGTGATCTTCTTCCCGCATAAAAAAAGTATGGTTGGTAGTAATCTTATCTACCAAAGTAATTACTGCATTTCCACTTCTTTCAGACACAATATAATCATAATAGTCGGAAAAGTTCTTAAAACCTTCCTGCTGCAACACTGTATGAAGCCTACCTGTTACAAGCGCCTGCTTTTCCTTCTTCAAATGAATCCCGTAATTGGCCTTAATATAATCGGCTAACTGCCTGAATTCTTTTTCTGTGATTGTAACCATCTTCGTCACCTGCTTTATTTAAAGAGGAGAGAGCTGTTAAACTCCCTCCATTCTTGTTCAATATATTATAACCCTTGTTCTGTAGATAATCAAATTGAAAATGATAATATGCGAACTTATATCTTAGTATTTTCCAAACTCATTATCACTCAAAGCAATCTTTTTAGTGCTTGCAGCAGCTGCTTCCGAATAAATTTCTCTATCAGACGATTCTTTTTTCTTCATATTTATGTTATTAAGTATTTTTAATACTTCCGGACTAAGCTTTTCCAGTCCATTATAGGAAACTTCTGAGTGTTGGTTCTTTTTCAATTTGAACCTCGCAACCTGCTCTTTGAGCGTTTGAGCCTGGCTTGCAAGTTCTTCACTGGCAGCCGCACTTTCTTCAGAAGTAGCAGAGTTGGTTTGCACTACTTCGGATACCTGCATGATCCCCTGGTTCACTTGCGCAATCCCCAATGCCTGTTCATTGGAAGCTACAGCAATATCACTTACAAGACCAGCTACTTTTGTAACGCCATCAACAATCTTGTCGAGTGCACCAGCAGTTTCGTTAGCTATTTTTGTACCGCCTTCCACCTTCTTGATAGAGCCTTCGATCATATCAGTAGTTTCTTTTGCAGCATTGGCTGATCTTGCAGCAAGATTACGTACTTCCTCAGCTACTACCGCAAAACCTTTACCGTGCTGTCCTGCTCTTGCAGCTTCTACCGCAGCATTGAGAGCCAGTATATTGGTCTGGAATGCAATCTCATCGATGACTTTAATAATTTTAGAAATATTGCCGGATGAATCATTAATTTCATCCATCGCTTTAAGCATTTCCTTCATTTGACAATTGCCTTGCACCGCATTGAATTTAGCTGCTTCAGCAAATTCGTTTGCTTGGGTTGCATTCTCAGCATTGAGGTTAGTCTGTGAAGATATTTCCTCGAGTGAAGCAGTTAATTGCTCAATAGAACTCGCCTGTTCAGTTGCCCCTTGTGATAAAGCCATACTGGAATTTGATACTTGGCTTGCTCCTACTGCTACCTGCTCAGATGAAACACTTATGTTTGACATGACATCATTCAAATTATTGGTCATGTTTCTAAAAGCGTTAGCTAACATCCCCACTTCATCTTTAGTATTAATATCAACATTTACGTCTAAGTCTCCATTCGCAATTTTTTCTGCAACATCTAATATCTTCAATATAGGTTTGCTAATCATTCCTGCTATAACAAATCCTAACCCAAGTGCTATTGCAATACCTGTCACTATGATTATAATCATTGTAGCTGAGTTTGTTTTATAATCAGATTTATTCCTTTCATTCAAGTTGTTTGCTACCGTATTATTGATAGAAATCAGCTTATCTAGGCTTTCTGCTACCTTTAAATCATACTCATCAAAAGTAACACGCATCTGTCTGGCTTTTTCATAATTACCTTCTTTAATAACATCATACAATTCATTTCTAATCTTTCTGTACGGCTCTAACGAACTTATTAATTCTTCTAATCCCTTTTTTTCATCTTCTACTAGGTAAGTAGCTGCATATCTTTCTATAATTTCATTATCTTCTTTTGTTATTTGGTCTGCTTTAGCTATTCTTTCTGAAAGCTTCTGTGCATTTTCATCATAAACTAGTAAATATGTATTTGCTTTAGCACGGGCTAAGTTCTTCACTACTGCTCCTAAATCCGCAATAGGCACTAATCTATTATTATACATTTCACTTGTTCGATTATTAAGTACACTCATCTCATACATAGACACAATGCCAATTATACCTGAAATAAGTGCAATAATTATAAAACCCGTTAATAGCTTTGTCCTCAACTTTAGGTTTGCAAACCATTTCATCATTATTTCCTCCTTGATTATTATATAGTTATAATACTTCAGCTTCGTCTTTGTTTAAGAGTTCGTCACAATCTAAGATCTGTTTCACTTCACTACTAAATTTACAAATACTTCATATATATTTTCGTAGCAGCTTTGCTTCTCTCTGGAGGAATAACTATTCAGTGTCCACATCTCCTCCTTGGTTTGTTTCCTACTTTAAGGAGAGTCTGCCTTTTGTCACCGTTTGATTAATCATTACTATTTAGAAGTCCGCCAATATTTAGGATCAAGCTGATACTACCATCTCCAAGCAATGTACAGCCTGCAAGTCCTTGTATTTTTTTTGTATTCTTTATATAGTTTGGCAGTGTCTTTACCACTACTTGCTGCTGTCCCAACAGTTCGTCTGCAAAAATACAATAGGATTTTTCGTCTTGTTCTACCATAATAAGAATTCCCTCTGTAAAATGCGTAATTTCTGTCTTCACTTCGTAACGTTCATGCAAACGAAAAATAGGATAACACTGTCCTCTTACCATGATCATTTCATTGCCATCAGGATCGGTAATAATATCACTTTCCTTGGGCCTAAAGGATTCCTTTATACTTATGGTAGGGATGGTATACCGAGAATGCCCGACTTTCACATTCATTCCATCTATAATAGCTAGTGTAAGAGGGATCTTTAGAGTGATGGTTGTGCCCATGCCTTCCATGCTATCTACCGATACCGAACCACCCACTGTTTCTAAATTCTTTGTGACTACATCCATCCCCACTCCCCGGCCGGAAAATTCACTGATACTTTCTTTTGTTGAAAAGCCGGGAAGAAAGATAAGCGCATATATTTCTTTCTCTGTCATCTCATTCTCGGGTTTTGTAAGAAGTTCATTTTCTCTTGCCCTTTGCAATATCTTTTCTTTATTTAAACCTTTACCGTCATCTTTAACAATTACCAGCACATCACTTCCTGCATTTTTCGCTTCTAAAGTAATCGTACCAACTTTAGGCTTACCGATAGCTTTTCTATCCTCCATAGGCTCAACACCATGGTCAATTGCGTTTCTTATGAGGTGCATCAGTGGGTCGGAAATATGTTCAATAATATTTTTATCTACTTCCGTCTCTTCACCAACCAATTCCAAATGCACTTCTTTCCCTAACTTTTTACTCATATCCCGCACAATACGATGCATTTTATGAAATGTTGTAGATAACGGCACCATACGAATAGACATTACCATATCCTGAATCTCACTTGTAATCTTGTGGAGTTGTCGTGCGGCCTTTTGAAAATTCTCAAGATCCAGTCCTTTTAGGTCGGGGTTTTGTGTAACCATCGCTTCCGCAATGACCATTTCACCTACCAAATCCATAAGCTTGTCCAGTTTCGCTACATTCACACTGATAATACTTTGAGCAACTGCAGGTTGAATATCTTTTCCTGCTTGCGCTGCTTCTTTTATCTCATCTATCTGTGGAACTTTTACTTGTTTTTCGTGTACCACCATTTTTTTAGACGTATCAAATATTTTAAGTTCTTCATCGTTCTCAAGTTGAATGAACTCCAAATCTTTCAAAAATACAGTCTGCATAAAAAACGCATGCATTTCTTCATAGGATTTATCCACCTTCACATAGACTGTAAATCCCTGTTCCCTTATCACCTGGATATTATCATCATTTTCTATAATATCGGAAGGGAGAAAAAATACCTCTTCGGTCAACTCCTTGAGATTATGAATTACCGTATATGCTCTGATATTCTCCATCTCACAGCCTTCTTCAAAGAATATAGTGGCTTTGAAGATGTTCCTATGTTCTGGCGAAGCAGTTTTATCGGGAACAATGTAATAATGCTGCTGCACAGAAGGTGGTTTTTCAACATCCACCTCCGAAGGATTTTGCTGTTTAAGCAATGAAAGAAATTCTTCAATATTTCTGATAAGCATGGAGCAATCTCCATCTGTGTTATCCCCTGCTTTAATCTTTTGAAGCTCAACCTTTATAAAATCTACACCTTCCAGTACCAAGTCGGAAAGCATAGAGCAATCCACGCTTTGCGGCTTCCGTTCTCGTAGATAGTAGAATAAATCTTCAATAGAATGGGCAAGGGTGGAGATATTGTTAAACAGCATCATTGCAGATGAGCCCTTTATGGTATGCATAATACGGAAAATTTCATTGATTGCATTTTGAGAATAGCTGCTTGTTTTTTCACTAGAAAGGATAGATGCTTCAAGCTGCTCTATATTTTGAGAAGTCTCAAAAATGTATATGTCAAGCATTGATTCGTTAGAGTATCCTTCGGACAACCTCGCCGCCCCCTTAAAATTTATTTGTTATTTATATTAATGTAACTACACTATAATATCATTCAGGTATAAGACACAACTTCTGCATGACTTGTACTAACTTTTCAGTATCTATCGGCTTAGAAGCATATGCTTCGCACCCGTAGTCAAAAGCTGTATGTACAAGATCTGCTTCTGCGAGAGCCGTAGTCATTATGATTTTAGCACGTTTCTCAGGAAGAATAAATTTCTGTATCTCTAAGTCTCTGATTGCCTTCAGCACCTTTACACCGTCTATTTTAGGCATCATAATATCTAAGCAGATCAGGTCATAGGGCTTTTTGTCCCTCATGGAAACCATGTATGCATCTATCGCTTCCAATCCATCAACCACTATATCACACTCTCCATATTGTGATAAAAATTTGCTTAAAAACTTTCTGCTCACCAAATCGTCTTCTGCTATTAATATTTTTAGCATACTGAACCCTCCTATAAGTTTAATGACTTTTTATAAGTCTCAAATTCGTGCTTGATTTGCATTGAAATTTCTACCGCTTCTTTAAAGTTCCCTCGTCTTGCAGCCAGTTCCATCTTAAATGCAGTACCTTTCACATCTTCTGCATCCATCTGATTTAGCAGTCCTTTTATTTTATGGGCAATTATCTCAATCTGATCTAAATCGTTGTTTGCTAATACGGCTGCAAGCTTTCTAATTTCACCATCAATCTCATTTACTATGGGAGATAGTTCCTCATGCGGTCTTACTTTCACTTCATTTATAAAGATAAGTTCTCCGTTCTCATCTATGCGCGGTATTTCACTAAAATCCGGCTCGTACTGCCTATTCGCTGTTACCTCATCAATGATTGCAAACAAATTTTCCATTTTAACAGGCTTAGATATATATTCATCCATCCCCAAGTCCATAAACCGTTCTCTATCCCCCAAGAGTGCAAAGGCAGTCAGTGCGATAATGGGTGTGTGCTTGGCTGCGCCTTCATGCTTACGTATTATTTTTGCCGCTTCAATACCATCCATTACAGGCATTTGAATATCCATAAGAATGATATCATATTGTTTGTTGTCATGAGCATGAACAGCTTCAAGACCATTGCTTACAACATCCACATTATGTGCTATATCCCTCAGCATGCGTGAAAGAACGATCTGGTTTACCTGATCATCTTCTACCAATAGGATATCCAATAGTTTTTTTGCTCTATCCTCTCTATGCTTAATATTTGTTGCAGGCTTCCTTTCCGGCTTTTTCCCAATTTTAAAAGGAATAGTAAAATAGAAGGTACTTCCTTGGCCTACCTTGCTTTCAACCCATATCTGTCCGCCCATCATCTCTACAAGCTGCTTGCTGATTACAAGGCCCAAACCTGTACCGCCAAACTTACGGGTATATGACCCGTCTATCTGGCTAAAACTCTTAAACAGCCTCCCCAAGTTTTCGGCAGAAATACCGATACCGGTATCAGAAACCGAAAACTTGAGCTCAATACATTCTTCCGATATATTGGTTCTCCTCACTTCTATAAATATCTCACCAGCTTGGGTAAACTTCAGGGCATTACTGATTAAATTATTGAGTATTTGCTGCAGCCTGTTGGGGTCTCCAACCAAATACAACGGAATATTGGAAGAAAATGCATATATCAGTTCCAACCCTTTTTCATCAGCACATAGCGAATAAACCTTGGTTATATCACCTACGAGTTTCTTGATATTAAAGTTAATATTCTCAATCGCCAATTTGCCTGCTTCCATTTTGGAGAAATCCAATATATCATTGATAATATTTAATAGTGCATTGGCACAGCTTTTGGCAGTGGTCAAATTATCTCTTTGCTCATTATTCAAGTCTGTGAGCATGGTTAAATCAATCATGCCCACAATACCGTTTATAGGAGTACGGATTTCATGGCTCATATTAGCTAAAAACTCACTTTTTGCTCTATTGGCCACTTCCGCTTGCTCTTTTGCTCTTATTAATTCCAATTCATCCATTTTCCTATCATGAATGTCTGTAAGAATAACCGCAAAGTGATAAGGTTCCGGGCTGTAGATTGCCACCGAGCACCATCTTCCTGCGATATCAGAATAATATGTTTCTATATATTCGCTTTGTCCTGTCATAGCAACTCTAAAATAGTATGTTAACTCAACGCTTTCTTTTTGCTGTATAAAAATATCGCTAAACCGTCTGCCGATCAGCTCTTCTTTTTTTCGCCCAATATACTTTTCAAAAGCGCTATTAACTTGTATAAATTCAAAATCAATAGGCTTTTTATCTCCATCCAATATGACCTTATGATAAGAAAACGCATTGTGCATGTTCATAAATAAAGAGTGATATCTTTCCTGGCTTTCCAGCAACATTTTTTCCGCTTGCTTGCGTTCAGTGATGTCCCTTATAATGCTTAAAAGTACCTGACTGCCTTCAAGTGTTACTCCTACAGAGCTAACTTCTACAGGAAAAGTACTGCCATCCTTGCAATAATGAAGTGTCTCAAAGAAAACGCCCGTAGTATAAGCTTTTTCCATTTGTTCTTTCATTGCTTGAACATCTTTTCTTATATTTGAAATATTCATTTTCAGAAATTCGATGCGGGAATAACCATAAGCTGTAACTGCAGCTTCATTTGCATCAATAATACTACCATCCTGCCTTATAAACATGATCATATCTCTTGCATTTTCAAACAGTGCCTGATACCTATTCAAAACTTCCGCATGAACTTTTCTATCAGTGATATCATCCATTACTACCATCACATGGCTCTCACCAACGATGATAATAGGAATATAGTTAATTTTATACCATCGAGAAACTTCCTGTCCAGCGATAAGGAATGTATGTCTATTGACTATATCGTTGCAGGGGATACCTGATTGAAAAACCTCTGCTATTGACTTTCTTACATCACAAAGATAGCACTTTTCCCCTTTCCCGCACCCTTTTTCAAAACTTTTGAAACAACGCACCCCATCCCCAAACCGACGCCCGATTACAACGGAAGATTCAACCATTAACATATCCAACAGGGCTTTATTGACTTGCTTAATCATCATTTTATTATCAATAATAAGCATGCTCACGGGGGCAGAGTGAAAAATTGCTTGAAGATTATCCCGTTCTATCCGGATGTCATTTTCCATTTGCTTAATTCCATGAATATCACGGAATACGATAACAATGCCGCTTATGTTCCCATCTGTTTCTTGAATAGGAGAGCAGCTTGCTGAAATATATTTTTTGCTTCCATCCTTTTTTATCAGTGTTGAATGGTTTTGAAGTCCCACCGCGCTTCCAGCCTCCAAAGCCAATTCTATCGGACTTTGCAGGTACTCTCCGGTATTTGCATTGACAATAGGAAATATCTCTTCAAATTTTTTCCCGCAAGCTTCCCTCACTTCCCATCCTGTTATTTCCTCTGCAGAATGATTCATGTAAATAATATCACTATTGTTCCCGGTTACAATGACGCCATCACCGATACACGCTAATGTCGCTGCTAGAAATTCGGCTGTTTTTCCCGGTATCAAGTTGTTAGCCATATCTCAACCACCTTTAGCTTGCGCCTTTACTGTTATTGAATATTCTGTAAATTTGTTAGTTCATCTTCTACTATATTCACATCTCCTTTCTTTTTTTCGTATGCTATTTGGTGGACTACCTGCCCTTGGATACAATTTAAACTAAATACTGAAGGTATCAAGTAGCGTACTTACTGCCTGGATCACTTTTTCATGAAGGGAAAATTCAAAGTTCTCTAATCTCCATCTGAGGCATATACCTCTGCAGGTAGAGGTAATGATATCCGCCAAACTTTCGCTATCTATATTTCTACTAATTTCCCCTGCTTCCTGAGCCTCTTCAATCAGATCTTTCATAAATCCCAGACGGGTAAAAAATATGCTTTTTGCCTTCTCTCCCAGTTCAGGAATGCCTTGAAGCACATCATAGACTTGCAGAAGAGCTGTAATCGCGGGGTAATTTTGGTAGTAAATCATATATGAATTAATATAAAACAGAATTGCTTCTTTAGGATTTGATTTTTTATTTTTAGCCGTATAATACATATCATTGTCATACAAACACAAATGCTCCAGCACCGCCAGAAGAAGGGCACTTTTTTTAGGAAAATGTTTAAAGATCGTTCCTTCCGAAACCCCTAATCTTTTGGCAATTTCTTTTGTAGAAACCGAATGTATACCATATTCGTGTATCAAATCTATTGCATTCAAGATAATATTCTCTCTTCTATGCGCCGCATTAACATCCATATATTTACACCTACTTAAGTTGCAACATATTATTATGGAAAAATTATATATCCGTTTTAATTATTTGTCAATATTTATCTCTTTTGGTCGATTCCACTCAAAACTACAAAAGAAGCTCCTTCCTGGAATTGAATATTAATTACTTCCCAAAAGGAGCTGTTTACACTTTATAGCAGACGGTTATTATACAATATCACCCTTCATATGGTCTTGAGCACGGTGCTTCAACTTACACTTAATGATCCTACCTTCCAATTGTTTATCACCTGGTACAATCACCCTAATATAGTTGCCTGTCAGTCCTTCATAGTATCCATTCATGTCCTTCACCTGTTGCTCAATTAGCACATCCATTTCTTTATGAATAAAGTTCTGATAAAATTTTTGTTCATTCTTTGCGGACAGTGCCATCATAGCCTTGCTTCTTCTTTCTTTTTCTTCAGGAGAAACCTGGCCCGGATAGGACACTGCAGGTGTTCCCTTCCTTGGGGAGTATTTGAAAACATGCACCTTGCTAAATCCTATTTGATCTACAAACTGTCGAGATTTCTCAAATTCTTCTTCTGTCTCTCCCGGAAATCCTACCATCACATCGGTTGTGACGGCTGCATGCGGAAAATGCGTTCTTAACCGTTGCACAACACGAGCATAATCTTCAGTATTATATTTTCTGTTCATTCTTCTAAGTGTTTCATCACAGCCACTTTGCAGTGAGATATGATAGTGAGGACACAGCTTGAGCAAATCTACCGCAGCATTTACAAATTCTTCAGACAAGGTCATAGGTTCTATGGAACTCAATCTTAGCCGCTGTATACCTTCTATCTTATGAACCCTTTGGATAATATCAATAAGATTTGTATTCTTTAAATCCTTACCGTAAGATGCAACGTGTATTCCTGCAAATACGATTTCTTTAAAGCCATTGTGCGCTAACTGCTGCACTTCTTCTACGATATCTTCCGGTTTTCTGCTGCGTACCGGTCCCCGGGCATACGGAATGATGCAGTAAGAACAAAACTGGTTACATCCTTCCTGAATCTTTAGAAACGCCCTTGTCCGCTCTTTATATGCGGTCACCTTCATATCTTCAAATTCTCTATTATTCATTATGTCTTCAACAGCATTAATCTGTTGTTCACGTTCTTCCAACTCATTGATAAATTCAACGATTTTCGCCCTGTCCTTTGTACCGATAATTAGATTAACACCTTCTATTTTACTTACTTCTTCAGCTGCTGTTTGCGCGTAGCACCCCACCACCGCAACAATAGAATGCGCATTGAGCTTTTTTGCTCTTCGGATCATTTGCCGTGATTTTCTATCTCCAAGATTAGTGACCGTACAAGTATTTATTACATACACATCCGCATACTGATCAAAATCTGTTGTTTCAAATCCTGCTGCCTCAAACAGTTCAGTCATTGCTTCAGTCTCATATTGATTAACCTTGCATCCCAAGGTGTAAAATGCCACTTTCTTCATTGTTTTACCTCTCATTTGTTTAATAGTATTTACTATATGTAGTATAGTTAATTATTTCAATTGTATTAAAATTTTATGAATTTAGCAATACATGATTGACTATTAACTTTTTAGAATGTATGATTAAGAAAGATAATATTTTCCAATAATAAATATAATATACTCTGTAAGGAGGGTTTGTTATGAAAGCTTTTAACATTATGCTGCATTCTATTAATGATGTAAAAAACTTCGTAAATGTTGTAAACAGGTATGATTTTGATGTAGATCTTACATCAGGAAGATATGTAGTTGACGCTAAGTCCATTATGGGTATTTTTAGTCTTGATTTAAGCAAGCCCATCAAGGTAGAAGTCCATGATGATGATTGTGAATCATTCTTAGAAAACATTAAACCATTTATCGTTGAATAAGATGATATAACAGCAAAAGCTCGAATGGGTCCATTCGAGCTTTTGCTGTTTATTAATAAGTTATAATTTTTTTACCTGCAGCTTTATCTGCATCTAGTTGGTCTTTATTTTTTTCAGGAATACATATGGTTTCCGGGTCTCCATCACTGATATACCTCATATTCGGATTTTTATCAAAAAACTCAAGATAGTAATACATATCATGTTCCTTGCCTTCGCCGGCTCTAACCCTCAGCATTTTTTGAGGATTAAAACTGTTATGCGCAGGAGGTGGTGAAGGTTTCCAACCTACAAGCAGTATTGAATCATTTTTATACTCGGTTCCCTCATATTGACCTTTGACGATATAATCAAAAGTAGTATTCGAGTACGCGCCAAAGGGCAGTGCAAGCGTATTTTGTTTATAATCCGGAAAATATTCCCGCATCTTTTTCACATGGCTTCCTATCACCTTCTGTATCGTAGCCGCATCCGACTTTGCAAGATTAGTATGCCCAAAGGTATGGTTTCCGATATCCAGACCTAAGTCCAGTAGAAACTGCAACCGTTCTTTTTCAGTACCTTTGCTTCCTGCAAAAGCTGTTTCATTAATATAAAAGGTTCCTTCCAGCCCGAAATCAGGATGCTCTTTTTGGAAATCCATCATAATTCCAACCGCACTTTGAGGATCAACCACCAGCTTGTCATCTTGTTCTATCAAATTGAACTCACTAGCCGGTCCATCATCGAAAGTAAATACGATAGGGGTCATCCCGGCAGGAACATCGATATTGTTATTCACAAAATCATCTATACTGATTAAACGATAACCTTTATGATAAAGATTGTCCAAGTCTTTTCTAAAATTCTCAAAAGTCCTTGTAAATTCCTGCTCCTTTTCACCAAAATAATGGTACATCACAACCATCACTTCGCCCATTTCATTAGGTTTTACTTTTTCATAATCTATTTTTTCAGTCTCTTGCTTCTCAGTTTCTTTCTTTTGTTCGAGTGTTTGTTCTACGGTTTGATCTGACTGTTTTTCAATGTCGTTACTTGATTGGTCATCCTGCTGCGGTTGTTCGACTTTTGGTGCTTGGGGCGCAGGGGGCGTTGATTGTTTGGCTGAACATGCCGATATAAAGATCGCAATAGCCAGCATGATTGTTAATACCGTTAATTTTTTATAAGGCAAGATTTCCACTCCTATATTATATATTTATTTTTCTTTGCCGGAATAACCTGAACTTTATCTATTGAGCCATCTCTCATACTGTATATCCTTAGTGTAACTCCGTCCATCGCAACAGTTGCTCTTTCCGATAGTTTTTTTCCTGCTTCCCTTAACTCATTTGCTATTACACCCGCAACTGTATTACCCAACCCTTCGGGAATGTTAACAGATGCTATAAGATTTGCTTGCTTTATTGTAGTAGCACCTCCAATTACATAGCCTTCTTCTTGTGTAAAACTGGATGTATAAAGGAATTTTTTTATACCAAATAAAATCCCAATGGCTATAATCCCAAGTAATAAGTCTACGCTGGTAGAATGGTCTACAACAAGCTTTCTTGCGATTGCAAACAACAAAACCTCAATAGCACTACCCGGTGTGTGCTTTGCAAGCATTTTTACAAACTCTACACCAATGATTAGTTGCAATGCATAACCGAGAAAATCTTCATATTGAAACTCTACGGTATTCGAGTAAATATTTTGTATCAAATATGCCAAGTCCTTTACAAGATTGATTGATACAACTACTATTCCCAATAATATTAAAACTGAAATATAAATCTCTATATAGCTCGAGAACGTCGAAACTTTCGCTCGCAAATACTGTTTTAACATTCTATCGCCTCCTCCTTACTTTTATGTCAACTTTATTATATCTGATAGATTTAAATACTGTCTATAAAAATTACAAAAAATTTTATTATGTTAATAATTTTTCAAGCAATTTTTCTCACTTGAATAAATTTCATACTAAATTAATTATGCCTCTAATATCTTTTAAAACTGAGTAAGGGTCGCTTTATAGTAGTTTTTCTTATAATTTATCCATAATACTGTTGTACTAAAATATTATTTTTGAGAAAAACTAATATTGCACCAAATAAATTTTTGTGGAGTGAATATAATGGCTGATGATATTTTTCGAAACAAAAAAGACTTTGCACGGCAAGAATTTTCCACCGAAATAGACCAAGGTTTTATGCGGCCTCATGTTAGTCCACGAGAAGCAAAGTCGCAAAAAGCGCAATATCAAAGCGGCGGAGGCCCAGGGTTCAGAAAAGATGTAAAAATAGCGATGGAATATAAAGAAACCCATAAAAGCGCACATGGTCAATGCAGGCATAATCATGATAAACATAGGTCCGACAGGTTTGAGTAACTAAGAATTTAAAAATTTTCCAATAATCCCTGAGATGTGCTCAGGGATTATTCATTTCTTTTTTCTTTCCATGCGGGCACACTTTAACACATATTCCACATACCGAGCCTCTTCCTATATGTTGAAATTTATTTTTCATATATTGACTGCAAGCATGAGCATCTACAATATGCTCACGTCCCTTTTCATGATGCCATTCATTCCCTCGGATTGCCATTGCAGGACAGGATACGGTACATAGAATGCAATCACCGCAGCTCATTTTTTTATCTCCTGAATCCACAGGAAGTACCATATCGGTAAGTATCGTCCCCAATCTTACTCTAGGCCCAAATTCATGGGTAACAAGCAACCCGCTTTTTCCAACCCATCCCATGCCTGATAGAACGGCTGCAGTTTTATGAGGAAAGATACCTGCATACTGTTCTGATACATTTTTGACCGTTTGAGAAGCAGGAACCGCGATATAGTTATATCCCCAATTCTGAATAAACAATCCTGCCTTTAGAGTGATATGATCTATCAGGCTATTTACGGTACGGTAATGATGAAAATAGGTATACGTGGGCATGTCCTCCATCTCGTCAATGATTCTATCAGATAACCTTACTGCAATTGAAACAGCATAGGGCAGGTCGTTATATTTTTCATTAACATAACCGCTCACATCTGCAAACGCTACTGTTGATGCGCCCCATTCCACAAGCTTACTTCTTAATATTTCTATTCTATCCATTGTTTCACCTTCCGTTTTTAAGTGATTATTCAAATTTATTATATCACAAAAGATAATTTACTGTTATTTCCATAACTTTTATGCTATAATAGCTATGGGTGATGAAAATGTTAGAAAATAATCTTAATGATATAACTGTAAACAAACTTATTTTGCTATTTATTTTAAATAAGGTAAACCTACCTCTTACAAATACTCAGATTACTGAAATCATAATGAAGGACTCTATCATGAACTATTTTGTCCTGCAACAGTATCTTTCGGAACTGGTGAATATTGGACAAATCAAAGCTATCACAGAAGATGACAAACAGCTTTATGAAATCACTTCTGAAGGTTCAGTAACCTTAAGTTATTTTGAAAGCCGAATTCCATTCAGTACCAAAGAAAAAATCCAGTTGGCTATTGTTCAGAAAACAAAAGAATTCAAAAGGTCAGCGGAAGTAACAAGCAACTATATACCAATTAATCAAAAAGAATATATGGTAGAATGTAAAATTGTTGAACAGAATACGTCATTGATTGAGCTAAAGCTTACTGTTGGAACAAAAGAAGAAGCTAAGAATATGTGTTTACAGTGGAAGATTCATTCGCAAAAAATCTACACTGATATTATCTCTACTCTTACTTCATCCAACACATCAAAAAAAGATAATAAAACATCAGAAAGCCTGTGACAAAATTTATACACAGGCTTTCTAGTTGAACAACAGATTTGCAATTCTTTTATTTTCTTCTGCTACTTTTAATCCCCGGGCTTTGGCTTCTTTTAAAAGATTTAAATACTCATGCCTCGCGAATTCGAATCTAAGCTTTGCTACTTTCACTTTTCCATAGTCATCCACAACATCATTTAAATACACCTGAGACAACTTACACTCCTTTATCGACCTATCCAATCGAAAAAGCAATTGCTCATCCGTCAAGATATTATCCACCATGTATCCCCTCCTTTTCTTCATTAGATACTATTTATTATATGCATTAACTATCTACTATTAATACAAATTTATTAAATACTTTCCAACTACATTTCTACATACACATAAGTATGATACATTCAAGATAAATACAAAAAAACTTCGTTATCGGCAACGAAGTTTGTGGAGCGGGTGATGGGAATCGAACCCACGCGATCAGCTTGGAAGGCTGAGATTCTACCATTGAACTACACCCGCAAATAAAAACTGGAGCGGAAGACGAGATTCGAACTCGCGACGTTCACCTTGGCAAGGTGACGCTCTACCACTGAGCCACTCCCGCTTATTTGGTGCGGGCGAAAGGACTTGAACCTTCACGTCGGGGACACTAGATCCTAAGTCTAGCGCGTCTGCCAATTCCGCCACGCCCGCATCTTTTAGTTTGTTTCGCCGCTCTCTCTAGCGACAAAGACTATTATACAGGGTTCGTCCTCTATTGTCAACATGTTTTTTAATTTTTTTTTAGGAAATACATGTATATTATTTTAGTGAATATTATCCTATGCTCTGTTTCTATGTAAACTCTCTTCTAATTGCTTTTTTTCAGTAGGTATCCTCCGCGCAAATAATGCTTATCTCCAGTTTTCATCATTAATGTGCTGCCGTTTACAATATTAAAATAGCTTTTTCCATAACTCTCTGTAAAAACACCAGGCAAGCTGCTGTTAACATACTGCTGACTGCCGAGGTCATAGCTTTTATTTATCCAAGCTTTGAGATAATGTCCGTCTTTTGTGTTTTTTATCGTAATACTGTCTATATTAGGCATATCTTTAATAGCACCCGAGTCACTGCTTAATTGCCCTTGATATACGCTGCTGTCGGCATATGCTACAATATCTCTCCATCCGTAATTAACAGTCTGAATCCCATAATACCGCTCAATCGCAATATCTTTTAGAGCCTCTATTTCGACGTCAATATTTATTTGACCATTTACTATTAGATAGTGCACGGTTTCTTTTAACACGTATTTTTCATTTTCTGGTAAATCTTTTGTATTATAACCTTCAATAAGATTTACTACTTTGATTTCTGCCGTTTCGCAGAACTTTTCTTTGTTTGCTTGCAAAGGTTCTCCATCTGCAACTACTTCATATTGTGCGGTCCTAGCCGTAGGCCTTCCGGTACCATCACCGTTATATCCGTGCCATCCGCCTGTAAAATTAGGCGTTTTATTGGGTTTTGCCATATCTTTTACGACATATGGGGATGTCCAGTCGGTACAACTTAAGCTTAGTATCTTGGCGGTTTTGCTTAAAGACGTTCTTATGGTGCTCTGATCATTAGGTGCCAAATAAATATTGCCAATACCTAAAATACTATTTACACCGCCACGTTCAAAATCTAACCACATATCGTAGCCTTCTGAATACTTATGGATAATTTGGACTTTGTTTTCAAAATGCTTAATATACTGTAACTGCCTATCCGTCTCATTGGTATCGGATTGTGCGAAAACCGGCTGTATACATAAAGATATTATACATATTATAGTTAAATATATCATTCTAATGGAATTCTTTATCATACGTTCGCCTCATTCTTTTAATTAGAAATATGAAAAATACAAAACCTAAATACACATGAACTCTTGGCCCTATGAATATTACAATGTTCTATTCTTCATAAATACTATAAAATCCTGCAAGTAAAAATACAAAATATTATAAATTCCGACACCTCAATGCTATGTTTAACTATCTATAAGAAACCAGAAAGATAAATAACTTGGTATATATATGTGAGTCGTGATATAATCAATCTCATATAAATTGTTAATGTGATAAATACTAAATCTATAAAACCAATAATAATAGAACCAAAGGAGATATATATGTCTACTTCATTTGATACTTTAGAGCTAAATGCCCGTCTGATTAAAGGACTAGAAATGCAGCAAATTACCCAGCCTACAGATATCCAATATAAGGCCATACCATTAGCATTAGAAAATAAAGATATTATCGGTCAATCTCATACGGGAAGCGGAAAAACACTTGCTTATCTGATTCCGTTATTTGAGAAAATAGATACAGGAAAGCGTGAAATGCAGGCTATTATACTCACTCCAACCCATGAACTGGCACTGCAAATTGACCGCCAGATTAAACTCTTGTCCGAAAACGCTAAAATCCCGGTAACTTCTATTGCTATTATCGGACAAGTAAATATCAAAAAGCAAATTGAAAAACTGCGGGAGAAACCTCATATCATCGTAGGGTCAACAGGACGAATTTTTGAGTTAATAAAATTAAGAAAGATTAATGCTCATACCGTTAAAACCATTGTCATTGACGAAGGGGATAAACTTTTGGATGAAAACAACCTGACCGGTGTAAAGGATGTTATCAAGACAACCATGCGAGACCGGCAGTTAATGATGTTTTCAGCGACACTAAATCAGAACACACTAAATACGGCAATGGAATTAATGAAAAACCCGGAAGTTTTGAAGGTCGCAGACGTTCACCCGATGAGTCAAACCATTACTCATATGTACATCGTCGCTGAGCAGAGAGATAAAATTGAAATTTTAAGAAAATTAGTGGCTTCTATCAAGCCTGAAAAAGCCATTGTATTTGTTAATAAAAGTGATTTGATTGAAATTACAAGCGCTAAGCTTCAGTATCATCATATTGCTGCTTCCGCCATTTATGGTACTGCAACAAAAGAAGAAAGACGGCAGGCCCTGCAAGGATTGCGCAGTGGTAAAATTCAGCTTCTGGTAGCCTCGGATTTGGCTGCCCGTGGATTGGATATTGAAGGTGTCACGCACATCTTTAACCTGGATTTGCCGGAAGACTCCAAAGAATACCTACATAGGGTTGGCAGAACCGGAAGAATGGGAAAATCCGGAACAGCTATTTCCATTGTAACCAAGAAAGAAATACAATGGATCAAAAAGTATGAAAAAGACTTTAAAATAAATGTTGAGGAAAAAGTAATATTCAAAGGAGTTATCCAATATCCTTTCAAACGAAAATTTCCCTAAATGTTCGTTATAGGTAACTATCCCTTAGTGTTACAGCTCTGTTACCGTATACAAAATATACCTCTTGGTGATTATGCATAATATTATATGCGCGTATTTGTAGAATTTGTCTAAATAACAGATTAACAAATGACTAAAGCTGTTGTATAATAAATGTATAAACATTAAAGGAGGTGAAAGAACATGAGAGATTTTCTTGGAATGGTTGTATTATTCGGAGTTGGTGCATTAATCATATTTGCCGAAGTTTATACTTACTTTGCTTAATATTCATGATCAATATTAAGCTTTTCTTAGATATTCGTTTCACTTTATATAGATGAATAGACTTCACTTTTGATAATGAAGTCTATTTTTATTGAAAGAAGCGTATTCTGCTTCCGACGAGCCAAAAGCCCCCGGTTCTCCATGAGCATTATGTAAAGTCTAGTTTCGTATAATATACAAATTAACGATTTATACTCTAAATCTCTGAACCATATTATTAAGTTTTTCTGCAAGCTCAGCCTGACTTTGTGCTAACTTCGCAACCTCTTCCACTGCAATTGTTGTTTCGTTGATACCGCTTAAGATACCTTCCGAACTTGCTGCCGATTCCTCTGCTGTTGCTGATACATTTTGCATAGCCGCTGCAACTTGTACTATTATTTCAGCCATTGTTCTGGTTGATGCAGCAATATCTTGGGACATATCATTAATGAACTGAGCATCTTTTTCATACTGCATTCCTGTTTGTAAAAGTAACTGGTAGTCAGGTTTTACATTGTCTTCTATAAATCTTAACACTTCCTGCGCATTTTCTGATAAGTTGTTAAAGGCCTGCTTAACCTGTCCGACAATATTTGTTATACTAGATACCGTTGCCGTTGATTGCTCGGCAAGTTTACGAATTTCTTCAGCTACTACTGAAAACCCTTTGCCGTGCTCTCCTGCTCTTGCCGCTTCTATCGCAGCATTTAGCGCAAGTAAATTTGTCTGTGAAGCGATATTTCCAATCGTTTGAGCCATTACTTGGACCTGTTCTACTACTTTACCATCTGCAATGGCCCTTATGATTTTAGCGTGCTTTTCTTCGTAGATGGCATTTGCCGTTTCAATGGATTTTTTTCCCTTTTCTTTAATCTCGTTGGCACGGCCCGCTATTTCTTTTGCTGAAGCACTTCCACTATCGGCTTTACTTTCAAGTTCATTGATTGTAGCATGAATTTCTTCAGTTGATGCACTCACTTCTTCTGTTGTGGCACTTAATTCTTGTGCCCCTTTTGATATTTCAGTGGTAGATTCGTTGATATTCTCCATCGTTGAGGCAATTTCTTCTATTGTTGCAGACAACTCTTCACTTGACGCACTGATATCCGTTGAGCCTGTAATAATCTCAGATAACAAATTCCTGGTATTCTCAATCGCTCTATTTAACGCTATTCCAAGATTACCTAGTTCGTCTTTACCAAAAATAGTAAGCCTCTGCGTTAAATCTCCATCTCCGAATGCACCCGCAAATTTAACAATATTATCCAGTCTCTTGGAAATATGAAAGGATATGAGTAATCCTAATGCTATAGCTATACATAGAGCTAGAATACTAATACCTAACATAATATTAACTGCAAAAGTATATGTATCCCTATTTGTTTTATTCGCAGCGCTCGCTTTGTCTATATTATAACTCAATAATTTGTCTAAAGATACAAACATCCTATCTCGTATTTCTGACACTTGAGGAAAGATCTCCTCTGCTTCATGGTATTTGGCTTCTTTTACGAGCGCCACAATCTGGACACGGACAGTTCTATAGTCTTCTAAATCTTTTTTAAACTGCTTATAAATATCGTGATCTTGGTCAGTTAAACCTAACTTTTCAAAGTTCTGAAGATCTTTATCATTTTCACTGATCATTTGATTCATTTTCTGCTCAATTTTTTCAATTTCACTCCTATTTTGCTGACGAAGGAGAATTAAAATATTTGCACGAATCTCTAAAACTCGTTCCTTAACAGAATGAATTTTCTGTAAAGACATTAAATTATTATCATACATAAGAACAGCATTAGAATTTATTATTCCCATACCTTTAATTCCAATAAAACCGACAATCCCAATAAATATCGAAACAAAAAGAAAAGATGTTACAAGTTTATGTACTATTTTTAAATTATTAACCCATTTCATGATATATACCTCCACTGTCAAACGTGTCCCTTTCCGTGATAATCACCAGTCCTGGTTTCTTTAATTTCCAGAACAAATGAATCGTTAAGCCTCTCGGCTCTGCCCACACCTAACTTTTATTAATACTTGCCAAACTCCTTGTCACTCAGCGCAATCTTTTGCTTTGAAGCTGCAGCCTCTTTGAACGATTCTATCATAGGGCTTGAACTATTCTTTTTCTTTTCCGTCATGCCTTCAAGCATTCTTAATACTTCCGGACTTAGTTCATCCAACTCTCTGTAAGATTTGTCATTTTGCTTCAATTTAAACTTATCGACCATTTCTTTTAAGAGTCCAGCCTGGCTTGAAAGCTCTTCACTTGCGGCAGCACTTTCTTCTGACGTTGCCGAGTTAGCCTGCACAACCTCTGATACCTGCATAATTCCTTGATTAATTTGTTCGATACCTGCTGCTTGTTCATTAGAAGCAACAGTAATATCACTTACAAGATTGGCTACCTGTTCAATACCATTTACAATCTTGTTAAGAGCTTCAGCAGTTTCTTTTGCAATCCTTGTACCACCTTCAGCCTTCTTTATAGAACCTTCAATCATATCCGTTGTCTCTTTTGCTGCATTTGCTGAACGCGCAGCAAGATTTCTCACTTCTTCCGCTACTACCGCAAAGCCTTTTCCATGCTGACCAGCTCTTGCAGCTTCAACTGCAGCGTTTAACGCAAGAATATTGGTCTGAAATGCAATTTCATCAATAACTTTTATAATCTTAGAAATATTTGCAGAAGACTCATTAATTTCTTCCATGGCATTAACCATTTCCTTCATTTGAATATTACCCTGTACAGCATTGGACTTGGAATTTTCCGCCAGTTGGTTTGCCTGGTTGGCATTTTCTGCATTCAGCTTCGTCTGTGATGATATTTCTTCAAGAGAAGCGGTCAACTCTTCGATTGAGCTTGCCTGCTCCGTAGCTCCCTGTGAAAGGGCAATGCTTGAATCTGATACCTGTTTAGAACCTGCTGCTACCTGTTCTGAAGCAGAAGCGATATTAGTTAAAATTTCATTGTTCTTCTCTACCATTTCAGATAGCTTTTTACCAAGAAGGTCATTTTCTGATCTTATATCAACCTCCACAGTCAAATCACCGGCAGCTATCCTTTCTGCCGCCATAGCCTGTCCGCGGATATTTTCAATCATTCTGCCAAAGGATTCTGCAAGGCTGCCAATTTCATCCTTGGCATCTTCTTCAACATTTACATTAACATCACCAACCGCAAGCTTATCGGCAGCTTCAACCATTTTATTTATCGGCTTGCTTATAATACGGGATATAAAGATACCCAGTACAACGGCTATAACTATACCTATGATTACCGCAATAACCATTGTTGCTGTAGCTGTATTAGCAGCAGCTGTATTAGTATCGGAACTTTGTTTAGCCAGATCCGTCTTCAATTTCATCAGGTCATCTGTCGCTTTCTGGACCGCATCTGCTATCTGCGCAGCTCGGCTGCCAGCCATAAGATTATATGCTTCATCCATTTGATTTGACTGAACACGATTTATCACATCATCACGGAACTGGTTAAAATCGCTTATGGATTTGGATAATATATCGAAACTTTCACGCACACTGGAATCTTTCATTCCAGCTTCAAAATTCATCATACTCTCAGATATAATATTGTCAAAATTCTTGAATTCATTTAAAGTGTCCTGTCTTTTCCTGATATCCTTTTCTATATATAGGTCTCTTAACGCCACTCGTTCCCTCTGGTAAGTCCTGGCTATATTCGCTAACTCAGGCATTGTTGCAGTATGCCTTTCATACATATCAGTGTCTAAAATACTTATTTTCTGTATATTTATAACACCTATTATTCCTACCACTCCTGCAATTATAGCTACAATAATAAAGCCTAGTATCAGCTTCGCGGCAATTTTCAAATTATAAAACCATTTCATATTCTAATTCCTCCAACTCATAATATTTATATCTAGTTTTTTATACTACCTCGCTCAGACCTTCCAATTCATCTTCCGTTAGCAGCTTTGCACAGTCAAGCAGCAGCTTTACATCATTTCCAATCTTTCCGATGCTTTTTATGTACCTATTGTTAAAGCCCTTATTGATCTGCGGCGGCTCTACAATATCTTGTTCAGGAATTGAAAGTACTTCCGCAACACTGTCTACAATGAGCCCTATAGATACATCCTTAATATCAATTACAATCACACAGGTCCTGTCGTTATATTCCCTTGATTCTTTTTTGAAACGAAGCCTGATATCCATTACAGGGATTATTTTACCTCTCAGGTTGATAATCCCTTTCACATACTCAGGTAGTTCCGGTATTTCTGTTATAGCCTGGATACCTATGATTTCTGTCACATACTTGATTTCGATGCCATAACTTTCTTTACCCAGTGAGAAGATTAAAAATCTTCCTTTTTGGGTATCTTCCTCCATTTCCTCCATGTTTTCAATTGTTTCAGACATATGTTCATCCCCTTTCCTTTAATAATGATTTAGATGAATATCTTTAGCCGGCTGTATTTTAAATTGCACAGAAACTTTTACTTTTTTTGACTCATGTAATACTGCTGCCTTTTTGCAACACTGCGTTCTTTATCGTCTGCCAAACCCGAAGATCCTTTGTGCTGCTTCAGCCCGGACAGAAAAGTCTTAATGCCATATATGCTTTACTAATATTACTTACTACCTCACTATTCTCACATAAATGTATAATGCTTTTAACTAATTTAAAAATATCAGCATGCTGCCTCCTGTATTTTTTGGTATCTTCCATTTGCTACGTCCCTTTCAATAAATTTGAGAACTCTCTTTGAATTCAACTCATAATGTAACAATATTGTTATTTTGTTACATTAGTTGTAATAATAAATAGGTGAAATTAGTGCTTTTATCAAGTATAATACAAATTAGATATAATTGCTTAGCAATTTATTTATGTAATATTTCTTTATATTATTACTAATTAAATACATGAGAGAGGTGATATTTTATGACCGTTGAACCCATCAGAAGCAAGGTGAAGATTAAGCAAATGTACCATTACTTGGCTGGAAAGGAATCAAAATACGGTTTGCTTTTTAAGTTTGGCCTCAATACAGGACTTAGAATAAGCGACATTTTATCAGTTAGATT
Source organism: Petroclostridium sp. X23 (assembly GCF_030013905.1). Taxonomy (GTDB): domain Bacteria; phylum Bacillota; class Clostridia; order SK-Y3; family SK-Y3; genus X23. The sequence goes on from NZ_CP124862.1 coordinate 1,359,082, forward strand.
TAAAGATATTTGTAGTGAAGACGGTGAATTCCACGATTACTTTACTTTGAAGGAAAAGAAGACAGGAAAGGAGAAAAAAATCAAACTTAATAATTCTTTGCGTAAGGCCATTACGGCTTATATAAAAAACGAGAATCTCACCCCTGGCAGTTACCTTTTTTGGAGCAAAAAAGGCAGTCATTTGGGTAGAGTACAAGCGTATCGTGTTCTCAAAGAAGCGTCAGAAATAATAGGAATTGAGAACTTTGGCACTCATAGTCTTCGTAAAACTTGGGGATATTGGACTTATAAGGCATCGCGATATAACATAGGTCTAATCATGGATACTTTTAACCACAGTTCTCCAAACGTAACCTTAAGGTATATTGGCATTAGCCAAGATCAAAAGGATGAACTATATTCGCTTGTACAATTTTAGCGAAAATAAAATTTTCTTTAATATTTTGGAGGAATTTGCTGCATAATGTCGAATAATTTCTTATGAAACAAAATAACAATATTGTTACATGATGATTTGCAAACAATCCTTTAGTATATATTATATCCATTCCACAGCAATTGTATAGATGAAAAATACAGCTTAATACTTTAGGAATATCTATTTGATAGATTGTTTTTCATAAGTTGGTAACGCCCCCTAAGAACCAAGTATTTTTTACACCATTTAAAAAATTCAGGTGGCATAAAAATACCACCTGAGTCAAATTTCATTTTATAGTTCGTTGCTAAAGGAACTCATCATACCACCATTGCCACCCATCATTGCGCCATATTAGAGGATATTATTTTACAGATGAAATCTTATTTGTCGGGCTATCCCCAATGTTATTATTTATTCCTTGACTGTGACGTTCATTTAGTACATCTTTTAAAGCATTCCTAGCGTTAATACATATTGGAAACCCGGAGTATGCTGACATCTGCAGTATTACTTCTTTGATTTCGTTAATTGAACACCCAACATTCAACGCTCCGTTAATGTGAACCTTTAAGTGTTATCATCATATGCGACATAGGTAACAGACAGCTATAATACACGCTTATAGGCATTAATTTTATCATCGGCCACATATTCATTCCACTGCTCATCCCTCATAAGTCTAATAACATCTGATTCATGAATTTGGGAATATTTTTTTATCTTCATTGATAACCTCCTTGCATAAAATATACATAGACTTCATTATAAAATATAAAACTGATACGTAGAATATAGAGATTCCGATTTAACACAACAAACACAATATGCTCAGAGTCTCATGTAGTCGAACGTACTCGCCATGCTTGCAACCAAATTCCATTGCCGTTCCATATAAACTTTTAATGCAGAAGTGTTATTTTGATAAACCGTGTATACCGTTTCTAAGTCCAAATCGCTATCCAAGTCTATTTTCTCAATTGCATCCGCAGCCGCATACCCGCTTTCCATTCCTGCTGAAATGCCCTCACCCATAGGGTTAAGAAATCCTGCAGTTTCACCTGCAAACAGCATTTTCCCTTTTCCGTATTCTACAGGACATTTGGGCATAATGTGCGGCATAAGCCATTCTTCAGTTTTTTCTTGCCTTTCAATTTTTGCCTTGTGATGTTTTTCCATATAAGCAATAAATTCGAAATAATAATCTTTAAGTTTACTTGTGTCCTTAACAGACACGCCGAAAATAAGATAATCATCTTTTACATTAAACCACGCATCATATTCCGATAAATGGGGCTGTAAATAGGCATAAAAATAATGATGATCCAAATCTATAGAACCTTTATTGAAAGTCTGATAAGTAGTAATATAGTTTTGAGGTACATGAACAAGTTTTCGTTTAACAGAACCTACCACACCATCACATACAATGACTAACTTTGCTTTTTCGGAATATAAAGAAGTGCCTTTTAACTTTACAATAACACAATTCTCTTGTTCTTCACATGATAGGGCGATTGTTTCATCGCGTAATTCCGCACCAGCTTCGGTAGCTTTTGTTGCCAACCAATAATCAAAGGAACTCCGCCATATATTTAATCCTTCCTGTTCAAAACGGTACTCTTGGCCCTTGTCGTTGGTAAAAACCATGCCTCGATTATCCTTTGGCATACACATCGTAAACTCTGGTGTATCCTCGTCAAAGTATCGCTTTACCAAATCCATTGACTTCTTTATAAGAACACCGGAACAGGATTTATTTCTTGGTATCTTAAATTTTTCAACCAATAATACTTTATAGTCATTACAAGCCAATTCCCGTGCAGCGGTACAGCCTGTCGGGCCTGCACCAATGATTATTACATCATACATGGCGAATTCCTCCTAATTTTTATCCTATGATAGTATTTTCTCATCCTAAAAATGAACAATAAAAACACCATTACAACCAAGTAATAGTACTGAATATTTCAGATTTCAATATTTATTTTTAGTTATGTAAATGTCCAAAGCAACATTGGCCTTCTGTATGAGTTTAACAAGTGATACAAATATATACATTCCCAATACAATAAAAAATAGTATTATTGCATATTGAATAACGGAAAATATTTGAAACAGCGGACTCTCAGGCATGTTATCCCCCCCCCTCTTTATACAACATTTACTATATTGTACCATTAGACGGTATTATTTTACAATCGTTATTTTATTATAAACATACTGCATTCTCATAACTATATTTTTATTAAAGGATTATTAAAAACAAAGTAGCCCAGATGCCCAAAGTATCTACATTATTCTTAAATTTTGCATTGCAAATAGAAGCCTGCGAAGTTCTTTATAATAGTTTTTGTAATTCATTTAAATCAATAATAAATGTTTACTTTCATTCGTTTTATGCTATAATATAGGTAAAGACAATCGGACCGCATGATGCGGTTGCCACGAGATGAATTAAATAAAAATAATCACTCTGCGTAGCGGGCAGGGTGATTATTTTTTTGTCCTAAAATTCAAGACTGCTATAACGAACATTCCAAACAGTATCATCAAAGACAATACCTGGTATGTATTCATCATAGACAACCACCTCCTTCCTATGAGGAATAAAGGTGGCAACCACACCCTGCTTTATCCAACTGCCCTGTACATATGATATCATAAATATAGATATACCTTCAATATAGAAACTACAAGATATTCGGTTAAAATCATAAGCCCATCTCTTCCCAAAATCGTTTTATTATGTATAACAAAACCCGCTAACCTTTACGATTAGCGGGTTCCATTTGGTGGAGCTAAGGGGATTCGAACCCCTGACCCCCACACTGCCAGTGTAAGTTTTATCTTTATGTAACCCAAGATATCTTTCTGTAATTACCGATATTACTGGATTTTATCCATACGTCTCTATGTATTCCAAGATAACTTTTGACTACTTTTTATAACTTTAGTAGTCAAATAGTAGTCAATGACTACTGCTGTTGAAAGATAAAAAAACTAAACTTTTAATGGTTGTCTGCGAAATATAGTATTAGTCATTAATATTTAATTTTATATCTTCTTTTTTAGTAATTCTTCTAAACCTTCCAATCCACCTTCATATTGTATAACCTTTTTTATTCTTCGTCCTTTTCTAGAATAAATTTTAAAAGATACAATTAATTTATCCTTTTTAATCTTATCCCTTTTCTTAAATCTATTTGAAATATAATTAATTATTATTCCTATTAATATTTGTTTAAGGCTATCATCTTTAATTAATATGTCCGGCAGTGTAATGTTGTCACTTGATAACGGTTTCGTATTCGCCTCCGGAATCTCATCGGCTATATTAATTGTATATTCTATATTTTGAGTAATTATAAAATTATAAAAACAACCTGTCTCTTTTTTTAATTTATCAGATGCATCTTTGTCTATCATAGACTCTGAAAATAAGATTATATCTGTGCAAGAGCATTCATCTATTTCACTCCCTGAAAATCCTTTTGACTCTAGAATCTCTTCAATTGAAGAAATATTAGCGTCAGTTGCTATAGGCATTTGACGTTTAATGCGTTTTTCTTCAAAACTGCTTGGTTGCCGTAAAGATTCCGGTATACTTGTTTCCCCCATGAATTATTCACCTCTGATTATAAATATATTTATTAGTAGCCAGCCTATTGATTAACTATTTTATATCACAAATTCATGTGTAAAAACAAGTAAAGATTTTCGACATTATTAGACAAACAGAGCTCCCGGTAATCCAGAAGCCATGCACCAAATTTTAGTTTAATACAATAAAAATGTTTCCAAATATTGTTTCTTGAATTGTTTATAGGAACTATTTATAATCTAGATATCATAATAGAATAGAGGTGAGTGTGGTTGAGGAAATATACCCTCAAAATTGAGGTCCATTTGGATACAAATACTATTTTTTTGTTAGTATATATCTTTATGGTACTTCTATTTACAGCTTAAAAGAAAAACAAGATTGTGATTTAAAATCACATTCTTGTGAGGGTAGTATTAAAAATTAATTAAATATTCCTCATTATTACACCACAAACGGAAGAAAGCAGCAATATTTATTAACTTATTGATATTGCTGCTTTTGCGTTATTTCCTCATATACTATATAATTTTTGATTCATTCAGAAACATAAAATGCTCAAAATGAAAGGTAGCTGCAAATTATTGACACCGATGTTTGCAGTGATCCTTTCTTGTACAAACAAAATTAATAAATATTTGCTATCACGATGATAGAAAAGCAGCTCCTAAATATTGCGAGCTGCTTTGATTCTTATTTTATGAAATTAATTAAATCGTTGATTCTCTCTTGAGCTTGAGTCATCAACCATTGAACGGTAGCTTGTACATTTTGATCAGTACACATTTTAGAAAAACTAACTACAAATTCAGTGGCACTTTTAGCTTTTCCAAGTAAACTTTTTTTTTCTTCTTTGTCTTTACTTTTCAATCCTTTATTTAATTGAGTTGCAATTGTATCAATATTCTTCTGTAGTTCAGGTATGTTCCGGGCTTGCTCTAAGATACTGGCTAAAATTGCATCGTGTTTATTTATTTCTTGATAAATATTAGTATCGCCTATATGACCAATATCTCTGCCAGCATAAGTTAAGTTGCTAACTTTAAATTCTTTTATAATAATTTGTGGAGCTGCTCTCAATAAAGTATCTGAGTATTCAGTAAGTTCTGGTAAATCATCTAAAAACTGTCGCATAGAGACTGCTGAAGTTTCTTGCGAGCAAACGACAGAAGCAGATTGTTTTTTTGAACTTGTTTGTTTTTTTTTACTTCATTTCTGTAATTTTCAGATACAGAAAATATGGGAAATACTACATCTGATGTAAGTTCTATGTCATCATCACAACTCTCACAATATACAAAACCCTCAACCTCATCTTCGTACATTTTTGAAGCACATTCTGGACAACGTTTTTCATATTCCAATTCCAACATGTTTTGATCGGCTAAATAAACTAGACATTCAAAAATATTTTTCATGTCAATACCAAGGTCTTTTGCTGGCGCTGAAGGATAAAACTTTCTATACGCACTTACAGAAAATTCATTTATCCATTGAATTACGTTTTGAGTCATCCAAAAGTCTACCATGCAAAACACCTCCTATAAAAATAAAATCTACTCAAAATTCAACTTTGTTCTTAAAAATCTAATCGCCGTCTCAGTGGCGTAAGTCCTGAAGGATATACTATCAGTAGTTAAACCGATACGCACCGTATGTTGATTTTGTACTCCATCTTCATTTACATTAAATCTTACGAATCCATTCTGATGATGTAAGTATGGATTCCAACTAGCAAACAAAGGATGTTCTTTTAGATCATGTTCAGATTCCCTCCCTACTGATAGACCTAACTTATCCATGCCTGCTAGTACTATTGCAGAGAATGGTACTCCATAGAATTCCTCATCTTCTTCAAATAAAGCTCTGCAAAATTGTATATCTGCCAAAAATTTTGTTGAGTCTCCTTCATTAAAAAAACAGTCTAACGCCGCTAAAATATTTATAATCCCTTTTATTTGCTCAGGTTTTAATTCCTTAAAAATTTTATCCGGCATAGCATTAATCTCAATTAGACTTCCATCTAAAAGCTCAGCAAGTTTTTCAATATTTTGAGCGTAGTATTCAGTAGAATATCTATCAATCCCTTTAGAAGATTTTGTTGCAATAAGATGCCCAATTGTAGTTATAACTTTATTAGTTGCCTTTGAATCACATCTTATTTCTAGGTATCCATTTTCTTGATCTATAACAACAGTTGCTATAATTAACGTTGGCTGAGAGATTATTTCGGCTCCAACGTTTACTTTATTAATACCCGTCTTTACAAGCATCCTAACTATATATCTATTATCATTCTCTTTACATACACCAATAATTTTATCAGCTACTCCATCTACTGGCATATTTACTTTTTCCAATATATTTTCTCCTAGTTTTTCCTTAAAAACATTTTCTATGTCAATGTTTTTTTGTTCATCCGAAACATGATACCACGTTACACATGTCCTCCCACAAAATATCATTTCACTAACAAAATCCATCACATTTTCCTTTTTGTTACTACTATCTTTTATTTCATTCCATATATTTTCGGCTAATACTATCATTGGAACATTTGTAGCAATATCAAATTTAGATGCGACTTCTACAAGTTTCTCTCGTGGTAATCGTATAAGATCATATGGAAATATAAGATCACTTAATTTATTCATCTTTTGGTTTCTCCTGTAGATAATTGAAAAAAAAGGTTAAAATACTTGTTTAAATTATACTATATTTTAATCATAAATTAAAGCCACTAGATATCGAACAGAAACTAAATACGCTTCAATATATTGTGTTAACGTAATAACCAAATTCGCTATATGCACATACGCTAAACCACCTTTTGCAAACAAAAAATCGCCCTACCCGGACGATCTCTTTATATATAAAAAGCTTAACGCCTGTATGAAAAAAGGAGGAGAAATGAAAAAAAGTTTGTCAGTTGCCTTATTAATATAGTATCACCTAAATGTAGATATTTTATGAACAAAGTGTAAACAAAAAAAATAAGTCCCAGGTCTCCCCAGGACTGTTCATTACAAAGAATATTTAAAAGATACGATTTTAAACCACACCTTTTTCATTTAATCTCTCCTTTCTACGCTTACGCTCCGCTCTCATTCCGTAAATATACCCTAGCTGATAGATTGATCCCAACGCGATACCCATGCTTTTATATTTGCGCATAACACGATCAAAAACTCTTGATATAAGGTAGCGCGGTGTCATGGTAAGTGTAGTTTTTTCGTATATCTTTTCGAACTCATATACTTCTCTCTCTATTAAGCCCTCTTCTCTGCTTCTTATAAGTTCTTTCATTATGCACTTGCTCCCCTCTTTTGTTTTTTATAATCTTCAGTTTATTTCCTTTCCGTGTGGTTTAGGCATTCACATATCATAGCTGCAGAATTGTTGTATAAGAATTATATAACCTTAATATATCCAGTTGCCGAGCTTTGTTAAGACGATATGCACTACCATGATGTGGATCGTAAAACAAAAGATTCTTTCCTTCCAATTCCTTTAATACTTCATCATCTAGCATATCAATAATGTCAATCGGCTGTTCTTCAGAAGGACTATCTTGTCCATTTGAAGGGTTGTATTTTGCTTCTATTTGACGTCTACACCTTTTACAGTATACAAATACTCCTTTCGCTTCCGGTGTTACCTGGCACAGTTTTGTGCCATCATGAGGGCAGTAGAACCATTGTTTCATTGTATATCCCCCTCTCCATTCAAAAGAGAACTTATTAAATCACGCTGTCCGTCTTGATATGCTTTTTGGTAAACACTTTCAGTAACAATACTTACTATTTCCGCATGTGAAGATGCTATATTATCATTTGTATCAAAGTCAAATTTCTCCAATTGCTGTTCAAATTCATCCTGGGCTTTTTTAAGCTTTGTATTATTTTTCAAGAAACCAAAAAGCATATCATCAAACTTATTTCCATCTAGCATTTTAAATAACAGCACTCTGCATGCCTCCTTCTATTCGCGTCCATGATTATTACTATATTTAGAATTATATTACTATTTTCGTAATTAGTCAATACCTTTATCGTAATTTTATTATCATGTATTGAATAATAATATTGTTTTATGTATAATATTTACTATATTAGTAATCAAAGGAGAGAAAATATAATGATCAAAATTAAAATATCTAATTTGCTCGGAACACATAAAATGTCTCAAAAAGATTTAGCAGATAAAACAGGTATTAGAGCAGCTACTATTAGCACTTACTATCATGAAACTGTAAAACACATTGCAGTTGAGCATTTAGACAAATTATGTAAGGCATTTGATTGTTCTATATCCGATCTACTAGAATATATACCTGATAAAAAATAAAATAAACGAATAAATATAAAGTCAATGGTAAATAATAACATTAACTGTTAAATATTCGTAAGAGGTTACGATATAGTTTTCTGCGTTGCCCTAACTAAAACATGCGACAGTGGCGTTACATCCTCTACAAATAATTAAGATCTTTTTAAGAAGGTAGAACATCTTCAAAAATAAAACATAGTAGCTAGGTAAATCCAATTTTGGATTGGCTATTTTTTTCAGGACAATCATGGGAAAAAATGTAGTAGCATGTTTGGTGTCAGCAATAGCGAAGAAGATACAAAAATTTCTTTAAAGTCGACATAGAATCTTAGATACAAAGATTACTCCCGACGAAATTCGTCGACTTGGCATTGAGAAACCGTAAGGTGAAACTCCTGCAAGAGTAATACTTATAACCGAATCAGGTTATCTAATGCTAGTAGAATATTTTACTGATGATTTAGCTTGAGAAGTTCAAAGGCAGCTGGTAAATTCATATTTGAAAGTTGAAGTAGCAAAGAAAATTATTTATGAAAAAATAATGCCGATATTAAAAAGTATTAGAGGAGATGATGCGCAATGAGTGAACAGAAAACGAAAGTTAAAAAACAAAATATACCAATTAAAGAGGCAGCAGAAATTATGGGTAAATCTCAGCAATTTGTAAGATTAGGACTCCAAAGAGGCGAACTTCCATTTGGTAAAGCAATAAAAATGTCAAGCCTATGGACATATCATATAAGTCCTAAATTATTTTATGAGTATCTGGGAATTAATAGCTGCCTTGATGAAGTCAGGAAGGAGGAGGTTTAATACCAAATCTAATTATAATTCAAGGAGTAAAAGGGTACATCGATAAAAATAATACAATTCAATTGCCACTTATGGCAAAGAATTAAACCGATGAGAAGAGAAGATATTTATTTGTAATTTCACTAAAACCATAGGTCTGTACGAAATTCGTGCCGACCTTTTATTACTTCCGACGAATTTCGTCGGTAATAAAAAGAGGTATGCGGACATCTCGGTCTTGGCCATTGTGCTGTAAATGACATGCTCAAGAAAGGCGAGTTACCGCACACCAAGGCAAAAAACCGCATAAGGGTATTTGCAACTGATCTAAGAGCATATTTAGATAGCAGAAAAGTTGGGAGTATTTGAGAAAGTGAGGTTAGTATGAGCAATTTAATCCCAGTAGATGATTTTGGAGTAACGGAAAAAAGAAGAATTCCGGTAGTAAGCAGTCGTAAGATTGCTGAAAAATTTGATAAAAGACACGACAATGTTTTGAGAGATATTGAATCATTAGATTGCAGTAAAGAATTTTCAGCCCTCAATTTTGAGGAGTCAAATACCACTGCACAAATAAAAAAAACCGGGGTACTTTAACCCCGGCAAATGAAATAATAGAAGCAATCTGTACGAAATAAAGATGATTTTGGTAGTCCGTTTGAAATTTTGCATTCAGGCCTCAAACCGGCTGTCAGATATGCGCTTTACCGTCTCAACACCCAAGACAATATTTATTTTACCAGTCCGCTTTATCCATCAGGATCCCCATGTGTTTTGCTGAAGCCTGATTATATTTATGGCTACGTTGGAGTTTCTCAAGTGCTTCAATCTTCTCACGTATAGCTTTCTCGAATTCTTGTCTTTGAGTGTTATATTCCTGAATTTTTTTGCTAATCTGACTATCAAATTTGGCCTTTTCTCTCTCTGCCTTTTCTCTGTATTTTACTGTGCTTTTAAGCATGTCTTTAATAACCGGATTGCACTTAGTTTTAAGAATGCTTTTATATTCATCTATTTCATATCGAATATCTTTCTTTTTCTGTGCTAATTCTTGAAGCTTATTTTTATCTGTTTCAAACATGTACTGCGTTTCCATTTCAGCTAATTCTCTTTCAAGCCTTGGAATCTCGGCACCTGCAGCACTCTTTTTATTCTTCATTTTTATTTTTAATTCATGTACTTTATCAATTTCCTCAAGGTATAATCTGCTTTCTTTCTGAACTTCATCAGTTAATAATAATTCGGTATCGTTTAAATTTTGTTTCATAGTTGGTAATCTCCTTTATAATTTATTAGATTCTTTTTTCTTTCATTTTCAATAGCTTTAATTGAGTTTCCATCTGTTTGGCGCTAACTTCTTCAAACATTATTCCATCTACTAACCCATATGCTAAAGCCTGGTCCGGTGTGAGCCATGTTTCTTTATCCATGAACTTCAATAACTCTTGTTGACTCATGCCGCTTTTAAGCCGGTAGGCATTTGCAATTGTGTCATTGGTATTTTTCAATACCATTGCCATGTGTTCCATGTCTCTGTAATCCCCTGAGGTTCTTGAACTTACATTGTGCATCATAAGCTGTGATGTGGGAGACATTAAGACTTTTTTACCTGACATTGCGATAACACTTGCAGCCGAAGCAGCTAACCCTGTAATCTTTACTGTTACATTCCCGGGATATGATTTTAACGTGGTATATATTTCAGATCCAGCAAAGACATGACCTCCAGGACTATTTACATACACTTCTAGATCTTCGCCTTTCGCTTTTTCTATTTCTTCATCTACCTTTTTAGGACTTGTCGCTTCCATATTGAGCCAATCATATATCCATTGTTCATCACTGGACACTATGTAACCCTTGATATTTATTACCGCCATAGCCATAGCCCCCTTAAGTTATCTTCTTCTTAATTCATCTAACTTTCTTTGTGCCTCTTCTTTGGTAGTAGCTTTACTATCAACTCTGTAGCCTCTCCAGTTATTCTGTTTCATTGTTTCAATGGTGCCCACGATGGTTTTTTCTGTATCAGTCATTGCAGTTTTCTTTTTATTTTCTGCCCATGCTTCAAGTACCATGATTTGTTCATTTGATAATTTTTTATGTGTCATTTTTTCCATTTTACATTACTCCTAGTACAATATAGTTGTAATCAATCAGCAACACTTTAGTTGCTGGAATTACCAAATCTTAATACTTAACATAACTTTGAACATATCGTATCTAAACCTTAAGCAAATCAATAGGCTTCTCACCTTAGCCTACTGCCAGTATTTGGCTGGCCTGTACCTTGACAATCATGTATAATGCTTTTCGGACTCGGAGGGTTGATGGAATTCCTCCTGGGACGGCTCCTCATGGAGACGACTACCCGTAATTAAGACTGTCTATCCATTCCGGTAAGTTTACATGATTTGGCTGGTTGAGGCCGGCTTTTTAGCTGGTTCCTCGTGTCACATGCTAGGTTGCATACTTACAGGAGTAGGAATGGATGCTCCATTGTCCACAATACAAAAAAATGAAGGAGGCTTTTTTATGAACCAGGTTCCTGTTACCGGGATCGATGTGGGTAAGCGGTTCTCAGAGATGGCAATTCTCTCACCTTCAAATCAGGTGTATGCCCGCATCCGGATTAACCATGATGCCTATTCCAACTTTGACAGAGCCTTTGAGCTCCTTAGAAAAGCAGAAAAGGAGTTTGAAGCAAAGCCTGTCGTCATCATGGAATCCACCGGCCATTACCACAAAATCCTTTTCCAAACCCTCACGAAGAATGGATATGAGGTTTGCGTCATAAACCCCATCCAATCTGATTCTATCAAAAATATTCGGGTTAGGAAAGTAAAAAATGATAAAGTGGATGCTAAGAGGATTGCCTTACTGTACCGTTTCGGACAGCTTAAAACCACCAATATTCCTCACGAAGACATAGATTGCCTAAGAAGCCTTTGCCGCCACTACTACAAGCTTTCTGACCAGCTTACTGCCTATAAGAACAGGCTCTTGGGTATTGTTGACCAGCTTTTCTTAAGCTTTACCGAAGTCTTCAAGGATGTTTCCTCCTGCACTGCACTAGCGATTCTTGAAAAATATCCTACACCTGAGGATATCCTCAAAGCCGATAGACAGAAATTGATTTCTCTTATACAAAAGACCGCCAGGAAAAACATTAAATGGGCTACAGGTAAATACGAATCACTTTGTTCCAAGGCCAGCAACTTCAAGCCTTTGAGCATTAATTCCATTGCCAATGCTGCAATGCTTAAAGCCAATATTGTCATGATTAAAACCTTGATGCAATCTCTGGATGCAGCCGTTGAAGCTATCCACGAGCTTTTGGACAAGGATGCTTCAAAGGATATGCCGGTTCTATCTTTGACGATCGAACTACTGTGCTCCATCCCCGGTATCGGACTACTGACTGCAGCTACTATTATAGCTGAAATCGGAGATTTTAGTGCTTTCTCCAAGCCGGACAAGCTGGTTGCTTACTTCGGTGTAGACCCCTCTGTTACTCAATCAGGTCAATTTGAAGGTACTGAAAACAAGATGTCCAAACGGGGTCCTAGATTGCTTAGACGAGTAGTTTTCACGACCGCTCTGGCTAATGTACGTAAGAAACGTAATGGCCAGGAACACAATCCGGTATTGTATGAATACTACCGAAAAAAATGCCTAAGTAAGCCTAAAAAAGTAGCACTAGGTGCAGTAATGCATAAGCTGGTTTCAATCATCTTTGCTGTTCTCAGAGATAGAAAACCATTTGTTTTAAGAATGCCTGAAGAACATGCAAAAATGCTTATAGCAAAGAATTCAGCGGCTTAATACATACATGCTCAATGTTTAGTTTTCAATGTCCAGAGACCGGCTATTTTATGTTTACCAAAAGTAGGTGGTTTTGTTGTCATGCCTATATTCAAGGCACTTGCTTTAAAATATTTTTAAAGAAAATTTCTTAAAACCTATTGACAACAATTAGCTGGTCTTAATCTTTATTGTTATATTCCAGTGCCATCATTCTCTCAGTTATTTTCTGGCACCATTTATATAGTTAAGTAGTTCATCTGTCTCGATCATATCCTCCGGGGCCAATTCTGTAAGTTGCTTAATTATGCTTGAATGGTTTTTAATCATAGTGTTATATATCTCAACCTCAGGAGACTTTTTTGTCCCCCATTGGTTTTCGCCATTCTGATATTCGGATACAACCCCATCTTTGTTTATAGTTTCTTGCAGATCTTCTAGCGTTACTGTCATAAAAGCTGCATTTTCAATTAGAGACTTTGCTATTTTCAACTTACTTTCATCAATATTCTCAAATATAGAATTCAGCCGTTTTATTTCTGCTGATATTCTTTTATGTTTATCTGATTTTTTCAAAGAATCGCTTCCTTTCTGTACTACACCCCTTATGTGTGTATCACGCAGTAAAATTGTTGCTCACCTTCGGTCTCCGTGGCTTAACCACGGCCATTTTTATGGGGGGGAGTATTAGACCCCAATCTTTCGATGATCTTATTAACCTCTTCTTCAATTTCCATCAGCGTCATTGCGGCTCTTTCGGTTGAACTTGTAAAAGTGTATTTAAAATTATTTAAACCACTTGCAAATGCGGTACTTTCAATACATGGGCCTGCATACTCTTCCCATAATTTTTGCAATTTTCCTTTCATTCTTAATCGACTCAGCCCTGCTCTTCTTATTTGATGCACTCTTTCTGTAGATATCTTAAAAGCTTCTGCAATATCCCTGGTAGCATCTCCTGCATAATAGTAATTTCTGATAATTTGTTCTTCGCGGCTTGGAAGTTTTTCTAATGCTTCTTCAATTGCCTCTTTCAATTCTTCTAATGCGGCAGCTTCTTCATGAGCCATCAAACTTTCATCTTCCAAGGTGTCTACTAAAGTGAGATTATCCCTGTCCGGTAAATCCTCATCCAGTGAATCAGCATTAAGCCGAGTTACTTTTACATATCTCCAAAGATGTCTTTTTAAGGCTGTAGTATAGTAACTGATAAACTTTATATTTCTAGCTGGGTTATAATGCTTTACGGCTTTTACTAAGGCAATATAACTTTCTTGTAATAAATCCTCACTTTCCTGTGGATCTTTAGCAATCCAATTGCATATGCGGTTAATCATCCCTAGATTGTTCTTATATAGCTGCTCTATTGCATATTTCTCACCTCTATCCGCATTTTCTATAAGAGCCTCATTGCTTACATTCTGAGTATTCATGACCTAAAACTCCTTCAATTTTATTTTCACTATCATGGGTCACCTCCTTTTATATTCCGTTTTTCTGCTGCCGCTGCTCTCTTATGCCCTTTCCCCCTTTTAATGGCCTCCATCAAAATATCCTGCGGAAGTTTAAAAAGTTCATTTTCATAAACAACTAGCACGCATTTACTGCATTGCAATACAAACTGTTTATTCTGCGCCATCACTTCACTCCCTTAAACCCCTCTAAGACTTCTTCCGGTGTCATAGTGTGATTAAATCTTTCTTCAAATGTTCTATATATTTGGTTCAGCAAGTCACATACCGCCCGGTATCCTTCCAGATCTTGCTCTGTTGCTGCATCCCCTTTACTATCCAGCTCTTTTTCTACTGACTTAGTAAAGCGCAGCAGGCTATTATAATACTTTTTAAGATTTTCAATCACGTCTATCATGCTCCGCAACCTCCATTCAGATGCTTATAAGTCGGCAAAGCATTGTATATCTTTCTATATGCAATATCATAAGCTTCCGAGTTAACCAACTCCGGCTTATTTGCATCGAATCCCACCAAAGTACATAGCTTTTGTTTTAGTCCTCCTTTCCCATACCATACGCGGTTAGCGCAAAAATCATGGCATTTAGATCCTCTATATAAAAGTGCCCGATTATATAAGCTCTGCAACTCAGGTTCAATCTTCACTATTTGCTCCCAGGTCATCATTAATCAATCCTTTCTATTTTTTAGATATAGTCTCGCAAGCTTTCGCAACCTTTTAGCAAGGATATTTTTAGAACCTTGCGAGATAGAACCATTGATATTACTGACTTTCGCAACCTTTCGCAAGCTTCACAACGTTTTTTTTATTATTATTTATATATATTTTTTTCTTTTTATTTTCTCTCTTAGAGTAGTAAAAAGCTTGCATTCCTTGCGAATCCTTGCATAATCCTGTATTTATGTGGCTTCCAGCTCGCAACCTTTGTTTTTTATCCTTGCGAGATCCTTGCTAATCCTTGCGAGCTATCCTATCAGTTGTATTCCTATCCAATGCCAAGAACCGTTTTGCCCTGGCCTGTACTCATCAAGATTCGGATATTTCTGGATTAACGATTCTTTCACTTTGCGCTGGCTTACTGGATGCAAGCCTTGCTCTTGACACCATGCTTTGTAAGCATTATAGAAATCCTGTTTGGTAACTTTTCCACTGTACTCTGCTTCCACGCACTCATCGCAAAACGCTGCGACAGTATCGTTATAAGATTTATATTTTTCAAGTGCCTCCTGTACTGCTACCGGCGTGGTAAACTCTCCATTCACCAAGAGCCGCATTAATCCTAATAATGATCTGTTAAGTATCCCGGATAGCTCTTTTTTCAACTTGCTTCTTAGGCTTTTATCTGCTTGCTGTCCGTCAAAAGTCTTGTTAAACGGTATGATAATCCACCGTCTGAAAAAAGCGTAAGAATTATCATAAGTTCTTGGAAGTTCATTTGCACTAAACAGTAGTTTTGCAGTTGGTCTAAATTTAAATGGTTGTCCGAATTTTCTTTGAGCCGTTATCACGTCACCGGATACGATACTCTTGAAATTAGAGGACTCTCTCATTGCCATCTTAGGGATATCGCTGAATATATTGGCGAGTTTTCCGAGCAATTCAGCCTTTGAGAATTTATCTTCTTCTAACTCTTGAAGTGGTACATTTGAAACATTATCTTCACCTAACATATATTGAATAACATCTAGGAATACGCTTTTCCCATTCTTCCCGGTTCCGGTGAGCATAATAGCCTTTTCAAAACGCTGGCTTTGTAGTAATACATATCCGAATACCTCTTCTGCCAAAGCAATCATCTCATCCCCTAGAGTGGTTTTCAGGTAAGTATTAAAGTTGGGGCAGGTAGCTTCAGCATCATAAGTAACCGGTATTTGAATAATATCGAATATACTTGGGTCATGCGGTTGTAGTTCGATTTTTTCAATGTTTAATCTGCCATTCAGAACATTTATATATCTAGCATTCGGCTTTGGTATATCATCAACCGTAGCGCGCTTTATATAATCAATAGTCTCTTGTACTCTGTTCGACCGGGTATGCTTTCCTAGCAGCTTTTGCGCTTCTATCCTTGCGAATGTTTCTCCTACCGGCTTATATACACCGTTCTGATATACCCAAAGAATATCAACTGCATATTTAAATTGATACTTGCTCATTAATTCATCTGCTAGAAACTTTGGAATAAAAACCTTTCCCTCAAAATAAGGATTATCCTCCTTTTTATCTTTCTTGGATTCATCTTTACTCTGAAGCATTGAATCCAAGTCCTGCAAATCTTTCTTTGATAGCTCTTTCTTTAAAAGCTGTACAACATTGCTCGGCGGCTCCCTCAATCTCTATCCACCTCCCTTTGTATGTCTTGAAAATCTGTATAATGTCGTGTATATTGCCATTTAAAAGAACTTGAAGTAAATAGTCTGCCTGTTCGGAATGGTAACAGGCGATAGTCCATATATCTGAAAAGGGTTCTTTCGTCTTTTTTGCATATTCGCAGGCTTTATATATTTCACATAATGCATGATATGTACTTGCTTTCCATTCAATAAATCTCTGATAAAGTCTCTTGTCTTGGAAATATTCCTGCATCTCTTTGGTAGATCCATAATTGGATTGACCTATTTGCAATCCAAGCTGAAAGTCCTCATTAATCTTTTTTGCGGCTTCCAGTGGTCTGATATTAAATAATTTGCTTACAAATGCAATAGAGTCTTGTCCTCCGGCGTTGCAGCTGTAACATTTAAACCCGCCGCCCTCATACATTGCCAAATTAGGAGTTTTATCATTATGAAAACAACATAGCCCCCAGGTAATTTTGCCTTTAGTTTTCGTTTTATTGCTTGTATAAAATTTGTATGCATCCTGTACACTGATTGTTTCTTTCACTTCTCTAAATATGTTCATATATCTTATGCTCCAAATATAAGTTTACAGGCCATTTTTAATCTTGGTATATAATTAAATCTCAAAGTCCACTGAAGGTTCTCCTGACCATCTCCATCAATTTTAAATTGCCTCTCCTGGATGTTTAAAAGAGCTTCAACTGTTGACACCGGATTTTCTATTAATCCAAAAAGAATGCTTTGAAGAACTTCAGTATTTTCTTTTCGTTCCTTTTCAAGTGCTTGACGGACTTCATCGAACATAACAGCGCGTTTCTGTGTTATCTTTTCAATAGCATCGAAATTATCACTGGATCTTTTTGCATATTCTATAATGAATTGATATACCAATTGTTTTATATGCTCGTGGGTTGTATTCATTTCCTCTAGAAATTCTACCTTGTATTCTAAGTCTGCCTCATCATTGATCATTTTTCGCAGACGTTTTAACCGTCTCTCTTTATTGTTTAACTTTTGGATCATAGGCCACCTTTCAAATAACTCTTGTAGTTCTTCCATATCGTGCATTCCTTTCATATTTTATTTAAAACGGCATTAACCATTGATTTTGCGCAGTTTCCCATATTGACTGATATTTTCTTGTGATTCCTGCGGGTTGATGCTATCTTCAATCATTCTCTTGATATGTGCCTCTAAAATATCAAGGTCAAAGATATACCGGTTACCCACCTTCATGTGAGGATATCTTCCAGCTTTAGCACCTGTCCGCAGCTCCCATTCAGAAAGTCCAGTAACCTTTGCAGCTTCCTTCATCAAAACACGTCTAGACATTCTTAAGCCTCCTTTGTTTTTAGTTCTAAGTTCTTCTATACTTCTAAAGCTTCTATCTTTTTAATCCGAAATCTCTTATAGCTTGGCGAACCTCTCTATTCGCATATGACATGAAATATTTCTCCTTTCAATGTGTTATTTTGTTGCTTATGGTTATATTATATGGTAGAATAATAGACACAAATATATTGTTTACGTCTAAATTTACGTCACATTGGAGGTATTTTGTCTTGAATATGAATTTTTATGATAATGAACTTTTGTTTAATATTGGACAATTAACAAACTCTCAATATTATGGACCTATGCCTGGATATGAATATGATATCTTTGAATATGAAAGCAGGCCATATTTAAGACGATTAAGTTTGTCACACGCACTGAAACAAAAAGCTCTAACTAAAGATTTTTCAAATGATAAAAACTGTGTTATTAGCCTTATAAAAGTAATAAACAGAGATAAAAAAACAGATTGGGATAATATTACTAAAAGCATTAATAAAAAAGACTTATTAAAATGGTGTCATAGATATGGCATGCCATCCAGCAGCAAGAACAAAAGAATAAAAATAGAAAATTATATTTGTATAGATTACTATCAGTTATGTAATGATTTGGTTACTATACATCTCATGTTTGAATTATGGATAACAATGTTAAATGACGATATAGAAAACATGAAAAGCTTAATCCTATCATTAATAAAGGCACCTATACTCAAATCAAAGTATAGAACGCCTACAGGAGAAGAAGGGTTATCAATAAACATAGAACACTTTTTCCCAATAGATACCATAGAGCAAGCTAATATGATTATAGGTCAGATTGGAAATAATTACAAAAGTGCGAAATTTCTATCATGCTGCATATTCCAAACGTTATTTGATAGAATTTTGTCCCACGCATGCTTTTTAAAGGTATCTTCGCCTTTTGTAGATAGTAACTACACTATTGATAGTCCATTATTAAAACTATCATCATACTGCGACCTTTTAGATTTATGTTATTTTCAACTATTTGGAATAATCAATAGCCAGGAGGGCTCAAAACATTTAAAAGAATGCGCGAATTGTAATAAACAATTCTGGGCGCACCATGGACGAGTAAAATATTGTCCCTCTTGTGATAGACGTACAGTATGGGCAAGAAATAATAAGAGTAATCATTCAAATAGATAAGGAGGAAGACATACTTATGGCGAGCATAAGAAAAAGAGGAGCAAACTCCTACCAAATTACTGTAAGTTGCGGATATGACAGTGAAGGAAAAAAGATTATAAAACAAAAGACTGTCAAACGCCCTGAAGAAATGACGGACAAACAGTGGTCAAAGGAACTTAATAAACTAGCTTTGGAATTCGAAAGAGCAGTTGAAAAAGGTACATTTTTGGACGGTAATAAAATAACCTTTGCTGAACTTACAGAAAAATGGCTGCATGATTACGGCGAAAAGAACCTAGAAGAAACAACCCTTGATAATTACCGGGAAATGCTTAATAAAAGAATACTTCCTGCCATTGGGCATATAAAGCTCAGCAAGCTTCAGCCGACACATTTACTGGATTTCTATAATAACCTACAGGAGCCAGGAATGCGGCTTGATTATAAATATGTTGCAAAACCTGAGTTTATAAAACTTATGGCCGCCAAAACCTTTGAAGACGTTTCTAAATTAGCACATGTTCAACCGGAAACAATAAGTAAAATTGTTAAAGGCAATCGCTGTATGTCCTCCACTGTTGATAAACTATGCAGCGCATTGGACATAAAAAAAGAGAAGTTCTTTCAGGTACAAGACGGTGATAAAAAACTGTCGGTTGAAAGAATAAAGCATCATCATAAAACCATAAGTACCATTTTAACGGAAGCTGTAAACTGGCAACTAATTATGAACAACCCCGCCGAGCGCGTCCGGTTACCAAAAGCAGAGAAGAAAGAAGCTAAAGCATATGATGAAGATCAGGCTGAGAAACTTTTATCTTTGATTGAGAATGAAGAAATAAAATATAAGCTTGCCATTCATATTGTACTATTTACCGGCTGCCGGCTAAGTGAATTATGCGGACTGGAGTGGAGCGATATAGACACCAAGAATAAGACAATTAGATTTAGACAGGCAAGCCGATATACAAAATCACAAGGGGTATTCACTAAGAAGCCAAAGACTGAAAGCAGTGACAGGACGATCGCGATATCTAAATCTTTAGTTAAACTTATTAACCAATATAAGCTATGGCAAAATGGAGAAAAGGCAAAGCTACAAGGAACCCAGGATAACGAGGGCGATTCACAGTCTTCTGAAAATCCGGAAGGGTTATGGGAAGAACATAATCGCTTATTTACGCAATGGGATGGGAAACCTATATTCCCCAGTACTCCATCAAGATGGTTTAAAAAGATAAGGCTTAAATATGATCTCCCAGATCTTAAATTCCATGAACTAAGACATACTAATGCCAGTTTATTAATTGCTAATAATGTTGATGTCCGCACCGTATCAAAAAGACTAGGCCATGCTCGTACCTCTATAACCACCGATATATATTCCCATGCTCTCCGGAGACCGGACAAAGAAGCGGCAGAAAAGCTAGACAATTTATTTAATAAAGATAAAAAAGCTAGAAAGAGGAATAGCAAACAAAAACAGGCGTAAAGCCTGTTATTTTTATGCAATTTTAAGTATCTTGCATTAACTTTTGATAACAACAGTAGTCAAATAGTAGTCAATTTAACATTATGTAAATAACGTTCAGGATACAACAAAACCCGCTAACATTGATGATTAGCGGGTTCCATTTGGTGGAGCTAAGGGGATTCGAACCCCTGACCCCCACACTGCCAGTGTGATGCGCTCCCAGCTGCGCTATAGCCCCAAATACAATAAATATATTACCACACTGATAATAAATTTGCAATACTATTTGATTTCCATTCTAATATTTCTTCTCAACGATATGTAGTCTCATGCTATCTAAACGCTTATTTTATATTCAGCTTAAATAAATTATATGTAAAGATTGCAACCAAGCAGGCAGCAATAATTATCCATAAGGCATATATAGCATAGAACACATAAAAATAAATGGCAATACTACATACTGATAAAATAGCCGAAATCATAATGTAAGGAAAAACCTCATTCATCAAGTTCTTTTTGGAAATCCCCCTCCAATAAAATATTGCTCCTGCAACCAAGCTAATGATAAAAATGGCAATCATAACCTTAGGCATAGCAAGTACGTAAGAGGTGTGTAAATAACCATTGTAAATAACCCATAGCGATATGGATAAAAAGATGGAAATAAGCGTGTCCACCAATAATTTATTTATTATCGCATCGTTTTTTTGCGTTTGCATTCTAGGTCTCCTTTTATAGTCTGCAATGTTATTTTCCGGTTACACGTCCTATCGCATCCAAAACTCTTGATTTATCAAAAGGCTTTACAATAAAATCTTTTGCACCATTCTTTATCGCATCAAGTACCATCGACTGCTGTCCCATCGCCGATACCATAATAATCTTTATATCGGGACAAACGGCAAGAATTTCTTTTACCGCAGTTATTCCATCCATATCAGGCATAGTAATATCCATCGTAATAATATCGGGTTTTAGTTTTTTAGCCTGTTTAATCGCTTCAAGTCCATTGCCGGCTTCACCTACAACCGTATATTCTTCTACTTCTTCTATCATTCTCTTTAGAAGCGTTCTCATAAAAATAGCATCATCTACTATCATTATATTTAGTTTTTCCATATCAAATATCCTCCATCTCATACATAAGGATAGATAAAACAGCAGCTCCCGCTGTTTCAGTCCTTAATATTCTCGGCCCTAGACTCACCGTACTCACTTCTGCCTGTGCGGCTTTTTCTACTTCTTCCGCATCAAAGCCCCCTTCAGGACCAATGAGTACTCCAATCGTCTTAGCACCCCGAGCAGCACTTAGTATATTTCTTAATCTATTATTTTCTTCTTTCTCGTAAGGCATAAAACTAAGATCCATTTCAGACATTTGGATAATGGCTTCCTCTAAGGAAATAGGAGCACAGATTTTAGGAATCCTACCTCTGTTACACTGCTTTGCGGCTTCCAAAGCAACTTTCTGCCATCGGTCCATTTTATTACTTAAACTTTTTTTATCTTCTATCTTAACAACTGTCCGCTGCGTCATCACAGGGACAATTCTGTTAATCCCCAATTCCGTATTCTTTTGGATAATATATTCCATTTTCCCAGATTTAGGTATACCTTGAAATAAGGTTACGTCAATAGAAGGCTCACTTTGAGAAGATATCACTTTCTGTATGACTGCCTTCACCTCTTTTTTACCCATTTCTTCAATACATGCCGTATAGTCTTTCCCGTTTCCATCACAAACAACAATGGAATCATTTGGCTTGAATCTTAGTACTTTTATAATATGATTTACATCTTCTCCCTGGATAGTGATACTATCTCCTTCAATTTGTTCAGGTGCAACAAAAAATTTTGGCATCGCTTCATCACTCTCATAACATCTAATTGTCAATTCCTAAACTTTTTTTACGGCTACTGCTACCCATTCACCCATAAACAGTTCATCTACTACAGTAAATGCATTTGATAGTAATGCCTCTTTTACTTCTTCATATCTATCCTTGATAATTCCGGAAGCAATAAATACTCCCTGCTCTGTTAAATAAGGCGATATGATTTCAGATAATGAGATAATGGCATCAGCAATAATATTTGCAACAATAATATCATACTTATCTGTTATTACATCCAATAGGTTGCCGGCCTTTATGGTCATCTTGCTGTCCACATGGTTTGCACTTGCATTTTCACCAGAAACACGGACTGCATTTTCATCGATATCCACACTTGTACACCAACGTGCTCCCAATTTTAAACCCGCAATGCCTAAAATACCGCTCCCGCAGCCAATATCCAGCATATCCATATCCGGATCAATATATTTTTCCAGGAGTTGTATACACATTTTTGTAGTCTCATGGGTACCGGTTCCGAAAGCCATTCCCGGATCCATCTCAATGACAATTTCATCTTGATCTGAGGGTTGGTAATCCTCCCATGTAGGTTTAATAACAACCCTATCGCTCACCTTTACCGGCTTGTAATATTTTTTCCAATTATTTGCCCAGTCTTTTTCAAAAACTTCGGATAATTCCAGTTTTCCTTCCCCGATATCAAAATACTTTGCCGTATTATTCAGCTTTTCCCGTAGTAAAACCATTTTTTCACTTACATTTGTCTCTTCTGATAAATAAGCCTTGATAATCACTCGGTTCGGATCCATATTTTTTAATTCATCTTCAATATAATCCCAATCTGTAGGCAGCTTTTTTTCTTCAAGTATATCTCTGGGATCTTCTATATACAAACCACCTACGCCCATTTCATACATAATACCCGAAACTGCTTCCGATGCCTCAGGTGTCGTTGTCACTTTTACTTCAATCCACTTCAAGTCTTTACGCTCCCCCGTGATTCAATTAACAATTAACAATTAATAATTGAAACCTGATATATCATTAGTGATTTCTAATTGTCTTGCTTCATGTCGATTGCCAATTGTATGTTCATTATTGTCTATTAGTATCTCTCATTTTTTTATTCTTAATTCTAAGTTGTATGTTTAAATACCTAATACACTCTTCATTTTTTCAAAGAATCCTTTGCGCTGCTCATGGGTATCTTCACCTTCAAGATCTGCAAATTGCTTTAAAATCTCCTTTTGTTTTTCACTGAGATTTTTAGGCACTTCTACCATCACTTTTACATATTGATCTCCACGGCCGTAACCTCTAATGTGCGGAATACCTTTATTTTTCAGACGAAATACGGTTCCTGATTGTGTTCCTTCAGGTATGGAATATTTCACTTTTCCATCCAATGTTGGAACTTCAAGTTCAGAACCTAATGTAGCTTGAACAAAAGTAATAGGTATCTCACATATTACATCGGTGCCTTGGCGTTGAAACAGCGGATGCGGCTTTACGCCGATAGAAATAAATAAATCTCCCGCCGGACCGCCTTTGACTCCCGGGTCTCCTTCGCCTCTCAAAGAGATTGTCTGTCCGTCATCTATTCCTGCCGGAATATTTATTTTGATTTTTTTAGCTTTACGTATATTTCCCTTGCCATGACACTCTTTACAAGGATCCGAAATAATTTTTCCTTCTCCATGACAATGATCACAGGTTTTTACGTTGACAAACTGCCCGAAAGGTGTACGTTGTTTGTACTGAATCTGACCGGTACCTTTACATACTGAACATGTCACAGGACTAGTTCCGGGTTTAGCACCGGTTCCATTACACACGCTACAATTTTCCATTCTGAAAATATTAACTTCTTTTTCTACACCAAACGCAGCCTCTTGGAAAGAAATACTCACATCTGTCCGAATATCTCTACCTTTCTGTGGCCCATTTCTTCTGGAAGAAGAACCAAATCCGCCTCCGCCAAAGAAAGAGTCAAATATATCCCCAATATCAAAATCACCGAAGCCGCCACTAAAGCCTCCGCCACCAAAACCGTTAGGATCTGTTCCTGCATGGCCAAATTGGTCATATCTTGATTTTTTTTGAGGATCACTTAAAACCTCGTATGCTTCATTTGCTTCTTTAAACTTTGCTTCAGCCTCTTTATTGCCCGGATTTACATCAGGGTGGTGCTGCTTTGCCAATTTTCTATAGGCTTTTTTTATTTCAGCATCAGATGCACCTTTATTTATGCCAAGAACTTCATAATAATCCCGTTTTTCAGCCATTTTTACCACCTTTCACAAAACACCTACGAATATATTATTTATTTCATAATAATCTAACTATAAAAGCTACTCTAAGTAACTTACATGAATTATTTTTCTTATCACATATTTTATTATAGCACA
The DNA here is from genome assembly GCF_030013905.1 of Petroclostridium sp. X23. Lineage (GTDB taxonomy): Bacteria > Bacillota > Clostridia > SK-Y3 > SK-Y3 > X23. The sequence goes on from NZ_CP124862.1 coordinate 1,384,074, forward strand.
TTAATAACCATTAGAATACCAAAATCCATTACTGCATATCATAAAGCAATCAAAAGGACTAAAGCTAATATATAGCTTCAGCCCTGCTAAAAGTACTACCAAATGAGTTAGTTTGTTAAGTGTTATTTATTCTCTTCATCGTCCACAACTTTATAGTCTGCATCATAAACATTTTCTCCGTTAGGACCTTGTTGCGCCTGACCTTGTGCTCCAGGATCAAATCCTGGTCCTTCCTGTGGACCGCCTTGCTGCTGATACATTTTAGCAGATATTTCATAGAATTTTTTTGTCAATTCTTCAGTTGCATTCTTTATCTTTTCTGTATCAGTACCCTTTAGTGCTTCTTTCACTTTCTCCACCTCTGCTTGGATCTGTGATTTTTCTTCCGCACTTACTTTATCGCCTAAATCATTTAAAGTTTTTTCAGTCTGATATACGATGGAATCAGCATTATTTCTGACATCAATTTCTTCTTTCTTCTGTTTATCTTCAGCAGCAAATTTTTCTGCCTCTTTCACCGCTTTATCTATTTCGTCATCGCTTAAGTTTGTACTTGCGGTAATAGTAATCTTCTGCTCATTACCGGTTCCTAAATCTTTTGCAGATACATGCGCGATTCCGTTTGCGTCAATATCAAAAGTAACTTCGATCTGTGGTACTCCTCTTGGTGCCGGTGGAATACCGGTAAGATGGAATCTTCCCAATGTTTTATTGTATGCAGCCATTTCTCTTTCTCCCTGAAGGACATGAATCTCAACACTGGTCTGCCCGTCAGCAGCAGTTGAGAATGTTTGGCTCTTCTTGGAAGGAATAGTGGTATTCCTTTCAATCAACTTTGTGAATACTCCGCCTAGAGTTTCAATACCAAGAGATAGCGGTGTAACATCCAGCAACAACAGATCTTTTACTTCTCCGCCAAGTACACCTGCCTGAATTGCAGCTCCGATCGCAACACACTCATCAGGATTAATGCCTTTGTGAGGATCTTTGTTTATTAATCTTTTTACTGCTTCTTGAACCGCAGGAATTCTTGTAGAACCTCCAACCAACAGTACCCTGTCAATTTGATTTGGAGATAATCCGGCATCCTGCAGCGCCCTTCTTGTAGGCTCCATCGTTTTTTCAACCAGATCAGCAGTCAATTCATTGAATTTTGCTCTTGTTAGAGTGATATCCAAATGTTTTGGTCCACTTGCATCTGCAGTAATAAACGGTAGGTTAATGTTTGAAGTAGTTACTCCGGAAAGCTCTATCTTAGCTTTTTCAGCCCCTTCTTTCAATCTTTGAAGTGCCATTTTATCATTTCTTAAATCTACACCATTTTCTTTTTTGAATTCTTCCGCAAGATAATTGATGATGCGTTCATCGAAGTCATCTCCACCAAGACGATTATTACCGCTTGTTGCAAGAACTTCAAAAACGCCATCTCCGATTTCAAGAATGGATACGTCGAACGTACCTCCGCCCAAGTCATATACCATAATCTTTTGATCATGATCTTTATCTAAACCATAGGCTAATGCAGCGGCAGTCGGCTCGTTGATAATTCTTAAAACTTCCAAGCCTGCGATTTTACCGGCATCTTTTGTTGCCTGTCTTTGTGAATCACTAAAATATGCAGGCACAGTAATAACCGCTTGAGTTACAGTTTCTCCCAGATATGCTTCCGCGTCTGCTTTTAATTTTTGCAGAACCATCGCAGAAATCTCTTGAGGTGTATGTTTCTTATCATCAATCTCAACTTTTCTATCAGTACCCATATCCCTTTTTATTGAGATAATGGTTCTATCCGGATTGGTTATAGCTTGTCTTTTTGCTACCTGACCTACCAGTCTTTCACCTGCTTTTGTGAATGCAACCACTGACGGAGTGGTTCTAGCCCCTTCCGCATTTGCAATAACAACCGGTTCTCCACCTTCCATTACGGCTACGCAGGAATTTGTTGTACCTAAATCAATACCAATTATTTTACCCATGTTGATATACCTCCTAAAGTTAATATTTAATATCACTATAAATAGCTAATAATCTCACATCTACTTATGTTCACAGTTCACAGTTCACAGCAAATCCGCGAACTGTGAACCGTGAACTAAATCAGTTTGCCACTTTGACCATACTATGACGAATGACTTTATCTTTCAGCTTATATCCTTTTTGGAACTCTTCCAAAACGATACTCTCTCCCACTTCTTCATCTTCAACATGCATCACGGCATTATGAAGCTCAGGGTCAAAGTTCTTGCCTTTTGCTTCAATTTCCTCGATTCCAAGCTTAGAAAGAGAATCTTTGAACTGTTTAAGAACCATTTCTACGCCTTCTAACAGTTTGCCTGCATCTGCTCCTTCTTTACAGGAATCAACTGCTCTTTCCAAGTTATCAAGAACAGTAAGAAAGTGGGAAGCGGTATCACACACTGCATCACTGAAAATACCTTCCTTTTCTTTTGCAGTTCTCTTTTTATAATTATCAAACTCAGCCATTGTTCGCTGCAGCATACTAAGGTACTCGTCACTCTTTTTAGATTTTTCCTCCAACTCAGCTTTTAATACTTCAATATCCGCCTGCTGTGAAGCAGCGTCATTTTCTTCAGAAACCTGCGCACTGTGCTGGCCTGAAGATACATTTTGCTCATCATCCTTGATATCATTTTCTAAGTCTTGTTGTTTAGCTTCTGTTGTCTTTTTATTCATTGTTTCACATCCTTCGCTGTTATTAATCTGACTTGCCTTCATTAAATAATCTCATTAGCATACGGTTAAAACTATCAGTCATATACTCCAGCGATGAAATGGTTTTGGCATATTCCATTCTGGTAGGACCGATAATCCCAATCACTCCAACAATTTTATCACCGATAGAGTATGAAGACGTAACAATACTGCAATCTTTCATTTCGATAAATTCATTTTCTCTACCGATAACAATATTAATATTTTTAGAGGGCTGTACGCCTTTTGTCTGCAGCATACCATTTAAAAGTTTATATAAGCTCTTCTTTTCTTCTATAAAACCAAAAAACTCTTTGGCCCTTTCTATATCGTTATACTCCGGAAAATTGAAAATGTTTGTTGTTCCACCTAAAAAAACTTCAGCATTATCTATCGAATTAATACTCTCAGAGATATGGTCCAATATAGGCATCAGCATTTCTTCATTATAGCCCATTTCTTTCCTAATTTCCTGGATTTTTTGCAAAGTAATTTGCTCGATGGTTAGACCACCTAATTTTTCATTTAGAATACTACTCAATTTATTAAGAAAATCAATATCAACCGCGCAATCCAGCTTAATGGTTTTATTCTTTACAACACTCGCGTTTGTCACCAATACTAACAACGCAGTCACCGAATCAATAGGCACCAACTGCAGATGCTTTATTGAACTTTTCTTCATTTGGGGCGTAGATACGATGGTCGTATACTGCGTCAATTTGGATATCGCATAGGATGCTTGCTGAATAAGATCATTTAACTCCTGTATCTTTAATTCCATTGCGTATTTAATACTGTTTATTTCATCTATTGTAAGTTTGTATCTTCTCATAAGCTGGTCTACATATAATCTGTATCCCAAATCGGAAGGAATTCTTCCGGCTGAAGTATGAGGCTGTGCAAGAAAGCCCATATCTTCAAGATCAGCCATCTCATTACGGATTGTAGCAGAACTAAGACCTAACTCATGCTTTTTTGCAATCGTACGAGAACCCACCGGTTCTGCTGTACAGATATAGTCATCAATAATTGCCTGAAGTATCTTTCTCTTTCTTTCACCCAATTCCACTATAATCACCTCAACTTTGTTAGCACTCTAATGTAATGAGTGCTAAAATATATTCTTAAAATATCACTTGTTAATTTTTTTGTCAAGTGTATTTTAAAAATATCTTCTATATAAACTCTATAAAAATTTGATTTGACACATCTATTCCCCGTTTGGTAAGTTTAAATATATCTTGGTTTTTTTCCACCATACCCATATTGATGAATTTTTCCAATGGCTTACCATATACATCCTCTAACGCAACACCAAATCGATGGTAAAATTCTCGGGAATCTACCCCCTTCATCAGCCTGAGGCCCAGGAACATATACTCCGACATCCTATCCTCCACCGTTAATCGGTTTTCTTCTTCATTAGGCAGTTGCATCATGTTAATTTTCTTCAGATACTCCTGCGGAGATAAAACATTTGAATACCTTACTTCATCTATATAAGAATGTGCTCCGGCTCCAACCCCGATATATTCTTTTGCTTCCCAATACAGCAAGTTATGTCTGCACTCTAAGTCTTTCTTGGCAAAATTGGATATTTCATAATGATGATACTCATTGGCTTCCAACATCTCTATTGCCATATGATACATCTGTCGGTCCGATTCTTCATCAGGCAGTTGTAATATATCATTTTCGTAATCCCGGTAAAAATTTGTTCCTTCTTCAATCTTAAGTGCATAACAAGAAGCATGCTCCGGCGCTAGGTTTATCACATTTTCAAGTGTAGTGTGCCAGTGTTCCAATTTTTGCTTAGGTAATGAAAACATCAGGTCAACATTGATATTGTTAAATCCTTCTTCTCTTGCCGTATAGTAGTTTTCTTTAAATATTTCCTTAGAGTGTATCCTGCCTAAAGTTTTTAGCTGCTCATCATCCCAAGACTGCAAGCCTATGCTTAAACGATTCACGCCATACTGTTTTAGTACCCTCAGCTTCTCTCTTGATAAAGTACCGGGATTTGACTCTATTGAAATTTCACAGCCATCCTTTATATGAAACAACTCGTAACAACTCTTAAGCATCTTCTCCAGCAGTTTCGGTGCAAGACAGGTGGGTGTTCCTCCTCCAATAAATATTGTCTCTAATGCAGTGGCGTTCATTTTTTCCTTATATAACTGCATTTCCTTTATCAAGCCCTCGATATATTCCTCTTGCATGTGTGAAATACCCGCATAAGAATTAAAATCACAATAATAGCACTTTTGTACACAAAAGGGAATATGGATATACAAACCGGTCATTTTCATGGTTGCTCTCCTTAAAAAAGTGAGGAGCGGGGAGCGAATAGTGGATAGTAACCTTGCTTGTTACTCCCCACTGTCCTCTCCTCACTCCTCACACATCAAATTCTAATCCAACTTCAATACCGACATAAACGCTTCTTGTGGTACTTCCACAGAACCTACCTGGCGCATTCTCTTTTTACCTTCTTTTTGCTTTTCCAACAGTTTCTTTTTACGGGTAATGTCTCCGCCGTAGCATTTGGCCAGTACGTCCTTACGCATGGCTTTTACCGTTTCTCTGGCAATCACCTTATTCCCTACCGCCGCCTGTATAGGTATTTCAAACATCTGTCTCGGTATGGATTCTTTTAATTTCTCGGCAATTCTTCTACCTCGCGTATAGGATTTTTCCGAGTGTACTATAAATGATAGTGCGTCTACCACATCACCGTTCAATAGTATATCTAATTTCACCAAATCGGACTTTTTATATCCGATTAATTCATAATCAAAGGATGCATAGCCCTTGGATCGTGATTTCAGCGCATCAAAGAAATCATATATGATCTCATTTAGAGGCAGTTCATAGCTAATCACTGTCCTGCCCTCATCCAAATAATTCATGTCCTTATAGATGCCTCTGCGTTCCTGGCACAGTTCCATGATATTACCCACATATTCTGTCGGAGCCATGATAGATGCCTTAACAATAGGCTCTTCCATATAATCAATTTCCGCAGGTAACGGAAGGTTTGTGGGGTTATCTACATTTATAACTTCCCCGCTGGTCTTGACCACTTTATATATTACACTTGGAGCCGTCGTTACAAGATCAAGATTATATTCCCGTTCTAAACGTTCCTGAATAATTTCCATATGCAGCAATCCAAGAAAACCGCATCTAAAACCGAAGCCTAATGCAATAGAAGTTTCTGCCTCGAAGCTAAGTGATGCATCATTTAGTTGAAGTTTCTCCAACGCGTCCCTTAAATCATCGTATTTTGCACCATCAGCCGGATAAATTCCGCAGAAAACCATGGAATTAACTTTCCGGTAACCGGGCAGCGGCTCTTTTGCCGAATTTTTCACTGTCGTAATGGTATCACCCACTCTTGTATCCTTCACATTCTTGATACTCGCCGCAACAAAACCTACTTCTCCGGCCAGCAGCTCATCGGTATTTAGTAATCCTCCCGGCGCTAAATATCCAACCTCGGTCACTTCAAATTCCTTATTGGTAGCCATCATTCTAATCCGCGTTCCCGGTGATACACTGCCTTCCTTTATTCTCACATACGCGATAACACCTTTATAACTGTCATAGTAGGAATCAAATATCAGCGCTCTAAGCGGTGCGTCTTCTTCTCCTTTTGGAGAAGGAACCTTTTTTACAATCTGCTCCAATACATCTTCTATGCCGATCCCTTGCTTGGCGGAAACCAATGGCGCATCTTCCGCAACAATTCCTATTACATCTTCGATTTCATTCTTTACAAAATCAGGTCTTGCACTAGGTAAGTCAATCTTATTGATAATAGGAACGATTTCCAAGTCATGCTCCAAAGCAAGATAAGTATTTGCCAGCGTTTGAGCTTCAATTCCTTGAGCAGCATCCACTACCAAAATAGCTCCTTCACAAGCAGCCAAGCTTCGGGATACTTCATAATTAAAATCTACATGTCCCGGGGTATCAATAAGATTTAAAATATACTCTTCTCCATCGTGAGCCTTATATACAAGTCTTACAGCACGTGCCTTAATGGTAATTCCCCGTTCCCTTTCAAGGTCCATATTATCCAATACTTGATCTTCCATCTCTCTTTGAGTCAAAACACCCGTTTTTTCAAGCAGTCGATCCGCCAAAGTAGATTTACCGTGATCTATATGTGCAATAATTGAGAAATTTTTTATTCTATCCTGCCTTCTATTGGTCATGCGCAAACAGTTCCTCCTTCGAGCACTCAAACAATTTATATATAACGCATTAAAGAAATTACAGTAACGGTAGGTTTGGAGTGGTGTATGTTTCCGTAAGAGACCGTCCACTGTTTGAACGAAGTGAGTTTGGGCGCGTCTCTGAAGGACACATACACCACCTCAAAACCATTTGCCAATGTAAAAACTTTAATGCGTTATATATTGAGTATCTTACACTATATCCATTATCATTGCAACATTATAGCATATATGAGCCGTTTTTGTCAGTAAAAAAATAGGTATGGCATAAATATGTGCCATACCTATTTTGTATTTGTAACTTCCTTTGTATAATCGCTTATTTTCAAGACATATTCTCCCGCTCTTTCATAGTATTGATTAAGCCATGCTGTCACACGATTCCAGTCCTTTTTTAAATAACTAAGGTTAATGTCTTCCTGGCAATTCATAAAATTCACTTCATATATAGAATCTCCTGTTTTTACAAGGGTGGCAATTTTTATTTCGTCATTTACACCTAGCATTGAATTAACAGCATAATCAACTGTAATCAATCCGACAACTAATACTGCGAAACAGGCGAGAATAGTAAATAACAATAAGCGCTTATTACGTTTTCGGCGCCTATATAATTCTACCCTGTTCATAATGCACCTCCAAGATTTTGTCATTAGTGTTATTTTTCCCTATATTGCATAGGTAATACAGTAATAGTTATGGTAACATAGGAATTTATTTCTTTATTTCTTTTAATACTTCCGCAAGCGTTTTAGCAATGTATTTACTGCTGGCCAGTGCCTCTTCCAGCGTATTCCCGTTGGCTCCTACTTCTACGATCAGTGAACCGAATGACGTATGCTGATTATATCTATAAGGAGCTAAATTAATTGGTCGTGCAAGATTCGGATACAGTTCCGTGAATTTTTTTTGCATTCTTAACGCCAGTTTTAAGTTTTCTCTCCAACTTGAATGTGTCAAACCTCCCGCATCGGTACCTACAACAAGCATAACTTGCGCTGCCTTTTCTTGGCCTACTTCAGCAGTTACCTTTAGTTTTTTTCCATCATCATAAATCAGTGCATCTCTGTGAATATCAAGGATAACACTAATAGATGGATATTTCTTCAATTGCTTTTGTATTGATTCCAACGCCATTTTATATGAGCCGTTATAGGATGGATAATCATGCACAGTGGTATCATGAATAACCGATATCCCCATACTCTTCAAATTTTTCTCTATTTCATCCCCAACTCTTACAACGTTATATTTGGGGTCTTCTGTCCGGTCTGGGTCACTAGGCGTATAATTATTCTTTTGGGTGGGATTATACGCCTCGGACGTATGCGTATGTATTAAAAGTACCTGAGGGCCTTTTGCCGACAGGTCGATTTTTAAATCTTCTTTTAATAATTGTGCGATATTAATATCTTTTTTAGCCTCATTTTTTATATAAATACCTTCTGCAAATTCACTTCCCGATGCATTGACAATTGTCCTTTCTACTACTTCTTTGCCTGATTCCTCTTCTGAACCGACTTGATTTTTGTACTCTTCCGTATCATTATCCTCAGGGGATATATCCGCATCATTTGAAGCGGACAAAGATTTTTTCTCTCCAACACTCGGATTCCACACAGCACTCTCATAGCCGGGACCTAATGCCCTTACCATTTGGTTTTCATACTTTTTCATCAATAATATTTGGCTGCTCATGATAGTGGCAGGTTTTCTTAAATCAAATCCTGTAACAAATTCTACAAACCATCTTATGTCTTTATCCTCTGCTATACTGCTTGTCTTTCCTTGCTTTAGAACATTTATGACAGGCAATACATTGCTAATGTGGGATTTTAAAAAATCTTCTTCTACTAAACTTGATGAGCCAATCTCTTCCAAAAGGAATTGCTTGTTTATATATAGATTTATTTTATTTGTTATAAGTAACACATGTGAAAACAAATAAAATAACGCGATGATCAATATGAATAATAATACTACTCTTCTTCTGTTTACTGTTCTAATTCTTATCATCTTTATCCCCCGCTTTTGTACATGTATAAACCATACGATATAATTCACATAGCTATTCAATTAATGATATTCAAAAGCAGACGGATTTATGAATATAAAAAATTATAAAAGCGGACGGCCACTGGCCGCCCCAACAATCGTATAATGATCAGAATTTAGAACTTGATTTCTGTGAACTGTGAACCGTAAACTGTGAACTCATCAATGCACATATCTATTTACATCATCAAGTTCTATTCCTTCATGAAGAGCAATGTTAATGCCATTAGCGATGATCTTGGATACATCCTCAATAACCGTATCCACTTCTTTTGGGGTTACCATCAGATTTCCTATATATGGGGATAATACTTCCTGAATCAGTGCATATTTGTCGTTCCGATTCATATTTTTAAGCGTCTCATAAAAAGCGGATCCTTGCTCAACTTGTTTTATCATTGAATCAATCACAAGATCAATAGTATCGTTGGCCATCGTAGCCGCATCTACAACCGTAGGTACCCCAATGGCGATGACAGGTACACCCAGGGTTTGGAGTGTTAAGCCCATACGCTTGTTCCCTACTCCGGAGCCAGGATTGATTCCCGTATCTGCGATTTGTATGGTTGTACTCACTCTATCCAGCCTTCTGGACGCAAGCGCATCAATGGCTATTACCAAATCCGGTTTTACTCTATCAACAATACCTCTAATAATTTCTCCTGTCTCAATTCCCGTTAATCCTAATACGCCCGGTGCAATTGCGCAAACTGGACGGACTCCTTCATCTATTTGCTCAGGTATATATTCAAGAAGGTGCCGTGTGACCATTAAACTCGAAACTACTTTTGGCCCCAATGCATCGGGAGTCACGTTCCAGTTTCCCAACCCTACAACCAGGACATTGGATTTTTTATCTATCTTGATAAGATTGTATATCTCTTTTGCCAGAGTTTTACACACATCTTCCTGCAGATCCTGATCTTTTTCTCTTAAACGTGGGACTTCCAAAGTAATATAGCTGCCCATTGGTTTTCCCATCGCTTCTACACCTTCTGAAGAAGTAACTTTTACTCTTGTGACTGATATATCTTTACTCCCCGCATTTTCTACTTCTACACCGGGAACTTCAGATTCCTGGTTCGCATTTTGTTGGTACATCTCTCTCGCTTCAAGAGCCAAATCTGTTCTGATATTACTCATATGCATATCCTCCAATAATGTATGTATTTGATTTAATATTAAATTTTACTATTGGTTGATTTTTTATACTTGAAATAATCCTTGCTTTTTTTTATTTTTCATGTTAAAATATGCTTTGTGAATTCAGAATACTGGAGGTGAATATATTGCCTAACATTAAGTCTGCTATGAAAAGAGTTAAGGTTATAAAGGTAAAAACTTTAAGAAACCAAATGATTAAATCATCTTTAAAATCAACTATTAAGAGATTTGATACTTCCATTGTTGAAGGAAATACAGAACAGGCAAATGCAGCTTTCACGCTAGCTGTTAAAAAGATAGACCAAGCTGTTGCAAAAGGTATTCTACATAAGAATACTGCTGCTAGAAAGAAATCTCAGCTAACTAGCAAATTAAAATCAATAAGCGCATAAAAAGAACGTACTATTATAGTACGTTTTTTTTTATTTTTTATTAACCCCATACCCTACAATAAAAGTTTCTAAAGCAATCCAGTCATTTATCTTACCGGTTTTTATATCGGAATCGATTTTTAAGCATTCCTTCAGAATAGTATGAAGGCGGTCTATTGAAAACCCATAAGACTGCTGGATATACTTCCTTACTGCAAAATGGGGGACCCCGGTCTCACTAACGATTTTCTCATTGCCTGCCCCCTGTTCCAGCAGCAGCTTCACCTTAAGAAGATCTGCATAATGCTTTGATAGTAAGGATAATATCTTTATAACCGGTTCTTTTAACATCTTCATGTCTTCAAGAAGTTGAAAAGCTTGCTGCATCTTGTTTTCCATTAATGCATCAATCATATTGAAAACCCTGCTCTCCACCGATCTGGAACAAACCGCATCAATATCTTTTCGGCTAATGGTCTCTTTATTTGCCGCAAAGTGAACCAGTTTATCAATCTCGTTTTTTATACCTACCATGCCCGCATCACAGTGCTGAAGAAAATAATATATATCTTCCTTTTGCATATTCTTATGATAGGATTTGAGCACTCTTGCAACCCAGTTTACCAAATCTACTATTTTTTGAAATTTAAACTCCAGTATAAGCCCGTTTTTCTTTATAATATTAAACAGCTTGCTTCTTTTATCGATTTCTTTTTCATAAAAAGCAATGCAGACATATGAAGGTATATCTCCAAGACAGTTTTCCCAAAATATTTTATCTGCTGCTTTAGGCGATTTAAAAATCTCACTGTCCTTGATGACCAACAGCTTTCTCTCAGCCATTACAGGCAGCGACTCAACTGCATCTTCCACCTGTCTCAAATCGATACCTTTCCCTTCAAAATAATAGTAATTAAAATCCTTCAATGTCTCATCTACCGCAGCATGCCTTAATTGATTGATATAATAATCTTTTAAAAAGTCTTCTTGACCGCAAAATAGATATATCCCTGAAAGAGATCCGTCCTTTAGACGTTTTTTAAATACTTCCAAACTCAAATTCATTCACCTTCTCTATATAATCTCACATCTTTGATAGATCTGCCGTCCGATACAAATGTGATAGTACCATTAATATCCGTCCTATATACCTTAACATGATTGTGCATGAGCCTTTCTAAAACCACCTCCGCCGGATGCCCGAAGCTATTCCTGCCTACCGATATCACTGCGTATTTTGGAGCTAACGCAGTTAAAAAATCATCGGTAAGAGATGTATCTGATCCGTGGTGCGGCACCTTTATAACATCGGTTTTTAGCCCAATGCCTTGTCTAATTAAATACGATTCCGCTTCTTTCTCAATATCTCCGGTAAAAAGAAACCTTAAAGCTTCATGTCGCAATGCCAATACCAGAGACCGGTTATTTTCCTCATCTTCCGGATAGCTGTCCACTTGGTTGACATCGGGATATAAAGCTTCCATTGTAATCCCTTTACCCATATCAATAAATGTGCCTTTCTCAATATTATACACCGGAACATTATGCTGTTGTGCTGTTTTTATCAGTCGCTGCATTAGGCTGTTTACATTTTTCCGCTGCGGGAGTAGCAGTAATTTAACCGGCATCTCTTCCATGATGGATAAAATCCCTTCAGCATGGTCATCATGGTAATGTGATACAACCGCCATATCTATTTGCATAACCCCTTTTTTAAGCAGATAGGGAATCACGATGTTTCTTCCGATATCATACTCGCTTTCTCCCTCATTGCCCCCACCATCTATGATGATATTTCTGCCATCAGGGCATCGTATTAATGTACAATCCCCTTGACCTACATTTACAAAGACTACTTCAAGGTCTTTCCCATTATATATCCCTGCCACTGTACCTGTACCGACTACTATTGCCAACACCAGCAGCGCGATTTTTATATGAACTGTATTTTTAGTCTCCTGTATTAAATTATACAGGATAAATACAATAAGTAAATAACAAATAACCATGGATACATTCGGACTGGGCACTCTAACAGCAGATATAGGTAACGCAGCAATAAAATGAACCATCATTAAAATAAATTTTAGAAGTATATAACAAAATCCGGCTGCGATCTTACCTGCAAAAGCGCTCACACTTCCTAATAAATATAACCCCAAACCGCCAAAAAGAGCAAAAGAGACCATCGGTACTATAATGAGGTTCCCCAAGATCCCTACAATAGAAATACTATTGAAATGATATGCCGTAATCATCACCGTACCTATTTGAGCGCTGACAGAAGCGGCAGCGATTTCACGTACCATCTTAGGCAATACTTTCAACCGATGATGTATCGGTTTATAAAAGATCAGCAATGAGATTGTTGCACAAAAAGACAATTGAAAGCCTACGTTTAGCAAATTAAGAGGATTATATATTAATATTACCAGTGAAGCAGTGCTCAAAGAAGTAACCGCATCCGGTTCCCTATTGACCAAGAAAGCCAGTAAAAAGATGACTGCCATCAAACCGGCCCTCAAAACCGAAGGGGTGCAACCTGTTATAATGATAAAGAGTATGATAAAAATAATGCCTGCTATATTTATTAGATATTTGTTTATTCCAGCAATACTTAATAACCAAATGACCCCACCAACAAAGATAGCGACATGCATACCTGAAACTGCCGTCAAGTGGGCCAGTCCGGTTTTCGAAAATTCTTCTTTCATTTCTTCAGAAAACCCATCTCTTATTCCCAACATCATACCCTTTAACAATGCTGCCTCATCCGCCGGAAGAAAGCGGTCAATGATACTCATAACGGAATATCTTATTCCAACACACAAATCAATCAATGTATTTACCCGCATATTCTTTTCAATTCTTTTTATCTGATAGGGTGCCGCGAAACAGACTGCATAAATCCCTTTTGTTCTTAAATAATAATTATAATCAAATCCACCTTCATTAAAAGAATGAGACGGATAGTAAAGCTTGCTTGTTACCTGAAGAGTATCTCCGTAAAGAAAGCTTTCTTTGCTCTCATTAGAGCAGATGAGCCGTATTTTTGTATCTACAGCAACTTTTTTCCCACGGTATTGTACAGTTTCAACTTGAGCATTGTATTGAATATTTTTACCTTTAACCGTTGGAAGATCGGATATCCTGCATATAAACGTGATAGGCTGATCGATATATTCATGGATAGGATTTAATAATGCCTCTGTCATTATATTAAATCTCCAGCATCCACCTAAGATACATATTAGTAATATGAGCGCATAATAACAGCTGTTTCTGCTTATGAGACACTTTATAATCCCGACCAGCAGCAAAAAAATACTCATCCATACAATTACATTCATTTCAAAAAACATCGCCAATAGGATTCCCATTATATACACGAAAGCTGCCCAACTTAGAAGTCTTTTCATAGTAAACCCTCCAGCATCACAAAAAAACAAAAGACGTGCAATACGTCTTTTGTTTTTATATATATGTATTATTTAATTATTCTGCGTCCTGCAACGTATGTTCTCTGGTAAAACCCGTCATTGATGGTATCATATTTTACATCTGAACCTGGTGAAGATGCATGAATGAATTTTCCATCTGCTATATAGATACCTACATGTGTAATTTGCCCATTTACTTTTCCGGAAGTGTCAAAAAACACCAAATCTCCTGATTGCAAATCCTGCTTACTAATCTGTTCCCCTTGCCGGCTTTGATCGGCAGCAATCCTGTTTAAATCAATGTCAAAATGCTTAAACACATATTGTGTAAACCCGGAGCAGTCAAATCCGGTCTTTGGTGATGTACCCGCCCATTTATACGGGACACCTAAGAATCTTTTACTATACTCCAACAATTCAGAAGCAAGAGAAGTCACAGTACTTCTATCAGCTTGTCCACCTGAACGAGAAACTTCTTGGCTTCTTATTCTGATGTAATCACCATGCATCCATCCTTGAATGCTGTCGTTGTAACTCATTCTGACCCAATCACCGGAGCGTTCAAGCACAGTAACTTTTTCTCCACGATAAAGTTGTCCCAGAATTTCGGAAGAAGTATTGGATTCCTCTCTAATGTTAACACAGCTGCCGGTAACAATGCCATAAGTGAGTTCTTCTGCTGATGCCGTAAGTACCGTCAAACTCGATAGTACAAGCATAACAACAGCACATACTATCACTTGTTTTAAAAATCTCATTGACATACCTCCTGCATTTCTTTTGTAAAAAAAGTATTACAAAACTATTACGGGATTATTATATACTTGTTTCAGGATAATGTCAAATCATTTTTTTGTAATTTTCACCAAAACTCATAGGTCTCTGGTACGAATTTTAATGAAATCAGATATCCTTTTTCATAAGTATTACATCCTGGCCTTTTCCGTCAATGACAATATGATTCATAATCTTTCTGACAAGCTGAAAATTATTTCTTATCCAAAAATCTACTCCCTTACGATTTTTTTCAATGACAGAAATATATACCCTATTAATATTATAACGACTCTTAAAGTAAAGAGAAAGCATTTCAAGACTTTTTCTTCCGTAGCCAAGCTGCTGATACTCAGTATCTATCAATATGGAATTCAACCATATGGCAGTTGCTTCCTCACTTTTCAATCTGCCTTTTATCAATCCGATCATGCTATTATGGTCCTTTAAATGGATACCCACAAAAAACTCACTGTTATTGTATACAACTTCGAGATACTTTTCAACAATGTCTCTCATACCGATAGGACAATCTATCCCTGTCGCATATTTATAAGCTTCCGTATAATTATACCATCCTAGTATTCTCTCAAGTTCACGTCTTTTTATATCTTTTATTATAACATCTTCAGAATCAATATTAATAGAAAGCATATCATCACCTTTTATTTATCGGTATAATAGAGATTAAAAAACTCTGTTCATTTGAACAGAGTTTTTTACGAGCCTAAAGCGTCGTCCAACCAAATCGTACCGATATCCAAAGCTCTGTATAAACCTTCACGCTCAGCTTTCTTCACCACTTTTTCCCTTCCCCTTAAAGACGGGTCATTAAGCTGTAGTTCAATTGAAATCTTTGTGGCTATTTTCAGATTATTTACAGTCTTATAGTCCTGTACTTTCATCGTAATGATATACTTTTCTTCAGAATTACCATAATACAGCATGTCACCTTTTCTTGTTAACGGCTTTCCTTTATACATTAAGCCCTTATTGTTCGTCTTTGCAGCCATTCTCATCATCCTCTACTAATATTTGTCGCACAAAACACTATATTCATTATACAACATATCCAAATTATACGCAAAATACACCAAGTTTATCCATTAGTATCAATATACCATAAAATCAAAAGATAGTAAAGACATTAATCCGGATAAAGCAAAACCCCACTATCAATGATAGTGGGGTTTTTGTGGTGAGCCATCCGCGACTCGAACGCGGGACACCTTGATTAAAAGTCAAGTGCTCTGCCGACTGAGCTAATGGCCCATGTGGCTGGGGTAGCTGGACTCGAACCAACGGATGCCAGAGTCAAAGTCTGGTGCCTTACCGACTTGGCTATACCCCAAAGTATATTTAGTTAATAATTAATAACTAATAGTTAATAATGAAAGTTACCTCTCAAGATCATATCTTGCATTCAATCGTGAATAAACTATTCATTATTCACTACTCACTATTAATTAAAATGTGGGGTGGATAATCGGAATTGAACCGATGGCCTCCAGAGCCACAATCTGGCGCTCTAACCAACTGAGCTATACCCACCGTATATGGCGCGCCTGAAGAGATTCGAACTCCTGACCCACTGCTTAGAAGGCAGTTGCTCTATCCTGCTGAGCTACAGGCGCTTACTGGAGCGGGTGATGGGAATCGAACCCACGCGATCAGCTTGGAAGGCTGAGATTCTACCATTGAACTACACCCGCATGTACTATATGTTTTTCGACTGACAATTAAAGATTATAGCAGATTACACATTGTTTGTCAACACTTTTTTTATTCTTTCTTGTGTTCTTTCCTGCAAAACCAGCCAGCGAAAATTAGTATAGCTTATGTGGCTTCTAAAGTCAATTCCTCAAATTACCTTTAACTCAATCTAGGTCTTTCATTCTTATAAAAATTCAGTCTAATTCGACATTTCTCGCGTATACTCGTTTTATAATTCAATTCACAGCTCACAGCTTATTCCTTTCCAGCCGTGAACCGTGAACTGTGAGCCGCTTATCTTACTGTAAACTCTATATTTTCATCTACTAAGTCCACCAAAATATTATCTCCCGCTTTAAAATTCCCTTTAATGAACTGCTCCGCCATTTTGTCTTCAATTAGTTTTTGTATGGTTCTTCTCAGAGGTCGAGCGCCATATTTAGCGTCAAAGCCTTTTTGAAGAATGTAGTGTTTAGTCTTCTCGGAAATCTCTATTTTTATACTCTTTTCTTCTAATTCTTTAGCAAACTCATTCAGCATAAGTTCCACGATTTGAAGCAGATCATCTTGTGACAATTGATTAAATACAATGATTTCGTCAATTCTGTTCAAAAATTCCGGTCTGAATGTATCCTTTAAGATGCTCTTGGACTTACTTTGAAACATGTCATCACTGCCATTTAGGAAGCCATAATTGCCGGATTTAAGCTCTGATCCTGCATTAGAAGTCATAATTATAATGGTGTTTTCAAAACTTACGACTCTTCCATGACTATCTGTAATTCTTCCATCTTCTAAAATCTGAAGCAGCATATTAAACACATCCGAATGAGCTTTTTCTATCTCGTCAAACAGAAGTACCGAATACGGTTTTCGTCTTACTTTTTCCGTCAGCTGCCCCGCATCATCATATCCGACATATCCGGGAGGTGACCCGATCATTTTGGATACAGAATGCTTTTCCATATACTCCGACATATCCAGCCGGATGAGTGCTTCTTCACTATCGAAAAGTTCTACTGCCAGCGATTTGACCAATTCAGTTTTTCCTACGCCTGTAGGTCCTACAAAAATGAATGAAACCGGCCTGCGCTTTTCCCTCAACCCGGCTCTGCTTCTAAGTATAGCTCTGGATGCGGCTTTAACTGCTTCACTTTGTCCAATCACTTTGCTATTTAAACGTTCCTCTAAGTTTAACAGCTTTTCCGATTCAAACTCGGTAATCTTTTGAACAGGAATCTTTGTCCACGATTCTATTACATATGCGATATCATCTATTGTTAAATATACGTCTTTGGTATTTTGTTCGATTTCTTTAATTTTTGAAATTAACTTACATTCCTTTACCTTTAGGTCGGCAGCTTTTTGATAGTCCTCAATGGAATCAGCAGAAACAGCAAACTCCTTGTCTTCCTGTACCTTTTTTAATTCTTCTTTTAACGCCGTTAACTCAACCAAACCGGTATTTTTCAAGTTAGCTCTGGATCCGGCTTCATCAATAACATCAATGGTTTTATCCGGAAGGAATCTATCTGTGATGTACCTTTCCGAAAGAATGGCAGCTGCTCTGATTACTTCATCAGTTATAATCACTTTATGGTAGCTTTCATAATAGTCCTTGATCCCTTTCAATATCTCGATGGATTCTTCGACGCTTGGCTCATCAATCAATACAGGCTGAAATCTTCTTTCAAGGGCCGAATCTTTCTCTATATGCTTTCTATATTCGGTAAGCGTTGTCGCTCCGATTACTTGAATCTCTCCTCTGGCCAATGCCGGTTTTAGTATATTTGCAGCGCTCATGGCCCCTTCGGCTTCTCCGGCTCCAACAATATTATGCAGCTCATCGATTACAAGAATAATATTTCCTGCTTCTTTGATTTCATCAATGACACCTTTGAGTCTGGCCTCAAACTGTCCTCTAAACTGTGTACCTGCAACCATAGAAGTAAAATCCAATAGATAGATTTCACAATTATACAATTTTGCAGGCACTTGCTTTTCAATTACCCTTAACGCCAAGCCTTCGGCAATGGCTGTCTTTCCTACTCCAGGCTCTCCTAGCAGCACCGGATTATTTTTAGTTCTTCGGTTTAATATCTGTACAACCCTGTCAATCTCTCTATGTCGGCCTACCACTCTATCAATCAAACCATTTTTAGCTCTTTGGGTCAAATTAACACCAAAATTATCAAGATATTTTTTCTTCTTACTGTTCTTCTTCTCATTCACCTTTGTTTTTGTTGATTTATCTTCTTTCAACGTTTCACTTCCACGCACTTCTCCATCCGCCTTAGGGTCATTACTAAATATTTTATTGATAAAATCAAAGGGATTGCCCATATCATTTTGCGGTTCCGACTCGTCATAAGAATTATTTGACAAGTACTCAGTCATCTGCGTACTCAATTTATCCATATCTTCCTCACTGATGCCCATTTGTCCCATAAACTGATTGAGCGGCTTTATACCCAGCTGTTTTGCGCATGTCAGGCATAGACCTTCATTTTTTTGGGTACCGCCCTCCAGTTTGGTTACAAATATTACAGCTATATTCTTATTACATCTTGAACATAACATATCTCTCGCTCCTATTTTTTATAAAAGTACTATGATTAGTTTACGTTTTTTCTTCCTCATAGTCTGATAACATCCTATAGATTATTGTTTTTGCCCTATTGGCGATAAATTCTTATAAACTTATTCGATATTTATATCTTAGTTTCTTTTAGTCTATTATATCATATATACCCTATACATTAAATATTACCCAAAAATTACACAACAAACAGACCCGTTGCATCAACAACTGATCTGTTTGTTGTGTAATGATTCCATATATCTTCTCGTAACAATCAAACATCTATCTATTGGTCAAATTACAGTTCTTCATAATCTGATAGATTTGCTCCGGCTTATTCATTGTATAGAAATGTATTCCATCGACACCATGCTCCAGTAAATCCTGCGTTTGCTTACTGGCATATTCAATCCCTGCTTTCTCAAGATCATCCGCATTATTACAATATTTTGAAA
Source organism: Petroclostridium sp. X23 (assembly GCF_030013905.1). Classification (GTDB taxonomy): domain Bacteria; phylum Bacillota; class Clostridia; order SK-Y3; family SK-Y3; genus X23. Next base: position 1,403,583 of record NZ_CP124862.1, read on the forward strand.
GCAGGTGTGCAAGTTCGGTAGGAATGGACGATCCGCAAAGCGTAGTAATCCTTTTAATCTGATTTGCATTCAACACCGGCATAATCCCTATCGTTATAGGAATATTAATCCCCTCTTCCCGAACCATTTCCCAAAAGTTATAGAACAAGCGGTTATCAAAGAAAAGCTGAGTAATTAAGAAATCTACACCCTCATCTACTTTTTGTTTTAGAAATTTGATATCTGTTTGGAGACTGTCACTTTGAATATGTCCCTCCGGATATGCTGCCGCAGCAATACAAAAATCCCCTTCTTCTTTAATATGACGGATAAGGTCAAGGGCGTACCTGTACTCCTTAAAAGCTTCTTTTTCATCGTATCCCTTAGGGACATCCCCACGTAGTGCTAAAATATTTTCTATATTATTTTTTCGCAAATGCTCGAGAATTTCATTCATATCTGAGCGGGAAGTACATACACACGTAAGGTGAGATAAACATTCAATGCCATAATTATTTTTAACTTTGGATGAAATAACCTCTGTTCTTTCCCTATTGCTTCCTCCCGCCCCATAAGTAACACTAATAAAATCCGGTTTTAGGTCTTTCAGCCTATCCAGTGTACTGAAGATGGTTTCTACAGGATAATCCGGTTTTGGCGGAAATATCTCAAAAGAAACTACAGGCTTTTTATTTTTAAATAAACGTGCAATATGCAACATCATCCCTCCTGTTTGCCATATTTGACTAGAACGTTAATATCAATCATTGCTTGTCCGACAATGGCCGTTTCTATCTTAGAATATGTTGACATATTACAATATTTATCACCTTTAGTCAATAGTATAAAAATAACGCAGCTAAGCGTGATTTAGTACTTCTTTCAAGGCAGCGGTTGTAATAGGTGCTCCGATACTGATATCATCATTGCCATCCATTTTCCCCGGGTCACCCAACCCTACTACTACAGGTACCTGTAAATCTCGTAATACACTTAGAGTATCTCCGCTTATTCTCACCGTAAATATGTTATTCCCATATTTATCTACTGCTGCTTCTACTTTTCTTCCCTCTTTTGTAAACGAACAATCTACCTTGACGTTACTGCCTTCTTTTCCATTGGAAGCAACAGCTATAATTCCCAATATATCTACAGCCTCATTCTTAATGATTTCCAGCAGTGCGGTCTCACCTTTGCCGGCTCCTGTATCACCGCAATCATCCACCATCACCACCACCGGGTCATGATGTGCTTTCTTAATTTGTTCAACAATTTCTTCTCCTGAAAGCTCGGTAGGATTACCGGCTGATCTTGAGATACATCTGCCCCCAATATTTTTTGTTGCGACTTCAACTGCTTTTCTGGCTACCATATCACCATCGGTAACCAGGATCACTTTTCGTTTATTCAAGAGAACATCTCCTAATCTTAATTTTTTTCTTTTGGGCTAAATACTACAGCAACAATATATCCAAAAAATATTGCCGCAGCTATTCCGCCGGCAGTCCCGGTAATCCCTCCTGTAAAAGCACCTAGCAGCCCGTCTTTCTGTACAGCTTTCATAGCACCTTTCCCCAGTGAATATCCGAAGCCCACTATTGGTACGGTAGCTCCGGCCCCTCCATACTCTACCAACGGTTCATATATTCCGATAACCGTAAGGAATACGCCTAGTGTAACAAATAGTACAAGAATCCTTGCCGGCGTTAGCTTTGTTTTATCAATAAGTATTTGTCCAACGGCACATATCGAACCACCTACTAAAAACGCCCTAAAAAACTCCATGATCATCACCCCAATGTATTTTGTATAGTAACTGCATGTGCAATGCCCGGTATCGACTCCCCTTGCTGTGCGCTTGTTGTACTTAAAAGCGCTCCTGTGGAGATAAACAAGATTTGATTCAAACTTCCTTGTGTTAATTCATGGTATAAATAACCGGCTAAAACAGATGCCGAACATCCACAGCCGCTTCCACCGGCATGTGTATCCTGTTTTTTATTATCAAAAATCTTCAACCCGCAATCGGTGAATTGTCTGCTTACATTGCAGCCGTTTTTTTGCAAAATATCTTCTGTAATATTTTTCCCTATCTCCGCCAGGTCACCGGTAATAATCAGATCATAATCATCCGGTATAAAGCCTGTGTCCTCAAAATGCGCATAGATGGTATCAGCAGCAGCCGGCGCCATCGCAGCACCCATATTATTTGCATCCTTTATCCCAAGGTCCACAATTTTTCCAGTGGTGATATGTGTGATATAAGGACCACTTCCTTGGTTGGATAATACTACAGCACCCGACCCGGTCACCGTCCACTGTGCTGTAGGAGGTCTTTGCCCTCCATATTCCAAAGGGAACCGGAATTGTCGTTCCGCTGAACAAAAATGGCTGGAAGTAGCTGCTACAACATAGTCGGCGAATCCGCCATCCACACACATTGCCGCAAGACTCAATGACTCTGCCATGGTTGAACATGCACCATATACGCCAAAAAAAGGGATCTCCAATTCTCTAATCCCAAAACTGGAGCCAATACATTGGCTTAATAAGTCTCCGGCGAAAATATAATTGATGTCTCCCAAAGCTTTATTTGCTTTTGTTATTGCTTTGGATACCGTCTCTCTAAGAATTTTACTTTCAGCCTTTTCCCAAGAACTTTCTCCCCAGAGACCATCATCCAGAATTTGATCAAAATACTCTTTCAAAGGCCCTTGTCCTTCTTTTTTCCCTACGATTGAAGCTGTAGCAACCATAGAAGGCGGGTTCTGAAGCTTTACCGTTTGTTTGCCTAATCTTTTTGCTGCAGTCATTTTTCCACCTCCATGATCATAGCATTATCAAGAAATAAATGAGCCCTGCCACAATTGAGGCTACAATTCCATATACCAATACAGGCCCTGCAATGACAAACATTTTCGATGCCACGCCAAGAATGTAGCCTTCTTTCTTAAATTCCATTGCCGGGGATACAATTGCATTTGCAAACCCGGTAATAGGTACGATCGTTCCTGCGCCCGCGTGCTTGGCAAGACCATCATATAAATCTAATCCTGTTAGCAGTGCTCCTAAAAGTATCATGACAATAGCAGTAGCCCCAGCCACCTGCTCAGTGCTTAATCCTCTTGACTTAAAATAGGTGCTTACAAGCTGCCCTACAATACAAATCAACCCTCCTATGATAAAAGCTTTTATAACATTTTTTACAATAGGAGAGTTAGGAGATTTTTTCTGCACATATTTTTCATACTCTTTTTTAGTAAAAACCTGATCCATATTATTTCCCCTTTCCGCCTTCATATATAAAACATTTTTACTACAACACTACGAAGTATAAAACTCTTTAGAATATACAAAAATTCCTCTCGTGGGTATCTTGTCATTCATTTTCCTTACATTTAGCAGCCAATATGTTATACCCGCCAATAGCGCTGTGATCAATACCGGATAAATCACTTTTTTTACTGCAACTCTATTCATAAATGCTCACCTCAATACTTTCTCTTACATTAATATATTATTTGAAATATTAGTTATTATATTCTTTATTTAAATAACATTGAAACTGCCAAAAATTTATTTGTTTTTCCTATATATAACGCATTAAAGTTTTTACATTGGCAAACGGTTTTGAGGTGGTGTATGTGTCCTCCAGAGACGCGCCCAAACTCACTTCGTTCAAACAGTGAACGGTCTCTTACGGAAACATATACCGCCCCAAACCTACCGTTACCGTGACTTCTTTAATGCGTTATATATAGATAAAAAGTTCGTAGTTTCTAGCGTCTATTCCTATTTCTTCCTCTTGAATTACGGAATATATAACTACAAACTACGAACTTTTAGCCGGCATTTATTCTTTTTTTCATCTCGCTAAGTATTTTCTTTTCAATCCTTGAAACTTGTACCTGTGAAATACCCAGTATCTTTGCAATTTGCGTCTGTGTCTTTTCCTTAAAATACCTTAAGATAATAATCTGCTTTTCTCGTGGCTTAAGTGTATCCAAAACCTGCTTTAAAGCGATTCTATTGATTACCTTCCCTTCTTCGTCACTGCCTTCATCTATTCTATCTATTAATAATATCGGTGAACTATCGCCTTCATTTAAAGTAGCATACAATGACTCCGGCGCACTTCCGGCTTCCATTGCCATTACCAGGTCTTCCGCTTCCATATTTAGCTTGTCCGCAATTTCACGGATCGTAGGCTCACGACCTAAACTTTTGGTAAGCATTTCTTTTACAACTCTTGCTTTATTTGCCGTTTCCTTTAGCGATCTGCTCACTTTGATGATACCGTCATCTCTAATAAAACGCTTAATTTCACCCATAATCATTGGAACCGCATAAGTTGAAAACTTTACATCAAAACGATCATCAAACTTTTTTATCGCTTTGATAAGCCCTATACATCCTATTTGGAAAAGATCATCAGATTCATACCCTCGGTTTTGAAATTTTTTAACGATACTCCATACAAGTCCAATATTGTTTTCTATTAAATACTCTTGGGCTTCCTTGTTACCATTTTTTGCTTTATTAATAAGCTCTAGGGTAACTTGGTCCATTCCCTGACTCAATCTTATCACCCCTATTCTGCCCAGGATCCATACTATTCTGTGATGTTATTTATTCTTTTTGTCATTCTGACTTTTGTCCCTTTTCCCATCTCCGATTCCACTTCAATTGAATCCATAAATGTTTCCATCACGGTGAATCCCATGCCGGAGCGTTCCATTTCAGGATGCGTCGTATAAAGTGGTTGTCTTGCCAACACCACATCCTCAATCCCCTTACCATTATCCTCTATCACTATTTCAATAATATCCTGAATGATTCTACAGTGAATGTTTACATAACCGATTTCATTCTCATAGCCATGAATGATGGAATTTGTTACCGCTTCCGAGACTGCTGTCTTTATATCAGCAAGTTCTTCAATAGTAGGGTCCATTTGTGATGCAAACGCTGCCACAGCAACTCTTGCAAAACTTTCATTACTAGACTTGCTTAAAAATTCTAATTTCATCTCATTGTTAATCTGCATTTTTTAATGATCCTCCTTACATGTCTTCTAAAGCATCGCTTAAGTTATTATAAATAGGTATGATTTTCCGTAGTCCGGAAATCGTCATGATTCTATCAATTTGAGGATTCAAATCAGTTATACAAATCTTACCGTTTAATTTTTGAATATGCTTGTACCTTCCGATGATAACACCTATCCCTGAACTATCCATGAAACTCAATCTTTCAAAATCAAAAATCAAATTCTTGATTTGCTTCATGTTCATTTCCCTGTCTATTCTCTCTCTGACATCAACAGATGTATGGTGGTCCAACTCACCTTCAATCTTTGCTATTAATGTTCTGTTTATTATTTCAAAACTAATCTGCAAGTATAACCCTCCTTTTTTTGTCATACTCTTATATTCTACATAGATTTGGAATCTCCTTCCAAGAAATTCGTCTTCTTTTGTAGAATAATATTTTTTTAACGACAAAAAGCGACAGATACGCCTGTCGCTTTTCAAATATCAATTGCTATTAAGCTCTTTTAACCAGTTTTTTGAGTATTCCGCATATTTACTGTTGGGAAATAAATGAATAACTTGATTGTAGTAGCTTGCTGCATTCAGCTTATCCCCGATCGCTTGATAACTTTTAGCCCCAAAATATAATGAATACAGATATTCATCGCTCTCTTTCAACTCCAATTGTATACACATATTAAATGGTTGTATCGCTTCATTGTATTTTTTACCATTGTATAAGTTATATGCCTTTATGTAATATTCCCGGGCAACCTGCGGTATTATTTCTTTATAAAGCAGGTCATATTTTTCCTTTTCCACACCTTGAAACTGTACTTCTTTTAACGATAAAATCAGTTCCATGGCTTTATCTTTTTCATTATTATTATGCAATTTTTCAGCCATCAAAATCTTCTTTATATTTTCTAGATATATTAATTGATCATCTTGTTCGCTTAATTGCTGTTCAAGTTTCTGAATATTGCTCTGTGTGGCAGTAAGTTCACTGCTATAGGAATCTATTTTTTTTTGGTAGGTTTCTTTTATCTCGTTGATGCCTGACGTATTTACAGCGCTATGCTTCCCAGAATTGCCAAAAGAATTATATAAGAATAAATAGGTAACTAAAATACCAACGATAAAAATCAGACTGCTTTTTATAAAACCAATATGAAACTTAGCAACATTGATCTTAATATTTACAGGTGCTTTTTTTGAAAGTATTCCGTCTTTTCTCGCAGTCTTTTTATGATGTACTAAATCAATGTATTGCAGATACTGATGTGCTTTGGCAATTGCATGATCACTGTCTGTAATATCCAACAGTAATTCTTCCGCTTTATCAAATTGATTCCTTACGATATAGCATAATGCTAATAAAATCTTTGCTTCAATAAAATCAGGATAAATTGAAATCGCCTTTTTTAGCTCTATTGCAGCAATATCCTCACTTTTTAATTTCAAGCTATCAAGCGCCTGATTGTATAGCTGCACCACTTTTCTTAAGCCGTCAGAGTCTACAGTTTGTCCTGCATCCTCTAAGATGTCCAACTCTTTCATAGGTGAAAACCTGGTCAGTTCTTTCTCAACATTAAACACAGCGCCTCACTCCTTGCACAAAGTATTCAGTATTTATATTCAACAGCAAACAATATATTCCTGCCTTATTTATAAGTTTCTTTAAAAATTTTTCGTACCTCTCCAACTAAGTACAATGAACCGCAGCAACAAATCGCATTATTTGACCCCGAAATACCTATCCCTCTGGCAATGGCTTTTGCGATTTGGTGTTCAACATATACCTGGCTGCAATATTTTTTTGCAATATGCCCTAACTCATCTGCCGGCACTGCCCTGTTGTTTAATGGAGTGGTTGTAATCACGGTATCCGCTATCCTGCCAAGTTCCGCAAGACAATCTTCGTATTCTTTATCACGCAGTATACCGATTATAAAGATGATTTGCTTGGTACAAGCATACCTTTTCATCGCCCCTGATAACGCTCTAACTCCTGACATATTATGCGCACCATCAATCAAAAAAAGAGGCTCATGGCTCAAGACTTCCAATCTTCCCGGCCACAGTGTCTTTCCCAGCCCTCTCTTGATATGTTCTTCAGTAATCTCGAGGTGGTATCTGTTATTTAGCAGTTCAGCCACTGTTATGGCTGTCATTGCATTTAGCACTTGATGCTCACCAAGCAACCGAATGTTTAATGCTTTGTACTTGTCGTAATCAAATGTTATTCCTTCTATCGTATTAGAAATTACTTTCGCTGTCGATGAATCAACCTTAATCATGTTTGCATTTTTTTCTGATACTACTTGATCAATCACTTCCTGTGCATCAGGCTCTTGCTCCGGATATACTACTACCAATCCATTTTCCTTAATGATTCCGCACTTTTCGTAAGCAATCTTGCCAATGGTATCCCCCAACCATTCCATATGATCCATGCTGATAGATGTAATAATAGAAATCAATGACTTTTCAATTACATTGGTGGCATCAAAACGTCCGCCCAATCCTACTTCAAGAATAACGCAATCACACTCCAAGTCACAATAGTACTGGAAAGCAATGGCAGTTACCACTTCAAACTCCGTTGGATGATTATGCCCCTCCCGCACCATTATTTCTATTAATTTTTTTACCTGATCGGCAATATCCGCAAGGTGCTGCTTATCTATTTGTACACCGTTTACTTGAATTCTTTCGGTAAATTCTTCGATATATGGTGACGTATACATTCCTACCCTATATCCAGCTTCTATCATGATCTGTGAGATCATGGCAGTGGTAGAACCTTTCCCGTTCGTACCTGCTACATGTATATGATTCAGCTTTTTGTGAGGATTACCCATCCAATCCAATAACATACGGATGTTTTCCAATCCTAGCTTTGAACCGAATCTTAAAGTTCCATGTATATATTCCAATGCCTGCTCGTAATTCATATCGATTCCTTCCTTTGTAATGTATTATAGGGCAAAGACATCTCCACCCTATAATACATCATATCATAAATGCCTTTCAATCCTATAGGAAGATGTAAAAAAGTGCTTGCTCGGTCAGTCGCAAAGCATGGGGACGGAGCTACAGCTTCACCAAAACCAGGTGCAGCAGTAGCTCCGTCCCCATGCTTCACTCCTTCTACGTGCTAAATCTGTGAACTGTAAACTGTGAACCGTGAACTTATTTTTTAAGGCTTTCCAATCTTTCAACTACCTTTGCCAGCATCTCCTCATACTTTCTTCCCTTTTCCTTCTCTTCGTCAACAACATGCTGCGGTGCCTTTGAAATAAATCCAGCATTATTCAGCTTACCATTTACTCTCTGCACTTCTTTTTCAAGATTCTTTCGCTCTTTTTCAAGCCTTTCAATTTCCTTTGCTTTATCTACAAGGTCATCAAGCGGAATAAATATTTCTGCTCCTTCTGTTACTACAGAAACGGCATCGGCAGGAATACCCTCCCTATCCTTAGCAACAATAACTTCGGACGCACCGGCCAGCTTTTCAAAGAACATCTTGCCGCTTTGGAATGTATCACTATCCGAGGCCACAATATGCAGCTTGGCTTTACGTGAAGGTACCACATTCATTTCGGCCCTTACATTTCTAACACTCTTTATTGCCGACATAATGAGCGTCATTTGTTTTTCTTCCTTGTCAAAATTAAGTTTTTCATCATACTTCGGCCAGCATGAGATCATGATACTTTCACCCTCATGAGGAAGATGCTGCCATATTTCCTCGGAAATAAACGGCATAAAAGGATGCAATAGCTTAAGTGTATTTGAAAGAACATATGTTAATACATGCTGCGCCTCCAGCCTGCTCTGCGATTCCTTATCATACAGCCGCGGTTTTACCATCTCGATATACCAATCACAGAATTCATCCCATATAAAGTCATAAAGCTTTTGCACCGCGATCCCAAGCTCAAATTTATCCAGATTGTCTGTAACTTCTTTCACAACATTGTTATATCGGCTAAGGATCCATTTATCCTCCAGCATCAATTGATTCTGGTCGGGTAATTTATTCTCGCTGATTTCAAGGTTCATCAATACAAATCTTGATGCATTCCAGATCTTATTGGCAAAGTTTCTGCTGGACTCTACTCTCTCCCAATAGAAACGCATATCATTTCCCGGAGAATTTCCGGTTGCAAGCGTAAATCTCAACGCATCCGCACCATATTTTTCTATTACTTCCAAAGGATCTATCCCGTTACCAAGGGATTTACTCATCTTTCTTCCTTCGGAATCACGTACAATTCCATGAATGAATACATGTTTAAACGGCTCCTGGTTCATATGCTCCATACCGGAGAAAATCATTCTGGCAACCCAGAAGAATATGATATCATACCCGGTAACAAGGACACTGGTCGGATAAAAATACTTGAGGTCTTCGGTTTCGTCCGGCCATCCCAATGTGGAAAACGGCCATAATGCCGAACTGAACCATGTATCCAATACATCGTCGTCCTGCTTCACTTTGCCTCCGCATTTGGAACATGCTGTAATATCCTCTTTAGAAACAATGGTTTCACCGCATGCTTCGCAGTAGAAAGCCGGAATTCTATGTCCCCACCATAATTGTCTTGATATGCACCAATCATGCACATTTTCCATCCAGTTCAAATAGATTTTGCTGAACCGTTCAGGAACAAATTGGGTGGTTCCATCCTTTACAACTTCTATAGCAGCTTCGGCAAGTGGCTTCATTTTAACAAACCACTGTTTTGAAGTAATCGGTTCTACGATTGTGCGGCATCTGTAACACTGGCCAACGTTGTGAACATGATCTTTTGTTTGCAGCAGCAGTCCTGCTCCTGTTAAATCTTCAATAATGGCTTTTCTCGCCTCATACCGGTCCAATCCTTCATATTTACCGCCATGCTGATTGATGGTCGCATCATCATTCATCACCTTGATCTGAGGAAGGTTATGCCTCATTCCTACTTCGAAGTCATTCGGATCATGGGCCGGCGTGATTTTAACGGCGCCGGTACCAAACTCTTTTTCTACATATTCATCGGCAATCACCGGAATCTCTCTGTTTACCAACGGGAGAATCAATGTCTTTCCGATGAGATGCTGATATCTCTCATCATCAGGGTGTACTGCAACCGCCGTATCTCCCAGCATGGTTTCAGGACGGGTAGTAGCAATGGTAATGAACTCATCACTATCCTTTACATAATATTTAATATACCAAAAATGTCCTGCCTTTTCCTCATATTCTACCTCCGCATCGGAAAGTGCGGTAATACAATTAGGACACCAGTTTATAATCCTGTTTCCTTGATAGATTAATCCCTTTTCGTATAGATTTACAAAAACTTCTCTTACAGCTTTGGAACACCCTTCATCCATGGTAAAGCGTTCTCTTGACCAATCACACGAGCTTCCTAGCTTTTTCAACTGGTTTATAATCCGATTGCCATAAGTATGTTTCCAATCCCATACCCTTTCTAAAAACTTCTCTCTCCCCAAGTCATAACGGGTCAATCCTTCTTCTTTTCTGAGCATTTCTTCTACTTTAATCTGCGTTGCAATCCCCGCGTGATCGGTTCCCGGGAGCCATAACGCACTGTAACCCTGCATTCTTTTCCATCGGATTAAAATATCCTGCAGTGTTTCATCCAAAGCATGCCCCATATGCAGCTGCCCTGTAACATTCGGGGGTGGAATGACAATGGTAAACGGCTCTTTCTGAACATCTACCTCCGCTTTGAAATAACCTTTTTCTATCCACTCCTGATATAATCTGTCCTCAACTTGCTGTGGATCATATGTTTTCGCGATATTGTTGTTTTCTTCCATAATTATACCTCCAGTTATATATAAAATATTATTAACATTCCTATGATTACTATAAGCAACCCTGCAATTTTAAGAAAGATAAGCTGTTTTTCGTCCGGTGCTGTGCCTTTTATGATCTTATATACAAAGTCCGCTTTGTAACCTATAAAAGCACCCAAGGCCAGCAGGGCAAAAGATATAAACTCTTTAATCATTGCATTCCTCCTATAGAGACTTTCACATCTCTTTTACTTTTTCACAATAAATAACCCCGTCCTTCTAATGAAGGACGGGGATTTCCCGCGGTACCACCTTATTTTCCGTATTCATTATCGTTCATATAGAACACGAACTCTTAGAGGCATTAACGGAACCACCGTTACAGCTTACTCTTTGATCGTTGGGCCGTAAAACTCCGGAGCTACCTTCTGTACACTTTTTCAAGAAAACCTTTCAGCCTTTGGGTTTTCCTCTCTTTTGAATAGTATATACATACTCTTCTCTTTCATCATTGATAAACCATATACTTTGAATCGCTTACTATTCGATACTTTAGACATAGTATAAAATACACACCACTATTAGTCAAGTAGTCTAAGAATATTTTATTTACTTTACGGATTCCTTGAAACAACTCATATGTTATTGCACAACCGGAAATTCTTTATTAATCCATCCGCCTTCTCCAGTAGCTTTTGGCCCCGAACCAATCACGCTACCACCTGCACTACATTTCAACATACTTAAAGAGTATGAGCTTTAAAAGCATTTCTCCATCATAGCTATCCACATATGGATTTTACTATAATATTTTGAGAATCAATTCACTCATGCTGTCCAAGTCTTGTAATATATAATTTACTGCTTTTTCTTCATCCTTTCCTTCTAATGCCTGAATAAAACCGATATGACTATTCGAAAAAAGATTTAACGTATCTTTTTTATCCTCTTCAGAACATCCATCCAGGTATGTTTTTAGATAGTAAACCAAACTTCTATAGCTTTCATCTCGCAATATTTTAAGCATTGTAAGAAGTGTCTCATTCCTTGAAAGAGATGCAATATATAAGTGAACATCCATTCCTATTTTAAAGACTTCCAGTATATGTTCATTCCTTAATTCTTCACCTAATTTCCTATCCAGATCATATAAATACTCTATATCCTCAGGTCTAGTAAACATGATAGCTTGTTTAATAGAATAAGGTTCAAGCATTCTTCTTATTTCATAAATCTCCTTCATTTTCTTTAGTGACATGGAAGAGATCTGTATGCCTTTTTTGGGGATAATACTGACTAAACCCTGTCCGTTTAAGATATTAAGCGCTTCTCTTACCGGTGTTCTGCTTGTATTCAATTCTTCTACAATATCTTTTTCCGATATTAGTTCGCCAGGCTTATACTCACAATATAATATTTTTTTCTTAAGTATGCCATAGACTACACCTACACTTGTCTTTTCTTCCATAAATTCTCCCTCATTTGATGAAGCCATTGCTTTTATATTGCATCATTTTTTTCTAGATTGCTCATTTTACTAAATATAGTTTATATTAAGACTTTTACATAAATTAGTATCATTAGGACTTTTCATTATTATACCACTTATGATGTTTCATAGATATGTTAAGATAAGAATAGTAGGTCTGTCAACTATTATTTTTCCTTTTATCGTAATCGTCTATCATTCTTTACTCTTTCTTAATACCAAAAAAATCTTGCTCTATTTTTCTTGCCGTTGGCGTATTAGATATACCGGCTCCTAAAGTATCCTTAAGAGAGCAGTGCATTAATTTTCCCACTTCATCAAGTGCCCCAATCATTTCATCTGCCGGAATAACACTGTTTATACCTGCAAGAGCCATCTCTGCAGAAATAATGGCATTCATGGCTGCAATGGCATTTCTCTGAATACACGGCAGCTCGACCATTCCTGCTACAGGATCACAGACCATCCCCAATATATTTCCAAGTGCCAGAGAAACAGCGCTTAATATATCCTCGTAACTTCCTCCAAACATCTCAGTGATAACAGCTGCTGCAATAGCAGACGCGGCACCGCACTCCGCTTGACATCCACCAACTGCCCCCGAAATAGTAGCATTTTCAGCAATCACGATCCCTATCCCCGCTCCGGTAAAAAGAGATTGAATGACCTTTTCATCCGAGATGTCATTACATTCAGCAATTGTCAAAACCGCTGCAGGTACCGTCCCCGCTGACCCCGCCGTAGGACACGCGACTACTTTTCCCATGGATCCGTTCACTTCCATAACTGCTAGGGCATTTCTTATGACCTTGGATACCGTAGTACCGCATATGCTTCTTTTAGAATTTAAAAACCTATCCATTTTTGCTGCGTTACCCTTAAAAATGTTTCCTAGGAGTATATTCTCTTTTTCAAGTCCCTTTTTTATGGAAGCCCTCATCACATGATAGGTCTGTCGCATCTGCCCGGTAACCTGCTCGGTTGTCCTGCCGGATTTTTCAGCTTCGTATTTTATAACCGTATCACTGATAAGGCAACCTTCCTCTTTAGACTTCTCAGCTAGTTCTCTGCATGATTTATAAAATTCTTTTCCCTGTATGCTTAACGACATTACAGAATGAATCCGGAAAATCTCACTGGCTTCAAGTGCTTGTTTTGCTTTTTCCAATCCAATCTCACGTATGGATTCACCGCATTCTACCTTAAATGAATACCCCTCACCCCAAGGATCAAATTTTGTAACTTCTGCTTTATTGCCAAATAAAGCGATGAACTTAGCTGCAAACTCTTCCTTTTCCCTTATGGAAGTAATACCGACAAAGCAGTCCTGTTTACCATCCAATTCAACATTATACCCATTGATTTGTTCAATAAATATATTCCCTCCACCGATTGTGGCAGACCTCATTACCTGCTTATTTCCCTGCTGATCTGTTAATTCGATGATAATGGTACTCGGGTGAGCATTTTGAAGCTCTATTTTATCGAATTTAATTTTTATTCCCTTATCTTCTGCTATGCAAACAGCATCTCTGATCTTCTCATCATCTACACCTATGTTCATAATACCCGCAACCACACCTACATCGGTTTTATGGGTCGAATAGGTACTGGCAAGTGAACCATGAAATAAGACAGTAATTTCTTTGGGATTGTGATCACATAGCTGCCCGGCAGCCAATCCTATACGCACAGCCCCTGCCGTATGAGAACTTGAAGGCCCTATCATGACAGGACCTATGATATCGAAAACATCAAAAGCATTTGAAAGTGTCATTTTCCTTCACCTTACCTTTTAAATTTATAGTTTAACTATCAAAGCATCTCTCTTTATTACTTTTATACACAATCCTGACAGGCAAAACTATTGTAAATAATCTTCAATGAAAAACTCCAGCACATTATGTAATCGGTCATTCATCGCAAAATGATAGGACGTCACAAGTAGTGCTGGAGCTGGATAAAATTATTCTACCATAAAGCTACTCAACGAAAGGATTATCGCTATTAAACCTGCATTATTTTACAAGGTTATATTTCTCAACGATACTATTAAAGAATTCTTCATTGAAATCTGCCTTTGTTTGAGGCCAAACCTTTTCTCTGACGATTTTAGCAAATTGCGCAAGCTGCTCATCGGTAAATTGAATTACTTCTATGCCGGCAGCAGTAAGCTTTTCTTCGTATTCTTTTTCTTGCTTTTCTGCTTCACCGAATCTCTTTTCTTCCATCGCTTTTGCGGCAGCAGTAATAGCCTCTCTTTGTGAAGCACTCATTTTTTCCCATGTTGCAGAGCTTAAACATGCATACCATAATTCAAAGTGATCGTTTATAGGCAGATAATATTTTATAAGATCTCTGTAGTTGGAATAGTAACCTTCAGCACCATAACCGATTGCACCATCAACCATTCCTGTCTGCATTGATGTAAAAGTATCTGCTGCCGGTAGCGGAGTAGAAATATACCCTAGTTCCTGTGCTGTCAAATCAAATGCCTTCATATTCGGAACACGGATTTTTGTTTCTTCTCTTACATCTACGTTAGCAGGATCTTTAGGCTTTTTAGTGAGTGCAATACCGCCAAAATACAGTGGATAGGTTCCAATCAGCTTAATATCATTCTTTTCACATATGGCAGCCATATTGCTAACCAAATCCCCATCACTGTTGTAAACTTTTTTTGCTTCCTCCCAGTTTTGAACCAAATATGGACAATAGGAAATACCAAAGGCTTTGTCCAGATTTGTACCGATAGGAGCAATCTGCATATCCACATCACCGATGCTTATTCTTTCAAGTACAGTGGTGTAGTCTCCCAACTGAGATGCAGGATAAATCTCAAATTTAATAGTGCCGTTTGTTCTCTTTTCAACATCAGCAGCAAAAGCACGAATATCCTCATCTGCAACCGAACCTTGCGGCCTGATATGAGCAAGTTTTAAAGTCATACTCTGCTCTTTTTCAGCTGCGGGCGCTTCACTGGCTCCTTTATCAGGTGCATCAACGTTTCCCTTCGGACCACATGCCGCAAGCGAAAGCATAAGAATCATTGCCAAAACCATAGAAATTGTTTTTTTCATCATACATCCTCCTTGTTAAATAAATAATTTACATATCAAATGAGAATTCTGTTCCCATGCTAAGAGATACGGCCTTTTTATAGACGATGCCTGCAACAGCAACATCCATAGCGCCTGTACCAATTGGGATACAAATGATCCTCTCATTTTTCAGGTTGTCCACGGAATTTCTTCCCACTGCCAAATCCCCTATCGTGCAGTAAATGTTTTCTCTTGTGATCCTGCCTTGATCGGCAAGTTCCTTGAGCGCTCCTCGGTGCAAACACTGATCTACATGATCTACAATAATTTTATCAGCATTTAGAATGGTCTCGTAATCGCATTCTTGATAGGAACCCATTGCAAAGTAAACAGTACCGGGTTTGATCCATTCGTTCTTGATAAAACCATCCTTTGCCAGCGTAACAGATACTACGACTTCACAATCAGCTGCTTCTTCAGGCTTATCACATATAATAATATTTCCTTTTATATGCTGTGCCATATCATTTTTGAATTTTTCAGCAGCTGATCTAACAATATCATAAACCCTTAATTCTTCAATATCAAACACCTGTGAAATGGCCATGGTTTGAGTATATCCCTGAACCCCTGCACCGTAAAGACCCAGTTTTATACCTTTTCTGTTTTTGAAAAGATATTTAAGAGCAGCAGCTGTCTGCCCACCCGTTCTCATATTGGTAATATACGTACCATCCAGTGCAGCTAAAAAGTTACCTAGATCCGGATCGCAAAGCAAAATAAGCGCATTAATGAATGGCAGACCCATTTTTACACGACCGCCGCCAAATCCACCCGCCCATTTCAAGCCTGCAATGTCCTGCCAGCCGATATATGCCGGCATCGCATTCATTGAAGCATTATATGGCGGGTATGGCCCCGAATCACCTAAATTCAGGTTCACCTTCGGAGGATTTATGGTTGTACCTTCACCAAATCCTTGGAAAGTTTCATCACATATTTCTACAACCTCTTTAAAAGTAATCAATTTTTTTATATCTGATTTGCTGATCAGTAACGTATTCATCAGCAGTACCTCCTTATCGTAGATAGATACCCTACAAGGCATCCATCGTGTATCTTATGCAGAATGGCTATTAGTCTTGGATAAATGAATATGTACCGCCAATACCTTGCTCTATCGCTTTTTTGTATACGACACTCGCAACTGCAATATCCATGGCACCGGTACCGATAGGGATACATACAATCTTGCCATCAGAGTAGTCGCCTATAGATTTCTTGCCGGTTGCAAGTTCACCAATTGTTGCGAAGATGCTGTTCTCTGTAATTTTCCCTTCCTCATTTAATTCTGCTAACGCGCCTCTGTGCAGACATTGTCCTACATGGTCTACAACAATCTTCTTGGCGTTGAGAAGCATTGCGTCATCGCATTCCTGATAGGAACCCATTGGGAATATTACCGTTCCAGGCTTAACCCATTCGTCAAGAAGGAATTTATCCTTGGACTGGGTTACACATACAATCGCATCGCCTTGAGCTGCTTCTTTAGGTGTATCGCAAACAATGATCTCTCCCTTAACAACATCCTTCATATTTTCTTTGTACTTCTCAGCCGCCTCCTTGGAAACATCATAAACTCTTACTTCCTCAATATCAAACCATTGGGAAATAGCCAATGTTTGTGTATGCCCCTGCATACCTGCACCGTATAGGCCAATCTTAATAGATCTTCTTTCGGAACTGCCGCCATTGAAAATATATTTTAACCCAACAGCTGTCTGTGCGCCTGTCCGCATATTTGTAATGAATGCGCCATCTAAAACGCAGGTGAAGTTTCCAACTTTCGGGTCAATCAGCATGATTAGGGAAGTAACGTATGGAAGACCCAACCTTTTTCTTTCACCCAGGTTTCCCCCGGCCCATTTGATCCCTGCAGTGTCAGTCCAGCCGATGTATGCCGGCATTGCATTCATAAATCCTTTATAAGGTGGAAATTCTGCAGTTTCACCCAGGTCAAGGTTTACTTTCGTAGGGTTAACGACCGTACCTTCTCCAAAACCCTGAAATGTTTTTTCACAGATTTCCACAATCTCTTTCATTGTGATTAGCTCTTTTACCTGATCTTGACTTAATAGTAAAGTGCTCATAGTAAATACCTCCATTTTAAAATAGTTGTTTTATTATTGTTAAACTCCTAAAACACTCTGTTTCATGGACTTTAACTGCTTTTTTAATAAGACTTTTTTGATATAATCAAATTATTATAAATATCCGAACAATCCCGGCAGCCACAAAGACAATGCGGGCCAGAACGTAGTTAAAAATACTACCGGTACATAGCCAAATAGAAGGAGTATCATTGTAGGACCAAAGATCTCACTAAATTCGCATTTGCCGATTCTCATTCCGAGATATAAGATACTTGCATAAGGAGGAGTGACACCACCCATTGCAAGGTTAACACCCATCATAGCTGCAAATTGAATCGGGTTAATCCCCAGCTTCAGAACAAGTGGCAATAGAATAGGTGCACATAGAATCATACCTGTGGCATCGTTAACAATCATTCCTACAACAAATAGGAATATGTTGATAATGATGAGCATCACGATACGACTGCTGGTCATGCCAAAAAAGACATCAATAATCGCCTGGGGAACCTTTAACAGTACAAAGGTTTGACTTAACATCAGGCAGAAGATAATCATTGCCATAATAGCGCCTATGGATGACAAAGAATCCAATGTCAATCTATAAAACTCTTTGAGATTCATGTTGCGGTAAATCCAGAACCCAATAGGGATAGAATATATTGCTGCTACTGCTGCTGCTTCAGTTGGTGTGAACACCCCTCCATAAATACCGCCAAGGATAATCACAGGCATGAGCAGTGCAGGAAGTGCTACTATACCTCTGCGTCCGGCAATCTTAATCTTTTCATTAAAAGCTCTAGGCTCATCCAATACAAGGTCAAACTTCTTCGACCATATAAGATTGATAACACAGAATAGCAGTGTAATTAATAAGCCTGGCCCTACAGTAGACAAGAAACATGCAAGAATGGAGGTTTCGGTAACCCATCCGTAAATGATCATAATGCCGCTAGGAGGGATTAAGAGTCCTAAAACCGAAGACACCGTAACCAACGCAGTAGAATATCCTCTCGGATAGCCTTGCTTAACCATACGGGGAATCATAACCGGACCGGTAGCCGCTACACCTGTGAAACCACTGCCCGAAATCGCTCCGATAACAGCACAGGTAGCGATACATACAACTCCGAGGCCACCTTTGACTCTGCCGATAAAAGAGTCTACAAAGTCAAGAAGCTTGGTTGCGATCCCACTTCCACCCATATATGAGCCTGCAAGGATAAACATTGGACTAGCTAGAAGCACCGGACTGATACTCTGGCTGAACACCCACAGCATCATGCTCTTCATAGATATTCCACCAAACATGTACATAAAAAGAAGAGCACCACCAAAACAATACGGAAGGGGGATCTTTAACATTAAAAGAAGAATAAGAAGAATGACACATATGCCTACAACAAATAACATCAGTCGTTGCCCCCTTTCACTTTTGATTTAATATATATCACCAACGCCCTGGTATCAGTAAAAAAATCTATAATGGCGTAGATGGACATGAGCACCAACCCTATAAAAAGTGCGCTTTCACCAAAGAACATAGGAATGTACAAAATATCACTGAGTTTCCACTTGGTAAATGAATAATTAAAAAACCAATATGCCCAATATGTAAGCCATAGTGCAACAACCATCGAAAAAAGCGATTTGAAGATATTAAACAACTTAAGTGTTTCTTCTCTTTTAATATACAATGTAAGAATACCGCATTCGATATGATTTCTTTGTTGTGAAGCATTAGCACCACCAATCATATAAAGCCAGATGGTTGGAAAAATCAATAGTTCTTCAATACCCATAAGAGGTGCCTTAAATACATACCGCAGAATAACTTGGTACACAATTAGCAATGGAACCGTTAAAGCAAGCAGCACACCAATAAAACGCTGAATAGAAACCAGTGTATTACTTACCTTTTTTAAACCAGAAAGGTTCATACTTCTCACTCCTTCTTCTAAATATTGTATAATTAACTATAAAACACAATACCCATGGCATGCCTCCTTTATAATCAGTTTCATATGCTCTTTGAGCTTTAATATGGAATGTGAAGAACTAAAAACAAAAAGCTGATAACTCACAACTCATTTTATGTACTTTAAAAGACTTTCTCTATCCATCCCGCTAATACCCAGTTTTTCTAAAGTTCTTCCATTTGATCTGAAATCTCTATTAAGAAGGGTTGACGCGAGATCTATTGTCATATCCATTATAGGCGTTTTGACGTTTACTAGTTTTGCTAATTCGGTCATGGGTACAAGCCCCATCGGTACATCCTCTGTTAATAATCTGCTCTCAACCTTTTCAGGTGCATTAACAATTTCGTAAGCACTTATATTTTTAAACATCTTGCATAAACTATCACCCTGAGCTTTATAGTAAGTATACATACTATCTTTAATACTCTTAACCTTAATTCCCAAAGCTCTGCATATTTCCATTCTTTCAGTATCTGTCTTCTCAACCAGATTTCCAATTGTAGGCGTAATACCGTCATAATAATATTTGAAGCTGCCACCGGTCGCTTCGATCCATCCGGTATTAAGGATCACCGGAAGAGGATGAACAACCGCATTCATATTGCTCATATCAGATGTTAAGACATTCTCTTCTTTCACTAGTTGTGGATAAGCCTCATGCATGATATCGATAATCTCATCAACATCTGATGAAGGAAGTGCTGCAATAGGCATTACTTCTTTTACGCCTCCAATCACCGCGGTCCCCGAGGCATCAATCCGTGAAGCATAAAAAAGACTGTTTGTCTCTGCAAGCTTTATGCTGCAATTGCACTTTTTATCGTTTAGCACTCTCCTGAACTCAAGTGCCCCGCCTGTTGATCCAGGACATAACACAATAACCTGATCATTATGAAGTATAGATGATAAATTCTCTGCGATATACTCATGAGCAAACGCCGGTAGCACTACAAGAATTACGTCTGCATTCTCCACAGCTTCCTTAAGATCTGTGGTAATAATATCTATTTTCGCAAATCCGTTTAATGAAACGCCCTTTAGAGCAATCCCGCCTCTTGTTTTTATGGGCTCAATGACATGCTCATATCTGTCGTATAGACTGACTTGATAACCTCTTAGCTTAAGATATGCACTAACACATTGTCCACCGTTTCCGGCGCCGAGAACCGCGTAATTTAACTTTCTCATATTGACATCTCCTCACTATTATGCAATAAGTAGAACATCTGATATTTCAGTGTCCTTAATTTATATATATTGACTACGAGAATACGATATGCATACATCAAGTATACGCGCTGAACAAAATAAGATACAACAAATACAGGATATACCAAAACCAGAATATCCCTTCCAACCAATCTTAATATTTTTATTATTACACTTTATGTGAAAACCTCTGTTACTGTTAAATATATAAAATATCAAAAAATCGCGAACTATCATTATAAAGAATAATTCACGACTTCATCGCCATATATATTAAAATTTATTTTATTATATATGATGTATATTATTAAGTCAATATCCAAATGACTATAAAATATAAAAAACGCCCGATAGATAAATTATTTTTTCCATAATTCAGTATATCAAAACGACTTTGGTAATACTATAAAATGTAAAAAAACTAACTCGCCTATTAAAGCTGGCTATCAATATATTTCCATTACTGCATATGACTACGCCCTAGAAGTTAAAAAAAATATATTTACCTTTTAAAACATAAAAGTACTTTGAAAAAGTGTAGGAATAATGTTTACTTTCATTTGTTTTATGCTATAATATAGGTAAAGGCAATCGGACCGCATGATGCGATTGCCATTTGAATGTAATTATAAAATAATCACTCTACTGGCCGGCAGGGTGATTATTTTTTTGTCCTGAAATTCAAGACTGCTATAACGAACATTCCAAACAGTATCATCAAAGACAATACCTGGTATGTATTCATCATAGGCAACCACCTCCTTCCTGCGAAGGAATAAAGGTGGCAACCACACCCTGCTTTATCCAACTGCCCTGTCCATATGATATCATAAATGCAGATATACCTGCAATATAGAAGCTACACATCATCGAATTAATATTAAAAATAAAAAATCAAGGATTTAATTGAACAAATCCTTGATTTTTCTGGTCGGAGTGGAGAGACTCGAACTCTCGGCCTCTTGGTCCCGAACCAAGCACGCTACCACCTGCGCTACACCCCGAAATACTTTAAAATTATAGCACTAAAAATTGTTCTCGTCAATCCCTTTAAAGCGTGTTTTCAGATATTTATTTTCTTTTTCTTTTCTTTTTTCTTTGATTTAGTTGTCTTATCAAAGCCTCATTATTCAGCATACTTTTTAGCTACTTTGCGGGATAAACGGGTTTTCAACACTTCCTTCAATAGAATATAAACTGATAAAGTCAGGAGATGCTCTAAATATAAGGCTATCCTGATTTTTTTGTTGTCAAATTTTGCATTAAATATGTTGTATGGTGTTGTATTTTATGATATAATAGAAGTGGAGGTGTAATATGAAGCTAAACTATGATAGAAAATCCAAAGATCCAACTTACTTTATCCAGATGGGAATCAGAAATGGGAAAAAAACCACAACAAAAAATGTAAAACGAATCGGAAAGCATTCTGAGTTGCTGGTCATCACCCCTGATCCTCTTGCATATGCAAAAAAGCAGGTGGAAGAATTCAACAAAGAGTACCAGGAAGGGAAAATAGACATGAGTTTCAAGGTTGATTATACTGAGAAACTCTCAGCCACCAAAGATATCTCTTCTAGATCCGCTCTCCTAAATGTTGGATATTTTGTTCTGCAAAATATATATCATGACCTCAAACTGTCGGATTTCTTTAAGGATATAAAAAGCAATTCCAAGATCACTTTTGATTGCAATACCATCAATCGTTTCCTTACATTTGCAAGGATTCTGGATCCTAAATCAAAGTTAGGGACCTTTGACAGGCTTGATTCCTATTACGAAATGCCCTCTTTCGAGTACCAGCATATATTGCGTTTCATGGATTTACTGGAAGAACACTACGACAACTATCTAGAGCATTTGTACACCAACAGTGAAAGTATCATCAAGAAAAACACGTCTGTATGCTATTTTGACTGCACCAATTATTACTTTGAGTCAGAAGATGAAGACGATGAATATGTAGATGAAGCCACCGGCGAGATTTTGAAAGGTCTTCGCAGATATGGTCCTTCCAAAGAACATCGACCCAATCCAATTGTTCAGATGGGATTATTCGTGGACGGAAACGGGATTCCTATAT
The DNA here is from genome assembly GCF_030013905.1 of Petroclostridium sp. X23. Lineage (GTDB taxonomy): Bacteria > Bacillota > Clostridia > SK-Y3 > SK-Y3 > X23. The sequence continues at coordinate 1,426,366 of NZ_CP124862.1, forward strand.
CTATGTGCATCAACTCAGGCTCTGACAATGAGCAGAAATGTGCTGTTCCATTGGAACAGAAAATCACAAAAATGTTTAACAATAAGCAATTCATTTATTGTGCAGATGCAGGGCTTGGCTCATTTAATATACGAAAATTCAATTCCATGGGAGGAAGGGCATTTATAGTAACCCAGTCTGTGAAAAAACTTTCCGACAAACTGCAGAAAGCTGTTTTTAATGATTATGATTATCGGCGCATTTCTGATGATTCTCCTATTACCATCAGCCGCATGAAGGAATTCGACAGATTTAACAAAGAAAACCTGCCTCTTTATAACGATACTGTTTATAAAATCATAGATGCAGACAATGCCATAGATGTTGGTCTGTACGAGGAAAAAATATATAAGAATGGTAAGTCCAGAATGGTAAAATCAAAGGCACTTCTGAAACAGAAAATCATCATCACATTTTCAAGAAAAATGATGGAATACCAAAGACATATAAGAAATGCCCAGATTGAACGGGCTAAAAACATCCTCAACAATAAAAATGTAGAGGATGTAAAAAAAGGACCTCATGATGTCACACGTTTTATCAAGAGGACATCTAAAGGTCAAGACGGTGAAAAAGCTTCTGACTACTATGAAATTGACCATTCCATCATTGATAGAGAAGAAAAATACGATGGCTACTATGCAGTCGCCACAAATCTAGAAGATGATGCTAAATCAATACTTGCGGTAAATTCAAAGCGCTATAAAATTGAGGATTGTTTTCGGGTACTGAAAACCAATTTCAATGCCAGACCAGTTTATCACAGAAATCGCAACCGGATTATCGCACACTTCATGGTCTGCTATACTGCTTTACTGATTTATCGGCTGCTTGAAAACAAACTGGATCAGTATGGAACACATTTCACTACAGATAATATTCTTGACACGCTACGAAACATGAATGTTATGAATACACAGGACGCTTTTTATACAGCAACATACACAGGAAGTCAGGTATGTACGGCATTAAACGGAATATTTAACTTAGGATTAGACAAGAAATTCTATCTACCAAAGGAACTAAACAAAAAAATAAAAAAAATTTTCAATTAACTATTCCATACAACATCTTTAAAATAAGAAAAGAGAAGGAAAGTGGCAATTTAAGCGAGGTTCCTTCTCTAAATTTTTGCGTAACTGTCGAAAACGAGATTATAGCACTAAAAATTGTTCTCGTCAATCCCTTTAAAGCGTGTTTTCAGATATTTATTTTCTTTTTCTTTTCTTTTTTCTTTGATTTAGTTGTCTTATCAAAGCCTCATTATTCAGCATACTTTTTAGCTACTTTGCGGGATAAATTCTTTTTTTGTTATATACTATTTCGACGATTGCAAGACTGATTTTATTCTATATAAGTTGAATTAAATAATTCGACTATTAGTCTAATATTCATGTTGATGATTAGTAGGACCGTATGGAAATACGGCCGAAAACAGGAATACAGACATAGGACATTTAATCGGACGTATTGCCATACGTCCCTACATGTTTTGCATAATTAGATCGTTACAAATATTTAATTTATCATATATATATTTTTCACAATTATTGTAAATAATACTTAAAACATTATTTTAGTCATAAATGTATTAGTTTATGTCTTTTTTTCAGAATATTTATTATTTTAATATGGAATGAATAAGTTTACTCAAATATGCCGACTTATTATTGAAATGAAAGGATTGCTAACTCAAAATGGATGTAAAAAAGACAAAATTTGATCTATATAAATATTCACTAACTTTCATATGTATATGTGGTGTGTTGATATTTGCGATCAGCAATATGATTTACTTTTACAGCGATGATATGTATTATGCTTCTTTCTCCAAAAACGGTTATAATCATTTTATAAAAATGAATATAGCACACTATAAGAATATTAACGGTAGGGCAATGGTGCATATTTTAGATGAGGCTCTTTTAATGTTTGGCAAAAAGCTGTTTGCTGTTATTAATCCTATCATGATTCTTGGATTTGCTTTTCTAGCTTCTAAATGCTTGAATTTTAAAGATACCATAAATTCTGCTAAAGAGAACACATATATTAGCACTGCCATTACTTTGTTTTTTATCATGTGCTTACCCAAGCAGATGATAAACGAAACTGTATACTGGATTACAGGCTCAATGAACTATATATTTCCTGCACTATTGCTGGTAATCATGTATTACATGCTGCGAGCAAACATCAAAATCTCAAACAGCACTATTAAATTATTCGTATTTTCTTTTTTATCGGGTGCAACCACAGAACAAGGCGGGTTTGTTGCTGTAGTAATGAGTACTTTGCTTGTTTTATCAACATTGGTATATAGAGATTCTCCGAAACAGAAACTATATGTTCTATCCCCTATTTTTGCAATCATGGGACTGCTGACAGTGATTTTAGCACCCGGTACATTCGCAAGAATTGAATCCATTGGTGTCGACGGATTTTCGCAAACTACATTATATAACAGGCTTTTAGAAAACACCTCACATATATCATTTGCTATAACAGGTGAAAATGGAATCCAAAGTATATTAATTATACTGGTTCTAGCAATCCTTTTTACAACTTATAAAGCTCAAGGAATAAACAGGCTTTTCTTAGCAGGACCGGCTATCATGTCACTGCTGCTTTATCAGCGTGTATCAGGCGTATATTCAAAAGACCTATGTACGACTATCACAATTCTATCTGCAGCGTATATAACGCTATGGGGATTGTCCATATTAAAATATGCTAAATACAGGCACTTGGGCATCTTCATAGTAGGAGCCGTTAGCCTGCAATGTTTAATGCTTATATCTCCTATTTTGGGTTCAAGGACACTACTGATAACAGGCTTATTATTAGCGGCTTCTATAGGAGGATTAAGTTCAGATCTTATTAAGAATCCTCTATATATTACACTATCCGCTTCTATACTTGCTTTTATGCTATTACCGATAAAATCAGGAACACTCCTTATAATAGTATCTTTAGGAATATATTTGATAAAAAAAACAAGTAAGCTTCAAACATTAGTTGTATTTACTACATTCATCCTGTTTTTTACACCTATACTTAAGGGCTATTATACTAATCATATTATTATGAAAAACAATGAAAAAAATATCGTTAAAGCGCATTCATCCGGTAAACTCTACTGGAATATAGACTTAGTAACGCCCTATTATCATGACATGTTTTATGAAAATCTGAACTTTGAGCCTTACTTTTTAGAGAATAACAATTTGCCTAAAGATACCCATATTTACTTAGTAAGCAAGATTCACAAACCGGTATTTTTAAACGGCCAACGACTTAAATGCCCTTCAATTAAGCGAGACATAAGATACTATCCTCTTAGAGACATATTTGAAGGAGCAGGAGGAAAAGTATATTGGGATAACAAAACAAACGGTATTACTGTAGTTATAAAAAACACAGAATACGTTTTTATAGACCTATATTCAATAAACAAACTTGAGAAGGGCAGGACTGATACCATCTTCTTAGAAAGAAAAATAGAAACTTATTTAGGTCGAACTTATATTCCTGAAAGCTTTGTTTCTTCATTCTTAGAGATTACAGAAAAAAATGGTAAAATATTACTTAGCCTTAAGTAAATGATATGACTATAAATACCAGATTTTAAGGATGTCCACTGAGACATCCTTTTTATGACTTTCAAGATACTTTATATTCATGGATATGTAAGATATACTGTAAGCAATATTTGATAATCTATTTATTATCCTCTTGTCCGATATTTATTGTTCCGGTTTCCTTTTTAGAGTATTTAATCTTCTTAAAATTAAGACTATATCTTACAAAAGCGAACACACCGCTTCCCACTGCTACACCTATCAGGAAAGTGCTCTGCACTTTAGTAATGTCCAGCAGGATAATAGCCAAAATAGAAAGATAAAATAAAACCGTAGCGGCCTTTCCATACCAGGAAGCGCTTACTACAATTTTATCCCTGTATAACAGCGCACTTCCAACTACCATTAATACTTCTTTTGTCAAAAGAACATAAACGACCCATAAAGGAATAAGGCCCTGATACGTTAAACAAAAAATGACGGTTAGCTGCATGATTTTATCAGCCAACGGGTCCATCAATTTACCCCATTTTGTAATCATATTAAATTTACGTGCGATATATCCATCTAAAATATCAGTAATTCCAGCCAGAATAAAGATAAACGCAGAAATCATGTAATTATTAGTGATATCAGAAAAGAAAAAGTATACAAAAACAGGCATTAGCATGAATCTAACAAATGTCAATATATTCGGAATATTCAATGGATCACCTCAAAAGTAAAATATTAGATGGTTTATATCATACCTTCGTATATTATATATTATACGTCAATATTAAGTAAAGATGTCATTCAAAATATTTGGATATACGCAATCAAGCAAATTTTTAATATTATTCTAGTCATCACGCATACTTAAAGACTGCAGCCTCCCCCATAAAATAGGATTTACTTTTTTCAAATTTATAGGTCTAAATGCTTTATTCACAAATGCATGTACAGTTTTTCCCTCAGCTATGATTTTGCCATCTCTGTCTCTGACCACTTCATATTGAAAAGTACCTTTTGCACCACTCAATTCCTGTATCCACGTTTTTATAGTAAGTTCATCCTGATATTTGGCACCTTCTTTATAGGTACAAGAACTTTTTATAAGCGGAAATAAAACGCCCTGTTGTTCGATCTCCGCATAAGGTAGCCCCGTCTGCTCGAAAAATTCTGTTCTCCCAACCTCAAACCATGGGTAGTAATTAGAATGATGTACAATACCCATCTGGTCCGTCTCAACATACCGTACCTTGATTTTTGTTTCATTCACATACAACTATGATCCCTCCAATACCAAAAGCAGCTGGCAGGACCTAGATATATGTATACAGACGTTCTCTCCCCGCCAACTACTAACACTTTTTACACTTACAACACTTTTGCTACTCCACTATAAACCAATCCACGTGTACTATCAATTGTTACAGTCGTGCCGCTTTTTAGTATTTCAGTAGCGCCCTTTGCTCCCGTAATCACAGGAATTTCCAGTGTCATTCCTACAATTGCCGCATGAGAAGTAATGCCGCCTTGTTCTGTAATGATACCTGTTGCTTTTTTCAAAATGGGAAGCAGCTCATTCGTTGTTGATTCAACAACTAATATATCTCCTTCATTAAACTCCCTTAATGCCTGCTCAACATTTTTAGCAACACATAAATTTCCGCTTACCGAAAGATTATTTACTCCTACACCTTCAGCTAATACATGTCCTACAATATGCACTTTCAATACATTGGTATTTCCGCTGATGCCTACAGGCAGACCGGCAGTGATTACTACTAAATCTCCATTTTTAACCATTTTAGATTCTACTGCTTTGTCTACCGCATGGTCAAACAAATCATCGGTTGTTTCTTTTGTCTCTGCCAAGAAAGGATATACACCCCATGACAGTGCCAACTGTCTGTAGACTTTTTCCGAAATGGTGGTAGCAACAACCGGGCATGCAGGTCTGAATTTAGAAACCATTCTTGCAGTATGCCCGGACTTTGTTACAGATATAATAGCCGTTGCTCCCAAGTCATGCGCTGTAGTACAAGTGGCATGACTAATGGCATTTGTAACATTAGGCTTCATATTAAATTCCGTAATAGCAAATCTTTTTTTATAATCAATGGATTTTTCTGTCCTTAAAGCTATTCTTGACATGGTTAATACACTTTCCACCGGGTATTTCCCTACTGATGTCTCTCCGGACAACATAATTGCACTGGTTCCATCATAAATCGCGTTAGCGATATCTGTCGTTTCTGCACGGGTAGGTCTGGGATTGCGTATCATAGAATCCAGCATCTGAGTTGCTGTGATTACCGGCTTACCGGCTTGATAACATTTTTCAATCAACATTTTCTGAATAACCGGAAGCTCTTCAAGAGGGATTTCCACACCCATGTCGCCTCTAGCTACCATGATTCCATCACATACTCTTAGTATCTCGTCAATATTGTTAACACCTTCACCATTTTCGATTTTAGCGATAATTTGTATTTTAGCTCCGTTATTTAATTCCAAAACTTTCCGCACTTGCAGAACATCCTGGGCTGACCGTACAAAGGAAGCAGCAATAAAATCAAAATCATTCTTTATACCAAATAGGATATCCTGATGATCTTTCTCACTTATGTAAGGAAGGTTAACCGAAACACCCGGGACATTTACCCCTTTATGATTACTAACCTTTCCTGCGTTTTGAACTTCACATATGATATCTGCGCCATTAACCTCTTGCACAACCAACTCTATAAGTCCATCATCAATCAATACCTTATCGTTGCATTTTACGTCCTTGGGCAGACCTTGATAAGTAACAGAAACTATTTCATTGGTTCCCTCTACTTCTTTAGTGGTTAATGTAAAAGTTTGGCCTTCCTGCAGTTCTACCGTACCTTCTTTAAAGTTCTTGATTCTAATTTCCGGCCCCTTAGTATCAAGCATCAAAGCAATAGGCGCTTGCATTTCATCTCTAAGCTTTTTAAACATATCTACTCTTTGTTGCTGCTCTTCATGATTTCCGTGGGAAAAATTCAAACGTGCAACATTCATCCCTTTATCCATTAGCTTTCTAAGAACATTCATATCATCCGTTGCAGGGCCTAAAGTACAAACAATCTTTGTTCTTCTCATATATCGTATCATCTCCCTTAAAAAATATTAGAGTGAAAAGTATTTACTCTTCACTCTAATCGTATTCTTATATTATACTAGACTATTTGTTAAGTATTCAACCATATTTGTGTAAATTATTATAAAGATAAAATCTTAGCAAGTTCAACCATTTCATCATCTATTGTCTTAGTCATATTTAAACCTTCAATAATGTCATAGTCTACGATTTTATAGTCTTTCATTGCAACCACCCTATTCCCAATACCGTCTTTAAGAAGCTGAACAGCTTTGGCTCCCATCTGGCTTGCAATCACCCTATCCATTACTGTAGGGCTTCCGCCTCTTTGGATATGTCCCAATATGGTCGCTCTGGCTTCAATACCGGTCTCTTGCTGTATCTTACCGGCAAGTTCTACCGCTCCGCCTACTCCTTCAGCGACAATTATAATATCATGACGCTTTCCTCTGTTTTTTCCTTCAATAATCGGTTTAATGACATCATGATGGAAATCAAATTTCTTCTCCGGAACAATAATTGCTTCCGCTCCATTTGCGATGCCCACATGCAACGCAATATATCCTGCTTGCGCTCCCATTACCTCTATCACACTGCACCTTTCGTGTGATGTTGCGGTATCTCTGATTTTATCAATAGCATCTTTAACTGTATTAAGCGCCGTATCGAAACCGATAGTGTACTCCGAACATGCGATATCATTATCAATGGTTCCGGGAATACCAACCGTTGGAACGCCTAGATTACTTAAATCTCTTGCACCTCTGAATGAACCGTCACCTCCGATGACAATAACCCCATCTATTCCAAAAATTCTGGAAATAGTAACGGCTTTCTGCATCCCTGCTTCAGTAGCAAACTCTTTACTTCTTGCAGTATGAAGGATGGTCCCTCCTCTATGTAAAATATCAGAAACAGACCTGAGATTCATCTCAAAAATATCTCCACTGATCAGTCCGTTATATCCTTTTCGAATCCCCATCACCTTCAGACCATGGTGAATCCCTGTACGAACAACTGCACGAATAGCTGCATTCATGCCCGGCGCATCACCGCCACTCGTTAAAACCCCAATTGTCTTTATTTGTGACATCAAAATCCTCCTCACTTAGTTATTTCAATTAATTAACAAACTTTTTAAAAAAAAGGGTTAAAACCCTGTTTCTATAATAATACTATGCGCCTCTTCCACTTCTGACTCCGGTACAAGCACTTCATAATAGTTGTCATTATTTTCTACGTTTTTACTTATAGGTCGTATTTTAACTAACAATCCTTCTTTTTCTAATATCTCCTGTAGTTTCATCACGATATCTTTGCTTTGGGCCATATAAACCACAGTCCACATATTCACTCGCCCCTTTTTTAAAAACTGTTTCATTAGAAAATGTATATTATTCCCCGGTTTTGATAGCACCGTGTTTACAATAAATAGTAGCCTTTCCCCTGACCTTCATGGCAGAAGTAGTTTCTGTAAATTGTGCAATATATACTTCTCCTTTATCCAGTTTCTCGGTATGATGAAATTTGGTATCCCTTCCTCTTGTTAATCCAATAATATTTACGCCGTTTTCTTCAGCTTTTATTATAATATACTCACCAGACACACCATATTCTTCATTCATATAAAAACACCTCGCACTAATATTATATTATTTTAGTATAAAAATCAATACATTTATCAATATTTTCATAGTCTATTGCATATCTTTAACTGCAATCAACCACTCTAACGCTGTCATCTCCCACAATATTTCTTAATTCATCTAATAAAAGATCGCTTAATTTCACCCACAAATCACGGGAGGCCAACGAAACTTTTTTATCCTTTTCAAAATATACATATACAGGAGTATCCCCATTAAAAAACTGTAGAACAGGAGATAGTTCTTCCAACACATGGCTGCTCTCTCCATCGATCTTTATATACAGCTTTTTAAGATTTTCGATCTTTTTAAACGGTACGATCTCTTCACATAATATTTTAGGTTGCTCTTCTTCTCTTACACTTATTCTTCCTTTTATTGTTACAACATTATCTTCTATAATATAATTTGAATATTTGTCAAGTATTTTAGGAAATATGATCACTTCTACAGAGCCAAAAGAGTCTTCCAAAGTTACAAAAGCCATAAGATTATTGCTCTTGGTTGTTTTTGTTTTTTTTGCACTGATAATTCCGCCTAAGATTACCTCTGTGCCGTCTCCTAATATCCTTTGACCTTTATGCGCGCTTGTCTCTCCTAAGTTCTCCTGTATCATATGAAGATCGGCAGTTGAAGCTGTTACAACCTGGTTCAATTGTGACTGGTATTGATCAAGAGGGTGTCCGGATAAATACAACCCCATGATTTCCTTCTCCATGGAAAGAAGTACCTTTGTCGGATACTCATTCATCTGCGGCAGTTCATCATGGACGGCAAAAGTCTGTTCCTGTTGATCATCGTTGCCAAACAGCGAAATCTGTCCTTCTATATTCTTCTTTTTACTTTGCGCAATACCATCCAGTATTCTTTCATATGTCGCCATCAATTGAGACCGGTATACTTTAAAGGAATCAAATGCACCGCATTTTATAAGGCTTTCCACAAGTCTTTTATTGATACCCTTTTCACTCATTCTTTCACAAAAATCCCGAAAGCTTTTAAAGAGTCCTGCATTATTCCTTTCTTGGGTTACCGCAATCACAAAATTCCTTCCTACATTTTTTACCGCTGCCATACCGAACCTTATACTGTTCTCTGACACAGTAAACGTATCGCTGCTTTCGTTAATATCCGGCGGCAAAAGCTTGATCCCCATCTTCTTGCATTCGTGTATATATTGTGAAACCTTTGTACTGTTGTCTAATACACTGGTAAGCAGTGCTGCCATAAACTCTGTCGGGTAAAAACATTTTAACCAGGCAGTTTGATATGCAATCACTGCATAAGCGGCAGCATGTGATTTATTAAAGGCATACTTGGCAAAGTCCATCATTTCATCAAAGATTTCCTTGGCTGTCTGTTCATCCACGCCATTTCTGATGGCACCCGGAACAATAACCTCTCCGTTTGTATCCACAATGCCATAGATAAAGTTATTTTTTTCTTGCTCCATGACATCTGTTTTCTTCTTTGACATTGCCCTTCTCACTAGATCAGCTCTTCCTAAAGAATAGCCCCCCAGCTCACGAACAATTTGCATTACCTGCTCCTGGTAAACAATACAACCGTAAGTAACATCCAGGATACTTTCCAGTAGAAGATGCTTATATGCGATTAATTCAGGATTATTTTTATTTCTTACATAACGTGGTATCTGGTCCATCGGTCCGGGACGATATAATGATATTCCCGCAATGATATCTTCCAGCGATAGCGGCTGCAATTCCTTCATAAACTGCTTCATCCCCGCGCTTTCCAATTGGAATACACCTTCGGTATTGCCCTGGCATAATAGCTCAAATACCTCTTTATCTTCAAAACTTATGCTATTGATATCAATATCCAGTCCTCTGGACTGACGGATCATGCTTAACGCATCTCTAATCACCGTTAATGTCCTTAAGCCCAGAAAGTCCATTTTTAGAAGCCCTAATTCTTCTAGCGTTCCCATAGGAAATTGGGTGGTAATACTCTCATCATTTTTCTGTAAAGGAACATACGTTGATATGGGCTCTTTAGAGATTACTACACCGGCAGCATGGGTAGAGGCATGCCGAGGCAGTCCTTCAAGGGCTATTGCCGTATCAATGAGCTGCCGTCCCTGCTCATCCGAGTCATACATCTTTTTCAAGTCGCTATTCACTTCAAGGGCTCTATTAATGGTCATCCCCAACTCAAAAGGAATCTGCTTGGCTATAATGTCCACATCGGCATAAGAAATATTGAGGGCTCGTCCTACATCACGTATCGCCGCCCTGGCAGCCATTGTACCAAAAGTAATAATCTGTGCCACCCTGTCTTCTCCATATTTACTCACTACATAATCGATGACTTCCTGCCTTCGTTCGTAGCAAAAATCAATATCTATATCCGGCATACTTATTCTCTCCGGATTAAGGAATCTTTCAAACAGTAAATTATATTTTATGGGATCAATATTGGTAATGCCCAAGCAATATGCTACCAAGCTTCCTGCTGCCGATCCTCTCCCGGGACCTACCATAATACCATGATCCCGCGCATATTTAGTAAAATCCCATACAATCAGAAAATAATCAACATATCCCATGCTGCGGATGACTTGAAGCTCATACTCCAAGTTATCTTCCAACTCTTGCGTTATTAGCTTATATCTCTTATGCAATCCTTCTTTACACAGCGTTGCTAAATATTCATATGAACTATATTCTTTTGGTACTTCGTATGAAGGTAAATGCAATTGACCAAATTCGAAGTCCACATTACATTGCTCAACAATACGCTGGGTATTTTCAATGGCTTCTAAGGCATTAGGAAAGAGCGCAGCCATTTCATCGGCTGTTTTTAGATAAAACTCTGACGTTTGAAATTTCAGTCTTTGTTCATCATCAACAGTTTTTCCTGTTTGAATACATATTAAAACATCCTGATTTTTCGCATCTTCTTTGTTGACATAATGGATATCATTGGTTGCAACCATATCAATGCCTGTTTCTTTTGAAAGCTTGATAAGCTGCTGATTTACCCTGCGCTGTTCTTCAATTCCGTGATCCTGCAGTTCAAGATAGAAACTGTCTTTCCCGAAAACAGAGGAATATTTTTCGGCCAACTGCCGTGCCCTGTCATAATTACCATTCAATAAAGCCTTTGGGATATCCCCGGCAAGACATGCACTCAGTGCAATGATTCCGTTATTATGCGCCTCCAGCACTTCAAAATCTACTCTTGGCTTATAATAAAAACCTTCAACATAAGCAGTAGAAACAATCTTCATAAGATTCTGATATCCAACCATATTTTTAGCCAACAACACCAAATGACCTTGACTGCCATCCAACTCATTTACTTTATCATGTCGGGACCTTGAAGCTGTATACACCTCGCAGCCAATGATAGGTTTGATCCCGTTTTTCTTTGCTTCCTTATAGAATTCCACAACCCCATACATTACACCATGGTCAGTGATGGCAATACTATGCATTCCTAATTCCTTGGCTCTGCATATCAAGTCTTTAATCCGACATGCGCCATCTAACAAACTATATTGTGTATGAACATGTAAATGTGTAAAAGCTTTCATGCTAATCGCCTTTCCGCTATTTATTCTATCCTATTCATATTATAATTCATTTTATCGAAAGTGCAAAGCGTACACAGCAAAAAAACAACATTTGTTACAAATGTTGTTTTTTTAAACACTATACGTTTGATTATATCTCACATGTATCTCTAATCATAATGTTCAGTGTCTTGGTTAAATCTATTTCTTCAAACGCATTCTTTCTACTGCCGTCAGGATTACAAACAACTCTCACAATAGGTCTCGCAGGGAATCTTTTATTAACATCTACAATAATGCCTTTTTCTCCGGTACTCAATATAACCCCTGTTCCAACGGGATATACCGCAATATTTTCCAGAAAGCATTCAACAATTGTTTTATCAAAATGATGTTCCCCAAGTGTCGTAATATATTCTATTACTTCATGCACTTTTACTTTTTTGCGGTACACTCTATCTGATGTCAGTGCGTCATATACATCAGCAATGGCAACAATTCTCGCAAACAGATGTATGTTATCTCCTTTTATGCATAGAGGATAACCGCTGCCATCATAGCGTTCGTGGTGTGCAAGAACAATGTATGCCGATGAAGCACTAATATTAGGATTGTTTTTTACTATATCATATCCTAAAGTTGTATGCGTTTTGATGACATTAAACTCATTATCATCTAAACGTGCCGGCTTCTTTAAAATATTCTCAGGAATAACGATTTTACCGATATCATGCAACAGCGCACCTACTCCTAAATCCCTAAGCCTCAATTGATTCAACCCGAGTTTTATTCCTGTAATAAGCGAAAGAACACATACGTTGACCGAATGTGCAAATGTATAATCATCCACCGTCTTCAAATCGCTTAAGTTAATCAAAATGTCCTTATTGGCCAGCAGTTCATCTATGATATGATTTACCATGCCCTTTACTTTATCAGAAGTAAATTGGGAAGTATTCTTGCATTCCTCCATAATATTTCTGATTAACGTCTTTGCTTCCTGTCTGGTTCGGTCATTAATAACATCTTTGACATCAATATCCTTTGATAACTCATCCTCTATATAAATTTCTGAAATATTAAAATTTCTAAGTCTCTCAATATAAGTTTCCTTAAGTTCAACTCCAGTACCAAGAAGTACTTGACCATCCTCTGAATATATTGACTTTGCCAGTCTCATGCCGCTTTGGACCTTCTCGATAGATACTCTTCTCATTGACTTCCCCCAAAAATACATGTAAATGACATTATCAACAAGGACATGTCTGCATAATTATATATAATTCCAGATAATACCAAAAATATATCTATCATTCTACATTACTTTACGATATCATATTATTCGATAAAAATAAAGGTAAATCCTGCAAATTTCTATAAATATTTTTAATAATAGTTCTCAAGTCCTATCTCATCGTTAATGTCTGTATTTAAGAATATGTATAATAGACCATTAAATCTTTTTGCTGCTTTGCAGATGATCCGCAATTCTCTGCAGCTTTCTCAGCCTGTGATTGACTCCCGACTTTCCAATCGAAGGATGCAGCATCTCACCCAACTCCTTAAGACTGGCTTCTTTGTATTCTAAGCGCAGCTGCGCTATTTCCTGCATATTTTGAGGCAATCTATCTAATCCCATTGTATTTTTTATCAGTTCGATGCTCTCAATCTGTTTTAATGATGCATTGATTGTCTTCTCCATATTTGCTGTTTCACAATTAACCATACGATTTACATTATTACGCATTTCTTTAATAATTCGGATATTTTCCAATTCCATCAAAGATTTATGAGCACCAACAATATTGAGAACATCTACAATGTTTTCACTACCTTTAAAATAAATCACATAGTTTGATTTTCTTAATATCGTTTTTGCATTTAATGAAAAATACTCAAGTAGCTTACACACATCTTTACTGAGTAAGTAGTGATTGGTAACAAACTCTAGGTGATATGTCTTTTCAGGATCTGTGATGGATCCTCCTCCTAAGAAAGCACCCCGTATGAAAGCTTTCTTACAGCAGTCTTGTTGTACCAACCCCTCACTAATTCTAAAAGCAAGAAGATTTTTAAAAACATCATCATTTTTAATCAATCTTAACCCTGAGAGGATATTGTTAAGGCTTTCCTGGTTGTGGACATATAAATAATAATTATTTATATGTTTGCCTGTTTTACTTCCCTTTATATCAATAGTCGTTTGGACACCAAAATTCCATTTAACCAGATTAAAAATCCTTCTGGCAACCGACGCATTTTCCGTATTGATTCTTAAATAACTTTCACCTGTAGGATTTCTTATTATGCCGGAAAAACAAATAATGCCCGCAAGTTCAGCCCTGACGCAGCAATCTTCTTGTCTGGGCAGCCTGCACAGCTCATTTTTAGTTTTAGAAGAGAAAGACATTAAACCACCCCCGAAAAAAATGGACGAAAAAAATGGACAATGGACAATGGACAATGGACAATGGACAATTTTTGCGATGTTGTCCTATGTCCGTTGTACATTTATAATTTACCAACTTATATATCATGCGAGTTCTTGTAGGGGCGGACGACTCTGTCCGCCCGCGGACAACATAATAATGCATCGGGCGGACAGGGTCGTCCGCCCCTACAACTAACCATTTAAACGGAATTATGCTTGTCCGCAGACATTATATAATTTAGATTCCTCAATATAGGAAAATGTGAAAAAGTGCTTAATTGCTCGGAAATCTGACACGGGCGGGGCCCAGGGCCGCAGTCCGGCCAAAAACCAGGCCTGACAGCAGACCAGTCCCCATGTCCGACTCCCTCGTTGTGCTGAATCGGACTTTCTATAACCTTCTATTTAGCTTTGTACCTGTAAATTTAGTTCTCTATTTTAATATTCATAATACTATTCACTATTCACTATTCACTATTCATTATTCACTATTCATTATTCACTATTAATTGTACATTGTACATTAACTTAGCCTTTCTTCTACGTATGCTCTCAACACCTCTGCTACTCCCCATGCCTGTGCAAAACATCCCCGGGCAATGTGCGGCGGATTTCCGTCAAATATTTCTGAAACCGAACCAACACAAGCATCCTTTAAATGGTCTTGAAACGGCTCAATAAGCTTTAAGCAAATTTCCTTGCTCTCATCCGAATAGCCATGAACTTTTCGAAAAGCGGTAATAAATGGCCCTATCAACCAACTCCATACAGTTCCCTGATGATATGCACCATCTCGGTTATACTGATCTCCATAATAAATGCCCTTGTATTGCGGGTCCAGTGGCGTAAGGCTCCTTAAACCGTATGCAGTATATAACTGTTGAAATACTACACTAACTACCTGTTTCGCCTTCTTTCCTTCCAGTACCGGAAATGGCAAGCTTACAGCTAAAATCTGGTTTGGTCTTACCTTTTCATCTGCCATCTGGTTATTAATGGTATCAAATAAACATTTCTTCTGTTCATTCCAGAACTTTTCTTCAAAAGACTTTTTTATATTGGACGCAAGCTCAAGATATCTTTGCTCGCTTGCACCGCATTTTTCCGCAATGTAAGCCATGCCATTTAATGCATTATACCATAACGCATTGATTTCAACGGCCTTGCCGTGCCGAGGCGTCACGATCCAATCCCCTACTTTCGCATCCATCCATGTCAACTGCGTATCCTCGCTTCCGGCCTCTATCAATCCGTCAACATCCATCTTAATATTATGAATGGTTCCATGGATATAAGCATCGATAATTTGTACCAGCTTATCATAAATATGCTCTTTTATAAAATCGGCATCATCAGTATATTCTAAATATTTATATGCCGCATTTATAAACCATAAAGGGGCATCCACTGTGTTGTACGCCGGCTCTTCTCCTCCATCCGGAAATACATTCGGAACCAGACCATGTTTTATATATTGAGCAAAAGTATATAAGATATTCTTCGCATCATGGTATCTTTTTGTCACCAGTGTCAATCCCGGCAATGCGATCATCGTATCCCTTCCCCAGTCGGTAAACCAAGGATATCCCGCTATGATAGTTTTGGACTGGGTGGACTCTCGATAAACAATAAATTGATCTGCTGCTTTTACCAGTTGATTTGCAAAATCATCGTTATATCCTGCCGTTTTGACTAATGCTTGAATACGTTGCTTCTCTTTTTCAATCACCTGATTTCCGTCCAGCTTTTTGGACTGCCCTATTCCTGCTGTCATGGTAATCTGCTTCTCCACGCCTGCTTGAACATCTATTTCAAAAATGCCCGGAATATAATGATCTTCAAAAGAGTGTAGTCCTCTTTCACGTTCTACTGCATAGTCCATGTTATAAAAAAATAGGCCTTCCTGTCCAATAAACTTGCCTTCACTCGATTCAATAAAAATATCGGTATCTATATAAGCAGGGGTCAATACAACTCCATCCTGTGTGTTTCGCTGGTTAAACTGCAAATTTCTGCTTTGGGAATTATAATGGTAATCTCTAAAATTAATTAATGGCGCTACTTTGAGCTTACAATCTCTATTCGAAGATAGTATTTTATATCGTACAATCACCGTATTCTCTTCATAAACCATGCATATTTTCTTCTCAATAAAGATATCTTCCACATTGTAAATAAAAGCAGGTATTCCATCAATAGCAAATCTTTGCAGATGCAAATACCCATCACCGATATGATCCGGGGTCTGGTTTGTATAAAGGTTATATGATTTACCGTCAACATGGATACTCTCATCCAATTTTGACAATATAAGATGCCTTTGGACCGGTGCCTTTAATGAAGCAACCAGAAGGCCATGATACCTGCGGGTGTTTGCGCCGATAATGGTTGAAGATGCGAAACCACCTATACCATTGGTTAAAAGCCACTCCTTCTGTATACCTTGTTCAAATGTCTTCCAATCACCTTTTCCGAATTCCATATGAACCTCCATTTATTATATTAAAAATCATCTGTGTTGTTTCAGTCTATCTTTTACATAATAATAATCTATTATTCTTTTTTTGTCTTTGGCTAACACTTCATTTAACACCATTGTAACGATGGTTCTTGCAAGCTCATCAGTATCATGCCTGATATATCCGTTGCATACTTGCAAAATATCTTTCTCAATAAGTCTTATATTCTTTTCTTTAAATTTGTCTGTATCTGCATAGACAGCCTGCGCTCCATCATCTGCATATTTTCCAAGCAAGTAATCAGGAATAGTTTGTTTGTTTACAATGCAATAGTCTATGATCCCTTCACCAATATGCTCATAGATTGTATTTACATGTTCGTAAGCATCATAGCCTTCTGTTTCCCCAGGTTGTGTCATAATATTGCACACATACAGCTTAAGTGCCTTACTGTTTCTGATAGCCTCGGCAATACCCTTTACTATAAGATTCGGCATAATGCTTGTATAAAGACTCCCGGGACCAATCATGACAGCATCCGCCTCATTTATAGCTTCTATTACGTCATCTAAAGCTTCTACATCATCCGGAGTGATATAAACCTTACTGATACGACAGCCATACTCCTTTTTCGCTTCCGGAATCTTTGACTCTCCGCATACCTCTATACCATTTTCAAGTACCGCGCACAATTTAATATCACGGGATGTAACCGGCAGCACTCTTCCGGTCACTGCAAGGACATCACTCATTTTTTTTACGGCTTCTTCAAAATTATTTGAAATGCCATTCATTGCAGCCAGAAATAAATTCCCGAAGCTTTGCCCCTTTAGCGCACCATCTGTAAACCGATACTGCAGTAATCGCTGCATAATAGGTTCGGTATCAGCTAATGCAAGAATACAGTTACGAATATCTCCCGGTGGAAGCATTCCCAGATCTTGTCTTAGTACTCCCGATCCCCCTCCGTCATCTGCTACGGTTACTACCGCAGTAATATTTGATGTATATTTCTTCAAGCCTCTAAGCATGGTCGAAAGTCCCGTGCCTCCGCCTATCGCCACGATTTTCGGCCCTCTAAAGGCAATACTGCGTTCATAGACCAAATTCCCCATACCATCTTCATCGATTATTATTTTGAATTTGCTGTTTTTAAGTATGCTTTTAACATTTTCCATCCAATAAACGATTTTCTCTTTAATATAAGGTCCCCCCATACAGCTTCAAATTTAACACTATTTGTCCAGCTTATTATCTTTCTCTGCATCTCTATGGCTCATAACCACCCTATGATTCTTCTCCACTAGATACTTGCCTAACGCTTCTGCAATAGTCACAGAACGGTGTTTTCCGCCCGTACAGCCGATAGAAACTACCAATTGTGATTTTCCTTCTTCTATATAATGAGGTATTAAAAAGTCCATCATATCTTCTAATTTATTTAAAAATTCAGTAGCTTGCGGCCATTTTAACACATAATCTTTTACATCATTATTAAGTCCGGTATGTTGTTTTAAGGTGCTGATATAATATGGATTTGGAAGAAATCGTACATCGAAAACCAAATCCGAATCTAACGGAATTCCATATTTAAATCCAAAGGATAAGATGGTAATAATAATTCCTTGGTACTGTTTCCCTTGAATAAAGATATCGTTTAATTGCTCTTTTAATTGGCGTGGAAGCAAATTTGAAGTATCTATAATGTGATCTGCACGCTTGCGTACATTCTCAAGCAATTTTCTTTCAGCTTCAACAGCCTCCACTACCCTTCCTTCTACAGCTAAAGGATGCTTTCTTCTAGTTTCCTTATATCGTTTGATAAGAACCTCATCGCTTGCCTCTAAAAATAAGATCTCATATGTATATCCTGCATCTCTTAAAGCATCCAACCCGTTAAAAAGCTCACTAAATAAGTCTCCGCCTCTTATATCAATAACCAATGCTACCTTTTCAATTTTTCCCTGCGATTGGAAGCATATTTCAGCAAACTTAGGCATTAAGGCAGGAGGCATATTATCAATACAGTAATACCCTAAATCTTCCATACACCGGATTGTCTGGCTTTTCCCTGCCCCTGACATACCGGTAATTATAACAAATCTCATTTCTTTCACCTCATTAGTTAATTAAAGAATTAGTTCACAGGTCACGGTTCACGGTTCACAGACTATGAATCAGAACCCTGAGCGAAACTCAAAATATAATTGTCTTCAGACTATTATATTTTTGATTCTCAATTTCCTTATACAATCTATTCCATGTTTATAGTTCACAGATTTCGAATTTACGCTGTGAACTGTTAACTGTAAACCGTGAACTAATCCCCTACCATTTTCACTTCCGTATGTAATTCTACGCCGAATTTTGACTTAACTGTTTGCTGCACATGCTTTATCAAATCTAAAACATCTTGTGCAGTAGCATCCCCTGTATTTATAATAAATCCGCAGTGCTTTTCTGAGACCTGCGCGCCGCCAATCCTATATCCTGCCAATCCGCTATCTTGTATCAACTTTCCTGCATAATATCCTTCAGGCCTTTTGAACATACTTCCTGCACTGGGAAATTCCAAAGGCTGTTTATCACGCCTTCTTTTATTTAAATCATCCATTTTTTCCTTAATGCTTTCTTTAACGCCTTCTCTCAGCTTGAGTTTTGAAGATACGATGATTTTGCCGGTGCCTTGAAAGATACTGGTTCTATATCCGAATTGATGCTCTTCACCGGTTACTGTACAAAAATGTCCTTTTTCATCTATATAGTTTGTCTCTATCACTACATTCTTCATTTCTCCATCATAGGCTCCCGCATTCATCATTACCGCCCCTCCCAATGTACCGGGAATACCAGATGCAAATTCAAGTCCGGTCAATGCATGCTGTAATGCCACATTAGCTAGCTTTGATAGAAGCACCCCTGCCTCACATGTTATATAAGTATTCTCTACTTTTATATTTTTTAGGCAAGCATGGGTCTTAATAACCAGTCCTCTGATTCCTTTATCCGATACCAATAAGTTAGAACCATTCCCCATGAGGAAATATTTTATGGCATATTGCTTGCTTAATCTGATAATCTTACTGATCTGGTCACTTTCTTCAGGTAGTACCAGTAGATCAGCATTGCCTCCTATTCTAAAGGAAGTATGATTGCTCATGGGCTCATTTAACAGAATATTATCTTCAGGTAATATTTTTCTAATATTGTCTAAAAACTCTTTATACTCCTCCACGTTCCGCCCTCCATACTACATATTCTATTATCTCTATCATTCTATTCTATCCTTATGATCGCTCATATATTACCATTAAAGTTACTATAAAGCTTTTCGAAAGCATGTCTATCTTTTAATCCATTATATCAAAAAAAGTGTATATAGTATAATCTATATACACCGGATATGTTATGAATATTACTGTCTATATGCTAATGTTTTTTCTTTTCCTCAGATAATCTAAAAGCTTTTGTGCCGAAGTGTTCATCACCAACTCTTCGGGCATATTGACTTCTTTAAATATCTCATAAACCTTATCGAATTTACCTACATCAAAACTAATATGTGCATCGCTGCCTACAACTACTTTAACACCCATTTCTTTGCATTTCTGCGCGATGAGCTTACAATTTTCTTCACTGCCCGGTCTAGAAGAAAAAGAATGATTATTAATTTCAACAAGCTTATCATTATCTTTTACGCATCTCAGTACTTCATCGTAATGATATGTAAAAACAGGATTGCCGCTATGCCCTATGGCATCTACATATTTATTCTCTATAACTTTTATCCAAGCATGCGTATGCTGCTCCACTGTTCCGGGCTCAATACACACATCATGAAAACTTGCGATAACCCAGTCAAGCCTGCAAAGATATTCTTCCGGCATATCCAAATTTCCCTCCATGTCAATGATGTTTGCCTCTACACCCTTTAAAATTTTTACACCATAAATTTCGCTGGGCAGAATTTTCATGTTTCCGAAATGCCAATAATGCGGAGCATCCACCATTGCAACACCATGGTCAGTGATAGCTATCATTTCCATATTCTTTTTAGATGCTTGCTCTGCCAATTCCTGAATTGTACTGTACGCATGCCCAGTAGCAACCGAATGGCAATGCGTATCTACTAAATACTTTAACATGACTTTCCTCCATAATATTGTAATCGCTTATATAGTATTTTTATTAATTTCTTCCATGAGTCTCTGATTTAATTCTTCAGCCGCATTGTATCCCATCTTTTTCTGTCTATTATTCATTGCTGCAACCTCGACAATAATAGCAAGATTTCTTCCCGGTTTTACCGGAATAGTTAATGAAATAATATCTATTCCTAATACATTGGTATGTTCATCCACCAATCCCAAGCGGTCATAATGCTTGTCTTCTTTCCACGCTTCAAGATGAATAATCAGATCTATCTTTTCAGTATCTTTTACGGCACCCATACCAAATATTTTCTTAACATCAATAATACCAATACCACGGATTTCTATAAAGTGTCTAATAATCTCGGGCGAGCTGCCTACCAGTGTCTTCTCGGATACTTTCTTGATTTCTACAGCATCGTCTGCTACTAAGCGGTGGCCTCTTTTCACTAACTCTATTGCAGTTTCACTCTTTCCCACACCGCTCTCACCAAGTATCAAAACACCTTCACCATATGCTTCTACAAGAACACCATGCTGTGTAATTCTAGGTGCCAGATGCGTGTTCAGATACCCTATTAGGCTGCTCATAAATCTTGATGTTGATTCATGAGCCCGTAGTACAGGAACATCGAATTTTTCAGAGCATTCAATGATATCAGGAAATATATCCAAATCTCTTGTAATAATTAATGCAGGCATTCCTGCTGAAAACAGCTTGCAAATACTGTCGTATCTTTGCGATTCCGTTAACTTCGAAAGATAGGTAGTCTCAACTTTACCCATAATTTGAAGTCTATTCGGATCAAAATAATCGAAAAAACCGGCAACTTGAAGCCCAGGCCTGTTTACATCGGTAGTGATAACCTTTATATCACCTAATTTCTCACAATTAGAAATCTTTTCAAGGTTAAATTCCTTTAATATTTGCTCTAAAGTAACAAAAAAAGAAGAACTACTCAAGATATCCCCTCCTATAATTAGTTCTTAAGTACTAATTATATACTTTTTTTTATATTTAGCAAATAGTAAATTTGTTAATTATCTAATTTTTCTTTATGAAACGCCAAGCAAGAGTAACAAGGGACGGTTCTTTGACACATAATTATGTGTCAAAGAACCGTCCCTTGTTACTCTTGCTTTATTTGGTGCACCATCAGGGATTCGAACCCGGGACACCCTGATTAAGAGTCAGGTGCTCTACCAACTGAGCTAATGGTGCATATATGGCGCGCCTGAAGAGATTCGAACTCCTGACCCACTGCTTAGAAGGCAGTTGCTCTATCCTGCTGAGCTACAGGCGCTTATGGGCTAGAAGCCACAGGGACCACTTTTATACTTCGTAATAGGAAGCTTTATAATCGTCCCCGTGCTTCCTCTTTTTTGGAGCTGATGAGCGGATTCGAACCGCCGAACCTCTTCCTTACCAAGGAAGTGCTCTGCCTGCTGAGCTACATCAGCATTTGTTTTTGGAAATCTATCCAAAAGAAGTATATGCTTTTACATAAAAATGGCGACCCGGAAGGGGCTCGAACCCTCGACCTCCAGCGTGACAGGCTGGCATTCTAACCAACTGAACTACCGGGCCGTAAATGGCAGGGGCAGAAGGATTTGAACCCTCGACACACGGTTTTGGAGACCGTTGCTCTACCAACTGAACTATACCCCTGTATATTATATTAGTTAATAATGACTAGTGAATAGTTTTTAAAAGCTTTTTCGTTATTCACTATTAGTTATTCACTAAATTATTGGTGGGCCTTCAGGGACTCGAACCCCGGACCAACCGGTTATGAGCCGGTTGCTCTAACCAACTGAGCTAAAGGCCCAAATAAGTTTATTGAAATAACGTTTTTACACATTTATCAATAAACAAATATGGTGACCCATAGGGGACTCGAACCCCTGTTACCGCCGTGAAAGGGCGGTGTCTTAACCGCTTGACCAATGGGCCAAATTGGCTCCTCAAGTAGGACTCGAACCTACGACCCTGCGGTTAACAGCCGCATGCTCTACCAACTGAGCTATTGAGGAATATCAGTTCCGGCAACGACCTACTTTCCCAGGAAGTCACCCTCCAAGTATCATCGGCACTGTGGAGCTTAACTACCGTGTTCGGAATGGGAACGGGTGTAGCCTCCACGTTAAAATCACCGGAATGCCATTCAAACTTTGTTTGAATGATTGTACAATGTTTCAATGGACAATGTACAATTTTATTGCTCTTTTCTGGTACTTCATTGTACATTGGATCATTGTCCATTGTACATTTTTTAATGTACCTTCAAAACTATACAATGTAAATCATGAGTACTTCTTTGGAAAAACCTACTTCATATATATCTCTCTTTGTTTACTAATGGTCATTGTACATTGTACATTGTCCATTGTAAATTCCTTTTGGTCAAGCCCTCGGTCTATTAGTATCGGTTAGCTCCATACATTACTGCACTTCCACCTCCGACCTATCTACCACATAGTCTACGTGGGACCTTACTAGCTTACGCTATGGGAAATCTTATCTTAGGGGGGGCTTCACGCTTAGATGCCTTCAGCGTTTATCCCTTCCGCACTTAGCTACCCAGCTGTGCCATTGGCATGACAACTGGTGCACCAGAGGTGCGTCCATCCCGGTCCTCTCGTACTAAGGACAGCTCCCTTCAAATCTCCTGCGCCCGCGACAGATAGGGACCGAACTGTCTCACGACGTTCTGAACCCAGCTCGCGTACCGCTTTAATGGGCGAACAGCCCAACCCTTGGAACCTACTACAGCTCCAGGATGCGATGAGCCGACATCGAGGTGCCAAACCTCCCCGTCGATGTGGACTCTTGGGGGAGATAAGCCTGTTATCCCCAGGGTAGCTTTTATCCGTTGAGCGACGGCAATTCCACTCTCATACCGCCGGATCACTAACTCCAACTTTCGTTACTGTTCGAGGTGTCTCTCTCACAGTTAGGCTAGCTTATGCGTTTGCACTCTTTGCGCGATTTCCGACCGCGCTGAGCTAACCTTTGAGCGCCTCCGTTACTCTTTTGGAGGCGACCGCCCCAGTCAAACTGCCCACCTGACAGTGTCCCATACCCGGATTACGGGTACTGGTTAGAATTTCAGTATCTCAAGAGTGGTATCCCAACGTCGACTCCGACAACACTGGCGTGCTATCTTCTCAGTCTCCCACCTATCCTGTACATGAAATACCAAAATCCAATATCAGGCTACAGTAAAGCTCCATGGGGTCTTTCCGTCTTGTCGCGGGTAACCGGCATCTTCACCGGTACTACAATTTCGCCGGGTACGTTGTTGAGACAGTGCCCAAGTCGTTACGCCATTCGTGCGGGTCAGAACTTACCTGACAAGGAATTTCGCTACCTTAGGACCGTTATAGTTACGGCCGCCGTTTACTGGGGCTTAAGTTCACACCTTCGCTTGCGCTAAGCATTCCCCTTAACCTTCCAGCACCGGGCAGGCGTCAGCCCCTATACGTCGTCTTTCGACTTAGCAGAGACCTGTGTTTTTGCTAAACAGTCGCTTGGGCCTATTCTCTGCGGCCAGGTCACCCTGGCACCCCTTCTCCCGAAGTTACGGGGTCAATTTGCCGAGTTCCTTAACAACGCTTCTCCCGTTCGTCTTAGGATTCTCTCCTCACCCACCTGTGTCGGTTTGCGGTACGGGCACCTAACCAATATATAAGCTTTTCTCGTCAGTGTAGAATCGTCTGCTTCGCTACTTGTTTTCGCTCCCTTTCGCCGCACTCAACCAACGGTGCGGTCAGACTATCTTCCTGCGTCCCTTATATACTTATCGGCTTCGGTGGTTACGGAATTTCAACCGTATGTGCATCGACTACGCCTCTCGGCCTCGCCTTAGCTCCCGACTAACCCTGAGCGGACGAACCTTCCTCAGGAAACCTTAGGTTTTCGACGATTATGATTCTCACATAATTCTCGCTACTCATTCCGGCATTCTCTCTTCTATCTCGTCCACATGTCCTTGCGGTCATGCTTCAACCTGTCATAGAAAGCTCCCCTACCCAGTATTGCTACTGCCAAAGCTTCGGTATAGATTTTAGCCCCGTTACATTTTCGGCGCAGAATCACTCGACCAGTGAGCTATTACGCACTCTTTAAATGAGTGGCTGCTTCTAAGCCAACATCCTGGTTGTTTTAGCAACTCCACATCCTTTTCCACTTAAATCTATTTAGGGACCTTAGCTGTTGATCTGGGCTGTTTCCCTTTTGACTATGAAACTTATCTCCCATAGTCTGACTCCCGGACATCATTTATGCGGCATTCAGAGTTTGATAGGGTTCGGTAACCGGATAAGGCCCCTAGCCCATTCAGTGCTTTACCTCCGCTAAATTAATCCGAGGCTAGCCCTAAAGCTATTTCGGGGAGAACCAGCTATCTCCGAGTTCGATTGGAATTTCTCCGCTACCCACAGCTCATCCCCCAATTTTTCAACATTGGTGGGTTCGGTCCTCCACGAAATTTTACTTCCGCTTCAACCTGTCCATGGGTAGGTCACCCGGTTTCGGGTCGTATACAACGAACTGCGCGCCCTTTTAAGACTCGGTTTCCCTTCGGCTGCGGTGCTTAACACCTTAACCTTGCTCGTTACATACACTCGCCGGACCGTTCTACAAAAAGTACGACATCGCACCTTAATGTGCTTTGTCTGCTTGTAAACACAGGGTTTCAGGTTCTATTTCACTCCCCTCCCGGGGTTCTTTTCACCTTTCCCTCACGGTACTATGCGCTATCGGTCATTAGGTAGTATTTAGGCTTGGAGGGTGGTCCCTCCTGCTTCCCACAGGATTTCTCGTGTCCCATGGTACTCTGGATCCTGCTAGCTCACTTCGGTTTTCACATACGGGACTCTTACCCTCTATGGTCTACCTTTCCAGGTAGTTTTGCTAACCTTCATGATACATATTGCAGTCCGCAACCCCTAAAGTATTGCTACTTCAGGTTTGGCCTCTTCCCCGTTCGCTCGCCACTACTTAGGGAATCGATGTTTCTTTCTCTTCCTCCGCCTACTTAGATGTTTCAGTTCAGCGGGTATTCCTCCATACAGCTATGAATTCACTGCATGGTGACTGGATATTGCTCCAGCCGGGTTCCCCCATTCGGATATCTGCGGGTCAATGGCTATTTGCGCCTTACCGCAGCTTTTCGCAGCTTATCGCGTCCTTCTTCGGCTCCTAATGCCAAGGCATCCACCCTGTGCTCTTATTAGCTTGACCTTTGTTTAGTGAATAGTTAGTAGTGAATAATGAATAGTGTTATTCATCTTCCTACTGCTTTTCACCTCAACAGTCTGGTGTTCTCCTTAAGAATTATATGAGTAAAGTTTTCCTTTAAAATTGTAGTGTAATACAGTGGTTCCACTGCGATTACCCTTTTTTAATCTTTTCCTCATGTCTTTACATTGTTTAGTTTTCAAGGTACATTTTGTTTAGTTAATAGTGAATAACTAATAATGAACAGTTATCTTCTATTAACTTTTGAAAGATCATTTTCTTAGTGACTGCTAACAGCTTCCATTCATAGCTTTTAAACTATTCATTATTCACTATTAACTATTCACTAAAAAGAACTTGGTCTTTCAAAATTAAATAGCGTAAGAGTTCTCGTGAAGATCATACTAATATGATCTATCGACCATAGGATTGGCTCCATCCGTTAATAATTATTAACTATTCGTTATTCACTATTAACTGGAGCTCTGCTCCTTAGAAAGGAGGTGATCCAGCCGCACCTTCCGATACGGCTACCTTGTTACGACTTCACCCCAATCATCAGCCCCACCTTCGACTGCTGCCTCCTTACGGTTAGCTCACAGGCTTCGGGTGTTACCGACTCTCATGGTGTGACGGGCGGTGTGTACAAGGCCCGGGAACGTATTCACCGCGGCATGCTGATCCGCGATTACTAGCAATTCCGACTTCATGTAGGCGAGTTTCAGCCTACAATCTGAACTGGGACCATTTTTGGCGATTTGCTCCACGTCACCGTCTTGCTTCGCTCTGTTAATGGCCATTGTAGTACGTGTGTAGCCCAGGACATAAGGGGCATGATGATTTGACGTCGTCCCCACCTTCCTCCGATTTGTCACCGGCAGTCTCGCTAGAGTGCCCAACTTAATGATGGCAACTAACAATAGGGGTTGCGCTCGTTGCGGGACTTAACCCAACATCTCACGACACGAGCTGACGACAACCATGCACCACCTGTCTTACAGTTCCCGAAGGCACTCCCAAATCTCTTTGGGATTCTGTAGATGTCAAGCCCTGGTAAGGTTCTTCGCGTTGCTTCGAATTAAACCACATACTCCACTGCTTGTGCGGGCCCCCGTCAATTCCTTTGAGTTTCAACCTTGCGGCCGTACTCCCCAGGTGGGATACTTATTGTGTTAACTCCGGCACTGGAGGGGTCGATACCCCCAACACCTAGTATCCATCGTTTACGGCGTGGACTACCAGGGTATCTAATCCTGTTCGCTCCCCACGCTTTCGCGCCTCAGCGTCAGTTACAGTCCAGAAAGCCGCCTTCGCCACTGGTGTTCCTCCTAATATCTACGCATTTCACCGCTACACTAGGAATTCCGCTTTCCTCTCCTGCACTCAAGAACTACAGTTTCAAATGCAGCCCCGGGGTTGAGCCCCGGTATTTCACATCTGACTTGCAGTCCCGCCTACACGCCCTTTACACCCAGTAATTCCGGACAACGCTCGCCACCTACGTATTACCGCGGCTGCTGGCACGTAGTTAGCCGTGGCTTCCTCCTCTGGTACCGTCATGTTTCTTCCCAGAAGACAAAAGTTTACGACCCGAAAGCCTTCTTCCTTCACGCGGCGTTGCTGCGTCAGGGTTTCCCCCATTGCGCAATATTCCCCACTGCTGCCTCCCGTAGGAGTCTGGGCCGTGTCTCAGTCCCAATGTGGCCGATCACCCTCTCAGGTCGGCTACTGATCGTCGCCTTGGTGAGCTTTTACCTCACCAACCAGCTAATCAGACGCGAGTCCATCTTATACCGGATTGCTCCTTTGATCAAACAGCCATGCGACTATCTGATATCATGCGGTATTAGCACATCTTTCGATGTGTTATCCCCCTGTATAAGGCAGGTTACTCACGCGTTACTCACCCGTCCGCCGCTAAAATTGGCATCCGGTAAACCTTCAACCAATCTCCGCTCGACTTGCATGTGTTAGGCACGCCGCCAGCGTTCGTCCTGAGCCAGGATCAAACTCTCAATAAAAATTTATTGAACGTTTAATTAGCTCAAAATTATCACTAGCTTTACTTTGTTATAAAGTACGCTAAAGTTTTCTCAAATCATCAATAATTATTAACTATTCGTTATTAATTATTAACTATATTAAACGAGAACCTCTTACGCTATCCAATTTTCAAAGACCAATTTAGTACTGCTCACTGAAGCAGCTTTGCTATTATATCAAACTTTATTTCGTTTGTCAACAGCTTTTTTCTTGGTAATTTCTTCATCGCTCTTGTGAAGCGACAAAAGCTATCTTACCATGATCAACTCTGTTTGTCAACAGCTTTTTCTTTGGTAATTTCTTCATCGCTCTTTCGAAGCGACAGAAAATATTCTAACATAATCAAGCTTACCTGTCAACAACTTTTTACTGGTAATTACTGTACCGCTCTATACAACAAAAGTTTTCTTATATCAGCTCACTTCCTTGACTTTCACCATCCACTGCTGTGAACTGTGAACCATAAACCGTGAACTAATTTTTTAGTTACCGTCAATAGTTTCATTATAATGGCTTTTAAACTATTCATTATTCACTATTAACTATTCACTAAATAATGGTGGAGATGAGGAGAGTCGAACTCCTGACCCCCTGCTTGCAAGGCAGGTGCTCTCCCAACTGAGCTACACCCCCACATTTTTTGTCACTTGTTGTCGCAAGCGACAGCTTTAATAATATAACACAGACAAGCATTATTCATCAAGTGCATAAACCGTCAAATATTACAATCATTTTAAAGTGTATTCATCTGATACGCTATTATTTGTTATTACTCCATTTTCCTGTGATTTTTACACTATATAAGTTGAACTAAACAATTGTATGATTTATTCCGATATACCTTGTGATACTTTTACAAAGGATGAAGATTATTATGAGAGCGTCATAGGAAGAATTAAATTCAATCAAAGCAGCCATGGATATAGAGAAGAAAGTTAGAGTTTTTAGAAGAATCAGGCACTCTATCTATTTCTATCCGGAAAAACACGTGAAGAAGTATCAGAAATTGTTAGAATATCACCAACCACGGTTAGCAATATACACACAGCATACAAAGTCGAAGGCTTCCAACAAATTCTCTTTGTAGATGAATCTATGATTCGCGACTACCAAGCTATTCACCAAACGTGGTTTGAACAAGGATTGATAAATTTGTTGTAATGCCGAATCAATTTCATGGAATATTGATTATTAACAAGTAACATGCTGTAGGGCCGCATCGAAATACGGCCGAAATAGAAACCGTTAAGCAGTCAGGAAATATAGATCAAAAAAGGAATCCAGTTCTGGCGAAGGAAAAAAATCAAAACTACCCGCTCAGCGGGTAGTTTTGATTCATAGACAAGGATATTATGACCTTATCCGTTGGTATAATGTTCCTTTATGTCAAAAGTATTAGTAGCACAACAGATTAATTTACTATATCCATTGTCTGTATATAAGTGCTTCTTTTCTAAATCTCCATAAATTTCAATAATATTGCTCATAAAGATATCATGATCTCCCGCTTCAATTATTTGTACTACTTCACACTCATAGGCTATATGGGACTCTTTTAATATTGGCGGCTCTATGGACTGAGATGATATAACATCAATATTATATTCTTTAACTTTATCAATCTTGTAACCGGAAGAAGTGCTGCATTTCCATGCTTTTTCCTTCATGCTTTCGCATGGCAGACACAAACTGAACTGCCGGGTCTCCTTGATGTTTTGATTGGTGCAGCAAGCTTTGCTAAGGCTCACCAATATGATAGGGGGCTTGGTGGAAGCAAAAGTCCACCAAGACACACCCATAATATTGACTTTTTTATTATTTCCCATAGAAATAACCAAACCGTACGGATGAGGTGAACTGTACCGGATAGACTGGACCATTGTTATCTTTTCCATACACTTATCTCCTTCTCTGCTTTAAAAAATAGTCTCTTTTATTTAAAATCATTCCCTGCCGTCAATATAAGCATGTGTTTATAAGGTTAGATTTTCTTCATTGCTTTTAATAATCTTTCCGGTGTCAAAGGAATGCGGTTCACCGCTACTCCTACCGCATCCATTATCGCATTTGCGAAGGCAGGTGCCGGCGCGTAAAGGGCATGTTCTCCGATGCCCTTGCCCCCCATAGGCCCGAATGATGAAGGACACTCTATAAATTCTATCTCGTTCTTTTCCGGAATATCCTGCGCCGTAGGAATAACATATTCAACAAACGAACGCGTAACCGGCTTGCCATCCTTCATCAAAAATTCTTCATACAGCATCGTTCCTAAGGACATAACAGTACCGCCTATCATCTGCCCAATTGCACTTTTTTCATGAATCACTTTTCCGATATCATGGGCAGTAAATACATTCAGCACCTTGGTTTCTCCGGTATCTTCATCCACTTCTACATCAACTACACTAGCCATATATGTAACACCATGCTTATCCACAGAATCAGGACCTTCATACCATCCGGTAACCGTAAGGTTTTTTCCTTCATAATAACAATAATCCATAAAATCTTCAAACTTTACGCATTCTTTATCCCGCATATAGAACTTTAAATTTCTGAATTCCACTTTTTCATCTGTTTTCAGCATCTCTTTTACTGTGTCCTCCAACCGTTCCTTCAATTTTCCGGCAGCGGAAATAACTGCATTGCCGCAATTGAAAGTGGCCTGTGAGTCACCTAGTGATCCTGCCTTTGGAGTAGTATGGCTGTCGCAATAAATGATGCTCACCTTTTCCTCATCTATATTAAGAATTTGAGAGGTTAATCTGGTGATTACCCCTGTTATTCCCTGTCCGATTTCTGCAAAACCCACCCTTACATTGACCGAACCGTCCAGGTACATGGTCATATCGGCACCGGTACCTCTATAACCGGGTGTATCTCCTATACCGAACATAGGCATAGCTACAGCAATACCTCTCCCAACCTTCTTATGCTTTCCTGGCTGAGGTTTAGGACCGGCCATACGGATAGCATTCTCCAAAGCTTCCTCTACCGTAACCCTATCCGATGTCATCTTCCATATGTTTCCTTCATATTGCCGCTCTATTTCATCTTTCTTCATGTAATTAACTCTTCTAATCTCCTGAGGTGAAATATTCAACTTCCTAGCAGCTCTGTTTAGAAGTGTTTCCATCGCAAAGGTACTCTCTGTCGAGCCAAACCCCCGGAAAGCGCCTGCCTCATTATTAGTTGTATGATATATTTCACCCCTGCCTCTTAAATGATCTGTCCAATAGGGTCCGCAAAGATACCGTACAGCCGTGTAAACAGTCCTTTCAGAATACCCAAGGTACGGACCGGCTGCAGATTTATATTGTCCATCTACGGCTAATAATTTACCTTCCTTGCTTAAACCGATTTTAAGCTTAATTCTAAGATCATGCCTCTTAGATCCTGCGATAAATGATTCCTCTCTGGTCCATACCAGCTTAACAGGCTTTTTTACCACATGAGCTGCAAGTGTCAGGTGAATCTGCACAGAGATACAATGTTTTCCTCCAAATCCTCCTCCCACATAAGGTGAATACAGTCGTACTTTCTGGAAAGGCAGTCCTAAGGACTTGCATATCATTCTGTGATGCCTTCCCAGGTTTTGTGAACCGAAACAAACATTAATAACACCTTGTCCGTCGATAAATGAATGACCGGCTTCCGGCTCTATAGGAGCATGTTCTACCATCGGAAAAGTATATTCTTCTTCCAATATCAGATCCGCCTTAGAAAATCCTTCTTCAACATCTCCTTTTTTGATTTCATAAGTAGAGCAAGGCTCTTTTGTTTGCTGGGCTTCCTCAAAAGAATTTACGGAAGGTAATGGTAAATACTCTACTTTTATAAAATCCAGAGCTTGATATGCTATCTCTTCTGTTTCCGCTACCACTATCGCCAAGGCATCACCAAGAAACTTAGCCTCTTCACCTTCTCCAACAAGTACCGGTCTGTCATAGGGTTCAAATACAGCAGCTTTATTGGGACCTGTAATGTCTTTTCTGGTGATGATCCGTTCAACGCCTGGCAGGGTTTCCGCTTCTGCGGTGTCGATTTTAATAATTTTTGCTGCAGGATACTTCGGCCATAATATTTTTGCATAAAGCATGCCCGGCATATAAAAATCTGCCGTAAATTTGGCATTGCCTGTTACTTTCTGATAAGCATCTGTTCTGAAGGGTTTAATCTTTACCATGGTTTAATTCCTCCATTACTGATTCTATAGCTTCAATGATTTGTTCATAGCCGGTACATCTGCATAAATTGCCTGATATACCTTGCTTAATTTCTTCGCGCGTGGGAGAAGGATTTTTATCCAGTAATGCCTTCACCGTGAGAATCATCCCCGGTGTGCAATAGCCGCACTGTAATGCGCCTTGCTCTAAAAACGCCTTTTGAATAGGATCTATATAGTCTTCTTTAGAAAGACCCTCTATTGTCGTAACTTCCTTGTTCTCCACCTGACCGATAAGCAGCATGCAAGAGGCCACATTATCTCCATTCAGTAAAATCGTGCATGCACCGCACTCCCCGGTTTCACAGCCTTTCTTAACCCCGGTAAGTCCGAACTTGTCCCTTAGAACATCTACCAAAGTCCAGTGGGGCTCAGCGTCTATCGATACCGGTTTTCCATTTAACGCAAAGTTTACCATCATGATCTTCCACCGCCGTTTTCTAAATTATCGCTGATTACCCGGTCGCACATTACCCCTGCGATATACTTCCTATACTCCTTACTTGCTCTGATATCGGATATAGGAGATATCGAATCCTGTATTATTTTCCTTAGTTCCTTCCCAAGTTCGTCGGTGTATTCTTTTCCCTGCAGGAAGTTTTCTGCCTGCCTAAGCCTTAACGGGGTAGGCGCTACCGCTCCCAATACCACTCTTGCTTCCTTAATTTTTCTACCATCTTCAAAGGCTGCTCTTACAACGCCGTTTACGATAGATATTGCCAATGCATTTCTTTTCCCCACTTTAAAAAACTTTTCCATATCCCACTTGATCTTAGGAATCCGGAATGCTTTTATTAATTCGTCCTTAGCTCTCGCCGTTTTCTTTGGCCCTATCACAAAATCTTCAATTTTTAATAGACGTTCACCTCGTGGCGATACTAATACAACTTGGGCATCCAGACTGTACAATGCTGCAAGACCGTCTGCTGCCGGAGACGCTGTCTGAACATTGCCTCCGATGGTCGCCAAGTTCCTTATGATCGGGCTGCCAATATACCCGGAGGCATCCTGCAATACAGGAAAGTTATCATGTATTACGGAAGATCCTATTATTTCAGAAAAGGATACCGCAGCACCAACGGTGATATCATGGGCTGTTTCCTTAATCTCCGTAAGCTCAGGGATGTCCTTGATAGATATGACCGCATCCGGTTTCACCAGCTTGGACCGTATTTGTACAAGTAAATCGGTACCACCTGCAATAAGTCCTATATTTTTACCGGAATTTGATAAAACATCCAGTAAATCGTTTATACTATCACATCTTGCATAATCAAATTTTACAAGCATATATAGATTTCTCCTTTTATATGAACTGCACCATTATTTATACTTACGTATAAATAAGTTGATTGTCAATCAAGCTTTTGTAGGGGTGGATTCAATATCCTCCCGAACTGGTTATATCTCGTATCCGCGGTCAGATATGAACTCTACCCCTACAATCAAACATTAGATTTACTATAATTTAGATGTATTCCACTTGTCTTAAAC
Source organism: Petroclostridium sp. X23 (assembly GCF_030013905.1). Classification (GTDB taxonomy): domain Bacteria; phylum Bacillota; class Clostridia; order SK-Y3; family SK-Y3; genus X23. Next base: position 1,460,324 of record NZ_CP124862.1, read on the forward strand.
CTTGAACATCTCTACCAATGAATCGTATAGCATCAAATACTTTTCATACGTCTTTTCATATACGGCGCGGTTTTCTAACCGGGGTTGCAGGCAGTGGCGGAGTGATACCATCTCATTGCATGCCTTTTCCAAACTCGGATAAATACCTACGGCAGTTCCTGCTAGAATAGCTGCTCCTAGAGAAGCCGCTTCTTCATTTTTCATTGTAAAGACCGATTTTTGTGTAACATCCGCTTTGATTTGGTTCCATACCCGGCTTCTTGAACCCCCGCCAAGGGATCTTATTTCTTTCACATCAATCCCCAGCGTATTCAAAACATCGATATTTCTCTTAACGATACACGCTATGGACTCCATAACGGCCCTTATAAAATAAGGCTTTGTATGATGAAGGGTAAATCCGTAAAAAACACCTTTCGCAAGCGGGTTTGACTCTGGCGCCATCGCCCCTGCAAGATGGGGCAACATAATAAGACCGTCGGCCCCCGGCGGCACACTGTCTGCTTCTTTACCCATCAAATCATACGCGTCAAGTCCGGCTATTTGCGCAACCTGCCCTTCACTTTGGCAAAATGCATCCCTGAACCACTTTAGCGTCATGCCGCCTGTCGTAAAGGTATGCGCCATGTATGTATCGGGAATAGCATGATAGTGGCAGGGCATCATTCCCTGCGGATCAAAAAACGGTTTATCGACAGTCGCACAGATTGCAAGCGCCGCACCGGTATTTTCGGAAATCACTCCGGGTTTGATATTTCCCACCCCGATCGCACCGCATGCCTGATCCAATGCACCGGTGGTAATCATTGTTTCTGAGGACAATCCCAGTTCGGCAGCGACTTCCGGCAATAGCTGCCCTACCGTTTGACCGGGCTCCATCAGTTCAGGAAGCTGCTGCTCAGAAACACCGAGATAATCCAGCATTTCTTTCCACCAGGTCTTTTTGATAATATCCCAATATACGGTAGAACAAACCAAAGAGCCTTCACATACGAACTTCCCGGTCATTCTATAAATAAAGTAATCTTCTATCAACAAATACTTTGCGGCATTTTTATATACTTCCGGATTATTTCTTTTTAACCATAGTATTTTAGATGCAGGCCATGTAGGCACGATTTTAACCTGACCGGTAATGCGGTACGCATGCTCATGTCCAAATTCATCACCCAAGATATCTGCTTCTTCCTGCGCCCTGTTGTCAAGCCAAACAATCGCATTCATCAACGGTTTATGATCGGCACCTAAAGTAATGAGGGTCTCACCCTGGGCAGAAATGCCTAACGCTTTAATGTCTTTAGGACTCACCCCGGACACTGACATAACCTCTTGTACCCCCGCCTTAAAAGCTTTCCAGTATACTTCCGGATCAAGCTCCACAGCAAGCGCGGTAGGTGTGAGCAACGTATATTCTTGCGTAGATTTTCCCAATACACTTCCATCCTTGGCAAACAACATTACCTTTATAGCCGTAGTGCCCAGATCCAAACTTAAAATACATTCCATTCCGCTTCTCCCCCTTATACCGGACTAGGTGCGCAGGACCATGTAATAATTGCTTTCTCGGTACCTACATTGGTCAATTCATGCGGCTTTCCTTCAGGAATAATGATAATATCCCCTTCTTTTAGTTCATAATATTGGTTTTCGCCGGCAATATTCATAATTACGTGACCTCTGCTTACATAAAATATCTCATGGGAATCCGGATGACCGGGATCTATACCTCCCCGCTGTCCAGGCAGCAGCGTGGAGGTTCCGAAGGTGATCTTGCCTGTCGCAATATATTCACGGCATAACTCTTGCCCGTCAAGAAACACGCGGGCCTCACTTTCTTTTATTACTTTCGGCTCCATATTTTTACCCCCTCTATCTTTATCATTTTCAAAAGAATTAACCCATGTACTCAATGACTTTTTCTATCTGCTCTCTGAAAGAACCGTTTGGTACAAATTTTTTATCGAAGAACGCCGAACCGATAGTAAAACTCCATGGCGCGATTTCTTTCACCTTATCCAACCTGTCAAAGCTGGAAATGCTTCCTGCTACGCATACAGGAACCTCGGTTTCCTCAACAAACCTTTGTGCCAATTCCTCAGGATTCCCCTGTACATATCTGTAGGCAAGAATATCGAATCCGCCTACGCCTTTATCAGTCATTTTCTTTGCTTCATCGATGATTTCATCAATGGTTCCTTCTAAGATACTTGGACTTCCACTTACTTTGCCGCAGAAAGGCAAATACTTTGTAGATGAGTTTTCAAATAATTTAAAGACAGAGTCATAGAAGATTGTACCCATCAGGTAATCAAATCCGCATTCTATCGCAAGCTTGGCCCCTGCAAGACATTCTTCTTCCGTATATGATACTACCTCCATAAAAGTTGTTTTATTATTTTTCTTCATTTCAGCAACAAGCTCTTTCATCTGAGGGATAGGTAAGCCAACATCCTTAAAACCCCAGCATTTCACAGGCAGGTCCTTACATTCATTGAATACTTCCATTGCATTTTTTACTGTTTGATCATTATAAGTTAACATGATTATCATTTCCGGTTTCATATTTATCCCCCTATACAATTATGTGTAATTTAATTTATTAAAAATCTGTATCCCAAACAGTGGAATATCCGGTATCTATGACCGGTTTCCTTTGGTCTGCAGATGTTCCATAGATCCATAGAAAGCCACCAACTTGTTGAATTCTTCTTTGTCATAAAAATTAAATTTACCTTTTCCGAAATCCTTTGCGATTTCAACACAATAACGCACTGCTGCCTCCATATCAATAATGCTGCTCGCTCCCGAGGCAGCACCGGATACAGGGATTTCTGTGGTTATTGCTACACCAAGCACCGGCATAGCTACCCCGGCAGGTATCTCACACAGTCCATTCAGATGATGTATATCATCACAAACAGGTGTAATGTCCTGCATAGTAATAGGAATCACAATTGCTCTCTTCCCGGTTACACGCTCCATCACATCAATGGCGTCATTGCTTACTTTCAACACCCAACCCGCTTTTACTGTCGGAGTAATGGCAAAACCATTGTTATTTAGCACCTTGTTCCCTTTTGTCGTTTCTGTCACCAAAGCAGCATCAGCAGTTTCATCAATGATGTTCTTCTTCAATTCAACAAAATCTACGTAACTGGACATAAAAGGAACAGGATCGTGAGGCATCGTCGGGGCATTCGGACAAATCGTCGTACGTACTACAATATCGCCGTCGGTATAGTCCCCATTTTTTTGCATATCCGCAAGCTTAAGCCCGCTGGCAATTGCCACTAAAGCGCCATCGGCATCCGATACGATGCCCGTAACCGCAGGCCTGCCTCCTACACCGCCAAGACTCCCCGCAATATTAAGGGTAGGTGCGGTACCTCCCGATGATTTGCCGTTTTTTCCTTTAATGGTTATACTGACGAGATCGGTATAACCGCCTTCAGCATATAAACGCTTTGTCGATGCATCTTGGATGCCGCGGTCTTTAAACATCTTGACAATGGTCTCTCCGTCAACAAATTTACTATCCAGTACTTCATAAATTTCCATGGTCTGTCTTAAACACATTTTTATTTTCTCCTCCTTTAAGCTTCTTCTTCATTCATTCTCTTTATAAACGGGACATATCTCGGATCCTTCTCAAGAACATTTGATAAGGCTGAAACACCCGATTTAAGTATTGCAGCAGTTTCCACTACACGTTTGACCATACTTCGGGCGGTATCGATAGTAATGGAAGCATCCGGCGTCTGTTCCACCGCTCTGTCTTTCGAAGCCTCCACATCAAAGCGTCCCCCGGTCCAACCTCCTGAACCAATATGAGAACCATCAGGAGCAACCGGTACTGAATTTATGAGTGTTGCATGCAGTATAATGCTCTGCATGGCAAGCTCCTGTCCGCCATATATGCATGCACCTTGTGTAATAAAGCCGATGGCCTTCATATGCCGCATAGAGGTTACTTCATAATATCCGTAAAAAGAATTATGCAACCTGTCGTAAAAACACTTTAATTGCCCGGGTATCCCTACCACATAGACCGGACTTGAATAAATAATGCCATCTGCCTTAATCCACATCTCGCGCAGCTCATTAAAGTCATCCTTGAGTATGCACTGCCCGCCGTTTTCATAGCATTTGAGGCATCCGATACAAGGTCCGATCTTCTTACCTCGCATGCTATAGGTCTGTACCTCAACCGGGAATGGAAGTTCAGATACGCATTCCAATGCTTTTTCAAGTAGATACTGACTGTTTCCTTTACGCGGACTTGCAGATATTGCTAACAGTTTGATTTTTTTCAAATAAAACACGCTCCCCTACAGTTTAACTGACTAACTCTTTAATCAATGTGTATCCTATTTCTTCTGCTTCACTAAGAATCTTGGTGTCCATTTGATCAACCGTATCATCCGATTGGTGATACAGTGGAAACGGCAGTGCTACGACTTGAACATTGGGTATATTTTCTTCATTGAATGGCCAGTTGTCGGACGAAGCTTTTGCAGTATCAAGCTTTATATCATGGGCAATCTTTAAGTTGCTTTCGTTGAGTATATTCATTAAATATTCGCCTTTCCCCATCCCTGCCCGCAAAAAGAAGTTTTCGCCCTTGCCTACCATATCAAAATTAACGCAGAATTCGATATGATCTAATAGACCATGCTCCTTAAGAAATTTGACATAATATCTTGAACCCAGTAAACCCGGTTCTTCACAACCCATCGCAATAAACGCAATAGTTTTCTTATTCATTTTACCTTCTTCTATAAAACGCTTTGCGATGTTATATACAACTTGTATGCCTGAAGCATTATCTACCGCTCCCGGCGCATAGAATACCGAATCATAATGAGCACATACGACTACCTGCGGCAGACCTTCTCCCAGTACCCCTATTACATTTCTGGATTGGGAAGGCACAAAGTGCCCTGAATTGTAGAGACATACCTTTACCTCTTGTCCGCTTTCCAACAAGTCGTCAATTTCTCTTGCATCATCTTTGCCAATGACCGCACATGCTTCCGGCAGTGTGCATTTTCCGCTTGATATAGGTGCTGCCATGCCGTTTGGATTGGCCACAATGCAACCTAACTCAGTATTGTTCTCATCAATGATGCTGTATTTTGTCCAATCCATATACCCTGGTATAATATACATCTTACCGATTTTTTTCAGTTTCCCGACAATCCCATTGGGAGGGGTTGACAGTGAATAAGTATATGGCGCTACTTTTATTTCTTTCTCTACCGGTGCTTTTATCCAAAGCCTCGGCGGCTCATTCATATTCCAATTCAGAAATGTGAATTCCTGCACGTTTGTATCCAACCCGAGTTTTGTAAACTCACCGGCTAAAAATTCAGCCGCACGGGCTTCTCCTTGCGTTCCTGCCACTCTAGGTCCCATGACTTCCGCTAGATGCTTTAATATGTTCAATATGACTACCTCCTGTTTAATATTGTGTATCCTGCAATGCAGAACTTGTTAATCTTCCTTAGCAACCTACCATGGCTCAATGATGACGTCCATTATACCCCCGCAAACCATCCCCTCTTCCTCGGCAACATATCCGGTCATATCTATATGTTTCAACTCCACCGACCTATCCCTGATCACATTCATGGCAGCTGTGATCACTTCTCCTTCACTGCAGCCTCCCCCAATGCTTCCTACTGTCCGTCCATCCTGCCATACCAGCATTTTTGCTCCTGCCTTTCTAGGTACTGAGCCTTTTGTAGCAATCACTGTCACAATGGCTTTTGGTTCTACGTTCTCCTTGCTTAATACCTCCAATACATCGCGGTCATACTCCACCCAGTTCGTTTTCAGACCGGCATTCGGTGTGTTTTCAAAACCCTTTTGCCTTCTAAAATTTATTACCTGGGCAATAATTGCTACAGCTATTTCCTCAGGAGTAACTGCCCCAATATCAATGCCTATGGGTGCATTTACGCTATCCAGTTTCTCCTTTGAAAAACCTTCTTCCAATAGCTGTGCCATTGCACTCCTGACCTTCCGTTTAGAACCTATCATACCTATATATGCAACATCATGTTCCAATACTTTGCTTAGGCAGTACGAATCATATCTGTGACCTCTTGTTACAATCACCACAAAGGAGGCTTTATTTAACGTCAATAGCGGAAAGCTTTTTTCAAAACTCTCACAAATTACTTTTTCCGCTTTAGGAAAGCGTTTTGTATTCGCAAAGGAGATCCTGTCATCAACAAGCGTAATGGAAAAACCAACTGCAGCACCAAATTCAACAAGCGGCTTTGATATATGTCCTCCTCCAAACACGATAAGCTTCGGCTGTGGTAAATACGGCTCTATCAAGTATTTCTTCTGCCCTATTCCCGGAACATATTGCAAACATCCTGACACAAGCGCATTTCTTATACTTTCTAAAATACTTCCGTCCACACAATACTTTGAAGCACATTGCTGCAAGTTGTCTTCCGCGAAAAGTATTTTATTATTACTACCGGCATCTATACTATTCGAAGCATCAATATCTGTAAGCATAACAGCCCTTTTGCCTTCATTAAGAACATCCACCAGCCTTCCATATACGTTTTCACTCATCACATATCACCTCCAAGTCCTCCAATCACCACTACTTCTATAGAGGCGCTTTCCTTCGATGTTGCTTAAATTGTAAGCACAGAATGGAATAATTCTTCCATCCTTATCCAGCACATGTAAACTACATGCCTTCAGTCTTTCGAGATCAAGGTTCCAGCAGTCTTGGAATAACATACCCGTAATACTGAACCCATGTGATTTTACCCTGGCAATAAAGTCTTCCCACTCACCAAATCCCGAATTACAACATCTTTCATCTGTTCCGGGCACCTGTGTTTCTCTCACCCATCTTCTTGATACAAAACTACGGCTTTTTTCAACAGCAGATCCCATGGTTTCTTGCTCGCAGCAGCATTTTTGTTTTGACTGCTGTGTTAGGCTTCTCACATTTCCATCCGGCATCAGTACAAAATCACCGTGAAATCCGCAGTGCGGATGGTCACACCTTGAAGGAGCAAAATTGCTTGCTTTAAAGACACCTTGGGTTTGTCTTTCTATTTCCCCCAGTAATTCGGGCAAAGTCATACGCCGGCTGTCAACAGGCTGCTTAGGATACCTACCGAAGTAACTGACAGGTTGAAAATGCACCCCTCTAACATCAGGGATTCTATGGAGACTGTATCTTAATATCTCACCTATATTTTCAGAATTGATCCCTGGGATAATGGTAGGTACCAGTACAACCCCCAAATAACATTCACTACAATTCTTAATTGCTGCCTCTTTATCTTTCAGAAGAGGCCTTCCGCGGAGTTTCTCAAATATTTGATCATTTGTTCCATCAAACTGCATAAATACAACCGATACTCCGGCATCTTTTAGTTTTCTGGCGTATCCTGGCTCTTGCCCCAACCGTAATCCGTTTGTATTTAATTGAATAAATTCAAAACCCATATCCCTCGCAAGGCTTACGATCTGCGGCAAATCCTCTCTTACGGTCGGCTCTCCCCCCGAGATATGCAGAAATGGTTTTCCCCTTTCTGCCAGCATTTCCAACCATCCTTTTATCGTTTCAAAAGATGGGTCTTCGGTTATCCCACCGCTATCTGCATAGCAAAAACTACAGTTCTGATTGCATCGGTCTGTAACTTCCAACAGAACACAGCAGGTACGCTGCCTATGCTCCGGACATAGTCCGCAATCATATGGACATCCTCTATCCACTGCGGCCATAGCATTTTGCTGATATGGGATCAATTTCTCCTTCTTCCATGAAAAGAAACTACTTGCTTCATGTCCACGCCAAACGATGGTTGAAAAATCCCCATGCTCCAAACATCTCTTCTTAAGATAAATATCCCTATTTTCTTCCACATACCATGCATCAATCCGTTCAAGACATACCGGACAAACGCTTTCGGTATGATAAATGACTTTCTCCTGATTATTCATTACTCATCCCCCACCAGCCGGTTCTCTTCAATAAGCTCAAAACAACGCATACATGTATCTGCCGTTATTTTAAGACAGCGGGACATGTCTATTTTCCCTTCCGTGATATTAAAGCAGGTTACGCTTCCATACCTGTCTTCAAACCATCTGACTAATTCGGGAATCAGTACAGATGAATAATGTTCGTGATACAGCGAAAGCACACATGCAGCTGCAGCAAGCGTACCACAGAACCGGTAGGTGCATACGCCATGGCACATCCCTTTCATTGCTCTGATCAAATCGGGATTGTCTTTGTCTAACATCTCCAGTCCTATCGCCATAACGATTTGCGCACAGCAGTATTTTTCAAGTGCTAGTTCGGTTACACGCTCTAAAATATCATCCATCCCTACCCCTCGCAATCACTCAATAGATTCTCCTAACTTTTGGTTGCAATAAGCAAATAGTACCCTATTTTCTTCTTTGTCCATATTGTTTCAGCATTACAAAATTCATTCTTGCATCCTGTCTGTCTGTAAAAGTCCGCCATAGATCCGTACTTGAAAATAATACTGCACAGCACATCAATAAGTGTCTTTGAATGATCCTCAAATAATCGGATTTTAAACCCCATGTTTTGAACGCAGGCATACAATTCTTCTTTTGTCAGTATTCCTGCTATACTGCTAACAGCATTAATATCTATCGATACACTCTCTGCTTTGCGCATATATAGATCACTTAAAATTAGATACCCGTTTCTTTTCAATATGCGGCTGCATTCACCTAAAACCCTACCGATGTTATCTACATGAGACAATGTACATTCGCAAAGGACGGCATCCATTGTTTCACTCGGGAAAACCGTGCCTTCCGCCCTACCGTACATGATAGGTATGCTGCAATTTCTCTTCCTGCCTATACGCAGCATTCCTTTGGAGTTGTCAATACCCATAGCATGGATACCGTAATGATTGATAAGATATTCAACGCTTGCTCCGACACCGCAGCCTATATCAAGCACCCTCGAACCTGCTTCAAGACCGCAGAAATCAGCAGCTCTTTTAGTGATGTGATAGCCACCCGGTCTTAACGTTATTCCAAAAAGTTCTATGGCCTTTGGATTTTCATATATATTACAAGGAATAGGATTGTTCATACGACTTCTCCTGTCTATTCTGTCTATGCACCTGTACCAAAGGAGCATTCCGGATAACGGCAGATTCTACACTTGCGGCATAATCCTCCCATACCGAATTTCACAATATCCTTTTTGGTTATTTCCTTTTTTGCTAGAATCATAGGGAGTATCAAATCGAAGATTGTCGTCCTATCATACATAACACATCCTGGCAAACCCAGCACCGGGACTCCGTCCAGATAAGCGATGAGTATCATTGACCCTGGAAGGACCGGTGCACCATAAGTTACTATATTTGCACCTGTCTTTTTAATACCCGCGGGGGTAACATCATCAGGATCGACAGACATTCCTCCCGTGACCACTACCATCTCCACTCCTTCTTGGACCATCCCCTTGACTGCATCACATATCTTTCCATCGTCATCGGGCAGAATTGTCTTCTGCTTTACTACACATCCAAACCCTCTCACCTTCTGTTCTACTATCGGTCCAAACTTATCAACGATCCTACCGGAATAAACCTCACTGCCTGTGGTAACAATGCCCACCGACAAGGGCCTGAAAGGCTTTATTGTGAGGACTTTCTTTAACTCACAATATCTACCCACTTTAAATAGGTTTTCTTTTTCTATTACAATAGGGATCACCCTAATTCCTGCGATCACATCATCTTTCTTAACCCATCTTTTGTTATTTAGTGAGGCAACTACAATTTCATCAACCATATTGATATTAAAAAGCAGTTCTTCATCTATCACCAGCATACCTTCATAATCGGCAATCAGATCTACCCTTCCATTACAAGGCGCTGTTAATCTCAGTCCTGCACCCGCAACTTTCTCTGCAATATATGTGGCAGCCTCATCTTCATGTGCCTGATGTTCTTTTTTTTCCCATATATATATGTGCTCCTTCCCTATATTTAATAGTTCCGGAATATCTTCTTCAGTAATAATATGGCCTTTTTTGAATGCCCTTCCTTTAAACTCTCCCGGAATGATCTTTGTCATATCATGGCATAATATCGCTCCAACAGCTTCTTGTACTTTTACTTTCTTCATCCGAAAACAACCTCCGCTTTGACCGCTTTAATGTTTATTGTTCATTTACCTTCCAAGTTTTTTTCAATCTCTGCCATTTTACCTACAGCCGTACTTTCATCGACATGCACCATACCGCAGGAAGGACATCTTGGCAATTCAGCGGGAAAAGTATTTCCAAGGTATGTGATATGCACTTTTCCTTTTTTCAAAGGAACATTACATTTTGCACAAATAATTTGATGTGCCCCTTCTTCTCTTTCCTTCATTTCAATTCACATCCTCAATAATTTCTAAACGATGGCTGTATGCGTTATAAATACGGTATTTTTCATTTTCTATGCCATATTCCACCCAGTACGTGATAATTTGAGGCTTATAATGTGCCGTAAAATGATTGCTATTAGAGTTATAAACCTTGTTCCCGGTAGTCTCGGCATAGTAGATGGTCTTTTGAATATCTTCTATTAAGATCAGCCGCTCATCTATCATCGCCATCACTTCTTCCGGTATATGAAGCTTAATACTTTCATAATCCTGGCATTGCAGGCTCATTGCCTCTCTCCACCTTTCCCGCAGCATTTTCTCCTTTAATTTCATTCTGTTTTCCTGCCTTTGCGAATATCCTACCCTCTTTTGGTGCTTGACTATTTTTCCGGTATTATGATAAATCAGATCCAATATATGCCATGCGTTCTTACCCTTGGAAGTAAAATAATCTCTGCAGTTAATGCAATAGGTCACATAATCATTACTGTTTTCCTGTATCCTTTGCTGTATTACTTTTTCAGTCAATCCGGGGTTCGCATATGCGGTTAATCCTCCATACCCGCAGCACTTGGTTTTTTGCTTACTGAATTCCAGTTCGCTGATACTATATCCCAATTGCTCCAATATGCTTCGTACTGCTTGATGCTCCTCAAGTGCATATCTTGCCGTACAAGGGTCATGTACAGAAACCACCGTATCGGTGTGCAAAGACTTACCCGGCAAGCCATATCGGCCAAATACTTCCCAGACTGAAGTTACCGGTATTTGCGGGTAGCTGCCTTTTATCATCTGTTTGCAAGTAGAGCAGGCACATAAGACTTCCGGTTTGCCAAATCCCAGCCAATCTTCATAGAATCTGTCCATCACATGCATGAAGAGCTCACTTCTTCCGGACCATTTAGCCGGAGCACCGCAGCATCCGAGCAGCAAACCGACACCGCCTTGCAGTATGTTGATCAGATCGCTGTATAATTGGTTCACATACAAAGGTTCAAGAGCACTTAACTGGCATCCCGGATAAAAAACAAACTTACTTTTTTCGAATCCCGGCTGATGTTTTTTCAAAGCAAATCTACTGCTATTGCTAAATAACATGTCGCGGATCGGAAAATCATGGATAGCCGGAGGCATATGTCCGTTTTTTACTGCCGATTCTTTTGCAATCTGATTTACTTCAGCCATATCTAATGCGTTAGGGCATATCTCGCCGCACAGTCCGCACATATTGCATGAATTGATCAGCTCTTTAGCAGTCTTCTTTCCTACAAGAATGTTAAAATTATTAGATATTTCTCTAATATATTTCTTGGGATATTTCCCATAATGCTCAAGATATTTGCAGGCTTTTACGCATTCCAGACAGCTGCATTGTATGCAGCGGCCTGCCTCGCGCATCGCCTCTTCCTGTACATATCCCATGTCTGTATTTGAAGGAATAACAACCGGCATGTTTTTTATTCTTGTTATCTTTGTAACCATTTTTGTGATATATGCACCTTCATGCCCTCTTGAAGCAGTCAGAGATACTTTCTGAATAAACCGGTCTATCGAAACAGCTGCCCTTTTTCCCTCCGAAATATCCGTAATGGGGGAAATCTTATTCGGAGCCGATTGTAACCCTGCCCCCGCAAACACCTTCGGATGGCCGGTCTGGAAAGTACCGTTGCCAACCATTATATTACCGGCATCTTCTATTTCCTGACCCAACGGGTGTATTAGTTTTTCTCCTCTTGATATATAAACCGCGTCATACTGATCGCATACCTCTTTAAAAGCTGCGATGTCTTTTATCTCTGTGTTATATCTAAACTCAACACGCATACCGTTGAATATTTTAAAGTCATCTAAAATCAGGTGTTTGGGTAGGATCTTATCAGATATATCCCATATCTCATGTCCTACCCTATCACTCTTCTCAATAACCGATACCATATAACCCTTTTCTGCCAGAAACAGAGCGGCTGTCAATCCATTTAAACCGGAACCTATTACCGCCACTTTACGGTCCTTTTTCTGATAAAAACCCTTTCGCCGTTCGGGCACCTCGCCATATTCCAAACAAGTCTTTTCAAGCAGAGAAATGTTTAGTCCTGCATCTATCTCATTTCTTTTGCATGAAGATTCACATGGATGGTCGCAAATTCTACTGATAATCCTTGGAAAAGGAACGCTGGCACAAAAGGTCTTTAATGCTTCATTAAAGTTTCCTGCTTTGATTTGAGCATTCATTTTCTTCACATCCACATGGACAGGACAGCTTGCTGTACAGGCCGGTGAATGTTCTTGTATGCACTTTTCTTCAAAATCACTTATATTGTTACGTTCCATATGGTTTTACCCCTTTACACTACTGCAATAAAAGCATATGTTGCACCCCTCATTTTTGGATGCAACATATACCAAGCAGATAACAAATCAAGGTATTTTATATAATCAACCAATTACTTTGATTGGTTCTTGAGGGCTTCCAATACTTTCTCAGGTGTTGCAGGCAAATGGCGTATTCTAACCCCGCAAGCATTGTATATTGCATTTACAATGGAAACATGCGGTCCTGCAAGAGGCGCTTCACCGCAGCCGGACACACCTTTGTACCCATGCTCTCTAGGCGTTTCGGTATAGATAATTTGAATATCGTCAGGCACATCTTTAATATACGGAAAGCCGCATGCGATAAGAGAAATATGCTTATGAATATCTTCGAAATCCTCACTCAATGCAAGACCGATTCCCTGCTGTACCGCGCCATATATCTGTCCGTCTACTACCAGCTTGTTGCATATGGTACCAAAGTCGGAGGCTATCGTCATTTTCAGTACTGTAGTCTTTCCGGTATTCACATCTACTTCAACCTCCGTCACATACGCTGAATACAGATAGGCAACATACGGCGAGAATTGACCCGTTTTTTCGTCAAGGGTGGTACAAAAACTTGTGGTGGCATAGGAGCCTGTATACTTTAGAAGTATGCCTTCTTCAACCATTTCCGTATAAGTTCTGTATTCGCCTGTTTCCTTCCTCATTGCCTTAAGAAGCTTGTCACAAGCATCTGCGATGGCATTTCCGGTCAGCAACTGACTTCTGCTTCCTCCTGCCGCACCACTGTCAGGACATTTCGCCGTGTCATTCATGCATAATCGGATCTGCTCCGGTTTTAGCTTGAGAGGGCGCAATGCTTCGTGAGCAACTGCCAATGTACCCATATCAGCCCCCTGTCCATGATCTTCCCATGTATTGAATACAGTCACCGTATTGTCCTCATTTAATTCTACCGCAGCTTCAGATGTATCGGAGCTGTCATTCCCTACACTGTATATACCGATAGATACGCCTACGCCACGTTTCTTATCTGTTCTATCATCCTTCCTGCATCTTTCAAGAGCAGCTTGATACTCGGGACGCAGTTTATCAAACAGTTCAACAAAAGGAAAACAATCGGGTGTTGCACCGGTAGGCGTCGTATCCCCCGGCCTGTACAGGTTTTTATACCTGAACTCGAACGGATCCATGCCCAGCGCCTCAGCCATTTCATCCATAATGCTCTCCCAGCACATAAAGCTTTGCGGAGCACCAAAAGCACGGAATGCGGAACCGAAAGCATGGTTTGTAAATGTCTCTCTTGTAATCCCTCTGATGTTAGGCAGTTTATAACCTGAACCTATGAAAGAATTTGCACGAACACAAAGCGCATCACCTAATTCGGAATAGGCACCATGGTCCTGAAGATAATCATATTCCAGTCCCAGCAATTCTCCTGTTTTTGATGCACCTAGTTTAAGCGTTCCAAAGGCAGGCGAGCGTTTGCCGGTATAAGTGATCTGCTGATACATATCATATTGGAGGAAAACAGGTTTTCCTGTCGCAATAGCAGCAACCCCTACTAATGCTTCATTGGTTGGACTAAGCTTATAACCGAAAGTCGCACCTGCATAATTCTGAATCAGCCTTAATTTATTTAAAGGCACCCCTATACCATCTGCAATCATAAAACTGTGCATATAAAGGGCAATGCTCTTTGACTGAATGGTAAGCATATCATCTTCTCCGATATAGGCGAATCCTACATCAGGCTCCAGCACCAAGTGTGGCTGCCGTTGGAGGTAATATTCCCGCTCAATAACAACATCTGCATTCTCCATGAGGGGTTTTGTATCCTCACCTTTAACGGTGGGCTGCTCAAAGAATACATTAGGCGTTCCCGGATGAATTTCTATTGCATCTTCTGCTGCGGCTTCCCTTGCATTCATATAAGCAGGTAATTCTTCTATTTCTACTTTTACTTTTTCTGCTGCAGCCTTTGCTTGTTCAATCGTATCGGCGCATACGATCGCGATGGCATCGCCGTATTGGAATATCTTCTTATCACAAAGGATCGGCCGGTCATATCCGTCACCCTTATTCCACGGGAAGCACAGCAATCCGAATATACGGTTGGTGCCTTTGATATCCTTATGCGTAACAACCTTTGCAACCCCCGGCATCTTTTCGGCTTCAGAGGTATCAATGGAAATAATATTCGCATGCGATACCTTTGCTTGAACCAATGCCATGTGCAGCGTCCCTTCCGGCAATTTTAATCCCAAATCCGCTCCGTAATCACAAGTTCCTGTTACTTTGGCCAACGCAGAAGGGCGTATATAGGAAGTGCCAAATACCCTTCCGTCTTCCGGCATTTTGAAATCAAGCTCTTCCATCGTAATCTCGCCTCTTAACACCCTTGCGGCATCCGTGACGGCATTCACTAGCGGGAGATATCCGGTACATCTGCAGGCGTTGCGGTGCTTCTGAAACCAATCCCTTACATCCTGCCTGGTTGGATTAATATTCTGGTCTAAAAGTGCTTTGGATGAAACAATAAATCCCGGTGAACAAAAACCGCACTGAGCTCCTCCGTGAACCATCCATGCAAGCTGCAAAGGATGAAGTTTTTCAGGTGTTCCCACTCCCTCGATAGTAGTAATTTCAGCACCATCCGGTACATGCTTCATTTTTAAAGTACAGGAACGTACGACCTTTTTATTCATGATAACCGAGCATGCCCCGCATTGCCCATTTCCGCAGCCTACTTTTGTTCCTGTAAGCCGCAGCTGTTTTCTTATTACATCGGAAAGTTTTGCATCGGGTTCAACAATGACCGTAGTTGGCTGTCCGTTAACCATTAATTCCTTCCTAAGAATCATGTAAAAATTCTCCTCTCAACTTGGAAAAATCATAAAATGCTTATATGATTTTTCCATAAAACTTTTCTTTAGAACTTTATAGCGATTTTATTGGCTTTTCTCTGCGCCACTAGATCATAGGCTTCAATAATATGGTCAAAATCAATCACATGGGATATATAATCCTTGGGGTCAAGCACTCCTTCTTTGACCCAGTCGACAATCTGCTCATGCACTTCGGCAGCGTCTTCAATTTCCGGCCATTGTATAAATTTCACCTGCCAGTTATACGGTGCCTTACTCCAATCGATTTCCATACCAAGCTTTGGAGATATGCCGTACACACACATTGTGCCTGAAGGTTTGATTAATTCCATTGCCTGATTCAATAACGCATTAATACCGACAGCATCTACCGTAAAGTCACAGCCATCCTTGCAAATGCGCCTTACTTCTTCCGCCACATCTATCTTTGTACTGTTAAATGCATAATCTGCACCCATTTTTTTTGCGTATTCAACTTTTTCATCAACAATGTCCAGTACAATCACCGGACCCATTCCCATTAACTTTGCAAATTTTATAAAACAAAGACCGACAGGTCCCGAACCATAAACCACCAGACTCTTTCCTGAAGTAAAACCGAAATTTTTCATTGCACTTAGTACTTCTTTAAAGGTGATGATCATGGTTGACGATACAGGGTCAAAATCCATGGGAATTTTTTGATTGGTAATATAAGCCATATTATAATCCGGGTCCTCGGGGGACACTCCGTCTTCAATCAACGCTTCCCAATCACCTACGATTGCGTATTCGGCGAAGCCGCCATACCCCGGATAGTATCCATCAATAGGTTCAAAAAGCAGAGGCTGCATAACATAGTCACCAATATCAAAATTTCTTACCTTCTTGCCTTTCTCAATCACTGTTCCGACACCTTCATGTCCCAATATCGCAGGATAGGTATTAAATCCCTTGAAATTTCCATGAATTATTTTCATATCGGTACCGTTGCATATGCCACAACTCTCAACTTTTACAAGCGCTTGATAATCACTGTATTTCGGCTTCTCGGTATTTGCAACGGACAGTTCACCTTTGTCATTTACAACCAGACATCTCATAGATACCCTCCTAACTCTATCCTTGTGCCGTTATTACGCCGGCCTCCCTTATTTTCTCGCGATTGCTTTTTCACACTTTGCAGCAATATACTTTGCATTCAATTCAAATCTTTCACTCAAGTAACTCATAGGGCCGACTTCACCAAAAATATCTTGAACACCGATCTTTTCCATCGGTACCGGTGCATTTTCAACAAGCACATCTGCTACGGCAGATCCCAATCCATTTAAAATATTATGATTTTCGGCAGTTACGATGGCCCCGGTTTCTTTAGCTGCTTTTATGATGGCCTCTTTATCTATAGGTTTAATAGTAAACATGTCGAGAACCCTTGCGGAAATATTCTTCTCTTCCAACATTTTTGCAGCTTTAATGGCTTCGCTTACACAATATCCGGCAGCTATGATGGTAACGTCTTTGCCCTCACTGATGGTTACCGCTTTGCCTATATCAAAGGTAGAGCCTTCTTTATATACTTTATTCACAGATTTCCTTATGACTCTCAGATAAAACATCCCATAGATATCCTTGATCTGTGCCATGATATCCTTTAACATGACCGTATCGGTAATATCTATTAAAGTCATACCGGGCAGCGCTCTCATAAGGGCCATATCTTCCATCGCGGCATGCGTTCCGCCATTGTATTCCGCAGCAATACCCGGGTCACTTCCGATTATTTTCAGATTGGATTTCGAATACGAGCCTGACATGAAAATCTGATCGTACATTCTCCTGGACGCAAAAGCCCCAAATGTATGAATATAGGGTATAAATCCTAATTTTGCCATACCTGCCGCTACGCCGCACATATTGGCTTCTTGTATTCCTACATCAATGGTCCTTTCAGGGAATTTTTCCCTAAAAGCGAACATCCCTATTGCAGCCAGCAAATCAGCATCAAAGGCTAATACATTCTTATCCTTTTCAGCCAGTTCTATCATTGCTTCGGCATATTTATCCTTCATATTCAATTCTTCAACTCTATTCTCACTGTCTAATACAATATTCATAAAACCTCACCTTTCTGTTTTAGAGTCTATTCATTCTTATACGTAAGCTTTTTTTAATTCCTCCACTGCCTGTTTTGCATCTTCCATCGGCACAACCATATGATGATTAGGAATACTCAAGGCGAAGGTGCAGCCTTTGGCTTTTATTGTATCCATTACGATGACAGAAGGTTTTCCTTCCGGATTCTTCTTTGCATCTTCAATGGCTTCATAGATGGCGGTGCAATCATGCCCGTCTACTCTCTGAGCATACCACCCGAAATCCTTGAATTTTGTGCAAAAATCTTCTAATTTGCACATCTCCTCAACAGATCCGTCTATCTGCATTTTATTGGAATCGATAAAAGTAATCAGATTATCAAGTTTTTTATGACCGGCAAACATAACAGCCTCCCAAACTTGCCCTTCCTGGCATTCCCCATCACCTAATATCAAGTAAGTATAATTGCTCATATTTTTTAGCTTATGCCCAAGAGCTAGTCCAACGGCTAAAGATGCCCCTTGTCCCAGTGAACCCGTCGTCATATCAATCCCTTTTGTTTTTGTCATATCGCAGTGGCTCGGCAATTTCGTGCCCGGCGTATTCAGCGTCACAAGGTCTTCCTTAGGGAAAAATCTCTTTAGCGCAAGTGCCGAATATAATGCAGGGCCTGCATGTCCTTTGCTTAATACAAGATAATCTCTGCCTTCCCATTCAGGGTTGTCAGGATTGTATTTCATTACTTTTCCATAAAGAACTGCAATTAGGTCCGCAATACTCATTGCTCCCCCAAGATGCCCAAACCCTAAATTACCCATTTGCTGCACAGTTTCTATCCTGATATCTACAGCAAAATTTATTAATTGTTTTAATTCCGTTTCATTAAGCATATGATCTCTCCTTTTTTTACTTATTTCTTTGATACAATATTTATTTGAACTCCAGCATATTTAAAATCTCCTATATTTCATTGCTTTGTACCGATAGGATCATTTAATATGCTGGATTTTTTCATCTGTTATTATTAGGGTTGAAATGAACTAGTACGTCAACGAAAGCGGCCGATGTCTTATATTTCTTAGAATATTCCGATTAAGGACCCTAATATGGATATTAAAACAATCGCCAATGAAATCAGCCCATAATTCTGCTTTCTTTTCTTTAGAATGTAATACAACCCAAACACAACCGAAAGTGGCAAAATACCGGGAACAATACTGTCCAACATGCTTTGAAGCCCCACTTCATTACCTTTTGCAATGGTTAATGTTAAAGGAATACTAAGCTTAACATAGGATGCAGATAATGAGCCCATCATAAATAGCCCCAGGATACTTGTACCCATTATTAACTCTTTGATCCAACCGGCTTCTAAAATTGATCTTACTGACTCCTTACCAACCGAGTAGCCTAAATTCCATAAGAGGTTCCCAATCACTAATGTAATAACCATAAATATTACCGGAATAAAAGAACCCAATATACTTCCGCTCATTCCGAATGTTACTGCAAGACCATAAATGATCGTCTTTAAGGTTCCCCAATCGATTGTATCTCCGATCCCTGCAAGAGGGCCCATTAGTCCGGTCTTAACACTTGCTATCGTAGCTTCCGATATTTTCTCTCCTTTGGCTTTCTGTTCTTCCATCGCTATTGTAATACCATGAATGGGCGTTCCCCATGTTCCTTGAGAATTAAAGAAATTAAGATGTCTGCATAAAGCAGCGCAATATTCTTTTTTTTCTTTATAAAGCTTCTTTAAAACAGGGATCATACTGTAGCAGAACGCAACGGCCTGCATTCTCTCATAAGAATTCGAAACCTCACAACCTATGTACCAACGAAAATATGCCTTATTGATATCTTTTTTCGTTAAGGTCGAATCGTTACCTGCCTTTACCTCATCCTTTATTAAGACATCACTCACGCACTTTCACCTCCTAAAGCTTCTCTTCTCATAAATACAGTCAATAACGCTATGCATGTGCCAAATATAGCGGAAGCCATGATATTCACGCCTAAGTATTTAACAACAAAGAATCCAACGATAAAATATGGGATGTATGTTTTCTTACCGATAATAAAAACGGTAATTGCGAATCCCAATGCCGGCAGAACACCTCCGGCCACGCTTAAGCCATGCATAATCCAAGTGGGGATTGTTTGAATAATATTTTGAACAACTTCTCCGCCAAACAAA
This sequence comes from Petroclostridium sp. X23, assembly GCF_030013905.1. Classification (GTDB taxonomy): domain Bacteria; phylum Bacillota; class Clostridia; order SK-Y3; family SK-Y3; genus X23. The sequence continues at coordinate 1,480,226 of NZ_CP124862.1, forward strand.
TTCGCTGCAAATACAAGAGGAAACCTTAAAAGAAAACCTAGTAGCATAGGAAACAGAATTGCACACCTCTCTATTCCTTTATCATTTCCTTCCAAAGCATATTTATCTGCCTTATGTGCAAAAGATGCGTGTAATGTTCTTCTGATCTGATCTTGAAAAACCCCGAGTAATCCAAATGGTACTGCTAAAACCACAGCCGTTTCCGGATCAATGCCGCTCTTTAAAGCGATAGGTATTGCAATGACTCCCGCCAGACATTCATCAGCCGGAATATTAGCCCCTGCAGCCACCATTCCCAAATATACCATTTCAATACTAGCGCCTATTTTCATAGCCATTGGAACATCTCCCATCAACATTCCAATTGGCAAAGCCATTACAATGGGCTGAGCCATTATTGCATGAAAAGTGTAGCCAATCTTACTTTGCGCTATCCAATACCACAATCCCGTAAACATTGCCACTATAAAGCTCATTTTTCCGCCTCCATAAAAATATTTTTTAGCGTCCTATCAATCTCAAGTTTTTACTTTTCATAAAATCGTAAGAAGAACTTCATTAGTATTTTTTTGTTTTTTTCAAATGTATTGTGATTTCTTGGAATTTCAATGCGACATCAAACATACCTATGTATATCCATATTGCAAATCATCGATGCCTCCTACCACAGCCAGTGCCGGATTCAAAGCATCAAGCATAATGAGTAATAATCCCCTCATACTTCCCCCCCTTTCCTTTTTCGATGAATACTTTTCTACATAATATAGAATGCAAATTTCATGCCATAACTAGTGTGTTGACAAATAAAAACTGACTATCAACCGCCGCAGCAAGTAGAATTACATAAAAATTTTCCAGAAAAAACAACAGTTTAATACTGTTTAAAAGGATTGGTCTATACAGAGTGTTTTTTATTTATATAAATGTGTAATATTGCATGCTACTGTGTCAACTGAAATAAGGGCATCCTTATATCTGTGTTGTGATAATTTAGCTTTCTATCTTCTGACTAATATAATTCAATAATCAATTCAAGTCTTGCTCATCTACATTTTTTATTAGTCTATAAAAAAGATTCCATCAGTTTTTATATCTCTGATTTGTTGAACTTACAGCAACAGCTATGATCAGTATGATGCCTTTCATAATCTCCTGCAGGTATTCCGAAGCATTTGCCAGCGTCAGCATATTATTAATCGTTATGATGATGATAGACCCAATGATTACACCTGCAACGTTTGGCCTTTTGATAAACATCGTTGCACTTAAAAATCCTACAGCAATCGTATCTAAAGAAAACCCATCTCCTAAGCGGGGTTGAAGAAAGCCTATACGTGACGCAAAAATAACCCCTGTTAATGAGGCGGTAACACTCGATATTACATAGGCAAGTCCCCGCATATATCTGATATTGATCCCAGTGAGAAATGCCGTTTCGGGATTTGCACCTACCGCATAAAAGTACCTGCCGTATATTGATCTGTTTATCAGCAGATAGTATATACAGATAATAATAAGCGTAAGTATAAGGATAAATGGAATTACCCCGACCTTTCCGTTAGCAATAAAATCATAGGATCTGGGTGTTCTTGTTGCCGAGATGCACGCACCCCCGTTCGTAACTATAAACTGGATACTTTCTATAATAAAAGATGTAGCTAAGGTAGCTACCAGCGGAAGTACTCTCCATTTATTGATAATATACGCATTAAATAGCCCGAATAAAATACCCGCAAGCAGCGCTGCTAAAATTGAAATCAAGGTACCTCTTCCTTGCGCTATCATCAAATAAGATATTAGAGCGGTACAACTAATATTGGCACCAATTGATAGATCAATACCACCCACCAACAGAACAACCGCCATTCCTAAAGATGCAATAATTAATAAACTACTTTGATTCAATATATTTACTAGATTTGATACCATAAAAAATTTATCAGAATAAAATGAAAACAGTATGCTAATTAACAAAAAAGCTCCGATAACACCATATTTTGCAAAGATTGTATCGATACCGGCAGCGTTATATGACTTACGACCTTCTACCATTATGCTTTTCACATTACAACCTCCCATAAAGACATTTGAATCCTAGAATAAAGCCTTATCATTATTTAGTGTCTACATAGCTGTATACCTATCTTTGTTGATAAATAATACCGATGCAACAACAAGGATCATTACAAACCCTTTAAACATGGATATATAGTTATAACTGATGCCTATATAAAGAAATCCGCTTGAAATGGATTCCAGTAGAATAGCTCCTACCACACTACCTATCAACGATGGACGCCGGTCGCTGGTCAGTACAGTACCTATGAAAGCTGCGGCAATAGCATCCATAAGAAGCTTCTCAGCACCGTGAACAGGTGCACCCGACATTTTGGATGCAAAAATAATCCCTGCAACCGCACACAGTAAACTGCAAATTATAAATGCCATAAACCTTCGCATTTTTACATTTATACCTGATGTCATGGATGCTTTCATATTAAATCCGGTTGCAAAGAGTTCCATGCCTAGCCTGGTATGATACAAAGCAATAAAACAAATACAAGCTACAAGAATACAAATACTTATTGGATAAGGTATAAAACCGAATTTCTCATAATATATGGCTAAATAATCCCTTGTAACATTTGAGGGCTGTAATGGATTTCCTTTACTGATCAAAAGCTCACTGCCTCTCAAGATATACATGGTTCCCAGGGTCGCAATGAACGGCACAACCTTAAGATTCACTGCAACAAATCCATTGATGCATCCTATAACAACTCCTGCCGCCAAACATATTATAAATGCGATAAAATTAGTACTTCCGGCAATAATCAGAGAACTAAAAAGTACGGCAATAAAGCTTACTTCTGCCCCGATAGAAAGATCAATTCCCATGTCTATCCCTTCGCCAGCCATTGTAAAGGTCAAGCCTATTGCTAACAGGGCCAGTATCACCGACTGTTTAATAACTTCAAAATAATTTCTTGGTTGAAGAAAAGTTGGTTCGATAATCCCTATCACGACTAAAATGATCACTAGTACTATCACTACACCATTTCTACCAATGATATCAAGAAATTTGCCTATCCTTTCTTTTTTTACAGCCATTGAAACCACAAATACTACCTCCTCTTTATATAACCGCAGACAAGATTCTCTCTTCTGAAAACTCCTCTCTTTTGATATCAGCGCTGATCTTATTGTCTTTGAAAACTAGAATTCGGTCACTGATGCCCATTACTTCCGGCATATCGGATGAAATAAATATGATGCCCTTCCCTTCTTTCGCCAACTTAGACATAATCTTGTATATCTCTGTTTTTGCCCCCACATCAATTCCCTTTGTCGGTTCATCGAAAATAATCACTTTAAACGGTCCGCAGAGCCATTTTGCAATAACAACTTTTTGTTGATTACCTCCGCTTAAGTATTGAACTTCCACATTCAGATACGGAGGTTGAATGTCCAGCATATCAATATATCTTATAACTTCGGATGTTTCAGTTTTTGTTTTTATCAATGCATTTTTACAGAATCTTTTTAGATTACCCAGTGTCATATTTTCTTTCACCGGTAAATCTGCAATAAAACCTTGAGTTCTTCTATCTTCCGGAATCAATACAATCCCATTTTTTATGGCTTTTTTAGGACTATCCGGATGGATTATCTCCCCGTCTAATACGATTTCCCCTTTGTCCACTTTATTTGCACCATAAATCGCCCTAATCATTTCAGTTCGGCCTGCACCTACCAGACCATACATACCTAGGATCTCACCTTTATGAAGCATTAAACTGTTTCCCTTCACACCCTCGGCAAACATATTTTTAACTTCCAGCACTGCTTCTCCTCTAGCAATTTTTTCTTTCGGATATTGTTCACTCAAGTCCCTTCCTATCATTAGTTCAATGATTTTAGGAATATCCACATCATCTATGCCGGCGGTTGCGATCTTACTGCCATCTCTCATTACAGTAATCCTATCTGCAATCTCTTTGATTTCTTCGAGCCTGTGCGAAATATATAAAATGGTAATCTTCTTAGACTTTAGTAATTTTATAGTATCCATTAATATTCTCGCTTCCTTCTCGCTAAGGGATGAAGTGGGTTCATCAAGAATCAATACTTTTGGATTTAGCATGAGCGCTTTAGCAATGGCAACCATTTGTTGATGTCCAATCGTTAGGTCTCCTACCCTTTTATTAATATCAATATCGATATTAAGCTGTGCTAAGATTTTTTTAGCATTTTCCCTCATAATATTCCAATCAATCAATTTATATTTATTTAATGGAATATTAGAAACGCCTATATTTTGTATCACCGTAAAATCATTAATTAATTCCAATTCCTGCGGTACTCTGCATATACCGATTTTCTGCGCCTCCGATACTTTTTTGTACCCTACCGGCTTTCCTTGAAAGAAGATTTTACCTTCATCCAACGTATAGACTCCTGCCATTACTTTTGTGATCGCGGATTTACCGGCCCCGTTTTCTCCGCAGATTGCATGTACTTCACCTTCATGTATTGCTATATCAAAGTCTTTAATCGCATGCACACCAGGGAAATATTTATTAGCATTTTTTATTTCAATGATATTCTGCTCCATATTTTCCACTCCCCATTCTTAAGCCTTTTAACATAACGGTTTGCATGAATGCAAACCGTTATGTTAAAAAATTGATTAAATATTTGCCCTCAGCCTTCCTATTGCTTTTTCCAATCTCCGCCGAAATTCCAATCGCCAAATGCGTCAACATTTTCCTTTGTAACTAGTGTATGTGGGGCCCACATCTGAACCGGCACATCGTTATCTCCGTTCAACGCCTTCAATGCCATCACTGTAGCAATATAGCCCATCTTTTGAGGCACCTGCCCGAATACAGCTCTAATAGCACCGTCTTCTTTCTGCAGATCCTGAACAACTCCAAGATCAACATCTGCGCAGTATACGCCTATTTCCGACCGGCCCTGGGATTCAATCACTTTAGATGCAGCAATTGCCGGCAACCCCCAGAAGGTTATCACTGCGTCCAACTCACCCTCTGGATATTTCTGTAATATATTCTGCATGGTGTTCATCGTACCGTTCATTGGGTCTTTGATGTTTATCGGCGCTTCGGTTACAATTTTGACACTCGGGAAATCTTTCAGCACTTCATCCAGCATCCATCTTCTCACTTCAACTGTATGCCATCCCGGAGAGTAAAGGACTGCTACATTGCCTTTTCCTTTTAAATCTGCACACATTTTTGCTGCTAACTGCACCCCGCCACTATAGTTGTCAGCTGTAACACAGGATGTAACATACTCTGAAGGTACATCGCAAGTTGTTACAGGTATGTTGGCATCTTTCGCAGCCTTTAAAACCTCCTGCAGTGAACTGGCTAACCCTCCGGGAATGACTATTGCATCTACTTTTCTTCCTATCCCGTTCTGTATATCGCTTATCTGCTTGTTGATATCGGATTGCGAATTAGCACTAATTACCTCTACTCCTGCATCCTTCGCTGCTTGTATCGCACTTTGCAAGGTTCTGGTATTCCATTCGTTCTGCGTATCATAGATACTAACTAATATCACCGGCTTGTGTCCGATTTTCTTTTCTACATTTTCACCCAGTTTTTTTATATCTACCTTTACATCAAACAATTCAGATAAATTGGATATAAACTGAGCCTCCTTTGGTACTGCTGATAAATTTACCGCGTTTTCTCCGCCGGCTCCAGCCGCATTATTATCAGCATTCGCAGCCCCGCCAGCGCTCTTAGGCTCCACCGGCGCCGTGTTTGAGTTGGCCGCATCGGAACCATTTTTTGGAGATTCACTACAACCTGTTACCATGGTCACCATTAACAAACAGATCAATACAAACGAAATGAGCTTTTTCATACTTGTTTACCCCCTAGTAATTTTTATTGTGCAATTAAGCAATTTAAATTATATTGCGGAACGTATACTATAACAATGAGAGCAAGTACATATTTGGTGTGCTAAAACCAGAAAATCACCGTTTGTTCAAAGTATTCTGTAATAGACCTACGTTCTTTATAGTCCATATCAGGTTTAAGCGGGAAAGAACTTTTTTACTATCTCCGAAGGCGGAGGTGTAGTGTTCAGAGAAATAATGATCATTGCTATCAAACTGGCAGGAAGAATAATCAATGTTGCAGGGATACTCTTAGGACCAAATACAACCCAAGCTATACCTGCGACCAACCCAAACACAACACCGAATATTCCCGCCGGCTTTGTTGTACGTTTCCAGAACAATCCCAGGAACAATGGCGGAAACAGAACCGTCGGTCCCACAACAATGATAAGATTATACAAATTCATCAAGCCAGTAGGACGAATCAACGCCGTCACAACAGCGATTATCCCGCATAGCAGCGTCAGCCAACGGGATACGCTCATTACTTGCTCTGTTGTAGCGTCCGGCTTTAGAATCCTATTATAAACATCATGAGCCGCCATACTTCCTGCAGAAAGCAATTGGCTGTCAATGGTTGACTGCACTGCTGAAATAATTCCGGCAACTGCTATCGCTCCTATTGAAAACGGCATCATCATGATGATCTGCGGAAAAGCCTGGCTCGGATTGGCAAGATCCGGAAGCAGCTTGCGTGCCGCGAGACCTATGAACAGTATTGCAAAATAAGTAATGATAAGAAATACCGCACTTACAGCTATATAGCTCTTTGCAGTGCGTTTGGAATCGAGTGAGAAAAATATTCTATGGTAATATACCAGACACGGAATATTCAATGCATTGCCGATAGCAAGTCCGAATATATAGAATAGCGAAAGTTTCCCACCAACCGTAGGACTGTGCATCGCACTGTCGACAGAAAAAATATATTCATTGACCGAAGTCAAACCTCCTGCTTTGGTGAGCGCAAAGGCAGCCGTAACCAAAATACAAACGGTGAGCATCAACCATTGCACAACATTCGTCCAGGCAACGCTAAACATGCCTCCTAGTGTGGTATATGTAAGGAATACGATACCGAGGATCAGCACTGCCCAATGATACGGCATCTTAAGGAATACTTCCATAACGGTGCCGACTCCCATAATACCTATAACGATATAAACAATCATATAAAAAATGTTAAAAATAGCCATAAACGGCCGCATGAATTTTTCATCATAATACCGGGCAGAATATAAATCTGGCGTTGTCAGCCATTTTTCAGTGGAAGAATACAGTTTAGGGGCAAATAACTGCAGCATAATCCATCCGCCTGCCAAACCTGCTCCATACAGAACAAGCATAGACCAGCCGCTGCTATATGCATAGCTTGTAAAACCAACCATACTGGCCGAACTGATAAATGAGGCCGCAAACAACGGTACCGCAATATAGATATTAAAGGAACGCCCTGCAACATAATAATCATCAGCATCTTTCGTTCGTACCATCCCTTTATAACCGATATAGAGCATAATCAAGCAATAAGCCACAAATGCAACCCAGTTAAACGCTAAACTCATATCATGTACCTCCACAAATTATTTTTTGATAGAATAAATTGCCTAAAACGATTTCTTTTCTTTAAGGTTCATCACAATAGAAATGATTATAGGGGTAATCCCAACGCCTAAAAATATAAAGATACACATGAGAGAACCAGACGTAAGACCGAACAGCATATAATATACCTCCTTTCTTCACTGGTTTATGATATGATCAATGCATTGCATATTGCCGGTATGGATATTGACATACCATTTTGTAACAACTAATATTTTCCGACAATACATGAAAAGCAATGCAATATATCTAAGATATGTGTTTTGAAGTCTTTGAATAAATTTCAGTCAGCAAAGACTGAAATGCACTCCAAATAGCTGCCGCCGTAAAATACTTATTGGTTTTTATATAATTCCTTATAATATCCACCTAATACATCTGCGGCAGCAATACTATTATAAATTATTTCAGGTGTAACTCTAAAAGGCTCTGCATGCGCCAATCCGCCTTCCATTGCCACCTTATTTGCAACTATCATCAAATTTTCAAAGGATGGTCTGATATGAAGATCTTGCAATGTTACCGGCAGTCCTACACTCAAACAAAACTTGATTACTTCCTCAACTTCATATTTTGGTCTGTTTTCTAGAATTAGCTGACATATTGTTCCGAATGCTACTTTTTCACCATGATAGAAACCATGTGTTTCAGGAATCAGTGCAAACCCTTCGTTAACAGCATGACCTGCTGCACAACCGGTATTCTCAAATCCTAATCCACTTAATAGTATATTTGCTTCAATGACATCTTCCAATGCCTTTGTAATAACTCCTCTTTCAGCAGTTAGCTTAGCTTCTAAACCTTCATCTATAAGGATTTCATAGCATAATCTGGCTAAGGCCATAGCTGCCTCCGTCCTTCTGTAACCACTACCGACATAATTCGCAGTATCAGATTCTGCATTTGCCCTAGCTTCAAAATAAGTGGACAGTGCATCACCCATGCCGGACACCAGAAGCCTGACAGGCGCCTTAACAATTATTTCCGTATCCACAAGTACCACATTAGGGTTAATCTTATGATATATACAATGGGTCTGTACCCCTTCGTCCGTATATATAATAGATAAAGCACTTGTAGGGGCATCTGTGGAAGCGACTGTCGGCACACATATTATAGGTATTTTCAAACCTGCACCTGCTGCTTTTATAGTATCCTGCGTTTTCCCTCCGCCAATTCCTACGATCACACTGGATTTACACTTTTCAGCAGTTTTTGTTATTCTTTCGATCTCTTTTAATGTACATTCTCCAGAAAACTTTTCCATATGTAATTTTGAAGCAGTATGTTCATAGACTTTTCTCAGCCTCTCACTTATAGTATCAAACAAGTACGAATCAATCAGTACTACTACATTGAATCCAAAAGCAGAAGTATATTGTTCCAGCCGGTCCATTTCTCCAGGACCCTGAATATATTTGCCTGGACTCCCAAAACCCCTTGTTGTTCTTTGTACAAACGACATATTCTCACTCCCTTTATTTTATTATTCAAGGAAAGCTGTTCTGGCTTTAAACCTAAACCGCACATAAAACATAATTGCATCTATGATTTCATGAAGAAAATCTTTACAACGGATCGCAAACATACTTTTGTACATGTTCTAATTATATAATTTAAATTATATTTTCAAAGGAAAGACATTACAATGAGACCAAGTGCATATTTGGTGTACTAAAACCAGAGAATGAGAAATGACGCGTAAATAAAAAGTACGGTATATTTGTGTTAGTAACTTTACATATAAATTATCTTGTTATCAGCGGCAAAATGATTTCTACTTTAGTGCCAATGCCCTTTCCACTATAAATCCTTAATCCATACTCATTACCAAAGTTCAATCTGATCCTTTCATTGACATTTCTAAGACCAATTCTTAAACCTACTCCTTTTGTCTCTGTACTATCAACCTTCCCTGTAACCAGCATGTTATTGATATGAATCAGCTTATCATGTCCAATGCCTACTCCATCATCTTGAATACTGATCAATAATCTGGTTTGTGTCCTAGAGGCATTGATGGTTATTGTCCCTTTGCCAATTTTTCTCTCCAAGCCATGATGAATGGCATTCTCAACGATAGGCTGAAACAGCAGTTTAGGTATGCAATAATCAAGGGTATCATCATCGACATTGTTTATGATGATAAATTTATTGTTAAAGCGATACTGCTGTATCATAAGATAATTGTCGACACTTTTCAGTTCTTCTTTCAGCGTTACAAGATTTCCGGTATTGCTTATGCTGTATCTGAATAGATCTGATAACGCTTTGGTCATGGTCTCTATCTTCTTCACACCCTCGGTTATTGCCAAACCCCTGATAGAATCAAGCGTATTATAAAGAAAATGGGGATTTATTTTGCTCTGAAGTGCATCCAATTCAGCCTGTTTTTTCATAATATTTGCATTATATTCTTTTAATACAAGGTCTTTTAGCTTCTCCGACATTTTATTCAAATCAAAATACAATGGATGCAGGATATTGTTTTCTTTAACATTGTTTATGCTGAAATCGGTAGATCCTTCAACCAGGGCATGGATAACATGTTCTATGTTTACAATAGGCTTATAAATTTTATTTTTAAACCTAATAATTATAATCAAATATACGAATACGCAAATAAGACCTGAGAGCAGGATAAGACTTTTTGAACCTATATCCTCCTCTTTTAGGTCTTGGGTTGGAATGAAGTAAAGAATCAATAGATCGTTGGTGTCTAATCTTTCATAGAAAAAGTAGTTTTTATTTCCTGCAGCCATACCATCCAATACGCCAAACCGGCCTATACATTTTTCAATGATCGTGCTTTCTATATCTACCAGCCGCTCTCCGGCCCTATATGTTGAAAGTATGACTTCTCCCTTGTGGTCAACTAATATGAACGCACCTTTGTCTAATAATTGCGAGTTTTTAAATCTTTCTTCAATAAAGGTCAAATCATCAACGTTATCTAGACTTAAGCAAAGAGCCCGCAACTGACCGCTTATATGTGATACTTTGCTTTTCAGCTTATAATCCGCGACATGAACATAACTGAAATATCCGTATATCAATAAGGTCATAAAAAGCATGATTGTATAAAGGCCGAATACGACCAGTAAATTTGATCTGATTCTTATCATTCTTAAACTGCTAATAAGATTATTTATTTTGTTTATCATCGTTTTATAATATTTCATTATATATTTCACCATATCATTCAATAAAATTTACATAAATATTTTTTTGTAATCTGTAGGCTTTACACCTACCGTCTTCTTAAAGAGTTTACTGAAATGTTTTGCATCGGTATATCCAACCTTCTCTGCAACTTCATAAATTTTCAGCCGGACATCTTTTAATAGTTCCTTTGCCATTTCCATTCTATAATGGATAATATAATCACTAAAATTAATACCTGTCTCTTTCTTGAATAGTTCACCTAAATATTTAGGATTCATGAAAACCTGATTCGCCACATCTTCCAGTCTTATTTCTTCTTTAAAATGCTCAATAATATATGCCTTTGTAATTTCAATAACTTTTCTTTTTTTGCTATTTTTTGAGCTGTTATAAATCTTTTTGCTATAATTGAATAGATTTGAAAAATATGTTAAAACATGCTGTATCGATTGACACTCATTAATTTCATTGTATATCTTGCTTTTGCTGATATTTTCCCCCTCCATGTCCAAACCGATTCTTCTCATTACTTTAAAAAATACTTCTATAATTTCATAGCATAGTTGGAAAAATGAAATTGGATTAACGTCCTTTCTTTCTTTAAAATCAGAGAACATGGCAGCAATAAGTATTTCAAGCGCTTCGTTATCAAATACCTCCAAAAAACATTCCAGCCTTTTTTCTTTATAAATAGGAAATATCTCCCTAAAATCCAATTGGAAATACACATTTTTTGAAATATCTATTACTTGATTTACACCTAAAATGACCCTTGCTTTCAAAGCATTCTCAGCAAAACGATATGATTCCGGCAGAGAACCGAATTCTTTTTCCGTGCTTCCCACTCCTAATGTTAATTCAAATTTTCGTATCATCGGAACAAAAGATTTGATGATATTGAAAGACTTAAAAACCATATTATTAATTTCTGAATCCTTATGAAAATCATAATTTAATATGCAAATGACTTGTTTGTTTGAAATAATAGCAATGATTTCAAAACATTCTTGGTTAAATATACAATTTATACGCTGCTGCATATCTTCAAGCACATCTTTTTCAACAGATTTGTTTATGTTTCTGTTACTTTTATTATCAATCCTGTAGATTAGAATTTTAAAGTATCCGGGCATGAAATATGTGTCATATTCATTATTGATTTTTGATAAGTCAATGTTCTGTTCCGGGAGATCCACATTGCATATAACGCTCTGAAAAAACTGCTCCTGAAGTTTCATGAGACTAAGTTCAAGTTTTCCTCTTACCAGCTTATCTTCTATTAACTTTTGTTTTTGGGCATATACTTTTGTTCCTACTACTTCCAGCAGGTCCTCAAGTTCTTTCTGGTCTATGGGCTTTAATAAATACCCAAGAGCACCATACTTTAACGCATTCTGCGTATAACTGAAGTCATTATATCCACTTACGATAATAAAACCTGTTTCGATTTCCATTTCTTTTATATTCTTTATTAAATCAATTCCGTCCATACCTGGCATTCGTATATCTATAATAGCCAAATCGGGTCTCTTCTCCTTTATCAGTTCATATGCCTCATCCCCGTTATAAGCCTCGCCTATAACGGTAAAATTGAGTTTTTCCCAATTGATGATCTTTTTAATCAGTTGACAGACCCAGAATTCATCATCAACAATTATTACCGTAAGCATAAGTCTATCCCTCCTAAGATATATTCAATAATGTTTCTTATCATTATTCATCACTTATGTGCATTTTCGCGAATAGTTATCAATTCACGGCAATGGTTAGAATTTTTTCCTGTGTTACATCCCTTCTATCTAATTCACCGCAAATAGTCCCTTTACGCATCACTATGATCCTATCACACAAGGATAGTACTTCCTTATACTCTGACGATACTAAAATGATACCTATGCCTTCCCTTGCCTGATTACGGATGATCTGGTGTATTTCTTGCTTAGATGCTATATCAATGCCTCTGGTTGGCTCATTCAGGATCAAAATCTCCGGCCTTATTGACAGCCATTTAGATATAAGCACCTTCTGTTGGTTGCCTCCACTGAGATTTCCAACCTCTTGGCTGCCAGATACGTTTCTTATCATTAGTCTTTGAATATAGTATCCTGCCATAAATTTCTCAAGACATAAGTTAATGATTCCAAACAAGCTAATCTTCCGTAATGATGGCAATGTTATATTTTCATTCATAGACATATTAAGTATTAACCCTTCAAGGTTTCTGTCCTCCGGTACCATTCCGATTTTATTCTTTATTGCATCAATAGGGGTTCGGATATCAATTTCTTTCCCTTTCATGTTAATAATGCCGGAATTTTTTTTCATTGCTCCGAATATAACTTTCATTAATTCAGTACCACCAGAGCCCATTAAACCTGTAAAACCTAGAATTTCTCCTTTTCTCAAGTAAAAGCTAACGTCTTTAAGCAGCTCTTCGGTTGAGATGTTTTCTACTTGGAGTATTTTTTCTCCGATTGAGTTGGAAAGTTTACCGGCTTTTTTTTCAAAATCACTTCCCACCATTAAAGAAATCAACATTTCTTCACTACATTCTGCCCTTAAATACGTACCTATAGAGACACCATCCCGCAATACCATAATTCTATCTGCAATCTGCAATGCCTCATTCAATTGGTGAGAAATAAAAATAACTGAGATACCTTCCGATTTCAGTTTGATAATTATTTCCCTGAGTATACATGTTTCTTTTTCAGACATAGAGGAAGTTGATTCGTCCATGATGATCAGCGAAAGATTTGTAGCTAAAGACCTGGCTATGCCTACCAACTGTTTCTGAACAACCGAAAGCCTGTCCACATACATCGTAGGATCAATATTTAACCCAACCTCCAGCAGATACTTTTCAGCCTCTTTATACATTTCCTTTTTGCTTATAAAAAAAGGCTTACAATACTTTTTATTTCCTAAAAAAATATTCTCTGCAACACTCAGATTGCGTATAAGGTTCAGTTCCTGATGAATGACACTTATCCCAAGTTTTTGAGAGTCACTGGGTACATTTAATTCCACTTCTTTTTCATTAAAATAGACTTTTCCGCTATCCTTTGTATATATACCGGCCAGTATTTTCATTAACGATGTCTTACCTGCTCCGTTCGCTCCTACCAGCGCCAAAACTTCGCCTTGTAGAACATTCATATTTACGTTATTTAGCACCTTAGTACCTGCGAAAGACTTAGATATGCATTCCATTCTAAGAATTTCCGACTGCATGAACACATACCTCCTTAAGTACACGGTTCCTATATACTGCATGAATTTTTACATTTATTAAATATCCGCATAAAACGAAAACTGAAATAGCACCGTAGTACCGGCTATTACAGTTTTCGTTCATATAGTAAAGGGATATTCTGTTCTTATCTGCTGGGATTACCATTGTGTTATGCATGCAATGCTGCTATCAATCATACAGCTTGTGCCTCGGCTAATCGTATCATAGGCAGACATAGCCTCCATCAACCACAATATCAGAGCCTGTAGCATATATAGAAGCATCACTTGCGAGAAACAAATAGGCACCTACCAGATCAACCGGCCTGCCAAGCCTTTTCAACGGCACTTTTGCCTCCCATACCGGATGCATTTCAGATGCATCTCGTATTAGTTCTGTCAACATATAACCCGGACTTACACTATTCACACGTATACCGTATTGTGCCCATTCCACCGCTAAAGCTTTTGTAAGCTGCATAACACCTGCTTTCGCGGCACAATAATTTGCGATTGTCTGTGGGATGTTGACAATATGCCCTGATATTGAAGCGGTGCTAACAATAGAACCTCCTTTTCCCTGTGCTTTCATTGTCCTTGCAGCTGCCTGTGCTGTTAGAAACACACCGTTTAGATTAACATCTATAACCTTTTTAAAATCGCTCTCTGATATATCCATTGCATTATCAAGCGTTGATATTCCGGCATTATTAATTGCAAAATCAATACTGCCGAATTCATTCAGAAATACTTCCATCATCTTTTCAACATCAGCGGCGTCAGTCACATTGCATCCGATAGCTGCAACCTTTCTGCCATATTTTTTCCAAATTTCCTCAGCTGCCTTTTGTGCAGCTTCATCATCAATATCCACCACTGCCAGATCGGCACCTGCATCAACAAAAGCTTCTGCAAGACATTTTCCTATTCCTCTGGCAGCACCTGTAATAAATCCTTTTTTATTTGCCATGCTAAATATATCAAGTACACTCATCATGATTCCCCCCCATTGAATATTCAATTTCTATTGTATTTTCTTACATTTGCTAAAGCAATGAGGGTAAATACATATTTGGTGTACTAAAACCAGAAATGCATTATCGTATTTAGGAGTACAATAGAAAGGAAAATAGGCTTTAGTGCCGAATATAATATATTATGGATTTCCTCCTTTGTTAACCGGTGTTTGGTCACACAATATGTTCAACATTCAGGGGTCAGATCCGTTTATTCTTTATTGTAAATGCGCAATTACCACTAGATCTAATCTTCCATTCCATGAATATCCCTCATATATTGAGAAGATACTCCATGTTTCTTTCTTTTAAAACATCTGCTAAATACCTTTCAACGGAAGATACATCGGTGAATTTAAAAACTTCATCTCTTACATTTTTAGCAAATTTCATATCTACAGATGTAATGATCTTTCTTATCTTTAGAATAGATGCCGTACTCACACTAAATTCATCCAACCCCATCCCCAACAGCAATATGGCTGCTTTGGGGTCACCGGCCAATTCTCCGCACATCCCTGTAAACTTGCCCATCTTGTGTGATATGTCAATCACACCCTGTATCAGTCTTAAAACGGCAGGATTTAAGCTATTATATATTTTACTGACACTCCTATTTCCACGATCCACCGCCAATGTGTATTGGGTCAAGTCATTGGTTCCGATACTGAAAAAGTCAACATGTTTTGCTATCATATCTGCATTAATAGCTGCCGACGGGATCTCAACCATTACACCTACCTGAATCTGTTCATCAAATTCAATCTTCTTCTCTTTCAACTCTCTTTTCGCTTCTTCTAGGATTTTATTTGCTGCCAATACTTCATCCACAGAAGAAATCATCGGATACATAATTCTTGCTTTACCGTATGCACTTGCTCTTAATATGGCTCTTAACTGCGCCTTAAACATATCTTTATCTTCAAGACAAATCCTTATAGCTCTGAAACCTAAGAAAGGATTCTCTTCCTTGGGGAGGTTGAAATAAGGTATTTCTTTATCTCCACCTACGTCAAGGGTCCTTATAATCACCGGCTTTCCATTCATCCCTTGCAATACTTGCTTATAAGAAAAGAACTGCTCTTCCTCGGTAGGCATACCGGACCTATGCATATAAACAAACTCCGTCCTGAATAATCCTATCCCCTCAGCGCCGTTCTCTATAACTCTAGCAACGTCCTCCGGCACACCGATATTTGCCGCTATCTCAACGACATGGCCGTCAATAGTAGATGATGGCGTATTAACAAGTTCTTTTAATTTTTCTTTAATACTCATCTGTTCATTGATTTTTTTTCGGATCTCGGACACTTTTTGCGAATCGATGTCAAACTCAGCCACGCCTGCATTTCCGTCAATATATGTCAGCACGCCATCTTTTACAGTGTTCAACACCCCTTTTAATCCAAATACCGCGGGAATATCCATATTTCGAGCCAGTATTGCCGTATGAGAGGTAATTCCTCCTCCTTCACTGATGATCCCTTTTACATGTTTAGTATCCGCTGCTGCAAGCATAGACGGACTGATTTCCTCTCCAACAAGTATGACATCCTCTATCATATTGGATAGATCCTTAAAGGGTATGCCAAGAATATTTTTCAAAATCCTGTTTCCAATATCCTTTAAATCTTCGGCCCGTTCCCGGATATATGGGTCGTCAATCATCTCAAATATTTTTGCCTGTTCATCGATGGTTTCTTTTACAGCCCATACTGCATTAAACCGCTGATTCATCACTTTGGATTCAATCTCTTTTGCAAGCACAGGGTCTTCAATCATGGCGATATGGGCCATCATGATTTCTGCTTTATCTTCACCTATATTTTCTTTGGAAATGTGATATACCTCTTCAAGCTGAAGCTTTGACTTCTCAATGGCTTTATGAAGCAAATCCAGTTCATCACGGATTTGCTCCTGTGAAATCTCCTTATGTTCTATAGTAATGTGGGGTTCATGGATTAAATACGCTTTGGCTACTGATATTCCCGGTGATGCTGCACTCCCCTGCATACGTCCACCTCCTCTACTCGCCAAAATTTGAATTGACTAATTCTGCAAGATTATCAATAGCTTTTTCTTCATCTTCCCCGTCAGCAATAATACTAATGGTACTTCCTGATTGTATCCCTGCTGAAAGAATATTTAAAATGCTTTTAGCATTTAAGTGTTTATTCTTATGCTCAATGATGATCTCTGATTTGAATTTTGATGCTGTTTTAGAGAATTCACTTGCAGGCCTTGCATGCAAGCCCACCTTATTTGTTATTAATACTTCGACTCTTTTCATAAACACTCCTCATTCTTAATAGTATTAAAATATCTGCTAACCTTTTTAATATGGTCTGCAAATGCTGATCTTGATCATATGCATTTACAGACCATCGTTTCTATTCAAACTACAGTTGCGCCTTTTGCATATAAACCGAACGATGCTATACTAAATCTATAATATTACACTGACTCGATAGCTGCCGGGCGTACTGGCTGCTTTATACGCCTCCTGTATCTCACTCAATGGAAAAGTGCACTGAACCAGTTTGGATACATCTACCATCTTTTTATTCAATAGATTGGCAGCAGTAAAGAAATCCTTCATATCTGCACCATAGGTTCCGACTAATTCCATTTTTCTATAGTGAATAAAGTTGGAGTCAACTTTCAACTCCGGTGCAGGATATCCTGCTGCAAAATATAGAATTCTTGCATCGTATTTCTTTACCATTTCAAATGCCTGCTTATTCGCAATATTAGCTCCAACAGCTATGATGACGGCATCGGCACCTTTCCCATCCGTGAGCTCCTTCACTTTTTCAACAGGATTGCAATCACCGGCATTGATGACTTCTAATCCCATAGATTCAGCTACTTCTATTTTTTCCGGCATCACTTCCGTTACGATGACCCTGCTGCCATAGGCCTTTGCCGCCTGGGCATTGACTAATCCCATCGTACCTGCACCTATAACGATAATCGTCTCCAGCGGTTTGATCCTTAATTTATCAAGACCCTTTACAACGGTTGCCAGCGGTTCCAGAAAACTCGCTTCACTAGCTGACAGTTCTTTATTCATTTTTATTAGCACTCTGCCGTCTCTAATACTATATTCCGAAAATCCAAAAGCACCATAATATCCGTCTTCCGTTGGTTCATTGGTGACTTGTGTACATTCACTGGTTAGCGCATGCCTGCATGGATCACATTCGCCGCAGAAGCTATAAGCAACAGCCACACGGTCACCTGCTTCAAAATCGCCTACCACTTTAGGACCCTTTTTCACTACTATACCGGCAAACTCATGTCCTCCTGCCATCGGGTAAGGCTGATGCTCTCTCAACCCCATCCACTGACCATAGTCAGTTGTACAGATATTGCAGGCTTCATGTTTTACCAGCACCTGATTGTCACCTATTTCAGGCAGTTCTCTTTGATGTACTTCTGCTAATCCGGCTTTTATTAATACCCCAAATTTTGTCTGATTCTCCGACATGATATCTCCTCCAACATTGATTTACTTTGCAAGCTTGAATATTTCAATAACATCTTCTTTATACAGTTTCTTAACATTACCTAGCGGACCTCTGCTGGTACACTTTTCAGCCATCTCTTCAATCCTATCATCAGGAATACCACCCTCGGTCAGCGTAACGGGAAGTCCTACTTGCTTAAAGAATTCCGTCATTCTTCTTATTCCTTCCAAGGCTACCCTTTCAGGATTTTCAAAATCCTGTTCCACGTTCCATACACGCACAGCATACTGCGCAAATCTATTCACATTTTCCTTATACACATACTTCATCCATGCCGGGAATATGATTGTTAACGTTGCACCATGCGTCATGTTATACAGTGCACTAATTTCATGCCCGATCATGTGTGAAGCCCAATCTTCGATTCTCCCTGTCCCTAACAAGCCATTATGGGCAATGGTTCCGGCCCACATAATTTCACTTCGCGCAATATAATCATTTGGGTCTTCCAGTGCTTTTGGTATGATATTGATCATTGCCTTCATTACTCCTTCACAGAGCCTGTCGGTAAGATCAACATCTACGACATTGGTGAAATATCTTTCAAAAACATGGGACATAATGTCTACACCACCTGCGGCAGTCTGATATTTCGGCAGAGAATAGGTCACCTCAGGATTTAATATGGAGAATCTTGGCCTCATCTCGTCTCCATCAAGAGCTCTTTTAATATGCCCGTCATCATTGGTTATAACCGTGGTCCTGCTAGCTTCGCTTCCTGTAGCAGGTATGGTCAGTATGGCTCCCAGTGGCAAACAGCCGGTTATTTGTGCCTTGCCGGTGAAATAGTCCCATACGTCGCCTTCATAATAATATCCCACCGCGATTGCTTTTGCTGAATCGATAACACTTCCACCGCCTACAGCCAGTATGAAATCAACTTTCTCCCTCCTGCATATTTCAATGCCTTCTTTTACAAGGCTTAGTCTGGGATTCGGGGTAACTCCCGTCAGCTCAACATATTCAATGCCATTCTCTTTTAAAGATTGTACGACACGGTCATAAAGTCCTATCTTTTCAATAATCCCATCACCATAATGGTGAAATAATATTTTTTTGCCGTACTTGCTGATCTCAGCGCCAACACTTGCATCCGTCCCCTTACCGAAAATAATCTTAGTTTCATTTTGATAGATAAAGTTTTCCATTGATTACACCCCTTTGTATAATAAAGTGATTTCTCAGCATTTTCCGTTAGATTCGAAAAGCGTCATATAATGCTTAAGTGCCTGTTTATATCCCTCGGTTCCTTTAAGAAAGGTTTCTATCAGGTTCGCATTTTTATTCCCAAACTCACCTAATTCTCTATCATGCTCCATTTTTGTTCTGTCAATCATTAAATAGTCTTTTAATACGCCTAAGCCTGCATTACTTAAATCTGTGAACAAATTAACTTTTTGAATGCCAATTTTGACAGCCTTTTTCAGATTTTCATCACCGGTTCCCGACCCCCCATGTAAAACAAGCGGTATATCAATCATGCTATTGAGTTTTTCAAGCAATTCAAACTCCAAGTGAGGCTCTCCGCTGTATGTACCGTGGGAAGTTCCCACTGCTACCGCCAGACAGTCCACTCCTGTTTTCTCAATGTAGTTTATTGCTTCTTCAGGTTTTGTCAACCCGGAATCTCTTGTACTCTCATATTCATAACCCATCCCAACATGTCCTAATTCAGCCTCTACTGAAACGCCGACATGATGTGCAATCTTTACTATTTCTTTTACTTCCTCTACATTTTGCTTGTACGGCAGTTTTGATCTGTCAATCATCACGGAAGTGAATCCTGCCCGGATGGCTGCTACGATTTCTTCATATGATCCGCCATGGTCAAGGTTTAATGCGGCCACTACATGTGGATACTTTCTTTCATAATATTTAGAAATTTCAGTGATGATCTCTTGATCTTTGAGTCCTGCAAAGTCTAATATCACAGGTGATTTTAATTCATCAGCAGCTTCATATGCTGCCTCTATTGTTTCTTTATTAAAAATATTTGGAGCAGCTACCCCATAATTGCGTTTTTTTGCATCTTTTAATATTTCAGCCATTGAAACTAACATTATTGTCCCTCTTTTCAACTCATAATAGATTTTGGTGTTTTACATAAATCAGTTCATATTAATATATTGTTCAATAGACTAATCTTATTTGTTAATTGGTGTTTGGTCACACTATATGCTCTGAATTCCAGGGTGAATTCCATTTTGATAATATTAAATCATTGATTATAATATCTCTCAAGATCATGCAGCATTCTGATGCGCTTATTGAGATCTCTTCTCTATAAGTTCATTAATATTTTTGATATTATCCTTGCTTCTTTGGATTATATTGCTGATCAATTCATCTCCTCTATAATCTTTCCGAAGCTCATCCGCCGCAATAATAGTTGATATGTCCAGTCCTGACATCGTGTAAACTTTATATTTTTTGTACAGAACGATTGCAACATTGAATGTTGAACTCCCGCATAAATCTGCAATAATCACAGTCCCTTCACGTCCATCCTTAAGCAGCCTTTCAATTTGTTCCATATATTCCTTAATAGATTGTTCAGGCATAAGTGAAAATGCATATATTTGCTTTATAGGCCCAATAATCATTTCTGCACTTTCTATAAGCATCTTTCCCCATGTGCCATGTGTCAGAATGAATATATCAGGTATTTTTGATTCGTCCAATTCAATCACTCCATTTACCAATGATTTTATCAATATCTGTAATATAAAATGGCTCACTGTCAGGTACCATTTGGATTTTTACCGGCAATCCTGCCATCTGAAAACTACGTATGATTTCTATATCTGCATCAGACAAGAACACATTCGGATATATCTTTTTTCGCCCAACGCCTATAGGAATTCTGCCTATGTTTATTTCTTCAAACTTTATTCCCTTTTCGTATATTCTGCTCAATACAAATAGATTTTTTGCCAGCAGGATCACTCGGTCATCAGATTCTTCCGCTTTTATTGCTTCTATTCCCTCTTGTATGGAGTAAATATCAAGCATAAACTCTTTCGGAAATATAAAATGCAACATACTCTGCAAGACAGGATCGGCAGAAGTCTCATCATCTATAACAATAATCCTGTTACACTCCCCTGATTTCAACCATTTAAACAATATCTGTCCATGCATCAGTCTGTCATCTATTCGCGCCATACGTATATTTAGCATGTTCTTATCCCCTATTTTATACTTTTTCTAAAATCATTGTCCTTAAGTTCTTAATACCATTAATCCCTGCATCGATACATAAGTTTACAAGCTCCGACAATTCACAGCATTCCCTGGAGTTTAAGGCCTCAATCAGCATAGGCAGATTTACTCCGGTTATGCTTTCGAATTTGTACCTTTTCATATTTGCTGCTGTGACATTGCTGGGACTTCCTCCAAATAGATCTGTTAGCACCAGAACACCTGAACCATCATCCATTTCTTGTATTGCATCACCTACCTTCTTTAATAATTCGCCTACATCATCACCGTGATTTAAACCATATACAGCTACTTTTTCTTGCTTCCCAATAATTAACTCTGAGGTTTTTACCAACTCTTGGCTAAAACCACCATGGGTAATAACTACAATTCCTATCATTTTTAAACTACCGCCTTTCAAGCAAATCTAATCCACCCTCTATTTCTTTAATAATGCAAGTTTCATGCCACAAATAGTGTGTTGGATTTAAAAATGCATAACATGTACTTTATTTAAAAAACGTTACTCACACTGCTATATTTCAAACGATGGATTAGATTATCATATATAAATGTTTCTTTTTATAATATAAAACTATTTCTTCCGTCTTAGTCGCTTAACACTGAACATCAAAATACTTCTACTGTGTCAATTTGACCTAAATATGCTTTCAACTGTGCTGTTATACACTAATGATTAATGGTTTTTATGTTAATTCCGTTATTTCATTAAAAAGGACTGAAGTATTTTAACTCCAGTCCAAAATGCAACAACTGCAAATCTTAACTCATATTAATCAAGTCTTTGTAATTTAAATAACACAATTATTGAATTAGAACAAACCTATCAGCGAACCTAATAAACACACTCCAAGGATAATGAATACAATATTCCCGAATTTTTGTCCTACTTTTCTTAGATACCAGTATAGGCCTAGCACCGCAGCAAGAGGAAGCATTCCAGGTAAGATGGAATCCAAAATTCCCTGAATCGGCACCCATTCGCCCGACATTGAAACCTTAACCGCTAAAGGTAATTTTACTGTATTTGCAGTTAGAGCGCCCACCATAAACAACCCAAGTATGCTGGAACCGGTTATTAACTCATTTACCAATCCGGACTGTAAAATCGTTTTTACCGCCCCTCTACCCATATTATAGCCTGTAAGCCATAAATAACGCCCTTCGAGATAAGGTATCAATGCAAATAAGAAAGCAACAAAAACGCCCGTCATACTGCCGTTTGCACTTAATGATGCCGCAAGGGAGAATATTAACGGCTTCCATGTACCCCAGTCCATTGTATCACCAATACCGGCTAAAGGCCCCATTAATCCGGTTTTGATACCGGTAATAGTATCATCAGGCACATCCTCGCCTCGCGCTTTGGCCTCTTCCATCGCAATGACAATCCCGTGTATTGTCGACCCCCATATCCCTTGACTGTTAAAGAAATTTAAATGTCTTTGAAGAGCAGCAACCAAATCTTCTCTTTTTTTATAAAGCTTTGCCAGGATACCACTGATAGAATAGCAGAACGCAAGCGTCTGCATACGTTCATACGAATTTGAAACCTCACATGCCCAATACCAACGATTATATGCTTTAAGTACATCTTTTTTAGTCAATACTGTTTTGCCTTTAGCACTGTTATCGTCTTTGTTGACAACCTGTTCTTTTTCCAAAACTTGTTCCATATCGCTTACCCCCTTATGAATTCTGTAATTCTTCCCTCATACTCTTCTTAGCTTCAGCCAAAGCTTCTCTCTTAAATACCGTGATGAGAATCGCCATACAAATACCAAATACTGCTGCTGCCATTGTACTAATTCCTAAGAATTGAACTGCGAAGAATCCAATAAAGAAGAAAGGCATTAATGATTTCTTGCCTATAACAAACAATATGATTGCAAATCCTAATGCAGGCAACAAACCTCCGGTCACACTGATACCATGAATAACCCATGCAGGTAATGCCTTCAATAATCCTTCCAGAACATCTGCCCCAAAAAGATTTGCTATAAATACAGGGGGAAATCTCATAACAAAACCTATAGCCATCGGCCAAATCAAGGCTTGTCTTGCTATACCTTTCAGATCTGCATCCAGAGCCAACTTGTCCGCTCTATGCACAAATGCTGCATTAACTGTTCTTCTAAGCTGATCAAGAAATACCCCTAGTACTCCGAAAGGTACCGCCAGTACCACCGCAGTCGAAGGATCAACCCCCAGCTTCATAGCCATCGGTATAGCCAACACACCTGCTAAACATTCATCAGCTGGAAGGTTCGCACCTGCAGCAACCATCCCGACATATACCAGCTCGATTGCAGCACCAATGATTAATGCTTTAGGAATATCGCCCATCAAAATACCAATAGGTAATGCAATTACTAATGGTTGTTTGAAAACATAATGCAACGTATACCCCGGCGCTCCCGCAAAAAACCAAAACCATAATGCTGTCACTAATGCTACCGATAGTTCCATTTCTACCCCTCCTATAAATTCTTGAATTTCTTAAGCACCTTATCAAACTCCATTTTTGATTCTTCAGGAATAATGTGAAGTACGACTTCAGTCCCCTTGCCCGACATTTCCTTGAGCTGGCCGGCATCTTTACTATCGAAGGATACCGCTCTAAGCACAGTTGTCCTCCCAGCTGCACTAGGTAATCCTCCAATCTGAAGATATTTCATAGGGAAGCCTAGTTTAAAGAGTCTGTAGCATGTTTCAACATCTTTAAATAAAATCAGAATATTACCATCACCAAAATTGTCTTTGGACCATCTTGCCATCGCCTGTTCGACACTCATGATTTCAACTTTAACGTCTTTAGGTGCAGCCATGATATAGATATCTGCCATGAAGCTGTCTTTTGAGAGCGGATCATCGACGATAATAATCTTACCGGCATTCGCTACCTTTACCCATTTTGTGATCACTTGCCCATGAATCAGTCTGCTATCAATTCTAATCAAATTAATATTTGCCATTTGCTCACCTCCTCCTTTTAATATCATTACCAGTGCTATACTTACCCCTTATTCCTCCTCTTCTTTTACTTTTTTGTCTCGTTATATTTATATAGCAATTCACATGCCAGCTTATGTGTGTTACAAAAAATAAACAATGCTGACGGATACTACAAGATGTTTCAAGCTCATATTGAAGGTATTGCTTAAAACTAATTAGTCATCCAAGATGAGGAAATAAAACTTTACAGATATGAAAACTGTGTTTGTTGTCAAACGGCAAAAACTGCATACAGCGCCTTGGCTGCCGCAAATCAAGTCTCAAAACAGAGATGCCAAAATAGCACCCAATCATTTTTTTGGAATTGATTGGTATAATCTTAGAAAATAAAGAAAAGATGCTGTTAATCAAGCATATGCAGGCAATGTTAATACTTTGTAAATTTTTTATTATCATCATCGACCACATCAAAACTTTTTCAGTATTTGAAACAGCATGTCATTCTCTGGTATCTAGTGCGTCGAATGATTGTCAGATTTCCGATAAATCTATCATTCTGTGTAAATAAGTTCAATGATGTATGCCATTTCTGTGTCAGGCACACTAATTTCTATCGTATCTTCTAATGCTTTAAATGATTTTTTTACGATATCATATGTTTCTTTTTTAGAGTTTATTAACTCCTCTGCCCCAACATATGGCAGGGGCTCCTTTAGTACGAGACGTTCTATCATACAGCAGCAATGAAAAAGATAACGAGTCGCAATTTTGTCAGGGGATTTTAAATTAAGCTCATTCTTTATATAATCAAAAGAGTTTTTTACAAGTGTATACGCTTTTTTCGGATCCAGAAATACAAGCATCTTGCTCAGCATTTCCAACAAGACACCCTTTTCGTTTAACTTTTCCTTTTCATTTCTGAAGTCAAAAATCTTTAATGCATTTTTTATTTTCTTGATGCCCTCGCCAACCACCAGCTCATCTACTGAAATAAATGGTATTCCAGGAAGGTGAAGATCCACTGTTCCAACTACTGCAGCAATATTGCCAAGACTGCTGGTATCAATTATTTTACTTATATTCTTCGCATTAGTTATATCCAGCGGTTTAATTTTTATTTTGTTCTCATCAATAAACGGCAGCGTATTTCTCAATAGCTTTTCAATCTTTACAGCTGCCCCTCTTCCGGTAACACAAGTAGCTATGATGGTTTTGGATTCAAGTGGATGCTCTCTTCTTTTTGTATCACTACTTATTAATCTACCCATATAAGGATTCATTGTTTTTAATTCATCAACCAGCCTTTCAAGGGTAATCTCAGGAATAAAGCTTTTTCTTACTGCTTCAATTACGATAGGCGTAGAAACCATGTCAACGAAACCCACATTGATACCTGACTTCTTCGATATGATCTCTGAAAAAGCAGTCAAAGACCCCATATCAACAAGGAGAAGCACCCCTTTTCCTTCGTCCACGTCCTTTACTTTCTTGATTGTCTCTTCCAGAACTGTCTCCACTTTAATATTCAAAGGCATATCAATCGCTTGACAGTGTTTGGTATTCAATAAGTTGTTGGTGACATTTGCTATGCTTGTCGCCGTCTTATCCCCGTGTGCAACAACAATGATCCCTACTTTTTTATTACTTTCATCCATGTCAATGGCACTTAGAAACATGCTCAGAAAGCCAACCTCTTCCTTGGGAATACTGATTTCAAGCCTTTTTTCCAACACCTCCCACATTATCTTTGCAACCTTAAACTCCTTGGGGTAATTCAGCGCAATTTTATTGATCTCTTCGTTATAAATGACTTTTCCGTCCGCAATTCTTTCGATAAGCGCACTAACATGCATTGACAGTCCAATAATAGATTTACTGCTTATTTTTCGCTCCAGTTTCTGCTCTGCTGCCATAACAGCGGCCTCCACCGCATGATAAATTCTAGGGCTGATCACCTTAAACAACTCTTCCTTGCCATGCATTTCTTTCTCTACCTTGGATTTTTTAAGAAGTTTATCTAAGTATGTCTCTATATCACTATTGATGATTTCATTTATTTTATCTTTAGAATATCCTAGCTCCGTGAACTCATTGTATTTGTCGATAATTTCTCCATAAAGATTATTGGACAAGCAATAATTGTTAATACTAATATATTTTTCCCCATCTGTTTTTTTGAAAATATAGTATTCCTGGGAAGTTTTTAAAAAGTCTAATATGCCTTCTCTCTTTTTATGATAATTTAATAGGCCATTAAAGATATGCTCAGGTAAAATTGTAGTCTCTACCTCTATCATTTTCCTGTTATTAGTTTTATATTCAAGGAACCCCCGGGCACATAATAACTGGATATCTGCTCTTAACTGCCCGATATTTCCAAAGCAGTCGTACAAAAGTGCTGCTACTAAAACATCCTTATAGACCTTTATAGGTACACCGATATTATTTACCTCTTCCAAGAAGAAGCTTTCTATCAGTTGAAGCCTTTCCGAAATTGGTCTTTCACTTAAGGAGGGCAAATGAATTGTCATTGGGATTCTTCGTAAGAAAGTCTTTAGTAATACAGAATCGGTATCTTCTGTTGTTGCACCGATAATTAATACATTGGCTTTTCTTAAATTCTCGGTTTCTCCAAGTTTTCTATACATACCCCTATCCATGAGCAAAAACAACATTTCTTGCCCTTCCGGAGGCAGCCTGTGTATTTCATCCAATAAAAGGATCCCGCCATTGGCCGTCTCGACTATTCCTGTCTTATCTTTGATCGCACCTGTAAAAGCTCCTTTCATATGGCCGAATAGCTGCGACAAAATTAACTGCGGGTTCTCCGCATACTCAGCACAATTGAATATTACAAAATTAGCATCTTTGCTGATGGTGTTCATATATGCCGCATACGTATACATCATCTCAGCAAATGTTGTTTTTCCAACCCCTGTCGGACCCGTCAGCAATGTATGCAGACCTTTAGGCGGATATAGAATAGCTGCTTTTGCTTGTTTTATTTGAATCTCCAAGCTGCTCTTTGCACCTATCATTTGTTCAAAAGGGTCCGGCATTCTGCTATCATCAGTTTTTGGAGCGTCCTTCACAGAAGTTAACAATGCTTTAATATCTCTTATAATATTGCTCTCTAATTTTTTGCTAATAATTTCTTCAAGGTTATTTTTTTCAAAGAATAGTACAGGACGGCCTATGATTTTAACAACTAACCCTTCACTCACCAGTTTGTTTAACTCTCTGCTTACATTGCTTCTATCCAACCCAGTCTGAAGAGAAATAGCTTCTGCGTCAAATCCTATATCTCCCTTTTCAATATAATCAATATGAATTTGACTTGAAGCGTCCTTTAATGCAAAATACACTCTATCCTTTCTCGTCATTTTGCTCATCTTGTCCATCCTTTCCAAGTTAAACTATTTTGAATTAGATAAAATCCATGTTAACGATCCGACTTTTAATTAATATGTTTTTGAAATGCGGTATTGAAAGCATAAGGTAATATAAGATATCATAATGTATAAATTATTCTCTTGTCAATGAGAGAAGGATTCTCATTTCTCATACCATAAGTAATTCTAATAATATCCAGTACAATTCTATCTATTTGAATGAATATAATTGACAATGACGGATGTAATTCATATAATATAAGAAGTGCTATTACTTTACTCAATATTTCCAAAACTGCTAATATGCCTTAAAGCAGCTGAACTTCAGCTTTTTATTGTTTTAATGGTATATCCTCTTCATGCTAATTTTCGGTTGAAAACTACAATTTTGTCTATAGAGAATAAACTCCCTTAAACTATATTAACATAAAATAATAATAATGTTAATACTTATATTATGCAAACTCGTCAACATATCGCGTAGACTGTTTTTGTTCAAATATTCTTATATGAGGAGGATTCAAATGTTATCAGTTACTTTATTAGTGAATAATGATGTTGGCTTGCATGCAAGACCAGCCAATAATCTTGTAAAAGAAGCTTCAAAATTTAAATCTGAGATTACTATAACAAAAAACAACTCAGTAAAAAGTGCAAAAAATATTCTAAATGTTTTAAGTCTATCTGTGGCAAAGGGTGATCATATTACCATTACTGCAAATGGCCCTGACGAAAAAGAAGCGATACAAGCGTTGAAAAAGCTATCGGATAATAATTTTGGCGCATAAATGATTATAGTATATAAAAGGAGAGTTCGTTATGACGAATAAGCGAGAGATCTTATCCAAAGTTTCTATATTGTATGCATTTATGTCCCTTTGTTTGGTGGGAATCAGCTATATAGAACTAAATCCAAGGGTCAACATCAATTCCGGTGCCGACTATAACAAGATCGTAATAATTTTGATAGTTGGTGCTGTGATCGTTGGCGCTTTTATGACACTTTTAGTAAGTAATAGTATTTCTAAAAGTATCGCTGTTCTTTTGACATGTTCAAGCAAATCAAAGAATGACAATAGTGAACTTAAATCATTATCAGTAGAAACAACCCACATCAATGTTGAAAAATCTTTGGATAATAGAGATGGCATAATGAAAAAAATTTCGGTCATACTGAATTCTATTAGTAATACAAAAAGAGAAATGGATAACCTTAACCAGCATATAGAAGATATATCTGCCACCACACAACAGCTTTCTGCTTCAATGGAAGAAGCAGCCGCATCGTACGACCAGATGCATAGTACATCCGTTGATATTGAAAAAGCTGTTGAAACGATGGCTCTTAAGGTTCAAGATAGCACTGATGCCGTATATGAAATCAGCTTGAGAGCTAAAGAGTTAAAACAAAATGCTATTATCTCTCAACAAAGTGCTCAGGAAGTCTATTCAAAAACGCTATCAAGCCTAAAGACCGCATTAAATGAATCTAAAGCTGTTGAAGAAATTAGTAGTTTGTCAGATGCCATTCTAAAAATTACATCCCAAACTAACCTGCTTTCATTAAATGCAGCCATAGAAGCAGCAAGAGCCGGCGATGCAGGTAAGGGATTTTCAGTTGTAGCCAATGAAATCAGAAAACTCGCTGAAGATTCAAGAAATGCTGTTAATAGAATACAAGCCGTTACGGACAATGTAATAAAATCTGTAGAAAATCTGTCTAAAAATATTGAAATCGTAATGGAATTTATGGAAAATCAAGTAGTTAATGATTATCATGGAATGGTTAAGATCGGTGAACAATATGATAAAGATGCTCAGTTTTTTGATGATTTAATAAATGACTTGAGTTCAACCTCGGGTATTCTTCTGTCATCTATCAACAATATCTTACAAGTAATAAATGATATGGCTCATGCAACAAATGACGGTGCTGAAGGTGTCTGCAATATTGCTGAAAAATCAAGCGATCTGGCAGCAATGTCGCGAAATATTATCGACATTACTCTAAATGCAGAAAAAAGTTACAAAGAAATCATAAAAAAAGATTGTCAACTAGAATAAGATGATTTAAAACTAATTTTTCATAACAGCGATAAAAAAGTGAAGTAAGTACCCGATGCTTATTAAGGACTTCTAATGCAATTACGGTTGTCTATGCACTAAATGCAATGATATCAGAGATATGAATGAGTCATGACCACCCGTAAAACGGGTGGTTTTTTCACCATATACGGGCAAGTTGCCGGCAGCGGGTAGATAGAGTCGTCAATGTCGTTAACTTAAAAAATCCAATCATAGCAACTTAAATTACTGCCGTACAATATTTTTTTATTGGCAATACAAGCTCTTAGACTTGGAATACCAGTTGTTGAAACATATTATATTTTCAACTTTACAGTTAACTATCTATAAAATACATGTATTCTAATCGTGGAAATACTCATATATATTCTCTGCTGTCTTCTTATCTATTCCTTGAACTTTTTCCAGTTCTTCAGTATTGGCTTTTTTGATCTTCTCAATGGATTTAAAGTGCTCCATTAGATGTTTTCTTCTAACTGCTCCGATACCGCTAATAGATTCTAATTCCGATACCAGTATTTTTTTGCCCCGGATATTTCTATGATAACTGATCGCTACTCTATGAACCTCATCCTGAATTTGCGCTGCCAGCTTGAACGCATTACTATGGATAGGTATATTAAACTCTACGTCTTCGGTTACTATTCCTCTGGTTCTGTGCTTATCATTCTTAACCATACCGAAAACAGGTATATCCATCCCCAGTTCATTTACAATTTCTTTAGCTGCATGCACATGCCCTTTTCCGCCATCTATCAATACGATGTCAGGCAAATGAATAAACTTTGCTTTTTCTTCATCTAGTGTACCTTCTTCAATCTGTTTTTGCTCCTGTTTTACTCTCTTTAATCTTCTAAATAGTACTTCCTTAATGCTTTCATAATCATTCGGGCCTTTCACAGATTTGATTTTGAATTTCCTATATTCATGGTTGGAAGGTTCAGCATTTTCAAATACTACCATCGCCCCAACACTTTCAGCTCCTCCGGTGTTTGATATATCATATGCTTCTATTCTTAACGGCAGTTTCTTAAGCTGCAAAGCATCCATTAACTCTGTCAAAGCACTTTGCGCAAAATGCTTTTGCTTTTTTATCTTTCTCTCAAACTGCTGTAACGTCTCAAACGCGTTAGTACTTACCATCTGAATAAGCTTTTGCTTTTCACCTTTGCGCGGAACCGTGATATATACTTTGGAGCCTCTCTTACCGGTTAACCATGATTCAATAATGGAAGCCTCATCGATATCCGACTGCAAGACAATCTCTTTCGGAATATATGATGCGCTGTTATAAAACTGTTTTATAAAAGATGTCATAGTTTCTTGCCTTTCTAATGGTGAAGCACCATCCAGTATAAAGTGCTCTCTGCCTATGAGTTTTCCGCCTCTTATAAAGAAAACCTGAACGCAGGTCTCCGCCTCTCCTGCTGCAAAAGCAACAATATCTTGATCGCTTAAAGTAGAAGATATAATTTTCTGCTTTTCTGCAATTTGCTTTATACTGTTTATTTTGTCTCGCAGACTCGCTGCTTTTTCGAAATCCAATCTTTGAGAAGCATCATTCATATCCTTTGTCAACTTCTCAATAAGCATATCTTGTTTCCCATCCAGAAAAGTACAAATATCCTTAAACATTTGCCGGTATGATTCCACATTGATATTTCCCTGACAAGGCGCAAGACATTGTTTGATATGGAAATTGAGGCAAGGTCTTTCTTTTCCTATATCTCTAGGAAAAACTTTTTTACAAGTCCGAATCCAGAACACCTTCTTAATCAGGTCTATTGTTTCTCTAACCGCAGTGGTACTTGTATAAGGACCAAAATACTTTGCCCCATCTTTTTCAGTTCTACGCGTGATTAGAACTCTGGGATATTCTTCATTTAGTGTGATTTTAATATATGGATAGTGCTTATCGTCCTTTAGCAATACATTATATTTAGGCCTGTGTTTTTTGATCAGATTGCATTCCAATACCAACGCTTCCAACTCTGAATCTGTAACAATATACTCAAACTCCGCAATATTTGACACCATGGACTGTACTTTGGGAGAATGATTTTTTGATGACTGAAAATATTGCCTTACTCTGTTTTTTAAAATTTTTGCTTTGCCAATATATATAATGTTATTCTCCTGGTCTTTCATAATATACACACCCGGCTTATCCGGTAAATTTTTAAGTTGCTCTTGGATATCAAACATACGTTTCCCACCTCTTACTACTATTATCATATATCTATTTCATTTTTTCCATCTATTTTTTCTGGAAAAACAGAAAAAAATAACTCCACTCATATGAATGAAGCTATTTTAGCCATTGTATTATTCATTTGTTACTCTGCAAAATTAGAATTAATAAGTTCTACCATTGCATTTACTGCATCTTCTTCGTCAGCGCCATCTGCTATGATTGTAATTCTGGTTCCCTTAGATATACCGAGTGAAAGAATCCCTAATAAACTCTTTGCATTTACTTTTCTTTCATCCTTTTCTACCCAAACACTTGCTTTAAATTCATTCGCTTTTTGAATAAAAAACGTGGCTGGCCTAGCATAGAGCCCCACTTGGTTTTGCACCACCACATCTCTGTAAATCATAACACCGCTCCTTTTCTATATTTTAACAATAAAAACAGTAATAACATACGTATCTTTTCATAAGTAACAAAACATAACGCCATAGTCCACCAGCTATATACTTAAGAATACTAAATATCACTGACGAAGTCAATAATATTTGATTTTTATTTTCTAAATATTCTTTGTATAGGACTGATGATTTCAGTAATATGTATTACATTGGCTGCATGCCCATCTCTTGGGACATAAAGTATTTGTAAATCATTTACTCTTTCACGATAACTTTGATACTCCAAGGTCACTGTCTTTTTATTATCACGCAATATCTCCAACCATATATAATTGGGATAGTCGCGAAGTAAAGTTGTGATTTCTTGATAAGTCATCACATCCTCATTATTGACCCGAAGAATTATATCACCGGGAAGAATACGCATTTTGTCTGCCGGACCATCTTTCACCACATCCAAGACTCTAATACCTTTTTCCGGCACTGAGAAATAAGGGCTGCCGTATTTCTCTTTTCTAATCCAATACAGTACCAACAATTCATGTGCGGCAATAGCAAATACCGCTGCAACATACTTCATTATATAAACATGTGATGAAGCTACTGCAAGTACTATTAATATTATACTATAAAAACTTAAAAATGTCGCTGATTTTTTCACTTTAATTTCAGGTCGGTTTGTAATAACCACATCAGAATAACCCAGAACAGCAGGAATAGCCAGTATGCTAAAAAGCAAAGATTTATTCGCGGGAACATCAGGCTGCTTCATTAGCGGCCACCAGTCCGGTGTATTAATATTAACCACCTCTGCAGGCATATCGCTACTTAATACGATACTAACGATCATTAGGGCAATAGGAATTGGCCAAAACTTTTGAACAGAAAATGCCCCTACTACTTTTTCCTTATGTCTCACAAAAATCGGAACCGGGTTTTTAGCCCCTTGGCTCCACATCATGAACGCTTCACAAAGATGAAGAAGACCTACTAACGCTAATAACCCGCTGACGTCTATCACAGGCCATCCAACCAATAAATTCATCAAAGCAAGTATCCCACCGGCATAGGAAAAACATACATATCTGACATTGATAAATCCTAGTATCAATACAGCCGCCCATATAAATAATAAACTGTTATTATCGATGTGAATATATATTCCTGTAAAATTAACTATCAAACTCGCTATATACCCAATTAAGATACCATACATCACAGATTCAAACAGCATCTCTCCAGGGTTGGACTTCATCTGATTCACCGTACTGTATTCAGAATTTACCATTCGTTTATATAATATGTAAATCAAAAAAATTGCTCCCCAATATACCGGCTGCAATAGCCCTAATGTAAAATTCATGCTTACAACTTTAAACATTTCAAATACATCTGTTAGTGAAAACAACTCACTCATCTCCAATCAAATAGCCGCTCCTTCATACAGCCACTATTACTCTTTCTATCAGGAACAAAAGCCGCTTTGCTGCTTTTGTTTGCGCATGTACCTTCTCCGAATGCAATGAAGAACTTCCGGTACGCACATAAAATATAAGCAGGCTTTTAAGCCTGCTTTTCTTATCTTTTTACAATTTTCTTTAATGCGGTGATCACTGCTGTTGATATAATCATCGCCGCAATCACTTCAGGAATACCATTGGTTACAGCTATCCCTGCAATCACACTGCCAACTTTACTTACATCTACATTTCTTAGTTCGGCAAAAGGCGCCGCATAGAGGATGTAGATCATCCCTAAGACCCCTATGGTATTTGTTGCTGTCCCTACTGCTGCCGCAATACTGGTCTTTACAGCTTCAGCAATGACCTTAAATACTCTGTTTGCTACCGATACGGTTACCACATCTGATTTTATAATTATGGCTTTATACGCATAATAAGATGTGATACCGATTAGAATCCTAGGTAATACCGATACAAGCGGATTCAACAGAGCAAAAGAAAGCGGGGTCGGAACCATCATGTTCTGAATAATGCTGAAAATCCCAAATAGTAACCCAACTATTGCGCCGACAACCGGCCCTTCAATAATGGCACCAATAATTACCGGGATATGCATGATGGTAATTTTCAGAGGCAATCCGGGTATTACTAAAAACCCTAACCCAAATTGTCCCAATACTACGGTGATCGCTGTAAGAACACCGATAACGGTAATCTGGCGAATGCTAAAAGCAGCAGCGCCCATATTTTGTGATGACTTCATTTAATACACCTCCGTTCTTATTCCCTAAAGGGATACAAGTCGCAGCTAATCCATCACAATAATTATCTGCAGTTCGGTTTCTTTTAAGAATACCGACTTGGAAATATTTTAGCATCTTTTTAGGATTTATGCAATAACTTATATCAATCAAAATATCATATTAAAATCTTTCACCTATATTCATATATGGTATAAAATTCGTTACCGCTCAGCCGTAAATGGATTGCCTCCATGCTAAGCCGTCGGCATCAATTCGCATCCTCGCTCAATGATGCCTAAAACTGCCGTCCTAGCAGTTTTCCGGCTTAGCATTCCGACAATGCCATTTACGGCTGAGCGGTAACGAAAATTCTTAATCCAGCTTATATAGTTCTTTCTTTAATAAAGCTAAAGCTTTAGCTCTATGGCTTATTGTATTCTTTAGCTCATCCTCAATTTGTGCCATGGTTGCTTGATACTGCGGCAAATAAAACAAGGGATCATATCCGAATCCTTTTTCTCCAACCGGCTCAAAGGCGATAAGTCCTTCACATTCTCCCCTTACAACAATCTTTTTACCATCGGGAAATACTGCCGCAATCGCACAGACAAACCGAGCCGTGCGGTTTTCTAAAGGAACTCCATCCAACTCTTTGATAAGCTTATTCATTTTATCAATATCGGTAGCGCCTTCCCCTGCATATCTCGCAGTATATATTCCCGGAGCACCATTTAAATAATCCACTTCAAGTCCTGAATCATCGGCAATAGTAACTTCATTGCACATTTTTTGAATTTCCCGGGCCTTTATCAACGCATTCTCTTCAAATGTAGACCCGGTTTCTTCCACATCCGTCTTAATATCCAAATCATCTTGAGATAATACTTGCACCGGCAAATCTTTAAGTATATGTTGAATTTCCTTTATCTTTCCTTTGTTCTTGGTTGCAACAACAATCCTCATCGTTTGTTATTCTCCCAACTTATCTGCAATATTGTTTAGCGCTTGTTTCTGTATCTCAATTAATTGTTTTACACCTTTCTCCCCTAATGCTAATAGCATATTAAATTCATCTTTTGAAAAGGGTGCTTCTTCGCCCGTTCCCTGAACCTCAATGAACTGGCTATTATCATTCATGATAATATTCATATCCACTTTGGCTTTTGAATCCTCCGCATAACACAAATCAAGCACTTCAGTGTCTTCCACAACACCCACACTTACTGCGGCTAAAAAACTATTTACCGGAATTTTTTCAATTGCTCCGGATTCCACCAACTTGTTCATAGCATCCAACAGCGCAACAAACCCACCGGTAATGGATGCAGTCCTAGTACCTCCGTCTGCTTGAATAACATCGCAATCGATAGTCACAGTCCTTTCACCTAAAGCAGACAAGTTTACAACTGAACGCAGCGCCCTTCCAATCAATCTCTGTATTTCAGACGTCCTGCCATTTAATTTCAAACGGTTTATATCTCTCATATTCCTATCTTGCGTAGCCCGCGGAAGCATAGAATATTCTGCGGTAACCCAGCCCTCCCCGGACCCTTTCTTAAAAGGAGGAATTTTTTCTTCTACTGTTGCAGTACAAATAACTTTTGTATCTCCCATCTCTATAAGGACTGACCCTTCAGCATATTTCGTAAAATTACGTGTAATCCTCACTTTCCTCAATTCATCATTTTGTCTTCCGTCTATTCTTGACAATATATTCATCCTTTCACTTGTTTATTAAAACCGGTTTACATACACCGGTACATCTAAAGACTCTTTGCCTTTATTGTCTCCTGTAAACTCCAACGCCTTCCCATTTACCAGTATTTTTATATTCTTAACCTTACCAAATTGTCTAAAACACAATCCAATTTGATTCAACATGGTATTAAAACCGACATCTGAAGCAGTGCTACTTAAAATTTCTTCATTAAAATTTAAAATAACTGTTTGTCCCTCAACCTGTACACCTTTTAACGCCGCATCCTTGGGAATATAGGAGTTAAGGTTGCTTTCTCCGACTTCACCTTTAATAAGCTCGTTTAATGTTCTAGTATATCTGTCAAAATCGCTTGATGGTTTATGAATATATTTAGTAACCGGTACATAGTACATATATTTATTGTTAATAAGCTTTACAAAATAAACTTCTACCGGTTCTTTAGTTTCACCAATGTCATTTGCAGCGTCATCTAAAACATTTATTCCACTTCTTCTTAGGGGCATGTCTATCGTATCATCAGTTTTATAAGACGAAATACTGTTGCTGTTAATCAAAAGCTGCACGCTATTTATTGTATCAAACTCTGTAAGTGTATATGCAATACTATTCATTATAATTGCTTTATCTTTTTCAGAAGTATAATTTAAAACCTGCTCATTAAAATCAACAACCGCAGTACCATCCTTAATTGTCATGCCGTTAATATGCGTTCCTGCCGGCAATACCGGATAAAGTCCCACTCTTCCTATATCCTCTCTGATCACAGGTATATCTACCAGTGAGAGGATGGCTGCTTTCGCAATTCCTTCGACTCTATCCGTTTTCCGGGTCACAGGAATGATTAAACCGTCTTTGTCCTGATAATAAAATGTAGTATACCTTTTCTCGTCAGTGCTATCTGAAGAAGCGGTATTAGTTCCTGAAACGTTGGCTGCCGGCTTATCAATCTTATTTTGAGAAGAACCGCTTTTTTCATCAGTCTCCCTATTTTCCAAGTGGCTGTCTTCATTATATACTGGTTTGCTTTTATCGGTTACCAGACTGCACGCCGACAATAATATCATGCTAAAAACCATAAACATTATAAGAATCTTCCTCATACAGTTCCCTCCTAAATATTGCTTTACTACATTGTATTAGTGTTTATGGACATGTATGAAGAATTTCTTTAATAAATATTACCATAATCTTCATAAAATTAAAACCATTATCTCACACAAAAGTGCGATATAATGGTTCACTGTTATCAAGTAAGTTAATTATTAAGCCCCGTGGGATGATGCTTATACCATTTCAATGAGAATATATTTATTCATGCAAACTTTCCCACTCCGCATAAAACTCTTCCAACGTTTCCTTCAGATAATCAATTTTACTGCTAATCTCAAACGCCTTCTCATGGTCAGAAAACACTTCCGGATTGCATAGCTGTTGTTCCAGCTCTTGAATCTGTATTTCGGTCTCGGATATTTTCTCTTCTAACTCAGCAATCAATTTTTGTATTCTACGTTCATTGGCTTTTTTTTCTTTCTGTGATTCATACTGCTCTTTGGAGGGTGTGCTTGAAGATTCATCTATAGGCGCAGAGGTTTGGTTTTTCATTTCCACCGCATGCATTTTTTTTCTTTTTTCCACATAGTCATCATAGTTTCCTATATACTCTGTTAAATCTGCAGACTCTAATTCAACGATCCTAGATGCAATTTTATTGATAAAATACCTGTCATGGGATATTATAAACATTGTGCCGTTATAGTCCAGAAGAGCATTTTCCAATGCTTCTCTTGAATAAATATCCAAGTGGTTTGTAGGTTCATCTAATATTAAAAAGTTCGCTTTTGACAGCATAAGTTTTACTAATGCAATCCTTCCTTTTTCGCCTCCGCTTAACACCGAGATATTTTTAAACACATCATCTCCCCTAAAGAGAAACGCCGCCAGCGCATTTCTGGTTTCCGTTTGTGTTAATTCGGGATTCGCATCCGCTACTTCATCTAACACCGTTCTTGTGATATCTATATCGGAGTGTTCTTGATCATAGTATCCCGGAATAACATTGGTTCCCCATTGTATCCATCCACTGTCTTTATTTTCTTTATCCAGTAATATCTTAAACAGTGTTGTTTTTCCTGTGCCATTCCCACCTAACAGAAAAACCTTTTCCCCGCTCCTAATGTTTAATGCTATATTGCTAAAGAGATGATTCTCCCCGTAAGACTTGGATAATCCTTCTACCGCAAGAACATCATTTCCGCTTCTAATCCTTGTCTGAAATTTAAACCGGATATTGTCAGGAAGATTTTCGGGTTTATCTACTTTTTCCATTCTATCAATAGCTTTCTGCTTGCTTTCGGCAGTACGTATGTTTTTTTCACGATTCCACTGCTTCTGCTGTTCAATAATTCCTTCAATTCTTGAAATTTCTTTCTGCTGCAAATGATACTGCTTCCACTGCTGCTCTCTGTTTACTTGTTTTTGCTTTATATAATTCGAATAATTCCCGTCATAACAAACTGCTTTTTTATTTTCAATTTCTATTGTCCTATTTGTTACCCGATCCAGAAAAAATCTATCATGAGAGATAATCATGACACTGCCCGAGTAATCGGCTAAAAAATTTTCCAGCCATTCTACTGCCTGTATATCCAAATGGTTGGTTGGTTCATCCAAAAGAAGCATCAGAGGATTTTGTAATAAAATCTTCGCAAGCGCTACCCGTGTTTTTTGTCCACCGCTTAAATATTTAATAGGCAGGTTAAACTGTTCATCCTCAAAGCCTAAACCGACCAGCACCGCCCTAATATGACTGTTAAACCCATACCCGTTCTTATCCTTAAATTCCTCGCAAAGTTCTGCATGTTGATGCACCAACTCGTCCAAATGATGTACATCTGAAGTTTGCTCCATCTTTTTCTCAAGCACCTTAATTTTCTTCTCCATCTCTATCAATGGCGCAAATACTTCCAGCAACTCATCCCATATGTTTTTTTCCGAATCTATTTCATAATTTTGCGCCATATACCCGATGACCAGTTCTTTTGATTTATAGATTTCCCCCGAGTCCGGTAAAATTTCTCCTGTAATCATCTTAAATAGGGTAGACTTTCCTGCTCCATTTACCCCTACCAGACCAATTTTATCGTTTTTGTATATATTGAATGATACTTGTTCCAATATCGTATCTATCCCATATGATTTACCTATATTGCTGCAATTTAATAGAATCATGTTATGCAAACCCCTTTTTATAACTTCTTACCCATTATAGCATAGGAGTTGGCAATACTGCTACTAAGGAATGACGAAATAATAATTCCTAAAGCACCAAAAACGGGTATATATTTTCAAATGATACTACTCTTCTTGAAAGACCCATAGGTAATATACCGCATATACGGCCATCAGCATCAATGTTAGTCCTACACTATTATCTTTCATTAACGCCAGCCCCATAAAAACCAGTATATTAAAAGGGATAAAAATAGTGTGCTTCTTTACTCTCTTCATACGTATCACCTTTTATCTTTTGTAGATTATTGGAATATAATACCACAAAACAAATGTCGAAGTAAGATAAAAAATGAAAGCTATAAAAATACTTATATTTCAAAAAGCAAATAAGAGCAGGAATAATCCCACTCTTTCTTCTTTACTCTATTATTTAAGTAATGAAAATCATGTCCCCTTTTTGAATATTTGCATTATGTATTGCCCCGGCAGGCAGCTCCACTACCTTTACCGCTTTAAATACCATGGCGCTTATTTTATTAGGATGAAGGTTTTCAATCATATGCTCTACTTTGTTTTCTTTATTGACAAAAAGGGCATCTATCGCAAATCTCATTCCAAAAGTATGTATCATATTACAGGGTTGAATAATCAAGGCTTCGCTTTCATTCAATCTTTCTCTGAACATCAGTCCTCTAAGCCGTGTTATGAATGTCTGTGCCATAACTGCTTGATCTGCTATTATTCCATTATTACTAGCAATCTTAATCTGCATAAAATCAACCTCAACTCCATCGTTTACTTTTAACCCCCACGATTCACCCTATCAGCTACTTCGCAAATGTCTCCATTAACCGTATCACTACCGGACCGAGAAGCACGGTAAAAATGGTAGGAAATATAAAAAACACCATAGGCAGCAGCATTTTAATAGGCGCCTTCATTGCCTTTTCTTGTGCTCTCTGACGTCTTCTAACCCTCATCTGATCCGATTGTACCCTTAATACATTTCCGATACTTACTCCCAACTGATCTGCCTGGATTACCGAAGCTATAAAAGTAGTGACATCCACCACCCCTAATCTATCGCTCATATTCCTCAGCGCATCTTTCCTTGGCTTTCCCATTTTTATTTCCTGCAGCACTTTATCAAATTCTTTAGCCAGCACTCCGGGCATTTTCTCTACTACCTTCCCCAATGCGGCATCAAATCCAAGACCTGCTTCCACACTCACAGTAAGCAAATCTAAAATATCCGGAAGTGTTTTGGTAATTTCCTTCTGTCTTTGCTGCGTTTTTGTAATAAGGATCATACTCGGTCCGAAAGCCCCTACTATGATTTCCAGTACTGCAAACAACAATATTTTTTCTATAGCAGCGTCTGAAACCATCCCTAATATCACTGT
The DNA here is from genome assembly GCF_030013905.1 of Petroclostridium sp. X23. GTDB lineage: Bacteria > Bacillota > Clostridia > SK-Y3 > SK-Y3 > X23. Next base: position 1,521,520 of record NZ_CP124862.1, read on the forward strand.
AAAAACAGGAACTACCAGCATAAAAAACATTTGCGTCGTCAGCCACTCATTCACACCATAGTTAAAAGGATTTCCCGCTGCAATAATTTTCATTTCATAGCTATTTATGATCTCTTTAGGTGTGACTTTTAGCATAAAACCGGTCATCTGTCTTACAGCCGGCTGTACAATTCTGATGAGAAAAGGTTTTCTTAGCTCTTCTTCGCGGACGTCCATGCTTTTTTCCAGGCTGATTTTGTCCAACCGCTTCGTGATGATGTTTTTATTGCTTGCAGTAATGCTATAAACAGCATAAATCAGAGCAATCATTGCTGAAAATGAAAAAAATACGATTAAATAGAGCAGCATATTTTCACCTCTTTTACACTTCTATTTTTACGATCTTATTAATAAAATAAATACCCATTAATTCCATAATCACCGAACATACTATCATCAGAAGACCTAATTTTCTTGTAAACAGAACACCTATATGCTCCGGATTGATTACTGCTAGAACGGCCCCCATCGCAGGCGGAATAATACCGATAATAATTCCTGACATTCTGCCCTGTGCGGTAAGTGTTCTGACTTCACCTTTTATTCTAACCCTTTCTTGGATTGTCTCTGAAATATTGTCCAATATTTCAGCAAGATTTCCTCCTACCTGTCTCTGAATCATAATCGCAGTTACAACCAATTCCAGGTCATCACTCTCGACTCTTTTTACTAGGTTTTCCAAGGCTTGCTCGGTTGATAACCCCAAATTCACTTCCTTTTTTAGCTGCATAAACTCCTCCGCGATGCTTCCGGACATTTCACCGGAAGCCGTATCCACCGCTTGAAAAAAACTGTATCCCGCTTTTAGAGAATTTGAAACCAATGTAATCGCATCTCCCAATTGGTCATTCAGCTGCTTGATTCTTTTCTTTTTCTTTGATTGCACAAATAACATGGGAATAAACCATCCGATCACACCAAACAGCAATCCGGTAATAATACTTTGTGCGATGAGCATAAATGCGACGGCACATGCTGCAGTACTCATGATGCATATTGTAATGAATTCTTCTCCCTTTAGAGGAATATGCGCTTTTATAAGCTGTGACTGTACATATTTCTTATATCCGTTAAATATACCTAAATTGCCCATTCCTCTGCCAGATAGCAGTATGCCTTTCATGATCCTTTTTAAAAATTTGTCCTCATCATTATCATCTGATATTTGCTGGATATTCACGTACTTCTCTACTCTATCCACCAGCTTGCTTTTTATAAAAAAAAGCCGTATTGTCCCATATACCAATATGATGGCAGTAACAAACGATAAAGATATAATAAGGTACAGCATCCCTACACCCCTTTATATTTTTCTGCTTAAAAATAAATCCGACGGCAGCTTTACACCGGAGTTTTCCAATTTTTCGAAAAATTTCGGTTTGATCCCGGTAGCTATAAATTCGCCCAATACCTTTCCTTTGTCATCTTTACCGCGCTGCTTATAAATAAAAATATCCTGCAATGTAATGACCTCTCCTTCCATTCCTGCCACTTCAGTAATATGCGTAATTTTTCTGCTCCCATCCTTGAGCCTGCTCTGCTGAATAATTAAGTCAACTGCCGATGAAATCTGTTCACGTATTGCTCTAACAGGCAAGTCCATCCCTGCCATCAGCACCATTGTCTCCAAACGGGCCAGCATATCTCTCGGTGTATTGGCATGTCCTGTAGTCAGAGAACCATCATGCCCGGTATTCATGGCTTGAAGCATATCCAGTGCTTCCCCGCCTCTTACTTCGCCGACTACCACTCGGTCCGGACGCATACGCAAGGAGTTCTTTACCAAATCCCTAATAGTGATAGCGCCTTTCCCTTCAATATTTGCAGGGCGTGTTTCCAGACGAATGACATGTTCCTGGCCTAATTGAAGTTCAGCAGCATCTTCTATGGTAACAATACGTTCATCCGACGGTATAAAAGAAGAAAGTACGTTAAGCGTGGTTGTTTTACCACTTCCGGTACCACCCGAAACCACTATATTCAATCGAGCCTCAACACATGCTTTAATAAACATGGCCATATTAGGGTCTAACGTGTTAAAATTTATCAAGTCTTTGACCGTTAAAGGTTTCTCTGAAAACTTTCTGATGGTAATGGTAGGTCCATTCAATGCCAAAGGCGGTATAATTGCATTCACACGTGAACCATCAGGGAGCCGGGCATCTACCATGGGAGAGCTTTCATCAATTCTTCTCCCTAATGGAGCAACAATTTTTTCTATCACATGCATCACATGTTGATCATCTCTAAAAGAGATATTGCTCAGCATCAGCTTACCCTTTTGTTCAACATATACCTGATTAGGTCCATTCACCATGATTTCCGAAACATCTCTGTTCTGCAAAAGTCCATTGATAGGTCCAAAGCCTATTGTCTCAGCTATAATCTCTGAAGTGATTTTTTGTTTATCATTTCTTGACAGAGGGATGCTTTCCTCAGCTAACGCTTTTTCTACAAGCGCCGTGATTTTTTTTTCCAGTTCCGGTGATTCTTCTCCTTCATCTACTTCATCAGGATCTATTCCATCTACTACTTTATCGAATATCTTCTTTTTTATCTCCTCGAAGGGATCTTTCTTCTCAACCTGAACAGTCTTACGCATCTTGGAGGCACTGCCCGTATCCGTTTTTTCTACCGCTTTTTCTTTTTCTAATCGCTGTAATAGAGACATATGATTTCACCTTCTATATCTTAAACTTATGGTTAAATATTCGAATCTCTTAAAATAAGCCTAGAATCCTAAAATCTTTTGGAAAAAGGATTTACTGTTCTCAACATGCTTCTTTTCATGGATAATTCTATCGCCAATATCGTATATGCTTTTTGATACCCTCGCTTCAGCTCGGGTTACTACAAAAGGAAACCCTTTATTGACCGAGTTAATCACCGTAAAGTTATCTTCAGGAATATTTATCCATATATTGTTTTTTATGGTGGACTCAAAATCCTTATAACTGATTCCGAATTGTTCCGACGCCTTATTCAATACGATTTTAACCTTTGAATCGGAATACCTTAATGATTCCATTACTTCCAGCCCCGCTTTTACATTCTTTATAGTGGGAAGGTCCATGGTAGAAACAAACAATATGACATCCGAGGCATCCAACGCCGCCAATGTTGTTTCACTAAAATTCTGAGCAGTATCTATTACGATGTAATGATAGCTTTCCTTTAAGGTTTTAATAATTTTTTCTACATGCCGGCCCGTCACATATTCGGCATATTCCGGCTTTACCGGTGCCGGAAGCACTCTTACACCTGAGAAATGTGTAGCCATATACTCATCCATTAATTCCTGGTCTAATATATGAATCTCTTTAATAAGTTCCGATATTGTACTTTTGATAGATACATTTAAGTGAATGGCCACATCACCAAAAAGCAAGTCAAGATCAAGCAACGCCACCCTCTTTTTTGTCTGGCGCGCAAGGGTAACTGCCAGGTTTGTTGCGATTGTGGTTTTCCCCACACCGCCTTTTGTACTAAAAACGGATATGATTTTTGATTTTATTTCTTCTCGCTCAGTAGGGAGGATTATTTTTTGCTTTCTTTTAGAATCCAGATTGTAAGCTTTTATAATCGTATCAATGATTTCTTCTCCGGTAAAAGGTTTTACGATATAGTCTCTGGCACCTGCCGTCATCGCTTTACGTAAATATTCCTGTTCAGCTTGCACAGACATAATAATGATGGTCGTTTCCGGAACCTCTAACGTGATCTCTTCAGTCGCCTTAATGCCATCGGTAACAGGCATATTGATATCCATCAGAATAATATCCGGACGAACTTCACGTGCGAGAAACACCGCATCTTCTCCGTTTTCTGCTTCTCCAACAATTTCTATTCTTTCATCAAAGGATAGCAATGTCTTTATGTTTTCTCTTGTCTCTCTGACATCGTCCGCAATAATTACCTTTATTCTTTGATTCATCCTTTCACCTCTTTCTAAATAGTTCGCAGTTGAAATAGTTCACGGTTCACAGTTCACAGATAATAGAGGAAATCGAACTTGGGCGGGGCCCTGTCCGAGACTACTAAAAAGTCCGATTTAGCACGAAGAGAAAATCGGACATGGGGACTGGTCTGCTGTCAGGCCTGGTTTTTGGCCGGACTGCGGCCCTGAGCCCCGCCCATGCCAGATTTTCGAACGATAAGCACTTTTTCACGCCCTCCAATATCGCTAAAGCAGTCGACTACCTTGCGTTGTGCTCATGTATCCTGATGTTTATATCACTTTGGCAGCACGATCTTGCCTCGGTCGGTAACCATATCCTCCCTCAACGCACCGCTTGTGGTCACTTTATTATGATCGTCGACATTCCGCAATACCATTTTAATAACAGCGGTTTCTTCAATAAAAGTAAGTTTTTCTGCTTCTTCTAATGTGACCGCCAGCGTCACTGTCTTTGGCAGCTCCTGTCTTGGCTTCTCCGGAACTTCTTGCAATTGCCCCATCCCGAGAACCAAAATATCCTGCAGTACAACCTTCGTGACTCTCGGATAGATGATCTTCTGAACATTATTCTCCAACTCATACTTATCAAATGTGACAAGAATATCTACATGATCTCCCGGGCGGATAAAATCTCCAACTTCCGAGGCTTCATTCACATTAACGGTAATAGCTCTTTTACCTTCAGGAATGACATATGATAAAAGCATTTGTTCTTCAGTAGCAATTCTGTCTTTAAGGATCTGCTCCCCTTCTATTATTTTAGATCTCGCCCGTTTTCCTATGATATCATTCATATTGGTAAATGCTTGAGGATTTACCGACGTTGTCTCAACCTTTATCATTTTAATGTCATTAGATAATATCTCTGCTCGACTTTCTACGGTTTTTGCAGCAGCCACAATATAAGAATATTCTGTTTGAATATCTGATTTTTCAATCCCCCGGATATACGAATAAATTAAAAAAGATGTAATTGCTGCCAATAAAATTGCTAAAAACAATACTTTCTTATTCACTCTATGCATTAAAATCCCCCCCTATTCTACAAGCTTTACCGCATATAATCCATAATCTGTACCGTTCGGGTCACTATCGCCCACTGTTGTGTTTTTTATAAATCTTCCTAATATTCTCATATGACCACCATCTTCATCTCTTCCTTCCAGCAAAAACATCGCGAACCCGACAATTTGAACTTCACCTTTTCCATTCACTTCCAATGTATTTACAATCGGAAGGGGGATAATACGTGAACAGGCCAAGTCATAATGATCAATTGTACACTTCGGCGAATGGCTGCATTGATTCATCAAATAATCAATCCCCTCTTCGGTAGGGTTCGGCATATTCCCGGTTTCGGTATCCACCCAATCTCCCACTTTCAGTTTGCCGGAATACCCGTATTTAATATTGTTTCTATAATTATTGGCACCGGTAGCACCTAATGCAAGAGGTCCGAAGTTTCCGTTATAGCTACCTCCTGCCCCTTCTTTTAGCGCATACTTTACACCATATTCAAAAACAAAGTCTTCTACCGCTAAAGGCCTAACACCTGTCATGCCGGTGATAGGATATGCCACCGCTTTTGCTTTCGCATCCACCAGCGTTTTATCAAACCCCAATACTCTTGCGAAAAAGAAATTTACCGTATTCTTACCGCTTATTTCTACGCTTTTCATACTGCTTGAAACAGTGACCTGTACATCACCAGTACTAAATCCGTTTTTTTGTATATAATCCAACGCCGTTGATTTTGCCTGCTGCTCACTGATAGAAATATCTTGTGCTGCCGCCAGTGCCGCCGCATCTACGGCATTAGACAATTTTTGTCTCTCAATATAAGTTAAACCTATATCGGTAACCAGCGCTACCATTCCAAGCATCGCTACCATTGATGCGGCAACGATAATCAGTCCAGCTCCTTGTTCTTGTTCCAATGTTTTTTTTACAGCTATCCATATTTTATTTATAATGCTTTTACTAGAGTCTTTTATTAAGAATCTCACGCTAATCATTTCTCTCCCTTCTTATTCCATCCTCATTACCGTTTTTGCCCTTAATGGGAATGGATTAGGAATCATACTGCTGATAAGAGGAGTAATTATTTCTACTTTATAATCTATCTGAACCGCAACCTGAACACCCCTTGTGCGGCTGCTGCTGGTAGGTGAAACCGATATTTGTCTTTTAGATGCATCTAGAGTAGATGTATTGATATTAATCACATTGATGACATCTATGTCGCTTGTGCCTACCACAGCACACCGAGCACCTTCTCTGGCCGCATTGGTAATAATCATATATGCATTGAAAATTCTTCCGAACTCAAATACCGAGAAGAGAATCAGTAATAATATCGGTAGTACCATGGCCGCTTCCACAATGGACTGCCCTCTTTGATCTCTTAGTACTTTCAATAACGTCATTCGCTCACCTGCTTTTTAAAAAAACCCTACCTGTAACACAAGTAGGGTTATATATGGAATATTACTTTTAGGTTTGACAGTTACCCTTCGTAACTCTTGCTTTATTAAGATGTTGGCGGAGTCAGTTTTGGAGTTAACCCATCGAACAACCCTCTTACAGCTTGTCCCATAGGTGTAAGCGCAAGAACAACAACAGCTGCTATTAATGCGATAATCAACCCATATTCTACCATACCCTGACCTTTTTCATCTTTTACAAACTTTTTGAGATACATGGACGCATAACCAAATAATACTGACATCTTACAACCTCCCTTTAATTTTTTTATTACCGTTAATCAAACCATGTGCTGAAGCTGGTAAAGAAGTCTGATACAGCCCCTGCCAAATTGGTCATTCCTGCGATTACTACAAGAGCAATCATTACTAAAAGCAATCCATACTCTACCATGCCTTGCCCTTTTTCACTGCTCAGTTGTTGTATGATCTTGTAGAAATATACCAACATGACTTTAAGCACCTACCTCTTTTGCTTCTTTGGTTTTCTGACTTCATTATACAATCCTCGCCATTTTTTTACTATCAGCCATTAGTACTCATTGACCTAATCCTTTGTGCCTGAGAATACATATAGCGTCAGACTTAAGGAGAATCGGGACTATAGGTCACAGATACTACTATACCTACTTGCTTATTAACCTGTTGTACTATCGAAAGTAAAAAAGTACCAACAGCATGCTGTTGGTACTTTTCTTATCTCCTATAAATCTCATTCATTGATTTACATCGCTATATGAAGTTTCTTTATGTTAGGGTAAAAACAACAATTAATAGCATTTTAAATCGCTCTATCGCCTCTAGGCCATGCGGGACATTTGCAGGCATTACAATCGTCTGCCCTTTAGTGAGATTAAACTTTTCTTCTCCAATAGTAATCTCTGCTTGTCCATCCATGATATATACCATAGCATCTCCTGTCGATGCATGGGTACTTATTTGTTCCCCTTTATCAAAAGCGAACAGTGTAACACTCATAGGCTTTCCTTGTGCCAATGTGCGGCTCACAACTTGTCCCTGCTGATAATCTACCAGTCCTTCTAATTCTAAAGGTCTTGAAAAATCGATGTTTTTAATAAGTTGTCCGTTCATAATATCTCCTCCTCTAATTTTTATTTTCCCAAAAAAACTCATAAATAAACAAGATATTTAGTTGTTTACAAGATTATAATTCATACGCTACTTTCACATAATATGAAAGATGAGGTGAAAAAATGCTAACAATATTACTGAAAAATTGTCTGGTCATAGATGATAACCATAATACTACTGTACAAAAAGATATCTTGATTGAAGGTAAAAAGATTAAAGAAATGTCTGAAAAAACAGATAATAAAGATAATGTTTCCCAAGTGATTGATATTAAAGGAAAATATGTATTTCCCGGGATTATCGATTGCCACACCCACTTAGGCATTATTGAAGAGGCTACGGGTAAAATAGGAATAGATAACAATGAAACTTCTGATCCTGTAACCCCTCACCTTCGAGGAATAGATGCCATCAATCCCTTTGATATATCCTTTCATGATGCGGTAAAATCAGGGGTTACTACTGTCATGAGTGGTCCTGGAAGCAATAATGCCGTAGGCGGACTTAGTGCCGCTATTAAAACACATGGGAGCATTATCGATCATATGATTGTCAGAAATCCTATCGGTTTGAAGATCGCTTTGGGTGAAAACCCTATCAGTACCTATGGGACTCAGAATAAAGCTCCTGTCACCAGGATGGGAACAGTTTCTCTTATTAGAGATTTGTTTATGAGAACACAGGACTATATTTATCTTAAAGAACAAAGCAATTTGAAACAGCGCGATATCAAACTTGAAGCAGTCATTCCCGTATTGAAAGGTGAAATATCATTAAGAGTGCATGCCCATAGAGCCGACGATATTATCACCGCAGTACGAATTGCCGAAGAATTCAACATACAAAAATTAGTAATTGAACATGGTACGGAAGCAAATTTGGTGAAAGAATATCTAAAAGAAAAAAATATTCCTGTTGCATACGGACCAATGTTAACACCGCGTATTAAAATGGAGATGAAGCGACGACATTATAGTGCTGTAGTAGATCTGATGGAGGCAGGTGTAAAAGCAGCACTCATTACAGACCACCCTTATAACTCTATAGATCAACTGAGGACAATCGCCGCGATCGCGATTTCGGAAGGACTAAGTCAATCAGATGCGATCAAGAGCATTACCCGGTATCCTGCAGAAATATTGGAATGCGAAGATAGAATTGGAAAACTCGAAGAAGGCTATGATGCAGATTTGGTGGTCTATGACGGAAAGCCATTGAACATTAATACCAAAGTTCTGATGACAATCATAAATGGAGAAATTATATACCGAAGAACTGATTCGTGATATAGTCAAAAACTTTAGAGTTTTTATTATCCAGTATGTTAATTCTTGTTTCAGTATATCAGTTTTATCATCGTAGGGGCGGACGACCCTGTCCACCCGCTGTACTATTTCTATATCTGCGGGCGGACAGGGTCGTCCGCCCCTACGGAATCTTAACTGCTAGTGTGATATATAACTTGGTAAATATAAGTCTAAAGTTTGTTATATATAAACCGTGAACTTTTTCTTTACCTCATGACATTCATTTGATTCTTTAATGTTACAAATAATCTGTACATGTATTCCTGTTCCTGCATAATATGCTCAATGAGTGTTTGCCATACTTTATTTTCTTTACCATAGTTTTGCACTTGTTTTAAAACATTAATAAAATTCATGTCATACTGCAAAAAAGTTTCTACAAGATTCCGAACCTGCATCATAGGGGGATAGGTTATCCACCCCATTCCTCCATACTGCTGCTGTCTCATTAATTCTTTTACAGCCTGATGAAGAGACTCAAAATGCCTATTGATCATATCCAATTTTTCGATCAATTCTTTTGGCAAATCGATGTTACTTAGCTTAGCAACATTTTTTATAAATACCGGATGCTCCTTGGAGATCTCCGTCCACATATCTAATTCTCTAAGCGCACATCCTATATCCGTCAACATAGTATAACAAAACATAAATACACCTCCCTACATCATATTATGAGAAAAGTGTATTTCATGTTACCAACAATCGGAGTTTAAAACTTAGGAATTTAGAATAAAAAGAATTGATCCCGCAAATATAAAAATATCCGCAAAGTTCACAACAGGAAACTTCTTTATGTTCAAGCTTAAGAAATCGATGACGCTGCCTAATCTTAGTCTATCTAGATAATTGGATACAGCTCCTCCAATAATGAAGGCCAACGGCCGGATTAAAAGGCTTCTCGTTTCCGTCACAAGCAAATTTGCAAAATATATGACGACACTTGCAATTAAAATAGCGGTAATTATTCTTAAAAAAGTTTTCCTGTTTTTCAGCAACCCGAATGCCGCACCCGGATTTTTTACAATGGTGAATTGCACAGGTCCAAAAATTATGGGCAAATCATTCCTGTCTGCCAAAAGTTTTAACGCAGTGATCTTGGCAATCTGATCAATCGCAATAAGTGTCAAAATAAATAGTGCATAAAATATCATCATTCCTCCTGACGAACAGCAGATATAATAAGGTATAGGTAAGATCTACTTTAACAACTGGGATGCTTTTAAAATCGCAACGATACTTTTAGCATCCTTTATTTCTCCATTCATGACCATATCCACCAATTTTTCTAATGGAATGGTCTCTGTTTCAACAAATTCATCTTCATCCGGTTGAAGCTTTCCTTCATAAAGTTCTGTAGCTAGATAGATATGCAAAATCTCATTGGAAAAACCCGGGGTAGTATAAATACTACCGAGTGACTGCACATTCTTTGCTTTATATCCTGTCTCTTCTTCCAGTTCTCTAATACAGCATTGATAAGGATCTTCTCCCTCATCCAACTTTCCGGCCGGAACCTCCAAACACACTGCTTCAATAGGCTTCCGGAACTGTCTGACCATTATTACTTCTTTGGTCTCAGTAATAGGAATAACACATATAGCACCAGGATGCTCTACTATTTCTCTAGTTGAAGTACTTCCATTCGGAAGTTCAACCATATCGACCTTCACTTTAATGATCTTCCCATCAAAAATTTTTTCACTTTTAATTGTCTTTTCTGTAAAATCCATGATAACCTCCGTTAGAATATTCTTGTTAAATATTATACCTTTAATCTATTGCATTATCCAGTGAAAAAAGAATAAAATATATAATAGCTGTTCACTGTTCACAGTTCACAGTTCAGCAATGCTGTCAAGGGAGCCCTACGTTGTAGAATATTAATTAAGTCAATAAAAAGGAGACGTGACAAGATGAATTTCGACAGTTATATTGACCAGATAAAAGATCAAATTATTAAATCCACTCAAGAGATTGTACGCATACCTAGCATCAAGAAAGACGCTTTACCCGGTAAACCTTTTGGACCCGGTGTGCACGATGCGCTTGAATATATGCTTGGATTAGGACAGTTAATGGGTTTTAATACTAAAAGCATTGACGGATACATAGGATATGTTGAATTTGGTGAAGGTACAGAATTAGTAGCGATGCTTGCGCATTTGGATATTGTTCCTGAAGGAACGGGATGGACTTATCCTCCTTACGCGGCGGAAATACATGATGGAAAAATATTCGGCAGAGGCACCATCGATGACAAAGGCCCTGCAATAGCGGCATTATACGCGATGAAAGCAATAAAAAACAGCGGTATCAAACTCGGTAAAAGAGTGCGGCTGATCCTGGGACTGGATGAAGAAAGCGGCTGGGATTGTATCAATCGCTATAAGCAGACAGAGGAGATACCCCACTATGCATTTACACCGGATGCTGACTACCCTGTCATCCATGCGGAAAAAGGCATCGTGAACTATAAGTTTTATAAGGAGTTTAAACAAACAAATCCGGCTTTTAATATCATAAAGATTAATGGTGGAAATAGAGCGAATATGGTTCCTGATTTTTGTGAAGCAGAGATTGAAGTGCAGACTTCAATACTTCAAAGCTTTTCAAGAAATTTGAAAAAGCAGATAGAGCTGAAACAGTTTGATATAGAATTAGCGGTTGAAGGTAAAACCGTATTACTAAAATCACATGGGAAATCCTCTCATGGCAGTACTCCCCATAAAGGCATCAATGCCATCTCACAACTTATGGTGATATTGCATGAATGTATGAAAGCAGAAAATGCAGAGCACTCTTTTATTAAGTTTTATAATGACTGCATCGGCATTGAAACAAACGGTGAATCCATTGACTGCGCCATGGAAGATGATATATCGGGAGAGCTGACCTTTAATATAGGATTAATCAATGTTGACCAAAATAATGGAGAAGCCATTACCAATATTCGCTATCCCGTTACTGCTAAGGAAGAAGATATAAAACATAAAATTGAAGAGGCAATTGAAAACTACGGCATTAATATAAAAAGAATTGATCATCAAGGTGCATTGTTTGTTCCTAAAGATCATCCTTTAGTGCAAAAACTGATGGCAGTCTACAGAGATGTTACCGGCGACCTTAGAGAACCGTTAGCTATAGGTGGAGGCACCTACGCCCGTGCCTTTGATAACGCCGTTGCTTTTGGTGCTCAGTTTCCGGGTGAACCGGAACTGGCACATGAAAAAGATGAGTATATCGCGATCGATTCACTCATCAAAAACACCAAAATATTTGCCCGTGCTGTCTATGAATTAGCAAAGTAAGCATAAATTCCGCCATGATGGACAACTACGAAACCACTAATATAGTCGCAATCTTTTGAGCAGAAGAAATCAGACAAGGGGACTGGTGGAAAATACTGAAAAAGTGCTTCATCGGTCAGTCGTAAAGCACGGGGACGGACTGCGGCCCTGGGCCCCGCCCTTGTCTGATTTCTGAACAATTAAGCACTTTTTCAGCACCCTCTGCAACTACTTTTGATATCTTACCCAAATAATCTCTGACTGATTTTATTGATATGATATATCACTTCTTCATCATCAATGGTTTTAAACTCACCTTTTTCCATCAGTATCCTGCCATCCACCAATACTGTCTCCACATCGGCAGCTTGCACGGAATACGCAATATTGGCAACAGCATTGTGTGACGGATAAAAATGAGGCTTCTCCATGTTTATGATGGTCAGATCAGCTTTCATGCCCGGTTTGATTACACCTGCAACCTGATCCAAGCCCAGCGCCGAAGCAGCATTGCACGTCGCCATTTTTAACGCTTGGTATGCATTGATCAGAGTAGGTTCCCTTTCCACACCTTTACTGATAAGTGCCGCCAAGTGTATTTCCTCAAACATGTTTAAATTATTATTACTTGCGGCACCATCGGTTCCCAATGCCACATTGATGCCTTTTTTCATCATCTTTCCGACAGGCGCAATCCCACTAGCGAGTTTCAAGTTACTTCCCGGGTTGTATATGACATTAACATTGTTTTGCGCAAGTATATCCATATCTTCATCGGTAACATGTACACAATGAGCCGCTAGTGTATTAGGCCTGAGCAGTCCCAAATCATACATATGCCGTACAGGTGACTTTCCGTATTTTTCAATACAATCTTGATTTTCTTTTATCGTTTCGGAAAGGTGCATATGGATGCCCGTATCCAGCTTATGTGCCAGTTCAGCTACATCCTCAAGATATTCCGGTACACAGGTATATACCGAATGAGGACCCAAATAAACCTTAATCCTGCCATTTCCTTCTCCATCCCAGTCCTTAAACAATTGCTCATTTTCAATCAATCTTGTATCGGTAGCAGCATCGAAATCCGGTTCAAAACACTGCAGTCCTCTGGACAGGTTGACACGCATTCCTACCTTATGCACTGCCTTTGCAATCTCATCCATAAAGTAGTACATATCTGCAAAGCATGTGGTTCCTGACCTTAGCATTTCCATCATACCCAGCATAGATGCCCAGTAGACATCTTCCGCCGTAAACTTGTCCTCTACAGGAAAAATTCTATCAAATAGCCACTCCTGCAAAGGCAAATCATCGGCATAACTCCTAAGCAATACCATAGGTGTATGTGTATGGGCATTTATAAGACCGGGTAAGACTGCTCTTCCTTTGCCTTCAATGATTATCTGCGGCAGAAAATCCTCCGGTAAATGTTCTCCCACAAAAGTAATTTTATCATCCACGATAGTGATATATCCATTCCTGATGATTTTATTCTCATCTTCCATCGTGATGATGGTCGCATTCTTAATAAGCGTGTTCATCCTTACTCTCCCCAACTGGATAGATATTTCTTCTGTATTTCTGTCAATGTATCAATGCTGACACCTAATCCTTTCAGCTTTAACTCGGCTACATACTTATCAATTTCATCCGGAACTTCATATACTTTCTTTTCCAAGCTTTTATAATTCTGTAGGATATATTTTGCGGATAAAGCTTGCAGCGCAAAGCTCATATCCATTATTTCCGCGGGATGTCCGTCTCCCGCAGCCAAATTCACCAATCTTCCTTCTGCCAATAGATTGATCCATCGGCCATCGGCCATTTTATATCCTACTATATTTTTTCGCATTTCCTTCTTTTCAACAGCCATTTCTTCCAACTCAGGGATACAGATTTCTACATCAAAATGTCCCGCATTTGCCAAAATAGCGCCATCTTTCATCACTTTATAATGTTCATCATATATTACTCTGTTACATCCGGTAACAGTAATAAAGAAATCTCCGATTTTCGCGGCTTCATTCATAGGCATTACTCTGAAACCGTCCATGACTGCTTCAATTGCTTTAATAGGGTCTACCTCACATACAATGACATTGGCACCTAATCCTTTCGCCCTCATGGCACACCCTTTTCCACACCAGCCATATCCGATAATCACAACATTTTTACCGCTTACGATAAGGTTGGTGGTTCTCATAATACCGTCCCAAACCGACTGGCCTGTTCCGTATCTATTGTCAAACAGATATTTGCAGTAAGCATCGTTTACGGAGATCATTGGGAATTTGAGCAATCCTTCCTGCGCTCTTGCACGAAGACGGATTACCCCGGTGGTAGTTTCCTCACATCCCCCGTACACATCGGCAAGCAATTCCTGCCTTTCACCATGAAGTAAATGTACCAAATCCCCTCCATCGTCAATCACGATATTAGGACGAATATCCAGCGCATAATTCAGGTGTTGGAAATACTCCTCTTCAGTCGCGCCATACCACGCATATACTTTTAATCCATCGGCCACAAGCCCGGCCGCCACATCGTCCTGGGTAGAAAGAGGGTTACTTCCGGTAACCGATACTTCCGCTCCCCCGGCAGCCAATACTTTTGCCAAATAGGCCGTTTTGGCTTCAAGGTGTACGCATACAATTGCCCGCAGACCTTTAAAATACTGGTTTTTGGCAAAATCTTCTTCCAGATATCTTAATAAAGGCATGTTTTTTCTAACCCATTCAATCTTTTGTTTGCCACTATTAGCAAGATTAATATCTCTAATTACACTATCTCTCATCGTTTTGCTCCTTTCGGGTGTGGTTCACGGTTTACACAGTTCACGGTTCACAGAATCCCAATATCGATAATCAAATCTAAAGTTAAAATTATCCTGTATCTAAATCCCAGATAACACGAATTCAAACGTGTAACTGTAGGGGCAGGCCTTGTGTCTGCCCGAAGTATTATTGCATAATCTACGGGTGGACAGAGTCGTCCACCCCTACCAAAACTCCCATAATATATAAGTTGGAAAATTACAATTCTACTTTTGGTTATCTAAAATACGTGAGCTATATCCTGTGTACCACTAATCCCTTTACTTTATGTATCTTTATATTTTTACACTTTTGGTCTTTTTTATCTAAAAATACTATTCATTATTTCCACTTCTCCACAATCGCTTTTACAAGCATCAGGAATTTTTCCCGCACTCTTTCGGCAGTCTCCATGACTTCCTGATGATGCAGCGGCTGGTTCAAAATACCTGCTGCCATATTGGTAATACACGATATTCCCAGTACTTTCATACCCGCATGTGCTGCGGTAATGACTTCGGGAACAGTAGACATCCCTACGGCATCCGCACCGACAATCTGCAGCATTCTGATTTCAGCAGGTGTCTCATAACTGGGACCCGGCATAAATGAATATACCCCTTCACGTAGATTCAAGTCCAGTCCATAGGCAACTTCCTTGGCAAGTTCCCTTAATTCTTCAGTGTAGGCATTGGACATGTCATTAAAGCGAGGCCCGAATTCCTCTATATTTTTTCCTCTTAAAGGACTTTCAGAAAAAAACTTAATATGATCTTTAATAACCATTAGATCTCCCGGTTCATAGTCTTTATTAACGCCACCCGCCGCATTGGTAACCAGCAAATTATTTATCCCCATCATTTTCATCACTCTTATTGGGAATACAACTTCATCCATCGGATAGCCTTCATAGTAATGAAATCTCCCTTTCATTGCCATGACTATTTTATCATTCAGTTTCCCGACTACCAGCTTCCCTGCATGGCCTTCAACGGTTGATACGGGAAAATTCGGTATTTCAGCATAATCTATTTCTATCGCTTGTTCAATCTCGTCTGCCAGCACGCCTAATCCGGAACCTAAAACCATTGCGATATCCGGCTGCACATTCAACTTGTTTTTTAAATACGCTGCACTCTCTTTGATCTTTTCGATAGATTTCATATCGTCCCTCCTTCAAGCATCTTTTCCTGTACATTTTACCATATAGATGCAAAAATTTATATATAATCTTTCGTTTACACTAAGAAACTAAAAAACCCTGAAATAATCATTCATCATTCCGGTTCACAGAGTTTTTGTTTTTCCTGTAAACTGTGAACCGTAAACTGTGAACCAAAACCGATAGGGCTTTTTAGTTTCTTAGTGTTACTCTATTGCTTATCAAATTAATAATATTCTCACCTAAGATTTTATTTTTATCTTCCTCAGGCAGCTTTAAATTCCTTATTCTATCTACAGCATACTTCTGGGCACCGGGACAAGGCGCATCACTCCCGAAGATAAATCTATCTGCTCCGATTTTCCCCACAGCATCAACGATTCTCTCATCTCTGTGCGCGTAGGCAGGAGATATATCAAAATACATGTTTGGATAGTCATTTAGTTCATCTGCTATTTCTTCAAAATAGTTCATATGCGCCATAATTACCTTTAGGTCGGGCTTTTTATCCATTTGCTTCATTACTGTATAGACTTCATTGATATTATCTACATGTATAAACACCGGTACTTTATATTCATCGGCTACATCAAAAATCTGTAGATTTTTCCCTTTTAACTCACATGGATATAGTACCTGATGCAGCTTTACGGCTACAAAATCATGGTTTTTCAGATATTTTTCTGTTTCCTTCACATTGTCAGCATTGGGATTGAGCCAATATACCCCATAGATACGTTCCGGATACTTTCGAGACATTTCCGCTACGTAATGGTTAGGGGGTTTTTCAATATATCTCTTTCTAAACCTATTATTTCTCATGACTCTCGAAGTCAAGTTCATAGCAAGATTTGTGCCCGCCAGCCATGGAGGGATCTTCGTCATCTTCAACACTTTAGGTATGTTTTTTTCTTCAAACATATATGGTGTTGCCAAAACAAAATCTATATTGCAGTTATCCAGGCACCGAAAAAAATAGTCGGTATCCTGAAATAGTCCTCCCAGATGGATATGTTCATCAACAATCATTTGCATTACTCCTATACTATTAAGTGCTGTCATAATACATTAATTATTATTTGAACATACTCTACATAAAATACCCAAAAATCACTGTATATTTATAACAAAAAATTTTTATCTTAATATTTAAATTTACTTATGCTCTCCTCCATTTTTTCAGCTAATTTTGATAACGTTTTACTGGCGTTTGCAATCTCTCCCATTGACGCAGCTTGCTGCTCCACAGCTGCAGAGGATACTTGCGTTCCGGCAGCATTTTCTTCTGATATAGCAGAAAGATTTTCAACAATACCAATCATTCGATCTTTTTTAGTGTCCATTTCAACACCGGATTTATTAAGCATTTCTATAACATTCTTCATCTTTTCAATGGCAATAGCAATTCCGTCAAATCTTTCACTGGTCTTTTTTACGCTCTCTGTCTGAGATGCTACTATCTGTTCTACACTCTCGGTCATATCTACAGCATGTCCTGTTTTCTTGGTTAGTTCTTGAATAATAGCGGCTATTTCCCCGGTAAAGGCATTGGATTGCTCTGCCAACTTTCGTATCTCTTCTGCTACAACAGCAAAGCCCTTTCCCGATTCTCCAGCTCTCGCAGCTTCTATTGCCGCGTTAAGCGCTAGCAGATTCGTTTGATCAGATATATTTTTAATCATCAAACTTGCACTTTCTATTTTTTCTGCGCTTTCATTTGTGCCTAAAATGATTTCATGAATATCTTTCGACGCTTTTTTGCTGCTATTGGCCTTTTCTACCAAGTCCTTCAATACATCTAGGCCTTCGTCCTTTAACGTGACTATCTCATCAGTACAAATATTTAAATCTTTTACGCACTGCTGATCTTCTTCTATTAACCCGCCTAATTCATTAATATGTACGACTCCCTCTTCGGTATGCTTTGCTTGTTCATCGGCTCCCTTTGCGATTTCTTCAATGCTTCTCGCTACTTCTTCAGAAGAAGCCAGAATTTGTTGAATGATTTCTGTTAGCTCCATTGAAGATGATTTTACTTCTTGTGAATCACCCGACACATTTTTTATAATATTGGAAAAACTTTGCTGCATTATCATAAGGGCTCTAAAGACAGTTCCTATCTCATCTTTTCTTTGTGCATATTTAGTCACTTCTTTGCTTTGAACAACAGATACGTTATAATTTGATAATCTATCCACAATTTGTAAAATGTGATGCATTGGTTTTAAAACGATATAATCTAATAGTATCAATACCAGTATGGAAACAGTTGCCAGATTTATCACCGTAGCAATATAAACGGAAAAGTCTCCGGTGATAAAATCAAATTTTTGGATTACGCTATTAATATAAAGCGCTATGGTCGGACTAATAAGCAAGGTAATAATAATACCTATTAATATTTTAATTTTAATGCCTATCTTAGCAGTTGTGATATTGGTGGCAAAATTTAATTTGCTATTCTTTTTTTCACGCAAACTCCCCATCCCCTTTACTCTTTGAATCGACAGTATTATATTAGTACAAATCAACCTACAAAAATACACTCCTTACCAATAACATTTGTCACATCCCTTCACATTTTATTTACTACCATCTAGACTCACGCTAAAACTATATTAAATTTATCCACAAAAGACTTTTTTTTACACTTCCATACACATTATATGTAATTTCAACTTTTTTGTCAATTCTTATAGAATCATATTATAATTCTTTAAGTATGTGGCACAATATGTTTTAACTATATAAAGTTATTATGAGGTGATAGAAATGGAAATATTAGACTATGATATTTTAGGAAAAAAAATTCGTAAAGAACGCAAAAGGATTAATTTATCTATCGAAAAACTCGCAGAGCTATGCCATCTATCTTCTTCATACATGGGGCTCATTGAGCGCGGGCAAAGAGGAATCAGCTTAGAAACTTTATGTAGACTTTCTGTTATTTTTAATGTCAGTACGGACTATTTGCTTTTTTCTGATAAAGATATGAAAGCTTGCGAGAATACTTATTCATGTAATATACTTTATCAAGAAATCCTTTCTCTAACCAAACAATACTCAAGAAAAGACTTAGAATTTTTAGTAGAGTTTATTAAGTTAAAAAATAGATATGATGCTTAAAATGAATCCTGCAAATTAAACTACATAAAAATTAAAAGCACTGTACGAGAATGCTGAGAAAGTGCTCCGTCGATCAGTCGCAAAGCACGGGGACGGAGCTACAGCTTCACCTAAACCAGGTGCAGCAGTAGCTCCGTCCCCGCGCTTCACTCCTTCTATATGCTGAACCGGACTTTTCAGTGGTTTCGCATCGTACAGGCAAGTGTACAAAAAAATTAACTTTTGACAAAAAAGGATAGAACATAAATGCTGCCGCTATGTTCTATCCTCAAAAAATTCCATGAATAATTCTGTTCATAAATCGTTCATCAACCTTTGGGTAATGCAAACTCCTCACACCTAAAATCGTTATGGGATGTTTCTGAAATATGAGGAGCTAAGATTTCATTAGACTCATATTTTGTGTAGTCGGTAAACCAGTTGCTTTTCCAGCCGCAGATTTTGCAGACGAATTGATATACTGTAGTATCATCCGGAGAACCCGGTAATATCACTCCTCCTTGAACTTGGTTCAGATCATCATCGGAAAGTTTCTGGACATTACGAAGCTTGATCTCTACTTCTTTTCCATCAATTGTAACTTTTTTTGATTCCATAATATTTTCTCCTCTCAAATATTAATTTTCTGATTTTGTATTAGACACCTTTATATACGAATTTCCAAGCAAGAGTAGCTCATATGATATCAATATTTATCCAATTTTTGAACCCATATCCCAATAAGCAATTGTGAAAAAAGTTCTCTTGGAATTCCAAGAGAACTTTTTTGTATGCTTACATTTTATTTAAAGTAACTAACTCCGGCTTCAAACAGCTTCTGATCTTTTTCACCCGGTACATTTCTAACAACATTGGTACCGATTCTTTCCGAATGCCCCATCTTTCCAAGTACTCTTCCGTCAGGACTTGTGATCCCTTCAATAGCTTCCATAGAGCCGTTCGGATTAAAACGGATATCATATGTGGGTTGTCCTTTCAAATCCACATACTGCGTTGCGATCTGCCCGTTCTTCGCGAGCTCTTTCATCACTTCCGGACTTGCTACAAACCTTCCTTCTCCATGGGATGCGGCAACGCTGTGAATATCACCGACCTGTACATTATTAAACCAAGGCGAAGTATTGGAAACTACTTTCGTTTGCACCATGCATGAAATGTGACGGCCTATGGTATTAAAGGTCAGGGTAGGTGATTCTTCATTAATATCCCTGATTTCACCGTATGGTACCAATCCCAGCTTTATTAACGCCTGGAATCCGTTACATATCCCCAACATTAAACCATCCCTGTTCTTAAGCAATTCCATCACCGCTTCTTTGACGGCCGGGTTTTTGAAAGCTGTCGCAATAAATTTACCTGAACCGTCCGGCTCGTCACCACCGCTGAACCCTCCCGGGATCATAATGATCTGGGCGTTATTAATCTTATTCACCATTTCTTTCAACGAAGACTCGATTTCTACTGATGATAGATTCCGTACTACAAAAGTATCTACCACTCCCCCTGCTTTTTCAAAAGCTCTTGCCGTATCATATTCGCAGTTGGTACCGGGGAAAACCGGTATAAATATTCTTGGCTTCGCAAAAGATGAACTTGCTGTTACCCTGCTTCCGTTTTGATATATATGCAGCTTAGGCTGCTCTCCTACCTCCGGTGTACGGGTTGGGAAAATACCTTCCAATGGAACTTCCCATCTCTGTATTGCCGCTTCCAAATCTATATCGGTATTTTTCACAGTAATGAATTTTCTTGCCTGCGTACCCCCGATCACCTTGTAATCCAAACCGTTCAACAACTTGTCTGCATCTTGATTTTTATCTAATTCCATAATAATGGAACCATATAAAGGCATAAACATTTCTTTTATATCTAAGGAATCATTAAAGCTGAAACCGATTCTGTTTCCAAAACACATTTTGCTGACGGCTTCAGCAATACCGCCGCTTCTAACTGTTTGAGCGGATAAAACCAACCCTTGTCCGATTAATTCCCGGATTATGCCGTAGTTTTTACTCAGTTGATCAAAATCCGGCAACTCATTTTCATTCCGGGATAGCGGTACCATCACCACTGTACTGTCTTCTTTCTTAAACTCGGGAGAAATTACATGATCCACTTTTACTACATCCAACGCAAAGGCTACAAGGGTAGGCGGTACGTGCAGATCCTTAAAGGTTCCTGACATACTATCCTTACCGCCAATCGCGGGAATCCCCAGTTTGGTCTGGGCATAATAAGCACCTAGTAGCGCACTAAAAGGTCTGCCCCATTTGCTTTTATCATACCCTAATCTTTCAAAATATTCCTGCAAGGTTAATCGAACTTTGCTGAAGTCTCCTCCCATGGCAGTAATCTTTGCAACCGCTTCAACCACCGCATACACTGCCCCATGGAAAGGACTCCATCTAGAGATTTTCGGATTATATCCATAGGCCATGATGGTTCCTGATTGGGTCTCTCCCTCAAGTACAGGAATCTTTGCCGCCATTCCTTCTGCCGGAGTAAGCTGGTATTTTCCTCCAAAAGGCATGAGTACTGTTCCGGCACCTATGGTACTGTCGAATCTCTCCACCAATCCTTTTTGGCTGCATACATTTAAATCCTGCAAATTCTCCAGCCATGCTTTTTCAATATCCGGCAATGCTTGCTCAATGCTCTCCGGCAATCTATCAAAGATATTTTTCTGCACTGCAGGCGCTTCTACCAATACATCGGTGGTTTTAGGCGCACCGTTGGAATTCAGGAAATCCCTGCCGATATCTACAATGGTATTTCCTTTCCACGTCATTTTTAGTCTTTCTTCTTCAGTTACAACAGCTACCTCGACCGCTTCAAGGTTTTCTACGCGGGCAGCCTCAATAAATGCTTTGGCGTCCTCTTTAGCAACGATGATCGCCATACGCTCCTGTGATTCCGAAATCGCAAGTTCGGTACCATCCAGTCCTTCATATTTTTTAGGAACAACATCCAAGTTGATTACCAATCCGTCGGCAAGCTCACCGATGGCTACCGATATACCTCCGGCGCCAAAATCATTACATTTCTTGATCATGGCAGTAACCTCAGGATTCCTGAATAATCTCTGTATTTTTCGTTCTTCGGGAGGATTCCCTTTTTGTACTTCCGCACCGCATGTTTCCAGTGATTCTTCGGTATGTGCCTTAGATGAACCGGTTGCTCCGCCGCAGCCGTCCCTTCCTGTTCTACCGCCCAATAAGATGATGACATCCCCGGGCGCAGGCTTTTCTCTCCTTACATTCTTTCTTGGGGCCGCACCTACAACCGCACCGATTTCAAGTCTCTTTGCCACATAACCTTCGTCATAAACTTCCGCTACCTGTCCTGTAGCCAATCCGATCTGGTTTCCATAGGAACTGTAACCTGCTGCCGAAACGGTAGTAATCTTCCTCTGCGGTAATTTTCCCGGAATGGTATCTTCCACTTTTGTTCTCGGGTCGCCGCTGCCGGTAACACGCATGGCCTGATAAACGTAAGTTCTTCCGGACAATGGATCTCTGATTGCTCCACCCAGGCAAGTTGCCGCTCCCCCAAAGGGTTCTATCTCGGTAGGATGGTTATGGGTTTCGTTTTTAAACATCACCAGCCATTCCTGATCTTCTCCGTCCACATCCACATTCACTACGATACTGCATGCGTTGATTTCATCCGATTCATCCAGATCGTCGAGTTTTCCCTTGCTTTTTAATTCCTTCATCCCAATGACCGCGATATCCATCAGACACATATCTTTTTTTCTATCACCGTAAAGGTCTTTCCTTGTCTGCAAATACTGATTATAAGCATTTTCTATTACACCGGTATAGCGCGACTTCTCTATTTCAACACCTTCTATCCTTGTAAGGAAAGTGGTATGTCTACAGTGATCCGACCAATAGGTATCAATCATTCTCATTTCTGTAATGGTAGGATCCCTTTTCTCGGTATCTCTAAAATACTGCTGACAGAATTTCAAATCATCCATATCCATCGCGAATCCCATATCTTTGAGCAAACTTCCGAGTTGTTCCTCATCCATCTCTATAAATCCATTCACCGTATCAACATGCTCGGGAATAGCAAAGTCGGTATCCAAAGATGCCGGTTTTGCTAAAGATGCTTCATGGGCTTCCACCGGATTGATACAGTACTCCTTAATGCTTTTAAACTGTTGGTCGGTAATATCGCCTTCCAGCACAATCAGTCTGGCAGTTCTCACCTGAGGCTTTTCCCCTTGCGTCAATATCTGTATACATTGCGCCGCAGAATCCGCTCTCTGGTCGTATTGACCCGGAAGATATTCTATCGCAAATACTCTTGCACCTTGTGGAATCTCAATTTCTTCATCATATACATTATCAACAGGCGGCTCAGAAAAAATCGTACTGCGGGCAGCCTGATATTCTTCTTCACAAATTCCCGCTACATCATAACGGTTGATCACACGGACATTTTTCAGCCCTTTTATACCAAGATTATCTTTTAAATCGTGATACAAACTCTGTGCTTCCACATTGAAGCTCTCTTTCTTTTCAACAAACACCCTTTTTACCGCATTCGCCATTTTAATTCCTCCTTTTATTCCAAAGCATCTCATCTTATGTTTATAATTCCCTTATTTATTCACTATAGGTAACCAAAATCAAAGTTAAAAGTATCCCCGGGCGGACAGAGTCATCCGCCCCTACGAGAACTTACAAGATATATAACTAGGTAATTTTTCAAGTCTTAATTTGGTTATCTATATTCACTATTCACTATTCACTATTCACTATCTAACCGTTGTATATTTCTATTGTAATATGTTAAGATTAATAAGTAAAATTAATATTAATAATATATCATATTAGGTGAGCTTATGGATATAAATTTTGAATTATATAAGATTTTTTACTATGCAGCAAAACACCAAAGCTTTTCGGAAGCCGCCGATAAGCTTTTTATCTCGCAGTCTGCAGTCAGTCAAGCGATAAAAAACCTTGAAAGCAAATTGGGCGAACAGCTCTTTTTTCGAAAAAAGCGTAAAATATCATTGACCCGGGAAGGTGAATTATTATTTAAACATATTGAACAGGCCTATAACTTTATAAGAAGTGCAGAGAGTAAGTTCTCAGAAATGAAGAATCTGGATGCGGGTGAAGTCCGTGTTGGAGTGAGTGATACTGTCTGTAAATATTTTTTGATTCCTTATCTTGAGAAGTTTAATAACAATTATCC
Organism: Petroclostridium sp. X23; assembly: GCF_030013905.1. Lineage (GTDB taxonomy): Bacteria > Bacillota > Clostridia > SK-Y3 > SK-Y3 > X23. The sequence goes on from NZ_CP124862.1 coordinate 1,546,007, forward strand.
TAAAATCAAAATACAGGTGATCAATAGAACATCATCGCAGATTCTTGAACTTTTGAATCATGGGCTTGTGGATTTTGGCATCGCTACACTGCCGGTGGACGATAAAAATATTGAAGTGAAAAATTTTATATCGGTAGAAGATATTTTTGTTGCCTGCCATAAGTTTTCCGAATTAAAAGACCGCACCGTCACACTACGTGAGCTTTCGGAATATCCCTTGTTGATGCTTGAAAAAGGAAGCACGACAAGACGAAATATTGAAGAATTTTTAATCAAAAAAGGAATAGATATTGCCCCGGAAATAGAATTGGAAGACATTGACCTTCTGGTGGAATTCGCAAAAATCGGTCTGGGTGTTTCCTGTGTGCTAAGAGAAAGCGCATTAGAAGACATTCAACATAACCAATTGTTTGAGATTCATACTGAATATAAGCTGCCTTTAAGGAAGCTTGGAATATGCACAGTAAAAAATGTGCCTCTTTCAAGAGCTGCATCCATTATGATTGATAATCTAATAAATAAGTAACAGTACTTGTTAATATTTAATTGATACGACTGTTTTTAATTGCATGCATACCTTTTTCCGCTACAGTTTTGATTCCATGGGCGATTATTTTAGCAGTGGAAATCCCCATAAGTTTTACATAATTTTTAATCATTCTAATATCGTTTTTAACGATATCTATTGTCAGATTACACTCTGACAGCAGCCCTGCAAACTTATCTTCTTTATATGAACTGATGACTTTATACAAAACCGTTAGAATCACCAATATATCATCCAACTGCCCAATCACAGGAACCACCCCGGGAATAAGATCAATAGGAGATATGGCATAGCCTATCGCTCCATATAGCATGATTCTATGCCCTCTCTTTAATCCGGCACTCCTGAATACTTTATATAGCAGCTTGGTGTATTGTGGTAATCTCTTGATAATTTCAATCATATCATCAGAAAACTTTTCCATGTTATTCTCCTAAATTTTATATCAATAATTTATTATGAGTATAGACTATATATAAAAACTTTATAGCTATTATTAACCAATATAATAATTCTTGTTTTAATATATCTGTTTTATTATCGTAGGGGTGGACGACCCTGTCCACCCGCTGGACTATTACTGTATCTGCGGGCGGACAGAGTCGTCCGCCCCTACGGAATCTTAACTGTTAGCGTGATATATAGGAGGTTGTGAAAAAGTGCTTAATCGTTCGGAAATCTGACACGGGCGGGGCCCAGGGCCGCAGTTCGGCCAAAAACCAGGCCTGACAGCAGACCAGGGCCCCGCCCATGTCCGATTTCCTCTTCGTGCTGAATCAGACTTTTTCACAGTTTCCTATAACTTAGAATGCTATATGCTTAGCATTGCCTATTTACTATCTTTTTTCATCTTACTTTCAAGAATCTTTTTTGCATTTTCAACCTGCTCTGCTCCCGGAGATTCTACTCCATGTAAAATATATTTTTCGCCTAAGTTGTCCCATTTATACTCTCCCATTGAATGATATGGAAGCACATCGATTTTTTCTACGTGATTAAGCTGTCCAATGAAGTCCGCTGCTGCCGTCAGGTCATCCTGCCCGTCGGTATACCCCGGGACCAATACATATCTGATCCAAATAGGTATTCCTTTATCAGAAACGTGGCGGGCAAACGTCTGTATCTTACTATTGCTTACACCGGTAATCACTTTATGCTTCTCATTAATGGCCTGCTTGATATCTAAAAGTATCAAATCGGTATAGCTTAAAAGCTCTTCTACTTTATCGATATCCACAAACCCGGAAGTATCCAGCGCCGTATGTACGCCGATCTCTTTACACCGTTTAAACAGCTCGGTCACGAACTTAGCTTGAAGTGTCGGTTCTCCCCCGGTGACCGTAATCCCACCACCTGAAAACTTGATAAACTCCATATAACCTTGCAGCTCTTCAAGAATTTGGTCAACAGTGACCTCTTTTCCGCCCTTTGCATCCCATGTATCTCTGTTATGGCAGTAGATACATCTTAAAGGACAGCCTTGCATAAATACAATAAACCTGATCCCCGGACCGTCTACGGTACCAAAGGTTTCCACCGAATGAATTCTGCCTTTTATTTGTTCAGTCATATAAATCACCTCTTTTTAGTGGGGAGTGGATAGTGAGGAGTGGGGAGCACATCCTAGTTCTAAAAACCTTCTATCTCACTCCGAATTAATTATTAATAATAAGTTATGCCTTAATCATCTTTATATAATTTGATAATAGTATTATAATTGTCCCTACTTTTTAATTATAAATACTCCCCACTATCCACTCCTCACTCCCCACTTTATTAAATCTTCTGATGGAATGTTCTATTAATCACATCCAACTGCTGTTCCTTTGTAAGCTTTATAAAATTCACTGCATAACCTGATACCCTAATGGTAAGCTGAGGATACTTTTCAGGATGTTCCATCGCATCCAACAGCATTTCCCTTTCAAATACATTTACATTGATGTGATGTCCGCCTTTGCTGAAATATCCGTCTAATAACGCTTTCAGGTTATTAATCCTTTCTTCTTTATCCTTGCCCAATGCCTTTGGAATAATGGAGAAAGTATAGGAAATACCGTCTTGCGCATATTCATATGGAAGCTTCGCAACAGAGCTCAATACTGCCAACGCACCTTTAATATCTCTGCCATGCATTGGATTGGCACCCGGCGCAAGCGGTTCCCCGGATTTCCTTCCATCCGGCGTGTTTCCTGTCTTTTTTCCATATACCACATTGGACGTAATGGTCAGAATGGATAGGGTAGGCATAGAGTCCCTATACGTCCGCTGCTTTCTCAATTTATTCATAAACATTTTGACTACATATGTTGCAATACTATCCACACGTTCATCATTATTGCCAAATTTAGGGTAGTCTCCTTCAACTTCATAGTCTACCACAATTCCTTCATGATTTCTAATAGTTTTTACTTTTGCATGTTTCATTGCGCTTAATGAATCAACAACTACCGATAGACCGGCAATCCCGCAAGCCATGGTTCTTAGTATTTCTCTATCATGAAGCGCCATTTGAATTCTTTCATAGGCATACTTGTCATGCATGTAATGAATCAAATTCAGCGTATTCATATATAATCTTGCCAGCCAATCCAAAGTAGTATCAAACCGTTCCATCACTTCATCATAATCAAGATATTCCGACTTTATTCCATAGAACTTCGGTCCTACCTGAATGCCTGTCATCTCATCTCTTCCGCCATTGATCGCATATAATAGCGCTTTTGCGAGATTACACCTTGCACCGAAGAACTGCATTTGTTTCCCTAATCTCATGGCCGAAACACAGCATGCAATTCCATAGTCATCTCCGTAATGGTGTCGCATAATATCGTCACTCTCATATTGAATGGAACTGGTATCAATAGAAACCTTTGTACAGAACTTCTTAAAATTTTCCGGCAAATTTACAGACCATAAGACAGTCATATTGGGTTCCGGTGCCGGCCCTATATTATATAAAGTATTTAAAAATCTGAAGGATGTCTTTGTAACCAACGGTTTGCCATCAAGACTCATCCCTCCGATACATTCGGTAACCCAAGTTGGATCTCCACTGAACAGCTTGTCATATTCGGGCGTACGTAAAAATCTCACAATTCTTAGTTTGATGACAAATTGGTCGATTAATTCTTGTGCTTCTTCCTCTGTCAGCCTTTCATCTCTAATATCTTTTTCAATATAAATATCCAGAAAAGCTGATACTCTCCCTAAGCTCATTGCCGCACCATTTTGCTCCTTCACCGCCGCAAGATACGCGAAATACAGCCACTGTACCGCTTCTTTCGCGTTAGATGCGGGCCTGGAAATATCAAAACCGTAATAGCTTGCCATTTCCTTTAATTCGTTCAATGCTTTGATTTGTTCAGTGACTTCTTCCCTTTCTCGCGTTGCCTTTTCATCAAAGAAATCATATTCCATCATGGTTTTTTCTTCTTCTTTTTCCTTGATTAGAAAATTTACACCATATAACGGTACTCTGCGATAATCCCCAATAATTCTTCCCCGGCCGTATGCATCGGGCAGACCCGTGATAATACCTGCTTTCTTAGCTCTTCTCATTTCAGGAGTATACACATCATACACCCCCGCATTATGCGTCTTTCTAAACTTTGTGAAAATCTCAACCGCATCAGGGTCTATCTCTCCCCCAAACGCTTCAACACCCTTTTGCACCATTCTCATCCCACCGAATGGCATAATGGCGCGTTTTAAAGGCTCATCGGTTTGCAGCCCGACTACTACCTCGTTTTCTTTATCAATATAACCCGCATTGTGAGCGGAAATGGTAGATATGGTATGTACATCTACTGCTAAAGTACCGCCTTTCTTCCTTTCCTCTTCCAACAATTGAGTGATCTTATCCCATATCTTCTTGGTTCGTTCACTCGGCCCCACAAGAAAGCTGTCATCTCCTTCATATGGGGTAATATTCTTTATAATAAAATTCCGAACATCGATTTCAGAATTCCAATTTCCGGTTTTAAATCCTTCCCACTGATGCATAACACTCCACTCCTATTCCTTGATCTTAATAATATATATACCCATTTTCCCAAAAAACAAATCTATATTAAATGCATTAAAGATTTTACATGGAATATATTGCTTAGTGAGGAGAGCATAAAAACTCCCCACTCCCCACTAAATGATTGCTAAGTAATTGTCTTTTTATACTAGCATTCCCATCTATTTTTTGGTAAAATAAAGTTTGCATTTGTATTTATTTGTTGAATGATAGCAGCGGATGGGAGGACTAAAGATGAAACAGCAAATGAAAAATTATATCCATCGCCTTTTACAACATTTTTTGTATGACATATTAAGACCATATATTGTTCGCTTTGTCAGACATTTTATTAAACACCACTTGGCCTATCTTATCATTTTTATTGCCGTTTCATCTAGCTTGATTGTTTTATCCCCAGGTAAAACCAGCTTAGAAAATATTTATCCGCCTGATACATCCCAAACGCCGGACAACCCGATTATTGACCGGACATCGTTGACCAACTTTGGGCAGGATATAATGAATGGAAGAACCATATTACTGGTAACCGATAATCCGTATTGGGATAAAGTCATGATTAAAGGCTCTATCCCTGCTGATTTTAAAATACAGAGCCAAAGCAGCCCATATATTATCGAACTGCCTGAAAACTTTATTGAAAAAATCAATAATGAAGAGGTTAACAGCGTATTTTCAAAATCAATTGAAGGAATGAGTGTTCAATCCATATATGATGCACAGTATATTTATATTAACTGCCAAAAAAATTATCCTTTACGCATATATGTCGACACTGTTGATACGAATATTCTTCATATTGATATCGCAAAAACTGAAAATCCTTATCACTCATTGGTTGTGATAGACCCGGGACACGGCGGCAGTGACCCTGGTGCCATCAACGGAGATGTATGTGAGAAAGATATTGTACTGGATATCGCATTAAGGATGGAGCATAAATTAAAAGATTTGGGTGTGAATACTGTCTATACCCGCAGTACGGATAAGGAGCTGTATCACCGTTGGATTACCGACTATACTAACTTTTTAAAGCCGGATGCTTTTGTTTCCATTCATAATAATAGCTATGAAGAACCGGGGCCTAACGGAATTGCAACATATTATTATACTACAGGAGATTATCAGAAGAAAGAAAGAATCAGCCTCGCCCAAACACTGCAGGACAGCCTGATAAAGGAATTTCCTAAATGGACGGATATGGGCATTGAAAAAAGAGATTATTGGGTTGTGAGAAAAAGTGACCATCCCGGTGCCCTTATTGAGTTTGGATATATTTCCAACCCCAATGACCTTGCAAATCTTATAAAGCCTGAAATACGGGAAAGAGCGTCTAATGCCATTGCTGCAGGTATTAACAGCTTTTTAAAAAAATAATGATATGAGGTATAAATAATGAATGACGATATTTCTATAAAAAAAATGATTGTTCATATTCTGGATAACAATTTGCAAATGCCGGTTTTATCAATGAGAGAACATCCTGAAGACAATGAAACAAATGAATTTATTAAAAAACATATTGGAAAATTATTCAAAGATGACCATCTAAAAGATGCACAATTTATTTCTATAGATAATAAAGTTGAAAATTTATGTCAGGAACTGGCCAACGCGCAAGATCAGTTCATCCGGATAACCTCTGAAATCGGAAGTATTCTATTTGATATCATGATCAAACACGTGGATATTCCTTCTGCAGATTTGATATGCTGCCTATTCAAGGCAGGGAACACTACATATTTGGCAATCCTAAAGTTCAACTATAAGCATTCATTTATTCATTATATACAATCAGATGAATCGGGTACTATCAACTCCATCATCAAACAAAAGACAACCTTACCCGGAGAGAACCAAAAAGTAGAAGAATATGCATTGGTCAATTTAAATGATTTCAGTATTAAACTTGTGGAAAAGAAATATGAAATCAATGGGGAAAAGACTTTTTACTTTTCCGACCTTTTCTTAAAGTGCACAACTAAAATTTCTACCGCGGAAAAGGTAAAATTATTTACCAAGGCGACCGAAAAATTTCAAAAGCAGTATTTCGAAGAAGACTATACCAAACCTGTTGAAATACGAAAAGCAGTTGCCGACAGCATCGAAGAAAAGGAAGTCATAGATGTAATGAACGTGGCAGATAATGTCTTCAGGCAAAACCCGGAACTAAAGCAGGAATACCTGGAAGAGATCCGAAAAACCGGATTAAAAGATACAATGATTGAAGTCAGTGAAAAAATAGCGGAGAAAACATTTAAAAGGCAAAAGATAAAAACCGATACAGGTATTGAAATCAATTTACCTGTTGAATACTACGGCAACAAAGATAGGATTGAGTTTATTAATAATCCTGACGGCACTATTTCTATTGTTATTAAAAATATTGGGAAAATAAGCGATAAATAGACCTACCGGTGACTATAGATAATTAAATTAAAACTTGTAATTTGCCTGGTTATATATCATGTGAACTTTCGTAGGGGCGGACGACTCTGTCCGCCCGTTGATAACGCAATAATATATTCTGCTATATACACCCTTCATCTGAAAAACTCTCAGTTAGCATATCCACATACATTTCATCTTTAACCATTTCATAATATCTGATAATATTGAAATATATAAAACCTATCAATATCGCAAACATAAAAATCCCCAGCCATACCGGATTTATTCCAAAAAAGATATATGTAAGGCATGCTCCCATCAAACAAAAACATGTCTGTGCTACGAGTATATTATCTTCCAGACAATAGTCGACATATTTTTCTTTATTCGTCCTGCAGCGAAGTTTCCCTTGATTCCGGTAAAAAATATCTTGTTTTGTCTTCTTCATCGCAATATTATCTATGCATGACTTTAACGGTACCATCAGCAAAGCGCCTGCTAATCCAAATACAAAAGACATAGCCGCCACGAGCAATATCATGCTGGAGGCAAACTTAAATAGTATTCCAGGTATTGATGTCAAAGCTGCTATAATAATTAAGAACAATAATAAATTCATCTTCCCCCTCCTATACCCTGCATATATATTTTATTCCAATTTATCTTCCTCGTCTACTTATTCCATATAAATTTTTTTAATTTCCGTGGAACTTTTAAGCAAATCGCGAGTCTAACCAAATAAAAACAAAAAATAATGAAGAGGTGATCTAAGTGAAAAAGAAAATCGCACTACTTATGACAATTATCATGCTAACAGCATGCCTGCTGCCATCCTTAAGTTTGGCTGCCGATGACCAAGGACTGGAGAAAGCTATTAAAACAACAAAAGAAAAATTCACCATCCCAAGTACCCTGACAGAATTCAACTATACCTCATTTACTGAAAACAATAAACAAACCTGGCAGCTCACCTGGAATAGCAAGGACGGTTTAGATGGGAATATGCATGTGAGAATCGATAATGACGGCAACATTCTTAGCTATAATTACTATAAGCCTTATCAGTATGACCAAAGGAAGCTCCCAAAGATAAGCAAACAAGAAGCAAAGACAAAAGCAGAGCAATTCATCAAATATATACACCCTGAAATCGCTTCTCAACTGAAATATATGGAGAATATCGATAATACATTGATGCAGCCTACATATTATTTTAATTATGTAAGGTTGGTTAACGGCATTCCCGTGCCCAATGATAATGTATTTGTTGAAGTAAACACAGAGACCGGTGAAGTTCAAAGTTTTTATTACAACTGGACCAAGGACCGTGTTTTCCCGGATGCAAATAAGGCAATTACGCTGAAAGATGCGCAGGAAGCTTACAAGAAAAATCTGGGTTTAAGATTGATTTATAACTACACATATGATAACGACCAACTGAAAACCTATGCCGTATATACGGCAAAATATCCGTACGGTTATGATATAGACGCACTGACCGGCAATAAGTTAGAAACCTCTGCTCCTTATTATTTGTATGGTGATGGAGGCGGAATGGGATACCGCGAACAAGCTAAAGCGGAAGAACCGGTACTTACCCCGGAAGAAATGAATGCGGTTGAAGAAGCATCTTCTCTGATGAGTCAGGCCAAAGCAGAAAAAATCGCAAGAGATTTTAAGACATTGGAACTTACAGATGAATTTAAGCTCATGAATGCCAATTTATCCCGCCATTGGCCCGTAAAACAGGATTTTATCTGGCAGCTTTATTTTGAAAAAGCATCTAGCGATAAGGCGAACGATTATCAGTATGTTAGTGTAACCATTAACGCAAAAACCGGAGAGATTAAAGCATTCTACCAAAATGGCCCGTATAAAGGTGAAGAAGAAGGCGTTTATGACCAAGACGCTGCAAAAGAAGCTGTAGAAAAATTTATTAAGCAAATACAGCCGGAAAAATTCGGCCAAACGGAATTTGATGATACTTACACAGGTGATGTAATCATCTATGCGTCCAGTACAAAACCAACCCAATATAACTTTAGATATCTGCGGAAAGTAAATGATGTCTTGTTCCCGAGCAATTACATCCAAGTGGGATATGATGCTGTAAATGGAAAAGTCACCAATTACCAACTGGAATGGTATGATATCACATTTGCACCGGTAGATAACATCATCACACTGGACCAGGTTTATGAAAAAATGTTTAATGAAATCGGTCTTGAACTTCAGTATAAACTGGTACACAACAAAGACAGCGCAAAAATAATCCGTCCTGAATATGGTACCGAAAATATAGAAATTAAATTGGTATATACCGTAAAAAATGACAAACCGTTATTATTTGACGCAAACACCGGAAACATCTTAAACTATGACGGAAAACCTTATAAGGATAATAAAACCTCAGGATATACCGATATCTCCGGACATTTTGCGGAATCTGCTATTAAAGCACTGGCTGAATACGGTATCGTCTTAAAAGGTACAGAGTTCAAACCTGATGAAAGTATTACCCAGAAGAACTTTTTCACTTTGCTGTCAAAGACATTGAATTATTATGGATATGATCCTGCTTCAAGTGAAGATAACAAAGAAATTGATGAATTATACAAATATTTGATAAGGGAAGGAATCGTAAAAGAAAACGAAAAGGCACCTGATGCAGATGTAACCCGGGAAGACAGCGTTAAATTCATTATCAGAGCTTTAAAATACGATAAAGTCGCAGATATAAAAGGGATTTTTAATTGTACTTTTAAAGATATAGAAAAAATAAATCCCGACTTAATCGGTTACGTCACCATCGCCCAAGGTTTGAAGATCATCAGCGGAAACGACGGCTATTTCAATCCTCAGAATAAGCTTACCCGTGCCGAAACTGCCATCATCATCTATAATTATTTAAAAAGATAGAGTATACAAAAGAGAGTCCCCGGACTCTCTTTTTATATGCATATGAATACCCCTGCTTCTTCCGGGTGTATGATATGATCAGAAATTCGCGTTTTCAGTCCTACCAGACGATAATTTATACTTCTCAAAAAGCTGCTTGATACGTGGGATATTAAACTTATCCGGTTTGAGATTTTTTGGGTAGTCATCGGTTAGCTGTCCACCAGATGCTACGTGAAGCAAGCTCCATAATCTTATGTCCGTCTGGTTGATAATACTTTTTTCAAACAACTCATAGGAAGACACTCCGCAGGTACCACCGTCCACTGCAGTGGTAACCCCACAAGGAAATGAGGCCACATCTGCATTGACACCATTATCCGACCCACGATTAAAATAATGCACATGATAATCAATAAACCCCGGAGTTACATAACACCCCTGCGCATGAATCACTTTATAATCTATCTGAGTATTCTGCTCCGCAATCCTGCCATTTTCTATAAAAACAGTTCCATCGTACCATTTCTGAAGCATTGGATCATAAATCATTCCGCCTTTAAACAACTGAGTGAAGCCGGTAAATATATCATTGAGTTAGCATCCGAATACGCTCAGAATCTGAAACATCCATGGGAACGCCCTTGATAAGGGAATAATTTTCTACATTATCATTCTCGGTTAAAACATCTATATATCCTTTAAGTCTATCATTGCTGGCTGAGGAATTAGCGGCGCATTAACTGCTCTTTATGCTAACTCATAAACTGTACAAGACGCAAAATATCCTCCCTTGCTAAACCGGGAGGATATTTTTTTAGTTATCACACTCTCTGCTACTCTTTATAGCTTAGATTTTTTCTTGATATAACTTTGCCGGAATGCTATAATATTATATTGAAAACTTATAATGTATTGATTCATTATTATACAATGAGGTATAAAATCAGGAAGGATTGAATATGAATACAGATGCTTTTGTGCCCGCTCAACCACTATTGAATAATTTAGATAGATCTCATATACACGAGAATGCCTTGTTGCTTAGACGGAGACTTAAGTTATCTCAAAGTGAATTTATCAGTAAGTATTTAACAGACGAAGAAAACATACCACTGATAAGTGTATCTAAACTTTCCAATTTTGAAAAAAGAGATAGCCATGACAGCGAGAATCTCGCTAGAATTATTGCAGAAAAGTTGTCAGTAGATCCAAAGTTATTTCAGCTGGAACCTGATGATTTTGCGAAAAATTTGGACATGCTTATAGAGTCGCAGCGTGATGCCCATGGTAACCAATTAACTAATATTGCTCAACTTGTGAAGAAAACAAGCAGTGTAGAAATCCTGGTAAATGTCATTAGCGATTACCTTGTAGACAGCATTATTTCGGGTGAATTGAAACCGGGAGATAAACTTCCTTCAGACCGCAATCTTTCTACTATGTTTAATGTAGGACGAAGCTCCATCCGCGAAGCGTTAAAAGTATTAAGTGCACTTGGACTTATTACAATTCTTCCGGGACAAGGTACTTTTATTGCTTCGGATAGCACCCAATTCTTTCTTACGCCTTTATCATGGACTTTTCTGATTGGGGAGAAGAATGCAGAACATGTCATCAGTGTTCGAAATGTCCTGGAAGTTGAATCTACTCGTCTTGCTGCACAGCATGCAACCATTGAAGATTTAAACACTTTAAGTAGGATTTTTGAAAAATCTGCAAATGCATATACAGAAAGGAATTTACAGATTTTTCTTGATTTGGATTTGGATTTTCATTTAGCCGTTGCCCAATGTTCTCATAATCCGATTCTTTACAATTTACTGCTAACTGCCCGCAAGCTTATTAAGCATATCAGCAAAAGCGGTATGGTGAATCTGGATCATTTAGTGTCCATTTATCAGGAACATTCGGATATTTATATAGCTATTATGGACCGCGATCCTGCACAAGCGGTTACAGCTATGAATACCCATTTGGAAAATGCTCATAAACGGTATCAATTGGGCGGCAATTAAGAAGTTTTTCATGTATCGTTTTTTCACATTTCACATTGAGTTATATAAAAATTTAAGGGAGTTCGGCAAACTATCGTTTCCTGAACTCCCTTGCGTATTATAATCGGATTCTTATAAATTCACATCTCTATTGCAATCCTTTGAATAAATGTATGTGAAATTCGTTCTTCCTACCCCATAAGCTGCTTGAGGGACATAAGGACCAAACCACATAAAGTCATCCTTTTTAATCATAGACCAATTGTCATCTAAAAGATAACATCCTTCCCCTTCAAGAATATATGCACCATGCTCTTGCACATGGGTCTCAACAAACGGATGACATCCACCGGGTGCAAAAGATAAGATATGCATATTCATATCGAAATTGATATCCACCGGAAGCAAATCTTTAATAAATACATTTTCCATATCTTCATATATTCTGTATTCTATTTCATTTACATTTCCATAGTAAGTATATGGCTGCAGTCCCTCGCATGGAATATAGATTTGTTTGTACAGCAAAGCCTTCATCGGTCTATCACCGGTATTTTTGAATTCAAGCCCAACTCCTGCCGGCGCGTATATATATGCACCATCACATGCTTTATACTCTTTTCCCGAAACTGTAAAAATCCCATCACCTTCCATGCAGTAAATAAAAGATTCTACATTAGACTGATTTCCAAAAACCTTTGTAGTTCCGCCATTTTTTTCTGCTGTGATAACATATTGAACAAAACTTGCTCCCATTTTCGGAGAAGCTACAATACTAATCCTGCACCCTTCTATTCCAGGTACAACATTGTTGACCAGCCCTGTTGGCGGTATCACTGCATACTTGCCGGGCTTTACAACTGCTCTTGTTGATAATACATCTTTTGGATAAGCCATTATAATTCACCCCATCTATAAATAATTCTTTATTGCTTATTATATAAGATCACTGCCACATACTCCAAATCACAGTCTCCTATATTCTTTATCGAATGCCAATCCCCATCTTTGCACATAGTCATATCTCCCGGTTCTAAAACCTGCTCATTTCCGTTATCATTTACAAGGGCCTTCCCCTTTAAAATATAATATGTTTCAAAATCGCCTACATGTTGATGTTTCCCGATAGAACCACCTACAGGAATAATGCTTATACCGAATAATCTTCCTGTCCCGTAGTTGTCTTGGTCTTCAACGATGTTAATAATCCTTACTGTACCTTCCCCGCCTCTTAGGTTTGGTACATTTTCAAGTCTTAGCTCATTTGCCTTCTTGATCATTTCAAAATGCCCCCTTAAGTTTCAAACATAAAACACTAAACAAATTTTAATATGAATGACTTGATTTTATTGCATATCTATAATCAAGTCATAAGTAATAGCTACTGCTTTTGCTAGATCACTATATTCAGTCCACTCAACCGGGCAATGGCTCCTCCCGTCCTTACTTGGCGCGAATACCATGACAGTATCTACAACCTGACCAATAGGCAGTGCATCATGTCCGGCTCCGCTTAAGATTCTTTGGTAAGAATACCCTCTTGCTTCACAATTCTTCGCAAGCTTACTAAGCATTTCTTCATTTAAGTGAACAGGAGAGATTTTTAATTTTTCATTCATCTCATAGGTTGCGCCGCATTTTTCACATTCTGTTTTTAACGCAGCTTTTATCTTACTTACAATATCACGAATATTCTCTTCGTGCTTTGAACGCACGTCTATGCTGAATTCCACCTTTTCTGCTACAATATTCATTGCACTTGGGCAAACCCTCATAAAACCTGTTGTAGCAACTGTACCATCATTCTTTTCTCTTGCCCAGTCAGCTATTTTTGAAATAACCTTGGTTGAAACATCCACTGCATCAATTCTCATGTCCATCGGTGTGGTTCCTGCATGATCTGCTCTTCCATTTACTGTAACCATATACCGCTGCATCCCTACGATGCATTCTACCAAACCAAGTTCAATCTTCTTTGCATCAAGAACCGGTCCTTGCTCCGGATGGATTTCAATATATGCTTTTATTTTATCCATGTCCATTTTTGCCTTTTCCACACTTCCAGGCATAAGGCCATATTGCTTCATCGCCTCATAAATTGAAATTCCGTCTTTATCCTTATATTTGTGCAAATACTCAAGATCTAATTGACCTAATATACCTTTTGACCCAAAGAAACCTGTTCCAAAACGCATACCTTCTTCATCGCAAAAACCAATCACAGTGAAATTTCTTTTTAGTTTTACACCTGTATCTCTTATGAGTCTGGCAATTTCTATTCCACAAACCACACCGGCTATTCCATCGAAGTTTCCACCATTTACAACCGAGTCATAGTGGGACCCCATCACAATTGCAGGTGCACCTTTATCTTCTCCTTGTAATGTACCGATTACGTTTCCGGCTTCATCATTATGAACGGTAAGACCTGCCTCCTGCATAATTTTTGATAAATACTTAACACAATCTCTAGCTTCCTTCGTAAATGGAAGTCTTGTGGTGCCATTACCTTTTGTAGCATTAAATTCACTAAGACTTTCTAAATCTTTTTTTAATCCTTTTGTAATAGTTTCTATATTAATAGTAATGAACCCCCTTGGTTAGTTTACTTGTATAGCATAACTTTAATAAATGCTTATTTCTATCTTAAGCTGTGCAATCTATCTCCCCATATGCCAATGCGTGCTATTGTTTTCTCACATTGGCATATGAGGGTTTTTCATTTTTCCTCCATTATTAGTCAGAGTAGCCTTAATGAAAAAATCAACATAACTGGTCAACCTCTTTTTATATTATTATATATTATTCATTTCATATTTCAATCTACCAATTGAACAAATTAGCATTATTATTTTGTGCAATATTACTCTTTATTTTCAGAAGTTGATTCATACTTTATACAAGCGTTTATTCAAAAATTGTTCCTTTTCTGAATTTTGCACAAACGTTAAGCTTCATCATCAAAATATAGTATATCAAGCCTGTCGGAATCAAGCTGGCAAACCATGAAACCTTAACAAAAAACAGGGAAACGATTGATCCTACAATTATAGCAATTATACCTGCCCAGTTAATACCTTTGAACGCACCTTCTACATCATAATAATCATTCAAGTCTAGCGTTCTTTTCCTGATAAAGAAGTAATCAACCACTAAAACTGCAAATATAGGCCCTAAAAAAGCTGAATAGGTTTGAACAAATAATGATAACCCATCTGCCGATTCAGGTCTTACCAACAGCCAAGGGCAAGATAGCAACGACAGGATACCAACTAAAACCGCACTTTTCTTATATGAAATATGGAAAGTGTTCATCAATACATATACAGGTGGAACAATATTATTTAATACATTTGTTGTTACTTGTGCAAACGCAATAAACGCCAATGTAACTAATGTTAGAAACTTATTGTCAAGCGTCGTTGAAAACACCTGCACAGGGTCGTTATTACCGGTTGCACCGGAAACCATCAAGCCTATCAATCCCATAAATAATGTCGGTGGAACAATGGACAGCCAGTATAAACTACCGGTGGTAGTTGCACGCGTTCCATGCTTTAATTCTCTTGCATAGTCGGATGCGTTAATAATCATAGTAGTATAAATACCTAAAAATGCTGTTGTACCGGCCCAGAAAGGCAAGCCCCATGTACCTTTAATATTTGTAATTGTATCAGCTACTTCCGCACCATATTTTGTATATACTACATAGAACATGTATGCTAATGTTGCTAGTATGAATACCATACTGATATTTTCAAGCCACTTGATACCGTGGAACCCATTGATTGCAAGTGCAACCTGAAGAGCCGTAAACAAGACGAAAACGATTGGCAGGTTGTCAAAACCAAATAAGGTTTTAAAACATGCATTCAGCGCACCTGCTCCTACCCAGCTCTGGAATCCGAACCATATAATAGCGGGAACACCTCTTAAAATCCCCGGAAGTTTTACTCCGCTAATACCAAATGAACTTCTTGCTTGAACGGTAAATGGAATACCGTACTTATGACCCGCACATCCTGCAAGAACCAACGCAAGCGCGATAACTGAGCAGCCGATTGCCATAGCAATGATTGCCTGTGTTAAATTCAATACTCCTATTAAACTTGCTCCCATGGAAAATGTACCAATAGACACACAGCCTCCCATAAATGCTGCCAGATAAGAGATTTTACCCATTATTCTTTCTTTTGTAGGCAGCAATTCAGGTTTTGTAGATGAACTCAGCCCTTCATCTATTTTTGTGTTTTGAAGCTCAACAGCACTACTCATAATATTTCCCCCTCATTAATCTAAGTGACTATTTAATTTTCTTTACTAACTCGCCAAATCCTTTTTGTCCTACCAATTTGCCATCTTGTGCCACTACCTGCCCTCTTACCACCGTACATACCGGTAACCCTACACCTTTTAACCCTACAAATCCGGATATTTTATTGACATAATAAAGAGATTCGGGTGTGATTTCCCATTCCTTTTTAGCATCTAGTATGACAAGGTCTGCATCAAATCCAACTTCAATCGCACCCTTCTTACCATAAATGCCAAATGTTTTTGCAGGTCCTTCACTTAATGCTTTTGCAAGAATCGTCGGACTGTAACCGCGCTTTACAACACCCTCGCTAAATACCACCTGCATCACATTCTGTATTCCACTCATTCCACCCCAGGCACCAAATATACCATGTTTTTCTTCACTCTTTTCACTTAACTCGCAGGGAGAGTGATCCGAACCCACACAGCTTAGCGTACCGTCATTCACATATTTCCATAACTCTTCAACGGCAGAAGCTTCTCTTAACGGTGGTGCACATTTAAAAAGACTTCCGTTTTTCACAACATCTTCATCGGTAAAGGTGAGGTAATGTCCGCAGGTTTCTCCTGTCACATCCACTCCTTCTAATTGTGCCTTTCTGATCAATTCGGCAACCTTTGGGTGGCTTACATGACATATATGGACTTTGGCTTCAAGTTCTCTTGCAAGTTCTATGATGCTTTGAGTAGCAACTAATTCTGCAATTAACGGTCTGGAGTTTAAGAAATCTCTCCAATCGTTTTTCTCTTTCTTCTTCGCTCTTCCTTCTTCCCACTTAATAATTGAATAATCTTCACAGTGGAACCCTGCACGGGCATCGACACTCTTTAGAATTTCAATGGCTTCCCTTGCCTGCCCTATTGTTAATGAAACATAGTCCGGTGATACAGGGCCGATAAATGATTTGAAAGCAACACATCCCTTTGTATCCAGTTCCTTTAGAGCATCCAGATTGTAATCAACCAAGCCGCCCCAGAAACAATAATCTACATAAGCTTTAGGAGATACGTGTTCTTCTTTTTTATCAAATATCTTTGCATCCGTCAGCGCAGGTTCATTTTGAAGAGGCATATCGACAATTGTGGTAAAACCGCCGACGCCTGCGGCCGCTGTACCATGTTCATAGTCTTCTCTCCAGTTGTATCCCGGGTCGTTTAGGTGTGCATGGCTATCTATCGCACCTGGAAACACATAATTTCCTTTCGCATCTATCACTTCTTTTGCGGCTAATTCATGATCCGATTCTACTATTGCAGCAATCTTGCCGTCTTTCACACAAATGCTCGCATCATAAATTCTATCTACCGTTACAACCTTGCCGTTTTTAATTAATAAATCAAACAATTTTCACGCCCTCTTCCCTGAATATTTTTTGCAACTATTCCGTTTTGACATTTTATTGTACTAAATTAAATCTCTTTGTTTGATCTTCTGTAAGATATCAACCTTCAGCAATGTCCTGAACCGGAACATTTTCTTGACACAAACTTGTTCCTCTACAGAACGGTCTTGAAGACGGAAGGTTTTTCATAAGGATATAATAAGCGGCCATCGTAGGAATAAAACTTATGAAGAATGATAATCCTCTGTTAATAAAACCAAACGCTGCTCCTATAACAATTGCAGCAATAGCGGCGTAATTCACACCCTTGAACGGACCATCTTCATCATACAACTCATTAAGATCAACCTTTTGTTTTCTGATAATATAATAGTCGGTGAGTAATACTGCAAAAATAGGTCCAAAGAATACCGTATATGTTTGTATAAATACATCAAGACCTGCTGCCGAAGATTCCTTTACCAGCTCCCATGGAAATGTGCATACGGCAATAACGCTGACAAGCGTTGCGGCTGTTTTATGCTTCAGCTTGAACGCATCCATAAGGGCATAAACTGGGGGTATTACGTTACTTAACAAATTTGTGGTCATTTGAGCAAAGATAATAAACAACAACGTGGATACAACTAGAATTTTATTATCTACCGCACTGGAAAAAGCAACAATCGGATTTGCTATTCCTGTAGCTGTTGTAATCATAAGACCGATAATTCCCATAAATACTGTCGCCGGAACCATCGCAAGGAAATATACCACTCCTCTTGTGGCATCACTATAACCAGGCTTCAATTCTCTAACATAGTCACCGGCGTTAAGCATAACAGTGATATTTACACCGAAGAATGAAATAATAGCAGTCCAGAATGGAAGTCCCCAAGTACCTTGTTTGTTAATAAGCTTTTCTGAAATAACATCTCCATAGGTGGTAAGACATACATAAAACATATAGGTCAATGCCCCTACAATAAATATCGCACCAATATTCTCTATCCATTTTACACCCTTGAATCCTAGTAATGAAAGAAGCATTTGTGTAATTTGGAATGCAATAAAGAAAAATATAACGTTATCAAAGCCAAATAATGTTTTTGATACCTCATTTAATGCCGTACCTGCCAGCCAGCTTTGTACACCATACCAAACGATAGCCGGTGCTGCTCTTAACAATGAAGGAACAATGGTTCCTTTTGTACCAAATGCGCTTTTTAGTTGGACAACATAGGGTATCCCGGTTTTGTAGCTTAACCTGTCATTCAAAATAAGGCCCGCAATCAGAATCAATGACCCGATAAGCATTGCTAAACCTGCCTGCATCAAGCTTAGACCCGATTGAACTATACTTGAGCCAAGTGCAAAAGTCCCTATTGATATACAGCCTCCAAGCCATGCTGTCAGATAGGATGTCTTTCCTAGGATTCTTTTGTCTTCAGGAATAGGTAATAGTGTGTCCTCCACATGATTTGCTCCAGCAGAATTTTCGTTACTCATTTTTGTTTTCCTCCTTTAGATGTAATTTATTTCACTGGTTTGATGAATTCACCATAACCAAATTCATCCTTAAACATGCCGTCCTGTGCCACAACTTTTCCTCTTACAATGGTGTGAGTTGGGAAGCCTTTTCCTTTTACTCCTTCGAAAGCAGAAACCTTGTTCATTGTGAGTAACGTCTCTTTTGATATCTCCCAATCCTTATTAGGATCTAAAATAACAATATCCCCGTCAAATCCGATTTCAAAGGCACCCTTTCTGCCGTATAGATTAAATATTTTTGCCGGATTATAGTCTAATGTTTTTGCCAGCAAAGTGGGACTATATCCTCTTTGATGAACTGCCATATCAAACATCATCGGCAAAAGAAATTGGATTGAATTCAATCCTCCCCAAGCACTCCAAATAGTATTTTTAGTATTATCCTTCTCTTTTTCATCTGCCGGAGAATGATCGGAACCAATACAAGAAAGAGTACCATCCAATACATACTCCCATAGTTTTTCTACTGCGTCTTTTGTCCTCAGAGGCGGTGTACATTTTGCCGGAGCTCCTTTCTCATAAACCAATTCTTCGGTAAATCCAAGATAATGGGGACATGTTTCCGCTGTTACAGGCAGCCCTTCATGAATAGCCTCCTTGATAATCTGTGCAACTTCAGGGTGGCTTACATGACAAATATGTACCTTTCCTCCTGTAGCCCTTGCCATATCAAGCATGTTCTTAGTTGCGACATACTCCACAAGTACGCTATGGGCATCAAGGAAATCTTTTACCGTATTTCTGCCTTCGTCCTTAGCCTTCTTTTCCAACTCCTGTACCAGACCATACTCTTCACAGTGGAAACCGCATATCGTCCCATAGGGTTTTAATATTTCTAATGCTTCTTTAATATGTCCAAGATTTACAGCCGTAAAAGTACTGTCACCCATTGGACATACAAATGCTTTAAATGCTGCTACACCGCATTCATTTAATCCTACAAGATCTTTAAGATTATAATCGACTAATCCACCCCAAAGGCTGTAATCTACTACCGCTTTTTTGCTGATCAGACCATATTTCAAGTCAAAAACTTCCTTATTGGTAAGCGGAGGTTCATTGTTTAAAGGCATATCGATAAGCATGGTTGTTCCACCCACCGCGGCTGCCCTTGATCCTGTTGCAAAATCTTCTCTCCATGTAAAACCCGGCTCATTTAGATGCGCATGGCAGTCAATAATTCCAGGAAAAACAAAATTACCTTTCGCATCAATGACTTCTTTTGCTTCTGCTTTTTCACCGACAGTTAAAAAAGCGGCATATTTTCCATCCTTTATTGCTATATCCGCTTCAAATATCCTATCGTGTGTAACAAGCTTTCCGTTTGTAATGAGTAGATCATACATTTTAACCCCTTCTTTCTTTTGGAATAGACTCTAGTAGAATAGAATTTGGAATAAACGTTTAGACCAGATTTTTAAACAACCACATTGTTGTTATCATTATAATAGCACAATAAAGTGGTTGACCGCAATACCAATTTTCAAATTTCTCAATTTTTTTTGTGTACTTTGAACAGTAATTAACTTCAAAATAAAAATTGATTGTATAAATAAACAAAAAAAGACGTTCGGGAAATAATATTCCAAACGTCTTTTTAACCTCTAATAGTTAGCCTCTAAAAAGCTATTCCTCATAACCCAGCTTTTTAGAAGCTCTATAAGCGGTCTCCTTTAGATACTCAATATTTTTATCTGTTATGATATCATTCATTCTCGAAATCGGTCCTGTTATGCTTATCGCTGCAACAATTTTTCCAGAGAAGCCTCTTATGGGCACCGCTACACACTTCGCACCGATTTCACATTCTTCATCATCTATCGAATAACCTTGTATTCTCACTTTGTCCAGCTCATTCATAAGCTGCCTTTTTGTGATTATGGTGTTGTCAGTAAACTTGGTAAGTCCTTTTTGAAAAATCATTTTATCAATATAGGCTTCATCATGGTTTAAAAGTAAAAGCTTACCTACTCCTGTACAATGCATCGGTGCAACATTACCAATGCGTTGCATTGCCCTCAACATTTGATTTTGTCCTTGAATCACATCAATATAGACCATGCTCATATCCTGCTCTATTGCGAGACATACCGATTCATCAAAAACAGCTGCAACCGCTTGTGTAAATGGCTGCAGAATATCACGGATTTCTATATCCGAACTTACTCTATTTGCAATTGCGCAGATTTTATACGTTAAGTAGTATTTAAGTGTTTCACGATCCTGAGCAACATATCCGCAGCTTACCAGCGTCGCCAAAAACCGAACAACTGTACTTGAGTTCATACCCAGTTCCTTTGCAATATCCTGTATGCGCATAGGTTTTTGTTTTTCTGACAGCAACTCTATTATATTCAAAACTTTTTCAACAGATTGATTCTTTATAGATACTTTTTCTTTTACATCCTGCATTTTACATCACTTCCTAAAATGATATTTTATTTATTAAAATCATATCTCATATAAATTTCATCATATTATATCATTAGTTTTGTTTTTTTGCAATTAGACATATCTTTTTCCAGCTAAATATAAATATCAAAATGATAGCACAGTTAATTTACTTAGTATTAAATACAATTTTATACAAGATTGATACATAATATTTAAAAAACCTATTGCGAACTATAAAAACATGTGGTAAAGTAATTATATTGAAATTAAATTTCACATATTGAAATTAATATTTTTAGAGAGGATGATATCATTATGAAAATGAAATTATCAGAAGCTATCGTACAAATTATGATTAAAGAAGGAATCACCGATGCTTTCGGCATTCCCGGAGCAGGTATTAACTCACTTTATGACGCTATGGATAAAGCACAGGACAAAATTAAACATATTACATTAAGACATGAGGAATGCTGTGTGCATGCAGCAAGCGGATATTACAGAGCAAGCGGCAAAATGGCAGTTGCATTATGCACATCGGGTCCTGGAGCAACAAATTTTATAACCGGTGTTTATACTTCAAACATTGATTCAATTCCACTTATCGCTATCACCGGCCAAGGCGTAAGAGCACTTATGGGTAAGGATGCTTTCCAATGTGTTGATATCGTTGACATAGCTAAGCCTATCGCAAAGCATGCCATATGCCTTAAAAATCCTAAGACAGCTGTTGATGAAGTCATTAACGCCTTCAAGATTGCCAGAGAAGGAAAGCCTGGCGCAGTACTTATAGATCTTCCACTTGATATGCAGATGAGTGAAGTAGAATTCGATGCTGATGCTTATGTTCCTACTTCTGTAAGTAATCCAAAGGCATCCCCTTCAGCAATCAAAGCTGCAATGGATATGCTTGTTGAAGCAAAAAATCCTGTGATCCTTATGGGCGGTGGTGTTGTACTTGCGGATGCATGTGCAGACCTTGTTAAATTTGCTGAAATCATGCAGATTCCTGTTGTTACCACATATATGGGTAAGGGCGGAATTCCGGTTGACCATCCGTTAAATGCAGGAATACCCGGAATTCAGTGTGGCGCACCAATAGGTAATAAGACCTTCTCAGAATCCGATGTCGTGTTAGCTATCGGTAATAGATTTACCGATCGTCATACAGGTGCAGTTCCGGTATATACAAAAAACAAAAAGTTTATTCATATCAATGTTGAAAGAAAAGAAATCGGTAAGATTTTCACTCCTGATCTTGGCATCGTAGGTGATGCAAAGGATGCAATCACTCAGCTGCTTGCAGAAGCTGAAAAATTAGGCAAGCAAAAAGGTGCGGCAAGAGTTGCAGATTTACCGAAAGTCAGAGCAGAACTCAGAAGAAAGGTTGATCATGACTGTGTACCAATCAACCCACATAGAGTCTTTGAAGAATTAAACAAATCATTTGATGCTGATACTATTTTTACAACCGGCTGCGGTATTACGCAGATCTGGTCAGGACAGCTTCAAGATATTAATAAACCAAAGAGATATCTTCCATCCGGCGGATCCGGTACTTTGGGTTATGACATCCCTGCCGCTATTGGTGCAATGGTATCTGAAAAATGCAAAAACAAGGCTGTCGCAGTAATAGGTGACTTCGGATTCACTTTCCATGCTCAGGAACTGGCAACCGCTGCTGCAAATGACGTTCCGCTTATAGTTTGTATTGTAAATAATGCTTACCTTGGACTTATAAGACAAAATCAAAAATTTGCTTTTGGCTATGAGTATGGTGTAGCAATGCCTGAAAATCAGGGTGTTATGGACTTTGTAAAGGTTGCAGAAGGCTTTGGCTGTGAAGGTGAAAGAGTATTCAAACCCGAAGATATCGCAGGTGCTTTTGAAAGAGCTAAGGCGTCCAAGAAGCCATATGTGATTGATATTGTATGCGAACCGGAAGCACATTGCTCAATGGGTCCTGATATCGAAAACGTGAAAGAGTTCAATAACTGATTTTTGTAGATACATCAACTATCTATCTTCTTTACTTTACCCCGTTGGTTTTATATCAACGGGGCTTTTTTATTAAAATTCGAAGAACAACGAAATATTATGCAACTTGATATTTATTTATGATGACCTCAACATCTTTCAAAAGCTCATTTAATTCTTCTAAATTTATATCTTCATTTCCTATGTTATCCAAAAAAATAGCCCCCTTGCTATAATTTGTTGTTTAATTGTTTACATTTATTATAAAACAATCAAAGGAATAGATCATCTAGGTTTACTATCTTTTAACAATATTTAACCGACCTTTAACAGGAAGGAAGTAAATTTAAAAAGTTATATTACCGTGCCAATACCGGTTTTCCTCTCAATCTTGTTACGTATAACAAGTCTCTGATAAATTCATCCAACCTGCTTAATATGGTTGTAGATAGGAATATGGATAACCAATCCATAGTATTTAATGGTATCATTCCCAGTATGCCTGCCAATCCCGGAATGTATATGGACGCAGCCATCAATCCGGTGGATATTGCAATGGACGGGATTAAATACTTGTTTGCACCGATGTTTTTTGAACTGCATTCATAAGCGTGAAGCATCTGGCAGGATACAAGGTTTGCGAATGCCATTGTCCTTGCTTTCATCAAGCTTCCGCCAATTAGCAGTGTTCCTCCGAATACGCCAAGGGTGGTTAGTCCTGTAGCTATTCCCCGGGTGATGATGCTCTTCTTTAAATTTTTGCTAAAGATACTTGTATTTGCATCTCTGGGAGGTTCCTGCATGATATTCTTATCCGGTGGGTCCACCCCTAGTGCCAGAGCAGGAATTCCTTCGGTTACAAGGTTAATCATGAGAATCTGTCCCGGTACCAATGGAACAGGAAAACCGGTAATCGCTGCAAGAAAAATTGCCAAAACTTCTGCTAAATTACCTGACAACACATATTTCATAAATTTTTTAATATTCCTATTGATAGTTCGTCCTTCCTCCAACGCTCTTACGATGGTCTCAAAATTATCATCAGTTAATATCATACATGATGATTCCCTGGTTACATCGGTTCCCGACTTGCCCATGGCAATACCGATATTGGCTTCTTTTACAGCAGGCGCATCGTTTACACCATCGCCGGTCATGGCCACCACATACCCCTTTTTTTTATAGGCCTTGACAATTTTCAGTTTCTGCTGCGGACAGGTTCTGGCAAATACCTGCACATCATCTATCACATCGGATAACTCATGTTCACTCATTTTGTCCAGCTGCTCTCCTGTCAGTACAATGCCATTCTCGGTCAACATATCAATAGATTGAGCAATAGCAGCAGCAGTTTGTTTATGATCTCCTGTAATCATTACGACTTTTATTCCTGCTTGATGACACTTTTGAATCGCTTCTTTTACCTGTGAACGTGGAGGATCCATCATACCTACCAGTCCCAGAAAAATTAATCCTTCTTCCGGCTCACCCTGAGTATTCTCTGCTGCTTCACTGCTATCTATTGGCTTATAAGCAACAGCCAATACCCGTAAAGCTTTGGAAGCCATTTTTTCGTTCGCATCCATAATCTTTTCAATTATACTGTCAGACAGTGATATAACTGCGTTATCGGTTAATATCCTGCTGCATTGGTTTATGATGGTATCCACCGCCCCCTTTGCATATGCATAGTAATTACCGTCCGGATCATGACAAATTGCAGTCATCCTTTTTGTTTCCGAATCAAAAGGGATTTCATGGACTCTTTGGTAACACTCAAAAGATTCCAACTGCAGCCCCGCTTTTTCTGACGCAATAAGAAGAGCGGCTTCTGTCGGATCTCCCTTAATCTCATAGTTTTTATCATCACTTCTTATGATCGATGCATCATTGCATAAGGCAGAAGCTGTTAGCAATAGCTCTAAATCATGATGATTCTCTACCACAATAGGTGTATCGTTTAAATAAAATTCACCTTCTATATTATAGCCTTCTCCTGTTATTTGGATATCCTTATCAAATGTCACGATCTCTTTAACCGTCATTTCATTTTTGGTCAGAGTGCCTGTCTTATCAGTGCATATGACGCCTGTACAGCTTAAAGTCTCTACCGATGGCAGTGTTTTTACAATGGCATTCTTTTTTGCCATTCTCTGCACGCCAAAAGCAAGGGCGATGGTGAGTACACTGGTCAGTCCTTCAGGGATCGCACCAACAGCCAAGCTGATACCGGTCCTTAACATCTGAAGTGAAGGCTGACCCCCTATGATCCCTCCAATGGTGATTATCCCGCAAATCCCTAAACACCCCCAAGCAATCACTTTTGCCAAGCGGTCAAGATCTTTCTGAAGAAGTGTCTTTTCTTGTTCGGTATTTATCAGCATGGCTGCAATTCTGCCCATCTCGGTGCTCATACCCGTTGCGGTGACAATGGCACTTCCTTTTCCTCGTACGATGGATGTCCCCATATATACCATATTACTTCTATCTCCCAATGGTACATCACCATCCGGTATATATTTCGCATTTTTAAAGACCGGATATGCTTCACCGGTCAATGAGGCTTCTACCGCTTCCATATTATAACCATCAATTAATCTGGCATCCGCAGCAACATGGTCACCTGCCTCCAGCAGAAGAATATCTCCCGGCACTACACGATCGGTCGGTATTTCTGCCGCAATGCCGTTTCGCAATACCCGGGCACTGGGCGCGGACATTTCTTTTAGCGCATCTAATGATTTTTCGGCTTTATATTCCTGCCATACACCTAACATTGCCTCCAGCCCGATAATGCCTAATATAATGGCGGCATCCACTGCCTGCCCTAAAATCCATGATACTCCTGTTGCTCCCAATAAAAGCTTAATAATAAATCCATCAAATTGATGCATAAACATTGTAATAAAAGACTCGGATTTCTTTTGCTCAAACTGATTTAATCCAAATTTTTCAAGTCTTTTTTTTGGTTCATCAGCAGATAGTCCTACGGCAACATTTGAGTTAAGATCTTTTACAACCTCCTCAACAGGCAATGTATACCATAACTGATCTGACTTAGACGCATTAGAAGAATGCATGGCAGCTTTTACGCTATATTCATAATAATCATCGGATAGCGTATTTTTAGTTTTTCTCAATTCTTGCGGAGACAACGGTTTTTTACATCTGAAATTCACTTTGACTACTTTGTTGTCATGTTTAATGTACGTCTTCGGGTGAATCATGGTGTCGATTTTTTCTTTGATTTCAAAAGCTGTAACTCTATCCACATCATAGACCACAAGAATTTTGCCAGTATAGGAATTGGCATTTGCCAATACGATACCTTTTATGGTAGATAAACTTCGCATTAAGTTATCACATAGGCTTTTATTATTCTTTAAGATATCATATTTGATTCTGATTCTTCCGGGTATATCCAACATACAATCACTTGTATATTGCTGCATATTTGCCACCTCATCAACAGTTTTAACTCTAATCTGCTTATTATATAGATAACCAAGTGTAGAATTATAATTCTCTACCTTATTATATTATGCGAGTTCTTGTAGGGGCGGACGACTCTGTCCACCCGCAGGTCACACAACAATGTACCGGGCGGACAGGGTCGTCCGCCCCTACGAATACTATTTGATATTACTTTGTTATTTTTAAATTTTATATTTGGTTATCTATAGATAACCATGTTCATTCAAGTCATATTTTATTATTATACATAAATCAAATTTCTTTATTCAGATCGCTATAAAAAGCCATTAATTGGCGAATAATAAAGTTTACACTGTTTAAAATATTAATAATAAATTCATTAAGGAGGCGATCTGTATTTGGAACCGCTAGGTTTTCTGCTGGGAATAGCTACTTTCGGTGTCGCGAAAAACTTCAAGCAGCCGCTGAGAAAAGCAGCGGTATTCGCCGCAAGCCAAGCCTTTACTCTAACCGATAGGGCTAAGGGTGTCGCATATGGGATTAAGGAAGAATTTGAAGATATTGTTGCCGAAGCGCATTATGAGCATATGAAAAGGAGTATGATGAATACCCAAAGTTCTGAGGAATTATATCAACCCGAACAACAATCACAACAATAGGAGGTGGCAATATGGCATTGATTAAAATAGCGCTAATGGGAATCATTATGTATTTCAGCTCAGTATTCATGGGTATGGTGATGTCAATTTAACTTTGGGAGGAATACGGTTTGTATTATGCAAATCTATCTGATAACAAGTTTGTTTTACCTGGAAGAGTAAGAGTTGCAATAAACAATCTCAGAGGAAACAAAACCTATGCAGATAAGATTATCTATTATCTTTCTGCAGTTCAAGGCATTCATAACGTATCAGCCAGCCATATTACCGGTAATGTATTGGTCTTATTTGATGAAAATGCTTTGGATGTTTACATTATTGAACAAAAAATCACTGATATAAAAAACTTGAATAATAACATAATATTGCATAAAACAAACCTCTCACAGACAAAAAAGAATCCGATAAATGATGAGCAGAAATGCTTGAACAAGTTGATGTTATCCGGCTCAGTATTAGCTGTTATGATGATAAAACAAATGTTTTTCGGCAGGACGTCATTAGCAAAAAACTATGGATTATTCTCCATCGCCGCTATAACATCCATCATGACCGGTTATCCTATGTTTAGGAAAGGCTTGTCGCATTTTAAAGCGAGCAGGCAGATTAACTGCGACATGCTGCTGGGTCTTTCGGCATTAAGCTGTGTTGTACTTAGAGAAAGTACTTTGAGCTTGTTTACCATTACCATAGGTTATTTAAGCGAAGTGATTGAGCATTATACCCATAAAAAGTCACAAAATGCTGTTCTAGAATTATTAAGACATAAGTTTGGCTATGTACGAAAGATGATTAATCATAAGGAAGTTTATAGAGAATATGACAGTATCTCTATAGGGGATACCCTTATGCTATATGAGGATGATTATGTACCGGTTGACGGAAGAATTATTCATGGAAAAGCTGTTGTCAATCATACGCTCTTAACAGGTGAGTCTGGCCCCATATATGCGCATACGGGGGATATGCTTTATTCCGGCGTTATCATTGATGAAGGCAGCGTTACAATAGAAGTTACCGATATAGGAACCGAAGCGCAGTATAAGAAAGGTCTGACGCTAATAGACAACTCTTGGAAAGAGCACTTGGAAGCAGTCAATGTAGTTGATAAATACTACCATACTGTAATGCCTTACGCTATTGCAGCATCCATCATGAGCCTTGTGTTAACAGGGAGCTTTATGACTTTTATTACAGTACTTTTGATCGCATGCCCCGGTCCGGCCTATATAGCGGCACCTGTTGCAATGCGGTCAGCTTTTATTACCGCGTGCAATCAGGGTATTTTGCTAAGAAATCCCGATAGCCTGGAAACAATAGGTACACTGGATACAATGATATTTGATAAAACCGGTACGCTTTCTACCGGTCATCCGCAAGTGGTTGATATTATAAATACTGATTTTTACTCAGAAAATGAAGTACTGGCTATTGCCGCTTCCTGTGAAAAAAATCAGAATCATCCGGTGGCGAAAGCGCTGCTCAGAGAATCCAAGATGAGAAAACTAGCGTTAAAAGGTATTACAGCGCCTCATTATCAGATTGGCAAAGGAATATCCTGTGTAATTGATGGTAAAGAGACTATCGTCGGAAACGCTAAAATGATGGCGGATAAAAATATTACCTTAAAAAGTGCAAAAGCAAAAGAAAAACAGTTGAAACAACTTGGTCAAAGTCCTGTTTATGTAGCTCATAACGGAAAGCTAATAGGCTTAATAGGCATTAAAGACACTATGAGACCTGAAACACGTTCCGCTATCAAGTATATCCGTGAATTAGGGATACAGGAAAATGAAATCATCTCAGGGGATGACCAATCAATCGTGGTGAACATGGCGAAAGAGTTGGGCATCAATGCTTGCTACGGTAATATGCTGCCGGAAAATAAAAGAGCTATCATTACAGCTTTAAAGAAGAATCATCGTATTACCGCAATGGTAGGAGACGGCATAAACGATTGTGCTGCTTTAAGCGGCGCACATATAGGCATTACGCTGGCAGACCGGTTGAATCGTGAAACACTGGAATGCTCGGATGTAGTTATAATGAATAATAATCTTCAGTCCATACCGGCTTTGATAGATCTGGGCAGATTTACAGAAAGCAATATGCGTCAATCCTATCACTTGTCGGTAGGATTGAATATCATAGGCATTTTACTTGTTTTCACAAACTGCATCAATCCTTTTTTTGCATCATTTTATAAGGATTTAAACAGTTTGCTGGTATTGATAAACTCGCTGCGGCCATTAAAGTATAAAATGAAATATCTGAGAGTAGGTGAATAAATTGGATGACATACAGTCATTTACAGAGGAATTCGATCATTCTT
This sequence comes from Petroclostridium sp. X23, assembly GCF_030013905.1. GTDB lineage: Bacteria > Bacillota > Clostridia > SK-Y3 > SK-Y3 > X23. The sequence continues at coordinate 1,575,854 of NZ_CP124862.1, forward strand.
TTGAAAATTTACAAAACCAAATAGATCACAGCCTATCTTTGATCAATCATCATCCGGAACACAAAAAAGAGATCATCGATATGTGGGCAAAGCATATTAAACAATTTACAACTTATGCGTTCCAAAGCAGTGAAAAGCATAACAACCGGGACGTATATAAGGCGATTACCAAGGCATTAATATTTAGAAGATAAATTTGGAGGTATGACACATGAACGAAATGCTAAAACCTTTTGGCTCACAGAGTTTTTTCATCGGTCTTGGAGTTGCTGCCATCGGCTATCTACTGGGACCTCAGATCAAAGAATCCCTTAGACCGGTAGCTGTGAAAGGCGTACAAGGCGCCATGGTGCTGTCAGACCAGACAAAGCACATGATGAACCAGGGCAAAGATACGATTAATCATATGGTTGAAAAAACACATATGACAGGCGCTCAGCATCAGGTTCCTATGGACCAGACCAATATGTTTCAGGCGCTATTGAATGAATTGAAAGCAGAAAGAGAACATTCCAATAAGATTTTAGAAGAATTGAAGAACACCGTGACAGGTTTAAAGGATGAGGTCGCTCAGATAAAAACCGATGTAAATGGAACTACCGGAAATACTATGCAGTAATTTTGCAAAAAAATCAAAGCTATATTTACACTAGAGTCAAGGAAAACAAATGAGACTTATAGTTAACAAGCTATATATCACCAAAGCTTTCCTAGGGGCAGACAGGACTCTCTGAGACTACTGAAAAAGTGCTTGGTTGGTCGAAAATCAAACATGTGGACAGTCCCTCTGTTATGCCAAACCCGGGCAAACAGCAGGGTCAGTCCCCAAGTTCGATTTCCTCTATGTGCTGAATCGGACTTTTTCGCATCCTCCGATATACATTAAAATATTAACTAACATTCATTCAACGACATTAAAACACCGTATCCGTCGGTAATCTGTATTCTTGTCACACTTCCGTTCTGCACACTGAAATGCCAGCTTCCTTCAATGTCCATGCCCAGCAAATACGCGATGATGTTTCTTATGACGCCCAGATGCGTTACAATGATTACTTTTCCGTGTTCATAGCTGCTCGTAATCTCATCTACCGCTTTTACAATTCTATCAAAGGTTTGTCCGGCACTTTCCCCTTCAGGAATGGTAAAATCTATCCAATTTTGCAGCCAGTGATCATGGAGTTCTTTATGGTTTTCTTTAATATCATCATAAATCAAATCTTCCCATATCCCAAAATTACGTTCTTTCAATCCGTCTAGAATTGTAATCTGCTTTTGATGATACTTATTGATTGCTTGCACCGTTTGCATGGTTCTTTTCAAAGGGCTGGAATAGATTCCTTCTATTTTCTCTTCCTTTAAAACCTTAGCGATATGGTCTACTTGCTTTATTCCCTGTTCATTAAGCGGAATATCGGTCCACCCTAAGTATGTACCTCTGATATTGCTGTCGGTTTCCCCGTGACGGACAAGAATGAGCTCTAACATTTTTTCACCCCACACTAATAGAAAATGGACAATGGACATTGTACAATGGACAATGATTAGTGGATATATAAACTCATTATATCTTTTTGAGTCTGCTATTGGCAGGAACATATTATTTATATAAATAACACTAAGTACATTACAGTCAGGCGTAGAAGAAAAAATGTGACATGGGGACGGTTTTCATGTCACAACGGTTTTGGGTGACAGGAGAACCGTCCCCGTGTTACATTCATTGCTTAGTGTGACGTATATAGATATTATTTTAAAACAAAATAAGTGCAAGAGTCAAAAAAATTGTCTGGTTTAATTCGCAGGCGGCGCCGCAGGTATCGCCTGTCATACCTCCTATTTTAGAGGTTACAAACTGAACAAATAGATAGGTAAATATTATAGTTGATCCTATAAAAATAAGGCCTGTTAGATTGAACAATAAAAAAGCAATGATACCGGATATCAACGTTCCGATAACAATCTGATTGATTCCGCAGTAGTCAATAAAAGCTTTTCCTAACCCCTCTCCGCTCCGGGCATACTTTGACATCCCTGCTGAACACACCGAACCCAGCCGTCCCATTACAGGCATAATCAGTAAAACTTTTACAATTACATCCTTCCCAAGTTCGGCAATACACACGGTATTCAACAAAAATATCGATACAATGGCAATCACCGCATTGGTTCCTACCCTGCTGTCTCTCATAATCTCCAGCATGCGTTCCTTTGAACGGTTGCTGAACAGTCCGTCAAAAGTATCTCCTAAACCGTCAATATGTAGCCCTCCGGTCATCATCGCATAACAGACCATCACCACCGCAGCCGGGAACAATCCATGTGCTGCCATAGAGGATACACGATATATTAAGGCAATGAATCCTCCTATCAATAGCCCTATCAAAGGCCCGAAGGCCAAACCTTTTCCAAAATCCTCTTCGTTCACATCCAGATTGATGGCAATGGGGATTTGAGTTAAAAATTGAATCATCAAAATAATTCTTTTAAACATGACTTCACAGCTTTCTATACTATTTTATTTTTATGGGGATTCCGGACACTACCAGATATACTTCTTCTGCCACGGCCGCAAGCTGTTGGTTCGCTCTGCCGGCAATATCCCTAAAAATCCTTGCCAGCCTGTTTTCAGGAACAATCCCCATGCTTAGCTCATTGGTCACTGCAATGACAGGCACGTCCATATGAGTAGTAATGGAAATCAGTTTATCTATCTCGCTTTTTACATGCATTTCAAGCATATTAATCTCATCCATCGTACAAGTATCCCAATCGGTAATTTCTCCTTCAAATAGGATATTGGATGTCATGACAGTAATGCAATCGAGAAGGATTCCCTGGTGCCCATTGTATGTCCGCTTTATTTCGGTATCCAGTTCCTTATAGGTTTCCAATGTGTCCCAATATGCCGGACGCTGCTCTTTATGTTTTCTTATTCTATCTTTCATCTCATCATCAAAAGGAATGGATGTAGCGATGTACAGTATTTTCTCCCCCAACTCTCCGGCCTTTTTTTCCGCAAAGATGCTTTTTCCGCTTCGGGCACCGCCTGTAATCAATATCAATTTTCCCATTGTTTTACTCTCTCCAATACTTCTTCAAATGTTGCGGCTATTAAAGGATAATCTATGTTGGGGCGGGCAATCACCATGATAGGAATGTTTAAATCTTGTGCAGCCAGCAGCTTGTTTTCCATTCCTCCGACACTGCCGCTATCCTTTGTAACTACTACCGCTGTATTACACTGTCTAAACATCTCGCGGTTCAATTCCCTGCTGAACGGTCCCTGCATTGCTATGACTTGCTTGGGCTGCAATCCCAACTCCATGCATCGGCTCATAATTTCCGTACCGGGAAGTACTCGAACAATCAGCCGGTCTTTTTCATTTATTTCTTTTATTACAAACTTCAGATTATTACTTCCTGTGGTCAAAAATATCTTACCATTCATGCTGTTCAGCCGGTCAATCGCATCTTCAAAGGATTGTGTGACAATAACATTTTCAAATTCTTTATAGTCTCCTTTTGCCCTTTCATATCTTAAGTAATGAATACCCGCATGTTCACAAGCGTGAACAGCATTTTCCGATACATTCCTTGCAAAAGGATGGGTTGCGTCCACTACAGCCGATATCTTCATATTATTGAAAACTCTCAACATATCCTCTTTATGCAGTTTTCCTTGAATGACGGCCATATTCTCTGATTCCGACACCAGTTCGGCGCCATATGTTGTGGCCACCGAAACAGCTGCCTTATAACCATGTTGTTCCAGATATGCAGCCAATTCCCTTCCATCCTGTGTTCCTGCAAATACTAATATCATAACCGATATCCTCTTGGAGTGATGATTTTCCCTTCATGAATATAAGTGGTAGAATTCCCGATAATAACCACCGAAAGCATATCTATATCATACTCTAACATCTTGTCGAGGGTGGTTATTTGTATCTCCTGCCCTTCTCTCTGAGCGTTTCGCACAATTCCCACCGGTGTTTGAGCCGACTTATATTTTCTCATGACCTCTTGTGCTTTTACAATTTGCTGTGTACGCCCATGACTTTTTGGATTGTATAGTGCGATAATAAAATCTCCCTGTGCTGCACATTCCAATCTTTTTTCAATAACCTCCCATGATGTTAACAGGTCACTCAAGCTGATTACCGCAAAATCATGCATGACCGGTGCCCCTAATACCGATGCTGCCGCATTTACCGCTGAAATTCCAGGGATTACTTCAACTTCTACATCAGCACCGGCTTCTTTCACAACCTCCAGCATGATTCCTGCCATACCATACACTCCTGCATCCCCGCTGCTGATAAGAGAAACCCGTTTCCCTTCCAAAGCTTTTTCTAACGCCAATCTGCATCGGTCCAGTTCCTTTTTCATTCCGGAGCTTTCAACTTCTTTGTTTTTTACTAAATCTTCGATAAATTCAATATATGTTTTATACCCTACTATGACTTCCGATTCCTCTAGTGCTTGTAATGCCTTAATCGTCATATGACTCCGGCCTCCGGGTCCAAGCCCCACGACATAAATTTTTCCTGACATACATAACCTCCACTTATAGCTAAAAAACTTCAAAGTTGTTTTTAACCAATATGTTAATTCTTGTTTCAATACATCTGTTTTATTATCGTAGGGGTGGACGACCCTGTCCACCCGCTGTACTATTACCCTATCTGCGGGCGGACAGAGTCGTCCGCCCCTACAAACAGTCACCTAGTTTGCTATTAGTTGGAATTTAAATACAGGATACTTTTAACTTTGATTTTGGTTATCTATAATAAAATCAAAGTTCTTTCTTAATGATCTATTTCCAATTTTTTCTCCACTGCCACCGCCACAGTGACACCGTCTTTTATGTATTTACCGCCTATCAACCTGCCATTGCAACAAGATACTACCGCGCAAGGCTCTGCTACACAGCCTACCCCAATGGTCTCTTTTACAAATGGTGAGCATTCGAACTCCTGCTCCACTTTCCGTATCTGCACTCTATCAACTATTACTAACGGCACTTCAAGATCCTCTGCTGCCCGTATCAGGCCTTGTTCTTCAGCTTTTACATCCACCGTTGCGATATGTTTTATACATCCGCTATTGATGGAAAGCTGCTGCAAATATTCCGAAACTGCCTCCAGAATTTTTTCTTTTGGCGTATTTTTTCTACAACCAATGCCTAAGACGATGCTTTTGGGCCTTAGAAAGACATGAGGTATAGTAATATCCTTTAAAATATGATGCGTTAACAATATGGCGCCCGCATAACTCTTATCTATTTGTTGGTGAGTGTTTATTATAACAGCATTATCCGGTAATTCAAAAACATTCTCATAATCGCTGTAAAAGCCCACCTTCTGTCCGTTTATAATGGACGCTGCGATGGCTGTCAAATGTTGTTGATTCTCTATCTCACACCCTAGTTTTTTTGCCAGCATGTCTACGGCTAAAGTGTCATTCACATCACTGGCTGTGGTAATAACCGGATTAGCGCCAATCAGATGAGAAATGCGCAGCGTAAGTTCATTGGCACCTCCAATATGTCCCGATAACAAACTAATGACGTTCTTACCCTTTTCATCCAATACTACCACTGCCGGGTCTGTTTTTTTGTCTTTAATAAAGGGAGCAATGCTTCTTACAACAATGCCTGCTGCCATGATAAATACCAGCGCATCATATTGATTAAAAATTCTTTCTACCACACCACCCAGCTTCTCTCCTATAGGAGAGCACTTCTCATCTATCATACAAAATTTCTCAGGCAAATAAAGCTGAGCTCCAAGTAAATGTGCCAAATGCTTAGCCAATTCAGCACCATTAGATGTCAGTGCAATCACAGCTATTTTCATTCTTTCGCACTCCGGAACTCATGACTGAATGATTTATCATATAGCTTGGAAAGTTCATACCTATTTCCCAGGAAATCTCCTACCACGATTTGTGCTGTTTTGGTAATCCCTGCTTTCTTTACCTTTTCCGAAATATCTTTTAACGTACCCGATACAACCTTTTCATCGGGCCATGAAGCTCTGTAGATCACCGCTACAGGTGTATTTTCTTCATAACCTTCCAGCAGTTCTTCTACCACCTTGTCCATCATACCAACACTTAAAAAAATACACATGGATGCGCCATGCCTTGCAAGACTCCCCAATCTTTCGCCTTCCGGAACAGCCGTTCTTCCTTCCAAACGGGTCAGGATAACAGTTTGCGCAACCCCGGGAAGGGTGAACTCTTTTTTTAAGGCCGCGGCGGCAGCTACGAAAGAACTGACACCGGGAACCACTTCATAAGAAATCCCTATGGTGTCCAGCGCATCCATCTGCTCCCGTATCGCACCATAAATACTCGGATCACCGGTATGTACCCGCGCAACCTTTTTTTTATTTTGCTCCGCATCTTTCATGATATGTAAAACTTCTTCCAAAGTCATATCCGCACTGTTATATATTAACGCATCTTTTTTCGCATCTTTTATCACTTCAGGATTCACCAATGATCCTGCATAAATAATTACATCTGCTTCTTTAATAAGTTTTTGTCCCTTCACCGTAATTAGTTCAGGATCTCCCGGACCGGCACCGATAAAACAGACCATATATCAACGCTCCTTATTTCATTATTTTCTACACCTATATTGTTCACAGGGCCTTGCGAAAGCATCGGATACAAACTAAAAATCTGTGAACTGTGAACCAATGTCTCTGTGAACTAATGCCCCATTGATTTTTTTACAATAATCATAGACAGATAATTCACCTTTTGCCCAATCAGTCTATCCAAATCATACTCAATCATTTCTTCATCCAAACCGCACCGGCTTACCAATACCGCGTTTTTCTTTAACCCGTGCTGACCAAGGATATCTACCAGCTTATCAAAGTTTTTGGATATTTTCATTAACACGATATTATCAAATTTATCCAATATCTCATCCAAATTATCACATTCATAAGCAGAAGGAATGATGGCAATGGTTTCGCTGCCTTCCGCCAGTGGAAGGCAGGTCCGGCTTGATGCGGCGCAAAAAGACGTAATCCCCGGTACGGTTTCAGCAAAATAGCCTTTATCTTTTACCCTTTTTAAAATATACATATATGTACTGTACACCATCGGATCTCCTAGTGTCAGGAAAACAACATTTTTTCCTTCATCCAACAGCGTAAATATATGTTGCGCCGCTTCATCCCAGTGCCTGCTTAATTCTTGTTCATCATATGTCATAGGAAAAACCAGTGTATCAACCGTCTTATCCTCTTGCAGCAGCGGTTTTACAATATTTAATGCCACACTCTGCTTTTCCATAGCTGTAATGGGGGCAATGATGACCTGGCATTCATCCAACAGTCTCTTTGCTTTTAACGTAACCAGTTCCGGGTCACCGGGCCCTACCCCGATGCCGTAAAATGTCCCTTTCACTCTTTTTCTCCTTTCATCCCCGAGATGATATATATGGGATTCAAAGCTTGAAACATATGCCTTACACCCACTTTTTTCGCTCTTGAAACCGAAATACATACCACGTCAATCTCTTGATATTGATGGCTTTCCATCCAGCCAAGTGTATCATGCACCGTTTCTATGGTAATACAATTGGTTACAATCCTGCCTTGTGCCTTTAGCATCCTATGGGCATCATCCAATATTTGTTCCAAGTGTTCTCCGGCACCGCCTATCATCACTCTATCCGGCGCAGGTAGATTTTCCAATGCTTGCGGTGCACTTTCTTCTACCACTTGGACATTGCGAATCCCGAATTTTTCCATATTCTTGACGATAAGCTGTACACCTTCGGGATTTTTTTCTATCGCAAAAACCTTTCCATCTTTACATTGAAGCGCAGCCTCTATGGAAATGGATCCGGTTCCCGCACCAATATCCCATACCGTCATATCTTCTTTTAATCTTAACTTGGATAACGTAACGGTTCTTGCTTCCTGCTTTGTCATGGGTATGTCACCCCGGATAAACATCTCATCGGGTATGCCGGGAGTAATGTAATCCCATGCTTGTCCCGTTTTCTTGTCATTCATCTTCTATCACCATCACACTCATTTGAAAATTTCGCATTTCAGCAATTTCTTGTAAACTTCCTTCAACAATTCGCTCATCATCATAACTGAGGTTCTCCCCTACAGTTACTTTCTTATGTAAAAATCCTTTTTCCATCAAATACCGGGCAATTTTGTCAGGAGAATATTGGTTATCGGTCAGTAAAATCACTTTTTTATGATTGCGAACAGTATTTAAAAAGTCTTTGTCCATTCTTCCATGCAAACTGGTAAGTACTGCATCCTGCCAACATGTTTTCATGCGGGAAATAAGATATTGAGTAGAGCTGATTCCCGGGATCACCTCCAACTCTTGCTGATCGAAGTGAAGCAATAGATAATTCAGCATGCTGTAAAAGCCGGGATCTCCTGAAACAAGTACCGAAATCTTATACTGTTCTCTATTATCCTTGATAAAATCAACAATCTCTTTCAAATTGCTCTGAATAATCATTTTTCTTTTACTGTCTAGATTAAATATATCAAGGTTTCTCCGCCCGCCAATGATAATATCCGACTCACCTACCAACCTTGTAACGATAGGCAGCACATATTCGGAGGAACCCGGACCTACTCCCAGAACATAAATTTTATTCAATGGTATTCAACTCCTGAAGTATACTTTTTGCCTCATCATCCACTGCAAGGATTCCCTTTTCCAATGTAAATATCACCGTACCTACCTTCAGCAACTCTCTGCTTCTCTGGCTGCACCGATTGCTTATGCGGTTGGTAATCATACCATACACGCCGTTAATATTTGCCCGCTCCAAAATCTCTACAGCTTCCTCGGTGGTATTGGAATTTAATAATGCTTGAATGCTTCGGATATCCGCTCCTTGGGCGGCAGCATACGCGGTCATAATCTCCGCTCGCGCATCGGCAGTATGGCTGTGAGTGTAAAATATCCCAGCCGCTACCTTAATAAGCTTTCCGAGATGACCTACCAGCAGCACTTTTTGAAATCCATACTCAACACATTTATCGAGCATAAATCCTATGAAATTGCTTGTCCTTACGATATTATTCCTATGAATATGCAATGTCTCCGCTGCTAGTTTTTCTCCATAATTACCCGGCACCAGCACAACCGTCTTCTGCCCTGCGGCAGCCAGTACACTAAGTTCCAACGCTAAGGATTCCTTCCATGCTTCTTCCGACATAGGCTCCACGATCCCAGATGTACCCAGGATAGAAATCCCGCCTTCAATTCCAAGCCTGGGATTGAAGGTTTTCTTGGCTATCTCACGTCCATCCGGCACACTGATAGTAATTTCCACACCTTTGTTGCTCGGCAGTACCTCTTCCACTTCTTTCAAGATCATCGCGCGGGGTACCGGGTTAATAGCAGGTTCTCCTACCTTCACCTGCAAGCCCGGACGGGTCACCGTGCCGATACCTTCCCCGGCTTTAATGACAATGCCGATAGTATCCTTCCATCGGGCACATGCACAGATCTTTATGCCATGCGTTACATCCGGGTCATCTCCGGCATCTTTTATGACACTGCATATTACTTCATCACCCAAATGCTCTATATCCTCAACGGGCAGGCAGATGCGCCACCCCCTCGGCGTATCGATTTCGATATGATTTATCAGTCTTCCTTCTGTCAGCATCATAACTGCCGCCTTGCTTGCCGCCGCCGCACAGGAACCGGTTGTATATCCTCTGCGCATCTTCTTCCCGTTTACAATTTTATACAGTTCAAAATTCATATCATCACCACAACTCGAAGGTTTATTCCCTGTCTCCTATCATATATAGTATCGCATTTACGATGGCTGCGGCTACGGTACTGCCACCTTTTCTGCCATTTACAATGATATAGGGAATGCCCAATGCCTTGATCGCTTCTTTCGCTTCCACTACATTCACAAATCCAACGGGAACACCGATAATGACCGCCGGCTTGGCTTTTCCACTCTCAATCAAGTCTTTCAGCCTGAATAATGCTGTAGGCGCATTTCCAACAGCATAGATTCTATTTTTCGGGTTTTGTGCTGCTGCATCCATTGAGGCCATTGCCCGTGTAATCCCTTTTTCCTTTGCAACCCGAGCGACTTCCTCATCGGCAATAAAACAATGCACTTGTCCTCCAAAGCTTGCCACTACCCGTTTATTGATACCGGCATAAGCCATATTGGTATCTGTAACAATATGACTGCCTTTTCGAATCTCCTCCAAGGCCATCTCTATCGCACCATCGCTGATTTCCAATAAATCCGCATATTCAAAATCAGCAGTGGTGTGTATGACTCTTTTGATAATGCTTCCCTGCTGTGGGGTATACTCCTTGGATCCCAATATTTTCGTAATGATTTCAAAGCTTTTTTCTTCAATCGCTTTTGGGTTATGTATGTATTCCACCGGCAACTTCCACCTCTTTTAATGTTTGTTTGAATTTTTCAATAAATATATCGTTCGCCTTTTGATCTTTAATGGCAATTCTTATATACTGTTTGTCAAGAAAGATAAAATTTTCCGCATTCCTTACCAGTATTCCTTTTTGAGCCATTCTCTCGCATATCATGCTGCTGGTGATATGAGGGCTAAGCAGCTTAATCAATATGAAATTGCCAAAAGGCTCAAATACCTTTATCCCCTCTATCAATCCCAAGCAATTATAAAATCTTTTTCGTTCTGTTCTGAGCCATGCTTTTGTTTCCCGGATATATTCACTATCCTTTGTCAGAAGCTCGGCCGCCAAACTTGCAAAGTTATTTAAAGACCATGGCTGTTTCTTTAATGAAATACGCTTGATCAGTCTTTCACTTCCCAAGCCATAACCCAATCTTAGTCCGGGTACGGCAAAAAACTTGGTTAGAGCTTTTATGATAAAGAGGTTAAGATATCCTTCCAATTGATCTACCATGGATATATTCTGCTCTTCATCCACAAAATCGACAAATGCCTCATCAATGACTACTACGATGCCTCTTTCCCTGCATGCGTTTAAAATCGTCTTCATGCTGTCCCTCTTGATGATTTGACCGGTCGGATTATTCGGATTGCATAATATCAACATTTCAGCATCTTGATCAATGGAATCAATCAGACCATCCGGATCAAGAATATAGTCCTGTTCCTCTTTGATTCTATAATGCTCTACCTCACAGCCGGCATGAACTGCGGCTTGTCCGTATTCCGAAAAGCTTGGACAAGGAATGAGTACTTTTCGGGGTTTCAAAGTTTCTATTAATAGAAAAATGATTTCTGTCGCACCATTTCCCATGATAATATTGGATATATCAACACCATGATAATGAGCAAGGCTTGTCCTTGCCTTTATGTAATCCGGGTCGGGGTAGCAGGTTAAGATATTCATATTATCCGTAATCGCAGCTTGCAAAGACCGGGGTACTCCTAAAGGATTGATATTTGCACTATAATCCAATACCTGATCTATCCCAATACCATATTGTTCTTCTGCCTGGTATATATTTCCTCCATGAATATTTGCTCTATGCTTCAAAGTACATTCTCCATTCTTACTATAGATCAAGAACTCTAACGTTAGAAACAATCTTACCCGAATGCCACATACTGAAAGAATGCTTGCTTGATTGGTCAGTCGCAAAGCACGGGGACGGACCTACAGCTTCCCTAAAAAGCAAGCGCAGCAGTAGGTCCGTCCCCACGCTTCACTCCTTCTGCGTGCTAAATCGGACTTTTTCAGTAATCTCGAACCGTCCCCAAGTAGCATTCCTACTTCCGTGCTCGAATTTATAATTTTAGAATTTTTTATTCATCCTATCTTGTTAACACATTTTGAATGAATATATATCCTGCTATAAATACTATCAGACTTAAAAAAGATGTCATATACGCAATGCGTATGGTATATAAAATATCTTCCGGCTTCAACGGTCTGTTGTCATCACCGATGGTCGGTTTGTATACTTGTGTTCCGAAATATGTATTGGTTCCTCCAAGCTGTACCCCCAAAGCTCCTGCAACCGCTGCCTCAGGATATGCACAATTGGGACTCTTATGATTACGGCGGTCCCTCCACATCACGTGACAGCTATGTACAGCCTCAAGCCCTAGTATTGCGGAAGCTGGTGGTATAATAAATCCGGTGATTCTTGCCGGTATATAATTAGCAGCATCATCTAACTTGGCTGCTGCCCAACCAAAGTGAATATATTTGTCATTCATATATCCTACCATTGAATCCATCGTATTGACCGCCTTATAAACAAATGCCAGCACCGGCCCCCCTAAAAAAGCATAAAAAAGCGGAGATATGATACCATCTACAATATTCTCCGCAACGGTTTCCACCGCTGCCCTTATGACTTCTTTTTCCTCTTTTGCTTTTTCCAGAAAGCTTGTCTTATCTGCAATCATTCTTAAAGATTTTCTGCTTTATTAATCAAGTTTCCTATCGCACAAATAGGGCAGGAAAGCCAGTATGGATCAGCAAGCAGTAAATCAATCAAATGAACGATACAAATACAATATATCAAAAAATTCCATTTATATTCTTCCTTTAACATTGGTCATACTGTATATTCTAACACTTCTTTGATTTAGGTACAATGAACATTTATTTGATTATTGGTAATATTTATAGATCATTTTATGTTATCTGAATATTCCGCCTCAAATTTGGCTCTGCCGCACAAGAATATTCACTTTCGACCTTAACTATAAGATTATTAACATGTAAACATTGGAGGCATAACCTTAAGTTCCTAAAGATCAGGGGGTTTATCACACCCTCCTATAGGAGGGTGTGATAAAGTCGAATTTAGCACTCAGAAGGGCAAGACTTGGGGACTGGTCTGCTGTCAGGCTTGGTTTTTGGCCGGACTGCGGCCCTGTCCCCATGTGTTGCCCTGACCGATCAAGTACTTTATCACAACCTCCTATATTCTACGGATGATGAAGCTGAAACAGAAAATCTCAGGTTGTTCCCGTCAAAAAGCTAGAGCCGATGGGTTTTGTAAGATATGTGGCTATATCTCGACATGCCGCAAAAATGAGAAGCAAGTATTTGAGTCACTGATAAAAGCGATTAAGAGAGACCCCTTCATACCTCATAACAAATATTTAGTTGTAATCTATGGGGATGCTAGAAAGCATCTTTATTTGAGTTGCATTTTTTAGATATGGGGTTTCAAACCATATTTGCATACTAGCACAGCCATTTTAGGATTGGAAATACCTGAGTGGTAACAAAAATACAATTTGGTGAACTTTTTCTCTCTCTCAATAATTTTTAATTTTCTTTCAATCTTCCGCTTAATCTTAAATTTTAAACTTTTTCTTCGTGAGTCTTTCAGACGACAGTACATCAAAAAATAGCTTTGTATTGGACGTATTGTTAAAGTTTTCTATAAAGTAAAATAGCAAATAATTTAATCCAGCAATTGAATTGTACCTTTTTCCAATAACATTACATGATCTGCTATATTTAATGTTCTTTGTTTATGTGTAAGAATAACCAATGCATTGTTCTTTGTTTTTAGCTCTTTCACTACATTTAATATTATTTCTTCTGTTTGCCAATCAAGTGCTGATGTTGGCTCATCAAGAATAATAATTCTTGGTTTACGTAAAATGATTCTAGCTAAACTAATTCTCTGTGCTTCACCTTCTAAAACCTTTATTCCCTTAACTCCTAACATTATATGAATTCCGTCACTAGATTTTTTTAAAAGACTTGATAATCCTGCCCTATTTATTGCTAAATAAATATCTTGCTCATTGTACTTTTCAATACCCAAACTAATATTTTGTTCTAATGTTCCATCAATAATAATTGATCTCTGTAGCAAATAGCTAACGTTTTTTCTATATTCTTTTAATGACTATAGTTTTTTAATGATTTTGGTTCTTCAAGCTTATCCATCCGAATATTGGCCTGGCCACGAAGTAGATGCTATGATTGCCGAACTAGATTACTAAATAATACTCATGTAAGAGGGGCTTTAAACTCTTCTTGCTTTATATGCCAATAGATGATACAATTATGTACGGAATATATCCGTAAAGGAGTGACAATATGGCAAGAATAGATATTCGTGACCTCGATGAAGAAACCTTACAACAATTGGATGAACAGTGCAAGAAGTACAGTATTAACAGTCGGTCTGATTACATCAGGATGCTCATTAAACTAGATATTATGACCAATATTGTATATATAATAAGGAACGAAAAAGATCAAAATAATTGAGTAAATATAATATTGAGAAAAGGAGTGTGTTAATATGCCTTTACCAAGTCAACAAAGGAAATATACTTATACAGATTATCTTACATGGCCTGAAGATGAAAGCTGCGAAATTATTGATGGTGTACCATACATGCAAGCGGCTCCATCCTGGCAACATCAAAGTATAACTGGTGAACTTTATAGGCAAATATCAAACTACTTCGTAAATAAGCCATGTAGAGCATTTGCAGCACCCTTTGATTTATGCCTCGCAGAATACAATGAAACCGATGATGAAATCAGTAATGTTGTTCAGCCAGATGTAGTGGTAGTATGTGATGAAAGCAAGCTCAGAAAAACAGGCTATTTTGGAGTGCCTACTCTTATAATCGAAACTACATCTCCTGCTACTTCAAGGCGTGATAGAGTATCAAAATTCAATATGTACGAAAAAGCCGGGGTTAAGGAATACTGGATAGTAGATCCAGAAGGAAAATTTGTTAATGTGTTCATTTTGCAACAAAATAAACGGTATGGTAGGCCTGAAACATATACTGACGAAAACAAAATGCAAATAGCAACCTTTCCAGATCTCATAATCGATCTGAACACAGTTTTTGCTAATTTATAGACATTGAAAAGGTACTGAATTTTAAATATAAAATGCACTTTACAGTCAGTACCCTTTTTGCTGTAAAATATGTAGAAAATAATGTAATATAGTTACGGTTTTTTGTTCCATTACTACACAAACCCCTAGGTTAAGATATTCATATTATCGGTAATGACAGCTTGCAAAGACCTGGGTATGCCTAAAGGGTTGATATTTGCACCGTAGTCCAATACCTGGTCTATCCCGACACCATATTGTTCTTGTGCCTGGTATATATTTCCCCCATGAATATTCGCTCGATGATTCAAAGTACATTCTCCATTCTTACGTCTCTACTATACGTGCTATTATAATAAGCTTGTTAATACATTTTGAATGAATATATATCCTGTTATAAATACTATTAAACTTAAAAAAGATGTCATATACGCAATGCGTATCGTATATAAAATATCTTCCGGCCTCAACGGTCTGTTGTCATCACCGATGGTCGGTTTGTATACTTGTGTTCCGAAATATGTATTGGTTCCTCCAAGCTGTACCCCCAAAGCTCCTGCAACCGCTGCCTCAGGGTATGCACAATTGGGACTCTTATGATTACGGCGGTCCCTCCACATCACGTGACAGCTATGTGCAGCCCTGAACCCCAGTATTGCCGAAGCTATCGGTATAATGAATCCGGTGATTCTTGCCGGAATGTAATTGGCGGCATCATCTAACTTGGCCGCTGCCCAACCGAAGTGAATATATTTGTCATTCATATATCCTACCATTGAATCCATTGTATTGACTGCCTTATAAACAAACGCCAGCACCGGCCCCCCTAAAAAGGCATAAAAAAGCGGAGATATGATGCCATCCACAATATTCTCCGCAACGGTTTCCACTGCTGCCCTTATGACTTCTTTTTCAGAAAGCTGTGACGTCTCTCTCCCCACCAAATAGGATAGCATCTTTCTGGCTTCAGCCAAATCGCCATTCTTTAGTGCGATATACACCTTTTTTGTTTCTACCGCCAGACATCTTGTCGCAAGACAGGCGAAAATCAAATAAATGGTTAATATGACAGACAACGCCGAGCTAAAAGTCCACCTATCAATATATTCTGCAAGATAGATGATAATACTAACGGTTAGCCCAACTATCCCTATCACGATAAATACTAAAAATACACCTGCGGTTTTTTCCGCTTTTGCTTTTTCAACAGAGCTTGTCTTATCTACAATCATTCTTAAAGACTCTTCTGCTTTACTAATCAATTTTCCTATCGCACAAATAGGATGGGGAAGCCAGTATGGATCACCAATCAACAAATCAATTAAATACGCGATGCAAATACAGTATATCAAAAAAAAATCCATTTACATTCTTCCTTTAACATTAATCATACTGTATATTCTAACACTTCTTTCATTTAGGTACAATGAACATTTATTTGATTATTGGTAATATTTATACATCATTTTATGTTATCTAAATCATTTTGTGCATGTGGTTTCCATAATACAAAAAAACCTTTCTACAGGCTGCGGCTACTAAAAAAGTGCTTAATTGTTCAGAAATCACACAAGGGCGGGGCTCAGGTCCGCAGTCCGGCCAAAAATCAGGCTTGACAGCAGACCAGTCCCCTTGTCTGATTTCTTCTGCTCAAAAAATTACAACTTTATCAGCGGCCCCCTACAGACCCAATATCTTTGTAGAAAGGTTTATATCGTATGCGTACTGCCATTTAATAATGGTTGGCGTATTGCATCTGTACTTTTAAACGATGGGCCGTATCATCATCTTTCAATATGGATACGATGGTATATGCGAAGTCCAGCGCCGTACCAGGGCCTTTTGAGGTAATAAATTTTCCACTGATATTTACATGATTATCTTTGATAACGGCACCCTGTAAATATTTCTCGAAACCGGGAAAACAAATGCAGTGCATATCTTTCAAATAACCCTTATTTCCAAGTATAATGGGTGCTGCACATATCGCGGCAATCCATACCTTATTGTCTACCGCATATTTCAAAAACTCCTGCAATCTCTCATTCTTCTCCAGATTGGTGGTGCCCGGCATTCCTCCCGGCAGCACAAACATATCGGCATCTTCACCATTGATCTCATCGATCAGGCAATCCGCCTGAACCATAATCCCATGTCCACCTGTTACCGTCTTATCCATGACAGAAACCATTTTAATTTCAATATCTGCCCGTCTTAAAACATCCACCACCGTAAGCGCTTCTATTTCCTCAAAACCATCAGCTAGAAAAATGTATACCATGATCATCCCTCCTAGTTGTCTTTATTTTCGTCAGCCTCTACTATAGATAAAAAACTTTAAAGTTATTACCAACATTTTAATGCTTGTTTCAGTACATCTGCTTTATTATCGTAGGGGTGGACGACCCTGTCCACCCGCTGTACTATTACCCTATCTGCGGGCGGACAGAGTCGTCCGCCCCTACGGAATCTTAACTGTTAGCGTGATGTATAGCTTGGTAAATTACGAATCTAAAGTTCGTTATCTATAACTACCAATCCATATACTTCTAGAAAACTACGATCAATCCTCCCTCATTTGCATATACCGTACTAATCCCCGCTGTTTTTACTATGATAATATCTTTAAACTTATATCTCTTTAATACTTCTTCTTTAAATGCAAGCGCTTTATCCAGACAGTTGCAGTGCGCAATTCCAAGTACCTTGTCTTCAAGATGAACTCCCTGCTCTCCCACGACCTCAACAAACCTTCTAAAAGCCTTTTTTGCGCCAATCACCTTTTCATGCAGCTTGATAGACCCTTCAGCAGTAGTCATGATAGGTTTTATGTTTAAAACCGTAGAGACTTTCGCGACAAGAGGGTGGATTCTTCCTGCTTTCACTAAGCTTTCGAGTGTTTCCAGCATAAAGAATGTTTTCATATCCTGAATATATTTATTTACTTTTTCTACTATTTCCGGTTCTCCATGACCTTTTTTAATAAATTCGTCAATCTTAAGACTAATCAGCGTTTCCCCTACCGAGGCACTAAGGGAATCAAAAATATGGATAAACTTATTGCCAATATCCTCCAAAAACATTTCTTTCGCTAACATTGCGCTTTTGTATGTCCCACTTAAAGCAGAAGAAAGCGTAACCACAAAAACACTTTCCTCCCCCTTATATTGCTCTATAAACTCCTGAGGCGAAGGACATGCGGTTTTTGGAAGTTCCTTGCTGTTTCTCATTTTTTTTATAAACCGGTCAATATCAAGATATTGGTCATCCCTATACGTCATACCTTCCAATTGTATTGTCAGAGGAGCAATCGCGATATTGACTTCTTTTTTGATGTCTTCATTTAAGTCGCAGCAGCTATCAGCTACAATTTTCATTTTTCCACTCCTTTTTAATAATAGTCATTAATAAAATTATTACTTATTTTAAATATTTTATGAGCTTTTTCAATACTATCTTTATTATTTTGCTGCAGCAATCCTAAATGGTAAGCTTGTGATGGAGAGATAAAACCCATCGCTAGCTGAGTAAACGTATTAATGGAACATACCAGGTCAGGTATACTATCATTACATCTTTGTACATGTCCGTTTTGTATTGCAAATGTTTCATTATTCCATTCTGCCATAGTGTCCTCTATATGCATTGTAATGTCGGGCATTTGGGTACAGTCCTTTATTAAAAGCTTAAGAACTTTTTCCACATCGATCACTCTGGCCATCACAAATGGTTTTAATGTTATATCCTGCCGTGGCTCAGATAAAAATATGTACGACATATCATCTTCCGGCGCTTTCCATGATAATTTTTCCGCCTGCGCGGTATGAGAATATGCAAACCACAGTAACCCTTTATAAGCTTCGGTGCTCACATATGCCATCTCATGAATATTGAATACCCCGGACTGAATGGAGTATAAGATATACCCCTCCGCACTGCCGCTTTCGTTCTCAAGTATATAGACTTTACCGTCTTCAAAAGAATGGTCGGTTAAAATACTCTTCATATCCTTGTAAGTTCGTACAATACAGCCATTTCTTTTTGAGGTAAAGTCACCGTATACATCCAGCATTTTATAAATGTCATCATCCATATTCGCCGGCCTCAATCTACCATACCTTTTGATGATGGGCTTCAAATCATTCATTTCAATTTTATAATGCTTATGATAATAGCAGGTTTCCCAACCGTATTTTCTGTAAAACGGATATTTGAACGGCAGTAAAATATTGATATAATGGCCTCTTTCACGCATCACTTCCATAGATTTTTTTAGCAGTGCTTGCATATAACCCTTTCCTCTGACTTCAGGAAACGTTGCGGCACCCACAATATAAGACACCTGTATCACCGTATCATGGAAACAAAGTTCGTACGGCAATAGCTGGATGCTAGACACAGGACGATCATGTTCATACACTGCGGCGGTATTCACCGGACTATACTTTTCTTCAAAATACCACGAAAGAAACGGGTCTTTATCACCAAAACAATAGCTCCACATCTCTTTTATACTATTTGTGTCTTTTTGCGAAACCAATCGTATATCCATGTACATCCCCTATTTAACAAGAATTCCAGTATATTTTTCTATCAATCGAACGGGTTTGTAAGATTGTTTTGCCTTTCTTAGACCCGGAATGCCCAAATCCTCTTCACGGTTGATATATTTTACGTTACTCCACTCATTTTCACAGAATTTTTGATTAATAATGGTATAGGCCCCTGGTATATCTGCGTCTGCCTTTTCTACATGAATCACTGCCATATCATCGGTAAACTGCTCTCCATAAGTAAACGCAATGACTTTATCGGCAACTTTAATAACGCCGCCTTTAAAAGCCAGCTTTTCAAAATGATTCAATGCATCTATAATCGCTGATTTTTCTTGTTCCAGCCCTTTGCTCTCTGCACAATTTCTTTTTGCACACCATTCCTCGGCAACTTTTATACAGTCATCAATCAAATCTGAAGTAAGCGGATAGTAAGTATAATCATAACCGGAAACAAATTTATTAATATGATTTCGTTTGGAATGATATTTTTTCCCTTCAAGATGAATTAAATCCGAACTATCGTAAACATAATCAAAAGTGCTTCGATCCGCTTTATACTCAAACTTCGAAGGCATTTCTTTTTCGATTTCTTCCATCATGCCTTTTATAAGGGATTTAATAACCAGGTTGTTTCCTCTGCTTTCAAAATATGCATTCACTTTCTCCAAAACCGGTGAAATTTGGCCTTCTCCTATAGGCATCAATATAAAAGGCGGATTTTTCTCATATTGTGCAAATATACATAAATAATCTTCTACCAGTGTATACTTTATATTGTAGCTTTTGCGCCACATAAACAGGTTGGTAAACGTCATGTCCGAAATCTCATATTTTTTCAATGCCAGGTACTTATCAAACAATTCTTTACTGTCTATTGTAATGTCTTTTAATTCTATCATTATCTGCGCTCCTGATACTAAAATGTTGGATATCTTAATCTTATTATTTTTACCATTTTATTATAACAATTAAACGAAAAGTTTTCAACAAACCCTCCGGGGGCATTCTTTAAAATCGATGGACAATTTGATTCAATGCTTTTAAAGTTTTTCATATCATAGCACACACGAAATAAATATTTATTAAGTTTTTCAAATATGATATAACTATATATATCTAATTCCTATCATATAAACAGGAGATGATCTAATGAAAGAAAGCAATACTATGAAAGCTGCGGCTAAAAAAACAGAATGGCTTGTAGAACCTGCGGTACACTTTTGCGCAGGCGGATATGAAGCGTTACTCATTCCGGGTGTAGGTGCAAACGCAATCGCATGAAAGGCTACTTACTTAGCCCCCCCTGGAGATATTGAATCCTTTAAAGCAAAACCACTTTGTGAAAGACTTTATCCCGATTTAATGAGTGAGTATTCATCGATTAGGGCTTCAAGCTGATTGCGTAGCTCTGTTATGTCCTGTATTGATGTGCTTTGACTCTTGAGACAATTATTTAGCTCATCTTGCAGATACCGGATTAGATTACTTAGAAGTTTTTCGTAATCTGTTTGCATAGAGAGCACCTCCTACTCGAACAAGCTTGCTTCCGGGGTATGTACCTTAGCAACGCCAGATCCCAAAAATTTAATACATAATAACTTATAACATATTGATACCACAAAAGAAACCACCGCTAACAAAAAAATACGTTTTTTTAACCAAATTGTGTAATATATTGGATATTTAGGCACTTGTTTCATGCCATGAAGTACAGCAGAACCTAACATATAGAACGCTGCTGTCAATATCTTAAGTTTAGGAAAAAATCTAAAAAAATTGAATGAATGAATCGCACATCTGTTAAACTGAAACAAACTTATAACTGTTGAAGTATTTTGTTATAGAAGCTATTCATGATATCGGTCTTGTTAAGACTCATGCAGCTAATATTTTTCAGACATCGTACAGAGGAAGGTGAACTACTATAGGTTGTTGCTGCAATTCTATTTAAATTCCCATTTTTTTGGAGTTCAACAAAAATCGGCCATACTTACGGCAATATTTTAGAAGCATTAACATTCCTCTGCGGTAAGATTATTGCTCCAACATACTTAAAAATCAAGTAGCCGGCATATATAACCTTGAGTTTTATAACTTAGCGAATAAATATTATTTATCGGCAAAGCATAATAATAAATCATTTGCCGAGGTGATATGTGCATGATATTACATTCTTTAGTTTTTGTTTTTCCTTGGATAGCCTTTTCTATCCTAGCCGATAAAAGAAGAATAAAACAATTATTTATTTCAGGAACTTTTGCATCTCTCATTGCATTATTTGTAAATTTAATAGAAGATACTTACAACTGGTGGAAATTCCCTAAGGAGCTTAACCCTCATACTGATGTAACTTTTTTTGCAGATATAGGTTTATACCCTGTTCAAGCAATGCTTTTGATTCAGCATCTTCCTAAAAACAGAAGATTATGGGTATTCTATGTTTTAGGACTGGCATTATTTAATACCTTGGGTGAATATACATTAATTAATTTAGGTGAAGAAATATATCTTAACGGTTGGAACATATACTGGACTTTTGTAAGCTACTTCGTTCCATTTGGACTAGTTTGTATTCATTCGATATTCTATAGCAGCACTACTATGCAGCAGTAAAACCTTATTAAACACAAGTTACAATAAAAAACCCAATATATTCCTTATTCATATCAGGTTGAAAATAAGAAGATCGTATCGGATGAAAATCAATTGTGATTATATAAAAATAGTTTTACCCTTTGAATGTCATGGGGACAGGTACATCGACACCCAATATTTCACATAGAAAACTCTGTGTAAACCGTAAATCCTTCAGAAAAGCTGCGATGTCAAAAGACCTGTCCCCATGACATCAAGAACCATCCCTGCTTGCTTTTCTTTTTTTACTCTTTTCACTGAAATCACATCCAATATCGATATATTCTAATTCAACGCCAAACATAGATGCGATATCGGCATCTTCCATGATACGACGGCTTTTTGTCTGCGCTCTGTCAAGCATGGCTTTTGTTTTCCCCTTAACTGCTTCAGTAATAAGGTCTTCAATTTTTACATTTCTTAGTTCAAAGAACAACTCAGGGTTCTCATCAAGCCTTGCACCAATGCCATATAATACTGCAGCCACATGCTTGCACATGACAGCCCAATCAGGGCAACTGCACGTTAAGGTTATTTCTGTAGGTGCAGGAAATAATCCTCTTCCTTTTGCCATAAATAATTCAGATAACACCTTTGGAAATTTCCCATCTATTAATTCCTGTAGTGATTCTATTTTACCTTCACATGAGCTTTTTATATTTTCCCAAGTATCATCATCGATCGGGTGGATGTTAATAATTACCTTATATGGTTTGGAGGAACTGCCTTGTACCAATGCGGTGACCTTACCTTTTTCTATCTTAAGATCAAGAACCGCACCATTCCTCACATAGCTTCGCCCCCTGTCAATGCGGTTTGCATAATCCGAATATCTCTCCAGATTATCGTTCCACGCCTTTCCCCACCAGGTTCTGGCTAGTTTTCTGCCTTCTATTATAACCGGTGAAATATCCGGATTCTTCTCTTTAAGTTTTTCAGCCGCCTTTTGCGCCCTTTTTTTCCGTTCAGCGACAGGTACATACTCCGAAAATCCATTATAAGACATATTTTTTCATCTCACTTTCAAAACAGGATATTCTCAACATTAATGGTTAAACTTTTATGGATAAATACAGTTTATAATCTTAATCTGAATAAATCCATCAATTGTATGTTATCCATTTCAGTAATCCAGCCTTCGTTAATGTCCGGCATGATTTCTTTTGTCATTCTTGTCTTCTCTTCTATCATCATATCAATTTTTTCTTCTACTGTCCCCTTGGTAACGAATTTATGCACAATCACATTTTTATTCTGACCTATTCTGAATGCCCTGTCTGTAGCCTGGTTTTCAACTGCTGGATTCCACCATCGGTCAAAATGTATAACATGATTTGCTGCCGTAAGGTTTAATCCCACTCCACCTGCCTTAATAGACAACACCATAAAAGGTATATATTCATGTCCCTGAAATCTAGTTACGATATCCTTACGCTTTGTCACCGGCGTCTCGCCATGCAGTACAAGCCCTTCGTGCTGGAATACCGTTTTAAGGAATGCAGCAAGAGGTACTGTAATCTCTTTAAACTGTGTAAATACAAGTACACGTTCTCTCTTTTCGTAAATGGTTTCACATAATTCTCGAAGTCTTTCATACTTACCACTTTCATTATCTGCGTAAATATCTTGTCCTAGGTACTGGTCAGGATGATTGCATATCTGCTTGAATTTCATGAGTGCCGCCAGTACCAGCCCTTTTCTCTCCAAACCTTCTGAAACTTCCAGCTTTCTTTGAAGCTCGTCCACCATGGAACTGTACAATACAGCTTGCTTTTTGCTAAGTGTACAGTAGGTCTTCATCTCTATTTTTTCCGGCAGATCAGCAATGATGCTCTTATCCGTTTTCAACCTTCGCAGTACAAATGGCGCCATCACCTGCTTCAGCTTTGCATACCCCTCATTGCCACCCTTCAACTTTTTAGTAAACTCGGTAAATTCCTTAGCATTTCCTAAAAGGCCCTTGTTCAAAAAGTCAAAGATGGACCACAAATCCGACAATCTGTTTTCCACCGGAGTTCCAGTGAGGGCTATTCTGCTTCGCGCATTCAACTGCTTTACAGCCCTTGTCTGTTTTGTTCCAGGATTCTTTATCGCTTGTGCTTCATCCAATATTATCATATCCCACTCCGTCTGTTTTAGCCATTCAAGTCTTAATAACATACCATAAGTCGTGATATAGATACCGACACCTATATCATGACTTTCCGTGGCACTTCTGCCTTCCTGCGGATGAACCACATGGTAATGGAGCCTCGGCGCAAATTTAGTGATTTCTTCCGTCCAGTTGCCAATCAATGACGCAGGCACAATGAGAAGAACCTTTTCTTCATTTATCATTCTTATACTGTTTAGCAGAGCGATCACCTGTATTGTTTTCCCAAGACCCATATCATCGGCAAGACATGCACCAAGGCCAAGCTCTTTCATAGTGTAAAGCCATGCAAGTCCTTTTTGTTGATATTCTCTCAATACCGCCTTAAAATCATTTCCACACCCTACTGATTTGATGTTTTCCGGTCTCTTAAGCTGTGAGATGACCGTTTGCAACCATTGTCCATTACTGACTTCGATTTCACAATAATTATCCTTCGTACTCAGAACCTTTTCTGCTGAAAGCTGCATACGCATCGCTTCCATAATAGTTAGGTCGCCTTTTTGTGCTTCCTTCTGCGCCTGCTCATATGCTAGGAGAGTTTCACGAAGCCGCTCGGAATCTACTTCCACCCATTTCCCTTTGATAAATGCCAATCCCTCAGACTGGGATATAAGTTCTTTTAGTTCGTCTGCGGTTATGCTCTCTCCCCCTAAAGACAAATGCACTTTAAAATCTATAAGTGCGTCCATCCCTACTAGAGAAGGTGCTTTTTCACCTATATTAACAGACACTTTTATAGATTCTGTTTTTTTTCTCCACCAGTTTGGTATTCTGCAAAGAATACCTGCTTCTTCATATAAAGGTACTTCCTTTAAGAACGCATATGCTTCACCGGAACTAAGCCCTATAGGATAAAATATTTCTCCTGAATCAACTAATCCCGACACAAGCATACTCTGCTGGGCGGCCTTATTAACAGTGGATAAAAGCTCCAATAACTTTTTACTGTTTCTCCCATATTCTATAAGCGCATTCTTAAGTGGAAGATGCTTCGCCTTTCCAATAGTTGAAGGCTCCGCGGCGTATGTTGCCAGAAACGCAAATGGATATCCTTCTTTCTTACTCTCGACCAAATGGAAATATACCTTTCCGGCAAAGTGAATGTCGGGATTCTTTTCAGCGAAATATTCCGATACCTTTCCTTTATGTTTTTTTATCTCTTTGGAAAATGTTAGGTTTAGTCTTCTCCATATACAGGTAAGCCAATGCCTGTCAAGATATTGTGCTCCGTTTATAAAAGGCGCTTGCGCGAGTAATTCCTCCTGTTCCTCATCCTCCAATACTGCCTTTGCTTTTTCTCGCAGAGTTTCTAGATCCGGATTTTTTGAAAGACTTTTTATATAAGCTGACGCTACTTTATGGAAGTATTCTAGTGTTTCTGAAAGTGCACCTGTTATTTTAGTTATTCCAAATAAAAATAATGCCTTATCACTGTCTTCAAGATACGATTCGTACAAGCTTTTCTGAAATTGTGCGCTTGATTGTTCAATGCCGGTATTGATATAATGCCAATCAAGCAGATAGCCTCCATCCTGCTCAATAATGGCAATTAATTCTCTTTCCAATGTGATGTTGCTCATTTATATTAGATTCCTCTTTTCATCGGTTGATTTTCCACACTTTCTGGATTATAGCCCTTCCAGTACTTTGTTTTTCCTTTGATATTTTTTTGTGCTCCTGTTTTCTGGGCTTATATTGCGCCTTTACCATTTAACAGCATTATAATTGATTTTGATCATTAAATAAAGACATTATACAAATTGTCATAGAGGCAGGTGCATTATCATGTCATGCTTAGAGGTAATAACCTTGAAAATATAAGAAAGTCAAGAAGTCAAGTGCAGGGAAATCTCCGAAAAGTCCAATAATAAAACTGCATACGCCAAAAAAAGGACTGGCTGAAAGATTAGGAATTCAGCGGACTTCCCTTTCACGGGAATTAAATAAGATGAAAAAAGACGACTTAGTGGATTATGATTCTCATTCCATTGCCATCTGTAATTTTGATATTATTCGTAAACTTTAGCTAATATCAGCTGCATTGCGAAAGAAAGTTATACTTGCATTCTCTGCTGCTTTCTCTGCTAAATTTGTTGAAATTAATCCTATGGTATCAAAGCCTAACTGTTGGTCCAGCAAAGATACAAAAGCCTTTTTACCTTTTATCATATTTGCTTTCGTATTTTCCCGATTGCATATATAGGTTTGTCAACAAACTCAATACCCCTGTACAAAACTTTGTACAGGGGTATTGAGTTTAGTTAAAATAGTACTATTGCTAGTTTTCTGCGATAACTCAAATTATCTCACAGCTTTGCTAATACTTCTGTCTCAAAAAAATCCTTTGTTGTTTCAGGTGTTAATGAAAAAGTTTTTTCATTCAAAGTGACGCATACTTCATCTTGACAATTTCCCAAGCAAAATGTACCACCAAGATCAACCTTGCCTTCCAAATTTTTTTGTGCAATCATTGTTTTTAAATGCTCTATAATTTGATATGAACCTTTCATATGACAGGACGACCCTACACAAACGGTAATTCGCATGATTCAATACCTCCTTTATTTTCTGTTCCAACCAATTTTTTTGTTAAGTGTTTTGACAATACCGCCAAAGAATATGCCATGTCTTCATTTTGTACTAAAATATTTTCGGGTGTGTTTAAATGTATGGGTGCAAAATTCCAAATGGCCATCACACCACCGTCAATCAGTGCATCACATACCTTCTGTGCTTGGCTTGCCGGAACCGTGATGATTCCTATTCTTATTTTCATGCGGCTGAGTAGATTATTTAGCTTGTTAATATGAAGTACTTTCTTATCATTGACGGTTGTTCCAATAATGGATTCATCAACATCAAAAGCTGCAACAATGTTCAGACCATATTCTGTAAAACCACTATAGGAAAGTAATGCATGTCCAAGATTACCTGCTCCAACAATAACTGCATTATCAGTATTGTTGTAACCGAGAAACTGTTCTATATCTAAAATCAGATTTTTAGTATTGTATCCGATCTTAGGACGACCGCCAGAACTAATCAAAGCCAAGTCTTTTCTTACCTGCACATCATTTAATTGAAGTGCATCAGCAATCATTTTTGACGAAGTGCGTGAGTCTTTATCATGAGGTATAGCTCTTAAATAATTTAAATACATTGGAAGACGCTGCAAAGTTTGCGTCGAAACAGAACACTTTGCCATAATTTTCCTCCTTACTTATTGTATTTCTCAATTTAAAATTTCTAAAATATAGCACACTATTATTCCCGGTTAAAGTATCCTTGCTATATTTTTAGCCATTATTTGCTATCCTCATGCATTCCTTTTTTATGTGTATAGTCCGGCAAAAGCTTGGGTGATACAACATCCGTGTTTACCCCAGCATCTTCCATCTCCTTTTTGAATTTCTTTACATGGTCAAGAGTAAGCTTTCCAAGCTTAACATCTTTGCACTTTGCAGATGCATTTTTCCCAGCATCTCGTCCAAACACAATAATATCAAGCAGAGAGTTACCCATTAAACGGTTACGTCCATGGATCCCTCCAACCGCTTCTCCAGCTACATATAGATTTTCGATATTGGTCGTCATACCATCACTGTTAATGTCCAACCCTCCATTTTGATAATGAAGCGTTGGATACACCAAAATGGGGTCTTTCCGGATATCAATACCGTATTTTTCAAACATATGCAGCATGGCCGGAATTCTCTTTTCGATTGTACCTTCACCGTTTTTAAATTCAATCATGGGCGTATCGAGCCATACTCCAAGCCCATTCCCCGTGTTAACACCTCTTTTATGATCATTGCATTCACGAATAATCGAGGCAGCAGAAACATCTCTGGTTTCCAAAGGATGTATGAATACTGTACCATCACAATTGACGAGTTTTGCCCCAAGTGAACGAACCTTTTCAGTTACCAGGGCACCGAATATTTGCTCAGGATAAGCCACACCGGTAGGATGATACTGAATGGTATCTGCATACAGAAGCTTTGCACCGGCTCTATAACCCAAAACCAATCCATCAGCCGTTGCACCATAATGATTCGATGTCGGAAATCCCTGATAATGCATTCTTCCTGCACCACCTGTTGCAATAATGACCGTCTTTGCACGAGCGATTAAAAGCTCTTTGGTTTCCATATTCATCAGAACTGCGCCGGCAGCGTTACCTTGATCATCTAGAATCATCTCAATTGCAGCCGTAAAATCAACGATAGGTATACCACGATTGATAACTTCATCCCGTAAAGTCCGCATGATTTCCGCACCTGAATAGTCCTTTGCTGCATGCATTCTCTTTCTGGAGGTGCCGCCACCGTGTGTAGTAATCATCGTCCCATCAGATTCTTTATCAAATTCTACGCCTAGTTCGTTCAACCACTGAATGGCTTCAGGAGCCTGGTTAACAAGCTTGTAAAGCAATTCAGACTTTGCCGCGAAGTGCCCGCCTCCAAATGCATCAAGGTAGTGTTGTGCCGGAGAGTCGTTAGGCTTATCCGCTGCCTGGATCCCCCCTTCCGCCATCATGGTATTTGCATCTCCTATACGCAGCTTGGTTACGATCATGACATTACTGCCGTTTTCGTTCGCTTCAATTGCAGCTGATGCACCTGCACCTCCTCCTCCGATTATCAGAACGTCCACATCATAATCAACCTTATCCAAGTTTATCATATCACCATCGATACGGCTGTTTGCCTGAAGATAAGCGGCCAATTCATTAGGAACTTTCTCCCCCTTATTGGGGCCAACTTTTAGAATTTCAAATTGTTCTTTTCTGTAATCAGGATGATACTTAGCAAGGAGGCTGTCTTTTTCTTCGGCAGTCAATCTAGCCGGTTCCAGTAACGCATTCTCTTTTCTTGCTGCTTCTACCAATTTAATAGATTCCAATATCTCTTTTGAATACATCACATTTCCTCCTTATTTTTCAATTTCTCTATGATTATATAGTTCTTTCATCTCTTCAATCGGCTTTTGCATCAAAGACTCCAAAAGCTCAGTGAATGTGCCTTCTTTAATCTCCTTAACTCGATTCTCCAAATGTTCTGATTTAGGAGCCAGATACTTACCATTCAGACGACGTGCAAGCAATGCGGCCTGAGGATGTGAAATTCCAGCAGGGCAGCGTGAAGAACAAACGCCGCACATAACGCAGTCAAATGATTCTTCTGCGCATTTTTCATATTCACCACGTTGCGCATATGCAATATATTGCATCACATCAAGCCCCTGGGTACAGCTCTTTGTACAGGAATTACAACCAATACAACTATAAATCTCAGGATATAGCTGCATCATAATCTGCTCTGTAGGTTGAATCTTATTAATATCATATACCTGTTTTGCAAGTGGAAAGAAGGGCAATGTTGCAACATACATATTGTCCTCAACCTTAGTCTGGCAGGCAAGACATACCTGAAGCTCTCTATCGCCTTTTATCCTGTAAATTGTAGCACATGCACCACAGAATCCATTGCGGCATCCGCAGCCTCTGATCAGCTGATAACCTGCATATTCCATAGCTCCCATAATGGTGAGATTCGAAGGCACTTCATACTTTTTACCCATCAAAAAAATATTTATTATTTCTTTCATTTTTAAAGTTATCCTTTCAATTAATATTCGTTAGGCAGTTCATCAAGTTCGTCGCAGCGAAAAACCGGACCATCGTTACAAACATATTTATTACCGATATTGCACCTGCCACACTTACCAATACCACATTTCATTTTGAGTTCCATGGTGGTATAAACCTGGGTTTTGTTAAATCCAAGCTCCTGGAGCCCGGCAAGTGTAAACTTGATCATAATGGGGGGACCGCATATAATAACAGTTTTATTCACATCAAAATTTAGCTCTTTCACATAGTTTGGAACAAAACCAACATGTCCGTCCCACCCTTCCTGCTCACTATCTATGGTAAGATGAACGTCAATACCACAATCATTACACCATTCGTCTATAATCTCCTCGTAATCGACCAAATCATCCATACCACGCGCTCCGTATACAATATCTACATGACCGTAGTCATTACGATTGTCTCGAACATAATTGATAACCGATCGAAGTGGTGCGAGTCCAATACCACCGGCAATAAAAAGTAAATCCTGACCTTTAAATGTGGTGTCCACCGGAAAACCATTACCGTAAGGGCCCCGTACGGTTAATTGCTGGCCCACTTCCATTTGGTGAAGCCATTCGGTAAGCGACCCGCATTTTTTAACACTGAATTCCATAAACTCGGTGTTTGTCGGAGATGAAGTAATCGAAAACATCGCTTCACCAACACCGGGAATAGATATCATGGCACACTGACCCGGAGTATGTTCAAAGACCTTCGTGCCCTCCGGTGATACTACACGGAAGGTTTTAACATCGGGTGTATCCTTTCTGATATCGGTCACTACTCCCAGCTTTGGAATTAAAGATTCACTCATTTTTGTTTCCTCCTAATTGTCTCATTACCTTTACAACATTCATAGATACCGGACATTTAGCAATACATCTGCCGCAGCCGACACAGCCAAACTCACCGTTATTGTTCGATGGAAAGTAGACAAGTTTGTGCATGAACCTCTGACGGAATCGCTCCAGTTGGCTGGTACGAGGATTGCCATGGGCCATTTTTGTAAAATCAGAGTACATGCAGCTGTCCCAGCAGCGAAAACGTTTAATACCATGACCGGTATCAAAGTCCTTGATGTCGTAGCACTGGCATGTTGGGCAGACAAATGTGCAAGTTCCGCAGGCAAGACAAGATTCAGACAATTTTCCCCACTCCGGTGAATTGAATATTTCCATCATTTCATCACCTTTAAAATCATCAGTGGTTAAGTTCTTGAGTGGTAGTTTGTCTAAAACGGATTTCGTTTTAGCTTGCTGCTCTTTTACTTTTGTATCATCACATTCAGTTAATATATTTTTTAACTTATTAAGTAAAGCTGTTCCTTTTTCAGTTCTTGCATTCAGGAACAAGTCACCTTCTGCAATCCAGCATGCTATATCGCCCTCTGGATCTGCAGCATCTATACCAAAAGTGTGACAAAAGCAGGTCTCTGATGGACTATTACAGGATACAGAGATAATGGTGCCATGCTCACGACGAGATTTGTAGTATGTATCTACAGGCTCTGACAGAAACACTTTATCCAATATTAAAAAGCTTCGGACATCACAAGCACGAACACCAAATAAAACGAAATCTTCTGTTTCACTACGGCTATCAATAATCTCAATATTTTTTCCTTCTACTTTAAAATCCACTAGATTTTCTGTTTGTGGAAAGAAAAAATCCTTAGCACTGCGCATGGTGTTAAGCGCATTACTCATGGTCAGACCTTCATGCCATTTAATGAAATCAGCTTGACCCTTCTTGACATCGATCGGTAGATACAATGCTTGTTCTTTTGAAATCCTATCAAAAAACTCATCTAATTGTGTAAGGGATAGTTTTTGCATAGGTTTATATCCCCCTTTCATGAACAATGCAGGGTTCTGCATCCTCTGTAGAATAATCGGCAAGCGGCGAAGGAACTTCGATATCCTCTCCTGCTTGATAGGTACCATATAGTTCGTTAATATCCTTAATGATTTTCCGATTGATTAAGTGAAGCGGGACATGCTGCGGACAGACTCTGGAACATTCTCCACAGTCTGTGCAGCGGCCTGCTACATGGAATGCACGAATTATATGAAACATATTCTCTTCAAATGAATCAGCAGCAGCTTTGTTGGCAACTCCTGAAGCGTCATTATCAAATACACATTTTTCACATGAACATGCCGGACATACATTACGGCATGCATTGCAGCGAATACAGCGTAAAAGCTCATTCTGCCAGAAGTGAAAACGTTCATCTGCTGACATGGCTTCCAGATTTCTCACTTCATCGAAACGGTTGGAGTTTAAAACTTCTCCCTCTTCACCTATAAGTTCATCAAACACAACATGCTTTTTGCTTTTACAGGATAAGCAGCGCTCAGCAAGTATATCCTGTGTTTTAATGGTGTTAGAACCATTAAGGGTTGAAACTGTAAGGGTTTCACCATTCGATGTAATATCTATGATCCCGCTGTCACAAGAAAGCTTGAGTTTTTCAACATCTGCTTTACCATCACATGGAATCCCCATAACATACACATTTTCACGAATCATACGATGTTCCTTCATCAGCTGATTGAAACTGTAAGTATCACAAGGCTTTAAAAATACAAGGATTTTGCCTTCTTTTCGGCTTTCTTTTATTAGATACTTCGACAGGTTGTAACTGCAAAATTCATTATAAACAAACCCGGCTTTCAGTTCTTCTTCTGTATGAAATACAGCTGGTGTAATGTCATAAACAAAATCACCGGTTTTCCATCCCAGCACACGATTTACCGACCCGTTCTGTAACAGGTCAACTGCACGAGCAATCATTTGGTCTTGCATCTTAGATCCTCCAATCTCTTGTTCTCACCAAGGTCTCTTATCGTTTCAACAAAATCATTCATGACTTGTGCAAATTTTGCGCCTTCTGCAGCTGAGACCCATTCCACACGCGTTCTTACGCTTTCAACACCCAGATAATCCAGAATAGAAAACATCATTGTCATTCTTCTTCTTGCATAATAGTTGCCGGAGGTGTAATGACAGTCACCCGGATGGCAGCCACACACAATTACACCATCAGCACCACGCTGAAACGCACGGAGAATAAACATTGGATTTACACGGCCTGAACAAGGTACACGGATAATCTTTACCTCAGCGGGATAGTTAAGGCGGTTTGTTCCGGCAAGATCTGCTCCGGCATAGGAACACCAGTTACAGCAGAATGCCACAATCTTGGGTCTGAATTCATTTATTTGCATATCGCATCAACCTCCGCCATGATTTGTCTATTGGAAAAACCTTTAAGATCCATTGCACCCGACGTACAGGTTACCGTACAAGCACCACACCCCTGACAAATAGCTTCGTTAACAGAAGCAACTCGTCGAATGGCAATCGTTCTGTCAGGCATCTTAAATTCTTTATTCATATAAGTGATTGCTCCGTATGGACAAATCTTTTCACAAGAAGAACAACCGTTACATAGATTCTCGTCTGAATGTGCCACACAAGGATTACAGGTCAGTTTATCTTTTACCAGAAGGCCTATCACCTTTGCAGCGGCAGCACTGGCTTGTGAAACAGTTTCCGGAATATCCTTCGGACCTTGACAGACACCTGATAAAAACACACCGGCTGTCGGACTTTCAACAGGTTTTAGCTTTGGATGAGCTTCTGTGAAAAAATCATTGGTATCCATACTTGCAGTCAGCATAGTAGCCAAGGATCTTGCACTCATATCCGGTTCAATAGCAGTTGCCAATACAACCATATCGGCTTTTATATTAAGCTGTTTATCAGCAATCAGATCGGAAGCCTGCACCAATAGATTTTCGCCTTGAGGAGCCACTTTTCCAACCATACCTTTGATATAGTGAACGCCATATTCTTCTACAGCTCTACGATAAAATTCATCAAAGCTTTTACCGGGTGTACGTACATCAATATAAAAAACGTATACATCTGTATCGGGATATTTCTCACGCGTGAGCATCGCGTGTTTTGCGGTGTACATACAGCAAATCTTGGAGCAGTATTCCTTACCGCAGCCTGATATATCACGAGAACCAACACACTGAACAAATACAATGGTATGAGGATGCCTGCCGTCAGATGGGCGAAGCAGCTTGCCGGATGTTGGACCGGCTGCATTGGTGATACGTTCAAACTCCAGTGATGTTATAACATCCGGACTTTGTGAATAGGCGTATTCATCAAAGTTATCTAACTTAATGGGATTAAAACCTGTAGCTACTACAATAGCACCATAACTATTTTCAATATATTCATCCTTTTGAGTATAGTCAATGGCATTTGCAGTACATACTTTTGAACAAACACCACACTTACCGTTTTTCAGCATGGTACAATAATCCGGGTCAATGGTGGCCACCTTTGGTACTGCCTGTGCAAACGGAATATAAATAGCGCTGCGATGATTCATGGACAGATTGAAGGTATCAGGCACTTTCTTCTGTGGACATTTTTCAGTACAGATCCCGCATCCGGTGCAGATATCTTCTTTTACATATCGTGCCTTTTTCTTGATGGTCACGTTAAAATTTCCTACAAATCCCTTTACACTGGATACCTCACTGTAGGAATAAATATTGATTTTCTCATGTTGCGCTACATCCACCATTTTGGGTGTTAGAATACATGCAGCACAGTCCAGCGTGGGGAATGTTTTATCAAGCTGTGACATCTTGCCTCCGATTGTAGGCGATTTTTCTACAATGTCAACCTCAAATCCTGCTTCGGCAATATCAAGAGCAGTTTGAATCCCAGCAATACCACCACCAATGACAAGAGCTCGTTTTATAACCGGACTTTGTCCGGCAACCAGAGGAGTATTTAAATTTACCTTTGCTACTGCAGCTTTACCAAGAATGATTGCCTTTTCGGTAGCTGTCTCCATATCTTTATGAATCCATGAACACTGTTCGCGAATGTTTGCAATTTCTACCATATACGGATTCATTCCTGCACTTTGGGCAGCTTTACGAAAAGTTGCTTCATGCATACGAGGAGAGCAGGCGCAAACGACAACGCCTGTTAAATTATGTTCTGAAATTGCGTCTTTTATGATGTTTTGTCCAGCTTCAGAACACATATATTGATAGTCGGTAGAGAAAACAACACCCGGCTCATTCTTCAAAGCTTCAGCAACAGCATGAACATCTACTGTACCGGCAATATTGCTTCCACACCAACAAACAAATACACCAATCTTTTGCATCATGTTTATCCTTTCTTATTTGCTATATTTACGGAATGCACTGACAATGGCCTGTTGCGGCATATCTTCGTCAATCATCCCGGGTATTTGATCAGCCTTCAAGTGATTTTCACCCTGATTGCGAATCACCATAAGGCGGATTGCTTCCACTAGTTTTACAGGTTCTACCCCTCGCGGACAACGCTCCACACAGGCAAAACACGACAGGCATTTATAGATGGATTTGGATTTCATCAGGGTTGCAATATCGCCTTTTTCCGCCATGTACACAAACTGGTGCGGACGATATTCCATCTTATCATAGGATGGGCAAGTCCCGGAGCATTTGCCGCAAAGCATACATTTAAGCGGATTCACACCACTTATGCGGAAAATTTGTTCTTTCATTTGATCTTTATTCATTACCATTAGAAGTACTCTCCTTTACGCCAAGAGCCTCGGCTAAAAGCTCTGTAAAATAAATAACCGGCAAATCATGGTCGGTGCCATTTTTATTTAAATTATAAAGGCAGAGAGGACAAGCCGTAATCATCAGTTCTGCACCATGTGATTCAGCACTTTCGAGTACCTTGTTACTCTTATTGATTGCCAAGGCTTTGTCCTCCAAAGTGACATAACCACCACAACATTCATTACGAAATGGATATACAACCGGAGTTCCTCCGATAGCACGAATCAGATCCTCCATGATGGTAGGATTTTCAGGATTATCCATCTTCATGACCTTACTTGGGCGAAGAAGCAAACAACCATAATATGCAGCAATTCTTTTACCGTTTAAAGGATTAACAACCTTTTCCTTTAGCTTATCAAAGCCGATTGAATTCCTTAGCATTTCCAAATAGTGAATGACCCTGGTTTCTCCACGATAGGGAACATCCGGCTGGATGTAATTGTTTACTTTCATAGCTATATCTTGATCGGTTCTCATATCATTATTGACCTGCTTGATAACATTGTGGCAGGCAGAACATACCGTAACCAAATCCTGTCCTAAGCATTTTGCTGAAGCCAATGCACGCACAGAAGATAATTTTGTCGCTATTTCATCCTTTGCCATTGGATATGTTCCACCACAGCACTGCCAATCTGGAATTTCTTCCAAAGTAATTCCAAGTGCCGCTGCACAGCGATGTGCATATTTATCTAAATCCTTTGCTTTTGTTTTCAGCGTACAGCCGGGATAGTAACTAAAAATCATATTACATTTCCTTTCATGTTAAATGTTAAATGTTACATATCATAAATCAAACCATCTCTTCAGGATGAAAAACTTCGTCAAACTTTTCAGCGGTTAAGAATCCCAATTCTACACAGGCTTCTTTGAGTGAAATATTTTCTTTGTAAGCTTTCTTAGCTGTTTTAGCCGCATTTTCATATCCAATATAGGGATTAAGTGCAGTGACCAGCATTAAGGAATTATGCAGGTTGTGATGCATTTTTTCTTTGTTTGCCTCGATACCGACTGCGCAGTTATCGTTAAAGGAGACAATGGCATCTGCAAGAAGTCGTGCAGACTGTAAAAAATTATAAATACAGACCGGCATAAATACATTTAATTGAAAGTTGCCTTGAGATGCAGCCAACCCAACCGCAACATCATTGCCCATTACCTGTACAGCAACCATGGTAACTGCTTCGCATTGTGTCGGGTTTACCTTCCCTGGCATGATTGAGGAACCTGGCTCATTTTCCGGAATGTAGATTTCACCAAGCCCGTCACGAGGGCCGCTGGCAAGCCAGCGTATATCATTTGCAATTTTCATCATGTCAGCAGCCAGAGCTTTTAATGCACCATGTGCAAATACCAATTCATCTTTGGAAGTGAGGGCATGAAATTTATTATCTGCTGTGACGAATTTCTTTTTGGTAATTTCAGAGACCGCTTCCGCTACCTTTACATCAAAGCCCTCAGGAGCATTCAGTCCAGTTCCCACAGCAGTTCCGCCAAGAGCCAGCTCTTTTAATTGTTCAATAGCAACCAATAGTAATTTTTTGTCTTTTTCAAGACTGCTTCTCCATCCGCTGAT
This sequence comes from Petroclostridium sp. X23, assembly GCF_030013905.1. Classification (GTDB taxonomy): domain Bacteria; phylum Bacillota; class Clostridia; order SK-Y3; family SK-Y3; genus X23. The sequence continues at coordinate 1,612,918 of NZ_CP124862.1, forward strand.
TTCCTGAGAAAACTTAATGGGTGTTGCATCCTGCAAATGAGTACGGCCACTCTTTACAATTCCTTCATTTTCTTTTTCCAGACGTTTAAAGGTTTCAATCAACATATCAATTGCAGGAAACAGTTTGTCTTCAATGAGCAAAACCGCAGAAATATGCATGGCTGTTGGAAATGTATCATTGGAAGACTGGCTCATATTGATATCATCATTAGGATGCAGGAGGTTTTTGCCTGCAATCTTATTGCCGTAATTTGCTATAACCTCATTTGCATTCATATTGGACTGTGTTCCGCTCCCTGTCTGCCAAACCACAAGAGGAAAATTATCGTTCAGATTACCGTTGATCACTTCATCGCAAGCTTTAGAGATTGCGTCCAGCTTTTCAGTTGTCATTTTTTCAGGTCTTAAAGCATGATTTGCAATGGCTGCAGCTTTTTTTAATATACCGAAAGCATGTATGATCTCATACGGCATTGTTTCTATACCAACACCAATCTTAAAGTTTTCACGGCTGCGCTCTGTTTGAGCAGCCCAGTATTTGTCCGCGGGTACTTTAACCTCGCCCATGGAGTCATGTTCAATACGATATTCCATATTCATTACCTCATTTCTATTTAGAGTTTGATACTAAAAGCATGTATGTTTAAACATCTCATTGCAATGTTTAAATCATCCCTTAAATATCCAAATTTTTGATAACTTCTTTTAGTTGATTTGCACTCTTTTGTAATAAAATAACTTCCTTTTCGTTTAAGGGTGAAAGAATTTTATTGCACACCCCATCACGGCCAACCACATTCAAAATGCTAAGGCAAACATCCTCGATCCCATATTCACCATGCATCATGGTAGAAACGGTAAGTGCTGTTCTTGAGTTGTTGAACAGACATTCTAGAATGTGACAAACCGAAATAGAAACAGCATAGTAAGTTGCACCTTTGCGTTCAATAACTCTTCCGCCTGATTTGCGCATATAGGTTTCAATTTCCTCATAATTTAATGGAGGATACAATCCCTGTGGATTTGAAATGGTATTTTGATAATCTTGTATGGCTATATTTGAAATACTGGCAAGTGACCAGGGTACAAATGAAGTGTCACCATGCTCACCAAACACATCAGCATGTACGTCCTGCTGGTTGATGCTGTAATACTCTGCAATTCTTGCACGAAGTCTTGCTGTGTCAAGGATTGTTCCCGAACCGATAATTCTGTTTTCCGGCAGGCCTGAAACCTTATGAAACACATATGTAAGAATATCAACCGGATTACTGACAATGATATATACTGCTTCAGGTGCATACTTTGTAATTTGGGGAATAATACTTTTTGTAATATTTACATTGGTTTGAGCCAGATCCAATCGAGATTGCCCGGGTTTACGAGGAACACCGGATGTTATAATGACTACATCTGAATCTTTAGCATTATGATATCTTCCTGCATAAATAGAAACAGGGTTGCAATATGGTGTACCTTGACGAATATCCAAAGCCTCACCAAGAGCCTTCTTTTCATTTACATCAATCATTACAATTTCAGAAGCCATCCCTCTTACTGCTATAGTATAGGCGATGGTAGAACCAACATCCCCAGCTCCAATAATAGTTACTTTTTTCATTTTAGACTCTGCCTTTCTTTTTAAACTTTGTTTTCTTATTTAATATTACATAAAATTAGTAAAAAAGAGAAATATAAATACAGAATATCGATATTCTATTATCGATATCAAGAGAACGATTAAGTTTGGATTTCTTAATTTATAAGTTCTCTTTTAAGATTGTTAAAAAATAGACAAACTTAAAGCCACTTAGGCTAATATATTATATTTCTATAGATTATGTATGAATACTAAACCGCTGTTGTTCACACGATCTATTATTGATTCACTTAACTTTAGCAATATCAATTTCACTGCAATATAATCCAGTTAATTGGGAACGATCTATTTGTTAATTTTATCACAAATTCATTGTTGTGTACTATTCAATTATGGTATATCGATATATGATTATCGATATGCCATAATTGGCTAATACTATGAGTTTATTCAATATTTTATTTATACTCTTTAAAGGAGACTTCGTTTTTTGATTCAAATAATATGTTGACAAAACGAAAGTCCACTTCTGTCAGCTTGTAACTTTTTGAGAATATAAGCAAATCCTTATGCACATGCCCAGGTGCTTTGCATTTGCGTTGAATAAGATTATATTTGACGAGCCATTTTTCAGGTATCGGACAAACCCACATATATGTTGTAGGGATGGCGGATAATAAATCAAACTGACTGCAGCGCTCACATACATATATTTTCTTTGATATATCCTTATCATGATTGTGATTTTGAACATTCCCCTTTGGCATATAGGGACCAGACGTATCCTTGTGCACAATTTCTGTATATTTTTTAAATCCATCATGTTCTATATTGTCTACATTTGCTAGCGGATGGTTCTCAGACATGACCGCCAAATATTCAAATTCCCATATGGGTTCATAAGTAAGCTGTTTTTCTGAGAGATAATTGAAAAAGTAATTTTCGTATTCTTTCTGATAGCGAATAATACCAAGATTAAAAGCACCATTGGTAATATTACCAATGGTACGCATGGCATTGGTCTCCTGCACATTAACATTAATATCCAGCGTTTGATCGAGTTCGCTGACAAATTGTGTGACCGCACCGGTAATATAGCTTGCTCTAGGTATGGATATATTAAAGCTTTGCACATTTTCATTGGCACGGTCCGAAAGAGCCTCCATTTTTTCAATTTGCAACATCACATTACGGGCATATACAAGAAATTCAGAACCCTTCTGAGTTTTAACAACTCCTTTTGGCGTGCGCTCAAAAATCGCAAATCCAAGTGTTTTCTCTAACTCTTTAATGGCTTTGCTCAAATTGGGCTGTCCCATAAATAAGTTTTCAGCTGCCTGTGAGATGGATTTAGTCCGTTCTACCTCAATAGCATATTTAAAATGTAGTGTATTCATAATACTCACCCACCTCATGATGTGCCTCATCATGCTTTTAAATCTATTTAACATAACTATCTGTACTAAGAACCTGTCTAGCATCTCATTGCGCCCGTCATTTTGGCATATTTTGTGCCATGCTTTGTTAAATTTTCTTGCAATAAACAAATTATTGCTGCGAAAATTTGCCTTGCCAGGCACAAGCAGACACTAAACAGCTTCTAAAACAGTTTGCGTCAATAATTCCATATTTATATGTGGTATTAATTCATTTTAAAACTTCTAATATATTCACATGGGTACACTGTGAAGGAGAATAGAAAACAACACCATACTAAACAATGCTGCCGGATATGCTGCTCCGTACCCTGCAGCAGGTTCATCACTGTTAATGGAATCTATAGCTACTCCAAGACCGGGAGTACTGGTCATACCCCCACACAAAGCTCCAACTAACAGCACCCAGTTGATTTTAAAAACATATCTGCCCACGATAAATCCTATAAACATTGCTGCCAGACTTGAGAATAGAGATACAAGTACAAGATAATAACCCCCGCTCAAAAGGGTATCGAAAGCGCTGAATCCGTATTTCAACCCAACTATAGCCAAAAAGAAGACGAGGGAAACATCCCTTAACACCTCCAGCATTTTAGAATCCATCCTGAAGTTTAAAATCCCTATCTTACCTATATATCCCAGGGATAGCGCTGCAATAAGTACACCTCCTGTTGATCCAAGGGAAAAGAACCCCAGGGGTCCCATATATATTTTAATAGAACCAATGATATACCCTACCATGCAAGTTACGAAGAATGCAAGCAAGTCAAATTTGTGCTGAGGCTTTTCCATCAAGTCTTCTTTTACCGAGAACTCCCTTATACTCTTTCTGTACATTTCGATCTCTTCTTTAACAGGAATTCCAAATATTTTTGGAAACAGCTGAACGCCTATTATAACAGCGAGTACACCAAAGGGATACGCTACGGCATAGCCTACACCAACTGCGGCTTGAGCTTCCCGCCCGTATTTGGCTGTTACCTCCAGCGCCGCCCCGAGACCCGGAGAGCTGGTCAATGCACCTGTATAAGCTCCAGTTACTTCAAAGGGGTTTTGCCCCGGCATAAGTACTGCCATTATATAGCATACCAGTGCACCTGTGAAGGTAATAAGTATGCCCAGTATAGAAAACTTTATTCCGTATTTCTTGAGAACAGGCCCCATGTCCTTGGCAGCAAGAAGACCTACGGCAACTACAAAAATGATCAAAAATATTGTAAAAAGCTCCTTTGGGATTACTCCGGCCTTAAGTATAGCGAGAGCTTCTTTTGGAATTTGCTTATCTGCAGGGTTTGCAGCATATGCATCTGCATATGGCTTGGCATATTTATTATAAATAAACCACCCGATCACCAGACCTGTAAACAATGCACCTGATGTCCCGAAGCTGAATTCCTTTCCAAACTTTATCTTTCCAAAAAGCAGACCACTAGCAACAGCTGCAAAAATAAGAATATAAGGACTGGTTATCAGGCTAAAAAAATCAATACTCATTTTTATCCCCCATTCAATAAATAATTTGATTTTGCCATAAAGGCTGATGTTATCCCCCGGAGTAGAAGCGGTTTAAGGTGAAGAATCTAGTCTATAGGATAAAAAAATAAACGGCATATAACAGGGCACGTTAATGTCCGGTTATATGCCGTTTAATAACTACATAGTATAAAGTGGAATGCTTTATCAAATAGTTATCTGGCAGTCAGGAAATCTCATCAAGCATATTATTGGATATAAGCTTAATTTTCTCATGACACTGCTTTAAAGCCGACAGTAATGCCTTTTTAGCAGCGCCATAATAGTTATCCGATATATCTTCAGACAATTCTTCTAAATCCATAATGTTCTTGCCCACCAACAACTGGTTTACAAAGTTCCGCGCTGTATCAGTTGCAAGTGTACAATCAACTTCGGTAATCTTTCCGCTTTCTCGGCATACTACCATAGTAACAGCAATAACTGAGTATAACTCAGAAGCTGTTATACCTCCTGGCAGCTTCGCATATCCCGAGATAAATACCTTATCTTTCTTCAGCAATAATCACCTCTAGAAATATAGTAGCTACATTATAGCACATAAGTTAAGCCTGTTCAAGTTTTTTTGCAATTTGAGTTTCTCGTCTCTTCGGAAGTTCATTTTACTAAAACTTCGCATATATATTTACCCTATGCACCTTGAAAATTCAATATTTGGCAACAATTTATTATCGGATACTTAGATTATGGCGTACTTTTTAAGCCTTCCAACAAAGTCTAAAGGTAACGCATTTATAAAAGTATTCATCATCTGCTCTAGTCCCTGCTCACAGAGGTTGTATTTTTCATGTATTGTATCTATGAATACCTGCATTAGGAGATGGATTGCCTGTATCCATGTAATGTCAGCTAGCTCATCCGAAAGGTAAAAGAAGAGTTCTCCCAGAGTTCTTTGGTCTTTCGCCTGGCGATTTTCTACTGACAGCATCATATATCTTGAGAAAACAATGGCTACATGGGCAGTCATTGCATCATAAGATAAGGAATTACACTCTTTACTCAGTTTTAAAAGGATAAAATGCCAAACTGTTTGAAAAAATATCTGATGGAAACAGAAATATTCTTATCATTCTCGCTGTCTTGTGTTATACTTTTCATAGCATGAGCCTCCGTTTTTTGATCTGATTGTTTCTAAGCAATTCAATTATACCAAAAACGAAGGTTTCATGCTTTTTAATTGCCAAATAATATTGAATTTTCAAGGTGCATAGTCACTTTTATATGTGCGAAGTTTTAGTTATCTTAATATTAAAATACTTTTGAAAATATTTTATCGGAGCATCGAAACCAATCTGCAGCAATATTCATACGTTGTAACAGGCCGAGGGACTGTCTAAAAATAGAATTGAATTATATCTTAAAACAACCCCTTATGTATTTTCACACTATTCTTAAATAACTATTTCATAATGTTTGGCAACCATGTAATGATCTGCGGGAATAAAATGAGCATGATTGTTGTAAACACCATTGCCGGAATATACCTCACCGCTTCTTTCGTAACCGATTTTACCGATATCTTGGCAACATCTGAAACAACGAACAAACAGATACCAAATGGAGGGGTAATAATCCCCATCATCAACGCTATGATCATGACAACTCCAAAATATACGGGATCTATTCCCAGCGATGTGATAATAGGCATTAAAATCGGAGTAATCAAAATGCATGCTGCCGAAGTATCCAGGAAGCATCCTATAATCAACAAAACTCCTGTCACAACAAGCATTACAACTATCTGACCATGAGCTAAAAGTCCGCCAAGCCCGCTTTGGATCAACTGCGGTAGACCTTCTCGCGTTAGTACCCAGCTAAAAAAAGATGCTACTGACATAATGAACAGAAATGCCCCTGTTGTTTCAACTGCTGATTCTAATGTCTCCCAAATTGATTTAAAATTAATCTTTTTATAGAATAATCCTAAAATTAGCGAATAGTTTATCGACATTACAGCTGCCTCGGTAGGTGTCACCGCGCCACTCATAATACCGGCAATGATAATTACCGGAGATATCATTGCCGGTATTACTCTAGGAACTGTTTTCAGTGCATCTTTTATAGGCATTTTATAAACAGGCCATTCTTTGCCTTCTTCTGTAAAATGGCCGCGGAACCAAATATATGCCATCATAGCTACTGCCAGGAAAATACCGGGAACAATACCCGCAATAAACAACTTCCCAATAGAAATACCCGATAACGATCCCAGTAATACCATCGCTGCACTAGGAGGAATAATCGGTCCCAGAATACTAGATGCGGCTGTGATCCCCGCTGCAAAGTCTGTCTTATAGCCCGCATCTTTCATCATTTTCATTTCCATTGCGCCTAATCCACCCGCATCACCAACTGCTGTTCCGGACATAGATGCAAAAAGCATACTTGTCAAACAGTTTGCGTAAGCAAGACCACCTCGAAAACGACCAACTACTGCCAGTGAGAAATCAAATAAACGGTCTGTTACACCGGCTGTATTCATCAGCCTTCCTGATAACAAGAAACACGGCAGCGCCAACAATGTAAACGAAACCAGAGGGGATACCATTGTGTGGGAAACCATTGTAACAGGAACCGCACCAATATTTAACCCTAGATACAAAAGTAACGGGATACCCATGGCATATGCAATTGGAATACCCAATAACAGCAATACCAAGAATAAAACAATAATTATAATAATATTAATCATCTATTTTATCCCTGCACAGATGCAGTTTTTCCTTTCTTCTTATATTTTGCTTCTGCAATAAGTTCTAGAATCTCCTGCACATATGTAAGAATCATGATTGGGACTATCGCAAATATCGGCCAATAGTATGCCTGTCTGGGGATTTTTAATGAAGATGTCTTAAATGTAAGTGTGGGAATTATTTTTAACGCACTGTAAAATAGTATTACCACAAAAAACACAGACATCATATTGGCAATGACAGAAATTATTCTTTTGTATTTTTCATTAGCATTTTGAATAAGAAAATCTGCAACAACATGTTTTCTCTTTACCGTAGCCGCTCCAATACTAAAGAAGGCCAATACAACCAGCATTAATACTGACATTTCCTCCGGCCACGTCAACGGTGAATTAAAAACATATCTTTCCACTACACCAATAGTGATAGAAATAATAATAACTATTAATGATAATGCTCCACACACTGTAAACAAGCGTTCTCCATAATATGTAGTTCTCTTTAATAGGTTAATCATCTTTGTCATATGATGCTCCCCTTCTCGCACTTAAAGTCGTTATTCCTATTTATCCATAGCCTGAATCTCATCATACAAACCTGATTCAACTTTACCATCTTTCTCAAGATTACGTATAACACCTTCAACAGCATTTTTCATTTCTGCAATGGTAGCCTTATCAAGTTCAGCAACTTCCGCGCCAGCCTCTTTCATCAATTCAATACTTTTTTTACTTTTTGCAGCCGCGTTTTCTGAATACCAGTTACCAATTTCCGATGTAGCACCGGTAATGATTTTTTTTTGATTATCCGACAAAGATTTGAATTTTGCTTCATTGATCCATACTGCCAAAGAATCATATATATGATTTGTCAATACAACTCTATTTGTCGGTTCATAGAATTTCATGCTATACATACTGTCGACAGGAGCATCACATGCATCAACAACACCTTGCTCTAACGCCAAGTATACTTCACCCCATGCGATAGCCGTCGGAGCTGCGCCAAGAGCGGTATATGAATTGGACATTGAAGTACCTACCGACGGAACACGGCATTTCATCCCTTTAAAATCGCCAATAGCAGTAACTTTTTTATTTGTAGAAAGAATTCTAGGCGTTCTGATCCAATTGATTCCTAAAACTCTAACACCTGTTGCATCTAAATATTTCTGGTTCAACTTTGCTGCTAAATCACTTTCTGTAAATTTCTTATAATGTTCTGAACCATTAAAGACCCAGAAATATGGTAGCAAATCATATTCTGAAACACTACTGTGCATATAACTGGAAGCCTCTACAAACATATCTTGCGAACCAATCGCTACCGCTTCCAGCTGCGTTGTCGCATCACCCAATTGGGATGTGGGGTAAATCTCAACAGTAATGGATCCTCCTGATTTTTCTGCAACCAAATCCTGAAACTTGTACATAGCTTCGGTGCAAATATCTTCTGTAGACATGGTACCACCAAATTTCAGTGTTACATTTGCTTCCTTCGATGCTGCTTGCTTCCCTTCTTGTGTACTATTACATCCTATAATTAGCGTTGAAATCATCGCGGCACATAATAATACACTTAATAATTTCTTTTTCATTCTAAACATCCCCCTTAAAAATTATTCTTTATTAGCATTTTTTTGAATTAAAGAGGCCGCCTATTCATTGGAGAAATACGAAACTTTCCATTGATGGGTATTCACTCGGCTATTTAAATTTCATCAGAAAACCGGGGTTTGTCTTGTGTATGAGATTCTTTAACATTTGAATTTGGGATTTTTACCTAATAGTTCTATTTAGATAGGTATTTTCAATTTGTTGTATAATATGTGCAACCTTACATGGAAAACTGGTGTCTATTTGTTCAATATGCTAATTTAATATTAAATCATATGATTAAATTTAGCAATTCCAATTTATAGTTCTATTCTTTCTGAAAATGAATAGATTACTTTTGTTTAAAGTCTTCAATATATGCAAGAAATTTTTCGCACGCTGTTGATGGTGTTTCAGTTGGCACTACTACAGATAATGTCAACTTTTTATTTTCTCTTATGGGCACAAGTACCAATGTGTTATCTACTAAATCTTCTGCCATGCTTCTCATTAAAAGCGTAACTGCCTGATTTTCCCGCAAATAGCTTTTCATTGTTTCAAGCCGCAAGTTCACATTTATCTCATTAGCTACAAAACCAGCATCAATACATGTAAGCATTAAATAATAATGTAGCTGCGAATCTCCCTTCATCATAATAAAGGATTCATTCTTGAGTTCTTTTAGACTAACACGGTCTTTCCATGCTAATGAATGGTCTTTATTCATCACCGCTACCATTTTATCCTCTTTTATCGGGATGACTTTCGGGTATTGTCTTTGCAGTAATTCCGCATAGATAATAGCAATATCTGTCTGTCCTTTATCCAATGCTTCCTGCACTTCTAGAGCTCTTTGTTCACTTAAAGCAATTTCAATATTGGGATATGTTTTTCTAAATTCATGAACCCCCTCCAAAATATGATACTGCTGAATAAAGAACATTGACGCAATGTTCAATTTCATCCGTTGACGTGGTAAATATTCTTGCATCTGTGAGAACATCTCATTGTATTGTTTCATGATATACTTCGCATGAGGATAAAAAGATATGCCGGCATTGGTAGGTTCTATATCTCGCGTGGACCGTTCAAAAAATTTTACATGAAATTCTTCTTCTAGACCTTTGATTTGTTTAGAAAATACAGACTGTGTCATCCCAAGCGCACTAGCAGTCTTTGCAAAATTTTTGTTTTTTATAACACCCAAAAAACACTTTAATTGTAAAATAGTCATCTTCTTTCCCCTCTTTTGTATGTATTTTTTAGTATATTTTTACATTTTTGTATAGTTTATCACATTTCTATATAATAAATCAATGGCAAGCAACTTCACAACATACAAAATAGGCAAGCATTGACTATTGAACTGTACTAATAGGAGGTACATAAAAAAGATAGCTTCTGCGCTCTTATCACAGAAACCATCTTATAAATAGAGTTGTTAGCTCCGATTCTATTGAAAAGTATAGCTAAAGACTAGTGTACTCCGTATAGAATAGCGCCTTGATCCATAAGGATTTTCTGCAACTCTTTTACGTCATTCTCCAATTCTCTCGGCGTAATTCCATCTCTGGCACATAAGGCTGCAGCCACACCTGCAGCCTGGCCGGTAACAATGGTTTGCTGCAAAAATCTGTGATGGCTTGGACGGTCGGCAGAGATTGCTTTACCGGCTACCAATAGATTTTCAAGTCCCAGTGGAACAAGTGCACGGTAAGGAATGTCATGTGAACCGCCATCTTTGGGCTCAGCCTTGCCGCCTAATGCGAGGGCTTTATCTCCAACCGCATGTTTTGCACCTGTCGGGAAAGCACTCTTTCCAATAACATCATCAAACTTTCTTGCTTCTGCAACATCTTCAAAAACAATCTTGTAATCACCCATGATGCGCCTTGTCTCTCTAATGCGGACTTCCGGACATACTCTAACAATATACGCGTTTTCAAAACCCGGTACATATTTCTTAAAGAATTTCCAAGCAATAATATCTTGATTTCTGCATTCAACTTCAACACGAGTAATATCTCTAACATCTGTACAATCAGCATCACCAACATGTGAAGAATGTTGAAAATGCGCGAGAATTTTTCCGCCTTTTGGCATTAAGAAGAATCCTACACCACTTTGGTTATGCCATTCACCGGTTTCAACACCGATCTTCCTTAATGAAAGAAAACCCATGATTTCGCCCATTTCAGTAATATCGGTAACTTTTAAAACCTCTGCTTTGATCTCTTCAATCGTCATATTATTATAAGGAATATGCACCTGCTCGAATAAGAACTCATCAATATTTGATTTAATATAATTCAAAACTTTATCCCAATCAACACCATCTGCTGTAAAAGCGACCGTACTTGGTTCTAAAATATCTTTTGATTCAATTTCATATGCAGCTCCTGCCTGGTAACATACCTCTCCTTCACCTGTACAATCAATAGTCACCTTACCCATCACAATAGATCGTCCGGATGGGTGTTCAACAACAACACCTTTTACATCATTGCCATCTTTAATCACTTCAGTTACCAGTGAATGTAACATCAGTTCAACGCCATTTTCTTGCATCATCTGGTATACTAATAATCCCCACCAATCCGGATCTACATAAGAGAAGGTATAATGCGAACGCCATTTCGGAAGAATGTGTGGAAGTGCATCACCTTGCTCTAAAAGACGTTTATGAGTTTCTTCTGCAAATCCTCCAATAATTTGCTCATGACGAGCATTGAACAAATGAGCAAAAGAGAATCCCGGAGGTCCTGAAAAATTCATTTGACCTCCCAATTGTCCAACACGCTCAATCAGCAAGGTTTTTGCCCCTGTACGAGCAGATGAAATTGCTGCCGCAACACCGGATGTTCCTCCTCCGCATACAACAACATCATATGATCCATAATATCCTAACATTAATATCGCTCCTTCTTATAACTAACAAATTATTGATTTTAATAGTACTTCTCTTTTACTTGGTCTAAAACATTATATACATATTTATATTAGTGAAAGCAAAGGGTGCTCCCCCTCCGCTCCACTATGAGTTTATCATCTTTTACTTTTAAACTCTTCAATAGATTTTGCTATCTTACCATCTGGTAAAGCAATTGGTTCTACACAACCTTCGCTATGGAGTGCCCATGGGAGAATCACACCAGAATGTCCTCCACGGCCGCCGATTACAACAACTTCTACATCCTTAGGTGAACGTGTTACAGGCATCGGATGCCTATTTTTGAAGCTTGCCGGACGTACCGGAACCAAACCACGGTTGCGTACCATTGGTGCTTCATGGTATGCGTAGGTATGAATATGTTCTTGAATCATTTCTTTTGTATACCCGGATTTTTTGAGCATCATCCCATGATCCGGTGTTAAACAAACTACCAGCGGACCCGGCATATAAGCGTTATTGGATCCTAATGTCGTACAGCAATGTGTAATTGTATCTAACAAATCATGTCCATCTAAGCTTAAGAAATCAATAATATCATGCAATGGTTCTGCTTTTAGGACATATACGGTAGTTGTTTCTGAATCATAGCGTTCTTCGTTAATCATGCTCCATTGTGCTAATTCAGGCTCTTCTGCAAAGCAGAAAGTAAATTCGGCCTGAGATGCCAAACAATCGAGGTCGCATATACCGGGAACTGAACGACAAACATTCATAATAACCAAATTAACCGCACGGCCTATTGTTGCATTCATTGGATATCCAGGGCCTTGGCAGCCTTGTTTTCCGGAGATACCTATTTCTTGAGCAATAGGTCCGCTGACAAGTACCAAGTTTCCTCCTGGATGGGATGTTGTTACAGACTGTAACAAATTATATTTCGGACTATTTAAAGCCTTGAATGCGGCAACCAATACCGGCATCGCTTTCGGTGTACAACCAGCCATAATAGCTGCAATCGCAACATCTTTTACAGTAATATTCTTACCTGCCGGTCCCACTTGCTCACACAAAATCATATCTTCATCAAACGGACAATAGGTCATCATATTGTCATATCGCCTTTTCGTAGGCGGAATAATCGGTAGTCCATCACTTATGTGTTCAGCATTAAAATATTCATTAATTTCTTCCATATAAGCACCTGGTTCAAGAAGTCTTTCTTCATCAACTTCAATCTTTTTAGTTATAGGAAGCAAGCCATCTGCTGCTGGAGCAACTTTATCCATCTTTAAATCAATTTTTGCGGTCTCTTTTAATACATCTCCTGTAGCTGTTAATGCGTTCATGATATAATCCCATTTAAGATCGACCTGTTCGCGCACTTCTTTAACCGTACTTGCTTGATAAATATCTACTGAGCAAAGGCATAAGTTTCCCGCACGATAAAACCCAACACCTTCTGTGATCGCTGATCCTGGAGGTGCCGTCATATAGACGGTAGGAATACCCAATTTTTCTAACGCAATGGTTACAACAGTAGTAGCAGCAGATGTTCCCATATCACCGAATGCTACAACTGCTGCCGTTGGTTTTTCTTCTGCCAACATGGCTGCATACGCACTTAACTGATCTGTATTTTTACCTCTTACAGTTTCAACATAATCTACAAAATTTGTGATTCCTAATTCTGTAAAACGCTCTTTAATTCTTACAAATACCTCATTGTAGTTACAGAAATGAAGCTTTGTGTTGTTATAAAACAAGATCTTACCCTTTTGCAAATCTTCTAAAGTTACTCTGAGCGCAAGCTCCAAAATCGGACGGTCTTGATGCCCACGAGGATCCAACAAATCAATCAATTGTTTACTCATAATAAGTCTTCCTTTCTTAATTTTTTTGCCGTTCTTTGCATGTCTTTTTTACAGATTATTGGATGATAATAATAAGATTCAACATTTCACTTCGTGGATTTATAAGCATTGTGCTGCTTTCGAATATTTTTGAGACTGTAAAACCTGTTGCTAATCCATTTCGCATAGCATAGCATATGAACAAATGAGTAAAAGAAATAAGGAAGCATTCATAAGAAAAAACATTAAAATTTGAGATTGTCAGTACCGGAATCCTGAAGAAATTAACCTGAGAGTGATATTAGAGTTTAAATATATTGTTTTTAAGGTTCACAGGCACTCTATACCTACTAGGGTTTCTAAAATTCTCCCAAGAGTTAATACTTTCTATGTATACTTTAATGAAAAAAGGAAGCAATGTTTTCAATCCTACGGTAAATCGGTTTAATATTCTACAAAAATTAACTATATTGCTAGGACGGCATATTTATCATCCACGACATTCAATATTGAATCTAATATCATTATAATATCTAGTTTTTCCCAATACAATTCACTTTTGTTTAACATTACTTTCTAAAATGGAATTCATAAAAAAGCAGAAGAACATATCTGAGTTCTTCTGCTTTTTATAGTCTAATTCACTTTCTTATTACGCATGCTTACTTACATAATTCATGGCAAACTGAATAAAATTTGTAAATGATGGTGATGAGTGTTCTTTTGAAGTCACAATGGATAAAAATATATCTTTTGTGTCTTCGATTCGAATCAGCCTTAATCTAGAATTATGAAGATATTCCGCAATTTTGCTTGGCAGCAAAGAAACACACCCATCATTCTGCATCATCATCTCTATAGAAGAGAGCCAAACGCCATAAGGACTTATACAAGGTTCAAATCCTGCATTTCTGCATTCCCCTAGAACAAATTCATATAAGAACGGTTCATGATTATATGGTATCAACTGTAATATTTCATTCTTGATTTCCCTTAAGTACACAGACGCTCTATTTGCTAAGGCATGATTGTCATATACTAACAACACCAATCTATCTTTAATTAACGGATATTTATCATATTGACCTAAAAGAACCGGCTCTGACAGAATAATACTTGCATCTGCTTGTCCTGCTTCCAACAACTGAAAACACATATTTGAATTCTGTTCTAAAATTTCCAGGTTAATACCCTCATTTTGATCTTTAAAAGAAGCAAGCATTCGGGTAATGTCATATTGACTCATAAAAGAAATGGTTGATATGGTTAATTTTTTTCTTCCCTTTTGTGCCAGATAGTCCATAGCTTCTTGGAGTCTTAAATATTCATCTACTATATTTTTAGCATACGGTAAAAATGCTTTTCCAGCAGCTGTTAATTCAATAGTTCTCGTATTCCTCTGAAACAATTCAACACCTAACTCTTTTTCTAGACCTCTGATTTTTTTAGATAAAGATGACTGGGAAAGATAAAGTTCATCTGCGGCTACTGAAAAGTTTAAATGTTTTTCTAACGCTAAAAAATAAATAAATAATAAAATATCCATCTATTATACCCCCTTGTTAGAATAACCGTATGTCTTGGTATAACTTTATGTCACATGTTTAAGATGTTGCTTACAATCTTTCTCTATACTTGTCTTTCATAGATATTTTAATTATATCATATGTCATTAGTGTTGCATAAAACTTTTCAAAAAAAATCAAATGTAATATTTACCTGTAGAATGAAGGAAGGCCCCTCTGTTAATATCTGTAGTAGCTGACAAGCAACCACATTTATTAGCAAAGGAGCCAACGAACATGGATAATTGTACTACAGTTTTTGAAACTTTAAAAGGCTTTTTACCAAAGAATTTATTGGAAAAAGCCATTGACGAAACAAATACCGACCACGGAACCAAGAAGTTTACTGCTCTTCGATAATTTAATACGCTGCTTTATGCTCAATTAACCGGTAAAGAAAGCCTTAGAGATATTGTGAAAGGTATAGAAGCTGATAAAAACCTTCAGCAGCACACCGGAACCATAAGTTATTCCCAACTATGCCGAAAGAATAGTGATCGGGAGCCAGAAATATTCAAGAGAATGTTCGAGGTAGCCCTTGCAGAGCTAAAGAAACATCATGGAATTCGTAACATTCCTGGCTCTTGGGATATTCTCAAAGCTCTTGACGCTACATTAATACGGCTATGCATTTCACTTTTCCCTTGGGCAAATTACCAGAGTACCAAGGCTGCAATTAAGGTTCATGTTCTGTATGATATTCTTGTAGGTTACCCAGAGAATATTGTTGTGACTGAAGGCATCATACATGATAAAGATAAGATGGCTTCTTTTGTCACCAAACCGGGCATTACTTATATATTTGACCGGGGCTACAATGACTACAAAGAATACGACAGGTATTGCAAAGAGGGTATCTTCTTCATCACAAGGCTAAAAAGGAATGCCGTTATAGAGATTATTAGCGAAAACACTATGCTTAAGGGCAGTTCCGTTTTATGTGACAGGGAAGTAATCCTCGGAGGTTTCTATACCAAGATGCAGCACCCCTTAAGGATTGTAGAAGTCACTGATTCCTCTACGGGTGAATCATTTTACATTGCTACCAACCGCTTTGACCTTTGTGCTGAGGAAATAGCTGAAATCTACCGCTTAAGATGGCAGATAGAGCTGTTCTTCAAGTGGATAAAGCAGCACCTTAAAATAAAGCATTTTTATGGTACCAGCTTCAATGCAGTTTTAAATCAGATTTATACAGCACTAACTCTGTTTTGCCTTTTAAAATTAATGCACATACTGGTTGGAACTAACAATAACTTCTTAGATTTAGTGAGGCTTATTGCAGGTGGACTTTGGAACTCGATTGCTTATCTAAAAGAGACATTATCCCCTGTAAAACCCCCTGGCCCTAAGAGAAAACGGTTGAAATGGGAAAAAGAGTACGTAGCTTTCTATATCCGGTATATGTTTGGTAAAGTTTCGTTATATTAAGTTTTTTAAAATTTTATATTGGTTAGGTTTAGGTGGTCACTTGCTTTTGTCTAACTATATCCATAATTTTCTTATAAATTTAGGTTATACCAGTAAATTATTGCTATTGATTTTTGTTAAACTTTTTTATGCAACACTAATGATCTATAGTTTTGCACTTTCAAAACCTAATACATCAATTACCAGTATAAAAACAAAATAAAATAGGAACATAGATATTGCAGGGCATCGACCCAATCACCCAAAAAGGAGCGATTCTGCAATGAACATCTACATTCCTATGGAAATAATCCAGTTACTATTATTTCCAAAAGAATGCTTTAAATGCATAACAACGTACAATTATTTTGTTTATTATATATGGTGCTTACTCGTAGTTCCGGGTAAGAAAACTACCAGAAACTTATACCGCCATTGCTTTTTCTTCCGTAAAGATGTTTCTAACTGGTGTAGATTCCTTACGGAATATAAGTGGGATTACACAGAGGTTATAAAGAAAATGTTTCAGTTGCTTCTGAATTTATTCCCACAGGAACTCGTGTTTCATGGTGCAATCCAAGCGTGTTTTGATACCACGCTAAATGCAAAAGACTCTAAAAAAGTACCCGGTATCCAAAAATGGGATAACCATAGCGGGAATGCTGATGCCGGTGATTATATAGTTGGGCATCATTGGGGCGTACTTGGTATTATTGGCTCTTTTAAAAACCAATTTATCTGCTTCCTGATTTCCTTTAGGCTTATTACATGTAAAAGTGCTAACTGCCAATAGAAATGTAATAAAGACGATATCCCTGAGCCATTAAAAATTTGGGATGTAGCCCATGCTCAGGTATTTCAACTGAATGAGTGGATATTGCAAAGTAATCAAAAATTACGCATTGTTGCTGATGCTTACTTTTCAAAAAATCCCTTTATTCAACCGTTACTTGATAAAGGCGTCCATGTTGTGACTAAGCTTAGATCTGATGCTGTAGCACGCTTAGATCCCGAGCCTCAAATGCAAAAAGCAAGAGGACGTAAGCGCAAATATGGAAAACAAATAAAAGTTAATACCCTTTGGGAACTTGTAGAACACCAAACGATCACTGTACAGCTTTATGGTAAAATACAAACCGTAGAAATTGCAGTAGCTGATGTTTGGATGTTAAAGCTGTCCCAAAAGGTTCGTACTGTGGTTTTACGTACTACTAAAGGTAAATTGATGGCATTAGTCAGTACCGATGCAAATCTTACAGCTGCTCAAATTATTGAGATATATGGCTCTCGTTTCTCAATAGAGATAGCAATACGTGATATCAAACAGCACCTTGGTTTCGAAGAATATCAACATCATAGTTTGTTGCCGGTATTGCGCTTTTTACACATTGTTGGTATCGCCTATAATATAGGTAAAATTACACTGATAAAATATAGCAAGTGCAATTGGATAAATATTACTTCTGACTCAGGGGATACCCCCTGGATATCAGAACTTAGTCTTTCCAAGTTACGGTATTGTTTGAGAAAGTATACCTTGGGAAAACTTGTATTCGGCAATTCCGCACCAGAGGCGGAACAGCATGAAATTGTCTCGGATAAAGATGCTATTGTGGACTTCGCTGCGTAGTGTGCATTGGGTTTTTATGGTAACATCTCTGCTCAAGGTTTTTCTGCAAAACTATAGTCATTAAAGAAATTATCGAAATACTCGTCCCCTAACCGGTTAATTCTAAAGTGACTGATGGTAGTATCATCCGGCACATCATCCTCAATATTTAAACCTAAAAACCATCTAAAAGCTACATCTGTTCTTACTCTCGCAACAACTTCAGGATCAGAGAGTGTATACAGATATTCTAACAGACAAATTTTAAGCATCATTACAGGATCTTTTGATTCTCTTCCAATATCACTGTAACGATCTTTTACCAAGTCGTAAACAAAGGAAAAATCAATAATTGAATCTATTTTGATCAGCAAATGATCTTTCGGAATTAATTTCTCAAAAATGATGTTATTGAATATATCAATCTGCCCACTATTTTTACCCATCGTATGTATACAACCCCAAGTACGTATATCTGTATATTTATTATATCATGCTGCATATTTATTCGATAGTATTAGTTTTTCGGAGGTTTCCCTGGCACTTAGCTTGCTTAGCTTGCAAAGCGACTATTTCTTGCCTGATATATTGACAAACTTCTGCGCATATTATATAATTTGGATTGAGGTCAGAGGTCAGACCAATTATATAAGGGAGGGTTTTTATGCATTCTTTGGAAAAAATCATGGCAAATGCGGCAGGCGTCAACGAAGTGAAGGCTGGTGACCGTGTTTGGTGTAAGGTTGATCTTGCGTTAGGTATTGACCTTTACAGGAATATTATTGACTCATTTGAGGAAATCGGCTTGGAGAAAATACAGCACCCTGAAAGAGCCGGATTTATTTTTGGTATTAACGCACCTGCTCCGACTATTCGCTCCGCACAAAACGAAAAGGATATGCGTGAGTTTTGTAAAAAACACGGCGCTCATATTTTCGACATTAACAGCGGGGTTGTTTATCAGCATGTAATGGAGAAAGGTTACATCTTCCCCGGCGCAGTTTCTGTTGCAAATGACTCACATGCGACAGTATGCGGCGCTTTAGGTGCTTTCGGTACCGGCACCGGCGGATATGATACCGCAGCAGCAATGGGCTTTGGTGAAATGTGGTTCAGAGTTCCTGAGGTAATCAGAATAGAGCTCAAAGGTAAATTGCAAAAAGGTGTTTTCGCGAAAGATATTGTACTGAAAATTTTGAAAGAATTAAAATCGGATTTCGCAATATACAAAGCCATTGAATATGCAGGTGAAGCTGTTACGGAAATGTGTCTGGCAGAACGAATGGTATTATGCAATATGGCGGTTGAAATGGGTGCGAAAACCAGCTACATACAACCCGATGAAAAGGTCTTTGAATTTCTTAAAGGCAGGGTAAATCACTCATATACAGTGTTTGAAACCGATTCCGACTACCAATATTGCGCAAACTATGTATTTGATGTTTCAAAACTTGTTCCGCAGGTTGCATTACCGCATAACGTAGATAACGTATCCGATATCATCGATATTGAGCCTTTCGCGTTTGATCAGGGCCTTATAGGTACATGTACAGGCGGAAGATTGGAAGACCTTGAAGCCGCCGCAAAAATTCTTAAAGGAAAAAGAGTACATCCCGATGTAAGAATGCTCATCGTACCTGCTACATACGAAATCTATTCAAAAGCGATAGAAAAAGGATACATCCAAACCTTTATTGACGCAGGCTGCGTGATCTGCAACGCCGGCTGCGGTCCATGCCTCGGTGCCCATATGGGCGTTTTAGCCGAAGGTGAAAAATGTATTACTGCTTCCAACCGCAACTTTTCCGGCCGTATGGGCCATAAAGATTCGGAATTGTATCTTGCGTCACCTGCTACAGTTGCAGCTTCATGTGTTGAAGGTGTGTTAACTGATCCACGAAAATATTTATAATTCAGAAAGGAGGATAAAGATATGACTAAAACTTTAAAAGGCAGAGTAATGGTTTTCGGAGATAACATTGATACCGATATGATTACTCCGGGCCGCTATCTTGAACTTAGTAAACCAGAAGAGATTGCAGCTGTTGCTATGGCGGGTTTAGACCCGGATTTCCCGAAAAAAGTAAAGAAAGGAGATATCATTATCGGAGGTAAAAACTTCGGCTGCGGTTCCAGCAGAGAACATGGAGTTATCGCATTCAAGGCTAATGGCGTGCAAGCTATTGTTGCGAAATCTATAGCAAAAATATATTATAGAAACGCAATTGTTTCCGGGCTGATGGTTCTTATTTCAGAAGAAGCACATACGATATTTGAAAACTACCAGCATTGTGAAATTGACCTTGAAAACGGAAATATAATCAACACCGATACCGGAAAGTCGGTTAAATGTGAAAAACTATCGACTGAAGATATCGCCATCTGGGAAGCAGGCGGTATGGTTACGGAATATAAGCGTAAAGCACAGGAAATCAATCGAAACAGCAAATAATAGTGATGATAAAATGAGGGGGGTTAAATGCTATGACAGACACAATGCTTAATACTATGACAGACACAACTAAAACAAGTCTTTGGGATAAATTATGCTTCGGTTTTATCCCTGCAAAATACTTTTTCGCATTTTTATTCATAACTTTAGCGGGTATTTTGTTTGATGCTACTCCAGCGGGCTGGCTGGGCGGATTTGTGGTATGTACCGTACTAGGACTTCTTCTTGAAAAAATCGGAGACAATCTTCCGGTTGTAAAAGACTATTTCGGAGGCGGCTCTTTTGTTGTCATCTTTGGTGCGGCCGCATTGATGTATTTCGGATTAATACCCGAATCTACAACAGCGTTGGTAAATGACTTTATAAAGAAGATGGACTATATTGGCTGGGTTGTGGGCGCACTGATATGCGGAAGTATTCTATCGATGGACAGAAAAGTTCTCATCAAGGCGGGTGCCCTGTATTTTATTCCCATCATCATCGGCTTGGGCGTTGCATTCGCGTTAACCGGAATTATCGGCCAAATCATGGGATTTGGTTGGAGACAAGCTATTCTCTTCGTTGCAATTCCTATCATGGGCGGCGGAACTTCTGCGGGTGCAGTTCCGATGTCTGAAATGTACGGTTCGGTTTTAGCAAATGATGCTAAATATTACCTGTCTCTGCTCATGCCCGCTGTCGCCTTGGGCAATGCGCTGGCTATTGTTTTTGCGGGGCTGATGAATAGGGTTGGGAATGTTCTTCCCAATTCCACCGGGAATGGTGTCCTCATGAAAAACGTTCAGATTGATATCAAAAAAGAAGCAACAGCTGAACCTTTAAATTATTCTTATCTCGGAATGGGTTTTCTTATTACCGGTATGTTCTTTATTATCGGTATACTTATGAGCAAAATCTTCCCAACTATTCATTACTACGCATGAACAATTATTTCTGTTGCCGTAGTGAAAATAAGCGGAGCCTTCCCTAAGACACTGGAAAAACAAATTATTCAATGGTATGCCTTTTTGATGAAAATTGCCATACCTGCCGTACTATTCGGAATAGGATTTGCTTATACTGATTTGAAAGTTGTTTTTGAATCCCTTAGCGTTACATACTTTATTCTTGTTTCTATTACCGTAATAGGCGCAATTATAGGAAGCTGGTTCGGAGGAAAGATTGTCGGTTTCTATCCTGTTGAATCCTCAATCACTGCCGGGTTGTGCATGGTAAATATGGGCGGTTCAGGGGATATTGCAACCCTTGGCGCCGCAAAAAGAATGGCGCTTATGCCGTTCGCTCAAATCTCATCAAGAATCGGTGGAGCTATCATTATTATTCTAGCAAGTATTTTAGCCTCTGTAATCGGTGCAGGTCTGTAAGCTGCTTTTATGATAAAAAATGTTATAAAGCATAAAAAAGTAGTTTTTTAAAGCATTACAGTTGCAAATCGTATTATAATACTGTATGATTAAGTTAATATTATGTTCTTAAAATAGCCATACTGCATAAGATTATTATTGCTTTATGGCTATTATTTTCTATATTATTAAAGGAGTGCTAAAAGATTTCAATGAAAGAAATACGCAAAGTCGTTGTACACGAAGCTGTTATAGAGGAGATATTGGGCTATATTGAAGAAAATAACCTTCAGCCTGGTGATAAACTCCCTCCCGAAAGAGAACTTGTAAAACTGTTAAAGGTAAGTCGAAGCACTATACGAGAAGTACTTCGCACTCTTGAAATGAATCATGTTATTAAAGTAAAACATGGCAGCGGAATATTTATTGCGTCTTTAGATGGGGTTTTACTATCTCAATATAGCAGCAGTAAGGATCATAAAGAGAGCTTTAAGCTATTAAAGCAGATAGCGCAATCAAGACTAATGCTTGAAACATTTTGCGCTGTTGAGATTGCCAAAACGATCACACCCGAGCAGGTACATATGCTTTACGAGCACGAAAAACATGAAAACACTTTATTGACTAAAGATGAGTCGGAATTGGATTATTCGATTATTCCAGGTCTTGCGTTAGAGCGTCTAATAAGTTCTTTTTTAGGCAATCCGCTATTAAATGATTTCCATAAGGAAATAGCTGGTGCTTGGCAGAAATACTTTCAAAACATCAATGCCATGCCTCTTCCACCGGCTGTTCGTCATGAGCATCATCTTGAAATAATAAAGGCTATTGAATCCGGAAGTGACAATAGAATCAGAAAAGCTATAAAAGCACATCTGAGCGGTACAATAAGTATCATTGATAAAATATTATCGAATGATTAAGCAGCAGCGTTATAGCAAGATATATACAGCTATTATCATTATAAATTGGCAGACACGATTTATAAAAAGTCAAGTGCCAGGGAAACCTCCGAAAAACTAATACTATGGAATAAATATGCAGTATGATATAATAAATATGCAGATATACGTACTTGGGGGTTGTATACATATGATGAGTAAAAATAGTGGGCAGATTGATATATTCAATAGCATCATTTTTGAGAAATTAATTCCGAAAGATCATTTACTGATCAAAATAGATTCAATTATTGATTTTCCCTTTGTTTATGGCAAGGACCACATCATTATAGATGAAGATAGTGAAATTATTCTTTCATCAGTACAAACTCCATTCAATGTAGGCGATGAGAAAAAGCTCACCGAGTTAATTGAAAAAGTGGAAGAAGATTTTGCATCTAAAGCCTGAACAAGTGGCAGCAGATAAAGTATATGGAACAATAGATAACCGTGCCTATCTAAAAGACCATGAGATTGTATCTAATATTCAATTTTATGAAGAATCCGATAAGGAAAAAATACTTTTCGGAATAAAAGACTTTATCATAACAGATGATTTAAAGTCGGCTATCTGCCCTAACGGGCTAACGACTGAAGATTATATAATATCAAGGAATAAAACCCTGGATAAACCCGCTAAAGATATTTAAGTTTGATAAAAATGTCTGTAATAAATGTCCCATGCTAAAATAATGTGTATACAAAAGTAAAAAAGCGAAATCTTATGGTGGCAGGCGATTGGAAATACATTTAAGATATGACGCTGTTCTTCATGATTTAAAACGGTCCAAAACAAAAGAATGTGAAGAAGCGTTAAATAAACGGTTTAAAATAGAAAGAAGATTTGCAACTATGGTTAGAAATAATGGACTACGAAGATGTAGATATCTTAAGATAATAGGTGCTAGGATTCATATTACGTTAGCTAATATGGCCTGCAATATTATAAGGATGGTAAATCTCCTTTGTGGGCCTTGTTTCACTACGCCTTAAAAATTGAAAACGGCTCCAATAAAGGAGCCAGAATGAACAATTATAATTGTTTAAGGAATATTTAGCCTCAAGTCATGGCAGCACATTCCATAAAGTGGTATATTTGCTGAGCAATTGAGGAAGCACTTAGGGACGTGCCTATTTTTGCACGTTACAGCGTGTAATTATTCCCCTTGAAATACCCGTTAGCC
The DNA here is from genome assembly GCF_030013905.1 of Petroclostridium sp. X23. Lineage (GTDB taxonomy): Bacteria > Bacillota > Clostridia > SK-Y3 > SK-Y3 > X23. The sequence continues at coordinate 1,637,025 of NZ_CP124862.1, forward strand.
GCTCCAACTGTCCTATTGTAAACTTTTCTTTTTCTCTCAAATATCGCAATATTTCATCTCGCCCTTTTCGAGGCTTGTTTCCAATTTCTTTAGGATCTAACCCGTCTAAACACTTAATAACCTTTCTACGTAATTGTTCGTCAGTTAATTTTTTACTGCCGGCTATATGGAAGTTCTCACTTTCAATTTCTTTTTGTAGCTCGATAAACTCTCGTCTAGCTTCTTCTGCGTCAGCAGATAACATTTCCAGTATTAAATAGGTATCTGTAATCTTTTCTCCTGAATTTAATGACATATAATCATTATAACTGCTCCAAGCATATTTGCTTATTTGTTTGACAATTCCGGCCCTTATCGGATTTTGATGAATATATCTAGTCAATGCAAAAAAATACCGCTCATCTTCTATAGGTTCACTTTTATATCTATTACCAATAAGACTTCCGCTTCTCTGGTATTTGAAATTGTACCAGCCTACATATTTCGTCAGCAATTTATGCATAACTTTCACAATATCGCCCGTACAGTTTTCTCTAATAAACAGATGCACATGGTTATACATTAAGCAATATGCATATACTTCGACACATCTTTCTTTTTTTATTCCGAATAATATCTCAAGCATTTTGTGAAAATCAGCGTCTTCTTCAAATATATTCTGTCTATTTAATCGTCTAAAAATAATATGATATAATCCTGTTTGGCTCAATACCCTTGGTGACCTGCTCATACTTACCACCTCCAAACAGGATTGTATCATTTGAATTGTTACTAGTTAATAATTATGTGCAAAATCAGGCACGTCCCCATATACGCTAGAAAAATAATTGCCGACGTTCCTCTTCATTTGGAACCATTGAACACAAAACAAACAAATCTATATCACTATAGCCCGGAACAAGTTCTAAATTTATATTACCTGTTTGACCGATTCCTTTAATGTTATTGCAAACTGATAATGCATACACTAGCTTTTCTTTAAACTCAAAGACTGTCATATTCAATCATCCTTTAACTATATACACCGCGATATTTAGGGTCTAAAAGCTCTGCGATTTTTTTCATAGAATATTCCGTAGCTACTTCTGTCCAGGCATCTTTATTATCCTCAGTTTTTTCAGGAAGGTTAAAGGGCTCACCAAATGTTACCTTAACCTTGGAATGATTAAAATTTTCCTTACTCATGCTATCGCTGTTTATGGGTAACAATTCTTCAGTACCTTCCAGCGCTATAGGAACAAATTGAGCCTTAGACATTTTAGCTAATAGTATAAAGCCCTTTTTAGCCTTTAACATAGAGCCAGACCTGCTTCTAGTACCTTCAGGAAATATAAATATAGACCCTCCGTCTTCTAAATACTTTATCGCTTCCTTTATTGCTTTTTTATCAGCGGAACTAGGGGTTATATGTATGGTTCTTATAGTTTCAAGCACTAAATTGGTTACGATATCCTTACTTAATTTTACTCCAGCCATGAAAGCTACATTATTGTCCTTTAATAATCTATTAAGGATTACCCCATCCACGTTACTAAGATGATTTCCTATGTATATCGTTGGAATTCCTCTTCTTTTTTCGATAACTCCTTTATTTATAACTTCGATCTCAGAATATGTGTGTAAAAATTTATCGATTAATTTACGAGTTAAGCTTTTCCTTATATTTTTAGGCAATATTCTAGACACATTAGCAAACACATTAAGTATTAGACTCATTATTTACGCCGGTAGAAACCAGCCCCTCCTCTCTCAATAAAAAACACCTAAATTCTACGTCAGATTAATTTCACCTTAACTTATGTATAATTTAGGTAATGTTTTTTATATTATAACATTTTTACCATCACTTTAGAAATATGCCAAGGGGCGGAATTGATAAAAACCTATGCTTTTTTGATAACCCCTCTATTGATTGCTGTTAATCTTTTGAGTTATCTTACCGAAAAACCATGTTTTTCTTTTCTGTCATTTCCCAAATTATAGCCTAAAATGCGGTCAATATTCGCCTTTGCAGTTATAATTTACTGCATATAATAGATTTTTTCTGTCACAAATCATTCTAACGCAGGATGCGGAAGTAACGAGATAATAACCTCCATAAAAAAGTGCCATCAGCAGTACTGTAATCCATATATAGGCTCCTATTTCCATATTGTAAAATCTACTTACCTTATCTAAAACACTTTTTAGAGAAACTGTTGTATAAGAGATAGCTAAAAATAATGGCGCTATGAAATACACCCCTACCTGCTTGTATATTGTATGACTCATCATTTTCTCAGACACTCCCTGTTTCCTGAGAATCAAATATCTTGCTTGATTATCGGAAATTTCCGTCAGTTGTTGAGCAGAAATAAGTGCAACACAAATCAAAAGAAAAATCAGCCCGATGTATGTAAATAAGAATACAGGTAGTCCTAAAGCGGAATAATACATCGTCGTCATTCTGACTTTGGAATTCCAGATAAAAGGTGGATGATCCTCATGAGTCGTTAGTTCATTAAGCTTTGTATTCGCCTTATCCGTATCTGTTCCTAACTTCCAAAAACCCTGTACAAAAACGGCATCTGCCGCACATTTTTCTGCTACTGCATCTGATACAATTAGTGTTCCCCTATCATTATCTCCAATGGATGTTAGTTGATAAACATAATGCAACAGTTCCTTACTAGCCGGATACAGCGTTGCATCCGCAACTGTTAATTTAGAGGATTTTTCAAGGAAATGTTCCATATACTTATATGTTCCCGTGTAATTACAATTTATTAAAAACTCATCGTCATCTAATGTCAAAGGTTCATACCCTTGTGCAACCAAACACTTATTATAATCACTAATGCTACAAACCTGAATGCTTTTGTCCGTTAACCCCGCATCATGTTCCCACAGTACAACGTCCTGATCATGCCATACATCACCATATGTAATATCTGCTTTATAGGTATTCATCTGAAAACTACTTGCTATAAATTCACCGAAATCATATCCATACTCGTAATTCTTTGCCTCCTCTAATACATCTGTTTCATCTTCAGTTGCTTCCATCATCAAAATAAAATCATACGGTGCGTAATCATCTGACATTCTTGACATGGTCATGGCGATACTAACGCCTGTTGTAAGCAGTATAATTGTTATCGTCAGCAAGATACATACCACCGACATAGAGATAAAATTTCCTTGTATTCTGGTAGAAATCTGTCGAACTAAAAAGCAGTTAATATTCTTTAAATAAAAATGTTTTTGCCTTCTTATTAAAACAAGCAATACTGATGTAGTGGAATAAAAGATCAATAAAGTTGCAAGGGCTGCAAATGCCATTCCGGCAAACAACAACTCTTTTTGTGGTAACAATTCGCCGGTATTAAAACACAGTGCCGTCAATATAAGAAATATAATTCCGGCCATAAATGCAATAACATAAACAAAGTTTTTTCTTGTTTTTAATTCTTCATTTTTTCTTTCCGCCAGCAATAAATCAAGCAGCTTTACCTTTGAAACACAAATCACGTTAAATAGCATTGCAATAATATAAACAACTGTAAAACATACTAACGTGATTTTTAAACCTTGCATAGAAAAATTCAAGGAAAAATCATTCACATGGCCACCAAACACACGAATCGCAGCTACCGTTAGGAGTTGGCTTAAGAATATGCCAATAATAATGCCTGACACCAATGACAAAATACCAATAAGAACTGTCTCCCCGACAAATATGCTTGATATCTTCCCTTTTTTCATACCAAGAAGCATGTAAATACCTAACTCTTTTTTTCTACGTTTCAGTAAAAACCGATTAACATATAAAATCAAAAACGAGAATAAAACAGAGATAGTCACAGAACTCAATTTTATCATTTGTCCCATAGCATCAATCATAGTTAAAAGTTCACTGTTTAGATTTCCCAGCGCTTTTGCCCCTGTTACTGAATTAAACGCATAAAATAAAGCTACTGCCAATGTCAGTGTCAAAAAATAAATTGCGTAGTCCTTTATATTTCTCCTTAGATTACTGACAATCAGTTTATATGTCATCATCCTGCTCACCTCCCAGGAAAGAAACCACCTGAAGTATTTTTTAATAAAACGCTTTTCTGGTTTCATTTTCTCTCAGCATTTCTTGAAATATCCTTCCATCTTTAATAAAAAGAATACGCTTACAATAAGAGGCTGAAACAGGATCATGTGTTACCATGAGAATTGTTGCTTGCTCTATTTCATTTAATTGAGATAGTTGTGTAAGCAACATACAAGCAGATTTGGAGTCTAATGCTCCAGTTGGCTCATCTGCTAAAATAAGTGCCGGTTTTGTAATAATGGCTCTTGCGGCAGCGACCCTCTGCTGCTGTCCCCCGGACATTTCATAGGGATATTTATGAAGCACATCCTCTATATTTAATAACTTTGCCGTTTTTGCTATTTTGGTCTCAATTTTACGAACTGGAACTTTCAGTATAGATAAGGCTAATGCAATATTTTCATATGCGGTTAAGGTATCCAACAAATTAAACTGCTGAAAAATAAAGCCTAGTTTTTCTCGCCTAAAATCGGATAATTTACTACCACGTAGAGTTGTTATATCATCCCCGTCAATTATAATATGTCCTGCCGTCACAGTATCAATGGTGGATATACAATTCAATAATGTTGTTTTTCCAGAGCCTGAAGCTCCCATAATACCGACAAATTCACCTACCTTGACTTCAAAAGAAATATCATCAATTGCTTTCGTAACAACGCCTTTATTCCCATAATATCTCTGAATATTCTCTATTTTTAAGATTGCTTTTTCCACTTTCATTCTCCTCTGTGTTCGTTCTTCTATATTCAAATGGCTTCATACTTTAAAAATACTAGCTATTCATTGCTTGCGCATCTTGATAAATGTTTTCGCACCAATCAAAGAAAATTATTTTTTTCTTCTATCTGATTTATATGATGATCAATCGCATCAATAACAAACTTCGCATCCGGTAGCTTCAGTATTTGCAAAACCCTCTGATTTTCATAGAATCGTTCTATATTTTTCCGATTCATTTCTCTACAGTAAGGCTGCCAATGAAAAGCTTCTTCCGACTCCATGTCATATAAATAAGATGCTGCTGTTTCTCCATAATCAATACCGTTTAAATCTATCATTTTCTTCTCTTGTATTCCATATTTAAAATAAATTCTGTTTTGATTTAAATCATAGACAATACTCCAAATCGTATCCGTCCTCTTTGCCTTTTCCAGTATTGTAAAGGCACGAGCTATCGTCATTTTCCCGCCTTTTTGCAACTCAGATTTTACAATTTTGAACCGCATAAAAGAATTTTCTTCATACTCTGAAGAATACGTTCCTTTTTGGATAAAAATATCTCTATAATTACTATTTGTAATAATCGGAAGCCTATCATTCACCGATATATAATTTATGGCACCATTCAAGAATTCAACAATACCTTTATTCCCCTCTTTGTCCATCAAAAAATAATGTATTTTAGCGGAGTTATTACTGATTCTAAAATTTTGAAAACTTTTAATTGCATGTTCTACAGTAATACAGGTATCCAATAAATACTGTATCGTTTCCAAACAGCTAATCTCCGCTCTTTCATCCTTTTTGGGATATTTCGTTTCAGGCAGTGTTGCCTGTTCCACTATAAGTCCTTTTTCATTAATTCCACAAGAAGGCATTCCTTTACCTGATTGTGAAAATGTAACACTACCATACTGGGATATCCATGAAAATTCTTTTTCTGGCGGCATAACCAATGACTTTTTCATCATATTTCTCCGATTTGTAAAAATCATTCCCTCATCAATAAAACAATCATAGTTTTTTGCTACTATCTCGGTCACCTCTTCTATGCCTGTAAATACTGTACACATCTCCCTAACCTCCATCATTCTTTTAATCAAGCTATGCTTATTCCTAATCACAAACGAACTTCTGGATTTTCTATCCTTTCCCCAATGAAAATAGGATATACTATTTATAGACTCTTGAAAACCTACGCTTCGTAGAGTCTATCTTCTCTTGGAAATACCTTCATTTAAAAAGCAATAATTGATAGTGTAGTAATCTATTCAGATAGTAAACCTTGTCATACAAAACCATCTATTTCCCGTCAATATTTTTAAACTTACAGTGCAGTGGATTTGTCATAAAACATTGATTACAGGACTTACAACACGGCTGATATGTGCTATCTGTAAGCCATTTTTCTGGCAAATCCGGTTCACAGATCAGTGGTCTACACAATGATATTCCTTTGACCTTTGATTTTTGCAGACATATTTCAATATCAGAAAATGTCCTGAACCCTCCTACTGCTATTATCGGAACATTTATATTATCTGCTATTCGACATGCCGCCTCGAAATTATACCCTTCCTCTTCTTTTCTTGTTATGACGCGATTAGGTAATCCTTCTTTGGAACCAACCAAGCCACAGCTAATCTCAATACCATCCACATGACTCTCTTCTAGCATTTTTGCTACCTCAACAGCTTCTTCAAAAGTCATTCCATCTTCTAGTTCATCGCTTTGATTCATCTTCACGAAAACCGCAAAGATTGGTGACACTGCCTCTTTAACAGCCATTACAACACGACGCAGTAAACGACAGCGATTCTCAAGGCTGCCACCATATTCATCCTCTCGCTGATTAAAGTGTGGACTTAAAAACTGATTCAACAAAAACCCATGCGCCGCTTGAATCTGAATGCCGTGTGCACCTGCACGTTCACAAACTTTTGCAGCAGCTACATATTGCTCGACTAAATTGTCTATCTCACGTATACTCATTGCTTCTGCGTTACCTAGCGCAGAAGGTGCTAACACTTTACCGCATAACGGATGGGAAAGCATCCCACAGGAGCAAAGCTGAACAATTAATTTTGCACCTTCACTTTCTACATTTTTGACGTCTTTATGTAACATTTCTTGATAGGAAGGGTGCGTCGTATGCGCCATCTTTGGCATTACTCTTCCTTCTTTTGAAATGCCAGTAATTCCTGTAATAATAGTACCTACGCCACCTTTTGCTAATGTGTGGTGAATAGCTAAATATTCTTCGGTCAACCCCCCATCAGGGGTGGTCCCAAGTTCCAATGCAGCACTTCTTACCAAACGATTTTTTACTCGCATTTGCTTATATTGTATTTCTGTAAACAATTTATTTATTTCCACATTATTATCGTCTTTCGTTTAGTTGTAATTTTTAAAGTTATATTGAAAATATATCATCACTCAGTTATAATGTCAAATATTACATCAAATAATTTTCAATTATATCCATAAAAATGTTTAAAAGGAGAATATATATATGCGTATCAGTTCAAAAACTTCTATTGGAATACATATTATGCTTTTAGTGGCACTCTATGGCGACAAATGCAAACTAACAGGAACGATTATTTCACGCAGCACTGGCACCAATCCTGTCATTACCAGAAATTTGCTGAGTGACTTACAACGTGCTGGGCTCATTATCATCACACGTGGTGTCGGCGGAACACAACTTGCAAGACCACTCGAAACAATTTCTGTTTACGATATTTTCTGTGCTACCGATGCAGAAAATCCAAAAGATATTATTGCAATTCATTCTAAGCCAAACCCAAATTGTCCTGTAGGCGCTATTATTAACGATGTGCTAGAAACACCTTATACTCGTATCAACGATGCTATTGCACAAGTAATGAAAAATGAAATGCTAATTGATTTAGTAGACATTGTAAAAAAAACAAGACCAAATTGGCTAGAAGTCATCAGACCTATTGCGAAATAAAAAATTACTATTTTATGAAAACCCTAAAAATTTTTGTGTAAAAGTAAAGAACTATTTTTACTATTTTTTGCATTCTTTTAATGATTGTTGGTACAAAAATAAACTGACCGTAGCTCTCTCCTTTCGGTAAGCGGTGGAACACCTGCTGTAGTGAAAATAAGCCTCGCGTTTGATACGCTATGAATAAGTAATCAGACGGGAGGTTTTATTTTGAAATCCACAGATGAAAATTTAATCCTATGGGAACATAGGATCAGAGAAAAAATAGAAAATGGCGCCTGCTGAAACCGATATGGAACTGCTGTTTCCTTCGTTTTTGTGTTTTATTTGAACTATCTTCATATTTGCTGAAAGCGCATATTTATCAATCTTTTCTATAAATTCTCTATGCATCTCTTGGTTTATTAACGATTTATTTGAAGGCAAAAAAAAGGAAATGGTAAGAATAAAAACGACCGTTATTCTGAAGAATACTGTTTTTTGTTTTGTTTTCATTTACCTTCCTCACTTACACTGAATTTAGGTTTATTCCATAATACCTATTTCTTATTAAATTTTAGTATAAACTCATTATTATCTTTGTCGATTATTTTGATTCCTTCAAATAAGTTCATACTGCCAATTTCCTCTTTACTTTTACCAGAGGTGTCAAATACAAAACTACTCGTAATTTCTAAGTATGGATTTTCTTTACCTTTTACTTGTGGATAGTGAGGACCATTCTCTAACATCAAGTCGAGATATTCGATATTGATTAGCGGTTCTTGAGAGCCAATATTGTCAATATCATCTTTGAAGAATGCTTAGGAATGCTTAGGGACGTGCCTATTTTTGCACGTTACAGCGTGTAATTATTCCCCTTGAAATACCCGTTAGCCGCTCCAACTGTCCTATTGTAAACTTTTCTTTTTCTCTCAAATATCGCAATATTTCATCTCGCTCTTTTCGAGGCTTGTTTCCAATTTCTTTAGGATCTAACCCGTCTAAACACTTAATAACCTTTCTACGTAATTGTTCATCAGTTAATTTTTTACTGTCGGTTATATGGAAGTTCTCACTTCCAATTTCTTTTTGTAGCTCGATAAACTCTCGTCTAGCTTCTTCAGCGTCAGCAGATAACATTTCCAGTATTAAATAGGTATCTGTAATCTTTTCTCCTGAATCTAATGACATATAATCATTATAACTGCTCCAAGCATATTTGCTTATTTCTTTGACAATTCCGGCCCTTATCGGATTTTGATGAATATATCGCGTCAATGCAAAAAAATACCGCTCATCTTCTATAGGTTCACTTTTATATCTGTTACCGATAAGACTTCCGCTTCTCTGGTATTTGAAATTGTACCAGCCTACATATTTCGTCAGCAATTTGTGCATAACTTTCACAATATCGCCCGTACAGTTTTCTCTAATAAACAGATGCACATGGTTATACATTAAGCAATATGCATATACTTCGACACATCTTTCTTTTTTTATTCCGAATAATATCTCAAGCATTTTGTGAAAATCAGCGTCTTCTTCAAATATATTCTGTCTATTTAAGCCCCTAAAAATAATATGATACAATCCTGTTTGGCTCAATACCCTTGGTGACCTGCTCATACTTACCACCTCCAAACAGGATTGTATCATTTGAATTGTTACTAGTTAATAATTATGTGCAAAATCAGGCACGTCCCCATATACGCACCGTCCCCATATACGCACACCAAATTAAATATGCAAATTATGAAGCTTGTAGCAAATGTGAGTATAAAGATAAATGTACCAAGAGTAAAGATGGAAGGGCAATTACGCGGTCTATCGACCAAGATTTTTTAGATATAATTGATGAAAGAACCGCCAATAACAAAGAACTGTACAAAAAACGCCAAATGATTGTAGAGCACCCTTTTGGTACTATAAAAAGGGGTTGGGGATTATCGTATTTTCTGACAAGAGGAATTAAGTCAGTAAAGACGGAGGTCTCTTTGGCTTTTTTAGCTTACAACATGAAAAGAGTAATAAATATACTAGGAGTTAAGAAAATATTGAAGAGATTAGCAGAATTATTACATCCTTCTAACCTCTGCAAATTACATATTAGTAGATATTGGAAAGTGCGGGGACTAAATTGTGTAAATTACTGATAAATAAATATGAGTATTATTTTCCGTTTATACACAGCCTGCCGTTGCTCTTATACATACTCAACTTGATAGATATTTTTTCATAACATTACCAATTTGTCAATAGTGTTTTTGAAGGATTTCTTGCATTGGGTATTGACTATAGTATTTTGCAGTATTAAGATCTCGTTTTCGACAGTTATGCAAAAATTTAGAGAAGGAACCTCGCTTAAATTGCCACTTTCCTTCTCTTTTCTTATTTTAAAAATGTTGTATGGAATAGTTAATTAAAAATTTTTTTTATTTTTTTGTTTAGTTCTTTCGGGAGATAGAATTTCTTGTCTAACCCTAAGTCAAATATGCCGTTTAATGTCGTACATACCTGACTTCCTGTGTATGTTGCTGTATAAAAAGCGTCCTGTGTATTCATGACATTCATGTTTCGTAGCGTGTCAAGAATATTATCTGTAGTGAAATGTGTTCCATACTGATCCAGTTTGTTTTCAAGCAGCCGATAAATCAGTAAAGCCGTATAGCAAACCATGAAGTGTGCAATAATCCGGTTGCGATTTCTGTGATAAACTGGTCTGGCATTGAAATTGGTTTTCAGTACCCGAAAACAATCCTCAATTTTATAGCGCTTTGAATTTACCGCAAGTATTGATTTAGCATCATCTTCTAGATTTGTGGCGACTGCATAGTAGCCATCGTATTTTTCTTCTCTATCAATGATGGAATGGTCAATTTCATAGTAGTCAGAAGCTTTTTCACCGTCTTGACCTTTAGATGTCCTCTTGATAAAACGTGTGACATCATGAGGTCCTTTTTTTACATCCTCTACATTTTTATTGTTGAGGATGTTTTTAGCCCGTTCAATCTGGGCATTTCTTATATGTCTTTGGTATTCCATCATTTTTCTTGAAAATGTGATGATGATTTTCTGTTTCAGAAGTGCCTTTGATTTTACCATTCTGGACTTACCATTCTTATATATTTTTTCCTCGTACAGACCAACATCTATGGCATTGTCTGCATCTATGATTTTATAAACAGTATCGTTATAAAGAGGCAGGTTTTCTTTGTTAAATCTGTCGAATTCCTTCATGCGGCTGATGGTAATAGGAGAATCATCAGAAATGCGCCGATAATCATAATCATTAAAAACAGCTTTCTGCAGTTTGTCGGAAAGTTTTTTCACAGACTGGGTTACTATAAATGCCCTTCCTCCCATGGAATTGAATTTTCGTATATTAAATGAGCCAAGCCCTGCATCTGCACAATAAATGAATTGCTTATTGTTAAACATTTTTGTGATTTTCTGTTCCAATGGAACAGCACATTTCTGCTCATTGTCAGAGCCTGAGTTGATGCACATAGATATAGGAATCCCGTTTCCGTCCACGAATAATCCCATCTGAACAATTGGATTGGGTCGATGTTCTTTGGAAGGACCATATCTGCGAAGACCTTTCAAAATCTCGCCGGTGGCTTCATCTACATATTCATCGTCTTCATCTTCTGACTCAAAGTAATAATTGGTGCAGTCAAAATAGCATACAGACGTGTTTTTCTTGATGATACTTTCACTGTTGGTGTACAAATGCTCTAGATAGTTGTCGTAGTGTTCTTCCAGTAAATCCATGAAACGCAATATATGCTGGTACTCGAAAGAGGGCATTTCGTAATAGGAATCAAGCCTGTCAAAGGTCCCTAACTTTGATTTAGGATCCAGAATCCTTGCAAATGTAAGGAAACGATTGATGGTATTGCAATCAAAAGTGATCTTGGAATTGCTTTTTATATCCTTAAAGAAATCCGACAGTTTGAGGTCATGATATATATTTTGCAGAACAAAATATCCAACATTTAGGAGAGCGGATCTAGAAGAGATATCTTTGGTGGCTGAGAGTTTCTCAGTATAATCAACCTTGAAACTCATGTCTATTTTCCCTTCCTGGTACTCTTTGTTGAATTCTTCCACCTGCTTTTTTGCATATGCAAGAGGATCAGGGGTGATGACCAGCAACTCAGAATGCTTTCCGATTCGTTTTACATTTTTTGTTGTGGTTTTTTTCCCATTTCTGATTCCCATCTGGATAAAGTAAGTTGGATCTTTGGATTTTCTATCATAGTTTAGCTTCATATTACACCTCCACTTCTATTATATCATAAAATACAACACCATACAACATATTTAATGCAAAATTTGACAACAAAAAAATCAGGATAGCCTTATATTTAGAGCATCTCCTGACTTTATCAGTTTATATTCTATTGAAGGAAGTGTTGAAAACCCGGTTTTGACATGTATAAGTCTAAACCATCGGCTTATTTAGTTCAAGTTAGCCTCTGAACAGTAACACAAATACTTATTATTGTATCATTGTTAAATAAATAAATTGACACACCGTTAAACACGTGCTATAATAAAGAAGTATTTTAAAAGTGATAATTATTTGCACATTTTTTTGTAAATGATTTAAGGTCATTTGCAAGAATATGTGCTTTTGTTTTTACAACGAAATATAATATAATTGATGGAGGTACCAATATGAATAATGGTACAGTAAAATGGTTCAACGCAGAAAAAGGATTTGGATTTATTACCGTGGATGGTGGAGATGATGTATTCGTTCATTTTTCTTCAATTCAGTCAAGTGGCTACAAAAGCTTGGATGAAGGGCAAAGAGTGAGCTTTGATATGGAAAAAGGCCAGCGTGGTATGCAAGCAACTAATGTTTATCTTGCTTAAATTTCCGTTGAATAAAGTTATCTCTTTTTGAGGTAGCTTTTTTAATTTTATGGGTAAAATAAGAAATCGCCTGATACAGAGGGAATGGGATGAGATGGTAATTAGCAGATTTTAAGAGTTGCACTGAAGGCGCTCTCCTACCCGAACTTTAATGTAAGGAAAAACTATAGCATAGGAGGTATTGATATGAAGTTAAGTGAAATAAAGCCCGAAGATGTATTAACTGTTTTTGATAAGCCAAGTAGAAATATTCGTGAGCGGCAAGGCAAATATGTATCAGGAAATGCTGATTTTCTAACTATTCAATTCCTATATTATAAAGACAGTCTCTCACTATCCGATTTAATCTTGGGAAAAGCAACATTATTTAAAGATAAGGAAGCTGTGACTTTACTCTGATTTCATAGACAGAGAGAATACCTCCAGTGCGGGGGGTAAGGTCATATCATCGATTTGAAATAATAAAAATTCATTCTGCTTCTCTTACAAATAGTTTAAAATGTAGTAGAGTAGGGGAATGAAATTTCATTCCCCCCTTCATCAAACCGTGCATGCGATTCTCCCGCACACGGCTTTCCGATATTCTTCTTCCTTCAGCATTCATTAAACTGCAAGTCTTTGTAATCCATTATTGTAAATAATCTTTCGAACCTTTGAAATCCTAGCATATCGCCTTTTATTCTGTGTCTTGTAGTTATGCCACAAGGTAAATTTCTTGATAATATACCAATCCATTTTGTTCAGTTGCTTGCCTGCGTTCTTCAATGCATAATAGTTTCTCATTCCTACTATCTTAGGATTAAGAATTTCAATCATCTTGTGTACGTCCAGCAACAACGTTGACCTGCTGGCAAATACACCTTTGAGATTATCCCTCATCTTCTGCATAGCTTTGTTTGACGGAAATTGATGTGTTTCACTGAATTTCTGACCACTTGCTGTTTCAGATAATTTTCTTCTATGGTGAAATCCTAGAAAATCAAATCCTTCCTTTCCATCCCACATACTAACCAGCTTCGTTTTATCAGGATGCAGTTCTAGCTCCAACTTTCCCATTATGGATTTTACTGCTTGCAAGGCATGCTCTGCTTCTTTCTTGGTTCTACATACTATTACAAAATCATCACAATATCTAACGAGTTTGCCAAGGTGTTTGTAATGCCAAAAAGACTACAAAGACGGTAACAAGACAAAGATGCTAACTATGAAAGGAATTGAATTCATCCGACGTTTTTTGATGCATATTCTCCCTAAGGGTTTTGTAAAAATAAGACACTATGGGCTCCTTGCTAACAGAAACAAAAAGACGAAGTTAGAGCTTTGCAGAAAACTAACCCTAAGCCCTATTTACAAGCCTAAATATGAGGGACTTACCACCATGCAGGTTATTTGTCTTCTAGCCGGAAGAGATATCTTGTTGTGTCCGGCTTGCAAGGAAAACAGGTTACAGGTTATGCACTCCTTTGCCAAAGGAGCATCACCTTGAAAATTATTGGAACTGAATATGTAATTATTATTAAGCCTCTTAGTTGGGGAGGGGGGAGGTATGCCTTAAACTGCTAGAATGATAAGATAAGGAAACCAAAATCTAGAAATATGTGCTTACGATTTCAGTACTTTGGCACAAAAAGCAAGAAAGGAAAACATTGAATCCCCATATGTGCCGCAACCGACCGCGACTTCCTTCTTCTGGGCAATCAAAAATTTTGCGCGAGTAATCAAAAGACTCAACTGCAGTGCTCACAGGCTGGTTGAGTTTTTTTTACGCGCAAAACTTCCGATTCACCCCTTCAAGAACCATCCCCTTGTCTGTACCCCTGTCTGTAACTCGTATAAAGTTTCTTTTAAAAACTAAACCTTAAATCTCGCTATTAATACTCTTAATTCTTCTGCAATTGTAGATAAGTTCTCCCCTGAGTTAGCAATTTCTTCAATTGTAGCGGTTTGCTCTTCCATAGACGCAGATGCCTGCTCAGTTCCAGCAGCATTCTCTTCAGAGATTGCCGCTAGATTTTGCGTTAACTCAATGATTTTGTTTTTATTCTCTGCCATTAAGTCTGCAGAATGATTAAGTTTATTAATTATAGTTTTTATAGCATCTATCGCCTCTGCTATTCCTTCAAATTTTCCTTCAGTTGCTTCAACGCTCCCAGCTTGTTCCTCAACAATCTGCTTCGTTTGTTGCATCAAATCAACAGCACTTAGCGATTTTGTCTTTAACTCATTTATTACAATTTTAATGTCATTTGTGAAGTTATTCGATTGTTCTGCAAGCTTTCTTATTTCCTCGGCAACAACTGCAAAACCTCTGCCTGCTTCCCCTGCTCTTGCAGCTTCTATTGCAGCATTTAAAGCTAAAAGGTTGGTCTGGTCTGCAATGCTTTGAATCATAGTACTAGCGCTTTCAATTTTTTCTGCACTTTCATTGTTACTCATGATAATCTGATAAACATTGCTTGCAGCATCATTATTTTTCTGAGTTTTATCAATAAGCTCTTTCAAAATTAAGAAGCCTTCTTCTTTTTGCTTTTCAATTTGAACTGCCGCAATATTGAGTTCTTTGATATAATTTAAATCTTGTTCCAATAAATCACCTAACTCTTCTATATTATTGGCTGTCGTTTCGGTGTCTTTCGCTTGGTCACTGGCTCCTCTTGCGATTTCCTCAATAGTTTTGGCAACTTCATCTGATGCAGTAGCTGATTGTTGAGAAGTAGCAGTTAATTCTTCCGATGACGCAGCAACCTGTTCCGTTGCATCTGCAGCTTTGCGGATAAGTTCTGCCACATTATCTCTCATAGTTCTAAGAGCTCTCACCATATCCCCTGTTTCATCTTTTCTGTTTAAGTATTTTAATTCATTTGATTCTTCATCTTCTGAAAAATCCAAATTAGCAAAATCTTGTATTCTCTTTGTGACGGCTAAAATAGGTTTTGTTATACTGCCCGAGACAAAATTGAACAAAATAGATGTTAATAATAGTATAGTTACTGCAGAAATCATTACTACATATATTATTTCTCTTGCACTAGACTTTAACTCTTTTTCTGTCATAAATGATGCTAATATCCAATCAGTCCCTTCCACTTTATGTGGACTGACGATATACTTTTCACCATCAATAAAAACATCAAATGGTTTTAGTTCTTCAGCCAGAAGCTTGTCTAATCCTTCAATACCAACTTCTTCTATTTTCTTAAAATTGTTTTCGGCGTTTTTTCCATCTGCCATTATTACACCTGTATTATGTACAATTATTGAATATCCTGTTTCACCGGTCTTCATTTGATTTAACATATCGCTAATATCAGATTGTTGTACATCAATTCCTATTGCACCTAGAAATTTTCCATTTTTGTCAGTAAATGAACGAGCATTGCTTGTAAGCATCTGAGACTTAAAAGTGTATGGAGCTGTCCTAATAATACTTCCCTTATTATTTACAGCATCATTAAACCAAGGCCTTTTTGAAGGATCATATCCTGATGTTATACTTTCTTCCGGCCATTGTATGTATCTTCCATCTTCTGTTCCTAGATATACATAACTTGTGCCTTCGTGACTATTTGCATATTGCTCGAATACTTCATAGATTTCTTGCTCAATACCTCCATTGGTCGAGGGATTCATTTGGGTGTCTTCAGTTGTATGCTTATATGTTGTAACACTATCATCGACCATCCTTACCAAAGGATTGGTTGCTAACATATCAATATTTTTGTCTATTTGCTCATAGAAAATGTTAATTGCCTGGGAAACGATCATCGTTTGTTCTCTGGAATTACTAAAATAATCATCATAAGCCTTTTTATTTACTTGATGGATTACAATACCGCTAATACTTACTAGAGTTATCAAAATAACTACCATTGAAGATATTAAAATCTTTCCCTTTATTCCACTAACCCTTTTATTCATAATATCATTTCCCTTCTTCCTCTAAATTTTTTGTTGTATCTATATTTAATATTCTACATTTTTCTTTGTTCTCCTTCATAGCATCCGACAATTTTCGACATTTTTAGTTGTCTCTATAAAGAATGTGCAAATTTTTGTAAATTAATTATTATTAGTTTATATACATTATCCGATCTTTTTGAATTTTCTAAGTTTGAGCTACTTATTGTTTAAAAATATTAACAAGCCTGAACTTTTTTGTTAACTAAATGCCAAATAAGTGGACGGTTCACTCGTTTGGGACAGAGGGACAGGTTCATTGTCCCTATATTCTATCAATAACACTTTTGGAGAATACATTACTAAGACTTATAGCTCTATATCACAACAAATATAATGGACCCTAAAAAATATACCCCGGATCGCTCCGAGGCCAACTGCAAGACATTTCATCGCATCATTATAGGTTATGATTGTACTACTTTACCCTCTTAAACTCTAATCCTTCATAAGCCCTTATGGGGTTCCCACGTTCCAAGAGTTCATGTTGAATCCACATCGTTTGCTTTGCTATCATTTCAATATCTGAGTTTTGTTTACTGATAATTTCACTTAAGCGATTTAAAGCTAATTTCTTGTTTATATGCTGGGTTCTAGCTTCTGTACAAACAACAGTGAGCCCTGTAGGGATATGAATCGCCCTGACCCCAGTTTCAACCTTATTAACATTTTGACCGCCATGTCCTCCGCATCGAAAGGTTTCAAAACGAACATACTTTTCTGAAAATCTAACTCTTTCCGGTTCTTTAAATATGCTCACATCAATAAACCAGTTTCTGCGCTTATGCTTTGGTCTGAAAGGACTTTGCACAATCCATTTTATCGTGCCTTCAAGATGGCTGACATCCTCATCAGCCGATAATACCACTGATTTGTAGCAATCCACATATTGTCCTTTTACTTCTTCAACTATTTTTAAGTTCTTCACTTCCTGCATGAGGACTTTTATAAATTTCCCTACGGCCAATTCACATTCTGCGGGACCTTTCCCCGAACTAATCTGTATTAACATTTTATCACCCCTTATATGTCAGCACTGGCCTAAGGGTTGCAATAATTTTAATCAAACCAAACTCCATGAGACTTTCAATAACAGTATCGATATTCTTATATGCCTCAGGTGCTTCTTCAAAAAGCAAATCAGTATCATGACAAACAATACGACTTTTTAGCTTGGTTTGTCTTATGGTTTCTCTATTATATTTATCACGGATACGGGATTTGCATAGACTACGTGCCCACTTCCTGCCTGCTCCATGTGAAAGGGAGTATGCCGCTTCCTCTGTTTTATCGGTTGGCATCACAATGTAGGTTAGTGATCCTCTTGATCCCGGTACAATTACCACTCCAACTTCTGCTGAAACTGCTCCTTTTCGATGTATAAAAAGATTACCCTTTTGTTCTAAGAAATTATGCTTACAGTCAATCACAGTTTCAACTTGTGAAACATATCCCAAATAACTAATCAGCTTATTTGCCACTACCAGTCGGTTGCGCTCTGCCCAAAGCAGTGCATGTTCATGCTTTTCAAGATAAATCCCTGCTTCATTACTATTTAACGGATACCCATGGCAATCATTAAATTCTCTCAGTATACTCTGTCCATATCCCCGTGACCCGCTATGAATCAGCAGCAGTAAATCATCTTTACTGAGCTTGAGTTTTTCCAACTCATCTTGTTCAAATACTTCCTCCAAAATCTGAAATTCTGCAAAGTGATTACCTGACCCGATTGTACCTAAATCATATATGGGACTTGGCTCTTCATAAGGATTCATTGTTTCAATATCAGCCAATTCCCGGATGTGGTTAAGCCTCGTTACCCAACGATCCCTTTTAAATTTTTTTCTCTCAATACCGGTTCTAAATAGACCCATGCCACAGCCAATATCATTTCCAATGATATGTGGGTATATCATTCCTTCGGTTACTACCGCAACACCAACAGGGACTTTTCCGGCATGCAGGTCAGGCAGTCCCACTACTCTTCTCACTCCATCCAATTCCGATAATGCATTTAGCTGCATGACTGCGGTATGTTCTATCCAGTTCTTACTGCTTGTTATTAATAACGTATTACTCATTCAATTCTCCTTTTCATCTAAAAAAATGCATAAAAATACCGTGGTTCAACAACCCACGGTTCATTCTTCCCCTAAAAAAGGCAACAAAAAAACACGATAACCAAAATCGTGCCTCCGAAACTTATTAGGCTTATGGTTGTCTCAAAATTAATAAATTCAGTTATCATTCACCTCGTAATTAGTTACCAACATATGAAAACACTCCTTTCACCTAATAATACTTTTAAACTACACTACCATTTTATGGCGTCCTATAGCTTTTGTCAATAATTTTTTAAAAATGTAATTCTTTTGTCATCATTGTTTTCGCTCAAACGTAATCATGAAACTTACGAAATCCACCAATCTTTCCATACATTTATCCTCGACCCGCCGGACACAATGAATCTTTTGTTCTTCACTGTATAATGAGATATCACTTAACCCTATTGGATATTCCGACATCCCATAGTAGCTCCTACAACTATTCCAACGCCATTCCGTTGTTACTGTCGTGAACATAAAGCAGGGTACCTGCATTTCCGTTTGCATTAACGCCGTGGAAGGAATGGTAGCTTTCATCAGTCATCTTGATTCCAATATAGAATTTGTATTTTTCTGTAAACACCTTGTGTTTCCACACAGCAAGGTCTATATCAAAATTAAATCCGGTGATCATGTCATCACCGTTATATACAAATCTGGTACACATTTTGCCGCTATAGCCTCCTTTTAATGCTGAATCATTAACAAACTGGAATTTATATCATCAAAGCCATACAGCCCAATCGCCGTAATCAAAGGTGCCACTGCCATGATGTAGGTTGCCCTCCGCTTTCAGCTGGCGGAAAGCGTTTCTCATACTGTTCAAAATTTTGGGCTGAATGTCCAGACTGTGATGAGCTGGAAATACTCTTTTTACAGGAAGTGCCGCAATAACTTCAAGCGACTCAAGATATGCCTGTGGGTCGGTGGAAGGGTAGTACGCAAACAGCGTGTCCTTGTAGACAAGATCGCCGGTAAATATGTAACCACGCTGAGGTTCCCAAAAACACATATGTCCCGGAGAGTGTCCCGGCGTATGCAACACAGTGATCACACGCCCACCCAGATCTATGGTGTCGCCGTCGTGCAGTGTCCGTATAGGCGTTCCCTGAAAGAACTCATAAGTGTTTACATCATAACCCTCTGGCAAATCGCAGCGATCTATGACCATGTCCCGGATAGTATCCATCGTCAGCGGGAACTCCCCGTTCAGCCAGTTCAACTCCGCCTCATGGGCATAAAAATCCGGATAATATTTGTGTCCACCGATATGATCCCAGTGGATGTGCGTTGCTACAGCAGTTACCGGTTTATCCGTCAGTTTTTTCACCTCTTCGGAAATATTAGAAATGCCCAGCCCGGTGTCGATGAGTAAGCACCGTTTTCGACCTTCAAGCAGGTAGCAGTGGGTTTCCTCCCAATGGCGGTATTCGCTAATAATGTGAGTGTCTGCATCAATATGATCGACTGTAAACCATTTTTTCATTTTAACTCTCCCTTCGTGCTGTGAAATAAAATCTGTTCGATGTTCGTATTATATAATCTGTATCACGTAATTAACTACAAATAATGTTTGAAGAATAATCAATGCTCTTTTTATTCTCTTCTCCTGTATGTTTCATACCCTTGTCAATTCATCCCTGAATGCCGGTCTATTTGCATATTTAGTAAAAAGCTTCTGTTTGATTTCCAATGCCTGGTCTTTTCCTCCTGCTTTTTTCAAGTTCCGAATAATAGCACAAACTCCTTGGTAATCCCTTCTGTTGCCAGCCCTTGATGCAGTCTGTTCAATATGTTTCAGAAACAAATCATACACTTCTTCCTTAAATTCTGGAATAAGATACTTATAGTAACTTTCAACCGATGAAGGACTTTTCTTAACATACTCAAGGAGTTTTTCCTTTTCGCCTTCCTCTATCAGAATACGGGTATAAATGTCAGAATAAATCCTCTTTTGATTTTTCAACAGGAAGATAATCTTTGGATAAACGGCAATCCAATCGTTTAGATCATAGGTACTTTTTAACTCCTTATAAAATTCAAAGCTTCCATCCAAAATAAAATCCATTGCTAATCCACGCTGCTTATCAAGCTTTCCTGAAAGCTTATACGCTTTATAGCGATACTTCCTCCAGTCATCCAGAAGGCCTGGCAAACCTTTATCCTTTGCTTCCCCATCAAGAGCAAGCTTAATTACCTGCTCATAATCCTTGCTCTGCATCGCTCGCTCTATAGTCATTTTTCTAAAACTCGAAAAATGGAGGTTTTGCTCAGTAAACTCCTGTGCCTTCTTCTCCCCGTCATTGTGCAAAATCATATTGTATCTGATTTGATTCACTTTTTCTGCGAAATAGCTGCCGCCCCAGGAATCAATATCTTCATTCTTTCCAAATAGTGTCATATGCTTTTCTAATTTATTCCTCAAGTCTGGTGTGTCAGATAGTCTTGAACAAATTTCAAGGAAGTCCAGTCTCCAGTCAGTCCAACCATCATAGCGTCTGTGAGAAACCTCTTTCATTAAATTTTCGAATACAATATTTTTTTCAGATGAGCTTAATTCTGTATTTTCGATAATTTCAACAATAACGCCGAATCCGCGTTCAATTACTCCTCCTATTGTCCCACTGGAGTCATCAGCATTTTGAATCAAATCTACCATTTCCCGCACTACACATAGTGCAAGGTTTACCGCATGGATTGTTTTACCTTCATCGCAAACCGAATCAGCCTTATCAAGCACAAGTTCAGCACCATTTACAGCATTATAAGTGTCTCTGTAATTTACAAATCCATGGCGGTCGGAATTGTTTCTGATAAAGGTTTGGATAAGAGAAACCGCTTTTAATATCTCCTCTTCATCATCCCCATCATCAAACTCCAGCAATATTCGCTGCTTAACTTCTTCATTTTCGGCTGCAATTTCTAGAAGAAAGTCTATAAGTTCTTCCTTACTTCTTGTCGATAGGATTTGCTCAATATCGGGTTCGTTATTTTTCTTCGCTGCCAAGTGTTTAGCTCCTGGTTCTATTGATATTGTATTGTTAGCTGCAGAATTCTTCTTTACGGATGCATTACTCTTCATATCCCTTAAAGTAAGAAATACAGCTACCTGATGCTTACAGTATTCTTCCATATTAAAGGGACAGTCACATAGCGTTTCAACAATATTCAGGTTGTCATCAAGCTCAACATCAATGGTATAGGTTTCAGTCCCTTCAACCTCTGCCACATATACATGTTCCTCTGTTTCCTTAACAAAATTGACATAGCCGTTTTCATAATAATCATATCCACGCAAATAGATTATTCTATCAATGTAGCTTTCAAAGTTATTCAAATTCATCAAAATATTGTTCCGTCCTTCATAAGATAATCTATGACTCTCTGTATTTCAGCTTGTACTTTCTTGTATTCAATTTCTTTCCAGGCTTTAAGCAGCGGTATAAACCTTGCATTGCCGGTCAGCTTTATTTTCTCAATCAATAACAATATCATTCCCCTGTTCCTGTCCTTCAACTCCTGGACAAAGCTGTAGTCTCTCCCATCCAGAAGTTTCGTAAGCTTTTGAAGCAGTTCCTCCGCATAGGTTTCCCGCTCAATCTCCCATCCGATATCTGAGAAAACAAGCATGGGAAGCCTGTCCCTGTATTCAATTTCAAGGTAGCCCTTCTTTATCATCCAATCAATCCGGTTGGTTATTTGCTGCAAGGTCAACTCCCGGTAGTATCCATAGACAGGGCATTGATCCAGACCATACTCTAGAACCTTTTTGTCTTTGGAACCTTTAAGGATTTTGGCAAGCATGCTCCTTCCTCCCGTTGCAATAAGTTCGTCGGCAGCACGAAGGATTGCTTTTATTTCCTCATCTGTTAGGTGACGTATGTCACCGGTGTAAAGTTCGCACCTGACTCTTTGTTTTTTTCTGCTCATGGTTATTACCTGCTTTACTCAAGACTTATCACTCTTATCCGTTTCCTTCAAAAGCCTGTCAAAATCACTCTCAAAAAGCCTGTCCTGCACAATCCTATACTTTTTAAATTCACTTTCTGCAAAGGCTTTTGCAACCTCCGCCGTAACTTTTCCGGAATTATTCAAGAGATCATATTCATTAAACTGTAAGAAAGCATTGAGTCTATTAGCCCAATCCTCCATAGTCATTGGTATTCTTCTTTTTGCCTGATTTTCAGCGTAATCCAAATACATGGTAACAATTCTATTTAATGAGTCCATTTCTTCCAGCGTCAAATAGTTTTTCGCCACCAGAACATCACTTTTCAATATTTTACCTCTGGGTGAGTTTCTCCATGTAGTAAGTCCCATATTTTCTTTTTCTGCATTCGCTCTATCTACAATAAGCTCTGCTGCTATTTTCCCATGGATTGCAAAATGAAGCTTATTTTGTACAGTTTTAAAAAACTTTTGGGTAGTAACAGCTGTTGGTGAATAGTCCATTGCCGTAGCATATATATCTGTTATCTTTTGATAAAATCTTCTTTCACTTGCTCTGATTTCTCTGATCTCTTCAAGCAAATGGTCGAAATACTCTTCGTTTAAAAAGGTCCCATTTTTAAGCCGCTCTTTATCAAGCACATAACCACGAATAGAAAAGTCTTTTAACACAGTAATTGACCACTGACGAAACTGAATTGCCCTGTCTGAGTTTGCTCTGAATCCTACCGCAATTACAGCTTCTAAATTATAAAATTTTGTATTATATTCTTTGCCGTCTGAAGCAGTTCGTCGGAAATTCCGACATACTGAATTCTCTTCTAATTCACCATCCGCAAATATATTTTTTAAATGTTCTGTAATGGTCGAACGGCCCTTTTCATATAGGGTTGCAATCATATCCCGGGTTAACCACACATTCTCGTCAGCCACCAAAACATCAATAGAATTTTCACCTTTTTGTGATGTAAAAATTAAGAATTCTGCTGTGCTGTTGCGAATCTGAAGTTTTTTATCTTTACCCTCAGCCATTTTTGTACTCCCTTCACCGTCCAAAATATTCCATATATTCAATCCCCTGTAACTTAATTGCCCTAGGCTCACATCGATGCTCCCTTGCCGCTTCCATAACAACTCCCTTTATCTCCTTATGGTCATTGTCATACCTGAATTCTGCTATTCTCTTGGCAATAGAGGACAGGTTTTTCAGCCGCTTCTCCTTAGGCATATTTATGTATTTGATATTCAACAAATCAACATACTGTCCGGCAATATCCTTAATACTTATATAATCACTATTCATCACATTCATCCATCTGGCAAAGGTAGCCTCTGTAAAAGTACCTTTGACACATTTCACAAATTCAGCCTGGAAAAGCCGGATGGTTGCAATTGTTTCATTCCAGATAACCTTCTTGTCCATGGCTTCTTTGTAGATGTATTTTGCCTTTGCCAGATCCCTGATCCGCAGTTTTAAAAGCGCATTCAAGGCAAACATTACGAAAAACATCTCAGGGTAAAGATAATTGCAGCTGTAATATACATTGCTTTTTGGAGCAATGATGGAGTGCCACTTCATTTTGTCTTCGTCCATATTGTTGTCAACAAGCTCAACCTCTCGGTCTCCCTGGTAGGCATGTCTAATGTCATAGCAGAGCCCAAGGACACGGATTGACCATTTTCAAAATTAATCTAAAGAATATTCATCTTCATCCTCCGCAGCTTTTTTCCTAATAAACTTGAATTTAAAATATTCTTCCGCTTTTTTGATTAAATTGAGTCTTTCTTTAAAATATTCACTCAAGCCGTTATCGCAACAATAAACATAGCAACCTTTTTGCCCTCTAGTCATTAATGTTCTGTAAGTATTTTTTATTATTTCATCTGCAATTTTTAATGCTTCTTCTTTATTTTCTTTGTATAGCTTTTTAATTCCTTTCAATGATTGATCTGTATTGGCTCTTTCAGTAAAATCAGTTACAACCTTTTCACCATCATAAATCAAATCTTTCCCAATAATCACACCAATATAATCAAATTCTAGCCCTTGAGAAGTGTGAATACATCCAGCCTGATTGACTGAATCCCTATCAATCGCCCATGTAGTAGAGTTATTCAAATTCCAACTCATATGGAAATCAAATTCATTAATATTTATGTCATATATATTTTCATTTGTTCTTCCTTCTTTAGCCCAATCCCAACAATAACCTGCAACAATTCTAGATTTATTATTTATGTTATTTTTTTCATTTATTAGCGTTCTCAATTCATTGGGGTTTTCAACTATCCTAAATTCATAATCAAATTCGAATCCATCAGAATTTGCAGTATTCCTAATACCAAGAACATCATCCAGCCATGAAATATATCCAGCAGAGCCATTACACCTAAATTGAGATTCTAATATCATTTCAACAACATTCACATTATATAAGTCGGCATATTTATATATTTCAGATTTCCTGCCAAAATCATCAATATGAATCCTTTGACTTTCATCAATAAAGAATACTGCAAATTTGGCTGCATTAATGATTTCTTTGATTTGATTTTCTCCTTTGTTTTTGAACATTCCAGATTTTTCTGCCAAACGGTGCGCTTCATCAACAATCAATGCATCAAATTCATTTTTCTGAGACTCAAAATAAACGCCTGAACCTTTAAAAAGGTTTTGAATATATGATTTTTTGAAACTTGATTGAAGCTTGCTTGAATAAACTTCACGAGGAGCTTGGTTCTTTGTAACATATTGGCAAACCATATTTTCACAAGTTAACTTTACCAATAAATTAATCGCTACAACCGACTTTCCCGTTCCGGGTCCACCTTGAACAATAAGAATATTCTTCTTACCAGTTTTATAGGAGTTTCTTGCTAAAAACAGACCTTCTTCTAATACAACTTTTTGCTCTCCAATCATTGTAAACTCTTCATTCCCTTTTAGCATTTTTTCAAGGCTTTCTTGGAGTGATTTAGCTGGCCTAATTTTCCCGTTTTCAATCATATATAATATTTTCTTTTGGTCAGGTTTCACTATGTACCTAGAAATAAATTCTCTCAGCTTGAAAACATCACCTTTTGTAAATACTGGTGATTGTGAAGTATAATAGTCGTAAACATGATGAAGAATTGGATCATCTTGATTGATAAAATAATTATGTAAATATGCACATGGATATAAATTAACAAGGTTGTTTTGAACAGACTCATTATAATTTGAAATCAGCTTTGCATATGACCATGCTTGATATGATGGATGCTCAATAGGCCTTCCTCCGTAATATTTTGTCTTAACTATTCCATCTCTATCTACAACAGCTTCAACTTGCTTGTCCCATTGTTTTAGTTCAATTATGACTGCTGAATTGTTATTTGACTCATCTATTCCAGACAAAATAAAATCAATTCTATTACTTGTTCTTGGAATCCTGTATTCAATTGCAACCCCGCAATTATCTGGTATTTGAGTTGTATTCAAAACTTTATTCATGTATTCCATAGAATTATTCCATGAATTAATTTCTCCAGCTGTAGTATGTACTGATTTTTCTTTAAAAGTATTATAAATTTTAATTGCAATTGCATCATTAATTACATCATTTACAAAGTCACCTTTTGTTGCCTCATAAATAATCATAATATTACCTCAAAATTCTGTATATTTTTTACTGTTACCTTTAGCTTTATCTATTGGATATTTCTCATTATTTTTTTCTAATTTTTTACTCATTGCATCAATAAAATCAATGTTCAAAGCATCTGCCATTAGTATTGAATATATAATTACATCAGCAAGTTCATCAGCTACGTTTTCTAAGCAATATTCATTGCTCCATTGAAAGTTTTCCAAAAGTTCCGCTGCCTCAATTGAAATTGATTTTGCCAGGTTTTCTGGGGAATGAAACTTTTTCCAATCTCTATCGTTTCTAAATTGTATAATCCTTCTTATTATATCCTCCATCTTTTCGCTCCTATAAAAAATTATTTTGCTTTAGACTTATATACTTATCTCCAGATACAATAATATGATCTCTAACTTTTATATCAATTGATTCTAAAACAGAAACAATCGTATTTGTTATATTAATATCTTCTTGAGAGGGTTTCAAGCTACCGCCGGGATGATTATGTGCTAAGATAATACTATGTGCTTGATGACGAAGAGCCAATTCAACAATAATTCTTGGATATACCGGCACTTCATTTATCGATCCTTCATGAACAAGAGCTGAGTGTTTTACCCTGTTTTGAGAGTCAAGACATATTATGTAAAAATTTTCATAATGCTTCCCAACAAATAATGAAACAGAATACTCTCCTGCTTTTGAAGCACTATTTAGAACAATTTTTTCTCCCCATTTCCCTTTGAAGTATCTTCTTGCAAGAGATGGTACTAGAGAAATTAATATAGCAGAATTTTCACTAACTCCGCATTTATTACATATATCCTTCGGGTTAGCTTCAAACAATCCTGACAATGAACCAAATTCTTTAATCATTCTATGCGCTAGTTCATTAGTATCTTTCATCGGAATAGCATAAAACATTAGTAATTCAAGTACCTGATGATCATTAAATGAATCTAATCCCTCTTTTAAGAATCTTTCTTTTACTCTTTTTCTATGCCCTTCGTGTAAATTTTTACCAGTCATTATAAACCCCATTCTTTTACATGCTTTCCGCTAACAATCCTCTCATCTTTGGGCTTTTCCGCATCCTTTGGTATAGCCCAAACAAAAGCATACTTCTTTGCCCCAGCTATTCTTCCTTCAACACATAAAACCTGGACTCTCCGCTGAGAAATTCCCCATTTTTCTGCTGCTTCTTTAGCAGTTATGTATTCAAACATATCACACGTCATGGACATCTAACGATTGAAATGTTTTCCAAATTCTATTTTATTCGTTTATTCGAACAAGGTCAATAAAATCACAGAAATTTCTAAGAAATCTGCTATTTCTTATACGAATACAACAGTCCATCGTTTAGCTTCACTCATTAAAAAATCTTAAAAGATCCTGTTTATCAAGTAATTCAGCCATTAGCCAATCTTTCAAATAAACTGATTTCGCAAAATGGAAATGCACAAACCCCCAGCTACCACAACCACTTAAA
The DNA here is from genome assembly GCF_030013905.1 of Petroclostridium sp. X23. Taxonomy (GTDB): domain Bacteria; phylum Bacillota; class Clostridia; order SK-Y3; family SK-Y3; genus X23. The sequence goes on from NZ_CP124862.1 coordinate 1,664,803, forward strand.
CCACTTTTCTCATCATCTTTCCCTTGTGTCAGTATTGCCTCAACCTCACTAGAATTACTTGAATATATAAAAACTAGAATTGGAGTTGGATCTATAAAATCAAAAAAAATTATAAACCCTCTAAACATGAAAATTCATATACCTATACAGTGAAATATACTGATGCAATAGAACTGTTACGAGAAGTTAAACCTTATCTCGTTATTATTCAAAAGAAACAGCGTGCAAAAATGATTATTTCCGAATATAAACAACTTACACCTAGAAATGGCAGATATTCAAAAGAACTTCTAAAAGCAAAAGAATCATTTTATAACAGATTTATGGCAATATAACAAGGACATCGTGAACATACTTTATTTCAGTGGATTTGAGCCGTTCCACGAATTCATCAAACTGCTCCTCTTCAAAATACAGCTCAAAGTTGCCCGGTTTTGATAAAACATCATTTTCAGTTTTATTTATAAAATCTACCCATGTAGACTTTGATTGTAATGAAAAATCTCCTGCAAAAGTTATATTTGCACCAAAGTCCAGTGTTACTTTTTGATTCAAATGTGCCTGTTCCGGTGGAATTCCTATTGACTGATACTTCATCCCCTCTTCCAACACCGCAACACGATGAGCATTAGCGCTTCCCTGATAAACTGTATTCCAACTATCCCGCACACGTTTAGGATCTTTCACTACACCCAGGTGCTCCAGCACGCCACCGGGATTTGCACCATTGGCAAAAAACTTCGCACCATATTCTTCAGTCGCTATTGCCATACCTATTGCATTCTTTGCCATAGCAATTGGCGAATAACCCACTAAGCCATCAAAGCCCAAGCCTGGTATATGCAATACTTCTTCTTTTCTTAAATACACTTGCCCATAACCTTGCATGTTCGGATTCTCACCATCGTCTTTGGTATAGATATAATAAATCTCACCACTGCTTGTTCTATCTACACTCATCCTATTTGGTAGTAAAGGATAGAGTGCTATAACCTGCCCCCTACCATCACGAATGATCTGTGCATAGGCATTTCCCCATAATAAAAGATGACTCATCAGTGTCTCTCGAAACACGAATGAAGTCATCTCTGGGTTTGGCTCATCATGGAGCAGGTAATATAGCGGATGATTGGTTACTTTTTCTTTTCCACCGGCTGTGTATTTATAAGTATGAAGCGGTAAGCTTGCGATAGTCTCGGATAGAATCCTGACACAAGCATAAACTACCGTGGTTTGCAGCGCAGTTTTTTCACTGACAGTTTTCCCGCTGCTAGAGCTGCCAAAGAAAAAACTGTAAGTACTGTTAAATAGGCTGTTTTTAGGACCAGCCCTTAGTTCAAAGAATTTTGATATTAACAGTACTCTCATTACGATTCCTCCTAAAAATGAGCATAAAAAAAGAGACTTATTTAGGCCTCTCCAATACCTTGCTTTTCAATTAGCTCTTCTTCCCGAAGTATCTTTATGAGTTGTAGCAATTCATCTTCTGCATAATCTTTTTCAAGTATAGTAAACCCAAATTGCCCATAAAGCTCAATGAGATACGGTATGTTTCTACATTCAAGCATTACTATCCTTCCAGCAATACGCATCTGTCCATCTAAAACTGTATTCATACAATACTGCATTAAATCGTAACCTGAAATATTGTCTTTATACAGACTATTTTTACCAACTTGTCCAATCAAAATGGCTGGAAATTCAGTAATCCTTTCACCATTTATTTTAGCATTAAATCCATCAAAATTTTTAATCTTACGATTGGATAAAGATTCGCGAACCTTAAGAACTTGTAATGCTATAGTGAAATAAGCTAAAACTCCAAACTCTTCTGCCTCTTCATTAAAAACCAGGAAAGTTCTACTTTTCCCAATCTTTTCAAACAAAATAGCCTTTTCCTTTAAAAAGTTCTCTATATCCGGATCCTTTTCACACACAAAAATAGAAATAAGTTCTTGAGCTTTTTGCTCATCACTCATTTCTATTAGTTTCTTTAGCGAGATAACATTTGCTTTAATTTTTGCTCACCTCGCCTCTCACTAGTGGGCGATATTAATGTTCTATCTATTTTCACGCTTTTAGCAGGTGTAGAAATTATTTTTGTAAAAGAATCCACAGCCTTTTTACTATCTAACGTGAAATCTTTACTAAATGATGACGTTGCCATTCTACAATCCCTCCTTCAAGTAAATATCAACATTTTCCAAGATACAAACGTTAAATGTCTATCTAAGTTTATTATAACACATTTATCGGCGTTCAACAATCGAATATACTCTAATTGGCTAACTAAATTCATCCTATATAATTCATAAATACCATTTTAAAGACATTTTTTTCAAATCTAGTCATCAGAATATCTCCTCTTGACACTTATGCTTAGATTATAATCAGCATAAGCATAAGCGTCAAGGATTTTCACTTAATTATATAATCAAAATTCCTCTCTCATCATAAACACTGGTCTTATTCTCATTCCTTATCGCCCTATCCAATGCCATAATAAGAGCCACTGCCCCATCAATACGTTCAGTACTTTTTTCTTTATCCGGTTTAATATTACCGGCAGGATCTGTTTTTATATAGATATTATCCATCATCCACCTAAGCACCGGGTTTCCCCCGTGTGCTATTTTCTCCTCCAACGTAAGTTTCATTAACTCTTTAGAAGATGGTGACATATCTTTATAACCTTGTCCAAAAGGAACTACCGTAAAACCCATCCCCTCAAGATTTTGTACCATCTGAACTGCACCCCATCGGTCAAAGGCTATTTCTTTTATGTTATACTTCATCCCAAGCTCTTCGATAAATGCTTCTATAAACCCATAATGAACAACGTTTCCTTCTGTAGTTTTCAGATAACCTTGCTGCTCCCACACATCATATGGAACATGATCTCTCCTTACTCTTATCTTCATATTCTCATCTGGTATCCAAAAGTATGGTAACACAATATATTTTTCATCAGCTATTCTTGGTGGAAACACCAATACAAAAACTGTAATATCCGTGGTGCTTGACAGATCAAGCCCTGCATAGCATTCCCTGCCTCGTAAAGTATCAATATCTATCTTAAAAGCACACTCATCCCACTTATCCATAGGCATCCAACGGGTTGATTGTTTCACCCATTGGTTAAGCCTTAACTGCCGGAAGAGATTCTCTTCAGCCGGATTTTCCTTTGCACTAAGATATGCATTTCTATGCTTTAATCTTTCCTGCATGAGTCGTTCCGTTGAAGAGCCGGAACTCAACTGTGCCTTTATCAAAAACACTGTGAAGGTTAAGTCCATGATACCGGCTGTTGTGGTAGTGCCTGTTTCTGCTTTCTTCTTCGTAACCGGCGTACCAAATATCCGCCAAATCTTGCAACGTAATCATGAAACTTACGAAATCCACCAATCTCTCCATACACTTATCCTCGACGCGCCGGACACAATGAATCTTTTGCTCTTCACTGTATTTTGAAAACTCATGCAGAAAAGAGTCCAGCTTTTGTACATTTAGCAATACGTTGAGATGCTCCACTTTACTCTCTCCCATAGCAGCATCTCCTATTCTGACTTTGATTCAGCATCCGCTTCTGTTGCTGTTTCCATTCTTTAAAATACCCAAATGCTTTTTGATAATCACAAACGAGTTCATCCAACGCCCGGCTAATGCTCAAAACTTCTTCACTGACTAGGTTACATTCAGGTTGAATCATTAATAAATGCAACTGCTGCCTCAGTTGATTAATGGATTCTTTTTTTATTTCCAATTCATTACTATCAATGCATTGCCCGCTTCCTGTGGAAGAGCTGCTAGATCGATGATTACTTTCCGAACGATAAACAAGATCAGATAGCTCCTCCGCTGATTTGATTGGTTTTTTCACGCTATTCTTCATTATATATTTTCCTCTCAAATAAAAGTATCTGAGAGGAAAATTAAAAAAGCGCACGCGCAGAAAATATACTACTCTCCTACACGTGTGCTTTTATGTTATTGAAAATAAAAGTCAAATGCTGTATAATAACATAAGGTCGCATGACAGCCGCGTATCATCGGATACACTTGTATCTGGCGATACGTCTACTGTTGGTGTAGGCAGTCCTTTTGCCTGCATTAGTTTTTGAGTGCTGGCACACTCAAAAACCATGGCGACTTTTCTAATTTTCCTCGCAATAATTATATACTATTTAAGGGAAATAATGCAAGCTATTTAGATTAATTTTGTACTATTATGTAAGATTTTATCTAATGATATGCTGTCCTTATCAGTAATTTTATTGGTGAAAAACTTAAGCACATGAATCTTTTTCATCTTTGATTTATATATACTACTAACAACTTTGCTAGTATCCCACAATGAAATGCAGGAATAATTCATCCATTTGACTGCATAAAGATTTTGTGTACTGTATGTCCTGCAAGACAATGGAACCAAGACGAAAGAACCATCATGTCCACCGTTCACAGCCATTGATGAAAAAAGTTTTTGCACTAATCGTCTCCTCATCTGTTGTTTCGGAAGCAATAGGACCTCCCTATACTTCCTCTTGCTCATATAATCCAAATATAGTTGTTACTTCTTTACTCATTCTTCTCTTCCTTTAGCAATAGTCTTTTTCTAAAGCCGCCTCTTTGAACAAATTTATCATAACGTATCTTTTCAAATTGCTCAAAATTATTAAGAATCCTGCCTAATTTGGAACATATTTGTGATATCTTGAGATATTTAGCCTATTCCACCCCTTTTATGTCAATGCATAGATGCATGGGGACGATCCGAGACCACTAATAAAGCGAGCTTTTTTGAGTGCTATATTGCAATTTGTGTGTGATGTAATGTTTCCAGATATTTTAGAGGTAATAAAGCTTGTCCCTCTGTTGCACTGCCGGCAAATCAGCACTTTTTCAGTGATTTTGAACCGTCACTGAATTTTCATCCTCCTTTTTCATCCCGTACTAAAAGACAAGGAATTACTATTCATGGTAACAATATAATACGCTTATTCATATTATGTAAATATGTGCATACACTTACAGCGTTTGCGCATCCATATATCATTCGTATTGTATGGAAGTTATTGATTGCATTTTGATTTGTAATGTAATGATTCACTCGCTCATTATAAACTTATTTAGGAAATGTGAGAAAAAACAGATGGATAATTTTAAAATAGAAAAATGCAAATCTAACCTGCCTGTAACATTAGAGGATTTGAGCAAATTCATTTTGGTTGGAAGAGAGAAACTGGCCTCCGTCCGGGCAGAAATAAGAGCTATAGAAAAATTGAAATTGGCTCAGGCGGTAAGGGATCAAAAAAAAGAAGAAGGCCGGATGCTAGCCGAAGCATTATTGGATGCTGAAGTTAGGATTGGTGAATTATTAAAAAACATCCCCACTGCCCAAGGAACCAGAAGCGATTTGACTTCGGTCCACCGGTGGACCGAAGTTGGAAATGCCTCGAATCATACCTGTGAAAATCTATCCCTACCTCAGAAAACCAAATCACAGATTGTGAAAGAGTTTAACTTTACTACAAATCAACAAAAACGCTTTGAAATTTTGGCAGATAATAAGGATTTGGTTGAACAGGTAAAATCAGAAGCCAGAGAAAACAATAAACTTCCAACCAGATCCAGAGTATTATACTTAGCGCAGGAGAGAAAGAAAAACGAACAGGAAAGAAGTCTCAATGCCGCGGCTAGCCATGATTATCAAACATTTTGCGCAGCAACCGCAAAAAAATTCAGTAATATATTATCAGAGATTCGAAAGCTAGAGGTGGATGACAAACACCTTAAGGCCTGGGCTGATTATCTTAATGGTCCTCTTAATTTCAAAAATGAACAAAGAAAAGCGAATGAAGCGGTAGCAAAGATAATGAAAATAAATAATTTTCTGAAAGGACTGAGTATATGAGCAAAACCATCACATTGGAGAAACAAGCAAGGAACGAAATCCTGAAGCAAATGGCAGGGCTAAGTGAAATTACAACAGATGCTGTCGTTGACCTTATAAAACCATATTTTCAATTCGACGTTACCAATGCCCGAGAACAGGCATTAAGAAGAAAAGCGAATAGCCTAATGGCTCAATTCAAGGATGAATGTGGTCAAAGAACCTGCTTCAGCTATAAAGACAATGGTCAATCAAAATACGTCAACATCGATGAAACCACCGATCCTGAAATACTAAACCGCTTGAATGACCAACTCTACAAAAAACTTGATACCATGCTCATGATCAGAAAGAAAATTGCCAAACGTCTTGATGAGTTGTTAAAACAAACTAGCATAGAAAGCTCAAAAGTTTAAACTGTCCGTAACATGCCGGAAAACGGAGTATGACATTTCATTCCACTACTTTTTAAGCCCCTTTGATACGATTTGTCAAAGAAGGCTTAAAATAGGATAAATACAACCTATTTTAAGGGTCTCCTATATCAGTATCTCCGCTTCTGTACTTTGGGATCAGGCAAATTATTCACTTATTTGTTTCGTCTAATCGTACTTTTTCTCCAGTATTGCCTCTAACCATTACATGATATGAGGCACATTGATAGTGAATTCGCTATTTTCTCGACACGCTCATCATTTTAGATAATTTCACCGTAAATAAAGAAATATTTCAAGCCTGACCCCTCTTTCCTTGCTGCTAACAACTTTGCTGGTATCCCGCAACAAAATGCAGGAATGATTCATCCATTTGACTACATTAAGATTTTGTCAATTTTAGATCCTGAAAAACAAGGGGACCAAGACGAAAGAACCGTCAGAACGTGTGAAAACGGAAATCTTAACCGATGTAAACCTATGCTAATTTCCAATAAAATTTTATATAGGCTCATATTTCACACGGATAGTCCTCATGATTTCCCAGTATATGTTAATATATGCTTTGTAGAGATTAGAAAGATGTAGTAATCCTTCTAATCTCTTAATCATTTCTTTAATTCCTAATATATTTATTGCCCTTTTCATGTTATAGGCTAAAAAAGCCAAAGAGATCTCCGTCTTTACTGACTGCAATCCTCTCGTCAGAAAATACGATAACCCCCAGCCTCTTTTTATTGTACCAAAAGGGTGTTCTACAATCATTTGACGTCTTTTATATAATTCCTTGTTTTTAGCCGTCCTTTCGTCAACCGAATCTAAAAAATCCTGATCTACACATCTTCTAATTGTTCTTCCTTGTTTACTAGTTGTACATTTGTCTTTATACTGGCATTTACTACAGGCTTCATAATTGGCATACTCGATATGTTTAGTATCCTCTTTTATAGGGGTCTTTATTGTGCATTTTAGGTTATATCCGGCAGGACAAACATAAACATCCTTCTCTTTATCATACTTAAACCTGTCACAATAAAATTCTCTTTCACCTGTAGAGTTTGAAAACACTTGCTTTGCAACATATGTTGTAATATTTTCTTTATCACATGCTTTTAGGTCATCTGCATTATAGTACCCTTTATCCGCAAGAGATTTGATACTATTTACTTCAAAAGCATCAATAGCCTGCTTACTCATTTCACTTAGCTGCCCATGATCTGTTGGATTGTTGATGACATTAATATCTACGATTAAGCTGTGCTTATCATCCACAACGGTTTGAACATTATAGCAAACATCAACACCATTGTTATTTACAGCCATAAGTCTTGCATCCGGATCCGTTGTTGATATTTCATTAATTCCTTTTTCTTTTAGTTCCTGCTGATAACCCTCATACAGTTCACTTTACGGGCTTTTAACTCTTTTATTCTGTCTTTTATTTCTTGTGCATCAAGCTTTCTAATGGATTCTTCGCAGATGTCATTTTCATCTAGCTGCGTCATATATTCTTGTATTTTTTCTTCAAGATACTTAATTTTACGAGCTAAATTCTTCTGATTAAAATTATTCCTCTTAGAGTTGCTAGCTCTAAATTTAGACCTGTCAACCGCAACTACTTCCATCCCAAACAAATCCCATTGTTTACATAGTGCAACAAACTGTTTGAATACCTTTTGTATTGCATCTTTATTGTCTTTTCTAAAATCAGCGATTGTCTTAAAATCAGGTCTTAGTTTTCGAATTAGCCACATTAACTCGACATTCCTAGTTGCTTCTGATTCCAGTCTTCTCGAGGAAGTAATCCTATTCATATAACCATAGATATATAGCTTTAATAAATCTTTGGGATTAAATCCCAACCTCCCGGTATGTGAAGGAGTAGCATTTTTGAAACTCAATTGAACCAAGTCTAAGGTGTCAACAAATGCATCAATGACTCGAACTTGATTATCATCGGTAATATAATCATCTATATATTCTGGATAAGCAATCTTTCTCTTTCTAGCAATTCCTTCTATATATCTCATAATCCACCTGCTTTCTAATTAACAGATTAGATTATAGCATATTCTTTCATATTTATGTTAACCAATTTATGGGGTTTTCACACGTTCTTCCGTCCCCGCGTCTGCATAACAATTTCAGAATTCATAACTGCCCACTCAAATAATAAGATTTATTTCAGTTATATCTACAAAGACATATAGCAAACAATTAAAACGAGGCACCAAGATTTTTCTATCTCGATGCCTCTAAGTTTGCTTGTTTTGCGTTTTCCAAAAAAACAAACACTTACAATTTATCTATATTTCCGCACATAATATCATTTATTTTTTCACGGACTTTTTCTTTATCCCAGTTCCACCAACAAATAGATTGTAATTTTTCAATTGTTTCATCATTAAATCGCTTTTTAATAGGCTTTGCCGGCACACCACCCACTATTGTATATGGCTCAACATCTTTTGTTACAACTGCTCTTGTTCCTATAATTGCTCCATTTCCAATATGAATGCCGGACATAATAACCGCTTCATACCCAATCCATACATCATTTCCAATAATGATATCGCCCTTGTTATCCCAGGCCTGTGTGACATCATTCTGTGCAAGCCCATATTCTTCCCAAAACAGAGGGAACGGATAAGTAGAGAGAGACTTCAAAGTATGGTTGGCACTGGTAAAAATAAACTTAGCACCACAAGCAATGGAACAAAAATTACCAATAATCAATTTATCATGATTTACAGGATAATGATATAAAACATTGTTTTTTTCAAAATAAATCGGATCATTTACAAAGTCATTATACATTGTATAATCACCAATCTTTATATTAGCATCGGTAATAATAGACTTTAGATAAATGGTTTGCGTATCACCTGTACGTGGATATTTTTTTTCTTCCGGAATAGACATTACAAATCCTCCTAATATTTTAATTGTCTTTCAAATCTATTCCGGCAATTACACTGCAGCACTTCATTCCTTCACCACCTATTATATTTTTTCTCAACTTAACAGATATTCTTTTCTGTTTTTAAAGGTACGATTATGATTTTTTTTGTCAGCATTTCTTCGAAAACATCACTTACACCTCTATCTATGTAAATTTGAGATATTTATTTAATCATATCAAATTCATCGAATTTAAGACATTAACCTTTCCTATCATTTAGATTTAACCGCCCACAGTTATGCAGGCGGTCAGCAAAATAGTTTATATCATCCCAAAATATTTTAATGCATCCTTAATTGCTTCCACCTTCTCAGGTGTTGGATGCTTCGTCGGATTTTTCAATTCTTCTACTGCATTAGGAGCACCATACATAGGCAACCCCAAATCTCTTTTTACTTCTGCAATATAAACGTATGCACCTTGACTCCATATTTGCTTTCTATATACTCTTGTATCATTTTATAGGTTACTCTTTCGCTAGGTCTGTGTTCCTCCGCTTTTTCAGCTAATTTATCTGTCGGAATTTTTCCATCGCCCTCACCAAACTCCACATTTACGTTGATATGTGTATCAGCATTTTTGTGGGAAAGAAGTACGCACGTCTCCACGAGCATCGTATGCGGAAACATATCCACCTGGAATTTACTTTGCGTGATATCACCGGTTACGAGGATAACTCAAGTCCCTAGTCAGGATGATAAGATTAACTATTTTAATTACTCTGTGATAGGTCACTGATGTAGCAACTCGAACTATTACTACATATTATATCATAGCATCTTTACTGATTGAAACATTGTTTCCGTTATAGTTACTGTGCCAATATAAAAATATGGAGGTAGTAGTTATGTTTACTCTACAACAATACAGGCGAGTTCCACAAACCTGTCCGCCGGCATTTCTAGGTCGATATACCGTTCAGCCTGGAGATACCTTCTTCAATATAGCTCAAATCTTCAGAACAAGATTTGAAGCACTTGTAGTAAATAATCCTCACATAACAAATCCTAATATCATATACCCTGGAGATGTCCTTTGCGTACCAGGTCTTATACCCTATCCCTGTTCTATTATTTTAATGCCCATTGTTAGTGTTCCATTTGGTACAGGAGGGGTAGCTTATATCAATTTTGCTCCTAGAGGTGGTCAGGCGGTGAGCTTTCTGGCAACATTAGCACAACCGTCAGTATTCGGTAATTTTGATATCTACATAGGAGAAATTTACATTCCAAACATTGGAGGATTTGGAAACCAGTTATTCCCCACTCCTGAAGACCCACCAACTTGGTCTACGAGAATTGAACTTCCTACCGTTGCATCAATTCTACCTGACTCTAGGTTAGTAATACGACCTTCTAATTCATTAACCGGGATATCTGGTAATACTATTTTAGAGGCTATTATCCATAATGAAATATGTCATCTATAAAAAACAATTGCAAAATCTTAATAAATAAAATAGTTAATGAAAATGTATTCTACACTAAATTCTAATGTATAATTAGCTCTCAAAAGATGTAGAGTTGGTACTTTTTGTTCCTATAACTCTATACAATAAGTGTTGAGCGCTAGCATGTGATAATGTTATAGTTTAATTGTGGATTTGTGCACACCCCTTGCACCAGGATGACCCCCCGGTGCATTTTTGTATCTTTCTTCCATTTTCGCAGTTAAACTTGACCTAATTCATGTCTCATTTTTACCCCAGAAACAACGAAAGCCCTTGATCAAGGACTTTCCATTGTATTAAAATTGTAGTTCTTATTTGTCTAATCACTATAATTTTGATACAATTTAGCGGTATTGATTAACGCTAAATTTTTTGAATACTGTTAAAAAGTATAGAATTTCCGCTAAAAGGTGCATACCCATTATAAACTAAGTTATTTCAGTTTATTTTGGATTGCTATATCAATCATCCAACTTCCCCCTCTTGCAGAACCAATTCTTTGAATCAAGTTTTTTTCTCTCAAATCTTTTAAACTTTGCTCGATGGCTCTAGTAGTCATATTTAAGTTTTCAGCTATCCGCTTTGCTGAAATTTTAGAGTCTGCCTGAATTAGTTTTAGAATTTTTATTTGTGTTTCATTTATATGAACACCGAAATCACCGAAGTTTTCACCGAAATCACCGAAGTTTTTATCATTTTCAATATGGTTTCTGTAAAATATAATGGTGAAAAACCCTGTAATCTCAAACACTGGTTCTGCTACACCGACTTCTTTACAAGCTTCCTTCATTCGGTTAATTCCTGTACCCATTTTCTCAATATAGTTAATCCGATGTAATAAAGAGGCAATGGTAGGGTTTCTTGTCATACTTCTCTTACCGAAATCCTCTATAGCCATGCCATGCGGCAAAGAACCTGGATTACTAATTTCAACCCTGTCATCAAAAATCTCAATCATAATACTTGCGCCCTTTTCAAAATAATCTCTATGACAAACAGCATTCACTACTGCCTCTCTAAGAGCTATTTCCGGTAATTCCAAAATCTCTTTTCTTCGTATTTCTTTTATTTCGTAACGAAGATTTAAGTGCTTTTTTAGAAAAACAACAGCTTCATCAATGATTGTTACCAAATCACCCGTCAAGTCTTTGCGGTCTAGAACATTTACTTTCTTTGCTCCTTTATACAAAGCACATACCACTTGGGCTTGCGGAATGTACCTCATGGGGTCATTTGTGAAAAACAGCAAGCCCGCATTGGTAAATTTCGCTTTTCCTTCTTCTTGTATACAGCAACCTAAATTTAAAAGTATATCCTCCTGTGGAAGTACATTACTAATACTAGAAAACTTCAAATATCGTTCAAACTTATTCTTATCAAGCAATTCTGCTACATTTGCTTCATTCTTTACCAATTCATCAAACCTTATTCTTCCCTCTGACTGTACAAAAGCAATTATTTCATTTCTGCTTAGCTTCTGAGAATTCGGCCCAACTCTGAGATAGAATCCCTTTGAACAGCTATATGGCTTCTCTTTACCTTCACGAATTGTAAGAATAATAATATTTTCAAGAACCTCTAATCCTATAGCTAAATCCGGTTGAATTTGTCTAATTGTGTCTTGAATCCTTGAACGTGCAACATTACTAGTGTCTGTTCCTGTTATCTTTCCATTATCAGAAATTCCTATAAACAATCTACCGCCGGATGCATTAGCAAACGCACAAACCTCTTCAACCAAAGTTTTATCAATACTTTCCTTAAATTCAACTTTATAGCTTTCGCCTTCCTGTATGATAATCTCAAGATTGGTATTCGTCATGACTTCACCTCACTCCTTTCTATACGTTGGTGTTCAGCAAAGCTGAACCCCTTGATTCAACTTGATTTTATCAACTGGAAACAATTTTCTTCACCTCACAGCCCTCAAACCTGCTAAAATAGAGAATATTTTAGAAAGGGGCTGATGTCATTGCTTCCACCAAACCAGAGTCACCTGGCTTATAAACTTAATTTATTTCTATCTGTCAGTGAGACTGACAGCATTGCTAAGATAATATCAAAGATTGATCTATCTCGTGTTTATGACTTCTGTTTACATTTTTATTCACAAAATCCTGCAGGACGTATTGCACTTTATCGCCCTCAAGATGCTTTAAGGTCTTTACTTGTGATGTACCTTGCTGGCTTTACATCCATTAATAAATGGGTCAAAGAACTTAGGGATACACCAAGATATGCTTATCTATCAGGTTTCTCTCCTGACAAGACGCCCTCTAAGGCTTATTTCTCTTGGTTTATCTCTAATCTTTTCGGCGATGAAAACGTTGAAGATGTCATGCTTCAAGGTTCTCTAATCCGTAAAATATTTGAATTGTTATTTGTCAAAGAATCTATCGAATTAGGAATCATTGATCCCCATGATAAAGTAATCTTTGACGGCTGCAAGGTAAAATCTTTTTGCAAACAAAAGTATGTTCCTGAAAAATATTGTAGATGCTATGCCAGTAATATAAAACCCTTTAAATGCTCTATGTGTACTGACTCCGAAGCCACAAAAGGTTATGATCATAATCTTGATGAATATCTAATGGGATACGGTCTGCATTTTGCAACAACTCCTATGATAGATAATCCATCTAAATGCCTACCACTAACATTCTTCGTCGAAGGTGCTGATGTCCACGATGTTAGAATGACACCACATCTAATAATGCATCTTTATCACAACTTGAAAGTTGACTTTCATTATGTCATTGCTGATTCGGGATACGACGCTTATTATGTTTACTGGTGGATTAGTTTACTAGGCGGTAAGCCTATTATTGCAATTAATCCAAGAAATTCTCAAACTCCAACACCTACTAATGAGTTTGGTTTGCCTGTTTGTGCTGCTGGTCATACATTTTACTATTGGGGTATTGATAAGAAAAAAAGACGACTAAAATGGCGGTGTCCAAGAAAAGCTTCTAAAAAATTGGCTGAAAAACTAAAGTGTGATCATCCATGTTGTGATTCTGGCTATGGCAAGACAGTCTATACTCACATTGAAGATGATATTCGTTGGTTTACCCAAGTTCCCAGAGGCTCACAACTCTGGAAAGACATCTATTCAAGAAGAGCACGTATAGAATCCGTTATTGGAGATATTGTACTCAACAACGGTCTTAAATCTCCATTATTTAGGGGTACCAAGAACTTCTTCGTGAGAACTGCCTTAGTTTGCATGCTCCAACATGCAAAAGCCATAGCCATAACCCTTGAGAATAAAGAATACCATAAGACTGCTGCATAAACTACAGGAAAAATATTCTTACTATTCTCTTGCATAGGGAATCTCCGACCATTTTTAGATACCAAATTATTCCTATCATCCATTCTTTAAATTTTCAAAGTACACATGAACATAGTTTATTGCTATAACCTAAAACTTTAACATTCTATACCATTTTGTTGTTATTTACTGAACATCTACTTCTATACTTTTAATAAGTTCATTTGCAATATTATAGCTCTCCAACCGCATGATACTTTCTTCGGCACTTCCAAAACTCATTAGATTTATACTTCCGTACCAAACAATCTTTTGATCCATAACAGCAAACTTCTGATGTATATTGGACTTATAAACCAGACTTATTCCAACAGCTGTGAGAGTTTCTAATGTTTCCTGTAAGGAGGTAGTATCTTTGCTTTGGAAATCTTTAACCGGCCTGGTTACTATAATTACTTTTATCTTATTCCTCAGAGCAACTTCAAGAATTTTCAGCATTTGCAAGCTTCTCCTCTTTGTAACAAAAGGACTTACAATAATAATTTCTCTTTCAGAACTCATTATATCATTTGTATAAACTGGTAAAAAGTTGATTTTGTCAAATATAACATTTATAGCAACTGTCCTATCTATCTCACCCTTTGCTTTATATCCAATTGAGGCATATCCCGCAAGTCTTTTATCATACATCTTCTCAAGCATTTTCACATGAACATCTACATAATCATAAATTTGCACTTCATTTTTTCCATCAAATAGTCTATGAAGTCTTCCAGCATACTGCTGCAATGTTCCCTTCCATGATATTGGCATAGCCAGAAACAAGGTATCCAGACGTGGCTCATCAAAACCTTCTCCAATATATTTACCGGTAGCCACTAGGGTTAGATTCTTATCAAGAGGAGTTTCTGCTATTCTTTTCATCATTTCTCTGGTTTCTTTAGCCCTCATACCACCCGTGAGAGAAATAACATCCGGAATATGCTTGCTTAAATTTTCAGAAAACCACTCAACATGGGCTGTTCTTTCGGTTAGCACGACACAATTTCTTCCACTTTTATGGCTTTTAATTACATCCTCCACAATCTGATTATTACGCATTTCATTTTCAACAATTTCAGCATACAACTCATTTATGGAAACATCTTTTTCATCTTTATCCAACGGAACACGAAAAGAAGTGAATCTTGGAATAATATAATGCTCGAAAGGCCTCTTTTCTGCTTGCTTTTTAGCATCATCTCTATATCTGATAGGGCCGCACTGCATAAATATAATAGGATGGTGTCCATCTTTCCGGGTAGGTGTTGCAGTTAATCCATAAACATATTTTGCATTTGTACTTTTAAGTACCTTTTCAAAACTGAAAGCAGAGACATGGTGGCACTCATCCACAATAATCAAGCCGTAATTCTTTATACAATCCTTCACTTCACCCATTCTGTTCAAAGATTGCATAACTGCTATATCAATGATACCGCTAAGATTGTCTTTTCCTGCTCCCAACTGTCCTATGATGCTTTTTGTTTTCTTTCTACCTCTCTTTTTCTCCTCAACTAAATCAGGCAAAGATTCGTTTATTTTAAGGAATTCTGTTAATCTCTTTTTCCATTGTGAAACTAGACTTACTTTGTTAACTAGAATTAATGTATTCACTTTTCTTTCCGCCATTAATTTAATGGCTACTACTGTTTTGCCAAAGGCTGTTGTTCCGCAAAGTATACCATTATCATACTCTAAGAGCTTTTCAACTGCTTTTGGCTGTTCATCACGTAGAACCCCATTGAATTCAATGTCAATTCTTTTTTCTCTGTTTGTTTCATCAGTAATATCTACATTTACTCTAAATTCATTCAAAACCGCTTTTAAATCACTTTCACAACCTCTCGGCAGGCATAAATATTCTGTTGTTTCTTCAGAGCATGATATAATTCTTGGCTTGTCATAGGTAGGCATCCTCATGGCCTGTGCTTTTAAAATTCAGCATTCTTAAATGCGGCCAAACGCTTTAAACGATTTAATGCTCTATGAGAGATTCCTGTTTTAGATATGTACAGCATGTTTGCTTTGATAATTCGAATTTCATCAGAAAAATCATTTCTACATAATTCAACTCTATTGATTTCCCATGGTTTATGCTCTTCTTCATCATCTTTCTTTAATATGCCAAGCTCATTTCCATTACAAAGCTTGTAAGTATATGTTTCCACTTCATTTTCAGAAAGTTTTTTAATGGAACTTAGAAAAGCCCACTGGTCATCGATGGGTTCAAAATTTTCATTTATGAAGACACTATTATTATCGTTTCTTGCCGCCTTTTGCAAAGGTAAAACTATAAGATTGCCAAATCCACCTTTTGGCATTGTATCTTGATTTGGGAAAAGCCTGTCATATGATTCAAACGGGATTTCATGCCTTTTAGACATGCAACAGGTAATCAATGCACTCCCAAATTTTCTTGCCTGCATACCAGAAATAGGATTTTCAAAGAAAAACCATACATGAGCTCCATTTCCGGAACGTGAACGTTCAACAGCTAAAGGAATTCTAAACTCCTTGCATACCTCTCTAAAAACCGTAATTTCCTTCTGCCATTCCCCTTTATCAAAATCAATGGCAAGAAACCAACAAGTTTCATCCTGACAAAGTGGATATATTCCTGCAACAAAAGATTTGCCTTTACTATCAACTCCTCGCAAATGCATATCAATTACTTTCTCATTTAATGGAGCGTAATCTTCGTGTAAACAATCGTTACAACCACCTTTTGGTTTCCTACATACACCATACTTCCATTCGTTCAAGCAAAAAGGCGAATATCCGGCTGTACCCTTCTTAAGGCTTACCCATCTTTTTGCATAGACATCTTCTCTTCCTTTAAACAATGACATATAAAGTTTTATTTTTTCATGGGGCTCTGACATATTATTAACTTCTATTTGAAAGGCTTTGTCACCTGGTTCGTCTTCCAATGGTTCTTGGTCGGTACACTCAATTAGAGTTTCTTGATTTAAAATCGCATCACAATCAGCTTGGCATTCTATAATTCCAAGCCGAAATTTCAGGCTTTTAATTTCATCTTTTAAATTGTTATTCTCTATCAGTAATGATTGATACTTGTCAAACAATTGTTTGTAATCCATAGAAACATCCTTATTTTATAAATCTTCTTCGTCTCTTTTCCTCTTGTACTTTTTCAAAATCTTCTTTCGATATAATTGCTTCATGAGAATTTAAAATATAGTACTTAGCTTTTTGTCCTAAATTAATAATTTGCTTGCCTTTTAGATAATCTTCTACATAAGTCTTTTGAAGCAAGACATTTCCAGTATATTTTTCGTTTGAAAGTATTTTATTTATCGTCTCTGCACTCCATTTATATTTGCCTCTTGGTGATTTCACTTCATTTTTCTCTAACCAAATTGCCAATTCTCTAAGACTTTTTCCCTCAAGATAAAATTTATATAAATTCTTTATAATTTCAGCTTCTTCCAGTTCAATTAGCAATTCCCCCTCGGTACCCTGATGATATCCGAAGCAACTACGGCTCAGATATTTTGAGTCAATTCTTCTAAAGCTACGTTCAATACCCCACTTAATATTGAAACTTCGTAGTTCGCTTTCATTCTGATAAAGAGCCGCATATATTGTAATCATTAAGTCAGAATGCTTACCAAATAACTCTAACTTCTCAATTTCAAAAATAACGTTTATACTTAGAAGCTTTAATTCATTTAAAGCATTTATTGTTTCAAGAGTATTTCTCCCAAACCTGCTGATTGATTTCACAAGAATAATATCAATTTTCCCGTCGTGGCAGTCCGACATTAATAACTCAAACTGTTTCCTTCCTTTTCGACTTCTTCCAGAAGCTTTGTCTGAATATATCCCAACTAATTCCCATAAAGGGTTTTTACTGATTTTTGACCTATAATATTCTTCTTGGCCCTTCAAGCTAAGCCGCTGCTCTTCATGTTTTGTACTTACTCGGCAATAAGCAGCAACTCTCTTAACAGACATTTCTTTTTTATTAACATATTTACTAACCTGTTTTGCAGATCTCATTTTGCCTTACTCTGCCTAACTTTCTGAACCCTTTCGAATAATTCCTTATCAATTATCTGTGGATAGTCTTCATCTCCAACATACCGCTCATATGATAAAATCTTTGCTATTGCTTGTTTTCCCCATCTCGAGTTATTATATGGAGAAGGAATATCGCATAACTCAAGCCTTGTTGATATTGCTTGCATGCTTTCTCCATCTGCATACAATTCAAAAAGTAGTTTAACTGCTAATGCTTGTGCCTGATTTATCTCAAAATGGTTTAAAGCATTTCGGTTGTATCCAAAAATTATTCTTTTTTGTACTTTTTTGGCCATACACTCGACTCCTTTTCTTACTATATTATTTCATAAAATTAGGAAAAAATAAAGGACAGATTAAATGATTATTTTTATCACTTAATCTGTCCACTTATCTTGGTGGAGGCGAGGGGAATTGAACCCCTGTCCGAAAACGCATTCACATAAGCTTCTCCGAGTGCATTGGGTGTTTTAACATTCCCTCCACTGCACGCCTGCCCACAAGCTTACAGCTTTAGTAGCTTCATTAGTCATGCATAGCGCAAAGCTTAGCTATGTCACGTTCACCGCTAATCGACGCCCAATCCTAGGCCGCGGTGATCCTAGGTTGAACGACGGCCTTATTAGGCCGCGAAAGCTAAATTATCTTCAGCGTTTATCTTTAATTTTCCAAGTTTTATAGTGGCCCTGGTCCACTACTCGCTACTCATGCTTCAACATCCCCGTCGAAACCAGTACGCCCCCAAGTATATAGTGAATAGTTAATAATTAATAGTGAAAATACAAACATTTTGAAATCCAACTATTGATTAATAACTACACATGGCTTACATTTTATTTCTCTCGCGCAGTGCTCTGTCCATGTCGCGTTTCGCGTCACGTTCAGCGATATCTGCTCTTTTGTCATAGTTCTTTTTACCTTTTGCAAGTGCAAGCTGGACTTTTACCAACGAGCCTTTCAGATACACCTGCAACGGAATAAGTGAATATCCCTGCTGCTGTGTCGCTCCGATCAGTTTATTGATCTGATAACGATGTAAAAGTAACCGGCGATGCCTTAGTGGATCCTTATTAAATATATTTCCTTTTTCATAAGGACTAATATGCATGCCTTTAATAATTACTTCTCCATTATCAACTGAAGCATAGCTATCCTTTAAATTCACTTTCCCTTGACGGACAGATTTTACTTCCGTACCGTAAAGCTCGATACCAGCTTCAAATGATTCTTCAATAAAGTAATCATGGCGTGCTTTTTTATTTTGCGCTATTGATTTAAAATTGTCGTTACTCATGCCCAGCACCTACTCAAATGGATAAAATAACCCAACTTGTATAGCCAAGTAGGGTATTATGGTGTTTTAACGTTTCAACATCTTATTATACTACAATTATCAATAATGTCAAGTACCAATATTATCTATTTATTCTAAACTTTAATTCTGCCAATAAGATACCAAATAATTGGATGGTATAAAAAACGAGTAATTGGTGGTTGTTTCTACTTTAAAAGCGTATATAATAAGATTAATATTTAAATTGGTTGGATCCAATCTATTAATATTAAGGAATGATGTTATGAATATTCATGTTAATCGCAATAATTCTACCCCTATATATTTACAGATTAAGAATCAAATTCGACAGATGATCGTATCCGGCATATTACCGCCCGGATATCGCTTGCCGCCTGAACGCAGACTCGCCGACAGCCTGCAAGTGAACCGGAGCACTATACTGAACGCGTACCGTGAACTAAAAGCAGATGGTCTGGTAGATTCACATATTGGCCGAGGAACGATCGTTTTACATGATCCGGATGAGCCGCTTTCGAGCTCAGTCACTGAGCCTATGCCTATTTCATGGCGTCAGCTCTATAATGAAAACGCTGCCCGTTCCCAAGACCCGTTACTTCTGGAGCTAATGCAGCTTATTAACCGAAAAGATATGATTTCTTTTGCCGCCGGTATTACTCCACCGGACTTCTACCCTGCCAAAGTGATTTCCGAAATGCAGCAAGAACTTCTTGGCACCCATGGAGCAGGTGTACTTCTTCATACTCCTACGGAAGGTGTTTATGGCCTTAGGGAAGATATTTGCAGTTTGCAAAGCGCCAGAGGAATAGATTCCTCCATCGAAGATATCCTGGTTCTTTCCGGATCGCAGCAAGGGCTGGACCTTATCGCAAGGATTTTCATCCAGCCCGGGGACCTTATCGTGGTTGAGGAGCCTTCGTACATCGGTGCTCTTCAAGTATTCAAAGCCTCCGGTGCAAGAATGATCGGTGTTCCTGTTGATGAGCAAGGTATGCGGATGGATTTGCTTGAAACTATCTTATCAAGGCACAAACCAAAATTTATTTATACCATCCCGATATACCAGAACCCGTCAGGTACCGTAATGGCAGTAGAACGCCGCCGGCAGCTGCTTGAGCTGGCATATCGTTACCAGATACCCATCGTGGAGGATGACCCTTATGGAGAGTTAACTTATGAAGGTGAAAAAGAGCTTCCTATTAAAGCCATGGATCAACATGGATATGTAATCTATTTAAGTACTTTCTCCAAAATACTGTTCCCCGGCTTACGTATAGGATGGGTCACTGCCCCACGTGCCGTAATACGCCAATTCGCCTTGGTGAAACAGATAGATGACTTACATGCAAACAGTTTAGGGCAGTATTTGATTCATGATTATCTGAGCAAAGAACTGCTTCCGGATCATTTACAGCATCTTCGCGATCAATATCGTTACCGCCGGGATACGATGATAAAAGCTTTAGAAAAATACGCACCGGCCGATGTAGAATGGAACCACCCGCAAGGCGGATTATATATCTGGTGCAAGCTTCCCGAAGAAATCATTCCATCAAAGTTATTGATACGTGCAGCAGAATTGGGCGTGGCTTTTGTCCCGGGCAAGGCTTTTTTCTCCGGTGAGCAAGACCGCAATTATATTAGATTGAACTTTTCTTTCCCTACCCCGGATCAAATTACCGCCGGGATAGAACTTTTAATGAAAGCAGTAAAAGAATGCATGTCCCCATCCGTGCCCAAACAAGAAAGCTTAAGTATCGAAATCAACCCTATCATATAGAAATATTATTTTAAGGTAAGGAGGAAGACCCTATGACAACCAAGTTTGCAAAACGAATGGATCATCTTAAGGCCTCTGAGACACGTGAATTATTAAAACTTACCGAAAACGCAGAAGTAATCTCTCTCGCAGGAGGATTACCTGCACCTGAACTATTCCCTATTGAAGAAATAAAGCAAGCATCCATCAAAGTACTAGAAGAAGAAGGAATGCAGGCCCTGCAATATGCAACAACAGAAGGTTTTACTCCACTGCGGCAAAAAATTGCCCAAAGGATGAATACCAAAACCAAGACCCATCTAACCCATGAAAATATATTAGTAACCACCGGGTCACAGCAAGGCCTGGATTTCTCGGGAAAAGTTTTTCTGGATGAAAATGATATTGTCTTGTGTGAAAGCCCATCATATTTTGCGGCGATCAATGCTTTTAAGGCATACGGCGCAAGATTTATTGAAGTCCCTACCGACCATGAGGGCATGGTGATTGAGGAATTGGAAAACATCCTTAAAACAACTGCCGGCATAAAATTTATATATGTTATTCCCGACTTTCAAAATCCTACCGGCCGCACCTGGTCAATCGCACGACGAAAAGCATTTATGCACATCATTAATAAATATGAAATGATGGTGGTTGAAGATAACCCTTACGGCGAATTGACCTTTGAGGGTGAGATGGCACCTTCCCTCAAATCATTGGATACCAAAGGGCTGGTCGTTTTTTTAGGGACCTTTTCAAAAATATTTTGCCCCGGTTTTAGGATTGGCTGGGTGGCTGCAGAAAAACCTATTCTGGAAAAGTATGTACTGGTAAAGCAGAGCGCCGACCTTCATACCTCCATCATCGACCAGAGAAAACTGAATAAATTTTTAGAAATGTTTGATATTGATCTACACATTGACAAATTAAAAAGAGTTTATAAAAAACGAAAGGATATTGCCATCCATACCATGGCACAAGAGTTCCCTGAAAACGTACATTTTAATAATCCCAACGGCGGTCTGTTTACCTGGGTAGAAATGCCTGAAGGGATGGACTCACAAGATGTTCTTGCAAAGTGCCTGAAAAACAATGTTGCTTTTGTTCCGGGAGATTCTTTTTTCCCTAATGGCGGAAAAACCAACAGCTTCCGGCTCAATTATTCCAACGCTACAGAAGAGAACTTGGTAGAAGGAATAAAAAGAATCGCAAAAGTCTTAAAAGAGTATTGAGGACCACGCTTCATTAAATAAAAACAAGGTAAATTCCTGTCATGATTTCCGCTAAGTATGGAAATACTTATTAAAGAATTAATTTCTTTACTTAATGGAGGTATGTTATGGAAAGATTAGTAGGAAAAAATGCGCCGGAGTTCACAATGAAAACCGCCTTAGGCGATGGACAGAGCTTTGGAGAAGTTACACTTCACGGTTATAAAGGAAAATGGTTGGTCATGTTCTTTTATCCTTTAGATTTCACTTTTGTGTGCCCTACTGAAATATCGGGATATAGCAAGAGATATGATGAATTCCAAAAAGCCGACGCCGAGGTATTGGCTGTAAGTACAGATAGCCAGTATTCTCATCAGGCATGGATTAATACCGACACTGCTAAAGGAGGGCTGGGTAAGCTCAACTTCCCTATCGCGTCCGATCTTACCAAAACCGTTTCAAAAGATTACGGAGTATTGATCGAAGAAGAAGGTATTGCTCTAAGAGGCCTGTTTATCATCGACCCGCAAGGAATAGTCCGCTATTCGGTTATCCATGACCTTAATGTTGGAAGAAGCGTAGATGAGACCCTTCGTGTGCTGCATGCGCTTCAATCAGGCGGATTATGTCCTATTGATTGGAAACCGGGCGAAAAGACGTTATAGTTCACAGTTTAATAGTTCACGGTTCACAGTAATCTCTGAACCGTGAACTATTTATCTTACCTTAAGTTCCGTTTCATTTTCTATTAGAAATATCATACGTCATATAAATGCTGCTTACACCGGAAAATGTTGTCAAATATTTATGCCATTCACCTTTACAGATATCTTTTCATCATTAAAATTCATAATATTTAAATAAAATTAACGATTTTGTGATAAAATCAAAGGAGGATTTAGAAACATTATGTCGAATTATTAAATGAAACTATCATAAGCGTAAGGAGTATAGGTCATGAGTTTAAAGCAAACCGGCACTCTGGATATGAATGATTTGATTTTCGCTCTGGATATCGGAACCAGAACGGTTATAGGCATTGTTGGATTACAGGAAAAAGAGATATTCAAAGTAATCGCATCAGAGGTTATAGAACATAAAAGCCGCGCCATGATGGATGGGCAGGTACACGATATAGAACAAGTTGCTTCTGTGGTAGATGAGGTCAAAAGAAGCCTTGAGAAAAAAACAGGAGTAGCGTTGAATAATGTTGCTATCGCCGCTGCAGGCAGGGTGCTTAAAACAAAACAAATCAAAATACACCGAGAGATTGATTCTTCAAAAGAGATTGATAGAGAACTGGTAAAAAGCCTTGAAATGGAAGGCATGCAGCTTGCACAAATGCAGCTGGATGAAGAATTGTCTAACGAAGATAAAACACCTTACTATTGTGTTGGTTATGATATCATTAATTATTATTTGAATAATTATGTTATAGGTTCACTAATAGGTCACAAAGGAAAAACCATCAGCGCGGATATTCTAGCCACTTTTCTCCCCCACACGGTCGTTGACAGTCTCTATGCCGTAATGAACAGAGTAGGTCTTGAGGTCAACAGTTTAACCCTGGAGCCTATCGCAGCCATTAATGTAGGCATTCCGAAGGACTTGCGGTTATTAAATCTCGCCTTGATCGATATTGGCGCCGGTACTTCGGATATAGCTATTACAAAAGGCGGCTCGGTAGTAGCCTATGCCATGGTGCCTGTAGCAGGAGATGAGATTACGGAACTGATCTGTCAAAATTATTTGATTGATTTTAATACGGCTGAAAAGATAAAGATGGCGCTGTCCTCTTCTAAAGAAACGGTAAGTTTTACAGATATCATGGGCAGCAAACAGGTTAAGAATGTTGAAGATATCAAGGCATCGATACAACCGGCCGTTGAGCATCTGGCAAACGCGATTACACAAAAAATTCTGCAGTACAATAAAAAAGCGCCCAACGCCGTGTTTTTAGTTGGAGGCGGCAGCCAGATCACAGGTTTGCCGCAGCTTATTGCTGAGCGGTTAAACCTCCCTACAGATAGAGTGGCAGTAAGAGGCAGAAATGCTATCCAAAATGTAAGGATAAAAGGAAAGAAACTTTCGGGACCGGAAGCCATCACTCCCATCGGTATCGCGGTAACAGCTCAGATACAAAGAGGCCAGGATTTTATTGATATTACCATCAACAAAAAATCAACCAGGCTCTTTAATACCAGAAAACTCATTGTGGCCGATGCATTGGTATTAATCGGATTCAATCCAAAGGATTTGCTGGCCAAACGTGGTGCATCTCTTACTTTTGAACTTAATGGAGAAAAAAAGACGCTTAAAGGAAATTATGGTGAGTCTGCTGAAATCGTGGTGAATGGTAAAACAGCCAATTTGGAAACGGTGATCAATCATAATGATAACATTACTATAAAACCTGCGCAGACGGGTAAACCGGCTCAGCTGTCCATCGAGGAAGTAGCGGAATATTATGCCGATACCGGTAGTATTATAAAGATAAATGGAACTATCGTGTCCGATGAATATATGATACAAAATGGAGATAAGATTGAAACGGAGATTGCTCCGCAAAATAACCATGAGTCTGAAATTGAAGAGGAATCCATCGTACCGGAAGAGATCAGCCGGAATGATGATGTCCCTGATGAACCACTTGTAGTGGTAAACAAGCTTCCTGCTCCCGCAAGCCAGCTTAAGGTAGCTGTGAACGGAAAGGAATTGATTATTGATACCAATAAAACAAACTTCATGTTTGTAGATATATTTAATCACATTGATTTTGATTTATCCAATCCCCAAGGAAACATCGTTTTGAAACTAAACGGGAATAAAGCAGCATTTACAGACATTGTAAGAACCGGTGATGAAATTGATATCGGTTGGGAATAAAAATCTTTTTTTATAGCTTATATGGAGGATTTAAGATATGTTTAGAAAATCTAATAAACCGCACAAAGTCCTGGATGACCAAGCAACATTACATCTGTTAAAATACTCGGAAGTAGGCGTATTGGGCACGGTGGGTGAAGACGGATATCCTTATGCTGTTCCTTTAAACTATGTATATTATGGTAATAAAGTTGCGTTTCATTGCGCAAACCACGGTCATAAGATTGACAACCTTCAGTATAACTCCAAAGTTTGTTTCACGGTAATAGGTGATCATAAAATCATTCCCAGCAATTCTACTTCTGCATTCACTAGTGCAATAGTATTCGGCACAGCGCACTATGTAGAAAACCTTGCTGATAAAAAGAAGGTATTGGATCTGCTGATGGACAAGTATGCCCCCGGGTATACCAATCCGTGCAACGACCATGCGGTCGCCAACGGCGTTACTATTGTAGAGATCGACATACAACATATCTCCGGCAAACATGGACTGCCTTTCAATTTGAATGGAGAAAAAGATTACAAGTCCATTGCAATAAAAGATATGAAGATGATCTTTGGAGATGACACAAGAAGAATCAATCACGCGTTAAAGGTACTTTCTTTCTCGGAAGAAATATTGAATAGTGAGAATGTTACAGATCAAAATATTCGCACCTCTTCTATTCTCTCTGCGGTACTGCATGATATCGGAATCCATGCAGCAGAACAAAAACACGGCTCCAATTCAGGTAAGTACCAGGAGATCGAAGGTCCCGGGATTGCGCGGCCTATACTGGATAGGATGGAACTTCCCAATGAAATGATTGACCGCATATGCTATATCATCGGAAACCATCATACCAAAGCTAAGAATGACGGGCTTGACTTCCAGATTTTATGGGAGTCCGACCTTTTGGTAAATATCGAAGAAGAAAATATAACAAATAAAGAAAAAATCAAAGAAATAATCAATAAAAATTTTGTTACGGAGACAGGAAAAAAGATCGCTGCAGAAAAATATTTGTGATAATTTAAAAACTTCCTTCAATATACATATTTCTGTCACAGTACTGACACATCGGAGAGGTATATTATAACCATAGTAAGTAATTCATTTTTGAGGAGGTTTTTAACCATGAAAAAGAAATTTTTAGCGATGGTCCTTGCAGGAGGAATTCTTGCGGCAGGTGCAGCATACGCTGCAGAAACAGTATTCCAGAGACCGGTGGATGTATTATCCGACGCTACAGGCCAAACGGTAGAAGATCTTTATGAGGAAAGATCGACAGGTAAGACATACGGGCAGATTGCCGATGAAAACGGTGTACTGGATCAATTCAAAGACAGCATGCTTGAGCAGAAAAAGGCAATCGTTGAACAGAGAGTTGAAGAAGGTACAATTACCCGCGAGCAAGCTGATGCTTTCTTGAAAGCAATGGAAGAAAGAATTGCAACCTGTGATGGTACGGGTATAGGCGGGGGCCTTGGAAGACAATCAGGCATGGGCTTTGGAAGAGGCAGTGCCGGTGGTAGAGGCCAGGGACGCGGATTCGGCGGTGGCTGTGGTTTTGGCGGCGGCTTTGGTGCCGGATTCGGCCAGCAGCAATAATTGATCATTGCGATATAAAAATAGCTAGGCGGGTATATCCCACCTAGCTATTTTTTATATAAAATTTGTAACCAAATATATTACCAATGTGACTGTTACCGAGCTGAAAACAGTTGCTGAAAATACGGCATGCGATGCAAATTCAGGTTCATTGTTAAACTCAATCGCCATCAAAGCGGTTGCAACCGCAGTAGGCGCTGCGGCAGAAATAATCATCACCTGCGCGACAACACCGTGAATTCCTAAAATCAAAGTAATCATATAGGCGAATATAGGGCTGGCAATTAATCTTATCATATTTGACAAATATACTCTTGGTGCTTTGAAACTGATAGAAGTATTTGCCAACTGTGCACCTAGTGTGAATGTTGCAAGCGGAACCATTCCTTCCCCAAGAATAGTTAATGTGGACCATACCGGATCCCATATCTGAATGTGCATCGTTTTCAATAATAGTGCTGCAATTATCGCATATCCCATCGGCATTTTTAAAATACTTGTCAATGCCGCAAGCTTACTTTGGTTTCCACTGCTTGCATTGAATACGCCGATTGTATTTGAAGTGATGTTTTGTGCCATGATTACAATCACTTGTATTGCCGTTGCAAAAGGATCATTGTATAAAAGCTGAACGATTGGAAGAACAAAATTTCCTCCATTATAAAAACATACCGAGTTTATAAATGCCTTTGAAAAACGCCCTTCGTACTTTTTAAATCTTGTAATTGACCAACTGATAAAGAACAAAATACTAAATAAGGTTAAGCTGTACACAATAATTGAAAAAAAAATTTCTTTACTGATTTCTGTATGATATATCTTTGTAAACAACATTGCCGGCAAAAATACAAAGAAAACACTTTTGGTTAAAGTTCCTATATGCAGATTAAACTTTTTCTGTATGGCATAACCGATACCTATCTGCAGAAATACCGGAACAATGATATTTATAAAAATATATACAAATCTATCCACTATCATCCTCTTTTCTTTACAACGAATTATTTTATGTAAAACACAATTTATTATAGCACAAATATACCACAATAAACAACAAAAGTATGCATTTACATGCATCTTTTAAAATAAGAAAGCCATCCCTTTTTAGGATAGCCTTGTTATTTACTGCTTCTTATGAATGTATACCGCTTGCAAGCTATGTGTAGCTTCAGTAATATCGAATTCTACCTGGTCTCCTACCTCCACCGGCTCATCCAGATCGGCATGGTAGAAAAAGATATCATCTTTCTCATTCACCTGAATATATCCAAACTTCTTTTCTTCATCATAAGATTTAACTATGCCTACCGGCATTTTATTCTTCCTCCTCATATTCATATTGAAAAGGCTCATATACCATAGGTATCCCACACGCACACGCGACCATCTCATCTATCGACATCAAATCTTCTTTATTCACTTCACTCAATCTCGTTTTTCCCAGGCCTTTGATACCTTCTCCGATTTCTTCTTTGCATGCATTCAAAAATTTCTTAAGTGACTCTGCTGCTTCTTCAATATGAAGCTTTCTTTCACCTTTTGCGTGGTGCCAGACCAATTGTGTCGGAGGCTCATAGGGAAGAACCTTTAAAACCTGGGTATGGGACATCGCAAAGATTGCAATGCTTCCGATATAGACCGCATCGGCACCTAGAGCACAAGCCTTTAGCATTTCTCCCGGCGTTCTGATTTTTCCTCCCACCACCAGACTTACTCTATTTTTAAAGTTATTCTTATACAGCCACTCTGCCGCCCGGTTTATAGCAAATACCGTAGGAACTCCAAAATCATCTTGAAGTATAGGCGGCGATCCCTTTGTAGCCGCTTCAGCACCATCCACCGCTACATAATCAATGCCGCTGTTACATAAAATATCAAGGTCGGCTTCAAGATACTTTCCTGCCCCGATCTTAGCTCCTATCGGAACTCCCCCGCTTATCCGCTTTAATTTTTCGACAAGCCTCGGCAGCTCCGAAGGTTCATTCACCTCCGGTTGTCTTGAATGAGCTACGATATTCTTTCCCGGAGGAAATCCATAGGCTTCACGCATCTCATTATCCATGTATTTCGAATTAAAAACATGCCCTACTCCTGCTATGGCACCTTGCCCGAATTGTATTTCAATCGCATCGCAGTCAGTGAGATTCTGTTCTGTCTTTCCCCAAGTTCCTCTGTGATATTGGTATATATATTTCTTCGCCGCTTCTCTTTCTTCTTTTAATACAGGGCCTTCACCGGAAGAAGTGGCTATTCCAACCAATGATGCCCCTTTTGCCAACGCAACCTTTGCTTTTTTACTAAGCGCCACTCCATAAGCCATAGGCGCGATCATAATGGGCATTTCCATTTCCAGCGGTTTTTTTGCTTTTTTCCCTATGGTTACCTTCACATCGATTTCTTCCTCAAAAGGTGTCGGCATAGTATAGAGCTGCGCAATATTAAACATCAGGCTCTCCATGTTAGGAAATTTTTTAGGTGTTCCCATGGGCCTGGAAATCGCTTTCCCTTCCGTTGCCCGTAGGTTTGTCTCTGCTACCTGCGGAATCCCTACTCTAGATGTTGATGAAATGAGCTCATATATATTTTCGTCGTAAATATCCGTCATAACCACCTTGGCAGCACGATTTTGAACCACTTGAAAAGCTTTTCTTCCCGCAAGCTTGGCGCCCCATACGCTGGCAGCAGCTCCGGCTGCTCCAGCACCATAAGTAATCAGCTTTTTGGTATCCAGTTTTTTTACGCTTTTATTTATGTTCATTTTTTTCAATCTCATACCCAACCTCCTGCAAGACGAAAAAGGATTAACAGTTTCCATCTATAAGAGTATTATTTACTTAAAAAAATATTTTAATTATAAAAGATATAATAAAAAAGCAACCTGAAAGAAATTGGATTAACAAATTCTTTTAGATTGCCTTTTAGTTAAATCATTTTTTCATTTTGCCGATAGCTTCCCATAATCCATTCAAATATGTGATTCCCAGGGCTCTATCATACAAGCCGTAACCCGGTCTTGCTACTTCTCCCCAAATCATTCTTCCATGGTCGGGTCTGATATATCCCTTATAATCTATATCATGGTATGCTTTCATGATTTCAAACATATCCAATGATCCGTCCGAACTTAAATGAGATGCTTCGTCAAAATTTCTAGGCGAATGTATTTTTATGTTTCTTACATGTCCAAAATGTATTCTGCCTTTTCCACCGAAGTATCGAACCATTTCCGGAATATCATTCTCAGGATTTGCACCCAAGCAACCACTGCATAGCGTCAATCCGTTATATTCACTGTCTACCAGATCGATGATTCTTTCCAGATTTTTTTTGCTGATTGTAATTCTTGGCAGTCCGAAAATAGACCACGGCGGATCATCCGGATGTATTGCCATCCTGATGTCACATTCCTCGGCTACCGGAACAATCTCTCTTAAGAAATATCCAAGGTTTTCGAACAGTTTTTCTTCATCTACATCCTTATACTGCTCAAATAAATCTTTTAATACTTTAAGTCTTTCCGGTTCCCAACCCGGTAGTTCGTATCCGTTTGAATTGGCTTCCATTTCTTCTACCATCTTATCAGGGTCTACTTTTTGCACTTTTTCTTCCTCATAAGATAAGGCGTTAGATCCATCAGGCAAAACTTTCGCCAAGTCTGATCTGGTCCAGTCAAATACAGGCATAAAGTTATAGCAGACTACTTTAATACCGAATTTTGATAGATTTCTCAATGTCTCCTTATAGTTTTCGATATACCTATCTCTGGCCGGCAAACCCAGCTTAATGTCTTCATGTACATTTACACTTTCAATGACTTCTAATTCCAGACCGCCTTTTTCTACAGTATCTTTTAATTGCTTGATCTTTTCTACCGGCCATACCTCTCCTACCGGGACATCGTAAATCGCACTGACGATGCCTGGCGAACCGGGAATTTGTCTTATTTTGTCCAGAGAAATACTGTCAAGATTTTCTCCAAACCACCTAAATGTCATTTTCATAGTTTCACATCCTTATAAATATCATTCATATTTCAAAATAACCTTGCAGGCATAGGTACTTCACATATCTCCACATCTAGGGGCGCATTTACCCGGATCGCTTTCATACTGCTGCCTCCTCTTATATTATATATCAAATTTAATATTTTTCCAGTGTTTTTCTGACTGCGCTTTTTCCTGCCACTAATTTTTCAAAGTATGCTTCTATCTTTTCAACCAATTTCTTTAAATGGCTGTCTTTCATTTCATCGGCTATATCGAAAGTCTCTACCGCTACAGTTCCTGTATCCGCTTTCCCTTCATTAAGAAGCTTTTGCTGTAGCACCGCAGTAAATCCTCTAAAGATATTTCCGGCTCCAAAATATACCCACATCGGATTTGATGCGGTATTTGCCCCAATCTTATCATAGTCAAATTCGGGGAACTCTATTTCTACGTCCTGCCAGAGCTTTTTGTTCTGATTGAAACTTACCCCAAAGAGGGAGCTATGTTTCTTTGATCGACTTGGATTTGGTTGAACAATAGAGATTCATGAGAGAAACTATGGAAAGTGCCATTTAACAAAGGCTAAGTTTTATACAAAAGAACTTAATGATTTTATATATTACGTTCATACGCGTTAAGCTAAGCCATGTTATGGTAAACCAATAATTACATTTGCAAAAAAGAAAAAAACATGAGAACCTCAAAGTAATAGAGAAATGAAAGGTGAGGTTCCCATGTTTCAAGTTCCCATATCACTAATTATAAGCTTTATTTGCTTTTTAGGAAAGACAAAAATACTGGAAATTTCTAAGGACACAGGGTTTACGGTGCGCCGCTCTAAGCTGCTGCCAGATACTATAGTAAAAGTATTTACATTCGGCTTATGGGACACCCCTAATCCATCCTTACGTCAAACTGCTTCTAAATGCGAAAATATTCAACGCGGACTTAGTATAACACGCGAAGGACTTTTTCAACGTTTGGCTACAAGTGCTTTATTGCTAAAACAAGTATTCCAGTCAGCAGTTGAGTATTCTGCCAAGAGAGCAATAACTGTCCAGAATCTCGATGTGCTCCAAGCTTTTACTGATGTAAAAATATGTGATAGCTCTAAAGTTACTCTTCCGGACAAATTAGCAGATGTCTGGAAAGGTCTTGGTGGCAATAATGCAAAAGCTGCTCTAAAAATCCAGACTATATATAGCCTTAAGTCCAGAACTATCACAAATATGGAGTTGACAAAGGCGCCTGGTCCAGATGCCGGCTATAAAGATGAACTTCTAAAACACATTCATCATGGTGAGCTGTTAATTACTGACTTAGGATATTACAGTAAAGATTTGTTTAGGAAAATAATATCCAAAGGTGCATATTTTCTTAGCCGAATTAAATCAAATACTGTTTTTCAAATACAAAATTCTGACACTAAATCTTTTAAAGCCTTAGACCTTTTAAGTGTTTTAAAAAACAGCTCCAGTGTTGATATAGATGTATACTTTGGCACCAAGTATTCTAAATTACTACAATGTCGG
The DNA here is from genome assembly GCF_030013905.1 of Petroclostridium sp. X23. Classification (GTDB taxonomy): domain Bacteria; phylum Bacillota; class Clostridia; order SK-Y3; family SK-Y3; genus X23. The sequence continues at coordinate 1,697,188 of NZ_CP124862.1, forward strand.
CTGATTGGTGTACGTTTACCTGATGAAGTCGCTAATGAACGTAGGCGCAAAGCAAATAAAAAAGCAAAGTCACAAGGCAAAACACTGAGTGACTATGACTTAGAGTTATTAGGATGGAACCTTCTAATTACTAACGCCCCAGCACATATGCTTACTCCAAAGGCAGCCTGTGAATTGTACAGAGCTAGATGGCAGATAGAGCTTTTATTTAAGGCTTGCAAAAGCTATCTAAACCTTGGCAAAGTAGGCAACTGTGGTAAAGAGCAATTAGAGTGTCTTCTATATGGAAGGTTAATTGCCATTATACTAATTTTCACAGTCTACTCAGCACTGTATGCCCTCATGTACCAACAAAAAAACAGATGCATTAGTATGATGTCGTTTATCAAACTAATTGCGACAAAGGTGGAAAAAATATTTTCAAGCCTTTATGCAACCACTGAAGCAATACCGGAACTGCGACTGATTCTTAAAAGAGCGGCCGAACAAAGCTTACATGATAAACGTAATCGCAAAACCACGGTTGAGCGATTGCAGGAACACTATTTGCTCAATTAAATTGGTAAAAAATAGCTTAACTTAACGCGTATGATATTACGTTAAAGATTTTATATTTAAGAAATAACTTTAACCGATTGTGCTATCTTGGAATTCCAAGATAGCACAATCGGTTATCTAAATATAAACCATTATTAGTATACAGGAATTAATCCGGGATGATCTCCCGTTATACATCTTCCTCCGTCACGTGTTACTAAAAATGTGTTTTCCACTCCTACCATACCGATACTTTCTATGCCTTTCTTAGGCTCAAGCGCAAATGCCATCCCTTCTTGCAGCGGTTGTATGAACCCTTCAGCAATCACCGGCTGTTCGTCAATGAATAACCCGATACCATGTCCAAGAAACTTTACAGCCCGGTTCCCCATTCCCATGAAATTTTTCAAGAAATCGGTATCAATTTCATTCATTACTGTCTTATATATGTGTGCCGGAATTTCATCGGGTTTTAACATTCCAGCAATGCTGTTTTGTATCTCAACACATTTGTAGTGTGTATCTACGACTTCCTTGGGCAGCGGCGTACCAAACATGTAAGTCATGGTTTTATCGGTGTGATAACCATCTACCCCGCATCCTATATCAATAAAGACTAAATCTCCTTTTCTTAATTTGCGTTCTCTGCTGCCTAACAGAGGTACCGCAGGGTGCATTCCGTAATTTCCTCCAGGACCATTAAAATACGTAGGATAGATAGAGCTTTCACCAAAACAAATATGCCCCAATACTATTTCGGTATCAAACATTCCAAAACGAGCCACTCCGTGATGCCCTTCCTCTACCATAATTGAAAAGATGCGAGTGGCAAGCTCGGCTTCACTCATTCCTTCCACTAATATTTCGGGCACACGATCTTCCAAAACTTTCTTATGAATGCTGCCCGCTTGTTCCATAAGGGACAACTCATATGCACTTTTCACTGCTCTGACTGCCGAAATCTGCCTGTCAACCGATTTAACTTCTTGAAAAGGAAAATACTTTTGGAAACGCTGATACAATGCCAATGGTACTATTTCCGTTTCCAGATACACCGTATCCGGCAGTTTCCTCATATATTGCGCAGCATCCCGAAAACTCTGCATTGGCTTTATTGTTGGAAACAACGATTCATCCTGCGCCCGTTCATAACTTCTACGTACCCAAAAGACCGCTTCATCATTCCTGGGGATCATCAACATCCCCTCTTGCATGGTTCCGGTGAAATAGTATAAATTTATCTTACTAAAAACAACTGCTATTTTCCAATCCGGATTCGAAACCTTCATTTGAGCTCTAAAACAATCCATTCGTTTTTGCAGTTCATTAAAAGGTACTTTTTTCATGTCACACTCCTATAAATGATGGTAAATATTATTATGGTTATTATATACTGCTAGAGTAAATTATTCAACCTTTGATATCTTCATAGATATACTGCAACTTCCTTATCAATGGCAATATGCTCATGCGTAATATTGCATGTATATGCCCACATATCCACTCCTGTTTCATAAGCTTTTCGAAGTGCGTTGCCAAACGCCTTATCCGTTCTATCATTAGGCGCAATCATATCCGCATCCTTCCGTTGAATGATGAAGATGACTCCCGCACCTTTACCCTGCAACCTTAACTGCGTTAACTCCTTGAGATGTCTTGTCCCTCTTTCAGTTGGCGCATCAGGGAAATACGCTTTTCTATCTTCAACCAGCGTCACGCCTTTGACTTCAATATAATATTCTTCATCACCGGAAAAAAGTCCGAAATCAAACCGGCTATTTCCTACCGTCACTTCCCGTTTTATTTGCTCATATCTGTTAAATCGTGGAAATATTCTATTCATTAACCCTTCATATACCATTTTATTGGGAACATTCGCCGAATCGATGGATATCCATACATCATCCTTTTTTACAAGCAGCAATCCAAACTGCGTTTTTCGTTTAGGATTATTAAACTTCTTCACCATAACCGGCGCCCCCGGTATCAGCAGTTCTTTCAACCTGCCGGTATTGGGTACATGAACCAACCGGCCTTCTCCTTCTATATCCACTATTGCCTCAAATCTATTTAGCCTTTGTATAAAAAACCCTTCTACCAGTATACCTTCAATAAGCAAAATCATCACTCCATCTAATAAATGGACGCAAAAAAGCCGTCAGCTTTGTTTTACCCGAAAACTGACAGCTTTAAACTGCTAATATTAATCTCTTAAAATATTAAGATCTTCTCCGCTAAGGATCTTCTTCATGTTTCTCATTGAACACATTTTACCGCACATGGTACAGCTATCTTCATGCTCCGGTGTGGATTCGGCTCTATATTGCTTCGCCTTTTCAGGATCCATTGCCAGTTCAAACATACTATTCCAGTCAAGATTTGCCCGCGCTTCACTCATCTGGTTATCCCAATCCCTGGCTCCTTTGATGCCTTTTGCGATATCTGCGGCATGGGCAGCAATTCTTGTTGCGATAATTCCTTCCTTCATATCTTCTAATGTCGGCAATCTCAGATGCTCCGCAGGCGTTACATAACAAAGGAAGTCAGCTCCATTTGCCGCAGCGACCGCTCCCCCTATCGCACTTGTAATATGGTCATACCCCGGCGCTACATCGGTAACAATCGGACCTAACACATAGAAAGGCGCCCCATGGCACAGCCTTTTTTCCAGCATCATATTCCCAACGATTTCATTCAATGCCATATGACCCGGACCTTCGATCATGACCTGTACATTTCTTTCCCAAGCTCTTTTGGTCAGCTCTCCCAATACAATCAACTCTTCAATCTGAGATGCATCTGTTGAATCATTGATACTGCCCGGCCGGCAAGCATCTCCTAAACTGAGGGTAACATCATACTGCTCACATATATCAAGAACCTTATCATAATATTCATAAAAAGGATTTTCTTTTCCGTTCAGCTCCATCCAAGCAAACATGAGCGAACCACCGCGGGATACAATATGGGTCAATCTTTTGTTCTTCTTGAACTTTTCTGCTGTAGCCCTGTTAATACCCGCATGGATCGTCATAAAATCGACGCCATCCTGCGCATGCTTTTCTACCACATCCAAGAATTCCTGTTCGGTAATATCCTTAAGCTCTTTGTCATAAAATCCTACCGCATCATAAATAGGCACCGTCCCGATCATTGCCTGGGAAATATCAATTAATCTATGACGAAATTCCTGTGTTTTACCATAGGAACTTAAGTCCATAATGGCTTCCGCTTTCAGATCCAACGCTTTTTTTACTTTTTCAATCTCTACATCAATATTACAGCAATCCTTTGATATCCCTAAGTTTACATTGATTTTTGTTCTCAGGCCTTCTCCAACTCCCTCAGGAGCAAGACTGGTATGATTCTTATTCGCAGGAATTACTATCGTTCCCTTCGCCACCTTTTCGCACAATACATTTACATCCATTTGCTCCTTCTGAGCAACGGCAGTCATTTCTTTAGTAATAATGCCTTTTCTGGCAGCATCCATTTGGGTTGTATAATTTGTATTCATCATTTAACTCTCCTCACGTTTTTAGTGGATAGTGGGGAGTGAGGAGTGGGGAGTAAACCGTGGAAACTACAAAATAATTTACTCTACTTTATCACTACTCAATACACACTATTCACTATTAATTATTCACTATTAACTGTTCACTATTAACTGCACTTAATCACTTCTCTTACGTCCTCTATCTTTTGCCTGATATCCTTCGCACCTACGATCTCCGTAACCATCGCAATGCACTTTGCCCCGCGTTTAGCTACTTCTGCTACATTATGCTCCTTGATTCCACCGATGGCTACAAAAGGAATATTTACGCTTTTAACAGCGTATTCCAGATATTCCAGTCCAACCGGGTCACAAACATCTTTTTTGGTAAAGGTCTTAAATATCGGGCCCACGCCTATATAGTCCGCACCTCTCTCAATAGCGTCCTGCGCTTGCATAGGTGAATGGGTTGACAGTCCGATAATCATTTCCTCCCCAACCAGTTCTCTTACTTTTTCTATAGGCAGGTCTTCCTGTCCTATGTGTATCCCATCTGCTTTTACAAGCAGTGCGATGTCTATATCATCGTTAACAATGAAAGTAACCCCTGCCTGCTTTGTAAGTTCTCTGATTTTTTTGCATTCCTCATACTTATACAGCGCTTTTTTATCTTTCTCCCTGTATTGTATGACTTCAACTCCGGCTGCAATCATCTCACTTACTACCTCTATATTGTTTCTGCCTCCGGAATATTCTTCAGCAGTAAGACAATAAAGGTCTGTGTTCAGGACGTTTTTCTTAATGGTTGTATTAAATTTGGCATAATACATTTTCTCAATGGTATATGAATCATACCTGCACATTTCATATACTTTAGAGAATTCATATTTTCCAGCGATCTTAAGGTTTTCTTCTATGACCCTTAACCCTTCTTGCACCCGTTTGAAATTTCCTGCAATCAATTCTTTTATATTGGTCTTATTATCCATATTATTCTTCTGTGAGATGTCAAATCCTAAATCATTTGCCGCGTCTCTCTGACCTAACAACTCAGAAGAAAGTGAACTCACGGTTTTTCTTACTCTATGCCTCATCTTCTTTATTTCTTCTGTTACTAATGACTCTTCATAATAAAATCTTGCCAGATCTTCTAGAACACGTAATCCTTCCGAAACACGATTGATGTTTGCATCAATGATCCTATAAATCTTATCCATGTTATCACCCCTTTCCAAGGACATATTCTAGTATTACATCGGCTTGCTTAGCAGCGGTAATATTTACCCTTGGTGAAATGGGCGGCAGACTGTCCCCTACTTCCGACACCAAATCTCCAACAATATAAAACCGTTCTTTCACCTTATGAACTTTTATAGCATCACTGTTTCCCCATCCCGCAAGTCCGGACGCGGATACCAGCAATTTCTCTGATTTTAGGTAGCTTTCTACTATCATCTTCTTGTACACCGCTTTATCAAAAGCTTCAACAATAATATCACAGTCTTCAAATATACCGCTCAAGTTTTCTTCTTCCAGTTTGACCTGTACAGCCTCTATTTTCGCATCCGGGTTGATTGCCAGTAAATTCTCCTTCAGCACGTGCACTTTTGGTTTTCCCACCTGATGATAAAAGAAAAACTGTCGGTTGAGGTTAGTGTACTCTACCACGTCAAAATCAGCGATAGTAAAATGTTTAAACCCGCTTCGGATAAGGTTAAAAGCACAATTGGAACCTAATCCTCCGGCACCCCCGATACCGATTCTAACTGATTGAATCTTCTCTAAATTTTCTTGACCGATATATGTAACCAATGCCTTTTCAAAATTATTCATATACTCCCTCTTTATAGCTATATACGCCACACTAAGTACATTACATCTTCGCTCAAAAATGCAACATGCAACACGTGCAACACGGGGACGGTTCTCCTGTCACCCAAAACCGTTATGACATGAAAACCGTCCCCATGTCACATTTTTTCTTCTAAGCCCGCCTGTAATGTATTTAGTGCTATTTATATAGCTCTTAATATTGTCTATTGTACATTGTACACTGTCCATTTTATATCGTTTGCCAATCTTTAAATACCGGCTGATAGCCTAAGCTCAACACCGCTTCTCTCATCTGCGAGACATTTCTTTCATCTGAAATATCAAACTGTCCTGTGTTTTCTTCCTTTTGCGTATGTCCTCCAACGGCAGTGGTAGAACCTGCAGACATTTTTGTAACCCCTAACCGGATGATATTATTCCTAAATTGTGCATTTTCTCTTGTTGAAATAGTAATACCGGCTCTGGGCATAAATAATCTAAATGCCAGCATCATCTGTACCATATTCTTATCATTCACGACGCAACCCGGCTCAAATCCTCCTTCATGTGGCCTAATCCGGGGTAATGAAATACTAACCTCCGTATCCATAAAACGGTCTTGCAGATAATTGGCATGAAGTCCGGTAAAAAAGGCTTCTCTTCTCCAGTTGCTATCCAATCCCAAAAGCGCTCCGATATTCACAGCGCGTATGAACGCCTGACAAGCTCTTTCAGGCGCATCCAGTCTAAAACGGTAATCCTTTTTAGGGCCTTTAAGATGAATACGATCATACAGTTCTTCATTATAAGTCTCTTGGTATATGGTCAATAGATCTGCTCCGGCCTCAATAACCTGGGCATATTCATCTTTCTCCAATGCATAAACCTCTATTGCGATGGAGGTAAAATATTTTTTCAATATCCTGATGCAATCGCTTATGTATTCAGGTGAAGCGATCTTTCTTGCATCGCCTGTAAGGACAATAATATGCTTAAGTCCTGTTTCTGCAATCACTTTCGCCTCGGTCTCCACTTCATCCAATGTCAACTGTTTTCTATGAATGTGGTTAGAAGTATTAAAGCCGCAGTATAGACACTGATTGGTGCAATAATTGGATAGATACATCGGAGTATAAAGCAAGATCGTTTTACCAAAGTGTTGTACTGTTAGTCTATGTGCTTTTTGTGCCATGTCTTCCAAATGTTTCTCTGCTTGCGGAGAGAGCAAGGCTAGATAATCGGTTACACTAAGTCTTTCTTTCTGAATGATGCTTTTAATTTGATGATCGGTAACAGATTCAAAAAAGTCTTCAAAACTTAAATCATTGTATTTTAAATATTCATTGTAAAAGCTCATTGTCATTCCTTCTTTACATTATTTAGTTAACGCTCTACAGTTCACAATGATGATAGACCTGTATAGAAAAACGCGATAAGGTGCTTAATTGGTCAGTCGCAAAGCATGGGGACGGACCTACAGCTTCTCTAAAAAGCAAGCGCAGCAGTAGGTCCGTCCCCATGCTTCACTCCTTCTATGTGCTGAATCCGACTTTATCACAATCTCCTGCAACTCGGCTTACTTTTACTGTGAACCGTGAACCGTAAACTATGAACTAATAATCTATTCATGTAAAAATCCCGTCAATGGTGAAGATGCCTGTGCATAATCTGCAGTTGCACCTAATCCCGCAAGATACGCGTACCGTCCTGCTTTTACCGCGTTTCCGAAAGCTTCCGCCATCAATAGCGGGTCATTTGCGCTTGCGATCGCTGTATTAAGCAGACATGCGGCAGCCCCCATCTCCATTGCTTCACAAGCATCGGAAGGCTTGCCGATACCGGCATCTACAATTACCGGCAAAGGTATTTCGTTAATCAAAATTCTAATTAATTCCTTGGTCTTTAAGCCCCGGTTAGTCCCTATAGGTGCTCCTAACGGCATTACGGCTGCTGCTCCTGCCTCTACCAACTTTTTAGCCACCATCAGATCCGGACTGATATAAGGCAGTACTACAAACCCTTCTGCAGCTAGTATTTCTGTAGCCTTTATGGTTTCATATCCATCAGGCAGCAAATATTTGTTATCGGATATGACTTCAATTTTAATCCAATTACCGCATCCTGCAGCTCTGGCAAGTCTTGCTATTCTTACGGCTTCCTCCGCATTTCTGGCACCTGACGTATTCGGCAGCAACTGGACATCCTTAGGGATGTAATTTAAGACATTATCTGTTTGCGAATCAAAATCTATTCTTCTGAGTGCAACAGTAATAACCTGTGCACCGGATTTCTTAAGCACTTTCGGAATAAGCGCATCAGTAGAATATTTGCCGGTTCCTACAAACAAACGGCTGTCCAGTGTAGTTTCCCCTATCTTTAATTGGTCCTGCATTGTCTCAACCCCCTCCTACAAATCTTAAAACTTCTAAAGTATCGTTTTCTTTTAAGCTGATATTATCCCACTCTTCTTTTTTAACAATATTAGCGTTATATTCTACTACAACCGATATTGGATTCAAACCTTTATACTCAATAAGCTCAAGAAGTGTCATCTCTTTATCTAACACTTCCTTTTTCCCATTCAATGTGATTTCCATCGTTTCACCTCCCAATTTTTTTTAAAATAAAAAAGCTTACCCGAAGGTAAGCTTGTAATCGAAATATAAGTCAGACTTATGCTTCCCTACGGTGGTCTTAACCACTTCAGGTTCAAAGAGTTAGGATTTCTCCCTCTCAGCCTTACGGCACCCCTAGCTAACTATTAAATTTTAAAACTCTATTATTGATTATACTCCTATATTTTCTATTTGTAAAGGATATTTTGAATATTGCATTTAGTAAATCCACAATGTTTGATAAATATTTACATATCAGTAATTACAGGTCTTTGACAGTTGAATAGAGAAAAAATCCGTAAAAGCCTTGAAATGGGCTTATTTTTTTGTCAAATTTATCATTTTTATATATCGCACTGTGTTATAATATATGGTAAGGAGGCGATATTATAAACGAGACTTAAGGTAACCAAATCTAAAAATTCAGCTTCACTCTATGTAATTAAATCTATTTATAATAGCAAAACTCAATCAAATTCCTCCAAGATTGTCGAAAAGCTTGGAACTGAAACTGAACTCAGAGAAAAACTTAATGGTGCTGATCCATATCAGTGGGCTAAAGAATATATTCGGAAATTAAACGAGAGAGAAAAGGAGCAAACAAGGAAAAGCCTTGTCCCTTTTGAACAGTCCAAAATTATTTCTAAAGACGAACAGCGTTCCTTCATATGAAAAGCGAATTCAATGCACCACCCGTGTACTTAAGCAATGATGACAGGATTAAAGCACATTTTACCACTAGCTTTATATCGTTAATTCTTTATAGGCTACTCGAAAAGAAGCTCAATGAAAATTATACCTGTCATGAGATTATTTCTGGACTTAGAGATATGGAGTTCTTTTACATTAAAGGCAAAGGCTATGTTCCAACCTACACAAGAACTGATTTTACAGACGCGTTACATGAAGCTTTCGGCTTTCTCACGGACTATCAGATTGTTACAACAAGTATGATGAAAAAAGTTTTAAAGAAACGAAAAAATAAAAAAGTACGCACTTTTTACACAAATATTAAATCCTGCAAAACCCTTCATATCAAGGCTTTACAGGATTTTTATTTTGTTAAAGTGTCAAACTCAGGAGTGTAAAGTAGTTTTACAGATATTTATAAATAAGTTTTTATTCCTAGAACTTTTTAAGTAATATCCTTTAGATAACGGTTAAAAATGTCGAAATATGATATGTATGGTGTTCGGACATTTTTTTAATATGCAGGAGATAATATAAATATGAGAATTAGTATAAAAAATACACTAATCATAACATTCTTAATACTGATCATCGTACCTATTACTATTTCAGGAGTTATCTCTTATCAACATACGGAAGAGATTCTTATTAATGAAATAAAAGAGTCTACTCTTAAAACAATGGAGCATGCAAATGATTACTTTATTAAATATCATATTGAAAAGATTGAAAAAACTATTGAAGTCATATTAGCTACTACTGATTTGCCCTATATACTCTCTAATCCGGAATTGATTAAAGAAACTCAAAAAGAATGGCTAAAATATGAGAAATTTAATGACGACATATGGTATATCTATACCGGAACAGAAGACGGTCAAATCTATGTTGCCGGTGACTGGATCCCACCCACAGGCTATGACCCTCGGATAAGACCGTGGTACATCGCCGCCAAAACAAATCCGGGACAAATTGCATGGAGCGAGCCATACTTAGAATATATATCAAATAAAATAGTAGTCAGCGCTACTAAGCTGATTGATTCGCCCAAAGGTCCTATTGGGGTATTCGCGATAGATACTTCACTGTACAAGCTATCTGACATTGTGAATAATATGTACTTCGGGCAAGGCGGTTATGCGATCCTTATAGACCAAAACGGATACATCATTACCCATCCCGACCCGTCTTTGGCTGGCACGGTTATCAATAACGAAAAATGGTTAAAACAAGTATATTCTCAAACCAAGGGATCCATTTATACAACCATCAATGGCAAATCTACTTTTATCGGCTATATCACCATCCCGCATACTAACTGGAAACTTATAGGTTTTATCCCGGAAACAGCGATTAAAAATAAAATTGAACCTATAAAGCATAAAACCATTATCGTTGCCTTATTAAGTATCACTCTTGCGATCATTATCAGTATAGTTATTTCCAACTATCTAAGCGGCGTAATCCATAATTTGATAGAATCCATGAAGGAGGTTGAAAACGGAAATTATAATGTTAGGTGCAAATATAAATACATCAATGAATTTTTCCAACTTAGCAATAAATTCAATACTATGGTATCCACAATAGATAATTTGATAAAGGAAAGAGATCATGTGGAAAACAGATTAAAGTATATAAGTTTGCACGACGCTCTTACAAATGTATTCAATCGTACCTATTTTGAACAGGTAGTACAGCATTTAGATAGTAATAACTTAGGTCGTACCGGTGCGCTGTTATGTGACCTTGACGGACTAAAGCTTATCAATGATACGATGGGGCATGACAGCGGCGACAACATACTTATTGACGCTGCCAAAGTGATTGAAAAGTCACTATCCGGTAAACATAGTCTGTTTAGAATCGGCGGAGATGAGTTTGCTATTTTGATTGAAAATACTACAGAGACATACCTGCAAGCAATTTACAGAAGTATCAAACATAATATAGAAAACCATAATAAACAGGATCACGAACTATATCTAAGCCTATCAATAGGATATGCTGTTAAAAAGAATGAATCAACTAAAATGGAAGACGTTTTGAAAGAAGCCGATAACATGATGTATAAAGAAAAGCTGCACAGCAGCCAAAGTAAAAGAAGTGCAATTGTGAAAACACTTATGAAAGCTTTAGAGGAACGGGACTTTATTACAGAAGGACATGCAGAACGACTTCAATTTTTAGTAGAAAAAATATCAAAGAACGTCGGTCTATCTGAGTTTAGAATCAATGACTTGCGTTTATTGGCTCAGTTTCATGATATCGGAAAAGTAGGTATTCCGGATAAGATCTTATTTAAACCCGGTACACTTGACGCTGATGAATTAAAAGAAATGCAGCGTCATTCTGAAATCGGATACCGTATTGCCATGGCTTCCCCAGACCTCACCCATATTGCCGACTGGATCCTTAGACATCATGAAAGATGGGATGGAAAAGGGTATCCTCTTGGTCTTAAAGGAGAAGATATTCCACTGGAATGCCGTATATTATCAATCGCCGACGCATATGACGCTATGACCAGTGATCGGTCTTACCGGAAAGCTAAATCTGAAAAAGAAGCGCTTGCCGAAATACAAAAATGTGCCGGCACCCAGTTTGACCCGGATCTTGTAGCGGCATTTATTTCAGACATATAACTTACCGTTTTTTTATTTAAGAGTAAGGGGTTCGGATTCCCAAACCCTTACTCTTTTTTAAGTCTTAATCTCTATGTTGAACAAGGTCGATAGCTCCTAACGCAATATGAGCGATTCCCAGTCCTAATAATCCTGCACCAACCATAGGCATGATCTCATCACTTCTCATACCTTTCTTTTTGTTCATATCCTGTACTCTTAATGCAACACCTGTTGCTGTAACTGCTGCTCCGAGAACTGTTGGTATTAATCCTTCACGCATAAGAATCCTCCTTATCAAACTTTGATTAAGATTACATTACTATTTTGCTCAACAATATTCTGTCTTATCCTATAGTTATAATTTGTATTTTTATAAATTAATTGTAATCTTTATCTACTCTATAGACAAAAACTTTAAAGCTATTTATTAACCAATATGTTAATTCTTGTTTCAATATATCTGTTTTATTATCGTAGGGGTGGACGACCCTGTCCACCCGCTGCATTATTACCTATCTGCGGGCGGACAGAGTCGTCCGCCCCTACGGTATCTTAACTGTTAGCGTAATATATAACTTGGTATATTACAAGTCTAAAGTTCGTTCTCTAAAATACTATCTAATAAGAGTTTCATCGACATAGATCACTGATTCTGCTGTTGAAAAAGTTTTTTTAAAGGGTGTAATGCCGGACCTTCCGCGATCTGTCCGTCATAGGTAAATCTGGAACCGTGGCACGGACAATCCCATGATCTCTCTGCCGCGTTCCAGTGCAGTTCACACCCCAGATGGGTACAAGTAGTATCTACAAGATGCAGCTTTCCTTCTTCATCCCGGTATGCTCCCACCTTTTTCCCTTCAATACCAATCACCTTTGCCTCTCCATTTTGAATATCCAATTCATCCGGAACAGGGATAAGCTTTCCTTCTATCAGCTCTTTAGCAACATTTGCATTTTCTACTATAAAGTTTTTGGCAGACGCGACCGGCGTAAACCGCGAAGGACTGTACACAGGTTCCCACGGACTGCTGCCTTTTACAATCATATCCTTTATCATCATCGCAGATACCGTACTATTTGTCATGCCCCACTTGCCAAAACCTGTAGCAACATATAAGTCAGGTGTATCTGATGTATACAATCCTACATACGGAATATCATCTAAAGTCATACAATCTTGTGCAGACCAACGATAAGGAATATCCTCTACGGTATAATTTTGCTGAGCGAAATCCTTCAAGTTTTTGTAATGATGTATTGTATTTGCTCCTTGACCTGTTTTATGGTGTTCTCCTGCAAAAAGCACAAGCCTATCGTTTTTATATTTCTGCGACCGGAGAGAACGTGTAGGATTTTCGGCATTAATAAACATCCCCTGAGGAAATTCCTCTTTTACTTTCGCAGCTAGAATGTAAGACCGTTCTACATATATTCTCGCTGCGTATAACCCACGCAAATTACAAAACGGATAATGGGACGCAATGACGACTCTGGGAGCAGTAATCTTGATGTCCTTATCTGTTATGATCTTATACGGAGCTCCCTCTTGTATATCTACCGCTCTTGTCATCTCAAAAATATGGCATCCTGCTCCCGGAATTTCCTTGGCGAGCGAAAGCAAATATTTACGAGGATGAAACTGCGCTTGGTGATCAAACCTTACTGCTGCCTTCACCGGAAAAGGCAGAGGGATTTCTTCCAGATAGGACGCCTGGATACCAAGATCCGAAGCCGTCTTAGCTTCATTCATGATCTTCTCTACATATTTATCTTCTTGCGTAAATACATAGGCCGGCTGCCATTCAAAATCGCAATCTATGCTTTTCTCCTTAACAAGCTTCGCTATCATATGTATGGCTGACTCATTAGCATCCGCATACTGTTTGGCTTTCTCTTCTCCCATTTGACTTTTTATTTTCTCATAAATCAATCCATGTTGTGATGTGATTTTAGCGGTAGTTTTTGCAGATGTTCCCTGCACGATCCGGTCTGCCTCAATGACAGCAACCTTAAATCCTTCCTTTTTCAAAAGATATGCACATGTAATCCCTACCATTCCACCACCTACAATGGCCACATCTGCCTCAATATCTTTTTCCAATGAAGAGTAAGTTGTTTCTGATGTCGAAGCAATCCAATATGATGTAGGCTGCTGGATAAAAATATCATTCATCGTGTTATCTACGCTCATTATAATCCTCCTTGCATAAGTTTATGGTTCATAGTTCACAGTTCACAGTTCACAGAGAGTACTGTCTTTATGATTTACTTATACAAGCAAAATATCCTATTTATAAGGCAAGTTTTTTATAAAGAATCCTTTCCTTCTACTGTTAAAAATCTTTTGGCAGATGCTTTTATGCCAATAGCGCCTAGCGGTGCTGTAATCAAAATAGATAATACGGCAACTGCTAAAATCACCTCTCCCGATTTTACTCCTAATGATAACGGAATGGCTCCTATCGCAGCCTGCACCGTTGCCTTGGGTGTATAAGAGATCATACAGAATAGCCTCTCCTTCCAATTCAAATCTGTACCTAACGTAGACAAAACAACACCCAGGCTGCGTGCGATAAGGCCTACGAATATAATAACCAATCCTCTTAGGCCTGCATTAAAAGCAACATTAATATTAACCTGCGCTCCAACAAGGACAAATAATAATATCTCAGCAAATATCCATATTTTATTAAATTTTACTGCCAGTCTTTTGGCTACAGCCGGACTCTTTTCAAGAATAATAAAACCCACAGCCATCACTCCCAGCAACGCTGCAATTTCTATCGTATTCTTCAATACACTTTCCACGGCAGTAAGCAAGATTGCGGCCCCAAGAATAAATAACACTTTTTTTGTATCCCTGATATGATATTTTTTAAATATTTTTACGAACATTAATCCGATCACAAGACCTATCGCAATACCTAATATAATAGACACAGGTACTTTTAATATTTGAACTCCTATGTTCATATGGCTGCCGCTGTATAATCCTAAGAAAGCAGTAAATATCGTTATCGCAAACACATCATCTATGGAAGCTCCTGCTAATATCAACGTTGGGATTGCCTTATTCGTTCCGATTCGTTTCTCGGTGTACTCAAGCATTTGCGGAACAACGACAGCGGGAGATACTGCCGCGATGATAAATCCTAATATTCCTCCCTCTATAAATGAAAAGCCGAAAACTTTGGTAGATATATAAGCAATGGTAAAACCCTCCATCAATCCCGGTATGCAGCTTAATTTAATTGCAGTACTTCCAACTCTATTCAAGGCATCCCTGCTGATGCCCAAACCGGCCCTAAGCAGAATGATAATTAATGCGATCTGCCTAAAATCAGTTGAAACTTCTAACAAACTTGGGTCAAGCCAATTCAATACATAAGGACCGATCATCACGCCAACAATCAACATCCCTAAAAGTCCCGGCATTTTAAATTTCGTAAAAAGAGTATTCGCTAATAAACCTAGTAAAATCATGATTGCCAAACTTATTGCCATATGGCTGTCCTCCATTCATTTTAGTCATTAAAGAATCGAAAAACAAAACTCCTACCGATAATAAACCATTCATATTATCAGTAGGAGTCATTAGCATTTCTGCGGTTAAAGGCGAACTCCATCGCCTTAGACGATTATAGCATATACTTGCTGGGAATACTAGCCTATTTTAATTTATATTATATGCTTTTTAAGATTTATATTGTATAATATGTTTACAATAATTTTATAGAGTCAGTTACAACCAACTTAAATATTCAATGGATAGGAGCATTAATTTGAAAAAGGGATATTTATATATTATTTTAACCGGTATAGCTTTCAGTACGATTGAGATTGCAGTGAAAATGACACAAGGGATAAACCCCTTCCAATTAAACTTTTTAAGATTTTTGATCGGCAGTCTTATTCTTCTGCCATTTGCCATTTATGACATCAAGAAAAGAAAACTACATTTTAATGTAAATGATTTTTTGTTTTTTATGCTAACAGGTTTTATTGGTGTTTTTATGAGTATGGGGCTTTTCCAAATGGCAGTAGCAAATGCAAAGGCATCAACCGTTGCCGTTATTTTCAGCACTAACCCAATATTCACAATCCCATTTGCTTACGTGATTCTAAAAGAGAATATGAATAAAAAGATGGTGCTTTCATTTTTGATCAGCTTAATAGGGATAGGTTTTTTTCTGGATCCGTCCTCTCTAAACGGACATCTAAAAGGTATTATTCTTTCAGTGCTTGCTTCCATAGCTTTTTCATTATACAGTGTAGTTAGTAAGAAAAGAATGGAACGATACGGTGGCTTGGTTCTAAACTGCTTTACCTTTTTGATAGGTGACGCTATCGTACTGGCATATTTGTTATTTGCAAAAATCCCCATCACCAAGAACATTACCACTCCCAATATTTTATGTATACTTTACCTAGGAGTTGTTGCAACTGGACTGGCATATGTACTCTATTTTATGGCAATGAAAGAAACGTCCGCAATTACGACATCTATTGTATTTTTTATTAAACCGGCCTTAGCACCTGTATTGGCATTTATGATACTAGGTGAAACAGTCACTCTTAATACTGCGTTTGGAATCATCTTTATCTTGATCGGCTCCTATATGATGTTCCGGGCAAGAAAAACAACCCTTGTTAGTAAAACAACTGTTATGGACGTTAGTACCAATGAATCTTAGTCGCAAATATTATGAAAACTTAATTGATAGCATCATACAAAAACAGCAGAGATAATTTAGCTCTGCTGTTTTTGTATGATTTCTCGCAGTACACTTTCTTCATATTCATCCCATTTTTTATCGGTAGTATTTATAATAACGCATGGAATTCCTAGCTTATCACATACACTTTTTAAGCTTTCATACCCTTCAAATACTCTGAAATGAAAATCCTTTGATTCATTTTCTATCCTGTCCTTTTCGCCCCGGTTTGTTACTCTTTGCAAACCTTCCTGCGTATTTACCTTATAAAGTATCACCAAATCCGGAAGTTTATCTACAAACAGCTGTGTTACGTTAATAATCAAATCAATGTCTATTCCTCGCCCATATCCCTGATACACAATGGATGATAGAAAATTCCTCTCACAAATCACATTGACCCCCTGATTTGTATATTCCTTGATCTCATCTATCAACTGCGCCCTATTGGCAGTAAACAAAAGCAGCTCGCACATCGCATTGATATGGTTTTCCTTATCCTGAAGAAGCGCCCGTATCTTCTCTCCAATGGTATTTTGCTTGCCCAATTCCCCGCCCGGTTCACGATAATGGATGGTATCCAACCCTATTTTTTTCATACGTTCTACAATCTTTTGGGCTTGAACCGATTTACCTGAACCATCAGGACCTTCAAACACTACATATAATCCTTTTTTCTCCATCACTATAGACTCCCAAAGCTTATTTCATTACACCTTTTAACATTTACATATCTTTCAAAACTATATTGAACATTATTATAGTTCTTGGGGGCACTTTTGAATACCATTTCCCATGTTTGTTCTTTATCTAAATTAACAAAATACTTATCCGCCCTATATCTATTCTCAATCTTGGTTACATAAACTTCCGTGCAATAGGGTAAAAGCTGTGTGTATACTGATTCTCCTCCAATTACGAATACGTCATCGGCAGGGTATTTTTTCAGTTCATCAGATAACTCATTTACCGAATGGCATATTATCATTCCATTATGATTAAAATATCGATTCCTGCTCAAAACAATATTTATTCTATCCTTTAGCGGTTGTCGGCCGGGTAATGACTCAAAAGTCCCTCTGCCCATGACTACAATCTTACCTAATGTCATTTGCTTAAAAAATGCCATATCTTCCGGAATCCGCTCTAATAAACTATCTCCACAGCCAATCCCCCAATTCAAGTCAACAGCAACAATCGCTTTCATCCTACTCTCCTTGATTTATAAATTCTCAAACAACTCTCTCTTTTCTTTCATTTTTCCACAGCTCATCTTACCTTCGGGGCATGAACCTGCCAAGCACTTTGGTCCGGCATGCTTAAACAGCGTCGGAGCCGCTTCTCTTACCAGCTTTAACATCTGTACAGCAAGTTCCCTTATTTCCCATTGCGCTCTTTCACAGCAGCGATGATGAAAAAAGTTTAGCAAGCTGCGTGCATTCATGGTAACCACCATTTTTGTCTCGCACGCATTGGGAAGAACATACCGGGCATCTTCTATCGCCTTTTTTTCCGCCATCAGCCTTGCCTGTTTTTCTGTTTTCCCTTCACTGATAAATGTTTCATAATGCTTTTTCATGAGAATATCCGCAAGCGCATTATAATTTTGCTGGTCTTGTTCCATCGCCTGTATAAATTTTTCTTTGGCTTCAGGTATTGCTTCAATCTCTACAGGTACGATGTATTCAAACTGGCCTTCCCTTACATAACGTTGAGACTTTACACTAAAGCTGGCGATACGATGCCGAGTAATTTGCGCCAGCAGACTTCTGCTTACTCCTTCAATTCCAAATGTAAAGCTAACATGTTCAATGGGACTTTCGTGCCCTATATCTACAAGCATATTTAAAAAGTTATCTACTTTTTCTTCCGTTAATCCATCCATAATATCTTCAATATTTGAACTCGAATAGCAAAGCTTTGCCGCAGAAGCAATCAGCTTTTCAGGTTCAGGTGTGTATTGCAGTAATCTTACTTTTAATTTTGTTTCCATGCGAATCCCCCCAATTTCACTTCTGCCTCTTTCCTTTCAAAAATACCGTAACCGCAAACTTAGGCAGTGCCATCATTCTTTTATATCTCCATGGCTCTTTGATCAGACGATAGAACCATTCCAAACCGAATTTGATAAATATATCGGGTGCCCTCTGTGCTTTTCCCGCGAATACGTCCAAACTGCCTCCAATACCCATACAGAGTTTTGTTTTCAACTCATTGCGGTGATCATAAATCCATTTTTCTTGTTTGGACATTCCCAGACAAACGAAAACAATATCCGGCTTCAAGGTATTGATCTCACGAATAATGCGCTGCTCTTCCTGCACATCAAAATAACCGTCATGCAAGCCCACTATCTTAATACCGGTATACTGTTTTTCTAAATTTTGCTTAGCCGTTTCGGCGATCCCCGGCGCACCTCCAAGTAAATACAGAGAATGACCCGTTTGCGGTAGCTTTTCAACGATTCTTTTTGCAAGGTCAAAACCTGCCACTCTTTCCTTTAAAGGCTTGCCTAAGATCTTTGATGCATGAACAACACCAATTCCGTCGGCAGTTTTCAGATTAGCCGCATTCAGTACTTCTTGCAGCTTCGGATCATTCATCGCCACCATAATCATCTCCGAATTAGGCGTAAAAACCATATGCAGCTTGTCCTCTTTTAAGAAACGCCATATCTTTTCTTCTGCTTGCGCTAACGTAACAAAATCTATATGTACACCAAGAATATCTATTGTATTCTCCATCATTTCACCTGCTTTTAAGTACTATTTTAACAGTAACTATATTATCATAAAATGCTTATTAGATAAATACTCTTTTACTAATGATACTCTCAACATAGGTTTTGTAGGGGCAGGCCTTGTGTCTGCCCGAGAATACATTGTTACCTACATTAGGGCAGACACAAGGCCTGCCCCTACGATATTCGTATGATTGACAAAAACAAAGCCGGAATAAATCCGGCTTTTACACGATATATAATTTTTTACCAAACAGCTTTACGAAAGTTTTATCACTTTTCATCGCTGCTGCAATTTCCAGCTCAGGTGTGCTGCTGGATTTGAGCATCATTTGAATGCTGTCCTCCGTTATATAACAGATAATATCTTCAACACTTCCGTATTCGTCCCTATCCAGCTTTTCCGCTATCCTAGTAATCAGCGCCAGTTTCTTAATGGTTTCGTAATCATTCTTATCTATCACTGCATTATATTCTTTCCAATCCTGCTTAAATTCTTCATTTTCATGCATGGCCACTATAAATGCACACATGACCAATTCTCTGTTTGTGAGACCGTTGATACGTGAATTGAGTACCAAATAAAAACCATGTTTATGATGATTATAATAGTCCACATACATCCCCACATCATGCAGCAGTGCACCGGCGCATAAGAGCATTCTCTCTTTCTCTCCCATACCGTGCAGTTCCTTTAACTGGTCAAAAAGAGATAGCGCCAGCTTCAGCACATGCTTTCCGTGGGTGGTATTAACATCATAATTATCTAAAATATTATTAATACTGTGAATCAGTACATCATCAACAATCTCATCATCCTTGCTGCAAGCTATGAGATAATTTTTATAAAATACCCCTTCCCTCAAGCCATTGCCACTGATGATTAGACGTTCCGATTTAAGATACTCCATTAGCACTTTTACCGGAACAAGTCCTGCCGCGATAATATCTGCCCGATCCTTTCCGACACCCGGGATACTCTTCCTATCCTCAAGCTTCACTTTGGTCACTCGGTCATATGCGGCCAATACATCACCTATCGTCATTCTATAATTATGCAAACTGTCTAAAGGGAATTTAATCTTTTTCTTATCAATTTTAGCCAGTGTTCTGATAGATCCTCCCAGTCCTACCACCGGAATGCCCTGCATCTGGTGCAGCCAGTCAACGGCAGCATACTGTTCACGCATAAATTCTTCAAGTTTCTGAAGAATATCAGCGGTTATAACATCTTGCGTTGAAAATTGCTCGGTCAGTACAACTGCTCCAAAGGGCAGGCTTATGACATCTTTCATCCTGCGGTTTTCAATACGTACCAATTCGGTACTGGCTCCACCGGTATCGATGATAATGCAATCATCGATATTTATAGTATTGATGACGCCTAGATAATCGTAGTACCCTTCCTGCTCACCGGGGATCACTTCAAACTCAAAGCCTGTCTCATACTTTACCTTATCCAGGAAAAAAAGTTGGTTGGCAGCTTTCCGCACCGCAGCGGTTGCAATGGTAAATGTTTCATCAACATGATGTACTTCAATAAGCTTCTTAAAAAGCTTTAATGCACTGATTGTCCGCTTAATGGCCATTGGCTTTAGCGTACTTTCTTCTCCCATGCCTTCGCTTAATCTTACCATTTCTTTTGCCTGGTCAATCATTTTGTATGAACCGTCATCAAATATTTTCATAATAATCATACGAATAGAGTTTGAACCCAAATCAATAATTGCAAACTTCTTACTCAATTTTATTCCACCTTTGTATATAATTCATCCTCTGAAGTAATTGGCTCAAAAACTGATTTTGTCTGTTCTTTATTATACCGCTTTACCTCTTCCAAGGCAAGGCTGCAGAATAATTCTTGTGAGTTAAGAAGCTTCTTCCCTCTTTTATCCACCTTTTTATATTTTCCGTCCGAATACAGTATCCGAGCTTTTGCATTGTCGGATAAGGATATATTTAGAATGTCAATCACTCTATCTTTTATCCTTGTGTCTTCCAGCGGGAATAGAAGTTCAACCCTTCTATCAAGGTTTCTTGGCATCCAGTCGGCACTGGAAAGAAATATATCTTCTCTTCCGTCGTTATAAAAATAATAAATCCGGCTGTGCTCCAAAAATCTTCCTACAATGCTGCGTACTGTAATATTTCTGCTCACTGACTCCAAACCTGGCTTGAGGCAGCAAATGCCTCTTATGATCAAGTCGATTTTTACGCCGGCGGCTGAAGCCTTGTACAATGCCATAATAATTTCAGGGTCCACCAATGAGTTCATTTTTGCGATGATTCGTGCTTTTCTGCCGGCTAAAGCATGGTTTGTTTCATTTTCAATGAGATCCATAAATTTATTCCTCAGCCCCAATGGTGCGACCTCCAGCTTATACCATTCGGGAGGCTCAGAATATCCGGATAACATATTAAAAACAGCTGAAGCATCGGCACCATAATATTCATTGCTGGTAAACATTCCTGAATCAGTGTAAAACCTCGCTGTCACATCATTGTAATTTCCAGTACCAAGATGTACATATCTTTTGATGCCGTCTTCTTCTTTCCTAACAACAAGTGCTATTTTACTGTGCGTTTTTAAGCCCACTAACCCGTAAATGACATGGCAGCCTGCTTGTTCCAATCTCTTCGCCCATTGAATATTATTCTCTTCATCAAATCTTGCTTTTACTTCTACCAATACCGTTACCTGTTTTCCTCTTTCAGCCGCTTCTGCTAAAGCTTTTACGATAGGAGAGTCTCCGCTCACTCTGTATAACGTCTGTTTAATGGCAAGTACTTTAGGGTCTTGAGCTGCCTTTTGAATAAATCCTACCACAGAGTCAAAAGATTCATAAGGATGATGAAGAAAAATATCCTGGTTTGCAATGACACTAAAGATATCTTCTTGCCCCAACAAATCTTTTGGTATCTGCGGCTGATGGGAAGGATATTTAAACTGTTCAAAACCTTCAAGGGAATACATCTTCATGATAAATGCTAAATCCAACGGTCCATTGATGTAATAAATATCCCCGCGGTGTATCTCAAGAGCCTCTGTTAGAATCGCCACTAATCTGTCATCCATATCATGACTTACTTCCAGTCTGATAGCTGCTCCCCATTTCCTCTTTTTTAATGATTTTTCAATTTCCATCAATAAGTCTTCCGCTTCGTCTTCTTCTATGCTTAAATCCGCATTTCTTGTAATTCTATATGGATAATCGCAAACCACACGATGCCCGGAAAATAAACGATGAATATAAATACTGATGACTTCCTCTAATAAAATAAATACTTTCTTATCATCAGTAGTGCCAGGGAGCTCCACCATCCGGGGAAGTACCGCCGGCACTTGTACCGTTGCAAATATATATTCCTTTTCACATTCCTTATCTTGGATCAGAACTGCCAGATTCACACTCTTATTTAGAATAAGAGGGAACGGCCTGCTGGAATCAACTGCCATTGGCGTTAATACCGGGTATATCTCATTCGTAAAGTATTCCTCCAAATAACATTTCTGCTCTGCCGTCAGATGATCCCGATACACCATCCGTATGCCGCTTCTCTTCAGCCGTGGAAGAATGGACCTATTAAAAGTATTGTATATATCATCCACCATCTTATGCGTACGAAGCGATATTCTTTTTAATTGCTCTTTAGGCGTATATCCAGCTGGGTCTGGCTTATTAAAACCTGCATTCACCTGATCTTTCAACGATGCTACCCTGATCATGAAGAATTCATCCATGTTTGAATTGACAATAGCCAAAAACTTTATTCGTTCAAATAAAGGATTATTCCTGTCTTTTGCTTCTTCTAAAACCCTTTCATTAAACTCCAGCCAGCTTAGTTCCCTATTGATAAAAAATTCGGATTTGCTAAAATCTATCTCATTCATGACTGATCTTCCTTTTCACTTTTAGTATAGGTGTGACACCGAAAACTTCTTGGAAAAATTCCGCTTTTGTTTCAAAAGTCCATTCTTCCAATAGCGCATCTTCAACTGCATCTACTCGTATAATTACCCGTTTTTCTTCAAGCTGAACCTTCATATCTTTTAATTTCTGCTTATGGCTTCTATCCAGTGCATCCGCCAATCTGATGATTGCAACCAGCTTGGCAACGATAATCCTGGTTTTTTCATCCAGCTTTTGATAGTTCTCATGGGTATAGTGAGGGACTACTCTGCTGTGATATCTTGCCACATTGGCGATGACTGTAAGACTTTCCTTTGAAATCCCGATCAAATCAGAAGCCATGATAATCTCATAGGAATGAATATAATGTTGATTCATATCGATAAATTTACCCGTGTCATGTAAAATCGCCGCCAACTGCAGCAATAATCTTTCCTCATGTCCCAGCCCGTGCAGCTTGCTCAGTTCATCAAAAAGAAATAGTGCTTTCACTTCTACATCCTCTGCATGGGCCTGGTCATAGCGATACCTTTTAGATATGAATCTTGCAGAAGAGATGATATCCTGCTCAAAAACTTTTTTTCGGTTTGTATTAAAACATTTGTCTGTAATATCCGATATAATACCATCAGATAAAGAAACCAAAGGAACATGTATCCCTTTTGCCGCAGTCATATCCATAAATTTTTTAAAAAGCATCATAGACGGCAGCAAAATATCCGCTCTCTCAAAGCTTATCCCATATTCTTTTGTAATAGAATGGGTGGACTTATACATCAACTTTTTATATACACTTTCAAAATCTTCTTTTCTAATAGATGCTAGAGAATGATGTTTGCCTCCATGGTTGCAAAGTTTACTGATGGTCTTTATTTCACCTCCTAAAGCTATAAAATGCTTGTATGTATCCTGCGATTGAAATATTTTTAGCCGGTCAATATTACTGGCAATGTATTCCTCAAGAATCCTAGGAAAATTCAATGTTCTTCCCTCAATACTTGATAAGACTTCCCGTATCCTTAATGATCCTAACTTAATGTTTTGACTGAATACAAGACTTCCCTCACTGTAAATAGAAACTTGAATACTACCGGAACCGATATCTAAAATCATAGCACCTTCATCTTTGATTTTCTGATAGTTAGGTATTTTCTCATCAATGGACTTATAGGTTAAGAATCTCTCCTCCGAATTACTAATTACATCCATATTTAGTCCTGTTTTTAATTTAATCTGATCAATAATATAATCTCTGTTTTTAGCTTCTCGAATTGCACTGGTTGCAACAGCTCTATATGTCTTAATATGATAATCGCTCATCAATCGTTTAAATCCTTTTAATATTTCACATGTCTCATCAACAGTCTCAAAGCTGACCTTTCCCATGGCAAAAGTATCTTTTCCAAGTGAAATAGGCTGCCGTAGTACTTCCAGCAGCCTTATTCTTTTCCCTTCTTCCACTTCCGCAACTTTCATCCTTAAAGCATGAGACCCGACATCAATTCCTGCGATAATTTCATCTTTCCTTTTTTTGCTCATGTAAAATCCCCCGATGTATGGTTATATATATTATTTTGAAAATTATAGCACAATTTATGTCTTTTTTTGTTAAGTTTGTGTAAAAAAACGCATCATTTGCTAATCGTTATTTCTTAAACTTTACCGCTGTTCCATAAACAAGTATTTCCGCAGCACCCTGCATGACAGAACTTGACGAATATCTGATATTGATAATCCCATCGGCTCCAAGCTTTTCGGCTTCTTCTATCATCCGTTTTGTGGCAATTGCCCTTGCTTCATTCAACATTTCCGCGTAAGATTTGAGTTCTCCTCCTACCAACGTCTTTAAACCGGACATAATATCTTTTCCTAAGTGCTTTGATTGAATTGTAGCACCTCTCACCAATGAAAGGGTCTCAAGCTCTTTGCCTGTAATAAAATCCGTATTTACTAATATCATCTTGAATCCTCCTTATTATCGCTGCGCCATGAGCGCGGCTCCGTTTTTAATATTTATAATTCAATAGTGGAGAGGAAAGAATCTCATCACTATCTGCTCCCCACTCCTCACTAAATATCACTTATATAAGTTGAATTAAACATTTGAGTCGGAACGGCACAGGGGCCGTTCCCTACATAGAACACCAAATTCTATTCATACATGATTTACAATTCGTAGGGAACGCCCCCCGTGGCGTTCCGTTGACTTGCAATATCCAATTATTTAATTCAACTTATATAGATAAAAATTTTGATACATAAGTGATTAATATTATTATTACCACAAAAGCTGCAATCATCACCCACGACATGGGTCTGGCAAAGTTATTTGTCCATCCTACACCAAATCTTTTCTCAACAAAGACAGCAGGGTCATCAGGATTGTAATAAAACATACCAAATTTCCAATATTTATCATCATCCCTGTTAACAGCTCCATTGGATTCATCCTTTTTCACATTCACCCTGCTGCCGCCTTGACCGGTTGTAATGGATAGCACAATCGCAGAAATAACGATACCCAGTACCATCACCATAGGCACCATCGTAATGATCCAAATGTTTCTTACGACTCCCAGCATAGATAGTTGAGTAAAACCAAAAAGCACTACCATTGCAAATCCCATAAAAACTAAAAAAGCAGACCATCTGTAGCGAAATATTCTATTCTGCTCGATAGATCTTTGCGGGTGTGCCGCGTCTACTTGCTGCTTTGCCTTTCCTATGGTCCAATATATAAACATCATTAAACCGGTAATAAATATTTGCATGAATGGTGCAAAAAGAAGAAGCTTATATGACTTTTCAGCCCATCTTGTTACTTCACCACTCAAACTGTAATTCATAGGAACTTTATCCGGCATAATATCGTACAGATACAAACCTATTGCCATAGTGGCCGCTATTGTAATCAAATGCAATAAAAACCACCATGGTGATACACGTACCTTTTTCTTCCGGAATTCTGTATCAATCACTACCCTTTGTAATTTACTTTCTATCCACATGTTTTTCTCTTTCAATGCTTTCATCTTTTTATGCCCTCTAACATAAAAGATAAACATCAGTCCGATTTCAACAAACACTCCTGCCGGAAGAACAATTGCACTTACCGTACTATTCATGTTAAGTACTGCTAAGAGTATTGCTATCGCTATAAGACCTCCGTACAATACAACACTATTCCTATAATTATCCCTGATCTTTTTTACTTGAGCATCATGATAGATATGTTCAGGTATGCTTACGCCAAAACCTTCTGTTTTGCGCGTAATATAAGGGGTTATCCCAAAAATCAATAACAACGGAATATAACAAATGATAAATGTTATTATAATCATAAATACTCTCATGATTTAGCTTCTCCCTTCTTTAAATCTTCAAAGATATCTTTACACATCTGGGTAAACTCTTTTTTAGTCATTCCCCTGCAATATGCTTCAACAATCATAGGTCTCAGATCATTATGAATCTGCTGGACATATTCCTTTGTAACCCTAGGCAGCATATCAGGATTTACTACTACTCCTTTTTGTCTGTGTACCAGTAAGAAACCATCCTGCTTTAAAATATTATATGTTTTATTTACCGTATGCATATTAATTCCAATGTCTTCTGCAAGCTGTCTGACTGAAGGCAATGCATCACCGGGCTTCAGCTGCCCAGTAGCTATACCTTCAATAATTTGTGCTCTTAGTTGTACATAAATTGGTATATCCGCTTGTAAATCCAAACTTATTAACACCTTTTCACCTCATTATTATATATAGAGTATCTGTTATATTTATAATATAACAGATACTCTATATTGTCAATCAGTCTAAAGAAAAAAGATGAAGTTGGATTATTTTAACTTGTCCAGCTTCATCTTTTTTCTTTACTACTTGCGTCTTCTTTTTTTAGCTTTTGCCTTATCTTTTATTTTATTAGGCTTATTAGGTTTTTTAGTCCTTCCTTTTGCCGGTTTGTTTTTTTCTACAGTTGTATCGGTTATAAAATTCTGAGTATCATCCTCTGTAGTCCCGTTCTCATCATCAATCACAATAAAATCGATTTGCCGGGTGGCTACATCAGCTCGTACTAATTTCACTTTCAGCATATCGCCAATTTTATAAACTTTTTTCTTATTTTCTCCTATCAAGCTGTAGTGCTTATCATCATATATATAGTAATCATCTTCCAGGCTGCTTACACGTACAAGGCCTTCAATAGTATTATCCAATTCAACAAACATCCCGAATGATGTCACACTGGAAATAACACCTTCAAATTCTTCCCCCACCTGATCTTTCATATATTCTGCTTTTTTCAAGTCCTCTGTTTCCCGTTCCGCTTCTTGCGCCGCGATTTCCCGCTCGGAGGACTGCTTAGCCGCTTCCTGGACAAAGGTTTTGAGATACTTTTCTCTGTCAGGTTGAATTCCTTTTCGTATGCTCTCCTTAATGATTCTATGAATCACAAGGTCAGGATATCTTCTAATGGGCGAAGTGAAGTGACAATAATACTTGGCTGCCAGTCCGAAGTGCCCCAAATTTTCATGGGAGTATTTCGCTTTCATCAACGAACGCAGCATGATGGTACTAATGATTCTTTCTTCTTTTTTTCCTTTAATCTTACCCAGCAATTGCTGCAATGTCTTAGGATGCAGCTTTGCGATACCTTTTAAATGATATCCCAAATTATATAATAAGGTATTGAAGTTTTCTATCTTCTCCGGGTCCGGGTCCTCATGAACCCTGTATACAAAAGGACTGTTTGCCCAGAACATATTCTCTGCAACGGTTTCATTACACACCAGCATAAATTCTTCAATGATTTTATTTGAGATCGTAATTTCATACTTTTTTATTTCGACCGGCTTTCCCATTTCATTTAATATGATCTTCGCTTCAGGAAAATCAAAATCTATACTTCCCCTGTCGATTCTTTTCTGTCTTAAAATGAGTGCCAATTCTTTCATTAACTTAAACTCATCAATTAAATCCTTATATCTTTCCAGTAAATCCGGATCTTCATCCTCAAGAATTTTGGTTACATTGGAATATGTCATTCTCTCTTTTGTCTTGATTACGCTATCAAATATTTCATAATCTACGACTCTTCCTGTGCTATCAATTTGCATAAATACCGACAGCGTAAGTCTTTCTATCTGGGGATTAAGACTGCATATGCCGTTGGAAAGTTTTTTAGGCAGCATAGGAATAACCCGATCCACCAGATATACACTGGTTGCTCTTTTAAATGCTTCTTTATCTAACGGGCTGTTTTCTGTTACATAATGACTGACATCGGCAATATGTACTCCCAGCTTATAATTTCCATTATCCAACTTTTCTATCGACACAGCATCATCTAAATCCTTTGCATCTTCTCCATCTATGGTAACTATTTTTAAATGCCTCAAATCCCGGCGCTTTGGAATCTCAGCCTCTTGGACCGTATCCGACACACCTTCAGCCTGCCTTATTACATCGTCGGGAAATTCTTCGCTTAAATTAAACTGCTTGATGACTGATAAAATATCTGTCCCGGGATCATCTTTGTGACCTAGTATTTCAATAATCTTCCCCTCGGGATTTCGTCTTGCTTCCGGCCATCGCGTAACTTTCACAATTACTTTTTGACCAGCCTTGGCACCGTTAAACTCATCCTTTGGTATGAAAACATCCTGCGATATTTTTTTGTCGTCCGCTACAACAAAACCAAAGTATTTGCTGTTTTCAAAAGTCCCTACAATGGTCTCGTTGGCTCTTTTTAATATCCGTATGATTTCGCCCTCTGCTCTTTTTCCTTCAATAATGGCACGGGTATATCTCGCGATTACCCTATCATTATGCATGGCACCATTCGCTTCCTCTAGAGGTACAAATAGGTCCGCTATTGTATCGTCGTCAGGTATGACAAACCCGAATCCTCTTTCATTGCCTTGGAAACGTCCGACGATCAGGCCCATACGTTCAGTAGCTCCATATTTTTTCTTCTTCGTCTTAATAATACAACCTTCTGCTTCAAGATCATCCATAATGCTGAGAAAATCACCCATTTCTTCTCTTGGAATATCTAAAACAGAAACTAATTCTTCAATTAAAAGAGGCTTATAAGCATCTTCTCTCATGAAGGCCAATATTTTTTCCTTTTGTGTCATGTCAAATCACGTCCTTTATTAAAGTTCAGAGTATAGAATATATGATGCTATTCACCAAATGTAATATACTGAGTTTATTATATAGTATTATTCTACCCATTATTTCTATAAAAAAACAGTTCATAGGCCTGTAACATTGAAAACTATGAACCTTGAACTGTTAATTTTAAAACTATAGGGCATGTGAAAAAGTGCTTAATTGGTCAGTCGCAAAGCACGGGGACGGAGCTTCAGCTTCACCAAAACCAGGTGCAGCAGTAGCTCCGTCCCCATCCTTCACTCCTTCTACGTGCTAAACCGAACTTTTTCAATGGTTTCGGACAGGCGCCGCCCAAGTTCAATTTTCTCTATGTGCTTAATTCCACTTTATCACAGTCTCGTATAAAAAACAAAAACATCCTTAACAGGATGTTTTGATTCATACAATTATTGAAGTAGTGCCAGAACCAGTGATGTTAAAATAAATACAATCGCAGCTATCGATGTCCACTTACTTAACATGGAATCTATTGTTCTTCCTTTATTCTTTCCGAAGAAGGTTTCTGCACCGCCTGCAATAGAACCGGATAAACCTGCACTTTTTCCTGACTGCAATAAAACAATAGCAATTAAAGCAACAGCAACAATTATATGTATAATTGTTATAAATATAGCCATCCTTACACCTCCCGAATCGTTAACAGATTTATTTTATCACATTCCTATAACTTGTACAATCATTTTTTGATATTTACTGTAATATAAATAGCCAAGTTTAGAATTATAATTTTCAACTTATATCACCAAGTTCTTGTAGGGGCGGACAGGGTCGTCCACCCCTACAATAGAAAATACATAGACATATTTTTAAAGTTCTTAATATAAAAAGAGAGCAAGGTTTAGGAATATTTTTACTCCCTACACCCCACTCCCCGCTAAACACTATCTATTATACATTCTTTAAGTTGAACCAAGCTTTTAATCCAGGATATTGTGCAACATCGTCCAATTCTTCTTCAATTCTTAGTAACTGGTTGTATTTTGCAACACGGTCAGTTCTTGAAGGAGCTCCGGTCTTGATTTGTCCTGAATTAGTAGCTACTGCGATATCAGCAATAGTTGCATCTTCTGTTTCCCCGGATCTATGGGAAGTAACAGCAGTGTATCCAGCTCTATTTGCCATTTCAATAGCTTCAAGTGTTTCAGTTAGAGTACCGATCTGATTAACCTTGATGAGGATGGAATTACCAACGCCCATTTTAATACCTCTTTCAAGTCTTTCAGTGTTTGTAACAAAGAGATCGTCTCCAACCAACTGCATCTTGTCTCCAAGTGCTTCAGTAAGCATCTTCCAACCTTCCCAATCTTCTTCAGCTACACCATCTTCAAGAGAAATAATTGGGTATTTTGATGCCAAGTCAGCCCAGTAATCAATCATTTCCTGTTTGGACTTCATGATATCGGACTTCCAGAAATAATAGCTTCCTTCTTGTCCTTTTGCTTTTGCTTCTTCGTACATTTCGGTAGAAGCAGCGTCGATTGCGATTCTGAAATCGTCTCCTGGCTTGTAACCAGCTTTTTCTACAGCTTCTATGATGACTTGAATAGCTTCTTCATCACTCTTTAAGTTAGGAGCGAATCCGCCTTCATCACCAACTGCTGTGCTGTAACCTTTTGAACTTAATACTTTTTTCAAGTTGTGGAATACTTCCGCACACATTTGCAGTGCTGATTTGAAAGAAGCAGCACCAACAGGCATAATCATGAATTCTTGGATGTTTACGCTGTTGTCCGCATGCTTACCACCGTTGATGATGTTCATCATTGGAACCGGTAGAGTTTTTGCGTTTACACCACCGATATATTGATAGAGGCTTACTCCAAGAGCTTCAGCAGCTGCTTTTGCACAAGCAAGGGATACCCCTAATATTGCATTGGCACCTAATTTTCCTTTATTTGGAGTACCATCAAGAGAGATCATTGTTTTGTCAATAGCAACCTGATCTAATACATTCATACCGATGACAGCTTCTGCAATCTCATTGTTTACATTTTCTACTGCTTTCTGTACGCCTCTTCCAAGGTATCTATCCTTGTCACCATCTCTTAATTCCACTGCTTCGAAAGCACCTGTGGATGCACCGGACGGTACCGCTGCTCTTCCAACATAACCTCCTTCTACTACTACTTCAACTTCAACTGTAGGATTCCCTCTGGAATCGATAATTTCCCTTGCAAAAACATCTTGAATTTCAATATACTGTTTCATTTAAATTTTCTCCTTTCGTAATATGTATTTAAAGTGGTGCGAGGAAAGACTATTACCGGAAACAAATTACCCAGCACTTAAATTCCATCTACCTAACAACCACCACTTATTCGCATTAAAAATATTACCATATAATTATTGATTTGTATACTATAATAAACTGTGAATGTTAAATATACATTAAGTAAATAAAAATCTCTACTTATTATATACGTCACACTAAGTATATTACATACTTGTTCAAAAATGTAACACGGGGACGGTTCTCCTGTCACCCAAAATCGTTGTGACATGAAAACCGTCCCCATGTCACATTTTTTCTTCTACGCCTGACTGTAATGTATTTAGTGTTATTTATATATTCATTATTCACTATTCATTATTCACTATTCATTATTCACTATTCATTATTCACTATTCATTATTCACTAATAAGGCTTTCTCCGGTCATTTCATCCGGCTTTTCCAATTCCATAATATCCAGCATGGTTGGAGCGATGTCTGCCAATCTGCCTTTTGCAAGTTTGCCTTCCTTGCCAATCATGATGAGCGGTACAACATTGGTAGTATGTGCAGTGAATGGACCGTCTGTTTCATAATCAATCATTTGGTCCGAATTTCCGTGGTCTGCTGTTATCAAAACAACTCCATTCTGGGCTTGAACAGCTTCTACCACTTTAGCTATACACTCATCTACCGTTTCAACAGCTTTTACAGCAGCGTCAAATATACCGGTATGCCCAACCATATCGCAGTTTGCATAGTTCAATATGATCACATCATATTCTTTAGAATTAATGCGTTTTAATACTTCCTCAGTCACTTCATACGCACTCATTTCAGGCTGCAAATCATAAGTAGCGACCTTAGGTGACGGAATCAGCGCTCTATCTTCACCTTTGTATACCGCTTCAACCCCACCATTAAAGAAGAATGTAACATGGGCATACTTCTCAGTTTCTGCAATCCTTAACTGCCTGAATCCTTTTTCACTGATGTATTGACCAAAAGTATTGGTTAATTCCTGAGGCTTAAACGCTACCGAAACATTAGGCATTTCAGCATCATACTGAGTCATACATACAAAATAAAGAGGTAAATACCCTTTTTTTCTCTCAAATCCTTTGAAATCCGGATCTACAAAAGTACGTGTAATCTCTCTTGCTCTATCCGGACGGAAGTTAAAGAAAATAACTGAATCATTCTCTTCAACAAGCGCTGTAGACTTTCCATCTTTGGTGATAACTGTAGGGATTACAAACTCGTCCATAACTTCTTCATTATAAGATTTTTCAACTGCCGTTACTGCCGATTCACAAGTTGGGCCTTCACCCAATACCATTGCATCGTAAGCCTTTTGTACTCTTTCCCATCTATTGTCACGGTCCATTGAATAGTATCTGCCCATCACAGTTGCAACTTGACCTACGCCGATACCTCTCAATTTTTCAACAAGCTGCTGCACAAAACCTCTCCCTGAATTTGGCGGTACATCTCTTCCGTCAAGAAAACAATGTACGTACACCTCTTCCAAACCCTCTCTTTTGGCAAGTTCCAACAGTGCATATAAATGCGTATTGTGGCTATGTACGCCACCATCAGAAAGCAATCCGAATAAGTGAAGCTTCGAACCATGTTTTTTACAATTGTCAATAGCTTTTAACAACACTTCATTATTATAAAAATCTTCATCCTTAATGGACTTGGTAATACGGGTTAATTCTTGATATACAACTCTGCCTGCACCAATATTGGTATGTCCAACTTCGGAATTTCCCATTTGGCCTTCCGGCAGCCCTACATCCAAACCGCTGCAGTGAATAATGGTATTGGGATATTCCTTCATGAACCTATCCATATTTGGCGTATTAGCTGCTTTTATAGCATTTCCCTTTTCCATCTCGTTTAATCCATATCCGTCAAGGACAACTAACATAAGCAATTTATCTTTCATATAAATCTCCTTGTTGTATTAGTTCACAGTTCACGGTTCACAGTTCACAGATTTAAACCTTTAGTTTAACGATATTCCTATGTTCAGGCAAAACACCTACTTCGTACAAATTTTAGAAGCTGTTATACCATAACTTTACAGAACTGGCATCCTGCCTATATCTATACAGACAGAAATAGTACTGTTATCCCTTAGATCAAACGCCGTGAACTGTTAACTGTGAACCGTGAACCATCATTAATCGTTATATTTTACTATCTTGCTAAAGTCATCAGCCTTTAAGCTTGCACCGCCTACCAAACCGCCGTCTATATCAGGCATGTTCATCAACTCATTCGCATTTGCGGCATTTACACTTCCGCCGTATTGAATTCTGGTATGTACGGATACTTCTTCTCCAAATATTGCTTTTACTGTTTCCCTTATTACAGCGCACACTTCATTTGCCTGCTCAGAAGTAGCGGTTTTACCCGTGCCAATCGCCCAGATAGGCTCGTACGCTATAACTACTTGCTTTGCTTGCTCAGCAGTCAAGCCTTTCATAGCAATCTTAGTCTGCATTCTCACCAAATCATTGGTAATACCCTGCTCTCTTTGATCTAAGGATTCGCCTACACAAATGATAGGAGTAAGAGCATATTTGAAAGCAGTAATCACTTTCTTATTCACTGTTTCATCGGTTTCAGAAAAATACTGCCTTCTTTCGGAATGTCCGATTATAACATATTTAACCCCTAAATCAACCAACATATCGGGAGCAATTTCTCCTGTAAAAGCACCTTTTTCTTCAAAATACATATTTTGTGCACCTACTGCGATATTTGACCCTTGTATTGCAGCTTTTACGGCTGGGATACATACAAATGGCGGGCAGACAACCACTTCAGCATCAGCATTCGCTACAAGAGGCTTTAATTCTTCAATCAAAGCTGCTGATTGAGACGGCGTTTTATTCATCTTCCAGTTTCCTGCTATGATCTTTGTTCTTGGATTCTTATCGTTCAATACATCTATACCCGGCAATGTTTTCCCCTCCAAAAATTCGAGTGATGCCCCGCCACCAGTTGAAATATGCGTCATCTTATCGGCATATCCTAATTGCTCAACTGCCGCTGCAGAGTCTCCCCCTCCAATAATAGTAATTGCATCTGCTTTTGCAACTTCCTCCGCAATTTCCTTTGTTCCCTCAGCAAAACGTGGAAATTCAAATACGCCCATCGGCCCATTCCAAATAATGGTTTTTGCTTTCTTAATCACTTTCGCAAATTTATCTACTGTGATATGACCGATATCTACGCCCATCCATCCGTCAGGCATCGCGTCGGATGGTACATACATGGAATTGGCATCCGGTTTGAATGCGTCCGCAATGATACTACCTACCGGCAACAGCATATCTACGCCTTTTTCTTCTGCCTTCTGCATAAGTTTGCCGGCAAGCTCAAGCTTGTCATCTTCACAAATGGAATTACCGATCTTATAACCTTTTGCTTTTAAGAAGGTATAAGCCATACCTCCGCCGATAATTAATGCGTCCACCTTATCTAAAAGATTTTCTATAACACCTATTTTATCCGATACCTTTGCACCGCCAAGGATAGCAACAAAAGGTCTTGCAGGATTCGCTAAAGCTTTGCCCATGACTTCAATTTCTTTTTGAATAAGATATCCAGCTACTGCTGGAAGATAATCAGCAACACCTGCAGTAGATGCATGGGCTCTATGCGCTGTTCCAAAAGCATCATTTACAAAAATATCCGCCAGACTGGCAAGAGCTTTAGAAAATTCCGGATCATTCTTCTCTTCTTCTTTATGAAATCTAACGTTTTCCAAAAGCACAACATCGCCGGCTTTCATATTCGCAGCCGCAGCCTTTGCACTATCTCCTATCACATCCTCTGCCATTACCACTTTTTTATCCAATAGCTTGGCTAGTCTATCTGCAACAGGTTTAAGGCTGTATTTCTGATTGAATTCGCCTTTAGGTCTTCCAAGATGTGAACAAAGTATTACCTTAGCACCTTGATCAATCAGATATTTAATAGTAGGCAGAGCACCCACAATCCGATTTTCATCAGTAATATTCTTATTTTCATCCAACGGCACATTAAAGTCACATCTCACTAATACTCGTTTACCGGCCACATCAACATCTTCAATAGTTTTTTTGTTCATCACAATGATTCACCTCTTATTAAGTTTTTGTTCAGGAATTTCAAAAAAGTCCGGCCCTATAATGCATAATAGAACACATTACAAAACCGGACCTGTTTTTTTATTTGCGAAATCAGAGTTTAAAGCTATCCCTTATGTAAATGATATAACTTTACCCAATCTTAATACTACACTCCAAACAACTAATTGTTCAATGTCAACTTAGATACCTTTGCTTGCGATATAGTTTACAAGGTCAACAATTCTGTTGGAATAACCCCATTCATTGTCATACCATGAAACAACCTTAACCATATTATCGCCCATTACCATAGTAGATAATCCGTCAATAATAGATGATCTTGAATCACCTTTATAATCCATGGATACCAATGGTTCTTCCGAATATCCGAGTACTCCGTTCAGCGGGCCTTCAGCAGCAGATTTTAATGCTGCATTTACAGCTTCCATTGTTACAGGCTTTTCAGTTTCAATAACCATGTCAACGATAGAAACAGTAGGAGTTGGAACTCTCAACGCATAACCGTTGAATTTTCCTTTAAGCTGAGGTAATACTAAAGCAACAGCCTTTGCAGCACCGGTAGTTGTTGGAATCATAGAAAGTGCAGCAGCTCTAGCTCTTCTCAAATCTTCATGAGGAAGATCCAAAATTCTCTGGTCATTTGTATAAGAATGGATGGTTGTCATCAAGCCTTTTACAATACCGAATTCTGCGTCAATTACCTTTGCAAAAGGTGCAAGACAGTTAGTAGTACAAGAAGCATTAGAGATAACATTATGCTTTGCAGGATCATACTGTTCTTCATTAACACCCATAACAATTGTAATATCTTCATCTTTAGCAGGAGCAGAAATAACGACTTTTTTAGCACCGGCTTTTATATGCTTTTCAGCAGCTTCTTTCTTTGTAAATAAACCGGTAGATTCGATTACGATTTGAGCGCCAAGCTCTGCCCAAGGAAGGTTAGCCGGATCTCTTTCAGCTACAATTTTTACTTCTTTTCCGTTAACAACGATAGCACCTTCTTTAACTTCTACGGTACCGTTAAATCTTCCGAAACATGAATCATATTTTAACAAATGTGCAAGAGTTTTCGAGTCCGTTAAATCATTAATAGCAACTACTTCAATCTCATTTGAGAATTTTTCCATAATTACTTTAAAAGCATTTCTTCCAATTCTCCCAAAACCGTTAATACCTACTTTTACTGCCATAATAAATCATCCTCCCAGCATGTAATAATTATTTATATATTTATGTTAAGCCATTGAAGCGGCTTATTGGCTATTTACCAAGTGTTGCTATCTCGCCGACTACATTTTACATTATTTTAAATGAGTTTTCAAGAGATTGAATGAAAATAATTAAATTTTTAACAATTTTTTTATATTGATCAACAGCCCTTCTTAAACATCTCCAAATTATTGTTTTTTTATTCATTTTTTTTATACACTATGTCTAAATCAATAAATGCGTATATAAACATCGTAAGCGGCAAATCAGGACGACCACAGGTCGCCCCTACAATTTTATACTATATAGAGAGATTTTAGTCATAGTATTCTGCCAATAAACAAACAAGCAGATAGAGTTGTGTCTTCAATTCAAGCAACAACCTTGTCCACTTGCTTTTCCATAATCACCTAGTCTTTAATAGTAAATATTCCTACAATTCCGGGACCGGCATGTGCACCAATTACGCTCCCTACCTCAGTAATCATAAATCCTTTAGGATGAATCTCCCGCGCTATTGCTTCTTTTACTTCTTCTATCTTTTCAGGTATTGCGCCGTGCGCAAGACATATCATCTTATCTGAAGCATCGTAACCGTTAGCTCTAATTAGTTCTATCATTTTAGGTATTACTTTTTTGCTGCCACGTACTTTATCTATAGGCACTACCAACCCATCTCTGACTCCCAATACAGGTTTAATGCTTAAAATATTTCCGATGACCGCTGTTGCTAGGTTGATTCTACCGCCTTTTTTGAGGTATTCTAACGTATCCACAATAAAATATGTCTCCAACCTTTTTAGACTATTATGAATATAATCAACTATTTCTTGCTTATCCCTATCCGCTTTGGCCATCTTTGCAGCTTCAATCACAATCATGCCATAGCCAAAAGAAAATGCCATAGAATCAATGACTTCTATATCCGCATCCTCCAAACTGTTTTGGGCTATCACCGCAGATTGATATGTTCCACTTGCCTTAGAAGAAAGCGTAATGCATATAATGCTGTCATAGTCTTGCAGCGCTTCATTAAATGCTTCTTCAAAAGCAATAGGAGTGACCTGAGAAGTAGTAGGCATAATATCGGAATTTTCTAATTTATAAAAAAACTCCGCAGAAGTAATATCATACCAATCCTTATACGATTTATCCCCAAAGTGAACTGTTAAAGGGACAACCTTTATATCCAGCTCTTCCGCCAAGCCCTTAGGAATATCAGAAGTACTATCGGTAACAACCTTTATTCTTTCCATTGTTTTCCCTCCCAATGTTCGAATTGAGAATTATTAAAAATCCATTCTACCATTCAAACTTCGTTAAGCTTCCTTTGGTTTTGAGCATCTCAAACCCGCTTTGCCTTACTGCTTCATAAGCGATAATCGCTACTGAATTTGACAAATTTAATGACCTTGCTTCATCAATCATTGGAATCCGAATACACTTTTCCTTATTATGTTTTAACAGGTCTTCGGAGAGACCCGCAGTTTCTTTTCCAAATACTAAAAAGCTATTATCAGGATACTGGACATCACTATAGATATTAATTGCTTTGGTTGTCGCATAAAAGAAATTTCCATCTTTATGCGTATCAAGCATCTGCTCTATATTGTCATAATACTGCACATTAAGCAGATGCCAGTAATCAAGACCTGCCCTTTTTAAGTATCTGTCATCTACTGAAAATCCTAGAGGCCTAACAAGATGAAGGTTAGCACCGATAGCAGCGCATGTTCTCGCAATATTCCCTGTATTTTGGGGAATTTCAGGCTCAACAAGAACGATATTCAAATTCATTGTATAATCATCCTTTATAAACTATTAATAGTATAATATATCTCAAATTCAGTAAAGTATACAAATATAAAAACACCCTTGGGTGTTTTTATATTTGTATACTTTACTGTTTGTTAACTATTCCATCACAGCAATATCCAAGTCTATTGTTCCACCTGAAGAAAGCTTCAAAGGTACACAAACTGTTTTCATTTTATTAGTAGATATCTGCATGTTATCTCCTATCAAAAGAGAAGGTGGAGTAATATCAATAGGGATCCCTCGATTGTATAATATTGTCGCCGTATTTCCTAAAATCATATTTGTAGCCTCGGTAACAGCACTTTTAGAAATTTCGTCCAGTTCATTCACCGGCATTCCCATCATCATAGCTGACGCGATTTGACAGGCAATTTCTTTGCTCATAGAAAAGATAACCTGCCCCCTTAACTTTCCTGTTAGTCCTATGATAATGGCTAATGTATCACTTGCATACGGAGAAGTCTTAATGTGCAATTTACCTAAAGTGATATCCATATTTGCAACTGATTTCAAAACGGATTGACTTGCTTCAATAAACGGATTAATGTACTCTACATTCAACTTATAAGCACCACCTTTCCCATTGTTTTCAATCAATGCTTACTTATTATCTTAGTATATTCTATATATACCATAAAAAATCCTTCCAAATCACAATAATATTTATTTTTTCATTTATATGGGCCCTTAGATTCCTTCATTCTCTTTTATTCGGATACGTTTTTCAATAAAATTTACCAATAGTAATTTAATTACTGCAACGACAGGCACCCCTAAAAACATACCTGCAACACCAAAGAAACCTCCTCCAATGATA
Organism: Petroclostridium sp. X23; assembly: GCF_030013905.1. Lineage (GTDB taxonomy): Bacteria > Bacillota > Clostridia > SK-Y3 > SK-Y3 > X23. The sequence goes on from NZ_CP124862.1 coordinate 1,736,722, forward strand.
ATGGCAAAAATAATCCAAAACGGACTTAATCCTATTGAGTCCCCCAAAATCTTAGGTCCCAATACCATTCCGTCAAATTGCTGTAGAATTAGGATAAAAACAGCCACCCATAATGCTTTTACAGGACTGTCAAACAGCGTAATAAGTACCGCCGGAATCCCTCCTATAATAGGTCCGAAATAAGGTATCATATTTGTAATCCCAATAATTACGCTGATCAGAAGCGCGTATTTTATATCTAAGATCATTAAACCTATAAAACACAAAACACCTATGATAGCAGAGTCAATCGCTTTGCCTATTATGAATTTTGAAAAAATTTGATTTACCTTTATAATGAATCCTTCTAACGATTCAACCGTCTCCACTTTTAATATCGCGCAAAAAAACTTTCTAAACTGAACCTTAAACTCTTCTTTCTCCATCAATATGTAAAAACTGATAATTAGCCCGAGAATATAACGAAGGAAAACCGTTGTAATATTGACGATCCCTTTCATCACGCTGCTTAGAGCAATATCGATATTTTGCAGGTTATACTTTTCAATGAATACAGTCATGTACCGTTCAGCATATTGTGACACATCATATACCGTCAGCAAATCATATTTTTCAGAAATATCGGAAATAAATGTATCCATACGCTTATAATATTCGGGAATATTATTAACAACATCACTTACGCTTTTAACTACTTTGGGCGCGATATAAATAACACATAATGTAATAAGCCCCAGCACAATGACATAAACTAGAAGAATACTGATCAATCTGCGAGTTTTCATCCTTTTTATTCTATTTGATATATGGCCTTTAAACAAATTCCTCTCCAACCACATGACATATGGATTAAATAAATACGCAGCTGCAAAACCGATCACAAAAGGAAGCAGTAATCTCCATGTGTAGTCTATAAGACTCTTAATACTATCAATAATACCAATAATATTATCTACTGTTTTATAAACGATGAGCACTGCTGTAACTAATAGAAAAATGTAAAAACTATATCGTATATATCTTCTTTCATACTTTGCCCTCATACGGCTTTATCACCACTTCATACATTAATTTTCTTATGTAAAATTCTTAATAAGATAAGTATTATTATACTCTATACAGGCCGGGAATTCCACTTGTATTTTCTTTATAAATCCCAATCCTTCACAGCTCCGTTAGTCCTATAAAAGGAATTTTTCCAATGCATACGCGACTCCGTCCTGATCATGATTTAAGGTAACAAAATCCGCAAGGCTTTTGACTTCATCCCATCCATTTTCCATCGCTACAGCAAAACCGGCAGCCTTCATCATAGAAATGTCATTTTCATTATCCCCTATTGCCATTACCTGATCCATGGCATAGCCAAAATGCTCCGCAAGGATTTTTAATGCTTTTCCTTTACTAACACCATTCTTCATAATTTCAAAATTATTTTTATCGGAACTGGCGATTTCTATCGTTTTCATATCTCCAAAAAGGGTTCTTACACTTTCAAGATATTCTACATCATCACACATGATGACAAACTTGGTCACCGGCTCACCGATCTTCTGAATGCTTTCCCAAACATCATCTACAATCTTTATATCTACCCGGTCTTCCTCATCAAACCTTTCATTAATCTTTGAGTATCTCAGAGTAGAAAATTCCAGTCTTTCAGCTACCATACTGTCCCCTATGTACGCGTGGAAATAGATATTGTTTTCACGTAATATCCTTACTACCTCTTTACAGTCCTGTACATCCATCAGTTCCTCATGAATGTTTTCACCGGTTTTTACACTTCTTATGGTCGCTCCATTACATGCGATAATGGGTTCTTGTGTCCCAATGATCTTGCTGTATATACGGGCGCCCATAAATATTCTCCCTGAACAGATGACCACCTTAATCCCTTTTTTCATTACCCGGGCAATAATATCAATATTTTTTTGACTGATTTCTTTTTCTGTATTCAATAATGTGCCATCCAAGTCAATAGCAACCAGTTTTATGTCCATAAAAGCCTCCTTAATTGTTGCAGACACTGCAGACACCGGCAGACACCGCAGACACCGCGCAGACACCGGGACGGTTCTCGTGTCTAATTTTTAAGAATCTTGTTTATCTTATCCTTATTTAAACCTGTGATCGCTGCAATTTTTCTTATTGATAAGTTAGTTGTTTGTTTGAAATCTTTGATTAATTCATCTATGCTTTTACGATGATCATCAGCAATATTAGTGACTCCCCTACTCTTTAGCATCTCTTGGTATAGCTTTTTTGCCTCATGTTCATCCATTGGTTCTTCTTTCTCCATTATATCCAAAAAAATTTCTTCTGTATTTTGATTCATAAATTTAACAAATTCTTTTCTAGCCAGTGCAATATCCTTTGAAAATAGACTCAATATCATATTGGTATCAACTGCTTTAGAAAAAGGACTTTTGCCATCTAAATAAGCATTATAGCTGCTCCATTTATATTCCCCTGTTGCTTTAACAATTCCTGCCTTAACAGGGTTTTGATGAATATACCTTGACAAAGCTAATACATAGCTATCTTCCTCTACTGCCTCACTTTTGTATCGATCCTGAAACAGATGCCCCACCCTTCTATACTTCTTGTTAAAATAATAGACATAGCTTACGGTAATCCGCTTCATTACCTTAGATACATCCTCTTCCCCTTCACATAGTAATAAGTGAACATGATTATCCATAAGACAGAATGCATGCAGGAAAAATCTACGTTCCGCCTTTTTATCAAAAAGTATTTCAACAAATTTTAACTTATCTTGCTCATTGAGAAATATATTCTTTTTTTCATTTCCACGAATCATAATATGGTAATATCCGCTTTTGCTTTTTATTCTCTCTTGTCTTGGCATTTTTATCACCTACAGTATATTGTATGGGATTATCTAGCAGAAGTCAAGACAAAAGAACCGTCCCCTTGTCTTACTTGTCTTAGTGTTACATTTTAGAACACCTTGTTATATAACTGAACAATGAATTTTCACGCAAACGTTCGATTATTGAGCATATAAAACTTTTGTTTTATGCAAGCTCCGCTTAATTAAGCTTTTTCTCTTTGGCATGAAAATTGCAATTATTTATATGTGCACACCCTAATTATTATAAAAAAGGAGGTTCAATATGAATGATTTAATGGACATGCTTTAGGAATCAATCCGAACAAGGTTATTAGAATTCCAACTACCAATTACAAAGATAGAAAGAGGTGCAGATCAATGATAGTGACAACTGTTAATGAATTTATGAAAAAGTTAGAAGAGGTAAGAGCTGCTCAAAAGAAGTTTGCTACGTACACTCAGGAGCAGGTCGATGAGATTTTCAGACAAGCTGCTCTAGCCGCAAACGCTGCTAGAATACCACTTTCAAAAATGACTGTGGAAGAAACAGGAATGGGTATAGTAGAGGACAAGGTTATTAAAAACCACTATGCTGCAGAATATATTTATAACAAATTCAAAAATGAAAAGACTTGTGGTGTTATCGAAAAAGATGAAGGATTTGGTATTGCTAGAATCGCAGAACCTATAGGAGTCATAGGAGCTGTTATTCCTACAACCAATCCAACATCAACTGCAATTTTTAAAGCTTTAATATGCTTAAAAACCAGAAACGGTATGATCTTTTCTCCTCACCCAAGAGCAAAAAAATCTACGATAGCTGCAGCTAAAATAGTGCTTGATGCAGCAGTTAAAGCCGGCGCTCCGGAAGGAATCATCGGATGGATAGACGAACCAACAGTTGAACTTTCACAAATTTTAATGAAAGAGGTAGATCTGATCCTGGCCACAGGTGGTCCCGGAATGGTTAAAGCTGCTTATTCATCCGGTAAACCGGCTATAGGAGTTGGCCCGGGGAATACACCGGCTATAATTGACGATTCAGCTGATATAAAGATGGCTGTAAGTTCAATACTTCTTTCAAAGACTTTTGATAACGGTGTTATCTGTGCTTCAGAGCAATCAGTAATAGTAGTTGAGTCTTTATATAACCAAGTTAGAAAAGAGTTCCAAGATAGAGGAGCCTACATTCTTAAGAAGGATGAAATAGACAAAGTCAGAAACATAATACTAGTAAATGGTACGATAAACGCTAAAATCGTTGGGCAACCGGCCTGGAAAATAGCTGAAATTGCAGGTTTAACAGTCCCCAAAACAGCTAAAGTTCTCATTGGGGAAGTAGAATCAGTTGCAGTGGAAGAACCTTTTGCACATGAAAAATTATCCCCTGTTCTTGCCCTATATAAAGCTAAGAACTTTGATGATGCACTTGCAAAAGCTGTAACACTTGTTGAGCATGGCGGATTCGGGCATACGTCCGTATTATATACAGATCCTTTGAAGGAAAAAGATAAAGTAGAAAAATTCTCTACTACTATGAAGACGGGCAGAACATTAATAAATTCTCCTTCATCCCATGGAGGTATTGGAGATTTATATAACTTTAAGCTGGCTCCCTCTTTAACACTAGGTTGCGGTTCATGGGGCGGAAATGCCGTATCTGAAAATGTTGGACCAAAACACTTGTTAAACATCAAGAGTGTGGCTGAGAGGAGAGAAAATATGCTTTGGTTTAGAGTCCCTGAAAAAATCTACTTTAAATATGGATGCCTTGGCGTTGGATTAAAAGATCTCAAGGACTTAAATAAGAAGAAAGCATTCATCGTAACCGATAAGGTACTTTATCAATTGGGATATGTAGATAAGGTTACAAAAATCCTTGATGAAATGGGCATCATTTATAAGATTTACTCGGATGTAGAACCTGATCCAACTTTAGCAACTGCTAAAAAAGGTGCTGCAGAAATGTTAAGCTTTGCGCCTGATACAATTATAGGTCTTGGCGGTGGATCGGCTATGGACGCTGCTAAAATTATGTGGGTAATGTACGAACATCCGGAAGTAGCATTCGAAGACCTGGCCTTGAGATTTATGGATATAAGAAAGAGAGTATATCCATTCCCTAAAATGGGCCAAAAGGCTATGATGATATCCATAGCAACATCCGCCGGTACCGGTTCGGAAGTTACTCCTTTCGCCGTAATTACCGATGAGCAAACAGGATCTAAGTATCCGTTAGCCGACTATGAACTGACTCCAAATATGGCTATCGTTGACGCTGAATTCATGATGGGCATGCCAAAAGGATTAACCGCTGCATCAGGTATAGACGCTTTGACTCATGCTATTGAAGCTTATGTATCAGTACTGGCTTCCGAATTCACTGATGGCTTAGCGTTACAGGCTATGGAATTAATATTCAAATACTTGCCTCTATCCTATAGCGAAGGTACCACAAATAAAGAAGCAAGAGAGAAAATGGCACACGCTTCATGTATCGCAGGAATGGCTTTCGCTAATGCATTCCTGGGAATCTGTCACTCACTGGCACACAAGCTGGGAGCTCAGCACCATATACCACACGGTGTTGCTAACGGACTGCTAATAAATGAAGTGATTAGATTCAATGCTGTAGATGCACCAACAAAGCAAACGGCTTTCCCTCAATACAAATATCCGAATGCTAAGGAAAGATATGCGAAAATCGCTGATTTCTTGGGCTTAGGTGGAAAAACTTTAGATGAAAAAGTTGAAGCATTGATCAAAGCTGTAGACGAATTGAAAGTAAAAGTTAACATGCCAATGACGATTAAAGAAGCCGGCGTTACAGAAGAAAAGTTCTATGCAACTCTTGATGATATGTCAGAAAAAGCTTATGATGATCAATGTACGGGAGGAAACCCAAGATATCCGTTAATAAGTGAGCTTAAAGAAATATATATAAAAGTTTTTGATAAGCAGAAAGCGATAAAAGAAGCAGCTAAAGAAGCGATAGAAGAAGCAGCTAAAGAAGTGGCTGCAACTAAAGAAGCAGGTAAGAAGTAAAACCTTTCAATAGGAGCAGCTAAAAAAGATAAGAATTTAACCTTCAAAACTGAGAAATTACTCAGTCTTGAAGGTTAAATTATCGTTTAAAGATTACAATATATCAATTATATAGGAGGGATTATTGATGAATTATTATTATATCACTGCTCCGGTGCTGGGGCTGATAGCATTGTTGTTTGCTTATTTCCTTTCGATAACCATTAATAAGCTGGATATCGGTACAGAAAGAATGAAAGAAATATCAGCATATATTCAACAAGGGGCCATGGCGTTTTTATCAAGGCAATATAAAACGCTGATCATTTTTACCGGTATTTTGTATGTTATCTTAGGCTTGGGAATAGGCTGGATTACTGCGCACTGTTTCTTATTGGGAGCTTTTTTCTCTGCGCTGGCAGGTTTCTTTGGTATGAAAGTAGCCACCAAAGCCAATGTCAGAACAGCAAACGCGGCCCGGCAGGGAGGGATGAATAAGGCCCTCGGAGTTGCTTTTAAAGGCGGAGCGGTCATGGGAATGTCGGTAGCGGGATTAGGCGTATTAGGCATAGGCATTCTTTATATCTTTCTTGGGCAAGAACAGATTCAGATGATTACGGGATTTGGATTGGGTGCATCGTCCATTGCGCTTTTCGGGCGTGTCGGCGGCGGTATTTATACCAAAGCGGCGGATGTAGGCGCCGATCTGGTAGGGAAAATAGAAGCTAATATTCCTGAAGATGATCCGAGAAACCCGGCTGTCATCGCCGATAATGTAGGGGATAACGTAGGGGATGTAGCAGGGATGGGAGCGGATTTATTCGAATCTTATGTAGGTTCCATTATATCCGCCATGACGCTGGCCGTAGCCATTCCCCAAATCGATCCTGTAAATGGGGTGATATTTCCCCTTCTCATGGCTTCGGGAGGAGTTGCAGCTTCCATCATCGGAATATTGTTGGTTCAGGGAAGCAAAAGTGCTAATCCGGCAAAAGCGTTAGAAAGAGGGACATATATAAGCGGGGCTGTATTGATTGTGATTGCTTTTTTATTAAGCAGGCATATATTTGGTGACTTAAATGCGTTTTGGGCAATCGCCTCGGGATTGGTGACAGGAATAGGGATCGGAAAGGTTACTGAGATATATACCTCGGGAGACTACAAGCATGTCATAAAGATCGCAAAACAATCGGATACCGGAGCCGCTACCACCATTATCAGCGGACTGGCAGTAGGTATGTATTCGACAATGTGGCCGTTATTATTAATCTCGGCAGGGATTCTGGTCGCATTTAAATTTATGGGGTTATACGGCATCGCCCTGGCAGCGGTAGGCATGCTTTCCACGGCAGGGATTACGGTGGCGGTGGACGCATACGGACCTATTGCCGATAATGCCGGCGGTATAGCCGAAATGTCGGAGCTGCCAAAAGAGGTACGTAAGATTACCGACAAACTGGATTCGGTAGGGAATACCACAGCCGCCATAGGAAAAGGATTTGCCATCGGTTCTGCGGCATTAACGGCATTGGCTTTATTTGCTTCTTATTCCCAAGCTGTGGGTTTACAGAAAATTGACATCATGAATCCGCTGGTAGTCATCGGATTGCTGTTGGGCGGAATGCTGCCGTTTCTATTTTCCGCAATGACCATGGAGTCTGTCGGAAAAGCGGCATTTCAGATGTGTGAAGAAGTAAGAAGGCAGTTTAGAGAGATTGACGGAATATTGGAAGGAAAAGCAAAACCCGAGTACACCAAATGCGTAGACATCAGTACCAAAGCTGCATTAAAAGAAATGCTGCTGCCGGGACTGTTAGCCGTAGCGGCACCGTTAGCCGCAGGCTTCATACTGGGAGCGGAAGCATTAGGCGGACTGTTGGCCGGAGCCCTTGTGACCGGGGTACTGCTGGCCATTATGATGGCAAACGCAGGGGGTGCCTGGGATAATGCTAAAAAATATATTGAAGAAGGGAAACACAGCCATAAAGGCAGTGACGCCCATAAAGCGGCTGTAGTAGGCGATACGGTAGGAGATCCTTTTAAAGATACGGCAGGCCCGTCCATCAACATATTGATTAAGCTTATGACCATTGTGTCCCTTGTTTTCGGGCCGTTGATCCTGAAGTTCGGGGGATTGTTTTAGCGCTGATTTTTCGAGAGGGCTAGTACAATTCGTTTCTTTAATGCAAATATATAAAGGTTCATCCTTAAATTATATGAAAAGAAGGTGCTTATTTATGGTGGTATCTATTGACGAAAAATCTGTCTCTTTAATAAAGGAGATACTGAAAGAACAGAATAAAGAAGCTATTAGAATAGCTAATTGCGGATTTGGCTGTGGAGGCCTTCAACTTGATGTTATTCCTGATGAACAAAAACCTGATGATGATGTAGTAATAGATAAGGGCATTAAGATTGTGGCCGATAAGAGTTTTTCTGCCTTTTTTACTAGCGCATTGATTACACATAAGGAGGGCATATTGGGCTCCAGATTAAAAATTGCAACAAAAGAATAGGAAATGAAGACCCAGGTTTATATGCCTGGGCTTTCATTTTGTATAATTTTACAGAAGCGATCCATATAATTGTGCAGCGCTCCCCTCGCGACCAGAATCATATGTTATATATTTGAGCACTATTCCTTTCTAGTCATTGTTCAAAATCGGAACACTGCTCATTTTCCGAACATTCAATCTTAAATGCTAGACAGCTAACTATAGTATGGCAGATAATTTTTCTATAATCAAAAAAGAGCGGAGTGCAAATTGCGAACTATACTATTCACTATTCACGCCCCACTCCCCACTATTAAATATATTTCTTCAAGAATCTTTCAATCCTTTTTAACGCTTCATTAATATTCTCTATGGAATATGCATATGAACATCGTACAAATCCTTCTCCGCTTTCACCAAAAGCAGTTCCCGGCACTACTGCCACTTTTTCTTCATACAGAAGTTTTTCACAGAATTCTCCGGAAGTTAAGCCTGTTTTCTGAATAGAAGGAAATACATAGAATGCGCCAAGCGGTTCAAAACAATCCAATCCCATTTTTCTAAAACCGTCAACAATGATCCTACGCCTATAATTATATTCTTTTGTCATATTCTTTATATCTTCATCACCGTATTTCAGCGCCTCAATTGCCGCATATTGGCTGGTAGTAGGAGCGCTCATGATGGCATATTGATGTATTTTAGTCATTGCACCAATAATGGTTGGATGTCCTGCTGCATAACCCAACCGCCATCCTGTCATCGCATAGGATTTGGAAAACCCGTTTATCAGGATGGTTCTTTCCTGCATACCAGGCAAGCTTGCAAACGAAACATGTGTACCTTCATAAGTCAACTCCGCATATATTTCATCGGAAATCACTAAAATTTCCGTATCCCGGATAACATCCGCAATTGCTTCAAGGTCTGCCTTGGTCATGATACCACCGGTAGGATTATTAGGATAAGGAATCACCAGCAGTTTCGTTTTGGGTGTTATTTTTTCTTTTAATTCCTCCGCTGTTAACTTAAATTGGTTCTCTGCTTTTGTTACAATAGGTACAGGAACACCTCCCGCTAATACCGTACAAGGCTTATAGCAGACAAAACTCGGTTCAGGGATAAGCACTTCATCTCCCGGTGAAACCAATGCCCTTACGGCCAGGTCTATGGCTTCACTACCACCTATCGTAACAATCACCTCATCTTTAGGATTATATGTTATATTAAACCTTCTTGACAGGTATGCCGATATTTCCTTTCTAAGCTCTATCAGCCCCCAATTCGAGGTATAATATGTATGTCCTTTTTCTAGTGAATATATCCCCGCTTCTCTGACACGCCAAGGTGTTACAAAATCCGGCTCACCCACGCCTAGAGATATCGCATCTTCCATCTCTGTTACGATATCAAAGAATTTTCTTATTCCTGACGGCGGAATGCTCTTAACGGCCGGTGAAAGAAGTTGTTCCAACTTCATAAAGTGATCACCTGCCTATCATCCTTTTCTTTCTCTTCAAAAATCACGCCTTCATCTTTATATTTCTTCAATACAAAATGTGTAGCGGTACTTAATACCGACTCCATGGGTGCCAGTTTTTCGGCAACGAAGAGAGCAACCTCTTTCATCGTACGGCCTTCAATAATGACAGTAAGATCAAATCCTCCTGACATCAGGTATACGGATTTCACTTGCGGATACTTATATATCCTTTCCGCAACCTTATCAAAACCTTCTCCCCTTTGAGGCGTTACTTTTAACTCAATAAGCGCAGTCACAAACTCTTTTTCGGTTTTTTCCCAATTGATCAGTGTCTTATATCGTAAAATAACCTGGTCATCTTCCAATTTCTTTATCGCCGCTTTAACGTCCTCAATATCTCTATTAAGCATTACCGCGATCTGTTCCGGTGTCACCCTGTTGTCTTTCTCCAATATTTCTAGAATTTGCTCCATTGTCAAATCCTCCTTCCACCCTTAAAAACATATTTAGTGTATATTATATAATTATATTCAAAAAAATGCTATATATTATTTTAATAACCGGTGATGCAGTAATAAAAAAGATTAAAATTAAGGAAAAAGCTATCTTTACAATAGGCATTTTCTTAATCTTAATCTTATTGATAGTAATTATTTGCTTAAAACTTCCCAAATACATCTTAATTAGCAAATTAGGATATTCGAATCACTCTTCTGACGATATGCTTTCCGCTTGAGAAGGTGCGGCTTCGTCCAGATATTCTTCCTCAATGCCCGCAATATCTAATAAGTCGTTTTCATATTTCTTTATTCTATTGATTGCTTCCAATCTCAGACCTCTTATCTCTTGTTTTACATTTTCCAATGCATGGCGGTATTCGTCAATTTCCATCTGAAGTTCTGCTTTTCTATTCTCTGCTTCCTTTACCGCATGGTCGATAATACTCTTCGCTTGCTCTTCTGCTTTAATAATAGCATCGGCAATATATGTGCGTCCACTTTCAATGGTATTTAACTTTCCGGATAGTTCTTCTACCTGCTTTTTGAATTCCTGATTCTGAGTTCTCAGATTGGCAAGTTCATCATCTTTTGATTTTATTTGTTCTTCCAAGTCCTTGGCTAGTTTTTCTATAAACTCGTAAACATCTTGTTTTTTATAGCCGAACAAACTGCTTCTAAATCTTTTTTCTCCCGCCATCTATATTCCCCCAAATTTTTAATTAATTACTATATGTATTCAATATGCATATAGTAAAATCCTTCTTTAAACGTTATTTATTTTTAAATTTTTACAAACAGTATCTTATTAATATTGTATTATTTTTAGGATCCTCAATGATATAGGCATTAAGTCCTTAACAATAAAAAAACGAATAGGACATTACGACCGTAATGTCCTATTCGTTTTTGTTGTTATTAGAGATTTCTTTCAATCATTGCTGCAAAATCTTCTTTTGACCTTACACCAACAACTTTATCAACAACTTCCCCGTTTTTGAACAACATGATAGTAGGGATACTCATCACTCTGTACTGAGATGCGATGTCTCTTTGTTCATCAACATTTACTTTTCCAATTTTTGCCTTACCTTCAAAATCATTCGCCAATTCATCAATCACCGGCGCCACCATACGGCAAGGCCCACACCAACTGGCCCAAAAATCTACCAACACAGGAGCAGAAGAATCCTTTACTTCCTGCTGAAAATTATCATTTGTAATGGTTAAAACTTTTTCACTTGCCATTATGAATCACTCCTTCTTTATTCTGGTATTATTTATACCAACTTATATAAATTTTAAACTACTTCATGAATTTTAGTACTACATCAATCAATTCATCAAGTACCTCTTCCCGGCCATCTGTATGAAGAGCTTTCTTGATACAGCTTCTCGAATGGTTTTCAAGAATCAGTCCTCCTACCTTATTGACAGCAGCCCTTACCGCTGCAACCTGAATAAGTATATCGGCACAATACTTATCTTCATCCACCATTCTATGGATTCCTTTTACCTGACCTTCAATTCTTTTAAGTCTCCTAAGTATATCTTCTTTACAGTTGTCACAGCGTTCCATGTCCATCCCTCTCATACCCTTAAGGGGTATTTTTAATTACATTATAATGCTTTTTCCTTTAGTTGTCAATAATATTATTCCATATTTCCCAAAAAAAATAAGGGAATTGTTCTCCAATTCCCTTATTTTCTATTCATCTTTAAATAAAGCCGTACTCAGATATCTTTCACCTGTATCAGGCGCAATAACTACCACTCTTTTTCCCTTACCCAATTTTTTAGCTATTTGCAGTGCTGCGTTAACCGCTGCTCCGCAAGAAATTCCTACTAACATCCCCTCTTCAGAAGCAAGCTTTCTTGCAGTGGCAAATGCATCTTCATCCGCTACCTTTATAATTTCATCTATAACGCTTGTATTAAGCACTTCCGGAACAAATCCCGCACCAATACCTTGAATTTTATGAGGACCGGGATTCCCTCCTGATAAAACCGGTGAATTTTCCGGCTCTACAGCAACCACTTTGATTGAGGGTATCTTTTCTTTAAGTACTTCCCCTACCCCTGTTAAAGTACCTCCTGTTCCTACACCGGCAACAAACGCGTCTATCTTTTCATCCGTTTGATTAAGTATTTCCACCGCTGTTGTTTTTTTATGCACTGCGGGATTGGCAGCATTCTGAAATTGCTGCGGTATAAAGTAGTTAGCATTTTCTTTTACCAACTCTTCTGCTTTCTTAATGGCCCCTTTCATCCCTTCGGCTCCCGGGGTCAACACAAGCTCCGCACCGTAAGCTTTCAACAGCAATCTTCTCTCCATACTCATGGTATCCGGCATCACCAGAATGACCTTATATCCCTTTGCAGCACCTACCATCGCAAGCCCAATACCGGTATTTCCACTGGTAGGCTCCACGATCACGGACCCGGGTTTCAAAAGACCTTTTTCTTCGGCATCCGTAATCATATTAAGTGCAATCCGGTCTTTCACACTGCTTCCCGGATTAAATGCTTCCAACTTCACCAGCACTTCCGCACTGTCCTCGTCTACCAGCCGATTCAATCTTACCATAGGGGTTTGCCCGATTAACTCATAAATATAGTTTGCAACACGCATTTAAGAACCTCCTTTTTATTTCATATTATTCTTATCGGAATTTATGTATTTATTATATGACAAATTATATGCAAATGTCAATAATTATATTTTTTATCTTATACATAATTCAGAGCTACCAGAACGCAAGCCTGCACCGTATCGACTCCTCTTTCTTCTGCCAGTTTGAGCAGCTCGTCACTTACGGTTCCCGGCTGAAGCCATATATGTTTTATGCCCAGATTGGCCGCCTCCTCTACAGTGTGTATTCCATGCCGTGGCGCAACAACCATATCGACAACATCGGGAAGTTCGGGAAGCTCGCTCAGATTGACATAACATTTATCTCCTTCAATCTCAGTGTAATTAGGATTGATGGGATATACGGTGTATCCCTTGCTTTTAAGCTTTTGATAAATTTTATATCCGTACTTTTCATGATTTTCTGTAGCACCCACTACAGCCCATTTTTTTAGTTTTAACAATTCTTCTTCTCTCATAATATCACCTCGTAATTTATTTAGTTCATAGTTCACGGTTCACAGCAGTTACATTGCTTTTGATGATAATTCCCACTGTTTATCTACAGCAATAGATTTCACAGCATGTGACTTTTTACATCCAATTTGAAGAATGCTAAAAAGTGCTTCATCGTTCGGGAATCTGACATGGGCGGGGCCCAGGGCCGCAGTCCGGCCAAAAACCAGGCCTGACAGCAGACCAGTCCCCAAGTCTTGCATACTATTATAAGAAGATGTGATAAAGTGCTTGATTGATCAGTCGCAAAGCATGGGGACGGACCTACAGCTTCCCTAAAAAGCAAGCGCAGCAGTAGGTCCGTCCCCATGCTTCACTCCTTCTGCGTGCTAAATCGGACTTTTTTTCATTGAATTACATTGTCCATTGTACATTATTAACTATTCACTATTCATTATTCACTACTACACAGTTTCCCTTGTTCATTCACAGCAATATATTTCGTTGCCGCTTTCTCAATATTTACCCTATCATTGGTAATATCAATCATTGTTTCGACAAACCGCTGTGTTTCACCGGTATGTACAAGTACAAATATAGTGATATCGTCCCGGTATACAATCTCTTCAATAATATGTCCAGCATTGCCGATTTCATTCTGTATTTTCCCTAATAAGGTATAATCAGCATTGATCTTTAAACTATCACATAACTTCATGGTAACAATATCGGCAGCAACTAATCCTTCTTTTGCACTTTTCCCATACGCTCTCACCAGGCCTCCCGCTCCCAAAAGCGTTCCCCCGAAGTAACGTGTCACCACCACTGCCACATCCTGCAGCTGCTCCTTTTTGATTATCTCTAAAACGGGAATGCCCGCTGTTCCTGACGGTTCACCATCATCACTGTATCTTTGAATATGATTGTCCCCTATAATATAGGCATAAACATTGTGGCGCGCATCCCAATATTTTGACTTTAATTCAGCGATAAATTCCAATGCTTCTTCTTCTGTGGCAACGGGTTTGACACTCGCGATAAAACGCGATTTCTTTTCAACAATTTCTGCCGTACCGAATTGATTGACAGTTTTATATTCTGTCTGTTGATTCCCCCTCACTCTTCATTTTCACTCCCCACAATATACTTTCTTATTTTTCCTATCATAACCAAATCGGCAAGAATATCCATTACAGTACCTTGTTCATTATGTTCTTGATGCAGTACTTCGCATTCCTTAAAGATTTGTGACACCAAATTTCCTTCTGAATACGGAATACATATTTTTATCTCAGTTTTCTTGCCGGGCACTACCTCATCCAATATCTCCAGCAACACTGCAATTCCTTTCCCCGTAAGCGCAGATATTTCTACACTTGCATGAGCCATGCCTGTACTTTCAGGCAATCGTACGTCATCTTGCTTTAGGTCTATCTTGTTAAACACGGTAATGATGGGTTTATTGATCGCTCCCAGCTCTTCTAACAGATTGTTCACCACCGCCATATGCTCCTCAATTTCCTCACTGCTTGAATCAACAACATGCAGTAGTATATCGGCCAGTACAGCCTCTTCCAAAGTTGATTTAAAAGCTTTAATCAAATGATGAGGAAGCTTTCTTATAAAACCTACCGTATCCACCAATAGTACTTTTCTCCCATCAGAAAGCTCTATGCTTCTTGTGGTAGGGTCAAGCGTAGCAAACAGCTTGTCCTCTGCCAAAACATCCGAATGGGTGAGCGTATTTAATAAAGAAGATTTTCCCGCATTGGTATAACCAACCAATGCTACCACCGGAATTCCTTCCTTCTTACGCCGGCTTCTCAAGAGTGCCCTGTGCTTTTCTACTTCTTTTAACTCTTCTTCCAAATATCCGATACGCCTTCGTATATGCCGTCTATCGGTTTCTAATTTTGTTTCTCCCGGACCACGGGTGCCAATTCCGCCTCCCAATCTTGAAAGGGCTGCGCCCATGCCGGTTAACCGCGGCAGTAAATATTTCAGTTGTGCGAGTTCAACCTGTATCTTCCCTTCCTTTGTCATTGCTCTGGAAGCAAAGATATCCAATATCAGCATACTCCGGTCTATGACCTTTATTCCCGTAATACGCTCGAGGTTTCGCACCTGTGAACCGGTCAATTCATCATCAACAATGATGACGTTTGCTTCAAGGGTCTCACACGCTGCCTTTAGCTCTTCTACCTTTCCTTCACCAATATAGGTTGATGTCTCTATATTATGCCTATTTTGGAGCAGCGTTGCCAAGACTTCCGCACCTGCCGTATCCGCCAATCTGCCTAACTCAGCTAATGATTCTTCGGTTGTGTCTTCCAATGTATTCTTTTTTCCTGTGTGGACACCTACCAGCACAACACGTTCTTTTATTTCTTGAGTTTCCGTATATTCCATAGTACCTCCATTTTTTGATTGTTTGTACCTACATATTATTATATTATACTGTTTTGTTGCAATAGTTTTTTCAATTCTATCCACTGTTTAAAGATTTTCCCTATATTCATATCTACCGTCCAAAATCCTATGTCTTCTCCTGCATAAAGTTCACATGAACCGATAGGATTTTCTTCGAGCTTAAAAATAACCTTGCCTATAGTTTGCCCCTTGCGTACCGGAGCAATGATTTTTTCAGGCAATATAAATTCTCTTTGTATACCGATCAACTCATCGTCAGATATATGCAGTGTGATGTCACCTTTATTGACTGCAGAAACCTGCTGTTTCTTGCCTTTTACTAATGTAACGCTTTCCATTCTTTGTCCGTCAGATAAGACGGTAACCAAAGGATAATTTGCGAAAACATAGTCCAAAACTTTGCGGCTGTCACTTGACCGGCTGCTCCTTGAATTGGCACCTAGAACTACACTTACAACCTGCCATCCCTCTCTGGTGGCTGAAGTTACCAGGCATCTTCCCGCCGGTCCGGTATATCCTGTTTTCACGCCATCCGCACCTTCGTATGATCCGAGCATCTCATTGGTGTTATAGTACTGTTTCCCATTCTCCGTCCCTTCCCGGGGAATCACCTTGGACTCCGTACTGACAATCTCGGCGAAAACAGGATTACTCAAGCAGTACCGGGCGATCACTGCCAAATCATAGGCCGTAGAATAATTGTTTCTATCTAAACCGTGTGGTGAACCATATTTTGTATTCTTCGCACCAATAGCATAAGCTTTCTCATCCATCACTTTTACAAAATCTTCAACACTCCCCGCAATATGTTCGGCAATTGCAATCGCCGCATCATTTCCCGATGGAAGCATGAGTGCATATAGTAGGTTTCCCAGCTTAATCTTTTCTCCTACTTTCAAATTGGCTTGTGACCCGCCTACATAAGCTGCTCTTTTACTTACAGTAACAATATCATTTAGATTTCCTTTTTCAATTGCCAGTATTGCTGTCATCATCTTGGTTGTACTGGCCATTTGCCTTTTGTTAAAGGCATTCTTATTGTATAAAACTCTTCCATTGACTGTGTCAATGGCAACTGCCGCAGGAGATGATATTTTGGGTGGTGCTTTTTCGCTGCTTACGGCGGTTTGTATATCTTGAAAATCAAATCCCAATTCTTCATTTTCTTGGGCAGTAATAGCACCTTGACAAAATATAAAAAATATTAGTATCATTAACAATTGAAGAACCCGCTTTATAGTCAAATTCATTCGCACCTCCATATAAACATTCGGATCATTTTGTCGTCCGCACCTACGAAAACTTAATGGATAACATGATATATACCTTGATAAATACAAATTTAGAGTTTTTTACCTATATATTAGATTATTACTTTTTTTATGATAATATAACAAAAAAAGCAGCTGATGTGCTTTTTTTTGATTCTTGCGTATATTATTATAGTTTCTCAATGCAAACTGCGATAGGCGGACAATTTATTTGATTGATAAAGTCATGCATTAAAACAGAATACTTTTTGCAGTCTAACGTGCTAAGGAAATTCATCACGGCACCCTTTTCGTCAAATCCGCTGTCTCCGCCATAGTATATCACCAGCATTACGATCCCATGAGGCACTAATAAATCCAAGCATTTTTGAATTGCTAATATTGTGGTATGCGACGTTGTATGAACCGAATGATTACCTCCCGGAAGGTAGCCCAAATTAAACATCGCAGCCTTAATATCTTTTTGCAGATACTTGTCTATATTTTGATGACCGTCCTTGATGAGCGTCACTCGTTCAGCAACCTTTCCTGCCTCCAACTTTTCTTTTGTTTTTTCAATAGCAATATCTTGAATATCAAAACTGTATATATGACCGGATTCACCTACAAGTTTTGCAAGAAAAAGCGTATCATTACCGTTTCCTGCTGTGGCATCAACTACAACATCCCCTTCACAAACTACTTTTTCTACAATATCATGAGAAATCCTCAGGGAATTCTTAAGAACTTTCATCGTTCTACCCAACTCCATTCTACAATTAAAATATGTGTCAAATAGATTGACATGCCTGCCAGTAAAGCTTCCCTTGTTCAAAATAATACTTAATATAATTATGATTTGCAAGGTAGGACAAATATGCCGACAACGAAGCAGAAAGCAGAGGATATTGTATCATTGTTAAATGGATCCCCTTGTCTCTCACAAACATTGCCAGTAATTCTTCTCTTGTTGCCGGCTGTTGCAAGCAGCCTAAGAGGTATTTTTCTATCTCTTGCATCACCTGAAAGTTCATTTCCACTTCAGAAGAAATATCCTCGGCTAATCCGCCATGTGCCAACACATATCCATCATAGCTGGTGCCCTTAAGATAGTTTAGTGTATTATACTGCTGTTCTACATCATAAATATATGGCAGACTGTATTTATCAATGATATGCTTGCCAATCAACGTATCCCCGCAAAACAGAATATTATCGGGAGTTACGATGCCAATCTGATCAATACTGTGTCCGGGTAAAGAAATCACCTCAAGATCAAACCCTCCCACTTGTATTTTCCCAGTTTTGATCACCTCATCCACCTTGCTGGGAGAAGCCATGAAAAACTTGTTCTTCATTTCATTTAGCGGCGCAGCAGAAAATAGGTAAAAAGGCTCGTAAATAGGATATTGCGCTGTAACACTTTCTTTTTCGGATGTACATACTATTACATTCTGCCGCTTCTGAATAAAGGCATTGCCTCCAAAATGATCCGCATGCGCATGTGTATTGATAATCACCGCAGGTGTTATATCCATTTGCTTCAATTCTTTCAAAACTTTCCTTGCAGCATTCTCATCCAATCCTGTGTCAATGAGAACGCATTGGCTGCCTTGCACATATACACCTATACATACATGTCCAGGTATATAATATGTATTTCCTTTCACATTTATCATTTTATTCACCATCCAGATATAAATAGACACAAAACAGTATATCATAACTTTCACAACATAAAAAAGAGCTTGAAGTAAAAAACATTTCATTTACTTCAGCTCTTTTATGCAACATTAAGCTATATCAGGTTTCTTTCTTTAGCTGCCAAAATGGCACCGAATCCTGCCATATCTTTCATATATTCAGCGTCTACTACCTTTATTTCGCCTTTAAAATAGCTGTCATTTCTAATTAAAATTTCAAAACTCCTTTTCAACGCTTCACTACCGCCTATAATGACCGGAATCTCAGGGATTACTTTAAATGCGCCGCTGTTTTTCAATGCGAGTAAATCGGTGCCAAATATGATTCCCTCCAAAAAGTTTGCTTTATCATTTGTTGAACATTGTGTAAATTGATCCAATATTCTCACAGAAAAACAAGCTCTGTTCAACCCCACCTTCTGAGCACATTGAGCACCTTTTAACAGCATTTGTTCATTGAGACTTTTAGAAAATGAACTTCCTACCGCACTGGAAAGAATAGTACTTTTTGTGATTACCGATAGTAATTCTCCTGCTAATGAAGTAATACATGCAGTAATTTGGTTTTCTTCATTCAGCATAATAAATTTAGAGTGAGAACCCGGTAAAACAATGAGTGCAGGACCTTTTACATTCAAACACTGTATAATGCCAAATGCTTCTGTTTCTTCACCCCTCATAATATCCATAGACTCGAAGTTTTCCATGTTCACATCTTGCACATTATTTTTTATTCCGGGCACAAACCAGATGGGTTTCTCAATCACCTCGGGTATTACCGCCTTTACCATACCCAGCGCCAACTCTTTTATACCTGCCGGGGCCGGCGCATGAGGCACTTCGTATAGCCCTACATTGGAAGTGATCATCCCGGATGCAAGAAAGAGACTAACATCATCCTTATTAATTTCGGCCATATCCAGCGCCTTTTGGATCGCCGTCTTTACACCGGTCTGCAGTTTTTCCTTGCTGCCGGTGATTGCGGTATCCCTTACACCAACTTCCTCAAAAGACGTTGCAACCACTTTATCCTGCTTCCATACCTTTACTCTTGTATTGGTTGTCCCAGTATCTATTGTAATAACATACATGACTATTCTCCTTATACTTTAATCACTGAAAATCAGCATTGTACCATAGGGCTTGATTTACAAATTCAAAACTCTTTCATAAGCCTCTTGATATTCGTTTATCTTAGTCGCTCAATCCATTTGTAATTTTTCTACATACGCCTGCGCTACCTGCTTGATTTTATCATATTCACCGGCATAAATCGCTTTCTTGTCTACCAGGCTGCCGCCAACACCAACACCTATAGCCCCTGCCTTTATAAACTGATCGACGTTGTCCACGTTTACGCCGCCCACAGCTACTACCGGAATGTGGCTAAGCGGAGCAAGAAGTGCCTTTATGTATTCGGTTCCTAAGATGCCGGCCGGAAACAGCTTTACAATATCCGCCCCGGCATTGTATGCCCTTGCCATCTCAGAAGGAGTAAAAGCACCTGGCAAAGAGAGCTTGCCTAATTCCTTGGTCTTTTGAATAACTTTTATATCTACATTAGGAGATATGATATATTCCGCTCCTGCCTCTACTGCTTTTACAACCTGCTCCTCTGTCATTACTGTGCCGGCTCCCAAGTATACTTCATCACCGTATTTACCTTTGATGAGTTCCAAGCATTTTAACGTTTCCAATGCTTTGCTTTCATCTTCCTGATTGAATGTTACCTCAAGCAGCTTTATTCCGCCTTCCCGTAGCGCAGCTACCGTATCCAAGATTCTATCCGCACCAATTCCTCTGATAATCGCTACAATCTTGTTGTCGTAAATTCCTTTTTTTATAAAATCCATTATAAAATACTCCTTTTCTATCATTTATAGTATTACTCCATCTTTAAAGATAGAGATATCTCTATTGCCATTCAATTCATTTTTCGTATAAATCTCTCCTGATGCTACTTTGAGAACAAAATCAAAAAGTTCCTGCGACAGTTCATTCATATTTCTTCCTTCCAGCAGCTGACCGGCATTAAAATCGATCCAATCATTTTTTCTTTTATACAATTCAGTGTTACTCGATATTTTGACAGTTGGAACGGGTGCGCCAAGAGGATTCCCTCTTCCGGTAGTAAAGAGAATGATATGGGCCCCGGCAGCCGTTAAAGCGGTCTGCACAACCAGATCATTTCCGGGAGCATTCAGCAGGTTCAACCCTCCTTTGACCACTTTATCTCCATAATCTAAAACATCTACAACATTACCGGCTCCGCCTTTTTGTACACATCCCAAAGATTTTTCTTCAAGGGTTGATATTCCGCCTTCCTTATTCCCCGGCGAAGGATTCTCATATATTTCCTGACCATGCCTTATAAAATACTCCTTAAAATCATTGATCAGCTTTACACTTTTATCAAATATTTGCTTATCTACACAACGATTCATCAAGATGGTTTCCGCACCAAACATTTCCGGTACTTCCGATAAGATCGCGCTGCATCCGCATGCAGTCAACTTATCGCTTACAAAACCCGCAAGAGGATTTGCAGTGATGCCGGAAAAACCGTCGGAAGCTCCGCATTTTAATCCGATCTTCAACTTAGAAATTGGCAAACTCATTCTCTTAAAAGTTCCCGCATATTCAACCAATTTCCCTATCAGTTCTAAGCCGGTTTCATATTCATCTTCTACATCCTGTGTAATTAAGAACTTTACCCTATCCTCATTATAGTCTCCAAGTACTTTTTTAAATTCTTTGACATTATTATTCTCGCACCCAAGACTTAACACCAATACTCCGGCAGCATTCGGATGGTTCACCAAATCCGCTAAAATCCTTTGGGTAGTAAGATGGTCATCACCGAGCTGCGAACATCCATATGGATGTGTAAAAGCAAAAACACCATCGGTAAGCCCCTCATATTTCTGCGCGGCCATCCGTTCCAAACGCTCGGATGTTTTATTTACACAGCCGGTTGTATTGATAATCCATATCTCATTTCTTATTCCGACATCTCCATTTTCTCTGACATAGCCATTAAATTTATACTGAACAGCGTTGTTGTCGCATACAGCGTTTAATTTAGCGTTATACGCGTAGTCCAGAAACCCTTTAAGATTGGTTTTCAGATTATGCGTATGTACTTTCTCCCCAATACTTATTTCTGCGGAAGCATGACCGATTGTAAAACCGTACTTTATGATGAGACTTCCTTCATGGATGTTTTGTAGAGCAACTTTATGCCCCATGCCGATATCTTCTTTAAGCTTTATTTGAACATCTTCTAAAGTTATAAGTTGATCCTTTTTTAAATCTTTAACCGCTACCGCGACATTATCTTTCTCATCAATCTTTACTATATCTTCACTTATAATCACTATTTATCCCCCTTATACAAAAGTTTTAATACCACAAACTATTAAAACAATCTTTCACCGGTAAAACCAAGCCTTTTTGAAATACTTAGTGCAGTTTCAGTAATCAGTCTTTCGAATTTATGCAGTCTTTCATCGTTGATTTTTGAATACAGACTAGCAATACTAATAGCGGCAATCGGTTGGGAAAACTGATTATATATGGGCGCCGCTACGCAAAACACTTCAATTTCTCCTTCCCTATTGTCGATAGCATACCCTCGTTGTCTAGTACGTTCCAAGTCCAAAGCTAGATCCTCATAATTTGTAATCGTATAGGGTGTCCTTTTAGTCATGTCACTCTTTCGAAAGATTTCTTTGACTTTTTCCTCCGGATAGGCTGCCAATAGTGCTTTACCTACTCCACTGCAATGCATAGGACTTCTGGTTCCCAGATTAGCGGTGGTTCTAACTGCACTCGTTCCTTCTGCTTTGTCTAGATAAATCAGTTGTCCTTTATCTTCTACAACCAAGAAAACCGTATCACCGGTCTCATTCATCAATTTTTCCAACAAAGGACGTGCTTCCCGGTGAAGGTCTGTTTTTGTTAAATAGCGTATCCCTGTTTGGAAAATCCTTATGCCCAATCTAAAAGTCTTTAACCGCTCATCTGCAATTTCAAGGTACCCTTTTTCGACCAAGGTATATAAAATCTCAAAGGTGCTGGTTTTGGGAATATTTAACATTTTACTAATCTCAGATATCGTTAATGGTTGTTCTGCCCTGGAAACCAAATCCAGTATATCTACCGTTCTGGATGCCGATTTATTTATTTTCATAATTTCTTTTTCGATCTCCCTATTAACATATTTACATCTATATCCAAACATCACTTGTGGATTCAATTCGCAACTGTTCGCATATACAAACAACGTTCGATAATTTCTGTGCTAATTATATAGAATTTGAATAAAATTGTCAACATCGTTTCTATATTTATTACATATGTCATAGAATTCTTTCCTTTTGTCATTGGAAAAGATTATTATCTGCTTTTCTCTTATTTGCCAAAGCTATAGTATAAATTGTTACAATTCCAATTATTATTTGCTGCCAGCAGCTGGCAATGTTCAGAAGCGAAAGACTGTTTCTTAAAGCACCAATAAATGTTGTACCGATCATTGTACCCATAACAGATACCAGTCCGCTAGAAATACCGATGCTGCCGACAGCTGCAGCTGCGACAGTTCCAAGTTCAAACCCTGATTCTGCCGCCGGAGAGGCAAAACCTATTCTTGAAGCATCCAGCATACCTGCTATTCCAGCAATGCTTCCCGACAGTACATAAACCAGCATTTTAACATTATCTGTATTAATGCCTGATATTTTTACAGTCCATTCATTGCCTCCTATGGCAAATATCCATTTTCCTATTATCGTTGAATGCATTAATACTGAAATAATTATTATAAAAAATAAAAGTACTGCTAATGAAAAGGGGAAAATACCTATATATCCTTGACTCAAAGACCTGAATTCTATAGGAAGGTATAAAATTGGAAAATTCATAGTAATTGCGTTTGTACAGCCCCTGATGATACCTAACATACCTATCGTTGTAATAAACGGAGAGAGCTTCAGCCGAGATATAATAATACCATTTATCAAGCCAAAAAATACAGATGCAATGAGTCCTAACGCAACTGCAATCGGCACGGGTAATCCCAATAATTGGATAGCAACAGCACAAACTACGCCAGCAAAAGTGTAAATGGAATTTACGGATAGGTCAATTCCTCCCGAAACAAGTACTATACTTTGGCCAAGAGCTGCTATTCCCAGAAAAGAGATCAAATTCAGAAGTGATAATAAGTTGTTATCTGATAAAAAACCATCAATTAGAGTAGATAAAGAAATTATGACCGCAGTCATAATAATAAAAGCTATAATAATAGGGTATTTTAATAAACTCTTCCATAAATTTAATACGATATATTTAAGAGATTGTATTCTTTTTATTGTAATCACACACATTATACCTCCATCATCTTATTTTTTCAAATAATCAAATGTTTTCCGCTATTAAGTTTATATTTTCAGCATTTCTACCGCTTATTTCACTGCCTATAACCCCATCATTCATAACGATGATTCTGTTGCACAAATATGACACTTCATAAAAGTCATGAGAAGAAAATAACACAACAATTCCTTTTTTGGCAAATTCCTTTATTAAATGATATATTTCATACTTTGTTTCGGATTTCATTCCTTTCGTTATTTCATAAAAAATTAATATTTTGGGTTTTGTTATCAAATACTTTGAAATTATGACTTTCAGTTTGTCAACGGTGCTAAGTTCCGATACATTTTCTTCCGTACTGCTTGCCTTTATAAGCAGCTGCTTCATATAATCTTCAGTAATTATACCTTGAGCTTTTTTATCTAAAAATAGTCCTTTACTCACCTTTTTAAGTACGGGTAACGTAATATTATCTTTGATGTTCATCTGCTTAATCAATCCATTCATGATGTCCTCCCCCGTAATTAAACATATCCCACTTTTAATTGCATCCCTTGGGGTTCGTATATTTTTTATAATATTATCAATGAAAATCATTCCGCGCGTCTTCTTTTCAAGTCCAAAAATGGCCATTGCAAGCTCAGCATATCCAGATCCCCAAAGTCCTGTAATTCCTACAATCTCTCCTCTTTCTGCACAAAAAGATATATTTTTCAGTGACTTTAAAGTCGATAATCCCTCAACTTTTAAAAATTCGTTACAACTGTTTTTTTTAACTTCAGTAAATTCCTTACTTGTTTTTTTGAATAAATCTTCCGGAATCGGTTCCTTTAAGAGCTTCCCAATCCAATACTTAAATGTAATACGCCCACCATCTAATATGGTTATCTTGTCTACAAACTCTGAGATTTGATCAATTCTGCGTGTTAGATATAATATTGAGGTCCCTTTAGCAGTTAATTCCCGTAAAATATTTTTGAATATTCTCACATCCTTTTCCGGCGCTGATGATATCGGTTCATCCATAACAATAAGCTTACTGTTGCCGCATGCTGCTTTTATTATTTCTACAATGCGCTTTTGCGATATTGTCAGCTCCATTACCGGAGTTCTGGGATCGATATAAAATCCTATTTTTTTAATAAACTCACAGGCATAATTATAAGATTGTTTCTTATCAATAAATAAAAAATACTTTTTTATCTCTCTCCCAATAAATATGTTTTCAAATACATTTAAGTTGGGAACTAAATTGATTTCCTGGTATATGAAGCCAACACCCAATTTTTTCGTTTCCTTATATGATTCAATGCAGATATCTTTACCCTCAAAATATATTCTGCCGGAATCTTTTTGACAAACACCGGACAATATCTTTGCCAGCACCGATTTACCTGCTCCTGATTCCCCTAATATTACATGAAATTCACCCTTATACACGTCAATGCTCACATTATTGAGAACTTGCAGATCATTGAACCTCTTACAAATATTCTCTATCCTTAATATCTCGTATTTCATCTCAATCTCCACCTGCAATGATATCTATTTGAATTTTTCAACATTATTCTTATCTACCACTATAACACCCGTATCAACACGCTGAGGAAGAGGATTGATATCTGTCATATCCTTTGCTATCTTAACTCTATTATGATTATAATCATAAAGGAACTTGGTCGCATAATACGACATTGTAAAAGTCTTTTGTACCATTGTAGCTTCAATAATGCCACTCTCTACTAATTTTAATGTAACTGCATCCCTATCCATAGATACTATTTTTACGTTTCCGGTTTTTCCTGCTTCTCTTAAAGCCGATGCTGCTCCAACTCCGCTTATGGAATTTCCTCCGAAGATCCCCTTTAAAGAAGGACTTGCTTGAATCATTTGTAATGTTACAGAAGCCGCCTTGGAAATATCACCCTCATCGCTTTTCAAAGCCACAATCTTTATATCCCGGCAATTTTGCGTAATGTAATCTTTAAATCCTTTTACTCTTTCATCTATGCTGTAGACTCCTGGGATACTCAATATTCCTACTTCACCTTCTTCCCCAATAGCTTTTGACAGTATTTCTGCTGCTGTCCAACCTGCCTTGTAGTTATCCGTTCCAAAATAACAAAGCCTTTTGCTTTTCGGTGCATCAGTATCAATGCATACAACCGGAATGCCCGCATCTATTGCTTTATTTATACTTATAGCCATTCCTTCCGGATCAATCGGTGATACCAATATGCCCGAAGGCTTCTTTTCAATCACACGTTCGAATATATTAATCTGGTTTGCCGCATCATTTCCTCTCTCTCCAGTAAATACTACATTTATTCCAAGTTCTTTTGCAGCTACTTCAAGTCCTCTTTTATGTTCCTGCCAGTATGGGACATTTATATGCATTCCTACAGCATAATAAACTTCTTCATTGTTTAATTGATTTTCTTTATCTTCAGCAGTTGCTGATTTATTATTTTCTGTATTGGAATCAAACTCGCTGACTTCATTTCTGTATTCCTTTATACCTCCCCCGCAACCGGATAAAAACACTACTATAACGCAAACTAAAATCAATCTTAAATAACGTTTCATTTTCCCCTCCACGTATATCATTTATCTAGCTTATATTATTACCGCCCTATAAATTAAGCTGTTTTAAGCAATTTGCAATACCAATTCAAAATCCTCCAACATCCGTTAAACCAGCGGGAGATTCACTTCAACAATAGTTCCCATACCTTCAGAACTGAATACCTTAATTCCATATTCATTTCCAAAATTAAGCCTTATTCTTTCATTTACATTTAGCAATCCAATACTGTAATTTTTACTTATCACTGACTTTTCATATGTACACTCAATATATTGATTAATATCATCAAGCTTTTCCTTCTCAATTCCAATCCCATCATCCTGTATCAGAATCACCAGCCTGTTTTGAGTTCTATACGAACACAGAATGATTGTCCCTTCACCTTCCTTGGTCTCCAATCCATGTTGGAACGCATTTTCTATAAGCGGTTGGATCAGCAGCTTAGGAACTCTATGATTTAAAGTGTCCTCATCAATTTTGTATATTACAGAAAACTTATTACTAAAACGGTATTGTTGTATTGTCATGTAATTACTAATATTCCTCAACTCCTCTTCCAACCGTACCATACTGTTTTTATCTCTTATACTGTATCTAAAAAGTTCCGCCAAAGCCTTAGTCATTTGTTCAATGTCTTCTGCACCTTTCGATAAAGCCTGTCCCCTGATAGTTTCCAGTGTGTTGTATAAAAAATGTGGATTAATCTGATTTTGGAGAGCATTAAGTTCTGCTTGTTTTAGTAACATTTTCGTAGAATATTCACTCTTCATCATTTTGTCCATCCTTTCAGCTACAGATTTTAAATCTAAAATAACTGAATGAAGGATCTTTCCATTTTCCACACCATCAACCTCAAAGTCTGCATTACCTAAAGTCATATTATGCAGAAAGCGTTCAATCAAAAAAACCGGGCCATATACCTTTTTTACAAAAACTATAGTATTTATTACTATCATTAACAGACATAAAAAAACTGTTAGTGCTATCAAATACATAGCTGAGAAATCAAATCTATTCATATATCGTGCAGAAACTAGAAATAATACATTACACCCATAAAGAACTGATCTGTCATAAAAAACACATTTCTTTAATCCGTTTATTTCCAATTCACTTACCGTTCCTGAAGATTGATCAAAACTTTTGAGGATTTCTTTTTGCGTAAACGGCGCATCGTTCCCATTTGTAGAGAAAAGCACGTCGCCCGCATTATTTACTAGAATAAGATTTCCTTCTGCAGGCAAATTTAGATCTTCAATATAGTTTTTAATAAGCCCTAGGTTTTTTTCAACTAATATTCCATATTTTATAAACAGTTCTTTATTGTCAAACACTCTTATGAACTGAATATATTCTCCCTTATTGTCATATTCCTTTCTTTTAAGTATATAATCCGGGCTATTGCTATTAGTATCTATATCCTGATAATTCTGAGATGAACCTGCCCCAAAGTAATACGGGCTGTAAAAATTAGAGTACGGAAAAATCTCTCCTTTCTTAGTAAACAACGTAGCTCCCGATATTTCTTTATTTATTCGAAAAAGTGTGTCAACGATGTTATTTCTGCTTTCTGTTGGCAAATGATTATCCCGGCCAGCCTTTTGAAGCTCCCATTGATATTGAAGCTCAGGATAAGCAGCTGAAATAAATTCATCTATATTATTTAACTCATCCCTTATTTTTAAAGATACAAGTCTCAGTTGACTCTTAATAGACTTTATTTCTACATCTTTTCTAAATTCTCTTGTATTGCGAAATGTAAAAAAACAATGTATAAATAAGATCAGAACTCCAATAATTAAAAATTGAGCAGCAACCAAAGCAATATTTGTATTTATTTTAGATCTCCTCAACTCACTTATAATCTTTTTTTTTGTATAGAAAAGATTATTTGAATTATCTTTCAATTAACCAACTCCATCCGCTTTTTGAGATTATAAATACATCTTTCTGTACCTTGTCGGGCTTATACCAACAACTCTTTTGAATAGTTTACAAAAATAATCAGCATCCATATACCCGGAAAGCTCAGCGACCTCGTTTACCCTGTATCTGACATCCTTTAACAATTCCTTTGCAATTTCCATTCTGAAATTAGTTAAATAATTTATAAAGTTTATGCCTGTTTCCTTTTTAAACAGATTACTTAAGTAACTTGAATTAAGAAATACAATATCAGCGACTTCATTCAGTGTAATATTATTCCGGTAGTTTTCACTTATATATGCTTTAACAGCCTCGATCACTTTACTATTTTGATTCTGTCTTATCACATCGTATGCTTCCAATGATTTTTCGAACAAGTCGCTAAGATATGATACTATATGATTGATAGACATGCATTCCTCAATATCTTCAAAAGCCTTATTTTTTGTTACCATTTCATCTTCAATTTCACTATACTTTTGAATGAGTATTCTGAAGACCATATCAGCTATGTTATGTGCCAACCGTATAACATATAAAAAGCTTACTGTTCTATCACTCTTCAAGCCGCTAAATAGCTCTTCAATGAAGCATTTTACACCTTCCAGATCAAATGATTCAATCAAATTAACCAGTTTAATTTCCTTATTTACGGGCAGCAATTCTTTCATTTCCTTATTATTAGAATTCTGCTCAATAAATTCGATAATTTTACCGGCACCTGAAATTATCCTGGATTTTACTGCATTTATCGACTCATTAAAAGATAGATTTAATTTATCGATATCCGTCTGGGGATTTCCTATACCAACCGTCATTTCAAGACCATAACAGTTAATGACGCTTGTCCTGGCTTCATCAAAAATATATGATATTCTGCTGTAAATAAGCATTTTTTTATCTAGCTCATAATTAATAATACACACTATCTTAAAATTATTTATCGGAATAATACTTAAATCAAAACAAATTTCTTCCAATCTGATCAACACATTTTTTAAAATAATTTCGAATATACGTTTCTCCAAATACTGAATGTTCAGGGATTGCTCGTACAAGTTATCAAACTTAAACATTATTACCTGAAAAACACCCTGGTGGAAATTTGTTTCAAATTTCTGATTAATATTATCCAATTTTAATTCTTCGGATTGAAACTTAGCATTCTTCAAGATATCTAAAAGAAACATCTCTTTTAACTTGCTAACACTCAATAATAACTTATCCTTTAATTCTTTCTCCTCATTTAACTTTTCTCTGCGTTTCAGTATATTTTTGTATATTTTTGTCATTAATTCATCAATATAGTTTTTTTCAATAGGTTTCAAAATATAGTCTAGTGCACCAAACCTGATTGCTTTCCTTGCGTATTCGAAATCATTATACCCGCTTATTATAACAAATTCTGTGTCAAGTCCTAGTGCTCGGGTACTTTCTATCAAAGAAATTCCATCTATTCCTGGTATTCGTATATCTGTAATCACTAAGTCCGGTTTGTGTAATTTAATTAAATCTAATGCTTCCCTGCCATCTCGAGCTTCTGCTATCAAGTTGTATCCGAGTCCTTTCCAATCCGTTATCCCCTTCAGAAGTTCACAGACCCACTTTTCATCATCAACAAACACTAAATTCAGCATACAACTACCCCTCTTATTGCATTATATTTAACTAGTTATGCTAGTTTTTTATACCAACACTTATACATCATGATTAAGAGTCCCTCCAAGAACCTGTTATGATTATTCCAAAGCTTTCTTGTAGATAATTATTCTATTAAAGCAACAAAAATCCTTCTAATTTTTAATTTTTTTGTTCATATCATATATTTAGGTGAATTCAACTCAGCATCCTCATTCAGCAAACTTTGCTTACATTGAAATATATGTTTGTGTGTTTTATTCTTGCACATACCCTTTTTGCGCATATAAATCAAAATTGAGATATCCGTTCTATTAAAAGTCGGATATCTCTAATTTTGCAGGATTGATAACATCAATTACATTTCCATCCCCGGAATTCACTTTTTCTCCTCCACTAAACATTTGCATGGCATTTAAATCCCGCTTTTTATTTTACAGTTCCCTCTATCCCAAGATGATTTACTTTTTCCAATCCATTATAAATAATTACACTGTACTTTGTATTTTTACTCTCTTTACCTTTAAAAGTATCGATTGTTCCATTTTCTACAGCCTTATCAAAAGAGTTTGGAATACTGGTCCAGAACTCCAGTCCAATGTTATAAGTTCTGCCATACCACGGAAAACCACTTAAGCCATTCGCAACCTGCCAGTACCATACATATGGGAAGAGTGAAGCATCCCAGACAAATCCAATCCCTAATTTTAGTTTTGTATTTGTAACTGCAAACCAACCTTCTTCCAACCCTTTCAGAAAAAATAAATCTGCTGTGGGTTTTTCACCGGAAGGTACCAAACTCAGATCAATCGTTTCGTTGTCTTTGCCTTTGGCCTTTGGCCATCTTCCCGAATACCCTGACTCAAATAAACTTGTTTCAACATTAAAGTCTTTACACACGCTGAATTCCTTTGCAGGTATATCAATCCTGCAATTGCCATCCAAAAAAGGTTTTCCGAACACAGGATGATGCCCCCACATATATTGAATTTCTTCGTCAGAATCATTTATTATTGTCTCTTCAAATTCAATAACAGGAGATTTGCTGTGCATTGTTATTTTTTTATTTACTTTAAAAGGAAATCTATATGTTTCACAAGATAATGATACAGTTATTTTATTTTCATTATCTTCCTCAATTGAATACTGCCAGGGCATCAGTGCAATTTCCCCATGAAGTCCGATTTCAGCTCCCTTATAATTATATGGTCCGCCTCCTGGAAAGCACTCATGCCATCCGCCTTCATAATAATCAGGGTGAGACCCTAAAAACTGTGAACTTGTTGGTATAAACTTAGATACATCTCGTATTCCGCCTGGAGCTTTCCACATAAAGTCAATATCCATTGGCTTATAATACATTTCATAAATATCTGATCCTTTGTCCGGAAGCATATTGATTTTTATTATTTCATTTTCCATCGAAAGTACCCGGTTATTCTTATGGGTGAATTCAAGGATACGGCATCCATAATTTCTATTTGATGAATAATCCATATTATTTACCTCCAAATCCCTTTCTAACACGTGTAACACGGGGACGGTTCTCCTGTCACCCAAAACCGTTGTGCCATGAAAACCGTCCCCATGTCACATTTTTTCTTCTAAGCCTGCCTGTAATGTATTTAGTGCTATTTATATGGTAAAATTGTTTTGGGCAGATATGTGAAGCACTATCTGCCCATTTCTTTTTTATTGTTATACAGCTAAAGCAATAAACCTTATTTCCACTGGCTTCTATCCTTCAACTCGTTAATGTATGTATCTACATTCTCTTTTGTAATAACGATCGTACCGGTATCAATTGAATCCGGAGAAGGCTTCTTTCCTGTCTTGTTATAATCTACAATCCATTGCGCGGCCTGATAACCGCATCGGTAGAAGTTTTGAGAAAGTGTCGCATACACTTCACCGGAACGAATATAATCAAGTGTTTCTTCCATATCGTCAATCCCGATAATCGTTATCTTACCTACAAGATTCTTTTCTTTGAGCACCTTCGCTGCGGAAACAGCGGACTCTCCGCTAGAACATACCATCGCGTTGCATTCGGGATGTGCTATCAACGAGTTTTCCCATGCCTGCATTCCGGTTGCCTGATCACTATTTGATGCATTTGTATCAAGCCATTCAAAACCTGCGGGATTCTTTGCAAGGCCGTCCTTATAGCCTTTAAAATTTGCAATGTTCTGTGCAGCATCCATTGCAAACATCTGTCCGATAACCATCGGTTTAACAGAACCAAGTTTTTCGCTCAATACTTTAGCGCCTGTTTCGCCGAAGTTCTGAGGATCGGTTCCCATGAATCCAAGCTTCGGTGCATCGGGCACATCACCTATAACGCATACGACAGGAATACCTGCCTCATCAGCTTGCTTCAAAACCGGAACCATTGCATCAGGAGCTGCACCGTAGGTTATAATACCGTCAGCTTTTGAAGCAATAGCGATTTCTATCTGCTTGACCACTTCATTAACATCATTTGTGCTTGGTCCTACCCACTGACCTTTAAAGCCTAAATCTTTCTGGGCATCTTCGAAACCCTGTTTTGCTACAAGCCATACAGGATGGGCAATCAGCGGCGGTACATAAACAATATTGAGTTCCTTTTCTGCAGCCGGCTTCGATGATTCAGCAGCACTTGAAGAGGGCGCTTCCTGGGACGAAGGTGCGGGTGACTCTTTAGAAGACGGAGCTCCCGTAGACCCACAGGCCATTAGCATCATACTAGTTATCACTGCCATTACAACAAGTAAAACCATTTTTTTTGTCTTTTTCATTTTCTTTCTCCTTTCAAAATTAGAATAATCTCGGGTTCTTATTGCATTTTCTATATTCTTTCATCTACCATCCCCTTTCCAACTCTTATTTGAAGTCATCATTCAGGTAACACTTAATAAAATACTCTATAAGAGTTTTTTATTTTTTTATGAACCATCAGGGCTATCGTCAAATCCCGAGCATGCAAGCATCACTCTATGTTCCGTTGCTTCGTCCTTATTCAACTCCATTTTGACCTGCCCTTTAGATAGAACTATAAATCTATCACACATTTCCAAAAGTTCAGGCAATTCTGAGGAAATTACAACAATCGCCATTCCTTGTGCCGCAAGGTCGCCAATTATTTTATAAATTTCATTTTTTGCCCCGATATCAATACCTCTTGTGGGTTCATCTAGAAATAATATTTTTAGCTTTGCCATCAATAGTTTCGATAAAATTGTTTTTTGCTGATTCCCGCCGCTTAACGATGATATAAGATTATTTAAATTATTTGTTTTAATACTTAATGCATCTTGATATTCATCTGAAATCTCTGTTTCCGATTTCTGTTTTATAATCGTAAATTTTGAGATCTTTTTTAAAATCGAGATGGTCATATTATGTTTTATGGACATAGTCAGTATCGCACCGTCTTTTTTTCTGTCTTCGGGTAAAAGACCGATACCGTTTTTCAATGCATCTGAGGGCTCTTTAATTACACATTCCTTGCCATCAATATAGACTTTTCCCGTTTTTTTGGGTATAGCCCCGAATATGGCTTTTAGCAGCTCCGTTCTTCCGGAACCAACCAGGCCCGCCAATCCAAGCACTTCTCCCCTTCTTACATTAAAACTTGCGCCTTCTACAATATTTTTATTTACCGCATACGGATGCTCCACTGTAAAATCTTTGACGCTTAAAATCTCTTCATGCAATGATTTTTCTATTTTGGGGAACAAGACATCTATTTTGCGGCCGATCATATCTTCTACAATTCTATTTGAATTAAATTCTTCTTTAGAATATGAAGATACATTTTGAGCATCTCTTAGAATCATGATACGGTCTGCTATCTCCGTCACTTCATCAAGTTTATGCGAAATATAGATACTAGAAATTCCCTGTGATTTTAAGTTCCTGATTGTATTCAACAAATGTACGGCCTCGGATTCAGTGAGGCAGGATGTGGGCTCATCCAAGACCAGCACTTTTGGTTTCCTTACCAATGCCCTTGCTATACATATCAATTGCTGGATACTCGCACCGTAGTTTCTTACCGGGCATGTTACATCTATATGAATACTCAGGCTTTCAAGCATTGCTTTTGAATCCTTGATGATTTTTTCATAATTGATGGTCCCCAGTCGTGTTTTTGGGAAAATACCCATAAATATATTCTCAGCTGCATTTAAATCGGGTTGGAGATTGATCTCCTGGTATATCATTACAATACCGGTATTTTCTGCGTCACGGGACTGGGAAAATCTCTGTTCCTTTCCACTTAAAATGATTTTTCCCGAGCACGTATCATCAAAGGGGTAATTGCCGGTTAAGATTTTCATTAATGTTGATTTACCTGCACCATTGCCGCCAAGAACTGATAAAATCTCGTTTTCTTTTAAATAAAGATTCACGTTGTCAAGTGCTGTTACTCCGGCAAACCGTTTGGATATTCCTTGCATTTCCAATAAGTACATTTATCCCAAGCCTCCTTAATTTTTTAACTAGCTTTGGACTTTGATCTTTTATAACCGTCTACTGCTACTGCAAAAACAAGTATTAAACCGATCACAAGCGTTTGCCAATATAGTGATATTTTTAAAATAGTCATTGCATTGGAAAGCATATTCGTAAACAACACACCGATAACGGTGCCAAAAATTGTACCTATGCCCCCAAATGTGCTCGTGCCACCGATAACTACAGCAGCAATGACCGTCATTTCAAAGCCGGTTCCCGCTCCTGCTTGGGCAGATGCCAAGCGTGACGCCATAAAAATACCCGTAAGAGCTGAAAACAAAGCTGATATTGTATAAATTAAATACTTTATTTTTTCAACTTTTATACCGGAAAGCCTAGCCGCCTCCACATTTCCCCCGACGGCATAAATAGCCCTGCCGGTAGTCGTTTTGGTCAGCATAAAATATGCAATACCGGCAAGTACAAAAGCAATCCAGCAAATATTTGGTAAATACAAAAACGTTCCTTGTTCGATCGCTTGGAATTCAGAAGGTAATGGATATACAGGTACGCCTTCTGTCAAAACATATATAATTCCTCTTGCGATATATAACGTTCCTAACGTCATAATCATAGGTGCAATATTAAATTTAACAATAAAATATCCATTAACAAAACCTATAATCATGCCTGCTATTAGGCCCAAAGCGACAGACACAAAAGATCCCAGTCCAGCCTGCAATGCAAATCCGGTCACGACACCGCCAAGGCCGACTACGGAACCTACGGACAAATCTATCCCTCCGGCAATCATGACAAAAGTCATACCCAGGGCAGTTATTAAAACGAAACTACATGACCGTAATATATTAACGATATTATCTCCGGAAAGAAAAACAGGGTTACTGATTTGAGTAATTAAAGTAAGAAGCAATATTAGAATAATGATTGCACTTTCTTTAAGCGAAAAAAAGTTCTTAATTAAACCTGGTTTTGTAACGATTTTAGTATTCAATTTTCAATTCATCCTTTCAGGTAGATTATTATAGAGCGCCTTTTGATTAAAGTTGGCATATATACTTTCTATATTGAAAAACTTAGGTATTTTTTTCAATTATACACACCGGATGTCCAACCTTTTCTTCCATCGACAGTTTTTTAAATCGTTTATTAATGCGATCAAAATGCAGCACTGTCAGTAATGATGAATCCTGATTAGCAACTATAAAATAGTCCCCAAATGGCGTGAAATCTCTAGGTGTTTTTCCTCCTGTTTTGCATACGTCAAGAACTTGAAGGAAACCACTATCTGAAACAGCAAACGATGTCAAACTGTCGTGGCCTCTGTTGGATACAAACAAGTATCTTCCATCATCTGAGAATTTTATAGCTCCTACCCGGTTTTCCAGTGGAACACCGTCAGGAAGTGAATTTATTTCCTGTTTAAGAACATATGTATCATCTTCCAAGTGAAAAACAAACACTTGTGCACTTAGCTCTGCCACAACATATAGCCAATCACTTTTTATAGGGTGAAAGCACAAATGCCGTGGTCCATTACCATCCGGGACATGAAGATTACGGGTTGTCTCCTCCAATTTTTTTTGTTCTTGGTTGAGCTGATAGCAAAAAATGGTATCCAATCCCAAATCACATACATACAGATCCCCCTTCATATATTTTGTAAAATGGACATGAGGTCCTTCCTGACGATCCGGATTAACACCTTTCCCACGATGTTCCTTAAGGCAGCACAAGTCTAACATCATTCCGTTAGTATCAAGTTCAAACATTGCCAGACTGCCACTTGTATAGTTTGCAGCAAACAAAAAGTGCTCCTTATCATCCATAGACAAATGACATGGGTCAGCACCATAGGAGGATACAGTACACTCCTTATGAAAACCATCATGGTCCACATAATATGCTGAAACTTTGCCGTCGGATACCAATTCTTCAACTGCATACAAAATGCCATTGCTATTCTCTAATAGATAAGACGGATTAGGTGTTCCCATGTGAGAGGAGATTTTAGAGAATTTTAGATTATCAAAATCCGCTTTATATAGAATAATATTCTCTTCATCCGGCTCAGAATATGTACCAACATAAAACATATGCTCTTTCATGACAGGTGATCTCCTTTCATTAATGTCATATTTCTTATTTGATTAGTTGTGGACGCCCCCAACCACCTGCAGCAAGTCCGCCTTGACCTGCAAATCCTTCCGGCATTCCCGGAATAATTAAGCCGCCATCAACACGTAGTGTAATGCCTGTAATGTAAGATGCTTTATCTGAAGAAAGAAAAACAACTGCATTGGCAATATCCTCTGGAAGTCCGGAACGCCCGAGCGGGATGGCTTCCCCTAGTTCATCCCAGAAATCGGACCCAATTGGTTTAGATTTGTCGGCAAATTCGTCTTTCCAGAAATAATCAGAACTTTCGCCCTTTTCCATTGCAAAAAGCTCTTCCTTGGTACGAACACGTGTTGCTCCAGGCGCAACATTATTAATACGTATACCATAGCTGGATACATCCAGTGCAAACGCTTGTACTGCATGATTCAATGCAGCTTTCAGACCGCAGTATATTCCACATTCAGGATAAGCACGTTCTCCCCTTGACGACGTAATATTAATAATACTACCTCTAATATTGTGGTCAATCATATACTTACTAGCATCCCGCATCAACATAATAAAGCTTTTAAAGTCCAGATTTATAAGATGATCCAGATTTTCTTCCGTGATGCTGTAAATTGGCTCACATATGGTCTGCCCAGCATTATTCACCAGTAAATCTAGTCCTCCAAGGGCTTCAACTGCCTTATCAAATAGTTCGTGGCCAGCACCCGGCTTATCTAAAGATGCCTGAAAATAGTAACATTCTCTACCGAACTTTTCAGAAATATATTTAGAAACTTCTTTTGCTTCTTCTTCTTTACTAAAATAAGAAATCGCTACATCATATCCCTCTGCTGCCAATGCCAAAGCAACGCCTTTCCCTATGCCACGGCTTCCACCTGTAACTAAAGCTTTTTTATTCATATGATTAATCCTCCATTCTATAAATAAGTTAGTGTGAAGTAAATTACACCTTTTTGTGTTGAATTTCTTTTATATCAAGGGTCTCAAATTTTTTTTCAATTTAAAAACAATGCCCCCCTTCTCTTCCTGTATAATTAAGTTTCCCAGACAAACTAATCCAAGAAGGAGCGAAAAAAATTTTTTCAATTAAACCTGGTTTTGTAACGATTTTAGTATTCAAATTTCAATTCATCCTTTCAGGTAGATTATTATAGAGCGCCTTTTGATTAAAGTTAGCATATACAGTAATAATGAAGCTGTTAATATACCAACTTACAGGAATGGTTTGATTTGTTTCTTACTAATACGAAAGATGCTATAAGTTAAAGTTCATTAATGAATCATTAATAATACTATACTTCACTATATTATCTGAATCAATCGGAAGGAATTTGTATTTACTGTCAATTTTTTGGCAGTTTTATAATCTGTAATAAATAAAATTTGATCTTCTATAATATTGGGATCCCATGCACCTTTTTCAATTATCGGAAGATTAACACACACATTTTCAGAAAATGGAGTCAATCTACTTGATATTTCATCTTCTTCTTTTGACGAAAAAAGAGGGCAATCGTATATCAACTATTCTTCTTTATGATAAATAGTCTTACCCGGACACCTTGCCGAGTTAATAAAACACCTGGTATTCTTTAATCAGAATAATTAAAGGAGGCTAAACGATGAGGAGGCCAGATATCACAGTTCCTAAATTATTTTTCAATTGAGGGAGTGGAAGCTATTAGAAAATTAGCAGTAGTTTACAAAAAAGGAAGGTATCTTTCAAATGCAGCTAGGGAATTTATCTCAATCATAAAAGAAGTATTGGGTTGAGAATAAATGATAGGTAGTAAAATTAATATTGTTGGCTTAATTTAAAGAATTTTTTCTTGAATAAGTAGATTTTTTATAATTACAATTTGACTCATGCATTTTTCCTTCATAGCTTTCTATAATACTTTAGCATCTGGCAAGCCCCAATCCGGTTCCACCTTTTTCCGCAGATCTTGATTTGTCTATCCTAAAGAATTTATTGAAAATACTTGAAAGATCTGCTTCCAGAACTCCTTTTCCATTATCCTCAATGGTAAAAACAACCTCATCTGCTCTTATTGTGCATGTCGCTTTAATAACGACCGGAGGTTGTATATATTTAAGTGCATTGCTGATTAAATTTGTAAATACTCTCCTAATCTTTTTGACATCAACACACATGCAAGTGTTATCCTTTCCCTGGGATTCACTCTTAAATTATAGCATGAACAGAATTTCTTCTATAAAAAAGCAAACAGGGACTACGCATTTGCTCGTTAGTCCCGTTAATAATTATCCTTAATATCCTTCAGTGGTGATTGGTTTCAGTCATAAGTTTCGCAAATTCATTCTTATCGGTTACAGGTGCTTGACACGAAAAATTCTGGCATACATAAGCTGTTGCCTTATTATCCACCTCTTTTTGTTCTCTGATAAAAGGTACCATTTCCAAAAGCGCTTGTCGTTCCTCTCCATCAGCATTTAGTATGGTCACCACATTTGGTAAGAAAGAATTGTGAATCACTTTAATCATTTCTTGTGTATCACTTCTTCCTTTTCCTCCAGCAATGACAACTTCTTTTGTAGTATAAAGAGCGAACATGACTGCCATTAGGAAATAGGTATATCCAATTGGCGTCTGACTAATAAGCCTGCCAAAAGCACCTAATTGCTTATCCGCCAGCTGCTCCAGCTCTTGATCTCCTGTCAAACGTGCTAAACGCAAAAAATTGAGCGCCGCAACCGAGTTTCCCGATGGGATCGCCCCATCATATACTTCTTTAGGTCGCACAATCAGCTGCTCACCATCTTTCCCATACATGAACAGGCCGCCCTTCTCTTCATC
Source organism: Petroclostridium sp. X23 (assembly GCF_030013905.1). Lineage (GTDB taxonomy): Bacteria > Bacillota > Clostridia > SK-Y3 > SK-Y3 > X23. The sequence goes on from NZ_CP124862.1 coordinate 1,776,488, forward strand.
CCAAAAATATTTCAGCATCTCATTATTTACACTGATAGCCTTTTGGAGGTAAAACGGCTTATATGTAGTCTGGTATAACTCAATAAGTCCCCCTACCATGAAAGCATAATCATCCACATAGGCAGGGTAAGCAGATTCTCCGTCTCTATAACGTGCAAGCAGCCTACCATCTTCTCTAATCAGATTTTTGAAAATAAACTGTACTGCTTTTTCAGCCGCCTCAGTGTATGAATCATTACCAAGTACACGTCCGCCTATCGCCATAGCTGCAATCATTAAACCGTTCCATGAAGTCAGGATCTTATCATCTTTGTAAGGGTGTATCCTTTTTTCACGATGCGTAAATACTCTTTGCCTCAAAGCTAAAATATTATCTTCCTGTTCATTAACATTTCCTTTTACATGTATACGATTAGGGACATTTCTCCCCTCAAAATTTCCTGTTTTAGTAATATTATAATAATCGCAGAAGAGCTTTCCATCTTCTTCTCCTAGAATTTCTATAATTTCTTTAGGCGTCCAAACATAGAACTTCCCTTCTTCTCCTTCTGAATCAGCATCTTCAGCAGAATAAAAACCACCTTCAGGAGACACCATATCTCTTAGGACATAAGTAAATATCTTTTTTGCAACTTCCGCATATGTTTCGTTCCGTGTTACCTGGTATGTTTCCAGATAGGCTATTGCTAATAACGCATTGTCATATAACATTTTTTCAAAGTGTGGTACCATCCACTTCTTGTCCGTTGAATATCGTGAAAATCCCCCGGCAATATGGTCAAACACACCTCCCCTATACATCCCATCCAGCGTCTTTTCTACCATATCTAAAGCCTTCTGTTCGCCTGTTATCTTCCAATAACGTAGCAGAAAAGACAGATTATGAGGGGTAGGAAACTTAGGCGCTTGGCTGAATCCTCCGTATGCAGGTTCAAATGAATCGCTTAACCACTCAAAAGCTTTATGCAGTATATCATTAGAGATTGTATCGCTTTGTTCATCCTCCAGAAAATGTCGAGAGATATTTTCTGCAATTTGCTCTCCCGAATTCATAAGGGTATCTCTGTCCTTTTTCCACGTCTCACTTACTCGGTTCAATATTTCCATCAAACCTGACATTCCCATGCGGTTGTGTTTTGGAAAATATGTGCCGGCAAAAAAAGGTTTTTGTTCAGGAGTCATGATAATGGTTAGCGGCCAGCCACCATGCCCGGTCAATGCCTGGCAAAAGGTCATATATATATGATCAATATCCGGCCTTTCTTCTCTGTCTACCTTGATAGAAATAAAATTTTTATTAAGTATATCAGCGACCTCTTCGTCCTCAAATGATTCTCTTTCCATCACGTGACACCAATGGCAAGTCGAATAGCCGATACTTACGAAGATGGGCTTCATCTCGGTTTCTGCTTTATGAAAAGCCTCATGTCCCCAGGGGTACCAGTCTACGGGGTTATTTGCGTGTTGAAGAAGGTAAGGGGACTTTTCATTGGCTAATCTATTTGCGATTTTGGTTGTCATAGAGCAGCACTTCCTTAGAAAAAAGATATATAGGAATATTTTAGCCAATATAAAAGAAAAAATGCCCCCTAATAGTGAGGGGACAGCATAGTTACTGACTAAAATAGCCTACACAACATAGCCTGGATTTTCTCCCATCTGCAACCAAACCATCGGGTAATTCTTTATCATTACTACGTAACTTCTTGCCTAATTAAAACCTCCTTTTTTAGGCTCATATCACCTCCCAGTAAATTCACTTATTCTCCTGCAATATATTTCCTGCCGGATCAAAATAAGTACCTTTTCCCTCCGGCATACCATCTTTCAGTTCACCATCATAGAATACTTCACCGGTAGGATACAGAATCTTTCCTCTGCCAGCCAATGCTACCTTACTGCCTTTCACCGTAATCTCTCCCTGGTAGACCGGCTCCTCCTGGTCGTTCATAAACTTTTTCCTTTCCTAAATACAACGTACCTTTACCCTGGACCACATCGCCCTTTTTATCGCCCTCGTAAAGCAATTCTTTATCACCCATGGTAAAGTCGGGAGCAGAAGCAGGTATAATGACCCCATAGAACTGGACAGGAAATTGCAGAATCTAAATGAACTTGATAGAATACGGGTAAGAAATTACCCGAAGAAAGAAGGTTCAAATAGATATGAAAAAACGACAGTTTACAGCAGAATTCAAAACGAAGACGGTACTTGAACTCCTTAGAGAAGAAAAGCAGCTTGGAGAACTGGCATCAGAGCACGACATATCACCGAACCAGCTTCGTAATTGGAAGAAGGAGTTTCTGGAAAATGCACATAGGGTATTTGATGAGAATCGCAGGGAAAAGAGTTTGAAGGCCCGAGAGAATGAAATAGAAGATGAACATAATGCCTTGATGGCGAAAGTTGGTCAGCTCACCATAGAGAATGACTGGCTTTAAAAAAAATCCGCTCAAGTGTTTGGACCTGACTACGAGAAAAAATTTAATAAGCCCAAATTCTAAACTTTCCATAAAGCAGCAATGCGACCTATGGAGATTAACCGCAGTAGCGTTTATTATACACCTGCTATCGCTGATATGGAGCGTGACGAGCTAATCAAAAGCAGGCTTGACTACTGACACACAAGAATATGTTACCTGGGAGTGAGGCGACTTAAAGCAAAGCTGGCAGGGGATGGCATCCATGTGGGACGCAAGTTGATCAAGCGACAAATGGAGGAAATGGGGATTTATTGCATCTATCCTAAGCCTAATCTATCCAAGCGCAACATGGCCCACAAAATACATCCATACTTACTTCGGAATATCAGTATCACCCTGCCAAATCAAGTATGGGCAGTGGATATATCCTACATCAAGATGGGCAGAAGCCATATGTACCTCACTGCTATCATCGACTGGTATAGCCGATATATTGTGGGTTGGGCCTTATCCGATACACTTGATACAGCCCCTGTTTTAGAAGCCGTCAGTAATGCAATCGCTAAATATGGCAAGCCAGACATCATAAATTCAGACCAAGGCAGCCAATCCACCAGTTCAGAGTATACAGAATTTATTAAAAAAGAAGAAATTCGGCAGAGCATGGATGGTAAGGCCCGTTGGGTTGATAATGTAATCATCGAACGCTGGTTTCGCTCTCTGAAATGTGACCACATCTACATCAATGAATACGAGAATCCAAAAGAACTACGAGCAGGCATTTCCGGCTATATTTCAGACTACAACACTATAAGGCCTCATCAAACCTTTAAGTATCTAACACCCATGACCGTTTATACAAGTAAGCGGGCGGCCTAATAACAATCCATAAATAGTAATATCTGGTTCATTTAGAAATAGCAGCTTCGTGTCTTGACAAAGGGGACACTATAAAAAGCATTGCCGCGGTCGCACAAAAATACGACGGAGTGTATTCCTTCACTGCCCATGATGGGTTATTTCAGACCAGCATTATACTGTAATGAGCGTAATTTTCATTTTGTGCCAAAAACCATGGTTTTCTTCTGCACTTATGAGCAAAATCAAAGCCCCGCAGGTGAGCCTTGTTTCGAATCTACCTACGGGGCCTTGAGTTGTATTATATATTTCTTAATCTACGTCACGATGCGCGTATTTTTACACTTACCGTTCAGGTACTGCCTATATTTATTCACTATTTCAGCAAAACAACTCTAGTTCAACATCAGCTTAACTTATTCAACAGTTTACTTCTTTTTCCAAAAAAAAACATAGAGCTTGTTGCTTGTCTTCATTTTAATGACCCATCGTTAGGCGTGTTGGACGTAGTATAAAAAAACAGCTATCTCTTACTGTTTATCACCCATAATATTTTTCTATTCAGTTATAAAATCAATATAGTCTATGTTAACTCGGCTATCAGAACCAAGTAAAACCATAACCTCTGCGCCTTTTGGAATTTCAGCATTGAGTGTGATTTCTTTATATTCATTATATCCATGCGTGTTCGGTAAAATAAACGTATCTATTCTTTCCCCATCAACATGTAAACTTACCTTTCTTGTATCTCTAATATTTGCATAACTAAAAGTTAAAGAAGTAGCAGAAGGACTATTTTTAAAAGTAACCGAACCGTCAGCGTATTCGAATCCTACAGCATTTCCGCCGCTAAGACGTTCAATAGGAACTGTACGAGCGAAATATATATCTCCATCTTCAGCTTCAACCCTAACGTATTTAGGAGGTGCAACAGAGGAAATTGTTGTATCAACCGTAATTGTATTTGTTACGCCATCCCAACCAACTCCGATACCGAACACCTCTGCAACATCACGCAACTTGAAATAGTTGTTGCCGCCGATATTGTAAGCTGCAAATGACGTTTCCTTGCCGTTTACATAGATTTTCGATTTGGTAGCCGTAGCGGCTTTTGCCTTGCCGTCACCTTTTGAAAGCTCGCCGCCCACAGCATTGTATGCTTTTTGGCTGGTAAGGGTGATGGCGTTTGTCGCATTGTCATATCCTACTGCAAACTGCTTGCTCGTACCCGATACCACTTTCGCAAGGTCCCGGAGTTTAAAGTAATTGTTATCGGCGATATTATAAGCTTCAAAAGAGACCTTTTTGCCATTCACCAGCACCGTGGACGCGGTGGGAGTGGCTGTAAGCGCTTGGGCGAATGGCACACCTTTACTTAATCCAGAGTCTGCCATCAAGGCTTTCGCTTCTGCTTCCGTTACGACATAAAAAGCAATATTGCTGCCTAGATCATGAAACTCGTCAGGGAATGGGTATATTTGGAATGTTCCATGATCATTTATCGTCTTTTTAAAAGTATGCGAATGTGCCTTATCGCCGCCCCACATTTGGCAAAAATACAATTTTCCTCCTCTTGTTGTCAGCAGCGGAGTCGTTCCAGGGAATGCATGAGTCCAATCCTGTTGGTATTGAAAGTATCCAGTAGCCCCTAACTCTATAGTCATTTTAGAACCCTCAACAACAGGGATCAGCTTAATTTGAGATTTACTAGAACCCAATCTTTCTCCAAATTCAATTATAGTTTCAGCAATTTTTTCTCTCGGTACAATGACCATTTCCCCTTCCGCTCCCTTATGTTCGTGGACCTTGTATCCTGTTATAGGAAGGTCGGTATCCGGTTCATTAGGGGAATAGTCAGGATGTCCAATAAATGGCAACTCGTAACCATATGCGTCTGGTAACGTTGCAAAATTTACATGATCATCGGCAATTTGTTCGCCCACCACTCCAGTAAGTGTTATTTGTATATTGCCCTCTAAGTTAATATTAGTTAGATTAACATCCCACTGTAGTGTTGCGTAGTCTTTGACAGCGGCAAAGCAAGTACTTGTCATAGGCACAGACATAACAAAAATCATAATAATTAAAACAACTAACTTCTTTTTCATTTGAAATCCTCCCTTTATTTATGGTGCCAAATAATGAGTGCGATGCTACATAGGTATACCAGCCTCTACTTCATGCTAGGTATCATTATAAGCCAAAAGTCTATTTATATATTCACCAGCTGCATGAGATGTCGTTTTTGCGTCATGAAATGTAATTTTAACTGTATTTATGTAATTATTTTGGTATAATAGGTACTGTTGACTATATATGAAGAAACTTAGGTGACAGATTTAAAAGCGGAAGGTGGGAGGAGTTATATTATATGATGGATTATGTAAGATCTGTTTTATCATTTATTTTTGCAATCAGTGTGATGCATATGCTATTGGATTGTGAAATTAAATGCAAGAAAAATCGCTATTTTTTTGGGCTTTATGTAACTGTCGTGGTAATTTGTGATGGGTTTCTCTTACATCATTTTGGGTATGCAGCTTTTATGAGGTTTTATCCTTTTACTGTCCACGTTCCGGTATTTTTTGCATTTATGTATGTATCCAAGTTCAAACCAATTAAGGTATTTTTTGTTCTTTTGACACTCATCGTAATAAGCACGTCATTCTCTATGGTAGGACTAGTTATTTCATATTCTTTTGGCTTCGGCAAGGAAGTCGCGAACATTATTTGCTATGTCATGTATCTGCCTGTATATTTTATGATTTACAAGCATATCCGTCCGACATTTCTTTATATGCTGCGCAACACGGATAAAGGCTGGTTAGGATTTTCTATAATCCCGATTTCATATTCTGTACTTATTTATTCTATCGGAATGTATAATATTGACGCAGTGATCGAGAGTATCAATGTTAAGTATGGTGTGTTGCTATTTATTTTGGTTTTTTCTGCTTATTTTCTGATTATGCGGTTTTTTAAACAAACCAGAGAACAGCTCACCCTGCAGAACGAACAGAATCTACTCCAAACGCAAGTGGCTGCAGCACAGGCTCATTTTGAAGAATTGGAAGAATCACAAGAAAAAACAATGCTCTACCGCCACGACATGCGACACCATTTGAATCTGATTAATTCCTATCTCGAAGACAACAACAAGGAAGCTGCGCAAAAATATATCACAGAGGTTGAAAAAACCATTGGGGAAGCCGCGGTTGAAAAATATTGCAGCAATTACACGGTTAATTTAATTTTATCTTCCTATATTGCAAAGGCTAAGAATGAACAGATTACTGTTAAAACTCAGATCAATCTCCCTGAGAAAAACGCTGTATCCGATATGGACCTTTGCGTTATTTTTGCCAATGCCATTGAGAATGCTATTAATGCCTGCAAGGGAATGAATAGCGAAAATGAGAGAACCTTAAATATCGTCTCCAAACTCAACAATAATAAGCTCTTTATACAAATCAGTAACAGCTATGATAGCACAGTCCTGTTTGTTGACGACATGCCTGTAAGCACAGAGGAAAATCATGGTTTAGGCACGAAAAGCATTGCAGCCGTGGTACAAAAATACGGCGGATTGTATTCCTTCTCAACCGTAGACAGAGTCTTTAAGGTAAATATTATTTTGTAGTGAGTACAGAATAACTCAGCCTTTGATACAAATTCTATCAACTTGAAATGTTCCTTATTGAATCGTTATGCTGTCGATACAAGCTTGTAGATTTTGAAAAAGTGCGCCCTCTGTCTTATCTTTTCCATGAGTAAAAGTAACAATATAATTGTTCCTGTCATCAGTTACCATAACAAGTATAATTGTAACCTCATTGCCTTTGGGAGTTTTTAAATTCACTTGTGATACAAGCGCTTCTTTACCATTGATTTGTTTGCCATTTTCAAAGCTTGTTACGACAACATCATCATATTTACTTTGATATAGTGCTAAAACATCTTCCTCTGTCGCGCCCGAAAGTGGGTCTCCAGCAATTTCTGTAACGCCAAATCCTGCAGAATCACCTGTTTCCATGTTAGCATAAGCACCGCTATCTTGCTTTGCCATATCGTTTGGAAGTTTAAGGCTAATGCCTATTTCCGTGGTAACATCAACCAAAGTCACTGATTCACTGGTTTCTCCACCACAGGCGGCAAGGATAAGTATCATAACCAACGCGAGAATAAGTAGTAGTAGCTTTTTCATAGAAAATCCCTCCATAAATTAAATTTTAAAATAATAGGTCTGTACTAAGGCAAGATAGATTTTGAGAAATCATTTACTCAACTTATATTTAGCTGTTCCTTAACTCCTTTGTCGAGAGCAGAGTGGAACAAGTGCCCTTTATATCCCATAGTGTGCCTGAATTAAATGTCATGGGGAGTACACGGCTCTGCCCGTTTGGCAGCTGCCTGTTGATATTCGCTTTTGCCAATATTTTTACCCACAATATTTGCAAGTTCTGGCATTAAATCTACATTTTTTCTTACCAACATTGGTTACTAGGGTAATTCCAGTTGGCACATAAAGGGTACCGTTGTCCGGCACGGTAACTCTTCCCTCAAAAGATACATAGGCGTCACCGTTAAAATAAGCACCATTGTTAAGATAAGACATGTTAAAGCTACTAACTTCTTTCTCATTTAAAAGCTCCTTTATTTTTTAATGAGCTGACCTGTGAAACTGTCAACACCGGACATAAATTTTAGCAGTTGAAACCGTTACACTGTCTGCGTGCCACAGTCCGGACAAAATTTACCCGCTACCATTTTGCGACAGGCGGGGCAGAATTGATCAGAGCCTGGGGTCGATTCCGCTACAGCAGCCTTCATAGGCTTACCACACTCCGGACAGAACTTCGCAGAAGCGGTAATGGAAATTCCGCAACCTGTGCAGATAAAATTAGCGACTTGTGGCACTGGTTGCTGTGCCGATTTTGATGCTCCTCCGCTCATAGCACCAGCCATCTGCTGTGCCATCTGTGCACCCATCGCCATCTGCGCTCCCATCGATGCAATATTATTGCCGCCGCCGGGGGAGTCAAAGCTGTCTGCCATTTGTACGGCAGCATATTTGCCAACATTGCCTACAAAGGACTGTCCGGCAACTCTTTCGGCCATTTGCTGAACTTCCGCCGGGTAGTTGATGCTAAGGATGTTGACATCAACGGCACCAAAGCCAAAATCTAATAGTTCCTTGTCTAATTCGACATTGATTGCTTGTCCTAGCTTACGGCTATTCTGCTGAAGGCCAATGAGTGCATTTACACCAATGCTCTGCTGTCCTCCTAAAATAGCTTCGGCAATCACAGGGTTCAGCTCGCCCATAATACGCTCGGAAATGTCCTCTAGTGAATAGGAATCCTTTACGCCTACCACCTTCTCTATGAATTTTTGGTAATCACGAAATTCCAAGATCAGATTTCCGTTACAGCCAACGGGTATTCCCGAAGGAACCTCCGGTGTTGGAATCATAATACGCTGACGGGTGCCCCAGGGCAACAGAAGCTCCTTGCTATTGACAAAATAGACCTCCGCCCGCATACCTGTATCGCCTCTCAGCTCAAAGACACCTTTGAGTGTTGAGAGAAAGGGAACAATCTCGCTTGCAATATCATAACTGCCAGCTTTTTCAAACACACCCTCGATTACACCGTTTGCATAGAATATTGCCTTTTGTCCCGCGCGAATAACCAGCTTCGCACCTTTTTTAATTTCTTTGGCAGGCCACTTAAAAAATAACATATCAGCTCTAAATTCTTCCCATTCTATCGTATCCTTGCCTTGTCCAAACCAAGCCATAGAACTTCCCCTCCTATCTCTTTATCTATTAAATAATTAATACCAGTATAGCTACAGCTATAATCGTCCCAATAATGGCTGTCACAATTTTCGGAACGCTGTAGGGACGGCTCCCATCAACCACTCCTGTTTCGCCGTTGACAAAGTAATTGTAGGTTTTACCTTTATAGCCAAAGGCTGAAGCCCATATTGGCAACAGAAGGTGCTTATATGTAACGTTGGTATGCTTTGTGTTAAGGGTACTCACCTGAGCTGTATCGTACCTATGCCGTATATCCTTCTCCGCAAGAGAGCGAAGCTCCTTCTCCATGATTTTTTTTGCAGCTTCAAAGGCCTTGTCCGCCTTTATTGTATAAAGCTCCGCATGAAACCCTGAGAGGTAGGAGGTGGCAAAGGGCTTTGTGCTCCCCACTGTATTAAAAGGCATAATCCCTCGTATATCTTTTTCCTTTTCCGTAGCGCAGATTTGTACATCATCAAAGCTTGTGCTCACTACCCCCGAAGTAAATGTCCAGTCGGTTACCGTTCTCGTTTTGCCTTCACGGTCTTTTTCGGTTCGGTGATTGCCACCTTTCCCCGTATAAGCAGCTATCGCCGTAGCATCATAAGTCCAAAATGGCAGATACATTCCCTTTAGCGAACCCTCGCCGCACTTCTTCTTGAAGTCATTCGGTGCAAACCATCTTGACTTTACCCACTCCTTAAATTTCTGCCCGGCTGAAATTTTATCAATCTTAAAGGGCACAATCCCCTCCGGTGGTATTCCTCCCGCTTGTTTTACTGTGGCCACCTGCGTTGAAGAACACATCGGGCAGGTGGTTGCTATCTGGGACTCCTCAAAGGTAACCTCACACCCGCAGTTTTGACAATGCACCACTGCCAGGCCTTCAAAGGCAATAGATTTTTTCTCGCGCTCGGCGTACTGACTAAAGTCATATTCCAAAATCGCTTCAGACAGAGTCTCTATGTTGCTTTCCACTTTACACGAGGCACACCTAAACTTTTCGCTCCCTATGTCATACATGATAACACCACCGCAATTTGCACAGACAAAGGTTTGAGAGTCCACCGTGACCTTTACCTGAGCCTCCTTAGCTACCGCTTGCTCTTCCATATAGTACCCTCCATTTCTTGTTGCTTATCTCTTGGAAATTTGCATATAAACCCCTGCGCTAAAATTTAAATTAGAAAGAAACTTGTTCCATTAATCTATCAGGAAGTATATCATGTTAAGCCGATGCAAAATATATTATCAGCATGAAATGTTGCTTTTACGTAATGAAATGTACCATCACAAAATAATTCTCGCCCTAAAAACCCCGGTATCTGCGGTAAAGGAATAAAGTCCTCTATATTTTTGCACGGTAGCCGCTATGCTTTTTATACCAAAACCGTGGTCTTCTTCTGCACTTATGGGCATATCCTCTGCGAATTTGACCTCACGGCTGAAGTTGTTCGTAACTTGAATAAACAGCTTATCATTTTTAGACTTGCAGGTTGGTATTTCATGATCATTCGTAATACGGCCAGTATTACTCAATCCTCTGCCTTGTCATACGAAAATTTTCCTCGCCGAGTACTGCAAGGTTTAAGTGTTACAGAGTACTAGTTACTTTACGGGAACAGAAACCGCTTCCTTATATGCCTGCAGTTCTTGAATTAATCCATCAAGACCTGCACTCATTGCATCGGCATCAATGTTTTTCGACTGTTCTGGGTCTGCAATGAGGGTTTTAATTTTCTCAATTTCGTCGGCAAGCCCATTATGTATTTCAAGAAATTCTGCATCATCGTTCCAACCATTTGCCTCCACAAGCTTTGCCGCTTCATTAAAAATACCCGCAGCCTGATCATACTTTTTCGTAACCTCTGTAAGGTCTGGACCGCTGCCACCGCATCCGGCGAGCAGAGAAACTGATAAAACAAGCATAAGTAAAATCGAAATAATTTTTTTCATGTCTTTTTCCTCCACAATGGTTTTATTTTTAGTGCAACTGATAAAGTAACTATAAACTAAAAGTCGCTGTTGCATTTCACCATCTGCATGAGATGCCGTTTTTTCGACATGAACTGTAATATGTGGCTTATTTTTGTGACTGTTGTGTTATAATAGTCTGTGTATAAAATATTAAATTTGAGGTGCAGAATGAAAATCGCCCTTTGTGATGACAACAAGCAGGAGCTTTTACATATTAATCGGTTATTGGATGAATATTCGAGCAACAGCCTTTCAGAAGATCAAATGAAAGTCAGTAGCTTTACAAGCAGTATAGCGCTTCTCGCTCAGCTTGAAAGCGGTAAGCATTTTGATATTTTTCTTTTGGATGTCATTATGCCGGGCCTAAACGGTATTGAACTAGCCACCGAGATCAGAAACAGGGATCAGGTAAGCAAAATTATATTTTTGACTACCTCCCCGGAATTTGCGGTGGAGTCTTATGCTGTGGATGCTATTAACTATCTGTTAAAGCCCCTTCAAAAAGACAAGTTCTTTTCCGTTTTAGAAAAAGCCTTCCGCGATATTAGAAGCGACCTGCAGCAATATCTCATTGTAAAAGCACAAGGCAACCTGTCCAAGGTCTTCTTCCGCGAGCTGATCTATCTTGAGGTGATCGGAAGATCTCTTTATCTTCATCAAAAAGGCGGGATCGTAATAGAAAGCAACAGTGCGTTTTCTCAAGTTGAAGCTGTTCTATTAAAAGATAAACGGTTCCTCAAGACACACCGCTCCTATATCGTCAACTTAGACTATATCAAGAACCTATCAAAGGATGGCTTAACCACGACAAGCAACCTGTCCATACCCGTTTCAAGAAATGCTTTCAAAGAAGTAAAACAGGCCTATATCAATTATTCTTTTCGGGTTGAAGATTAATAGGAGCTGAAAAAATATGATGGACATGCGTTGTATGCACAAACATATAGCGATGAAATAGTAGATCATCTAAAAACCTATGTAAATAGCTACTTTATGCTATGTTTTGAGTTGTCTACTTTGATGAAATTGCCACCAATGGCAAGTCGATTTTGGTATCCTTTCACTACGAATAGCCCACGGACAGGAATACAGGCTTGCTCTCCCTTGCAGCTTTTTGGAATGCTTCATCTCCCCATGGGAACCAGTCTACAGGGTTGTAAGCATGTTGCAATAAGTAGGGTGACTTCTCATTTATCAATCTATTGGCCTTTCTTGCTTTTGCTTGCTCTTTTTCGGGTAATGTCATTATTTAATCCTCCAATTTTCATATTTGGTTTTAGTATACCAACGTTCTAACACGAGTATTCAGCAACAAAAAACGCCAGCTTATTAGGCTGACGTCATATTTGTGTTATTCTATTCAATCCCGTAGAACTGCTTGATAAATGCGACAGGGCTTAATATATTAATCCAACGGTATGGGTTTAATATTAATCAATCTTCATCACCCGTAATAATGAAATTAGCGTTTCCATACACAGCAGCTTCCAATATCATATTATCCTTTTCATCCCGACAGTCGTTTATCCTTCCGTAGTTTGAAGGTACAATGCTTTTTAAGCTCAAAAGGCTTATAAATTCATCAAGTTCATGGGGATGAATATATTTGCTGAACTTAGGTCGCTGCAAAACGGTTTTTACTTCCGAGGAAAGCACTTACAAATATGTTTGTATCAACTACGACTTTATACTTTTCCATGGTTGTTGCTCCTGACTTCTTCAACCTCTCTTGTGATTTCATCAAGTGAAATGGGGTACTTCTCAGCCCTTTCATTTACGGTATCAAGGAAGTCAAGCAACTTGCCGTTGATTTCATCATTCATTTTCTTATATATTATCTTTTTCTCGTCCGGAGTCAGCGTATCAATAAGTTCTATTACCTTCTGTACATTGCTTTCCATGGGTAGCACCGCCTTTCACAATCTTGATAATAGTATACCACAAATTAGGGGATTTAGCCATAAAGAAAATGCCAGCTTTACGCTGACACTCTTTTATTTGCAATATCTGTGACGATATCATTTACTGTATTTGCAAACCTTTTAAGTGCGACATCTGAAGGTTTGTTGAAAACTACGGTAAAGTTTTGATTTCCATTCCTGTATTTAACGGTTGTATTACCGTTTGAAGTCTGCTCGCTTATCTTTTCATACTTTTTACTTGCTTCGCCTGTGCCGAAATATGCCACCCTTATCACATCCTTCTAATACTAGTTAATATCCTTCATAGATGAAATCTATAATGTGTCTGTTCAAGGGAGATATAATTCTGTTGGCATGAAAATGTGACAGCTTTAAACAAATAAAAAAGATGAAAAAACAGGATTCTACGTTACCACCTGACATCGTGATTTTTTTATAGATGCCGATAAATAGAGCGTTATAAGGTTTTAACAGTGTTAGTTTTGTCATACTGATGTCCGTAGTATTTTTAAATATCATAGTCGCTATAAGAGTTCGAAAATGAGCCGAAGGAAAATGCCGAACATAACAGCTTACAAATGTTGTTTGAGCTGCGAAAGAAAGAGTTAGCGGAACTACTCTAAATGTTATTTCTAACTTATAGAATGTTGATTTATCAATTCTTCAATAGTCTTTGGCGGGTGTGAAATAATTTTTCAACGCTTGTATCGAATTGGCCCCAGAATTACCAATTCACAAGCCGTGTAGCGAAATATTGTCTACTCTTTAATTAACTACTTTAATGTAAATATTTTTATATCATTTTGAGTACAGCTTTGATGGTCTTTCCGCTGTGTGAATCAGCAAAAGCCTGATTTATATCCTCAAATTTATAGTAAGTGATCAGCTTGTCAAAAGGAAATCTGCCTGCTCTATAGTAGTTTAAGAGCTCTGGTATAAATAGCTTTGGAACAGCATCGCCTTCTATAACCCCTATAAGGCTCTTTCCCTCACCCATTAACTCATTCTGTACATTTATAGTCAAATCTCCTGTGGCACCAAGAACAACTGCTGTACCGCCAGGCGCTACACATGCCAACGCTTTTCTAACAAAATCCGGCACACCGCTTGTGTCAATGGCATAACTTGCACCACCTTTAGTAATCTCTTTGACTTTAGCTACAATATCGTCACACTCTTTTCGGTTAATAGTATGCGTCGCACCCAACTCTTTTGCAAGCTCCAAGCTTTTTGGGTTTCCTCCGATTGCAATGATAGCAGCACATCCCGCAATCTTTGCTGCCATAATTGCACTCATTCCAACTGTTCCACATCCATATACAGCAATAGTCGAACCGAATTCAGGACGTAGTCTGTTGAGCACTGCACCTGCTCCTGTCTGAATGCCGCAACCTAAAGGCCCTACCAGTGCTAAATCAATAGTATCATCAATCTTAACCACACTATTTTGATTGACTACCGCGTAAGTAGCAAAAGATGACTGTCCGAAGAAAGAAGATATTCCCTGCCCATTTTGAGACAGGCGTTTTGTTCCATCAGGCATAACGCCTCCAAAATTAATATCGTTAAGACTTTTACAGATATACGGCTTAGCCGACATGCAATTTTCACATTTTCCGCAATATCCAAAAGAAAAGCTGACATGGTCTCCCTTCTTGAAATCAGCAACATGACTTCCAACTTCTTCAATAATTCCACAGCCTTCATGCCCAAATACTGCAGGCAGCGGTACTGGAATAATCTGCATCTGCGCTACCTCATCGGTATGACATACACCAGATGCAACAATCTTCACTAATATCTCATCCGCTTTTGGTGCTGCCAGTTCTACTTCCTCAATACTAAAGGGCTGTCCGGCTTCTTTAACAAGTGCTGCTTTAATTTTCATAATCGCTCTTACCTCCTGAAATAGTAGATGATCCCTTTCACAAATACTTTGTTTAAATTTTAACATTCTTTTCAATAATTATATATTATCCTGTTTCTATTGTCCAGCATCTAATATTTGTAACGTTACAACTATAGGTTGTAACATATATTATCCTAAAGTTAATATACAAACCTCTATATTTGTTGGATTTTTTTATCCATCATCCTTAAAAATAAATTGGGGAAAAGCCCTTTTTACTTGCTCTTCCCCTAGAGTCTCCTTTGGACTTTTGACTTATTGGTATATCTAAATTTCTACCGCTACATCAAATGCAGTCTTGTTTGCTTTACGTACTGTCTCCACTCCATCAGCATCTCCGACAACATATGTGTCTAATGGTAAAATAGGCATGATTTCTTCTGCTAATTTATTCTCTGATCTCAAACCTAGCGCAATAACAATGGAATCAGCTTCAATCGTTTGCTTATTGCCTTTTTTATCTTCTATAACAACACCATTATCTACAAATTCGACTATCTTGCTGTCTCCAACTAATTTAACATTACTTTCTTCTACTTCATCAAATAATGCTTTTCTTGTAATGCCAAACAAACTATCACAGAACTTTTCTACTGGAATCATATCAACAACAGTAACTTTTTTGCCTTTTCTAGCAAGTCCTACAGCACCTTCAATTCCTGAAAGGCCTCCTCCACATACAATAACAGTTTCTCCAACGTCTACACGTCCATTTTCCACATCGCTTAACATTTTAACATTTTCTTTATCAATTCCTGGAATATTTGGACGAATATACGTTGAACCTGTTGCAATAATAATTGCATCCGGCTTTTCTTTCTCTACTAGCTCTTTAGTCATCTCTGTGTTAAGCTTAATTACTGCACCAGATTTCATAGTGGTATCTACATTCCAATTAGTATAATCTCTCATTAAATCTTTAAATGATACTGCGCCTGCATCTAATAATAGACCGCCTAATTTATCTGATTTTTCATATAAAGTAACATCATGTCCTCTTTTAATTAAGGTTTGAGTTGCTTGCATCCCTGCCGGTCCGCCACCAATCACCATTACTTTTTTCTTAATTCTTGCCGGTTGAATGTCTTTGTACTTGAATTCACGGCCAATAACTGGATTTACGGCACAGCGTACCGGGAAGCCATGGAATATCTTACCACACCCATCCATACAACGTAAGCAAGGACGAATATCTTCGTTTTTACCGCTTACAGATTTTCTGATCAAGTCTGGGTCTGCCATAAGTGAACGACACATACCAACTACATCGGCTTTACCTGATGCAATGATTTCTTCTGCCTCTTCCAAAGTAAATATATTGCCAACTACAGATACTGGAACATCGACTGCTTTTTTAACCGCTTCTGCATATTTTACATTTTGCATACGTTCTTGGAGATATAGAGGCACTGAATATTTAACACCTGGTTCAACAAACACATTTCCACAAGAAATATGTGCCATATTGATATATTTTTGCGCCTCTTTTAAATATACAATTGTCTCTTCAATTTGAAGGCCATCAGGTCCTGTCATCTCATCTCCACTAACACGCATCTCCAATGGGAAATCAGGTCCTACTACTTCTCTAATACCCTTTATAACCTCTAGTGGAAAACGCATACGATTTTCCATGCTGCCACCATACTCATCTGTACGTAAGTTGCTAGAACGTGATAAGAATTGTCCCAATAAGTTGTTATGACCACTATGAATAAAAATGGCATCAAAACCAGCACGCTTAACTCTGCTTGCACAATCCTTGAATTGATTAATGACATAATCCATATCAGCGCGGTCCATAACTTTTAAATCTTGCATACGACCTGGTGTAGGTACATATGAAGGTGCAAATCCAGGTTTCACATTCATAGAAGGAACCCCCCCACGTCCAGCATGAGCTAATTCGATAGAAAGCTTTGCTCCATATCTGTGTGCCTCTTCTACCAATAATGAAAGACCTGCCATATATTTATCATGGTGTACATTTAATTCACCATAGAAGCATAACGCTCTCTCCCAATCTACTTGTGTATCTCCAATGATTACTTGTGATACACCTGAACGTGCCTGCATCCCAATAAACTCAACAGCTTCTTCTGTTACCTCACCCTCAGCATTAGATAAGCAACTAACCATAGGTGTAAATTCCAGACGGTTCTTTAAGATTGTGTTTCCAAATTTTAATGGTTGAAATACATGTGGATATTTCTTAGCGTTCATATCGATGACCTCCTGTTATTTTTATAACAATTGTAACTCTAAAACGTTATCGTGAATATCAAAATTATGTTGTATATTAACAAGAGATATCTGTATTCTTATCAAGAGTTTGACTAATATTTATCAATAAAATATAATTATAAATATATAGAGCACCTATTCTAAATGGAGGATGAGGTAATTGAAAATTGAACACATTAAGTATTTCTTGGAAATATGTAATTGTAAGTCTATCTCTAAAGCATCAAAAAATCTCTACCTTTCTCAGCAAGCCTTAAGCTCAGCTGTAAAAAGAATAGAAACCGATCTGGGTGTTGAACTATTTATTCGCAATCAATCCGGTATGATTCTAACACCTTATGGAGAAAGCTTTAAAGAGCGTGCCATTAAAATCATACAACATATGGAGTCAATTTCCAGCGATTTTGAACAGATTCGAAAAAAAGAACAACAGATATTAAATATTGCAATGTCTTTTGGTGTTATTAGTGCACTTCCGGAAGGCTATATCAATAACTTTAAATTATTACACCCAGATATTATTTTAAATATTACGGAATATCAAGACCTTCCTTGTGAAGAGGCTATACTTAACGAACATGAAGATATTGGTTTTAACATTGCACCTATTGATGAAACTTCTTTTGATTGTCAAACTATTTTAAAGAATAGAATGTGTATTCTCGTAAGTAAGGACAATCCATTATCACAAAATGTCGAAATAGATTTTCATCAATTGAAAAATGAAGAATTTTTGCTATTAAATAATAACTTTAAACTGAGGCACAACTTTGTTAAAAAATGCAAAGAAGCTGGTTTTAATCCTAAAATTTCTCTAGAAACTATGGAACTAATTCTAATACATAATTTTAGTAGATTAAATAAAGGTATTGGTGTAGGTGTCCACTTTATAGGGATGGACATTGCAGATGTAAAAGCTATTCCCTTTAAAAATCCTGATTGTACATGGGAAGTATGCGTAATAATCAAAAAAAATCGTCCACTCACACCTGCTATGAAGTGCTTCTTAGACTATATAAATAATCAAAAATATTATATTATTTAGCATTTTTCGATAGATCAGGAAAACTGAATGGGAGCAGTTATGGTGACATAAATTCTGGTTCTAGTAACCGTATTGCCACCAATGGCAACAAGTATTTATACCTAGGAATACCCGATCGAAAGAAAGATTGGCTTATCCTCATTTTTAGCTTTGTCAAATGCTTCACTACTCCATGCAAACCAATCAACTGGATTGTAAGCATGTTGCAGCAAATAAGGGCTCTTTTCATTTATCAAACGATTGGGTATTTTATTATTAGGCATAACACCACCACCTTTCATATTGTATTTTTTTGTAATATGTATTATACCCTAAATAAAAAAGATTACTATTAAACTTCGATAGTAATCTTTTCTGTTTACCGGTATTCAATTTTGATTTCTATATTATCCTCAACAGTCCTAGCATATGTTATTGATTTTATAACGGTTTTATACAATGCATTCTGTTCTTCGTATGTTAAACTCTCATCTTGAATATCTTTAATAAACTGTGCTATATTCACCTGCCTTTTTGAATTATCATGTTCAGACAACACCTCACGATGTTGCCCTAGACTAGGCTTCCTAGGTTGTATCAGCACTCCTAGGGAAGGACTTTCACCTTCGAGAACTCTTAAGTTTCCGAATTTAAGACTCGTTTTTACTGTTTTCAGTAACGTAGTCGCTATCCTTCATACTTAAAATTCCAAAAGCTGTCGCTTATGGATGTGCAACTGCCTGTCGCACAAAATAGGCTCCCGGTAGAGTAGGAAGCCTGTAAACTGTTGCTTTGCTGATTATCTGCTATTTTCTTTTTCATCTCCTGTTAATCCGTTATAGTATTGATATTTAATAATTGAAGGGTGTAGCACAACATGGCAATGCAGTACCCAATTTCAAATTTGTTCCAAATGAATCAACGGACTACAGAAAAACATAGACTGTGCAACCTTTAAAATACTGTCTAAACAAACTTTTAAAAACATCATCATTTTTAGAGAACACTATGCATACTCTTATATTTACCTTCTGTATCCTCGAATAAATATCTACTGTATTATATATTTTTCCAATAGTAGAAACCAAAAATTTAATCTTCCACTATTTAATCAAACTCAGTTTCAATTTATTTGAAATGCTGATAAGGGAATGTCTGTCTTAATGCTTATCCAGTGTTTACTGGTGCTATCAGTTTTATTTAAACCGTATCCCTTAATATGAGTTCTCTCAATGCTTATTCTAAAATGATTCAAAATCCCATCAAAACCAATGTACCTCCATTGAAATTGGAAATGTTTAACACAAATTATTCTTACTTCATTATCCCTATGCAGATGTCCATTCGGCTTAAAGAATGATTTTAATATTATAATAAATTTAAAAGGAACCTCAGAGGTTCCTTTGGTTCACTATATAAGAATAATACGTCTTAATCTTTGTTCCAAATATATTCGATTCTATCCGCTACTTGTTGTGCTATTGTTTCATCAAATAAGTTACTCAATAAATATAGGCCTACATCTATTCCAGAAGAAACCCCTGCCCCTGTAATAATTTTCCCATCTTGTACTACTTTTGATTTTTGAACAATTACCTGCATTTGAGAAAGCTCATCAAAAGCAGTATGATAAGTAGTTGCAAGTTTATCTTTCAAAAGACCTGTAGAACCAATTATTAATGAACCTGTACATACAGAAGATAAGTATTTCAACTCATTATATCTACTTTTTATAAAATTAAGGACTTTTATATTTTTCATGGCTGATTTTCTTCCTTGTCCCCCCGGAATTACTAACACATCTAAATATGGGCAATTATCAATGGTATAATCTACAGAGAATCGTAAGCCATTGTATCCTCGAATTGTTTGTGACCCAGAACTTATAAGCCAAACATTTGTACTGTTAGGTTTTATTTTATTAACATATGATAAGACTTCAAAAGGTGCTACGAAATCCAATTCTTCAATATTTTCAAAAACCAATATTCCTATATCAATCATCAAATAGTCACTCCTATCTATTTTATTAAATTAAAAATAAAGTCGCATTATCCTACTATTACGACTTAATTCTATTATAAGCGATATACAAATGAAATACCATAATTTCAACACTATTCTTTAACAGAGTCAAAATAAAAAATATTGTTAGTCTATTTAACTGCAATTAAAAACACCTTATAAATTATAAGATGCTCTAAGCATTGAAATATCAAGGTTTCTTATCGCTACAAATAATTTCTGCCACCAATGAAAGGTAGTATTTGTAGCTAAGAGTACCCAATCGAAAGAAATATGGGTTTATCCTCTGATTTAGCCTTGTCAAATGCTTCACTTCCCCAAGGATACCAATCCACTGGATTATAGGCATGCTGCAAGAGATAGGGTGATTTTTCAGTTGCTAAATGATTTGCTTTTTTCCCTTCCATAAAAAACTTCACTCCCATTTGAATTCATTCCTGTAAATAGGATACCCTGAATCAATGGAACCTATCACATTGGAAATTGTATGGAAGTGATAATATTGATTGAGTTAAAAAGGATTAAAGAATATATTATTGAAATAACCCTAAGAAGAAAATCTGTTCTTTTTCTCAATTTCTATTAGTATAATATATCTTATGGTAACGTGGCACCAATAGCTTATGGCTCTCATATTATGTATTAGTAAATGTAACATTATGTGAGGGATAATCTATGATAATTGATATGAAAGTTGGAGATGTAAATGGCGATATGATTCCAGATAGGGTGTACCTAACTGGTAATAAGGACCAAAACTCCTTTTATAGGGATTTTATGCTTGTCATTGATGACGGAAAGACTGGATATAGATATACCATACCTCTTTCACCTGATTATAACTACAGTGCGGCTCCATGGATTTTTCTCGGCGACTTCACCGGCAACAGGGTGGAAGATATTTTTATAAGCTTTCCTTTAGCAGGAGCTAGGGCTGTTTACTATATGGTCTCCTTTTTAAATAACCAGGCAGTTTTTTTAACTGCTCCCGACAAATTCCCTTTTGACTATGATACGCTTTCCAAAACTCTGGGTTTTGATGTAATTTACAAGGATTTTTACAAGGTTGATATAACCAGTAAAACACTAAACCAAACCATTACTCTTGATGTAAGCAATAGGAAAGAAGCGTATGAAGGTGTAATTTACAACAAAGATGGGACATTAATTAAGCCATATAAAGGGTTTGTCCTATACTCGCCGTATCTTTATCCTATTAAAATCGATCGAAGTGTGCCATATAAACTGACAGCAATGGATGACATTGCAGGGATGTCTCACGCAGATCAGTTAGGGTCTCTGGTATATTACTGGAGATATTCAAGCAGCCAGCAAACATGGTTACTCGATCCTGAAATAGCTCAAGTTTTGATCCAATAATTCACTTTAAAAAACAGCTAATTTTTAAACGTATTTAAAAGCTATCACCTTATATAAAAACATCTTATGTTAATTTAATATACTGTTAACAGGAGGTGATTCCATATGCCATGGCAGCAAAAACTCCAGTTTTTAATATACCAACCTGTAGGCGTGTCTCTAACTAACGGACAAGGTGTTTCGGGTATACTTTGTGGCGTTGCCAACGGAGAAATTTACTTGCTAGAGTATTTATATCAATCCCAATTTGCAACAAAACATTATTCCTTTAGACAGATTCAGGATATAAATCCATTTCCACCATGTTATAATGGGCCATGCGTTTATTAACTTCATGACTATATTTAGCCCCTAAGAGGGAGTTCCTGAAACACTCCATCTCCATTATCCTTTTTAATAAAATGTCGAGTATATTCTTTATAGACAATGCGTTGGTATAAAACCTCTGTTGACTAATCAACAGAGGTTTTTAACTTCTCTTTTCATCAATATTAACAAAGTGACCTAATGCTATCATGTTTTGTTAAGTTGTAAAGATGTATCCCCTAAAACAAAGGGGGTCGTGGGATTTTATTGATTTATATTTTACGCAATAATATTGTCAAAATCTTTTTATCGGTAGGATTCAATATAAGAAGATAGCGAGCCAACCTATACTTCGCATTATGTTTAATTTCTACGTTCTTTTTGTGTAGGATATCTTCTTGAATTCCAATAAAGATATTAGAATCTCATTCTCATCATGAATAAATAATACAATATAAGAGGTAATCCGATAGCAGATAGAATTGTGATTGCAGTATGTACTTTTTTCTCATCTCGTAATATAAACAATAAAAACTTATACCCTAAAATACCAATCAATCCACCCAAACAATTTAGGATTATATCATCAATGTCTGATGCTCCAATACCTAAAAGTCCTTGAATGATTTCAACAAACAAACTCACTATAACTATAAACAACAAATTGGTTATTACTCTTTTATCATTTTTGAATAATGACAAATATACACCAAGAGGAATAAAGATAACTATATTGCCAATTACATTACCAAAAGCGAATCTTTTTATAGTAGCAGAGTTGCTATATATATATTCCTTTATACTATAAAAAGGAATGAGATTGATTGACTTAGGCTCCGAATACGAAATTCTTGATACCAACAATATTTTAATTAACAAAAGTATGTAACAAATGAAAACAGCATATAAAAAGACTATTTTAATTCTCTCTCGTTTATTCATAATACCTCCATTTTTCATTCCATCACTGCTTATTCTCTGATGTTCAGTTTATAAATTATGTTCAGTTCACACTTTAATACAAGTATTCACTATTATTATATCTAAAATAGGGTAGCAGCAGCATCCGTGTCACCAGGGCATATTAATACGCCCTTTACAGGCTCCGCAGCAATGCGCTGATTAAACACCTTGTTTTACTAATATTTATATCAAAGCTTGTCCGATTCGGCAATTTCATCTTATCGAAATCAGGCAGGCAATGTTGGGATTTTTGCCTATCAAAATCTTAATATATTCTTATGAAGAACTTATTATTTTCCTATATTGCTGTATACAGCTATTACATCGGAAATATTAAACTGTTTCAAGTGGTTATCTCCTTTTGCACCAGCTGTAACCAAAACATATTCTTGATTACCCACTTTAGCGAGACTCGCAAGACACAGACCAGCCTTATCAGTATATCCTGTTTTTCCTCCTAAAATTTCTCCACCAAAAATGTTTTGATCACTGAGTCCTTTAAACATGGTACTGTAAAAGGTTATCCCATTAGGATGCTTATCCGTAGGCCGTGTGGAATGACATGACGACGTAAAAACTTCCCGGAAAGTATCATTTTGCAAAGCATAACTTAGAAGAATAGTCATATCTTTGACTGTTAATCACTATGTTATCTACTCTTGTTACACATAATGTTTTTTATAATCTGGATGAATAGAAAATTTCTTTCGCAAATTTATGAGATTCTTACCAAAACTTTCTTCTAATAGTTCTCTGTGTTTTCCCATAATTTCCATAATATATAGGTCGTGAATCATGACTTCAGTAATAGGCATGACCAACCCTTGGTGCATTGTCCATGCTGCCCGGCTGTCTTTGTCAAGAGATACAATACCTGCTACAACTTCTAAATCATCAGCACTAAATACCAGCCAACGTCCGCCGTACTCTTCCGTAATTTCATTACTCATATCATGAAAGTAAACATTGGCAAAATCACATTCTATATCTCCATAAGCAATAATAGTTACTAAGACACCTCTATCTGTAGCCTTCCTTAGTTCAGCTTCTAGTTCTTTAAACTCTTCTTTCCAAACTTCTATAAGAAGTCTACGTTCTGCTGAAAGTATACATTCTTTTACCTTATCCAGTATCTCGTTATGACCGATAATATTCCAGATGTTCTCGCGATTCTTTGCAGAATGATTAAATTGTTCTAAAGATAATTCTGCAAGTTTAAAATTTTCTTCAGCTTTGATTCGACGGTTTTTAATTAGTTCCTTTGCAGGAATCGGAATATACTGTTGTGTAATCCCATGACTAACCAAAATATCTCCACGTGTAGCAAGACTATCTAAAACTTCATATATTTTTGAGCGTGGCACACCAGAATTTTTCGCTACTGCATAACCTGTTAATGGGGATTCTTCCAATAAGGCAAGATATGCTTTAGCCTCATATTCTGTAAAATTAAGATTTTTTAATGTTTCTAAAATGTTTTCTATCATATAATCCTCCAATAATTTTTAGTAGCTACCTTAGTAACTAAAATTATAACCAAATATCTTGACATATTCAACTAAAACTGATAAAATTCCATTTAAGAGTAGTTACTTCAGTAGTCACTATATAAGGAGAATATAAATAAATGCTGATATCAGAGAAATTGATGAAAAAACACGAGGTACTGAGATATAATAAAGCATTATATAGCTATTATTTGGCTAGTGCAAGTGCTGTTCTATTATGGAGTGCATCTTTTATTGCAACAAAGATGGCTTATGAAACTTTTGCCCCAATTCAGCTAGGTGCAGTTAGAACATTTTTTGCTGTAATCCTTTTTGGGATAATACGCAGGATAATAAAAAATAATGAAAAAATAGATAAAGAAGACCGTATCCGTGTGGCAGTCAGTGGAATTTTAGGTATTACACTATATTTTACAATTGAAAACATTGGTGTTAGTATGACTTCTTCCTCAAATGCTGCTTTAATTGTTGCTTCTTTTCCAGCTGTTACAACGCTACTGGAATTTTTCATCTATCATTTAAGACCCACTGCAAGAAAGGTACTTGGAATTATTTTAGCTCTCATGGGCGTTGCAGTTCTAACGCAAGTTACCATAGATAGCAGTTCAAAATCCCTATTGGGAAATGTAATTCTTATTGGAGCCGGATTAGTCTGGGCATTCTATAACTTTATTACCAGAGAAATCACAAATAAATATTCAGCCATGACATTGACTTATTATCAGATGTTGGTAGGTGCCATTTTCTTTGTGCCATTTGTAATAATCGAAGGTAGTACATGGAAAATGCCAAGTATTACTTCTGCAAGTGCATTGATATTTCTAAGTGTAGGATGCTCTGTTACCGCTTTCCTTTTATATAACTTAGGGCTAAGAAAACTCTCAGCCAGTGTTTCTGTATCTCTAATGAATCTGGTCCCTGTTTTAGGCTTGATATTTTCTATTTTAATATTGAGGGAAACTGTATTTGTCATACAAGTGTTAGGCGGAATTATTGTCATCATAGGCGTTATTTTAAGTTCTGTTCAGAAAGGAGAAAAGAAAAATGCATAACGCAAATACTAAGTTCTTAACGGTTTTAGAAGAAATCCCTACACGCTGTACTACTGTAATGGATAGTAACCTATCCGGTAGCTTACTTGCCAATGCAATTGCTGTTATCGCTCTCACGGTAGGCAAACGGCATCCTGTACTTCTCGGCGAGCCTCTTGTAGACGCCTCTGGTGAAGTACACCCTGGATTGATTCCCACGGATATTCCTATGCTTTGTACTGATGCAGAAGCCTTAAAAGAACTTCGCAAGGCTGCATTAAAAAAGGCTGTGATGTTGTAGATTTTCCTGTAGAAGGTCAGCAGACAAAGAACTATGAAGAATTTCTCGAAGTCACACGCAGTATCTCTACTGAAGATATGAAATATCTTGGAATTGCTTTAATAGGTTCTAAAAATACAATCAACAAACTTACCAAAAAATATGAAATGATTAAATAGTCACAGAAATAGTACAAGCATTAAGAGGCTTACCTACCTTCTTGGTTATAGTAAGCGGATTGCCATCAATCACAAGTAGAACATCCCATTTTTAGAAAAATAGGATGATTTTCCATTGACCAGTCTATTAGGTTTATTATTTTCATTCATACTCTTATCACTCCATTTAGTATAACATATTTTTTATCATTCCCTATAATAGTTCTACTAAACCTTTTTTTGTGATCCACCATATAATTTATCCAGGGTAAATACTGATAGATACATCCAGAAAACTGTTATGGTAGTGACAGGCAAGAACCAGCCTTCTTTAATCCAGATCAAATTTAGTTTGTAGCCAATATAGTAAATTGCGTAAAGTATAAGTGTAATCAAAGCTTTATATCTCAATTTAGATTTCAAAAAATAAATCAACATAATATAAACGGATGACAGTGAGTAATATACCAAATATAAGCTGTAACGGCTAACTTTCGGATTATTTAACAATGTTGTAGTAAATCGCATATATCCTGCTAAATCTAAACCCCACAATAAGGTAACAACATCAAGCGTAAATAACCCTAAGTAGATGTATCCATAATAAGTTATTGGCTTTACTCGTTGCATAATCTTTGAGTACATCTTTTTGACTACCCAAATGAGAATAGCAAAACCAACCACAGTCATCCATGTCCGATACCAATTATGGCTATAAATACCTAAAGCTATAAAAAGTTCTTCGATAATGCCATAGATAACACCAAATATAAAATACCAGTAATACTTTAAATCGAGTATTACAACTAAAAGAGCAGTTGCTGAGACAGAAAACTGTGAAAAAAGATTTCCCACAAGAACATCATTAAACGGATCTGAATGCTTTTGAAGTATCATGGGGTAATAAGTATACGCTCTAAAAAAAATAAGAATTATCGTTTCAAAATATAGAGTTATACCTACTGTCGTTATATAAACAGCAAATGTAAGCCTACGTTTTTTTGCCTTGATCATTACGAAGACTAATTGGAGCAAAGTCGAAATACCTAAAAGGATATACCATATTGTGTTAGTCCAAAATGTTGAATTCATGAGCACTCCAAGCATAATTCTATCAAACTGATTTTCAGGTTAGTTTCTATACAGATATATGATGTGCATTTACTATAACTTTTATTAATTTGAAGAGGAACAAAAAATGTGATCGACAGAAAATTGCCGTTAGATAATCACAGGGACGGTTCTTGAAGGGGTCAATCGGAAGTTTTGCACGTAAAAAAGACTCAGCCGGTGTATGAACACTGCAGTTAAGTCTTTTGGTTTCTCGCGCAAAATTTTTGATTGCCAAACAGGGCATTGTGGAGCGTTTCGCAATATATTTATTTTTGTTGTTAACAGAAGATTTAAATCCACGAATCATTGCACCCACATTTTTTGATGGGGATTGTAGGGACGTATTGCCATACGTCCCTACAATCCCAGACATAGTCGCTCTATAACAACTGCTGGTTCTCTGCTTATAACATCAAGAAAAGCATGTACATTTTTCCTGATTTCAGGAACAGTTTTATAAAAAACATTATAGATGACCTTTTCTATGTATCTAATTTATCGGGGCCAGCTCAGTTTACCGTATACCTATAATAGCCATCAATTACTGCCTTATTGATACAACATTACGAAACTGAATCCACTATTATTCTAGTGAATCAAATCACATCTCCTTGACATAAAGCATATGATAATATTATAAGCCTATGAAAGGAATGAGCAATATGTATAATGCCCCTAGAACGTATCAATGTCCCTATTACGCTAACACACCAACGTATAACCCAAACAATATGTATAACGCTTATAAAATGTATGAGTATCCTTACTTGGCTAACATACCAATGTATAACTCAGATTTTTGGAATGAGTTTCCTAATCAATATCTTCCCTATACCAATCAACCCAGCACTGGTGCCCCAATTATATTAAAGGATTATGGGCCGGAACCATTTGTAGTTAACATTGAAGAGGCTACTAAACAAAACAATAATTTTCGTATTGCTTTATGGACAGGATGCCATCTACAGTTGACTTTGATGAGCATCAATGTTGGCGAAGACATAGGTTTGGAAATCCATCCGAACCTTGATCAATTCATACGTATTGAAGAAGGTCAAGGACTTGTTAAAATGGGTGATAGAAAAGATTGTTTGGACTTTCAAAGAAAAGTATATGATGATTATGCGTTCATCATACCTGCCGGTAAATGGCACAACTTAATCAATACAGGTAATAAACCGCTTAAATTATACTCTATCTATGCACCACCTCAGCACCCATTTGGTACAGTTCATGAAACAAAAGAAGATGCTGAAGAAAACTACTGATTCTAAATATCAAAATAATTGCAAAAAGTTTGATAAAACAGCTTACTGTGGTAAAATCAAATCATCATAGAAAGCTGTTTTTTTATAATGAGAGAAAAGAATTCAACAAACGAAGAAGAAATGAATATCATTACAGAGATAACGTCTTACTTATAATCATTAGGAGTACCCCAGTTCTCGAACCGGTTGTACTCTGAATTTGTTGAGTCAAAATGTATCCATATCGGTGCATTGTCTAAACCTGAATGAGCAACAAAGAATCTTCTATCTCCATATCTGATAGCTTCCAAGGCTAATGGCAGCTCACGCCTAAAAATTGCATTACGCACAGCTGATACCGCTGGACCAAATTGACCATCTACATAAACATATACATATAGAAACTGAAATCCATTATTCGTTCTCCATTCTGCAAGCACCTCATCTCTCATGGCATTGACCTTGTCATATGCAAACTGTAGACCTATGGTAAGAAAAAGGTCTGCAGTTATATCTGAATGCGTTAATGTATACTTACGTCCTATTACTGGCTCAGTGATTGCAACACCAGTTCTGAATTCAACATACAACTTATCTGGATTGAGTCTTTTCAATATATCACTTCCCTATAACAGACTACACACTTTATTTAATTTTTTTATTTTAATGCTTTTCATAATATGATATTCATAGCAGGAAAAAAGTTCTGTTTAAGGAATAACATGTATAGTATTTATGTGCTTTCCTCCCATGTAAATATGGGTTGCACAAGAAATACAAGGGTCAAAAGACCGGACAGTTCTGCCTAATTCTACAGGATTTTTAATATCTTTTACAGGTGTACCGATAAGTGCCTGTTCAGCAGTTCCTTTCATATCATTACTGCTTCGGGTTGAAAGGTTCCAAGCAGATGGAGTGATGATCTGGTAAAACGAAATAACCTGATTCTTAATTTTCAACCAGTGTCCTAGAGCACCTCTCGTAGTATCAATCAAACCTTTTCCGACAGTTGTTTCAGGAATGGAATACTCCTTTTGTACAGATACACCAGGGATAAGATTCTCAAGTAGTGTATTCATAATTAATGCTATCTTTCTGGCTTCTAAAACTCTGGCAATGGTCCTGTCCATGGTGGATATTCCATTTCTGTACTCGCCAGAAAGCCACTGCCTTGCTAACGGGCCTGTCTCATAGGGCAGATTGTTGTATCTTGGAGCTTTGACCCATGAATATGCCCCAGGCTTGCTCATATCTGCTTCCGGATCAGCTTCAAAAGGTTTATCTGTGCTTTGTCTATCCTTATACCAAGCATAATCAATTTCTTCAGTGATATTATCTGGATTGAATACACTTATTCTACCATTAGTATATACAAGGGGATTTACATATAGGGTTCCTAGATTCTTGTAACCGTTGAAGCAGCCAAAGCTTAAGAGATTCTCATAACCTCTGCCGATAGCAAAATAGTCCTTATAATATTCAGAAATGGTATATACATCAGGGAGCATTCTATCATTAATAAATTGGTATATGGAATGTAGAATAGATTTTATCTTGATGATTTTATCCGTAGTCGCCTGCGTGCTAATGCCTCCAATAAACACCCCATGGTTATGGGGAACCTTACCACCAAGTACGGCAAGCATTTCGTGGGCACTCCGGCTTAAGTCAAGAGAATCAAAGTAATCCTTAACTAGTCTGTCATTCTTTTGTTTTGGCAGCCTGAAATCATTATGTTCTGCCTTAAACAGCGGATAATTTTCGGGCAGTTTTACAAAATCCGGGATGGTATACTGATAAAAATGGCGGATATGGTTTTGAAGGAATTCACATCCATGGATGATGTCTCTTAAATATCTCCCCTGCTCAGATGGTATAACACCCATAGCATCCTCCAAGGCAAGGGTGGAAGCCATGGAATGGGCAGTTGAACAAATCCCACAAATTCGCTGGGTGAAATATACTGCATCAAAGGGATTTCTACCATTGAGCATTTTTTCAAAACCACGAAACAACAGTCCTTCTGTCTTAGCATCCACCACCCGGTTATTTTCAATATCTGCTTGAATTTCCATGAATCCGCTTATCCGGGTAACAGGATTAATAATAATCTTCTTTGTCATCTTTTAACCTCTCTTGTGGTATTGTAACTGATAAAGGGTTCCATTGCGTCAGGGAATCCAAATTGTGCACAGCCAATGCAAGGAGTGTCGTCCTCAATAGGCCAGTTAACATATTGATTCCACTGTCTGATTGGGCAGTCTATACGTGTTACTGGCCCACGGCAGCCCAACTTGAACATACAGGTTTTATCCCCTAGCTTTTCTGCAAAAATTCCTTGATCAAAATATGATCTTCGGGGGCATCTGTCATGAATTAATGTACTGTAAAATAGAAGCGGCCTATCTCTGTTGTCAAGTTCAGGTTCTCCATAAAGCAGGATATGAGCCAGTGTGCCCATAAACCAATCGGGATGACATGGACATCCTGGCAGCTTAATAACCTGTCTGTTTAATACACTCTGCACACTGACACACTCAGCTGGATTAGGTCTTGCTGCTGAAACGCCTCCATGGGTTGCACAGGCACCTATGGCAATAACATGAGCCGCCTTCTCTCCTAGGGTTTTCACTGCCTCAAGGGCAGTTATCGGTTTGCCGTTCAGGCGACCGATAATGTTATAGAGACCATTATTCTTAGTCGCAACAGCGCCTTCAACCGCAAGGATATAGTCACTTTCAAGGACACTAAACAACTGCTCCATAGCATTCTGCCCTTCGCTGGCTGAAAGACTGTTATTATAGATAAAATGAGTCATCTGAGAAATTAAGTACTTGAAATCAGGATTCGATCCATCTAAAAGTGATATGATATTTCCTGAACACCCAGTCAATTCAAGCCACACAAGATTCCTTTTCCTTAAAACACCCTGTCTGATTTGTGTCTTAACAGTATCCACAAGACTTGCGGCTGTATTGAGTCTCGCTCTATATTCAGGGCAGGTAATGCTTCCATTACTCATTTCACACCAACTTTCCAACTACTTTTAATTTAGTCAATATAGGCTGACCTGCATGACAGGATGCAAATTCATTGGTCAGATCCTTGCCTGCCGTCAGTCCAAAGTGTGTTGCAGCTGCCCAGGCAGCATTGTTTGTAACATCATAAACAGTACCATTTACCGCAACATATGCGGGATTACCACCTTTTCCATCAAATCTGGATAATTCCTGCAATGTAAATGTTGCTTGGTTTCCCGGTGTCGTTGGTTGCAGCGGTGCAGGCGGCTCTACTATAGGGGTAACTCCCGGTTGAAGAGGCAAAGGTTGTGGCTGTAAATGTACTGGTTGGTCCATAGCTTTCATAACAGATTCAAGCATGAATATTCTGTCTCTTAAATGATTTAATATCAGATTCCTTGTATAAACACATGGAATTACATATAATAAGTTTATATCATAGTTGATTTCAGCAATAATGCGTTCAAGGTGCTTGCCTGAAAAATCTTGTACTCTCATGTTTTCCCCTCCGGCATTTAATTTATCATACTCAGTATATTCCGAAGGCGCCTTTTCGGTGATTCACATAATTGTTATTCAACATATTCTAGGTAGCATCTGACCTTCCAGCATTGGGATGATACGTTTCCCACCGATAAACGTTTTCATATACACCATCCCGTGATGTCCTAAAGCAAACCGCCCGATTATCTGAGCTTTGCTGCAGTTGTCAATTGCTTCTATAAGGCGCAGCACTTTCTCTCCGCAGCCTTTTTCAACTACAATCAGCATCCTTCCTTCGCAGGCAAGATATAAAGGGTCTATTCCTAAAATATCACTAATGGCATGCACTTCACTTTTTACTGGTATCGACTGTTCATCAAGTTCTACATCCAACCTTTGTTCTAGAGCTATTTCATTCAGTGCAGTCGCTATACCTCCCCTGGTAGGATCCTTCATTAACTTTACTTGCTTAAGATTTTCTCCTAAATCGTTTATAAGACAACACATTGGCGCACAGTCACTTTCCAGCTCTGTTTCAATACCCAGATCATACCTGTCTAAAAGTATGGATGCCCCATGCTCTGCTATCCCACCGGTTATAATAATCTCATCTCCTTGTTCTGCCTGGCGGGCGGTATAAAACTCTGATACCAGACCAATTCCGGAGGTATTGATAAAAAGCCCATCAGCACTTCCTCTTTCCACTATCTTAGTATCGCCGGTTACGATTTTTGCACGGGTTTGTTCGCAAACATCTCTCATAGATTTTGCAATAAGCTGCAGCTTCTCAATACTGAATCCTTCTTCTATGATAAAGCCGGCACTTAAGAATAATGGTATTGCACCAGCTGTCGCAAGGTCATTAATAGTACCGCATATAGCCAGCTTTCCTATGTTTCCTCCTCTAAACAACAAGGGTTTCACAACAAAACTGTCCGTAGTATAAGCAAGTTTACTCTGCCTGGCTTCAAAAACAAAGGAATCCGGCATAGCATTAGAGCTTGAATCATTAAAATATTGATAAAATACATTTCTTATTAAACGCTGTGTATCGGCACCACCATCTCCATGAGAAAGCCTGATTTTTTCATCCATTTTTCCTATCCCCCCCATACCTGAAGTGAGCTGCACACGCACCTTCCGAAGACACCATACATGGGCCGGACGGATGTTCTGGTATGCAGACTGACCCAAAAAGCCTGCATTGGTAAGGCAGTTTTAGTCCTAGAAGGATTTCGCTGCAAAGGCAGTTCACAGGACTTGAGTATTGCTCTATCTTTATCCCAAACCGCTTGACCGCATCCAGATGCTCATACTTATCATTCAGCACCAAGGCTGAATTCGTGATGATGCCAATCCCTCTCCAATCTCCGTCAGCTATATCAAACACTTCATTCATCATGCGTTGAGCCATTGTATTACCAGTGAAACTAACACACCGCTTATACAGATTCACAAACTCTATCTGCCTTTTTCCCGTAAACTGCTCCAACAGCAAACATATCCCTGCTGCTATATCTTGACTTTCAAAACCACATACTACAGCAGGAATACCAAATTCCTCTGTTATAAACCTGAAATGCTCTGCTCCTTTAATTGAAGCTACATGACCGGGGCAAATCATTGCATTGATTTTATTTCTCCCATCCTGCAGAATAAACCGAATAGCTGGCTCCATACATTTTAACGCTGTAAAAAAGAACAGATTATTAAGTCCTCTTGCCTTTGCCTGCCTCACTGTCACAGCAATCAGAGGAGCTGTAGTTTCAAATCCCACTGCAATAAAAACAATTAACTTATCTCTATTTTTAGCAGCGATAGTCAATGCATCTTCCGGAGAATAGACAACAATTATTTTCGAGCCTTGTGCTTGTTTGTCTGACAGGCAAAAGCGAGTGCCTTTCACCTTCATCATATCTCCAAAAGTGACAAGGACCACACCTTCTAAATTCAATATTTCTATCGCCATATCTACATATGATTCAGGGGTAACACAAACGGGACAGCCCGGTCCGGACAAAAGTAGCACTTCTTTAGGGAGCAAATACCTTATACCGGATTTTGAAATTGTCCGGGTATGTGTTCCGCAGACCTCCATTATCCGAATATCCTGATCATGAATATCTTCAAAACACCTATTTAGTCTTTCAACTATTCTATTATCATTCATTTCCTGTACCTTCCAACATCTCATAAAGTGTCTCATTTAAAAATCTAAAATATTCCGGATCTATTTTTTCAATAGCAAAGCCTGCATGGACGAGGATGTAGTCACCAGGTATAGGAGAATCAATGAGCTGAATATTTACTTTTTGCCGCACACCCATTGTTTCAGCCCATGCGTGTATTTTATCTATGGTTATAATCCTTGCTGGAACTGCCAGACACATAATTTCCCTCCTTTACCCTTTGTACTGCAACTGCTACCTGCCCAAATGCAATTCCCCCATCATTAATGGGTATCTTCATGTTGTGATATACATTAAAGTCGTGTTCTTTTAGTCTTAGCTTCATGTTTTTTAACAGATAAGCGTTTTCAAACACGCCTCCGCCTAAAACGATATCGTCTATCCCACATCTGTTTCTTATTTTGCAGACACAGTTTATAGTAGCTTCACAAACTGTATTATGAAACTTTGCTGAGAGATATGAAGCTGTCTTCCCATCCTTCATATCTCTCAAAATGTCTGATATTATTTCCTCATACCTAATCTCCAGCTTCTCTTCTTTTTCATCGATAGAATACGGATAAAAATCTGTTACATTTGGCTCTATTATACTTTCAAATTCAATAGCTGCCTGAGCATCATATGTAATATACATCCTTTTCGTGACAATTGCAGATACACAGTCAAACAGTCTTCCGATACTTGACGATTTGAAACAATTAATATTATGCTTGATTGCATTTTGTATAGCTTTGACTTTTAAACTACTAACACTATCAAGAAACTCCTCGCTGTTAATGCCCATAGCACATAGATAGGAAGCTGCTGATTTCCACGGTTCTTTAATAGCGCTATCTCCACCCTGGAGGGTCACATACTTCCAGTGACCAATTCGCGAGAACTTACCTTTTGAACCAATAAGAAATTCTCCTCCCCATATAGCTCCATCTGTACCAATACCTGTTCCATCATAGATAATTCCTATTGCATTCTTTTTCAGGTCATGCTCCGCCATGCAAGCGGCCATATGTGCATGGTGATGCTGTATGGGAATTCTTTCAGCAAGCTGCTTTTTAGCCCACTTTGTGGAAAGGTATCCGGTATGCAAGTCATGTGCAATGATTTGAGGTTCTGCACTAAGCAACGCTTTCATCCTTTTCATTGCCTGAAGATATTGTTCATACGCAGTCATTTCATCCAGGTTTCCCATATACTGTGAGGAGTGAGCATAACCCTTATGCAATAGGCATAGTGATGATTTTTGCTGCGCACCCATTGCCATAATTTCGCTATCTGAGTCTATTTGTAAGGTAGAAGGGGAATAGCCTCTTGCATTTCGGCTTACCATTTCTTTCTCATCAATAACCCAAACTACCGAATCATCTATTGGAGTGAGTATTTCTCTATCATGTACAAGGAAAAAATCTGCTACATCCTTAAGTTTTTCAAGTGCCTCCCCATCCTTGTAGCAAATAGGCATCCCGCTGACATTTCCGCTCGTCATAATAAGGTATTGAAGTTCTTCATGAAAGAGCTGATAATGCAACGGCGTATAGGGAAGCATAACTCCCAGACGGTTAATCCCTGGAGCTATATTGTGAGGCAGTAATTCAGGAAGTCTCTTTTCAAGCAGAACAATAGGCCTCTGTTTGCTCGTAAGTATTTCCTCATCTTTATCAGTTGTTTTACAGATTAACTTTGCAGCTTCTAAACTTACTGCCATTATAGCCAGTGGTCTATCCGGTCTACTTTTCCTTTTGCGCAGTAGGTCTACAGCCTTCTCATCACGTGCATTGCAGGCAAGGTGATACCCACCAATCCCTTTAATAGCAATCAATTTGCTCTCATGTAGCAGTTGTCTGGCAGTAGCAACAGGATGAATACTATCTATTCGTCTACCTTTCCTGTCAAGTAGGGCAAGCTTTGGCCCGCAATCAGGACAGCAGTTTGTTTGAGCGTGAAATCGCCTATTGTCAGGACTTTCATATTCACTCGTGCATGCAGGGCACATTTTAAAGTCTGACATTGAAGTATTGGCTCTATCGTAGGGTAATGTCTTTATAATAGAGTATCTGGGACCACAGGAAGTGCAGTTTGTGAAAGGATACATATACCTTCTGTTCATCTTATCCTGTATTTCTTTTATGCATTCATCACAAATTGCCGTATCAGGCGGGATAAATCCTTGTAGTTGGTTGTCTGTAGAGCTATTGATAATAGAAAAACTATTATACTCTTCATAACACTCAGATTTAATTTTTATATTACTAATTTTTGCACCTGAAGGCGGCCTCTCCAGTAATGCAGCTAGAAATTCCCGAATATTTTTTCTTCTACCTACAATCACCATTACTACAGATGTGCCTTGATTGCTTACCCATCCTCCTAGGTTGAGTTGTTTTGCCGTTTTATAAATATGCGGTCGCATTCCCACACCCTGAACAATACCTGTTATATGGACAGTGTACCTTTTCAAATCATTCATCGGTCGACTCACCTTCAATACTCTTAATAACCGCATTGAGTTTGCCAACATCCTGCTTTTCAACAATAATTTCTGTCCAGTCACCTAACAGATTACTATTTCGCTCACCGAAATGTTCATGAAGACTGTTTTCACTGATATGGCTGTCTATATTTACTGCTATATTTATTTTATTTAGTTTTAATATTTTATTTTCCTGGCAAAGCTTCAACAGTGCCTCGTATATTCTTTCATTCAGAAAAGTATCGTGCATTTTGAACCTCCTTTACAATTTCAGAAATATTTCTCTCAACCTCAAGACAAATTTCATAAAATTTTTTCTTCAGGGCTTCACTTAGTTCACATCCAAATCCGGCTTCTGCTATTTCAATGCCAATTAAATAACCTTTTAGTGGTTTTGAGTGTAGTCGCATTAAGTCAAAGATGCTCATATCATGCTGAGAGTTGGTTTCTCCATATGCAGTAACCGCTTCCTGCAACTTGTATGTGTGAATATTTCCAGCTACTGCCCCTGAATATGCAGCATCCAGAATAATAACAAAATCATCTTCCTTGAGCTGGTGAAAGCAAAACTGAAAATCGGTTTCTCCAATAATGACTGCAATTCCCATTGATTTCAGTTTGTTTCTTATGTTTTCCAGAACTGCTATAGCAATCCCATCATCCATCATAAGCCTATTTCCAATACCTATAACTTTTATCATGCATAAAACAACCCCATCTAATTATTCTTGAATAACTACACCACTAAATATATATGCTGATAAGGGTATAAAAATTTTTAAATATTTAAAAAATAACTATGATATTCTGAAAAATGATGTATTTTTATGGTACTTTTAGGAAATCCCTTTGTGGAAAAGGACTTTTTTTGTTTATCAAACGATTGGGTATTTTATCATTAGGCATACTATCACATTCTTTCATAAGTTTATGATTATATATCTATACTACCTGTTACAACTTTTTAACGACAACACCCAAACACTTAGTGTTTTCCTCATAAGTCTTTCCCGTTAAATCACTCCAAACATCCTGTATATGATAACCATGTTATTCAAAAGAGAAAGAATAAGGATAGATGTACTGCCTTTCATAAGCTCTTTGTTAATTTTTACTATAGTTTTACATTAATTAATAAGAATTTAAAGAAATTATTTTTAATTTATGCCACAATTATGCTATACTATATATAAACCTATACTATCTTACAAATAATGAAATTTTAAAATTTTTTTCAGTTATGTCATCATTGTGCTATATTATATAGCACTTTGTTATGCTAAAAGAATATCTAATCGATTTACTTTTAATTTTATCTTAGGAGATGAGAAAATGGCAGAAGCATTTCCTTCAAAGGCTTTAGAGGCTAATCTTACGCAAACCCATGAGATGATCTCTGAGATCCCGGAGGTTCAGAAGTGGTTTGGAGAACTATCAAAATCCAAATGGGGAATCTATAAACGAACTCAAGATTTCCTTATAGAATTCAATCACAAGTACCGCAGCAACCAGTATGTAATAGAATCTCTACATAATATATGTCTGGAAGATCTGTGGTTTTATAATTCCCTGGAACACTCAAAAAAAGCGCTTACAGTACTGATAGATATTTTTAAAAATCTCTTTGAATCCGAGCTGGAAGAAAATCAAAGAGAACTTCTCATTAAAACTCTGGTAAAATTCATAGACCGCCTTGCCAATCTTGGCTCTTTTCCCCCGAGTATTATTTCCCAGTGTATAGAAATCATACAAAAGGACATGGACCAGCATGAGCTTCTGTATATACGCAACTCAGGCTATTTCAAAACATATCTTAACAAAGTTGCCCAAATCCCTGAGTTTAGTCCATTTTTGACGGACCTGACACTAAATCTTCTCCATAAGTGTATTGATTACTGGGACAACACTTCAAAAGCCGAAGAATGGTTTTATTCCAAAAGTCACCTCTTTCACTCTATGGATGCAAAGAAAATAAAGGACATTGGCCATCCGTTTTTCGATCACCTCAGAAATAAAATGAAACAGGTAACAGATTGGGAAATGCTGCGCCATCTGATGTTTTACAACGATATATCCAATTACTTTCGCAGCTTTACCGAAAAATTCAGTTCCTCATTGGAAACCATATATTATCTTCATTTTTTGCTGCATTTACCTGGAATGTCGCATTTGTACGATCATCTGCTTTATGATATGAACCGGAGTTTAAGAAGTGTGTTTAAGGAGCTTGACAGGGAAGATATTACAGACTTTCTATATACGATGATGTCGGAGTTTCATGAACTTCAAAAAGATCATCCCGGAACCGTACTGGACTGCATCCTCACTCTGGGCAAGGAGGTTATAAGCACAAAGGATCCGGCAAGCATCGCATATTTCACTAAAAGACTTATCAAACTAGGGTTCAACTACCCTGGCAAATTAAGTTTGAATAGCGACTGGCAGACTAAAGTCAACACGAATCATGTAAAGAACATACGGGTTTGGCTTGAATTGATAGAGCAGGACCCTTTTGCTATGAGGGAGCTTCTTGCTGCTCTTATAGCGAACCTCAAGCTAGGAGGAATCTTTATATCAGATACAGACCTCTTCCCCAGGGATGTAACAAAGCTTCTTAATTCTCCCATTCGGCCGACCTACAGAGAAATAAAGCAGCTTGCCAGAATCTTCCCCATCTATTTCCGTGATATCGGTGCGGAAGGAAAGCTTCGGGAAGTCACAACCGCCATTGACGAGCTGTCTATGCGAAAGGATCGGATGATTCACTTTTTACGGAAGCAAATTCATACTGAAAGCAACAACACTCACATTGAGCTTACAAAAAAGATTATACAATATTGGTATGACAACAACAGAGAACCATTGAAAGATACCATACCCGATGATATTTTTGAGATACTGGATGCAGATAATGAGTGGTATATAGGTGTTCATGAAGTGTTGGTAAAGCTCTGTCAAAAACTGAATTCAAACCCAAATGAACTTATGCAATTAACTGTTGAAAAGCTGAAGGAAACTTTGGATAACCTCTCCGCAGGTACTAACCGAGACCGAAGCAGGGTATTGTATCTTTTCCAAATTTACTCTTTAATTCTTGAGAAGTATTCTTTAGAATCGGAAGATATTATCTCTATGATGAAGAATTATAATTTCTTTACCGGAAATGATTTATCGATTCTGAAGAAAGATCTGGAAAGCAACCATTGCGAAGACGCTATTAGGCAAATTTATAAACTGATGAACCACCTGAAGGAAATCATACTGGATCCAAAGGAAAGTGAGGCTTTTGAAAAGATTTATTATAAACGACATATAGCTATTGGAATACCTTCGATGTACGGCCAATATATTGAACCCAAATTTGAAGCTTTAGGCTTGATGTACCGCCTTGAGAGAACTGTATCCAAACTGATGTCAAGGGTGGTGCAGCTATTTAATTCAGAGTATATCACTGCGAAAACCTTCCGCCATATTTATAATGTACTGGTGCTTTTCAAGGAAGGCCTGGAGCTTGACGGAATCTATAACCAGGGTTTTAACTCTCATTTGGATATGTTGAAATACGGCCTTGCTTCTCCAAGCTTTTCGGTAGATCAATACATAAATATATTTCAATTTATGGCCCGGGACATCAAACAAATCATACGCGAATATTTTTTTGATGTTTACGAGAGACCTCTTAAGGTTATCATCCCGCAGATCTTAGGGCTTACGGATCCGGAAAGCGAAATAGAAAACAGACAGCTCTATCAAATGGAATCAGAGAAGTTTTTGCGTGACAATCTATCTTCTGCCTTTTTAGTACAGGAGCTGGATAACTTTATAACCGACACAATAGGTACATTAAGAAGTATGCTGGATAACTATTCACATGAATTTATTGAGAGTATGCTGACCTATAACCCGGATCTCACCTTTAGCCTTTTGTCTCAAAAAACAGAGGAAGTAGATAATCCGGTATTTCTGGGTGCAAAAGCCTTCTTCCTTAAAAAGCTGATTACATACGGGTTCCCGGTCCCCCCGGGGTTTGTTATAACTACCGAGGTATTTAGACATAGGGGGACCATAAACGGCCATCCTTATATGCGACAGGATTTTGACAGGATGGTTAAAAACAATATTGCCGACATTGAACGAATTACCGGGCAAAGATATGGGAACGCCAACAACCCTCTGTTTTTTTCCGTCCGTTCAGGCTCCTCCATCTCATTGCCCGGTGCAATGAAGTCGTTCTTAAACGTGGGAATGAATGACGAGATAGCAGAAGCTTTTAGCAGAGCAAAGGGATTCGGATGGACTGCATGGGACTGTTACAGGCGCTTTCTCCAAAGCTGGGGAATGGCTTTTGGTATAGACAGGGACATCTTCGACCAAGTAATGCGGGAACATAAGGAACGAACAGGGGTGAAATTGAAAATACAGTTTTCAAAAGAACAGATGCGGGAAATCGCCTTTTCCTATAAAAAGGCGCTGGAAGATCATGATATACAAATTGAAAGCGATCTCTTCAAGCAACTTAAACAAGCCATCCGGTCCGTTATGAACTCATGGTCTTCAGAGAGTGCCGTTTATTACCGCAATCATATGCAGATTGCAAGTGAATGGGGAACTGCAGTACTGGTTCAAAAAATGATACTCGGAAATTCGT
The DNA here is from genome assembly GCF_030013905.1 of Petroclostridium sp. X23. Lineage (GTDB taxonomy): Bacteria > Bacillota > Clostridia > SK-Y3 > SK-Y3 > X23. Next base: position 1,817,464 of record NZ_CP124862.1, read on the forward strand.
CTCCCCGTTCCGGTACAGGCGTCGTATTTACCAGCAGGCCGTTCAACGGTTACTCAAGAGTCCATCTTTATGGAGATTTCGCCATTTGCAGTCAAGGGGAAGATGTGGTCTCGGGGCTGGTAAACACTCTGCCTATTTCGGAATACCAACGTAAACACCATTATAGTGACTGCAGCTTATCTTTGGAATCGGGATTTCCTCAGATTTATGAAGCACTGAAGCGTTATGCTAAGCAGTTGATAGAACAACATGGCTTTGTCCATCAGGAAATTGAATTTACCTTTGAAGCAGACCATCCTGATAGCTTATATATTTTGCAGACTCGCAATCAAAATTTGAAAAAACAGAAGTCCTACTCTGGTTTTATAAAGTCTCCGAATGAGATGAAGCTTGTGGGGCATGGCATCGGTGTCAGCAGCGGTGTCCTATCAGGATTATTGGCCTTTGATATGGAAGACATGGAGCAATTGAAAAAGAAAAACCCCGATGTCAAAATCATACTTGTAAGGCCGGATACAGTACCTGACGATATGGCACTAATTTTTGTCTGTGATGGCTTGATTACCGCCAAAGGTGGGGTAACGTCCCATGCTGCGGTAACGGCAGCCAATTTGGGCAAAGTGTGCATCGTAAAGTGCAGGGGGCTTAATGTAAAGGAGTTGGAAAAAAAGTGCACAATAAACGGTCACACTTTTATGCCGGGAGATCATATATCCATTGACGGTAGTCTCGGCAATATATATCAAGGTAACTATGAAATATATCATGAATAGAAAAACATAAAATAAGGGAGGAACACGAATATGGAAATTCAATTGCATAACAAAAGGATACTTGGAATTAACGGCATCGGCCGGATCGGAAAGCTAACATTATGGAATCATCTGAATCTAAAATACTTTGACGGAATCGTCATCAACTCGGGCCGTGAACTGGGAAAAAAAATGGAGGATATCATCCAATATCTATCCGTCGATTCCACCTATGGAACTCTCAATAGATTCTTATATGGATATACAGGAGAATCCTGTGATATCAAAATTCCGGATAGGTCGGAATGCATGATTGAAATGGATGGAATCCCGGTAAAAATACTGAAGAACGCCAGAAATCCGCGTGATATCGATTGGGCCAAAGAAGGTGTAAGACTGGTCATTGACTGCACCGGTGTCTTTTTAGACCCGACACTGCCGGCAGATCACCCCAAAGGAAGCCTAAGAGGACACTTGGAAGCCGGGGCGGAAAAGGTAATCGTAAGCGCACCTTTTAAGATTAGAGATTCTTCACGGAAACTTCCCGAGGACAGTGCAACTTTTGTCTATGGAGTAAATCATCCCTCCTATGATCCATTAAAACATCATATTATTTCTGCAGCAAGCTGCACCACTACGGGACTGTCCCATATGGTAAAGCCTTTGCTGGATACAAAAGAGACATCAGAGATTGTTACCGCATCCATGACTACTGTTCATGCCTCCACAAATAACCAGAGCATACTAGATGCTCCGCCGAAGGCAGGCAGCAAGGATTTAAGAAGAAACCGCTCCGTTTTCAATAATATAATCCCCACCTCAACAGGTGCGGCTATTGCATTGGAGGAGATTCTTCCGGAAATTAAAAAGGTTGGCTTCATGGCAGACTCCATCCGGGTTCCTACCAGTACGGTTTCTCTTATTTCATTAAATCTCACATTCCGTACCGAACTGACTGAGAGTGGAACTCCAATCATCAACCACAATTTCATTAACGACATCTATCGAAAGGCAGCTGCCGGCGCCCAAAAGGATCTCTTAGTGTTCAGTGAAAACCAAAATGTTTCCAGCGATTTGATAGGCTGTCAAGCGGCTATTGTCATAGAAGGCCTTGAAAATCATACAAGAACAGGTTTCTTGTCTTTTAATGCCGATACTCTTCGACGTTATGGAATTGAAACGACCTATGACATGAATTTGCCTGTGACACATGCAAAGGTGTTTGGATGGTATGATAATGAGTTTGGCTGTTATGTGAATTGCCTGGGAAAACTGACAAAATACGTGGATAAAAATCTTATCTAAAGTTGCTCCGAGGTCAAAATGAAAGGTTTTGGGGTAGTATATGTTTCCGTAAGAGACCGTCCACTGTTTGAAAAAAGTGAGTTTGGGCGCGTCTCTGAAGGACACATACGCAACCTCAAAACCTTTTGCCAATGTAAAAAATTTAATGCGTTATATATAGAAAACAGGATAATTAATCCTGTTTTCTTTGCTCCCACAGTATGCATTGGTTTGCACATCTTCCATCGCCCCATCTTTATCATTCTTAATCGCCTATTAGGAATATATATATTTTATCTTCAACGTATTGTTTTAAAAAGCTATTAAATGTGGTAAACTGGTTAATTAGATATACCTTAGTTTATCTTCATCTATAATTATAACGCTGGTTTTATTATATATAATATGAGAGGATGAGGTTAATGGCTTATCACAATCAAGCAGGACAAAAAAATATTGAGTTAAATAGCATAACTGAACCCGATATTAAAAAATTATTGTTAAAACGTATTGTAAAAGCAGTGGTAATCGTATTGATTATTTGTTGTCTGTTTATGGTTGTCACACCTTTTGCTGCAATCCCTATTTTTCTTAACCAGCATGTTAATTATAAAGGTTATGCAACAGAGAATGATCCGTTGCAGGACATTTATTCTGCTTCTGATTATTCACTCGATGAAACACAAATGTATTTTCAAACACAAGACGGGCTAAATGTTTGGTGTTCCGAAATTTATGCAGAGAAACCTAAAGCGGTAATTATATACTTAACAGGGATTGTTCAGCCTTCCATAACCTATTTTTACGGTCATGCCGCATGGATGAAGGAAAATGGCTATGCAACAATACTTCTTGAGGTTCGGGGACATGGACAAAGTGACGGTAATCGAATTTGCCTGGGATATAAGGAAACAAATGATGTACGTGCTGTCGTGAATTATATAAAAAGCCAAAAAAAATATAAAGATGTTCCCATTGTATTACATGGTGTATCAATGGGTGGTGCAATAGCAGTTAATGCTTTCGGACAAATCGATGAAATAGATGGGTTAATTGCAATGTCTGCTTATTCCTCTTTTGAAGATGCAGCAATGGATTTGGCAAAACAATATCATGTACCGGGTTTTATTAGAACAATAGAAAAACCGCTTGTAAAACTTGCTTTAAAAACGGTATTTGGCAATGATACAGTAAATGAAATCAAACCAATAGAGCAAATTAAAAATGCCGGAGAACGTCCCGTTTTATTGGTTGCTTGTACAGGAGATACTAATGTACCGTCAATCAGTACGGAAAGATTGAAGAAAGCTAATCCTAATGTTCAAACATGGGTGCGAGATTCGTGGGAACACTTCATTGTAAAAAATTGTGATTTCAAAAATATGTCTCAAGATGATGAGTATTGTAAAACAATTTTGGAATTCTTGAACCAATTTATGTAAAAGTGTAACAGTATAGGTTCCTTATGAAGATAAGTTTGCCTTCATAAGGAGTTATTACTTCACATTTGTTGTTACCGAGCGAATATAATCTTTTTGTGACTCCTTTGGTTACAAACTTTCCGGCAATAAGCTATTGACCCCAATGGCTACAATTAAAAATGGGAATACCGTATTTCGCCAGATATATTTTTAGCCTATATAAAAAATGAGGGGCTGTTGCACAATGAACTAAATAGTTCGCTGTGTAGCACCCCCTTTAATGAATAGCATATATGGCCATTTACTTTTATTACAATTTATGAACAAACATCGTTATATTTTATCAAGACAATCCTTAGCCTGTGCTGCTATCCATAACTTATTGCCATGCACTGCTACCTCTGTATATTTCTCCCGTGCAGATGCTATATCGCCGGCCTTTTCATCTATTTTTGCCAATCTATATACTATGCATAATCGTATACGTTTACTTATTTTTTGACTAAGCATTTGGTAAAATCTCCCCTTACTTTCTTCATATCTATTTCATACGCGTTAAGCTAAGCCATGTTATGGTAAACCAATAATTACATTTGCAAAAAAGAAAAAAACATGAGAACCTCAAAGTAATAGAGAAATGAAAGGTGAGGTTCCCATGTTTCAAGTTCCCATATCACTAATTATAAGCTTTATTTGCTTTTTAGGAAAGACAAAAATACTGGAAATTTCTAAGGACACAGGGTTTACGGTGCGCCGCTCTAAGCTGCTGCCAGATACTATAGTAAAAGTATTTACATTCGGCTTATGGGACACCCCTAATCCATCCTTACGTCAAACTGCTTCTAAATGCGAAAATATTCAACGCGGACTTAGTATAACACGCGAAGGACTTTTTCAACGTTTGGCTACAAGTGCTTTATTGCTAAAACAAGTATTCCAGTCAGCAGTTGAGTATTCTGCCAAGAGAGCAATAACTGTCCAGAATCTCGATGTGCTCCAAGCTTTTACTGATGTAAAAATATGTGATAGCTCTAAAGTTACTCTTCCGGACAAATTAGCAGATGTCTGGAAAGGTCTTGGTGGCAATAATGCAAAAGCTGCTCTAAAAATCCAGACTATATATAGCCTTAAGTCCAGAACTATCACAAATATGGAGTTGACAAAGGCGCCTGGTCCAGATGCCGGCTATAAAGATGAACTTCTAAAACACATTCATCATGGTGAGCTGTTAATTACTGACTTAGGATATTACAGTAAAGATTTGTTTAGGAAAATAATATCCAAAGGTGCATATTTTCTTAGCCGAATTAAATCAAATACTGTTTTTCAAATACAAAATTCTGACACTAAATCTTTTAAAGCCTTAGACCTTTTAAGTGTTTTAAAAAACAGCTCCAGTGTTGATATAGATGTATACTTTGGCACCAAGTATTCTAAATTACTACAATGTCGGCTGATTGGTGTACGTTTACCTGATGAAGTCGCTAATGAACGTAGGCGCAAAGCAAATAAAAAAGCAAAGTCACAAGGCAAAACACTGAGTGACTATGACTTAGAGTTATTAGGATGGAACCTTCTAATTACTAACGCCCCAGCACATATGCTTACTCCAAAGGCAGCCTGTGAATTGTACAGAGCTAGATGGCAGATAGAGCTTTTATTTAAGGCTTGCAAAAGCTATCTAAACCTTGGCAAAGTAGGCAACTGTGGTAAAGAGCAATTAGAGTGTCTTCTATATGGAAGGTTAATTGCCATTATACTAATTTTCACAGTCTACTCAGCACTGTATGCCCTCATGTACCAACAAAAAAACAGATGCATTAGTATGATGTCGTTTATCAAACTAATTGCGACAAAGGTGGAAAAAATATTTTCAAGCCTTTATGCAACCACTGAAGCAATATCGGAACTGCGACTGATTCTTAAAAGAGCGGCCGAACAAAGCTTACATGATAAACGTAATCGCAAAACCACGGTTGAGCGATTGCAGGAACACTATTTGCTCAATTAAATTGGTAAAAAATAGCTTAACTTAACGCGTATGATATCTATTTAAAAAAAAGAATCTTTCTGCAATAAGCAATTCCATCGCTAGGGTCATTCTTCGATTTACAGGCGGCAATATTGGAATCTGTGTCTCAAATAACTCTTCCGCATCAGAAATTTCTCCTAATTCATATAGACAGGAAATTAAATTTACTGTATATACAAGTAAAGTACCATTTTTTACTGACAATTTTGATTTATCAATTGAATATAGAACCTGTTTTGCCTCTTGGAATTGCCCCATCAGAATAAGACCTGCTGCCTTATCAATGTCTAAATATGCATTTATTCGTGGATTTCTGCCTGTTATATTCCGCTGTCTTTCAGTAGCCTCTATAAAAGCGTGCGGGTCACATTGTTCTTCAAGTAGATTTAACCTCTTTTTACTACGTATATATGAAATGATAATATACCCCACAACCATAGCAATAAAAGTAATTATTCCTGCTATAACAGTATTCCTTAGCAATATTGATAAAGTAATCATCATTATAAAAGTAACAACGATAAATTTAATCCGGTTTACCAGCATCATTTGATCTCCTTTACCCGGCCCACTATTCCACCGGCAAGCCGAACCTTAATACCATGCGGATGCACAGACGATTTAGTAAGAATTGCTTCTACCGTTCCTTCTGTCAATTTTCCTGTGCGCTGGTCTTGTTTCTGTACAATCAAAACATGACTTCCTATTTTGATATTACCACGGATTGTTCCATCCATTATATCTCTCCTCACTTGCCCATTATTTCCCCTTTAATCGATTTAAGTGATTCGTTAAAAAATATTGTATGTCTTCCCATTCATAATCCACCAAATCTTTTGTTAACCCATTTTCAAAGTTTACATACTCTATTTCCATAACTTTCAATTTCTTTGCTGTCTCTTGTGTTGTCCAGTTTAGTTGTTTTCTTATCTTATATAGAAATTGCTTGCGCGCTTCCAGGTATTGTCTCTCTGTAAATTCTTCACTCATTGCAGTCCCTCCGTCCTGTTTTTAAAATAACCATCACTCCAACCTTCTCATAATTATATTCTAACCTATTATTCCTATTTTGTCAGTCTTATTTTCATTTTCTAGTATCCATTCGTCTTTACCCTGTACATACTTCTTCGGAGCATGCACGGTATTCGCTATCCTTACCTAAATAAATCTAGGATATCACCAACAACATTACCTGTCCCCCTTTTTGAGGGAGAGAAGTTGAGCTACTTTTGAAGTTTATCCGTATAAATATCCAAACCACAAAAACAAATATCATTTAATAAATTTATAAGGAGGAAAAAAATGTCACAAAAATATTCAAAAGATATGCGGCTGCGTATAGTAGAAGCTGAGAAAGACTCTCAATGGCTTAATAGAGTTAAAAATGCTAAGACAGCGGAAGAATACACAAAATTATTAGAAGAAAAAGGAATTTTTCTACCTGAAGAATACAAACAAGAGCTATCTTCCATCAAATTCCATAGTGAAATTGAGACGCTCAACGATACAGAATTAGAACAGGTTGTCGGAGGTTATTTTCCCATATTTGACGAGTGCCTTCAGAGATATGATAAACGTATTTGCACAATAGGCATCAGCATCTTTCTCCCCGGTGGATGTGTTAATTGCAGATATGTAGGAAATGAAACAGAAAAAGATGGTACCGAATGGGAATTATACAGCTGCTTAAAAGGATATTTTAAAAATGAAAGGGTTTATCCTGTATACTGGTAATCTCAAAGTATTAAGAACATAGATTAGGAGGATGCATTCATGGAAAGACCATTAGAGGACATAAGGTTTCTTATAAAAGAAGCCGCAAAAGATGAGGAATGGTTTGAAAAATTGAAGACAGCTAAGTCAACAGAGGAATATATAATGTTATTATCTAAAAAAGAAATCGAATTACCCAAGGAATATAAAGATGAGCTTTCCAAAATCAGCATTGAAAATAAAGAGATACCACTCAGCGATGAGGAACTGGATCAGACTGTAGGAGGATATTTCCCCATATTCGATGAATGCCGCGAAAGTTGGAATTATGGTATTTGTGTAATAGGCCGCTGGCTTAATGGTAGATGTATACATTGTGAAAGTGATTTTGGAGTTTACAAGGGTTATGTATATGAATTTTTCAGCTGTAATAAAGGATATTTTAGTAATATGAAAGTTAAAAAGTAACGTACTCAATAATGCATTTATGTTATAATACCGTATTTTTATATCTTCAAATGGCGAGATTGCCTCGCCATTTTTGATTTATATAATCCCTCTCCCCTTGTCTGTGCTACAGTTTTTGGCATGTCGGACAAAAATAAATGCTGCCGCCCATATAAGCAGCTTTTTTTATGATATCTCCACAGGCAATACACGGCCTATCAACCGTGTTTTTACTGAGTATTGTTCTATATCCGCCGAAGCAGCCGAATAAATCACGTTCAGTGTCTCTGCCGCCACCAATAGTCATTTCAGCAAGGGTTGTTTTCACCGCATAAAAGAGATGATGTATATCTAGATCCGTTAATGTATTTAGTTTTTTCTTAGGGTGTAATTTTGCGTTAAAAAGTATATCCTGCAAAACACCGTTTCCAAGTCCGGGAATACGCTGTTCTGTTGCAAGAAATGCCTTTAACGAAAGCTCTTTTGGACTTTGACCAAACATATTGTTGAAATATCCTTCATCAAAAACATCAGATAAGGGATTGGGCTTTTGCTTTGCAATCATATAGTATTTGTTATCATACTGTCCTCGGGGATATGCCCACATTCCCCCATACATCTGCACAGATGCTGTAATGGATGAATAATCGTCAAATTCAATATGCAACTGGTGCTTGACCGGCAGCTTTTCACCCTCGTGATAATACCGAAGATGAATCCCCTCCCCCAGAAGAACGCACGCATCATCAGCAATTATTTCAACCAATCCACCATAACTTACAGCTTGATCTATCACTTTATCATACAATAAATCATGGTAACACTGTGGATCTCCGTAATACCAAGCAAATCTATGGGGATGTTGCGCTGCAACAACATTCATTATCTTTTTTCCAATAAGTGTTTCATTGATCTGCCGGGCTATTGAATCAGCTTCCGGAAGTTCTATCATAAAAGCATTCCTCCTTTCCATTGACTTTTGCACTATCAAAATTTATAAACCCGTTATTTACTATTTCTAAAATTTCTCTCCCACTATTTTATTGTCATAGACTTTTTTACTGTCATTTCTTTCGCATAGGCTTGATTTCCAATTTCCTTTATCTTTTTTATGCAGGCGTTTCTATTAGAACCAAACATAAGAGAAAATATCTTCGCAATAAAATTATTCAGCATTTTGCAATCGGTAGAATTGTTATAGGTCTTGCAGTCCGCACAATTCTTGTAGGAATTATCCTCACAGCATTTTTTTACCTTGCACCATTTATCCGCCTTTATATTTTCCTTGCAACCCTTGCATTTACCTTTAAGATAAACTTTGCATTCTCCGCAGTACAATCCGCAATACGCAATGAGACTTTCGTCAGCAATTCTTTTGTTATTCATAACTTTAACCCCCATTTAAGCGTTTTGATACATTATAACATACCAAATATGACAACTGTCTGTCATAGTTTATCATATATCTTTAGAATCTTCGCCAGTCTACCGGATTTGTTCTCTCACTTACCTATTTTATTAAAGTCCGCTTATGAGTATGGTTGATTCCATTGTAACCAGCGAATTATATTGTAAAATTATTCATTTATGTAAATAATTTGTTTAATATAACGCTTAGTTTTCTCATATAATAAAAGTATTAATTTTGAAAAAAAACAACATTCAGGTAATTTAAAAAATTGAATTTAATAATTGATTAGATAGAGTAATGAATTAAAATATAGAAATATTTTGGAGTATTCATAAAAATATGTTTTCTTATAAGTCACAATTTTAGAAGGATGAAATAATTTACTATGCGAACACCTATAAAAAAAGATGATGTCCGATATGTAAAAATGGATATTACACCGATAGGGATCAATTTTATCCATCGTTCACACCCATGGACTGCACTTTGGTGGTCTGCTGCCATACCTGGCTTTGGACATATGCACCTTGGTGCCTATACACGTGGACTAATATTTATGGCTGGAGAAATCTTTATTAATCTAAAAGCGCATATTAATCTGGCCATCTTTTATACTTTTACCGGAAACTTTGTAAAAGCCAATCATGTTCTAAATGAACGTTGGGCTTTGTTTTATATGGCTGTTTGGGTTTTTGCAATGCACGATGCCTGGCGGTTGACCATAGAAGGAAACCGGATATGTGAGTTGGAAGAAGCACAAGAAAAAAGGTATTTTAAGAGGATGCGCCTAGCTCTATTTTCTGTAAATATGCTAGACCAACGCATTCCCTCTCTTGCCGCTTTTTTCTCTACTATATTGGGAGGTTCAGGACAACTCTATAACGGTCAGTTTGTCAAAGGATTTATTTTGATTGGCTGGACTATGGTGATCAATTACTATGCCCAAACAAATCATTTGCTATCTAAATTCTTTTTAGGCAAGCAGATTTATTTGCAAAACATAGATTGGCAGTGGCTGCTTTTTTTACCTTCTATCTATGGTTTTTGTATATGGGATAGTTATCTATGTGCTGTAGAAATTAACAAACTGCTTGTAGAAGAACAACGCTATCATTTTGGAACAAAGAAACATTTTCACGCCGTCAGTAGAAGGAGGCATTATCCGATGTATCTGATAGGAACATCCAAGCAAGGTATCGATCTGGAACTCATTGTTAATTCTCTAAAAACCCACGGACTGGATAAATATGAGGTATTCTTTTTAGATCGACTCAATAACGCTAAGATAGAAACCGGAGATAGTATCCGTAAGTCGGATGGGATCAGTAATTTTAATGGTACGATGTGCGGTGCCACAGTCCTTATGTTGTTCGGCACCATGTGGGGAGGATCACTTATCCCCGGAGGACCGATTGCCATTGGGCTATCAGGCTTTGTATTAGGCGGAATCCTTGGATATATTATAGATCGATATATTGTAGGGTGGGTAAGGGTAAAACTGAATTGGGACCCCGTTAAAGGAAGCAATCCTATGGATGGAGAGATATTAATCCTAGTAAAGACCATGAATAAAGATGAATATGATTATGCAAAAAAGATATTTTCTGAAAAGAATGTTATCTTTGTGGGAGAAACAGAGCAAAAATCCCTTCAAGCGTTTGTTTCTTAAAATAAATAGGAAGGAAGTGTTAATGGGTGTGAGTATGTATAGGAAGATCGGAATATTCAGCTTTCTAATTCTATTTATTATTTTTAATTTGATCGGATGCGGATTATATGTTGCACCTGAGCAGCATCGAAAAATAGACAGTAAAGAAGGAAAAAAAGAACTTCTTAAAGAAGCCTACGATATAGCACATGTAAAAGCTCAAAAAAGAGAAGATCTTCTTGACTCTTATCAATTGAATGGTGGTCTGAAATCCTTTAAAAATTTAGAGATTGTAAAGAATGCCCGTATTGAAAAAAATAGAATAGAAGTCGAATTCTTTATTAAAGATATGGAAAACAAGCCCAAAACATCTAAATCCAAGGAAGATATCATCTGGGAAAACGCTTTGCTTTTATATTACACCATTTATGATACTTTTCCGGAGATAGAAAAAATCCGCTTATCTGCAGATTATCATTTTCTTGACCAATATGGACATCCTTATAAAGAAGAATTATTTATATCACAAACAAATAGAAATCAGCTAAAACGTATCAATCGTGATTATTTCCGACCGGAAATGCTTGCTCAAATTGTAGATTTTTATATATCTGACTATGCTACGGAAAAAGAAAACCAATCGAATAAATAGATAGATAATAGCCCTTCCGAACTTTACATGTAAATTCTAATTTAACCTTATCTGATAATATAATAAAAATTTTTTTATTATATCTTTACTCTTATAGCTGATTGATAATTATTTATCAATTTACTATACTTATATTGTATTAACCATGCTTATATATCGACAAGTGCTGCTACGAAAACTCACAGGATATATAACTTGGTAATTGTAAAGCCTTAAATTGGTCATCTATAAACTAAAAACCAATTTAGCTTATAGATAAAATTTTCATCTCATATGTGAGATACATAAGAATTAAAAATATTTTAATGGGGGACGATATTATGTTAAAGCTGATGAGAGCACCTGCAAAATATGTTCAAGGAAAGGACGCCTTGTTAGAGGCATATGAAAATACAAAAGATTTAGGTTCATCCTTTTTATTCATATGCAGCCGAAGCGGTTATAAAGTTGGTAAGCCTAAGATAGAAAAAAGTTTTGAAGGAACAGGAATAAAGCTTATATTTGAAGTATTTAACGGCATTAGTTCCACTGGCGAGATCGAAAGAATGAGAAATATCGTTAGAGAAAACAATATCCAGGTTGTAGGCGCTATCGGCGGAGGAAGCGCTATAGATACAGCGAAGGCTACTGCTTACTATGAAAAGCTGCCTGTAGTGATTATGCCGACTGTTGCAGCTACTGATGCGCCATGTACCGGTCTTTCGGTCATTTATAATGATGATGGTTCCTTCTGTAAATATATCTTCTATCCAAAAAATCCTGAAGCAGTGATAGTGGATTCATCTATTATCGCAAAAGCACCTTTAAAATTCTTGGTTGCCGGTATGGGTGATGCTTTAGGTACATATTTTGAAGCAAGAGCATGCGTAAGAACAAACTCACCAAGCCTTGAGAATGGCGGAATCACTAAATCTGCAATGGCGCTTTGCGAACTTTGCTATGAAACACTGCTTGCTGATGGCTATAAAGCAAAGCTCGCAGTTGAGCAAGGTCTTTTAACCCCGGCAGTGGAGAGTATCATTGAAGCAAACACCTATTTAAGTGGTGTAGGCGCAGATAATGGCGGCCTGGCTGTTTCACATTCCGTATACAATGGGTTCACGGCACTGGAAGAATGTGAAGAAACCATGCATGGAGATTTGGTTGCTTTTGGTACTATCGCACAACTTATTATTGAAAATGCACCAATGGAAGAAATCGCTGAAGTCATAGAATTCTGCATCTCGGTCGGATTGCCCGTAACTTTAGCTGAAGTTGGAGTGAAAGATGTTGAAAGGGTGCGTATCGCAGCTGAAAAAGCATGTATTGAGGGTGAAACCATTCACAATATGCTGGGAGATGTTACTCCAGCAGAACTTTATGATGCGCTTTTAGCGGCAGACGCACTTGGGAAAACCTTTAAACCTATCTCGTAAATATTACAAACCTCTTAAATGGTTAGAATAGAATAACCATTTAAGAGGTTTTATTATGGAAAGACGAAAGGGAGACCCCAAAAAAGTACGCTGTTTAAATACCTGTTAGCCACATACCTGCCAAAAGATGCACAGGCATGCACGCTCGCTTGATAATATCCTTAATTAAGATGATGTTACGGAGGGAATTGTTATGGCAGTAAAAATTAGCGGCTTATTAGAATCTCTTTCAGACTTAAACCCGACTTCTGCACGTAACTGCTCTCATGAAGTACGTACTTTCCGTTTGTTAAATAACACTCTAAAGGACTTTTATACAGATTGTATCTACATAGGCAAAACTTCTCAATTACCATCTGTTCCTCCTTCTGCACCAATATCATTTTTATTGATATAGGTACCGGACTCATATCTGCAAACATTAATGTTTCCATACAAGCCTATGCGAACCTGTTTTTTTATAATTTCATCCGCCTCCAACAGGCGGAAATATTAAGATCTCATCTCCCAAACTTAATTTCGTGTTCAATCCATCTAAAGCGAATACATTTCTTCCATTCAAAAACATAGCGATTTCAGGTCTTATATCTTTAGACTCATTAAATAATTTATTTCTTAGTTTTTCTCCGTACATCACTATTAGTTGATCTATTAAGCCTAAGATACTGGCATTTTCTTCAATTTGAACAGTTTGTTCCCTACTCCCTCCCACCAATGGAATGAAATCTAATATAACCGTTACTTTTACTTCAATCACTACTTATCAGCCCTTTCTAAATGAGTCCTAATCCTTCCAAAGTAGTAATTGCATTTTCTAATCCTAATTCGGTTAGTTTTTCTCTTGTAGGTATGCCATCCATGGTCCAGTTTCTTACATTATAATATTCATCAAGCATTTCTTTCAATTCATCTCTACTAATATAGTGCCCTTTTGAAGGACCTCCTTTGATTGGTTCTGTAAGTATTCTTTCCGGGAAAGTGTCATCAGCCCTTGTAAAACCAGCAGCTATGTTGAAAGTCCTGGCTAAGTTGTTGACTCTTTCACCTATCTTAGCTATATCATCCGGTGTTAAACTAAGGCCGGATACACTACTTACCATATCTGCCGTATTTTTTTGAGCTACATCCGGTAATGCCATATCCATTAAAAAACCGCACATCGTAGGACAATCTGTCGTGGCGCACCTAATATCCTGATTCCATTTTGTCAACCAACCTTTGCCTTGTGCTGCAAACCTATCATATGCCTTTGGAAATGGCGCTCCAAATATTTCTTGAAATGCATAGCCTCTATTATGGTCTGCTCCGGTATATGATGTTGCATAATTTAATCCGTGAGCTTTTGCTCCCCTTGGATCATATGCCGGAAATTCTAAACCTTTAACGTGCATCGCGTATTTTCCAGAACCTTTTCCAATTTTTTCAGAAGCTGCCTTAGAACCGTCGCATAGTAAAGCTCCTAATCCTTCTCTTCTGTAGGCAATCTCTGTAATCAAATCTACCATGACCTCATGATTTCCAAATTTCAAATCTATTCCATCTGTATCTTCTAAAGTCAGAATTCCCTTTTCGAACAGTTCCATAGCAAATCCTATCGTAACACCTACGGACATCGTATCCAAGCCCAGCTTGTCACACAGTTGATCAGCAAATATAATACTATCTAAATTACGAACACCCGTTTCTCCCCCAAAGCTATAATAGGTCTCATACTCTGGGTCAGAAAGTGCACTGATATATTTTGAGCTTCCTCTGGCTAATTTCATTTGACTGCATCCCACAGGACATCCATAGCAGTGTTCCGATCCTTTCGCTCTTTCCAGACTAGCTTCTACGCCAAGATCCCCAACATAGTTTTTCTCTCCTGTAGTTATGTAATTTTCAGAAGGAAATATCCCTAAAGCACTCGTTACCTCTACAACCATCGGTGTTCCTAGCTTAGAGAACTGGGGATATAAATGCGCACTTTTTTTCATTGCAGATAACATAAAAGATCTAGCCTCTTTAAAAGCTTGTTCATTTGCAATGGGGACTTTCCCCGTGCCCCTGATGGCGATTGCCTTAAGATTTTTGGAACCCATTACGGCCCCTACTCCTTTACGTCCAAAAGCTCTTTTTTCATTAATAATGGACGCCATTTTTGATAAATTTTCTCCAGCCGGACCGATACATGCGATTCTTGCATTTTGTTCGTTTAGCTCATCTTTAATTAAAACTTGGGTATCGAAGGTATTTATACCCCATAATTTTTTCGCCGGACGAATGCTTACTTTATCATCTTTTATCCAAAGATAGACCGGTTCCTCAGATTCACCTTCAACAATAAGGATATCATAACCGGCAAATTTCATTTCTACCGGGAAATACCCACCGGATAAGGCCATACCAACTGCTCCGGTTAATGGGGATTTAGTAGTAAGTGCTATTCTACTTGCACATGGCGCTGAGGTACCACTTAATGGACCTGACGCAAAAATTAATTTATTCTCCTCTCCCAAAGGGTCAACATCACCGGGAACTTCGTCAAATAAATACTTGATTCCAAATCCCGCTCCACCTATGTAGTCTTTTGCAATCTTTTCAGGAAGTTCTTCAGTAGTGATTTTTTTAGTAGTGAGATTAACTCTTAAAATCTTACCCATATATCCACCCTTTAACATGAGACCCCTCCTTCTATTTAACGGTGTTTATTTATAAAGTAAATTATTAATATATGAATATACTATTCAAAATCTCTATATGCACCTGCAGCATCATCTATAAGTCAGTTTCTTCCATCGACGTACAAGCCCTTGTCAAACAATTCCGGTGCAAAACGTGCAGGATTCATCTCTTTGAACTTTGACCTTTTAAAATGCTCTTTTAAATGAAACGGTACTGTACAATCAAAAATCACCTTACAAGAAATCCCTTTTCCATGAAGCAACGGGTTATACTCCGGACTTTGGGAAGGGTCCAATGGATGACAGCGTACACCCGGAATGAAAATCGTATCAACATCTCCCTGATAACGCGTATTCAAGGCCCATAAAACATCATTGCTGTCAAACGGATCTACATCTTCATCTACAATAATGATATGTTTAAGCTCGGAAAACGCTGCAAAAGCTAATAATGCAGCTTGCCTTTGACGTCCTTCATCACTCGGTACGCTTTTTTTGAATTGTAAAACAGCCATATATTTGCCGCCGCCTGCCGAATGTGCGTAAACATTTATCAGACGGCCAGGCATCGCCTTCTCTACCATTTTTATGATACTTGCTTCTGTTGGAATCCCTGCCATATTAACATGCTCTTCACTAGGTCCTATACAGGTCTGCATGATGGGATTGCGGCGGTGTGTAACTGCTTTTACTTTTATGATCGGCAGCTGGGGGTTGGCAGGACCTGTATAGCCAGGAAACTCCGGCATGGCTTTTCCGGTATTTGTGTTCTGATCTTCTCTGACACGTACATCGTAAAGCAATTCACCCTCAATAACATACTCGGCATTAGCAATAGCCTTTTCATTCATGGTTAAGCATTGAACTAGCTCAACAGCTCTATTCCTAATAGCTCCTGCCGCACTTAACTCATTATAACCAAGTGGTGTTGTGGGCGGTTCAAAACATGCTGCAATTTCGATAGCAGGATCCACGCCTATGCTGATTGAAATAGGCAGCGGTTTTCCCGCCTTTTCCGCTTTTTCATGAAAAACACCTAAATGGCGTGCTCCAGGTACAATATACATTGAAATCTCATCTTTGCTTTGCAAACATAAACGATGTATTGTCACATCCGATTCTCCAGTCTCAGGATCAGAGGCATAGCACATCCCTAAAGTGATATACGGACCGGCATCTTCTTCTGTATTGGTAGGTGCAGGCAGCAGTTTTCTGATATCAAATCCCCGTTCATTAGCATAATGTACAACCTCTTGGCACAAAGCTTCAGTTTGCTCAATAGTAATTGGTTCAATGGGGTGTGTAACCGCTTCATTTAAAAGGAATCCCAGGCGTTGAGGCTCTGCGCCCAGCATAAGGGCTACCCTTTCTCGACTGGCTAAGAGCCCTATAAGAACCCTTGCATCTTCATTCCCTTTAACATTGTTAAAAATCATTGCCGGACCGGTCTGCGTCGGACGCTGTACTGTTCCGCCAGCACCGACATAACGGTATACCCCTGATATCTCAGCATGCGGATCAGCAGGTTCGTCCGTTTCAATGAGCTGTCCCGGTATTGTTCTTAACAACGCCAGGGCTGACCGTAAATCTGTTATTTTCTCTTTTTCTTTAACCATAATAACACTCCTATATAATTAATAATCCCGTACTAAGATTGATATACTTTAAAAGGTTATTTATTCTTTAGCGGTTGGCAATTTTGTCATTCACCTCATGGTCTGGTCATCTTCTCTTAACAATTCACTTAGTTTTTCCGCTATTTCTCGGCATAAATCAACTGTATTTACTATCTCTTGGGAAGTGATATTATCTAAATGTATACCGCAGCAAACAGCAAGATTGCCTTTGTATGCTCTTCTTAGAATATTTCCGAACATTTCTGTAATGACATTTTCTTTATGATGGTAGAAAGTAATTGTTTGAAGGCTCTCACAATATGATCCGGCTGTTAAGGCACCAAGGTGCGGTGTATCGCCTCCCGTTAAAATTATACATACATCATTTCCCATAGGAAATGCAGTCATGTTTATTTGTAATCTGCCTTTTGTTTTAATAATCTGTATCATTTTAACTCACCTTTAGTTCAGACTTAACAGGTATTTTAAAGCTGATAGTAAATCATGCTGTTTTCCACTGGAATTATGAAGAAGACCCTCTATTACATAAGGGACTAATATGACGCAGTACAAACTTTTTATGCAATATAAACATCTATTATATTTGATTCCCCTAATATATTTTATTATATTTCCGTAACAAATCCTTTACAATATACACAGAAGACCTATTTCTCAATTAAATGTCCTTTTTGTTAAATAATTGAATTTATTTTAATTTAATAGTACACTTTTCAAAAATAAAAAAGACAGCTAATCTATAACTGCCTTTTCCCTATAAATACTTATTCTTATCTGTAATTGTCATGACCAGGGTCACCGTGCATTCCATCTTGCGGCATCATTGGTGCACCAGGTACTGTCGGCTGCATTGGCTGCATATCCATTCCCTGATGGTGCATCGCCATCTGATAATTCACCTGCGCAATTTGTCTTTGAATATTAGCAGAGCGGGCGTGACCGTTTGCTAGTTGGTTATGCAGATTATATAGCTGCATATGCCAATTCATCATATTCATATCCATTCTTAGAATCACCTCTTTAAAATTCTATTCAACTTAGTTCATCTAATAATAATATATGAACTTTACGTAATTCTGTGACAAACAGAGCATTCAATCTACTATTCTAGGGCTAATAAATTTATGTTAGATAGATTGGCTTTAAATATTCTCCTAATTCATTGACATAAACCTTGTTCTACTTTTATTCCACCAAATTCCTTTTTACTTTTTAGCGATCATTTGCAATAAGCATTTCCTGAACCTTTTCTATACCTATTCGATCAATTGTCATCCCGAAACGCTCTCCCGGTACGCCTTCATTCTTATACAATAAAATTGCATTTTCTATTACATTCAGAACTTCATCTTTTGTAAACATCTTATCAATAAGTGAACCTATACGTGTTTTTTTCCCCCATCTGCCGCCGACATAGACTTTATATCCTTGTTCTTCATCCGGGATCGCATTAAAATAGCATTTGGAGATGCATAAGCCGCAATTATTGCACACAGATTGATCAATGATCATTTTACCGTTTTCCATGCTTGCCGCTTTCATCGGGCAAGTATCAATCACACCACACTTTGCGCATCCCTTGCATAATTGGCTATTATAATCCGGTTTTTTCTGGCCTACAATTCCCAGGTCATTAAGCTCCGGTTTTACACAGCTGTTTGGGCAGCCTCCAACTGCAATTTTAAATTTATGGGGGAGCATAACATCGGAATATCCTTCATAAAATCTCTTATGGATTTCAATGGCAAGTCCTTGGGTATCCACCAGTCCATATGTGCAAACCGTCCCTTTACAAGCGACAATAGGACGTACTTTTGCTCCTGTTCCACCGACCGTCATACCCTCTTTTGCTACATATACTTTTACATTTTCAATATCATCGTATTGAATCCCCGGAATTTCTACTGTTAATCTTGAAGTAAACGAGACATTCCCGTTTCCGAATTTTTCAGCGACCTCACTCAAGTTTCTTATTTGTTTAGCATTCAAAACTCCATTTCTCGTAATGACCCTTGCTGAAAAATGTATCCCATCATTATTGGATAAAAATCCTTGTCCTTTCACTTTCTTTCTTTGTTCTGCTGTTATATTCATATGATCAACTCCATTTATTATTTCTCTTTCTATTATAATACTTGAACTATATATTGCAAAATAGTAATATATTATTATTATAATAGGTATTTACCTATAGAACGGAGTATTAAGATGACAATCAGACATTTGAAGGTTTTTATCGCCGTTTGCCAATATGGAAAGATGAGTGTTGCCGCTAGAAAACTACATATCGCTCAACCATCCATCAGCCAAACCATCTCAGAAATAGAACAGTATTATGAAATAAAACTATTTGAACGTCTCTCTAAAAAACTTTTCATTACTGAGGCAGGCAAAGAATTCTTGAATTATGCAAGACATATCATCGCATTGTTTGATGAAATGGAAGAAAATATAAGTATGAAATCTAAAAATATCAGCTTGAAAATTGGTGCGACAATCACGATTGGAACTTGTGTGCTGAATGATATCTTACAAGATTTTGAAACCAAACATCCCGAAGTGAAAACACAAATCATTGTTGAAAACACCGGTGTTATTGAAGAAATGCTATTAAAAAGCGAACTGGATATAGGAATAGTAGAAGGGGAAATAAAAAGCGCCGATATTATTACTGTTCCTATTCTTTCAGATGAGCTTATACTTGTTTGTTCGGCTTTTCATAAATTTTCGAATTTAGAAAGCATCAGCATATCTCAACTTCAAAGCTTAGATTTTGTTATGCGTGAAAAAGGCAGCGGTACAAGAGAGCTTTTTGAAAAAGCACTGCAAGCCGCGGGAATTTCTGTAAATGAAAAGTGGACTTGTAACAACTCGGAAGCAATTAAAAATGCAGTTATCAATGGTCAAGGTCTAACAGTCATCTCTAAAATGCTTGTAGAAAAAGAATTGCAGTCAAAGAAACTTCATAGTATTTTAATAAACGATGTTAATCTTGATCGAGACTTTCATGCCGCATATCATAAAAACAAGTATTTGTCAGAAAGCCTAATGAGTTTTATGTCAACCTGCCTGTATAGATGATCATTGATTTTTGACCAAAATCCCCACTTTTTATGCATGATTACTTTTAATATTATCTTAATATTAAAATACTTTTGAAAATATTTTATCGGAGCATCGAAACCAACCTGCAGCAATATTCATACGTTGTAACAGGCCAAGGGACTGTCTCAAAATAAATTTGAATTATATTTTAAAACAACCCCTTATGTATTTTCACACTATTCTTAAATAACTATTTTATAATGCTTAACAGCCCTGTAATGATCATCATTAAAAATGTACCTAAGCCTATCTACCTAGAAAACCTCCATCTACATTTAGTATCGCCCCAGATACATAATTTGAAGCCTCGGAAGCAAGAAATACAATTGCTCCCTTCAGTTCTTCAGGCTTCGCCCACCTCCCTTTGGGAATTCTGCTATTTATCGAATCTACCAATTCTTTGCCCATTTGATCCTTAATATTAAGCTGTGTTTCAAAATATCCGGGCGCTATTGCGTTTACACATATGCCGGATTTAGCCAGCTCATTGGATAAAGATTTGGTAAGTAAGGCAATGGATGCCTTTGAAGCGGAATAGGAACAATTTTTAAAAGCTCCTATAAAACTAAGCATAGACGCTATATTTATTATCTTACCATAATGATTAGCCTTCATTTTTTCCGCCGCTAATTTACATAATATAAACGGTGCTGTGGAATTAATTTTAAATACCTTTTCCCAATCTTCCAAAGTATGATCAAAGACATCCTTTCTTACAATTGTTCCCGCATTGTTCAAAAGTATATCTACCTTACCTCCCATAATATCTACAGCTTCATTAAAGGCACGTGTAATATCCTTGTCATCTCCAAGATCTGCTTTAATGGCATGTACTTTCTCTCCTAACTTGCTCATTTCTTCTGCAGTAGTGTACATTTCACCCAGTATATCAATGATGCACACCTCCGCTCCTGCTTCATGGAGACCTTCTGCCATCGCCCGCCCCAAACCACGTGCCGCACCTGTTACGATTGCTTTTCTTCCTGTAAGATCAAATAAGTGTGTCAAATTAAACATCAAACTCACCTCGTAAACTATCAGTAATATTATTAAAATCTAAAGTAAAGTCAAATCCATCTTATCGCAAGACTAAATGATTGAGCCGTAGAGCCTTGACCCGGTGCTGTTGCTAAAGGTATAGCAAGTTGCACCAGATCTTGAAGCTCTTTTATCCATTCATTACAAATATTCAACTATTTCTGTCCTTTTGCCGCATTCATGAAACGTCTATGGAATTGAACCACCAATGGTGAAGAAGTAAATTGAGAAAGGTGTTCGGGAGCTGTGGTAATCACGATACGGTCTGACATATCTTTAAACTCATCTTCCATCAGCAGTTTATCGATATAAGGATATAATGTATCTCCCTGGAAGTTGCATATGATCAATCGCGTATCCGACATATTGGCCTTGCGCAGCACTCTGAGATTATGTCTTATGCTGTCCAATCCATCGCAATCCTTATCATCAAAGCCTCTGTACTTTAACATAAACTCTGCTAGATTCTTTATTTTTAGCATATCCATATTTGCTTCATTGGCTCCGATATAATCGTTGTCTATCATATACTGTTTTAACATATCCATGAAAGTGTCATCACCCGTAGCCTCATACGCCTTTAACAGTCCAAACATATACTTGCTTTGCGTATGTCTGAACATAATAAAGCTGTTGATAAAATATGGACGCGCTTGAAGCGCCAGAGCGGTCTGATAAGGTTCAAACATCAGCGTGAAATTCACTCTATAACCCTTTTCCTTCAACATAATAGCTAAATTATGTCCTCGCAGTCTATCTTTATTAATTCCTTGATTCCATCTAAGATTGAATTTTTTATCTCCTTCTAACAACTCTTTCACATTCTCAGCATTCACTGGCCCTGTATGAGGAATCTTAATTACAACCCTATATTTTGAAAGCATTTCACTGAAGCGTGCACATTCTTCAAGAATCTCTTCATCGGATGCATTAAATGGATCATTAATCTCTACGCTGATATCACATCCAGGCCCCAGAATTTTTCCTATTTCATCCATAACCTCATCTCTGTTTTTGAACTTTTGTCCTATATTTGCTTGAGGATTATTAATGAACATATTGTAGATAATTGCCGGATTACACGTTAGATTTGCCACCATATCCTTTATTTGATAAACCTCATAGGGATTGGCGGAATCTGCCGAAAAGAGAAGCTTGGTAGGACGTTTAATGCCATTTTTATCATATGAGATATCCCGGACCAGATCCGCTTTACATATTCCATCACTTTCCAGCGAATATTCTACTTTAAATCCTGCCGGAGTTTCTCCTTCCGGAATGTTGAAATAATCAATGACTTCCTTAAAGTTTTGAGTCACTCCAATATATTTTGCGTATGATTTTATCTGTGAATATAAAGCAAGGCCTATTTCTTGGTTTTTTAATCTATACACATAACTTTCATCGCCTTTTGCGATATTGATACCCTCTTTGCCTAGGATAGAGTGTGTGTAACATTTTAAAACGCTATTATTCTCCATGACTTTAACCTCCTATTTCATATTCTCTTGTTCATATGCATAAAGCTTGCCCAGCTTTGTGATAAAAGGCTCTTTGCTTTCATAAGTTCTCGCCAGCCATTCTTCAGCCATCTTTAAAGCTGTCATTTTGCCTGCTACCAAAGCGCCAATGCACATAATATTAATATTATTCGCATATACCGAGCGATCAGTAGAGAATAAATCATGGCAAACTGCTGCATAAACACCACTAAATTTGTTTGCACAAATCTGCATCCCTATCCCGGTACCGCAAACCAAAAAACCCTTTTGAAATTCTTTTTTCTGTATCCCTTGTGCTACTTTCGCAGCCACATCGGGATAGTCTACTTCATTTGCATCATAACAGCCGCAGTCAACTACTTCGTGCCCTCTTTTAGCAAGTTCATTCATCAAAAAGCTTTTTAATTCAAATGCCAAATGGTCGCTTCCGATTCCGATCTTCATAATTAACTCCTCCTCAAATAAATCATATTATTTTGCCTTAATGGCGTCCTTTACTGCTGAAAAAATCGTTTCAGCATCAAGTCCATATATCTTAACCATCTCATCAAAACTTCCGGACATTCCGAACTTGTCTTTTACACCTACGCGCCTTAAAACAGTGGGATGGGCTTCAGAAACCACTTCTGCAACAGCTCCTCCAAGGCCTCCGATGACGCTGTGATCCTCGGCTGTCACGATGACCCCCGTCTCCTTTGCACATCTGACCACCAGTTCTTCATCCATCGGTTTGATACACGACATATCCACTACCCTCGCTGAAATGCCTTCCGCTTTAAGCATATCCGCCGCTAGAAGAGATTGATACAGCATCCGCCCAACAGCCATAATGGTCGCATCCGTTCCTTCCCTTACGATCATCCCCTTGCCGATTTTAAACGATATATCGGTATCATACACCAATTCTTCGGCATACTTTCCTCCCAAACGGATATATACCGGCCCATCATATAATAATGCTTCCTCGACAGCTGCTTTTGTCAACTTAGCATCTGTCGGCACAATCACTACCATCTCCGGTATTACACGCATCAGAGCAATATCCTCAACACATTGGTGTGATGCGCCATCTTCATTGATTAATATTCCAGCATGGGTCGCACAAATTTTTACATTTCTATGAGGATAAGCGATTGAATTTCTTACTGCATCATAGGCACGCCCGGCCGCAAACATTGCAAAAGTGCTTGCGAACACCGGTGAACCGCATGTAGACATGCCTGCTGCGGTTGACATCATATCCCCTTCAGAAATGCCAATGTTAAAAAATCTTTCAGGATATTTCTTCGCAAAATGTTCCGTTCTCGTCGCCTTGGATAAATCAGCATCACAAACATAAAACAGGTGCTTTTCTCCCAATTCCGCCAGTGCAAGACCATACGCCTCTCGTGTCGCCATCTTTTCAGCCATTTCAGCCAACCTCCAGTTCCCTTAATGTTTGTTCCAGTTCTTTGACCGCTTCATCGTATTGTTCTTTATTTGGAGTCATACCATGCCATCCAACCTTGTTCTCCATAAAGGACACACCCTTGCCTTTGATAGAGCGGCATAAGATCGCCGTAGGCCTTCCTTTGGTACGCTTACCTTCTTCAATGGCATCTATGATTTCTTCCAAGTGATGCCCATCTATCACAATCACATGCCAACCAAACGCAGCAAATTTCTTATCTACCGGTGCAGGATTCATCACTGCTGCTACTTCCCCGTCAATCTGAAGACCGTTCAGATCAACAAAAGCTGTCAAGTTGTCAAGCTTATAATGCGCAGCCGTCATTGCGGCTTCCCATATCTGACCTTCTTGAATTTCACCATCCCCCAGCATGGCATAGACATGATAATCCTTGTTTTCCGCCTTCCCGATCATCGCCATGCCATTTGCCGCCGAAAGACCCAATCCCAGAGAACCCGAAGACATATCAACTCCCGGTGTTTTTTTCATATCCGGATGTCCTTGAAGGAAACTTGATCCCTTTCTTAGATTTTTCAACTCATCCCTAGAAAAATATCCTTTTTCCGCCAGCGCCGCATAATATGCAGGTGCGCAATGCCCTTTTGAAAGTACGAACCGGTCCCGTTCCGGCCATTCGGGATTTTCTGCATTAATATTCATCTCTTTAAAATAAAGCACCGCAAGAATATCCGCGATGGATAATGATCCGCCCGGATGTCCTGACCCGGCACAATAGAGTGATTCTATAATATCCATTCGTATTTTCGCTGCCGCTATTTTCAATTCTTTATATGCATGACTCTCCATTTTTTCACCTCATTTATTTGTTATAAGTTGGTGTTCAGCAAAGCTGAACCCCTTGATTCAACTTGATTTTATCAACTGGAAACAATTTTCTTCACCTCACAGCCCTCAAACCTGCTAAAATAGAGAATATTTTAGAAAGGGGCTGATGTCATTGCTTCCACCAAACCAGAGTCACCTGGCTTATAAACTTAATTTATTTCTATCTGTCAGTGAGACTGACAGCATTGCTAAGATAATATCAAAGATTGATCTATCTCGTGTTTATGACTTCTGTTTACATTTTTATTCACAAAATCCTGCAGGACGTATTGCACTTTATCGCCCTCAAGATGCTTTAAGGTCTTTACTTGTGATGTACCTTGCTGGCTTTACATCCATTAATAAATGGGTCAAAGAACTTAGGGATACACCAAGATATGCTTATCTATCAGGTTTCTCTCCTGACAAGACGCCCTCTAAGGCTTATTTCTCTTGGTTTATCTCTAATCTTTTCGGCGATGAAAACGTTGAAGATGTCATGCTTCAAGGTTCTCTAATCCGTAAAATATTTGAATTGTTATTTGTCAAAGAATCTATCGAATTAGGAATCATTGATCCCCATGATAAAGTAATCTTTGACGGCTGCAAGGTAAAATCTTTTTGCAAACAAAAGTATGTTCCTGAAAAATATTGTAGATGCTATGCCAGTAATATAAAACCCTTTAAATGCTCTATGTGTACTGACTCCGAAGCCACAAAAGGTTATGATCATAATCTTGATGAATATCTAATGGGATACGGTCTGCATTTTGCAACAACTCCTATGATAGATAATCCATCTAAATGCCTACCACTAACATTCTTCGTCGAAGGTGCTGATGTCCACGATGTTAGAATGACACCACATCTAATAATGCATCTTTATCACAACTTGAAAGTTGACTTTCATTATGTCATTGCTGATTCGGGATACGACGCTTATTATGTTTACTGGTGGATTAGTTTACTAGGCGGTAAGCCTATTATTGCAATTAATCCAAGAAATTCTCAAACTCCAACACCTACTAATGAGTTTGGTTTGCCTGTTTGTGCTGCTGGTCATACATTTTACTATTGGGGTATTGATAAGAAAAAAAGACGACTAAAATGGCGGTGTCCAAGAAAAGCTTCTAAAAAATTGGCTGAAAAACTAAAGTGTGATCATCCATGTTGTGATTCTGGCTATGGCAAGACAGTCTATACTCACATTGAAGATGATATTCGTTGGTTTACCCAAGTTCCCAGAGGCTCACAACTCTGGAAAGACATCTATTCAAGAAGAGCACGTATAGAATCCGTTATTGGAGATATTGTACTCAACAACGGTCTTAAATCTCCATTATTTAGGGGTACCAAGAACTTCTTCGTGAGAACTGCCTTAGTTTGCATGCTCCAACATGCAAAAGCCATAGCCATAACCCTTGAGAATAAAGAATACCATAAGACTGCTGCATAAACTACAGGAAAAATATTCTTACTATTCTCTTGCATAGGGAATCTCCGACCATTTTTAGATACCAAATTATTCCTATCATCCATTCTTTAAATTTTCAAAGTACACATGAACATAGTTTATTGCTATAACCTAAAACTTTAACATTCTATACCATTTTGTTGTTATTTACTGAACATCTACTTGTTATAAAATATTGATGCTTACCACCACTTGATCATATCCGTCACATAACTGCGTATCCTGATAAATTCAGGATCTGCAATATTGCGCGGGCGCGGCAAATCGATAATGACTTCCTCTTTCACTGAAGCAGGCTTGGGTGAAAGAATCAAAATCCTTTCGGCAAGATAGACCGCTTCTTCAATATTATGGGTAATGAAGATCACCGTACTGTTCAATTCCTTCCAAAGCTTGATGACTTCATCCTCTAAATAAAAACGTACTTTGATATCCATCTGTCCATAAGGTTCATCCATCAACAGCAGGTCAGGATTCATCGCAAATGCCCGCCCTATCACCACTTTTTGCTCCGCGCTTACCGAAAGCTGTCCCGGATAAGTGTGACGGTATTTTTCAAGGCCCATTAGTGAACAGATTTTATCCACCTGGCTTTTAATATAGGCTTCAGGGTGCTCTTTGGTTTCAAGTCCAAACCGCATATTTTGCTCCACTGTAAGCCATGGGAAAGCAGAAGGCTCCTGAAACACAAAAGCGAGATTGTGTTTCTGCGGGTCGGCTTTCTCTCCATCTACAAGTATCTGTCCCGATGTAGGCTCGATAAGGCAGGTCAGCAGGTTTAAGAAAGTGGTTTTTCCACAGCCTGTTGGCCCTACCACGCATACAAATTCTCCCTTTTTGATATTAAAGCTGCAATCTTTCAAAACAGTCAGATCGTCAAAATTCTTGCAGAGATCTTTCACTTCCACTTTATACTCCGAGTTGTTTGCCATGATGCATAACTCCTTTGCTATTAATATCCGTTCTACGCAAGAGCCAAGTCGGTATTATTGGCGATCAATTCCCTCATCTCCAAAAATTCCTTATCCATATTGTTTCTTGGCCTTTTCAGATGCTCCAAGGAATAGATATCTTTTACTCTTGCAGGCCGTTCACTGAACAGTATAATCCGGTCTCCCAAATATACAGCTTCCTCAATATTGTTTGTAACAAACACCACGGTTCTTTTATCTTGCTCCCACACCCTCAGGATCTCGTCCTGCATGGCATACCTGGTCTGGGCATCAAGCTGTCCGAACGGCTCATCCATTAAGAGAATCTCCGGATTATTGGTATAGGCCCTCGCTATTCCGACACGCTGCTTCATTCCTCCTGAAAGATGCCTGGGATAACTGTTTTCAAACCCTTTTAACCCTACCAAATCAATAAAATGCTGTGCTCTTTTCCGCCGGATCTCTTTCTTGATACCCGCAAATTTCGGACCCATCTCCACATTTTGCATCACTGTTTTCCAGGGCATCAGCGCAATCTTTTGGAATACCATTGAAATCCTGTCATCCGTTCCTGCATGAGATTTACCATCTAAAAACACTTCCCCTGATGTGGGTTGCATCAATCCTGCAAGTATACTCAAAAACACGGTTTTACCGCACTGTCCCGGACCAAGCAGCACTAAAAACTCATTCTCCCGCACATCCATTGAGATGTCCTCAACAGCACTCACTTCTTGTTTTTGCATATAAAAAGTCTTGGAAATGTTTTTAACACTCAGTTTATATCTGTTCTCCATGGGCACAACCACCTCTCTAGCAATGTTAATAGCGTGGATAACAACGCTCCCACCAGCCCTATGAAAATCATCGAGACCATCGTCAGAGCGATATCATCGCTGTCGGAACCCCTGATAATCAAAAATCCTAATCCTGTCTTTGCGGATATCATCTCTGCGGCCAGCACTACCATCCACCCTGTACCGAGGGCCGTCTTTACCCCGGCAACGATGGCAGGGATGGAAGACGGTAAAACGATATCAAGCAGCAGCTGCCTGTTATTTGCTCCAAAAATACGTCCTGCATCAAGATTGAGCTCAGGTACCAGCGTAACACCGGTATAAGTATTGACAACGATGGGCATCACAGCCCCGATGAACACGATAATAATTTTTGATAATTCGTCAATCCCAAACCATATTGTAATTAATGGAATCCATGCAATGGGAGGTACCGGACGCATCATTTCAAATAATGGTTTCAAAAGTGCTCTGAACGTCTTGCTCCAACTGATCAAAAGACCAAAAGATATTCCTATGACCGAAGCATAGACAAGTGCGGAAAGTACACGGCTCAAGCTGGCCCATATGTGCTTTTCAATGGAGGTCTTACTAATGGGGTGCTGCAAAAGAATAATAAACCGTTGTATAACTTCTGTCGGAGACGGTATGAGGCTTTTTTCATCCATTGATACCCAAATCCAAAATAAGATCAGGAGTACAATGGATAATACCGGCAAAACATTCATGACTATTTTTTTTGTGTTTCTGTTCATTTCTGAACCCTCCATTTAATCACAGAATTCTCAACTTTGGTCAGCAGCATATCGAGAATATTCCCGATCACTCCGATGACAATCATGCCTCCAATGATAATATCTATCCGCATAAACTGCCTTCCCATCAGAATCATATATCCAAGTCCTTTATTTGCCGCGAGCATCTCAGCAGCCACAAGGGTGGACCAAGCACTGCCCAGAGATATCTTAAAACCCGCAAAAACCATCGGCATTGCTGAAGGGATCCCTACCTTCAGAAAAATCCTTCTATTCGATGCACCACATGTCTTCGCAACATTTATAAGCACAGGATTTGTAAGGATAATGCCTGTATAAGAATTAATCAGTGTTGGGACGAATGCTGAAAAAAAGATAATAAACGCCTTCGCCATGATGCCTATTCCTAAAAACAAAATGGTTAACGGTATCCAAGCAATTGGCGGGATAGGGCGAATGACCTCGAATACAGGCCGCACAAACCGGTCAAATGGTTTATACCATCCCATCAACAGTCCCAACGGGGTTCCTATCAATATCGCAAGTAAGAAACCCAGGATTGCGACCAAAAAACTTGATCCGATATTCACAAATAACGTCGCACCATCCGGTCTGGAATCGACTAATTTATTGATGACTGAAATACACACATCGATAGGTGAAATCAGCATTCTTTTATCAACAATATTTAAAGCAACCAACAAGTACCATATCAAAATAAACGCTGCAATTCCGGTAATGTTAAGTATAAGCACCTTGCTTACCCCATTTTTAAATTTTACAGCTTCAGGCCTTATCGGATTTGTAATGTCCAAGCTTGTTTTCATCATATCCACTCCATATTTTAAAATGAGTATATATATTTTTCGTTAAGATGATGGCATCCGCAAGACATCTGAAAGCCTTGCAGATGCTCATACCAAAAACTATTTTTTGTTATTTTTTAGGAATTCCACCGTTTTCATCATATACGTGTCGTCCATATATTCCAATACCTTCTCCTTCTGCTCTTCGGTGTAATTGCCCATCTTAATGAAATAGTCCATCATATCGCTCATGACCTGCTTATACTCATTCATATCTCCGTTTGAAGGCTGCAGCATCTTTTCCACTTCAGCCACGGTTGGCGTCTTATGCATTTCCAAGAGCTTCTTGCAGTCTTCCAAGCTTGTTTTTACACCATTCTCGGTACAGTACTCGAGAAAATACTCTGCTGCATCTTCCGGATTGTCATTAATCCACATGGCTGCTTCCATGTATGTATCAAGATATTTTTGAACAACCTCCGGACGGTCTTTTAAAATCTTGCTGCTTGCAAATACGCAGGTCGGTATGTGTACCCCAGCTGCTTCTGCGCCGGATACTTTTTTCCAACCGTTCTTTTGCGCATTCAGTGAGAACGTAATCCACTGCACCACACCATCGCCCTGATTGGCTTTAAACGCTGTGTAAGCTGCCGGCACTTCCATATGTGTGATCTTAACATCCTCTTCACTTAACCCCATCGCTTCCAATGTAGCAAGCAGAGTAAGATGTGCTGTCGTACCCTTTGGAAGAAGAAACTCCTTCCCTTTCCAATCTTCCGGTTTCCCGTAGATATCCGGATAATTGGGGATATTCCCTTTACCTGATTTATAAATAGGACTGTCTTCTCTTACATAAATATCAAGCGAAGGGTCATCCCAAGTACCATAACCAAGTATGGACAGATCATAACTTACTACCCCGTTCACCGCTCCCGGTCCGCCTGCTCCGCCTGTTTCCCATGCATTACTGGCCAAAGCCTCCATCTGCGGCGGCCCACTAATGTATACCATTAGATCTACATCTAACCCCTGCTCTTTGAACCACCCTTTTTCTAATGCCACATATGCAGGTAAACCATGTGTGGAAGGATGATGACTAATCGTGAGTTTTTGTAACTGTTCGGGTTGCTTCTGAGAATCGGGTGAAGAAGCATTTGCATCCGCTTTCTGTTCTGTTTTTGAGGTGTCTGCTTCTTTGTTGGTCGTTTCTCCTGAATTGTTTGCACAAGCTCCAAGTGAAAAGATCAATCCAATCGCTAATACCATAGCCATTACTTTTTTTTTCATGTACAGGTACCTCCTTTTAAATACATAAATTTTTAGTGATATCCGGCACACGGAGATCAATGAATCTCCTTTTTGATTTGCAGCACTTCCTGTGCTTTTTTGACAATGCTCTCTGCTTTAAGCCCAAATCTCTCCATCAAAAACCTTTCATCACCTACCTCTCCAAATAAATCTTGAATGCCCACTTTTCCTACAATTGCAGGGTGATATTGGCTCACAAGCTCGCTCACGGCACTGCCAAGGCCTCCTATTACCGTATGGTTTTCTGCCGTCACGATAGCTCCAGTCTTGGATGCTGCTTCCAATACAGCGTCTTTATCAAGGGGTTTTATTGTAAACATATCCAAAACCCTTGCACCGATACCTTCTTTCGAGAGTATCTCAGCGGCTTGCAAAGCTTCATAAACACACATGCCTGAAGCAATTAGTGTAATGTCTTTTCCTTCCCTGAGTTTCATTGACTTTCCGATTTTGAATTCAGCGTCTTCATCATAAATTCTTATCGCATTTTTTCTGTAAAGACGTATATAATGCACACCGTATTCATTTGCAATCTGGGGAATCAATTTCCTCAACATTGTTGAATCAGTGGGTTCAACGATTGTGATTTCCGGAAACGCACGAAATGTCGATATGTCATCCATACATGAATGGGTCCCTCCATTCAATGCCGCGGACACTCCCGGATCAGTTCCCACGATTTTCAGATTTAATTTTGCATAGGACCCCGAAATATACAGTTGGTCATGTGCCCGACGGGAACAAAAACATGCAAAAGTATGTACAAAAGGAATCTTACCCGTAAGGGATAACCCGGCCGCAAAACTAGCCATGTTTTGTTCGGCAATGCCCATATTCAGTGCATGTTTAGGGTCCTCTTTTAAAACATCCAATAGGCCGCAAGCAAAACCAAGATCTGCGGTCAGCAACATGATGGGCAAACCTTTAGCGATCAATTCCCTTTGCGCATCTACATATGCTGCCCTCATTTCTACGTTTTCTTTTTGATATTCGGCACCAAACGGTATACTCATTTTTTCACCTCTCTGTCGTTCTTTTTTATGATTCAATTTCTGCAATCTGCTCCTTAAGCATCTCAATCGCTTCGTTTGATTTATCCATAGGAACCGGAATATTATGGTTAAAATCAAGCTTTTCCGCAAAACTACAGCCTTTTCCCTTAATGGTACGCAAAATAATCATGTTAGGCACATCTTGTACTTCTTTTGCCTTTTGTATCGCTTCATATATCGCTGATACATCATGTCCGTCAATATCCTGCACCTTCCAGCCAAAGGCCTCGAATTTCTTAGCAATATCCCCTAAGCTAAGCACATCTTCCAATTTTCCATCCAACTGCTTGCTGTTATAGTCAATAAACGCTATCAAATTGGATTGTCTATGATGTGCCGCAAACATCGCAGCTTCCCAGATTTGCCCTTCTTGACATTCTCCGTCACCCAGTATGCAATATGTATAGCTTTCACGTCCGTCTTCTCGATCTCCATAAGCGATACCGCTTGCTACGGACAACCCCTGTCCGAGCGAGCCGGTACTCATGTCGATACCCGGCGTTTTATTCCTGTCGCAATGGCTTGGCAGCATGGTTCCCGGCGCGTTCAGGGTAGTTATCATTTCTAACGGGAAAAAGCCTTTTAACGCCAGTGCCGCATAAAGTCCCGGCCCGGAATGACCTTTTGAAAGGATCAGCTTATCTCTTTGCATCCAATTTGGTTTTTGGATGTCATAACGCATTACTTCTCCATAGAGTACGGCAATCACTTCTGCAACGGACATAGATCCCCCGACATGCCCCATGCCTACACTTGCCATTGCACGGATCGCTTCTATCCTGATCTCATTTGCGAAAACATTCAATGCTTTCACCTTTTGATTTGTCAACATATTTAATTCACCTTACTTTAATGATTATGGTTTTAAGATTATTTTAAAGTGTTCTTGATTTGATTCTTGGAAATTCATTGCTTCTTTTATATTTGAAAATACAAATTCATGGGTAACAAATTTGCTTAGCATATCCTCTGCAATACCGCTTTCAATAATTTTTACCGCAGTTTCAAAGTTCTTTTGATTATGTATCCTCACCCCTCTGACTTGGATTTCTCCTAATGAAAATGCCCGTACCCGGATGGGTACCATATTAGGCGAGATTCCTACTTGCACAATAATTCCGCTGCGTTTTACGGCATACGTCATCAATTCATAAGCACTTTTTGTACCGGTAACCTCAAAGACTACATCGGCTCCCTTCTGATTGCTTAATGCCATCACACGCTCCAATACATCCTCTTCCCCTGCGTCAATCACTGTAAATCCTAACATTCTGGCAAATTCAATCCGTTTTTTATTCACTTCGCTCAGGATTACATTTGAAGCCCCCGCAAGCTTTGCCGCTACCGCAATACAGATGCCTATTACGCCGCCGCCAATGATGAACACCTTATCGCCTACCCCTACCTCACCGGTATTTACACTATGCACACCCACTGCCAACGGTTCTGCCAGTACCGCCATCTTCGTATCGACGTGATCAGATACCTTCATCACCTTTTTAGCCGGAACCTTGCAGTATTCCGCAAACGATCCGGGAACATGCACCCCCATCACCTTCAAATCAAAACAGATGTTATCCCTGCCGCTGTTGCAAAGCTCACAGTTATTGCAGGAATAATAGATCTGTCCTACAACGGTATCTCCGATATTAGCATTTGTTTTTAAATTCGACCGCACATCTACAAGCTTTCCTACATATTCATGTCCCGGGATAATAGGAAACTCGTTATCAAAGCGCCCGGCATAAATATGTGCGTCACTGCCGCAAACCCCTGTGTATTCAATCTTTATCAGTGCTTCTTCGGGTCCTAATTCCGGCATAGGGACATCTTCATACACAATGTTGCCCGGCTCATGCACAACACATGCCTTCATCATCTTCATATTGATCCTCTCCATTACATTATTTATCTTCTTTCATACCAAGATGCACAGCAGCAAGTTTGAAGGTTTTGGGCAGCGCTAGGATGTTAGGCCGATCCCCCACATATTTTCGTGCATCTTGAAGCGCCTCCTCAAAGGTCGCCCTGGTTTTTAAACCCATACCTCTTGCATAACCCGGTTCAATGGCGCCTACGATATAAATGGCTGCACAGTTCATTTCAGCGATGTGCCCGCAGGAAATCATTGAAAATGCATGGTAAGGATGATATCCGTAATTAAAACGGTATTTGTTAATGTATTCTTCATTATTGGAAAAGAATTCACCGTATTTCTCCATATCCGGCAAAGTATGATGGTAATCTTTCTGGAATGACTCATATAATGCCCGGTATGCCGGGAATTCCTCCTCATGAAAATATCCATTGCACAATGATGAACAAATGATTACACAATTGTCTTTCATAACCCGTTTGTGACGAATGATTTGGGCAGAAATGGCTTGAAGCATTAAAATAGGGTTTGTGCCCATCCCGTTTCCGTAGTGAAAAGCCTGAGGCATCCCGAAGACCATGATGTCATATTTTTTCTCAGCCCACGGAATATTGGTTCTTTTGTCGCAAACTTCCCATGATAGAGGCTGAATTTTCTCCGCATCACCGGTAAATATACCAATTTGCCGGGCATAGGTATCCAATGCGGCATCGCATGTAAAAAACTTCTTTCCCATGCATTTTTCCATGTGCATCCCGATAGCGTCGAATTTTTTACGCATCAAACTATCCTTGCTTACAGGTGTGAAATCTTCCCGGTGCATGACATGAGGTACATGGTGATGCATGATGGACTTCCAGTGAGTAATCCCCGTCGTACAGTGCTTGTATCCCCCGGAATAGCCGCCATAGGGATTGCCCATCGCATGTCCGATAAGAACGGCAAAATCACTTTCATAGACTTCTCTGTTCATGATCACGCGGTTATTCAGTTCATCATAGCCTAAATCTACTAGATTATCCCAATCTTCACTATCATGATTGGTAATCTGATGTGTATACCAAAATTCATTGAATACCTTATCGCCAAGAAGCATTTTGATTTCTTCCTTTGTATTCTTGCGGTGCAATCCATTACTGCAAATCAGCTTAATATCCTTCTTTTCCACGCCTGCCTTAAGAAGTTCCTCAATGATGATGGGAATAGCGACTTTTCTATGTGCCGTGGGTTGCATTCCTCCCTTAACTTTATCGGGAAACACAATGGTTACCTTGTTTCCTTTTTTTACAGATTTGGAAATCGGATCCATACCGATGGGATTTAATATCGACTGTCTGGTAACTTCCTCTATATTCTCAATATATGGCGGATCGGGAACCGTTTCACTGGGTATGAAGACATCGGTGCTATCCGGCAGATTTGCCTCCATCAGGCCCGCGCCATACTCAAAAGCCAGTTTCATGATGATTAACCTCCTTATAGCTCATACTTCAACACGATATTCCTTAAGCCTTCCGGTTCAAAACCAATATCTCCTGTAAACCGGGTTAAGGCTACAAGTCCTCCATCAATGGCAGGAATTTTTGAAATAGATTGGACATTTTCTTCCTTTAGTCCGCCTCCATAAACGACATCAGGAACAACTGCGAATTTTGATTTGACGTAATCTTTGATAAATGAAGAGATGAAACTGATATACTCACTGTTGGGTGGAGTCTTTCCGGGACCTATGGCCCAGATGGGTTCATAACCGATGGCCAGCTGCTTGTCGCCTAATAAATTCTCAATACCATCAAGGGATTGCTCAAGCTGGCTTCCTATCACTGCTTTGATATTTTCATACTGCTGTTCGAGAGATCCTTCACCTCTCTCCTCTGCAGACTCACCTACACACAAAAGAACATTCAGATCTCGCAAATATGCACTTTTTAGTTCTTTGTTTATAATGGTGTTTACAGCCTTCTTCGCCTTCATGCTGCGTTCTTTGTCATGATTGATGT
This sequence comes from Petroclostridium sp. X23, assembly GCF_030013905.1. Classification (GTDB taxonomy): domain Bacteria; phylum Bacillota; class Clostridia; order SK-Y3; family SK-Y3; genus X23. The sequence goes on from NZ_CP124862.1 coordinate 1,853,459, forward strand.
GCGGATCATACTCGGTCATCAATTCCTGAAGCCACCGGCGTTCCTCCGAATGGCCGATAATGGACCACGAGCAGCCTATGCTTACCATGGATGCAGCAGGCCTGGAGGTTGTAAATGCTCCGAAATTTCCTCCTTCCTTGATATCATCTTTAAAAACACCTTGACACCCGATATTAATCCTGCCTCTCTCTTTACTTGAAATGCCGGATAGTGTTTCAAATGCTTTCATAATAAGAGATTCAGGCAGTAAGTATGTAATCTCTACCTCCTTCATCTTACCTAATTCAAAATCGACTGTTTTTTGAATAATTTCTTTAATCCACTCTCCCGGATCACCGCGAGTACAAATGCCTCCTAGGTTCTTAGGCACTTCAAAACGTTTAAGGTTGATAAAAATCCTCTTCATTTTGCACCTCCATAAAATTTATACATTGTTAAAAAGTAGTGATGATTTATATTCAAAGTATAATGAATATCTTAATAACCAGAAATTTCAGCTTCAAAGAGAGCTTTTTATTCTTTGGATACAGGCATCTTCCAGACACTGAACTTCTTTCGAAATATAGAAACCGTTTTCTATAAGCTTACACCACTTTTCTCCTGCTTATAAAAACAGGATTCTCAGTGGCCGTTATGTATCGGATGAATTCTTTGCAACTGAATGTTTCAATCTATAGATTTTTTATGTTTTTTACCGAATTCCCGAATATCACTTCATTATTTATAATAATCTCGGTAAATTTCCTGTGCTTTTTATTCAAACTCTGCTCTTTCAATCGCTTTAAAACAAGTTTCCCTGCTTCCACACCCATATCAAAATTCTTTTGAGAAATTGCTGTAATCTTAGGTTTTATTAGTGAAGAAGATAACGTACCATAGGATACTAATGAAATATCTTCCGGAATTGAAAGACCCAAATCTTCAACAGCCAGCATGACTCCTTCAGCCATTGGACCACTGCATGCCAGCAGTGCTGTCGGACGTTCATCTTTTGATAAATTTTTGAGCATATTGTAAAAGCTGGCATGCACTTTGCTGGTATTGAATTCTCCTTTGATAATATATCTTTTATTGAGCTTTATACCGTTTTCTTTCAATGCATCTCGATATCCGGCAAAACGCTCCTGATTCATAGACAGGTGCTCAAGTCCTAATAAAATACCTATACGCTCATGCCCATTATCAATAAGGTACTTTACCATCTTATATACCGCACTATAGTTATCTTCTAGGATGAAATCTGCTTTAAGATTCGGGACGCGTCTGTCTACCAACGCCACCGGTGTGCCGGTATCAATCAACTGCTTAAATACACTTCCATCATCATTGCACGAAGCAGCTATGATCCCATCAACCATCCTCTCTTTCAGCATGCTTAGAAGCTCCAATTCTTTTTGAGGATTATTATCGGTACTGCATATAATAAGATGATATCCTTCTTTTCCTACTACTGTTTCAACACCTTGTACAAGTTCCATAAAAAACTTGTTCGCAATATTGGCAATTACGACTCCTATCATCTTTGTCTTCCCGCTTTTTAGACTTTGTGCAACGACATTAGGCCGATACCCCAGATCATTTATTGCTTTTTCAACACTTGCCCTAGCCTCGGGACTTACAGGATAGTTCCCATTAATAACCCTGGATACTGTTGTAACACTTACATTTGCTTTTTCTGCAACCATTCTTATAGTTGGTTTTATGTTTGGTACCATATCATTTGCCCTTTCTTTTTTTTGAAGTAATTTTGTCCAAAGCATAAGAAACCGTTTTCTACTCATATAAAATTTTTTTCTATTCAGTATAATTAGAAACCGTTTTCTATGCTCGCCAAACTATCTGAAACAGTTATTTAAAAATATATAAAAATATAAATGTAATAAATTTTTGATGTTTTGATATTATCAATATAAATTTATAGAATTTTAAGTTCTATCATATTTTTTATAGAAACCGTTACCTATATTGCCCTCATTAAATCTATATACTTGCTTTTATAACTTTAATTAAAAACTAAAAAAGTGTATGAAATCATTTAGAACACAAGGAAACTAGTTGCGCTAGACTGGACACATTTTATATATAAATTATAAATTTACATTATATGCAGATTTATGTGTGTATAAATCATTTAAAAATTAACCGCGCAAGAATATTTTTTACTAACAACATTTAACTTAACAGTCGATGGTTAAATTATAAAATAACTAGTACTATTTGTCAAGCATTTCATATTAATAATTTGTATTTTTTTATATATTTTTTTGTTAAAATGTCTTCCGAATATATTAATATTTATAACTCACTATCATAACCCTGTCTAAAACGTCGTATTTAAAAGGCTTATAGTCTTTTCCGGTTTTCTGTTTCTTCTAAACTCAGTACAAGCTACGCAAACCTAGTTAATTCTAGCTATCTAAGTAAACGTTTTACCATCCAGAAAATTCACTACGTCAAAATATATTGAGACATACATAAAAACAGTATTTTAATAAATTCATTTCTGGGATATACCAAATTACACATAACAATAAGAGACCAGAGTCAACCCTGGTCTCTTATTGTTATGTGTAATTTGGAACAATCCAAATAAATAAATCATTGTGCAATTTCTAATGCTCTGCTAAAAACTTTCAAATCCGGCTTATAATAAACGTCTAGTATTCTACTTTCCACATATATCTGCGCTGACTCATTGGATGGTTTCTTGCATCTGCCATACGGCAAACAACTTCACGTTCAATCGGAATCATAATAGCTGAGTTGAAAAATTCTACTACACTGTCATCTATCACATTGATACCAAGCTCTTTTGCATCAATTACAGTCACTTTTTTCGCATATCTGTTTAAGAAAGTCAGGCAGCGCTCATCCAGTGCACGGGTGCGACCTTCGCTCATTAACAAGATAATAGGTAAATTTTTATCAGTTGTTTCAAACGGGCCATGGAAATACTCACCAGTATGCATGATAACCGCATGTTTCCATTGCATCTCCATCAAGTGGCAGCAGCTCATGGTATAAGCAGTACTATAGCAAGCACCGCTTGCCATAACATAGAACAGTTCCTCATCCTTATATTCTTGCGCAAATTTTTTGCCGATAGGATCAATATATTTCTTTGCATTCGCAACAATCTGATCAATCTTAGTGAATGCATCCATCGCAGCATCATATTTTTCATAATTCTCAAACTGTTTGAGAATTTCAAATCCAAGCATCAGAGATTTCGCCTGGTTTGCCTGGCTGTAAACCTGGTTGTCACCATTGGAGTATACTACAACATACTGACCGTTTTTAGCCATCTCAGTGTCAGGGAATCCGGTCATTGCAATAGTGATTGCTCCCTTTTTGTTTGCAACCCTTACAGCTTCCACCGTTTCGGCTGTTGCATTCAGCGAACAGATAATACATATACTCTGCTCGTTTAACTTGGCAGGAGTTGCATAAACAAACTCATTACTATTGTATATTGCTGTACCGAAAGTTTTCGCCTCACTGTTCAGCAAATAATAACCGCCAAATATAGCAGCTTGAGAACCGCCGCAACCTACAAAATAAACCTGATTCAACCCACCTGCTGCATCAACTTTTGTTTTTATTTCACTAATAATCTGTTTAATTTCCATATCGTGCCTCCTAGTTTTCTAAAAGATCCGCTTCATTTCGATTTATCCGAAATGAAGGGCACCTTTATATTATTTTTATAGCATAATCTATTTGGATATTCTTATCTTTTGTTATTACTCAGCTAACCTATAGGTGCTTCCGAATGGCTCAACCTTCACACCATACAATTCTAAAGCTTTTTCTACCGAAACCTTGTTTTCTATTACATCTTCCAAGACAGCTTGCGGATCTCTTTCGTGAGGATCTCCATAGCCACCCGCACCTGGAGTGTGTATCTTCACAACATCGCCGGTATTTAAAATAATTCCTGTACATTTAGAAGTCAGCTTTTCAATAGTTCCATCTGTACGAGTAAGATAATAAGCACCACCAGTACCTTCTTTGCCCCCTGCAAGTCCCCATGGCGGGAATATCTGCCGGTCACCCAGCCCGGTGTAGCTAACATTGTCAAAACGCGCTTCGAACTCTCTGCAAATCCCTTGACCGCCTCTAAATTTCCCTGCACCGCCGCTATCTGTTACAAGCGAGTACTGGCGTACAACCACCAGCGGAAACTCCATCTCAAGCGCTTCAACCGGTAAATTAGAGGTGTTGGTTAAATGTACCTGTACACCATTCAAACCATCCGCATATCGGTTTGCACCTGCACCACCTGCAATTGTTTCAAGGTATACAAAAAAGTGGTCTTTATCTTTTGGATCGTTGCCGCTGAATACAGCAGTCGTACAGGAGCTGTTGCAGCCGGCGATTGCTCTTTCCGGTACTGCAGGAGCCATCGCACCGAAGATAACATCAGCCACACGCATACAAGTATCAATACGCGCACCCACCGGAGCAGGATTTTGCGCATTTATAATCAAGCCCGGCTCAACAATGATGTTGAATGCACGGTAGATCCCTGCGTTAGACGGAATCCCCGGATCAATTAACGCTTTTAAGCAGTAGAAAACCGTTGCAAGCAGACCGTTGTAAGTTACGTTAATCGGACCTTCCACCTGTACATTGGTACCGGCAAAATCTAAATCCATGGTATCCCCGCAGATGCTGATTTTTACCGAAATAGGTATGGGATTAGGACTGGCAACACCTGCATCATCCATGTAGTCGGTAAATATATAATCACCATCGACCAGTTTCGTGATACCTGCACGTAAACGACGCTCAGCATAATCCTGAAGCTCATACATACTGTCAACCAGCAAATCGCCATACCGGTCATACGCTTCCAACAAACGGCGCATACCAACACGGTTTGCAGCAATCTGTGCCTGCAAATCCCCATAGCGTTCACCCGGAATACGGCTGTTTGCCATAATAAAACCAAGTACATCTTCATTTGCCTGATCGTTCTGGCAGACACGGGAAATAGGAATTTTGATACCTTCTTGGAAAATACTCACAGCATCCCCGGAGGTAGATCCAGGCACCTTTCCTCCCACATCACTATGGTGAGCCAAGTTAGCAACCCATCCGATCAATTTGTTTTCAACAAAAACCGGAGCAACGATGGTGATATCCGGCAGATGAGTACCTCCACCGTTATATGGATCGTTACCGATAAACATATCACCAGGCTTAATTTGTTCAATAGAATATTTTTTATAAACTTCTTGAATAATGCTGAGCAGGGACCCGAGATGCATGGGAACGTGCTCTGCCTGTGCAACCATATTCCCTTCCGGGTCAAATACTGCAGTGGAAATGTCTCTACGCTCTTTAATATTAGTGGAGTATGCGCTTTTGATGATCGCGATCCCCATTTCTTCTGCAATAGAAAGCAAAAGGTTTCCAACGATTTCAACTGTTACTGCATCTACTTTACGACTCATCACTTTACACCTCCCTGATAAGTTGCTCTAATATTATTAAATCCATCGGTATATGCAATCCACTTGGGCGGAATAATGGATGTAGAGTCCATCTGCTCTATAATTGCAGGTCCGCAGATGGTGCATCCCGGCTGAATATCGCTTCTTTGATATATATTGGTAGGCAGGTAGCCTTCCTCAACATCAAACAACACGTTACGAACTTCAATCGGTTTTGGCGGCTGTGCATCAGGGTTCACCGGCTTTTCAATAAGATCCGGTTTCTCGATGCTGCCTACCGCACTTACGCGATAGTTTACCATCTGGATACGCATGTTTTCGTTGTAATAACCATAAGTGCGGTTATGCTCTGTGTGGAACTTGTTGATCATTTCTTGCATCACTTCTTCTGTCATCGAAGCATCCACCTCAATAGGGATCTCATAATTCTGGCGCTCATAACGACACTCAATAATACAAGAGAAACTTCTATCTTTATCGGCAACCTTCTCTTTATCTAACATGATATTTCCTTCATCAATCATCTGTTCAAAAATACTCTGTACTACCGGAAGATTCTCTTTTTCGGCAATCAACACGTTCGAGCGGCTGATATCAAATTTTGTATCCGCCATCAGAAGTCCTAAAGAGCAAAGGGTCCCCGGAGACGGTGGAATAAGTACGGTGTTAATACTCATCTCCTGCGCAACTTCGCACGCATGCAAAGGACCGGCGCCTCCAAAAGCCATCAGGGTAAACTCACGTGGATCGTATCCGCGTTCAACCGAAACAACACGGATCGCACGCATCATATTTGAATTTACAACCGAAATAATGCCGGCTGCGGCTTGTTGCATGCTGAGAGTTGATTTATTGCAAATATGTTCCGTTAAAGCTTTCTCGGCAAGCTTAAGATTTACTTCCATCCTTCCTCCCAGGATGCGTTCCTGGTTCAACTTACCAAGCACAATGTTTGCATCGGTAACGGTAGGAATCTCCCCGCCCCGCATGTAACAAGCAGGTCCCGGAGTTGCCCCGGCGCTTTTAGGTCCGACTTTTAATGCACCGCCGTCATCTATCTGCGCGATGGAACCTCCTCCGGCACCAACAGTGACAATGTCGATCATAGGAATTCGTGCGGGATACCCCTCAACCAAACGTTCATTTGAAAGCTGTGTTTTACCATCTTCAATCAAGCTAACATCGATGCTGGTACCTCCCATATCAAAAGTAATAATCTTGTCGATATTGCATTGTTTTCCAATATAACACGCGCCTATAACACCCGCACTTGGTCCAGAAACTGCGGTTTTAATAGGACAATCGATGGTCTCGGCAATAGAAATAACAGAACCATTGGATTGAGTAACATAAGGAGGCACCGTAATACCTGAATCCAAAATAGACTTCTCGAACCTGTGTACGTACTTTTCCATTACAGGCCCAAGATACGCATTCAGTACGGTGGTACTCATACGTGAGTACTCGCGGAATTCCGGTACCAGTTCAGATGAAATAGAAACATATACTTCCGGATATTCTTCCTCAATAATTTCTTTAATACGCTGTTCATGGACAGGATTAATAAAGGAGAACAACGTACATACAGCAATGGTCTGTACCTTCTGTTCTTTTAAATAACGAACCGCACTGCGAACACCCTCTTCATCGATAGCTGTTCTCACCGTTCCATCATACAAGATACGTTCTTCAACCTCACATTTGAGTCCGGCCGGAATTAGACTTTCCGGTTTTTGCTTTAGAAGATCATAGAGTGAAGGACGCTTCTGCCATCCGATTTCCATTAAATCTTTAAAACCCTTCGTAGTGATTAAGCCGAGTCGAGCACCTTTCTTTTCAATTAATGCATTGGTTGCAACAGTAGTCCCGTGTGCCAGATAGCTAACTTCTTCCGGTTTGATACACTGTTCAGTTAGAATATGCAAAATACCGCTTACAATCGCCTTAGATGGATCCTCAGGAGTAGAACTGTGCTTAAAATGCAATAAATTTTGTGTTTCAGTATTAAACATAGAAAAATCGGTAAAAGTGCCTCCTACGTCAACACCAATCATATAACCCATAATATCACCTTTCTCAATTCTTGATTGATTTTTTATACCAACGGAAGTAATTGCACAAGCAATTACAACACACCGTTTGAACGAGACGCGAGATATCCCCCTCCCTGAAAAACTAAATGGGTACCCACTACTTATAGAGGTAGTTGACATTTTTTGCCTCGTTATATATCTATAGTAATGCTCATTCTATAATGAGCTTATCGTTTGCCAACAGCCAGTTAATACTTTTTTCATCGGCTATCTCCGGTTCATGCCTATATTGAAGTGCAGTAAATTCAAAGGTATACCACCCTTTATAGCCGCTGTCTTCAAGTACATCAATATATTCTCCTAGAGGTAACCGCCCTTCACCCAATGCAAGATGCCCCATCGGGGTAGCATCCAGTAAATGAACATGTGCCAGCTTGTCACCCAACAGACGGGGATAATCATGGATATCCTCTTCTGCCAATGCCATTTGGCCCGTATCCAACATACCCTTTATATGATTGGACGGAATGGACTCCAGCATTTTCTGAAGCTGAAAAACATTATTCACCAGATTAGATGAATACTTCGACAATGGTTCATATGCAAGTGTAATATTCTTGCACTCCGCATATGCAACCAACTCCTTCATCCCAGCAAGGGATCGTTCCCACGCTGCCTGAATATCGGCATCAAAATAACCGCAACCTGCGGTAACCAGCACATAAGGTGCATTTAATTCAGCAGCCGCATCAATGGCAGTTTTAAAGTACTGTATGCTTTTTGTCCTTAGAGGGAACTCTTCTGCTGCAATATTAATGGGGTAAGAACACTGTTCCGGAGTGACACAAACCACCTTCAGACCTCGATCCTCAATCTGATGCTTAGTATCAAGAAGTGATTTTTCGTTTAATGTATCCAAACAGAAGTGCGGCGCTGCCGCCCAAACCTCAATATTTTCAATACCGAGTTTTACGGCTGTATTCAAAAAATGTGTAAAATGATAGCGAACATAATGATAATTTCCAATAGCTATACGTGATTTTTTTATTCTAGCCATTTCTTCCCTCCGCTTCAAATAAGCTTCTGTAAAACCGATTCGGGGATTTTTGCAGCGTATCCGAATGCACCTCTTACAAGACAGTTTTTAGCTGCCAGCACAGCACCCTCTTCCAACGCCTGCTTAAATATTTGTTCACGATAACTCGAATCCGTATCCAACTTATCAGGATTCTCTTTTTGCGCTTTTGAAAGACAAACTAAAAAACCTGTTGCAAAAGAGTCGCCCGCCCCCAGTGTATCAATTGCTTCAACAGTTTTTGGCGGTTGGAAAAGCATCAGTTCTCCGTTATATAACCATGCACCCTTGCTTCCCATTGTAGCTATTACAATTTTACAACCTAACTGGTGAACTTTTTTACAAATCTGCTGCGTTTCTTCCTGTGACATAGAACCACACGATAAAAATCCGAAAGTAATATATGGACAAATACGTGCAGTGCGCTCCCAATCTTCCCATTTATTTGAAAAATCATAAGAAATGGGGATTTCCAATGCATGAAGAGACTTCAATTGGTCATCAAAATAGCTATTATTGCTTGTGTGAACCAAATCGAATGTTTGAATATACTCTTTGTCTGCCTCCTCAAGAACAATTGGTTTTTCCTTTGTGATTCCCCCACGGTTGCTTCCCATGAAAACACGGTCTCCATCCACCAGATTCACTACTGCATATCCGTTTTCACCTTCGTATTGGCGGCAACGCACATGCTCAACTTTTAGCGCATCCAGTGTATGGATGATATGCCATGCAATCTCATCCTGCCCAAAGACGCCCATATAAGCAGACGAAACTCCTAGGTTCTTTGCATAAACCGCAAAATTCAGCGCCTGTCCGCCGGGATACATCTCTCCAGAATGAAGATAGATATCACATACATTATCACCTATTCCCAAAACCTTTAGCATGTAACTCCTCCAAATATCCTTCCGCTCATGATATTCCCGCTTTTGCAAGCGGGAATATGAGCGTACTATTTCATGTCATCCTACTTTTTGCGAACAAAAAAGTCATCACTTATTTCAGAGCCTGTACTTTCTCATAAAGTCCCGGGGTATCCCAGAAACCTTCTTTTTCAAGTGTTCCTGCAAGAGGAGCCATTTTGTCCATAAATGCCTTCTTATCGAAATCTACAAACTCCACACCTAATTCAGTCAACTTCTTTTTGTCCTCTTCCCACTTGTTATTGATAGTGGTATTAAATTCATTTGCAGCCTCTTCCGCAACCTCTTCTATAATCTTCTGCTGTTCAGGAGTCAGACGTTCCCACGCTGCTTTGGAAAAGCTCAGTGCTTCCAGAGGATAAGCATAATCAACCTCAGAAACGTATTTACTTGATTCGTAGAATTTAGCAGCATAATAGCTCTCTTTGGTACACTCTCCGGCATCTACAACCCCTTGCATCAATGCGAACGGATATTCAGACCATGCAACAATGGTCGGCACCGCACCCATCGTCCTAAAGTTTTTCTCCCAGATAGGGATGTTCGGAATTCTGAATTTAACACCTTTTAAATCATCCGGCGTTTTAATAGGTTTTTTAGCAAAAATGAGTCTGGGATTCTTACGGAAATTATAGTTTACAACGTGTATTCCCTGCTCTTCCAATTTGTCAAAGGCCGGTTTTGAGAGTTCGGAATCCAAATATTTAAACAAGTGCTCATGATTTTCAAAAGCAAACGCCATAGAGATGATATTGAAATCTCTAGAATAGGTTCCAAGGGTGTCAATAGCAGTCATAACACCTTGCTGGAGATCAACCTGAAGGTTTTCCAGCATGGTTACTTCATTTCCAAGCTGCTCTGCCGGATAGAATTCAAATACGACTTCCCCTTTCAGCCTTTCGTTCGCCAAATCAGTGAACAGTTGGCATACCGTAGCCGCAGGCTCACCAATCGCACCCGCGTTACCAAGTTTGAATACCATCGGTGCTTTCCCATCCTTTGGTTGGTCGGCTGTTTGTTCAGGTTTCTTATCATCGGAAGTACCCGAAGACGGACTGGGGGTAGTTGGAGCATTTTGCACACAGCCCGCAAACAAACTGAGGCACAATACCACGCAAAGAACTGTTACTAATAGTTTTTTCATAATTCATTCCTTCTTTCCTTTTTATTTTTATATCGCTCCCATTATGCCAGGCAGCCACATCGTGATACCCGGAATAAAGGTTACGAGCAATAACGTAATGACCAGCGGAATCAAGAACTGAACCGTATATCCCAATGACTTGTCAAACGAGACACCTGTTGCTTTCGCGGTTACAAACAGTGACGGAGCCATTGGAGGCGTGATCAAACCAAGTGTAAGGTTCAGCACAGAGATAACACCGATGTGTATCAAGCTTAAACCCAGTGATGAGGAAAGACTCATTAGCAGCGGTGCAATCATAATCAAAACCTGCATCGAGCCAATGAAGCAACCCATAAAAAGCAGAATCGCATTAAGCATTAATAATATTAAATAAGTATTCCCCAAAGATAGCATCAAATTAGCCATATAGGTCATCAAACCACTAGTAACAATCATCCAGTTAAAAATAAGTCCCGTCGCGCATAATGCCATCACCATTGCAGCAGAAGACAATGTATTCCGCAGTGCACGTGTCAGCATGTCAATGGAGAACTTTTTGTAGACCATCGAGAGTCCAACACAGTAAGCTGCCGCTACAACACTACACTCGGTAGGCGTGAAAATACCCGAAAGAATACCGCCAATCAAGATAATAGGTCCGCCCAGTGCCGGAAGCGCTTTTAAACTATACGTCCATCTTTCTCCCCAAGACGATTTTGCAACGGTAGGCGCCTTCACATTCAGCTTCTTTACCGCAACGACTATCCAGACCATCATCGAAACACCCATCAAAACGCCCGGAACGATTCCGGCCAGGAACATCGCAAGGGTTGAAGTTTGAGAGAGAAATGCCCAAACAACAAAGTTAATACTTGGCGGAATGATAGGACCGATTGCGGAGGAAGCGGCCGTAACAGCAACTGAAAAGTGCTCATCATAACCGGCATCCTTCATTGCTTTTACTTCAATGGTTCCCAAACCGCCCGCGTCGGCCAATGCGGAACCGGACATGCCTGCAAAAATCATACTTGCAAGAACATTGGCATGGGCGAGTCCTCCGGTGAAATGCCCGATCCATTTTTCCGCAGCGGTAAATATCCGGTCAGTGAGACCGATTTCATTCATAAAAATACCTACAAATAAAAATGCAGGAACCGCCAACATATTAAAATCAGCAAGCGAATTGGCTGTCTTCTGTGCAAACATCACAAAACTTTGGCCGTTCATGACAGCATAGAGTAAACTCGAACCCGCCATTGCAAAAGCAATGGGTACTTCCGTTAGAATCAATACAACAAATAGTAAAAAGTAAATCCACAACATCGGATCAATCAAGTGAAATCCCTCCTTCTCCCTGCGCAGGCATCAGCAATTTTTCATCTTTTAAAACAATGTATTCAACAGTTTTGAATGCACTCAATGCTACAAGAAGGATTCCCATAACAATAACAGGAAGAGCATAATAATACGCTTTAGTGAAAGGCAGTCCTCCAAGCGGGATTAATTTCTGCTGCATCTTGAACAAATTCAGTCCACCCGGTATATAAACAAGAGATGTTATTAATACAATCAGATTGGTTACATGGTGCATCAGCACCTTGAAAAATTTGGGGGCTTTCTTCATGCAGAACTCAATGACCGCATGTTCATTGTACCAATAAACAATGGTATTGCCCAGTGCCATCGACCAGATCATCAGCGCTGTCACCAGCTCGTCGGCACCATAAATAGGATTCTTGAAAACAAATCTTAGAATGACCTGTATAAACAAAATGGCCATAAAAATAGCGATTAGATAACCTGTGAATATACTGAAGACTTTCATACATTTGTCTATTGTTTTATGTATTCCAGAGATCTTCGCCTTCAGAAAAGTATTTGCGTTTCCCATACTAGACACCCTCTACTTTTTAAAAATTTGTAACAGTTGAGAAACCGTTTTTATAGTATAACTCTGTCTGAAACTTTCCGTATCCACCGTTGCATACTGTGCTATTGTTTATACTATGTGGCGGTCGGTTTCCATGATACCTTACTTAGAATTCAAGTTTCACCTCCTTGACTTTTAGAATTGACACAGCACCACGCACTTATATATACGTATGTGCACTTATATAAACTCATATACATAGTATATAATATTTAATATGAATTGTCAATCTGTTCAGGAAAAATTTATACTGAAAACTGATGTCTTTAGGATTGCAGTAACAACAAAGCGGTCATACTTTAGCAGCAGAAATGGGCAGTTATATAAATACTATATATTAATGCATAAGTGAATTCAATAAGGATATGAATAATCTATTTTTTCCCAGGGAGAAAAACAACAAATCGGAAGATTATAACAAATACGTGATTGCACAAGCACTTATATATATGTTATAATATGATATATAATGATAGGAAGTGAGAATATATGTTGAATAAAAATGACGTTGTTCCACTGTATAAACAACTGCAGGAAGAGCTTCGCAAACAGATACAGTCAGGAGAACGCAAACCCCGTGAAAAAATTCCTTCAGAAGTTGACCTTGCCAAACAATATCATGTAAGTGTAATAACTGCCCGAAAAGCAGTCAATGAATTAGCTGAAGAAGGGCTGGTTGAAAAAAAGCAAGGTAAAGGAACTTATATTGCTGCACAGAAATATCAACGGAATTTGCAGCAGGTTCTCAGCTTTTCGGAAGTATGCCGGTTGAACGGAACGACAGCAGGCAGCCGCTTATTGGAATGCAAGCTGGTAGAGGCAGACCCCAAAACACTGCGCAAGTTAGGAAGACCGGACGGAGAACAGGTTCTTTTTATTTCGCGTTTACGTTATATGAATGGCGAACCAATAGCCATTGAGACAAATCAGTTCTCAATTGCATATTCTTTCCTGATCAACGAAAACCTTAATGAAGGCTCGCTGTTTGATGTATTGAAAAAAAGAAGCGGTACCGAAGTGTCCATATCCCGCAGAACACTTGAAATCTGCCGGGCTACGCAACAAGAGGCGCAACATCTCTTGGTTGTAAAAGGATCTCCTCTGCTTTTGATTAAATCAATTGCTTACTCCACAGAAAACCAGCCGGTTTTTGTAGGAACACAGTTGATCAACGGTGAACGGTATCAGTTTACCGTGTAGTAGAATGGTAGCTGCTCCTTTTTTCAGCCTGATGCTCCTTACATTATTTAAATACAGTTTGTTTTTTGCTGACGCCGTTTTTAACAGCGTTAGCTTTTTTTAATAGAACCTTTTGGATCAAGCAATAATACGCCATACATTAGAGGCTGTAAAACATTTTTGTGCAGTATATCTTTATTCACCATGCCCTCTAAATAGATCAACACACCCCTTGCGGCCCTATCATGCCCGAAATTAAACTCCCGTACAACTACGTCGCTATTATTATGCAGTATATTTTGCAGTATTTCTATATTTTTCTTAAGATCGGATGTTATCGGATTACCATATGTTCTACCGGAAACATTCTTATATGTTCTATTGCTATCTTTTAAAATGAAAAAACGGAATTTTTTGGATATATAATCAAACATCCATATTTCTCCTCCATTCATTATCTGCTCATATAATTGACCAAACGTGGTGATTATATACTTATCCGAATCCTTCTCATAAAAAAAGAAGGTCTAATCTTTTTCTGATTACACCTTCCCATACTGTACAAAAGCTCTAAAAGTAAATATCGGAAAATTCTATATCGAGCATTTCCACATTATTTACGGAATTTTCGGTTTGAATTGGCGCTTGTTGGAATTGATCATCCTCATGTATTCTCACCGGAAGTTCAACCATAAACTTGCTTCCTTTGCCTAATTTACTCGATACGGTAATGCTCCCGCCATGCAATTCAACAAAAGCCCTTACAATCGAAAGCCCTATACCGCTGCCTTCATTCTTTCTGGTAAGGGTATCGTCAACCTGTAGAAATCTCTCAAAAATCTGTTCTTTTTTTTCTTCCGGTATGCCTATCCCTGTATCTTCAACAGAAATAATAACTTTTGTCTTCCGGTTATGAATATTTACAAATATATTCCCGTTTCTTTGTGTAAACTTAATCGCATTGGAAAGTAAGTTAAGCAGTATTCTTTCTATTTTATCGGGGTCAACCGCCATGATCACCTCTTCTTCATCCGTATCAAACAGTACGTTTATCTCTTTTCCTTTCGCATATTCTACTACTGAAGCAGTCATATTCTCAATCAAATTAATGATATTGAGATTTTTTAAATTCAGATTCATAAAACCCGCGTCAATTTTTGTCACATCAATAATATTGTTCACCAGTCTTAGCAGACGGTAACAGTTTTGTTTCACTGTCCTGATATGTTTACCGACATTTTCAAAGTTTATTTGTACATTGTTTCTGATATTCATCTCAGCTAAATGTACTATACTTAAAATAACAGCTATTGGCGTTCTTAACTCATGGCTTATATTAGAAATAAAATTGTTCTTGGATATATTCGCAATTTCAGCCTCTTCTTTTGCCTGTATCAGTGCTGCTTCCGTTCTCTTATGTTTTATGATTTCCTCTTCCAGCATGGCATTTGCTTCTTCAAGAGTGAGATACGTTCTCTCAAGCTCCATTGCTCTATCTATCATATGCATCAAATCAGTCTCTCCGGTAATTCCGCCCGGCTTCCTAATCTCACGAGACATATTCGCAAGGAACTGATTTTTTAAAATATTGGCTGTTTCGGCAGCTTCCTTAAGCATTTTCAGTTCATTCTCAATTCTTTTTCTCTCAGTGATATTTATATGGATTCCAACCATTCGAAGGGGCTTATTGTTTTCATCCCATTCAATCACCCTACCTCTATCAAGGATCCATATCCACTCCCTGTTTTTATGCTTCATCCTGATTTCACATTCATAAAGATCCAATTCTTTTGAAAAGCATCGTTTAAGAATCTCTTCTGCCTTTTCATTGTCCTCCGGATGTACAAGCCTATACCATGTATCAATACCTGTAGGAACCAACTCATCCAGCGTATAACCCAGCATTGCGGCCCATTGCTCGTTAAAGATCCCTTCCCCGCTTTGCACCTTCCAATCCCACAGTCCGATTCCAGCACTGCTTGCAGTCACATTCAGTTTCATTTCGCTTTCACGAAGCTGCTTTTCCATATGTATTCTGTCAGTGATATCATTAAAGCACTCAATCCGTCCGATTTTTTCTCCCCATTCATTCTTTATAGCATCCACATTTTTTGAAACGTATCTGGTTTCACCCTTCTTATTCTTTATAGTACATATCAGATTGTCTATCGGTTCATCCGGACTCCCGGATAGCAAAGCGGATTTTATACATGGTTTGCAGCCTAAAAGAGCACATTCCTTTCCCAGCACTTCCTGGCTGGAATATCCCGTGACAGCCTCGATTTTTTTATTCCAGCTTGTGACTTTATTCTCTTCATCTACCGAAAATACAGCGCTGGGAACCGTATTAAAAAGCATCTCTATATATTCTTTCCGTACCCTTAGTTCTGCATTCGTCTTTTCTATCTCTCTGGTACGCTCTTCTACCTTTTGCTCCAAAGTGTTATACACCAGGGCATTTTCAAGGGAAATCGCTGCCTGCGTTGACAGAATTTCTATCACTTGCACCCGATCCGGGGAAAATATACCTTCCGTCAAATTGTTTTCAAGATAGAGCACTCCTTTAATCTCATTTTTAAGCTTAATTGCTGTTGAAAAAAATGATTTTGGTTTTTTTTCAATCAAATAAGGATCCTTATCAAATAAAGCTTTACTCGATTTTGATGGAAATACTATGCCCTCTCCTGTTCTTTCTATAAATCGGATTACTGTTTTAGGGAGTTCCTCACATTCGTCAAGAGGCAAAGATGTTAATACTTCTTTTTCTCCGCATGCTTCATCCGCATAAGCTTCGATCAGAAGTTTACCTTCTCTCTTTAGGATGAGGAATCCTCTCTGTGCTCCCATATTTTCCAGCATCACCATCATGAGGCGGCTGAGTAAGGCTTCAAGATTGATTTCACCGGAAATTGCCTGGGAGGCTTTCATGATGGAAAACAAATCAATATTTTGAGGTTTGTTTTTCATAACCTTATTCTCTACAAAGAAATCCGGATATTCATTTTCCAAGTCCTTTACTTTTGCCGCCGCTCCCCAAAGCTGATATTTCCGGCGGGCTACCCGAAAATATGTTACTGCTATATCTTCACTGCCTTCATCCCGGTAGAATTTCCCTGTCAATTCATAAGCCAAAGCTTCCTCATTCAAATATTCATTTTTCTTTGCCAGATTAATAGACTGATTATAGCATTCTCTTGCTTCGTTAAAATTTCCGGTTACCCGGCAAAGCTCAGCTTTAACCAGATAAAACTTATGAAGAAAGTTCATGGGACAAAGTTTTGACCAGACACTCATCATTGTCTGATTTTTGTGAACTTTTTCCAAGATCAACTGTTTTTCATCATCCGGCATGATGGGATATACTGCAAGTCTTGCAAGGGAATCGTAGAAATAATAAATAGCGATATCGATCGTCGCTGAAGCTCCTGCCAAATTCTCTTCTACTTTTTCCCCGGATTGAATAGCATCAAAGTAGTTTCGGAGATGATAATTGAGAATCATCTTGCTTAAAAAGAAGAACACCATTCCCAACATATCACCGATATCTTGCATCATCGGAAGCATCTTGTCCTCATCAAATAAATCACCGGCAAATTTAAGTGGTTCTTTTGATTTACCCTGTATATTCCGAACAAGTTGTCCAAAGATACATACCCAATTCACACTAAAACCTTGCCTGGTTTTTTGCAGCCTTTTTATATTTGTTTCTATTTCTTTTTCCATTACCTCAAGCGGTTGGCCGGTGCACAACAAATGCTTAGTATAATTCATCAAGCAGTAACCTCCATATTCGAAGTTGCCATGCTCTACTCCGGCCCGGTAACCTTTCATCAGCGGCTTTAATGTTGTCTTGATATGCTCCTTCCATTGTATTACAGAACAATTGTCTACATCCAATACGATAGCCTTACAGGCCTTCATACCCGGGTTTTCTACAAGACCCGCATTGATTTTCGCCATTTTATACGCGAGTTCTACGTAATCTTTCAGTTTATCTCCCAACTCAACATTCGTGATGAATGAACAAAGTGTGAGCCCATAGAGAGAATAAACTGCTGGGGAAAAAGGAGCATTACCATGTTTTATCGAAAGCTCTACCATTCTGCATATGACAATCGGCATCAGCATAGGTGCCGCTTTATATGTCACTGACGCACTATTCAGCAATATCTGCATTGCTCCAAGCATCACAGGATCTTTCATGGGAGGTAAATCCGCTAAGTCCTCTACTTTGATTCCTGTGATGGTTTTCCAGGTGCTTTGGAAAGCCTCTTCAACATCTGATTGGGTTGGTTCTACCGGGAGATGGATTCCCGTCAATTTCAGAACCGTTATACAGGTATTCAAGGCTTCCTTAAGATTAAGCTGCGCCTGTAAAGATTCTATTATTATCTTATATGTTCTAATTTTATCTATTAATGTTCTCGCATTTTGAAGTACTATTTCGGCGAATGTATTCATCTTTTCATAATCACTGATGAGGTAGGACGCCTCTGTAATTTCTGAATATAACTGCAAAGTCAAATCATAAAACTCCTGCCATGCATTGCTGCTTAATAATTCAATGCCTGTTTTAAAATAAAGAAAGGCTGAATGATATGCTGACGATTTTTTTGCTGTTACACCTGCCTTGAGGTTCAATTCGGCCAACCGGATCTTTTCAGATTCATCGATAATGATGGCCCTTCCTGCATTCAGCTGCCGCACGATTTCAAATACTTGTTCCGATTTGTTGGAATCAGAAGAGTCTTCCAACAAACGCTTTCCTAACCGTAAATGGATATCACATTTTATATCCTCGGAAATCATGGAATAAACCGCCTGCTGAACACGGTCATGAACAAATTTGAATTTGATATTCTCCCGTACCTGATACAGGCTTTCACTCTTATCGACAGAAATCAAACCTTCGTGCACAGCTTGCTGCAATTCCGACAGAATGGTTTCAAAGGGCTTATCATGAATCAAAGTCAGCATCTTCAAATCAAATTGATTTCCGATACAGGCTCCGTATTGAAGCTCCTCGATGGTTGACGGATTTAATGTTTCGATTTTGCTGACTAACAGGTCTACTACATTTTCCGTTATACCCAGTTTTTCTATCTCTTCGGTATCCCAGCGCCATCGCAGTGAGTTATTATCAAACCACAAGCATCCCCTATCATACAAAGACCTTAAAAATTGTTTAACAAAAAACGGATTCCCCTCTGTTTTATCACATATAAAACCCGCCATCTCTTGAAGGCCGGCCGAATTTCCTTTTGAACTGATGAGTGTATCATTAAGAAGCTGATGAACATCTTTCTTCTGGAGCACTTTTAAATGGATTGTATGCGTAATGGGTTTGTTTTGAGTGAGTTCATCCATCATTGACATGATAGGACGAAGCAAGTCAGCCTCATTATCCCTGTATGCTCCTATAACCAATAAATGCTTGTTAGCCGGATTGGCCATTAACATTTTTATGAAGCTTAAACTGGCAGAATCCGCCCACTGCCAGTCGTCAATAAACATAACCAAAGGATATTCCTCGCTTGCTATCGTCTGCATAAAGTTTTCGAACACCAAATTAAACCTGTTTTGGGTTTCGGTCGCACCTAACTGAGGAATGGGTGGTTGTTTTCCTATGACTAATTCTAACGATGGAAGAACATCTACGACAACCTGTCCATTATTCCCAACCGCCTGCAAAATCCTTTGCTTCCGTATCTTCAATCTATCAGGGGATTCGCCAAGCAGCTGGTTGATAAAATTGTCCAATGCTTGAATGATTGCACTATACGGAATATCATTTTGAAATTGTTCAAATTTACCGGCGATAAAATACCCTTGCTTTTTCAGAACAGAATGGCAAAGCTCCTGAACCAGCGCAGACTTTCCTACTCCCGGCGGACCCGCTATTAAAAGCAATTCTGTCGCTCCACCCGCAGCCTTTTCAAAGGACTGCATCAAGACTTGAATCTCATTGTCACGTCCATATAATTTTTGCCCGATATGAAATTTCCCGGAAAAATCATACTTGCCCAATTCAAAACCGATATCTGCAATATTTTGTATTTGTGTCAGGCATCTTTCCAGATCCTTCTTTAAACCTGATGCAGTCTTGTAACGTTCTTCAGGACTTTTTGACATTAATTTCATGACAATATCCGAGATGATGCTGGGTACAGCCGGATTTATTTTTAAAACACTCTCAGGATTCTTTGCAACATGATGATAAATTTGTTCTATTGGATCTGCAGTTTCGAATGGTAACCGGCCGGCCAGCATTTCATAAAAGGTTATACCCAACGAATATAAATCACTCCTGCAATCGACGGCTCTTGTCATTCTTCCGCTTTGCTCAGGCGAAATATATTTTAAAGAACCTTCTAAAATATTAGGACTTTGCAATATGGAGTTCTCGTTAGATAAATACGCAGCACTGCCGAAATCAATAATTTTTACCTGACTGGTTTTTCTATTATAAAGAATATTGGAAGGATTGACATCCTTATGGACAATATTTGCCGCATGAATTTTTTCCAGACCTTCACAAATCCCAATAGAAATTAACAAGAACTCTTTTAACTCAAATGCATTGCGCTTATTTAATTTATCCAGAGATTCTCCGGTAAAATCCTCTTCAATTATTACATAACCGTTATCGCAATTTATTATTTCAAGATACCCGATAACATTATTGCTTTTAATTTTATTCCCGATTTCAAACTCCCTTTGCAGTCCTTGTATCTCTTCATTAGTAGGATATTCCTTACTCTTCATTTTTATTATTACAGCATGTCCGTCAGATGTTCTCTTTGCCCTCAAAATAGTCGATCTTATTCCATTATGTACCTTACATACTATTTCATAATCTTTTAACTTAAAATACATTATTCGTACTCCCTCTCTCTATCATAGTTTTGAATAAATATTTCAATAGGCTCTTAATAATGATAGGTGAAAAAACAATTTTACTAATTGCACTTATTGATTTGCCATTAATCGCTTATTTTTCTTTTTTCTCCTTTTTTATCTATATATCGACAATGATAATTTTATCATATATTTCATCTATTGGAAATATTACTTATATATTCATAGTAAATACATAAAAACATAAAAAAACCCGTGAATGCATACAAGATTTCTCTTGCAAACACTCACGGGCGTTTAATCAAACTTTATTGTTTCTATTATTTTTACGTATTCGTCAATACCATGACAATTATAGTTATTATCTAATGTATATTATTTGTTCTTGCTTGCTGCATAGTAGTTAATCAGGCTGCCGGCCAAAATGATTTCTCTTTCATCCGCAGTCAAATTCTGAATTTGAAGTATGATCTCTCTTCTGCTCTTTTCATTAATTATATATGCTTTAACAGTTTCCGTGCCATTAAGGATTGCCTCTCTTATCCCTTCAATATAAACATAATCTCCTACCTGGAAATCACATTTCTCCATATCTGAAACGGTAAGAGGCAAAATGCCCCAGTTAATAAGGTTGCTCCTGTATCTCTTTGTAGCATACTCTACAGCGATATTCCCAAGACCGCCCAATACCTTCTGACATGAAGCAGCTTGCTCACGTGCAGAACCATCCCCAGGTTTTACAGCGAAAATCGTGCTTCCAACAATCGTTGTTCCGGCAATCGCAGTTAATTCTTCATTTGAAATATTTTCTTTTCCAGCAATTAATGAGAAAACACTCTTTAATTCTTCATTGCCCACACCATTCTCCAAGAAAGAGCCTCTGGCTTTCTCCAATTCATGTACCGCCTTCGCTCTTCCTACATATTGCGGATCCTTCCTTGATAACGTAAACTCCGCTAATTTCATAGGGTTGGAACGGTACGAAGATGTTTCTCCCGATGGAATCAGCTCATCTGTGGTTGTAACAGGGTCATTGATTACCGACACCATTTTTAGCAATATGTTATCCGTAAGCGCGGACATCTTGGGCCAGTCCGCAATGTTTGGTCCATATTTCAACTCCGCATCAAGTTCCGGTTCACTAAAGCCATTATAAATTCTATTCTTATATACTTCTTTGTTGAAGCTATAGGTTGGGGCTGATGCGTTAAAATCAATTTCAGTAGCAGGGGTTAAAAATCCGCCATTTACAGCCGTTGCAGCAATAGACAATGAATCCATTAAAGCAACGGATGCGATCTGCCCCGAACCTGGCTTCGAACCTTCTCTGCTCGGGAAGTTTCTTGTTGAATGTCTTATACTGAGGCCATTATTTGCCGGCACATCTCCAGCTCCAAAACATGGTCCGCAAAATGCTGTTTTTAAAGTAACGCCTGCTTCCATCAGCTTGGATATTGAGCCATTCTTAATAAGCTCCATATAGATTGGCTGACTGGCTGGGTAAACACTCATATTGAAGTAGTCACTTCCAACAGAATGATTGCTTATGATTTCTGAAGCCATGCAGATATTTTCAAATGTTCCTCCTGCACAACCTGCAATAATCCCTTGGTCTACTTTTATCCTTCCATCCACAATTTTATCGGTAAGATTAAACTTTGTATCGGAATTACCCATTAATTTTTGGCCTTCCGCTTCTACCGTCTTTAATATTTCTCCGGCATTCTTATTAAGTTCGGATATGCTAAACACATTGCTTGGATGGAATGGAAGCGCAATCATAGGTTCAACCTTACTCAAATCCACCTTGATCAAACCGTCATAATAAGAAACAAGCCCCGGTTCCAATTTGGTATAGCCTTGCGGACGCCCGTGGGTTTCATAGTATTCCTTAACCTTTTCGTCTGTACACCAGATTGAACTTAAGCAGGTCGTCTCTGTGGTCATAACATCAATACCGTTTCTGAAATCAACGGATAAGCCTGAAATGCCAGGACCAACAAACTCAAGAACTTTATTTTTAACAAACCCTTTATCAAATACGGCTCCGATAATAGAAAGAGCAACATCCTGAGGTCCAATACCCAATTTAGGAGTTCCTTCCAAATATACTGCAATCACTTCGGGATAGGTTACATCATAAGTTTTGCTAAGCAGCTGCTTTACAAGTTCCGGCCCGCCTTCACCAATTCCCATGGTTCCAAGCGCCCCATAACGCGTATGACTATCTGATCCTAAAATCATACTTCCACAAGAAGACATCATTTCTCTCATATACTGATGTATTACAGCTTGGTGAGCAGGTACATAGATTCCACCGTATTTTTTGGCTGCCGAAAGGCCGAAAACGTGGTCATCCTCATTAATGGTTCCGCCTACCGCACAAAGGCTGTTATGACAATTCGTCAAAACATATGGAATTGGAAACTGCTGCAAACCGCTTGCTTTTGCAGTCTGCAGAATACCTACATAAGTAATGTCATGTGATGCAAGTACATCAAACTTTATTTTCAGTTTCACCACATCATCAGAAGTATTATGTCCCGTCAGAATACCGTAAGCAATTGTATTCTTGCGTGATGCTTCCCGATCAAACAGTTGCCCTATATCAGCTATTGATTCTCCCTTTCCTGATAAATAATTGGATACCTCATCTAATGAAATCTGGTCCTCATAACCTAATATCGTATTGCCTCTATATAGATAGGCACCCTTATTATGAACCGATACCATTTTAACCCTCCTTATATTTTTTACATATTGAAAATGCAAGATTTTCAATATGTTTATCTCAATTTTGAACAGTTTAATTATACGATAAAAATACTCTATAAACAAGAGGAGATGTATACAATTATACAAAAATGCAATACAAGCATAATATCCCATTTCGCATTAATTTTAAAAATTATTGTTCGGTAAAGTAATAGGTTTTACATTTATTTTTATTATTTTGGTAATAATGTATTTGAAGTAAAATTTACATTATCATAAGGAGGACTTCCAATGAAAACTAAAATTATATTACTTATGTTAGCACTATCTATTGCTATTTTTGCAGGATGCGCTCAACAGCCTGAGCAACCTGAACCGGCACCAACAGCTCCGCCACAAACAACACCGCCGGAAACAACGCCGGATGTAACAACAACAGCTTCGATAGTAGATGAAGAAGCTGCGTTTGAAAAGGCTATAAGCAACAACGGTACATGGCTTATTGCAACCATAAAAGATTTGACTTTTGATAAAGAACTGGTACTGGATGGTGAATTTAAAAACGGTAAGAAAGATGCTGACGGCAAGGATATTATTCAACGTAAAATCGCTTTATACACGCAAGATGATCAGCGCAACGTCACCGGCAGATTCACTCTAACGGCACCGAAATTAACAATTAATAGTCCGGAAGCGAGGATTCAAAGCGGCACCTTCAAAGGTGACCTATATGTCTCTGCCCCCAACTTCCAGTTAGTGGATGCTACTGTTGATGGAAACGTGTATTTTACTACTGAAGAAGCCCAATCTACATTTAAAATGGATGATAAAAGCAAAATAACCGGAAAACAAGAATTACAAAAATAATATAGTATTTCAAAATTATTTTAATCAAAAAATCAGTTAACCAATGGATAGTTAACTGATTTTTTTGTATAGCATGTGGCTCTAGAATATTCTTACTTCTGTTCCTACCGGTACATAATTAAACAACTCGTTCACATCACTATTGTACATTCTTATACAGCCATTGGATTCCATCTTTCCAATGGAAGACGGCGCACTGGTACCATGAATACCGTAGTGTGGCTTGGATAATCCCATCCACCGGGTACCGAAAGGCCCTCCCGGATTCACCTGCTTATTTACAATACTAAAAGTCCCTTCCGGCGTGGGCGTATCCGGTTTTCCGATTGCTACCGGATAAGTCTTAAATATATTCCCATTTCTATATAACGTAAGCCTGAAAGCGTTTTTATTCACTTCTATCCGAACCGGAGAAGGCGCTACAGGGATGCAGATTGCCTGCCCAACGATCAGATTATTGGGATTGATTTGAGGATTTAACCTTACCAGTTCGCTAATGGATACATTAAAATAACCGGCAATAGAATACAGTGTATCTCCCCGTGCGATAACGTAATAATTGGCTTCCGGGCATCCTGCATAGGTTTGTGGTTCATTTTTAGGTATGCATATTCTTTGGCCAATTACTAGCCTGTTTGGGTCTATTCCAGGATTAATATTGATAATAGCATCCACAGTGGTATTATATTGTTTTGCGACAGCACCCAGCGTATCTCCTGCCTTAATGACATAAGGTACTGATCCTACCGGGCAAGCCGCCGGTAAATTCTGGGGAACACAAATTTGCTGTCCAATCAAAAGCCTGTACGGATCGATTCCGGGGTTGGCATTGAGTATGGCCTGAACAGTGGTATTATTCTGCTGCGCAATCCTTGTTAATGTATCCCCCGCTTTAATAATATAAGGCCCAGTGCCTGCCGGACATACACCAGGCGGGGTTTGCGGCTGGGGAACACAAATCTGCTGCCCTATGAAAAGCCTATCTGGGTTTATTCCCGGATTGAAGCTAATAATTGCTTGAAGGGTTGTATTATACTGCTGTGCGATTTTAGTAAGCGTATCCCCCGCTTTAATGATATACGGTATTGCCCCTGTGGGACATTGAGGAACGGATATATAGCTAAACATCATATCACCCTCTCTCCTTAAAATATTTTTACCATTGTTCCTACAGGTGCCAAATTAAAAAAGTTGTCAATAGCATCATTGGTCATTACAATATTGCCATTGGTAGACGCACTTCCCACAATATTAGGGTTGTTTGTCCCGTGAATGAAATAATTTGGCAACGACAATCCCAGGAGTCTTAGCCCGTATCCTGCCTCCGGCGTCACTTCCTTATATAGAACCGTATATGTACCTTTGGGTGTAGGTGTTTCCGGGCTTCCAACCGCAACCGGATAGGTTTTAGCGATCCGGTCTCCCCGGTATACAATCAATGTTTTATTATTGGTATTGACTGCTACGCTGATGGGCGGTGGCGCAATTGGGATGCAAAGATACATATCCTCATAGAGTTCTCCCGGCTCCACTCCCAGATTTGCCTGAAGGAGTTCCTCAAAAGTAATATTAAAATACTCCGCAATGGACTCCATGGTATCTCCCACTTTTACCACATAGTAATTTGTTGTGGGACATGACGGGTATTCCTGCTGTCTTAAAGGGATGCAGATTTGTTGTCCGATTTGCAGCATATACGGGTCTATCCCCGGGTTAACATTATAAATCGCTTGTACTGTTGTATTGTAACGGCGCGCAATGCTTCCCAGCGTATCTCCTGGCTTAATTACGTAAGGCGCTGTTCCTTTCGGACATTGGAAAGAAGAAATATAATTAAACAATAAAATCACCTCGCAAAACTGTTTTTACTATATAATACTCAATTGTTACAAAATGTGTAACCTTTTAACCATCTTAATAAAAAAAACGGGACTGGAAGACGCATTATATTTATAATAATTCATCTTCCGGTCCCGCTTTGATAATCAATCATAAGTTACTTACTTATGTTCCGTTATTTAATTGTAATTTCAACGATCGTATTATTAACGATTTCAAATGTACCTTCTTGGTCAATTTCAAGGTCTGAAATATCCTGATCATCATCTGAATCAATTTCTATTTCTACATCATCACTGACTGCATATCTGTTTTCTTCAGTACCTTCGTCAATCGTTAGCTGTACGCCGCTACTATCATGTGTAATGGAATCTATTTCTCCGTCAATTTCAAATCTATTATCGCTCGCTTCAATTCTATACACAAGATTGTTTCTAACCTCTAATTCTACATCCATGCCTTTTTCCAGATCATTAAAACCTTCTACCTGCCCATTTACATAGACCATAAACACATCGGCATATTGGTATTGTTTAATCTCACTGCCTGCTTTCACCTTAATCGTACTTTGTGTAATGTCATTTATAATTCCTTCCACTTCATCTGTCTGATTTTCAACTTCTATACTTGTAACTACATCATCGATTATTTTTACTATGACATCATCTCCGATACCCAGGTCTTCCAAGTCAGCGTTTGTTCCATCTATTTCTACATCGGCATCTTCTGAAAGGGTGTATGATTCATCGTCGATAGAGATATGATACACTCCGGTTAAATCGATACTTGTAATGGTTCCTTCAATTTCCTTTTCAGTTTGTTGTTCTGTGGTTCTATTGATATAGATAGTTCTTGCTCTATTCTTATTATCCACCACTATGGTCGCAGCATCATTGGCTTCAATATCTTCAAAGCTGCCTTCTACCCTTTTAAAATATACGTTCGTATCATCGGTCACTTCAAAAATCAATTTCATTGTTTGATTCTGCAGGGTTATGCTGCTATCACCAGTACTGTCTACATCCAGTACTGTACCGGCATACCGTTTAATGATTTTATCATCATCTGCATCTTCGTCAACAACTTCTATATATACTACTTCATCGTCTTCAAATTGTAATATGGCTGTATTTCCTTTTTGGATATCATCGTAGTCTATCCTTCCATCTTGATCATAAACAACAATATCATCTTCTACTTCATAAGTCTTTAATTGTCCATTTACTCTAAGTGTGATTTTATCATCATCAATCCGGTAAATTACTCCTTCAAGCTCATCTTCATCTATATCGCTGTCTACCTTATCATCAACTCTTTCAAATAATACTGCCATCTCCGCTCTTGTTAACGTACCCATCGGATTAAATCTTTTTTCATTATCACCTTGCATGATCTTCATTTGATTAACCATATAAACATATCCGACTGACCCTACTGGAACAGCAGCCGCATCTACAAAAGATAACTCTGCGTCCATGTGGTCTTCAGCTTCACCTTCATAACCAAGCGCTCTAATCACATACTTCGCAACTTCATGCCTTTTTGCCGGCTCCTGGGGGTTAAAATACATCATATCTACATCATCAAGAATTTCTTTTTCATAAGCTACTGTTATATAGCCTTTAGCCCAATCAGCTATGTCTTTTCCTTTATATTTTTTCGGTAGTTCGTTAATATCTTTTGTTTCTCCCTCCCATCCCATCACTCTCAGTGCCATGATCACTGCCTCAAGTTTTGTGACGGCATTACGTGGAGCAAATATTCCATCTCCGTATCCCTTAATCAATCCTTTTAAGTTCATCTTTTCAATGGCATCTTCAGCCCATGGATAGTTATCCAGATCATTAAATATTTTTTTTGCTATACCCGGTGGGACCTTAAGCCCTTTTTTAGCCAATCCCGGTGGAACCTTCCCTTTAGAACCGGCAAATGCTGTCGACATACCCGCCGATAGCACAAGTGATACTACTAGAACTGTACTAATTATTTTTTTCAATTTAAATACCTCCCTAACTCATTTGGTTTACTATATATATTCGAAAATACTTTTTAATAATTGGGGGTATATAGCAAATAATATTTTTGTAATATTCTCTTAACATTGCTGTAATATTGGCAGTATTATACTCCAAAATAGGAGGGTGTGATAAAGTGCTTCATCGTTCGAAAATCGGAAAAAAATTTATAAATTTTTTTCATTCAGAGGTTGACATTTATACCCTATACCCGTATAATGTATTATGAGAAATGTAAAATTGCTAACACAAAAGATAGTACAAATAAATTGATTATTATTATTATGGAGGTATTTGTTATGAAAAGAAAAAATCATCAAGAATGGTCCTGGATACTTATGGTGTTGTTCATTATGCTGTCAATTCTTGATATCCGCTTCGGTTTGTTAGGATTGATTTGCATGACCGTCCCTTTATATCATGCTTTACGGGGAAGAGGGAAAGTCCATTGTTCTCATTACTGTCCGAGAGGTTCTTTGTTAGGGAAGTTTTTAACACATATTAACTTGAATAATAACTTACCTAAAAGCTTACGGGGGAAAACAGCAAAAAAAGTTATGCTGGGAATAATGATGATCATGTTTTCCATATCGTTAAGTCATGCGGGTTTTAATATCACCAAAATTGCCTTCGCGATTTTCAGGCTTATGACCGCTTCGCTGACACTGGGCATTATTATGGGGATCATATTTAAGCCGCGAAGTTGGTGTCAAGTATGTCCGATGGGCTATGCAAGCGAATTGATTACTAACAGCTTAAAAAATAAGAATACGCAGCAAAGAGTTAGAACAGAACCTTAAGAAATGACGCATCAAAAAGGTAAAGCAGCACGCTTTACCTTTTTAATGTCCTTCTATCTAAAATTTATAATTTTATAAAACCTTGTTAATTATATTTCTTGTGTTGGTATAAATATGAAAAGGAACACTGGTACTAGCTTATCCTTTTGGTCTGCTATCTCCTCCAAAAATTCGCCAGTGTTCCCTTTTTCATATAACGCAATGCTATTCAATATGCTGTTTTCTTAATGTCAGAAGATAAAACATGGTGGTTACAGCAAGTAAATCCGCACATCCCCCAGGGCTAATATTTTTTTCTATGAAATCTATATCCATACTTGTTAAAAATGCTTTACCCTCTTCTGTATATATCCCACCTAATTCTAAAGCGGCAGCGGCATTTTCCTTTACATACTCAAGCATACCCATATTATGCCGTGCAATCACATTTGTATCTTCAGTCACAGCCATCAAATGCAGCAATACCTGTACCAAGACATCGTTAATGTGTCCTTTTTCTTCTTTCATCAGTTTCAAAAAAATCGGGAGAGATGCTGTACGAACTGTAATAAAACCTTCTTCCACTTCTCCTCGAATACCTTTTATTCCATATTTTTTATACAGTCTTTCCCCATAAGTTAAACCTTGTGCTCTACATATATTTACAAGTTCACGTTGTGTGATCCCTTTGGTCATTTGTGATACGATATGGCATATTTTTTCTATAGAGACTTGAAACTCTGTCTTATTTAAAAAATAGTATCCGGCAGCAGTGCATATAATGCCTAAAGAAAAAATAAGTCCTTTATGCGTATTCACTCCTCCGGTAGCCTGGAACATTTTATGCTCTGCTTCTACACCCAATCCTCTGATTTGATGGAATAATCCTTCAACATTTGGACTGTCATACTCAACGCCTTTGCGGGCACACCTATAGAAGAACGGTCCTAATACGGTACTGCTTGACATGAACGAAAAAAAATCCATGTCTTTATGCGCGCCGGAATTGGCCCTATCCACAAGGCCAGGCTTTGGGGTGGCCGTGACCTCATAGAGCATAGATTGAACGGCGCATTTACTTATATATTCACATAATTCGGTTTTTAAGGTCATATGATCACCCTTTATTTAGTGAGGAGTGGATAGTGGGGAGTGAGGAGTCTTTACATTCTCCTCACTATCCACTCCTCACTAAAGTAATATATTTCATGTAAAATCCTTAATGCATTTAATATATCTATATTGCCGCAGTATTCTTTTTGGCTTTCAAATAATCTTTCAAAAACGGATATACTATTGACACAACGGTGACAATAATTAATACAATGGCGATAGGTGATCCTGTAAAAATACCAAAGCTGCCATTTGAAATGACCAATGCCTGCCTGAAAGATACTTCCATACTGTTTCCTACAATTACACCTAAAAGCATAGGTGCTGTTGGCACACCTGCCGCATGCATGAAGAGTCCTACCAGTCCGAATATCACCAATAAATAAAAATCTATCACGTTGTTACCTATCGCATACGTACCAATAAATGCCAATCCTAAAACGATAGGATAAAGGATTTTCGGTGGTGTCGCCAATACTCTCACCAGAATGCCTGCCAGCGGTATGTTGACAATTGCTAAAATAACGTTTCCTACGAACATACTGGCAATCAATCCCCAAGCGATATCAGGATGCTGGGTAAACAGCAATGGCCCCGGTTGAAGTCCTAGCATCAATAACGCTCCCATCATGACTGCGGTTGTTCCTGAACCCGGAATGCCCAGTGTTAACATCGGTATCAAAGCACCTACAGAAGCAGCATTATTCGCGGCTTCAGGAGCCGCCAAACCAACGATTTCACCTTTTCCGAAATCCTCTGGATTCTTAGACATCTGCTTTTCATTGTTATATGCCATCAATGACGCCATGGTCCCTCCTGCTCCAGGAAGCGCACCTATGATAAACCCAAGCGGCGTACTCCTTAAAATAGGAAGCCAGCTTCTCTTCCAGTCTTCTTTTGTGATCCATATCTTACCAAACTTTGTCTGCATTTTTTTCTTGCCTTCGTGAATTTCCGCAAAGCTCTTAAACACTTCCCCAAGTGCATAAATAGCTATGATTACAATAAGGAAGTCAATTCCCGACTGTAGTTCCAATATGCCAAAGGTAAATCGTTCAACACCTGACTGAGCATCCAATCCAACAGTAGAGATTGCCAGACCGAAAAACATGGAAATGAATCCTCTTACCAGATTATCTTTGGACATGGAGGCCGTCGCCGACAGCGCGGCAAGCATCAACAGGAAATATTCCGCCGGGCCAAATTTAAGTGCAAATCTTGCAACCGGCTCTGCCAACAATACCATGAAAACAGTAGCGATTAGTCCGCCGATAAATGAGGCAATCGCTGACATTGCAAGTGCAGCTTCAGCACGTCCATTCATCGCCATCGGATATCCGTCAAAGGTCGCAGCCAAAGCTGCACCATCTCCCGGCGTGTTAATCAATATGGAACTTCTGGAACCGCCAAACATAGCGCCGTAATAGACTCCGCACATGGTAATGAGTGCTGCGGTCGGGCCCATGGAAAAAGTCATAGGCAGTAAAACCGCAACGCCAGTTGCAGGCCCTAACCCGGGTAGCATCCCTATGATAGTACCTAGCACACCACCTAAAGTAACCCAAAATAAATTACCTGCTTCTATCGCAACTTTAAAACCGTCAAAAAGATTAATTAATACTGAATCCATATGATTTTATCACCTCCATCATTATATTTCAAGTATGGGCAGCATAGGAAGAGGAATCGCTAAAAGCTTCATGAATATAAAATAGATTCCCACACTAAAGCACACCGCTACGATCATATTCACCTTCCAGTTCTGCTTTCCATTTAGCGCGAACAGGATAGAACCTATAAACAATATAGTAGACAATACATATCCAAGTCCTTCAAATACCAAAGCATAAATAAGACTCGCAACACAAGTGAATATAATCAGCTTGGTGGAATGTGTCATTCCTTTTTTTGCATCCTGCTTTTTTTCTTTTACCGCTTCTTTTTTTCCAGTTTCTTTTATAAATAGAACTATACCGCAGATAATCATAAAAACGCTCAAAAGCAATGGAAACAATATAGGCGCTATGGGATTCCCTACATTCGCCCTAGGCAAGTTATACGCTTGGATACCATAGATAACACCAAAGATAATGGATATAATACCTGTTAAAGCCGGCAAATTCATTTTTTCACCTCAAATCATTTAAATTTAAAGAAACCACATATTATTAAGTGAGGAATAAGGAGTTTTTCACTATTCATTATTCACTCCATACTCCCCACGTGAAATAAACTCTATCTAAATCTTTACCGTACCTAATATATATACGTTACACTAAGTATATTACATACTCGTTCAAAAATGTGACACCGGGACAGTTCGAGAATGCTGAAAAAATGCTTCAACGGTCAGTCGTAAAGCACGGGGACGGGCCTACAGCTTCCCTAAAAACCAAGCGCAGCAGTAGGTCCGTCCCCGTGCTTCACCCCTTCTACGTGCTAAATCAGACTATCCCCCATGTCACTTTTTTTCTTCTATGCCTATCTGTAATGTACTTAGTGTTATTTATATAGTTATTTTTTTAGCATCCCTATTTCTTCCAATATTTGTTTGTACTGTTCATTTGTTTCTTTTAGAAATGTCTTAAACTCTTCAGCATTTGCATAAGCCGGAGCCCAACCATTTCTTTTGCATGCTTCTGCCCACTCAGGCGTTTTCACCATCTTTTCTAATGTTTCGGACCAATATTTTACCGCATATTCAGGCATTTCCGGAGCGCCAAATAATCCTCTCCAGTTTTCAAATACAGCATCAATTCCCTGTTCTTTCGCAGTAGGCACTTCAGCCAGGACCCCTTCTCCTGTACGCTCCGGAGCTGTTGACCCAAGGGCTCTCATATCTCCGCTTTCAAGCAAAGGCTTAATATCACCTAATCCGGTAGATAATAAATCTACGTGTCCCCCCAGAACCTGTGCGGCACCTGCATTATCCTGAAAAGCTACATAGTCGATCTCTTTCAGCTTTTCAACACCGGCAGCTTTTGCAATAATTAGAAACTGGATATGGTCCATACTTCCTGCAGAAGAATTACCACCGATTTTTACACTCTTGGGATCTTTCTTTAACGCATCCATGACATCCGCCAATGTTTTATATTTTGAATCTTTAGCAACAACAAACGCACCATAATCGGTAAGCAATCTTGCTAGAGGCGTAGTATTTTCATAGCTGAATTGAGTCGAACCGTTTAAATTGATCAACAATAATGGCGGAGAATAGACCGATATAATTTTATCGCTTCCTTTTTTCTCCTGAAGGTAGGATAAAGTAACCCCACCGCCGCCGCCGGGCTTATTGGTGATTGGCATTGGAACAGATACAAGCTTTGCATCCTTTAATGTCTTCTCAACCGTTCTGATGGCTAAATCCCAACCGCCACCGGCTCCCCCGGGTGCTATAAACTCCATTGCCTTTACCGGATATTTGGTTTCTTTGTTTCCGGATGTTGCAGAACTACATGCTGTAAACATAAAAGTTAACACTAGCATTGAAGCAATTACCATTACCGCCTTGTTTTTAATTCTCATAATCATCCTCCTATACTTAAATACATTCATTGTTTTGGAATTAACCATAATCCCCTTCATTTGATCTTATACAACTAATATTCTCCACTCCACCTCCTTTAAATAACATTTTTATATTTTATTACCATCTAAACACAAAAGCGTAATCCTAGACGGTATATAAAAATCGTATACTGTTGTAAAAAAGCTTATATATCATTCAGTGAGTATACAAATAGAGATTGCTTATTAAACTTTTGATTAAAATACTCTTTTACTGTTATATTAATCTTTTCAATAAGCTCATCGTAAGAATGCCGTTGACTTCGAACACAGATGACAGCATCTTGCTCACATATGAGGCATTTTCGACTTGGCTGTCCTACTTCAGACCTTTTCACGATATGATAGCTTGTATCAATCACATCAAAGTCAAAAAGTCTTCCTACCGGATGTTGATCTTCGATTTCCACTAGTATTTTCTTAAGTTCAAGCTCATCCATATTGACAGATATATACGCTTCCGGTCCTGTGATCGGCTTATATATCTCTTGGTCAAGTACAATTGCCCCCTTTTCACTCAATGCTTTGCGCAGAACATGCATTCCTTCTCCATGAAGGGTTCGGCTGACCGGAGTATCCTTGAATTTTCCCGGCATGTTAATTGTAAATGAGATAAGTGCGACTCCAAAACGGTTAATTAGTTCCCTTTGTCTTTCAGCTCTTCTGTCCCTGGATAAAAGAAGTTCTTTTAAAGTCACTTCTTTTGCAATGCTCATATATTATTTTCTCTCCCTTTTTACCTGACGGATCACATCGATCACCGTACCATTTCTGTAGTTCACAACACCAACGATTTTATCTTCAACTTGTATGGGATCCGGTTTTCCAACGACTTTTTCAGCCTTAACCTTCAATTCTTCGATGGAATATACAGGTAATTTTGCCTCTTTCAAACGATGTAATAAATCCTGCCTTAAAGGATTCACCGCAATCCCTTGATCTGTAACAAGAACATCCACCGTATTCCCCGGCGTAACGATGGTATTCACTCTGTCTAAAATGGTAGGCATCCTGCCGCGGATGAGCGGTGCTACGATGATAGCTACAGATGCGCCGGCGGCGGTATCGCAATGCCCTCCTATCGCTCCGCGTATGATTCCATCCGAACCTGTGATTACATTTACATTAAAATCTACATCTATCTCCAAAGCACTTAGCACTACAATATCGAGTTGATTGACGGCACTTCCCTCATTATCGGGATTGGCATAATAGGAAGCATCGATTTGTGCATGATACCGGTTATTTTTGAGAGACTCCGCTGCTTTAAGATCAAAGCTTTGAACGTCCAAAAGCTTTCTGATCAGCCCTTCCTCATGCAAATCGACAATCTGACCTGTAATGCCTCCTAACGCAAAACTAGCTTTTATGCCTTTTGCAATCATTTTATCCCTTAAAAATCTGGTTGTGGCTAAAGAGGCACCTCCTGAACCGGTTTGCAAAGAGAAGCCGTCTTCAAAATAACCCGATGCTTCTATCACATCGGCAGCATGCTTTGCTATCAAAAGATCTCTCGGGTTTTTAGTAAATCTCGTTGCTCCTGACATAATGCCATTAGGGTCGCCGATCGCATCCACTTTCACGATATAATCAACATGGGATTGAGGAATCCCAAAAGGAACATTGGGGAATCCGACGATATTATCCGTAATCAAGATGACTTGATCTGCGTATTGTGCATCCACTTTTGCATAGCCTAACGCACCGCAGACCGATGCTACCGAGCTTTCCCTGGAATATCCGTTTGCATTTCCGTAGGGGTCACAGGATGGCACTCCTAAAAATGCAACATCTATGTGAAGTTCTCCACCGGTGATAGCCCTTGCTCTTCCTCCATGGGACCGCAATAAAACAGGAATATCCATCAACCCATCCGAGATAGCTTCGGCCAATGCGCCTCTCAAACCGCTGCTTTCGATTCTCCGTATCACACCATTGTTGATATGGTGAATGAGTGGCGCGTGTATATCGGTTAAAGAACTGGAAGCAATTACAAGGTCTTTAATACCCAACTTTGCGATAGTATCCAACACCATATTCACGATATAATCGCCATTTCGGAAATGGTGATGAAACGAAATGGTCATTCCATCTTTCAACCCGGCTTCATGAATTGCTTTTTCCAATGTAGGTACAATTTTATTCCGATCCGGAGAAGTCTGCCTTTCCTTGAGTCTTTCGGTATCTTTTGTTAGTTCCTTTTTATTGAAACCGTGATAAGATTTCAGTTTACCGAGTCCTATGATTTCTTCCGGAATTTGCCTGCCAATATTATTTTGCATCATTTATCACCTCATCTTAAACATATACTCTCGCGGCAGCGGCTAAATCTAACGTTCTTCGAGCCCTATCTACGATAGGTTTATCAATCATTTTTCCATCTAAGCTGATTACACCGGAGCCTTTGGCTTCCGCTTCCTTAATCACTTCTATTACTCTAACGGATTTTCTTATTTCTTCCTCAGTAGGGGTAAATATCTTATGCACCGGCTCAATCTGACGAGGATTGATAATAGATTTTCCGTCAAATCCTAGCTGTTTAATCAGTTTTACTTCGTTTATAAAACCTTCTTCATCATTTACATCCGAGAAAACCGTATCCAGTGCGTCTATTCCTGCCGCTCTCGCCGCAAATAAAATTTGACTTCTGGCAGTGAGCAGCTCTATCCCTTCTAACGAACGGGTAGTTTTTAAATCAGTGACAAAATCCTCCGCCCCAATAGCAATCCCCACCAACCTCGGACTGGCAGTGGCAATCGCGTAGGCATTGATGACCCCCAGCGCACTTTCAATTGCCGCCATCATCTTAATGGTTCCCGGTTCTATACCAGCTTCTTTCTCAATATGTGTAATGAGTTGGTCTGCTTCATGAATGTCTTCCGGCTTTTCGGTCTTAGGCAGACGAATGATATGGGGTTTTGCCCGTACAATTGCTTCAAAATCCGCTTTACCAAAAGGCGTATCCAGTCCATTTACCCTTACAACTGTTTCTGTTTTTCCATAGTCAAATGTTTTTAACGCATTGTAGACTAAAAATCTTGCTGCGTCTTTTTCGTTTAATGACACCGAATCTTCAAGATCAAACATAATGGCGTCGGAACCATAAATATGAACATCCCGTATCATTCCCGGATTATTTCCCGGAACATATAGCATGGTTCTTCTTAATCGCTTCATCTATCTCTCCTCCCAGTTATAATCTGTATTTTTTGCTGCTCTGTGCACCGCTGTCAACAACCTTGCTTTTATGGTACAATCCAGTGCCCCTTTATCATTGGCATGAACAATCACATCGGTTACACCCATTTCTTCAAGTGTCTCTTTGATTACTTTTTTTATCTGATTGCCAAATTGGTTTTGCACTGTACTTTTTAACTCGATTTCAATGCCTTTTCCTTCATTCTTTTCTACCCAAATGGTAATGTCACTGGACTCCAGTGTTCCTGCCACTGCTTTTTCGATAATCTCAAGCATTATACAACCTCCTTTAGTGTCTTTGACTGCTCGCACGAATTCTTTCTATAATTTCCAATGCCTCTTGAGAACATAAAAATGAATAGGTTGTCTTAGGCACCAGCACTTTTATTTTTTCAAATTCCCCTTCTCGAAGATATTTCCTGACTCTTGAGGCGCTGATTGCATTACTCTCCACAGTCATTCGCGGTACTTGGACTACCTCAATAC
This sequence comes from Petroclostridium sp. X23, assembly GCF_030013905.1. GTDB lineage: Bacteria > Bacillota > Clostridia > SK-Y3 > SK-Y3 > X23. The sequence continues at coordinate 1,890,627 of NZ_CP124862.1, forward strand.
CATATTGAGGTAAAATCTCTTTCATCTTTTGATTATATGTTCTTGTAACGGCGCAATAAGGTTCTTCTCCGGCGTATCTTTTGTTAATCCCCATCACCGGCGCGATATGCTGTCCGAATATCCTTAGATCAAGTGCTGCATGTGTCTCAACTACATCCTGGTACTCTTTTATGAAATAGGAAGGAAACGTAGCATTTGAAATAATATAATCCTTTCCTTTATGCACAGTAACATTGGATAAATGTTTTACTCCTTCTTTTACCAACTTATATCTGACTTCTGCCGGAAAGACCGATTGATCTTCCCATACCACAAAGAGGTGAACATGGTCACTTCTTGAAGCTGCGTATTCAACAAGGTATAAATGGCCTAACGTAAATGGATTGCAATTTACTACGATCGAAGCAACATTTTCCCCTCTTTGCTTATGGTACGAGATTTCTGTCAAATACTGCTTCAATCCACCCAGCTTGTTTTCCATTAATATTACTTTGGACGGTACTCTGGAAATCTCATAAAATCCCAGTTGCGAGAACATGAATTCATTTTCCGGCTTTGTGTAAAGAAATAAATGTGTATTTCCCCGGCAATATTGTTCATTCACCAAGTGTGTTATAATTTTATTTGAAAGTCCTCTATTCTGATACTGTGCGTCTACTGCAATACATTTTAGAATCCGCCCTTCAAAAGAGCCCGTCCCAATCATTTTATCTCCATCAACCAAAGCAACGGTATATTCCACCCCTTTATCCAGTGAGAGATTTTGTTTTTCCAAAAAATCAATCACCTGCTGTTTTTCAAACTTTGAATTCAGATGAACAATCTGTTCTTTAATCAATTCAAACTCCATCAGCACCCCACCCTCATTTAAAATACAATCCTTCTTTCTTAAAAACCAATATTTTATTCTTGTTTCAATATATCTGTTCTATTATCGTAGGGATGGACGCCCCTGTCCACCCGCTGTACTATTACCCTATCTGCGGGCGGACAGAGTCGTCCGCCCCTACGGAATCTTAACTGTTAGCGTGATATATAACTTGGTAAACTAGAAGTCTAAAGTTCGTTAACTATATTTCAAAAAAACTTTTTCTATAGTGCTTACTAACTCATTGGTCAAAATAGGTTTTGTTAATAACGCATCAATTATTTTTTCTTTTGTTAACGTTTCACAATCCGTGTCAACAAAGCCTGTAAAAAGTATAAATTTGATATCCATTCCTATTTCTTTGACTTTCCTGGCTAAGTCTGTACCCTTTAGACCGGGCATACTTTGGTCGGAGATCACTAAATCGAATTTCTCAGGGTTTTCTGTAAGTACTGTTAAAGCCTCCATACTATTTGTTTTTGAAATAACATGATACCCCAATTTTGTTAGCTTCTTCTGCATCATCTTTGTAATCTTAGGCTCATCATCTACCAACAGGATTGTTTTATCGCCTTTAATTTTTTCTTCAAAAGGTATTTGTCCATCTTCTTCACACATTGTTGTTTGAGGCAAATAGATATTAAAGATGCTGCCTTTCCCTTCCTGGCTTTCAACTGTTATCTCTCCGTTATGGTTAGATATAATACCATGGACAACAAACAATCCCAAGCCTGTCCCATTCCCTATTTCTTTTGTAGTAAAAAACGGATCGAAAATGTGTGCCATTGTTTTGTCATTCATTCCGCATCCTGTGTCTTGGATAGAGATTTTTACATATACTTCACCAGGAACATCCTTTTGCTTTAAAGACGGATCTATACTAGCTCTTATCGATTTTGTACTTATTTTGAGTAATCCTCCGGTTTCTTTCATCGCATGGTACGCATTAGTACACAAATTAACAATTACCTGATGTATTTGTCTTGAACTCGCCAGCACATAAACATCATCCTCAGCAATATCGTCTATAATGTTAATGGTAGGAGGCAATATTGATGTTGCAAATTTCAAGGAGTCCTTAACTAATCTATTTATTTGAATTGGCTTATACTGTAATGATCCTGTTTCTTTACGGCTAAATATAAGAATTTCTTCTATAAGGTCTTTGGCTTTTTTTGAAGCCTCCAAGATTTCAGTTGCGTTTTCATGCAAATCACTTTCTTCCGGCAAATCCTTCATCATAAGCTCTGAATACCCAAGAATCGGTGTTAAGAAGTTATTAAATTCATGCGCAATGCCGCCGGTCAGCGTCCCGATTGTCTGTAATTTTTGCGAATGCATTAATTGCATTTCTTTTCTGTGTAATTCCTGAGAGGCGTGATTCAGTTCTTTAAGATATTTTGTTTCTAATTCCAGTGCTTCTTTCTTCTTCTGTATTCTAAAAGCAATATAAAAAACAATGAAAAATGCTAATACTACTATGCTTGCCACCTTTAGGCCACTGCTCAGTTTTTGTTTGATAGGGCCTTCAATTTCATCATAGGCCATCACAACCGAAACGATCCAAAAATCATTATCGATATGTGCCGGAGTATAGGCATTCATTTTCTTAACTCTTACCAGTTTTTCTTCCGGCCACCAATACGAGTGATAGATGGCAGTTCCTTCTTTTCCTTTTAACTGTTCTCTTACCATTTCTTCCAATTCCGAAAGATCAACAGAAGAATACATTTCTTCTCTTGTTTCGATAACCTGAGCGCCTATTTGTTCTTTCACAGGATGCATCAGAATAACGCCTTGATTATCTTTTACTAATGCATAGCCATGCTCTCCTGCTTTCACCGGCTCTACCAATTGAGCATACATATATTCCAAATCAATGGAGGCAACAATCACCCCTACAAACTGATGCTGATAAAACACTGGTTCCATAATATCAATGATGAATTTTCCAATTCCATTCTTGTAGGCTTTACTTATATACGGCTTATGTGTTGCCAAAACAGTCACTACATCCGGCGTACTTACATTATCTTCCCTCACCCTTGCACCCTCGTTTTCCGCCGATTCTCTATAGATAACAATCCCTGAAGCATTGTATACATAAACGGCATTCATGATTCCGCTTTGCACTTTATATAAAGCATCCAATTCATCAAAATCTGATGACAGATAATGATAATTGTTGTGAGTGGCTAACTTTTCCTGTAATTTCGGATTATTGGCTATAATCTTGAGATCATTCGATCTTTCTCCAATAAACATTTCAAGGCTTGTTGAAATGGATCTTACAATGGTTAATAAATGCTTCATTTGCTGGGCAATCACTTCATCTCGATAATCCACGTAATTTTTATAGCCTATCCGGCTAAATAGAGCGATAATTAGAACAATAATGGTTACTACAATGACATTTCTTTTATTTATCATATTAACAAGAAATAACTTCCAATGTACTGCTTGCAATTTATCAGGAATTTTATTCATTACTTTTTTAATAACAGCAGGAAAATCCATTTCAAAACCTCCAAACAATATATTGTTTATCAATTTGATTGTTCTATAGTATTCGATATTAATTATTTTTTCCCTGCCCTATTATTTGTAACACAGTATATCTTCTTTATTTTGCTAAATATTTGTTATCATAACAGAATCATAACAGAATCATAACTTTCAATCATTTTGATCAAAATAACTTTGAAAGCAAATGTTTTTTTGTTTATATTTACTATAATAAAGCATGAATCTTAAAATATTCTGTATAATTCTTAAAAATTTTTAATAAAAATCTTAATTTTTTTTTAAATATTCTATGATATAATGAATTATAGGTTCGCTATGAGATTGAAAGGTAGGTATAGCAATGGCTAATGAAAAAGTTCTGATTGTAGATGATGAAGCATCAGTAAGAAAATTGATTAAAAAAAGTTTTGCTAGAGAAAATATTCTTACTTTTGAAGCTACATGTGGGAAAGAAGCGTTAGAAATGCTGCTTACAAATTCTTTTGATTTGATTATTCTTGATATTATGATGAAAGATATGGACGGTCTTGAGGTATTAAAAAAAATAAGAGGTCTCGGAATGAACATCCCCATTCTATTATTAAGCGGAAAAGCTGAAGACTATGACCAGATCCTTGGGCTTGGCATAGGCGCTGACGATTATATTACCAAGCCTTTTAGTCCTTCCATTCTTTGTGCCCGTGTAAAGGCGCATATCCGCCGGAATATTGACATGATGAATTCCAAAAAAAGTACCCTGGTTATTAACCAAGGCCCCTTTGAATTTAACTTAAATGAATACAAACTTTATAAAAACGGTATGGAAATTATACTTTCTACAAAAGAGACCATGTTGATGAAGTTTTTTCTTGAAAATCCCAATAGAATATTTTCAAAAGAACAGCTTTATCAAAAGGTATGGGGGGATACCATTATTGATGATAATTCTATTATGGTCTACATCCGGCATCTAAGGATGAAAACCGAAGATAATCCTAAAATCCCTAAATATATACAAACCGTATGGGGAATCGGTTATAAGTTCGTAATCGAATAGCTTAAAATAGTCCGTTATTCATCTTGTCTTACTGCTTTTTAAATACCTGCTTATAAGGTCATCCAGTTTCTTACTAAGCTCAATAATTTCCGGACTATTTACACATTTAGACTCACTAATTTTTGCGTCCAATGCTTTCCTGGTAAACTCAATTTCATCCTTTAAATATTTATAGTTAGAGTTGAGCATCTTATCTCTCCTATCTTAAAATCATGATATGTCTTCATAGTGCACCAAACTGATTTCTCCAGGTTTAGGAAACTTTCCACCCCCTACCAAGCTGGCAGCGATATCGAGAAGTCCGATAATTTCAAACCGTGGAACCAATCCCATATGCACAATGCTATCCAGTTTATATTGACGTCTATAACTGACTTACTCGTACTATATACTAATGACTTTTGTTATAGTAACATATTAGGCTATAATTATGCAATATATAACAAAAAATAAATAAATTATATTACGTAACAAATTATACAATAAGCATATGCAACCACCTTTGCCCTTTCTTATCTACCTTTTTAATCTTCAAGAAAGTCAGATTTGCTTGGTAGGCTTCAACTTCCTTGAAGACATTATACCATATTTATCCTCTTTAGCAAACATTAGTTCGCAAAAAAGGAAAATCTAAAAAGTATCTTATTATCAATTTTATGTAACGTTATGATTACAAGTCTTTAAAAAAAATCAGTGTATTCTCCATTGGTAATATTCCTTATTGTAATAACTATTCTTTATCTATTACTTGAAGATTGAAATAATAAAGCAAAAGAGATCGCCCTACCCGGACGATCTCTCTATATACAAGGAGACTGGGACATTCTAAATTCGTTTTATCGCCTTGATTTGCTTTGAAATCCCAACGGCTATAACGCAATATACAACAGATATATCCGTATTTCTCATCAGTACTATTACTATCTCCAAAATTTCCTATCCAGACTCCTGTATTGGATGGCTTCAGCTAAATGACTGCTTTGGATATTTTCGCTTTCATCCAAGTCCGCTATGGTCCTTGCTACTTTGAGAATCCTATTATGTGCTCTTGCACTCAACCCCAATCGGTCAAAGGCCATTTTTAGCAGATTCTTCTCTTGATCACCAAGGTTACAGAATTTATGCATATGGGATGGCTGCAGTTGGGCATTTGAAAATATATTATAGCCTTTATATCTTTCTATTTGTATTTTTCTTGCACGGTTCACTCTATCTTTTATACGGCTGGAACTTTCAGAAGTTTCATCAGATTCCAAACTTTTATATCTTACCGGCGATACTTCTACATGAATATCCAAACGATCCAACAGCGGACCGCTTACTTTTCCCAAATATTTTTGAATCTGCAAAGGTGTACAGGTACATTCTTTCGTGTTATCTCCATAGAAACCACATTTACATGGATTCATAGAAGCGATAAGCATACATTCGCAAGGATACGTGAGCGTAGCATTTACTCTGGCAATTGTCACCTGCCCGTCTTCCAGAGGCTGTCTCATCACTTCCAATACATCTTTTTTAAACTCCGGAAGCTCGTCCAAGAAAAGAACTCCATAGTGCGCCAAACTGATTTCCCCAGGCTTAGGAACTTTTCCGCCCCCTACCAAGCTGGCATTGGATATTGTGTGATGAGGATGTCTAAAAGGCCTGGTGGTAATAAGCGGCATATTCTGGGGCATCAATCCGGCTATGCTGTGTATTTTAGTTACTTCCAGAGACTCTTCAAAAGTCATATCAGGAAGTATGGCCGGTAAACGCTTTGCGATCATTGTTTTTCCGGCGCCGGGCGGTCCGATCATCAGACAGTTATGTCCTCCTGCCGCCGCTACTTCCAAAGCCCTCTTCACATTATCCTGACCTTTCACATCACTAAAATCCACGCCATACCGATCTGTATTTGAAAAAAGGCTATCAAAATCAACAGCAAAAGGTTCTATTCTTTTTTCTCCGGTAAGGTGCAAAATAATTTGATACAAATTATTTGCCGGATATACTTCTAATCCTTTCACTACAGCAGCTTCATATGCATTTTGCGTGGGTACGATGATCTTCTTAATATCATTTTTATATGCGGCCATCGCGATAGGGAGTACTCCATTGATAGGTCGTAATTCTCCATTTAGCGAAAGCTCCCCTATAAGCATGTAGTCTTTAATATCATCCACCTGTATTTGTTCGGAAGCATGTAGAATAGCAATGGATATAGGAAGATCAAAGCAAGGCCCCTCTTTCTTGATATGGGCGGGAGCAAGATTCACAGTGATCCGTTTGATTGGAAATTCATAGTTACAGTTTTTTATAGCAGCCCGTACTCTCTCCTTTGATTCACGTACAGCGGTATCGGGAAGTCCGACAATTTCAAAAGAAGGCAGGCCATTGGAAATATCCACCTCCACATCTACCACAAATCCATCTACCCCCATCAAACCACAGCTTGTTACTTTAGCAATCATTAATGATGTCCTCCTTGAATGTCATACTAAAGATGCGAAAGTTTGTTCTACTACAAATTAACAGAAATTCTCTTAGTTGTCAATGAGTTTATAAAACCTTAAGTAAATCAATTGACTACAAAAAATCCCGGTTCTGCTGGGTGATCTTGAAAGTATACCGTGTTAGGATACTTTAAAACCTCAGCCGCCATCAAATAATCACCTGAACCTACACCAACGGTTATACCGGCAATAAAAGCCTAATAGGGTGATGTCAATATGTGAAATACTTCTATATAAAATATATCTATTTATTCATCTGAGTTGTTATTTTACTATAACTTGCCAAAAAGTTTTTTGCATTATCCACAAAAATTGACGTATTAAATTGTGATATTTGTCAAAATAACATGTTAACAAATTAACAATATGATTGTATAATAAATATATAAAGATTCAAGGAGGTGAAAGAACATGAAAGATTTTTTCGGAATGCTTGCTTTCTTTGCAGTTGGTGCATTAATCACATTTGCTGAAGTAGCTACTTACTTTGCTTAATATTTTTGAGTAATATTAATACCTACTTCAGTTAGATACAGAGTTCTCTTTTATATAGATAAATGGACTTCACTTTTGATAATGAAGTCTATTTTATTATGTAAATCTATATCATTCAATCATCTTATTGTTTCCTAAACTTACGCAAATCCAACAATTTATACTATGCTATTCTTTTATAATAAGACCTATCATTTTCGACAGAGAGACTGCTTGCATAGGGGAAACAATTGCACCGTGTAAATCCTCAACTCTAACACCTAAGCCTTCTATATTACAATTACTGAAATCAATTTGACTTAGTTTTGTACTTGACATCTGGGCCTGCTGAAGGTCAGAATACTCGAAGTTAACCTTTAGGAAATTGGACTCCATGAAGTCAGCATTCCGGAGCAAACAATTATTAAAACTTACCTGCCCCAAGTTTGAGAATCGAAAACAAGCATATTTCCCATTGCAGTCTTCAAATATTACATTTCTTAATGTTGAATCACTTAAGTTAATACCTACAATTTTACATTCTACCATCTCTACTCTGTGAATTACGGCCCCACTCAAATTTACGTTGGACAAATCGCAATTTTCAAATCTAACATCCGTCAAATCAAGGAACTTAAATGATACGTCTTTAAAAAGAACATTTTTAAAAATGATTTGCTTAAAAGCCACATGTTCTGCAAATTCATTTTCAATTGTACCATTACAAATAATCCCTGAAGATAAAACATCTTCACTTTCAATTTTTTTAGTTAAGACATCAAGCATATCTAATTTCTTCGGTAATTTAGGATGTAAAACTTTAAAATTTGCTTTTTCATCGTTCATAATTTCACCGTCCAAGCTATTATTTTATAAATTCCAACTTATATGTGCAAGCACCTAATACACTAGCCTTCTTCAGCAACTGTGACAATTCCCCCAGTTTTTAAACAGCATTTTATACCATAACGCATGTAGAAATATGTGGGGATCTGCAAGCAAATATAACCTTAATTTACAACTATTATAACGCAGTTTATCAGCAAAATTAATTATATATTTAAAATTTGTTAAATAAATTTGTTTTTTGTCGTCAAACTATCTTTTAGCACAACAAAAAAATCGCCCTACCCGAACTATGGTAGACGGGCAGACACAAGGCCTGCCCCTACCCTGTAAGTCGATATTTGCTGGTAAGTTGAGGTGGATATTTCAAACGGTCTGCCTTCTTTTGAAATCGTTGGACTTCCCGATACTGCTGTACGTGAATCAAAGGAAAGAGTACAGGCTGCTATAAAAGGGGTATTTCTTCCAAAACTTTTAAATTAACTTTTTAAAGAGAGACATTGCCCCTGAGGGTGAAAATCTTGCCGATACAAACAAGAAGTTGGATGAAATCGCTGCTTTTTTATTAGGTATTGATATTGGCACTTCGGGAACTAAAACCGTATTATTTGATGTTAACGGTAATTCAGTAGCCAGTGCATTGGTTGAATATCCTTTGTATCAACCTCATGTAGGATGGGCGGAGCAGCAGCCGGAAGATTGGTGGAATGCGACTGTCAGCACAATTCAAGCTGTCATTAAAAAGAGTGGCGTTAAACCGGAAGACATCAAAGGAATAGGTTTATCCGGACAAATGCATGGTCTTGTATTACTGGACAAGGAAAATAATGTCCTCAGACCGTCCATCATTTGGTGTGATCAGCGAACCGGCAAGGAATGCGAGCAAATCACAGAACTTGTCGATAAAAAAAGATTGATAGAAATTACAGCCAATCCGGCTTTAACAGGATTTACAGCCTCCAAGGTAATGTGGGTTAAAAACCATGAGCCTGAGATATTTGAAAAAGCAGCTAAGATACTTCTTCCAAAGGACTATATTCGTTTTATGCTTACCGGTGAGTTTGCCACCGAAGTCTCTGATGCAAGCGGCATGCAGTTCCTGAATGTAGCTGAAAGAAAATGGAACGATGAAGTATTAGGAAAACTGGGAATTGATAAGGCATTATTGGCAGATGTGTACGAATCACAGGAAGTCAGCGGTAAAGTTTACCCTAAAGCCGCCAAGCTTATCGGCCTATCGGAAGGTACTCCTGTCGTCGGCGGTGGTGGCGATCAGGCGGCGGAAAGAGCAAGCTTTGGAGACAGATGCAGGCAGATATGTTCAATACCGATATTGTAACTATCAATTCCAGCGAAGGTCCGGCACTGGGTGTAGCACTGCTGGCCGGTGTAGGCGCAGGTATTTATTCCAGCGTACCTGAGGCTTGTGAGATGGCAATTAAAATTAAATTTTAAATTATCTATTTATATGAAAATCTATATAATCATATGGGAAAAGAACCAATGATATGAATCCATACCTGGTTCTTTTCCTTTTAATCTTGTGTTAACTTAGAGTATACGCTTCTTTTACAGTAAACATACAAAATACATTTTTATCTTCGCAGCAAATACTGATTTCCTCAAACAGAATCTATCTAATCAGAGTCCTCTCTGTTCAAAGGATACTTGCTATTTAAGAGACAATCATCAATGGCATCATCTCCATCATCATATGCTATATATCGTTGTGCTCAAATTCTACTACTTGTATTCCTCTTAAGGGGAATCCCTTTGTTCGCATTCCGAACATTTCATCAAACCATTACAAAGATTTACCGATTCCATTTTCATCTCCTAAGTGGTTCAAGGGAATCATCTCCTTTGTTCTATTATGTTATATATATACCACTCGTCCATAAGACGAAACAAAAATTTTTAATAAATGATCATATGGATAAAATAATTGATTTCGCAAATAATTTTATATATGATTAACACTATTGATATTAGGAGGTTTTGAATATGCCCAACCAACCTTTTGAGCAAAACGGTATTACCCTCACCCCGGAAGACTTCCACTATGGCGATATGATACGCATCACTTATCAAGGTGAATTAACCAAAGAAGGTGCAGATAAAATCTGGATGTTTAACACCTTTAATAATGAATGGAAAACTGCCCAGCAAGATGAAATGCAAAAAAATGGCCAAAATGGTTTTGAAATTAATTTGCCCCTCAAAAAAAGAGGCTACCTTCAAATCGCATTTCGAGATAGTGCAAATCACTGGGATAGCAACTCCGGCAACAACTATAGTATTGAAGTCAACTAAAATAGAGCTGCATAAAATATGGTTATTTTATGCAGCTCTATTTTATGTGAACTTTTTACCCTTCATATGCATATATTGTACTAGAACTTATATGAAAGAGGTTGATACAATGTTTTATAATCCGTATTATACATCATACAACTACCAGATTGCGCAGCCGGTACAATCATACATCAGGATTTTGCACGCTTCTCCCGATGCACCTGCAGTAGATATCTATGCAAACGATAAATTGATCGCCAGGAACTTATCCTATAAAGGCTTCACTCCTTATGTAACCGTTACTCCGGGAAGTTATAATATTAAAGTCTACCCCACAGGAAGAAAAGATAATGCCGTACTGACTACCGACCTAAATATACCACCTTATTCCATCTATACTGTAGCAGCCGTTAATAAACTCGCAAATCTCAATCTTCTTCCTATAAGAGAACCGACAATGCCGATCCCTGCCGGTAAAGTATATGTAAGATTTGCACACTTGTCACCAAATGCACCAAATGTTGACGTAGTATTGCCTAACGGAACAAAATTATTTAACAACGTAACTTATAAGCAAGTTACAGATTATATACCGGTTAATCCGGGAACATATGCGATTTATGTTCGCCCTACAGGAACCGACCAAAACGTTTTATATGTTCCTAACATTACATTGCAGCCCAATAGATTTTATACTGTTTACGCCGTAGGTCTTGTGGATGGTACGCCTCCTTTGCAAGCACTTATTCCTTTAGACGGCAATAGCTATATAAAATTTTAATATCACTTTTATCCGGTATATTAATTTCCCAGAATTCAAATACTATTTTATATAAGTTGAATTAAATAATTGGATATTACAAGTCAACGGAACGCCACGGGGGGCGTTCCCTACAAATTGCAAATCATGTATGAATGGAATTTGGTGTTCTATGTAGGGAACGGCCCCTGTGCCGTTCCGACTCAAATCTTTAATTCAACTTATATAGTATAGAGATATAAGAAAAATGAGAAGACCCTCCCTTTTTTCTTATAAAACACATATGGGAAGTGAATGCAATGAACAGACAACCAGTGAACTCAGAAAAAATCAAAAGTGTGGGATATGATATTGATGCACGAATACTGGAAGTGGAATTGAGTTCCGATCTTGTCTACCAATACACCGACGTACCCGACTTAGTGTATCAAGGGTTGCTGTATTCCCCTGTGAAAGACAACTACTATGAATCCATGTTTGAAAACGGACCTTATAAGCGTATTAGAATACAGTAATGTTTAATTTTCTTCAATTAGAAAAAAACAATAAAAACCTTATAGGAGGATGTGAAAAAGTGCTTGATTCGTCAGTCGCAAATCATGGGGACGGACCTACTGCTTCCTTAAAAAGCAAGCGCAGCAGTAGGTCCGTCCCCATGATTCACTCCTTCTGCGTGCTAAATTAGACTTTATCACATCCTCGTATAAGCGCTCATAAACGCTTACGGGTTCTTAGTTTAAGTATGATATATATCCAATCTATTAAAATCCCTTTTCTTCCAGCCATCCGGCGATATCTTCTATCATTTCTCTTCTTGTCTCTTGTACCTCAAGTGCTCTTAGTTTATGAGCCAAAGCCGTTGATTGGAAGCTGCACCCCTCTAAAATTTCAGGAAGCATCTCTATAAATGTTTCATCTAACGCATCGGAATAAACTGCTGCTTTTTCAATGATACCGTTTTTAAGCTGCATACCTATTTCAATGCCACCCCATGCAAAGCGCTGGGTCATCTCTATGTCAAACTTAGGTGTTTGTCCATACCGCCATTCCCATGATGAATATTTTTCATATAGTTCTTTAATAGCTTGGTTTTCTATTAATTCGGCGCCATCGCTATACTCTGATGAACCCCCGTAAATTTCTGCAAACGCCTCCATTAATAGCGTTGCCATTTGATCAATGGTAAGCTGTCCGTTATACTCTACAAGGTTTGTAACTCTTGATTGAACCGATTCTATCCCCTTCGACACGATCTTTTCTCTAGACACCTGAAGATACTTGGAAAGCTTGTCCATATCTGCTTTTACAAGAATGGTACCGTGATGATACGCATTGGATTTTCTAAAACAGAAAGCATTCCCTGAAAATTTCTTTCCATCAACAGTCAAATCATTTCTTCCGGTCATCTCAGCGTGAATTCCCGCCTTATTTACTGCTTTTAGAATCACTGTCACCTGCTTTTCAAGATCATAATCCTCCCGGTTCATTAAAAACGTGAAATTAAGATTGCCTAGATCGTGAAAAACCGCACCTCCGCCGGAAAGGCGACGCGCGAGCTTTCCTCCTTCTTTTTCAAGAAGGTCCGTCCGGCATTCTCTCCAAGCATTCTGGTTTTTTCCAATAACCACGGTATTTTGGTTCTGCCATAAATACAATATGCATTGCCCTTTTTCTACATTATTCAGCAGATACTCTTCTACTGCAAGATTCCGCCACGGGTCAACACCGGTTGTTCTTACTATTCTAGTAGATGTTACCATACCCCACATTCCTCCTCTATATGTACATATTTTACAGCCTATTCATCAACAATTGCCTGATTTGATATTTGTTCAGTTTAACAGGATTATTTTTATTGCTTCCCTTCTCAACTATTTTATCAATATCTTTTTCGGATACGCCATATTGGCTTAAAGTCGGAATATTTAATTGTACAATCCATTCTTCAAGCTTCTGTACCAGCATATTGCAGCATTCATCTATATCGTTTTCATCATGTCCCATGAACAAAGCGCCTACTCTTGCATATTTTTTAAGGAAGATATTCTCTTGTCCCTCGGTCTGACGCAACAGGTCTATATTTATTTTGACCATCTCTGCCAACAATGTTCCGCACGTTGCACCATGAGGTATATTGAAAAATCCGCCAATAGGTCCTGCCAATCCGTGTACGATACCCAATCCGGCGTTTGCAAGTACGATGCCCGACATCAAAGACGCATAGGCCATCCCGCTTCTTACATCTACCTCTTTCGCTCCGGTCGTACATGCGGGAATGAGATTTTTAACGATATACTTTAATCCATCAAATGCCAATGCGTCTGTCATCGGCGAAGCAGAAGAAGACACATATGCTTCAATAAGCTGTGAAAAAGCGTCCAGCCCACTGGCGGCGGTTATGCTTGCAGGGCATGAAAGAACAAGTATCGGGTCTACTAACGCTACATTGGGTATAAAATGATCATGACGGAGAGAGTTTTTAAATCCCTCTGCACCTACCCGGCTAAGCACCGCATTCTTAGTCGCTTCACTCCCGGTGCCCGCTGTGGTGGGTACTGCTATAAAAGGCACTTTTTCTCCTGTATGCTCTTTTCCGGTTCCCACTCCTTCAATATAATTCATCACTGAATCAGACAGCGGCAGCATGGCTGAAATGGCCTTTCCGGCATCCACTACACTGCCACCTCCAATTGCGGCTATAACATCTATACGTTCGTCTCTATAGATATTGACTATTTCATCTATCAACTCCGGTGAGGGTTCTCCGCTTACTGCAGCGCTAAATACTTGTATTGATTGTTCTTCTAATTTTTTAACAAACCGGTCGTATTTGCCCGACGCACGAAAAGAAGCACCTCCTGTAACTATAAGCACTCTTTTCCCATATTTAAGAATATATTGGTCTATCTTTTCAAATGTACCGGCACCAAATACAATATCGGGTACTCCGGAAAATTCAAAAGATTTGATTCCCATCGGCTTCTCTCCTTTGGCATAATAATTCATATTTTTTATTAACATTATTATATTGTATTTAGAGCATTTATTCAAATGCTTTATCAATTGCTTGTATATAATTTTTCACTTCATTGTTTTCAACGGGCACCCCTTCGTACCATTGCTTTCCCATATCCGGTTTAGTTCCGAAATACTTAGCTTTGATAATAAATTCCGGCCGGTATTCAAAATGCAGGATATCGAAATGCCCCCACTTGCCGCCCCATATAAAACCGTTATTCTCAAAAATCTGTACAAGCTCCCGAGAGTAAGAAGCCAATCTTTTTTCCCCCTGCTCCCTTGAAGCCCACTTCCAATAATCCCTTTTATCCCTCGCAAGGTCAATGGCAATGCCAAAGGAATGAGGACTCAGTTGATTTGTTCCCGCAATCACACGATAGTTAAAGGTTCCGCTCATCGGGTAAACAAAACCCGATATCTTAGTATTGTTCTGCATTAGTGCTTTCAATTCCTGCATCACTTTTTTGAGAGAAGCAGCCGCATGATTATTCTTATTAAATTGAGAGCTTCCGGCTGCCAATCCGACATTGACAAGATTCTTTTGAATTTCTTCCTTTGTACCTCCATATACTTCTTTGAGTAACGGATATACTCGGGCACGTCCCGGGTCAAAATCAACAGGCATAATCCCTGTACTGTCACTCAAAGGATATCTCTGTTCCAGCATATCCTGCAAATCAGGATTAGACAGCTTTTGAGCATGGTTTTTTACTTTTTTGTCATCATACAATATTCTTCTGCCCGATTTCATGACTACATAGATATTTCCGTCGTCATTTTTCTCTACTCCTACTACATATTCCGGATAAGCCATCATAAGGCATAAAACATCTTGTTTCATGGTCACATCATCATTCGGTAGTTGTGTTGCAGAAGAAGCTATATATTCGGTCCAGCCTCTATCAAAATATAATGCCCCAGCAAGTAAACACAGGAATATAAAATAACTGATTTTTTTTCTTACCATAAACATTCCCTCCATATACGTCATGTCGCTTCTATTTCTGTATATGCATTGCTTTTGAATGATATGACTAAATTAGCATCTGCGGCACTTTAGACCTGTAACTAAATCCCTGTTACAAAAAACACGCCTACATGTAAAATAATAATATTTATCAAAATTCAGATAAATACGCTATGGCCAGCACCCTCATGACAGTGCTGTCTGCTTTTTTATAAACCGATATATTTTTTATTTGGTATGTTCTATAGTAGACAGCAACTTTTTCACTCGATACTCCACTCCATTAAATTCCTGCCATTGGCGCGGCTTATCCAATGATTCTCTTACTGTATTAAGATAATCGCTTACTCTCTGTACAATCTCTCCATCCGATGCATCCAATAATCGGCTGACTTGAGGTACTGCATCCATAGACAGACGGGTTAGATACTCTATATCGACTTTTTGTTCTGTAAAATATCGGTCAACATTCCTTTTTGCAATCAAAACATCTACATTTATATAATTTAATGCTATATAAAATATCAAAGATGTAAGAATATAAATTCTAAGCAAACTGAAACGTGATGCAAAAATATAAATTAGCGTTGCCAGCAAAAGTACGGTTTCCAATAATAAAAAGAAATACACAAATATTCTCAAACGGGTGTATCCGTAATTTTGCTCATACAAACCCATCCGATAAAAGGATGAATAAATCATCACATACGTGACTGCTCCCATTATTGTCAGAAGGCTTTTTATTATCCTAGCACTCCTTATACTTTCTTTTTCTGTAAAGAACATACTTAAAAGAATAATACTGAAATTAATCATAGTGACCAACAGCAGTTCAAAGAAACCTCTGCGGGCATATTCCGCATAAGTAAAACCTCCCGGCAGTGTATTTGCTCCACCTCCGAAAAGATATGCAAACTGAATAACCGAAAATACAAGGTATACAACATTGATTGATGTAAGTACGGTCATGATAATCACAGGGTCAATTATTTTTTTATCTTTTGTCACTTGTATAACTTGTTGTGTATTCTCTCCATTATTTTCCCTTTCAAGAAGATTATAGGCATAGCAGTAAGAGTAATTTGCAATGACTAACGTAAGTATAGTGATTCCTATTATTCGTCCTATAGTCATACTATCAAATATCCATTCCATCCACTGGGGAAAAAATGATAAAGACTTATTAAATACCATATCCGCTGAAGCCAATAGTGTAAGAATAATCAATAATAACGGCATCGAAATAAGCAATCCTAGCAGTACTTTTTTTATATTAGGGTTAATCTTAACCTTCCTTTTACCAATGACATGCTTATACACCCATTCAAAAGGCTTTAAACAGAACTGAACAGGTAAAAGACAAGCTATAAAAAGTTTTTCGATAAATCTAATATTGGTCCAGGTATAGTTATATTTTCCAGTTAAAAATAGCGACATACTTACGCATAGAAATACAAGTACAAAACTGTTGAAAAAATCAAGGACGGTATTTGTGCTTAAAAAATATCGTAAAGACAACAAGAATATGGGGATACTGAACAGCCAAGCCATATCCTTTTTCAAACCTACTGTTTGCTTAATAAAATATATCATAAACATCAAAAGCCCAATAACCCAAATGATAACGGAAATACCCGGTTGAAGCTCATAAAATAAGAAGCTGTATAAAGCACCTAAAATTAAACTATATAGTATTAATTCTCCCTGTTTTAACATGTTACTTTCCCTCCTCTGCTTTATTATCATCTACAAATTCCAAAATATCTCCCGGCTGACAGTCCAATACTTTGCATATTGCCTCCAATGTAGAAAATCGTATAGCCTTAGCCTTACTTGTTTTTAGAATAGACAGATTCGCTTGTGTAATCCCTATTTTCTCCGCAAGCTCGGAAGAACTGATTTTTCGTTTTGCCATCATGACATCTAAGTTAACAATGATCGACATAGCCTACCTCCTCTATATGGTGAAATCATTTTCTTCCTTCACCGTTACCGCCTGACGAAAGACTTCGGCCAGAATAACCGAAAAAAACCCCGCAATGATAAACACCATTACAAGAATAATGGTAAGTACCGAAGTAAAGAAAATAATTTTAAAAACATAAAAGAAAGCGATAAAGAAGGATGCAACCGCGATACGGTTAAGACTATGTACGTTATCCATTTCAAACGGATTCTTTCTGTTTAATGTTTTAAATATCTTTCTGATTTCATTTACGATCATTAGTGCCAAAACGCCTGTTACATATAGCAATGCCAGCAAAAAATAATAGATGTTGTCACTTACCCCTCCATACATATAATTGAGATACCATTTTAAACTAAACGGCAAACTGATAAAAATGCCGATTCCTCCTACAAAAATCAAATCCAACAGATACTTTACCATTCCCGATAAACCTTTTTCGCCTAATATGATCATATACTTTCTCATGCCTCCTTTTTAGATTTCATTATAAGTATAATATGGTTTTTACTATTTTTCAATATATTTTTATTGTTTTACGATAAATTTTTATCGTTAAATAAACCATACTGAATATTCAGTACGGTTTATTTAACGGTTTATTTAACAATTTCTTTAACGATTCAAACTACTGCTGCCTGGGATGCTTTTTTATTTTTTCTGCGGTTTTTGATCTTCATACCGATATCATCAAATAGCGTATAAATAACAGGTATGATTACCAATGTTAATATGGTGGAAGTAATCAGTCCTCCGATTACTACCGTTGCCATTGGTGCTTGCATCTCCGCCCCTTCTCCTATTCCCAAGGCCATAGGCAGCAATCCCAGAATGGTTGTCAGCGTTGTCATTAATATAGGACGCAATCGGGTAGGTCCTGCCTTCAGGATTGCTTCCCGTCTTTCCATGCCGGTCGCCCTCAGCGTATTTACATAATCTACAAGAACAATGGCATTGTTTACTACGATCCCTGCTAACATAATAACACCGATAAATCCATTTACGCTTAAGCTTCTACCTGTAATCAGCAGCCCTAGTAATGAACCCGTATAAGCAAGAGGTATGGAAAACATAATGGTAAACGGGTGCAGTAATGACTCAAACTGTGCTGCCATCACCATATATACCAGTAGAACCGCCAACAGCAGTGCTTGAATCAAACTGACAAAGGACTCCATCATTTCCTTCTGTTCTCCCCCGGAAGTAATCGCATATTCCGACGGTACCGAAAGACCGGATAACTTGCCGTCGATATCCCTGCTTACACTTCCTAAGTCTCTTCCGAATATATCTGCGGTGACACTGACATATCTCTGCTGATTTTCACGCCCAATGGCTACCGGTCCCTCTTCCAAAACGACATCGGCAATATCTGTTAAAGACACTTCCACTCCGGAAGCTGTTACGATTTTAATATTTTTTAACTGCTGAAAATCTTTTCTTTTTTCTTTGGGCACCTGAACTCTTATATCAATTTCATCTCCACCCACTTTATACGTGGTTGCTACCTGTCCTGTGATGGTAGTTCTAATGGCCGATGCCACCTGGGATGTTCCCAAACCGTAATAAGAAGCCTTATCCCTATTTACATAGATCTGCGCTTCCGGACGGCCTTCAGCGATACTGGATTCTACCTGCCGTGTTCCTTCTACGGAGCTTACCAGCTCTACAACCTGTGTCGATATTTCCTCAAGCTTCTGCATATCCGGACCGCTAATTTTAATGGAGATCGGAGAAGAACTTCCCATCCCTCCGCCCATTGAAGAGCTTGCCTCACTGACGGTTATGTCCGCTCCCGGAATGGCCTTTACCTTTTGTCTGATTTCATCCACAATCTGCGCCGTACTCCTCTGCCTCTGGTTCAAGGATACCAGTGTTCCCGTAATACTTGCAGTATTTGATGACTCATCGCCCAAGCTGATTCCTCTGCCTGACGTAGCCACATTCACAAAAGCTTTTTCCAGCTCAGGAATATCCATCAGAATTTTTTCTACCTGCTGGGTGATCTTATTGGTTTCTTCCAACAGAACTCCCTGCGCAAGCTCAATATTCACCGAAAATTGTCCTTGGTCGGTTTTAGGCATATATTCCATCCCTATAAGCGGGAAGGCGCATAAACTAAGAATAAATATGGCCGCAACCGTAACCGCTGTCGTTTTTCGATGTCCCAATACCCACTGCAGTACTTTCCGGTAGAAATGATCCAGCCCGTTTAACATATCATCCCATTTATCAAAAACTTTATTAAGGGTTTTCGCTCTAGATGCTTCATGAGGCTTCACCATTTTCAAAAACTTGGAGCTAAGCATCGGTATGAGCGTTAAAGATACCAATAGTGAGGCCCCTAATGAGAAGGCTACCGTAAGAGCCAGCTCTTTAAAGATTTGTCCTGCCATGCCTTGAACAAAGACAATGGGCAGAAATACCGCAACGGTGGTCAGCGTAGAAGCCATTACTGCGCCCCCAACTTCCTGCGTTCCCAGTTTAGCCGCTTCAATCCTGCTGTATCCTTCATTTCTATGCCTGTATATATTTTCCAATACAACAACAGAGTTGTCTACCAGCATCCCGACCCCAAGGGCAAGCCCTCCCAGTGAAATCATATTGATGGTGATGCCGGAAAAATAAACCGCGATAAAAGTAGTAATAACGGAAATCGGTATGGATGTTGCGATAATAAAAGTAGTTCGTATATTTTTCAGAAAGATAAATAGTACGATTACCGCAAAGATACCCCCTAATATCGCACTCTGCGCCACATTGCCAATCGCCTTTTCTATATATTCACCTTGATCGAAAATCAGATCCATGTGTATGTCGGAATGTTCATCTTGTATCTTAATCATTTCTTCTTTTACAAGATTTACAACATTTAGCGTATTTGCATCGGTTTGCTTTTGTACCGATATGCTGATGCTGTCCTTCCCATTCATTCTGGTATATGAAGTAACCTCTTGATAGTCATCCTTCACTTCGGCGACATCGCGGATATAAATGATATTTCCTGTTGACAGGGTCATAGGAATATTCTTTATTTGCTCGACAGATTTGAATTGTCCTGTCGTTCTAATCAGCAAATTCTTATCTCCGTACTCTACACTTCCTCCCGGAAGATTTAAGTTTTCGGTCTGAAGCGCACTGCTAATATGATTGAAGGTAATGCCGTATCCTGCCATTTTCTGCGGGTCCAGTTCTACCCGAATCTCACGGGTTTTGCCGCCGGTCACGGAAATGGATGCGACTCCGTCAAGACTTTCCAATCTTGGCTTAATCCTATCTTCAATAAAGGTTTTAAGTTCCACTTCATTAGATTTTCCTTCAACTCCCATGCTTACAACCGGCATCATACTGGGGTCTGCTTTGATTACCATCGGATTACTGACATCGTCCGGTAACATTCCTTTAAACATATCTATTTTTTCCCGCATCTGCAAAGCGGCAAAATCCATATCTGTCCCGGAATTAAACTCCACCATTACCATGGAATTTCCTTCTGAGGATTGAGATTGTATGGTTTTTACGTTATTTACCGTAGCAACCGCATTTTCAATGGGTTTGGTAACAATACTTTCGATTTCCTGAGGTCCTACCCCTGAATACGTAGTAGAAACAATGGCCATTGGAAATTCGATATCCGGTATGAGTGCTACCGATATATGGGTTAACGATACGACCCCCAGTACCAGAACAATCATCACACACATCAGGATTGCTACAGGCCTGTTTATAGATATTTCATGGATTTTCATATTTACACCTCGTTTCTGCTACTTTACTATTGTAATCTTTGATCCATCTTGTAATAGGTTTTGGCCTTTCACAATCACCAGTTCATTTTCTTTTACTCCATCGATAATTTGAATAAATTTGCCATCAGATGCACCAGTCTTTATTTGGCGTTTTTTAGCCGTATCCCCTTCAGCAACATAAATATATTTGATTCCCTGCTCATCGATCAGCGCAGTTAAAGGTGCCGCAACGGTATTTTCTATTCTTTCTACAACAAAATCAACCTCAGCAAACATGCCGCTTTTAAGTAACTGATCCTTATTTTCCAACGCTATTTTAACCGGATAGCTCTGTGTCTTAACATCAGCGGCCGGACTGATACTGGATACCGTACCATCTACCGTATTCATACCCGCACCATCCACTCTTATTTGAACTTTATCCTCCAGCTTGATTTTATTAATAACATTCTCCGGAACATTAATATCAACAGATACTGTGCTAAGGTCCATTACCGTCATTGATGCTGCCGCTGAACTCGCAAATTCTCCGACTTCGATATTCCTTGAAGAGACAACACCTGCAATGGGAGATCTGACAATCGTATTATCAACCTGCACCTTTGCCATCTCATATGCAACCTGAGCCTGCTTGACCCCCGCTTCCGCCGCCATCACATTTTCAGGGTTGATTTTATGAACGGTCAAATCCAGAGATGTTTTTGCCGCATTATATTGCTGCTCCGCAACCCTATAGGATGTCTGCGCCTGTTCGAAAGTTTGCCGGGATACACCGCCGCTTTCCAAAAGCGCTTTCATCCGGTCATAGTTCTCCTTTGCATCGTTATATTGTATTTCCGCATTTGCAAGGGCAGTTTGTAATTGTGAGATCTGCTGTTCCGCAGATCCGCCCTTTGTCTTCTGAAGTGTTGCCTGCGCGCTGGCCAAAGAGGCTTGTGCTTGAGCCATTTGCAGTCTTGCATCGGTATCTTCCAGCGTAAAGAGTATATCTCCTGCTTTCACTTGCTGTCCTACATCGAAATGGATGGTGCTGACTTTTCCCGCTGACTTCGGACTAATGCTTACTTCTTGTGTCGGTTTAATCTTTCCATTGAATGTAATGCGTGAATGAATGTCTGTTTTGCCGACAGCCACAGCTTCAACGGTAATGTCAGATTGGACATCGATTTCCGAATCCACTGCCGCTTTCTTCGCGCCACATCCTGAAAATATGGAAACTATCAATAATGCAGTTAAACATAAAATACTTATTTTACTCTTATTAATCATATGAACCCCCGTAATTTTTACTTAAAATATCCTTGCTTAAACGTGATGATTTAACGCCAGCAAATTATCAGCAACTTTTTTTTGAACATTAAAGAAAAAACTCATCTCTTCATCGGTGATATTATAAAAGCACTTTTCAAACAACTTCATTCTATTTCCCTGTACGATATCCAGGATTCGCTCTCCTTCTTCCGTTAGAGAAATTTTTACAATCCGCCTGTCCTCTTCGCTTCGTTCTCTGTTTACCAGTTTCAAATTAACCAGCTTATTTACAAGGCTGGTTACGCCGCTTAATGTAATACCCAGAAAGTTGGAGATATCTGTTACAATACTCGGCCCATACACCTTGATGAATCCAAGCAAATAGATATGCGGTATACTAATAGCAGGATTAATACCTTCTGTCAGGTATATCCTCATATTCTTATGAATTGCAAAAGACAATTTTCCGAAATCTTCAAACCAATTCTTTCTACCCACGATATTTTACCCCCTTAATCATTAAGTCACTTAAGTATTATACCGCTTATTATATAGCTATTAAATAATGAAGTCAAGAAAGCTTTTTCATTATAACAGCTATATTTCAGCGCTTTATCTCATATTATCCACAAAGTACATCTCATAGATGTTTTTAATGGTAGTCTTTAACGCTGCATAAACCGGCAGTGCTATCAGTAATCCGATAAATCCAAATAGCGAGGCACCTGCCAGTAATAAAAGAATAATGGTTACCGGATGAATGTGCAGACTCTTGCCCATAATTTGCGGAGAAATCAAACTGGCATCGATTTGCTGTACAATGATCATTACCGCTAATATCTTAACCATCATAAACGGGCTGTCGGTAATCCCTATAAGCAGCGCCGGTAGAATTCCTATCCATGGGCCGAAAAATGGAATAATGGCGGTGATCATTGCAAACAAAGCAAACAGGAAAGAATATTTCAGTCCTATCATAAGATAACCGATCAACATTAATATACCAATGGCCAAAGCAACAATCATCTGACCTAAAATATACGAAGAAAGCGCTGTGTCGATTCCTTTTATGATGATTACGCTATTATCTTTATGCCTCTTCGGAACGATCTTGATCACATTTTCAATAAAATGATGATCATCTTTAAGAAGATAAAATAAGATAAAAGGCGCTATCAGGAGTGCCGTTCCTATATTTGTAAGGGTAGATAACACTCCGAAAATGATAGTACCCAAGCTTTGAGTTACTTTTTCAAAAGCACCGATTATTTTTTGCTCCAAATTCAGAGTGGAAATAAAGCCAAACCGCTCATCACTTATAAAATATGTAATTCTTTCCTGCGCTGCTTGATAGATTCTCGGAAAATCATTCTTAAACTGTTCAAACTGCTTTGCAAATATAGAGCCTGAATAGCTTGCCATCAACGCAAAAAACAGTATAATCACAATGCAGGAAATGATAATGGAAGCCGTTTTAGGAGCACGATATTTCTGTAATAATCGGACTAAAGGACGAAGTATATAGTAAAGGAGTCCGGCAATAAATATGGGTATGGAAATCGTATAAAAAACTTCCTTAAAAGGCTGCAAAAAGAAATCTATTCTTCCAAACACATAGATAATTAATAAGGTTAATAATATACCTGTTGCATACTTAAAAAACTTATGATGAAACCACATATTACTTCCTCCTACCATAGGCAATTTTTTCTATCATAGTTATTCTAACCAACATTCAACGTAAAAGCAAACATCTTGTATTAAAAATATAAAAATAATCGATTTCTACCTATAATTTCATTAAATCGTTTAATTTCTGCCAAATGTGGTATATATATGGTGAAATTTACTACAATATAATAAAATCATTTAAGGGAGGTAGACAGAGTGTTTATTAAAGATTGGATGGAACATATCCAAAAAGAAAAAGAGCGTGAACGCAAAAGAGAAGCAGCTAAAAATATCGCAACCGGGGTTACTATAGGAACGATTGTCGGATCTGCCATAGGGGTTTTGTTCGCTCCCAAATCAGGCAAAGAAACAAGAAAAGATATTTCCGACAAAATCGGTGAAACCACTGATTCTGTGAAAGAAGGATTAAAAGATTCTGCCGGAGAATTGAAAAATAGGCTTGAAAGTGCTGAAAAAAATATTGTAGAGGCCATCTCTACGTTAAAGGAATCTTTTATGGAATTGAAAGAGAAAAAGAAAGCGTTAAATGAAACGTCGGAAGAACTGAATCCGGAAGAAGATACAATTCAATCCGAACAATCCTAAGTATGTATGCCTGCATTTCATGTACAAAAGAAAACTAACTTATAAATAAAGGGGTGATGATGTGCTCCAGATGACAATTACATTGGCAGACCTAGGACTTTTTCTTCTTTTCATCCTCGCCGTAATATTCAGTGTATATTTGATTCTAGTATTGATCCATTTGTCAGAGGTATTAAAACGTGTTAGAAAAATTGTTGAAACCAATGAAGAATCTATAACCAAAATGCTCAAACCCATGCCGGAAGTAACAAAAAATGTAGCTTCCATAACATCCAATACAAGTCATATCACCGGCTCGGTAAAAGATACTTTAGAAAAAGTTGACTCTTCCGCCACCGCCATCAGCGAAGGTATTACTGAAACCGTGTCTGTTTTTCGAGAAAGCGCCCAGGATGTTACTATTTACATAAAAATTATTACTGAAGTTGTGAAAGCTATCTCAAGTATTGCAAGAAAATCAAAGTAAGATACTTGGCTTTATGTCTATAAATATAAAATTGATCTCTTATAGATAACCAAATCTGAAGTTAGAAATATACTATAATCAAATTTCCAAAGACTAATAAGTTTAATAATTTATAAGGGTAGATTCCATATATACAAGGAAGATGATTGCTCATCTTCCTTGTATATATACTTGGTTACCTAAATTTCGTACAAATGACTTGTACATAATTTGTAAATAAGTTTCCCATAATATTCAATTCTATTAATAATTGATTATGAAGTAATAAATCTTTTCAATTACTCTTCTATTTCTAATTTATCTCCTCCTGTGAAAACATATTTTTTATGTCCATGTAAATAGACCCACTGGCTCGTACATCGATCTAAGAAATCTAAATGATATTGATCTTTTTCCTGCCATCTAACACCTTTTAATTCA
This sequence comes from Petroclostridium sp. X23, assembly GCF_030013905.1. Lineage (GTDB taxonomy): Bacteria > Bacillota > Clostridia > SK-Y3 > SK-Y3 > X23. The sequence goes on from NZ_CP124862.1 coordinate 1,916,041, forward strand.
TTCGCAATCTCATCATATGAAGCACTAATTAGCTCTTTTGTTTTCATTGTGTTAAAATCAATAAAAATACTCTTATAACAATCTTCTTCCACTTCCGAAACAATAGCACTTTCATTACCCCATTCAATTGAAGATGCACCCATATCTAGTTCTGTTTTGTTTATTTCATGAAATCCTTCATCGTACAAAGTAACGACTGTTTTAAGTGTCTTAGGTTCATTAAACCGACCTACTTCATCCACAAATCCATTAACTGTAGCATATCCCTTTTGCCCATTTTTCAACATCATACATCGTATTTCGCTTCGATAACATAAGGATAAATCAGTTTCTTTAATCAAACTTATTTTTCCACTCAATAAATCTAATCGATAAATACCAGATAAACCCTCTATATAATAAACATTGTTACTCAAACAACCATTTGTTTTCATTCCACCATCTCCAATTAAATTGACTAACTTAGTCCCCTGACCAAGATTACTATAGGATTTTTCCCCTTTATACAATCCCAAATCAAGTCCCCCAACAATTCCTTTGAATTGTTGAGATAGATAGATCGCTTTATTGTCATAAGAAAAAGCATCTAATAGCAGCGAATATTTGCTATTCTTAATGTCTATTTTTTCAACATCTTCTGTAGAAAAAGTATATTTATAAAGATAAGGTACAAAGGCCTGTGGATCAGCTCCTATTTTGCCGTCATATATTCGTTCCACTGAATCTTCATTATCTAATCCCTCAAATAAAACATATAAACAGTCCTCCTCATAAATCATTTTCGGAGAACGGTCCAATTTCATTCCAGTCTCTTCTAAAACGAACAACTGGGATACCGTTTTATTACTATCAATCCCCATAACGTGATAGTTGTATCTTCCTTCTTCCTCTTTCAGGATTTCTTCATACACATAGCATCCGATCACATCTGTATTTTGACTTTTATTTACGTTAAAGTTACAAGTATGATAAATTGTTTCAAACCTATCTGTTAATGCACCAATACAAAAATTGAATATATTTTTCTGGAAAACTAATAAAAATAAAAAGACTACGATAACTGTTAATTGAATAATAAAGTATTTTTGTCTAGTAGCTTTTTCTTTCTTAAAAGAATCCTTCATTGTATCTGCAAGTAATTCTTCTACTTCTTTCTTTTCAACACTTTTTTCTTCTTTTTTTTCACCACATAAAAGTTCCAATATGCTCACATCCAATACTTGTGACAGTTTTTCTAAGACTGAAATATCCGGAAAGCTCAATCCTCGTTCCCATTTAGAAACTGCTTTATTTGTTAAGTGCAACTGATCTGCAAGTTGTTTTTGTGTAAGCTGTTTTTCCTTTCTAATCTCACATACAAATTTACCGAATTTTTCATTATCCAATCTATTACCCCTTTTCTCCCATAAAGTAGTATAGCTACACTATATAAATAAGCCAAAATTTTGTCAATCGACTGTAAGTAGACTATCATTTAAAAGCCTTGATCTTCTTCCATATAAAAAATATGCCCCCTTGGTGTAGTATCCTGACTTTTGCAGCAAAATAAAATAAAAAATCCCTCAATCTCTTTTAAATAATAAAGTGGTCCCCATGTCACAGAAAAATTTTCATTGCAAAACCTGCTCGAATAAAATAGAATTCTAGGTGTAGTATAAAAAGTGTTAAAATGAGGTGAAGTTTGTGAGTGTAATTTTAATTATAGAAGATGAAGAGCCTATTCGAGAGCTAATAAAGTTAAATTTGGATATGGCAGGCTATGAAATATTAGAAGCCTGTGACGGGGAGGAGGGACTCCATTATATAAACAACGAAAAAATAGATCTGGTACTTTTAGATATAATGCTTCCAAAGCTGGATGGCTATGAATTATTACCTATACTTCTAAAGAAGAATATTCCCACAATCATGCTAACAGCTAAAGATAGATTGAAGGACAAGGTTAGAGGTTTAGACATGGGTGCAGATGACTACGTGACGAAACCTTTTGAAGCTGTGGAGCTTCTAGTTCGAATCAAATCTGTTTTAAGGAGAACAGGAAAAGAAAAAACAAGAATTGTAGTTGACGATATTGAAATTTGCTTAGACCAACGGAAGGTTTTGAAAAATGGCAAGGAAGTAGACCTGACTTATAAGGAGTTTGGTTTATTGCGTTTGTTGGCGGAAAACAAGGGTAATGCCATGTCTCGTGATAAATTGTTAGAGCTGGTATGGGGCTATGAATTTGAAGGAAACACCAGAACTGTTGACATACATGTCCAGCGGCTGAGAAATAAGCTGGAAATAGATAAGATTAAGACTATATATAAGGTTGGTTACCGAATGGAGGATTAAGAAAATGAAGTTCGGTTGGAAAATTTTTTTTCTTTGCATGGGAATTTATGTGATTTCTCTGACTATAACGGGGATGGTAGTTACTGAAAATACATATAAGAGTTTATTAAAAAAGGACATAGAGCGAAGCTTAGAAGAAGAGAGTAATCTTCACTCTACTTTAGCTTTGTATTTACTAAACAATCAGCGTATTGCTCAAGAAAAGATTGAACTAAAAAATTACAGTAAAAGTATGGTTGACATGGTCAAGACAGATAGAAACTACCTGGAGATATTTGATGAAAAGCTTAATCTTTTAGCCACAAATGCTCCACGTGCCTGGTTTTTCTCCCGTGATGAGCTGGATGTAGCCTTGAAGGGGCAAAAAAACTTTGTGCTAAAACGAGATAAAGATCAACTTTATTTATTTGTCACAAATGTCTTAGAAATTAATGAGGAGAAAATTGTCCTATCTCTTATTAAGGACATCACCCATGTGAATAACCACCGAAAAGAACAGTACTTACTTTTTATAAGGACTGGACTAATAGGGCTGGCTTTTGTGGCTATAATCACATGGGGGTTGAGTACATTTCTCCTAAAGCCCTTTAGAGAACTAAGTTTAACAACTCAAAACATTGCATCAGGGAACTATCACGTCAGAGCCAAAGTGAATAGAAAGGATGAAGTAGGTCTATTAGCCGAGCAATTTAACACCATGGCTGACAAGATTGAGCAAAAAATAAATCAACTGGAGGAAGAAGGTCAACGTCAGCAGCGGTTTATTGACAATCTGACTCATGAGCTTCGCACTCCTCTCACATCAATTATAGGTTATGCAGAATACCTGTTAAAGGCAAAATATAATCCGGAAATATTTCAAAAAAGCCTAAATTATATTTACTCTGAGGGAAATCGTATGTTGAAGGTTGCTAAAACACTGATGAATATGATTTTGGTACGAGAAAAACCATTACAGCTTAAAGAAGTACAGGTTATGCCTTTGTTAATAGAGGTTAGAAATATTATGGAAGTAAAGGGAGAGAAGGCAGGCATAGTCTTGGAAGTAGTAGGAGAAGATACTCGGATTCTACTGGATAGAGACTTATTAAAGGTTGCCATTACCAATCTAGTGGATAATGCCATAAACGCAAGCAATGCAGGGCAAAAGATTACTATCGGAGTCGAAAAAATCCAAGAAAAGGTATGCATTTTTGTAGCAGATGAAGGAAAGGGCATGGAAGAGTGTGAAACAAAGAAGATAACAGAGCCCTTTTACCGTATCGATAAATCTCGCTCTAGAAAAGAAGGAGGCATTGGTTTAGGATTGGCTATTTGTTATCAAATTGCAGACGAGCATGGTGCCGAACTTGAAATAGAAAGTAAGATTGGTATAGGTACAAAAATAAAAATAAAGTTTACAAAAATGTTACAAGTTAGAAGTAATTTGGATAAAATCCCCTGCTATAATAACATCTGTAAGGAAAAAATATAGGAAGGGTGAATTTAAAAATGAAAAAAGTACTTGCACTTTTATTAGTTGCTATGCTAGGACTAACTATGTTGGTTGGCTGTACTGATGAAAAAAAGCCAGGAGATAATCCAGCAGCAGAGCAGCAAGAAGAGAACTTAGATAAAGAAGTACAAGATGCAGAACAAAACAAAGCTCAAGATGCAGAACAAGACAAAGCTCAAAATGCAGAACAAGACAAAGCTCAAAATGCAGAACAAGACAAAGCTCAAAATGCAGAACAAGACAAAGCTCAAAATGCAGAACAAGACAAAGCTCAAAATGCAGAACAAGACAAAGCTCAAGAGCAAAACGAAATTCAAGAGCAAGATAAAGAATAGTAGCAAATTAACATATTAAACACCTTAGAGACCTCCTTAATAGAGGTCTCTTTTATTTATATCTTAAAAAATGTATAATTAAAAAAAGGCGAGTGAAAGGAATGGTAGAATGAATAGAATAGTTTTTTTTCTTTTCTTTATATTGGTCCTGGCAGGTTGTACTCAACAAGAAATAAAGGAAGGTCAAGTTTATGTGGTAAAGGATGATAATTCCCATGAAGAACAGGCAGGAGATATGTTAAATATTGAGGGAAGAATCCCTTTTCAAAAGTATGTTAACCAAAGCCTTGTAGATCAATATAATTCAAATCGTATCTTATTGACTATTTCTCCAGATGGAAACGAAATGTATATAATGGAGAAATTTGAAGCAAGCAGCCTTTCACATGTGATTATGGGAGATCCAGATGAAAAGGTTAGAATTATCAAGGAAGATATAGCTACTAAAGATCAGAAGATTGTTATAGAAAACATTCCATTTGTCTCTAAGGTACTTTGGAATACAGAGGGAAATATGGTGGCCTTTGGCGGGGGAGGAAAATTGACAGTTTACGATGTGGAAAATAACAATGTTCTTATGAATGAGAAACTAGCACAAGATACTATTACTAATTTTTTTTGGTCACCAGTCAATGAAGATAAGCTCTACTCAGAGCAGCCAAATTTAGCTAATGGCAGCATCTACTATCTGGCTTCTCAAAAAAAGGTAGAAGCTTATGAGACTAGAGAAGAAACCTACTACAAGGGAAAATTGGACAGCAACTATTACTATGGAACAAAGTGGGACTTAACCGGTGGTGATATTAATACGGTTATTCTGGATAAACAGGGAAAAATAATTAAAGTCTTAACCCAGGGAAGGTTTAGAGACGCATATCAAAAATCTCTGTTAGTCGTTGGAGAAACGGGCTTTGGCTTATACTACATCAGAGATATTAATAGCTTAGACGAAATGATAGCTTTAACAGAAGAGTATGTCTATGATGTTAAATTTGTTACCAATGGGGAAATTGCCTATACTACAAAGGCCGATGATATAGATACTAATCTGTTCTATTTACATATAGTGGATAATAGCGGAGATTACTTAAAAAAGTTTAAAGTCTATGGAGGCAGCGTTGCTGTTTTACCTGATGGAAACTCTGGCTACATTAGCGGCCCAGAATGGCAGCAGGTTGACTTTGTTCAAAATAAGTTGGTTCAACAAAATACTCAAACAAAAGATTATGAAGCAGACGATCTGCATAAGATATACGCAACAATTAGAGGAGCGATGACTACACTTTATGATTTCGAGCTGAAAGGAGAACAAAACTGGAATAGTTTAAAAAAGTATTTTAAAAATACTCAATTACCTGAACAGTGGGCCTATCTGGATATGGAAATAATGTTTAAAGAAAAAGCCAACAGGTCATTAGCAGAAGCTTTTTCGACATACATGATTAAGATTGAAATGAAAAGCTATGACATCAACTCTATGAGTGATGGTGCATCTATCACCATTGGAGTGGACACAAAAAACTACTACGGCGGAAGCAATACCATGGATTATGCTTTAGAATTAATCAAAAGTGAAGGTAATTGGTATGTTATAGGCTTCAGTACTTTTCCTTACTCAACACTACGGAAAGAAATAGAGGAAATAATTCAGGAAACTGTGGATAATATTCAACTGGGTAAGCTCTTTTCCGGGAAGCTTGAAAGCAAGGAAATCAACATCGGACAGATTCAATTCTGGCGAAGTGGTAAGCCCCACCTAGCACCTAATATAGAAAGTGCCGACTCAATAAGAGTTTTGTTGCAAGTAACCAATCAAGGAAAAGAAGAGATATATAAGCTAGTATTAGAAAAGGTAAATCAAAGCTATTTCGAGCCTGTTAAGCTCACTAAAGAAAATTTGAGTTCACTATAACTTTAAAACAAGATGTACCTATGATAGAATTTTGAAAAAACCAAGGAATTTTTATACCGGTGTGTGAACATATATAATAAAAAATTAGGGAAATTTAGAGAAGAAGCTTGAATTATTCACTTACATAGGCTGTATAGTAATAGACGCAAACAAGCATTGCGGCAAGCGAGATTCTCCCTTGCCGCCAATATTTGAATAATCATTTTGGTTTGCTAATAAACATCTGTGTAAACATATTTCCATAAGAACCGCCGCTTTTTATTCCCAATCCTATATGCGTAAAGTCAGGACTTAGTATGTTCTTTCTATGCCCGGGAGAATTCATCAATGCTTCGTGTGCTTTTTGAACCGTCTGGTTTCCCGCAATGTTCTCTCCTGCGCGAACATATTCTATTCCAAAATCCTTCATCATATCGAAAGGACTGCCATATGTCGGAGAATTATGGCTAAAGTAGTTATTGTCTATCATGTCCTGCGACTTGATCCTTGCCACATTGGTTAGCTCCATATCTATTGTCAAAGGCGCCACACCGTTTTGAGACCGTGCCTCATTTACTAATCTTAACATTTCCTGTTCTTGACTGGTAAGCGTTGTTGAATTATTTTTTGTATTATCCGGTATTTGCGGCGTAGTACCTTGCGTTGTTCCTGGAGTTGTCCCCGTGGTTGTTCCCGGTGTTGTTTTAGGTGTTGTTTTAGGTGTTGTCCCAGTTGTCCCTGGTGTTGTTCCCGGTGTTGTTCCGTTTGTTCTTCCTGGGGTAGTTCCTACCGTCGTTCCCGGTGTGGTTCCAGGCGTGGCGGGCGTTGCACCTGTTTTATTATCTTCCACTACTACCGGTGTGCACTGGTTCTGAGGAATAAATCCAATTTGCTTATTGGGAAGCTTTACCGCATACCAATCTTCAACTTTGTTTACTACATCTAAAGTGCTATTCTTATCGGAAGTCTGAATCACAGGCGTATCGTTTGAACAGCCTGTTCTTACCTCTGCTCTCTCGGCCGTCACTTTTACTCTTTTAATGTCTCCTTCTTTAGCGACTGAAGATTCTACACCCTTTACAGCTTTTTGTGCACATGATACTGTAAAAAGCAATAGTACGATTAGCGTTAAAATATAGAGTCTTCTTTTCGTAAAAATCCCTCCTAATTTTTTTGAATTGAACATCATTTGTCCTATTCATATTATTAGGAAATATTCGATTTTTATTAGGTAATATTATTTAATCTTGACTCCTTCTGCTAATTTTTCATCAGGCGATAAAATGATTTTTTCACCTTCCTTTAATCCTTCCAGCACTTCTGCTTTTTCATCACCTTCTATTCCTTTTTTTATCGCTCTAAGCTTTGCCGTACCATTCTCATTTACAAAAACATGATCTTGACCTTGGTAATCAAAAATCGCTTTTTCATCAATAACGATTGTATTCTCTTTATAATCAGTAATAATTTTTACATTCACATCATATCCTGATTTTAATTCCCGAATATCATTGTCAAAGTCAATTTCCAATTTTACTCTTTTTTGTTCAATGCCAAGTTCAGACATTTTACTGAAGGCTTTAGGATAGATCTTTCTAACCGTACCTTTCATGTTTTTTATACCTAAATCTTCATTTTCGATTAAAACAGCGGCACCTTGTTTCACGTCACTTATTTCGTCCACCAGAATATCACTTTCTAAAAAAACACCTTTTTCACTACCAAGCTCCATAAGCAGCGTACCCGGCTGTACCGTACTTCCTATTTCCGTTTCTTTGTCCATTACTATTCCATCAACAGGGGCTTTTACTACCATATCATTTTGTTTCTTGGTCAACAGGTCTATCCGTGCTTGTACCTCGGCAATCTGTGCTTCGTACTGCTTTTTCACATAACCCGATATCCCTTTTTTAGCTAATGCTATATTACTCTTTGCCACTTCTATGTTGGCTTCTGCTTCAGTTAGCTTGGCGAGACTCTTTTGATAAACATCAAAACTAATAGCACCTTCTTCATATAATGTTCGATGATTGCTGACCTCTCTGTTTGCTTCTTCATAAGAAGATTGGGCAGACCGCATCTGCGCTTCCAGTTTTCGGATTTCTTCCTGGTCTACAGGTCTTTTCATTTCTTCATATTGTGCCGCTATGGATTGCTTCTGTGCTTCCAAAGCCTTCTTTTGCAGCACCACCTCTGTGTCATCCATTTTCACCAGAAGGTCTCCTGCCTTCACAGCACCTCCTATATCGGCATATATCTCTACAATGCTGCCACTCTCCCTAGCATAGACCGAAACCTCATTTTCAAGCTGCACTACAGCGGTTTCCTCTACATACTTATAGATATCTCCTTTTTCCACCGTGTCCATATCCACTTCAACTGCCTGGCTGCCGGATATCCTAATGAATACACCGGCCGCGGCAATCAATACAACAATGATGATAGCTATCCAAATCATTTTTTTCATCGTTCATCCTCCTAAGAAATCCGACTTTTTAATGCATCAATGAAATTCAGGTTATATATTTTCTTTAACGTTGCCAATTGCGCACCGGCAACAAAAACCACAGTGGCAACCGCTGCTGTAATAAAAATCCTTGGTGTTAATAGAACAGGGAAGGTAATCACTTCCGAGCTGAAAGACTGTGCAACCCCACGGATCATTGCTATACTCATCGGAACACCTATAAGCATTGCTATGATTGTCATCAATGTATTCTCTTTACTAATCATCCGGTAAATATCTTTTTTATCAAATCCCATCACCCGCAGTGAGGCAAATTCCATGCTCCGCTCGGATATGCTGATAATGGTTGAATTATAGATAATAGCAAATCCTAAAATGCCGCCGAATAACATATAGAAGTTTATGGCTACTGCAATGGTATCCAGATACTCCATAAATGAGTTCTTGATATCTGAAACAGAGCGAACCGAAGAAATATTTTTAACATCTTCCAATTTCTCTTTTACTTGATCATCGCTATCAATGACTACACCGGTAATCATTCCTTTTTCCATCAATAATCTTTCCATCACATCAATATCCATATAAGCATTCATCCCCAAATACTGCTCAACCACATTGCTTACTTCCACAACAGCATCCTCCTTACCGGGCAGGAAGTTTTTAATGGTAACGTCATCGCCTTCTTTTACATGCAGTGCTTTTGCCAATGCTTGAGTGATGGTTATTCCCGTTTTTTGCAATTTTACTTCCCTCTGATCACTATCCCTGAATTCATAAAAGGAGGTATCCCAGGGTATGCCTATAATATTCACGTTTTTTTTGCGCCAGCCATTGCTGAATTCGAAGGGGTATTCCAATTTTGGTTCCATTTTATCCACGTCAATCAGGTGTATTAAATCATTCATTACACGTTTGCTCATAGGACGGGTGAATTCCACCGTATAATCCATTTTTTGATATTCGCCGTATTGCAGTTCGAACATAGCGGTCATCGCATGCCCCTGGTAAAGAGGAATGGTATTAATACCGTAGGTTAACGCCAGACCTAATACCAGAAATATAAACCGTCGTTTGTTTCTCATGATATTCCTAATCACCATTTTCCAACTAAAACCAATGCTATTCCAGAAAAACCCGATTCTCTCCAGCAATATCCGTTTTCCTGATTTGGGTGCTTCGGGTCTCATAGAGTCGGCAGGCATAATCCGGAGTACGTTTCTCGCACCGAATAATCCCGATGCAATACAGAAAACACCGGTTAGTATAATAGCTTTGATCATAAAGTCATAGTATACTTCTATACTGACTAAAGGAATATTAAAATAGGCGACAAATACCTTAATCATAGGTCCGGCTAAAAATGTCCCCGCTGTAATGCCAATCATAGAACCCATCAGTCCTATTGCCAAAGCGTATTTCGTATAATGGGACAGAATGTTTAAATTCCCATAACCTAATGCCTTTAACACACCAATCGCTACCCTGTCATTGTTTACAATCCTTGAAAGCATGATGGATATGATAACCGCCGCAACCATCAGGAATAGAACCGGAACCGTTGATGCCATTTTGTCAATGCCTTTTACTTTTTCTGTTAACATCTTATTACTCAATTGATCTTCCAGTTTTGTAATCCTTTTAACACCGTATTTGTCAAGTTTCTTTTCAACTTGATCAAGCACATCATCTATTCTCGCTTCATCTTCCACCGTGATGAGCAGTTCATTATAACTATCTCTATACCCGTAAACAGACTGTGCAAAGGCCTCACTTACATAGGCCACTCCGAATTTTTCAGCCGCCGGCAAAAGCGCTTGATCGTTCTCCATGAGATAAACGAATTCCGAACTGGCTGCAATACCCGCCACCTCCAATTTATAGGCTCTACCATTGATATATGGGGATATTTCATCACCGGCTTTTATATTTCTAGCCTTTGCAAATTGCTCCAGCAACATCGCATGATCGTTGCCTATCTTGATACGCTGCCCATCTAAAAGGTACAATTTATTAATCTTCTCATCTTTCTCAGGAATGGATATCAATCGGATGGTAACCTTTTCATCCTTGTTGTCTACCCTCAGCGGTACATCAAAGCTGATTCGTCCTTGAACCTCCTTTACTTCTTCAATTGTTTTCAATTCGTTTATAGCACCTTTTGGAATTTTTAATAGCTGCACATGGATGTCGTTGATATTTGTAACATCATAATAAGTATCTACCGCACTTTTTATATTGAGGGTAGTCATGTTGAATAATACATAGATGCATAATGCAACCGCTATGATGACGGTAACCGATAGGAATTGCCCTTTAGAGTTCTTGATCATTCGCAGCAGACGAACATCTAATTTTTTCATTACCACTCGATCCTTTCCGGAGGAATCGGATGATCATTCTCTTTCATTTCTATGATCTTGCCGCTTCTCATCTTAATAACCCGGTCCGCCATCTCTCCGATGGCCATATTATGGGTGATAATTACCACGGTCTTATGAAAATCTCTATTAATTTTTTTAAGTAAATCTAAAATCATTACACCCGTTTTAAAATCCAGTGCACCGGTTGGTTCATCACAGAGCAGCATCAGAGGATTTTTTGCAACCGCTCTGGCGATGGCTACACGCTGCTGCTCTCCTCCGCTCATCTGAGAAGGAAAATGGTTCATTCTCTCACCTAATCCTACTTCTTTCATGATTTCATCAACTTTCAAAGCATTTTTGCACATTTCCGTAGCCAGCTCCACATTCTCCCGCGCCGTCAGATTCGCCATCAGGTTATAAAACTGAAAAACAAACCCTACCTGATCCCGCCTGTAAGCGGTTAGCTTACGGTCATTATAGTTTGTTATTTCTTCTCCTTGTACCGAAACCCGGCCTTCCGACGGTAAATCCATGCCTCCCAGAATATTAAGCAAAGTACTTTTCCCGGAACCGCTGGGACCCAGAATAACGACAAACTCTCCTTCATACAGCTCAAAACTTGCGTTTTCAAGAGCTCTCACCATTACTTCACCCATTTGATAGTTTTTACTTATCTTTTCTACTTTCATTAGAACATTTTTCTGCATCTTGAGCACACTCCATCTCCGAGGAATATTCAGGACTTTGTATCCCGCCTAACAAACCGTATTTTATAAAATCAAAAAAGTTTTTGTATAGCTCTTCTCGTGCTTTTTCGTCGCTTATATATTCCGGTTTCATAAAGAGAATAGGCAAATCCAGTAAAATGTTGGCTGCGAACTCAACATCCAACATCCGAATTTCCCCTTTTTGTATCCCATGCTCCAAAATATGCCGCCAAATCGCCAGTACCTTTTCCCGCTTAAAAGGTACTAATGCTTCCATCACATACGCTCGCTCCATCACATCCTTGGTAAGTGTGGGCGGCAGTTGCTTGGATACTTCCGACATATACTGGTACAAGCACTCTATTTTTTCCAGGGTATGTTCCTTCTGCCCGATGATATCCATGATTTTATCAATATGATATATGGTGTTATTCTTCAAAGCTTGTATAAACAGGTCATCTTTAGAAGGAAAGTGCTTGTACATTGTCATTTTGCTGATTCCGGCTTCCTTGGCAATCTGGTCCATGGATACTGCTTTGTAGCCGTATGTCCAAAACAATTCCTCCGCTTTGTTCATTAATCTCTGAAGCTTTTTCTGACTTTGGTTCACGTTTATCTTCATCCTCATAAAAAAAGTATAATAAAATTGTACTTTTAAACTTAAATAGTACAGTTTTATTATACTCCTTTTTTTTAATAGTTTCAACAAATAAACTATACTCCCGACTCTATTTCAGAAAATTATTTTTATATTTTTTAGGACTGATACCAACTGTTTTTTTAAACACCCGGCTAAAATAATTCGGATCTTGATATCCAACTTCATTAGAGATTTCTTTCAAACTCTTCGTTGTTTCTCTCATCATATTGATGGCCTTTTTAATCCGGATATCTGTCAGAAAATCACTAAAAGCGGTACTCTCATAAATTTTGAATAGCTTACTGAAATAATGTGGATTCAAAGAATATTTTTCAGCTAAGTCTTGAACAGTGATTTCCTTATTATAATTCTCATATAAAAATTCTTTTGCTTTCTCGATAATATAGTTTGTCCTCTCTTTAGATTGTTTCTCAACATCAACAATAAGCTGACCTGAGAATCCAATGCAGAAATTTCGAATCTCATCAACAGTGGATAGATTGATAATATTACTTAGCTTGTCGATATATTCTCTCTGCATACTCTTGCTAATAGTTTCTCTTGTTACATATGTAAAGAGCTCCACATACAGAGTTTTTTGTACCGCAATTTCTAATTGAAATACATTAATCTTTGAAATCAATTCAGAAATAATTTCTTCAATGTGGAGAATATTTGACTCCCTTACCAGCTTGGTAATCATCTTTTTATACTGCTCAATATCCATTGGCATCTCTACATGACCTGCATTATTTAATTGGTGCATCGCCTGTTCAAAGGATTTATGAATATTACTGATTTCAGTATAGCAAGCACCTATCGCCCTATTTACTGCAAAAAAATTAAATCTGGTTTCTATATTATCAAGTGCCATCGCTAAGTTATTCTGTAGTCTAATTTTACACATATTCTTGTGTTTATCTGCTAAAATGAATAATACCAGTTTATTACTCATTGCTGTTCGGACATATCCGATATTATACTCTGTCATTCGTGTATGTACATAAGTACTTAGCTTTTCCAAATAATTTTCAATAAAGTCTGTTCTAATATTTCTGCTTGAAGTGGGAATATCTATTTTTAATATGACACAAAAACCGAACAGAAAATCAATATCCAATAATTTAAGATATTTGATAATCTTTGTCTGATTAAACAAAGAATACGCTAAATCAGAAGCAAGCGTCTTAGAAATAATACTTTTATAATGATGTATATTCTCGTGGTCTTGAATATCTATAGGTTTTATTTTTCTTGAGTGTTCACTAAAAAAAGCTTCAAGAGCTGTTTTCATTTTATCTCTGGTTAATGGTTTTAGCAGATAATCATTGACCCCTGATTTAATAGCTTCTTTTGCATATTCGAAATAATCATAGGCTGTTAATATGATGATATATACGCATTTATTCAGCGTTCTTATACTATTGATGGCTTCCATTCCATTTAGTCCCGGCATTTTAATATCCATAAATACAAGGTCAGGCTGGACTTCATTGAATAATTTTACGGCATCATTGCCATTTGCAGCTTCATATATTTGGAAACTCTCATTACAGTACCTGTCTAATAAGACTTTTATGATATTTCTTTCTCTCATTTCATCATCAGCAATTAATAATTTATACATTACTTTCACCCCACGGATAAATGATTGGTAATAGAATTTTAACGCTAGTTCCCACTCCAACTTCAGAGCTTATTGTTAATAAGTCTATTTTTTGTGATTCCATTGCAGCTCTATAAAAATTTTCAAGACGGCTTTTTACATTGTTTATCCCAATCCCAGTGGTATGTCCCACATGACTGATATTGTCATCTGAGAACACTTCTATTAATCTTTCATGACTGATACCTACACCATTATCGTTCACCCGGCAAAGAATATAATTTCCCATATTGCATAAATAAACATTAATATTGCCTCCTTCAAGTTTGCTTTCCAGACCGTGTATGACCGCATTTTCAATAATGGGCTGAAAAATCATACTGGGCACTTCAATATTGGGCAGATCATTTTCTATTATCACATCAATTCTGATTCGGTCACCATAGCGTTTATGCTGCAAAGAAATATAATTCTTCATCATTTCAATCTCATTGTTAATAAATACCTTTTTTTTGAAACTGGTTAAGCTATACCGAAGGATATAAGAGATTTCCTCCACTATACCCAATGTCTCATCTGCTTGTTCAAGCAGCGCTGATTCTATGACCATACTCAAAGCATTAAACAAAAAATGCGGATTAACTTGGGATTGCAGCGCACGCAGCTCAGCATCTTTTAAAAGTGCTTCAATACGCGCTCTATCTTCCGAAGTCTTTATATATTCAAAAATATCATTTTTCATTTTATTGAATATAGCAATTAAGTAACCAATTTCATCATTACGAGCAACCTCTATATCGGGACTGGAGAAATTTCCTTGGGATAATTCTTTTGCACTATTAACCAGCTTTGAAATAGGCTGGTATAAATCTTTTGAAAAAGAGAAAGCGTAATAAATATTAATAATAAAGATCATAAATAATAGGACAATCATGATATTAATCAAATTATTATTGAGATTGTGTACTATTTCATATACCTGACTATGAGATTCAAGTTCATAATCTATCAATAAGTTCACCATTCTATCCAAATAGTTATTTACATTAAGCACCTCAGTATACATGTCCGATTTCACACTGCTGTTCATGGAGTTTATCAGTATATCCAGGCTTTTAAAATAACCTTTAGAAATTTTATCTACGTTGGTGTACAGTATTTTACCTTTATCAGAATATATGTATCTAGGCAAAATTTTCAAATCTGTATTGATTTCATCAGTTAGCTGTATCAGCAGGTCTTTTGAAGAATAATTTTCCAGCATATAATAATCTTCAGCAAGGTACTTTACATCACTTATTTTTTTCTTGATTCCATTTAAAATAGTTATCTCTTTTAAAATATTATCATAATCTTTGACGATTATTTTAGACAAAAATACTGTTGTTAAACAAACAGAAGCCGTTTCGATAATAATGATTAATATAAAGAAGATCAATTTCTTATGAATAGATGAATTTGAGAATAATCTTCTGAAGATTTTCAAATAAACTAACTCCTTCTAGTCTTAAAATTATTTTACATCTATGCATTCATCTAATAGCGTAGTCGCATTTGCACATATATTAAGCTTCATCCTATGATCTATCATACTAAATTTTATAAATAAAGCAATCTCCGGTGTGTCTAAACAGCTTGAAAAATTGCAATGCAATACTTGTGCCACCAGTCGTAATATTGAATTTTTTTTGATAAATATATCATTGATACATTCATCCTCATCTATGAAATATTTAAACGCAGTTTCATAACGAAGCTTAAATAGGTCCAAAATATAAACAATACAGCGGATCTCGCTGTTAAATGATACCGGCTTATCTTGGCCAGCCGAAACATATCGTTGTATAAATAACATTTTTTCTATACAAGTTAAAGCCTTTTCTTGATCATTTAATAATACATAATCATAGATAAGATTTAGCCCCATAAAAAGAATGTATGAATATTCATTGTTCATTTAGCAAATTCCTCATCATTAATATAGTTTTTAATATTTTTACTATTAATTAAAATTAGTCCGGGATCCAATCTTTCAGGAACCCATTTCTCTTGTATCTTACTGCGTAGATACTTAATTGTAAGATATCCGATATATTCACCTTTATTTAAAAATAATCCGTTTATTTTTTTATTAGCAACCAGATTAAATACATCATAGGAATCTGAATATACAAAAATAGGTATATCCTTACGAGATTCCTCAACCGTTTTAATAACCTGATAAACTGAATCGGGACTTAAATTTAATACCAAGTCAGGACTATCATCTAATATCATTTTTACTTGAGTTTGTCCGGTATAAAAATTCCTATCTATTTTATTAACAGAAAGGCTTAGATCACCATAACTATTAAGAATCTCTTCTATTGCGTTTATGGTCATTACATTATATTCAAAATCATCTTCAGTAATAATGATCGCTACCTTCCCCTTAGCCTTAGTGATGTTCAGAAGTTCATAAGCGATTGTTTTTGCGGAAACTTCGGTAGATCCAATATAACTAAAACGTCTGCTCTGCGGTATATCATACCCTACTGTAATTACGGGTATTTTTTTCTCGGCAGCAACATTGATAAGTTCAATATATTTGTCTATGTTCTTACTTTGGATAGGATAAACAATAATTCCATCGACTTTTGCTCGAATAGCAATTTCCATTAATTCAATCTGCTCTTGCCCGGTTTCTACTTCATAAACCTCGGTGAACGAATTATATTCCGTACTTGCTTTATTCAAACCTACTTTAAGCAAATCATCATTAAAAGAATTTTTAGTTGGGAGTATTGCAATGAAATGATATTGAAACGATTCAAGGAGTTCATATGGCGCTTCATTTTTAAAAAATGGATTGTTAAATTTAATAGCAATGGTTAGTATTAGAGATACAATGACTACAATAAGTAATAAAATAGTAAATATTTTTGTCCGTTTCATACTAACACCTCAAGATTTAATGAGTAGCGGAAACTATGCTAATAGTACCAAGCAAAGCTCAACACAATATTGATAAGCAAGTCTAATAAGTGGCATTACTATTTATAAAAAATAACGTTTGACGCCACTTATTAGACAATCGGTCTTTTTCATAATCAGATAATATTACTGAATAGAAATACTGCACAATCTTAGATGGGTATATTGATATCATTCGAGTCACAATTTATCGCGCTTTTCCCGAAGTTCCGAAAAGTCTGATTTTTTCTTTGGCAGTTTGTTTCACTTTATCAATTCCATAGTTTAATACCTTATATATATCCATACATCCTTCTTCACATTTTTCTGAAATTCCCTGTATGAAAGAGATCCTCAGTTCGGTGGCAACATTTATTTTACAAATACCTAAAGATATTGCCTTTCTTATCATTTCATCCGGAATTCCGGATCCCCCATGAAGTACTAACGGTATACCTGTGATTTCATTTACTTTTTTTAAGAGTTCGAAATCCAGCTTCGGCTCTCCCTTATACATACCATGCGCATTACCTATAGCAACTGCTAAAGCGTCAAATTTTACTGCAGATGTAAGACTGATTACATCATTACTATCAACTAAATTGGAAGACGCTTCTTCAACCGTCAAATCATCTTCGGTTCCCGAAATCTTCCCAAGTTCCGCCTCTACTGATGCTCCCACAGCATATGCAGCTTCTACAACATTTTTGGTAATTGCAATATTTTGTACAAGTTCAAAATGTGATCCATCAAACATAACAGAAGAAAATCCAGCTTTTAAACATTGCACAATTTGTGGAAAGCTTCGACTATGGTCAAGATGTAAAGCCACCGGAATGCTTGTTTTTTCCGCAAGAGTATGTACTATGCCAGCAAGAACATCAATACCGCTTTCAGCAATAGCACCTTGACCCACCGCTACGATGAATGGGGCTTTTTCTTCTTCTGCCGCTAAGAAAATCGCTTTTGCCATTTCCAAATTATCAATATTAAAGGCGGGAACAGCATAGCTTCTTCGATCTGCATCTTCCATTAAAAGACTTAAGGGTACAATCGGCATTATTTTCCCTTCCATTTCTTGTAAATTTTAAAATATCTAAATCTCTTTCTTCTCCATAAACTCATTTCAATGACACTTAGTTTGGACCTTTAGTAAGAATAGGAATAACATCTATACATCTAAGCTCAGAATTAGTATAAGGAAGCTTTAAGATCATATTGGAAAACTGCCACATGATATTATCCTCCTAGAAATTGAATTGAATATTAGTATTAAAAACATAGCTGAGTTTTAAAATAAAACACAAATGTTTTATTTGTGTTTCATAACTTTTTAAAAACATCGTTTTTTTATATGATAATTATAAAATATCATCATATTCGAAAGTTGTCAAGAATATTTTCGAAACTATATTACATATTTTCTATAAAATTTGTAATATAAACTGAACATTTGGAAAGTCTAAAGAAACAACTTTATATACTATCTATTTATTTCGTGTTAAATCAAACTATAATTTGCATAAAAAAAGATGGAAACAATGTCTCCATCCGCCATAATCTTTTAAAGCTTACAAATACTTTGTCAATCTGCGTAAATAGTATCAATATTAAAGCTTTCAAGCGTTTTCATAATCTCTCTATTTCTCATTCTTCCATCGGTAATTATACAGTCAAGCTGCTCGAATTTGGCCACCAAATGTACACTTGTAGTTTCAAACTTAGTTGAATCCATAACAGCTATCACCTTTTTTGCGCATTTAATCATTTGCCGCTTAATATTAGCCTCAAATGGTGAAGATGTCGTAATTCCTATGGAATTTCTCGTACCACTGCAACCTAAAAACAACTTCTTCGCTTCAATATTCTCCAGATATATCTCGGCATCGGGCCCTACAAGACACATATGATCACTAAGTAAAATTCCCCCTACCAAAGAAGTACTTATGTTATTGTTAGTGGATAACATCGAGGCAATAGGGACTGAATTAGTTATAACTGTAAGATTGGAGAAACCCGATAATTGTTTTGCAATAGCCATGATGGTTGTTCCTGAATCAAAAATGATGGAATCTCCATCTTCAATTAGCTCTAAGGCAGCTTTTGCAATAGCAAGCTTTTCCTTCGAATGCATCTCATTCCTATACGCAAAAGGCAATACATGAGAAGGATTTTCCAGGTGCGCCCCACCGCGCGAACGAGTGAGAAGCCCTTTTTTTTCAAGAGCGGCTAAGTCTTTTCTTATTGTTACTGAAGATACAGAGAATTCTTCCATCAATTCTGCTATAGACACATCCTGATGGTTTGTCAATATATCCATTATAGCTCTCCGGCGATGTATTGTACTCATCTCTTTCTCCTCTTCCTTTAAAATATTAATAGATAATTTTTCTATGGCTTTTGTTGTTTTATTATAGCGTATCTTTTTTAAAAAGTAAATACCATACAGAGAGAAAAGTAAAGCAAAATAAATTTTTAAAAACATTTTCGAAACATTTTAGAAACATATTAAAAATGCTATTTTCAGCAATTCAAGCAATATTCCACTTAATATTATATCATTTTAATCATCGATCCTGTGTAAATTTTAACTTGACATGTGTAGTAAATGATGATATTTTATGAATATAGATCATTTGATTATAATTAATTACACTTATTGTTTTTATTCAGTCTATTTTTGTAATATTTATTAACTAAATAGAAACATATTGAAAATATGTTTCGTAGAATCACACTTTACAAATATTTATTTTTAAATGAATGGGGGAATTTAAAGTGGTTAAAGTAGGTGTAGTAGGCTATGGTGTTATCGGTCAAAGACTTGCTGATGGTGTAGCAAGACAAGGTGATATGGAATTGGTAGGCGTTGCAGATGTGTCACCAACCCTCTCGATTCGAGCATTAGTAGAAAAAGGGATGCCATATCATTTCTATAGTGCACTCCCTGAAAATGACCAGCTGTTAAAAAGCGCCGGTGTGCCTATTTCCGGTTCTCTTACAGATATGGTGGAACAATGCGATATTGTTCTTGATGCCACCAGTGCCGGTATCGGTCAAAAAAACAAAGAACTCTATAAAAAAATGGGTAAACGGGCAATATTCCAAGGTGGTGAGAAAAACAACGTAGCGGATGTTTTCTTTCATGGATACGCGAATTATGAAAAAGGTATAGGGCAACAATTCCTAAAACTCACTTCATGCAATACCACAGGTGTTATTAGAGCAGTCGATTGTATCGACCGTGCCGTAGGTGTTGAGAAAGTAGCGATCACCATTATCCGGCGTGTTGCGGACCCCGGCGATTACCACAGAGGACTTACCAATGCTTTACAGGTGGATAAGGCACCTTCACATCAAGCGGAAGATTTGATGACAATTATGCCTCACATTGATGCAACAGGTATACTAGTACATACACCGGTCACTCATGGACATATCATTACCGTCGTGGCATCTCCAAAGAAAAAAATCATCAAAAAGGATTTACTTGAACTCTTCGAAGAACATGCACGCATCAGGGTTGTTCGTCTTGCCGACGGATTTTTAGGCAATGCTTCTTTATTCAGATATGCCCGTGATTTGGGCAACCCACGCGGTGATATGTACGAAATAGCTGCATGGGAAGAAGCGATCGTAAACTCGGGAAATGATATTATGTTCGCCATCAACATCCCTCAAGAATCTGTTGTTATTCCGGAAAGCATTGACGGTATAAGGGCATCACTTTCCATGCAAACCGAACGTATAACAGGTGTGTCTGAAACCAACAAATACCTTAACATGAAATAGAGGTGTTTTATTATGAAATTTGGGATCTGTACCCTGGATGATTTTGAATTGAAAGGCAAAACCGTACTATGCAGAATAGATATCAATCAACCCATTGATAAAGTTAACAACAAGTTAAAAGACACCACACGTATCAAAGCCTGTATTCCAACCATAAAAGAACTATCGGATAAAGGCGCAAAGGTTGTGCTCCTCGCCCATCAGGGCAGTGATATAGAATACAAAAATTATTATACAACACAACCGCATTCAGAAGTTTTAACTGAGCTTTTAGGTAAAAAAGTTAAATTCATAGATGATGTTTGCGGCCCTTCTGCAAGGCTTGAAATATCCAAGCTAAACGATGGGGAAATACTGCTTCTTGATAACGTCCGCCATATGGCTGAAGAAATGACGCTTTTCGAGACAAAGCTTAATCTTTCACTAGAAGAACAATCAAAGACGTTAGTGGTACAAAAGCTTTATCCGCTCGCCGACCTTTTTGTTTGCGACGCTTTTGCAGCAGCTCACCGAAGTCAACCTACCCTCTGCGGTTTCGGACAATATCTGCCTTCTGCAATAGGAAGATTATTTGAAGAAGAATTCTGTGTTATCTCTAGTATCATGGAAGCACCAAAACGTCCCTGTATATTTATCTTAGGTGGCGCAAAGATCGCTGATGCTTTTTTAATGATGAATACCGTGTTGGATAACGGCATTGCAGATAAGGTACTTACCGGCGGATTGGTTGCAAATATTATGCTGGCTGCGAAGAATATTGATATAGGTACCTCATCAATGGCGTTCATTACAAAAAATAATCTTAGCGAATTCATAGATATAGCAAAGAATATTCTTAAAAACCATAGTGAAAAGATCGCTCTCCCTGATGATCTTGCATATATTGATAATAAGAGAATTGAAGTCGGTATCGACAATCTTCCCGATGACTCACTATTGGTGGATATCGGCAGTCAAACGGCGGAAGCTTACAAACGCACCATCAGTGAAGCGGCTACTGTATTTATCAATGGGCCTATGGGCGTATTCGAAAAAGACGAAAGCGAGTACGGCACTAAGGAAATATGGCATGCAATCGCAAATTCCGACGCCTATTCGGTACTTGGCGGCGGGGACAGCATTACCGCGACCAATAAGTACGCACTTGAAGACAGCATGTCATATATCTGTACCGGCGGCGGCGCTCTTATTCGCTTTCTGACCGGAGAAGAACTTCCGGCGGTAAAAGCTCTTCGTGACGCTGCTAAAAAATTTCCACCGACTATATAGTATCAAATGGACTTTAAAGAAAAAATACTACTGACTGGTTGTTGTGATAAAACATTTAATGAAAATAGGATTTAATAACCAAAAATATAATAGCAAAACATTACGGCAAGCAAAGTACTGATAATCTGCTTGCCGTAATTTACATAAGGGAGGCATACCGTGAACTTTGCTTTGCATTATGACAAACAGGAACTCAGCTTTGATATTCCTGAAGAAAATTTATTAAAAATAATAAAACCAAATGAAATAAAAAAAGACCTTTCGGAAATCGCAGTAATAAAAGCCGCACTGATGAACCCTATCGGGTCCGAACGCCTCTCGAACATCATCAAACCGGGTGAGAAAATAGCAATTATAACAAGCGATATTACCAGACCCATGCCCAGCAAAAAAGTTCTCCCTCTTTTATTAGAAGAACTCTATTCAGCAGGCTGTAAGGCTCAGGATATTACCATTGTATTTGCCCTTGGCAGTCACCGAAAGCATACCCCTGAGGAAATGCGATATTTAGTAGGCGATGAAGTTTTTGAGTCAGTAGCTTGTATTGACAGCGACGCCGAGAACTGCAAACATCTTGGTGTGACCTCACGCGGTACTCCCGTTGATATATTTACCCCAGTAACCCAAGCAGACCGGCGGATCTGTCTCGCAAACATCGAGTATCACTATTTTGCCGGCTATAGCGGCGGTTTGAAAGCATCAAACGCCCTGGAATTATATATAAGCATAACATTTGCTTCTATATAACTCCAGAGCGTTTAATCTTTAAAAGATATGTTTTATAGATAAATTTACTATGCAAACAACCCTCTCTATGTCTCTATGCTCTTCCTTGAGCACCACACATATATATTTTTTCTCGTACGATCTCTTTAATCCTGTTACGGCCATTATCCAGGATACTGTAAATATCTTTATTCTGATGTATCGCTTCATGCATACCTTCTATAAAACCAACTCTCATTTCAGTTCCTATATTTACTTTGTTTATACCTAGTTCAATTGCTTTTTTTACCGATTCTGCAGGGATTCCGGAACCTCCGTGAAGCACCAAAGGAATATCGGTGATTCTATTTATTTCTTCTAAAAGCTTAAAATCCAATTTAGGTTCCACTTTATAAATGCCATGTGCACTTCCGATGGCCACAGCCAAAACATCTGTCGGTGCTTCCGAGACAAATCTCTTCAAATCTTCTATATCCACCAGATCCGCTTGTTCTTCACCAACTTCTATATTATCTTCAACCCCACCGATTTTTCCCAGTTCAGCTTCTACAGAAACACCAACTGTTCGGCATATTTCCGATACCTTGTTTGTTACTGCTATATTCTCACTTAAGCATAAATAAGATCCATCAATCATGACTGAAGTGAAACCTACCCGGATACTTTGAATGATTTGGGCGAAACTTCTGCTATGGTCAAGGTGCAGCGCAATAGGCAGCTTTGACTTTTCTGCAAACTGCTTTACAACCGCCGCTAATGGCTCCAACTTTCCATCCTGTATGGCACCCTGCCCTACACCAAAGATGAAAGGTGTCTTTTCTTCCTCTGCTGCTTCTAAAATCGCTTGTACAAACTCAATATTATCAATATTAAATTCCGGCACGGCATATTTGTTTTTTATAGCATCTTTTAATAAAGGCTCAAGCGTTACCAAAGGCATTATGCGATCCTCCTAAAATTTTATTTTTTATCGGTTTTATCAATTAACTCTTTGACTTCCTGTTCCGAAGGCATTCTTTCTCTTCCTCCCAATCCTTCACATGTCAACGATGCATAAGCACTGGCGAATTTTAATGTATCTTCCAACATCCATCCGGATAAATAGCCATACATAAAGGCTCCATGAAAATTATCACCGGCACCGGTTGTATCTATTTCATTTGCCGGGTATGCATGCACGGAGTAATATTTTTTACCATCAAATGCGATACTGCCTTCAGCACCTAAAGTAATACAGACAATCTCCGGACCCATTTCCCTAAAGATCTTGCAGGCCTCTTTCATGTCTTTTTCACCTAGTGCATTAAAGGTGGTTTTGTTGTCCGGAATAAAAATATCTACATAGGGTAATATTTCCATCATGTTTTCTTTGGATATATTCCCACCGTCAAGGGAAACCACCGCCTCAGTTTGTTGATGGCAATATTTTGCTACTTCGTATGCCAGACTAGGATTGTTGCCGTCTAAATGCACACTTCTACACTGATGGAAAATCTCCTTGTTGATTTGATCTATGCTAAGCTCATTGTGACATCCTCCATAGTAGGTGATGGTACGTTTTGCCGAGTCTTTTTCGACATGCATCACTGACAGGGATGAAGGTTTGTTAGGGATGATTTTTATTTCAGAGGTATCTATTCCTCTTTCATTAAACTCTTTGATAATCAGATTCCCAAAAAGGTCATCTCCAACTGCGCTTACCAGCATGGCGTTTTTTCTCAAAGAGTTAAACGCAACACAGGCTGTAGCGGCAGGTCCTCCTCCGCTGGTTACCGATTTGTATGAGCCTATTCTTTGGTCACTCTTTGGTACTCTGTCTACCAGAAATAAGATGTCATAAGCTGCCGCACCACAAAAAATGCAATCAATCATGTCTCTGTCTCCTCTCCCACTTATTCATTGGGACTAATGCCAATTTTAAAACCTTGACCTTTTCTGGCCATTTCAAATGCCTTTTCAAAGTCTTTAAGAGGAAAACGATGAGAAACAACTCCCTCCAAATCAAGCTTGGGTAGAATCTCCAGCACCTGATGATGGGTAAATGGATTCCTGATAGACCCCATAATGGTTAACTCTTTCTCAAACATGTAATTGGGTTCAACACTGATATATTGACCTGGAGAAACTACACCAAAGAATAAGATCCTAGCCCCTTTACATACCAGTTCCATAGATAACTGTGCCGTTTCTTTTCTTCCGGCGGCATCAATGACCACATCCGCTCCCAAGTTATTGGTTTCTTTTTTTACGATGTCCACCAAAGAATCCTCTAAAGGATTTACAGCAATATCCGCACCTCTTTTTAATATAAACTCACGTCTTTCCAACGATGGCTCCGATACAATGATTTTTGCCGCTCCTCTTTGCTTTGCCAGTTGTGTCATGATCACACCGGCGGCTCCTCCACCTTGAATGACAACCGTATCCCCGATACGGATATTCACTTGATTGATCCCATTTAAACAGCATCCGATGGTTTCGGCCAAGGCTGCTTTCTCTGCTGAAACCGCCTCCGGTACTTGATATACCGTATCATGCCGTGCAACGACGTACTGGCCGAAGCCTCCGTTCATATTTATACCCCATGCTTTTCTTGCCACACATAGGTTTGGTCTTCCAATGCGGCAGTATTTACATAAACCGCAATAGATATGGGGTTCTACCGATACCAAGTCCCCCACCTTACAATTGGTTACTTCCTCCCCTATCTTTTCTACATATCCTGAAAACTCGTGTCCCAGCGCAACCGGCGGCTTAACCTCAAATTTTCCGTCCAATATATGCAGATCGGTCCCGCATATGGTTGCCGTATCTATCTTTATCAACACTTCATCGGCACCTACGGGCTTGATATCTATTTCTCTTATTTCCATTTCCGGTTTTCCATCATAAACCACTGCTAACATACTAATTATTCTCCTCTCTCATCTACACATTTTTACTTGAATATCATATTTGGTATGAACAATGAAAATTGAGGTACCAACGCAACAATTAATAAAACAATCAACATGATTCCTACGTAAGAAGGAAGGAACCTCAACAGCTCTTTTAGTTTAGTGCGTGCGATCCCCATTGTGATAAATAGGATTCCTCCGACCGGAGGCGTAACTCCTGCATAAACCAAAGTCACAACCATTACTAAAGAAAAGTGTATCGGATCAAAACCAAATTTTGCTGCAAGGGGCATCAGAATAGGAGCCACTATAATGGTTGCAGATAAAGTTTCTATAAACATCCCTACAAAAATTAGAAATACAATCACCAGCATCATTACAAGCGTTGGACTTTGAGTAATTGAAGTCACAAATCCTACGACTATCTGTGGGAATTTTTCAAATGCAATAATCCATCCCATGGTTGAAGCTGCCGCGATAATAAGCATTGCCATTGATGTGGAGGCTGCTGCTTTCAAAAGAATTTCCGGCAGCTGTTTCCATGTATATTCTTTATAAACAAAGAATCCGACAATAAATGCGTATAAAACCGCTATCGCTCCCGCTTCAGTTGCAGTAAATACCCCTAGAATAATACCTCCGATAATAATGAGTGGCATAACCAATGCTAAACTCGCTTCCTTAGTCGCCTTTAAAACTTCTTTCCATGATGCTCGCCGGTCTCCCATAAGGTTAAATTTAGCACCATAATAATAAGTGACTAACATTAGTCCTATTCCGATGATAAGCCCCGGAATGATCCCTGCTAAGAACAAGCTTCCGATAGAGACTCCGGTAAGTGTGGCATAAATAATCATGGTCAAGCTTGGTGGGATAATGGGTCCTAAAGAACCCGCCGATGCTTGCAGCATGGCTGCCATCCCCGCCGGATAGCCTTTTTTCTTCATTGCCGGAATGAGTATGCTCCCAACTGCTGCCGTATCGGCCGCAGCAGATCCGGAAACACCTGCGAAAATAATACTTGTTAAAATACTTACCATTCCCAGACCGCCTTTGATATGACCCACCAAGGAATGAGAGAAATCAACCAGTCGTCTTGATATTCCTCCTGTTTCCATGAGTTCTCCTGAAAGCATAAAGAACGGAATAGCCATTAAACTGAAGGAATCTACTCCAACAAACAGTTTTTGAGAAATCAATGTCAATGAAACATCCGACATCAATCCTACACCTAATAATGCTGCGGTACCCATCGCAAAAGCTATTGGTACACCGAGAAATAAAAATATTAAGAAAGTTATGAAAGCTACCGTTAACAAATTCCTCCCACCCTTTCTTTATAGTTTTTAATAAAATAATTGACTTGCGAAAAAAGCATTCCTAGAGCACCTACGGGAATAGCTAAATAGATGATTCCCATAGGGATTCTTAACATCGAAGTTAACTGTCTCATATTAGCGATGGACATCTTAAGCCCAAGTACAACGATACATAACAAGAATATACAACTTACTAGATTAACAAAAGGAAATAAGTACTTCCAAATTTTATCAGGTACCGAATCAATGACTACATCAAAAGTTATATTCATTCCTTTCTTAACCGTCACAATTCCACCGATATAAATAATCCATATGAATAAAATTCGAGCGGTTTCTTCTGCCCAAACAAGGGAATGTCCCAAAACATATCTAAAAAAGACCTGTAGTAGTACTATGATTACAAGCGAGGCAAAAAAAGTTACAATAATATAATTTACGATCTCCTCTATTTTCTTTACGATTTTCAACCGTCACACCCTCCTTACATATTTAATGTATTTTCTCTATCTGTAGATCATACGCGTTAAGCTAAGCCATGTTATGGTAAACCAATAATTACATTTGCAAAAAAGAAAAAAACATGAGAACCTCAAAGTAATAGAGAAATGAAAGGTGAGGTTCCCATGTTTCAAGTTCCCATATCACTAATTATAAGCTTTATTTGCTTTTTAGGAAAGACAAAAATACTGGAAATTTCTAAGGACACAGGGTTTACGGTGCGCCGCTCTAAGCTGCTGCCAGATACTATAGTAAAAGTATTTACATTCGGCTTATGGGACACCCCTAATCCATCCTTACGTCAAACTGCTTCTAAATGCGAAAATATTCAACGCGGACTTAGTATAACACGCGAAGGACTTTTTCAACGTTTGGCTACAAGTGCTTTATTGCTAAAACAAGTATTCCAGTCAGCAGTTGAGTATTCTGCCAAGAGAGCAATAACTGTCCAGAATCTCGATGTGCTCCAAGCTTTTACTGATGTAAAAATATGTGATAGCTCTAAAGTTACTCTTCCGGACAAATTAGCAGATGTCTGGAAAGGTCTTGGTGGCAATAATGCAAAAGCTGCTCTAAAAATCCAGACTATATATAGCCTTAAGTCCAGAACTATCACAAATATGGAGTTGACAAAGGCGCCTGGTCCAGATGCCGGCTATAAAGATGAACTTCTAAAACACATTCATCATGGTGAGCTGTTAATTACTGACTTAGGATATTACAGTAAAGATTTGTTTAGGAAAATAATATCCAAAGGTGCATATTTTCTTAGCCGAATTAAATCAAATACTGTTTTTCAAATACAAAATTCTGACACTAAATCTTTTAAAGCCTTAGACCTTTTAAGTGTTTTAAAAAACAGCTCCAGTGTTGATATAGATGTATACTTTGGCACCAAGTATTCTAAATTACTACAATGTCGGCTGATTGGTGTACGTTTACCTGATGAAGTCGCTAATGAACGTAGGCGCAAAGCAAATAAAAAAGCAAAGTCACAAGGCAAAACACTGAGTGACTATGACTTAGAGTTATTAGGATGGAACCTTCTAATTACTAACGCCCCAGCACATATGCTTACTCCAAAGGCAGCCTGTGAATTGTACAGAGCTAGATGGCAGATAGAGCTTTTATTTAAGGCTTGCAAAAGCTATCTAAACCTTGGCAAAGTAGGCAACTGTGGTAAAGAGCAATTAGAGTGTCTTCTATATGGAAGGTTAATTGCCATTATACTAATTTTCACAGTCTACTCAGCACTGTATGCCCTCATGTACCAACAAAAAAACAGATGCATTAGTATGATGTCGTTTATCAAACTAATTGCGACAAAGGTGGAAAAAATATTTTCAAGCCTTTATGCAACCACTGAAGCAATATCGGAACTGCGACTGATTCTTAAAAGAGCGGCCGAACAAAGCTTACATGATAAACGTAATCGCAAAACCACGGTTGAGCGATTGCAGGAACACTATTTGCTCAATTAAATTGGTAAAAAATAGCTTAACTTAACGCGTATGATCTGTAGATAAAAAACTTAAATATTCAAAATATAATAATAACGTTTAGAAAACAAAACAAGAACATTCGTTAGCATGGTATATCTATTTACTGTCAATACTAACATAATCGAAAACGAATGTTCTTGTTTGAAGGTAGTAATGCACATTAATAGGAAGCTATCTCATTTTAAATAACCTATTAAAATGAAGGCTGTACTATCGAGCCTCATTAACTGCATCATAAATATCTTGCGCGTTATTCTTAGTAATAAATGTATTAACCATATTTTCTGTTGCCTTTCTCAATTCATTTAAATCAATATCATTAAAGACTACACCTTCTGCTTCCATTTCCTTTTTGAATTGCGCATCTATTTCTTTATTGGCCTTATAGAAATGCTTTGCTGCATCTTTTGCGGCTTCAACTAATATTGTTTGTGCATCTTGCGGAAGCTCATTAAACACTTTTTGACTGATATTAATTGTATTGAAAGTTAAGTTGTGTTTTGTTTCTGTCCATTTTTTAGCTACTTCATATACTTTGATTGAATGTAAGAATTCTTTGTGGCCTTCCATTCCATCTACTACCCCGGTCTGAATTGCCGTGTATGCTTCTCCTGAAGGAATAGCAGTTGGAGTAGCCCCTAAAGCTTTAAAGGTTTCAATCAGTACCGGTGATTCAGGCGTTCTAACTTTTACCCCTTTGAAATCCTCTAAAGAAGTAATTGTCTTAGTTGCCAGCAATGTACTTCTAAAGGCAACTGGAATAATTGAAAGCGTCTTTATTTTAGAAGCTTGTTCAATTTTCTTTTGGATCATCGCTTCAACCCCACTATCGAGGGCTCTTTGTCCATGGTCAATATCATCAAAAATAAACGGTAAATCTAAAATACCTATTGCTAAATCATAATTCGCAAACATTCCCAAATCGGCATAGGACATGTCTAATGAGCCTAGCTCAAGCGCCTCTAATAATTCTCGCTGTCCACCCAATTGTCCATTAGGATAATTTTCAACCGTAATATTTCCTCCGGATTTTTCGTTAACTAACTCAATAAATTTTTCAATAAATTCTCTATTGGTAGAATGAGTTTCTGATACGTGGTGACCTAGTCTCAAGACAATCGGTTTCTTAGTACTTTCTTTCGCAGTGTCTTTTGACCCCTCACTTGCGGGTTGTTTTGTTTCTTCATTTGTCATCTGCTTTGTCCCACATCCAGCCAATGACAATGAAAGAATAAGCGTAAGAACTAAAATCAGGGCTATTCCTTTTCTTTTCATAACTTCACTCCTTTTTTTATTGGTTAATACATTATTATAATAGCAAATCATTTTTTAGCTTTATATAGACAAATGTTTTATTTTATTCACTTTACTAATATTTATAATTTTGATAAAAATAAAATAGCACAATGATGTTGTGCTATTTTTTAAGGATAGCCTAAGTGGAACTGCAAGTATATCCGATTTATGCAATAAACTTCAAGTGCATAAGAGTTCATTTATAAGCTGAGTAATCCGATATAAATCAGTAAGTGAAGCCAGGTTAACTCATCCTTCTAAAAACACCCATTATGTAATAAAACTATTGACAAATTTTGTTTACACATGTAAACTTATTATGAAAGTTTACATGTGTAAACAAAATTTGATTGGGGGGATACACAATGAAGAACATTCCTAAAATATCAGAAGCGGAATGGGAAGTGATGAAGTTAATATGGAAAAATAATCCTATCACATCTGACATACTAATTTCTATACTTACTGATAAGATGCGTTGGTCATCACAAACAGTCAAAACATTTATCAATAGGCTATTAAACAAAAAAGTAATTGACTATGAGAAATCAGGAAGATGTTATATGTATTACCCTTTGATTTCTGAAAAAGACTGTATTAAAGCAGAGAACAAATCTTTCCTTGAAAGGGTATATGATGGAGCTGTAGGGATGCTTTTTACCAATTTTTTAGAACAAGAATCTTTATCAGCAAAAGAGATAGAAGCACTGCAAGAGCTTTTAGAAGAAAAGAAAAAAAAGAATTCCTAATGTTAAGGAGAAAATAAAATGGACATTTTGAGTACAGTCTTCTTACGGATTTTATATTCATCCCTTACAGCCAGTATTATTATACTAATGGTATTACTGCTAAAAAAGATTCTAAAAAATCGTATTGGTATAAGATTATATCATGCTTTATGGCTTTTAGTACTCGCAAGACTTTTATTACCCGTTGTTCCCGAAAGCCCTCTGAGTCTGTTTAATCTTATGCCATTGAAAAATCAAAACATATTCAATACTTATTACAGTAATTCCGTTAATATTCAAAAATGGATATTTAGCCGGAATAGCAAAGGATACTCTCCTTCTTCGAGCTATGATGCTAATGAACCTTATGATGATTCAGTTTTTTCTGATCAACCAAGTGGTAATCAATCTACAAGCAATGATCGAACTCAACACTCAAATATCATGCATTATATGCTTAAGATAGTATCATTCATATGGCTGATTGGATTTATGTTAATGGCTATTGCTATCTTTATAACGGCTGTCAAGTTAAGAATAACGCTTTCAACTTATGATAGAATAACTGACCGGAATATCTTATCTTTACTAGAAGCATGCACCAAAAAGGTAGGGATGAAAAAACAGATTTCCGCTTATGTAGATAAATCATTTAAAAGTCCTTGCATTATAGGGATTATAAACCCCAGAATATATTTACCTCGTGAAACTCTGAATATAGCGAAACAGCAACAACTCTTACATATTTTTCTTCATGAATTGGTCCATTATAAAAGAAAAGATCTATTCTATAACCTTCTTGGCACATTAGCAGTTACCCTACATTGGTTTAATCCCATGGTATGGCTTGCAGTGAAGAAAATGAAACTGATCCGCGAACTCGCATGTGACACTTGTGTGTTGGAGATTCTGGGAGAACAGGAATCCGTATCCTATGGTATGACAATATTGAATATTTCAAAGCTTTTTACAAACGATTGTAAACAATTAAGTCTGCTTAGCTTTTTCCAAACGGACAAACAAATCGAGAGGAGAATACATATGATAAAAACGTTTAAAAAAGGGTCATATAAGATATCTGTAATTGCCATGCTATTTTTTATATTGGTAAGTGCAGGTACTTTAACAAATGCAGCAAGTTCTAAGAAAGTTTCAGATGATTTCACCGCAATCATCAAAGATCCGATTAATGTACCGGCAGTCAAAAACACCTCAGATAATAAGAGTGAAAGTGAAACCGGAAAATTTCTCATTGATGCGCCGTTAAAATCATATACTGATATCAATAAAGTGAATGAAGTTGCAGGTTTTAAATTTAAAGTTCCTGATGATCTCCTGCAAGGAAATAAGGCAAGCGCGCTCCACCTAAAAAAAGTATCGGATTCCAGTAATATGCTGGAGATATTCTATTCTAAGAAAGATACACGCTCTATAACATTTTCTTTCTACGCTTCAGACGCAGATATCTTAGAGCTTTTAAAAGAAACTGACGGCAGAGGGCCGGGCAAGGATGATAATAATGTCTATAATATAACGGAACACTTCAACATCGGAGAAATAAGCGGTAGAATATTAACAATCGACAAAACACTCGGATCATTGGAACTAAATTCCAAATACTTTGTATTTACAAATGACCGGTTATGGTATGGTATAAAATTTTTTGAAAGCTACAAATCATCTAGTGGAAAGTTGACAAAGCGTTTTGAACTTTCTTTTGATGATATCGAGGTCATTATAACCTCTTTAAAATATCCTCAAGAAATCAACGATACAAACTATAAGATTCAGGCTGAAGCTTCAACAGAAGTCGGTCAGATGGCCATATATGACAAGGACGACTTAGAGAATACCAAAGGTTTACTCGAGTTCACCCCGAAATTCCCTTTAACCCTTCTAGAAAATATAAAAGCAGTAGATGCGTGGGTAAATATTTCGTCAGAATGGAATGGAAACCAAGAAAATAAAAACTATGAACTGAACATATTCTATCAACCGGAGGAAAATGGGACAATCGTATTTACACAAGGGAAAATCAATAAGCATTATGACGACCTAAAGAAACAAGGTTATTTCGAATTTATTGAAGGCGAAGACCGCAAAATTAAAAGAGTCAACAGTGAAATGCTAACTATTGCCGGAATGCATATATACAAATATCAAAACAAATTTAGTCCTGAAGATCCGGACTGCTTCAATTACCTATGGAAAGAAAACGGTATATACTACGATGTTTTCTTTTATGGAGAGACATCACATCATGAAGAGATACTTAATGAACTTATTGAAGAACAACCTGTAAAATAGACTTGAAATGTCTTTCCGCAAGGATATACTCAAATAGTCATCAGAATAAATTTTACTTTGGTGCTACTACTGTAGGAGGTGACCATCGGTCGTTTGCAAATACCGCAGATTACCAATACCGATGACCAATGGCCTCCCCTACCATCATAACAGCCACAAAATTCTACATAAATTGTTTTGTAAAAAATAAAAAAACTTTAAAGTACCTACTATTGTAAATCATCAATTGCTTTGAAATAATCTTCTATATTATCACTTTCAACATATATGTCCGGTTCAATATGGTCATTTAGGATATTTTTTTGTCTTACATTCCAATAGTGATTGACGATAAAAAGCATTACTTTCCTTTTCGAGTTCTCATAAACGTACTGACCTACGCCTTTTCCATACGTTTTTTGTCCTATTATAGTAACATTGTTCAAAAAAGTTTTTAACCCTAATGTCGTTAATTCCGAAGCACTTGCAGTATACTCGTCAACAAATATATATATCTTCTTGAATTTAGTTTGTGAGGCATCTGAATAAAAATCGTAAGTGTAGCCATCTTTATATATCAGATAACTGGTTTTACATTCCGGAAGCATTTCATTAAGGATATTGGTCGCGCTATCCGTAACACCACCTGTGTTAGATCTTAAATCAATAATAAGCGTCTTATTCTGTGTATCTTCTATAGTATCCATCAGCTCAATAAAGCGTTCATCAGTATTGCCATTAAAACTTAGAATCCTAGTATAATAAAGATGATCGCTCATTTTCATAAGCGCTATATCTTCTTCCTCGTTACTTTTTACATAATCATAATCTTTACCACTTACTACAAAAGTAAACTGGTCCTCTGCCATTTTGATATCCTCAACAAAGTTGTTAATCTCTTGGTCAGTAATATTGGCATTGTCCTTCAGTGTAGCTATTTTAGACTTAATATCAATGGAATCATCGTAATACAAATAATTGTCTACAAATAATTCCTCCAACTGCTTTATAAACGGCTTATCTTTATTTTCAACTTCTGTCTTTATCCATAACGCTTGTTGATTATCCGGGTTAATATCCAAACATTTATCCACATACTCCTTCGCTTTGCCAATATTATCATCTCTATAATATGCCATTGCAATGAAGGACAATGCACTATCATCTTTGTCGTTAATACTTACCAGTTCTCCGTATGTTTTTATAGCCTCATCAAATTTGTCGAGCCCGTAATAGCTATCGGCTATGTACCAAAGGATACTCTCATTTGCATCAAATTTATCGCGGATACTATTCCCTACTTCTATACACTTTGAGTATCTGTGAGTAATGTATAAAGCAAACATTTTATTCAGATATGCATCAAGATAATTCTTATCAAGTTTTATCGCGGTATCGAAATATTGTACTGAGTCCTTATACAGCGTTTCGTCCAGATAAAGCATTCCTATAATATTATATAGCTCTGGATCTTTCTTATTGTTATTGATTGCTTTTAGACAATATTCCTTTACTTTGTCAAAATTCCCTTGCGCACTGTAGCTATATATAATTCCATAATATAACTCAAGCTCTTTAGGATATTTTTTTAATCCGGGAATGAAATATTCGAGTACTTTATCATAATTACCTGCATTAAACGCTATTCTCCCCAACTTTGACAAGAAGCTTATATCATCAGGAAAAAGTTTACTTGCATCTTCGTAAAACTTCATTATTTCATCATAGGTACTCGTATATTCAAGGATATTTCCTTTAGCTAAATACAAATCGCTTATATCCGGCTGTTTTTCTATACATTGCTCAATATATTGTAAAGCCTTTTTTTCACTGCCGTTCAACAAATAGCAGATAGCTTTGTAGCACTGGGCGCCATAATCATCCGGCGTATATAATAGACATTTTTCAAATTCTCCAAACGCTTCTTTGAACTTCCCTTGAGCAAAATAGGTCATTCCCCTTCCATAATATGCATAGCTGGATTTTTCATTCATCTTAATTGCATTGTTGAATGCCTTTAATGCTTCCTCATATTTTCCCAATCCGTATAATGCGTTGCCGTAATTAACATATTCTGCATCTTCATTGGGCTGAATGGCTAAACTTTTCTCGCTGTACTCGAAGCTTTTTTGATATTCTCCCAGCTCATAATACGCCCAGCTTAGATTATTTAGAGCCGCATCATTTTGCAAACCAAGTTTTATCGCATTCTGGAATAATTTTATTGCCTCTTCATACTTCCCTTCTTGCATCAAGCTATATCCTGTCTCATTTGCTTCAACAGCTTCAATCAGCTGTTCCAAGTGCTCAGCACTTATTTGCTGACTATCCATAGTATCTTTTGTATCGATTGTTTCCGCAAAACACAAGGTATGAACTGATATTACAACGAAAGTAATGAATAGAAAAACGGTGGCCTTGACTTTTGTCATCTTATAATCCTCCAAGAACTATTATAGTTTGCAATGATGTAGTGAGGAGTGAACAATGGGGAGTTTTTGTATCCTCTCCTAACCCTCCGGTCCCCACTCCCCACTCCTTACTAGTAATATTTTTCATTAATATTGCAAACATATAAAGTATATCACATTGTAAAAATTAGGTAAATACATTCATAGAATTTTTTCTATGAATAACTAAAATCATCAAAATATAGAAAGACTGTTTCCGTAATACGTAAACAGTCTGGAATCATTCATATTAAATTTTTGCCTCAAGCGCTTCAAGTAAACCGATATATCTTTCCTGTACTTCTTTTGCCTGTGCCTCAGCTTCAAAACCAACACATTCATCATTGATTTTATCTAATGTGTTTTGTGAAAGTCCTCTTTCCGCAAATTTATAAACCACATTATCCTCTTTATCAATGTGTCGATGAAGCAAGTGTGTATAGGAAATAGCATTTGCAATGACATCCAGCTTCGCTTCCTCGTCTCCGTCCATCACTTTTCTAACTGCTGCTTCCAGTTCCTGCATATGCAATCTTCCCAAATCATGCTCCACCAGCATGCCCATACGTACTAATTTCTCTGCAGCCGGTCCCTGTTCTTCTACCATTCTATTAAAAAGTAAATCTTCCTCTTTCCCATGATGATGCTTATCTGCATAATTTCGAACGAAATCGATCATTTTAAAGAAATCCTCATACTGTATTGCCTGTCCCTTCAACATTTTATAGCAGTATTTCCGGATAACTATGAGCATTCTTTTTATATACTTATGTTCGTCTACCATCAGTTGTATGCAATCCATATTGTCTCCTCCTTATGTCCTTTGTATTTTTTGAGTGTCTGCTGAAACCTTCATATATCGCAAACCGTTACCCAATGTTTCCACAAAAGCCTTAATCCAACCTTCTCTTAAATCATAAAAGTTTTGAACATCCCCTTGCACTTCGTCCCAGTAGAACTTATGCAAGCATGCCGTTGTACGCCAAACGATTTCCTGATCATTATTATCAACTACTTCTGCTACTCTATCACAAGGCATTCCTTCCAATATAAAATCGTTTAATATCTTATACGCATCTTCAGGTGTATTGATTTTTCCTTCATATTGGGAAGCCACTGCGCTTCCTTGCTTACTAAAAAGATTCAAGAGTTCATCTTTATTAGCCTTGTTATCATTTATTATTTGAGTTATTAAGGCAGCTTGCCTTGACTCCGCTTTTGCAATAGTTTGCTGAAGCCACCCATGGATATTGGAAGTATCTATAATCTCCTCTAAAGGTTTATTGCCTGTCGGCATGCCATATCTTGAATAAATCGGCTGTAGCCATTCTTCTACAGGAAGACCGGCTTTTTTTGCCCAGCCAATGATTTCTTCTTCCAAACTTTCAGCCCAAACAATCTTATTATATAACCAATAGTGTATTTTTCCTAGAAACAAACTCATCTTTAAACTTCCTTTCCTATAGTTTTTGTATTTTTTTTACCAATATTGCTTTATGATTTTCTTTTCACTTATATTATAATCATGATTAATTATCGATACAGTAACATATGTTACCAACTCAGATAATAAGATTATAAATTTTGAATATACCACTTAATAAATGATAAGGCTGACTTGAACTATTTATAACAAATAGTATTTGTTTTATCTCTTATGATTATCAGTAAATATACTATTTGAATTCTACAATATTTATATAATTCGAATTAATTATGATTGGCAGAACAAATTACGTCTAAGGGCCAACTACTGTTGGGACGGCCATCGGCCGTCCGCCACTATCACAGATTACCCAGGCGGACGCGCACTACGCGCCCCTACACCCAGATTATCCACAGAATTTTACGGGAACCATTCTTTGAATAATATAAAAAAACAATGCTACATAGGAAGTTTATCCCATGTAGCATTGCTAGTATTAACACGTACTTATATTTAATTACTTAACGTTCATAATAAGTGTAGCCACGAAGTCCATTATCATACGCCCGCATGATTTCCCGTCTGTCGCTTGCACTAATCAGTCCGGTACGGACCGCTTCTTCTGCTTTCTCGCGGAAACTTACCAGCATATCTTTCGGGTCAAACTCAACATAAGATAATACATCCGCTACGCTGTCTCCGTGAATTTCTTTTACCAAGTCATAATTGCCGTCGGGATTGACCCTGACGCTGACTACATTGGTATCTCCAAATAGATTATGAAGATCACCTAGTGTTTCCTGATATGCACCGACCAAGAAAACACCCAGGTAATAATCATCCCCGTTTTTCATTTCATGTAAAGGCAGTGTGGTTCGGACATCATGAAGATCTATAAAATGGTCGATCTTTCCGTCGCAATCACAGGTGATATCGGCTATTACCACATTGCGCTTGGGCAATTCCAATAAGCGGTGTACCGGCATAAGCGGAAACAACTGATCAATCGCCCAACTATCCGGTATAGACTGAAATACCGAAAAATTGCAATAATAAATATCTGCAATAGCGCTTTCGATATCTTCTAAATCAGGTGGAGCATTTTTAAGCTTTTTCTTTTCTTTTGCAATTTGATTGATAATATTCCAGAAGATCTTTTCCGAAAACGAGCGGTCACGCAGGCTGATCCTTCCATGTTTAAACATATCGCGGATCTCGTCACGGTAGTAAAGTGCATCATTATAGCACTCCTGGATATTTTTTAACGTAATGTTTTTATAAACCTCATATAGGTTTTTAATCTGCTCCGATGTATTGTCATCAAGTTTATCCGGCAGCTGATGCTCCTCAAATGTTTCCACATCCAGTACATTAAATAGCAATACTGAGTAATATGCTACCGTCGTTCGGCCTGACTCAGTCACAATCACAGGATGAGGAATATCACTTGTGTCCAGTATGGACATTACCGCCTCAACGATATCGGTACAGTACTCTTGTACCGTGTAGTTACGGCTATTGGTATAATTGGTGTTTGAGCCATCATAATCAACCGCAAGTCCTCCGCCCAAGTCCAAATAACCCATGGGCGCGCCCTCTTTTACCAACTCGGCATACACGCGGGCGGCTTCCAATACTGCTGAACGAATGTCCCGGATATTAGGTATCTGGGAACCAAGATGGTAGTGAAGCAGTTTGAGACAATCCAGCATGTTCTTCTCTTTCAAAGTATCTACCATAGATATAAGCTGAGATACATTCAAGCCAAATATACTGCGGTCACCGCCGGATTCAGTCCAGTGACCTCCGGCTTTTGCGGAAAGTTTGATTCGAATACCTATATTCGGCTGAACCCCTAACGCCTGTGAGCGCTCCAGCACAAGATCAAGTTCCCTTGGGATTTCAATAACAAAAAAACATTTGAATCCCATTTTCACAGCATATAGACCCAAATCAATAAATTCTTCATCTTTGTATCCATTGCAAATCAGGCAGGCTTCCTTATCTTTCATAAGGGAAAGTGCTGCCACTAATTCGGCTTTACTACCTACTTCCAAACCATGGTGATAGCGCTCACCAAATTTGGTCACTTCCTCAATG
Source organism: Petroclostridium sp. X23 (assembly GCF_030013905.1). Classification (GTDB taxonomy): domain Bacteria; phylum Bacillota; class Clostridia; order SK-Y3; family SK-Y3; genus X23. Next base: position 1,955,126 of record NZ_CP124862.1, read on the forward strand.
ACCTGCTGCTGCTGATTAACCTTAATAGGATAAACACCACGGTAAGCACCTTTATAGTTCAACTTCTTAATCGCATCATTAAAAGAATTATTAAGAAAAGAAATCTGTGAATCCAACAGGTTTTCGAAACGCAACAATACCGGCATATCAAGCCCACGTTCACGCACACCTGAAATAATATCCATTATACTAATTGCAGCGGAATCATTTCCCTCGTAAGGGTTTACTAATACCTCTCCTTTATCAGAGATCGAAAAATAACCGGCACCCCAGTTTTTAATACCGTATAGTTCTTCAGACTTTTCCTTTGTCCATCTACCTAAAAGTTCTGTTTTATTCATGACCTCTTCCCTTTCATATATATAATCAGCCGCCGCCCTCTCAACGGAAAGACCGGTTCTTTCAGCAATCCTATCTGACTCGGTATTTATTCTTAAGTCCCTCAGTTCATAGCTCAATTTTATATAGTACACTGCTCTATTAACAGTACCTAAATAATTAAGCATCAACCCCTGGATTTCCAAGCCTTTCCACATCTTTAGAGGCAGAACTAAGCTATCCACAGCAAACAATATCATATTGATATTATGTTGTCAACAAGGATAAAAAAGATTGTTGTTCATTTGGTGTATGTAAAAAAAGGATAAGATCATATAAATATATATTAGCAAAATACTCCTACCGTCTATAGCTGATGCACCAAACACTCCAAAAATCAGTAAATTTTTTCTATTATTTGCAGCATTCTCTATTTTGCCGATTTTTGACCTATAAATACGTAAAGAAATCCAACAAAAAAAGCGTGCATCGGAATAAATTATACAATTGTTTAGTTCAACTTATATAATCAAAATATATCCGAGTTTCTTTTATATGATTTGTTAAGATTATTTTGGGGAATCAGCTTTAGTCAGTAAAGCCTTTTTCAACATTTCAAGTTTCTTATATTCATTAGCATATAACTGCGGCTTAAACTGCGATGAATCAAACCCCAAACCGGACATATCCAAATTAGTGATATACATATGAGGCTCCGTCATGTAGGGTGCTCTATTTGTTCCATTCATATTAATGGGGGCGCCCCAGCGCGGATTATTTGTTTTAGTATGCTTTGTAATAGTAACACTGGAACCGCCATATACGGCAAAAGGATTATTCTCAAGTTCTTTTCCCAAAAGGTTGGAACTAACCACAGCCATTCCATCCCGAATGGTATAGGAACCCATTCGTCCTTGCCGATACCATGGTAATTTGGAGGGATTATACTGCCCCCCATAATTGGTTGCAGTAAGATGGATTAAAATGGTACATCCATTTGCAGCATAATACCGTCCTAGTTCAGGCACATTATGCCCATCCATACATATGCTAATTCCCATCTTGCCCCATTCGGTCTCAAGCATATTAGGTTTTGTACCATCAGTAGCCCACTTTATTTCATCGAGGATACCATGAATCTTTTGAAAGGATGCCTGTTTACCATCAGGAGACAGAATAGCAGCGGAGTTGTAAATTCTTCTGTTTTTTATTTCCGGAAAACCGTAAATAATATACATTCCATATTTTTGAGCATATTCCGACAATAAATTTGACGATTTTCCCGGCAGAACTTCTGATTCTTTAAACTGCATGGTATTTCCATCATCCGCCGGTTCGGAATAAGCATAACCTGTAAGAGCCATTTCAGGGAATACTATCATATCTGTTTTTTCCTTTGCTGCCTGTTCAATATATTGAATCATCATGCGGAGATTGGCGGCTTTATTCCCCCATGTTGTAACACATTGTACATTTGCAACCCTAGGACCTTTGGCAACTGTACTTGTATATGTTAGTTTTCTGCCTGATGACACTTTATCCGCCAGTTCCTGATACAATTCGGAATACAATTGAGGTTTGAAGAATGTGGCAGTAATGAGGCTCTCAGGAGAAATGGAAGTTAAATCCACACCGGCGGTATATAAACCCGGTTCGGTATTATCTGCTTTTCCGGCCATGTACTTGATGTAATGAGGTATCGGACTGATAACGCAACTTCCGCCGGCAAACTTGTTACTGCCGTTGGGCCCACCTGCTCCGGTCAAATTTGCACTTGCACAAATCATTCCATCTCTTGAAACTAAATGTTCCAGGTGCGTCGAATAGTAGCATTGAAAGTTATCAAAACTTTCCAAAGCAGAAAGATTCAAATAAGCAATGCAGCCGTTAGCTCGATAAATCCTTGCTATTTCCGGTGAACAGTATGTATCCTGGCTAATCCCAACACCCATTAATCCCCATTCCGTATCCAACATCATGAGTCTCTGTCCAGAGATACACCAATCACCTTCTACCGGATGAATTTTGCGGTAGGAGGTTACTTTGCCTTCAGGGGAGCAGATGAAAGCGGAATTATACGCATGCTTCAAATCATCATTGACAGTTTCGGTTCCGCCATATACTATCCACATTTCAAACTTTTTTGCAAGCTCTGAAATCACCAATGCAGAAGGTCCATCTGTTGATTCTGCATTGGCAACAGCATATTCGGAATCGCCAGATGAACAATATCCTGCCAAAGACATTTCAGGAAATACAAGCACTTGAACATTCTTGGTATGCGCCTCATTAATATATTTTCTCATCCGGTTCAAATTGTCAGTTTTATTTTCCTTTATAGCTTCAAAATTTACAACTGCAATATTAACACTTTGTTTTTTATACACCCTTATTGCCTCCCTCCCTTCTGGAAATTTACTACCTTCGCAAAATCCTCCACATCTTTCGTGGCGGCCCCGACAAGTCCTCCATCAATTTCCGGTTGTGCAATAATCTCTCCCGCATTGTTTGGACGCATTGAGCCCCCATACAATAGACGCACCTTCTGCGCAAGTTTATTGCCATAGTTTCTTTCAATTGCACTACGTATCATACTGAGCGTATTGTTTGCTTCGTTAAGCGCCGGCATAACCCCCGTACCAATAGCCCATATCGGTTCATAGGCAATTACCGTCTTTTCGATTTCTTTATCGGTAAGCCCGTTAAGTGCCATCAATACCTGATAAGAAATCTTGATATCGGCATAACCACTATCACGCTCTTCCTTCATTTCTCCCACGCAGACAATCGGCTTAAGTCCGGATTTTACGGCCGCTTTCGTCTTGAGGTTTATCGTCTTATCGTTTTCGCAAAAGTATTGCCTGCGTTCCGAATGACCGATAATCACATATTCAACGCCAATAGCCATCAGCATTTGGACAGAAAGTTCTCCGGTATATGGTCCGCATTCGGCAAAGTGTACATTCTGGGCCCCAAGGCGGATGTTTGTTCCTTCTATAATCGGCTTGATATATGAACAACAAATAACCGGCGGCATTACTATAATATCACAAGCTGCGTCCTTTACAAGTGGAATCAGGGCCCTTACATATTGAACCGCCTGTTCGGGTATTCGGTTCATCTTCCAGTTCCCTGCAATCATAGGCTTACGCATATTCATCCCTCCATTTGCATTATTTAAACAATACGGGCTGTCCCGCCACCGCTACAGCCTTCTCAACTGTCAAGCAACCAAACAGCCCATGAATGTATTCTTAGTGTAAAACCCCTGCCTGCCTATTAAATATGCAAACCAATGTACCAGCCTTCCCAAATAGCATCATGAATCTTTCTAGGCTGCTTACAGTCGCCGATTTGGTATAGCTCGCCTGCAGTACCAAGGAAGCTGCTATACACTTCATTATTGGCCTTTACGCCGGTTGCCATAACAACGGTATCACACTTAATAGTATTTATTTCCATTTTCTTGGTGATCACTTCTATGCCGCTGTCAATAATACGGTATAGTCTCTGATCCACCATTTTTTTAACGCCAAGCTCGTTGAGTTGATCGATGAGCATGTTGCGGTTGCAACGGATCATACCGGTCTTTACGATATCATCCTGCAACTCAACGATGGTAACCTTAACCCCCTGCTGTGCCAGCCAGAGTGCGGTTTCCGAGCCTTCTATACCACCGCCGATGATGGCAACGCAGCCTTTTACCTGTTTCCCTCCACGAAGAAGCTCACAGCAGGTCACGACATTGCTCTTGTTTACACCTTCAACCTTTGGAAGTCTGTATGTGGAACCGGTGGCTACGACAACTGCATCAGGGTTGAGTGTTTTGAACACATCCATATCCACCGGGCAACCGAATTCCACTTTAATATCCATCTGGGAAATTTGACGACGGTACCATGCAACAAGGCGCTTGATATCATCTTTGAAATTCGGCACCCCAGCCTCCAGCAAATGACCGCCGAGCTCATTGGTCTTTTCAAATATGGTCACATCATGTCCACGCTGGGCGGCAATACGTGCAAATTCCATACCTGCCACACCGCCACCGGCAATTAGGATCTTCTTGGACCTGTATGCAGGTATGATCTTATTGATCTCTTCCCTGCTGCAAGCAGGATTTACCGAACACGAGAGGAATCTTCCCTGTCCAGTACGCTCCATGCAGCCGTCATGGCAGCCAAGGCATGGACGGATTTCTTCGATTTCATCACGCGCAATCTTATTTGGCCAGTCGGGATCCGCCAGCAGGTCACGTCCAATCGCGACCATATCGGTCTTTCCCTCAGCGATTGCCTGATCAGCAAGCTCCGGCATACCAAGCCGTCCGGCTACCATGACCGGAACCTTGACGGCAGTCTTAATGGCAGCGGTAATGTCTACACCGTAACCATGCGGCATATAATACGGCGGATGAGACCAGTAGGAACTCTCATAGCAGCCCATATCGATTGAGAAGCCATCATATCCAGCCTCTTCAAGCAGCTTGGCCTGTTCAACCGAGTCCTCAATTTCACGGCCTATCTCATTCATACCCGTATGCAACGCCCCCTTAAAGGGAGCCTCCACAAAATGCTTGACGCCCATGCGGTAAGTAACGGTAAAATCTTCACCTGCAGCCTCTTTGATAGCCCTGAGTATCTCTATCGGAAAAGTCAGCCTCCCCCTTAAATCTCCACCATATTTATCAGTACGACGGTTCCATACAGCAGTGGTAAATTGGTCGATAAGATAGCCTTCATGACCATGGATCTCAATACCGTCCGCTCCGATAGATTTTGCAAACACCGCAGCCCTACCGAACGCTTCTACAATCTGCTCGACTTCCTTGGTGGTAAGTGCGCGGCAACATACATTCGGCATAAAAAAGCAACGGTTCTCAGATGCAGATACAGGTTGCACACCGGATTTAATGGTTTCGGCAGGCGTTACGCGGCCCGGACCGGCAGACAGTTGAAAAAAGATTTTACTGTCGTAAGCATGTATGCGTGCCACCATTTCACCCAGCATCCGGATTGACTGAGGGCTGAAGAAACACCACTTCCTGAGATTTTCTTTCTTATTGATGCACTGTTCCACTTCATATTCTACCTTATAGACACCCGTGACAAGTAGGCCGGTACCACCGCGGGCACGCTCAGCAAAATACTCAACCATAGTCATGGTAGTCTGCCCTGTAATAGGGTCCATTTGCGTGGAATTGTTGATAGGCGCCATCGCGATACGGTTCTTGATGATCGTGCTTCCGATTTGAATTGGCTTAAACAAGTGCTTGTATTTCATGATTTATTCCCTCCATTATTTATTGAGTATTCTTATTGACCCCTAAGCATATTGCCGCTATCCCAAGTAACGGTACAAGGCCAATAACGGCAAAAATCATCTCATATCCCCAGAGAGTAGACATAATTCCAACAAGAAGTGAAGTCAACCCGTGACCAACCTCAAACGCTGCCAGAAAAATCCCAAGGCCCGACATTTTTCCCTCTTCCGGCAGATAATCCAGCACTAAACTTACAAGCGGAGTATATACCGCACAGGTTCCGATACCGTTGAGCAGAGCAGGAAGAATCAAATCCGTCTGTTGGTTAAGAAGTGCAAGTCCCATTGTGCCCGGTACCATAAATGCAAAGGAGCTAATCAAAAGCCACTTACGACCGATCTTATCCATATATCGCGGCACAAATCCTCGTAGAGCGATATTCGTTGCGGAATAGATCGTAAAGAACAGGCCGGCATTATTTAGCCCCTTCTCAACCCCAAAAGGGATGAGGAATGTAAGCAGCAGCCCATTTGTCATTCCCCAAGCAACATTGGCAAAAAACAATAGAAGAAACGGCGCAGTAAAAATCACTTTCCAAACGCTGTTACAAACCGCTTTAATGCAGTCCGGAGCAGAAATCTCCTGTCTTCTGGGCAGTTTTGACATTATACAGGCATTCAGTAAAATTCCCCCGATGCTGATTGCAATAAGCGTAAGATAGAGTGGCTGAAAACCCCATCGGTAAAGTATTTCCTGGCTCATCGTCGGAGCCACCGCCGTAACAAGTACGGTTTTGAATCCGGCAAGATTGATCATATATTTATTTTGCTCATGCATCTGCGAACGAAGCAGGAAAATCGGTACACTTATTGTACTCATGGTTGAATAGCCAATACCTGTTAGTACTATGCCAAGGATTCCAATTCCCAGAATTGAACTGCCTGCACTGACAAAATGTGCAAAAGAAGAAAGTATTGTAAGTATTGCCGTATAGAAATACATCGGCTTCGGACCAACTTTATCCAGTGCAAAACCTACTGCAGGTTTAACCACCAGACCACATATTACCAGAACTGTTGATAAGATACCAGCCATAAAAGTAGTACCTCCCAAATAGAGGATGAACAATGAGATGGTACTTTTCATTGCCATAAGGCAAAGCATTTGGGCAACACAAGAAGCAAACAGCAGCAATGTGATACCATGACGACGAATAAATTCTCCGCTCATTTCTGCCCCTGTCATTCCTGTTGATCCCTCCACGAATACTGCGGTTCATAACCAAGCACTCTCCGTGCCTTTTCGATGCCGTAAAGCGCAGCATTTGGATTTTCTACAAACACTGCCGGGTACTTCAGTATCGGAACATCCGGGAAATAACGCCTAATCAGCTCCAGAGACGGTACAGAGCATGCACATTCTTTTGCTCCAATATTGAATGGCTCAAATCCGAATCCGGGCTGTTCAGCGATATACTGGACCGACTTTGCAAATGCCTGTGCAACATCGTATACATGTACATACTGCCACATAAAATCCCGCATGGTCATATTGCCAACGAAAACATGCTCAGGATTGTGAATATTGTCGTAAAGTTTCTTCCAGTTTTCAGTTCCGGGATTCATTACAGTTGCAATGCGCAAAGCAATGCAATCCATATTATAAAGACGGCTATATGCCTGCAAAAAATTTTCCCCTATAATTTTCATGCTGCCGTAGTTACGGTCAGGAATCCGGGGTATTTCCTCATCTACCGGAAAATACGCCGGATTAAAAGGCAAGGAAGGGCGGAGCAGAGCATATGTTGAAACGGTACTGGCAAACACAAAACCCTTTACACCGTTCTTGGCGGCCGAGTCAATCACATTAAATACACCTTCAACATTGCTCTTGAAGAGTTCTTGAGACTTGCCATTCTCTACAGGAATCGCCGCAAGGTGAATGACATAATCTACACCGGAAGTAGCCGCGAGCATCTCGTCATAATTGATGATATCGCCCTTTACATATTCAACTTCCGAAATCGCACCCGTAATCATGTCTGCAACCCTGACCTGCATACCCAGAGACATTAGCTTTGCGGTTACACGGCGGCCAATTCGTCCGCAGCCGCCTGTAATCAATACTTTTTTTATCCTATCCATCTTTTATTCTCCTTTCAGAAGCTTCACAAGCACCTCAACTACTGCAACTGCGAAAGATTCATCATTGATATTGGCATTGACCCTGACGATGGGTATATCGGGTGCATTCTCTGTCATACCTTCTATAAAAGCCTTCCTGGCTTCAGGCTGATAGAAGGCTTTGCCCTCACAATCCCACATGGAGAAACCATCCATAGGAATGATTACCATTGCAGGTCCTTTTGCCTCGCTTAGCTGCTTTCCAAGAACCGCGCCAAGACGCCTCTGTTCATCAATCGTGGTCCTAATAAGAGTCGTAGTGGGAGAATGTATAACATAAGGACGGTCCTTAAGTTCTTCAGGCCTCATCTCAGCAGGAGTAAAGTGTAAAATCATATCCATTGCGCCGGCTGATGTCATAAGAGGTATGCCAGCCTCCCGGACGACCTTTAGCCTATCAAAGTTATCCTCACCCACAGGATAGACCATGTTCTCCGTTATCTCATTGGGCGTAATGTCGAGCATTGCTTCAACAAGACCGGATTCTACCATACTCTTGACTACGGACGTACGCCTGTGAAGCACGATAACTTCTTTGCCAATATCCAGTAATTTTTGTCTAATTTTCATAACACCGGGGGTTGTAACACCCAGACAGGTTATAACAATGCTTTTCCTGTGGGTATCAACTGCAGGCTTGATGCGCACCATACCTGTAATCACACCTGCAGCGTGCTGAATATAGGTTCGGGTAATGCTATTCAAGCCAACAAGGTCTACCATGGTTCGGACGATGACCATATCTGTGAATTGGAAAAGCGGGTTAGTATTGGTAAGAGTAGTAACAAGCACCTTCGGCACACCGAATGGTAAAGACTTCATGATGGTATTACCGATACTGGTACCGGAGCCTCCTCCCATCGCGATAATACCGTCAAATTCGCCTCTGGCGTAGAGCTCGCGAGTAATCAATGTGCCCCCTTCGATAACCGCATTGATGGCTTCTCCGCGTTTATTTCCGGAACGCAATTCATCCAAAGAGCAACCCGACTTTTCGACCACCTCTTCCCTCTTAATATCACCCTCAAACAACGGAGTACCCATAATGCCAAGATCCATGACGATGCAGTCGCATCCCCGTCTGATGATCTCATTCCGCAAAAATGCGAATTCTTCGCCTTTTGTGTCGAGCGTTCCAATAACCAAAACACGTGGTTTACTTTTTTCCACTTTACATCCTCCTCAATGGAACACTTTTGAATGCCTTTACCGCACCCATAACGGCATTTTCAACCGGCGTCCTTTCAACACTCGAAGCACCTATATATCCCTGTGCATCGGTATAGCGGTAGATATCCAGCACCGATTCAGGATCCTTGAAGGGGCCGCCGTGAGCAAGGCACAAAACATCAGGGTTTACCGACTTAGCCGTTGCAATCAACGAATTTATGATCTTTACACAATCTTCCACGGACTTATGAGGAATTGCTGTAAGACCACCACCAGTACCTCCCACATGCGGAATGATACAATGGGAGCCTGCCTTAGTCATGGCGACAGTCTCTTCTTTCGTCCAGGTATAAGCCATGCAGTACATGCCCATATCCTTTGCCATCTCGGTAAGCAGGATTTCCCTGTCAAACCCATGGCCAATCGCAGTACGAATTTTGACATATTCGCCGCCATAGATGCCGATCATAGGATTATGAATGATCCCGGATACACCAACCGCCTGAAACTTCTTAAGCAGCTTATGCAAATCCCAGTTGAATATGTCGTTTGCATCCACGCCGACAATAATAGGAGTATCATCAACAACCGCCCATAATTCTTCATGCATATTATAAGTTACCGTATTCGCATCGCCAATCAGGCGGGTACCCTGCCCCATCACGCGGCTTCTACCCGTACTGTACAGAACAATAAAGTCTGCACCGCCTGCTTCAGATGCCTTACCAACAAGTCCGGAGCTTGCACTCACACCAATGACGGGGTGTCTGCTTTGAATCGTATTCCGAACACGTGTATTGATTTCTTCCACACTAAAAGTACGTCCCATTATGTTCCCTCCTATATTCCTTATTTATATTTAAATATGTGAAAAACTCTGTCTATCCAAACAATCATTTTATCCGAAGCTCTTCAAATACGGGGGCCTTATACTCTTCAACAATCTTCTTGACACCGATTTCTATGGGAATTCTGTCAATTGCGGAACAGCCATAAAAGCCATCCGCCTTGGACTTTTCATAAAGAACCGCAGTAGCTTCGGGGCAATTAAACGGCCCTCCATGCCCAAGACATAGGACATCCGGCCTTTTTTCCTTAGCAGCATCAATAATGGGATTGATCTTAGCAAGCGCCTCTTCATATGACCGGTAGGGATAACCCCCCATTCCGCCATACGTATCACCGCAGGTTGCGATAATCATATCTGCCCCAACCTCAATCATTGAGCAGGCATCAGCGGGATAGTAAACGATCGCAGCAGTAAACAGCCCTTTTGCATGAGCGGTGTTAATAAGGTTTACTTCTTGATTAAATCCATGCTTCGTCTTTGTCGCACGCGTTCTGAACGCATCCCCATACCTCTGTACCGGTGGGAAGTTCGCGATACCGGATACACCGGCTGCAATAAACCTATCAATCAAACGGTTGTGATCAAGACTCTCAATATCGTTAGGATCAAGACCTGCAATAAGCGGAACGTTATGTACAACCTGCCAGAAGGTTTCGTGCATTTTCATAGATCTGTCACCATGGAAGTCTTCGATTACTCTAGTCGGGAACCCCATGCTCCTGCTGATCCCCATGGTGGAATAGATGATTAGATCTGCTCCGCCAAGGGCGGAGCATTTAGCAGCGATGCCGTTGCAAGGTCCCGCAGCAATAATAGGAAAATTGCTTCTAACCGTCGCTTTCAAACGTTCAATAATTTCGAGACGAGAAAATACTTTACCCATAAATACTCCTCCTAGTACAATATAGTTGTAATCAATCAGCAACACTTTAGTTGCTGGAATTACCAAATCTTAATACTTAACATAACTTTGAACATATCGTATCTAAACCTTAAGCAAATCAATAGGCTTCTCACCTTAGCCTACTGCCAGTATTTGGCTGGCCTGTACCTTGACAATCATGTATAATGCTTTTCGGACTCGGAGGGTTGATGGAATTCCTCCTGGGACGGCTCCTCATGGAGACGACTACCCGTAATTAAGACTGTCTATCCATTCCGGTAAGTTTACATGATTTGGCTGGTTGAGGCCGGCTTTTTAGCTGGTTCCTCGTGTCACATGCTAGGTTGCATACTTACAGGAGTAGGAATGGATGCTCCATTGTCCACAATACAAAAAAATGAAGGAGGCTTTTTTATGAACCAGGTTCCTGTTACCGGGATCGATGTGGGTAAGCGGTTCTCAGAGATGGCAATTCTCTCACCTTCAAATCAGGTGTATGCCCGCATCCGGATTAACCATGATGCCTATTCCAACTTTGACAGAGCCTTTGAGCTCCTTAGAAAAGCAGAAAAGGAGTTTGAAGCAAAGCCTGTCGTCATCATGGAATCCACCGGCCATTACCACAAAATCCTTTTCCAAACCCTCACGAAGAATGGATATGAGGTTTGCGTCATAAACCCCATCCAATCTGATTCTATCAAAAATATTCGGGTTAGGAAAGTAAAAAATGATAAAGTGGATGCTAAGAGGATTGCCTTACTGTACCGTTTCGGACAGCTTAAAACCACCAATATTCCTCACGAAGACATAGATTGCCTAAGAAGCCTTTGCCGCCACTACTACAAGCTTTCTGACCAGCTTACTGCCTATAAGAACAGGCTCTTGGGTATTGTTGACCAGCTTTTCTTAAGCTTTACCGAAGTCTTCAAGGATGTTTCCTCCTGCACTGCACTAGCGATTCTTGAAAAATATCCTACACCTGAGGATATCCTCAAAGCCGATAGACAGAAATTGATTTCTCTTATACAAAAGACCGCCAGGAAAAACATTAAATGGGCTACAGGTAAATACGAATCACTTTGTTCCAAGGCCAGCAACTTCAAGCCTTTGAGCATTAATTCCATTGCCAATGCTGCAATGCTTAAAGCCAATATTGTCATGATTAAAACCTTGATGCAATCTCTGGATGCAGCCGTTGAAGCTATCCACGAGCTTTTGGACAAGGATGCTTCAAAGGATATGCCGGTTCTATCTTTGACGATCGAACTACTGTGCTCCATCCCCGGTATCGGACTACTGACTGCAGCTACTATTATAGCTGAAATCGGAGATTTTAGTGCTTTCTCCAAGCCGGACAAGCTGGTTGCTTACTTCGGTGTAGACCCCTCTGTTACTCAATCAGGTCAATTTGAAGGTACTGAAAACAAGATGTCCAAACGGGGTCCTAGATTGCTTAGACGAGTAGTTTTCACGACCGCTCTGGCTAATGTACGTAAGAAACGTAATGGCCAGGAACACAATCCGGTATTGTATGAATACTACCGAAAAAAATGCCTAAGTAAGCCTAAAAAAGTAGCACTAGGTGCAGTAATGCATAAGCTGGTTTCAATCATCTTTGCTGTTCTCAGAGATAGAAAACCATTTGTTTTAAGAATGCCTGAAGAACATGCAAAAATGCTTATAGCAAAGAATTCAGCGGCTTAATACATACATGCTCAATGTTTAGTTTTCAATGTCCAGAGACCGGCTATTTTATGTTTACCAAAAGTAGGTGGTTTTGTTGTCATGCCTATATTCAAGGCACTTGCTTTAAAATATTTTTAAAGAAAATTTCTTAAAACCTATTGACAACAATTAGCTGGTCTTTATTTAAACCAAAGTATTATTACAAGCCTAAATATGCACAACGAACATGATCATCATTGAGCAAATCAGCGCTTAAACCCTCCTTGGTCATTATGCCGTTTTCAATAACACAGGCGCGCTCTGCTACGCGCAAGCATTGTTGAATATGTTGCTCAACCAAAATGATTGTAACACCTTCCCTGTTGATCTTGCGGACAGCTTCAAATACCTCACTTGTGATTTTTGGAGCAAGCCCCCACGATGGTTCATCAAGAATCAATAGTTTCGGACAACTCATAAGTCCACGTCCGATAGCCACCATTTGCTGTTCACCGCCGGACAGCGTCCCGGCAAACTGTTTCTTTCTTTCCGCAAGCCTTGGAAAAATCTCACATACGAATTCGAGAGATTCTTTTAGCTTAGCTCTGGCACCCGGAAGCGTTGCGCCCATTTGAAGGTTTTCAAGCACCGTAAGGCTGCTGAAAATAAGACGTCCTTCAGGAATCTGAACAAGTCCTCTCTCTACACGCTCGTTTGGCTTAAGTGCATCAATCCTTTCGCCGTTGAATGTCACTGCACCGCTTCTTCCTGGAACAACACCGCAAATAGCATTGATAATTGAACTTTTACCCGCACCGTTTGAGCCGATGAAGGCCATGATTTCACCTTCCTGAACGGATAAGTTCACATCGTGCACAACATTAAGAGGTCCATAACTAACAGATAGGTTTTTGATATCTAATATTACTTTAACCATTATACTTTTCCCCCAGATATACTTCTATTACCTTCTCATTGGACGTTACTTCCTTTGGTGTACCCTCACTGATCTTCACACCATGGTCAAGAACGATAATCCGCTCACATAGCTTCATGACGGCGTGCATCACATGTTCAATGATGATTATCGTGATACCGCGCTTGGCAATACCACGCACAATCTCAATAAGATCGTTCACCTCATTCTCAGTAAGACCGGCCATAGGTTCGTCAAGCATCAGGATCTTAGGATTCATTGCGAGCGTACGCGCCATATCAAGGCGCTTCTGCTCCGCAACTGTCAAGCCGTCCGGCAATCTGTTTGCATAAACCTCAAGACCAACAATTTTTAGGATCTCATTCGTAATTTCTTTCGCCTTCTCAATGTTGGGTTGATTTTTAACCGCACCTATCATCACGTTATCGGCAATGGTCATTCTGGTGAAGGGACGAACCGACTGGAAAGTCCGTGTAAGCCCCATGCCTGCGAGTTGATGCGGACGAATATTCTTACTAAGAACCTTTTTGCTATATTTGATAGTTCCGCTATCGGCCTTAACATATCCGGTAATCGCATTAAATAGCGTCGTTTTTCCGGCGCCGTTCGGACCAATAATACCGAAAATCTGTCCCGGCATAACATCGAAGCTGACATCGTTAACCGCTTTAAGACCGCCAAATTGCATACATACGTTACGGATTTCAAGTATAGGCTTCCCACTCTTTTCACCTAAATCATGCCCGATATGCTTCGCATGTTCCAATTCTGCTTTGGTTCTGAGCGCATTGTAGGCGAAAGTCTGTATTTCTTCTTTCTTATTGTTGAGCTTGTAAAGCAGCTTGTTGAATAACGGCCACAAGCCTCCAGGACAAAACCAAACAATGACAATTAGGATGCATCCATAGATTACAATATCCAATCCGCTGGTAGCACCGCCGCCAAAGACGGAACGAAGCAGCGCATCAATAGGAACAAGCAAAATAGCACCGAGTACAGGTCCGAACATGGTTCCGATACCGCCGAGATTAGCCATAATGGTCATATCCATGCTAAGCTGCGGGTCAAACATGCCGATAGGGTCAACATATAGGATATAGTGCGCGTAGAATGAGCCGCCCATCGCCACCATAAACGTACTAATTGCCATTATTTTCAGCTTTGCAGCGAGGGTATTTACACCAAGGCTCGCAGCTGCGTCATGATCGTCACGAAGCGCAAACAGCTGGTAACCGAGCTTTGATTTGTATACACGCCAGGCTACACACAGCACAAGAGCAAGCATCCCATATGCAATATATACATAAGGCACCTTATCCTCAAAGGTCTGATAGGCAAAACCCATTTTATGGATGGGTATGCTGGTACCCATGCTTCCGCCGGTCAGTCCTCGGAAGTAAATTGCCAATAACGAAGCAACTTTTATCAGTGCATTGGTCGAAATAGCAAAGAACGCATTTCTAAGGCGAAAAAGAGGCAACCCTATAATGACGCTGAGTGCACTGACCATAGTGCCGGAAGCTATCATTGCCATCCATGGGTTTATATTAAGCCGGGTAAACAGAATGGTTCCGCAATATGCTCCAATACCGAGATACATGGCGTGTCCAAGGGAAATTTGTCCGGAGTATCCTGAAAGAATGTTCCAGCTGGTTGCCATATATGCTTTAAATGCAATAAGAAACAAAATATGCATGAAGTAACCACTGCTGCCAAATACGATAGGGCAAAGAAGCACGATGATAATAACAATAATACTGAGAATCTTGATTTTGATGTTTTCTTTATTTTTCATGCAATTACCTCCCTATACGAATAGTCTTGCGGCCAAACAAGCCTTGTGGTTTTACTACAAGCACAAAGAAAAACAAAAGAAAATACGCAACTTCTTTAAGCTGAACAGCACCAAAATAACCTACAAAGGATTCTATAAGCCCTATTACTAGGCCGGCAATCAGAGAACCGGGGAGGCTGCTATGTCCGCCAAGTACTACTGCAATAAACGCAATCGATTTCCATGTCCCGCCAACTGCAGGCGCAGTATTATAAGAGGTTGCGAGCACGGCACCTGCTGCACCAATACATGCAAATGCAAGTGCGATTGCAATACGGTACATTAGGTCTACATTCAAACCAACCAGAAGTGCGCCACGCTGCTGGTCTATAACAGCTCGAATACCTTTTCCTTTGAAGGAGTACTGCAGGAATGTAAATAAAATAACCATCAGAAAGACTGCAATGATGAAACCAAGCAAGTCAGACATATTAATGTTAAGCTGGCCAATGCGGATAACAGATCTAATTGCAGTCATTGGAATGTATCTAGGGTCGGTGGAAAAGAAAAACTGACACAGATTTTGCAAAACCATTGAAACACCGGCCGTTGTAAATATTTGAACAAATCCGCTTTTTTTAGTCAGGTGCTTGAACATAATCCCATACATCAGCAACCCGAAAATGAAAAAAATCGGAATAATGAAAATCGTGCTGACAAATGGATGGATATTGTAAAGCATATACATAAAATAAGCTGAATACATACCCAGTACAACAAATTCGCCATGGGCAAAGTTCAAAACTCTAGCAACTCCGTATGTTATGGTAAGTCCGATAGCAAGGAGACCATAAACGCCTCCTCTCAATATACCATTTATCAATAGTTGGAATATTGTCATAATTGACATTTTTCAGCATCCTCCATCCTGATAAATACCGGCCTGGCAAAACCAGGCCAGTAGCATAAATTTGTTGATTCCACAATTGTCCTTATCGGCGCTCATCCCAGCTGGGCAGCGGAATTTTTATTTTAATACCTTCACTCTCAATAGGATAGACTTGCCAAAGTTCTTTATTTTGCCACTGTGAAATAATCAGATTGTTGGCACAAATGTTCTGGCCCGGCAGTTTAGAACCGGGTCCGGCAAACTTAGCACCCCAACCGTTAACCATAGTGCCGGATTCAATATCTATGGACAAAGCCGATTCTACCAAGCTGTCCGGATTATTCATGTCTTTCGCAGCATTCAGGATCTCGCCAAGAACAAGCGTGCCTTGGCAAACCTGTGCTGTCATATGTACATACACCGGATCCTGCCCATAGGTGTTATGATATCTCTCAAAGAAAGACTGCAATCCTGGTGCGGTACTGGGCGGGCTGCTCTTAATGGTATAATTTGTGCAGTAGAGATATTCAGCCAAATCGTTAAAACGGTTATAGAAAGTATAACTGCCGAAACCCGCGCCATTTCCCAGTAAAACCTTGCAATTGAAGCCCAGTTCATAAGCCTGACGATATAACAGCGCTGAGTCTTCCAGCGAAGAAGCACAGATAGTGGCGTCAGGTTTCGCATCTTTCAATTTCATGATCATAGATGACAGGTCGGTTACGTCAGGAGCATACAACTCGGTATAAACCGGCTTAATGCCCTTTTCTTCCAAGCGATTCTTAACGCCATTATAGTAACTGGCACCGTAAACCGTGTCTACACCGACAAGTGCGATCTTGAGCTCATTGGGACTGTTGACGCCAAGCTCCTTGTATTTGTCAAGAATGAAATCAACTCCAAATGCACCTTCGGCACTGGCAGTCGGGTTCATACGGAACATGTACTTGAAGCCTCGCTCAAGCAGAGAGTCAGCAGGAGATGCCATTTCCATGAAAAAGGTCTTGTTTTGCTCACAAAGCGCGGAAACAGCATATGAAACAGTAGAATCATAGGTACCGGTAATAACAGCAACCTTCTCAATCTGCATAAGGCGCTGCGCCTCAGAGATACCTGCATTAGCATCTTTGCCATCACAGTATATGGCTACAAGTTTTTTCCCCTGAACCCCGCCTTTCTCATTAATCATTTCGATACCGATTTCCATGCCCTTCTTGAAGTCCTGCCCTCCGGATGCTCTAGGACCGGTCATGGGCAGAATGACACCGATCTTGTATTCGCCATCGAATTTTTGAAGTTCTTCGCTTGCAACATTTGTACCACCTGTATTGTTTGTACCGGTTGTTCCACCCGCGCCGTTTGTACCACCTGTATCGTTTGTACCACTTGTGCCGCACGCTGTCATGCCGAACAGCATTGCACATACAACCATGAATGCCAATAACCTCTTTTTGATCATTGTTTTCCCTCCATTCATTTTTTTGTTCGTAATTTGATCCTACCAGGGTCTTTATTTTGCATAAAGCATCTGATCAGCTATAAGCATGTGTTGGACGGCATTTTCCACCCATGCCCTATGGCCGGCCAAAAGCTTAATTACATTGTTGAGCTGCTCTTCTATACGGTTTGGATGTGCGCTTCCTTCACTCTTAAACTTCATAATATAGGTTCTTGCATTGAGCAGAAGTACAAGGTCCTGGTGTGTAAATCCGGTTTTAATGCCATATAGGCTGATCGCTATTTCATCGAGTTTTTCAATAGACGCATCCAGAGGGGATATCTGAGAATCATTTGCCCAAGACACAAATTCAGATACAGTTTTGAATGCATCTGCATGGCTCCAGCCTCTGCTCACCATTTCATCGACCAGCGCGATGGATGTTGACCAATCGTTCAGGGCAAAATCCGACATACGGTTGGTGTATATTTCAAGTGTATCTATACTGGGTTGCATAAGTTTCAGTGCACGGATCGTTATATCTGCAGCATCACTGATTCTATTCCCTCCGTAGAACAGGTCGAGATCCCCACTATTGCCGGTCTTAAGCGCACCCATAATGCTTGCTACCCAGCCATTGCCCTGACCGCAAAATGCCCTGACCGCCTCAAAAGCGGTCGGATTTTTCTTTTGAGGCATTAGCGTTGATGATCCTGCAAGAGAGTCACTGACTTCCGCAATGCGAAACTCATAGGAACACCATTCGAAGATGTCCGCAGCGATTTTTGAAAGAGTCTGTGTAATAAGTGCAAATGCCATTGCTGTCTCAGCCGTGTAATCATCACCCACCATGCAGCAATCCATTGCGTTTACTATGATACCATCCATACCTAGCAGCCTGGCTGATTCCCGGCGGTCAATATTCCACGCAGTACCGCTTCCGGCTACTCCGCCGAGCGGACACAAATTAGTATGCTCGTAACACAGGCGCAGACGCTGCATATCGCGTTCAAAACGATAGATGAATCTCAAGTAATACTGACCAAGCGTTGTCGGCTGGGTGTGCTGAAAATGCATATATCCCGGAAGCATGATATTTCTCTCAGTGTCTGCATGTTTGCAAAGCATTTCAGCGAAATCAAGTACCCTATTGAAAACTTCTATAATGTATTCTCTGGTCTTAAGGCGGTCTGCGGTTGCAGATTTATCAAGCTGCGAACAACCAATGCGCATATAGCCGGCAGCAACAGGGCCCGCCTCTTCAGATAAAAGCTTATAAATCTGGGAGTCAAGCTTAGCATCCTTTTCTAGCTTGTCACCGTTTTTTTGGATACCATCAAGCGCATCAATCAGCTTTTCTTCGGTTGTCTTATCAAAGATCCCCTGCTTGTTCAACATCTTGACATGCGCACGGCAAACCTTTATGTACTGTTCAAAGTACTCCATTTCCTTTTCAAGTTCAGGCCTCCAGGCACACCTGTGCATTGTATCAGAACTCATTACCTCGGAACCCATTATTCTTCGTCACCTCCGGAAAGACTAATATAGTAATCCACTGCATCATTAAGCTTTTTCAGAGCATTTGCAAGCTGATATTTCTTGCCCTCCTGCCATTTTCTTCTTTCGGAAAGCCATTCATCAATTTCAGAAAGCTGCGCAGGTAAGTGAACCGGATTTGGACTGCCGGGGGTAACCCTGGTTGCCAAAAATTCCTTCGCACTCATTGCACGGGTTATAACTTCTTGCGGCACATGCAGTTCATAGCCGATTGTCTGCAGAGCCACTTCGTCCATCAACTCTGTGGTAACTTCCTGCGGTTTAATATTACGTTCAAGGCCAAGCTTTACAACACGGGCGATCACTTGATGCGCCGTACGGAAAGAAATTTTCGCTTCTTTTGAAATAACATCGGAGAGATGACTGGAAGTGGTCCAATATATATCAGCCCGCTCTCTCATGAGAGGCTCATTCAATGTCAGAGTTTCAATTATACCTTTCATAAGCTCAATTGCCAATGATGTGCTGCTCCACATTGTGTGGTTTCCATCTCCGCCGTAACTCATATCTACGTCAGTAGTGGCGGTAGGCCTGAGTACACCAAGAATTCCTGGCACCCAGCCATGTGCCAGTGAGGTCATACCCTTGAGACGTTCAAGCGCATGAGGGTTCCTTTGCTGCGGCAACACATCCGAGTATTCACAGTATTCATCTGCAATTTTAACCATACCAAACTCTTTGGAGGACCACAAATACATGTCAGAAGCAAGCCTTCCGATATGGTTCATTAGCATTGCAAGCACCGCAGCGTTTTCTTCATTATAATCTGCACATTGGGTTGCCGCATCGTGAGAATTCAGCACGAGCCCGTCATGGCCGAGCAGTTCACAGGTACGTGACCTGTTAAGCGGCCAGGAAGTACCCGCAAGCGCAACTCCCTCAAGTGCAGAACGGTTCACACGACTGAAACTCCCCTCTATCCTTTCCAGGTCACGTTCAAACATATATGCCCACCTCATAAGATAATGGGCAAAAGTCCAAGGTTGTGCATGCTGACCGTGAGTATATCCCGGCATGATCGTTTCGGCATAGCGTGGAGCAATTGTCCGAATCGTGTCAACCAGTTCAAGCAAATTTTCGTGGATTTTCAAAAGTTTATCACGAAAAATAACACGGTTAACGGCATTTGCGTGTCCAGGACGGCTTCGTCCGGTATGCATCCTTCCTCCGATTTCTTCGCCAAGCTTACTGATAAGATAACGCTCAAACTGAAGTACCATGCCGTCGAATTTCGGGTTGATTGGGAAATCATCTCCTAATGCCTGCATTTCACGAAATAACATAAGGATCTTTTTTGCATGCAAAGGCGTTATGATTCCTTGTTCGGCAATCATAACCGTATGGGACATATCCACATACAGGAACGCATACAGGCTCTGTCTCTCACGGTTTAAACGCGGCCTCATCATGTTATCAAGCAATACATCATCCATCGGCTTGCCAAGCCTAGCTACGGTAAACGGCATATTGCCTTCCGTTGCAGTATGCGTCTTGACCTTGTCGTGTCCTTCATTTGAAATTTCAAACATGTTCTGTCTCCTCCTAAACAACTTCATTTGACAAAACGTCTGGCAGCAGCTTTTTATAGACTTTTTTGTAATATACTGCCGCTTCCGTTTTGTACAATGCATAATGTTAGTTAATCAGTTATATCTATAGTTATTGCTTATACTCTGTATTTGTCATTACCTAGTCCAGGGAGAATTTCTTCTTGTCAAACGCAGCTACTGTAAATGTTATATGCCTGTGGTTTTAATATGCGTCTTGACCTTTCCGAATCCTTCATTCGGGATAATAAAGATGTGATATTTCCTTTTATTTACTTATTTTGAAAAAATATAGTATTTTTTGAACTTAGCTTTATAATATACTATCTCTTCCATTTTGTACAATACATAATCTTAATCACTTGTTTACATCTATAGTTATTGTCTATACTCTGCATTATTATTTTCTACAATCATGGAAATCTATAATAATTACCACTATAAGAAATGACTATGGATATTATTGACAGTCGTGTTTGCTACGTATATAATTGAAATATAGAGGTGGTATATAATGAAATTATTTCAGTTGCAGTATTTTTGCTCTGTATGTAAATACAAATGCGTAAGCAAAGCAGCTGAGTGCTTACATGTATCACAACCTTCAATCTCAGTAGCACTAAAGGATCTGGAGGCAGAACTTGATGTTTCGCTATTTGCGCGCAGCCGAAACAAACTCACATTGACTACTGAAGGTGAATTGTTCTATTTACACGCACAACAGATACTCTCAGATTTGGATAAGGCAATCATTGCAGTCCAAAGAATGGCTCAAAACAAGAAGAATCTAATCATAGGCGTCCCCCCTATGCTGGCATCGTTCACTGTGCATAAGTTGCTTCGCGTAAAAGAAAAGTTCGAACGTTCAAACAATAACACTACAATACAAGTGATGGAAATCGACGCTTTAAGAATCGTCAGAATGCTTGAGAATGGTGAAATTGATCTGGCAATACTTGGTCTGAGCGGAAACAATTTTCTCAATACCTGCGGACGTGAAATACTCTGGAAAACATCGCTATTGTTCTGTGCACATAAAAGCCATCCTCTTGCAAAAAAGGACTTGATAAGTATCAACGATATACATAATGAACCCCTTATAACCTCTTACAATAGGGAGGGTCTTACACATCAACTGATCTCAGATTGGTTCGGAAAATACGGCCGCACTCCAAACTTTAAATACTCATTCTCACAGACCAGCACAATGGTCAATCTGCTTTGCAATAACATCGGTGTCACTCTGATACGATCTGATATGTATATAGAAAACAGCGAACTTACTTATGTCAGCCTTAAGGATAATATACAAGTTGATGTTGGAGTAATTTGGAATATCTCCCGGCCTCTTTCAAGTTCAAGGACTAAAGTCATATCAATGCTCAAAGAATCCTTTCAAGAGGATGAAGAATAATCTGGCTTTCTTTCCTACCTCGTTACGTAGTAGTAAATGAACATAGTTATCCATAACACAGGATACATGTCAGCCACTTTAAATACCTCTTATCTCTATGAGTAGTATTTCTATCAGAAAGCATACCAGAATTTATTGACGATTACACAACGATATATTTTGAAGTGCTTACAAGTAGATATTATTATGTTGTTGTTTTGGCATATTAAATAAAAAATCCGGCTCTTTTCCCTTAAAATAATCCGGTACGGACCACTTCTTCTGCTTTCTCGCGGAAACTTACCAGCATATCTTTCGGGTCAAATTCAACATAAGATAGTACGTCCGCTACGCTGTCTCCATGAATTTCTTTTACCAGGTCATAATTGCCGTCAGGATTGATCCTGACGCTGACCAATATCATATTGATATTATGTTGTCAACAGGGATGAAAAAGATTGCGTTCATTTGCTACAGGTAAAAAAGGATGAAATCATGTAGATTAATACAGTTGAAATCCTTAATAAAAATTATGCGCAAAAACTATCGTTATACAAGTAGTCTTTGCGCTGTAATATTCTCAAACCTCCTATTGTGTAACAGTTAATGTTATCGTAGCCTCTTTTGATTCTTTATCATATGATAAAGCAATAGCGGCTTTTTCATCTAAAGAACCTTGATATACTTTCATGTCTTGATCAGTCAGTTCCATAGGCTCATTTACAAAACCCTTATCTTTTACAGCTTGGACATATTTATCGAAATCACTTTCCTCTGCTTCTTGAATAACCACCCAGGCTCCCTCTTCAGAATTCATCACGGATACTATTTTACCCTTGCTAAACTCAGGAATCAATTTTGCAGCTTTATCCTTCGGCCATTCAGTACTTCCAATAGTAACTTCTTCTCCATCTTTACCTTTAATAGTCACCTTATCACCGTCAATATCTACTTTCCCTTCATCGCCAATTACTTTATTAACAACACCTTCTGTGATCTTTTCAGATACTTTCTTCTCAAGTTTCTCCTTGACACCACATCCTACTAATGAAATAAATATTGATATAATAACTAATAATGGAATAAATCTATGTGACAAAAAACTCATCCTCTCTATGAATAACATTATTGTAATAGCTTAAATTTCCCAATTAACGGTAGCTCTTTAACCTTGCCATTCAAACCATTTATAAGACCCATCACACCCAGTACCAGGATAAAAATTGCAAATATCGGCATAAGCAGCCATCCGATAATCGGGATCATACTTAAGACGATGTTACCGGCAAAGCCCAGTATCAGCAATAGTAGTCCTTGATTAGCATGAAATCTTGCAAATTTGGATTGCGGGCAGACTATAAGAGGGAGAAAAAAGATAAGATACGCTAGTCCGGCCATCGTTTTATTCTTTGCAATATCTTCCGGATCAAAAGCCGGCACTGCATCACTAACCATTTGACTAGCGGTACTAGTTTTTTCTGCGGTAATATTAACCTCCTCATTTTTGTTTACATTGTTTTGTTCTGTCATAATAAAACCTCCTTAATATTTGTTATTTGTTAATGCCTGTTATAATTCTTTAAATACCGGATCTCGTCTTCCTAGAACTTATGTATCAATCCATTCTCGATGATATGATCCTGTTTACGTATTAAGAATCAGCATTAACCCCATTCTATGTTACCGAATGAAACTATTTTATATTTTATTGTGCTAAATGTAATCACCCTTAGGGTGATATAGGCCTAAAAAACCGGGTGATTATGGGATGATTTAATGATGATTGTAAATAACGTGAGATCATCTTTAGAATATTTTGTAATTTTATAGATTGGAAGAATATGTACTCTATGATATAATTGTACTGACATTTTCGCAGCAGTGGGAGGAGCGCTATGAGGAAACATATTTCTATAGTCTTAATTGTAATGTTACTTATAATATTAAGTGGCTGCAAAAAACTTACGGGATTAAATTCAAAAGAGCCTGTGACCCTTACTCTTTGGCATAATTATGGGGGACAGATGAAAAACACCATGGATGAGATGATTGATGAATTCAATGAAACCATAGGTGTAGAAAAAGGAATTATTATTAATGTTACTTCTATATCAGGCTCCGCAACCCTTCATGAAAAGTTGACAATGGCAGCAAATGATGACCCCGGTGCTCCGGCCCTCCCTGACATTACCACTTCCTATCCTAAAACTGCACTTATTCTTGCAGAAAAGCAACTGCTTGCGAATTTAGATGAATACTTCACCCAACAAGAACTTTCCGACTATATTCCTGAATTTCTTGAAGAAGGCAAATTAAAGAGGGATAAACTTTATGTATTTCCTATTGCAAAATCCACTGAAGTTCTGTTTGTAAATACAACCATATTTAACAGATTTGCAAAGGACACAGGTGCTAACCTTGAAGATTTGCAAACCTTCGAAGGAATCATGAACACTTCTGCCCTCTATTATGATTGGACAGATAAACAGACTCCTGCTATTCCAAATGACGGTAAAATGTTTTATGTACCCGATTCTCTTTTTAACTACTCTCAAATCGGCTATAAGCAGCTGGGATTTGATTTTATTAATAATGGACAAATAAACTTTCTAACACCGATATCTTTAAAAGTATGGAAATCTTTTTACGATTCTGCTGTTCAAGGTAGAATTGCTGTTTTTAACGGATACGCATCGGATCTCGCTAAGACCGGAGACATTGTATGTTCTACAGGTTCAACCGCCGGTGTAGTATTCTTTTCTCCCACCGTTACCTACACAGATAATACTTCTGAACCGGCAGAACTTGCCATACTGCCTTATCCGATATTTGAAGGCGGTGAACGAATCGCTGTTCAACGCGGCGCAGGTATGTGTATTGTAAAATCTACGAACGAAAAAGAGTCTTTAGCTAGTATTTTTTTAAAATGGTTTACAGCGCCCCAAAATAATCTTCGTTTTGTCTCCTCAACCGGTTATCTTCCTGTAACGAACGAAGCTTTTGGCGAGCTAATGTCCAAAGAAATTGATATTACTTTAGATGAAAATATTAAAAAGCTGCTTCATACGGCAAGACAAATGCAAATGGAATATCATTTCTATATTCCGCCGCTCTTTGACGAAGTAGACAAGCTTGAAAAAAAATATGAAAGCCACTTTAAAAAGGTAACTGCCCAATCAAAAGAAGCATATTTCAAACTATTGACAAATACTGACCCAAAGACTGCATTCGAATCAGTATCTAAAGGAAAATACGAAGATTTTATAACAGAATTATCATCCCAATAAATTTTTCAGAAGTGTGGTGTACAATGTGTCTTTTACTAACGGAATAAAAAAATTAAATAAATTTAATACGCTAAAACAAGTGTTGCAAAGATCTGGCACATTCAGCATGTCTATGCGCCTTAGGCTTTTTCTGTTTCTAATCATTCTTGTACTTACTATGCTTCTTGGTATTTTTGTCATTCTCCTCGTTACAGGAGCCTTTACTGCCGGTTTAAAAGAAAGTGAAAGCCTTATTAAAAATGAACTTCTCCATGCATCACGCAACATTTCCGTTCAGTACGGTCAACTTTCAGCGCAGGCAGTAGAATTCTCAAAAAACTTATCACAAAGTATGGAAAACACATGCCGTGAACAAGAAAAATACCCCTCTGATCTACAGAATTGTCCAGAATTATTGGAAAAGCTTATTTCCAATGAATACGAACGTGCATTGTTCTCTCTGGAGAAATCTAAGAGCAGTGGAGTCTTTATTATATTAAATGCAACCGTTAACCCGAATTTAGATAATGCTGAAAATTCCAGAGCAGGATTATATATTAAAAATATGGAGCCTAATATTCTTAGCTCTTCTACTCCAACCTTTGTTGTTTTGCGCGGCTTTCCCAGTATTAGCCGTAAAAATTCACTATCACTCCATACACAGTGGAGTATGGAGTTTGATATTAAGGAGGCCCCTTACTATCATCTTCCTGTTAAAGCGGCTAATAATCAACTGCTTAACCGACCGTTATCCCGATTATATTATTGGAGTCCGGCACTCACTCTTCCAGGTACCAGCGAAGAAGTGATGCTTTGTTCTGTCCCTCTCATTGATTCTAGTGGTAATGTTTTTGGTGTATGTGGATTCGAAATCAGCGCCATGCTTTTCAAATTGTCTAACATGCCAAATACTAATATTTATAACCGTGCATTTTGTATTCTCTCACCACTGTCAGGTGATATCTTACATATTGAGCAATCTATGTTTGCAGGAGGATATTCGGCAAAAAACAGGTCAGCGAATCGTTCTTCTCTTCAAGTAACAAAGAGTCGGGATTCTCTTTACTCATACCGTTGGGATGATGGGCTCTCATTTTTGGGGTTTCACCAACCTATACAATTATATCCTGAAGGCTCTGCATTTTCTGATGAGAAATGGATTACGGCTATTATGGTTCCGGAAGAAGACCTTATCAGGTCTATTGCCCATCTAAATATACTATTATCATCGCTATTAACGCTGATTGTTCTTGTGGGAATAATGATCTCGTATATTCTAAGCAAGGAATTTACCAAGCCAATCGCACAAGCCATTGACATCATTAAATCCCAAAATCTAAGCGGTGCGCCACGATCCAGCATCCCGGAAATAAACGATTTAATCGATTTTCTCTCAACGCATATTGAGGAATTACAGCAAAAAGCTGATCAAGAAAAAATTTCTTCTGCAATTCTTGAGGAATTCATGAATAATGCCAAAACACTTTCCCCTGCAGAACGCCTGGTCTTCAATCTCTACACACAAGGCTACGCAGCTAAAGAAATCACAGAAATACTTTGTCTCAGCATTAATACAATCAAGACACATACTAAGCGGATCTATATGAAGCTTAATGTTACTTCAAGAGAAGAGTTGCTCCTGTATGTCAATATGTTAAGAGATATTGGTAAGGAATTTGAATAAGTTACTTGCACGGATTTCTCCTCAGCCAGGTCACAAGGCCGCCGGATATCAGAATAAGTATCGCACCGACAATCCCCTTCGAGGAAAGCGTTTCTCCGAATACAATATACCCTAGCAGCATGGCAAAAAATATCTGTGACATAAATACAATCCCACCTTCTGTGGCAGAAGTGTATTTATAAGCATAGGTTGCCAAAAGCTGCGCTATCGTACTAAAAATCCCCATAATAAGTAAGTACAGCAATGCTGAAGCAGGAGGAAGCGCAGTGGTTTTTAGGCACATAATCAAACTAAAAACCATTCCTGCTTTGCAAAAATACAAGAACGTAATAGAAGTGGTTTCTGTTCTTCGCGCAATATTCATATACATCACGGCTAGCCCTGCCATGACACCTGTAATCAACCCATATATTATACCGATATTGATATTAGATAGACTCGGGGAAGTCACAAGATACACACCAAAAAAGGATAAAATGGCAAACACCCATACGAGTTTAGGTGTTTTTTCTTTAAATAACAGCATTGCAAAAATAGCACTGAATACCGGTTGAAGGCTATTTAACAATGTAGCTCGGCCTACCATGTCCGCAGAAATAGCTAAAAAGAAAAAAGTTGCAGCTGATGCACCGAATACTCCAAATATTAATAGATTCTTTCTATTATTTACGGTCTTCTCTATCTTGCCGATTTTTTGACCTATAAATACGTAAAGAAATCCAACAAAGAAGCGTGCGAATGTAATATATGGAGCAGGGACCTCAGCGGATAGACCCTTCACAAAAATACTGACCACTGCCGTAAAAATTGCAGCCATAAATATAAGAATGTTCCCCAATAGTTTCTTATCTTCAACAATTATATTTTTATATTTTAAAATAAGTGCAGTCATAATGTACTCCTATCTTGCTTGAAAAATGAATGAAAGCTTTATCCAATATGTAGATTATAGTCTGTATTCATCATAATTACAATACATTGTTAAAATAGTAACCATATCAATTCTGTTATAATCCCGAAGATACTCTAATGACTTATAATATTTTCTATTATATTAGAGTTGACAATGATCTATAATTTTTTTATAATATACTATCAAATAATGTAATACAAATATTTTCAAATTCCGGTAAGACATAAAAGATTTTCGGAAGGATTATGATTATGAAAAAAAATGCGCAGAACTGGCTGAGCCCTGTTCCCAATAAACCTCTCTCCAGGGTCGTTGTTGAAAAGATAAAAGAGGCTATGATAGACGGTGCATTAAAGCCTGGGGATGACTTGCCGTCCGAAAACGAATTGGCTGACCGCCTCGGAGTCGGAAAATCCAGCGTACGGGAAGCAGTAAAAATGCTGGAGGCCATGGGCGTTGTGGAAATCTCCAAGGGACAGAGAAGTAGAATCCGAACAAGTGTAGATGCCGATATACTGAACCCGCTTATATTTCAGTTGATTTTACAGAACAGTGATAATAATAAGAAGTTGCTGGAATTTCGGAAAATGTTCGAAACCTCTGCAAGCGTTGTTGCTATGCAGAACGCAACGGAAGAAGATATTGTGCTGCTAAAGTCGCTGAATGAGAAAATGGAAAAAGATTTTGCAGCCGGGATAACTTCACAGGATAACGATATGGCGTTCCACAGAGCATTATATAGATCAACCCACAATCCTTTTATCGTCCATATCGGCAATACGGTCATCAACCTGTTCCGTCCTTCTCTTAAGATTTCAAACCGAGATTATTCTCAGGTGGTTTTGGAAGATCATAAGAATATATTAAACGCCATCATTGCAAAAGATGAGGAAGCGTTAAAGAAAGCAATTACTCAGTCTTTAGATCGATGGGATTTGTTTGCATTAAATGCGAAAGAATAGTTAGCACAATCGTGTATGACCTGAATAATCATTTTATTCAACATTTCCGGTTTGAAGGACTGGCGCAACACACAACCCAGTCCCCTCACCGAACTAAGCGCACATATCACTTTTATTTTATAGATTTTTCAAACCATAAATCCAAAACATAGCGTCGATATAAATTGCTCAGATAGGCACTAGTACATCTCCCTTTGTGGACAACCTTCTTCCCTTTCCATTACTACTCCGTTTTATCATACTGCCAATTGTAGATATTTTTTAAAATTTATATACTTTCTTGTCTCCAATCTCTTTTACAAAAGGAATTTTATAAATTTATAAAAACCATTGATTTTGCATTTGGAGTGTGCTATTATTAATTAAACATATCAGATATCTGATATCTGATAATAAAAAAAGAGGGGGAACTATTATGGCAAAAATTTATTATGATGGAGATGCAAATCTTGATTTTTTAATCGAAAAAACAATAGCGATTATTGGTTATGGAAATCAGGGACGCGCCCAAGCCTTGAATATGAGAGATTCAGGGATTAAAAATATAATTGTGGGCAGCAGAAAGGATTCTTCCTATAATCAGGCAAACGAGGATGGATTCCCTGTTTATTCCATTTCCGAAGCCTGCAAGAAGGCCGACGTTATTTTCATGCTGCTCCCTGATGAGGTGGCTCCTGAGATTTTCAAAGAGCAGATTGAGCCCAATTTGGAAAAAGGTAACATCATCAATTTTTCTTCCGGTTATAATATTACATTCAAAAAAATCACCCCGCCTGATTTTGTGGATGTTGTAATGGCAGCCCCACGTATGATTGGCAAAGGCGTACGCGAGCTTTATGAGAGCGGCGAGGGCTTCCCGGCCTTTATTGCCATAAATCAGGACGCTTCCGGCATGGCTTTTGAATATGCAAAAGCGCTCTGCAAGGCAATCGGTTCTACAAAAAAAGGTGCAATCGAGGTGACTTTTGACGACGAAACCTGCCTTGATTTGATGGCGGAACAGGGCATATGGCCCATTATTTACAATGTATTTACTGAAGCGTTTAAGTTACAGGTTGAGATGGGCCATCCGGAAGAGGCGGTTTTAATGGAAATGTACCTGTCTAAGGAGCCTGCCTTCATGATGGAAAAGGCTGCTGATGTTGGTTTCTTCCGTCAGCTTCCTTATCACTCTCATACCAGCCAGTACGGTCAATTGGTCGGCTTCAATGCGCTTGACACCACCATCATTCGCCAATTCTTAAAGAATAGATACGACAGAATTAAATCCGGCATATTCGCTGATGAATGGGATAAAGAGCAAAATGCCAATAGCTTGGCAACCTTGGAAAAGTTGGAGGAATCTGCTTTGAACAGTGAATTTACAAAAGCAGAGGACCGCCTAAAAGAGAGATTGAAATGAGCTTCCAAAACAGACTTTATCAGTGATTTCGGACGATGGTGTTGATTCTGTCCTTATTGGAATCAACACCATCGTCCCCATTTTTCTTTAGTTCACATCGCCTCTAAAATTTTATTCTGCAGATCTAACTCATTAAGACCTAGAAACAGGGGAATCTCCTGATTCAATCTTCCATGTGCCGGCCGATTTGACATCTTCGCTGCATAATATTCTGCAATATGTATAACACATAACAATTCTTTATTTATGACTCTTTCGTCAAGTGGACAATGGTGATAAAGTGCTGATTCTACGATAGCATACGGCATGTTCCACCACTCCAGGAGATATGCCCCCACAACTGCATGAGTGACTCCGAAGATTTCATTTTCCATATCTTCCAGAGATTTATCTTCTTGTCCTGCGGCAACAATCATTTGAAGGTATTGCTCCCGGTAGCATTTCAAATAAAAGACTGTACCGATATTCATTAACAATCCCGCAGTTGTTGCCATGTCAGGCAGCTTCTTTTTCATTATACGGTAAATAATATGTACCAACTTGCTGCTTGCAAAAGCTTGCTCCCATAGCGGTTGGAACACTTGAAATAAAGTACCTTCTGCATGAAACAGGTCGAAGACAGAAGTTGATAAAATCAAATCGCGGATATTCCTCAGCCCCAGATAAGTCACAGCTTGTCTGATAGAGCCCGTTCTTGCGCCATAATATGCAGAATTGGCAATACGTAATATTTTTGCCGCTATCGATTGGTCAGATTCAATGGCTATTGCAATTTGATTCATATCCCTATCATCATCAATTAAATTCAGAATTCTTTGATAGCTTACTTTAATAGTGGGAAGTTCCTGAGTATTAATAATCAGCGGAAGCAGTCCTGATTTTTTTAACCGATTATTTACTTCAATAACTTGATTCACAAGCTGCAACAGCTTTTCAATTACAAAAGGTTTATATATAAATGTCTTTGCAATATTCTGCTGTAGAATATTTGCAATCTGTTTTTCATCTACCACGGTTCCTGATGCGATTCTAATGATATCAGGAAAATTTTCTTTTATGGAAGATAATAGCTTGACACCTTTTGAAAGAGTCATATTTACATCTGCCACAACGAGATCGATTTTTCCGTTTTGCATTAACGTCCATGCTTCTTGTTCATCACTCGTTGTATGGACCTGATATCCATTGTCTGAAAACAATTGAATCAATCCATCGGTAAATTGATAATTCTGCATGATTAAAAGGATTTTGCCGCTCACGTGTATTCCTCCTTAGTTGTGACTTTCTATTAGAAAGCTGCCCAATGAGTCTATATATAAATTTTAATTATATTTATCCGATGACTAACCTTCAGCGGGGGGTAAAAAAAACCCCGCTGAAGCTAAGAACTCTGTTTATAATCAAATTGTAAATCCATTATATTAGATTCTACTTCTTTTGTGAATAGATTTAAACCATAAAATCATCTCAGCAGTATAGTTTTAGGAATAGCGTAACTAATGCTTACTACTTGACCTATTATCATGGCTAATTTTCTACATAAGTCATCTCAAATTGTGAAAATGTAAAAAAAATTAACAATTGATTTTATCATTAATAATACTATACCCCATAATCTATTTATTGCAAATAGTTTATGGGGTATCAAAAATAATTATAATAATCTATTTTTCTCATTAGTATGAAATAAATAGTATTCTACCGCCTCAACATGTGTTTTGATAGAAATTGATATGTGTTTCACAATCAAAATCCTAATCTAATAGAAAATTATAAAACATTTACTGAATTACCATTTTTATGCCCATTATAAACATTCCAATGTATACACTTTTTCGAATTAAAACGAAATTTATTTTTTTAAAAGATAAATATCCAAAATACGATGCAACAACAGCAGCTAGTAATGCAATTCCTATATAGCCAATATTATATTTGTTGATATTTCCATATATTAAATGTAATATGATATTATATAAACCGGAAACTCCGAATATAAAATCTAAATTAGTTTTAAATTTCTCCTTTTTGTCCGTTGTATTCATAAAATAATGTATCATTATCGGGCCTCCCATTGCGAACATTCCACCTAATAACCCTCCAAATATACAATAGAAAAAATCCCAAAACGTATTTTTCACAACATTTTTTTGAATAAAGGGTAGAAAAACCAGCAAAAGTAACAATCCTCCAAGCAATTTCGAAAAATACTTTAATGATATATCTGTAATTAAAAGTACGCCTATGGTCGTTGAAAGAAAATAAACTGTGAATTGAAATAAGACTTCTTTTATGTCAAAATGCTTTCTCAATAAAAAAAGTGTTTCAAAACTTATAAAACAACCGCATACAACAGAAATTAAAGCTGCCAGCTTTATTGGTAAAAACATTGGTAGTACAGACATAATGATAAGTGCGTTACCAAATCCGGTCGCTGAGTGAACATAACTTGCTAAAAAGCACGTTATTATAATTGCTATATATTCCATATCGTATTCCATCCATGTCTTTTTAGTTAGTGTTTCTGTTTACAGGCAGAGCCTTTCCATTCTCACCTTCATAGAAGGTGGTTTAAATATAATCCACTTAGGCAATGACATAACGATACGCCAAAAAAGGCTCAGCCTTTTTGGCGCATCGTTACTATATTCTTTACATAGGCAACATTTACCCATAGTTTTCATAATTCTAATGCTCGTATATTTCTTTAAATAATTTGGCTAATGCGCTTGTATCTTCATCTCCGTGCCGTCTTTTAGCGTTTAAATTATACATTTGCACATACTCGGCTATCAATGGCGTTATGCCATTACTTTTAGCCATGTCGATACCTAATTGCGCATCCTTGCACAATAATGCCACTGTAAATGTTGGATCTTGGTACCGGTCATCAACAATTCTTTTCCCAACCTCACAGAACAACCCATTAACAGTTGCCGCTCCACTGTTCGCCACTGATTCATAGAATGTTTTCTTATCAATTCCAACCTTTTCCGCCAAAACCAT
Source organism: Petroclostridium sp. X23 (assembly GCF_030013905.1). Taxonomy (GTDB): domain Bacteria; phylum Bacillota; class Clostridia; order SK-Y3; family SK-Y3; genus X23. Next base: position 1,988,226 of record NZ_CP124862.1, read on the forward strand.
CACTTCCGATGAAATTGCATTTATTGTAGAAAACATCAGTTGATTTAGAAGTTTCAAAGCATTTCCTGAGCCGGTTTCCCCTACATTCACTACAGCCTTTGCAACTGTTCTTAGTATAGGAGTCACTTTTTCAATGGCATCCCCATTACCGCCTGCCGGCATAAGCCAATTTCCCACAGCCGCAGGCCTTCCAAGGATTGGTGCATCCACGTATTGAGCACCTTTGGTTTCAACCATTTCTTTTGCTTGTTTAGACGTTTCAGGTGCTACCGTACTGGTATCCACTACAATATGTTCTTCCGTTAAAGCCCCGCACAGCCCATCTTCTCCTCCAACTACTGTCAGTACTACTTGCGGCGTAGGCAATGACATTATTATAATCTTTGTCTCTTGGGCGATTTCAAAAGGTGTTTCCAGCAACGTTGCTCCTTTGTTTTTAATATATTCTTTTGCATAACTGGATTTATCAGTAGCAACAACATCATATCCATTTTCAATTAGCTTATCAAGTATACACTTTCCCATCGTACCTATGCCTACTACACCAATTTTACTCATAGAATCTATTCTCCTATTTTTTATTTTCTTGATTTTTCATCATCAAATGAACTGCTGCTGTTTTGAATGTTCTAGGCAATGCAAGGATATTGGGATTTTCTCCAACGTATCTTTTCGCATCCTTTAGTGCTTCTTCAAAAGTTGCTCTTGTTTTCATACCCATTCCTCTTGCATAACCCGGTTCCTGTGCTCCTACAATATATATAGCGGAGCAATGCTTCTCTGCGATATGTCCGCAAGAGATCATTGAAAAAGCATGGTACGGATGATAGCCAAAGTTGTATCGATATTTGTCAATATATTCTTTGTTCATTGATAAGTATTCTCCATACCTTTCTACATCGGGTAATACGTTATTATAATCCTTCTGGAATAATTCATAAACCTCCCTATAGGATGGAAACTCTTCATCATGGAAATATCCATTACAGACAGATGAACATATAATTACACAATTATCGCTTAATATTCTCTTGTGTCTTATAATCTGAGCTGAAATAGCTTGTAACATCAGTAATGGATTTGTTCCGTGTCCATTTCCATAGTGGAATGCCTGTGGCATACCAAAAACCACTATATCATATTTCTTGTCAGCCCACGGAATATAGGTTCTTTTATCTGCTACTCCCCATGATAAAGGTTGAATCTCTTGTGCATATCCTGTAAATACAGCAATCTGTCTCTGACATGTATCCAGCACAGCATCACAAGTAAAGAACTTCTTCCCCATGCACTTTTCCATATGCTGCCCTATAGCATCAAACTTTTTACGCATTAAGCTATGATTGTTTACCGGAGTAAAATCATCCCGATGCATAACATGTGGTATATGGTGTGCCCCTATACATCTCCAGTGGGTAATTCCTGTTGAACAATGCTTATATCCGCCGGAATATCCGCCATACGGATTACCCAAAGTATGCCCGATCAGTACTGCTAAATCAGACTCAAATACTTCCTTATTCATGATAACATGACTACCACATTCATCTGTTCCTAAATCTACCAGATTATCCCAATCTTCACTGTCATGATTTACAATCTGGTTACTCCACCAGAATTCATTGAATACTTTTTCACCAAGTAAAGATTTGATTTCGTCTTTAGTATTTTTCCTATGAAGGCCATTACTGCAAATTAGCTTGATATCCTTCTTTTCTACTCCGGCTTTCAAACATTCTTCTATTATAATAGGAATAGATGTTTTTCTATGAGAAGTTTCTTGAAAACCACCTTTTACTTTATCAGGGAAAACGATAGTTACCTTTGAGCCTTTTCTTACCTGTTCAGCAATAGGAGGTAATCCTATTGGGTTTAATATGGATTTTCTAGTTTCTTCTTCGATATTCTGTAATAGTGGTGGATCGGCTACTGTTTCTCCTGGCACAAAAACATCTGTATTATCCGGAAGATTTGCTTCCATTAGTCCATTGCCATATTCAAAATTCAGTTTCATGATATCTCCTCCAATGTTATTATTGTGGTGTTATTTATATAGTTCTAACTTTTTATGATGCTACCACCATTTGATTTGATCGGTGACGTACTTTCTTATGTCTATGAAATTGGGATCTGTGACATCCCGGGGTCTTGGCAAGTCTACAACCACTTCCTCTTTTATTGTTGTAGGCTTATTGGAGAGTATAAGAATTCTTTCAGCCAGATAGACTGCTTCTTCAATATTATGCGTAATGAATACAACTGTGCTTCCCAATTCTTTCCACAAACGAATTACTTCGTCCTCAAGATAGAATCTAAGCTTGACATCCATTTGGCCGTAAGGTTCATCCATTAATAATAAGTCGGGATTCATCGCAAAACTTCTGCCGATAATGATTCTTTGCTCGGTACTTACAGACAGTTGATGAGGATAAGCATTCCTGAATTCGTCCAATCCCAATAAATTTATAATTTTTTCTACTCTTTCATCTATAATTTTTTTCTCTACTTTCTTGATTTCAAGACCATATCTAAGATTTTTTTCAACCGTCAACCATGGTATCGCTGAAGGTTCCTGGAATACAAAAGACAAATTGTGCTTGCGTGGATCTGCCGATTCCCCTTCAATAAACAGATCACCTTTTGTCGGCGAATAAATCCTGGTCAATAGGTTTAAAAATGTTGTTTTCCCACATCCCGTAGGTCCAACAACACAAATGAATTCTCCTTTTTTAATATTAAACGAAATGTTATCTAACACATGCAATTTGCCAAAATACTTTGATAAACCTTTTACTTCTACATGATTTTCATGTTTGCTTGCATTCATCGTTTTCCCTCCTAATCTTATAACGCCAGATCCGTGTTTTCAGATATTTCTCTTCTAATACTTAGGAATTCTGGGTCAATCGTATTACGAGGTCTTGGCAAGTCTATATTGTAAATTTTCTTAATTGTAGCAGGCCGATTGCTCAAAAGCACGATTCGGTCTCCTAAGTAAATCGCTTCCTCAATATTGTTTGTAACAAAAACGATTGTCCTTTTTTCGTGCTGCCATATCCTCTGTATTTCCTCTTGCATTACAATTCGTGTTTGCGCATCTAATTGTCCGAAAGGTTCATCCATTAACAGGATTTCAGGATCATTCGAGTACGCACGTGCAATGCCCACTCTTTGCTTCATGCCGCCGGACAGTTCATTAGGGTATGATTTTTCAAAACCGTTTAACCCAACAAGATCAATATATTTTTGTGATATTTCACGGCGCTTGGCTTTTTTTACACCCTCCATTTGTAATCCGAACTCAACATTCGCCATTACGGTTTTCCAAGGCATAAGCGCCAGCTTTTGGAACACCATACTGATGCGCTTATCACTTCCCGTATATTTTTTCTCATCCAGATACTTGCTTCCTTCAACAGGCTGCTCCAAACCGCCTATTATATTTAACAATACACTTTTCCCGCATTGGCCGGGGCCTAACAGTACTAAAAACTCGTTATCATAGATATCCAGAGAAATGTCTTTCACTGCGTCAAATATACTATCGTTGACAATATAACTTTGCGATATATTCTTTAAACTTAGCTTGATCTTTTTCTTGTCCATGGACATAGCACTCCTTCCATTATCTGAGTAAGGATAGCAAGTATTGCTCCAACTATACCTATACAAATCATAGATAAGAGCACCAATGATTCGTCGCTAGACTCCATGCCCCTCACAATCAGAAAACCAACTCCGGCTCTTGCTCCTAACATTTCTGCTGCCAATACAACCATCCACCCCGCACTTGCTGAGGTTTTAATACCGGCAAATATTGCGTCCAAGGCAGAAGGAATTGCTATTTGGAATAATTTTTGCTTATTATTTGCGTTAAATATCGTACCTACATTTAAATATATTTTACTTACATTGCTGATACCTGCTTGTGTATTTACAACTACAGGCATTAACGCTCCAATAAAAACCAAAAGAATTTTAGGTCCTTCACCGGTTCCAAACCAGATGGTGATCAGCGGTATCCATGCAAGCGGCGGTACAGCTCTAAAAGCCGTAAAAAGCGGATTAATGACCGCATTGCACTTTTTACTCCACCCAAGCACTACACCTAATGTAATCCCGATGATCCAAGACAATAAAAGTGCAATAAAGACTCTTTGTAAACTAACAAGGATATGACCTAACAGGCTTAGATTTTTTATTGGTCTTTCGAGCAGTTTTATAAATCTTTCCCATGTCTCAGCCGGTGACGGAAAACCGGCGGTATCCCCTTTTGACACCAATACCCATATCGTTATCAATAACAGTATTGATAAAACCGGTAATACTGAATAGATTCTATTCATCTGTATCTCTCTTTTTTCGGATTTACTTAAAACAATAGTTTCATTCGTCATAACTGTTTCCACCCCAGCACTTTATGTTCAATTCTATTTAAAATAGCTGTAAATAATGTTCCAATCACCCCAATGAGAACAATTCCTAAAATAATAATGTCGGGCCGTGCAAACTGTCTTCCCATTAATATCATATAACCAAGTCCCGCAGATGCTGCCAGCATTTCAGCAGCTACCAAAGTTGCCCATGCATTTCCTAACGCTACTTTTAATCCCGCAAAAGTCATTGTCATAGCTGACGGTATTCCTATTTTCCAAAAAATAGTATTGTTTGATGCGCCGAAAGTTTTTGAAACGTTGATTAATACCGGGCTCGTCTGCTTAATCCCTGTATAAGAATTTATGACACATGGTACAAATGCTGAGAAAAAAACGATGAAAGCTTTTGCGTTCAATCCTATTCCTAACCAAACAATCGTTAATGGTATCCAAGAAACAGGAGGAATAGGACGGATGATTTCAAATATCGGCCTCATAAACCTGTCTATCGCTTTATACCATCCCATCACCAAGCCTAAGGGAATACCTACTACAATTGCTAATAAAAAACCTGTTAATGAAACTTTTAGACTTGCTAAAATATTCACACCCAATACAGCGCCATCGGGTTTAGGATCTGCTAACTTAACAATAAATAAATTGAATATATTAAGCGGTGTCGTAACATATTTGCTGGATACCAAACCTATCATTACTGCAATTTGCCAAATAAGAATAAAACCTAAGACTCCGATAATAGAAAGCATCGTCAGTGTATATTGCTCTTTTTTCCTTTTTTTCTTTGCCAATACAATTCGTTCATGATCATTAACGTTATGATTTAATCCATTTGCAATTTGCAACCTTTTAACCTTCCTTTCAGTTATGAATTTAATATTTTCCTATGCGGCGATTTGCTGCATAGGAAAATATGCAAATGATTTTATTATTTAAGCATCGCTTTCACTTCAGTGGCTATGGAAGGGTCCACTAGTTTCTGGCTTAATATTTTAACTCTGTCTTCAGGCTTAAACTTACCTTGCTCAATAAAGAAATCCATCGTAACCAACAGGTCAATTTCTGCTTGAAGCAATTCTCTATCCGTATATAAGCCTTTCGGATCTTTACTTGTTTCTGTCATCAATTTAATGGATTCATCAAGGCCAGGGCATTTAAAGTAGTCGATAATTCCTTCCGCAATTTTTCTATCAACAGCGATTCCTTCATCTTCTGCTGATTCTAAGTAATACTTAATAGCCTTTTCTTTGTTTTCTTCATTCTCATTGATCCACTCTACAGTTTTATAAAATACAGCAAATGATTTTTTTAATAACTCTCTCTTATTTTCTAGTGCATCTTTAGTAGCTACCGTACCGCTGCTATTTACGATGTCCAATGTCCCGGCATCCGCCACTCTCACAAACCCTTCATCTTCAGCTCTAAAAGCAAAGGCATTCCACACAGCAAGTCCGTCACCCTCACCGCCTATAAAGGCATTAAGCGCACTTGATACATCCATGTTTATTGATTTTATATCGGAATCATCCAACCCTAATTTTCCTAGCATTGTTGATAAAGTAAAATGGGCTGTTGTTCCTACCGGGTATAACCATGTCGTTCCTTTCCAGTTTTCCGGATTATCCGGATCTTTCGCGATAGGACTATCTGCTCTTACAAAAAGTCCTTGATTTGTTTCATAATCGCTTATTCCAATCATCGGTGTATCATATCCTATTTGTCCGACTAATACTCCTGCCGAACCCGCACCTGCGACATCCCAGTCTGCATTGGCTTCCATCATTCCCGGTCCATTTGTGAATGTTTCATATTTTATATCAATATTTAGTTCATCAAAGAAACCTTCATTATCTGCAATATAGAATGGGATTGAAAGCGCTGAACCGGCAAAATAACCAACACGCAATTCTTGCCGGCTACTAAATGGCTCAATTCCAAAAGTAGTGTCTTTTGCGGACACGGGAGCTACCGATTCGTTCTTATCAGATAAATTGCTCTGACTTGAACTGCAACCGGCAAATAATGACACCCCTAACACAAGAACCATGAACATACTTAACAAACGTCTTTTCATATTATCCTCCTTTTCTAATGAGAACGCCTCTTATTTATGAATTCATGTTTTACATCATCTTTGGAATATAGATAATCAAATTCAGCATTAGAGATATTATCGTGTGCAAGCGATCTTATAGAGAGTTTTAGAGCTTGTCTGCCAAGGGAAGAATCAGCATCTTTAACCGTTTGAGCGAAGCGGGTTTTGAAGCATTCTTTGGAGCATTCCCCAGCAAAGGAGAAGAGTGCCCCCTGACCTTAACACGAGCAGTACAAGCTCTTAAACTTTTAATACCGGCTGCCGAAACACTATCATATTCTCAGTTTTGAATTTGGTTGCCTATAAGTGGAATTCATAGAGACGTTCATATTCATAGTCGATTCTGTTTATAAACGATTCGGCTATGTGATGTTGTTATTAACTAATACAAGAATAACATAGCGTGTTTTTCCGAACAATGTCACTATATTATGAAAGTGTGCTATTTTCTAACAAATGAAAAAAGGAGACAATATTGCGTTCATTGTCCCTTTTAGAACCGTCATATTTTTTAATAATGTGTATAAAATATTATACTTTGAATAGTATTTTTTGGTTAAATAAACGAAACATTACTACCTAAGATAGATTATGATATGATTATTAAAAAAATGTATTTGCTTTAGAAACAAATACATTTTTAAGAGATTTTATCAAATTTTACTTTCCTGATCATTCATTTTACTTCACTCGGCGTGCGTCCGGTAATATTTTTAAATATCTTACAAAAATATCTATAATTATCATATCCCACCAACTTAGCAGCTTCATAAGTTTTTATATTTTCATTCTTCAGAAGTTCTACAGCATGTTTTACTCTGACGTCAGCCAAATATTGAACAAAATTTATCCCTGTTTCTTCCTTAAACAATTTACTGAAATAGTTCTTGCTAATATGCACATATGAAGAAATACTATCCAAGGTAATATCTTGTGCATAATTTTCGGATATATAATTAATTGCTTTGTTGATGGTATGGGAGTATTGGGCAGCTTCTTTCTCCTGAATACGTTCAAATATCTCTTGAATAATCATCTTGAGAGCATCGAATACTTCGTCAAATGTTTTAAGTTTTTTTTCAAATATATTGCTATATTTATCAACTAATTTTTTGTCTAAGCTTATCTCATCTCTAAAAATTCTGAGAAACTCAACAATGATTTCAATGGCCAATTCATTGATAGCCTCCCTTGCTAAATTTCGTTCTTCCTTCATCTTACAGAATAATCCTTCCAATTGCTTCAATGTTTCTTCATATTTTTTTGATTTTGCTAACTCATATACTTTCTTAATTTCTATTGAAAATAGTTCTTTTAAATCACTATGATCATCATGAATATCCCCATACTTTATTATTTGACCTCTTCCAAGTATAAACTTTTGACTTTTAGCTTTTTCTGCTTGTTTAACTGCTTGCTTACAATTACAAAAATGATTAAACAATTTGCTAATACCTATCGTTGTAGATATACCAACATAATTTTTTATTGTGTTTTTTATTTTTTTCGCAAAATTTAATATTTCTGTATCCATATTCATTTGGCTATACGTATGAATATTGTATAAAACAACGACTTCTTTTGTTTCAAGCATGATAGCAGCACCGTTATTATATTGATTTATCACATCATTAATTGCATTAATGATGGAAGTATATTGTAACTGTAAAGCATCATAGGGATACTTATTTTTTAGCGTTTCATGCTCGTCTATTTCTATCATCATGCAAATAATCTTTTTATCGCTAAGTTTTGTGTTGTATTTTTCCAAATCTGCCTCTATATTATGATCTTGCCTGACCTCAGTATTGATTAAGCTCATTAAATACTTTTCTCTCATAATCTTCTGGCTTCTTTGTGCTTCATCTTTTAGGCGGTTATATTCTATGTTTTTACTTTCTTCCAATGCTATCTTTTCTTTTACATCATTCAAAATATTTAGAATATCCTCCGGAGACATGGTTGGTTTAAATAGATAATCAACAGCTCCATCTTTCATCGCTTCTCTTACATAATCGTATTCATTCAAACAACTTAATACAATAATTTTTGTATCCGGTGCTTGATTCATGACTTTTTTTATTAACTGCAACCCATCAAGTACCGGCATTTTTATATCCGTTAATATAATTTCAGGTTTTAATTTTTCAAACAAGTCAAGAGCTTCTCTACCGTTCGAAGCTTCTCCAACCACCATAAAACTATTAGACTCCCAATCGATACAAGATTTCACACCAATTCTAACCATCGATTCATCGTCAACAATCATTACTTTGTACATTTTTATTCACCATTCCTTCTTCATCAATAAACATCGGTAAATAAAACTCTACTTTGGTTCCCTTTTCTATATGACTGGTAATTATTAGTTTCGAATCCTCACCGAAATTCCGGATCAATCTTTCATTCACATTTTCTATTCCTAAGCCGCTAAAACTTCTATTTTTATCCACATCTATTTTTTCATCCATTCCTACTCCATTGTCAACTACTTGAAATCTAATCATGTCTTCCACTTTAGAAATAATAATCTTTATTGTCCCTGAACCGTCTTTAGGCTCAATACCATGGAAAATAGCGTTTTCAATGATTGGCTGCAAAACAAATTTTATGATTTTATATTTCAATAGGTTTTCATCAATATCATATTCCACTTCAAACTTGTCGTTGTATCTTATTTTTTGCAAGTATATATAATTCTGAGCGTGTTCTAATTCTTGCTCAATTGAAATGAATTTGCCAACTCTTTTACCGCTTAGTTCAAGTAGTTTTATCAAAGAAACGATCATCTTACTGATATTGTCCGCCTTTTGTATTACAGCCATCCATCGTATGGTATTCAATGTATTATATAAAAAATGGGGATTAATCTGAGCTTGTAATGCTTTTAATTCAGCTTCTCTTTTCTTGTCTTCTTCTTGGTAAACCTTTGCGATCAAATTATTGATTTTATCCAACATATTATTAAACCCTCGTGCCAGTTCACCAATCTCATCTTTATAGCCACTATTTGCACGTACTGATAGATTTCCTCCTGCAACAAGCTTTGTAACAGCAGCAATCTCTAGTAAAGGTTTCACTAAATAATCAATTGCCACAGTCAAAATTATCAGCATAAAAATTGTTATGGCCAATCCGATCCCAACAGTCCTATTCGCCAAATGAACAACAGGTTGACTGACTTCGTTATTTTCTATACTGATCGCGATAGGCCATCCCGTAGAATTTACAATGGAATAAGTAACAATATTCTCTACTCCATCCGACGATGTGTAATAATCTACTCCCGTTCCTCCTTTTATCATTTTATTTACAACAGATACTAAGGATTTGCTTTGACTTTGAAGCAAATTTTCTTTAAATATTTTTTCTTTATCAGGATGAATCATTATCAATCCATCCTGATTAATCATGTAAGGAAAACCTGTTTTTCCGAATTTTTCAGCCATGACGATTTGCGTTAGATAGGTCATTTTTACAGTTCCTATAATTGCTCCTATCACTTGCTCTCTTGAATTTCGTATTGGTGCAGCAACTTCTATGACCGGTATCCCTGTGGCTTTTGATATAACCGGATCTGAAACAACTGTTCTGCCTTGCATCACAGCGTGAAAATAATCTCTTTCCGAAATACTGGCATCAAACCCTGTTGTTCCTTTGTATTGCCCCCTCACATCAGAGACCATAAACATTTCATAATCATCATAAATATCTTTTCTTTCTAAGATATATTCCTTTAATTTTTCAATATCTCTCTGTTGCGCTTCATCTGTCTTGCTCAGTATTTCAATTTCAGACTTCCATTTTAGGAGTTTGCCTTCAATCAACGTTACCATTTTCTCAACTTTTATCTGGCTTAATTTCTCAATATCTTCTCTAATGATTTTTTTTGAATTTAAGTAAACAGTAAAAGAAATTATTGAGGACCCAAATACCATAATGACCAATACGATTAAAAGTATCTTGGACTTCAAACCGCTAAATTTGAATTGAAGCATAAATTATCTCCTATTTTAGTAATAACCGTATTCTAACTATTTTTTATCTTTTACTTTGGACAACATCTTTTAGAAATCTATCTGTAACATAACTTTGATTAACAAATCGATCTCTGTCCGCTTTTTCAATTCTCCCTTGCTGAACAAAGTAATCTGCCAATTCTATCATAGCTTGCTTAAAATCATTAAAGTTTTCCAGTTGCTCTTCCGCGGTAGATAATGGCCTTAGACTAAATTCCTTTTTCAATCCATTCTCACTTATTTCCATCCCGTGTTCTTCATAAAACTCTCTAAGCAAATCCGCACTTCCATCAGGATCTTCTTTCATTACCTGAATCCCTTCAAAATACAACTCCAGCCATTTTGAAACTAAATCGGGCTTTTCTTGTACAGCTTTCTTACTAGCCACTAATACGCCAGGTATAGTAACTCCTGCCTTTTTCCCTGAAGCTATTTCTATCCATCCATTTTCTTCCGCAATATAACTATATGGAGCCCACAATTGAACAATATCTCCTTCACCTTCCTCAAATGCTTTTAATGCATCTTCTTGCTCAAGATGGATCGTATTAACGTCTTTTTCGGTGAGTCCTAAAGTTCTTAAAGTTGCAATGACAGCATAGTGTCCGGTAGATGCACTGGTAGTAATGATTGTTTTGCCTTTGAATAGCTCTGGTGATCCATAGATCTCCGGGTATTTAGGGTTATATCCTTTTACACTTAGAATATCACTATTCGGACGAACCCATAGACTGTTAGTTTGTGATTCATCGTTTGAAATACCAATAATATGCAATCCATATCTCATTGATGCCAACAGGGCACCAGTACCTCCTTCATCACCCACCTCCCAAATATCGGAAAGCAAATCTTCATTTTGTGTCAAACCTGATGGATAATGTTTTAATACCAGGTCTATCCCTTCTTTTTCATACCATCCATTCTTTATGCCCATATACTGCGGTAATGCGTGCAGATAAGGTTGATAACTAGAAACCAACGTTCTGGTTTTAGGTCGATTTGTAGCAGTCACCTCTGAGGTATTATTACGATTGGTTCCTATCGCTGTACTTAATTTGCTAAAGCCAAAAATCAGAATTAATACAACGACCCCTAGCAATGAATACCATTTTTTCATCTGGTCTAATCCTCCTTGCATCATGTAGTTGTAATCAAATTATCACTTTTAACTAGATTAATCATGTTCTAGCAATACGAAAGATGTGAGTAATTTTTGACTCAAACCACAAATGAGCTTTATTGTAATCTCTCTTTGCGATGGACTATATCTAACCAAATTAAAATTGCAAATATTATAGTGTTCCGGTAACCGGTATTCCGAGCCTAAAAGCTTGTACTGCTCGTGTTTAAGGTCAGGGGACATACCTCTCCTTTGTCGAGGGATGTCCCCAAAAAATGCTTCAAAACCCGCTTCGCTCAAACAGTTGAAGCCGCTGACCCTCCACTTCGCATACATGCTCTAAGACTTTTGATAAGGTCACCTTCGCACTATCATATTTTCAACTCTGGAATTGATTACTACATTACTATATTATACAGAATCTTATTGTTAAATTGAGGAAATTCTGATTGTTATCCGTTTTTATCATCCTTCTTTCAAAAAGACACGATAATAACTAGTTGACCTTATTTTAAGTAGTCATACTTTTGCTAGGATAATTAGCATCATTGAATTTATTGATGCAGACAATTTTAAAATCGTCATTTATTATAAATTGTTTAGAAAAACATCTAAATTTTTATACATTATAACATATAAATATTAAATATTAAAGATATTCTATAAATTGATACAATAAACTCAAATTATAGTTATTGTATTGTGTTGTCATATTAAAAATCAAATGCTATAAAATATAGCTCGTCATAGCTTTAAAACTATAACGAGCCACTTTTTAAATTCCTGATATTAAAGAGCTCTTATTTATTTTCTATGTTTTTTTACTTTGACGGCATGTGAAATTTGCTCATATCCATACCTTCCAATTGCAGCAGATGTACCTTTATGTCAAGTCCACCGCCATACCCCGTAAGGTTCCCCTTTGCCCCGACAACACGATGACATGGAATAAGTATGGAAATGGGATTACTTCCGACAGCACCTCCCACCGCCTGCGCGGACATTTTTGTTTTGCCTTTTTGCAATGCTATCTTCTTGGCAATATCACCATATGTTATCACCTTTCCATACGGTATTTCACAAAGTATCTTCCAAACAGATTGACGAAATTCAGTCCCTTCAGTTTTTACAGGAGGCATAAAATCCGGTCCTTTTCCATCAAAATAACAGTCAAGCCATTTCCGAGTTTTTTCAAAAACAGATAAATCATCTGCATTAACCTCTATTATTTCGACGTTTTCACCGTATCTCATATTCTTTATCCAAAGCCCTGTGATATTTTCCCCATCACTTGAAACCGTGAGCATACCGATAGGGGAATGATGTTTATAAATGTATTCCGTTTTCATTATTCCTACCTCTTATCCTTTCCCTATTTATATATATTTTATCGCATTTATATATAAATTCAACATGAATATTAGACTAATAGTCCAATTATTTAATTCAACTTATATAGGTCCTTATCAATTATAACAACACATTATGAAGATCCTAACCCAATTCCAACATATTGATGAGCTTATCAATATGACCAGCAAACTCCTTAGCATAAATATCCACAGCAGCCAAATCACTTAATTTTTCATAACCACACGCTTCACAAAGTCATGCACGTAGATCTGCTGCCTGCCTTAATATCTCCATCCCTAAAATCCTTTTCAAAATTTCGGCATAGCACATTATATGTTCTTAATATTATGGTTCAGCATTCAATTTTGGGAACTTTAATCGTTCCATAAAATTTAGTACTATAGTGATCTTCTGATAATGAAAATATAAGTTAACGGTTGAATAGCTTGCTTATTTTTGATAAGATAGTTCTCGTTATAATATTAGATAAGCGATTTTTGGAAATATACGCTTTAGAGGATGAAAGGAGAGGGCAAAAATGCCTATAGGAATTATATTAAATAGCCTGGCAGTGTTTTTTGGAGGTCTTCTTGGGGCGTTTCTAGGAAATAAGATTCCGGAGCGAATACGTACAGCACTGCCTTTAACCTTTGGTGCTGCGGCAATGGCCATGGGAGTGATCTATATTGGGAAAGTAAATACATTGTCTGCAGTGGTACTCTCATTAATCCTTGGCAGTGTTATCGGCGAGCTAATAAAATTGGAAGAAAGAATTGAATGGTGTGCCCACCGTATACGGAAACCCATTGAGCGGTTGTTTCCCACTAAGGGAAACATAGACAATCAAGATGAGTTTATGGAAAAGTTTGTTGCAATAGTGGTCATATTTTGTGTTAGTGGAACAGGCATATTTGGAGCGCTAACAGAAGGAATAACCGGTGATCATTCGATATTGGTTACCAAGGCACTGCTGGACTTATTCACAGCCGGGATTTTTGCAGCTGCCCTTGGATATATTGTTATGACTATTTGTATACCCCAATTTATCATAATGATATGTTTGTTCTTCAGTGCTTCATTTATACTGCCCATGATTACATCGGAGATGATTGCCGACTTTATGGCTTTAGGGGGCATCATCATGCTGGCGACAGGTTTTCGTATCAGCGGGATTAAGGCTTTCCCTATCGGGAACATGTTGCCTGCAGTATTGATTGTGATGCCCGTATCCTATCTTTGGACTGCTTTCATCGTATAAACAAAGGCTCTGAAGGATGTAAATCATTCAAAGCCTAACCTTAATATTCTGAAAATATATAATCATTAACATACAAACATTTTTGTGATGAATAATTTTTATAAACATAAATTCTTTTGGTCTTTTGGCAACTATATGGTACGGAACCAAAAAGCGATAGAACGGTATGCGAATTTGCTTGCTATTGCCTTTGCTTTTATGCCGATATTACCGTTTTTTCACTCACGGTTCCATGACTATAAATTCCAAAGTCCCCAAGTAGTGAAACACGCTGTTGCCGACCAACTAACGCAGGAATTAATTTTTGAGAGTTTCGTCAAACGACTCGAAAATCACAAAATTTATTCTACTGTTAAAAATGCTGTTAACACCTTCCTTGGTTTAGAGGAGGTTGCTTAATAAACTTGTAAACTGCTGTATTATAAAATAACACCTTATATTTAATCTAAAATATCATCCGCAATATGATACTTCGGATCTTGTATTATATTAACTTCGACAATCTGTTTTGAGTTATTGATCAGTTGATAAGAAAGCAACTCAATCTTCGTATTTTCTAATAATCTTTTGTTTAAAAATGCTGTCATGTATCGTCTCCTTTTACTTAATATATAACACCAATGTATATTAACATAATATTGTATGCTAGTCTAGTTTTTTTAACTGCAAATATTAAATACATCCTACTTTTTCTTTGGGGCAGGTGAAACCATTGCGGCTATCGCACCCAACACGGGGAAAATCATCATTATCATAATAATTCCGGTATATCCCCCAAACACGTCAAAGGCAATACCGAAAGGCAATGGTCCAAAAGCCGACCCAATAATAATAGAAGACATGGAAAATCCCCGGATACTTCCTAAATACTTTCTTCCAAAATAGCTTGCCCATACTACATTATTGGTTACACCCTGAAGGCCTGATACTACGCCCATTAATATTCCAAAAAGCACTGCCATCTGTGATGACTGCCCATATACTAACACTAACAGACTTATCAGGTGAATAACAAATACAGATACCTCAACAAAATGAACGTGTATGCGGTCGAGCATATATCCTGCAAAAAAAGTTGCAGGAAATCCTATAATAGCTACTATACTTAATATTAGTGCTGAAAGCGTATGGGACAATCCTTTTTCACCTAATATGGAGATGAAATGAAAAGTAATTCCTGTATTAATCATGGAAGGAACCATCTGGCAAAACATCATGAACCAGAATGCCCTTGTTTTCATCGCCTCTTGAAGTGTCCATGATATTTCCTTATGTTTTTTCACTTCACTTCTTTCAGTATCTACTGCTGTATCTTTATTGTCGGGTTTTTTAATTCTGTTATCCGGTAATAATCCGATATTTTCAGGCCTGCTATGAATAAAGAAAAAAGATATGGGTACAAATACAAGCCATAAAAGTACAGCCCAAAACCTCCATGCCACACTCCATCCCCAAGTATCAATGATATAGGTATTAAGCGGTGGCAGTACGGCAGAACTGGTAACAGATCCTAACGCCATAAGGCTTAGTGCCAATCCTCTCTTTTTGACAAACCACTGTGGTACCAGTGTAGAAGACAGAAGTGTCATTGACCCTTGTCCGAATAACCTCAGCATAAAGAATCCGATAAATAACATAACCGGATTTATGACAAAACTGCTCCACATACAAGCAATCCCTAGCAAGGATGCTATCACAACCCCCATGTATTTATGCCCATACTTATCTATAAATCTTCCTACTATAAATAATAATGATCCGGCTATCAATGTAGCAGTCGAATATATACTAGAAACAAGCGAACGGCTCCATCCAAAATCCTTAATATAAGAATCAATAAAAACCGAGATGGAATAGGTCTGCCCCGGTCCTGAAAAAAACATTGTAATTGCTGCGGCCGCAACAATCACCCAACCATAATAAAATCTTTTCGTTGGTACAAAAGTTAATTTATCTAAATACATCAGTTCTTTCCCCTATTTTCATTTTTGTTTATATCTCTACAACAATTGGCAGTATCATCGGACTTCTTTTTATATTACTGTACAGATATTCCTTTAGCACATTCTTTACAATAAACTTCATGGTTCCCCAGTCTTTACCTTCATACTGTGAAAGGGCGTCATACGCAATCTTTCGCATTTGCTCAATTAATTGTTCAGATTCTCTTACATAGACAAACCCTCTGGAGATAATATCAGGTTCGGCGATCAAAGTTCCACCTTCCTTTTCAATGGTTACCACAACAATGACCAGGCCATCCTGTGATAAAAGTTTCCTGTCCCGCAGTACGATCGTTCCCACATCTCCTACACCAAGACCGTCTATGAGAATCTTTCCTGAAGGCACACTGCCTGTGATCTTTGCACTGGCTTCATCCAACTCCAATACTTTCCCGATACCCATAACAAAAGTATTCTCCTCCGTTAGCCCTGCCTTCTGTGCAAGTAGTGCATGCTGTTTTAAGTGCCTGTATTCCCCGTGCACCGGCATGAAGAATTTGGGTTTTACCAAACTTTGCATTAACATTAATTCTTCCTGGCAAGCATGACCTGATACATGGATATCTGCAAGCGCCTTATAGATGACATTCGCGCCTTTTTCAAACAACTGGTTAATTACCCTTGAAACTGTTTTTTCATTTCCAGGGATGGGCGTTGCTGATATTACTACCAAGTCACCCGGCATAATTTCTACCTGCCTGTGGGTTGACGCTGCCATCCTGGTTAAAGCAGACATGGTTTCTCCCTGACTGCCTGTTGTAATAATCATCAACTTCTCAGGCCGATATCCGCCGAGTTCATTAGTATCAATGATAGTTCCTTCGGGTGCGTTTAGGTATCCCAATTTCAGTGCTACATTTACTACATTGACCATACTTCTCCCAATGATGGCTACTTTTCTTTCATATTTCACTGCCCCATCTATAACCTGCTGTACCCTATGAATATTGGATGCAAAAGTAGCAACGATGATCCGGCTTTCGGCTCCTGCAAATATCTTATCAAAGGCTTTGCCTACCGTCTTTTCAGACATGGTATATCCTTCACGCTCTACATTGGTACTATCAGACATCAAGAGCAATACCCCTTGTCTACCCAATACGGCAAACCGTGCCAGATCAATGGGATCTCCTTGAATAGGGGTATAGTCTATTTTAAAGTCTGATGTATGCACGACAATACCCACAGGAGTGTGTATTGCCAATGCTACCGCGTCCGCTATGCTATGACAAGAATTAATAAATTCAACATTAAATACTCCTAGTTGAATGGTTTGCCCTTGTTCAACCGTTTGCAGTGTAGTATCAGAACGCATGCCGTGTTCTTCCAGTTTATTTTCCAGTAGTCCAAGTGTAAGTTTTGTACCAAACACCGGCACATTGATCTCTTTTAAAACATAAGGAAGCGCACCAATATGGTCTTCATGTCCATGGGTTAAAATGATTCCTTTTATTTTATCCTTCTTATTCTTCAAATAGGTGACATCCGGAATCACCAAATCAATCCCCATCATTTCATCTTCCGGAAAGGCAATTCCGCAGTCCACTACAATGATATCTTCATCGTATTCAAATACCGTTATATTCTTACCTACCTCGCCCAGACCGCCAAGCGGTATTATTTTTAGTTTCTTTTTTCTGTTTGCCATTACAATTATAATCCTCCAAATTTCATTTTTCTTTTTTAGGTTCTATTTTCCCAAGAACAGGAATGGTATCCTGCTTACAAAAAACATACATTCTATGCAGCGCTCTTGTCATTGCAACATACAACAGTTTTAAATCCAATTCATCTTCGGTATAGGTGTCTTCGATATTTACGATGATCACCGCATCAAATTCAAGCCCTTTTGCCAGATAAGACGGTACCACCACTACATCATGCTCATAACTGTTTTCTTTTCCGTCTAGGAGTTTTACTTCCAACGCTTTGTTTTTGTTCAAGTACTTTTGAATACTGATGCATTCTTTCAGTGTTTTCCCGATAACTGCTATAGAGCGATATCCTTCACTCTTCAATTCTTTTATTTTCCCCAATACTCCGTCTATAATTTCATTTCTCGAATCCAACTGAAAAACTTCCGGCTTTTTTCCATGACGAACTACCGGCTTTGCCAAGATTAAGCCTTCAATCTGACACATTTTAATAAGTTCATTGGCCATGTCCATAATCTGGACAGTCGTTCTATAACTTTGCTCCAGTGTCAAATACTGACTCTTTTGTGGGTCGAATATTTTTGTTAAGACAAAGTCCCAATTTTTAATACCTCTATACGCATGTATGCCCTGTGATAAATCACCCAGTATAGTAAATAATTGAGTATTTACTATCTCTTTTAATGCATAAAACTGAAAATGGCTGAAATCCTGCGCTTCATCAATGACCACATATTTAATATCAATCTTCTTCTCAAAACCAAAGATTCTATGCTTCAAATAGGCTAATGCTGCCAAGTCTTCCAGCTCCATATGCTTTTTGCTTAGAATATTTTCTGAGTATTTGCATATATACCCTATAAACTCAGCACTTAATTTCCCATTACTATATTCTGTGAGGCTTTCTTCCTTTGTAATAAGGTTTCTGTAATAGTCAAACAAATCCCTTTTCGGAAACTTTGCAATATATTTTGCTATAACCGTCCTTGCACTTTTCTTTATGACTTCAAGAGCATGGTCTCTTGTATCTATCAACTTTACAATTCTCTTGCGTCTTTCTTCGGTTTCCGGCTCATTGTCTCTTAAATATTCTATCTGCTTATCATAATACTGTTCGATCTCTTCTAATATTTTAGGCTTGTTGGCTTTCACACGATTGGTTAAATTTTTCTTGATTTCATCAATTCTTTTATATAAGGGCAGATAACCATAGTCCTTAATAAACAGCCTTTTGATTTCGTTTGCACTAATGAGCGTATATCCTTCTAAGGAAAAATCTTCATCTGGAACAAAACTTCTCTCAACATCTCGAATATATCTTTCAATGATATTTTTAAAGGTCATTGACCCCTTAAATGCTGCTGCTTTTTTCAAAAGCCGATGGCGACCATCAGTCTCTCCATCGTGACTATGATTAATAATGGATACTAATTTTTCATCGGCATTGGTTAGTTTATACTTACCGCCTATTAGTTCAAAAATATAATCAATGTAAGTAGTCTGCTTTACTTTGTCTACTCCCAATTCCGGTAACACTTCGGAGATATAGTTTAGAAACAGCCTATTAGGAGCAATAATCATAAAGTTTTCCGGGTCAAAGTTTTCTTCGTAAGTATATATCAAATAAGCAATACGGTGCAGGGCGATTGTCGTCTTACCACTTCCGGCAACTCCCTGGACAATTAACGGTTTATCAATATCTGCCCTAATAATGGCATTTTGTTCTGCCTGAATAGTAGATACAATATCCTTTAACCGATTGTCCTTATTCCCTTCTAGGGATGCCTGCAAAAAAGCATCGGTGGCAGTTATATCAATGTCCATGATATTTTCCAATTCACCGTTTTCTATGGTATACTGCCTTTTAAGAGACAATTCACCTTTTACTGTTCCGGCATTGGTTTGGTAGGACACCTCCCCCAACCGTCCATCGTAATACACACTGGCAAGAGGAGACCGCCAGTCCACAATCATTGGAATATCCCACTCTGCTCTGGATAAGGACATTTTCCCAATGTAGAAGTTGTCTGTTTTCGAATGTCCTTCCTGCTTAAAGTCAATACGGGCAAAATATGGTTTCTTTCTTGATTTCACAAGACTATCAAAATTCTTTTCCAATTCATCTAAAAGTTTTGCGTTTACAAGAATACTGACATAACTTTGACTGCTGTCTAAATAGTCTAAATTAACAAAAGCATCTTTTATTTCTTCTTTATGTGTTTTTCTGTTTTCTTCTGTTGCGGTAATCGCATCTTCTATATATTTTATGGTTTCATCAAGCCTTTTTACCTCTTGTTGATAGGCCGGATGCTCTCTTAACGGCATGGTTTTCATTCCTTTCAAAGTGCAGCAATATAAATATAAATATAAATGATAATCAACTTAAATTTAATTACATAAAAGGTATTTATTTTTCTTAGTAATCTATAGGAAAATAAACTCCCTGCGCAAACTATGCGTTACCCTATCCTTAATTTCTATCTTTTGGGCATCATTCCATCGGGATATATCTCCGCTGAGATCTCCAGTGGTTCTTCGTATCCTTTCAAACTTTATCCCCTGTTCGCCATCCATTCTTCCGCATTTTGGACACTGCTCTCCAACAACACCGGTATAGCCGCAAACAGGGTCTCTGTCTACAGGATGGTTAATGGAACCATAGCCTATGCCCGCATCATACATCGCCCTTACTACTGTTTCAAAAGCACTCAGATTCTTAGAAAAATCTCCATCCATTTCTACATAGGCGATGTGACCACCATTGGTCAGTGTATGGTAAGGCGCTTCTTTTTGTATCTTATCAAACACCGATATATTGAAAGACACAGGAATATGAAATGAATCCGTATAATACGCTTTGTCGGTTACGCCCGGAATAATCCCGAATCTCTCTCTATCCATTGTTACAAATCTTTGTGATAGACTTTCTGTAGGTACGGCATATAGTGAAAAGTTAAGGCTACACCTGGTACTGGCTTCATCCATTCTTTTTCGCATATGTTTTACAATTTTCAGCCCTAATTCTTGCGCATCCTTTGACTCACCGTGATGCTTGCCCATTAAAGAAGTAAGCGTTTCCGCCAACCCTATAAACCCAAGAGCAAGTGTACCGTGTCTAATCACTTCCCTTACTTCGTCTTCCCATTCCAACTTCTCTGAATCTATCCATACTCCTTGTCCCATCAAAAATGGAAAATTCTTCACTTTTTTTCTTGACTGTATTTCCATACGCTCTAATAACTGGTCTATGACGAGGTCTATCTTTTCATCCAGCACTGCAAAAAAGTTATTAACATTCCCTTTACTCATAAGGGCGATTCGAGGCAGGTTGATAGAAGTAAAAGTCAAATTTCCCCTGCCGCTAGTAATTTCTTTAGTAGGTTCATAGATATTCTCAATCACTCTTGTTCGACAGCCTATATAGGCTACTTCGGATTCTATTCCCTTTTTACTATATGGCCCATTAAATATAGCATCCATAAAACTAAAATTAGGCAGCAATCTCTTAGCGCTCACTTTGCATGCCAATTTAAACAGATCATAGTTTGGGTCACCCTGATGATAAGAAACTCCTGCCTTCACTTTAAATATGGAAATTGGAAATATGGGGGTCTCACCATTTCCTAACCCTTTTTCAATGGCTAATAACAGATTTTTGCTTACCATTCTTCCTTCAGGAGAGGTATCTGTGCCAAAGTTAATAGAAGAAACAGTGATTTGTGTCCCGGCCTTTGAACGCATACTGTTCAAAATATTTATAAAGGCTTCCATAGCCTCAAACGTTTCTCTATCCACTTCCTCTGGTGTCCATTTTCGTGCAAACATTTGTGCTGCTTGAATGACATTCTTATCTTTTATATATGGAAGAAAGTTTTCCATTTCCGATTTATAATATTCCCAATCAGGCTCTATAGAAGGTTTTAAACCGGACTGCGCTACTGTTTGGTCTATCACTTGTTCTACAATCTGCATACAGTTATCTTTTGTAAATAAATTATTTGTATAAAAAAATTTAGCCATATTGGTTTTATATAGTTTTATATAAGTTTTAGCCACTCCCGGTGCAATACCAAAATCAAAAAAAGGAATGCTTTGCCCTCCATGCTGGTCATTTTGGTTTGCCTGAATAGCTATCGCTGCCAGCGTGGCATAACTGGCTACATCATTAGGTTCCCGCAGATGTCCATGGCCTGTGCTAAAACCGTTTTTAAATAGTTTCTGGACATCAATCTGGCAGCAGTTCATGGTCAATGTTAAAAAATCCATATCGTGTATATGAATGTCTCCTGCCTTATGGGCTTTGGTATGCTCCGGCTTTAATATAAACATTTCATTGAATGTTTTTGCACCTTCCGACCCATATCGAAGCATAGTTCCCATGGCCGTATCTCCGTCTACATTGGTATTTTCTATTTTAATGTGATCATCGTTTACTTCCTCATATGTGATCCCTTTATATAATTGCATCAGACGGGAATTTTTTTCTCTAATGCGAGTTCTTTCGGCACGGTATAGTATATATTCCTTCGCTGTTGCCGCATGCCCGTTTTCAATCAGTACCTTTTCTACTGCATCCTGAATCTGCTCCACTTCAGGTATCTCAACCTTTAGTTTATTTTCTATATATTCAACAACCTTGTCTGTGAGCTGTTTTGCTATCTCTACCTTATTTCCGCCTACCTTTTTAGCCGCCCGGAAGATGGCATTGGTGATCTTATCGGGATGAAAATCCACGATTCTTCCGTCACGTTTTTTTATCTTTTCAATCATCGAATCTCGTCCCCCTCTCTATCATTTTCTATGCATTCTTTATCAAACTTTTAAATTTGAAAATCAGATACATATATGATGTATTCTTTTTTTGAGAAATTTTCAATATATGAGATAGTGTAACTATCTTCTTTTATTTCACTAATAAGTATTGATTCTACACCCTGTTTTTTCAGTTCATCCCGAACGTTTTTAAATTTTAAAATAGACTCATTATCAAAGGGTAAATTGTTAAGAATGATATAGTTGTATTTTACCCATTGTATCAAATTATCTCTCACTGACATTTGTGTGCTCCTTTCGTTTAATCCAACCTAAATATCAACTATTCAAAAGGGTTTTTGCAGTACCGGTCCAGTTTATTGACAAAAGTAAAAATGGGGATGCCTCTCATCCGGCATACATGAAAGAGTTTTTTAGTCTGCTCCTCTACCCCTTTCGCCCCATCAATCAACATTACTGCACTATCGGCAGCCACCAATGTTCTATAGGTGTCCTCACTGAAATCCTGATATCCCGGTGTATCCAAAATATTTATCCGGCAATCATTATAATCAAACTGCATAATACTGGAAGTGACCGAAATCCCTCTCTGCTTCTCAATCTCCATCCAATCGAAAGCAGCGTACTTCTTGGTTTTTCTGCCTTTTACTGTTCCGGCCAGCCGTATTGCTCCACCATACAGCAGTAGTTTTTCTGTCAAAGTTGTTTTTCCTGCATCGGGGTGAGAAATAATCGCAAAAGTCTTTCTTCTTTCACTTCATTTGCTAACTCATTTATCTTCGACATTTATACTCAACCTTTTTCCATTAATATATGTTTCTAAATTATCATCAACTATTTTTCATTCTCAATGAAATCCGGGGTATTTTTGAAACTGGCTTGTTCCAATTCTTCTATATCAAACTGAATGATTTTATCTTCATCATCTTGTGTATACTTTAATGTGTAGTAATTCAATATAGTGGACTGCAATTTTACTTGGGTTACCCCTGCTTTTCCCAAATATCTTTCCACCTTTTTGATATTTTTTTTGAGAGTTTCTTGGCATTCTCTACTTTCTTGCATTTGTCTTATATATTCCGCCCATAATAACAAGGACTGTTTTACGCTTTCATCTTGCATATACCATTTCTACCTCCTTGTCTATTTAAAGCTTGCTGCATACAGCAACCATCAAATAATACTTCTTGTCTTCTATGGGTATTTCTATTGTTTCATCCCGCTGATGATACATTTTAACGCTATCAAATATTTCTAACAGTTCAATGAACTCTTCTTCTTTATATTGGTGGATATGAAATGGATTGGAACATTGAATTCCTCGCCCTCTTCCGAAGGGAGTAGAAATGATTAGCTTTCCATTTAGCTTTAAAAGCCTATATAAATTATCAATAAAGATGATGTCTTCTTCCAAGTGTTCTACTGTTTCAAAACTAATAATAGTATCAAACTGACCTAATTCGTCTACCAAATCAGGAGACAACGCATTCATTTTATAATAAGCCGCTTTATCATGGGCATAATTTTCTCTAGCATATTGGATAGTATCTTCATCAATATCTACGCCTACAATATGTTTTATCAACTCTCTATTCTTTCCGTTTAATAAAATATGACTTCCGTATCCCACGCCGCATGCAATGTCTAGCACTTTACCCTTTGCAAATCCGGAAGCAAATTTATATCTTTGAATGTGCTCTTTCAAAAGCCCATTTTTAGGATTCATTAATTTGGGAATTACTCGCTCATCTGTTAGTACCATTTTTATTTCCTTTCTGTTATTCATTCTCTCGTCTAAATAGCAGAACAGAAACAAAACAATTCAAATGCCAGTGTTATAATCTTTCACCATTTTTCAATCTTTCGATAAACGCATTCAAATCACTTTTTTTTACACGCCAGTGACGACCAATCTTAAACGCCGGTATCTTACCTTCTTGAACCAGTTTATATGTGGTCATTTCACTCAACTGTAAATATTCTGCCACCTGACTTACCGTTAAAATTTCCTTATCCATAAAAGAATTATCCATTTTATCTTTCCTCCTGTTTAATCAAATTGGACTTTTCATAGCAAAGTTTTGCTCTCTTTCAACAGCGGCTTTTATAATACAAGCAATATTATGCAATTTATATATCACTTGGTCACAGTCCAGTGAATCCACTGTACCAGCCTCACACAATATATTTTGTGTTCTTAGGAGGTCTAATACAATCATCTTAATTTTCGAATCCACATGTTGAATATTTACATTATTCAACTTTTCTTTCTCTATAAGGATCTTTTCAACAATATTATACTCTTTATCCATAATACATACTCCTTGCTTTATACGATCTATTAACTGCTATAATTGTAACCTATCACTATTAGTATAGTCAAGTTTATTATAACCATTTATATTTTAGTATAAATATATATAATCATATATATTGAAAGGTTCACCTTTTCCTTTTTCTCTCCCTTCTTTTAGCCACTTTTCATATTTCGCTTTTGTAAAACCTCTTTTTCTTTTAGCCAAAAAAAATCATCTTACTTGGAGATAACTATCTCCAAGTAAGATGATTTTAGTCGAACTTTTTTTGCAAAGTGCCTGTTTATAGCTTTCCAGGCAGAACACGGTAAAATCCAAGGATTTCTCTGTATGAAACAGAATCTGTGTCATCCCTATGTTTGCTTTACTCCGTCAGCAGATTATACAATACCTGGGCCATCTGCGCCCTGTCTACAACTACCTCCGGGTCAAGCCGTCCGTCGCTCCCTCTAATGATTCCGACTTCGACAAACAAGGCTACAGCATCCTTTGCCCATGACGCTGTTTGATCCGCATCTTCGAAATCTTTAAGTGTTTGCCCTCCGCTGCCTTCCGGAAGCTGACCGATTGTCTTTAGGGCACTATACAATAGGGTAAACATCTCCTGCCGGGTGATTACGTTCTCCGGTTCAAACATGTTGTTTCCCGTACCGTTGGATATTCCCAAACGCTTGGCTGCTGCCAGGTATCCGGTATAGTAGGTATTGCCCGCATCGGTGAAGTTATCGGCAGGATTTCGCTCGGGAGCTATGCCGTAAGCCCTCATCATCATGGTTAAGAACTGCCCGCGGGTCAATTTATCCCCTGGACTGTAATTACTGCTTTCCGTACCCGATGTTATGCTCCTTGCAGCTATAAAGCTTACCGCTTCCGCATACCATGCCGATTCCGGCACATCATGAAAGGTTATTTTGTTATAGCCTACCGCATATTGCGAAAAATGGTTTGTCTTAAAGGTAACCATCCCTGTTTGGGGATTATATGTGCTGTTGGTGACAATCTCCAGCTCTCCGTTATCATTGATATAGTAGATAACAATGGCATTGACATCCTCGTTTTGTCCTGGAGTGTATGGTACCGATACTGTCACATTGCCGTCAAACTGTGATATCTTTCTTCCTCCAATGGCCACGCTGAAGTCGAACACCGGACGCCCGGCCACAATCCGCTTTACATCATCCGTAAGAGCCGGCATATCCACCTTTGAGGCCGTTATCTTTACATCCTGCGAAGCCTGCGCAGCTATCCCGCTGAGTGCTTTGCGGTCAAAGGTAATACTTGCAACCGGTGACGAGATATTCAAACCGTTTATCCCGCTTTCCGATATTTCTTTTAGTGCTGCGGCGGGGATGCCGATTTCAACCGATTTGGCATCTGAAGGTGCTTCTACCTTTATTTCAATACCTGCATTCCCGGTTTGGCCTTGCTCTGCCGATTGCTTCAGCGCTTTGCCCACAGCCTCGCTGATCTGTGCGGCAGTTACTGCCGCTGCAGCTTTGCCTGAGCTATCCGTTACCGCTGCAGCCGTTGTTGCTATTGTTACGGCTTCGCCTGCCGCAGGCGTTTCTGCCGGCTCAGCAGCGGAAGAAGTGTTGTTTCCGCTGTTTTCATAATTTCCTTCGTTATTGGATTCCCGGACTACATTGACTACAAAACTCCGGGTCTTAATCGCCGCCTCAGGCAGTGTTTCCAGGTTGTCAACATTCCTCATGCCGTTTTGTGATAAGACGATCTCGCTGATCTGCGGAAGAGCATAAGCTGTGATTGTAGCCGTACCTTTCTTTCTGCCGGTCAGCAGGCTGCCGCTGACGTTCGCAATCTCTTCATCGCTTGAAATGTAGACAATCCGTGGCTTTTGCAGGTTCTCATCCACATAGGTGAGGTATGGCTCGATTTCCATACTGCTCCCCCTTTTCAAGGATACGCCGTCCGACACGGTTGCACCTTCATTTCTGATCTCAAAGCTGCTGATATTGTTTATGGCATCCATATCCTGCTTGTCGGCAAAGCGTCCGCAATCAATTACCGTACCTGTCCCGCTTGGCGAATGTACTGTCAATTTCAGAATCTCGGCTGCGGAGCCGTCTTCTCCCACTATTTTCTCAAACATGTCGGAACTTATGTCGGCATAAAACTCAAAATTCTTCTTTTCATCCACGTCCAAACCTGCAAGCTCAAAGGACCCGATCTCATTGCCCGATACCTCTGCCAGTATCTCCGCATCATCAGCGGCAATATTTCCGTTATTTACCGCAGTCCCTGTTACTTTCAACCTATTTCTGCCTATGAATTCCCCGTATGCCTCCGGAACATCTACCGCGCTTTTTGCGGTAATGTCCTGCTCGGCTCTGCATAATTCTTCATCTCCGTCCATCACCACTGCCTGAAGCCTGGTGTCGGAAGGGTCGTCCGGCGCCTGCCAAATCAGTGATATCTCTCTTTCTTCACCGCCTCTTAAGGGAAGCGCTTCTTCAATTACCTTCATGGACTCGCCGCCGGATACCTGGCAAACCTCAACTACAGCATCCTTCAACGCGCTAAGTCCCAGATTCCGTACACTGATTTCAACAGGTACGGTTCCATACGGCTTTGGCATCGGAACAGGCTTCATTTCAACCTCCGCTTTCTTTATATCCACATCAAAATCAGCAGTCATAAGGCTGCGTTTGTTGACGTTTTCCATCGCCTTCAACTGTCCTGCCACATCCACTACCTCGGAGAATCCTTTTACAAAAACAGCTCTAAGGTTTCCATCGGGCAGCATTTCAAAATCCAAGTCATTATAGTTGGCGCCCTTGCCCTCCGTAAGCTTTACTGGGTCCGACCACTGAACCGGCTTTTTCCTTATAATAATCGGGTCACCTGCTTTTACCTTTCCGGATTCACCGTTCATATCCTTCACTTGTGTATAATCAATTGTATTCCCATCTTCATCCACAGCAGGATAGGTCATGGGCGTAACGCCGTCTTCCTCGTAAATCTGCGTTGCTGTCTCTTCACCGATGGTCTGACGCGCTGCATAGATGTGATGCTCCCTGTAACGATTTTCCGGGTGGGCGGCTTCATCCGAATTTGGTTCAACCCCATCTCTATAAGTCACGTCACCTTCACCCCACATGACATATACATTCTGGTCGTCCGCCTTGACCATAAACTCGTCAATGGGCATGTCATTTTCTATTATTTCATTGCCGAGTGCATCGGTTCTGGAATCATACCGGTGATGGACAACCGTTTCGGGCTCACTGTACACCCCTGCCAGCTTATTCAATACAAACACCTTTTTGCCGTCAATTTCATATTCCAGCAGGCCTTCCTGTATAAGCATCCCAATATCCATGGATATAATATCGCCGTTAGATATATAGTATAAAAAGACATCATCCCCCACCTTTACAAACTCCAGATCATACAGTGCAGCAGCGTCGTCGGTGCAGCGAATTGCAGGATAGAAAACCTTATCCTTAAAGCTGTACAGGTGAATAAACAACTCTCTGTCCTCTGTTGTTTGGGGATTTTCATCCATGTCCAGGATATAGGGAAGGACTGCATAATCCTTATATCCGATTGCTTTGCTGTCAACAATAAGAGGATCATTGCCAGGCAACTGCCCTATTCCTACCTCATCCGCATATGGCGTCCTTGACCAGCAGCCTGCCCAGGGGTCGTCCCCCGTTATAAGGATATCGCTTTCATCGGCATACACATAATCGGCAACACTAAGAAATCCCTGTCCATAGTAGCCGTTCCCCGTATCGCCGCTCTCATCCCAAGTATTGCTGTCAAAATCGTAAAAGCGGTAGGCAAAGGCGGAATAATACGGATTTATAACATCCCCGACCACTGCATCCTGGTTGTCGTTACTTCCTGTTGCCCTGTACTCGGTTTTCTTATATACAATCATCAAGTCTTCCTGACCCGCTTCATCCTTTCGATATGCTATACAAGGCTCGGAATCCGAGTATCTGTCCTGTGCTGTCTCATGGGTTACTTCCTGTACTTCACCAAAGGCTTTAGCATCCTTATCAAAAAACCTTGCTTTAATATTACGGTTGTTCAGCACCTCCATAACCATGTCCTCATCGTCAATAGCCGTAACCGCACTTGACCAGGCTACCAGTACCCTATCGCCCATATCACTGATCCATGGAAGACCATCCGGTGTGTCATCGTTATCAACCCTTTGGGGCATACTCCATGAAGAACCACTATAGATGGAATAAAACAGATGGGTACTGTTTCTGTCGTCATGAGTTACATCATCATCCAAGAAAACCAGCAATTGCTGATTTTCTCCTATTGTCGCAAGGAGAGTATAGGGATACGGATAAATACCGTTTTGGAGTATTTGCTCATTGGACGGCGTCAGACCATAGCCCGATGAACTCATGAGCATTTCTTTTTTATTGCCCTGCCATCCTCCACGGCTGTCCAGATATTCCCTGGATCTGACCTGGTATTTCTCCGCACTGTCATACAGGTAGCTTATATCGCCAAGCAAGCTGTCTGTATTTAAGCTGGTTAAGCCATCGCCGAAAAGCTTGTATTTCTCTTCAACAATAGGCCACTCATAACTAAAGTACATGATCTCAAGTGTGGTTGTGCACGTTACTGTAACATCTCCCCTACCTGATCCTCCGGTAGTAAATACCAGGTCAAAATACGCATCACCATCAACCGTTGCTGAACCACCTTCGACACTTGCCGAGGCGGATATCCCTAGGTGCGGTTTGACAATAAGCTTTCCGTAAGTGGTAAAATCACGATCCAGACTATCTGTTCCGGCGTTTGAAAAGTCTATTTTACCTTCTCCGTCAAAATAGAAATTCTTTTTGTATTTTTGGATATTGATAATCCCCGTAATGGTTCCATCCAGCGTCATATCCACAGCCAGCGTAACCCCTATGGGTGTCATCCTCTCGACCCTTCTGTGATAGCCTCCGGAAATGGTTGCAGACATAATCATTTCATCAAAGTATGCATTCCCAAACTCATCAGAGTCCGGATCTTCATCCACAATCATACGAAGATAGAGGGCTGTAGAAATCCCAAACTTTATATCCGATGTGACACTTGCACTTTTCTTTTTCTTATCATCTTTTTTAATGGATTTTTCATTGGTGCCTGCCATGTCACTTTCGCTGGCATCTTCCTTGGCGGCATCCTTGAGTTTTTCAGCTGCAGAATTTCCGGAATCATCTTCACCTTCTTCAACATCACTACCGTCGGAAAGGCTTTTTTCCCAGCTATCCTCAAATCCGAAGGCAACAATCCATTCGGTCTTAGTCTTCTTTATGTAATTATCTGCCTTTCCGGCAAGCCCCAAGTCAAACGCCGCATCAATTCTGCCCACCATATCGACGGCAGGCTTTAACGGAGACTTGAAGGAAGATAAAAGTGAAAATGTATCTAAATACTTTTTAAAATAAAATCCGACATCATGCTCTAAATATTGGATATCGTTCTGATCAACAATCTGCAGGGTCATGCTGTCTCCGGCCACAACGCCAAAAGCTGCCGGATTGAAATCAAATGTATATCTCCCCTGCTTTGGTATAACCTCAATGCCGGTTCCTCTTGCTACTCCTTCCTTTGAATAGATGCGGATTATTGCCTTTTGTGCCTCGATTCCCTGCTTGTTTGATTTTACTTCAAAGCTGAATTTGAAATTTGCATCTCTGTTGTCTATGAGTTCAAGATCAACCTCCTTATTCTTAGCGTCACTTACAGTGAAGTTATACGGAATAAAGGTGTCATACTCCTCGACTGTAATATTGGTGTCAACATTTGAATTTACCTGCCCTGTGTATTTGAGTCCCATATAGTTGATAATCAGGCTATATTTTTTACCGGTTTCAAAATCACTGTCTGTTATTTCAAACTCACCATTTTCATCGGTAGCAACAATGTGTCCATTTACATTTACCTCAACGCCGGCAAGAACTTTACCACCGGTAGTTGAACCCTTTACACTGCTCTTGCCTAAAACAGTTCCGCCTTTTAAGGCAACCTTGCCCGATATGGTTGCAGCCTTCCCCCCGGTCGGCTTTGGTTCGAAGCTGTAGTAGACAAGAGGTCTGTCATAGTTAGCAACATAGGTGTAAAAATCTCCGACAACAGCGTCTCTATTAAATTCATACTCATTTAAATTATTAGACTCCTGTCTACTTATTTTCCCATTCTCGTCCAAATCACCCGAAAAATCCTTCCATGTCATTCTATATCCTTCAGCAGGCGCACCATTAAATGTATATATCCTGTTCCGTTCTATAGGAGAAACAATAATGGGGTTCTCACTATCCCCTGACATCGCCTTCCCTTCTTCGGGGATATATGCGATACTCCCCTTGTCCCGTTCTCCGCTCTGCGGATCCATCATTACTTTTAACGATGAGTCACCATACTGCACCGTTAACTTGGAATAAGTTTTCTGCGGCTTGAAATCCAATTCGCCGGGCAAAGCCGGATTAATATTTATATCATCTATGGGAGTAAACTTCCATAGATTTTCTTTCTGCATTATAACCTTGTGTTCAAGTCCACCGCTCTCTTTTTCAAGTGTGCGTTCCATATTATATGTAGGAATAGCATCTTTTTGATAAACACTCCTTTGGAACTTTTTTTTACTAAATATTCCAGGAACATATATAACCTCCAAAAAGCTAATGTTGTTTGTGTGCCCATTGGCATACCCTGTAACTGCATTCGTGGCCTTTGCATATGCATTGAACTTCACAGTGTCAAGCATCCCGACTTTTATTACCTGCCCGTTGGAAAAACCATTATCCGCCATGCCACCCTTACCGGGGTCAAAGTTTATTTCTACAAATGCATTCCTCGGTCTGAATACAGGCAGTAATGCGATTTTATTTCCCTCCATCAAAACTTCATCCAGGGGAATGCATTTTCCGGTGTAGTCCTCAAGTTTTCCGTTATGTAAAGAAGCGACATCTAACCGGTCTCCTTTGATATAATAATATGATATATTATCCGGAGCGTCCGGATGGAACGGGTTGGACGGCTTGTAACTCCGCCCGCCTTTTTGCTCGATTTTATAGCCCCAAAGGTAGACCTTTGATGTATCCAAGCCGGCATTAGTGAATTTGGGCACTAGTGAAATGGTTTCATCTATGCCGTATGTATTTTCAGATGCCTCGAAGGCATCCTCAAAAGCAAGCGAGCCTACGTGCACAGTATCGGCATCTTTACTCATTGTTGCCGACGTCCATACTTTGGGCGTGATGTTTGCATCTAAATCTTCTGGAAGGTTATCTATTATAAAAGTGTGTGACTTGTAATATAGCTTTACTTCACCGATATTAAGCTCAGCCAACCACGGGACAAGCCAATAGTCCAGTTTGAATTGTATTTTGTTTTGCGTTCTATCTATATCCGTTAGTTCAGCATGTTCCCATCGTGAAGCAAAAGGGGTCTGTTCAGACCGCTTAGTGAGGAAGAGCCATTCCCGATCCCCGACAAACATGCGTGAAACGGAGAAAGGCGGAATTTTTGACTTATAAGTATGCTTAACATTGGCATTCCATTGGAACCTAATAAATTCAACCCGGGATAAATCTTCGGTAAAAGATATCCCATTATCAGATTTACCATCAGAAATTATCCTTGCCCAACCGTTTATGTTATCATAGTCGCCTTCTGTTATATCATCTGCGGTAAGCGTTTTGACACGGTAGGTTTTGCCTTGATATTCCTCTGTGGTCCTTCCCGTGCTGCTCAAAAGCTGCGGCGTATCGGACAGCATCTGCACATTTTTATCCTCCGACTGCATCAGGTATCTCGGACTTGCTTCTACTGTCACAACTGTTTGGGCTCTTCCACCGGAAGAAAGATTGGGACTTTCAGGGTCAAGCTTGACCAAGAACTGCAGTTCATCCCTATTTTTACCTTCCATAAGCGGAATCCTGACCTTTTGAGACTCCTGTCCCGGTACAAATCGAAGCTGGGTGGAAACCGGCTTGTAGTCTTCGTCCGGCTGTGCCGTAAGAGCAGCCGTACCCACATGGATCATCCCATACCTGTACAAGCCGGCCGTGCGCCTTACAGTGACTTCGGCATAGCCCGCACTCCTCTTCACCGATATCTGGTCCTCCGCCATTTCAAATTCGACTTTTTCTTTTTCCTCATCATCCTGGATATTGATAAAGCCGTTGACGGCTTCTCCAAGTGCTCCTCCTTCTGAGTTCAAGAGCGCAAACACAACCTGCTCCTCATCTTCGGAAACTGCGTCATCTATGGCATTAAACCTGATTGTTTTCATATATTCGCCATCATCAAAGTTAAATGTATATGTAACACCCGGTACCTCTTCGTACATCTTATTCTGCATCTCTGAGGTACTGTCTTTTGAGGCCTGCTCCATTTCACGCCAGGTCCTGCGCTCAGAAGTCGTCCCCGTAAAGACATCTCTTGCCGCACGGAGCCCGCCTTCTTCCGCCGCCTGTAATGCCGGAAGCTCCGTAAATTCAGCTGCGCCGTTCTCAGAGTACACTTCATCCGCCACCGAAATACTTTGCTCTGCACCGGTCGTGCCGGAATAGACCGCACCGCTCACTGAATTTTCAGCACCTTCGAAGCTCTCTATCAAAGATTTTGCACTTTCATTTTCAGATAAGGTTCGTGTAAAGAGTCCATTCGGAACACTGATAGTATAATCCTGTCCGTATTTGGCCGTAACATCGATTGTCTTGAAGGTAACACTGGCTTTTCCCGCCGTACCTCCCTTCCTTACAATTGCAAACTCCACCGAGGGTATGTCTTCCGACGTATTTATCCTCGTTGCCAGGAACTCAAAGAGACCGTTCGGATACTTGGTTTCGTCAGCTCCGTTTCTTAATTCCTCTTTAAGCAGCTGCTCCTTCTGCTGCTCTTCTCCAATCTCCTCTGCCAGTACTTGAATAGGCATTGAACTAAAAAACATTAAAAACACAAGAAGCATTGATATAAATCTGATTTTATTCATTTTGACCCTCCTTCTTTCTATTTGAGTTTCAAACCACTTAAACTTATCTGTAATGTTCCTTAATCTCTCAGAGAGAATAAAATTGTGTCAATACTGAGTCTTAACGGAAGATACTCCGGGATTCCATCCACAGCATCCCAATAAACGGACTTTTCGTCAAATTTGACCATCCGAAAGCTTGGCAGATCCTTCAATCTGAAATAGGGGATGGTTCTAACCAGTTTCTGCATATTAAAGGTGATATTGCTTCCATCCTCAAAATCTATCAGAAGTTTATAATCATCACTTGCATAGACACTTACCATCTTACTCATACTTCCGCCAACTTTCTAAATAAATTGTTATTGTATTCATAATTATTTTAAAGAAATTTACGAGTTTTGCGTATCCCCCATACGGGGGATTTTTTTCGTCAAAAATTGAGCCGTTTCCCAAAAAGTCGTCATAAAAAATTGGCGTATTGGAATTCTTCTGATATAATTAAATAGATTGTTAATTGTAAAGTTAACTATCCATAAATGGAGGGAATCATTTGAAAAATACGAAATTATTAGCCAGAGCCCGGATTAATACCATTCTGTCTGCTGTATACGAATATCCTCTTACGATACTGGAAGCTCCGATGGGGTACGGAAAAACCACCGCAGTAAAAAAGTTCATTGAATCAGAAAATTTAAAACCGTTTTGGTTTACATTCCCTGACTTTAAAAATTCCGAGGTAGTCTTTTGGAATAAATTCACCGATGAAATCATTAAAATCGAAGCACAGGCAGGACTTGCTTTAAAGTCACTTGGCCTTCCTGATGATGCTCCACAGATGGAGAAGGTTTTATTGACACTTGCTGATATATCATTCGGAGAAAAATTCCTCATGGTGCTGGACGATTATCATCTTTCCTCTGATATACGACTAAACAAACTAATTCTACGACTTGCACAAGAAGAGCTCGACCATCTGCACATCCTACTGATTACGAGAGACACGACTGATATTGATTTTGTTGAGCTGCTTTCAAGAGGTTTATGCTGTATCATATCCAGGCACCATTTGAAGTTCACCGATTTTGAAATTGAAGATTACTGCCGGATGATGCATGAAGGTATAAGCGATGCGGACTTAAGAAGAATATGTGAATATACCGATGGATGGATTTCATTTATATATATTATTTTACTGGGCCTTGAAAGCGGTATCCCTGTAGGTATGAGTATAACCATGGAGGAATTGGTTGAGAAGGCACTGTTTTCCTCTTATGACAAACAAACACAGGATTTTCTTTTAAAGCTCTCGATCATGGAGATCTTTACGGCAAATCAGGCTGAATTTGTAACCAGAAATGAAAATGCAAAGTTGATATTAAAAAAACTAAACAGAGAAAATGCATTTGTTTTTTTTGATGAGAAAAGCAGCACGTACAAAATTCACAGTGTTCTGCTTGATTATCTAAGGTTGAGACAGAATTTTTCCATTGAAGAATCCTGCGAACTGTATGGCCGCCTTGGAGATTGGTATCTTAAAAAGCAAGAATTTCAAACAGCTTATGGGTATTTGAACCGGGCCGGCCAAACCGAACGCATTTTATCGCACTTGAATATCCCGGAAAATATTCGAGATGTATTGATCAAATTTGAAGGTGCGGATGAAATGTTTGACAGTACACCCCGTGATATACTATTCAAATATCCTTTGGCTTATCTACTGTATATTTTCCATTCCATTATACAGGGTAAGCAAAACACTATTTTGGGATGGACGGAACGGCTGGATGAGCTGCAGCAATACTACGAAAAGCAGGATGACATCGATGAACCCTACCGGAACCGTATCCTGGGTGAAATATTGATCGTCCGCAAATTCACCGACTTTAATCACCTACCCAAAATGATTGCATCCGATAAAGAAATCATCAAGCTCCTGAACGGACAAAATTCTTATATAGCGCTTCGAAAGTATGTATTTACCCTTGGTTCACCCCAATATCTCTACATCTATTTCAGAAACGCCGGCAGCTTTAAGGATCTGTCGGATATGCTCGCTGAATATGTCGGATTTACCGAATTTTCAAACGGATGTGGAACAGGTTGCGATTCTCTATCTCTCGCCGAATATGCTCTTGAGACAGGGGATTTTGACACTGTGGAAACAAACAGCCTTTTGGCAATCCAAAAAGCGGAAACTATGTCACAAATAAGTATCATTGTCTGTGCCAAATTCTGCCTAATACGACTGCGCATCGTACAAGGCAGGCTTGCTGAAGCTATAGAATTGCTGAGCCAATTGCAACTGGATATGGATAAAATTAACAGACCTCTCTACAATACAGCAGTTGACCTGTGCAAAGGCTATATTTTCGCAAGTATTTGCCACCCTAAACGAATTCCATCATGGCTGCAAATCGGCGATATGACGGTCGCCAACTTCTATTATCAGGGAATCGCTTACAGTTACCTTGTCTATGGAAAAGCAGTAATGGCATCAAAAAAATACGCAAAACTTGAGGTTTTGACTAGACAGTTTAAAAAGTATTTTTCTCTATACAACAATCGGCTCGGCTTCATTCACAATCAAATATTTGAAGCGGTAGCCAAGTGCAATTTATATGGTATAGACACCGGTACTGCCGTTTTAGAAGCTGCATTGAATGAAGCCTGGGCCGACAGATTGATCATGCCTTTTGTCGAAAGTGCGCCACACATCATTGTAATGCTGCAGTCAATTGTCCAAAGTAACACCAACAACAAGTATGTAAACCATATCTTAACACTCTGCCGAAAGTACGAACAAACGGTCCAAGGACTATCGTCCCTGCCGGTTCACCTGTCGCAGCGTGAAATCAACATTCTGTCTCTAGCGGCCGAAGGACTGAGCAGAAAGGAAATAGCGGCACAATTGTGCATTTCTGATGAAACAGCAAAAACACATCTCAAAAATGTCTATCAGAAGCTTGGAGTAAGCAGTAAAATCCTTGCAGTAAAAGTTGCACGGGACCGTGGATATTTAGAGATGGCTGATATGTATCCATTTATATAGACCTCTCTCTTAACACGTTCAAGTCTTCCGTCTAAAAAGCAATAGACCTATATCATAAGTATAAGTCTGCAGCTTTTCATCCTTTCATCAATCTATATTCTTGAAATTCTTTTCAAGATTTCGGCATAGCCAAGATAGCACTAAATCCTCTGTGTTCAAAATATAGGAAAACCGAGGATACAGCATTGTGGATACGGAAATGATGAACAGTTACAATCTTATCTTATTAATAACTTCGAACTAGGTAACCTTGAGAAAAATAGAAAGCATTTATATTTTAACAGTAACTGTTGTTCCCACACCGGGAGTTGAATGAATCGTCAATTCACCTTTTACCTGATCTATAATATTTTTAACAATAGAAAGTCCAAGGCCGAGGCCTGATACACTTCTGGATTTATCTGCCCTATAAAAAGGCATGGTAATCTTTTGAAGTTCCTCTTTTGTCATACCTATCCCCGTATCTTCAACACTCAGCAACAGAAAATGTTTCTCTTTCTTATAGGTTAGTGTAATGGTTCCATAATCATCTGTATACTTATAAGCATTATCTAAAAGGTTAAAAATAAGCCGTTCCAACCATACCGAATCGATAGGCAGCAAGGTATCCTTTGTATCACAATGCACGAAAAGCTCGACTTTTTTATCTTTCCTACGAAATATATTTTGTGTTTTTTCGATACAATCCAATATGCTTGTGTTATATTTTTTAGATACATAACTAGTATTTGATAAAAATGCATTAATAGAACTCAGCATATTTTCCAAAGTCTTAATAGCATCGGAAGAAGAGTTTAGTAAAGCATTTCTTTTTGCTTCTGTTTCAAAACGGTTACTGTGAAGCATCTCATTATTTAGCTTTAACACAGACAGTGGGATCTTAAAATCATGATTAATTCCTCTTAACAACTCAACACCGATCTTTTCATTTTTCTGTACAAACCTTTTGTAGCTCATCAATACAATGAACACAATAAAAGGAATTAAGTGAATTTCTTTGTAGAACATTCTAAAAAAATCAAATTCATAGTCATATATGTGAACTGAAAACAATAGCCCTAAAGAAAATAATGTTGCAACTGTTTTATAGCTATAGGAATGAAATAACCGATAGAATAGGAGCAATAATAGTAGAAGTAAATACTCCGTACTGCCTATAATAAATACACCAAGAAAGCTCATAACCATGAATGCAGTTATGTTGTGTTTTTTTCTCAAGATACTTCCACTTACAAAATACATGAGTGTACTTAATATAATTAAACCGGCTTCAAAATCTACAAATATGATGAAAAATGATATGCAGAAAGCAACAAACCATTTATTTTGATAATTCACAGCCAATCCTATGATCGCAGCAATACATATCAATAAAATAATTGCAAATGAAACCGTATGTTTAAAAATGATGAGGCGATTGATCTGAATATCATTACCTGCAAAGAATGTCGCATAATGATTTTTAGTACTTGGTACAATATCTATATCTGTAACTGCTTCACCGTTTATGTAATCACCAGACCCTATGGTATATTTTATATAATTTTCATTCATGTACTTATCGTAGTTTTTCATATGATTTTGGACAACAATATATTTATTAATGTACATATTAAATGGAGATTTTAAATCAAACTTAACAAACGAAATTGGCTTGTTACGGTCAGAACGAACAATAATTTTACTCGAATAAAAGTGTAACATCGTTGCTCTCTCATCATCCAGCTCATCTCCATTCAGGTAACTCCCTACATCTGTATGCCCCACTATATAAAAGTTAAAATCATCTAAGGTTTTATGAATTCCTAGCTGCAATAAAACAAGCACAATCAGAAAAATAATATTCTTTTTCATTTTATTACCACCAATTGATATCCCTCACCATATATATTTTCTATAAATATTTTTTCACAGCCGATACTTTCCAAGTTCTTTCGAATCCTGGAAATAGCGGTATGCACTCTAACACTCATGGTCTTATTTGCACCTTCATATTCAAGTATTTCTGTTTTAGATAATACCTGTCCGTCTTTATATTTTTCATAAAGCAATTTAAATATAGTGGCTTGGCCAGGTGTGCATAAAATACGATTATGCTGGCAAGATAACTCGTTATTCTTCGTATTAAAAACAATATCGCCTATATGGATGACGGTATCGTCTTTATTAATATACCGACTCTTTAATGCCTTTAATTTGTATCTTATTTCAAAGAGTGTAATGGGCTTTATCATATAATCATCCGCACCCTTTTTATAGGCTGTCAATCTTGTTTTTTCTTCCTCTAAAGCAGAAATTATAATCACAATAGGTTCATAGTCTTTTTTAAAATAAGGTATAAGATCATAGCCGCTAATATCCGGAAGCATAATATCAAGAAGAATAACTTCGGGTTTATGTTCATAAACCAAGCGCTTTGCACTCTTTCCGTCCAAAGCCGTATAAACTACGAACTCCTTTTCTAATGCGGCTTTTGTTGTTATACTAAGATTTTTATCATCCTCTACGATCAATACTTTCATCTTCACACCCCCCCAAAATATCCACGTAATAGTCTATATCATAATTTTTTATGGCGTGGTACTGATTCACTGTTTTTATTTCTGATACTAAAATTTTTTTGTTGTATTTCCTGCTGAAAGAGACGATAAAATCAATGATTTCTTTATTTCGCTCTAAATCTGAAAATAATCCGGCATCTATTTCCACAAGTGGAATCTCGTAATCTTTAATTACTGTGTTATCCATAAGATTTTGAGTAAAATTAGAGAGCACAAAATCCAGTTGACTGTTATTAATATGGTCAACTGTTTCAAATATCTTTTCGTAAGAGTCGATGTCTATTTTAATAAACAATTGAATATTCTCTAATGATTCCGATTTTTCTTTTAACCATTCAAAGAAATTACTACTTTGAATGGTTTCTTTGTTGACTTCAATAAATATTTTGGTATTGATATAGGAAACATCACGGATCATATCAAGTAGTTTTTTGAATATAATTTTATCGATAATGGTTTCTAACCCCAGTTTTTTTACACTTCTTTTTAAATTGACAAAGGTTATCTCCTCCCATTCGTCCAGTTTACAGCTGTAAGAAACATCGTATCCATACAGCTGCCCGTTATGATCAACTATTTTATGCAGTTTGAGAGAAACTTCTTCATTCATAATGGCTGATGACAACCGGGTATCGTAATCTATTTTATCCTGATATTTACTATATACCTCATATGTATAAGCGACCGCATCTCCAGCATACCGGGCATACCGCAACCCTATATCTAATTCCTTTAATAATTTTCCCAAGCTATAGACTTCATCTTCGGGCTTTAACGCAACAACATCCATTTCATAACTATAATTGATATCGAAAATTGTAAACCTCCTATTAAAAAGGTCTTTTAATTTATGCATATACGCTGTTCCATCTTGATCTGTCATTTTTTTCTTGATAATAAGGAACTGATTGCTTCGCAGTTTAACAACATATTCATGGTTTCCTATATTGTCATTTAAGGTTGTTATCATTACTTTAAGTGCTTTTTTATAAGCGTTTCCTCCATATCTTTCTAATATCATCTTTAAATTTCTAGGTTGAACTAAGAAATATACATAATCCGAATAATTTAATTTCAATTTGTCTTTCAGCCACCATTCGTTATGCAGCATGGTCTCTTCATCAAAATAAAGCTGTTTGTTCCTGATCTCTATTCTCTTAATAATCTCGCGAATCATGATTCCAATGACTGCAAGCATAATTATCTGAAATGAAAGAATTCTGTAAAACGGTTTCTCGTCTTGGATCAATTTGGACAATTCCTCATCCATAAGAATATCTACATTGATGGTCGGCAAGCATTTATTAATAATATCTATTAATGGTACTTCATTATTTTTGCTGTATATATAATGAAAATTCCGTTTAACCGGTCCATTATTCGCTAGATTAGAACCGGTTTTCTTTTTCTCAAACAACTTTTTTGGTAAAATGGCGTAATCTATCTTTTTTTTGACTAAATTATTATATAATTCATCATAAGTTTTATAGATCTTGATGCTTAAATAAGGCATCATTCTTTTCATATCATTGATAAGCACCGTATTATTTACCATTCCTATTGTATAGGGCTCCAACTCATAAATCTCATTGATCACATTCCATTTTCCATTGGATACAGCGATCAATTCATTAAAAAAAATGGGTGCAGTAGAATCAAAAGGTAAGTTTTCAGGACTGATAATAATATCTATATCTTCGCGTTTTATAAGATTCTCATAACTATCATAGCTACAGATAAAACCTAAATCTGTAAGAAATTCTATTTTTCTGAAAAATGCAGGGATGATCCCTTGAGGGTAATAGGGCTCTCCATAAGCATAGTAACTATAATCCTTCGGTATCCCTATCGTTAGTACTTCTTTTTCTTTTATATACTTTTTTTCATCATCCGTTAACTTGACAAGTCTCGTTTCAATGTCAAGATTGACCAAACTCCTAACCTCTTGGCCCCAACCCGTATGAATCAAATAATCCACTTCTTTTTTCATGATGCTGTAAAGGACCGGGTAATTTTTACTGACCCCTATATGATTATTATTCTTTGAAAGACTGTCGATTTTAAAAAAATAATAGAACCGTAAATCTTCACTATAACTATCCGATGATATAAAACCATCTATTTCACCATAGAATAAGGCTTTTTTTAGTTCATCAAGATTATCATAATATTTTTCACCAAACCGGATTTCAGGATACTTCATTTTGAATTCATCCATTAAGCAAACATTTTTTTCAATGCCAATGATCTTGCCTTTTAGACTTTCATAACTCACTATTTTATTATCATAACGGGAATATACACCAATCGGCATCCCCTCAAAAGAACTTGTGAAATTCGTATACTTGAGTCTGTCCTCTGTAATATTCATATTGGCCAAAAGGGAAAGTTTCCCACTCCGGAGCAATGTGATATTATCATCCCAGTTTCCTTCAAAAGGCGATATATTCAATCCTGTATCATCAGAAATTTGGGCGCAAAGCTTATGAATCATCAGCTTTTCTGATGGCGTAACATAATATCCCATAAAAAAATAGTTTTTTCTGTTATTCTGAATAAATTTCTTTTCTTCTTGGTTCAGTTCAAGTTTATGGGGTTTTCCAGCAAAAAACAGAGCAACGCACGCTGATATAAGCATTGTAGAAGCAATTGATATGATGATGTATTTTTTCATAGCTCCCCCATCCTTATTATAGCATCTTGATTGTTTTTCTATCAATAAGAGGGCGGATCATCCGCCCTCTAAAATTATACAATATTTTCTTTGAAAGTGCCAGTACTGCCTCATTCTGCAACACGGACTATTTCCATCTGCAATCTTGCAAATATAGTCCATATCAAATTAATACGGAAGCGGTTTAATGGTATAATTGCTGTATGACACGTCGCATTTCCAACTTCTTATTCCAAATCCGCCATCTTTACTAAAGGTTTTATCTGTCATATCGATATATTGATGTCCATTCACTGAAACCCAGATATCCGTACCGTTTTTGGTAACTTGCAATGTAACTGTATCACCTTTTTCAACATCAAATCCTAATGGAACTTCCTTCAGGTTCGTCCACTTCCACTCAGATTTACCAAATGTGACAGTATCTTCTTCAGGTGATATTCCAACATAATAACCTCTATAATTATCATTACCATCTGAAGCATTTACTAAATTAAATACAATTCCTGCATTACCTATTTCATTATTAAATGTCATATCCACTTGATAGATCCCACCATAGCCATTATATCCAACTTGTGCGTCTTTTGATCCTGCTCTTCCCATAGGACCCGTGTAAGCATCATCGTCATAATAATAAGGATACATTCTAAGATACCCAACGCCATCTTTTACAAAGGATTGATGATTTGCATTACTAAAAAAGTACATAAAATCTTCATCTATATCCAAATCACCGGGGAAATTTACAGCATTATTCACTTGAATGGCAAATTTATCGGCTTCCTCTTCTTCTTGATTGTAGATCTCAGAAATTTGATAGTTTAGATCGGTCATCATTTCCAGTTCCCCTAGGTAGGTTCCATATCGATCATAGACATATCGTTTACTTTCTTTCGAAACATATCCTAAAGATTCAACAGCTACATAACCATAATACTGACCGGAACTAACGACTTCATATTCTTGTACATTCAATGCACCGCCATGAGAAGTTCTATATTGGTAGCAAGTTTCATCGTTAAAATCATAAGACCACATCCGGTTCATGCTGTCAAGGAAATAAATTTTTGATAAATCCTTATTGATAGTCTTAATATCCTTTATTCCACCAAA
Source organism: Petroclostridium sp. X23 (assembly GCF_030013905.1). GTDB lineage: Bacteria > Bacillota > Clostridia > SK-Y3 > SK-Y3 > X23. The sequence goes on from NZ_CP124862.1 coordinate 2,031,573, forward strand.
GTTCATGGAGCCCCCTCCTTTTTGAGGATTGGCTCCAGTCAAACTCACGACAACTTCACTTTGTCCATTATTATTATATGTAACTAATAATCCTTCTGATGTGATTTGAGTTGTATATCCTTTGGAGTAATCATTAGGCTCACTGGATACGTTCTTCTTGTATTTTTCATAGACCCTATTCACAATGATTACAGCCTGCTCTACAGGTGTTGTTTGAAGCGGATTAAAGTGGAACCCGTCCCCTTTCATAAAACCATTTTCAAATGCAAAATCAACTCCGTCTACTGCCCATGAAGCCACTTGGTTCTTATCGGATACGGTAAGCTTGCCATCTGCCGCAATATAATCTACACTCATACTATCAATCGCCCGTTTGATCATAATCGCCATCTCTTGTCTCGTGACCGCAGCATTCGGTGCAAAGATTCCGTTGCCTTTTCCATTAATAATGCCTAATCGATAGGCCCTTAGTATATTATCATCACTAGTGTCCTTAAAAGTTGAACCGCTTGCCGGTTGTGGAGAAGTTCCTTTTGTTTGATAATATAAATTCATTACAAGTTCTGCAAATTCACCTCTCGTAATATCCCGTTGATAATCATCATATTCTTGCATTGTGATTCCATTGCTCATCGCATATCCCAGCTCCTGCTCAGCCCAATCGCTGGAATTGGCAAATGTCCATCCACCTGCATGGACAACAGTAGATGTTAAAAACACCATTGTTAGAAATACGATTAAAATTTTTCTCATAATGTACCCTCCTAGTACAATATAGTTGTAATCAATCAGCAACACTTTAGTTGCTGGAATTACCAAATCTTAATACTTAACATAACTTTGAACATATCGTATCTAAACCTTAAGCAAATCAATAGGCTTCTCACCTTAGCCTACTGCCAGTATTTGGCTGGCCTGTACCTTGACAATCATGTATAATGCTTTTCGGACTCGGAGGGTTGATGGAATTCCTCCTGGGACGGCTCCTCATGGAGACGACTACCCGTAATTAAGACTGTCTATCCATTCCGGTAAGTTTACATGATTTGGCTGGTTGAGGCCGGCTTTTTAGCTGGTTCCTCGTGTCACATGCTAGGTTGCATACTTACAGGAGTAGGAATGGATGCTCCATTGTCCACAATACAAAAAAATGAAGGAGGCTTTTTTATGAACCAGGTTCCTGTTACCGGGATCGATGTGGGTAAGCGGTTCTCAGAGATGGCAATTCTCTCACCTTCAAATCAGGTGTATGCCCGCATCCGGATTAACCATGATGCCTATTCCAACTTTGACAGAGCCTTTGAGCTCCTTAGAAAAGCAGAAAAGGAGTTTGAAGCAAAGCCTGTCGTCATCATGGAATCCACCGGCCATTACCACAAAATCCTTTTCCAAACCCTCACGAAGAATGGATATGAGGTTTGCGTCATAAACCCCATCCAATCTGATTCTATCAAAAATATTCGGGTTAGGAAAGTAAAAAATGATAAAGTGGATGCTAAGAGGATTGCCTTACTGTACCGTTTCGGACAGCTTAAAACCACCAATATTCCTCACGAAGACATAGATTGCCTAAGAAGCCTTTGCCGCCACTACTACAAGCTTTCTGACCAGCTTACTGCCTATAAGAACAGGCTCTTGGGTATTGTTGACCAGCTTTTCTTAAGCTTTACCGAAGTCTTCAAGGATGTTTCCTCCTGCACTGCACTAGCGATTCTTGAAAAATATCCTACACCTGAGGATATCCTCAAAGCCGATAGACAGAAATTGATTTCTCTTATACAAAAGACCGCCAGGAAAAACATTAAATGGGCTACAGGTAAATACGAATCACTTTGTTCCAAGGCCAGCAACTTCAAGCCTTTGAGCATTAATTCCATTGCCAATGCTGCAATGCTTAAAGCCAATATTGTCATGATTAAAACCTTGATGCAATCTCTGGATGCAGCCGTTGAAGCTATCCACGAGCTTTTGGACAAGGATGCTTCAAAGGATATGCCGGTTCTATCTTTGACGATCGAACTACTGTGCTCCATCCCCGGTATCGGACTACTGACTGCAGCTACTATTATAGCTGAAATCGGAGATTTTAGTGCTTTCTCCAAGCCGGACAAGCTGGTTGCTTACTTCGGTGTAGACCCCTCTGTTACTCAATCAGGTCAATTTGAAGGTACTGAAAACAAGATGTCCAAACGGGGTCCTAGATTGCTTAGACGAGTAGTTTTCACGACCGCTCTGGCTAATGTACGTAAGAAACGTAATGGCCAGGAACACAATCCGGTATTGTATGAATACTACCGAAAAAAATGCCTAAGTAAGCCTAAAAAAGTAGCACTAGGTGCAGTAATGCATAAGCTGGTTTCAATCATCTTTGCTGTTCTCAGAGATAGAAAACCATTTGTTTTAAGAATGCCTGAAGAACATGCAAAAATGCTTATAGCAAAGAATTCAGCGGCTTAATACATACATGCTCAATGTTTAGTTTTCAATGTCCAGAGACCGGCTATTTTATGTTTACCAAAAGTAGGTGGTTTTGTTGTCATGCCTATATTCAAGGCACTTGCTTTAAAATATTTTTAAAGAAAATTTCTTAAAACCTATTGACAACAATTAGCTGGTCTTAAATTAATAAAAAAATTATAGCATAAACTCTTCTATTCTCATGGAATCTTACGAAAAAGTAAGAGTTTTCTTTAGACATCTTATATTGTTAATAATAGTTAATCTTTTCAGAAACAATGATGATATTGGTTTTCCAAATGTCTTTATGTTTCACTTCATCGGTCTGAGATAGCATACCTGGTAGACATCTGAATAAATTCATTTCCAATATTATAAGCAATATCGTAAGTCTGGTTTTTCTTATCATCTTTAATGATGAAACTGCCTTCACTGAAAAACTCATCTCCTTCACTGCCATCTCCTTACTGATTCATCAACATGCATTCATTAATAACTTTTACACTATTTCCGTACAACCGAAACATTGATTGCACCCAGTTCTCCGGCTCTTTCATAAGACTCGACCAATTCAATAAAAATATTATCTTTAGGCGTTTTCAAATTATACCGTGCTTGATAGATAGCCATGTCAAAATCCACACCAAAGAAGCTGCATTTTGCATCCTCTTTAATTGCTGAATAATCTTCATTTGGAGTGATGTGAATTTTATGAATGCTGACATCATTGGGATTGTCATACCCCTTTGTTAAAATAAAACTATATCCTAAAGGTTCGTTTTCCACTTGATAATATTTCGAGTCATCAAAATCATCAATTTGTTCTGTAAATTTATTAAATATGCTGCTTGATTCAAATTCTTTTTCAGACAATCCGATGAATTGTAAAACCAAATCACTTTTGTCTTGATATGCTGTCGCTGCTTTATACTTTTCCTCAAGGCTGGCCGCCAATTCCTGCTTGTCCGGCGTTTTATCAGACAGGTAATGGTCTTTTTCAACGGTAAATGCAAAAATATGTTCTTTAAGCCCTTTATCATAAAAAGCTACAGTAATCATGTCCTCGTTGCTTTTACTTCTTGGTATGGTTAACTCCGTATCTTTTAGCGCATCAAATTCCTGCAATAACGTATAATTCCCTTCGGTACCCAAACGGATATACCCTATTCTAACATTTGTTACTTCACCAAATATTGCTAATGTTTCAAGTACATCTTCTCTATTATTCGGGTTATCGTATTTGTATTCTGCCGTGACTTTGGATAGTCTTTCCATCCCTTCTCCATGATAATTCTTTATAGCCGTATTTACAGGACCTACGGCTTTTTCTTCCTTAGATTCTTGGTCACTTTTCTCTCCTTCTTGCTTCTTTTGCTCTGCCTCCATCTCAGCTTTCATCTGTGCCTTCAGCTCTTCTTTCAATTTCGCTTCGGCTTCCATTTCGGCCTTAACTTCTGCCCGTATTTCTTCTTCCGACTTTTGACTTGAAGTTTTTGATGAACATGCAACAAAAGTCAGAAGAATAGATAATACTAATAACCAACAAAAGTTTTTCTCCATGATAATCCCCCTCGTCTTTAAATAATTTTAACGTATTATCAAATTCCCTTGGACATATTGTTATGGTGATTTGTATACCTCAATTTATCATAATGAGTTCTCACACAGTCTGCCGTCCAATGTCACATTTTATTTTCTAATAATCTTCATCCGGAAATGAATAAGCATCCACAGTAAGTATCTTATAAGACTTAAGATCCCTCATATCATCAAGGGAAAATTCTATGCCCTCCATGCCTGATCGAGACTGGTAACTGCCCGTTACTACAACAGAGGAAAAGTCAGTCGGCAATTCGACATTTACAAAAACGCATTGATTCTCTATTTTATCCCCTATAAAAATCTCTTTAGACTCTTCCGAATTATCAAGTGCATTTTTTGTATATGTTAAATTAACATTATAAAGTGTTCCAAAAACTGAAAAATTAAGCCTTCCCTCTTTACCGGTTTCTGTAACCTCAACAACTTTCGGCATAAGTTTATCTAAATTTTTACTTTCCTGCATAGGCACGATCACAAGCGAATACTTTGAATAATCTATAGTAGAAGGACTATCTTCTGAATATAAAGTTTCATTCTCAAATCCTTCAAGATGAACATCAGGTATAGAATTTGCCGATTCTTTGTTTATCTCTTTATTTACTGTTTCTTTATCAGAATCACTAAGGTTTAGCTCTTTATAAGTAAGTGTTTTTTCATCATAAGTATATTTTGTTCTTTTAACCGAAGTAGTAACTTGATCAGATTCATTACTGCCTTCTTCTGAATGTATTTCAAATATGAATTCCTTATAACCATTTATTTTTTCAGTAATTTTCCCCTTGCTGTTGCCATATCCCTTTGGTCCTGCAAAATAACTTTCCAGTTGCAAACTTCCTCCGGTATTTTTTATGATTTTTCCATCATACACGAATATGCATTGGTATATATCACCCATTCCACTACCCCCAGATTTTTGACGCAGCATAATAAATCCATCTTCGTAAAAGAACCCGTTATCATATTTGGCAAGATCTACATCACTTGGGACAATTTCATATTTACCGCTATCAGCCGAAATAAATATTGCTTTACCAAGCCCACCATCAAAATATGTATTGAAATACACTACATCATTATTTCCATCCCCTGTAAAATCAAAGTATTCACACAGCCATTTATCAAAATTTTCTCTATTGAATGTATATCCCATCTCTATTCTGTATTCAGGAATATACTGCTGTATATCCAATTTCTGCTTTAAAAATTCGAATATAGCATCTTTATCATCTATTGATACTGACTTTTTAATTGCTTTTTCAGACGCTCCATTGTTTAATTCCTTTTTTAATTCTTCTCTCATTTCTTCCTTGAACTTTTCCTTCATTGCTTCTTCAGCCTCTAATTCAGCTTTTACTTTCGCTCTTAATTCTTCCTCTGTTTTTGCTGTTTCCTTAGCGCCACAACCAACAAGGCCTAACACTATAGATAAGATCATAAAATAGCTAACTAATCTTTTCATATGCCCCTCCTAGATTTCATATGTGTGCTATTATAGCATAATTTTTTCTAGCAATTTTAAAACCTTACCAATAAGTAAGATTTTAATTCCATGTCACAAGGACAGGTGAGACTACCGAAAGATATTTTATGAATATTGTAAAATGTTGAATATATTTCTATAAAACTGCATCAAAAAACCCCTTTGTATGATATAAGATAACTTTTTAAGCAGTCTAGGAAAGTTCCTTCGATATGAGCATCTTTTTTATTGCTTTACGATTCAACCCAAGAACTGGAGAAAAATCAGTATTACTAGTTCATTCGGATCATATTTTATACATAGTTATATTTAGTATAATTATTGATTAATTGTAAATTTTTATTCATGGTAATATTGCTAAAAAAATAAAGGCTCTGAAGGACTTACATCCTTCAAAGCCTAAACTTGATATTCTGAGGTTATATAATCATTAACACACAAAGATTTTTGTGATGAATATATTTTATAAACATAAAACCACATATGTCAATCAGTTTCCAACTCTATTTTTTATTTTGTCTCTTTTAGTTTCCAACTTTATTCTTTAGTTTCCAACTCTATTCTTTGAATCCACACACATGGATTCAAAGAATAGAGTTGGAAACTACTACATCCTTCAAATCATTTTAGCATCATACTAGTAATTTCGTTTTCAAATAATAGAGTTAGAAACTAAAATTTAAATTAGTTTACTAATTGCATATTTTTTCAAGAATAAAGTTGGAAACTATTTTTCAACTTTTCGGTAGAAGTAACTTTTTAACTCTGTCACATTATTCTTTTAATCAATTTATTATTATCTGATATTTTATATTTCTATTTATTGCGAAATATATTTCAGCTTACTTGGAACTCATATTTTTATTTTTTTCTATTACTGTGTTTGGTTATTTTCAAACAGTTATATGCTAGGTTAATTGTACATAGCTGACACAGAATTAAAGAGATTGGACAATCCAAAACTTTTATATAATGCATCTTTAAGCTTTATATATTTCCCGTCTCTAGTAAACAACTCTAAAGATGTATTACTTTCATTTACTCCACGAATATCACAATATGGTATGTACATAATATGTGAAGATGGTTTTGCCTTATAATAAAATCCTTTTTTTACAAATAACAAACCACTACTACTTCTAGTAATGACAAAAAATACATTAGGATTAAAATATCCTATAACATCGTCTTTATCCTCGACTACACCTGGTATTACCATATCGTTTAACAGTTTATTCTGCTCTTTAGCAGTCAAATCACTAAAAATTTTGCCACGTATTTCAGTGTTTTTTATATAACCAATTACCTTTTCTCTAATATCCTCGTAAATCGCGTCATCCACAATTTCAACTTTATAAGTTATATTAGCAGCTTGACTCAACTGGCTTTGTGCATTTTCTAACAAATTTGCAATTTTATCGTATTCTCTTTCTTTTGCATCCTCAATTGCTTTGATATATGCTTCATATTCATCTTTATAAAGTTTTACTCTCAATTCTTCTTCGTTAAATTTTTTATTTCGCTTCTGGTCAAAAGTACTCTTAATTAAAGAACCCCCGGTTAGTCCTGCAGTCAATATCGTTCCAAATCCTGGTATTAAATTAAACCACCACACTGTCCAAAACATTGTAAATATAGAAGAATACGCTGCTACAGAAATACCTATTCCACCTAACGCCACAGCAAATACCTCTAGCACTTTTTTATAAGCATCAAAAGATATTCTTTTTTCTATCGACTGCTTTTCTGATAGTGCATAGCTTATAATAGAATCTTCTTTGTATTTGTCGAACCCACAAATCTGATTAAAATATTTTTCAGATGTTGTTGGAATAGTATCATTATTTCGTGTGTACTGGATCACCTTGCAAATATCTACAATCATTTGAACTTCCGTAGATTCTTCCGATGGATACATAAGACTTTCTTTCCACTCAGATAATACTGTTTTAAACTCTCTATCATCACGAACAGCATTCTTAATTTCTTCCCATTTTGAAGTTACACCATATTCATTAGCTTTTTTATATATTTCATAATCTTCGCATTTTGATGCTGACACAACATAATAAAGCAACTTCATATACCGCTCTTTTACTTCATCTGACATTTCTTTAACTGGTACTGCTGTATCAGATTCTGGTAAATCGCCAATTTTAATTAAATCACAAAACAAATCTTGCAGTTCTTTATTATCAATCTTCTTATCATTTAAAATAATCTTTTCTGTTGAATTGACTTCAAACGTTAAAGTTCCACGACTAAAATCAATTCCTATTTTTTCTTCAGATAAATCCTTATACTTTATTTGTTTCACTTCATCTTTTTCAAATATATAAACTGCATACGTTGTAAATAGCAGATTTCCGTTATCAGTCTTTAAAATATCTGCGACTGTCTTTGGTAAAATCGTGGGGATCAGTTTTACTAATTGTTTTTCTTTATCTGTATCAGTTTTTATCAATGATTTCCCTAATTTTTCGGTTTTCGTATATTTTTTGATACATTCTATTATATATTCATATCCAATTACTTTACTTTCTATTTTTTCAGTAGATTGTCCTCTTTCGTCATTTATTTCTTCTTTTTTTTCCTCTAAATCAAACCACTCCGCTTGAAGCATTCCATCTATTTCTTGATATTTTTGCACTAATACTTCTCCAGAATAATTTTCTACTTCTTTCTTAATTGATTTCAATATTAGATCCTTATCGTCTTCACTCACAGCTAGTTTCGCAAGAGCATTCTTCATACTTTCTGTATAGCGAAAATCACCCCATATATAATATGACTGCTCTGATGCACATCGATAAAATACCTTCGGTGAGTTCACATTCTTTAGCATATCTTCTAAGGGGCGCTCTTCAGAACCTGATACCTTGCATGCTTTTCTAATATGAAGATTATAATTTTGAAACTTATCTTTTTGTTCATTAGAAAAATCACCTTCATTACTTAGTGTTAAAAACCATAGCAATACCTGTTGATCATCTTCACATAACGTATATGGACTTTCAATTGTTGACAATTTAATTACACAATTTCTATGCAATGCCACTACCGAATCTGATACAACTTGAACACTTTCAACAATACTATCTAATTCCTCATCATGGGTAATCTCTTGAGACATATAGAGAGTCAAAAAAAGTGTCTGCAAATTAGCTAAATTTCTAACATTCTTAATACTAACCTTTCTATCCTTGATACCTAGTGTAATTGTATTAAGAAATTTCCTATACCATGGTCTGTTCTTTATATCATTAAAATCTGTCTCAGTGCTTGAAAACATTTCTTTTGCTATATTCTTTACTTCTTCTATTGATAAATTATTCGTATCTACCGATTCTACTAAAATCATATCCTTTTCACTCATAAGTATCAACCCCCACTAGAATCTCAAATTTTTTAATTTTTTATTAACTGTTTTTAGTTGACTCTGCCTTAATTTACTTTTATCCTGAAGTTTCTGAACCTTTTCAGCTGTTTCTACTAACGTCATTTCTGCTCTTGCTGTTGCCGCTGTTGCCGCCAGAACTTCTTGTGAGATGGCTTCAAAATAGTAAACAATCATAATACACCCAACACCAATTACAATTCCTGAAATTGCTTGAGATATTTCTTCAGAATAAGGAATCGTTGCAATATATCTTTTTATTGCTTCCCCCAATAAAACAGTTAGACAAATCCCAGCTGATGATAATATTATATTTGTTACTGCATTTATTTTTTCTTCCTGTGTTTCATACTCGTTACTATTCATGATTTTTCCTGCTCTTATAATGGAATATATCGATTCACGAAGAATCCTTACCAGATTTTTCCCAGTTGTAACAAAGCTATTAATAATAAAAGTCAATATATTTGAACAGAAACCGCTACACATACCTGTAAAAAAAATGTTTATTAAACCTTGATATTTTTCAAGCACTGTATCTTTTGTATTTTCTAGCGTAATTTTAATTTCATCGATTACATCATTGAACTTCATGCTTTCTTGCTTATACGCTATCATAAGCCTTTTAATGCTAACAGATGCTTCTTGATTAAAATCTATTAGAATTGAAGCAAGCACCTCTCTTATCCCCATAATAGCACCTGCCCTCATACCTGTAGAAATCAGTTCTGGAGCTTGTTTATTATATGCTGCCTTTCGCTGAGCTTTTTTAATAGCTACTCTAGCTTTTTCATAAGCCTCAATTGCCATATTTACATCAATCCCAAATCTTACTGCGTTTGTTTCTGTTTGTCCTCGATTTATCTTATTCAGCCACTCTCTTAGATCTATATCATTTTTTGATTGATTCACTGATGATTCCAACATAGTAAGATTTTCTTCAATATATGCCAGTTTGACCCTATCTTCTTTGTTCATAAATAGAAAATTCTCAGACATGGATTCTATCTCTCCTACTGGCACAATATGCTCAAGATGTGATCTTCCATCATAACGTCCATGTTCATCTTTAGGTAATTCTTTTCCTGTATATCCACTTACTAATGCTTCTCCGGATTTCAGTCGGCTATTTCTCTCTAGCTTTTGCAGCTTATCATAGTCCGGCCTATCTCTGTCCTTGGAATATGGTGTTTTATATTGTAAATATTTTTTATAGTCTGCATTAGTAGCGGTTATCCCCTCTTTAAAATTATGTATTGTCGTTACTGCGCCACCGACCTGATCTGCAAACGCACCTATTCCAAATGCACTTAAAATATTCCTTGTGACAACTGCATTACAATTATCTAACACTTCACTAAGGGATATAACTTGATCACCATCAGCATATTTTTCGATTTCTTTTTTTATCTCATCTTGTATTTCTTCTATTATAGTATTATCGTTCATCTTAACCTCCATTCCGCCGCTACCACCGGCGGCACAAATAGTAATGAAAAATGGTGCGTGGTCTTCACCATTTTGTTATAATTATATTGGGGAGAAGATAGACTACAAAGCACGTTGGGGTGAGTCGTAGACTGCTCTTCTCAGCTTAAATCAGTATCTTAACCAGTGTAAGAATCATCTTCCGTGAGTAAGCAGAGCCGTTACCGACTTTGCTCCTCTTTGAACCGTACGTGCGCAACTAACGCATACGGCTCCCCAACAACTTTACGCGTTATTTGCAATTAGGCTTACATATATCTTTGGATTAGCTATTGGGAAGGTTTTTAACAATCCATCCCGAAATGCATCCCAAGTATAGCTTTTCCTCTCGCTTCTTCGGTTCAGCCACTTAAACAGTAGATTAACTATCATGAATCGGAATTTCGCAATACTTTCAAAGTTATCTGTAACTCCGTAGTAATGATAGTGCCCCAGCAGCGATTGGTTAAATCTGGTAATTATATCTTTGACAGACCAATCTCGGTGCTCCTTTAACCACAGATTCAGCTTTTTCAGTTTTGCTGTAGTTTTCTTGCGGCACGATATCACCTTGACACGAAAGAATCTTTTCTTAGTGTCCATGCTACAATAGAAAGTAAAACCAAGGAAATCAAACGTTTCTGGTTTTCCCTCGCTCCTTGCTGCCCGGTCTTTTTCCGCAAACCTACCAAATTCCAATATCCGTGTCTTTTCTTCCGCTAATTCAAGTCCGAACTTCGTAAACCGTTTCGGTAGCTCCTTGTAGAACTTTTCTGCATCCTCTTTGTATTGAAAGCAACATACAAAATCATCACAATATCGGATAATATATGCATCCCCTCGGCACTCTTTGCTTATCTTTATGGTAAACCACAAGTCAAGTACATAGTGTAAATAGATGTTTGCAAAGATTGGAGATGCAGCTGAGCCCTGCGGGCTGCCGACTTCATGTTCCAGTAATTCCCCTCCATCTAGCACATCTGCTTTCAGCATCTTCTTGATAAGATCGATAAATTTTCTGTCAGCTATGTCATGTTCCAGAAATTGAATCATCCACTCATGGTCTATGGTGTCAAAGAATGACCGAATATCTGCCTCTACTACATAACCTACATTCTTGCGGATACATTCTATCAGCTTCCGTACTGCCTGATGGCAATTCTTTTCAGGTCGGAATCCATAGGAAAATTCATAGAACTTTGGCTCATATATTACAGATAAAATTTCGGCAACCCGATTTTCCACTAACTTATCCTCGTAGCAAGAAATTCCCAATGGTCTCTTTTTCTTGCTTCCCGGCTTATCTATATAGACCCTTCGTGTGGGTTGCGGTTGGTACGCTTGTCTTTTCATACGCAAAACTAGCTGTTCAATATTTTCCTCCAGGTTCTTAGCATACTCATCCTTGCTCACTTTGTCGATGCCTTTAGCCTTCTTGCCATCCATTCTTCGATGAATTTGTTTTAGACTAGCTTCGTCAATAAAATGTGCTAGATTTTGTACTTTTACGTTCCTTTTTGCAATTTCGCTTATCCTGTGCAGTTCTATTGTCATTCTTGTTCAGCTCCTGTCTGGAATAAAATTTCATTGCACAGTTCAGTTGTTGCTACCCCCTTCCCTCTATCCGCTTTCACGGACTTCTACAGTACTATGAGGTAGTCGGACTCCCTGTTGAGCGTCTGGTTGGCTCATCTTTGTAGGATTTGCTTCTCCATACTGCCAATGGCAGACTCAGCAGGGTCTCATCTGTTCTCCTGAATCCCTCTACATCCTCGCCGAGCTTTTAAACCCCGGAAGAGCCAACATACACTCACCATTTCGTATATGTTGATGCTGCCTGCTGTCTGCTTGACGACATCGGCCTCTTCGTCATTTTATTTATTTCGTGGCTAAATCGCTTCAACTTTCGCTTTCGGCTCGGTCTGTTTCCTGTCCTACGCTTAATACTGACGTTACCGTTTTGCATCCAAGGACTAGGTACAGGCTGCTGGTTAGACTTTACCTGGTGGATATTTCCACTGTGATTCAGAAGCTTACAATTGCTTCCTTGTTATATTCAAAAGCAAGTGGAACGCTTGCGGAGTATCCCCCCCGCTGCATTCGCAGCTCGCACCAAGCACAAATAAGTGGTTCTATAAGACCGCACGCTAATCATTGTTTTAGCTACTCGTTAAATGTGTGATGATTCAGTCAATGTCTTCCTCCTCAAATATGAAAGGAGGCAGTGTCATGAAAGTCGTTTATCCTATCTGTTGTGGTGTCGATGTTCATAAGACTTTTCTCGTTGCCACAATCATCACTTCTCAGGGGATTACTCCCCACTATTCCAAAAAGAGGTTCTCCACCTTTAACAATTCCATTCTCCAATTTAAGCAGTGGTTGATTGATAACAACTGCTATGATGTGTGTATGGAATCAACTGGTAAGTATTACGTGCCAGTCTATAACCTTTTGGAAGACACCATCCGTGTTACTGTTGCAAATCCAAAGTGGGTAAAAGCTGTAAAAGGTAACAAGGATGATGTTAAAGATTCCAAATGGATTGGAGACCTTTTCCGTTTAGGTTTAGTTCCGGGAAGTTTTATCCCTGACAAACCAATTCGTATTCTTCGTGAATACACTCGTTACCGTTTCAAGCTTGTTTCCTGTAAAAGCAGTGAAAAAAATCGTTTTCAAAATGCCTTCACTGTTTGCAATGTAGCCCTTGATGCTGTCGTTTCCAACATGTTTGGTAAATCTGCCTCTTCCATCACGGACTACCTGATTAATTCTGATACCTTTGACCCGAAATATTGTACTTCCCTTCTCCAAAAATCACTAAAAAAAAAGCAAATGCTGTAGTTGAATCTATCGAAGGATATCAAATAACTCAGGAACAAAAAGAGCGTATTGTAATGGTTCGTTCCCATCTTAATTTTGTCCAACAGTCCATTGCAGAGCTAGATAAAAAAATTGATAATATAGTCACTCCTTATGAGAGTGCTATTACTCTTCTTTGCACCATTCCCGGAGTTGACAGAACCTCTGCAATTACTATCATCTCCGAGATTGGTATTGATATGTCTCAATTTGCCAATTCCAAGCGTTTGTGCTGCTGGGCGGGTTTAATGTTTAACGCCTGGCAATAATGAATCTGCCGGTAAGAAGAAATCAGTCCGTATAACACGTGCCGGTGTCTACCTCAAACCAGCATTGGTACAAGTTGCTCATGCAGCCGTGAAGTCGGACAAGTCTCCTTACTACAAAATCAAATATGAACGCCTTTATAAACGAAGAGGCAAGAAAAGAGCCATAATCGTTATCGCAAGGATGATACTCACCGCCATTTATAATATGCTTGTCACTGGCGAAGAGTGGAATCCAAGTGATCTTTATAAAATTGATATGCCACAAGAAGTGCTGGAAAAGCAGAAAGAGAAAGCTATTAAACAGGCAATAAAACTTCTAATTGCCCAAGGTGTAATTAAAGCTACCGACATTTCTGTGGCTTAAACTAAAGTTTGATCTTTTCAAGTATCTAAAGATTTCAGTTTAATGTATCCTTTTACCTGCTAAAAATTCCCACAATAATCCAGATATAAGGTTTATTTGGTATTGCCTTTTTTAGGTTTGAGTCACTAGTTTAGTGCAGAATATTATTTTCACGCTACACCTCATTTCATTCAACTACCTGTATGTATTCACTTTGGCTTTTAAGCCACATATCTATTCCCTTTCCGAACACTTCCGCTTCTAAATAGCAACCATCTTTTTCTTCTTTGATTATTTTAGCTGTAGGAAGTCTATCTAATATTGCTTCTAAAGATTGTCCTGAATATTTAAATTTTATTTTTCTCAGTTCACCTCCAAACATAAACTGAATCCTTTTCCGGAATTCACCTTCTTCAAACCTGTCCTTATAAGGTATTTTAAAATGTTCTTTTAGTACTTTAAACGTTACAATTCGGTCTATTCTATATATCGTTGGATACGGATCATTTGGCCTTTCAAATTGTTTCGCTTTTTCTAAGTCATTAATAAATGCTGCTAAGTAGAAATAATATTCCGAAAACATAATAGCCACAGGCTTAATTATCCTTTTAACATACTGTTTATCTTTTAATCTTAAATATTCTATTTCAACTAATTGAGTATTCTTTATTGCAATTCCTAAATCCCACATTTTATCTATAAATTTCATTCTATGTTTTGGTTCTATATAATGAAATTTCTCATTCTCAATTAACTCTTTTACCATTTGATGACTAGTTTTTGGTACACAACAATCTAATAGTTTATCTATCATTGGTACCATCTCATCCTTACGAAAAGCTCTACTATCAAGAAGTATTTTACAAACAGCAAGTACTTCACTATTTTGAAATTTCATTCGACTTATTCTTTCCAGTCTATATCCTTTTTCTTTCCGATCATAAACCATCTTATTTAAGCAACCATCTTCTACTGCCTTTTTTTCTATAAAATTACATATATCACGCAAGTCGCGTTGAATGCTTTTTTCATTAACATTATATCGCGCAGCTTCTTCTGCCTTATTCACTGCATACCCATCTATTAACCTGGCATAAATGTTTAATATCCTTTGATTTTTATTTGTTGATTCTTGTTTCATAAAATCATCTCCAAGTGTTTTCGTACATTCATTATATCAACTCGCTTGGACATATATTGTCTACTTAAATACTTTTTTTACAAATCTCTATACAGATTTGATGGTTTTCGGAAGTTTAACTTTCGAGCATTTCTGTAAAATTATATTCATTTTTCCCATGTTCTCATCATCCTTCTAACAATACCAATCATAGGCAACTTCCACACATTCTAATTTTCTCTGGTTCACTGTTGTATACATATACTCGGCAGTATATGGATAATGCGCAGTTCACAACTCGACAGGATTAATCGGTTATAAACATAACATGAAGTTCAAATGTAATTTATTAGCACAGTAAAAACTCTATACAGTCTATCATTGTATCAAATGTTTTTAAACAAATGTCTTTGTTGCCTAGATATCCATATATTTTTATCACTTCACTAAAACCATCATGCCCACCGCCATGATTAACTAAATAATCGAAGATACTACCTTTTGTTTTTGTATTTTTCAATGCAGAAACAACTGTCATCCAAAAATTGGGGCTATTAGTCGAATATGATATATTACTTGGATAATGTGATTCAGAAAGCACTTTAATAATATCTTCAATATTCCCAATCAAATCAATCGATTTTTTAATAAGCATATCATTAACTTCAAAACTGTCAATTCGATATTCTCTCCTCAATTTACTAATAAATATTTTTAACTCTTCTTTTGAATTAATATCATTGAGGATTTTAAACGTATTATTTTCTTGCTTTTTTGAGCCTTTACTATATTCAATTTCTTTTTCCTTATCAACATCCATTTCTTTATTTCTTGCACTGCATAATTTCGCATATATCTCGTATTCTCTAGCTTTCAATTCTCTGCTCCAGCCTGCATACTCTAATTCATCTATTTCCTCACAAGCCTTTATAAAATATTTATTTTGTACACTACTCGAATAAAAATCACATATTGCTATTCTTAAATATATAGATATTTTGAAATAAAAGCTGTCCCATTCGACCTTTTGATGATACCTGTCAAACGATGCCTTAATATTACTAAGGCAGTTCTCAATATCATCGACACCCCTTCCTCTACAAACTAAGCCACAAGCGAAATCATAATAAATCGAATTGTAACACTCTGCAATACCCGAAATTTGATTATAGTAATATTCAGCTGCATCAAAATCGTATTTTTGTAATAATTCCATAGTCTTTCCATGAACATCATTTTCAATGTGAAACGCATTCATCTTATTTGCAATCAATAAAATCCTATCCGAATAACCAATTAGCTCATCTGTAGAAACCCAGTTATTTTTTAGAATAACTTCCAAACCTTCTAGCAATTTGTAATCACCAATGGTGTCTTTTCTATCATTCATTCTCATCATTCCATTACTAAGTCCCTTTAAAAGTTGTTCGTATCCACCTATTCTATTGTGAGAAGAAGTTATGAATGATAACATAAATAACAAGTCGCTTGTACTTGTGTAATTTATATCTTGATATATTCGGGGATTGTCCAGTTTATTAATGGTTGATATACTTATTAATTTGTTAAACCTTGTTGGGTTAAATAATTTCATTGTATGGTATATGATTAAAAGCCCGCCTTCTTTCATTGAATCGTTAAGATAATCCACTGCTCCTTTTATTGACTCTTCGTCCATATCAGATAATGCAAGAGCTTTACCTAATAGAATTCTGATATAGTAAATCCCTTCTGAATTACCATAAAGATTTTTTTTGATACAACTAACAAACTTAGAAATTGTGTATGATCCATTTATCAATTGAAAATATTGATTATAGGCGTTTACATATTGCCTTACAGCAGAATCTATTTTTTCTGAGTTGATTTGCTCATTAAATGCCATAAGAACAAATCCCACCACATCACAGTGTTCTTTCCAAAAAATTGAGTGACTTTTAAATTCATTAGTGTTCAGATAGCTGGTCACAATGACAATCTCGTCTTCTGTCAAACAACATCCTAATATTTTTTTCAAAGCAAGGCAGAGAATTGTCCCAAATCCTTGCCCACTGATTTGCTCTTTAAAAACCGACGCGAGAGAATTTTTTATGCTTTCATTTTTAGCAATCCTATCTAAACATTCTGGATTAGAAACCGCTAGGACAAAGACGCTTAACTGATTTAAATTCATTTTTGTAACTATATCTGCACACTTATCAGGATAATACAATAAAAGATTGTAGTAGAATGAACTAAGATAAAAAATATCAGTACTAATGTACTCTGCAAATAAATTATCCACATTTATTTCCGTTGATGTTTTAATAATCTTCTCAATCTTACCGTTAATATTGTCCTCAATAACTACTGTTTTAATATACAAAAGGCATTGCCAAACTAGATAATTATCTCTATTAGAAATACTGTTAAAATAATATTTCTTTTCTCTTATAAGTGCAGTAATCTTTTCATAGTTGGACAACAATCTAGCTAAAAATTCTCTTTTATTAAATTTATGCATTAAAGCAATGAGCAATATATAATTAATATAGTTTTGACGAAAATCCTCATTGAACGAAAGTTTTTTATCTTCTGATAATAAAGAAATAATCTTTTGTGGAACATCGTAAAGGAATTTATAAATTGGTATAGCTTTATCTTCAACCACATTTATGAAAATATCATCTGGTAATGCCGCTATTGAGTATATAATCCAGCGAGACCAATAGTAAAAAGCTTTATCTACACCCCAAGCATTATCGTTCCCTAAATAGACATTAAACAATCCAACTTTAAAAGCCAGTGGTATGTTTTTACCACGTATAGCTTTACTCTGTAGATATGGAATGAGCATTTTTTCAAACAAATCGTAGTTAATAATAATATTGTTTTGGCGGAGATAACTCAAGTCTTCCTGTATTTTATTTTCGAGACATAACAGTGTAAAATATTCCGCAAACCGTCTATGTCTGTATGAAAAAGTTTGTGTATTTTCTGTTATAACAGTATCAAAAAAATTATCCGCCATATATGAAACAATTTGATTTGTTGAAGTGTAATCACATTTAGAATAAACACTATTTATTATTTTCTGCAATTCCTTTTGAGTGAAGCAAAACTTTTCATTTTCAAATAAATAAAAAGCCAGTTTTTTATTTATTTCAATAATAGCTTTCTCTTTGGGATTTGGTATGTTTAGTTCTTCTAAATATTTCCTATGGTGTATATCATTTAAAATTGTTGACACGCTAACTTCCATTAAATCTGCAAAATAATTATTAGCTTTAATGTTATAAATATGTTTCCATAAAAGTGCAAGCGTTAATATATCTGTAACACCTTCGTAAAATTGAGTGTTCTTTTCACTCAACTCAATAAGCCTAGTTTTTCTATCATCATCATCTTTGTCGTCAAAATATTTTTGTATTTGTTCTTTATTCAAATTTTCAATTGTGTGTTCTGATATATCAGGAAATGTAGCTTTTAAAATTAATTTATTATAGCTGGATAATCTGGACGATATTATTATTTTTTTAGTTGTTTCTTTTTCTAATAGACTCTCAATAAACAGTAAAGTTGAAGTTATAGCTTTGTTCGAAATTTCATCAAGACCATCAAGCAAGAATATGAAATTATTATTATTCAAATCCGCAACAATATTTCGTTCTACTAAATCTAGCGGCGTATTATTTAAATTAATAAATATGCATAATGCCCCTACATTATCTATCACTTCAAGCTGTTCCTCTGTTGATTCTTTATCATATCCTCCATAAATATTAAATAATTTTCGCATACATACACTTTTGCCAGAACCAGCAGCGCCAGTAAAGAGATGCAATTTATCTTTAGACTTTAATAGTGCCTCACTGTATTCCCTAACTGTTAACACAGTATCGTTATCTAATAAATTTAGCTCGACATACTCTTTTGACTGTATTAGGGTGTTCATTCGGACACTTTTGCTATCAGATAGCTTTTTTAAGATATCTGTTTTCCCAAAATAAAATTCCGCCAAATCTATATTGTTTGGTTGATTTAAACTGATTACAAAATTGTTAGGTAAAAACCATTCTACAGTTATACCTTTCTTTTTGCATTTATCCTCTATGTTTTTAGCGCTTTTGCAAGAAGTTTGTGCCTGTTGATTAATGTATATAATGATATGGTTCAGTTTATCATAATTTGCTAATGCTTTATCAATAGACTCACTAATATTTGCATAATTGATGTTTTTATCGAAAAACTTAGCTTGAAATCCACAATACTTATCATCAGAATTCTTAATAGGCTCTGTTTCCAGACCTACTTGATTAAAGTCGGTGCGAGCCCCTTCTGCAAGATTGTATTTACGGCAAAATAAAAAATAGCATAACATTTCAAATGCTTCTGTTACTTTTGAATGCTTTAATTCAAAAGCTTTCCAATTTATATCTACCATCAATTATTTCTCCTTATCAGTTGTCATTTATATAGATGAAATTTTCAAACCGAAAAGTACGTTTTTTTATAAATTTAGAGTAACATCTTCAAAATTTCTAAAGTTGTCAATAGATACTTTTTTCAAATTGTCTGGCATTTTCACAGTCAAAGACACAATGCTTCTCAAACTAAAACTTCCCATTATTGCTATAACACCACCATTACTGAACTGTCGGCTAAGTCAGAGGGATTACTCCCTCCTTCTCGCCTAAGAACTGTACATGTCACTTTCACGACATACAGCTCAAGCTCTCATTTATCCATTTGTCTTTATGATATTCCTGCAAATCTTAGTTGCCTTATAGTTTTGCAACCTTCCTGTTTGCGTTGTTTTGTCGGAAGCTTACCTTTTAGCGGAAACATTTTATAATATTGTCTGTTGCAATATCCATGTACCAATTGTAAGTTGTTATATTTCCTTGTCCCGCCGTGTATCTCTGGTACTTTTTCTTGTACTACCAGTCTTTCACTAAAATCTGTGATACTTATTTTGCATATAAGGCATTTATAATTCTGCATTTTAGCCATTTTCTGTTTGCTTTTAATACTGTTTCTATTGAATTCCTTTTCATCCCTACGCTCAAAATATTCTTTAAGGCCAACATCATATGGTGTTGCTCTGAATTTAATAAGAATATGCCTAACTATTGGTATCCATGACATTCTTGTAAGTTGTTTGTGTTCTTTTGGATCAGTCAGTATCCATCGATTTTTGCTTTGCCCCGTTATATCTGGCTTGTAGTATCTATCTATTATCCAAGTCTTGCTTTTCTTTGGATGTAGATACTTTAAAAATATAAATGTACACCCCCAGATATGGTGGTCAATATATGAATATGTCTGTTTTGCAACCGATGGCGACCAGTAGTTACCTATACCTCTAATAATGGGATTAAGCTTGTCTATTACTGCACTAACGTTATTGCCTTTCAGCTTCTGTATTTCCTTTGAAATGGTTTCTTTACTTTTCTTGATAGACTCCTTTGATGGTTTTATCAGCAGTTTTTCACCCTGACATGTTTGATACAATCTTACATTAAAACCCAGAAAATTAAAGCCTTCGTCTATTGTTACTACTCCTGTTTTTTCTTTTGATAACTCCAGACCTCTTTTTTCTAAATATGGTTTTAATAGTCCATAGACATCTTCCGCATCTTTTTTCGTATTACACATTACCACAAAATCATCTGCATAGAACACTAATGTATATTTGGTCACATTTGTATAACATGCAATTTCGCCATTGCTTTTCGCAGGCTTATACTTTATTCCAAGTATATCCTCCATACCCATTAATGCAATATTCGCAAGTAGCGGTGATACAATATTGCCTTGTCCAGAACCAAATTCGGTTTCATTGAATACACCATCGTCAACATATCCTGCTTTTAGCCATTTGCCTATCAATTTACCATATGGGAATTCTTTTATCTGTTCCATAATGTAATCATGATTTAAATTATCAAAACAACCTTTAAAATCCCCTTCAAAAATCCATCTTTTATTGCCTCTACAGCAGGATAGAAAAATTCTTGCAATAGCGTCATGACACCCTCTTTTAGGTCTAAAACCATATGATATCGGTTCAAACCTTGCCTCCCATTGTGGCTCCAGTGCTCCTTTAATAATATTTTGATATATTCTGTCTCGCAGTGTAGGTATACTAAGTGGTCTTAATTTTCCGTTTTTCTTTTTGATATAGGTTCTGTGTGACGGTTTTGGATTGTGTTTTTCTATATCCAATTTTGATAAGTCATAGAACAATTTTAATCTATCTTCGTTGGATAAAGCTATCTCTCCGTCCACACCTGCTGTCTTTTTGCCCTTGTTAATTTGCGTAACTCTTTTTATAGATACCATTAGCATTGCCTTACTTCTTACTAAGAGTCTTTGCAGATTTCTTACTTTGCGTTTATCACCAAGACATTCGGCACGGTATATCCGCTGTTGCAATTTCTCTACATACCTGTTAACATGGAACCAGTCAATAAGTTTCCATTTGGTATCGGGAGATAATGTGGACTTCCTATAATTTGAAGTTTTTCGCATCTGTTACCTCACTTTTGAAATCTTGCTTTTCGTTTTATTCCGTGTTGATTACCAATTGGAAGTCAGCACCCTTTCAGGTATGTAATTTAACATTATTCGCCCAGTTATTTCTTATTCCTGTTGGTTTGCACCCTGGCGACCTTTGCTTTTTCCAACGCTCCGTTATCCTCTGAAGATTGTATCTTCCTTACGGTTGACCTACCATTAATGGACTCCATAGGACTTACCAAGTTCAGCTTCTATTAGATACGGTTGGGTTAGGCTTATTCAATACACCGGCAGATATGTAGGTAGTAACATACGTACATGCGAAGTTACGTTTTCTAATCTACAATACAATGGCTAACATATCCCAACCATTGCTGCTAATGACGATGCTTAATCGTAAACCATACCAACCTTTCCCATGATTGCCATGGATACTAGGCAATCAGTTAGGCGTTTCCTCATGCAACCCACCTCAGGGTTACTCCTGACGCAGTTTCAGATGGGAATATCCCTACTACTAGGACATCAGACACCAGTCTGTACTAATTTTTCAAGAAGAAGCCGCTTCTTGTCGCACACCAATTATTAGCCTAATTGGTAGTTGATAATGGTAACCTTGAATTAACCAACTCTATTTTCAGTATATCTACCTCTAATATTTGCATGGAAATACTTCCCGATCGAAAGTGCACTCTCAAATTCGTACCAGATATATTCTGGTACATCAAAGTACTGCCAAAGCTGTCTGTTAGATTTAAATTCAATTTCTAGAATTGCTTGTGAAAAATCATATCCAATACTTGTTATCATTGTTGATTCTATATAAGTTCTTTCCATTTCATTAACCCCTCTTTATAATCTTTGTTCCCTAATCTTTGTTACAACAGCCTTATAACAATCAAGTTCACATGCAAATTCCTCCTTCCAGCATTTAGCCAATTTAGGATCGGCACTATCAGGTCTAGGATTTTGCAATGGCAGCTTTACTCTTGAAGGAATCTTTATTGCTTCTCCAACAATAATGGCTTCCCCAATGCGTAATGATGGTAATAAATCAATTAAACTATTCATATTATCCGGCGCGAGTGATTTTACAATAGATTGATCTGAAGAATTCGTTAATCTCAAAGCAATAAATGTTCCTACTTGAGCTAAGATTGTTTCCGAAATTTCCGATGGCCGCTGAGAGATAACTAATGCTCCAACGCCAAATTTACGGCCTTCTTTAAAAATTCGTTCCGCTGCAACTTTCGAATAACTTGTACTATCATCATTACCAAGATATGAGTGAGCTTCATCATAAGCTAATAACAAAGGCCTACTTCTACCAGTTTTCTTTTCGTTTCTCCCCCAAAACATACTGTCGTATATAAATCTTGTTATTAAACCAACCGTAATATCTAATACTTCAAACGGTATATTACTTAAATCAAGAATTGTAAGACGTTCTTCATTTCCTATCCATTCATTAAGTAAATCATGCAAATCTTTAGGTGAGTTTTCATCTTTATAATCACCAGGATGAAAAAGGAAATTATACCTACTATCTCTTAATCTATTTAATAATCTTTTTTCATATGAGTAGTACTCATTATGTTGGCTTTTATACGGCGGAGCATTATTTGCAGTATCTAGATGCGACTTAAACTTAGCACCCTTTAACTCTTCGAAATTGCCAGTATCTCCATCTACGATATATTTCATTGAGTCTTCTTTCGTCTGCTCATCTTTCTTGGTAGATGAAAAGCTTGCGTTTAACCACCAATTCATTTCATGCCAAACTTTTCTAGAGCTAAATGGAATTGGTGAATCTGCAGTAATAAAATTCTGATTTACATTCCCTGCCTTTAAACTCCAATGTTCACGCTTATACTGTGTTATTAATTCTCTGAACATTCTATACTCTGGCCTTTGATCATCAGTAGGTTTGGCCCCAACAAGGAAATAAGCTAATTCATCAAAATTCATAAGCCAAAACGGAATGTATAGAGGATTTCTTTCATCATTTATTTTGAATACTTTTGCCTCTGGAAATGCCGATTCATATTCGCCATGTGGGTCAATTAACACGATTCTAGCATTATTAAAATCTTTAATTATCTGTTTAAGGACAGTAACAGTTGTATTAGATTTTCCACTTCCAGTAGACCCTAAAATTGCTGCATGTCTTAACACAAGTTTATGAATATCTACGTAAACCTCTAAATTATCACATGATGAATGTTTTCCAATTGTTATCGCGCCATCGTCCCTTTTACCATAAATCTCTTCTAAATCAGTATCAGTAACAATATGTACCTCATCATTAATGGTTGGATAAAGTCCTATTCCTTTCTCAAACAAGCCGTTTCCAACTTTCTCACCTATTAAGTTTACAGTTAAGAACCTTGAACCCACTTTTTGTTTAATATCACTATCATTTACTTTACTTGGTGTATTACTCACACTAGCTACAATTCCATATGAGTTTATATTACCAACAGGTATTTTTACAAAAGTGCCAATCTGTCCTATTTTATAAACTTTTCCCCTAATAATAGGACTTGACGATGGAATTTGGTCACTTACTTCTACTTCAACAATACTTGAATCTACTCTAATGATTTTTCCAAGGAAGGTAATTTCACTTTCCATTGATAACCTCCCCAATCCTATTAATTCTTCCAGAGCTTATCAATAAAAAATTGACTAGCTTTTTGAAGTCTCCAAGAATAAGTTTTTCTGAAGACTTGTCCCAATATGTATCGCTTTGATCAGTATTACCAACGCTTTCATCATACTTCCATTCGTGGACTTTACCATTTAATATTATAAGCTTAGGACTCATTACACATAAATTTAAATATGATGTGCAATATTCTTTCATTGCTTCAATTTGATCATCAGAAAAGCAGAAAACTATTGAATATAATCTTGGATTTTGCCGTAGACCATTAAAAATAATTTCGTTTATATGCTGGTCAGAAAACGAATATCCAGAAAATATAAATAATAATTCCCCTTGAAGTAGATAGTTTTTCAACCGATCAAAATAAGCAATAAAGGGTTGTTTGCGTGACAAATTATATTTCTCTTTAGATGGATAAATAACTAACTCATTTTCCGGCGAACCTATTTTCCCAATTCTTATAATTTTCGAACTCTTTGTTGATGAATCTTTTCTAAACTCCCAATTTAACGAGCCATGGAGTTTCCATACTCTTACCCAGTTATAAGTCAAGTCGCTATGTCCTACAAATGCTTCAATACTCTCAGGCCAAAAGAACGGTTCGTAGGCTCCTACAAATCCATCAAAATATGGAACATTATTTTTCTCCATTGCCCTTTCTATTAACATATCATAGTTAGTTGTAAAGATTTCTTTTACATAGTTTCTATTCCATAAATCTAGCCATGCTATAAATTTTCTTAATTCAGATATATCTGCTTTTTCCTCTTTCTTCTTAATAATTTCAAAGATGTTCTTGCAAATTGCTTCATCTAATTTTCGGGCATTTCCTCCATTTATACCATCATATTCACGATCTTTAAGTTCTCCAGTAATATCCCTGATTTGACGAATATAGTTAAGTATTTCTTCCACACTAATGTTTTTTCTGCCATGAAGCCCTTCTAAGCTAATTTTGAGTTTCTGAAAATATGCCTTCATCTCACTTTCAAGCATAGCTTCAACTTCATTAGTAAGTGAAATAACATTAGGTAACCCAAAAGCACATGAAGTTCCAGCCCCAAAGAAGAATCCAATATTTTTTGAGTAAGATAATAGCTTTTTAAACTCCTCTATTTCTTGTATAATGTTTATGGCTTCCATTTTCATCCCCCACTCATAATCATCTTACAATTTTATAAGTTTATAGGCACATGTTCATGAATACGCTGTATCTTTATGCGATAATTTTTTACCAATACAACTAATCATCAACTTCACCTAATAGGCATAATTACACCGTACTCATATCCTCGTAACAGTCATGCTAAGAGTCTTCTTTATTCTAATTAAGCATTCCTTCTATTTTTTGCCACAACAAATTATTATTCTACAAAACTATTGCTATTCCCTGCCACTTAAGTTAACTTTTCATCGCAAATTTCGACAATATTTTTATATAAGATTTTACTCCACTCTCAAAGTAACCCGTTTAAAAGTCTAAAATCAATCATTAAATATATTACATTTTAAAAAACTCTTTCAAATGGAAAATATTTGATTAACTCTTATAAATACTGTAAATAATATCAAAATAAAATCAGTTCTCATGAGACTTTGATGCAAGGAGAATATTTATGTATTTTTCAAAAGAATTAATTGATAATATATCTCAGGCTTATAATCAAATAATTGAACACTTTGATGTTCTAAAAGAAGAATTGCGCTGTTCCGACTTGTTAATTCAAGACCTTTTGCACGCAATTGAAAACGATACCTTCAACGTTGTAAAAGGCTATCACTATGCTAAAAAGATCCAGAAAATCCAACAGGCTCGAAGATTGATTAAAAATGAATATGAAATTTTTCAATCAATCTATCCAATTATCGCAAAAAATCAAAAAGATCTTAAAAAAATAACAGAAAAGATTGAAAAAAGAATCGAAGATCAAAAAAATAGAACATATACTCCTAGAATTACCGACTTCAAGACAGATACAAATATTAAGCCATTAATGGTCAATGGAAAAATATCATAACACATTGGTAATGTTATAAAATCTTGAATCTATAAAAAGGTTTATTGTAATCCACTAGGGAATAATTTTATCCTTTATCTATCATTACTTGTATTAAATCTTTATTCATTTACGGTTATATTATTAATGGTACTTTCGACCTCTACCGGCAGGGGTCCTGATAATCCTGCTACTTGTTTCACCTTCCAAGGTTTAAGAGTTTGATTATCATCTTTAACTTTCCCAGCGGCCCATTGAACTTTTCTTATTTGATAATCTATTCGGCTTTCACATACTGCATCCAGCAATTCTTTAGCATTTGGCAATTTATCTAAGTGATTTCTTAACAGATATAACATACCTAATGCTTTACCAACGGTATCCTTATTAATTCTTTTTGGTTTGTCCTGGGATAACAACATATCACTAACAAGATCAGAAATCTTTTCTGCTATATAAATATCCCTTTTCCGCCAGTCTACGTTGGATACTATATTTATACTTTTTTGTACAGAAGGGGAATGATCGTCAAGCCATTGCCTATCATGGTAATGAAGCCAATTATATGTATGTGAATCAATAGTCTTTAGTTTAGATTTTGACATATCTTGATTATCTTTTATTAAATCAGTCCATCTCTTTCTATAATCTTCACGAAGTTTTCCATTTCTTTGCGTAAATTTCTCTGTCTTCTGCTGAGGCATTATCAATTTTTCTTTTGTTGTTTGATTCATTCTATCTGTCTTCAGACCTAACCTGCATACATATTTTCTTACCGTTTGCAAATCAACATCTAATCGCCTAGAAACTTCCCTTAATGATAGCTGTTGCTCAATGAGCTCCTTTAGCTTATTTTCCCATAATTGTCCATATTCTTTGATCGTTGTATACCGATATTGATCTGACTCACATTGATCCGGCCCCTTCCGATAATAACTAAACCCACATGAACATCGAAATGTCGCTGTAGGTTTTCTATCTCTACTCCAAGCATATGTTACATCAGTAATTATACGCTGCTTAAAATGACTTGCAGCTGCGTTCAAACATGGATAAGGGCCCGTTCCAAAATACTGATATCCATGTCTATTATTAAAAAATTTCTCTACTGATCCGTAAAGAAACCTGATGAATAAAAGATGTTTTATCGGATGAGCGTTATCTCCCTTTTCTCTCGCCATCATTGCCACCCAGTTATGGTTATTTTGAGCATTTGGCATCAAACCTATCTCTTGGAGAAAAGCCGAAGAGTAAAATTCCATAAATTCCGCTAATAATCTCTTTTGATCTATCTGACCTTTAGGGGTAACAAGCCCTCTATCCATTAGGGTTTCTCTATAACAAGAACGAATCCAATCTGGCCCTCTATTAACTGTACTATTATTTAATATCCATTCAATATCTATAGCCAGCAAATATAGCTTCCGTTCAATTTCACATGAAAACTTTAGTTTCTCGTTAATCGGTATACAATTCTTTTTATGTGCAGCGTGATAATAATTAGGATTCATATCGTAAACCGGCACTGTACTATCATAAGTCAGAATACCATGTTTGGGACATATATAAACTCCGGGTATCTGATGAACACGATGCCAATAGTGTTCTCCATAATTTTCCAAATCTTCTTCAATACATTTAGGACAAAAGCGTAACTTCTTAAATAATTTCATTGCACTTGAATTAACACCTGCTTTAAGATGAGCCATTTGACTGCAATCACTCTTCATAATCTTTTTAATAGATTGAGCTCTATCAGCAACCCAAAATGCTGCATAAAATGGATATAGTGTATGATTTCGGATAAAATCTTCAAGACAACAATCCCATGCGAGTGATATATTGTTGCATAATGCATCCAAATGACATGGGAAATCGACAATAGCAGTAACTTTTGAAGAATTAAAAAGATCTCGTATTGTAGCTGTGATACTTAGATTTCCTGACATAACGTGATACCGTGCTATAACACTATATAGAAGTTCATCTTTATAGGGTGTTGGGAAAGTACCGATCAATTTTATTCCTCCATTATATATTTATTCATATGGGATTTTTACCCATATCAATGTATTACATACCTGACAAAACATCCAGCTTAAAAATTTTAGTTACTATGTATCATTCCTTGTAGTATTTTATCAGCATAGATACTTCTTATGTTTCCTTCTTTTCTGGACTAACTTTATGAATCCTATGAAAATACATTCAATAAAGTGATTGGATTGGATATGAAATGAAAAAATTATGTATAGGTATAAGAATGCAATACATGTATTGTGTAATTCTTTATAAATGATGTATAAGATAAAAAAATTTAGGATATACTTATTAATTTGCTTATTTTTTGAATAATTGATTAAGATAAAGGAAATGATTAACATCAAAATATAAGATTAGATTGATGAGGTGTTCTATATGGCTAGATATCGACATATCACAAGTACTGAATCCATTCAAAAAAGAATTAAAGAAGGACGCTGCCTCAAAGATGGCAAGGAGTATATTCCATGGATCAAGGTGCCGGAAATTCCTTCAAGAGGAACTTCTTTGCGCACTTATAATATTCAAACACAAAGACAACATCACATGCTTTCAAGACTGGAGTCTTTTTACTATATGACTTTAGAATGGTACGAAGATGTTATAAAGGATATCAAGGAACAATATGCAATTTTAAATATGGATGAAACTATTCAAATTGCTCATGAAATTGGTGTTAAACATCCAGCGGCTCCAAAAACAAAAGTTATCGTACCTATTACCACCGATTTTTTGATTGAAATTCAGGTAGATGATAAAACCAAAACTATCGCAAGAACAGTAAAATATGAGAAAGATTTACTTAAGAAAAGAACCCGTGAAAAACTTGAAATAGAACGTATTTATTATGAAAGGCATGGAATAGATTGGGGGATCATCACCGAAAAAAATATTGATAAGGTATTTATAGGGAATATTATTTGGGTTCGCAAAGCAAAAAGTTTAGATGGTGTCCCTGAATTAGATATTGATAAGATAATCCACATCGAAGAATCTATGCGACGAGCAATACTTCAGAACAACAAAGAGATTGCTAAAATTGCCTCAACAATTAGCGATGAATACGGTATGTCTTCCGGCACCGGTATGTTTATTGTTAGATTTCTTATTGCAAATAAAATATGGCAAGTAGATATGCATCAACCTATCACTCCTATAACTCAATTAAACTTACTAAAGCTAGACATTAACAAGCTCTATAAAATGAAAACGAGGTGATTATTCATGCAAGACATATTAGCAATAAATAGCGTTATCCAATGGGACCCTATTGATGGAAATACCGATATGAAATTAGAACGAGTTCTATGGGTTAATCCTGTAGACAAACTTGTGATCGTTATTGAAATTAATAATCCAAAGGCTTTACCAAAAGAACGTAGCTTTGTGGAGATTGAAACACTGGTACAAGAATGTACCATAAGAATAATTAATTTTCACTATAAAGATAAACTTATCACGAATGACGATTTACTACCGGAAAAATACAAACAAATACGGGATAAAAACTGGAAAATTATCAAAGATTGTGTAATACGTGTGCCTGACATCTATTATGAAAAAACAAGAGGAAAACTTATAAAACAGGCTTTTGAAAAATATCAAACATCAAAAAAATATATTTATCTATATTTAAGAAAGTATTGGCAAGGTGGCTTATCAAAAAATTGCTTATTGCCTGACTATGAACATTGCGGCAATAAAGGAAAGGAAAAACCAACTGAAGGAACGAAAAGAGGACGCGAAAGAAAAAGGGATGATAATAAGAAAACGGGAATCAATATAACATTAAAGGATAGAATGGAATTTAAAAAAGCAATAGAAAATTTCTATAAATCTACAGAGAAACGGCCTTTACTACATGTCTATGAAAAAATGATATTTAGTCAATATATACTTGGCTACAAGCTTTGCGACGGAGTTGAGGTACCAATATTAAAACCCTTTGATAGTTTACCTACTTTTGAACAATTTGTGTACTGGGTAAAAAAGGATACCGATATTCAAGCAATAATTGCTGCTCGTGAAGGAGAAAAAGGTTATGCTCTCCGCCATCGTGAGGTCCTCGGCGACTCGACAGTGCAAGCGTTTGGACCCGGCAGCCGATTTCAAATCGACTCTACAATCGCATCAGTATATATGGTTAATAGTCTGGATCGGACAAAAGTTATAAAAAGAGCAGTTATATATGTCCTTATTGATGTTTTTAGTAGACTAATAGCAGGCTTATACATAGGCTTAGAAGGTCCTAGCTGGGTAGGAGCCATGATGGCATTGGAGAATGCCGCACGGAACAAAGTTGAATATTGTAAAGAATATGGAATCAATATTCAACAAAAAGATTGGCCGTGCGAGTATTTGCCGGAGCTAATTACAGCGGATAGATTTGAGTTTCTAAGTGATAACGCAAATAATCTAATTGATACACTTGGCGTCGATGTTGAAATATTACCACCCTATAGAGCAGACTGGAAAGGAATTGTTGAATGTGTTTTCAGAAGGCTTGATCTTGGAGTTCTTCTATGGTTACCCGGTGCAGTAAAAAAGAAATATAGAGAACGTGGCGAGAAAGATTATCGTCTAGGTGCTGCACTAACACTAAAGGAATTAACTACTGTTGTTATACGATGTGTTTTATTCTACAACAACGTACATCGCATGAAATGGTATAAGAAGAATGAGTTCCTAATTTCAGACCGCATAAAACCGATTCCATTAGAGTTATGGAACTGGGGAATGAAAAATCGGACAGGAAAATTGAAGAAATACCATGAAGATATTATAAAGCTTAATCTCTTACCAAGTAATTCTGCAACTGTTACCTTTAGGGGAATCAAGCTTGGAAAATATTTTTATACTTGTGAAACAGCAAAAAGAGACCACTGGTTTCAAAAAGCTAGATCTAATAACTCTTGGAAAATTCCTATATCATATGACCCTAGAAATATGAAATATGCATACATTAGACTTGATAATGGAAGGGACTACGAAAAATGTTATCTTCTTGAATCATCTTATATGTATAAAAATGCTTATCTGGAAGAAGTAGATGAGTACGTTAATAATGAAAAGAAAAATGCATACTTTGATGAATATACAGAACTTCAAAAAAAGGCAGAACTTGATGCATTAAATACCGATACTATCAATACCGGTATATCTAACACCGAAGCAGCAAAGCAAGAAAAAAGCATTTCTGGTAGAAAGACAATAAAAGGTATCAGAGAAGCAACAGCTGATGAGAGGCAAAGACTTGCAAAAGAAGAAGCTTTTGAGCTTCCTGATACTAGTAATATCTTATCTGACGATTTGGAGAATGAAGATGACTATCTTGCTCCAAAAAGCTATATTCGCTACGAGGAGGAAAACCCATGAGAGCACATGATGAAAATACCAGCTTTAATAATACTCTTATTGGCGACACTGTTGATGCTGAATATAAAAAACAACTTTTGATACACTATTCAAACAATCCCATGATAGAGGCTCTACCTCCAATATTATCTCCTGAAGAAGCTATATCTAAAATAAGATATCAACCTTTCTTTGATGTTAAGGAAAAAGAGCTTCCATCCTATCTCCGACTACACTGTGTAGAACGTATTAGGGATTTTGTTGAGCCACTCAATAAACATATTGAAATTGAACAAGCAATTTCTAGAATTATACGTCATGGCTATATAGCAAAGCACCGAAATCCGTTAACAAAAGAATATACTAAGTTATTAAATATTAGTTCAGAGGCTGTCAGAAGAAAAGATATAAATTATGTCTTAGACCTCTGCCCAAATAGATCTACCTCTACAGGGTTCACCTTAATTGGTCTAAGCGGAATGGGAAAAACAACAGCAATAGAAAAAGTACTTCTTCAATACCCTCAAATTATCACGCATTCCAATTATAAAGATCGACAGTTATTCAAAAAGCAAATTGTATGGATCAAGCTCGATTGTCCTCATGATGGAAGCACAAAGGGCTTATGTTTAGATTTTTTCCAAACGGTAGATTCCTTAATTCAAACTGATTACTGTCGTAAGTATGGGTCAGGTAGAGCAGCTAATGCAATGCTTCCTGCAATGAGTCATGTTTCTATTCTTCATTCAATGGGTATTCTTGTAATAGATGAAATTCAAAATCTAAGCTTACTAAGAACTGGTGGAGCAAACGAACTACTAAACTTCTTTGTCAATCTAGTAAACAAGATTGGAATGCCGGTTGTGTTGATAGGGACTCCGGAAGCAACTGGTACAATTAGTGAAGTTTTTAAGAACGGTCGCAGAGGAACAGGCGAAATCATACCGATATGGGCACGAATGGAAAAAGATAATGAATGGGATACATTTGTTAGAGAACTTTGGAGATATCAGTGGAATAGGATTGAAACCTCTCTCACTCCAGAATTTAGTGATATTTTATATGAAGAAAGTCAAGGAATACCGGATGTTGCTGTTAAACTATTCATTTTAGCGCAATGGCGTGTTATTACGACCGGAGAAGAAAAAATGAGCCGTAAGGCAATAACTTCAGTTGCCAGAGACAGTTTGACATTAATTAGTCCTGCACTAAATTTACTTCGTTCCGGTAATAATAAATTATCTAAGTATCCCGATTTATATATTCCCGACATCTACCTAGAAAGCTACAAAAACAAATGTATAAAGAGAAGTTCAAACTCACTAAACGATAGCAAAGAATCCAAAAAAGATGAAAAAGTAGATACGAAAGAAAAAAAAGTTTCTTCTATCGTTGCTCAAATTTCTTTATGGCTCGTTCAATCCGGAACAGAACGAAAAAAAAGCGAGAAAGTTGCAAAGAACGTTGTTGAGAAACTAGGATGTGATACAAATATCAGTATTTTATTACGAGAAGCTTTTACATTAGCAGGTTCAGAAACGCAAACTATTCCATCAGACAATAGCAAAAATACTCCAAAAGCTATTGAAACTACTGAAAAACAGAATTATTCCGAGGGATTAGTTGGTATTCCTATCGATGTCACCGAATCTCCTCAAGAAATCGGAAAGTATTTAGAAGATAAAGATATTATTAAAAATCCTTTAGAATTTGATAAGCTAAGTATATAATGATTAACAAGTAACTCTATAATGCGGTTGATGTTAAAGCCAATAATACCCTTTACAAACTCAACCGCATAAACTGAGCTATGATTTTATAGACTGAGATCTTCAAAAAATGCTTTTGCACTTCCAAATAGCAGTCTAATAAACAGTAAGTGTCTAATGGGACTTGATTGTTTTTTTATAAATGGAATATCTTGGACCCATGAGTTGTAGTCTTTGTCACTATCATAGAAACCTATGTCATTCAAAAATTCTTTAGAAAAGAAATTTATGTACACATCATATAATCGCTTATAATCCATAAACTCAAATATCTTATAAAATCCTAATTCTGCCAAGCGCTCTATATATCTTTTTCGTATTATTTCAATACTCTCATCTCTTAATTTATTAGTCATAATGTATTCAATATCGACGGAAAAATTTCTCTTTTCTTCCTGTAATGATTTACTAACTTTCTCAGGAACATGTGAATCACAATCAATATTCAGTATATTAATTATTTTACCGCTTTTATTGCTTTTCTCATATCTACTTAAAACATTATTGTGTATTAAACAGAAATCGTTTCCCGGCACCTGATGTAATCTGTTTAGATACCCTTCTTCCCTTTCTTTCAAAAATTTTTTCATACATTTATTACAAAACTTTATGACTCCTTTATCATTTTCTGGTATAGCAAGTAAATCTGCAATTCCGCAAATTTTAGGTATACCTGACAGTAGACTGGACATCAATCTAATTTTTTGCTGTTTAGAAATGAAGGGTTTAATCAGAGGAAAAATTGTATTATTATTGATAATATCAATTGCGTTCATACAGTTCTTCCCCATGCTTTGATTCATTACATCTGTAAATACACTGATATTACTTGGGAAAAATAGTCCTCTACCACTATGCTTTTTATCAAACAGTTCCTTAGCTGTCCCTTGATAATTTTTTTGACCGGTTAAGTTATGATATCTTACACAAATACTATAAAAAATCTCATTAGGATATATTTCTAAAAAATGGCCTAGCATTGTTTCTCCTTCTCGAGTACCATGTAGAATTAAATACAGTATGTCCTGGTTAAACGTAAACGCTCCATTCTCGGTACCTTGACAAATGTTAGACCATTATTCATAGCCATTTGATTTTATTGTTCTGACTTTTTGATGTTTTTCGGAAGCTTATCTGACCATGGAAGCAGATCATTCAAAAATGATTTATCTGTATCTTCCATATGTTTTGGAATCTCTGTTAACAGATATTCAAAATATTCATAAGGCTTTAAGTTATTCGCCTTTGCAGTTTCAGCAATACTATAGATGATAGCAGAACTGGTTGCTCCTCTTATCGTATCGATAACTTGCCAATTCTTTTTTCCTATACAGAAGCCACGAATGGCTCGTTCACTTGCATTGTTATCCATTGGAACATCACCATCAGTTAAAAATACTTTAAGATAGCGTTCCTGATTTATTAAGTAATTGAATCCTTCGCGAAGTTTTCCTTTTCCCGGGACTTCACATTCATGCTGTTTGATGTACACAAATAGAGCATCCACCATGGGCTTAATTATAACCTGGCGTTGCTTAAGTCGTTCCTCAGAAGTAAGGTCCTTTAACTTGCCTTCTTCACGATATATGGCCTGGATCTGTTTCATGAGCAGATATGCCATGGATTCTTTCCTTGCAGGCTCCGAAATCACTTTCTGTGCTTCATCAAGACGCCGTCTTGCGTGAACCCAGCACCCAGCAATCGTCAGATCCTCAAGTTGTTTTTCTACAGTGTGGTAGACCTGATATCCATCTGTTACGCAGATACCAGAATAATCCTTTAGGAATGTCCTTGGATGTGATGCATTCCTCGTTTTCTGGTATTCATACAACACGATCTGCCTGGCTCTATACATGAAACCTGAACGGTATACCCACATGTAGCTCTTACTTCCTGCCGGTCGACCGTCACGATTAACGAGAACCGGAGTTTCATCTGCCTGGATGACATGATAATCATAGAGTAGCTTGTGAAGATGATCATACATGATTCCAAGGTATTCTTCTCCAAGACGGATCATCCAGTTCGCCATATTCTGACGGGTAATTGCCAGTCCATAACGTTCAAACTCTTTTTCCAAACGATAAAGAGGAACTGCATTCACATACTTGCCATTCATGATAGCTGCCCCAAGTGAAGGAGATACCGGACTACCATGAAGCAGTCCCTTCGGATACGCTGCTTTTACCATATGCTCATCTGATTTGCTTGCATAGACTCCAATATGGTGCTCATCGACTTCTACCTTTGCAGGGACAAACTTATACCGTTTGGTAATCACATCCGGAAGCTGTTTCCAGCCTTTTTCACCGAATTCAGCAGTCAATTCTTCCTCTGTCATGTAATGATTGATTCTGTTCGTTGGAAGACCTGCTAAATCTTTTTCTTTCTTTCCGGACTGCTTTGTCTTCTTTGAGGGGCTTTGTTCTAGCTCCTCAGGTTCCGGCACATCCAGATCACAGACTGCCTCTGCTTCGTTAAAGAATACGATGGTCCCATCGACTTCCATAAAGCGGATCTGAGCAACATCCTCCATCTTCTCGGTGGATCTGCCAAAACGATGGTTGGTAGCAAGAACTAGCTGTTCCATCATGAGCTGCATCTTCTCATTAAGAGCGTGCGTCTCCTGAGTAAGCGCATCCATTTGTTCTTGCAGACCAAGAAACATCGAGACAAGGAGCGACTTGTCCATTGTATTCAATTGTTCTTCTGTATATTTAAATGCCATAATCAAGAACTCCTTTTATTGGACTTAATTATAGCAGATACAGCGTAATTACGCTAATCTGTGTTCGTTAGCCTTCCGTCATTTTGACGGTGGATAACCTTTCTAAAAGGTCAAAAATCTTTGACATCTTAGAATGGTTATCCACACAAACCGATAATTCTTATATAATTGGCCTTAACAATTCACGGTCAGAATTGCAGTGTGTGGATAATAGAAAAGTATTTTCAGATTTCAGCTTTTCAAGAATTTTAAATTCTACGAAATGCACAAAAACTACATAGCCTTTGGTGGATCCTTTAATTCTGTAATCGGACGTTTTGCAACAATCTCTAGCCCTTGCATTAACATTCGGTACTGTTCCTCTGATATTTCAATCGCCTCATCTGCAGATCTTGGCCAACTAAAGGCACCTGTATTAAGTCTCTTATACAGCAGCAAAAAGCCATCACCTTCCCATAAGACCGCTTTGATACGGTCACACCGTCTTCCACAGAATAAGAATAACGTGTTTGTGTCATAAGGATCGAGATGAAATTGAAAGCGAATGATGGCGGCTAATCCCTCAATACCCCTGCGGAGATCGGTATACCCTGTTGCCAGATAAATTTTCTTGAATCCGTTTCCATCATTTAACATGAGCGATAGCTCCGATAAGAGTACTAATAAACTCAGTTGATGCAGTAGAAAGTAATTCAATCGATATATCATTTGTTCCATGTAGTATTGCAACAGTGTCAGATGCCAGCGTTTTTTCGCTTGGGCATGAATGTACAGGTTTTGAGTTTGTTGGTACAGGCAATTCCACAAAGTGCGACTCATTATTCTGAGCATGGGCTAAACACGCCTCGCGCACACGTCGTAGCCTAAAATAGTATGCTGCTTTTGTTATACCATTCTGTTCGCACCAGGTATCAACTTTCATTCCAGCCGGTCGAGCCTGACAATCTTTAATTTGCTCCGACCATTTTTGTATACGAATCTGCTCTGCCACTAAACTTGTTTGAGTCTTCATATGTTCTCCTTCCCTAGAGTCAAAAAAGTTTAGTACTAAACTTTTTTGACTGAATAGTTCATGAGAGCATTATCTCAAATATAATACTTAAAGAAAAGGTACTTACTATGAAGCGTTTACGGTTAAACAATTAGGGAGCAGGTTAGCTTTGTTTATTGCCCTAATTTAAATACATTATATGTCCTGGTTAAACAGGTAATGATACCAATGCTACACCTGCCACTACTCATTTAAATACATTATATGTCCTGGTTAAACTAAGAGAGTTAGCAATACTCTTTACTTAGTCCTATAGAGAAATAGTGTAACCCTATATTTGTGAAACTTTTTTCCAACCAAAGTGCTCTAAGTCCAAGTATTTATTGCATAGCTTTACACCATGGTATTTTCAAGTATCCACCTTCTTCTATTTGATAGCAAGCTGGAAAAACTGATTAATAATATTCTATTTGGCAAAATATTTAATAAAAAGCTATTGAACAATTCTTATAAGTATATACACTGTATAATTTTTGAAGATAGCAGACTTCTACGTTTGTATATATAAATTCCTGATATTCATAAGCATTATCCTCTTTTCTCAACCGTAATGGCAAATATTCTCGAAACACATATGGTATACCTCCGTCATGCGTTTTCCCATCTTGATGTTTTATGTCATAATTAAATCTTGGAAACATTGAATAAATAAATTTTGCATCATGTACTTCGTCGAGCTCGACAATACTGCATTCTTTTATTATTGCTAAATGATTCTTTTTCCCAAGATAAGGAATATACTTACATTGCATGCACATGATATTTTTTACTAATATATCAAAAACGATTCTATCTATTGATCCATCATCTAAAATAAATATTTTCCACGCAGGCTTTTCAAGCCATTGCTCTCGTATAACTAAAGTCCCTCCGTTCTCTTTACTTGCAAACCCTGTAGTATTACAAAAAACATGATTACTTTTTTGAAATACTCCATTGGTACATAAAGGAATTATCGAAACTTTTAAATCCTTGAGCTGCTGGTAGAATTCCGGATAGACATCATTTCTATTGCCCATTCTATACTTATACTGCTTATTATAACCTCCTAGCCCTATAATCGTCCCTAACAATCCGAGCAATGCAATTTTGTGAATATGGTTATATGTAAAATTTATATATGAATTAACATCCGGTTTCCTAAAAAAAGCAGTTCTCCCGCTCAATTCAAACATAAGTGCTTTCACGATATTCTTCCTTTGTAAATATGTTATATTTTTTTGCTTGAATAGATTCTTTAATCTCTGTTGTATAAGGATTATAGTAAATTTCTACTTGCTCTATAGCACTTCTTATTTTATTTTGGTTTAAAAACGAAAGATTTGTTATATCAATACAGCACTTTTCTTCTCCTTTACTAAAAAGCACGAATTGCGCTAACTCAGGTAAGTAAGCATCTTCTCCGCATTTACATTCCACAAACAACGCAAATTCGTTTTCGCATCCTACCTTACTAACTGAATTATATACGGTAGCCGATATGCGTGATGCAGTCTTGAATTTTTCATATGCGTCCGTTGTATATCCTTCAAAACCTTCAATTAATCCTATATAATCTTCGTAATTTCCAGGGTTAACTACAAATGAATAGAAGTAATGCGCTTCATCCGTTAAAACTGTTGTTCCAAGTGTAGTAGCCTCCGCTTCATCAGACTTAGAATTTCTAAAAGGACACATAATATCTCCCACAATTATTTGACTATTTTTATATTTATTGATTCCTTGCATTATTTGTACTGACCCTGTTATAGAAATGTTCTGACCGGCCTCAGCGAAAGTCACTCCAAAATTCATTATATCAACTGTAGAAAATAAGTTTTTCAACACTGTTGTTGTTGACTGCCTCCGAGCATCCTCATTGAATAGCTCTGTATACCTTTCAGAAAGACTCTTAGGGTGCAGTTTCTTTATTGAATTATTATCTTTCTCTTCAGTTTGTTTAAATGTCCTAATGGAAAAAACTTTATCTCCTTGATTTCTCCATAACTGTCTCATTGGGTATTTCACTGCTTTATCGCTTCCATATATTTCTCCATTTCCAAGTGTCTTCGGTCGGCCAGTAAAATCTGCATTCCAATTGGACATACTACTCTTTATGCCAATGATACCATATACTCTATTCCGCATCTTCATATACTATCGCTTCTTTCATCTTGTAATCTTTATATATTAAGTTTTTTGATAAAAAGCCGGCTAAGAATATATCTTCCATATGACTCAACTCTTCAGAAGCACTATATCCCATAATCATACTAAATGCCTGCTTAAATCTTTTATCTTTACTTGATATTGCATATTTATAACGATTTAAAATAGATACTAGTTCTCTATTAAGATTATTAATATTTTTTAAATTCATAAACTGCTCCAGCATACGGTAGTCACTTTTGTCCGATTTGCTTTTAGATGAAATAAAGTAGAGGAGCTGACCGCATAAAAAAAAGTATTCTTCATCCGAGCTGCATTTTGCAAAGTCTTTAGTACTAATTTTATCACTTATGCTGTTATACAATTTTTCTATATTATCACCCATTGAATCTCTATCTCCTAAGCCAATGTATTGACTAATCGTTATCATAAGATTATAAATCTGTTTTGCAGCAAACCGGTCATAGTCCAATATTTTTTGCTTTATAATCTCTTTACTAATAAATTTAAAAATAGATTGTATTAGATAGGGATTATTTTTTCTAAAAAAGCTATAAAAGGCATCCTTTGATAGTAGCAACAGTTCAAGTACTTTTTTGTTAATATTCCCCGTTTTAATATCGGAAAAATACGCCTTTCTCAGATTACCTTCAAAATATTCATTATCAATTTCTTTTTCTAAATCTTTTAAGGTATTAAGGTTGTATGTCACCGTTTGGTTATCATCTTGTATAATATTTAAATAATCTTTTACTTTCAAATTAATAGTTTGCTTAAAATTTGGAAAATACTCATAATCGGTAATAATAACTTCATCATTCTTAACCATTGTATTCAAATAATAATAGCTGCCGTTACTTATATCAGCAAATTTTAAGAGTGGCATACTAAAATCAAAATCCATTGGGATATATCCCACTCTATTTTTCTGAAATTTCAGCCAATCGAAAAATTTCTTATGGATTATTGCGTCATCAAACCGGATTTTATAAGGTGCTTTACATTTCATTGTTTTTAATTCAAGGTACGGCTTTTTAGAATTCATTGATATATTGTTATTAGAAACACCATAAATATCACCATCAATTTTTATATTATATTTGTTAGTATTGAATACTCTTGGAATAAGATAACGATTATACTCCTGCTTGTATTTTTCCATATCTACATAAAAAAACAATTTAATATAACCTTCAAAGCTCTTCTCTATTGATTGAAGATCATTTATAATATTATCGAGATTTTTTAGTAGATATTCTCTAAATCTATTTAAGATGATAGTATCAACATCAACCGGTATTTGACTTAATAGCTCATCTACTAATTTCCCTTTAACACCCTGCTTATTACTTTCTAAGATATTAAAGTAGTTATCGACGATCTCTTTAATTTCTAGTCGTGTTAATGCCTTTTTCTTAACTGTCCCGAAAACTGTATCTTTCTTAATAAATAGCGAAAAATAATTATTACTATGAATCTTTTTATTTTTGTCTACAGCTTTCTGCGTACTTATTAAACTACTATAATAGTCGGCCCGCTTAAACCAATCCAATAATTCCGAGGGTTCTGCCATTGAATCAATGATTAATCGTTCCTGAGAATAATCTTGATTAATTCTAATGTATATACCTCTTTTAAATCTGTATACATTTAGAATAATACTATCCCCATGGTTTTTATAGGCGTTTTCAAAAATGCAAATAAGATCATATAGCAAAAATCATAACCCCTCTCCGATTTATGCGTATATTGGAAGGCAAAAGCCCATCCCATTACTCGAGTTTTTTTCCAGGATTCCTGCTGCTAGCGCAATAAAAGCTAATTTTTGAGATACCGCATCGTTATTAATAATTAAGTGAAATTTATTTCCTATCAGGGTCATATCCTTATACTTTAAAGCTATAGGCGTATGATTATCAAATTCTATATACTTAATGAAATTATTATTTATAATGAGATCTTCTCCATAATAGCTTTTATATTTCTTTAAAAGATTCAATTGTATTTGCTCAATCAATTTTAATACATCATGTCGTTGTCTCCAATAGTTTCCATCTATCGTTGCTATGGCCGGCGTTATTGTACGTAGACCAATAATGTGTCGTTGGTGAATATCTCTTTGCTGAACCGAAAGGATCTTTATGCAATCATCAGTAACCACTGGAAGTATCTTCTCAATCTTAGCAAGAAATTCTTTACTTAAACTTCGTATCCTAAAAACATATGTTTTACCAGCTTTATATATTTTTCCTGATTCAATCGGATATAAAGAATTATAGACATAGAATTTATAACAATTTACTTTATGCCAGTCTTTTAAATCCTCATCATATAGCAATGCCTTATTTATAAATTGCCCAATCTTTCTGTTTGTCTCATCATATGGTAAATCTTTTACTAAATATACTGTATTAATTAATTCATAATATTTCATACTACATCTCACCCTTCTTCCTTCTCTTTATATACAACTAATTTAGTATAATTATCAATTAAATTTAAATTTTTCTAATTTTTTTACTTATTATGATTGAGTAAAATACTTTTTATTCATGGAAATATTACCCAAACAAAAAGCAAAAAATAAAGGCTCTGAAGGATAAACTCATTCAAAGCCTAAATTTAATATTCTGAGATTATATAATCATTAACACACAAAGATTTTTGTGATGAATATATTTTATAAACATAAAACTACATATGTTAATCAGTTTCCAACTCTATTTTTTATTTTGTCTCTTTTAGTTTCCAACTTTATTCTTGAGTTTCCAACTCTATTCTTTGAATCCAACACAATATGTTCAGTTCTTACCCACATTTGGAATATCCGCAATTCCTGCAAATCACGCATCCGCCCTCATGCTCCACTATCTTTCCACAGTCAGGACAATATTTACCAACGGCAACGGACTGATGTTCAGGGTTACTGCAGGAATCACTCACAGTGCATACCGCATCGCCGGACACACTGCCTGTCTTTTTCTTTTCTTCTGTGGTCAGTTGTACTTCCTTATTGGCATTGCCGTTTTGCAGCTTGACGACTTTTTCGATCACCCTTGCGATCGCATCGGGGCATGATGTTACTTTCAATTCACGCTGTCTAATGGTAGACGGGCATCGTATCCCTTTTAACTGTTCTACGATCGCTTTGACTTCCATCCCCGACCTTAGCGCTATGGATACCAATCTACTGGTTGCTTCGGACTGCGACGGACATCCTCCCGCTCTGCCGGTATTGGTAAACACTTCGCAAATCCCTTGCTGGTCATAGTTTACTGTGATATATAGGTTACCGCATCCGATTCCTACCTTTTCAGTAAAGCCGGTAGTAATCTCCGGTCTAGGTCTAGGCATGATATGATATTCACCATCCTGCTTTTCTTCCTGCTCATTGTCCTCTTTCCCTTTTACCTTACCGATATTAAGCACCTGAAGGTCACGGCTCCCGTCACGATAGATGGTAACCCCTTTACATCCAGTCTTATATGCCAGTTCGAATACTTGCGCCACTTCTTCCCGGGTCGCCTCATTTTTAAAATTAACCGTTTTTGATACGGCATTATCGGTATATTTCTGGAATGCTGCCTGCATCTTAATATGCCATTCCGGGGAGATCTCGTGAGCAGTAACAAATACTTCCTTTACCCGCTGGGGAATTTGGATAAATCCCTCAATATGCCCCGCTTGGGCAATCTCTTTCATAAGCTCTTCCGAGTAGAAACCTTCATCAACAGCTACTTGATTAAAGATGGGGTTTACCTCTACCAATTCATCGTTATCCATTACGTTTCTGATATATGATAATGCAAATACAGGCTCAACACCACTGGATACCCCCGCGATAATGCTAAGTGTTCCGGTTGGCGCAATGGTAGTCACCGTCGCATTTCTTACCTTAACCCCTAAAGCCTTATAAATACTTTTTTCAAATAGTGGGAATGTTCCTCTCTGTTCTGCTAGATGCATACTTGCAGTTCTACCTTCTTCACTGATAAAATGCATGATTTTTTCCGCAAGCTGTACACCGCTAGAAGAATTATACGGTATACCCAGCTTGAACAGTAAATCAGCAAATCCCATAACCCCTAGTCCGATTTTTCTTGTGGACTTGGTTACCTCATCAATCTTTTGTAGAGGGTATTGATTTACATTTATCACATTATCAAGAAAATGGACTGCCTTTTGAACCGTACCCGCTAATTTTTCATAATCTATCTCTACTTTACCTTCATTCATTTTTACCATCAATGCAAGATTGATTGATCCTAGATTGCAGGATTCATAAGGCAGCAGCGGCTGTTCCCCACAGGGATTAGTACTTTCAATCTCGCCTACTTCAGGCACCACATTATCCTTATTTAGGCGGTCTAAGAAAATAATACCCGGTTCACCGTTCTGCCATGCGGAGTCTACTATTTTCTTAAACACTTCCCGCGCATTCA
This sequence comes from Petroclostridium sp. X23, assembly GCF_030013905.1. Taxonomy (GTDB): domain Bacteria; phylum Bacillota; class Clostridia; order SK-Y3; family SK-Y3; genus X23. Next base: position 2,075,268 of record NZ_CP124862.1, read on the forward strand.
GCTTACCTGCCGGTTTTTTTGAATGTGGATCAATTAGATCATAAGCGCTGTCACTTTCTACAGCCTGCATGAATTTTTCTGTTATCCCAACACTTATATTAAAATTATTGATTTCCGTATTTTCCTGCTTACAGGTGATAAATTCTATAATATCCGGATGGTCTACTCTTAGAATGCCCATATTGGCTCCTCTGCGGGTGCCTCCTTGCTTAACCGCTTCGGTTGCCGCATTGAACACCTTCATAAAGCTTATAGGACCACTGGCTACACCACCTGTAGAGTTAACCGTAGAACCCTTAGGCCTTAAACGGGAAAAACTGAACCCCGTGCCACCACCGCTCTTATGTATCATTGCAGCCTGCTTAATGGCTTCAAATATTCCTTCCATACTGTCCTCTATAGGAAGCACAAAACATGCGCTAAGCTGCCCCAATGGCCTTCCGGCATTCATCAACGTAGGGGAGTTCGGAAGAAATTCCAGATTAGACATCATCTCATAAAACTCTTGCTCAGTTTTTTTCACATCGGCGTTCTCATCATAAAATTTATCTGCCTGCGCTATAGCGCTCGCTACTCTTCTAAACATTTTATCCGGTGTCTCTAATAACTTGCCATTCTCATCCTTAGCTAAATACCTTTTCTCCAATACCTTGACAGCATTTTCAGTTAGACCCACTTCCATCACTCCTGTTGCTATATTTTGTATGTGTTTTAATTCAGTTACGCTATATATTGTATCACACATGAAATAACTGTCAATATAATTAGAAATATTTTCTATAGGTATTTGGGCCTAGATGAGTTTCGGTTCACAGTTCACAGTTCACGGTTCACAGAAACCTTTATTGAAAAATGATTCTTTTCATCCATGTATAAATCTGTTATACTACATATAAACTTTATAAATCTATACGAATAACATAAGTTCTTATACTAGAGCAAAATATATAGATAACGAACTTTAGGCTTGTAATTTACCAAATTGTATATCACGCTAATAGTTAAGATTCTGTACAGGTGGACAGGATCGTCCACTCCTACGATAATACGACAGATATACTGAAACAAGAATTAATATATTGGTTAATAATAACTTTAAAGTTTTTTATCTATATTTGCAGATACCGCTTCTATATCTGTGAACTGTGAACTGTAAACTATTAAACCGTGACCTGTGAACTAATTTACTAAAGGATGATAAGATGTTTAGATTATGGGGAAAGATTATTAAAAACAACAGGATGACCAATCAATATATTGCACAATATGCAAAAAATGATATCTCTCAAAGTGAAATGTTGGAGGTATGCTTGGAAGAAATATGCCGCGAATTTGATATTCAAAAGCCTCTGTGGTTCCATGTGCATACAAAAGACTTTGCTATTTATGGCAGAGCCTCCTTTAATCAAGACGCATTTATTGAAGAAATAGATTTTGACACCTTTGAAATTGAATTAGTAAGAGAAGAAAAGAAGAAGAAACAGCGATGATCTTTTTGCCGCTGTTTCTTTTGATATTAACCGACTCTTTTTCCCGGGAAATGAAAAAACGGTTTTTCCGGATCATCCTGCCTCAATAAGTATTGGTAGATTTTATTATCCAAATCAATATTCATTTCATTAATTCCCTGCAAGCCAAACATAATATTAAATTCAAAGATGTAGCAGTAATCGTCCATCATCGCAATATCAAACCCTGCATGATTAATGCCGAGCTCGGTGGCTATCTGAAACACCAAGTCCATGGCTTTTCAGGTTTTACATATACGGTATTAGGAATACTCTTTCCCCGAAAGGGATTAATGCAAACGTTTTGCATCCCTTGGCCTCAGCCCCCAAAATCTTCTTCTATTTAATGTTTATACATGCAGAATTAGAATAAACGAATTTATCACATCCGTCAATAGGATTATACCAGAAAAGCACGATAAAACCACGAACCTATTTATTTCCAATATCCTTTCACAAGGGAAAGCTGGATCTTTTTTTATAAAGGAGGAAAAAGAAAAATGGTGCTCCTAAAGTAGCAGTAATAATTCCAACCGGTATTTCCATAGGTTGAAAAAGCGTTCGGGCCAAAGTATCACTTAAAACAAGCAGAAGCCCTCCTGTAACAGCCGACATTAAAGTAAGATAGCGATAATCATTGCCTACCAACATTCTAGCAATATGGGGAGATACGATGCCTATAAACCCGATTGTTCCTGCCACACTCACCGCACTGCCTGCCAATACGGAGGCAGTTATAATAATCAACAGTCTGTAAATCTCAATAGATAGTCCTAAATTCTTTCCTACTTCTTCTCCAAGAAGAAAAAGATTAATCTTGGGACTCATATAAACAGCAAACAAAATCCCTGCCAAGCTGTAAGGCCAGATTAAATGAAAATATGGCCAGCCGCGGCCGATTAAACTTCCGGCCATCCAGGTATAAGTAATTCCAAGTTCATCGGTATGCAGGATCATAATTGCAGAAGTAAAAGCTGATAACAGTGCTCCCAACGCTACTCCAGCTAAGATAATCGTTACACTGCTGCTACTCCCATCCCGCCTGGACAATCCATAAATAATAAGTCCTGCTAGTAAAGCTCCGAAAAAAGCAGACGGTGGAAGAAGCTTGATATTTCCCGGCAACAGGCACATCACTGTTACAGCAGCCAAACCTGCGCCGGAATTTGACCCTATGATATTCGGCGAAGCTAAAGGATTACGCAGCAGCCCCTGGAGTAAAGCACCGGAAATTGCCATATTTACTCCCACCAATAGACCTGTCATTGTTCGCGGAAATCTGACGTTCCAGATAATATTCCGAGTCAGTTGATCTTCGCATTTTCCTGAAAAAACTTCCATAACATCCCACAAAGAAAACTGTAAAGTCCCACTAAAGATACTCATCAAAACTGCCAAGAATAACATAGAAACGAAGAGCGAAACCCAAAACCAGCGTTTTTTTTGCCTGTACCGATGGTGTAATAATTTCGGCAATACAACATTTTTTGTTAACATATTATCCTTCCTGCCTATTTGTTCTCAGGAACAATCAGTTTTGCCACAACATCCAAAGCATCTAAAACATTAATTTTACCTGGCGACACCTTAATCGGAACAATATAAATTTGATCGTTTTTTACGGCAGATAATCCTTTCCACATCGGATCATCTTTATACATTGCAAGTAATTTTTCGGCACTCATATTGCCTGCACTCTGTTGATTCCCTTTATTTTCCTGACCGTTACCTTTCCCGCTGCCTTGACCGGTTGTGCTGCGAAAGCCGGGCTGCAAGATCAGAATAGCATCAGGATCCTTTTGTATAATTGTTTCCATATCAAAAATCACAAATCCGGCTTTAGAAGTTTTAGCCACTTCTTCCGGTACAATATTTTCAATACCCAGACAAGTCATCAATCTTCCCCAGAAACAAAATGTTTGGGCAGCCATGATGTTTTGGCTTCCTCCTTGAATGAATAAAGCTGTTTTAATCGGTGAATCAGCTATCTTCGTCCGGAGCTGCTCAGCTTTTTCTTCAACTTTTTGCATATAAGCGGCCGCTTCAGATTGGCATTCCAAAACTTCGGCAATCAAGTCTATCCTTCCCAACAACTGATCTTCGGCTTTACTGGAATCTATGTAAACAACAGCCGCTCCGGTCCCTTCGAGATTATCAAGAATTTGAGCATGATTGCGGGCATGCGCTATAATCAAATCAGGAGCCAGCTTGGTGATCATCTCAATATTCGGCGAATTTTCATTAGAAATACTCGGTAAATCCTGCGCTTCTGGCCGCGGAATCTCATATTCAATGACTTTTCCTACGGGCACTACGCCCAAATCAAAAAGCGTCTCCATCATACTTGAATTTAAGGCTAATACCCTCTTGGGATGAGCAGGAACCTGTACTTTCCTATTAAGATCATCCGTAATTGCTCTCACCTGTGTTTGAGTACTCTCTTCTCCATTGCTTGCAGTTGAGCTTTGACTGTTGCCGCAACCTGCCTGCAAAACAATCAAGTATACTGCCAATAATACAGCTAACAATCCTCGTGTTTTCTTCATATATCTTACTCCTTCCTAATTTCAATCCAATGGCAAGGTTCGCCTTCGACGTCGGAAATAAGAAAATAACTTTTAATCCCTGTCTTAAACAATAGCTCTTCTAGTTTTTTACCCCTTAAAAAACCTTTTTCACCTTTTGCCTCCAGCCTTTGGCGGCCTTCTCCCTGAAGACGCCGACGCATTGTCGGCGGGGTATATCGGCCTAAACCACCACCTACAAAAGCAGCACCTCCTGCCTTGAGAACTCTGTATATTTCCTGCAGCCCCTTGACCTGATCATGCCAAAACCAAAGCGACCCCCTGCTGATTACCAGCTCGGCGAAATTATCTTCAAACGGTAATGCTGTAACATCGGCACCAACAAAATGGACTTCATTATTCAATTCATACTCCAGCACGTTATTTTTAGCCTTATTTAATGCCTCAGGATCAATATCTATAAAATACATTTCCAACTCTGTAATCTTTGCCAGCTCGATACCCAAAAATCCATGACCGGTTCCGATATCGAGGCATTTTCCGCTGGAAATTTGATAATCATCTAGAATTTGCTGGGCAATCAAAGGATAAATAGGCATCAAGTGCCCAAATGGATTTGCCATTCATTACTTCCTCCCTTTCAAGAAATTTTGGCAGGCAAGACAACGGAACATTCATCTTTGCCAATACTGCAGACAGTTGCGGCAACATCGTAGACATCATGTAAAAGATGGGAGGTAATAATATCCCGCGGTTTACCATAAGCCCGCACATTCCCCTCTTTCAAAACAACAAAATTGTCGGCAACCGTCATTGCTTGGTTAATATCATGCAAAACCAGAATAAAAGTCTTCTGATACTGCCTACGGACTTGCTTAATAATATCCAGTAAAAGCCATTGATATTTTAAATCCAAAAAAGTGATTGGCTCGTCTAGCAATACAATCTCAGTATTTTGGGCAAGAATCATTGCAATCCAGGCTCTTTGCCGTTCCCCACCGGAAATTTTACTTAACGGCCGATCCCTGATTGCCTGCAAATTCATATATTCAATCACTTCTTCTACTATTTTTTTATCTTCTTCCCCCAAAAACCACCCAAACTTAAGATAAGGGCTTCTCCCCATAGCAACCAAGTCGTATATAGTGGTATGTTGAATAGTCTCCAAATTTTGCGGCAATAGAGCAATATGACAGGAAATCCACTTCCGGGTTTTTAATCTAATATCTTCTCCCTTAAATAAAACCTGACCGTTATTTGGTTGCAAAAAACCGTTCAAGCAACGCAACAGCGTTGACTTTCCCGATCCATTAGGGCCAATGAGTGCTATGATTTCTCCTTGTTGGACTAACATATTTACATTTTTTAAAATACTTTGATTTTTATAAGAAAAATTCAAGTTTTTAATTTGCAGCATTTCAATCACTCCTGCCGGCCAGCTACTCCCCGGCTCCTTTTATTACACTCAGGTAATGCTCCCAGCTTTCCCAACGCAAATGAAGGTGGTGTTCAGCCAGAATTTTGGGAATAGCAACTTCAGGTGAAGCAGGAACAAAAGTTTGCAGTGCCAGATATTCCTGTACCTGTTTAGATAGCAAAAAATCACCGATTTCCAGCAAACGGTCATCGGCTTTCTTGCTCCAAACCATCACCTGTGGCATACAGAAAATCCCATCTCGTGGCCAAATTAATCGAGTATTTTTATTACGGGAAATGCGTGCAAATGCAATATTAGTAATCCCTAACGGATAGCGGCCTTCATCCACCCCATTCACAACATCAATCGGCGCACCCTCATGTATTACATTATTCTGAAAATCAGCAAATCGATCCAGATAATGCGCCTGCATAAAGGTTCGGATTATTTTAGAAACCATCCGATACTCATCCGGCATCAAGATCTGTTTTCTCCAACGTGTTTGCAGTAAATCTTCCCATGAATCCGGAATGTTATTTTCTTCTAACAGATTCGGATTATAAAACATAGCAAAGGGAATTACCACAAAAGGTTGAAAAAATCCTTTAGCATCTGTAAAACCAGCGTCCACTAGTTCCTTCCGCATAGGAAAACGGTCAGGTAACGATCGGAAGTTTTCTTCTAAAAAACCCGCAGGCAAATCTGCAAAATCATTAACATGACCAATAATCAGTTCGGGCATCCGGTCATCCTTTAGATACATTTGAAACAAACCTTCTTCGGTCGGACGATGGGGCTGGGTGATCACTTCTATTTCAACCTTATGCTTTTGTTCCATCTCACGACCAAATTCTTTTAGCATTTCCTCCAGCGATCTGCTGATATTTAACGGACAGTGTACCAATACTCTTACCATAACAACTAATCCTCCTTCCCTTCTATTCCAATACTATTTCCCTGTCTGAGGTGATCACGCAAAGCACCGATCTTCTTTTCAAAGCCTGTCAGCCTTTCAAGAATTTTTTTCTCATAAGGCGTTGTTACGCAAATTTTTTCCATCCCGCCATTTTTCATCACCACTCTTTGATCCGTCATCAACATCAAAGTTGGATCATGCGAAACAACCAGCACAATTTTCCCTTGACCGGTCAAAATTTTCAGCGCCTGTAATCGGTCAATGCCTGCATTTTCAATTTCATCAATCAGCACCACCGGAGCATTGCTGATTAAGGCCACATCTGCCACCATTAAGGCCCTGGACTGTCCACCACTCAATTGTGTGAGATTTGTTGCAAAAGATACCGGTTCACCGGATAGCTGGTTGGTTATATTCAACACTTCCTTAATGGTTTTATTGGGATCAGCAATGCCACGAACCCGAGCATGCATTAGCAGAAATTCTTCAATCGATATATCAATTACAAAGTTCATATTTTGAGATACTTGCGCTACCAAATAACGGATTAACTTTCTATCTTTGTTTTTGTCAACAGGTAAACCATTAATTAAAACACTTCTTCCTGTCAGTGTTTCTTCTTCGGCATATTGCTCAATATCGGCAATTAATTGGGTTTTTCCTGAACCGGTAGGACCTATGACTGCCAGTACATCACCCGCCTGAATTTCCAACTGTTTGATTTTCTCCGGAGAGCCGTCTTTATCCCTCCCGCCCAAGATTGTTATTGTTTTAATCATTTTTTTCTCTCCCAAAATCTACTTTTTTGACATTTCCCATCTGATAGGTTTTGCCTACAATAGTCTCCCCGGCACAATAAGAACAGATGGCAGCCGGCATAGGATAGCGCAACTCTTTCCCGGTAATTCCCGTTAAAGATTTAAAACTCAAAATATTATTTTTCAATGTCAATGAACCTTGTCCCGTAAGGCCGTTAACATCAAGAATCTGCGCCTGCGGATTTTCCATTTCGACTTTATAACGAAATACCTCTCTTTCCGCCTGAGATACAATATCTCCTTTTGTAATTACAACAATATCTGCCGTACTTAACATCGGGCCTACCTTTTTCGGAGTATCAATACCAATTAAATTGTCTATTACGCATACCGACAAACAATCAAACACTGCCGGAGCACAGCGATGACACAATCCAGCCGTTTCCAAAACAACCACCTCCGCTTTCTGCTCCCGAGCCCACTGCTCTACTTCTTCAAGGTTGGCCACATAAAAATGATCAGGACAGATATACTCACTTAAGCCTACAGCTACCGGTATCCCCAAACCACGGTACCGCTCATCATCGGATGTTTGCAAACAATCGATTTTGCAGCCCGCCACTGAATATCCATCCTTCAGCAAATGACGAATTGTATGAAGCATTACTGAAGTTTTTCCCGCCGACGGCGTCCCTGCTACAATAACAAAACGCACCTTAACACCTTCCTCTCATAATTGCTAAAATCATCCCATAAAGTAATATTTTCTATGCATAGGATTATTTACGAAACATAGGGAAATCTATGTTTCCAAACTTATGGTAGATATATCAATATTTTACCAACACTCATTATGTTGATAGGATGATGCATCTATCATCCACAACATTTGATGTTGAATGTAAAATTTAAAGTATAAATGGTAATTATTTTCCGACTTTCAATAATAAACATTATATTAGATGAATAAACACAACATAATATAGCCATTATATATCAAGCAATATTACCTGTCAATAATAATCATTACTCAATATAACATAACATAAAGTAATATAATCTAATTTCAAATAATTATAATAAAAGACTTACCCCAACATAAAAACTAGGTTAATCATTTGTAGAATGCAGGAATACCAAACGCTTCAGCATTCTGCAAATGACTAAGAGGATTTTGCAAAAGGGGTAAAAATACACTGGGGGGATAGAAAGTACACACTACGAAAGGATATTGTACAGAAATGGTTTCATGATTTTACCGTGACTAGAAAAGCGATAAGGAAAATTCCTTATCGCTTTTAGTAACTTTTTATAGTAATAATATAATCGCAAACCTTTATTATTTACTCATTAATTTTTCATGAATAGCCTGAGCGGCAGTCTTACCTGCTCCCATGGCCAATATTACCGTTGCAGCGCCTGTTACCGCGTCTCCCCCGGCATATACGCCTTCTTTGCTGGTCGCTCCTGTTTCTTCTTCTACGATGATGCCGCCCCATTTTTGGGTCTGAAGTCCTTCTGTGGTGGACTTGATGAGCGGGTTAGGAGATTGTCCTATCGCAATAACGACAGTTTCTACTTCCACTTCATGTTCCGAACCTTTTTTCGCAACTGGTCTTCTTCTTCCGGAAGCGTCCGGCTCACCCAGTTCCATTTCAATACATTCTATGGCTTTTACCCAACCGTCTTCTGTGCCGAGGATTTGTGTCGGATTGGTAAGCAGCTTAAATTTGATTCCTTCTTCTTTTGCATGGTGTACTTCTTCCAGTCTTGCCGGCATTTCTTCTTCCGAACGGCGGTAAATGATATATACTTCTTCCGCCCCAAGTCTTTTGGCGCTTCTGGCAGCATCCATCGCTACGTTTCCGCCTCCCACGACCGCAACTTTTTTGCCTACTCTTACCGGGGTATCACAGTCGGGGAATTGGTAGGCCTTCATCAAATTGATTCTAGTTAAAAACTCATTGGCTGAGTAAACACCGTTTAAGTTTTCTCCCGAGATCTTCATAAAGCTTGGAAGTCCTGCGCCTGAACCGATAAATACCGCTTCAAATCCTTCTTCCATCAGTTCATCTATGGAGTGTACCTTGCCTATGACCATGTTGGTCTTTATCTTTACGCCCATTTCTTTTAGCGCATCTATTTCCTTTTGCACGATGGCTTTTGGCAGTCTGAATTCTGGGATCCCATACATCAATACACCACCGGGGGTATGGAAAGCTTCAAAGATGGTGACGTCATAACCCTGTTTGGCTAGATCTCCCGCACAGGTAAGTCCTGCCGGCCCTGCGCCTATGACCGCTGCCTTTTTGCCGTTAGGTTTTATTTCAACTTTCTCATCTTTACCGTGCTCCATATGCCAGTCGGCTACAAATCTTTCAAGTCTTCCTATCCCTACCGATTCGCCTTTTTTAGCCCTTACGCACAACTGCTCGCATTGTGATTCCTGCGGACATACTCTGCCGCATACCGCCGGCAGTGCATTGGTTTCTTTTACCTTGTTGTATGCTCCTTCAAAGTCCCCTTGGGCTACCAGATTAATAAATTCCGGAATCTTTACATTGACCGGACATCCCTGTACACAGGGTTTATGTTTGCACTGCAAACATCTTTGGGCTTCTTCTTTTGCCATGTCTTCGGTGTATCCCAATGCTACTTCCAGGAAGTTTTTATTTCTTACATTAGGATCTTGCTCGGGAATGGCTACTTTCTTTAATGACATATTAGCCATTGAGAGCACCTCCCATCCTGCATTCATGTTTTTCTTCCGAGAGTTTCTCATGTTCCTTGTACATGCGCTGTCTTCTCATTGCTTCGTCAAAATCTATTAAATGTCCGTCAAAATCCGGACCATCCACACACGCAAACTTTGTCTCTCCGCCTACCGTTACGCGGCATCCTCCGCACATGCCTGTACCGTCTATCATGACAGGGTTCATGCTGACGATGGTTTTAATACCGTATTTCTTTGTCAAGTCACATACCACTTTCATCATGATCAATGGGCCTATGGCAATGACCAGATCATATTGATTGCCTTCTTCGATCAGGTTCTTAAGCACATCGGTTACAAAACCTTTATTGCCGTTGGAACCGTCATCGGTGGTAACAAATACTTTATCACTTACTGCCGCTACTTCTTTTTCAAGGATAATCAGGTCTTTGTTTCTAAATCCTATAATGGAATGTACTTCCGCACCAAGGTTGTGCAGCTCCTTTGCCTGTGGAAATGCGATCGCTGTTCCCAAGCCTCCGCCGATGACCGCTACCTTTTTCAATCCATCCAAGTGGGATGCTACACCTAATGGCCCCACAAAGTCCAAAATACTGTCGCCTTCATTGAGCGTACCCAGTAGTTTGGTAGTTTTCCCGACTTCCTGGTATATGATAGTTACCGTACCTTTTTCTCTATCATAGTCTGCTATCGTAAGCGGGATTCTCTCTCCTCCGTCATACACTCTCAGGATAATGAACTGACCGGGCTGTGCTTTCTTAGCGATAGCCGGTGCATAGATGTCCATTAGCTTCACCTGGGAGTTTAGTACCTCTTTTCTAACGATTTTATACATTTTGACCCTCCCTCAACTGCAAGTATTTCAGTAATTCTGAAAACTTCTGCAAAAGCTTATAATTATTTTATATACCTGCGTACATAAAAATCCTATAATAATAGCCTATTATCTTGCGTTCATTGGCTATATATAATATAGCGCATATTCATTACTTTTTCAAGCACCCTTGTTAAATGATTAACATTGTTTCGATATATTTAATCGATTAATTCAGATATGGTTTTTAATATTCCCGAATAAACCGATCGAATATTGGGATATACGAAAAGAATTTTTGTCAAATTACCAAATTGTTATAATACGCTATTATATTAAAAAGAATCAATCGTGATAATGTGAATATTTCGTTTATATCTGTACCTTAAATATCGTTAATATATTTTCAAATACCAATGAGTTACTCTGCATACATAAGGCCAATATACCTCATTAATCGTCACAGCCCGTGAGTATCCGATGCATTCTAAACTGAATATATTTCTATATTATGAAACATTATTTAGTCAATGTTTATTTTTAGACAAAAATATATTATAACAAATCTCACTACATGTCTATATTTTTTTGCATTGTTATCAGCGTAGTATGATATTCCCTTTTTTTGATCTCAATCGCTTTCGTCTTATTAAGGCATCATCAAGAAAATACCAAGCCAATTGTAACGGCTAATTTTCCGTTCTGCTGCGTTGTCGTCAATCACAATACATGAGTATTACTCAATCCTCCGCCTTGTATAACGAAAATTATCTCGCTACAATTGACCAGTTTTTTTCTTGATGATGCCTAATCTTTCTTTAAATAATGCGGCACGGATAAATTAGGTGCTTCATACTGTATTCCTTCTATTACTATATTCTTTTCTGTCAGTAAATCAATGTTTTGAATTTCGATATTGACTGCATTCTGCTTAATGATTTTTACCTTTGGCCTTAAAGGATAGTTAGGATTGATCTCTTCAACTACACCAAACTCACCATTGCTTAACCTTACCAAAGTCCCAACAGGATAAGGGCTAACTTTTCTTACAAATGCCTGCACCATTTGAAAGTCAAAATGTCTGCCGGCACTTCCCATAAGAAGTTCTAAAACTTCATTGGGCGGAACCGCTTTCCTATACGGACGGTCTGATGTTAATGCATCATACATATCTGTAATCGCTACGATTTTTGCTGAACTATGAATCTCAAGGCCTTCAATAGCCTTAGGATACCCGCTCTTATCCACTCTTTCATGGTGTTGAAGTATGATTACCTTCGCTGCTGCCGGCAATTCTCTGCTTTCCTTTACATATTCATAGCCTCTGGTTGGATGAGACTTGATAATATCATACTCAGCATCCGTCAATTTACCGGATTTATTTAATATTTCTTTTGGGATAAATGCATTACCAATATCATGAAGCAGCGCGCCAATACATAACTCATTCAGTTGTTTATAATTAAGCCCAAGTTCTGCACCTAATATGAGTGATAACGTAGCAACACTCACGCAATGTTCATAGGTATAGCTATCCATACATTTAATATCTACAAGACTTATCAAGGTACTTTTATTGCCTAAAACTTCTTCCACGATGCTTTTTGATACATCGCTTACTGCACTGGCGACCATATTTCTGGCTTCAATCACCTGTTTCTTGCCATTCCCCGCCATACTGGAATTAGTAGAAATCTTTCTGCAGCTTTCAAATGTATCTTTTATAGTTTTTACCGCTTTACGCTTGATTTCCGGTTTAATAATATCTTCTATCTCATTGTCGCTGTACTCATCATTTATATAAATAGTATTTATCCCACTATCAGCAATTCTTTTTAACAACCCGTTATTAAGCGCAGTCCCCTGCTTTAAAAGCACATTTCCCTCACCATTATAAAGGGTCTTACCCAAAGTACAATTTTCTCTCACACAATTCACCGGCACTATACGCATATTCAATACCACCTTCATTTCAAAAACATTTTTTATATTTATAAATAAAAACAGCCGCAGAATTTTACTTAACTACGGCTGTCAACGCTGTTATGAATAATAAAATATATTCACTCTTGCAACCCGACTATCCTAGTACTTTTTATCAGCACCTTAGACTCGCAGCTTTGCGTCCTTATTTTTCAATAAGTTTGCCTATTTATATAATATTAAAATCTAACTTCTCATTTAAACATAGGGCTCCAGAACTACAAACCCTTGCATTATTATAGTACTTTTGACTTACATCGTCAATAATTTCAGGAAATTAATCAAAGAGTTATGTTATATTTAGTTGAATAGTATAGAAATAATATCTAATCAAACGCCTAACCTTCTCTATTATATCACATAATTATATATTATGAATACTACTTTATTCCTATACTAAATTGTGATTTCTTTTTTCTCTTCTTTTTTATATCTTATTATAGTATAATGATTATATCATCTATAAAGAATAAAAGTGATAGTGATTGATCAGGGGGGAAGATATGGAATTATTTACAGACTTGGCGAATCTTGTTACAAGTATCGGATGGGTACCTTTTTTATGTTTTGCACTAGGTTTGGTTTTGGTGATGATTGAGATCTTCGCACCGGGCTTTGGCTTTCCGGGAATTAGCGGTACCATTCTGCTTCTTATCGGAGTAGTTTTGACTGCCAAAACACTGCTTCAAGCTTTTGTAATGGTTATCATTATTCTTATCATACTGGGTATCGCCCTAGCGGCTGTATTTCGTTCCGCTGCTAAAGGCCGTTTATCCAGAACACTTATCCTATCCGATTCAATGAAGAAAGAGTCGGGATATATCAGCACTACCGACTTGGAATCTTTTATGAATAAAGAAGGATACACCATTACCAATCTTCGTCCTGCAGGGGCAGCGGATTTCGATGGTATAAAGTTGGATGTTGTATCCGAATCATCATTCATCGCAAAAGGAACTAAAGTCAAAATCATTATGGTTTCCGGACCACGTATTGTGGTTAGAGAAATAGAATAAGATTAAACACATCATGGAAGGAGTTTTTTTATGGAATTTATTCTCATTCTCGTAGTATTAGGGATTGCTATCTTTGTTCTTGCTCTGTTCTTTAGTTTTATTCCTATTGGGCTGTGGATCTCGGCATTGGCTGCTAATGTAAATGTGGGTATCTTTACCTTAATAGGTATGCGCCTTAGAAGAGTTGTGCCTGCAAGAATCGTAAATCCTATGATTAAAGCGCTTAAAGCCGGCTTGCAAGTCTCTACCAACAAGCTGGAAGCACATTATCTGGCAGGTGGTAACGTAGATAGAGTCGTAAACGCGCTTATCGCTGCACAAAGAGCAAATATCCCTCTTGAGTTTGAAAGAGCTGCCGCCATCGATCTGGCAGGCCGTGATGTTCTTCAGGCTGTGCAGATGAGCGTTAATCCTAAAGTAATAGAAACCCCTGTTGTAGCAGCTATTGCAAAAGATGGTATTGAGCTGCGCGCAAAAGCCCGGGTAACTGTTCGCGCCAATATCGACCGTCTGGTGGGCGGCGCCGGTGAAGAAACCATTATTGCCCGTGTTGGAGAAGGTATCGTCACAACGGTAGGTAGTGCGGAAACTCATAAAGAAGTACTTGAAAATCCTGATTTAATCTCAAGAACGGTATTAAATAAAGGCCTTGATGCAGGTACTGCCTTTGAAATTCTTTCTATTGATATTGCCGATATAGATGTAGGAAGAAACATAGGTGCCCAACTGCAAACAGACCAAGCTGAAGCGGACAAGCGTATTGCACAGGCTAAAGCTGAGGAAAGAAGAGCAATGGCTGTTGCGAAAGAACAAGAAATGAAAGCAGCCGTTCAGGAAATGAGAGCCAAAGTTGTAGAAGCGGAAGCGGACGTACCCAAAGCGATGGCAGCCGCGTTACGCGAAGGCAAAATGGGTGTCATGGATTATTATAATATGCAAAACGTCATTGCAGATACCCAGATGAGGGACTCTATTTCTAAGATAGGAAAGAATGATGTCCCCGGTGGAGAAAAAAAATAGCAAGTATAAGGGCGACCAATTGGTCGCCCTTATTTATTTAAATAGTTAAGTTCAAGAATTAAATCATTTTTATATTATGTTTATTTAGGATTTCTAAGTAAAATATACCATTCTACCTGTACCATTCATTGAATAAAATAGATTAACAAGTTCTATTATTGGGGGAATGGGTTTTGAAGATCAATACAAAATCGTTATTATACGGTACTTTTATTCTCACCGCAGCAAACTTTTTTGTTCGGATTCTTGGCTTTATATACCGTGTATTTTTAAGCAGATATATCGGTGCTGAAGGTATGGGACTGGTGCAGTTGATATTCCCTCTCTATATGGTGAGCATCACTTTGACATCATCCGGTATTCCGGTAGCGGTCTCCCGATTAGTATCGCAGCAAAAGGCTGTAAACAACGAATGCGCGGCAAAGAAAACCATTAGGGTTTCTTTAATTCTCGTTTCATTGATATCCGTATGTATATCACTTCTTCTATTTATGAACATGCATAGTATTGCAGCCAATATCCTTAAAGATATTAGAACGCTTCCTTCGTTGTTTATATTTTCTCCTTGTATCATCATGATCGCGCTTGGCGCGGTATTGAAAGGATATTTTTATGGTCTGAAAGATATACATCCTTCTGCTCTCGCTGAAATCATTGAACAAATTGTTAGAATGATATTGGTTTTTTTGCTGTTACGATGCCTGCCTCCTCTAAGCATTGAAATATCTGCAGCAGTGGTAGTTTTAGGGATGGTCATCGGAGAATTAGCCAGCTTGCTTTACTTGCATTATCGCTATCATCATTCAGCCAAACTCAATCATAATAATAGAGCTACCTTATCGACATCATTCCTACTGAAGAATATTATTGCTATTGCCGCTCCGGTTACTTTTACCCGATTGGTCTCATCGGTGATGATGGCGGCGAACTCTATCCTCATCCCGCAGAGATTGATTGTAAGCGGTATGTCCTCCAACGAAGCCATAGCAACATTCGGTATCGTTTCCGGAATGGTAATGCCGCTGCTTTTTTTCCCTTTTACCCTAACCAGCGCACTATCGGTAGTCATTATCCCAAATCTCTCAGAGAATGTGGCATTAAAGAATTGGAGTAATATACGTGATAAGACGGCAAAAAGCCTCCTTATCACGTGTCTATCTGCTTTTCCGTCCATGGCTATTCTTATTCCCTTGGGACAACCGTTGGGTCTTGCGATATACAATCATGCCGACGTTGGAAAATACCTTGTCCCTCTGGCTTTTACTACTATTTTCTTTTGTCTTCAGCACAGTATGGGAAGTGTGTTAAACGGTTTGGGAAAACAGAACCGTTCCGCCGTCCATTTTCTGATAGGCGGCGCGATACAAATATTGTGCACATATTATTTAATTGCACAACCTGACATTGGTATCAACGGGTTTATTATTGGATTCTTCTTAAACACAGTCACCGTATCCTTTCTTAACTTCATTACTGCCATTCAGGTTACTAAGCTAAGAATAGAATGGATGGAATGGTTTATTAAGCCGGGATTAGCTGCACTTTTGATGGGTCTGATAGTTAGACTTTCATACCTCATACTAATAGATTTTGAAGTCTCTTACGTTATATCATTTATGTCCTCCATAACGGTTGGTCTTTTGATATTTATTACAGTATTGTTCTTGCTTGGCATCCTTCCATATTCAATAATAAAAATGGTAAAAAATAAGCTGAGGAAAATGATGTCTGAAAGAAAGGCTCTGTAGGAGGGTGTGAAAAAGTGCTTAATCGGTCAGTCGCAAAGCACGGGGACGGAGCTTCAGCTTCACCAAAACCAGGTGCAGCAGTAGCTCCGTCCCCGTGCTTCACTCCTTCTGCGTTCTAAACCGTATATCCAATTCAGCACATAGAGAAAATCGGACATGGGGACTGGTCTGCTGTCAGGCCTGGTTTTTGGCCGGACTGCGGCCCTGTCCCCGTGTCAGATTTCCGAACGATTAAGCACTTTATCACATCCACCTATAGCGGTACCGTAAAAGAGAAGGTGCTTTTTATCTAAAGACACCTTCTCTTATTATTTACTCTTCAATCTTAACAGGTCTTCCTTCTTCCAGAGACTTTTTAGCTGCCAGACCTATTAGTACCGGTTTTAATCCGTCTATTCCCGTTACAGGCGTTTCCTTGCCGTTCACAATTGCATCAAAGAACTCTTTCATTTCCTGTGCAAAAGAATCCATATATCTCTCAAGGAAGAAATACTTCGGTTTTTCGCCGATAACACCTTCGGCAGTGCTTAATACTGCAGAGGAGGGCGTATCATTGGATACATTTATACAACCGGCTGAGCCGAAAACTTCCACTCTCTGGTCATATCCATAAACAGCCTGTCTGCTGTTATCGATTACTCCGATAGCTCCATTCTTAAATTTCAAAGTGATTACTGCCGTATCTATATCTCCGGCTTCTCCTATCGCCGGATCAACCAACACTGCTCCTTGGGCATATACTTCTTCCACTTCACTTCCGGATAAATAACGCACCATATCAAAATCGTGGATTGTCATATCCAGGAACATTCCGCCTGACACTTTCACATATTCAACCGGCGGCGGGGCAGGATCCCTGGAAGTAATCTTGATAATATGCGGCACACCTACTTTCCCCGCTTTAATCAAATCATGAACCTGCTTAAAATTATGATCAAATCTTCTATTGAATCCAACTTGGAATTTCACTCCGGCTTCTTTTACTGCCGCCAATGCAGCATGAATACGGTCTAGATCGAAATCAATAGGCTTTTCACAGAAGATATGCTTGCCAGCTTGCGCTGCTTCAATGGTAATCCTGGAATGGGTATCTGTAGAAGAACAGATTAATACCGCATCTATTTCCGGATCATTAAGAATATCATGATAGTCATTGGTAGTATTCTGAATGCCCATGCTATTGGCCCAATCCTTGGCATTATCGATATAAACGTCTGCAATGGTCTTTATTTCTGCTTCAGGAATATGATAGGTTATGCTTTGTGTATGAACTTTGCCAATCCGTCCGGCGCCAATCACACCCACTTTTAATTTCTTGCTCATTTCCATGCCTCCTTTGTCACAGTTCAACTCTTATCTTCTTTGTATTAGAGTCCTGTTTTTTCTTTAATATATCTTCTTGCTTTTATGGCATATTCCAATGGGTTGGCTTTTGCCGGATCTTGTTCCGCTTCAACAACAAACCAGCCTTCATATCCGCTTTCAGCCAGTATCTTAAATAATGGAGCAAAATCAATCATCCCGTCTCCGGGTACTGTGAATGCGCCTTCCTTCACTGCCTGCAGAAAACTCATTTTTTCCGATTTTACTTTTGCAAGCACATCTTTTCTTACATCCTTCAAGTGTACATGCTTCACACGGTTTACATATTTTCTTAGCACTGCTTCCGGATCCTCTCCTGAAAACGTGAGATGACCACTGTCAAACAAAAGATGTACCAAAGCCGGGTCAGTCATGTCCATCAACCGATCAATTTCCTGTGTTGTTTGTACACCTGTTCCCATATGATGATGATAGGACACAAGCATGCCTTTTTCTGCAGCGAGGTCACCTAGCTTCTCGAGGCCTTCCGCAAGTTTTTGCCATTCTTCATCTGTAAAAATCGGCTTTTTATCGAATACAGGAACATCCATCATTCCTTGTATGCTGTGACCTTGTTCAGCTACCCCTATCATTTTTGCGCCTAATGCATGCAAAAAATCTCTATGCTCGATAAATGCTTTTATTGTTTCTTCTATAGGCTTCGTAGTTAGAAATGCGCTGAACCACGCGTTGCAAATCTGTATGCCTCTCAAACCCAATGCTTTTTGTAGAACAGTAAGGTCTCTTGGATATTTGTTACCGATTTCCGAACCGTTAAACCCGGCTAATGCCATTTCACTCACACACTGTTCGAAAGTATTTTCTCTTCCCAATTCCGGCATATCATCGTTGGTCCACGCGATTGGTGCTATTCCTAATTTTACTTTCTGCGCATCAAACATCATCTTTTCCTCCTGCAAACGGTTATTTTACCGTAATCATAATATCCCGGATCATTCCGATTAAATCATCATATCCTTTAAGGAACTGTAAAAGTGTCCTTGTTACCGCACCATAAGTATCAAATTGTTCAACTGTCATTCCGTTAGGCTCATAGGCTTTAATAAAGTCCGGAAAATGCTTTGTTAGCTGTTCAATGATTTTAGGGTCAACGGGTTTATCAATACGCTTTTCAGCAGTCACATCGGACGCATTGAATCTCTTGATCCATTTATGAGGAATGGTCATCGCCATGTCGGCACCTATAAATTCCGACCATTGATGATGATTCCGGTATGCGGCGGCCAATAGTTGGGTTCTGTACCCTTTTTCTTTATAAATCTTATACGCATTTTTCATCACCGCAACACCGGCCCATTCCAAGCAAACCGGGTCGACAATGATTCCGTCTCTTTCAGCAATTACCTTTAACCAGTCATCCACTCTGCCCACCATGATAGTGCAAACGGGATGCATGGTAGACGTATCCTTCCCTTCCTGTTCTCTTCTTTCTAGCCCTCTTTCAACCGCTTCTGCTACCGCAAGGGCTTGAGGTACGGTAAAACTAACCGTTGCATTGATGCTTACTCCCTGATAGGTAGCTTCTTCAAACGCCCAAATCCCTGCTTTAGTAGTAGGCATTTTCACTTGAATATTGGGAGCCAGCGTACCGAAATATACCGCCTGTTCCAGCAACAAATCAGGGTTTTGATAGTACTTGGTATTTGTTTGAATAGATATTCTTCCATTTTGCCCGTTGGTTTTTTCAAAGATCGGATATAACAGCTTCGCACCCGCCACGGCCATTTCCTCATTTAACTTCCATGCGATATCATCTTCGGTTCCTGTTTTCATTTCACTGCATAGTTCCTTGATTCTGTCTTTGTACAAAGGCATTTCCTTTTTTAAAACATCTCCTACGATGACCGGATTGGTAGTCGCGCCTACCGCACCGTATTCCAACGCATACTGCAATTCGGATATGGAACAAGAATCGTTCCAAAAATCGGTTGGGGTGGTTGATGCCATTTCATGTAATGGACTTTTGTATGATGTGCTCATGCTTATTCCTCCTTAGATTTTTATTTATAGATAAAAAACTTTAACTTACAGGATATATAACTTGGTAATTTTAAAATCCTGATTTGGTTATCTATATACTCATTTTCTAATAAAATCCAATTAATATTTCCTTGCTTTCTCCAGCTCTCTCTTCAACTCTTCGGTAGCTTTTACGACACTCTCTTTCTCTGCTACTTCAGCGTTACCAACTCTCCACCACGATTCATAACCATGGGTCATAGTCTTTGGCAGCACTTTAATATCAATTAAGGTTGATACCTTCTGCTTCTTGGCATCCAACACGGCTGCTTTCAACTCTTCTTCGGTTCTGACGGTATAAGTCTTACATCCATAAGCCTCAGCGTTTTTTGCGAAATCGATAGCTACCAATCCGCCATCCAATTTTCCTGTCTCAGCATTTCTATACCTGAATTCCGTTCCAAAACTCCCCATACCGTTCCCCATTTGAAGGTTATTGATACATCCGAAAGCCATATTATCAAATAACAGTACATTAATCTTCTTTCTCTCCTGGATAGACGTTGGTAATTCCGAATGAAGCATCATATACGAGCCGTCGCCTACCATTGCATAGACTTCTTGCTGTGGACAAGCGATCTTAACACCCAATGCAGCCGTAACTTCATATCCCATACATGAATATCCGTATTCCATATGGTAAGTATCCGGTTTCTTTGCTCTCCAAACCCTCTGCATATCGCCCGGAAGACTGCCCGAAGAACCTACAACCACCGCATCTTGATCCAAAAGCTCATCCAAAATCCCCAAAACCCTTGTCTGTGTTAAGCAAGAGCCGGTTTGTTCTTTAAATTCAGCCAGTACATGATCAATATGTCCTGCCACTTCAGGCTCAAACGCTTCTCCGGTATAATTTATATGAAACAGTCGATTTAACTCATCAAACCAATTCTCTTTTGCTTCTTTGATTTCATTTGTATACGCCGATGCATACCCTTCTTTCTCCAACGTTTCTGTTAGCATCTCCAAAGCTGCCTTGCCATCTGCCACGACTTTGGTACCATCTAATTTGAAGGCATCAAATGCAGCGATATTGATATTCAGGAAGTCTACATCAGGATTTTGAAACAGCCATTTTGAAGCTGTGGTAAAATCAGTGTATCTTGTTCCTACACCGATCACCAAATCCGCTTCTTTTGCAATAACATTGGCTGCCGACTCTCCGGTTGTTCCCATTCCACCCAGATTCAACGGATGATTCCATGTAATGGCACTCTTCCCCGCCTGTGTCTCACCAAATGGAATATTGAATTTCTCAGCAAATATTCTAAACGTTTCTGCCGCTTCCGAGTACCTTACTCCGCCGCCGCAAACCAACATAGGCTTTCTCTTGGATTTAATTAACTCAACGGCATCTTTAATCATTTCCTTGCTAGGCGGTCTTCTTTCGATTCTATGCACCCTTTTCATAAAGAAGTGCGATGGATAATCATAAGCTTCTCCTTGAACATCCTGCGGAAGTGCAATGGTCACCGCACCGGTATCCGCTGGGTCCGTTAGTACTCTCATTGCGTTGATCATCGCCGTCATCAATTGTTCCGGTCTGTTAATCCTATCCCAATATTTACTTACTGCTTTAAACGCGTCATTTGTTGTAAGGGTCAAGTCATGATAATGCTCCACTTGTTGAAGTACCGGGTCCGGCTGCCGAGTGGCATAGGTATCTCCCGGAAGGAATAAAACCGGAATCCTATTAGCGGTTGCTGTGGCTGCTGCTGTAACCATATTTGCCGCTCCCGGACCTATGGATGAAGTACATGCGTAAATCTGTTTTCTGAGTTTTTGCTTCGCAAACCCCATGGCCGCATGTGCCATTCCCTGTTCATTTCTTCCCTGATGAACTGTAAGCTCCCCGTTATCCTGCTCCAATGCCTGACCTATTCCTAGAACATTTCCATGTCCGAAAATAGTGAATATCCCTTTTACAAACTTTTGTTGTTTACCGTCAAATTCGACATATTGATTATCCAAAAATCTTACCAAAGCCTGCGCCGTTGTTAAACGTATGGTTTCCATCTTCTTCTCATCTCCCTTCTGATCTAACACTCACTAAAAATACTATACTTTCTGTAATGCTTTATTTGTCCGGCCATATTTTTGCCTCTTTATCCATCACCCATGTATGCTCCTCGACAAAAGTAGGCGTGATATACGGATTGCTATCCAAATGTCTGATCACCCAAAGATAGTACATCGCATATCCGGGAGCTGTAGCTTGAGGGTGTGTAAGACCTTCAGCAATTGTAACGGTATCATTGTTTCGTACTTTAACAACATCTTCACCTAATTCCGCATATCCGAATCCGTTTTCCGGATAGAACTTATAGAAATAAATCTCCGGCTGCGGATGATGGTGCGGCGGGTAGCTTGACCATTTTCCCGGATGGTCAATCACTTCTCCTAAAACCAGATTGGCATGTTCCGTATTAGATTTGTCAAAAATCGTTCTAACCGTTCTTGTCGAGGTTTCCTTCATGGTCCCTTGGCCGCGCTGTTCACTCATACATTCTTCAGGAGTATACAGTTTAGCAGGGAATGATTTTTCATTGTTTGTCGCTTGTACTGCAATCTCTGAGTCTTCTGAAACCGAAGTAATAGTGACTCTTTCATTTTGGGGTACATGCAGGCACCATGGATTTTCATCGAAACAGGAAACCCTTTTTGCGGTGACTTTATGCTCATCCCATTCAAATATTACCTCGCCTTTTATGAGTAGATACGCTCTTTCCTTGTCATCTACACTGATCATCTTTTGTTCCTGATCCAGCTTAAGAATACCGAAATCCATCAGCATATCGCTGTGCTTCCCATTCATTTGGGTTATTGCATTGTACCCATTGTTAAAAGAACCTTGCTGACGTATTCTCATGTGATCACTCCTTTAGTTTTTCATTATATCTCCAAACAGTTCTTCATCACTTGGAATGACCGCTTGGATTGGGCATGCTATCCAAGTTATATTGATAAAATGCTTCCATCCGATATTTTCAGTTGTAATATTGCCGCCCCAAGTACCGCATCCTAAAGTCATGGTAAACGGCATGCCATTGACCCAATCCCCTGTGTTTCCGTAACATTGAGGCTGTCTAACCATGATCCTGCTTACCTTGGTCTTAGACCCCAGCTCTATCATACGGTCATCATTTGTGGTATGGATTCCGCACGAATGACCTTTGCCCTGATAGTCGGTAATGGCGTTTACTTTATCAATTGCTTCTTCAAAAGTTCTGTACTTATACAAAGCGACTACTACCGACAACTTTTCTCCTGAGAACGGATAGTCTTTTCCTATTCCTTGCTCTTCCACCATGATAAATTTTCTATCTTCACTCAGTTCTATTCCGGCTGCTTGCGCAATAGTTTGTGCCGGTTGCGCGATAATTTTCGGATTCAAATGCCCATCAACCCAAAGTGCATTTTGGAGCTTTTCTTTTTCCTGAGCACTTACCAGATACCCGCCTTCTTCTTTTAAAGCTTGAATCATTTCTTCATATATACTCTCATGAATAATTAATGAATTTTCTGCAGAACAGCTTGTTGCATAATCAAAAGTTTTGCTCAACATGATTTTATGCGCCGCATCTTTAATATCCGCGGTTTCATCCACGATAATTACAGCATTTCCGGTTCCTACGCCATAAGCCGGTGTACCCGAGCTATAAGCAGCTCTTACCATTGGGCTTCCACCCGTTGCTACAATTAAATCGCATTGTTTCATCACTTCATTGCTGATTTCCAAAGTGGGGTCTTCCACCGTTACAATCAAGTCTTCCGGAGCACCGTATTTCTTTAATGTTTCACGCATCATGTCTACGATTCTCTTATTGGTCTTTTTTGTACGCGGATGCGGTGAAAACACAATCGCGTTTCTTCCTTTTACAGCACACATGGCCTTGGCAAAAGGTGTTGCTTCCGGATTGGTACATGGGACCAGCGCTCCGATCACGCCAACCGGCTTCGCAATTTTTATCAGTCCCTTTTTCTCATCTCTTTCGATAACACCTACGGATTTTTCATCTTTAATATCTCTTAGCAGACCTCTTATCTTCTTTTGCAACTTAGTATATTTTCCCTGATAATTTCCCAATCTTGATTCTTCAACAGCCATTTTTGAGATTTCTTGCGCGTTACCTTCCTGTACCGCTGTCCATGCAAGCGCTTTTACCAGTTTATCTACCTTCTCCTGTGTATAGGATTCAGCGATTTCCTGCGCCTTTCTAGCTCTTTGCATCAACCCCGCTACATATTCCTGAGCATTCATTTCACTATTCATTATGCATTCCTCCTTTTATTAGTTTGAGAGTAATACCTATTTCACCATCATTGTTAAAATAAATTTGTCCAAATATCATAGGCTTTTTTCTATATATTTCCCTCCCTCATTGACGATTATTGGTCTTAAAAACTATTCCATTCGCTACGAATATACAGCTTCTATACGGTTTCGACTTTTTTCGCAAACGTTTACGGACTAAAATAAAAAATTATACACCTTTACAGGTTTTTCTGATCATTAATTGTGGCTCAACAATTCTTTGTATAGGGTCACTTTTAATATCTTGAAGTTGATCAAGTATAATTTCTACACATAACTCACCAATTTTATATTTAGGTTGATGAATGGTAGTCAGCTGAATCTTGTCTAATGAAGCAAAAGAGATATCATCAAATCCGACGACCGAAATATCACTTGGAACATGAAGTCCGAATTCCTCTACCGCTTGTATAACTCCCAAAGCAATAATATCGTTACCGGCCAGAATGGCTGTGGGAACGTCATTTTTAATTAATAAGTCTTTGGTAAGTGTATAACCGCTTTGCTGTTTGAACTGTCCATAACGTACATAGTACGGCAATATAGGTATCCCATATTTCTCCAATGTATCATGATATCCCTTTAGCCGATCCTGGTTTGTTGTATTGTCTTCTTGTCCACCTATAAACGCAATTTTTTTATGCCCTAATTTTATAACATACTCTGTAGCAATTACAGCACTTTTATAATCATCGGTTACTACAAAGCTACACCCTTCGCACAAAGGCTTATACGCTGCAAACACAATCGGTACATACCCATTTCTTTCATTTATAAGATAAGAAACCTCATTGGATACAGGACCAATGACAATCCCATCTACTCTTTTTCCATATAAGGCTTTTAGATACTCTTTTTCTTTATTCAAATTCCAGTTTGAATTACACAAAAAAACTTGGTAGCCATTACGATTAGCGCAGTCCTCAATTCCTTGAGCAACTTCAGTAAAAAAAGGATTTGTGATATCGGGAATAATAAGACCGAGCGTATGGGTGTTTTTTGTAACCAAACCTTTTGCAAGTGCGTTTGGGGTATACCCCATATCCTTTGCCAGCTGCTTTATCTTCGTTTTGGTTTTTCCACTTACCTCCGGATGGTCCGAAAGCGCCCTGGAAACGGTTGCATATGATACATTGGCAGCTTTAGCAATATCTTTAATGGTTACACTCATGTTAGACCTCTTTCGTTCCGTAAACGTTTAATATTTATGTTTTTATTATATCACCAGTAGTTATCGATGTCAACTTTGAAATAGTTAAACCTAAATTAAAACTGATTCAGTGGTTTTAATTGATGTACATTCATAATTCCACATCAAATATTTTTTACAATTACGATATCTATGCATATGCATAAAGGAAAGGACGCAGTTATTTTTGTTCATGTGCAAACACGATTTCGCCGACGTCCTCTTTCTCTTATTAATCTAATATAATCAGCCTATTGTTTTCAAATGATTCTTTACATCCATAAGCGATAATTGTTGCATTGGTACCATCATAAACATTTACACCCGGCTTTCTGTTTTCTATGATACAGTTTATAAATTCCTGCATTTCACTTAGATAAGCCTTTTCAAATCTTTCCAAAAATCCCCCGACACATTCTTTTACAGCACCGGTATCATTAAATACCGTAACAAGATTCTTCTCGGGTACCGTGCCTATTCTCAAGCTTCCTTCGGTTCCGACAATTTCAGTTTCTATATGGTATCCGTGCGCACAGGTTCTTCCGGCATAAAACATGCCTATCGCACCGTTTTTAAATTGTATAAGTGCTGCGCCATTATCAATATCTTGGTACTTTGCAAACTCTTCATATGTGAAACAATCTCCAACCGCATAGATGCTTTTAGCTTCCGACCCTAAATACCACCTTGCCAAGTCAATATCATGAATCGCCAAGTCAAGGAATATCCCTCCACTCTTTTCTGCGAAGGCAATAGCTCCCTTGATAGACTTCACTGGATCCAAACCATAACACCTTATTAAGATAGGTTTGCCAATCGCCCCTTCTGCGATTTTCCTTTTGGCGTAAGCATAGGAATCGTCATATCTTCTCATAAACCCTAAAAAAAACACTTGATCTACATGCTTTTCTACTGCTTTCTCTGCGCGTCTGCATTCTGCAATATCGACTCCCAGCGGTTTTTCGCTGAACACATGAAAACCTGCGTCCAATGCTGCAATGATGTGGTTGCAGTGTTCCGTAGAAGAAGATGAAATAGCGATCGCATCCAAGTCTTTATTTTTAAGCATTTCATTGAAATCCGTATAACCATGAGGGATATTCCAGCTTTTCATCACCTCATCCAATTCTTCTTTAACGATGCTGCATACTGCAGCCAGTTCCGCATTTGGAATTCTAAAAGCGATATTTTCGGCATGTTTTCTTCCTAGCCTTCCAAGGCCAACTGCACCGATTTTAATTTTTTTCATTACTTGTTCTCCCCTTACCATTGCAAAATTTATAATTAATATTTTCATGGAGAAAATCTATTGTTATAAAGTCTTTCTATTTTTGGTATTTATCGATTAATACGGCAATAACGATAACTACACCAATAATTACCTGCTGCAAGTAAGAAGATACATTTAAGATATTCAATCCATTTCGAAGTACTCCCATGATTAATGCACCTATGAGCGTTCCTGTAATTTTACCCTCTCCTCCTACTGTACTGGTACCACCAATAACCGTTGCAGCAATCGCATCCAACTCATAGTTCATACCAGCAATTGGCTGTGCAGAATTCAATCTTGCTGTTAGAACGATAGCGCCTACTGCTGACATTAACCCGCTTATTGAATAAATTGCAACTTTATACCTATTTACATTGATACCGGATAATCTTGTAGCTTCTTCATTTCCTCCGATGGCATAAGTGTATCTTCCCAATCTTGTATATTTCAAAATATAATATGCCGCTGCGTATAAAACAATCGTAATAATAATCTGCGATGGAATCCCAAATAAATCTCCCGTTCCGAACCATCTAAATGCTTTATCGAAACCAGATACAGGTCGTCCATTTGTGTAAACCAACGCAAGGCCTCTTGAAATAGACATCATCCCTAATGTCGCTATAAAAGGCGGCAATTTCCCTTTGGTAATCAAGAATCCGTTAATAAATCCGCACAACACCCCGATACTAACGCCAATCAATAGGCTTACAACCAAAGGATGGCCTGCCTGCAGGGAGCTGCCCATTACAACACCAGCAAAAGCCACGATGGAGCCTACCGATAGATCAATACCTCCGGTAAGAATAACAAAAGTTAAACCTATCGCTATAATCGCATTAATAGATGATTGCATAACAACGTTAACTAAATTGTTTAGCGAAAGGAAAACCGGTGCAAATATGCTAATTACAATACACATTAGTACGAGTCCTATGAAAGTTGCAAAATCTCTAACGCTGAATATCTGAAGTTTTTCAGCTTTATTCACTCCTGCATTCATTTTTTATTCCCTCCTGTAGCAAAATGTAATACCTTCTCCTGTGTTGCCTCCTGTCTTGTAAGTTCTCCGGTAATTTTTCCTTCATGCATAATATAGATCCTATCGCTCATTCCAAGCACTTCCGGAAGTTCCGAGGAAACCATGATGACAGTGGCGCCTTGTTTGGTTAATTCGTTCATCAATTTATAAATTTCCACCTTGGCTCCTACATCAATTCCTCTGGTAGGCTCATCAATGATGAGTATATCCGATTGTGTGGCAATCCATTTTGCCAAAACTACTTTTTGTTGATTCCCGCCGCTTAAAAACTTCACTTTTTGATGTAGAGCCGGTGTTTTAATATTTAAATCTTTTACCAATTGATCACACAATTCCTTTTCTTCACTAAAACTAATGGCTGTATTCTTTGTGATTTTCTCCAGATTTGAAAGCGTGATATTTTGCTTAACGTCAAGCTTCAAGACGAGACCTTGATGTTTTCTATCTTCAGTTAAAAAACCTATTCTGTTCTTTATCGCATCCTTAGGCGATTTAATAGTGACTTTCTCTCCATTTACAAATATTTCACCACTATCGACCGGATCTGCTCCAAAGATAGCGCGCATAAGTTCTGTTCTTCCTGCTCCCATCAGGCCTGCAAATCCCACTACTTCTCCTTTGTTTACATGAAAGGAGACATTTTTTAATCTCTTTCCTTGATTCAAGTTTCGTACTTCCAAAGATTTCGCTCCAACCGGCGCACATTCTTTGGGAAATTTTTCATTCAATGTTCTGCCTACCATCATTTGAATCAATCCGTCAATACTGGTTTCCTTTACATTGACTGTTCCCACATACTGCCCATCTCTTAACACGGTTACACGGTCACCAATTTCCAAAAGCTCTTCCATTCTATGAGATATATATACAATACATACTCCCTTGTTTTTCAAATCTCTGATAGTTTTGAAAAGTTCCTGAATCTCTCTTTCGGTAAGTGATGATGTAGGTTCATCCATAACTATTACATCCGGATTATAGGATAGCGCTTTTGAAATTTCTACCATCTGCTGCTGCGCAATAGTAAGATTTTTCACTATCGTCTTTCCATTAATCTTCACACCCAGATTATCTAATAATGTTTGCGCATCTCTATTTACTTTCTTCCAATCAATTTGAATACCTATTCTCGGTTCACGTCCTAGAAAAATGTTTTCTGCGACGCTCAAAAACGGAACCAGGTTCAATTCCTGAAATATCATGCTGATGCCTTTTTCCTCCGCATCCTTAATACTCTTTATTTCATACGGCTGCCCTTTCAGAAAAATCTTTCCGTCCGTCTGTTTATACACACCTGTAAGAATTTTCATCAAGGTGGATTTTCCTGCACCATTCTCACCCAGCAACACATGCACTTCGCCTTTACGTGTTTCAAAGCTTACATTATCCAATGCCCTAACCCCTGGGAATTCCATTGTTATATTATTCATTTGAACTACTATTTCACCTTGCATCCAACCCACTCCTTTCCTTGAAAGTAGCTTTATAGCTTACGGTTCACAGCCTATCAAACAAATATTATTTAATAAACTGTGAACCGTTAAATTACAAACTATTGAATCTTATCCTTTGTGATCAACTCAACTTTTGTAGGTATATAATTCTCAATACTGCCGCCTTTGAGCAGCTCCACAGCCTTTTCAACACCAAGTTTACCCATTTCGCTCGCATATTGTGCGATAGAACCGTTCATTGTACCTTCTTTAATCGCTGTTTTCGCATCATCACTTGCATCAAATCCTAATACGATAATTTCTCCGGTCTTTCCAGCCTGAGCAATGGCTTCAACAGCACCTAAAGCCATCAGGTCACTTGCCGCGAATACTCCTTGCACATCAGGATTTGCTGTTAAAATATTCTGGAATACATCGTATCCTTTGTCTCTTTCCCATTGTGCAGTCTGAGATGCTACGATCTCAATCTCAGGAGCGGATTCTTTAATCTTGTCCTTAAAGCCTCCTACTCTGGCATCACTGGTTTCATGTCCTGCGATCCCCTCAATGACGGCGATTTTACCTTTTCCTTTTAATTGTTCTATCATATATAAAGCAGCAAGCTGTCCACCATTGTAGTTATCGGAACCGATAAAGGTTGCTGTTTTTGCGCCCTCTGCTTTAGCTGCTGCTTCATCTACCTTCGTATCGACAATCAATACAGGAATACCGGCATCATTGGCTTTTTTAATTGCCGGAACAATCTCTTTAGAACCGGAAGGTGAAATCAAAATCGCATCTACTTTTTTAGTGATCATGTTTTCCATAATCTGCATCTGTTTTTCAACATCAACTTCTCTATCTGCTGCTTGAACGATTAAATCCACACCAAACTCATCTGCTGCTTTCTTCGCGCCTTCTTCCATAGATATAAAGAAAGGATTATTTAAAGTTTTAGGGATTAGCGCGATTTGCAATTTCTTGTTTGCAGCACTGCCAGCAGGTTTATCTGTAGTTTCTTTTGGTGCTTCAGTCTTCGAAGGCTGATTTTGTGTACAACCAAACACCATGGTAGTGAACAATCCAATCAATAAGACCAAACATACTAACTTAATACTTTTTTTAAACATCTAAATTCCTCCTCATTTTTAGTTGTTTTGTTAGATAAGGGTTAAAAATACAGCATTTTGGATACGACTATTTTCAGTGCACCTCCTTAAATGAAAAGATTTAATGATTGATTGAGGCTCATTTAACATGTTGTAAGCACATCCCGCTTACATTTCCAATCGTACTACACGAATAACTAAAAAAAAACTATAAAATCCGAAGAAAGCTCTAAAATACCCATAAAAGCCGACTTTGAATTTTAACAATTGCTTTATATTTTAACAAAATGGTATCATCTATTCGTAATTTTTACAGATTTACAATTTTTCCTATTGATACTTTATATAAGAACTTTTATAATATACATATCTGCATTATATAAATGTTATATAATCTCCAAATACAATAATCTTATTTTTAGAAAGAGGAATGTATATGAAAAAAATATTTTCTTCTTTTTTTATACATTTAAATAAAATTTATACAAAAAATGCCTTACTGAATAAAATTAGAAATAATATAAATTTAAACAGTACCTTTACAAAGCTTATTATTTCATATCTTATTTTCGCAGCAATTATCCTCAGCTTGTCCAGCGTATCAATGTATATGGGATATAAGAATAAAGTAATCAATCAGATTAATAACGTCTCGGAAAAGCTGCTTGTACAAACAAACTATTTTACCGACTTTCTTGTGACTTGGACAACTACATCGGGTCATTACTTATATAGGGATACTGATATCTTCAATCTTATGTATGGAAAAAACATTAGTCATACCGATGAAGCAGTCGGTAAAAGAAAGTTGACGCAGTCGGTGAATATTATACCGTTGACCCATTCCATTTATGTTTATAACAGTATCTCGAAAAAGTTCTATTCTTCACTAAGCGACCCAATATTTCTGCGTGATTTTTATGATCAGGAAACCGTTTTCATATTACAAAATAGAAAGGATTATATAGAAAACACCAGATTAATTCCAAGAAAAATATTCTTCTCTGTTGATGGACTAAAGGGATCAAGCTATCAGGCTAATTTGCTTACAATCGTGATCTCTGATTACCCGTTGGAAAATAGTCTCAAAGACAGTGCGCTAATACTCAACTTAGACGCGAAAGAAGTACAAAATACGTTTAAGAACATTGCACCGAAAGACTCGGATATTTTTATAATTGATTCTTCCGGAACCATTGTGTCTCACTCTGATCCTAAAATGTTCATGAAGAACATTTCAGATCAAAAATATATTCAATATGTCCTTGAAAAGAAAAAAGACACCGGACACTTTATCGATACCATTGACGGTAAGCAATCTCTAATCACCTATGTTAACTCTGATAAGTTGGGCCTGAAATTTATCAGTATCATACCCTATGCCAACTTGTTAAAAGATTTGAACGCTTTAACCCAGCTTACCATCGTCATCGCTGCTATACTATTGCTGCTCGGCATTGTGTTATCATATATTTTTTCAAAAAAGATTTATGTCCCTATCAATAGGATTGTTAGCAATATCCAGCAGTATTTTTCAAAACAGAAAGACAGCATCAATATGGGAGAAAGCAGCAATGTTAATGAGCTGGATTACCTATATAAGGTTTTTGATAAATTGCTCCACAGCCCGCATTCCCTTGAAAACCTGTCTCAAGTTGATATCAATTTTTTAAAGCAGCAGCTGCTGAAAAGTTTCTTATTGAATGAATCATTCCAATTAAGAGACTTAACTGTAAAATTTGAGGAATTAAATATTAGGATTCGCGCTGAAGATCTGCTTGTATATACATTGACAATTGATTCATTCAAGGAGTTTAACACAAAGCATTCAAAGGAGAACCAAAGCCTTATACGGTTCGCCATAGGTAATATTGCTTCGGAAATTACTTCAAAGTATTACAAATGCGATACGGTAGATATGGGCGATGATCATATCGCCGTAATATTAAATATGAATAAAGATACTCATAATTCCTCCCTGGATATATTGGTGGATGCCATTGATGAAATACAAAAGTCCATATCCCAATATCTGGACATCTCTGTCACTGTCGGAATCGGAAACAGGGTTCATCACATAGGCGATATCTCACTTTCATATAATACTGCATATGAAAATACTTGCTACCGTTTCAAATATGGTCCGAAGTCTATTCTGTTCCATGAAAAAATCCAGGCAAGTATAAACGAAGATTATCATTACCCAGAAGATAGCGAGACTGAAATTTTCAATGCACTTAAGTTAGGACATATGACCGATGTAGAACAGGCACTAGATAGGATGTTGGATGAAATTTCCCAGTATTCATATAGAGATATGCTGCTGGCAATTACCCAATTGACTGTGAATTCAAAAAAGCTTTTAAAAACGCTTTATGATATTAACGATGAGAATCTCTATATGGATATCCGTTATTTCAGAAGGAACCTTGAGAAATTTGAGAATATCTATCAAGTAAAAAATTGGCTGCTTCATCTATATATCAACACCATTCAACGGCGTGAAGAAAAGAAATCCGGTAGAAAGAATGAGTTGGTCAATGACACCATCAACTATATACAATATAATTACTCCGATCCGGCTCTTTCACCCGAATTGATAGCTGATTATGTCAATATATCACCTAATTATCTAAGAACTATTTTTAAAGAAGTGACAACCGGATCTTTATCGGCTTTTATTAATGAATTCCGTTTGGAGAAAGCAAGACAGCTTTTGGAAACCACAGCGATGCCCGTAAGTGAAATATCAGATTCCGTAGGCTTCTCCAATAACACTTATTTTTACACCGCATTTAAAAAGTTTTACGGATTCACACCTAATCAATACCGTAAGATGATGCTTAAAAACGAACCTGTTAAACCCCTATAAGGTAATAAGACCGAGTGTTTTATTGTTCGAAAATCATGTATATACAAAGTCCGAAGTCACTGAAATATGCTTTATTAATCAGTAGCTTCGGACTTTTTGTTTGTTTTCCAATCTTTAGGATGTTTTGAAAAAGTCTAATTCAGCACACAGAAGAGCAAGACTTGGGGACTGGTCTGCTGTCAGGCCTGGTTTTTGGCCGGACTGCGGCCCTGGGCCCCGCCCATGTGTTGCGCTGACCGATGAAGCACTTTTTCACAGCCTCCTTTAGCGCAGAATATAAAACATCCCACTAAAACTTCTATCTTAATTCTGTTAAACCCTCTTGAGCAGCACCTATTAATATATTAATATCGGAAGACCAAAGGTTTAAGGACATTCCTTTGGAAATCCAGGGCTTTAATGCTGCCGGAGAAGCCAAATGAATACCTGAGAACTTACCTTTTTTGCTCGCAGTCTCTATTACCTTATCTACCGCTTCAATAAAGACCGGACTATTTATCTGCCCCATAATACCCATGCTTTGAGAAAGATCATTAGGACCTATGAATGCAGCATCAATTCCTTCAACATCTAGAATACTATCAATATTATTGATTCCTGCAGTTGATTCGATTTGAACCATCAAAATCGTTTTTTCATTTGCATCCTGCATATACACTGTGACACTCTCAGGTTTCTCAAAACCTGTGTGCTCTCTCATGAGTGCAACACCTCTATTTCCCAAAGGCGCATATTTAGAATACTCTACCAATGCTTTGGCTTGATCTGCCGTTTCAGTATTTGGAAGCAAAAGTCCTTGCGCTCCCATTTCCATATACTTTAAAACAACTTCTCTTTTCACCTCCGGAATTCTAACCAGTCCAGGAATTCCAGCTTCTCTTGCCATTCCCAAAATACCTGCTACCGTGCTGTAATCAAAATTACCGTGTTCACAGTCGATAATAAAAAAATCAAATCCACTCACCTTAATAAGTTTGGAAATTTCCGCTTTCTCAAAAAGCGTTACCATCGTTCCTATGACTGCTTCGCCGTTTTTTAATCTTTCCTTTAATTTGCTCATCAGTAATTCTCCTTATTTTAGATATTGTTGATTTACAATATTTGCGCAATGCTTGTTGTTCAAGACAGCTATTGTATTCTCAATTGTCAACTTTGCCATCAGTTCTTCAGCCTGCTGGGTATGCCCTCCCAAATGGGGCAATACTGCTACATTGTCTAATTCAAATAATGGACTTTTTGCAAGAGGCTCCTGCTCAAACACATCTAATCCCGCTCCGGCCAGTTTTCCGTTCACTAATGCTTGATATAGCGCTTGTTCATCGACCAGCTTCCCTCGGGCTGCATTAACTAAAAATGCGTCAGGTTTCATTTTTGCTAAATTCTCTGCATTGATTATTCTTTCAGTGTCTTTTGTGACAGGCAAATGCAGTGTGATAAAGTCAGATTGTTTAAATATCTCATCCAAAGAACATACTTGAATATTATTTTCAATAGCAAATTTTTTATCAATATACGGATCATACGCCAATAAATTCATGGAGAAACCTTTCGCTCTTAGGGCAACTTCTTTGCCTATTGCGCCGAGTCCCAGGATTCCCAAAGTTTTTCCACTCAATCCGACTCCAACGTGGCGTTTCCATTCTCCTTCCCGCATTTTTCTATCCATTGCAGGCATTCTTCTTGCGGCCCCTATCATTAAGCCTAATGTCAGGTCCGCAACAGCCGGTGCATTAACTCCCGGCGTATTTGTTATTAAAATCCCCTGTTCACCTGCTGCCTTAACATCAATTGCTTCATAACCTGTTCCATATCTTGAAATAACCTTCAGGGTTTTAGGTGCTCTAGCCAAAAATTCGGC
This sequence comes from Petroclostridium sp. X23, assembly GCF_030013905.1. Classification (GTDB taxonomy): domain Bacteria; phylum Bacillota; class Clostridia; order SK-Y3; family SK-Y3; genus X23. The sequence goes on from NZ_CP124862.1 coordinate 2,110,200, forward strand.
GTCATATACTTCCACGCCTGCAATAATAGCATCCGCACCCTCCCATATTTCAGAGACTTCTTCTTTGCTCAGTGTTCTTCCATACGGATTATAGACTACTTCTTCTGCCTCTTTTTCCAAAAGTGCTCTGCATTTGCTCATATTCGCACTCTGTTGATTAAATGCAGGTGAAGTTACCAGTACTTTCATTAAAATGTTCCCCCTATGCCAATCATTATTATATTATTTTATAGATACACTTTATATGTCGTTATGCAATTCTTTTTGATCTTGTGATACTTGAAAAAATTACCGATAATACTGCTAAAATCAAAAAAATCAAGCTAATCGGTCTTGTAAAAAATATTGCGTAGCTTCCCTCTGACAGGATCATGGATTGCCGCATGCTGACCTCAGCCATGGGACCTAGAATAATTGCCAACAACATTGGAGTAACCGGAAAATCAAACCGAGTCATTAAATACCCCAAAGCCCCGAAAATTAAGATCATTTTCACATCAAACAATGTATTATTTGCTGCGTAAGCACCGGTAACACATAAGATAATCAATATCGGAATCAGAAAATTCACCGGTACTTTTGTAATTCTTACGAAGCCTTTAATGAAATAGCTGGCTTGCAAATACATAAATATGTTTACAAATATCAAGCCTATCATGATGGTATAAACAACAATCCCATGGGTTTTAAACAAATCCGGTCCCGGTGTAAGGCCCTGCATCATCAACGCACCCAGAAGTATGGCTGTAACCGTATCTCCCGGCACCCCTAAAGTCAATAGCGGTATCAGTGTCGCTCCCGTCACACCATTGTTTCCTGCTTCTGAAGCAGCAACGCCATCCAAATGTCCTGTACCGAATTTTTCCGGTGTTTTAGATACTCTTTTTGCCTCATTATAGCTTAAAAAAGATGCAATAGCTGCCCCGGTCCCTGGAATTGCACCTATAAAGGTTCCGATAGCACTTGATTTTAAAATGGTCTTCAAATGCAAAACAACCTCTTTCAACGATACTTTCTCATGCATAAAATCTTCTGTGTGTTCAACTTTATGATCTAATATTCTGACTTTATTCAAAATTTCCGATATGGCAAATAATCCGATCAACGCAGGAATAAGATTAATTCCGGCAGCTAAATAATCATAATCAAAAGTTAATCGAGGCATCCCTCCTATAGGATCCATTCCAATCATGGATATAAACATCCCCAGAATTCCCATGATAATTCCTTTGAAAACACTGTCACTACAGACACTGGATATAATGCTCAGACCAAAAATAGCTAAAGCAAAATATTCCGGCGGACCGAATTTCAATGCCATACTTGCAACTTGCGGTGCAATAAACAGCAAGATCAATGCACTAAATACTCCGGCAATGGTCGAAGCAATAAGCGCCATTTGCAATGCTTTACCCGCATGGCCATTCTTAGCCATCGTATATCCATCCAAAACAGTTGCTGCAGATGCAGGTGTTCCGGGCGTATTAATTAAGATCGCGGTAATAGACCCGCCATAAGTCCCACCACAGTAAATTCCCAAAAGCATCAGTATCCCTGTAATCGGGTCCATTCCAAACGTTAACGGCATAAACAGCGCTACTCCCATAGTAGCTGATAAACCCGGAAGAGCACCAAATATAATTCCTACTGCCAATCCAATATTTATAAACAAAAAGTTATTCCATGCAAACAAATTGATAAACCCTGAAATAATATTTTCCAACATACTTTCCCTCCTATGGTAACTGCACATATAGAAGCTCTTGAAATACATAATAAACAAGTAAGACAATCGCAATAAAAATTAAATACATATACCACTTTCTTGTTCCTAGGAAATAAACAACAGCCCCAATTACCACAATGGTTGAAATGATAAATCCCCATATTGGCATTAAATATACATATGCGATCATTAGAGCAAATAATATAAGTACATTCAATTCTGACTTAATATCTTTTATCTCACCTTTATCTTCTTTTTCCTTTCCCTGCTTCTTTCCAGCTAAGATGTTTTGAACCAAAAACAATCCACTGACAACAACTAACATAATAGAAAGTACCTTCGGAAAAAACCTTGGTCCCATCACAGTAATCCCGGTATCTTCTATTTGATAGGGAATAGCAAACCAAATAAAAAAGCCTATCAAAAGGAAAAATATGCTTAAAACAGTATCTCTTTTCATCATCCCCAATATTCCTCCTTCATTTTTTCACCAAATCATTAAGACAGACAAACAATGATTGCCTTTTTTATGCATCCAATCATACCGAAGAATATTTATTCAATGATTTCATGGAAAATGGATCCGAATTCCTTTACTTTCTCCTCCGGCAGCACCGGAATAGTCTCTGCAGTATATTTTTCGCAAATATCTAATGCCGACATCAAACCTTTTAAATTCATGCTAACGGGATTACCGGTATATCCAAACAGCTTTACAATCTCCATAACCTTATTTTGGCTTTGCTGCGCGCCGTTCATATCCGCCGCCTTTACCTTGCGATGGATGTCCAGTTCCAATTCGGGTATTACATTCGGAATGGGAGTCATACTTCCGTCCGCTCCCAGCAACATAGCCGGCAGTATCAATGGTGCTCTGCCCATAAAGACTTTAAACTTATCACTTTGTGCATATTTAATTAACTGCTGAAAATATATAAAATCTCCGCTGCTATCCTTGATACCTATAATATTCTCCTCTTGACTAAGTCTTCGGATAGTATCGATACTGACATTGTTTTTGGTGAGCGCAGGAATATTGTATACCATAACCGGCAATTTGCTTTTCTTAGCCAATATCTTAAAAAAGTCTTCAATTGAAGCTTGGGGAAGCGGATAGTAAAATGGAGGAACACTCAATACCGCATCTGCACCTATTTTATAGGCTGATTCGATATTGCAAAAAATATCTTCCAACGTACATGCACCTACTCCTACAATAACAGGGTGCGTTCCATTTACCTCTTCTACAACAGTCTGAACAGCTAAAGTATATTTTTTTCTATCTAAGACAGTCCCTTCTCCAGCTGTTCCCAAAATCATCACTCCATCACATCCTGCTTCAATGAGTCTGCGGATTAATTTTTTATAAGCTGCTACATCAATATCTCCTGCATGAGTAAGCGGCGTAGCTACAGCAGGAATTACACCGGTTAAATGCTTCTTAATGTCCATTTTTTCTCCTCCATGCTGACTTCAACAAACTTACCGGGATATCCCGGTAAGTTTGTTGAAATCATGAATTAATTGTTACCTGTCAATCCGAGATTATCAATCATTTCTCCGGTTACTGTTATTTCTTTATTCAGTTTCGTTGCTACCTCTTCACCGGTAATTGGATTCATCTCCAAGTTATTATTCTCACAGAATTTTACAAACTCAGGATCTTTGATCATTTCATTGAATTTTTCATTCAGGTATTTAGTAATGTTAGGATCTACCCCTTTAGGTGTCAAAATAAACTTCCATACGCTGTAATCGACATCGTATCCTTGCTCCTTGAAGGTGGGAACATCCGGAATCAAGTGAAATCTCTCCGGTGATAATATGCCGATTATTTTTAGATCCCCATTTTTCTCGTGGTTGATTAGTTCACCCGGATGAGCTGCAACTACATCAACGTGCTTTCCTAGAAGTGCAGTAATACCGGGCGCATTTCCTTGAAAAGGCACATGCTCTGCTTTAATGCCTGCCTTTGCAAATAAATCCATACCACCTATATGGAGCAAACTACCTACCGCATTGCCCCCAAATTTAATAGATCTTTTCGCATTTTTTAAATCTTCAAAAGATTTAAATTCAGAGCCGTTATTGACTGCTAGAACAATAGGTTCATATGAAAGACCTATAATGGGATCGAAATCATCCAATGTATAGGATACTTTCCTCATTTTAGGCTGAGTAGAAAATACCCCAACTGCCTCCATGATAATTGTGTATCCGTCAGCGCTAGCAGACTTTGTTTCAGTAGTGGCAATGGTTCCTCCTGCGCCGTCACGGTTAACGATCACCAAAGGCTGACCAAGATGTTTTTCTGCAATTGAACTAAATGCACGTGCCATTAAATCAGAACTTCCCCCAGCTGACCAAGGAATTACAAACTTAATAGGCTTTTTAGGGTAATTCAGGTCCTTCTTATTTGCCGTCTCTTTCGGCGCAGACTCTGCCGTTCCTTCATTCTTCACTTCAGACCTAGGCGCTTGCTGCTGCCCACAACCAGCAATTGTAAATACTAAAAAGACTGCAACCACCAAACTCAAGAATCTTTTTTTCCTTAACATCACTCTAATTCCTCCAATCTTTTTTGTTACGCATTCCAAGAATTAACTGCAATTTTTGCTCTTGCCTAGACGCTAAATTGCTTATTCATTATATAAAACATAATGAATACTATGTGAATGTTTTTCTACACCTCCTTATAATTTATGGTTTTCTAGGTTTTATTGAATATCTCATCTTCCATGAACTAATCTTTACAGACCTCCGTCCAATACCTAAGAAGATGTTATTCACACACAGACTACCACCCAACGACACAAGCGTATTTGGGTGATATTTTTGAAATATAAAAAAGTATGTTTTATGCGTATTGATTTTTGGAGTATTGCTTAATATATAAATTTTGCTGCTGATATCCGCAATTGGTTATGTGGTTATTACCAGTTGCAATATTAAATATGTAACCAGACAGGCCGGTTACAATCAGTAACTGGGATTACGTTTTAAAGTAATATTAACTTCATACCTATCTCCTCTAAAAATAGCACTGGAATAGAGTATAGGCCTTCCACTATCTACAAAGGTAGTATTTTTTATAATAAGTACAGGACTATTGTTTTCACATTGCAAATACCTCGCCTCTTCTCCGGTAGCTTTACTGGCAGTAATTCGTTGAAAACCCTCGCTAATTTTGTAACCATAAAGCTCTAATTGTGAGAAGATAGGGTCTTGGGTTAAATCTACATTATCAAGCACCATCCCCACTTGCGGAGATAAATAATTAAAGTTGATTAATAACGGTTCATCGCCAGTCGATATCAATCTCTTAATCATCATTACATTATCGCCGGTATTCAAGCCTAATTCTCTGGCAATTACAGTATCCGCCTTTGTAATACACTTTTTAATCACCTTCATATCCGCCTCAATACCTTGCAGATTAAGCATTTCCGCTATACCCAACAAGGAGGCTAAAGGCCTCAATATACGCTTTTGCGCTACAAATGTCCCTTTTCCGTGTTGGCGGTACAGCACTCCTTCATTGACCAATTCTCCTATCGCCTGCCTGACGGTAATTCTGCTTACTCTCAAGTTCTCCATGAGCTGTCTCTCACTAGGCAGAGCTTGCCCCTGTTTGTATTCTCCACTGCTGATCGCTTGCTTAATATAATCTTTCAATTGTTCGTATAATGGTTTAGCACTACCAGGATAAAGCATAAAACCTCCGTATAAATCATCAATATATTTCTATTAATCGCCGAATAACACAATCATTATCACAGCTAGTACCTGTCATCTTATGGTTATCTGGTCATGACCATTATACTACATACTATTATTCAATTCAAGAAGAAATTTAATTTTTTAATTCAATCAGATATCTCCAATATCTCGCAGGCATACATCTACGTTGCAGCCGCGGATTTATCCTACTTTTAATTGCAATGGACTCAAAATACTTCTTCCAAAGTTTTTGATAAAAAACCTCGGTTTCTTCAAAATTCATGTCCGCATTATCAATAAAATCTGTAATGATCCAATTCTTCTGATCATACATAGCTGCAAGCTTTCTCTTTATATCATGAATAATCCAATTTTGTGCTCCAAAACGTTTAACAAAATGAGGAGCCATTAGCGCAATGATATTATAATCCGGTTCAATGGGCGCATAATAGATATCTCCCTGTACATGCCTGAAACGGATCAACCCCAATAAGCGATGCGCTTCACCGCTTACTTTCCTGCTCATACGGTGGATTGCCAATACACGGTCATCCGCTTCGTACATGTCAACCTTTCTGCCCACCTTCCATCCTAAACGGAGGTACTGATAAATCCACGTGCCTGCCTCATCACATTCCGAAAGAAAGACATAAAACACATGCTGTAATGCCTGGGGTGATATCTTTTCACGAATTGATAGATACACCTTATCGGCTTTTTCGTCATCGGTTTCAATATATATATTCTCATAAAGCAACTCCTGTTGAAAACCGTGTTGGGACACTATTTTCTCCGGCACCTGCCTTCTGTAATACGCCTCATATATTGCTGTTAACAGACCTTCGAATGTTCCGTCATAAATATAGTTAAGCATCATATTTCCCCCGTAATACTGGTGTATGCATCTGCAGGTACAGGGTTACCTGATAATAATGAAAACATTGAAAGCTGTTCCATCGGCGGTACATGTTTTTTTTCAGGCTTTTTTGCAATCAAACACTGACGTATCAGCCGGTCATTCAATCCGACCTCCCCATAGAATTTCCCCTGACAGGTAATAAAGTGTCTTGCCCGCTTTAACACCACCCCTATTTTTTTCAAACTCTCATAAGATAAAGGATACACCCTGCGGGCAGAAACGATTTTTTGGGCAGACCGAACACCAATGCCAGGGATGCGCAGCAACATATCGTAATCCGCGCGGTTCACTTCCACCGGGAACAGGTCAAGATTTCGTATGGCCCAATCAGATTTTGGGTCTAACTCTATATCAAAATCCGGTTTACTTTCATTTAGCAGCTCGTTGGCGTTAAATCCGTAAAATCTCAGCAGCCAATCTGCTTGATACAATCTATGTTCCCTCAGCATAGGCGGCTTTGTCGTAATGGCTGGAAGATTTGCACCGCTGATGACAGGAACATACGCGGAATAATATACCCTTTTTAGTGAAAATCGTTTATAAAGCCCCTCAGATAGCCTTAATATCTTCATATCATGATCTGCGGTTGCCCCCACCATCAACTGCGTGGTCTGCCCTGCAGGTACAAAGGAAGGCACTTTCTTAAAATGCTTTTTCTCTTCCTCTCTTTGATCAATCTTAGCATGTATGAAATCCATCGGCTTGATAATGGACTCTTTACTCTTTTGCGGCGCAAGCAGCTGAAGCCCTTGTTCGGACGGAAGCTCTATATTCACACTCAAGCGATCCACAAATCTTCCCGCTTCATGGATAATGTGATTATCCGCACCGGGGATTCCCTTTAAATGTATGTATCCATTAAACCGATGCTCTTCTCTAAGCTTTTTCACAGTCTTCACCAGCAGCTCCATCGTATAGTTGGGATTTTTGTATACTGCTGAACTCAAAAATAAGCCTTCTATATAATTGCGCTTATAAAAGTTTACTGTGAGATCCACTACTTCTTCAGGCGTAAAAATTGCCCGAGGCACGTCATTAGTCAACCGATTTGCGCAGTACGCACAATCATAAACACAATAGTTGGTAAAAAGTATTTTCAACAGCGAAATACATCTCCCATCGGCCGACCAGCTGTGGCATATGCCCGACACATGCGCATTGCCCAACCCTCCCTGCATATTCTTGCGGGTGCTTCCACTGGATGAGCAAGAAACATCATATTTTGCGGCATCGGCTAAAATTTGCAGTTTAGATAAAACATCCATGGTAAATACCTCCAATATCTTACTGAGAAAATTTTACCATAAAAATATAAATATTTCAAACGTATGTTCGCCTAAAATCAATAAAATTATTCAGAGGTAAAGTGAAAGATTAAATTCCAGTTTGTAAGACTTAATTCCATAGAGTAAGAAATTAGTTTTATACCTGATATTTCTGTACAATAATTATAATAGTTGGACCTCTTTCCCCTGTATGGAAAGGAAGGCAAATTAACACTAGATTGCTATTTTGCCACAACGTGCCAACCCTATACTTTTAGCATTATGCATAAAAATTTATATATAAAATTGTGATATTTGTCAAAATAACCTGTTAACAAATTAACAATATCACTGTATAATAAATATATACAGATTCAAGGAGGTGAAAGAACATGAAAGATTTTTTAGGAATGGTTACTTTATTCGGAGTTTTCGTATTATTTACAGCTAGCAGAGTATATCCATACATTGCTTAATATTCACGATAAATATTAAGCTTCCCTTAGATATAGAGTTTTCTTTTATATAGATTAATAGACTTCACTTTTGATAATGAAGTCTATTTTTATAAGTAAATCATTTTCCTCTCACCGGTATTCCATATTCTTCAGGGTGGTTTAAAATATATGAAGCTTTAAGAGTCTCAACATATTTATGTGTATTAATTTTGTTTTTCTTGCAATAACTGTTCTATTTTCTTTTCCAGTTCGTCAATCCTGGAATCCTGATTGATAAAAGCGGTAACTAATATAGCTAATATTAGAGCCACTACAATAAAAATTGCCCAAATATTGCTTAGAATAAAGCCACCAAAGAAAAAAGTTACAATTACGCATAAAATAAAGCAAATTAAAAAGACTTCAAGAAAATCCTTCATTTATGTTAACTCCTTTGCTAAAATATAAAAAATCTTTACTGCACATTATAATACAAATGCGTATTAAACTTTAGTTCAATATAATAAAAAGATAATGAATTAATAGTACTTCACATTATGCTCATAATTCATTCTTACTTCTTTTCTCTTTTAAATACAAATACCATCATAGAACCGAATGCACCCACACATTGAAAATTAACAAGTTCCCAGCCTTCTTTTCCATACTGTTCAAGCACTTTATTACTTTTTTTCTTTAAACTTTTTTCCGTATCAAAAAGACTATTAAAAGTTTCTGTTGTATATTCCCACATAATTAACCCCTTTCAATAAATCATGCCGATCTTATTCATATGCAAAATCGTCTTACCCTTTATTTTGCTTTCTCTTCATACCACATGACTCAGGATCCACATAATTAAAACCAAATTGACAATATAGTATATCTGCTGGTTTATTGGCAATCAGACATACATATGCATTCTCGTCTGTATTTTTATTTAAATAAGAATCAATTTCTCTCATAATCACTTTCCCTAGACCGTTACGTTGATAATCAGGATCTACCATAATATCAGAAACAACATAGGTTATACCTCCGTCACCGACAATTCTTCCAAAACCAATTAAACTATCATTATCCCATAAAGAAACAATAAACAATGAGTTTTTCAATGCAGTCTCTGTTTTTAGTATATCTTTTGTTCCCATTCCTGTTTTTAGCCTTAAAGAAATATATTCCATCGCTGAAGGTGCGTTATATCTTATATCCATGTTTGTTTAGACCTTTCATTATGTGAATTATTGTTGGTGCACAATATTCTACAAATGTAAAATACGCTGTTAGCATAAACAGCATCATTAAATTTAAGTTTTACGTATGTTTTATTCAGTTATCTATTCTCTGGACATCATATAAAATCCTGCGAGAAGAAAGAATTAAATATCGCAAATTTCGACAAGAAACTATGATACGTTAATCTATCCTTTGCAAATAAAAAAAGAGCATAAAAGCTCGTCTTCTTTGATAAAACTTGTCATAAAATTGTGCATATAAGCATAAATATTAAATACGGACAAATATATATTTCATCCTATCACAGGCTCTGAATTTGTTCACAAGGAGGTGAACAAAATGAGTATGAATGAAGTGCTTGCCAAAATTCTTTTGAGCCTAAGTAGTGGAACTCTAACCAATTTTTTTATCAACCCTTCTGAAAAAAGCCGCGACTTATTTCTATTATCAACTGGTGTAAATTTACTTATCTACCTATCATCCCAATTTGAAAATCGTAAGAAAAGCTAGGGTAACAAGTATCCCTCCATTTTTTAACTGCTATTCCGTCACAATAGCAGTTTTTTATTTACACCAGCTAATAATATTTTAAAGAGCATTTATTTTATTTATATTATCAGACAGTAAAATATATTCCATATACTTCATACTTATTAAACATAGTTCGCCCTCAGTTTAATCTGTTATGTAGCCTCAACATACACAAATATAAGTATCAAAACATATTATGTAACTTAACCATATAATGGAGGTAAAAAAAGTTGCATAGTAAGATCAAGTTTCTATTTTACAAACTATTGCAGTTTATTTACTCTCATCTAAGGTAGGGCATTACGTCCTGCCTTAGACCTCCATTAATCTATCTTTAGTAACATATCACCTCTGATTAACATAAAATATTCTGAGGTGATTTTTATATGCATACACACACTTTTGAAGGTGCTACTTCTTTAGATGACCGGCACAGACATAGATATCTTGATGTAACCTACGCAGGCAGTGATATGCCAGGACATACGCATATCATGCATAGTTTTACTACGTATGATGACGGTCATATACACCATTTCTACTTTACTACTGGCCCAAGTATAGAAGCACCGGGAGGTCACTATCATAACTTCCATTCGGTTACGCAATATGCTGACGGATCGGTGTCTCTAGGTAAATTTCTTATGACTTTAGGACAGTTTTCTGTAACAAGAGTAATTACATTTCTCTACTTCATTGGTCTTGTTCCGATATTCTTTTGGTTATTTTTCAGTAGACTAGGTATCTTTTTTGACATACTATATACGTCACACTAAGTATATTACATACTCGTTCAAAAATGTAACACGGGGACGGTTCTAGGGCTGACATTTGGAAGTTTTGCGCTGCAAAATATTTTGCACTACAACATAGCAGATATTACTTATACATCAATAGTTAAAAGTAAGCTGATAAGTAGGACAGTGCAAAATTTTCAAATGTCATGAAGAAGGATAGTCCAAAAAGCTTTTTTAGTTTAATATATTCGACACTTATCTTTCGATTTCCTCCTCATCCGGATAATCCGTATTCGCTGCTCTGCAAATCTTGCCTGATTATTTTTTGAAAAAGACTGCTGTAAAACCTAAAATCCCAATGCGCATAAGAACCATCAGAAGATGGATAAGTGTAAAAATATGCATTCGGATACCTCCTCTTATAAAAAAACAAGGAATAATCTGCTATAAAAGTGGTCATACTATAAATATTGGGTCACATGCCCCTATACGATGCAAAGGCGTATCAGCAACTTGCAATGACGTAATAAGAGCATGTTCTCCATGTTACATAATTAATTTCCCCCAAAACCTGCTGGATGGGCAACCCGGCAGGTTTTTTATTTTATCTCCTGCTGTTCATTTTCTTGTCCTGACTTTTGGTCTTCATTCTTTCCTTCATCGTCAGCAACTTTGTAGTTATCGCTTTCAAAGACATTCTCATTTTGGACTTCGCTCATATCCCCGGCAAGCTCCGTTTATATCTTTTAATTTGACTAACATGCTTGTCCACCGCATTCAAATACGGTACCGAGAAGAACTCCGTCTTTTTTTCGAATACGTGCTGCGCTTTCAATGATGCCGCGTACCGGAAACCTTTCACTAGGTTGTTTAAAAACTCCGGCGGTATTTCTTTCCGTTTTTCATTTTTGAAATGTCCTTCTGGCTTACATTGCCCATGTGGGCTATGCATTCCTGCGGCAGGTGCATCCTGACCCTAAACCTTCTCAGTTCATTCCCTATCCTGATTGTCCTTAAATGAGTCATGTTTAGTTAATTAACGTTTTTCTAGCCTCCGCTATTACAGCTTCAAGAACTGGTAAGCGCTGTTCCTCCGGGAGTCTGTTGATTCTTCCCATTGTGTAATTAACCCAAGCTTTTGTTACCAGCTGGCGTACTCTTTCTTCAGACGGTTTAAATATCCTTACTTCTATTTCTTGCTTGCTCATGCTCTCAACCCCTATCAGTACAATTGTATTAATGGCAAAATTTGTCCTATTACTACAACTTAAAAATAAGCTGAATTTTTATAGAGCTATCAACTGTAAATTAATAATTTGATGATCTCCCCAAATAAAACCTAATCCCAACTTTCTATACATTAATTGATTTTTGCTATGACAGTAATTTTTTCACTGCTGCTGTCGTAGCTGAATGTTCCTTTAAAAGAACTGATTTCTGGTAGTCCCATCTCTTTAAGCTCCTTACTTAGCCTACTCAAGATCGAAACACAAATTTGATCTAATGACCCTGGATATTCTTTATAAATGTCTGTCTCCATTACTAATTTCTCCATCCCCATCACCCCCTTCCTTTACTTCAATATAGAACATCTCCCCCAATCCCACCCCGAAGTACAAACATACCTTTACTATTAAATCCGTCCCCTCAGGATATCTATGATTTTCTAACTTGGATAGATAGCTTCTTGATATGCCTAACTCTCGTGCAAGATCATCTTGGTTGATGTCTTTGAGTTCACAATACTTTTGAATTTTGTTTTTGATTGATGCTATACTGTCGATTTGAATCACCCCACTTTTCTTTCTGCGATGTCTTCGGAAAGCGCAACATCTCTACTTATACATTTGGTAATTTTACTATCAAAAAAATTTCATTGACTTATTCCATTGTTAATTCTAAAATCGTAGATACATTCAAGATTAAGAAGCATGTGCAGATTGTAAAATGATTAGTATGCAACTTAATGGTCCCATTGAGATTGATTTTAAACAATAATTTCGATAGTTACTTTCTAATCATCCTTATTGAGCTACTTTAAAAGTTGGTTCGTATAAATAGTTACAACATAAAAAACTTCGAGGTGAACATTGTGACAAAAGAAAATATTGAAAAATTTAAAAATGACCCCGTATTTTTAGATAAGCTTAAAGAAGTAAAAACCAAATCTGAACTTTTTGCTATTTTAAAAGAAGCTGGATACGAGTTCAATCAAGAAGAATTGAAAGAATTTACACCCTCTGATCAGAAGGTTACTGAATTATATGACGAAGAGCTTGATAAAGTAGCTGGCGGAAGCTGGCTCGATGATCTTGTGCATCAAATTGATAGGAATTTATATATAGCATTACGGTGTCGCAAATCATATGTTTATGATGTATGTGAGGAATGTAAAGAATTTGTATGCACTTCTAGTATTGACGGGCTATACCGAAAGTGTAACAAAGGATATTTCTCTTCGGAAGGGAGTGTACATAATTCTGTGTATCTGATTTGAAAAGACTCATTTCTGGTCAAATTCATACACAATATTTATTACAGTCTCTTTTGATACCAGGCCGTGTAATAATAGGGAAATACTTTTTCTATATACACGGCATAGTATTTTCATGTATCTTAACCATATGTTCAATTGTCAAAGTTTTTATTTCGCCATTCCTTTCAATTCTCTTTTACTTTCATTAATTTTCTAAAGCATATACAAAAATATAATTGTTATCTCCACTTCCCTTCCCCAGCTGGCCGATTATTTTATGGTTACACCGGAATTCTTACTGCAGAAATTTAAATTCATGGCAAGAAAGGATCCACTCTGGGATATAGATAATAAGAGATATTTATACCTTTATAACTTGCCCTCGATTCATATTTTTGAAAAAACGCAGATAAAGTTTTACTAATATATCTAACTTCAAATAAGAACCAGTTGTCATGAATAAGTATATATTGAAAGATACTATTAATTTTTCAGGGTGATTATATGATTATTTCTATTTATTCAAGAAAGTCTAAGTTTACCGGTAAAGGTGAATCAGTTGAAAACCAGATATCATTATGTAAGGAATATGCGGAAAAGCATTTTAACGCAGATAATATATTGGTATATGAAGATGAAGGCTTTTCCGGCGGAAATACAGATAGGCCACATTTCCAAAAAATGATGGACGCTGCAAAGAAAAAGAAATTCGATGTTCTTATTTGTTATCGCCTTGACCGTATTAGCAGGAATATATCTGACTTTTCAAATTTGATTAATTTACTTCAGGACAATAACATAGCATTCGTTTCAATACGTGAGCAATTTGATACCTCTACGCCCCTGGGAAGAGCGATGATGTTCATTGCTTCTGTATTTGCCCAACTTGAGAGAGAAACGATTGCTGAACGTATACGGGATAATATGCTGCAGCTCGCACGATCCGGAAGGTGGCTGGGCGGTATTACCCCAACCGGTTACAAAAGCGAGCCAATAACATATTATGATAGCAGCATGAACAAAAAGAAAATGTATACGCTCTCTCCTATCCCTGAAGAACTTGAAACGGTAAAACTTTTATATTCTAAATATATTGAATTGGGAAGTTTAACGCAACTGGAAGGATACTGCTTTGAAAATACTATCCAGTCGAAAAATAGTAAAAATTACGATAAGTCAGCTTTAAGGTCTATCCTAACAAATCCGGTATATGCGATAGCTGATGAATTGTTATATGAATATTTTGAAAGAGCAAACTCGGATATCGCGAATACTAAAAAAGAATTTGACGGGAAGCATGGTGTTTTTGTTTATAATAAGAATATTGAAAAGAAAGGCAAAAGAAATAAATTAAGAGATAAATGCGAATGGATTATCGCAATTGGTAAACACCCCGGAATCATCAATTCTATTGATTGGATAAAAGTGCAGAAAATGATTGAAGAAAATAGTGTAAAAGCTCCTCGCACCGGAACCAGTAAAGTTGCCTTACTCACTCCACTCCTTACATGCGCAAAGTGTAAATCAAAGCTGCGTGTATCGTATAAAGTGCAAAACGGCGAGATAATGCATCATTATTATAAATGTTTACTGAAAGAGCGTTCCCGGGGAACCCAATGTGATATGAAAAACCTTAATGGACAAAAAGCGGAACAATTAGTCATAGAGCATTTTAAAAAAATGGCTTCAGACGCGGATGGGTGGCTTAAAGATCTAGACGATAAGAAGCAAGGACTTTCTAAGATATCCAAAAAAACTGCGACAAACAAATTAAAGCTAGAGAAGGAACTTAAGCAACATGAAACTTCTATCAGTAACTTAACCATTCAATTATCTCAGAATAATTCTTCTGCAGCCGCGAAATATATTATCCAGCAGATCGAAACGCTGGATAAAAAGATTGCGGATATTAAGCATGAATTGAATACTTCAGAAGATGCCCAGGAATCAAACATAATTGAGCAAATGAATATTGAGGTTATTAAGAACTTTGTAAAATCATTCGCTAGTTCTGTTGATGATATGGAATTTGATGAAAAGAAAAGGGCATTAAAAGAAATAGTAAGAGAAATCATTTGGGATGGTAAACATTTGGACATAAAGATCTTTGAATAGTTTTTTTGTATCTAGAGTAGCATTTATGTAGATATAGCAGAAGCTATGTCTATGTCGGATAAAGTAGTGGTATTATCACAACGTCCCGCTTCAATTAAAAACATACATAGTATAGAACTTACCTGCACAAATTGTACTCCTTTAGGAAGAAGAGAAGCTCCTGAGTTCAGATATTACTTTAATAAAATATGGAAGGAGCTAGATGTACATGTTGAATAATACTACTAAAATTAATATACAGGAGAATACTTCTTACGAACACTTACTATGGCTCAAACGGGTAAAACAGCGCCAGGCACTTATACACGTAACACGTATTACTATACTCTTTGTATTTATTGCCTTATGGGAACTTGCAGGACAACTAAAAATCATTGACCCATTTATAATGAGCCAACCGTCAAGAGTATGGAAAACACTAGTTAACTTACATCATGACGGTTCCTTATATATGCATACGTTCATAACCACTTACGAAACAGTCATTGGCTTTGTTCTTGGCACATTACTGGGTACAGGTGTAGCAATTATGATGTGGTGGTCCAATTTTCTTACAAAAGTGCTGGACCCATATCTTGTTGTATTGAATAGCTTGCCCAAAACCGCTTTAGGGCCCATCATTATCGTATGGGTAGGCGCAGGCCAACCTGCAATTATAGTAATGGCATTGTTTATATCGTTTGTAGTAACCATTCTAGGGGTACTAAGCGGATTTTTGGAAGTTGATGAAGATAAAATCAAACTATTGAAAACCTTTGGTGCTACTAAAAAACAAATACTAACAAAAGTAGTTCTTCCCGCAAGTGTTCCCACCATTATATCTGCTCTTAAGATCAATGTTGGCTTATCATGGGTAGGGGTCATCGTAGGAGAGTTTCTTGTATCCAAAGCAGGCTTGGGATACCTGATCGTATATGGAGGCCAGGTTTTCAAGCTCGACCTTGTAATGACTAGCGTCATTATATTAGCAGTTATTGCAGCCCTAATGTATCAAGGTGTCGCTTGGCTTGAAAATAAATTCTTAAAATGGAAACAATAAAACAAGAGGAAACAATGAGATTACACCGTTGTTTCCTCTTGTTTAAGTATGTCACCTCATTTCCTGAATACAAACATATCTTAGAATTTTATATCCGCATTTATGTATTACCGAACATCTAAAAAATATATATTTTACTAAAATTTTATAGAATCTAAAATATAATTCTGGTTAAAATAAACTTTGGTAGAAAGCGAGGTGATTAAATTTGACAGTTCAAAGTGATTTACAAAAAGCAATCGCATCATGTGAAGCTGCAAAAGGTAGTTATGCAACGATGGCTCTATCTACTGAAGATCAGTCTGCAAAGAATATGTTTAACGAAATGAAATCTGATATTAACAAACATATTAATTATCTTAATAGTAGACTAGACTATTTAAATCAAAATAATCAACTTAACCAACAGCAGCAGCAGTAATTTCATTATATAGAGATATCCGACATGTAATAGGATTAAGTAAGAAGCGAATTAATTCTATACTATAATAGTATAAATGAATTAATTCGTCTTCTTATTACTTAAAGTTATTTAATACGGTTTTATAAACATCTGCGTCCAGTAAGCCACACCATTTTTATCTTTTGCGAGTCCTACACCGATTTGTGTATATGAAGGACTTAATATATTACTTCTATGGCCCTGTGAATTCATCCATGCATTCATTACTTCCGCCGGTGTTCTCTGCCCCTTAGCGATGTTCTCTCCCGCTGCAGAATAACGTATTCCAAATGATTCCATCATTTTAAAGGGCGACCCGTAAGTTGGAGATTGGTGTGAGAAATATCCTTTATTAATCATATCTTGAGACTTATATCTAGCTACCCTTGATAACTCCCAATTTGCTTTTAATGCCGGTAATCCATTCTTTGCTCTTTCAGCATTCACCAAACGTATGACTTCATTTTCCTGTACCTTGATATCGTCAATATTGGGAACTGTAATTTTCTGTCCGGGATAAATAAGTGCCGGATTTTTTATCTGAGGATTCGCAGCGATAATCTCACTGAGTCCTATTTGGTATTTCACTGCGATTTTCCACATGCTGTCACCGGATTTTACCGTATAGGTAAGTGACTGAGCGAAGACCGGAACCGTAACCATCATTGCAATTATAAATATGATCAATATCTTTTTTTTCACAAAAACACCTCCTATATTAGTTTGTAAAAAAGAGATGTTTTTATGTTACTTACTTTTTGTTACAATTACCATTAAAAAACATAAAATTAAGATTTTATTAATTTTGAGAATTTTAAAAATTATAGAATTGAACATTCCATGCTTTCAAATCCCTCTTCTTCCTCATTACTTAACAACTTGCTCAAATCTAAAATTGCTATAATGATTTG
Source organism: Petroclostridium sp. X23 (assembly GCF_030013905.1). Lineage (GTDB taxonomy): Bacteria > Bacillota > Clostridia > SK-Y3 > SK-Y3 > X23. Next base: position 2,127,754 of record NZ_CP124862.1, read on the forward strand.
GTTAACATTTTCTAACTTACAAAGGAGAGTACCGAGTACTCTCCTTTGTAAAAATTGACGATCTCATATTAATATAGTAAAACTACTGCCATAAGTACTAACGGTTGGTCTCCCGTATTTTCTATACTATGTTGCGCTCCTCCACCAGTTAGGACAGCATCTCCTACCTTGACTTCTTTTATATTTCCATTATCATTCACTGTACCTGTGCCGCTCAAAATATAGTATACTTCCTCTTCATTCTCATGGGGGTGTAATCCAATTGAACAGCCAGGGTTCATAGTGATTTTTGCAAATATTCGGCATTTACCTTTAAGCTCATCTTGTTGAAAAATATGCAAAAGCTCAACTGTTCCCTTTCCGCCTCTCATCTCTTCCTTATATTCATTAACCATTTGTTCAGGACTTTTAAACATCTTCATTCCTCCCTTATACTATATAGCATAAATAATTATAATGTATATTTTACCACTAAAATATGGATAAAACAATATTAAATTCTGGAGTACTTATCCACAAGATTCCCAAAATAAAACTCAATGGTCTTATTTTGGGAATCTCCTTTGTATGTATATATTCTTTCCAACTATAATAATGATTGTTTTTTCAAAAAACAGGCTGTTTCTCAGCTTTTATTGAAAGACTATTGATGCATTCATATTTGGCACGCATTTTGCATTATAATAAAGTATACTTTTCTAAAAGTATTCTTTATACCGCTATAGGAGGGTGTAAAAAAGTAATTGACCATTTGGAAATCAAACATAGGTGTTGTCCGAGTATCTACCCCTCAAGAATAATTATATTAGTAGTACCGGTCCCTAACCTAGTTTCCTCAACATGCTGAGTCACATTGTATTACAGCCTCCTATAGCAACATGCATTTCATCTGTCATCATTCGTCATCGCTATTGATAATAATTAGGAGCTGCCTTCATCATTAGCTGTAACCCTCTTCTATCTAAAAATGAAAGGATGGATATAATAATATGAAATTAGGCTTGAAACAAAAATTCATACTCATCGTAATACTTATCAGTATCTTCATTAGCAGTATTTTGGGACTATTAATGTATAATAAACAAAAGAAATCGCTTTTAAATTCAATTGATAAAAAGTTAGAAGCTGTGGTATATAACGCAAAATATCTGCTGGCCGGATACCATGATAAAATTTACAATAGACACTCTGTATCTGATAAAGAATATATGAATATTGTACGGCGATGGAATAGTATTTGTAAAGATCTGGACTTAATATATATATGGTCCATGATTGTAATAGATGACGAGCTTCTAACAAGCTCCGGTTCTTCTGTTGATAAGGAAAAAGAAGAAGGCCATTATGCATTTTTGGGACAACCGGATGAGGCCTTAGGTAATGAAAGCCGGATTACAATAGCAGAAGGTAAAAAACATATAGATAGTCTCGAAACGATATATGGTGATTTATATATCGTCTCCATTCCCTTTAAAGATGCTAGAGGTAGAGATTATACTATAAATGCATCGATGAGCATGGATTTTGTAAAAACCGAATTAAATCAATTGTTGGTTACTACGCTTATAACAACATTGATTATTATAGCTATATCAATGCTAATCTCTTATATTTTTGCTTCTAAAATAATTAAACCTATTTTAGAAATGACCCAAATTACAGAGCAACTAGGATCCGGAGATTTAACAGCTAAAGTAAATGTTAAGACTACTGATGAAATAGGTATATTCGCTAACAACTTTAATGCCATGATAGATAATATAAAAAGCTTGTTTTTAGATATAACTGATATGGGATCCAATGTAAGCACAACATCTGATAATATGTTAGAGATGATTGAGCAAAACACCAATATATCTCAGCAAGTGGCGCAAACAATGTCAGAGTTGGCAACAAGTGCAAACCAACAAATGTCATCTGTTAGTAAAGGAAATAAAAAGATTCACGAGCTATTACAAGAAATCGATAGGATTAATAATAACTCCCGGCAACTAGAAATATTTATAAACGACGTAAAGAATACAGTTGACAATAGTGTAATTGTTATTGATCACCAAAAAAATAAAGTGAATGAAAATAGAAATTCTACACAAAGAGTAGCAGACTACGTTTCAACTCTATCAGAAAAATCGAAGGAAATTGTCAAGATTATTGATGTCATAAAGATTATAGCAGAACAAACAAATTTACTGGCATTAAATGCAGCAATAGAAGCTGCAAGAGCAGGTGAATCGGGAAAAGGATTTGCTGTTGTTGCAGACGAAGTAAGAAATTTAGCTGATCAATCCCAAAAAGCTACAGAAACTATCAAGAATTTAATTAATGATATACAGCTTTCAGTAAATTATACGGCTAGTGAAATGAATAATCTTAATCAAATATCCAGAAGTCAGGAAGAGGCTACTGACAAAATATCAGAAGTTTTCAATAGTATACTTCAAGAATTCATAGAAGTAAAAACCCGAATAGATAATATGTCGCAGGCGGCCAAAATTTTGGACGCAAATTCTAAAGAAGTTGATGACACTATTGATGATATAGCCACTTTAGTTGAAGAAAGCACAAGAGCAATAGAATATGTAGCGGCATCAACCCAAGAACAATTTTCATCTGCCCAAGAAATGACCGCATCGAGTGAGGAGCTTCGAACAATATCTCATGAATTACTGCAAGCTATAAAGAAATTCAAAATAAGTTAACCAAAATGCTCCAGTCTTACACGATCATGATATAAGCTCATATGTTATAAAAAGATGGGAATTGCTCGTAACAACTTATTACGGCGATTCCCATCTCTTATTAATTACTGTTCTCTAAATATTCGGGTTTTTAATCCATTTTCATTAGTGATATCAATCTTTTATCAATCCGTCTTCCGCATATTTCATATCCGGATCCCATAATATCCATTCTTCCAATCCTGCGTCATAAGTTCCCTTGATTTGCTGCCTTACTTGTTCACCGCCATAAACCTGGTAATTTCCTCTTCCAAGATACGAGGCCGTAAAATCTTGCAGCCAAGGTCTTATTTTAGCCTTTGCTCCGCTTTCATCCAATCGTTCCTTTGCCAAAACCAGTGTGTTATATACTACTCCATAAGGGTCGAGATCGGGATATTTGAACAATACACCATTTACCTTTTGCCCTACACCATTTTGAGCTACATTCGCATAATGAGATGGATATACCATGGGACAAATATAATCAATATCTTTTGAAATCATCTCTAAATCCTGTCCAATTTTTTCATAATCACCTTTTACAACAGGAACAATACCAAAAATATCTGCAGATACATCCACACCCAATGGGTTTAACTCCTTTTCTGCATAAGCTAAAAATTCCGAAATTGCCTCAGCTTTTGTCTTAGTGTTGCCAATTTCACCATAGTCGATGATCTTTACATTTCCATCGGTAGGAAAACGCACATAATCAAATTGAATCTCTTTAAAACCCAGTTGAGCTGCTTCCTTAGAGATATCAATCAGATACTGCCAGGATGCCTCGTTGTAGGGATTCATCCAAGCATTTCCTTTTGCATCTCTCCATATAGAACCATCTTTTGTTTTTATTGCCAGTTCAGGTCGTTTTTCACTTACAATAGGGTCTTTAAAGCTTACGATTCGTGCAATAGGAAATATGTTATTCTGTTTTAATATCATCATCATCTCATTGATATCTGCAATCATATTCACAGGGGCGCCTACTTCTTTCGCTAAGGCCACATTGGTAGATGTATAAGTAAGTTTTCCCCTATCTTCCTTTACATCAATGACCATCGCATTCAATTCAGTGGTATTTGCCATATGCAACAGTTTATCAAATCGTGCTTTTGTACCTGCGATCCATCCTGAAACATAAATACCTTTTACTTTCACCGGCTGCTGGTATACTTTAACATTTGCCATTGGCTGTACCAGATATTGTTCAAAACCTAAAGGAATATTCTCAGTTTTTTGTCCAGCCTGGTCAATTATTGGTCCAGTCTTGGGAGATTCTTTTTTAGAAAAAAAACGATTACTGATATTTCCTATGCTTAGATAGGAAAAGAGTACAATCCCTATTACTAATCCAATACTAATAAAAATTACTTTGTATTTTTTAATAAAATCTACCATAACTCACCCTATATTCTTTCTATAATCATTCCTATCGATAAACACCTGCATATATTATTATTCGACATAAAACACTAAAATCCTGCAAATTTTTAATACCAGTTTTTCTCAGATAGTCATTGCCAATCGTGGTACAATTTGTTTCTTTCGGGAGACTACCCCTTCGAGAAATACTGGTTTTTCAAGATCTGTAATACCAAATGCCATCCTCACCTTTTCTGCTTCCGCCCCTTCTACTATTAATTCAGAACCCTGTTGCAATACATCGGTAATCACAAGCAGTACAGCATCATATTTTTCTCTTTCCGCTTTATCTTTCATTACTTCTCTAAGCTGCAGCTTCTTATCCTGCAGCTCTTTGAGATCCATAGTATTAATTTGAGAGATACTAAATCTATACTTCCCTAAATTATATTCTTTCATATCATTATTCAATATGTCATGAGGTGACTTTTTACTTACAGATGTACCGGCCTTTAACATGTCGTATCCAAAAGTATCTATATCAATCTCAGCAATTTCAGCTAATAATGATGCCGTATTTATATCCATAGCGGTACAGGTAGGAGACTTAAATAATAAGGTATCAGATATAATAGCCGCACATAAAATTCCTGCGATTTTCTTATCCGGTTTCAAGTTATTCTCAAAGTACATATTTCCAATAATCGTAGATGAACTACCCACCGGAACATTCCGGACAAATATAGGATTTCCTGTTTGAATATCTCCTACCCGGTGATGGTCAATGATTTCTAATATATCCGCTTGTTCTATCCCTTTAACAGTTTGGCTCATTTCATTATGATCTATAAGTACCACTTTTTTCTTCCTGTAGGTTAACAATTGCTTTCTTGATATGGACCCAACAATACGTCGATTATAGTCAACCACTGGGAAATATCGATGTTTCGCCTCAAGCATCGTATCCTTCACCCGGTCAATATACTCATTCTCATAAAAAAAGATAATATTTTTAGTTTTCATTATCTCTTTTACAGCAATACATTGACTCATTAATCTTATTACAGATAGCAAATCATAATTTACCTTCACCAATACTTTATTTTTTATGCTGGCATACTGGGCCAGTACTTCTTCGTCCTTGTCCTTAAAGTCTCCTACCACAAATATGTAATTCGAGTCATATTCCATACTCTCAATCACATTGCTAAGATTTCCGGAAACAAGAATAATATCATTTTCTTTGATAGAAGTTGCATCATTCCAAGCGATATTATGGTATATAAAAAGTCTGCCGGCAATTTTATCCGTCAAATCCCCCCCCCATAAAACCTGTGAATCCAATATTTCTATTAGCGATCTGATATTTACATGATATTTCTCAAGAAAGTCATTGTCCATCAAAGAAATATAGGTCTGCGTAATATCACTTACCGATACTATTCCGCTGAATACTCCGCTTTCATCTTCGATAGGCAGTAAAGTCTGGCCTTTTTCACTGATGATCTTCCATGCATTCTTGATAGGCATGTCATATGGAATAACATCTACATTATAGTAATCCATGTCCGACACTTGAGGTTGTACGTTTTCAATATAAATCGGAGCATCAACATTAAAATAATCAAGAATATATTTTGTCTCTTCGTTTATTTCTCCTATTCTACATGGTATATATTGCTGCGCCCCCAGCTTTTTTTTGAAATCAGTATAGCCTATGCAGGCGCAGATGGAATCACTATCCGGATTCTTATGACCTGTCACATATACTTTATCCATTTCCCTCACCTACTTAAAAAATAATAGTAAAAACACTTTTTAGTATTCCCTAAAACTATAGGAATGATAAAATAATAATTTCCCACTTTTCAAGCGGCTATTTTTCGATATTGCTTCGTTGTCGTCGGCTTAAATATCTATATATTCGCACCTCCTCCGCCTTGCACTATCAAAAAATCCCTCGCTTGAAAATCGCGATTATTATTCCATCATTCCTTAAAATAAAAAGAGCCAAAGAATGGTACTTCGACTCTAAATACTATCTATCTATGATATTATTTCATCTCTATACACTTTTTAGGACACTTTACTACGCACTGTCCGCAACCTACGCATTTGTCTTCGATGATCTTATGCTTATTCTTAAGTTCACCCTCTATAGCGTCAAACTTACACTGTTTCGTACATATCGTACAACCTATGCAAGCTTCTTCATTGATATATGCCTTCTTCATATCCCTATTCCCGTGTATGATCTTCTTAGGACATTTCACCACACACTGTGAACAATTCACGCACTTGCTGTAATCAATCACAGCAATATTATTTTCAACTTTTATCGCATCAAACCTACATGCCTTTTCACAGATCTTACATGCAATACAACCCACATCACAATGAGTTTTCACTTCCGGTCCTCTATCTCTTGATTTGCACACTACCCAGGTTGCAGCACTTTCAGGGACCAATTCAATAATATTTTTAGGACATGCACTTACACACTTCCCGCAGGCAGTACATTTTTTCTCATCGATTACAGCAATTCCGTTTTGGATTTTGATCGCATCAAAAGGACATACCTTTACGCATGTACCAAGTCCGGTACAGCCGTACGCACAACCTTTTGAACCTCCACCCAGTTTAGAAGCAGCAACACAGTCATCCACACCATAGTATTCATATTTTTCTCTTGCATTATCCTTCGTACCCTGACAAAGTACTCTGGCAATTTTTCTTTCTTCTTCTCCTGCTGTCACACCCATAATTTCAGCCACATTTGCAGCACAAGATGCACCACCGACAGGGCAACCATTTACAGGTGCTTTACCTTCTACAACTGCTGCCGCAAAAGCACCGCATCCTGCATATCCGCATCCACCACAGTTTGCACCCGGCAGCGCTTCAATCACCAAAGGTACTCTTTCGTCCACTTCTACAGCAAACTTTTGAGATGCATAAGCAAGCAGTGATCCAAAAGCTAACCCCATTCCGCCCAGGCTTAGTACCGGAGCAAGTATTTTATCTATCATACATCAATTCACCCCATTCTAAAATAATTGACAATTAATTATTAACTATTCACTATTAATTATTAATTGTTAATTAAAACTTCAGTCCCTGGAATCCGAGGAATGCGATTGACAGCAAAGCTGCTGTAATTAACGCAATCGGAAATCCTTGCAGCGGCTTCGGAATATCGGAAAGTTCCAGTCTTTCTCTAACACCGGCAAACAACACGATGGCCAGCGTAAATCCTATCGCAGCAGCTGTTCCGTATACTAAAGACCTTATGAAATCAAATTCCTTCTGTATATTCAATATTGCTACCCCAAGTACCGCACAGTTGGTGGTAATAAGCGGCAAATAAACCCCCAAAGCTTGATAAAGTGTCGGACTCATTTTTTGGATAACCATTTCAACAAACTGAACTAATGCAGCTATTACCAAAATAAATGCTATGGTCTGCAAATACTGTATATTAAATCGTTCTAAAATAAGTGTCTGAATCAGCCATGTAATGAGTGAAGCCAGTGCCATAACAAAGGTAACCGCCATACCCATCCCCAACGCAGTCTCTACTTTCTTTGATACTCCTAAGAAAGGACAGATCCCTAAGAACTTTACCAATACAAAGTTTTCAATGAGTATTGCTCCTAACGCTATTACGATCAATTCCTTTAACATTATGCTTCACCCCCCTTTGTTCTTTGAGACCACCAGTTCATGATCCCCAAGATGATCCCAAGCCCTAAAAACGCACCCGGTGGAAGAATCATAATTAACGCCGGTTCAAATGCATCTCCAAATAATTTCATTCCTAAGAATGAACCATTCCCTAATATCTCTCTTACACTTGCCAAAATCACCAAAGCCAGTGTAAAACCTAAGCCCATACCGAGACCATCCATCGCTGATTTCCCTGCACTATTCTTAGAAGCATACGCTTCTGCCCTGGCAAGTATAATACAGTTAACAACGATTAATGGAATAAATAATCCCAACTGCTTTGCGATATCGGGAAAATATGCTTTCAATGCCATTTCGATGAGTGTTACGAAACCGGCTATTATGACGATAAATGCCGGTATTCTTACTTTTGATGGTATTAGTTTTCTTAATAGTGAAATCACCACATTGGATCCAACCAAAACAGCCGTTGCTGAAAGTCCCATTCCGATCCCATTGACTACCGATGTAGTTACCGCAAGAGTAGGACACATTCCAAGCAGCTGCACCAATGTAGGGTTATCCTTTATAATACCTTTAGAAAGTTCTTTATACATGCTCATGCTTGCTCCCCCCTCTTACTTGTTCACTTTTTCTTTTATCGCTTTTATTGCGCTATTTACACCCTCGGTTACCGCATTAGATGTAATCGTCGCACCGCTGATTGCTACAACCTCATTATCCTTAGGCGTACCGTTTTTGATAACTGCCAAATAATCTTTTGTTGGCTTTCCGTTATATTGGTCTTTAAATTTCGGTTCTTTTGCTTTAGTACCAAGTCCAGGCGTTTCTGAGAAATTTACAATGGTAATACCGGTAATCTTTCCGGCATTGTCTATACCAACAATCATATCTATAGCACCACCGAAACCATTCGGTGCTACGCCTACGCTATAACCTACGATATTTCCGCCGCTCTTACCTGCAAAAACGCTTTTTACGGTTTTATAGTCTCCTTCTCCCAATCCTTCTACTTTCAGCTCTTCAAATTCCGAAGCCGCCGGAAGTACTTCTTTTCTTGCTTCAATCTGTGCTTGTAAGGTTAACGCCGCAATTTTATCTTCTGTTGCCAGATTTCCCAGCGCCAGTATCAATGCAACAACAAACGTAATGGCACATAGTATAGCACCTAATCTCATAATTTCATTATTACGCACGCGCCTTCACCTCCCCAAATTTCACAGGAGCTGTATATCTATCAATAAGTGGTGTCACGATATTCATTAGCAGTATGGAATAGGATACACCTTCAGGATATCCGCCATACAGTCTAATCACCGATGTAATTAACCCGCAGCCGATTCCCATGATGATTTGCCCTTTAGGAGTAACAGGAGATGATGCATAATCCGTAGCCATAAAGAACGCCCCCAGCATTAATCCCCCGGAGAGCACATGGTATATAGCATTACCGGTAAAAAACCCATCTTTACCTAAAACAAATGTCAATACCGCAACAGTTGCAATGAAAGAAACCGGTATTCTCCAGCTGATTACTTTTCTATAAATCAGATACACTCCACCCAATAACAGCATAAGGACGGAAGTCTCACCTATAGAACCCCCGATTCTTCCCATAAATAAATCCAAATAACTTGGCATCACCTGTCCTGCGGCTTCAGTTCCTTTTAAAATCGCAAGAGGCGTAGCTGAACTCACAACATCCACTGCACCAGCCAAAGATAACTGCTCAAAAGGACCAACCCATTTTGTCATGGCTACCGGCCATGATGCAAGCAAAAATGCTCTTGCCGCTAACGCAGGATTCATGAAGTTTTGTCCCAGTCCGCCAAATAACTGTTTAACAATAATGATTGCAAAAAAACCACCTATTACAGGCATCCATAAAGGTACCGTAACAGGGAGGTTAAAAGCAAGTAATATTCCTGTGACAACTGCACTCCAGTCATTGACGGTTACGGCTTTTTTGCTTAGCTTCTGCCATACATATTCAGCAGCTATACAACTCAGAACTGTCAGCGCAGTAACCAGCAGTGCCCTGAAACCAAAAAAGTAAGCCCCTGCGATTAATGCCGGACAGAGTGCCAGTACAACATCAAACATAACACTGCTTACCGTTTCCCCCGACCTCACATGTGGAGATGAGGAAACCACTAATCTATTATTTATCATTTATGCTAACCCCCATTTCTTACCTATTTTGTCTTATCTATTTTGTCTTATCTATTTTGTCTTATCTATTTTGTCTTATCTATTTTGTCTTATCTACTTTGCCGCTTGCGCACGTTTTTTCGCAATAATAGCTTGTTTTGCTCCTCTGATCGACTGCACAAGGTGTCTCTTGGAAGGACATACATAAGAGCAGCTTCCGCATTCTATACAATCGGCAGCATTATATTCTTCCGCTTTATCCAAATCATTCTTGCTTGAATACGCACTTAAATAAATAGGCAGCAGATTCATAGGACATGCACCTACACATTTACCGCAGCGGATGCATGGACTTTCCGGTTTGAGCTGTACATCTTCTTTTGTAAACGCCAAAAGCCCGGATGTACCCTTTACTACCGGTACATCTATCGAAAATTGGGCAATACCCATCATCGGACCACCCATTACAATCTTAGCCGGATCTTCTATAAAGCCACCGGATTGTTCAAAGAGATATTTAAACGGTGTTCCGATTTTAACTGCATAGTTTCTAGGCTCTTTCACCGCTGCACCGGACACGGTTACGATACGTCTTGTCAAAGGCATCCCTGTGGTGATGGCACGAGCAATCGCAGTGCAGGTATCTATATTATTTACAACTGCCCCAACATCTGCCGGAAGCGCACCGGAAGGAACTTCTCTGCCGGCTATCACTTTAATAAGTTGTTTTTCGGCACCTTGCGGGTATTTTGTTTTCAATACCACCACTTCAATCCCTGCTTCCTTGGAAGCGTGTTCTTTCATGGTCTTAATCGCGTCCATCTTGTTTTCTTCAATGCCGATGTAACCTTTATTCAAGCCAAAAACCTTCATAATCGCTTTCAACCCAAGGATTACTTCCCCCGGAGCTTCCAGCATTACTCTATGGTCAGACGTCAGATACGGCTCACATTCCGCACCATTGATAATTACATAGTCGATCTTTTTATCGGGTGGTGGTGATAACTTTACATGAGTAGGAAATCCTGCTCCTCCCATACCCACAATACCCGCCTCACGCACAATACTGATAATCTGCTTGGGTTCCAGCGCGTCAAGTTCTCCTTTTGGTACCACACTTTCATCAACTGTATCTTTGTCATCATTCTCTACAACAATAGCCATTACCTTTGAGCCGTTAGGATGTAAGATCGACTCAATCGCCACAACCTTGCCTGACACACTTGAATGAATAGGAGCACTGACAAACGCCTTTGAATCGGCAATTTTCTGACCTACTTTCACTTCATCCCCTACTGCAACCACTGGCTCACATGGCGCACCAATATGCTGCTGCATAGGAAAATAAAGCCTATCAGGTGCTTGCAGACTTATAATAGACATTTTCTCGGTATGATGCTTATTGTCATGAGGATGAATACCACCTTTAAATGTTAAAGCTTTCATCTAAACCTCACCTCTTTCATTATCTGTAACATTGATATTATACAATGAATGTATACAAAATACAAATTAATTAATTTATTAACAAAGTTCTGTTTAAAGTAGATAGCGCATGACGTGTAGTAAATAGAAATTGACAAATAAATAACAAACAAACAACAAATAAGCCACTAGTAAACTAGTGGCTTATATTATTATACAGTATATTTCCCATATTTGCAAAGGAATTTTTTAGATTTTATTGAATACTTTTCTGTACTCTTTCCTTTACTTTTGAAGTAACTTGATAGATGCTATCAATGGCTTTACTCATCTGTCCGATACTTAAATCTTCCATATTCATATCCTTATATCCCATTTCTTCCATAATGATACTGATCACTTCATCACTTTCCGCATCCAAACCCGCATTTTTAATTTTTGATTTAAAATAGTTTATCTGTTTATCCGACGCTTTTCTTACCGGCGCCGCATTTTCCTTCGACGGTCTTATTTCTCTGCTCTTTTTTATTCTATCTTGTACTTCTTCAAACTCCTCATCAAGTAAGGCAGCCTCACCCGGATAGAGCCAATCATTTTCACCCATTAGTTTCCTGATAACTCTATCACAGGCACCTGTAATCGTCTTTTCCAAACCAAATTCCTTATCTTCAACCAGTGCTTTTCCTATCTCAAATCTTTCCCACTCGGTTAGAAATAAATCGGGATTAAGCTTTACTTTGGGTCTTCCCTCTTCCCATATCATTCTGCCATTTTCATCATACATAATGTTTTTTTGCTCAATTTTTTTTGCCATATATTTTTGATAGCGATTATAATAATCTATTTGCTTACCATCAGTAATCGTTTGACCTGTCGCTAATAACTTCCCTTTCACTTTTGCTATAAAAGTTGAGAGTTCTACTAAGCCTATCCCTGGAAATTCCGCATTGTTTTCCTTTAATGTCATTACCTGAACATCATCAATGGATATTCCTTTTTCCCGCGCTTTTTTAAACAATCCTTCCGCTTTAAAACGCAGCTCTCCTTGTGCGCCTACATAAAAGTCTTTTTCTTTATCATAAGTGATGTCGTGATTGGCTCCCGGACTTGCATCAGGTAATTCTTCATAATCTTCTATTTTAATGATCTCTTCATTCTCACTCATAGTAATTCCTCCTTCTTGACTTACGTTACCGCAATAAAAACTATTCTAATTATTGATTAAATTTATAGGTTTATTTGCTCTATTAGGGTGGTATAAATAATTATTAAACGTATGAGTATTGCCGATTGCACAGCTTAATGAATATATAATTCTCTTAAATAACTAACATGCATGTTTAAACATTGAGTGTTTATACTACTATTTTTATCTTTAGCTAACATATTTACTATACCTTTTAGTGTTATGAATGCATAGCTTTTCCTATTGAAGTAAATTTTTTATGTATATATAGGTTTTACAAAATTTTATACTTCTCAAATATTGATTTGAACAGTATAATATATATTAAAGGTAATAAAATAATGAAGTGGTGGTGATCATTATGAAAATAGAGAGAATAAGCCACAACAAAATCAAAGTAACTCTTTCAATTGACGACCTTGAGGAATGGAATATTGATATTGAAAATCTATCCTACAATTCTCCTGAAACTCAAGAAATGTTTTGGAATATGATGAAAAAAGCTGAACTGGAAGCAGGCTTTTATGTTGATGACTCTCAGCTAATCATAGAAGCAATGCCTCTGCAATCGGAAGGCTTTGTAATCATAGTCACCAGAGTTGATGAAGATGATGATTTTGAATCTATTCATAAATATATAAAAAGCAAATTTAAGAAGTCTGAGCTAAGGGTAAAAAGAAAAAATAAGAAAATATGCTCTGGTTTGATGATCTATATGTTTTCAGACTTTGATGATATTTGCTCAGCAAGTACAAGACTTTTAAATATTTATGCCGGCGAAAGCACTCTTTACAGATATAAAGACTATTATTATCTTGCTTTAACCAGAAACTGTACATTAAACAGTCTTCCTGAAACCGTTGAAACCATTTTGACTGAATATGGCCATAAAATACCTCATGCTTCTATTCAAGAAGGCTTTTTAAATGAGCATGGCAGTAAGATCATTGAGAATAATGCGCTAGAAGTATTACAGCAGTATTTCTCCACTTAAGAAACTATCCTATGGATAGTTTCTTTTTTTTCAGGCGACCACAAGTCACCCCTACAAATGCTATATGTGATTACCATTATTATCCACACTTGTGGATAATAATGTTGATAATTTTGTGGACATGTTGTGGACACCTCTTATGTCATAGATATTGTGAAATATCTACATAAACACAGATATATTTATATAACTCTTTACAATACATAGAAAAGTATCATCTTTTCGCAAGCCTGCAGTTTCCGATAGTGTATTTGAAAAAAGTCTGAATACAAGTAATTGCTTCTCTCATAAGCCTTTTTTATTAATCTCTATGTCATTCTTCTTATTCATATCATTGATCTTGTTAGGCAATCCCAATAATTCCAATTGATATTATTAATGTATCCACACCTGTGGATAAGTTTGTTGATAACCATGTGGACATGCTGTGAATGGTCTATTGCTACAAATATCATCTTATTCACATCTACTATTAATCTGCCGGATTTAATGCATATTACGCTGCTATTTTAAAAATACTAATATGGAAAGTATCTGGAGGTGATTTATAATTGGGTAAAAAAATTGCAATTGAACCTGCATTAACTCCTGTTAAAGATTTTTTAAATGAAAAAGGCTATAATGTTGTCAGCCTTACTCATGGCATGAGAAAAGATTCTACTGATTACAAGCAATTCGACGCGATTGTCGTAACCGGTATGAGTGATGATTTCGCCGGTATGGAAGATACTAAAACCGATGCTGTTGTTATAGATGCTTCCGGACTTACACCGGCACAAGTTGAAAATGAAATCAGAACAAGAACAAAATAGTATAAAACAGTAAAACAGGGGATAGTCCCCTGTTTTACTGTTTTATACTATCATTACTTACTATTCTTAGGATTAACAATATCTCTCCAATCAAGATCTCCTCTTTCAAGCCCTCTTACTAAAACTTCAGCCGTAGCAACATTAGTGGCCAGCGGTATATTATGAACATCGCACAATCTCAGCAGCGCGCTTACATCGGGTTCATGCGGCTGAGCGGTAAGCGGGTCTCTAAAAAACAACACCAAGTCAATCTCATTGTACGCGATTCTTGCACCAATCTGCTGGTCTCCTCCTTGCGGACCGGAAAGAAATCGATGTACTTTCATCCCCGTAGCTTCTATTATCAAGCCACCGGTTGTCCCAGTTGCACAGAGGCTATGCTTATTTAGTATTCCCTTATACGCAATACAAAATTGTACCATCAATTCTTTTTTCTTATCATGAGCTATCAATGCAATATTCAATCTTATCCCTCCTAAAAGTTGATTTTTTGCCTTCTCATTCCCACATTTAATACTAATCCTATTGCTATCATATTTGTCAGTAATGAACTGCCCCCATAGCTTATAAATGGAAGCGGGATGCCGGTAACTGGCGCTAATCCGATAGTCATACCGATATTAATCAAAAGATGAAAGAATATCATAGAGGTAATACCTACAATAATATAAGAACCAAAACTTTCTTTAGCAACAGTAGCTAAGTATAAAAACCTTAATAAAAGTATGATAAATAATACGATTACAATACTGGACCAAATAAATCCTAATTCTTCACCAATCACAGAAAAGATAAAATCTGTCTGTTGTTCTGGAAGATATCCTAACTGTGTCTGCGTGCCGTTAAATAACCCTTTCCCATATAACTGCCCTGAGCCTATCGCAATTTTTGACTGTATGACATGGTATCCCTGTCCCAGAGGGTCACGGTTCGGGTCCCAGAAAACCAGTAATCTTCCTCTTTGATAATCTTTCATGCCAAAGAAAAACAACAGTGGTAAAGCTATTGCAGAAGCCCCGAATGCAGCCATAATATACTTATAGCTGATATCGGCAACAAAAAGCATCATCACCATAATACCGATAAAAACAGCAGCAGTTCCCCAGTCAGGTTGTTTCATAATAAGTAATATAGGCATAACCATATGAATAATCAATATGGCAAGATTCTTAATATGATTAATATCACTTTCATCTTCTTTTATCTTTTGAATATGCTTGGCAAAAGTAATAATCATAATAATTTTTACCAGCTCCGCCGGCTGAAACATCGAAACTTTTAGGTCGAACCAACTGCGTGCACCATTCCTTACAACCCCAACCCCGGGAATTAGTACACCAAGTAAAAGCAGGATACCGAAAGCATACATATAAGTAGCAAAACTCCCATATGTATTATAGTCAATACTAATCACGACACCCATAGCGATCAAACCGAATACAAACCACATTATTTGTTTTTTTACAGCGCTGAAATCTCCCGTTTCATGCACATGGGTAGCACTGCTTATCGCAATAATGCCTATGGTTACCAATATAACTATGATAATAATTGTAAATGTATCAAAGTTTTTTAACAGCTTTCTATCAAACATTTTCCCACCAAGAGCCTTCTATTTTCCTACATTCTTCATGTTTTTTATTGGAATATTGGCGATAAGTGCAGGCACCACGCCATCCCCTTCTTCGCTTTTCGCACGTGTCAATTGAATGTCCAATTCATCATCTTGTATTTCTATGTAGTTTGATATAACCTTCATAATCTCACTTTTAAGCATTTCCAGAAACTGAGGGGAAACGTTGGCTCTATCGTGTATAAGTACTAGTTTCAATCTGTCTCTGGCAATATCCTTTGAGCTGCCTCCACGACTGAACAACTTCATAATATCAAACACATCCTCTCCCCCTAATCTACGCTTTCATTCCAAAAAGCTTTCTTAATCTATCCATGAAACCTTTGTCAATCTCCAGATCCATAATAGGAACCTGTTCACCAGTCAATCTTTTGGTTATATTCCGATATGCCTGCCCTGCCCTTGATTTAATATCACTTACCACCGGCTCGCCCCTGTTTGTGGAGATGATAATATTTTCATCATCAGGAACTACACCAACCAAATCAATCGCAAGGATATCTATGATGTCATCAATGGTCATCATATCTCCTCGTTTTACCATATCAATCCTAATCCTGTTAATCAGCAGCAAAGGACTTCTAAGATCATGCGCCTCCAACAGTCCTATAATCCTATCTGCATCTCTAACAGCCGACACTTCCGGTGTGGTTACAACCACTGCTTTATCCGCTCCGGCAATGGCATTCTTAAACCCTTGCTCTATTCCGGCGGGACAATCTATTAAAATATAGTCAAACTCCTGCTTTAGCTCATTACATAGATTCAACATCTGCTCCGGACTCACCGCAGACTTGTCTTTGGTTTGTGCTGCCGGAAGAAGAAATAATCCATCGTACCTTTTATCTTTTATGAGTGCCTGCTTTAACCTGCAAACTCCTTCAACTACATCTACAAGGTCATAGACGATCCGATTTTCCAAACCCATCACAACATCAAGGTTTCTTAATCCAATATCAGTATCTACTAAAACGACTTTTTTTCCCAGCAGCGCTAAACCCGTACCAATATTGGCAGTACTGGTTGTTTTACCCACACCGCCTTTTCCTGATGTGATTACAATTACTTCACCCATCATTAGTTCCCCCAGTCCATTACAATAAAATTAACAACATACACTTCCGATATTAAACAGACTATCGTTCTATATTTATGATTGATTAACTAAGAAGCTATAGAAATTGCTGATCTTCCCCATTATCCACTCCTACTATTATTGTCAATTATACTATATCATAACAAATGTTGTACGTCTATAGAACTTTTGATCTGTTAAAAACTATTTATCCACATTTCTTCTAGGCAAGTATGCATCAATATATATTGTCTCATCTTTTACAAACGCAACTTCGGGAACAAGTTGACGCTTGTCAATGACGTCGTCGGGCGAGCGAGTGATTATATCGGCAATCCTTAGCTGGGTAGGATAAAGGTTTAATGCGGCTACAATTGCATATCTGTTCCCAAAACAACCTGCATGTACAATTCCCCTAAGCGAGCCCATCACCATAATGTTTCCGCCGGCAACAATCTCCGCTCCGGGATTTACATCTCCAAGTATAACAATACTTTCTTCAGCAGCGATTCGCTGTCCTGATCTTACAGTACCCTTATGAAATTTAGCTGTTCCTTCATTTATTTCATAAAAACCCTGGAAGCTTTGTTTATTATCCTGTTCGGTAATATTAAACCCAATGTTGATATCATCTCCCGCAACGTTTTTTACAATGTTGGTAAGCTCCTTCTTCTCAGCTTCATCTAACACTCTCCCGGCAAAAGATATACTGAGTTTTGCTCCTGAAAAGAAGGTTGAAGAATCAATGAATTTTTGTTTTATCCGACTTATTATTTCTTCAATAGAAGCTTGATGATCCAAAACTACAATAATACCATTCTTGCTGCCTTTAAAAACAACAGGCTGTTGACTCATAAAATACACTCCCTAAAATTATCTTACTAACTGATTTACCGGAAACTCGCTATCAGCTTTTTTATTATTCAAACCTAAATATTGCGCAAAGATCTCCCTTGCAACAGGAGCAGTATTACCCCCACTCTTACCATGCTCAATAACAACCACTACCGCAATTTGCGGATTATCGTATGGTGCAAATCCAACAAACACCCCATTATTCGAAACACCCTCAATACCAAGCTCTGCGGTCCCTGTTTTGCCGGCCACCGTGACAGGAAAATCCTTAAATATATGACTGGCCGTACCATCTTGTTGGGTTACATTCCTCATACCTTCAAGAATCGCTTTTAGATTATTTGGTTTAATATCCACTTTACTGAGAATTTCTGTTTCTGTCTCTTTAATACTTTTACCATCATCATATGTTTTTACTTTCTTAATCAGATGGGGCTTATACCTTGTACCGCCATTTGCCAGGGTGCTAATATAACTCACCATTTGGAGCGGCGTAAATATATGCATCTGCCCAATGGCAGCATATAAAGTTTCTCCCAGTTGATAAGGCTTTTTATATGCAAACTCTTTATATTCAGGACGATAGAATATCCCTCTGCTCTCTCCCGGGAGCTCAATACCGGTCAATTGACCCAAACCGAATTTCTTTCCGTATTCATATAGCTTATCTATTGTAAGCCTGCGTCCGACATCATAAAAGAAATAGTTACATGAATCACGAAGCGCGTCGGATACATTTTCAAAGCCATGAGTACGGTATCCGTATCTCGATTGATATATCCAACATATGGGACCATTTTTCTCATAATACGTATATTTCCCTTTGTCTTGAATCCGCGTTTCAGGCGTGATGATACCTTCTTCCAAGCCGGCGACAGCAGTCAGCATCTTAAATGTTGATCCGGGAGGATAAGCCCCGCTGATGGCTCTATTGAGCATCGGCTTCAGCGGGTCGTTTAACAACATATTGTAATCTTCATTAAATCGTGCAGGGTCATAGGTAGGGTATGTTGCCATCGCTAAAATGCCCCCGGTATTCACGTCCATTGCAACAACAGCTCCACTATTGGCATCTTCACCTATCAAGGCTTTGGAAGGATCTCTCTTTATCTCCTCCAATGCGTTTTCCCGAATAATGTTGATTGTATCTCTTAGTGCCTTTTCTGCCACTGTTTGAAGCTCTGTATCTATGGTTAAAAATGCGTTATTCCCAGGAATAGGTAACTTGCTTTCCAGTACGCTGGTGGTTTTCCCTTGAATATCTTGTTCAATACTGCTAACGCCATCTTTCCCTTTTAAATAAGACTCCAGTATCTTTTCCATACCTTCTTTTCCCAGAATATCATTCATGCCATAGCCTTCTTCTTTTAATTCTTTATACTCTTCCTCATAAATGATACCCACTCGACCAAGGATATGGGCTGCAAGACTTCCATTAGGATAGTATCTGATGGGTTCGGTTACAACACTTACACCCGGAAATTCCAAATGACGTTCTTCCAATTGCATAACCGTATTGGTACCGATATTGGTAGAAAGCGTATAAGGTGCATTGGCGCCGAATCCTCTGGTCTTCATTTCATAGCGGACACCTAGTATCTTCCGTAATTGTAAATCACTATACTGATCGGAAATTTTATATTTCTTCTTCAATTGATTAATAATATCCTCCGCACTGGCATCAATGTCAAACTCTTTTGCTTCTTTCCATGCATCTTCCTTTTGCTGTTTTGTACTGCTTTCCGAATCACTAAACGTAAATTCAAAAGGAGCATCTGAAATAGGCAAAGTATCGTTATATGTGTCTCCATTGAGTTCTAACATTTGTGTAAGATTCAAAAGAATATCATTAAGTTCATTATCAGAATTGTTAATTTTATGAATTTGAATAGAAAACCCCATGCGATTCGTAGCCAAAGGCCTTCCATAAGTATCATAGACCTCACCTCGAGGTGCTTTCACTACTTTTGACTTAAATAGCCTTCGCTCCGATTGTTCTCTATATTCTTGCCCATGTACAATCTGAATTTGTAAAAGCCTATAAATAAAAACAATACCCAATAATATGATAAGGATACTTAAAATAGAGTACCTGCTTTTAATTCTTTCCCATACCATGATTTATCTCACCTTTACTAAAGCCCACCTATTAGGTTAGTATTTTCTGGACACCTTTTCTTTTTTTTCCAGCCATCTATTAATCTTGATAACAAATATATAAACCGGAATTGCGATAACACAATTGTACAGTGCTTCCGGAATGATAATGTACTGAAGTGCGTATAATATTCTTGTTTCTCCCCAAATGAAGTAGTTTAATATGTAAAAAGCAAATTCATACAAAAAACTAAATAAAAAAGTAAATAACAGCGCAACCAAATAGTTTTCTTTAAAAAACCGTTTATTAAAGTTCCCGGCAAGAACCCCCGTATACATGCCTATTAATGCATATAGGCCAAATACCCTGCCCACCAGGATATCGGCCAATATTCCTCCGCTAAGTCCTACTATCCCACCTTCAACGGAGCCTCTTGTTAGTGCAAAATATACAGTAATCATCACTATCAAATTTGGTTTTATCATCCATACTTCAAAATATTGCAGTATTGTAGACTGTAATACGAATGCGACAATCAGTATTACAGCAATAATAAATACTCTCACCTTTATACCCCTTAATATTTGGTTCACAGTTCACGTTTCACAGATATAGAGACGATTGTGAATTGCTTCCGCTATTTGTGATATCATTCCAATAATGCTTTGGTATTTTTTATAACAAATACCTGCTCCAAGCGTTGAAAGTCAACTGCCGGTTCAATCACGGCATATTTGGATATTTCATAAGGTTCTTTACCCACTTCTTTGATCTTACCAACCAGCAGCCCTTTAGGAAAGATTCCTCCCAGTCCTGATGTTTCAATTAAATCGCCTTTGATAATATCAGCATCTTTATCAATATAGTTCATCTTGGCAAGCCCTTCTTTTTGAAGAGTCAAATCGCCTTTCACCACCGCTATATCTCTTGTTCTGACAATCAAACTGCTCACAGAACTGTTACTATCAATCACCGATATAACTTTTGCACGATTTAAGCCTATGTCAAATACATAGCCAACTAATCCTTTACTGGATATCACCGCGCAATTTTTCTCCAGTCCGTCTGCAGTTCCCTTATCGATAGTAAAAACATTGAACCAGTTCCCAGGTTCTTTCGCAATGATCTGAGCGCCAACAATTTCAAATTTATCAAATCTTTCTTTTAACCCCAGCATTTCCCGCAGTCTTTCATTTTCGGCCCTCAAATCCTGCAGCTTTCTATTTGTTTCTTTGAGCTCATCAACCTCACTAAGCAGCATCTCATTCTGCTGTTTTAATGTCTTGATTTCTGAAAGGAATTTGATAGAACTTTCAATATTTTTTCCAATACTGAAAAATACCTTTTGGATTGGTGATACCACCACCCCTACTATATCCTCAAGAAAAAAAGCTTTTTGCCGTTCAGCAGTAGACATTCCCATAAAAACAAAAATAGCTATGGTTGTCAATATCAATGCAATAATATACTTGTTTCTAATAAAATGGGACATTCTATCACCTGCTATTTTACTTTTTTAGGTGTTATCAAAACTTTTTTCAGCGTTTGGATTTCATCCAACACTTTTCCTGTGCCCAGTACAACGCAATCCAATGGATTTTCAGCGATTTTCACAGGCATCCCGGTTTGTTCCCTAATCAATTGATCCAGCCCGCTGAGCAATGCGCCTCCACCTGTCAACATAATTCCTCTATCCATAACATCTGCCGCTAGCTCCGGAGGCGTTTTTTCAAGAGTGAATTTAATTGCATCAACAATCGCATGCACCGGCTCTTTTAAAGCTTCTAAAATCTCGGTAGACGTTAATACCAGGTTTTTAGGCAGTCCTGTAATCAAGTCTCTACCTCTGATTTCCAAAGATTCTTCTTGTTCTTTAGGATAGGCACAACCGATTTTTAACTTTATTTCTTCTGCGGTTCTTTCCCCTATCATGAGGTTATATTCTTTCTTAACATGATAGATAATTGCCTCATCTAATTCATCTCCGGCAATTCGAAGAGATTTGCTGGTTACAATTCCACCTAGCGAGATTACAGCCACTTCACTCGTTCCCCCGCCAATATCCACAACCATGCTTCCTGTAGGCTCATCAACAGGCAAATTGGCACCTATAGAAGCAGCCATCGGCTCCTCAATCAAATAAACTTCACGAGCGCCCGCTTGTAAAGCAGCTTCCTCTACAGCACGTTTCTCTACTTCTGTAACACCGGAGGGAACACATATTACAACCCTGGGCTTAAACAGGCTGTGCGCTGAAAAAGCTTTCCGTATAAAATATTTAAGCATGCTTTGTGTAATATCAAAGTCAGCAATAACCCCATCTTTCATTGGGCGGATTGCCATAATATTCCCGGGTGTTCTACCAATCATGTTTTTTGCTTCATCACCGACAGCCAACACTTCACCCGTATTCTTATTCATAGCTACCACTGAAGGTTCTCTCACTAAAATCCCTTTATTCTTTACATGCACTAATGTATTCGCTGTACCTAAATCTATACCAATATCTCTTGCAAAAACTCCCATGTTTTTTCTCCCTTCGTAATTCCTGGTTCACAGTTTATCGGTTCACAGTTCACGGTTCACAGAATTGTCTGATCTGGCTGTAAACTATGAACATCTTCATTTGCTTCTATATAAATAACTACTAATAATTGCATTTTATCTATATTCGTTGTCCATTGTACATTAATAATTATTCACTATTCACTGTTAATTATTAGTTATCTACATGTATCCTTTCTCTTTAAAGCTAACATATTTCCCATCTCCTATGATAATATGATCAAGAACGTCTATTCCTAATATTTTTCCTGCTTCTATAATCCTAGTGGTTATTTCTATATCTTCTTTACTGGGTGATGGGTCACCACTGGGATGATTATGAACTAAAATAATTGATGCGCATTTATTTCGGATAGGCTCACTGAATACATCTCTTGGATGAACAAGAGATGCATTCAATGTACCTATAGTCACATTCATTTGCTTTAATATTCTGTTCTTTACATTTAGCATAATAACTCTAAAATGTTCCTGTTTTAAGTATCTCATTTCCTGCATTACAAATTTACTTACATCTTCCGGACTGCTGATACATATTCTGTTATGATTACTAAATGCCGACATCCGCTTTGCGATCTCAATGACTGCTTTCAATTGGATGGCTTTTACCCTTCCGATTCCTTTAACTTTTTTCAACTCTTCCAGCGATATATCATGTAAAAATCCAAGTCCTGTATCGTCACCGCATTGCTTTAGTATTCTTTGTGCTATTTCTACAGCAGTCTCTTGCTTTGTTCCTGTTTTAATGATTATTGCCATGAGTTCTGCATTTGATAACACTTGAGATCCATATTTTTCTAGTTTTTCGTATGGCCTTTCCTCGATAGGAAGGTCTTTCATTCTAAAACGGTATTCTTGTCGCTCCATGCTGTCACACCCCATGTTGAATTGAGAATAGAATCGCGTCATTATAAGATCTCTATATTAAACTCTCTACTAAGTATTGCTCCAAGTTTACCCAGTGGCAAACCGACTATATTGAAGTAGTCCCCTACAATTTTTTCTACCAGCAAGCAGCCCATACCTTGAATGCCATAGGCACCCGCTTTATCTCGAGGCTCTCCTGTAGCTACATAGCTTCTAATCTCATGATCTGCCAATCTCCCAAATTTTACCAGCGTCTTTTCAAAACCCGTAATCCTTTTGCCATCGCTGGTTCTGATGACCGTATAGCCGGTAATCACATCATGTTCATCACCTTCCAGAAGCTTTAACATTTTATAGGCTTCATCATCGTCTTTAGGCTTTCCTAAGATACGACCACGATGAACTACAATTGTATCTGCGCCAATAACAACACTTGATTCCGCTAATCTATCCGCTACATCGGCAGCCTTTGAATGCGCAAATTCCTGCACAACAGCTTCCGGTGAAAGATTCGGGTCAATATTTTCTTCAATTGCACTTGGAATAACTTCAAAAATAAGTCCGATTTGTTTTAATAGCTCCTGCCTCCTTGGCGAAGCAGACGCCAATATGATTCTATCCATGCTATTCTCACCTGTCATCAATAATTATGCTAATCTTGTCAGTATCATTATGTACATTCATATTCCGTAAAATACATTACTTTAGCTTATTAAAAATTACTATCGAACTAATAATTCCTATAATACTAGCAATATTAATATTAAATAATAATGCGAAAGATAATTTTATGATACTTAAATCCAATAAAAACGGCGTATCTGGATTTATTCCGAATCTGCCGCCATAATTTAAAAATCCTAAATACTTATACTGGCTTAAAAATTCTCCTAAAAATCCTCCTATTACAACCCCTACCATAAGCAGCAGCAATAATAATCCAACATTGCCTTGTCGTTTCATTCAATAATTCTCCTTCCGCCTTTTTGTTGTTTAGCCAAATTTATTTTAAGTATTCTAACAGTATGATTTGCTACAAGTCCAATAAAATAGCCTGTTATGGTACCTATAATCAAAAGTATGGGAAGATAGGTGTAAATCCCACTATTACTGAGTATTACCGAGGCTGTAAATATTTGTGCCGTATTGTGCGCTGCTGCTCCTAATATACTTACTCCTATAAGGCTTATTCTGGGAACCAGGCTTCTATACGCCAGCCACATAACGATAGTGCTGAAAACCGCACCATTAAAGCTATAAGGTATCGCAGATACCCCTCCTGCCAACAGACCGCCCAATAACGCTCTGACTACAGAAACAATCAACGCTGTCATAGGGCCATATATTACAACAGTTAAGAGTGAAGCAATATTCGCAAGACCTAGCTTAGCACCCGGTAAACTAACAGGAACCGGTATACTGTTTTCAATAACTTGTAAAACAAGTCCAATAGCCACAAGCATTGCGATATATACACTTTTAAATGTATTTTTCAATGTTCTTCAACCTTTCGCTGCATAGTTAGTGAAGTATCTGTGAAAAACTGTGAAAAAGTTGCAGATACAATTAGTATACAACGCCATCTAGTCCGGTATCTTTTCCTTCAATTTTTATTACCAATCTATTGGGCAAGCATACAATCATTTGGTTTGACTTGCTAATCCATCCCGCAAGTACATCCAGCTTGTCCGGACAGTCAGCCTCAACAACTCTTACCCTATTTTTATCTATTTCAACCTTATTATAACCATATTGGGTTTGTATTTCAATGTATTTAGATGAAGTTATTTCATTAAAATTATATTTTGCATATGGCTGGCCGTTCACTTCAATCACAACACTTGTACCCGCTTGTCCGTAGAAAAATATATTTACAATAAGCATACCGGCAAAAGAAACCGCCAGCATAAGCACAACAATCACTTTATCTCCAAAAGTCATAACAAACACCCTTCAGAAGTCAATTAATAGCTAATAATGAATAATTAATAATTATACCATTTTCGATATATATTAAAGTATTTCTGCCTCATTATACTATTAAAGACAAATATTTAAAAGTGAAAAATAATGGGAATATTTCTCTACTGCCCGGTAGATCCTAATCCTCCTGCACCTCTCTCGGTAGAATCCAGCTGATTCACAACCGTTAATGCTGCAATCGCAACAGGCATGAATACCATTTGTGCAATACGATCATTAGGTTGAATGGTGTAGGTTTCGGTTCCGAGGTTCACCAGCCCGCATTTGATTTCCCCGGTGTAATCACTGTCTATCACACCAACGCCATTGGACATAGTGATGCCATGTTTTATTCCTAATCCGCTTCTGGAAAAAATAAGAGCGACATATTCATTTGAAGGAAGCTGTATAGCTATTCCTGTCGGTATCACCGTTTTTTCTCCCGGTTTAATAGTGATCGGTTCATTAATGCATGCTGCCAAATCCATTCCCGCTGAACCGGTTGTAGCGTAAAATGGCGGATTAATTTGCTCTCCCATTTTCGATGAAATATATTTAACTTTGACATCAATATGATTACTCATTTGAGACCTCCCGTTATATAGTTCGTAATTTACGACCCCGCTTTCGGGGTTGATATTGTATCTATATCTTCATTCTACTCCACGATAATAATGTCCTCTTGTAAATCCCTCGGACATAATATGTTCAATTTTCTTCTGATGTACTTGTACTGTCTTACCTGATCCCTCCGATAAAGCGGTCTGATATATTGAAGCTATTTCTTTGCACCGTGAGGGATTTTCAACAGTAAACAATAACTTTATGCTATCTATACCGCTTGTCACAACCTCGTCCATTTTGTCAGCAAGAAAAATAGGCTGCGAATTTAATATCTCAGTTTGGCAGGTCATCTTGTCAGTGCGCAGCGGGAATGCTATTCCCTTTCGGTCAACAAGCCCATAATGCTTATGATCACAGCAGCATCGATCATCTTTATCGATATACTTTGACAAATTGCCTACGGGACAATTTTCGACAATCATCAGCGGCAACCTGCCGTATACGATTATTTCCGTTTCCACCTCCGCAGTCTTTTTTATATCTCTGATCTGACCGAAAGTAAGCTCAGGCGATAGGGTGACAGTCTTCAACCCCATCTCAGTTGCAACCGTAATGGAAACCGAATTAAATATATTCAGACTGTAATCACCCCAAACATCTAGATTATATCCCTTCATCGAATCAATATGCCCAATATTTCCTACCAAAACACTTGTTACCCCAATACTATTCAATAATCTCATAAGTTTTTCATAATGCTTCAATTCTTTTTGACGTATAATTCTCGGCATGGCACAGCATACCCCTATTTCCCGGGTAATAAGTCGATTTGTCAAATCTGACAGCTTTTCTTGTATATTTTTATCTAAAAATACTTTCGCAGGAATCACTATCCTATCCATATCCGTTTCAGCCAGTTCTTTTGCTTGCTCATAGGTATCAACCTGAATAGTCAACTTGATCTGCTTACCGCCATGCTGAAAATGAACATGCCTCAGCATCTCGCTTACTCTACGCTTCGCGCTTGATGCATCCGGTAGATCGGGTATATATCTGTTTATTCTTTGTTGCTCCAGTTGTTGTATCGCATTTCGTCTAGCGTTGTTAATCTCACTGATCGGAAGTGCCAGCCCAGGTTCAATGGATACACTGATATCTTCAAAACGATACGGTGTTCCTCCCAATTTATTTAGCTGCTGAAGTACTTTGTGTTCATCCAATCCCTTACTTACAGCTTGTTCAGCAGGTTTCTCCCCTATGCCCTCAATATAGTTACCTTCATCATCCCATATACTTAAACATATCGGTTTTTCCAGTTCAAAACTGCATTTCCCGTAAATAGGTACTGTCCTCATACTTGCATGCTCAGTAAAAGATTGTTTTGCCGATTCATACAAATTCACATCGGAAGTTTTATAAACCTTATCACCTGTATGGATGTCTCCAGTAATAGATACGTTAACGACCTGCCCCTTTTGGACACTATCAACTTCACGATTGTTCAGCCATATCCTATTTACAATGACACCCGGGTCTTGTCCTCCTTTTGTCCATATTTCAATACCGTCACCAATATTTAAGCAGCTTTTTAGTCGGATACTGGCAATCTTCTTTTTTGTATTGTATCCTGCTACGCTACCGATATGGACACCCCAATTTTTAGGCTTTTCGTAACTCATCATATGTTCGCCTACTTCGTCTTGAAGATATCCTTGGGTAAAGCCACCTCTATTAAACACTTGCAATAGTTCTTCATAATCTTTCGGCTGAACTTCCAATCCGCTGTCCAAATAATGTCTATACTGCCTAGTTACCACTGCAACATATTCCGGCCGCTTCATTCTTCCTTCCAGTTTTAGAGATTTCACCCCTGCTTTTTTTAATACTTCAAGGTGTTCAATAAGATTTTGATCTTTCGGACTCAATAAATATTGCCGGTTGGGATCATCATGAAGCACCTTTCCGGACCCCATGTCAACAAGACTATACGGCAGACGGCAAGGTTGGGCACATCGCCCGCGGTTTCCACTCCTTCCGCCTATCATGCTGCTCATGAGACATTGGCCTGAATAGCTCATACAAAGAGCGCCATGTACGAAAACCTCTATTTCTAATGATGTGTTCTTACAAATATGCTGTATCTCCTGGCTGTTCAACTCCCGCGCGAGAACCACCCGTTTGAAGCCAAGCTGTTCCAACTTTTGAACTCCGCCAAGGCTATGTATTGTCATTTGCGTACTGGCATGAAGGGCGAATTGCGGAACCGTCTCTTTTACCAATCGTGCAACTCCGATATCCTGCACAATTACTGCATCGATGCCGATATTATAAGCATAAGTGATATAATCAGCCAATACTTCCAATTCCCTATCATTTAATAACGTATTGACAGTCAGGTATACACTCACTCCTCGAATATGACAATATTCAACTGCTAGTTTCAACTGCTCATCATCAAAATTACCTGCATATTGACGAGCATTAAAAGCTTTCCCGCCTAGATAGACCGCATCAGCGCCATTTTGCACCGCTGCAATCAATGCGTCCCAGCTTCCAGCAGGAGCTAGTAGTTCTATGTGATGATTCAATGTATTCACTTCCTCTTCGGATAATATTTCCGATGTAAAAATTTTATTGTATTTAATATATAAAGAATTATAAAGCAATTATTAACTAATATGTTGGTTTTTCCATGATAATATGTCTGTGTTTTGTTAGATTAATTTAATCCAAACGCTTTCAATATGGCAGGATGGATATCAATTAACGAGGTAATCCCTTGTGCTAATATATCTGCATTTTCCCCATGTAAAATTGTGGGCACTTTATTGAATGTGTGCGTCTTTACCGATAGATCTTCTATATTCCCATGGTCACTGGTAATAAACAGTAAAGTATCTCTGTAGTCAATAAGGGTATCCAGCTTCCCCAGGAATCTATCCAGTATTCCTAACACTTCTTCACTTTTTTCCCTATCCTGTTTATGCCCCGCAATATCCGTCATAAAGTATTCAAAAAAAGTAAAATCGTAATCTCTACTGATATTTACAAGTATTTGGGCAGCTGTTTCAGGTTCTCTTGGTTGCACATCATATCCGCTTTCAATAAGTATTCGGTTCACAATATCATGGTAAATCCCCTTACCCAACTTTAAATCCTCAACGGTCCTAAAAATCATTTCCGCCGCCATACACGCTATGGTAGATGCGGAAGGTCGTAATTTTCTGTTTTGAGGATTGTGTATCTGCATGAGATACTGATCCCTGTAAACATTCGCATTCATTGCCTTGATCCCATTTTCCTTTAATATTTTAAAAATACTGCTCTTGTATAGTAATTCTTTCAAAGTAACAGTGGGCTGTCCATGAAGATGTCTTCCCAATACAAGCGACGCATTGGTTCCTGTAAAAATAGTCGTCTGCCCTGTCGCACTCTGTGGTAATCCTTCCACACCCAAGCAGGCATCCGTTGGGATTACGATATATTTATTGAGAATTTTATGTATATTAGGCAGCTTGCCACTGTACATGGGATTAATCCGTGCATCCTTTATTCCTAATCCAAACCCATCGATAAATATAAAGATCACTTTCATAACATTTATCTCCTAAAAATTTACACTGTGGTATCTCGGAGAGTTTTTTCTCCCCACTGCCCACTCCCCACTGATATCATAAAAAAGTACCAGTTTTATAACCGGTACTCAAGAATCATATCTATTTTGCTCTAAATCTCCGAGTATTATCAATCCTGACGGTATTTTCTCTAGCTGCGTGATCGAAAGTAGTAATGAAATCATTTAATTCCGTCTCTTTTCTCACCAATTCTATTTTGAGCTGCTGCACTGTCTCTTTCAGTTTTTCAGTTTCCTTTTTATATTTCTCACACTCAGATGTCGACTGTCCCAGCTCTTTTATATATTGCTGAATTTCACTTCTTAGATGTTCTAATGCTTCAACACTTTTAAAATAATCGTCTGCCACATTAATAGCTGTAAGTACTGCTGCCATAGATGTACTCAACTTATTACTTGTACCGGCAACTTCATTCATTTTTTTATCTATATAAAGTGCTACCCTCTGGATATATTCTTCAGACTCTGCACCCATAATGGTATAGTCTTTTCCATGAATCCTTACTTCAACCTTATTTTTTGATGCCATAAACCTACTCCCCTTATGAATCACCATGTTATCTCACGTATATCAGATGTGGCATGCGCCTCATTTCCTGTATATCATATTATAATATCTTGTTCTGCTGCTCTAGTTTAGATATAAGGAAACGATGTTTGAAACTCCTTCATTGTCGGAATATCGCTAAACTGACGCAACTCATAAAATTAACATTATCGCAATTTTATTATACTATAACACAACTAAAAATAACAGTTCTTTATAATGTTTTAAGTACAAATATTTCACTGCTTGTATTTCCTACTGGATTTTTTTGACGGCGTTATGTATAATGGTAGATGTTAAAAATAGTATGAATGGCAGAGTAGGTACATGTGCGTCAAGTGCTAGATGGACGGGAAGTTGCCACTAGACGAAAAATCCCTAAGATTTGCGATACATCTACCGCATTCCGCTGCCACAAAAAGGGTCTTTTCTCTTTATGTGGTTTTCATGCCATTTTATTTAAAGAGAGGAGGTACTTCTATGAAAACATCACAAATCTCAAACGGTATTAATCAAACCAAGAACCGTTTCCTGCCGGTTTTCGATACAAGAACAATCGTTTTTATGGGAATGTTCATCGCTTTTGAAATTCTCCTTACCCGGTTTGTATCTATCGAAACGCCTATGCTTAGAATAGGTTTCGGCTTTTTACCTGTCGCGTTGGCATCTATCCTGTTTGGACCTATTGTTGGAGGGATCACAGCTGCTTTATCCGATGTACTTGGACTAATCATTGCTTCAAAGGCAAGTATGTTCTTTCCCGGTTTCACAGCAAATGCTTTTTTGAGAGGAATGATTTTCGGTATATTATTGTATCAAAAGCCTAAAAACTTATTTAGAACTTTAACCGCCGTTTTGATTATTACTGTATTTATCGATATAGGTTTAACGCCGTTATGGTTGCATATGATTACAGGCGCACCTTTCCAAGTAATATTGCTTCAACGTCTTCCGGCCAATCTTCTGATGATTCCTATAAAGATATTTATGATTCAAACAATCTGGCGTTGTCTCAGTGTTTTCATTAAGCATAATTATTTTAAACAGAGTTTTTCTTGATCGTATTTACGGGCAGGCCTTGTGTCTGCCCGTAAAACATTTTAGGAACAGTAAAATAATAAATTCCGAAATTTTCAGCGAGGGATTTTTGCGTCAGGCTAGGCGGAGACCTTTGGCAATACTGACGTATGGCAAAGGTTGACAACGACGCATGACACAAAAATAACCGTTGAAAAATCGGAAGTTATTATTTTACTGTTCCTTAGCACTGTTATGCAGGCAGACACAAGGCCTGCCCCTACATTCAGTTATAATACTCACTGTCTTTTTTGAATATTACGCTCACGCCATATCCATAGTTCAAGTCTTTCAAATCCATCTTTGTCCTTTGTAACGTTTTGCATATGATAATCATATTATGCTACTGTAAGCAATAAAAAATCTTTAATGTAAAGGAGGACGACACGATGGCAGACGGATGCGGAAGTTTCTTTGGTGATAATTCTGAAATATTATTCTTTATTCTCATTTTCTTGTGCTTGTTCTACAGCTATGGATGCTGTAATAAGTAATCATTAAAACATCACTTTAGGAGTTGAGAATATGGGATTATTCGGAGATTTTTTTAACGGTGAAGGAGAGATATTATTCTTTATAATACTATTCCTTCTACTGTTCTACAATGGCTACAATCATAATTACTGCGACACTGCTACTGCAAGTGCACCTGAAATTGATTGATCTCATTGTAGCGTTTAATCATACATATTGCTGCGCAATATGTATAGTCAGCCCAGTACATCAATAAAGCGAAGCCTCAAGGCTTCGCTTTAGCATTTAACATCACACTTCTGCCAGTTTTGTCAATATTTTGTTACTTCTTTCAATAAATTTCGTCATCGCTTCAGAATCAAGCTGCTTATGACTCATCATCGCCAAGTCATAAACTTGCTCACATATCACCTGAACATCTTCCTTTTTATCCGGTTTCTCCTTTAATTCAATGACTTTTCTAATTAACTCATTGTTTTTATTTAAAACCAGTGTTTGTTCTTCAGGGAACATAGCACTCATATCCATACCGCCAAACATGGTGCTCATTTCCTGCATTCTTCTTGATTGTTCCGAAAGTAAGATCATCCCGGACATACCTGAAGCCTTCAGACCTTCAACTTGAATTTTCAGTTTATCGTTTTTAAGCGCTTCTTTAAACACTTTTTCAAGGCTTTCATTGATACCTTTGTCTTCAGCCTGTTCATCACTATTGTCGTCGTTTTTCAAACTCTCAGAAATATCCGAATCAATTCGATTGAACTTTACCTCGTTTTCTTTCATTTCGAGGAATTGAACAAAGTGTGAATCTATGGTAGAAGGCAGCAACACCGCCTCCAATCCCTGCTCTTTAAACAGGTTTATATATTGGGCTTGCTGTTTCTCGTTTGTGACGTAGAATACTTTATTCTTATGCTTGGACTCATTTTTATCCAAATACTGCTTTAAAGTCACATATTCACCGTTAATGGTCTTATAAATGATAATGTCTTTAACTTTTTCATAGAATTTGTTGTCGCGGATACATCCATATTTGATAAACGGATGTATATCATCCCAATATTTATTATAATTTTCCCTTTCAGCATTAAACAACCCGGAAAGCTTATCCGCCACTTTTTTAGTAATATGAGCCGAAACTTTTTGCACGTATCCGTCATTTTGAAGAAAACTACGGGACACATTCAATGGCAAATCGGGGCAATCAACCACACCTTTTAACAGCATTAAAAATTCCGGTATAATCTCTTTAATGTTATCTGCTACAAATACCTGATTGCTGAACAGCTTGATTTGACCTTCCATGCTTTCAAATTCGTGTTTCAGCTTTGGAAAATATAAAATCCCCTTTAGATTAAAAGGATAATCCACATTCAAATGAATCCAAAACAAAGGTTCATTAAAGTCATGGAATACCTGGCTGTAAAATTTCTTATATTCCTCATCAGTACAATCCATAGGCTTTTTTAACCATAAAGGATGTGTCTCGTTAATAGGCTTCGGTTCTTCCGACGCTTCCTTGTCATCATCATCCTTTTTCTCCGGTTTCGCATTTTCCAGGTAGATTTCTATAGGTAGAAAAGAACAGTATTTCACCAATATTTCTCTAAGTTTGAATTCATCCAAAAATTCTTCACTATCTTCAGCAATAAACAATGTGATGGTGGTGCCTCTTTCACTGCGGTCCGAAACATCCAGCTCGTACTCCATCCCCCCGGAACATGTCCACTTTACATTTTCTGCTCCCGGCTGGTAAGATAATGTGTCGATTTGAACGCGGTTAGCCACCATAAAAGCAGAATAAAAACCGAGCCCGAAGTGCCCTATAATTTGACTTCCCTCATCGGTTTTATCCTTATATTTTGCCAGAAAATCTTCTGCGCCGGAAAAGGCAACCTGATTGATATACTTTTTAACTTCTTCTGCAGTCATACCTATTCCGTTATCCACAAACTGAAGCGTTTTTTTCTCTTTATCAAATATTACTTTCACAGTATACTTCGTGTCATCCGGCACGCTTGCATCACCAATTGAAACCAATTTTTTCAGCTTGTTGATTGCATCGCAGCCATTTGAAACCAGTTCACGAATAAAAATATCTTTATCGGAATATAGCCATTTTTTAATGATAGGGAACATATTCTCCGTATGTACCGCAATATTTCCGCTTTCATGAATCATCGCAATCCCTCCTCTTTGGTTTCTTAATACTTATTTGCAAGTAATATTTTACACCTTTAAAAAAAGACTTGTCAAGAAAAAATTAGCACTCATTGCCATAGAGTGCTAATAATTATCATATCTAATTTTCTAAAGCTCACTATCTCTATTAGACAGAGACATGATAAGAACCTGCTTCATTGCAGGTTCTTATTGGTATATTACTAGTTATATCCTCGCTTGGCTTAACTTTTATAATACTCATATGCCCTTGTACATACGATTACAGCTGCTTCACGGGTCGCATTTCCATCCGGATCGAACATATTGTCTCCAACACCGGTCACAATCTTTGCTTTGGCGCAGTAATAGACTCCATCCCGTGCCCATGATTCCACCTTATCGTCATCAGCGAATTTTGCTGCACCTTCATTTGAAAAATCAGCAGTCGGATTAATGACTTTTAATGCCCGGAGTAATATTGTCGCCATTTGTTCTCTTGTCACCAAGTCGTTAGGAGCATATTTATTGTTCCCCACTCCAGCCACAAGCCCTAAATTTGCAGCCTTTAATATTTCCGGATTTGTGGTATCAGCAAAACTCGTATTTCCTGTTACGGCTGTTTTGCCGGTATATTTTTCATACAGTTTTACAGCAATTTCTGCAAATTCTTCACGCGTAATCTTTCCCGACATATTTCCCTTTATTTTATCTGTGATAAATCCATATCCTGCCGCCTTGTCAAGCTCCGTCTTTGCCCAAGCGGACGCACCCTCATAAGCAGGCATCCCATGGCTAATGACATTTGAAAACGGTGAGTAAACCGTTTCAGATTTTCCCGAAGCAGGATAATATGAACAATTCAGCGTATACCGGAACTTAACCTCGTAAGTTGCTGCATCATAATTTTCAATATTACCAAAATAATCATCCGCATCCACAGTAAACTGCTCTTTCATCCACATAAATTCACCGGCATCTCTCCACTCCCCGCCATTCACCTTCATCCAAACATTGGTGAATACTCTTTGGTTAGAATTATTGTTAAGCTTCTGTATATCATCGTGTGCCTTATCTGCTGTAAAGTCCAAATAAGGCTGCCCATCATCCTTCTGCTTGAGCTCAACCGTTAAAAGCTTCGGCGCGTGATTAATCAATGCTGCAGGATCTTCAAGTTTTTGATTGCTGGTATAGGATACTGATTCTGACCATGGAGAGTAATATTCGTATTCTGTTCCGGTTTCCGAATTATAAAATCCTACATAGAATCGAACACGAAAATGCATTGTATGGCTGTCAAAATAGGACTTCCCCCCCGGCAGTATGCCGTCAGGTATAATCTCCTCAAAATTATATTCATCAGCATGCCAGCTCCCAACCCAATAACCGGTTTCAGCATCAAACCCTGCATATGCTGTGCTTACCCAGTCCTCATATCCGGGCAACTCCGACCTCCACTTTCCGTTGTCCAGCTTGTAATCTCCCTGTATACTGATCCCCAAACTGTTAAAACCTGCCTCTTCAAACCGGCCGTCTTCCTCAGCCTGTGCAAGCAAACGGGTTTCATCCGATGCACCGAACCCGATGTCAAAACTCCACCTGCCGCTTTCATCAACATCAAGCTCATCTCCATTAAAAATAACACCGACATTTTTCGGCGCACCATAACTGTCCGGGGGCGTATACCCCGCTGCAAAAACCGTAAATGGCAGCGAACTTACGATAAGCGTCAATGCAAGGATGAACGCAAAAATCTTTTGTTTCATGTCAATTACCTCCTAATGTTATATTTATTAAAAGAGTTCTGTAACTCTTTTGACATCATGACGCTATTGGGCAATGTATGCTTCTGCCTGCGAAATTCGCGGGGTGAAAGTCCTGTGATGCCCTTAAATGTGCTCGAAAAGTGGGATAAACTCACAAAACCACACATCATCGCTACCTCTGCTATTGAATATTGCCCCATACGTATAAGTTCTTCAGCTTTTTTGATACGCAAATTGAGCAAGTAACGGTGGGGAGAAATGCCGATTTCTTTCTTAAATGTCCTAATGAAGTGAAATGAAGATACATTTATCTCTCGGCAAATATCTTCAATAGAGATATTAGAGCTGAAAAACGCATGTATATATTCAATTGCAAGAGCAATATAGGTATTCCCATCGGGAGAATTTGCAGGATATTGTCTCAAATTTGTCTTTAATTCTCTTAAAAGCAAAGCAACGATCTGCACGCCAAGACAGTCCTGCATTAATTTGAATTTATCCGGACGTTTAGTCTCTTTATCAAAATTGTTGATCGCCTGCATTAATTCCCTTGAATACGGATTTTGCAATTTTAAGAATCTAATCCCTTCCGAAAATCCCATCTCCTCCGCTATTTTATTGACCAGCTCAGGCTTTATCAACAGCGAGAGATATTGTTTTGTAGCATGTTCCTTGGTGCAAAGCACGGTATCACCGGGATTAATAGCAACGATTTTTCCATGGTCAAAGCTCCGAAGTCTATCATTTATATATGTATCCGGAGGGGGGGTGGTCGGAATAATAATGTGGAAATCAACAGCATGCATAGTCGTCCCTGTAATAAAGGCTTGAGGCTTGAAGAGCACTATGTCGCTGCATATATGCATTTCAACCTCCTGCTTTATCTTTTCTGGAATTTGATTCATGAAATGAGTATATTTATCCATCATTTCACCTTCCACTGTATGGTATATTATTACAAATACAAAGCCAATTATATCACAATCATACAATAATAACTTTCGAAAAATTGCTATTTTTTAATATTTACCAACATAGATATCCGAATTAAAGCCGAAAGTGTCCTGTATTTAAACGCCGGATTGCAGCAAATTAAATGCCTATTGGAACAAAATTTACATAATCATCATAGATTAATATTATAAATAGTTAGAGGAGTTATGATTTATGAATATGTATAATTATAGAATGATATCCCCGTATTGGGGACAATCTACTTATCCCGCTTTGGGAAACCAATATAGTTATCCAATGCCGGAGCCGGACCATGATATGAAAGCAATTGCCTACGTAAAAGGGGGTCCGCTGGCTCCTGATCTCCGAGGTACGGTAAAATTTGAAGAAGCGCCGGGAGGTACAAAAGTCACTGCGGAAGTATTCGGTCTTCCGCCTTATCAACCGGGTGAAGGTGAAAAAGACCCGATCGGCCCTCATGGTTTTCATGTACATGAATATGGCAACTGCGAAGTAGGTGACCCCACTGAGCCTTTTAAAGCAGCCGGAGACCACTGGAATCCCACTAACCAACCTCATGGCAATCATGCCGGTGATTTTCCAGTGCTTTTTTCAAACAATGGCTATGCCAAAATGTGCTTTTATACTAATGCATTTAAACCGCAAGATGCCATCGGAAAATCCATTATTATTCATCAGAATCCTGACGACTACCGCACCCAACCTGCCGGGGACGCAGGTAAACGTCTCGCGTGCGGTGTTATCAAACCGGTAGAAACATATCGATATTACTGATACAATGCATTAGTCCACGTTTGCAATATTCAAAATTGAAAGATTTTTATCGCAGCATTCTGTAAATTTATATCGGGCCGCATCCTCCCTAAATATTAAGAAGATGCGGTTTCTACTATTGCATTCGATCCTATCACATACTATAATAAGAGTTGTATTTATCGGAAAAAGTTGCTAATTATACATAACTCATATATCTTTCTTATGATTTTACTATAATCGGAGAATGATAAATAGTATTGAGTATCTTTATAATAAAAGGTGATGAAAATGGATCGTTATCAATTAACTCGAAGGGTTGCCATACTAGGCATTATAGCGAATGTTGTGCTGCTGATTATAAAACTGATCATTGGGTTTGTGAGCAGAAGTCAAGCAATGATTGCCGATGGCTTCAATAGCGCCGGTGATGTTTTCGCATCCGCTATGACCTATGCCGGCAATAAAATTGCAAGTCAGCCGGAAGATGAGAATCACCCCTATGGACATGAAAAAGCGGAATATATATTTTCTATGATTATCAGTTTTTCACTGTTGCTTGTGGCATATAAAATACTCCGAAGTTCATTAGATGCTCTTATCCAGCGTGAACAATTTACCTTTTCCTGGTGGCTGGCAGGAATCGCTATATTTACAATTGCTTTAAAACTTGTTTTATACATTTATACCAGAAACGCAGGCCGCCGTGAAGATAATCTGCTTATACTCGCAAATTCCGAAGACCACCGCAACGACGTTTTTGTCACCTCATCCACATTGTTGGGAATTATCTTGGGAAGCCAAGGAATCTTCTGGCTGGATGGGATGGTAGGGATCGGTATTTCTTTATGGATTGCCTACACAGGATTTCGCATTTTCAGCAGTTCTTACTATGTCTTAATGGACACCAATATCGATGAAAAACTGAAATCTGATATTATTAGCGCAATCCAATCTATTAATGGCGTGGACCACGTAGATGATGTTGCTGCGAAACCTATCGGATTAAGATATATAATTATTGTGAAAGTTTCGGTATCAGGAGATATGACCGTGCGTGAAGGACACAGCATCGCTGCTCAAATCAAAGAAAAAGTGAAGGTCTTCAAACATGCTAAAGATGTTTTGGTACATGTAAACCCGGCTTAAGAATGATTAAAGAAAAGCCCACCATTTTTCCTTTAATCAGGTATTATTATCTTGTAATTTCTTAAATCTACAATAAATGATGCAACAAGAAAGCGGTGAAAGCATATATAAAATATTTTATTAAACTTTCCCTTATTCCATAGCGGTAAACCTGACGCTGATACCAATAATACCCACAAAATTGGATTATTCCTGCCGCAACACCCCAGTACATGGGCAGAAAACATGCCATCCACAAAGCAATCGCTGTACAAGCATCTGTCAGCCTTTCATACTTCAAAAAAAATGCCTGACAGTTTATGTGTTTATAAATATCTCTCAGCAATTGTTTGGTACCTACCGTTGAAACGTATGTAAGGGTAATGAATGCAATACCCCCTTTAATATAAACAACGTATTGGTCAACAAATTCTCCATCTCCCGCCATTATTACTGTCAGGACATACATCACCACAATATGAATCAACTGGTCGGCTACAAACTGAAAAGTTTGCGCCCTGCCAAAATATCGGCTTGTCTTATTTTTAGACCAGTCCAATACAAAATGTATCATACCATTAATGACTGCCGCTACAATCCCTTTTATTCCGTAAACACTTAAAAATACTAGCTGTGTGATACAAACAATGCCGCTATGAACAAACAATCCTTTCAACCCCGACATCTTGGCTTTTGCGATACCATTTGTCTGAAAAACAAAATCTCCCATAAGATGTGCCAACAGGAATATAAGAAAAAAAACACTATACACCACTGTTAGCCTCCACTCTTTTCTTCATTGCATTATTAAAATGTTCCACTACTGCCGGGTCAAACTGCCTTCCTGCAAAGCGGTTGATTTCCTCAACAGCCACCTCATGTGGAAGCCCTTTTCTGTAAGGTCTTGTAGTAGTCATTGCATCATATGTGTCGGCAACAGCGATAATTCTTGCTTCAAGAGGAATTTCATCGCCCTTTAGGCCTGCGCAATACCCTGTTCCATCATATTTCTCATGATGATATTTGGCGCCATGGATAATATCCTTTAAGGATTTCACAGAACCCAGAATCTTTTCACCCATTAAGGTATGGGTCTTCATCATCGCAAACTCTTCATCATCTAATGGTGCCTGCTTATTCAATATTGCATCTTTTATACCAATTTTTCCTACGTCATGCAATAGTCCCATGTATTCCAATCTTTCCAGCTCACTGTCACTCATACCCAATTCACGTCCAATCTCAAGCGAATATTCTGTGACCCTCTGAGAATGCCCTTTGGTGTATGGGTCCTTGGCATCTATGGCACTGGCAAGGGAACTGATGGCATCTACTAAAAGATCATGCAGCTCTTTGTATAATATTGCGTTTTCAAGCGCGATAGCTATCTGGCTCGATATCCCTTCCAGCAGCTCTTCATCATAATGGTTAAAGATACTGCCGCCCTTCTTGTTGATGATCTGTAAAACACCTATCGTTTTATCTTTAAATTTAACAGGCATTGTTAACATGGCCTTCTGCTTGAAATCGATCTTCTTCCCAATATCCCGTTTGAACCGTGCATCTTCATTAACGTCTTTGATATTTAAAGTAACCCCTTCTTTTGCAACCCATCCGGCAATCCCTTCCCCTATTTTTAAACGGATTTCTTTCACCTTATCTCCCTTTTCACCCAAGGCGATTTCAAACCAAAGTTCCTGCTTTTCTTCATCTATAAGATAAAGTGAACATGCCTCGGCATTGGTCTCGGCTTTGACCGTTTCCATGATTTCTTTGAGCAGTGATTTAAATTTTATATTTGACGTAATCTTCTTTCCAATCTCAAGCTGCTTTACCATCTTTCTGATCTTTTTATTCTTGTCGGTAATGATGGCAGCAGCGGCGGTACAGCATACTGCCGCTGCGATTAAAACAATATATATCACAAGATCCCCTCTATTTCCTATCTATTTTGTAGAAATCACTACCGCAGAATGCTCCGGCACCCATTTTATTTTATATCCAAGAGAATCGGCAAGGTATCTTACATGTACCATAGTACGTCCGTTCTCCAGCTTTAGCGTATCATCATTCAAAGTGGCAAAAGTACTGAAATCTTTTTCAATCAACTGTACCTGCTGGGTAGTATCGTGCCATTTTACTTGTGCTCCGCAAGCTTCAACAATAAAGCGTAGCGGCATAAATGTCTTCCCGTCTTTTATATACGGTTTGACGTCGGGGAACTCAACTTGTTTCCCATTCACCCATATCTGAATCTCATCGGATACAGGTTGATAGTTAATGGATTGCACCATCTGTTCAATGTCAATAGATTGTGTATTCTGCTGTATATCATAGGGCATGACTTTAATACTGTTATTCCACATATCGGAGATATAAAGATTTCCGGAATAATATAATACGTCCACCGGTCCATTGAGTGCGGCATCCGAAAGCACACCATTTGTATTCCCCGGCTTACCTGTCCCCACAACAGTAACCACTTTTCCGTCTTTCTCAATTCTTCGTACAGCATGATTCCATGTGTCGGCAACTAAAATTGCTCCATCTTCGGTGACATCTATACCTTTAGGAAAATTGAAACTTGCAGCATAACCGTCACTGAATCCTCCCTGAGCATAATCGGTGCCTTCCATCAATGCTCCTCTCGAACCCGCAAAGGTAGTGACTTTTCCTTCATACGCTTTTCTAATCAATTGATTCCCGCTGTCCACGATATACAACGCACCGTCCTTATCCATGTCAAGGTCAGCCGGTTCGTTAAACAGCGCTGTTTTCATATCGCCATCTTGATATCCTCCCTGTGTGGAATGTTTACCCGCAAAGGTGGTCACTTCTCCTTTTGGGGTAACCATTCTGATTACATGATTGAGGGTATCGGTAACATACAGATTGTCCTCGCCGTCAATGGCTAATCCAGAAGGATGATTGAACTTTGCTTTATCACCCTTCCCATCCTGATATCCGCTCTCTCCTGTTCCGGCAAAAGTATAGACCTTGCCGCCGAATATCTTTCTTATGACATGATTAAGGGTATCTGCAACATAGATATCGCCTTTTGAATCCACGGCGATATCTCTCGGCCTGTTAAACCGGGCTTTTAACGCATCCCCGTCCACCAATGCCCCTACCGGAAGACCAAATGCATCTTTAATGTCAAAGAATCCTGCTACGGTTGTCGCTTGGCCCCCTACTATTTTTCTGATGCAGTGATTGTAGGAATCTGCAGCCAACAGATTCCCCTGCTTATCCGGTGTTATTCCATATGGAATGGAGAAATTTGCTTTAAGCCTGCTTCCATCCTGATATCCTCTTCCTCCTGAACCGGCAAAACTTTCAACTGCTATCTGTCCGGCAAAAGCCGGATAAGCCGAAGTGATCAAGCCTAGTATCAAGACTACTACGACAAATGTATATTTACTCTTCAACAACACAATCCCTCCATATATAGTGATTTTATATGCTCTACTGTCACATTTTCAGTCGGTTCGCATATTTCTTCAAAACCCCGTATCATACTCTATAAGCATAATTATAGGAGTACTATAAGACCCCAAGTTGTAATATTCATACGTACCCGGCTTGTATCCTTCCTTACTGAACTCAATTATATATTTACCTATCAAAACATCTTGAATTAAGAAATCGCCGTTACTTTCGGTTAGCGTATGTGTGACTTCATTTCCCGCATAATCTTTTAATACAACCCTTACTCCTTCCACAGAGATATGTCCCTGCGCTGTATCATATACTCCAACATTTCCATATATATTGGATTTCAGTTTCTTTTCAACACGGCTGCTCTCTTTATAACCTGATGGTTCGGTATAAGTAACCCAAACACTTCCATTTACAGTTTCTATCGCATTTTCACCCAGTTCCAGTACTGCAATATATCCATCTGTACTGTCATAAACAGCCTTAGAAGCATCTAATAGGTCTGCACCCGTATCAGAAGCATAAACCCTTGCAGTACCTTTAGATGGCAATCCTATAATTTCAATAATATCTGTTCCATTTGGATCGTCTGTATTCCATGCCCAAATTTCCGAATCTACAGGCGCATTCGTAAGCGGTAAAGAGGTGTCTTCAATGACTGTCACATCTACACTGCCTTCGAATGCTGCTTCAGAAATATCACTGATATGTATTTTTACCGTTAGCTTCTGGCTTCCAGGGCGAATAAGAACAAGGTCACTTATGATTATTTTACTCTTATATACTTCCTCAGACGAAGTTACACTATTAGG
Source organism: Petroclostridium sp. X23 (assembly GCF_030013905.1). Classification (GTDB taxonomy): domain Bacteria; phylum Bacillota; class Clostridia; order SK-Y3; family SK-Y3; genus X23. Next base: position 2,170,474 of record NZ_CP124862.1, read on the forward strand.
CTGAACATAACCATAAAATAAAGCGCCTTCTCCAACCGGGTTTATTATTTCACCTTCAGTGATATCATCACTGGTTACTGTTGCATAATACCTAGTATTAGGATCATACTCTTGCTGTACACCCAGTTCCAGTTCAAATGGGCTTGCCTGCATAATGGTCCCTGTAGGAGATATAACTTCCATAGGCAAGCTTGCACGATTTACAAATACTGTATAAGTAATATCTTGCCGGCCCTCTTGGGTTACAACAATAAAGACGATATTCGTCCTCCCCTTCAGGGATACTACTCCATCTGTACACGTTTCATGATTTTTGTCAGTAACTGCCGCGGTTACCCCTCCCGCAATTGTGGGAATGACCTTAACATGCGTTACAGTATACGGAACATCTACTGTGTAGCTAAAAGTATTTGGATCAAAAAAAGTACTTCCAATTAGCTCTGTCCCGCTGCCATCTTCGTTTTCTTTAACACTTAAGCCAATTAAGCCCTGCATTGTCTGTGAATCATCAACTATTATTTCCAAACTATCAATAAATGTATCATTGATATACACCGACAAGTTGTGTCGTCCCACCTCAGTCAAGCAAATATTAGGTTGACTGGAAGCTGCTACATATCCGTCCGTTCCAAACGGTACATAATCATTAAAAACATCGCTGGCTTCAAGATTGCTTGTTATTTTAATATTAAATGAACTGTCATTAAAAGTGTCATCATGATTCAACGGCTGTCCGTCATTAGTTGCGACATTTTTTATTGCTAATTGAATATCCTCATTTGCATAATACAATCCAGTTCCAACCACCGAAACCTCACCCGAGACAATATAAGGTACTATAATGTATTTAGAGTTTACAGCCGCATCCTCCTTATATTGAACACTATAATAAAATTCCTGTTCATATGCACCCGGCTGTAAAGGCCCTACCTTCAAAGTAACATTGCTGCCGTTATCCCATTGCACCTGGGTAATATCCATTAAGACAGCATCAGCTTCGTAAACATTTTGCTTAACTTCAAAATCGTCCTTTTGCGGCGCACTGGATAGATTCCTATCGAATACAACACTGATTGTTCCGTTAACCGCGTTTACCGTACTGATCTTGGGTACGGGTACCACTACTGGAGAAGATTCACCGTTTCCTCCGGAAGACATACCGGAAGATGTAGTTGTAGTATCGAGAGACCAGATAATACTATTCTGTACAATTTCGTCCTGTTGAGGCTGCTGTTGCTGCTGAACTTCTTCAGCTCTTCTTTGTTCTATAAGTCTATCCATACGTTCCACTGTTCCCGGCGCTAACCCTGGTACACTATCCCGAATGGCTTCCAACATGAAACGGTCCATGTTCTCCAATTGCGCTTCTTGTACCTGTGGCGCCTCACCGCTTCTTACCCCTGCATCAAATGCAACTTGCTGATTGTGGTTAAGCGTCACTTCCACCGGCTTCAGCTGTATAGTTCCGTCCGGATTTTCCACTACCGCATATGTACTTGCTGCAACAGTACCTTCTACAACCGTTACATAGGTCTGTCCATCCTGTTCCTGTACGAAGAACTGGGTTCCTCTTACACCCATTACGGTGGTAGGCGTCTTTATTTCAAATTTTGCATTGACATTCAGTTTTTCTTTGATAAAGATCCATGCCTTCCCTACCAAAAGGTTGAGAAATGTTTGATCATTCTTGGCATTTACCGAACCCAATAATTCACTCATGGTCATATCGGTATTTTCCGCCAGTTTCATCTCTTTATTCTGATCAATATCCAGCTTTACCCAGGCATCCTTGCCGGTTATAATTCTATCTCCCTGGGTCAGGTTCATTCCTTTAAAAGCAGAAAAGGCTTTTTCTCCTCCTGCCTTCAGTATCTGAACCTTCCCCTCCATATCTACGATACTTGCAGCTTTTGAATTGTCTGCTGCAAAAACCTGATATGGCATCATCATGGTAAAAAACAGTGTACATATCAGCATCATACATCCTAGCTTTTTTGCTCTTTTCATTATATTACCGCACTCCTTCCAATTGATAGATCTGTATTCCTTGCTCTTTTCCTTTCACTTTTATTTCTCCCAGCGCCGTTGCCAGCACTCTATCCTTGACAAGTTCATATGTTGATTGGCTCAGAAGGATCTGCCCCGGCTTCGCATTGCTTTCTAAGCGCGCCGAGGTGTTGACCGTATCCCCGATGGCGGTGTAGTCCATCCTGAAGCTTGTCCCTATATTCCCTACTACAGCAAGTCCGGTATTAATACCGATTCCGAACTGTACACCCCGTCCGAATTTTTTAATTAATGCTTCCCGCAGCTTTTCCGACCCTTGTTTCATTGCCCAAGCAGTCTGTACTGCTTTAAACGCATGGTCTTCCAAGTTCAAAGGTGCATTAAAAATAGCCATGGTCGCATCGCCGATGAACTTGTCCAATGTACCACCATATCTAAAGATGGATTGGGCACATAAATCCAAATAGTCGTTTAATATATTGACCACTTCTTCGGGCTGCGCTTTTTCGGAAAGCGGGGTAAATCCCCGGATGTCAACAAACAAACAAGTGATTTCCCTGCGTGTTCCTCCAAGTTTCAATCCTTCTTCCCCATTCTGAAGGATTTGGCTTACCACTTGTGGAGCGACATATCTTCCGAAAACATCAGTGACTCTTTTACGTTCAAAAAGCTCTTCGATATATCGATAAGCCAAAAGGGTTAAATAGGTTACCGCAGTCAATAACATGGGATAAAACAATTGAACGATATAACCTTTACTGTAAATCAGCCGCGAAGCGATAATATGGACGGTTATAATAGAAATTAAAATAAATACCGATTTGAAAGGGCTTAACCTTCCAAAAAACCATAAACTGATGAAGGCTACCCCTATAAGAATAAATATGTTGGCTATAGAAGGTATTTCTTGTTTAAAACTGTTTCTTAAAAGATTTTGAATAATATTGGCATGAATCTCAACACCATACATAGGCGTATTATGATCCATTGGGGTATAATAAGCATCCCTCATCCCTACCGTATGGGGCCCAATTAATACAATAGCATCTTGAAAGTATTCCGGCGATATTTCTTTTTCAAGTACATCATAAAAAGACAGATATGCAAAGTGACCTGCGCCGCCGGCAAAATCTATATACGCTCTGTTCCAGGCATCCTGAGGAATAGAACCGGTTTGAGCAGTTTTTCCAGTACTTTTCATATATGCTTCATATATTTTGATGGCAAAACTTTTAGTTTCTTGATCATTGTATGTAAAAGAATTTAATGTTTTTCTCACCGTGCCATCTTTATCAGCAATTATGTTGATATGCCCTGTCTCAACATTCTGCATTAATTCTTCAAAAGGAACCTGAATCGCTTCCGCTTTCATTTCGCCGGCCCTGGTGTATTGATTAAATACTCCTACCACCGGAACCACTACATTCCAGCTATTTTTCACTGCCTCCACCAAAGCTGCATCTTCGTATTGGTCTCTAGCTTTTTCAGATAACATAATATCAATACCAATCACCGCTGCTTTAGCCTGTGTCAGCTTATCGATCATTTTCGCAAGAATATCCCGTGACCAAGGCCAGCGTCCGAGCTTTTCAAGACTCCTATCATCAATGCCGATAATAATAATATTGGAATCAACAGTATCTTTAGTCTGTAAAATCTGATCTTGCAGCCTGCTTTCCACACTTTCAAAGGAATTGAAGTTTGAAAGAATAACAAAGACAACTAGTATGAACAAGACAATATGAACAGGTCTAAATTTAAGAGAAATCTTCGCCCCCATCAACGATGCTCCTTTTAATCATTTATTCTATATCTTTTGCCAAATTGGAAGTTTTTTCTGATTAATATTAATATTTTATATCAAATTATTCCGATATTCAACATATTTCCCCATAATCTAGCCAATACTTGTGGTAGAATAATGATAACAATATATGAGAGGTGATTTATACTTATGAATAAAGAAGCACGCATTTGGTATCTTTTCAACAGCGGTTTTGCTGTTGAAACACAAAAGTACTTTATCATTTTTGATTATTATATGGACACCCCTGCCCGACAGCCGAGAACTATGGATACCGGTGTCATTTGTCCGGAAGAAATCCCCAACAAAAAAGTACTGGTTTTTTCTTCTCACAGCCATTCCGATCATTTTAACCCCATCATTTTGAATTGGAGAAGTAAGATCAAAGATATTAAGTATATTCTTTCATCGGATATTTCTGCTCCTACTGCTGGAGATACTGTTTTTGTAAGCCCGGGTAATCATTATGATGTTGATGATATCGGCATCGATGTGTTTGATTCTACCGATATTGGGGTATCCTTTTTTGTCCATATTGACGGTATTACTATTTTTCATTCGGGCGACTTGAATTGGTGGCACTGGAAAGGTGAGAACGAAAAGTATAACAAAGATATGGCGTCAGCATATAAGAAACAAATCAATATGTTAAAAGGAAAACATATTGACATCGTTTTTATCCCGGTAGACCCACGACTTGAAGAATTTTATACGCTTGGTCTTGATTATTTTATGACAACAGTAGGTGCGCAAAGAGTCTTCCCTATGCATTTTGGAAACAACTATGCGATGTTTGAGGCGCTAAAACGCGATATCGCATCTAAGGAATATATCTCTAAAGTCGTGGACATCACACATAGAGGGCAATCTTTTACATATACTCCAGATGAATTTAACTGATGCACTAAAGCTATTTTTAGCTTTACAACCGGAAACCTATCCCAAATAATTCTTGACTCCTATACGCGTGGTAGTAATTATCTACATACATTGATATCCTGTAATGCTATTATAGGCTTAGGAAAAACTATTTTAGGATAAGGATGATGTGTAGATGGTGTATCCGGAATGGTATCTTGTTGAAAGAGAAACAGAAAAAACAATTAAAAAGCTCACTACCCTTGAAGAATTACGTTTCTATCTGGGGAATTCCGACGAGTACATCAGACGTCTTGCCATTTTGCGTATGAACGAATTAAAACTCAAAGATGCTATCCAATACTTGGAAGAGTTACTGGACGACCATCTTGAGAACACAAAAAATAAAGAGCTGGCTGCATGGACTATCAAAGCAATAAGCATGAAATGGAACATTGATCTATTTATAAATCACAGATTACTTAATAGATATACAGGTGATGAAAATTTGGAACAGATTGCCGGCGTACATATCGTCGGATCACCCTATGCGTTTAAGTTCTCTTTTTCAAAAACCCTTATCAATTCAGAACTGCAGCAAGAAAATGATAATATGTTCCGAAATCAGGATATTAATTTTCAAGTGCGCTTTCCGGCAAAGGATTGGATACTGGCATGGTACCATGAATTCTTATCGGCCGGTAAACAGCTGCTTATAAAATTGCCTTCCATCATGCTGAAGTATCTGATAGCTTTGATGGTACTGCTATACACTACCATATTTATAAAACTGCCTAAAAAAATCTATAAAATTGCATCAATGTGCTTTGCGACTTATAGACATAAAAAAGACATTCAGAAAAAACATGGTAACTACTATGATGGTAGTTATGTAAAAAAGATGAGGCTTACCTATTCCGCTAGAACTATTTTTAGCCGCTTTCTGTATGTTCTTTCATCTCCAGTGAGATTTTTTGCCCGCCATAAATCATTGATATTTTTCACGATGGTTGCTGCGTACTGCTTTTTAACTTTTACAAATACCGGCAGAGCTCTTGCAGTACAATATTTGGGTTTTGATTTAGTTGATGTTCAATATAAATATCTCCATCTGGATATGGAAAAAATGCAGAAATATTTAAAAAACAGTGCTTTACAGGTCCTAGATTATGCATGGGAAGAATTAAGTGATATCGGCAAATGGCTGTCAATGAAATTCAGGCAAGAAATCGGGGGGATATAGAGTATGGAAAATACTATAAACCAAAGAATTGATCTTACTTTAAACTTGTTGAATGACCTTAAATCTATCAATGAACAGCTTACCTATGTATTTACACAGATCGAAAAATCATCGGATACTTTTCACGAAAGTATTTTAAATAAGTACCGAAATGATATTGAAAATGATTTAAAAAAATACAAGACAAATATAAAAACCATCAAGCAATTAAACCTTGAAATTACAAGTAAAATCAATACATGGTATGAATTTACCAAAGACGACCATGAGATGAAAAAACTATCTTTCCCTATTAAATTCTATTTTCATCAGCGGAAGTTAAAAAAAGATATCAAACGCATCAATAAACAAATCTATGATATCACGATAGAAAATAGATTTGTGAAAGAACAGTTGATCAATTGGGAGCGTGATATTGAAATAAAAGCGTTACACGAGCTAAAGCTGGGAACTGACTACCGAACTTATGAGCAGCTTGTACAAAAGAAAAACAATGTGATCTCAGATTTAAAATATATTATTCCTACACTCCCCGTCACCTGCCCTATTAAAATCGATCCGGACCGTGTAGATACTTTTATTCAACAACATTTAAAAGCACCTGCTTAAATATATACGGCAGGTGCTTTTCTTTTATTTCCTCGCTTATTTTAAACTTCTTTCCGGTTATTATCTTACCACAGTAACCGTATAAGTATAGCTCTGACCATCTGCGTCTACCGTGATGTCGATGTCTTTTGAAACTTCATCAGCATTAAAATAGAGATAAATCACAGCATATTCAACCTCAGTGCTATCACTCCATAAAATATAGGCTTTCCCAAACACATTATATCCTATAATCCGATCATTTGCGTCTCTCACTTCATCAACCGTCAAATTCCTTACTTCAACGCCGGTAATGACAGGTGCTGTATCTGCAACTGTAACTACCTGCGTAGCTGTTCCAATAAACTTATCGGTATTATTTCCCGCGTCCATTCCAATACTGTATGTGATAGTGTATGTACCGGGCTGAACTGCCGTGAAAACAGCTGATGATATATAATTCCCTGTAGCGTTATCTAATATTGTATCACCTTCTACAGCCCCCTCCCACCCGTCAAAGTATGATGAGCCCTTCTTCTGCGTACTGGCTGTCAATACCATCGTTTCCCCTACCTCAATGACAGTATCTGCAGGCGACAGTGTTACTTCTACTTCTTTAAACAGTGTACCAGCCATTACAGATGTTGACAGATTTAACATAGCCATGATGATAACCAAAGTAGCCAATATCTTTTTCATAAGATAACTTCCTCCTTTGTAATACTTATTAAGAAATCAGATAACACTTATATATAGTATAGTATATCTGTATTCATTTTTCATCCTGCCTCAGTCATATATTTAGTAGGCTTTTTATACTAAACAAAAAAAGGACGACCAGCGGTCGCCCCTACATCTTGCGATATATATAAAAATTTTTTCTAATTTGTTTTCCAGAATGAAGGTACCATCAATAATAGAATAGGATAGATCTCCAATCTTCCGATAATCATGCAAAGTGATAAAACAAGCTTACTCAAGATGGAAAACTCCGAGTAGTTCCCTGTTGCTCCTACCATCTCAAATCCGGGACCAATATTACCCATGGTCGCAGCTACAGATGACAATGTAGTCACCATATCCTTTCCATCCAATGATACGATAATCACCGCAACAGCAGATATTACCATGAACATGAAGAAGAACCCCAATACCTCGGATAAAGTGCTTTCTTCAATGTTTTTGCCGTTCACTCTAACAGAATAAACTGCTCTTGGATGAATAATCTGCATCAACTCTCTTTTCATAATCTTCAACAGCAGCAATATCCTTATTTGCTTTATGGAACCGCCGGTGGAACCTGCACAGCCACCGAAAAACATAAGAAAGAGCAAAATCATTTTACTCATGGTGGGCCATTGATTAAAGTCCACTGTAGCATATCCCGTTGTTGTAACTATGGATGCAACCTGAAAGGATGCCTGCCGTATAGATTCACCTATTGATTGATAAATGGTACCATTGATATTAAAGGTTATCAATATCATGCTGCCTAAAACAACAGCTATATACATCTTGAATTCCTGGTCTTTAAAAAAGCTCTTAATGTTCCCTTTTAATGCACTGTAATACAATGCGAAGTTCGCACCGCACATCAGCATGAAAACAGTAATAATTACTTCAAATACAACATTATTATATGCTCCTATACTTGCATTCTTGTTGGAAAACCCTCCCGTTCCTACCGTACCGAATGTATGGATAAAAGCATCATATAACGGCATGCCTGCCGCTACTAGAAAAATAACTTCTAAAACAGTAATACCGCCATATATACTATATAGTATTTTGGCAGTTTGTCCTACTTTTGGAACTAGTTTACCCGGGTTAGGTCCCGGACTTTCAGCGTTCATAATCTGCAAAGTATTCGCCCCTACCGTAGGAAGGATCGCCAAAGTCAACAGCAGTACACCCATTCCCCCTACCCAGTGGGTAAAACTTCTCCAAAATAAAATTCCCCTTGGAAGTCCCTCTATTTGAGTCAGTATACTGGCACCGGTAGTGGTAAATCCCGAGCTCGTTTCAAAGAAACTATCTACCAATGATGGAATCGCACCGCTAAATACAAAAGGAAGCGAACCAAAGAAAGATATCAAAAGCCATCCCAGGGCAACAATGGCAAAACCATCCCGGGCGTAAATGCTTTTAGATTTTGGTTTTATCAGCATTCCCAATATAGCGCCGATTACAACAATAATGAGAATAGTGGTTGCAAACGCGCCTGCATCACCATCCTCATATATCGCAGCTACGATTAAAGAGGGAAACATTGCAAAAGCTTCACAGATTAATAATATTCCCAAGCTTTTTAATACCATTGCGAAGTTCACTTTGTATTCCTCCCTTTGATGCACCAAATAATTCATTCAAGTTAGATATTCCCTGATGCTTTGTAATAATAATCACTCTATCGCCTTTCTTTAATACATCGTCACCATGAGGAATTACGACTTCATGTTTTCTTACAATGGTTGCAACAATTACATCTTTCGGGAGTTTCAAAGATTTTAGCGGAACTCCTATATAATGGTCATGTTCATTTGCTATAAACTCCACAATCTCAGCGTGCCCTTCTATAAATCTATAGAGGGATTCTACGTTTCTTCCTCTAATGTATTTCAAGATCTGGTTGGTCACAATAAGTTTCGGACTGATCACACTATCTAGCCCGATTTCTTTGACCAGATTAATATAATTTGTTCTGCTGATTTTTGTAATAACTTTTTTCACACCATTTTTCTTTGCTATGAGTGATGACAGAAGATTTTCTTCATCCATTCCGGTAATAGCCACAAAACCATCCATATTTTTCAAATTCTCGGATAGCAGTACTTGTTCTTCGGTACCATCACCATTAATAACAAGGGTATTAGGCAAAAGATCAGAAAGCTCTACACATCTATCCTTATTAATTTCGATGACCTTTACCTTCATACCTATTTCTGTCAGCAAGTTTGTAAGATAATAGGTAATTCTGCCTCCTCCTAGAATCATGATATTTTTGATCTTTTCAGGACTTTTCCCGCATATCTTACAAAATTGATATACACTGGACGGCTTGCCTATCACAAACACTTGATCATTTTCCATCAGTTTAAAATTCCCGTCAGGAACAATAACTTCCTCGCCTCTCACTACCGCTCCTATTAGGATTGAGGTAGGATAATTATTTCTGATATCCCTTAACCTCTGACCGGCAATGGACATACCGCTCTCCACTTTAATATTCACCATTCTAACTCTGCCTTTAGCAAAGCTCTCTAAATTTATTACTGAAGAAAAATGAAGCATACGGGCTATTTCTTCCGCAGCAGCTTGTTCCGGGTTAATGACAAGGTCCAAGCCCAACTCTTCCTTAAGAAGTAACAACTCCCGGGCATACTGCGGGTCCCTGATCCTCGCAATTGTCAAGCCTGCCCCAAGCTTCTTTCCGGTTAAACAGCACAGCATATTTACTTCATCGCTGCTTGTCACTGCAATGAGTAAATCTACTTTTTCCACCCCTGCTTCCATCAGTATATGGGTGCTTACACCATTGCCTTTAATACACATTACATCTAGTTCTTCTTCCGCCTTCTTTAATGCATCAGCGTCCTTATCGATAATTACAACGTTGTTGTTTTCTTCAGAAAGGCTTTCTGCAAGTTTATACCCTACTTTTCCTGAACCGATAATAATTATTCTCATACATTTCTCCCCTAGAAATCTTCATAATTTAACGATAAACTATTATCCCATGCATTCCCAAATGCACACTTGATTGTTTTTACAGCATATACATCATTTGTAAAAACGCCACATTCGAAGTTGAAATTAAGACTGTCCTTCTTACGGAATTTATGTGAAAACGACACAATAAAAGCATATTCACCTACAATTAATAAACTTTTATTGAAGTCATTGTGTATTCTAATTTTTATATATTTAAACATTATACCACGGAACATATTACATATAAAAAGTGAACTACGTTAAAAAATGCTCAATATATAGCGTAGTCATTGATTATGTTAGATATCTTCATACTTGTTTCATTATTCGCCATTTATCTTTATATTGTATGTGTTTCACCATTTTATTTTGTATTATTGCATTATTTTGAGTTAATTCTTTTTATTTCTCATTATATCTATAATATTTATTCCTATTATTATGGTATGCACAAAATAGATATCCTTGATTGATTACTTAAAAGTAATTTCTAAATTATAATAAGTAAAGCAGCCCCGGATTAATATTTAATAGTTCATCCGAGGCTGCTTTGCTTATTATAATCTAATGTAAGACCTCTACCGTATCATATCCATTTTCATTAACAAGTTCAATAAGCCCTTCTTCTTCCAGCTTGCGCATCACCCTGTTAAGTTCATCCTCTTTAAGTCCTGTGAGCTCAATGACTTTGTCCAACTCAAAAGCATTATCTATAGTAAAACGGTGAATAACGATATAAGTAAATTTCTCCATAGGTGTTAATTTTTTGTTATCTATTAGCTCAGTGTGAATAAGCAGTGCTTCATCCAATGGATGGGTTTGTGTATCCAATATCATATATTTCTCTCCTTTTAATTTATTAAGTAGTCTATCTGTTATTATGTTTTCCTGTATCAGCAAAAATTATAACGAGGCGAAAAGATGTCCTCTCTATAGAAGGCGGGCACCGAATAAATTAAACAGGCAGCGAGCATATCTCCCGCCTCGTTGAAACGGTGTGTAGTAATTGCTTACGCAATTACTTCCGTTGTTATAAACGTGTTTTACTCCGATTGATTGATTCGTCATATTGAAATGTCCAATACTTTTGTATATACTATGTATAAGTTTTTATAAGAAACAGTGAAATAATAAATTCCGAAATTTTCAACGGGGGATTTTTGCGTAAGGCTAGGCGGAGACCTTTGGCAATACTGACGTATGGCAAAGGTTGACAACGACGCATGACACAAAAATAACCGTTGAAAAATCGGAAGTTATTATTTTGCTGTTCCTAAATACAATAAAAAGGCGGGAAATACGATGATTACAACAAAATGGCTAACAGGTGAACAAGATTTATCACATCCTTATTACATAAGGACTGAAGTGTTTATTAAAGAACAACATGTTCCTCAGAACATCGAAATAGACCAGTTGGATAAAACAGCACATCATGTCGTCGTATATGAAAAAAATACTCCTGTTGCAACCGGACGGCTGGTTATTGCCAACCAACAATATCTGCTGGGACGGATTGCGGTATTGAAAGAACATAGAGGAAAAAAACTTGGTGACTTGGTCGTTCGTATGCTAATACGAAAAGCTTTTGATTTGGGCGCGCAAGAAGTTCACATTCATGCTCAGACACAAGCACAAGCGTTTTATGAAAAGTTAGGTTTTATCCCCTATGGAAAAATATATACAGAAGCAGGTATAGCGCATATTAATATGGTAAAAAAAGAAGATGTGAAAGGAAACTGCTGTTAAGAGGCAGGGAGCATCCTGCCTCCTGCAGTTAGTTAACCGGAAGGCTATAAACAAACCGGGTAGTAGTATCGCAAATATGCTTAATATTTCAGGAATATGACAAAGGGCATGGCCGCAGTCCCTCCAAAACCATTCGGAGCAGCAGACCGATCCCCAGTCACATTCCTTCTGTGTGCTAAAACCAACTCAATAGCAATCCGGAAGATACCTTTCTTCCTACAAAGCCATTACAACAGTTTAGCTGCCTGTTCTTCAAGAAGTTTCTGTTTTACAGTCCATAATGGCCTTGATAAATCCACATAATATTCATGAGGATTTTCAAATCTTAACACTTCCTCCCAAAGCGCGCTAATTTGTTGATCACAATAATCTCTGATATCATCCAAATCCGGACTGTTATATATACATTTCCCTTTTTCGAATATCTGCACCAGAAGCTCTTTCGCATAAAAATTATAGATTGTCTTTCTCTTCCAAGTATGTTCAGGGTCAAATATCTCGTAGGGCTTACTTTCATCTATTACTTCATCGGCTAGCGCAATGACATCGGCAATCGCTTTGCCCGTATACCGATTAAACAACCTATAAACAGTTTTAAAAGAAGGATTGGTGATTTTTTCTACATTCTCACTCAACTTTATTTTAGGTATGATTCCACCATTTTCTTCAACGGCAACAAGCTTGTACACTCCTCCAAAAACCGGTTCGGATTTTGAAGTAATCAATCTTTCTCCTACCCCGAACATATCAACTTTAGCCCCTTGTATGAGGATATCCCGAATGATATACTCGTCCAAAGCATTGGATGCGACAATGCTGCAGTCGTGCAATCCTGCCTCATCCAACATTTTTCTTGCTTCTTTCGATAAATAGGTGATATCACCGCTATCAATTCTAATTCCTTTTAATCTATAACCCTTTGGCTCCAATTCTTCTTTAGCGGTTTTTATTGCATTAGGTATGCCCAACTTCAAAACATTGTAAGTATCTACCAGCAGCACACAGTTGCCGGGATAAATCTTTGCATATGCTTTGAAAGCTTCAAGCTCGGACGAAAACAACTGTACCCAGCTATGCGCCATGGTGCCTACAGCCGGCACTTCAAAATCCCTATCGGCGATAGTGCATGCAGTCCCTTTGCATCCACCGATATAAGAAGCTCTGGCACCCAGAATAGCAGCATTATATCCTTGCGCTCTTCTGGAACCGAATTCCAATACCGGTCTGCCCTGCGCTGCTCTTACGATTCTGTTGGCTTTTGTCGCAATTAAGCTTTGATGATTAATAGTCAATAATACCATTGTTTCTATAAATTGAGCTTCAATAATAGGTCCTCGAACCGCTACAATAGGTTCATTAGGAAATATAGGCGTGCCTTCCGGAACAGCCCATACATCACAAGTAAATTTAAAATTTCTAAGATATTCAAGAAATTGTGTACTAAATATTTTCTTATTCTTTAGATATTCAATATCTTCATCACTAAATTCAAGACTTTCTATGTACTCAATGAGTTGTCTTACTCCTGCCATAATGGCAAAACCGCCACTATCAGGAACTTTTCTGAAAAACATATCAAAATATGCAATCTTATCTTTAAAACCATGCTCAAAATATCCGTTTGCCATTGTAAGTTCATAAAAATCTGCAAGCATTGTTAGATTTATCTTCTCTTTCCACTCTATATTTTCCATAGATTCTACCTCCATATTTACTGATATATAGTGTACACTACATTTTTAATATATTCAAGAAAAACAACATCTTCGCAGTTAAATCCATTCGTGCTTATTCTACATCCTCATTAAATATGTGTGTCAAAATTTACATAATATTCATATCATGTATTATAATAATTATCTTTATGCGCTTGTAACACTTAACTGACGGCATTTTAACATAATTATATTATAGGGGTGATTTGTATGAGATTTAAATTGGGCAAGTTTGACGTAGTTGATGTGAGAACTTCTCAGAGCAGCGAAGTGATTGATTACGGTGTAAAAATGATAGGTGCACCTCTGGAATGGTACGAAACCATGGGTAAAGGAATAAAAGTAGGGATCATTGATACCGGAATTGATGTTAAACATGAAGATTTACAAGGAAGGATAAAAGAGTATGCTAACTTTACGTCTTCCGACCGACAAAATGTAATAGACGACAACGGACATGGTACCCATGTAGCAGGTATTATTGCCGCAGAAAAAAACAACATTGGCGTTGTAGGTGTGGCGCCACAAGCTGATCTATATATTGCTAAAGCATTTGACTCGAAAGGTTCTGCCGATTTCGGTGCAGTTTCGAGAAGTCTGATGTGGATGGCGGAACGCAACGTCGATGTAGTCAACATGTCATTTTCTTCTCAAACAGTTAACAAGCAATATTATCGACTTGTCTCACAATTATACCAAAGCGGTATTACGCTCGTTTGCGCAGCGGGAAATGAGGGATTGAGCCAAGAGGGCAACACAAACACTATAGGGTATCCGGCTGGATTCGATCAGACCATCGCAGTAACAGCAGTAGATATTTATAAAAAGAGAGCTGATTTCAGCTCAGTAGGAACTGCCGCTGAAATTGCTGCAGCAGGAGTGGATATTTATTCTTGTTATAAGGATAACAGCTATGCCACACTGAGTGGTACCTCCATGGCAGCTCCTTCTATTACCGGCGCAGTCGCGCTTCTGCAAGCAAAAGCATTAAAAAAACAAGGTAAAAAACTTAAACCGGAAGAAATAAGAACCATGCTGCACATGTATTCTGAAGACCTGGGTGAAGCCGGTAGGGACAAAGAATATGGATATGGTGTATTCTCTTTTGGCAGAATCCGTCAAGATGACGATGTCAATCACCATGAAAATACACCTGAGCCCGGCAAAAAGCCGTCCCGTCCAAAAAGTCTTTTCAGAAGATAGTAATGATAAATCATATAAACCCACATAAACATACCATCGTGTATGCTTATGTGGGTTTTTTATCTATAGTAACATATTAAACCGCTAAATATATACTATACGCTTATAAATTCAATATGCTATAATATACATCAAGTACTTTATAGCGCATTGTCGTTTCTATACTAAATTTTGATATACAAGCTGGGAGGGTGTTTTTTTGGAGAACCTAAATTCAATTATTGCTGTCAATTTAAAATGTATACGTGATAAAAGAAAATTAAGCTTAGATAAGGTAGCCGAATTGACAGGTGTGAGTAAAAGCATGCTGGGACAGATTGAAAGGCAAGAATCCAATCCTACCATTACTACATTATGGAAGATTGCAAATGGTCTTAAAATATCATTTACTTCATTATTAAATTATCCTCAACAAGATACTGTCATTGTCACAAAAAATGACGTAAACGGATTAACTGAGGATAACGGAAAATACTGCGTTTATCCTCTCTTTCCGTATGAAGACGGCAGAAGGTTTGAAATATATTCTGCAGAAATAAAAAAAGGCGGCTATCTAAGCTCTGAACCTCACGGGGAAGAAACCCAAGAATTCATAACTGTTTTCAAAGGTGAACTAACCATTCGATTCGGTAGAGAAGAATATACTGTAAAAGAAGGTGATTCTATACGGTTTAAGGCCGATAAACCTCATGCCTACCATAATTCCGGTGATAAACTTACAACGATCAGTATGATTATATACTATCCAGAATAAGCATACCAAAATATATTATAGAATTAAGATCTGCTCTCGGGCAACGCCGAAGGAATCTTGATAGATAATCCCAAACAAATCATAGAGATAATAATCAATAAAACAAATATTGTATGAATTCCGGAAAATACTGATATTCGAACTTGCTCAGCAGATATCTGCTCATTTAAACCCGATGCAGAATAAATCTTACTTGGGTCTATTCCAAAAATTCCTATGCCGTTAAAATATCGGATAATACTGGAATTCAGTATACTGCCAAAAACGCTCACTCCTATTGTTTGCCCTAAAGTACGCACAAGTGAATTAGTTGCGGTTGCTATCCCTCTTTTCTTAAAGCCTACAGAAGATTGTACGATCATTGTCAGCATTGTAAAACATCCGCCAAAACCAAAACCCATAACAAAAACATAGATAACCACTAAGATTAATGAAGAGTGAATATTTACAGTAATCAAAAGTACATTGCTTAATACAAGAATGCCGGTAAATACGATCATGATCATTCTTTCCCGGTACTTTGATATGGCCTTTGATAAAATAAAGGCAGATAAAAGCCAACTGATGGACATAGGCGCCATCGTTAAACCGGATATTGTAGCATTAAAACCTAAAACATTTTGTATATATATAGCCATATAAACTTCGACCCCCATTAAAACAGCTGAAGCCAGAAAACTGATAACGTTAATCACTGTACTGGTTGTGGTAAATATATCAAAAGGCATGATCGGCTCTTCAATTCTGTTCTCAATAAGATAAAAAA
Organism: Petroclostridium sp. X23; assembly: GCF_030013905.1. Classification (GTDB taxonomy): domain Bacteria; phylum Bacillota; class Clostridia; order SK-Y3; family SK-Y3; genus X23. Next base: position 2,186,872 of record NZ_CP124862.1, read on the forward strand.
CCACGAGAGAAACAGCCATAATGATAAAGGACAATGTTACAGCAGGCGAAAACCATTGATTGCTCTGACCGCCTATCAAAACACCATATAAAAAAGATATAATGGCAATAGTTAGTACCACGGTACCCAGATAATCCACCTTGTGTTTCTTCTTTTCAAATTGTTCATGAAGATTTTTTTTCAGAAGAATAACTGATAGTATGCCGAAAGGTATATTGATAAAGAAAATCCAGTGCCATGAAAGATAATCTATAAAATATCCTCCTATGAAAGGTCCCGCCAAACTGGCGATCCCCCATACTGAGCTAAGCCATCCTTGAACCTTTGCGCGTTGCTCTACATTAAAAATATCACCAATAACAGCAAAAGTAAGAGGTAATATTGATCCTGCACCTATCCCCTGTACCGCTCGGAAAGCGATAAGCTGATACATATTCTGAGATATCCCGCACAGTAAGCTGCCCATCAAGAAAATGATAATTCCAACAAAAAGGGTATTCTTCCTTCCATACATATCCGCTAATTTTCCATATATAGGAGTGAAAATAGCTGATGTAAATAAATATGAAGAAAAAACCCAACTTATTAACTCAAATCCTTTTAGATCTCTTGCTATGGTTGGCATCGCTGTTGTTACAACTGTTCCTTCAAAAGCCGCTAGGAACATTGATACCATAATTGCAATAACAATACCTCTCTTTTTTAATTCCATGATGTACCAACCTTCCCGATCATCCAAATAATCATACTATATTATAGCGCAATAGATATGATTTTATCATTTAATAGGCAAGTTGCCAAGTTTTGAGAAAAGCTTCAGCTTCTCTTTTCTGGATAATTGTTTTATTTCATACTCCCTTTTAGTCGCTTCTTGTTTTGTAGTGTACTCTTCAAAATATACCAATTTCACCGGATATCTTGAACGCGTATACTTCGCTCCTTTACCTTGGTTGTGCTCACTGATTCTTCTGTGAATATCTGTTGTCCATCCCGTATAGAGCGTTTTATCAATACATTCGATAATATAAACATAGTTCATATCTTCCAACCTTTTCTACAATTGATTATCTCTGCTTTTAATATTTTGTAGGGGTGGACGACCCTGTCCACCCGATGTACTATTGCATTATCCACGGGCAGACAGAGTCGTCCGCCCCTACAGAAACTTGATTGATAGTATATTATATAACCTAAAGATTTTCAAGTTGAATAGTGTTAATTGGTATTTAGGACTACAAATAGGACCAAAATCCGACAATAGCACTATCCCAATGTAAAAATTAGTATGTTATAGTAAAATTATAGAATAAAAACGGAGTTGACAAATATGTTAATAATCGTGATAGCTATCCTCGTTTTTATAGCTCTAGATATAAACTTTGATGATAAAGATTCAATAGATATGCGGCATCATAAGATATCCTGATGATATGTTATGATGCCGCTTTTTTATGGTACTTATCGCTCGAAAATCGGACATGGGCGGGGCCCAGGGCCGCAGTCCGGCCAAAAACCAGGCCTGACACCAGACCAGTCCCCATGTCCGATTTTCTCTATGTGCTAAATTCGATTTTTTCACATCCTCCTATAGAAATTTTCAGAAAAATTATACGCATCTTTGTTACCAAACTTCCATAAGCTGCATACAATGGATAGTAATTACATGCAATCACAAAAAGAAAGGTAATAAAATGAAAAGAGGTGATCCTATGCGATATCGAAATGATTATCCAATTGACCCAAGATTAAAAAGATACTTTGAAACAATTGCACCAGATATGAACGCATCAGCTGAAAACAAAAATGAAGAATATACTGAGCAGCCTGAAAACATAACTGCTGAGCCTGAGATTGTTGTTCCTACAAAACCCGCAGCTTCCGAGCAGATACATACAAGCACTGATAGCGATATTGAACAAGAACAGCCTATCCAATCGGAGATTGCTAAAGCTGCTTCGAGTTCTTTTAGCTCTTATAATCCTTTTGGAGGCTTTGAAGCTGTCATCATTATTGCATTGTTTTTTATATTTTTCTTTAGAAAATATTAACACTTATGAACATATTATAACAGGGTATACCTCCTATTTTGCGGGTATACCTTCTTTTATTGGCTGAAGTTAAGAGTAGAAGCATACCATTGAATTTCTGAAAAATTGTAAATAATCTTAAATATTTTTAATAGTTTCGTAATACTATTTAACACTTTTGTAATATTTAAAGCATTTCAAAGAAAACTTTCAAATTCTTCTTCTAATGTATTGTAATCTGCCATTATCCATTTAGACACCCTCGTTTGCATGTGGTAAACTTAGCATGTTTAAATAAAATTATTGTGAAACTCTATGCGTTAATGTTGTACATAGATTCAAAAATCCGATTAAAGATAAGACTTGCATGGAGCAAAGGAGTAACAGCATGATAAACATTGCAGACAAACTAAAAAAACACAAATTCATTATTCCGGCTATTGCATTTATGCTGACCACATCAACAGCAAGCGGTATCGTCCTTTCCAATACGGCTTATGCGATAAAGGTAGATGAACAAGTAGTAGGCGTAGTTAAGCATAAAACAGATGCCTACCAAATCATCGAGGAGATAAAAGGAAAATACCAAAATCAGTTTGACGGTAAAATTATCATTCCTGAGAAAATTACTGATGAGCGGGTTTTTACTTTCACTTTTAAAAATAAAGTTTCATCAATAGACGAAATACGGACTGAACTGGAAAAAAGCATCCAAATTTATGCGGAAGCATACGCACTGAGTGTCGACGGAAAAGACCTGGTGTTTGTTAAGGATGAGCAATCGGCTCAAACTATTTTACAGAGAATAAAGGATGAATTCTCTAAAGAAGTAAATCCCGATGCTGTAAAAGAGTTAGATTTTGTTGAGAAAGTTGACATTACAAAAAAGGATGTCCCTATTGATAAAATAGCTGACACAGAAGCCGCCTTTACACATATCACTGCTGGAGAAAACAAAGCTGAAGAATACATTGTTAAAGATGGAGATACTATTTGGGATATCGCCGTTAGTCATCATATAGATGTTGAAGACATACAAAAGCTTAATCCTCATCTTGACATAGCCCGGCTGCAAATCGACCAAAAAATCACGTTAGTTGCCGCAAAACCCTTTATTAATGTTAAGTCGGTGGAAACAGTTACATATGAAGAAAAAATCCCTTATGACATAAAGTATGAGGAATCGGCCTCTCTGTACCTAGGAGATAAGAAGGTAAAAACCAACGGCGCAGACGGTAAAAAGAAAATAGTAGCAGAAGTTGTGAAGATCAACGGCACGGAAATAAGTAAAAATATACTTGAAGATACTGTGTTGCAGCAGGCTCAAACAGAAATTATCCTGAAAGGCACCAAAAAGAGACCTCTTACTATGGCGTATGGTACTTTTAGGAATCCTGCTACCGGTATACTCACCTCCCGTTTCGGTTCCCGGTGGGGCAGTCAACATACCGGCATTGATATTGCCGGGGCCATCGGAACGCCGGTTACAGCAGCCGATGGAGGTAAAGCTATTTTTGCCGGTGCCAGCGGCAGCGGATACGGCAACCTGATCATTATTGATCATGGTAACGGGTATCAAACATATTATGCACATTTGAATACCATAAAAATCAAAAAAGGTGATAGTGTATATAAAGGACAGAACATTGCGACCGTAGGCGCTACCGGCAAGGTCACCGGACCCCACCTGCACTTTGAAGTAAGAAAGAACGGCAGCCCGATAGATCCGTTGCAGTATGTATCCTATTAATTGACCTGACTCTATTTAACTTATAGATAAGCAATTTAATATTTAAAAATTACCAAGTTATATATCTTATAAATTTTCGTAGGGGCGGACGACCCTGTCCACCCGCAAATACTGCAATAATGCATCGGGCCGACAGAGTCGTCCGCCCCTACAAACAGTCATTTAATTTGCCTCTAGGGTAGACCATATCTCTCCCCCTAGAGGCAAAGCTATCCAACTCCAAAAACTTATTTTTCAGCAATCACCGCATAAAAGTATGCCCCGACTTCTTGATATGTCATATTGTTCAAACCTATATGCTTCAAAGCACCGTACACCTCTTCTTTCGACAATCTATGCTCTAAAGGAGGCCCATAATCCGTATTTTCTTTTTTCCATTCTACAATGACTAATTTACCGCAATCCGTTAATATCCGCTTAACTTCCGTTAGAAACAGCTTCATATCCTGCGTTTCGTGAAGCACATTACAGATAAAAGCATAACTGACAGAATTATCGTCAACTTTCAGATCGTTTTCTTCGGTAACAATTGCTTTAATATTTGATATGTTATTGTTCTCTGCCTTTCGTTCCAATTCTTCAATCATCTCTAAAGAAATATCCATAGCAAATACCTTGCCTGATTCTCCTACTATTTGTGCCGCGGGTATAGAAAAATATCCAATCCCGCAGCCGATATCAGCTATAGTATCTCCCTCCTGCAATCTTAATTCTTTAAGGGCTTTATGCGGCGGAAGAATTTCTCTTCTTTTCTCATTATCCAGTTTATGCTTATTCCGAACATCAAACTTATGTGCCATTACTATATCCTCCCTATCGTGCATATGCTGCTGTTAGTCATTTAGTATTCTTACCCCATAACCTCTGCTTAATAACAAAAAATAAACTTAGCTTAAAAGATAAAAATAATACATTTTAATCATACCACTGAATAGCATAACCGTTTTTTATATAGGCAATATTATCAATCATTGGTTAGATATATTACCATATATACTTCCAATCCGCTGCCAACATTTTTTCAAGTTCTTCCGCCGGAACAGGCTTGCAGAATAAGTACCCCTGCCCTATGTCACAACCGTATTCTTTCAATAAATTTAATTGTTCTACAGTCTCTATGCCTTCCGCAACTATCATAATATTGAGCACATGCGCTAGCTGAATAATAGATTGAATAATGAATTGAGACTCATGTTCATGTTCAAAGTTTTTTATAAACTCACGATCCATTTTCACAATATCAATAGGCAATTTTTTTAAATATGTAAGGGATGAATAACCTGTTCCAAAATCATCCATTACAATTTTAAGACCCCTACTTCTCAACTGTTTAAGCTCTTGGATCGCAACATCCATATCATTCATGACAGCAGTTTCGGTAACTTCCAAATGAACATTGCAGCAGCTCATATTCAGATTAGCAAATGCTTCTCCAATCTGTGTAACAATATTTCCTTTTGTCAATTGCCTACTCGATAGATTAATGGACATTTGTATATTGGAATATCCTTTTTTACTCCATTCCTTTTTCTGCTTACATGCAGTCTTAAATACCCATTTTCCGATTTGGTGAATATGTCCTGTTTCTTCTGCTAACGGAATAAATTCCGCAGGCGGAATAAATCCTTTTTGCGGATGAATCCATCGTATTAACGCTTCAACACCTATTAATGTACCCGTTTCCAAATCAATCAGAGGCTGATAGTACAGGGCAAACTCATCATTATCAATAGCATACCGGAGTTGATTTATCATCTGAATATAGTGCAATGTTTTTTCTTCCATCTTTTTAGAGTAAAATGAGTATCCATCTTTCCCACTATCTTTCACCGCAAACATCGCTGCATCGGCATTTTTAAATAATGTAGTTAAATCAGTGCCATGATCAGGATATACAGTCACCCCTACACTGGCAGAAACAAAAAATTCCTGCTCTTGCAGTATCCAAGGCTTTTTTAAGAGATTAAGCAGGAACTCCACTTTTTCTGCGGCCTCTCCATTATCTGAAATATCGTTCAACAAAATCGCGAACTCATCTCCGCCTAGTCGTACAACTAAGTTAGGACTCTTAATATGGCATTTCAATATATTAGCGATATCTTTTATTAAAACATTTCCTGATGAATGGCCTACAGTATCGTTAATATGCTTAAAATTATCTATATCTAAATAGATTAGAGCAAATTTAGATTTGTTCTCTTGTTGATCTTTTAATATTCTGCTCATTTCCTGCTCCATGAAAACTCGATTCGGCAATCCTGTTAATGTGTCATAGTAAGCCAATGTATGCAGTTTGTGTTCCATCACTTTGTGTTCAGTCATATCCGTATGTGAGCCGGCAACCCTAATCGCCTTTCCGTCTTTATCCCATACTGCCTTTCCTCGGCTTAAAATCCATCGATAGCTCCCATTTTTGCAGCGAAGACGATACGTATTCTGATAGATACCTTTTTGCCTCGAAAGATATTCCTCAATCTTTTGTACGGCTGAATCCCTGTCATCAGGATGAAGCAACTCTTTCCATCCTTCTAAGGTATTTTCTAATTCTTGATCCTCATAGCCGAAAGTACTTTTCCATTTTATAGAGAAATAATAATTGCCGTTCGTGAGGTCCCAATCCCAAATACCGTCATTTGCTCCTTCAACTACTAATCTATATCGCTGATCACTTACCATTAATGCATTACGATGTTTCTCCACTTCATTAAACTGCTCTCTTAATTCTTCTTCTATAGCTACCAGTTCTTCATGCGTTGCAGCTACTTCTTCATATCCTTCATAGACCTTGTTGATTGCGTTCATGAACAATGACATACGATTGCGAATAAGAATATACACCATAACCATCGTGGTTGTCACATAAAACCACCCTTTATAGGTCTGAACTTGTCTTAATAACGCAGGATCATGAACAATCTTTTCCGCTATCCTATCGGATAATAAAACCCATAATAAACCTATAATTCCATATATAATGGATATTCTCAGCGCTTCAAACCTTGGATTGATCAAGTCCTTCGACTCTAAAAAATCGTTTAAGTGATCTTTTTTATCTCTTTTGGCAAACCTTTTTGATATATCCCTCATATATATCCTCACTTTTCAACTAAGCCCTGAATATTCAGTCAAACTTCTCTTGTAGCCCATTTTCCTAAGTTTATAGTTTTCGTACTTTATCGGCAACTAATATTATATAACATATATTATGTCGAATAATATCAAATCTTGCCGGTAATGTGTCATTTCGGTGAGTTGTTGCGCATGGAATCCTCTTTTTTTGCTTTGTCCATAGCACTTTTAGAATACTTATTTATTTTTACACAGGTTTTATCTATTTGAAACAATAAAATTTTTTATTTCTTTTATCAAGTGATATAATCTCTATTTAAGATAACTGTGTTAACTTCTAAGCGTATTCAAGTTCCTTCTTTACTTTTTGGTCGTAAATGGTACAATAATAATTAGAAATTAATAACATTTTAGACTGGAAGTGTATTATGTCAGATAGGGAACTCCACGTATATAAAACATTAGAACAGCTACATATACCTTATAAAAAAAAGAAACATGCACCTGCATATACATTTTATGACTAGATTTTTATCCTTTACAAGGCATGAACCTATTTTTGTTACTATATAAAAAGAAAGGAAGAACCTTTCGGTTCTCCTAAATCTACCTCTATATTCTTCAAATACTCACCCTCATCTATCAAGAATATTTCCCAAATTCCTTATCACTCAACGTGATTTTTGACTTTGAGATAGCAGCTTCGCCATAAGCTTCTTCCGCAATATTCCCAACACCTTTTCTCTTTTCAGCCATACTCTCCAGCATTTTTGCCATTTCCGGATCTATATCTTCCAGCTTATTGTAAGATTGACTGGTTTTTCTCAATTTAAATCTGCTGACCATCTCTCTTAATAATGCCGCCTGACCGGAAAGCTCCTCACTTGCAGCTGCACTTTCTTCAGATGTAGACGAATTAGTCTGTACAACCTGTGATATCTGCATCACTCCCTGGTTAATCTGTGCAATCCCGGAAGCTTGTTCATTAGAAGCAACGGCAATATCATTTACAAGCGTGGCTACTCTTTCAATACTACCGACAATTTTATTAAGCGCTTCCGCAGTCTCTCTGGCAATCTTTGTGCCGCCTTCAACTTTTTTAATAGATCCTTCAATCATATCTGTTGTTTCTTTTGCAGCATTTGCTGAACGTGCAGCAAGATTTCTTACTTCCTCTGCCACTACAGCAAAGCCTTTCCCGTGTTGTCCTGCCCTTGCGGCTTCAACAGCAGCATTTAGTGCAAGGATATTGGTTTGGAATGCTATCTCATCAATCACCTTTATAATCTTGGATATATTGGAAGAAGCATCATTTATCTCTTCCATCGCATTGAGCATTTGTCCCATTTGCTGGTTGCCCAGCACTGCGTTAGACTTAGCGCTTTCAGCCAGTCCATTGGCTTGATCGGCGTTCTCTGCATTTAGCTTTGTTTGGGATGATATCTCTTCAAGCGAAGCGGTCAACTCTTCGATTGTACTTGCCTGCTCAGTTGCCCCTTGCGAAAGAGCAATACTAGAATCAGATACTTGTTTCGCTCCCCCTGCTACTTGTTCGGAAGCACTGCTGATGTCCGTCAGAACTTGATTATTCTTCCTCACCATTTCAGATAATTTTTTACCAAGCAAATCATTGTCCGATTTTACAGCAACTTCTACCGTCAGATCTCCGGCAGCTATTCTTTCAGCAGCCATTGCCTGCCCCCGGATATTTTCAATCATTCTTCCAAATGCCTGCATGAGATTGCCGATTTCATCTTTCGTTGTTGCTTCAACTTTAACAGTAACGTCCCCCAGCGCAAGCTTATCAGCCACATCTATAAGTTTATTTACAGGTCTTACAATGCTGCCGGTAATGATTAGGCTTGCTCCTATACATATTATGATTGCAATGGCTATTATAACTATTAATATGCTTCGCGTGCTAGAATAAACTGCGTTTGCATCCTTACTTGATTCACCTGCACCATCCTGATTAAATTCTACAAGTTCAACCGCTAAACTTGATGCATCATCAAATACTTTTTTTGATTCACCATTCAATAAACTCATTGCCTCCTGGGTCTTAAGTGCGCGACTTAATGGCAAAAACTCTTCATGAATTTGCAAGTATTTATCCCATTCTGATCTTATTGAGCTAATGATCTTTTGGTCTACTTCATTAGTGATGACCGTATCGTATCCTTCTATATGTTTTTTAATTTCATTATTGATTAAATCCATCTCTTTTTCCAACTCATTCATTTGCTCAGGCGTTTCAGCTATCACGTGTTCAAGCTCCTTAATTCTGAAATCGGAGGTTGCGGTATTTATAGAATGTGCATAATTTACGCTGGGCAGCCAGTTTTCAGCGATCTGAACAGTTTGGTTATTAACAGTGCCCAATGAGGTGGTCGCATATATGCCTAAAGTGACAAAAATTACGGTTAAAATGCCAAAACCTAAAAACAGCCTTGCTTTTATTGTGAATTTCATTTTGAAAGCCCCCTTATTTTTTATCTTGTGCTTGGACAAATATAAGATATTGAACTTTTTCTAAAATGATAAACCTTGCTAAGATATCTCAATTAGGGTTTCAGCTTCATCGTCAGTAAGCAGCTTTTCGCAATCAAGCAGCAGTTTTACGTCATTTCCTACTTTCCCAATCCTTTTGATGTATCTATTGTTAAAACCTTTGTTCATTTGGGGAGGTTCTACAATATCTTGCTCCGGAATAACAAGCACTTCCGAAACACTATCCACAATAAGTCCTATCGATATGTCTTTAATATCTATTACAATGATGCAAGTCCTGTCGTTATACTCTCTGAACGGCTTTTTAAATCTCAGCCTGATATCCATCACGGGGATAATCTTTCCTCTTAAATTGATGATGCCTTTAATATATTCGGGAAGCTCAGGTATCTCTGTTATAGACTGGATTCCGATAATTTCCGTAACATATTTTATTTCTATACCATAACTTTCCTTATCCAGTGAGAAAGTTAGGAACCTGCCTGTCTGGGTATCCTCTTCCATTTCTATGATATTTCCCATTCCTTCAGACATATTTTCATCTCCCTTCTTCATTATTGTTTTTCAAGCAATGCTGCGATGTCGGGCATTCTGCTACTCACCTATCACCTAATAAAGTAATACTTTCCACCTCCTCACCTTTCTGATATTACTTCACAACACTTTTACAGCCACCTGCCTCCCAACCTCATCATCCTATTTTCCTGACAATGATATATTCACTTCACACTGATAGCATTTTATGTAATATCTCAACTACATGATCTTCTTTAAATGGCTTCACAATAAAGTAATTAGCACCTGACATTACCGCTTGCTTGATCATTGATTCCTTTCCCACTGCAGAAACGATGATTATCTTTGCTTTAGCATCATAAGCTTTAATGCTTTTCAAAGCCTCAATTCCATCCATTCCCGGCATGGTTATATCCATTGTTACAATATCCGGCTGACATTCTATATATTTTCTAACACCGCTTTCGCCATTTTCAGCCTCGGCAATGACTTCGAAACCATTCTTCTCAAGTATTGTTTTAAGGGCCATTCTCATAAACGCCGCGTCATCCACAATAAGCACTCTATTCATCTTCATTTTTACCTCTCCTTTGTTTGAAAAAATTGTACAAAAAAAGCAGACAAATTATATGTTGCCTACTTGCAGTTCACTCTTGGTAAAGCTTACAGCATTAAGTAGTTGTTTCCTATAATACATACTTGATGCTTGCTCCCGCAGCAATTGGCAACCCAGCCGTCATCGTACTTCTACATTAGACCTGTGGTTTTGCGTCCCTATCTTTTGATAGGTTTGCTATTTACAATCCTGAAAATATTAAATTTGATATTATCTCTTATTATTTCGACATTATTTTTATTTTCCCTTCATTATTTACTATATTTTATATAAATTTTTTTATAAGAAGCATTACTACTTACTCATAATACCTTAAGAAAAACTAGCAACATTCGCATACTAAAATAGTTCATTCCTGTACACTATCGGCATATACTTTGAATAGATAGGAGGTATTATCATGGTCATATCATTGAAAAAATTCATCAAACCCGTACTTTTAATATTAGCACTCTCTTCAATATCGGTTGCTATATTAGCAATATCCACAAAGAAGTCATCCATTTTATTGGGAGGCTTTATACACTCACATAACCACCCTGATACAGCGTACAGGCCTGTATTCAATGAAAATGAAGAAAAGGATTACGAAGAGCGGTTCCAACGCCCATCCAAACAGCCGGCATTAAATGTAAAGTATCGTTTTCGCATACCCGATGACTTTGACGCTCCAAAGCCGCCATATATTTCTCCCGGTTACCCGGCAACGTATGACTCTCCACGAGACGTTATATATGCTTATTATTCAATTTTAAAAGAATCTTCCAATATGTCGGGCTACCACGGCGGATGTGGCACCATAGGTCTGGATAGAATCCCTTATCCTTTTGCTTATGAACTTTTCAGTACAAATAAAAAGCAGCAATTGTCTCTGGATGAGTTTATAAACTCTTTCTCCGGTATAGGGCACATCACCCTTTTAAAACTCTATCCTGCATACAAACCTACAGGGACCCCTGATCATTTGCAATACTTCATGGTAGAAATCGAAGTGATTACCGGTCCTCCCTATAACCAACAGAAATTATCTCCCAGTTATTTCGCTTACTACTACGGACTTATCACAACAACGTATACAACTGCTGACGGATGGAAAATCCAAAATATAGATTACATTCCGGAAGATTTCCTATGTGCCCCCTACCACCATTGGAACTGGGACGCGAAATATGTCGTAGAAATTATATACAACGATTGGTATGGACTAATTGACGAGATAGAACGTATCGAAAAAAAGGATGCTATTATACATGTCTACGCTAAAGGTAAAAATAACAAATACCGATTTGATTTCATACGCCTTACAAATGGTTATGATATCTTACTGCACGAATATATACAAGAAAAAGATCAATGGAAAGAAGTGAATCTTTTGAAAGAAGAACATCAGAATTACAAATTTTCAGCACAGCTTTTTAAAGGGTAGCAAAATATTTTACTACCCTTTTTTTGAATATAATATATTAATCTATATTTTTACTCAATACTTATTAAAATGGAGCTTCTCATATGGCAATTCATTTTCATCATAGCCTTTTTTGTCTTCTGCCGGATAACCGACTGCAACAATGCATTCCACACTATATCTTTCAGGTATCCCCAGAACCTGTTTTATGTAATCCTCTGCCTTCTCATTCTCAGAATGAGGTCTTTCCCTTACTTGTATCCAGCACGAACCCAAATCTAATGACTGTGCAGACAATTGAATGATGATAGAAGCGATGGACGAATCTTCAATCCAAACATCACACTTCTCCGAATCAGCAATAACCACAATCCCTAAAGGAGCCCCTGCTAAAAAAACGGAGCCGTGTTCCCTGCATTGCGAAAGCTTTCTTAACAACTCCTTGTCAGTCACAGCAATAAACTCCCATGGTTTCCTAGCTCTTGATGATGGTGATAGCAGTGCACTTTTTAAAATGGTGTCTATCTTATCTTTTTCCACTTCTTTATCTTGGAATTTCCTTATACTTCTTCTACCCTTTAATAATTCATAAAGCATAAAGATCACCTCTTCATTTTTATTTTATATTATTTCATACGATAAATGTTTCTAATTGTCTGACATTTATTTCATTATAACTTTCCCCTATTAAATTTTTATGCCCTACCTAACATACAAATCAGCTTTATAAGACAAAAACCCGTGAAAGTAAACAGAACTCTTCCTGAATACACTTCACGGGATTCTATTAGACTTATCGACAGATATATTAAAATCTATCGGTTATTGATCGTGCTGCATAGTTGACCGCACTTTGTCATATACAATAGATAGCTGCTCTCTTGGCGCGATATACGGATTGCCCCATTCACGTTTTACTGCCAATTCTACGATTGCAGAATGTCCACCAATAAGCTGATTGAGACTGGCACCATAAACTGCTCTTAATTCAGGAGTAGTACTTGTCATAAGCGCAGCAAGGTATGCGTTTGCCGCTGCCGTCGCAGAAGCAACCATATTTTTAGCAATCACCTCATCAGAGAGGTTCATATTTTCTTTTGCTCTATTTCCTAAAAATGATGACATCTTAATGTACCTCCTTAATATCTGTTATTTGGTTTTCGCTAACAAACTGCTGAATTCCTTTTATTCTTCCTTCTGTAGCCAATATACCTGCTTCCACCTGCTTCTTTAATTCTTCATCACTAATTAACATTTGCATTGCTTTTGTTACTATCAATCCGTTCTTTTCCATATCAAGAAGGGCTGCCATTGATAGCACTTCATTTTCAGAAAGTTTTCTCATATTGGATTCTCCATTCATATAGTATTTTTTCTTATTTAGTTTGCATTTTATAATTAATTTTATACAATTTCTTAAATTAAAAACCAGTATATAAATCAAAACAAAAAGAGGAATTACAAAGATAGATACATTGTATCCATCTTTATATTCCTCTTGAGTTTTTAAGTATTTTTGTTTCCATGTGCTCTATTCGTTAATCATCCGGTTATATCTCCACCACAATGGGCAGTATCATCGGATTTCTCTTTATATTGCTATACAGATATTCCTTTAGAACGTTCTTCACAATATATTTCATCGTGCCCCAGTCTTTCCCTTCATACTGTAAAAGTGCACTATATGCAACTTTTCGCATCTGCTCAATTAATTGTTCTGATTCTCTTACATACACGAATCCTCTAGAGATAATGTCAGGTTCAGTGATTAAAACTCCGGATTCCTTTTCAATGGTTATCACAACAATGACTAATCCATCCTGTGATAAAAGCTTCCTATCACGCAGTACGATATTTCCGACATCCCCTACGCCAAGACCATCGATAAGTACTTTCCCCGAAGATACGCTTCCGGTAATTTTGGCACTGGAATCATCCAATTCCAATACTTTTCCGATGCTCATGACAAAAGTATTTTCCTCCGGCACTCCTGCCTTCTGGGCAAGAAGCGCATGCTGTTTTAAATGCCTGTATTCGCCGTGTACCGGCATAAAGAATTTAGGTCTTACTAAACTCTGCATTAACATTAGTTCTTCCTGGCAAGCATGTCCCGAAACATGCACCTCCGCAAGCGCCTTATAGATTACATTCGCACCTTTTTCAAATAATTGGTTAATAACCCTTGAGACGGTTTTCTCATTTCCGGGAATGGGCGTTGCTGAAATCACCACTAAATCCCCGCGATTAATTGCCACCTGCCTATGGGTGGATGCCGCCATCCTGGTTAATGCAGACATAGTCTCCCCTTGACTTCCCGTTGTAATAATCATTAACTTCTCAGGCCGATATCTGCCGAGTTCATTAATATCAATAATTGTTCCTTCGGGTGCGTTTAGGTATCCTAGTTTTAGGGCTACATTTACTACATTGACCATACTTCTTCCAATGATGGCCACTTTTCTTTTATATTTAACTGCTGCATCAATCACCTGCTGCACCCTATGAATATTAGATGCAAAAGTGGCCACAATGATTCTGCTGTCTGCTTCCGCAAATATCTCATCAAAAGCTTTGCCTACCGTCTTTTCAGACATAGTATATCCTTCACGTTCAACATTGGTACTGTCAGACATCAAAAGCAGTACCCCTTGTTTACCCAGCTCCGCAAATCGTGCCAAATCAATAGGTTCCCCTTGTATGGGTGTATAATCTATTTTAAAATCCGAGGTATGCACTACAACACCTACAGGGGTATGTATCGCCAAAGCCACTGCATCTGCAATACTATGGCAGGAATTAATGAATTCTACATTAAACACGCCTAGTTGAATAGTTTGTCCTTGTTCAACCGTTTGAAGGGTCGTATCCGAACGCATACGATGTTCTTCCAGCTTATTTTCAAGTAACCCCAATGTAAGCTTTGTACCGAACACCGGCACATTGATCTCCCTCAATACATAAGGAATCGCTCCAATGTGGTCTTCATGCCCATGGGTCAAAATAATCCCTTTGATCCGTTCTTTTTTATTCTTTAAATAGGTGACATCCGGAATTACCAAATCAATCCCCATCATCTCATCTTCCGGAAAAGCTATCCCGCAGTCTACGATAATGATATCTTCATCGTATTCAAACACCGTAATGTTCTTGCCTACTTCTCCCAAACCACCAAGTGGTATAACTCTAAGTTTCTTTTTTTTCTTTGCCATTACAATCCTCCAAATTATTCTTCTTTTTTATTGTACTATTAATAACTTATAAATTTTGAACTTTTCCACTAATATATAATACTCAGCAAGCACCAGCTGTTTTTGATTCCATATAAAAGCCGACGAGTTGTTGAATCTATGAAATAGAATAGAAACAAAATACTTAATGCCCATATTCTATAATCTCCTATCTTATTCAATAGATTTAACAGCACTTATAAATTGGTATAATTGTAACTTATAACTAGCCTTCAAGTCAAGCTTAGTATAACCATTCATATTTTTTATATATGGTTATAGTGAGTTTTTCAGAAAGCAGAGGTGTCTTTTCACTATATCTATGATAATAGAAAAGAGCCTGTTTCATTAATTAATCATGCATACAGACTCTTTCTTTGCTACTCCAAAACTATATATAACGCGTTATATATAGTTTTTAAATTATTTATTCATTATTTATCTTGTTACATGATTGGTTTTAAAATTTTATGGAATTAAAAAAGACAAATAGGCATTCATAGCCTATCCGTCTTTAATCAGTTAATATTTAACACTAAGGAACAGCAAAATAATAACTTCCGATTTTTCAACGGTTATTTTTGTGTCATGCGTCGTTGTAAACCTTTGCCATACGTCAGTATTGCTAAAGGTCTCCGCCTAGCCTGACGCAAAAATCCCTCGTTGAAAATTTCCGAATTTATTATTTCACTGTTCCTAAAAAGACCGTTGCATATATACTATAAAATTATACTTTTCTAAAATTAAAAAAATTTCTAATCCTCATAATACATCAAAGAATGTATAAATTTATCAAGGGAAGTAGTTGTAATATCTGCTGCAATCACCTTATCTTCATAAATCAGAATATTCGCTATGACAGGACTTCTTTTCTCTGTGGGATGGTTAAACACCTTGTATGCATATTTGTCTACCAGCTTCCCTTTATACTCTGTTAAATCCAACCCGATTTCTTTCTGAAGCTCATTATAATCTTCATATACTATCTCAAACTCTTCAGGAATCTGCACTTTCAAAACCTCAATGGGTTTTTCATCTACTTTCCATCCAAACTGCCTCAAGAAACCAACTCTATCTTCATTGGTCCTTATATTGTCAAAATTGTAAACAACGGGCTCTTCAAAAAAATCAAATATGCGAATGCTTTTGTCATTTATAGATATACAAAACATACATATAAGCAGAATACTCAGCACAACAATACTACCTATTACCTTCTTAACATTAAACTTTAAAAGGTAAACGATCATACTCTACACTTCCTCAAAGGCAAACTAACCTTAATTGAAAGGATTCAATAAAAGACTATTTATATAAAGTATGATTTTTTCAGCAACTTTATTCCGCATCATATATCCTAAAGCATTTCTGCTTTTTTATATATTCGCTCAACTTCTTGTGCGGATGTTAATAATGACAAAGCATAAGCAATGACAATGATTCCCGGAATATCTATTAGAAGTCTTGTTAGTGCAAATTTTGCCCCCAATGCTGACATCTCGAATAAAAACATTGGGATCTTAGTGGTAGACCATGCTCCGATAAATATGAGTACATTGTTGAATTTTGCACCTTTTTTCATAAACACTGCCGCTACCGGAAAAGCCCCATAAAGAGGACCTGCAGCAGCAGAACCTAAAAGAATAGCCAGAATAATGCCCCTTAGTCCTGACCCTTCTCCCATGTATTTGACCATCATTTCCCGCGGAACCCACACATCTAAAAGACCCAGAAGGATAAATACAGGTGGAATCACCAGCGCCATCTCCTTAAAACTATATCCTGCAACACCTAACGCTTTAAGTCCGATGCTTTGATTTATTATTGTAATCATACCTATTATAAGTATTGTGACCATAAAAAACTTATACCGTTGAATAAACTTCATCATCCACCTACCACCTTTCCAATGATATAGGCTACTAAGAAAGAAAAAAAGAATGCCAATACATTTCTTAGAATAGTAAGCCGTTTCCCAAAATATTTCATTTCAACCGGTGCTGTCACTATTCCCACCATCATTAAAGAGGAAACAAACGCTCCGATTTGCATATAACCCGCTCCATTGTTCAAAAGCATCGCAGCCGTAGGAAATGCAACAAATCCGGGTATCAAAGTCACAGCACCAACAACAGCCGAAATTACAATCCCAAACAGTCCTGATTCACTGCCGATTATTTGTGAGATCACCTCAGCGTTCAATACTGCAAGGAGCAGCCCCACCAACATAATAACCCCTAAAAATTCAGGTAAGATATTCTCGAAAGATTTCCATGCTTTTTTTAAAGCTATCTTGGTTTTTTTCTTATCTTTGAAATAGGATATCACTAATAAGGCAATAGTAAAGATGTACAGAATGTAATTATTCAATTGCTCAACTCCTTCATTTTAGACTTTTGTACTGATTATATTTCCTCGTTTGTACTAAAAAAGTTATTTATACTCTATGGCACAACCTATTTCTTTTCTCACAGATTACTTCATTTGATCCACAAGATGGACAAACATTTCTATAATGTTCACAATTCATATCATAAACTTGATTACAGCTTAAGCACTTAAATCGGCATGACCCTGAAGTATAATGCCCCCCGCATATATGTATGGCATTTCCTTGCGTGAGGGCTATCGCTACATTCTTTCTAGCATTGTCTATGATATTTTGGAAAGTCTGCCTTGAAACCTGCATCCTCTCCGCACACTCTTCCTGGGTAAGCCCTTCAATATCTTTTAATCGCATGGCTTCAAGTTCTTCAATCTTGAGAGCAATCTCTTCTACTTCGCACTTTCTTTTGCCTAACGGCAGGAAATAAGTATGCTCCGGAAAAAATTCGACTCTTCTGCATTTTATCGGTCTTGGCATTGGTTTACCTCCCTGCATCTTTTACAAAGCCCAATAAGCATTATGTTTGCATCATAAATTTCCAAATCATTTATATCTTCCACCATCTTGTTTAGTTTTAGATACTCTAAAGCAACTTTTCTTTCATCAATATCTATTATGTCATTACATTTAACACACTGAAAATGTATATGCAGGGGCTTTTTACTGTAAATCTTCAATTCATAATAACTTACTCCATTTACAACAATCTCTTTTACTATGCCAATACTGCCAAAAATCTTCACGCTCCTATATATTGTGGCGATACCAATATTATAAGCTTTTAACCTTTGATACATCTCTTCTGCGCTTAAATGCCTGTCTACAATAAAAAACTGTTCCAGAATCAATTTTCTTTGCTTTGTAAATTTAAACCCGTTTTTTTCTATCAGCTTCTTAATGAGAAAAAACTCATTCTTTGTCATCGCCTTATCCTTTACCGCGTCCATAAGCATAACCCCAACAAACTATTCATGACAATGGCCCTCATGCTGATGCTGCCTACATATACTTTCTGTAGAGTTTAATTCTTTTTTTAAATATTGTTGAATGACATTATCACTAAGGCCTTCTATTCCTACAATTACATCCATATCGTTTTGGGTAAACAACTGCTGGGCTGTCTCCCCCATACCTCCTGCAATAATAACATTTACGTTTAATTCCTTTAAAAAGCCCGGTAAAAATCCTGGTCTATGCCCCGGATTCTGTACAAATTCTTTCTTTAAAGTTTTGTTTTCTTCTACCTCATAGACCGTAAATCCTTCACAATGTCCAAAATGTCCACTAACATAATGTCCTTCACTTGCAATTGCTATTTTCATCATAAAATACCTCCTTGTGCTATTAACCAAAGTAATATAAGTACAAACCGCAACTCCTCTTATAACCTTTTATATTGGCATATGCTAATTTTATTCTACAACCAAATTCTGTTATTGTCAAATGCTATTTACCTAAAAATAAAAATCCCGCAGCATTTCAGGACTGGTCCTGCAAACACTGCGGAGTTAGGTAATTATTTAACTTCTGATACCATGCCGGATTCATCAACCAACAGATAATCATAACTTGTTTTAATATAATCAATGATTTTATCGGCAATAATCTTATGTCCTTCCTTATTCGGATGTATTCCATCTACACAAAGAAACTTGGTGAAGTCAGGCTGCTGAAGAAATGCGCCTCTAACATCTATCCACTTTGTATGAGTTTCTTCAGCAATTTTTATGATCACAGAATTATATCTCTCCTGCCACCAATATATCTTAGTAACGCTCCCAAGCCACTTCAGAACATTCACTTTTGCAAGGGGATTATTTTTACAGACCCATTTAAAGTACATATCTGCATTTAGAGGAGGTAATGTCATCAATACAGGAGTTATGCTGCTGCTTTTTAAGTAAGCTATGGTTTCTTTTAGAAAGGACTCAAAAATCTCAAAATCCGTCTTAGGAACATGGCTGGCGTCAGGGTTTTCTGCAACCTCATCCCAGTTATAATCACAGTCATTTCCCCCATACTCAATTAAAACTATGTCTGGACTCTCTTTAAGTATGTGACTTTTGAGTTTACGAACGCCTTTACTGATTGTACTTCCAAACCGAGAAGTATTATAAATTATACCTTTCAATTTGCCCCGGAGCAAATCAACATAATTCTCCTTCAAAACAATATATTTTTTCTGTACCTCATCATATATTACGCCTCTAGAAATAGAGTCTCCAGATACTACAATGCTATAACTATCTTTTACATTACGCTCACTCATATAGTACCTCCAGAAATGATACTTATAGATAGTATATCCTATTTATACAAATTATTCAATATAAGGATTTAGGTATCCAACCGGGACTTCTATTTCTGCATCCCCTTTTGTAACCGTGGCAGGCTGAGTATTTCCGGGGAAATATGACAATATAATTTTGTATTTTCACCTTCTCAATACCCAAAGTTTGAGAACGGCTAAAAACTCTCTTAAATACGTGATAGGGACCGCGTACCACTGAAGTCTTGCACTATAACTTGTCGCATCAATCCCTACGATCTTTGCAAGTTGTCCTGCTCTGTAAATATGAAAATCATTTGTAATATATGTTATCTTATAGGGTCTTTTGAAGTGCTCATCTAACAGCGTTTTTGAAAATTTAAAATTCTCATACGTACTTGTTGCTTTTTCTTCCTTAATAATTTTGTTATCCGATATTCCCTTGGAAATCAGATATTTCTCCATCGCCAGTGCTTCTGTTATATTTTCTTGAGGTCCTTGCCCCCCGGTAACTACGATCACCGCATTGGGATTTTTATTGATATATTCAACTCCCTTATCCAACCGATAAGCAAGAGGAAGCGTAACTGCTTCCCCTCTTATTCCTGCGCCTAGAATGATCACCGCATCCTCTTCAAATGTAGCAGTATCTATTTGACCAACAATAGCAATAAACGCAATCATACAAACCATAAATATAATCCCGGCACTAATCAGGTACCTAAGCCATTTCATAATACCATTGCATGAAATCCCGTTAATTTTTTTATTCCATATCCCATAACAGAGCAAGATCAATCCTAAAATAAAAGTAATAATAATGCCGCTATTAAAATTGACTATTAACATCAGCACTAATGCATTCATTATTAGCAGCACACCTATAAGCATTAATATTTTTATAAAAATATTTTTTATCAATGGAGCTCCATCCTTTTAAAATATTTTACCAGGTCGTCAAAAGATAATGGCTTACTAAAATAATAGCCTTGTACGATATCACAGTTTTTCTCTTTTAAAGTTTTGTACTGTGACTCTTCTTCTACACCCTCTGCAACGATAACATTGCCTAATCGGTGCGATAAATTGATTAGGGCTTCAACGATAGATTCCTTCTTATAATTTTTATTTATTCCATCTATAAAGGATTTATCAATCTTAATCTTATGTACAGGCAAAAGCTCAAGATAACAGAGCGAAGAATACCCTGTACAAAAGTCATCCAGAGCAATCTTTATATTCTTATCTCCCAAATCCTTTAACAGCTTAATTGTAGTGTTTATATCTTTTATCGCTGCTTCTTCGGTGATTTCAATCTCAAGAAGCTGAGGATTAAACTGTACATTTTCTATAATCTCTAATATTTTATCTGAAAGATTCTTATTTTGCAATTGGCGTGGTGATAGATTTACTGCTATCGTAATATTAGACTGCATCAGACTATTTAATTCTTTTACCTGCATACAAGCAGTCTGCAATACTAATTCACCTATACGGTCTATCAATCCTATTTCTTCCGCAATAGGTATAAAAACAGAAGGAGGTATAATCCCTTCTGTAGGATGAGCCCATCTTACCAATGCTTCTAATGACACCACGGCTCCTGTTTTAATATTGACCTGCGGCTGATAATATACAATAAATTCATTTTTTTCAATCGCTTTTCTTAAACTATATTCTATACCTAACCTTTTAGTAATCTGTTTATCAATAGTTTTTGAATAAAGCTGATATCTATCCCTGCCTTGCTTTTTAACAAAAGCTAAAGCAGATTCGGCATTCTTAATTAGTGTTTCTACCTTTTTTCCATCGCTAGGATAAATAGATATCCCAATACTCACTGTACTATAACATTCATGCTTGCCTAAAACCCACGGCATATGAAACATATTTATTATTTTTTTGGCTATTTCAACTGCATTTTCAGCATCTTTTATTGAAGAAATAAAGAGTGCAAAACAATCTTTTTCATAATGATCTAAAATTCCATAGCGTTGGAAACCGACGCTTAATAATTCGCCAATATTTTCCAACAATTCGTCTCCAAATTTATATCCATAGACATTATTTAAATCCCTAAAGTTATCCACATCAATTAACATCATCGCTGCGGTACCCAAGTCTTCATTTAACGTATCTAAAATATATCTGATAATATTAATAAATGCAGAACGGTTATGTACTAATGCATCATTATAATAGTTGAAAAGCCTGGTACTTGCTTTTGACTCCTGATTCGCCCTATCTGCTACTGTTCCCATAGAAATCACTGTACACGGTTCTCTATCACCAACCAATAAATTCTTCCATGTAGTATTTATATACCTGCCGTCTTTACAACGAATCACTTGATTATAATCTTTACTTACTTTTTGGCTTTTAAAGTATTTTATATCCCTTTTTATTTTATCTATATGATTTATCGGTGCAAACATATCAATCCAATTTGACCCAATAAGTTCATCTGACTTGTATCCCGTATTTACTTCTACTTGTTTATTTACGTATTGAATTGTACCATCAAGTGTCCATTCTACAACAGCCATATTGGAGCTGTCTAACAAATTATTTAAAAATTGATGCTTTCCATATGCCTCGTTCTTAAGACAATC
Organism: Petroclostridium sp. X23; assembly: GCF_030013905.1. Taxonomy (GTDB): domain Bacteria; phylum Bacillota; class Clostridia; order SK-Y3; family SK-Y3; genus X23. The sequence continues at coordinate 2,209,260 of NZ_CP124862.1, forward strand.
AATATTTCTAACTACATCGTCAGTAATACAAGCATCTATCAAACCACTCATATACACTACCCTCCCCAAGAAATAATTACATGCTTCATTCTTTTGAAATTCACTTCTGTTAACTTGTTACGGCCGTAAATATATTTCACCTTTGCTTACATACTTACGTTTTGTTACTTGACATAAAAAAGATTATGAACTCTTTGCAAGAGACTATCTGCAAGATGCTCATAATCTTTGATTAATCTATTCTCTTTAACCACACTTTATTGTTTATAAATTATTTAACTTTCGGTATGACGAAAGATCCATCAATCAGTAGATAGTCATAGCTTTCTTTAATATTCTCAATGATTCTATCGGTAATAATCTTATGTTCTTCATTGATATTATTTTCAGTCATATAGCACTTACAGAACGAATACTCATAAATAGTATATCGCATGTATACAAATTATTCAATCTCCACATTTGATTTTTTAAGCTATTAATTCCCTACTTAAAGATATCTATTTATTTACTTTGATTTTAATTCTTCACTATATTAGCAATATTTATGTTCACCAAACAAGAATATATAACTTTTAAGGGAAGTCAAAATGACTTCCCTTAAAAGTTATATAAAAACAGCTCTATTAGTACCCCTCAACGTCCTGATTTTTCAACACTTTTATAACCGAACTTGTCCCCAGCCTGGAAGCACCTAGTGCAATAAAATCCTCGGCATCCTTTAACGATTTAATCCCGCCTGCCGCTTTTATACGGACATGCTCCCCTATATTTTCGGTAAAAAGTTTTATATCCTCTCTAGTTGCACCACCTGTGGAAAAACCTGTAGAAGTTTTGATAAAGTCTGCTCCTGCATCTGTAACTGCTTTACACATTGCAATCTTTTCTTCTTCAGTTAAAACACAAGTCTCAATAATTATTTTCAAAACTTTATCCTCCACGGCTGCCTTCAAGGCTTTAATCTCATCCTCAACAGCCTGGATGTTTCCGGACTTCAATAGTCCTATATTGATTACCATATCAATCTCATCTGCGCCATTTATAATAGCGTTCTTTGCCTCGAAAACCTTCGTTTCTGTTGTATTGTACCCATTTGGGAATCCAATGACAGTGCAAATCGCTAGTTTATCACCTACATACTTCTTTGCTTTAGAAACATAAGATGGCGGAATACAAACCGATGCAACGCCATATCTCATTCCATCATCGCAAATAGCCTTTATATCTTGCCATGTTGCAGTAATACCTAACAAAGTATGGTCTACTGCAGATAAAATTTTCTCTAATTCCATTATTGATTAACCCTCCCTTAATATAAATAACACAAGAATATGTGCCATACGTTATTGATCGTTCGGCAAGCTTCCAGCTAACTACCAGAAGCTTTTACATAAACGATATAAACATTATATCATAGGAGCAGAACGTTGTTTATATATATACAAATAATGATTTATACTTTAAATCTCTGGACCATACTATTAAGTTTTTCTGCAAGTTCAGCCTGACTTTGGGCTAACTTCGCGACCTCTTCCACTGCAATTGTTGTTTGGTTGATACCGCTCAAGATACCTTCCGAACTTGCTGCCGACTCCTCTGCTGTTGCTGTTACATTTTGCATAGCCGCTGCAACTTGTACTATTATTTCAGCCATTGTTCTGGTTGATGCAGCAATATCTTGGGACATATCATTAATGAACTGAGCATCTTTTTCATACTGCATTCCTGTTTGTAAAAGCAATTGGTAATCAGGTTTTACATTGTCTTCTACAAACCTTAACACTTCCTGCGCATTTTCTGATAAGTTGTTAAAGGCCTGCTTAACCTGTCCGACAATATTTGTTATACTAGATACTGTTGTCGTTGATTGCTCGGCAAGTTTGCGAATTTCTTCAGCTACTACCGCAAATCCTCTGCCGTGTTCTCCTGCTCTTGCCGCTTCTATCGCAGCATTTAGCGCAAGTAAATTTGTCTGTGAAGCGATATTTCCAATCGTTTGAGCCATTACTTGGACCTGTTCTACTACTTTACCATCTTCAATGGCTTTTATGATCTTAGCGTACTTTTCTTCATAGATAGCATTTGCCGTTTCGATAGATCTTGCTCCCTTTTCTTTAATCTCATTGGCACGGTCTGCTATTTCTTTTGCTGAAGCACTTCCATTGTCGGCTTTGCTTTCAAGTTCATTGGTTGTAGCATGAATTTCTTCAGTTGATGCACTCACTTCTTCTGTTGCAGCACTTAATTCTTGTGCACCTTTTGATATTTCAGTGGTAGATTCGTTGATGTTCTCCATCGTTGAGGCAATTTCTTCTATTGTTGCAGACAACTCTTCACTTGACGCACTGATATCCGTTGAACCTGTAATAATCTCAGATAACAAATTCCTGGTATTCTCAATCGCTCTATTTAAGGCTATTCCAAGATTACCCAGTTCGTCTTTGCCGAAAATAGTAATCCTCTGCGTTAAATCTCCGTCCCCGAATGCACCCGCAAATTTAACAATATGATCCAGCCTCTTGGATATATTGAAGGATATGAGTAATCCTAATGCTATAGCTATACATAGAGCTAGAATACTAATACCTAACATAATATTAACAGCCGAATTGTATGTAGACCTATTTGCTTTATTCGCATCAGCGGCTTCTTGCATATTATAATTTAATAGTTTATCTAAAGATATAAACATTCTATTACGTATTTCAGATACTTGTGGGAATATCCTTTCTGCTTCATCATATCGTTCTTCTTTTACCAGTGAAATAATCTGAACGCGCGCAGTTCTATAGTCTTGTAAATCTTTTTTTAATTGATTGTAGATATCTTGTTCTTCGGCAGATAAACCCAGATTCTCAAAGTCCTGAAGGTCTTTATCATTTCCACTGACGATCTTATTCATTCTTTGCTCAATATCTTCAATTTCACTCCTGTTTTGCTTACGAAGAAGAATTAAAATATTTGTACGAATCTCTAAAATTCTTTCTCTAACGGAATGAATTTTTTCCAATGATACTAAATTATTGTCATGCATAAGAACAGCATTAGAATTTATTATTCCCATATCTCTAACTCCAATAAAACCCACAATTCCAATAAATATGGAAACAAAAAGAAAAGACGTTACAAGTTTATGCACTATTTTTAAATTATTAAACCATTTCATCATATATACCTCCATTTTTTCAACTCTCAATCACCAGTTTATTAAAATTAAATACTGTATTATGGTTTATATGCATAAACGCCCCCAGTCAAAACAGATATTCATTAATAGAATGTAGATACTGAAACTTCTTAATCCTCACCAAGTACTCTAAAAGCTACCTCCATGATAGCCCACTCTGACATTCTATCCTCCATTCAAGTAAAATAAGCATCTTTACTTAGCAATCATTAATAAAATTATATTACACAAATCGACATTTTTCAACAAAATCTTCCTTTGACTCTATCTTTAAGTTTCTCCTTTATTTTTTCATTCATTATATCTTCTATAGTCAAAACTGCATATTTTTCTTTATTTATTATGGTAAGTAAAATATTTAATCTGAACCACAGCTTATTGATTTTATTATTGAGAGGAAAATTTAAAATCCCATGCAGAAAATGCAGTTCTCCTCTACACGTGTACTTTTATGTTATTAAAAAACACCATTTTAGTTAAATAGCGTAAGTAATGATGATATTTGGAAAAATGCGTCTATCCCGTCATTCTTTTGCATCATTCCTTTTCGTCACCCCTCTTTCTTGAAATACAGTGCCTTAAAATTCTTTTGTGTTACATCAAGAGTTTCATGCTTTACAGAGGTTGCTTCAAATCTCATCAAGGAGAAAACAATCTGTATGCAGAAACTGATTCCAAAAGCAGCAATAACCGTTCCGATACCAATAGGTCCGCCTAGTTTCCAACCTATCAAAACAACAAAAATTTCAAGTATTCCACGACATAGTCCTACGGGAAGTTTTGTTTTCCGCCTCATTACAATCATAAGACTATCCCTCGGCCCCGCACCAAACCCCGAATCAATATAAAAATAAGAACCATAGGCAATCGTAAAAAGACCTGCTATCATCTGTACTACTCCTGATACCAATCCGTTCATTTGAGGAATAAAATTAAAAAACAATAATATATCAATAAAAACACCTATCAGTATCATGTTTAAAATCGTACCTAATCCAAGCTTTTCGCCCATCAGTACCACAATCACACAGATAAACAGGCTTATAAAAATAGAAACATTCCCAATAGACATACCAATGGTCTTTCCTATACCCCAATGGAAGACCTCCCATGGCGCAAATCCCAGGTTTGCCTTCATGGTCATTACAATTCCCAGTGCAAATAAAAAGATGCCTATCAACAACTTTATAAACCTTTGAAAAAAAATATTCATGTCTGTATTTCTCCTTATTGTAATATGACAACCTAGATACGTCCCTTTTTGTCTGTTCTAGTATCTCATGGTCCAGTCCCGATTCCATTGATACGCCATCCAATATTTTCCGACTCTTTTTCAACTTCAACAAACCGTGATTGAGGACCATTTTCACTTGTTATCATCTTCTTAAAATCAAAGTCTACTTTCACCGGATATACTTTATAATTATTTTCATCTCTGCTATTTCCTATTTTAATTAGTCTGGCTTTATTAATATTTGTATCCGTAGGAAACCCCTTGTTGTATAAGTCAGAAAAACCCATATTGCCGGATAAATAAGACACTAAATTCTTTAGCGTAAAAGTAGCATAATACCGTTTACAATCTCCTTTATCCAGGGCATCAAAACTTGTCTTAATTACTTCTTCAGGAGTCATGGTGCTTAATTCTTTAAGAAGCTTGTTGTCAAAATCGATATAACCGGCCAGCCATTCAGACCAGTCTTTACCTGTGATTTGCTCCAACGTTTTTCGATCAAGAGAACACGCAAAGCTGGAGTGCCGGCCTCTGTCCATATAGGCACCTATGATTTGCCCCTGACTTCTTATGACTATTCCCCGCGCCTCTATATTAGGTTCAAATCCCTCCGGCAATCCCTCATTTAACCTATAGATCTCAATATCGACTGTCTTTCCAAGGTATTGCTTCATATCACTTAATCCAATTGCATCGGAGAGTGTAAAATTATATGCCCAATATATTTTTATTGGAAACTCTCCTGCCTGATACTTCAAATCACTTGGAAGCTTTTCTTTCATCTCATTTACTTTGAAAGAAACTGTCCACCCATAGTCCTTAAACAGTCTTCTGACATCCTCCGGAACATCGTAACTTGATCCAGGGTATCGGGGATAGCTTTCAAGCAAGCGGAAAAAATCCAGACCTGTCCTCACCTTCAATCCGTTTATATCAATATACCCCGAATCATATAGACTGTCATACACGGTATCGTAGCTTGCTGTCGTTCCATCCTTGTTCCAGAGCCTAAATTTGATTATAGACGACCTGTTCACCCTTATTTTATTATCATTGGGAAGCAAGGTCATATTGTCCAGATAGGATGAAAAATTTTTAAGCTCAGTAGGCTCTTTCATCGTATAAATTACCTTTTCATCATACTCAATCGTCACTTTTTCTGTTCCGGACATATCAATATTATATACTTTTTCTGCGTCATCCGGAGGCGCTGATGATTCTACAAGTTTACCGGATTCTTTTAACACAGTGAAAAGTTCAGCTTGATTCAGCAACTCCTGACGGTCTTTCATATTTGGAGAAAGAGTCAACTGTAAAAGAACCTCATCTCGCCCCCTCTGAATGTACAATTCTTCTTCATTGGGTATACCTTCTACATCGATTAAAGGTGTTGCGGGAAAAGATACTGAAGACAGAGAAGTCCAGAAATGACCTTTATATACCCTCTTGCCATTGGATACCAGTACAAACGGTCTCCCTGAAACAGGAGTATACTTTGCGATTCTTTCCAGATATTTTCCCGCCTTAACTTTCAGGATGTGCTTATCCCAATAGTAAGTTATCAGCTGCTCTCCTCCAATCACCGGCTTATCCTCCAGAGGAAGATCATTTAATTCCAAATCACTCTCCGCATTCTCCTGAACCATGTATATCTCGAAGGGCTCTCCTTCTTTATCAACACCTATGTTTTGCGCATTTATTATCAGTATAACAACAATCGCACTGAGAATAGTAATGGCTGCGGCACCTATCCGGAACCTGTTCTTTCTAAAATCCATAATCCTTCTGACCCTCCTGATGACATTGTTTTACCATTCACTTTCATTGTTCAACTACATTGATTTCATTCTGTTTCTTATTTTCCATACTGTGAACGATTTAGTTCCACCCCTAAAAGTTTGTAGATGGTCTACATCCTAAGACGGGACTATATGCTAGAAAGTTCCCAAAGATATAACGAAGCAATTGAACCATAAGGAGAATACCGTCTTCTATATTGTTCAAAGTCTTTTTTGGAGAGTTCCTTAAGACCATATAAATTCATCATTCCTCTTCGAATGCCGAGGTCATTATAACTTACTACATCAGACCGGCAAAATGAAAAAATAAGCAGCATCTCAACAGTCCAAACCCCTACTCCACGCAGAGCAGAAAGTTTTTTAATTATTTCCTCGTCATCTAAGGTAGAGAGTGTATGAAAATCTACTTTACCCGATATAGCAGCCTCTGCGATTCCCTTTATGTATCCTGCTTTTCTTTCAGACATCCCACAACCTTTTATCTCCGCCAAGTCTGCCCGGACTACACTCTTCGGTGTAATGCTTCCAATTAACTCATTCAATCGGTTCCAAACAGTTTCCGCAGCCTTCTTTGAAATTTGCTGACTAACAATGCTTGAGATAAGCGCAGCAAACGGATCCGGAATAATCTCACGTCTAATCATACCTATCTTATCAATAACCGTACCAAGTTTCTCATCTTTATTTTTTAAGTATTCAATTTCTCTTTGTCCATACTGAAAAATTTGTTCCGCTCCAATTTTTCTATACATTATCTTCTCCCTTTTCTATAATCTTAAATAAAACTTGGTTATTTGGATACTATCGCCTAGCACCAAATAACCAATCTTCATTTTCAAAGCATAATTTTATTATTTTCTAATATTCATATGCGGGGACGTTTTAGCGGTTCCCATACCTTAACTTTATTTTTTCCTTGTCGTTTAGCTAATATTAAAGCCTCATCCGCATTTTGAACAAGTTCTTCCTTATTGTAATCCACATCTTTTAGAGAACACACACCTATACTAATAGTAATATCTAAAGACACTCTGGAAAAACCGGATTTAGATAGTACTCCTTTATCTGATAACCATTGTGCAACATTGCTTCTGATTTGACTATATCTTTGGGACAGACTCATATTCTTTAAATTGATTTTAAGAATATCGCGTTTTTCTACACTATCTTCATCATCACTCTCATCAATGTTTTGTGGGAACTTTACTATCTCAAATTTATGATCCGATACAATTATTCTAACTCTTTCCATAACCGTACCGGCTTCATCAACTGTTGCTCCCGGTAGTATGATAGAAATCTCATCTCCGCCATATCTGGATACAATATCCTCAGGACGCAAATTGTTTTGAAGAATATCTGCCAGTTCCTTTAAAATATAATCACCGGCTTGGTGTCCATAAATATCATTGTACTTCTTAAAATTATCAATATCTAACATAACAAGACTTAGATCACAATCATTTCTTTTAGCACTTTCAATTTCCTTTTCAAGAATTTGTTGAAAAGAACGGTGATTGTATAATCCGGTCAGACCGTCTTTACTAGCTAAATTCTTTACAGATCTATACAAAAGCGCATTTTCTAAAGCAGTTGATAGTGGTGCCATAATATTATTGATAAGTTCAAATTCGTCTTTGGATAAATCAGTTTTTGAAGTAATATCTATCATTCCGATACATTGGTCTTCAGATAGCAAAGGAACAGCGTATCGGCAGCCATCATCCGTATTTTTCTTTATGGGGTGCCGTTCAAGGATTGCCTGTTTTATGACACCTTCCAGTTTCAAATGTTTTTCTGTTTCATCATCTTCCTTATTTGAAGCTATGATATCCAGTGCGTTTTTCTGTACGTCATAGATTGATATTATGCAGGTATGCACATCAACAATATCTGTAATTGCTTTTATTCCTATCTTTGCAACGTTATCCAGTTTAACCGAAGAAGTTATTTCTCTAGTCATCTTATACAGCAGCTGATTATTCTTGCTCTCATTTTTAAGTTTTTGTGTGAGCTTTGCGTTGTTGATGGCAAGCCCAATTTCTCCCGATATAGTATCCACCAGTTTAAAATCACTTTTCTTAAAGCAATTAGTATTTTCGCTGCCAAGAACCAATACCCCCAGTATTTTTTCATATATCTTGATAGGTATCGTCATTTGCGATCTTGTTTTTTGGATGCATAATATATAACGCTGATCGTTTTCTACATCATTTGAAAGAATGCCAATTCCCTTGTGTGCTACCCACCCAACTAAACCTTCTCCAATTCGAAAACTTGTTTTTTTGATTACCTGTTCCTTTATATTGAATTGTGCCTCTAACTGAAGCAAATCTCCCTCAAGCAGAAACATCAAGCCAAAGTCGGCATGCATATGAGTTGTTAATCTCGCAAGTATCGTATCCAAAAGTTCTTGAAGCGTGGCGGATGTATGTATTGCTAATGCAGTATCATACAAAATCTGGTTTTCAAACCTGAGAATTTTTATACCCCCACAAATTCTTTCAAATTCGCTAAAAATATTTACTATATTCGCAGATGTACCGAAGGATATATGTTCTCTCTGATTAGTATGTGAAACCATGTATTGCAATTCTTTAACTTTTTTATAAATCCTTAATATAATCGTCAATAAACATAGGATGGATATATATGCAAGAAATAATATGAATACAACAATGGTCAACATCCCGGTATCACTCTTCTGCTCAGGAGGCAACATACTATTTTTCCATATTAGGAAAATAGCTGATACCGGTATAAATAGGGTGATACTTATGAAAAACAAATAAAATTTTACTTTAAAATTATTTCTTGCCATCTTTAGATACCCCTTTTAAATACATGTCATGTGACTGACTATTTTCAACATAATCAAATTATAACATAGCAAAGAATAAAAAAACAGAACACATTGGAAAACAGCGTAGACTAGGGGAACTAGATTTGGTGAATTTATTAAAGTTAAAAAGATTAGTGCTTTTTCAGCACTAATCTTTTATCATAAAAATATACTGTTTTAACTATCTTCTTATAAATAATTTTATTTTCAAACACTTCCCGTTAGGGTTTAGACAATTTTTCCATTTTGAAAAACTAATTTATGGCAAAGTAACTTGACCCGCACTTCATTCATTCTATCATTCTAATAATAGAATCAGCCATAGATTGAAGAATTAAGTTACAAGAAGTTGCGCCCGCATCCAAAACGCCTCTGGAACGTTCACCTAGCCGGCTCGCCCGGCCAATTTTAGCAACTAAATCTTTTGTTGAATCTTTTCCTTTTTTTGATGCCTCTTTCATTTCTTTTAATGCTTGTGCAAAATTCTTTCCATCTGCAAGTGCTTTTTGATAAGCTTCTGCTGCCGGTATCAAAGTATCCATTAATGTCTTATCTCCAACTTTTGCATTCCCTAGTGTCTGAATTTCTTCTATTGCCGCTTCTAACATTTCGCCAAAGATTTGTGCATCAATTTCCTCTTTGCCACTGCTTGCTTTTGACATTTCAAAAAAGAATGTACCATACAGTGGGCCCATGGAACCTCCGATTTCTGTCATAAGCACCATGGCTAATACCTTAAGTGCTTCTGTCAAATTCACTTCTTTATCTTCCAACCGTTCTTGACAAATTGTGAATCCTTTATTCATATTAATACCATGGTCTCCATCACCTATCGCACCATCTACTTCACTTAAATAATCCTTATTCTCTTGTATTGTCTTGATTAGGTTATGCACTATAACCGCACCATTTTTGTTTAAAAGGTTTTCCATTTCTACCACTCCTTGAACTGTTTTAAGCCTATACTATTCGCTTCTTCATCCATAAGCTCTTTTAATTCGTCATCTAATTTCATGAGTGTCAGTGTTGCACCCATCATATCAAGAGAAGTAAAATAGTTTCCTACATAAGATCTGTGTATCTTAATCCCCTTTTCAGCAAGTATTTCTTCCACTTTGTTGTATAAGATATATAATTCCATGATTGGTGTTGCTCCAAGACCTGATACTAACGCTACCACTTCATCGCCTTGTACAAAAGGATAATCAGGTACTATAATATCAAGCATCATCTGTGCCATTTCATCAGCAGTTTTTAATTCACATACTTTTATGCCCGGCTCTCCATGATGTCCGATACCAAGCTCCATTGTTCCCGGCTCAATTTTAAAGTTCGGTTTTCCTACTGCAGGTATCGTACATGGTGTAAGGCCGATTCCTACACTCCTCGTATTATCAATAGCTTTTTGAGCTGCCGCAATGACTTCATCAAGATTTCCACCTTTTGCAGCTTTTGCTCCCCCTACTTTCCACATTAAAATTTCTCCTGCTACGCCACGCCGTTTTTCTCTTTCTGTCTTTGGTGCAGATGCAACATCATCATTGGCTACTACAGTCTTAACCTCCATCCCTTCCATTTCCGCCATTTTCATTGCCATTTTGACATTCATATTATCTCCGGCATAGTTGCCATATAAGCAAGCTATACCACTCCCCGAGTCGGCTGCCTTAAATGAATCATAGAAAGCTTTTGCTGTAGGTGATGAAAATATTTCCCCTATCGCTACCGCATCCACCATATTTTTACCAATGTAGCCGATAAATGCCGGTTTATGTCCGGATCCCCCTCCGGTTACTACACCTACTTTCCCTTTCACGGGAGCATTTTTGTATTTCAGCACTCTTGGATTTTCTGTTTTTTCTACCAAATCCAAATGGTTTTTCACAAAACCTTCAATCATATCTTCTACTACTTTATCCGGATTATTGATAATTCTTTGCATATCAGATTCCTCCTATTTAATTCGTATTTGACCGCCTAGTTGCAGCATTTTAAAAATTGATTCTCGTATTCGGAAATCTTTTCGACTTTTGCTGTAGAACCTCCACCCTGAAATTCGGAATTGAGCCATATGCTTACCAGCTGTTTTGCTAATTCTTCACCTATTACTCTGGCTCCTAACGTCATAATTTGCGCATTATTACTTTTTCTTGCACGTTCTGCCGAATATGGATCATGGCATACCGCAGCTCTTATTCCGGGAACTTTATTGGCCGCAATTGCCATCCCTATTCCTGTACCGCATATCAATATTCCCCGTTCATGTTTTCCATCCGCAACTGCTTTTGCGACTTTTACTGCAATATCAGGATAAAGTATGGGCTGGGTATCATATACACCGTAATCTTCCACTTCATACCTATTGTCTTTTAAATATGCTACTATCTTTTCTTTTAATCCAAATGCCGCTTCGTCACACCCGATTGCAATCGACATAACCTTCCCTCCTATTTGCTTATATATCGTTAAGGTTTTATAACTACTTTCAAAGAGTTTTCTCCTTTTTCAGCTAATTCAAATGCTTCTTGCCATTGTTCTAATGGTAATTGGTGCGTTACTACACCTTCTGTAGGGAGCTTCCCATTTCCAATCCATTCAATAACAGGTTCATAACAGTAAGGACTAAGATGGACACCATACAAATCCAATTCTTTTCTATCGCTGATAATACTCCAGTCTACTGTCGTCAAATCTTTAAATACACTGAATTCTACAAACGTACCCATTTTCCTAATCGCTTCCAATCCCTGCTGTACACTCTTAGGATGGCCGGTTGCTTCAATATAAACATCACAACCATAACCATCTGTCATCTTCATAATTTTTTCAATAACGTCTTCTTTAGCCGGATTCATCACGATATCAGCGCCAAATTTTTTAGCAATTTTCAGTCTGTCTTCATTTAGATCTAAAACAACTAAAGTTTTGGGATTCTTCAGCTTAATCGCACCTACCATTCCAAGCCCTAAGGTACCTGCACCTGACAATACCACTACATCTTCATTACCAATCTTTGCTCTGTCAACACAGTGTTTGGAACAAGCATAAGGTTCAATTAAAATTGCCTTTTCAATAGGAATATCTTTAGGTACAATATAGTTGAGCGCCTCTTTAGGGAATTTCATATATTCAGCCATGCCACCATTAACATTATTCTGGAATCCATATACATCATGTTTTTGACACATCCAATGCCGCCCTGTTTTACAGAATTTACATTCCCAACAAGGAACAATTTGTTCGGATATCACCCTGTCTCCTATTTTGAAATCACCTTCTACATTGGGTCCCATTTCAACAATAATTCCTAAAAATTCATGTCCTGGAATCATAGGTGCTTTAATATATGGCGGATTTCCTTCCCCGCCCCAAAAGCTTGGTGCACCATGATATGCCTTTATATCTCCTGCACAAACACCGCATGCTTCAACTTTTATTATAATTTCTCCTTCTTCAGCCCTTGGTACCGGAACTTCTTCCAATCTGTAATCCCCAGGAGCATGTGCTACTAAAGCTTTCATTTTTTCCGGTAAATTTGACATTGTAAAATCCCCCTTTATGAATATAAAGATTAAATTTGTTCTACAGCTAATTGAGGCTAAGACTCTCACTGAAATGTATGATTTTGTTTATGAATTGTGTTTAAATTCTATTCCCTGTATGAATATCAAACAAATGTGTTTTTTCTGCTTTTACTTCTAGTTTAATCGTATCGCCTTGCTTATATCGAATTTCTTCTGTTGTAATTAATGTAAGAAATTCTTCACCTACCCGTACACTAATCCGTCTTTCCTCTCCCAGATTCTCAAATACAGCCACTTTCACTTCAGAACCTTTACTGTTCTCATCATCGATTAATAAATCCATAGGCCTTACCCCTAATCTTACCATCATGCCTTCTTTTACAGCTGGGTAATATCTGTTAGGAACACCTATTTGAACATCACTTCCGGGAAAATCGAATAAAAATCCGCCATCCCGTTTTACTATTTTTACTGTCATAAGATTCATAGGCGGCTCCCCAATGAAGCCGGCAACAAACTCATTCACAGGGTTGTCATATACTTCCAAAGGCGTACCAAACTGTTGAAGTTGACCATCTTTCATAATAGCAATCTTATCTGTTAAAGACATTGCTTCTAACTGGTCATGGGTAACAATAATCGTCGTACATTGAATTTCTTTATGAAGCCGCTTAATTTCAGTTCTCAAAATCTGACGCATTTTCCCATCCAGATGTGACAGAGGTTCATCCAACAACAGCAATTTTGGCCTTCTAACGATGGCTCTTGCAATATTCACACGCTGTTTTTGTCCCCCACTTAAGCTCATAGGTCTGCTTTCTAATAGATCATCGACCTTCAATAGAGGTGCAATTTTCATAATCTCTTTGTGAATCTCATCTTCACTTACCTTTTTAGCTCTCAAATTAAAAGCAATATTATCATATACATTAAGCGGAGGATATAATGCATAATCTTCAAAAGCTAAGCCGATATGCCTGTCTTTAGGATGTAAATGATTCACTCTTGTCTCTCCAATATAAACATCCCCATCCGTAATATCTTCAAGTCCGGCAACCATTCGCAGTGTTGTTGTTTTCCCGCATCCGGAAGGCCCCAATATGCCTATAAATTCTCCATCATTGCATTCCAAGCTTAAACTTTTTACTGCAAAATCATTTTGTTCCCCTTTTTTATTATCTTTGTATCTTTTATATACATTTTTCAGGGTCAACTTTGCCATTATGCTACCCCCTTCGCAAGCTCTTCTTGGCGGTGCCTCACAAGAAATGTTTTATCCTTGCAGTTAAAGAACAATGCATTGTTCATATTAAATTTGATAAAAATATCCGAATCCAAATCCGCTTTCAAATCATTAGGTGCAATTAACCGGATCAGCTGACCATTGACATCAACAATTAAAACAGATTTATTTCCTATCGGCTCAAGACTATATACGGTGCCGTGCATATATTCATCATCTTTTTTGCTAAAACTTAAGTCTATATCTATGCCTCTGATTCCCAAGTCTACTTCATTACTATGATGTTTCAGAAGAACTTTAGCTGCATCTTCTTGTATATCAAACAACTTTTCTTGCCCTAACATTTTTACTTTCAACCGATTATTTTGATTAATAAGATTTACTTTAAAAATATTAACCTCCGGTTCTCCCATAAGCTTTGCAACAAATTCATTCGCCGGGGTATAATATACTTCATCGCTCGTTCCGATCTGCTCTATTCTACCTTCATTAATAATACCGATCCTATCGCCCAAGCTCATCGCTTCCAAGTAGTCATGCGTTACATAAATAGTTGTCGTATCAAAGCTGCACTGCATCTCCTTCAGTTCGGCTCTCATAAAGTGTCTTAACTTTGCATCAAGATGTGCTAACGGTTCGTCCATCAAAAAAACATTAGGCTCCCTCACAATACACCTGCCAAGTGCAACACGTTGTCTTTGTCCGTTGCTCAATTGGCTGGGCAATCTCTCCATCAAATGGTCAATCTTCATCATTGATGCGACACGATAAACTTCCTTCTTGATGTGCTCTTCATCCTTCTTATATAACGGACTTCTCATCGGAGAAGCAATGTTGTCATATACCGAAATATGGGGATACAGTGCATAATTTTCAAATACCATTGAGACATTTCTTTTTGCAGGCTCTATAAGATTCATAATCCTCCCGTCCATTTTGACATGTCCGCCATCCGGGAACTCTACTCCTGCAATTGTTTTTAATATTGTTGTCTTCCCTGCCCCTGCCGGACCAAAGAGAACAAAAAACTCCTTATCTTTGACATCCAGGCTGATGTTATCAAGGGCAGTGATTTTCTTAAACCTTTTTGTAATATTGCATAGTTCAATATGTGCCATAACCCTCTCTCCTTTATCCTTTTACAGCTCCAAAGCTTAATCCTCTTACCAGATGTTTTTGAATGATTAGTGCAAGTATAACTTCAGGTAATGCTGAAATTGTTGCTGCCACAGCCATTTGTCCATAATGCACCGTATCGGAAGCAATATACTTTAACGATGCTACTGTAACGGTTTGGATATTAAATCCACTTAAAATTAAAGGGAAAGTAAAACTATTCCATGCAAAGATGAATGAAAGTAATGCTGCCGCAACTAGTCCCGGCTTGATCAGCGGCAGTAATATTTTCCAAAAAACATGATACCAAGCATAGCCATCAAGCTGTGCCGCCTGCTCTATTTCAACAGAGATATCTTCAAAATATCCCCTTACCACCCAGATTAACAGCGGTAAAGTAATTAATTGATAAACCCATATCAATCCGAAATAAGTATCGTATAAACCAATTTTCTGATAAATCATAAATAAGGGCAGAATAACCAATATCTCCGGTGCAAATTTGAATGACAATATCGTAAAAGCCAAATCTTCTTTTGCTTTAAAGTTATATCTTGCAAGTGCATATGCAGCAGGTACTCCTACCGCTACAGACACAAGTACCGCACCCCCGCTGACAATAACATTATCTAAAAATGCTTTAAAATAATCTGTTCTTAAAAGTACCGCTTTATAATTTTCAAGCG
This sequence comes from Petroclostridium sp. X23, assembly GCF_030013905.1. Taxonomy (GTDB): domain Bacteria; phylum Bacillota; class Clostridia; order SK-Y3; family SK-Y3; genus X23. The sequence continues at coordinate 2,224,891 of NZ_CP124862.1, forward strand.
TTGGATTAAATAAGAACGTTGTTGTATACATTTCCGCATCGCTTTTAAAAGTAATTAATACCATCCAAAACAGCGGAAAAAGTGCAAATATTGCATATATTGTTAATAAAAAATTGCTCACGACTTTCTCTACGACCGCTAATCTTTCTTTACTCATCATGCTATCCTCCCACCTTCTTAATTTCCCGATGCCTTGCTATGCACCGACAGCCAATTGCCAACCAACTTCTTGCTAATAATATAAATAACAATCCATAGCACTAATATATAGGGTAACGCTTTACCGAATTTTAAAAATGCAAAACCTGTATTATAGCTTGATAATGAAAGGTTCATTAACGTGTTTCCCGGTCCTCCTTTTGTTAATGCAAAAATAATGGAGAATTCCTGTAAAGAAGCCATCAATCTAAAAATAAGCGCAATATACATAAATGGCTTTAGCATGGGTAAGGTTAATGTCCTAAAGGTAAACCACGCCGACCCTCCGTCTATTTTAGCCGCTTCGAACGGTGACTTAGGTAAAGATTGGATTCCGGCAAGTATTAGTATGATAACAAACGGAGCATATATCCATATATCAATAAGTGATGCCGTAAATAAAGCTGTTTTGGGTGAAGATGCCCATGGAAAATTATAAATACCAAAAATATTTAAAAACTTCTCCAATATACCAACAGAATTATTGGTCATCAGCTGCCATATTAGAGTTGCTATAACCGGTGCAATCATTAACGGAAAAATCAATACTACTTTTAATATCTTTGTAAACCTGTTATCTTTGCTAAGCAGAAGTGCAATTCCCAATCCCAAAAGCATTTCTATACCGGTTGTGGCTAATGCATATTTTCCGGTTACAAGAATAGCGTGCCAAAAGTCCCAATCTTTAAATATATCAATCCAGTTTTCCAAACCAATAAATTTATAAGTTGCTCTTCTAAACGAAAAATTTGTCATGGAATAATAGATTGCAGCCGCAAATGGATATAAAAACCCTACAGTGATTAAAAGTGCCGGTGCCATAATTAAATATGGTCTTGCTTTAACTAAGAAAGGAATTTTTGTATACTTATCATGATTAAGTATTGCTTCGGTATTTTTTGTTTCTATTGACGTATCCACATTTTGCCCCCCTTGTCTATCTCCGGTTCAAGGAGGCCGCCTCTATAGATAAAAGACGGCTCCCTCCTTAAACCGTAAAAGTTACTCTACTTCTACATCTTCTACAATCTTGTCGATTTTTGCCTTTAAAGCATCCATTGCTTCTTGTGTTGATTTATATTTCCCTCCAACTAAATCCTGCAGTGTAGCTGCCCATTCAGTTGTTGTCTCAAAGAAGTGAGGCTGCGGTGTAAATTGAATTGTCGTTCCATCTATCGTCTTCTTAAATGTTTGTGCATATCCATCTGCTTTTTCAATAATTGCAGCAAAGGAAGGATCTTCAAATACTGAATTACGAACCGGATTAACAAGATTTGCGTTTACAGAAGCCCATAGTTGATAATCTTTTCCGGTGAAATACTGTAAAAACAGCCATGCAGCTTGCTTGTTTTTAGAGGCTTTATTCATCGCAAGCGCCCATGTCCACAAGTTAGAATTAACCTGGTTTTTACCTTCCGGCAGCGGAGCCGGTACCCACGCAAGATTACCCGCTTCTTTAGATGCGCCTTCCGGATTTTGGAAATACTCAACTACATCTGCATCAAATAGCATCGCAGCTTTGCCCGCTCCCAAGTCTGCACTTGCTTGATACCATGTATAGCTTGACCATGACGGTGAACCGCCGGATTTAATGAGTTTTACCCATGTGTCGGTCATTTCTACTGCTTCTTTTGAATTGAGCTTTGATACAAGTTTGCCCTCTTCCACCTCAAAGTCTTTTGCACCATAATTAACAAAAGTAGTCATATATCCCGGATGGATTGTCGCCCAGTTTCTTGTGCCGCGTAGCGCAAGCGCATAGGTGCCTTTGCCGTCAAATTCATTGAGTTTTTTACATAAATCCATCAGTTCTTCTATCGTTTTTGGTGCCTCTAGCCCTTTTTCGGCAAAAATTCTTTTATTATATGCAAGAGTATATTGTTCAAATCCCATCGGCAGTGCCCATTGCGATCCCGAGCCTGTCTTATGCCCCGGGGTCAAATCCCACTTTAACGCCCCTACAATACCCTTATAGAAATCTTCAAAATTATAATCGGAAGCTGTTAGATTCGAATCATTAATGAATTCATCCAATGGCTGGATATATCCGGCGGGCGCATATTCCCAAACTTGGTAGGCTCCTGTCATAAAGATATCCGGATCTCCTGAACGGCTGTTTAAGGAAGTAGTAACCTTATCAAAATAGTTCTCTTCCGGTGTTATAGAGTATTCCACTTTGATACCTGTTTTTTCTTCGAAGTCCGGAATTTTCTTGATCACAGCTTCTGCATATGGATGTTGATTGAGTAATACTTTTATTTTAGCCCCTTTCGCCATTTCCCAGCTGAATCCTGTCTTTTTAGCATCTTCTTTCGCTTGTTCGGCAGCCGTATCCAATGAATTGCTGTTTGGATCTGCCTGTGGCTCCTGTTGCTTTCCACAACCTACCGAAGAAAATACAAGTAGTAGAACAACCATCATACTAAATGTTCTTTTTACAATGTTTGCCATTTTTACACCCTTCCTCCCTAAAATGTTGTTTGATTGGTTCTATTATATCTAATACTTTTTGTCCTACACCCCCTCCCTTTTTTCTATGATCCTCCGGAACTCCTTCAACATTTATGGCATTATGTGCAATTTATTACTCTGATTGCATTAATGTTTTGTGCATATTTACATTATACAGATACCAATATCTTATTTAAATAAATAATATTTGTAAATTTATCAATTTATTTTGATAATTAACTAACAAAATCATAAAATACTATAGTTTTATAATAAAACTATAGTATTTTATGATTTTGTGTAAAATATTTAGATGTGCGGCATTCCATATGGAGTTCCTATAAGAGAGTGCTGAAAAAGTGCTTAATTGGTCAGAAATCACACAAGGGGACAGGGCCGCAGTCCGGCCAAAAACCAGGCCTGACAGCAGACCAGTCCCCAAGTTCGATTTTCTCTATGTGCTAAATCCGACTTTTTCACATTCTCCTATAATAATCCACAATTATAAGTGACATGATCTTTCACTGACATTAATATTTTTCTTAAATTCTTTACAAGTTATCCCTATCGTCTCTTTAAACACTCTGCTAAAATAATACGGATTGTCAAACCCTACTTTTTCTGCTATTTCATAGACTTTTAAGTTTGAACCGGTTAAAAGTTCTTTAGATTTTTCAATCCGGTAATTCGTCAAAAAATTACTGAAGTTAATACCTGTTTCCTGCTTAAACAATAAGCTCAAATAACTTCTGCTCATTTCTACATATTCCGCTACATCTGAAAGCGCTATATTTTTAAAATAATTATTTTTTATATATTCTATACTTTTGCTAATGACATAGGAATATTTCTCGTGGTCACCTTTATAGTTTACTAACGCATGATATATATCCAATACATATTTTTTCACAGCTTCAAAAGTATGCAATTGCTCAAAATTGCCATATCTAAATTTCGTTTCATTAAGCGAGGATTGATTCATTAGATTTAGTTCTATCGCAATTATCTTGCCGTAACTCAACAAATCAATAAACACATCTTTCACATAATCAATTCGTTTTGCAGCATATAATTGTGTAAATATAGCGTTTATATACTTCTCAATCTTCTCTATATCAAAAAGCCTCACATAACTCTTTAATACTTCCAAACTTACTTTAGGACTGCTCTCCTTTTTGATGAGCATTCCTTGTTGATATATCATGATTTCCGACAGCTCAAAAAAACAATGCTTCTGCGCGATTTCAGCCTGCTTAAGCAGTTGGGGAAGCTTATCTACCTCACTGCCTATTTCACTGATCCCTATCGTTAATTTAATATCTAAAAATTGTTTTATATTTTTCTCTAATAACATCATTAGATGAATGATTTTTTCTTGATTCTCCCGCACATTATCCTGGATTTCCATATTTAATAAATAAGTTATACGTTTATCTTCCACAAACGAAATCTGAAAAAAATCTCTTCCGTCAAATACTTGACTTGAGATATTATTTATTGTCTTAGCAAAAAGTTCTTTATCTTTCTCATAATGGGTATTATCTTTATATTTTATACTGGCAACAGCAATTGCAAACGAATGATGTTTAAAGGTTTTTGAAGCTTCCTCTAAAATTCCTGCCAATTCATCGGTTGATTCAAAATCTCCTGTAATAAACCGTTTCATAAGCATCCTATTATACTGATCATTATTCATATTTTGAATATCGCTTTGATTGTAAGGTGTGTTTGTTTTTTCTTGTATCGTGTCTATTTCATCAGAGAGCTTTTTCAAAATAGCTAAAAGATTATCAGATGATAAATCGGATTTTAAAATGTATTGTGAAGCACCAATCTTAATAGCTTCCTGTGCATAAACAAAATCATCATAATGACTTAAAATGACCGCTTTTAATGTTTTTTTCTTTTCCTTCAATTTCTGAATTAACTCTAAGCCATCGATAATAGGCATTCTAATATCAGTCAATAAAATATCCGGATCAAACTTTTCAAAAAAATCTATAGCTTCTTTTCCATTTTTAGCTTCACCTATAACGATGAATCCATTTTCTTCCCAGTTAATAGTCGTCTTAAGACCTACCCGCACTAAAAATTCGTCATCAGCTATTAAAACTTTTTTCATATTTATAGCCATTCCTTTCGTTTCGCCCAAGGCATAAAACGGAACGAAATTATTACCTTTGAGCTTAATATTCTATAACGATATTATTGAGATTGCAGTCAACTACAAATCACGGAGAAGTAAGTGCGCTGCTCTTTTGAAAGTAGACCATATGTTCATATCTGGAGATTGCTCATTCAAGCGTACATAAGTGTGATTTAAAGCGCGAAGACTTATCTTTGTATAGTCCACCCGCTGAAGGGCTTGTTTACCATACTTTTTTTAGTTAGTGGTCCCTCAAGGCGTAATCCCAGCCTTCCTCCTCTTCAACTAAAACGATGATATGTTTTCATTCGTGAATATGTTATAATTATAGCATACTATGTTGATGTTAGTAAAAATTTATAGACAAAAACAATCTTCTTAGCTTTAAGCAGGTTGTTATTTCTTCTGAAGGTGAAAAAAGGTTAGCATTATTCAAAGGGGAGAAAATGATGTTCTTCAATCTAACGATCAAGAAAAAAATATTTATATATATGTGTTCTTTAATAACCATTTCATTCGTTATTACAAGCCTTGTTATTTACTTCCTTTTTTTTAGAGCGCTTCAACAAAATGAAATGAAATATGCCCTAGAATCATCACACAAAACAAAACAAAATATTGAATTTGTCCTTAACCTGATTGATAATACAGGAACTTTATTAGGCGCTAACCAGGATCTGTTAAATGAATTTAAAAAAGAGTATAACCCGGCAGACCGCAGTTATTATGAAGGACAAAACAAAATCAGCACCATGCTTAAAAATATTATCAGCGTCCAAGAATATATTAAAGGTATCTATATTCTAAGCTCCAATGGAAATTTCTATACCAACGATTGGGGAGTCGATGAATACGAATTTAAAAAAACATATCAATCTTATTTTGCTAATCAGACTACTGCCAAGGAACATTTTACGGGCCTTCATGAAGTTAACTATCATTCCTTATCAAACTCCAGTGTAATTTCTTATATACGACCGATATTTGACATTAACTCAGAAAAATATATCGGCACTATCATCATTGATATTAATTATGAACTTTTAAAGGAAATATTTACTATATCTTCGATCCAAAACGATGAAAAAGTATTGGTCATTGACCGGAATGGAGAAAAAATTTTAAACTTTCCTTATAATATTAGCTTGGATAACATCGTGAATGATAACCCCATGCTTTTAGAAGTTGAAAAAACGCAGCTCAATAAAAAAGTTTTCGGAAAAGAAAGTATCATTATATCGAATACGATTGATTATACAGACTGGAAAATTATCAGAATCGTATCTTCTGATAAAATTTACCGTGATACTAATAAACTGAAAACTATTGCAACATATATATCAGTAGTATTCATTATCATTTCGTTGTCAGCTTCTTTAGTGCTTTCTTCAACCTTAACTAAACCAATTACGGAACTTACCCATAAAGTCAAACTGGTTGAGAAAGGTGACCTTACAGTAAATGTGAAAGTAAAAAGCAAAGATGAGTTAGGACAATTAAGTAATTCATTTAATAATATGGTAGTTAAATTAAAAGACCTTATTAATAAGCTTTTAGAAGAACAAAAGAAAAAATCCGATATGGAATTTCAAATTTTACAGGCACAAATAAATCCCCACTTTCTCTACAACACCCTTGATTCGATAAAGTGGCTTGCCGTTATTCAAAATATAAATAATATTAGTGATATGGCTACTGCTTTGATTAACTTGCTGAAATATAATATTTCCAGGACAACCCCATCCGTAACACTGGAAGAAGAAATTGAAAGTGTAAAAAATTATATTAAAATTCAAAAATACCGATATGGAGATATTTTCAGTGTTAAATATAATGTTCAAGAAGAAACTTTGAAATGTACAACTTTACGGTTTATTCTTCAACCTATAGTGGAAAATGCTATTTTTCATGGATTTGAAAGTGTCGAAGGCAATGGGATTATACAAATCAGTACAAAGATAAGAAATGGAAATCTAATCATAGAAGTCACCGATAATGGCTCCGGTATAGATGATGATACATTAAAGAGCATAACAGAAGATGCAAATTTCAAGAAAAAGTTTAGCGGCATAGGAGTACAAAATATTAACGAAAGAATCAAATTATATTTTGGCAAAAATTATGGTTTGTGTTTTTCAAGCGAATTAAACGAAGGTACAAAAGTGACATTAACACTGCCTGTCATTTTTTGTACTAAAGAAGAGGAATATTGCAAAACCGACTAAATACAAACGAGGGGACGGCAGACCAATGTCATAAAGCTTAATTAACAAAATCTTACACAGAACGCTTCTTGTTAACAGGATATTTGTTTTTCCTCGAAGGCTCCTTTCGAGGAAAACTTCTGTCCGGACGTATAGGAACAAGATTTTTTGTAATATTTTTCATTGCCTTATCAAATAATATTGTCCGTTTTTCCAGGTCATCTTCATAGAAACATTTTATTAATGTCCGAGTCATTTTTGATATTAATACATTCATATTTACTTTATACTCATATTTTAAACCTTCTTTGCTTAATTCTGCTTTCTCATTAGCTTCTGCTTTTGCCATTGCCATAAGGTTCGATAAATATATAGTTGCATAAAAATCCTGCATTATAGCTGTTGGATTAACTCCCGAAAAGTTTTCCATCTCATATCGGCTTTTTAATTGACTGTATTTAACTTCTATCCCCCAACGTTTGAAATATAGTACTTTAAAATCTTCAGTAGTGAAATCTTCATCCATAATATTAGTAACTAATTTTTCAATTTCACCCGTTGGCAAAATAACGTTAATGATCCGCAATGTTAATGTCTTGTTTTTATGAATGCGCGTGATAATTTGATCCGGTTTATTTGCAGTATCAACTTCCGGCTGAAATTTATTAACCTTTACTCTCATCAAATATTTTAATTTTTTACTTTCTAAGAAATCAAATATATCCTTTGACGGATAACCCCTATCAAATAAAAACAAATCATTTTTAAATCCTTTAATTTCAAGCCTTTCGATAAGCTCTTTTGCTAGATCCCTTTCTGCTGCTTTCCATGTACGTATATCTGATTCAAGTATGTAATCATTTTCCATATCATATATTACAGAAACCATCGCTCTTGCCTGCTTCCTGTTACTTTGATTATGATAATACCCAAAATGTTCCCTGTTACTAACCGTATTAGGGATTTCAGGAATGCTACCATCAATAGAGAGGAGTCTATAACCATTATATTTTTTAAAGTTATCATCATTATAAAACCAGCTTATATAATTATCATTAAGCTGTATAAAGGCATCAGGCTTAATTTTTTGTCGTAGTTGTGAAAAAGCTTGTTTTGTCATAGCGTTATCTCCACCTAAGAATTCAAACCAATCATCTATCTCTATTTGTAATGTCTTTCTTAGTCCCTTTAATATAAAATATATTGCATCTTTAAAATTCATCTTAGCAGTGTCTTTTGTAAAATATGTGCTCTTTTTACGGTTGGTCAACATAAAGATAGCGTCGTTGATTTGTTCTCTAGCTATTTCAAGAGCAGTCATAAAATTTTTTAACATTTGTATCACCCAATATCGAGAAGATATACCATCAAAAAGGTATCCATCTGGATTATTGAGGTGTTTCAAAAAAGTCAAGTGTTTTTTATACTTTTATGTTAAGTTTTCATTACATTTGTTTCAGATTCCAAATTCCAATTATTGTATTCTTAGCTTTATGACATTGGACGGCAGACTGTGTATAAACGGAAAATAATACTCATATTTATTTATCAGTAATTTACACAGTTTAGTCCCCGCACCTTCCACTATCTACTAATATGTAATTTGCAGAGGTTAGAAGGATGTAATAATCCTGCTAATCTCTTCAATATTTTCTTAACTCCTAGTATATTTATTACTCTTTTCATGTTGTAAGCTAAAAAAGCCAAAGAGACCTCCGTCTTTACCACTGTTTGAACATTATAACATACATCCACACCATTATTATTTACAGCCATGAGTCTTGCATCTGGATCGATAGTGGAGATTTCGTTTGTATCTTTTTTTTTAGTTCCTGTTGATAATTTTCGTATAATTCTTTACGGGTCTTTAGTTCTTTTATGCGTTCCTTTATTTCCTGGGCGTTAGGCTTTTTAATCGACTCTTCCTGATTGTCATTTTCATCTGTTTGAGCCATATATTCTTGTATCTTTTCTTCAAGGTACTTAATTTTACGGGCTAAATTCTTTTGATTAAGATTGTTTTTCTTAGAATTAGATGCTCTGAATTTAGAACCGTCAACTGCCACTACTTCCATGCCAAACAAATCCCACTGTTTACATAGCGCTATAAACTGCTTGAATACTTTTTGTATAGCATCTTTATTATCTTTTCTAAAATTAGCGATTGTCTTAAAATCAGGTCTTAATTTTCTAATCAGCCACATTAGCTCAATATTTCTAGTAGCTTCCGCTTCAAGTCTTCTTGAGGAAGTAATTTTATTCATATATCCATAGATGTAGAGCCTTAGCAAATCTTTACGATCAAATCCTAATCTACCGGTGTGTGAGGGGATAGCGTTTCTAAATCCCAGCTCAACCAGGTCTAGAGAATCAACAAAAGCATCAATAACTCTAACAGGATTGTCATCAGTAATGTAATCATCTATATACTCTGGATAAGCAATTCTTTTTCTATCAATACCTTCAATATATCTCATAATCCACCTGCTTTCTAATGAACAGATTAGATTATAACATATTCCTTTTAAATTATGTTAACCATTTTCTGGAGTTTTGACACAGTCTGCCATCCCTAATGTTTTAAAGACTCCTAGGAAAGCAAGATGCGGTAAAGTAAACAGTATCCGTAGTAAAGGATCTGAAACAACCTGTTGTAGATTCAGCGAGAAAGCCCATGCAATAAAAGGAACAAAAACTCCCTCTGCCAATCCTAATGCTATGCTTGCAATTATCATTACAATTGCCGCAGTATGCCAGGATAATTGAAAAAAAAGGTTCAAAAAAAATATCATTATTATTACTTGCAAGATGCTATGAATACCAAAAAGTATTGGTATTGACCTGACAGTAAAAGAAAATAGTGAGGTTAACAAGGAAAGAACAATAACAAAAAGCGGAGACTCTTTCTTGCCTGTTAGTACTAACACCATATAATATAAAATCAAGCTCTCAGGAACAGATACACCTAAAAATGGTATTAATGGCATAAAGTCCATCTCCATCCCCCTTTAGAGATTGTAATTTGAGTATTTCATAAGTTCATGCATACGGTCACGACTAAGTAAAGCCTTATCCTTACAATTATTAAACTTAACCTCGTAGTATGATGAATTGGGAAAAGATACTATTCGTTCTATTCGATCAGTATTAATAATGAAGGATTTGTGGGATCGAAAAAAACTCTTCCCTAAGTGCCGCTCCAGCTCTTGCAATGTCTGCCGGGTTTTGAATTCTCCGTTGATACAATAAATAAGAGTATGACGTCCAGCCTTTTCTATGTAGAAAATCTCGTCTAACTTCACAAAAACCCGTTCATTACCTAGATTTATAGAGATCCTGGTTGTCTGCACGCACGAGGTATTATTGCTATTCTCCGCCATTTTTAACATTTGATATATACGCTGATAAGTTGACTTAACCCTTTCTTGATCAATTGGTTTTAAAATATAATCAGAAGCATATAGTTTGAAAGCATCAAGAGAGTACTCCTGATGTGCAGTAATAAATACTATAGCTATGTTAGGTTGTATTTCTCTCAATTTCTCTGCTAGCTCTATCCCTTTCATATCAGGCAACTCAATATCTAAAAAAGCTACATCCGGACATTGCTCTCTAACAATCGCTATTGCATTATTCGCATTTTCTGTTGTTCCTACAACCAGAGCACCTTCAAGCTTACAAAGAATTGAACAAAGCAATAACAATACTCCAGGTTCATCATCAGCCATTACAATTTTTACTGGTAACAAATTCACCACACCTTTCTTGGTTTCTTAGCAAACTTGTTAACATCTCCAATGTAAATCAAAGTCATAATGGTTGCCAAGTTATTGCAATATATAGAGCCAATTATATACATTAAGGCCCACTGATGTTATACAAAGCACCAGTGAGCCTAAAGCAGTCTAATCCCCCGGCAACCCGGCTATCATAGCGATATCAACACTCGCTTTAGACCCGTGGCTTTCCGTCCTTGTCTTTCAACAAGTTTGCCCTTATCAAATTTATTTAGTTAGATATATCGTATATCGTATCTATTATACTACAAATACCTTGTTCAAATTTATCAAAACGTGCTCGTTTCTCTTATTACAATAAGTGAATATAAATTTTAAACCTTCTCGGCCATCTATTATATTGCTGTTGCCATACCAGTCTGACCTATCCAAGAGCATATAATCAAAATTTGGACAAGTTATTGTCTTTCAGCATCGATTTTACTGCCCAATGCTTTTTATTTATCTTAATACCTGTATTTTAATCTACTGTATCCCATTGTAGCACACATACAGAAAAATAATCAAAAAATAAAAGTAACCCAAGTAAGCAGCATCTGGAAAGTAATTTTCCCATTATATATAATCACTTTCTACTATTTATGACAACCTGGTTGTTTAGTCTGGTTGTTTTATCCTTTCATGACTTATCAACCAAAATGCTTATAAAAATTGCCATCCAAGGTTGAATTGAAGCAGTTGTGAAGATATTGTTCAAAGTTTTCAATTGCCATATTGCCTAGATGAAAATTACAGTATATTTATAGCTTCACCCTTTTTGCCATGTTGGTTGATTAATGATTTTACTATGGTCTTGTTCCCTAAAATTAGCTTTAGACCTGCATTTTAGCCAGTATGGTTAAGCAAAATCTGTGGTTGCTTATTATGCCACATTGAGTGCAGGATTACAACTTCAACACGTATAAGGGGGTTTTATGGAACCAACAACGGGGCTTGAAATGCCGCAGGCAGAAATTCCCGGACAGTTTGTACATATTGGGAATCATCAGCAACAGCCCCTAAAAAAGGCGGTATATGTAGTGGTCAGCGCTCCCGCTTCAAGCGGGCCGTGCACCGCGCCAGCGAGGCCGGCTTTCGACTGCATCTCAACCACGTTGACCGTCGTGCTGAAAAAGCTTTAGAGAGCCTCGAAATAACATCGAGGCTCTCCAAAATAAATCCTGGTATTCAGAAAATGCTATACAACTTTGAAGTATCTCATACAAAACCGCTTTTAAGTGTCACTTATACCAGTTTTGATGAAAAATCACGCATTGACGCAAATTCTTCCACTTTACTGATCCGTTCGGATAGTTGAGTGGCAACAGCTTCAGAAACAATATTAGCAGACAGCTTCTTATATTTGTTGTAAAGTTCATCATAGGTGAATGGAGAGATAGCAGATCCCTTGGGATCCATAATCTCCTCGTGCAAAACGGTGCCATCCTCAAAAAAGACACTGACCTTGGCAGAGAAATGTTGGGGATACCAAGTCTCTTGCTCTGGATCAAATTCTGTCTCCACCTTCTTGGCAAGCTCCAAAACCGACTGATCACTCAATATGTCATTGCTTAAGTATGGAGTAGGGTCGGCCAAATCACCGAGACAGGCCATGGCCAACGTAAATGGCAGGCTGTATTGAGCGGCAAGAATAGAATCTGGAGTGAACACATTATGTGTATGCGCCAAATTTTTACTGCCAAATACAAGAATTTTTTGTATCTTTGCAGCATCAAAAATAGGATTCTGCTTCATTCGATCGATACACTCAACGGAGGTATGCAACACTCCACAGGTTGGAGAGGGTTTAAAGGTCGTGTCAATTATTGCATAAGACTCTCCCAATCCATCGGTTAACCTGTCCCAGAGAATCTTTGAGCTGTCATCCCGGAACACGCGGCAGAAACCGAGCTCAGCTTCAAAAATTCCAGCAGGTCCAGTAAATCCCTTTTCGGCAAGCTGAGACACAATAACACCCTGCTGTGCAGATTTACCGGCGTGAATGCGTTTAACCATAGAACCGCTGATTGAGAATTGTGTCAGGCCGGATGCCAAAGAACCGGCAATACCAAAGGCATTCTCCGTTTGATCCGCCGTCAGACCTAAAAGCTTGCAGCAACCTGCAGTTGCTCCAAAGGTTCCAAAAGATGCGGTGGGATGAAAACCTTTTGCTATGTGAGCACCAGCAATGGTTGAACCGACTCTTACCATCACCTCATAGCCGGCCACAATAGCCTCAATCGTACGCTTTCCGCTAATTCCTCGCTCCTCTGCCAGAGCCAAAACGGCCGGGATAACACAAGCGCCGGGATGCGATATGGAAATTGCACTCACGTCATCTAATTCAAATCCGTGGGCACAAGAACCGTTCGCCAGTGCAGCATTGGCTGGATTAAACGCCTGTTCAAAATCAGGGAGAATCGTTGCGTGACCTGAATTCCCCTGTTTACTGTAATCAATAATAATCTTTCCCATGTCTGTCTGTGTCGCAAAAAGCGTACAACCAAAATAATCTAATAGGCATTTCTTAACAGAGGCTACAACTTCCTTAGGAAGTTTTTCGTATTGAAGTGAACTTACAAATTCAGCTAATTGACGTGTTTGACCCATCTTAATATTCCTCCATATCTTTATTTTTGGAAATTTTATGTTCCTTATAAATCAGCTTTCTTTTCTCCCATCATAACCAATTGAGTACAACGGCGTATTCCATTCTTCTTATATAAAGAAAAAACATTTTTTGCCTCCTGTAGAATCTCATCGTACTGAGCTCGCTCTTTGAGTAATTGTGCTTTTTCTACGATTTGTTCTGCCTTAATACTCAACTTTTTGTCAAGTTCAGGATCAGTTTCGTGGTCTTCGAATATATGAGTATTGTCAAGGCAAAGCCCCATAAACCACGCACTTAGTTCAGCATTAGTACTAGTTTCTACCTGATATATCCCAAGAGCTCGGTCTATTTTACTTTCAAGATGGTGAAGCGCAACATGTGTCTGTTGAGCTAAATCTTGATTATCACAGAACATTTCATTAATAATTAAGGTTCCTCCGGTTTTTAACACGCGAAGCATCTCCTTAATCACGTCATCAATATTCTCAATATGGTGTAGAGAATTAGATACACAAACCGAGTCAAAGAATATGTCAGGATACCTAAGTTTTTGGGCATCCATTACCTCGAAGATAATGCCACTGTCATGAAATTTTTCTTTTGCTTTGGCAATTGTTTTCTCCGAATTGTCGATTGCATATATCACTGTTGTTTCAGGGAGTCCAGCTTTAAGTTTAAATGCAAACTCACCATAACGTGTAGCAACATCTAGAACTTTTCCACCGGGCAGTTTTCCAAGTTCTTCTTTTAGGTGAATCATCTATACCATTTCCTTCCTTGTACTAAAGCCACACAGTAAAATTATTAAAAGTATGTTGCACCAATCTTAAAAAAGTGGGGAGATTTACTATTAAATATAAAAATAAATCACTCTACTTTTCTATTCTGGCTTTTTCTACATAGGCGTATCCCTCCATGATTCTTCTGGCAGTACGAATAAATGCAGCCTTTTTAACTATACCATCTTCCACTTCAGCTATCACCGGAATTACGCCGGCAGGATGACCGATACGAATAGATGTAATTTGATTAATGTTTGCAATTATCTGATTGACTATTGTTCCGGGAATTTTTGCTGCCACACCTGTACAAATAGTTGCCGTTCCAGCATACGCTTTATGCAGTACCTGCATATACATAAGCCTGGAAACGAAATCAACATCTTCTTTATGGATTGTATTTCCTGTAGTAAAGTCGATATAATCCGCAGCTTCAGTTATGAACGCAATCATTGGAAATGCGGGCGACTTTTTTGTGGCCTCCTCAGTCGTAGCCGCCATGCCAATCATTACACAGCATTTAGCACGAATTTCTTCTAAATAACTGAGCAGTTCTGCATTGCCATCTATCTCAGCAGGAGTTTCAGTACCCTTCATATTGACAGAACTTGCACGCAGAAATACCATAGGATTTGCAACGTCAACGATTGAAACTTCTACCGGACCACGGCTTGTTTCAATCACATCAACTACATTACCTGTTGGAAGCATCTTGCCCGTAGCAGCACCAGCTGTTTCAGAAAAGTCTAAAAGAACAGGTGCTGACGTGCCTGGCACACCGTCGATTTTGCAATCGCCGGTTACCTTTGATTTTCCGTTTTTTACCTGAACCTCGGAATAAAGCAGTTTCTTGGTGTTAGTGTTATAAATACATACCTTGGTAACAGGCTCTACAGCGGTAACCATAGACTCGTCAATAGCGAAAGGCCCGACACTTGAAGATATGTTGCCACAATTACCACTATAATCAATATATGAATCGTTGATTGCAACTTGACCAAAAGTATAATCTACATCCGCATCCGGATGCGTTGGTGGCCCAATAATCGCTAATTTACTAGTAAGTGAGTCTGCACCCGCAAGTCCATCAATTTGGCGAACATCGGGGCTTCCAAAAATCTCCAAAATAACCTTATCTCTAAGTTCGGAGTCTGAAGGAAGATCGTTGGACTTCAGAAAGATAGCCCTACTTGTACCTCCTCTCATAATTACACATGGAACGCGAAACTGATCACTCATTAAAATACCTCCCTCAATAATCTTTCATTTTCTTTGAATATCTCGCTTAATCTTAGATTTTTGTCTTTTTTATCATAAGCCTCTTGGACGGCAGTACATATTTTTAAAATATATGGAAGTAATAGTGTAACCTTAATAAACCTACATACTTTTTGGTATATTGGGGCCCACGGTATCCACTATTCTCTGGCGGCAAACCCTCCCATTTCTCACGGGATCAATGTCCCAACTCCAATAGAAGACTTGGCAGCTTCAACTAGTTGTTCTGCTTTTTTGATGCCTACCCCACGTTTAACCTCTTGGCGCCAAAAGGCTAATAGTGTGAATGGCTCCATTTTAGCAATCTTTGAAGGTAAGGCTAACTCTTTTAATGTCATAAGAGCAGTTTTTCCTTCCCAGTCTCCAAAAACTGTGCAAAACTCCGTGAAGTATATATCCAGCCATCTTGTTACCCTGTTTTTGATACCACTAACGGTATATTTGCTTTCCTTCTTAGTCTCTAATTTCCTGTTTTTTTAAGCAAGCAATAAAATTATTTAATCTCTTGTTAAAATAACCATCAGCCATATAGAGCGCAACCATAGCATTGTGACCCAGAGCACGATCTTTACTGGACAGAACAGTCACAGGCGCTTTTGCGTGTCTAATGAAAGTAGAGTCGTGTCCTACGCACAAGCCAAGAAGAATATTGAAATCCACGTTGGCTTCGTTAAGATATTCCGCTTGGAAGCCGGGGTTACACATGGCCTCAAATTGCCCCTGCCTGACCTGCTCTTCATTGCTGATTCCGATTGCGCTTTTGGAAATACTACAGGATTTACAGCAAATCGCAGACACCTCAAAATCATTGTTCCTAAGGATATTTACCAGTGTAGCCGCTTCTTTTGAAAGACCTGCACAGAATCCAATTCCAATTTTCTTATATCCAAGACGATAAGCTAAATGCATGGTCTCTTCTACCCTAGTATGCAGGCAATAGCCCTTTGCCTCTACAACCGCTGCTTCTTTTAATATTCTAATTTCATCAGGAGAATAACGTCCTAACACGCTTTCAGTAGTAGCGCCAATGCTTGGGCAACCATTTGGAAACTTATCTGGTTGGTTTGTACGACAAGGCTTATTGGAGCAGTCGGCACATGTAAACATTTCTTTTCACCTCCTCATTTGTTATAAAAACTTTCTTCTAATCTACGTAATTCAGGAAGACTAATCGCATTATTAAACGTCGGGAAATCGACACCATTTTCCAGGCAATTTTCAATACTCCCTGAACCCTTTAGGACATCAAGTGTGTTCATTACTGCTTTGGTAGCTGCATAGAGGGCTACAAGAGGATAAATTACAATTCTGTATCCTAATTCCTGAAGTTCTTTTTCCGAAAGCAAAGGAGTTTTTCCGTTCTCAACCATGTTGGAAATGAGCGGAACTTTGAGGGTTGCAGCAACAGTCTTAATTTCTTCAACTGACTGAGGTGCCTCAAAGAAAATAACGTCGGCACCGGCCTCAACATAGGCTTTTGCTCGATCCATAGCATCATCAAAACTGTTGGCAGCTCGTGCATCCGTGCGAGCAATAATAACAAAGTCAGGGTCTTTACGCGCATACGCAGCAGCACGAATCTTTGCTACCATTTCCTCTTTGGGGATTACAACTTTGCCTTCCATGTGTCCACAACGCTTAGGCATTAACTGATCTTCCAACTGGATAGCAGCAACACCGGCAGCCTCAAACTCCTCGACACAACGGATGACATTTAAAGTATTGCCAAAGCCAGTATCACAGTCTGCAATTATAGGAATGTTAGTGGCAAAAGCAATATTTTTCGCCATCATAGCCACTTCTGAAAAAGTCATTAGCCCGATGTCCGGACGTCCGAGTACACTTGCAGACACACCATAACCTGTCATATAAGCAACGTCAAAACCAGCATTTTCGATCAGCTTTGCGGACCACACATCATATGCACCAGGGGCTGAAATTATTTTTCCAGAATTAATCAATTCACGAAGAGCTTTTACTTTAGACATTTTTTCACCTCATTAATTTTTCTCTATATTTAAATCTGATATTAATTTTTTCTTAATTCCGCCAGCCTTTACAATTTCCATTATAGAAGGAGGAAATGGAACAAAAAAGTATTTCTTACCAGTCGTCTTATTTTCAATAACTCCTTCAATAACAGCTACTTCAATTTCGTCACCATCAGATATGGCTTTTGCCGCTTCAGCAGACTCAAGAACGAGTAAACCCAAGTTAATCGCATTTCGATAAAAGATACGAGCAAAGCTCTCTGCAATAACACAATTAACACCTGACGCAAGAATGCTTATTGGAGCATGCTCACGGGATGAGCCGCAGCCAAAGTTCGTTCCGGCTACAATGACATCGCCCCGCTTCACTTTATTCACAAACTCGGGGTCTGCTCCCTCCATGCAAATATTTCCGAGATCTTTTGCATCGGACAGGGATAAATACTTGCCGGGAACGATAAGGTCTGTATCAATATTGTTACCGAATTTATGTGCTGTTCCCATCAGAGCACCTCCTTTGGATCTGCAATCTTACCTGCAACTGCAGATGCGGCAGCTACATAAGCTCCCGACAGATAGACCTCAGAAGTGGGATGACCCATTCTGCCGACAAAGTTTCGGTTTGTTGTGGAAACGGTACGCTCACCAGCGGCGAGAATGCCCATATGTCCGCCAAAGCAGGGACCGCAGGTTGGCGTGGAAACCGCCGCGCCCGCATCGAGGAATATATCCACCAGACCCTCATTCACAGCCTGACGGTATATCTCCTGAGTAGCGGGAATAACGATCGTGCGGACATTGGAAGCGACCTTATTGCCTTTCAGCACTGAAGCGGCAGCACGCAAATCCTCAAGGCGACCGTTTGTGCAGGATCCAATGATGGACTGGTCTATGCGGACATCCTTGATCTCTCTGGCAGGTTTGACATTACTTGGAAGATGCGGGCATGCAACCAATGGTTGCAACTGACTGGCATCCCACTCGTAAACTGCTGCATATTCAGCGTCGGGATCGCTTTCATAGACTGTGTACTTCCTACCAGTTCGGTTGTGCTCATTTACATATTCAATGGTCTTCTCGTCAGGAGCTATGATGCCGTTTTTGGCGCCTGCTTCGATAGCCATATTGCAGATGGTAAACCTGCTGTCCATTGACAGTTCACTAATAGCCTGCCCAGCAAATTCCATAGCCATATACAGTGCACCATCCACTCCAATCTTGCCAATGATGTAAAGAATGAAGTCTTTACCAGTAACATATTCGGGGCAGGAACCACTAAAAATGAACTTTTTTGTATGGGGTACCTTAATCCAAATTTCACCGGTACCCATACCCACTGCTACGTCGGTGCTTCCCATACCTGTGCTGAATGCTCCTAAAGCTCCATAAGTACAGGTGTGGGAGTCTCCCCCAATCAAGATATCACCTGGCAATACAAGGCCCTGCTCAGGTAGAAGAGCGTGCTCAATGCCCATTTTGCCAACGTCAAAAAAATTCTTAATCTTGCAGTCGCGGGCAAAATCACGATTGGCTTTGCTCTGCGTCGCAGCGTTGATCGTTGCATTGGGCGTAAAATGGTCGTTGACTAGGTATACACGTTCATTGTCAAATACTTCTTTAAAACCCATTTTGTAAAACTCTCGCACCGCAATGGGCCCCGACACGTCATTAGCCAGTAGACAATCAAGTTTCGTGGTAATCAGTTCTCCGGGAACCACATGGTCTTTCCCACAGTGAGCAGCAAGTATTTTCTCAGTTATTGTCAATATTTTCACTCCCTTATAACTTGTTAGAATGATAAGTCTTACTATAGATTTTGGATAATCAATGCTGTAGCCCCTACCCGTCAAGGCTACTGCATTGTAGCAGATAAAATCAAAAGTTATACATTACCGATCCCTTAGAAGGGCCCTTTTTGCATAATGCCGAGCATGATGCAGAGAATGTTAATAACAGTGGCAAGAAGTGGGAACCAGAGCAACGTCTTGTAAAGTGGCTTGGAGAGATTATCATCAACTATGGACCCCAGAGTGATTGAACCGCCACTTGAGAATGGGGAGTATCCGGTAAATCCAGCAGGGACGGATATACAGGAGTAGAGAAGACATGTGTTAAGCCCGGTGCTTTGTGCGATGCCAGCGACCATCGTGCCAAGAGTTGGTATAACTCCACTAGTAGTGGATACGAAGTAACTCATGAACGAAGCAGCCACGCAAAGGAAATAGGGTGCAACTCCACTGCTGACGTTATCAGCCGCCCAGACTGTAATTTCATCTAAGATGCCGCCTTTGAGACCAACGGAAACTAATGTGATAATACCGCAGACCAAGAGGATAGATCCCATCGGAATCCTCTTAAATGCTTCTTTTTCATCGCCAACCTTTAAGATAATAGAGGCTATGATTAGAATAGGTATGATAAAGAGTACATCATTAAACTTGTTGAGAGTAATGAAAAAATCACCACCGATTAGCGTTTTCAAGACACTCATAAGTATCATACTGCCGAACGCTACCATGAGAAGGATGGCTGTCTTTTTCTGTACTTTGTCGAAGGGATCTGGATGCATAACACTTTCACTGACCTTGGTTTTGTATCCCTTCAGTATAAAGTAAAAAGCTACAAATACAAGAACCTGAACTATTATGTTGTTAATCCACATAGTTCGGACTATCGGAATGGCCTGCTCCATGGAATAGCCATGCGCCAGCATTGTGTTGGTAGTGATGATGCCGAACTGGCCAACACTGGAATAGCCACCGGCGATTGGAGCACCGATTATTATGATAGCAGCGAGTATGAGACTTATGCTACTGTCAACGCAGATGGGGATAATGATGGGGGCTGTAAAAGCGAACATGGCATATGCGGGCACACCAATCATAGACATAATAAAATTAATTGCGAAAAGTATAATCGGGATTAGAGGCGGGCACTTCCTTCCCCACCGTGTTGCTACTTGAATAATGCGGTGAAGAGTGCCGTTATTTATGGCGAAACCGAAAAAGAAGGTCATAAACACAAGGGTCATCATCAGCTTGGACGGCCAGAGCGCGATGACACCGCTGACACTGAGACCACAGCCCAGAACCCCTAGCAATACTGCTAATACTGTAGAAATAATACCGGCATTTACCTTTAAAAAGAAACCAAGAAAAATAGCGCTCAAGATACAAATAAGAAAAATCACTGATAGACTCATTTTTATACCTCACTTATATTATTTATTTTTTGAAAAGCAATGCAAAACATAAAAGGACTCAACCTAAAGGATCTACCCATCAAAGACGAAAAAAGTTTTTGATGCATTCATAGCATCACCTAAAAAATAACAAGCACAACTATAGAGTCATATACGGTTGTTTTCAAAAACGGTTTTTTTATGGTGACATTGGGCATCCCTCCTTAAAGTTCAAATTAAGCTTTTTTATCAATCCATTTGCCTTAAAAATAGACATGCTTTAAAATCTTTCCGTCTTTGCTCTTTATATTTAGCAATGTTCGTGCCAATTTCCCGCGATAGAGATATATTTTAATAATTTTTGAGACAAATCATAAAATCGATTATAAAAAATGCTGTTTTATGGCGCATATTGAACCTATGCGTAATACCTACCAAATGAGATTGCAGCACACTGTATTTACATTAATTACATATTGCTTTGAAGAGATCCCCATCTTCGTTTCATCAAATCGTTTCACCGTGTTTCATTGTTGCAGTCACATTTGAATTATGTTATAATTATATTCCAAAGGCTCACGATCAGTAAATCGTGCAACCAAACCCTACCATCATCTCCTGTGCAAATATAATACGCTCTCCTTGAAATAGCTTATACTTTTATTTCAAGGAAACGAACATGATCTTTGAATTCTTTTAGGAGGTACTGCAATATGAATACACGACTTGTTTTTTTAAGTTATGGAAAACAGATGAAACTTATTAAATCCGTATACCGATTATACCCCGATATTGAATTTGTTATTCTTGAAGTCACGCCTGAACATGTAATAGAAGAAATCCTCGACCTCGAAAGCAAACAGCATATTGATGTACTCATATCATCTGGCTCCAACGCTCGAATAATCAAGCAATGCAATGAAATCAATACCCCACTTGTAGAAATCCAAGTCACAGGTTTTGACCTCTTATGTGTTCTTAAGGAAGTGCGGCGCCATTCCAACAAGATAGCTATTATTACGAACAAAAATCTCATTCCCTATCTTGCTGAGACAAAAAGTATACTGCGAGTTGATGTTGAAGAGTACACATATGACGGTTTAACCGATTTAGAGTGTACTATCGACCAACTAAAGGAATCAGGAATACAGGACATCATCGGAGGTAGCTACACATGCCGTTTAGCAGAGGAAAAAGGATTAAGAGGACATCTGTTGTGGCGAATACCTGCCATAAAGCTCGCTATCGATAATTCTATAATAATGGCTCATTCCAACAAGAAGCTATTTTCTGACGCCACACATTTTAAAACTATCATTAATTCGACATATGAAGGAATTATGTCCGTATCCAAGACTGGAATTATTGAGCTCATCAATCCAAGGGCTGAAAAAATCATTGGAATCTCCGCTGACAAAATCATAGGTAAAAACGTCAACGATATAATCCAAGGGATAAACGTTGAAGAATTGGTTACCAGTAATATAAAAAAGATCAATGAATTTTGTATTATCGACAATATGAAAGTTATGAATACACAAGTTCCTGTTAATGTGCATGGGGATGTCACGGGTGTTGTTATTACTTTTCAATATGTAGATATTATCCAGAGAGCTAGTGAAGCCATACAGCGTCATGATGGAGGCAATCATTTTAGTGCAAAGACTCATTTTTCTGATATTATTGGAAAGGCGCCGATTTTGCTTGAAGCAAAAAAAGATGCAAAAATATATGCTAATACTCCCTCCACAATATTAATCAACGGTGAGAGTGGAACGGGAAAAGATTTATTTGCTCAGAGTATCCATAATGCGAGTTCTAGGGCACTTAAACCATTCGTAGCTGTAAACTGCGCCTCTTTTCCTGAAAGCCTCATAGAAAGCGAACTGTTTGGTTATGACGAGGGCGCATTTACCGGGGCACGTCGTGGGGGCAAGCGTGGCTATTTTGAGCTGGCTCAGGGGGGCACTTTGTTTTTGGATGAGATTAGCGAACTTTCTCTTCCGATACAGTCACGATTCCTCCGCGTTCTTGAACAGCATGAGTTTTTCCGTGTTGGCGGCCAACGTCCCATATATACAGATGCCCGGGTTATTGCAGCCACTAATAAAAGTCTACTGACTCTGGTTTCGGAACAAAAATTTCGAATTGACCTGTTTTATCGTCTCAATATCCTTGAGATTCAACTGCCTCCACTTCGTGAGCGCATTGATGATGTTGCTGACCTAGCTGAGTTTTTTTTGCAGAGCTTTCGCCCCGACCTTTCTCCGTCCACGATTAAGAGGATCGCAAACAATGAATTGCTGACACAATATAAGTGGCCAGGTAACATCAGGGAATTGAGAAATATTATGGAACGTTTTTCAGTCCAGTATCAGGGCTACGACACTGAAACAAAATTGTTTGAAAAAATTCTGTTTATCCACCCAACCCATGTTTGCGAGGAAAAACAATTTATTGAAACAGCCCTCTCTAAATGCAACACCGAAACGGATGCCGCCAAGATGCTTGGGGTCAGTAGAAGTACCTTGTGGCGAAAGAAAAAAAAGTTGGGTATTTAGAATCCGTGTCTGCCTTCGAGACCTTCCGGCCACGGCATGGCAAAACTTGAACCCTCTCCCGTCGCTTTCGCTCTCACAAAGTAAGGGGACACACCTCCGCAAGACGGTCTTTCTCTTTGAGGAATGTCCCCAGGCTCTACCAAATGATTCTATCGGCCAGCACACCTTCGTGTGCCTTACCCCCGGAGTTGTAATCCAGTTGACTCTAGTCAACTTCTTTAACAGGGGAATACTTCCCCCGTTCCCCCCTTGGCCGTGGGTAGTTAAACATAATAATAATCACTATATCAATGACATAGTGATTATACTGGAGCCAACAACGGAACTTGAACCCACGACCTGCTGATTACGAATCAGCTGCTCTACCGGCTGAGCTATGTTGGCAGGATGGAGCTACGCTCCAAATTACGAATGAAAAATTAATAATGAATAATTAAGGCAGGATTTTGCTTTGCAAAATCTTCATTAACTCTCATATTTCATCTCTTCATCTATCATCTTAAGATGATAGCATTTCCTCTGGCTTTATTTTATCATATTTCTCGTACTTTTGACCTGCAAGAGATATGTCAAATTGACATATGGTTCTATATTTACAATATGTACAAGAAGTTTTTTTATCATTAAATTTTTTAGGTTTAATTTCAATATTCCCTTGTATTATAGACTCGCACAAATCCCCTGTAATTTTTAGCATATGTGAAAGTAACTTTTCAAAGTCTTTTTCTTCCAAGGTCTTTGATTTTCCCCCTATTGATCCTTCCTTTTTAACATTTACAGGAATAATATTTGAATATCCGTTTATTTCGCTATCTATATTATTAATTATATTTATATCTTTAAGCACCAATCCATCCATCTTAAAGAGTTTCCTTATTTCATTTTCTACATTAAAAATGATTTCTTTATTATTAATATTATCAGATTCAATAATAGGGTCATCAATTTTAAAGTAAAATACACCCGCTGGCTTTGCTGCTCTTGCATTATTACTTTGACTAAAACCATTCAATACTGCATTCAAATAAATCATAAGCTGTAATTGCAAGCCATTTACTACTTCTGTCAAATTCAAATTTTTTCCTCCTGATTTATAATCAATTATCTTAATGAAAATGTCTTCATTTGTTCTTATTACATCTACCCTGTCTATTCTTCCTTCAATATATATAGTTTCTTCATTAGGAAGAATAACTTCTATAGGAGGAAATTTGCTTTTTTTTCAAAGCTTGCTTCAAAATAAAATTCATTAAATTTTCCTTTTTTTATATGTTCCGTAAGAATCCATGCCGTCTTCTCTGCCACCCGTTTTATTCTTGAAAGCCTATAAACGTTTCTGCTTTTTCTATTTACCTAAGTTTTGTACAAATGACTTAGGTAAGTAATTCAATTTGCATAGAATTATGCTTTCTCACTCCAAAACACATAATTTTGCCACTGCTACGAAGTTCATCAAATGCTTGAGCAACCTCCTCTGGTTCCATAAGTGTATTAGGATTATGAAGTAGCAGTACGTTATCATACTCAAAATTAACTTAAAACATATATTTTATTAAACTATTATTTTATGAGATTTATTAAAATCCCACCTACTTTAGCAAACAAAGGCGCAAATACTAATGCAACAATTGTCATAAGTTTTATTAGAATATTCATAGCTGGACCTGCAGTATCTTTGAATGGGTCACCAACGGTATCTCCAACAACTGCAGCTTTATGTGCATCGCTACCTTTTCCACCATGCTCTCCAGTTTCAATATATTTTTTAGCGTTATCCCAAGCACCACCAGAATTAGACATAAATATAGCTAAAAGAACTCCAGATACAACTGCCCCTGCAAGAAGTCCACCTAAAGCTTCTGCACCTAATAAAACACCAACTACAACTGGTACAATTACGGCAAGAACACCAGGTAGAACCATTTCCTTTAGAGCTGCAGCGGTAGAAATATCAACGCAAGTCTTATAGTCAGGTTTTGTATTACCCGCCATAATGCCAGGATTTTCTCTGAACTGTCTTCGAACTTCTTCAATCATTTTGTTTGCTGCATGACCTACAGCTTCCATTGAAAGCGCTCCGAAGAAGAATGGTAAAACACCACCTATAAGAACACCAACCAATGTAACAGGATTTAAAAGATCAATTGATTTTAACCCAACCGCTTGTGAATATGAAGCAAATAATGCAAGTGCTGTTAAAGCTGCCGAACCAATTGCAAAACCTTTTCCAATTGCTGCAGTCGTGTTTCCTACTGAATCAAGTTTATCAGTTATTTTTCTAACCTCTTTAGGAAGTTCTGACATTTCAGCTATACCACCGGCGTTATCTGCTATTGGGCCATACGCATCAACTGCAACGGTCATACCAGCAGTTGAAAGCATTCCAAGGGCAGCTAGTGAAATACCATAAAGCCCCATAGTAGCATTAGAGCTTCCACCCATTACGAAGAAAGAAACTAAAACTGCAACTGAAATAAATAATATTGGAAGTACTGCAGAATACATACCAACTGCAAGACCAGAAATTATTGTAGTCGCTGGCCCTGTTTGTGATTGCTTAGCTATTTTCTTAACATGGTTATAATCACCGGAGGTATAAACTTCAGTTACTTGTCCAATTAAAACACCTGCAATTAAACCTACTGCAACGGACCAAAAGGCATTTAAATTTCCAAATAACATATTACTTAATATTACCGCCGTTATGATAACAATAACACCACTTACATAAGTACCAGTTTTTAAAGATTTTTGCGGATTAGAATTTTCATTATCCTTAACAAATAAAGAACCTATTATAGAAGAGATAATACCTACAGAAGCAAGAACCAATGGAAAAACAATTCCTTCACCCTTACTGAATAAAACTGCTCCAAGGGTTAATGTTGAAATTATTGCACCAACATAGGATTCAAAAAGGTCAGCTCCCATTCCTGCAACGTCACCTACGTTATCTCCAACGTTGTCAGCAATAACTGCTGGATTTCTTGGATCATCCTCAGGTATTCCTGCTTCTACTTTACCAACAAGGTCGGCCCCAACATCCGCAGCCTTAGTATAAATACCACCGCCAACTCGTGCAAATAATGCAATTGAGCTCGCTCCAAGACCAAATCCTGTGATAACATTTATTTTATCTGATCCGAATATTAAATATAATATTCCTATACCTAAAAGTCCTAATCCTACTACAGACATCCCCATAACCGCTCCGCCGGAAAAGGCGATTTCAAGAGCCTTGTTTTCGGCACTACTTGAAGAATTTTCTTTACTAACATTTGCGGTTATAGTACTAGCATCTGTAACTGCAATCTCATGAGCTTTAACTTGTTCCCCTCTTGCAGCATTTGCTGTTCTAACATTAGCCTTAGTTGCAACTTTCATTCCAAAATATCCAGCTAAGATTGAAAATGTAGCTCCAATTATAAAACAAATAGCTGTTAACCAATCAAGAGTGATTCCTAAGATAACGAATACAACCGAAATAAAAACTGCAAGAGCTTTATATTCTCTTGCTAGGAAAGCCATAGCACCTTCTTCAATATAACCAGCAATTTCCTTCATCCTATCTGTACCTACATCTGTTTTAGAAATTTTATTAGATAAGAAAAAAGCGAATAATAATCCAAGTACTCCTGCAATTGGAGCAAAATATAATACTGAATTGTTCATTAATGTGTGTTCCCCCTTTTAACAAATAAAATGTATTCAGAAACCCGTCAGGTCTCCATTTATCTCAATTCCGAATGGTGATTTTTTAAACTTCCCCCCAAAATTTCAAACAAAATCCCATTAAAATCTTATATTTTTCCAAAAGCACTTGCCAATAATATATAAATTTGAAGCCTCGCAATATGGAGCCTATTTCCAAAAATATTTTGAGATGTTTCTATGTTAGGTAATTGACGTAGCCATTCTGACTATCAAAATTTTCTTATTTCAGATTATTTTTCCCAATTTTTCAAAACCCGTACAATCTTCCTCTGCCTCATTACTTACAAAGTTAAAATTTTTATATAAATATATTATTATATTATAAATTATCAAGCTCAATTTGTTCTTCATCCCATGCATACAATTCATTCAATGCAGGATGTAAAGCTCTTCCTCTTTCTATTAAAGAATATAACACTTATATAAGTATATTAACTTTTTACTAATTATTAATATTTTTAACCACCTAAATTTCTGATTTAACTTTAGACGTAATTTACTATATTTTGAAAACTAAAGATGCTTGCACAAGAACTTTTGAAAGATAATCTATATCATGAATCATGTTTTTTAAGTGCTCTACCATCGCTACTTGCTCTTCTGTCGTTGAAGATACTTGCTCTACTGATGCAGAAACCTCTTCAATTGTAGCAGTTACGCTTTGCATATTTGAAATAACCTCATTCTTATACAAGTTTATTTTTTCAATTGCGGCATTTATACTCTTAATCTGCTCTGTAGAATATACTACATCATCCATTATTGTATTAAATGAGTCCTTTGTTTGGTCCACATATTTATTTTGAATATCTATAATACCTTTCATTACATATGCTGTCTTAGCATTTTCTAAAGAGTACCTCTGAGTTTCCTTTATAATTACAGCTATTTGATTTGCGGAACTTGAAGATTTCTCTGCTAGTTTTCTAATCTCATCAGCTACTACAGAAAACCCCTTCCCGGCTTCTCCAGCTCTAGCAGCTTCAATAGACGCATTTAATGCCAATAGATCTGTTTGATCAGCGATTGAATTAATTACTTTTATGATATCACCAATATTATTAGAACTTTCTTCTAGCTTTTTACTAATGTTAGAAACCTTTTCTATTTCTCCTACACTTTGCTCTGTAATTTCCATCAAGTTTTCAACTATTTGTTTGTTAATATTGAACATCCTTAATATATTATCTGAACTATATTTTATAATTTGTGACTTTTCATTAATATCTTCAACTTGTTCTCCTAGTTCATTTATCTTCAAAGATACCTGCTGCGTATCCATAGCTTGTCTCCCAATCGCCACTGCTACTTCCTGTGTTGTAGCTGCATTTTCATCGATAGCTTGTGCCGTAGAGCTTGAAGCTATACTAATCTCCTCGGCGCTTGTATTTAATACATTTATGGAACTATTCATATCTTTAATAAGGTTCTTCACTTTCTCTGTCATTTCATTGAATTTATTTGAAAGCATGCCAAACTCATCCACTGACTTGATATTCATTGCTACATTTAAGTTCCCTGATGACATTTCACTCATTACTCCTAACATTTGTGTAATTGGAGTCACCACAAGCCTGGAAATATAACAACCTATCACTGTGGCAATCAAAATGAAAATAAGCACAATGAATGACGATTCCTTAAGCAAAGCATTAATAGGCGATTCTACTTCTGAATAGTTTACTGTAGCAACTAGCATCCACTTTACACCACTTATCTTTACATAGGATGCCACTTTTTCTATCCCCTCATTTGTATAAAGTATATTTTTAGCTTTTAAATCCGTTGAATCCACTTCACTAGTGGCTGCATCTTCTAATTCTTTAACTACAGTCTTAGTATTTATTTTATCTTTTTCCGGATGTGATAAGATTATTCCATTACTATCCATTAAATATATATAACCACTTTGCCCAATCTTTATATTAGATAAGTTGGACGTAAAAAAATCTGTTTTAACAACATCTACAAATACACCTATTATATTTCCATCGTTATCTTTAATAGGAGTTGAAAACGTAACAACAGTTTTTCCATTAGATTTTGCAACAATAATATCACTTATCGTATTCTTGCCTGATAACGCTTCTTTAAAATAGCTCCTATCAGATATATTTACTTTTCCTACGTTTTCAGGAACACTATCCGCTACATTTAGTCCGTTTTTATCTACAATAAAAAGATGTTCCCGATCTTTAACATTATCAAAACTTTTCTTTAATAACTCATTAGCCTTTTCAAGCAATACATTATTTTCACTTAAAAACTCTGCATCTGATTTTTCATATCTCATAATTAATAAATCTTTAAAAGTATCCTGATTTGAAATTAACTTAGTAGTAGTTAGCACCCCCTCAACTAGCCCTTTAATATAGAGTGATGTTTTTTCTGAGTTTGTTGAAAGCTTATCATTTATCTCATTCGTCAGAATGTCTCTACTGGAGTGATATACTAATATCTCAGTTGTCAATAAAGAAAAGACTACTAGCATTACAATCGTCAATGGAATTTTTATTTTTATTGTCATTGCCTAATTTCCCGTCCTCTATGTCTTTATACCTAATATGTAGTAATTATATATCCATAGTTACTATTTTCAGTATTGGTAGTGGACACCTTTATTTTGTGTCCACTACCAATAATCATCTTTTTAAAATACTCCTGCCACTTTA
The DNA here is from genome assembly GCF_030013905.1 of Petroclostridium sp. X23. GTDB lineage: Bacteria > Bacillota > Clostridia > SK-Y3 > SK-Y3 > X23. The sequence goes on from NZ_CP124862.1 coordinate 2,254,453, forward strand.
ATTAAGTATTTTTATTTATTAATTTTCGTAAGTTAATCATTAATGTTGAAAAGCTTTACTTGTTCCATCCTCTTACTTAAAAAGAAGCATATAGAACTTAGTACTTTGATTATTTTATAAATTTAAATCCACCTAATCCAACAAATAATGTTAAGGCTATAACTGCACAAACTGATATTATAAACAGTCTCGCAAAGAGCTTATTTTGCTCTTCGTCATCAAGATGTACATTTGTTAGGTATGCAGATAAAACAAGTGCTCCTCCAGTAGATGCTGGACTCAGGCCTGCTACTGAAGCTACAACTGATATTGCAGATACTAATTCTGGTCCTGATAAATTGCCTCCAACGGTTTGCATTACAGTATTTACTGTAGGTATCATCGTAGGCATAACCACACCTGAAGTCGAACTAAACCAAGACATTATACCAGATGTAAGACCTATTAATGGTGCTGCAGTTTTCTCATTCATGATACTTGCCAATGCTTTTGCCATGATATTTATTCCACCTGATGCTATTACTACATTCATAAGCACCCCTACCCCTGTTACTAATATAAGAGTTCCCCATGGCATAGATTTGATACACTCTTTTTCATCTGCAATATTAAATATAGTAAGAATTGTTGCAATTAAAAATGATGATAATCCAACATTTATTTTAAATGCAATTGTAACAGTTACCATCAATAAGATACCTAACATGGTTATTATTTGATTTTTATTAAATTTAGGAAGGTCCTTTAATTTCAAAGGATTTTCTCCTCCAGCCTTATATCCTTTAAATGCTATATACAATATAATCGCAAAGAAAGCTGATCCGATTATCGCGTTTCCTAATAGCGGAATTGCCACATTATTTATTCCCTGTTGTGCTGATAAATTGATCCCAATAATGCCTGTAGGTGCAATAGCTGTCATTCCTCCTCCTATAGCTCCTAGTTGTCCCATGGAAGTTAGTAGAAGTGGATTCGTCTTCATGGCAAGAGCTAGTGGAACACCAAATGCCGCAGCTAATGCAAAGGCTGGTATTGTTCCTGGGCCTATAGCAGCTATTACAGCTCCTAATATATACATTATAATTGGAATTAGGTACGTTTTCTTACCAGCTAAAGCTATAAACTTTTTTGCTATTAACTCTAATGTTCCATTTATCTGAGCAATACTAAACAAATAGCTTATTCCAACCAGCATTACAAAAAGAGAAGTATTAAACCCACTAATAATTACTTTATCGCTCATACCTGTAATTCTTCCTATAACTAAGGCAAAACCAACTGCAATAAATCCTACGTTCAATTTTTTTATGAAACCTACAGCAATCGCTGCTATTAAAAATACTAATGAAAGTAAAGATAGATAATTTGTCATATTAAATCCCCCTGATAAAAATATTTTTAAAATTAAATTTCCTTTTTGCAAAAGTCTAATATAGAAGTAATTAAATTTTATGATTTGCAGTATATTCTATTAGGATGTCACAAACAGATTTCCTTTTATACAATGATTACATATCTAACATAAACTAAAGCAATAGAATTACCCATTAATACACCTTTACTTGTCCACCTCTATGAAATATAAAAAATAAGTAAATAGATAGAATCAAAAATTATTGTACGTATCATAAGAGGAAGGGCAAGTCTAAAGTATTCTCCGAAGGTAATTTTCTCACCATGATCTTCTCCCATTCCTCTTGCAATTACACTATCACTGCCACCTAAAACTGTACCATTTCCTCCAAAGCAAGCCCCTAAAGATAAAGCCCACCATATTGGTTCTAGGTTCATACCAGTCATTGACCCCATATCCTGGATTAATGGTATATCATAGTTGCAACAATAGGGATATTATCAACAAAAGCTGAAGCTATTACAGATACCCTTAATATAGACATAGTGGTTAAAGTTAGATTTCCTTTAGTAACACTAATTACCCATTCTGCTAAAGCACTAATAACTCCGGTTGCCTCTAGCCACCCTACCATTATAAATAGTCCAACGAAGAAAAATATAATTTTCCGCTCTACCTCATGTAATATTTTCTCTGAAGATATATTTGAAATAAATAATAAAACAACTGCCCCAGTTATAGCTATTGTGGCTGATTAAAAATGTAATACACCATGAAGCATAAATCCAAAAATAGTAACTCCTAGAGCTGCTAAACTTTTCTTAAAAAGTACTGGATTCTTAATACATTCATTTTCATTAACATACACTACCTTTACTTTATTTTCCGGCTTAGCAACAAGCTTTTTCTTATCAATCTATGATCATATAAACACATAATTTGGTAACATTTACATCCAGCCTAGTTTTTCTAGAGCAACCTTTTAAAGTTACTCTAGAAAATTCATTCAGCATTAAAATATATATAGTTATATACCTTTTATCTTTCGCTAGATTATATTATTTTGCTACTTCTTTTAAATATGAAACAAGTCCACCCTTGTTTATTAATTCCAAGATATGCGAAGGAATTTTACTACAGCTATACCTTTCATTTTTCGTTATGTTGTAAATCACGCCTTCTTCAATACTAATTTTAATTTCATCTCCATCTTCAATCTTATCAACTTCGCTGCACTCAATCACTGGAATACCCAGATTGATAGCATTACGATAAAATATTCTTGCAAAGAACTTAGCTACAATCGCCCCTGTTCCTAGATATTTAAGTGTTAATGGAGAAGTTTCTCTACTTGATCCAGAACCAAAATTAGCTCCAGCAACTATAATATCTCCCTTTTTTATCTTATTATAGAACTCTGGATCAATGGCACTCATAGAATACTTTGCTGCCTCTGCAAAACTAAGTTCCATATATTGTGGTGGAGATATTATATCTGTATTAATGTTATCTCCATATTTTAAAACCTTACCTTTAACTAAAGTACTCATATTCATTTACCTCCTATATAAATTCACGTGGATCAGTTATACCTCCAGTGATGGCACTAGCTGCCACTGACATAGGTGATCCAAGATAAATTCCAGATTTACTACTACCCATTCTCCCAATAAAATTACGATTGCTTGAAGAAATACAAACTTCTTCATCCGCAAGCAATCCTGAATGTACTCCTACACATAGACCACAACTAGGTGCCATAATAACAGCACCAGCATCAGCCAATACTGATAATATTCCATCTCTAGATGCTTTCTTGTAAACCTCTTGTGAAGCAGGAGCTACCAAAAGACGCACACCATTTTTAACCTTTTTACCTTTTAAAATACTAGCTGCAGCTTCTAAATCGTTATACCTTCCACCAGTACATGAACCAATGTAAGCTTGATGAATTTTAGTTCCAGCTACATTTTCTATTTCCGTTACATTGTCCACTTCATTAGGGCATGCTACTACTGGTTTTAACTTACTAGAATCAAAATTTAACACCTGGCAGTAATTTGCATCATTATCACTGCTATAGAAGGTATAACCTTCAGTAACACCAATACCCTTAAGATATTCAATTGTTTTTGCATCAGGTGGAATAATGCCAGCCTTTGCTCCCATTTCTACAGCCATATTTGTGATAGCCATACGTTCATCCATTATAAGACTTTCAATAGTATCTCCAACATACTCTACCGCCTTATAAGTGGCACCGGCATGTCCTATTGTTCCAATTGTCTTTAATGACATGTCTTTTGCCATTACACCATTTTGAAGCTGTCCCTTCCACTCAACTTTAATAGTCTCTGGAACCTTCAACCATGTCTTACCAGTGAGCAATATGCCAAGCATTTCTGTAGAACCTACACCACTAGCAAATGCACCTAGTGCCCCTCCCATACAAGTGTGTGAATCTGTACCAAGCACTACTGTTCCTGGCCTTACATGACCATTTTCAGCCATTATTTGATGGCATGGACCTACAAATTCGTAGTAGTTATCTATTTTATGAGTTTTAGCCCATTCTCTTGTAAATTTTACAATCTCAGCTTGCTTAATACTTGCAGGTGGAGTGTAATGATCTGATATAATAACAACCTTATCTTTATCCCATACCTCATCTTTAATTAATTTCATCTTTTCAGCAATTTCTACTCTAGGCCCTAATATATCATCCATCATAGCTTTATCAACATTTACCCAAAGAATATCTCCAGCATTTGCAACTTCTACACCTGCGGCCTTTGCAAGTATTTTCTCTGCTATCGTCTTTCCCATCAACTGTTCCCCCTTAAACAGACTTCATTTTGTGATTTGTATTAAATATTGTTATACTATAAACTGATTTTTGAAATAATAGAAAATTCATAAAAACTTTAAAGATTTATTTATTATAAACAGATTTCCTTACATATACATATCCATCCATAATTGTTCTAGCTGTTCTATACATAGCAGCCTTCTTTAAAATTACTTTTCCATCTTTAACTTCAGCTTCTGATTCAACAGGAATAATACCTGCTGGATGACCAATATTGATTGATACTCTAGATTTTGCTTCTTCCTTTAGAACTTCCCAAACTACTGAACCTGGTATTCTTGCTGCTGCTCCAGTACAAACTGTTCCTGTACCAGGGTAAGTTTTTTTTTATGCATTCTTAACATAAATAATAATCTAGATACTATATCTATATCTTTCGCTTTTTACCTCTAATCTGTTCAATTAAATCCATAAGTGCTTTTTGTTGCTCTCGATTTGCTGTGGCGTTTCAGTTCCATCAATTCCAATATCCCCTCAGCCTTGATAAACACTAGTGGATTACCTGCATCTACTATTGATACTGGATAATCCTTTCCATCTACGCTTATAATATCTTTAACATTTTCCTGTTGGTAGCAGTTTACCGGTAAAAGCACCTTGAGTAATCTGACCAATCTAATGTAATTTTTGCCCCAGTACCAGGTACCCCCATCTATTCTGAAATCGCCTTCTACAGCTGCTTTTGCCATCCTTTTACAGGAACTTCAGCAACTAATATATTATTAGAATTTGTTAAGTGAATTCTTACAGTTGTTATTGGTTCTTTAGCCTCAACTAATCCCGCGTTTATTGCAAACGGTCCAACTGCTGAAGATATATTTTCCACAGTTTTTTTTCCACCATAATCTACAAAAGCTTCAGCAAAGCTAACTTGAGCAAAAGTGTGTAAATCTACATCTGCATCTTCTCTCGTTGGTGGTGCTATTATTGCAAGCTTGCTTGTTAATACATCAGCTCCACCTAATCCCATCAATCTGTCTTAAATCAGGACTTCCATATACAGAAAGTATTACTTTATCTCTTTCCTCTGCGTCCTTTGGCAAATCATTTTTCATGATGAATATACCCTTGCTAGTTCCTCCACGCATAATTGAACATTTGACCATTTTCATTTCTGGGTGCATATTATTCTTCCTCCTTAATATAATTCTAATAATATTTATTTTTAATATTATCTCCTTACTCTATAAATATAGCAAAAACCGCGCCAAAACTTTTAACTATAGTTTTAGCACGGTTCAGAAAACGTTTGTCTCATATTTGATACCGATTTGATACCGATGTTGCATAATTATTATAAATATATATGAATATTTCACGCTTAAGGCCATTCTCAAATATGATACTGATTTTAATCAAAATTGATACCACATGGTATCTTTTTATAAGAATAACTCTATATTATATCTTTCTCCAAAATGTAGCCCGACCTATTTTTAATTCTTCAATCACTTTTTCTTTATCCTGGTTATATTTTAAAAGCATTGAATTTATGATATCTTTCTCAATATCCTTTACGGCATCCTTTAGCCCATTTTTAATATTAACTTTTAGTGTAATATAGTGATCTTCCCCCTCTGGGGCATGCATAACATTTTTTAACCCCTTAGCCCACTCATCTGGACTTGATTGCAATAGTACTAAAGATAATCGTTCCATAATATTGATAAACTCCCTTATATTTCCTGGCCAATCATATGCAATCAATAACGGATTAATCACCTGTATCGCTTTATTAATATCAATAGCATTACCTATGAATTGTTCTAATAATTTTTTAGCAATTAGAGCTATATCTTCTTTACGTTCTCTCAAAGGTGGGATTATAATATTGAATACATTCAAGCGGTAATATAAGTCCTGTCTAAACTCTCCGGTGTGAATTCGTTTTTCAAGCTCTCGATTCGTAGCACTTAATATTCTTATATCTACGGGAATAATCTTATCGCCACCAACTCTCATTATTTCCTTTTCTTGAATTACCCTCAACAATCTGGCTTGCAACCCCTTGGATATTTCACCAATCTCATCTAGAAAAATAGTTCCATTATGAGCTAATTCAAAAAGTCCTTGCTTACCTTCTTTTTTTGCTCCCGTGAAAGCACCACCTTCATAACCAAAAAGTTCACTTTCAAGTAGCTGGTCAGGGATTGCTGCACAATTAACTGCTACAAAAGGCCCATTGGAACGATGACTGGCATTATGGATACTCTGTGCAAATAGTTCTTTTCCCGTACCTGACTCCCCTTGTATTAAAATAGTACTATCAGTTTTAGCATACATACTCGCCATTTCTTTTAATTTAATCATTTCATTTTTAGCGGTTAGTATATCATTAAAACAATGCTTAGCAACAAATCCCTTCTTATGCTTCTTTTCTCTTATTTTTTGTTCCAACTGCTGTATTTTTGTAACATCTTCAAAAGTGCTTACAACCCCCATACGCTTACCGTCAGCTTCTATTGGAATACGATTTGTAGCTATAGTTCCTCCATTAATATCATGTAGTGCTCCAAGTTCTGCTTCTCCACTCTCAAATACTTTATGCATTCTGCTGTTGGGAATAATTTCTAATGCATCTTTTCCTAGAGCCTTCTCAGAAGAAATCCGAAAAATCTTTTCTGCTGCTGAATTGTAAATAATGACCTTATTATTTTCATCCGTAACAATAATTCCCTGCGTAATTGAGTTTAATATAAATCTAAGCCTTACCGAACGCTCTATTTCATCATTACGAACTTGAGCTATACTCAAAGCCTCTTTTAGCGACTGTTGTATTGAATCCTCACTACATTCAATAAGGACGCCTTTTATACCATTCCTTTCTGCTACCTGAACTACAGGCATCCCCCCTACTACTACCTTTATCCCTTTGTTTTTTATATCAATAACACTCTCTTCAATATCAGTTGCAGATACAAATGTGTACTCATGTATTTTAATTTGCAGTATATTCTCTATTTCATTTATATCAAATACACTGTTGTTGTACGTCACCAATGCCACCTCATCTGCGATCCTTTTTGCAGAATGCATGGCCCTCGTTATATCAAAAGCAGTTACCGGAATTGATACTACAGGTGTATCAACTGAATTCTCAATATAATCAGACGTTCCCCCTCTGCTTAAAAAAACATCCACTTTATCTTTAAACTTATTAGCAATATTAACGGCGTTGTTAAGTGATGCTATTTCAACATATGCTTTTACTCCATTTATCCTAGCAATACTCGTAAACAATTCACCCATGTATTCATAAGGAGATATAAGAGCAACACTGAATTGCGAACGCTTGTTGTAACTTGTGATATTATTCAAAAATACTCCCTCCTTTGAGTCAGTCGTATGAAGATTAACGCCACTTCAAAAGAAATCTAGCAACTTAATCAATGCCAAGAAAGTAACTATCTCGCTTTTACACGAGATAGTCCTTTAATTTGAAACTGAACTACGAAAGGTTCCAAGGACTTTAAGCCTATGGTGTAAATTCATGCTTAGATTACTCCTTCTTCTTTCATTGCTGCTATTTCTTTTTCATCAAATCCCATAAATTCACTATAAACCTCTTTATTGTGCTCACCTAAAAGTGGTGCTGGTGTCTTAACTGATGGCTTAGTTTCGGAAAGCTTAATATGACATCCTGTTATCTTCATCTTATATAACTAATTAATATAACAATACTTCTTTTTCATATATGATTAACCCTCTTTCATTTATGGATTCTATAATTTTGCTATTAACATCAATCATATAAACTTCATTATTACGTGATAAATATGCACCATAAAGACTTCCCATTGCACCCGCACCTATAACTGCAATTCTCATAATATAACCCCCTCATAGAATCTATTGACTATTTTAGATTATTTTAATACAATTACTTACATAAGTAAAATTCATTATTTTCATTATTATGTTGAATAATTTTCATTTATATTATAAAAGGAGATATTAGAATTATGTCATTGCCATCGTATAAAATATTTAAAACCGTTGTAGAGCAGAATAGTTTTCAGCGGGCTGCTGATATCTTACATTTAACCCCTTCTGCCATAAGTCACTCTATTTCAAGTTTAGAAAAAGAATTGGGTTTTCCTTTATTTATCAGAAACAAAACAAGCATACAATTAACTGGTTATGGTGAGAATTTATTACCTCATGTACAAGCAGTTCTTAATAGCGAGGAACATCTTAAACAGGAAGTTTCCTTATTAAACGGACTTGAAAAAGGAACTGTAAAGATTGGAACATTTAATAGTGTATGTACAAATTGGATACCCTCTATTGTTAGTTCATTCCAAAAGTTTTATTCTAATATTTCTATAGAATTATATCAGGGACATTATAATGACGTTTCAGCCTGGTTAAGAAATGGTGTAGTGGATATAGGATTTTTATCTACCTCAAGTGCAGAAAAGATAAATATTACACCCTTATATAAAGATCCACTTGTATGTGTAGTACCAAAGAACTTTTATCCTAAAAACAAAGAATTTATAACTATTGATGATATAAGAGGTCAGCGATTTGTATATCAAAGAAAAGGCAGCGATGCTGACATCAATAATTTTTTTCATAAGTATAGTTTAAATGTTCTATCCACCTGTCATGTAGTTGATGATCAATCCACAATCGCTATGGTTGAAAGTGGTTTTGGGATTTGTATTATGCCTGAGTTGGTAATGCGTAACCAAAATAATAATGTAGATATATATCCAATAGAGCCTCGTGAATATCGAGTTATCGGAATAACCACTTTAAATCAAGCGTTTATGGCACCTGCTGTAAAGAAAATGTTTAATCACATTATTAATACCTATAAAAACATGTAATAATAATTCATATACTGTTGCATAGAATTAGGATATCTACTGGATATGAAGGTCATTATCTTCAACATAAGACCCTTCATTTATAACTTTTATCCCATCCCTGTAAGATACTATTTTATGATTACTCAGAAATACTCCAAAGAATGGTGGATCATCCTTGTGTAATTTTAGATTCTGTGAGGTTTCAGAAGAATGCCCACCCTTCTAAGATCTTTGTAAGTGAATAGCTTGTTTGAGTCGTTTAAATTTCTGTTATTTGATTTATACATGATTCGTTTCAAATAATAGTAAGCGCTGGAACAATCACCGTCATGCATGTTGACCTCCCATTTGATATACTATCAGCAAGTAATCAGATGGGAGGTAATATTGTGAAATCCACAACTGAAAATCTACTTCTCTGGGAGCAGCGTATTAATGAAAGATTTATTTATTATAAACAGATTTCCTTACATATACATATCCATCCATAATCGTTCTAGCTGTTCTATACATAGCAGCCTTCTTTAAAATTACTTTTCCATCTTTAACTTCAGCTTCTGATTCAACAGGAATAATACCTGCTGGATGACCAATATTGATTGATACTCTAGATTTTGCTTCTTCCTTTAGAACTTCCCAAACTACTGAACCTGGTATTCTTGCTGCTGCTCCAGTACAAACTGTTCCTGTACCAGGGTAAGTTTTATGCATTCTTAACATAAATAATAATCTAGATACTATATCTATATCTTTCGCTTTTATTTCTTTACCATCAAAAGTTGTATAATCCTTTGATGCACTTACAATTGCAAAAAACGGTACATATGGAGTTTTAGTAGCGGCAAGTTCCCAGCTCTCTACCATATTGATCCTTTCAGCTGCTCTACCTCTAATCTGTTCAATTAAATCCATAAGTGCTTTGTTGCTCTCGATTTGCTGTGGCGTTTCAGTTCCATCAATTCCAATATCCTCAGCCTTGATAAACACTAGTGGATTACCTGCATCTACTATTGATACTGGATAATCCTTTCCATCTACGCTTATAATATCTTTAACATTTCCTGTTGGTAGCAGTTTACCGGTAAAAGCACCTTGAGTATCTGACCAATCTAATGTAATTTTTGCCCCAGTACCAGGTACCCCATCTATTCTGAAATCGCCTTCTACAGCTGCTTTGCCATCCTTTACAGGAACTTCAGCAACTAATATATTATTAGAATTTGTTAAGTGAATTCTTACAGTTGTTATTGGTTCTTTAGCCTCAACTAATCCCGCGTTTATTGCAAACGGTCCAACTGCTGAAGATATATTTCCACAGTTTCCACCATAATCTACAAAAGCTTCAGCAAAGCTAACTTGAGCAAAAGTGTAATCTACATCTGCATCTTCTCTCGTTGGTGGTGCTATTATTGCAAGCTTGCTTGTTAATACATCAGCTCCACCTAATCCATCAATCTGTCTTAAATCAGGACTTCCATATACAGAAAGTATTACTTTATCTCTTTCCTCTGCGTCCTTTGGCAAATCATTTTTCATGATGAATATACCCTTGCTAGTTCCTCCACGCATAATTGAACATTTGACCATTTTCATTTCTGGGTGCATATTATTCTTCCTCCTAGTACAATATAGTTGTAATCAATCAGCAACACTTTAGTTGCTGGAATTACCAAATCTTAATACTTAACATAACTTTGAACATATCGTATCTAAACCTTAAGCAAATCAATAGGCTTCTCACCTTAGCCTACTGCCAGTATTTGGCTGGCCTGTACCTTGACAATCATGTATAATGCTTTTCGGACTCGGAGGGTTGATGGAATTCCTCCTGGGACGGCTCCTCATGGAGACGACTACCCGTAATTAAGACTGTCTATCCATTCCGGTAAGTTTACATGATTTGGCTGGTTGAGGCCGGCTTTTTAGCTGGTTCCTCGTGTCACATGCTAGGTTGCATACTTACAGGAGTAGGAATGGATGCTCCATTGTCCACAATACAAAAAAATGAAGGAGGCTTTTTTATGAACCAGGTTCCTGTTACCGGGATCGATGTGGGTAAGCGGTTCTCAGAGATGGCAATTCTCTCACCTTCAAATCAGGTGTATGCCCGCATCCGGATTAACCATGATGCCTATTCCAACTTTGACAGAGCCTTTGAGCTCCTTAGAAAAGCAGAAAAGGAGTTTGAAGCAAAGCCTGTCGTCATCATGGAATCCACCGGCCATTACCACAAAATCCTTTTCCAAACCCTCACGAAGAATGGATATGAGGTTTGCGTCATAAACCCCATCCAATCTGATTCTATCAAAAATATTCGGGTTAGGAAAGTAAAAAATGATAAAGTGGATGCTAAGAGGATTGCCTTACTGTACCGTTTCGGACAGCTTAAAACCACCAATATTCCTCACGAAGACATAGATTGCCTAAGAAGCCTTTGCCGCCACTACTACAAGCTTTCTGACCAGCTTACTGCCTATAAGAACAGGCTCTTGGGTATTGTTGACCAGCTTTTCTTAAGCTTTACCGAAGTCTTCAAGGATGTTTCCTCCTGCACTGCACTAGCGATTCTTGAAAAATATCCTACACCTGAGGATATCCTCAAAGCCGATAGACAGAAATTGATTTCTCTTATACAAAAGACCGCCAGGAAAAACATTAAATGGGCTACAGGTAAATACGAATCACTTTGTTCCAAGGCCAGCAACTTCAAGCCTTTGAGCATTAATTCCATTGCCAATGCTGCAATGCTTAAAGCCAATATTGTCATGATTAAAACCTTGATGCAATCTCTGGATGCAGCCGTTGAAGCTATCCACGAGCTTTTGGACAAGGATGCTTCAAAGGATATGCCGGTTCTATCTTTGACGATCGAACTACTGTGCTCCATCCCCGGTATCGGACTACTGACTGCAGCTACTATTATAGCTGAAATCGGAGATTTTAGTGCTTTCTCCAAGCCGGACAAGCTGGTTGCTTACTTCGGTGTAGACCCCTCTGTTACTCAATCAGGTCAATTTGAAGGTACTGAAAACAAGATGTCCAAACGGGGTCCTAGATTGCTTAGACGAGTAGTTTTCACGACCGCTCTGGCTAATGTACGTAAGAAACGTAATGGCCAGGAACACAATCCGGTATTGTATGAATACTACCGAAAAAAATGCCTAAGTAAGCCTAAAAAAGTAGCACTAGGTGCAGTAATGCATAAGCTGGTTTCAATCATCTTTGCTGTTCTCAGAGATAGAAAACCATTTGTTTTAAGAATGCCTGAAGAACATGCAAAAATGCTTATAGCAAAGAATTCAGCGGCTTAATACATACATGCTCAATGTTTAGTTTTCAATGTCCAGAGACCGGCTATTTTATGTTTACCAAAAGTAGGTGGTTTTGTTGTCATGCCTATATTCAAGGCACTTGCTTTAAAATATTTTTAAAGAAAATTTCTTAAAACCTATTGACAACAATTAGCTGGTCTTAATATAATTCTAATAATATTTATTTTTAATATTATCTCCTTACTCTATAAATACAGCAAGAACCGCGCCAAAACTTTTAACTATAGTTTTAGCACGTTTCAGAAAACGCTTGTCTCATATTTGATACCGATTTGATACCGATGTTGCATAATTATTATAAATATATATGAATATTTCACGCTTAAGGTCATTCTCAAATATGATACTGATTTTAATCAAAATTGATACCACATGGTATCTTTTTATAAGAATAACTCTATATTATATTTTTCTCCAAAATGTAGCCCGACCTATTTTTAATTCTTCAATCACTTTTTCTTTATCCTGGTTATATTTTAAAAGCATTAAATTTATTATATCTTTCTCAATATCCTTTACGGCATCCTTTAGCCCATTTTTAATATTAACTTTTAGTGTGATATAGTGATCTTCCCTAGCTGGGGTATGCATAACTTTTTTCAACTCATCACCCCACTCATCTAGACTTGTTTGCAATAGAATTAAAGACAGTCGCTCCATTATATTACTAAACTCTCTTATATTTCCCGGCCAATCATATGCAATCAATAAGGGATTAAGCACCTGTATTGCATTATCTATATCAATAGCATTACCTCCAAATTGAGTTAATAATTTTTTAGCAATAAGTACTATGTCTTCTTTTCGTTCTCTCAATGGGGGAATTACGATATTGAATACATTCAAGCGGTAATATAAATCCTGTCTAAATTCCCCGGTGTTGACCCATTTCTCAAGCTCTTGATTTGTAGCACTTAATATTCTTATATCTACAGGGATGATCTTATCACCGCCTACTCTCATTATTTCCTTTTCTTGAATTACTCTCAACAATCTGGCTTGCAGCCCCTTTGATATTTCACCAATTTCATCTAGAAAAATAGTTCCATTATGAGCTAATTCAAAAAGTCCCTGTTTACCTTCTTTTTTTGCTCCCGTGAAAGCACCACCTTCATAACCAAAAAGTTCACTTTCAAGTAGGATGGACGTCTGCCAATCTCCAATAATCTCTGTGAAGCAAATATCAAACCATATGCTACAGCAAGAAGAGCTTGGCTTTTTGCAGATACACCAAAAGGAGCAACTGCGAATGCAGTTCTATATACTCTGGTAGAATCTGCTAGAGCAAATGATCTGGATGTGTATGAGTATCTAAAATACATCCTAAAAGAAATGCCAGACACAGACTTTAATAATCATCCAGAATTTCTGAATAACTACCTGCCTTGGTCCGAGCAGCTACCAGCGGAATGCAGGCTGAATTATAAACATAAAAAGTGCCTCAAAAAATGATATCACCAGCTTACCACCATAGTTGTGATATAGCTAGACGTCATCTTTTGAAGCACTTACAGAAAAACTTTATTTTAACATTTTAAATTATTAATTTTATTGAATTCCAGTACAGGAGGTGTTTACATTCACCATATGACTAGTAAGCTTCATTTCCAAAGTATCTTCTATAACTCTTGATATATCTACTAATTTATTCACATCAATATTTGTTTCTACTCCAATCCCATTTAACATATTTACAAGATCTTCAGTAGCTGTATTACCAGCGGCACCTGGTGCAAAAGGACATCCACCTAAACCTCCTATAGATGTTTCGAATATGCTTATTCCCGCTTCCATAGCTGCAAGGTAGTTAGCGAGCCCCATTCCTCGAGTATCATGAAGATGTAGGCCTAAAGGTAAATTCGGAAACTCCTTAGAAACTTTTTGTGATAATTCATATACTTGCTTTGGATTAGCTACTCCTATGGTATCACACAAAGTTATAGTATTAATTCCTATATCTGCAGCAGCTTTAATAAGATTAATAACCAAATCTTCACTTACATCCCCCAAGAATGGACATCCAAAAGCTGTAGCTACATCTAAACGTATTTGAATATTTGGTAATTCAGTCCTAATCTTAGCTAATTCATCCAAGGATTGTTCTACAGTACGATTTATATTTGCAAGATTATGCTTTTCACTTGCGGACACAACGTAAGTTATCTCTTTTAATCCACATTCATCAGCTATCTTTGCTCCTCGCAGATTAGGGACTAGTGCAAATATTCTTGCACCCTTATCTATAAATTGACCTATTACTGTCTTAGTAACAGTTTCTGCATCTTTCATTTGAGGTATTGCCTTCGGATGTACAAAGGAAGTCATTTCCATTGTGTTGATGCCAGCAGCAATTAAATCATTAATTAATTTTATTTTAAATTCAGTAGGTATCCAATCTTTCAAGTTTTGTAAGCCATCACGTGGACCAACTTCTACTATTTCAATTTGTTTATGAAATTTCATAATTTTACCCCCAATAAACGACTAGATTATTCCTTCTTCTATCATAGTTGTGATTTCTTTTTCATCAAATCCCATAAATTCACTATAAACCTCTTTATTGTGCTCACCTAAAAGTGGTGCTGGTGTCTTAACTAATGGCTTAGTTTCGGATAGCTTAATATGACATCCAGTTATCTTCATCTTTCCAGCCTTAGGATGTTCCACATCTACAAACATTTCCCTTGCCCCTGCAATATGTGGATCCTTAACTACTCTATCTATAGTATTGATTGGGGCAACTGGAACACCAGCTTCTAATAACGCTTCAACTAGATCGTCTATTGAATGCTGTACTGTCCACTCTTCAACTATCTTTTTAACTTCTGCATGACGCTGAACGCGTTTAAAATTTTTATCAAAGTCTTCACAAGTTGCTAATTCTGGTCTTCCCATTAAATTACATACATTTGACCATAACTTATCATTTGCCGCACCAATAACAATACTTCCATCTTTAGCTCTAAATGAATCATATGGATAACAAGATTCATATCTATTTCCAATACGCTCTGGTATACGTCCTTCTACAAGGTAAATTTGGTTTATTATTTCCATACTTGCCACTGTAGCATCAACAAGTGATACGTCTACTTTTTGTCCAATTCCTGTTTTATCTTTATAATGTAATGCTGATAAAGTTCCAGTCGTTACTGATAAACCTGCTAATACATCTGACATTGCTGTACCTGTACGAGTTGGCTCACCATCTGCTTGACCAGTCGTGCTCATTAGACCACTTATAGCTTGTCCAATAATATCGTATCCCGCACGATTCTTATATGGACCATAATGTCCGAATCCTGATACGCAAGCATATATGATCCCAGGATTAATTTTCTTTAAATCTTCATATCCTAATCCCAGCTTTTCCATAGTTCCAGGACGATAATTTTCCATCACTATGTCAGCCTTCTTAACCATTTCAATAAAGATTTCTTTTCCTTTTGGATTCTTAAGGTTAAGGGTTATACCTTTCTTGTTACGGTTTAAGTTCATATAATAAGAACTTTCACCATTTAGGAAAGGACCAAACTGTCTACTGTCATCACCCTTATTAACCATCTCAATCTTTATAACGTCAGCGCCCATATCGGCCATCATCATAGTTGCAAATGGTCCTGCTAGAACTCTTGTTAAATCTAAGATTTTTACTCCTTGTAATGCTCCTGCGTTTAACATAAATATCACTCCTTAATTTGTATTAGTTTTTTATTTTATCAATCACTAAGTCCCTATATTTATAGTAATAGCAATTATCGTGCCAAAGTTTTTTTAGCTATTTTAGTGTTTTCTCGACAATTGCGCATATCACTTTTGATACTAACTTTTTTATATTTTTTCATTTGCACCATAAAAACTAGGTTTATGCAGTATCAATTTTAATATTCAATTAAATCATTTTCGATACCAAACTTTTTCTCTTTTATATTTTTCTAAAAAATGTAGCACGACCTATCTTTAGTTCCTCAATTACCTTATCTTTGTCCTGGTCATATTTTAAAAGCATAGAATTTATGATATCTTTCTCAATATCCTTTACGGCACCCTTTAGCCCATTTTTAATATTTACTTTTAGTGTGAGGTAGTCATCTTCCCCCTCTGGGGCATGCATAACTTTTTTTAACCCCTTAGCCCACTCATCTGGACTTGATTGCAATACTACTAAAGATAATCGTTCCATAATATTGATAAACTCCCTTATATTCCCTGGCCAATCATATGCAATCAATAACGGATTAATCACCTGTATCGCTTCATGGTCATTATCACTTCCCTCACAGCCATTACCAGCTTCATTCTGCCACCATTGGGAGCAGCGATGCCCATTATTCGGCTGATCATGCTCATCGCTGCAAATATATTAGGCTTAATGGGAATGGCAATAATAACCGTACTTCTTATAATGCACCTGTGTACATTGCGTTCTTTCGGTGTACCCTATATGTCTCCTCTTTCTCCTCTAAATGGGATGGACTTAAAGGATTCATTGATTCGGGCTCCTATTTGGTTCATGTTTACAAGGCCGATGTCTTTGATGGGAGCAGGTTCAGATAAAGCAAAATATAGAATGAAAATTGATTTTAGAAAGAAAGAAGATTAGCCTATGTATAATCCAATAAAAAGATGGATGATATTTCTAAATATTTGCTTAATTATAATGATTACAACAGGGTGCTGGAATAATAGAGACGTCACCGAAATGGTCTTCGTTGTTGCAGTAGGCTTGGATAAAGGAAATGATCAGAAATTTGAACTTACAGTACAGCTGGCAAAACCTTCAGTAATTAAGACGAAAACCACAGGAGGTACGCAAGAAAAGGCTGCTGAGGTTTTTTCCAGTAAGGGAGACACTATATTTGAGGCTGTCAGAAACCTACTGTCAACAGTTAATCGAAAACCTTATTACCGACATGTACAACTAATAGTAATTGGTGAAGGTCTCGCTAAGGAAGGCATTGCAGATGCCTTGGATTTTTTCGAAAGAGATCAAGAAAGAAATTCCACAGCCAAAGTTCTAATAGCTAAAGGAACGACCGCAAAAGAAATATTAGAAACAAGAAGTGAAATGGAAGAGATTCCTGCCATGCATTTAACAAGCATTATAGAAAACTCTACCGCACTTGCAAAAATGAAGGAACTCATGTTTATTGATCTTATGAAGGATATAAACAGTCCTGGGAAAGAACCGACAATTAGTACAGTGAAATTTATTCAAAAAAAAGACCATGCAATGATAAAAGACCTGGAAGTAGAAGGAGCGGCTGTTTTTAAGAAAGATAAATTAATAGGATGGTTAAATCCCGTGGAAACCAGGGGTTTGTTATTTATAGAAGACAAAGTCAAAAGTACTATTATTAATGTATCCAATCCTGTAGATAAAACAAAAAAGGTAGCAAGTGAGATATTCCATTCCACCGGCAAAATGGATGTTCAAGTGAAAAACGGAAAGCTTATACTCTTAGTAACCGTAAAAGAAGAAGGCACTATTGGCGACCAGCAAGGAAAAGGTGATTTAACTAAAAATGAAATGGTTAAAAAGCTGGAAGAAGAAGTTTCTGTCACGATTGAAGAAGAGATCCGAGAGGTCATCCAACTAGCGCAACAGAAATACAAAAGTGACATCTTTGGTTTCGGTGAAATCGTTCATAGAAAATATACAGATTACTGGAAGCAGGTCAAAGACAATTGGAATGAAGAATTCGCCAACACACCGGTAGAAATAAAGGTGTCAGCAAAGATTAAAAGATCGGGATTAATAAAGAAAACATCCCAACCTAATTAAAGCAAGCATAAAAGGAGGCTAATATGCTAGTTATCGGAACAATTGCTGTTTTTCTCATAATCATACTAATCGATATTGGAGTATTATTAAAAACAAACCACAAAATAAAAACAATGATTGTTTACTTTTCTCTTATATTAGTAGGATTTACAATAAGTATTCTACAAGTGGTAGATAAAGCGCCTCAAAGTCCATCTATTATCATCGAAAAGATAGTGAAACTTATAATACCTGGAGGATGAACTGATGAAAGATGTTAAAATTTCAAATGCGCAGTTGTTTTTATTACTTATAGGGTTTGTATTTGGGAACACAGCAATTGTCAATCCGGCTGCTGCTGCCCTTCAAGATAGCTGGTTGGCATTCATCATAGCGTGGATTGGAGGATTAGCTTTATTAGGTATTTATATTAGTATATCAAACATGAATCCTTCCAAAAACCTCATTGAAATATTAATAGATAATTTTGGCAAGATCTTAGGAAATATTACTGCTGCATTATATATATGGTATTTTATACACTTGGCCGCTCTTGTCACAAGGGATTTCGGAGAATACATGGTCACTGTTATGTTTCCGGAAACTCCAATACTTTTTATTATTTCGTGTATTTGCATCACTGTTGCTTATGTCGTCAAAAACGGGTTGGAAGTGATCGCAAGATCAAATGAATTATTAACGCTGGCAATCCCGCTTTTAGTTGCAGCTATCTTCTTGGCCCTCATAAACCAATATAACTTTAATAATCTCTTTCCATTCTTAGAAAAGGGCGTTAAACCTGTTTTGAAAGTATCTTTTGGTGTGCTGGCCTTTCCTTTTGGGGAGATTGTTGCATTTTTGATGATCTTTCCACATTTAAAAAATAGAAAAGACCTTGTAAAAACATCATATTTTGCAATTATTGCAGTGGGTTTTATGCTATTGAGTGTTATTCTGCGAGATCTTTTGGTTCTGGGACCGGATATGCTGTCAAGGGTTACCTTTCCACCTCAAATCTCTACCGAATTAATCCCTAATATCACCATTCAACCCTTTGTCGCAATCAATTTACTGGTTAGTGGCGGCGTGAAGATTGCTGTTGCCACATATGCGGCAGTGATAGGAATTACACAGCTTTTTAATCTGGATGACTATAAGCCTTTTGTTTTACCGGTTGTTGCAATTGTGGCCTCTTTATCCATTTGGGTGTATGATAACATATTTGATGTTTTTCAATGGGCAGCAGAAATATGGGCATATTATTCAGTTCCATTTCAAATTCTTATTCCATTGCTTCTAGTCATTATTTCATGGATTAAGAAAATCAAAACCCAGAACATTTCTCTAAAAGAAATGAAAGAATAAAGACGTTATAGGATAAAGTCAAATTTGTTTACATATACGTGACAACAATAAAGAGGGAGGCAGTAGGGCATTTTTTTGTCATACTTATATAAGACGAATCCCATATGTAATTAACCCCACAAAGCACTCGCATCAGTGGCACTTCTGCTAATACGAGAAAAATCAGTTCTAACGAATGAATTTGTTGATAATATTAAAAATATTAAGCCTATCGCTAGGATAATGGCTAAAGAAAGTATGGGAGTAATGATAAAACCATTTATATCAATTGCTAATCCCTCTTTCACAAGCTCTGCAGGCGGCAAATTTGTTTTTTCCAATACGATCATACGAAAAAAAGCTGTGGCATAAGTCATCGGATTCATATATGCAACATATTTAAGTGAATCGGGCAGCATGGACAAAGGAAGATATGCGCCTGATGTAAACGTTAAGGGTAAAGTTACTGCCGTTTTAATAATCTGAAAAGTCTGACCGCTGCGCACAATGGTTGCCAGATACAGCCCAACACCGGAAAAAACAAGTCCAACACAAATCATCGCTAAAAGAACAAATAGCGGAGTTGTCCATGTAGTAAATTTTATGCCTACAAAAAACCCGAAAATTAAAATCATAATCCCTTGTAGAGTGGAAACTGTGGCAGCCGATAACAGCTGCCCCATTGCAACAGCAATTCTTTTGGCAGGAGAAACCAAAACTTCTTTCATAAATCCGCTTACCATATCATCAACCGTTGTCGAGGCCAAATTAAGCGCACTCTCAAATACAGTCGTGATGATAACGCCGGAGAGCATATATGCAATAGGATTTTTTATAAATTCATTTTTAAAAATTGCTCCAAATACATATACAAAGAAAAATGGAAAAATAAGCGTAAAAATCAATCCTACCCTATTTCTTAAAAACGCTTTTAAACCTCTTCTCCACAATGCAAATACCGTATTCATATAAGTATCATTAGCCTTTCTGGCTCACAAGATATGATGAAATTTATATACGCACTTACTGTGAGCCGAATAAGGCGTAAATGATACTTTGTGCATCGCCATTTCGCACGTTCTTTGTACGAAAATTTTGGTGGCACATTAATTCTGCCGGAAGCATACATAGTTTGAAAGTGCCTTTCTTTCAAACTATGCATCCTCCCTAATCTCTTTGCCGGTTATTTCTAAAAACACATCATTAAACGTGCCTTTTTTTATTTCTATATCAGTAATATCTTCTTTTTGCAAACTTAAAACTTGTAATAAAAGTCTAATGTTTTCAGCATCAACCCTATAATAACCCTCTTTTTTTGCATATGCCAGTCCATGCTGGGCTAACAGTTGCTCAAGTTCTGGTTCTTTTTTAGTAGTGATATATGCTTTATCTTTTGTGAACTGTTTTTTTAAAGCATATGGTGTATCGTGAGCCACGATCCTTCCACCATCGATAATTGCAATCTTATCGCATATTTCCGCTTCTTCCATATAATGGGTGGTAAGAAAAATCGTAATATTTCTTTCTTTTTGAAGCTTAATAATATACTCCCATATATGAGCGCGTGTTTGCGGATCAAGCCCTGTTGTCGGTTCATCAAGAAATAAAACTTTTGGATAGTGAATCAACCCGCGGGCAATTTCTACACGGCGTTTCATTCCACCTGACAAGGCGCCAACTGATTTCTTTCTTTCGTCTAATAAATCAACTAAATTTAAAACAAACTGAATACGTTCTTCTACTTCTTTTTTAGGAACGCTATAAAAAACGCAGTGCATTTTAAGATTTTCTTCAATTGTCATCTTCGCATCTAACGTGGAATCTTGAAACACAACGCCAATGGCAGACCTGACTTCACTTTTTTGTGCAGTAACATCTTTACCATCTATTAAAAGAGTCCCGGATGTCTTTTCAAATATGGTACATAGGGTATTTATCGTTGTACTCTTCCCAGCACCATTAGGTCCTAGAAAAGCGAAAATAGTCCCTTCCTCCACTTCAAAAGAAATATTATTTACAGCTATAAAGTCGCCATATTTTTTAGTAAAATTTTTAACTTCGATTATTGAATTCATCTTACCCTCTTATCCTTAGCAGTTTAAATCTGCATTACTTTAATATTATTTAAATTTAGATTTGCCATAATTGTATGGTATGTATAAAAAGCAGCGAGTATAAAATTCACTGTATCCCACTGTACTGCAAGTCTCGTACTAGTCTCTATTTTTCAGCTCCAAACGCGCTAATTTGGCAATTCGATTAATAAAATCGGTTTTTGCATCGGTATAACCATCTCTGTCATGTTCATACTTTTTCTGTAACTCTATTTTTAGCCTGCCGTATTTATCCGAGACTTCAGGATGTGTTAGAAGATAGTCTCTGAAATACAGCTCATCCCAGTCGCCGCTATACCGAACATGAACATGGAAAACCTGCCCCTCGAATCCTCGAGGCGTATATCCCTTCATAAACATCATGTGAGGTGCTGGATTATTAGGCTGTTCACTATATATATACCCTATTGACCGCATGCTCCATTTCAGCTTTTCAATATCCATATTCTCAGTGATCTCAAGGAGAATATCAATGGTTGGTTTTGCGATTAAATCAGGTACGGATGTACTGCCATAATGATTTATTCTAACGATATTGTGTTGTCCAACCGCTTGCTCAATCACTGTTTTTTCAGCTAAATAGTTTTCTTTCCAGATTGGCATATGTTCACTTAAGATAATAGGGAATAGTCTCCAAAGTTCTTCGTTTGTCATTTCATTTAAAGGCTTCTCCATATGATTACCTCATCATCAATTATAAATTACAATAAGTATTATACCATTAATTCCTAAATAATAAATCATTTTTTACAAGCACAACAATATCGGCGGCTTTTATTCTATATCCCAATTTTAAGAAATATTGTATAACATATGCACCTCATCAAAAAATCGGGTTTTCAAAAAGCGAACCTGACTTTTTGATGAGTATAAGTGTTTTCCAGATTTAAGAATTAGAAATTAAGGGATTCTTGTCATCTAAATAAGCATTATAGCTGCACCATTTATATTCTCCCATGGTCTTAATAACTCCTGCCTTAACGAGGTTCTGATGAATACATCTTAACAACTCTAATACATATCTGTCTTCCTCTACTATTTCACAATATAGCAGTGAACAAAACTGATAAAAGCACTTGCAATTGTGGTATAATTATGTAATATATAAGCAAGAGACAAAAAAATATAAATTTCGACATAATCTTTTATAAATGAAGATAACCGGTACCTTACTTCTATTGTTAATACAAAATAGGAAGGAGCCATGATATGACAAAATATAAAGTTATATTGAGTATATTATTCTGCTTAGCTGTAGTTACACTTATGATGATAGGCTGCAGTCAATGGAACACCCCAAAAGAACCGCTGGATCCGGCCCATCCTGCCACCATTACATTATGGAATTATTACAGTGGGCAAACAAAGGAAAAGTTTGATCAGTTGGTTTCACGCTTTAATGAAACTGTTGGTATGGAGAAAGGGATTGTTGTAGATGCTCTTAGTCAAGGGGATGTACAACAGTTAGCAAATACGGTTTTTGACGCAGCAAACAATAAAATCGGTTCTCAACCTTTACCTCACATTTTTGCTGCCTACCCGGATAATGCATACCGTATTAATCAAATTTCTCCGCTTGTGGATATGGAAACATACTTTTCAAAGGAAGAGTTAAAAGAATTTCGGCAGGATTTCATGGACGAAGGAAGATTTGGTGAGGAAAACAAGCTTAAAATTCTCCCTATTGCCAAATCGACTGAAAACCTGTTTCTAAATAAAACATATTGGGATGCTTTTGAAGCTGAAACAGGCGCTGATATTAATGAACTCTCCACCTGGGAAGGAGTTGCCCGGATAGCGGAGAAATATTATGAATGGACCGATGCAAAAACACCTGAAATCAATGACGGCAAAGCCTTTATAGGGATTGATTCCCCATCAAATTATATGTTGGTAGCGTCCATGCAGCTGAATGAAGATATGTATATCTTTGAAGGGGAAGGGGTAAAGCTCAACTTTAACGAAAAGTTTGTCCGTAAAATCTGGGACAACTTTTATGTTCCTTATCTTAAGGGATACTATACTAAAACCGGGCGATTCTGTTCCGATGATGCGAAAACAGGTACGGTTATTGCATATGTTGGTTCTACTGCCGGAGCCGCTTATTTCCCTAGAGAAATCACCTTAAGCAAGACAGAGATATATCCCATTGAATCTGAAGCACTACCCTACCCCTGCTTTGAGCATGGCGAGAATTATGCTATACAACAGGGAGCCGGTATGTGCATTACTAAGAGTGATCCGGCTCATGAATATGCAGCTGCGCTGTTTTTGAAATGGTTTACCGCTAAGGAACAAAATGTCGAATTCGCAGTTTCAACCGGATATTTTCCGGTAAAAACCGCATCACTCAATGAGGCTTTGATTTTATCTGCCAGTCACAAGGTTGATGTAGATGCTCTAAACCCTACCATTACAAACTCCATCAAAGCAACTCTAAAAATGATGGATGCCTATAAACTTTACGGTAATAAACCCTTTAATGGAAGTTATGATATGAGGCGGCTTTTGGAAACTTCCATGTTCCAACAGGTTCAAAAGGATTTACAGTATATCGAGGAAAATACACAAAAGGGTGAGGATAGAAACCAAAGGATTGAACATCTCCTTTCAGAAGAAAATTTTAAGAAGTGGTACTTTCAGTTCATGCAAGAAACAGCTGCTATTTTAAGATAAGAACGCCGGGAGGGTTGAGACAGGCATGAAGAAAATAAAATGGAACAAAAACTCTATTGCCTATAAGCTGACTATATTTATGATGCTATTGGTTTTCGGACAGTCTGTATTATTGACAGGCACGTTACTGGCCGGCGGTGTCTTAGCGCAAACACAGGCAAATGCATTCCAGTCCTTTTATGAAAAAGCAAATAATCGTAAGGACTATTTGCAGCGTGAGATCAAAAATCGTTGGACAAATATGGACCCCTACGTCAAAGAAATCTCAAAACTGCTAGCTATTCTCAATGATCCCCGGCTTTCTCCGGAAGAAAGAAATAATAATTTTTTTACTCAGTCGGCTCCGTCTCTTATTTCCATGCTTCGGACTACTACGGCTACCGGCGCATTCGTTATACTGAATGATAATCTACAAAATAGTAATACCCATTCCGCTCTTTATTTTAGAGATTATGACCCGATGCTCAATGATGAGGCTAATAATGATTTGTACTTAATTGTGGGTACCCCCGAAATTTCGAAAAATTTTCAGATCCCTATGGATGAAGTATGGAAATATAGTCTGACTTTAGATGAAAACAACCGGGACTTTTATTTCAAACCTATGAGTATTAAAGCTTTAGGCATCAATGCGAATTTGTTGGGATACTGGAGTCTGCCCTTTCGCCTATCCCCAAATGATTTACCTATCATTACTTATACAATGCCTCTTTTTAATACAACCGGCCAAATTTTTGGAGTCATTGGTATAGAAATAACCGTGAGTTATTTGAATAGATTCTTACCGGCTATCGATTTATTTCCACAAGACTCATTAGGTTATATGATCGCTATTCAGAGAAATAAGGACGGCGGCATTTATCCCCTGATTACTAATGGTGCTCTTCAAGAACGGATGATTCAAAAAAATGAGAGGCTCTCATTTACAAGTAAAGATATGAAAAGAAATATATATTTGCTTGACAACCACAACAGCCGTAATAAAATATATGCCTGTGTAGAAAAGATGGGCCTTTATTACTACAATACCCCCTTTGAACAAGAACAGTGGTATTTAATCGGGATGATGGAAGATAACAACCTCTTGAAATTTGTCCACAAGATACAAGGGATCCTGTTCACTTCTTTTGTGATCTCTATTCTGATGGGTGCAGCAGGAGGCTATCTTGCCAGTTATCAGTTCTCAAAGCCAATTATACTGCTGGCAAAGCAAGTGCAGGAAAGTGACATGATTAGTGCAGCATCCTATCGTAAGACCGGATTATCTGAGATTGATCATCTATCCAACGCGATGGAGATTGCCAATAAAAATTTGCTTGAATCCACTTTGAAAATGTCGCAGATTATCAACTTAGTGAATGTTGACATTGGTGCATTCGAATATAAAAAAGACTCAACGCGCGTTTTTGCAACTGATCGGCTGGCGCATATTCTTTCCCTTTATAAACAGGAAGCAGACGAATTGTACCATAATAAGGACTTGTTTGTTAAAAAGCTGCATCAAATCTTAAACTGTTCGGAACCGGAAGAAGAAGATGTCTATAAAATTAGTGATTCTCCGGAAAAATGGGTGAAGATAAAAATGATTATTAATGAGACCCGTACCTTCGGAGTGGTCAGTGATGTTACGGAAGAAATCCGAGAAAAAAATAAAATTAAATTCGAACGTGATTATGACTCTCTTACAAAACTTTATAACCGAAGTGCTTTTCAGCGGCAAGTTGTTTCTCAACTAGCAAGCGGGAATTTAAAAGTTGCAGCGCTGATTATGTTTGATCTTGACTATCTCAAACAGATTAATGACACCTATGGACATAAATGGGGAGATATTTATATTAAAACCACTGCGGAATTACTCTCTTGCTTCAGCACAAACCGGTGTATTGCCGGACGACGGTCAGGGGACGAATTCTACGTATTTCTGTATAAGTTTGATGATAAAGACGAAATAAGAAATTTAATCCGCAATTTCTACAAGAAGCTTGAAGAGAATGTAATTACCTTCCCTGATAACACTCACAAGAAGATCATGATTTCAGCAGGGCTGGTCTGGCTCGCTAAAGATGCTGTAAACTATGATGAGTTGCTGCACAATGCTGATTCAGCTTTATATAAAGCAAAAAATCTTTGCAAAGGGCAGTTATGTGAGTTTCAGGAAAATCAGTACAATTAATATTGTTTAACTAGACTTGTGCAGTAAAAAGCAAATAATTGTTAAACTGTATAAAAACCTATGAAATATTCTCTAATACACAACTCCATATTTTATTCCGTCATTCATCCTTTCCTTATCTTTCTTACCATGATTAAATGCAACAATGGGAATCAATGCGTTATTAAGTCCGAATGCTGCAAAGAAAACAAACTGCTGAATTTTATAGTATACGCCGTATGCCGTAACAGCGACACTTGAAACAGCACCAAATATGATGTTTACTCCACATGTCATAAACGACATCAATGCCTGATTATGATTTTTTCAAGCTCACCGCTATTGGAAGTACTTCAACTTACAAGAAAAGAAAAAAATAAGAGTAGCGTTGCAATCCGTAAGAAAACTATTTATTTTCTATAACATTTCAACTTCTATCCTGTTCTTTTTTAACTATATTTCTATTCTTCATAGCAAATAATAGGAGTTCCGTCTTCTATATTATCAAAAATTGTTTTAGCTAAATATAATGGGGTATTTACGCATCCATGGGTCCCATTTCTCTTATATATCTCTCTTCCAAAAGAATACCTCCAGCTTGCATCATGTATTCCTATATTTCCGTTAAAAGGCATCCAATAAGTTACTTCAGCTTCATAATTTGCTCCTCTCAAAGTTGCTCCTTTTTCTTTATAATTAAGCATATAGATTCCAACCTTAGTGGAGTTCCCTTTATTGGGATTACCTGTTACTATGGCCCCTTGAGTTATAAGCTTTCCATCTTTATAAAACCATAAATGCTGCCTTGTTATATTAATTTCTACATAAGTATTGCCGATATCATCTTTATCCCTATATAAAGCTTTTTGAGTATATATAGGTTCTTTTTCAAGTACTTCGCCAAGTTTTATATTTTCTAATAGTGCTTTTGCTTCAGCATCACAATTAATTTTCCATCCATAAAATCCGCCCTTAACTTCTACTATTTTACCTGTAGATGTTTTGATTTTTCTTGCTATACCAACGGTATCATACTTTTTACTCAATCCGCGGACATATTGCTTAATTGCTTTTTCGTTTATTACTGCTTCTAACTTTTCATCAACACCGAGCCATTCATTTATTATATTCTTATCTAATATTTCATTTTCACGTCCAAATATATAGGTCATTTTTGTTGATACATATTTATTTAGTAAATTCTTAGTTTCAAGGGCCTTATCAGAACTTAAAGTATACCTCGGGTTGTCGTAACAAAAATTTTTATTTAAATCTAACTTTGTTTCTCCTTCTAATATACTCATTTCTATAACTTCATTTAATCTATCTTTATATATCTTATTCCCATATATTTCTTCAATCGCTTTATATGAACCATTTGAATACTTAAAACTTACATTCTTGGGTTCTATAATATCTGTATTTAAACAATGTAATTCATTTATTTTTTTTTCTAAATTATCTTTATCATAAACAAATAAATCGCTTACATAGTATTTTTGCTTCTTCAATAATGATCTTATCCATTTAAATGAATTTTGCATTTGATTAATTTTAGAAACACTCTTTTTTTCATTGTATTGCATTCCTATATCTTGCCCTATTATTTTTTCTATTTCGCCGTTTCTTTCAATTAACTGTAACTCATAACCTTTAGTGTAACTTCTAATTATATCATATACATCATCACGTGCTTTTAATGAAACATCTGCTCCATTTATTACTGTATTAAAAAAAAAATGATTCACAAAATATAATGAAACAAGTAAATATGTTAGTACAATTGAAGCTATTAAAATAATAATATTTTCTGTAACCTGACTTTTAAAAAGCTTTTTTATATTAGTATTCTTCATACCGATTTATACCTTTCATCAAAAATACATTTTTAAAAATATCGCAGCTAATTTATAATATGTTCGTATTTTTGACTTTAAAACTTAATATATAGTCAGCACCCATAATATTACAATAACAATACTCGCTACAAAAGCTACAGGAAAACCAACAACGGCTATCGTGCTTAATACCAATGCAACAAGTGTACAACATTTGATCTTGTTTAATAAAGTTGGTAACTAATCTTGCAAATTTAACTGTTTATATTTGCAAAAGAAAAATAAATCATTTTAAATCTTCCTCTCAAGTTGAGCAATGCGTTTTTTCATAGCTTGATATTCCTTAGCAGTCATGACCTCGTCGCTAGAAATGTTGACTGGAGAAAACTTTTTAATCCAACCTAAATGGTTACATCTGATATGCCATGCTCGCTGCTCAATTTTGCTACCGATGTTCCAGCATCTCACATTCAGCATGAATATATTTCCACCAATATAATTAGAATAAAAAAACCAACATCTGACAATACTTTTATAGGATTTTTTACTATCAGATATTGATTTTTCAGATGATATATTACATATCGTTATTCTTTACTCTTTGAATGAGTTCTTCTACCCTTTGTTTAATAATATCTCTTGTTTCCCTAAAACCTTCAATTGGTCCGCCTGACGGGTCAGTCAGTCCCCAGTCTTCTCTGTGGCTGCATGGCACAAATGGGCACTCTACATTACATCCCATCGTAATAAGGATATCAACTTCTGCAGGAATATCACTTAACAGTTTGGGACGATGTTCACTCATATCCACCCCTGCTTCTTCCATTACCTGCACTGCTAAAGGTTTAACCTCGGGATAGTTTTCTGTTCCTGCAGAATAGGCTTCTAATACTTCACTTCCTAATTTCTTTGCCCATCCCTCCGCCATTTGAGAACGGCAGGAATTATGAATACACACAAACGCTACTTTCTTCTGCATTTGTTTATACACCTCTTTCATCAACTTATTTAAACCAATGCTTTGTCTTATTTGCAATTCTAACCAATGCCAGCATAACAGGTACTTCTACCAATACGCCTACAACTGTGGCCAAGGCTGCCCCCGATTGCAGACCAAATAAAGATATTGCTACGGCTACTGCCAATTCAAAGAAATTACTCGCTCCAATCATAGCGGCCGGTGCAGAAATATTATGAGGCAATTTCCATACCTTTGCCCACCCATAGGCAATAAAAAAGATAAAAAATGTCTGGATAATGAGCGGTATTGCAATGAGTGCAATATGCAACGGATTCCCTAAGATAATCTCTCCTTGGAAAGAAAAGATAATCACTAAAGTAAGAAGCAACCCAATGATGGTAATATTGTTAAACTTCTTAAGAAAGATATTTTGGAAATACTCGATTCCTTTATGCTTGATAATATATTTTCGGGATAAGTATCCTCCCAATAATGGAATAACAACGAATAATATTACAGATAAAAACAATGTATCATAGGGAACTGTTACATTACTTACACCAAGTAAAAATGCTACAATGGGTGTAAATGCGACTAATAAGATCAAGTCATTTACCGCAACTTGCACCAATGTATAGGCAGGATCACCATCGGTCAAGTGGCTCCATACAAATACCATTGCCGTACAAGGTGCCGCTCCTAACAAAACCGCTCCCGCAAGATAATCAGTTGCCAAATCAGCATCAACCCATGGCTTGAACACCACTTTTAGAAAAAATGCAGCAATTAAATACATCGTGAAAGGCTTGATGAGCCAGTTCGTTACACAGGTTACCGTCAATCCTTTAGGTTTTTTTGTCGCCTCTACTATACTGGAAAAATCTATTTTCAGCATCATCGGATAGATCATTAACCATATCAAAATTGCCACAGGAATAGATACTTGAGCATACTCAAATTGACTTAGTGTCTGGGGAATTGCCGGCATCAATTGGCCGATAACCACTCCTGCTATGATACAAATAGCCACCCATAATGTTAAGTATCTTTCAAAAAAGCCCAATCCTTTTGTTTCTTTTACTGCATCCTGTCTATTCATACTAAAACGCCCTCCCTTTCTCTCTCCAAATATTCAATGACTGCTTGTTTATTTTGTCGTATATGCTCACAATTATATGGACTATTTTTGTATTTTTCCAACTTCTTACTATCATGTCTCCACTGTTGTTCTTTTCTTAATTCATTTTCGATATGCTGCAACAACAATCCGTGTCTTTCTCGAAAATCTTGACTTACTTTATAATGTACCCATTGTGCCTCTTTACAACTGCTAATAATGCCGGCACTTTTCAATTTGATTAAATGTCTTGAAACATTGGATTGTGTTATATTGAGCACTGTTTCAATTTCACATACACATAACTCTTCCTTTATCAATAAGTTTATAATACGCATACGGTTATCATCACCCAATGCTTTAAATATATCAACCATATTCAAATAAATCCCTTCTTATTATATTATTATATTCAACTTTAATCATATATTATATAAACATTTACTTTTTGTCAAGGTTTTTTCTTTAGGATACTCGTGACAAACACGGGGACGGTTCATTCATTTGGCTATGCTTTAAATATTTTTAAGTTTTATTTTTTTCACTTCTATCATAGTCTGTATACAAAAAAATATCGGTAACAGAAGTTACCAATATTTATAGTTGCATATTTATCTGAAGCCAATGGCTTTAGCGGGGCATTTATTCATAATGGATTTAATTCTATCTATTTGCTCATGACTAAGTATAGATTCTTTCCATTTGGCTTTTTTGTCTGCCATTTCAAAATGCTGAGGCAATAATTTTTCACATAATCCGCATCCTATGCAATACTGCTCTTTAATATCCACACAGGTAATTTGATTCAAATCCTGTTCTTGCAGCATGGGAACACTCTCTTTTTTAACAAATGCCGCCACAAGATAGGACATTATTAATATGGCTATTACCGTTAATATCCACCGTACTCCCATAAACTGTACTCCTAAGAACTTTGCTTCGTTGGCAAGCATCGGTACTTTGATAACCGCCCATGCACTTAAGATAATAACCACATTACTTACACTTGCACCTTTCTTTAAAAGCATTTTGCAGATTGGAAATGCGGCATAGATAGGACCGGCTGAAAAACTGCCCAGCAGAAATGAGAAAATACTTCCCTTTATTCCTGCTTTTTCTCCAAACCCATTTATAATCATCTCTTTAGGAACCCATGCTTCTATAATAGATGTCAGTATAAAAATAACCGGCATAATTTCAAGCATTTCTATAATATAATACATACTGTTGCTAACGGATAAATAGGCTTTATCGGGCATTGCAATAAACAGAAAAGCATATGCCAGAAATACTCCCGTTAGCAATTTATTCTTTTTTACAATGTCAATTACCTTCACATGATCACCTCCATCATTAATGCAATGAGCACTGCAAATATGAAACTAAGGACATTTCGAGTGACTGCAAATTTCAATCCAAACTCCTGCTTTTCTAAAGGAAATGTCACAACCCCTACCATGGTCAGCGTTGTTAAGAATGCAACAGCAGGGACAATGCTTGCGCCTACATTCACAAAAGAGCCTACCAGCGGAAAGGCTACGAAAGCCGGGATTAAAGTAACACTTCCTGCTAATGCTGAGATAATAGTGGAAACAAAAAGATTCGATTTCCCTAAAACACTTTTTATGGCTTCAGGCGGTATAAATGTTAGAATCAATCCTATAAGAAATAAAATTCCTATAATTTGCCCAATCATGTTCTTCATCATACCTTTTGCCATTTTCATTGAATCAATTGTCTTTTTCTTGTTCTTAATAAGAGATACGGCAAACGCAGTTCCTGTTATTCCCCATAAAGATATAGTAAATATATCCATCCCGCATCACTCCTTATAGTTCTTTGGGTTGGGTGATTTTACTACAAAGAACTCCAGTACCTCATCACCTTGATTATATACATTCATCTTTGTATTATATGAGATATTAACAATGTTGCCCTTGGCATACTGCTGCGGTCCCTGCTCATTTAACTGTAAAGTCATTGTCCCCCGTATCACTATCATATACACATTAGAATTGGAATAATGCTCCGGAAGACTTGTTCCTTTGGTAAGAACCATATGGTTTAGATGAATATTTTCGTCATCCACAATCCTTTCGACTAACTTTTCTTTTGTAATGCTGTACTCATATTTTTTCTCTAACATGATAAATCCCTCCTTTAAAAATTGTTGATTTTATATTATAATAAATCACAGCAGCATACAGTTACCAAGGTAACTAATTCTAAAAAAAGGTGATATTTTTGGATATAAAAAACTACTTGGATATTTTAAAACTAACAGGACTATTTGATAGACTGTCTACGGAAGAATTGCTTGACTTATTTAAAGATAACCGATATATTATCTCACAATATAAAAAGAGCAGTATTATCCATTTTGAAAGCGAAAAATGTACTTCTTGGGATATTATCCTAAAAGGTGAGGTCACTGTTCAGAAGATTGATGAGAAAGGGAATGTATTGACTGTAACAGAGTTTAGAACCGGTGATACTATCGGAGGAAACTTATTATTTTCAAAGCATCCTTATTATCCTATGAGTGTGTTGGCAAAATCAAATGCTGACATCCTGCATATTAACAAAGACTTTGTACTGCATCTTTGCCAAAATAGCCAAGATTTCTTAATACAGTTTTTGACCTGCATCTCAGACAAAACTGCAATTTTGACGAACAAAATTAAATCTATTTCTATGAAGTCTATCAGGGAGTCCATTGTTGAGTTTTTAAACTATGAATACTACTCTCAGAAAAGCCATGTGATAAAACTGCCCTTGACAAAAAATGAACTGGCTGAGAGGTTAGGAATTCAACGAACTTCTCTTTCGCGGGAACTAAATAAGATGAAAAAAGACGGCTTAGTCGATTATGATTCCCGCTCCATTACCATCTGTAATTTTGATATTATTCGTAAACTTTGACACGTAAATATTCCACTCCTTTTGAGCACTTATGATCTGTTTATTTTATCCAAAATACTAGAGCCCGCTAAACAAAAATGTTTTCTAGCAGGCTCGTTGCTGTTATACCTGTCCTCCTTGTCTCAACTACACCTCTTTCACCCATCACGGATAAATGTTGAGATACATTTGATACT
This sequence comes from Petroclostridium sp. X23, assembly GCF_030013905.1. Classification (GTDB taxonomy): domain Bacteria; phylum Bacillota; class Clostridia; order SK-Y3; family SK-Y3; genus X23. The sequence continues at coordinate 2,287,889 of NZ_CP124862.1, forward strand.
CTGACTTTCATCTTTTCAGCAATCTCATCAACACATAATTCTTCATCGCCTAATAGAAACAAAATTTCTATCCTTTACCATAGATATCCTTTATAGAATGAAAAACCGGAGAATATTCCCCGGTTATAGTTTTTCTATAAAATTCCTACCATACTCCCTGCAGCGCTGTAATGCTTCTTCATCAGGATTCCACATTTCCCTTATACCTTCATCCACGATTGCAATTCCTGCTTTATTTATTTCCTCTGTAATCATTTTTACATTTTCTCCACTCCAACCGTAACACCCGAAACCCGCTGCCTTTTTATTCTTAAATCCAAGGCCTTTAATCATTTCAAGTATTCCTGCCGTTGAAAACAAAATACCCCTATTAATGGTCGGCGAACCTACCAAGAATGCCTTAGACTTAAAAACTTCAGTGATAACATCGTTCTTATCAGATTTAGAAACATTGTACAGTTTGACCACAACTTTATCATCAGCGGCTTTTATGCCTTCGGCTATGGCTTCTGCCATTCTTCTTGTACCATCCCACATGGTATCGTAGATAAGGGTTATTTGATTTTCCTGATAATGATTAGCCCATTCCAGATACTTATTTACAATCTGAATAGGATTTTCACGCCATATTACACCATGGCTTGGGCAAATCATATCGACAGGCAAATTAAAACTCAATACTTCTTCAATCTTTTTCATTACCAATGGACTAAATGGCGTTAATATATTTGCATAGTATTTTATTGCTTCTTGGTATAATTCTGCATAATCCACGCAGTCATTAAATAACAATTCGGATGCATAATGTTGCCCGAATGCATCGTTACTAAACAGTATGTTTTCTCCCGTCATATATGTAAACATACTGTCAGGCCAATGCAGCATCCTTGCTTCCACGAATATTAATCTATTTTCCCCAATATCCAAAGTATCTCCCGTCTTTACTTCAACAAAATTCCAATCTTGATGGTAGTGCCCCTTTAGTGACTTTACACCGTTTTTAGTACAATAAATAGGTGTGTCGGGTATTTCCCGCATTAGTTCCTCCAATGCACCGCTGTGGTCTACCTCGGCATGATTTGCAATGATGTAGTCTATTTTCTCTAGGTCTATCTCTTTTTTCAGGTTTTCAATAAATTCTTTATCAAAAGGCTGCCATACCGTATCTATGAGTACCGTTTTCTTATCTCTTATCAGATAAGAATTGTAGGACGACCCTCTATGCGTTGAATACTCATTTCCATGAAATCTTGTCAACTCCCAATCTATTTTACCAACCCATGTAACTTTTTCACTTACTTTATAACCCATAAAAGCACCTCCAAAAAATTTGTCCTAAGTGTAATAGTTTATATTTGCCCATTCTTATATCACTCTAATCAAACTTTAGATTTCAATACAATGTCATTAAGTTTTTTAGACAACTCATTGTGTCAATAAAGTCTTTCAGATTTTTAACCATAGCTGATTGTTCATCACTGCCCGAAGATACCCCTTGAACGGATACTGCTATCATCTCTGTTGATTTTGCTAATTCTTCGCTGATAAATGAAATAGAATCTAAAGACTCATTAAGCACTGATGACGACGACGCAATAGATATCACTATATTTCTAATATCAGAAACAAATTTATTGAAATTTTGAGTTAATATTCCTATCTCATCCTTGCTTCTAAATTGCAATTGCCTAGTTAAATCTCCTGCTCCCGATGATATCTCCTGCATCTCGTTACTAATCAAATTAACTGGATGTGGGTACTTCGGGGTCAAGCTTGAATTATTCACTTTTTTTCTATATTTAAATCATGTCTTCCATATAAGCTATATCCTCGCACATACCTGACTTAATTTTTAATATCTCAGATTTTCTTTATATAAAGCAAGTATATCTAGATACTTACTCTTATTTGTTTCACACGAATCGCACTTTTTCAGTGATTTTGAGCCGTCATTGAATTTTCATCCTCCTTTTTCATCCCGTACTAAAAGACAAGGAGTTACTATTCATGGTAACAATATAATACGCTTATTCATATTATGTAAATATGTGCATACACTTACAGCGTTTGCGCATCCATATATCATTCGTATTGTATAGTAGTTATTGATTGCATTTTGATTTATAATGTAATGATTTACTCGCTCATTATAAACTTATTTAGGTAGGCAATTGTTAAATGGAAGAAAAAACAGATGGATAATTTTAAAATAGAAATAAGAGCTATAGAAAAATTGAAATTGGCTCAGGCGGTAAGGGATCAAAAAAAAGAAGAATGTCAGATGCTAGCCGAAGCAGTATTGGATGCTGAAGTCAAGATCGGTGAATTATTAAAAAACATCCCCACTGCCCAAGGAACCAGAAGCGATTTGACTTTGGTCCACCGGTGGACCAAAGTTGGAAATGCCTCGAATCATACCTGTGAAAATCTATCCCTAGTCAAACGCAGGGACAGTTCATTCATTTGACTATGCTTTAAATATTTTGTACACTGTAGTCCCTGTAAGTCGGGATATCTGTTGATAAGTAGTACCATCTAACTCTTTTAACTTCTTAATAATTCTTATTTGTTCTTCAGGCTGTAAGTTCTGAATTCTTATCGCTTCGATATTAAATTCTTTCTTTATTAAACTTATCAGTTCCTAGTCGGATATTCTTTTTATAGGAGGCTGCATTTCAAGACAGTTATCATCATTATGTTCATTGACATACTCTATAAATTCTCCAGTACTTTTTTCTTTATTTGGAGTTACTATTTCAAGTGCAAACTTTGTAGACATAGGGACGGTTCGAAATCACTGAAAAAGTGCTTAATTGGTCAGAAATCACACAAGGGGACAGGGCCGCAGTCCGGCCAAAAATCAGGCCTGACAGCAGACCAGTCCCCTAGTCTGATTTCTTCTGCTCAAGAAATTCCGACTTTATCAGTGGTTTCGAACCGTCCCCCTGTCTATTGTATAGAATTTGTCGAATTTTGCGATGAAAAATGAAGCTAACTAGAAGGATTTATGGACAATTCAGTAGAATTTTTTATTATGATAAAATAAGAATTATTTGTACAATGCTTATTAAAGTGAGAGCTTTTATAAGCGGTATTTGCGAACCTTGGTTTAAGAATGTCATCAAATTTAAGGAATAACCGAAATGGAATTTCAAGGATACAAGAGGTATGTAAAATAATAATATAGAAAAAGAACTTATGAAAGGGAAGAAAATGAGTGTTAAAGAATTTTATGAAATAGAACAGTCTAATTTATTATCACAATCAAAAAAAGTATCATTATTTACTAAGCATCCAGGTACAATAGGCTCATTTCGTGAAGAGTTATTAAAATCATATTTGCGTAAATTCACTCCGTTAGGTCTATCTGTAAAATCAGGATTTATTGGTGATTATAAAGAAACAAGTGATGATAGTATTTTTAACGATCAAACTAAACAGGTAGACTTTCTTGTTTATGATAATAAAAAAGATATAACATTTTTTGAAACTGAAAATTTTGCAATAGTAAAGCCAAATTCAGTTTATGCAGCTATCGAAATAAAAAGTACACTAACTTTGTATAAAGAAAATTGTCCTAAAAACGGTAGTGTTGAAAAATATCCATTAGAATCTTTTGATGGAAATTATAGATATTCAGGAACACTTATTGATGCTTTAGAAAATATAAAATCTATATCAAATATTGCATATAAATACAATAATACTAAGATATTTACCGCAATATTTGCATTTAGTACAACTTTTAATCTTATTAAACTTTACGAAAAACTTGACTTTCAGGAAATTCAAAGACAACTTAATTTAAATGATGCTAATTTATTACCATTATGTATTTGTGTTCCGGGCAATTCCTTCGTAACAATTTATGAAAATGAAGAAAGTCTCGCACCATCTAGTGAAGAAGGATTATTTAGTATTATTGAAGCTACTGAGGAACATATATCTCTACCTTTGCAATTATTTACAAATACCTATTATAACAATATTAGGCATAGTTATACTAATAAAAAGCCAGAATCTGGAGGTATTTTTACTACTACACCAGGTATATGTAAAACGTTCTCTAAGCATTTTGATATGTATTAACTTATAGACCCTAATTTGCAGTTTTAAATATAGATTTTTCTTAATCTTTTACAATATAAAGAAGCTAAAAAAAGAGAAAGATTATGAAGGAATCCGTTCATAATCTTTCTCTTTCATGTAAGCTTTACAAACAACTATATTAAATAGTTTACGGCTTTATTAAACAAGATCACCACCAACTACTATCCCTACATCATTTATTCTACAGTAACCGATTTTGCTAAATTTCTAGGTTTATCCACATCATAACCTTTTGCAACCGTTACATAGTAAGCAAACAACTGCAATGGAACAACTGTCAATGATGAAGCCAGTAACTGGTCTAGCTCTGGCAAATATAAGACATAATCCGCTTCTTGCTCTATCTGTGTATTGCCTTGCTGCGCAAGTGCGATTACAACTGCCCCTCTGGCTTTTACTTCTTTGATGTTGCTTAGCATCTTATCAAAGAGATGGTCTTGGGTCGCAAGAGCGATCACCAATGTTCCTTCTTCAATCAATGCAATGGTACCATGCTTTAATTCACCGGCAGCGTACGCTTCCGAGTGAATATAGGATATTTCTTTCAGCTTTAATGAACCTTCCATGGCTACTGCATAGTCCAGTCCTCTGCCTAAGAAAAATACATCCTTTGCATTAAAATATTTTGAAGCATAATATTGAATCGTTTCTTTATCATTTAGTATACTTGCAACCTTATCAGGTAAAGTCTTTAATTGCTCAATGATCGCTGTAAGTTCATCCTTTGAAATTGTACCTTTTACCTGAGCCATGCAAAGCGCGATCAGATACATTGCAGTCAACTGCGTACTATATGCTTTTGTGGATGCAACTGCGATTTCAGGACCTGCCCATGTATATAATACATTGTCTGACTCTCTGGCAATAGAACTTCCTACCACATTTACAACAGACATTATTTTGGCTCCCCGCTTCTTTGCTTCTCTTAGGGCCGCTAGTGTATCTGCTGTTTCACCGGATTGACTGATTACAATAACCATCGTTTTTTCATCTATGATAGGATTTCTATAACGGAATTCGGAAGCTACATCTACCTCAACAGGAATTCTTACCAGCTTCTCGATAAGATTTTTTCCTACTATACCGGCATGGGAAGCTGTTCCGCACGCTACGATATATATTTTACTAATATTGTCCATATCTTCCTTGGTAAGCTTGATATCGTCCAATACAACAGTTCCGTCTTTCAATCTTGGATTAATAGTATCCCTGATCACTTTTGGCTGTTCAAATATCTCTTTGATCATGAAATGCTCATAGCCGCCCTTTTCCGCAGCCGATACATCCCAGTTCACAGTAAATACTTCTTTCTTTGTCTCTTCCTTATTCATATTGAAAATCTTTACTTCATCTTTTCTAAGTAGTACTACTTCTTTATCTTCCAAAAGATAAATATCCCTTGTATGTTCTAAGATTGCCGGAATATCAGAAGCAATAAAATTTTCATCCTTGCCTAAGCCTACGATGAGCGGACTATCCTTTCTTACTGCAACCATTTCCTCCGGATGATCCTTGCATACTATTCCAAGTGCATAGGAACCTTCCACCTTATTGATTACTTTAATAATAGTATCTATCAAATTACCATTATAGTAATAATCCGCCAAATGCGCTACAACTTCAGTATCAGTGTCAGAAACAAATGTATAACCCTTCGATTGAAGATATTCCCTTAGTTTAAGGTAGTTTTCAATGATCCCATTGTGAACGATTGCAATATCACCGGATGAGCTTGTATGGGGATGGGAGTTCACATCGGATGGTGCCCCATGAGTAGCCCATCTTGTATGGCCGATTCCCAGCGTTCCCGGTAAAACCTTACCACCTTCTAATTTATCCTCTAATATTTTTAGCCTGCCTTTTGATTTTACTACACTTACTTTACAATCGTTAAAGATTGCTACACCGGCAGAATCATACCCTCTATATTCGAGCTTCTTAAGACCTTCTATTAAAATTGGTGCCGCCTGTTTATCACCTATATATCCTACTATTCCACACATGTTCGAGACCTCCATTATTTGGCAGCGGCGAGCGGGGAGTGGGGAGTAAAAAACACAAATAAAGGTTCATTACCAAACACTCCTCACTTCCACTGGTATATTTATTTTAATTAATACCCGACCTTTTTTAGTCCGCAATCGCTTACGGGTTTGTAAGATCTTTAACGGTGGTATGTAACACCGTGAGGTATCCGCCGAAAAATCGATAAACCTCATCCTCGTCAACTGCATCGCTGCAGTTCAGGCGCTTTATATTACTCTATTAACAGGGATTCACATTTCTACTCTTAAGAAATGTCCCCGGCTTTCATCCCAATGGAATCACCCCCAAAAATCAGTTAATAATTAATAGTGAATAGTGAATAGTGAATAATTATTAAAACCCAAATATTAAATTCTAAGATCAATGTACAACTATAAATCGCACGGTTTAAATAGTACATCACATTATAAAATAAATATGTATGCGGAAGGACTATTCACTATTCACTATTCACTATTCACTATTCACTATTCACTATTCGTTATTCACTATTCACTATTCATTATTCGTTATTCACTAATCATTGCAGTCTTTCCTCAATTAGTTCCGCTAACTGTTCTGCTTTTTCCTTTAGATAATTTTTGTCTTTTCCTTCTATCATGACACGTACCAATGGTTCTGTTCCGGAAGGCCTGATCAGCACCCTTCCATTTCCCGCAAAGTCTTCTTCAAGTTCTTTGATGGCTTGCGCAATCACTGCATCTTCCATATAGCTGTTTTTCTTATCATTACTAATTTTAGCATTCACCAATACTTGTGGTAACACTTGCATCACCGACGCCAATTCAGACATTTTCTTGCCTGATTTTTTAAGGACTGCCAGTAGTTGAAGCGCTGTCAACAGTCCATCCCCTGTTGTATTATATTCTAAAAAGATGATATGTCCTGATTGCTCTCCCCCAAGCTCATAACCGTTATTGAGCATTTCTTCCAGCACATATCTGTCCCCTACTTTGGCCTGTACCAGATTTAACCCTTTCTCCTTCGCCATGATGAATAATCCGAGATTACTCATGACAGTAACAACCAAGGTATTGTCTTTTAGCTTATCTTGATCCATAAGCTGAAGTGCGCAGATCGCCATAATTTGATCGCCATCTACCAAGTTGCCTTTTTCGTCTACTGCCAGCACTCTATCTGCATCACCATCAAAAGCCAGCCCTATATCTGCGCCGGACTCTACAACAAACTTTTGCAGCTGCTCCATATGTGTTGAGCCGCAGTCCTTATTAATATTCGTTCCGTCCGGTTCATTATGGATAGCACTTACTTGTGCGTTCAACTCTATTAATGCGGTGGGTGCAGATACAAAAGAGGCTCCGTTTGCACAATCAATAGCAACCTTTAATCCTTCAAAATCACAATCGATCGTACTCTTTACGAATTTAATATAATCATCCAGTGCATCTTCATTCTGGGTCTTATGCCCCACTTCTGCCCCACTGGGCGCAGGAATTTTCTCCGCATTATCTAAAATAATAGCTTCTATTCTTTCTTCTATCGCATCACTTAACTTATATCCTTTGCTATTAAAAAACTTAATGCCATTATATTCTACAGGATTGTGAGATGCCGATATGACTACCCCGGCATCGGCATTGTATAACCGTGTCAAATAAGCTACCGCAGGTGTAGGTACTACGCCAATAGAAACCGCTTCAGCGCCAACAGAACATATTCCGGCAATCAATGCTGCTTCCAGCATGTCTCCGGAAATTCTAGTGTCTTTTCCTACCAATATTTTAGGTTTATGATGCGTTTCCTCCGTTAATACATACGCACCAGCCTGCCCAACTTTAAAAGCCAAGTCCGGTGTAAGTTCAATGTTTGCTATGCCTCTAACCCCATCCGTTCCGAATAATCTTCCCATCTATGTACCCCTTTCATATAACGCATGCTTCTTATTCCTTAGTGATCAATTACGTTTGTCGCAATCTTCATCTATTATACCATATTTTATTCAAGTCTCAACTTGTATTTTACAAGAAAAGAAACAAAATGTAATGATTTCCCAATTTGATAAAATCACATAAGGATAGACTTAAACTTCTCAAAAAGTATTTGTTGGGTTAGGAATGAGATGAATTAGACTTTTTGAGTAAGTTACTCTATCCCATATATTGCCTTATATCTAATGAACATTTAAATACCGAGTGTTTGTTAAAATTCTTCTTCTAATCTCCGGCATTGCTTTTTTAGTCTGATCATACCCTCGCTGTATACATTCTTTGATTCTGGATGTCTCCAACAGCTTAACATCATAGATCTCAGGCTTGAGAATATAATCCGCATCCGACATCCTGGTTTTTGAAAGATGATACGCCATCACATCAATGGACTGGGCAGCAATTTCAAAGATATTATCAATCTCATCTCTTGTTTGTCCTGAATATCCCAAGTTGACAGCAAATACTTTATCTGCTCCGAAGCTTCTTAATATCTTTGTAGGAACATTGTCGCTGATTCCGCCATCCACCAACCTTCGACCACGAAATATTTTAGGTTTAAATACAACAGGGAACGCGGCACTGGCCCTTACAGCGTCCCATATGTCGGCATCATCTATAAATATGGTACTCCTAGTATCTCTAAACCGGGATTTATCTGATACAAACATCACCGTATGCGCTGTGTTGATATCTACCGCAGGAATTGCCAAAGGAATTCTGGCATCTCTTAATGTATAGACTTTTTTTTCACAGCAACACCTTCTTACCGTATCTTCAATCGTATTTCCCTTAATAAATCCATCTATTCTTCCTTCGCGTCTTAATATCCAGTTAAAGATAAAAATGATGAAAGCCAAATAATCAAAGTCTACCAGCGTTAGCTTCCCTCTGGTTTTGCTTCTTTTAAACAATAATAAATCTATCATAATAGGCACTGCTTGGCTCCAATCAGGGTCAGCAACACTGCTGGTATCGAACTTCATAAATATCTTTTCAATCTCCTCTGGTGTATACCCGGAAGCATACAAAGAAGCGATGATGCTGCCGGAACTTGTACCTGATATCATATCGATAGGGATACCGGCTTCTTCAAATGCCTTTAAAACACCAATGTGTGCAGCACCTCTTATCCCGCCGCCGGATAATGCAACCCCAATTTTCATTAAAACCACCTCAATCATCAACTGAGAACGGATAATTCACACTTTAAAACAAATGAAACGCTTCCCAAAACGGCATTCTCAATTATCAATTCTCAATTCATTTTACTCAGTGGCTATTCAATTGGTGCATATTTTTTTATGATTTGTTCGGCCGCTCTTATACCGTCAACTGCAGCGCTCACAATTCCGCCCGCATATCCCGCACCCTCTCCGGCAGGATATAAACCCGGCATATTCAACGCTTCACCGGATTCACTTCTGCTAATACGGATAGGCGCCGAGGTTCTTGTCTCTACACCGGTCATAATGACATCCGGCTGCGCATATCCTTTTATCTTTTGATCAAAGTATTGCAAACCTTTTTTCATCGTCTTGATTACATAATCCGGCAAGCATCGCGTAATGTCTGATGGAATCACACTGCCGGTGTAGCTGGGTTGTACAGTACCAATATGTTTTGACGGTATACCTTCTAAAAAATCCCCTACCCTTTGCACTGGAGCACTATATCTATTCTGACCTGTCTCAAAAGCTAATCTCTCCCATTTCCTTTGGAACTCTACCCCAGCCAGCGGATGACGGCTCCCAAAATCCCCCGGCCCCACCGAAACCACCAACGCACTATTGGCATTGTCCCGATCTCGCGCAAATTCACTCATACCGTTGGTAACAATTGAATCATATTCCGAAGCTGCCGCTACAACTACCCCGCCAGGACACATACAAAAAGAATAGCATGTCCTATCCGCACTTTTATAAACCAGTTGATAGTCTGCGGCTTTCAGTCTCGGATGTCCTGCGTAATCCCCGTACTGCGCTATATCTATGACCCTCTGAGGGTGTTCGATCCGTACGCCTATGGAAAACGGCTTTTGGATGATTTCAATCCCTTGCTGCAACAGCATTTCATAAGTATCTCTTGCACTGTGGCCTATTGCCAGCACCACTACATTGCTAATGATCTCTTCCTCATTATTAATGGTTACACTCTTAATGGATGATGTTCCGGTAAAGTTGATGCTTGTCAGCTTTGATCGAAATCTGACTTCACCCCCTAGTGATATAATTCGGTTTCTGATGTTTTTTACAACATCTTTTAATAAATCGGTGCCAATATGAGGTTTGCCTCTATAGCCTATTTCATCAGGAGCGCCCGCTTCCACCAAAGCTTCCAAAACCTTGTCACATCTTCTGTCGTTGATCCTTGTAGTTAATTTTCCATCTGAAAAAGTACCGGCTCCCCCTTCACCGAACTGTACGTTGCTTTCGGGGTCAAGCTGATTTGTTTGCCAAAACCGATGAACTTTTCTGCTTCTCTCATCTACCTCATCGCCTCTTTCCAATAATAGAGGCTTATACCCGTTTACTGCCAAAATAAGACCGGCAAATAATCCTGCCGGTCCTGTACCAACCACAATGGGTCTGCCTTTTATTATTTCCGCCCCGGAATGGATAGGTGGTTCCTGCTCCGGTATAATCAGCCGAACATTCCCATCCGAAAGTTTTCTTTCCACCTTGCTTTCATCACTATATAAATCAACTAATATCGAATAAGCAAACTCAATTCTGCTTTTCCGTCTAGCATCTATAGATTCTTTGATAATTCGAAGGTTTTTGATTTCACTTTCTTTAACTCTTAATTTCTTTGATATCTTTTTTCTAAGCAAGTTAATATCTTCATCCAGCGTCATTCTTATATTGCTTACTTGTAGGCTCATATGCTATTATTCCTCCGTCGAATTCGTGTTTCCAGGCTTTGCCGGTGTTGACGTCTCCCCCTGCTGCTTCGGGTTTTGACCTTCGGACGTCTGTGTATTTGTCCCTGAATTGTTTGTATTCGTCGCAGGTTTGGATTCTCCATCACTCTTCTGCTTGGATAGCTTAATGGTAACCGTATGACTCCCCACTACTTCGACATCTGAGTATACCTTTACATTTAACGGCACTTCATGCTGACCCTCATTAAGGTCTTTTATATCTATAGAAGCAAATATATTTTTTCTTTCCAAAGCACTCACAATACTTTCCATTCCTTTTACAGTTACCTCTACCTGCTTGGTAACAAGCCTGTAGCTTAAGTCTTCAGGTACATTATCCACTCTTATGTTTTGTACTGCAAATGTACGGGATATCTGCCTTTCAACATCAACTTTCACATTGACTGTATTGGTTTGGTCTACCAACTTCAGACCATCAGGGATCTTCAATGGGACATCTATGTCTAAATCTTCATTACTTTTATTGATATTAATCGGATCCGCAAGTATCTGGTACGCCGCATCTACCACTTCACTTTTCCCGGCTATTCTAACGGTTTTAGGAACAATCTCTGTTTTTGCAATCACATAGTTGTCAGCAGCCGATCCGTTCAATTGCGGAACAACCGGAACTTCCTTCCATTTCATAATCGGGTACACTACCTGAACAGTGTCTACATCCCTTGATACATGAGTACTATTTATTTTCTCCTTAGCTTTATTATATATTTCATATTTTTGTGTAGAAATCACATCTTTAGTTTGCCCGGTTAGGTCTATCTCAACCTTTAGACTATCCACAGCACTTATCACAGAAGAAGGTCCTCGAAGCGAAACCATATTTGGCGTTACCTGAGGTTCAAAAGCAATATATGGATCTTTCACGGAACCTTTCGGTACTATTTCCACCGGCTTTTGTATTTCCATCATTTTATCCAGCTTTACGTTTATATAATAAGGTTTCTTTTCCAGTATGGTTATGCCTTCAATGAGCGGGTCCACCTGTACTGATACAGAATGCTCTCCTGTCCGGTTTAGTCCTCTTAAGTCCGCGATAACTCTAAAACTTTGTTCGCTAACCCCAGTCAAAGCTTTTGTCTTTCCTTTAATTTTTAATGTAACTTTATCCGCCACATCCCCAAGCACGAAAAGACCTGCTTCACTGACCAATTCATTTCCCGTTATTTCAATCGGGATATCTTTAAGGGTAACTTCTTTCTCAGGATTTTGAATATCTACCACATATATCCATAGAACAATCGCAATAAGGGCCGAAATAACTTTCAAGGTAATATCCTTATTAAAAATTTCTTTCATTTGAATACCCTTCACTTGCCTTTCCCCTTCCAAGATATAAGCTTTTTCTTATTTTTTTTCTCTCTACTAATCTGAATGGTCTTATTGAGTGCTTTCTTCAGCGTTTCTACTGTCAAATTTCTAGTAAGGTCTCCGTCCAGAGCAAAAGAAATCTTTCCTGTCTCTTCTGATACAACAATTACTACAGCATCAGAGTTTTCGGATATGCCTAATGCGGCCCTATGTCTTGTCCCTAGTTCCTTGCTGAGATTTTGGTTTTGTGTAAGGGGAAGAAAACATGCCGCGGCTTTGATCTTATTCTCCCTAATGACGACTGCACCGTCATGCAACGGTGTATTAGGAATAAATATATTTACCAGCAGCTCGGCACTTATGATGGAATCCATCGTAATACCCGTTCTGATAATATCGCCGATTTTTGTATCTCTTTCAATAACCATAAGTGCACCAATGCGGTTTTGCGAAAGCGTATGTACTGCTTTTGCGATTTCTTCTATAGCAAGAGCGATACTGCTTTCGGTATTGTACTCTTCAAAAACAAACATATTGCCAAAACGGCTTCTTCCCATCTGTTCGAGAGCACGGCGAAGCTCCGGCTGGAAAACAACCAAAAGAGCCAATACACCCACCTGCATGGTGTTTTTTAGTATGAAATTAATGGTATTTAAGTTTAACCAGTCACTAAGCTGTGTAACCACAAGAAGAATCACGATCCCTTTAATGAGCTGCTCTGCTCTGGTTTCACGGATAAGCCTAATGGTTTTATATATAACATAGGCAACAATCGTAACATCAATAATATCGCTTAGTTTTATAAACTTAATAAATTGGAATAAAAAATCATAAAGACTCTGTAGCACAGCTGCGCACCCCTGTTTATCTTTTAATTAGATTATACCTTTTTTATTTTCCATTTGTCAGTAATTTTTATAATTTTTTCGAATAAAATACACAATAATTTCATCGCATAAATTGGTGAAGTTATACAAATGATAATTATAGTTATAAGCTCGGAGTTCGGAGTTTGGAGCTAAAAAAGAAATATATATTTCAATTATGAACATTATGTTGATATGCTAAACACCGCAATCCAAATAATCTGTATTAATACACTACTAATTTAGGCTTATATAAACAAGTATATCACATAAATAATAAAAAGAAAACGGCATGCATCCATAAGTATACATACCAACTTTGTACAATGCTTAAACTCTGCTCTTGAATTTTCGAGTGATAAAATATGATGGAGGTTTATATATGGATAAAGATGCAAAAATGACTAAAATTATCAAAGATAACTTAGAGGAAAAGATGGGGGCTAGCTCTATGGATATAAATGTAGAGTATCAAAACGGCTTTGTCCATTTATCCGGCTTCGTGGATGTATTGGCTGAAAAAAAATATGCGGAAGAGATTTTAAAGGGAATGGATGGAATACACAATATTGAAAACAATCTGACTATTTCCATGGATGGCGAGCTAAGTGACAACCATATCATGGCTGAGCTTGACCGGACAATCAAACATAGCAAATATGCCAGTAATCTCCGCAGAGTCAGTTCTAAAGTATCGGGAGGCAGCGCTACATTGACAGGCGCTGTAAGCACTTTAGCGGATGAGATGCATGCCATTGAGCTTGCCCGCAGCGTAAGAGGCATCAAAGATGTGGCTAGCAATTTGGATATTACATCTTCACACAGCTATGATGACGCAACATTAAAGAATAAAATCAATCAGGTGCTTTCAGGCACACGCCTCAGTATCCCGGATATTCAAACCGATGTAAGTAATGGAAAGGTCACACTAAAAGGCTATGTAGCCACTGCCAAAGATATGGAACTTGCCATAGAATTGGCCGCCGACGTTGAAGGTGTCTCCCATGTGAGCAATAGATTGAAAATCAGAAGGCTGTGAGAAGCCTTAGCAAGACTCAGGGGACAGTCTGAAATCATTGAGAAAGTGCTTCATCGGTCAGTCGCAAAGCACGGGGACGGAGCTTCACTCCTTATCAGTGATCTCGACCTGTCCCCATGTCTTGCCCTTCTGTGTACTACAACGTCCTATAAACTATTAAAACTTATATGGTTTTTATATTGTACATTAATCACTATTCATTATTCATTATTCATTATTCATTATTCATTATTCATTATTCATTATTCATTATTCATTATTCATTATTCATTATTCATTATTCACTATTCATTATTCACTCTCCACTGCTCTCTTGACGCTCTTTTCTTATCTATGTTACTATTTCATTATACATTTGTTTAAGAGGAGAGTTCATATGCTTCATTTTGATCCCATGGAGATCCTGCTAACTTTGCCGGGAATAATCATCGGTTTTGTTTTTCATGAATTCGCGCATGCTTATGCTGCCGTCAAGTTAGGAGACTCTACACCAAAGGATCAAGGAAGACTTACTGTCGATCCTCTGCCGCATCTCGATGTCTTTGGTCTCATATTGATTGTTATTACCGGATTTGGCTGGGCCCGGCCTGTGCAAGTAGACCGCCGCAATTTCAAGAATCCCCGCCGTGACGATATAATGGTTTCATTAACGGGTCCAATGATCAATCTTGCCATTGCGTTCTTTTTTGCAATACTGTTAAAACTGTTTATTGTTGCAGGGTTACCTTACCGTATGAACGAAACCATTGCCAGCGGTATTACAGCTATTGCCCAACATACCGTCCGCATTAACCTTGTACTGTTTATTTTTAATCTTCTTCCCATTCATCCGTTGGATGGGTTTCACATTCTTTCCAACATGGTGCACTATACGAACCTTAACAGGCTTTACCGCTTAAAATATTTTAGCAGATTCATCCTGATTGCAATTATCATCACTCCTACTGCTTCCTACATCATTACACCACTGGTGGACAGCATCTATAAAGGTCTGTTTACATTATTGGCTTTGTAACGTGTGTCTTTATTCACTGCTATCTGGGCTTTTTACGTCCACTTCAATCCACAGTTTCAGAACATCCGACAACATGACTTTTTTAACCGCCAATTTATACTCCTGATCCCCTAGCCGCATGATTCTATTGTCTATGATTGCAGCTGCCATATCCATATCGATACTTTTTACTTCTTTACCCACTAACGCATTATATTTTCCTTTTATATGCTTTTCAAGGTCTATTTTCTCAATATTATCTCCTTCATATACTAAAATAACTTCTACGTCCTTCAATATGAACCGCGTATTATTTATCGACTCTTCGAGCTTCTTAAGCCGTGCGTCCTTATCTTGAACTACGGCTTCGAGATAGCTGATTCTCTCAGAATACATATCCATCCTATAGCTTACCAAGACAGTAAGACTTATCACGCCTAGTACTATACCGATTACAACGCCTGTTATCAGGCAAATCATAAACTTTAGATGTTTCATGTTCATTTCGGCCACATATCTCCGCATTTTTGAATAAGTTTAATAAAGCTGAACCCGGCATTGGCACCGATAAGCGCTATAACAATATATGCAGTCTGCCGGATCACTGATTTGATCTCTCCTTTTAGCAGTCCTTGTTCTATTGCCTCAAAAGATGAAAAAGTACCTCCTAATGCGACAGCTACTGCCCATATTTTTATAGAACGTGCTACATCCAGCATGGTCTTTAGCGGAGGATGATTATTCACCAACGCGCCTATTCCTGCAAACACGCCTGCTCCCACTACCACTCCGAAAGCAATGAGAAGATTATATACAAGATTGGTAATAAAAAAAACCACTGCTATCACCCTTTAATTATTATGAGTATCTACTAATTAAAGGTATTATACCGGTAGCTTTTTTATGCCAGAAATATTCATCCGGTGTTAACTCCATAACCGTCTCCAGATTGACTTCCCCACAAATTATGCGCTCTTTAAATACTCAACGATAAGATTGTCCAATATAGCACTTACTCTTAAAACGCTTTCGGATAAAGGCCCTTCTTCTTCTATCAATTTGTTAAGCTGGTATTGCACTTGGTGAATTTCTTTTTTTAATACATCTCTTTCATGGGTCATGCAATCCGTCTCCTTTATAGTATTGTGCTGTTCTTACAATAATTTGATTGTAGCATTTTACATAATACTGCAAAATAGTATTTAATGCCTATTTAAAAACACAAACTTTTATTTATTATCCCATTTATTTAAAATATTATTTAATTCACATAACATCCGATCCACATCTTCTTCGGTAATAATCAAAGGAGGCTGAAACGCCAATACATTTCTATCCGCACCATTCTTCCCAATCAGGATTCCTTTCTCTTTTAGCGCTTCCAGTATCATATCCGTTTCTTTTACTGCCGGTTCTTTCTTCTCTTTGACTAATTCTACTCCCTGCATTAAACCCATGCCTCTGACATCTCCAACGATCCTGTGGTTTTCTTTTATTTCCATCAAGCCCTGTCTTAGTTTATCACCAAGGACCCGCGCCCTTTCACACAAGTTTTTGTTTTCAATATAATCCAGTACAGCGATACCGGTAGCTGCGGACACTGGGTTTCCCCCCAGCGTAGAAGCGGAAGGACGGGTAAATGCCGCTGCAATTGTATCACTCGTTGAATATGCGGCAATGGGCATACCATTTCCCAATGCCTTTGCCATGGTCATAATATCCGGCTGGATATCATAATGTTCTATCGCAAACATTTTTCCAGTTCTTCCAAAACCGGTCTGCACTTCATCTATGATTAGCAGAATTTCATATTTGTTTAAAACTTCTTTTAGTGCTTTAAAATATCCCTTAGGCGGCGTAATCATGCCGCCATTACCTTGGATAGGTTCTGCAATCATCGCTGCTACTCTTCCTGAAGTAGTCTTTTTTATTACGTTCTCTACCTGCGCCACACATTCCATGCCGCATTGCCCATCATCAGCCTTATAAGGACATCGGTAACAATACGGATTTGGTACAAAACTGATACCTGCTGCGGGATTAGGGTCTGTTCTCCACATCCCCAGACCTGTTACAGCCATTGTCAAGTGTGTTCTTCCATGCAGTCCGTTATACATGGATAAAAACTCGCTTTTACCGGTATAAAGCCTTGCCAGCAGCAGTGCCCCTTCATTGGCCTCCGAACCTGTCCCACAGAAAAAAGTTCTCTTCAAATCCCCCGGCATTACCCCTGCAAGCTTCTCAGCCAGATCTACAATAGGCTGTGTAAGATAAATGGTCGTAGTATGCTGCAGCGTTTTCATCTGCGCGATTGTCTTATCCAATATTTCAGGATTACAGTGCCCGCAGTTCATCACTGATACCCCTGCAAAAAAATCCAAGTATTGCGTTCCCTCACTATCATACAAATATTGCATTTCTCCTCTCACCATCTGTGGTGGCTGGGAATAGAAATGGTAAGAACATGGTACGAGATATTCTTTCTTTTTTTCTAAGATTTTCTCCGGCCCTATATAGTTTGTGCTCATATTCAAGCCTCCTCAATCGTAATTCAATGCACCTAGAGTTTGTCCTCTTCCCGTGATCTCTTTAAGCATGTTTGTTCGCACATCATCATTTTCTTCTTGAAGGTGCAGATGCTTTATAGCATCCCGATAAACTGCCACAACTTTGCCCAGCACTTCAGGCTGATAGTGCTGTCCCTCTATCCTCAAAGCTCCGACGCCCAAACTGCACAAGTCTTTTATTAAAGGCAGCAAACATATATCTTTTGAAGTAATCATATGATTTCTACAGTATTGGTCCGCATATATTGGATGCTTGCATCCTTGTTCATCTACAAGGACTGTTCTATTCCCTTCGCAAAAATCCTCACAGCAATCCTGAGAAGTGAATTTAGAACTGCTTGCAGCATAAACGCAGTGTTCCGTATACATAACTACCGGTGCGCCTTGCACTACAATTTCTATAGGTACATGACTACGGTGCAGTACGTCTTTCAGTACATTGGCAGGTGCTTCAACCGATAATGTCAGCCTATTTAATCCTTCATGATGGTAAAAATCTGCAGCCCTGCTGTTGTAGCAGTTCAACGCATAGTCTCCAACCATCTTCAGTTTTTTCCCACTATATGCTGCTACAGCACCAAAGTTGGTAATAACCACCCCTTCTGCTCCCAATCTTTCCAAATCATTTAAAAGCATCTGATAATCACTGAACTGCCGTTCAAACATCATCCGAGGCAGCGCATAATAGATTTTCTTTCCCTGCGCGTATTCAATCGCCTTGCTTATTTCTCTTTTATTAAATGGGCGGTCATTTTTAAAAACTTCCCCTGCAAGATAAATCTCATCTGCGCCATGATCTACCGCTTGCTTTAATGACGCCATATTATTCACCTTTATCACCAGCAAGGGTTGATTACACGCCCTATCTGTATTAAGCTTTATTTTTATCTCTTTTATTCTGCCTTTCTCTATTTCAAATTCCTCTACCGCTCTACTGAATACCCTTGGCTCTCTTTTACCGCTCAAATCGATGTTCGCGCTGCCCGGTACCTTGAAGGCATATCCGGTAGATAGCTCTCTTTGCCTGCTGTCATAAAGTTTTTTATACTCTTCCTCATCGGTGTAATAACCCGCCGGGTCATCCAAGTACCGGTCAATGGCATTACGGTATATATTAATCAACGATACAAGATATTTGCTATCCCGCATTCTTCCTTCAATTTTAAAAGAATTCACTCCTGCGCAGATCAGTTCCGGAATATGCCTGTACATGCACATGTCTTTTACCGCGAGGTGATATTCACCATCGGACACCGTACCCTCTTTTCCATCCACATGAAACGGCCATCGGCACGGCTTCATACACAATCCCCGATTGCTGCTTTTTCCAAAGAGCAAGCCGCTGTACAAACACTGAGCGCCATGTACCGCACACATATCACCATGGACAAAATATTCATATTCCATAAGCGTAGCTTCAGACAGTTTACTGATTGTTTGCAGGCTTGCCTCTCTGGACATTACAACTCGTGAGACACCCAACTCCCGCAGTCTGTCAATCATCGGCTTATTATGAACATTCATCATTACGCTGGCATGCAAGGGGATATCAATATTTGTTTGTTTTATAATGGATAATGCCCCCATATCTTGAATAATCAGCGCATCGGGTCTTACATTATTGAGGAACAATAAATACTCCTTCGCACTATCTATTTCTTCATCACTCATCATATTATTAAAAGTGATATATAGCTTTTTTCCCATGGAGTGAGCAATCTCTATCGCTTGTTTGATCTCATCGTTTGATAAATTGTAATCTTTACGGTGCATTCTCATGTTAAACTTCTTGCCGCCGAGATATACGGCGTCGGCGCCGCTGCCGATAATCTCCTTAAAAATATCGAATGTACCGGCAGGAGCTAACAGTTCTACTACTTTGCCATTGAAAAATCTACTCATTGTACACACCTTTTCTCTATTTATAATTGTAAATATTCGGATTATTATACTATAAATGAACTAAAACGGAACGCCACAGGGGGCGTTCCCTACGAATGATACATAATAATTTATATCAATTCATAAAGATTAAGAGATTTTGTAGGGAGCGGCCCCCGTGCCGTTCCGCTAACCTCAAGTACGGTAAATATCTATATCTTAAGTTGGCAGTTCGCTATCTACATTCGATACTGGGGAAAACGCACGATGAAGTGGTTTCCTCGCTCATCCACTACCAAGTCGATACGCCCATGATTTTCACGCACCAATTTTTTTACGATATGCAGACCCAATCCGCTTCCTTCTTTTCCTTTTGTAGTAAACCCTTTATCAAAGATTACTTGCCTTAAATCCTCTCGAATAATGGGCACATTGTTACTAATTTTAAACACATACTCATCCAACTCACTATAGATACGTATGGTCAACAGCTTGTCCTCTGCATCTGCGCGGGTCAAAGCATACATAGCATTTTTAATGAGATTGGTTATAATTTTCACTAGATCGTAGATGTTGACATTTATATTTGCAGGCAGCTTTATAGTATCAATCTTTACTTCGATATTATTCTTTTCAGCAGAAATAATTGAAGTAAAAATTGCAGATTCTATCTCGGGAATTCCTATTTCATAGTTTTGAGTGATAATTTTTCCTTCTTCCGAAATCTTCTTCAGATATTGAGCCGCCTTCTGGGACTGATTCATTTCTATGAGTGAATGTATAATTTGCAAATGATTCATAAAATCATGCTTATAGATCCGCAGTTTTTGAAGCGTATCTTCACTCACCAACAACCGGTAATTAGTCATCTCCTTTTCTGTAACCAATCGTGAAAGAATAACCATCTCAATAAACACCCACAAGGCCACAATAATACTAACAGGAATAATAAGCCAATAGCTGTTTCTCAAAGCACTTCTGATTAAGTGCATTAATTCTTCCACCGATATAATATTTATAATATACCATTTCGGATAATCTAATGCAGCCACCCCTAACGCATACGCCGTTCCTTTAATCTTTATTTCGTCAGCCTTACCTATCAAGTCAGCTTGTGCATGGCTGCGCAGTATGCCAGCAGGGACGTTATACTTTGGTGAAGTTAGAATAGGCGTAAAATCCTTATCATAAAAAGAAATCTGCCCGGCAAGCTCATAGGGAATATTCTCAAATAACGATTGAAAAGACCCAATATCCAACATGACAAACAGATACCCTATTGTTTCTTCCATATCAATGGTTTTTTTGTGCTCGCCCTTGGTTGCTACCCCTACTTCTTTCAGTTTATGCAACATAAAAAGCATCGGCTCACCGTCAGCCTCTGCTGAGTAAAAATCAAAAAATCCATATTGCCACGTTTCATCTTCCATGGATTGCAAAAATTCTTTTTGGAGAGCACTTTTCATAAACGCTCGCGAATCGATGATATGACTTTCATCATCAAAATATAGTTTTCCATTTATAGTAATACAAAAAACCCGGTCAATAAAGGAATTCTGCTCTAATTTTTCAAATTCCTGGTTATAAAAGCCTGTAAGCCGTTCTTGCTGCGTAGGCGTATAGGATTCAAAACCCTGTACCGTTTTTCTTAACGCACGATTGGAGGATATGTTAAATATACTCTTCTTTATACCTTCCATATTTAATTGAGTAGATTCAACTGTTTTTTTAAGAATTTGTTCCATTGCTTGCATTTTTTCCTCTTTTACTACCTGTAATGCCTGCGTATAAACAAATATAGTGTTAAGCGTAATAGGTATATAAATTAAAAGCAAGAATAGAATCAAAAAACGGATACGAAGCCTTTTCGCATGCGTTAAAAAGTTAAGAACCTTGTTCAATCACTGCAGCCCCTTTTCACATTTTCTCTTATTATACTACATAAAAGCAAAATGTAAAGCCATAGCATCCTGTAGGGTGCAGTTGCTGTGAACCAATTAATAATTCACATGTACCAGCCAAAACTTAATCCCTTTGTTACTCCATCCCAGATCCCACGGCACCTTATTTCTGTCTGTATTATGGCAACTCACCAACGAATACCCTTTGGAATCCGCACCGGTTACAACAGAAATATGTGTTACTTTTCCTTTTTTCTCATATGCTACAAAATCCCCCGGCTGCAATTTATACGCCTGTTTATATACTTGATTATACGTACCGTACGCAATTTTAGATGCTCGGCCGCTATACAACATATAATCTTTAAACCCCTGCGCGTTCACCCATGCTTTAGTGGCACCGCCCTTATTATAATTCCATGAGCCGGTCTTCTTAAACTTGCCTCCCTCATACAATATCTGAGAAGCAAAGTTGGCACAGTCTCCACCTTGAGGATTGTAGTCTCTGTATTGTTTGTTATATTGAAAGTCATATTGTTCTTCACTGGCTGCACCACAATACTGGTCGGCATACGCCACCGCATTTTTCCTTCGTTCATTCAAATCTGAAAAATCTCTTTGGGAAGCTGCCAGTATATAGCTTTTAATCTCCTGGCTTTTTATATCATCCAGATTCAATGAGTCCGCGAAAGGGTCGGTGTACCACTCTCTTGTAATCAGCCAACGGTCATACTTCTCCATTAAATCAAATATGTGATATGTACCGATTCTAAACGAATTCACCTTATCCGGCTCATTCTCATAAACGTATTGATACTCTGTAGAAGCAATAAAATTTACCGTAAAGCCATTTCCTTTGTCCTTACCATACCGAACTTTTATGGTGGGCACGATATCAATGAATTTCACTCCCTGTTTATCCGACCACTGTTCTAGATACTTGGCTTTCTTAACCTCATGTTCATACGCCCATGTACCATATTTAGTGCTTGTGTCAAAGAGTGACTTAACCAATTCCATATTCCCTTCAAGTATTGCTTTACTTCTAATCTCAACAATCTGCTGTACCTGTTCAGTAACTTCTTCTTTTTCAAAAACACTTAATGAATTGGTAAAGCTATTTGTAAAAATAGCTGCTGTATTATCTGTTCCGGACCTTTGCACCATCAATGCTAAGATCCCTACTACAGCCGCTGCCGCTATCCATATAACCGTTCTTTTTCTCATAGTAACAAATACAAACATATAAATCCCTCCCTACTACCACTCATAAGATTATATGAATGTTAATGAGAAGAAATTATTAAAATTGTTAAATTTATTAAATAATCATAAGATCATAAATCTTTTATAGTTTCATTTCCACCTTATCCAGTTTGACTAGTACTTTTATATTCTTAATAGGAATTGTTTCGGTAATCAGACTTCCTCTATTGCTGACCAGCAGCAAATGATTGCTATCTAACTTCTTAATCTGTCGGATTTTCCTCTCCCCGTTATATTCTACAAGGCAAATCGTATTATTTTCAATCTCATGGGTCGTATAGCCAAACGCGATATCACCTTTTACTATTCTAAACCCCATCATATCACTGTCTTGTATTTCAATAAACATGACTTTATCCTTAGCGTGCCCTTCTATCCTGTTAGATATAACCGGCAGTGGGCGTGCATCCAATACCTTGCTAAGACTGTAGTCATAAATCGGAACATTCTTCAAAACGGATTCCAACGCATCGTTCCACACTATCTGTGTCTTAGGCGCTTGCTGCTCTTCGTTCGCTTCTTTCAACTTCTGCGCTGCTGCCTTCCTGATATCCTGAATATCTTTTTTCCCTTGCAGCTTATCAGTATTATTTTCCTCTATCTGATACAGCATATCATCATCTATATTGTACCCGAATACTTTAGAAATCCTATCTAATAATGCATCGTTCAATATTTTCCTGCCTTCTTCTACTTCAATGATAAACTTTTCAGCGACGCCTAATTTTCTGCCCAATTCTTTGGCACTCATTCCCTTTTGTACCCTGACATTCCGAATCTTTTCACCAAGTCTGCTCATTTTACCCCGCCTTTTAGATTGTAATTTTCCCTTATTATTATAATGCTAAATATGGTATAGCTCAATAATAAAATCTGTGGTTTTAACGTAAGCTTCATAAGTGAGGAGTGGAGAGAAAAAAACTCTCCTCACTCCTCACTAAAAAGTTTTCCATATAAGCGGCTCAGTAAGATTTATTTACCAAATAGGTCTTGATACCTTACACATTATTGGATACAATAAAATGCATGAGAAAATTTACCGCATTTAAAGGAGAAACCCTATGAAGAATATAATACCCCGCATTGCCGCGATTCATGACCTATCGGGTTTTGGGAGATGCTCACTTACCGTCATCATTCCAATTTTATCTGCGATGGGCATGCAGGTTTGTCCTCTTCCCACAGCAGTGCTTTCCACGCATACAGGTGAATTTGAGAACTATAAGTTTATTGACCTAACCGAGCATATGGAAGAATATATTGCACATTGGAAAAGCCTTGATATCAAATTTAACAGCATATACAGCGGCTTTTTAGGCTCTTCACGCCAAATCTCCATTGTGGCTGATTTTATTAACGAATTCCATCAACCTGATCAATTGGTAGTTGTTGATCCGGTATTAGGAGATGATGGCGAATTATACGCTACATTTGATCATAAAATGGTAAATAAAATGGGTGAACTTGTAAAGCTCGCAGATATCATTACACCGAATATTACCGAGGCTGCTTTACTGCTTAACGAACCCTATCCGGAAAGCATACAACAGGAAGAACTCAAGAGCTGGATTCTCAGGTTAGCGGATCAAGGCCCTAAAACAGTCATTATTACCAGCGTACCTGAAAGCCTCTCCAAAAACAAAACCGCAGTTGTAGCTTATAACAGTTCTGATAAAAGATTCTGGAAGGTATCGTGTGATTATATTCCGGCCAATTACCCGGGAACCGGAGATGTTTTCACCAGCGTACTTGTGGGAAGTCTCTTGCAAGGTGACAGCCTTCCTATCGCACTAGATAGAGCGGTTCAATTTGTTTCCATCGCCATCCGTTCTACTTTTGGCTATCAATATCCGGTACGGGAAGGTGTATTGATTGAGCGTGTACTGCAAAACCTGAAAGCGCCTGTGACTTTGAGCAGTTATGAAATATTATAACTAATAGCGGGGAGCGGGGAGTGGGGAGAAAACTCTCCTCACTCCTCACTCCCCGCTAAATAAAGAAAGGATTTGTATTATGAACAGCAAAATTAGAAACCTCGCTTACGCGGGTTTAATGACAGCGTTAGTTTTTATCGCTACCGGTTTACTGCCCCGCATACCTATTTCAGGTACGGGAGGGTATATCCATATTGGAGATAGCATGATTTTTATTGCCGCCATCTTACTTGGTTGGAAGCATGGCGCAGCGGTAGGAGGGATCGGTTCCGCCCTGGCGGATATTTACTTGGGCTATACCGTGTATGCACTCCCTACATTGATTATTAAGGGGATTATGGGTGCGATTGTAGGATTCATGGCCCATGATGCTAAAGATGCCAAGACACTGTATTTGAAGAACTTTTTTTCTGTGGTATTTAGCGGCGCTTGGATCGCTTTAGGCATCTCACTCCATCGTTTACTCCAAGGTATCGCTTCTTCTAAGATAGCGTCCTCTATCATCGAACAGTTGGAACTTAGCGGGCCGGAAGAACTAAGCAAACTTGCAGCAAATATTCAAACCGTACTCATGGGAACCATCATCGCTATTCCTGTTATTCTCATGATACTCTCTACGGTTTTGCATAAGAAAGACCGCCATCTGTTCAGTATCAACAGCCTTATCGGAATGACCCTTGGCGGCCTAATTATGGTTGTTGGTTATTATTTTGCTGAAGGAATATTGGTTGGCAATATGATCACACCTATTTTTAGCATACATTATAATATCCTTCAGTTTGTAGGTGGTACCGTCATTGCGTTTGCGCTGCTGATTCCTCTAAAGCAAACAGGATTATTTAAGTAGTATATAATAAATTTGATGTTATACATAAACACAAAATGAATCCTTTTTTTACATATCTAGGAATCATTTTGTGTGCTTATGTATAAGAAATCTGCCTATTTCTTCATTATTATGAAGTTTTCTTTTGTACTCATTCTTTAACTATTGATGATAATATAGTTAAAGAATGAGATGAAACAGCCATCTTTTCCTTAAGCTGCTCTACACATGTGGAGATTTCATCCGGAGAATGTCTTCTTTTAGATACACAAACCATGGCAGAATTGTCACAAATAAAGCATCTTCTTGGAGCTATAGCAATGTCTTCGCGTCCAACGGGAGTGCCGTCAATATCCATCACATCAATATCAAGCATACGTGCACCTGTAACATTCTCCTCAACCTTAACACATATTCTTTTGATGCTTTTAGCCTCTGTTTCAATAGAAATGAAAAAAGCAGGCCCATCTTCCCCGCAAATATAATCCTCAAAATAAGCATGATGGCCATTCAGAATTAAACTGCTTAGAAATGTTCTGCAAAAGTATTGAAATAGCGTACAGAATTCATCATCGGTACGATAGACTATCGGTATACATAATGTAACAGTGATCAAACACCTACGTTTCTCTTTTACCAACTTCCTACGCATTTCCCAACGCTGTTCCCTTGCCGCAAGTACCTTTAATAATTCTTGATTTATATCTTCCACCTCAAACAACCTCCATACAACTTCTACATCATTCCAAAAGCTTTTCCATATGATCCAATGCAATTGCAACTGAAAGTAAGTCTGCACATCCTCCTGGGCTGATATTACGTTTTGTATATTCCTGATCCATACGAATGAGTTCATCCTTGCCCTGGACTGACAACGCACCGCCTAAGCCAAGTACCTTGTTAGCAGAACTTCTCACATATTCCATCATATGAATGCCACACCTTGAAATGACATTGGTATCTTCAACTTTAGTCATAAGATGAAGCAATGTTTCCAAATAAATATCATTTTTGCTGTGCATGTCATAAGAAAACAAATTTTTCATTACAGGAAGTGCATACATTCTTACAGAGTAAAAACCCGATGCCGCTTCTCCACGAATACCCTTTATCCCATAAGCTGCATAAAGTTTACGTCCCTTGGTCATCGCCAAAGAATCAGAAGGCGTTGAAAAATCTTTCTGCGCTGCCTGAGCAATGGCACCTGCCACATCGCAAATCATATCTGCTGAAACATACTGCTTTGTTTTATAACAATATGCCGCTGCAGTTGCAATGATTCCTAAAGAAAAGATAGCCCCTTTATGTGTGTTTACACCATTAGTAGCCTTAAACATAGCTTCTTCACATTCAATACCTAAAGGACGTATCTTGCTAAGAGTGGTATCATCAATATGAGCCAAAAGTCTTCCATATTCTGCAAATCTAGTAAAGTAATGCGAGATCGCTGCAATACTACTTATAAAAGTGAAAAAATTCATATCTTGGTGAGCACCATTCGTTAAAGGATCTACCAATCCCGGCTTTGGATAGACAGAAACCTCATAAAGAAGAGCCGATACACAACATGTGCCAATTCTTTCATTAATATTCATAATAGTTTTCATAGGCACCCTCCTCTATCCATAACATTATTATATAATATCCGGCTACAATCAACACAATACCATACCTTACCTTACAGTTAATAATATCGGAGACAGGTTCTTCGAAACCTGTCTCCGATATTATTAGAATTCAATAAACAACTCTTTTATAGATGGTTAAATATAATTTGAAGTAATCGTTAATCCAAATCCAAAAGTTTATTATAATTGTCACTGAACATGGTATAGAGATCTTTCTCAGAAATACCCATGTAGTTAAGCGTTTGCACAAACATTCTCATTGTCTCCGGCGCAAGGGTTTTTCTCGGTTGTCCGGTATCAGTAGAGATAACAATATTCTTGCTGCCCACAAGCTCTATCGCCTCTTTATAAAGAGACATCGGAATGGGTTTTGGAAGCGGACTCAGTGCATTTCCGGCGCAAAATTCCACATACGCACCCATATCAACAGCTTTTTTAATCTGTTCCACCGTACAGGACGGGGGACCGAAGAAAGGATGTGTCAATACTACCTTCTGACAACCAATTTCCCTTGCGGCAGCAATCACCTTCAACGCTTCTTCGGCGGATAAATGACTGGTACCAATAATAGCATTGTGTTTTTTGACCAGTTCCAATACAGTATATACTTGAGGAATTAGTTCTCCATTTTCATCCAGAACTGTAATGCCCTCTATAGGATAGCTGGTCACACCATCTCCTTGATGGCCGTAAGCCCCAAGTTTTCCGGTTTCTTTATAATGTGCAAGAGAATGGTAGGAAGGCATCCAAATTTGAACAGCTCCCAGCTTTAACGCAACATCTACTGCTGCAGGATTAATTCCTCCCGCTTGATGATTTAATACAACACCCCCAAAAACTTTTATACCCTCTACTTGCTTTTGAGTGTGATATGCCCTTGTCATGGTGGTATCTGCGTGACATTTATAGACTACCGCTCTCATTCCCGCATCCCGACATACTATCGCAGTTTCAATATCATCTGCTACACGGTCGAAAATATCCGGTGTAGTATGGATGTGCAAGTCACAAGCGCCTTCAATACTAATTTTAGCCAATCTGACCACTTCCTTTCTTCATTTTATTCAAATCACTGGACATAACAATGGAAATTCCTCCGACAACAAGTCCGATTAAGCTCCATGCCATATTTGGAATAAGTAGGAATATTCCTCCGATAAACATAATAACTCTCAAAATCATGTTCATTCTCTTGTTTGTGTAACCGGCAATAGCTAAACCGATTATAAAAACGCCGATAATGGCAGTTATAACACCAAGCGCAATATTGTAAGGGTTCCCCATTAATAATAGGGCTTTATTGTACGCAAAAGTATACGGAACCACAAACGCCGGTATTGCAAGCAGACATGACAGCCATCCGGTTTTCAACCAATTGGCCTCCGCTATGCCTGCACTGAGGAATACCGCAGCACAAACAGGCGGCGTAATGGTAGCAAGGGTTGAAAAATAAAAAACAAAAATATGTGCAATCAATGGTTGTATATCTAATGAAATCAAAGCAGGTGCAAGAATAGCTGCCGCAAGTACATATGCAGCTGTTGTCGGAAGTCCCATGCCTAAAATGATACAAACAAACATGGACAGCACCAAACAAAGAAACAGGTTATTCTGTCCTATACTTACAATCAGATCAGACAGCTTTACTCCGAAACCTGTCATGGAAATTAATGAAATAGCAATCTGAGCGCCTGCCAGTAATGCAGCCATATCCAATATGCTGGATGCACCTTTCATAGATACGTCAAAACAAAGTTTTCCTGTATCTTTTGCTGCTGTTGAAGCACTTTTAGTACGTATAAAATAGCATATCGCGCAAGTAATAATAGAAGCAATGGTTGCATAAAAAGCTGCGATAGTCACTGTATAATTACTTACCAAGAAAAATATAAAAACAATAATGGGTATAAAAATGATAGAATATTCCACATACGAAATCTTTTCTTTCACAGCAGTCCCGCGAATTCCCAGCTTTAAAGAGAGAAAATGCAACGCAACAAATGCTCCAAAATAATATAAAAATGCCGGCACAATCGCTGCCACTGCAATCTTCAAGTAGGATACGCTAATCAGCTGCGCCATGATGAAGGCACCTGCACCCATCATAGGCGGCATAATCTGACCTCCCGTGGACCCCACGGCAGAAATGGCTGCAGACCACTCACTTGAATATTTTGACCTTTTCATTAATGGTATGGTAAATGTTCCCGTTGCTACTACATTCGCCATCGCACTTCCGGAAATCATTCCAAAAAGCCCACTTGCAATAAGTGAAACCTTGCCAGGTCCGCCAACAGATTTACCTGTTAAAATTTGCCCTAACTTTATAAAGGTTTGTGATCCCCCTGTAGCAGAAAGCACCGCGCCAAAGATACCAAACATGGCTAACATTGTTGCTGAAAGTCCTACCATTGTACCCCATATCCCATTGGTACTATGATAGAAATTTTGGAAAATATAATCAAAGCTAAACCGTTGATGTCCCCACATGCCCGGGAAATATTCTCCATAGTACGCATATATCAAAAATACTGCCGCCATAATAGGGAACGTCAATCCCACCGCTCTTCTGCTGGCTTCCAAAGTCAATATGACCAACACAACAGCAAAAAAAGTATCCAAAGGACTAACCCATTGAAGCGGATCCCATAATATTTTTTGATACGTAAAGAACATATAGAGCGTTGACCCGGCAGCTAATATTGAAAATATAATATCGATGACAGGTACCTTATCCATATCCTTGCCTTTACGCATTGGTTTCAGAAGAAAACACAACGTAAGCACAAAGAACAGGTGAACACTTCTCTGAACGATGTCGGGAAATGCCCCAAATCCTGATGTATAAATCTGAAATATAACCAAGGAAACGGATAAAACCGTGATAATCCATTTCCAAAAACCGTTTAACTTTCTCATAATACAACCCCTCGTATCATTAATATGTTTATATCTTGAAAGGTATATGTCATGCAGCTAATATCGGTAATATCGTTTAGCAATCGGACAGTAAGCACTTGATGGTGGCGTACTTATTATTTTTATTTTGATACTTGCTTACTTTTCGATAGTATCGCTTTGTACACTTTCACAGAACACATGACATATACCTTAACAAACTTGAACACAGAACAACCATTAAAACATATGGTTCATATATAAATATACAGGTATATCAACATCTATGTTCTTTATTGTTTATATTCAGGAGGTGTTAATTTTTCAGGAACATCATAACCCTTTTCTTTTAAATATTGAACAGTTCCAGCATGAAGAGGAATAGGAGATTTTAATGCTAGTTCCAAAATGTCCGTATCTGCTCCTTGTGCATATGCACTCGCCCAAATTTCTTTCCCCTCTTCACACATTGCCTTAACCATCTTGTAACCATCTTCTTGTGAAAGCTTGCTGGTAGTCTGGGCACCCTGCATGGTTGCCATTGTTCTTACATCTTCATCTACGCCCTGGTATGTTCCTGCCGGAATGGTAAAATCGATCATATAAGGATACCTTTCGTTAACCTTTTTAATCTCTTCATCCGACAAGCTTATAATATTGATTGGCTGTGCTGCAACCAATTGCATTACATAGCTGTCATTTACAGGTCCGAGCTTTACAGTTCCTATAATTTGTCTATTTGCATACGCATCGGCCGCATCAGACTGTCCGGCTTCAAAGTAATCCGGTTTTACACCTAAAATATCCATAATTGAAAAAGTAATGGCTGCGGCAGATGTTCCTGTACCACCCGGATTAAATTTCTTTCCGTTTAAATCACTAAGAGATTTCACCCCCGAATCCTTTGATACGACAAAATGCTCGGGCGTGATTTGATGATACCAAAGCATTCTAGCCTCTTTGTTTGCTTGACCCTCAAAAGACCCTGTTCCGCTGTAATTTTCATAATCGGTGCTGGATACCGAATTACCTACGGCAACTTCACCGCTGCGAACACGTTTTGTAATGTCTACAGCACCCTGCGACTCAGAAACAGTAATCTGAAATTCCGGATGTACTGTAGAAATCGC
This sequence comes from Petroclostridium sp. X23, assembly GCF_030013905.1. Lineage (GTDB taxonomy): Bacteria > Bacillota > Clostridia > SK-Y3 > SK-Y3 > X23. The sequence goes on from NZ_CP124862.1 coordinate 2,319,173, forward strand.
TTTACCAACAGCTACCCAATATGGATAAACCGCAGAACTGGCAGGCGGCGCCGCAAACGTCATAAACTGTCTCTTTGCCGGTTTTTTACCGGCATCTCCGCTAGCTGAATCTCCGGCCGGATCATTTTTGGAACAACCTGCGAATATAGCCAATGTTAGTACAATAGATAATAAAAATGCTAATTTTCTTTTCATCATATAATTCCCTCCTAAAATTCCCCGCGCAAGGTATAGTATCTCCCCACACGGTTTAATAATTCTTTTGTTCTTAAACACTCATTTTAGATTTCTCTTTCATAATATAGGGCTTAATAACCGGATATGCCAACATGGCAATACACGCCAACATAAGAACTGCAGTAATTGGCTTAGTGAACACAGCTATATAATTACCGTTATCTAGCATTATCGCTCTTCTGAGATTGGATTCACACATTTCTCCAAGCACCAATCCCAATATCAATGCAGCTGCATTGAAACCAAATTTTTTAAAAATATATCCCAATATCCCCGCAATAATCATTAGCAAAACATCACCTGTACTATTGCCAAGGGCGAAGCTGCCTATCACAGAAAGCATAATGATTACCGTACCCAATACACTGTATGGAATTGCAAGGATTTTACTAAAGATTTTGGCAATACCAACTGCAATGATTACCATAATAATGTTGGTTACTATCATTGAAGCAAACACGCTGGAAAGATATTGCGGCTGCGTCTTAATGAGCATCGGACCCATCTGCACTCCCTTAAGTACTAATGCGGTCATCATTACTGCAGCTGCATTACCACCGGGAATACCAAGCGCAAGGAGCGGAACCATGGATCCGCCGGTAGCTGCGTTATTAGCAGTCTCGGAAGCAGCGACACCTTCCGGTGCACCTTTCCCATATTTATCCGGTGTCTTGGACATTTTAACTTCAGTGGTATAGCTGAGAAACGAAGCAATTGTAGCACCAGCACCGGGAAGAATGCCAACCATTGTTCCCAATACTCCGGATCGAATAACCGTCCACTTCATCAACCAAAGTTCCTTAAGAGAAATCAGCGTAGCTTTAATCTTACTACTGCTTTTATCAAGACTCTCCATTTTAGTACGCTTTACAGTTTGCTTTAAGACTTCGGTAATGGCAAACATACCTATCATCACAGGTATCATTTGTATTCCATTAAGAAGTGTGGAGTTACCCCAGGTAAACCTTGCAAACCCCATTAACGGATCCATCCCCACTGTTGCCAGCCATAAACCGATAAGACCGGATATGATTGTTTGAACAACATTTCCGTCATCCAGGCAGGTCAAAACCGAAAGCCCTAAAAAAGAAACTGCGAAGAGCTCTGATGGACCGAATTTTAATGCAGCACCTGCCAGCTGTGGTGCAAGTAAAAACATAGCAAAGGCAGCTACAATCCCCCCGATAGCAGATGTGACAAGTGAGATTCCCAATGCTTTACCTGCTTCTCCCCTGGCTGCCATAGGATATCCATCAAATGTTGTGGGCGCACTGGCAGGAGTCCCAGGAATTTTAAAGAGAATTGCCGTAATACCCCCGCCTGTAATTGATGCACAATAAACAGCAACCAAAAATGCAATAGAAACCAAAGGTGTCATGGAGTAAGTAAAAGTCATTGCTAAAACAACAGCCATAGAAGCACTTACTCCCGGCATTGCACCAAATATTACACCAAGGATTGTCCCACCGACGATATATGCAAATGTAACAGGACTTAGAACAACTTGAAAACCCTGAATCAACAATTCCATAGTTTTATATCCCTCCACTTATATTGTTTCAAGGAGCAAAGCAAAATCACGAAATATTCCTTTTCCTCTAGGTAACATAATATCAAGACCTCTCGAAAACAAGAAATACAGAATTACTACGCTCAATAAAGAGTATACCAATAACTTTACAATACGTTTTTCACCCAATAGTCTTGAATACAAAACTGAAGCAATAAATGAGGATAGGATAAAACCAACATACTCTAAAAGAAACGCATAAAAAAGCAATATCGTCATACCAATAAGCAATTTACTTTTATAGAATTCCTTAAAGTTTATGTCTGTTATGGATTTAAAATTTTTTTCTTCTTTGGACGTTCTCTTAAAAATATTATACATGTTAATACATAAGAAAACTACTAGCAACACCAAAAGCATTTGAGGCCATTGTGCACCATTCATTACACCAGTCTCAGGTTTCGGAGCGGTTGAACCTACATAGAAGAAACAATACATAAAAAATAACATTAAAGCTGCATTAAATAGTAATTCTATAACCAAAATACTTCACCTCGCCCTTTTTTGCAGTATCCATGGAAGAAGCCTTCGTTCTCCCACAGATATTGCAGATGATATTTTAGCAATGTATAAACTATTTGTCTAAAGCTTTTTTCATCTTCTCATAATATTCAGACCAAATCTTTTTAAATTCTTCTCTATTTGCAAAACCTGGCCTGTCATTGAGAGATACGGATTCCTTCCAGTCTGTCCATTCCTTTGAATCATTGGCCTTAACGATTGCTGCTTCAAGTGCTTCAATAGCTCCTTCAGGTATGCCTTTCTTTGCTACAATACCTCTCCAAGGTCCGATATATGCTTCATACCCCAACTCCTTGGTACACTCAACATCGGATATTGTCGAAGCTCTCTTTTCACTTAAAATAACAATGCCCTTCATGTCACCGGATTCCAAATAAGTGTTAGCATCAAACGGACTTGATAAAACCATGTCAATGTGCCCGCCCATAACCCCGGCATTTGCTTCGGCACCGCTTGCATATGGTACTAACGGAACATCGATGCCTGCAAGGTCAAAGAGCTCCTGTACAGATACAGCATCTATCCCGGTTACCGACATCAAACCTATTTTTGCTTTACCCGGATTTGCTTTTGCATATTCAACCAATTCTTTGAAATTATTATAAGGAACATTTTTACCTGCAAAAATAACATTCGCGTCAAATACAAGCCTTGCTACCGGTTCTGTTTCGTTAAAAATATCAAAGTTTGCTGTCTTTGCAATAGCTGCGATTAAATGGGATGGTGTATACAGCGCATAAGTATAACCGTCAGCAGGCTGACTGTTTAAATACTCAGCCCCTTTTACGCCGGAAGCCCCTGAAACATTGTTAATAGTGATAGGTACGCCAATCTCTTTTTCCAGCAATGGAGCGAACGCTCTTATAGTGGTATCCGTACCGCTGCCTGGTCCAAACGGAATAACGATTTCAACTTTTCTTTCAAACTTCCATTCTTTTTGCGGGGATTCCCCAGAAGCTGCAGGTGTAGACGCTTTAGACTCGGATGCTTTAGACTCGGATGCCGGCGTACTTGAAGAACAACCTGCAATCATCATCAGAGATATGATTAAACAGAATATTACCACACTTTTCTTGTTCATTTTTATCCCCCTTCATTTTTTAATTAACACATGGAATAATGTTAACAGCCCTCGGTAATACAATCATTTTTTTAACATCTCTCTCGCTCATGGCTTTTTTGATAGCTTCCTGGAGATTAGGTGCCCATTCAAACATCATTTCTTTCAGGTCTTTTTCTTTTAGGTTTTCCGAAACAACCATGACTTTTCCTTTTGTCATAGCTCTGGCATACATAAACGCCTTATTGCTGCCGACGTTATATCCCTCCCTTCTAAACCTTTCTACAACCTCTTGAGACGTTTTTGCTTCAACCATCCATTCACGGAATACACCTTCCCCAATGCCATCTTCAGCATTTGCCATTAAGATATATATACAATTCGGTTTTCCAAGCGGTTCTGCAACCGATAGCGCTTTTTGCGCCTGATAAAGGTTGCAGTCTCTTGGATAGCCGCCAGGGCTCGTAATAACTATATCTGCCAACCCGCAGATTTCAACTTCACTCACCTTTTTACAGATTTCAACACCTTTAGCATGGGCTAATTCAATGTCGCCGGCAACAAATGCAATATTTTGCTTATGCGGATCTTGAACCGCATTTACCATAAACCCGACATTTACCTTTTTTGCAGCTTCAAGAGCTGCCTCATGGAATGGATTCCCATACATAAACCCCATGGCAGGATTAAAAGGCCTTATGGGCAGGGAATGATGAATTTTTAGCGTCTCAATTCCTGCCACACCGGGAACAATACTTTTTCTGCCTCCACTAAAACCCGCTGAATGATGCGGTGCTATCAATCCGGTAGTAATCACAAAAGAGCTTTCGACAACTGCCTTATTTACATATAAGGGCATGCCGGATACAGTTTCCCCCAGATATGTCAGGCTGTCTTTGTCCAAACAGTTATGCATGATTGCTTGATACCTATCCCTATACTCTGCTCCGATGATATTGGCAATTTCTTCATCTGTGCTTGCTCTATGGCTGCCCGTCGCAAAGATGAATCTAATATTTTCATCAGGAATTCCTGCTCCTGAAAGCCTTGTTACAAGTTCCTTTACAATGATTTTGTTGGGACCGGGCCTTGTATGGTCATTTACAACAATGACAACCTGATCCTCTTTCTTCACAAGATTTTCAACCCTATCTATTCCAATCGGATAATCCAGTGCTTCTTTAACCAGCTGCTCTTCAGTTGCCGTAATTTCCGGAACATTGATATCAATGACTTCAACTTCGACTTCATCACTCACAATTGCTTCTTGCATCATTTTTCCATAAGGAACACTTATTTTACTCATAGCATATCTCTTCTTTCTAATCAAAATAGTTCTTTCTGCAAGTATGAACTTTCTTTTATACTTGCCTAATCACATCAATTACGCTGCTGTCACGATAGTATACCAGTCCAACGATTTTACTGCCATACTCAACACGCTTTGGCTTGCCTACTATCCCCTCTGCTATCTTTTGAAATTCTTCTATAGTGCTCAGTTGCATCCCTGCTGATGTGAAGTTATGAATCAAATCTTGCCGCATCGGATTTACCGCCACACCATATTCGGTAACAAATACATCTACCGTTGCTCCCGGTGTTACGATGGTGTTAACCCGATCCAGTATTGTCGGGATTCTGCCTCTTATGAGCGGTGCTACAACAATGGTCATTTTTGCTCCTGATGCAGTATCAGGGTGACCTCCTATCGCTCCTCTTATCACACCGTCCGAACCGGTAAGTACATTTACATTAAAATCCGTATCTATTTCCAATGCACTTAAAACTACCATATCCAGTTGATCCACTGCAGCTCCTTCCAATCCGGACCCCGCATAATGATGACCGCTAATCACACAATGAGAGGGATTTTCGCGGACACTTCTTGCTGCCTCAAGATCAAAGCCCTGTACATCCAACAGCTTTTTAACGAGGCCTTCCTCGTGCAGTTTCACGATTGCACCGGTAATCCCACCTAATGCAAAGCTCGCCGTAATTTTTTTATTAACCATCTTATCACGAAGAAAACGTGTTACTGCTAGAGATGCGCCGCCGGTTCCGGTCTGAAATGAGAACCCGTCATTAAAATAGCCGGAATTCTCCATAATATCAGCAGCCGTCCTTGCGATTTTAAGCTCTCTAGGGTTGGTTGTAAATCTGGTTGCGCCGCTGGCAATACCTTTTGGATCTCCGATTGCATCCATCTTAACAATATAATCCACATCGACTTCCTTAATTGCACAGGGGGTATTGGGATAGGGTACGATATTATTTGTTAAAATAACTGTCTTACTTGCATGTTGCGCATCCACCATGGCGTAACCCAACGATCCGCAATCATATAAGGTATCACCGTTCTTATTATAACCATTCGCATTTCCGGCTCGGTCACAGGAAGGTGCCCCGAGAAATGCAACATCAATTTTTAATTCGCCGGAAGCAATAGCATAAGCTCTGCCACCATGAGAACGGAAAATAACAGGTAAATCCATCAATCCGTCTGAAACTGCATTTGCCAGCTCGCCACGCATACCGCTGGTCTCTATCCTCTTAACAACTCCGTTCTTAATATGATCAATCATTGGGTGATGACAGCTGGTTAAGGAACTAGCCGCCACTACCAAATCTTTAAAACCCATCTTTGCCAACGTATCCATCACCATGTTTACAATATAATCACCATTTCTGAAATGATGATGAAAAGAGATGGTCATTCCATCCTTAAGCCCGCATAACTCTACAACCTTCTCAATAGACGCAACTATTTTGCCACTGCGTCCTTTCGGCGCTTTCAGTTCTTGTTGGAAAATAGTGCCGCTGTAACGCTTTCCGTCAAATATATGCAGTTGTCCCAAGCCTTCTATATATTGAGGTACTTCAACACCTAAAACATTCTTCATCAACCCTTCACCCCCGTTAATTTCTCATATAGATACCGGCTGCTTCTGCAAGCTCAAGCGTGTGTTTCGCTCTTATGACTACAGGCTTATCAATCATTTTTCCATTGAGACTGATCACTCCGAGACCTTTTGACTCTGCTTCTTTCAAAGCTTCTATTACCCGCTCCGCATGTTCTATTTCCTTCTGTGTCGGAGTAAATATCTCTATCACCGGTTCGATCTGTCTGGGATTCAATACAGATTTTCCGTCGAATCCCATATCTTTAATGAGTTGAACTTCCTTTCGGAATCCGTCTTCATCATTAACATCCGAAAACACCGTATCCAGCGCTGCTATACCGGCTGCTCTAGCAGCTATAATAATCTGCGTTCTAGCCGCAAAAAGCTCCACACCTGATGCCGTCCTTTTTGCTTTTAAGTCTGTCACATAATCCTCTGCACCAAGTGCAATCCCCACAAGGCGCTTGCTTGCCTTAGCAATATCATACGCATTGATAACCCCAAGCGCACTTTCTATTGCCGCCATCATACCTGTACTGCCTATCTCAACCCCATACCTTTCCTCACATAAGGCAATATAGTTGTCTACATCAATGATATCCTGTGCTGTTTCGGACTTTGGCAGTCTGATAATATTTACGCCTGCTTTTACCATCATCTCAATATCAGCTTTACCAAGGGAAGTATTTAATGGATTGATACGGACAACTTTCTCTATATCACCATAATCCAGTGTGGTTAAAGCATTGTAAACAAGATATCTTGCCGCATCCTTCTCTTCCAATTTCACAGAGTCCTCCAAATCAAACATTAACGAATCCGCCCCGTAAAGATGCGCGTCTTTCATCATTCCCGGGTTATTTCCCGGAATAAACATCATGGTTCTCCTAAGCCTTGTTTTCTGATACGCCATATTATGCACCCCGCTTATAATCAGCGCAGTCTATTGCTCTATAGTAAGCTGCCTGTACTCTTGCCTTAATGGTACAGTCTAAAGCGCCTCTGTCATTTGCAATCACCTTTACATCTGTCGCACCTAAATCAGTAAGTGTTTTTATAATGACTGCTTTGATTTGATCTCCGAATTGTTTTCCAACCGTACTCTTCAAATCAACTTCTATGCCTTTTCCGTCTTTTTCAACAAAAATCATAATATCACTGGATTCCAGTGTTCCGGCACAAGCAGTTTTATTTATCTGTGACATATTCACACATCCTTTCCACTCACTTGCTCTATAAACTAAACATCACTATAATTAAAACTGATCTATCCATTTTCACTCTCAATTTATCTCTTTTTTGTAGTAGTTGATTAAACACCCTGATATAAGCACTTTTTTCTCGTCTTCCGTAAGATCTCCTATAGAAAGAGTCAGCTCGGTCACATGATCGCCTATTGCGTAAGCCTTGATCTCCTTTTTTCCTTCAAGAATTGAATTCTTTAAATTAATGATAAATATAAATTCCTCTTTATTAAATGCCGTTTCGTCTTTCACTATAAACGGAACCATTCCCCAGTTGATCAAATTAGACCGATAACGCTTAGTAGCATATTCCTTTGCTATGTTTGCCCATGCGCCAATCACCCTCTGACAAGACGCAGCTTGTTCTCTGGCCGAACCGTCTCCCGGCTTGTTCGCAAAAACCGTGCTTCCAATACCTACCTTCAATGGATCGATATTCTCAAATCCAATAATCCCGTGGATCTTATTATAGACTTTCTTAATTTCCTCCGAAATAGTGCAGGGATCTATCCCTTTCTCCCTTGCCACTTCAATTTCTTGAATTGCTTTAGTATTTTTTACATATGCAGGATCTTTCCTGCTGAGTGTAAATTCCGCAAGTCTTAACGGATTTGAACGGAAGGATGAAGTCTCACCCGAAGGAATAAGCTCATCGGTGGTGGTAACAGGATCGGTAATATACGTAACGACCTTGAGCAATAAGTTATCGGTTAAACCGGGTATAACCGGCCAATCTTTAATATTCGGGCCAAACTTAAGCTCTGCATTGCTATCCGGTCTGCCTACCCCATTATATACACGTTTATCGTAGATAGCCTTATTAAAGTAATATGCGGGTTTAGTATAGGCTACATCGATTTCTGTTGCAGCTGTGAGTTTACCACCATTGATTGCCGTTGCAGCAATTGAACGGGCATCCATCAGTGCAACAGAGGAAATCTGCCCTTCGGTAGGTTTAGAGCCTTCACGATTCGGGAAGTTCCTAGTGGTATGACGGATAGAAAATTCTTGGTTGGCAGGTGTATCTCCTGCGCCAAAGCATGGACCGCAAAACGCTTCACGCACGATCACTCCTGCATCCATTAGTTTTTCTATAGAACCATTCTTGACAAGATGCCTGTATGCTGGCTGGCTGCCCGGATAAACGCTCATTTTAAACGTACCGTCTCCTATAGATTTTCCTTCCAATATATCCGCTATATCAACAATATTGTCATACGTACCACCGGAGCAGCCTGCCACAATACCTTGATCTACATAGATTTCACCATTTACTACCTTGCTCATTAGATCAAAATTGAAGTTTGGATTATCAAACTGCTTGAGGCCTTCCTTCTGCACTTCATGCATGATATCAAGAGGGTTTGCTTTCAATTCCTCTATGGTATAAATATTGCTTGGATGGAAAGGCATCGCAATGGTCGGCCTTATTGTAGAAAGATCTACATACACCAACCCGTCATAATAGGCAATATCTTCCGGAACAAGCTTTGCATAGTCTTCTTTTCTGCCATGGATCTCATAATATTCCTCAACCTTTTCATCGGTACACCATATAGATGTCCAGCACGTGGTTTCGGTCGTCATTACATCAATCCCGTTTCTGTATTCAACGTTCAGATTTGCGATGCCATCTCCAATAAATTCCATTACTTTATTCTTCACGTATCCATTTTTATATACCTTCCCTATAATACTAAGCGCAACGTCTTGAGGCCCTACACCTTTTTCAGGTTTTCCGGTAAGGTAGATACCGATAACTTCGGGTCTGGCCAAGTCGTAGCTTCTGCCCACAAGCTGTTTCGCGAGTTCACCGCCGCCTTCTCCTACACCCATCGTTCCAAGTGCTCCATATCTCGTATGGCTGTCGGAGCCTAGTATCATTCTGCCGCATTTACTCATCATTTCTCTGTTGTAAGAGTGGATAACCGCTAGATTGGTAGGTACAAAAATACCGCCATACTTTTTAGCAGCTGAAAGCGCAAACATGTGATCATCCTCATTGATTGTGCCGCCTACAGCACAGAGGCTGTTATGGCAGTTGGTCAATACAAGGGGTACGGGGAATTCCTCCATCCCACTTGCTCTTGCAGTCTGGATGATCCCGACATAGGTAATGTCATGGGCGGTCAAGGAATCAAACTTTATTTTTAAATTTTTCTCATCTTCAGATGCATTATGGGTTTCAATAATTGAATAAGCAATAGTACCTTTCTTCGCCTGGTCTTTTGTTACTTCTTTTCCGGTTTTACTCTTAATAATTGCAGCAGCATTTGCATCATCACATACAATTTCTTGTCCATTTATAAGGTATACACCGGTATCATATAATTTCACCATGAATTATTCTCCCTTTCAGTTAGTTATTTTTCTAGTCTCTGATATAGACGTACCCATCCATAATCTTTCTTGTAGGCAAAACCTTACCGATTTTCGCTCCGCCGGGATTAAGAAAATTGACCTTCAATTCCGCCCCTGTCTCATCGTTTTTTATCTTCAGGCAAATCCTTTTCCAAGAACATAACACCCTTGCTTGTGCCGCCTCTCATATAAACACAGGGTATCTTCATATCCTTTTCTCCCTCCAGATACTAGTTCATTCAAATAACAACTCGTCACAAATTGTTTTTTTATGCCTCATCAATCTTTCTATAGCGCAGGGACTGCTTGCGCATCATCAATAGCTAAAATCATCTCTACGATACGTGCCGCATCTTCCGAACATGTGTCGCTTATCAATGCCAGCGCCTTAGCTCTTACCTGATCTTTTGTCAATGGGTTATCAACACTGCCTGACGCATCAGCGATTTCCTTCTTAATAATTCTTCCATCCTTACACGTAACGCTGAGTTCACATCCCCAATGACCAGGATATACTTTTGTAAATCTATCTTCCGTCACAACATTAACCTTTCTAAGCAAATCCCTCACCTCGGGATTTTGGATGCACTCTTGCTTGAAATGATTTAATGTAACCTCTCCAAAAAGAAATGCACAAGCCACGGTAAACGGCGTAGAAAACTTTGCATCTACCGGAGTAACAGGATTTATGCTTCCTTCACTGACACCGCACTGCTTATACCCTACCAGATAGGTGGCAACCTCAATCTCTTCTATATCATTTTTAGAAATCCCAAACTCGTTCTTAATGGCCAAAGCGGCGTCTATGGTACAATGTGTACTTCTGCAGCATGGATACGGTTTATTATCCATATACATCATCTCATATTTTTGTCCCAAGTCTTTTGCAACCAAACTTATATCATGTTCATCAGACATAGCGGCAAATAATCCGCCATCTTTTGCATCTAAAATATGTTCCGGACCCGTCATATTGGATTTTGCAAGAAGTGCCGCCTCCGCACCACTCACCGCGGCCCTCGCAGGATGCAACACCTTACAGTTCGCACCATCAGCTAGAAAAGCCCATAATCCGAATGACTGTGTCCCTGCCATTCCCAACGCAGATACTGTCTTTTCTTCGTCCAGCTTCAAAAGCTTGGCAGCCGCGGCTGCAGCCCCAAATGTTCCTGCCGTAGCGGTAACATGCCATCCTTTATTCCGGTGTCCCGATACTCCAAATCCCATCCCTATCCTTGACATAACCTCATATCCGCAGATAACCGCTTCCAGAAATTCCTTACCGCTTCTTCCCAGAAATTCTGCCATTGTCCATGCAGTTGGAACTACAACAGTACCAATATGTGTTTTCGAATTTGTATGCACATCATCCAACTCCAAAGTATGACCCATCATTGCATTAAGAAAAATCGCAGTAAGCAGCGGAGCCTTCTTTTTCTGTCCCCAACATGACGCATGGTCGCTCTTCCCGGCAATATCATAATAGGTATCTGCTACACCTTTTATAAGTTCGTAATGAGCCGCTCCAACGGCAGCACCAACAGAATCAAGTACGCAAAGCTTTGCAGCATTCTGAACCTCATTGGGCACATTGTCTAAACTAAGCTCACAAATGTATCTTGACAATTTGCGCAACTCACTCATTTTTTACCCCCTCAACCTACTCCTGCAGTTTTAAGTGAAATCCTTGTAGAATTTTTGTCAAAAACGAATTTTGCATTATTAAGTATGACTTGAATGATAAAACAACCTTTAATAAATTGTAAAATACAAGAACGCCTTTCTTAGTTGCGTTAAAGCAATGGTACCATTGCAAAGCTTAGGTATTTCTATTACCAAGAATATACATCTAAGTCTTTTGTATATTATTTATAAATAATCTTGTTTTTTTACTGTCTTAATTATATAATGTCCATATGATATATGCAAATACTTAATATTTTATAACCCCTATAACTTTTTTCTATATCAAATAAAGGGAGGTAGTTGTCAAAATGACAGAACGTGAATTGTTATATGTAAAAACAATCGCAGAAGAAAAGAGTATCTCCAAAGCCGCACAAAAGCTTTTTTTAACCCAGCCTTCCCTCAGCAAATGTATCCAAAAAATCGAGTCGGACCTTGGTACTAAACTTTTTAAACGTACTAATACCGGATTGCTCCCAACATTTGCAGGGGAAAGATACTATCAAATTGCTACAGATATCTTAAAGATTTACAATGACTTTGAAATAGAAGTTTGTGACATAAACAATTTAAAAAAGGGCAAGATTACCATCGGTTTTACAGCTAACCTTGCAACACACCTATTGCCAGCGACTTTGCCACCGTTCAAAGCAGCATATCCGAATATAGATGTGCATATCGTTGAAGAAACCTCCACAGGTCTAGAGAAAGCCCTATCCTCAGGAAAAATAGATTTCGCAGTTATGCATACCAACCCGTTCTACGACCCTATTAATGACTCAAATATAGTATATCATTTGCTCTACCGAGACCACTTTATTCTAGTAACAAAAAAAGACCATCCCCTTGGCCGTCATGCAGTAGAAGTTCCTGACTCCAAGCACCCCAGGATAGATCTTACATTATTCGCCAACGAACCATTTATCTTAGTAAGTCGTGGCCAAAGAATCAGACAGATGTCTGATGCAATCCTACAGAAAGCCAATATTAATCCATTGATCGTGTTGACTACCAAAAGCTATGAAACCGCCAGACGATTAGCTTGCGAAGGTATTTGCGTAACTCTCGTCCCACAACAGTATGTAGAAATATTTACAGTGGCGTATTCCCCCGCTTATTATTCTATTGAGGATAAATATTCGCCATACTGGTCAGTGTGCGTAGCCACTCAAAAAAATAGTTACCTTTCTAAAGCGGCGCAGCAATTTATTAAAATGCTAGGTGAAAAATGCGGTTGTACCACATTAGAATCCTAATATTTATATCATAGTACCATACTAAAAAGAATAGCATTAACTCTTGCTATTCTTTTTAGTATGCCTATTATAACTTATATTTTAAACTTTTCAATGGATCTTGTTAACTGCCGTGCTGCGTCGCTCAATTCTTGTGCGAAAACAGCCAGTTCCTCTATGCTCGACAATTGTTCCTCGGTAGAGGCGGTAATTTCTTCGGTGGATGCAGCCGTCTGCTGAGATACACTGGAAACATTATGCATGATTAAAACCGCTTCATTTTTATTTCCTTCCATTTCAGCAATTCCCGACATAACCCCATCAACCGCTGCCTCCAAATTATTCATAGCCTCGGCAATCTGCTTGAATATAGAAATTGATGTAACAACCGATTGATTCTGAGATTTAACCGTTTCTTCCACTGATTTTGCCCTTTCCACCATCTGTGCTGTCTGCTGGTGAATCGACTTAATAATAGAAGTTATCTCATGTGTCGCTTCCATAGACTGCCCTGCTAATTTTCGCACTTCATCGGCTACTACAGCAAAACCTCTTCCGGCTTTACCGGCACGGGCAGCTTCAATAGCAGCATTCAAAGCCAGCAGCTTCGTTTGCTCTACGATGCCGTTGATAACCTTGTTTATCATATCGATAGACTTGGACTGCTGCTGCAGCTGTTGAATATCGGACAAGATCACTCCAGTGATGGCTGTGGTCTCATGAGACTTTTTATCCAAATCCTCAATGGAAACTAATCCCTGCTGTACTAATTTACCAGTATTTTGAGAAACATGATGTATGCTCTTGGTATTATCGGATACATTATTAATTTTCAAAGCCAGCTTCTCCATCTTTCTGCTGCCTTGCTCCGCATCACCGGCCTGTTCTGACGAACCGCGCGAGATCTCCTGTATTGCCGACGATACTTCATGAGATGTGGTAGAAATCTCCTCAGATGTAGACGCAACTGTCTCGGCAGAATGGGCTACCTTATTCGCAATCTCTACCACCTGCTGTATAATCTCCCTCATATTTGATATCATTTTTGCCATGCTTTGGGTAAGAATACCAAGCTCGTCCTTGCTGCGCGACACCGGATTAGCGGTTAAGTCTCCTCTGGAAGCACTGTCGGCAATATCTACGATATGACTGATCGTTTTACCCATGCGCATTGCCATGTACAACCCCATACCCATTGCAGCAATGGCAGCAAGTATTACTAGTCCCAGTGTCCATATTTTAATATCTCTTGCCGCAGCAAGAAGCTCGGAACGAGGGATAAGACCTATTAAAACATAACCATTCATATCTATTTTATTATAAACCATTAAATGGTCTTTTCCGTGATAAGACACTAATTTTGCATTACTTTGCTTTTCACTGTTCTGAATATCTTGATAGAAGCCTTGATTTACTATATCCGCTATGTCTTCCGACTTCTCTTTTTCCGCCGATGATGAAATCACCCTTCCATCCGGACTGATCAGATGAATCGTACTGCCTTCTCCGAGATAAGTTCCGTCCAATAAATTATTAACAAAATCAAATTTTATATCCGCTATAAATATTGCATTAGATGCGGCACTGTTTGTTGACATAAATCTCATATCATCCAGAACGGCAATTGCGGACATCGAGTATGCTTTATCATACTCCCCCGATACAAACTCATCGAATTCCTTATGGTCACCGCGCCATATAAGGAATCCCATATTAGCTTCGGCATCTTTATACCATGATGTTTGTCTCAGATCATCCACCTTTTCGTCTAAGGCCAATGTTGAAGATCCGACATGGTTTTGACCGTCTCTCAATATTTCTATTTTGGACAGGAACTGGCTCGCAAGTACCGTATTAACAAGAATCTGCTTTGCTTTGTCCATGATCATATAATCGCCATACGGATTGTCACCTGTAATATTCCCTTGGCTGTCCACTATAATATCCGATTTTATATAATCACGAATATCCCGGTTAGTCGTTAATTGCTGGTATGTATCCTGCACCATTTCGAATACCAGATCCAAATAATCACTCGTTTTTTTCATGGTTTCCTTGCTGCTTTCAATCGCTTTATGTTCGAGTGCATCCGATGCAAGCTTTTGAGAGATAATCCCCAAAGCACTAATGGGAATAATCATTACGAAGAAAGCGGCAATTAACTTAACCCGTATACTGTGAAAATTCGAAATACCCACCTTATGATAAGCTGCTGCTTTAATAGTATTTTTAATTTTATGTCTCTGCTTAAAAAAACTACCTATTTTATTAGCTAGTATATCAGGCAACTTCATCATAATTCCTCCTTGAAAATGATTAAGCAAACTAATAAATGCTTAAATCATAAAAATATAAGAACGCCTTTCTTAGTTGCGTTAAAACAATGGTACCATTGCGAAGCTTAGGTATTTCTATTATCAAGAATATACATCTAAGTCTTTTGTATATTATTTATAAATAATCTTGTTTTTTTACTGTCCTGATTATATAATAGACACATGATATATGCAAATACTTAGTATTTCATACCCCCTATAACTTTTTTCTATATCAAATAAAGGAGGTTTTAGATATGATTGAAGAACGCCGTTTAACAAACATTAATCAGGCAAAAGACCTTATCGAAAGCTGCGGTCTATCTATAAATACTAATGTAGATTATACTGTTGGCATATTTTTTCATGATGAATTAGTCGCAACCGGCTCACTTTCGGGAGATATGCTGCAAATGGTCGCTGTATCTCAACAGTTTCAAGGTGAGGATTTATCTTCTGTTGTCATTACTCACTTGATTAAATACGCTTTTGAGATAGGAAAACACAATCTTTATCTTTTTACAAAACCGGAAAAAACAAATATATTTACTCCTTTAGGTTTTGAAGTAGTGGCTGTAGCAAAACCCTATGCTGCACTGCTCGAATGGGGCCGGCCGGGTATCTCAGAATACTGCCATAATCTCAAAGCGCAAGCAGGCGCGACTTATGACAATACATGCGCTATCGTAATGAACTGCAATCCTTTTACATTAGGCCACCAATATTTGATTGAGACCGCTGCTTCCGTAAGCGGCAAAGTATTTATTTTAGCAGTACAAGAAGAGCTTTCGGCCTTTCCTTTTGATGTGCGTTATAAGCTAATGTGCGAAGGTACTGCACATCTCCCTAACGTTACTGTCATTCCCGGGGGAAGATATGTAGTTTCTTCTCTTACTTTCCCTTCTTATTTTACGAAAGATACACAACTTGCTAATGCACATTGTGCCATAGATGTAGAAATATTTTTAAAACATATTGTACCTGCGCTCGGTATCAAGAAGCGTTACATAGGTACCGAGCCTTTTTCTCCGGTAACCGAAATATACAACCGTACTATGAAAGAACGTCTTATTCCGGCAGGCATAGAAGTGGTAGAGCTACCACGGCTGGATAAGTCAGGTGCCGCCATCAGTGCATCCCGTGTTCGAGCGTTACTGGCACAAGGAAATATGGACGCTGTGAAAGAGCTTGTGCCAAGGTCTACCTACAACTATCTTATAAGCGATGCTGCCATACCAGTACTAAGCAAGCTACGAAAAGAATAAAAGCAGGCGATCGCCTGCTTTTTATATTAAAAATCCATATTTTCTAAATTTTCTACTCTCTTATAATATTACATTTCATATATATCATTATTATGTACGTTTAAAACATATATTTGCCGATCAAGAGCGCGATGTGGAATGGTTGGAAAATACCGAGTCAATGGTTCCGCATCCTAAGCAAACTTCATCATTGTAAAACACTGCAAACTGCCCAGGTGTCACTGCCTTCTGTAGCTTATCAAAAATCACTTCACAGGCATTTTCATTCTTTATATTGACGGTAACTTTTTGGTCAGGCTGCCGGTATCTGAATTTTGCCGTGCATTGAAAAGAAGATCCCGGCGCTTTTTCACTTACCCAGTGTAATTGTGATGCAATCAAGCCTTTGGAATAGAGCGCCGGATGGGTTTCACCTTGCACCACAAATAATATGTTTTTTTTCAAGTCTTTTCCCGCTACAAACCATGGTTCTCCGGTGCCGGCTCCACCAATCCCCAATCCTCTTCGCTGCCCGAGCGTATAATACATCAGCCCATCATGCTTACCTACCACTTTCCCTTCTATGGTTTGAATCTCTCCCGGTTGAGCAGGCAAATAGGCACTGAGGAATTGTTTAAAGTTTCTTTCTCCAATAAAGCATATCCCTGTGCTTTCTTTTTTTGCCGCCGTTCTGAATCCGGCCTGCTGTGCAATGTTTTTCACTTCTGTTTTATTAAGATGACCAATGGGAAACATTGCTTTTGAAAGCTGGTTCTGCCCCAGAGTACAGAGAAAATACGTCTGGTCCTTGCTTTGGTCTTGTGCACGCAAAAGACGGTACTCACCATTAATAGAATCTACCTGTGCATAATGACCGGTTGCGAGATAATCGGCACCTATTTTCAGTGCATACTCAAGAAAAGCCTTAAACTTTATTTCTTTATTACACAGTACATCAGGATTTGGTGTACGTCCTTTTTTATATTCATCAAGAAAATACGTAAATACCCTGTCCCAATATTCCTTTTGAAAATTCACCGTGTAATACGGGATTCCAATCATATCGCAAACTTTTCTCGCATCTTCCGAATCCTCTGCGGCTGTACACTCCCCGAATTCGTCCTTCTCATCCCAATTTTTCATGAAGATGCCGGTCACATCATAACCCTGTTCCTTTAGCAACAGAGCCGCAACGGAAGAATCCACTCCACCCGACATACCTATAATTACTTTTATATCTTTATTTTCCTTTTTCACTATCACTATATCACTACCAGCCTTGTAAAAACATTAATATAGGTAACTACATTGATAATTATAAATTCATCACTTATATACCCTGCAAGCTGTTCTAGGGGTGGACAGAGTCATCCACCCGCTATACGATCACCTTATCTGCGGGCAGACAGAGTCGTCTGCCCCTACGGGATCTTAATTGTTAGCTTAATATATAACTTGGTAAATTATAAATCTAAAGTTTGTTATCTATATTTTAATTATTCCCTCTATCCATCAATCTTACTTATTTTATTACGCCTTTATCCACATATTCCCGGATCATCTTTTTCGCATACTCCCACAACGCAGGTGCCCCTTCTTCAATGGGCTGATTGCGTGCAATGATCATATCACTGCTGATATTGTGCTTGGTCCATGTATGTCCATCAGTATTGTAATTATGAATCAACGGCTGCAGTCTATCCAGCGCAGCGGCAAACCTTGCCTCCGGACTTATCCTCTCTTCAAATTCATCCCAGAGATCCCGTATTTCTTTTGCCTGGTCCGACGGCAGCATATTAAATATCCGGTCAGCAGCTTTCTGCTCCCGGCATGCCTTATCTTCATTTCCTTTTTCATCATAACAGAAGGTATCACCGGCATCGATTTCTACCAGATCATGTATCAGCACCATTTTAACAACACGCTGAACATCAATGTTTTTTTCCGCTGCGTATTCCGACAGCAGAATAGCCATCACCGCCAAATGCCAGGAATGCTCCGCATCGTTTTCATTTCTTGATTTATTCATCAAGATGGTCTGCCGGAAGATGTGCTTAAGCTTATCAATTTCTACAATGAATTCTATCTGTTTTTTTAATCTTTCATCAATCATTTGCTACCTCTCTACCCGAATAACATTCTCTATCTGAAGAACATCTTCATCTTTTCCGATGTCATCTAACGCTTTTTTGATGGATTGTTCTTTTGCATGGTGGCTTACAAAAATCAACGGCACTACATCCTTGTTGTGGTCTTTTTGAATCACTGAAGCAATACTTACTTCGTGCTTGCCGAGTATCCCCGCTATTTTTGCCAGTACGCCCGGTTTATCCTTTACTGTGAGCCTGATAAAGAACTCTGTTTCCCAATCATCCTCAAACCGTACCTGCCAGGAAGCCTTGTTCTCGTTATAGAAAGTTGTGTATCGATGATTGTTTTCTTGATGGCATGCCGTAATGATATCCGATACGATAGCACTTCCGGTTGGAAGGTCACCCGCACCACGACCGTATAGCATCAAGTTTCCTACCGCGTCTCCTTTTATAAATACCGCGTTATATGATTCCCGAACAGCAGCAAGAGGATGGCTGACCGGAATAAATGTCGGATGAACCCGCGCTTGAATATCTGTTCCATTCTTTTTGGCAATAGCCAGCAAACGAATCGCATATCCAAGTTCTTTTCCGTAAGCAATATCTTCTGCCGTAATTTTTGTGATCCCTTCCCTATAGATATTATCTATGGGCACCTTCGCGTGAAAAGCGATAGATGATAGGATAGATAACTTGTACATTGCATCAAATCCTTCTATATCCGCCGTAGGGTCAGGCTCTGCATACCCCAATCTCTGTGCTTCCGCCAGTACATCGTGGAAGTCACGGCCTTCTTCGGACATTTTAGTGAGAATATAGTTGGTCGTTCCATTGATAATCCCCATCACTTCATAAACTTTATTTGCCTGCAAGGATTCGCTCATAACCTTGATGACAGGAATACCCCCGGCTACGCTTGCTTCATAGTATAATCCGGCTCCATTATTCTGTGCAGCTTTCTCCAGTTCCGGCCAATGACGTGCCATTAATTCCTTATTTGCCGTAACCACTGTCTTCTTATTCTCCAATGCTGATAAGATATACTGTTTCGCAGGGTCTATTCCTCCCATAAATTCGGCTACGATAGAGATTTCCGGATCATTAATAATATCTTGAATATTATCGGTGAATAGAGACTCATCCGCTTGCACATCTCTTTTTTTATTTGTATCTCTTACTAATATTTTTTTTACCTCTATCTCAAAGCCTTCTCTATGAGAAATTTCATTTCCGGTTTCCTGAAGTATTTTGTACGCGCCTGTTCCGACATTTCCGAATCCTAAAAAACCTACTTTGATCTTATCCATACCAATCATCTCCATTTTTTTTGTTGCACATATTATACCCTATTCACTCTATTTGTCAACCATAAACAGCTTAAAAACAAAATTCAAAAAGTTCTATTGATCATTGCTAATCAATAGAACTTTTTGAATTTCAATAATCTTCTTATCAGTTCATTCCCTTATGGTGCCCTGTCACATGGAATACTACCCACTCCCCAATATTGGTAGCGTGATCCGCCATTCTCTCAAGATACTTGGCGACAAACATAAAACATGTGCCTTGATATATAAATGCTTGATTCTGTTTCATCATTTCTTGTAACTCTGCAATAATGTCATCAAAGTGCTTGTCTACGATATCATCTTCTGCGCAAGCGGTCTTTGCTTTTTCAATATCTTTTTCAACATAAGCTTCGATCGTCTCTCTTACCATTTTCTTAACCTGATCTGCCATGATAGGAATATGCTCAATCTGTTTTTTATAAGGCTCATCCGCTAACTTAATAATATACTCACAGATATCCGCGCAATGATCTGCGATTCTTTCTAAATCGGTTATCATTTTCAGGACCGATGTAATGAGTCTTAAATCTCTCGCAATGGGCTGCTGTCTGGCGATTATCATCAGACATTGTGCTTCAATCGTACTTTCCATATGATCTATAACATCATCTCTCTCAATGATTTCTTTTGCTAATGCTATGTTTTGCTCCTTTAATGCTACAATCGTATCATCCATGGATTGCTCAATGATACGTCCCATTTTGAGCAAATCATTATGAAGCTCTTTTAGTTCTTTCTCAAATTCGTGGCGATGCGGCATATGTTTTCATTCCCTTCCATTTTTCTATAATCCCATATTCTAAGATTGTTGCAACCATAAAAAATAATACTTGATTATTTTTCATCCGAATCTTCCGGTAATATAATCTTCGGTGCGCTGCTCCTGGGGATTACTAAAGATTTTTACCGTTTTATCATATTCGATCACTTCTCCATTAAGAAAGAACGCAGTATTATCGGATATACGGCCGGCCTGCTGCATATTGTGGGTAACGATAATAATTGTATAGTTTTCTTTTAATTCGGATGCCAAATCCTCAATCTTCAAGGTAGATATAGGGTCCAGCGCCGAGGTCGGCTCATCCATTAAAAGCACTTCAGGTTCTACCGCAAGCGCTCTGGCAATGCAGAGTCTCTGCTGCTGGCCGCCTGAAAGGCCAAGCGCATTCTTCTTTAACCGATCCTTCACTTCATCCCATATCGCCGCAGCCTTTAAGCTTTTTTCAACAATTTCGTCCAATACGGACTTCTTGCCGATACCATGTATTCTAGGTCCATAAGCAACATTATCATAGATACTCATCGGAAAAGGATTAGGCTTTTGAAACACCATGCCTACACGTTTTCTTAACTTTATCACATCAATATCTCCATAGATATCTTGCCCATCCAATTTAACTTCTCCGATAATTTTACACCCTTCTACCATATCATTCATACGATTTAAAGTTTTTATAAAGGTAGATTTTCCGCAGCCTGAAGGACCGATAAATGCGGTAATCTCCTTCTCCGGTATATCCATGTCAATTGATTTTAGTGCCTGAAAATCGCTATAAAATAAGTCCAAATTTTTTATTGAAAACTTTGCAACACTCATTCGTGATACTCCTTTGCTAATATATTAAATTATAGTTTAAATACTCCTACTAGTTTTTGAAGGTTCTGGGCTAGCAAATCCAGATTATGCGTAGCGGTAGATATTTCCTCTATGGAAGCAGTTTGTTCTTGTACAGATGCAGACACTTGCTCCGCATTAGCAGAGTTTTGCTCACTCACCGCAACCAATCTATGGATTTCATCCTCTACTTCTAATCTCATTCTATCTATCATTAAGCGTGATTCATTTAAAACATGTACCTGAGATTGCGCTCCCTTAATTGCTTGAATAATTTCTAAATATTTCTCTTTGGTTAAGCTCACGCTGCTCATTTGTTCTTCGGAAATATGGATCAGATTTTCTACTGTCCCTTCTACCTCTTCAGTGTCTTGACGCAATTCATCGATTATTCTATTAATGGTTACGGTAGCCTCTCTCGATTGTTCCGCCAGTTTTCTTATTTCATCTGCAACTACCCCAAATCCTCTGCCATGTTCTCCTGCCCTTGCTGCTTCTATAGAAGCATTTAAAGAAAGCAAATTCGTTCTATCGGCTATGTCCATGATCAGTCTGCTGGCATTTTCTATTTTTTTGGAACTTTCATGTGACTTAAAGATACTTACATGAACTTCTCTATTCGCCTCATTGGATTGTTTGTTGGCTATAGTCAAAACCTCTATAACCTCTAGTCCATCATCTGCCAACCTTCCAACATCATTGGCAGCTTTGGTCATTTGCTCTAAGTTCTCATGATCTGTCAACAATATATTACTTAATTCTCTTGTTTTATTAAAGCTTTCTTCTGCACTCCGCGCTTGCTCTAACGATCCCTTGGCTATTTCACTCACTGCTTTAGCCACCTCATCGGCAGACCTGGAAGAATTCTGTGAGTTATTTTTTAAATCCTTTGATGAAGTTGCAACATCATAGGAAGATTTTTCAACCTCTTTAATAATACTCTTTAAATTATTTACAATCTTTACGATTGCTCTTTCTAAATCTCCAATTTCATCTTTTCTATTAAGTTCATCTCCCCCAATGGGTATTTCCAAGTTATAATCAGCTATTTTATTAGTAATATCTATAACTCCACGAATAGGTTTACTAATCGATAAAGAGATTTTAACAGCAAGAAGCGAAGATATCAATATGATGATAGAAGCCATAATCAACAAACTTCTACGAAGGTGTATAATTACCCCAAGTGCCTCATCTTCTTCAATTTCGATAACAAGTCCGACAAAGCGGTCACCAATTTTTGATACCGATAAAGTTCCTAAAACTTTTTCTCCCATATAGCTCTTATAACTTTTTGTTTGGTTAAACTGTAAATCTCCATTGGCAACGGGTTCAGACAATATCTCTACAACTTCAGTTTGAAGAACTTCATTTAAAGCCGCACTATTCACATAGGGCTCTTTCATGGTATTTGTAAGAAGTAAACCTTTTGAATCTATTAAATAGGAGTCTCCGGTTATGCCGATCTTGTCAATTCCATTTTGGACTATAGTATTGATAGCCCCTTGGTTTAATACTATATTTAAGGTACCGATAGGTACATGATCATTCGTATTGGAATACGAATAAACCGGAGTAGCTAATACCATGATATTATCATCTATAAAACTATTGCGAAATACTTCCGACCAATTTTGTTCTCCTGCCATCGCTTTATTGCTAAAATCTCCCGAAAAAACAAGAGGTGCAATATCTATCTTATCATAGTTAATACTAAAACACACTTCTCCATATTTATTCGTTAAAAAAATATCTGTGTATTTATATTTTCCCAAAGCAGTATTTAATAAATTTTTAAAATCATCCAAGACTTTTTCATTCTCATCTTCACTCATACTGAAGCTATTAATCTTCTCAATACCTTCGCGCATAATTCTTGATTGGGCCAATAATTTTGCGTCACCTTCTCTGGTATAAAAATATTGATTAATTCTTTCATTGGTCAATGTAGTATATAATTGATTTCCTTTAAAAATTTCATTTTTGATTTGATTACTGGAATGGTTTATGTTTAACCAGCTCAAAACCATAATTGGTAATAAGCTGGTTAGAATAACCATTACTAGCAGCTTATTACTCATTTTTAAATTATTTAGACCAAGAAAATCTTTGATATCTTTCATAAATTTGATCTTTTCGATAAGTTTAATATTTTTAAATAAATTTTTGATGTTATAATCCTTTTTATGTGTATCTTTTTTATTATTTATCATATGTTCCATCTAAAATCCCCCTAATGGTCTCCACAGCTGATTCTTTTAAAACAAATTTATCATATTAATTGCAACGATGTGTTAATTCTATATTAATTCTGTATTAATTCTTTCAGAATAATCTGAATCAAATCTCTGTGAGGACCTTTTGTAAACAACAGAACAATATAATAAATTAAGAAGTTATTATATTACTGTTCCTTAATATCGTCTTTGAAACTTATTCCTTATAATTACCGCAATTGAATTCATTAAAAATAAACATCCTAGCAACACTATAATAGTTGCAGCAGCGAGATTTGCATATTCTTTTGTAAGAACAGTGTCAAGGGTCCAATAATATATTTGAATCGGAAGGGCTGTAAAGTCATCCATTACACTGGTAGGCGTTCTTAAGATTAATGCCGGAATTCCAAGAACAACCAACGGAGCAGTTTCACCTATTGCTCTTGAGAGGGATAAAATGGAGCCTGTCATGATACCCGGTAGTGCAGTAGGTAACACTATCTTCCTAATTGTTGTCCACTTTGTAGCCCCTAAAGCGTATGACGCATCTCTTAGAAAATTTGGTACAGCTCGTATCGCTTCTTGACTGGATACAACAATAATTGGAAGAACTAATAGAGACATGGTTAGTCCACCGGCAAGTACACTGGAACCTAATTTGAACAATCTTCCGAAAACCGTTAATCCAAGTAATCCGAATATTACTGAAGGTACCCCGGATAAATTAGATATATTGGTATTGATAATGGATTGAATCATACCTTTTTTCGAGTATTCTTCCATATATATCGCTGTTCCTACTCCCAGGAATAATGTTACGGGTGCTACAACCAGCATCAATAAGGCTGAGCCAATGATAACTCCTTTTATTCCGGCTTTCTCAGCTGTAATAGATAATTTACCGGTTAAAAACTGAACATCTAACCATCCGATACTGTCACTAATGATTCTATAGATCAATAATCCCAATACCAACAAAGCAAATAAAATGGTAAAAGAAGAGATCGTTCTAGCTGCTTTATCTAAAAAAATCCTTTTCTTCATCCTCTTATAAGCTATTTCCGCATTTATATAAGTTTTTATCTCATTTTCACTATCCCGACTTTTTTGAATTTTTTCATTTAGAATATATGTCGTATCGCTCATTTTTAATATTCCTTTCTATACTTTTTAGTAATATATCCTGCGAACAAATTCATTGAAAGGGTAAAAATAAAAAGCATCAGTCCTACTGCATATAAACTGTAATATCCGATGGTACCACTGCCTGCATCACCGCTTGTAAATTCTACAATATACGCTGTCATGGTTTGGATTGGCTGCGTAAAATCAAGCGTAAAATTCTTTGCACTGCCGCTTGCTATTGCAACAATCATCGTCTCTCCAATGGCTCTGGATATTGCCAATACAAAAGAAGCAATGATTCCGGAAATAGCAGAAGGAACAATCACTTTTACCGCAACTTCTAGCTTCGTTGATCCAAGCGCTAATGCCCCCTCACGTATTGAATTTGGAACAGCATTCATCGCATCTTCAGATAATGATGTAACAAGAGGAATAATCATGATACCCATTACGATTCCCGGACTAAGTGCATTCTTCGCCTCTAATCCCGGAATAATTTTCATCAACAGCGGCGTTACAAATGAATATGCGAAGAATCCATACACAATAGTAGGAATCCCTGCCAATACTTCTATAATCGGTTTTAAGACCTTCCTCCTATTGGTTGTTGAAAATTCACTCAAATACATTGCAGCAATTAATCCTATTGGAATTGCAACTAACATTGCAATAGCCGAAGTAACAAATGTTCCGCAAATTAACGGTAAGAAACCGAAAGAAGGATTATCTTTTAAAGGAGCCAATTCCGTACTGAATATTTCGCTTAAAGGAACTTGTCTAAAAAAATGAGACGCATCAACTACCAACGTTAAAACAATCCCAATGGATGTCAATATAGAAATTGAAGCGATCATTAATAAAATACCGGGAACCATCTCTTCTATTTTTATAAATTTATTATTTTTTTTCATTATATCTTTTACATTCACAAAATTACTCATAGAAACACTCCATTTCAACAAATAGAGGAAATCGGACTTAAGAACTGTACCTGCTGTTTAGCCTGCTTTGGCGTAATAGAGGAACTGTCCATATGTTTGATTTCCGAATAATTAGGAACCTTGTACACTATTTAATATTACTAATCAGCACTTAAGACGAGGAAAAGATATCTCCTCGTCTTAGGTAGATTATTAATGATATTTACTAAATACTATTATTTAATAGCTTCTAATTGCTTTTGATATTCAGCATATACAGAGTCCGGAAGTGGTGCGAATCCATTTTGACCTGCTAATCTTTTGCATCCTTCTGCAGAAACAACATACTTAGCATAATCAAGCACTTGCGGCTTTTCTTTTGCATAATTTACATTCAAGTAAGTAAATACGGGACGAGTAAATCCGGCATAAGCAAGATCTTCACCAATTGTTTCTAAAGTAGGGTCTACAGGGCCATTACCAAAGTCTACCTTTACTGCTGTTAACTTATCTTTATTGCTCACATAGTAACCAAAGCCAAAGAATGCGATAGCATTTTTATCTTTTGATACTAAATCAACCAATGTTGAGTACTCTTGCTGAAGGTTAGCAGTTTTAACCATTTCTGCTTTTTTAAGAATCGTTTCATGGAAGAACTCATATGTTCCATGGTTTTCATTCGGACCATAGAATTTGATTTCTTCTTTTGGCCAATCAGCTCTAATATCGGACCAAAGTACTTTGTCATCTGCTTTGAATTTTCCTGATAAGTACATATCAATGATTTCTTCTTTTTTCATCTCTGTTGCCCAAGTATTTTCTTTGTTGATAACCATAGTTAAGCCATCAAGAGCAACTTTGAATTCCAAAAATTCAGTACCGTTTTCTTTAAGCTTAGCCGCTTCTTCATCTTTAATTTTTCTTGAAGCATCAGAAAAATCTGTTTCGCCCGGTATGAATTTTTTAAAACCGGCACTAGACCCAGCTCTTCCAACCTGTACGCTTACATTCGGTTGTACATTCGTCATGTACTCTTCTGCGATATTTGCCATTAATGGGTACACTGTACCGGAACCATCAATGATTACTTTCCCTTCAAGTTTTGCAGCCTTAGGTTCCTCTGCCTTAGGTGCTTCTGTCTTTGGGGCCTCTGTCTTTGGGGCCTCTTCTTTTGAAGCAGTTCCTGCACAACCTGCAAATCCTGCTACTAATAATACCCCTACTAATATTACACTTACAACTTTTAAACTTACTTTCATCCTCACATCATCCTTTCTTTTTTGGTACAATGTGAATTATACCATGTCCTTATTTTTTTAAAATGTAATTTTCGTAAAGCTTTTGTTAATTGTTTGTTAACTGACACTATTATTTTTTTGTTGATAATTATTTCTTAATAGTTTTCAAGTAAGTATATAATTTGAATATGTAGAATGAGTTAAGCAAATGTAAAATCTATGTTAAATTTTTATGCTGTTCAAAATCCTTTACCGTAATTTCTAGGAAGATGTGATATCTTTTTCTTAATTACTTTAGAATGCATACAATGTCACACGTGTCCATAGGGATTTGAAGTTTGATGGATAAGTTAGTCAAAAAAAAATATACGATATTGAATATCGTATATTTTTTGTAAAAAATTAGTGATTTCTTGCAGGTACTCTGTCTCTAAATAGCAATGTAGTTGCCCAAAGCCCCGATAAGCCCACTAAAGTGTATATAATTCTACTAATCATTGCATCTTGTCCACCAAAGATACTGGCTACTAAGTCAATACCAAACAAACCAATTAATCCCCAGTTCAATGCACCTATAATTACTAAGATCAAAGCTAATCTATCCATATCATCACTCCTTAAGCTTTTAATCTTAGTATATCTTTTTTTATCATATTCATACATTAGCCAATATTTTCATTTTTCATCTTTGGAGTTTTTTATCATTTTAAGGCGTGTGAACTCTTCTCTTTCCTTCTCCTCTAAAGCGTTTTGAATCACAAAAGTTAACTTTTCATAACGCGGTATCATAATATTTTTTAAAGCGTTTGCTCTTTTTTGGGTTTTCTTAATATTATTCGCCAGTCTATAAACAGCATTCTCAATTTCCGCAAGATCTACTGTCAATTTTTTGACTTTGTCAAATTTTTTATAGGCCTCATCCAACGCAGCATTGGTACGGAAAAAACCATATCTGGGCGTAATCTCTTGTTGCACCATGGTTACCATAGGTATTTCTACACCCATAATACTCCTGAATCTTATATCTACACTGTCTTCAATAGGCACTGCATATCCCATCTGTTCTACTGTGCTGATCCCAATGGTTATATTGGCTATCTGAAGCGCTTCATATGCTTCACGAAACGTAATGTCGATATGTGACTGGATTTGTTCGGCTTTATCAATCAACATCATCATTTCACGTATGAGAATATTTCTTTTCTTATCCAAAAGCTCATATCCCTGCCGGGACAGCCGCAAGGTGTTTCGTGCCTGAATAAGGTTTCCCTTGGTGGGAAACAGGCTCACGTCCATTATAACTCACCTCTCACACTGCTGTAAGGTTTATAATATTTATCTAAAACATTGATATCTACCCTGTCCAGCTCTTCTCTCGGCAGGATGCCCAATAGCCGCCATCCCATATCAAGCGTATCATCCATGGGTCTGTTTTCATCCCTCTCCTGTGTGACAAATTCTTTTTCAAATGCTTTTCCGAATTCAATATATCTTTTATCAAGTTCACTTAATTCATCTTCTCCAATAACCGAAGCCAATGCCCGTACCTCTTGGACATGCGCGTAAGATGCAAAAAGCTGATTTGCAATAGCCGGATGATCCTCTCTTGTAAAGCCTTCACCGATTCCATCCTTCATCAGTCTTGACAAAGACGGTAACACGATGACAGGAGGATATACTCCTCTCTGATGAAGCGTGCGATCGAGGACAATCTGTCCTTCGGTAATATACCCTGTTAAGTCAGGGATAGGATGTGTAATATCATCATTAGGCATGGTCAGTATAGGTATCTGGGTAATAGAACCTTTCCTTTTTTTTAACATACCCGCTCTCTCATAAAGCGAAGCTAAATCACTGTATAAATACCCCGGAAAGCCCTTTCGACTGGGAATCTCACCCTTAGAAGACGAAATTTCACGAAGCGCTTCACAGTAGGAAGTCATATCTGTAAGTATGACAAGAATATGCATATCCTGTTCAAAAGCAAGATACTCCGCAACCGTCAATGCGCAGCGGGGCGTAATGATCCTTTCAA
Organism: Petroclostridium sp. X23; assembly: GCF_030013905.1. Taxonomy (GTDB): domain Bacteria; phylum Bacillota; class Clostridia; order SK-Y3; family SK-Y3; genus X23. The sequence continues at coordinate 2,348,141 of NZ_CP124862.1, forward strand.
CCACCGGATCATTTGCCAGATTGATAAACATTACAACTTTTTGCAATACGCCGCTTTCTTCAAAGCTTTTTTTAAAAAAATCTGCAACATCGTGCTTTACACCCATGGCAGCAAATACTACTGCAAATTCCGTATCTTCCTGCTGTGCCAATTGCGCCTGCCGGACGATTTGTACTGCTAAAGCGTCATGGGGTAGACCATTACCTGAAAAGATAGGAAGCTTCTGCCCGCGTATAAGGGTGGTAAGACCATCTATGGATGAAATACCTGTTTGAATATAGTTTCTGGGGTATTCCCTTGATACCGGATTGATAGGCTTGCCATTTACATCCCATTTCACTTGAGGAAATATGCTTCCCAGACCGTCTATCGGCCTGCCTACACCATCAAAAACCCTTCCCAATATTTCTTTTGAAAGCGGTATTTCCAGTGAATGGCCTAACGGCTTGGTTTTTGTATTGGTCAAGGATATATTGGAAGTCCCCTCAAACACTTGAACCACAGCAATATCTCCGCTTAGTTCTACAATACGACCTATTCGTTTTTCCGTACCTTCAACCGTTATTTCTACCATTTCTTCAAATGAGGCATCAGAAACCCCTTCCACAACCATCAGGGAGCCTGAAATTTCTTTCAACCCTATATATTCCAGCTTCATAAGCATGACTTCCTTTCAAGCGTTATTAGTTGTTAGTTCACAGACGATTACTTTATAAATCCCAATAAGTAGCGCCTAAGGAAACTTTGCTTAAATGAGGAGCGGATAGTGGGGTGGGGGGAGTTTTTTCTCCTCACTCCTCACTCCCTGCTCCCCACTATTTAAACCTTTAACTCATTTTAGGTAACACGGAAATCTGTGAACTGTGAACCGTGAACTGTGAACTATCACTTATACTTCTCCTTCAACTCATTATAAACCGCGTCAATCTTCTTATGGATTTCATCAAACTTTTCAAGTTCTTCATTGCCGATCGTATACTTGATCTTTATTAAATCATCAAAGATACCGGTATTTCTCAGCACCGATACCGGGATATTCTTTTGTATCAATATCTTGGATTTATTATAGAGCTCCAAAATAGTTTCCATCATTTTAAACTGTTTTGCTGCTGGTACGTAAGTATCGCTTGCATGATACGCATTCTGCTGCAAGAATCCCAGGCGTATGACCCTGGAAATATCCAAAATCAGCTTTTGCTCATCCGGCAATATATCTGCACCGATCAACTTCACAATATCCATCAACTTACTCTCTTCTTGAAGTAAACCAACCATCTGGGTACGGTACGCAAAGAATTTCTCATGAACATTGTTCTGATACCATTCTTGTAGATTATCAATATATTCGCTGTAGCTTGTAAGCCAGTGTATCGCCGGATAGTGCCTTGAATAGGCCAACTGCCTGTCTAGGGCCCAAAAACATCTTATAAACCTTTTGGTGTTTTGTGTTACAGGTTCTGAGAAGTCACCACCCTGTGGAGAGACAGCCCCTATGATAGTGACTGAACCTTCGGTACCATTTAAGTTATATACATATCCTGCTCTCTCATAAAACTCCGATAGGCGTGATGGAAGATATGCCGGAAATCCTTCTTCTGCAGGCATTTCCTCCAATCGTCCCGATATCTCCCTTAATGCTTCGGCCCACCGGGAAGTTGAATCGGCCATGATGGCAACATGATATCCCATATCCCGATAATATTCCGCCAGTGTTATCCCTGTATATATAGATGCTTCCCTAGCAGCTACCGGCATGTTAGAAGTATTTGCTATAAGAACCGTTCTGTTCATGAGGGGCTGATTGGATTTCGGGTCAACCAACTTAGGAAAGTCCTCCAATACCTCCGTCATTTCATTCCCACGCTCACCACACCCAATATATACGATGATATCCGCATCCGACCATTTTGCAAGTTGGTGCTGCGTCATTGTTTTTCCTGTTCCGAACCCACCCGGAATCGCCGCTGTTCCGCCTTTGGCAATTGGAAAAAAAGTATCAATGACTCTTTGCCCGGTAATAAGCGGCCGGCTGATACTTTTACGTTCTAAATAACGCCGGGGAATTCGGATAGGCCATTCCTGAACAAGTGTCAAATCGTTAATTGAACCCGTTTTGTCCTGAACTCTTATGATGGTTTGATGAAGTGAATAGTTCCCATCCGGCATGACCTCTACTACTTCTCCGCTCATATTGGGAGGAATCATTACTTTATGCAGAATCAAAGGTGTTTCCTGAACTTCCGCTATAATACTTCCCGGCATAACTTGGTCCCCTACTTTTACAGTAATGTGTGTGAACCATTCTTTTTCAGGGTCCAATGATTCCATTGCTATTCCTCTCGAGATAAAATCTCCGGACTTTTTTTCTATATAATGCAGCGGTCTTTCAATTCCATCAAAGATATTTCCGATAATTCCCGGAGCCAATTGCACTGAAAGAGGTTTACCTGTAGAAATAACCGGTTCCCCTACTGTCAGACCTGTTGTAACCTCATATACTTGAACAATGGTCATATCATTATGAATGGCTATAACTTCACCAATCAACTTTTCGTTTCCCACCATTACCATTTCATACATGCGAAAGTCCTTACTGCCTTTTACCTTTATAACCGGCCCATTAATACCAAAAATAACGCCTTTAGCTTCTATTTCCAAGGTATCACCCACTTTACATACTATATTATCATTTATCTATATGCCTACAGACCATAATCTGTGAACTGTTAACCGTGAACTGTGAACTATAATAAATCTATAACCAATCCGCTGATTTCTAGAAAACACTCTTTTTGCTGTGCTATCTTTGCGGCAAGTGAATCATCAATCAAAGTGCCTTTTGTCTTGTTAAAAACCTTGCAGCCTCCTATGATATCCTCTTGATCAACCTGAATCTCCAGTGGTTCACTCAGCTGCTGTTTGATTTTATCTATCAATGATACATCCGATTTGTTAATATATATGATAATTTCTCCTTGTCCTACTTGTTGACGACCTTGCAAAATATTTTGCATTAAAAACGTATAATAGTCCGGCGTCTCCAAAAAACTTTGAATCCTCTTCATAATATTGTTGAAAATTTCTTCAATGATTTCCTCCCTCTTTTGCAGAAGGGCTTTTTTACTTTCCATCACAGCACGAGAAATCATCTCATTTTTTTCTTTGTCAGTTTTGCGTATTTCTTTTTGAATTTTTACATACGCATCCTCCAAACAGTCAAGTTCCCTTTGCTCTAAAATTCCATCCCTTTCTTCTTTAACCTGGTTCAATATTTGCAATCTTTTTTCCGCAGCTTCTTTCATAACGATACTGGAAAAGTTATCCAGCTTATCATCAACAAAATTCAAATTCATCACCTCAAATCTTCAATCCGATGGCTTCCCGTACATAGCGTGTGATGGAATCCGGCGTTCTTCCTGTCCCATGCCGGTCAGGTATTTCCACGACCAGTGGTGTATGGTAATTCAACTTGATGTCCTTAATATATTCCGGAAGGAGCTTACCCAGTTTTTCGGTAATAAGTATGATGCCTATTTCTTTATTTTTAACAACAGTATCCAGCACTGTTTTCAGCTCCTGTGCCTCATGCACTACTACCCCTTCGATCCCTGCCATCCGCATCCCGGTCTGAGTATCGACATTATCACTGATTAAAAACATCTGCATGGTATGCCTCCTTCTTGATGCTATAAGAGGATATGGTAAAGTGCTCCATCGTTCGAAAATCTGACACGGAGACAATCATGAATCACCAAAAATCACTTGATTGGTCAGTCGCAAAGCATGGGCGGGGCCCGGACCTCCAGCTTCCCTAAAAAACAAGCGCAGCAGTAGGTCCGTCCCCATGCTTCACTCCTTCTGTGTGTAAACCCGACTTTATCATTAGTCTCGGACTGTCCCCAAGTTCGATTTTCTCTATGTGCTACATCAAACTCTATCACATCTTCTCATATTTTATTGTCCACTGTACATTGTCCATTGTACATTAATCACTATTCACTATTAATTATTCACTATTCACTAATTTAGATTCTGCTTAAAATACTAAATGAGATGAGCAGCCCATACAATGCGATCCCTTCGGCCAAAGCAACAAAAATCAAAGCCTTTCCCATGATCTTAGGATCTTCACTGATTGCCCCCAAAGCGGCAGAACCGGCAGCAGCCACCGCGATTCCCGCTCCTATGGTTGCCAAGCCTGTCGCTAGAGCAGCCGCAATAAGACCTAGACCATTTGCACTTGTGCTTGCTGAAGCCTCCGCAGCAAAAACATTACCGGAAAACATCATAATGGTAGCAATCATGAGGATTGAAAAAAAAGAAAATATATTCATTCCAAGAATCATCTTTACCTTTTTTCCGCTGCAGCCGTACAGCAAATATATGGCTCCCGGCACTACAATACTTAATATTAACGCTGTTACTGTAATTGGCATAAACATCACTCTAATCCTCCCATTTTTTATAAATTATTTAGGTGTGCGGTTATTCTTGCCCACTCTCCAGTGAAACAAACGGTCGGCCTTCACCGCTAAAGAATCGGCTGAACAACTCATAGAATTCCAACCTCAGCACTTGAATTCCTACGATTAGACCTTCCAATCCAATCACTAAGATATTTCCTATAATAATAATCAATAAACTGTTTAAGCCTTTTGTGGTTTCAACAAATCCCATCACAACCGCCAGCATTCCCGCATGGCTGAGTGCGAATGCTCCCACTCTGACAAATGAAATGGTGTTGGTAACAAAGCTTAACAGCACTTCAAACATTTCAAAAAAGGTTTCAACAAAGAATTCACCTTTATCTTCCGGAAACCAGTCTCTCTTTTTATGTATCAACCTTTCCAGCGGTTCTTTCATAAAAATGCATATCAGTGGCATCACAAAGAAAATCAATGCGAAAAATAACGTTAATACCGTCTTCCCGCTTATAAAAGAATAGACTGCCGATCCAATCACCGCCCAATAGAATATAAATCCCGCAAGACCGTTATTATCAAACAATACTCTAGCCAATTCCTTTTCTTTAATGCCATTGATAATATTTATAATCATTGCAGAAGTAATTAATACGATCCCAATCCCTATGGCAATCATCAAAATGGTATTGATATTGTTCATCGGCTTTATCCACAATGTTGGAATAAGATGTTCATGTCCGAATATGCTTCCATATAGCAAACCGAAAATCATGGACGAAGTCCCAACCGGCACCAGTACCTTACCCAAATCCATTCCGCGTTTCTTATACAAAACCCATCCCAGCAGCGCCAGAACAGCACCCTGTCCCAAATCACCGAACATCATGCCAAACATAAAAACATACGTGAGTGCCAGAAACATGGTTGGATCCACCTCATTGTACGAAGGCAGTCCGTACATCTTTACAAAAGCTTCAAAAGGTTTAAATAGTACAGGATTTTTCAATATGGTAGGAGGCTTCACTTTTTTTACTATCTCAGGCTCTTCGGCAATATATGTAATGCTTTGTTCTTTATCCAATTCTTGTGTAAACTTCTTTAAATATAGCTCAGGAATCCACCCTACAATGTAAAAAGATTCCCGCGTATGTGCCGCAAATCTTCTGATATTAAACGCCTGATATAATTGCTTTATAGAAGCACAAACCCTAATAAGTGTTTCTTGCTCCTTTGCGACATATTCATCCAGCTCCTGCTGCACACGGTTTTTTTCATTATTTAACCGTTTGAGCTCATCATTAAGCTGTATTAACGCCTGTGCGGGAGTTCCACTGACTTTGCCCGATATGCGTATCCTCTCAAAGTACAATGAGGAGAATATACTGTCAATTTTCTCTTCATAAACATCCGGTGTGAAATAGATCCCCCAGACATAGTCGGCCTCCTGTAAAACCATGATAAAGAATGCTTCTATATCTTGCAGATACATTTCCAGCTTTTTATAGCTGTCCTTGGGCAGCCGCCCAAAGCGGAATTTTATAAAACGAAAGTTAAAAAGTCTCTCCAGTTCCACGTCTACATCCTTCATAGGCTTTAACTGTTTCACTATTTGCGTGTTTTCTATCATGTTTTTCTCGATTTCTTCTTTGCGGTTCTTAAATACCTTTAGTCTCTCCCCCACGGCGTCAATATACTTTTCCATTTCTGCTATAGAATCCGCGGACGGGCTCTCCCATTTCCCTTTTAATGAGAGATTTACATATTCAACGATCTCTTTGGACTTCTTCATAAGGCTTTCATAAGGATTTTCTTCAATATAAGGGTACAACCCTTTGACATTATCCAGGACACTCATGGCATTTTCAAGATGAATATTATTTTGTAAAATATGATCCAGCATAAAGCTGTCTAACTTATTCTTCGGTCCCACGATATTAATAAACTTCATCTTTAATATGGCCATACCCACCACCTCACTTTTCCAATCCTGCCACAATATATTTTTTTATCTGATCAGGACTAAGCTGATATCTAATTCCTTCAATAATCGAGATAATATTACGAATTTCTATTTCTTTCAAATGCAAATACGCCATTAAAGAAGCAATGGAAAAAGGCTGACGCATTAAAAGTCTCTTATGTAGTTTATATACATAGTAAGTGAAATTTTGCTCATAGAAATACTCTTTACCCTCTAAAAAAATCTGATTATATTTTGTGGTCTGTACGAGTTCCAGTACTTCTTCGGGTGTCTTTGCCTCAACCATATTTATCAATTGCGCTTTACTAATCCTATATGTAAACGGAATGGTGTAGCTGTATATAATTTCTTTTGGCGTGTTATAATACTTTTTACATCTGTAAATCCACAGTATATTCAAAATATCAATTTCACTGCCAAATGACTGTAGTATCGCTTTATGGTCTTCATTCTTCAGCAATTTGTCTTTTTGCTTCCAAAGGCGGGTAAAAAAATACATATCCAAACTCATCTCAATACTAAATAAGTTTAGATGCTGGGTGTTGGTAATAAAGGGAGAGAGTACATCATAATAAATACTGCCTTTTAGGTTTTGAATAAATTGCTGAATATCTTTGGATGATGCAACATTTTCGATATCAATCGTACTGTATTTCCTCAGAAAAATTAAAGAATCATGAACTAGCTGGGTATTGTGTTCTGTGTCCAACACCCTTAAAAGAATTTTAAGATCTTCTATTTCGTATCTCAAAAACGCAAGCTTTAAGAAAGCTTTAGCGTTACCTTGTACAAATCTGAATAGTTTAATATAATCATTGATAAGCACCTTTTTAAATACTTTTTCCAATTGACCTCTATGAATTGTAGTTTCATTTATTTCATCTAATATTGTTTGATAGTGCGTATTATACTTTAAATATGCTGCAACATCCTGAACTGACCTTTTTACTACCAATTCTTCATAATCGGCAGATGTTAGGCTCCTTGCCAGCATGACCCGAACCTTTGCATGCAAACTGCTATATCTGTATAATGATAATGACATGTTTTCACCGCCCAATAATCCGGTTCATCAACAGATCTTCCCATTCATCCTTTTTTTCTGCTGCATATCGGATCATGGACTCCGTCTGCTGCTTCACCTTACTGTTGATTTCCTTAATTCTACTCTGGGCCTCTTGCATTTCACGTTCTCTGATTTGTCGGATTTTTCTTTCAACCTTTGAATGTATTTCCTGTTCCATGTCCTGTATCTCTAATTCTAAAGCTTCATCGATTTTTTGCTTTTCTTGATCCGCATCATCCACAATCTGTTGTGCTTTTTGCTCAATTTCGAGAATTTTCTTTATAATCGCATCCAAAAAAATATCCCCTCCATTCGTGCCTACGGTTTCAAATTTAAGACGAGGGGGCCAAAGAATAAGAATTCTGAACTCCCTCGTCCGGAAATACAAAAATACATTATAGAATTGACATATCATATATTATATAAAAAAAAAACCAAAATGTCAAAATTTCCATTGTTATTAGTCTTTCATGTAACACGCTACTATTTCACCAAAGAATAAGGTATGATAGTCGCCATTTGGATAACATCTGGTATCATATTCTTGATTTAAGGAATTAGAATCTACGTCTTTTTTAAAGACTACCTTGCACTCAAAATGCAAGTCACACTGCTCAATGACAGGAACATCTACTACTTTCCCGGAGACAGGCGTTAAACCGCATTCTTTAAATTTATCAATATCCCTTCCTGACTTTGCACCACATAATGCCAATTCTTTTTTCAAGCTGCTAAAAGGTACACTTACGGTAAACTCTCCGCTTTTTTCAATAAGACCATATGTAAACCTGGATTTTCTAACAGGAACAATAAAAATCGGCATTGCCCACATTCTTCCTACAAATCCCCAGCCAATGGTCATAGTATTTAGCTTTTCTCCTTTTGCTGTCAAGAAGATCCCGCTTCCTGCAAGCCCACGATTCACCTCTGTCATATAGCGATCATAAGGTACATCTTTAAACATGATGATCTCTCCCTTCATTTTCTTAAGAGTTTAAAGACTCGCCTCCGTCTGAAGCCACCATTTACTAAAGCATGAGTAATCATATATGATATATACCCACTCTCTGGCATCCATTATTAAATATATACAACATTTTTAATAAATATCCTGCCATTCGTAAAAAAACAGCATCTGAAATGCTGTTTTTCATCAATCTTTTTTGTTCTTCTCTTTTTTATCTTCATTCTCATTCTTATTTTCATCTTCATTCTGTCTACTGGCTTTGTTGCTGTCTTTATCTTCATTTTCGTTTTTTGCTTTTCCTTGGCCGATGGTTTCGCTCTGATCTTCTACATCTTTATTATACAAATCCTCTCGTACTTTTGAATCTGCTTTTTTTTCTTTCTCTTCATTTTGTTTATCTTCTTTTTTTGCACTCTCCTCCTCTATATCGTCGTTCTTAGATGTCTGTTTTTCGAGCGGCAATGACACGTTCGGCTGTTGAGACGTGTCATCTTTCTTTTCCTGTTTTTTCTGTTCCACAGGTAGTATTTTATTATCTTGATTATTTTTTTGTCTTGTATTTTTCTCTTCTTCTATCTTCTTATTGTTCTGATTTACTTGATTCTGTTTTTTGACCTCCACCGTGTCTTCCTTCTTATCTACATTTCCTTGTTTATTATCAACTTTATCCTTATCGCTAGCTTCTTCTTTTTCTTTTTCTTTATCTTTTTCTTTTTCTTTATCTTTTTCTTTATCTTTTTCTTTATCTTTTTCTTTTTCTTTTTCTTTTTCTTTATCTTTATCTTTATCCTTCTGCTTCTTTATATTCTCCATAATATCTTTTACAGATTTATCCTTTACTTCGTCGATGTCCGCATCGGGAGACACCTGTTGAAGCTGTTCCAATAGAAGAAATTTACCTACCGAAATACTTTCCTCTCTAGCCAGAACACGTTTTTCAATAGTTACTCCTTCGGCAGTTACGTGTCCTTCAATATCGCTATTGTTCATTTCTCCGGCAGCATACTCTTTTACTTCCTCGCTGATTTTTTTCGCCACCTTTTGTTTTGAAGAAGATACGGTAATAAATATTTCATTATCTTGACTATCCTTTAAATAGTTTTCCTCATGCGCCTTATCAATTAGAGTAGTGATTACAACGTTCACTTCTTTATGCATAAATCGCTGAGAGCCGTCTATTATTTTCTTCCCATCCTCATTCAAGGGTTGTACGTCCAAAACCTTTTCAAACCTATTAAGGACTATTTCAACGCTAGGGTTAATATCCATACTCACATAGCTATATGGAGAATAATATCCGTATAACCCTAACCCGATAGCAATAACGAAGACTGCCGCAACAGCTGCGATTCTCTGCAAAAAGGGTAAATATCTAATATTTGAACCGGTTTGCACATCTATTTCTTGTCCTTCTCTGCATCCTTCCACATATTTTATCTTTTTAAAACAGCCATTATTATCAACTACAATCATATTTTTTCCGTCTATTTCAACCACTATCGCCTTCATTAAATCACCTCCAATTAATAAAGTCACGGATAAATTCATATTCACCTAACATAATTACAACACCGGCGATGATATAATTACGTCCACGTTCTATTTTTTTTCGGTTAATCCTTAACTTCTCACAAACTTTTGCAACCGGCAAGTACCTTTTCTTAAGTAAAATGTCGGCAACACTTTTATCACTCACAATACATTGAATGATTTTTTGATAAAGCTTTCTTGTTCCTTCTTGCTTTGGCGATGCCTGTGCCACATCCGAAAAACTGATTTCCCAATACGCCAACTCTTTCTTTAACTCTTCTAATTCAATCCGCCTTGCCCTTTCCAATTCCAACCGGTCATATTCATCTATCGCTTCTCGCATACTTAAATCATACTCTTCATGATCTTCAGTATTTAGTGAGCCTTCTATAGAAGTTTCATTACTGTATTTTTTCTGTTTTCTATAGTAGTCGACTAACCTTCTTCGAATAATCTGACTGGAAAAAGCTAAGAAATTCCCTTTATTCCGGTCATACCCATTAATCGCCTCATGAAATGCCATTAAGCCAATACTTAATTCATCATCTCTGCCATATTCAACATATCTACCTGTTGATTTTTGAACACACGATGCGATAAAAGGTTTATATTCTTCAATAAAACTATTCAATTGATCCGGATCATCCTTTATGGATATAACCCTTAGCGCTATGGCTTTATCCATAATTGCCTCCCTTATTACTCCCTCATATATGCCAACAAACATGAGTATATTATTATAAATATTCGTATTCTTAAACCGGCAATGCTCACTCCGCTATACGCAAAGAATATTAAATTGCCCCTATCCATTCATATCATTATCGTATACTTAATCTTTCATCTTGTATATAGCTTCTGATAGACTTAACAGAAATATTAAATTTTGACGCTAATTCCATCACACTACTGTTAGGATGCTCTATCAGATATTCTCTGATAGCCGAGAAAACTTCATCATACTTGGATTTGCATTGTGGACAAACATTATAGCTTCCAGTGCTATATATGTATACATTCCCGCACCTGATGCAATTTGCAAGCTTACTCAAAATTACCCCTCCAATTGCAGTATTATACTACATATCAAATACTTTAACAAAAGCAATTATTAACATTATCTATAATAGTATTCGTACACAGTAATATTAAAAACAGGGTAATTTATAACAAATTTAAAAACAATCATGCTATTTATGCGTTCTTACGTAGAATATTTCTAAGAAATAAACAAAGACACCCTTATTAAAATAAGGATGCCTTTTTATAAATTTGCTTATCAAATTCTATGCTTAAAAAATATTAGCTGTAGATGAAGGGTCTGTATAAGCTGAAATTCCATGTTCTCCGATGTCCAGCCCGTTACTTTCTTCTTCTTCAGATACTCTGATTCCTATGGTTGCCTTCAGTGCACCAAATACGATCAGACCCATCACTGCCGCAAAACCAAGGGCTGCTGTAACACCTAAAGTTTGTACGCCCAGAAGCTTGATACCGCCACCGTACAGTAAGCCACCTTCTTTTGCAAACAATCCAACCATGATAGTTCCGAAGCTGCCGCAAACTCCGTGAACAGATATTGCACCAACAGGATCATCGATTTTAGCAACTCTATCAAAGAACTCGACAGCTAATATCATCAACACCCCTGCAATACCACCAATAACCAATGCGCCATTTGGAGTCACTGCAGCTGTTCCGGCAGTAATAGCAACGAGGCCCGCCAAACATCCGTTCAATGTTAAGCTCACATCCGGCTTACCGTATTTAACCCAACTAAATAGCATGCTTGTAATGGTTGCAGCTGCACCTGCCAATAATGTAGTTACTGCGATTGACGCAATATCCGGAGTGGTACCTGAAATGGTACTACCTGGATTAAATCCAAACCATCCGAACCAAAGAAGAAGTACGCCTAATGCGCCGAGTGGAATACTATGTCCCGGAATCGCATGAACTTTTCCATCTTGTGTGTACTTACCGGTTCTGGCACCTACCATCCATGCCCCGATTAAAGCTGTGACCCCGCCAACGCCATGTACAACTGTAGATCCTGCAAAATCAATAAATCCTAAGTTTGAAAGCCATCCGCCTCCCCAAATCCAGTGACCGATCACAGGATAAGTAACGGAGCAAATAAGTATGCAGAAAAACAAATATGCACTGAACTTTGTTCTCTCAGCCATGGCACCGGATACAATGGTTGCGCAGGTGGCTGCGAATACTGCTTGGAAAAACCAGAAAGCATCTAACGGTATTCCGAAATCAAACAAATCACGTTGTGTCAATGCAAAACCTTTCGCGCCGATCAGACCTGCGATGTCCGGTCCAAACATCAACGCAAACCCTATAAGATAATAGGCAACTACACCTATTGAAATCGTCATAACATTTTTCATAATAATGTTTACTGTATTTTTAGATTGTGTGAAACCTGCTTCTACGCAGGTAAAGCCTGCATGCATTAAGAAAACCAGAAAAGCCGCTATCATTACCCAAACCGTGTCTATAGCAACCGCATTACTCTCGGGTGTAGGGCCTTCAGCAGCAAATGCCGCAACAGGCATACATAAAATTAAAATAGAACTTAAAACAAGCATTAAAATCATTCTTAACTTCATTGTTCTTAACATCATTGTTACCTCCTTAAATATTTGACTACTGTAAATATAAAACAAAAAAAGACGCAATCCACTAAAGAGATTCCTCTCTCTAATGAAGCGTCTTTACTTCGGTTCCATATTACAACCCTGTAATAATAACTTAAGTACATTATAAAGTATTTCTCTATAATTTGCAAGTATTTTTTATAGGAAATTCATTTTCGCTCGCAATATATAAATGTATGGAATTAATTCACGTTGTTTTTTTATTAATATCGCCTGTTTTTCCCCATCAGTATAATCGCCTTGTCTAACATGAGTATGAAAGCTATTATCCATATCGGTGCAAGAGTATACCCTTCGCAGGTTTGCAAATAAAGGCTATTTTCCCATAGCTTTGTTTACAAGAATTTTCAGTCCGGTGCCTGGAGTTTCGCATTTACCTTTCAAAATATCTTCTTCGGTAATACGTGCCATAAGGATTTCGCGTTGAGAGACTCGTTCCCAGTCGTAAGTCACATAAATAAAACCGTCATCTGCCTCTTTTGCGTCAGGATAGGATACCTCATTGCGCTCATCAAGCAGTAGAAAACCCTTCCAGGTTTCACCGTCATCATCACTGAGCATAGCAGTCAAGTGCGAACGCCCCTTCCAGCTTTTCACATCGCCCTGTGCCATAATATCTTCTATATCAATGTGCTCGGTAAAGTTATAATGATTAATCATAAGTAATCGACCGGATTTTAAGCGCCTGATATGAAAACGGGAACATGGGCCGTCAATATGTGATTTACGACCAAGAGTCCAGTTGAACCCTCCATCAGTAGAAAAACTTTCGCCAATGCCATCAAAGGTTCGGACCAGCATCCATAGGGTACCGTCGTTCTTTTCTACAATCATATGCTCGTCAAAACTGCGATTGGGAATATCCGCATGGCCACGAAGAGAAAAAGTTTTCCCTTCATCTTGGGAGATATAAACATTAGAGAATTGCTCATTCTGTAGGCCATGATCCTCAGCGGGCACACTACCGCTCTGGTTGCACCAAATGGCACAGGGAAAAAGCCATTCACCATTTTTAAGCACCGTGGGTTTATTCATCATTATACCGTTGGCAATGCGGCGCGGTTCTGTCCATACAAGCGCATCAGCGTCCGGATTGTCGCAAATTGAGACCCATACGCCACTTCTGCCATCGTTAAACCCTCGTGCCTGAGTCCAAGTCATCCATAAACGATTGCGTGGATCGATCCATAAATTCGGATCGTAGATTCTACATTCCGAATCCGGGTGTTCTACTACCGCTGTACAGGACTTAAAAGTATTACCATGGTCGTCACTAGTGCAAAGTACCATTATATTTCCGCCTACTTCAGCTTCCTGTCCAGAATAAAAATTGACAAATATTCGTCCTTTTGCAGATACTTCTATTGAGGGAATTCCCTGCCATTTGCGGTATTGGTCCGAAAACCTCTCTTCAGTCGGGTTGACGAAGATTTTAGCGGGATTTAATGCTGAATCTTCATTCATCATGGTTCTCTCCTCCTATTTTTCTAAAAAATTGTCCGTGACTCATCACATGTGATTAGTTATTATCTTATCAACCAATATATATATTGTCAATATTATCAACCAAAATATATATTATTAACAATATTTTTTTAAATTATTGACAAGAACAAAAAAATAAGATAATCTAAACATATACTACTCATCAATGATGAGCTGCTATTTGCAAAACATTTTAAAAAAGGGGTTCAATATGTTAAAAAGCATAAAGATTTTTAAAGGCGGAAAAATCATTTTACCCGATAGAGTGATGGAAGGCACACTAATTGTAGAAAACGAAAAGATTTCAGCGATAATTTTTGGAGAATATGAGGGGATTGGAGAGGTTATCGATGTTTCGGGAAAGGTTTTGTTTCCCGGAGTTATTGATACCCATGTACATATGTGGGACCCTTCACCATCAAACTATCGTGAAGATTGGTATCATGGATCACAGGCTGCAGCTGCGGGCGGAATAACAACTATAGTGGATATGCCGCTAAGTGTTCCTCCGGTAACAACAAAGGAAGGCTTCAATCTTAAATTTAAAGTCGCAAATGAAAACTCTTTTGTGGATTTTGCATTTTGGGGTGGGCTGATCCCTTCGAATATTGATAACCTAGCCGAACTTGATAAATTGGGTTGTGTTGCCTATAAAGGCTTCATGAGCTTTGCAAACGCTGATTACCCTCAGATCACCGATGGTTATTTAGTCAGGGGCATGCGGGAGGCGGCCAAATTTGGAGGTCTAATCGGTGTGCACGCGGAAAATGCTGAAGCAGCTGATTTTGGAAGCAAAGACTTAGAATACGCCAACTGTCATGATGAAGCTATGCACGATGACGCTCGGCCTTGGTGGGTAGAACTGGAAGCTATTCAGCGTGCAGTTCTATTTGCACGCGCTAACAACGCACGGCTATACATTTGTCACATGACCATTGCTGAAGGTGCTGAATTTCTAAAAAAAGCTAAGATGGAGGGTATAGACGTTTCGGTGGAAACATGTCCTCACTATTTGATGTTTGATAAATCCATCCTCCGTGAGAAAAAAGCTTACGCCAAATGTAATCCCCCTATCCGAAGTCGAGAAAATGTAGAAAAAATGTGGGAATATATTATGGACGGCACCATTGATACCATCGGCTCAGACCATGGACCGTACAGTGATGAAGAAAAGGTAAAAGAGGGTAGTTTTTGGAAGGAATACTGTGGCTTTGGCGGATTCGATGCTATGCTGGCCGGTCTGATTACAGAGGGTGTTCATAAACGCGGATTGTCTTTGCCCCGCTTGGCTCAGCTCACATCTGGTAATGCAGCCCGCATCATGAACCTGTTCCCAAAAAAAGGCAGCTTACTGCCGGGTGCTGATGCCGATATAATAGTAGTAGACATGCATAAGGAATGGTCATATGATGGAATGAAGTCTTTGTCTAAGACTAAGAGCAAAAAAGGCATATATCAAGGTGTCCGGCTAAAAGGCAAGGTCACGCAGACATACGTACGCGGCCAAATGGTGTATCACGACGGTGAGATCAAAACTGAAGCCGGGTATGGTGAGTATGTGCCTAAGCAGTGGTCAAATAAATAACAAAGATAACAGAAAAATAAAGGGGGATTGACTTTGGCATATGCAGTTGAATTAAAAGGAATCACCAAAATCTTTCCTGGTGTTGTGGCAAACAAGAATATTTCGCTTGGCATCGAATGGGGCAGTATTCATGGTCTTATTGGTGAGAATGGAGCTGGAAAGACCACGCTGATGAAAATTTTATATGGCATGTATCGCGCCAATGAAGGTGAAATTTTCATCAGCGGAGAAAAAGTACATTTTCACAGTCCCAAGAATGCAATTGCGAAGGGTGTAGGTATGGTACATCAGCATTTTACATTGGTACCTTCACTCACAGTGGGCCAAAACATCATGCTCGGACGCCCGATTTGTAAAAAGAGTGGCCTTCTCGATTTTACTTTAGCGAACAAAACCGTCAGTGAGTTGGGTGAGGAATTTGGTCTGAAAGTAGACCCGAAAACACTTGTAAAAGATATACCGGTAGCTATGCAGCAAAGAGTTGAGATTTTAAAAACACTATACCTTGGTGCCGATATCCTCATCATGGACGAGCCTACAGCAGTACTTACTCCGCAAGAGATCGAACAGCTGTTAAAAACATTGGTGTTACTCAAAGAGAAAGGTAAGTGTGTCATCCTTATCACGCATAAACTCAAAGAACTGATGAGTGTTACCGATAATATCACCGTTTTACGAAACGGCACTATGGTCGGTCAGGTAAAGACCAGTGAGGTTAACGAGAAGAAAATCGCAGCCATGATGGTGGGCAAGGAGATTGAATTTGAGGTTCCTAAAGTAGAGGCACATCCTACGGATGCGGTACTATCTGCAGAACATCTATGCTATCGTAATAAGTTCGGTGTGTTGGCACTTGATGATGTAACCTTTAATGTACGCAAAGGTGAAATCGTGGGTATTGCAGGTGTCCAGGGCAATGGACAAACGGAGCTTATCGAGGTACTCTCAGGAATATGCAATCAATATACCGGCAGCATCACTCTTTGCGGGCAGACTGTTGATAACAAAAAATCACCCCTTATGCGCCGGCAATATGGCCTTGCGCATATACCGGAAGACCGTCAGACAATGGGAGCTGCACTTGGCGCATCATTGCTGGAAAACTTCATTATGGGTGGCCTTGACGATGCGAGCTACACTTCTCATGGACTGATCAACTATAAAAAGGCCGGGAAGATAGCTGAAGAGCAGTACAAACTATTCGATGTCCGCTTTTCCGGGTTGAATAGTTCGGCCGGCTCTCTCTCTGGCGGCAATTTGCAGAAAGCCATCGTTGCCCGCGAGATATACCGTGACCCACAAGTGTTAATTGCTGCGCAACCCAGCCGCGGTGTCGATATCGGTGCCACCATGTTCATCCATGAGAAATTAATCAAAATGCGAGATAATGGTAAAGCAATTATTCTTGTCTCGAGCGAACTTTCTGAGATCATGTCTCTGAGCGACCGTATCCTTGTAATGTATAAAGGCACGATTGTGGGCGAAACTACTCCCCAAGAAAGCACTGAAGAAGATATCGGTCTGATGATGGCCGGTATCAGAAAAGAGGTGAATCATGTATGAACTTTGAATTCCAGCAAAAACCCATTGGCCTTAAAACAGCCTTTGCTGCTGTTATTTTGGGTGTAATCATCGGCTTTATCATGGTGATTTCCTTTGGATATGACCCCTTTCATGTATTTGGTACGCTGTTTAGGGGTGCATTCGGAACACCAAAATCAATCGTGACCAGTCTGCGTTGGGCAACCCCATTGATGTTTACCGGTGTTGCCGCGGCACTCAGCTTCCGTGGGGGCATGTTCAATTTTGGCCTCGATGGCCAGCTCTATGTAGGGAGTCTTGCAGCGACTATCGTCGGTGTTACCTGTGTAAACCTTCCTGCTATGATCCTTATACCGGTTATGATGATTGTCAGCATGATCTTTGGCGCGATGTGGGCTTTTATCCCGGTATTCATCAAAGTACGCCTTGGCGGAAGCGAGATCGTACCTGCACTTATGCTGAACTACGTTGGTATCTATATTACCGACTATATCGTTCACTATTATTTTTTAGCCAGCGGCACAAACGGCGATAGTCTGAAGACAGAACGCATTGCCCAGCAAGCACAATTCCCAAATCTCTTCAAAGGCTATCAACTTACCGGTGCAATCCTTATTGGCCTTGCCGTTATATTGTTATTCTACCTTATGATGAAAAAAAGTAAATTTGGCTACAACATTTCAATGAGTGGCATGAATCCTGAATTCGCACGTTATGGTGGTATAAATGTAGATAAAACGCGCATCCTTGTCATGCTCATAAGCGGTGCTTTAGCCGGTCTGGGTGGTGCAATTGAAATTATGGCTATGCGCTGGCGTTTTGAATCCGGCTTCGCTCCTTCCTTTGGCAACGATGGCATTCTCTGCGCCCTATTGGGCAGCAGCACTCCATTTGGCACGCTTGCCGGAACATTGTTCATGGGTGCGCTGAAAGCCGGCTCTCTTGCTGTCGAACGCTACACAGATATATCTCGTGCACTGGCGACTGTTATCCAAGGCACTATCATCTGCTTTATCTCTGCTCGCCTGATTTCGAAATATGTTGGCTTAGATAAGATTAATGAAAAACTGAGGAAACTCTTTCCAAACTCAAGGAAGGACGGTGATGAGAATGCCTGAACTATTGATCTTGGGTGCCATCATTCGTATGACAGCTCCAATCCTATTGGCTGGTACCGGTGCACTATACAACGACCGCGCCGGTGTAACAAACATCACTCTTGAGGGTTCTATGTTGTTGAGTGCCTTCTTCTCTGTTGTATGCAGCTATTTTACGCACAACTGGGTGCTCAGTGTAATTATAGGCATTGCAGTAGGAATCATTGTTTCTCTAATATTTTACCTGGCTACTTCTGTTCTAGGCGGTGACGAATTGGTTGTTGGCTTTGCCATGAACGTTCTAATTGACGGACTTTCCATTTTCCTGCTCAAACAGATCTTTCATCGTTCAGGCTCTATCGTATCGGATAAGATCGCAGGTATTCCTCTTATCAAATCACAGATGCTTGCCTCGATACCTGTGATTGGCGACCTTTTGAATAACCAAACATGGATCGTCTATTTCTCTTTTATTTGCGCGATACTGACCTATATTGTGCTGTATCACACTCCGTTTGGACTAAAAATTCTTGCATGCGGAGAAAAACCCCAAGCAGCTGCCACAGTCGGTATCAACGTAAATAGAATACGATTTATCTGCAATCTCATCAATGGCGCGCTTTGCGGCCTTGCAGGCACACAAATCTCGTTGGGATTTTTAAATCTGTTCACGCAGGGGATGACCGTTGGCCGCGGCTTTATAGCGCTGGGTTCTGTTATTTTCGCTCGCGGTAATCCTCTGCGTCTTATCGCCATTACCTTGTTCTTTGGGACGGCTGAAGCTATATCCAACAAAGTTCAGCTTATGCAGTTCCCCTCAGAACTTGTACTTATGCTACCATATCTTGCAGTAGTTATCCTGACTCTAATACGCGTCGATCACTTTAAAAGAATAAAAATAGTGAAAGATGTTTCCGAGCAGGCTAATTAATGTAGGATTTGGAAATATAAAAGAAAGAAGGGTTATGAAATGAAAACATTTGTAAAACTGATCAGCCTTGTTGTTGTAATTGCATCAATCATGGCAATCTTCTCCGGGTGCGGTTCCAGCAATCCTGGGGCAAATTCCGATGCTGCACCTCCTGCGCCTGCCGAGAACAATACGGCTAAGGCCCCTGTGCTAAAAGCTGCCATGATCACTCCTCAGAAGCTGGGTGATAACGGCCCAATCGACGCTTGCTATGCCGGCCTCCAAGAGGGTGGTAAAGATTTTGGCTATGAGATCAAAGTGCTTGAGCCGGAATCCGGTGAATACGAGGACAGTATCCGTGCCATGTGTGATGAGGGTTACACGCTCATTTTCACCATCTTCTCTCAAATGCAGGATGCTTTGTCACGTGTTGCACCCGAATACCCTGATGTGCACTTTGTTCAAATCCTCGGCGACTTGGATATGGATAATGTCAAGACACTGAACTTCAAAGATCAGGAGGCCTCTTTCCTAAGTGGCATCGTTGCTGCTAAAATGACTAAAACAGGTAAAGTTGCTGTTATTGGAGGCGCAGAGGTTGGCGATAACATTCGCAACATCGCAGGTTTCGAGGCCGGCGCCCGTGAGGCAGATCCAAACATCACAGCAACACATCTATATGTAGGTTCTTTTGAGGATCCTACCAAAGGTAAAGAGCTTGCTACTACACTGCTGAACGACAACTATGATATCATTCTGGAGGTTTGTGCCTCTTCTTCCATGGGAATTCGCGAAGCTATCAAAGCAAAAGGCGGTACCACATACATGATTGGCAATTGTGTTGATGAGAGCATGGCTATTCCAGGCCAGGTTCCCTGCTCTAACTTCACTAACTATCGCAGCTGGTTTTACAATACCATGAAAGAAGTTGCCGGAGGCAAATTCGAAACCGGTGTTATCAGTCAAGGTCTTGCCGAGGATGCTGTAGACTGTGTTTTTGCGGATGACAGTGTGATGGCTGTGCCGCAGGAAATCAAAGATATTGTAGAAAGTTACAAGCAAAAGATAATCAATGGTGAGATCGTACCTCCCTCAGAGATTAAGAATTAATTTATAGCTGTAAGAAGCTACGCACTAGCAGGTTTGCTCATGCGTAGCTTCCCATCAAAATAAAATGATATTTTTAAGTTTAGGAATAGAATCAAAATATAAGAATTGCAGGACATACACCGGCTTTTATAATGTGGTTGAATATTTCCTGCCTGTATGATATGATTATTCAAAAAAAAATAATATACTAAAAAATAATTTGATTTTGTATAATGAAACCGTGGTGATAGCAGTATGAAAAATGGAGCAAATAAAAAAAATAGAATGATGCAGACAGGTGTGTTTAAAACGCAGAGCGATATGCTCACTTATCTTTTAGCAAAATCAATTAGTCAAAAGGAAAAACCGGTGGGTTCTTGGGCTCTAAAGGCTGAACTCGACACCTGTGGTATTGATTGTAGTACTGCCACTATCGGACGCTATTTGAAGCTTTTGGATACAAAGGAATATACACTTTTATGCAGCAATCAGGGACGTGTACTTACTCCTGGTGGAGTGGCTTGGCTGAATATGATGGATGAGAGGCTTGCTCGTGCACAGATGCGAAACGAGGCTGCACAGAACATCAAAGTAAATGAATATGCTGATTTGATTGATCTCTTGCGTGCACGTAAGGCAATTGAAATAGAAGCTGCTCGTTTGGCGGCTCTGTATGCCACCGATGAAGAAATTGCTACTTTACGCAAATCGATTGAGCAGCATTACAGTTATGTTGCCGAAAACCGTGACCCGGTCGATCCGGCTTTGGAATTCCATGCTATTGTATCTGAAATCAGCCATAATAAATTCATCAAAGCTATGCTGAGTATGCTGATTTTTGAAGAAAAACAGATCGAGTCTTCTATGGAAACTTTACTCACCAGGGAACGAGGAAGTATTTATGTTATAGAGCATGATAAAATTACAAGTGCGTTAGAGGCTAGAAATCCGCAGCACGCCGCAGATTTGATGCAGATGCATCTAGAAGCAATTCTTTCTGCAGTAAAAGAACAGGTGCATGAATTGGAGGAGTTTTACGGCCCGACCGGCATGAAAACCTGAAGATTGTTTTGAAAAGATAATCAACCAGTAATAATATGCAAAAAGTGCGTTCTTCAGTTTTGAGAACGCACTTTTTGTTATTCTACTACTTATATTTTAAACTTTTTAACTGCAACACTCATTTCTTCAGACATATCCGATAACATTGCAGCAGAAGAGGATACTTCCTCAAGACTTGCTGTCTGTTGTTCGACAATAGAAGATATGTTTTCGCTGGCTGCAACATTTATACTGACAATTTGTCCTATCTGAGACATACTTTGATTAATATGTTCAATCTCTTGCAATAAATTTTTTAGTTCCACATTGATAGTCTGGATATCGTTATTTACCACCTGATTTGATTGTTCAATAGACTCAAAATAATTCTTAGCTTTCTGAGCGATCTCATTTGCCGCTAATATCTCTTGTAAACTTTCATGCATTTTATTATTTATACTCCCTGATTCTAATTGTACACTTTTGATGATATCACCAATTCTTTTAGAAGATGCAATAGATTCTTCTGCCAACTTCCGAATTTCATCCGCAACAACCGCGAATCCTCTCCCAGCCTCACCTGCTCTTGCCGCTTCTATTGATGCGTTCAGCGATAGCAAATTGGTTTGCGACGATATAGAAGACATAGTATTTAGAATCTTATTCATTTCTTGCGAACTGATTTGCATTCTCTCAGTAGCATCTGATGCATCCTTAATAACCTTATTAACAAATCCAAACTGAGAAACGAATCGGTTAATACATATATTTCCCTCTCCGGCAAGTTGTACAGATTGATTTGCATTCTTTAAAATCTTATCGGAACCCGATGCTATACCAAGAGAAGTTTGCTGCATATTTCCCATCACTTTAACGGTATTCCGAATCTCATCGTTCTGCATATGTATTCCGGCTGCCATCTGCTGAACGGAAGCCGATATTTCCTCTGCCCCTTTACTGTTTTGCAGTACACTATCACTAAGCTGTTCAGACGCCGAATACACCATACTGCTTATATCATATACTTTTTGAATAATATTCTTGAGATTGTCTACCATTTGGTTAAATGATTCTGTTAATTCCGTGACTTCATCATTTGTGTTTACCTGAAATTTCTGGATATTCAAATTTCCTGAAGCAACCATCCTTGCATATAAACTTAAAGCCTTTATAGGCTTTGCGATATTGGAAGATATCACCCATACACTCATCATCGAAAAGATCAATACTAAAATGAGTATAATAATATTTGCTATTATTGTCTTTTTAAATTTAGCATTAATATTTCCCTTCATTACATCACTTACTTTCAACTCAATCAATATGAGTTGCTGGATATTACTGCGAACGAAGCTTGATATATTCTTAACCTCATTTTTGTATTGCAAGGATTGCGCAACTTCATTTTTCTTGATCATCTCTTCTACTTTGGAGACTTTCTCTTTAAGTGTCCCTATCAGCCTTCCCACTGAATCAATCTTACCCTTTCCCTGCTCATCATCCAAATTGTTATATATGGCTTGAGTATACTGCTGAATTTCACTAATTGCTTGATTATGCCCCGCCTGTTCTAATTCCACATCTCCTAAAATAACTTTTTCAAGCATATTACTAATCTCACCAACACGATCATAAATATAATTCGAATAGATAATATTCGTAAGAACGGTATCATACTGTTTATTAAAATCTGCCGAATTAACCATTAGTGAAATATTTAAACATGCTGTCACTATTGTAACAACAATAAACGTAAAAATAATTTTAGCCTTAATTGATAGCTTAACCCTTCGGCCCTTTCTGCCAGAGTTTTGGTGCGTGCTATTATGCTGTTTTTTTTGTGGATTTAAAAACATTTTCCCCTCCATTTTAACATACAAGGTAATCAGTTGTGCTTTAGAGTTCCTTGCAACTAACCTTACAACTTTCAAATATTAATACCTCAAATTTATTTCAAACACTAGAAAAATACTTTATGAACATACTCTGAGGTAAATGCAGCTACGAGTGCCCCATAAGATAAAGAAAAATCAATAGTATCTCCTACTTCATATTGCCTATTGGCACACGTAATATTAAGTATAAGATGATCGCTGGATGCTCCTATTATTTCAATTCCTGTATCTTGCGGAATAATTTGTTCGCAAAGCACATCCTGCCTTCCACAAGCAACAATTGCCCGCTTGAGGATCCCTTTGTCCATAAAATTTTTTTTCTCCCCAAAGGCATTAAACCCTGCGCTCCCGAAAGGAACAGATGGTTTGTCTTTTAGCTCCACAATTTCCGTCCGCAAACTAAAAACATCGGAGTGAAGATTGCCAATCTTTTTGTGAAATGAAGTTTCAATCCCACGTAAAATGGCTTCTCCTATTCTTAAATGATTGACTCGGGAAGGCATTTTTTTATCCCTTAGTAGATATAAAGACCCCGAATTCCCTCCTGAAACGATTTGCAGTTGAATGCCATATGCCTCTTCAATAGAATCGGCTACTGAAGCCAGCCGTGAAAGATTATATTCATCCGGGATAATTCCGCCATAACAGTTTAGATTTGTACCTACACCCAATAAATTAATCCCTTCAAACCGTAATATCCTTTCCGCATACTCCAATGCATCCTCCGCAAGTATTCCTTCCCTGAGGTCTCCCATCTCAATCATAAGGATAATGTTGTGCTTCTTCCCTGTCTTTTGCGCTACATCCGACAATGCTTTCATGGTTTTTAATTCGGAATTTAAGCTGATATCCGCACACCTTACGACATCTTCCACTTCTGAAAGCATCGGGATGCGCAGCAGCATTTTAGTAACTTGAAATTTAGATAGCCTTTCCAGGTTTTCAATCTTGGAATCAGCAAGAATCCGTACTCCACAGTCAACAAAAATTTCAGCTATCTCCGGATTTCCACAACAAGCTTTTGTTACTGCCGTGACTTCAATATTTACTTCTTTACACATCTTTAAAATTGATTTTGTATTATATTTAAGCTTTTCTTTGTCTATAATTAATACTGGATGTCTCATATTCTCATTCCTCAAATCGCAAGACTTTGTTTAAGCAAAACAGTTGCAGCTTCTTTGTACCTGGTAGATAAAACACCTAAAGAAGCCATAATGTACAAATTATCTATTAAAATATTTGTACTTCTTTTAGGGTAGAGGTGATTACCTTTTTCTTTTGATATGATTTCTCTCAAAATTTCCATTCTCTTTGGCAAACGCGTAAGTGCACCGCCAGTCCCGATAATATACTTAACTGCAGTTAAATCCTTCCCACAAGCAACGGTCTGTTTCCCAGAAGGACCATAAGTTTCAGTGACTTTCCCGGCATGCCTCTCCAAGGCAGTTTGAACAGCCGCTAAAGTTAAATATTCTATAAAACGCTTTCCCTCGGAAGTTTGGGGAATCGGAATAGCTTTAGCAATCCTTCTCTCTGCGTCAGGAAATTCCTTCTTTAGTACTTCCAATCCAACCTTTTGTACTATATGAGGAATATTAACATATACTCCAAGATCCCCTTCTACCGTACGTTTTGCAATCGGTTCCGGACTTATAAGAATACTATTGATCTCATTGGATCCTTCTGTAACAGAGTAGAGGTCTGTTGTTGCACCTCCAACATCAAAAACAGCCAAATCCCCCAATACTTCATATAACAATTTGGCACTTTCCATTACAGCTCCAGGCGTAGGCATTATAGGCCCGTTTACCATAGTACGTACACTTGTCATTCCTGGCGCATGTATTATATGTTCTTCAAATACATCCTGTATAATTTTCCGAGTAGGCTCGACGTTAAGCATATCCACTTTCGGATAAACATTATCAGCTATATATAAATGCACACCCGTTTCAGCAGCAGTAAATCTGATCTCATCTTGATTTTGAATATTGCCGGCATATATCATGGGGATATTCGAACATGCTTTCGCGAGCACTTCAAAATTATAAATTCCAGTATCTCTTTCCCCATAATCTACTCCACCGGCTATCAAAATGACATTAGGACTGATCTCTTTAATTTTAGCAATATCTGTTCTTTTCAGTTTTCCTGCAGTTACAATCTTGATGATTCCGCCGGCTCCGAGAGCAGCCTCTTTGGCTGCCCTGGCAGTCATATCATATACCAGGCCGTGGACACTCATTCGCAGGCCCCCGGCAGCAGAGCTTGTCGCCAGCATTTCACTCCAGGTTAGATTATGTGTGCCTAAGATTTGTTGGAGCTTATTTACAGCATTCTTAAGACCGATATTAACATCTCCATCATTCACACTAGTTGGTGCTTGCCCTTGTCCAAGAAATTTCGGGCACCCGGAATGAATATCATTAAAAGCATTTACCTTCGTAGTCGTACTTCCAATTTCCGCTACCAACACATCAATGTTCATTCTTCATTTCCCTTCTTTTTCGCACAAGAAAGCTAGCTACATCGATTCCTTTTGAGCCTCTTCCAAACCCTGCATCCATACCGGCTTCTCTGGCAGATTCGTGTGTTACTTGTGTACCGCCGGAAATCAGTATAATTCGATCTCGTATACCTTTTTCAATACAAAGTTCATGTATTTTCCGCATATTTTTAATATGAATATTATCATGGGTGATAATCGTCGAAGCCAAAATTGCGTCTGAATTGGTTTCAATAGCTGCATCTACAAGTTTTTCAACCGGACAGGATGTACCCAGGTAATGATACTTAATCCCAAACTTTTCTATACCTCCATGCTTGATATCCAGTGTCTCCTTAAGACCTACCGAGTGTTCATCTTCCCCTACAGTTGCAGCTACCACCGTCATAGGCTTTTCCATAATATCCTTCCTGATTTCATTTTCAGATAATACAGGAATTTTCTCAGGTATCACTAATTTATTTAAATTAATATCGAATTTTATCTTGCCTTTAATTTCTACAAGCGTACCTTCTGAAGGGTGCAGCATTTGTTTATGGATCACTGCAACATCTTCCAACCCCATCTCTTCTCCACATTTTATAGCTGCAAACTCTGCCGTCCGTTCATCCACCGGCAGAAAAATGGTTGTTACCACTATCCCGTCTGCCCGCCATTCAACCTCCGGTTTTATTAAACTCGTGTCATAGTATTTTTCCGCTTCTTTTAATCTAGTCGTCACATTATCGTTCTCATCTAATTCGTCAATAAATATAATTTTTGAATGGTCTTCAAACGTATCTCCTCCAATAGCCTCCGTTGCCTTCTTAAATTCCGGAGGAATATTGTTGTACCCGTAATGTACCGATACAGGAGCAAAGTAATCTTGATCCCGCTCAAAGATCATCCCGGCCCCTGTCCCGTCATTTATCTTTCTTGGAATGCCATCTCCATTCCGTTCGGGATAAAATCCACTGTCTATGAAAAAGCCCTGCTCAACAGCATTAAAATAGCCTCCGACTTCAAGGATCTCCTCCATAAGCAGAATAGCTCTTTCCTTGAGTTCTCTAACGTCTTTGCCCAATATCCCGCCCCTATCGATTTTTACCATTTCCCGCAATCCATCCATTCCGACTAACGCTTGCTTTGCGGTATTGACTGCAGCAATATTGTTATAATGCCATGGTACATTCCGTCCTTCGTCAGGGGTAATGGTTGATTGGATGTCCGCACTGGTGAGTCTGGAAATAACCATGTTCAATGTATGCGTCACTGTTGCTTCACGCATATCGGACTCCATGTATTTAGTATTCTGCTGTGCACGCATTTTATAGCCGCGAAACAAATCCCTCAAGGCAACAGCATACGGAAGATCAAGCCGCATGCAGGGAGCCGGCGGCGCTGTTGGCGGAACTGTAGATAACGCAATATTTTCCGGTTTGATGCCTATCTTTCTTGAAAAAATACTGTTGATAGCATGCTGTACCATAAGCTCCGGATATACCTTCCAGGCTTTCATGGCAGTTGCATTGGCATTGTGGGCACCATCAATTTGAAGCATACCCGCCCATGCAATAATTTTTTTTACTTCACATGCATCTACAAAGCTTCTTACCATATTAATATTCCTATACAAAATATTGTACTGGGGATCTTGATGGACACCATTTACTCCCTCTTCCGCAAACATTACGGCAATATCAGGGCCTGCCACACCGGAGATATATGAATGAAAGTTTATCGGCCGTCCTACTTCTTCTTCGATTAAATCAAGAGCTTTCCTAGTGGCGCGCACTTGTTTTCTAGTAACAGGAATCCCCCCGATGCCCTGAGGAGTCCCTTCAATAAGAGAATCCATGTGTGACTGGCCGGCAGTCCTGATAACCATGATATGGTCTGCCCCATTCCATGCCGCCATTCTCATTCTCCTGATATCATCCTCAAATCTGCCTGATGCTATTTCGGTAGTAATGACACAATCAGGTTGCGGATCGATATATTCAAAACCTCTGCTTCCGGGTAAAGGTACATAATTTTTCAATGGTTCCGAGGCTTCATGATACTCAAAATCACCAACCCTATGCGTTTTATTCACGCCGTCCCTCCAGTGCCAGCCCCGGCGTTTAGGCGTATAATCGGCAAGGTCCTTGAGGATTTCTTTTATATTAATTTTCTTATCCACTTCTAAGCGCATAGTCATCTTCCTTTCTTTTCAAAAAGATCATCCACATCATCCCAGTATTTCTCTTCACACAGCGCAAGTCCCGCAGCGCGTATGCTGATCCCCTTTTTTTGCGAAAGACGCCATACCACATTTCCGCACCCCTTACCCATTAAACCTTTTTTCATTACCCCTTCTACTATGGGCTTAATTTCTATGCTTGAGAAACCCATACGTAGAAGGATACTTCTTTCAATAGCCGGTGTGGTATTACAATAGCCCAAATCCAACATAGGCTGAACGATTTTTTCTGCTAAGCTCCAAAATCTATTATCAATCTGTTCATCTGTTAGATTTTTCAAATGTTCACTTCTTTTTTTAAAATCATCCTGTCTCTTCATATTACCGTACCTCCATGTAAGACTGACAAACCTAATACTGTTATACCTAATTCATTCAAACATTCACTTACAAAGCCGGCATCAGATTTTGTATCCTCGATAAGAAAACTAAAGTCCTCTTGCCCGATGGCTTCCAACTGATAATGATTTATGCAGTTTTTAATATAAGATTTCCTCGCCTGCGCGAGGTTGAAATCACGTGCTCTAATGAGAGAAGGGTGCTTCGGAAGGATGATATTCGTCCCCGGTATTTC
This sequence comes from Petroclostridium sp. X23, assembly GCF_030013905.1. Classification (GTDB taxonomy): domain Bacteria; phylum Bacillota; class Clostridia; order SK-Y3; family SK-Y3; genus X23. Next base: position 2,376,726 of record NZ_CP124862.1, read on the forward strand.
TTCGTCGGGATTTCCGAAACGTACATCAATTCCATTCTCTTTTGCAAACGAAAGCTGCGGCATGGGATGTTTGCCGGCCCCTGTATATTCCGTTTCTTGAACCACAATCATCTTGTCCTGATCCATTTCCTGGGCGAGTGCAAATGCCGCAGTAAGAGATGTGTTCCCTGCCGGTCCCCTTTCCAAACCTTCCAGTGCTGCAAGCGCTTCAGTCATATAAAATACTTCACCCTGTTTCACAAGTACATAGCGATCAATATGGCGTAATGCCCTGGCAGCATTGCGGGGTACATCAGAGCGGTCGGGCCACGTCGCAAACGGAATGCCAAACCCTGTATGTCCGGTAGTAAAGGACTTGCGGTTAAATGCATTATCCGATGCCATGTGAAGACCCGAAAGATCAACACTGGCAGCTATAATTTTTACGTCGTTTGCATTAGCCTTATTGAGTCCTCTTGCCGTACCGGTAACATTGCCGCCTCCGGCATGAGTAATTACAACTGCATCGGGAAAACGGCCATAGTTGTTAGTAAATTGGCAGGCTATTTCATACCCTAAAGTTTCTATTCCTGCGATGCCGAACGGAGTATAAAGTGACGCATTGAAATAACCGGTTTCTTCAAGCAGACATAGGAAGGTATAGAAGAGTTCAGGCCCAACCGTGAGCTGCATAACCTCTGCGCCCATCGCTTCACATGCCCTCTGTTTCTCCAGAATTTCCGGCTGTCCAACTTTCCGACTGTCAAAGCATTCCTGAAGCACGATGCATTTCAATCCCTGCATTGCAGCTTGACTTGCAACGGCAGCACCATAGTTTCCGCTGGTTGCAGCAATAACACCTTTGTATCCGAGCCTTTTCGCATGATATAATGCACTGGCGGCACGTCTTGCCTTAAAACTTCCTGAAGAATTGCACGCTTCATCCTTGATAAAAATCCTTGCCCCTTTTCCTTTTCCCGCAAGTTTACGCGCAAGTGAGGTCAAATTTTTCAACTCAATAATCGGTGTATTCCCTACATTTCCTTCTTTCTGTATGCTAATATTTTCTTCAAGTGTATACCCGCATTTCATCATTTTTTCATAATCAAAAGCAATCGATCCTGATTCAAAAGCCGAATAATCAATCCCGACGGCTTTCTTCATAATCTCATTTTTGCGCGAAATCACACCTTTATAAGTCATGTCCTTACTCATTTTCCTCACCCCCCAAAATCAAACTTTTAACCTGGTCACGTACTTGCGACAGCTCAGGAATGTATTTGCCAAAAGTGTGTATATATCCGGGATTTACTTCCTCTAGCATCCCTTTAATCCGTCTTCCCGTGACCGTTTCTATTTCAACAAATTCGCCTATCTCAGCAGAATGTATAAGATATCCCTTTGCCCACATCTTTAATGGGACATTTTTCGTATCATCAGGCAAATGCGGTGCTCTTTCACCAGGATTTAAAATTACATTGCAAATTTGAACCCATTCCCCCTTATTTACAGCCATTGTCCATCACTCCTTAAATTTGATTAGTTCTCTCATATCTCCCATCATTGCTCTAGGGACAGGAAGGTCAAGCATGGTTTTCAAACCCGGATCAGCGTTGATAACATGCGGAATCATGTTCACGCACATCGCAACGGTGCCTATCCCACCGGGTATTTCAGGGTTGATATTAAGATTAATATCAGGAGTCCCTTTGATTCCAATAAAATCACCTGTCGTAACATTCTCAACATGAGGTTGTATCTGCTGCGGATGATCCATTTCTATAAATATCTTTCCGCCAAAATATCCGAACCCTCTTTGGCGAATACCTGAAAGACTTCCAGGTTCAATTTTCGCATATTCTGTCTTTCTGTATGTATTTGATATAATAGGTTCTTTCGTCTGTTCTATTTTGTCAAGGCAAATACCCAAACCTTCCGCCACCATAGAAATGGATTCCGGAAAGCCAATATGTCCGGCAAGAGTACCATCAGCATTTCTTTTATTAAATTCTTCCACGGATATTCCTACCCCTTGTTCCTGCATCACGGCACTGCCGAATGGAGATAGATCATTGACTCTGGTAGCCTTTATGGATTCTATATTTTCACAAGTTCCTGTAAGAGCAAGGATTAAATAGTCCATTACAAACCCTGGGTTTATACCGGTACCAAGCAATGTGACTCCATTTGATTTTGCAATTGTATCTAGTTGTTCGGAAAGTTCCGGAGATTGCACCTTTGGATATGCCATTTCCTCTGCAGTGCAGATCACATTTGCTTTTTGTTTCAGACAATATTCTAATCTATCATAGGCCTTTTTTACATGAGAGTCTGTTGCAACAAGTACAATATCGCACGACCCTTCCGTGATTACTTCTTTTTCATTGCTTTTTATGCAAACCGGCATGCGTCCTTTCCGATCTATACTTAGTACTTCATACATATCCTTTCCGACAATGGATGGATTTCTGTCACAAACACCGGCAATCTCCACTCCTTTTTTTTTCAGGAGCATTCTTGCCATCCCGCTTCCCATTGCACCAAACCCCCAAATTGCAACTCTTACATTTCTCATACATACGCCCCTTTCATGTAGTTTGATGTTAAATAAATCTAAATTCTTTATAATTTAACTGATTGGATAACAATATATTTTTAAAACATTTAAATGAATGCCTACCTTACTAAGTAATTCTCACTACTTACAATCTTTCCATCCCGTATATAATACCTGGGTACCCTTCTTGCCACCGAACTAATAATTTCATAGTTAATCGTTCCTATGAGACTTGCTAAGTCATCCGATAGAATTTCCATATCCTTTTGCTTTCCAAACAGCACCACGTCATCCCCAACTTCAACATTTCCTGAGATGCCTGTTATATCAATCATACATTGATCCATGCAAATCTTCCCTATTACCCGAGCTATTTGCCCGTTGATCAATACCTTTGCCTTACCTGTCAGCAATCTGTTGTATCCGTCGGCATACCCTGCCGGCACTGTGGCAATCCTTGTTCTAGTCTTGGAAGTGAATATCCTGCCATAGCTTACACTGGCACCTGCATCTACCTCATTGATTCGGATTACTTTTGTTTTAAATGCCATCACAGGTTTAAGTGATATGCTGCTTCTTTCGACCTCGTCCGAGGGATAGCAGCCATACAGTGCAATACCGGATCTTATCATGTCAAGATGCATTTGCGGATATCGGATAGCTGCCGCACTGTTGCATACATGCTTAAGCGGTATCTCCAGTCCCTTCATTTTCAACTTCTCAATCAGCCACAGATACCTCTCAAACTGCATTTTTGTATATGTGCTATCTAATTCATCTGCTGATGCAAAATGAGTAAATATTCCCTCCAATTCAATACCCGGCATCCTTGCATATTTTAAAATCTCATTCACCGCTTCATCCCACTTCAAGCCTACTCGTGTCATACCCGTATCTATTTTTACATGTACTTTAGCTCGCTTTTTGCTATGTATAGCAGCTTCTGAAACAGCATCTGCTTGGCGTTGGTCATATACTGTTTGTGTTAACCCATATTGCACCGCTGAATCACATTGGTCGATACCAATATGATTCAATAGTAATAAAGGTGCTTGAATACCTGCTTTTCTCAGTTCGGTTGCCTCATCTAATGAAGCAACCGCCAGATAATCAGCTCCTGCGTCTAATAACGTACGGGATACCGTAACTGCTCCATGCCCATAGGCATTTGCTTTCACAACACCCATGATTTTTACTTTCTTTTGTGGTTGATGAACCGATAAAATTTGTACAAATTCTCTGTAATTGTGTACAATGTTATCCAAATTTATTTCCACCCAAGTTCTGTTCATCCTATAGAACATTTCATATCCCTTCTCAATTTATCGAATTCAATAATTCCTTTGTTGCGATATATTTTAAGTTCAAGCTTTCAGCTACAGCCTTACAAGTGACAAAACCATCATACGTATTAAAGTCCTAATGCCAATGTTCTATCATCAAGCGTTGCTTTTTCAGCACCCTTGTTTGCTATCTCCAGCAAATATGGTAAAGTAACTCCTGTCAAAGCAAAAGTGGAAGTTTTAGGAACTGCTCCCGGCATATTGGCTATTGAGTAATGGATTACTCCATACTTTTCCATTAAAAATATCATCAAGATACGACAGCCTGCTCTTATTTACATCCGCAACAGTAACCTTAGCTCCATCCAACAGCCATCTTTGCTGCATTGAAACCTACAATACCGTCTCCTATAATAAGCACTTCACCCGGAAGTACCCCTGGCACCCCTCCTAGTAAAACTCCTGATTTACATCCATGATCCGCCGTTGGGGCAGATCATCTGACCCGTGAGATATTCCGCTGCTTCCGACACAAGAAAGACAATAGAGTAGGCCTGATCTTCCGGTGTTCCAACCCGTGGCCAAAGAATTTCTTTTGATGCCTGCTCAAGGCCTCTCCTGCGGGACATACGTGTATCAGTAAGACCGGTTCCAAGCGCATTTACATTTATGTGGTCTTTGGCAAGTTCCCGTGCCATCTCTTTTGTCATCCCCAACATACCTGCCTTTGATGCTGCGTAGTGCACATCGGAGAAATCGCCTACAATACCCGCACCTGAGCTTACATTACAGATTTTCCCCCGCTTCTGTTTACGCATACAGGGCAAGACCTCCATGGAAAACATATATGCGCTGGTCAGATTGAGTTGGATCAGCCTATCCCATTCGGGATAGGTCATATCTTCCAGCCGTTTTCCACCGCCACCACCACCTGCGTTGTTTACCAAAATGTCGACAGTCCCGAATGCATTGACTGTGGCCTCTACAGTCTTTTTAACATCCTCCAGCAGACATACATTGCACGGACATGCGATGGCTGTACCACCCTTCTCCTCAATCTCACGTACAACTGCAACTGCACTATCCGCCTCGATATCACAGACGGCAACTTTCGCACCTAGACCAGCCAATATCAAGGCTACAGAACGCCCGATTCCATTACCGGCACCGGTAACGATTGCCGACTGGCCCTCTAACTGAAAAAAATCCAACGTAGCTTTAGCTGTATTCTCTCTCATTAATATCGCCTCCTTATTGCTCTTTTTTCTTTGTGCCGCCTAGATATGCGGCGATGATGCTCTCATCCTGCGCCAACTCTGCACCTGTACCAGTCTTCACAATCACGCCTTGCTCCAATACACAGCCATGATGGGCAATGCCAAGCGCTTTGCGGGCATTTTGTTCCACCAACAATACCGAGATACCCTCTCGGTTTATTTCCTGGATGATAGACATGATATCATTAACGATAAGAGGAGCGAGCCCCAGCGAAGGTTCATCTAGCAGCAGAACCTTCGGGTTGGCCATCAGGCCTCGAGCGATAGCCAGCATCTGCTGTTCACCACCGGACATGGTGCCTGCCCGCTGCTGTTTTCGCTCTTCCAGCCGCGGGAACATCCGATATGCATGCTGAATACCAGGGCTTCGGTCGTTAACGGTGTATCCCCCCATCATCAGGTTTTCTTCCACCGTCAGGTTGGGAAATATCCATCGCCCCTCCGGTACCAAAACAACTTTATTTTCTACCACTTTAAAAGGTATGGGCTCCAGTAGAGTGTCACCGCAGTAGATGGTACCGTTCTGAGGTTTGAGCAGTCCGGCTATGCATTTCATGAGTGAGGATTTTCCTGCACCATTAGCACCCACAATAGCCATGATCTCGCCCTTTTTCAACTCAAAGCTGACATTTTTAATGGCTTGGATCTTGCCATAGGAAAAACTGAGATTTTCTATTTTCAACATTATTCATCCACCCCCAGATATGCAGTAATAACGTCATTATTACTTTGGATCTCTCCTGGCGTGCCCTCGGCTAACAGAGTTCCAAAGTTCAGCACCGACATACGATCGCAGATGCTCATGATCACATCCATATGGTGGTCGATGATGATGATAGTGATATCGTTTTTGGCCCGTATCTCCCTAATGAAAGCAGAAAGCTGGGCAGACTCCTCCTCATTCATACCCGCGGCCGGCTCATCCAGAAGCAATAGCTTGGGATTGGTAATGAGTGCACGAGCAATTTCCAATCGGCGCTGCATACCATAGGGCAGGTTATTAGCCTGCATATTCTTCTGGGCGGTGAGTCCCACATCTTCCAGTGCCTTATTGCAAACTACAGCCATTTCTTGTTCCTGCTGCCGGCATTTCTTGGTAGCAAATATACCTTGAAAGAAATTGTAGGAAATATTTTTCTGGCAAGAAGTAAGCAGGTTATCGTAAACTGTTAAATCATTAAATAATCGAATATTTTGAAAAGTACGAGCAATTCCTAGGGTTGCAATCTCATGAGTTTTCAGACCATTGATTCTTTTACCGTCAAATATCACATCCCCCTCCGTAGCATTATATACGCCAGTAATTATGTTAAATGTAGTAGTTTTACCGGCGCCATTAGGACCGATGACGCCGTAAATTTCATGCTCCGCAACTTGTATACTGATGTTATTGGCAGCCGTAATACCTCCAAACCGCTTGGTTACATTTTGCAGCTGCAACATATAATTGGGGTTAGTCATTTTTCTCCCCCTTTTTTCTGAACTTGTTGTAAAAGGCCTTGACTTCTTTCAAAATAAGTTCTTTTTTTTCTATTTAAGAATTGATTATAAAAAGTTCTAATATCTTTAAAAGTAAGTTCTTTTTTGCCCATCAAGCCGGAAGGCCTGAAAACGATAACTACGACTACCAGTAAACCATAGAACACCATACGCCACTCCTGTACACCGCCGTCCACACGGAGGATCTCCGGCAGAGGCACCAATACCAACGAGGCAATGATAGTTCCCGTAAGGCTGCCGCGACCACCGAGAATAACAGTCATAATCAGTTCGTTAGACTTTAACATATTAAACATATTGGGGTGCAGATAATGCATATAATGGCCGAGCAGCGCCCCTGAGATACCACACAGAGCGCAACTGATCGCCATTGCCAGCAATTTGTAATGAAGAGCGTTGACACCCACCGAGGTGGCAGCCAACTCCTGTTCACGTATTGCCACACAGTTTCGCCCGTGTTTGGAACGCAGAAAGTTCTTTATCAACAGAATACTCACAACGACAATTGCCCAAACCAGTACGATGTTGGTACCTCTAGGCACATCGGACAGACCACGGGCACCGCCGGTAATGGCCGGAAGGTTTTCTACGGCCAACTTAACCACTTCACCGATACCGAGGGTGGCTATGACGAAATAGTCTCCCTTAAGCCTCAGAGTGGGATAACCAATAAGAATGCCTATTAACATTGCTGACAACATACCGGCTAAGATCCCAACAATAATCGGTGCCCCAAAAGCTCTGGTAATAATTGCGGAGGTATATGCGCCGATTGCCATAAAGCCTGCATGTCCCATGGAAAATAGGCCGGTAAAACCGGTTAAAATAGAAACTCCTAAAATAGCAATCATATAGATGCCGGTTAACGTTGCTACACCAATCCAATAATTCATATTATCCCCCCCTTATGCCTTATCTTCCGACACCTTGCCCATTAGGCCAGCAGGTCGGACGATGAGAATGATTACAAGAACAGAGAACGAGAACACATCCCGCAAAGAGGATGAGACATAGCCAGATATCATCGTCTCACCCACGCCGAGAATTAGGGCACCCAGCACTGCACCGGGAATACTGCCAAGTCCGCCAAACACCGAGCTAATGAAGGCTTTGTTTGTGAGCGCACCAATGGTAGGATAGGCTGTATATTTTACACCTAGAAAAACACCCGCAAGGCCGGCTAACCCCCCAGCCACCATAAATACAATTAGAATCAGTTTCTGTACATTGACACCCATAAGAGAGGTGGTGTCCAAATCAAAGGATGCACTTCGGATTGCAAGTCCCGAGCGTGACTTCTGGATGAATACCTCTACAAGGATAAGTGCCAGCATGCTGACCATGAGAATGATTAGGTCCACCTGGCCTACACTTGCATGGAAAATATCTACAGGTTCATTGGAGAAGGTCACTGGATAGGCACGGAATCGTCCGCCAAACAAGATAATGACCAGATTTTCTCCCATCGTAGAGATACCAAGGCCTGCAATGAGTAGATAGATGCGGCGGGCGTTTTTTTGAAGTAGGGGCCGGTATGTTGTTATCTCGATAAGCATGGCCAACGCACCTGCAATAAGAACTGCAATTAAAATAGCTAGGTAAAGATTCTTCAATACTAATGAAAGAAAGAAAAATGCGGTGAAAGCACCGATAGTCACGGTGATACTATGTGCGAAATTGGTAAAATTCAAAAGACTGTAGATGAGCGAATAACCCACAGCCATCAGTGCGTATACGCTGCCGATGGACAAGCCATTAATCAACTGTTGAAAAAACAATTTAATTCCTCCTATCAAAGTCAAACAGCACGGTAAAGTATAGCACAAGGACAGACTTTACCGTACTGTTTGTTTACAAGTTATGCCTATTACACCGGCTTAATGAGCCGGAGATTCGATTGTTCTTGTACGTCATCATTCTACGGCATAGCTGTCGATAGCTACGAATTTACCATTGTCGATCTTAAAGATAGTTGCCTCTCGTATGGGATTGTGAGTATCTTTCTTCATATTAATTGTACTGGTTAGGCCCTTTAGATCAGTGGTATTCTCGATAGCATCACGGATCTTGGTAGAATCCACCTCACCGGCGGCCTCAATGGCGTGCTTCAGTAATAAGAACGAATCATAAGCGAAAAACGCGTTGGTTCCGCCTTGACCGGGATTGCTATTGTACTTCTTCTGATAGGCGTCTTTAAATTCCTTTAAACTATCAGCATTCACATCCATAGCACAGGGGAAGACACCCCCTTGCATGGAGTCGGTAGCAATAGTAAACAAATCTTCCATCATCCAACAATCAGGACCGATAAACTGCTCAGTGATACCCAGGCTGCGGGCTTGGTTTGCAATTAAGCCAAGTTCTTTATAGAGGGCAGGAATAAAGATCGCCTCATAGTTGCCTGCCTGTTTGATCTTAGAAAGCTGAGCACGAAAATCTACATCACCGGTCTTATAGGCCTCCTCTACCGTTATCTGACCACCGATATCCTTAAAGGCGGTAGTAAAGTTCTGCAACAAACCCACCGAGTAATCGCTGCTCACCTCATACAAGATAGCCACCTTTTTAATGTTCAGTTTGTTATATGTATAGGATGCCATCACTTGTCCCAGCTGGGGGTCGGAAAGCACGACGCGGAAGACATAATCGCGCACACTCCCGTCATCCCGCTGAGTAACAGAATAGTTGGTAGCGGTGGTGGTGATCATTGGAATTTTATATTCCTCACACACCTCTGCCAGAGTTAAAGAAGCAGAAGATGTGTTACAGCCTATAAAAGCTACTACATGGTCGTTCTGCACTGCTTTCCGAGCTGCATTGGTGGTCTCTATCGCATCACCCCGGTTGTCATAGATCTTCAACTCAATTTGTTTTCCCAAGATACCACCTTTGGCATTTGTCTCCTCCACCAGCATCTTTAAAGTATTGGATTCAACTTCGCCATACAGCGCCATCTCTCCTGTGATAGGGCCGATGTATCCCATGACGATTTTTTCGGATTTGCTTTTAGCACTGCACGCAGTGAACATGGAAGTAAGCATGAGCAAAGCCAAAAGGAAGACGGTTAATTTTTTTAATCTTTTCATTTTTACTCCTTCTTTCTCATTTTATTTTAAAGGACTCAAGTACCTTTAAATGACATTGAGTAGTACTATTCTTCGATTAAAGCGAGATATAACTCGCAATATTCCAAAGCATTGCAAACAGCACTGGATACGCGATTCCGATTTCTAACCACGCTAGTGTATTTTAGTTTGTATTCCAGGCTATCAGGATCCATATTGGATAAGTCTATTGCAGTATACAGCAGAGGAATGGGACGGGTCGCAGGGGTATAAGCATAAGAGTTTTGTTCAAAACGATCGCAAAAGGTATAGAATGCCCAGGTAAGACAGCGGCTGAGCTTTAAAGAAAGAGCATTTATCAGTCTTACTTTTTCATCGGTGATTGGTCTATCTGACAGGGTCACACGTACTTCGTTAATTTTGACGACATATTTTTGCAGCTTTTTAATATTATCTAAGATACTCTGTAGCTCAATTTTTTTATCAGCTTTTTCTATTATATATGCAAGCTTTTTTTCAACATCCTGGCATGTAATGGTAAAGTCATATGGTAAAACTGCATTATTTACATAATTGCATATAGTGGCAGCATTAATCGCCAGATCCTTTTTCAGGTTTTCCTTATCTACTTTGTCCATGCCATCTTTAATAGTATGGTTCCACCATCCGAGATTCGCACCGTGGGTTTTTTCTATGTATTCATCGGACATGCCCATACGTCCAACGATAGAGGTGATACCTATCCCAAAGAAAGACTGATCACCGAATTTATTCAACGGCTGCACATTTGTGTCTTCCTGCAACACCTGTTTTATCAAATCTTTTGTAAAATCCATTACTTCACGGGAGGCAGTACATTCATACTGTACTGCATGCAGCATACCGGTAGAATCTATGTTGATACCACCGATGCAGTTTTTTTCAAGGTCATCCCAATGATGATCCACATACCAGGTAGATCCGGCAGATTCAGCAATTTCATGCCCATTCCAGCAGATGAAGTAGATGCTGCGTTTTACTTGGTCCCTATGTTTAGCAAGCAGCTCCGCAATAGTAAGAATAGTTCCATTACCGGTAGCGTTGCAGGTAACGCCCGGTTCCCATGCATCGATATGCCCGTTCACCAAAAGGTATTTATCCGGTTCTTCACTGCCTCTTAAATAGCCAACCGGCATAGGCAACTTATCCCAAGTGCGTGTAGCCTCTGCTTTTATGTTAAGAACAACCTTCTTATGGCTCAAGCACAGATCCTTTAAATATAAACCGCCGCTATGGGTAACGCTAACACCGGCGATCTGCGGAATACTTCCAAAGGTATCCGGAGTGGGATTACCCCAAACAGATTTCAACCCACGTCCGCAGATATAGTCTTGCTCTTTATTACTATCTTCACCCCAGTTCGCGCAAACCATTGCCCTTGCTCCCTTCTCAGCAGCAATACGGGCTTTTTCGGGAGTAGCGGGACTATACGAAACTTCTATCAGCACTGCTTTTCCTTTTACATCCTTACCTTCGTAATCGCGGTAGTCGCCGGCACCAAGATATAGAAGCTCCAAGTTCAAGCCGTCGGGCGGTGTAGAAGCAATGTGGCAGCAGGGTAAACTGTCCAACAGCCTTGTCTCCGGCTCAAGAACCTTCACTTCGGAATATATCGGATTACTGTTATACGTTTCAAAATCAATTACTTTAGATTCCAACCCAAACTCTACAAATTTTTTGCTTATCCATTCAGCTGCTTTGCGATCATCCCCCATACCGGAAATCCGCCGAGGAGTATTGATGGTAAGCCAGTTAGAATATTCATAGTTTTTATCCGCGGAAAGCTTCCCACGGATTTGTTGAAACAATTTTTCCATCTTTTTACCTCCACATACAATATATTTGCTTGTCAGTTTCAACTCGACCTCAGTAGCCTAATTAGCTGTATTATACTAAAGACATATGGAAATTTAATTCAATAAGCAGCGTATGGATGTTTACTCATTGTAATTAAGCAATGATCCTACGCTACTTTTTTTATATATGATCTAATGAAAGTTGGTGATACCACAAAGAATAGTCCAAGAGTCAAGTTAGTAAACCTTGGTATTAAATCAGATAAGAACCTCAATAGTACAAAGAAACTAACTAATATGCTAACAATAGAAACTTTTGTAATATTAGTTGTTCATAAAGTTAAAAACAGAGGGTATTTTATCTTATTGCAATAGCTATGGCCTCAATCTCAATTACCATGCCATTATTAAACTTACCAATTTGAACTGTACTGCGTGCAGGTGGATCTTGCGGGAAATATTTTTTGTAAACTTCATTAAATTTATGGAATTCATCAATATCTGACACAAAAACCAGAGTTTTGAAAACATGCTCCATATCCGAGCCGGAAGCTTTTAAAATCTCGCTCATATTTTTTAAAATCTGCTCAGTTTGACCGACAATGTCGCCTGGCGCGACCAGCTCCTGGGTAATAGGATCATTGGGCGTAATACCTGCTGTATAAACTATATCACCTACACGAAATGCTTGCGAATACCATCCGCCGGGTCTGGGTGCTTTCTCCGTTGTAATTTTAATTTTGTCCATAATATTCTCCTTTTCTGAATTTTGGTTTTAAGGCAAAACCTTGTAATTTCTTATACGTATTTACTTATAATTAAAACTATATAAATATACTTTATTTTGGTAAAATTTTAGGACTTGATTTTTTTATCCTTTACCGTAGCCATCACAGTAAAGAGACATTCCGGAACCAATTGCCGAATCACCACACCTTCTCCATGTTCTATATCAGAACAAAAATATAATTTCCAATCTTTTCTCCGCTGCTAATACTGAATATACACTTATCCGTCGGAATGGCAATTTTTCACAAGGTTCTTATCCTGCTCAAACTGCATTTTTGGCTCCTTCCCTTTTAAATACTATCAGTACCGTTGCGAATTTCATTCAGATAGCTGTATAAAGTGAATTTAGAAATATTAAAAAACTTGCAGATTTTATTGCCGGATTTTGTAATTAAAAACACGCCCTTTTCATCCAAATATTTTAAAATCCGCATCTTATCTTCTTTATTCATATCCGCTTTAGGCTTACCAACAATACTTAAACTCTCCTGCAGAAAATAATCTAGCAGTTCATTCACATCACTGAAAAAAATCTCTTCTACTTCTTTGTTTACCATATTAAAGGACTCTACAAAATTTTGGAATTGCATCATCTCTGAAATGTCATAGTTAATGCACAGCGCACCAAGAGGCCTGCCATCATTGTCTGTAATATAGACAGTAGATGAACGGATAATCTTGCCGTCTTTCGTTTTTGTTATATAATTAAAATTGTTTCTCCCTTCCGACGCGCCTCTCATTACTGTAAATCCCAAATTGCTGCCACAATCTCCAACTTTGCGCCCTGTCACATGTCCGTTTTTTATGGAAATGATAGCCTTTTCATATCCTCCGGACCAATCGTGCAACACCACCTCGCACTTATCCCCAAACTGCTTCACAATCAGTGTCATAGCCGCTTGCAAAAAATTGATTTCATTTTGGATTGTCTCCATTTATACCCCCGATTTGATAGTCTTTTTCACTGCATACCACAGTACTTTATTAACTTGATTATAATTATATTACTTTTTGTTTTAATTATCAATAGTTATCAAAAAAATATTTTTTATAATTATAATAATTTTAATTGATAATCTAAATTAAAATAAGATACCACTCTTATCTAGGTAATAATGTAGCCAAACCAAGAAACTTTGTATAATGCAAGCGAAACCATAGGCAAGCATGGTCTCCACAAGAGATTAACCAATAAATGCCTCTGTAAAAAGCTATGGTCTTATTCACAGAAAATCAGTACATATATACTCCGCAAAATCCATCATAACCAGCCCCACTGAATATTCTACAGAAAATAAAATTAATTTTTTTTTGATATTCATATACTTTTTTGCTCTTAATTCCTCCCTAAGACTTATAGAAGAAGAAAGAGCAGTATTTTCTTAATCATCGTTATACATCTTCAATTGTCATAAATAGACTTTTAACAGAGTTGCAATAGCACCTCTAACGGTATTATTGCAACTCTGTTTTTATTTTTCCGGATTTCTTTTAGAACTTTTACTATCATTTTACCACTATGATTTTATGCTTATTACTACATTGTTTTGCTCCTTTATTTATGCATATCTTCATGGTCTCGCATCCCATTAAATGGGTGTTCTTCTGCCGCCGCAAGGAGCAAGTAGCTGCCCGGTCATGTATTCGGAAGAATCTGATGCCAAGTACAGAGCTACATTTGCTACATCTAGCGGAGTAGCCAATCTTCCCCAAGGAATATCAGGCGGAACAAAATCATTCCATCCTGTTGCTTTTGCGAGGGGAGTAAGGGTGGTATTCACAGAAATTGCATTGACATTAATCTTATATTTTGCAACTTCCCGAGCTATAGATCTTGTCATACCATTCATTCCAGCTTTTGCAGCTGTATAGTGTGTATTCCATTCTCCACCGATAAGGCCTGACCCCGATGAAATATTAATTATCTTACCGTAATTGCGCTCTTTCATATTAGGAAAGACTTCCTTCGTACACATAAATGCGCTGGTGAGATCCACTTGAATCATTCTATCCCATTCTTCATAGCTGATTGTCCAAAAAGGGACCGCCTTACTTCCGATTCCGGCATTGTTAACAAGAATATCAATTACATTGAAATTTTTAATCGTTTCACTAACCAGATTTTTAACATCCTCCAACTTAGATACATCCGCGTGACAATAAATTGCCGTACCACCTTGCGAATTGATTTTCTCAACAACCCTTTGTCCATTCTCATCATTTATATCACAAAGCATAAGCTTAATGCCATATTTAGCAAATTCAACCGCAATGCCTTCACCGATCCCACTTCCGCCACCAGTTATAATAGCAGACTTTCCTTTCACCTTAAGATAGTCCATTGTTCCGTCCTCCCTGTTATATAAATCAAACCTTTATTCATCTCAAACAAAATCTTAGACCGGAGTCCTTCGTCCTCCATTAGGCGCCATAACCTGTCCAGTTACATATGAAGACCTATCAGAAGCCAAGTATAAAATCATATTAGCAACATCTTCGGGCTCTGCGTATCTCTTCATCGGAATATCTGTAGGCTTACCATCAATATATCCGCATTCTTTCGCCATCCGGGTGTTAGTCAGGTCAACAGCAATCGCGTTAACATTCACTTGATATTCGGCAACTTCCTTTGCAATTGACTGTGTAATTCCTAACAAACCTGTCGTTGCAGCAGCATAATGCGTGTTATCCGCCAAGCCGATGATGGCTGCACCGGAGCACAAATTTACCACCTTACCATAGCGCCGCTCTATCATGTGGGGAATGATCTCATGCATGAACATATATGGGCCTTTAAGATCAACTTTCAACATATGATCCCATTCCTCATAGCTTATATCCCAAAAGGGAATTTTTTTACTGCCAATGGCGGCATTATTTACAAGAATGTCGATTTTCCCAAATGCATCCAAAGCCATTGTCACTACCTTTTTAACATCATCAAGCACCGAAATATCGCAGTGACAGTAAATAGCTGTCCCACCCTTATCAGCAACTTCTTTGGTGACTGCTTCTCCATATTTATCATCAATGTCACAAACTATAACCTGCGCCCCGAAATCTGATAAAGACAAAGCTGTTGCACGGCCAATCCCATGTGCACCTCCGGTAACAATTGCAGATTTACCTCTAAGTTTCAAATAATCCATACTCTTCTCCCTCCTCATTTCCTATTTCTCTTTTTACATCCAGGACCCGCCGTTAGGACAAACCACCTGACCTGTAATGTATTCTGCAGCATCAGAAACCAAAAATGCGATTGCATTCGCTTGGTCTTCCGGCTTCCCTATTCTAGGCCATAAAATTGAAGGAATCTGCTCTTCAAGGCCTCTCCGTCTGGACATTCTCGTATCGGTAAGACCTACTCCAAGAGCATTCACATTTATATGATATTTTGCAACTTGCTGCGCCATCGATTTTGTCATTCCGATAAGTCCTGCTTTTGCAGTTGCATAATGGATATCTGTTCCATCTCCTACAATTCCCGCACCAGAGCTTATATTAACAATTTTCCCGTAGTTTTGCTCCATCATATATGGCAGCGCTTCTTTCGAAAACATATATGCACTGGTAAGATCCAGCAGAATAAGGCGGTCCCACTCTTTATAGCCAACTTCTGAAAGTTGCATTCCACCGCCACCTCCGGCAGCATTATTAACAAGAATATCTACTCTGCCAAATGCATCTGCTGTTTGTACAACGGTTTTCTGTATATCCTCAAGAAAGCATACATTACATTTTGAAGCAATAGCCCGTTGTCCTTGTTCGATAATTTCTTTTGCGACAGCTTCGGCACTTTCTCCATCTATATCGCACACAGTGACTTTCGCCCCCAGCTCCGCTAACCTAATAGCGGCAGCTCTTCCGATTCCATGACCAGCTCCCGTTACAATGGCCGCGCGACCTGCTAAACTATAGTATTGCATAAGTTATACCCCCAAAGTATAAGATATTTAGAACTTAAAAATATCCGTTATTTTCCTTTGACTCCTCCAAGATAAGCCGCAATAATGCTTTCATCTTGAGCCAACTCCCTGCCTGTTCCGGTCTTAACAATAGAACCACGTTCAAGAACGCAAGCATAATGCGCTATTCCTAATGCTTTTCGGGCGTTCTGTTCTACTAAGAGCACCGAAACACCTTCTTCATTAATTTCTTTTATTATAGACATAATGTCATTAACAATTAACGGTGCTATTCCAAGTGAAGGTTCATCCAATAAAAGCACCTGGGGATTAGACATTAGACCGCGGGCAATAGCCAACATTTGCTGTTCCCCTCCAGACAAAGTTCCTGCACGCTGAGTCTTTCTTTCCTCAAGCCTTGGGAACATTCGATATGACCGATTTATTCCTGCTTTTCGGTCTTTTACGATATATCCCCCCATAAAAAGGTTTTCCTCAACTGTAAGATTAGGGAAAATCCAACGTCCTTCCGGTACGAGTGCAATACCACTTCTTACTATCTTATGTGTCGAGGATGGAATCTTTTTATTATTCAGATAAATGTCTCCACTTTGTGCTTTTAAAACACCTGCAATGCATTTCATTAATGAAGATTTGCCTGCACCATTCGCACCTATTATTGCTAATAATTCGCCTTTCTTAAGCTCAAAACTTACGCCGTTGACGGCCCTAATTTTACCATAGGCAAAACACAGATTCTCTACTTTTAGCATTATTCATCCACTCCCAGATATGCCTCTATCACTTCTTGGTTATTTTGTATTTCGTCAGGTGTTCCCTCTGCAAGCAATTTGCCAAAATTTAATACTGAAATTCTATCACAGATACTCATAATAACATCCATATGATGATCAATAATTATAATTGTAATACCAAACCCATTGAGAATCTCTTTAATAAATCCAGCCAACTGTTTAGATTCATCTTCATTCATCCCAGCAGCCGGCTCATCTAGTAAAATAATCTTTGGGTTGGTTACCAATCCGCGAGCTATTTCCAATCTGCGCTGCATGCCGTAAGGTAAGTTCTTAGCACGTTGGTCTTTATGTTCAGAAAGACCAACATTTTTTAGCGCAGTCTCACAAATGTCCGCCATCGTTTTTTCCTGCCTACGGCATTCAGATGTTTTCAACAGGCTCTGCCAAAAATTATAGGTAATATTTTTTTGACAGGCAATAAGGACATTTTCATATACTGTCAAGTCACCAAAAAGTCTGATATTCTGAAATGTACGCGCAATACCAAGGGTGGCTATTTCATGAGTTTTTTTCCCGATAATTGACTTTCCAAAAAATTTTATATCGCCCTTTGTAGGAGTGTAAACTCCCGTAATCATATTAAACAGTGTCGTTTTCCCTGCCCCGTTAGGACCGATAATTCCATAAATCATATTTTGGGGAATATTAATATTTATTTCATTTGAAGCTTTTATCCCTCCAAAATTTTTAGATATCTCTTCAAGCTTCAGTGCGATATTTGCATCATCCATTTACCTTCCCCCTGCTTACTATCCTTTTAAAACTTTTTTTCACACTACTGATTCTAAATTCATTTGTGCCCATCAGTCCGGACGGTCTGCATATAATTACAATTACTACCAGAAGTCCGTATATCACCATACGCCATGCTTGCCCTGATTCAATACGAAGAAATTCCGGCAACGGAACAAGTACCAAGGCCGAAATGATAGTTCCGGTCAGGCTTCCACAACCCCCTAGAATGACTGTCACAATCAATAAATTCGATATCGCCATGGTAAACATAGTTGTATGCAAAAATCTCATGTAGTGTGCGAGCAAAGCCCCCGATAAGCCACATAACACACAGCTGATGCACATACCAAGCATTTTGTACTTAACAATATCAATTCCTACAGAGCTTGCAGCCAATTCATCCTCACGTAACGCAATACAATTCCGTCCATACTTTGAATTCAAAAAGTTGACAAGAAGAATTACAACAATAATGACCATACCCCATACATTCCATACGTTTGTCCACCCTATGACTCCCGAAAGACCACGGGCCCCACCGGTTATAGTTAAATTTTCAACCAAAAGCTTGACAGATTCACCTATACCAAGAGTGGCAATGACAAAATAGTCTCCTTTAAGTTTAAGCGTTGGATACCCAATCAAAAAACCTACTATCATTGCAGCCAGTCCGCCAAAAACTATGCCGACCGGAACTGGGACATGAAAAATTTTTACTATCAACGCAGAGGTATATGCTCCTATAGCCATAAACCCTGCATGACCCATGGAAAAGAGTCCGGTAAATCCCGTTAATATGGAAACACCAAGAATGGCGATAAGATATATACCGGTAACTGTCAAAACACCTATCCAGTAACTCATAACATCATCTCCTATGCTTTATCATCCGTGACTTTACCCATAAAACCTGTTGGACGAATAATAAGAACAATTACAAGAACGGCAAATGAAAAAAGGTCGCGTAAGGAAGATGAAAGGTAACCAGCAATCATCGCCTCGGTTACACCTAATGTAATGGCACCCAGCATAGCACCCGGAATACTCCCTAATCCGCCTAAAACCGAACAAATAAATGCCTTTGTCGTCATCGCGCCGATAGTTGGATAAACAGTGTATTTTGCCCCCAAAAACGTACCTGCAAGTCCGGCTAAAACACCTGCAATTAAAAACGCTATCAAAATAAGTCCCTGAACATTTACACCCATTAACGCTGTAGTGTTCAAATCAAATGCCGCACTTCGAATCGCAAGACCCGCACGGGTTTTCTTAATAAATAGTTCAACTATGATTAGAGTAACAATACTCAAAGCCATAATAGTTAAATCTAAAGAACCTATATTCGCGCCGCCAATTTTTATTGGGTTAACCGGGAAAGTGACCGGATACCCCTCGAAGCGGCCTCCTGAAAAGATAATAAGAACATTCTCGCCAATAGTGGAAAGACCTAAGCCTGCAATAAGTAAATAAATCCTTTTCGCATTCTTTTTTAGAAGCGGATGATATGCCACAATCTCTATAAGCATAGCAATTCCGCCACCAAGTATCACTGCAGCAATCATTGCCGCATTGATATCCTGAAAAATAAAAAGCAGGAAGCCTAAAGTGATATAAGCACCCACCGCAACGGTTATGCTATGAGCAAAATTTGAGAAATTCAATAAACTGTATATTAAGGAATACCCCACAGCCATTAATGCATATATACTACCGATGGATAGTCCATTAACCAACTGCTGCAAAAACAATATAATCCTCTCCTCTCAAGTATTATCCATCGGCATACATAAATCTGTATGCCAATGGACCTAGCAGCCTACGAGAGGCTATTAATCTTCTTCCACTCTGATTTTTTCTGGGAATTCAAACTTTTTATTGTTGATTACGGATATATATGCATCTCTTATAGGGTTATGGCTGGCCGGCATCGTTACTTTACCTGTAATTAAATCAAGATCTTTCACTGTTTCCAAGCCTTCTCGGATCTTCTCCGATGTTGCTTCACCGGTTTTATTTATTGCATAAAGGATCATATTATAGGCATCATGTGCATAATAAGCATTTGTGGAATCAGGATACCTATTGTACAGTTCATGATAAGTTTGCCTAAAGGGTTCAAAACTAGGGTCAGCGATATTAACACTAGTTACAAATGTCGCACCCTGTACAGAATCTGTAGCAATTGTAAACAATTCATACATCAGCCAGCAATCCGGACCAATAATCTTTCCCTCAAAACCTAATTCTCGAACCTGATTTGAGGCAAGACCCATCTCTTTGTAATTTGCGGGGAGATATAAAGCATCCGGATTTGTTGCAATAATTTTTGAAAGCTGTGCCCTATAGTCAACATCCCCTGTTTTAAATGACTCTGTTGTAGTAACCTTACCACCTAAAGACGAAAATGTCTTGATAAAAACCTCTGTTACACCAACAGAGTAGTCACTGCTGATTTCATTTAATACCGCCGCAGTTTTAATATTCATTTTATCATATGCATATTTGGCAATCGCAGCACCAAGCTGATTATCATTCTGACTTACACGAAATGTATACGGACGAACCGTGCCGTCATCCTTAAGAGTAACTTTGGGATTTGTTGCAACTGTTGTTAAATGGGGAACCATATTCTGTTCACATACTTCAGCAAGTGCTATGGCACAACCGGAAGTATTTGTACCTATAATCGCAACAACCCTATCATTTAGAATAGCCTTATTGGCAGCATTCGTCGTTTCAACCGCATCCATACGATTATCATACGACTTAAGTACAACTTTTCTACCGAGGACACCACCGTTTTTGTTGGTCTCATCGACCAACATCTTGACCGTGTTCAACTCCATCGCACCCCATAGCGCACCCTCACCTGTAAGTGGTCCAATATAGCCAATTACGATATCTCCATTATCTTTACTTTCAGTTTTTTTCTCCCCAGCAGCACCTTCGCTTTTAGTCTGCTCTCCTCCGCAACCGACCATCGATAATATTAGTACAACAGTTAGCAACCCCACTAGAATACCTTTCATTTTTTTCATAATTACTCCTTCTTTCTTCTCTTATTAATTTGTTAAAGTCCCACGTTTATAATACACCTGCTGCTGCTCGACCCATTCAATATGCAAGTCTGACTACCTCTATTCCATTTCCATAGCTAATAGCTTCAGACATCTTTTTTATTTGCCACCTCCCCATCTCATATTAATTCAGGCTCTTGAATTTCAATTCGGCCAACCACCTCCCTGCAGTATTCAATAGGAGTATCATTAATTGACAACCTTCTGCCGAAGATGATAAGTATATATCGTATCACGAAATACTGTTTGATGCACGTTATCAAATCTTGATTCATAACGTTATCAACATCAATAACACCGATGAAAAATTGCTACGGCCTTATATATTTTATAAAACTAATTTTTAATTAAAGACAGATACAGGTTACAATATTCCAACGCATTCCGGACAGCTGTAGATACACGATTACGATTTCTGACTACTTCGGTATATTTCAGCTTATATTCCAAGCTATTCGGATCCATGTTAGCCAAATCTATTGCAGTATATAGAAAAGGAATGGGTCTGGCTGCCGGTGAATATGCATAGGAGTTTTGTTCAAAACGGTCACAGAAGGTATAAAAAGCCCAGGTGAGACATTGGCTAAGTTTCAAAGAAAGGGTATTTATAAGTCTTACTTTTTCATCAGTGATTAAACTGTTCGCTAGCCTTGCACGTATTTTGTTAATTTCCGTACTATACTTGTGCAGTTTTTTAATATTGTCTAAAATGCTTTGCATTTCAATTTTTTTATCTGCTTTTTTCATAATATCTACCAGCTTATTCTCTATATCCCGGCAGGTAGCGGTAAAGTCATACGGCAAAATCGCATCATTGACATAGCTGCAAATGATTGCACAATCAATCATCAAGTCTTTGGCCAGATTCGCTTTATCTACTTTATCCATATCGTCTTTAATGGTGTGAGCCCACCAACCCAGAATCGCACCATGAGTTCTTTCATTATATTCATCCGACATGCTCATACGGCCTACTATTGATGTAATGCCAATACCCAAAAAGGACATGTCGCCGTATTTATCTAACTGAGGCACCTCTATATCTTCATCTAAAACTTCTTTAATCATGTTTTTAACAAATGTCATAATCTCTCCAGATGCAGTACACCTATATTCCACTGCGTCCATCATACCGGTAGAATCAATATTAATACCTCCGATACAATTTCCTTCCAGATCGTCCCAATGTTGATCAATATACCAAGTGGAACCTGCAGACTCTGCAATTTCATGTCCGTTCCAATTGATAAAGTAAATGCTCCGCTTTACCAAGTCACGATGTTTTGCGAACAACTCAGCAAGATGAAGGATTGTACCAACGCCTGTCGCGTTGCAGGTCACACCCGGTTCCCATGCATCAAGATGCCCATTCACAATCAGGTATTTATCCGGTTCCTCACTGCCTCTTAAATAACCAACCGGCATTGGCAGCATATCCCAACTACGAGTGGCTTCCGCTTTCACTCTTACGACAACCTTTTCACCCTTCAAACACATTTCTTTAATATGCAAACCCGCAGCATGAGTAATTCCAATACCGACAATCTGAGGAATTTCTTTAAATGTATCCGGGGTAGGATTGCCCCAAACCGCTTTCAAACCTCGCCCGCAAACATAATCTTGATCCTTCGCGCCATCTTCCCCATTGTTGGCTAAAATTATAACACTAGCACCCATTTCAGCCGCAATACGTGCCTTTTCGGGCGTTCCCGGCGCAAAAGAAACTTCGGCCAACACCGCTTTCCCTTTCACATCCTTACCTTCATAATCAGGATAATCACCACCGGCTATATATATTACTTCCACCTCCAGGCCTTCCGGAGGCGTTGAAGCTATGTGACAGCAAGGACGGCTATCGATTATCATTGTTTCAGGCCGGATGATTTTAACTTCTGAAAAAACAGGATTGCTGTTATACGCTTCAAAATCTACCACTTCACCTTCCAGGCCAAATTCTCGAAACTTAGATGCAATCCACTCTGCAGCTTTTCGATCATCTCCCATTCCGGAAATGCGCCTTGGAAAAAGATCTGTAAGATACTGCGCATACTCATAGTTTTTTTCAGCACTTAATTCTTTTTTTAAAATATTATACAAATCATTCATCTTACCATCTCTCCTCGTAATTGATATTTTAGGAAGTACTGAGTTTCACTATCGATGGGATTTATCCCTCATTTAATCTTTAGCAATTGCAATAGCTTCAATTTCGATAACCATTCCATTATTAAACTTTCCGATTTCCATAGTACTGCGTGCAGGCGGATCCACCGGAAAAAACTTTTTGTAGGTCTCGTTATATTCTTCAAACATATCTAAGTCTGAAATAAATACTGTTGTTTTTATAACATGCTCCAAGTCGGAGCCAGCTGCTTTCAAAATCTCTTCCATGTTTTCAAGGACTTGCTCCGTCTGTCTTACAATGTCGCCTGGAGCCACTATCTGTTGTGTAACCGGATCGGCAGCTGTTACACCTGCAGTATAAATCATGTCTCCTGCTCGAAATGCCTGTGAATACCAACCACCTGGGTTTGGTGCCTTTGATGTTGTAACTTTGATTTTGTTCATAAATCTGTTCCTTTCGTTGTTGATACTATTAATGAATTAAAACTTTTTGTTATATTTTTTTGAAATGTCTGATAATATTAGAATATATATGACAAATTGTTTTACTTTTTCACAGTGATATGCAAAATTTAGGGATATTTAATATAAAATAAAATTATTATTTTTTTGATGCCTATGTATTTTTTTGCTCTTAATTCCTTCTTTTAAACTTATAGAAGGATAAAGAGCAGTATTTTTTGATCATCGTTATACATTTTCAATTGTTAAAAATAAACTTTTGGTAAATCAAACTCATTCGATGCAAAGCACTAATGCTGACCCATTCATTTTTAGAATGCAGTCCACCTCCATAAGCGCCTAAACAGATAACCGGTATTCCCGTAAGAGGAACCAAACGATTATTGTCGGATACACCGGTACCATAACGCATTTCCATGGGTGTACCTATCACTTCTTTATATATATCGCCCAGTTTTGAAAGGTAGGGATTGCTATCTCCAAGATCAAACGCCGGATAGTAAGGCTCCTGAATAGAAAATTCAAACTGTGCCTTTACATTTAAACGCTCCACCAGTTTTTCCAGCTCTCCCAGTACATATTCCTTCGTTTCAGCCGGAACCGTATGCTTATTAATGAGGAATTCACAGTTTTCCGGCACTACAATGGAATACTCTTTAAAGCCTCCCTCTATTTTTAGAGTGACATACGGCTGTTCTTTCATAACCGGATGTGTAAGCAAAGGAATAGTACCCAGTGCGCTAAGGAACTTTGCACTTTCTTCTACTGCATTTATACCAAGTTCCGGCTCACAGCCATGAGCGGCAACACCTTTCACCTGTGCCCGTATCAGCATTTTTCCAACACTACCGATAACAGCTTTATATTCCGGTTCAGCAGCAATACCAAAATCAGCAGTGACTCCGCTCTCAATAAACTTATTCACTCCGGCAGAAAAAGCTTCTTCATCCGGCACAAAAGCAATCAGCAATTCTCCGGGCAATTCATCTCTGTGTTTTGCTGCTATACGTACAGTATTTAATATCGCAGCAATACCGCCTTTCATGTCAAGAGCTCCACGTCCATACATCCTGTCATCCTTTACAACCGCTTCAAAAGGGTCTGTATCCCACCCTTCTCCTGCCGGTACGGTATCCATATGTCCGGTAAGCAAGATTCTCGGCCCCGGTTTAGAACCCTTCAAAGTAGCCACTACATTGAAACGTCCCGGTCCAACATGCTGCCGGATGATACTATCCACTCCGAAGCTTTGCAGACTCTCAAAGATATAATTCCCGATAGTCCCTTCGTTTCCAGACACGGAAGGAATTTCAATCAGTTCCCTTAAAGTGTGTTCAGTAAAAACGTTGGTTTCTTTAAAATTCACGGTTTCAACCCCCTATCTCTTTATTCGTTTTTTTCTCTGCGGAATTCATCCAAATAGTTATAGAGTGTAAACTTAGAAATATTAAAAACCTTGCAAACTTTTGTACCTGATTTTGTAATATGAAATGCACCTTTTTCATCCAGATATTTCAAAGCCTTGATTTTATCCTCTTTTTTCATCTCTTCTACAGGTTTACCTACACTTTTGATACTTTCACATATTAAATATTCCAGCAACTCAGCTACATTATTTACAAAATGCTCATCCACATCTTTATTTACCATCGTCAGCGTTTCTATAAAGCTTTGCATATTCAGTATATCTGAGATATCATAATTAATACACAACGCCCCTATAGGTTCACCTTTTTCATTCTTAATATAAATAGAAGAAGATCGCAAGGTTTTCCCAGTCTTTGTTTTAGTTACATAGTTAAATTGATTCATGCCATCAGATGTGCCCCTCAATACCTCTAATCCCAAATTACTACCACAATCTCCTACTTTACGCCCTGTAACATGGCCATTTTCAATTGCAATAATTGTTTTTTCATAACCTTTTGACCAATCATGCAAAACAACTTCGCACCGATCTCCAAACTGCTTGGCAATAAGTGTCATAATTGCTCGTAAAAAATTCATTTCCCTTTGAATTGTCTCCATTCATATCCCCATTCTCATAATTTTTTCTTACTGCATATCCCAGCGTTTCATTAATTTTGTTATAATTATATTACTTTTTGTTTTAACAATCAATACTTTTCAAAAAATTTTTTTTATTATTATGCTATTGTGATTGACAAAATTTAAGAACCTTTATATAATCAATATGGTCTTCCTAGAGGATTCACTAATAAATGTGTCCATGAAAAAACTATAATCTTATTCTCCAAAATAGTACGTATGTAATCTGCAAATTTGCTCACAAGCATATGTATATACAAACATCCAAAAAAGCCAAGTTGTTATCGAATATGTATAAGATAGATGTAATAAAAAACATATTCGTTCTTGAATTGGTTATCTGACACCTGAATAAAAAGAATCTTAGTTCAACATGGCAGTTCGCGATTACTTTTTTGCTTTCCTAATCCCAAGATCAACACATCAATCACCAAAAAATCGCAGAAATATTTAGGATTCCTTTTATTATATAAAAAGTGTAAAAACATGTAATTATTTTAAAAGAAGGAGATTCATATGAATAATAAAAGATTATGTGGCGGTATGCTTTTATTGCTTACCGCAGCTATATGGGGGTTTGCAATCGTCGCACAAAGAGTAGGTTCTCAGCACGTGGGAGCCTTTACCTTTAATGGAATCCGATTTGCTCTTGGAAGCGTTTCTCTCACACCCTTGATTTTATATTACTATAAAATTGAAAAAAATGGCACTTGTAATGCGAATGATATGGAATTAAGCACAAAAAAAACAATTTTACCCGGAATATTAGTTGGCATCGTGCTCTACATAGCTGCAACGCTGCAACAAATCGGACTTGCATATACAACTGCCGGAAAAGCAAGCTTCATTACAGGACTTTATATGATTTTTGTACCAATTATCGGAGTATTTTTAAAGCATAAAATCGAAAGAAACTCATGGATCGGTATAGGAGTTGCAGTTGTTGGACTATATCTCTTAAGCGTAAATAAAAATTTCAGTATAAGTTATGGCGACTTACTTGAAGTTATAGGATCCATATTTTGGGCTGTACACATTTTAACAATAGATTATTTCTCCACTAAAGATTATTTCTCCACTAAAATAGAAATTCTGAAATTATCATGTATCCAATTTGCAACTTGTTCAATATTGAGCTTGATAACAGCCTTAATATTTGAACAGATTACTATGAGTGGTATATTTAACGCTTTAATTCCAATACTTTATGGCGGTCTCTTATCCGTTGGTGTAGCATATACTCTCCAAGTGGCAGCGCAAAAAAATGTTAAGCCATCCCATGCAGCTATCATCCTAAGTATGGAATCCGTCTTTGGTGCTATAGGTGGTGCACTTCTACTTGGAGAGAGCATGAGTACTAGAGGATATATAGGTTGTATTCTTATACTCGAAGGGATACTACTATCACAAATCAAAATTTCTTCTAGGGTGAGATTGTAAGTTATTAAAATTTTTAAGAAAACACAATATATGAATCATATTTAATATATACCTTTATCCCCCCGTATCTTTAGAGTTCATTAACTACTTATGTGACATATGTGCTGCAATGTTGTATAATAGAGAAAATATAATAAATATAATTAGTAAGGACAAAGATTGCGATGAATCTATTAACAGTTGAAAATATTTCAAAAAGCTATAGCGAAAAAATACTTCTCGACAACATCTCTATGGGTATTGGCGCAGGAGATAAGATAGGCGTCATTGGTATTAACGGTACCGGTAAATCTACTTTTCTGAAAATCCTCGCCGGCATTGAGTATGCTGATCAAGGGAATATCACCACCGTTAATGGCTTAAGGATAGAATATCTCCCCCAAAATCCGAATTTCATTGATAATGCAACCGTATTGCAGCAGGTTTTCAAAGGAAATTCTCCCATTATGGAATTGATAAGAGAATATGAATCAACACTGCAAAGAATAAATAATGCACCGGATGATACCCACCTGCAGCAAAAACTTGTAAACCTGAATCAAAAGATGGATGCATTAGATGGATGGCGTATAGAAAGTGATGCCAAAACCATATTAACCCGGCTTGGCATCCACGATTTTGATACAAAAGTAGGAACACTATCGGGAGGACAGCGAAAAAGAGTGGCGATGGCAAGTGCTTTAATCACACCTGCAGATTTGCTTATCTTAGACGAGCCTACCAACCATATAGACAATGAGACTGTTGATTGGCTGGAAGAACATTTGAATAACCGCAAGGGTGCCCTCTTGATGGTGACACATGACAGATATTTTCTAGATAGAGTTGCAAATAGAATCATAGAACTGGATAGAGGAAATCTCTATAGTTATACAGGCAACTACAGCTTATTTCTCGAAAAGAAATTAGAGCGTGAAGAACTGGAGAAAGCTTCCGAAAGAAAGCGGCAGAATCTTTTACGAAATGAACTGGCCTGGATTAAGCGTGGTGCAAAAGCACGTTCTACTAAACAAAAAGCGCGCATTGACAGATTCGAAAAACTCCAGTCCTCCCAACCTGAATTTATATCCGGTAAGATTGAAATTGCCGCAGGCTCGAGCCGCCTGGGAAAAAAAGTTATTGATCTCATAGATATCGATAAGGTATTTGGTGAGAAACTCCTCATTTCCGATTTTAGTTATACGTTTTTACGAAATGATCGTGTGGGTATTATAGGTCCTAACGGAAGTGGCAAGTCAACCTTATTAAAAATGATTGCAGGCAATATAGCACCTGACAGCGGAAAGGTAGAACGAGGCCAAACTGTTAAAATCGCCTTTTTCTCTCAAGAAAACGAAGGAATGGATGAAAACTTGCGCGTAATCGAGTATATTCGGGAAGTAGCGGAATATTTGGAAACCCCGGACGGCAGCATCAGTGCTTCCCAAATGCTTGAACGCTTCTTATTTGCTCCCGCCGTACAATGGACTCCTATTGCGAAGCTTTCGGGCGGTGAAAAAAGAAGGCTTTATTTACTCAGAGTCCTTATGTCCGCCCCTAATATCATATTATTGGATGAACCGACCAATGACCTTGACATTCAAACGCTCACTATTTTAGAAAGCTACTTGGACGAATTCCCCGGTGCGGTAATAGTGGTTTCTCATGACAGATACTTTTTGGATAGAGTTGTAGATAAGATATTTTCTTTCGAAGGCAGCGGTAAAATACGCCAAACCATTGGAAACTATTCCGATTACCGGGAATATCTTGAACAACACGTTACCCAAGAAACAAAAGAGACTCCCAAAGCAGAAAAAAACATCAACGAAAGAGATTATAAAAAGAACCGTCCGCTTAAACTTAGCTATAAAGAACAAAAAGAATACGAGCAGATCGATGGAATTATCGAAGGCCTTGAAAAAAAGATAAGTGATATTGGCATTGAAATCAATGCCGCTGCCAGTGACTATACGCTTCTGCAGGAACTTACAGCCAAGCAGCTGCTGCTGGAAAAACAACTGGAAGAAGCTGTAGACCGTTGGGCATATCTAAATGAACTGGTAGAAGAAATTGAACGCGCACAACAGTAATAAAAGAATTAGATAGATTAAAAGAGACATAGGGGGATCATTCCATGTCTCTTTTTGATTTATACAATTTTAGTAGTCCACTCTTCCACATTCCATATATCCGTTACCCAATCTTCATAGAACTCAGGTTCATGGCTTACCAAGACTATTGTGCCCTTAAATTCTTGCAGGGCTCTTTTTAACTCATCTTTTGCATCTGCATCAAGATGATTAGTAGGCTCATCCAAAACCAGACAGTTAATATCTTGAAGCATTAATTTGCACAGCCTTACTTTCGCATTTTCACCACCGCTTAACACCATCATCTGGCTTGTAATATGCTCCGTCGTTAGTCCGCATTTAGCCAAAGCGGCACGCACTTCCCCATTGGTCATACTCGGATACTGGTTCCATATCTCTTCCAATGCTGTATGGCTGTTGTCCCTGCTTGACTCCTGCTCAAAGTATCCGGGAAAAAGATAATCATCCAGCTCTATTTCTCCTGATATAGGCTTCAATGCTCCTAAAATGGTTTTGAGCAATGTTGATTTACCCAGGCCATTTACTCCTTTAATGGCTATTTTTTTTCCTCTTTCCAAAGTCAGGTTCAATGGCCTTGTTAGGGGTTCTCCATAACCGATCACCAGATTTTCAGCCTGAAATATATATTTTCCGGGAGTTCTTGCTTCCCTGAATTTGAAAGTAGGCTTAACTTTCTCCCTCGTCTTTTCTATGATATCCATCTTATCAAGTTTCTTTTGACGGCTTTTAGCCATATTGGTAGTAGCAACTCTCGCTTTGTTTCTTGCAATAAAGTCTTCCAGCTTCTCAATCTCTTTCTGCTGTTTCTCGTACGCCTGTTGATTTTGAACCTTCTTCAACTGGTACATCTGCTGAAACTGTTCATAATTCCCCGTATATCGTGTCAGCACGGCATTTTCCACATGATAAATAACATTGACCACATCATTTAAGAAAGGAATGTCATGAGACACCAGAATAAAGCTGTTCTCATAATTCCTAAGAAAATTCTTGAGCCAATAGATATGATTCTCGTCTAAAAAGTTTGTAGGCTCATCCAATATCAGAATCATTGGATTTTGTAATAATAGTTTCGTGAGCAGCACCTTTGACCTCTGTCCCCCGCTCAAATCACTTACATCGCGGTCAAGGCCGATATCCCCCAAACCTAGTCCATTGGCTACCTCTTCTATCTTAGAATCAATGATATAGAAACCATTGTATTCCAGCATGCTTTGTATCTCTCCAACGTCCTCCATCATTACTGCAAGTTCATCCTCTGAAGCTTCGGACATTTTTTCATACAGCTGCAGCATTTCCTGTTCAAGATCAAACATATGCTGAAATGCTTCTCTTAAAACTTCCCGGATGGTTTTGCCTTTTGTCAAAAGAGTATGTTGATCAAGATATCCTGTAGTAATTCTTCTACACCACTCTACTTTGCCTTCATCCGGCGCAAGCTTTCCGGTGATTATATTTAAAAACGTGGACTTTCCTTCTCCATTCGCTCCTACCAACCCCACATGCTCACCCTTTAACAAACGAAATGAAGCATCTTCCAGTATTGTTCTGGCACCAAAGCCATGGCTTACATCTTCAACATTGAGAATACTCATATTTCCCCCATATATCATTAAAATTTATTGCTGCTCAGCGCTATAGGAGATTGTGAAAAAGTGCTTAATTGGTCGGAAATCTGACACGGGGACAAGGCCGCAGTCCGGCCAAAAACCAGGCCTGACAGCAGACCAGGGCCCCGCCCATGTCCGATTTCCTCTATGTGCTAAATTTGACTTTTTCACATCCTCCTATACGCCATTGATTATAGCTTATCAAATGATTAAAAGTCAAAGTAAAGATTTGCATCTAAGTGAAGTACATATCCATATGTCATCCCCGCCTGACGTTTTTCTGCGTCCTTCCCTTTGAAACTCCTCTTTTTTTAAGTCCGCCCGATTTTCTATTTGAGTTTCTCGGAGCTCTTCCTTTATTATCTATTCTGTGCTTACCGTCACTTTGCTTTTGTTTTTCTCTGGTAAATTTCTGTTCAGTTGTTATAACAAGCTTTTGTCTTTCTAAAGATGTATTTATCCCCTTCTCTATCATGTTTAACGTATCCCGATCTTTCGGCGCAGCAAAAGTGATAGCCATCCCTGTCTGGCCGGCACGTCCCGTACGTCCGATACGGTGGATATAGCTTTCTGCATCTTGCGGGATATCATAGTTAAACACATGGGTTACCCCTTCTATATCCAGCCCCCGTGCCGCAACATCGGTTGCCACGAGAAGTTGTAACTCCGCATTTCTGAATGCCTTCATTACTTTCTCGCGCTTTGCCTGCGTCAAGTCACCATGCAGTTCATCCGAGTTGTATCCCCGTCTTTGCAATGCTTCATTCAATGCACTTGCTCGGCGCTTGGTCCGGCAGAAGATAATCGCCATGAACGGTCTGTATTCATCAATTATTTTACAAAGGGCATCCTGTTTTCCTCTGTCGGTTGTTTCAATGACCATCTGTTTTATTTCATCAAGCGTTATTTTCTTGCCTTTTACACGTACCTGAACAGGGTCTTGCATATATCTGTTCGCCAACGAACGGATTTCCTTAGACATTGTTGCGGAAAATAGCATAGTCTGGCGCTTTTTGGATACTTGTTTAATAATTTGTTCTACATCTTTTAAAAATCCCATATCAAGCATTTGATCCGCTTCATCTAGTACAAGCATTTCAAGCTGACTGAAATTTATAGTTTGACGTCGTAGGTGGTCCAATAAGCGTCCCGGTGTACCGATTACCATATGAATAGCGCCCTTCAGCTTGCGCACCTGCTGTTCTACATCCTGACCTCCATAAGCAGCAAGTATATTTACCCCCTTAACCAAGGCAAGTTTTTTAGCTTCCCCGGTAATCTGAAGCGCCAATTCACGGGTAGGTGTGATAACCAATGCCTGTATAGCAGATCTATTCACATCAATTTGCTCCATGATCGGCAGATTGAATGCAAGGGTCTTCCCCGTACCGGTTTGGGCCTGTCCTATAATATCTTTTCCTTCCAAGAGTACAGGAATAGCCTGAACCTGTATCGGTGTCGGCTCCGTAATACCATTCTGGCTTAATATATGGTTTAATTCACTAGTAATTCCAAGGGTTAAAAAATCAGTCGACATTGTATTACCTCTCTTATGTTTTTATTTTATTGTTCGCTTTAATGTCCGGCTTCATTCTTTCATAATTGCATTTGATTCTTGTCAGAATTTTTTTTAGTCTGGTGAGGTGCTCCTGAAAAATAGCCGAAAAAGCCCCCACAGATTCCTCCGACAATATGAGTAAATTGAGAAATATTATCTTTTACCAAAATAATATTTGCCACTTCTTCCCCAAGATAGATAATGGCAATCAAAATAACGGTAAGCGGTATTTTGCCCTTTTGAAGATTAGCAAATGAGCTCAATAAAATAAGCATAAAAACAATACCGCTTGCCCCCAGTAGGGCATGATTAGAAAACGCTATATTCAGAACTCCCGTTGTAATGGCTGTAATAAATATCATTTTAATCATCTGTTTGGAACCGTACTTTTCTTCCAACATTGGTCCCAGCACAAGAATCAAAAGAAAATTATTTATAAAATGTTCCCAATTGGCGTGCCCCAGTACATGACCAAATAACCTGAAGTAGAATAATATATCCGACAAGCTTCCTCTATAGACTGAAAACAACAGCATGGTGGAAGCCTTATCGGTAGCATATCCGAATACCAGTGATATAAGGGATAAGAGTGTCAGCGTCAGAATCACCGGCGAATTATAATGTATACGTTTTAACATTTAACTTCCTCCTTGTGCGTTTTTTTGTCGATAGCGTTCACATCTTTAAAACTGAGCAATCCACTTTCCATACATGTAAGAAAATCCAGTTTTTTTCTTATCCCTTTAAAATCCATTTCAAGAATAACACGGTCTTTCTCTTGTTCCAATACAGAAGCAATGATACCTTGGCCAAATTTCTTATGATAAAGACAAATACCTTCCCCTATTTCATCAAGTGCTTCTCTGTTGATGCAACTGACCACTTCATCCACAAATATAGACCTTGCCGATTTTCTGCCATTTACCGTCTGTATATTAACCATGTAAAGACATTGCTTTGCCCGTGTCATCCCAACATAAAATAAACGTCGTTCTTCCTCCAATAACGAACAATCGTTAGCCTTTTCAAAGACATCCAGTGTTCTTTTTCCTGGGATTTCTTGGTTATTCAAATCCACCATCATCACACAATCATATTCTGATCCTTTACTAGAGTGCATGGTAGTCAGCGTAACAGGATCCCACTCCTGCACCAATCTTGGTTTTTCAAGTAAACGCTCAAGCTCATCCATACGTTGAAGGAACATCGGAATGGTAGGACATTCTTGAGCGATACTTCTTAAGATTCCAAACAATCCATACAGATAGTCAAAGGGCTGTCCGGTATTTTCACAATACTCTTTTACACTCTCAAAATACCTGAAACTTCCCTCAATATATTCCAAAACTAGTAAAGGATGCTTTTTGGCTAAAT
The DNA here is from genome assembly GCF_030013905.1 of Petroclostridium sp. X23. Lineage (GTDB taxonomy): Bacteria > Bacillota > Clostridia > SK-Y3 > SK-Y3 > X23. The sequence continues at coordinate 2,410,256 of NZ_CP124862.1, forward strand.
GCTTAAACTCACCTTTCAGTTCAATTAGTGTTCTCTTTTGATACGATTTCATATCGTTATTCTTTAAAATACCATCTATCACTGAATCAACATATTCTGTTGTTAATGCATATTCCATCATCGTTTTGGAAATATAACGATTCATTTTATAGTAAATCCGTAATAACGATTGGTAATCACATTGATCAAATGAAAATTTGAAAAACGCCAGCACATCCTGTACCATCCAATGCTTGAAAAAGATTAGCTTGTTCTGTTGAATCTTAAAGCCGATGCCGTTTCTATCCAATACATCCACTATAGAAATAGACGATAGATTATTCCTATAAAGAATGGCGATACTCATGTTCTTGTGCTCTGATAGCTTCTCCTTTATCGTTTTAATAACAAATTCCAACTGTGCCGCATCATCCTTTACCTGTATGATAAACGGATTATGCATCCGAGCATTGGCCGTATTATGGCTTTTATCGAATCTTGCTTGATTCTTTTTTATAAACTTACTGCTTATTTCAACAATATTGCTGCTGGAACGGTAGTTTTTTTCCAACAATAGAAATCTACATGTGCTAAACTGCTTTTCAATATCCAGGATATACTGGGGCTCTGCCCCCCTGAATCCATAGATGGACTGGTCATCATCCGCTACAATGAATATATTGTTATGCTCCCGCTTTACCAACAGCTTTAATATCTCAAACTGTATTTTGGAAAGGTCCTGTCCTTCATCTACCTGTATAAAGGTATATTTACTGTGATAGTAGTTGCGGATATCCGGACATTTTACCAAAATACTGTACGCATAGGTAAGCATATCATCAAAGTCCATATATAAATTGTTCTTTTTAAACTCTTCATAAGTCTTAAATATTTCGGCAAAATTCCGGGTGCTTATATTGATATCACTGAATTCTTTTATCATCTTATTTTTAACAAGACCGATCTCGTTGATCACATTTTCCAATTCATCATCATGAATACTTGTCCCATTAATCTGCTGATAGATATTGCTGATAATTTTTTTCTTACTATTCCGGAATTCCTTCTCACCCTCAATTCTCTTGAGTCTTCTTCCTTGCCTTCTTTCATAATCCCTGACAATCAGATTACAGAAACTATGGAAAGTAGAAAAGTGGACTCTAGCACCTATATGGGAACCGAAAATCCTATTAAATCTTTGCTCCATCTCATGCTTTGCAGCCCTGTTAAATGTCATGGTAAGTATATTCTCCGGCCTGACTCCTTTTTCTATAAGACAAGCCGCTCTGGCAGTAATAACAGTTGTTTTACCCGAACCCGGCCCCGCGAGTACAAGTGCAGGCCCGCTTTCATGCATTACTGCTTCCTTTTGCTGCACATTGAGATTAATATTATAATGATTTGACAGTTGCGTAAAAAAATCCATTGAAACACCTTTTCATTTTTTATGTCTATTTAAAATATATTTTATTATAACATATTTACACTAAAACCTGATATATTCAATATAAAACTCTTGCTCATCGCTAAACGCACAGTTTTACATTTCCTGCACTCTAAGCAGTATGTCATATTACTTTTTTAGTCAAACATATTTTATATTGACATTTAAATTGTCCATACTATATAATAAGAAAAATATTACCCATATAAAGACGAAGAAAAGAAGAGTAGGCATTTGCGACTTTTACAGAGAAGTTCTCCTGATAACTTTATGGTTGCCTGTGGTGCGAGAGAACAAAGATAGCACTTGCTGAACATGGTCTTGGAGTCGCGCACCGAACACGTTTGTGTAAGGCTGCGACGGGAGCGCCCGTTACAGCGATAGAGTATCGGTAAGTACAGTTCTTACCCGTACTTGATGAGGTCTGTATTGCGAAATACAGATAAACTGGGGTGGTACCGCGATGCAGCGTCATTTTGTTGCTCTCGTCCCCGGAAATCATTTTTCCGGAGGTGAGAGTTTTTTAGTGCTCTTTTTTATAACAATACGTAAATAAATCTGAACGAAAAGAGGTAGACAAAATGAATGTATTAATTGGTGGAGCATGGCCTTATGCAAACGGCTCACTGCATATTGGCCATATCGCAGCGCTATTGCCCGGCGATGTATTAGCAAGATACCATAGGGCCAAAGACGATACTGTTTATTTCGTATCCGGCAGCGATTGCCATGGTACTCCTGTTACTATTAGAGCAAAGCAGGAGAACAAAACGCCTTTTGAAATCAGCGAATTCTATCACAACGAATTTTCAGAGTGTTTTGAAAAGCTTGGTTTCAGCTATGATCTCTATGGCAAAACATCATGTGAGGCGCATAAAACCTTTGTGAGAGACTTCCATAAAACAATGTATGACGGTCAATATATTTATGAAAAAACCGTGCCCCAAGCTTATTGCCAGCAATGCAACCAGTTTCTTGCCGATAGATTTGTTATAGGAAAATGTCCTAATTGCGGCGAAAATGCAAGAGGTGACCAATGTGACGCGTGCGGCAAAGTTCTAGAGCCGGAAACTCTTGCAGAGCCAAAATGTTCTTTATGTGCTACACCCCCGATTTTTAAGGAAACAAATCATTTGTATATTGCAATAACAAAACTGAAAGAGGAGCTTATAAACTTTATTGATGCTCATCCTGAATGGCGTAAGAATGCTATTCGTCTTTCAAAAAGATATATCGATGAAGGTCTTCGGGACCGGGCTGTTACCCGTGACCTTGATTGGGGGATAGCTGTGCCGAAAGATGGTTTTGAGAACAAGAAAATCTATATATGGGCAGAAAATGTACTTGGTTATCTATCAGCGAGTTGGATTGTAGCAAATAAGAAAAGCGCAAACTATGATGATTTATGGGGGGAGCACGCAAAGCACTATTATGTACACGGCAAGGACAACATTCCCTTTCATACCATTATTCTTCCGTCGCTCTTGCTTGCAAATGGGAAAGGATGGCGTCTGCCCGACCGAATTATATCAAGTGAATATCTTACCCTCGAGAGCAGAAAAATATCCACAAGCCAGAACTGGGCAATATGGATTAAAGATATAGTGAACAGATATCATCCGGATTCTATCCGCTATTTCCTCATAACAAACGGCCCGGAAAAGAGAGATACTGATTTTTCATGGCGTGAATTTGTAAATAGCCATAATAGTGAACTTTTGAGCGCATATGGTAATTTTATTAACCGTACTCTTGTATTTGTGAGCAAATATTATAATAGCATCGTTCCCACCGGAAAACTAGAAAACCAAATTGGCGATAGAATAAACTCACTTTTTTTAGAAACAGGAACAAAGATTGAAAGCGGTGAATTTAAAGCGGCAATTGATGAGATATTCGAGTTTATCCGATTTTCAAACAAGTATTTCGATACCGAGAAACCTTGGGAAACCCGAATAATAGCTGCCGATATATGCAGCAACACAATATTTAATTGCATACAGATCATTGCAAATCTTTCTATTCTGCTAAAACCGTTTCTGCCTTTTTCTTCCGAAAGGGTCCAAGGATGGCTAAACGTTTCCGATAAATGGGAGCAACAATCAGTTCCATCTGGAACTGTAATTCCTAAAGCAGAAATACTATTTGAAAGACTCGACAAAAAGATAATAGATCTCGAAGTACAACGATTAGGTCTATGATGTCCCGGGCGAAGGCTTTAACCTTCGCCCAATTTTTATTAGGTCAGTAATTTAAAAACGTTTCTTTTATTATCTTTACGGAATATAGACTTTTACCTTGGTTATTCTTTTTTTGGCTACTTTTTCGGCTTTTAATACCATATTCGCATATTCAACGATGGCTTCATCCTTTGGTGAAGGGATCTTCCCCAATTGACCAACCATAAAGCCTCCAATGGTCTCGAATTCTTCTTCCGGCAGCCGAACATTCATTGCCTCATTAAATTTATCTATACTAAGCATACCATCAACCATATATGTATTATCATCTATCTTTTCAACATCAATAATCTCTTCATCATATTCATCCCAGATATTCCCCACGATCTCTTCAAGCAAGTCTTCAATTGTAATTAGTCCTGCAGTCCCTCCGTATTCATCAATTACAATTGCCATATGTATTTTTCTTAGCTGCATTTCTTTGAACAATACATCAATTTTCTTTGATTCCGGCACAAAATACGCAGGATGAATATTTTTCCCGATATCAAAATCTTTTACCACTTTGTCTTTATAAAGGGGAAGTAAATCTTTTACATAAAAAATCCCGATGATGTTATCTATACTATCATCATAAACCGGAATCCTTGAAAACTGCTCAGAGATTAAAACATCCAGAATATCTTCCATTTTGCTTGCTTTATCAACAGCTACCATGCTTGTCCTTGGCGTCATGACTTCTCTTACCGTGGTATCGTCAAACTCAAATATGCTATTGATCATTCTTTTTCCGGTTTCATGGATCAACCCTTTTTCTTGACCGACATCTACCATCAGCAATATCTCTTCTTCCGTAACTCTTTCGCCGCTGTTCTGCTCGGTAACGCCAAATAATTTAGCTACTACATTTGTTGAAAAAGTAAGTACTTTTATGAATGGATATGTAATCTTAGATAACATATCCACCGGCCGCACAACAGCAAATGCTATCTTTTCCGCATTCTGCATGGCCACTCTCTTTGGTACTAACTCTCCAAACACCAATGTAATGTAGGATAAAACAAGAGTAACCAACAGGAGAGAGATTTGTCCGCTAAAAGCCGCTAGTACTTTGATATCGGTTGCCTTTAATATGTCCGCGAGGAGTTCTGAAATACTTACGGCCGCAGAAGCACTCGCCAAAAACCCCGCCAGTGTAATGCCTATCTGTATAGTGGATAAAAATCGACTCGGTTCCTCCAAAAATTTTATAATCAACTTAGCAGACTTATTTCCGTCTTCTGCAAGCTTTCGTACTTTATGATCATTTAATGATACGATAGCAAGTTCTGAAGCCGCAAAAAAACCATTAAATCCGATAAGCACCAATATGAAAAAAAACTGTATCAAAGTTTGATAACTCATAAATATGTGACTCTCCTTGTGATCTTATGTATCATTATATCTTTTAGTATATACAATCTTAAGGAATTTAAAGATAAATTAATTAAAGCGCTTTTTCATTCCGTTCCCATGTTCTTATTCTTACCGCTCCTTCAACAGGATAAATAAATATCTTGCCATCTCCAATTCGACCTGTTTTGGCCTTTTCGCATATCAGATCAATGAGCGGCTCTACCCTTTCATCCTCCAACACGATCTCGATTTTCATCTTAGGCAGCAAATCAATCTTTACTTCCTGCCCTCTATACATTTCCACTTTACCCTGCTGCATTCCGCATCCCATTACCGGAGATACGGTCATCCCATAGATTCCGAAATCTTTCAACCCATCTTTTACCTCTTCCAGCTTCTCTGGTCTTATAATTGCTTCAACTTTTTTCATAGTTACCTCCAATATCGCATCAGTTCACAGTTCACGGGTTATCGATAACCAACTTCCCGCCGTAAAATGCAAACTGCTAACGTTTTACCTATAATTATTGATTTTTCCTTTATTTATTCTTTATTATTATTTTCATCAGAATCATCGGCCTCTTCGACATTTTGACCTCTTTTTCTGCTAAAGAAAAGGCCTGCTGCAATGATCATTAGAACAAAAGAAATCTGATTCACTACTTCTTCGTTTAATTCAACCCCAAAAACCCCTTGCACTAAACCCATCCCAATCATAATAAAAGCAATAATCAATATGATAATTGTTTTTGTCTTGTCCGTTAGTTTCATTGATATTCTCCTTTTGCCATTTATTTATTCCATGATATACCTAAGTATATTATAAATGCAATATTATTATCAACTTTATTTTATAACGCAGAAACATAAAATGCCCATAGGCTGTATCTATACCTATACAACCTATGGGATCAATTAACATAAAAAAAGATTCATTCATTATTTTTTGCTGTTTTTTGCTTTCTGTCTCTGTAATTTAATCCAATATCCAATTGTTTTAGGGGTGACTTCCAAACCATATACGGATAGTTTTCTTGCAATATCTTTGAACCCAATATGCACATGGTCCCACCACATAATTTCTTTTTTATACTCTTCCAGCCTTTCCAGAGGATAGTCCTTATCTTTATGATTTATAGATCATCCCTCCCTTAACCTTGCTTATGGTTATTGTCATTTCCATAGTAGATTTGTCACATCACCCATAATTAATATAATTTATATTAAAATTCTACATATGTATATTATTTCCTTCTTTTTTTGATATTTTTTCATCGACATCCTTCGACATGTAATAAAATGTGTCCGCATAAAAAAAACTTAACAAATCTATCGGCAACGATCCGTAAGGATCACTGCCGATGCTTGTTAAGGTTTTTTTGATCAAACATAAGATACCGTATACTTTTTACGGGTATTCCAATTTGATAACTTATTTTACTATCCGCCATCAATGGGCATCTTTATTGTCCCCACTGATCGTTGTTTTCATTTTTTCGAATATATATATCCAACGCCCTAATACCTCTATGCGCCAGCTTTATGAACAAGATCAGTGCGTATATTCCTAATCCGATACTTCCCAACCATAATAGAAATACAGGCAGAAATAAAACTCCTCCTATAAGACTGTTCATCACGCCACTCACCTCCGCCGCCTTGCACTATCAAAAAGTCCCTCGCTTGAAAATCGGGTATTATTATCCCATCATTCCTTAATTTCTTAAACTGTGAATCGGTGCAGGAATCCTTCCGCCTCTTTTGATAAATTCATCACTGCTAAACGGATTTACCTTCATAACCGGTCCTGAGCCCAACAGCCCTCCAAATTCCACCATATCTCCGATATCTTTTCCGGGAGCGGGAATCAATCTGACTGCGGTTGTCTTATTATTGATAACACCAATAGCCGCCTCATCAGCGATAATAGCAGATATGGTTGCCGCGCTTGTGCTGCCGGGCACAACGATCATATCCAGACCTACCGAGCATACACATGTCATTGCTTCTAGCTTTTCAATGGACAATGCCCCTTGCTGTACCGCATTAATCATGCCTGCATCTTCGCTCACAGGTATAAAGGCTCCACTTAATCCACCGACATAAGAAGATGCCATGGTACCGCCTTTTTTAACAGCATCATTTAACAGCGCAAGTGCAGCAGTTGTACCATGCGCACCGCATACCTCCAGCCCCATCTCTTCCAATATCAATGCAACGCTGTCTCCAATAGCCGGAGTGGGCGCCAAAGACAAATCTATGATACCAAAGGATACTCCTAACCGTCTTGATGCCTCTTGGGCTACTAACTGACCCATTCTGGTAATCTTAAAAGCGGTTTTCTTGATGGTATCGGCTACAGTACCGAAATCGGCACCCCGCACTTTTTCCAATGCATGTTTTACAACACCCGGTCCGCTTACTCCGACATTAATAACGCATTCCGGTTCACCAACACCATGAAATGCGCCTGCCATGAACGGGTTATCCTCCGGAACATTGGCAAACACAACCAACTTGGCACATCCCAGGCCGCCATCCTGAGCGGTCAGATCCGCAGTCTTTTTTATGATTAAACCCATATCTCTTACTGCATCCATATTGATGCCTGCTTTTGTAGTGGCCACATTCACAGAAGAACACACTTTTTTGGTAGTGCTCAGCGCTTCGGGAATAGACCTTATCAATCTATGGTCCCCCTCAGTAAAACCCTTGTGTACTAATGCCGAAAAACCACCGATGAAATTTACACCTACCGTATCCGCCGCCTTGTCCAATATCTCGGCAAATTTAACATAGTTTTCTTCATCACTGCATTCCGCAATCATAGATATGGGAGTCACTGAGATTCTTTTATTAATGATTGGAATACCGTATTCCTTTTCTATATCTTCCCCAACCTTTACCAAATTGGAAGCCAGGCGGGTGATTTTGTTATATATCTTTTCCCGGGCAATTTTTGCTTCGGAGTGACAGCAATCCCGTAAGGAAATCCCCATGGTAATGGTTCTGATATCAAGGTTTTCCTCCTGGATCATCTTTATAGTTTCAATAACTTCAAATGGACTTATCATGCTTTACCCCCTCTTATATACGGTGCATGGAGTTAAAAATATCTTCGTGCTGAATCCTGATTGACAAGCCAAGCTCCCGCCCTTTTTTCTCCAACTGATCCGAAAGCTTGGAAAAGTCGACTTCCATACTAGAAATATCCACCAACATGATCATTGTAAAAATATCTTGCATAATGGTCTGGGATATATCTAATATGTTAACATTGCAATCAGCCAGTATATTGCTAATCGCTGCAATAATTCCTACTCTATCATTACCTAATACTGTAATTACTGCTCTCATAATGTACAAACCTCCTTCATGGTATATGTATATATACTACTACAAAACAATTATTTTTTCCACAAAAAAATAAGGTTGGATAAACAACCTCATTTTTTCTCTTATTTATTATTCTATTATACTAGCTCACTCATACTTTTTTTGATATTTTCAATTTCTTCTGCAATATTATCCATTGATTGAGAAATGCTATGTGAGTTATCCGAAATATCTACGATGGTGCTGATGATTTGCGTAATATAGCTGTGAAAATCTTTGAGGGTATTATTAATTTGAGTAACCGAGTTTGAGCTGTCATTTGCCAATTTTCTTATTTCATTAGCGACAACAGTAAAACCTTTTCCATGCTCTCCTGACCGTGCCGCTTCAATAGCAGCATTAAGCCCCAACAAGTTTGTTTGATCGGAAATCCTTTTTATGAAGTTTAATATATCATTGGTGTTATTAAGCTTAGACTTGACTGTTTCAGCGTTACCGGACAATGTGTTCAATATGGATGCCTGTTCCTGGGATACTGCCGTCAGCTGCTCAACAGCCGCTGCTACCTGCTGAATACTGGAAAAAACTTGCACAGATGTATTGTTAATCAATTGCGTTTGCATATATTGCTTAATTTGAGAAACAATAAAAAAACAAGCGATTTTAGCAATGGGTCTTACGATAGCGGGATCTCCACTAATTCCTATAACCCCAATGACCCTATCTTCATAAACAACGGATGTATTATATCCCGGCCTTGCTCCTTGAAGCCTTTGCGCTTCTTCTAGTGAAATGGCAATTTCCGGAACCTCTCCTGCCATGATTCTTTTGGCACCTTCATGAATTGTTCCAATACGTTCAACAGAAGTTGACGCGATGATTTCTCCACCATCCCCCATGATATTAATATTACTATTGATTTCAGATGATATTGAAGATATTAGGTCTTTGATAAAATCAATATGATGTAATAAGATATTTTCCATATGTACCCCCCCTATACAGATTACACATTTTTGAACCCACAAATTCCAGCAATGTATTTCGACAGCAAATTTTATGCAATGTGCTATAAAGTATTATACTATAAAAATAGATTTTTTACATCTTTTATAATATAAATATGTATAAATTTATATATTCACAATCCCAATATAACCGATAAAGCTAATGAAACGGTTACCAGGCTAATAACTGTTGTCACTAAAGTCACTGTAGACACCAATTCCGGTTTCGCATCAAACTGGATTGCCAATAATGTTGTAGTTGCGGCTGAAGGTACTGCAGATACTATCATCATTACTTTTGCTGTCAAACTTGTCATTTGAAAAAATAGCGGTATGATTGATAATCCAATTAAAGGGTAGGCAAACAGCCGTAAAAAAACTGCGGTACCGATAAATTTCCAATTTATCGCCGCTTTAACCCTTCCCAATTGTATACCCAATACGACCAGCAATGTCGGAATAGCCGCCTGGCCCATCAATTGTACCGGCCTCAATACTGCTTCAGGAAGATCAACGCTGAAAAACCGCATGATCATTGCTACCAATAATGCAATGAAACCCGGCATTTTAATAACATCTTTTAGAGATGCAAAAAAATTATTATTGCTGTTTGATGCAAAATATACTCCTGCTGAGTTCATCAAAAATGATTGGAATACCGAAAATATAATCGCACGCTCAAAGCCGGCCTGCTGAAATGCAAACAAAATAATGGGCAAACCATAATTGCCGCTGTTAGGAAATGCCGTACTTAAGAATAAAGCACTTCTAAGCTGCGGAGGATATTTTAATACAAAAGTACTGATAAGATATACTATTGCTACAAATAAAGCAAATAGTAAAGCAGCGTAACCCAATATTTTCACAATCTCATCATTGTTTACTTCCGCGGTAAGCATAGAGTTAAAATAGAGAGCCGGTGTAAATATATATAATGCTAATTTAGATGAAGGCTTTATATCCAGATCGGTAAAGCGCCCAAAAAGAAATCCTATTAATATTACAGCGAAAACAGGAAAAACTACATTAAAAAGTACCATAAGCATATCCCCCATAATAATAAACAATGTTGGAAATTATAACATATAATTTCCAACATTGCAATATTACTCAAAATCATTTATAATTTGGTTCTATATATAACGCATTAAAGTTTTTACATTGGCAAACGGTTTTGGGGCGGTGTATGTGTCCTTCAGAGACGCGCCCAAACTCACTTCGTTCAAACAGTGGACGGTCTCTTACGGAAACACACACCGCCCCAAACCTATCGTTACTGTAATTTCTTTAATGCGTTATATATTCTTATGGTCTAAACACAATTTTAATAGCGGCGTCATCTTTATCAGCCAGATCAAAGCCTTCTTTGATATCATTCAATTTAAACTCATTGGTAATCAGCGATTTAACATCAATATGCCCTTGAATCACCGGTTTTAATGTTTCCGGAGTCCATACGCGTCTTTCCCTCCAAGTATGGTGCACCAGACATGTATTGATAAACTGCAATCCGTCATCATGCCATCTGCTGATATTTAAAGTAATGGGCTGTGTAACCCAGCTATAGAATACAAATTTTCCATTATGCTTAATCATTTCCGTTGCGGCATTAAAAGAACTTTCACTGCCTGCCGCTTCAACAACCACATCGGCACCACGACCATTGGTTAATTCTTTTACGATTTCCACAGGATCCTCTTTTTGGAGATTGATCGTAATATCTGTCCCTAGCTTTTTAGCCAACTCCAGCTTTCCATCCAATACATCAACCACAACTACCTTATCTGCTCCCTTTTTCTTGGCACATTGCGCAATGATCTGTCCCGCAAATCCTCCGCCCATGACTACAACAAAATCACCAAGCTGAACCCCGGAATTCATACCCGAATACATTGCACATGCAGTAGGTTCACCCAGACTTGCGATATCCATATCAAGACCTTCAGGCACCGGTTGAAGCTGCCATGTTTTTGATACAAAGTAATCGGCATAATTGTTATTCCAACCAAAAGCCATTACTTGATCTCCCACTTTATATTCTGTAACTTTGGAACCTACTTCTACAATCGTCCCTCCACTTTCATGACCCAAATAAAATGGAAATTTGGGTTCTTGCCGGAATTCCGCCGTTTTTGGAGGCATTTGCCCTCGGTAAAAATTTTTATCGGACCCGCAAATCCCCATTAAATGGTTTTTTACGATTACCTCATCTTCCCCGCATACCAATTCTTTTTCGATTAATCCAATATCATATGCTCCTTTTAATAGTGCTGCTCTTGTTTTTATTGACATGATTTTCCCCTTTCTTTTCTTACGAAAAATTAACATTTTTTTAGACAGCCAAAGGTTGTTTGATTAAATCAAACCAATTATATTAAGTATGAACACAGCAATAAATGATGCGATACCACTGGCTGCTGTTGCTCCACCTATAGACCTTAATGCTTGCGGAAGGTTCATATTGGACAAACTGGCAGTCACCCAAAATCCGCTGCTATTGGTATGTTTAAATATCTGTGCACCGGATGCACATGCTAAAAATGTTGCTAGTGCTGAAATATCAAGGTTTGGAAGCAATGGCTGCATAATGGCTGCTCCTGTCATAACACCAAGTGTGTTGGAACCTGTAATGGTATTTACAACAGCACTGATTATAAATGGGATGAACAGCGGAGGAATACCGCTTTTTCCAATTGCGTCCGCAAGTTGTTCTGCAACTTTTGCGTCTTTAATCAGCAGTGCCAGCGCTCCACCAAGACCGGTAACAATGATGGGCATAGCAGACATCTTTAATCCGTCTTCTACCCAATCATTTAAGACTTTTTTGCTTTTCCATTCTTTTCCTGTCAATATCAATGAAAAAATAACACCTATCAACAACGCTACCAGCGGCGAACCCACAAATCCAAATGCCTTTGCAAGCGGCGCTTCTTTATCTACCGCATTTAACATGGAAGAAACCATAATCAATACAATAGGAATGATAATGGGTAAATAGGATACAAATAAGCCCGGAAGTTTTGCGGGATCAGTAATGTTTTTCGCAGTCTTAATAAACTCTTCTTTAGGATCTATATGGAATTTCAAAGTTTTACAGTAAAGGGTTGCAGCAATGACAGCAGGAACCGAAACCACTATTCCCCATAGGATCGCTTGTCCCAGATCTACTCCAAGAAGCGCTGCTGCTGCAAGCGGACCCGGGGTAGGAGGTACTAATGAATGGGTAATATATGCACCAAGATAAAGCACCGTACCGAATTGTGCCATAGATGCTCCGGTCTGAAGCGCTAATGTCGAAACAACCGGCATAAGAACAATCACAACAGAATCAGCAAAAACCGGTATCCCTAGAATAGCAGAACTGACTACAATTGCCCAAATTACATTTTTCTTTCCGAATATTTTCAGTGTAGAGTTTGTTATGCTTACTGCTGCTCCTGTTTCTTCCAATACCTTACCAAGTAAACAACCAAGCAAGATAACAATACCAATATCTCCAATGGTCTTACCAAAACCGCTTTGCACCGTTTTTACGATTGCCGGCGGGTCGATTCCTATTACCACACCCAAACCCAAAACAATAATAAGGATAGCCATAGCTGCATGAACCTTAAATTTAGAGATAGCCAATACCATTAATACGATGGCAATAATAAATGCAATAATAATACCTGTACTTGTCATTAAAAGCTCCCCCTTTTATTTTTTGATAATATATTGCAACTCTCTAAAACAGAAAACTGTGTAAAATGCTTGATCACTTAGCAATGCGCCTCAAGTGGTCTTTTATGCATCCATCATGCCGGTACCAAGCATGACAAACGAATTCACCGCTGCCAGGTCACATTGTTCTACTAAAAAATCAAAATTTACTCAAATCTCCTATCGAGAGGGATAGCTAATCTCTTTCTGACTCACCTCACATCTATTACTTTTTGCAAATATGATGCCAAAAAACAAACCTCCTTAGAAATAAGAAAAATCCGGTTTCTAAGAAGGTTTCAAAGTATGATCCCATTACTTCCCTTTACTAATGCGTTTCAATCGAAACGTTCTTCCGTAACATAGTTTCATTTGGAACGTTACATATCTAACTCTTTCAATTTTCTCCATAAAGTTGTCCTGCTGATTCCGAGAATCCTGGCTGCTTCCGCCTTATTATTATCGGTCTGCTGCAATAATACAGTCATTTCCTTTTTATCAATATCACAAAGCCTTTGCCGAATATGTACCCTCTCTGCAGCTTTCACATTCGATTTCTCAGACAGAGCATATATCAAGTCATCCACCTCAATGACTCTTTTCACACTATCGGTATTTATTCTAACATCTACTGTTAATACTGCCAGTCTTTCAACAATATTCTTTAATTCACGTATATTCCCCGGCCATTCATATTCGATAAGAAGGTTTTGTGCATCAGGTGTAATGCAATGTATATTTTTCCTAAATTTCTCATTATATCTATTCAGAAAATACTCTATGAGCGGTAAGATATCCTCTTTTCTATCCCTGAGACAAGGAACATTGATTTTCAACACATCTAAGCGGTACAAAAGATCCTGGCGGAACTTTCCCTCTGCTACCATCTTCCTTAGATTTCTATTTGTAGCGCTGATGATTCTTACATCTACAGGAATAATTCTATCGTCTCCTAACCGCATAATCTCGCGCTCCTGCAAAACCCGCAACATCCTGCCCTGCAAATCCAGAGAAATTTCCGAGACTTCATCAAGAAATATGGTACCTTTATGTGCCAATTCAAATAGGCCTGCTTTTCCGCCTTTTGCGGCACCGGTAAACGCCCCTTCGACATATCCGAAAAGCTCACTCTCCAATAAACTTGGAGGAAGCGCTGCACAGTTTACTGCAACAAAAGGACCTATACTCCTATTACTTGAATTATGAATGCTTTGAGCCACTAGCTCTTTCCCCGTACCCGTTTCACCGATGATTAAGATATTTGAATCCACCTTACTGAATTTTTCAGCGTCATACAATGTTTCTCTAATAGACTGGCTCTTTCCGATAATATCACTAAAAAAATATTTTGCGATCAGTCCCTTATGATGGATCTTTTTTCTGATCTGCCCTTCCAGTTCCTGAATCTTTGTAATATCTTGAAAAGTGGCTACCGCACCTATCACTTGCTCTTCTATTTTGATAGGCACTCGATTTGCAGCCACTACAACTTTTTGTATTTTTTGCAAAGCCCCCAATTCTTCTGCTCCTCTTTCAAGTACTTCCATCAATCCTGTATTGGGTATGACTTCCGTGATATGCCTGCCCACGATTGTCCGATTTTCCGAACTTGTTATTTTTTGTGCCGATTTATTAAACACAGTAACATATCCCTCTTTATCGACAGCCACAATCCCTTCATGTGCATAATCCATAATGATCTTGATACGTTCTGTTTTTTCCCGTTCCTGCTGTGCAATAGTTGCTGTCCTAACCGCTTCTTCCAGCGCTTGACGAATTGCTTCCCTTCCCGACTCGATCAATACGGTATTCACATTTTTAGAAGCAGCTATTTTGATGGTCATGACACCTCCTATAATTGCATCGGCTTTTGACATCAAAGCCCGGTCTACACAATACTCAGCATCATCTTCTTTTTCAACCGTATAACACTCTATATCAACTCCCAATATTTCTTGGAGACTTTGTGCGCCATAGATCATATTTGTTGAACCGATAATAGCTACTTTGCTAGGATTAAATTTCTTCTTGCATTGATCTACTGCTCTGATTACATCATATCCGGTAACCGGCAGTTCAATAACAGGAATACTATTTTGAAAGTCTCTAATTGCCGATGCCGTTACTCCTCTGGCAATAATCCCATCACAGTGAAAATTCAGATTGCTTACTACTTTTGCACCTACAGCACTGATAATCTTATACTTTATGTCCGGGTGGTTATATTCGTTAAACACTTCTGTTGCCAACTGTTCCAACTCCTGATATGGAGCGACAAAAGTAATTTTAATCATATTTCCTCCTCATTCAACGCTATATACATCATCTGCTAAAACCCGCTTATAAAAAGAACACACAGATATGTGAACCAAATTACAATATATAAATTATATCATTTGGTTTGAGCATATTTCAATGTTAAGAAAAAGCCGCAAAGTGATTTACACCACCTTGCAGCTCTGATTACGAAATTCAGGCCATATTAAATGCATTAAAGATTTTACATAGAATATATTGCTTTTATACAAGTCAAGTTAACTCATTATACTTATCAATGGCCTTTTGGCCGACATCCTTATTCTTTTTAAGCAATAAAGAAAAATATTTCTTAGTATCCCCACCAAAAGGAAGCTTACGACCCAATGCAATAACCTCAAATGTCTCCCTTGCTCTATTTGCAATAAAATCGTGCTCTCCACTTTTATTAAACCGCTGAGAAACTATAATTGATACCGCTAATCCTTCTGCCACGCTGTCCATATCATATTCTTTTTTCACTGTTTGCGCTATATCATCCCATTTTTCAGGATAAATGCAGATTCCCTGCTCATCAATATTCTTCATGGTTTCTTTCAAAAAACCAATCATGCACTTTCTTCCTGCACATTTTCCACATTTTATCTTTCCCAGACAAATGTTTTCCACAGCCTGCCGAACTTTATGCACATGCTCGTAAAGCTCTTCCGCTGTCTTCTTATAAACAGATACTCTTCCTCTTTTTACGGTCTTAAGAGAAGGTCTTAACAGCAGCCATATACTGATTAGTAAAATAGCAAAAAATGCTGTATTATTGAAGATAGTAATATATTGTGGCGGAACAACCTCCAACAATGCCACACTTCCAAAGAAAATAAAAATTAACCCTGAAACGATTTTTATAGCTAATTCAGGAACTCTCTTTCCAAGCTTGCTGCCTACAAATATACCCATGCCACTTGTAGCTAGCATTCCTAGTACTGTTCCTATTAAGATAAATGCGGGATATTGTGCTGTTGTAGACAATGTAATTGCCGCAAGTTGTGTTTTATCACCCAACTCACCTATAAAGAACGCAAGCGCTACAGTTACAACAGGCCCATATTTATCTTTCGAGTCTTCCTCTTCCTCGTCTTCTCCACCTTTCAAAGTCCATAATCCGAAGATAATAAATGCACAAGCAGCAATAAAACGAACAATATCCAACGGTATTATACTGGACATATACATCCCTAATATCACCGCTATACCATGATTCAGTAAAGAACCGATGAATACTCCCAACAAAACCTGTTGCACTTTATACTTTGTCGCAAAAGCCATTGCAAGGATTTGCGTCTTATCTCCCATCTCTGCCATAAATATTAATAAAAATGCCTTTACAAGTTCCTGAATCATTGCCTTCTCCTTCGTGTCCTTATATAATCTCTTCAGTAACTCTTAGCTTGATATCAATACGGCAAAGATTGTACATTGAAGAAATTCTATCTATATGCTTAGTTTATTTAAATCATTTGAATCTGTTCTTTGTTCCCCTACCAGCCCTACCAAATTATATATTTTGGAAATAGGATCAAACTTATACTCTTTCAGCAAACGGAAATTTTCAATCTCTCCTGCATTTCTAACATGAATTCTTGGACCGGTACAATGGTATCGCTCTTCATCTCCAATACGGATATGATTATCATCAAGATAACATATATCTATCTCATTTTCAATATAATCCAGCACCTTTTTTTCCACTTCATAAATATCCATATCCGGCTTTTCACTAAACTCCAGCACGAATCCATGCTTAACATCTCCGTGATCCGGAGGATGCGTTAAGCCGTATTCCTGCTCCAATACTTTAGATGTGAGATCTTCTGCAGTATGTGCCATTTTTCTATATCTAATAGATTTAAATACGATATCTGCAATATCTTGGGGCTGTGGGCCAAATATATTCGGGCGTGTTACAATCACTTCTTCTCCTATCCCTACAAGCACTTCCGCATTCAAACCAAGATATGGATATATTAAATCAAAATGCTCAACAATCACTCTTTTATCTTGGTTTACAGCTTTTTTAACCGCATCCACCAATACATGCATTTGTGTAAATGCCGACTCAAACCGGACATCCATATGATAAGTATGACTGCTAAAGAAGCCTCTATCAATATTCTTCAATAAAGGCAGCGGACGCATATTAATCCCTTCATCATCATTGGTAAGTTCAAGCCCCGGGAACATCCCTTTAATGAGCAGAGATTTGCCCGCGCCTGCATCTCCAATAAAACCAATTAACTTGTCAAAAGGACTTAAATGCCGCTGAGCAAGCTGATGGCCAAGTCCATATAACCTTTTTTTCCCTCTGGGAGCAAAATATACAGCATACATTAATGCTTCATGTGCCACAGAAACCGCCATCTTACCACACCTTTCTTTTTAATGTACAATAGACGATATTAATGTACAATGGACAATGTACAATGTACAATATATTTTAGATTGAACATGAGTGTTTTGATCATAGCATGTGATAAAGTCGAATTTAGTACATAGAGAAAATCGAACTTGGGGACTGTCCACATGTTTGATTTTCGAACGATTAAGCACTTCTTTACATCCCACTATAGATAAACTGGTAAGGACAGAAAACGCTATCCGCCCGTATATACTATAAGATCGTATATACGGGCGGACAGAGTCGTCCGCCCCTACCATACAGATACAAAATATGTTCACCATACTTGACCATTATTTCCCGCGCTTTCCTGTTCATTGGCCACAGTACATCTTTCATTATTCACTGTCCATTATTCGTTATTCACTATTCACTATTCACTATTCACTATTCGTTATTCACTATTCATTATTCACTATTCACTATTCACTATTCATTGTCCATTAATAAATTAAACGTCAAACTCCAAATTTAACAATGGCGCATGCTGCTGGGCACCGTACACATCCGTTTCTCCCAACTCGCCTGACGCTATAGGTCTTACAATAGTTGCTTTTATTGCTTTTGCAGGCTTAAACTCAATGACATTTATCACGTTTTCAACAGGTATATTATATAAATTTGCAATAAGCTGCTCATTAATATATCTCTCTGTACAGAATATATTAAAAACATTCCAATCCTTAAAAATAATATCAAAGGTCAATTCATAGGGACCTGAATTTTTACTTCTAATTACTTCTGCAATCTCAGTAAGCTTAGTCTTCAAAGCCAACCCTCCCTCCTGCTATTTCGATGTTTATAGAAAATAACTCTGCTCCATCTTGAACTTCCATTAAATGATATATGCTGAAGTTATATACTTCTCCTGCCTTAAAGTCAGATGGAGAATAAGGAAATGCCAAATTACCTGCCGTGGAGATTCTTCCTTTGTATCCATAGTGAAGCATGGTAGACCTTGCAAAACTGCATATCGTATTTGCAGTATCCTGTTTATCCGCTACCACTTCTATAACGATACCCAGTTCATAACTGCTGATAGCGTTATTAGGCTCCAATGAACCCATTACGCCATTTCTTCCATATACCTTAAAATCTAAATAATATTCCATATCTGCGCCGCTAAAATTATCATCCACTCTTTCGCGAACACCTTGAATGATTTCATCTATTTGTGAAATCATAACCGGGTCACGTGTGCCTGCAATAGAAACTGTTCTATAACCGATTTTTTTAACGCCTTCCAGCTTCACTGTATATTGATCAGCAGGAATAAATCTACTACCGCTTACCTTTACCATGTTCTCTGTTTCTTGCTCGAACTTCGTTCCGGTAAGGTCCAGTATGCCCCCGGGGCCTGGTAAAATATACGGATTTGTTTTTTCATATAAAGTATGTGCGGCTACCGACAACGTCGTACACTTACGTATGGGATTCAGCGGTTCCACCTTGAAATAATCGTCTCCAAGGTACCCGAACATACAGTCACTGCCGCTGCCCGGTGTAGCCGCTATGCAAGCACATTCAAGAATTTTGCCCAGATGTATGGCTAATCCTCTGTCATACCCTTTGTAAACCGGCAACGCGGCAAAAACAGCAGGATCATATGCTCTACCGGCCACAATCACCTGTACTTCCTGTTCTAATGCCTTTATAAAAGGTTCCATGCCCATTTGCCCGACAACCCTCTCAGTTTCTTGCAATTCCTCTTTTGTAAGTTGGGGTGCAGGATGAAGTGGTGTTACTATTCCTTTATCTAATCTTTCTGCTACCAATTCTTTATCTATTTCCGCATCAATCGAGGCCATCTTAAATCGGAGTCCTTTTTCCCGCGCAATCTCCTTAATGATGCTTACAGTCCAGTTTAAATGCGGCGCTCCCCCGCTGCCGCCGGCAGTTCCGATAATCACCGGAATACCTTCTTCAACCGCCGCGGCAAGCATAATTTCCAAATCTCTCTTTACAGCGCTTCTGTCAGTAAAAGATACACCCGCTCCTAGATAATAAGGCCCCGGGTCAGTCGACCCCGCATCTACAGCGATAACATGAGGATGCCTTTTCATACCTTCTTCAAAGGATTTCACCGGAAATCCGTAGCCTAATATGGCTGTTGGTGATAAAATTCTTAATTCTTCCAACTTATTCTCTCCCTTTCCATATAAATATTGATCTATATTATCATTAACTTCTTTTTGTCAGTGCAAGAATTCTTTGCATTTCGTTATATACAATCATAAATCCCTCATCCACACCCATTCCGGGTTTTGCTAACATCTGATCAGGCTGTGCAGCCATGGCAATATGTACGCACACCTGAGCCGAACGGTCAGTTTCATTACAGGTTCCTCCTTGATATGCGCCCACACCTTTCTCTTTACAGTATAGTACTGCTTCAATGATATTATTAATACCGCCTAAATCGGGTGTTTTTATTTGTATCATATGTCCGGCTCTATGATCGGCAAAATATTTGATATCTTCTAAAGTATTGCACCATTCGTCCGCAACGATCTGAACATCTATTTTATTCTCATCTACCAAACGGGTTAATTCCTGCAGCGCAATCATTTGTCCTTCTCTTTCCTCTACATCTATCGGGCCTTCTATTCGAAGTTGAAAAGGATAAGCCGCTTTTTCAAGCTGTTTGAAATACTCCACCATTCTGCTATAATCATTATTAAAAGCAAGCCCTATTGTTCCATAGACATCAATATGCAATACCGGCTGATAGTCATGATCCGGCTTTAGCGTCATCACTCTGTCCCTTAACCATTCTACATACTTTAACAGCAGTTCACCATTTTCCCCAAGCTTTGTCTTCACATGATTAATCAAACCATGGGGCAGCACATCCGCCCTTTTTATAATCATTTTGTCAACATTACTATACCGTTCGTCACCGGATTGAGAAAAAATCGGGATCTCTTCTTTAGACACTTGAGTACCATATTCTTCAGCAACCACTTCTGCCATAAGTTTTTTCTTGCTTTTAGCAACCGCATCCAATACCGCCTGTGTAATCCCATAACGAAGTGCTGTGTGTATCCTTTTTCCAGTACCGGGATTGACAAAACTGTCAATCTCTTGCGCCAAATCCTTGAAACTTCTTAATTCTCGACCCCTTAATATCGGGGCAATATACTTCTCTATAACCGGTATAAAATCTTGCGCTAAAAACAGCGAGTCCCGTCCTCCTGCTCCGGAATACTGCACCGCCGCACAGTCTCCATAAGCAACCTGCCCATCTTCCAGAATAAGCATTACCGAAATAGACTCCCCGGCCTGTCTTATTGCTGTAAACCCCTTTGTCACCGGTGACCCTAAATAAGTCGCCCCATCAGGCACCGCATCCTTCTTAATCGCCCTTTGATCATCAAAGAAAAAACCGGTCCTCCCCTTCGAACAAACAACATCTACTATCCTCATAACCTATCTCCCATCATATAAATCCTATAATTTAATCCTTCTGCGTGCTAAATCGGACTTTTTCAGCGATCTCAAACCGTCCCATGTAACCTTCGTTTTACCGACTAAATTAGATATTTTCAAGCTTTTCATTGTCCATTGTACATTGTCCATTACTCACTATTCACTATTCACTATTCACTATTCACTATTCACTATTCACTGTCCTATCTCGGTCTTCCCACCAATCTTCCCTTTCCAATCGCATAGATATCATCTATCACCATCTGGAAGCTGACATCCCTCTTCTCAAACCGTGCTCTTTCTTCAATTTTTTCTTTATGGAAGTCTATGATATCTTTACTAAACGGAAGATTCCCGCAATCCAGCAAACGAACCGCACCATCATTGTCTCTTGCAGGCAAGATTTTTCCCAGGTTATATTTACTAGGTGCAAAAGGTACGTCAATGACGCCCGCTTCAAATGCCCTTATAATTCCTATTGCAATATCTCCTTCACCCAGTTCAAGCATCTTATCCATGATATTACGGGTTTCTGCCATAATGATGTTCATTTCACTTTCCAATTCATGGGTAAGCGGCATCCTTTGGTCAACCAGCATGGTCACCAACTGCCGGGTTGTCTTTAGCCCGTCGGCATTTGCTTCCTTGGTAGGGATCCCCATCGCTTCATGAGGTGTTTTTACAATCACCTTTGTAGCTCCTGCCAGCGCTGCGGCAGCAGCCCCCCATGAAATCACACCAAAAGCCTTTGCTTCGTCCTGCGGAAAACCTCCCATCCACTGGTGCAGTACCGTAGTAACGAATACATCACCATATCCGTATTTCTTCAAATACTCTTCCGTTAATACTTCTAATGTACGTATTGCCGCTACATCTTGAAGCAAATTGCCGCACTGCCCGTATCCGACAGTGATATTCTTTACTCCCTGTTCAGCTGCCAATAAGCTTTCTACGATGGCAACCGAATGAGAAATACACGGCGGCACCAAAGTCCCTGTTAGCGGGCCGAAAGGTTCTCTATTAATAGAAACCCCTGCCTCCTCATACATACCGATTAATCGGTCCGCATACTGCCAATCGTAAATCGTCTTTTCCAACGAAACACTTTTGGCATAAGGGATATTATAAGAGATACCTCCACCTTCATACGCCGTAAACCCTCCGGCAATAGATATCTCGGTTAGCAGTCTTGCGTCAGGCGTTCCGTGGCGTACCTGAACCGGTACATTTAAAGCCTCATTTACCATTCTACATGTTTCAATGCCATGATTGACCGCCGGAAATCCATTTAGAAGAGATCTCTTTGCATTCCTGCTTTCAACAATACCATTTTCAGCTTCTTGATATCGATTCTGTCTGGTGTAACTATCAATAGTAGTAGGAAGCAAATCTGCTTCCCCATGCGTCTCCAGGTACTGCAGCAATTGTATATGCTCATCTACCAATGCAACTCCTGCACGAGGCTGAATAAGTGTAGTTCCTTTTTCTTTTGCTTTCTTCAACTTCTTAGAGAACACCTTTTGAGAAGGTATTTTTTTATGGTAATCTATTGCATCTTGAAAATTTACATTTTTTCCTGTAGGCCACTGCTGCAGCACTTCCTGCTGAATCTCTCTGAATATGCACTCATCTAGTTTTTTGTTCCTAAGTTCCATGTTATCAACTCCAATCTTTTTAGTGGGGAGTGAGGAGTGGATAGCGGGGAGGGAATCTTCCACTCTGCTCCAAAATAGAATCTACTTCTATAAACGAACATTAGCTTCATTATCTGGGAATTTGGATATAGAATAATTCTATTCTAACTTTGCTTTTGACTCTCTATACGGCACTAATAAGTTTATATTAGCTTTTTCTTCTATTTTATAAAAATGTCCTGAGAGAAGAATACTCCCCACTCCTCACTCCTCACTCCCCACTCCCCACTAATCGTAATTCCCTTTTCAATATCCTTACCGCTGTTTCAGGATAGTGCTCACACAACAGTCCCATCGCAGCTAAAATATAACTTTTATCTAATATCAAATCAGCTTTTTGCGGCTTTAGCATTACCGGATTTGTTTCGTCAAAAAGGCTTTGTTTCAAGATACCGGTAGGATTATTACTGTTGATGATAGGTCCTCCGGTTCCAATCACTTTAGCTAATCCGGTTACATCTTTTCCCGTTTGCAAATAAGTGACACCAAAAGGCGTATATACCGTTTCTATATTACCGACATGCCTTTCAACGGCATGCTTTACTGCTAATGCTGCAAGTGAATCATCAACAAGCGCTGCTTCCACATTCTCATTTGAAAGAGTTTCGGGATACCTGGTAATTTTTTCAACATGATTCATAATGGTATGGTCAGATAGGCCTGAATACTTTTCCAGTTCTTTTATCCCTACCGCTTCTGTTAGTGCCAAAGCACTGTAACGTACCCCCAGGTCTCCTTCTACGGTCCTTTTTGCAAAAGGTTCCGGAAGACCTTTCATGACAACACCGGAACGTGTTGGCTCACCACCGGCAATAGAGTGAACATCGGTTGTAGCCCCCCCTACGTCTATTACCATTAAATCTCCTATCCCTTTTTCATTACCGACACCGGTCGATAGCTTATGGGCCGCATTTAAAACTGCTGAAGGAGTGGGCATTAATAATCCTTGTATTAAACTCTGCACTTTTGTAAGTCCTTTTGCCTGAATGATTCTTTGAAGGAATATTTCACGTATTGCAGTCCTTGCAGGCTCAATATTTAATACATTAAACTCAGGCATTACATTTTCACAAATCCTTGTTTGTTTGCCTGAACGTTCTATGATTTCCGCTGCCTGCCGTGCAACTGATTTGTTGCCGGCTACCACAACGGGAAACCGCCCTTCTATTTCAGATATTACCTTTGCATTGTGCAAAATTACATGCTTATTTCCTCCGTCAGTTCCTCCTGTCAGCAGGATGATATCCGGCATAAGCTTATTTATTTCCTGCGCCTCATCTTCATTTACTTCATAGGAATAGACCTTCAAAACTTTTGCCCCTGCACTCAACGCGGCCCTCTTTGCGGCTTCCGCCGTAAGGTCAGGCACTAAACCCACCGCCACCATTTTGAGACCTCCGGCTGCACTGCTGCAAGCAAGCCGAGTTTCGAATTCAACCTGCCCTATTTTATCTTTCAACGCCGCTTCAGCATTTTGCAACCCTTCACTAATATCCGTTTCTACCGTAGTAAAGGCCCTGGCAGTTCCAAGGATTGATTCATTGCTAATATCTACTGCCGTAACTTTTGTATAGGTACTTCCAAAATCTATTAATAAGACCGGCTGCATCTACTCGTCAACTCCCAAATCATTTTTCAGATCCGCAATGGTGTGCTCAGGAGGCGTACCGGGAGGGTATACCCTGTAAAAACCCATTTCCTTAAACTTCTTTTCTACCTCCTCAAATGATGTTTTTCCAACCACAAGATTACCGCCTACATATAGAGGCACTTTTTCCAATCCTGCTTCATCGCACTTTTCTCTTAAACCACGACAATCTATTTCGCCATGCCCATATAATGAAGAAACCAAAATAGCATCTGCCGCGGTTTCTATTGCAGCTTTAATATATTCTTGCTGTGATACCATTACCCCAAGATTTACAATATTAAAACCGGCTTGTTTAAACGCATATTCTAAAATCTTGTTTCCTATAGCATGAACATCCGCCCCTATCACACCCATCACCAATGTCTTTTTTTCCATTTTTTCCACCACCTTTTTACGCATATATTATTGTAGTATCTTATCCAATAATTTTGACTTTTAAGAGCTACAGCTTCTATACTTATAATGTAACTTTGTCGTGTCACTCTTATTATCATCCCTTCAGGCCAATATTTCAATAGATTTGAAAAGTATACTTAAATTCCGATATCCAGCTATACTTGTATACATGGATAGAATAAAAAAAGCCGCTAATCAGCGGCTTTTTTTATTATTTTTAAGTATTTAATTTACCATTCGGCTATGACACCATCTACTGTTCTCCAAATAGGATTTTTCCAATTATGGCCTATCTTTGCCATCTCTCTCACTTTTTCTTCATTCACTTCTATCCCAAGTCCAGGCTTAGTCAATTTGCTAACATATCCATCTTTATATTCAAATACGGTTTTATCTACCAGATAGTCTAGCAGATCGGAACCTTGGTTATAATGAATGCCTAAGCTCTGCTCCTGTATAAACGCATTAGGTGAACAGAAATCCAACTGCAGGCATGATGCCAGCGCAATAGGACCCAATGGACAGTGAGGTGCTACCGCAATATCATAAGCTTCCGCCATTGCAGCTATTTTTCTAACCTCTAATATCCCTCCGGCATGACTTAAATCGGGTTGGATGATATCTACGCCTCCATCGTGAAGAAGCTTCTTGAATCCCCAGCGTGTATAATTTCTTTCACCTGTGGCAATAGGTATACTTGTACATCTCTTAAGTTCAACGAATGCTTCTTCATTCTCACATAATACCGGTTCTTCTACGAACATCAACTTATAAGGTTCCAGTTCTTTCATCAATACTTTTGCCATTCCTTTGTGCACACGTCCATGGAAGTCAACGGCGATATCCAGTTTATGCCCTGCAAGATCACGGATAGCCTGTACTCTATCCAATACATCCTGTACTACTTGAAAAGAATCAATCCATCCGATTTCCGGCGTTCCATTCATTTTTATTGCTGTGTATCCCTGTTCCATTTTTTCTTTTGCAGCTTGTGCTACATTCCCAGGTCTATCTCCACCGATCCAGCAGTACACCCTTATTTTATCTCTAACCGCTCCACCCAGTAGTTCATATACCGGTACGCCAAGAGCTTTTCCTTTAATATCCCATAATGCCTGCTCAATTCCTGAAATAGCACTTGTCAAGATGGGTCCGCCTCGGTAGAACCCGCCTCGGTAGAGTACCTGCCATATATCTTCGATATCACCGGCACTTCTGCCAATTAAGTATTCTTCCATTTCCTTTACAGCTGCTGCCACAGAGTCTGCCTTACCTTCAACAACAGGTTCTCCCCAACCTACTAAACCCGATTCTGTAGTTATTTTTAAAAATAGCCAACGCGGAGGTACTTTAAATAATTCCAAACTTCTAATCTTCATGATAATAAACTCCTTTACAATTTTTTAATAATCATGTTGATGAGCTATGATGTATACTTACTCTTTAAAATATTTATACTTAATTCAATATTTTCTTTTAATAAAAGCCTCGCCAGCTCAGGTTCTCTGTCTTTAATCGCATTGAATATTTTTTTATGATTTTCGATACTCATAGCTGGCCCCAAATCCTTATTCATTTCTTCAAGATGACTATAAATCAATTCTTCCAGCTTGATCATCACACTATACAGGATAGAATTTTGGGATGCTTTCGCAATACTCAAATGAAACTGATAATCCGCAATAGAGTATTGTCTGTAATCTTGCAGCGCATTGCTCATCATATTCAAATATTGTTTTATTGTGTTAATGTCTTGCTCATTACCTTTTATAGCGGCTAGACCCACACTTTCGATCTCAATAATTTTTCTGAACTCCAATATTTCTATAATTTCTTTTTTATTCAGGCATATTACCGGAATAAAGCTTTCTGCTATATTTTCAGCCGTTGAACCGCATACAAAACTGCCTTCCCCTTGTTTTGTGATTAATACACCCATTGTCTTCAGCTTTTGAATAGCGTTTCTGATCGTATTTCTGCTAACATCAAATGCTCTGCTTAATTCATTCTCAGATGGTATCTTACTATTCGGAGGCCATTCTCCGCTTAAAATGAGTTCTCTCATTTGTGCGTATACTTCGTCTACTACATTTTTTCTGCCAATCGATTTTATACCCATACCCTAACCCCTTATCGTATAAGATCACAAGTATTTTGCCTTATATTTCATTCTGCGTTACAAGTAACGCTACTGTCCTATATATACCAATAATACCATCTTTACTATGATTTTTAAACTTATCTTTAGCCTTTCCAATAAATAATTTGTATATCATCTTATAATAATAAAGGCCTGCACACAACTTGTGGGTTGTGCTACATGTTGTGACATAAGCTTGCTATAATATTGTGAATTATGGGGGTCCAGTAGGATGGACAGGATGATTCCTCCCTACTGGAAATTTAATGAATAGACCATTACATGTTTTACTTAATCTCAATCTACAAATTAATTATAGATGATCAACTTCAATTTAAAATCACCAAGTTATATCACACGACTGTTCGTAGGGGCGGACGACCCTGTCCGCCCGGTACATTGTTGCATGACCTGCGGGTGGACAGAGTCGTCCGCCCCTACAAAACCCGCATAATATATAAGTCAAAAAATTGTAATTTTACACTTGGTTGCCTGCATATCCCCAATAACGCCTGTAAAATCAAATTAGTCCGTTAAGATCACTTTAATCAATGGACCAGGGTCCTTTGCCAACCGCTTAAAGAGTTCAACACCTTTTTCCATTGGTTCTACTAGGCTTATCATAGGTTCTACGTTAAGTTTTCCGCTGTTTAATATATCTACGACTTCTCCGAACTCTTCAAGTGTGTAAAGGAAAGTACCGAATACCTTTAACTCTCTTGTTACTATTTCCTGCATGTTGATATTAATCATCTTAGCGGAATTACCAATCCATACGGCTGTTCCTCCAAGCTTTAAGCTTGCCATTGCTTGTTGAACGGTTGGAGTCGCTCCTACAGCTTCTAAAGCTACATCTACACCCATACCTTCCGTTTCTTTTTGAATAATTTCCTCCAGATTGTCCTTCGATGGATTAATTACAATATCTGCGCCCATTTCCTTGGCTACACTCAGTCTGCTATCACTTAAATCTGAAACAAATACTTTTGCAGGATTCCGCATTTTAACAATAGCCAAAACCAGCATACCAATGGTTCCTGCACCTACAATGAGTACTTTTTTCCCGCTCAAATCACCGGCGTTATTTACGCCTCTATAGGCAACAGCCATAGGTTCCATCATAGAACCTACGTTATAGGATACATTATCACTAAGCTTGAACATCAGCTTTGCAGGCATACATATATATTCTGCCATGGCACCATTACACTCTAACACACCATAAGCTTTCTTATTAAGACAAATATGCGGTTTACCTTGCTTACAAAACTCACACTCGCCGCAGTAAAGAACAGGATATGGTGCAATGCGGTCTCCTACCTTCACTGTAGTTACTTCTTCTCCTACTTCTTCAATAATCCCCGCGAATTCATGCCCCATTGCCATCGGTGGGATTCTTCTTCCGGTGATGCCTAGATATCCATGAACATCCGATCCGCATATACCACAGGCTTTGACTTTAATTAATACTTCATCCTTGCCCGGACGTACATCCTCAATTTCTTCCCATCTGAGGTCCTCGGGACCATGATAAACCAGTGCCTTCATTATCATCAATCTCCTATTTCGTATTTTTAAAATAACTATTTATAATAATCTTTCATTGTTTCCTTAGTCCATTTTAATAATCATTAACGCATGTATAAGACCGTATTATTTAATTATATATTCTTATATTTCTGTTGTATTAAAAACACAAATACCATATTAAACACTATTCTTCTATAACATTATTCATGGCTTATTCTACAAATTACCCTTTAACATTTGTTAAAGGGTAATTTGTAAAATTATCTAACCACTATTATTGTTGAGCTTTTGCAATTTCAGCTTTTAATTCTTCTACCAAATCTTTTCCTACTTTGTCAGCAACCTCATCCCAAACGCCAGCAGTCAATTCCATAAACGGTTTTTTATCTTCTGCAGCTAATCTAGTAACTACGCCGCCTTCTTTTTCAATTTCAGCTAAATAAGTTTCAGTTGCTTCTCTATTCAACTGTCTTTCATATAAACCGGCTTCTTTTGCAGCTGCGATAATAATATCCTGGTCTTCTTTTGGAATAGTGTCAAATATTTTTTTACTAAACAGGAACATAAATGGTGAATAAATATGTCCGGTAGTAGTGATATATTTATTTACTTCGTGGATTCTAGCAGTATAAAAGTTTGGTACAGGGTTTTCTTGTCCGTCCATTGCATGCTGCTGAAGTGCTGTAAACACTTCTGACCATGACATTGGCGTCGGATTAGCCCCCATCGCTTTCCAAGCAGCTAAATGGAAGGCATTTTCCATTGTTCTTACTTTCATTCCTTTTAAGTCTTCCGGAGTTTTTACTGCTAACTTACTGTTTGTTAAATGTCTGAAACCATTTTCCCACCATGCAAGGTTGATCAAACCTTTTGATGGCATTAAAGCTGACATTTTTTCTCCAATAGGGCCATCCAATACTGCATCTGCAGTCTTTTCATCCGGGAACAAGAAAGGTATGTCAAAAATAGCTAACTCTTTTGTAAAACCTACCAATGGAGCAGTAGAAGTGACACATGCTTCTAGCGTCCCTGCTCTTAAAGCTTCGGTAGCTTTTACATCATCACCCAACTGATTGCTGTGATAAACTTCAACTACATATCTTCCATTTGTCTTTTCTTCAACGATTGTCTTGAATTTCTCTCTTAAAGCTACTACGGCAGGATGCTTTTCTGCAACACCATTGCTGACTTTAATAACCATTTCTGGTTCTTTTCCATTGGCATCGTTTTTTGCTTCTTGCTGTGTTCCAGGCTTATCTTCAGGCTTCGGATCATTTTGCTGCGGAGTCTTCCCAGCTTGGACGCATCCAGTTAACATTGTTGCCAGCAGAGTTCCTGCTGTAAGAATTGCTGTTAATTTTTTTCCCATTGTAAATTCCTCCTTATTTTTTGATTGCTTAGATTGTTTCTATAAAAAGGTGATTACTTAATCAAGCAGCTCCCCTTTTATATACAATAATTTTTGAGATATACTCTTTCTATCTTCCTATCATATTTGGAATAAACATTACTAACCCGGGTGTATAGGTAATCAATAACAGTACCGCTACCATTACCGCAAGAAACGGCCACATCGCTTTGGTCAATTCTACCATTGACGTTTTACCAAGCCCTATTCCAACGTATAAAACATTTCCTACAGGCGGTGTTAACAACCCTATACAAAGATTTACCGTCATGATTACTCCGAAGTGCACCGGATCAAGACCAAATCCTTCTATTAGCGGCAGTAAAATCGGCGCTAGGATAAGAATTGCAGGACCCATATCCATAACACACCCTACTAATAAGAGAAGAATATTAACCAAGAACAAAATAACATAAATATTATCGGAAATCGCAAGGAGTGCAGAGGTCAACAATTGAGGAATATGCGCGGTGGTAATAAGATAAGCTGCTGTAGTAGCACCGCCTACCACCATCATAATTACTGCAGTCCCTCTTGCAGCATCAATCAGTATCTCCGGCATCTGCGACATCTTTAATTCTCTATAGATAAACTTGGATACCACAAAAGCATATACTACCGCTACAACTGCTGCTTCAGTAGGTGTAGCAATACCTGTTACAATACCTCCTAGAATAATGATAGGAAGTATAATCGCCCAAAAGGCCTCTTTGCTGGCCTTAAGCACCTCTTTCACCGAAGCGCGTCCTCCGGATCTGTAATTGTGCTTTTTCGCATGAAAGTACCATACAGTCATCAAAGCAAACCCAATTAATACGCCCGGGACAATCCCTCCCAGAAATAGCTTGACAATTGAAACCCCTACTGTTACTCCATAGAGAATCAAAGGGATACTTGGCGGAATAATAGGACCTATACAACCTGCCGAACAAATCAAAGAAGTACTTTTATTGCTCTCATATCCGTTTTCTTTCATAATGGGAAGCAAAACTGACCCAACAGCTGTCGTATCTGCTACCGCCGAACCGGATACGCCTGCAAAAATCATGCTGGCAACTACCCCTACATATCCTACTCCCCCAGTAATATGACCTACCAACGCTTGAGCAAACTTCACAATTTTAGATGAAAGTCCTCCTTGATTCATGATTTCGCCTGCGATCATAAAGAAAGGAATAGCCAATAGCGGAAAACTATCTACACCTTTGATCAGGCTCTGGGTAAGAATTTGTGCAGAAACAGTATTACTTTGAAGCATCATCATCACAATCGCTGTTGCAATAAGACAGAAAGCAACAGGTACATTAATTAATATCAAACCAAATAACGTTATTAAAAAAGCTGCAAGCATTCTCTAGACACCCTCCCTTATCGTTGTGTGGATAATCCGCCGGATGATCCAAATAATTTTATAATTTTTACTATTCTAGCTAAGGTTTGCAGCAATAAAATTACGCCGCATGCAGGAACAACGCTGTATACCATCCCATAAGAAATCTCTAAAGCCGGAGTCATCCACTCATAATTCTCAATCACAACGGTAAATCCACCTTTAGTGATCAGGATTAGGATACCCACCACAATCAAATTCGCTATGACTAGAAGTGTTAACCCTACTTTTCTAGGCACGCTTTGAATAACAATGTCTAGATTCATGTGTTCACTTCTATCGTGCGCTAAAACTGCTCCTAAAAAGGTTATCCATATAAATAAGAACCTTGCAGTTTCATCTGCCCATGCCAATGAATTGTGTAAGAAATAACGACTAATAACGTTTGAAAAAACAACCACAATTAACACAGTACTCAATAATACCAGTAAGTATTTAATGCCGGTTAACAAACGCTCGTAAATACTACGTATTACCCCCATACTTTTCCTCCTCCAGCAACTTGATACCTAATACCTATTACTTTCTTACTTCTACTTGTGCTAACTTCTCATAGAACTGAACGATCCCGCTGTGGTCGTTCTGTCCTTTACCGTCTACTTTTAAAGCCTGTAATATTTCCATTACCTGGCTTGTGAGCATTAAAGGCGCTCCTACTTCTCTTCCGGTTTCAATTGCGTTTGCTAAATCTTTTATATGCAAATCAATTCTAAAGCCAGGTTTGAAGTTTCCTGCCATTACCATTGGTGCTTTTGCATCCAATACCGTGCTGCCTGCAAGGCCTCCGCGGATCGCATTATAAATCGCTTCCGGACTTACTCCTGCTTTTGTTCCCAATACTAAAGCTTCAGACATCGCTGCGATATTTAATGCTACAATAATCTGATTTGCAAGCTTAGTGGTATTACCTGCGCCAATCTCGCCGCAAAGTACTACGGATGCACCCATCTTGCTTAATATATCTTTACATTTATCAAAGACTTCCTGCTTTCCGCCTACCATAATGGATAAGGTTCCATCAACCGCTTTCGGTTCTCCTCCGCTTACCGGAGCATCCAACATCTCTACCCCTTTTTCAGCCAGCTTTGCAGATACTTCTTTAGAAGCCAGCGGTGCGATAGAACTCATATCTATCACGATACTTCCAGCTTTAGCACCTTCCAATACACCATTTTCCCCTAATACAACGGTTTTTACATGGGGTGAATTCGGCAGCATGGTAATGATATATTCACATTGTGATGCTACATCTTTTGGTGAATTTCCTGCTGTAGCGCCGGCTTCAACCACTTCATTCACCGCGTCTTTATTAATATCAAATACTACCAGCTCATATCCTGCTTTAAGCAAGTTTTTTGACATAGGTTTTCCCATAATTCCTAATCCGACAAATCCGATTTTCATATATATGCCTCCTGTTAAATGTTATAATCATTTTAAAATTATGCTCTTTTAGACTATTTATTAAACACCTTTTTTACAGCCTCTACAATTGCCTGAGATGTCAAACCATAGTATTCCATCAACTCATCATAGTTGCTTGCAGATGTCCCGAAACAGTCTTTCACGCCAACGAACTCGATCGGAAGATTGCTTTCCATTCTTAATGCCTCAGCAATCGCACTTCCCAGTCCGCCTATAATGCTGTGTTCTTCTGCTGTTACGACCCCTTTGCATCCTTTGGCCATTTCTATAACAGCCTGCTGGTCTAACGGCTTGATGGTGCTTACATTTACAACTTTTACTGAGATGCCTTCTTTTTCTAATTGTTCAGCTGCTTCCATTGCTTTGGATACCATTACGCCGTTTGCAAATACCACCATATCTTTTCCATCTTTGATTTGATATACTTTTCCTATTTCATACTCCTGCGCTTCATCAGTATAGAAAGGCAGGTCATTTCTGTTGATTCTGATATATACAGGTCCCGGATAGCTCGCCATTGCTTTTACCATTTTCTTCGTTTCTATCGCATCTACCGGTACCAAGACAGTCATATTCGGTATCGCTCTCATTACTGCCATATCCTCTACGGCTTGGTGAGTTGACCCGTCACCAAAATCCGATAATCCTGAGCTTGAACCGCAGATCTTTACGTTCAGCTTTGCAATGGAGATGGTTTGTCTTAATTGGTCGTAAGCTCTTCCCATTGCAAATATTGCAAAAGTGCTGATAAATGGAATTTTTCCTGTTAGTGAAAGTCCCGCCGCAGTGGATGCCATATTTTGCTCAGCGATTCCCATTTCAAAATATCTTTCAGGGAATTCCTGCTCAAACATGCAAGACATTGTTGATTTACCCAAATCAGCTTCTAAAGCTACGATATTTTTATTTTCTTTTCCAAGTTCAACTAATGTTTCACCATAAGCTACTCTTTGACTTTTTGTACTCATTTTTATCACCTCACGCCTTTAACTTTTCTAGATCTTTTTTAGCTATTTCGTATTGTTCCTCAGTCATTGACCCATTATGATATGCCACATTATTTTCAGCAAAGGAGATACCTTTCCCTTTTATAGTTTCTGCAATAATGACTGTTGGTTTTCCTTTCGCTTTATCTGCTTTGTCTAAGGCTTCTATGATTTGTTCCACATTATGTCCATCAATTTCTATCACATTCCATCCAAATGCTTCCCACTTTGATGGGATAGGATTGGTATTGAATCTTTCTTTTACAGCGCCGGTTGCCTGTAATCTATTTCTATCTACAATCGCTACCAAGTTATCAATCTCAAAGTTTGCTGATGCCATGGCAGCTTCCCATATTTGTCCTTCAGCCAGTTCTCCATCACCTATGATGACGTATACTTTATTCTTACTGCCATCCAAGCGGAGTCCCAGCGCCATTCCATTCGCAATGGACAATCCCTGCCCCAACGAACCGGTATTTGCTTCAATCCCCGGTGTCTTAGTCATATCAGGGTGACCTTGCAATTTTGCTCCTAAAGTTTTTACTTTCTTAAGTTCCTCTTTCGGAAAAAATCCTGCCTCTGCCAAAGCAGCATATTGCACTAAAGCTGCATGTCCTTTACTAAGTAGGAATCTGTCTCTATTTTCATCAGACGGATTCTTTGGATCTACTTTCATCTTATGAAAGTATAGAGCAGCTACAATATCGGCACAAGAACTGGAACCACCAAGATGTCCTACCTTTCCTACGCCAATAATGTCTACAATATCTTCTCTTAATTGCAGAGCTTTTTCCTCTACTGCCTTTACTACTTCTTTTGATACCATTTTGACCCTTCTTTCTTTAATGATTTTAAACAAAATATCAAAATCAATGAACTAAAATAAACGGATAAATAAAGTTGTTGATTTTACCATGGATTTGCTGATAATAAATAATCGATTCTTTCTGCGAAAGTTTAAATTTCATTGAGAAATATTTCTTTAACATTAAACGTCTGTTGTATAGCAGATATCTGTTGTTAGTTGTGCTACATGTTGTTGTAACCAAAAAACTAACTTGATACTTATTATACTGGATTACTTGTACATTGTAAATAAAAAAATGATAATTTCTTATTATTTTTTTGAAATTTTAATTAGTTGACATTTATCTCAATATTGTATACATAAAAAAAGACTACTTCTTAGACTTTTTTTCCAGCATATTTGCCCATGTTGTCTGCACATGTTCTTCCATTACTTCCTTCGCTTTAACCCTGTCTTTCTCTATTAATGCTTCAAGGATCTTTTCATGATAATATAACCCAATATGAGATCCTAACGTATTTACTATATCTTTCATTGAAACACTTAATATATCCTTTATAATATGAGTTAACTGTATGAGCAAAGAATTTTTTGTAGATTCTGCCAATGCTAAATGAAAATTCAAATCTTCAATCGCAAACTTTTCAGGGTCATTCTTACACTTATGCATCTTCTCCAGAATTCCCTTAAGTACCTCTATATCTTCTTCAGTTGCTTTTTTTGCTGCCAATCCCGCTGTTTCAACTTCAATTACTTGCCTAAACTCCAATACTTCCAATGTAGCTGCATCACTCAAAAAAACAAGCGGAATAATAGAGTTCATATAGACACCCGGTGAAGGCTCCTTTACATAAGACCCCTCCCCAGGGCGTGTTTCCAATAACCCTAAAGTTGTTAACTTCTGCACAGCTTGTCTAACTGTCATACGACTTACATCTAATTGTTGAGCAAGTTCATTTTCAGATGGAATTCTAGTTCCCGGTTTCCATTCTCCTGAAATAATTTCGTCTCTTAATTGTTCAAAAACTTTATTACTAACATTAGTACGTTTTATTGGCTTTATTCCCATTCACCATCGCCTACTTCTTAATATTTATATAGTCCTTTTGTTCTAAGGTAGAAACCCTGTCTACGGTATCCTATCATACAGGTAGTCTAGCATATAATTCGTTTTTTTTCAATATCTGTCCTCTTTTCAGATAAAACTTTTGTTAATTTTGTAACTATCATCACTAGTATGTTTGTCTTTTTCAGAATAAAAAATCTACCTGTTTAAAAATTCGCTAATATCTCTTATTCCATATCTTCCGGGGCTTTGTCAAAATCAAATGTATTGGAAGTCAACACTAACTTGCATGCATTTACTATATCACAATTATAAATTGTATTTTTCCCATCTTCTATTTCTTCAAGAGCTTTATCAATCCCTAGAGCCGGGCGATAAGGACGATGTGATGCCATGGCTTCCACAACATCTGCTACCGCTAAAACCATGGATTCTAAATAAATATTATCACCGGTAAGCTTAAAAGGATAACCTGTACCATCTATTCTTTCATGGTGCTGTATTACATAATCTTTAATCTTCCATGGAAAACACAATTTACTCAGTATACTATATCCGATTTCACTATGCTTTTTAATAATACTAAATTCATAATCATTAATCCTACCCGGTCTTGTTAATATTTCATTTGGCACGTATATTTTGCCTATATCATGCAGCAAACCTGCAATGTATATTCCTTGTCTTTTATCCGCGCTAAGACCAAATACTTGAGCTGTTTTATACGCTAAATTTGCTACTCTTTTTTGATGATTGGCAGTATACGGGTCTCGTATTTCTGTAATACTAAGCAAAGTATTAACGATCCTTAAATAATGTTCCAAACTATACCGTTCTTTATTGGTACTGTTATATGTACGCTCATCGATATCAGAAAGGTGGTGAACAACGGTGAGTATGAGTCCATTATTACATTTCTTTAAGATATACTGGTGTACACGTACATATATAATAGAGCCATCTTTACGATGTTCAAAGGCTTCAAATACATCTTGACCATTATTTTTTAAAGACTGAGAACGAATATCCATAGTGCCGGCTAGTTCCCCTCTTATTTCACAAATATTTTTTCCAATTAATTCATCTTCCAGATATCCGTATATCTTTGTGGCACTTCTATTCACATAGATAAGATTCCCATAAAAATCATGAATAAGTATGGGGTCGCTAATACTATCAAAAAAACACAGGTCGGTTAAATCTTTACTGTCAATACATTGTCTCTCAATAATACTACTTATCATATAACTACCTCCACCAAAAATCGTAATAAGTACGATTTCTTAGATTCAGACAGAAATTCAACTCCCTTTATCCTTAGAAACCGTTATCCGCCGATGTACTGCCACATATCTTCCCTTTATAAAATTTAGATACTTCACAGCAATGTCATCGAAGAATAATATAAAAGGCACCTATAATAGGTGCCTTTAACATACTAATAATCAAAGTATACTAAGTTTCGGCAACCTGGCAGTCATAGAATTAAATCCCGTAGACCCATGGCTTTGCGGCTTTACCTTTCGGTAAATGTGCTATTATCGACCATCATATATATTTAATTTTATTGAGTATACATAGGACTATAGTGTTCTTTTACCATTTAAAATAGACCATTAGTCCTATATGTATTATAAACTAATATATTACAGATTTCAACATTTTTTGTAACTATGATAATTAATTAACATAATAGATACTTTAAACATTTAATTATTTTATAATTTTTGGAAAATCTATTTTTACAAAAAAACACCTAGCTATAAGACTAGATGCCATGTATAATGATAAATATTATTTTATACTCCAGGTTACCACTCTAACCTTAATTTTCTCTGCAACTTCCTTTTTATAATCCTCATTTCATAGTAGTGCACTCATCTCCTTATGCAACTTATACTATTAATGAATATAGTAATAACTGGATTCCTTATAACTAAAACTCATACTATTCTCATCTAAACCACATTAATCTGCCAATCCTATCTCAACATTATTAAATATAGGAACTTTAAGTACTTGCCCAGCCTTAATCATACTGCTTTCCATATTATTTTCTATAAGAATCATTTCTACATACTGTCTAATATCCAATTTATTATTATTATATTCCTTTGCAATATCCCACAACGTATCACCATTTGTGGTATATACATTAACGTATCTTACAACTGATTGTTTATTAACCTGAAGATTAGAAATTAAAATACTACCAAAAACAGCACTACATATAACCAACATTATAAAAAAGATTAATAATCTTTTTACATTAATGACTTTTAACCTAACATCCCTGATCCCATCAATGAATAATTTTATAAATAACCCTATATTGTGCAGCCATTCTTTAATACGATGGTATTCTTGCTGAGCTTTATTTAAAAATGTCTTGATTCTAAATATTGTCATATAAGCATAACTCATAGCCTATCCCTCCATTATGTAATCTATTAAAACGAAAGCTGTCATGAGAAATAATTTAAGCACCTATGAACTCTCACAGGTGCTTAAAAATAGAACGCTCAGTAATTATTTCTATTTCTGCAACCTGACAATCATAGGTATTACCCTTAGACTCATAGCTTTGCGACCCTGCCTTTCGACAAGTGTGCCTTTATTGTCATCGATTATTAAATGGATATCCTCATATACGACCCCAGTCCTACACAATAGGTATATAGTCCTATTTATATCTTAATACATTCGACATTATATTACAAATTCCTTCTTTTTTTTTATTAAAAATAGAAATTTTTTTAATTATTCGCAATAAAAAATGGTAGGAAACTTTACAGTTTGCATTTGAACAGCAAAAAACCCTCTATCCATATAGATAGAAGGTCTTAGTGGTGAGCCATCCGCGACTCGAACGTGGGACACCTTGATTAAAAGAAGGTGCGTTTTGTATATGTATAGCTTTATTTGCATATATTTTTACTTGGTTTTACGTGCTTTTGGAATATTTTTTCTTATTTGTTCATGCTTTTTCGTGCAAATTGGCACTAGAATGGCACAAGAATTCATTTAATGCTTGTTATTTATTTTTCGGAACTACTTGACTTACATACTTACAAAATGTGGATTAGATAATAAACAATGAGACTGCTCATGTATTCGGTTAAATTAAAGTAATTGTTAATATTGTATTAATCAAGATTATAAGAAATTTGGATTAGAAGAATGTAATTACTAAATACTATTCTATATGATTCTTCCTTTTATCCCTAATATACATAAATAAAAACATTGATAACAGTATAATAGATATTATCCCGCATGTTATTTGTTGGATAAATGTTAATGACTTTAATGTTGCAATAAATAGAGATATTCCAAAGAATATAAGGAAATAGTATTTATTCATGTGTTGCACCTCCATAAATTATTAATGAGCATATCATCTCGGTTCGCAGGAAAAGTCAAATGTTTTATTGACAGCATTTATTTTTTTTTATAGGTATATTATATATGGGAATAAGCAGTAGTTAAAACAGTATTAATAGTTTATCAATTATGCTAGTTATTTTATATACTAATAGTAACGTTGCCGTAATAGATGCTAATATTAATAGTTTTCTCCAGGTAAACCTGCGTAGCCATAAAAACCATGTCATTCATCTGACCCAATGTACTACGGTCACTGGTTTTCGTGTAAAGGATACTACCGGATTCCTGAAAATACTTATCAATAATAGCCTGTTCAATTCCTTCAGCTGCGAGGTTCTCAGCTATTGCCGCTTTCACAACTCTGTCAAAATCCTTGACATGCTCTTTTTTCAACCCATAAAGGATAAAGCAGAATCTGGTTTTATCGTTCATAATTATGGCACACTTTCTCCGGTTATAGATAAACAGATTGGCATGCCAGGAATATAATCCATCTGATCCTATTGGAATTATGTTTTGCAAACTGACTTTAAGTTCATCTTCCAGTTTCTTTGTACATTGAAGTATCAGCATAAAAATCTCACCTTTTTATCTACCACAGCATTTTTTATATTTTTTGCCACTTCCACAGAGACACGGGTCATTTCTCCCAATATTCTCTTTTTTAGCTAATGCATGTATCTGGGGTTTCAATTCATTAATCTTGTTTTTTAACCGCTCGGCTTCTTCCTCAAGTCGCTCCTTCTCTGCTAATAACCGCTTTATCTCAACAATCTCTTCTTCTGATACATCTTCATCTATTTCACCAATACCATCAATATACATAATCTATTTTCACGCCTTTCTTGCCACAAAATACGATGAATCGCCCAGATGAAACCTGAACTCACCCTCAATTACATCCTTTTCTTTGTACATTACCCACCCATAACCATTCACTGGTTCACCTTCATCATTTCCTTCAAAAGTAAACTCAAATCGGTTTTTCCCAGCATAATCTATTGTCCTGCCATGTAACTGAGCTGATATTAAACCAAATTGAAAGTTGCCGAGATTATCAGGCAAAACATCAATATATGCCTGTACTTCCATGTTAAAATAATCTTCATCCCACTGTTCCATATCATATATATGTCATTTCCCTGTAAAACTCATTGGTTCACATCTTTTTCTCATCCACCACAACATTTCTTATATTTCTTACCACTACCACAGGGGCAGGGATCGTTTCGTCCAACTTTTAAATCTTTAACAACTGTCTGTGTATTTGATTTCTTACTACCCTCTATCATTTTATTTTGTAGCATTCGTTTTCTCTTCCGCTCTTCACAATCTATATGGAAGCATGCCCAGTGCTCTATTTCTGCTATAGTATCATCTATCAGCTTCATATGTGTATTATTTTTTGAACTTTCAATAACAGATATCTGGTCTCTTCTCAGTGTTCGATTAACTGACTCAATTCCAATAACTCCTTCATCAATCATGTCATTATTAAACGCATTTTTAATTTCGTCATAGATTTCTTGAGGATATAGTTCATCAGAATAGACTACTACTTCGGCTAAAACATACGGATGCTGATCTTCTAAGCCTCCATTCAATAGCTCTTTGTAATAATTCAGAACCACATTTCTTTCCATTCTATCATTGAGCACCAATATTGCCAATGCTCTCAGTGCTTGACCTCGAGCATATTCATCCGCTTCTACATTCGTTATCAGGTTCTTTATAGGTTGAGCATCATCATGGTACACTGTAGCTAGTATTCTTCCTGCATCTTCACATATCACATCTCCAAACAAATCGTGTGGCATTGTACCAGATAGGTTTAAAATATCCAGAAAAATAGGAAACAGCTCTTTGACCCTAAATTGAGCCAGAAGGTAGACTGCGTAGATATGAGCAAAGTACTTATGCTCATTTTTATACTTTTCCGAATTATCTCTGACTTGCTTAACTATATCAATCAAGTATGGTATAGCTTCATCTTTTCTATCAATAATCTCTTTTATTGCATCCCTAGGGAAAACGCCATTATTATACTCAATCTTCTTTATTAGTTCCTGCATTGCTCCAACTCCTTATTTTATTCGGTAATTTTATTCGTAAGCCCGCCAAACCCAGTCACATCAATGTGTTTAAGTTCTATATAGCAGTGTTACCGTCTCCACGTGCGTGGAGTAGACAAAAATTATGCCGTTAAGACATATTTCTTCCTTGATGGCAGAGTATCTTCTCAATGTAAACCAATTTTGAAGAATAATGTTTCTTTTCTTCATCCATTTGGGAGTTCTTCAAACTTTGGTACTTTCTCTAAGTCATTATCCCAGCTTGCTTTGTTTGCATAATAGATATGCCCTCGCGGTTTAATGTTTATGTCACTATCAATACTTCCTGCGGGAACCACCAGTAGTTTTCCATCAAATTGAATATTTGGCAGAGCTGATCCGCAATTGATGCAAAAGCTTTTTATGTGTCCTTCTGAACGCAAGTTAAAGGTTTTAGCTTTATCTTCACCAGACAGCCATCTTAACTCGGCTGTAGAAGAAAACAGATTGGCTGCATGGGCTGAACCTGTATCCTTACGGCATCGTTCACAATGACAAAGAAAAAATTTTTCAAAATCCCCTTCTATCTCAAAAGTAACTTCACCACAAAGACATGATCCTGTATATTTCATAATCAAATCTCCCTTCAATAATTCTCCGTTATATCTGATTTCGTATCAGAGTCGATTGTATCACATATCTTTAGAAACTAAAACATTCCCACAAGATTTTTCCATATCTCAAGGAAAAGAAAAGAGCCTAAGCATGAAACTCATACTAGACTCTTTTCCATTCCGAATTATATATTAATTTGCATTTAGCTTTACTACAATCTTAACAACAAATACTGACTTAAATAACAGTTAAACTACCTTGACCTCCTCAAATAGAATCTATCTAATCAGAGATCCCTCTGTTCAAAAAAACAACTTCCATTTAAAAGCTAATCACCAATGGCACCATCTCCGTCATGTATAAGCTTTATTGAGTTTTTCTTCCATTCACTGCCTGTATTCCTCTTTAGGTGGAAGCACCTTTTGTTTCATCTATCAAACATTCTTTCAGGCATTTTATAGTGATCTATTGATTCCATACATTTTATTGTGCAAGGGAATCATCTCCTTTGTTTGTTATGTAATATTAATACCACATAAACTGTTACCTAAACATATTTTTTAAAATTTAGCAGTTGGACTGTGATTAATTTCTACCTCAGCCACCACTTTGTATTCTTCCTTGTCTCCACTTGCCTTGACCTTGATTGTTACCTCTACTGCCATCTTCTCTATCTACTCCGTTTTTAAAAGCTCTCAAATGATTTTCAGATGCATTCTTTAATCTTTCAAAAACACTTCTGACATCTACAGGCAATTCTTGTTTTAAGAACTTTTCATACATTGCTATATTTGCAATTTCAGCCTGCACCCCGGTTTCAAGCGCTTCGTTAATACTAGCTGGTATAATGACGTAATCATTTGCAGTATCTTCCGGTAACTCAATGTCATATACTTCAAATAGCGGCTTCAATAACGATATATGCTGCTCTTCAGACTTTATAATGTTGGAAAATGGTCTTTGTGTCCCAAATGTATCCATGATCTTTTGATACTCACTTCGGGCAAGATATTCATCTTGAACCGCATACTTCAGCATTTCTTCAAGCGAATAACTCTCTTGTAAACTTGCACCTCTAGCACCAAAATCCTCTCCGGCTGCCAAAACCGTTGTGCCAAAAATCATAATTCCCAGCAAACTAATTGTTACAAATGCTACTAATGATTTTTTCATTACCATACATCTCCTTTTAAAAATTTTAATTTAATGATTTTGTTATTTATACTATACCGCTGAATTGTGACAAAAATATGGTAAATTATATGTTATTTTATGAACTTTCTGCAAACTGATTTAGAAGCTACTCTTGCTTTTCTTAGCCTATATCCTGTTTTCAAGGCTTTCTTTTTAAACTCGAATGATTATCCCAAGAGTATCTTTCAATATCTATAAAATTTATTTATTGGTGTATATTTTTATTTCTCGGTATTTATTCATGTGCCAAGATTGGCACGAAATTGGCACGATTTTAATTACCTCAATAAATATCCACACAACGAAAAACCCTCTATCCCTACAGATAGAAGGTTTTCATGGTGAGCCATCCGCGACTCGAACGCGGGACACCTGTGATGATAAATAAAAAAACGTTGTTTAGGATTTATAAACACCGACGTTTTTGATTAAAATTTATTTATATTTTTTTATTAAATTCTTCCATTGTAATGCCTAGCTGTTTTTTTAATATTTCTCTCCACACATTACCGTAAATCTCACCAGTACCTTTCGAAACCTTTGTTCTTCTGATATTGCCGTTATCATCAGTTTTTCTGTAAAAATAGTGGTCTGTTTCTTTGTATAATTCCCATCCATCACGCTCACAAAAACGCTTTAATTCTTTCCAGGTTGGCATTTTACAGTTGCTCCTATTTTATTAATATCATCAAGCAACAAAACTTTAAGAACATACGGCAAATGTGATTTTCTGTTGGGCGCATTACTCCAGAAATTAAACTCATTGTAATATTCCTCAGCATACTCTTTCAATTCTTCAGCTAACATTAGCACTGCTTTTTCTTTTGTTTCGGAGTTAACCACTAAATCAATCTCATTTAATGAAAGA
The DNA here is from genome assembly GCF_030013905.1 of Petroclostridium sp. X23. Classification (GTDB taxonomy): domain Bacteria; phylum Bacillota; class Clostridia; order SK-Y3; family SK-Y3; genus X23. Next base: position 2,454,045 of record NZ_CP124862.1, read on the forward strand.
GTAACACTTCCGTTGTCCTCAATAAATTCCTCGGCCGTGAAAGAGTACCTCTCAAGTAAAGCCTCCATCGTTTGTAAATTGCTCAGTATAATTAAATCTCTTGTTCTTGTAACAAATGCAGGCTTTTCACGTACAACAGTATCGATTACACTACTCCATTCTTTTCTCGCCTCAGTTGCACTAATCGTAAACATATTATTCATCTCCTCACACCTCCATTATATAACAAAATGTACACAACGTCAATTATGTACATTTCATTATATGAAAAAGTAAAAAAAATATTCAACAGTCAACGGTTATCTCCACAGCTTTTATTTATTTTTACTTGCTTTTGTCCTCGTGTACTTATTCTTCCAAATAGATTGGCACGAAATTGGCACACGGAATAAATTACCAACTAATTCCCACATAACAAAAAACCGCCTATCCCTACAGATAAGCGGTTTCCATGGTGAGCCATCCGCGACTCGAACGCGGGACACCTTGATTAAAAGTCAAGTGCTCTGCCGACTGAGCTAATGGCCCAAATATAATGTGACGCTGGGAATTCCTGTGCGTCACAGGTATTTATGATACTATATAACCTGAATTATGTCAAGATAAAATTTGACTTTTTATAGATAACTTTCAAAAAAAAGTACTGAATATTTATAATTTCTCTTCCTATGCTGCATTCTCAACAACATCTGCCGGCCGTTGTGTAGGAATTTTAATACGCAGCACAGAGATAAAATTAATCACTGCAATGGCAGCAGCACAGAGAAAAACATACTCATACCCGAAGCGGGTCCAAACGATACCTCCTATAAAAGGCATTGTCATCGCTACTGCATGGTCAATACTCACTCCCATTGCAATGGTTGGTGATATATCTCCCGGTTCGTCTGCAATCTTTTTAACATAAGTAGCCCTTGCCATACTTACCCCCATCAGCATTTGGTCAATAATAAAGCATACATATGCCAGATAGATCCCATAGCTGCCCAATCCCATTTTTTCAGAAAAGCCGTATCCTATGCATACAAATACTAAAATTACCGCTTCGGCTGCCAATATTAATTTTTCTCCTAATAGGTCGATAAGCTTCCCTAGCATAGGCTTGAAGAAAACCCCGACCATGGACCCTACAATACCTAATATGGCGAAAATCTCCACATCCTGATTAAAAATTTTTATCAGCACCCAAGGCCCGAAAGTCATGAATACCTGTTTTCTTGCGCCGTATAATATATTCAGCCAATAAAACAGCGAATACTTTCTTTTTAATAGCACTTTCGTTTTGCGAGGTTGATAGACGCTTCGTGTCATAAACATGAAACCAACTGCCGCACAGGCCATTGCAACCGCAGCAATAGTAAAGGTAATCTGATAGCTAAAGTTCATATATCTGAAACCCAGCCATATGATGCTGCATCCTACAACAGTAGCTGCTGTGGTAATGGCCTGAAAAGTACCTAAAACACTTCCATCTTTTTTGCCATCTGATAGAGACATCCCGATACTGGAAGTCAACGGCAGATATATATGAACGCCCGAACTCTGAATGAAAAGCCAAGCCATTAAAACCCCATAACTCGGTGAAAAGAAACCCATGCCCATAAATCCCACCGCGGCAACAATATTAGCAAAGATAGCTAATCTTATATCTCCCAAAAAGTGGAATACCGAAAAAGATATCAGAACAACAAAGAATCCCGGAAACTCCCTTGGGAACTCTGTTAACCCTCTCATAAACGCAGTAATATCATAAGTTTTATCTAAAAAATTATTAAATGTTGTATCATATATTCCCATTCCTATGCCTATAAACATACTGCATAAAATGAACAAAAGAAAATCCTTATTATAATGATTTAGTACTCTTTTTATCATACTCAACCCCCAGATATTGATTCTATTTACCGGACAGTTTATACACTCTACTAAATCCTTCAGTAAACACAACGATTATTATATACCATCTTATGCAGCATTACAACAAAAAAGGAGTTCATCAGAATATTCTGATGAACTCCTTTTTACTATTAAATTATATCTTAGATTTTTAATACAAAATCTGCGTATGCTTGGGTAGCATGCTCACCATGGTCGAGTCCCATTTCTTCTTCTTGTTTAGTAACTCTCAATCCCATTGTATTCTTAATCACAGAGAACAGCACGAATGTGGTGCCTAGAGTCCATGCCGCTACAGCAGCTACACCAGCCAATTGAACCAATAATTGATTCACACCGCCGCCGTAGAACAATCCGCCTTCTACTGCGAATAAACCAACAAGAATTGTTCCAACACTACCGCATAATCCATGAACGCCTACAGCACCTACAGGATCATCGATCTTTAATACTTTATCAATAAATTCTATTCCGTATACGATAACGACTCCGGCAATTGCACCAATTGCAAGGGCACCCCACATGCTTACCGCCGCACAACCTGCTGTAATTGAAACTAATCCTCCTAGAGCACCATTTAGTGTTAAGCTTACATCGGGCTTTCCATATTTTATCCATGTAATAATCATAACTACTAATGCCCCTGCTGCTGCTGCTAAGTTGGTAGTCATTGCAATACTTGCAACTGCTGCGTCAACAGCTAATTCACTACCAGGGTTGAATCCGAACCATCCAAACCAGAGGATGAATACACCTAACGCACCTAAAGTAATATTGTGGCCAGGTATTGCGTAAACCTTACCATCAGCACCGTATTTCCCTATTCTAGGCCCGATAATGGCTGCACCAACCAATGCTGCCCATCCACCTACCGAGTGTACAACGGTTGATCCTGCAAAGTCTATAAATCCTAAGCTTGAAAGCCAGCCGCCTCCCCATGTCCAGTGACCAACGACAGGATAAATGATGATGGTAATAACTGCACTATATACAACATAAGAAGCAAACTTCGTTCTTTCAGCCATAGCTCCTGACACGATAGTCGCTGCAGTTGCAGCAAATACGGTTTGGAAGATGATAAAGGCAGGCATTGGTATATTTAGACCAAGATCAATAGTATCCGGATTTAGAAAACCGGTAGTACCGATGAATCCCATTAAGTCATCACCAAACATGATTCCGAAGCCTACAACAAAAAATGTAATTGATCCTATAGAAAAGTCCATTAAATTCTTCATAATAATATTACTTGCATTCTTTGCTCTTGTGAATCCGGCTTCTACCATCGCAAAACCTGCTTGCATAAAGAATACCAGGAATGCTGCGATCAGTACCCAAATTGTATCCAACGCGTTTTGCACACCTTCCGGTGTTAAAGCCTCGTCGGCTGCAAAAGCAACTACAGGTAGTAATACTATGCTCATTATCAAAAGTAACACTAACACTCTTCTTGACATTTAAAACACCCTTTCATCTCATTTATTCATAGCTTATAATGCTGCGTCTCCAGTTTCTCCTGTTCTAATTCTTATCGCATTTTCTACATCGTAGATAAATATCTTACCATCACCTACATTGCCGGTATTCATCGTATCTCTTACTTTCTTAATAATTCCTTCTACGGAGGCATCAGGAATTATAATATCTACTTTTATTTTGTGCAGTAAATTAATGGTAAGCTCTGCACCCCTATACATTTCTTTTATTCCTCTTTGGTTCCCGCATCCCATCACGGTGGATACCATCATTCCCTTTATCCCTGCTTTGTCAAGAACTTCTTTCAGCTCCTCCATTTTTTCCGGGCGGATAATAATTTCAAGCTTTTTCATAAATAACACACCTCTCCTTTATTTTTTATATAAGAAAAGACGCCGTGAATAAACACCGGCGCCTTAGCCAACATAATAATATATGCTCATCAACGAGCTATGAAATTTACGGGTAGTGGGTATTACAAGTTACTGATTATTGCATTGTATCTATTATGATCTTTGCGATATCTTTCATTGGAACTCCGCTGTCCATGCTTTGTTTTTGAATCCTTCTATAGGCTTCCGGCTCCGGAAGTCCCATCTTTTCCATTAAAAGACCTTTTGCTCTGTCAATCAATTTTCTCGATTCAAGATTTTTCTTCAATTCATTTACTTCGTCTTCTAGCTTCTTGACTTTTCTTTTACTTCGTAAAACAATATCAATAGTATAAATTAATGTTGTCTTATTCAGCGGTTTGTTTAGACAAATAATATCCAAATGGCCTGCTGAACCTTCAATATCTTCCTTCTGACTCTGATTTGTTAGCACTATCACAGTACACAAACCATCTCCCGCTACGATCTTTCCAACTTCAAAACCTGTAGTATCGGGAAGCTCATAGTTGATAATCAGAACATCCGGTCTTAACATCCGAACTCTTCTGATAGCCTCATTTCCAGAATTACAAACATCCAGAACATTGAGTCCGCTTTGTATGAGCACGTTTCTTATACGACTTCCCAACTCCATATTATTTATTGAAACAATTATATCTGCACGGCTCATCACCAACACTCCCCCATCATCCCTCAATAAAGATCGAGTTAATATTTGGTGAGATACTGATCAATTTCCCACTGATGAACCTTTGTTCTATAATCATCCCATTCAATTAATTTTGCTTCTATATATCTTGCGTGAGTATGAGAACCAAGCGTCGCTTTCATTAACTCATCGTTTTTCAGCTGCAGAATAGCTTCCTCCAGACTTTCCGGGAGACTATCTATACCATATTTATCCCTGGCGGCAGCGTCCATTTCATAAATATTTTTTTCGATGCTGGCCGGAGGCTTTAAATCGTTCTTTATCCCATCTAATCCCGCTGCCAATGCGACTGCAAGTGTAAGATAAGGATTGCATGAAGGGTCAGGATTTCTCAACTCGACACGAGTACCTGCTCCCCTTGTTGCAGGAATCCTTATTAAGGGACTTCTATTTTTAGCAGACCAAGCAACATAAACGGGTGCTTCATACCCCGGCACCAATCTTTTATATGAATTCACAGTCGGATTTGTGATTGCTGCCATTGCCTTTACATGCTTTAAAATACCGGCAATAAAATTATATGCGATTTTACTTAAGCCTAGCTCATCATCCGGATCATAAAATACATTTATGCCATCTTTAGAAAGTGACATGTTGGTATGCATTCCTGAACCACTGATTCCGAATATCGGCTTAGGCATAAATGTTGCATGCAATCCATGTCTCTGCGCCATGGCCTTTACTACCAGCTTGAATGTCATAATGTTATCGGCGGTTTGCACCCCTTCGGAATATTTAAAATCTATTTCATGTTGTCCTCTTGCAACTTCGTGATGGGATGCTTCAATCTCAAAACCCATTTCTTCTAACATCAGACACATATCTCTTCTTGCATTTTCACCAAGATCAATAGGTCCTAAATCAAAATATCCTGCATTATCATGGGTAATGGTTGTAGGATTTCCATTCTCATCGGTCAAGAATAGGAAGAACTCACATTCCGGTCCCACGTTAAATGTATAACCCATATCGGCCGCTTCTTTAACGACTTTTTTTAGAATATATCTAGGGTCTCCTTCAAATGGAGTACCATCAGGGTTATATACATCACAAATCATTCTTGCTACTCTTCCGGGCTGTGGTCGCCAAGGAAAAATACTAAAAGTAGTTGGGTCGGGTCTTAAGTACATATCTGATTCTTCAATTCTTACAAATCCTTCAATTGATGAACCGTCAAACATGCATTGATTACTTAACGCTTTTTCCAATTGGTTTGATGTGATAGCTACATTTTTCAAAGTTCCAAAAATATCCGTAAACTGAAGTCTAATAAATTTGACATCCTGCTCTTTCACCATTCTCATTACATCTTCTTTGGTATAGTCTGACATGCATATCAAACCCCTTTCATCATGGTCTATAAATAATAACGATTAACTACTGATTATTATTCATTCCCTATTTTATACATTTCATATCTAGTAAAATAGAATTAAATACAAAAAGACGTTCCTACTTAAAGACAACTTTTAAGATTATCTTTAAAGAACGTCATTGTTCCAATAATTATTAAATATATTGGTAATGCTTTAACTTGATTCTATTATATCATAATTTTAAAAAAATGCAATAGAAAATTATAAATATTTTGCAATTTATCTTATGAAAAATTTCATTTTTAGTGCATATATATTGTAAATTGTATATAAAGTATTAGAATTTTGAATCAATAAATATTTCAATATGCATTTACAAGCATGTACAATTATAATAGTATTTACAAACATCAGGTATCTTCCAATTATTTATTGAATATATTATAAAGATATTATATAATTTTACCATAAATATTTTAGAAAGGAAGGATTATACATATGGACATGAACAATTTATCAATGCTGTTTGCAGTGCTTGGAGTCTTCATGTTGTTTTTATTTATCATCGGCATCGTACTATATGTCTTGTTTGCAATAGGACTCTATGGGATGGCAAAAAATCAACAACTGGAAAACGAATGGTTCGCCTGGATCCCCATACTCCAGCTTTACATTATTGGGAAGATCCTTAAGGAAATCAAGATTGCTGATTACACCATCAGCAGGCTTGAAATTGTTTTACCGGTAGCAACCCTGGCTATGATAGTTCTATCAGGCATCCCAGTGATCGGGTGGTTGCTGGGTTTAGCGTATTTTGTTTTTAATATCTTCGTCACGTATCAACTCTTCAAGATGTATAAGGGTGATAAAGCTACGTTGATGACTGTCTTAAGTTTTATATTGTTCTTCATGGGGCCTATCTATATATTCAACTTAAGAAATGCATCTCCTATGCTAAGTAAAGAACCTCAGCAGGATATTATCATGTAAATTACATATGCGGACGGCCAATGGCCGCCCCATAGCGGCTACCCGTTATAGTAAAATCTGTTTCTTTATTATTTTAGTCATGAAAAAAACATGGCACCTTAATCGGTACCATGTTTTTTTATTTCTATTGAAATTTAAATCTAATTATTTTAAGTTTGTTGAACTCATTAAATATTTGTCACATTCTCTTGCTGCAGCACGGCCTTCATTGATTGCCCATACTACAAGACTCTGTCCGCGACGCATATCACCGGCTGCAAATATACCTTCTATATTTGTAGCAAATTTACCATAAGCTGCATTTACATTGGAACGAGCGTCACTCTCAAGTCCTAACTGTGATACAACAGTATCTTCCGGACCGGTGAATCCCATCGCCAAGAGTACTAATTGTGCAGGCCATGCTTTTTCTGACCCTTCAATCTCTTTCGGACTAAATCTGCCTTGTGCATCCTTAACCCATTCGATATTTACAGTGTGTACTTCTTTAACCGCACCGTTCTCATCACCGACGATTTTCTTGGTCATGATGCAATATTCACGCGGGTCTTTACCGTACAACTCCGCAGCTTCTTCCTGACCATAGTCCATACGATAGATCTTGGGCCACTGCGGCCATGGGTTATCAGGTGTACGTTCTTCCGGCGGCTTCGGCATAATTTCAAGCTGTACCACACTCTTGCAGCCATGACGGATAGATGTTCCTACACAGTCTGTTCCGGTATCTCCGCCACCGATAACAATGACATCTTTTCCTTTTGCACTGATATAGTTGCCATCTTCAAGATTGGAGTCAAGAAGGCTCTTTGTATTGGCCTTCAAAAATTCCATTGCAAAGTATACACCGCTTAACTCTCTGCCTTCTACTGCCAAATCTCTAGGATTGGTAGATCCACAACATAAAACTAAGGCATCATACTCAGATTTCAGTTTTTCTACAGGATAATCCTTACCGATCTCCGTATTGGTAACAAAAGTAATTCCTTCTTCAGCCATTAGGTCTACTCTTCTCTGCACGATGCCCTTATCCAGCTTCATATTAGGAATACCATACATTAACAAGCCGCCGATACGGTCAGCCCGCTCATATACTGTTACCGAATGTCCTACTTTATTTAATTGAGCAGCGCAGGCCAGACCTGAAGGTCCGGACCCAACTACTGCCACTTTCTTTCCTGTACGTACCTTAGGGGGTTCCGCTACTACCCAGCCTTCTTCGAAGGCTCTATCAATGATATGACACTCATTATTTTTGATAGTAACTGCCGGCTCCAACATCCCCAATGTACATGATCCTTCACAAGGTGCCGGACAAACTCTTCCGGTAAATTCCGGAAAGTTGTTGGTCTTAAGAAGCCTATTAAGGGCTTCTTTCCACATCCCTTTATAGATCAAATCATTCCATTCAGGGATCAGGTTGTTAATAGGACAGCCCGATGCCATTCCGGCTAGCAGCATACCGCTGTGGCAGAATGGTATTCCGCAATCCATACACCGCGCGCCTTGCTTTTGCAGTTCTTCTTCATTAAAATGGTCGTGGAACTCCTGCCAATCACCAATCCTTTCGGAAGGTGCACGATCTACAGGCAGTTCACGTGTATATTCCATAAATCCTGTTGGTTTACCCATCTCATGTCCTCCATTTCTTGTGATTGCAGCTTAGTTTCCACTTACACGTGCCATATCACGATTATTTTCTTGGAAAGCAGCCATCATGGCTTCTTCGCCGCTCAAGCCGGCACTTTGTACTCTTTTAAGCGCTTGAAGTACCACTTTATAATCCTTAGGTATTACTTTAACAAATTTTTTCACCATTTCATCCCAGTTTTCAAGGATCCGCTTTGCAACCGTACTTTCAGTATAGTTTGCATGCTTGGTAATCATATCTTTTAGTTCTTGAGCATCTTCTTCATCTTGCAGGTCTTCCAAATAAACCATTTCTTTGTTACAGTTTTCTTTAAACTTTCCGTTTTCATTGTACACATATGCGATCCCCCCTGACATACCTGCCGCAAAGTTTCTTCCGGTTGACCCCAGAATCACCGCGCGTCCTCCTGTCATGTATTCGCATCCGTGATCGCCTACTGCTTCAACAACTGCATACACACCGCTGTTTCTCACACAGAAACGTTCTCCGGCGCTTCCTCTGATATAGGCTTCCCCTGCTGTAGCGCCATAGAATGCAACGTTACCGACGATAACATTGTCTTCAGGTACAAAGGTAGACTCTTTCGGAGGCACTACAATAAGTTTACCACCGGATAAGCCTTTACCGATATAATCGTTGCTGTCACCTTCAAGTTTCATGGTTACACCTTTGGAAACAAAAGCCCCAAAGCTTTGACCCGCTGAACCTTTAAAGTAAAGCTTAATAGTATCTTCATCAAAACCTTTTAGTCCATGCTTCTTGGCGATCTCACTTGCCAAAATCGTTCCAACCACACGGTTTGTATTTTTTATAGGCAATATCGCTTCCACCGGTTTTCCTGATTCCAATGCAGGTTTGCATATTTCAAGTAAGGAGTTGTAGTCTAAAGACTTTTCCAGTTCATGGTCCTGCTTCATGGTACAATATCTTCCTACATTTTCTCCTACTTCAGGTGTATAAAGCAGTGCGGATAAATCTACGCCTTTAACCTTCCAATGGTCAATAGCTTTCTTAGGCATCAGCTTATCTACACGGCCAACCATTTCATCTATTGTTCTAAAGCCCATTTTAGCCATCCACTCACGTAAATCCTGGGCAATAAATCTCATGAAGTTTTCTACATGTTCCGGTTTACCCATGAATTTCTTTCTCAGCTCCGGATTTTGAGTAGCAACCCCTACAGGACATGTATCTAAGTGACATACCCTCATCATGACGCAGCCCAGAACAATCAGTGGAGCTGTCGCAAAGCCAAACTCTTCGGCACCAAGCAATGCGGCAATCGCTACATCACGACCGGTGAGAAGTTTTCCGTCGGTCTCAACGGTAATCCTGCTTCTCAAATCGTTCATCAACAGCGTTTGGTGTGTTTCAGCAACACCTAACTCCCAAGGAAGTCCGGCATGACGTATGCTGGTTCTTGGTGATGCTCCGGTACCACCATCATAACCGCTGATGAGTACAACATCGGCACGGCCTTTTGCAACACCTGCTGCAATAGTTCCTACACCCACTTCAGATACCAACTTAACCGTAATTCTTGCACCTCTGTTTGCATTTTTTAAGTCATGAATCAACTGTGCAAGGTCTTCAATGGAATAGATATCATGGTGCGGAGGCGGTGAAATCAATCCTACACCCGGTGTAGAATATCTTGCTTTTGCAACCCACGGATATACCTTTCTACCCGGCAGTTGCCCGCCTTCACCCGGTTTAGCTCCTTGTGCCATTTTAATCTGAATCTCTTTGGAATTTACCAAATATTCGATTGTAACCCCAAAACGTCCTGACGCAACCTGTTTGATCGCACTACATTTTGAATCTCCATTCGCCTCCGGAATAAACCTTTCAGGGTCTTCTCCGCCTTCACCGGTATTGCTCTTTCCGCCTATACGGTTCATCGCAATTGCTATACTTTCATGCGCTTCCTTACTGATGGAACCGTAAGACATCGCACCGGTTTTAAATCTTTTACAGATAGACTCAACGGATTCTACCTCATCGATAGAAATCGGCTGCTCTACCATTTTCATATCCAATAAACCTCTAATGGTGCAGTGACTTTGAGCCTGCTCATTAATTAATCCGGTATATTCTTTGAACAGTTCATAGTTACCTGTTCTGCACGCGTGCTGAAGCTTATGCACTGATTCCGGATTGAAAAGATGATATTCTCCATCTTTTCTCCATTGATAATTTCCGCCGCTCTCCAGATTTTTTACATCCGCCTGACGCTCGGCAAAAGCACTCTCGTGACGCATTTTTGCTTCTTGAGCAATCTGTTCAATGCCAACACCGCCAATTCGGGATGGTGTCCATGTAAAGTATTTATCAATTACTGCACTATCAATACCCAACGCTTCGAAAATCTGTGCGCCTTGATAACTCTGTATGGTTGAAATCCCCATCTTGGACATTACTTTTACAACACCCTTGGTAGCTCCTTTAATATATTTATAAATCGCATCTTTATAAGTGATATCCGTTAGAAGGTCGTGTTCAATCATATCTTCTATTGTTTCAAATGCCAAATACGGATTAATCGCACTCACACCATATCCCAGTAAAAGAGCAAAATGATGTACTTCGCGCGGTTCGCCTGATTCGAGCAGCAAGCTCACTTTCATTCTTGTTCCTTCACGAATGAGATAATGATGCAGACCCGCAACTGCTAACAGCGCCGGGATGGGTGCTTTCTCAGCATCTACACCTCTATCGGATAGTATTAAGAAATTATATCCGTCATCGATTGCTTTATTTGCAGATTGGAACAACTCTTCCATCGCTTTTCCCAATCCTATGCCGCCTTCCGCCGCATTAAACAGAATCGGAAGAGTTGTTGCCTTAAAGCCTTCTCTAGTAATTCTTCTTAGTTTTTCCAACTCTTCATTGCTAAGAATAGGAGTCTTTAATTTAATCTGTCTGCAGCTTCTTGGCCCCGGTTGAAGCAAATTCCCTTCCGAACCGATCATGGTGATAGAAGATGTAATCAATTCCTCACGCAGTGCGTCAATAGGCGGATTGGTTACCTGCGCAAAAAGCTGTTTAAAGTAATTGTACAAAAGCTGTGGCTTGTCGGATAAGACCGCCAACGGGATATCGGTACCCATTGCTCCGATCGGATCTATTCCGTCTTTTGCCATTGGCCCGATAAGCACTTTTAATTCTTCAGTAGTATACCCGAATGCTCTTTGTCTTTTAAGAACCGATTGATGTTCTTCTAAACGTCCATGTTCAACATCAGGTAAATCCTTTAACTCAACAAGGTGCTCATTTAACCATTCACGGTAAGGCTGCTGTACAGCAATGCTATTCTTTAATTCTTCATCTTCGATAATACGTCCTTCTTTTGTATCAATTAGGAACATTTTACCCGGATGAAGTCTTTCTTTCTTCAGAACATTCGCCGGATCAATATCTAAAACACCTACTTCCGACGATAAAATAACCATATCATCTTTTGTTACATAATATCTTGAAGGTCTTAAACCGTTTCTGTCCAATACCGCCCCTACATATGTGCCATCGGTAAAGCCGATCGCTGCAGGGCCATCCCATGGTTCCATCATACAACTGTGGTATTCATAAAAAGCTCTTTTTTCGTCGCTCATGCTTTCATGATTCTCCCATGGCTCAGGAATAGCCATCATCACGGCATGTGGTAAAGAACGACCTGCCAGTGTGAGCAATTCAATATAGTTGTCCAGCATCGCTGAGTCACTGCCATCCTGATCAACAACAGGAATCACTTTTTTCATGTCCTCACCAAATAAGTCTGATTCAAACATCGCTTCTCTGGCATGAGTCCAGTTCACGTTTCCACGTAAAGTATTGATTTCACCATTGTGTATAATATAACGATTCGGATGTGCTCTCTCCCAACTTGGGAAAGTATTGGTACTGAACCGTGAATGCACAAGCGCAATCGCTGTTTGCATATCTTCATCCAATAAATCAGGATAAAACTCGTCCACCTGTTCCGGCGTCAACATTCCCTTATATACGATAGTACGGGAAGAAAGGCTTGTAAAGAAGAAATACTCTCCACCCTTCATGTCGGAATGACGAATTTCTTTTTCTGCACGCTTACGAATAATATAAAGTTTTCTTTCAAATGAAAGCTGATCTTTAACATTTTCATCCTTCTTGATAAAAATTTGTCTTACATAAGGCATTACAGCCTTTGCAGTATTACCTAATGAAGAGTCATTGGTAGGAACCGTTCTCCACCCGATAACACTTTGTCCTTCTTCTTGAACGATTTTTTCCAGGTGCTTTTCACATGCTTCTCTTTCCTCAACATTAGGCGATAGGAAAAGCATTCCGACGCCATATTGTCCTTCCTCAGGAAGCTTCATCCCATTCTCTGCACATACTTTTACAAAAAAGCTATGCGGATTCTGAAGCAATATACCGGCGCCGTCACCTGTATTGGTTTCACAACCACACCCACCACGATGAGTCAGGTTTATCAGTATTGTTATTGCTTGACGTATGATCTCATGTGACTTCTTCCCCTTTATATTCGCCACAAAACCAATACCGCAGGCATCATGTTCAAAGCCTGGGTCATAAAGCCCCTGCTTTTTTGGTATTCCAAGATGATTCATAATGGCCAACCTTTCTATATTTATTATATTAGCTCGGAGCTCGGCATTTGGAGCTCGGAGTAAAACATCAATAGGAAGCAAAATAGCTGTTATGAAATCTACTCTCAATAACAGCTATGATATATATCCTTATTTGTAAAACATATACAAACAATTTTAAATAATAACATCATCGCTATTATAGGTTAACTTTATGGTGATATCGGTCCCGGCTTTGGCTATACCGATATCATTATAGGGAATTATGCTTTGGCAGCAAGTTCAAAACCAATCTTGAACTAATTGCCTTTATAGGGAGTAAATCAACTGTCACGAGTGACCGCTGACTGTCTAAATCATAATGCGATGCCGGGATATCACACTATAATGACCAATAAAACAACGGTTAAAGCTAATAAAAAAAGCGTACTCAAACAAATTCTCTAAAAGAGAATGATTGAGAACGCCATTGTTCTTTTGCATATTAAACTCTAATTGACTTCATTATATTATATAATTAACGAAAAATCAATACCTTTTTTGCTTTTTTTGCAATTTTCTCCTTCGCGAATTGCAAAAACATATTAAACGTAGTCTATGTTCATATTTATACATCATCACGACACAACAAAAGCATCATTCTACAAGAGTTTTATAATGCAGAAAATCTCTTATCGCATTTTGTATTTACTTCATATTAAGAGGCTGTGAAAAGGTGCTTAACCGTTCGAAAATCAAACATGTGGACAGTCCCTCTGTTATGCCAAAACCAGGCAAACAGCAGGGACAGTCCCCAAGTTCGATTTTCTCTATGTGCTATATTCGATTTTTTTCATAACTCCTATATATTAATCTTAATATCCGATCCTATACATAGGATTTTAAAACTTTAGAAAATTCAACAATATTAAGACATAACAATAGTTAATAAAAAAGGCGCACTCAAACAAATTCCCCATAAGAGAACGATTGAGAACGCCATTGTTCTTTGCATATTAAACTTTACTTAACTTCATTATATTATACAATTAAAGAAAATGCAATACCTCTTTTATTACTTATGCAACTTTACTCTCAACAAATTGCATAAGCAACATATTAAACATAGTTTATGTTCATAAACGCACACTATTATGGAACAGTCAGAGCATTATCCAGCAATAAGTTTGCATAACACAAAACTTTTTATCGCATTTACTTCATATATCTTAGATCTTAATATGCAATTCCATGTGCATACATGGACTTTGCAACTTTCATGAATCCGGCAATATTGGCACCTACAACAAAGTTTCCTTCATGACCGTATTCTTTTGCTGCAGCAGCTGAATTTTTATAAATATCTACCATGATATTCTTCAATTTAGCATCTACTTCTTCAAATGTCCATGAATATCTCATGCTATTCTGACACATCTCGAGGGCTGATGTTGCAACACCGCCGGCATTGGCAGCCTTAGCAGGTCCAAAAAGAACACCGTTCTTTAAGAACACTTCAACAGCTTCTGGGGTTGAAGGCATGTTAGCACCCTCTGCAACGGCAAAGCATCCGTTTGCAACAAGTGCCTTTGCAGCTTCTTCATCCAGCTCATTCTGAGTGGCACATGGAAGAGCAATATCACACTTGATCGACCATATACCGCCACATCCTTCGAAATACTCTGCATTCGGATGGTAGTTGAGGTATTCTTTAATCCTTTTTCTTTCTACTTCTTTAATCTGCTTAACTGTATCAAGTTTGATTCCTTCCGGGTCATATATATAACCGCTGGAATCGCTTAAAGCGACAACCTTAGCCCCTAATTGATAAGCCTTTTCAGTTGCATAGATAGCAACATTACCGGAACCGGAAATGACAACTGTCGAACCTTTGAAGGACTTACCGGCAGCATTCATCATTTCTTCTGTAAAGTAGCATAAGCCATATCCTGTGGCTTCAGTTCTTACAAGGCTTCCGCCATAAGTTAAGCCTTTACCTGTTAAAACACCGGTGAATTCATTTCTTAGTCTCTTATATTGTCCATACATATAACCAATTTCGCGTCCGCCTACACCGATATCCCCTGCAGGAACGTCAGTGTCTGCACCAATATGCCGCTGAAGCTCTGTCATAAAGCTTTGGCAGAATCTCATCACTTCTTGGTCGGACTTACCTTTAGGATCGAAATCCGAACCACCTTTACCACCACCGATAGGAAGTCCGGTTAAGGAATTCTTAAAGACTTGCTCAAAACCTAAGAATTTGATAATACCTGCGTAAACGGATGGATGGAATCTCAAACCACCCTTATATGGACCAATAGCACTGTTAAACTGTACTCTAAACCCTCTGTTTACCTGAACCTTGCCACTATCGTCTACCCATGGTACTCTAAAGTATATAACTCTTTCAGGTTCAACCATCCTGTCAATGATACCGGTTTTTACGAACTCCGGATGTCTCTCTACAACCGGCTCCAGCGATTCCAATACTTCTTTTACCGCCTGATGAAATTCAGGCTCAGCTGGGTTTCTTTTAATTACTGTTTCCATTACTTCTGCTAAATAAGCATTTTTAAAAGTCATTTAGATTTACCCCCTATAATTTAGTATTGTTGGTTTGCTGACTTTGCCCGCTTCCCCAAACGGACTGATCAAAACTTATATTACATAGCCAATAATATAAGCTTGCAACACGTTAGTATAATTATATTGTAATTAATAAAAATTTGCAACATTTTTTTCTCAAAATTTCAAAACCGTAATATACATTACTTCAAATTTAATATTGGAAAAAATGCGCAAAATCAAATATAACTAATATTTACAGTTCTAATACATTATATATGCATATGTATCTTCTACTTTTTTTGCAATATATTTTGCAATTAATGCAAGAAAACTTGCAAAATATTGGTCATTTTGAATATTTACATGCATAAAAATAACACACCAAACATACCGGCGTTTTATATTTGTATTTTTCTTACAAAAAAAAAGACCCATGTAGTGTTTTTCAAACAGTACATTAGGTCTCTCATATGTTCTACAACTGTAATCTGTTCTTTAATCTTTGAACTGCCTCTTCAGTGTTCTCCTTACTGCCAAATGCAGTCAATCTAAAGTATCCCTGTCCGCTCGGACCAAAACCTACTCCAGGTGTTCCAACTACATTTGCTTCACTGAGCAGCTTGTCAAAGAATGCCCATGAATCCAAACCCGCCGGTGTTTTCAGCCAGATATACGGTGCATTCACTCCGCCAAATACCTGCAGGCCTAATGCTTCAACACCCTCCCGAATGATTTTTGCATTCGTCATATAGTAACTGATTAATGCCTTGATTTGCTTTTGTCCTTCTTCGGAATAAACGGCAGCAGCTCCTTGTTGAATAATATAGGGTACTCCGTTAAACTTGGTAGTTTGTCTTCTATTCCATAATTTATTCAACTGCACCTCGGCACCGGTACTTGTGTACGCCGCCACTTCCTTAGGTACAACGGTAAATGCACACCGGGTTCCGGTAAAACCTGCATTTTTTGAAAAGCTTCTGAATTCAATTGCAACTTCTTTGGCACCTTCTATCTCATAAATGCTGTGCGCCACATCATCCTCTTGGATATATGCTTCATAAGCTGCATCGTAAAGTATAATCACCTTGTTGGCCTTCGCATAATCCACCCATTTTTTTAGTTCTTCCTTGGTGATGGTGGTACCGGTGGGATTATTAGGAAAACATAAATAAACGATATCTACTTTTTCGCTGGGAAGTGAAGGTATAAAATTGTTTTCTGCGGTACATGGTATATATACGATCTTGCTCCATTTTCCTTGATCGTTCAATTCACCTGACCTGCCGGCCATCACATTGGTGTCTACATAAACAGGATAGACCGGATCAGTCACAGCAATGATATTCTCTGCTCCGAATATCTCCTGAATATTACCGGTATCACTCTTAGAGCCATCACTCACAAATACTTCATCGGTATCCAGTTTGATACCGCGCGCAGCATAATCACATTGTATAATCTTTTCAATCAGGAATTGATAGCCTTGTTCCGGGCCATATCCCCTAAACGTTTCAGCGTCTGTCATTTCATCAACCGCTTTATGCAGATTGGAAACTACTGCTTCAGGAAGTGGTCTGGTAACATCCCCGATTCCCAATCTAATAATCTTTGCTTCCGCATTGTCTTTCTGGAAAGCATTAACCCTTCTTGCAATCTCCGCAAATAAATAACTGCCAGGCAGCTTTAAATAATTCTCATTCACTAATGCCACTGTAAATCATTCCTTCCTTAAAATATATTTTCTGTTTACGGTTCACAGTTCACAGAATTTCTAAGCGCTTTTCTGTGAACCATGAACGGTGAACCACTTTTAATCTAACACGAGCGGTGACAGGACCGCAGTCATAATAAAGTGCTAAATTGTTCGGAAATCTGACTTTCTTCACATCTTCTTATATTGTCCATTGTACATTGTTCATTGTACATTATTCACTATTCGTTATTCACTATTCACTGCTTACTCTTCTATTTCCCCATCAAATACCTTTGTCGCAGGCCCTGTCATATATACATGGTTATCCTGCTCATTCCATTCGATGAATAAATCCCCTCCGATGAGCTTGACGGTTGCTTTTCGGTCACTAATATTATTCATCACCGATGCAACCAGTACCGCACATGCACCTGTACCGCATGCTAGTGTCTCACCGGCACCTCTTTCCCATACCCTCATTTTCAATGTCTGCCTATCCATGACTTCTACAAACTCGGTATTGGTTCTCTTTGGAAAAATCTTATGATGCTCAAATTTCGGACCAACTTCTTCTATTTTAAGCTTATCTATATCCTCCATATAGGTTACCGCATGAGGATTCCCCATAGATACACAGGTAAATTTATAAATTTGACCGTCTACTTCAACGTCCTCATTAACAAATTTTTCTTTTGCATGTACTACCGGTATTTGATCAGGTATTAAGATAGGCTCTCCCATGTCCACTTTTACGGTTTTCACTTGGCGATTTTCCACTTCCATTTGAAGAATTTTCGTTCCCGCCAATGTCTCTACCGAAATAGTATCTTTATTAGTTAGACCATTATCATAGACAAACTTACCAACACACCGAATAGCATTCCCACACATTTCAGCTTCCGAACCATCGGAATTAAACATCCTCATCCTAAAGTCTTCAGCAGCTGACGGCATAATGAGTACCAATCCGTCAGAACCCACGCCAAAATGCCTATCACTTATTTTAATCGCAACCTCCGACGGATTTGCAACTTTTTCTTCAAAACAATTTACATATACATAATCGTTTCCGATCCCCTGCATCTTAGTAAACTTCAATATCATCCCTCCTTACAATTACTTAATTATGTATTTATATTATAACATCTATTGGAAAATGTCAATTCGGACGGCCCGATTTTTGCAAGATTGACCCCTTAAACTTTCACATTTTTTAATATTAATAGGTCACTACCGATTTCACTTTTACCCCTTTTATATTCCCTAGTTTACCGGTCATAGCGCCGATATCATCATTTGTCCCATCTACAATCAGAGAAATGATAGATATTCCTTTATCTTTATACGGCAATCCCATTCTGCCTACAATAAGATGACCATAATTGGAAAGGATTTCATTGACTTTATTTGCTTCATCTTCTCTATTACTAACTATAATGCCAACTACCGCAATTCTCGTTTCGTTTTTTTTGCTTTGCTCTGTCATTTTTCTGCCTCCATCAACCAGAGATATCCTTAAACATCTCATATATTCAGTAGTCAATATTATAACATGTCAATTTATTTTAAACAATCTGTTCCTCACTTAGGTATACTAGTACCCATACATATGCTGTCCGATATTACTATAATTTATTATCCGCTCATTGTTCTTTTATTTATTGGAAAATTAGTGCAATTATTACTAATGCGTTGACAAATTGCCGCAGCTATAAGTATAATAATATTAGAAATTGGAAAAGGATAGAATCTGAGGAGGGAAAATGATGGTAAAAGACATACTAAGTGATGAATTTCAATATACAGTACAAGAGCTGCTGGTAAGGAACAAAAGTATTCTTGATTCTTTAACTAAGTTTCAAGATTCTAACGCACGTGTAAACCGTTCTATTATTAAGGCTGTTACACAATGCAGCTGCATAAAAATAAATGCAGAAAAACAACTTTTTCCTGAAGATGCAGATTTTGATGAAGTCCGGAGTAACCTGTCAACACATCTGGAAGGGACATTATGCGAAAATTGCAGAGACATGATAGAAAAAGAAATGGGACGCAATTTATTTTATTTGGCCTCATTATGTAATATATTAGATCTGAATATGTATGATATTCTAATAAAAGAACTTGATAGGGTAAAAGTGCTTGGAAAATACAACTTAAGATAGTGAATGGTCGATAGTTGAATCCTATACCTTACAGGTTTATTGTTATTTATAAAAATCATATTTTTAAAGCAGATAGAAGATTTGGTCTTTTATCTGCTTTCTTATATGTTACGGTTATCGGTAAGAAGCTGCTGCTGAATCTTTTCAAGAGATTCTTTGATGGTTCTTGCTCTTACATTTCCGATGCCCTCTACTTCATCCAACTCTTCTATGGAAGCGTTTAAAATACCTTGGAAATCTATAAATTTATTTACCAGATTCGCAATGACCGAAGCCGGTACCCGTGGCACTTTGCTAAGCATCCTATATCCGCGGCAGCCCACAGCAGCATCCAATATACTCATACCTCCATAGTAACCCAACGCGCGACACAAGAAAGAAAAGTCCAGCAACTCTTCCTGTGTGCAGCAATGAATTTGCCGCACGATATCCTCGGCTGTCTTTCCTTCCATCGGAACGTAGTAATCCCGTATTACCAGCGCACCATCTTGCTCAGTATGATTTACCAGCTCTTCCAGCTGCATACTAACCAACCGTCCCTCTGATCCCAGCTCACAGATGTATTTATCAATTTCATATACTACCCTCATTACCATTTCCGTTCTCTGTAGTACCACCACCACATCATAGAGTGTAACCATATCTTCGAATTCCAAGACACCTAGATTTGTCATCGCATTATCCAATACGGATTTATACTTTTCCAAAGTTTGAAGTGCCTGATTTGCTCTAACTAAAATACTGCCCGCATCTTTCAAAACATATCTGTTGTGTCCTTTATATATCGTAATAATATTGCGGCGTTGAGATATGGAGATCACCAGCTCTCCGGTTTGTTTTGCCACTCTATCGGCTGTCCGGTGCCGTATTCCTGTCTCAAATGTGTCTATAGATGGATCAGGTACAAGCTGTGCATTTGCAAACAGAATCTTCTTTATATCTCTGGTTAATATGATCGCTCCATCCATTTTCGCAAGCTCATACAGATGTGCCGGTGTGAACTCTTTATTAATGGTAAAGCCGCCATCTATGATATCCATCACCTGAGAAGAATCACCTATTACAATCAGCGCACCGGTTTTCGCTCTTAAAATACTTTCCAATCCTTCTCTGAAAGATGTACCGGGAGCAACTACCTTTAACGCTTCCATTAGTGCATTCCCTTTCATTCTTTCATCCCGCATATGAAACCTCCAGCATCAGTTTGTAATTTACATTAATTTGTTACTTTTAAATGTTTCGTGCAATAACTTCCAATGCCTCACTTACACTTTTTACACCAATGACTTTCAAGTCCTTTTCTTGCTTAAGATTCTTTGCATTTTCACTAGGTACTATACATACATTAAATCCTAACTTAAAGGCTTCATTTACTCTTTTATCCACTTGATTGACAGCTCTCACCTCACCTGTAAGCCCTACTTCTCCTATTAACAGGGTGTGGGGTGAAACTTGGAAATTCTTAAAACTTGATGCGATTGCAGTAATTACACCTAAGTCGGCTGCAGGCTCTTCAATTCTTATTCCACCAATCACATTGATATACGCATCGTGATTCTGCAAATGAAGTCCTACCTTTTTCTCCAATACCGCCATAAGCAAAGAGATTCTGTTATAGTCTATCCCTGTAGACATTCGCCGTGGTATTCCAAAACCGGTAGGTGATACCAGCGCTTGGACTTCTGCCAAAACCGGTCTTGTGCCCTCCAATGTACATACGACGCAAGAACCCGAAACATTAATCGGCCTTCCCGATAGGAACATCAGCGAAGGATTATCAACCTCTACCAACCCCTTGTCCCTCATCTCAAATATCCCAATCTCATTTGTGGAACCGAACCTGTTTTTTACCGCCCTTAGAATCCTATAGGATTGGTGCCGCTCACCTTCAAAATACAAAACACAATCTACCATATGTTCCAGCACTCGCGGCCCTGCCAGTGTCCCTTCCTTTGTCACATGCCCGACGATAAAAATTGCAGTATTGCTTTCTTTGGCTAATCTCATCAAATGGATAGTAGTTTCCCTTACCTGACTGACACTTCCGGGTGCCGAAGTGAGATCAGGTTTAAAGACGGTTTGGATTGAATCTACGATCACCACATCCGGTTTCAAGTCATTGATGCTTTGTACAATGGCGTCAATATTAGTTTCTGCCATTAGCAACAGGTTAGGTGTGGTGATCGCGAGCCGATCCGCTCTGATTTTAATTTGTTTTACCGATTCCTCTCCCGATGCGTATAATATCTTTGCCTTTCTGCCGATGTTCTCACATATTTGCAATAGAAGGGTAGACTTTCCTATCCCCGGGTCCCCTCCTACCAGCACGAGAGAACCTCTCACCATTCCTCCGCCCAGCACTCTATCCAGCTCCTTCAAGTCGGTGGAAAGCCTCTCTTCACGGGTCACTTCTACTTCATTTAAATGTACCGGCGCCGTCTTAAATGTAATCGTACCGGCCTTATTTTGTGTTTGCTGTACTTCTTCTACAAGTGAGTTCCATTCACCACATCCTGGACATTTCCCCATCCACTTGGGCGATTCATACCCACAATCCTGACATATGAAAATTGTCTTTTGTTTTGCCATATTATAACTTTCCTCTCTCCGCCAATTCCAGATAAACCAAAACAAACATTGCATGGGACCATGTCAGCGGGACAACCCACGCTGCTTCCCCGGTATATTTATCAACCTGTTCAGGAAGAAACCCAAGGTATGTCTTATGGGCCGCAGCCCACTCCAAATATTCCTTTGCTTTTTCATAGTTTTCCACCCGTATATGGTACAGCGCCATCCATAGCGTTGTCAGTATCCATGGATTACCTCCCATATATGCGTCGGTCTCATATCTTTTCAATCCTCCTATTTCCGGTGAGGTCAGGTGATACTCTATGGCCTTTGCCGTACTCTCCACTTTAGGGTGCTGCGGGTCCATCACTTCAAAGGGTACTGAAACACCCAGCAAGCTTATATCTACCATTATATCCAATGCAGACACCCATTTTTTATATCCCTTGGGATTCAAAACGATTTCTTTTTTCCCGCCATGACCTTCAAAGCCCCAGCCTTGTACCGTAGAATTGACCGCTCTATAAAATCTGTTCTGCACCGGATCCCACAATACATTCTCTATTGCATTCCTCATATCTGCAGCTTTTCTTTCCCACTCCGAACGATTGACATAATCTTTATCTAATATTCCATCCACCTCTACAGCTGCCTTCAATCCTGCATATACCGCGGCGCATGAATAGGTATGCTGGCCTATCCTTTCTTCCCATAGGTCATAGGTAGGTTTAGGCAGACGATTCTCTTTATCCACGAATTCTATCAGAAAATCCGCTCCCTTTTGAATGGCCGCCCATGCCCATTCCAAAAAACTTTTATCTTTAACAAGATTATAATGCTGCAGCATTCCCCACAGCAGTGTTCCTGTCTCATCAATCTGAAGCCCCCATGAAGGAGCAAGGTTTCCATCCAAATGATACCTTTGGTACCACGAACCATCATTCGCCTGCGCATCTACCGCCCATTGATAGAACTTTTCCACAAGCTTTGGATAACCGGCACGGTCTAAAGCAGAAGTAATAAAAGCCGCGTCCCTACCCCAACAATAGGCATATCTCCCACACTTAGTAAATTCTTCATCCATTTCAGGTGCAGCAAGAAGTCCTCCGGTCTGTTCATCACTCATCAGCTTAAAAGTCAAAAGAGAACGGCGATATAATTCGTCCAATTCTCTATTGCCGGTTATTATCTCTTTCCCTGATTTAAGATAATCCAGCCAAAAATCCTCTGTTTCCTGCATAAGCGCATATATATTTTTGCTTTTGATGTGTGATACACTTAAAGCGGCATCCTTCAACGTATGGGCACAGCAAATGTAAATCGTAATGTTCTTTTTTTCTCCCGGTAGGATGCTTCCCAATTCCCACGCCTGAACGCCCTGCCCAAGCATACCCACGTCATCAATACCGTAAAACTCGGAACGTACTGCTGCATTATAGGGGTCATTGGTTATTTGATAATCCACTACTTTTCTGTTGGCAGCTACCGCAAAATAATAATTGTGACGATAATGTACCAAACAATCCAATTCAAAATCGAATAACGTACTTCTCATATCACCGATAGAACTGGTAAGGCTGGAATAGCCCAGCATATTTATACTTTTCTTCTCTTGACTGATATTTTCAACTTCAAAATACCGGATACAAACATTATCTTCTATTGTTAAAAAATCCGTGCAGGTAATTCTAAATCCCAAATCATTGCTTAAATAAACTGTCTCAACGATATTGGTATCGGGAATATATCTCTGGCTGCGTTCCCACTCATCGCCTTGCAGCCATTTGGTACTGTAACTGCTGCCGGAAGTATATATACCTATTTGAAAGCTATCAAGATGCTGAGGATAATCGATGTGAGGCCAAAACAGCCTTACCAATTCTCCACGCTTATCAATACATGCCAAAACTCTTGAATTTCCAATCACTGCGTCATTAAAGTATGTCTTCATATCCGTCCTCCCAAGTTGTATCAATAATATTACTGTATCATACAATGTATAGCAAAATTGTACTACTTTAGGATATTATATTCAATAAAGATAAATTAATGCGTTGGGTCATATAAGAAGAACTCCTAATACTGCCGAACTAATGACTGCTAAAATCGGATTCAACTTAAATTTTTTTACCGCCACCAATATAATCAGAAAAATGGTTATTGCTCCAGGTTGTATGTTGATCCCTTCGAAGAGATTGACAGTCTGTCCTGTCAAAAGATATTTTATTCTTTCAAACGGCAGTTCATCTGTAAATATGGACATCTCCGCAAAAAACAATACCGCAGAGCTGATGAGGCCTATCGTCACAGGGCGTATTCCTCTCAGTACCGACTCCACGCCGCTGTTTTGCTTAAACTTAACCATAACCCCCGCTATTAGAATCACTAGTATAAATGATGGCAATGATACGCCCAGCGTCGCAGCAACTGATCCTAATACACCTGCTGTTTTCACACCGATATATGTTGCCGCATTCACAGCAATAGGACCGGGTGTCATCTGGGATATGGCCACTATATCGGCAAATTCTTGTGCTTCTATCCATCCATTGGCTTGGATTTCTTCCTGAATCAGCGGAATCATCGCATATCCGCCTCCAAAACTGAATAGCCCTATCTTAAAAAAAGTCCAAAATAGTTTGAATAAGATCATGCTTTCCCCTCATTTCTAATCTTCCTGTGATATGCGATAAACCCGATTGCCCCTCCAACAATAATCATTAATATGGGATGTGCATCAAAGACCACCACGGCTATGAAGGCAGCCCCTGCCAGAATCATTCCTACTTTATCTTTCACCGCAGCTTTACCCAATTTAACAGCCGCCAGTCCGATTAGTGCTACAACGCCTGCTCTGACACCGGTAAAGGCTTTTTGTACATATGCATTTTCCTCAATATTGAATAAAAGAAATGCAATCATAAGAATGATAAGAAAAGATGGCAATATTACTCCTAATGCAGCGACAATCGCCCCAACAATACCCCCTACTTTATATCCGATAAATATCGATGTATTAATAGCTATTACACCGGGAATAGATTGTGAAATAGCAAATACATCTACAATTTCTTCTTCCGAAACCCAATTTTGATTATCAACTACTTCCCTTTCTATTAAAGGCAGCATGGCATATCCTCCACCTATGGTAAACGCGCCAATCCGAAAAAAAATCATAAACATCTTCCATAATGTTTTAAGCTCTATTTTTTTCATTACCGTATCAGTCCCCTTTATTTTAAAATGGAAAGCAATGATCAGCAAAGGGCTGAGCTTACTGAAAAAACCCTATTCCCGAACGTTAAGCGCTTTTTCAGTCGTTCCTTACTTTCACTGCTACCCTAAATCAAACCACTTAAACATTTTAACATAAAATTCAAAAAATAAAAGGCCCTATCGTCGAATGATAGCACCTATAATAAACTTATTAATTGAAAATCTGTGCACTGTCTAAATACCCGCTATTGCAACGTATTAAAATACTTTATTAACGCGACATACATACTCCATGCCAACTTTTTTTGATAGCTGTCACTTTGAAGCAGTTCTTCTTCTTTAGGATTGGATAAAAATCCGCATTCTACGACTACAGCAGGAATGGATGCTTCTCTCAATAAATAGATATCGCTGGTGGCCGGCTTGGCTTTCCGGTTATTTCCGTTATCGACCCCTTCTATTAATTCTTTTTGAATGACTTCTCCAAGCACCTTGCTTTGTTCATCATTTGTTGAATAGAAAACCTGCGCACCATAATACTTTGATTGCTCAAATTGATTGAGATGTATACTTATAAATGCATCCGCCTGACTCTGCTCCATTATACTTTTGCGGTTTCTTAAATCAGAATTTTTCTTACTCCTTATTGTATTCTTATCGGCATCGTGAATAGAATTATCATCTGCGCGGGTAAGTACTACCGTTCCTCCGCTTTGCTCCAGCAATGCCTGCAGTTTTTGTGCTATTTTCAAGTTAATATCCATTTCAAGTACCCCTGAGGTTTTTCCTGATGCACCTCCATCAGGATATCCATGCCCTGCATCAATGATAATAATTCTATTGGTAGTGGGAAGTGCTATTGTAGGAATATTATCATTCTGCGTATATAAATTGAAGGTCATATATGAAAGGATACATATTAGTATTATTAGTAAAAGATTTGTTCTTTTTACCATTAGAATCATCCGATTATCATCCCTTTGCCAAATAGTCTTATAATAAGAATATTCTGTTTAGACTTTCATTATGACTCTATGTTAGGATAGAATGAAATAAGACCGGCATCTGTCGGTCTTATTTCATTCTATCCTTTTCTTTTATCTTTTACATAAACACTTCCCAGTATATCTTTAGCCTTTTTCTTAACTTCTGCTGCTATTTCCGATACTTGCAAAGAACTAAAGAGAATCCTAAATTCATTGGTTACAATTGCAACCGATACACTTATTAATGGAAATTTCATATGATTCCCTAAACGGTCAGTAGTAATAATATAACCTCGTTTCTTATCTTTCTCTTCATATAAATCTAATATTTTCCTATCAAAATCTTCTATAATGGCCTCTGCGATATTTTCGGATTGTTCAGGGATAGTAATAATTACAAAGTCATCCCCACCGATATGGCCGATAAAATCCTTACCGCTCCCAAAAAGCTTAACGGTATCATGTAAAATATCTGCCGTTAGCTTAATAGCCCTATCACCACTGGCAAACCCATAAACGTCATTGTATGCCTTAAAATTATCCAGATCAATGTATAATACTGCAAATAACTCTTTTCTGGCAATCCGGCTGTTTATTTCCGACTGTATTTCGATATTGCCTCTTAAACCGGTTAGCGGATTGGCCCATCTGTTTCTGTCAATCCGCTTAAGGGTATTTCTGACTCTGCTAATAAGTTCACGAGGATTAAAAGGCTTGGTAATATAATCATCCGCACCCAGCTCTAATCCTTTCAATTTATCCTCTTCATTATCTTGAGCTGTTAGCATAATAATAGGCATGAGATTATTGCTTTCATCATCTCTTAAAATTTTACATACTTCGAACCCATTCATTCCGGGCATGACAATATCAAGGATAACCAGATCCGGCTTTTCTGATCGTACCTTAAGCAGACCTTCTGCTCCACTAAATGCTTTTATTACCTCATATTCTGCATTTTCCAGAATATCCGATATTAATTTGATCATAAACTCGGTATCATCAATGACCAGAATCTTTTTCTTAAACATAGCAACGCCTCTCATCTGGCAGGCAATTTATGGTTAAATCCTATATCAAGTAAATTATCCACCATTCTTTCGATAACCATTACTTCGCACAACTCATAAATAATAGCATTATATATTATATAACATACTTTTGCAAAATTAAACAGTCAATTGAATAAAATATAGGAATTTTGCCACATTGAGAAATTCTCAATTGTTTTGTTTTCTTCTTCCTCTATGCTGTTGTTTACCGGATTGAGGCAGATCATCCACAATAGCCTTGGCATTTTCTCCCCATGCATTAATCAAAGTGTTGGCTACAGCTTCTTTAATACCCATTGAGGAGTAAGTCGCCCCGGATATAGAATCCACATCTGCAGTTTGATTTTTAATAATATCAGAAGCAACTGTACTGTAAGCTCTATCGAACCATTTAGCATCATCATTGTTTTCTATAACATTGTGTCTCCATTTCTGTCACAGGAGATCTTGGGTGAATCTCCAAATTCCATCTGTCCTTGGGGATTCATGTTTTCAGCGTAATATGAGGTCGTTTCATTTTCGTAGGATGCCCTCAGACGATAAGGCATATTCACGATATCAGGACCAACATAAACAGTAAGACAAAGGTATGCGGTAGTTTTTTGTGTTGGATTCTCCATATCTTCGTCCTCATGTTTAGCTTTTTAATCCAGTCATCATATCATCTTTTTGAGAATTTCCTTTAATCTAAACAATTCAACTTTCGCACCTGGTTAGGTTAATGTGCGTACAACCTTTAAACCCAATAATTTCAGACAAGGCCTTCCGCCATGACAGCAGCTGCCGTCAGCAAACATTCCAGGTATTGCCCCCCATCTAAGGTCGGTGAAACTGATTCTCTCTCCATACTCCCTGGCCTTTTCCTGAAGTCTCGGTATCACCTCCAGATGGAGCATGTCCCTTTCGGCCTGCATATCCCTGAATGTACTGGATACAAATATTGATTTTATAAATTCCCCCTATTGCCAGTCCAGCTTTAGGCTCATGTAATAACGTCTATAAAAATAATTCCATCAAAGATGTATATAGTTGGCATATCGTGAGATACTTTCCTCTATTGGCATGCATGTGAAAGATGATGATACTTTTCTGCATTCTCACTATTTAAAAATTTGAATTATATTTTGGGGATGAATTACGAGTTATACTTTCACGCGAAAGTATGTTATGATATAGAATAGCATAGGTTGTAAAATTCGTCAATTTGACTGAAGAAATTAACAAAAATATTACATTGTGGTGACAAAAGGAATAACTGCTACAATACTGCAAAGGAGAACATTCATGGCCATTAGACCTACGATTAAGACAATTGCACAGATAGCCGGCGTATCACACGTTGCTGTTTCCAGAGCACTGCGCGGATGTTCTGACATTTCCCCTGAAACAACAAAACGTATTCTTAAAATTGCTGATGAAGTCGGTTATACACCTAATGCTGCAGCCCGCAGTCTTTCTTCGAAACATACAAATGCAATCGGTATGATTATTCCGACGCTCGCAGAAAATACAGCCTACAGTTCTGTTTTCAATCAAGTGAGTAATGCTGCCGCAGAGTATGGCTATACGGTATTGTTGGGAAGCAGCCACCGAAATCTGGAGCTGGAAAGGAAACATTGCCGCATGATGTGTGAAAGCCGGGTCGGTGCATTGATTGTAGCCTCATCCACAAGTGATGTTTCTCATATAAAGGAAATTTGTCGCGAACATGTGCCGGTCATTTTTGTAGGTGGGAAAACGGGACTGGATGAAGTATATTCGATGACTTGCAATTATCGCTATAGTGCCTCTCTTGCTGTACAGCATCTTTATACTTTGGGGCATAAAAATATCGCTCTGTTCACATATGGCCCGGAGAATAATACTATCCGTCAAAAAGAAGAAGGTTTTATCTATGAGATGACCCAACGCGGACTACAGCCGAATATTCTTACAACCGGTCATTGTGACGACACAAGTTCTGCAGGTCGTGACTTGGTTAGCAAACTCATTTCTGAAAGCCGCCTGCCAACTGCAATTTGGTGTGCCAGTGATCTGATGGCTGTTGGTGTACTTAGCACTCTTAGAGCACATGGTATCCGTGTACCGGAGGATATATCTTTAATTGGTCACGATAACCTATATATCAGTGGGCTTGCAGGTATAGAACTGACCACGCTTCACACCCCCATGCAAGAACTGGGCAGAGCTGCTGCTGAACTAGCTGTTCGTTTAATTGAACAAAAGGACTCCATTGTACCTCATCAAGTATTTACAACCAACCTGGTGATACGAAATACCACAAGCAATGTGTCAGCATAAACTTTGCAACTATACTAAAAAACAGTCACCGAATGGAGAACTGCGGTTCTCCTTGACAAATCATTTGGATTACTTAATAACCAATTAGCTGCGAAAATATAACCAGTACCGCTCCGACCATCAGATATATGCCTACCAGCGGTGCATAGAACCGGATCCATTTCTCATAAGTGACTTCGCTGACCGCCAATACACCATTAAGCGTTGTAGAAATAGGAGAAGCGACATTAGTTAATCCATCCCCCAGTTGAAATGCATATACCGCAGCCTGACGAGACAGCCCAAGAGAATCCGCCATCGGCGTCATAATCGGCATAATCAAGGCTGCCTTCGCAGAACCTGATGTAATCAGGAAATTAATCAACGCATTAAACAAAAACATGCCTAATAATTGAAAAACCGGCGGAAGTTGATAAACCCGCTGCGTCAGATAGTAGGTTATTGTGTCCATAATGCCTCCGTCTGTGAGTATTAGGCGTATAGTTGACGCAATTCCAATAACAATGACACCTTTCATCATTTTTCTTGATCCGGCAATAAAGCAATCACAAATATTCGATATTTTATATCCGGCCGCCAAGCCAACCGTAACACCGATAACCAGAAATGCTACAACAATATCAGCGGTTTTCCACCCCCATAATGAGATACCCATGGTTAAAATCAAGAATCCAGTTGAAAATAAAATCAGACTAAATTTCTCACTATGATTTATAGGGCTTTGGTCCATTTCTGACAGTGTTTTCTCATAACCCATCGACAGGCGATTTTTCTTGGCGTATGACATAATATAGGCACTGGTAACCACAATTAAAACCGGCAGGGTCAACCACCTCAGCCAGGCTCCTGAGAAAAGTGGTAATTCAGCAATTGTCTGGGCTACACCTACACTAAATGGATTAAATACTCCTGCTGTAAATCCCGCATTGACACCAAGCGTTATCATTGCTAAACCTGACATTCGGTCTATACCCAATGCATGTGCTGCCGCAATCCCTAAAGGTACAAATATAACAGAAGCCGTTGTTAATCCCATCGTAAACCCGAAAACAGAAAACAGACTGATAAAAATCGGAATAATCCAGAGTTCCCCTCCATGAAAAATCCTCAATGACCTTGCGCATAGCTTCGTCAAACATCCTGTTCCCATGATTATTTCAAAGGATCCTCCTGTAATTAAAATCAACCACATTAAGGAGGCCGTTTTGGGTAAACACAGCGCTTCATAAAACTTATGGAATATCAGCCATGGGGCCACCGGACTTTGTTCCATATACGAGTAGCTTCCGGGAACCAAAAGCGTTTGCCCTGCCTTCTCATCAAACACACGTTCAAAGGAACCCGCAGGTATTATGTAGGTCATCAAGCACGATAATAGGACCAATATAAACAGAAAGACAAATGTATGCGGCAGCTTTATTTGTGGTGGCTTCTCCATTTTATCATCCTCGCAGTTTACTTTTCAATCCGGTCATTACATCACCTTTTTGGAAATTCTGCTTTTATCCTAGCATAAAAAAAATATATTATCCAGTAAAAGAATGTAATGATTCATCAACAGCTTAAAGGTTAACCAGGTTCTGGATATAATTTTATAGATTTCACTCCATTTTTGTACCGCAATCGGAGCAGAAGTTCCCCTGTACTTTCGTGCCGCAATTTGAACAGAAACGTTCTTTATTCACCACATACGGTGTTCCGCAGTTGCTGCAGAATTTCCCGCTGACCTGACCGCCACATTTGCTGCATATGCCTGTTGACATGTTCTTATTGTTCTGCTGCATAAATGTCTGGTCAACCCCCGGAGATTGTTGCTGTCCCTGATTCCCATTCTGAACAATCGATGGAGAAGGTATGGTTCTGTGGAACATTCCTCCCATTGCCTGACTCATCATATTAAGATTCATAAATCCCACACCGGCACCTGCATCATTCCCTGCAGCTGCATGAACAGCATTAGTAAGAACTGCCTGTTGAGAAGCAAAATCTCCTGAGCGCTCAAATTCATCTATTTTTCTCTTGCTTTCATCATCCAGTATTACATTTATAATATGGAAATCAACTATACGTAAACCTCTTTCACGTATGTTTTTATCAAACACTTTTTCTTGCATTAATTCTTTTATCATAAAGCCTTGTGAAGGCAAATCTAAAGGAAATACCTGATGTCCCTCATCACAAAGCGAATTCAATACTGCCTGGAAAACAGCTATGATCTCCATTCTCATCTGATCGCAAAGCTCTTCCTTACCATAAATTGGAGCCGTACCTCCTATTCTCTCCAGGAATCGTGCAGGCTGGTCTATCTGAAAGGTATAATTGCCGCTGCACTTGATTCCTACCCTGATAGGTACCACATGTCCCGGTCTTCTCGCATCCGACATGCAATGCTCCCAATCCCTGTACATTACAGGTGCAAGGGTACCAAAGCCATTATTAAGTATTTCTTTTGTATTTAAAAAGAAAACTGCTTGATCCTGAAATCCTGCTCCTCCAAATGTAAAACGGGTCCACATTTCACGAAATGTATCCATGTAATCACCCGAAAAGAAGGATGGGGAAGCTTCTGATCTGAATTCAAAGGCCCCCGGTTCTGCCGATGCATCCAAAACTTTTCCGTTATCAACAATAACAGCCATTTGGCCCGGATTCACAATAATAACACTTCCGTTTCTGATGATTCCATTCTTGCCGGTTTTTTTCATCATCAGAATATGATCCCCCATATCATCACACCTGATGGTGGTTAAGCTCTGGGTGCCGATTGTTCCTTTTATACTATCAAGAGTAATTTTTAGCAATCCCATTATGCCGCCTCCTTTTTCCCTTTAAAAATGTCATTAATTTTAATAATGAATCTATTTACTTTTTTAGCAATTTCATCACTCACATTATATAGTGCTTCAATTTTCCAGTCATAGTCTGCAAGATCGTATTCTGCTCCGCAGTACCTGCACTTGCCGTCAGCAGCTAAATCCATTGGCATGCCACAGCTTTCACAGTAGAATGTCTGAACATCAAAAACATTTTGGTAATATACATTCTGATTTCTATATAGAATTACTCCAATATTTTCCGAAGTTTCTTTAATGACTTTTTCTGGTGTTATATATAAATTGAAAGTTGCAACTTCCAGCTTTATATGCTGTCTGCCGTCTTTCACCCAGAATTTTTTAATATTTAGCTTTGATAAGTCAGTCTCTGTGAAGATTAGTTGGTCTTCTTCTGTTTTCAAGGAATTCTTCCACCTTTCAAAGAAGGAAGAATCCATAAATGCTTTCATTTTCCCCGGGTAATTCTGATATGTAAGCATAAGCCTCCGTAATAAATAGCCCGCTCTTTCATTGACCCTTTGAGGGCTGCTCATCTTATCATACTTAATCAGGTGTCTATAGGGAAAAATTAAATAAATATAATAAACCCCACCCAGCAGCATTGTAAAAACCAAGAAATTTGATGCCCAGCCGGCCAAAGTTGAAACAATACTGCTCTTCCCCAAAAATAAGCTTGCCACAACCACTGCAATTATTGCATAACCTAGGACTAACCCTGCTTTTTTACTTATTTCTTCAGTTATTATCGACTTTGTTTTTTCGCCGCTCGTACCCCCGAGAAGTCCTTCATTAGACAGCTTAATATCTCCGATAATCCAATCATAGGAGTCAGAAGAATACTTCGCTCCGCAATTATGACAAATAAACTGTTCTCCTACCAGTTTAATTGGACTTCCACATCCCTGACAATAAAATTCTTTTTTCTCTCTTTGCTCCGGATTTCTGGACAAAACCATAGTCAGATTGGATTTAGAAAATTGTCGTTTCCATAATACAGTGTCATTTGTAGTATCTATTAGACTCTCCTGGTAGTTTCCTGTCAATTTTTCTTCTGTAACGGAGAATTTCCCAAAATCTGAAACTGTTATGGATTCATCTCTTTCCTTTTCCTTTTTGGGAATGAATTTTATATCTCTTTTGAGTCCCAGCCTGTTAAGATTATTTATCTCCATATTGAGCGCCTGAAACAATAAGTCAGACATACTGTTCATAATTGTATTGATATTTCTGTTTCTGAATAAATCAAAATAAAGATTTCTGAATCTTTGAGATTTTTCTTCACTAATTCTCCGCTCAAATTCATTTTTTGATCCGTCTTCCGGTCTATAGGTCTTTTCTTTTTCCAGTTTTTGCATCAAAAAACCAAATAGGCCTGCTACAACAATAAAAATAAGAAATGATTTCATATTGCCACCCTGCATATTACAGACGATGTCCGTAATACTGTCCAACAAATATATATGGTTGAAAAATGGACAGTCTGCATTTATCCTTTCTTTTATTATTTTTAACTATTTTCCTTGTTTTCTATTGAAAGTACTTACTTATTTCTTTTATTTTTTCAAGTATGGTTACTAGATTCTGTGGATTATCCGGTAAAGAAGAAATAAGCTTAGATAAGTAATTCAGCTGCGTTCGAATGTGTTCATAGACAATATGAAGGCCCCATGCCAAAAGAGAAAACATTACTAAAAGGATCAGTTTGTTTATCAATGTTGCTCTTGCCAAATTCCGTATATTAGAATTTTTATTTTTTCCAAAGGAAAATATAAGTGTTGCAACCCAGCCGATAACAGGCAGATACATTACAAAAAGTATAATCCAGAAACCGCCTGTTGATAAAGCCTCTGTCTTTAGATCGTATTCTTCCATAGCTTCTTCTTTTGGTTTTACATTTACGCCGATTTTCCCTTTCTCTCCCAACCTAATTAATTCTGCCATCCTCTTTAATCACCCCTATGATATTTTAATTGAGAATTTGCACAAAACTTACAGATAGTTCTACATTTTTTTGCTTTCACGTGTAAGTAAATTTATATTTAGAGTATCATAGCTATTGGGCAAAGTCAATATTACTTATTTGCATTCCTGCCACTGAAGCGAATAACAATCCAAAAAAGGTACTTGGACTTAATAGTCCAAGTACCTTTTTTTCCTAAAGATTCCGTCCGGATATCAATATTCATTGGCAATGAGCATCTTTCTTTCTTATCAGCTCGGTAAGCACATTGACAACAAGCCCTACGAGGGGTGGAAACAGTACTCCCGCCGCAGCTCAAAACCTATGACTTTCGCATAGCCTGCCATAATCACCGCTAAATTTTCAGCTAAGTACACTTGTATTACTTTAATCTATTAAATCCGACTTCTGCAGCAGTCTCCTTACTATTGCCGCAACCTCCGCCCTTGTAATGTTGTCAGCCGGAGC
The DNA here is from genome assembly GCF_030013905.1 of Petroclostridium sp. X23. Lineage (GTDB taxonomy): Bacteria > Bacillota > Clostridia > SK-Y3 > SK-Y3 > X23. The sequence continues at coordinate 2,488,857 of NZ_CP124862.1, forward strand.
TATGAGCGTGCCGCCCTTTCCTGAAACTATGCCTGAACTTACACAAGCAGCCATACTTTCTCTTGCCCATGCCGACCCTTCGGTAGAGTCTGAGAATTCAGAAAGCAGCTTTTCTACTTCGCTTTCCTTAAATTCCGCCTTCAGTCCTGTTATTTTCATAGCTCTTGCTATCATGGTCATGGTCTGCTCACGGGTAATCCTGTCATTGGGGCCGAATTTGTCGTTTCCATAGCCTGAGATTATTCCGTATTCATTGGCTATAGATACTGCATTGTAATACCACTCACCTTTTGTTACGTCGCTGTATACATTCTTTCCTGTACCCGAACGCATCAGACCCAGCGCTTTAACTATTATGGCTGCAAATTCAGCTCTGGTAATATCTCTTTCCGGTTCAAACCTGCTGTCTCCCACTCCGTTGATAACGAGCCTTGATCCCATGTCATTTACCTCTTCCTTCGCCCAGTGATTGTCTACATCCGCGAAGGTCTTAGGACTCCATATTACCGAATAGGTGCTGTTTGTCAGACTGTTGATTTTTGCAAAATATTTTCCGTTTATATTAATTATTGTGGTCGGCACATGTGAGAAGGTTCCATCTGGATTCAACACAATTCCTGTTGTAATCCTGCTTGGATCAATACCCTCAGGTATTGCAACCGTTCTCTCCACATATCCGTTGAATTTTGAAACCTCTACAGTTCTACTTCCGCTTGTACAGGTGATTTCAAATTCAACAGGTTTTACTACTATCTGATAATTGTTCCTGTTTGCCGTTTCTTCAACTATTTTCACCGTATCATCAGGCGGCGATGATACTTTTACATTTACTGTAATGTCTTTCAGCTCCACCTGGGAACCTATCTGTTCTGATACCGAATCGATGTTCATTTGTGCCGCCGGAAGTGTGTAAGTAACATTTTCGGTCTTGATTTCCAGTACTGCTTCCTTTGCTTCCATGTTCTTTACTGTCTGGCCGTTTAACTGCCCTACGACAACATCTGAATTATCGTTAACAGGTATCGTGACAACTGATCTGTCGCCCTCGCTTTGCAGTTTTTCCTCTACTTTTTTGTCATCCACTGTTACGGTTATAACTGTCTTATCATCCTCTTTTGTTGTTACCGCAGTGGCTGCTGTTTCTGTCTTGCCGTTTACAAGTATCTCTACTCCGCTGACTGAAGGTCTTTCAGGCGCAGGTGTTGTTGGTGTACTGCTTCCGTCCGACCCTCCTCCGCTGGATGGTGCTCTTGGTGTTACAACATTTGATGCCTGTGACTCGCGGCCTGCTCCTGCCTCATTGAAAGCTTTTATTGTGAAGGTATATGAAGTTCCGTTAGTCAGTCCCGTTACCGTTATCGGACTGGCTGTCCCCTCAACGCTTATATTGTCCGGACTTGATGTAACAATATATTTTGTAATAGCTCTTCCTCCGTTATTTCCCGGTACTGTAAAGCTGATCACCGCATGCCCGTTGCCGGCAATCGCTGTTACATTTGTTGGTGCTCCCGGTACTGTCTTCGGCGATGCACTTACCTGGGAAGACATTATACTGCTTTCATCAGGATTTATTGCATTTACTGCAAAGTAGTAGGTTTCGCCGTTGGTAAGTCCAGTTATATCGCTGCTGCTATATACAGCACCGTATACCGTATCGCAAACTGTACCATAAGATCCGGATTGCGTTGATAAGTAAACATCATATCTTTCTGCATTTGTTACATCGTTCCATATTAGATATACATGTCCGTCTCCTTCTTCTGCTGATATGATTGCAGGAATTCCGGGTGTTGTAATAGTCTGGGTTACAGTAAAGGTTACATCAACCATATTATCTGCCGATACAGTTACTGTTTCAGTGTACGTTCCACCTGCAAGTCCGTTTCTTGCTTTTACCGTGAAGGTGGTCGATTGTGTTGCTCCGCTCAAGGTTGTTGCTACTGGCTGGGTTATATCAAAGCTGTTTCCGCTTATTGCAACTGCCATATTTTCCAAGATTCCTGTGCCTGCCATTGTAACAGTAATAGTTTTTGTTTGTTGTGTACCTGCTGCATACCCTGCTGTCAGGCCCGTCATGGTCTGATTGCCGATGAACTCTATTGAGTAGGTCGGCACTGGGTTAACAGTCAGATTGCTTGTGGCTGCCTTCTGTCCGTTGCATTCCAGCATGACGCCATGTCCGTTGTGGGCTGCCACTGCCATGGCTGTTCCGTTTGCAGGGCTTGCTATTATTCCTTTTCCTGCAAAATCTGCAAACGCTACGTCCTCTGTTGAACTGTCGTCATAAGTCAGGGTTACTTCAAGGCCTGTAAGGTCTAAGCTCTCTCCTTGTGTGTATGTCAAATCTGTCGGCTGTGTCTTTACCGTGATTCCCGTTACTGCTTTTGCTCCTGTTGGCGCATAGGTTACTGTGAAGCTTACTGTGTTGCCTGCTCCCGTTCCTGCCGTAGTGGTCGTTCCTACTGATGCGGCTCCTGCTACTGCCGGGGTGAAGGCTCCTGCCTGGAACTGTTTTCCGTTCTTGGAGGTCAGCACGATTGTTGCTGTGTATGCCTGTCCTGCCTTGAATTTGCCTCCTGCTGTCAGTGCTTCGTTCCAGGTTATGCCTGTTACTGTATAGTCTGCATTTGAAGTTGCACCTTCCACCGCTGCTGCGTTTTGAGGTACTGCTCCCAGTACGGGGGCTGTGACGGTTACCGATGCTGCGGTGATTTCCGGCAGCGTTACCGTCAGATTGCTTGTGCTTGCCTGCTGTCCGTTGCAGCTTATTGTTACTGCATTTCCGTTGTGGGCTGCCACTGTGATGGCTGTTCCGTTTGCAGGACTTGCTGTTATTCCTTTTCCTGCAAAGTCTGCCAGTGCTACGTCTTCTGTTGAGGTATCGTTGTAGGTCAAGGTTACTTCAAGTCCTGTGAGGTCTAAGTTCTCGCCTTGTATATATGTAAGGTCTGTCGGCTGTGTCTTTACCGTGATTCCCGTTACCGCCTTTGCTCCTGTTGGCGCATAGGTTACTGTGAAGGTTACGGTGTTGCCTGCTCCCGTTCCTGCCGTAGTGGTTGTTCCTACTGATGCGGCTCCTGCTACTGCCGGGGTGAAGGCTCCTGCCTGGAACTGTTTTCCGTTCTTGGAGGTCAGCACGATTGTTGCTGTGTATGTCTGATCTGCCTTGAACTTACCGTTTACCAGTGCTTCGTTCCAGGTTACGCTTGTTACGGTGTAGTCTGCATTTGAAGTTGCACCTTCCACCGCTGCTGCGTTTTGAGGTACTGCTCCCAGTACGGGGGCTGTGACGGTTACCGATGCTGCGGTGATTTCCGGCAGCGTTACCGTCAGATTGCTTGTGCTTGCCTGCTGTCCGTTGCAGCTTATTGTTACTGCATTTCCGTTGTGGGCTGCCACTGTCATGGCTGTTCCGTTTGCCGGAGTTGCTGTTATCCCTTTTGCTGCAAAGTCTGCCAATGCTACGTCTTCTGTTGAGGTGTCGCTGTAGGTCAAGGTTGCTTCAAGTCCTGTGAGGTCTAAGTTTTCTCCCTGTATATATGTCAAATCTGTCGGCTGTGTCTTTACCGTGATTCCCGTTACCGCCTTTGCTCCTGTTGGCGCATAGGTTACTGTGAAGGTTACTGTGTTGCCTACGCCTGTTCCCGCTGTAGTGGTCGTTCCTACGGATGCAGAGTTTACCACTGTCGGGGTGAAGGCTGCTGCCTGGAACTGTTTTCCGTTCTTGGAGGTCAGCACGATTGTTGCTGTGTATGCCTGTCCTGCCTTGAACTTACCGTTTACCAGTGCTTCGTTCCAGGTTACGCTTGTTACGGTGTAGTCTGCATTTGAAGTTGCACCTTCCACCGCTGCTGCGTTTTGAGGTACTGCTCCCAGTACGGGGGCTGTGACGGTTACTGATGCTGCGGTGATTTCCGGCAGTGTTACCGTCAGGTTGTCTGTAGTTGCCTGCTCTCCACTGCATTCCAGGGTGACACCGTGTCCGTTGTGGGCTGCCACTGTGATGGCTGTTCCGTTTGCCGGAGTTGTTGTTATCCCTTTGCCTGCAAAGTCTGCCAATGCTACGTCCTCTGTTGAGGTGTCATTGTAAGTCAGGGTTGCCTCAAGCCCTGTGAGGTCTAAGTTTTCTCCCTGTATATATGTAAGGTCTGTTGGCTGTGTCTTTACCGTGATGCCCGTTACCGCCTTTGCTCCTGTTGGCGCATAGGTTACTGTGAAGGTTACTGTGTTGCCTGCTCCCGTTCCTGCCGTAGTGGTTGTTCCTACTGATGCGGCTCCTGCTACTGCCGGGGTGAAGGCTCCTGCCTGGAACTGTTTTCCGTTCTTGGAGGTCAGCACGATTGTTGCTGTGTATGTCTGATCTGCCTTGAACTTACCGTTTACCAGTGCTTCGTTCCAGGTTACGCTTGTTACGGTGTAGTCTGCATTTGAAGTTGCACCTTCCACCGCTGCTGCGTTTTGAGGTACTGCTCCCAGTACGGGGGCTGTGACGGTTACCGATGCTGCGGTGATTTCCGGCAGCGTTACCGTCAGATTGCTTGTGCTTGCCTGCTGTCCGTTGCAGCTTATTGTTACTGCATTTCCGTTGTGGGCTGCCACTGTGATGGCTGTTCCGTTTGCAGGACTTGCTGTTATTCCTTTTCCTGCAAAGTCTGCCAGTGCTACGTCTTCTGTTGAGGTATCGTTGTAGGTCAAGGTTACTTCAAGTCCTGTGAGGTCTAAGTTCTCGCCTTGTATATATGTAAGGTCTGTCGGCTGTGTCTTTACCGTGATTCCCGTTACCGCCTTTGTTCCTGTTGGCGCATAGGTTACTGTGAAGCTTACTGTGTTGCCTTCTCCTGTTCCTGCCGTAGTGGTTGTTCCTACTGATGCGGCTCCTGCTACTGCCGGGGTGAAGGCTGCTGCCTGGAACTGCTTGCCGTTCTTGGAGGTCAGCACGATTGTTGCTGTGTATGCCTGTCCTGCCTTGAATTTACCGTTTACCAGTGCTTCATTCCAGGTTACGCTTGTTACGGTGTAGTCTGCATTTGAGGTTGCACCTTCCACCGCTGCTGCATTTTGTGGTACTGCTCCCAGTACGGGGGCTGTGACGGTTACCGATGCTGCGGTGATTTCCGGCAGTGTTACCGTCAGGTTGTCTGTGGCTGTCTGCTCTCCACTGCATTCCAGGGTGACACCGTGTCCGTTGTGGGCTGCCACTGTCATGGCTGTTCCGTTTGCAGGGCTTGCTGTTATCCCTTTGCCTGCAAAGTCTGCCAGAACTACGTCCTCTGTTGAGGTATCATTGTAGGTCAAGGTTGCTTCAAGCCCTGTTAAATCAAGGTTCTCTCCTTGTATATATGTCAAATCTGTCGGCTGTGTCTTTACCGCTATTCCTGTTACCTCTTTTGCTCCTGTTGGCGCATAGGTTACTGTGAAGCTTACTGTGTTGCCTTCTCCTGTGTTTGTAGTGGTTGTTGTCCCTACTGATGAAGAATTTGCAACTGTTGGTGTAAATGCTGCTGCCTGGAACTGCTTGCTGTTTTTGGAGGTCAGCACGATTGTTGCTGTGTATGCCTGTCCTGCCTTGAACTTACCGTTTACCAGTGCTTCGTTCCAGGTTACGCTTGTTACGGTGTAGTCTGCATTTGAAGTTGCACCTTCCACCGCTGCTGCGTTTTGAGGTACTGCTCCCAGTACGGGGGCTGTGACGGTTACCGATGCTGCGGTGATTTCCGGCAGCGTTACCGTCAGATTGCTTGTGCTTGCCTGCTGTCCGTTGCAGCTTATTGTTACTGCATTTCCGTTGTGGGCTGCCACTGTGATGGCTGTTCCGTTTGCAGGACTTGCTGTTATTCCTTTTCCTGCAAAGTCTGCCAGTGCTACGTCTTCTGTTGAGGTATCGTTGTAGGTCAAGGTTACTTCAAGTCCTGTGAGGTCTAAGTTCTCGCCTTGTATATATGTAAGGTCTGTCGGCTGTGTCTTTACCGTGATTCCCGTTACCGCCTTTGCTCCTGTTGGCGCATAGGTTACTGTGAAGGTTACGGTGTTGCCTGCTCCCGTTCCTGCCGTAGTGGTTGTTCCTACTGATGCGGCTCCTGCTACTGCCGGGGTGAAGGCTCCTGCCTGGAACTGTTTTCCGTTCTTGGAGGTCAGCACGATTGTTGCTGTGTATGTCTGATCTGCCTTGAACTTACCGTTTACCAGTGCTTCGTTCCAGGTTACGCTTGTTACGGTGTAGTCTGCATTTGAAGTTGCACCTTCCACCGCTGCTGCGTTTTGAGGTACTGCTCCCAGTACGGGGGCTGTGACGGTTACCGATGCTGCGGTGATTTCCGGCAGCGTTACCGTCAGATTGCTTGTGCTTGCCTGCTGTCCGTTGCAGCTTATTGTTACTGCATTTCCGTTGTGGGCTGCCACTGTCATGGCTGTTCCGTTTGCCGGAGTTGCTGTTATCCCTTTTGCTGCAAAGTCTGCCAATGCTACGTCTTCTGTTGAGGTGTCGCTGTAGGTCAAGGTTGCTTCAAGTCCTGTGAGGTCTAAGTTTTCTCCCTGTATATATGTCAAATCTGTTGGCTGTGTCTTTACCGTGATGCCCGTTACCTCTTTTGCTCCTGTTGGCGCATAGGTTACTGTGAAGCTTACTGTGTTGCCTGCTCCCGTTCCTGCCGTAGTGGTTGTTCCTACTGATGCGGCTCCTGCTACTGTCGGGGTGAAGGCTCCTGCCTGGAACTGTTTTCCGTTCTTGGAGGTCAGCACGATTGTTGCTGTGTATGTCTGATCTGCCTTGAACTTACCGTTTACCAGTGCTTCGTTCCAGGTTACGCTTGTTACGGTGTAGTCTGCATTTGAAGTTGCACCTTCCACCGCTGCTGCGTTTTGAGGTACTGCTCCCAGTACGGGGGCTGTGACGGTTACCGATGCTGCGGTGATTTCCGGCAGCGTTACAGGCCCTACTCTTCCGCTTTCCACCGCCGTTCCCGGTGATGTGCCTGCCGCAGCTACAGGTGTCACTTCAAAGCTAATATATTTATTGACATCATCAGACGCCAAGGTATATGTACTGTTTAATGCTCCTGCGATTTGCACTTTACCTGCCCCGCCTGCATCGTTGGAACGGTACCACTTGAAGGTGCTTGTTCCCTGCGCATCACTGTCTGCATCTGCATAATCATAGCTGCCTGTCAGTGTCTGACCCACCTGAGCGGTTCCTGAAATTTGTACACTAGTGGCAGTAGGAGCAGTATTGCCAGAGGATACATTTAATACATAGTCTTCGAATTCACCGTAGCCTATACCGCAAGTATAATCTCCTCCATTTTGACCCCCACCATCTGCATCCAGTATAACCCGCATGTATGCCTTTCCTATTGGTATTCCAGTTGGCACTGTAAACTCTTTTGTTAGCAGTTTCGTTCCTGAGCCTGTAGCATAATTATACCATACAGCAATTTCTTCATTAGGATCTATTTCAGACAAAACACCATTTTTTTGGTCTTGATTCCAGTCAATATAAACTGAGAGATGCTGATAAATTAAATCATCACCAGTAACAGTCACTGATATTTGATATGTCTGCCCGATGATGACATCTACAGGAGCTATTTGAGGTGATGTTCTTCCAAAGTCTGTATGCCAGTTGTTACTGGTGTCTTCAATACCGTCACCGCAAACTAATATGTTTGTTCCATCTTTTGATAAAGTGACATTGGTAATATAGTCTCCATAGTCATGGCAGGTACCAGTCTGATCGAGACCTCCATGCTCTCCCTCCTGCCATATTACTCTTAAAGCAGGCGGTGGATCATATGCGTATACCACAGTGGCTCCCACAAACAACACCATTACAAGCAATAAAAAGCTAATTAATCTACGAATGGATTTTACTGTTTCCTTTTTCATAAAATCGCCCCCATTATTATCTTTAGCGCAAATAATTAATCCCAAAACATTTGTAATCTCACTGCATTGTCAATATTTTCATGACATAATCAATGCCAATAAAAATACCGAAAATAACTTCTTTCCCAATCACTTATGCATTTGTTAACCCCCTTGGACATTAGATACAATATTCTTTTGAATGCAAACAAAAATATACAATATAGATAATAAAACAAAAAATTTTTACATAGCTCACATAGTTAAGCTCATTAAACGTTGCAGTAGTTTCTGCTGCATATATCGGAATGTACATTGTAGCTATAATGCAAATAGATAACAGCAGACTATAGAAACCCCTTAAGCAGGATTCTTTCATTTTTACAATTTACACTAATTCCCCCTTTTTAAATTAAAATCATTAGATAAATCGTATTCCGCTCAGGTAATTACTTCTTTTGATTCTTCATACGACTATTGATAATCAAAATTTTCACTATAAGAGTTGGTTGATTGCAAGCATCATAGCAGTTGCAATTAATTTATTTTTGTTGTATTTTATTATTGGGTTTCACACGACTTGGGTTCAATCGACAATTCGCATAAATAAGCTTTTAAATTACATTACAGGCAAATGATAATACTGACCGCAGTCACTTTCATTCTTTAATAATATACAAATTTCGACATATTTTCAATAGGGGTGAATAGAAAATGCAAAATAAAAAAACAGCAAGCAATAAGAAAAGATCCGCCGAAACAAAAGGTAAAATTCTGAAAAGTGCAGAAGTGTTATTCAAGGAGCATGGTTTTGATAATACAAGCGTGGATTCCATTGTAAAAAAGGTGGGGATATCAAAAGGAGCCTTCTATGTTCATTTTAATTCGAAGGATGAAATTATCGCCCATTCCATTAACGCCGCAATCAGCAAAATAGATATTGACCTTGATTCAATCATAAATACAGCTGAAGACGATACCCCTGTGACCGCCACCCTTCTCAAGATTTTAGAACGGGTCTCATTTAATAAAGTAGAGGAACTGGGCTATCCCCTGAACAAGAATGCAGCAATTATTCAGATCAATAAAACCATAAACCATGACCTGCTTATGAATTATAACAAGGCCCTCTACAGCGCCGCTTTCAGACTGATAACGCTAGGCATTGAAAGAGGGGAGTTCAAAACGACATACTCCGCCGATGCAATTGCAGGTGATTTTGTCACGACTGTGAGGGGATTTATTTTCGAATGGATTTCCAATTATCCGGATATGAAGCTGAATCAGAGTCTACAGGAACACTTTAAAATTTACCTGGCGGGATTGATTTCTCAGGGCTGCGAGAACAGGAACTGATTTGTTTCAGGGTCATGTACACCTATTTTATTGTCATATTCATCAAAGGGGTAGCTTTATTTTACTACAGCCTCACAATTACGTCAAAAAATTGCCCCTGAAAACTTCTTTTTTTTGCATTTATAAATATTACTTTCTTAATACAATAATAATCTCACCATATTGGGTACAAATAAAAAAGGCCATGCAAATTGCACAGTTTTAATCACCCCTAAGACATTTGAATTAAGAATTTGTACAAAACTTACAGATAGTTCTGTATTTTTTACTTTTACGTGTAAGTCAATATATATTTAGAGTATCATAGCTATTGGGGCAAAGTCAATATAACTTAATTGCAAATCTTCAAATTATCATGCTTCGAGTTTCTTTGCAAAAAAAGACCTGCTTTAGTCCTTGACATCAACAGATCTTTTTTACATCTACTCTATTCACTTTCCTTGAAAGTTCAGCAGGTAATTATCAATCTCTATTTTATTCCTGTCACTTTCTTATACAGTCTCAACACTGTCATATAGGCTTGCTGGCGCTGATATCCGCCCTTGGGATCAAATCTGTTTCCTCCTACACCACTCATGATTTTCGCATTAAACACATAACCGATATAAGGCTTTGCCCAATTCTCAATGCTCTCTCCATCCGCAAAAGCAGGCACTGGAGCTTCCGAATTTTCTCCCATGACAGCAGCCGTTGCAGTCAGCATTTTTGCCGCCTGTTCCCTTGTGATGGGATTGCCCGGTTCAAAGGTAGTTGCCGACGTTCCAGCTACTATTTTCAATGCATATGCCGCCATGATATCTTTTTTCGATCTGTCTGTCAGCATGCCGATATCGGTAAATGGAGACGATGTTGGGATTTCGATTCCTTCTAAAGTCAGATACTCCTCCACTGTCATTTGCTTTGCCTGTTCAATACAGGTAACTGCAAGTGTACAGAACTCACTGCGATTGACAACCTTGCTGTACTCGCTCTGCATGGCAGGCGGTACAAGCTTGCGGTACTCAGCTTCACGGACTTCAGCCAGTGCCCAGGGCGCAGGAGAATCCACAAGGTCCGAAGCTGTTTGCCTTAATTCATTTTGGCTACTATTTTCAGCATGATAGACACCGTCTTTTCTCCCACCCGTCCATACAGTGTTATCAGTTTTTGCAATTACCTTGTGCTGATAACCCACTGTTATGCTGTTTACGTTTGACGCCCACTTTACGGGTACGGAGATATGACTTTTCCCCAAACTGTTGCTATCATTAGCTCCCCAAGCCCATAAGGTGTTATCTCTTTTCACAGCAAAAAAGTGTGAATTATAGGTTGCAGCATGCATTACATTGTCCATCACCTTTATCGGTGATAAAACCGGAGTATTGATCTCTGTGGTTCCATCATAAAATTTACCGTCATCACCATTTCCACACATCCACAACGTGCCGTCCTTGCGGATAATCATTGTATCGCCGCTGTTTCCGGCAACAGACTGAACATCCTCCATAATTTTCACAGGCTCTAAAACAGCTTCAGTGTGTCCTACTCCTAGGGAGCCATCAGCTCCGTTTTTATTTGTACACCAGCCCCAGAGTTCGTCTTTATCGTTAATAAAAAACTTGTTATAATCACTTAGAGCAACAAGTTTTACTTTAGCAGGGTGTGTTATTTGTTCAAAGCCTTTCCCTGAATTGAGGTATAGTGTGCCATCTGTCTTGCATAATAAGATGTTCTGATTGTTATAAGGATCAAGCGAAGCCATAACAACGTCGTCAAGCAGCTTTACCGGCTCAAGGCTCTTGTCCAATCCGGGCAGTCTTCCCCAATACCATAACGTACCGTCTCTTTTTATTGCAAGGGCAGCATATCTATTGGCTGCAATACTTTTAACATCGTTAAGCAATTTAACGGGCTCTGAAACATAGTCCTTTCCGCTGCCCATTAAAAGCCCCTGGTCATTTTTCCCAAACCCCCATAGCGTACCGTCTTTTGTAACATAAAACGTAGTACCCCAGCCTGCAGCTATATAGCTGCTTTCACCCATGGCATGAACCGGCTGTGTAGAAATAAAAACCGGAAGCAGTACTGACATAGCCAACAATAACACCAATATCTTCTTTTTCATGATAAAAATCCTCCACTCTTTGTGATATTTAAGTCTTAATAAAAAACCTCATCATTCAATATGGATTTGCATTTAATTTTCATGGGGCTTTATAACCAGTCTGTATTCATCTCCAATTCCATCGGAAGTTCTTCCTGCACCTTTTCGCTCAAAGGTTTCTCCACTAAAAATACTCATGAACTTTTCCTTATCAACCTTCGCGGAGTACCCCAGACCACATCCGTCATCAATGCCGGCTCTTGGATCTATATTTTTAATATCCTCATGGGTAATCAGCCTTGAAAAAAGCGGAACTGTAAATCCCGGTCCCAACTCAAAATCCGGCTCTTCACTGTAGCGGACATCGAAATTTTCCGTTATTTCAACGAATACAGCTCCAGGTTCAAAGTTGATCGTTTTGAAGGAACCCTGAATTGCCGCGCCCTTTTCTGATGCCTGCAGGATCTTTATTGTCACGGGTACCGGCTCACTTGGGTCGTCATATACCATTTTCCACTGTGGATTGCGGACATTAAGCTTATATTCATCGGGCGACAGCTCCGGACGGTAAGCTTCATCTTCATCAACATTCTCTTCATTGTCTAAGCCGTCAAGCAGCACTTTAAACCCATTTTCCCCAGCCTTGCCGTCACGGTCAATTTCAACATCCTTCCATTTTGCTTTAACCTCGTATTCATAAACATTGTTTTTATAGGTGAACTCAATGTCAAAGGTTCCTGCCTGCATCACATCTCCCAAATCGCGATGGGTTTCCTTTGCATTTTCCAGCTTGACATCCTGTATATACTCGTCATCAATTTTCAGCTCATATATGCCATAAGGTACATCGTTAAACGTAAAACTACCTGCATTATTTGTCATTTCAGGCTCAATTTTTTCAATATTCAACTTCGGGCATTTGCTTATAAGTTCAACCTTTTTATTTTTTAGGGGCTCTCTTGTAATTTTATCAATTGCCTTTCCTGTAACCTTTACTTTGTTTGCAATTTTTACGTTGAATACATAATCCTCGTCATGGCGGTAAACATGATCCTCATCAAGAACCATATTCAACCCGCAGTCTTCGTGCTTCAAGGTTACTCTATAATCTCCGGTGTAGAGGGGATCAAGCTTTGGTATATGCCCCTTTTCCACTTTTACTTCGTTTTTAATGTCATCATGACCTTTTCCCGGACCGACTCTTTGAACCTCCAAATCTCCAAATACATTCCCCCAGCCCGCCACCTCCAGAGTTCCTTCCCTTGGAGAAGAGTAATCCGTATACATAATCGTGCTTCTGTATGCAATTATTCTTTTAACTGTCCTTCCCCCATCCTGTGTAGTGTGGCTTATAACCTGGGTTTTGTTTATTGACTCAACATCAGTCTTGTACCCTTTGGAAAAAAAGTTGCTGAAGTGTATGCCTGCACTCGCCTGCCAACGATGGGGTTTTTCAATATATTTGACTCCGTACTTCATATGGTATTTAAAGTGCAAAGCTTCCACTTTGCTTTTGAATGCCTCTGTCAACCTGCTCAAGTATGGGGTTAGGATGCCTTCATTTAACACATTGGCAGCTTTAGTGTTTGGGGATGTTTCAACTGACCGACCGATTGCCTGAATGCTTGCACTCCATCCAACCAAATACTTTTCCGGTGTCACATCCAATTGATTGATTAAAGTTTCTACGATTTCCTCCAGCTCGGGAATGGCTTCCTGCTGTCCAATGCCCGGAGGAGGCGGAACATTACGTGTTGACGCACCGTTTACATCCTCAGGAACAACAGTTACGTCATCTCCTTCTTTTAGTGAAACAGCCGGATATTCTTTAATATTGACAATTTGCTTGCTACCAAAAGGAATCGCTGGGATACCCGTCTTCTTCCCATCCTTGTCATAAAAGCCAAAAGTAACAACCTCTGTGAGAATTCTGTCACAGACATACTGAATATCTTGTGTTGACAGGTTTCCATCATTGTTTAAATCAAATTCTTTTTCCTTGCTGCTGTTTAGAAACTTTTCCATTATGATTCCCAGGTCTTTTTCATTGATTGCCCCGTCGCTGTTGACATCCCCATCTAGTTTGTAACCGGAAAAATCTATTTTGCTGTCTTTGATTTTTACCTTGACCTCGTTATTGCCTTTCAGCGGAAAGTAGTTATCCCTTATTATCGGGTTGTTCTCAAAGTATTCAAAGACTTTTTCTTCAAGCTCCAGCTTAGCCCTTTCCAGGTCTTCATACTTATTCAAATCGAACACGATTTGTTTACTGCTGCTTGAAGTTTTTTCATGAAAGCTCGAACATCCAGACAAGAATACAATAGAAACAAGTATAATTGAGAGTAATATTCTTTTCAATTTAAACCCGCCCCCGTTAATTTTTATCAATAGTGATGCTTACACTGGGGTCGTTGTCTCCGAACTTAAGCTCTGCAACTTGGACAGATACTCTCCAGCCCTTCACCTCTCCATTGAACGTCTCTGAGCTCATTACTTCAGAGTCAAATTTTTCAGGATTGAGTCCCAGTTCCTCTTTGTAAAAGCTCACGGCATCCTTGTATGACTTCGGTGGCAGAACAAGTTCTGCAAAACCGCCATCACCGCTGGGGGTCATGGAACAATCTATCACCTTTGCCTTCGGATAAACCGGGACGACATCCTCTGGATAACCTTTTTTGAGTGGAACTCCCACTGCCTCTGAGTATTTTATTGACTCAGTCTCATCTTCCTCTTCAGCCGCCTCAACCACAGCACTTCCATCATCGCCTCCGTCATTGTGTTGCGCTTTTGAATAATCCCTCAAGGTAATAAAGACTTGTGTCTTGTCACCTGCATCGGTAATAGTAAGACCGTTAATATGTATATCTCCGATGTCCATTCCCTCAAAATATGATTCTTCTTCACCTACGCCTGAATCGTCAAGTTCTTTGATATTGCTCATGTAGAAATCCACAACTTTTTTGTACTTTTCACTTACTGAATAAACCACGTTGTAGCCGTCTGTACCATAAGCGTTTGCCTCCAGTATTTCAGCATTCTTATAGATAGGGATAGATTTAGGGAAGCCTTGAGGAAGACCTTTCACTGCATTGCTCTGTAAACTGTTTTTTATATCGTTCACAGTGTTTTCATCAAGTTCTTTGCCGTTGATGCTGGCAGTTGTGTTTTCCTTGTTTGCCTTGTCGGTATCCTTCTTTGAGAATGTCTCAACCTGGCCCGGCACAGGTGTTTCTACTTTTTTTCCGCAGCCTGTAACGGCTGTAAAGGCAAGTAGCGCAATACAACTCATAATAATGAATTTTTTCATCATAGAAAATTCCTCCAACATTAAATTATTTATTTTCCCACCACGGCGGTATGTTTTCGCCTGTGTACGGGTATTGAAACCATTCTTCGGAATACCCGCCTGCGGGGTATTCAAATATCCTTTCATCTGCTGCCCGTTGCGAATACCCGGAAAATTCGAAGGTCTCGCTGAATTCGTTATTAAATCCATATTCCATCTTCTTCAGTAAGCCATCTTTCATGAAAAACCGATATTCACGGTTTGTTTCCTCATCCTGGTCGAAAGGTAGGCTGTATTCATAGATCCCAAAACCATCCTGCTCGTATGATTTAAGCAATACAGAAGCTGCTGCTTTCAGCATTTCATAAATTAAGAAGTCTTCCGCAGGAGCCGTGTAGCTTTTTATGGTTTTGGTTTCCTCCATGATGTAGTGGACACGTCCATCCATTTCCAGTTCTCTCACCGTAACAGGCTTTCCATTCATATCTGTTGCCGTAAAAACCGCAGCAAATTTTTCACCCGCTTTATAGAATGCTCCTGTATCTTTCCTGCTGCTTCCTTGGTGTAAAACGGAATACTCGATTGTTATATTTTCAGCATTTCCAACCAGTAAGCTTAAAAACTGGTATGGTGTAACAGTTTCGTTTTGTGTTTTTCCCAGTTCCATCTCTATTGAGGTTTTTTGTTCAAGATTTTTTGTTTCCTCATGGTAAGTCTCGTTTAAAACCTGTCTTGAAGATGAATTTTGTTTCGACACAGAGACGTCTGCTGTTTGAGTCTTTTTATTTTCCAGTTGCATTATAGAGTTCTTCTCATTGTTCTCACATCCTACAAAACTCAGCAACCCTAAAACCAACAGAATAATCAGCCTCGAAATATTCTGCCGCACCTTTACACCCCCTATACAGAGTCCACAATACCCGCGTCAAAAGATAGGTCTTTAAGCAGTCTAACAGCCTTTAAACATTCACTTTTTTGTTGATAGCTCTCACTTGAAAAAACAACTTCACCTTCAAAGTCCAGAAGAGAAAAAACAAAATTTTCTTCATTATTCTCTATCCAGAAATACGGAGGCAGCTTACCGTTTGCATCCTCAGTTATCTCTGCTACCTGTGCCGTATCTCTCACAGCCGAAAGGCACTTTTCAAGCTGCGCACGGCTCCTGAAGCTTTTTGAAACAACAAGTCCTGCTTCTTCTACATCCCTGAAAACAAAATAGTATCTTCCCACCGGATTCAGCTTTATTTCAAATACAGCCTGTTTCATATCATCCCTCCATAAATATTGTATAAATTTCCTTTGTATATATCCAGTGCCGATTAGTACAAAAAAAAGCACTTTTTTCAAAAATACAGTCACACAAAATGACTTTAAAAATCATTTTGTGTGACTTAGCAAGGTCCAAAAAGGTATGAGTTGAAAAAAAAGGATAATTGTGCGATAATCTTTAGAGTCTTATAGTTTCATTTAAAGGAGATAGGTAATAATGATGCAGGTATCTGATAAATTGGCTTTTGAAATATTTACAATAATCATTTTTCATACAATTGCTCTGCTCATTTTATTCAGCTTCAGCTTTTACATGTTTTTAAAAGCAAAAAAAACACCTCTTCTTTACAGTTACCTGTCTGTGGTGTTGATGATCATGCTGTGGATGGTATCTAAAATACTGAAAACCGTAGCTCCTACGCAAGGGCTTCGCTGGTTTTTTATTGTGACACAATACTTTGGGATTGATTTCCTGGGGTTTTTTTTGGTGGTTTTTGCCTATATTTATACGAAGGATAAGATGCCTGCCCGGAACACTTTCATTTTATTGTCTGTATTACCCATACTGTCTTTTCTTGTTGTACCGACAAATCCTCTTCACATGGGATTTTATTCTTATTATGACTTTTACAAGGACCGCTTTGGTCCCCTGTTTTATTCGACGCAGTTTATTCACTATATATATTTATTCACAGGTATCTATCTTTTATCCAAAGGATTTACCCTACAGCCCGGATTTAGAGGTAAAAGAAAGTGGGCAAGGATTTTCGCCGTCTTGACCCTGATGCCTATTATTGCCAACGTGTATTATATTCTTTTTAAACTCAATGTTTTCCCTTGGCTTTTTCCTTTTCCGGTTTTTGATTTTACTCCTATTGCAGCCTCAATTTCACTTATTCTATTTACAATTCCGGTTCTTACCTTCAGGGTGTTTGACATTTCACCAATTTCCTATTGGAAGCTTTTCGACTGGATTCCTCACGGCATCGTATTTTTGAATTCAGATAAAAATCTATACTCAGGCAACAGTTCATTTTATTCCATGTTTCTGAATGTCACTGAGAATAGAGATATATACTCTTTTGCAAAAGCCTTACCCTTTATAGAATCTGAACAAATTCAGCAGTTTTTAGACTTTTTAGTTTCGGACAGTATACCCCAATTTGAAATGACACTAAAAAACAATCTTTGCTACAAGGTTACAAAAAAAATACTTAAGAAGAATAATTTACTCCTTTGCTTTTACGATATATCAATACTTGCCAGGAACCGGAGTGAACTGGCAAAGCAAAATGAAGAGCTGTCACAAATCAATATTAGGCTGGATGCTCTTGCCCAGGCTTCAAGAGAACTTGCAATTGCCAAAACAAAAGCTCAAATGGCTCAAAACGTTCACGATATATTGGGTCACAGTCTGACCGTAGTAATTGGAACAGCAGAGCTTGCTGCTACAGATTCCGACATGGATGTTGTCGGTCGAAAGCTTTCCAGGATCAATGAATTGCTGATAAGCAGTCTGAATGATGTAAAGAACACCTTTATCGGTAAAAATGACTGGGGTCAAACTTCTTTGATAAAGGCTATTTTACATTTGAAAAATGAGGCAATCGATGTGGACTTTGTATACCAGGGAAACCCTTATGAGCTGAACAGCTCGCAAACAGAAGCAGTTTTCCGACTGTGCCAGGAAGCCGTTACCAATGCCATCAAACATGGAAATGCCCGAACAATTCATATAATTCTTCGCTACAAACCGCATGAAATTGATATTTATACCATAGACAACGGAGCAGGCTGCAGGGAGATAAAGAAAAGTTATGGCCTATTAGGTATAGAAACGAGAATTAATTCTCTTTCCGGAAAAGTAAGTTTTGGTTCAGACGGAGAGCAGGGATTTACCATCCATGCCACACTTCCAAAAGTTACGCCTCAATGATTATCATATTATCTGGTTCTTGATTGCAAAAACAGAAATTTCGGTTCGGTCGGATAGACCTGTAGTGCTTAATATCCTTGAAACTCTGTTTTTTATAGTTCCCTCACTGTAGTTTAAAAGCCGGGCAATGTCTTTATTGGTTTTCCCTTCTGCTATTTGCTTCATAATGGCAACGTCAACAGAATCAAAAACAATATCTCCGATTTCAACCCTGTCGTTGGTATTTTGAAAGAGCATCATTTTAGAAGAAACCATAGCCGAAAAAACACTGCCGTGAAAAAGTACAATGTCATTATAAATACATTTTATTGCCATTATCAGTATGTCCGGTTTTATATCCTTTACAAGGTAGGCATCCGCCCTTAATTGATATGCCGCTGAAATGTTTTCAATATCCTCAAAGGTTGTGAGCATAACAACCTTTGTATCAGGCAGATGGGTTTTAATATCTTTTAAAGCTTCAACACCTGTTTTATCAGGCATTTGAATATCCAACAATACAATATCCGGCTTGTTCAGCTGTGACAGCTTAACTGCCTCCTCACCGCCTGCACAGGACGCAACAATCTCAATGTCTTTATCCTTTTTCAACATTTCTTCAAGCATCACACGAAATAGAAGCTGATCATCTGCTATCAGTACCTTAATCATTTTATCACCTTCCCGCTTTTTTGTATCTGACTTATTGATTTTCTGACATCCTTGTATATTTCTCTGAGCAAATCTGCAACTTGCAATATGTCATTTTGGTAAGAATGTCTTTTGTTATTAAGATTCTGTTGAATGTTCCTTATGCGAATAACTGCATTTTCAATTTTGTGAATCAAATCCTTCTGTATTTGCTCAAGCAGTGACAGCCTCTCTTTCTCAGCTTCCAATATACTTGCAATTTTCACATAATCCGCAAGTTTACGGTTAGCTTCTTTGAGGTACCTGTTTTGCTTCTGCAATTCCAATTCAGACTTCTTAATATCAGATATATTTGTCATCACAATAATGGAACCAAAACCTGCTCCCCGTTTTACAATGGGAATATAGGTAATAAGGTAATGTTCCTCAGTTTTATTTATATGGACTTCCGACTGTGCCTTTTCTTTTTTCAAAATACCCTTCCCTAATGAATCTCGCTGTTTTTCCGAAATATTCTCTTCCAGCTGCTTTAGTATATCTTCAATGGTTTTACCCTGTCCAAACATGGCTTCACATTTTTGAAGGTGATTCATTTCTATAATGCAGCCATTGTAATCTGCTATAAAAGCCAGGTCATCTATTGTAGTAAAAACAGATTTAAGATCGGGTGCAAACTGAAAATGGAGGGATGCTTTTTCTCGAATAAGTAAATAACTCAAAATCAAAATTGCAAAAAATACTACACTTGTCATAAGGCATATATATCCTAACATCCTGAAGCTGTATTCAAAAGATAAATCAATTACTACCGTATCCATAAGAAGGCAAAAAGTGCCCAATATAGCTACAAAAGATGAAATGTGAAAAAAAGCAGAATATGCATTTCTTTTCCTGCGCACTAAAAAATGTATGTTTGCAGCACATGACAGCAGAAGTAGTGCTAATAGTGCCGCTGTTTTCAATATAATATATTGTTCCATAACCCGCATTGATTCACCACTCTCTTTAATCAATTCAAGTTTCTTGTGTACTATAGTATCAGATAACACGCTGAAAATCCAGTACATTACTATCCATGTTTTACGACATAACCATTGTCATCCCAATTAATACAACATACAGTTTCATTAGGTACCTATTAGCAAAGAGCATCGAAATAGAATTAATTTTTCATGGATTTGATAGTTACTAGAGGTAGACCTTTAATATTGCATTTCACAACTGCCTATAGCACTGTTTTCATATTCATTATCATATTCATCTATTTCATCTTCAAGTTCATCAATAGCAACCAAATAATCATTCCCAAAATCTATAATCTTCCTTGACAGTCAAATGTGAAAGTATTATTTTAAAGTTAAAATATTCTTTAATATTATACCATTTAAATGTATTATTTTCAGGCTTTGCGAGGACAATCCCTCTAGCTGTTAAGGTTAAATCAGAACAGGCTAAGGCAGGATATAAGAATAGAATTTTATCTATTTCAGTCCCCAAATTGAATCAACACAAATGAGAGGTAAAAGGATTGATATACAATATTAGTAATATACAAACTGTGTAGCATGCAAAAACATTTTTATTTCGCGCAATCATGACCGCCCGGTAAAACAAAAACCCCCAAAAGTCTTGAAATCAAGTCTTTTGAGGATTGTTATTTGGAGGCGCCACCCAGATTTGAACTGGGGAATAAAGGTTTTGCAGACTTGAACTACAAAATCCTGTGAGGCGCTATTCTCAACAGCTTTAGGCCATAGCCTTTTGCTTGGTATTACATCAGTATTACATCAGTATTACAATAGAAATCACGGCTTTTGTGATAAGTTTATGCTGTTTTTAGAACATAGTCAAGATGTTTGATAATATTGAGCCCTTTGATATGTGCGTACACATATAATCAGCACGCAGTGACATCTAAATTTCTCCCAAAACTCAGTACAATACAAAGCTTTTTAACATTAGTCAATTGTGCAGACCCTCGGAATTTGTGTTCATCCATATTCCTGTATGTAATGTAATACTTCTTCTACTTTAGTTTCCTCTAAGAGCTTCAGTGATGACAGCTTAAGCAGCAACTCAACTTTTACAAATTCTTTTGGTTTAATATTTAACTCAGCTTTTACATTCGTTGCTTTATGAAAATAAATAAGCAGATATCCATCCCCGATAAACATTAAATCGAATTTTGCTTTTGCATCCAATATACTTCTCCCCTATTGTAAAAATTAAACTCAGCTCGATATTTTGTTCTAACTGAGTTTAAGCAACCTTTGCACCCTGCTCCATCTTCATGCATGTCACTGCATTGGTCTTGATATTCCACTACCAATGTCCAAGGTTGCCGTCCAAGCATACCCCAGCCTAGTTTTATGTTTCTTTTCTACCAGCAATTCACGATTCAGTATCCTCAAGATCTTCAATTCATTCCAGAAGTTGTTCTCTAGACTACGCCCGCTTCTTCATCCGTTATTATCGTCCATCAACCGAGCAAATGTTTCAGCAAGTGCAGGGTCAAATTGCTTACCCGCACCCTCTCTAATTGTTTCAATTGCCTTCTTTTTACTTTCTGATAATGAAAGTTCACCTCTGTTCAACACACGTTCATAGGTTTCTGCTATTGATATTATTCTTGCTATCAGGGGGATCTGTTCACCTTTAAGCCCACGCGGATATCCGCTACCATCCCAGCATTCATGGTGGCTGTAAACGTATTCCGCTAAATCCAATGTATCATCGAAAAGATTCAATATGCGATATCCAACGATTGAATGCTGCTGCATTCCCTCAAATCCTTCTTCTGTCAAATCTTCTTTGGACAAAAGACTTTCATCAAGCGTAATTTTACCAATTTCATGCAGGTAACCGGCCCGTTTTAATTTATTGATTTCCAGTTCGGAAAGCTGCATTATAGAACCAACTTCACTGCAAAACTCACTTACAGCTATTGAATGCTGCTTTTCTCTGGCACTCCTTGAATGCAGTGTCTCAATAATAGTATCAATAATATCCATATTTACCGATTTGCGGTTCATGGTCTTGTCCTTATACATCGCATTTTCAGCGTTGGCCATTATCTCGCCTAATGACTGACCCGGACTTCTTTTCGTATCAAGGCCAATGGAAATACTGCACTTTATTGCCGCCACACGGGCATCTAAAAATTCGGACTTAATTCGTGAAACGACCTTTTCAGCATTTTCACCATTTGTATTTGGTAAAAGAATAATAAATTCATCACCACCTACACGAGAGACAATGTCATTTTCTCTGCAGGAGCTCACAAGTATTTCGGCAGATTTTTTTATCAGCTCGTCTCCATAAGCATGTCCGAATATATCATTGGTCATCTTTAACCCGTTAATATCGGCAAAAATGACAGACAACGGCAGGTTATCCGGAGTATCAATTTTATTGCGGCTATCTTCGAAGCATCTTCTGTTATGAAGTCCGGTCAGAGTATCACGACAGCTCAGAAATTGTATTTCTGCTTCTTTTTGTTTGCGCTCGGTGATATCCATAAAGGTTACAACTCCGCCAACAACCTCACCATTTTTTATTTGAGGATACGCGTGGTACTCCACATCAAAGGAAGTGCCGTCAGCTCTCCAGAACACTTCATCATCAGCCTTAAACCCCTTGCCTTGTTTAATTGACTGAAAGATTCTGCACTCATCAATAGGAAACGGTGTTCCATCACGTTGGGTATGGTGAATCTGATGATGCATATTTTCCCCGAGCAATTCATCCTGGCTGTTATATCCCAACAACTTAACGCAGCTCAAATTACAGAAGGTGCATTCTCCCTTTTGATCCATCCCATAAATCGCCTCTGCGGTAGAATCCAATATAAGCTGCAGCTGATTTTTATTTTCTTCCAAATCTGCGTTTGCCCAGCACAATTCCTCGTTCCGTTCTTTTACAGCAGCTTCAAGATTATTTATCAGAAATTGCATTTTATCAGCTACATTATTAAAGCTTTCTGAAATTCTTCCGATTTCATCATTTCTAGCTACATCAACTCTCTTTGTCAAATCCCCGGAGGATAAGGCCTCAGAAACTTGGAGGAGACTATTCATCGGCTTCAAAAGTCTTCCGGTTATAATCATATATATAACAAGTGACAACAACAAGGCCAGTGCAGTCAGCAGCACAGTCATGTGAATACTTTGAACAACAGGTGTGATAAGAAGACCTTCCGGAATTGCTGAAATAACGACCCAATCCAGACCTTCCATATGAATTTCTTTTACGTTCATGTATAGGCTTTGGCCTTTACCTTCATACAAGAAATGCTGTTCTGGGTTTGCATTATATTTTTTATATGCCTGCTTCAAATCAGAATCTTCAACCTTATCAATTCCATGCCTTTCTAAGGTGCCATCCTGAAGAACAGCAAAATTATCTATTCCCATTGAATTAGCAATCAAGGCATTCGAGCCTTTCTCAAGGATAACGGCATATCCATTGTATTTGCTTACCGCATCCTTCAGGTAAGCGCCAATATCAGTAAGCAGCATGTGAGTTCCAATAACTCCCTGAAGCTCGCCTGCTTTATTGTAAACAGGGAATGCAAACGATATGGTTAAGTCGTCCATCACAAAATGCTTATAGACAGGGGAGAAGGTGGGGCTACCTACCTCAACAGCTGCCTTATACCATGCCCGCGTGCGTGGATCAAATTTACCTGTCTGAACAACAAGGTCACCGGCTGTCATATCATCATTTACTGAGTAATACCATGAGTTACCTCCTGTACCGGCATTATTTCTCATGATTTCAATAACGCCTTTTTCATTTCTGCGCGCACCGTAATATTCACCTTCAGCAGTACCATAGCTAAAACTATACATCTCATCTTCATACAAGCTCAGCGCACCAACAAAAAACTTATCCCTAAGTCTTTCATCAGTTATATCAAGAATGTCGTTTGCTATGATTTTATGATTGGCTTCATTGATTTGAATGGGCACATGCATAAAAGAATATATATTATTATATATACTCTCATTGAGATCTTCAGCAATGCTCTCAGATGTCTGCCTTGCAGAAGAAAACCAGTTTGTAAAGATCAAATATCCTATACTGCCGATGGACACAAGCATAGCTAATATGAATATAATAATAATTATTCTTTTGATCGAGATATTTCTTCTGTTATCTTTCACAAACTCACCATCCTTTTTAGCAATACTGTGCATTAATAAAGCAAGAAACATTGAATCCACTCACTTCATTTTCTTCGTAAGCATAAATACATAGCTTATTGTCTTATCGTCCAGATTTATCTTTGTACCTAAAAACTCATGCCCCTGTTCAATTTTCTCTTTGGCTTTGTCTCTTACATTATAATGATCCATACTGTTAACAAAATTTGCTGTAACCTTTAATATGCTGCTCATATCATCCTCGCAACCAGACATTTTCTTATTTCTTTGATAATTTACCACCAACTTAATTGCTATTGTTTATCCGGTTAACCGTTTTGTAATAAGAATCTGTAACATCATTCCCTGGATATTACTGTTTGAACGTTGTTGTCGCGCTATTGTGAAACTGGAAACGTTATTCTTTGAGCTTAACAAAACTTTTTCTAATCTTCTCAATTTCATAAATAAGCTTATTAAACAGTTCTTTTATAGATACACTATCCTCTGCACCCTTTTCCATTTCATCAGCTATTTCAATCGCTGATTTTAACCCTAGATAAGTTAATCCTCCTTTTAATACATGACAAATGTTTCTTATCTCTGAGAAATTCATATCTTTAATGGCCTTTTCAAGGCTTTTCTTTCGGCCAGGATACTCACTAAAGAATGCAAAGAAAATCTCCTTATTAAAAGAGGATTTCGCAGCAGCGGCTGCTTCCACACAACTCTCCTCGCTATTGGCTTTCAAAACAACTAATCTGTTCATTGTTTCATTTATTAACTGCCTATTTAACGGCTTCCTGATATAGTGATCCATTCCTGCTTCTATACATCTCGCCTTATACTGTTCGGCAGGATGTGCCGACAGTCCAGCAATATAGGTATGTTTGCGTCTTTCTCGATCCCACTCTCTAATATGCTTGCATACAGTCATTCCGTTCATCCCCGACATTTCTATATCCAGAAGCACCAGATCCATCTCTGCGCTATTAATTATTTTTAATGCTTCCTTTCCGCAACCGGCTTTTTTTATTATACACCCCGAGCCTCTGAACAATTCTTCAACGGCGGTAATGCTTACAATATCATCTTCCACTATAAGAATTTTCAATGGTTCTTTAGGTACATCCAGACATTGCTTAATCTCATGATCACTTTTATCTTCTAAATCATTTGTTCTATTTACAATGGGAAGGTAGGCAAAGAATCTAGACCCCTCTCCAGCCTTACTCTGTACTTCAATTCTTCCATTATGTCCCTCCACAATCTTCCTGGCAATCGCAAGTCCCAATCCTGTATTTTTTTCTCCGTATGTACTCTTTACACTAGTAGTACTAAAGGGTTGAAACAGCATTCCTATCTCATTTTCAGGGATACCCTCTCCCTGATCTATCACAGCAATAACAATATTTTCTCTTTCGCTATATACTTGAACTTCTACACTACCACCTGGTTTCGAAAACTTTATAGCATTACTGATCAGATTATTTAGTACTTGTTCAATCTTGTAGATGTCAACTGCAGTGTCTGGAAGACCTTCTTGTACATATAAAGAAAGATCAATTTTTTTATTTTGGGCTAAGGGGTTATTAATTGTAACATTTCTTTGAACTAATTTTCCCAAATTAACATTTTCAAGTTTCAAATCTAGTTTGCCTGCTTCTAT
Organism: Petroclostridium sp. X23; assembly: GCF_030013905.1. GTDB lineage: Bacteria > Bacillota > Clostridia > SK-Y3 > SK-Y3 > X23. The sequence goes on from NZ_CP124862.1 coordinate 2,514,090, forward strand.
TTTCGATATATCAAGCAGTTCATCTACCATTTTGAGCATAGATTCAGTCGATGTTCTGATATAACCCAAAAACTCAAGTTGTTTTTCCAAACTAAATTCACCAATATCACTGATTAAGGATTGGCTATATGTCAAAATGGCGGCCAAAGGATTACGCAGATCGTGGACAACCATTCCCAGATATTGATTCTTTAAGTCATTTGCTTTTTCAAGTTCATCATTTTTTTTGTACAGCTCCCTCTGTGCATTAATTAACTGATTATTTAATGCACTCATTTTATCCATGTAAAAGTAATGATCCATAGAATTGTCTTTAGTTATTGCTTTAACTTGATTAGTTATCATATCCAATTACCTTTATTTAAAACTAATTTATTACATAAAACCACAGCTTCCTTGGCATCTACTGAATACCCGTCAGCTCCAATATTTTTCCAAAGACCCAGACAAATATTAAAGGGACAACCCCCAACGATAATCTGAGGCCTTTTATCACTAAATTGTTTTTTTACCTCTTCTATTAAGTGTTCTACTTTACTGATGTTTATTGCCAATGTGGCAGATATACCAATAATATCTGGACTAATATCTTTTATTGCTTTTAGTATATCGTGTTCCGGCATCCCGGCACCCAAATAGTGTGTATCCCAACCATTCAGTTCCAGAAAGTCACATACCATTCGTATCCCCAGTTCATGCAGTTCGCTTGTTATGCATAGTCCTAAGAACCTAAGGCGATTCCGTTCCTTTCTGTTTTTCAAAATTAACGGGTAAAGCTGTGACATGATGACCTGCGTAAGTGAAGTACAATAGTGTTCCTGAGCCACACTGATTTTATTTATCTGCCATAAACGGCCAATTTCATATTGTGTTTTCTGAAATACATATAAATATAGATCATTTATACTAACACCACTTTGAACTGCATGATTGATTAAATCCATAGCATTATATTTTTCTGCATTCAAAATAAATTCGAGGTATTTATCCGCCAAATCTGCTAAAGGTAAATCTTTTGCCATAAAAGTAGGTAGATCTACCGAATCACTCTTTAAATGGTTTAACCCAGCATTCAAATATTTTAAAATAATCTCATGTTCACTCACTGGAAACATTTTACTCACAATAGTAATTGTACATTCCAAATTTACAATCATATGCTGTGTGCCTATTTTCAAACTCTCCATCAGTACTTTTACCCATGTCAGGTAGCTCTCAAAGAGGTTGGTCTGCTTTTGAGCTATTGCCTCTGCAAGGTAACTAAGGTGATAAATTGTATCGACTTTGCATTTTTCATATCCCTCTTGACCAAATTGTTGTTTTAACTCAGGTTGAATTTCGTACTGCAGCTTTAAGACTTGTTCAGCAATACTCTCTTTTTCATTGTCTAGTCTATTTGATATTTGTTTATTCATAGTCTACCATCTGCTCCATTTCATTCATCGATTGGCTTTGCTCTCTCTATAACACCATCATAACTCTTATATCTTTCTCTCTTGACAGGTCAATATATCTTGATTTAACCTCAACAATTGGACAAGCAATATCCTGGGGAGGTATATAAACAATTTCACCGGTTTCACCATTATTAAGCAGTACCTTTGTCCCAGTATAATTAACTGCAAGATTTTTTAAAAATGCTGTTAATACAGTTGTGTCAAAGTAGCTTATTCCTGTAGTCAAAAACATTTGGAATGCCTCAAAGGGAGAAACTTTCTTTTTATATACCCTGTTTTGAGTCATGGCATCATACACATCAGCAACTGCAACAATCTTTGCATAGATCTCTATGGAATCACCCATTAACCCTTTAGGATAGCCGGAGCCATCAATCCTTTCATGGTGTTGGATTATCGCATTCTTTATATTTTCATTAATATTAACTATACCCTTAATCATCTCATATCCATAGTCAGAATGCTTCTTCATCACTTCAAATTCCTCTGAAGTAAATTTACTGATTTTATTAAGGATTTCACAAGGTACTTTTACCTTTCCAATATCATGTAACAATCCTGCCTGAATTACTTCCTGTATCTTAGTTTCGGAAAGATTGAGCCATTTAGCAATAAGCATCGAATAAAAAGCCACGTTTACACAGTGAGTATATGTATATTCATCTACATCTCTGACTTCGGCAAGACATTTAATAATATGACCGCTTTGTATGATATTTTGGTGAATTGTTTTAGAAATTGTTTCAAGCTTATGGTAATTCACAGTGCCATTGATGGATATTTCCTGCAAAATCTGCCTTGCTGCCAGAACAGATTCTTTATAGCTTTCCTTAAACTGATTAAATCTTTCCTCACACTTTTGGTTATCTGTTAACACATCCGGCTTGTACAGCCACACACTGGAAATGCCAATCTCCGAAAGTCTATCTTTAATATACGAGTTGACCACTGTATGCCGAGCTACAAGGGTAACCCCATTATCGTTAATTATATCTTCTGCCAAAACATCCCCAATATTGCATAAACTTACCGGTGCACATATTTTACACATACTATCACCCGAACATCAACTATTTATCCATATAGGATATATCTATCTCTAATGCCTTACCATCTTCAAATACAAGCGGCACGCATACAATAACACTTTTATGTGGAGTTAATTGAATGTTATCACCAGTCATAATGGTTGGGGGAGTAATATCAATGCTAATCCCCTTTTGTGAAAACAGGGTAGCAGTACTGCCCAGTATCATATTACACAGTTCGCCAAGTGCACTTTTTGCCATCTCATCCAGTTCTGTCACTACAACTCCCATCATCATAGCAGATGCAATTTTACATGCTACTTCTGTACTAAATGTGATGACAGCACATCCGGATATTTTTCCGGTCAGCCCAATCAAGACCAATACATTTCCTCCGTTATAAGGTATATCTTTTACATATACTTTTCCCAACTTTGGAGTAAGACCGGTTGTTTCGCTTATTATTTTTGTGCTTGCTACGATAAATGGATTAATGTATTCAACATTCATACTTATGCCCCTTTACTTTACGATAATGGTAACTGTTATTATCACAGAAGACCCAGCTTTTGGATAGCTTCTTCCAGCTTATCCAGATCAATCGGCTTATTTACATAAACTTCCATTCCAGTTTCAAAAGCACTCATAACATAGTTGGTCTCTCCTAAAGCAGTCGCAACTATAATCTTTGCTCTCTTTGACTTATCGATCTCCCTAACTTCCTCTAACTCACGAATCGTCTTCAGTGCCTTAATTCCATCAACTTTTGGCATCATAACATCAAGACATATTAAATCATAGGGTTTTCTCGAATCCAGACCCAGGATAAATGCCTCAATCGCTTCAATACCATCTACTGTTACATCACATTCACCATAGGAAGACATAAACTTGGATATGAACTTCCGGCTGGCCAGATCATCTTCCGCTATCAGTATTCTCATTCTGAGTTCCTCCTTGTTTATCAATTCTTACACCAGTCCCATAGTTTGTATAATACTCTTTAATTTTTCAGTATCTATCGGTTTGGACAAATATGTCTCGTACAGGTTATCTACGGAATGATGATTAATAAGTGACTTGTCAAGCGCAGTTGTGATTATAACTCTGACCCTCTTTTCAGGGTCGGTTTTTCTTTCAGTTTCTATATCTCTGATAGCCTTCAATACTTTCAGGCCATCAAACTTTGGCATCATGACATCAAGACATAATAAATCATACGGCTTGTTACTTTTCAGTGCTGCAAGGAAAGCATCAAGAGCTTCAAAACCATCTATAGCCGTATCACATTCAGCATAGTTCACTAAAAATTTCTGTAAAAACAACCTGCTTGCATAATCATCTTCAGCGATTAATATCCTCATCCCACCACCCCTTTACCAAAAATTATTACATGAAGCTTAGCACTGTCGAAAGATTTAAGATTAGTACAATTCGCTTTCCTTCGTTCAGCTTGGCAATGGCATCAATGTACCTGTCATTTTCATTTCCTTTAAGCATTTCTGATGCTTCTTCAATATGAATCTTTGGAATTCTTAGAACCTCGGAAGCTGAATCAATCAATATTCCGATCTTCTTGTTATCATACTCTACTACCAAAAACTTCGAGGAGTCAGACATTACCAAACTACCTTTAAACATTGTCTTTAAGTTTAGAACAGGAATTACATCTCCGCGAAGATTCACCATTCCATCTATAAAAACCGGGGCTCCGGGAAAATGAACAATTTCGCTAACCCTATTGATCTCCTTTACATGATGGATGCTTATTCCGAACTCTTCCTTGCCCAATTTGAAAATGACAGTATGTTCGAGTTTGGTTTCCGATCCACCTTTGTCTTTAGGCATATCAGCAAAACTATTTTTGTTGTCCAAAATCAAAACTTTGTTCACATCTTCAAATGAAACAAGCTTTAACGGGTCCAATACCATGGCAAGCCTTTTTCCTTTGTTCAGTTCCAGAAATCCCTTAATATACTCCATTCCAGAGGCTTTTGTATCCAGTCTGGTACTTTTGTATTCATCACTCCGAACTCTCGTCACTTGCGATACCCTGTCTACGATAACTCCAAAAGCTGCATTCCCATCATCTATAATAATGATTCGGCTTTGTTCGTCTATACTTTTATAGTTTTTCCCCAAAAGCATTCCCAGATTAATAACAGCAAGCAGCTGATTCCTGATTGAAAGCATTCCCTCTATATAATGGGCCGCATTCGGAACCTTGGTTATATCAGCAAGCCGGATTATTTCCTTTACAGTATGAATGCCAAACGCATATTCTTCAGTCCCAATATGAAACAGGATCACTTGTTCCTCTTCCAAATGCTTGTCATCCAAGTCATGATTGGTGCTCTCATGTACAATCTGCTGTTTGAAGCCTTCTTCATAATTTCCTGCATTAACAATTTTCACAGCATCCAGCACCATGATTACTCTCTTACCATCATTCAACAGAAGAATACCTTTTACAACTCCACCATCCCTACCTCTGATACTTTCAGGAGGGTCCTTAAGCATAGATTCTTCAATACTGATTACTTCCGACACTTTGTCAGCAATTAATCCAACCTTATTCCCCTCAATGTCGGTTACTACAACCCTGCTCCCCTCGTCATTCTCCACATCTGCTATTCCAAAAAGTCTCCGACTGTCGATTACAGGGAGCAGTTCACCTCTTAGGCTGCATAAGCCCGCAATATAAAATGGGCTGTTCGGTACATTTTTCATAGGGGGTATCCGGATAATTTCTTTAATATTGGATATTTCGAAAGCATACTCTTCTTCACCGATTCGAAATATCACCATTTGCATTTTGCTTATTTCCTCTAAAGAATCCCTGTTTTCATCTTGCTGCGGTTCATGAATAATTTCTTTTACAAACTTCTTTTCAATTTTATCGCCGTTTTCTTCTTCAACAGAATTTTCTACCGGTGCCATAAACTTGTCGCAATTGCTTTGAACAACTTCCTCCTTATCATCCGGACGCATCTCTGGCTCAAATCTTTCACTGCTTTGCAGTGAAATCTCCAGATTCTCCTGCTTTTTTGCTCTCTGCTTCTTTGCTGTCATTTCCCTTTTCATCTTTTCAAAATTATCGTTCTCTTTTTTACTACTCCTTCCGGCCATCGATGCTCACCAGCCTTTCTATCACATGATCAAACTGTTTAGCTGCGTCGCTATCTGTTTCATATACAGTCTTTCCGAACTTACCTGTTTCTGTAATTTTAATACGCCGATGAATGGGTGCTGTCAAAACATCCGTATCCGCAAAAAACTCTTTAATAAAATCAAGATTTTCTCTGCCATCACTGGTTCTCTGATCATACATATTGGGTACTACCAGAGAAATCATCCCTGAATCCAGGCCCAGATCCGAAAGGTACTCATAAATGTTTCCTATAGCTCTTACCGCAGCAGACTCCACCTGAACCGGCACTATGATACCGTCAACATAGTATAAAGCAGCATCATTAACCCTGCTTCTTTGAGGCCCGCAGTCAATAATGATATAATCATAATCTTCTTCCTCCAACGCTTTAAGCCTCATATTTAAGAATAATTTCATATCCGGTTCTTTATAAAGCTCAGCATTAATCCTCTCCATACTTTTGGAAGGCAGCAGGTCCAGGTTCTCTCTAGCATGTAAGATACACTCGGCAAAATCCGGTTTTTCCCCTCCAGCAATCATATCATAAAGGCTCTTGTTATAATCTTCTGAGGTAAATCCAAGAAAGAGGCTTGCATCATTCTGCCCATCCATGTCTATCAATAGCACCCTTTTCCCCTTAATAGCAAGTCCGTGAGCAACATGCACAGCAATAGTACTTTTGCCGACTCCGCCCTTGTTATTAAGCACAGCATATTTTTTAAGTCTGCGTTCCATACCCTTTAACCTCCTCATTTACACAAAAGTTATCCCTCAAGGCCGAGATTGAGCTCGATGCTGCCTAGCGAGGTGCTTATATCAACAACAATTGTTTCGACCTGGCTGATTATAGCTTTCATGTTGTCTCCGTGAATAATCGTCGGAGGAGTAATATCTATTGGAAGATCCTGAATGGATAACGCTACTGCAGCCTGCCCGCAAATCATATTTGTCATCTCTCCGAGGGCACTTACTGATATCTCGTCTATTTCGGGGACTTCCATACCCATCATCATGTTAGAGGCGATTTTCTTTGCAGTCTCATATGGCATACTTAGAGCAATATTTCCTTTAATTTTACCTGACAGGCCTATGATAGTGGTCAGATTGTATCTGCAGGTAAAGGAATCCTTTTTATAGATATTTTCTGTGGTGATCTCTCCAAATCCAAAATTACTGAAAATTCCGGCTATGGAATCAGTAAACGGCTTCACATATCTTTCGTCCATATTCATACTCCTTCAAAACCGATATGGAAATCAATCTTTCCGAAACGGGTAGTATAAGACAGCATCGTTGCCTTCAGGCTTGGTGAAAAAATCTTGGATTTCGTCCCCGAAAAAATACTTGGTGTTACCAGCCTTAGGCCTGATTTCTTGTAGTTATTATTCATGGTTGTTACCGCTCCTCCTGAAGCAATATTGCAGAATTCCGCAATCGTAAATAATGCCAGATCTTCGTTGTTCAACTCGGAATCCATTCTCATTGCAAGCTCCATCGCTGTAAAACGCGACATATCTAATAGAACTCTGCCCTTTTTCTCTCCTGTTATTCCGACAACTACGGCAACCCCTTTTGAAGAAATCCAGCTTGGAGCCGGACTCTCAGTTTCAAGAGTAATATTTTCATCAAACATCATTCCGAATGCTTCTTTTATGGAGTCTTTAAAAGAATTGATATATTCCATGCCTGCCTCCTTAATACAGTGACTTCACTTTATATTTGCAACATACTGTTAATTTCATTTATTATTTCTTCACCTTTGAAGGGCTTTCTCATAAAGCGTGATATCCCTATACTTTTCGCCTCATTAATCAGTTCTTCATCCCCCATTGCACTGAGCATCAGAATTTTAGCATCCGGATATCTTGCAAGTATATCCTTTGATGCAGCCAGGCCGTCCTTAATAGGCATAGTTATATCCATAGTCACCACATTCGGCATTGATAGTTCAAATTGTTTCACTGCCTCATCTCCATTTTTTGCATGAGCGCAAACCTCATATCCATTTGCCTTTGCAGCTTTCTCAATAATTAAATGAATCGCGGGTGAATCATCTACAATCATTAATTTCTTACTACTCACATTTACCGCTTCCTTTCCTAATGAAAAATTGTTTTACTAGTTATGAACAAGCTGAAGAATATCGATAGGATTTACAATTAACACAACCTTACCATTCCCCAGCAGTGTTGAACCAGAAATCCCAAGAATAGCTGCCAACTGACCATCTAATGTCTTTACGACAAATTCCTGCTCACTTTTTAACTTGTCAATGATGATTGCATATTTCTCAGCACCATTTGAGATGATAACAGCATTAAGCTCATCCTGTGCATCATCCTTGTCTCCTGTGAGAAATATTCTACAAAGCCAGTCAACACCGATTACATCCCCCCTGAGGTATGTGAAATATTTACCTTTGTATTCATGGATATTTGCCTTTTGAATTTTTACAGTCTCAGTGATATATTCCAGAGGAAAAATGTAACTGTCACCCGCTGCTTCTACAATCAGGCCTCTCGACACGGCAAGAGTAAGCGGCAATTGTATGATCATTTTCGTTCCTTTATCCACTTCACTCTCAATGGTTATATTGCCGTTGATCTTTGAAATATTGCTTTTAACAATATCCATACCAACTCCTCGACCGGAGACTTCAGTAATCTGCTTGGCAGTACTAAAACCCGGAAGAAAAATAAGATTTACCAGCTGGTTACGGCTCATCCTTTCGGCATCCGCACTGGTAATGAACCCTTTTCCAATGGCTTTCTCCCTTATCTTGTCAGCGTCTATTCCTTTTCCGTCATCTTCGATTTCAATGTATACATACTTATTCTTGTTATATGCTCGCAAAACAAGCTTCCCTGTTTCCGGTTTTCCCTTCCTTAATCGGTCTCCTATACTCTCTATGCCATGATCCGCAGCATTTCTAATCAAGTGCACCAGAGGATCGCTAATCTGCTCAACGATGGTTTTGTCAATTTCCGTACTCTCGCCTACCATAATTAAATCCATCTTTTTCCCGGTACTCTGGGCAATATCTCTGACAACCCTTGGCATTTTTTGAAATACAGTTTTTATTTCTACCATCCTTATCGACATAACAGCATTTTGCAATTCATCTGAAATCCTGTTTACATAGGCTCCCACTTGCTTTACTTCCTTGGACATTTCTGGCAGATCATATTCAATATTTAATTTTGCAGAAATATGCATAAACGAGTTCTTTGCAATTAGAAGTTCGGAAATCATATTCATCATCTTATCGATCTTTTCCTGACTGACCCGGATACTCTGGGTTACACTACTTTTTAATTTTGCGTTTTCTGTTCTTACTGCTTCCTGCTGCAAGGCTTCTTCCGGAAGCTGTACCACACTACCTGTTTGTACTTGCAACAGCGTCATTTGCTCTTTGATTTTGTCAAGAATGCTGCTGTCAGGCAGTTCACTGAATTCTTCTGATGCTGCAGAGGTGATAAACAGCTTTGAATAATCCATTACTATATAGCTCAAATCGATAAGGGCTTTCTCGAACATACATCCCTTATCCCTTATCAAAGCCAATAAGCTTTCAAAAGTATGGATAATCTCAGAGAACTTCCTTAAACCAAAGTAGGCAGGACTCTGGGGAAGTAACGCCGCAAGATATATTCCTGTCCCCCCTTTGACACTATGCACAGCTCTGAAAACTTCGTTGATAGTCTCCCTGTCATTCCCATTCTTGTCCAGCTCGATCAGTAAATGATTCTCAATCTGCTCGATATGCTCTGTGCATTCAAGCAGAAACTGTTCTCTCATTCCCTCAGCCAGGCCTTTCTTGAACTCCTCAGTCTGAAGTATATCCAGTTCAGTTCCTTCCTGTGGGAGTTCCTCATAATTCCTGCTTTCTATCTCCAGCTTCTCACATTTGTCACGTGCCTGCTTGAGGCTTGTAAGTACCGGCTCTTCGTCCTGCTCGTTCTCAAAATCCATATAGATTGCATCGTTTTCACTGGTGAAATCCTGTTCTTTCAGCTTGTTGAATAATTGAGTGATATAGCTAGTTAAAAAATCCACAGATAAAAGCAAACTGTCGATAAGCTCCGTATTTACACTGACTATTTTCTTTCTAATAGCATCCAATGTAAATTCTACTTCATGGCTGAGCCTGGTTATGCTCGACAACCCTACGAAGGATGAACCGCCCTTTATACTGTGGACCCTTCTGAATATATTGTTTATCAATTCCGTATCTTCCGAATGGATTTCAAGCTTCAGAATTTCTTTTTCAAGGCCTTCAAGACATTCCATCCACTCATCGATAAACATTTTGACTACATCAATATCTTCTATATAAACCCTGCTGCTCATAATTCACACTCCTCATTATAGAAGCCTTCTGACGGTTGAAACCAGTTTCTCCGGATCGGTAGGCTTTACCATATGAATGCCGGGATCCTTATTTATACCACAATCGCTGACTTTATACTCCTCTTCGGTTGAAACAATAATAATTGGGATATCTATTCCCTGGGCATGTACGTTTCGAATTAACTCATAGCCATCCATTTTAGGCATATTGATATCTGTTACCAGTAGATGATAGTCTCCGGTCAGCAGTTTTTCCAAGGCTACTGCACCATTTTCAGCTGTTCCCACCTGATATCCGAACATTTTCAAAATATAAGTGTGGAAGTTTCTGACCATCTCAGAGTCATCCACAATTAATATTTTCTTTTTTTCATTCTGCTTCAAATTCTTCACACCTCACTTTGGTCTGGAATACACGATGGTATCCCCTATCCTTTGCACCTTGTAGGCCGATGATATTCTTCCTACCGATTCCGAATGACCTAAGAATATAAAGCCACCGGAATTTAAAGAATTATAAAAGTTGGCTAAAACCTCTTTTCTTGACTCGTCATTAAAATAGATCAAACAATTCCGGCAGAATATAAAATCACATCCGGTAATATTGCTCATCTCATCTTCATCCATAAGGTTAATCCGCTTGAACGTCACCGGTTTTCTTACATTCAAATTAATCAGGTACTTGTCGTGGCGTCTTGTAAAATACTTCTCCAAATATTCAGGAGGTACATCCTTTACCGATCTGCTTTCATATATTCCCATTCTCGCAAATTGCAATACTTCAGTGTTGATGTCGGATGCAATGATTTGAACCTCCCATTTATCAAATTTATCAAGTATTTCCTGGAGTATAATCGATAAGGTATAGGGCTCTTCTCCTGTAGAGCAAGCTGCACTCCAGATCTTGATTTTCTTCCTGCTTTCATTTTCCCTCTCAAATATGGGAAGTACATCCTCTGCAAAGTTGCGCAACTGGGGAAAATCACGGAAAAAGTACGTTTCATTGACTGTAAGGTCGTTAATTAGCTGATCGAACTCTTGGACATCCTCTGCAAATTTCAACATGACAAAATATTCATTCAGGCTGCTGATTTCAAGCATTTCAGCACGCTTTTCAATTCTTTTTTGTACAAAATACTTCTTGTTGTACTCATAATGAATCCCCGTTTTGTTATAAATCAATTTTATAAATTTATCATACAATTCGTCTGTTAGTATCATTTTCCCACCTCTGTCTTTAGCAAAGCTTCTTTGGCCGCTTCCCGTACCTCTTCTACCGGGTCCTCCAATAAGCTTTGCAACACAGCCTCTGCCCTGCTATTATCAAACAAGTCCAGTGCTCTCACAGCTGCAATTCTTGTTAAGGTATCTTTGTTGCTGGCAGCAGCGACTACGATATCGAAAGCAGCATCATTTTTAAATTTATGCAGGTTTGAGACAATATCCATCCTGTTAACGATACTGGATTCATCGTTATACAATTTTTCCAGTAAATCTAAACTTCTGACATCAACTTTTTTAATTAAAGCTTTTATTGCTTTTTTCCTGACCACTGGAGACGGATCGTTGATCATTGTATTCATAAAACTAAAGAACTCACCCTCTGAAGAGTATTCAACTATACTTATCAATCCGGCCCGGACACCCTCATTATTGCTGTCCATCCTGGTATTAACATGTTTCCAACCAATATCGGTATTCAGTCTGAACAGAACTTCCAGAGCTTCCATACCTTCTTCTCCCGGATTACGCCAAACAATCTCTTCAAGCTGTTCCAGGCTTACTTCCTCTTTATGCAATACAAGCTTCTCGGTTACAGCTTTTCTTACTTTCCTGCTTGGGTGCTCCAGCTTTATCAAAAGGAAATCAACATCCTGCATCCCACTTGCACACTTACTCTCAACAGAAGCAATCTCTGCTTCATCACTAAAGTCCGTCAGACTTTCAAGTAGAAGTGGATTATTATACGAAGTAATTTTCGCAACAATGCCTATAGCCTGGCTGGAAATATTCCCATCCTGAGAACTGCACAGTTTCTCTATAATGCTGTTAAAGCCCTCTATCCTTTTTTTGTATATAAGTCTTAGTCCCATCAATACTAAATCCGGTTCCTTGTACTCCAGTACTTCTTTTATAAATGAAGCAGGAATGCGGTCAAGCTTATGCAAGAGATCACTGAGGTTTTCTAAGAAGAATTCCTCTCCCTTGTTAAAATCATATATTTCTTTAATATTCCGAAGGAAGAAATCCATCTGCAGTTGAACAAAGGCAGTAATCGAAATAAGTACATGATCTGAATCCCTGTAGTCCCAATGCTCTTTGAAAACTCTTTCAAGCTCCTCCAATTCTTTTTCAGAAAGCCTGCATATCTTGTTATTAACGATCAGGCTGCAAAGACTAAAGACCAGATTTTCATCATCAATGCTATAATCTTTTGAATACTTTTCAAGGATCCTCTCAATGTCAGAATGTGAACCGATGGCTCCCAATGCTCTTACAAATGTATTCATTAAAATATTTTTTTCTACAGTAGAAACATTCATGGAAAATATTTTATCTGCAATGTCTTCTGAAACTTTTTTTATACCTAGTTTTTCAAAAGTCCTTAAAATTGAGTTCATAACCCATACGCTGCTTGTGTTATCAAGTATATGCAGGAGCTTACCTGCAGCATCCTCGTATTTCTGTTCAGCAATAACTTCCAAGGCTGCTTCCACAACATTTTCATCCGGATCGTCCAGTGCTGCAAGAGCAATTTTACAACTGTTCTTTCCGTTAATATATTTAAGAGCATCCAATGCAAATTTTCTAATGTTCCTGTCTTTATCGCACAGTTTCGCTTTCAGTGCCGGCAAAGCCTTATCACCCAACGCTACAAGCAGTTCAATCGCCAAATTCCTAATATATGCATCATCTGAATAAAGCAGATCGGTAACAAGTTCAGCAGTTCTTTCAAGTTGTACACGTCCGATTTTCTGTGCAAGTTTCTCCTGTTTATATCTATCCTTTTCTGAAGTAAGGCTCTGAATAAGAACCGCCAGATCCTGCCCGTTATTATCAGCATCAATTTCCATAGCGAGACTTTCAATGAGAGCAGTTAGTTCCTGTCCATTGAATATTTCATCTCTATTCTTCATTAGATAACACGTCCTTTACAACTTTACTAAGCTTCTGAAAGCATCTATCAGATTGGAGCACTATTTGAATCGCTTCCATCTCATTTCTATAAATCTTGAATTCTTCAATTAACCGAATAGAATCAAAAATATTCATAATTCTTCTAACGTATGGACCACCTACTACGATTGCCATCTCAATATTGTCTATGTTTAATTGCCTCTGAATCTCGATTAGTTCTTTTATTTCACTTTCATGAATGATGGTCAATTGACTGGTATCAACCAAAACCATTACAGTTGATACTTTTTTGATCGAGTCAACAAAAGTCTTCATCTGATTAACAAACCCATCCTTTTCCGGCTTGAACGTCCTCAGCAAATATTTATTATAAACCTCGAACAAGTCCTGCCTAAAAGAGCTGCAGCTTATTTTATCCACCCCTCCATCATTCAGATAAACGTCCCTCTGTTGGAGTTTATTCCTGGATAAATCAACTACATTGATTCTTTCTATGTAAATCAACGCAAAGCTGGTGTACAGTTCAGCCTCCTCCATATCAGTACTTATAATAATATCCAGGGTTTTTATTTCGTTATCAACTGAACATTCTGTAAAATAATGGTCTGAAACACTGGAATATATAAGGGACCCGATTTCATCAACGTTTTTTATAATCATCATGAATACAGGGGATACCATGGGAGCATCCTCTTCAATGAAAATAGATATGTAATACTTGTTTTTTCCTTTTGTCCTTTGATTTAAAAGGGAAGAAACGATCCCTGTCTCAGTCTGTTTGACCGCTACTTTTTCCTTCTGCTTCCGGTTTACCCTAATAAAAGCTTCGATCATCTCACTGATTCTGGAGGCGGCACTGTCCAGATTTTCTTTAATCTCCAGGGAACATGTCCGATTTTTATTATCAAGCATCTTTTTAACTGTATCCAAGCCCTCAAAGCACATCGAAACTATACTTTGGTCAAATAATATATAACCGTTCCTTGCATAATCAAGCATATCCTCTACCTTATGCATCAGATTCCCTATATCCTCATATCCGACCATGTGAGAAGAGCCTTTAATGGTATGGGCTATTCTAAACAGTTCATTTATATCTACAGATGAATATTCCGTTTCAAGTCTTATGATGCAATCTTCTGCCTTTTGCATTAATTCTTCGGTTTCTTCCATGTAAACTTGTAATACAGCATCCATAATAGCCACCACCTTTATTTCACGATATGGGTAATAGACTCTCTCCACCTCTCCAGTTTTTGTACAGAGTAGTCAATAATCCGAATCACGTGTTCGACACTTTTAAAGGGTTTGAGAATATAGTCATTTGCACCAAATTCAAGTGAACTTAGCGTTTTATCCATGGTGGAATAACCGGTCATCATAATAACCTGGGTAAGAGCATCATAGCTTTTTATTTCCCGGAGCAGCTCAATACCATCCATTTCAGGCATCACAATATCTGTGAGCACGATATGGTACTTATCTTTTTTGACTTTTTCAAAAGCTTCTGCAGCATTGTGCGCCGTATCCACCGTATATCCTTCCAGTTTCAGGTGATTTTTCACTGAACCTACAATGCCCTCTTCATCATCCACGATCAGTATTTTATATTTTTGCTTCATAAGGTCCCTCCACTTATTTATGTGAATTTGTTTACATGTCACTTATTGATGTTCCGGTAAGGTAATAATAAATTCTGTGCCTTGCTTTTCCTTACTTCTGACCTGTATATTCCCACCGTGCTCCTTGATAATCCCATATACGATGGATAACCCAAGCCCCGTACCTCCAAAGGCTTGATTTGTGGTAAAGAAGGGATTAAAAATTTTATTTAAATTCTTCTCACCTATACCGCACCCGTTATCCCTTACGCTAATGGATAAGGTATTCATACCCTCTCTCTTTACATCTATTTCCACAAACCCTGATTTACTAGAATCAGATACTTTAATGGCTGTAATGGAGTTTAAAAACAAGTTGATAAAAATCTGTTCCATCTGTTGTCGGGATCCATTAATAAAAAACCTGTCCTTATCAATATTGTTAAAGTAGTTTATCTTATTTCTGATAAATTCATTTTTTATCAGCTTGTAAACTTCAATAAAACATCCATACAAGTCAAAGACTTCATAGGCCACCTTCTCCTGCCTTGAAAAAAATTTCAATCCGCTGACAATATCCATAATCCTGTCAGTACCCTTATGCATTGACTCTAAAGTATCCTTAAACTCATCAACATATGGAATAAATCTGTCACTATTCATCACATTGGTATTTTCTATTATATTCCAATATTTTTGCAGCAGCTCAATATTTGCCCGAATATAAGTGGTCGGATTGTTGATCTCATGAGCTACACCTGCAACCAATTGACCTAAAGAGGCCATTTTATCCGCCTGGATTAACGCTTGTTCCTGTGCCTTAATTTTTTCAATCTGTTCCTTGTTTGATTTTCTTAATTTTTCTAAAAATTCTGCCTTTTGCTTATCATTTATTTGAAGCTCATTACTGCTTTTTTCAAACTCCTGTATGAGTGCGAGAACCCCGGTATTGGTTTCCATCAATTCTTCGGTTAGCTCCTTGACTTCTCTTTTAAGGCTCTTATTCTCTTCGTTCAATTTATGAAACAGCAGGTAATAAAGCAAATATTCTCTACTCATGGAATCACCGCTTACAGAACCGCGACCAGCATTGTCGCATCATCGTTTTGCCTTGCATGCTCCTTGAAAACCGTACTGCATAATACTGATGGACTATTTAT
This sequence comes from Petroclostridium sp. X23, assembly GCF_030013905.1. GTDB lineage: Bacteria > Bacillota > Clostridia > SK-Y3 > SK-Y3 > X23. The sequence goes on from NZ_CP124862.1 coordinate 2,529,975, forward strand.
GATACCATGGGAATAACGATCTATTTCCCATTTGGAGGAGATACCATCTGAACATAATACCAGTATATCCCCTTTATTATAATTATGTTTTCTAGCTTTACAGCTTCCGCGGTATGCTCCAACATAACCATTATAAGACAGCAGTTTCTCGGTTGTACCCCCTGCTATATACCTGCAGTCGATATTACCAATAGATATCATTTCAAACTCATTTATGAATTTATAGATTATAACTAGAGCTACAACAGCTCCTCTTGTATTCTTCAGTGCCATATTCATGTTTCTTATAATTTCATCAATAGAACAATGTATATTCTCATCGATTATTTTTACAGCACGGCTTGCGGCTTCGTGTGCTTCCATTCCATGGCCCAGGCCATCAACAACAGCGATAATCTCTCTATCCCCAAAACCCTTTGTATAGTAGCAGTCACCGTTTACTGAAAAACCAGTATGTGGCCTGCTCATCACACTAACTTTAATTTCGGAACTGCCTGTTCCTGATGCATCAATTGATGTGAATCTCCATTTTCTTACTGTTATCATCGTACCCGCCAGCATACCTTTGTTTTCAATATCTTTTGTATTTGATCTAATCTCAAAAAAGTCACTAAAGCGTCTTATAGCTCCAAATCCACCGCCCATTGTACCTTTACTGGACACGCCATCTTTTAACACCTCATCGATATCTTCAATTCCCGGACCCTTATCCTCTGCAACGATTTCGATTCCAACCCTGCTTCTCTCAGTAATCTCAAAAAACCGAATCTTTCCATCCACTGCATTATGTTTAATAATATTACTGCACAGTTCGCTTACAACAATAGAAACCTCTGAGATTTCCTTATCGGAAAAATTAAGACTCTTCATCTTGTCTGCTATCTGCCTTCTTATAAATCCTATGTCATACGTGCCCCGCACTTCATATTCATTAATAGGGTCCACCTCCCTAAAGCCACTTTTTGATTATAATTTTTGTTCCCTTACCTGGTTGTGAGGTAATGCTGAAATCATCCATTAACCTTTTACTCCCCGGAAGTCCCAACCCCATTCCTTTACCTGTAGTATAACCTTCACTTAAAGCCTTCTCTACATCCGGTATTCCCGGGCCTTCATCATGGAAAGAAATCATCAAACCTCGTTTTGTACTATTGGATACAATCTCGATAGTTACAGTACCGGTAGAAGCATATTCATAAATATTTCTTGATAACTCACTGACAGCAGTAATGATCCTTGTCTGATCTGTAATACTAAACTTCATGTTCTTTGCTGCTTCCCGCGCTCTTTGCCTGGCTATCACGATATCCTTCTCATCTTTTATGTGAATTTCGAATAATATCATTTAATCCACTCCCTGTTCATCCAGGTCTTCGGAGAACATTTCTTCAATATCACCGGCTTTTATGTGATCTTCAAGTATTTTAATTCCTAAATCTGCATTTAGAGCAATTTCTACGCCATCAATATCCAGACCTAACTCTACCAGGGTTATTGCAACATACGGCTTCATACCGGTCAAAACAGCTTTCGCTCCCAAAAGTTGTACCATTTTTACCGTCTCGGTAATAATCCTTCCCAGATAGGAATCGACAATGTCCAGCAGTGAAATGTCAAGAAGTATTCCCTTAGCACCGGTTGTATATATTTTATCAAGAACACTCTGTTGAAGCGACAGAGCCATTTTGTCATTAATATCTCCTTGAAGAGAGATTATCAATATTTTATTAATAAAAATTAGAGGGATACTATTCATCTCTTCATGCTCCATTCCATTTAATTTACTTCACCAGCCTGACGACCTTAAATCCTGCCAATTCCATAGCCAGCTTTATACCATCGGCCATCACAGCTCTGGTAGTAATACCCGACAGGTCTACTCCCAGGTGAATCATGGTTTGGGCTATAACCGGGCTGATTCCGGTAATAATGAGTTCTGCTCCAAGAAGCCTTGTGGCGCTTGCTGTTTTCAACAAATGATTTGCCACCAGCGTATCCACTGTAGGGATGCCGGTTATATCAATAATGGCAACCTTCGACGAAGTAGAAACAATCATTTCAAGAAGCTTTTCCATAATCATCTGTGTTCTTTTACTATCCAGGGTCCCAATCAGGGGTATGGCTAAAATACCTTCCCATACCTGTATTACAGGCGTGGATAATTCTAACATGTCCTGCTGCTGGCGGAGGATGATTTCTTCACGTTCCTTTACATATAGATCAAAAGTAAATAAGCCCATTTTATCAAGAACTTCGGAAATTCTAACGGTCTCCTTATACAGACTTGTATTGTCGTCGCAGTCTATTTTATTTAGTTCATCAAAAATAATATTCTTTAGTGAAAATATAAAGTTGCTGACCTCAACTTGACCTAGACCTTTGGATACAGTAATTTTGGAATAATCCGACAGAATTTTTTTCACATTATTAAGTTCTATTGATTTTAACGCCACATCCCCTTCATATTCTATAAACTTTAAAAATGCCGTAACAATTTTGTCGCAAAGACTGTTTATTTCATTTTCAGAAAACAGTCCTTTCTTAATCAGCGATTTCCGATGGATGTATTCAATCCAATTTCCCGTTAAGCTGTCTTTTAATTGCTTCAATACTGTGTTCGTTTTTTTGCTGGCTAAGTTATCCATGTTTTCCTCCTATTTTCTTACCGCTTTTGTTATAGCATCCGCAATTTTATAAGATGGTACCACAATTTCTGCGCCACCTCTTTCTATAGCCTCCCTCGGCATACCAAAAACCACTGCAGTAGATTCATCCTCCGCAATGGTCACACCTCCTGCTTTTCTAATCTTTACCATTGCGTCTGCCCCGTCATCCCCCATCCCTGTCATAAGGACTCCGATGACGTTCTGTCCCCCAAAAGTATCCAGTACCGATTCCATTGTCACATTTACAGAGGGCATGAAAACCGTTTGCGGGCTGCTCGGAAGCCTTATAGTTCCACCCTCTCCGCGAATTACCATCTGGTATCCGCCTGGTGCCAAAAACCCCCTTCCGTTTTGCAGAACATCTCCGGCTTCTGCTTCCTTTACCGGAATCCTGCATGCAGCATTTAATCTCTTTGCAAAGGAAGAAGTAAAAGATGGAGGCATGTGCTGTATAATGATTACGGCCGCTCTCAGGTCCGGTGGAAGCATCGGCAGCACTTCCATAAGTGTACCCGGCCCACCAGTAGAAATACCTATTACTACTACTTTTGTCAAATCTCCGCTTGTTTGCAAAACCGTTTTTTTTACAGGTATCGATATCTTAGGTGCTACTGAAGAACTGCCGCGTCTTGTTGCCCTATCTCGTATATTTTTCTTGTTTACATTTTTATATGCCAGTTTCACTTTTTGGATAATTTCCCTGCCTACTACATGCAGGTTGGAGGATACTGTTCCGGAGGGCTTTGTAACATAATCAAAAGCTCCGAGTTCCAAGGCTTCGAAAGTAGTCAACGCCCCCTCGGAAGTAAGTGAGCTTACCATTAAAACAGGTGTTTGAGGGTATTCGCTTAGTATATACTGTAGGGAGGTTAATCCGTCCATCACCGGCATATTAATATCCATGGTAACTACGTCCGGATTTAAATCTTGGACTTTTTCGATAGCATCCTGTCCATCCCTGGCAGTACCTACGACTTCAAGAATTGGGTCAGTCATGATGATCTCTTTCAGCGATTTTCGCATCAGAGCAGAATCATCTACAATCAGCACTTTTATTTTGTCGCTCACAAAGTTCACCTACCACCTTTTTTAAGATAAATAGGGCTAAACCCCCGGAGCATAAAACTTGTATGACCCCGGGGAAATGCCCGAAAATCTGAAACTTAACTGAAACTCAATATTTTGCCAATATCCAGAATCAGAATCATCCTTTTGCCGCTATCGAGTTTCCCGACACCTTCTACATAGTCACTGTCAATGCCGCTGCTTAAAATATCCGGCGGCTCTTCAATCAACGTCTTCTCAAATCTTAGTACTTCTGAGACCGAATCTACCACAATTCCGGTTCGCTTTCCATTGAAATCCACGATGATAATCCTTGTGGCATCCGTTACTTCCTTCTCACTAAGATTAAAGAGTTTTCGCAAATCCAGAGCAGGGATTACATTGCCTCTAAGGTTTACTATACCCTCAATATAATAAGGTGCCCTGGGTATTTTGGTCACTTCCGTCATCCTGTTGATTTCCTGTACATTTGCTATTTTTATTCCATACTCTTCCAGACCAATTTTAAAAGTCACCAGTTGCTCTTCATCAAGGATTTGACCTGTAATGCTCTTCTCCTCTGTTTGCTCTTCACAAGCTCCCGTATTACCGGTTATTGCACAGACTTCATCAGCAGAAATCAGTTTTGAAGGTTCAAGCATCAGAATCATTCTTTGACCGTTATTGAGTTTTGCCACGCCCTTAAGCTGTTCCCCGCTCTGTATGGAGAATTTGGGCGGAGGCTGGATTGTATTTGACTGTACTCTCAGAACCTCCGAAATCTTGTCCACCATGATTCCTGCTGTAAACCTTCCCATATCCACCACAAGTATTCTCGTGTGGTCATTCATTTCCACATGTTTCATTCCGAAATAAGTTCTTAGGTTTATAATCGGAAGCAAATTATTGCGTATGGAAACTACTCCCTCAATATAGGCTTCACAATTTGGAACCTTTACAATTTGAGGCACACGGATAATTTCTTTAACCTTCATAATTCCAATCGCGTATTCTTCTTTGTCTAATAGGAACGAAACCAGTTGTTCCTCGTCTATGGACTCTGCTCCGGAACTATTTGTCATAACACTATTCTTTTGCAGGTTTTCATTATAATTGTTTATCCGTTCTTTCCCGACAGTATTGACTCTTAAAGCCTTTGCAACATCTAAAAGCATTATAAGCCTGTTTCCATTGTCCAGTTTCACAACACCGTTAAGGTAGTCAGAATCAAGATTTTTAACGATTTGTGGCGGCTCTTCAATATCTACAGTATTTACCCTTATTACCTCGGATACCTTATCTACAATAACTCCAGTAGCCCTGCCTTCAACATCAATTACAAGCACCCTGCTGTTTTCATCCTTTAATTTTCTTTCCAGACTAAACCGGGTTCTTCCGTCAATAATCGGCAAGACGTTGCCCCTTAAGTTGCAGGCCCCTTCGACATATCCAGGAGCATTCGGTACCTTTGTGATATCAGGAACCCTGATGATTTCCTTCACATCCATGATATCAGCACCGAACTCATCCTCTCCAAGCAGGAAGGTAACTAGCTGGCGCTCTGTAAAGCTGGTATTATTTATACCAGAAGCCATAACTATCCCCTCCATTCTTTACATATTCTGAAGCTCATCAGCCAATCCGGATATCTCTTCAATCGCTTCTGCAAGCTCCTGCATCCCTTTTGCCTGTTCAGAGGCTGCGGTTGATGCCTGCTGTGCTCCACTGCTAGCCTCCTGAGCTGCTGCAGCAATTTGTTCAACACCCTTTCTTGCCTGTTCCAGAGCTACCATAGACTCTTCCGAGCCCTTCTGAATTTCCTTGGCTCCCGCAAGTATTTTCATCATATTCTCTACGATTAAATTCATGTTGTGTGTTGTCTTCCTTGACTTTTCTACCTCTGCGAAAGAGGTTTTACTCGAAAGATCAATGTCGGCAGATACTCTTTGAATCTGGTTTTGTATGCCTCTTACAAGATCTTTAATTTTATCTGTGTTTTCTGCAGATTCATTGGCAAGTGCCCTTATATCCCCGGCAACTACAGAGAAGCCTCTGCCAAACTCGCCTGCTCTTGCTGCTTCAATAGAGCCGTTTACAGCCAACATGTTTGTCTGTATAGTGACATTCACTATGGCATCGACAATTTTATCGATCCTCCGGGTGGTTTCCTCAAGGCTCTTGATATTCCTGGCTGATACCACATTGGATTCAGCAGAAGATGAAATACCGGCAATCATGTTGTCAACCGCAGTTTTATTAGCCTCCAGCAGCTGCTGGAGTTCCGTGATCTTATCTCCTGAAAAGCCTGCTCTTTCATTCATTTGCTTTGCAGCTGCTGCAAGTCTTTCAGCCAGATTTGAAGCTTTATCGGTAAGCTCCGCCTGAGCCTTGGCCCCTAAAGATATCTGCTCCATCGCTTTTAATATTTCAGCGGCTGTGGAGTTAGCCTCCTCCACGTTTGCAGATAGTTCCTCCGAAGCTGCTGCCAGCGATTCAGAGGATTTCTGAGCATCTGTAGATACCTTGAGGTCTTCAGCCATTTGGGCCAAATCCCCAGCACCTGCATTCAGCTCATTAAACGCCTTATTCTGCATCTGAATCGATTTTTCTACTTCCTCCGCAGCACTGCTTTGCTGCTCGGCAGCCGCTGCAATCTGCTCAGCGATACCCAGGAACTCCCCTGTTGCGTTGTTTGAATCGCTTGCATACTGGGTAACATCGGTAACACCCTTTTGCACCAATACAATTTCTTCATTGATCTTTATAAGGTCCGCAGTAGTTTTCTTTGCTTTCTCAACTTCATCATTGGCAGCCTTGCCCGCATTTTCGATATCTACAACGACAATCTTTACATTATCCTGTATTTCAGTAACCAATTCTCTAATATTTCTTGCAGATTTTTCGGAGGTTTCTGCCAGATTTCTCACTTCATCCGCAACAACCGCAAAGCCCTTTCCATGCTCACCTGCCCTAGCTGCTTCTATAGCGGCATTCAACGCAAGCAGGTTGGTCTGGTCAGCAATCCTGACAACTGCCTGTACAATTTCCCCAATTTCGTTGGACTGCTTCTCAAGGTCTCCTACCAACTTGACCGATTCCATATTAGTATCCGCTGATTCTTTAATCCCCTTGACCATTAACTCTATGTCATTTGTTGTATTCTCAATAAGTTCCTTTGCGGTTTCAACTCTTTCCAAGGAATCCTTCGCATTTTTATCTGCTACAACTGATGACTTGTCTATCTGGTTGATGGCAGCTCTAGATTCTTCTGCTGCAGAAGATGCCTCATTTGCTCCCTTGGAAATTTGCTCCATTGTTGCGCCCAGTTCTTCAGCAGCGCTGCTGGCTTCTTCTATTCCTGACGCAAGCTGTTCCGTGGCTACTGCAATTCTTTCAGCCAACTGCTGCTGCTTAGCCAGTGTCCTGGCTTTCACCTTGTCCTGTGCCTGTTTTCTGGCAAGTTCTCTCTTTCTCTCCATTTCATCTGTTGCTGTTGATACATGTGCAGATCCTTTTGCAGTTCTGTCGTTTGAAGGCTTTGCAAGCTTTTTTTCCATACCAATTCAACCTCCTAAAATTATTCACTGTTTTAATTGAAATGAATTTATTGATAAAATGTACTAAAATATAGACCATGCACTTCTCCATATTCCAAGCACATAATCATCCGGTAAAAATAAAGCCATTTTAAGTCATTGAACTATCACTTCCATCATCCGGGCAGAAAATGATGTAATACATATTCACGCCATCCCCTGTAGGTTCGTTTCCCAAATAACCATCCCGGTGCAGCGGTACGATTTTCTGGCGGAGTTCTTCTATACTGCATATAATTCTGTTTTGCACAAGTATCCTGTGAATTTCCGCCAGCGTATTAACTTCAGATTCGCTGCTTTTTATGTATTTTAAGAATTCTTCATCCATCAGTTGGAGCATTTAAATTACCCTCCTTCGAAATCTTTGTATTGGTATGTTTACTTTTTAAATTTGGTCAGGCTTTTTATCACGACCTCTTCCTTATATGGTTTTACTATAAACCCTTTGGCTCCACTCAAAATCGCCTTTTGTACGTAAGACTCCTGCCCCATGGCAGAAACCATAATAACTACAGGTTTATGTTCCAATTTACAAATCTCCTGCATACACTGAATTCCATCCATTTCAGGCATGGTAATATCAAGTGTAACAATACTCGGATTCAGTTCCTGTATTTTCTTTAATGCTATCTTTCCGTTCTCCGCCTCACCAACAACATGAAATCCGTTTTTCTCCAGCATTTGTTTTAGCTGCATCCTGACAAAAGCAGCATCGTCTACAATCAATACAGATGTCATAATAACCCCTTTCCAAGCAACAGGTAATACCCTGTTGGTGCTATCTGTTATAATTCATTAATTATTAACCATATCCAGGCTTGCATTAATAGTTTCACATAACATTTTTACATAAAATGGTATCTATATTAAATTATTTACATCTACAATATTTTCAATTTGGTACTGTTATCATCAAAAAGTAGTTATTCCTGATACTAAAGACACTCTAAAAACTTTTTGGCATAGCTATCGTTTAGCCAAGTCATCTTTCAATTGATTCAATACGGATTTATGTCTACTTTACACTTATATTTGTATCTGCAATCCAATTGGTTATACTTCACTAAGTATGCTAGATATAGAAACATGAAATGTACTAGCAACCAGGATATAGATATGCTTTTAAGATCATGTCCAAGGTTGATGCCGGACGTTCCTTCAGTTTGAAATTATATTTGCGCATCCTTCACTTTAACGTAATCTCTCTGCATGAACCCAGGATGATATCTGAAAGATTTTCGCAATCTATAGATGTGCTGAAACAAAGTCTCTTCTGTAACATCCTCACGACGACAGATTTCCTTAATTGACATGCCTTGAAAACCCAGATCGTCTATGATCTCTATCGCAGATAAGATAATGCTTTCTCTTCGTTTTATGTAGCTGCTCACAACCACACACCCATGACGCCATCAGGCGAGCGTTCACTCACCCAATATATTCATGTACTCATTATATAGTCCTATAGTCCTACATGTCAAGTCCTATAGTCTTTTTTTGGTGTAGAATTAAGTAGGATTTTGTTATGTTATGGAGAATAATATGGGAAAAGTTGTTCGATTTCTGTCCAAGGAGAATTTTCAATTGAAATAAACAACCTGATGGCTTTCCAGGTTAAATGCCTTTTCAAATGTTTTCAATCCTGTCACCACTATCCCCACCTGCTTATTTCCCAGTATCTTTCTCACTCAATATACCTAAAGCAACGCCAGCTTTTTCATGGATTCTTCCAGCTTATCCAGATCAATCGGCTTATTTACATAGGCTTCCAACCCTGTTGTAAAAGCACTCATAACATAACTGGTCTCTCCTAAAGCAGTCGCAACTATAATTTTTACACGTTTTGCCTCTTCAATTCCCCTGACAGCCTCCAACTCTCGTATTGTTTTTACTGCCTTGATTCCATCTATTTTGGGCATCATTACATCAAGGCATATCAGATCATAGGGTTTTCCCGTATCAAGCCCCAGGATAAATGCCTCAATTGCTTCAATACCATCTACTGTTACATCACATTCACCATAGAAAGACATAAATTTGGATATAAACTTTCGGCTGGCCAGGTCATCTTCTGCTATCAGTATTCTCATTCCGAGTTCCTCCTTGTTTACGAAATATTTTCAAACTCGTTCCTTATTCTCGGCATCTCACGTATAATACTTTTCAAATCCTCACGTCTTGCTGCAAGTTCTATGGTGAAAGCAATTCTTTTCAACTCATCTGCTTGAATACTGGCAGCAAGCTTTTTAAGCATATTAGCTTCTTTCTCTATTGTCGGTATTTCGTTGTTATCCAGCGCTTTTTTCATGCTCCGGATATGTTGACCTATCCTTTCGTGCAGATCAATGGTTTCCATTGGATTCATGACCTTCTCATCCGCCTGTAGTGAGTTTAGGATATCCATCTCCTTTATTTTCTTAGCATACCTGTCAAGCACGGAGAATAGCGCTTCCATCTGCATCGGTTTTGCCAGATATTCATCCATACCAAGAGACAAAAAGCGCTCTTTATCTCCTTTTAAAGCATATGCGGTCACTGCGACAATCGGGACGTGTTTTGTCCCGCCTTCCATCTGCCGGATACGTTGAGTTATTTCAATACCATCCATTTCCGGCATTTGAATATCCATAAAGATAATATCGAATTTCTCCTTCTTAATAATTTCCAGGGCTTCTTTGCCATTGGATGCAATTTGCATAGTATGCCCCTTATCGGACAGCATCTGCTGAAACACAATCTGGTTTACCTTATCATCTTCTACCAGAAGGATCTTCAGGGGAATATTCGGTTTTTTAACCAAGTTCTGATCGACTTCTTTCTTTACAGGTACTTGTCCAACCTTTAGAGGTAACGTAAAGAAAAAAGTACTTCCTTCTCCCTTTTTGCTTTCTACCCAGATCGTACCTCCCATCATTTCCGCAAGCTGTTTTGAAATTGCCAGCCCAAGGCCTGTTCCACCAAATTTTCTGGTAATGGAACCATCCACTTGACTAAAGCACCGAAACAGTCGATCTATTTCACTTTTAGCAATCCCAATGCCTGTATCGGACACGCTGAATAAAAGCTCAAAACTGTCTAATTTCTTAGAATGCTTTTTTACTGATAATATAATACCCCCATCTTCAGTAAACTTTAATGCATTTCCGATAAGATTATCCAATATCTGTTTTATCCTTATGGAATCACCTATTAAATATGTCGGTATTCCTGCCGAAAACTGATAGTCCAGTGAGAGACTCTTTTCGCAGGCTTGAAAAGAGTGCGCTTTTATAACATCCTCAACTAATCTAAAAATATTAAAGTCCTCATTGTCAATGATCAACTTCCCTGCTTCCATTTTTGAAAAGTCAAGGATATCATTGATTATCTTCAGCAGTGAGTCGGCACAGGATTTCGCTATTTTTAGATTATCCCTGTGTCTATTATCGAGATCTGACATTAATGTCAAATTGAGCATTCCAAGCATTCCATTCAAGGGAGTACGAATTTCGTGGCTCATATTTGCAAGGAATTCACTCTTTGCCCTATTTGCGCTCTCTGCAGTTTCTTTTGTTTTCTCTAATTGCTTTTCAGCAGCTTTTTGATCTGTTATGTCAAAGGCCAAAGCTATATACCCGTCAAAACTACCCTCCATATTATAGAACGGTCTGCTCATATTTAATACCCAACGATACTCTCCACTTAAATGTTGCAGCCGCATTTCTACGTTATATGGCTTTCGCTCCCTAAATGCCTCATAATATTTAGCCCTCGCCTTACTAATATCCTCGGGATGAATAAAGTTTATCCATCCTCCTTGAAGACCTTTTTCTACTGGTACGCCCGTGAACTCTGTCCATTGCCTGTTTATATAACTACATTGATTGTCCAGCCCAATCCTCCATACGATTGCAGGAAAGCATTCCAATATACTTAAGTAGTAATCTCTTGCTTTCTGAACGTTTTCTTCATTCCGTTTCTGTCCTGTAATGTCATCAATGACTATCATAACCTGTTTTTCCCCAAATACAGCAACGGGTACAAAGTTAATTTTATACCATGGCTTTTGAATTTTCCCGTTAACCATTAAGGTTTGCTGAATAATTACATCATTGAGAGGTTCCCCTGACTGCAGAACCTGCCTTACTGATTTTCTAAGATCGCAAAGTGCACATTTTTCAGCTTCCCCGCATCTTTTTTCAAAGCTATTTAAACAACCGATCCCGGACCCTAATCTCGGCTCGAAAATTCCTCCATAACCACTTCCCGTCATTTTAACAAAAGCAGGATTCACCTGCTTAATAACTATGTTTCTGTCAACTATGGCCATTCCCAATGGACTTGACTCAAAATGGATCTTTAAATTGTTTCGTTCTTGGCAAAGTTCCTCCTCTATCATTTTAATCCGGGTAATATCGCGAAAAATTATAATAATACCCGTAACATTCTGCTCGGAATTCCTTATAGGTGAACAATTGGCTGATATAAATTTTTTTATCCCGCTTCTTGAAATTAGAACGGTATGATTGTGAAGTCCGACAGCTGTTCCAGCATCCAAAGCCATAGCAATTGGGCTTTCTACAGCTTCCCCAGTATTGACATTTACTACTGAAAACACCTTGTCAAAATCCATTCCAATAGCTGTTCGTGATGACCATTCCGTTAACTCCTCGGCAGCAGCGTTCATAAAAGTTATTACCCCCTCCGAATCGGTAATGGTCACACCTTCTCCTATACAAGTAAGTACCTCTATAGTGTTTAATTCGTTCATCATTTTCACCCTCTTATCCTCTATTCCTCGGGTATGTTCACTTACATTTGAATCACCAAAAACCCAATATATGATTAGCAAGTCTCCATTATATAGTTTTGAGCTGTAAGAATCCTTTCCTTGAGCGGAAAGCTATACTTTCTTATTCTCCATTTCAAGGTGATTGCTCTGAAAGTACCAAGAATGATATCAGAAAGGCTTTCACTATCGACGTTAGGTCTAATTTCGCCATCCTTTATTCCCCTCTCAATGAGATATGTGATAAGATTGGAGCGCAATTCAAATATCTCTATGATTCTATGTGCAATTCCCGCCTCATTTTTCAGTACCTCATAGGATTGTAAAATAGAAGTCATGGCAGGGTAGCTTTCATAGTATTCGGCAAACCTTGTGATAAAATATGTAATACTGTCTTTGGCAGAAAACCTGTTCATTTCAATGGTCTGCTTAATATCAACGTCAAACATGGAATAATAGTCCAAAACAGCTAGAATAATCTCCTTTTTGCTGCGATAATGCTTGTATAAAGTCCCCTCAGCAATCTCCTGTCTTTTAGCTATTTCCCTTGTTGACAGACCTTGAAAACCCAATTCGTCAATAATTTCTATTGCAGTAAGGATGATTCCCTCTTTCCGCTTTATGTAGAAGCTCATATTAACCCCCGGCATCCGGGCGAGTAACCACTCACCTAGTCTTTTTGTATTAATTGTATATATGCAACTATCCCTTGTCAAGTATTGCACTGTCAGCTTATAGACATTATAATAACTAAGGTTAGCTACTGAAGCTGCCGGATGTTCACCTTTATACTTTAATGCTTTAAGCATTTCGGGTTAATAATTTAGGCCTTTCCTCATAAAAATTAGCAAGAACCACCTTGTTTCTTCCCTTGAGTTTCGCATTATATAAAGCTGCATCTGCCTGCTCCTTCAAATTGCTCAAGTCCAGGGTTGTGTCAGGATAACTTGATACACCTATTGATAAAGTAATCTTAAGCTGTTGTCCTGATCTCAGTATAAACACATGTTTTTCAATCGTTGTTCTTACACGTTCAGCCACTTCTATTGCCTGGTTAGCCGGGCAATCAAAAAGTATTACGGAAAACTCCTCTCCCCCGTTTCTGAAACAACATCAAAGTTCCTGCATGTTTTCTTCAATAGGTTTGCTAATTCTTTTAAAATATTATCTCTTTCAACAGCTAACTGTCCGGTATTGATCGGTTTTGATGCAACAGCATCACAGCCGATTTCAAAAGCTTTTTGCACATACATATGATAGGCGGTTCCGGTACATAGTGATTAATTGTTCTTAGGAGGAAGGGATGCAAAAGATTATTTGCGCTCATGAGCTTAAGCACGACAGGCTCCATCAGCACTATGCAAAATATACTCCTCTGAATGATTATTCTCTTTTTGTATAAAAGACGTATCTTTCCCTGTACGTGTTTTCAGATAAATAGATATCAATGTTACCAGCAGCACTAAGTTCATAGTTGTCCGCACGGATTATATCATCAAGCTTGGGGAGAGGAGTGGAAAGAAGACCGATATGAAGGATGCCGAATGGATTGCTACATTACTACGCGCAGGTCTTCTTAATGGAAGTTTTATTCCTTCTAGCGATATACGGGAACTTAGAGATTTAACTCGTTACCGTAAATGCATCGTTGAAGAAGTTTGCAGCCATAAAAATCGAGTAGAAAAGCATTTACAATCCTGTGGATTTAAGCTTTCGACATTTCTAGAGTATCAGGTTGAGCAATTGTTAACCATTTGGCAATTCGTGGAAACATAACACCCGAAGCTGTAGATACTTATGTTCAAAAGCAAGCAAGAAAAATTCTTGTCATAATCTACAATATGTTAAAACATGATACAGATTACGATGATGTACATTTTGAACAAGTAAGAAGCAAGCAGCGATCTAATCGGATTCGAAGGATTATTGCTGAAGCTCATAAGTTAGGCTTGGAGGTGTTAACACCTCTGAGCCACTAACAAGGCTTACTTGTATTGAAATATATGGCAATACGTCCGGTTATTTTTTTCCTTCGCCAGAACTGGATTCTTTTTTTGATCTATATTTCCTGACTGCTTAACGGTTTCTATTTCGGCCGTATTTCCATACGGCCCTACAGCATGTTGCTTGTTAATAATCAATATTCCATGAAATGCTTCGGCAATACAACAAATTTATTAATCCTTATTTCCTTTTGTATTTCTGCTGATTTTAGCCATTTATTTTGTACAATCTGCCCAAATTCATTTAACATCATTTCTCCATCCAGCAGCTTTTTTTAGCTTCTCAAATGCCTGAACGAATTCCTCTTGCTTTTGTTTGTCTGCCTTAGCAAGTACATAGGGTGGTCGAGTATATGAAAGTCCCATGCGGTCTAGCTCTAGCATTTTGGTTATTCCACGGATAGAATAATTATACCCGTATTCACGCTTAATGTATCTACCAATAAGTCCCACAGAATTTAACTAAAACAAAAATCCTCAAAAGCTTTAAAGTTAAGCCTTTTGAGGATTTTCTTTTGGAGGCGCCACCCAGATTTGAACTGGGGAATAAAGGTTTTGCAGACCTCTGCCTTACCACTTGGCTATGGCGCCATATTATATCATTTAGCCTTAACTATTATAAATGAATACCGTTAATTTGTCAATCCTATTCATTTATATTTCATTAAGTTAAACAATATTACAATATTTATTTTTTACAAGTCTCTATAGTAATCAAATACTATAGTGTTATTTCAAAAAAATAAAAGACAGCAACTTGCGTCTCTTATTTTTTTGGATGGAGCGGAAGACGAGATTCGAACTCGCGACGTTCACCTTGGCAAGGTGACGCTCTACCACTGAGCCACTCCCGCACATCTAATTAACACTCAGTAATTAACAATAATACCTTATTAATTACAATGGTGCCTCCGGGCGGAATCGAACCACCGACACGGGGATTTTCAGTCCCCTGCTCTACCGACTGAGCTACAGAGGCATATATGGCGACCCGGAAGGGGCTCGAACCCTCGACCTCCAGCGTGACAGGCTGGCATTCTAACCAACTGAACTACCGGGCCACTTAATAGTAATAACTAGTAGTGAATAGTTAATAGTTTTTAGTAATTATGACCGATAGTATATAATTATTCACTATTAATTATTCATTGAATTTGGTGGGCACAATAGGGCTCGAACCTATGACCCCCTGCTTGTAAGGCAGGTGCTCTCCCAGCTGAGCTATGCGCCCTCACCAATTATCAGGTGTCGTGTTTAGCGACAGATATTAGTATACAAAATTCCTAGCATAAAGTCAACACCTTATAATGTGGTTTTCAGCTTTTATAATTAATTGCACACACCATTCTCTATTTATCTCTTCTTTACTAACTATATCTCTTTAAACCACATACGTTAAATTCATCCTCTAACTCCTGCTTATAACTCATTTACTCCACATTCTGAGCACCCTGGCTTTTACTTAACAATTCCACCAACTGCTCTTTATCGAAATGGTATATTTCATTGCAGAAATGGCAAGTCAGCTCTGCTTGTCCTTGTTCACTGATGATATCCTCCAGCTCTTTTTTTCCTAAACTGATTAGTGCTCTCTCAATTCTATGCCTGGAACAGTCACATTGATACCGTGTTTCAATCCTGTCGGTTATATTCCATTCAAAGTCCTTAAGCAGCGTATCTAATATATCTTCAGGACGCATTCCTTCTGAAATCATGGTAGTTACCGGTGAAATCTGTGATATCACTTGTTCTATCTTGTCCGCAGCTTTATCGTCTGCCTCCGGCATTAATTGTATAATGAAACCTCCTGATGCTTTTATAGATAAATCAACATCTACCAATACACCAAGTGCAACAGCGGAAGGGATTTGCTCGGACCTCGCATAATATAGCGTCAGATCCTCTGCAATTTCACCGGTAGCAAGAGGCACATGGCCTACATAGGGCTCCTTCAAACCCAAATCACGAATAACGGTAATACTTCCTTTTCCTATTGCACCTGAGACATCAAGTTTTCCATTTGGCTTTAAGGGAAGTTCGACTTGCGGCTGATACACATATCCTTTGACACTCGCATTTGCATCTGCAACCGCTACAACACCTCTAAGGGGGCCATCACCTTTTATCTGGATAGTGAGTGTATCTTTCTCCCCTTTAAACATTGTACTCATCATTGCAGCAGCTGTAAGCGTCCTGCCCAGTGCTGCAGAAGCAATAGGATTTGTCTGGTGTATCTTGTGTGCTTGATTTACCATATCGGTTGTAACTGCTGCAAAAGCTCTGACACCACCATCACTTGACAGGGCTCTAACAATATAGTCTGACATATTCATTCCTCCTTAATTTAGTGGGGAGTGGGTAGTGAGGAGTGCGGAGAGAAGGCTGTGCTAGGTCATACAGCAAGTACCCATTTTCCCACTTATGCAATAAATATTAACAATGTATAATTGTTTTATGCTCCCTACGATCCACTCTCCACTCCTCACTAACTACATGAAAAATCCCCGGCATAATTATTAATTATACAGGGGATTCTTGGCTACTGCATTTGAATAGTAGAGCTTTCTATATCCGAAACCTTAAAGGTTATTGGCAAAATTATGCTCTTGTTACGTTAGCAGCTTGAGGACCTTTTGCACCCTCAATCACTTCAAATTGAACTTCCATTCCTTCTTCAAGGGTTTTGTAACCGTCCATTTCGATTGCTGAAAAATGAACAAATACGTCATTTCCAGATTCGCTCTCAATGAATCCATATCCTTTTTCAGCGTTAAACCATTTTACTTTACCTTTTTGCATTGCAAAAAACCTCCTAATAATTTCAAACTGTAGCTACATAGCTATATTAACTACAAGTTACAGTCTACCATATGAGGGTATCTTTGTCAATCTTTTCGAGAGGCTATAAAGAAAACTCTTTCGCCATCATCCTCCGGTTTTTCAAAGCAGAACGGTTCATATACATCAAGCAATTTCATCCCCGATGCTAGTAAACATTTTTCGATAGCAGCAATACTATATGCTTTTTGTTGATGGACTTCATCTACTCTTATATATTTTTTTCCCTGCCTGATAAAAAAATTCAAATAAAAATCACAAATTTCATTTTCATCATCATAATTGTTTTCCCATACATAGAAAATCTCGTCCTCATCTTCTACAAAAGTATTATTCCCAAGTGTTTCTCTCAGCTTGTATGATGAATTAATATCAAATATAAACAATCCTCCGGGATTCAAATAATTCTTTACCAGCTTAAACATATCTATTAATTTTTCTTCTTCCAATATGTAATTAACACTATCCATTAAACAAAGGATCGCGTCTACCGTACCATACAACTCAAACTGCGTCATGTCCTGCCGTAAGAAAAGAATATCCAGTTCCATTTCTTTTGCTTTTGGTACAGCTACGTTCAACATATCTTCCGAAAGGTCTATTCCTATCATATCATATCCGCGCTGCGCAAGACGTGTACAAATATTTCCCGTTCCGCATGCCAGTTCTAAAACTAATTTAGGATGAATATGGTTCTTTTCAAATATTGATTCAATATATTCAATCCACTGCTCATAATCGACATCACTCATTAATTTATCATAAATATACGCAAACCCTGAATAGCTCTCCGTCATAGCTAATTACTCTCCTGCACGCAAACGGGCCAACTTGTCCAATACGGTCTTGTAGCCGTCGGCGCCATAATTCAGGCAGCGGTTTACTCTGCTGATCGTAGCCGTACTCGCCCCTGTTTTGGTAACAATATCGGTGTACACATGATGCTCATTAAGCATCTTGGCAACCTGAAACCTTTGTGCCATTGCTTTAATCTCCGCAATCGTACACAGATCCTCAAAAAAATTATAACACTCATCCATAGTGTTTAACGACAGGATAGCGTCTAAAAGCTCATCGGTATGCTGATCCCTGATTTTTTCATTCATTTAAATCACCGCACCTTATTTGTTTAAATGCCGCTTTATGCAACTTGACATCGGCAAATATTATTTATATTTTAACATACTAAATCACTAAAGTAAACAACCTATTGCTTTGTCAGATTGGCAAAAGCCGCCATAAGATTTTTTGTTCCCACGCTTTCAAAAGCGATTTCCAATTTGGCATCATTCCCTATAGGCTGGATACCAATAATGAGTCCTTTTCCGAATTTTTTGTGAAATACAACATCTCCTATGTTAAAATCCTGCGGTACATTTTTGGGTCTAATAATATTAGTGCTAAAAATACTGGCTTCCGAGATTTTTGGCATTTGAACGCTTTCTTGCCCTTGTTTAAAATCTGTCTCCTCTTTATCCTCTCTTCCATCTATAAATTCTCCAGGAATCTCTTCTATGAATCTGGAAAGCCTGTTATACATGGTACTTCCAAACAGCGTCCTCTGAAACGCATGTGTAATATAGAGTTGTTCCTGTGCACGGGTAATACCCACATAACAAAGTCTTCTCTCTTCTTCCAATTCCTCTTGATCAGCACTTGAACGATATCCCGGAAAAATCCCCTCTTCCATGCCGCAAAGGAAAACAATGGGGAACTCAAGTCCTTTGGCGCTGTGCAGTGTCATAAGCACCGCCGCATCCTGCTCTTCATCATAATTATCGATATCGGATACCAATGATATTTGTTCCAGGAAGGCCTCTAACGTCTTTTCATCAGCGCCTGTTTCAAATTCCATCGCAATGGATATAAACTCTTTCAAGTTTTCTATCCTGGTTTGAGCTTCAATGGTTTCTTCTTTTTCCAATGCTTTCATATAACCTGAGCTATCCAGAATTTTATTTACCAATTGGGTAACATTCAGCTCGTCCTTTTCAGCGCGGATACTGTTAATCATATGCACAAAATCTGTCAGCTTGGCAGACGCTCTAGATAAAGCCGGGATACTATCCACATTTGAAATCACTGTAAAAATGCTCATATCCCGCTGGTTCCCGATTTCTTCAGCATTCTCCACCGTTGTTTTTCCTATTCCTCTTTTGGGTTCATTGATAATTCTTTTTAAACTGATATTATCCATCGGATTCTGTATTACCCTTAGATAAGCAATCAAATCTTTAATTTCTTTTCTATCATAGAATCTTAACCCGCCTAATACCCGATATGGAACAGCTTCTCTGAGCAACATATCTTCTATTACACGAGATTGGGCATTCATTCTATAAAGGATCGCAAAATCGGAATAACGCTTGCCTTTCTCAATCCGCATTCTTTCAATTTCCTGCGCAATATATAATCCCTCTTCATGTTCGTTATTCGCACCAAAAAGATGTATCTTCTCCCCCGATGTGTTTTCTGTCCAAAGTTCTTTTCCTTTTCGTCCGTAATTGTTTTTGATTACATGGTTGGCCGCATTCAAAATATTTTGAGTAGAACGATAATTCTGCTCTAATTTTATAGAAGTCGCTTGTTTAAACTCCTTCTCAAAGTCTAATATATTTCGGATATTCGCACCCCTGAACTTATATATGCTCTGATCATCATCTCCTACAACACAGAGATTACAGTGTTTTTGCGCCAATAAGCTTACCAGCATATACTGCGATGTATTGGTGTCCTGATACTCATCAACAAGTATGTACTTGAATTTTCTTTGATAATACTCTAATACATCTTCATTTTCATTGAATAAAGTTACCGTATTCATAATAATGTCATCAAAGTCCAATGCATTATTTTGGCGCAGTTTCTTCTGATATAATGAGTAGATCGCCGCAATCTTGCTCATCCTGTAATCACTTTCATAGACAGCACTAAATGTCCTGGCATCCATTAGTTCATCTTTTGCTTTACTGATTTCAGACAATACACTTCTCGGCGGGAAATTTTTATCGTTTAATCTAAGCTCTTTTAAACAATCCTTTACCACGGTCTGTTGATCCGCGTAATCAAAAATAACAAAATTTCTTTCATAACCTAACTTCTCAATATCTCTTCTTAACATCCTCACACAAGCAGAATGAAAAGTACTGACCCACATATCATTGATTTGATCTCCAACCAAGCGTTCTAAACGTTCTTTCATCTCTTTTGCCGCTTTATTGGTGAAAGTAATCGCCAATATACTCCAGGGAGCTACTTTTTTTTCCTGTAACAGATACGCAATTCTATATGTCAATACTCTGGTTTTTCCCGACCCGGCACCTGCCAATATCAGCAGCGGTCCATCCGTACATAAAACCGCTTCTTTTTGCTTATCATTCAAACCTTCCAGCAATTGATTCATTTTCCCACCTCTTCAAAATCTCTATAAGTATAAATATCTAAAATAGTTACACAGCGATTTATATCGTATACATTCCATTTTTCCATATTCGCAATTTTCAGAAACTTTCGTTATCTGTGAACCGTGAACTGTGACCTATATTCATTCTATATCTTACCATACATTATTGGTTAAAAAAACCTATGTTAAAACAAAAATATATTGACAAATTTTTAACAATATTCTATAATAAATATGAAGGTTAAATTTTTAATAATATTAATTATATTATTCATGTTACTAAAAAGGAGCTGCTTTCAATGAAGAAGTACTTAAGAGTTCAAATGTCTAATGGAGAACTATATGATATTCCCGTAGAAATTATTGCAGAAAACAGAGCCCGCTATTACGCTGCCCAATCCAGTGACCGTATCACCTATCATGCAAGTTGTTTACCTCCAAGGGTCTTTGAAGATGAAAAGAACTATGGTCTGGAAAACAATGATATTCTCTTAGATTGGGCAAAAAACAATATGACTTGGGATGCACTAGAAGAACATGCAATAAAAGTTAAACAACCGGTTACCAATTATAATGACGAATGGATGAACTGCAAGAAAGAAATTATTTCATACTAATAACTTTATATAAATCGCTTAAGGGATACCTATTTCAGGTATCCCTTAAGTATTACGTTTAACAGTTGCAACCAATCTAACAATACATCCGTTCTTCTGGAATAACGCGTAAAAATAGGTTTTATAGTGTCAAATTCAACACTGTTCGAATATATTATAGTGAAAACTTTATGTCTACATTACACATAAAGGTATCTGTAATAAATTCGAAAGGAGTTAATTATTTATGCTATCTACAAAACATTTTCATTCGCTTAGGTCTTCAACCCCTGAAGTTGATGATCATCGTCACCTCATTACCGGCAGGACCTCGGCAGAATACGCTTTAAATAGCCATAAACATACCATTAGCGGGATGATAGAAGGTGAAGATGGTCATACACATCAATATGAAACAGTAACAGGTTTGGCGATCCAGCTCCCTGATGGAAGCCATTTTCATGACATGCGCATATTACTGGCTTCCGATTCACATGAGCATGTATTCAAAACCAGTACATCCGTATCAAGAGTATAGTTTCTTTACTCTTAGTTATATCAACGCTCCCGCAAAGCCGGGAGCGTTTACAATCTATAAAACTTCTACCCTGTCAAGCTCAAACCAAAATTCGATCCCTTGCTCTGTATTTACTACGCCATATGCATTTTGGTGGAGTTCTTGAATAGCCCGAACAATAGATAGTCCCAAACCTGTTCCTCCGTACATCCTCGTTCTGGCCTTATCAACCTTGTAAAAGCTTTTCCATATTTTATCCTGACAATCTTTTGGTATATGTTTACCTGAATTAAAAACTGTTACTCGTACTTTTTTATTATCCGCTTTTGCTGTGATTCCAATGATTTTTTTATTATCTACGTGGTCTATCGCATTATTCAGATAATTCACCAACACCTGCTCGGTTCGGATACTATCAGCATCTACCATAATATTGTCTTCTTTTTCTACTGATACGCATATATGCTTGTCTTTAAATATAGGTTGATATTTGTATGCTACATTTTCTATCAATTGCGATAGGTCAAACACGCGTTTTTCCAAATGGAAATATCCTGACTCGATTTGCGATAAGTCTAAAAGATTTCTTACCAGATTGTTCATTTTACTGGCCTCATCAATAATTACATCACAGTAGAAATTTTTATTCTCTTCATCTTCATTGACATTTACTTTTAATCCATCAGCGTAACCTTGAATAAGCGCAATAGGTGTCTTTAATTCATGTGAAACACTGGAGATAAACTCTTTTCGCATCTCATCCACTTTTCTCTCATGTTCTATATCTCGTTGAAGCTTCTCATTTGCCTGTGTCAGTTCTGTAATTGACTTATCCAGCTGGTCCGAAAGTGAATTGATACTTTTCCCAAGCTCCGCTACTTCATCTTTTGTCTGGATTAAATATTTTTTACTAAAATCAAGCTTTGTCATTCTTAAAGCAATATCGTTTAATTCCAAGATCGGCTTGGTAAACTTTTTGGCAAAAATAAATGCCGCTATGCTTCCAACGATAAATGTCAGAATACCCGAGTAAAAGAAAAAATGATTCGCAATCTGAGCACTTTCGTGCATAGCCGCCAAAGGGGTACTAAGAACCAAATATTCTTCATTCTTCAATAAATAAATATAATTTAAAAAATCCGTTTTTATTCTGGGGTCTTTGGTAATTTTAAACATAGCTTTTCGATTCTGTTGCCTCTGCATTTCAGATAACTCCATATGTATGCGGTAGTCTATCCTCTTACGTGGTTCGAATTTTTCAAAAATCCTTACTGACGAATCATACTTTATATCTTGACTCTCATCTAATATCATAATATTTATACCGGCATTCCGCTCAAGTTTTTCCAGCTCCAGCGCGATTAAGTATGGCTCCCCTTCATAGATCTTGTCTACTAATTTACTGCTCTGGGCTAATGTTTTCTTCTTCTCAAAGATGTAGTATGTTTTAAGATATCTTGAATTCAGCGTCCATGATATCGTTACAAATAATACGATAAGGCAATTAACCCCTATAAAAAGCCTTGTTCTTACAGAGCGAATCACTTTTTCACCTCAAATCTATAGCCTACTCCTCTCACCGTTTGTATGAACTGCCCCTTATCTCGCAGCTTGGTTCTTAGCTGCTTAATATGCGTGTCTACGGTTCGTACATCACCAAAATAGTTATAATCCCAAACAGCATTTAAAATCTGATCTCTGCTCAATGCTCGTCCCTCATTTTTAATCAAGTACGATAACAGTTCAAATTCTTTTGGGCTCATATCTACACACTGACCATCTATTTGCACATGTCTTCCGCTTTCGTCAAATACCAAACCATTATACGCAATCACAGGCCTATTATCATTCTCTGTACGCCTCAATACAGCCTGAACCCTTGCAACCAGGATCTGCGGCCTAAAAGGCTTTGTCACATATTCATCCGCCCCCAGTTCAAATGCAAATAATTCATCAAACTCTTCTCCTCTCGCAGTCAACATGATCACAGGTATATTGGATGTTTTACGGATTTCTCTGCATACTGCCCATCCATCGTACTCGGGCATCATAACGTCTAAGATGATTAAATCCAAATTTGGATCATCCTTAAAAAGCTCAAGCGCTCTTTTTCCATCTTCTGCTTCAACAATACAATATCCTTCCCTCTTCAAAAAATCTCCAACTAATTTTCGCATGCGCGCCTCATCATCTGCGATCATTATTTTCTTAACACCCATTTATATATCTCCTTTCATCATGTTGGATGAATTATAAATAATAAATATTATATAAAATATATCCATATTAGGATACTCTTTTTCACATTATTTTACATATGACAACAGAAGCCCCACAAAATATTTTTATGGAGCTTCTGTCCTCATAACTCTTTTTGATGGCTTGCACCAACCAATATAAATTCACTTGTTTTATCGAAAAATTCCTATTCCAGACATTATTCAGTTATTATCTGCATCATCTGTATCGGTTTTAGCTTATGGTCTTCCTTTGTGCAGCAGCTTAGCTATTTCATCAGCTTGTTCTTGTGTAATGGTACCTTCTTCCATCAATTTACTTAGCAAGCCCTTTTTGCTTTCTTTATTCTCTTCCAAATATTCTTTACGTTCTTCACGAGACAAATCTTTTATCTTTTCAAATTCAGCTTTTCTATTTTCAGCTTCTTCTTCCAGATATGCTTGAATGGTATCTGCCTGTGCTTGTGTGATCGTCCCTTGATTTATCAAAGCAGCAAATATTTCGTCTTGTTTTTCCTGCATTTCTGCCTTACGGCTTTCCTGCATTTTTTGCTGAATCGTATCCACTTCATCTTGTGTCAATATCCCTGCTTCTACTGCTTCACTGTACAAACCCTGCCCTTTTTCCGGTTTTACGGCTTCTTTATTTTCTTCACGAAGCGCTTTGCGTTCCTCAGCCGTCATATTCTTTAACTCTTCCATCTTGGCTTTTCTTTCTTCTGCTTTCTCATCTTGTAAACCAAGTAATTGATTCGCTTGATCCTGGTTTATTAAGCCTTGTTCAACAAGACTATTGATTTTTTTCTGCTGCTGTTCTTGCATCTTCTCTTTTTGCTGCTCTTGCATCTCTTCACGAATCGCATCTACTTTTGCCTGTGTTAATATTCCCTTTTCTACCGCTTCACTGAACAAGTCCTGCCTTTTCTCCGGTTTTACGGCTTCTTTATTTTCTTCACGAAGCGCTTTACGTTCCTCAGCCGTCATATTCTTTAACTCTTCCATCTCGGCTTTTCTTTCTTCTGCTTTCTCACTTTGTAAAGCAAGTAATTGATCAGCTTCACTCTGGGTTATAAGGCCTTGCGTTACAAGTTCATCCAATACCGATTCACTGGATATCCCAAAACCTCTTTGCCCATCATTTCGGCTGTGCATGCCTTCTCTTATGGCAGGGCGATTCCCCGTTGCCGAACCGGCATCACTATTGTCCGTACTATCTGCCAGTGCCATCCCTCCCATAGATGCCAGTATGCCCCCGATTACCAAGCCACTTAAAACTCTTTTAAGCGTCATATTTTTATTCATATAATCATTCTCCTTTTTGTTTTTTATCAATTTTACTTGATGATGTTATTATATAAAGTGTATGTGATGGTCTTGTGAAAGAAACTTGAGAATTCTATGAATTTTTAAAATATGCCTGTTTAAAATACTTTTTATTACAAAAAATAAATGATGACAAATCATTAGTGTTTATAAAAAGGAGATATAGAAATGACAGATCATTTTTTAAATTATAATTTAAACCAATATACGAGCAATGAAGTTAAGCAGCTTAAAGATGTGATTGCCGATGTAAAAGAAGGAGAATCTATTATTATTTCAGTTGACAATAATGACGAACAACAGACTGATACACTCTATGACACACTTGTGATGAATGGATTTGAAGTATCAACAAAAACCGCCAAATATAATCATAATTTGAATATTATTGGTGTGAAGAAGAAAAAAGAATAGCCGTATTTTTATGTTTCCATACATGTAGGGAACGGCCCCCGTGCCGTTCCGCCAGATTATATCGTCATAAATGGTTAAGCCCACACAATAAATTTATCAATCATGATGTTAGGATACATTTATAGTATTTCCTCAAATTTATGACATACCCCTTTTCCTGCATCATTTAGAATCAAAGCGGAACGCCACAGGGGGCGTTCCCTACTTAAGTAAAGAGTGTCCGACACAAAGAGATTTCCTCTTCACTACCCACTTATCCGGCCTAATAGATAGTACTTAGTCTACTTATTGAGATCAATAATTTTCACATCTTTACTGCCTCTATACTGATAAAGCATAAGATAATTCTTATCCGGTGACAGCGATATTGATGTTGGATACTGACTTAGCTCTGCTAATTCGATCTCTTCAAAATTCGGCTTGATTTTTTTAATCGAATAAGTGGTTTGTGCAGCATATCGGCTTCTGACAAGCTCACTTTCCACGAGCAAGAGGCTTCCGTCAGAAAGCCACCAATGGTCAGTTAGCAGCATATTGCTGATTCCTTTTTCTTCTCCCGTCTCTAAGTTCTTTAAAATATATTGCGGAGGGATATTTTCATATCGCGATAAATTATATGGCTGTTTTTCATATAACACTAATTTACCATTAGAAGAAACACTCTTTACGTTTGATTCCATTGTATACACATCATCTTGTGCACCGTCTCCCAATGGATTAAATACCGATATATCTTCCTTTTCAGATTGGGTGGCTTTTTCACTTTCTTCATTCAACTTACGTGCATCCCCATTAAGCTCTTTAGTGTACGACCCAGTTCCTACATTAAGGGACCATACATCATTTGTAATTTGGTTAATATCTGTATTAACATCTTGATTAATGTCATTTAAAACTTTCTCTTTATCGGCAGCTATCTGCACATATAATGAATCTCCTTGGGGTGACCATATCAGCCCATTCTGATATTTTGCGAATATGATACTATCGGGATGAGGATAGTACTTTACTTCTCCGGTCTTTACATCATATATCCCAATCTCTCGCGCAAGCAAATCGAACTTGGAATCAACACTATTATCTAAAAATCCCTTTAACGACTCATCATCTATCTTCACCCTATAAAAAGCAATTTTGCTTCCATCAGCAGACCATACAGGATAAAAGGAGTAATACCCCGGGTCATTAATGACTTTTATTAGATTACCGCTGCGGCAATCAAAAATAGCAAAACGGTTCTTCTCTTCAATACCAATATCATCCTCAGGCTTAAATAAGGTTGAAATAATATACCGGCTGTCAGGAGACCATTTTATTCCCCGGTCATATTGTTCATCGGCCCATCTATAATATTTATCAAGAACAAAAGATTTTTCAGTTAAAAAATCAAAAACTCTTACAGCGCGCTCTTCCTCATCCTGCATTAGTACCATTCTGTTATCATCTGATACTGAATAATTTACATAGGGAATATATATGCTTTTCATCTCACCTTTAATGTTTACATATCTCCGGTCTTTATTCCAGATGATCTTATTGATGGATAAATATCCGCGTTCTTCTCTAAAGGCATTCTCGTTAAACAGACTTTCCGTCAGATTTCGGTTATCATATTCAAAAGCATTGATAATCCTATTTTCATCTATAAAAACCTTGGCTGCTTGTCTTACATTGGAATCCTTAATACTATAAATCAATAAAATGCCTTTATCGTTTGTCCAAAAGGCTTCTTCAACCGCCTCCGGTCCATTGATGCGCAGAAAACCATCTATGCTCAGCAGTTCTATATTCCCATGCCATTGTGTTTCAGGCAATCCAAACTTGCTGCATACTCTTTCAATGATCGCAATAGCTTCGCTATTTTTAAGATAGTCTTTCGGACGAAAGCTTGAATCATCATAACCGGATATAATCCCTTTGCTGTAAGCCAAGCCAAGCAAATCCATCGTATCCTGCACCGCCTTGATACTATCATTAAACTTGTCACGTGCTTCCATCGCATTTAACCCAGAGGATGTCATCTCATATTTTGTATTTAATATTTTCATCATACTTACCACCGCGTTTTCTCGTGTGATATTCCCTTTATGTGAATATACTTCGTCAGTCTGTGCTCCCAGAATAATCTTCAGCATTTTCTGCCAGTTGACAAAAGTAATGTGCTCATTCAAATGTTCCTCATTAAGAACTTCGTCACGGATGCTGTCTATATCCTCCACAGAAATATCCGAACGCTCAGCTGCGGCTTTTCTAACCGGGATTAGCCTCTGCGACAGGTTGCTCGCATAAGGTACCGCCCAATGATGGTATGTATTTCTATAATTAATTTCTAAAGCCGATACATTATTAAAAGAAAAAAGAAGTATTATCATTAAAACCAAAGTCCATTTTCTCAAAACAGTTAACCCCCTTGACAGTTCACATCTTAATATTCCAAAAATATATACAGATTTCTAGTTATACATATAGACTGCGATACGAATATACAAGTTCCCAAATTGTTTATATTGTAACTATTCTGTAATCTTTCTACTTAGGAACAGCAAAATAATAACTTCTGATTTTTCAACGGTTATTTTTGTGTCATGCATCGTTGTCAACCTTTGCCATACGTCAGTATTGCCAAAGGTCTCCGCCTAGCCTGACGGAAAAATTCCTCGTTGAAAATTTCGGAATTTATTATTTCACTGTTCCTTAGCAATATCGAAAAGTAACCGCTTGAAAATCGGGAAATTATTATTTCGTCATTCCTTAATATACTCTTACGGATACCTTTTATGAAAGTATGAAAAATCTATCATTGCTTATTAATATTATATTCATATTGATCTGTTTTAAAAATAGCTCTATATAATACTATTACTACCATAGATAGAAATGATCAATCAAATGCCAAAATTTTTATGGTGTTACATTCAGAATAGTAGTATAATATAAGTATTATTTATAAAACGAAAGTATAGTGTTCATGGAGGTAAAGTACTATGGATGAAAAAAGAAAAAGTAAAAGAGTTCCTTTTAACTCAAGTATATCGATTGAATCCCTCTTTCGTTCCGGCGAACAAGAATCTATTAAAATGAATACCGACATCATCATCACAAATATATCTAAAACGGGATTGGGTTTCATCTGTGAAACTGATTTGCCTGTTAACCACTTCTTCAACAGCAAGGTGGTCATTGATGAGGATAAAATGTTCTACTGTGTGCTAAAAATTGTTCGTTCACAAAAAATCAACAAGGGATATCTCATTGGCAGTGAGTTCGTAGGGTTGGCAGATATACTTGGAAAGCAAATTGACGAGTATATTTCGGAACTTGAGAAATAATAGCATAAAAAAACAGGCTTAAATATTTAAGCCTGTTTTTTTATGCTATTATTTCATTTTTATAACTTCTTTTACTTTATTTACGATGTTTTTAGCTGTCAATCCATACATTTCAAGCAATGCACCCGGTTTACCTGATCTTCCGAATTCATCCTGTGTACCTACTCTTAGCATAGGTGCAGGAGCGTTCTCAGCCAATACCTCTGCAACAGCACTGCCCAATCCGCCGATCACATTGTGTTCTTCTGCAGTAACAATTGCTCCGGTTTCTTTGGCAGCCTTTACAATGATATCTTTATCAATTGGCTTAATGGTATGTATATTGATGACTCTCGCGCTAATTCCTTCAGCATCCAGCATTTTCTTAGCTTCTAACGCTTCAGGTACCAACAATCCTGTAGCAATGATGGTAACATCATTACCTTCTTCCAACTGCACACCTTTTCCTATTTCAAACTTGTAAGTTTCCTGATCAAAAATAACAGGTACCGCAAGTCTTCCAAATCTCAAATAAACAGGTCCATAATGTTTGATAGCTGCTTCTACCGCTGCCCTTGCCTCTACAGCGTCAGCAGGATTAATGACTACCATATTCGGAATGGTTCTCATAATTCCTATATCTTCCAGGCATTGATGCGATGCACCATCTTCACCAACCGAAAGTCCTGCATGCGTCGCTCCGATTTTTACATTCAATTTAGGATACCCGATAGAGTTTCTTACCTGCTCGAAAGCTCTACCTGCCGCAAACATCGCAAAAGAACTTGCAAATACTACTTTTCCGCAGCTTGCGATTCCGGCTGCAGTGGACATCATATTTCCTTCTGCGATACCCATATTGATAAACTTTTCAGGATATTTCTTTTTAAATGTATCTGTCTTTGTTGATTTTGATAAATCCGCATCCAGTACAACCAAATCATATTTTTCACCGAATTCAGCCAAGGCATTACCGTAGGCTTCTCTGGTTGCTATCTTATCTGCCATTTACTCCACCTCCAGTTTTGCAAGCTGTCCGTCTAATTCTTTTATCGCCTGTTCATACTGATCTTTATTAGGTGCATTTCCATGCCAGCCTGCATTATTTTCCATATAGGATACGCCTTTACCCTTTACGCTTTTAGCGATAATCATGGTAGGTTTACCCTTAGTATTTTTTGCTTCATTTACAGCATTCAGTATTTGCTCATAGTCATGACCATCTATTACAATGACATGCCAGCCAAAGGATTTAAGTTTTTCATCAATTGGTAATGGAGACATTACTTCAGCAATATCACCATCAATTTGCAAGCCATTGAAATCGATGAAAGCTGTTAGATTGTCCAATTTATAATGAGCTGCAAACATTGCTGCTTCCCATACTTGGCCTTCTTGAAGCTCTCCATCTCCCAGAACGCTATAAACTCTGTAGTCTTTTTTATCTAACTTTGCCACAAGTGCCATACCATTTGCCGCAGAGATTCCCTGGCCTAATGACCCTGTAGACATATCCACACCAGGTACCCCTTTCATATCGGGATGTCCCTGTAAATAGCTGTCTATATGACGGAAATTTTTTATTTCTTCTTGAGGGAAGAAACCCTTTTCTGCGAGTATGCCATAAAGTGCCGGTGTACAATGTCCTTTTGAAAGTACAAATCTATCTCTGTCCTCCCATTTAGGATTTTTTGCATCTACCTTCATTACTTCAGAATAAAGCACTGCCAATATATCTGCTATCGATAATGATCCTCCCGGATGTCCGGATCCTGCACTATATACGGCTTCTATCGCATGCTTTCTGACCTTAGTAGCGGTAACCGCTAACTGTTTGACTGTTTGCTTGTCCATATATCTTGCTCCTTTCTTTATTCATATGATTTAAAACCTTCACCTAAAACTTCCCTAACATCAGTAAGTATAACAAATGCATTGCTGTCAATTTCCTTGACTATTGATTTAATGATAGGGATTTCGGTTCTCTTCAATATGCACATCAAAACGACTTTGTCTTTCCCGGTATACATTCCTTTACCGCCTAGCCCTGTTACTCCACGATCCAAGTCTTTCATTATTCTTTCTGATATGTATTGCGACTTGTTGGAAATAATAAATACGGCCTTTGCAAAATTAACCCCTTCCAGTATGCCATCTATCACCTGCGATCCAACAAATAAAGTGATAATCGCATAAAGAGCCAGCTCATAATCTCCAAATACAACCGCTGCGAAAACTATAACTGAAAAATCTACTGCTAACAACAGCTGTCCCAGCGTTAAAAATGGTATGAACTTGTGAATAATTTTCGCCGCGAGGTCTGTGCCCCCTGTAGTAGCACCGGAACGAAATACCAGTCCCAAACCCGCCCCCATCATTATACCACCATATATGGACGCAAGCAATGGTTCTCTGGTTAAAACCGGTAAAAAGGTAGTTGAATCTATCATAACTGAAAGAATCACCGTACTAAAGAGCGTCTTTACGCCAAATACTCCTCCCAGATGCCTTATTCCCAGAATAAACAACGGAATATTCAGCACCAACATGGTAGTACCCACCGGAAGCCCGAATAAATAATACAACACAATGCCTATGCCGCTTAATCCTCCCGGTGCGATTTTATTCGGCGTTAGAAACATATTGATAGATGCCGCCGTCATGGCAGAACCAATAATAATCAAAAAGTAGCTTTTCCAATCAGAAAAAAGTCTTTTTAAGCTAAGCTTTAGCATCCGATTGCCTCCAATCATAACTATATAAGTTGAATTAAACATTTGAGTCGGAACGGCACAGGGGCCGTTCCCTACATAGAACACCAAATTCCATTCATCATGATTTACGATTCGTAGGGAACGCCCCCCGTGGCGTTCCGTTGACTTGCAATATCCAATTATTTAATTCAACTTATATAGCTGCAAATTATAAACTACTTATTATTATTCCCATCATCTACATTTCCTAGTGACATAGTTAGAATTTCCATTAATCTTTCAGTATTATTTGATAAATAGAGATACCCCAACAAAGCTTCAAAGCCCGTTGCATGCCTATAATCATTTATATCCGCATTTTTAGGAACCGTTCCTGATTTTGCATTCCTTCCTCTTTTGAACACTGCAAGTTCTTCACCAGTCAGGTACCCTTCTATTCTGTGGATTGTATCACTCTGCGCCTTTGCTTTTACATAAAGGGTTGCCTGTCGATGTAGCTTATGTACCGGCATATTGCCTTTTTTTATAAGCATGGTTCTAATATATACTTCATATACTGCATCTCCTATATATGCAAGCACCAAAGGTGAATATTGTGATGGATTTATACCATGTTCTTTCTTTATTAGCCCAGCTTGCTGATTTATGAATTCATCGAACATACCTACACCTCATATTTATCCCCAGAATACCTCATCATAGCTCTTTTCCGGTTCTTCTATTCTAAAAAAATCAATATACAGAATCTTATCTTTATCAATATCTTCTGCTTTCACAGGCCTGGTAGAAAAACCGATTCTTACAAGAAATTCCGGCTCATCTGCCAAGACCCGTGCATTATAATCATAAGGCAGACCCTCTATCTGATAAATATTCATTTTTCCCAAGTCTTTGATAACCTCATTCACTTCTTCATCGGTATCCGCATCCACTTCCACCAGCCCTTCATCACGAAGTTTTTTCACTATATCTTCTATTTCTCCTGTTTGATATCTGAATCCTCTCCATGAAAGAGACATGTCATCATCTCCCTTTGTTTAGTCCACTTATGCTCTTCTCCATTTTATGCCTTGCGGTGTATCTTCCAGCACGATTCCCATATCCTTTAACCGGTCTCGTATACTGTCGGCCAAAGCCCAGTTTTTATCTTTTCTAGCTTGCTGCCTCTTGGCTATTAATTGTTCTACTTCCGCATCTAATGTATCCTTTTGTGATTTTTGGAGTATCCCTAATACATCCCCTAGCTCTTTTAGCATATTGGCTGCAAACTCCACGATTGTAACCGATGAATTGCTAGTCGCTGTGATATTGGCATTAATTTCTCTTACCATTTCAAATAAAGCAGCAATTGCATCAGCGGTATTTAGATCGTCATCCATGGCAGCTATAAAGTTCTCCTTGTATTTCTCCAATTGGCCGGACAGTTTTATTTCCCGCTCATTCATTGCTCTGTCCTGGGCATTCCCTTTAAAGAAGGCCAGATTGTTAAGACAGGTATACATCCGATCCAATCCGCTTTTCGCCTGTTCCATTAAATCCTTGCTAAAGTTAATGGGATTGCGGTAATGGGCTGAAAGCATAAAAAATCTTATTATTTCATAATCATATTCGCTGGCTACATCCCTTACCGTAAAGAAATTATTCAACGATTTTGACATCTTTTGGTTATCTACATTGATATAACCATTATGAAGCCAATACTTTGCAAAGGGTGCGTCATTCGCAGCCTCACTTTGAGCGATTTCATTTTCATGATGCGGGAATACTAAATCTTGTCCTCCACTATGTATATCAATCGTCTCTCCTAAATATTTGTTGGCCATTGCAGAGCACTCTATATGCCAGCCCGGTCTTCCCATTCCCCATGGGCTTTCCCATGCAGGTTCTCCTGCTTTTTGTTTTTTCCATAAAGCGAAGTCCATCGGGTCTCTCTTTTGCTCATTTACATCAATCCTAGCCCCCGCTTCAAGGTCTTCTAACGGTTGATGCGATAATTTTCCATACTCTTTGAATTTTTTAGTACTAAAATATACATCTCCATCAACATTATAAGCAAACCCTTTGTCTTCCAATTTTTCAATCAATTCAATAATCGCTTCAATGTTTTCCGTGGCTTTGGGGTGCACGGTGGCTTCTTTTATTCCCAATCCCTTTGCATCCTTAAAATATTCTTCAATGAATTTTTCTCCCAGCTCTTTTACTGTTATTCCTTCATCATTAGACTTCTTTATCATTTTATCGTCAATATCTGTAAAATTCTGAACGAAATTCACTTTTAGCCCTTTATACTCAAGGTATCTTCTTAATGTGTCAAATATGATAAATGGCCTGGCATTTCCTATATGAAAGTAATTATATACCGTAGGGCCGCAAGAATACATCTTGACTTCCCCGGGCGTAATCGGCTGAAATTCTTCTTTTTGTTTTGTTAGTGTGTTGTATAATTTCAAAGTAAACTCCTCCTTGATTATATGGTTCACAGTTCACAGACCCTCTTTACAGGTTACAGATGTGTTTCGCACCGCACCACCTTAACGATACCTCTATGCATTAAAAGCATATTCTACGGAACCATTTCGCATCCTAGGTTCAGTAGAACACTAAAGTATAATATCCGGCTTCTGTGAACTGTTAACTGTGAACCGTGAACTAATTATTTATCATTTATGTTCTTCATTCTTGCTTGGCACCCATGTAGTTCTTGCTGCAGATGTTCGAATTTAACCAGCAGCCTGCAAAGCTCCATAGATACAGGATCCGGATAGTGAATTTGATCCAGATCACTGCCCGCAGCAGGCGCTACTCTCTTATTGTCTTTGGTTACAACCCTGCCGGGCACTCCTACAACTGTACTGTTAGGTGGAACTTCTCTAAGGATGACTGCATTCGCCGCAATTTTGGAATTATCTCCCACCGCAAACGGCCCCAGCACTTTTGCCCCGGCACCTATTAAAACGTTATTTCCAATCGTAGGATGCCTCTTCCCCTTATCTTTCCCTGTTCCACCAAGAGTTACACCCTGGTATATGGTACAATTGTCCCCTATTTCAGTAGTTTCTCCTATAATAACACCCATACCGTGATCAATAAACAATCCTTTGCCTATTTTAGCTCCGGGATGTATTTCAATACCTGTCAAAAACCGATTCAATTGGGATATTGCTCTGGCTGTAAAAAACATTTTTCTATTATAAAACCAGTGTGCAATTCTGTGACTGATGACAGCGTGAAGTCCGGGATAAAGAAGAAGCACCTCTAGCCAGCTTCTTGCTGCCGGATCCCGCTCCATGATTACCTTTATCTCTTCTTTGACCATTCTAAACATATGTCACCCCCGTGTTTAATTAATAATTAATAGTTAATAGTTAATAATTAGTTCCTATGTGAGACTGTGATAAAGTCGAATTTAGCACATAGGGAAAATCGAACTTGTGGACAGTCCGAGACTACTAAAAAAAGTCCGATTTTCGAACGATTAAGCACTTTTTCACATCCGCCCATATATAGATAAAATGCGGATAAAAATAAAACTTCGCTTCTGCATATATTATCTATACACAGAGGCGAAGTTATCCGCGGTTCCACTCTATTCGGGTATTTATCCCATCTCTATTGGCATATAACGGTGCCGACCGGAAAAAGATACTGCAAGTTCCCTTTTTCAGCTCATGAGCGCACTTCAATCATACATCGCATTAAGATTGCTTTCACCCGATGGCAATCCCTCTCTGTAAAGTATACATGACCTACTCTTCTCAATCCACGCATTAATAAATTTATAGGATTACTTTTATTTCACTGTATATTATTGTACCACAATGATAGTACCTTGTAACAGGAATATTTAAGAATTATCACAAAATATTTAAGGTTTAATAATATTCTGTTCTCTACCCGGTCCTACACCAATCATTCCGACTTTAACATCACAAATCTGCTCTATTCTCTCTATATACTTCTTTGCATTTTCAGGAAGGTCTTCATATTTTCTGATATGACCGATATCTCCATCCCACCCGTCCATTTCTTCATATACAGGTTCGCAAACAGCAAGCTCTTCCAGGCTCGGTGGGAATTCGGTCATTGTTTCACTGCCTTTTTTATAGCCCACACAAATTTTAAGCCTATCAATATCACCTAATGTATCAATCTTATTTACTACGATAGATGTTAATCCGCTTGTTCTTACAGCATATTTTACGATAACAGCATCAAACCATCCGCATCTTCTTGGTCTTCCGGTAGTAGTCCCATATTCATTGCCTTTTTCTCTGATTTGATCGCCTGTTTCATCAAAGAGCTCAGTTGGAAACGGCCCTTTCCCTACACGGGTTGTATATGCTTTTACCACACCTATGCACTCATCAATCATCGTCGGACCAATGCCTGTTCCGACACATACTCCACCGGAAATAGGATGTGAGGACGTTACATAAGGATAGGTTCCCAAATCAAGGTCAAGCAGTGTTCCCTGCGCGCCTTCAAACAACACTCTCTTGCCGGCTTTTATTGCTGCATACAGAAGAACAGTCGTATCTGTCACATACTGTTTTAATCTCTGTGCATAGCCTAAGTACTCTTCAATGATTCCATCGGCATCCACACCGGTGCCGCCATATACTTTTTCTATTATAGTATTCTTTAATTCAACATTTGCTCTTACTTTTTCGATAAACAGTTCTGTGTTCATCAGGTCGCACATTCTGATTCCGGAACGTTCAGCCTTGTCCATATAGGCAGGACCTATGCCTTTTTTGGTTGTCCCGATATCTCCTTTTCCTCTTGCAATTTCTGATAATCCATCTAGCTCCCGATGATAAGGGAAAATAATATGCGCTCTTGCATCTATTTTTAAATTATCAGCAGAAATTCCTCTTCCCTGAAGCATATCCAGCTCTCCCAACAATACAGCCGGATCTAAAACAACACCATTTCCTATAATACACAAAGTATCTGCATTTAATATACCCGAAGGTGTAAGATGCAGCTTATACTGCTCTCCATTTGCTTCAACAGTATGTCCCGCATTGTTCCCTCCTTGAGATCTTACTACGACCTCTGACTGTTGGGCAAGAATATCAATAATTTTTCCTTTACCTTCGTCACCCCATTGGGCACCAATTACAACTTTAGTTGCCATACTGCCTTCCTCCCTTAATTAGTGGGGAGTGAAGAGTGGGGAGTTAGGAGTAATCTTTCCTACAT
The DNA here is from genome assembly GCF_030013905.1 of Petroclostridium sp. X23. Classification (GTDB taxonomy): domain Bacteria; phylum Bacillota; class Clostridia; order SK-Y3; family SK-Y3; genus X23. The sequence goes on from NZ_CP124862.1 coordinate 2,566,607, forward strand.
TCCACTCTATACTCCATCCAATATTCACTTACTGCTAATCTATATTTTTATGTGGATCAGGTTCATATACCAGCAGATATATCTCTATCCGCTGCTCACTCCCCACTCCCCACTTTTTTTACGATTTCTCTGGCTACCACCACTCCGGTTACCGATGCTTGCATTAATCCTCTTGTGATCCCCGCACCGTCACCAATGGTATATAGATTTTTAATCTGGGTTTCAAAACTATTATTTACCTCAATTTGGCTGCTGTAGAACTTGATCTCACAGCCATACAGTAATGTATTTTTGGAATACATTCCTGGCGCCACCTTATCTAGTGCCTTCAACGCCTCTATAATTGACATCAGATGCCTGTGTGGCAGTGCAAAGCTTAGATCTCCCGGAACTGCACTTTTTAAAGTAGGAATAGTGGTAGATTTTTTAAGTCTGCTTGCATCTGTTCTTCTTCCTTTTAGCAAATCACCCAAACGCTGTACCATAATCCCGCCACCGGTAAGCATATTGGCAAGATGTGCGATATATTTACCGTACTTAATAGGCTCATCAAAGGGTTCGGTAAATGTCGTAGATACCAACATTGCAAAATTAGTATTCTGAGTCTTCAACTTATCATCTGCATAACTGTGACCATTTACTACCGCAATGTGTCCGTCATAGTGCTCTTCCGACACCACCCCTCCGGGATTCATACAGAAAGTTCTTACTTTATTTTCAAATGTATCGGAATAATAAACAAACTTCGCCTCATACAGTTCTTTTGTTAAATGGTCCATAATAGAATTAGGAACTTCCACTCTAACTCCTATATCCACTGCGTTATTCTTAGTCTTAATCCCAAGCTTTCGTGCCTGCTCTGTCAGCCATTGGGCACCTTCACGTCCCGGCGCAATCACGATATTTTTTGACCAAACTTCTTCTCGTTCCTTGCCTTTGGTCTGTAATGCTACTCCTGTCACTTTGTCGTTCTCACATAATATTTCTAAAACTGAAGTTAATTCTCTAAACTCAGTGTTAGTATGATTTAAAAGATGCTCATACATTCCTCCAAGTACATCAAAGGCTTTTTCAGTACCAAGATGTCTAACAGGACATGGTACTAACTGGATATTATGCTTTGAAGCTTCATACATAATTTCGTCCACACGCTTATCATTCTCGCCGTATACCGTCTTCTGCGCACCGAATTCTAAGTAAATCTTATCGGCATATCGTATTAATTCCGCCGTTTTTTCTTCTCCAATATAATCTTTTACATTTCCACCCACATCAACACCCAATGATAATTTACCATCACTAAATGCACCTGCTCCCGACCAGCCATTTACAATGGAGCAAGGATCACAGTTTACACATTTACCTGTCTTTCTTGCCGGGCATATTCTTCTATGAATCTGTCTTCCTTTATCTACAATTAAAATATTTAACTCACTATTGTTTTTTGTCAATTCTAATGCCGTAAAAATACCTGCAGGACCTGCTCCTATGATGATGACATCATAATTTTTTTTCATCCTTTTAGTCCTCCCTAATCACAATACATCCTAACATTAACATAGACAGGGCTAAAGGCCGCTGTCTAGATAAACACTATAAAATTACTTGAACATTCCTTATATATAATAACAGATTCCCCGTATAAAAGCAATAAAAATACGAATATTTATTATAATTACAAAAAAAACATTCGACTTTATTCTGTTTCTACCTTATTAAACAAGTGCCACATCAGTATTTGCGAAACACCTAATCCAAATATAATCATCCCAATCGTTTTTAGATCATTCGGAAAAAGCAATAACAGTGCCACCCCGGCTACTCTGCCAATATTGAGATATACTTCTCTTACAACAATCCCCTCTATCCTTCGTTTTTGGCTGTTTGGGGTCTTGTGTATCACCCAGTAAATAATACCCATACTTGAATTATTGATAAAAGTAACAAAGATAGATGAAATAATACTATATATAAATAAAGTAACTACACTAATCTTATATAAGAATATTGAGCTGACCGCTGCAATAAATACCGCCCCAATTAACATATATTTTTTACGTGTATGAGGTCTCATCTTTCCGCTGATATAATAAAAAGATAGAAACTGTATGGTTGAGCTTATCAATGTTAAATATCCAATATACAATTCACTGTTCACAATGGCATATAGTAGAACTCCGGTCAAAAACATCATGACGCCTTCGCGGAAACCACGCAAAGACTCACCTACCATAACATATCTCCAATTGGCTTTCTTTAACGGAAGAAACAGCACCGATTTAATATAGTATTGCTTATTAATCGTCTTTGCCGGAATTCGTGTACTTAATACACCGGCGATTATAAATAACGTCAATGATGTCGAGAAAACAAGGATATATCCTGTCGACCCTTCCAACCACTCGATAATAGCTGCAGCAACAAAAGGAGCAATCATGGTGGCAACAGAGAGCACCAACCCCTGAATACCCATTACAAAGTCTCTATTGTCATTTGTAGAAAAATCATACCCCAGTACGTTATAACTCAAATAATAAAAGCCTCCGCTTGTTCCCATAAGCGCGCCAAGCAGCCATATATAAGAAGAAGCCTTATTCTGAACAGTTAAAAGAATAATAAATAGAACACTATAACACACAATCCCTATCCTAAGATTAAACGTAAGTGATACTCTTTTCGCCAGCCATCCTCCGAATATAAATATAATAGGAACCGTCGCAAAGTAAATCGCATTGAATAATACGACAATACTTAAGTTTTTCTCTACTTTCCATAGGAATATGTTAACAAAAGTGTTCGAAAGACCAACACCCATCAAAAATATCCCATGTACAGTTAATAAAGTTATTAACTCCGGCGAAAGATAACTTTGAGGGTGAATTTTTGAGAAAATATATGTTTTTATAGATTTTAAAGTATTCATTTTCATGGCCTCCTAATAACAAATTTGACTGCATCAATTTGTTTCCGCCAGGAAATCTCTCTTCCATTTAATAACAATAAAATAAATAAGACATCACACCGGATGTCTTATTTATTTTATTGTTATTTGCTTTCTTGGCTATCTAAAAAGTCATTTAATTCCTTTACTAGCTGTTCCGCATCTATTCCGTGAATGGCACACGCTTCCGCAATACTCTCTCCAGAGGATGAAGGACATCCTAAACAGTGCATTCCGGCATTCATGAAAATAGGTACTGTACCTCTGTTCATTTTTAATACATCTGCGATGATGGTATCTAGCGTTACTTTTGGCATATTCCGCGCCTCCTCGTATTTAACCGTCTTTATCATATATCAAAGAACATACTAGAATTCTATCATTTATTATATACTATTACTTTTGCAAAATGCAATGTTTTAAATGTGATTAATCTGTGAATTTATTATGAACATACTCTTTACGTCCGTCTTCATAAAGATTGTTTCCTTTACTATCTATTATTACCACAACCGGAAAGTTCTCAACTTCCAATTTTCTTACCGCTTCCGGTCCAAGATCTTCATAAGCGACAATTTCTTCACTTTGCACCGTTTTTGCTATCAAAGCGCCTGCTCCCCCTATCGCACCGAAATAAACCGCTCCATACTGAATCATGCTGTCTACTACTTGCTTATTACGCAAGCCTTTCCCTATCATTCCTGTTAATCCTCTTTGAATCAGGCATGGCGCATATGCATCCATCCTCCCGCTTGTAGTAGGCCCGCACGACCCGATAATATGTCCCGGCTTTGCCGGACAGGGACCAACATAATAGATGATTTGATCCCGGATATCAAAAGGAAGTTCTTCTCCCTTTCCTAACGCTTCGACCATTCTTTTATGTGCTGCGTCCCGGCCCGTATAAATGGTACCCGAAATCAGCACGCTATCCCCTGCCTTCAGTTCTTTCACTTTATCATGGGTTAGTGGTGCCTGAATATGTATTTGCATATAAATGCCTCCCTCACTTCTATGTTGATAAAAACTTTCAAGTTATTACTAGCCAATATGTTAATTCTCGTTTCAATATATCTGCTTTATTATCGTAGGGGCGGACAGAGTCGTCCGCCCCTACGGAATCTTAACTGTTAGCGTGATGTATAACTTCGTAAATGATAAGTCTAAATCTCTCTATCTATATAGAGTAATCACTACAAACTTAAAATACAATATCTGTACCAGTGAATCGTTAACTGTTAACAATCAGTTCCCTTATATTATTAAGTATATAGTCGGCGCCCATTTCTTTAAAGTAATTTCTTGCCTTTTCTCCCGATACTCCGGTAAGTACTGCTGCGAATTTACAATTCATTGCTTTAGCCGCCATGATATCTGATCCTGCATCACCAATGATAAGAGTACTTTTAATCATTCTTTTGTCATAATCACCCTGTACCAGTGCCATATCAGAGTAATTTCTACCATAAATAGCTTTTAGAAAAACATAGGGATGCGGCTTTGCCAAGCTTGTACCTGCATATATGCCCTCCAGCTTCTGTTCTGCGTCCATCACTTCTCTATATGTCACATATGACTGCTCATCAAAATATTTCTTTATATCCCAGCTAATGAGAGGATGGTCTATTTCTACAAAAGGCCTCCCTGTACCCACACCTAGGATAATCCCTGCTGAGTAAAGTGTCTCAATAATATCCTTTAATTCGTCCAATGGTAAAATAGGTTGTTCGGAAAAAACCAATCCTGGCTTTCCGGACGCCTTCGGTGCCTGCCCGTATGTTTCGTTAAAAACCTCATCACCCAGGTACCACTCCTGAAATACTTGCTGACATATATTCCATAGTTCTCCCTGACGCCTGAAATATCTCTTTTCTTTCCCAGTTAATTCACAAAGCTTGTGCTCAATAAAATCATAGATCTCATACCCCGTGATAGGATTGTCAATAAGATATTGATAAACATTATTAAAATGATCAGCATATATTTCACAGGAACTATCCTGTTTTTCAACCGGCCCCTTATTGTCCATTGTCCATTGTCCATTGTCCATTAATACGATGCCGCTAATACATAATACTACATATGCGAGATCCCAATTGGTATTGACACCTCTATCCTTTAACAACGAGATAAGTTGATCATTGACAAACACCGTCGTCCGGATATCTTTGATTTGCTGCGACGATAAACTTGTCTCAATATCCTGGTTTCCAAAATACTCTTTACCGTTTTGCATCTCGTGTACTGTCAGAGCTGCCGCATTCCAATAATTCTGTTCACTTGTGATCACTCCATCCATATCAAATATTATCCGGTCAATACCTTCTAAAAAAGTTGCTGGTCTTTTATGTTTTTCCACTTTCAATCTCCTGAATTATATCATTAGTTTTATCTTTTATGCATGTAATACATTTGTACTTGTAAACTCATCATTTATGCTATCCTTTTTGGCATATTTATTATATTTTAAATCTTCCAATGGATTTAGTCAATTTTTGTGCTGTATCATTCAACTCTTGCACAAAAGCTGTCAGCTCTTCTATACTTGATAGCTGTTCCTCAGTGGATGCAGTAATTTCCTCAGTGGACGCAGCTGTTTGCTGTGATACACTGGAAACATTCTGTATCATTAAAACTGCCTCATTTTTATTCTCCTCCATCTCAACAATTCCTGCCATCACCTCATCAACATTGGCGCTCAGACTATTCATAGACTCAGCAATTTGCTTAAATATAGAAATAGTCGTAATGACTGATTGGTTTTGAGATTTAATGGTTTCTTCTACCGATTGCGCTCGTTGAACCATTTGTGCTGTCTGCTGATGCGTAATCTGAATAATAGATGTTATTTCACGAGTAGCTTCTCTAGACTGTTCGGCTAACTTTCGTACTTCATCGGCTACTACTGCAAAACCCCTTCCGGCTTCTCCCGCACGGGCGGCTTCAATGGCAGCGTTTAATGCCAGTAAATTTGTCTGCTCTACAATGCCGTCAATAACTCTGTTAATCATATCAATAGACTTGGACTGCTGTTGCAGCTGGTGAACATCTGATAAGATTGCTTCAGCAATCACTGTTGTCTCATGAGACTTTCTATCCAAATCTTCAACCGAGACCAATCCCTCGCGCACTAATTTCGTAGTATTCTGTGAAACATTATGTATACTTTTAGTATTATTCGATACATTATTGATTTTTAAAGCTAGCTGTTCCATCTTTTTGCTGCCTCGTTCCGCATCACCGGCCTGTTCTGATGAACCGAGGGATATTTCCTGTATTGCGGCAGACACCTCACGCGATGTTTGAGAAATTTGCTCAGATGTAGCCGCTGCTGTATCAGCAGAAGTAGCTACCATATTCGCAATATCCAATACCTGCTGTATAAGTTCTCTCATATTTGATATCATTTTTGACATGCTTTTCGTAAGAACACCAAACTCATCCTTTCTACGTGATACCGGCTTAAGGGTTAAATCCCCATTTGAAGCACTGTCAGCGATATCCATGATATGATTAATGGTTTGTCCCATGCCCATTGCCATATATATTCCCATACCCAAAGCGATAAGTACGGCAAATGATACTAAACCTAATGTCCATTTTTTAATATTGCTGGCAGCAGTGAGAAGATCCTCACGTGGTATAAGACCTAATAAAACATATCCATTTTTCTCAATTCTGCTATAGACCATTAGGTAGTCTTGTTCACGATAAGATACAAGCTTTGCATCACTTTGCTGCCCACTTATCTGAATATCTTTATAAAATGGTTGATTGATTAATTCCGACAGATCTCCTGACACGTCTTCATTATCTGAAGATGAAAGTATCCGTCCATCCGGACTAATTAAGTGTCTTTCACTATCCTTCCCAAGATAAGTCTCTTTTAACAATTTTTCAATAAAATCCAGTTTTATATCTGCTATAAACAATGGCTTGAGTGTATCATCCCCATTTGTCATATAATTCGGTAAAATGGCAACTGCACTCATTGCATATAATTGATCATATTTACTAGATACTAACTGATCAATCTCTTCATGGTTCCCTAGCCATAAAAGATCTCCTCGCTTCTCTTCAGCTATTTTATACCATCGTGTTTCTTTTATAGCTTCCATTCTTTTATCTAACTCTAACGATGTAGAGCCAATGTAGCTTTGGCTGTCTTTTACTATTATAGCCTTGGATAAAAACTGGCTTCCCAGCACAATGTTCGTAAGGGTTTGCTTTGCCGCCCCTACTTTTTTAAAGTTTTCAAAAGCATTTTCACCTGTAACATTTCCAACGCTATCAAACATAATATCCGTTTGTATGTAACTGCGGATAACCGCGTTAGACGTTATTTGCATATATGTATCTTGTATCGTTTGAAATAGTAAATCAAGATAATCACATGTTTTTTGTACTGTTACCACACTGCTCTCGATGGCTTGCTGCTCAAGTGCGTCCGACGTAAGTTTTTGAGAGATGAATCCTAAAGCGCTGATTGGTATGATCATCACCAAAAAAGCGACAATCAGCTTAACTCGTATGCTATACAGACTTGATATACGGACTTTATGATGGACTACTGTTTTGACATTGCTTCTAGTTCTGTGTTTACCCTTTAAAAAAACATGCATCTTATTAACGATATTAGGTAATTTCATCATAACTCCTCCTATATAGTAGTTATTCTATAAATTCTACCATAAACAATATTCTACATAGACCGGTAAATTCCTGCCTTTATTTTTAATTATTTAACTTCCTAGCCTATCAAATATCTCTTTAATAAACATACTCTTTTTAAATAACATGCAATTATTCTAAAAATAAAGGATACCACCTGAGGTATCCTCTACTTTATTTTATTCTTTATTGATTTCAAAATTTATTTTACCCGCCACACCTGATGTCATGCCTTTTCTTTTTTCACTTAGGGTCATTGCCCTATTCAAAGCTACACCAAACGAGCGATAAATGGCCTCCCATATATGATGACCGTTATGTCCTTTCAACAAATCCACATGCAGTGTGCACATCGCTCCTTGTACAAAAGCCTCCAGAAATGTCTCCAAATCTTCGCTAAGCATTCCTTCAGTTTCTTTCGGCGCATCAATACCATTGTAATCCAACTGGAAATATGCCCTGCTTTCAAAACTTATCGCTGAGCGAGCCATGGCCTCATCAATAATTCCTATTCCATCCCCAAAACCCACTACACCATTTACCCTATTATCATTCACATACTCTGCTACCGCTTTTCCAAAGGTAATGGCAACATCTTCACAAACAAGGTGACTTAAATTGAATTCATCCAGCTTTACATCTACTTCAATATTTACTTCCGATCTCCAAGCAATATGCTCGATCATATGGTTTAAAAACGGTATGGGTGTCTTTATTCTTTTTCTATAATCCGACTTAAACTCATTAAAATCCAATATAATTGTAATCTCCGACTCCGTGGTCTTCCTTTTTACAGTAATTATTTTATTTTCCATACTATGATCATGGCCTCCTTTGTTCATTTAGTTTATTTATGAAAGCCACTGCTGGCAATTCTCAATCCACACAATCAGACATCTGTATGAATACTGTGAACCGTGAACTGTGAACCGTGAGCTATTTTCTCTCTCTTACCGCAAGAGCATGTGTATCAAATCCTTCAACTGTCGCAAAAGTATCCGCCATTTCTCTCACTCTCTCAAATCCTTCTCTGGTTGCATACCCTATTGATGATCGCTTTAGGAAGTCAAAAACAGATACGCTGGAATAGGTTTTGGCAAAACCACCCGTCGGCAATATGGCATTCGGTCCTAATAAAAAGTTGCAAAGTGTAATTGGCGTGTACTCTCCTAATAAAATCTCACCGGCATTTTTTATTTCCGGCAGCACATCAAACGGATTTTGTGTCATGATCTCCATATGCTCGGGTGCATATTCGTTGACAAAATCAATGGACTCCTGCAGTGATTCTGTAATAATCACCCCTCCGTAAGCTGAAAAATTGGCGGAAACAAATTCTCTTCGCTTAGGTGATATCTTTTCCAACTGCTTTTGAACAATGGGAATCACTTTGTCTACCAACGCTTCGCTATGAGTTACCAACAGCGCTGCCGAATCGGGACCATGTTCCGCCTCGATCATCCAATCCAGTGCGACCTTTTCAGGATCAGCATATTCATCGGCGAGAATAATGGACTCACTGGGTCCTGCCGGGAGCCCTGTGTCAATATAACTACCCAATACCCTTTTAGCAGCCGTTGCGTACGCGTTACCCGGCCCGATAATCTTATGGCATTTAGGTATGGTTTCTGTTCCAAATGCTGCCGAGGCTACCGCCTGGATGCCTCCTACCTTATATATTTCGGAGATACCTACAATTTTAGCCGCTGCTAATATCGCATCATCCACATCCCCTTTTTCATTAGGGGGAGTCACAACTACAATTTTAGGGACTTTCGCTGCAACTGCCGGTATGCCAAGCATCAAAAGCACAGAAGGAAAGCTGCCCTTTCCTCTAGGCACGTATAAGCAAATGTCTACTATAGGTGTTACCTTTTCCCCTACCATCAAACCCTTATCTACATTGGTGAACCACATTTCTTCCGGAAGCTGCTTTTCATGAAAATCCCTGATATTTTTTGCTGCATACTCGATTGTCTCCCGTACTTTTCTATCAAGTTTTTCATATCCTTGTTCGATTTCTTCCGGTTTTACCTTGATCATATCCTTGCTTAGCTTTACTTTATCAAATTTTTCGGTATATTCCAAAACAGCGGAATCGCCTTCTTTTCGAATTCTCTCAGATACTTCGAGTGCTAGTTTCATATGTTCTGTAATATCTATCTCTGCTCTTTTTAATATAAAATCTTTTTTTTCTTTGGATAATTCCTTGAGCTTATAAATATTCATCTGCCGTCCTCCTGTAATAAGCTATATTATTCATATTATAATTTAAATCATCTGCAAGTGCAATCCTATTATTTACACTTTATTTATTCTTTAACAATATTATGTTATGCACCACATGCTTAATAAATATTACTTTAGAAATACAAGCTTCTTATTGTTATTTTAATGGAACTGATGTAAAATATATAGAAACAGTTATTTTTTGGCAAAGCCTTTGCAGTTTTTCAATAAGACAAAAAGGAGAGATGAAAATGCTTCCAAAGTATGTGGTAACTTTAGTATCAGATAGTTTTACCGATACCCAGAAAAAGAATATCATTTTTAATCAAATTTTATCTAACGACCGACTTCGTAATATTGCGTCAATTTCATGTGATATAGAGAAAAGACATGATGTGGTATGTATTTCTTTAAAGGACAACCTCTCGGGCATGTTATCTTCTATATGTGAGATCATGGATTCTTTAAATTGCAAATATGTTTGCCACTTTTCAAACGACCATATGTCAGGGGCGAAAATATACAGAGAATTGCTTAACAGTCCTGCAGCCGTAGGGTAACTGAGTTTTTACACAATTTTATAAATTGCAATAAGAATTTACATCAATAATCATTAAGTAGAGAGTGGGAAGTTTTTATGTTCTCCGCACTATCCACTCCCCACTCCCCACTAAAACAAAATGTATTAGAAGATAATATTATAATTTATAATACCTTGCTTAAAAACGCTTTTGTACGATTATTTTTAGGATCAGCAAACAACTGCTTGGGCTCGGCTTGCTCTACGATAACTCCCTCATCCATGAATAGCACTCGAGTACCTACTTCGCGGGCAAAACCCATTTCATGGGTTACAACCACCATCGTCATTCCTTCTCTAGCCAGTTGTTTCATAACTTCTAAAACCTCTCCTACCATCTCAGGGTCCAAAGCTGATGTAGGCTCATCAAAGAGCATCACATCCGGTTCCATTGCCAAGGCTCTTGCAATGGCTATACGCTGCTTCTGACCTCCCGATAACTGATTGGGATATGCAGCGGCTTTTTCCGCTAAACCAACACGCTTTAATAGCTGTATCGCGATTTGCTCAGCTTCATCCTTAGATTTATTCTTAAGCTTCATAGGCGCAAGCGTAATATTCTCCATTACGGTTAAATGTGGAAAAAGATTAAACTGCTGAAATACCATCCCAACTTTCTGCCTTAACTTGTTAATATCATTATGCTTATCGGTAATAGAAACTCCTTCAATCGAGATTTCTCCGTTCGTGGGCTGTTCAAGAAGATTAAGACATCTTAAGAAAGTACTTTTTCCCGAACCGCTGGGACCAATAACCACTACTACTTCGCCCTTGTGTATATGCTCATCAATCCCGGTTAATACCTTAAGATTTCCAAAATGCTTATGCAAATCCTTAATGACTATCACCTTGTCTCATTCTCCTTTCCAGTCGATCCATAAATTTAGAAAGTACCGTTGTAAGGATCAAGTACATGACAGCTACTGTTAATAGCGGCATATACGGATCAAAAGTTCTGCTTCGGATGATATCTCCGCCTTTTGTTAAATCTTCAATGGCAATATATCCCGCTATTGCAGTCTCTTTTAACAATACAATGAATTCGTTACCTAATGCAGGTAAAATATTTTTGATGGCCTGAGGAAGTATAATATACCGCATGGTAGCACCATAAGATAGCCCCAGCGACCTGCCCGCTTCCATCTGCCCCCTGTCAACTGCAAGAATACCTGCCCGTATGATTTCGGCCACATACGCACCGCTATTAATCCCAAATGCAAGGATGGCTACAACGATCTTTGATATATCGACACTCCCGAAAATAATATAATAAATGATCAGCAACTGCACCACGGCAGGGGTCCCTCTCACAACATTAATATAGGTAGACGCCAGTATATTTAAAACTCTTATATTTCCGATTTTAAAATTGGACAGTTTTGCCAACGCTACAACAAACCCAATAATCACACCTACCAATGTAGCAAAAAAAGTGATTTCAACTGTAACAAGTAATCCTTTTAATATAAACATATACCTATTTTCATTAATAAAGTTCAGTATAAATGCATCTTTAAAAGCATTAAGAAAACCGTCCGCCACTAATAAATTATTCATATAATCATACATCCTGTCCACCCCCTCACATAGAATAAGGCTAGCAATTGGTATGGATTTATCGCCAACTACTAGCCGTCATGTTCCAAGACAAATTATTCTCCGATATATTGAGTTACCAATTCATCATACTTCCCACTGTCTTTTAAATCCTTAATCACCTTATTGATTTTTTCAAGAAGCTCTCTATCTCCCTTTCTAACTGCAATTGCGTATTCCTCTTGGGTAAGTTCTTCTTCAATAATCTTCAAATCGTCATTTTTACTAACAAATACTTCTGCAGGGCTTGCATCAATAACGACTGCGTCCACTTTACCGTTCTTCAGGTCCATGATTGCGTCAATGCCTTTTTTAAACCGGCTTAATTTTGCATCTTTGATCTTGGATGCTTCAAGGTCTCCGGTAGTTCCTTCCTGAACACCAATCTTCTTTCCTTCGAGATCGGCTTTACCTTTTATATCGGCATTGTCTTTTTTAACAATAATCTTTTGTGATGCAGTATAATAAGCTTCTGAAAAGTCTACATTTTGAAGACGATCCGGCGTAACGCTCATACCGGCAGCAACAAAATCAATTTTGCCGGATTTTAATGCATTCAATAATGAATCAAAAGCCATATCTTCAATCTTCAATTCTACGCCTAATTCTTTCGCAATTTCTTTTGCCATCGCAGCATCAAAGCCATCCACTTCACCTTTGTCATTCCTATATTCAAATGGTGGAAACTCTGCATTTGTACCCATTACCACCGTCCCATTTTTGCTTATTTTAGACATGGTTCCCGCTTCTTCCTGCTTTGCATCTGCTTGCGGCTTTTCTCCAGCCGGAGCCTTTTCACCTGGTTCAGCTTTTTGGTCTTGTCCACACGCTGCAAAAGTTAATCCAATAGCGAGTACTAGCATTAACACCGCTATTCTTACCAATAAATTTCTTTTCATGGATTTTTGCCTCCTAGTTGCATAATCATGCAATATGTTATTTTATTTACCTATGACATTATATCTTATATTATGCTTAATTTCAATAAGTATGTTAAAGAATCGACGCATATTCTATAAAAAATATACACACTTTATCCACAGGTGTTTATATTCTAATCCACAAAACATGTGTTTTGTGCATATAATACCTGTGGACAATGTGGATAAACCTGTGCATAACTTAATTTTGGCGTTTTTTAGCATGTGGACAACCTATCCAGAAGGGGTTACCCCTACAAAGTTATGTCGTGTTAGCGAGTAAGGAATAGTGAATAATGAATAGCTATTTATACACATTTTACAAAAGAAAATAATGCACATAAGTAAAAGGCTTTAGATCCTTAATCATCTGGCTTGCTTACTAGGTTGTCAACCTAGTTCCTGTAGAAGTGGATGGTTTTGGTCTGCCTCAAATCACATACATTCTCTATTTATATTCGATAACTTTCTCTGATTCATTGGTTTTTCTGTGACCTGTGAACCGTGAGCTAAATAAAAATACACCCCGTCACTTAAACGAGGTGCATTATTCTTTAGGTACATATACGGTACAGTACGCCGGCAACTATCGCCCACAGCTCACTATCCGGTACCAACTTATTTCACTTCTAATCCTCAAAGCCCGGGGATTATCTGTGATCCGAGAAACAACTGCTGCAATAAACAGGTCTTTCATTTCTTGGTTTGAAAGGAACCTTTGCTTCTTGACCGCAGGATGCACATATAGCAGTATACATCTCTTTTGACTGCTTTAAAGAATTCTTTCTTGAAGTCCTGCAATCCTTGCATCGAGCCGGTTCATTTTGAAATCCCTTTTCAGCATAGAACTCTTGCTCACCTGCTGTGAACACAAAATCCTGTCCACAATCCTTACATACTAAAGTTTTGTCATTGAACATGAAAATCCCCTCACTTTGAATGATATCTAGTCGCCCTGGCCGGACTTGAACCGACTCCTCCTGCAAGAATGAAACAGTGCTCTTCCATTAAGCTACATGGGCAAATAATGGAGCGGGTAACGGGAATCGAACCCGCACAGCCAGCTTGGGAAGCTGGAACTCTGCCATTGAGCTATACCCGCTGATATTTATAGTTTTTGTTTTACCTCTTCAAGATACTTTTCGAGTTTTCTTTTAACTCTTTGCAGAGCGTTATCTATAGACTTCACATGTCTATCAAGATCCTCAGCAATTTCCTGATAGGATTTTCCTTGAAGGTAGGAAGACAAAACCTCCCATTCCAATTCACTGAGAATCTCACCCATCTTTTCTTCTATTCCGGTAAACTCTTCTCTATTTATAATCATTTCTTCAGGATCATACATCCGTTCTTCGCTTAAGATATCCAGTAAAGTTCTATCCGACTCTTCATCAAAAATAGGCCTGTTCAATGACACATATGAGTTTAAAGGGATGTGCTTTTGGCGAGTTGCTGTTTTGATAGCTGTAATGATTTGCCGTGTTATGCATAATTCAGCAAAGGCACGGAAAGATGACAACTTGTCCTCCCTAAAATCTCGGATCGCTTTATATAAACCAATCATTCCTTCTTGAACTATATCTTCCCTATCTGCACCAATCAGAAAATATGTTCTGGCTTTTGCACGAACAAAATTTTTATATTTATCTATTATGTACTCAAGGGCCTTATCATTGCCTGTTCTGGCATCTTCAACTACTTCTTCATCCAGCATAGTGCTAAAGCAATTCATAGAATTAAGCTTAGCATTTGACTTCACGATAACGCCCCCTATAACAAAATAAAATCATCGTCTATATCTATTTTCTATATTTCTATCTATCCTATTACACATATATTTTATTATAGTGTATCTTTATCCAGACTGTCAAGCTAAAACTTCTGTCTTCTCAGTTTCTCCAATACTCTTAACGTATCCTCCCCCAGTCTGGAACCAATAGTATGGTCTTTTATACCCCGCTGTAAATATTTATGATCCATATCTTTATGTGATACTTTAACTTCTTCTTTTAATTCATTCGCCGACAATCGTGTAGCACCTTTGCTCAATATAATTGTTTGCTCTAAGAAATCCGACGTAGCTACACGAACAGTCTCACTTCTCCCGATATCATGCACGAGCTTCTCGATATAATTATCCGCTGTCTCATTTTCTTTCGTATATACTACATCCACACCGGCATATATATCCTTCTTTTCAATGCTTCCTTTGACAAGATGCGCATCAAATACAACAATGACTTTATTTTTTTTATAGCCCTGATAATCCGCTAAAATCTCCAACAGCTTCCATCGGGCATTCTCAAGATTATCTCTAGCCAATTTGGCCAACTCCGGCCACGCATTTATAATATTATAACCATCTATGATCAAGTACTCCATCTATTGCACCTCATTAGTTCACGGTTCAAAGTTCACGGTTGACGGCTTAAAATATAAGACGCGGGGCGGCTCTCCAGTGATCCAAACCGTCCCCATCTTTCTTTTTTTCCTCTTCACTTAATACATTTAGTGTTGTTTATATAAAATATAAAAATAGTTTATCATTATTCTAACTTACAATAAAGTCATTTTCAACATAAAAAGAAGAACAACCAAACAGCTGCTCTTCTATTATATCCGTACGGTATATTATTATTTATTTCATGCTTCCAAGGGCCTTATACACTGTAGAAGCTACTTCGACCATGGTAGCATTATCTAAAGGCCTGAAAGCACCATTGTCTCCTTCAAAAATTCCAAGCCCTACCCCTATCGCTACATAGCCTATTCTATCCTTGCTTACCTGCTGTGCATCGGTAAAAGGAAGCTTAAAAATATCAGAAGATTTGGCAAGTTTATCATATTGAAGCATTTTAACAACCAATTGAGCCATTTCCTCCCGTGTAATGTTTACTTCTCTATTGAAAGGCTCTTCCGTGTTATCCAGAATACCATACATCACCGCCATTTGCAGGTATTTGTAATCATCGTGGTCCTGTTTTATATTCCTTATTTTCAGTGGTTCTGCACTTCTGAGCATATAAGGTTCATATCCCTTGGTATTGACCAGCATTTTAACCACGTCCATCCACGTAGCTTCTTTATCCATTTCAAATGCTTTAGGATCAATAATGCCTTGGAAGGCCAATATGTTCAACTGTTTTTCTGCCCAATGTCCGTGAATTTTCTTTTCAAAATCGTTTTGTTGGGATTTGATTACTTCTCCATCATACCCTACTACTTCTCCGGTCAAAGCATCTACATACCCCATCTGATACCCACTCTGTGCAGGCTTGATTCTGTAAATAAGAACGACTTCCATCTGTGGTTTATTTAAGTCTTTACTCTTATTAACCGCCATATACGCCAATTGCAGCTTGCTGCTCTCAAAATAGATTTCTTCTGCTTTTTCTTCCCCCAGAACACCCTCAACCGACGGGAACTGCGCATCTTCATCCCATCTGCATCTGATATCATTAATCATCCCGCTGTAGGCATCAAAGCCAATGGAAATTTGATTATTGGAATAAGGTACACCATTGACCATTCTCTGGAAGTTAAAATAAAAAGTTCTATCGACATACTGCTTATCATTGATATAGTGGATACTCTGCATATATATTTGCTTTGTGTCAATATCTTTTATCTTTTCGGGATAATACTTGCCAATCATCTCTATTGCTTTATCATAAGCTTTTTCCCATGTAAGCTTGGGCTGTTGTGTTGTATCCTGCATCTCAAAGTCATAGTGCCTGTATAAAGAAATCAATTGCCCGCTCTTCGCATCAATAGTAATCCGCCCGCCATAATCGTACCTCATGCTTCCTTCTTCTTTGCTGAATTGCGCGGACCATGACTTTTGCCCGTTAGTTTCCCAGTAATCGTTCTGTTCACTATAGCGCAATGATTCTATAGTATATCCGTCTCCGAACATTTTTTGCACAATGTCTGTCATTCGTTTACTGGCTTCATTCTGATCAATCTCTTTTACTGCCTTCGAAGTATTCTTTCTATATATTTTTTCTTTTTCTTCGCCAGTGATATCCTTTACTTTTTGTTCCGCCCTCTCTACTATGCCTAAGTCAGTCATTGTACCGCTTTTAGCATCAAGCACTCCCACATAATAATCGTCGGCAGCCGATCCGGGAGCATATACCAATTTGATCTTCTTCGGTGGCTTTGAATAATCGTATCTGTCTCCATAGGGTATGTATTGCAATGACATTTTTAGCTTCTCCCGGTATATTTCTTCCGCCTTTTCCTTGCTTATAACGTCTGTTCGTGAAGGAATATCCGCTTCATCATTCCACCGGCAGCTATAGGAGATAATCCTCTTATCTACCCCATCAATTTCCACCGAGATATAATTTGCGTCAAAGGGTACACCGTCTATTTGTCTCACATATTTAAAGTAATATTCTGCCGACCCTGTACCATATCGATATTGGGCAAACTCATCTTCCATCTGACTCAACTGCTTATATTTATCAGGATTCACTTTTTTTATAAAATCTTGTGCCAGTACCTCTGCCTGCTCCTGTGTAATGGTAGCAATTCTTCTTGAATCTTGTCCGTGAAAATATTCATGCTTGCGGATATCGAATATTTTTCCTTTATTGGCATCAATAGAAACATTAATGTTCACGCTTTTTTCTTCGTTATACATATGCCATTGTATATCCCATACAAATGTCTCTCTCAATTCATAGTCCTGCCGAAAACTTATCTCCGTCTCATACTTTTTTTCATCAAGTTGGGTTCCAAAATAGTCTTTTAATGCTTTCAGAGCAATTGCTTTCGCCTCATCCTTGGAAATCTCCGCATTTTTTTCATCCACCGTACTTTGGGCCATTGCGGTTGCTCCGCTACTCACCTCACTCTGAACCCTCACCGCTTCACGTACCACCACCTGATCCGCAGAAACTGCCACTATATTCAAGCACAACAGCCCTGCAATAATCATCAGTGATACTATTCTCTTTCCAGTCATTTTCATCCCTCCATTGAGTAAATAATGTCACATTACCTATATTATTACTTATTTCCCATACTAACAACAAATATGGAATAATTGTAAATCAAATGTAACATTCCCCCGCAACAACCATTGTTTATACGCCACTACCTCAGATTACCAATGCGGACGCCCAATGGGCGTTCCTACAATAATGCCGTCCACAGGATTCAGCGGAAAATATCCTCGAGTAGTAAACAAAAAAATGAGGAATGAAATCCTATACTTCCCATCCCTCATCATGCAGCACGTATTATCAACTAATAATTATTCACTATTCATTATTCACTATTCATTATTCACTATTCATTATTCACTATTCATTATTCACTATTCATTATTCACTACTTACCATTGCCTCTGGTTTTCATTGTACAATGTCCATTGTCCATTGTACATTATCTATCATCCGTTTCTCTGCTTTACCACTTCATACATCAAAACGGCTCCTGCCACAGATGCATTCAAAGAAGTAATTTTACCCTTCATAGGAATCTTCACCAAAAAGTCGCACTTTTCCTTAATAAGACGTCCTACGCCCTCTCCCTCACTGCCGATAACTAAACCGATAGGTCCTTTTAGATCAGCGTCATAAAAGTTTTTATCACCATTCATATCCGCTCCTACTATCCAGATCCCTTGTTCTTTCAACTTATCGATAGTCTGTCCAAGATTGGTTACACGGGCTACCGGCACATATTCAATGGCTCCGGCAGAGGCTTTTGCAACCGCAGCGGTCAATCCTACCGCTCTTCTTTTAGGAATAATCACACCATGTACCCCAGCAGCGTCTGCAGTACGAAGGATGGAGCCTAAATTATGAGGATCGTTCACCTCATCCACCAGTATGACGAAAGGATGCTCTCCCTTTTGTGCAGCTTTCTCCAGAATATCTTCTGCTTCCACATATTGCTGCATGGATACAAAAGCGATAACCCCCTGATGAGCCCGAGTGGAAGAAAGACTGTCCAACTTCTGTCTTTCCACTTCTTGTACGATTATCCTTTTTTCTTTTGCCATGGCAATGATTTTAACAATAGAACCTTCTCTTTCACCCTTTTGGATAAATATCTTATTGATTTCTCTTCCTGACTTTAATGCTTCCATCACAGGGTTTCTGCCTTCCAATTTATCCTGCACTTCCTCAGAAGCAATATCTTCTTCTTTGACTATTTGCTTTTTACCCTTACCTGTATCTTTCCTTGTGATCTCATTATTTCTGCTATCTTTTCTAAAAGGCGGTCTTTTCATAGCTGTCTTCCTCTTTCTGTATATTATGATGTTTATAATTAAGTATAAATGAAAATCATATAATTCTCAATCATCTATTGTTATTTCTTTGTAAGAGCTTTTCCTATTTCAACCACTATCAATGGCGCAATTGCTAAACCTAATACCGTGAGCCACTGCGTTGAATTCAATGGAACCACTTTAAAAATATCACTTAATCCCGGTATGATATCCACCGAAATTTGTAATAAAACCGATATTCCGACTGCTCCTAGCATAAAACGGTTTGTAAATAAACCCACTTTAAACAGTGAACTGTGTGAACGTACATTAAACGCATGCACCAACTGTGATAGTGCCAATGTTAAAAATGCCATTGTCCTTCCTACTAAAAGACTTTGTTCCGGACTCTGTCCAGCAGATAAAACCTGCTGTCCTGCTAAAAAAGCTGCTAATGTAAGCGCTCCAACCATAAATCCTTGCATCCCGATAATTGCTGCTAATCCATCGGCGAAGATACTTTTCTTAGGATCCCTAGGCGGCCTTCCCATAACATCCTCAGCTACCGGCTCAACACCTAGCGCCAGCGCGGGCAAACTATCTGTGACCAGATTCACCCACAGTATATGGATGGGTAGCAGCGGTGCGTCCCAATTCAACAGCATTGCAATAAATAATGTTATAATTTCTCCAATGTTACAGGAAAGCAAAAACTGTATAGACTTTTGTATATTGTCAAAGATTCCCCGACCTTCTCTAACAGCTTCCACGATGGTGGCAAAATTGTCATCGGTCAGTACCATATGTGCCGCTCCTTTTGCCACATCCGTGCCGGTAATCCCCATGGCACAACCGATATTGGCACTCTTTAATGCAGGAGCATCATTTACACCGTCTCCCGTCATTGCAACAATTTGTCCTTTTGCCTGCCATGCTTTAACAATCTTTACCTTATGTTCCGGTGACACTCTGGCGTAAACCGAATATCGGTCTATATGTTCATTTAAAAATTGCTGATCCAGCTCATCCAATTCCGCACCTGTCAAAGCTTCTTGATTGTTTTGAAGTATTCCGAGTTTTTTTGCGATTGCCACTGCTGTCGCTTTATGGTCTCCTGTAATCATGACAGCCTTTATTCCTGCTTTCTTACACAATCTGACCGCCTCTTTGGCTTCTTCCCGTGGAGGATCAATCATTCCTATCAATCCTACAAACGTCAAGTTATTTTCCATCGTATCGGTACTTACTTCTTCAGGAATGGATGTAATGTCTTTAAATGCCACTCCCAACACTCTCAAAGCTTTATCCGCCATATTGCTGTTTGCCTTTTCAATATTGCTGATCTGTTTGACATCCTTATTGACAATATCTCCGTTTTCCCATACACTGGCACAACGTCCTACAAGCACATCAGGTGCTCCCTTTGTAATTATTCTATACCCTTCGTCAATTTTATGAATGGTAGTCATTAGTTTTCTATCCGAGTCAAAGGGAATTTCCTTAACCCGCGGCATGCTTTCTTCCAATTGTCCTTTATTTTTCCCCATCTTTGCAGCTGCAATCACAAGCGCAGTTTCCGTAGGGTCTCCTACCGCATCCCATTCATTATCCACTTTCTCCAGTTTTGAGTCATTACATAGACTAGCCATCTCCAATATTATTGATACAGCAGATTGTTCTTCCGTCTTAATATCGCTGCTTAATTCCCATGTTTTAAAAGATGTCGCCAGTTCCACCACTGTCATTTTGTTTTGCGTAAGGGTTCCCGTCTTATCAGAGCAGATGACCGAGGCACTTCCTAGCGTTTCAACAGCAGGCAGTTTTCGAATAATAGCATGTTTTTTAACCATTCGCTGTACACCCACTGCTAATACAATGGTTACAACAGCAGGCAGACCTTCAGGTATGGCTGCAACAGCTAAACTGACCGCAGTTAAAAACATTTCAAAAACATCTCTTTTTTGCAGCACCCCTAATCCAAATATTGCAGCACATATGATTAATGCAACAATACCTAGCATCTTCCCAAGCTGGGATAATTTTTGCTGCAATGGTGTAGCTGCGTCTTGCTCTATCAAAATCATACCGGCTATTTTTCCTACTTCAGTGCTCATTCCGGTTTCCACCACAATTGCACTTCCTCTGCCATAAGTAATGACACTGCTGGAAGCAACCATATTCTTTCTATCTCCTAAAGGAATGCTCTCTTCTGTAATGAGTTCCGCATTTTTTTCAACCGGCACTGATTCTCCTGTAAGTGCTGATTCTTCGACTTTCAGGTTTGCCGCTTCTATTAATCTGGCATCGGCAGGTACAAAATCGCCCGCTTCCAGATAGATAATATCTCCCGGCACCAAATCTCTAGCTGCTACCGACATGACACGGGCATTTCTTAGCACCTTGGCATTAGGCGCAGATAACTTTTTGAGAGCTTCCAGGGATTTTTCCGCTTTACTTTCCTGCACTACACCCAATACTGCATTTAATGTTACAATGGCTAAAATGATAACGGCATCGGCTTTTTCATGGGATAAGAATGAAATAATCGCCGCAATCAGCAGGATAATAACCATAAAGTCCTTAAATTGGTCCAGAAATTTTCCTAGTAAAGTCTTCCCTTTTTTTTGCTCAATTTCGTTATACCCGAACTTTTTTATCTTTTCTTCTACTTTGCTATCGTTCAGTCCTTGATGGATGTCACTATCTAATTCTGAAACGATATCTTTTATCTCCCGGTTATGCCAGAATCTCTCATCCATAGCCATGTCACACTCCTTGTTGTTATGATACAAATATATTTATACCACATTCATGCCTATTATATGCCTTGAGATATTTCAGCGACAAGTGTCTAAGTTTGAAGTTTGTTATTTTATTACGGCCACAAGAGGAACAGTTCGAGAGTACTGAAAAAGTGCCTCATCGGTCAGTCGCAAAGGATGGGCAGACACAAGGCCTGCCCCTACACTTAAACACAGTACTCATCACCTATTGTTCCAGCCAAATGTAAAAGCCTTTACTACATACATTTCTAATATGTAAAAAGGCTTTATTAGGTTTATTTTCTGTATTTAATTATTCACTATTCATTATTCATTATTAACTGATATTTTAACTCCTTCATTATCCGGACTGATCATCTCAACTGTCCAATCAGGCACCTTTTGTTTTAGCTGCTTGCTTACTTCTATTTTAAAATCCTGATAATTTTTATCAAGTATAGCAATAAGGGTAGGTCCTGCACCACTTAAGAAAACACCCTTTGCTCCATTTTTCCTGCTTATCTCAAATATCTCTTTCATCCCAGGAATGAATTTTTCCCGATATGGCTGATGCAGTTTGTCCTCTACAGCCATGGTAATATTTTTTAAGTTCCCTGTGATAAGCGAAGCGGCCATTAAGGCTGCTCTTCCTGTATTAAACACACCGTCACTGTGCGGAATGGTATCCGGAAGTATTTTCCTAGCTTTCTTGGTAGCCAATGTGAAATTCGGAATAAATACAGCAAACTGTAATATCTCCGAAAGGGCAGTCCTTACATAATGCACATCCTCTTTATCCTGCACCGCTACTACCATCCCTCCCAGAATAGCAGGCGTTGAATTGTCCGGATGTCCTTCTATTTGCGCAGCAATACGGATCAGTTCTTCTTTTCTTAATTGATTGCCGGATAATGCGTTGGCCGCAAAAAGACCACCCACTACGCAGGCAGAACTACTGCCCAATCCCCGTGTTACCGGTATTTTATTTTCCATATTTATTCTTAGTCCTTTGGGGTAATATCCCACTTTTTCAAAAATCTTAACCATAGATTGATAAACAAGATTTTTTTCGTCCTTGGGCAAAAATTTTGCTGTATCATCCGATATGTTTATTTCCAATCCGCTTGAAATCTCTTGTACATCAATGGAGTTATATACTTGCAGAGCAAATCCCATACAATCAAATCCCGGGCCAAGATTAGCGCTTGTTGCGGGAACTTTTACTGAAATCATTCAACTCCTCCAGTTTAACAGTAATCAATAATATATTGCTTTAGTGGGAGAGCATTAAATTCCCCACTATTCTCTCCTCACTTAACAATTTTGATTATTTCTTATTCTTTATCAACACGAATTACGCTATGCACCGAATTAACAAAAGGTAAGTTATTAAGACTGTTTAACACATTTTTCAAATCTTTTTCCTTTTTCTCAGGCGTCACAAACGCTACTTCATCTTCTGTACTGGGATTATCAATAGAGATAAAACTGCATTTCCCCAACATCTTACTTATAGTATTGATCACGGCCGGCTTGTCATCTGTTTTAACTCTAACAAAATAACTTGTATTGCTTTCCCCGATATCCATTAAAATCTCACGCTCGGATTTCTTCCATATAAATCTGTTGTTCCTGTCAATGTGCTTTGTAATATCTATCACATCTGCTACTACTGCACTCGCTGTAGGCAATTTACCCGCACCTCTCCCGTAAAACATAACATCGCCAATCGCATCACCTTTTACAAGGATCCCATTAAACACATCTTCAACTCCTGCGAGAGGATGCTCCTTAGGTATCATCATCGGACTTACACGGGCACAAACTTTATCTCCAACCTTTTTGCTTATACCCAGCAGTTTAATCACACTGCCCATTTCCTCTGCATATTCAACATCCTCCAGGCTGATTTTGGTAATTCCTTCAGTATGGATTTGATCGGAATCTACATGATGGCCAAATGCAAGAGAAGACAAAATGGCTATTTTTCTGCATGCATCATGCCCTTCCACATCTGCCGCAGGATTTCTTTCAGCGTATCCTTTTTCCTGCGCGTCCTTGAGAGCATTCTCAAAACTTTGTCCTGCTTTAATCATTTGGGTCAAAATATAATTTGTCGTTCCGTTTAGAATACCCATGATTTCTGTTATTTGATTGGCCGCAAGACATTGGTTAAGAGGTCTGATAATTGGTATGCCTCCACCTACACTTGCTTCAAACATATAATTGATATTTTTTTCTTCCGCGATAGAAAGCAATTCAGAACCGTGAGTTGCGACTAACTCCTTATTTGAGGTAACTACATGCTTTCCTGATAATAATGCTCTTTTTGTGAATGTATACGCCGGTTCTACCCCACCCATTACTTCTACTACGATACTAACCTCATCATCATTGAGGATGTCTTCAATGTCTTTAGTAAATAAATCTCTGTCAGGATGATCAGGAAAATCTCTAATATCCAATATATGCTTTACAACGATTTGTTCTCCTGCTTTTTTACTTATACTTTCTCCATTCTTACGTATAACTTCAACGACTCCCGACCCAACTGTACCAAAACCTAAAACTGCAATTTTAACCATGTAAACCCCTCCGTTTATCAATTAACAATTAATAATGAATAATTATGTCCTACGTCTTATTTGCGGTTAATAATTCATGATTAAGCGCTATATAATAAATATCTTATATATCTGCTTGAATTAGAGACACTTCTTCTTTTAATCCTCGCCGTGGTATATTTGATATTGTTTTATAATTATTAATTGTTAATTATTCATTATTAATTTAATTCTCCACCCTATTCTCTTGCAAGTATATCAATCTTCTTTACGCCTTCTATTTTCTCCATTTCAATAATAAGATCTTCAATATTTCCTTCCATCTTTCCTGTCTGTATTGATATGGTGATATTAGCGATGTCATTAACAGGTATATTTTGATTGATGGTCAAAACATTTGCTTTCGCCTTCGCAATGATATTTAAAATATTTGATAAGATACCCGATACATCTTCTAAAACAAAAAAAAGCGTAATGATTTTCCCCTGAGATATTTCATAAAACGGGAAAACAAAGTCCTTGTATTTGTAATAAGCACTTCGGCTTATTCCAACCATCTGAACAGCATCATTGATTGTTTTTATTTTTCCCGTTTGCAAAAGCTTTTTAACTTCAATAACTTTGCCAAAAACTTCGGGAAGTACTGCAGCGTCCACAAGATAGTACATTGACTGCTTATTCATATTCCTCATTGTCCTTCACTCATGCACAAATGTTTTTAATCTGTAGAAATATTAACATAATCATCACACCCCATCAATGCAGATATTCGTTGTTTTGATGAAACCATATCCATTATCCTTTGTTTTTCTCCCTTTTTTACCCAAATGCACTATAAATCACATATAATTATCAGAGTAAATCAATTATTATAATAACATTGATTATTTTGGAAATAATACTTATTTAGGAATGACGGAATAATAATGCCCGATTTTCAATGGAAAATTATTATTTTGTCATTCCTTAATACAGTATGAGGTGATAAATACATGAACTCAAAAAAATACAGCCTTGCAGATTTCTATGATATTGATGATATGGATATGATGGATAGAGCAAAATTCTTTTATGAATACTTAGAGGATATTCACAAAAACCATCATAGCCAGTATCGTAGAATATCCCTTAACGGGTCCGGACCTATGATGTCCATCTTTGATCCATATACCGGTATTGAAAAAGAAATGATCTATATGGCTTCAAATGACTATCTCAATCTTACCCGCCATCCCCGTACGATTCAGGCAGGAAGATCTGCTCTTGAAAAATACGGCACCGGTGCGGGCAGTGTTCCTTTGCTGGGCGGCACATTGGACATACATATTGATTTAGAAAAAAGAGTAGCAGCATTTAAAGGATGCGAATCATCTATCATATACACCAATGGCTTCGGCTCAAACTGCGGGTCTATCGCAGCTTTACTTCGGGAAAACGATGTAGCTATTTTGGATATGCTCGTTCATGCCAGCATCATTGATGGCTGCAAGGGCACCCATATGGAATACTTCCGCCACAACAACATGAATTCCCTTGAAAAAGTACTGCAAAAGTGTAAAGATAAATTTAGAACAAAACTAGTTATTGTAGATGGTGTATATTCTATGGATGGAGATATTTCCCATCTTGATAAAATCGTTGAATTGGCTCATAGATATGGAGCGTATGTGATGGTGGATGAAGCCCATGCAACCGGTGTAATTGGCAAAAATGGCAGAGGGACTCCAGAACACTTTAATATCGAAGGTAAAGTTGATATCGTAGCAGGTACATTCAGCAAAGCACTTGGTGTTGTTGGCGGATTCGTCGCAGGTAAGAACGAAATTATCGAATACTTGCACTACTACTCTCGTCCGTACATGTTTTCAACAGCACAAACTCCTCAGACAGCAGCATCACTGATAGAAGCGATGAATGTGATTGAGGATGAGCCGGAACTGCGTATGAAATTATGGAAGAATATTAATTATTTTAGGGAAAATCTGCTATCCTTAGGATTTAATATGGGAAACAGTCAGACTGCTATATTTCCTGTTATTATCGGTAATGATGTTAAAGTCCGTGAAGTATGCAGAGAGATGCATGAGGCGGGAATCTATGTGAATCCCGTACAGTATCCTGCCGTTTCACGCAAGCTCTCCCGCGTCCGTATGAGTATTATGTGTAATCATACAAAAGAGCATCTGGATAGAGTGCTAGATGTGCTGGAGCATTTAGGCAAAAAATACGATATCGTTAATAGGCCAAAAGTTAAAGTTGAGGATGTAGAGATAGCATAAACAAGTTAACGGGGATGACTTTCACTGTTCTTAAAAGCAGTGAAAACCATCTCCATTTATGCCAATGTTTCTTTTTTTCTTTACTTTAATCGTAAATAATCTCTTCCCCATTTCGCAATCTTTTGCTATAATACAAAATATCTGATGTTTTTGTACCGAGGACTTATGCCCTCTCTTCAAACACAAATATATTATAGTAGGGGAGAAATATATTATGAAATATATCGTTATTTTAGGGGATGGTATGGCTGATACTCCAGTTGAACAACTTGGAGGGAAAACACCTCTTCAATATGCCAATATCCCAACCATCGATGATCTGGCAAAACATGGACAACTGGGAATGGTGAAGACGGTACCTGATGATATTGCACCGGGAAGTGATGTTGCAAATTTATCTGTTATGGGTTATAACCCTTATGAATACTATACCGGACGGTCACCCCTTGAAGCTGCAAGTATGGGTGTACCATTGTCAGACTCTGATATTACTTTTAGATGCAATCTTGTTACATTATCAGAGGAAGAACCGTATTCAGAAAAAGTAATGATAGATTATAGTTCCGATGAAATCTCTACTTCAGAAGCCACAGAGATTATCTCTTGTATAGATGAGCATCTAAGGACAGAAATAATAAAATTCTATCCGGGAATCAGTTACAGGCACCTTATGGTATGGCAGAACGGACCGTATGAGTTCAATCTCACACCGCCTCATGATATTCTTGAAAGAAAGATCAGTAACTACCTTCCAAAAGGACCCCATAGCCAAATCATACTGGATATGATGGAAAAAAGCAGCGAACTATTAAAGAATCATCCCGTAAATATTAAGCGTATGGAAGAAGGTCTGCGCCCGGCAAATTCAATTTGGATCTGGGGAGAAGGCAAGAAACCTGCGTTGTCCAGTTTCTATCAAAAATATAAAATTAAAGGCGCTGTCATTTCCGCAGTGGATTTAATAAAAGGGATCGGAATATGCGCAGGACTTAAATCTATAGATGTCGAGGGTGCAACCGGAAATATTCATACCAATTTTGCCGGTAAAGCAGAGGCTGCTGTTAAAGAACTGAAAAACGGACAGGACTTTGTATATGTACATATTGAAGCGCCGGATGAATGCGGCCACCGATATGAGATTGAAAACAAGGTGAAGTCTATTGAATTAATAGATCAGCATGTTGTAAAAGTGATAAAAGATGAGTTAGATGCGATTGGTGAAGATTATAAAATCATGATTCTCCCTGACCATCCTACCCCTTTAAAACTTCGGACACATACATCTGACCCTGTGCCGTTTATTATCTACAATAGCAGGGACAACAAGTACTGCGAATCCGTAGAAGGTTATGATGAGTTTTCCGCAAAGAAAACAGGTATATATTTTCCGGAAGGATATAAATTAATGGATTATTTTATTTCGGAGTAAATAAGGAATTATGTGATATATCTATCTTGTAGGGGCGGACGACCCTGTCCGCCCAAATCGATAACTTGCTGCATTTACGG
The DNA here is from genome assembly GCF_030013905.1 of Petroclostridium sp. X23. Taxonomy (GTDB): domain Bacteria; phylum Bacillota; class Clostridia; order SK-Y3; family SK-Y3; genus X23. The sequence goes on from NZ_CP124862.1 coordinate 2,594,884, forward strand.
GCGGACAGAGTCGTCCGCCCCTACAAAATAATGCTAATTGTAGGAACAAAAAACTATAGGTAACCTATTCAAAAATTGATATTAAATACTTGTTGTCACAACAAAACATATGCTATATAATGGAATTAGAGACAAATCTGTATTAGGAGATTAATTATATGAACTCACTATCGAAAAAATATCTAAACTTTGTTTTAGTTGTGGGTGCTATTATCGCTGGCATTGCTATAGGTTATTTTGTCTTTACAACAGCTTTTAAACTGCTGTTGCCATTTATAATTGCTTATGCAATCGCCTACATCTCTGACCCTGTAGTTACTTTTATGGAAAGACAGATGAGAATTCCGCGAAAATTCGCGAGCGCAATCGCTATTCTATCTATCTTATTAATCATTGGTTCATTAATTACTGCCATTATTTATAGACTTATCTATGAAATTAAAAAGCTGGCTGAACGACTTCCTGAGCTTTTTAATATGATCTCCGAACAAGCAAACAATTTAATGAATAAAGGAATAAACATATATTTAACGTTGCCTCCTGAGATTTCTCTGTTTGCGGACGAAGTGTTTCAAACTATCAGAAATAACTTGATAAAGGTGCTTGAGCCGGCTACTGTTGCGACAAAAGACTTTGCTATTGACTTTGCCACGTCGCTGCCATCTATTTTAGTCTTTATTATCGTACTATTTATTTCGGCTTACTTTATGAGCAGCGATAAGCAAAAGATCTCTAATTTTTTAGTAAAGCAATTGCCGACAGAATGGATTGCTAGAATCATTGATATAAAACGTGACTTACTCCTGGCATTATTGGGGTATATTAGAGCACAGCTTATTCTTATGAGCTTTACTTTTGTGGAAGTTTCTATTGGCTTGCTCATTATCGGTGTAGATTATGCCATACTGCTGGCCTTACTCATTAGCATCATCGATGCGCTTCCTATTCTTGGTACAGGTACTGTACTTATTCCTTGGGCAATCGTCCTGATGGTGTCGGGAAATCTCCCCCGTGCATTATCTTTGGTAATATTGTATGGTATTGTGTTGCTGGTTAGACAACTGCTTGAACCTAAAATCGTCGGAGGGCAAATCGGGCTATACCCTTTGGTCACTTTGATGTCGATGTATGTCGGACTCCAAATCTTCGGAATTATAGGGATGATATTGGGCCCTATTACAATCTTAATCATAAGAAATTTACAGCGTGCAGGTGTATTTAGATTGTGGAGAGAATAATTAGGAATGACAAAATAATAAATTCCCATTTTTCAAGCGGGCATTATTATTCCGTCATTCCTTATCTTATGCTTTTGTTGCCGCCACTACCCGGTTGATTCCGGATAAATCCTTTATTACCTCAATATCCTTATACATCTTGGTCTTCTCTATTAGCTGCACCACTTGGTCACTTTGATCATGACCTACTTCAAACGCCAACAGTCCTCCGGGCCTGAGATGCTCATCGGCCTGTTGTATGATAGTACGGTAAAATACCAGACCATCAAGGCCACCATCCAAAGCAAGATGGGGTTCATATTTCTTTACTTCCACTTGAAGCGTATCAATGACATCCGTCTTAATATAAGGAGGATTCGAAACAATAATATCTGCGCCCTCCTCTGTTGGAAGTTTCGGAAAACCTGTAAGAATATCTTTCTGAATAAAAGAGACTTTGCCCATGACCTTATTCAGTTCAGCATTTTTCCGTGCAATATCCAACGCTTTTTCAGAAACATCTACTGCATATACACGGCTGTTCCCAATATAATACGCCAGGCTTACCGCAATGCATCCGGAACCTGTCCCGATATCCATGATGCTGATTTTATCATTTCCTCTACACTCTTTACATTTGCTGATAATATGCTCTACGAGAATCTCGGTATCGCCCCGGGGGATCAAAACATCTGCAGTGATATCAAAGGGGAGTGACATAAATTCCTGAATACCTGTAATATACTGCAGAGGCATACCTTGTACCCTCAGCTGCAATAAATTATGATACTCTTCTATTGCCTCTGCATCCAACTGCTCATCCTTATGCACAATCAGATACAATCGATCTACTTTTAAAATATGGCCTAGAATCAATTGAGCGTCGAGAACAGTGCTATTCTCGACGCCATGATTTGCTAAATATTTTACTGATTGCTTGAGTAACTCATCAATGGTTATGCCCATTACCATTTATCGTCCTCTCTATTTTGTGTCAAAACATTCTTCAATGCTTCAATAGCTACCTCGATCTGACTGCCATCGGGCTCACGTGTCGTTAACTTTTGTAAAAGTATGCCCGGCTTGCTGATTACACAGGTAAAAGGATTCTGATATTTGCCTGCATATTTAATAATCTCATAGGATACACCGGCTACCAGAGGTAAAAGTAAAAGCCTTGAAACCAGCCTTATTACGATATTCTGCCATGAAATAAAGGAAAAAACGATAATGCTGACTACCATTACAATAAGGAGAAAACTTGTACCGCATCGAGGGTGTAAGGTAGTATATTTTTTTACATTATCTACCGTAAGTTCTTCATTATGTTCATAACAATGGATGGTTTTATGCTCTGCCCCATGATACTGGAATACTTTTTGAATATCTTGCATTTTAGAGATCAATAGTATATAAGCTAAAAATAACAAGATCCTTATTGTACCCTCAGCTATATTCGCAACGATATGGTTTTGTACCAGCTGCTTTACAAATCCTACAATGACTGTAGGCAGCAGCATGAAAAGGCCCACTCCGAACAATAATGCAAATGCAACGGAAAAATAGATTAATGCTTCTTGAAGCTTATCGCCAAATACTTTTTCTAAAAATTTATCCACCTTGGATGGCTGCTCTTCTTCTTCCAGATCGAAAAACTCTGCAGAAAACATCAATGACTTCACGCCTATAATCATCGATTCAAAAAAAGCGATAACGCCCCGCAGAATAGGAAGTTTTAAAAATTTATACTTCATTGTGACCGATTGTACCGGTTTTTTGTCTACAGTGATTGTACCATCAGGTGTCCTTACAGCAATAGCGATATCCTTGGGTCCCCTCATCATAACCCCTTCTATTACTGCCTGACCTCCTATAGATGTCAGATGTATTTTTTTATTTTTATTGTCCAATTTGTTTTCTTCCTCTCATGTCCGTTTATATATCTATTGTAACAAAATATAGCTGTCACTGCAATGAATAAAATTGTTAGTATAACTTATTTAGCATGCTTTTTGTTTAATGCACAATCTTTCTTTTAATCCAATGGAAATTATGTTAGAATAAATAAAGATTGTCCTTACTGCCAATCTATTAAAATAATAAACAATAGCTCTTAGGAGGATTTAACATGAAAAGAACGACCCGATTTAAAATAATGAATATTACTTTCTGGCTGTTTATCATCTTTCTGGCGATTGACCTTTATAAAGCCTATAAATCACCCGTTGTCTTTCTGCTGCCTGTTGTACTAATTGTGGGAATAAATATTGTTACAAGGCTTGCGTGGAAAAAGTTCTATGAAGGCAGAAAGCTCATTCAACAGAGAAATTATGAAGGAGCATTGGAAAAATATCATTCCTTTTTAAATGATATCACTGCAAAACCCTTTATACGATATTTGATGTATATTACTTTCAGATCATACACCGAAAAACTTACTGCTGTTATCTATAATAATATCGCTTCCTGCTATATCAATCTGTCTCAGCTTAAGAAAGCAAAGGAAGCCATTGATCAATCGCTGCAAGAAGATGACTTGTATGCGGTTCCTTATTATAATCTGGCGATTATCGGTATTATCGAAAAAAAGCCTAAAAGTGCGAAAAAACATTTGGAAAAAGCAAATGCTTTAGGATTCAAGACTATCAGCTTTGACGCTTTCAAAACCTATATTGAAAAGGTCTATAATAAATCTTCCGAGGAGCAAAATCCCTCCTCTTAATCGACTACTATAAGGATACCCCTTGCCGAACCCGCGATGCGCGCCCCTACGATCAGATTATCCGCAGAATTTTTACGCAATGATAAAAACAAAAATGAGGTAAGAAATTTTTCTTACCTCATTTTAATTATAATAGCCAACTATTATTCATTATCAGCTTTTAAGCCGAATTTCTTTCTAAACTTCTCAACACGTCCGCCGGTATCAATAAATTTCTGCTTTCCGGTATAGAAAGGATGGCACTTTGAACATATTTCAACGTGCACATTCTTTTTAGTAGAAGCGGTAGCAATTATTTCACCACATGCACATTTTATTTCTGTTGGCTCATAATTTGGATGAATTCCTTCTTTCATTAATCTCACCTCTTTCTCCAGCATTGATTAATATTTTTATATTAAGATACAACTCTATTTTGACAACAAAAAATATTTTAACATAAAAAACGTGTTTTTGCAACTAAAACTTTACCATTATTACCTATCAAAGGTATTCACAATATTATTAACAAAATCATCATTGGATTTTGTAGACATTAAACGGTTAATAAGTGTCTCAGTAACTTCAGCAGTTCCTTGATTACTCATTGCCTTTCTAATTGCCCAAATTGTTTCCAATTCTTTTTGAGAAAGCAGTAACTCTTCTTTTCTGGTACCCGACTTGTTAATATCTATTGCAGGGAAAATCCTCTTCTCCGATAAGCGTCTGTCAAGATGCAGTTCCATGTTACCGGTACCTTTGAATTCTTCAAAGATAACATCATCCATCCTGCTTCCTGTCTCAATAAGCGCAGTAGCAAGAATGGTAAGACTTCCGCCAAACTCAATATTTCTTGCTGATCCAAAAAATCTCTTTGGCTTATGCAGCGCACCCGGGTCCAACCCTCCTGAAAGCGTTCTGCCGGTAGGCGGAATTGTTAGATTATAAGCTCTCGCCAATCTGGTAATACTGTCAAGTAGTATGACTACATCTTTCTGATGTTCAACCAATCTCTGCGCTCTTTCCAAAACCATTTCCGCTACTTTGATATGATGCTCCGGCACTTCATCAAAAGTAGAATAGATCACTTCACCTTTAATAGAGCGCTGCATATCAGTAACTTCTTCAGGACGCTCATCTATCAGTAATACAATTAATTCAGTATCTGGATAATTAATAGAAATACTATTGGCAATCTTTTTTAAGAGAATTGTTTTTCCTGCTTTCGGTGGAGCTACAATCATTCCTCTTTGACCCTTACCGATAGGTGCGATTAAATCGATAAGCCTCATCGCTAACTCTCGCGGACCTGTTTCAAGGGTGATCCTTTTTTCCGGGTATATCGGTGTCAATGTTTCGAAAGGCTGTCTTCTCGCTGCAACTTCAGGATGATCTCCATTCACCTGCTGTACATATAATAATGCTTGAAACTTTTCTCCTTCTTTGGGGATTCTACCTTTCCCCACAATCTTGTCACCTGTTTTCAGATTGAATCTTCTTATCTGGGATGGTGATACATATATATCCTTCGCCCCCGACAAGTAGTTTTCACCTCTTAAAAATCCATATCCGTCAGGCAATACTTCCAGCACTCCGCCTACCGGATCATCACTTTCAATCTTCTCAAAAGCAGCAGGATAGTTATTAGGACGTTTTTGTACCTTTGTCTCTTCTTCAGGCTTTGCATTATCATCAACTTCTTGCTTCTCATTCTCATCATCTGTCAAATCTTTCTTTTGAACCTTCGGTTGAATTTCCGGCTTCTCTTTTTCGGTCTCTTGTTCAGAGTCTTTCTCAGCCTTACTCTCAACTATAACTTTAGGCTTAGTTCTAACCTTATTCTCCGGCTCCTGTTTTGTATCTTCCGTTTCCTTATCCTCAACAGATGGTGTCTCAGGTATGGAATCTGCCTTCTTTTTTCTGCCTTTTCTTATAGCTTTCTTTTCTATCGGTTCTTGCTCAATATCTATTTTTTTCTCATCCTCCACTGGACTTGTATCAAGTTGCTGTTGTTGAAATCCTTCGCTTTTTTCAGCATTTTCTAATATAAGCTGAACTAATTCGTTTTTTTTGGCCCTGGAAATTCCTTTTAATCCCATCATCTTTGCAATATATCTCAAATCTTCCAGGGTTTTCTTTTTTAGATCAATATCTTTATCCATAATTCACCACCTTATAATACTATACTGTTATAGTTATAACCAATAAAAGGGAAATCCATACCAAGGAGAGTGTAAAATAAGTAAAACCTTCCAGAAGTGAAGGCCTAGCATTATACGTTTGCAACTTAGAAAGGACTATAGGCTATACTTAAAATGCATTATATCATTTTGAAGAAAATGTGTCAATAATAGATATTAATAAAAAATCGCCCGAAGTCTGGAGTTAAGGCATGATACTCCAAACCTCGAACGATACTAGGTACACTAAAACATCTTTCTTTTAAGTAACACAAGCGTAGCCGCAATAGTTAATATCAGTGCAAGAATAATAGTAAATATAAAAGCTAAAGGTGAATCCTGCAAAGGCAGCTCCACATTCATACCGTAAAAACTTGCTACCATTGTAGGCAATGATAAAACAATAGTCACCGATGTTAAAAATTTCATTACAATATTCAAATTATTTGATATCACTGAAGCAAATGCATCCATCGTACCACTTAAAATACTGCTATATATATTAGACATTTCTATTGCCTGTTTATTTTCTATTAATACATCTTCCAGCAAATCCTGATCTTCTTCATACAATTTGATGGTTCTGCCTCTTAGAATTTTTTCCATAGTAATTTCATTTGCTTTAAGAGATGTAGAAAAATAAACAAGGCTTTTTTCCAAATCAAGCAACTGTATCAATTCCTTATTCTTCATAGAACGGTGGAGCTGCTTTTCAACTTCATTACTTATTTTGTCTATCTGTTTTAAGTACTGCAAATACCGAGTGGCTACTTTAAAGAATAGCTGAAGGATGAATCTCGTTTTTAAATTAGTATATACGTTTTTAGCAACCCCATCCGAAAACTCTCTTATAACCGAATTTTCTTTTAAACAAATAGTAATTATGTTTTTATCAGTAATCACAATACCCAAAGGAATGGTCGAAAAGATGATGGCATCCTGGTCTTTCTGCGCCAACGGAATATCAATAATAATCAATGTTTGATTATCTTCTATTTCAATACGAGATGTCTCCTCGTCATCCAATGCCGCCTTTAAAAATCCGGCATCTACATGCAATGTACGTAACACAGATTCTATCTCTTCTTCGTTTGGACAAATCATATTAATCCAACAGCCTTCTTCAATACGATCGATAGGTTGTATCCTGCCTTCAATAGTCTTATAATAACCTAACATATTAGCTACCCTCCTTATTCATTTTACATTCATCATCAAAGAGTAGCTTTTGACCTTACCAATAATCAGTCTATATATATTCATATTAACTCATTGCAGATATAATCATGTCAAAAGATACTCTACATGTAATACAATGACTACTACATGTGTGAGAAAAAGTATTTCCATTAAACAAATAATAATTCGTATCCGGGTCTGTATCCATTGACATCACCACCATTCAAAAGTTAAAAAAAGTCATAAACAAAATAAAAAATCCCTCAACAAAGGAAGGATTTATTAAACATGAGTAATAAAACACCTCTCCATTCGTTGAGTTTTGGCACTATACAGCATAGAGTAAAAAAAACTCAACTGCATTAAGTAAAACCTTGATTTCGGTAGTACCTGTTGACCCATTGGCATCTCTCGATGTTTCCGGGCAGCAGCATATATCCGTATAGGAGCCTCACCTAACAAGAGATTATTCAATTGCGTTACGGTTTTATTATATCATAAATATATTTGTTTGCAACAGTTATTGAGGAAAAATGCTTTTTTATAACAACGGAAGTAATTGCGCAAGCAATTACAACACACCGTTTCAACGAGGCGGGGGACATCTTTTGGCCTCGTTATAAATATACATCTTATACAGTAGAAAAACCCACATGCGCTCTTCTACTAATATCAGACCTTTTAATTCCCAAAAAATATATCCTATATAACAGATCTTATTCTTCTATTAACTCATCAATGGCAGCACCGGGGGGCACAATAGGAAATACCTTTTCATCCCTGTCAATTTCACAATTAATCACTACCGGAACACGGGAAGCCAGCGCTTCTTTAATAGCCTTTTCAACTTCTTCGTTTGAAGTGATATTGATCCCTTTTGCACCATATGCTTCTGCCAATTTTACAAAATCAGTTCCTCTATCGATAGTAGTAGATGAAAAACGACTGTCATAGAATAATTCCTGCCACTGTCTTACCATCCCTAAAACATGATTATTCAAAATGACAACGATAATGGGCAATTGATATTCAACCGCTGTAGCAATCTCATTGCAATTCATTCTAAAGCTTCCGTCTCCTGCGATATTAAACACTTTTCTATCCGGCATGCCCACTTGTGCACCAATGCAGGCTCCCAACCCGTACCCCATGGTTCCCAGGCCGCCGGAGGAAATATATGTTCTCGGACGCGTATATTTAAAATACTGGGCAGCCCATAATTGATTTTGGCCCACTTCGGTAGTAATAATCGCTTCACCGTTTGTAAGTTCATCGATTTTCTCCAAAACATACTGGGGCGTTAGTGCACCCTCTGATTGCTGCTTAATAGGATATTGCTTTTTCCATTCCATAATTTGTTCTATCCACAAATCCCGCTTCTGATCGTGTACTTTATCAGCCAAGTGCTGCAGAATAAGTTTTACATTGCCTACTAACGGATAATGTACATTAATGTTTTTTCCAATCTCAGCCGGATCAATATCTATATGCATGATCTGCGCGCCAGGAGCAAACCTTTTTACATTGCTGATCACCCGGTCACTAAATCTTGCACCAATGGCAATAAACAGATCACAGTTTGAGACCGCTAAATTTGAGGTCTTCGTTCCATGCATCCCCATCAATCCTGTAAATAATGAATGCGTTCCGGGAAATCCTCCCAACCCCATTAAGGTTGTAGCAACAGGAATATTTGCTTTATTTATAAGCTGGAGAAGTTCTTCACATGCATCCGCAATTCCGACACCACCTCCGGCGAGAATGATAGGCTGGTTGGCTTTGTCGATGCAATCCGCCGCTTGCTGAATTTGTGCTTGTGTTACCCCCATAGGCACATCCCTTGGTTTTTCAGGCTGTACAGGTGTATAGTCGGTCACGGCCGCAGTAACATCTTTACAAATATCTACCAGTACCGGTCCCGGTCTTCCTTCTTTTGCTATTCTAAACGCTTCTCGAATAACCTGAGCGAGATCATTCACATCTTTGACGATATAATTATGTTTTGTAATGGGTGTAGTAATACCGGTAATATCTACTTCCTGAAAAGAATCTTTCCCTAGTAGTGTTGTAGGTACTTGTCCCGTAAAAGCAACCATAGGAACAGAGTCCATATAGGCTGTAGCTATCCCTGTAACCAAATTGGTCGCACCGGGGCCGGATGTTGCAAGGCACACGCCTACTTTACCGGTAGCCCGCGCATATCCGTCTGCCGCATGTGCAGCGCCTTGTTCATGTGAAGGGAGTATATGTTTAATCTCTTCTCTATGCTTATATAAAGCATCATATATATTAAGAACTGATCCGCCAGGATAGCCAAAAATAGTATCAACACCCTGTTCTTTAAGACAGTGCACAAAGATTTCTGAACCATTCAACTTCAATACAAATCCTCCTATCTCCTAATGCGGAATTGAAGATGAAGGGTTGAGAATCAAAACTCCATCTTCTTTTCTCGACATTACAAATTTATCTTTGAAAATCTATATACGTCACACTAAGTATATTACATGCTTGTTCAAAAATGTAACACGGGACGGTTCTCCTGTCACCCAAAATCGTTGTGACATGAAAACCGTCCCCATGTCACATTTTTTCTTCTACGCCTGACTGTAAATATATTTTTGTTGACTTTTAATCCTTTAGTACCGCTCCGGTTGACGCTGATGTTACCAGTTTTGCATATCTCGCAAGATATCCTCTGGTGACCTTCGGCGCAGGTGCCTTCCACTGTTCGAATCTCCGATCTATTTCTTCTTGAGAAAGTTCTATATCCAGTTTCCCCTCTGTTATGTTGATGCTGATGATATCGCCTTCCTCAACAATGGCAATAGGCCCCCCTTCCATGGCCTCCGGGGATACATGGCCTATTGAAGCGCCTCGTGTAGCACCTGAGAACCGACCATCTGTAATCAATGCAACATATTTATCCAATCCCATTCCACAAATAGCCGATGTGGGTGAAAGCATCTCTCTCATACCCGGCCCGCCTTTCGGACCTTCATATCGGATAACAATAACATCACCTTTATTTATCTGACCATCCAGAATAGCTTTAATGACAGATTCCTCCGATTCAAATACTCTGGCAGGCCCTTTATGAACCAGCATTTCCGGCGCAACCGCAGCGCGTTTGACAACTGCACCGTCCGGCGCAAGATTACCTCTTAACACCGCTATACCGCCGGTTTCACTATAGGGTTTCTCAATCGGTTTAATAATATCATAGTCCCGCACCACAGCATTTTTAATATTCTCGCCTACTGTTTGGCCGGTTACTGTCAGCAAGCCTAGATGAAGCAAGCCCTTCTTGTCTAATTCGTTCATTACTGCTTGAACTCCTCCCGCTTGATAAAGGTCCTGCACGTGGTGAGGTCCTGAAGGAGCCAGCTTACACAGGTTTGGAGTTCTGCCGCTTATGTCGTTTGCAATATCCAGGTTGATGTCTACTCCTGCTTCATGTGCAATTGCAGGCAAATGCAGCATGGAATTCGTTGAGCAGCCCAATGCCATATCTACAGTGAGTGCATTCTCGAAAGTCTTCGGATTTAAAATATCACTTGGTTTTATATCTTTTTCTAAAAGCTCCATAATCTTGATACCTGCAAGCTTAGCAAGACGAATTCTTTCTGCATACACAGCCGGTATGGTACCATTTCCAGGAAGCGCTAAGCCTAAAACCTCACTTAAGCAGTTCATAGAGTTTGCTGTAAACATTCCTGAACATGAACCGCATCCGGGGCAGGCATTGTCTTCGACAACCATCAGCTCCTCCTGACTCATATTACCGACTTTTACAGCACCAACTGCTTCAAATACACTATTCAAATCCAGATCTTTTCCGTTTTTATTAAGTGACAGCATTGGTCCGCCACTAACGATGATAGCCGGAATATCCAATCTGGCTGCCGCCATTAACATTCCCGGAACAATCTTATCACAATTCGGAATCAATACCAGCGCGTCCAACCCATGTGCGGTAGTCATAGCCTCTATGGAATCCGCGATTAATTCTCTGGATGCCAGTGAATATTTCATGCCTACATGACCCATCGCGATACCGTCACAAACGCCTATTGCCGGAAATTCCAGCGGTGTTCCTCCCGACATTCTGACTCCGGCTTTAACAGCTTCAGCTATTTTATCCAGGTGAATATGCCCCGGAATTACCTCATTTTTTGCGTTTACTACACCGATCAACGGGCGATTAATCTCTTCATCTGTTAACCCCATTGCTTTAAACAAGGAACGATGCGGTGCCTTTTCCAATCCTTTTTTCACACTATCACTTCTCAAAACATTCAACCCCCATCTATAAGTTATCAGTTCTCAGTAACTTTATACTAAACTTCAACCACTAGAATTATCAACATAGCCGAACCTATTGGTCCGGCTATACTTAGCTGCAATATCTATATCTTAATTTAACTGTATTTAGGTGACCTTCATCACCATACGCTGTCATCCATTATCAATTAGTTAGTATGCTTCAAGTTCCATTTTACACATTTTATCGGCATCTGTCTAGTAATATGAAATAAATACTTTAGAAAAGCATATTTCAAGTATTGATAAAAAACAAAAAACATTTATTTTGGATGGCTATAATATCCATTCCAACAGGATATTATTGTTATAGAATCCTTTTACTATCACTGAACGGTCTATCAGCGCCGCCAGCGGACTAAACCCTTCAATAGGCAAAAGCAAAACAAAGAATGCACAAATAAGATATACCACGACTATGCCGCTTACAATGCCAAATGCGCCTCCTACCAACTTGTTTACTTCATTGAGTATAGGCAGTTTCATAAACTGGTTGATAACACTTGCTATTACTGCCAGTATTGCTTTAATAGCACAGAACAGTATGATCATGCTAAGGACATTGATAATCAACCCGGAAATACCTCCGGCTAATTGCTGATTTATATTATTAATATTTATTACTTCTATCCATTCACGCTGCTGCTGTTCCATCAGTGCATCTTTTATCGATGCCGGCAGTGAAATGATATCTATAGCATTCTTAACCGTATCATCCTTTATGCTGCTTGTTGTCGTTTCTATTGCAATGGGATTTGCTCTAACTACAATCTGATAAATACTATCTTGTATCCATTGGTATACCTTTGTTTTAGATAATATGGCTGCAAAATAAGGATATAACCTGGCAGTTAGAATAGCAGCAATAAAAAAGGATAATATGTCAAAGACTGATAGAAAAAACCCTTTCATCATTCCCCTAATACTGCTGAAAATAATGATCAAAATAACCGCGATATCAAGGATTGTCACCATCCTCACCTCTAATTCCTCTTTAACTCCAACACTTCTAATGTATTCCTGGATACTACGACTATGTCTCTTTTATTCTGAAATAAAATAATATCCCTGATATCTTTGCTGGATACTGCTTTTGCAATCTCATTCCCTTGAGAAGTAACTACATACACATCTCTCTTTTTATTGAGCGCAACTAAATCATCTTCCACATCCACAAATTGTATGTCACCGTCCACCTCATAGGTACCTTTTTTCACACCGCCAAATGTGTATATTTCCACTAAGCTATTGCCATTTAATAAACTTCCGCCTTTTTTTTCCGTAAGTCCTAGTGCTATAATTTTATCAGAATCCATACTAAAAATCTGCAAGTCCTTTTCCGCGTAACTAATATTCCATTTCTGAATACCCTGTGGTGAAAATCCGATCATTTGATTATCACCTACAACTACGACACTGCCATCTTGGTAAAACTTTATATTGGAAATCAGTGTCTCATCTATTACGATCCCTGCATATGGTTTTTCTTCAGTGAGATTAAAAAAAGCTACTCCGCTGGATACATACCCTTTGCTCAAATCAATGGTACTTACCGCAAGTTTTTTTCCATCATTGGAGATATCCAAGTCTGCTATGTAGTTATCCACCGAATGCCACTTATATATTTCCTGACCTTCTGGATTAAATACGCTCACCTTGCCTTTATAACCCTTCTCTTTCGTAACGATTGCAAAATATCCTGTTTCATTAATAGCTACCGCAACAATAGGCTCCTCGGTTTTCCTTGTACATACAATAGAGTAATTTGTAACAACATTCACTTCTCTTCCGCCCTTATCGGCAACCAGAATGTATTTATGATTGCTTTCAACCAACGGGTCGGATAGGGTCATGGTAATACTCCATATCTCTTCACCGGCTTTATTAATGGCTTTAATACCATCCCTGCTGGTAAGAAGAATATTATCTTTATATACATTAAAATTATACTCTATTGATGAATCTAATGTCACACTGGAAGGATTTTTTGACCTTATGCTATTTAAGTTGCCACCTAGTAAATTATTTACAGCCGGATGGTATCTGTTGATATATAAAACGTAACTAGCGGTCACAAGTAAAATCATCCCTAATAATAGTTGAACTATAAATAACAACTTTTTTTCCTTATGCTTTTGTCGTTGGCTTTCAATCGTTTTTACTTCATTGGTATTCAAGATTATTCCTCCTTGGAATTCTCTCATTCGGATTGGTTATAATATACTTCAACGAGGTAGAGTCCTTGTGGCGGCGCCGTAATCCCTGCTTCCCTTCGATCTCCGTTTTTTATAATGTGAGGGATTTGCTTTACATCAATCTTTTTATTGCCCACATAAAGAATAGTTCCTGCAATAATTCTTACCATGTTATATAAAAAACCATTACCGGATACTTCCATTATGATCTCATGATCTATTTCTTCCACTGTAAGGTTATAAATCGTTCGAACCGTATCCTTAACAACGCTTCCCGATGCCATAAATGCTTTAAAATCATGGGTGCCTATAAAATATTCCGCTGCTTCTTTCATCAGCCCTATCTCTACCTGGTATGGCCAATGGCTTGCATAATTACGTTCAAAAGCCGAAGGAAACGTCCTATTCATGACCCTATATCTGTATTTTTTCCCTTCCGCGCAATAACGCGCATGAAAATCCGAAGAAACTTTCTTGCACTTCAATACAATGACATCGTCAGGCAGTAGTCTATTCAGTGCATAGGGCATACGATCCGCCGGAATAGTACTGCATGTATTAAAATTACATACGTAGCCTAATGCATGCACACCTGTATCTGTTCGACTGCATCCTATTACCCTTATATCTTCTTTGGTCACTTTTTTTATAGAATTTTCCAATACTTCTTGAACTGTTAACGCATTTTCCTGCCGCTGCCAGCCATGATAATTGGTACCTTCATATTCTAATTCTAACATTAAGTTTCGCAATAATCATTCATCCTTTTTGTATTGGTTCACGGTTCACAGAAAATGTTTTCTAATTCTCTCCACTGTAATTGTAGGGGCAGGCCTTGTGTCTGCCCTGTATGAAGCACTTCTTCTGAACGGGCAGACACAAGGCCTGCCCCTACCTAATAAATACTAAGTTGTATATTAATACCGTAAATTTCTCACAAAAAACAGCATTACCATTAACCCTATCATGACTGCTATGGCCATAAAATCCCTGTCATGCATTTTTAGCTGCTTCATTCTGGTTCTATGGTCTCCGCCCCGATAACAGCGTGATTCCATCGCAACAGCCAGTTCATCAGCTCTTCTGAAAGCACTTATAAACAGCGGAACCAAAAGCGGCACAAGCCCCTTTGCTCTTTTAAGCAGATTCCCACTTTCAAAATCAGCACCGCGTGCCATCTGCGCTTTCATTATTTTATCCGTTTCTTCTAACAATGTTGGTATAAAACGCAGCGCTATGGTCATCATCATGGCAAGCTCATGGGCTGGAACGCCAATTTTTTTAAAAGGATTTAATAACTTTTCAATCCCATCTGTCAATAGTATAGGTGAAGTAGTAAAAGTCAGCAATGATGTACCTATAATCAGAAAAAGCAATCTTAATGTCATAAGTACTGCCATTTCCACACCTTCCACCGTAGCTGTCAATTTCCATATCGTAAATAATGTTCTTCCCCCAGTCATAAACATGTTGACAAAGGCAGTAAAAATAATAATAAAGAATAAAGGTTTTAACCCTTTAAAAACGTACTTAACAGGTACTGTAGAAATCCATATTAACTGACAAGTAAAAGCAGCAAATATAATATATCCGGTAAAATTCTTTACCATAAACAATGCTGCAATATACATTAACGTTAATATAATCTTTATTCTGGGGTCGAGTTTATGTATAACAGATTCACCCGGAAAGTACTGCCCCAGCGTTATATCTCTAATCATTTACTTTCCTCCATCCTTCTATTGGAACCGCCTAACAGAGCCACAAGCTCTTTTTTTGCCTGATGAACAGTAAAGATATCATCTTTTATATGAACCCCTCTGCTTCTTAGCTTGCTAATCACTTTTGTAATTTGCGGCACAGCGAGTCCCATACTTTCTAATTGATCGCCTCTTTTAAAAACTTCGCCAGGCATGTCATTCATTGCTACCGAACCTCTATGCATTACAATAATTCTATCGACCAGTCGTGCGATGTCTTCCATACTATGTGATACAAGTATGACTGTCATACCTAATCTTGTATGAAGAGATTTGATTTGAAATAATATTTCATCTCTCCCTGCCGGGTCAAGCCCTGCAGTAGGCTCATCCAGTACAAGTATTTCGGGTCTCATTGCCAGAACACCCGCAATTGCAACCCTGCGCTTTTGACCACCGGAAAGTTCAAAAGGAGACTTTTCAAGAACATTACTACTTAAACCTACCACATGCAATGCATCGTTCACTCTTTTTTGTATTTCGTCTTGTGCCAAACCCATATTTGTCGGCCCAAACGCAACGTCTTTATAGACAGTTTCTTCAAATAATTGGTGCTCAGGATATTGAAAGACAAGACCTACCTTATTTCTTATAGCTTTAAGGTTAGCACTTTTACCTGTAATATCCGTTTCACCAATAAATATCTTTCCATTCGCCGCTTTAAGTAAGCCGTTTAGATGCTGTACAAGTGTAGATTTTCCCGACCCTGTATGTCCTATTAATCCAACGAATTCCCCTTGGCCGATTTCCAGATTGACATTTTTTAATGCTTGCTTTTCAAAGGGACTACCGGGCATATATGTATAATTCAAATTCTCTATTTTTATTGTCACAACATTAGTCCTCCAAACAAAACAACTTAAATTGCATCAATGGCCAAAGTCGTACCTCTTCAGTCCATGACACGCTGCTCTCATCTCTCAATCAATTTCAAAAGCTCCTCAACACACTCATCTTCCGTCAAAATATCCTGACGGATTTCAATTCCTTGCTTTCTTAGCTCATAGGCCAACTCTGTCACCTGCGGAACATCCAATCCTACAGTTTTAAGCCTTTCTACTTGGCAGAAAACCTCTTTGGGCTTGCCATCCATTATGATCTTTCCTTTTTCCATCACGACAACTCTATCCGACTCCACAGCCTCATCCATATAGTGCGTAATAAGCACTACCGTAATTCCTTCTTCCCTATTTAGCTTTTTTATGGTACCAATAACTTCTTTTCTTCCAGAAGGATCCAGCATCGCAGTGGGTTCATCAAGCACGATGCATTCCGGCTTCATGGCAATAACACCGGCAATCGCTATTCTTTGCTTTTGGCCTCCTGACAGCAAATGCGGTGCATGCTTTTTATATTCGTACATATCTACCGCCTTTAGGGCATAATCTACTCTCTCTCTGATTTCAGAAGGCGGAACAGCCAGGTTTTCAGGCCCGAATGCTACATCCTCTTCCACAATGGTTGCTACAATTTGATTATCGGGATTTTGAAATACCATTCCCACAGTCTGCCTGATCTCCCAACGAGAATCCAAATCAGCAGTATCCAAGTGTTTAACAAATACCGTCCCTCCCACAGGCAGAAGCAATGCATTAAAATGCTTAGCCAGTGTAGACTTACCGGAACCGTTATGTCCTAAGATAGTTACAAATTCACCTTTATCTATTTTAATATTTATATTATTCAAAACCAAGTCTATTTTATTGGATTCTTCATCCTGTCCATAATGATAGTTCAAGTTAATCGTATTAATCATTTCACCCATTACAAAACCTCGCTTGATATGTATTATATACACTAATTATATATTATACTGTATTTTGAGCAATATAAAAATAGTTTATTGAAAAAAAGTGGGGAGTGGGGAGTGGGGAGAATAAATACATATGTAAAATGATTAGCTTGCAGATTTTTACACCCTTCTTATAGTCCTTTACATTGTACTTAAACATTAAATAATATATAATGTGTGCTATAAGGCTATGCTAATACTATATTGGTTCAGTATAAAAATGACTTTATAATTAATAATACTTTTGAGCAGATGCTATACTGTGTATTATACAATAGTAAATATACTTCCGTGGCCTGGTGCAGTACTCCCCACTCCCCACTGTCCACTCCCCACTACATTAACAAGGAGCATAAATATGATAATCATTACTGTACCTCATGAATATAACGGTAAGAAGCTTGACAGATTTCTAAGAGATCAATTTCCCAAACTACCTATGAGTGCTATTTATAAAGCGTTACGAAAAAAAGATATACGTATAAACGATGTAAAAATTAATGAAAATATTACACTGAAAGCTAGTGATTCCCTGACAATATATATCAAAGATGAAATATTATACGGATTAAATAGTACAAACGACGAGCAAAAGGATTTACATCCTATCGAAATAGTATATGAAGATGAGCATCTGCTGCTTGTAAATAAACAGCCTGGAATTTCTGTGCATCCTGATAAGCATGCGAATCAAGACACATTAATTGATATGGCAACAAGATATTTGAATCAGAATAAAGATTATATTTCTTCCATGCCAAATACGGACCTGCCGGCCCTATGCCACAGACTTGACCACTATACCGGCGGAATAGTTATCATCGCCAAAACAAAAGAGGCTTTAAGAATAATGCTGGAAAAAATTAAGAATAGAGAAGTGAAAAAATACTACCAGTGCCTGGTGAAAGGCTGCCCTTCTCCAATGGAAGGAGAGTTAAAACATTTTCTCGTTAAAAACGAACTGAAAAGTCGTGTCTATATGCATGATATCCCGCAAAAAGGAGGCTTAACTGCTATCACAAAGTATAAGGTTACTAAACCTGGGGATATAGTAAGCCACCTGGAAGTAGAACTCATTACAGGAAGAACGCATCAAATACGCGCACACCTTTCTTATATAGGGCATCCAATCCTTGGCGATGATAAATATGGTGACCGCCGGCTAAACAAGCAATTCGGCGTAAAACATCAATGCCTTTGGGCCTATAAAGTGATGTTCGACTTTAAAGATGCAGGAATATTAAATTATTTAAAAGGTAAAGTATTTGAAACTAATAATATACAGTTTCCTATAAAATAAATGGAGCTATAGACAAATCCGGGCGGACAGGGTCGTCCGCCCCTACTCTAATTCTGAGATAACCAACTCATGATTCACTGGGTGTAAGTTCTTAATACCGTGAACTGTAAACTATTACACTTCCCAACGACCCGATGCACCGCATGGAAGCACCAAGCCTGACTGTGTTATCGGCAATCCGATTTCATCAGATGCGATATGTCCCCCGTGTTTTTTACCAACTGTCATTTTCAACACATTGGTGAGTACCGTTGGTGCCAATCCGGTTGTATATGAATTAATTAGGAAAAATAGGGGATTTGGAGAAAGCACGTGCATACATTCACTCACCAAGTTATATAGCTCATCTTCGATTTTCCACACTTCTCCATTCGGTCCCCGTCCGTAGGATGGTGGGTCCATGATGATTCCTTCATACTGTCTTCCTCTACGATTTTCCCGCTGAACAAACTTTAGCACATCATCAACGATAAATCGTACTTTACGGTCTGCGAGCTTTGAAACTGCAATATTTTCTTTTGCCCAGCTTACCATCCCTTTTGCGGCATCTACATGACAAACCTCCGCCCCTGCGTAGGCCGCAGCTACTGTTGCACCACCCGTATATGCAAATAAATTTAATACTCTTACAGGCTTATCAGTAGATTTAATTCTTTCCATCATCCAACTCCAGTTAACAGCTTGTTCGGGAAAAAGTCCGGTATGCTTGAAACCCATAGGCTTAATATTGAATTTTAAATTCTCATATGAAATGGTCCAATGTTCAGGAAGCTTACTAAAAAACTCCCACTTTCCACCACCGCTGCTGTTTCTATGATAATGCCCGTCCACGTTTCTCCATACCTTGTTATTTGAATCAATCGGCCATATGACTTGTGGATCGGGGCGCCTTACAACATACTTCCCCCATCTTTCCAGCTTTTCACCATTACCTGTATCTATAAGTTCATAATCTTTCCATTCATCAGCTATCCACATGACGTTAACCTCCTTGTGTAGTGGGGAGTGAGGAGTGGATAGTGGGGAGTACCCTTTGCACCACATTCTCAAACCCATATGTAATAAATAATATCCACTATTCTAGTATAGTGATCACACTTCATTAGTAGATTTTATCATCACACATATTGTGCGTCAATATATTGAAAATTAAACAGAACTAATATCGCCTACCAAATAAACACTGGAGATAATCTATTATTCGTTTACGAAGAATATAGACTAAAAATGCGGACGATCACAAATCGCCCCTACAATCATTTTATCTAAAAATTTGTGTCCATGGTTTTTTCTTGATATAAATAAAAGCAGAACATTAGATACATATTGTATTTAACATTCTGCTTTATGAAGCGGTAAACTCTTTATGGGTAAAATATAGTTTGCAATTCGCAAGGCTTTCACTCCTCACTCCTTACTCCCCACTCTCCGCTAGTTATACTAACTCAATGATTGCCATTTCTGCAGCGTCCCCTCTTCTGGGTCCCATTTTTACTACCCTGGTATATCCGCCTGCACGCTCTGTATACTTAGGAGCAATTTCATCAAAAAGTTTCTTCACTACATCTTCTTTAGTAATATAAGCTAATGCTTGTCTTCTTGAATGCAGTGAACCTTCTTTGCCTAGAGTAATCATTTTATCTGTCATGCTTCTTACTTCTTTTGCTCTAGTCACGGTAGTTTCAATCTTTCCGTGTTCTAAAACGGAAGTAACAAGGTTTTTCAGCATAGCTATTCTTTGGTCGGTTGGACGACCTAGCTTTCTTGTACCTGGCATCGTTTAAACCTCCTTTGCCGTTTTTATATAACACCTAATCATATTTAATTAATAATCAGAAATCACATAGTAAAAACTCACGGCTCATGATGTACGATTCATCTTTCACCAGCTTTTTAGAACAAAATCTGTGAACTGTGAACCGTGAACTGTGAACTACAATACTATTCTTCATTTGGTGCAAGACCCAACCCTAATGCTTCTAACTTCTGTATTACCTCTTCAAGAGATTTTCTACCAAGGTTTCTTACCTTCATCATATCATCTTCACTTCTGTTGATGAGGTCTTCTACAGTGTTAATCCCTGCTCTTTTTAGGCAGTTATAGGATCTTACCGAAAGATCCAGCTCTTCAATGGTCATTTCAAGAACTTTTTCTTTCTTGGTTTCTTCCTTCTCTACCATGATCTCGGTATTCTTTGCATGATCTGAGAGATCAATAAATAAGTTAAGATGCTCACTCATGATTTTTGCACCAAGACTAATCGCTTCATCCGGCTTTATAATACCGTTTGTCCATACTTCCAGTGTCAGCTTATCATAATCGGTAACCTGCCCTACACGGGTATTTTCTACAGTATAGTTTACTTTATGCACCGGCGTATATATTGAGTCCACTGGAATCAAGCCAATCGGCTGGCCAGGTACTTTATTTTTTTCTGCCGATACATATCCTCTGCCTCTATTTAAAGTTAGTTCCATATATAACTTTGCGTCTTCATTTAAGGTCGCAATATGAAGATCGGGATTTAGTATTTCCACATCTGCATCAATTTTGATGTCCTTGGCCTTAATATCTCCTTCACCTTCTGCTTCTATATAAACTACTTTAGGGCCTTCAGAATGAAGCTTCGCAGCAAGATTCTTAATGTTAAGTATAATCTCGGTTACGTCTTCCTTCACTCCCGGGATTGTAGAAAATTCATGAAGAACACCGTCAATCTTAATTGAAGATACTGCAACTCCCGGTAAAGAAGATAATAATATTCTTCTTAAGGAATTGCCTAATGTTGTACCATATCCTCTTTCAAGAGGCTCAATAACATATTTTCCGTATGTGCCTTCATCACTGGATGTAATACATTCAATTCTTGGCTTTTCAATTTCTATCATATATAACCCTCCCCTGACTAACTGCCATTTTATTGTTGATGTTTCCGAGGGCAACTGATTATTTTATTACTGTATAACAGATTACATCACTTACAGTATTTATATCTATATAGTTTGAGTGTGAATATCGGATTTAAGGTTAGCGCAAGCCACCCGCAATCCATTATCCACCATATATCTTTATTATTTAGAGTACAACTCTACAATTAAATGTTCTTCAAGCGGCAGATCGATATCTTCTCTGGTAGCAAGGCTGATTACTTTTGCTTCCAGTGTATCTCTATTCATATCCAACCATTTAGGTATAACTTTTCCCTCAGTTGATTCAAGAACTGCTTTAATTTTTTCTGAGCCTCTACTCTTTTCTCTAATTGTGATAATATCTCCCTCTTTTACAAGATAGGATGGAATATTCACTTTTGCCCCATTAACTGTGAAATGTCCGTGTCTTACTAACTGTCTTGCTTCCGGTCTTGAAGTTGCAAGACCCAATCTATAGACTACATTGTCCAATCTGCTTTCAAGAATTTGCAGCAGATTTTCACCGGTAATACCTTTTTTCTTATTAGCCATTTCAAAATACTTTTCAAACTGGCTTTCTAACACTCCATAATATCTTCTGGCCTTTTGCTTTTCTCTTAACTGAATACCATATTCAGAAGGTTTCTTTCTGCTTTGGCCATGCTGACCCGGAGCGTAGCTTCTTCTTGCGATAGCACATTTATCAGTATAGCATCTTTCGCCCTTGAGAAATAACTTTTGTCCTTCTCTACGGCATAGTCTGCATACTGCCCCAGTATATCTCGCCATCTATACTTACACCTCCTATAGTTCTATCATTCAAATTATACTCTTCTTCTCTTAGGTGGTCTGCAGCCATTATGTGGAATTGGCGTTACATCCTTTATCATACTTACTTCCAAGCCTGCAGCTTGAAGTGCTCTAATTGCAGCTTCTCTTCCTGCGCCAGGACCTTTTACAAAAACTTCCACAGTTTTCAGTCCATGTTCCATTGCAGATTTAGCAGCAGTTTCTGCAGCCATCTGAGCAGCAAATGGAGTGCTTTTTCTAGAGCCTCTAAAACCTAACCCACCGGCACTAGCCCATGAAAGTGCGTTACCGGCAACATCAGTAATCGTTACAATCGTATTATTGAATGTTGAACGAATATGCGCAGCGCCACGTTCAATATTCTTACGCTCACGGCGTTTACGTGTGGTTCTCTTGGTTGCTTTAGCCATTACTTACTATTCCCTCCTTTTACTTCTTCTTACCTGCAACAGTTCTCTTAGGACCTTTTCTGGTTCTTGCATTTGTTTTAGTTCTCTGACCTCTTACCGGAAGTCCACGTCTGTGTCTATATCCTCTATAGCATCCAATTTCGATAAGTCTCTTGATATCAAGTGCAATTTGACGTCTCAGATCCCCCTCAACTTTTAGGTTTTTATCTATGGTTTCTCTGAGCTTTGCAATTTCATCATCGGTAAGATCTCTTACTCTTGTATCAGGATTGATTCCTGTGATAGCTAGAATTTCATTTGATCTTTTTCTACCAATACCGAATATATAAGTCAATCCTATTTCTACACGTTTTTCTCTTGGTAAGTCAACACCAGCGATTCTCGCCATTCTACTTTACACCTCCCATGACTTTAATGGACAATGGACAATGGACAATGGACAATTCCATTACATTGGGCCCATCATAGCATTTGTCAGTCCATCTATCTATTCCCTTTTTACAGCTTACTTACTACCTACATTCTACATTGATCTTATGAGAGTCATATACTTAATTACTGACTCATCAAATATATATTATAGCTGTTAAGACATAATCATCACCGGATTATGCAGCCGCACTTAACAAGCTATAAACGCAAATTTAGGTACACTATGAAACATAACATACCTGAAACAAAGCTGTCAATTGTATATTGTATATTGTACATTGTACATTATCAATAACTCATCCTTGTTTTTGCTTATGCTTGGGATTTTCGCAGATTACCATAATTCTTCCTTTTCTTCTGATAATCTTACATTTTTCACATATCGGTTTTACTGATGGTCTTACTTTCACTGGAATCCCTCCTTTGAATACCAATTGACCAATCACGGACTATTTTGCTCTCCATGTAATTCTTCCGCGGGTCAAGTCATAGGGAGACAATTCTACAGTCACTTTATCTCCCGGTAGAATTCTTATAAAATTCATTCTTAACTTTCCCGAAATATGAGCAAGAATTTGATGTCCATTTTCCAATTCTACTTGAAACATTGCATTAGGCAAAGCCTCTATTACTTTGCCCTCAACCTCTATTATATCTTCTTTTGCCAAGGAATAAAACCTCCTTTAACTACGACTATATGATTCCTGCTTATGCTGTTGTAACTCCACTGCATATGCAGCAAGACATTTTCTAATTTCAGCATTCGTTATCTTCTGTTGATTTTTAAGCTTATCTACAAGTTGTTCCACATCCTTACCAACAGTTCTCAAATGCTTACTCTTTTTCTTTTTAGGATTCTCAATTCTTCTGATATCTCCATCACTTAAATAAACATACTCATCGTTTATTCTTTCTATTACGATAAAGTATTTACCTTTATCCCTACCGGCTGTCGAATAAACGATTTGTCCAGGATATATGTCCATCACTATCACCTCATTTTATTCAGGTACTGGTTAATATCTCCGGACCTCCCTGAGCAATTAAAATGGTATGCTCATAGTGGGCTGACAAACTGCCATCTGCTGTTACAACGGTCCAACGGTTCGGCATGATTTTTACGTCATGTTTTCCCGCATTAACCATAGGTTCAATCGCCAGCGTCATTCCCGCAATCAGCCTAGGCCCCCTGCCAGGGTTACCATAATTAGGTATCTGCGGTTCTTCATGCATTTGCTGTCCAATGCCATGTCCCACAAAATCACGTACCACTGAATATCCATGATCTTCTACATATTTTTGGACAGCTGAAGAGATATCAGATAATCTACTTCCCTCTACAGCATGTTTTATGCCTTCATAAAAGCTCTGTTGTGTCACTTCGATCAACCTCATCGCTTCATCTGAAACATTACCGACCGGATGTGTTCGTGCTGCGTCACCATGATAACCATTGTGCATGGCACCGATATCTACACTAATAATATCGCCATCTTTTAACTTCGTTAAACCTGGAATACCATGAACCACTTCTCCGTTGACGGAAGCGCATATACTTGCCGGAAATCCATTATAGCCTTTAAAGGATGGCACAGCACCCTGGCTTCTTATAAATTCTTCTACGATACTATCCAGCTCTTTCGTTGTAATACCGGGCCGAATCGCTCTCTCTAAAATATCGTGGGCTTGTGCGACAATTCGACCGGCTTGACGCATATATTCAATTTCTTGAGCCGATTTAATAGTAATCATTCTACTCTACTCCAAGCGCTTTATAGACTTCTTCGGTAGTATCACTAACTTCTTCCTGTCCAAAAGCTACTGTTAACAAATCTTTTTTTGCATAGAAATCTTTAAGGGGTTCAGTTTGCTCATGGTATACTTTTAAGCGGTTTTCAACCGTTTCAGGTGCATCATCCTGTCGCATGATAAGGTTCCCACCGCACGTATCACATACATTTTCTACTTTTGAAGGCTTATATATAATATGGTAAGTAGCACCACATTGGCTGCACTGTCTTCTTCCTGAAATTCTCTCAACAATTTTTTCGTCTTCAACTTCTATGCTTAGTACCTTGTCGATGGTAATATTCATTTTATCCAGTGCATTTGCCTGCGGTACAGTTCTTGGAAATCCGTCTAATATAAAGCCATTCTTGCAGTCATCTTGAACCAACCGTTCTTTTATTATTTCGATGACTACATCATCCGGTACAAGTAATCCTCTGTCAATATATTGTTTCGCTTCTTTTCCCAGCTCTGTTCCCTGCCTTAGTGCATTACGAATAATTTCACCTGTAGAAATTGTCGGTATGCCAAACTTTTTTGACAAACCTTCCGCTTGCGTCCCTTTACCTGCACCTGGTGCTCCCAGTATAATCAGTCTCATGCTTTCGCCCCCATTCTTGTAGAGTTCTAGTCGATCATATTTAAATATCAATTATTCTAAAAATCCTTTATAGTGTCTCATCAACATCTGTGATTCCATCTGTTTTACTGTCTCCAAAGCAACACTCACTACGATTAATAGGCTGGTGCCTCCAATTGCTAATCCTCCCAATTTCACACCATAGTTGATGAATATTGGCATTACAGCAATCAATCCCAAGAATACCGCTCCTGTAAGCGTAATTCTTGAAAGCACCTTATTGATATAGTCGGAAGTTGGCTTTCCGGGTCTGATTCCAGGTATGAAACCGCCATTCTTCTTCATATTATTAGCTATTTCAATAGGGTTGAAATAAATCGCCGTATAGAAATATGTGAAGAAAATAATCAATATGAAGTAGAATGTACCATAGAACCAAGAGTCCGGAGAAATAAAATTAAGGAATCCATACCAGAATGTTCCTTGTGCCGGTTGTGAGAAAAATTGTGCAATGGTTGAGGGGAATGCCATTATAGACATTGCGAATATAATAGGAATAACCCCGGCCAAGCTTACCTTAATAGGAATATGGGTGCTTTGTCCACCGTACATTTTTCTTCCGACAACTCTTTTTGCATATTGTACAGGAATTCTTCTTTCTGCCTGATTCATCATAACAACTGCCGCAACAACACCCAATGCAAACACAGCAAATAACAGTATTGTAAAGATATTTAAATTCTTATTCACGTAGTTTGCATATAATGCTGTTACCATCTGTGGTCCTCTTGATATAATACCGGCAAATATCAGTAATGAGATACCGTTTCCGATACCTTTTTCAGTTATTTGCTCTCCTAGCCACATTAAGAATGCAGTTCCAGCTGTAAATGTAAGTGTTATTGTAATGAAAGAGAGAATTCCTCTATTCATAATTGCTCCGCCTAAACCAAAGTACAATCCTGTTGCTTGAATAAATCCTAAAATAACAGTCCCATATCTGGTAAACTGAGCAATTTTCTTTCTACCTTCTTCCCCTTCTTTTGCAAGCTTTTCAAGACTGGGAATTGCAACTGTTAACAGTTGCATAATAATCGATGCGTTGATGTAAGGTGTGATACTCATGGCAAATATGGTAGCATTACCAAATGCGCCGCCTGTAAGCGTATCTAAGAACCCAAACAAAGAATTATTATTGCCGATTAATTGCTGAAGTGCAGTCTTATCCATTCCCGGTACCGGAATAAAGGAACCGAAACGAAAAACGATCAACAGCAATATGGTGTATAATATTCTTTTTCTTAAATCGGGAATCTTCCAGGCATTTCTCAATATCTGAAACACACTACATCACCTCAACCTTTCCTCCTGCTGCTTCTATTTTTTCAGCAGCTGATTTGCTGAACTTACGTGCCTTGACTGTGAGGTTTTTAGTTATTTCTCCTCTACCGAGAACAACTATACCATCTTTTATCTTGCTAACTACTCCTGTTTCTTTTAACAATTCCGGAGTAACTACAGTTCCATTATCAAATCTATCTAATTGAGAAACATTTACTTCAACATATTCTTTTGCAAAGATATTAGTAAATCCTCTTTTAGGAATACGTCTGTGCAATGGCATCTGACCGCCTTCAAAACCAGGTCTTACTCCACCACCCGCACGAGCATTTTGACCTTTATGGCCTTTACCGGCTGTTTTACCATTTCCTGAGCCATGCCCTCTTCCTTTTCTTTTAGGTTCATTTGTGGAGCCTGGTGCAGGCTGTAATTCATATAATTTCATTTGCTACACCTCCCTCTCGTTTATATTTCTTCAACTTCTACCAAATGTGAAACTTTGTTCACCATTCCTCTGATTTGTGGACTATCTTGGTGCTCTACCACATCTCTGATTTTTTTAAGACCTAGTGCTTTTACCGTCGCGATCTGGTCGTCTTTACGGCCGATCGTGCTTTTCGTTAGTGTTATTTTAAGCTTAGCCAATTAAGTTCCCTCCTAACCTAACAATTCTTCAACGGTCTTCCCTCTTAACTTAGCAACTTCTTCTGCTCTTTTAAGATTGTTTAATCCGTTAATAGTAGCATTTACCATATTTCTTGGGTTATTGGAACCTAAAGATTTTGTTCTTATATCTCTGATACCTGCAAGTTCAAGTACCGCTCTTACCGGTCCACCGGCGATTACTCCGGTACCAGGGCCAGCCGGCTTTAACAATACACTTCCTGCTCCATATTGTCCGATAATCTCATGTGGTATGGTTGTATCAACAGTAGGTACATTGATGAGATTTTTCTTTGCATCTTCAATTCCTTTTCTGATTGCGTCAGGAATTTCTGCTGCTTTACCCATTCCGCAGCCTACATGACCGTTTTCGTCTCCGACTACTACCAATGCACTAAATCTAAAGGTTCTACCGCCTTTAACAACTTTTGCAACACGGCTTATATTAACAACTTTCTCTTTTATATCCAATGTGCTTGCGTCTATGCGCTGTGCCATAATGTCCCTCCTTCTTTAAAACTCTAATCCGCCTTCTCTAGCTCCTTCAGCCAGTTCAGCAACTCTTCCGTGATACAAGTATCCGCCTCTATCAAAAACAACTTGTTTTATACCTTGTTCTACAGCTTTCTTCGCAATTAATTTTCCAACTTCTTTAGCTGCTTCTTTATTTCCGCCATATGCTATGTCTTGTAAATCCTTATCTAATGAAGATGTTGCAACTAAGGTTTTACCAGTCTCGTCATCTATAATCTGCGCATAAATGTTTTTAAGGCTTCTATAAACGTTGAGTCTTGGGCGTTCCGCAGTTCCAAATAAGGTTTTACGAACTCTTGCATGACGTCTAAGCCTTGCAACATTACTATTTGGCTTATTTATCATTACCAATCACTCCTTTCCTACTTCTTGCCCTTACCGCCAGTCTTACCTTCTTTACGTCTGATCACTTCAGTTTCATATTTAATACCCTTACCCTTATATGGTTCAGGCTCTCTCTTGAATCTAATTTGCGCTGCAAATTGTCCAACAGCTTGTTTATCTGCACCTTTTATAAGAATCTTATTCGGTGCAGGCACCTCAACAGTGATTCCTTCAGGTTCTTCCATCTCTACAGGATGAGAATATCCCAGCGTAAGAACTAATTTCTTACCCTGTTTTTGAGCTCTGTAACCAACACCATTGATATCAAGAGCTTTTTGGAACCCGTTCGTAACACCTTCCACCATATTAGCGATAAGTGTCCTTGTCAAACCATGCAGTGCTTTATGTGTTTTCTCTTCTGATGGTCTCTGAACAATAACATCTTTATCTTCAAGTTTAATAATCATATCTTTATGAAGCTGTCTTTGTAGAGTGCCTTTTGGCCCCTTTACAGTCATAAAATTGCTGCCTTCTATCTTTACGTCTACACCGTTTGGTACGGTGATTGGCATTCTTCCTATTCTTGACACTTCTCACACCTCCTTATCATCAGCCTGCGTCCTACCATACAAACGCCAGTACTTCGCCGCCTATTCCATTCTTTTTGGCATTCTTATCTGTCATTACGCCATTTGATGTTGAGATAATTGCTATCCCTAATCCACCAAGAACTCTAGGAAGTTCATCCTTGCCTGCAAAAACTCTTAAACCAGGCTTGCTGATTCTTTTCAGGCCAGTAATAACCTTTTCCTTGTTGGCTCCATATTTAAGGGTTATTCTAATCATCCCCTGTTTTGAATCATCAATATATTCATATCTCTTAATATAACCTTCTTCAAGTAATATATCTGCGATCGCCTTCTTCAAATTAGAAGCCGGAATATCAACAGATTCATGTTTAGCTGAACTCGCATTTCTGATACGCGTTAACATATCAGCGATTGGATCGGTTATCTGCATTTGTCCTACCTCCTTCCATAGTCTCCCTTTTACCAACTAGCCTTTTTAACTCCCGGAATTTGCCCCTTATAGGCCAATTCTCTAAAGCAAATACGGCATATACCAAACTTTCTCAAATATGCATGAGGTCTCCCACATATTCTGCATCTGTTATAAGCTCTTGTGCTGAACTTAGGTTCCCTTTGCTGTTTCAAAATCATTGCTTTCTTTGCCACGCATTTCCCTCCTCTCAGCTACGCTGAAATGGCGCACCCATCAGTGCAAGCAATTCCCTAGCCTCTTCATCCGTTTTAGCTGTAGTAACAAAGATAATATCCATACCTCTGGTCTTATCTACTTTATCGATATCAATTTCAGGAAAAATCAATTGTTCCTTGATCCCTAACGCATAATTTCCTCTGCCGTCAAACCCATTTGGGTTGATACCCCTAAAGTCTCTAACTCTAGGAAGAGCTACATTAAATAATCTATCAAGAAACTCGTACATTTTACTACTTCTCAAAGTTACTTTACAGCCTATATTCATTCCCTGTCTAATCTTAAATGTCGCTACCGACTTCTTCGCTTTTGTAATCGCAGGTTTTTGACCGGTAATCGTCGCTAACTCATTTGCTGCCGCATCCAATGCTTTAGCATTGTCCTTAGCTTCTCCAACGCCCATATTTACTACGATCTTTTCTAATTTTGGAATCTGCATCGGGCTCTTATAGCTAAATTTTTTCATGAGCGCCGGTGCAACTTCATTTATATATTTATCTTTCATTCTTGCCATTTAATAAACCTCCTTTCGAAAAAACCTTAGTCGTTAAAAACCTCGCCGCAATGCTTGCAATATCTTACTTTATCACCGTTCTCCAATATCTTTCTTGCAACACGGGTAGTTTTTGCACATTTATTGCACACATGCATTACTTTTGCAGCATAAATAGGTGCTTCCTGATGAACGATTCCACCTGTTTGTCCCTGCTTTCTCGGCTTGGTGTGCTTAGTTACCATATTTACGCCTTCTACAATCACTTTACCCTCTTTAGGGTATACAGTTAATACTTTACCTTTCTTTCCTTTATCTTTACCGGAAAGAACCAGTACAGTATCATCTTTTTTTACATGTACCTTTTTAATAGCCAATTACGCCACCTCCTTAACTACAGTACTTCTGGGGCTAATGATAATATCTTCATATATTCTTGATCTCTTAATTCTCTTGCAACAGGCCCAAAAATACGAGTCCCTCTCGGATTTTTATCATCTCTGATAATAACCGCTGCATTCTCATCAAATTTTATATATGAACCATCAGGTCTTCTTAATCCTTTTACCGATCTTACTACTACCGCTTTAACAACATCACCTTTTTTAACAACTCCACCGGGTGTTGCTTTTTTAACCGAAGCAATGATCACATCGCCTATATTCGCATATCTTCTTTTTGACCCGCCTAGTACTCTGATGCAAAAAAGCTCTTTCGCACCGGTGTTGTCAGCTACTTTTAACATTGTTTGCTGTTGAATCATCGGTATACCCTCCTTTCAAGCTTGTTCTACTTAGCTTTTTCAACGATTTGGACTAATCTCCATCTTTTTTCTTTACTTAAAGGTCTTGTTTCCATTACCTTTACTCTATCGCCTATCGCACACTCATTATTTTCATCATGGGCTTTCAGCTTGTAGGTTCTTTTTACAATTTTCCCATATAACGGGTGTTTTACACTGCCCTCTATAGCAACAACGATGGTTTTATCCATTTTATCACTAACAACTCTGCCGATTCTTACCTTTCTGTTGCCTCTTTCGCTCACAGAAACTACCTCCTTTCAAGCCTATTTAAACGGACTCCTTCAATTCTCTTTCACGAAGGATGGTTTTTACTTTTGCTATCGTTTTCTTAACCTCTACGATTCTCATGGGATTCTCCAGCTGATTTGTTGCGTGCTGAAACCTCAGATTGAACAACTCGGCTTTAAGTTCCGATAGCTTTTGCTGCAATTCAGCTGATGTTAATTCACGCACTTTATTAGCCTTCATTATCTTCACCACCCATTTCTTCCTTGTCACGAACAATAAACTTACATTTGATAGGAAGCTTGTGTATTGCCAGTCTCATTGCTTCTCTGGCAGTCTCTTCTGCAACCCCACCAATTTCAAACATAACTCTTCCCGGCTTTACAACAGCCACCCAGTATTCCGGAGAACCTTTACCACTACCCATACGGGTTTCAGCAGGTTTTTCTGTAACAGGCTTGTCAGGAAAGATCTTGATCCAAACCTTACCGCCTCTTTTTATATAACGGGTCATTGCTATTCTGGCAGCTTCAATCTGATTACTTGTAATCCAAGCCGGTTCAAGTGCTTGTATCCCAAAATCTCCATAGGTTATTTTATTACCTCTGGTAGCTTTACCAGTCATACGACCTCTCATCACTCTACGACGTTTTACTCTTTTAGGCATTAACATCTTTATCTTCCTCCTTCCCCGCGGTTTTGCTTCTTACTTTCCGGAAGGACTTCCCCTTTATATATCCAAACTTTGACACCGAGCTTTCCGTAAGTGGTATCTGCTTCCCAGAAACCATAATCAATATCTGCTCTTAAAGTCTGTAAAGGAATAGTACCTTCATGATAATGTTCGGTTCTTGCAATTTCAGCACCGCCTAAACGACCTGCAACAGCAGTCTTGATACCTTTAGCTCCCATTTTCATAGCTCTTGCCATTACTTGTTTCATAGCTTTTCTGAATGAAATTCTTCTTTCAAGCTGTGCAGCAATGTTTTCAGCTACTAACTGCGCGT
This sequence comes from Petroclostridium sp. X23, assembly GCF_030013905.1. Classification (GTDB taxonomy): domain Bacteria; phylum Bacillota; class Clostridia; order SK-Y3; family SK-Y3; genus X23. The sequence goes on from NZ_CP124862.1 coordinate 2,627,131, forward strand.
CCAGTTCCGGAGATTTAACTTCAATAATGTTTATAGCAACATTTTTACCTGTCATTTGTTCCAGCTGTTGTTTCAATTTATCTATCTCGGAACCACCTCTTCCGATAATAATACCAGGTTTCGCACCGTGAATATTAATTTTCACTCTATTGGCAGCTCTTTCAATTTCTATCTTGGATACTCCAGCGATAAAAAGTGCCTTCTTAATATATTTTCTAAGTTTATAGTCTTCTACTAAGTTATCGGCAAAAACATTATCATTAGCAAACCATTTGGAATCCCAATCCTTTATTACGCCGACTCTTAAACCATGTGGATTAACTTTCTGGCCCATTCTTCAACCTCCTTTTCTATTATTCCTTTTCTTTCAACACGAGTGTAATATGGCTTTGTCTTTTTCTAATCCTGTATGCCCTTCCCTGTGCTCTTGGCATAATTCTCTTAAGTGTTGGGGCCTGATTAGCATACACTTCAGCAACATATAACTTCTCAACGTCCATTTCATGGTTATTTTCTGCATTTGCAATTGCTGACTTCAATAGCTTTTCAAGTAATTCGGACGCAGCCTTTGGAGTGTGCTTTAAGATACCCATTGCTACTCCTACAGGTTTGTTACGAATCAAATCTATCACAATCTTTGCTTTTCTCGGTGAGATACGAGCGTATCTAAGTATTGCTCTAGCTTCCACAAATAATCCTCCTTTCGAATAGCATTAGTTCACAGTTCACAGTTCACAGTTCACAGATTCATACGCAATCGGTATAAAACTTGATGCTGATTGTTGGCTGTCCTGTATTCACTATTCACTATTCACTATTCACTATTATCTTTTCACTTATCTTACTCCGGATGACTTTTCTCCAGCGTGTCCCTTATAGGTTCTGGTAGGAGCAAATTCTCCCAGTTTATGTCCAACCATATCTTCTGTAACATATACCGGAACATGTTTTCTGCCATCATGCACGGCGATTGTATGTCCAACCATATCAGGGAATATTGTAGAACTTCTGGACCAGGTCTTTAAAACCTTTTTTTCTCCAGCTTTATTCATATCTTGTATTCTCTCAAGTAGCTTTTCTTCTACAAAAGGTCCTTTTTTCAGTGATCTACCCATTCCATTGCCTCCTTCCACATCTGTGGCTAGTATCCTATGACAAGCGGTAAGTAAAAGTTACTCCCCACTCCCCACTGTCCACTCCCCACTTTGTTATTTCGCGTTTCTTCTCTTAACGATAAACTTATCTGATTTATTCTTTTTCTTTCTTGTCTTGTATCCAAGAGCAGGTTTACCCCATGGAGTTACAGGACTTGGTCTTCCGATCGGTGATTTACCTTCTCCACCACCGTGTGGATGGTCAACAGGATTCATTACAACACCACGTACGGTTGGTCTCCAACCCATATGTCTCTTTCTTCCTGCTTTACCGATGGAGATATTTTCATTTTCTAAGTTTCCAACCTGTCCTATCGTTGCTTTACAGTTTAGTCTTATCATTCTGACTTCACCGGAAGGCAACCTTACCTGTGCATAGTCTTCTTCCTTAGCCATTAACTGTGCCACATTTCCCGCCGCTCTTACCAACTGGGCACCTTTACCAGGCTTTAACTCAATATTGTGAATCAGAGTACCTACCGGCATATCCTTTAATGCCATTGCATTACCAGGCTTTATGTCTGCACCGGCTCCGGACAATATAGTATCTCCTACCTTTAACCCTAAAGGAGCGATAATATATCTTTTTTCTCCATCTTCGTATTCAACAAGAGCGATATTTGCTGTTCTGTTAGGATCATACTCAATTGTAAGTACATTTGCCGGAACACCGTCTCTATCTCTCTTGAAATCGATGATTCTATATTTTCTCTTAACACCGCCACCCCTGTGACGCACTGTGATCCTACCATATGAATTTCTGCCGGCAGTCTTTTTTATCGGTTCTAGTAGAGATTTTTCAGGTTCTACCTTTGACACCTCTTCAAAAGTAGAAACAGTCATAAATCTTCTTGCCGGAGAAGTAGGATTAAACTTTTTAACTGGCATCCTTTTCAACTCCCATCTATCTAATTAATAATTAATAATGAATAATGAATAATTGATATTCACTATCGAATCGTTCAATTTTATTGTTAATTATCTGTTTCTAATGAAAAACCAACAAATAATTATTAATTGTTAATTATTCATTATTAATTAATTACGCCATTCCTTCAAAGAATTCTATACTTTTACTGTCTTCAGTCAGCGTAACGATCGCTTTTTTCCAATCAGGTCTTTTTCCGGAATGCATTCCCATTCTTTTAATCTTACCTAAAACTCTCATAGTATTTACGCTTTCTACCTTAACGCCAAAAATTTCTTCGACCGCATTTTTTACTTCTATTTTGTTGGCATTTAACGGCACTGCGAAGGTGTATTTTCTGTCGGCAGATTGCTCCATACTCCGTTCAGAAATTATAGGTTTGATAATGACATCATGTGCAGCTCTCATTATGCGTACACCTCCTCAATCTTTGCAATTGCATCTTTAGTAACTATAAATTTATCATGATTGAGTATATCATAAACATTTAATGTATTTACCAGCGTAGTCGTTACCCCTGGAATATTGCTTGCAGACTTGATAACAACTTCGTTCTTTTCCGGAAGTACTACCAATGCCTTCGAGTCAACATTAAGATTACTTAATATTTTTGCAAATTCTTTTGTTTTTATAGCGTCCATACTTAAAGCATCTAATACTAAAAGTTCATTATCTAATACTTTAGAACTTAAAGCAGATTTAAGCGCTAATCTTTTTACCTTTTTATTTAAGGAGTATCTATAGCTTCTTGGTTTAGGTCCTAAAGCTACACCGCCTCCTACCCATTGAGGAGACCTGATACTACCTTGTCTTGCTCTACCGGTACCTTTTTGTCTCCAAGGCTTAATACCGCCGCCACGAACTTCCGCTCTGGTCTTGGTATTTTGAGTCCCTTGTCTTTGATTTGCCAAGTAATTTACTACTACTTGATGAAGAACAGTTTTATTTACTTCTGCTCCAAAAATATTATCGTTTAATTCGATATCTCCAACTTGTTTACCGCTCATATCGTACAAAGCCACCTTAGGCATCATACATCCTCCTTTCTTATAAGCTTGTTATGCTTTTACTGTATTTCTAACAACTACCAGTCCGCCTTTTGGTCCAGGTACCGCACCTTTTACCAAAAGAAGATTCTTTTCTGTATCTATCTTAACAACATCAAGGTTTTGTATTGTAATTTTTTCAACACCCATATGGCCAGGTAATTTTTTACCTTTCATAACTTTGGAAGGTGTACTACAAGCTCCCAAAGAACCAGGGCCTCTATGATAGTGAGAACCATGACTCATCGGACCTCTATGGGTACCCCATCTTTTAATCGTACCTGCAAAACCTTTACCTTTGCTAGTGCCGGTAACATCTATTCTGTCTCCCGCGGCAAAAACATCAACTTTGATTTCATCTCCGACGTTGAGTGCATCTGCATTATCCAATTTTAATTCTCTTAAGAACCTTTTGTATTCAACTTTTGCTTTGTCAAAATGTCCTTTTTGAGGTTTGCTGACATTTTTCTCTTTCTTAGTGGCAAAACCCACCTGCACAGCGCTATACCCGTCATTATCAACAGTTTTCTTCTGTACAACCGTACATGGTCCAGCCTCTATAACAGTTACAGGAATTACTCTGCCGTCTTCATCAAACACCTGAGTCATTCCAATTTTTTTACCTAAAATCGCCTTCTCCATTATGGCACCTCCTAATTGGTTATTGGTTCACATTTGCGAACATGACCGATTTACTAATTAATAATTAATAGTTAATAATTAATAATGATTGATCTGATTCCAACTAATATCTCTATTAAGACTTATGTTGATAAATCAAAATTTGTAGCAATAATATCATACTCCCATTTTAAAAATTGCCGGGATAATTATTCACTATTCATTATTCACTGCTTTTTACAGTTTGATTTCAATATCTACGCCTGCTGGCAAATCCAGTCTCATTAAGGCATCCACAGTTTTTGGGGTCGGAAGCAAAATATCAATGAGTCTTTTGTGCGTTCTCATTTCAAACTGCTCACGGGAATCCTTGTACTTGTGAACTGCTCTCAAAATAGTAATGATTTCTTTTTTAGTAGGCAGTGGAATAGGTCCTGATACCTTTGCTCCTGTCCTTTTAGCAGTTTCCACAATCTTCTCGGCTGATTGATCCAATAACATATGATCATAAGCCTTCAATCTGATTCTAATTTTTTGATTTGCTGCCATATTAGCTAACCCTCCTTCAATCGTACGTTTTTTCGGAATCTCAATAAACCTGGCACTGCTGCGTTTTAAAGCTTGTGAGATAAGCTTTGTTAACACTGCACTTTTGTGCTTAATGTTTTTTCAATTCCTGTTTTTTCTTGCCGCTCTCGGCAAATGGTCTTGTGATACGTACGACAGTAGCAAAAAACTGTACACTGTGCCGGGTGTTTCATATTATCCTATAATTAAACCCAGATTACCGTCAAATGACATAACCTGGGCATAAAAACTCTCGTTCAGCACAAAAAGTTCACCACTCTTAACGCTGCCAAATTAATACAAATCTGGCAATGCAAACAGAATACTAAAATTTCTCCTACTCGCACTATTAAAGTGTACAGTGACGCTGTCGCCCGGTTTCATGAATCGGACATTCTCCATGAAAATTCCCCCAACTCAACGGTTGGCAACCTTCCACTTCATCGTATGTCATGTCACAACTCTTACATATTACATGATTGGCGCGGATTTTGCAAGGGTTTTTTTAAAAAAAATTTATTTAGTGAGGAGTGGGGAGATTTGCATAAAAATTATAACGCAGTATAGTTGATATGTATAGTGTAGAGTATATATAATATATTAAAAAAGTGCAGGTATTTTACGGGTATGTGATGAGTTTTTATAAGATTCCTTTTTCTCCCCACTCCTCACTCCCCACTATCAAAACAAAAGGAGTTCTGCGAATATGAAAACTATCCTCGTAAATTTAAATGATGCCGATCAAAGAATAGATAAATTTCTCCAAAAATATTTTAATACGATGCCTCTAAGTGCAATATATAAATACATAAGGAAAAAAAGAGTAAAAGTTAATGGAAAGAAAATAGAGATTAGCTATAAGCTTGCCGTAAATGATAAAATAGATCTATATATAAATGATGAGTTTTTTGAAGATACCAAGCCGGCAATAAATTTTACGGCCATTAAACCTGATATCCATATACTTTATGAAGATACCAATATTCTTCTCATCGATAAAATGCCGGGAATGGTTGTGCATGCTGATGAATCGGAGCAGGTAAATACATTAATTAACCATGTTCAGTCTTATCTATATCATAAGAAAGAATATTTACCCGAAGAAGAGAATACTTTTGCTCCGGCACTTTGCAATAGAATTGACCGGAATACCGGCGGTATTGTGATTGCGGCTAAGAATGCGGAAGCATTGAGGATTATCAATGAAAAGATTAAAGAAAAAGAAATCAGAAAATTTTATCTTTGTATGGTTCACGGTCTTCTTGAAAAAAAAGAAGGAGATTTGTCCGATTATCTCAGTAGAAACTATTCGGCTAAGAAAGTATCCATCTTAGATAAACCTGAAAAAGGAGCAAAAAAGATCATTACAAAATATAAGGTTTTAAAAGAAAAAAATAATATGAGTTTATTGGAAATAGAGCTAATCACCGGAAGAACCCATCAAATCCGGGCGCATTTTGCTTCTATCGGGCACCCTTTGGTTGGTGACCGGAAATATGGAGAAAACTCATTAAATCATTCTGCAGGGTTTAAGCATCAAGCGTTATATTCATATAAGATCTTTTTTAATTTCTCCAGTGATGCCGGAAAATTGAATTATTTAGCAAGAAGAACCTTCGAAGTAAAAGAAGTACCCTTTACAAAATTATTTTAAAACACATATATAGGAAACGGTGATAAAGTAGAATTTAGCACGTAGAAGGAGTGAAGCACGGTGATGGACCTACTGCTGCACCTGATTTTGGTGAAGCTGTAGGTCCGTCCCCGTGCTTTGCGACTGACCCACGATGCACTTTTTAACATTCTCCCATACGCACGTTAAATGTACCCACAAATGTAGCATATACCACAAAAAATTTGCGCAAGCTGTTTTTAACTATTCTATATATGCACAGCTTTTCCATATCGTTTTACATAGCTTTTTAATCTGACTGGCATCTTCCGCAAGCTGCAATATATCGGTATATCTTCTATACCTGTTTGTCACCCCGGCAATAGAAATGGTCACAAGTGGAAAATGTTCCACTACACCATGCCTGTTCTTAGTGATAATATATCCTCGTTCAACATCTTGTTGCTTATACAGCTCTTTTACCTTCTCATCAAAGCTTTTCATAATATTTGTACAAATCTCACATACATCATGGGTATCTGCAATAATAACAAAGTCATCTCCTCCGATATGCCCTACAAACTTATCAGCAGCCATATATTTAGCACTTTCATCATTCAATACCTTTGCAGTCATTTGAAGAAGCTTGTCCCCACTTTCAAAACCGTAAACATCATTATATGATTTGAAATTATCAATATCAATATATAAAACACAGTACGGCTTATCCCCATCCATGATCCCTGCCAGCTTTTTCTCGATAAGATTGTTTCCCGGCAGTCCGGTTAATGCATTAAGGTGTTTCGCGTAATTTATTTCGAGCTGAGTGGATTTTTCCAATAAGTCTTTTACTGTGATGATTCCATAATAATCGTTGTTTTTAGTAACCAGTACGTAGTCATAGAGATCATCTTCTTTTCTTGCCATCGCAAGCTTTGACACCTTGTCAAGCGGCGTATAATACTCTACAACCAATGGATTTCGATTCATCAATAGCGTAATAGGTCTCTTCATAAAAATCGCAACACCGTATTGCGTACCCAACTTGGCAAAAAACTTATCTTTCATGACCAATCCCATCAATTTATTCCCATCCACCACCGCAATGCCTTTCATATTAGCATTGCTGTTAAACTTCTCCAGCAGCCCTGCTCCGGTAGTTTGGGGCGATACGGTATACCCTTGCCTTGCGATATCTCCAATCGCAATGGTGGATGTGTTATGATAATATGCACCGCTTCTGATTTTATTTCTTTCTATGATCTGCTTTTTTATTTCCGGTGCAACAGCGTAGAAATCCGGATACGGTCTTTGAATATAATAACCTTGCCCATAGGGAATCCCTAAATCGATTAAAGTATTCAGTTCATTTACCGTTTCGATCCCTTCCGCAATCATTTTTATATTGGCAATCAGGCAAAAGTCGTATAATGTCTTTAATAAAGCTTGCTTGAACCCGTCCTTATCTATATCTCGAATCAATTTCATATCTATTTTCAAATACTGAGGTCTGATCTCCGCAAGCAGATTTAGGCCGGAGTAACCTGAGCCGGTATCATCAATTGCAACTTTATATCCTTGCTGGTTATAATTATCGATAATCTTTTTAAAGCTTTTAAAATCATCTATAGAAGATTTCTCTGTAATTTCAAAAATAATATTTTCCGGGTCAATATGATACCTTTGCAAAAATATTTTTGTAAATCCTTGCCTGAACTTATCGTCATATATTACTTTTGGATCAACATTTAAAAACAACATATGCTGAGGAAAGATATCCTTCGCATTTTCTAATGCTTTTGCCCTGCATAACGACTCCAAGTCCCACGTTCTTCCAAACCTTCTTGCTGTTTCAAAAAGCACATCGGGATATTCTAAAGCTGAATCGACCGGTCCCCTTGAAAGCGCCTCATAACCAAGGATATTCCCGTCACTTAGCGAAACAATGGGCTGAAAAAAAGTCCTAACAGAACCATGAAGCAGTATCTCTTTAAATTTATTATATAAAGACAGCTCGTTTTCTTTTAAGCCCTCTGCTTTGCCTCGTCTATTCTCGTCTATTAGTAAATCATAATAAAAATCAAGGGCCATGCCATCCATTACACTATCTCCCTTCAAAGTCGATAATCTAGCATGGTAAGTATATATTTCTCGTGTTAGATTTTCATTAAAATAATATTAAATTCACGTAAAGTATGGTGGTTCACTTATAGATCGTTTAAGTTGAAAGTAGAAATATAATAGTGCTTGTTTCAATATATCTTTTTATTATCGTAGGGGCGGACGACCCTGTCCACCCGCTATACCATTATCCTGCCTACGGGCGGACAGAGTCGTCCGCCCCTACGGAATCTTAACTGTTGGCGTGATATAACTTGGTAAATTGAAAGTCCAAAGTTCGTTGTCTATACTCTCCGATCTGACTACTCCTTAATATGCTCATGGTTCTTTAGATGTTCCATACAGTATTCATGGTCTCCTTCACAATCTACACAGTACCTAAAATCCATTTTTGGATCATCTTTTTCGGTAATACCGCATATGGTACATTTGTGTATGGTAGTATTTCTTGGAATCTGCTCATGAAATCTCCTGCGGTTGCTGTGAACTTGCCGTGTCATTTTTGCGCCGGTAGATATTTCACGTCCAAAGAAAATGAAGTAGTTAATAATAGAGACGATCGCCATCACTTTTTGAGGTATGGGCATGAACAACACTGTAAAACCTATAAAAATCCAGTTAAGCCATGCCAAATATTTTACTTTCACAGGTAAAATGAAAAATAATAAGAATTCATAATTAGGGTAAATACGTGCAAAAGCCAGAAACAGTGATAAGTTTAAATATGTAGAAGTTCCTACTCCTCCCGTAATGAAAACCGCAGCGGTCGTTCCTGCCATTCCCAACAGATAATACATATTGAACCTAAAGCTTCCCCACTCATGCTCCAGTGCATTTCCAATCATATAATAAAGATATAACACAAATATAATCCATATAGGGGACGATACGGAAGGCGGAATAAACACATATGTGATCAGCCTCCACACTTCACCTCTAAAAACCAGAGATGGAATCAGCATTAATTTAGTAGTAAATCCCCCGGTATGATCTACATACATTAAAAAATAGATAAATCCGTTTAGTCCTACAATATAGGTCATCAAGCCTTTAATGGCAAGATGCCCGAATCTTCTCTCAAGCTTTTCCAACCAATTCACAATCGTCATTCCTTTCCTTGGGCTTGTTTGCCGTTTTGCGTTATTTCATTATATTATATTATTGGTGATAATACAATAAATGATAACTTCATTAAGTTCACAAAAGAAAAGAAGGCCATTCCCTAATATTAACGGAAATAACCTTTCGTCATATAAAATATACATATTAAAACAAATTTACATACGCTTATACTCTCTCAGCTAGTTCAAGAATGGTATGATACAAAACATCCGCTCCAACTCCACAATCATCTTCTGAGCTCCATTCGTCAGCATTGTGGCTGACACCACCTCTCGAGCGGATAAAGATCATGCCGATAGGACAAAAATCTTTCAGTTGCATTCCATCGTGCCCTGCACCGCTGATTAATGTGAAAATCTCCTGTCCTGTTTCTATGCACGCTCGCTCTATTGTATCACATATTGCTTTTGAGCATTTGACTGGAGATACTCTCTGTAAAGTATTCAAACTCAATTCGATATTCTGTTCTTTACATATTCGCTGCGCATATTCTACAATATTCTCTTCTATTTTGTTCCGAACAGTTTCGTCAATATCCCTTAAATCAATGGTAAATTCTACTTCACGGGGAATTACATTTACTCCCCCAGGTAAGACAGACATTTTTCCGATAGTTGCAACGGCATTGGGATACTTTTTTGTTTCTTCATCTATATAACTTATCATTTTGGCAGCAGCTGTCATAGGGTCTCTTCGCGCTTTCATGGGTGTAGCACCTGCATGTCCGGATTCACCGATCAATCGAAAATCTATCCATAAGTGTCCTGCAATCCCCGACACCACTCCAACAGGTAAATTCCGATTTTCCAGCACTTTTCCCTGTTCAATATGAAGTTCAATATATGCCTTAATATTCTCTGATTCTGCAGCCGCATCCGCTATATTGTCAGGAAGAAACTCCGCTTGCCTCATGGCCTCGGCCAGAGCTATTCCCTGTGAATCGGTGAATTGCAGGTCTTCTTGTCTTAATTTTCCGGAAATCGCACGGCTTCCGACCATTCCAAAGCCAAATCTGGCACCTTCTTCATCTACAAACGCAATGACTTCAATAGGATGTTCAGTTTCAATCCTCTTCTCGTTCATGCATTGCAGAACTTCAATTGCCGCAAGTATTCCAAGCACGCCATCAAACATGCCCCCTTGAGGGACCGTGTCAAAATGCGATCCTGTGAGAATAACCGGCGCATCCGATCTGCCACCTTCTTTTCTTCCGATCAAATTGCCCACTGCATCTTGGCGTACTTCAAGACCGGCATCAAGCATATAATAAGTTAATAATTCTTTGGCCTCTTTTTCTTCTTTTGTATAAGAAAGGCGGGTAATCCCGCCCTGCTCTTGCATTCCGATCCGCCCTATCTCTAAGAGCCGATGAAATAGTCTTTTTTGATTAATCACCATAACATTCTCACTACTTTTCTCTATACGTTATCTTCTTTTTTCATTTGAAAACAAAAATGGCATATTCCATCTTTAAAAAAATGCTTATCATGAACAACATGCAAATTAGGATTGAATCCTCTTGCAATGGCAGGATCAATCTCCTGGCAGTATAGGATTCCATACTCTTCCATACCATCCTTCTTCCATTGATCTGCAAAAACACATTTTGTAAAATACTGTTCAATCTCATTCTCTTTATATATATCTTCATACTCAAAAAGCTCACTTCTGCCCATATCGTAATTTGTAAGATAATTCTCAATATTATTGGATTGGCCGACAGCCGCCGCACGCCTTGCAATATCTCTGCCTCTTTCTTCTCCAAACGTACTTACTCCTTGAAGAATGGCTTTTCGTCCGTCTTCTCCAAATTCATCTATTACAGCTTTAGCCAAATGAGCAAAAAGCTTTGCCGCTATATTATACATCGAGACCGGCTCTAAGCTTTCATTCTCTTTTTTGAATTTATCTTTCATGAGTTTTCTCACCTTTATTCCTTGTTTAATAACCTAGGTATGCTTTTCTTATCTCAGGGTCATTTAATAAATCGCTTCCTTTCCCCTCTGCGACAATTTCCCCTGTTTCAAGTACATAGCCTCGGTGCGCAACCTTTAGCGCTAAATGAGCATTTTGTTCAACAAGAAGTATGGTCGTACCGTATTTCTCATTGATATCTTTTATAATCTTAAAAATCTCCTTAACCAAAATAGGAGCCAATCCCATAGAAGGTTCATCCAATAACAACAGTTTTGGTTTGCCCATCAGACTTCTGGCGATTGCCAGCATTTGCTGCTCTCCACCGCTCAGCGTTCCTGCCATCTGCTTAACACGTTCTTTGAGACGTGGAAACCTTTCGAAAACCATAGATAATTCTTCTTCTTTAGCCTTATCCTTATCTTTTCTGAGATAAGCCCCCAACATGAGGTTTTCCATTACTGTAAGATTGGCAAATACCCCTCGCCCCTCCGGAGCGTGAAGCAATCCGAGTGCCACGATCTCATGGGCAGGTTTTCCTGTAATATCTACGTTATTGAAAAATACTCGCCCATTCGCCGGCTTTACCAATCCGGAGATTGTCTTCAAAGTTGTTGTCTTTCCGGCGCCATTCGCTCCAATTAGCGTAACGATTTCCCCTTCATTTACTTGTATGCTCATATCCTTAATTGCGGGAATTACTCCATAACACACCTCAAGAGCTTCAATAGTCAACATTCGCTATTCAACCTTTCCATATCGCTTTACAATGATATCATCCTAAAGTGATATTATTGTTTTTCCTTTGAGCCAGTCCTGCCATGACATACTGTATAAGCCACGCTGCAACATGCGAAGCCTCATTTGTAGGATCGCTTGGAGGATAAAACTCAACGATGTCGAAACCATGTATTCCATAGCTGCTTAGTTTATATAAAGCCAGCGACAACTCATAAGAAGTCAAACCATTAGGATCCGGCGGTCCTCCGGGGTTAAAAGCCACATCCAGAATATCACTGCATACGGTCACATAAATCTTCTCTGTTCCATCTGAAGCAATTTTATAGGCCTCATCCACCACTGCCTCTATTCCCATGCGATGAACATCAAAGCTTGTAAAGGTAGTAGCTCCTATACTTTTAGCATACTCTGCCTGTTCCTGGGTATTTCTCGGCCCTCTTATCCCTAAATGAACCATACTTGTTGTTTTTAGATTGGGAATGTCAGCTACATTATGAAAAGGACAGCATCTTGCGTATTTATCTCCTTCATATTCAGGCTTATTGTCATAATGCGCATCAAAATGGATGATACCCACTTTCCCGGTAGTAGACTCGCACAATGTCTTAATTGCAGGATAGCTTATGCCATGGTCTCCGCCCATTATGATCGGAAATGCATCTGCTTCAAAAATATTCTTTAGCCTGCTGCTGAAGCGCCTAAAAGACTCTTCCAGATTTCCGGGGTAAATGTCAACATCAGAGTAATCACATACCTTTAATGTATCAAAAATATTTATATTAAGTTCCGGCATATACCCGCTATATCTTGCAGAAGCACTGCGTATGGTTTTTGTTGCAAGCTCTGTCCCTGTAGTGATCCCCCACGTAACACTGCCTTCCCACGGCATCCCTAAAACCACTGTGTCATAGCCTTTAAGCTCTTCTTTTGTTCTAACTATTGGAACTCCCAGAAAAGAAGGCGTTCTTTGATATACGTACCCATTCTTACTCATCTTCATTTTCCTCCCGGCCTAAATATGCTTCTATTACTTTATGATTTGTTCTTATTTCTTCAGGCTTACCTTGTGCAATCTGTTCACCATGGTCGAGCACAACAATCCTGTCAGAGATATCCATAATTACTTTCATATCATGTTCGATAAGAAGAATTGTCTTGCTCATTTCAGTTCGAATCCTGTTGATCAAAGCCTTCAGCTTTTCCTTTTCGATGCTGTTCATACCTGCAGCAGGCTCATCTAAAAGAATAAGGTCGGACTCGGAAGCCAAAGCCCTTGCAATCTCCAGAAGCCGCTGCTCGCCATAAGGAAGGCTTGTCGCAAATTCTTCCAATTTATTTTCAAGCCCTACAAATTCAAGAATATCCAAACATTTTTTTAAAGCGTTAGCTCTTTCATTTTTTACGGATTTTGACATAAAAAGTCCGCCAAATATGCCTTCTTTTGTCCATCCTCCCTGACCCACAATAACATTTTCCAGAACGGTGAGCGAGTGAAATAATCGAATATTCTGAAAAGTTCTGCTTATTCCCTTTTTAACACGCTGATGAGGTTTCAGTTTGTTAATGACTTCCCCTCGAAACTTTATCGTCCCTGCTGTAGGCATGTAAATACCGGTAAGCAAGTTAAAAAGAGTCGTTTTTCCTGCTCCGTTAGGACCTATAATGGCAAGTATTTCTCCCTGTTCCAAATCCAGATCCACATTATTAATCGCTACAAGACCTCCAAAACGGATGGTAACACCCTTAGCTTCAAGCATTTTCATCTACTCGTCCTCCTGTTGCTCTAAGCCAGGTATTTTTGGCTCTTTTACTAATACCCCAAAAACCTTCGGGCTTATAAATCATTACTATGATCATCATTAACCCGTATAGGATCATTCTGTAATTCACTAAGAAACGCAGCATCTCAGGTGCGACTACCAGCACAACAGCTCCCACTACCGAACCTATAATGCTGCCCATTCCCCCTAATACAACCATCGATAGAATTGTAATGGAGTCAACATACATAAATGAGTCGGGGCTTATAAACGATATATAGCCTGCAAAAAATGCTCCTGTGATTCCGGCAAAAAAAGCACCTACAATAAAAGCCGATAATTTTGCTTTTGTGGTATTGATGCCGATCGCACATGCGGCTACTTCATCCTCTCTTACTGTAAGCAGTCCAAGACCATACCTTGAAGTAGTCAGCCTATTCATTACAAAAATAGTTACCGCAGCCAAAATAAGAATGGTATAATAGTAAGGAACTTTATCAGAAAATACATAAGAACCGATTTGTGGAGCCGGAATGCCCGGTAAGCCCATTGGCCCCCTCGTAACACTTATCCAATTTACAAAAATAAGATGTACAATTTCGCCAAAACCTAGTGTTACAATGCCTAGATAATCACCTTGCAAACGAAGGGCAGGCAATCCTAATACAAATCCGCATACCGCTGTTGCAAAAGCACTTATAACCATTGCCGGCCAAAAAGATATGCCCTTTTCCAACATCAAGAGAGCTGCTACATATGCACCAATTCCATAAAAAGCAGCATGACCTATAGAAAACTGTCCTGCATAACCTGTTACCAGATTGAGACTAAGCGTTAAAATCACATACATGCCAATGCCGATCAGGATATGAATGAAATAACCGTATGTAATAATTAAAGGCGCAAGAAGAAGGAGAAGCAATCCTATCACTTTTGCAAGTGTACTCATTTTTTTTATTCTGTTAAATATTTTATCCATTACGCCTACACCTACACTTTCTGTTGATGACTCTTACCAAGCAACCCTGAAGGTTTTACCAATAAAACAATAATCAGAATTGAGAAAGCAATCGCATCACGATACCCGGAACTTAAATACGCTGCTCCGAAATTTTCAAACACACCCAGCACAAGGCCTCCAAGCATAGCTCCCGGAATACTGCCTATGCCTCCCAGAACAGCAGCGGTAAATGCCTTCAGACCTGCAGAGTACCCCATCGTAGGATATACGGCATCATAGTAAAGTCCGACCATGATTCCCGCAGCCGCTGCTAAAGCCGAACCTACAGCAAAAGTTAATGAAATAACCTTATCAACATTAATGCCCATGAGTCGGGCATGGTCTTTATGATATGAAGTTGCTCTCATGGCAACTCCCCATGAACTTTTTTTAACAATAAGCTGAAGTATGATCATCAATACAATAGACATCAGAAGTATATATACCTGTAAATTGTTTATATTGACTTCTCCAAGCTTGATATTTGCAATATTGACCACCTTAGGGAAGGGATGGGTTTCCGTACCCCAAATCAATTGAGCGAAGTTAGCTAAAAATATGGATACTCCCAACGCGCTTAAAAGAGGTGCCATACGATCAGCCATTCTTAAAGGTCTGTAAGCCAGCCGTTCAATAATGATTCCTATCATTGCGGTTATAACCATAGCTATTACAAATGCCCCGGCAAACGGTACATGCAAAACCTTAATGAGCGTAAGAGCAATAAAAGTGCCCAGCATGAAAATATCACCATGTGCGAAATTGATAATCTGAAGTATCCCATATACCATACTGTAACCCAATGCGATAAGTGCATATATTGCACCCATGGTCAATCCATTCAATAATTGTTCAAAAAACACTACACCAGCTCCTTAAGTCAATTTGCCTCCCTAAGAGAAACAAAAAAACACTTTTGAATATTAATTTGAATGGGACCCCTTAGGAGCCCCATTCCATATCCTAAAGCTATTTATTATATATTTCAAACTTTCCGTCTTTTACTATTAATTTTAAAGGCTGTTTAATACAATCACCGTTTTCATCAAAGGAAGTAATACCGGTAACACCGTTATAATCTTTGAGTGTAGTGAGATATTCCATTACCTTCTTACGGTCTTGTC
The DNA here is from genome assembly GCF_030013905.1 of Petroclostridium sp. X23. Lineage (GTDB taxonomy): Bacteria > Bacillota > Clostridia > SK-Y3 > SK-Y3 > X23. The sequence goes on from NZ_CP124862.1 coordinate 2,642,841, forward strand.
CTCCGTTTTTCAAGCCTTCAATCACGATATTGGCGGCATCAAAAACGTAAGCTGCATATGTACCGGGTTCTTCTTTATAGGCCTCTTTATAAGCAGCTATAAAATCCTGAGCTTCTTTGCTGGAACTTGACTCATGGAAAAATCCTGTCATCATAACACCATCCACAGCATCTCCGCCAAGCTCAATCAAAGCATCGGAATAAATAGCATCAACACCCATGATCGGTACTTTATAACCGCTTCTTTGCATCTGTTTTGCTATAAGTGCAGTTTCATTATATAGGCCACCTATAATCACTACATCCGGCTTAGTATCTTTTATCTTTGTTACGATTGGGCTGAAATCTTTTGTTTGTCCAAGAATATATGACTCTTTCACAACAATTTTAGCACCTAGTTCACCTGCTTCTTCTTCAGCTACCTTTAGTAATCCTTGGCCATAGTCTGTGTTCTCATATACAATGGCAATATTTTTAAAACCTTCTTCTTTTACAGCCCAGTTTATAAGATATTCACCCTGGAAAGCATCTGTTGTAATTGTTCTAAAGGTATAAGGCCCTGCATCGGTGACAGCCGGTGAACTGGAACCTCCCGAGACTTCTACCACTCCTGCTTTATTATATATCGGTGCCCCTGCCAATGTACATGAACTGTTAAAATGGCCAACAACTGCCAATATATTTGTATCTGAAGCAAACTTATTTGCAACTGATGCCGCTTCCTTAGGATCGGATTTGTCATCTTCAAACACAAATTCAATCTGTTTGCCGTCAATACCGCCGGCTTTATTCACTACATCCGCAGCTAATGCTGCACCTTTTTTCATTGACTCCCCATCCTGTGCACTGGCACCGGTTAGAGGACCTGCAAAACCAAGCTTAATGGCTTTACTTTCGCTTGAACTTGATTGCGCACCACAGCCTGCCACAACAAACGTCATCATTACTACTAAAGATAACGCATAAATCATTTTCTTTTTCAATATCATGTCGTCACACTCCCTAAAATTTTGTTTTACAGTAATACCTTGATTATACAGCAATTCACCCTTGTCATCGCGTAAAAAAAACAGAAAACATTAACCACCCCACTTATTTCGTTTATGGAGTACGCCATTGTACATTCACATGTATCTAATGAAATGGAATTCAAAAGAAAGATTGTTTTGATATTGTCAAATTTATTATGACATTATCATAACACAAGTTTTTATTATTTTCAATATTTAAATCTAAAATTACTCATATTATTCATATTATTCATAGATTGTGAATTTACAAGAAAATACATATTGACTTTAGATTAAAAATAGAAGAACATATAATAGTACAGAAAAAACTTTTGAATTTAATAATTATAATTTATTATTGGAGGTATACACCTTGAGCGAAAAAAGGCCTCATCTGATTCAATCTGTTGAAAGGGCATTGAAAATTTTAGATTGTTTTGATCCTCTCAATACCCAGCTATCTCTTAGCGAAATAAGCGAAAAGGTAGGTTTAAATATCAGCACTGTTCACGGGATATTGAATACGCTTTTTACATATTCTTATATCGATAGAAATCCGGATAACGGAAAATACAGGCTAGGTCTAAAATTTTTATTTAAAGCTAATCTGGTTTCAGATAATCTCGACCTTAAAGAGATCGGACACCCCTTTATCAAAGCGCTGACAGAAAAGTATCAAGAAACAACAAATTTGTGTTTTTATCAGAATGGTGAAATTTATTGCGTCGATACCGTTTGGTCTCCATTGAGCTATTTGATTGTGAGTTCAAAAGTTGGATACGGTCTTCCAATTCACGCAACAGCCTCAGGTAAACTCATCCTCGCAAATTTATCTCAAGAAGAACTGGAAAAAAACTTAAGAGACTATAACTTTGCTAAACTTACAAAAACAACCATTACCGACAAGCAGCAGCTATTGGATATGCTTGACACGATTAGAAAGCAAGGTTTTTCAACTGAAGAAGAAGAGGTGGAATTTGGTGCGTACAGTGTAGCCGCACCTATTAAAAACCACAAAGGACGTGTATTTGCAACTGTAAGTATTTCCGGACCGGTTGCACGTATTAAGGAGAATGAAGCTCAAATTCGTGAAGATTTAATTGAAACTTCCAAAGCAATTTCTAGAGAATTTGGATGGACTTGTCTCGATGACTTAGACACAAAATAAGACATTTATTGCATATTACCTTATTGTTTTTTAACAACTAGAAGATGATCATTTTTTTATTTATGTCAAATTAAGATGTTAACAAAATGTCATCTTCTTTTAAATTCCTTTACTTCTGATTTCCTTCAACCCCTACGGTACTTCTAATCTAACTACTCTATTACTACCCATATAATATTACTTCTATTGCCATTTTATGAAATCCATGCTATACTGATTGTATAATTTATACAATTCTCACCATAGGATTATGGAAATTTTTAACACTTTTAAATGTATCTTTTGCTTGATTTTTATCTGGAAATTCTGTAAAATTCTTGTATGTGCTTATCAGCACTTTTGAAATAAGCAATGATTATTTCTAATTTAACAGTGTCTTCACTCATGCTTAACAATATTTTAAATTATGACAGTTATTATTTACCTATACCGGCTTTCCCACTATACTACTTAACCGTAATGATTGATTAAGCACCATACTTTTAGGGTATATAGATTTTATAAGTTAGTTTATTGTGCATTTTTTATTATATAATCTGAGGAGGATATTTCATGCAAAAAAAAGAATGTATTGCCATGTTGCTGGCTGGAGGTCAAGGCAGCAGATTAGGACTTCTCACCAAAAAGCTAGCTAAACCTGCTGTTCCATTTGGCGGGAAATACCGTATTATTGATTTTACTCTGAGCAACTGTGCAAACTCCAATATAGATACAGTAGGAGTTCTAACACAGTATCAACCACTTGTTTTAAATTCATACATAGGTATCGGCAGTCCCTGGGACTTGGATCGTAAAAACGGAGGAGTTATCGTGCTCCCTCCCTACGTAAGACAAAAAGGCGGTGAATGGTACACAGGAACTGCAAATGCCATTTATCAAAACATTGATTTTATTGATCAATATAATCCTGAACATGTTCTTATCCTATCCGGAGACCATATTTATAAAATGGACTATTCTCTCATGTTGGAATATCACAAGAAAAAAGACGCTGATGCAACCATTTCGGTAATAGAAGTACCCTGGGATGAAGCCAGCCGCTTTGGAATCATGAATACCAATAAAGATAACCTAGTAAAGAGCTTTGATGAAAAACCCAATATCCCCAAAAACAATTTAGCTTCTATGGGTGTTTACATATTCAATTGGTCTGTCCTTAGACGTTACCTGATTGAAGACGAGCAAGACCCTGGATCCAGCAATGATTTTGGTAAAAATATCATCCCAAAGATGTTAAATAACAGATTAAAGCTTTATGCTTACCCATTTGAAGGTTACTGGAAAGATGTAGGAACCCTTGAAAGCTATTGGCAAGCAAATATGGACCTTGTCTCCGATCATCCCAAACTTGACCTTTATGATTCCAAATGGAAAATATATTCTGTCAATCCAACCCAGCCGCCTAACTATATTGCAGCAGAAGCTAACGTTCGGCGTTCACTTATAAATGAAGGCTGCATGATTTTTGGAGAAGTAGAAAATAGTGTATTGTTCCCGGGGGTTTCAGTAGGCGCAGGAAGTAAAATAGAAAACTCGGTAATCCTGCCCAATGTAAGCATTGGTAATAATGTACGTATTGAAAATGCTATCATCTGCGAGAGGACGATCATTTCTGACGGATGCCAAATCGGATATGGCCATACCGTAAGTAATCCGGCAGTTAATATAGATGCACCACCACAAATTACTGTCATTGCAGAAAATATCATTATTCCGAAAAATCTGAAAATAGAAAAGAATGCACGAATCAGTTTGGAAAATATAGAAGATCTTCAATTCAAATCCTGCAGTGTATCGTAATAGTTCACGGTTCGCTAAATAAGTTAAGAAGGGATTGATAACAATGATGAGAGATGTACTCGGAATTATTAACAATACTAAGAATGATACATATTTAAAAGAAATAACACATAAACGTTCTGTGGCTTCGGTACCCATTGGAGGAAGATATAGAATCGTTGATTTCGCATTATCTAATATGGTGAATTCGGGCATCCGCAATGTAGGCATTCTGGTACAAAATAAATACGCCTCACTGATGGATCACCTGCGTTCAGGAAAAGAATGGGATCTGGATCGAAAGAGGGATGGCTTGTTCATCCTTCCCCCCTCCCCCGATTATTTTACATCCGTACGTAAAGGAGATTTGGAAAACCTCTATAATAATCTTAGCTATATTTCCAGAAGCCGACAGAAATATGTAATAATATCCGGAGCAAATATCATCTGCAATATCGACTATACCGACGCGCTTAAATTTCATGAAGATATGAATGCCGACATCACCATTATCTATCACCAATGTCCAACTACTACGGATTATTCCCAATGCACCGTAATGGAAATATCTGATGAAAGTCGTGTGACAAGAATGGAATTTAGCCCTGTCAACGCGAAGACTGATAATTTATCGATGGAAATGTATATTATTGAGCGCGAACTGCTTATAGATATTATTGATGAATGTACTTCCAGAGGCGATTACGATTTCATAAAGGATGCTATTATTAAAAATGTCGATAAACTTAATATATATGGCTACCTTTATAGTTCTTATGTCGCAAGGATCAATTCCATTCAGAGCTATTACAAACATAATATGGACTTACTGAACCCTATTATATGGAAACAATTATTTTCCAATCCTGGGTTGATCTATACGAAAGTAAAAGACCAAGCACCGGTAAAATATATGGAACACTCAGAGGTTAAAAATGCTTTAGTTGCCAATGGATGTGTGATTGAAGGAAAAGTAGAAAATAGTATTCTGTTTAGAGGAGTCCAAATACATAAAGGGGCACATATCAAAAATAGCATTATTATGGAAAAATGCGTTATTGACGAGAACGTTATGCTGGAAAATGTGATTTTAGATAAAGAGGTTCATATCACCAAAGGAAAGAAACTAATAGGAGTTCAGGAATACCCTGTGATACTTGAGAAAAAAGCTGTGATTTAAAGGAGGATGACATCAATGAAAATACTTTATGTTGCTTCTGAAGCGTACCCCTTTACTAATGAAAATTTACAAGCTGGTACCGTACATCACCTATCTTCGGAACTTAAAAAACAAGACATAGACATTAGGGTTATTATGCCCCATTACGGCAGCATTCCAAATGATATCAAAGAAAAAATGTCATGGAAAAAAAGCTTTACAGTCCCTCTTGGATGGAGAAACCAGTTTTCCGATCTGGAAGAGTTAAAATCTGAGAATATCCGTTACTATTTCATTGAAAACCAGCACTACTTTAACCGCAAGAACCTATACGGGTATGATGATGATGCAGAACGTTTTGCTTTCTTCTGCCGTGCGGTTTTAGAGGCGCTCCCTTTGATTGGCTTTCAGCCCGATATCATTCACTGTCACGACTGGCCTACGGGAATGCTTAGCGTTTTTTTAAAAGCTCATTATGCCAAACATCCATTTTATAAAAATATTCACACCATATTTACCCTATATGGCTTAAAAATCCAAGGCATATTCCCTCGGGAAATTCTTGACGATCTGCTAAGTCTTAATGAAGAATACTTTACATTGGACGGTTTGGAATTTTATGGTCAGGTAAACTATCTCAAAGGCGGAGCCGCCTATTCCGATATCATTACCACTGTTAGCGAGCATTACGCACAAGAAATACAAACACCATTTTTGGGTGAAGGCCTGGACGGTTTTTTTAAGAAACACAGCGAAAATATTTTTGGAATTTTAAATGGATTAGATTATACCCAATATGACCCTGCCTCCGATCCCTATATTTTTGTTAACTATCAACGGTCATTAAAAAAGAAGGCAGAAAACAAGAAAAAACTCCAAGCCTACCTGAACCTTCCTGTGGATGAAAATATTCCGCTGATATCCGTGATTTCTCCTCTAACATGCACAAAAGGAGTAGATATCATTTCTTATAATCTTGAGACACTTGTATCAAAAAATATTCAAATGATTATCTCAGGTCAGGGTCCGGAACAATTCGAAGCACAATTAAGAGATTTTTCCGCTAAGTATCCCGATAAAATCTCTGTTATTCTTTCCGAAAGCAATGCCCTCACTTATAAAATATATGCGGCATCGGATATTTTGCTATTCCCGCCCCTATGCGAACCCTATACGCCCCATATATTCGCCGGATTAAGATACGGGGCTGTCCCGGTCGCCAGTGATACTGGCTGTTTAAAAGATGTGGTACACCCCTTTCATGCGGATTCCCAAGAGGGTACGGGCTTTATATTTTCAAACAGCAGTCCTGACAGCATGATAGAAGCACTAGAACAGGCTCTGGATTCATATCATGATAAAGATACCTGGAATAAGATCGTTAGCTCCGCATTAAAAACCCGGTTAAATTGGAATGATACCGCACAACAGTATTTAACTCTTTATCATTCACTATCAAGTTGAATTAAATAATTGGATATTGCAAGTCAACGGAACGCCACGGGGGGCGTTCCCTACGAATTGTAAATCATGTATGAATGGAATTTGGTGTTCTATGTAGGGAACGGCCCCTGTGCCGTTCCGACTCAAATCTTTAATTCAACTTATATATCAAGCTGATTCTCAAATTTGGAGGTAATGTATGTTCAAAAATAAAGAAACGTTTAAGGAAGCTTTTATTGAAAAATTGGCTACTGTCCACGGAACCACTCTTGATCTAGCAACAGATATGGAAAAATATACCGCACTCGGAAACCTGATACGTGACTACATCACTCAAAAATGGATAGAAACCAATAACCAATATATGAAAAACAATCAAAAGGAAATGTATTATTTCTCTCTAGAGTTTTTATTGGGAAAGCTTCTCGGCTCCAATCTCTTAAATTTGGGGATTGCCGATGCATGTAAAGAGGTACTGCAAGAACTGGATATTGACCTTGATATGATTGAAAATATGGAATCGGACGCGGGACTAGGCAATGGCGGACTTGGACGATTGGCAGCCTGTTTCCTCGACTCCCTCGCCTCTCTTCAATTACCCGGACACGGCTGCGGAATCAGGTATAAATACGGATTGTTTGAGCAAAAAATCGTAGACGGATACCAAGTTGAATTACCGGATAACTGGCTCAAGTTCGGAAATGTGTGGGAAATCCGCAAGCCTGACAAAGCTGTAGAAGTCAAATTTGGCGGTAATATAAGAACTGAAATATCTGACGGCGACATGGTTTTTATTCACGAAAATTACGATAGTGTCCTCGCCGTCCCTTATGATACTCCTATTGTAGGATATGAAAACAACACGGTGAATACCCTGCGCTTATGGAGTGCCGAACCGTCAACAAAGGATTTTGACTTTTCGTCTTTTAGCCGCGGCGATTATATGAAAGCCGTAGAGTATAAATATTCGGTTGAAGCGATTTCACAAGTTCTCTATCCTGATGACAGCAACTTTGAAAATAAGATATTGAGACTGAAACAGCAGTACTTTTTTGTGTCTGCAGGTCTGCAAAGCATTATACGAAGATACAAGAAAAAGCATAAAAACTTCTTCTCTTTCGCCGACAGGATAGGAATACATATTAATGATACCCACCCTGTATTGGCCATACCTGAATTAATGCGTATTCTTATGGATGAAGAAGGGTTGGGTTGGGATGAGGCATGGCGTATTACCACGTCCACCATTTCTTATACCAACCACACCATTATGTCGGAGGCATTGGAGAAATGGCCTGTAGATGCTTTTAAATCCCTCCTCCCCAGAATCTTTATGATCATAAATGAAATCAATGAACGGTTCTGCAAAGAGGCTTGGAATAGATATGCCGGTGACTGGGATAGAATCCACCATATGGCGATTATCGCAGACGGATATGTGAAAATGGCTCACCTTGCCATTGTCGGAAGCTACAGTATTAACGGTGTAGCTAAGCTGCACACCAAAATACTTAGAAAAGAAGTGATGAAGGATTTTTATGAATTTTTTCCTTACAAGTTTAATAACAAAACCAACGGGATTACCCATCGGAGATGGTTATTAAAAGCCAACCCCTCTCTTGCATCCCTCATCACCGATACCATCGGTCCAAGTTGGGTCCAGCATCCTCATGATCTGATAAAACTGACCAGATATGCGGATGATGCTTCGGTACTTGAAAAGTTATACAAGATAAAGATGGAGAATAAACAACTGCTTTCTTCGCTAATCAAAAATAAATACGACATCACCCTAGATACGGCATCTATATTTGATGTGCAAGTAAAACGTATACACGCGTATAAAAGACAATTACTGAATGTATTTCACATTATGGACCTTTATAACCGGCTTCGTGAAAACCCTGACTTGGATATTGCACCGCGTACCTTTATTTTTGGAGGCAAAGCAGCACCTGGCTATTATATCGCGAAATTATCCATTAAACTCATAAACACCCTCGCCTCCATCATTAACAATGATAAAACGATTAAAGATAAAATCAAAGTAGTATTCTTAGAAAACTATAACGTGTCGCTTGCGGAGAAGATCTTCCCCGCTTCGGACGTGAGCGAGCAGATTTCCACAGCCAGCAAAGAAGCATCGGGTACGGGAAACATGAAATTCATGATGAACGGTGCTATAACTATCGGTACTATGGATGGAGCCAATATAGAGATCACTGAAGAAGTAGGAAATGAAAATATCTTTATATTGGGACTTACTTCAGATGAAGTGCTGAATTTTTATCGTTACGGCGGATATAACGCATGGGATATATATAACAGCGATGCTAGAGTCAAGATGATCCTCAACCAAATGATCAACGGCTTTTTACCGGATGAAAAGGAACAATTTAGGAATATCTTCAATTACCTTTTATATAACAATGATGAGTACTTCGTTTTGAAGGATTTTGCTTCTTATGTTGATACACAAAACAGGCTGGAGCAAAAATTCAAGAATAAAAATAAGTGGTATAAGATGTCAGCTAATAACATTGCTCATTCAGGCAAGTTCTCCAGCGATGGAACGATACATGAATATGCGGTAGGGATATGGAAGATTGACCCAACGCATATTAGTGAATAGCTAATAGTGAATAGTGAATAATTAATAGTTAATAGTTGTTAATGTACAATGGACATTATTCGTCGTCCATTGTACATTTTTTTCTAGATGTTTGTTTCCAATTTCAGTTCTTTTGACGGAATAGTTTTATATTGCAGATTGTGGTCGGTCTGTATATACCGCATGGTCTTAGTTTTATTTCTCATTACCAGTGAGTGGGAAATAGCTTTGGAACCGGTAAATTTTATGCCCGGAAGCAAGTCGCCATCTGTAATGCCCGTACACGCAAATATGATGTTCTTCCCTTTAGCCAGTTCTTTTGCAAAATACACTTTATTGATATCATAACCACTGGAAACCACTTTTTCCATTTCCTGCTCATCTTTAGGAACCAGCTTTATCTGCATATCACCGTCCATGCATCGGATAGCTGCCGCAGCCAATACTGCTTCCGGCGCTCCTCCGATCCCAAGATATAAGTCAATCCTTCCATCATCCATGCAGGTTGCTATTGCAGCAGCGACATCCCCATCTGGGATCAGCTTTATGCGGGCACCACATTCCCGTATTTCACGAATACTCTCTAGATGTCTTTCGCGGTCTAATATGGCTACCGTTAGCTCATGAACTGTTTTATTAAGCTTGGCGGCAGCAACTTTCAAGTTTTCCCTTATGCTGCAATTAATATCTATAAATCCTTTCAATTTAGGTCCATACGCCAGTTTTCTTACATAGAAGCAAGGGAGATAAGCGATAGAATCCTTTTCCCCTACCGCAATCACTGCCAAAGCATTGGGAAGTCCATTCGCTACAAGACGGGTCCCATCAATAGGGTCCACTGCAATATCTACTTCAGGTGTATTTTCCATCCAGCTTCCTACCTGTTCCCCAATATACAGCATTGGAGCTTCGTCCTTCTCTCCTTCACCAATAACAATTCGACCTTTAATGTCCAATAAATCAAGCATGCCTCTCATCCCGTCTACAGCTGCTTTATCCGCATTATTTTTATCTCCGTTTCCCATCCATCGACTTGCCTTTAGTGCAGCAACCTCTGTAACTCTCACCATATTTAGAGAAATCTCTCTTTGCAAATCCAAATAGAACCCCCCATTTAGTTATTTTTTGCCATATATTAACTTTGACTACTCTCATTATATTCTTATATGACATCTTTAGTCAAGAAAACTGCATTATTTTAAATATTAAAATAACTTCATAAAAGTCATGAAACAAGTTATAAAATTAATATATTAAATATGGGAGGGATGCAAAATGCACAAAGAACAGGAAACAGTGTACATTTCAACTAAAATATTTGATAAGGAGGGTAAGAAAATCGAGGAAACCGTATATGAGATCTCAATAAAAGACCGGTAGAAGCAAACAAATTCTAATATTTCCTATAAGGTTGTTTACACATCATTATATTTTATTTCTGGTGCTAACTACTTATATTTAACCCTGTAATTTGCTAAAGTATATATCTTGCGAGTTTTTGTAGGGCGGCCATTGGTCGTCCGCTAACATTACATTACCCAATAGGGACGCGCAATGCGCGTCCCTATAATTTCAGCTTAGAGCAGCGAAGTACTAAAGTATCTTTCTGCCCGATCCGCAAGAACAGTAGCAATCACTTTATCTTCACCGTATTTATCTGCCAGATATTGCGCTGCCCAAGCATTGGCACCGGACGATGTTCCTACAAGCAGCCCCTCAACCCGTGCCAGCAGTCTTGCAGTTTCAATGGCATCATCGTCAGTAACTTCTACTACCTCATCTATCAGAAATGTGTCCAATACAGGAGGTATAAATCCATCCCCTATTCCCTGTATCTTATGAAGGCCAGGCTCATCTCCTAAAAGCGCGGAAACGTTTTTAGGTTCCACTGCCGCTATTAAACATTTTGGGTTTTTTTCTTTTAAATATCTTCCCACACCACCCAATGTTCCTCCGCTTCCCAATCCTGATACAAAGATATCTACCTTCCCGTCCAACTGATTCCATATCTCAGGTCCGGTAGTAAGATAATGAATCTTAGGATTATCAGCATTTTCAAACTGCTGTGGCACAAAAATAGATGAATCCTGAGCAGCACGCTTTTTAACTTCCTCAACCGCACCTCCGATGCTCTTTTCAGCGGGTGTTAGTACTAATTCCGCTCCAAATGCAGCTATAATTTTTTTTCTTTCTTCACTCATATTTTCCGGCATTACCACAACAACGCGGTAGCCTTTCTGAGTACCGGCAAACGATAATCCGATACCGGTATTTCCCGACGTAGGTTCCATAATGGTCATCCCAGGTTTTAAGCTGCCCCGCCTTTCAGCTTCTTCAATCATAAATTTTGCGATTCGGTCCTTTATACTTCCACCAGGATTAAGAAACTCCGCCTTGGCAAAGATTTTTTTCTTTGACATTTTCTCAAGAGAGATCATAGGTGTATTACCAATCATATCAAGAATAGATTTGCTATTCATACCGTACTCCTCCTTAATAATTATAGATTCAAAAATCAAGCGGATGTAATGCTATAATATTTATTCCATTGTAGCTTACTTATAGATTTAAACTTGTGCTATATTATATTACTTATCCATCCTCAAGTTCCTTTATAAGTTAGAAATACTTTCCTACATTACAAAAAAATTATTATATGCAATCATATGATAGATATTCATACCTATCGCATACTAAAAATAGCAAAAACGACTTAGTATTTATAATATATTAATATTATCTCAATAAATAAGTCAATAATATTTAGGAAGGAATTTGGTACAATAAGTAGAATATATTTATGTATAATAAAGCTAAAATAACATGGGTGACTATAATGCACTCATTGTTACACATATAGAAAATAATAACATCACCATTTTTAGGAGGAGACGAATATGACAGTTTCATTAAGCAAAATATGTATCTTTTGTGGCTCGAGTTTTGGAAAAAATACTCAATATAAGGAACAAGCGCAAAAACTCGGAAAGCACTTGGCACTGAATAACATCGAGCTTGTTTATGGCGGTGGCAACGTCGGGCTCATGGGCGAACTCGCGCGTTCGGTATTGGAAGGAGAAGGGAAAGTCACGGGAGTGATTCCTAAAAAGCTGTATGATATGGTAGATCATGTTGAATTGACCGAACTTCATATCGTTGATAATATGCATCAAAGAAAAGCAAAAATGTATGATCTCGCTGATGGCTTCATCGCTTTACCCGGTGGGATCGGAACCCTTGAAGAATTAGCCGAAGTATTTACCTGGTATCAATTAGGCTATCATCAAAAACCGGTTGGTATTTTAAATATAAATAATTTTTTTGACAGTCTGATGAAATTTCTAGGGCACATGACACATGAAGGGTTTTTGAAACATGAACATGAAGAAAAACTTATTATTGCTAATACCGCAGAAGAGTTAATTGATAAAATGTTACATCACCAGGCGGTAAAATTAGATAAATGGGTTAAATAGAGTTGGATTAAATAAAGAGTTCATGATGATTGACTTGCGATCTAGATCTTACCAGCCATTACAGAGTCTTTTACGGAAATTAGAATCAATCATTAAATTCATAAACCTCATCACAAAGTTTATAAATCTTAAAAAACCTGTAATGATGTTGGCACAATCATCATGAACCCTATGCACTTATTTTATCCCGGCAAACAAATATTATGTTAAGTAAATTTTGGCTTGAAATTTGAGATCAGCCTTCCTTCTTTCGTCCTTAATCTCCTTTTTCTATATCATAAGGCCAATCTTGGATACCTCCTAAATCGTATATGTTTGTATAGCCAAGGCTCACAAGTATCTCAGAAGCATTTGCGCTTCGTCTTCCACTTCTGCAATATACGAAAATGACGGTATTTTTATCCGGAATTTTATCTTGCATTTCTTTCTCAAGAATCTCTAAAGGAATGAGCACACTTTGAGGGATATGTTTCTCTTGATACTCTTCTTCTGTTCTAACATCCAATAAAATAATCCCCTCTTCTTCCTCTAAACGTTGTTTCGCTTCGGAAGGAGAAATTTTTTGATATTTATTGCTATTCTGTGTACTTTTATTTCCGGTATTTAATCCTTTATTTGCACATGCGACAAAAGAAGCACTCATTATAACCACCATAAACAATACTGTTATTCTGTTCATAAAAACCTCCTAAATAACGCTAATATGTTCATATTAATTATACCTAATCGATCTATTCTTTGCTATAATCAATGTTTTCCTTATTATTTAACAGAACTTCAATAAAAAAGCCAATTATTGCAATTCCTACCCCATTGTTAGCGATTCAAACAATAGTACTACAAATACATGAATTTTATATTCTATTTTTTAAATCTTTAAATACAATATAGAAGATATACTTTGTTTTGAGGTGATCTTATTGAAGAAAATCAACCCTATTCTATTGATAGGTCTTATATTATTCATCTCTGCAGTAGCTTTCAAAGATATTTATACAAAAAAAGATTATTTCAATTGGGAAGATGAACAGCAATCTACTTTCTTACAAAAAAATCCATATGAAATATATATTGATTTATCGGAATATCGTCTATATCTTTTTAAAGATGGTGAAGTTGTTAAGAAATACCCAGTTGCCGGAGGAAAGGATGCTACTCCTTCTCCTTTCGGGGTATGGAAAGTGGCCGATAAAGGTGAATGGGGAAAATGGTTTGGCGGACATTGGCTTGGACTGAATGTTCCCTGGGGTACATACGGGATCCATGGCACTACCCGCCCAAGTTCCGTTGGCCGCAGCGCCTCCCATGGTTGTATTCGCATGTTTAATAAAAACGTAGAAGAACTATGGAAAATAGTTCCTCAAGGCACCCCTGTCGTAATCACAAATGGTCCTTACAGTCCTTTCGGACTCAATCCCCGCATTATCCTACCCGGGGACAGAGGGTCCGATGTCCTTCATGTACAAATGATATTAAAGAAAAATGGCTTTTATAAAGGCGCGCTGGATGGTGTGTATGGCGATGGTATGAAATCCGCCGTATTTGCTATGCAAAAGAAAAACGGAATTGAGCCTCATAACGAAATAGATAAGCAAACCTTAAAAGCACTAGGTATCTTTCGATTTGAATAGAAAATTTTCCCTATGCTTTTGATCAGTTATAAACAAACTTCGTCTTTCATATAATAATATTAAATTTTATAGGAGGCGATGATATGCAGTTGGAAAGAGCAAGGGAAATATATTTTTCACCTAACACGATTGAAGTTTTACATGCAGGAAATCCGGTATGGATTACACACTTGCACACAAACAATAACAATGTTGAAGTCAAAAATATTACAAATGATTCTATCATAGAAGTACCAGTATGGGAACTTTCTGAAGGGAGAGCACTAGGATAGATCGTACAATTTATCCATTGCTTTTTCTCATTGCTTATAAACAGCCTGTCCTTTACATATACTAATACTAAAATTTAAAGGAAGGAGGTAACTATATGCGATTCGAAAGAGCAAAAGAAATCTTTCTCTCCCCTTCCACCATTGAAGTACTTCATGGAGACGACCCTGTATGGATTACACGCTTAGATAGCGAGCAGCAGAGTGTTGAAATAAACAATCTAACCAGTGACACCACCTCTGAAGTTCCTGCTTCTGAGCTTTCAGAGAGAACCATCTTAAGCTAAAAATGATGCTGCAACTGCAGCATCATTTTTAGCTTAAGATTCAGATCGGCTATTCAGTTCAGCAAGACCAAGAAAAAATACAAGATTCTTCTAATAAAACAAAGGAGCATCAATAATCTGTTAAAATTATTGACGCTCCTTTAGACTTGAACTCTCTACATAATATATTTTTTATCACTTCACATCAATCTTCCATTACCTTCCTGACAATATTCAAAGTCCCTCTTGCTGACTGATCCAAAAAGACCGTATCAATACCTAATGCAATAAATGTGAATCCATCATCTAATGCTTTTTTTATAGAACAATCCGTTGGCTTTACAATATGAATCCCCGCAGATTTTCGGTGTTTTTTACAAACATGTACCACTTTATTACATGCTTCTATCATTAGCGGATGTGAAGTTTGTCCGGTAATTCCATATGATCCACTCATATCATAAGGTCCGATTAACACCCCATCAATGCCTTCTACCGCAAGAATCTCATCTATATTTTCCACTGCTTGTTTTGATTCAATCATCACCACAACGGCTATATCCCTGTTTGCGCTTTCGGCATACTCATCAAAGTCCACACCCCAATTATTCGCTCTAAAAAACGAGAACCCTCGCACACCAATAGGCGGAAATTTAGACGCCAATACAGCTTTTCGGGCTTCTTCGGCAGTGTTCACCAACGGAACAATCACTCCTTGCGCACCTGCATCAAGCACCTGCCGGATAGCAAGGGTATTGTTTTCCCTTACTCTGGCCATTGGTACACTTCCTCTACCATACATCCCTCTCACAAGATTTGAAAATACTTCAATATCAATATCAGAATGCTCACAATCAGCCGCAACCCAATTAAATCCAGCATTCGAGAATATTTCAGCCACCACCGAACTACCTATTTGTATCCATGTACCCAATGTAACTCGTCTTTGAAGCAATGCTTTTCTTACAGGATTTTTTATTTGCTCGATATCATTCATTATAGTCACTCACTTTTAGTTTTTTATATAACAACGTCCCAAATTATCTACATAATGTATTTTTCAACTGTTCAATACAATACTTCGGACTGGATACTGCCGTACAAGCGCAAATTTCTGCTATTTCTTCTTCCAAATGAGCCATAGACGCCTGGGCCAATATGATAACATCCTGTCCTTTGATTTCCGAAGCCCTTCTTTTGACATCTTCGTCATGAAACTGCTGATCTCCTGCTTTAATGGCGATATACGCCTCCGGACAAACCTCTACGGATATCTCAATTTCTTTATTTAATTTTTTCGCTTCACTTAGAAGCTTTGTTTTGGTTGGACCGATAGTACTATCGGCAGTTGCAAGAATTGTGATCCTTGTTCCTAATTCCACGGCTTTAATTATCATCGCTTCGTCGATGGTAATCAAAGGTACTTTAATAAAAGGTCTTATTTTTTCAACCGCAGGCGACAACGTAGAACAAGTTACTACAATGGCATTCGGTTCTATCATCTCAGCACATTTTATAATGGATAGAAGCCTATTCATATTATCTATGGTGAATACACCCTTTTCTGCGGGATCACTAGCAAGATATTCATCCACCGTATTGACGATTTTAACATCGTTTATTACTTCTTTTATTTTACCTGCAAAAGTGGCATAAACACTGGGTACTGTGTGAACTAAAGATACTTTGTACATCTTTCTCCCCCCTTACAATTTTATGGTTATTCATAAATTTTATTTAAAATCGGTCTTAAATGCTTGATGGCACCCTGTGCCGCAGCATCTTGATCCGGTATTTGAAATATCTCTGTACAGAAGGCGCCATCAAAACCTACATCCTTAAACGCGCTAATGATTTTTTCAAAATCCAATCCGCAGTGCCCCGGATACCTTCTATTATTATCCGCTAAATGCACATGAATATTATAATCAGCATATTTTTCGATTTCTTTAAACATATCTTTTTCCTCTATATGCATATGAAATACGTCCATCATGATTTTAAAATATTCATTATCTACATCATTTACTACCTTTACCGCTTCTTCAATGGTATTAATAAAATTCGTCTGCATCAAAGTCACATTTTCCAATGCAATCTTTACATCCTTCTTCCCGGCATAGTCACTGATATCTTTAAATGCATCAATCGCATATGCATAAGAACCCTCCTTGGGGAGTGCGTCACAAAATTGCCCTCTCACCCTGCCGATATTGATATAAGCTCCTAAAGCCGCTGCAAAATCTATAATGCCTTTCACCCTTTTACGAGCTTCAGTGCGTACACTTTCATCTTTGTCCATAAATGAAAGCTTTAACTGTCCAAAAATTTCTCCGGTACATACCAGCGCAACATCCAAATTGTTTTTGTCCGCCAGGGTTTTTACCAACTCCCAATCCAACTCAGAAGGATTCAATGTCATAAGTTCAACACCATCATATCCAAGTTCGCTTAGTCGTCCGAAGCTATCTTCAAGTTCACCCTGAAACGCGGTAACTGCCGGGGATATTGCGACATCCGGTGTTGCAACCTGATAACACAACTTCATGCGTCCACTCTCCTTGATCGTTTATTATTATCAACATATTCATCCATACTTGCTAAATATGTTTAATGATTCAAATATCTTTACTCTACCCAAAAATAATCACTGTTCGATAGCGGTCTTTCCTTTATGCAGTACTTTAGTTTTTATCCATGCAAAAAGCTTATCGGTTACTTTTAATTGACTTAATATCGCATATACGATCATACACACAACAATTAATGCGATAGGTCTTGTAAAGAACGGTGCCAAACTTCCTCCCGATGCTTGAAGAGTACGGCGGATATTGGTATCCGCAAGAGGCCCTAAAATAATCCCCAAAACAACAGGCGCTGCCGGATAATTCATTTTTTCGAATAAGAATCCGATAATTCCGAATACAAACATAACATACAGATCAAAGGTATTGATATTCAATGCATAACTGCCAATGATAGAAAGCACGCCTACGATGGGCATCAAAATGAAAGTAGGCACTTTTACAACTTTAGGTGCAAATTGACAAGCAATCCATCCATATATCCTCATCGTAAGCGCAGCAAGCAGCAGCAGCGCGCTCATTTCTGCAATGAAGTTCGGAAATTCAAAAGTAAGCATGGGACCCGGTCTAATTCCGTGCAGCCATAATGCTCCCAACAACACGGCAGTCGGAGCACTTCCGGGGATAGCAAGGCTTAAAAGCGGAATTAATGCTCCACCTATCGCAGCATTATTTGCCGTCTCTGCCGCAATAACACCTTCATAGGAACCTTTGCCGAATTCTTCACTTTTTTTACTGGTTCTCCTGGCCGTATCGTAGGACAACCATGCCGCAACATCTTCTCCTACGCCAGGTATTGCACCTACTCCGGTCCCAATTAATCCCGACCTTAAGATGGTAGGAAAATAATCCTTAATCATTCTAAAGATGCCCGGCCCTTTTCCTTTGCTTACCTCGGCTACTTTTGCAGCACCACCTTTATTTGACAACTCAGATAGCAAACTGGGAATCCCAAACATCCCAATCATAGCCGGAACGAAAGCGACTCCCCCCATCAAACCTACAACATCAAAAGTATATCGCGGATAACCAAAGATCCCTTCAAAACCTATACATGATGCAGCCAGACCTATGAACCCTCCTATCCAACCTTTCAAAGGAAGACCCTGAGCGGTGAGAGAACCGCAGATTAGAACACCAAAAATCGCAAGCAGTGCATATTCTGCAGAAGTAAAATTCAATGCCAGCTTTTGAAGCAGCGGCGTAAATCCCGCAAGACATACCATACCGAATAATGAACCTATAAAAGATGCAATAGTAGCCAAACTCAATGCAGTTCCACCTTCACCCCGCATAGCCAGCGGCTGCCCGTCCAGTACCGTAGCTGCCGCCGAAGCTGTACCAGGTATACCGATAAGAACCGCAGAAATAGATCCACCATAAATGGCTCCAACATAAATGCCCAGCAAAACGATCAGAGCCGCTTCAGTCGGCAGCCCATATGTCAAACCCGTAAGAAGCGCGATACCCATCGTAGCAGATAATCCCGGCAGCGTACCGATAATGATTCCCGCAATAGAACTTACCGATAGTAAAAGTATATTTTGTACTGTTAAAAATTTAAAAAACGCAACAAACAGAGCTATTATTTGCTCCATAGCCTAATCCCCCTCCTTCTCTTATGGTAAAGGTATTTTCGCGAAGTTCGAAAAACCATATCCAACAACAACAGAACAAATGCCGCAAATGATAATAATTTTCCAAATTGCATATCTATTGGTTTTAAAGATTGACATGTTGATAAATAGATATATAAATGTAGAAATTTCGTATCTAACTCTTCCCAATAACACAAAAATATAAATGGTCAATAATCCTAATGCTATCAAAAACCGTGCAAAAGTTTCTGTTTTCAAAAATGCGATGGCTTTATCAAAATCTTCTTTGTTTATTCCTTTTGCTTCTTTTATACCTATAAAAAGTAGAATAATTGCTTGAAACATAAGTCCCAACCCTATAAACGCAGGGAAAATACCCGGTGCTACAAACCACTTACCCGGAGAACCGGTTAGTTCTTCTACCGGCATACGTATGGCAGCTAAGAAAAATAAAAAGCCAAATACAAAAAGTATAATACCTGTTATTATATCTATTTTTCTAAGTTTCTTAGTGTCTTCTGTTATCTCCACCTTATCCATATTATCACCTGACCTTTCAAAATAATTTATGAAAAAGTCATAATTCTGAATGCGGCAGCACACTGCCACACCCAGAATTATCAACATTGTATATCCTTAAGGTTTAGGAATATCAAATTCTTCAGGAGATTTTGTTGCTGCACCGGCATTATATAATGTCCAAGAGTATATGGAATCTAGTTGTTTATGTGTTTTTTCTACCGCTTCTCCATGAAGTCCGTATATCTTATACCCTAAATCACTTGCAACCTTTTTAACTTCTTCACTGTCTTTCGCTTTTTCAAAGGCATCATGATATGCTTTCTTAATATTTTCAGGCAAATCCTTAGGGATGGCTATGCCAAGCCACTGCATCGCAGGTGTCAACTCTGCATACTTAGGATAGCTATGGGTAATGGCCGGCACTTTTCCATATCCGGGTACTTCTTCATCTTCAGTACTGATGGCAGCTAAAGGACGCAGCTTTTTAGCCTTTATATATTCAGCTTGTTCTGCCAGGGATGTTACAACAACATCTACTTCTCCTGAAAGTGCTGCTACTTGTGAAGGATGACTGCCTTCATACGGCAGCTGATTGAACTTGACTCCTGTTACAGCTTCAACTTGATGAAGCTTTGCGCCCCATGTACTGGTAGCCTGTGCTGCCGCTGCTTTTAATTCTTTTGTTTTAGCAGCCTCGACAAGTTCCTCAAGTGTCTGATATGGTGATGACGCCGGCACAGAAATCGCACCTTCGCTTCCGATCATCATCATTGCTTCCCAGATATCTGCGGTCGGTTTATCCAACGCGCCAAGAACAGTTAATCCATGCAGGGGCTCAGATGCACCAAGGATTGTATACCCATCTCTCTTTGCGTTCAAAACGTGATTAGCACCAACTCCGCCTGAACCCCCGGTCATATTTACAACCTGGAACGGCACGCCAAATTCTTTTTCAAATACTTTGGCAATGGTTCTGCTGGCAAGGTCTGTTCCACCGCCGGCACCAACAAAACATACAATGGTAACAGGCCTGGTCGGCTTCCACGCTTCTTCAGTTTGTGCTTCTGGCGCTTCTGCTTTTGGTGCTTCTTCCTTTTTCGTATCCGCTGCAGGTGCTTCTGCTTTATCCGGCGCTTTTTGACCACACGCTGCAAAAGTAACCATTAGCATTGCTGCAACGATAAAACTCAACATCTTTTTAAAACCAGTCTTTTTGATCATTATTACTCCCCCTCATTAATAAATGATTTTCTTGGCTCCTCTTTTCGGGACATCCTTTACACTTTAAAATGTTACGCTCTCCTCCTCCCTCCAACTAAACACATTATTTCTTCCAACAGATGCCCTTTATATTTCACTCTTATAACCCACCAGGGCGTAAGAGTAAATAGCTCCTTATCAACATATGTATTCCACTTACTTGTGCAGCTCCATATCAAACCATTGCCCACGCCGCATTTAATACTCTTTTTGCATTGGCAACCACCAAATTCGGGTCTTCATCTTCAAACGGCTTTACCTCAAAACTCACAATAGGCCTCTCTTGCTCATTAAGAAAACCTATTTCCTTTAATACCCTCAAATACTCTGCCAACTCTTTCACATCGTTTTCTCCCCCCGGGAACCCAAATCTCGGGTGTAAATCCCCATAACCGGGAAGCGCAGGGTCTTTTAATACGCAATTTCCCATATGTGCATGAACGATATATTCCTTAATAGGAAGAATGGATTCTTCTATTGTTTCTCTCAGCAGAGGAATATGACTCAAGTCAACCATTAACCCAAAATTGTTATATTCGCTCCTAATGTCTTGGGCAAATCTTTTGGCAAGTGCCACAGGCCCTATAATAGACTTTTTATCTATATCATAATCAAATACTTCTAGTACAACTTTCATATCCCCTTTTGCTTTTGCATACCCGCAAAGCTCCTTAGTGGATTTCACCAGTGCCTGATACGCCTCTTCTTTGCCTTTCTGATCTTGAGGATATTTTCCGCTCAAAAACCCGAATCCGACACAGCCCATTTCATAAGCCTCGTCAATTCCATCTTTTAATGTATCGACAGCTCTTTTTCTTCCATCTTCATGTAAATCATTAATATTTAATCCTTGAATCATTAATCTGGGTCCTGCAGAATATGCAGTTGTCAAATGCGCTGTTTCTATCATTTTTTTAGCTATTTTCCTTACATTGCTATCTTTTATCCACGTAATCTCCACTACATCAAAATAATCATCTACAGCAATCTTTTTCAGTGTTTCTTCAACAGGCCCTTCTCCCGATACAACATCAGGATAAGCCATAAAATGAATCAAGCCCACTTTCATATACTTACTCAGTGATTCATTCATTCCTATTACCCCCAATCATTCATCACATTATATATTGTTCTGCTTTATAGATAGCGCAGCATGCTAATACACACCCTTAACCTTCTCTTAAGCATCCTCTTGCTACACGGATTTTTAACTTCAGCATTTATCAAAATATTATTTATTGATAAGTTTTTTTGAATAACGAGTATAACTAAAATCAGCCTCTTTGAAATGATTGTTATTAATAAATATTAATTATAACTAAATAATTATTTGTTCATTTTATTAATTATATTAATTATTAACAATTATAATACCGTCTATCTTTTTTGTCAATGTTATTTATAATTTTATTGATAATTTTATTTACAGTTTTGAATATCATGCATTTTTTTTCTTGTGCCGATGCCTTGTCCAGTGCTGATAGTCTATAGCTTTAACCTCTTATTTAAAACAGGATTTATTTGACTAATGCTATGCAATTGATATATAATATATATTAAATTATTAATTTCATTGAAGTGAATCCACTAATTTGTATTATATATTTTATTTTTTTATTAATAATTATTAATAATATTTATTTTTAAGCATTCGTATACTAGAGGAGCGTATTATATGAAGAAAATAACTTCTAAAGATGTGGCCAAATTGGCCGGAGTATCACAATCTACTGTATCTCTCATATTGAATAATAAGGATAACGTTTCTTTTTCAGAAGAGACCGTCAGGAAAGTACATGCAGCTGCTAGAAACTTAAAGTACCATGTTCCATTTCCTCTAAAGAGCAATGAGCGTGCACATAAAAAACTTATCGGAGTGCTGACCCCCACAATGGTGAACCCCTACTATCCTTTATTAGTTCAGTCCATTGAGCAGCAAGCGGTTGAAAATGGATATAATGTATTGCTGTGCAATACCCATCGTAATCATGAAACAGAGAAAGAATATCTCAAGTTATTAACTGAGGAGCTGGTAGATGGCATTATCTATGCCTTCTCCCCAACCTTTCCAAGTCTTATTGAAGGGATAGCCACTGCAACACCGGTAGTCATTGTAGGCGAAAAAAACGATACACTGAACATCGATACCATCGGCCTTAACAGCTATAAAGCCGGAATGATTATTGCAGAGCATATGCTTTCACTAGGACATAAAAAATTCGCTTATATTTCGACACCTTTTGATAATATGACGCTTACACGTAAACAGCGTTTAGAAGGCATAAAAGATAAGTTAAGCGAGCATGGATTAGATAAAAACTTGATTGTAAGGTCCGCAACGATTGAGAATGAATATGAACGGCCAAATAGTATCTACGAAACGGAAATAGGTTATAATCTAGCCTTGGAACTTATAGATGAAGGAGCAGATTTCTCAGCCGTTATAGGGGTAAATGATATGACCGCATACGGCATCATCGCGGCATTGATTTCCCGCGGGTATAAAATCCCTCAGCAAGTTTCGGTATGCGGATTTGACAACATTTTTGTTTCATCCATATCTACCCCCAGCTTAACGACTATTGATCACTGCCTACATCACCGCGGAAAAGTAGCCATGGATATATTACTGGAAAAGATGAACTCCGCCGGTCAAAAACCCAGCCTGGTGGAAACAAGCCACTCAAGCATTTACAGGATAGAATACCAGCCTCAGTTGGTGGTAAGGAATTCAACAGGGCCAATAAAGAACAAATAAAAATGATGCTGCAAAGACAGCATCATTTTTATTTGTTCTTTATTGTTTATTTTTCCATCATTTCTGCAACCTGGTTCACATCTTTATCTCCTCTTCCGGAAAGGTTGACAAGTATCATCTGATCTTTCGGAAGCTGCTTTGCCATTTGCATAGCATGGGCAACCGCATGGGCGCTTTCCAGAGCGGGAATAATCCCTTCGATACGTGATAATTCAGAAAACGCATCCAGTGCTTCTTGGTCAGTTACCGAAACATATTCTGCTCTACCGCTATCCTTGTAGAAACTGTGCTCCGGTCCCACACCCGGATAATCCAGCCCTGCTGAAACAGAATGTACCGGCAGCGGCTCTCCTTTCTCATCCTGAAGCACATAGCATTTGAAACCATGAATGACCCCAGGTGAACCCAGGCTTAATGTGGCAGCATGCATTCCTGTCTCCAAACCTTTACCGGCAGGTTCTACACCGATAATCTTTACATCTTTATCTTCATAAAAAGGTGCGAATAAACCAATCGCGTTACTGCCTCCACCAACGCAGGCTACGATATAATCCGGCAGCTTTCCTTCAAAATCTTTAATCTGCTCTTTGGCTTCCCGTCCGATGACAGATTGGAAATGTTTTACCATCGCGGGATATGGATCAGGGCCCACAGCAGAACCCAACATATAATAAGTTGTCTGATAGTTTTCTATCAAGTCACCAAGTGCAACATCTACCGCATCCTTTAAAGTTCTTGTTCCCGAAGTAACCGGTACGACCTTCGCACCCAGAAGTTCCATTCTGAATACATTTAATGCCTGTCTTCTGGTATCCTCTTCTCCCATGAAAATAATACATTCTATATCAAACAGCGCACAAGCCGTAGCTGTCGCAACACCATGCTGCCCTGCGCCGGTTTCCGCAATCACTCTCTTTTTTCCCAATCGTTTTGCCAGCAGAACCTGCCCGATCGTATTATTGATTTTATGCGAGCCGGTATGATTCAAATCTTCTCTTTTAAAATATATTTTAGCTCCGCCAAGGCGATTGCTGAGCTTTTCGGCATAATAAAGCGGACTGGGTCTTCCCACATAATACTTATTGTAATACTCCAGTTCTTTAATAAACTCCGGGTCATCCTTATACTTTTCAAAAGCCTGCTTTACTTCTTCCAAAACCCCTTCCAGATTTTCCGGTACAAACCGGCCCCCAAATTCACCGAAATATCCTTTTTCATCAGGTAATTGATACATTGTACATTTCTCCTCTCAACCCATCTCTTCTTTTCTGTTAGTATTTCTTACTGTTATATCAAGTATAAATAAAAACCTATAGAGTTGTCAAATATATAGATAACCAAATTTAAAGTTAAAATTATCCTATCTCTAAATCCCAATAGCACGAATTTAAATGTATAGCTGTAGGGACGGACGACCCTGTCCTCCCGATACACTATTGCATGATAGGCGGGTGGACAGAGTCGTCCACCCCTACAAAAACTCCCATGATATATAAATTGGAAAATTGGATTTCTACATTTAGTTATCCATATTGTTAGAATTTAAAATCAGCTTACATACTTTTTGGTATACTTTAGGTATAGGGTAATCGCCGAACTCTTCCTTTGTGATCCATAAATGTTCTTCATCTATTTTCTCTTTATTCTTAACGGCGCACTGATATATGTGCATATCCCAATCCATATGAGTAAAAATATGCCTTGCCGTCCCTATCTTCTTAATGTCTATGGCGTTCAATTTTAGTTCCTCCAGTATCTGATTTACTGCTTCTTCATCTTGTTTCTCTCCAGCTTCTTTGCCGGGAAACGACCATAATCCTCCTAATAAACCGTTAGCAGGATTTTTGATCATTAAAATCTCTTCACCTTTTTTAACCACACAAAAAACCATATGCATCTTTTTGGGTTTCTGTTTTTTTGTTTTTACAGGAAGATCATTCTGCACTCCCCTTGCCCTTGCTTCGCACTGCTCATAAAGCGGGCATGCTAAACATAACGGATTTGCAGGGATACATAGGAGTGCCCCTAATTCCATTAACGCCTCAGTGAAATCTGACGCCCGGCCTTGCGGAATAAGCTCTTTTACTTTTTCCTGAATCAGCTTCACAGTTGATGCTTGGGCAATATCTTCATGGATATCCATGATTCTGCTGAATACACGCAGAACATTTCCATCCACCGCCGGATACGGTTGATTAAAAGCAATGCTTAGAACCGCACCTGCCGTATATGGCCCTATCCCGGGTATTTTTTTGATTTCTTCCATGGTATCCGGAAAAATCCCGTGATATTGTTTCAATATCATTTTAGCCCCTTTATGAAGGTTGCGTACGCGGGAATAGTACCCTAATCCCTGCCAATGTTTTAAAACATCCTGCTCGTCCGCTTCAGCAAGCTCTTTGACCGCAGGAAATCTTTTAACAAACCGCTGATAGTATTGGATAACAGTATCTACGCGAGTTTGTTGAAGCATAATTTCTGAAATCCATATTTTATATGGATCTTTTGTTTTCCGCCACGGCAAATCTCTCTTGTTTTTATCAAACCATTTTAATAGATTCTCCTGTATCTCATTGTTTATCGCATTATTTCTTATTTGATTCATGCTCAGTAACACTCCAATTAAATTCCTATTTTCCATCTTAGCGCTAATAAAATAAAAAGTAAAGAAGAATTATTTAACATAATTATCTATATTTAGTGTCAAGATTGTTACCATAAGAATATATTATTAGTGTAAACCAATTGAAAATTTCATACTGCATAAATTATATAAACAAATTTTTTCAGACTTCCCGTGATACTTACAGGTATACGAATCCGACAAACGTGGAGGTGAGCAAAATGCCAATGTCTGCAAGAGAAATGTTTGCAAGAATGATACGATGTGAAGCTGAAGGAGAAGGCCTCGAGGGAATGCAGGCTGTTGCCACAGTAATAATGAATAGAGTGCATGTAGCTTATGGGGAATACCTGCGGTTAGGCCAAGGAGACTTACGCAAGGTATTATCACAGATGTGCCAATTTACTTGCTATAAAACTTCTATTGGCGGTCAACCTAATACTCAAAATATATGGTCAATGACACCTGAGGAAATTCATTATCAAGTAGCCGATTGGGCTTTAGCAGGAAATGTTCATGCGCTATTAGGAGAAAGTCTATGGTATATGAATCCATTCAGACCTGAATGTCCACCCAGGTTTCCTTATAATGGCACAGGTTACTGGCATCACCGCGTACGTGAGCATTGCTACTTTAATCCAACATCACTTTACGCGCAAACATAAAACAGTATACGGACGAAGATTCAAATAAAAAACAAGTCTAAAATTTGTCTTGGCAAACCATTTTAATTGAAAATTTTGAACAGGAGGAGATTTTATGTATAATTTCATACAACAAGCACCCGAGCAATATTATCAGATGCCCGAAAGACAAGATATGATGTATCCCGAATATCCCGAAACCTATAGACCATTGACACCGGGGTACCCTTCCTACGACATGCAGCCTACTCCCATGTATCCGACAACGCCGGTATATCCTGAATACCCGCAAACAGGCTATCCCCAGATGGGTTATCCTCAACCGTCACCTTATGGCCAGACTCCATCAGTGCAGCCTATAATGCCTCCGGATGTGGGCTTTGAAGAAGGCCCCCCTACATTAACAGATATAGGCTACACACCGGCATATCTGAGAACTCAAATCGGCAGAAGAGTAAAAATTGAATTTTTGCTTGGAACAAACATGTTGGTAGATAGAGAAGGTACATTGGTAAGTGTCGGCATTAACTACGTTATTATTCAGGAAGCTGAAACAGATGACCTATTACTATGTGACTTATACTCTATCAAATTCGTGAAGTTTTTCTATTAATATTGACTATATCCCCTCTACTTTTTTAATGGAGGTCATTTATTTGACTTCCATTTTTTGTTCTTTTTTGTCATATCAATGTCATGGTATAATAGTAGAAACAAAATAATCTTTATGTTTCATGCATTCATATTAATTATCGGGGGTTATTAAATGAAAAAATTACTACATATCACTACAGCATTTTTGTTATTTGCTATGCTCTCAGGATGTACCGGCACTAAGACCAATGAACCGCCTACGCAGCAGCAGCCTGCTCCAAAGTCTGAAACTGCTATATCAGATAGTAAACCCGACCCTGCACCTTCATCTCCGCCTACCGATCCTATAAAACCTTCAAAAAAATTTATGAATACTACCAATGAACGTCCTATTGCTGTCATGATTGACAATGACAATTCTGACGCATGGCCTCACGCGGGCCTTGAAGAAGCATATGTTATCTATGAAACGATTGTAGAAGGCGGTTCCACAAGATTTATGGCGCTATTTAAAGGCACCGATACAAAAAAAATCGGCCCGGTTAGGAGTTCCCGTCACTATTTTCTGGATTATGCCATGGAAAATGATGCAGTATATGTCCATTACGGCTGGAGTCCAAAGGCCAGAAAAGATATTCCCGCTCTTAAGATTAATAATATCAATGGGGTTTTGGGTGGAGATGACTGGATTTTTTGGCGCGAACCGAAACGAAAGTGGGACTATCATGACGTATATACCAGCATTGAAAAAATAAAAGAAATGATGAAGCAAAAAAAATACAGGGACACATCGGAAGTACAAAATTTTCAATATGCATCGTCAGAATTAACGCTTGCTGATGGAGCGAGCGCTAGAAAAATTGAAATACCCTATTCCCGGTATCACACTACCGCATATGAATATGATGAAACCGCAAAGCTGTACAAAAGATGGATGCGCGGCACGCCCCATGCGCTATCAACTTCTGACAACGCTGTTTCTACTAAAAACATCATTATACAGTATGTAAAAAATTATTATCTCGGTGACGGAGAACCTAATATCGGCCGGCAGCAGCTAGATACTGTAGGTACCGGAACAGGCTACTACATTACCAACGGAAAAACGGTTAAAATCAATTGGAAAAAGGATAAACGCTCTTCAAAAACATTGTATACTGATGAACAAGGTCATGAGATACAGCTGAATGACGGCCAAACCTGGATACAAATTACACCCATAAATGCCAATGTTGTTTTTGAATAAATTACATTTAAAAAATCGGCCAATAACGGCCGATTTTTTTGTATTCATTATTTCATCTGTTCTTCATATGCATGGATCATTTTCTTAACCATCATGCCGCCAATAGGGCCGCCCTGCTGTCCATTGACTTTCGCCGGAACATCTCCTTTATAATGATCATTGTTTTCTTTTACCCAATCCAGATGTCCAATTTCTTCAGCGCATTCCATCTTAAACTTAGTCATTGCATCATAAGCTTCCGGAACTAATAATTTTGACTTTCTTGAACCAGCCATCATTTATCACCTCAATTATCTGTTGTTGATGTTTTTATAATTCATAAACACACGTTGCAGCGGATAATGATATATTATCTGCCTGCAATCATAGTATTTACATTTCCCGGTCTATTTTTACATAGCAAATAATTGAAATTATGTTAATCGGGCTTTAAAAATCGACATATTTCCCGGGAAATGCGACAATAATACCCGTTATACTTCCTTTTTAATGATTCGAGCCGCTTCTTCCGGCGAAATAACACTTATACATGCTCCGGTAGCTAACTCAAATCCGGCATGGTATGTAACACGTGGAATTAATTCAATATGCCAATGATAGTATTGATCGGTAAAATGATATGGAGCCGTATGCACTCCAAGGTTATATGGAAATTCTCCCAGAATACTTGTAAACATTTCCATTATCTTTTTATAGATACTTACTAATGATATTATCGACGTATCGTCGGCCTCAGAAAACACAGCCTGGTGATCCAAAGGAATTATCCATGTTTCATATGCAAACCTGGGAGCGAACGCCAATACCGCAATGAAATGCTCATTTTTACAGAGCAGTCTTTGCTGGTACCCTATCTCCTTTTTGATTATTTCACAATATGCGCATTTGCCGTCACTTTGATAATACCTATGGGCACCTTCCAACTCCAACTGAATCCTTGGAGGTATAAACGGCATGGCTACAATCTGAGAATGAGAGTGTCGAATAGACGCTCCTCCGTTTCTTCCATGGTTCTTAAAAATCTGAACATATTTTATATCTTCTATTCTAGATAATTCAACAAACCTCTCCTTGAATGCAAAAAAAACATCAAAAATTTTTTCATCTTCCATATGGTGCAGCATCTGTTCATGTGACGCAGTTTCCACCACTACCTCATGTCTGCCCGGTGCTTCACACATAGCGTAAAATAATGTATCCTCATCCATCAATCCGTCCTGAGCACAAACTGCAGGATACTTATTGGGTACTACCCGCATTTTCCAACCATGCTCATCTTCTTTCCTCATTATCTCATTTGGTGTCATATGCTCATTTCCCGGACAGAAAGGACAAGCATTCTCCTCCTCATGTTCTCCATATTGATAAGGACGTCCTTTTCTTTGTTCAGAAATAATCATCCACTCACCGGTTATTATATCTCTACGGAACTGCGACACATCAAAACCCCCAATAAAAGCAATTAACAATTAATAATTAATAATTAATAATTATTAAACCAATCACACGAAGCATAAGATATTAAACAAAAATACAGCTTCATCAAAAGCAGACGCAGTAGGTTCGTCCCCATATTCGGCTTCCACTATGTGCTAAGACACACGTTCATATTCGAGTACCCTACCATATTGTCCATTGTACCTTGTCCATTGTACATTTTATTAACTGTTCACTACTTAGTATAGCACGTTATTATACCAAATAAAACTGCACAAAAAAAGAATAAATTCTTAAATATAAAAAATTTATTCTCTTGAAACACTGTATTTACAATTACTATAGTTTCCTATAAATTTTATTAAGCGGTTTCATCTACGATTCCGGTAATCTCTATTCTTTTATTTTTTGATAAATCAACAAATCTATCCTCTATTTTTACAATCGGTTTGGAAATACTCTGGGGCAGTATGGATACAATCTCACCTATCACACCGGTACTCATTTTTACTTTTGTTCCTATGTAGTAGTTCGATATACGCGCTAGAAAAGTCATTAAGATTTTCGGATCAAAATATATTAAGCCTTGTTTATTAAACTCTTCAATCGCTTCAAACGGTGTATTGAATCTTTTACCTTTTCTCTGACACATCAATGAGTCATATGCATCCGCTAGTGATATAATTTTAGCAAATGCATTGATTTTATCTCCTTTTACACCTAAAGGATACCCGCTGCCATCTTCCCTTTCATGATGCATGAGGATCGCTTGTCGGACATCCCCACTTATGTTGGGAATGGTTTTTGAGATTTCATACCCGTAAGCAGCATGCTTCTTGAATATTGCAGCTTCCTCAGATGTTAGAGGCTCATTTTTCCTTAAAATCTCTAAGGGTATTTTTGTCTTTCCAATATCATGAAGAACACCTGCTACCATTAGTTCTTTTGTCTCTTTCTCAGAATATCCAAGCCATTTTCCTATGAGCATCGAATACATAGAAACATTCATGCTATGTGTATAAGTCATATCACCGATAGATTTTATTCGACTCATTAATTGAACCACATCATAACTGCTGGTTACCTTACTATACATAAAATCTGTTATGTCATTGACCTTCTCACTATCCATATCCTTACCATTGGCGAGATCCTCCAGCAGCATTTTGATCTGCTGTGTCTTTTGCCCATAATTGGTCTTTAGCTGCTGAATCGCGCTGCTGTTTTCATCTTCCTCCCTATCTTCGGGTATTAATATCATAACATCCATAATCTTAAAACTGCTCAATCTATCTTTTATCGAATCACTTATCACTGTTTTAGCGGGCATGACTAATGTACCCATTTTATTTAATACATCTTCTGCCAGTATATCTCCATCTTTACATTTCGATACGGAAACCATCTTTCTTTTCATACTATCACCTCAAATATACCTTTCTATCACTTAAACATTTCCAGTTATGTTCACGGATAAATTTACTTAAATGTCGCCACCATTGATTACTTATACTACACTATTATATAAATGCTATTTATGTTATATTATTACATATAAACATATTACTATGTTCTTACACATAATTCAACATTCTATCTCATTATTTTGTATCTTTTCCAGAGTTTAATAATTATTAATAGATATTTACTTGTCCAATATGCAAAAAACAAGTCATAATATATGTATTAAAGCTTACTGTTATACTTTGGGATAGCTTATCGATGTGAAAAAAATGTAGATAAAATAAAATCCCGGCAGATTCCTGCTAGGATTTGCTTTTCTTATAGTCATTCATTCTTTTGTACCGTAACACTTGCTCACTCCTGTTTGCCATGGAATGATTAATAGAAACCATCATATCCAATAGTACTTTTTTGTACACATCTTTATTCCTAAGTTCTAAATCTTTTATGGTTTCCATCTCCTTGGCCACTTGGATCACAACACTTTGGAGCTCTCTTAACGACTTTTCTTTTGAAAACACTTCAACAAATATATGTCCGTCAGTTGATTTCTTTAATAAGTCATACTGCTTTTCAAATTTTTCATCCAAAGCATTGATTTTATCAATAATCTCTTGCTTCTCAGCAGCTAAAGAAAAAAAATCTGTCAGATGCTTGTCAGAAATCATTTCCGCCTGCTTTGATGTTAGTTCATGTATCTCCTGTACAAGATGATATTTTTCTTTTGCAATATCTAACAAATGCTGAGATAGAAGTTTTATATCCATTATAAATCCCTTAACCTTTTTTTGCAATTTTCATGGCCTGCGCCCATGTTTCACGCAGTTCTCGGGTAAAAGTTATCATTTCTCTTAATAAATCAGTATCTTTCTTAATATTTGCTTGCATCAAGCTATTATTTATGAATTCATATAGGCTATATAAATTTTGGGACATCTCATAGTCCATGTTTAAAGTACTCATTAACTCTGTAAAAATATCTTGAGCTCTTACGATTGTCATATGGGACTTCTCAATGTTTTTCATCTGTATATGGATAATCGCTTGATTCATGAATTTTAACGCACCGTCATACAGCATTAGGGTTAGCTCTTCAGGAGATGCTGATAGTACCGCATTCTCTAAATATTGGTTCGCTCCGTTAGCGGTGTTTGTAGTTTGTATAGAATTCACAGGCTGCGTTGTTGTAGTTCTATATGTTTCCTGATTGTTAACAGCTTGTTGATTGGTCTGCGTTTTTTTTACTGTAGCATATCTTTGGTATGCTGCATAGGGATTATTCAATGCCATTGTATACACCTCATTCAACTTTTTACTTTATATATCCCTGTGTTATCAAGTTATCCTCTTCGATCGACAATAATACCTGCCATCTCCCACAGCTTCGCAACCATGTCCAAAGTCTTTTCCGGCGGAATCTCTCTAATCACTTCTTTCGTTTCCTTATTAAGCACCTTAATCATAATTTCTCGTGTCTTTTCATGAATAGAGAATTCAAAGGATGTATTAATCCCTTGTACCGCTTTATTTGCTTTTTCAATGGCGTCAATAATTGCTTTTTCTGAAATAGAAAGAAAATTATAACTCGTATCTTTCTTCTCCAACAACTCTTTCGAAGAAGGTAAACTCTGTATTTTTTCTGTATACTCACTCATGTTGACTTTAGTGTCAATAGCACTCTCTGTACTTTTAGAAGGATATGCCGTATAGTTTGGCTGATTAATGCTACTGATTTCAATTCCCATAAATTTTCCCCCAATACGCTAAATTATTTTTTCTTATCTAAAAAATATCCGTAAGCAGATATGTTTTGTTTCATATACCCATTAGACATTGCTTCTTTTGAATGCTTTACTTGCTGAATACGGTTAAAAGTCTCTTCTTTTATCTTGGCTAGATTTTCAGCATTTTCTTTATCCAATTCATATATTTGTTTAAAAAAATTTATGATGTCCAATTCAAGTGTCTGTAATTTTCCTGCATTTCTCTGATACTGTTCCATACCTTGATCTATTCCAGCAATCCTATCTAAAAGCTTCTGACGACTTTCAACTAAGATCAATAGATTCTCAATATTTTCATCAGCAATGCTTTCACTCTGAGCGAGTGTATTTTTATATATCTTCTCGGAGAGTTCTTTTTTCTCCAGCAGTAGAGTATTCCTATCCTCCATATTAACTACCCATCCCCAACTGAGCCAATAGTGAATTTGTTTGGTTATTCAACTGGTTCATTGCTGTTTCCAGATTCGCATACTTTTTATATAGACTGTCTTCCTTGCTATAGTAATTATCCCACATTAAATCCATGCGTTTTTCATAACCTAATATTTCATTATAGATCATATTATTAGTATAAGAACGATCTGCCTGAATTCCGGCTTTCTCAAGGAGTACCCCTTTACGCCCGCCACTATCGCTAAAAGTGGATATATTATCTTCAATAATATCGTATAACCGTTGGAACAATCCCTCTTCATCGTATCGAATTTCCCTCTGTTCCTGTGATAACGTCCTATAATAAGCAGGTTCACTTGATGACTTCTGGCTGAATAAATTCATTACAGCATCCGAATCATTCTGTATTGCATTTTTAAGCTTGGTTTCATCGATATTCAGCTTACCCTTCTCTGTATAAACCCCGGTAGTGATGCCAATACTGGTCAGATTTATATTTACACCTTCAATAGGATCAAAAAGCGCCCTTCTCATATCCATTACGATTTTTTCTAAAATAGCATCATTTCTTAATAGACCCGTCTTTGCCTGTTCCTCCCAATTCTCTATTTCTTTTTCGCTCATGGCCTCTTTCTGCTCATCTGTAAGAGGGACATAATTGCGATCATATTTTTCCGATAGCCTGTTATTAATGGTCGTTATCATCTCATTATACTTTTCTACGAACTTCTGAATATTTTCATAAATACCGTCTACATCCAAATCTACAGTAACATTTTGAATTGTATCTACTTCTGTATCTTTCGGATCTCGCAGCAATGTATAGGTAAGATCATTTACGCTTAAAGAATTTGTGCTTCGGGTAATCTCCTGCTCATCAATCAGTGCCTTCGCATCCTTACCATAGGTCACCCCGTCTACATCACCGCTGTTTGGTATGACATTGTTTACTGAGATAGCACTTACAAAATTATATCCCGGATCTTCTTCATTAATTATAATTGCCCCTGCGGCACCGGTCTCTTTAGAGGCTATTACAAAATGATCGGTGGTTTCATCATATCTCATGGTCACATTGGCAGTTTCATCGCCATTAATGGTGCTCATCATGTTGCTTAGAGACGTTGTTCTATCAAACTCAAAGGTTTTATTATTAATGGTAAATTTGAGCTTATCATTTTCATCAAATTTCCATGCAGTTTTCATTTTTGGTACAATGTTCTCTAAGGAATCATAGATATTAATACGGTTACTGGTACCTGGCGTAATTCTCAATATGCTTGTCGCATCTTTTGTCTCGGAACTACCGCTATATATTGATAGTTTTGTAGCTCCACTTACGGTAGAAAATTTAATCTTATCATCTGTTCCCACTTGTAGTACCTCAATTTTATCTGCTCCAAAGGCTTCATTAATTAGTTTTTGAAGTCCCTTCTTTGCAGGATCGCCTCCTCCGGTTATCAGGTCATCTGTCGTTGAATAGTCGGCATCAAAAGTGATCTCTTTTGTAACACCATCCAATGTAAGTGTTATACTTTTACCTTTAAGCTTCGCTGATGATAAATTCATATCTCGCGTACTAATCAGTTCCTGGGTAACATTTTCAGTGCTTTGTGCTTGCGCTGCTGAAGCCCTCTGCAGCACTTTAACACTATGGCTGCCCGACATCGCATTTACCGTGCCACTGACAGAAACTAATGTACTGGTTTGTCCTGTAGCGCTATCCACAGTAGAAGCCGTATATTTTTTATAATTGGATTGAGACAGCATATTGGTTGATGGTTTCAAAACATCCATATACTCGCTTTTAATCCCTCTTAATAGGTTGGTAACCTCTCTGTATTGATCACGTTTCCACTCGGCAACTTGTTTTTTTTGTGATACGACATCAATACGCATTCTCTCAATACTGAGGGTATTTTTGATAATCGAATCAGTATCCAGTCCTGTAGCCAGTCCTGTCAACCTCATACTGTTAATCCGCGAAATCGTCATAATTTTCCACTCCTTTTACACATCCACGCTGTCAATGAATCAATTTTTTGTAGTAAGCTATAACATATCTGTTGTAACCTTCTAAGTATTATATCGTCAATTTAGATTAAATTATTTATATACTAATAATATATTTCAGAATTTTATTATCAAAATTAAAGAAAAGATCCTTCTTAGGATCTTTCATTTATTCTAAACAAGCATCTTTCTAAGACAATAGGATACTTTCACCGTTTAGAAGCCTCACCTGCTCTTCAAGGTCTTTCAACTGCTCATTAATCTTTTTGGTTTCTTCAACAGATAGATCTTGATTAATTACTTTTTGAGCTAACTCTCTCATTTTAATAATACTATTATAGGTAGTAACTCCTAGCTTTGGTTGTATTATATCACATTGGTCATTATATGCTATAGACACTATTGTTTTGAATTGCAATAAGTTAATATATGTTAAGTGTCCGTGAAATCTATTCTTTACTATTCCTGCTCATCTACCTCTGGAAGAACCCCAACAAATCTAGCCAGTGATATAACCGTCATAATAATTCCAGAAATCACCTCAAGAACTGCAATACTATGTAAGATACTAAATGTATCTCCAAAATCTGATACAAGCTCACTATATTGAAAGGTAGCCATGCACAGGAAATTCTTTACTACATACTCTAGCCATGATCTAGACATAGGCTGATTTGCAATGGCAATGATCGAAATAATCACAGCACTATACCAAAATATAACTTCTATATAGTTATGAAGAAGAGCTAATACCATCCTCCGAATAGATTTTATCTTATATTCTTTACCAATTTTCCAAGATCGATAAGAATCAAACAGCAGAACATTGATTTGATAGATAATTACTTCAAAAACCCGAATACTTCCGTAAAATATAACCAGGAACATCAATTCAGGAACCGATTTTCCTATTCTGAACACCAAATAGGAGCTAACAATAGATCCTATCAGATTGCCTAAAACCCATCCATCCACAAAAGTATGGGTAATCTCTTTTTTAAAAGCGTTTTTTATAATGCTACATACGAGACTAAACATGGATACTTGCCTTAAAAAGCCAAATATAGATTCCCAAAAATCCATCAAAAATCCTTCTGATTTTCCTCTCAGTTTTTCCATATATTTTGTATACCCCCGATAATTTCCCAACGCAATACTGTCTACATGCGTAGGATCTTTGGCAGGTTTTGAAATAGAAATACTTTTCCCTAGGACAACTTAGTACTCTCACTGTCCAGTAGTCTCACCTGCTCTTCTAGGTCTTTCACGTTTTTGTCGATCTTTTGCATTTCTTCATCAGTCACGTTTTCATTTGCTACCCACTGAGCTAGTCCTTTCATTTGAAGGAGTTTCTCTTCGATCATATCAAGGATTTGCAATCGTTGTTTCACTCGCTCCAACTGTTCTTGTAGCTCTTTCTTCGCATGCTCTTGTTCTTTCATGTCATCATCTCTTTTTCTTCTCTACAGTCGAACATCTATATTTTTTCCAAGGTAAGGGGTGACAGATTGATCCATTATCTTAGTATTGTGCTGTACCATTTGTACCATATCATTCATTTGTATTTTTCCTGCATCCATTACCATCTTCATGACTGAAATGCTTGCTTGCTGGGCTACTTTCATTTGGCTTAGTCCCATTGATAATGCTGCTATATCCATGGTATTGCCTCCTTTCTCCTATGATAATATTAGAGGTTTCATGATTTCTCCCAGTTCGTCTTTCCAGTTCTTGAAAGTTGGTTCTAATGTAAACTGCATGATTTCATAAACTTTTTGTCGATTTGTGCTTTCGTATTCTTTTACCATGATGTCAAAAGCTGTGCTTAGTTTTCCAGCTTTCTCTATTATCTTATTCTCAGGTAGTTTTTCTAGCATTGAAGATATGCTTTTTTCTATTTCTATAAAGGCAGATGTTAAATCTGTAAGAACAGTTATAGTTCCTTCTATATTAAGTTCTTCTAGTTTTTGTTTTACATAGTCCATTCCCTCTTCCATAGTTTCTAAAAGGTCTAATATTTGTGCTATGACTTCTTGATTTGGCATATTATCACCTACTTTCTTAATTTCGTTATATATTCTGTATTTTAAAATCTTTAATAACAACTTTATACCTAACATAAGAATACAACACTATTCTTCCTTACCTATAAAGTATGCAAAAGAGCCAGAGGAAATATTCCCCTGACCCTCTACTGTTATTGCTAGGTATTCAATTATCTTAATAACTGAAGTACTCCTTGAGGCGCTTGGTTCGCTTGGGCTAGCATTGCTTGCGCTGCTTGTTGAAGAATGTTGTTCTTAGTGAATTCCATCATTTCCTTCGCCATATCTACATCTCTGATTCTTGACTCAGATGCTTGTAGGTTTTCAGAGGATGTATCTAAGTTCTTGATTGTATGTTCTAATCTGTTCTGAAGAGCACCAAGCTTAGATCTTTCTGCTGACACAGATTCGATTGCATTATTGATTACAGTAATTGCAGACTCTGCACCTTTTTGTGTTGTTACATCAATATCTCTTACTTTTAATGCACTACTGCTCATTTCATTTAAGTCTACTGCCAATGTTTGACCTTCATTTGCTCCGATATGCATTGCTAAAGATGCATCGCTTTTTGCATCTTGAGCCTGTTGCGTAACAGTCATATCATTGAAAACTCTGTTAAATGCACCAACTTCAGAGCTATCTGTTGCTGATTTTACAGCATTAAATTTCATGTTACTTAAATCTTTTGAAGCTCCTGCTTCACCTTCGATATTCAGTTTACCTGTATCTGTATCTAAGGTAATATTGGCATTTTTTAATTCATCAACTTTCTTCATTTCATTAAATAAATCTTGTACTGTTGTATCATTTGTAACAGTAACAGATGTTGAGAATGCCTTGCCATCTTGTGTTCCACTGAAAGTGATTACATTTCCTGCTTCAATTCCTAAACTGTTTCCATCTGTATCTGCTAAAGTAATAAGCTGAGCAGAGTTTCCTAAACTACCATCTATGTGGTCTGTTCCAGCATTATCAACATTATTTGGTGCTGTGCTTACTGTAGCTGTATTAGTGGCATTTCCAATATATTGAGCAGCTCCATTTCCAGTGATTGTAAAGGCGGAAGCCCCTGCATTCGGTGTAAATTGAAGATACTCTGCTCCACCATCCGTTACTATGTTCACTGTAACGGCATCCTTGCCAAATTCAGTATCTAAATGCTCTTGAATAACCTTAGCTAAAGTATTACTGGAAACATCCTTAGAAGCTGTGATTTCAGCTGCACTTGTTAAATCTAAAGAGGTTGCTTTTGTACCTAAGGTAAAGGTCAGGGTATTATCTGTTGCATGGGCACTTATTCCTCCAGCAAGGTCTACTGTACTGGTTATCGTTCCTGCTGTAGCAGCTCTTCCAATTGCTGTTTGTGCTGTTCCTGCAACCGCTACGCTAGAATCTGCGCCCTTTGTAGCTGATGTGAAGACAATTTTATTATTATCATCTAAAGAGGCTTCTACTTTCCCCTTTAGGGCTGCATTTCCATCTATTTTCGTATTGATTTCATCTACTAAGTCTTGGCGAGTCTTATAGGTTCCAGCCTCTAAAGTAATGTTTTGGGCAGTTCCTCCGTCTACTGTTAAGTTAAGGACATCATTAACACCTGTGGAGATCACAGTTCCTTCTGCCCTTGCATTGATATGGTCTACCCCTGATGTAGCACTTGCAGCCCCTACAGTGGTTGCTGCAGCTGATGTAACTGTACCAACATTAACTGCACCATTTGTTGATGTATCTACAGTCAAAGCATTTGCACGCAATCCTTCTGCCAAGGTAAATGTCATATTGTTACTACCATTGAGACCTACAGTTAATGCACCTGCACCAAATGCAGTATTTATCTTTCCTTGAATATGAGTTACATAGTCTTCTCTAGTATAGGTACCTGCATCCAAAGTAATCGTTGCTGTCTTACTACCTATAGTAATATCTATTTGATCACTTGCACCAGCCGCTACTGTATTTGTAGTTGCATGTATCGTACCATCTCCTGCACCGGTTGTACGATATTCGTCTCCATATCCCATGGTTGCAAGTGCGTCCCCTTCTGTTCCAGCAGAAGTAGCAGCGGCAACTGTAATACTTGTACCTGAGCCGTCATCTCTTGTTTGGATGACCAGTTTATTATTATCATCTACAGTTACATTTACTTGCTTATAATATTCATTCGCTGAAGCAGCTGTCAACGCATCATTAATTGCCGTTTGAACAGCTGATGCAAAGTCTTCTCTAGAGTAGCTGCCTGCAGCAATGGTAACATCTGCCAATGCTTCACCATTGATCGTAATATCAAAGGCATCATTTACGTCAGATCTAATCACTGTGGTTTCAGCCAATGCGATAGAGCCAGTTAATTTATATCCCTGTCCTTCTTGTCCAGCAATGGCTTCTTTGATAGCTACTGCACCTCCTGCTGTAGCTGTACCTGCTGCAGCTTGAACATCCATTGCATTGAATTTATTGGAAACTGCTTTTGTACCTTGTAATTCTCTTGATGAACTTAAACTACCATTTAGTAGCTTCTTCGTATTGAATTCAGTAGTGAAGGCAATTCTATCCACTTCACTTTTTAATTGATCTAGCTCTTTTTGTATTTCTCCACGGTCAACACCTGCATTAGTGTCACTCGCTGATTGAACAGCAAGTTCTCTCATTCTTTGGAGAATCGCTTGAGTTTCTCCAAGAGCACCCTCTGCTGTTTGAATTAAAGAAATGGAGTCTTGTGCATTTCTAGAAGCTTGATTTAAACCTCTAATTTGTCCTCTCATTTTTTCAGAGATTGCAAGACCTGCTGCATCATCTGCTGCGTTGTTGATTCTAAAGCCTGATGATAATTTTCCCATTGACTTTGCACCATTAGCACCAGCAGTACCCAACTGTCTGTGGGTGTTCATTGCCATTAAGTTGTTGTTAATTCTCATAATATAACTCCTCCTTGATAAATATTTCGGGCATCCATGCCCCTACTTTTTTAATGGACAATGGACAATGGACAATGGACAATATAAAATTGCCGACCGTTCAAAGCAATTGTCCGATATTAACATTATGGTTGGCCAACCATTTGTTTTTAGATTTCAATATATATATCGATTTAAATCTTCAAATACTTTAGCGAAAAACAAAAAAATTCTACAGGTTTTGTAGAATTTTTTATAATCTCTAGATAATTCAATAATGATATCACTTTTTAAATAGTCCATAAAGATCTGTAGGCTTACTGTCAGCTGCTTTTTTATTTTCTTCTTGAATTTCAAGGAATACTTCCTTCCTATGTATGGTTATATTACGAGGAGCACTAATGCCAAGGCGTACTTGGTCTCCCTGGATATCAATAATAGTAATTTCGATATTATCTCCGATGATGATGGACTGGGTCTTTTTTCTAGATAGCACGAGCATGGTTTCATCCACCTGCCTTTTGCTGGAATTGTTCCATAAAATAGTACTTGATGGGATAATCGCCTTTTTCCATTACAACCTGCTTGCCTTTATTATTATCAGCATTAATCAATACAGGCGCTTTTAAGTTAGCTGTCATTTTAGCCAGTTCTTCGGGTACTACTACAATAGAATAAATGTTTACTTTTGCAGTATCTTTGATCTCTAGAACTTCTATCTCACTATCATCAATATCTATCACATAATTTGGAGTGATAAGTCTTGGGTCAATGATTACAAAGGCAAGTTCCGGCATGTCCACTCCTTGGAGCCAGCTAAAAGGAAGGGTCTCATCTTCGCTATGGATAACTATAAACTTTTTAATTTGCTCAAAACCGGGGATGCCTTCCGGGAAATCAATGATATTTTTTTCATCTATTTCAATTGTACCAAAGTACTTTGTATGTAACTTCATAAACTTCCTCCTGCATTCATTATACATTGTTTCCATTTTAGTTAAACTTTAAATAGGATAATTAAGAATTATTTAAATATCTGGGGTAGACACAAGGCCTACCCCTACCATACAATATTGCTGAATTAAAAGAGTGTAGAAATCTACAACCTGATATCAACATTCTTGCCTGCATATTTAAATTGAATGGATGCTTCTTGTTCCAGATATATATTTATTTCAGGACGTGAAGCTTGTATATCTACCTGACCCGGCTGATAATCGTATTGAACTGCACCGGGTTGGTAGTTAAACTTTATATCTCCTGTCACTTCTATTTTAGGTCTGCTTTTAGGTATAAACCCAATGTTAAATTGTTTTTCCGGATACGCGTCGCGTACCGCCATGTTCGGAATAGGGTTACTGCCGTTTTCTATTGATGCCAGCGTATGTCCGTCTGCGACCGTTTTAGAAATATATTGCATCACCTGCTGTGATGCCAACTGAGATGCTTCCTTCAAAAGATCCATATTGTTCTTTAATCCAGCTTCCGCGAAACACTGATACTGGTCTATCTGCACTTTAGGAAGCTCTGACTCTATCTCAACTTTAGCATTCTCTTGGCGTATATCTAATCTAGGAGGTGTTGATTTCATATTAAGCTGTGTATTTTTTGTTTCAATCCCTATTCGTGCATAGGTCTGGGTTATCTGCAGCATAATATCCTCCCACTACTTAATAAAGTCAACTAATGTTGGTTGGATCACTCTGGCACCGGTTGATAACGAAGCGCGATATACGCTTTCTTCCATTTGCAGGCGAATGATGACTTCCGCCATATCTGCATCTTCATTTTTACTCATAAGTCCGGTAAAACTAATGTTATCATCTTTTAACCTGTTATCTGTAAGTTCAATAAAATTCATTCTCCCGCCTACATCAGCTCTCACTTTAAGTAAGCGATTCATATCTTTATCCAAGTCGGCAAGCATATCGTCTATCTCGAATTCATAGTTGGTAACAACTAAAGTTCCCGAATCATCCGTAATTGTCTTATACGATGTTTGTCCCTCCAGCGCCATCTCAAGTTTTGTAAAGGTTTCAAATAACCCTTCGGTACCTTGTCCAAATATATCTGTTCCTTCCACATTAATCTTGATATTGTTACCAACACCTATTTCGTACACAATTTCCTGTTTTTGATTGGTTGTTGATTGTGCTCCATCGGTAAAGCCTAGGGTAGTTAACGTATCCGGTTTTGAATCGCTTATTGTAAACTCCTGTCCGGCGGCAGCTTGTATTTGAATAGTACCTCCTGCCCCTTCTGTTACGGTGAATACGCCCGGGTATGTACTGTTAAGCTGAGGTATGAGTACATCATTAATAATATTCTCCCCGGCTGCGGGAGTTTGTGAAGGCAGCTTATATGTAACACCATCCTGTAATTTTATGGTTGTAGGTGTACCCCCGTCTAACGTAATATTAAAAAACAGATCCGGTACTGCAGCAGTAAAGGATGTGAAAGCCGAACTTTCAAGCATTCCGCTGCTGCTTTTCCCCCCACTGCTAAAACCTAGCGAAGATACATCAAAATCACCAGCATTATTTACCTTAATATTTTCTCCCTGGAGCACTGTAAACTTTAATCGCCCATTCTCACTGCTTGCTTTGACTTTGTCAGGCCCGAAAGCGGTATCAAGCTGCAGATTCAACTCGGTTACCATAAAATCAAGATCATAATGAGTACCTTCTGTTAAACTTATGCGTTCTACAGTGCCATCTAGCGATATATCAAAATACAGATCGGGAGCCTGCGCGGTAAACTCTTCAAATTTCCCCATCATCAGTTCAGGCTGTCCATATACTTTATCCATATTCTCATTATAAAATATTTCATACATCGCGTCGGTAACAGAACCGGAAACCGGCCCGCCAATGCCCGAAAACTTGCCTTTATAACTAAGTTTTTCCATTTCAGCCTCTACCACAGACTGCTCTTCGATTTTCATAAAGTTCAACGCATTGATGCCCGGAGGTGTATCCGGACCAATGGTAATTTCTTGCGTACCTGCTTCCGCTGCAAAGGTTAAATATCCGGATGTATCAACAGTAGCTTTTATCTTGTCCGCGCCAAAAGCAGTATCCAGCTCCGGTTGCAATGCCGCTATAAAATCTGCCGGCGTACCGTAATCCGCGGTCAATGTAATAGCCGTTTCAACACCATCTACATTTAAAACAAACTTTGATCCCGTTTCATCTCCTGACAAATCTATTGGCGCAATACTTTTTAGTGCCGGAGGAAGCGTGATCTTTTCAGCTTTATACGGTGGCTCATCTGTTTTAAAACCCGCAAAAACGTATCTTCCGGCATAAGCAGTATTACCGATTTCAACAATACTTTTTTTAAGCTGAGAAATTTCTTCTTTTATCTTTAATGTATCATCAACGCTTAACACACCATTTGATGCCTTCACTGTCAATTCCCGAACCCTTTGGATAACATCCCCCAAATTGCTTAAAGCACTTTCAGTTACTTCCGTCCACGATAACGCATCGCTGGTATTCTTTTGGAACTGCTCTATCTCAGAGACATCGGTCCGGAATTTCAACGCCCTTGAAGCAATAATAGGGTCATCAGAAGGCCTTGATATCTTCTTTCCCGTAGACATTTGCTGCTGCGCCTTTTCCATCCTGCCAAGATTGTTATTTAAATTTATCATCATATTCCGAACCAGCATATTATTCGTGACTCTCATCTTTACCCTCCCAAACTTCAAAGTCAACAATAATTATTTTTCATTAATCCAATTTTTTAATTGTCAATTGTTATTGGCTAAACTCCTACTCTATTAATTAACGTATCATAGATCTCATCCATCACCGTGATCATCTTTGCTGCTGCATTATAGGCGTGCTGATATTTTACCATATTTGCCATTTCTTCATCTACAGACACACCGGATAACGATAATCTCCGATTGTCGATCTGCTGTACAAGATTCTCCTGATTTCCCGAAACTCTTACTGCTTGTTGGGCGTCTACCCCTAACATCGCTACTAGTGATTTCATAAAGTCTTCCGGTGCACCTTCATTGAACATCTTGCTTTCGTGGCGTAGTTCCAGTAAACTTGCGATATTTCCGTTATTTCCTGCTTCTCCGCCTACAGATGCTGTAGCTATTTTATAAATATCACTCTCTA
Organism: Petroclostridium sp. X23; assembly: GCF_030013905.1. Taxonomy (GTDB): domain Bacteria; phylum Bacillota; class Clostridia; order SK-Y3; family SK-Y3; genus X23. Next base: position 2,687,651 of record NZ_CP124862.1, read on the forward strand.
CATCCGAAGAGATAGAGATATTTGCTGCTGTGAGCTTATCGTAACCGTTTTCTACAAGTTGGGCAGAAGACTTGTTCTCATAAGAGAAAAATCTTACGCCAACAGAACCATCCAATCCCACACCTCCTGCATGTCCCGCATAGTGCTGTTCGCCATCTTTCAATATTCCTTCATTAAATGTTTTTGCAAAACTTTGTGCGAATTCATCCAGCTTTTCGAGGTAATAGGGTATTCCTTTATATTGTCCTGCTTCTCCATTTCCATCACGAACATCCAAATATCCTTTTAGTTCTCCACCCTTTGGAATCATCTCATTACCGCTCTTTGCCCACTGTATGCCATACATGCCGTCCCTATGGGAACCTTCATCGATTTCAAAAGTTTCCAATTCATATGTATCAAAATGATTAACAAGGTATGAGCCATTTATAGTTACTTGAAAGCGGCGGTCTTCCTTTCCGTTAGGCAACTTTCCGACAACAACTTCACTGGCCTGTATATTAGCTAATTTAGACAGTTTGTCAAGAAGCAGCGTTCTTTGGTCTCTTAAGTCGTTAGCTGCATTACCGTCTAATTCGGACTTATAGATTTGTTCGTTCAAATCTTTTATTTGCCGGGTGTAAGAGTTTAATTCATCTACTTTAATTTTTAATGAATAATTATTGTCGTCTCGCATTTTTTGAAGATGGGCGGCTGTGCTGTTTAAATATTTGCATAATGATACACCTTTTTGTTTCACTGATGCTCGTGCCGCTTCACTACTGGGATCCTTTGATAGTTCCTGCAAGGATGCAAAAAACTCGTCCATGACTGTTGTAAAACCGGTGTCGGACGGTTCATTAAAAATCGCTTCAAGATCCTCCATCGCATTGCTTTTGGTTTCCCATTCACCAAAAGAAACATTCTCACTCCAGTATTTAAAATCCAAAAAGTCATCCCGAACGCGGTTTACTGCGGTAATCTCGGTACCGGTACCCACCATTCCCGTACCATCAAGCAGTCCGACCGGGCGCGTTGCTTTCTGTACCCCTACCTGTCGGGAATAGCCCGGTGTATTTACGTTATTAATATTATGGTTTGCGATATCCAATGATCTCTGACTGGCAAACAACCCACTTATCGCAACATCTAATCCGAAAAAAGAACTCATACTCACTCTCTCCTATATCTCTATATAAAATCTCAAGAAGAAAAAAACACTATTCACTATTCACTATTAATTATTGACTAAATTACCTTCCCACAATTCCCATTCTATTTATAATCTGATCTATCATCGCATCTATAGTATTCATAACTCTCGAACTGGCATTATACGCATGCTGGAACTTCATCATATTCGTCACCTCTTCATCCATCGATACACCAGATATAGACTCTTTCTTATTCTGTATCTGACTCACAAGCACATTCTGGTTTTCAGTAACTCTTGCAGCTTCCTGCCCGGTGGTTCCTATCCACGTGATAATAGAACGGTAAAAATCATCAATCCCTACCGTCAGATTTGTTGTTCTGTACAGTTCATCACGGCGGAATTCCACTATTTTTTGAGCAATGGTGTTATCACCCTTTTCGCCTGTGGCAGACGATGCTATCAAATCCAAATCGTTGAATTCGGGATTTACCTGGATATTTCCCATCTCAAAAGACAGTGAATCATCCATCTTAGTAAAGAAGTCAACCCCGGTACTGCCATCTATACCTACACCACTGTTATGAATCTCGTTAATCTTTCTGGCCATAAGGCTAACCATGGTATTAAGCCCTCTACGGATTTCCGGAATCAAACTATTGGAAGCAGGATCGAATTTATAGGTATCCGAAGCCGCATCGGCATCCACATCATCTGTTTCAATGACTGAGCCGTTTTCTACACTTCCTTTATACCCTGCTACATCCCCTCTTGCCTCTATCAAGCCGAATAGGGTACCGCTTGTCAACTGTACAATCTTATCTGACTTCTCCCATTTGGCCGTTACAAACATACTATTGTCTTTATTATAATCCGCCTTGATGGTTTCGGTTTTTTCTCCATTAACGAGGTATACACCCCCTATGGAAACATAAACCATCCCGTTATTTCGCTCGGTGATATCCACATTTGCCAGCTTACTTAACTTATCTAAAAGAAGGTTCCGCTCATCACGGTAATCATTCGCAACATCACGCGTCCCTTCATTTTCTATGATTTTTTTATTTAGCTTAGTAATTTGCTTAGCAGTATCATTGATTTCTTCTATTTTAAACTTGATTTCCGTGTTCAGATCTTCCTGGAGCTTATCTAATTGAGCCCCAATATGGTTTACGGCATCGGTGAAAGCAATTGCCCTTTGTCTCACCGTGGCTCTGACCGTAAGGCTATCCGGATCTTTCGTAAGTTCCTGCCATCCTTGGAAAAACTGGTCAATCACTTGCTGCAGCCCTTCACCGGAAAGATCTCCGAAAATAGCTTCTACATCTTCTATGGTTTTATTTTTACTTTCCCAATATCCCAGAACCTTGCTTTCATCTCTATACATATTGTCAAGGAATTGATCTCGAATCTGCCGCGTCTGTTGTACATCGACGCCCAATCCTACTTGAAATTTTCCGTAACTTGCAGGATTATATTCACTCATAATGGTTTGCTGGCGAACATATCCTTCGGTATTGACATTTGATATATTGTGTCCTACTGTATTTAAAGATCGTTGACTTACATACATCCCCGATCTTGCGATATCATAACTAGAAAAACTTGACCCCATAGCAACCCCCAATGAATAGTTAATAATGAATAATTAATAGTGAATAGTGAATAGTGAATAGTGAATAGTGAATAATTATAATAAAGAAATTCAAACGACACTATCATTTGTTACTATTAATATTTATAATTTTATGTCAAACAGGTTTTTACCGCCTTTTGTTTCTCTTGCAGTTCCTTTGCCTTCATAGTTGTTTCCCGCCGCCGATGTACCGGCGATTACATTCATGGAAAACTCAATATATTCTAAAGATTGTTTGATAAGCTTTGCGTTTAGTTGATTGGTATCTTTTAATTCTTCGAGAATTTCCAGCATTCTTTGTTCAAAGCTTTTAAGTTTTTTTTGCTGTACCTCATCCATATATCCCATCAAGGTAGATATTGTAATATCTTGTTTACCCAAATTTAATTTTTCCGCAAGATGCTCGGCAATCGTTCCCCGCAGCTGTTCCAACCGTCCGACTTGCATCACTAATGCTTGTTCCAGTTTCACAACGTTTTCAAGCTCTGTCACCTTACCCGAAACCACCAGTTCAGTTTTATCTTTTGACAGCTTTAAAATTTTCCCATATACCCGTTCCTGCTGCTCAAGAATATCGAATAACTCCTTGATCATATCTTCCATACTAATCCACCGCACCTTTACTTATCACAACTTATTATATCTTCTTATCAATGATTTTCTGCGCCATCTTATCCGCTACGTCCGCACCGGATACGTTATATGTCCCGCCGGCGTATTGCCTCTCCAATTCGCTGATCTTTTCTTTACGGATATCCGACACCTGATGAACCGCTTTAAAAGCCACTTGGTAGTCCTTTGCCTGATTGGATAATGTCATCGTATCTTTTTTGCTTTCAACTCCCGAAGCACTATTTATTTTAGAAATCTTCTTATCTTTATTGTATACGCCCATAATTCTGGAAAAGTCACCCGGTATGCGCATAGTCCTACACCTTCTTTTTGATTTTTTATGCTATTATTATTATCGACAATAAACAGAAGATAATTTATACCATTATTGATAAAAAAAAAGAAAAGCCTGCGCTTTTCCCTTTTCTTGTTTACCCTCTAATATTATCTTTTCTCAAGAAACGCATTTTTGCTGTTTTTTTGCTTGCGTCCCCATCAGAATGAATATGTTCTTTATTCGCTGCCTTGTTGGATACGCCCTTAAGGTCATTCATCAGCTCTATGGTACATGCTTCACAGTATTGACCACTCTTTATAGAAGCTCCGCACCGTTCACACTGCAATACGAAATTTCCATCCTCAATAATTTCGATTCGTCCTTCTTTTAAAAACCGCTTTATTTTACTGATTGAAACATCCAACACTTCCGATATTTCCGTCATTGTAGCGCCGCGGTGTTCATACAGGTATTCTTTAACCCTTTTATAATCTTCTTCATCCTGCTGACGACAGTCAGCACATAGAGGCGGACCCGATAAATGACTAAACAATTTTCCACACCTTGCACAATTCTTTGCATACATGAGCATCCCTCCACACTAATATATACCCTTACCTATAGCAGCAGTAACAACATAGATTTCTTTTGCACCCGCTTTTTTCAATAATCTTGAGCATTCATTGACTGTTCTTCCTGTCGTATATATATCATCTACCAATAATATGATCATATCTTTTATTGAATATTTATCATTCACCATAAAAGCATTTTTTATATTACGCTGTCTTTCACCTCGGTTCAGTGTGCTTTGAGGTGGTGTATCCTTTACCTTCCACAAAACGTTCTCGCTTATGGGAAAGCTTAGCTCTTCTGCTATCACACTGCACAGCAGCTTAGATTGATTATACCCTCTTTGTGCTAATCTTTTTTTCGACAGCGGTATATAGGTAATTATATCAAATTTCGGCAAACTTGTCATTTGTTTTATTTTATCTGCCATTAATATGCCAAGTGTTCTTGCATAGCGCTTTTTATTATAAAATTTCAGCTTCATGATGGCTTGCCGCACAATCCCTTTATATTCATAAACAGGGAGGTTTTGAATAAAATACAGCGTGGTTTTTCTGCAATCCAGGCACTGCTCAGGCCCATAGGGTGTTTCCATTGGCTGTCCGCACGTTTCACATACCTTTCCGCCCACCATAGGCATCTTCTCATAACAAATATCGCATATTTCCAACTTTGTGCCTACAGGCAACACAATCCCACAGAAGATACATCTGGGCGGATAAAGCAAGTCCAATATATAGCTTGTAACACGCTTAAAATATGATTTAAAACCATCCATGATGTCATACCTCAGCTAAAATGTAAATCTATAATCATTCCCTGCAACGGAACGCCACAGGGGGCGTTCCCTACGCAACACGAGTAGACTCCGATACTCGCTCAATTTCCCGGATTCTATTTCTGTGAACTGTGAACCGTGAACTGTGAACTAATTCTCAATTTATCCGCCAGCCCCGAATACCTTCTCATTTCCCTGTTATTATCTACCATCGCCCTAATGGAACCTTCTTTTCCTACCAGCACCACAAGTTCTTTAGCCCTGGTTAGTGCAGTATAAAAAAGATTGCGTGACATCAGCATAGGCGCTCCGGGAAACACAGGCATCACCACAGCAGGGAATTCACTTCCTTGGCTTTTATGAACAGTCATCGCATACGCAAGTTCCAATTCATCCAATTGACTATAGTCATATTCCACCCTTTTATCTTCATCGAATACAATGGTCATACTGCTGCTCTCATCATTTATTTTTTCGATGCATCCTACATCCCCGTTGAATATGCCGGTTCCCTCTTCACTGCTATCCAATCTATCCCATACTATATTATAATTATTTTTAATCTGCATCACCTTATCTCCTTCACGAAAGATCATCTCACGGTAGCTTTTTTCTTTTTTACTCTTCGAAGGAGGATTCAGCACTTTTTGTAACTCCTTATTAAGGTTCGATACTCCTATAGGTGATTTTCTCATAGGCGTTAATACTTGGATGCCCTGAACAGGGTTATATCCGTAAAACCCGGGAAGTCTGAATTTACACAGTTCTACAATGGATGATACAATTTCCCCTGCACTATCCCTATTCATAAAGTAAAAATCTTTATCTTTCATATTTAAGATAGGATAGCTGCCTTGATTTACTCTATGCGCATTTACAATAATCATACTTTCCTGCGCCTGCCTGAATATTTCTGTTAGTTTAACAATCTTCACCATACCGCTTTCAATAATATCTCTAAGTACATTTCCTGGCCCGACAGACGGCAGCTGATCCACATCACCCACCATAATCAGGCGGGTTCCGGGCGCAATCGCTTTTAATAATCCATTCATCAATAGGATATCTACCATAGACGTTTCATCAACAATGATTATCTCCGCTTCCAGCGTATTGGACTCGTCTCTTACGAAATGCAAATCGTCTCTCTCATCGGCATATCCTATTTCAAGCAGTCTGTGAATAGTCCTGGCTTCCCTGCCGGTCATCTCCGACATCCTTTTGGCTGCTCTCCCGGTAGGAGCCGCAAGCTCAATCGAATAACCTTTTCTCTCCATCAGTTTGATAATGGTGTTTAGTGTAGTAGTCTTCCCCGTACCCGGCCCTCCGGTAATCACCAGTACTCCGTTGCGCAAGGACTCTTTTACAGCCTCTTTTTGCTGTACTGCCAGCGTGATCCCTATTTCTTGTTCTATCTCAGCAATATCATCGCCAATACCGTCCATTTCCATTTGCCGTTGTGCAAATGCGATGCTCATCAACCGGCGTGCCACACCTATCTCTGCATGATGAAAAGGAACCAGGTATACTCTTTCCATATCTTCTGATTTCTCTACATATATAGACTTGTCCACCATCATTGAAATAGCAGCATATTCCACTTCTTGCTCAGAGACCTGCAGCAGCTCCGATGCCTGTTGTACCAAGATACTCTTAGGCAAAAATGTATGCCCCCCCGAGCTATTAAAAGCCAATACGTGCTTAACCCCCGCTTTAATGCGTTCCACATCATTCAGCTCAGTCCCCATACTTAAAGCAATCTTATCCGCAGTCTTGAATCCTATTCCATATATTTCTTCCGAGAGAATATATGGATTTGCTTTAATACGGTCTATAGCCTCACTGCCAAATTTTCTATATACTTTTACTGCATAATTGGGTGTAACGCCATACTGCTGCAGAAACATCACTACCTTACGAACTTCCCTCTGCTCTTCAAAATTTTGTCCGATTTCCTCTGCTTTCTTTACGCTAATACCTTTTATCTCCGCCAGACGCTCAGGCTCATTTTGTATAATTTCCAGTGATTGATCCCCAAACTTATCAACAATTTTTTGTGCAGTAGCCTCACGTATTCCTTTTATAACTCCCGAAGCCAGATACTTAAATATCATAGTAACAGTACACGGCAGCACCTTCTCAAAGTATTCCACCTTGAACTGCTCTCCATACTCATGATGGGTTACCCAACTGCCCATAAACTTCACCGTTTCTCCGGCACTCAAATAAGGCATATATCCAACAGCAGTGACCAAATCATTGTTATAGCTAATATCGCAAACGGTAAAGCCGTTGCCTTCATTTGTAAATATGATCTCTTCCACCGTACCTTCAATTGTTAGCAAGTTTTCATCCTCCCGTTTACCAGTAAATCCAATTAATCTAAGTATATCGTATTTAACCGCTGTAGTGAAGAAGTTTTTAGCGCATTAGATTTTGAAGTATCTTCGAATATCCTTCACTGTCAGTCACTTGAATAAAATCATATTCCGTACAAAGTTTATTCAGTATATTTACAGTCTCATCCGTAGAACCCATATCGACTACCAGAATATTAGGAACCATACCACTCTGCGTATTATTCAAGCTCTTCCAAACTACCGAGCGTATGATCCCTTCTATCGTCTCCTGCTGGTTTTTAACAGTAATGATTATGTAAATATCATCTTTTTTCAGCTTAAAATTATGTAGGATATTGTATATATTTACTCCCATCTGAATAATACCATATACAGCAAAGAAACAAAAAAGCGATTGTATAAAAATATCCAGCATCATTTATCACCCCATTATCACTATATGCGAAAATGAAAAGATAAGTGAGGGAAATCAATGAACAATTAATAGTGACTAGTGGATAGTTAATAATTAATAGTGAATAGTGAATAATTAACAGTGAACCGATAAAAATATATTAAATCGCAAATGCAGCAGTAACTTAGGATATAATTAAAACCTAATATAGGGAACTTAAATATGCTCTACCCTGTCATTATATTGTCTAAAGAAATTTCGAACAAGCTATCTCTTCAATGATAATAAAAACAACCTAGCATTAAAGAACTAGTTCTTCAATACCAGGCTGTTTTTCATTTAGAAGCTCAAAAATAATTAATAATTATTCACTATTCACTATTCACTATTCACTATTCACTATTCACTATTCACTATTCACTATTCACTATTAATTATTAATTGCCTTCCTAAGTGTTTGCGCTTTATCGGTTCTTTCCCATGGCAAATCAATATCTGTTCTGCCAAAATGTCCATAAGCGGCTGTTTGCTTATAAATCGGTCTTCTTAAATCAAGGCTCATTATAATGCCGGCAGGTCTCAAGTCGAAGTTTTCAGCCACCAACTCCTGAATTTTTTCGTCTGCAATTTTTCCTGTTCCAAAAGTTTCTACCAATATGGATACCGGTTTCGCTACCCCTATCGCATATGCGAGCTGTACCTCGCACTTTTTCGCCAAGCCGGCAGCTACGATATTTTTAGCAACATATCTTGCTGCATATGCCGCGGAACGATCCACCTTGGTGGGGTCTTTTCCGGAAAAAGCACCGCCGCCGTGCCTGGCGTATCCCCCATAAGTATCAACAATAATCTTTCTTCCTGTCAGGCCGGCATCCCCTTGAGGTCCACCTACCACAAACCTTCCGGTCGGATTGATAAAATATTTGGTTTTTTCATCGAGCAGCTCTGCAGGAACGATAGGCTTTATCACTAGTTCCATCATATCTTTTTCGATGGTTTCATGTTCCGCCTCAGCACTATGTTGGGTGGATATAACGATCGCATCTATCCTAACAGGCTTATCATCTTCGTATTCTACTGTTACCTGGGTTTTTCCGTCCGGACGGAGATATTCTAAAGTATTGTCTTTCCTTATTTCCGAAAGCCTTCTGGCTAATTTATGCGCAAGGGCGATGGGCATAGGCATCAATTCGGGTGTTTCGTCACACGCAAATCCAAACATCATTCCCTGATCTCCAGCTCCTATGGCCGCAATTTCTTCTTCGCTCATCTCACCTTTTTTCGCTTCCAGCGCTTTATCAACACCCATCGCAATATCCGGAGACTGCTCATCAATAGCAGTCAGCACCGCGCAAGTTTCGCCGTCAAACCCGTATTTCGCTCGATCATACCCTATGCCTTTAATGGTTTCACGTACAATCTTAGGGATATCTACATAACACTGGGTAGTAATCTCTCCCGCCACCAATACCATACCGGTTGTAACCGATGTTTCACATGCTACTCTCGCCATTGGATCTTTTTGAAAAATCGCATCTAATACCGAATCGGAAATCTGGTCGCAGATTTTATCCGGATGCCCCTCGGTAACTGATTCTGAAGTAAATAATTTTCTAGCCATATCACGTTTCTCTCCTTTAATAACACTTTAAGTTTTGTAAAATATCACAAAACCCCTCTTTCCGACAGAAAGAGGGGTGATTTACCACTATTCTCCTCATCTTTCAGAATACAAATTCCGAAGGAATTGGCACCTTTTCTAACGCAGGTTGCCGGGTTTCATAGGGCCCTGTCCCTCCACCTCTCTTGATAAGGAATATCTTCTATTAACTTATTTTATAATATAGCATATATTGACAAAATAGTCAACATACCCACTCATCAAAATTCTTCTGCCATTTAAAAAACATGGTAGCTTATGGTCATCACAAGTGCCCCGGCGGCAATAACACCTAAAAATATGGAAGGTATCGCATATTTCATTCTCATATCCAACATAGACGCCACCATCGCACCTGTCCAAGCACCTGTTCCCGGCAGGGGAATAGCAACAAGCAAAAACAGCCCTAAAGCACTGTATTTCATCATAGTTTCAGCCTTTTTCATTGTTCTATTCTCAACCCAATGAATAAGCCCTTGAAAATACTTTGTCTTTCTTAAAAAAGCAAATACCGGACGCATAAATAAAATGATAAACGGTATTGGTATTAAATTTCCCAAAACACTCAGTATATATACGAACTTCCAATCCATAGCCATAGCCATACCAAACGGAATAGCCGCCCGCAATTCCAAAACAGGCGTCGCAGCAAGACCTACAATAAGTAATTCATTGTGTATCTGACCAATCCACTCACTTAAAAAACCCATCAAAATACCTCTTAATCATTTCTAAAGATTTTTTACCTACCCTTTAACATTTTATTATATGCAAAACAAAAAAGCAATTAGAATTTATTTATGCAATATTGGTGATAATTTTTTATAAATGAATAATGTGACTGTAGAGATTATAATGCTTTTAAGCAAATTAAACGGAATGAATGCAAATACGATCAATGTCTTTAAGTCTACAATAGCTGCATTTGCCTTAGTTCCCATACCAATGATAGCATCCATTGGTAAGCCCAATACTGTCTGATAAAGCGGTATCAATACAAAATAATTAAGTATTGAAGCAAAAGTCGTCATGCAAATAGTTCCTGCAACCAAACCTAAGATCGCACCATTCCTATTTTTCTTGGCTCGATAGATATATCCGGCAGGTATAATAAAAGCAATACCAACAAAAAAATTAGCGATTTCACCTATAAACGACGTACTTGTGGATGGCATGTGCACAAGATTTTTGATAAGTTCAATGACCACACCTGCAGCCGGCCCGAGTGCGAACGTTCCTATCAAAATAGGTATTTCACTTAAATCCATTTTTAAGAACACAGGCATCATGGGAATCATAAATTCAGCGTACATGACAATGGACGCTATTGCAGCAAGTAAAGCAATCTTCACCAGAGAATGTACCTTGACTTGTTTTACGGTTTGCGTTTTCATCATTTTTTGTTCCTCCTTAAATAAAAAATAATTCCCGAAGATATCTTCGGGAATTATGATATGTTTCATGCGCATGTTAAACACTTTACTCATCTTCTTTCATCCAGACTGTACTGTCGGCTTTGGATTCTAACCAAATCTGCCTTTCGGCTCGTGGGCTTAAAGCACGTAGCTTGTCACCACCGGTCGGGAATTTAACCCTGCCCTGAAGATATCCTGGCATACTATATTCGGTTTGATAATATTTTATCATACTCTATTGGTTTATTCAATAACAAATTCAAATATAAACGAATTTTTTAGATATTAAGCTAACTGTTGTAGGGGCGGACGACTCTGTCCGCCCGCATATCATACACATTATGAATTCGGGTGGACACGGTCGTCCACCCCTACTGTAGAAATACTCAAATATATTACTCTTCATTACTTATAAGGCTTAAATCGTTTTAATCTCAATGCATTAGCTAATACCGATACTGAGCTCAATGACATTGCAGCGGCCGCAAAAATCGGATTGAGTTTTGGTCCGCCAAAGGCATATAATATACCGGCAGCTAAGGGAATCCCAGCCGTATTGTACGCAAATGCCCAGAAAAGGTTTTGTTTGATATTTGTAATGGTACTCTTGCTCAACTGTATGGCTGTAGGAACATCCATCAGGTCACTCTTCATTAATACAATATCTGCCGATTCCATCGCTACGTCGGTTCCCGATCCGATGGCAATCCCAATGTCCGCCTGCGCCAATGCAGGAGCATCATTAATTCCATCACCCACCATCGCTACTTTCTTCCCTTCACCCTGGAGCTTCTTCACTTCACTTGCCTTATCCTGAGGCAGCACCTCTGCCAGTACTCTGTCGATTCCAACTTGTTTCGCAATCGCTTCGGCAGTTCTTCTGTTATCTCCTGTAATCATGGCTACTTCTATACCCATTTCGTGCAGCTTCTTGATAGCCCGGGCACTGCTTTCTTTTACTACATCGGCAACTGCAATAATTCCTGCCAGTTGATTGTCAATGGCTATATACATGGGGGTTTTCCCTTCGGATGCTAACCGATCCGACTCATTTTCCAATTTGGACAACTCTATATTTTTTTCAAGCATCAGCTTACGGTTACCTAGATACATCACTTTTCCATCTAACTCTACTTCTATACCGTGACCGGGAATAGCGGCGAATCTATCCATTTTCAATATGGTTAGATTTTCTTTGTCTGCGCCTCTTACAATCGCTTCTCCCAGTGGATGTTCAGATCCTTTTTCCGCCGAAGCAGCCAATTGTAAAAGCTTTTGTTTATCAGCTATACCTGTAGTGACGATATCCGTTACTTCCGGCCTGCCTTCTGTAATAGTACCGGTTTTATCAAATACGATGGTCTGTATCTTATATGTTGATTCAAGCGCCTCTCCGCCTTTTATCAGCACTCCGTATTCTGCACCCTTACCCGTTCCTACCATAATCGCCGTCGGTGTTGCCAGTCCCAGCGCACACGGGCACGCAATCACAAGTACTGCGATAAATATCGTCAGCGCAAACACTTCACTTTGTCCGGTGAAATACCATGCCAGTGCTGATACCACCGCAATAATAAATACAACGGGTACAAAATAACCTGAAACAATATCCGCCATCTGAGCGATAGGCGCTTTAGAGCCCTGTGCATCCTCTACCAGCTTGATAATCTGTGCCAGCGCCGTATCACTGCCAACCTTTGTTGCCTTAAACTTGATAGAGCCGTTTTTATTAATACTTGCACCGATCACCTTATCGCCGGGCTTCTTCTCCACAGGAATACTTTCTCCCGTTAACATAGACTCGTCAATAGATGTATTCCCTTCTATTACTTCTCCATCTACCGGGATCTTCTGCCCCGGTCTTACCAAAATAATATCGCCAGCCTCAACTTCTTCGATAGGAATCTCTATCTCTTTTCCATCTTGTATGATCAATGCTGTCTTAGGCGCCAGTCCCATCAGCTTTTTAATGGCTTCTGATGTTCTTCCTTTAGATACCGCTTCAAGGGATTTCCCTAAGAGAATCAGTGTGATGATTACACCGGCAGTTTCAAAATACAAATCATCCACATGCATGGATTCACCCATAGAAATTCTATAGATTGAGTATATACTGTAAATAATGGCTGCTGATGTTCCCATTGCGATGAGCGAATCCATATTTGGATTTCTGCGGATAATCGCTTTGAATCCTACAGTATAGAACCTGTACCCTGCAATCACTACCGGTATGGTAAGAGCCAGTTCAACCAGCGCATATCTCATCGGATAATGCATGGGTTCCAGCCATTCGGGAATAGGAAGGCTGATCCATGGAAGCATCGGCGCCATGGCAATATACAGCAATGGTATTGAAAATACTGCCGATACGATAAATTTTGTCCATAATGTCCTGATTTCTTTTCCTTTTCTCTCTTTATCCTCATCTACTTTACTGTTCGCTTCAATCTCAAGGGCCCTATATCCCGCCTTGGAAATCGACTGTTTGATTTCAGACAGCCTGGTTTGCTGAGGGTCATACTGCACATTGGCCTTTTCAGTTGCAAAATTAACCGCTACACTTTCTACCCCTTCAAGCTTGCCTACTACTCTTTCAATGGCTTTTGCACATGCTGCACAGGTCATGCCTTCAATGGGAATAGCGATTGCCTTTGTTGTTTTTTCTTCCAATGCCTCATATCCGGCTTTGGATACGGCGGCTTTTATGCCTTCTATATTTACTTTTCCCTCGTCATATTCTACACTTAACTTTTCGGTTGCGAAGTTAACATTTGCTTGCGCAACTCCCTCCAGCTTGTTTACAGCTCTTTCTGCTGCTTTCGCACATGCTGCGCATGTCATACCAAGTACTTTAAGTTGTTCTGATTTCATTCCTCACTCCTCCTTCTACTTGGCGTATTTGTCAATAATTTCTATGATTTCATCGATCTTTTCGTCCCCATGTCCTTCTTCAAATGCCCGCTTTACACAGCTTTTAATATGCCCATCGATAATCTTTAAGTTCGCCTTCTTTAAGAGAGCTTGCACCGCAAGAATCTGCTTGGATATATCCACACAATAGCGCTCATCTTCTACCATCTTTATAATACCTTCTATTTGCCCTTTTGAAGTTTTTAATAAATTAAGTATTTGCTTGCTATCATTTTTAACCATTATGCCTCTCCATCAGTCTATTTTGACAACATCATAGCCTACATCTTCTATCGCGGCCTTTAATGCATCATCACTTACTTGACTGTTTAACCTTACTTCAGCAAATTTACCTTCTAAACTTACCGAGACACTGCTCACGCCACTCACTTCTTTCAATGCTTCCTCCACGTGTTTCACACAGTGTCCGCAGCTCATACCTTCAATAAATATTTTCTTTGTCATAAAAACCATTCCTTTCTTTTTGTTGTGATATTATAATTTTTGTTTATATATCGCAGAATATACTCCTACCATTAATCCCACCCCATATGGGGTAGGATTAATTATATTATACCATACTATTCCGGGTTGTCAACTATAAACAAAAGAATGCACAAAATCGTAAATTTACGATTTTGTGCATTCTTTTGTTTATAGTTGATTTAATCCAATATCCGAACCCCATACTTTTCTGCCTCGGCTTTGATATCAGCAGGCAGCGGCCTTTCACACACCAATACATCTATATCTTCAAGATTGGCATATGTGAAAGTCATGTTTTTATTGATCTTGCGGGAATCAAGTAAAATCACAACTTTTTTGGCCCGCCGGACCACCTTTTTTTTCACTTCACATTCATAAACATTGGAAACCGTCAAGCCGCTTTCCGGTGATAAGCCGGAAGCGGACATAAACGCTATATCTATATTAATGCTATCGAGGTAAGATACCGCATTCGGCCCGGATACCGACAAAGTATTCGGGTTGACATGTCCTCCAAGAGTGATAACGGTACAGTTTTGTTTTTTTAATAATTCCAAGGCAATATTGGCACCGCTTGTTACAATTGAAAAGCTTTCATCGGGAATCAGCTTCGCCAAACACATAATGGTGCTTCCAGCATCAAAATAAATGGACCTTCCTCTTTCAACCAACGGCACTGCTTTTTCAGCTATTTTCAGCTTTGCTTCAATATGCTCGGCAGCCCGTCTTGAGTATTCATCTTCTTCGCCGGTGATCGCAGCTACCTTTTTGGCACTGACAGCTCCCCCGTGGGTTCGTATGAGATAACCTTCATTTTCGAGACTAATGAGGTCTCTCCTTAAAGTCATTACCGAAACCTCAGGAAAAAAGTCTTTTAGCTGCTGAAGTTGAACCTCACCTTTTTGTTCGAGCATTTCCAGTATCTGCTGCTGCCTTTCATTATTCACGTAATCACTCTCCATAGCCATGCAATATTATCACTTATTGACGATATTATTTTAGCATATTTTTGTCAATATGCAACATGAAGTTCACAGTAAAGGCAATTATTTATACACCCAGTTTGTTGATTCTGATCTGTTCATTGGATGTAAAGTTATTATTCGCTACATGACCTTTAAGCGGTAGTATTTTTTCATGAATAGCATCCACGATCCATTCCGGCTGCGGGAAGAAGTATTCCTCTAATTCAAAGGCCGGAGTGATCCAGTTTCTCGCTCCCACAACTACCGGTGGCGCATCCAGATAGTCAAATGCAAGTTCACTGATAGTCTGCGCCATGTCTTTCAGGTGTGAACCACGTTCGCAAGCATCACTGGTTAAAAGAATTCGTCCGGTCTTTTTTACCGATTCAATCACTTTTTCATAATTAAACGGAACAATAGATCTTGCATCAATAATTTCAGCAAATATTCCATACTTTTCTTCCAATATCTTTGCTGCATCCAACGCACGATACAAAGTTGCGCCTATGGTCAGGATAGTGATATCCTTCCCTTCTTTTTTCACATCAGGTTCACCGATAGGAACCTCATAGTACCCTTCCGGTACTCCTTCCGTATGGAATAATTCTCCTATATCATAAAGTCTCTGGCTTTCAAAGAATATCACCGGATCAGTTCCTGCCAAAGCGCTGTTCATTAAGCCTTTTGCATCATAAGGTGTAGCCGGGAATACCAACTTCAGACCCGGGATATGCGCACAGAGAGAAGTCCAATCCTGAGAATGCTGCGCACCGTATTTTGATCCTACAGATACCCTTACAACCACCGGCATTTTTAAAACTCCGGCACTCATGGACTGCCATTTTGAAAGCTGGTTGAATATTTCATCACCGGATCTTCCAAGGAAATCGCAATACATCAGTTCTACTACCGCTCTTCCGCCGCACATGCCGTAACCTACCGCTGAACCGACGATGGCACCTTCTGAAATCGGGGAGTTAAATAGTCTATGGTATGGCAGTGCTTCCGTAAGTCCTCTATATACCGCAAAGGCGCCTCCCCAGTCTCTGTTTTCCTCACCATAAGCGATGAGTGTAGGATCGGTATAGAATTTATCGATCATTGCTTCAAAAATCGCATCTCTGTATTGATACATCTTATTCTTGGAAACCGGGTTTCCATCTTGTACACCTACTCTGATCTTTCTGGCGATCTGCTGTACTCTTGGATTCTCCTCTTTCGACATGAGTACGTCACATTCACGGTCTTCCATTTTTTCTATCTTTTCGTTGGAGAACATCAGCTCTTCAATCTGTCTTGGTTTTTCAACCATATTCATTCTAGGGGATACACTGTCATCGGTTGCTAATTTACAGATCTTTGTAATTAATTCAACAGTGCTTTCCTGTATTTCAGCGAATTTATCTTCTTTGCCGACTTTTGCGTCTATCAATGCTTTTTTGAAGGTGATGAGCGGGTCATGCTCCATCCATGCTTCGATCTCTTCTTTTGTTCTGTAGCTGGAAGCATCCGATGGTGAATGTCCTGTAAATCTGTAGGTCAGAGTATCCATTAATACCGGACCTCTTTTTTCTTCCAGTATCTTTTTCTTTCTCTTCATTGCATCGATCACTGCCAGCGGATTGTATCCGTCAACGCGTTCTGCGTGCATTTGCTCAGGATTTACACCTGCACCCACTCTTGCAAGGATATTATAACCCATGGTTTCTCCGGCAGTCTGACCGCCCATACCATATTGGTTATTGAAGAAATTAAGAATAAAAGGAAGTCCTCCTTGATGCTCGCCTTCCCAAAGCGTCTTATACTGATCCATTGCAGCCATACATAGACCTTCCCATACAGGACCGCAGCCCATGGCAGCATCTCCGATGTTTGCAATAACAAGACCTTTTTTCTTGTTTACCTTTTTGTAAAGCGCAGCACCTACCGCAATATCTCCGGAACCGCCTACCAGCGCGTTATTAGGGTAAATACCGAAAGGCGTAAAGAACGCGTGCATGGATCCGCCTAATCCTTTATGGAATCCTGTTGTACGGGCAAAGATTTCCGCAAGGGTACCGTAAACTAAAAAGTCTACTGCCAATTCCTTTACATCGTTCTTATTCTTTTGTTTTCCTTCCACCACTTTGAGGATAGCACCATCAAAATACTTTTCCATGGTTTCCATCAGTTCTTTATCACTAAGCTTTTCAATTGCTGAAAGACCTTTTGCAAGAATTTCTCCATGGCTTCTGTGAGAACCGAAAATATAGTCATCCTTATCCAGGATATATGCCTGACCTACGGCAGAGGCTTCCTGACCGATTGACAAATGGGCAGGTCCCGGATGATTGTATTGTATTCCATTATACTCACTGGTAGTCTTGATGATATTGATCATACTTTCAAATTCACGTATAATGGTCATATCTCTGTATATTCTTAAGAAATCTTCTGTAGAGAAATTGTCTTTTTCTTCATCAATACTTTTATTGTATTGATTTACCGGGATGTCATTAAATTTCACCCATCCGCTTTTTCTGACTTCATTTGGATCAATATATAGTGATTTTGGCATTTTATTATCCCCCTTTAAAATTCAAAAATGGCTTCTCTTATGATTTCGCATACCGTCGGATGCGGGAATACCAATTCTTTAATATCGTTGACTCTCATCTCGGTCTCTATCATCAAGCCTGCGCCGTAGATGATTTCGGATGCATAATTTCCGATCATATGCACACCGATCAGCTTTCTGTGTTTCTTATCGATGAGCACCTTGCATATGCCGTCTCCACCTTCATTTTCAGCTACATACCTGCCGCTGTACATCATGGAAAGTTTCGCAACCTCAAATTCAATGCCCTTCTGCTTCGCTGTTTCTTCTGTTTCACCTACACAACCCACTTCAGGATTGGTATAGATAACCGCAGGGATGGCGTTATATCTCATGATATCTTTTTTACCCAGTATCGTGTTAATGCACACTTCCGCTTCACGATACGCGGTATGGGCCAACATGGAAGTTCCATTTACATCACCGGCAGCATACACTTCCGGAATGTTTGTCTTTCCCCGTTCATCCACCTTGATGCTACCCCGTTCGGTTTGTACTCCTATTTTTTCTAATCCTAGACCTTCGGTGACCGGTCTCCGGCCAATACTTAGCAATACCTTATCGGCTTCAACAGTGAAGGTCTGTCCATTGGATTCATATACAACGGCACCCGGTTTCACTTCAACCACTTTGCAACCCAACTTGAACGCTACACCTTTTTTCTCATAATTCTTCATTAGGATTTCGGAAATTTCTCCATCAGTAGGACCTGCAATTTTATTCAGCATTTCAATCACCGTAACGCTGCTTCCGGCAGAGTTGTAATAGGAAGCCATTTCAAGACCAATCACTCCGCCGCCCACAATCACTAATGATTTAGGCACTTCCTTTAATTCGAGGACTTCCCTATTGGTAAGCACATAGCCATTATCGATTCCTTCTTTCACTCCCGGAATAGGCGGAACAATAGGGGCTGAACCTGTTGCTATTAATAAGCGCTTGCCGCTGTAGGTGTCTTTGTCTACCTTTACCTCATATCCTTCGGTATTTTTACCGGTAATTTCTGCTATACCGTCAACTACTACTACCTTGTTTTTCTTAAGTTTTCCCTTCACCCCGGTTACAAGGGTTTTAATAACTTTGTTCTTTCTCGCCATCACGGCAGCGTGGTCAAGTGTTACCTTTCCCGCAATAACACCATATTTTGCTCCGTGGCGGGCATTATCAAAAACCTTGGCTGAGTACAGAAGTGCTTTGGAAGGTACGCAGCCTTCGTTCAAACAAACGCCTCCAACCGACCTTTTCTCAATTAATAATGTGCTCAAACCGGCATGGCCTGCTCTTTCAGCAGCCAAATAGCCCGCCGGGCCTCCGCCAATAACAATTAAATCGTATGTCACAGTATCACCTCTTCCTACTTCACCAACATAATGCTGAAGTTTTCAAGATTCTTCTTCAATTCCTGCAGGAATTTTGCCGCAGGCGCTCCATCCAGTGCTCTATGGTCAAAAGTAAGGGATAATCCCATTGCCGGATAGAACTCATACTCTCCGTCAACCTCTCTTGCTTTCTGTACGATGGTATTTACACCCAGTATTCCGGTCTGCGGCGGATTAAGTACAGGCGTAAAGCTTTCAACATCCAATGTTCCAAGATTGGTCACCGTGAAGCTTCCTCCCTTTAACACATCCGGATTGATGGTTCCTGACTGGCAGTCTTTCACCAATTTCTTAGTCTCTTTCGATATTTCATTTAATGATTTCAGGTTTGCATTGAATATATTAGGTACCATCAACCCTCTTTCAGTATCCACAGCAACACCCAGATTTACATTTCTGAAGTATAACATTTTATCATCCAGAAAATGCGCGTTTAGATCTTTATGACTCATCAACGTTCTTGAAACCGCATATAGAATAATATCATTTAACGTAATATTCTCAAGTCCCAGCCTGTCCTTGCCTTCTTTTAACTTCTTCCTGAAATTAAGGATATCCGTTGCATCAAAGGAAGCATTCAAAGTAAGCTGACAAGTAGAAGTGATGGAATGATGCATTGCTTTCGCAATCACCTTTCTGATATTTGTAAGCTTCACTTCTTCGTAAAGAGGCTGCTGAGATTGTTCAGCCTGAACTGCATCTGTATTAGCAGGCACTGCACTCAGGTCTCCGGTTGTAATTCTTCCGCCTAATCCGGTACCTTGCGGCATTTGTCCCGCGCCGGCTTTCATAAATTCATCTCTTGCCGCGCCCGTCATTACATAACCGGACTCTTTGAGAGTTATAACATCCTGCTCAATAATTCTACCGTTAGGACCTGTTGGTAAAGCATAGCGGTAGTCCACCCCTGTTTTTTCTGCAAGATTTTTTGCTCTGGGAGATATCTTAATCTTATCTCCTGTATCTACAGCCATAGATATAATATCTTGGTTTGCAGATTCAGCTTTTTCCTCAACCTTCACTTCCGCTTGGCTTTGTTCTGATGGAGTTACTGCTTTTTCTTCTGCAACGGCTTGCGCATTAGGATTAAATTCATCGGTACTTTCACCCTCATTTCCTATTACACAAACATTCATTAAACAAGGGACATCGTCTCCTTCTTCAAAAAACACATCAAGAAGAGTTCCGCTGACCTTCGCCTCTTCATCAAAGCTCGCCTTATCTGTTTCATATGAAAATAGAACTTCTCCAACCTCAACCGGCTCCCCTTTTTGCTTGTACCATTTTGCTATAATACAGCTTTCTACCGATTGACCTTGTCTGGGCATAATTACTACTGTAGCCATATTGACCTCCCGTTAAAAGATTATTAATTGATTTGTAAACAACAAGCGATAGGTTCTGTTATTTTATTTCATTTAAATGTTAACATTTATCATTTATTAATTAAATAAT
The DNA here is from genome assembly GCF_030013905.1 of Petroclostridium sp. X23. Classification (GTDB taxonomy): domain Bacteria; phylum Bacillota; class Clostridia; order SK-Y3; family SK-Y3; genus X23. Next base: position 2,708,279 of record NZ_CP124862.1, read on the forward strand.
ATCATTTAATGTCATATACGTCAATAATAATTTTGTACATATTTACGATAATAGTAGTATTTGCGGACGACCACAGGTCGTCCTACATTTTAAATAATATGAAAAAAACCTTAAAATCGAAATGCTTGTTAAAAAATGCTTGGAATCATCCTATATACTAGGAAATGAAAGTATTATCCGTAATTTTGTGGCTATTTTTATTTTAAACAAATAGAGAGTATCAAAAACTACTTAAAAAGTAGTTTTATGACACTCTCATATATTTTTATCACCTAAACATGATGAATTTTGTATTCTACTTTGGTAATATTACTTTAAATTCGGTTCCTATATTCATTTCACTCTTAACTTCTATCCTGCCGCCATGGGCTTCAGCGATTGCCTTTGCAATTGTTAACCCTACCCCTGAGCCACCGGTCATTCTATTTCTGGATTTGTCCGCTCTATAGAACCTTTCGAAAATATACGGCAAATCCTCCTGCCCAATTCCCTGTCCGGTATCTTTAACGATAATTTCTACCATGTCTTTGTTGCTTTCAACATCAACAAATACCTTCCCTTCTTTCGGTGTATATTTCAATGCGTTAGAAAGCAAATTGACAAGAACCTGTCTCATTTTATCCGGGTCAGCGTGGATCATTTGTTTCCGTTGGGTATACTCAATGTTTATACCTTTATTTCTAAACTGGCCTTGAAAATTTATAATGATTGAATGTATCATATCTCCAACATCAAATGTACTTTGATTCAGGGGAAGCTGTTCCCCTTCAAACTTAGCCAAAAGATGCAGATCACCGATCATCTTATTTACTCTTATGATTTCTTCGTGACAGCTCTTTAATCTTTCTACTGTCGGCTTCCATATGCCATCTACCATCGCTTCTATATGACTTTGCAGCGTGGTCATGGGTGTTCGCAGTTCATGCGCAACATCCGCAGTCAACCTTTTCCGCAAATTTTCCTGTACCTCAAGGGTTTTTGCCAGATCTTTCACTGCTGCTGTAAGATCCCGAATTTCCTTTGTATTTGAACGTTCTGCACTTTTTAGTGTATAGTCTCCTTTTGCGATCATTTGTGCATCATGAATCACTCTTGTAATAGGTAAACTCAGCTTTTTTGAAATCACTGCCGCAAATAAAAGTGAGATAGTAAGTGCAAAAAGAGTGATCCACAGTAATGCGATATTTAAATCATTAATAAAATGAAGGTCACTATCTGTAAAATAGAAGGGACCATAATATCCTATTTCAACACTTCCTACCTGGGTAAGCTTTCTCATCACAGGATATTCATCCACAACATATCCTCCCTGCCAATTAGGATATCTGCTCATCATGTTTCTAGCCATGTGGTAGATCATCTGCTGGCATAAACCACTGTTGTGCTGGGTGGCATCCCAAATAACATCGCCTTGCGAACCTTTGATTTTTAAAATGAGCCCTTCTTCCAAACTACTTATGCCGATGGCTTCAATGACATCCATTCGCCACTTATTACTATCGGTGTATTGCTGGCTAATACGCATTACTACTTCAGTATTTTTTTTCTTTTGATTTTCAATCACATATTCCCTGAAATTCTTTTCAAGCAAAAAATTTGCCAATACACCAATAGAAAGTACCAGCGTCACCGTAATCAACACAAAAGCCAATGATAATTTTGTTCGTAAACTCATTGTCATGCGATCATCCACCCCCAAATTTATACCCAATACCGTGTACTGTTAGGATATATCTAGGATTCCGTGTGTTTTTCTCCAACTTCTGTCTTAGGTTTTTTATATGTGTGTCTATTGTCCTGTCATATCCGTCGTAATCTTCCCCTAAAGCCATATTCATCAGTTCTTCCCGGGTAAATACTTTCGAAGGGTACTTCACCAATACCGCTAACAATTTATATTCTTTTGGAGTCAGATTCACCAGGCTGCCGTCTTTTCTGACTTCATGCCTGATATTATCAATAATCAGCTCATCATTGTTAAATGATAGTACATTAAAAAGCGGCATCGGTTCTTCACCGCTTCTGCGCAGCAGCGCGATCACTCTGGCTACTAACTGCCTTGCACTGAACGGCTTAGTGATATAATCATCAGCCCCTATATCCAATCCTTTCAATATATCTTCTTCGTCAATCTTGGCTGTAAGCATCATAATAGGTACACGTGACTGTTTTCGAATCACTGTACAAATCTCTTCCCCTGAAACATCCGGCAGCATCAAATCCAGGATAATTAAAGATGGATGGACCTTTTGAAAAATTGAGAGAGCATCATTCCCATTATATGCTTCATAAACATCAAAACCGCTGTTTTCAAGATAGGATTTAACAACTTCAACAATCTTCGGTTCATCATCTACTACAAGAATCTTTTTACTGCTCAATACTGTTTCCTCCCTCATTTCTCACATAACGCTTTTTAAGGCTCGGACAGAGTATTCCCCCATCCGAACCTTAAGACTTGCTCTTCAACCACAGCAGCCGCCTGTTCCACCCACAGGCTGAAACTGTTCTATCTCTTTTTTTATCTCTTCAATATTAATATTATTCACATCGTCCACTACTTTAACGTAGCCATTCAGCATTCGCATCCAGCAGCTAAAAGTAAAATCCGCTTCCGGAGTGAACTCTATGGCGTTTTCTCCATCCTTTAAACTAATGTTGGCATTGTACTCCGGAAAAATCAAGCGGTTGTTACAGTAATTCAGCTGTTCTCCATTGATATTCCACTTCGTTTTTACACCTTTTTGAAGTATGACAACAGCCGGAATAAACCCTTCATCATTGATAGCAATGCTTACATTCTGTACACCATCATTGATTTCTCCTATGGCAATTTCATCGGTGGGTATATTACCGTTGGCAAACTTTTCTGCCGAACTGCCGGCTGAGCAGCATCCGCCTCCTCCAAACAATCCTGCCCCTCCGCTCTCTTTAGCCTGCTGAATATCAGCATCGGATACCTTGCTGATATCATCCACAACTTTGATATTACTTGTAATCATCCCCATCCAACAAGTGTATGGTATATTTCCTTCTTCATCCGGCGTAAATTCAATAATATTATCTCCCGGTACAAGTGTTTTTTGAAGACCATACTTTGGAATAGTCACAGGGCTATTACATCCATTTATGCTGTTCGCATCTGCTTGAATGGTCCATTTTACAGGAATCCCTTTTTGTACGATAATTGGCGAATACCGTCTTGATTGCAGTGTAGTTGTTACTAGCTGTACATCTCCTTCCACAACTGCCACATTTGCTAATTTTGGTGCTGCAAATGCAACGGAAATACCGGACAGGCTTAACCCTCTATTTAACATAATGACTCCCAGGATCATTACGAGGACGGCGCTTACTTTTAACATCTTATTTGTAAATTTGCCACTTAAGAAGGAACTGATTGCCCCAAACCCAAACATAAGCGGCACCGTGCCAACGCTGAACATAAGCATGGACAACGCGCCCGCCGCAAAACTCCCCGTCCCCAAAGCATATAACTGCATGGCTTGAAGCGGCCCGCAAGGCATCAACCCATTTAATAGTCCCACATAAAATGGTCCGTAATTTCCTTTATTATTATATATCTTATTACCGAAAAATTTAGGCATTCTCGGGTTCAGTTTTCTAAGCCAGGGAAAAATATTCAGCATATTCAATCCCATAATCACCATAAATCCACCGGAAGCCACAGCAACAATCCCTTTTGCCGTTCCGGAGAAACTCACCACCGACCCTAATGCTCCAACAATCCCGCCTATTAAAGTATAGGATACCACTCTTCCTGAATTATATAACAAGCTTGGCTTTAGCTTTGTAAGGTTTCCTTTCTCATTGCCTGTGTGATAAGCAACACACTGGGATAAATTAATTCCGCCGCACATTGCTATACAATGTAACGATGTTAATATACCTACCACAAAAAGAATACCATACCCCATAGACTGATCAATTTCCGGAATAAAATTGAACCCTACCGTATTATTAATGATTGTATATGCAGCTAATAATAATATCCCAATCCCTAAGAGATGACTAATTTTCATTCTATCATCCGCCGGGTTTCCAGCATTGCCGTTCCTACCGACTGCAGACACACCATTCTCTTTCACCTTATAATGCAGTTTTTCTATAACACTTATAATGTTAGCAAGGTCTACTTTATCCGCATCATAACTAATATCCACTCTGGAACTGCTGAAAGCAGCCTTCACGTATATTACCCCATCTATTTTTTTAAGGCTATTCTCTATCCTCATTTCACAACTGGTGCAGGTCATCCCATCAATCATAAACGTCTTCTGAATCACTCTTTGCGGCATACAAATCCTCCCTGACGGCTTTAAAGCCGATATTATGGTGATATCATTATACCAGCAAGTTGTGAAGATTTTATGAAGAAATTCAGAAGAACAAAAAGAGAAGAGTATCTTACTCTTCTCTTATCTTTTAGGTACGATCTCAAGCCAATAATTATCAGGATCATTAATAAAATATATTCCCATCGCTTCGTTCTCATAGCAAATGCATCCCATTTTTTTATGTAATTCATGTGCCGCGTCAAAGTCATCCGCGGTAAATGCAATGTGGAACTCATTGTCTCCAAGATTATACGGTTCTTTTCTGTCTCTCAGCCAAGTCAATTCCAACTTGTGTGGAGTAGTTTCATCGCCTAGAAAAACTAGTATAAAGCTTCCATCAGCAGCTTCTTTACGCCTTGTTTCTACCAATCCTAAAGCTTCTTTATAGAAAGCAAGACTTTTTTCAAGGTCCAATACATTAATATTGTTGTGATTAAATACGAATTTCATCTTATCGCTCCTTCAATATTGTAAAATAAGTGATTGCCTTATCCTTATTATATCATACCAGATTAGTAATTTATACCATCAATTCTGTAGATCTATCGCTTCTTGCATAAGCAGCAAACCCATATACTTCCCTTTATTCCATACCAGACTATCAAACTTCTCGTCGGCATGAGGTATATCGGTATTATTAAATGGGGTTAACTCTATACAGAATGCCGGTCTTTTAAATTCAAGTCTGAACCAATTTTCATAGCCTGCCCCATAAATTGCAGGGTCTTGTGATACAGGCATTTTCTTATATTCGGTAAGCTTTGAAATGCTGTCTGCAATTTTTTCCGCTGAAGGAATCTCTTTGTAAGTTCCGCTATCGGCCCAGTAAATGACTTCTCCTTTCGAATGAAAAGACGCAGCCAAAAGAAATTCATGCTGTCGGCTAAGTGCCATCATTGCTTGCACCTCAGGTTCCGATGCTGGGCTATATCCCTTAAACATTTCAGAGCTGGGCACATGGGTATTGCTTTTCTTAACTTCCCATTCCGCAGGATACTGTCTATTTAAATCAACGCCGTTAATATTGGCTTTCCATTGTGAGTAGTGCGGCTGCAGCATCGTCATTGCTGCTACTTTTTCAGCATCTTTGACTGCATCAATTCCATTTTGCACCAAATTCACACCGTCGGGATTGACCATAGGAACAATATATAATGTAACCTCATCCAACAAATCCTTCACATGGTATTCACCGAAGTCTTTAACATCTTTATAGTAAGACGAATAAGTTTCTACCATTTTCATAAGATAGGAGGAAGAAATATATTCTCTAGCATGATGGCTGCCACATAATAATATTTCCCTACTGCCCTTCCCTAATTTTATGAGCAACAGGTTTCGACCTTCTACCGACTGCCCAATGCTGTCCAACTTGATAATATCGGGATATAGTATCTCCAATTGGAGGGCGTCCTTAGCCATTTGGTCATACCCGTAAGCAACGTAGGGATTTACAACAGATCCTTTGCTGCCGATATCATCTTTTTGCTCCTGTACCGATTGTTCATCTGACTGTACCTCTTGCTTTTGCCACAACGGTTTATTTGATTGTTCATCGCCTTGCACCGGTTTCTCATGCCCAACGTCCTCAGTCTTCTGCTCAACTTGTTCAAGCTCTGATTCACTTATAACATCCGACTGATCATTAACTATATTGACTGCCGGAACAGTGCCAATAGTCTCTTGCATATTCTGAGCATAAGAATGAGACACACCGGCAGCCAAAAAAGCGATTCCTATCATGCTGCAAAAGATTATCTTCTTTACTTCCATCACACATACCTACTTACTAAATATAATATACTATAATATAACGCATTAAAGTTTTTACAGTGGCAAACGGTTTTGAGGTGGTGTATGTGTCCTTCAGAGACGCGCCCAAACTCACTTCGTTCAAACAGTGGACGGTCTCTTACGGAAACATACACCACCCCAAACCTACCGTTACTGTAATTTCTTTAATGCGTTACATATAGGGAAAAATCTCTAATATATTATATTCGACAGGCATGTACTTTTCCCTCTTGGGAAATAATAGAACAGGTTAATTAATCATTATTTTTTTCATTTATGACATTAAGATTTCTCAGTATGATCTTTTTTCCTCTCCAACTGAATGCCCTATTTCCATATCTTTTTTTAAATCCTTTGTTTGAATAACTTTCAACATCCTCTTTACTAATATTATAGACAGTGTCTTGTCCAAACTCTTTTAAGTTTGTTTTCTCTGCATGCTTATTATGCGGACATACTTGCTGGCAGATATCACACCCAAATATTTTCCCGCTGCGCTTGAGTATCTTAATCTCTTCTTTAGATAGGTCTTCTTTTTTTTGAGTGATATAGGATGCACACCTGGTAGGGTCCATTTGATAGTTTCCCAGCAAAGCGTTACCGGGACATCTTTTCAAGCACTCCTCACATTGCGCACATTGCTTATCTAAAGGCCTGTCAAACTCAAAGAGATAGTTATTTAAAATATATCCTATAAATACATATGAGCCGTATTTTTCTGTAATAATGCTGTTATTTAATCCGAAATAACCCAAGCCGGCCATATATGCCAAATATCTATCCACTAACGGACCGTTATCAACAAAGGCCAAGTATTCAAAGCCTTTTATCTGCCCTTTTAAAAACTCACCGATCTTTTGGAGCTTTTCTTGAATAATCAAATGATAATCTATTGAATACGTATATTTTGATATATTGGAATTCTCTACTGCATCAGTTAGGTAGGGAAACAAGCATACAATAACCGATTGAACATTCTCCATGGTAAGGCAGGGGCTGATTCTTTTCTCCAAATCTTTTTCCTCCATACCAGTATAGTAGCCTTTACCTATTCTTTGCGTTAAGATGGCTTCTAAATCGTGATATGGCCCCGGAGGAGCTATGCCTACGGCTTCAATCCCTATGTCTTTACAAAATTCTTTCAATTTTTCTTTCAAATTTATTCACCAACACTTTATCCCTATGGCCTGTAGATAGCCATATATAGAACTTTGATTTTCCAACTTATATATCATGCGAGTTTTCGTAGGGGTGGACGACTCTGTCCACCCGCAGATTACGCAATATTGCACCGGGCGGACAGAGTCGTCCGCCCCTACAGGAGCATAATTGATAACATGATATATCTTGAAAAAAACTACAAGCATAACTTTCTTTATCTATATTGAGTATTATACCCTATTTCTTATGTAAATTGTACAGTACTCTTATATAAAAGAGAGCCTTCACTCCTTATATGGAATTCAGGCTCTTGACGGCCTTTTTTTAAATTAATCTACCACAATGCATTGAGGCAATATTTCAAACACTTTATCCAGCCGTGTTAATGTAAATATGCGCATTACCTCCGGCTGAAGGCTGTATAGTTTTAAGCTCCCTCCCTTTTCCATACATTTTTTATAAATAGAGATCAACACCCCTAAGCCTGCGCTATCAATAAAGCTGCATTGAGAAAAATCAATATCAAAAGCCTTTTCACCTGCATTTATTAAGTCATACATCTGTTTTCTGAACTGGTCCACCTCTTTTATCGCAAAATTTTGGGGAACTTTTATTCTTATTCGGTCATTCCTGTTTTCAGCTGTTATTACCATTGTTGTCCTCCTGTATTTTAAACTTTGCCACCAAACTTTCCAAGGTGTTTGCCATACTGCTGGTTTCTTCTGCTGTTGCGGCTACTGTCTCTACAGCAGCTGCCTGCTCCTGGGTAGCTGCTGCTACTTGTTCACTGTTTGCTCCGGTTGCTTCGGTTATGGTAGCAACATTATCGATAAGCTTTATGACTTGCTCAGAACTTGCTACTTCATCTTGTGTAATCTCAACCATTTCTTTGATGCTGCTCACTGTTTTGTTAACCGCCTCAATAATCTCTACAAACGCTTGATCAGTCTCGCTAACCACTTTGACGCCATTGTCTACCGCTTGTTTTCCATGGTCCATTGACACCACCGCTTTACTTGTCTGCGCTGACATTTCATTGATTAGTACCGCGATTTCATGAGCCCCTTTATTAGATTCATCAGATAACTTACGTACCTGTTCCGCAACTACAGTAAATCCTCTGCCGTGTTCCCCGGCTCTGGCAGCTTCAATTGCAGCATTTAATGCCAGCAAGTTTGTCTGCTCTGCGATGGTATTGATAGTTTTAACGATACCACTGACCTTTTCAGACAGGCTGCTAAGCGCCTGTAATATTTCAACCGTTTCTTTTGTATTATAGCTGATAACGTCCATTGCCTTGACGGTTTCCTCTACCTTTGATCGCCCCTGCAATGCGGTATTCATTGTATGATTTGATCCCTCATTTGCTATAACAGCTTTGTTTTGAGCCAATTGAATCAAACTGGAGAGCTGCACCAGTACTTGAGAAGTTTCAATAATAGCGCTGTTTTGATTAGAAGAGTCCTTCGCGACTTCATGAATACTTGCGGCAATTTGCTGGGTGGCGGCATTCACTTGTTCAGAAGAAGCTGCCATTTCTTCAGAAGAAGCTGCCAGCTCCACAGCACCTTCACGTACCTGCCGCACAATCTTAGACTGATTCATGATCATCGTATTAAAGGAATCTCCCAACGCTTGTATCTCATCTTTTGTACGTATATCCGATTTAACTGTCAGATCACCTTCTCCAGCCCTATCCATAAGCATCTGGAGTTTTCTGACAGGTCTTATGATATTACCGGAAGCAATAATATAAGCTATCACCATCGCAATGATAATTGCAAGCAGTGCGATTATTATAGTACTATTTCTTATATCAAAGGCTGAAGCCATATAATCCTTATAATTTGCAGTAGTAGCTACCACCCAGTTTCCCGCAGGCTGAAAAGATACATACTTGTAAACTCCTTCGTATGTATAAAATCCTGAAGAAGTCTCTCCTGCCTTCATTCTTTCAACAATCGCTTTCAATTCCGTGTTATCGGTATCTGCAACATTCTCTACAAGGATCTTATCGGCATTAGGATGATATACTACCAGACCATTTGTGTCGATCATATACCCATATCCGCTCTCACCTATTTTTATCTCCCCAACATGCTCGGAGATCACCTCAAATCTAACACTCCCGACAAGTACCCCTACGATCCTACTCCCTTCAAGTAACGGCTGCGCTATCGCGATAACCGGTCGTTTGGTAAAGTTTGATACCACTACCTCACTGATAACAGTTTCTCCTTGCAGTGCTTTTTTGACATATTCCCTGTCTCTCAAATCCACATTGGACTGTTTTCCTTCATTGTTAAGAACCGTCCGTCCCTGTTTATCTAGAAGTATCACCATTTCAAGAATCTCAGCATTGTCCTGCTGTATGCTTGATAAAAAACGAACAACCGCATCACGGCCATCCTCATTTTCTGCAGATCTTATCAACTCAGCATCTTTAGCTGCTATCTGTATATACTTTTTGACAGAATCAACCGTTCTGTTCACCGCTTCAACAGCTTGGCCGGTAGTAGTATTCAATTCTTGCTCAATAGTATTTTGTAATGCATCAGATGTCATACAATATGATAGGTAGCCTAAAATCACGACCGGTACAGCAATAAGAACAAAAAAACTTAATAATAATTTGGCTTTCAAACTTACTTTCATTAATGCTCCCCCTCATTGATAGTTCTGTTTATTTTCTTTTCTACCACTAAAACACCATCAGCAAACTCTATATAATCTGAAACGCACCCAAGTATAAATAATCCCCTGCCATGCTCATTTAAAACCTGATCATCTGTTATTTCCTTAGGAATAGGGATATGTCCGGATTTAGCACCTCCATTCTTAAATTCAAATCTTGCTATTGTTCCATCATAATAATATCTTAAATAGATGGGTTCTATCGGGTTTCTGTCATTCCCATGAACAAATGCATTTGTAATCCCTTCTGTTAAAATTAATCTTATGTCGTATTCATGATTATTTACCTCCGATACAATTTCATTGATGACGTTCGTATAATGATCTATACCAAATAATACAAACTCCTTTTTTGTAACCATTTGTATCCCTCAGCCCTAATTTTTTTATGTAAATCTAGGTTTTACATTTCTATATTATGGTATATATTTTACCACAATTTTCATATATTTTAAACAAATTTCTTGAAAAAAAAACCTTATTCGACAAAAAAAGCCGAATAAGGTTTTTTGAATATTATTTATTAAATACTGCTATTTTTTGATAGAAATTACTTCATCGGTGGATATTTCATCGATGTTATCATCGAATAAATACTTCTTAGTTTCACTAGCAATAACGCCGCTCAGAAGTAGTAATGAAACAAGGTTTGGTATAGCCATCAGTCCGTTGGTAAGGTCGGAAAAATCCCAAACGATATTGAGAGAGGTGACAGAACCAATAAAGACAACAAAGATAAATACAATCCTATACGGCATAATCGCGCTTTTACCAAATAGGTATTCAATCGCTTTTTCAGCATAATATGACCAACCTAGTATCGTGGAAAATACAAATGTGAAAAGGCCGACTGTTAATATCGCAGGACCAATTACCGGAATAACGGAAAACGCTTCTTTAGTAAGCTCTGCGCCTACTAAGCCTTTTTGCCACGCTCCGGAATTCACAAGAACTAGTCCGGTCATGGCACACACGATAACGGTATCCCAAAAAGTACCGGTGGCCGATACCAAAGCCTGCGATACGGGATTCCTGGTTTTGGCTGCTGCAGCTACGATTGGCGCGCTACCCAAACCGGATTCATTGGAAAACAATCCTCTGGCAACCCCGAATCTCATAGCTGCCATCACACCGGCACCCGCAAATCCTCCAATGGCAGCTTGACCGGTAAACGCCGACTTCAAAATGAGCATTACCGAAGCACCCAATGTTTTATACCCCATCGTGAGGATAATAATACATCCCGCAACATAAAACAGCGCCATAAAAGGAACCAGTATATTGCATATTTTCGCTATACTATGGATACCACCTATAATAACAACAGCAGTAAGTGCCATCATTACCAATCCGGTTACCCATGTTGGTATATTAAAAGTTTTTAACGCCATATCGGAGATAGAGTTCGCCTGGGTCATATTTCCGATTCCAAAGGCAGCCATCGCAGTAAAAACGGCGAATAGCACACCCAACCATCTCATCTTCAATCCGTATTCCAACACATACATAGGTCCTCCGGCCATTGTGCCGTCGGAAGTTTTGACTCTATACTTTACCGCAAGCAGCGCTTCAGCATATTTTGTAGATATTCCGAATACACCGGTTAACCATGTCCAAAGCACCGCGCCTGGTCCGCCAAGCGCAACAGCGGTAGCCACCCCTACGATATTCCCTGTTCCGATGGTAGCCGCTAATGCAGTAGCAAGAGAACTGAATTGGCTGACATCCCCGGCAGAATCATCATCTTTTGTAATAGACAGTTTAATCCCTTTTCCTATGAATCTTTGAATGAATCCCAATCTAAAAGTCAAATATAAGTGCGTACCGAAAAGTAAAATTAATAAGGGCCACCCCCAAATGATGTCACGAATATCTGCGATATTCTTACCTAAAACTTCCATCATGCTCGAAAGAGCTTCCATAAATTCACTTCCTCCTTCTAATCATTTTGTATCTATTTTAGCAACAATCGCAAGTAAAAACAATATCATAATTATCCTAATCTTCTTTTAATCTATATCTATTTTTGGGTCGGCCTACATTCCCATATTCAGGCTCTACAATAACCTTTTGTTCTTTTTCCAGATAATCCAGATATCTCCTTGCTGTTATTCTGGATACTCCTACTTTTTTTGCAATCTGGTAAGAAGTAAAAGTTTCTCCCTTCATATCAGAGATGGTCTCAACAATTTTTTTATAGGTGTGAGGGCTAAACCCTTTGATATCTTTTACTTCTTCTTCCAAACCCGTTCTTTTTTCATTTAAAATATATTTATCGATAATATCCTGTTCTGCACTGTACATCTTCTTCAGATTGTTTTTTCTGTCCTTATACTGCAGCAGCGCTTCTCTAAACCTTTCGAAAGTAAAGGGCTTAATAAGATAATCCACAACCCCATATCGAAAGGCTTCTTCTACCGTGTTCATATTCTTGTCGGCCGTGATTAAGATGACATCACACCCAATATTTTCACTACGAATCCATTTAAGTAAGTCTATTCCTCTGCCTTGAGGAAAAAAAACATCTAACAGTATCAAGTCAGGTTTTTTTTGTTTAATGATTTCCTTGGCTTTTTCTATGCTATTGACACTGTGCTGCACATGATATCCTTCTATCTTGCTTAAAAATTTTTCATTTATTTCTCTTACCATAGGATCATCTTCTACTATAAGTACCTGTATCATTTAATCACCTCTTCCCGCCGGGATAAAAATATCCCAAGTAGTTCCGTTATTTGATATCAACTCTATCGTACCTCCTGCATTATCAACGATTTGTTTTACAATGCTAAGCCCATATCCTCTGCTCCCTGTTTTTGTTGTAAAGCCCTTTTGAAAGATTTTATCTTTGATATCCTGGCTTATTCCCGGCCCATTATCTTCAATCCATATCCTCAAGCCACTATCGTTAGATATTAATTTCACAACAATTTTTCTATCTTCATATTTTACTAACTCATCCATAGCATTTTCGATCAAGTTGCCGATTACTGAGCATATTTCGTCTTCCGTTATGCTTTCAGGTATTGCGGTTATATTTGAGCTGGAATGGATGACAAGATCGATTTTTGATTCTGCTGCTTTATTATATTTTGCCAGTAGTATTCCCGCGATAGGGGCGTTTCTTATTTTATAATTTAAAATTTCTACAATCTCCTGTCTTTGACTGGACAAATCGGCAATATACTTGATGGCCTTATCATATTCTTCTAATTGAATAAGACCGGATATGGTATGAAGCTTATTCATAAACTCATGATTTTGAGCTCTCAGTGCAGAAGTTATTCGCTTGATGCCTGTTAATTCTTCCGCCATCTTCTTCACTTCGGTAAGATCCTGAAAGCTTGATACTACGCCTATGATATCGTTTTTATGATTTTTCAATAAAGTATGGCTGCATAGCAATGTTTTTCCACGGCTTATTCTTATTTCCTGATTATACGCCGACTGCTTGCTCTCCAGCACTTCCATAATGTAGTTCGCAATTTTCAAATGAAAGTTTGTTATATTCTTACCAATATCATCAGCCTTAAAACCAAAAATTTTCTCCGCTGTTTTATTAAATAATATGATTTTCCCTTTTTCATCTATGGCTAAAATACCATTTTTCAAGCTCTGCAGTACATTATCTCTTTGTCCCAAAAGAAGCGCTATTTCTTCGGGCTCCAATCCAAATATGGTGCGTTTGATGCTAAAAGATAAAATAGCCGCACTGATTATACCAATTAACAGCCCTATTGCCAAAGTGATCTCAATATTCGAAATATAGGGTCGTATTTCTTTATACACCTTGTTGTTCAATAGGCCTACCAAAACAGCCCCTACCTGCTGATCCTCATAATAGATAGGAGCGAATGCCCTGATGGCGGAAATCAAAACATTCTTATCTTTTGAAACATAAGCTTCTCCCGTTTCAAGAACTCTTTCCTCTCCGCCACTGATATATTTTTTCCCCAGATCATATTCAATGGGATAAGAATATTTTATCCCATCCATATCCAGTACAATAATGTATTGAAATCTGGTTTTGTGCTTGAAACGTTCGATGGTATTTTGAATCACTCGATAATCCTTGGTGGTTGCCAAAGTCTTCTGAATAATATCCATCTCCGCAACAGTTACTGCCAGATCCATCGCATTATTTCCCATCTGGTTTTCTATGGTTTTTTCCACCTGCTTATACGTTAAGAGACCTATACCTCCGATAACACTAATCAGTATAATGGTCATAAACAACGTTATTCTATGCTGCAACTTCAATTGCTCTCCACCTCTGTCATCATTCCTTTTTGTTTACATAGGCTTTTTCCAGTGCGTCACCAATGGCTTCAATAAGCCCTTCACTGGTATATGTGGCTCCAGCTACTACATCTACATCGGCACTATTTGTTTTTATTACTCTTTTAGGAATTTTATCGTAAACAATACTGCTGAGTTCAGGCATTTCATATTCTTCGGTAATCTTTATCTCAGTAACGTTGTGTTCATCTGTTGTTACCACAACTTTAATAGGCCCATGATGCCCGTTTCCGGAACCTTCATAACTTCCGGCTTTATAATAAACCTCTTGTGATGCACAGGCTGTCCAAAATACATTTATTAAAAGAACCAGCAATAAAAGTACGGTTCTCTTCATTTCCATCAGCCCCTTTCTAAGGATTAGTGAGGAGTAGCTAGTGGGGAGTGGGGAGTTTTTCATTCTCTACTATAGAAAACTGTCATAAAGTCGAGTTTAGCACATAGAGGAAATCGAACTTGGGGACTGTCCCTGCTGTTTGCCCGGTTTTGGCACAACAGAGGGACTGTCCACATGTTTGATTTCCGAACAATTAAGCACTACCTACTATCCTCTCCTCACTCCCCACTAGTAAAAGCGTCATGTATCTAATATTGCATAAACAATAGAAATATTATACCATCGTTCTGTTTTTCTGTCATTGATCCTTTGAAAAAAGCCTTCTAAAGCAAATGCTTTAAAAGGCCTCATTTCAAACTATATTAGTCAATATACAAGTACCATTTTTTGACGATCCCTATCTTTTTCCAAATCTTTTTCAAGAATGGAAGCACATAGTAGTCCAATCCGAAAACACTTCCGGATCCACCGATGAGTGCAACACCACCTGTCAAATACCACAGCATTTCGGTTGGTGCCATCCCGGAAGCCCAGATCATCATTCCCATCGCCACCGATATGACCGATGCTGCTGCTGAGAACAACCCGGCAATGAGCATCAAACCAACGATCACTTCTGCTATTACCATCCCTGCTTGGAAAACTTGAGCTAAAACTGTAAAGCCTCCATCAGGTGTATAGAAAAATATATCCATTGACCATTTTACAATACTGTCTATAAAATCCGGTACCGGTAAAGCGTTTCCCCACTGCGATGCAGCTTCTCCAGCAGCTTCCGCTACTTGTGATGCCGCCGATACAGCATCTGCTGCCTGTTGAACAGTCTCTGCTGCTGCCTGTGATGCTCCTGTCACTGCGTCTGCCGCAGGTGGAGCCGGTATTAAGAATATCTTTGAAGGATCTTTTAAAATACCCGGTAATTTGTGAAGACCTTGCTCCACCCATTTGTAACCTATAAAAAGTCTCAATGGTACTAACCAAAAATTAGGAGAAGATTTTGCAAGGTGCCCTCCTACAAGACTTCTTCTATCTTTTATATGGAAAATTTCATGCATCATATAAGACCAACATTTATTAAAACCGGCTACCTGGAAAAAATACACCAAGTTGATAAAATGTTTAACAAACATCGCAAAGAATCCGGATAAACCGAAGAACCTGCCCGGAAGCCCCAGATGAGCTACACCATAGCGTCCTCCGATACATACCATTACACCGTGGAATTCCGGTTTATAGGATTTCTTCTGTCCGCCTTTTATATCGGTATATATATTATGCGCTGCAATCGGCGCCGAATGCTCACAGTTTTCTACCATCTGCGGAACAGGTCTTTCTTCCCCTTCAGGGATATAGAACATGTTATCTCCGACAACATATACATTTTTATAATCCACTGACTGCAGCTTATCATTAGTGACAATTCTTTTTCTTCCTTTTTGCTGCACATCCATTTTCTCAATGATATCGGCACCTTCAACACCAACTGCCCATATCACGGAATAGGTGTCTACAGTTCCTTTTTCCCCAAGTGTTACAGAGTCCTTCTTTACTTCAGTAACTCCTGCACCGGTTACTATCTTCACATTCATTTTTTCCAGTCTTCTCTCGGCTTTCTTTATTAAGTTTGCCGGAAGATTCGGAAGAATTGTAGGCAGCGCGTCTACTACATAAAGCTTCACTTCTTCTTTATCTATATGGAAATCTTCACACAGCCTGTCTTGCCACTCAGCAAGTTCACCAATCATTTCTATTCCGGTGAAGCCGCCGCCAACCACCACAAAGGTTAATAGTTTTTCTCTTTCTTTTTTATCAGTTTCTTTCATTGCTTTTCTGAACATAGTAAGAATATGATTCTTCAGATTAGCAGCGTCATCATAAGACCATAACTTCTGAGTATATTCTTCAGCACCCGGAATCCCAAAATAAGTAGGTTTGCATCCGGTACCCACTACCAGGTAATCGTATTTATAAGAATTGTCTTTCGATTTTAATACCTGGCCTTTAAAGTCTAATTCGGTAATTTCGTCCAGTACGACATTTACTTTTCTACCTGTGAATATCTTCTTCAGGTCAATTCTAATGGAATCTTCTTCTACTCTGCCCGCCGCTACTTCATGAAGTTCAGTAAGCATTGTATGGTATGACTGCCTATCGATAAGCGTGATCTCTATACTGTCATCTCTTTTAAACTTATTGGCAAGCTTTTTTGCGGTCAATACACCTGCGTATCCCCCACCAAGAACAACTACTTTTTTCTTGCTGCTCACGATGATACCCCCTTCTATTTCTACTCCCTGGTAAAACTAACTTCCACTTATTAGACGCCTAATTGTTAATTTTTTATCAATTTTTGCCATGAAAAAAGCACGGGTGTTTGTTATTTAACGAACTATCTTTTCCCACGCACATTCATATATACCATTATAACATGGCCAAAAAGTCATGTCTATTAAACGCGATTTATGTTCATTTTGACGAGATTTAGTAAGTTTTGTTCACGAATTTATATGCGATTTTTTGGTTTTTCGGGGTACCAAAATAGAAAATGCTTCTGAATTTTTTTCAATTCCTTCTGATCCAACATGCCGGACTGCTCATTTCCTTCTTTCTTTCCATATAAGCTTTTTTCAAGTTCAATACTGAGTATGTGTATTAATTTTTTTATATCCTGCTGCTCACAGCCGTTTTGCGGTTGACTTATATCGCTTAGTCTCCTCAGGTATACTCCGGGGGTTTCTGAGATGATCCGGGGAAAGCCTTTATATTTTCCCAATGTTTCAATGGTTAAAAACATTCCTTCCGGTGTGTATCTGCAGCGTAACCATGATAATATAAACTTGAGCTTCCGCCACATTTTTGCGATAAACGCAGCAAATCTTCGCAGCACATCCCACTTCCAATTTCCAGATGATTGCTGCCTTGGAATCACCAGCTGTCTTTTAAATAACATATTTTTACGCAATCGCATAAACAACCAAAGGCCTGCCGCTACAACCGATGCCCCTGCAAGGCTCAATAATATCCAAATATTCGCTGCCGGGATTTCCTCTTTGATCATTTCTTGTCCATTCATAGGGTCTGATGGTGGAGGTAGAACCATGGGCTCCTGTACCGAATGGTCAAACAGCATACTCAGTAATCTGTGTATTTCTTTAAATACCCATACTATGAGGTCAATAAATACCGATATGCCTTTTAATATCCACTCACGGAAAGATGGAGATATAAAGAGCAGTGTACTGGTAACTAGTCCTACAATGAGTCCTAATAATGTCAGAATAAAAAATGCACCTTGCCACCTTATGGCCTGAGAATTTTTTAACTCTCCCGTACCGATCCTAAACCTGATAAGCACAAGCATATTCACGACGATCATGATAAACGTCGGCATATTAAATGCCATCGGAACATCAAACGGCCCGGCCTGGGTGGCAAAGAAGCACCCGGCAGCCAAAAAGGATATCTCGGTACGTATAAGAGCCTGCTGTTCGGAAACTGTTTGCAGTGCAAGATATGCTGACCGGACCCCGGTAATGATCATCAAAAAAACAGCCCAACAATAGGTCCCGACTCCGTCCATCTGAAAAAAAGAATAAAAACCTGCCAGTATCCACAATGTAATGAGTACAGTGTTGACGGCAACTAAAAATCCTATTGTTCGTGCCTTACGTAAAATCCGGTCATTAAACAGCAATATGATCATGCTTCCCGCTACCCAAGGTATATAGCCAATCCACATAATCTTATCGGTTTTATCATAGGAGAAAAACAAAAACATATTATAAAAAAACGTTATCTCGGTTAGTAATGCCGCTCCGAGAGGAATCATTCTACTCCACATTTATATCAATCCTTAATTGTCTTTATATTTCTCATCGGGAGGACCGTATAAGAATCTAGTGCAAAGCTATCGAGCTTCATACTTGAATGATCTTGATAAGTCAGCACAATATTTTTCCTATTTCCCAATACATTCAAGTTTTCTTTCAGTTTACTTGGGATTACCGCTTGGTACGTTACCCAAAAGATACTTTGGATATCATTATTTATGCTTAAACGCTGTATTTCTTCATATATATTACCGCTGCTTTCAAGCAAAAGCCGCGCAAGGCCTTCCAACAATTCCATCAAATGATGTTCTCCCGTCCCGGGGGAATAATGAGCCACGGGATATGGACCGGAAGATGGCACTGATAAACCTACAGCAATATTTTTTTCACATAAAGCTACCATCGCAGATGCTAAAATACTGAGAGCATCTTCAAAATCCTCTTCCCTGCACGGATTATATAAAAAAGACTGTACATCCACAATAAAATGTATCGCATCATATTTCAATGTCTCGTATATATTCACTTGTAAAGGCCTTTGTAATGCCGCCAGCCTCCAATTGATTTTTTTCCAAGGATCACCGGGTTTAAAATCCCTTATCCCTTTGTTTAATGTAGGCTCTTCAATAAATCCCTGTGTGCCGAATTTAGTGCCCCATACTTTCCGAAAGAGATTATCCGCATCCACAGGTACCAACTTTGGATATACAACCATGTGCAGCGGATTTTCAACAATATAGTTTTTTGTCGCAGCTGATAGTCCAAAACCGTCTCCTGAAGCAAGCGTAATGGAATCTAGTGTATATATCCCGCGACATTGTGCTTTCCAACTACTTTCCCATTGAGCCATACCATGCCACAAAATCCATGCCGTTCTTTTACTATAAAAAAATACCGCATTGTTTTCATCAATCTTTTCACTTTCCCATTCTTTTGGGTCACTAGGCACCAGCGCACCTTTGGGCCAAAATATTTGCTTCCACTGGAGCCAGATCAACGGCCAAACCTTTTTATTATTTACCTGATAATGCATGGTCATCTCTTGCCCGGGAAAGAGCCTGAAATTAGATGTGGTTATTTCAACCGATACCTTCTTTAATATGTGTCGACTCCATATCCGGGAAAATAAAGCCATTGAAAACGAGAATAGAAAAAAAGCCATCAGCAGCGCCCGTTGACTAATTACTGCAACCACAAATAACACAAACCATCCCACTATCATCCATGGATGTGTCAACCAGCTTGATAAATGGCTTGTCTGCTGCTCACCGTCCATTAAACATCGCCTCTTTCCGGGGAGGCACGGGAATACTTGAAATGATTTCAGAAATAATTCCTTCCACCGTCTTATTGGATAGTCTCGCCTCGGTATTTAAAAGAAGCCGGTGGTTGAGTATAGGTATCACCAGTTCTTTTATATCATCGGGTGTCACAAAATCTCTTTGATGCATGGCTGCCCACACCTTCCCCGCTTTATATAACGCACGTGAAGCACGGGGACTGGCTCCTATCTTCACCATCGGATGTCGGCGGGTTTGCTGTACCAAAGCAACAATATAGTCTACTACATCTTGCGCGATATATACTTCATAAATCTGCTGCTGTAATTGAGTGATGATTTCAGACGACAATATACTTTGAATATTCCCGAAAGGTATCCTGTCTCCTAGATTGTTCAACATCTGCCCTTCTTCCGAATGAGAAGGATATCCCAATGAGATCTTTACTATAAACCGGTCCATTTGGGCCGCCGGCAGTAAAAATGTCCCTTCCGATTCTATGGGATTTTGAGTAGCCATTACAACGAACGGCTTTGGAAGATCATATGTGACACCGTCATTTGTAACCTGTTTTTCTTCCATCGCTTCCAATAGCGCAGCCTGTGTACGAGGAATAGCCCGGTTAATTTCATCAGCTAATAAAATCTGGGTCATGACAGGACCGGGAACGAATTGAAATTCCGATCGTTTTTGATTATATGTATTGACACCTATAATATCGGAAGGAAGCAGGTCGGGCGTAAACTGTATGCGTTTATAATCACATCCCAAAACATGGGATAATGTTTTCACCAGTGTTGTCTTTCCCACTCCGGGTATATCTTCCAAAAGAATATGACCCTCTGCCAATATTGCCATTACAAGCAGTCGGATCTGTTGGGACTTGCCTACAATTATTTTCTCTACTTCCTTTATTACACTCGCAGCTGCTTCCGAAACAGATATCTTTTGCATCATAAGCCTCCATACGTTATGCTAAAACGCTTCTACAATTTAATGATAATATTATAGAATTTGTATTTATATTTGTCAATTTTGTTCATAATCAATGGACTTTTCTATTATCCTCAATACTGCTGATTACCTATGCGGACGGCCAATGGCCGCCCCTACAATCATGCTGTTCACATAAATTTTGTGTGAGCTGTATCCAAAATAATAAAAAATAAGCAGAGGGACACTTTATCATATCCAACTGCTTGCTTTTAAACTAAAGATTATTTTACAGGCCAAATAGGAGCCACGGTTTTTCCATAGACCTCATTCAATACTTGGGCCAAACCTGCGTAAATAGCCGAAAAACCACATATAATGCCTTCATAACCCGCGATATGCTTGATTGCCTCACTGCCGGTTATATCTCCCAAAGCCAGAAGGAAAAATAATACTGTTAATGAACCAAATACAAACTGTAAAGCTTTGTTCAATTTTAATGTTCCTATAAACAATACTCCTGTTAAAATCCCCCACATTGCTAAATACGCAGCCATGGCAGTCTCATCAGGCGCCTCGCCCCAGCCAAGCTTAGGCATTACCAGTAATCCCACCAAACTAAGCCAGAAGAACCCGTAAGACGTAAATGCCGTTGTTCCGAATGTGTTGTTTTTCTTCCATTCCATGATACCGGCAATCACTTGTGCTAAGCCGCCATAAAATATTCCCATCCCCAAGATCATTGTGCTTAATCCAAAGAAGCCTGCGTTATGTATGTTTAGCAGTACCGTAGTCATTCCAAACGCTAGTAATCCTAATGGCGCCGGATTGGCAGTTGTGTCCTTAATCACAGTCATAGATGATCCCATTTGCATTCCGTTCTCTTTTTGCAATACAATAACCCCCTGTATCTTTTGTACAAATATATAAAATTTAAAATACATACCTAAATATTATAACTGCGAATGATGTAAAAAGCCATATATATTTTAAAATTTTGATAATATACAGTATCGTGAAATAAATAAAGGATTGCAAATTTATACTATCTACAATTCTATTAATAATGCTCCTTTAAATAGCAAAAAATCTATTGGCTGTTTTACATCCAATAGATTTTTACTGAATAATAGTTATTTACTTCCTGTTGGCAGGCTCAATATTTACTTTACTTCCTTTAATAGTATTATTCTTCATACTCATTAATACTTCTTTAGCATGTTCTTTGGGTACTTCTACAAAGGTATACTTATCGTAAATATCAATACTTCCGATCAGGTTGCCGGAAATCCCTGTATTGCCGGCAATGCTCCCAACAATATCTTTTGCTCCGACCCTATGATTGCGTCCTATATTGATAAACAATCTTACCATCCCCGGAGCGGCACCGGTATCCCCATAGTTTTCTTCGATTTCCTCTTGTTTGTTTTCAACAGTTGTAGCCATTTTCAGCAATGCTGCCGCAATATCTAAAGTAGTATAATCCTCTTCCATTAACCGCTCAACCGCATGAAGATATTCACTTAAATGCCCTTTTTCTATTGTATCTTTCACTTTTTCCAAGAATAAGCTTGTCTTTAATTCTTGCACATCGCTGATAGATGGAACCGCTTGAAGTATGATTTTTGTTTTGGTATACCTCTGAATATCTCTGAGCTTATAAAATTCCTTGCCTACTACAAATGTAAAAGCGCGGCCTGTTCTTCCCGCACGACCTGTTCTTCCAATTCTATGCACATAATATTCTTCATCCTGCGGAATATCATAATTGAAAACAGCTTCCACATCATCAACATCAATTCCTCGTGCAGCTACATCAGTTGCAACAAGGATATCAATGGTTCCATTTCTAAACTTGCTCATCACCTTATCTCTTTGGTTTTGTTTCAAATCCCCATGCAAACTATCCGCAAAGAAGCCTCTTATTTGCAAGGCACTTACCAGGTCATCCACTCTTTTCTTAGTATTGCAAAAAACCAAAGACAGCTTAGGATTATACATATCAATTAATCTGCAGAGAATTTCTGCTTTCATCTTTTCTTTTACTTCAAAATATACCTGCTCGATACTAGGAACAGTCAATTCCTTGTGTACTACCTTCACGATCTGAGGGTTATTTTGATATTTTTTTGTTAACTCCATGATTTCTTTTGCTATCGTTGCGGAAAACAATATCGTTTGTCTTTCTTCCGGCACCTTTTCCAATATTGTTTCGATGTCCTCTCTGAATCCCATATCCAGCATTTCATCCGCTTCATCTAAAATAATCATTTTTACAGTTTCCATATTTAACGTTTTACGTCTCATATGATCCATTACACGTCCAGGAGTACCGATAATAATTTGTATGCCTTTTCTAAGCGCTTTGATCTGCCTGTCTATGGGTTGCCCCCCATATATAGGCAAAATCTCTACGCCTCTTTTATACTTAGACAGCCTTTTCATCTCTTCGGCAACCTGAATAGCCAATTCTCTAGTAGGACACAAAACCACTGCTTGAAGTTTTTTGCTTTGAGCATCTACCATCTCTAAAATCGGAATTCCGAAAGCAGCAGTTTTGCCCGTACCGGTTTGTGCTTGTCCAATCACATCTCTGCCTTCTAAAACAAACGGGATAGCCTGGGACTGAATAGGTGACGCTTCCTCAAACCCCATGTCGGCTATTGCTTTATTCATCTCCTCGGACAAATTAAGATCTTCAAATTTTAACTTTAACATTATCTCTTTTATTTCCTTTCATAACTATTTTCTTTATCATTCTTCTTTTCTATATCTTATGTATTAATTATCCACATATTTATATAAAATTATAATACTTATAATATTCATAATAATTATTACCGTCAATATAGCTGTATTTACCCCAGCATGCAAAGTTATTGTATGCTATCATCAGCGATTTGTCAAAGAAAAAGTGAATATTTTTTCTAGAAATAACGTGTAACTTTAAATGGTATGGAGAAAATGTATAATAATGAAACTTCAAGCTTATCTTATTTAATAATGATTATTGTACATTTATATAAACTATGATAGACTATAGATAATTTAATATCATGTTATATCACCAGGTAATAATCGTTAAGGAGAATTGTATATGAAGCTTAAAGAATTAAAAATTGGAAATATTACTGTGCCGGTTCCCATCATACAGGGAGGAATGGCTGTACGTATATCGACAGCTCCTCTTGCAGCTGCGGTGGCAAATGAAGGCGGTATCGGAATCATCGCAGGTACCGGCATGACACTGGATGAATTAAAAGCCGAGATACGCAAGGCAAGAGAAATGACTAAAGGGATTGTCGGAGTAAATGTATTGTTTGCAGTAAGAGAATTTGCCGACTTGGTGAAAGGTGCGATTAATGAAGGCATAGATTTGATTATTTCCGGCGCAGGATTCTCCCGCGATATGTTTGTTTGGGGAAAAGAGGCTGGAGTGCCTATCGTCCCCATTGTATCCTCTGCAAAATTGGCAATCCTTGCAGAAAAACTAGGTGCTTCCGCTGTTGTTGTAGAAGGTAAGGAAGCCGGCGGACATCTCGGTACCGATAGACCGATGAGAGAAATACTTCCCGAGGTGTGCCAGGCTGTTAAAATCCCAGTTGTTGGTGCAGGAGGAGTAATCGACGGTCAAGATATCATTGATACTATAAAGCTCGGCGCCCATGGGGTACAAATGGGAACAAGATTTGCTGCCAGCAATGAATCTAATGCTTCACAACAGTTTAAGGACTTGTATGTAAAAGCAAAAAAAGAAGACGTTGTATTGGTGAAAAGTCCTGTAGGCTTGCCCGGTCAAGGAATACGAAACTATTTTTTTGATTTGTTAGAAGGCGGAAACAGCCCTCAGATACAGAACTGTACAGGATGCTTGAAACGATGCTCCCACAATTTTTGTATTATGGATGCACTGAAAAATGCATGTATATCGGGGGATGATAAAAAGGCGTTGGTTTTTTCAGGCGAATATGTTCATAAGATCAAAGACATTCTTCCGGTAAAAACTATATTTAAGAACTTATTAAATGATGTAAAAAACTCTTAATAAAATAAGCAAATAAAAAAAGTTATTCTTATAAAAAAGAATAACTTTTCTTACTTCAGTTTGCCTTGCGATAAGCTTTTATGGACTTTTACTTGCTGATATGGACTACTTTCATCTAGTATACTTATCTTTCACAAGGACCGAAAAAGTTAAAACCACCACAGAAACAGAAGAAAATCGCAATTATAACTATAATCCAAATCCATTCATTACCACCATAAGGATAACAGCCATAGTTATCAGTTCTTACATCAGCCATTATATTCGCCTCCTCTCTACTCATTTCTAATAGTATACTATGCCTTTCACCATTAAATGGTTACATCAATTATAGTAGTCTGTCACCATTTATCATTGCTTTGCATAATATGTATTAGTAATATGTAAACAAAAAAATAACACAAGGAGGTATATACAATGGCTGACGGATGTGGCTACGGCCTTTTTGGAGATCGTTCCGAGATACTCTTTTTTATCCTGATTTTCTTATGTTTATTCTATCAACCATGCTGCAACAGACCCTGCTAAAAATAATATATGTTGAATACTAGAAAGCCCTCACAAAATAAACAGATATACTTAAACTAAAATTTAACGTGATGCTCAATATGAACATCACGTTTTTGTTTTTAATACTTATTGGTTAATCTTCGAAATCATCCTTGAACGCCATGGAATAACAATACGGACGGCCACTAGCCACCCCTACATTTATGTTGCCTATAAAATTTTGCACGGGATGAATCACTTTTTCAATTTTGCCAGTGCGTCAGCTAGTGCAGAGTTAATAGGTTGTTCTATGCTCTGATTTTTCAGGTAGCGATTCACTTGATTCTTATCCATACTTCCCTTTTGTTCACTCTTTCGCTTATTAAATGTGGAAAGCTTCTCACGGTAACCACAAGAGCAGGTAAACAGCTTGTTCTCTCCTTCTCCTCTAATTTCCATCTTTTTATGACATTGCGGGCACCGTGCATTGGATACCTGCGATACACCTTTCCGGTATCCGCACTCACGGTCGGGACACACCAGCATTTTGCCTTTCTTGCCCTTCACGTCTAAAAGATATTTCCCACAATCAGGACATCGTTCTCTCGTCATATTATCATGCTTAAATGACGCTGAACTGGTTATTACAGAAGAAACCAGCTTGCTGGCATAACCTCTGATATTGTTAATAAATCCCGCAGCCTCTATTTTACCCCTGCTGATTTCGGATAGCTGCTGCTCCCACTCAGCCGTCAGTTCCGGAGATTTGATATCTTCCGGCACCAACTCTACAAGCTGAATTCCTTTGGATGTCGGGTAAATCTCTTTTCCCCGCCTTTCGATACAAAAGGTGTTAAACAGCTTTTCGATAATATCCGCCCGGGTTGCCGGTGTCCCAAGTCCACTGGTATTCTCAAGTGTTTCCCGTAAAGCTTTATCATCAATAAACTTACCCGGATGCTCCATAGCAGACAACAGTGTCGCTTCTGTATATCGAGCCGGCGGCTTTGTTTTTCCATTTACCAGATTAGTAGAAAGAATTTTCAGTTTCTCACCTTTTTGCAGCTTTGGAAGAGATTGATCCTTCTCTTCACCTTCATCATCTTCTTCCTCGGTATACCCGTCATATACAGCCTTCCATCCTTTTGCCTTAATGATTTTTCCCTTTGCATAGAAGTTTTCCCCGCCGGCATTCACTTTGACCGTTGTCTGCTCGTATTCAAAAGGTGGATTTAACACTGCTATAAACCGTTTCACAATCAAATCATAAATATTACGCTCTTCTGAGTTTAAAGAGCTTAAATCTACATATTGCTCGGTTGGAATAATGGCATGATGATCTGTAACCTTACTATTATCCATAAACCTTTTGGTTACTCTTAACTTACTTTTTAATACATCTCTTACCAAGGTAGTATATGGACCTATTGCTATACTTTTTAAGCGTTCAGGCAATGTAGGCACAATATCATCCGTAATATATTTTGAATCGGTTCTGGGATAGGTTACAAGTTTATGTGTTTCATACAACCGCTGCATAATGGATAGGGTCTGTTTTGCTGAATACCCATATCTACGATTGGCATCCCTCTGCAGCTCCGTGAGGTCATAAGCAAGCGGAGGTAGATCCTGCTTCGCATCTTTTTTTACATCTATAACTTCTCCTGTCTGCCCGCTAATCTTTCTTATGATTTCATCAGCCTTATCTTTGTTCAAAATACGTGTCTGCCCAGTGGAACGGTCTTGCCATTGAATAGTAAATCCGTTTACTTTTGCATGAACAGTCCAAAAATCTTTTGGATTAAACTTTTTTATTTCCTCTTCACGATGTACGATCATTGCTAGAGTAGGCGTTTGTACTCTTCCTGCCGAAAGCTGTGCGTTATATTTACAAGTTAAAGCCCTGGTAACATTTAAGCCCACCAACCAATCCGCCTCTGCACGGCATTGCGCTGACATATACAGCTTATCATACTGCCGTGAAGGCTTCAAATTATTAAAGCCTTCACGTATAGCTTTATCTGTTTGTGAAGAAATCCATAAGCGCCTTATTGGTTTTCGGAAACCCGCCTTTTCTATAATCCATCGTGCAACCAGCTCTCCCTCTCTCCCTGAGTCTGTAGCAATGACCATTTCCTCTATATCGTTCCGCTTCATCAACCCTCTAACGATCCCAAACTGCTTGGCGGTTTGCTTGATAATCACCAAATCCATTTTTTTAGGAATCATCGGCAAGTCTTCCAAGTTCCATGTTTTATATTTTTTATGATACATTTCAGGATCAGCCAATGTGACCAAATGTCCTAAAGCCCATGTAACGATATATTTTGGCCCTTCAATATATCCATTGCCGTTTTGACGGCAGTTCAATACTTTCGCAATATCACGTCCAACCGAAGGTTTCTCAGCGAGCACCAAAATTTTTCCCATATACTTATCTTCCTCTCATATCTAGTCTTTACTTATTATACCATAATTTATATGTTTTTTTGATCAAACATGCGAACAATCGGAGGCTGTTGAAACAGTGCCTAATTGTCCAGAAATCACACTAGGGGACAGGGCCGCAGTCCGGCCAAAAATCAGGCCTGACAGCAGACCAGTCCCCTAGTCTGATTTCTTCTTCTCAGAAAATTGCAACTTTATCAGTGGTTTCGAACAGTCCCTCTGTTATGGAAAAAACTGACCAACGGCAGGGACTGTTCTCATGCTTGACA
Source organism: Petroclostridium sp. X23 (assembly GCF_030013905.1). Lineage (GTDB taxonomy): Bacteria > Bacillota > Clostridia > SK-Y3 > SK-Y3 > X23. Next base: position 2,736,216 of record NZ_CP124862.1, read on the forward strand.
TATAGAAAAAGTTAATCCTAAAGTTCTTTAAATTCTAAATACTCATCATAACTCATTCTCTTATCCATAACTCCATCTTCCGTTATTTCTATGATCCGATTGGCTATGGTTTGAATAAACTGGTGGTCGTGAGAAGCAAATAAAATATTGCTTTTATAATCTACCAGTCCATTATTGAGCGCAGTAATAGATTCGAGGTCCAAATGGTTGGTTGGGTGATCAAGCATCAGCACATTTGCACCGCTTAACATCATTTTCGAAAGCATGCAACGAACCTTCTCACCACCTGAAAGCACTTGTACTTCCTTTAATGGTTCTTCACCTGAAAACAGCATTCTCCCCAAGAACCCTCTGAGATAACTTTCACTCTTCTCTTCGGAAAATTGGCGCAGCCAATCAACAAGGTTTAATTCACAATCATTAAAATACTGGGAATTATCCTTCGGAAAATATGACTTTGTTATAGTCACACCCCATTTATATTCTCCCGCATCCGCTTCCATTTCCCCATTTAATATTTTAAATAGTGCCGTGATCGCATTCTCATCGCCTAAAAACACGATCTTGTCTTCTTTTGCCACCGTAAAGGAAACATTATTTAAAAGCTTGGTTCCCTCTATGGTTTTTGATATACTATCAACCCTTAAGATATCATTTCCTACTTCCCTGTTGGGTTTGAAACCTACAAACGGATATTTACGGGAAGATGGCTGAATATCGTCAAGCGTGATTTTTTCCAGCAGCTTTTTCCTTGAAGTCGCTTGTTTCGATTTCGAAGCATTCGCACTAAAGCGTGCAATAAACTCCTGAAGTTCCTTTATCTTTTCTTCCTTTTTCTTGTTCTGATCTCTAGCCAATTGCAGTGCTAGCTGGCTGGATTCATACCAAAAATCATAGTTGCCTACATAAAGCTTTATTTTCCCGAAATCAACGTCTGCCATATGTGTGCATACTTTATTTAAAAAGTGCCTGTCATGGGAAACGATAATGACAGTTCCTTCAAAATCTATTAAAAACTCTTCCAACCAATTAATAGCTTTGATATCAAGGTGGTTGGTAGGCTCATCCATGATCAGAATACCCGGCTTACCAAATAACGCCTGGGCAAGCAATACTTTCACCTTTTCAGCTCCGGTAAGCTCACTCATCTTCCTATAATGTAATGTCGTATCTATTCCGAGACCTTGAAGGAGAATGGACGCATCCGATTCGGCTTCCCATCCGTTAAGCTCCGCAAATTCGCCTTCCAGCTCCGAAGCCTTTATACCGTCTTCATCGCTGAAATCCTCTTTGGCATACAGCGCTTCCTTTTCTTTCATAATTTCATATAGTCTTAAATTACCCATGATGACTGTTTCCATAACCTCATATTGATCATATTGATAGTGGTCCTGTTTCAGTACGGATATTCTCATACCCGGATCTATCACGACTTCACCTGTATTGGGTTCTATTTCACCGTATAAGATTTTTAAAAAGGTAGATTTTCCGGCACCATTCGCACCAATAACCCCATAACAGTTTCCTATGGTGAATTTTATATTTACATCCTCAAATAGTTTTCTTTCTCCATAACGCAAGCTGACATTTATTACATTAATCATTTCTTATCCATCCTTTACATTTTGCATACTGCCTTATTGTATCATAATACTATGGATATGGGAAATAGCTTTTTATCTATCATCATAATATGGTATAATATCTACATATATGGAGCAAATTTGTAAAAAATCTTAAATTATTTAAGGAGAGATTTCATGTATAGGCAGTTCTGCAAAAACCTTAATAACTTTATAAAATTGAATAAATCCTCGCCAAATATAAGACTTCAGTTAGCCCAAGAGATAGTATTTTTGACCGACGTAAATAAGTATATACGGCTAAAAGAAAATAATTATATAGAATCTAAACAAATCAGTAACTTCATAAACCAACTGGCATTGTATAAAGAAAAATATCCTGCTATTGGCAAATTCATCTGGGAGCTCTGGGCATACGGCTTTGATATTGAAGAAGATGATTCGGTGAAAAAAGAATCCGCTGAAGTTGTAGCAGAAAAGGCAAAGCTGATTGATCTTCTGCTTAGCACACAGTATTTCGTTTAAAAGCTTCATAGTTACCAGCAACTATGAAGCTTTTTGTAATCATTTTCATATTAATCCAAACTCTTTTTAAATCTCTTTATTGCCGTAGTAAGAATAATAGTGAGAAAGACGACCAACGCAAGGGTGTCCTGCCATAAATAATTCATTTCTATTCCCTTCAAAATGATTCCCCTATCAATCTGCATGAAATAGGAAAGCGGAATCAGAAAGCTGATAGGGCGAATCCACACCGGAACTGCTTCAAGCGGAAATACAAATCCCGAAAGCAATACACTTGGCAAAATGATAATCATTGTAAGCTGCATCGCTTGTGATTGATTTCTTGCGAATGTAGAAATCAACATTCCTATGGCAAGAGCACAAATGACAAATAACGCGCCTAGCAGCAGCAGTAAAAAAACATTGCCTAATATCTGAACCTTGAACCACCAGCGGCATATCCCTAATGCCAGCAAAAATGCGCCATAACCGATCATAATATAAGGAATAAGTTTTGCCAGGATCAATTCGGTGGATTTAATAGGGGTAACAATCAATTGTTCAATGGTTCCTCTTTCTTTTTCTCGAACCATTGCAAAAGCCGTAAGCATTACAGTAATATTTTGCAGTATTAAGCCTACCAGTCCCGGTATGGTAAACTTGTTATTATCCATATTCGGGTTATACCATACTTTTGTGTTAAGCTCTACCCCCGGTGCTTTCATGTCCGTCATTCCTTTTGCATTGAGGAACTTTTCCCGTAAATCCACCGAATAATGATTGGAAATGAGAACACCGCTATTTAAAGCAGTCCTGGCCAGCGTAGGATCAGTTCCATCAATCACCAGCAATGGCTGAGCACTTTTATTTTGCTTGAGATCTGTCGCAAAATCCGCAGGAATCATGATGCCTGCTTTCACCCTGCCGCTATCCAATAGCGCAGTGAGCTCATCCTCGCTTGATACCGAATATTTTGTAACAAAATACTGAGTGCTTTCAAATTTATCAATATATTCTCTGCTTTGCTGTGTTTTACTTTGATCAAAAACAGCGGTAGCAATATGGTCGACCTCCGTATTGACAGCATAACCAAACAGCACCATCATCATGATGGTCATACCAATGGGCGCCCTCATACTGAACGGGTCTCTTCGAATCTGAATGAATTCTTTTTTTATAATGGCAATAAATCTTTGGAAGTTAAAAGGTACTTTATTTTTCTTCATGTAAATCGCCTCCTATTCATCTTGATGGATAAACTTCATCTCGTTATAGGAAGAAATCACCTTCTTATTGGTTACTGTCTCAACCATGGAGATAAATACATCTTCAAGATTTCTAGCACCGTACTTTTTAATAATCTCCTTTGGCGGAGCGATATCCATCAGATTACTATTGAAAATAAAACCAACCACATCACAGCTTTCCGCCTCATCCATATAATGGGTTGTAACTAGCACCGTAATGCCTTGTTTGGAGAGTATATGGATGATTTCCCAGAAAGTCCGCCGGGATACAGGGTCAACACCGCCTGTTGGTTCATCGAGTACAAGTATATTGGGCTTATGTATCAAAGCGCATCCCAGAGCGAGCCTTTGTTTCCACCCACCTGACAGGGTTCCTGCCAGACTCTTTTCTTTTCCCTCCAGATTCGCCATCGCAATGAGTTCTTTTTTACGCTGGTCACGAATTTCTTTGGGCACCGAATATACGCCCCCGTAGAAATCCAGATTCTCTTCTACTGTTAGATCTTCATAAAGACCGAACCGCTGTGACATATAGCCGATATTCTGCCGAACCATCTCTGTATCCGTTTCGATATCATATCCTGCCACCTTCGCCGTCCCTGAGGTAGGGGTAAGCACTCCACACAGCATCCTGATGGTGGTAGACTTCCCTGAGCCGTTTGGCCCCAGAAATCCGAAGATTTTTCCCCTCTCGATTGAAAAACTTATATTATTAACAGCAGTAAACTTATCAAACTTTTTAGTCAAGCCATTTACTTCGATTGCATAGTCCATAAAATCACCTTCAATCTATATACACATTGGCTGTCATACCGGGACTTAATTTATCAGTATGACTATCTACGCGAATTTTAACGGCGATAACCGTATTTTCTTCCTTTGACTCGGTGGTTTCTACGTTCTTAGGCGTAAATTCCGCTCTTGGAGACTTAAAGATCACCGTTCCATCAATATTTTCTCCCGAAAGTGATGATGTGGTGACTCTTACCTTTTGATGCAATGCCACCTTTCCATTATACTTTTGCGGTACATAAATCTTTATCCAGTAGGAATCCACGGTTTGAACCGTCCCAATGATGGTTCCTGGAGATACATACTGCCCTAGCTCAATATCCTTATATAACAATACGCCTTCAACCGGGGATTTTATCCGGTATTTATCCAATTGCAGTTTTGCTGTATCCAGTGTTGCCTGGGCTTGCTCCACACTCGCCTCTGCTTGTGTGATGGTTTGAGCTGTTGCACCGTTTTCTACAAGCTCCAATTTCGCAATCGCTTGCTCATAGCTCGCTTGCGCAGCTCGAATACTCTCTTCTGTGGCACCATTTTTCAAAAGTTGAACCTGTTCTTTGGCGATTTCCAACTGGGCTTTCGCATTGACCAGCTGCTGATATGCCGAGTCTGCAAGGTTTTGCGCATCATCAACCTGCTGCTCTGAAACACCGCCACTTCCCTCCAACTCTTGATATTTTTCTAAATTTTTGATTCTATAATCATAATTTCTCTGCGCTGTATTGACCGCTTCCTCAGCCTGCAGATAAGACGCTTGTGCCTTACTGATTTCTTCATCCCTGCTGCCTGCCCGTAATTCATCCAGTTTTGCCTTTGCAGCTTTTACTGCCGCTTCCGCCTGTTTTATCTCTTCTCCCCTTGAACCTGCCTGCAGCTCTTCCAGTTTTGCTTGGGCTGCTTTTAGTGCTGCTTCTGCACTTTGTACTTGTAGTGCTACCGCAGAAGAATCCACCGATGCAAGCATTTCATCTTTTGATACGCTGCTTCCCTCATCCTTTAAAACCTCTACTACTTTTCCGCTGATTTCAGAATTCACATCCACCTCGGTTGCTTCTATGGTGCCGCTAAAAATCAGACTTTCAGATTTTTCGGAACATCCCGCTAGAATCATAAGTCCTGCCAGCAATATGCAACTGATTTTACACATATTCTTTAATTCTTTTCTCCAAGCTCCAAACTCCGAACTCCATCCTGTCTTCATATGGGTCCCCCCTAAAAAATAATACTATTTTTTATCCATTGAAATTCCATGAAGTAAAATATCAATTAAAACCTCAATTTCTTCATTTAGATTATCAATGGGCATCTTATCACTAAACATATTCTTTTGAACAACCAGCATAATAATATTTCCGGTAAAAGCTCTTAATACGATTGCAGATTTCATTGGCCTGAACACGCCCTGTTCCACTTTACGTGTATAAAATCTATCAAAGGCCGGTATTAGTCGAGTAACGATTTTATCTGTAAGGATTTGTCTTGCATCATCATGAATCAACACTTCAGAAAACATTACTTTCAAAATCGGAAAGTTATTTTCGGCAATTTGAATACGGTCATTAACAATTTCTTTAATAATTTCTCTCGCATCTTTGGCGCTATCATCGGCCAGTATCTTTTCTAAAGATGGAAGTGCAATTTTATCGGCCATAATGTTTGCAATTTGAACGAATACGCCGTGGAGTAGATCTTTTTTTGTGCGGAAATATCTAAAAATAGTCCCTTCGGCAATCCCGGCTTCTTTTGCAATCTCATTGGTTGTAGCAGCGCTAAAGCCTTTTTGGGAAAATATCTTTGCCGCAGCGTCTAATATCCGTTTTTCTTTCTCTGACAGATTGTCAGCCTGGTACCTTGATATATCCATTCCTTTTCCTCCTTTTCTTATGAAACTTTATCAAGACAGCTTAACGAAATAATATCTCAAAGTGAGTACTCACTCATATTTTACTACTATCATTTATCTAAAGCAAGAAAAAAATCATATTTATTTGTTATCTTCTAAATCTTTTGTGCAAGGTATCTCCTGAAAACAAGAAGCAGACCTCTAATATCATTTTACAGATAATTAGAGGTCTGCTGTTACGGTTTGAAATACGCATATTAAAAAATGCTATTACTTTGAAATTTTCTCATATATATGTTCTATATGCTTTCTTGCTTGGTCAATACTCGAGTAGCTTAGTATTTTCTCTACTTCTTTCTGCATTTCATTTTTAGAAATACTTCTGACGATATATTTCGTCATCACGATACTGCTTGCTACCATACTCAATTTTTCAATTCCATTCCAACAAGGATCGGAACCATTTTATAATCGGAAGCCATTTCACTGCAAATTCCAACCCGTATGTTCTCTGAGTGACCCGCTTCTATAATCTGTTGAACCATTCTTAATACCGCAATATTACAGGTATCATACAAATTCTGAACTTTCACATTTAATCGGTCGGAAGCAGTCATATATTGTATTAAATCATTGGTACCTATACTGAAAAAATCAACTTCTTTCGCAAGATCTTTTGTCATTACAGCAGCGGCAGGTGTCTCAACCATGATTCCTACTTCAATATCTTTATCATATTTAATATTCCTTTCGTACAGCATCTTCTTTGCTTGTTTCAATTCTTCAACAGTGACGATCATAGAACAGATTAATATGGAACTTATATATTATTATAAAAAAATGTCCACCAAAGAGAACCGTCCTTCATAATATTCTTCCACATATACTTATTAGGAATAACACACAAAATGTTGCTTTATTATTGAATATTTATTGACACATATGAACAACCATGCTATAATTAATATAACAAAAACGATAAAAAATGATAAAAACAAAACAAATATAATAACAAAAACAAACGTGAGAAGGTGATGAAATGATTCCGGCACAACGTGAAGCTATTATTCTTGAGATATTGAGGTCAAAAGGCGTAGTAAAAGTAGAAGATTTGGCAGACGAGTTGAACGTTACTCCTATGACTATCCGCAGAGACTTAACCAAGCTGGAAAGTCAAAACTTGGCATACAGAAGTCATGGAGGAGCTACATTAAGAAACCCCCTTCAAAAAGAGCAGCTGTATGATATCAAAAAAATGAACAATCATGAACAAAAACAAAAAATTGCCCAAGCTGCCTATCAACTTGTTAATGATGGGGATGCCATTTTTCTTGATATCGGCACAACTACTTATGAATTGGCAGTTTTACTTAAACAAAAAAAAGATATCACCGTTGTAACCAATGATTTGAAAATCGCTTTGGAACTATATCAATCGGATATAAGAGTATTTATTGCAGGAGGCGAGATTCAGAAAGAAACAGCAGGGGCCCTTGGTACTGAAACCGAAGCATTTATTTCAAATATCCGCGTAGATATTGCATTTGTTGGTACATCATCTATTAGTAGTGATTGGAATATTTGTACTCCTACTTTTGAAAAGGCAACACTAAAGAAAAAAATAATGGCGTGTACCTCTCAATGTGTATTACTAGCCGATAGCAGCAAGTTTGGAAAAGAAGCATTTGTGAAAATATGCTCACTGGAAAAATTTAATGTCTTAGTTACAGATAGACATTTTTCAAAAGATGAACAAATAGTCTTGAGCAAAATGAATATTGATGTTATCAATGTAACTTAACGAAGGGGGAAAATGTATGCCGGAATACGTTGTAATAGCCGATGACTTGACTGGCGGTAACGGTACAGGGGTTTTATTAGAGAAGTTAAAACTTAAAACCGCATCGTTAATGAATACGGAAAAAGTCAATCTTGATATTTTAACCCAATTTGATGCAATCGTTTATCCGACCGACAGCAGGGCTCAAAAAGAAGAGATAGCATATCACAGAGTTTTTAGTGCCGTCTCATTATTCAAGTCTTTTCCTGTGAAATTATTCAACAAAAGAATTGATAGCACATGTAGAGGAAATTTAGGCACTGAAATAGACGCAATGCTGGATGCACTAGGAGAAGACCGGATAGCTATCGTTACTCCGAGTTTTCCTCAAGCAGGAAGAACGGTAGTAGGAGGATATCTACTGGTAAACGGAATGATGCTTCAAAATACCGATGCGGCCAGAGATCCACTGAACCCTATCTCTACTTCAGTAGTCGAAACGCTTGTTCGCAAGCAATCCAAATATATTGTTAAGTCCATATACCTTGATACCATCTATCAAGGCTCGGAAGCGTTGAAAAAGGAAATACTGAAGTGTGTGAAAGAAGGCGCTCGAATACTGATTTTTGATGCTCTCCATGCAGATGATTTGGATACAATAGCTGAAGCAGCACAACGCAGCGGTATACCTTATATAACTGCAGATCCCGGTCCGTTGACTGAGGCAGCTGCAAAAATCATTCTAACATCAAAGCAGTCTTTAAGAAATAAGAAAATCCTAATGTCGATCGGTAGTGTTACCAATTTGAGTAAAATTCAGATTGACGAAGTATTCAAGACCTATTCCGGATTTAAGTTTTATATAAACACTGATAAATTATTACTTTTGGATGAACAAAAAGAGAATGAAATTTCCAGAGTAGTAAAGGAAGTTAACTCTCATAAAAACAAAGGTGATGTATTTTGTGTGGTAACCAACTCTATTTACCCGGAGTTCAGACTGGACCTTAAGTCTATTGCAAAAGAACAGAATGTCGCAGAAGAAGAATTGTCGGCAAGAATAAATCAGGGAATAGCAGAAATATCCTATAGAATTATAAAAGAAAATCCAGATTTCCAAGGAATTTTTACTAGCGGCGGGGATGTAACCATTGCTGTGTGTAAAAGATTCCATTCATTAGGAATGTCGCTTTGCAAAGAAATCATTCCGATTGTTGCCTTCGGCAAATTAATAGGAGGGGAATTCAGCAACCTAAAAATGGTGACAAAAGGGGGGATGATTGGCGATAAAGATGGTATGAAACAATGTATACATTATTTAAAAGAGCAGCTTAGCGTAGAATAAAGCATTTATTGTAACAGGAGGAGAATTTATGATCAGACCAATTATTGGGATACCTCTTGGGGATCCCGCCGGAATAGGACCCGAAATCGTTGTAAAATCGCTATCAAAAACTGAAGTATACCAAACGTGTAGACCCTTAGTAATAGGAGATAAGGATGTTGTTTTACAGGCTTTGAAGTTTTGCGGATTATCTTTGAATATTCATTCTATTCAAAAAGCGGAAGAAGGAACATATGAACTTGGAACCATTGACTTAATAGATCTGAAAAATGTTGACATCAGCAATCTTAAGATAGGTGAAATACAAGCTTTAGGAGGACAGGCAGCATTCGATTATATCAATAAATCAGTAGAAATGGCTATGTCAAGAGAAATTGATGCTATTGCAACAACACCTATTAATAAAGAATCTTTAAAAGCTGCAAATATTGATTATATTGGACATACTGAAATACTTGCCGGTTTAACCAATACAACCGATCCCCTTACCATGTTTGAGGTTAGGAATATGCGTGTTTTCTTCCTAACACGGCATGTATCTCTTCAACAAGCATGCAATTTGGTTACAAAGGAAAAGATTATCGAATATATCGTCCGCTGCACAGAGGCGCTGAAAAAATTGGGAATTGAAGATGGAACTATGGCGGTGGCAGGCTTGAATCCACATAGTGGAGAACATGGATTATTTGGAAATGAAGAAGTTATACATGTGGAGCCGGCCGTACAAGAAGCTCAAAGGATGGGATATAAAGTTGTAGGTCCTATAAGCGCCGATTCAGTATTTCATCTTGCTTTGCAAGGCCGCTACAACTCAGTATTATCGTTATATCACGATCAGGGGCATATCGCCACTAAGACATTAGATTTTGAGAGAACCATCGCTCTTACAAATGGATTACCCTTTCTAAGGACTTCAGTTGACCATGGAACGGCATTGGATATTGCTGGGAAAGGACTAGCAAGCGAAACCAGTATGATAGAAGCCATTTTAATAGCAGCAAAATATGCTCCTAATTTCAAGAACTAATCACAATCATTCTTGACTTGTTTTCAAGACGTTAAGGTAAAGTCTTCATCGTCTATTGAAAAGATATTATATAAGGAAAGGAGGAAAGGAACAAGTATATTAATTTTCCAAAGACTAGTAGTAATAAAAATCAAAATGAAAAAATGAGGAGGTAACATGATGAAAAAATTTCTTAGTATTCTAATGGTTTTTATCGTTGCCGTTTCTATGGCTGCATGTGGTCAAAAAAATTCCGAACCTACACCCGCTAAACCATCCACGCCGGCAGAAGCAGAGGCAAAAGCAATTACCATGCGTATTGCGCACACACTGGCTCCTGATTCTCACTACAACAAAGGATTGCAAAAATTTGCCGAGATAGTGGACCAAAAGACAGAAGGCAAAATAAAGGTAGAATTGTTCCATAGCTCTCAGCTTGGAAGCGAAAGGGATGCCATTGAGGGTATCTCTATGGGAACGCTTGAAGCAACTTTGAGCTCTACCGGTCCTTTAGCAAACTTTTCAAAGAAATTTATGGTTTTTGACCTTCCTTTTATAATTAATGACAGAGAAACGGCTTTTGCCGCTATGGATGGCGAAATGGGAAAAAATATCCTTGCATCGCTTGATTCCAAGGGCATTAAAGGACTTGGTTTCTGGGAAAACGGGTTCAGAATGATTACCAACAGTAAAGTTGCGATCAATACTCCTGCAGATGTTGCAGGTCTGAAAATCCGTTTGATGGAAAATCCGGTGCATATGGAAACTTTTAAAGTATTGGGTGCACAGCCGGTTCCTATGCCATTCGGTGAACTGTTTACAGCTTTACAGCAGAAAACAGTTGATGGCCAGGAAAATCCGCTTGTTATCATTGATACCAGCAAATTCTATGAAGTACAGAACAACTTGGCTTTAACAGGTCATTTCTACTCACCGGCTGTTTTCATGGTCAGTCAATCATTCTATAATAAGTTGACTCCGGAACTGCAGAAAGCACTTGCTGAAGCGGAAAAAGAAGCTCGTGACTGGCAAAGAGATTATTGCGTAAAGATGGAAAAAGACCTGGTAGAGAAATTAAAGCAAAACGGGATGACTATTACTACTCCTGATAAGAAAGCATTCCAAGAGGCAACCAAGCCTGTATACGATAAATTCAAGGCAGAAATAGGCGAAGACGTCATTAATGCTTTAATGAATAAATAATATAACTATGTGGGGAGGAGACCCATATCGCTATGTTATGGGTCTCCCTTTTCTACTCAAGGAGTGAGTAACATGAAAAAAATTCTGGATAATATTGAAGAATATCTGTTAATTTTTCTTTTTCCCATTATGACCGTGATAGTTTTCATCGCTACTGCTACCCGCTATTTAAAATTAGGTGCCATACCCTGGTCTGAAGAACTTGCAAGATATATCATGATTTGGATGGCTTATATTGGCGCCGGTCTGGCTGTGAAGAAAAATGCTCATTTGGGAGTAGAAGCTTTTGTAAGCTTGATGCCTGCATCTGTTGTAAAATATCTTAGCAAGTTAAGAATTGCCATATTGATTCTTTTTAACGGAATGGTAATTTATTTCTCTTTTAAGATTATGATACATCAAATGAATATAGGACAAACTTCACCAGCTCTCCAAATTCCGATTTGGGTTGCTTATCTGGCGATGCCGACAGGTGCTTTGTTAATGTGCATCCGGACCATTCAGAGTGTGTTCCCCGTAAAAAATAATACTTCAGAAGGGAGGGGCTGATATTCATGTCATTGATTCTGTTTGGTACGCTGCTTCTTCTTATGATTATCAATATCCCTATAGGTGTAGCATTAGGATTAGCTTCTTTTGCCGCACTTATCTTCGGCACCATGCCTACACCGCCTTTGGTGGTAGCACAGCGGATGTTTACAGCAGTTGATTCATTTCCATTCATGGCTATACCCTTTTTCATGCTGGCAGGCGGCCTTATGGAAAGCGGCGGGATTTCCCGCAGGCTGATCAATTTTGCCAAAGCATGCGTCGGTTCTATTCCTGGAGGTTTAGGTATTATCACCGTTATTGCCAGCGCGTTTTTTGGAGCTATTTCAGGATCAAATCCTGCAACTGTTGCTGCTATCGGGGGCATTATGATTCCAGCCATGGTAAAGGCAGGATATCCAAAGCCTTTTGCCGCTGCTGTAGCTGCTGCCGGCGGAACATTGGGCGTTATTATCCCCCCCAGTATTCCAATGGTTACCTACGGCGTTATCGCCAATGTTTCTATCGGAACATTGTTCATGGCAGGATTTTTGCCAGGTATCATTATTGCTTTAAGCTTGATTTCGGTTATCTATTATTTTGCAATCAAAATGAACTTGCCAAAGTGTGATCCTACAAATATTAGGACATTTGTTTCAGCCTTCAAAGAAGCTATTCTCGCACTTGTAATGCCGGTAATTATTCTTGGTGGTATCTACGGAGGTGTGTTTACGCCAACAGAGGCTGCTGCCGTAGCCGTAGTGTACTCTTTTATAGTGAGCATATTCGTTTACAAAGAACTTAAAATCGGCGGATTGGGTCCTGTTATCGTCAAGGCGGGCCTCAGCACATCGGTAGTATTATTTGTTATAGCAACTTCGTCTTCTTTCTCATGGCTGGTTACCAGCGCACAGATACCCACAAAAGTTACACAAGCCATGATGAGTATTTCGGATAGCAAATTCCTTATCATTCTTATGATCAATATCATGCTGTTATTTTTAGGCACATTCCTGGAGACTCAAGCTATTATCCTTCTGGTGGCTCCTATTCTATTGCCTCTTGCGATGCAACTGGGTATTGATCCCATCGTACTGGGACTAATTATGATTATCAATACCTCAGTAGGAATGATCACTCCTCCAATGGCTGTCAATCTGTTTGTTGCTTGTGGTGTTGCAGATATAAGCATCGAACAAATTAGTCGAAGAATCATACCGTTTTTGATTGTGGAGCTGGTCATTGTCTTCATAATGTCTAATTTCCCTGAGATTATTATGTTTATACCTAGCCTGCTCGGAAAGTAATTCCTGAAAATTTACATTTAACCGTGTTTATCAATTATAAACGTTTGTCATAGAGGCACTCATTGCAGGCGATGGAGCATTGCTCGGAACATTTAGATCTTTTTCGCCAATAAAGAAGCTATCTCAAAATAGAATTCAATTCTATGCTTGAGATAGCCTTTTTTCGTTTATGGCTTAAACGCAAGTAGATCTTGCTGAGCCTGGTCTTTTATCTCTAGTAATACTTTTCTTACATCTTGAGGAATACTTTGATCTAAAAATCTTTCATACATCGAAATTGTATTTATTTGAAACTGAACCGCTTCTTTACATGCTTGCTCTAAGGACTTATCAGGATAACCGGGATTTATAATCTTCATAACCGAACTGTTTAATCACTTTAATTCCCTTTTTCTCACTATAAAGTGCGATTGAAGGAAGGTTTACACCATTGAACATATTATTCTTAACCATTGTATAGTGTGCCATATCGCAAAAGACAAGCTTGTCCCCGGATTTTAAAGTCTGCTTAAAAGAATAATCGCCAATAATATCTCCCGCAAGACAGGTAAGTCCGCCTAACCTGTAAGTATACTTATATTCATCCGGCTTTCCTGCATCAATAATATTCGGCCTGTAGGGCATTTCCAATACATCAGGCATATGGCACGCAGCGGAAGTATCCAGAATCGCGTTTTTCATGCCATTATCAACTATATCCAGAACTGTCGCAACCAGGTATCCTGTATTCAGCGCAATCGCTTCTCCCGGTTCCAGGTATATATCAATGGAGTACTTTTCCTTGAAATATAAAATGGAACGTACAAGGGCTTCTATATCATAATCAGGCCGGGTAATATGATGTCCGCCGCCTAAATTAAGCCACTTCATCTTTTTAATAAATTCTCCGAATTTTTCGTCAACCACTTTGACAGTACGTTCAAGGGTATCTGAATTCTGCTCGCACATTGTATGGAAATGAAGTCCGTCAATCCCACCAAGTTCTTCAGGTCTGAAATTAGGCAAAGTTACTCCCAACCTTGAATACTTATAACATGGATTATAAATCGGCGTCTCTATTTCAGAATACTCGGGATTGATCCGGATCCCGCATTCTATCTTTTTTGAATGTACATTCTTTACTTTATCTTTAAACCTATTCCATTGGTCAAAAGAATTAAAGACAATATGGTCACAATATTTTAGGATTTCATCAAATTCTTCTTCAATATAAGCCGGCGCATAAATATGAACTTCTTTTCCCATTTCTTCATATCCAAGTATAGCTTCAAATAACGAGCTGGATGTCACACCTTTTAGATATTTCCCTATTAAAGGATATACCGAAAACATGGAAAATCCTTTTTGAGCAAGCAGAATGTTGCATCCTGTACGTTCCTGTACAGAATGCAGTATTTCAAGATTCTTTTTAAGCAGCCTTTCATCAACAATATAGCATGGTGACGGCAGCGCACTGAAATCAATATTCATAACTATACCTCATCTACCAAAGTTGGAGAAAAGTCTTCTTTCCACGGCAGTCCGTATTTATTTAAAGCTTCCATAAACGGATCTGGATTAAATTCTTCCACATTATAAACCCCTGGCTTTTTCCAGATTCCTTTTAAGATCAACATCGCACCGATCATTGCAGGGACGCCTGTCGTATAGGAAATAGCTTGCGAGCCAACTTCCGCGTAACACTCTTCATGGACACAAACATTATAAACATAATAGGTTCTTGGTTTTCCGTCTTTTACGCCTTGAATGATACAACCTATATTTGTCTTTCCTTTTGTTCTCGGACCAAGAGAAGCAGGGTCAGGAAGAACAGCTTTCAAAAATTGCAGAGGAATCACTTCATGGCCTTCATACATAATAGGTTCAATAGAGGTCATCCCAACATTTTGCAACACGCGCAAATGATTGAGATAATTCTGGGAAAAAGTCATCCAGAATCTTATGCGTTTGATCCCTTTGATATTCACAGCCAGTGATTCCAATTCTTCATGATACAAAAGATACATATCCTTAGGGCCGATTTCCGGAAAATCATATACTTCCTTTACAGAAAGCGGGTCGGTCTCTACCCATTGACCATTCTCAAAGTACCTGCCTTTTGCAGTTATTTCGCGAATATTAATTTCCGGATTGAAATTTGTCGCGAAGGGATACCCATGATCCCCTGCATTCGCATCCAGAATATCGATATAATGAATTTCATCAAAGTAATGTTTCTGGGCATACGCACAAAAAACACCGGTAACACCAGGATCAAAGCCGCTTCCCAAAAGGGCGGTTATCCCTGCCTTTTCAAATTTCTCTCTATACGCCCACTGCCATTTGTACTCAAATTTTGGCGTATCGGGCGGCTCATAGTTAGCTGTGTCAACATAATGAACACCTGTGGCAAGGCAAGCATCCATAATGGTTAAATCCTGATACGGAAGCGCAACATTAATTACAATATCCGGTCCAAAGCTCTTTATCAAGTCAATGACCATCTCGGTATTGTCTGCATCCACATAGGCAGTATGTACTTTTGTAGCGCATTCACCTAATTTATTCTTTATAGCTTCGCACTTTTCTACCGTTCTGCTGGCTATACAGATTTCTTCAAAAACTTCAGGGTTTTGGCAGCATTTGTGAATCACAACATTCGCAACGCCACCAGCACCGATAATCAACGCTTTTCCCACATTAATAACCTCCAAATAGCTTTGTTGTCTTACTCACGATGATTATATAGAAAATATTTTTAAAAATCAAGGCCAATATTGTAAACAAATAAGTTTTTTGCCATACCTTACGATATTGAAGGCGGTATATCTACAAACTTTACTTCCTTGTTTTTATCTGTAATCCTATTTAATGACCATTCATCTCTAAATAACACTACCGGTCTATGGTGCTGGTCTTCTATCAATATCGCGCTATCGGTGTAACCTAACATTTCTTTATCAAATTTATTAGGTATTACCCACCGTGCAAAATTATATGGAAGCTTCTGTATTCGTATATCTACCCCATATTCATTTTTCAGCCGGTATTCCAGCACTTCAAACTGAAGTATTCCTACAACACCGATAATTAAATCCTCAACCCCTATATTGAGCTGCTTGAAAATTTGAATGGCCCCTTCTTCCGAAATCTGATATATTCCCTTCACAAATTGTTTTCGCTTCATCGCATCTTTAATGGATACAAGGGCAAAATGCTCCGCAGGAAACATAGGAATCCCTTCATACTTATATGCTTGTTTTCCCTCACACAAGGTATCTCCTATATTAAATATCCCCGGATCAAAAAGCCCGATAATATCTCCCGCATAAGCCTCTTCTACGATAGTCCGATCCTGTGCCAAAAACTGCTGCGGCTGTGTAAGCCGTATATTTTTATTCAAGCGGACATGGTTTACTTCCATCCCCTTATTAAACTTACCTGAACAAATTCGTATGAAGGCAATTCGGTCCCTGTGAGTCGGATTCATATTTGCTTGAATTTTGAATACAAATCCTGAGAATAATTCACTTTCAGGATTCACCGCCCCGACTGTAGATTCACGTGATGTAGGTGAGGGAGCCAAATTTAAAAATTCTTCAAGAAATGGCTGTACACCAAAATTACTCATTGCACTACCAAAAAACAGCGGCGTCAATTCTCCCTTCTTCACTTTCTCCAGATCAAAATCATCACCCGCAATATCCAGTAATGCAATATCTTCGCATAGCTGCTCATACAACTGCACTCCTAATATATCCTTAAATCTTTCATCTTCAACCTCACCGATATTGGATTCCACTACTTTTTGACCATGCCCGCCACTTTGAAAAAGTTCGATCTGGGACAGTTTTCGGTTATAGACTCCTTTGAAATTTCCTTCTACTCCGATAGGCCAGTTCATCGGATAAGAACGAATCCCCAGAGTTGCCTCTATCTCATCCATGAGCTCGAATGGATTTTTGCAGTACCTGTCCAATTTATTGACAAAAGTAAAGATGGGGATGCCTCTCATCCGACATACGTGAAAGAGTTTTTTCGTCTGCTCCTCTACCCCTTTCGCCCCATCAATCAGCATCACTGCGCTGTCGGCCGCCACTAATGTTCTATAGGTATCCTCGCTGAAATCCTGATGCCCCGGTGTATCCAGGATATTAATGCGGCAATCATTATAGTCAAACTGCATCACACTGGAAGTGACCGAAATTCCTCTCTGTTTTTCAATCTCCATCCAATCGGAGACAGCGTACTTTTGCGTTTTTCTGCCTTTTACCGTTCCTGCTAACCGTATTGCTCCACCATAGAGCAGCAGTTTTTCTGTTAAAGTTGTTTTCCCTGCATCGGGATGAGAAATAATCGCAAAGGTCTTTCTTCTTCTTACTTGATTTTCTAATTCGTTTATCTTCGACATTTACACTCTACCTTTTCATCAATATAACTTCTAGCTTATAACCTATTATTTTTGATTATGCACATTTAAGTTTTTATGAGATCTTTTTTCAATAATACTTCTCTTCATTCATAATACATCCTCATAAACGCCAGCAGTTATTAGCTAGTACTATTCTAATATATAATAAGCATTTTTTCAATTTTCTTTACAGCAAATTTCTAATAGTATATGTATATCTGGATTTTGAATCATTGAACTTTAGTAGTATAGACTTTTATAAAAAGGCAATAATAAGTAAGTAATATTTTTACAGATAGATAGGGATAAATTACTATTTTTTTAACAGAAAGCTTTTCTTCAATTATCTTTTCATTCTTCTATTTCTCAGCTTTAGTTTCTTTCTCAGTAGTATATTCAGACATATAAAAATTCACAATCTCAGAAAGCATTTCCGGCTGGAAATAATCACGATTGATGAGCTTTAATTGATTCCTGCTTGTTTGTGCAATAAATAATTGCTCTTTATAAGGATTTCCATATTGGTCAATAAAATAATAATCGGCAGATAAACTGATCTTTTCAACTTTAGGAAAAGTATCATAAATAGTATAATACAAAAATAAAGTATTTTCCCAAATAATTTTTTCCATAGATTTATTGGTATTCGAAATATTTTCCATATCTTTAATAAGAAAGCTGACTTTTATTTTATTTTTTTCAATATTTGCATCTTTTACAATATCTAAATCATTTAAGGACTTAAGTCCATTATCCAGTTTATAGGAATCAAGAAGATCTCTTCTTTTTTGAACTTCTACATGTTTCATATCATATGCTTCTTTAGGAAGTTCCTTTCTTCCTTCTTTACTGTCTATTTTCCGATGCTGTTCAGATGCAATATACAATCCACATCCGCTTAAATTAGAAACAATAAATAGCATGGAAAAGATGAATATCCCTATCTTTTTATACATACATCTATCAAAGCTCCTTACATTACTATTTTAAGAAACGAGCGCCTGGAGGGCCTCTTGTTCTATTTCTCCTACAAAGACAATATTTTTTTCGGAAAACATTCTTTTTATATAATCATATTGATCTTTGTTCACGGTCTTTACCAGTATTAATACTTGCCCATCCACAGGATTACTTCCTTTAATGGGGTCCCGATTAAGCTTTGCTCTTACCCAGCCTACAGCATATCGATCAATAATATAGCCTAAAATCCCGCCTAGCACAAAGCCTGTCAGCCCAATGGCAACCGGCCCTCCTGGAATAAGGGGCCCTCCCCACATAGTACCAAATAACATAAGAACTATAGCTCCGCACATGGCACCGTTAAAATTGCTAATGCCATCCGACTTACAAATACTATCTCCGATTTCTTTCTTTGCATTATTTAGCCGGTCTAAAAAAATAATTTCATATTTATTCAGACCGTGAGTTTTTAGAGAATTAACAATAAGTTCCAGGTTGGTACCTTGTTTAGATGTTCCTAATAGATACATAGGGTAACTCCTTTCTTCACTAACAACATGAAAACCTTTCTTTTTTCCAAAATGATAGCGTTGTTCTTCTACAAGTAATTTATTGATTTCCACGGCGGATACATAACTATCCCATATACAAAACACAAAGATAGATGGAAAAAAAAGCAGCCATTGCCAATTTATGCTTTGTAAGTAAATCTCTTTCCCTGAAATAAACTTAGAAATCAAATGGTTTATTTGCGCATAATAATTAACCGTCATCACCCATCCTACCAAGATAAACCCTTTGATAAACTGACCATTATAGATCTGCCCTGCGCCACCCATTACAGCAGAAAAAAAGGCAGCAAGTAAAGGATTACCCTGGTCTAGCTTAGTGATAGAAAGCGGCGATATACTCATCCTCTTAAAAAATCTCTTTTCTTGTGCTTCTTCCAACTCACATATTCCATTCATCTCTATGGTCAATCGCCATACATCATATAGGGCAAAAACCCAAATACCTGCATAAAACAAAGACCAACGTTCATTTAGAACGTGATTGGCCTTTTCAAAGTTTCCAGTAAAAGTATAGAAAATTGCCAGGTTAAGGTGCCCTTCCAGATTGATAAGGATTTCCCCTATCATGAACATCAGTCCTCTTATATAGGCACCCAAATGCATATGCCCAAACCCAGGCAGGGCAGCAGACCACCAAAGTGCAGTCCAAGGGTGGGAGCGATGTATATAATTGATTCCAAATGGTGTAATATCCATCTTAATATATCGTACATCTTCCTTTTTTACCGGCGACAGCATAGCTGGTTACTCTCTCTTTCCTAGCTTATCATTAATATGAAAACTTATTTTTATAACTATAGTTTTGCACTTTTTAAATTACATGCATCAATTACCAGCATAAAAGCACAATAAAATAGGAATATAGATATTGCAGGGCACCGGCCCAATCCCTTAAAAAGGAGCGATTCTGCAATGACTATCTACATTCCTATGGAAATAATCCAGTTACTATTATTTCCAAAAGAATGCTTTAAATGCATAAAAACTTATAATTATTTTATTTGCTATATATGGTGCCTACTTGTGGTTCCAGGCAAGAAAACTACCAGAAAGCTGTATCGGCATTGCTTTTTCTTTCGTAAAGACGTATCTAGTTGGTGTAGGTTCTTTACGGAGTATAAATGGGATTATACAGAAGTTATAAGAAAAATGTTTTTGCTGCTTCTGAACTTGTTCCCAAATGAACTCATGGTACATGGTAAGATTCAAGCCTGCTTTGATACTACTTTGAATGCAAAAGATTCTAAGAAAGTAATCGGCATTCAAAAATGGGATAACCACAGCGGTAATGCTGATGCTGGTGAATATATTATAGGACATCACTGGGGAGTACTTGGTATTACAGGCTTTTTCAAAAACCAATATATTAGCTTCCTTATTTCCTTTAAACTCGTTACAGGAAAGCTTGCAAAGAGCCAATGGAAATGTAATCAATCAGGCCAAGCAGAACCATTAAAAATCTGGGATGTTGCACATGCTCAAATACTCCAGTTAAATCAATGGGTATTACAAAGCGGTCATAAACTACGTACCGTAGAAGATGCATACTTTGCAAACAAACCTTTTATTCAGCCATTGCTTGACCAAGGCATTGATGTTGTTACTAAATTAAGAGCTGATGCTGTAGCACGTTTAGACCCTGAACCGCAATCGCAGAAAAAAAGGGGTCGTAAGCCCAAATATGGCAAACAAATTAAAGTTCGTGAACTTTGGAATCTTACCGAACATGAAATTGTTACTGTACAGCTTTACGGCAAAATTCAAACTATAGAAATTGCTGTAGCCGATGTTTGCATGCTCAAGTTATCCAAAAAGGTTCGTACGGTAGTGCTCCATACTAATAAAGGTAAGCTAATGGCATTAATCAGTACAGATACAACCCTCACTGCTGCCCAGATTATTGAAATATACGGTTCCCGTTTTTCAATAGAATTGGCAATACGCGATGTTAAGCAGTATCTCGGTTTTGGAGAATACCAACACCACAGCTTATTACCTGTATTACGATTTTTACACACTGTTGGTATCGCCTATAATATTGGTAAAATTGTACTTATAAAGTATGGCAAGTGCAAATGGTTAAATATTACTTCCGATACAGGGGATACCCCTTGGGTATCAGAGTTAAGTTTTTCCAAGCTACGGTATTGTTTGAGAAAGTATGCCTTGGGAAAACTTGTATTCGCTGATTCCGCACCAGAAGCGGAACAGCATGAAATTGTCTTGGATAAAGATGCTATCGTGGACTTCGTTGCATAATGCACAGTGGGTTTTTATGGTAACACATTTACCCAAGAGTTTTCTGCAAAACTATAGTTTATAAAATTTCTAAAAGATATAATATCTTAATTTTTCGCTTTATTGGCTTAATTTTACGACAAGCTTCTCGAGGTATGTCTACTCCTTAAATTTCTATATACTTTAACGCTTTTTATTCTTCACAAAAATCCAATCATATATAACAAAATATTCTAATTATTTTACTTTATATTACATCGGTAATCATTTGGATTTCGAAATGATAAATCCTATGTTTTTGGTAACGATGAACAGTCAAAAGAAACTACGGAATCTATTCCTACGCCACACTTATAAATAAACTTTTATTTTTACTAATGTAAAATGTAAAACGTTACAGTTCATTTTATCTAAAGAAAGATTAACAGTCATTACATTTTTGCTTACATCAAAATATAGAATTTCCCTAAGAGAAAACAATACTATGTATAGTGATATTAGGGGTTGTATTTATGAAATCTTTTGTAAAGTTTTTTAAACCAAGTAAAAGCCATATCTCCACTAACGAAAATATAAGTGTCGGAGGGGCATTAAAAAGCAATCTTAAAGAAAATATTAAATTGGAGAGGAACTATATATGATGAATTAAATATTTGTAACGATCTAATTATGCAAAATATGTAGAGACGTATGGCAATACGTCCGATTAAATATCCTATGTCTGTATTCCTGTTTTCGGCCGTATTTCCATACGGCCCTACTAATCATCAACATGAATATTAGACTAATAGTCCAATTATTTAATTCAACTTATATAGCAACGGAAGATGGGATAGGAAAAGCTATAAATTTTATTTCCATGGATTATGAAATGCGAATAGACTTTTACATGATGGTGGCAAGAAATGCAAAAGCTACAATAACATAGAATTAGCCTGTTGACTCCAACTCATTTTCTTCTGCATGCCCGATGATATATATTGTACATTGTAGATTTAGACGCTCTGTGTTCTTAATGAACAGCATTCAACCTAGACAAACAGGGTCAAGCTTGACCCTGTTCTTTTCTCCCTTAATTTAAAATTCATTTATTAAATTTCATATGCTATTTTGAAGCTTTCCTTAAGATCTTTATATAACTTTTTATATAACGGATAGTATTTTCTATAAATTTCTACGTTTTGAACGTTAGGATCTTGAGTGTTTTTAGTTGAAATGGCAACCTCACATGCTTCGTTCAAATCTTTATAAACACCTGTGCCAACACCCGCAATTAGAGCAGCTCCAAGTGCAGGACCTTCTGAAGATTTATTTGTAGATACAGGACAGGCGAACATGTCCGCTTGAATCTGCCTCCATAACGGACTTTTGCCCCCTCCTCCGGAAACCATAACAATGCGTGGCAATATGCCCATGTTTTTAATAATCTCCATACAGTCAAGCAAGGAATAAGAAACACCTTCCATAACCGCTCTTATCATATCTCTTCGAGTATGAGCAGCCGAGAGTCCAAAGAAAACACCTCTTGCGCGAGAGTCCAAATGTGGAGTACGTTCACCCATGAGATACGGAAGATATATGATACCTTTTGCACCAGTAGGTACTTTTCCTGCTTGCTCATCCATGAGAATGTACGGATCAATCTCCATATATTTCGAAGACTCAATCTCACTTATACAAAAATTATCCCTAAACCATTTCAATGAAAGACCTGCACCCTGCGTAACACCCATCACATGCCATGCGCCGGGGACCGCATGACAAAATGTATGCACTCTTCCAAGACTATCTATAACGGGCTTATCCAAGTGAGCAAAAACAACACCCGATGTTCCGATAGTGGAAGATATGACTCCTTCTTTGATGATACCGTTTCCAACTGCTCCAGCAGCCTGGTCTCCTCCTCCTCCAGCTACAGGGGTGTTTTCAGCAAGTCCGGTTTCATCTGCAGCTTTTTTACTAAGTCTGCCGCTTATTTCGACAGATTCGTATACATTGCCTAAAAGTTCTTTCGGAATCTCAAGCTTCCGGAGTATCTCGTCAGACCATGTTCTTTCTTTAATATCTATAAGCTGCATTCCTGACGCATCTGATACTTCTGTTGCAAACTCACCTGTTAGCATATATCGGATATAGTCTTTTGGTAAAAGGATTTTTTTACATTTCTCATATACTTCCGGTTCATTATTTCTTACCCACAGAATCTTTGAGGCTGTAAAACCTGTTAAAGCAGGGTTTGCGGTAATTTCTACAAGTCTTTCGGCACCCACTCTGGTTGTGATTTCTGCACACTCGTTTTCTGTACGCTGGTCACACCATAGTATCGCCCTTCTCAAAACTTCACCATTATTACCAAGCATGACAAGACCGTGCATTTGGCCTGAAAGACCTATGGATTTTATACTATCAGCTTTTACAGCACTTTTTTGCAGCACCTCCCCAATCGTGCTGCAAACAGCATCCCACCAGTCCTTTGGATCCTGCTCGGCCCACCCGATATCTGGCTGGTAAAGTGGATACTCAACTGTGGATGAAGCAATGGTATTGCCCTGCAAATCAAAAATAACAGTTTTTGTTCCTGATGTGCCAATATCAATTCCAAGTAAATATGCCATAAAATATCCTCCCATAGGGTTTAATTTTGATAACAAAAATTCACCCGATTCGCTTATATCTTAATGACTGCCTTAACTACATCATTCTTATTCTCAATAACAAAATCAAAGGCTTTTTTACTATCCTTAAAATCAAATTCATGGGTGACAATACCGCTAACATCGATTTTACCGTCTGCAATTGCTCCAATTGCTGCGGGATACAGATTGCGATACCGGAAAACAGATTTGATCTCCACCTCTTTTGCCATGATCTGCATAAAGTCAAACTCAATAATATCTTTGGAAGCAAGTCCTACAAGTACAATAGTACCACCTCTTTTAGCAAGATAAGGTGTTTGTTTTATTGTGATCTCACTTCCCGCTGTTTCAATAACCTTGTCGGCACCATTACCACCAGTCAACTCCGCTATTTTGTCCAGCACATTCTCATTTTTAGCATTAACAACACATGATGCACCTAACTTTTTTGCATATTCAAGCCTTTTTTCGATAACATCCACAACAATTACATTTGTTGCTCCAAAAGCTTTGCAGGCAAGAAGTGTTACAAGCCCTATACAGCCTGCACCAAGTATGACAACCTTATCTCCCAGCTTAACACCACCTTGTGCTGCGGCATGCAGCCCTACAGCTAAAGGCTCAACAAGTGCGCCTTCTTTTGTTGACACATTATCGGGCAGCTTAAATGCCATATTCTCAGGAAACGCAATATAATTCATTAAGCAACCATCATAAGGGGGTGTTGCTAAAAATTCTACATCCGGACAAAGGTTATACCTGCCGGTCTTACAGAATTCACATTGACCACACGTACATCCCGGTTCTAATGCAACTTTATCTCCAACCTTTAGATTTTTCACACCAGATCCTACTGCAGCTATCGTTCCTGCACACTCATGACCGAGAATAAAATCGCCATTCACAATGAAATCACCAATTCTCCCATGTTCCAAATAGTGTACATCAGAGCCGCAAATTCCTACATATTCAAGCTTTACAAGTACCTCTTTTTCCTTAGGTATAGGAACTTCGATTTCTCTTATTTCCATTTTGTTAAGGCCCGTCATATATACTGCCCTGTTTTCCATCTAATAACCCTCCTATTGAAATGGTAAAACCTTATAGTACTAAGCCCTACTTAATTTTTTACCATCATTCTTCAAGTATTTTCACATTTATTATTTTTTCTAAAATTCTGTTCTTTGGCACAAATATTTCAAGATAGATACTTAGATTAAAAAAGATGCGTGAACACATTCTGTTCACATGTTCACGCATGTTATTATTAATATACGGGTATAATGCGATTAAACTTCTATAAATTTCTAATTAAACATATTATTTAATTGCTCCTGATTTTTTCAGCATTTCTATAAATTCATCAACATTATCCTTTGCAACTAATGGATTGCCTATATCTGTATCAATCTGTTTTTCTGCCCCTGTTAAGAGCTTGTTGCTTGTATCCAATATTTTCTCAGCAAGGTCAAAAGCACTTTGCATTGATGTGGAAGTCATTCTTCCTTCTTTTATTAGTAGGACTGCCTCCGCCGTCCCGTCGACACCATATGCAAGCAAATTTTTATATTTCGGATCATCCTTTACAACTTCAAGTGCTCCTGCAGCCATGTTATCATTCATGGAGATAACAGCGTCAATTTTGTCATTAGCCTGTACCCAGTCTTCCATATACTTCATAGCTTCATCTTTGTTCCAATTGGCAATTTGTTCACCAACGATTTTAACATCAGGGCGTTTGTCAAAAAATTCTGCTTGCCAGCTTTTACGTCTTTCATCTGCATGGAAGTTACCGGAAGGTCCATTTAATACAACTACCTGTGCATTCTGCGGGATTTGTTCTAGCGCCACGCGTGCATTAACCGCTGCTTGTTCATAAGGATCGGCATCTACCGAGGATGCACCTTCAATACCGGAAATACGTGCATTTGTTGTGATTGCAAATATACCGGCTTTAACAACCTTTTCTACATACGGTCTTTGAGCTTCACCATTATTCGGCTGTACGATAACCAGATCATATTTGTTAGTTATGGCATTCTCAATCATTGAGTTTTGTTTATCATCATTCGCTTGTCCATCAAAAACATCAAGTTTAATATTTGGATATTTGTTAGCTTCCTCTTTCACTGCATTCGCAAGCCACGCAGCAAATGAATCGGATTGAGCACGAGCAATATAAGCGACCTTAAATGTTTTCTCACTACCACTTTTGTCATTCTGATTAGCGTCTGTCTTTGTCTTCGAGCCGCATCCGGCTAATAAAGCGACTACTAATAGCATTGAAAGCATACTCAAAAATATCTTCTTCATTTTTTATCCATCCTTCTATTTTTTATTTTAAACAGCTATGCTGTTTAATTCGGTTGTTGATAAGCTAATTATGATTAACTATTTAAATTCCATTAATTATTAGCCTTATCTAATATTCCTGCTTTCTTATCTGTTCCCTTTTCTTCTATTCTTCCTAACATGCTCTTTGTTCTGCGATTCTTTGAGCGAATATCATAAATTACAGCGAATGCTATAATTGCGCCACGAATGATTTGCTGTATATATGAATCTATACCTGTCAAGTTCATAATATTGTCCAAGAAACCAACAATGAACGCACCCGCAAGTGTACCCCCAGCGGTACCCATACCACCGGAAAAGCTTGTTCCACCTATGATTGCTGCTGTAAGAGCAGTAAACTCGTAGTTAACAGCACCATTCGGAAGACCTGCATTAACACGGGACATAAATAGGACACCCGCAAGTCCTACAAAAATGCCATTTATGATAAAGGCTTTATACTTAACCTTATGAACGTTGATACCTGAAGCTACTGATGCTTCTTCATTTCCTCCAACAGCATACAGCGAACGTCCAAATCTAGTATGATTTAGTATATACCATGTAAGAATTGCAATTGCTACTAAGAAGAGGATAGGAATAGGAATGATTCCAACTGATCCCTGCCCTAATACTACGAAATCACCTAGTTGAAGAATATTCTGGCCTTTTGTGAAAAGAAGCGCAACACCGCGGGCCATGGTAAGCATTGCCAATGTGGCAATAAAAGGTGGTGCTTTAAAATTACTGATCATAGCAACATTTATGAGACTACACAAAACCGCAGTCAATATACCTACTAAAACTGCTATTAGCAAGGAACCTGTCGCTTTATAAGCAGATACGGCAAATACTCCTGAGAGTGCAAGTACAGAACCAGCTGATAAATCAAGCATCCCGGATATTATAAGCAATGTCTGACCGAACGCCAGAATGGTTGTTACCGCTAACTGCCTTGAGATGTTTGTCAAGTTGTTTACCGATAAAAAGTTAGGATTCGCTATCGAGCAAATAATAAACAATGCCATTAGGATCATATAAATGCTATATTTCTTTTTTAACGTATTCCATGAACTAGTTACAAACTCCACTTTATTCCCCTCCATTAACTGTTGTAGTTCCAGTAGCATATTTCATAATAAGCTCCTGTGAAAAATCTTCTCGGCTAATCTCACCTGTGATAGTACCTTTTGCCATAACATAAATTCTATCACACATACCTATTAGCTCAGGAAGCTCAGAAGAGACCATAATAACAACTTTACCTTCTTTGGCCAATTCAGTCATGAGCTTGTAAATCTCAAATTTAGCGCCTACATCAATACCTCGAGTAGGCTCATCCAAAATCAGAATATCCGGATTTCTTATCATCCATTTGGAGAGAAGTACTTTTTGCTGATTGCCACCGCTTAATGATGCTATAGCAGTATCAATTGTCGGTGTTTTAACTTTCATTTTACTAAACATATCGGAAACGACACTACGCTCAACTTTCTTATGATTCCTGAAACCATAGAAAAACTTTTTGAGGTAGGATATCGTTGTATTTTCTTTTACAGATCGCATGGGAATTATACCATATCTCCTTCTATCCTCAGAAAGCATTACCATCCCGTTCTCTATACTCTGCTCAACATTTTTAATAGTAACTTCCTTACCATTAATTTTTATGAAACCCGATGTTTTAGCGTCCAGACCAAACAGCGAACGCATAACTTCGGTTCTGCCAGCTCCCATAAGCCCTGCAAATCCTAAAATTTCACCTTTTCTAGCATGAAAATTAATATCATGATATACGTTAGTGCAATTCAGACCTTCAACTTGGAGCATATCCTCTCCAAGCTCAATTTGTTCCTTTGGATATTTATTAGTGAGTTTACGTCCTACCATCATAGCTATAACTGCTTCAATATCCCATTCTTCTTTAGGACGGCTATCTACAACTGTTCCATCTCTAAATACTGTTATCTCATCGGCTATTTGAAAAATTTCATCCAGCTTATGAGAGATATAAATAATGCATACTCCTCTAGCTTTAAGTTCTCCTATCTTAACGAATAGTTTTTCTACTTCCTTAAGTGTGATTGCAGAAGTCGGCTCATCCATTATAATAATCTCAGACTTATAAGAAATAGCTTTAATGATTTCTAACATCTGAATATCCGATACAGTTAAATCCTTGAGTAATGTGGTCGGAGAATAAGGTAAATTTTCTGCCTTCAATAGCTCTGTTGTGCGTTGTCTTACCTCTTTCCAATTAACGTTTCCGAATTTATTAATCGGAAGATTCCCTAGAAAAATATTTTCTTCTACTGTCATTTCCGGAACATAATTCATCTCTTGAAATATCATTGAGATGCCTAAATTCCTTGCCTGTATAGGATTGTTAATTCTTACCGGTTTTTCATCAATATAAATTTGACCATTATCCGGTTGATAAATTCCATTAATAATTTTCATTAATGTTGATTTTCCTGCACCATTCTCTCCACACAATACATGAACAGAACCTTTTTTCACAGTAAAATCAATCTTATCAAGAGCCTTAACTCCTGGAAAGGATTTTTCAATTTGTGATACCCTTAATTTAATATTTTCTTTCATATCCTTCCCCCTAAAATTTTTTGCAATTTCTCAAATCGGCCTTCAATGAGATTGGAACCTTACCTTCTGAGATTTCACTCATAATTTTTTAACTTGAGCTGTTGAAATATTCCAACTTATTTATTATGTTTTGTATAATACTTTTATAAAATGATCTTAATAAGATTATACAGCTTATTTTAGCTAAAGTCAACATATATTTTATAAAATATATGTTGACTTTAGCTATTTTGACTAAAATTTATCAATGTAATGATTTCTAAAGTATCTTTTAGCTCTAAACATAGATTGAAGGCTATTCTATTAATAGTCCCAAGTGATTATTGTAATTCAATATAGTATGGTATTATGAGAACTTTAATGTATAAGCTATAAATTAGATACTATTAATAAAACTTTCAACATGTTGTAAAGCCGCACCAACAGCTGTAGCTTCCAACTTATATTTGCAGACGTGCAAATATCCTCCGTCAACTTCAAATGTATTTCTTTTTGATACTAATTCTCTTAAATGCTCAATGTATTCTTCCATATATGCTCCCACGTATCCACCTAAAATAACATTGCAATCATAGAGCATTCTCAAATTATTAATGGTTCCTACTAAATTTGTAAGATATTCTTCCCAAAGTGTCTTTTGTGGCTCACTGTTTAATCTTAATAACCTAAAAAATTCGGCAATATTCCCATTTGTACTATCAGATAAAACTTTAGCTGAGCAGTATGCATCAACACACCCTTTTTGTCCACAATAACAAGTGCGACCATTTGGAACAATTGTCATATGCCCAAATTCACCGCCACGCTGATTTTGTCCTGTATAGATATTCTTCCCTATTATAATAGATCCCCCAACACTATTATTGAGAGAAAGATATACCACGTTTTGTGTATCTTTTTCACCCCACAATTCTGTAAATCCCGCAGCATTAGCATCATTGCTCAAAATACAGGGATATGGTATGAATTCAGCGAAATCTCTTACGCTTCCTCCTTTAAAATCAATAACTGTAGCATAATTTACCATTTGTTTATCTTCGGATAATATTGCCGGTAAAGCAATACCAACCCCTAAAATCTTACTACTCTCAATTCCACTATCATCAATAAAATCCTCTACTAAGTTACCAACTCCTTTAAAATACTCTTTTGAATTGGCAAATGAATAATGCTTTCTTACATTTTTAATTACCTTACCGCTTAAATCAATTAATACAATTCCAACATGATTTTGTGTAATATCTAGTCCAACAGCATATTTTGCAACACTATTATATACAATTGCCTTTGCTTTTCTTCCTCCTGTAGATTTAAACAAACCTGCTTCAATTATCAAATCTTTTTCTTGTAATTCTTTAAGATTTTGTGTAACCGTCGGCAAACTCAAATTTAAAGAATAAGCTATCTCCTGTATGGAAATAGGCTCATGTCTATATAAAAATTTGTATATAGCATTTCGGTTAATTCTTTTGACTTCAATACTGTTCGCTCTATTGCTTGCCATATATTCGCCCTCACTTTTATAAATGTCTTTTCTAAAATTCATTAATATAATAATATTACATTTTTATTATTCTTGCAATCATTAACATTTACCTTTTTTGGAATGCTATAATTAAAACTTATTTATTGCATAATAGAAATGCCTCTTTTCCAGTTTTGATGTAGAAATATTTATAGGTGTACTAACAAGTTAAAATCCTATTGACACGCAGTATAGTCCCTGGTATAATTTGGGTTACATAAAACAATAATGGTATAGAGACGCCTCACCTATAAACAAGTCTTTAGAGGCATCTAATATAGATGAAAAACTCTAAAGTTAGAAATAATCTTACCCGAATGCCACATGGGCACAGTTCCTCAGTAGCATGAAAATCATATGCCACAGACGAACCGTCCCCAAGTAGCATTCCTACTTCCGTGCTTCAATTTTTACTTTTAGAGTTTTTTATCTATACCTCATATCAAGAGTACTTTGGAATAAATATGATTTTGACAAATAACGCTTTCAAATTTATTGTAAATGAAATAATTAATTTAGGCAAATATTCACAGGAGGTAATGCATATGCATTTAGATGATATTTCTTGTCAATACTTAATTGATTGCATACGCCTTACAATAAAAAACCCTATAGCTATCATTGATATAAAAGGACATATATTAGGATGTACTCACACGGAAAAGATCATTTATGCCGAGGAAATAGTAAAACTATGCATTCAAAATGATAACTATCAAGAAATAGCATCGGCTTATAATACATCATTTCACTGCTGCTATATCAATGAAAAGCTAATTTGCTACATTCTTTTATTCGATGAAAATACTACTTTCCCAAATACAGTTGTATATATAAATACACTGATAAATTTGATATTGGAACAGCAACAGTTAAAAGAACAATTAGAGAGTGATTTTAGTGAAAGAATGTTTTTTATTAATCAATTAATTAGTACAGAAGAAAAGAACAATGAAGATCTTTCTTCTCTTGCAGTTCAATTAAAATATAATCCGAATAATATTGCACGGTGTGCAATATTATTTGAAATTAATCATGATAAAAGTGATAGCAGAAATTTTAGTGATAACATATTTGAAAAATATTTTTTAAAAGCACTGAAAAATGCAAAACATTTTAATACTGAAGATATCTATGGATTGTTAAATTTTGACAAGTTTATTATTTTCAAATCTATCCCCTCTATTAATTTTGAAGAGTCTGAAAAACTAATTGTAGAGTTTACGGGAGATATTTATGAAGAAATACAATCTAATTGCGGTATTACCATCATCGCTGGTGCAGGCAGTGCTTATACAGAATTAGCTGATTTAAGAAAGAGTTATAAGGAGTCCCAATTTATTATTTCAAACTTCTTTCATCTAGCTGGTAATAGTTCAACGGTTTTTGTTAATCATCATATTTTTGAATATCTTACTTCACTGCTTCCGCCAAGCTATTTGGAAAATAGATTTAAGAATGTCTCAAATACCATTAAAGAAAACGCTTTTATTCTTGAAACCTTAGTTGCTCTTTCAAAGAACAACAACAACCTTGTGAAAAGTGCTGCTGAATTAGGTATTCATCGGAACACTATGCTTCAACGGCTTAGCAAGCTAAAAGAAGCTTTGGATGTTGATCCTTTGCATAATGACCGTGACAGGTTAAGTATAAGACAATACGCACTTTACCAGAATAGAAAAACTGTATTACATGCCGGTGTTGTCATACAAGAAGGCAGTACATTGCATGCAGGTTATAAAAAATTTGCAGAGCTTATTCATATAAAAAGTAACGGTTCTATGGTTTTAACCATACACACAATATCGATAACAGGTGATAACAAACATTTAAGAGACACATTAAGAAGTGGCTCAATTGATTTTGCATTATGTGCAATTGATACATTAAATGAATATACCAATAACAAAGTTTCTGTCCTTGATCTTCCTTTTCTATTTGATTGTGCGCAGCAAGCATACTATATTTTAGATGGCTTGATTGGAAAAGAGCTTTTTAGTGAATTGCTGCCAAGTGGAATTATCGGTCTTAATTATTGGTCAATGGGTTGGCGCAATATAACCAACCGATGTATAGAGATACGGACACCAAAAGATATTGAAGGTATGAAAATGCGTATTATGCATAACGATATGATGGAATCCTATTATAGACAATTTGGTGCACTACCTATTAAAATGAATTATGGTGATGTTTTAAAATCCTTGAAGTGGGGGTTGGTTGACGGTCAAGATAATCCCTATACCAATATACTAGGAATGAAGTTTTACAAATATCAGAAATATATAACTGAAACCAAACATTGTTTCGATCTGGTAGCTCTACTTACTATAAAAAGCACATGGGAGAGATTAACGAAAAGCCAACGTGAAATTGTTTTAGCTTCTGCAACGGAAGCAACTCACTGGCAAAGAGAAGAAATGAAAAAAATGAATGCGATCAGCCGGCAAAGATTATTAGATACTAAATTAATTAACCTAATTTCTCTTTCTAAAGAAGAGAAATCTGAGTGGCTACAGTCTGTACAGCCTATATACCAAAATTACAAGCATCAGGATATTCTAAGCAGAATAATGGAGGCTAAAAAGGATTACAATGCAAAGAAAATATATTGAAAAAATTTTTAATTCGTTATGTAACTCATTCTTAGAAACTCATATTACGATACTTGATAAAAACAATAGAATCGTTTTGTCTAATACAACTGAGAATTATAAAAGTCTTGCTAGTGAAAGTATGGAACCCATAGGAGGGGTATTTTGGAATGAAAAAACACAAAAATATGGTGTTACACTCCCGCTATCTGATACTCACCTCTTGATCATAGATGCTCATTATATACATTATGATAGTGCTCTTACTGTTGTAAATATGGCTAATGATATCATTAATTTAATAAAAGAAACGGAAATAATATTAAGTAAAATAAGCCTTTCACAAGACAATGTTACCGTTCTTTCCAATAGACTTTTTAACGCTAAAACACCTGAAGATATTGCTTATATAGCATTGTGGGGAGTAGAATTGGGATTCGACTTATCGCTGTCAAGAACTGTCTGTGTTTTAGATATAAAAACAAATGAATTGAATACAAGTTTAAAGGAAAGTATGCACCGTTCCATCCTTTACACCCTTAGAACATTTACGAATTCGTCTTCTCAAGATATTGCAGCACCGTTAAACAGCAATCAAATTGTTTTATGCAAAACTTTAGAAAGCAATAAAATATCTTTGCGTAAGCAACTTTATCCATATCTTTCTTCACTTTGTTCTCTTTTGATGGATCGGCATAACATTTCTATAACTGTAGGAGTGGGAATGCCTCCCAAAAATATTTCAGAGTTTGGCGAAAGTCTTTTTGAAGCGCAGACTGCTCTACAATATGGACAGATATTCAACAGCAAGCAGATGATTTCGTTTATTAGCGATTATTTCTTAGAGTTTGAAATTTCTAAAATACCACAAGAGGAGCTTGAACATTTTTTAGGCAGATACATCAAGATTTTAAATAGCGCAAGCCATTTACTCGAAACGATAGAAGCATTGATTATTAATAATATGGATATCAATTCTACCGCTGATTATCTTTTTATTCATCGTAACACTGCCGTTTTTAGAATTAACCAAATCAAGAAGCTATTTGGTCTTAATCCTCTTCACAATGACAGTGACCGCTTTACGCTTATCATGATCTACATATACTATAAAATGATGAATCAATAAACCTAACAAGATTTTATTAATTCATCATTCTGTATTTTTTAATTATGATGTAACAATAACTGAAACACCATCGGGTATGATAACAAACGAGGCGTCATTTCCTTTGATCTCTCTAGCCATTGAAACTGCTTCTTCCATTGTAGCTGCATACTTCATTTTCATATCTGTAATAATACTTGGTATGCAGCAATCACTGACTAAGATTACGGTGTGTTTCGACAATATGCGTGCTAAAATTTGATACTGCCACTGATCTGGACAGGTTTTATCCATAGGTATTTGTTCTATCTCTTTTAAAATCTCTTGCGGAGATGTACAATTTTTTAATGCATAATAGAAGCTGTCTCCTCCGACCCCATCATTGCAAGCAGCTGCAATAATGATAACTCCGTCTTCACCTACGCATGCTTCTGCTGCTGTCATACCTTTTACACTTTGATATATATTTTGATCAAGCGGATATCCTCCATTAGTGGTGACAACAATATCTGCGTTTTTTGCTTTAACTCTGCACCACCTGTTCAGAAACAAGCAACCTTGAGCATGTGCTTGTTCTGGTGATCCCGCAAATGCCGCGACTACCTCTTTTCTACTGTTAAGCACCACATTTACGATGTATTGCAATCTTGCAATATGAGCTGCCGCAATCATATCCTGATGAATAGGATTATTCTCAAGCACTCCTGTTCTAGCATATGGACTTGCAATAAATTGCCCACAGTGGTTGCCCAACACGGTTGTTTTAGAACACACTCCCGGCAAAACACTTTTACGTCCTCCTGAAAAACCCGCAAAAAAATGTGGCTCGATAAATCCTTCTGAAATTAGTAATTCTGTTTCTGCTGCTACTTTATTAATGATTAATTCTGCTCCTGATGGTAATGTCCCGATTTTAACCAACGAGTCTGTATCCTCACAATTATGTATTACAATCTTTTCATTTTTTATGATTTCTTCACCAAGCTTTTCCAGCAGTTCATCTCTGGTTGTCCCGCGGTGACAACCAGTGGCTACAAGCAATGTAATATCAATATCCTCACTGCTTTTGCGCAGTTCTTTCAGCATTCTCGGAATGATATACTGACTTGGGACCGGACGAGTATGATCACTTATAATAATTGTTGCTGTCTTTTTACCCTTTGCCAGTTCAGAAAGTGTTTCACCACATATAGGATTTTGCATTGCCCATTCTATAATTTCTTCCTGACTGCCTTTTACCTGATAGTGATCCAGCGAAGAACATAGAACCCCTTTTATATATCTATCTTCCACTTCTAATTCTAGATGTCCCCTTCCATATGGTAATAAATAGTTGGACATATTCATCCTCCTCATTTTCTATGTATATAAAATCAGGCTTTAAAATATCTCTCTAGGAATAATAAAAAAAGATCTATGCAATGAATTACCAGCCTAATTTCACTACATAGGTCTTCTACTATAACAATTAAAATAGACATCCTCTCTATCCAGTATATCTGTTATTAACTATATCTCATCTTTTTTCAAACTATAATAATTCCTACATATGTCCTGCAGTAATCTAACTCTAAATAAACTTATTGTATAGAAATTTTACATAGATCACTCCGCAATCTTTTTCTTAAGAAATGCAATAGAGCGATCATAAACTTCTTTTTTCCATCTCAAGGCACTAAACTGATGATTCGCACCCTCAATTATATCGAATTCCATAGTATCTCCATAAATATCACCATACTGATATACAACTGCTACAGGCACATCGTCATCGTTAGAACCATGAATGACAAGTACACCTTTGTCATAGCCCTTTGCCATCTCCAATAGGTCAAGCTTTCTAACATCTTCAAGGAATTTATGAGAAAGCTCTAGACCATTGATATCATAGCCATTTTCAGTAGGCCCCTGCATGGTCCTGGCTCTATGGCTAGCACCGTAATACACATTCAAACCGGGAGACCAAAGAATTGCACCCTTAGGCTGCAGTTTTGGCGCGATAACAGATGTGATTGCACCACCCAAACTATGTCCACAAGGGTACACATTTTGAGAATCAGCAAAATCCTGTTCACAAGTCCACCTATAGATAGCCTCCGCCTGCTCAATTTCTGCACTGACAGTCATTTCATTGAAATCCCCGTCGCTTTCTCCGCATCCGTAAAAATCAAAACGCACACATGCAATCCCGTTTTTTATACATTCTCTTGCGAAAAGCTCATGCAAGCGCATAAGTCCAACTTTATCAACGGTAAACCCATGATAAAAACACACTGTTGGAAATTTTCCACTTCCCTCAGGGGTACGTACACAACCTCTAAGTAACTTATCACCAACTATTAGTTCAACACTTTTATACATCGATACACCTCCAGAATTACTTACATCACACTACATTCCAAACAGATTTGGCAAGAACATAATAATACCAGGAAATATAATTAATATTATGAGAGCTATACATAACACTCCAATGAGTGGTAGTGTTTCTTTCAAAATCGACTCAAAAGAACTTTGAGAAATTCTTTGGGCAACCAAAAGATTGCCGCCAAGCGGTGGAGTAAGCATTCCAATACAAAGATTTACAACCATGATCACTCCGAAGAATACAGGATCATAACCCAGCGTTACCATCAGAGGTGTAAAAAGTGGTGCAAATAAGATAATTGATGAAATAGTATCTATAAACATGCCCGCAATAAGCAGCAGTACATTGACAAGCAGCATAATAATAATAGGCGATTGTGTCAATGACAGCATTGCATCTGTAACTAGCACCGGAATTTTACCAATGGTAAGTAAGCGACCAAATGTATTGGCGCCTCCAAATAAGATCATAATTGTAGCAGAAGTAATGGCTGCCTCTATCAATGAAGCCTTAAATAGCCTCCAAGTAAGTGTTTTGTATATGAATGTACCTACAATAATAGAATATATCACACCAATAACAGCAGATTCTGTTGGAGTAAAGATACCGGAATAAATGCCGCCAAGTACAATTATAGGCATAATCATTGCCCATATTCCGCTCTTTATAGTTCTCATCTTATCTTTAAAAGAATTGGCAACAACACTTCCTTTGTAACCTCTTTTTTTAGAAAGAAAATAATTGTACACCATTAAAGTAATCCCCATGACAATACCCGGCAGGAAACCTGCTGTAAACATCTCTGTAACCGATACACCTATAGTTACTCCATACATAATCATAGGGATACTCGGTGGAATAACCGGTCCAATTGTACTTGCGCTTGCAACAAGTGCACCACTATAAGCCTTATCATATCCCTGAATGCCCATTGCAGAAATCATGATACCACCAATAGCAGCTGTAGTCGCCGGACCTGAACCGGAAATTGCTGCAAAGAACATAGCAGCAAGTACAGCAGCCATACCAAGACCGCCCGGCTTATCTCCCGTAAAAATCTTAGCAACGTCCACAAGTTTGTCAGCAATCCCGCTCTTTTCCATCAGCGTGCCAACAAGCATAAAAAATGGAATAGCCATAAGTGCAAAAGAATCTGTACTTGTTACCATTGACTGTGCAAGCATGGTATCCATAGCGGTGCCGGAATAGAATACTGAAAATACGCTAATAGTGCACAGTGCCAGTGAAACAGCTATCGGAACTGTTGAAAACAACAATAAGAGAAGCGAGCCAAGCAATACTAATATCATCAGTTATTTCCTCCTTCCTTATTTGCGTTAACAATCTTTTTGTTTTTTTCTATATACTCCACTACTCTTGACTGGATAACTCTGATTGCCAAACCCATCATGCCCAAAGAACCGGCCAAGTATATTACTGATACGGACAGCCACGGTATAGATGCGAAACTTTGACCTTTATCAATGACTACTAACATAACAGCGGCAATTTTATAAGACATAAAAAATCCAAAGCATATCGTAACAATATCACCAAACCAAAATATGTATTTGCCTACTTTTTCACCTGTTACCATTGTGATTGCGGATACTCGCATATGTGCCCCAAGCATTCCTGCCCAGCTAATACCGGCGAAAGTAACCCATACAAACATAATTCTAGTTAGTTGCTCAGCCCAAGAGAATGTAAAAGAAAAGAAGTATCGTGAAATCACTGTAAATCCTGTAATAATTACCATTAACGTAAATAATGCTACAATAATAAATAGCTCAATTTTATTATAGAAAGGTACTTTTTCTTGGTTCATACCTGCCTCCATTTTTATTATCTCATACATCGCAATATGAGAGTTCTAAATTCTCCTTTTCCAAATGAATACAGAGAAGGCGGATTATATCTTCTCTGTATTCAACAGTTGTTCCTTTAATAAAGTTACTTATTTAATATTTAGCATTGATTTCATCAACCTTAGAAATTAATTCCTTACCAATCTTATCTTGATATTTATCATATACAGGCTTTGCTGCCTTACGAAATGCGGCTCTCTCTTCATCGGTCAACTCTACAACTACATTTTCACCATTCGCCTTGAATTCATCTTCAATAGTAAGCTCGTCTTTGGCGGAAACTTCACGCTCCCAAGAAAGCACTTCTTTCATAGTATCTGTAATAAGAGTTTTCTGTTCATCCGTAAGCGAATCCCAAAATTTCTGAGAAGCAAGAAGCGGACTTGTATCATAAATATGCCCTGTTTTAATAATATACTTCTGAACTTCATAAAAGCGGCTTCCTTTAATATTGGCATATGGATTTTCCTGACAATCAATTGTTTTCTGCTGTAGTGCTGTAAATACTTCCGAAAAAGCCATTGGAATAGCAGAAGCACCAAGTGTATTAAAATGCTCGATATGCATCGGATTATCCATTACTCTAATCTTAAGCCCCTTCATATCTTCAGGTTTTCTAATCTCTTTGTTAGCTGTTACATGTCTCCACCCTGTAGCAAGCCAACCAAGACCGATAAAACCAGAAGGTTCGAGCTGCTTAAAGATACCCTGTCCAATCTCCCCATCAAGAACAGCTTCTGCTGCCTCATTATTCTTAAATAAATAAGGAAGGTCAAGTATTGCAGTAGAATCTGTAAATCCACTAAGGAATGCAACAGAAGAGATTGCCATTTCTAAAGAACCAAGTTGTAATTGTTCAAGAAGCTCTCTATTTCCTCCTAATGCCGAGTTGGGATATACTTCTACCTCCATCGTACCACCGGACTTTTCTGCAATAATCTCAGAGAACTTTTTCATAGCCTTATCGATAGGAACATCTGACTGACTAACATGTGCTACTTTGATTTTAATTGCTTTTGTTTTCGCCCCTGTGTCTGCTTTTGATTCTGTTCCTGCTTTTGATTCTGTTCCTGCTTTTGGTCCTGTACTGCTTCCACATGCGGTAAATATCACCACAAATGTCATTACTAATGCAAGTAAAGAAATGATTTTACTTCTTTTCATTTTCCCTCTCCCCTTTTAAAATTGAAGTTTATATTTCTCTCATCTAATAAAACTTAACTCAGATTTTTTAAGATGAGAAATATACTATATTTTCATTCTATAACTAATGCTAATATTTTCTCTATGAATATATAATAAACATTGGATGTACCTTACATATTAGCTTTTCAAACCTCACTCTAGAAGTTTTTTATCAATCTTCTAATTTGGAT
Source organism: Petroclostridium sp. X23 (assembly GCF_030013905.1). Classification (GTDB taxonomy): domain Bacteria; phylum Bacillota; class Clostridia; order SK-Y3; family SK-Y3; genus X23. The sequence continues at coordinate 2,775,927 of NZ_CP124862.1, forward strand.
TTATGTTAATAATGTTTTTACAACTTAGCCCAAGTATTCATAGGAGTTATTACTAATTCATATTAATTTCTTTTTTATGTATTATGAACTTTAAGTTAACTACTTTACATTAGTATTATATTAAATTCCCTACATATTTTAAATGTGTGGGGAATTTAATATAATACTAAATTTTTTGTATGGATAGCACATACAACCATCGGATTATGACACTCCATAAGAGAATTGGAAAACTTAATCAAAAGTAATAAATAAATCTAAATATATTCTTTGTTTTCATGAATTCCAGCCACACAGGTATCTTCATTGTCACCAAATTCTTAACTGAGAATATAATGTAATATCGAAAGGAGGTGATAGGAATGAAACAAAAAATTAGACTTGTATTGCTTCCTATCTTAATTATCAGCTTTATCGCATTAAACTTTAATGGATGCGCAAAAAAAGATCTTACAAAAGTACGGTTAAATGAAGTTACACACTCGGTCTTCTATGCTCCGCAATATGCTGCAATCAGCCAAGGATTCTTTGAAGAAGAAGGACTGGAAGTCGAACTTACCAACGGTGGCGGTGCCGACAAGGTTATGACCGCTCTGCTGTCTGGGCAGGCAGATATCGGTTTCATGGGACCCGAAGCAACATTATATGTTTATAATGAGGGAAAAGAGGATCATGCTGTTAACTTCGCACAGCTAACTAAAAGAGATGGTTCCTTCTTGTTAGCAAGAGAACCGGACCCTAACTTTTCATGGGATAAAGTAAAAGATACCCACATTATTGCCGGTAGAAAAGGCGGCGTGCCGGAAATGACATTAGAATATGTTATCCGCAAACATGGGCTGGTGCCTAACAAAGATGTTAATTGTGATACTACCATCCAATTCAACTTAATGGCTGGTGCTTTCACCGGTGGAACAGGCCATTATGTGGCATTATTCGAACCCACAGCCAGTATGTTAGAAAAAGAAGGCAAAGGTCACATCGTAGCTTCCATTGGTAAAGATAGCGGCGAACTTCCATATACGGTTTACTCCGCAAAGAAAAGTTACATAGAAAAGAATAAAGACATTATTCAAAAGTTTACCAACGCCATCTATAAAGGACAGCTGTGGGTTGAAAAAAGTTCTTATGAAGAAATCGCAAAAGCGATCAAACCTTTCTTCCCGGATGCTGAAGACCAACTGCTGGTGACAGTAGTAAAAAGATATAAAGACCAGGATACTTGGGCAAAAGACCCAGTTATGAAGCCGGAAGCCTTAGATCTTTTACAACAAATTATGTCTGAAGCAGGTGAACTTGATCAGAAAGTTCCATATCAAAAAGTGGTTACTACTGAATTTGCGGGAAACGCTATAAAAGAAGTGAAATAATGTATTTTTCCAGATGCTGTGCTAGTGTTGATTACTAGCACAGTTTTTTAGCAATTGAAACCACTAAATCATAAATATCTCTTAAAGGAACACCTGCAGCCTTAGCAAGTTTTTTGCAGTCTTCATATTCCGGTATATATTTTTTAATCTCTCTTAATGAAGAAACTTTTACGGCCGCATCGCCATACGGAGTCGGAACGTTTATGATTTCTCTGTTCATACATATTCTTTCGGTCTTATACTTTCGAATCCCTATAGTAGTGGTCTCACTCAAGATAATGTTCTCCATTGTTTCGAGTCCTTCGTGTGAACAGATTACGCTGAGCTTTACTGCAGGCCGATTTTTTTTCATGTAAATAGGTGTATAAAATACGTCCAGAGCCCCTCCATCAAGCAATTTGCTCATCACATACCCTGCAACCTCTCCTGTCATATCATCAATATTACTCTCTATGACCACTACCTCATTGCTTAGTTTTTTTTTTCTTCTCCGAGAGTTACTCGTAAGAGGTTTGGTATTTCCATATTGCGTTTCCCTGTACCATACCCAACCTTATCCACCGTCATCTCCGGCATATCTCCAAACTCTTCTGCTAAAGCAGCGATGATTGCCGCTCCGGTAGGTGTAACCAATTCATTTTTTATACCTGTAGAATAAAAGGGTACTGATGCCTCCCTCAGGATTTCAAGTGTTGCCGGGGCAGGTATTGGAATCAGTCCATGCTGACATTTGATAAATCCGGTTCCATCATGTAAAGGTGAACTCATGATCTTATCTACTTCTAACATATTGATACAGATAGCAACACCAATAATATCAACAATCGAATCCAGTGCTCCTACTTCATGGAAATGGATTTTTTCTATTGTTGTACCATGTATCTTTGCTTCCGCTTGGGCTACTTTCATAAACATAGCTTTACTCAACTTCTTTACTCTTTCATCCAATGCGCTGTCATCGATTATTTTCTCTATATCATGTAAATTTCTATGTTCATGATGACTATGGACATGGTGTTGGTGCTGCACTTTTTCTTCATGATGGTGGTGATGATGATCATGGCTATGATCGTGTTTGTGCTCATGGTCATGCGGCTGGTGCTGCTCATGTTTATGCTCACCTAATACTACATTTACATCAGTGCCTTCTATCCCATTCTTTTTAGCTCTTGATATTTCAATGGTGAATCCCTCAACGTTCAATTTCTTCAGTTCATCTATTAATACGTCCTTGTCTATGCCTAAGTCAAGTAATGCCCCTAGCGTCATGTCTCCGCTGATGCCGGCAAAACAATCAAAGTATAGTATTTTCATATTATGTCCTCCTTTATTTAGTGAGGAGTAGGGAGTGATTAGTGAGGAGGTAGCCTGCTTTACTCTCCTTGCGCTCAACAAATTTAGAGCAGAAAATAAGGACTCTCCACTATCCACTCCTCACTCCCCACTCAATTTATTAATCATGCTAGCCAAATAAGCTGCCCCAAAGCCGTTATCAATATTAACCACGCCCACTCCACTTGCGCAGCTATTGAGCATACATAAAAGTGATGATAGTCCCCCAAAATTGGCACCGTACCCCACACTGGTAGGTACGGCAATCACAGGCTTGTCTACCAAACCACCCACAACACTCGCCAAAGCCCCTTCCATGCCTGCTACAACAATCAGCACATTCGCTTGCATGAGCACATCGGTCTTGGAGAGCAGTCGATGTATGCCCGCTACACCAACATCATAGAGTCGTTCTACCGTATTTCCCAGCGTTTCGGCTGTAACTGCCGCTTCTTCCGCAACTGGAATATCCGCAGTTCCACCGGTAACCACCAATATCTTTTTGCTGGTCTTAGGGATGTCTTTTTTCATAACTACAACCGTTCTTGCAAGTTCGTAGTATTCCGCATCATCCGTTACTTCTTTAATGGCTTCATATACCTCTTTACTCGCCCTGCTGGCAAGGATATTGTTATCTTTATACTCTATCATGTGTTTTACAATACCCTTAATATGTTCCAAAGACTTACCTGGGCAATAGATCACTTCCGGATAGCCATTTCTTATAGCACGATGGTGGTCTATCTTTGCGTATCCCAGGTCTTCATAAGGAAGTGTCTTTAGTTTCTCCAATGCGCTATCAATATCAAGTTCTTCATTCTTGACTTTTCCCAAGAGATCTCGCAATCTTTCGATATCCATTTTTCTCACCTTTTCATCAGTTTTTATAAGCCTATGCTGTTTCTCACATACCTATGATTTCTTTTCTGCTTCGGTTAATATTTCGTTCATACTTCCAGTCCTATATCCTTCTAGATCAAGTGTGACATAATTGAAACCTATTTGTTTAAATTCTCTTACCACTTCATCCAATAATCCCTCGCTAAAAAACCGCTTTCTATCTTCGGGGAGCACTTCGATTCTTGCAATTTCCCCATGATGCCTTACCCTAAATTGTCTAAAACCTAAATCTATTAGATACATTTCCCCTTGCTCTACCATCTCCAGCTTTTCTTTTGTAATTTTCGTACCGTAAGGAATCCTTGATGCGAGACAGGCAAAAGAGGGTTTATCCCATGTAGGTAAATCCATTTGCTTGGACAATTGTCTAACCTCTTCTTTTTTAAGTTGTGCTTCCTTTAACGGGCTCACCACTTTTAATTCCTTAATGGCCCTCATTCCGGGACGGAAATCATCATTATCATCAATATTAGATCCATCCGCTACATAAAGGATATTGTTATTTGTTGCTGCCTCTTTTATCATTGAAAAAATAGCATGTTTACAAAAATAGCAGCGGTCTTTTGTATTATCTACAAACTCTTTGATATTGTATTCATTGGCATCCATAATAATATGTTTGACTCCTAAACTTTCAGCAAAGCTTTTGGCTTCGTTGAATTCCCTTTGGGTATACATCGAAGACCGAACAGTAACCGCCATCGCCTTGTTTTCCAATACCTGATGTGCTGCAGCCAATAAAAATGTGCTGTCCACCCCTCCTGAGAATGCAACGCATAAACTTCCTAAGTCTTTTATATAATTCTTTAAATGATTATATTTGATTATTAAATCCAAGAGTATCTTCCTTTTCATAAAATTCATTTCCAATTTGCAGTTTAATTCCTTGATACATTATGTTAAAGGAATTAAACTATCAATAAGCGAAGATGAAGTACTTTTCTTGAGAAAACCATTCATGTTTGACCAAAGAGAATTCGGACGCGTCTTTGGAAGAAAAATGCTTCATCCTTGCCATTTTCTATAGTATAAATTATAAATTATTTTACACGTTTTGTATACATATGTATGTATGTGGAAAGTTTTTTGAGTATCATTTTCCTCCTGACACCATAAACATAGTGTAGATGCATAGTTTACATTCTCATCGTTATCCGTCTATAAAGCAGGCTATCCTTCTACCACCTTCTCCATCACTTTTCTTTAAGGCCCGCCTTTCTTCGGCACATTTAGAAAAAGCTTGCAGACAGTATTCATAAAATTTACAGCCAGTTGCAGTCTGCTTGTTCACTATGTCACAGTAAGAGATTCAGCAAGGCTTGAGATAAATGCCGGAACAGGCTTTGATGTCTTTACCATCAGTATCTGCCCCTCTGCTTCTATTGAATTTATGAAAAGAAGCTCGTTAAGGCGGTGAAAAATGAAGCAGTGAAAAAGAAATAAACGTAATGCCCATCAAAACAGCTGCAGATTGCAAATTGGCATCGAAATAAAGCACCCTGCCACCTTTTTTCAGAACCCGCCTCCATTCTGCCATTATTCTTTCAGGTTCTAGCAACGTCCACGCCATATCCCTTGAAATAACCATGTCAAAAGACTCATCCTCAAAGGGAAGATTTTCTTCTGTTAATAAAATACATTTGATATCTGCACAATATCGTGCCGCATTTTCATCAGCATACTTCAGCATTCAAACCCTACCCTTCAGAATTTAGGCACAAAATAAAAAATGCCTAAAAGCATATTGTTTTTAAACTTCAAAAAACAAAATGCCTTCAAGCACTCATATACTGTCTTCTTGACAGATCTACTATAATCAGTATAAATTAAATGCCGAAGTTTGTCAATTAATAAATCTAAAAGGGGTGTATAAAATGTATATAACCCATAATCTGAAAAATTACCGTCTAGTTTACAAGAGAAGAAATATGCCCCAAAAAACAACACTACTATTTTAATCAAAAATTATTTATAGCAATTACGCTACTTTAACCATTTAATTTCATATACTTAATTGCTTTTAAGTTTTTCATAACATTGTTTTCACTGCGTCCAAAATAATCGTGTAGTATTTTATATTCTTTAAACAGCATGTTATATATTTCAACATTTTCAGCAATGGGTTTGTAAACTGTATCTTTAATCTTCCCCATTCTTCTTATTGCATCACCTAAGTCTTTGAATCCGCTTTTTTCGCTTCCAGCAGCTATTGCTCCATAGATCGCACTTCCTAAAGCTCCTGATTGCGAGCTGCCGGAGATTTTAATATCACGGTTGCAAATATCCGAATAAATCTGCATTGTCATAGGATCCTTTGAAGCGATTCCACCAGCTGCATACAACTCATCCACAAACACTCCTGCCGACTCAAAAGCCTCTATGATCTGACGCGTTCCATAAGCTGTCGCTTCAATCAATGCACGATAGATTTCTTCCGATTTGGTCTGTAGTGTCATGCCAACAAGTATTCCACTCAAGTCAAAATCCATTAAAACAGAGCGGACTCCGTTCCACCAATCAAGTGCAATAAGTCCACTTTCACCAACTTTTAATTTTTCAGCCTTTTCTTGCAAATATTTGTAGATATTAATCCCTTTTTCCTTTGCATCATTATAGTACGATATTGGTAGACAATTTTCAACAAACCAGGAGAAATGATCTCCAACACAGCTTTGTCCTGCTTCATAAGCAAACAAACCCGGTAGAATGCCACCCTTTACTATACCACAGGTTCCTGGAACACCCACTTCGTTTTCACTGAGCAGCATATGACACGTTGATGTACCCATTATCATTAACATTTTTCCAGGACCATCAATTCTACATGCCGGTACAGATGCGTGCGCATCAATGATTCCAACGGCTACTGCCGTTCCCGGCTTTAATCCTGTCATAACAGCAATATCGTCTTTTATATACCCTGCGCACGAACCTAAAGGCTTTATCTGGTTAGATAATTTTTTTTCAACCAAATCTTCAAGTCTTGGATCGAGAGCTTTAAAAAACTTTTTTGAAGGGTACTGATTCAAATGATGCCATAATGCCTTATATCCTGCATTACATGCACTCCTTGCCTCTATGCCTGTCATCTGCCAAACCAACCAGTCACCGGCTTCAATGATTTTATCTGCTGCATCATATACTTCCGGTGCTTCCTTTATAATCTGCATTACTTTAGGTACAAGCCATTCACTAGATATCTTTCCGCCATAAAGTGAAATCCACTGTTCTTTCATCTTTAGGGCAGTTTCGTTAAGAATATCCGCACAATACTGGGCTGCATGGTGCTTCCAAAGCTTTACATATGCATGAGGTTCATCTTCAAATTCTGAGAGCATGCATAGGGGGATACCATTTGCTTTAACCGGTAGTATTGTACACGAAGTAAAATCTATACCAATCCCTATAATATCTTCATTAGATACTTGAGACAGCTTGATAACTTCTTTTACTGTCACTGATAATGCCTCAATATAATCTCGAGGGTGCTGCAGCGCCCAATCAATTCCTAACTTTTTACCGCTTGGCAAAACTGTATCTATTATTCCATGCGAGTATTCATATACACTTGTTGCGATCTCTTCACCAGTTAATACATCTACAATCAATGCTCTTGCGGATAAAGTACCAAAATCTACTCCTATTGAATATTTGCTCATAAAAACCAACATTCCTTTCATACATTAAAAACGTAAAATAGTTAATAACTTTCAAATTTACATCATTATCTTGTTAATTTCGTTATATCCTGGGTACTATTTCTGTTATATTATAATTCAATAATTTCTCTTCTGTAATTTGAAAACTCTTCTACCCCATTGGTAAGAATACGCACACCATCTTCAAATCTCAAACCCATACCTTCCTCCGGTTTACCCAGAAATATGCAAGTACAAAATGTCATGTTTTCTTTTAGTATCCATTCTGAGTTAGATTCCATCCACGGCGGTTCTCCTTCCATTAGGCCAGTGCCATGACATGGACCATAAAGAAGCCAATCCCTATAACCAATACGCTCCATCTCACTATAGTATGCATCCGTAACACTAGAGGCCGGAATACCTGCTCTTAATGTTCTTAGTACGGCTTGCTGCGCTGCTAGTCCCGCTTTCATCAAATCTCTTATTTTTTCTGGCGCTTCTCCAAATATAACAGGCCTTCCAATAGTAGAGACGTATCCGGCAACCCGCACTCCTATTTGGATCTGGATTAACTCGCCTATTGTTAGGACTTTATTACGTGCACGGCTGATAGCCTGCTCAGACCCATTTCCGCAGAGCACCCAGAAAGGATATGCTTCAGATTCCGCACCCAATTCATGCATTATCCCTAAGGCTAATCCTCTTACCTGAGTCTCAGTCATTCCAGGCTTAATATTTTCAAGCATCCTTCCAAAAGTAAGTTCACATATTCTATACGCTTCCCGCATACATCTAAGTTCATTTTCAGTTTTTATAGCTCTCATATCTGTCAAAATTCTGTCAGCCTTAAATATCTCTACTTCACCATAGCATTTTACAGCATCCGACAATGCCTTGAAAATCGTATGAGGAATCAAACTCCATCCTGCAATTCCAATTTTCAGTGCTTTATTCCCACCAAGTGCTTCCTCAAGCACAGTATTGAAAGTATCTAGTTTTGTTCCCGGGTATTCCGGATCTGACGATTCTCTGAAAACAAGCAATCTTCTTATTTTTTTAATTTTTGATCTATCGCTGGCATATGTCAGACTTTCCGGACCAATAATAAGTATAGGGTCGCCTTCCTTTGGAATTAATACTCCAGATGTTTCAAAAGATGGCCAGTAATCCGACAGGTAGCGAATAAACTGAGGTTCTGCTTCATTACCGAAGGCTAGCAGAACATCCATATCTTCTTTTTTCATCTGCTTTTGTACTTTAGCTATACGATCCGAAAATTCTTCTATCGGAATGGAAAATTCATATTTTGTCATAAAAAAAACTCCTTTTCTACCTATGATTTCAACCATCATATCCATACAGTGCCTACCGAACATTTTAAAATCAACACACTTTATCACTAAATGCCTCGTACTTCCTTTTGAAATGCCTGATCTCGATGTTGAACCCGTATAGATAAAATTTACTCCTTATTCTTTGGCAGCTTTTTAAGCTTCCACACTATTATCTCTTTTAAAGTTAAATATTCTAAATGATATTCTTTCCCTAGTCAGAATATCGTTTGATTTGCTCATATACTCAAGTATATTACAACTTACTCGAGTATACTTTTCGCATAATAAAACGTCTATGTAAAAAAGTTGTCTGAATAATTCTTTATATATATCCATTATTGCATTCTATAAATGCCGGTACAATCTCAATTCTATTCTCGCTCTTTTCTCCTTTAATTTCAGAAATCAATCGATTGAAAGCCCTTTCTGCAATTTCATTCTCAGGTTGGATTACTTTTGGTATATTTTTGAAAGCAAAGTCCGCCTCCATAAATTTTTCGAAACCTATTATATTTTCTATCGCAACTTCATTTTCATACAATGCCTTAATGACACCATAAATAAAATAATTCGTAGAAATGAATATTGAATCAAAAGAAATATCATTATCCTTAACTAATTTACACATCTTTTCATATGCAACTTTTTCATCATAGATTTCGTATATGACTCTCCTTGAATCAAAATCTAAATTGTTCTTCGCAAGTGCATTTTTATATCCTTTTAATCTTTCAACCACACTAAAATCTTCCGGATCCCCAGCTAAGAACAGTATTTCTCTTGCTCCCTTTTTTATTATTAGTTCTATCGCTTGCTGCGTAATTTCTTTATTATTTATTATTATTGACGGATATTTATCATTTTTGACTTTACGGTCAAAACAGACAATCGGATAGGAATAGTTACCTTTAATTGACCTAGTATACGATACGGGTGATATAAGTACGCCGTCAATCATTCTACTTTGCAGCATAAGAAGGATATTATCCTCTTTTTCAACCTGTTCTTCTGCAGCACAAATTATTAGATTGTATCCGGATAAATATGACTTTTTCTCTAAAGATTTAATTATATTGATATAAAACGTATTTGCAATATCAGGCACTACTATAGCTATTGTTCCAGTCCTACCAGTCTTTAAGGATTTTGCAATGATATTAGAAACATAACCCATTTCCTTTGCAGTATCTCGTACTAGCTTAATAGTTTCTTCCTTATATTTATGAGTATCCAATTTATTATTAAGTATATTTGAAACGGTACACCTAGAAATATTAAGTTTTTTAGCAATTTCCTTCATTGAAACCATTATATCTGCTCCATAAGTGCTTATAAAAGTTTATGCACTATTTATTATACTATTTTTACTTCATTCTAATCTACTCAAGTAAATTATATACTTGTTTAATACAATTTTTCAAGTGATATTAAAATAAAGTGTATTCTGATCATACGAGTGTAAGTTCTTTCTCCAAACACAGAAATTTGCAATTTTATTTGATGATATTTAATTAACTTGATTAGTCCAATTAAGAATAGTTTTTGCCAATATCTTTATAGCGTTTAAGTATTGATTTATATCTACAAATTCATCAATGCTGTGTGCATTCCGCATATTGCCAGGTCCAAATAGGATTGTCGGAATGTTCCCATTGTTCTGTAAATGTCTTGCATCCGCGCCACTTGGCAGACCGGATATGATATGACTTCCTGTAATATCTTCACAAGCAGAAGACATTATATCAATCAAGGGACACTTGCTGTCAATTAAGTGGGGCATCACACTTAAGTACCAGTTTAAATCTACAGGATTGAGCTTAAGCCATTCGTCTCCATTACAGATATTTCTAATACACTGCTCCACTTCTTGCTTAACCTCTTCTCCATTCACCTTTACCTCAACACCGTCTTCATTTATCTCTGTAGGCAAATACTTAATGTCTAAGTATAATGCACATGTTCCAGGTACAGTTGCAGCAGAAATACCTCCCTCAATTTGACCTACGGTTATAGTAGGAGATGGCAACAATGGATTTTTCTTTGTTGCAAGCCATTGACATTCCAGCTCTTTTAGTCCTTGGATGATTTTTATTGCTTTTTCAATCGCATTTACTCCGCTCCATTTAAAACATGCATGTGAAGGTTTCCCATATACCGTTATTTTAAGCAGAAAGACACCACGACTTGCGCAGAATAGTTGAAGGCCTGTTGGCTCGGTCACAATAGCAGCATCTGCAGTATATCCTTTTGCTACACAAGCCAATGTTCCGTTCCCCCCACCTTCTTCGTCTACAACAGATTGAATGATAATATCTCCTTTATGTTCAAAACCTAAGTCATTAATATATTTAGTTGCTAAAATCATAGCAGCAACACCTGCTTTCATATCACAGGCACCTCTGCCAAATATCTTTCCATCAATGACTTCTCCGCTGAGTGGATCGTGTTTCCACTTTTTCAGATCATCTAATGGAACTGTATCAATATGCCCATTTAGTATCAGCGTTTTTCCATTCCCTGTTCCCTTACTGATGGCCACAAGGTTTGGACGGTTTTCATAGTAATGCCCCGGATTGTAATCGGGAAATGATGCAATCTCTTCATTCTCAGGTTCAAACAAGTGTGTCTCAAATCCCCATTGCTGTAACTCTCTTTCAAGCCATTTTTGAGCTTCAAATTCGTTTCCATCTACTCCCTGATTCTTAAAAGTACTATCAAAGGATATTAACTTCTGTAAAAAAGTTATCGCATGATTTGCATTAGATTCTATATATTCCATTAACTTTTCTTGATTCATGTTTATATCCATTCCTTTCGCTTCGCTCAAGGCACAAAACGTAATGAAAAGTGCTTTTGAGCGTTATTTGTTTTATAATTAAGTCCATAGGGATTTCGGTAAACTACAAATCACGGGGAGGTGAGTGGGCTATCTGACTTATCAGATGACCGTATGTTTATATGTGTAGATCGCCTTTTCGTGAGTAAGCAGAGCCGTTACCGACTTTGCTCCTCTTTGAACCGTACGTGCGCAACTAACGCATACGGCTCCCCAACAACTTTACGCGTTATTTGCAATTAGGCTTACATATATCTTTGGATTAGCTATTGGGAAGGTTTTTAACAATCCATCCCGAAATGCATCCCAAGTATAGCTTTTCCTCTCGCTTCTTCGGTTCAGCCACTTAAACAGTAGATTAACTATCATGAATCGGAATTTCGCAATACTTTCAAAGTTATCTGTAACTCCGTAGTAATGATAGTGCCCCAGCAGCGATTGGTTAAATCTGGTAATTATATCTTTGACAGACCAATCTCGGTGCTCCTTTAACCACAGATTCAGCTTTTTCAGTTTTGCTGTAGTTTTCTTGCGGCACGATATCACCTTGACACGAAAGAATCTTTTCTTAGTGTCCATGCTACAATAGAAAGTAAAACCAAGGAAATCAAACGTTTCTGGTTTTCCCTCGCTCCTTGCTGCCCGGTCTTTTTCCGCAAACCTACCAAATTCCAATATCCGTGTCTTTTCTTCCGCTAATTCAAGTCCGAACTTCGTAAACCGTTTCGGTAGCTCCTTGTAGAACTTTTCTGCATCCTCTTTGTATTGAAAGCAACATACAAAATCATCACAATATCGGATAATATATGCATCCCCTCGGCACTCTTTGCTTATCTTTATGGTAAACCACAAGTCAAGTACATAGTGTAAATAGATGTTTGCAAAGATTGGAGATGCAGCTGAGCCCTGCGGGCTGCCGACTTCATGTTCCAGTAATTCCCCTCCATCTAGCACATCTGCTTTCAGCATCTTCTTGATAAGATCGATAAATTTTCTGTCAGCTATGTCATGTTCCAGAAATTGAATCATCCACTCATGGTCTATGGTGTCAAAGAATGACCGAATATCTGCCTCTACTACATAACCTACATTCTTGCGGATACATTCTATCAGCTTCCGTACTGCCTGATGGCAATTCTTTTCAGGTCGGAATCCATAGGAAAATTCATAGAACTTTGGCTCATATATTACAGATAAAATTTCGGCAACCCGATTTTCCACTAACTTATCCTCGTAGCAAGAAATTCCCAATGGTCTCTTTTTCTTGCTTCCCGGCTTATCTATATAGACCCTTCGTGTGGGTTGCGGTTGGTACGCTTGTCTTTTCATACGCAAAACTAGCTGTTCAATATTTTCCTCCAGGTTCTTAGCATACTCATCCTTGCTCACTTTGTCGATGCCTTTAGCCTTCTTGCCATCCATTCTTCGATGAATTTGTTTTAGACTAGCTTCGTCAATAAAATGTGCTAGATTTTGTACTTTTACGTTCCTTTTTGCAATTTCGCTTATCCTGTGCAGTTCTATTGTCATTCTTGTTCAGCTCCTGTCTGGAATAAAATTTCATTGCACAGTTCAGTTGTTGCTACCCCCTTCCCTCTATCCGCTTTCACGGACTTCTACAGTACTATGAGGTAGTCGGACTCCCTGTTGAGCGTCTGGTTGGCTCATCTTTGTAGGATTTGCTTCTCCATACTGCCAATGGCAGACTCAGCAGGGTCTCATCTGTTCTCCTGAATCCCTCTACATCCTCGCCGAGCTTTTAAACCCCGGAAGAGCCAACATACACTCACCATTTCGTATATGTTGATGCTGCCTGCTGTCTGCTTGACGACATCGGCCTCTTCGTCATTTTATTTATTTCGTGGCTAAATCGCTTCAACTTTCGCTTTCGGCTCGGTCTGTTTCCTGTCCTACGCTTAATACTGACGTTACCGTTTTGCATCCAAGGACTAGGTACAGGCTGCTGGTTAGACTTTACCTGGTGGATATTTCCACTGTGATTCAGAAGCTTACAATTGCTTCCTTGTTATATTCAAAAGCAAGTGGAACGCTTGCGGAGTATCCCCCCCGCTGCATTCGCAGCTCGCACCAAGCACAAATAAGTGTACCTTTGAGTACGTAACCTTATCTTTGTTTAAACAATCTCGTTTATATGCTAGGCGTTCAGTCAATGCCGTATCCCCCTATAATTCTTGCGAGCTTTCCAGTTCAGAAAGGAGTCCCTATGGCTTTAAAAATTGTGTACAAAGTCTGCTGTGGGATTGATGTTCACAAAACTTTTGTTGTTGCCTGTATCGCTTCCACCAACAATCAAGGTGTTACCACCTACAAGCGCCACCGCTTTTCCACTTACACTAAAGGTTTGAAAGAGCTGTTACAATGGCTGCTTGAATTTAACTGTAAGGATGTCTGTATGGAATCTACAGGAAAGTACTGGATTCCAGTGTACAACGTCTTGGAAGAAAACTGTTCTATTGTACTTGCACATCCTAAGTATGTTAAGGCTATTCGTGGTAAAAAGACTGACAAGAAAGATGCTAAATGGATTGCTGACCTGTTTAAGCATGATCTTGTTGCCGGTAGCTTTATGCCTCCTGCGGATATCCGCCAGCTTCGTGACCTAATGCGCTATCGTTACAAACTAACCTGCTTTATGTCCAGCGAAAAGAATAGACTCCAAAACTGTCTCACGGTTTCCAATATTCAATTGGGAAACGTTGTATCGGACACTTTTGGTAAAAGTTCTAAAAGAATTCTGGATAAGATTCTTGAAAATCCTCAGGATACTTCCTTTGATATAGAACCTTTAATTCATAGCTCTATGAAAGGTAAAATCCCTGAATTAGAGCTCGCCATTGACGGCTATATTACACCGGAACAGGCTGGTAAATTAAAGATTATCAAAAAGCATTTTGAAGATTTGGAATCCCGGAAAACAGAGCTAGAAGAACTGATTCTTGCGCTCGCCAGTCCCTATCAGCAAAAACTCGACCTAATTCTAACCGCTCCATCCTTTAAGAACATTTTCTCTGCAATTACAGTTATCTCAGAGATTGGTGTTAATATGGAGTCTTTTCCTTCGGCGAAACACTTATGTTCTTGGGCAGGTCTTACGCCTACCAATAATGAAAGTGCAGGGAAGAAAAAGTCTGTCCGGGTTTCCAAAGCCGGATGCTACATCAAGCCACTTTTGGTTCAATGCGCCAACTCAGTGGTCAAAAGTGAAAAGCATCCTGAAATACGTAACCGCTACCTCCGCCTCAGGAAACGCCGCGGTCACAAGAAGGCAATCATTGCAATAGCAAGAATGCTTCTAACAGCATTATACAACATGTTGAAGAATAATGAACCATATAATGCTGAACTTTATAGGAAATCTGACATTATTCCTGCCAATCGCGAGATTACAGTGGAGCAGGCTATATTAATAGCAAAATTCCAAGGTTATAGAATTAAGTCAGCTACTGAATAACCTTAATTTTTCAATATTAAATTTTTTGACTAGCGAAAGGTGGTCTATTTGGTATGCCCTCTAATCTGGTTAAGTGCTCTTTTATTCTTTTTCAACCTTCACCTCAGATTTAAAATGGAGCGGACGGAAATCCGCTCCGTTTTTATTAAATAGAATCGTCCTTTTTACTAATTTTCCAACTGCTCCAACCAGTACCAATCATCTTTTGATACCCCTTTTAAGATCTTATCGGTCTGACTGAGATTGGACTTATCGATAATAGTATTTCGTTCTTTGATTATCTCCGGAACTTTCTCACCATTGAGATAACGACTGGCTATATCAATTGCAATATATCCCTGTATATAACCAGGAGTACCATTTGTAGCACCGAGTTTACTATCAGCTATTGCTTTCAGTGCTTCTTCAGTACCATCATTACCCATTATAAAGATATCCCCTAATTTCCCGGCAGCTTCAATCGCTTGCATTGCACCAAGGGCCATTTCATCATTCGCAGCATATACCGCATTAATTTCATCATAAGTTTGAAGCATATTCTCTGTTACCGACATGGCCGTTGCTCTGTCATAGTTAGCCGGCTGCGAGGCCAGAAGCTTAATATCAGGATATTGTTTCAAAGCTTCAACAAAACCTCTTGATTTTTCACGACTTGTCTCCTGGCCAAGAATTCCTTGAAGCTCTACCACGTTACCTTTACCTTCAAGGACTTTTCCGATATAGGTACCGCCATTAAATCCAGACTCATAGCTATCAAATACAATTGCACATTCAATCCTGCCACCTGTAGGACTTTCAGCAGTGGTGAACACAGGAATATTTGCCTCGTTAGCCGCTTCGATTCCAGTCACAATACCGGTTGTATCTACAGCCTGTACAATGATTGCATCTACGCCTTGTGCAATGAAGTCTTCAATTTGTTGAACTTGCTTAGCGACATTATTGTCACCACCCAACATCGTCAATGTCAAACCTCTCTCCGAAGCAGCCAATTCCGCTCCCTCTTTCATACCCACAAAGAATGGATTATTCAGCGTTGGACACGTATAACCTATTTTATATTCTTTAGGGGTATTCTCTTCCTGAGCAGCATCACTTGTGTCTGTAGAGCTTTGTGAATCGGTATTAGGGGTCTGTGATTTTGCGCTCTCATTCTGTGTCGTTGTCGAATTACAACCTACAAAAAACACAGACATCACCACAAAAGTGCTTAATACAACCGCAATAAACTTTTTCATAATATCTCTCCTTTATATTTAAATTATATAAATAAGCTATCATAGCATTTGCGCAAGCTATGATTCGCTATTTATTCTTGTCTGGATAAACCGATCAAATAATACTGCTAACAGGACTACAACGCCCGTCACAATATTTTGATAATATGAATTGATATTAAGTAGATTTAAAGCATTGTTTAAGATACCAATAATTACTGCACCAACTAAAGTGCCCCATATTCCGCCCTGACCGCCAGAAAGGCTTGCACCGCCAATAACCGCCGCCGTAATAGCTTGCATTTCATAACCACTTCCTAACGAGGGTACACCTGAAGACAGTCGTGACGTATAGATTACTGCGGTAAGCGCCGACAAGGCCCCTGAAACAATATATACAACAGTTTTAACTTGTGACACCTTAATACCTGCCACTTTAGAAGCTCGTTCATTACCGCCGATGGCATAAACATATCTTCCAAATTTAGTTCTCGACATCACGAATGCTGATAATCCAAAGATAATTAGCATTAGAATTACCGGCGCTGGAATTCCTATGATATTCCCTTGGCCAATTTGCTTAAAACCCTCGTTGCTCAAAGGAATCGGACTGGCATTTGTGAACACTAGTGTTGCTCCTGTACAAATGGAACTGGAGGAGAGCGTAATGATAAATGGCGCAATTCCTGTCTTAGATGTGATAAATCCATTGATAAATCCGATAATCAAGCCTGTTGTGATTGGTACTATAATAGCTAACATAATACTGTTTGTCGACGATAATACACTTGCTGATAAACATCCGGTTAGCGCCACAATACCACCAACAGAAAGGTCTATGCCTCCCGAAATAATCACCATTGTCATTCCTACACTAATAATTGCATTTAAAGAAATCTGTCTGCCAACATTCATCAAATTTCTAAAAGTGAAGAATCTATCCGTCAAAATGGACATGACAATAAGAAAGAAAACCAAAATTGCCAATGTCGCATATTTTCGAGCAACAAACCAAAATTTTCTTCTATCCATGTTGATATCCTCCAGTAGCATAAAACATAATTTTTTCTTGGGTTATTCCTTCATTCTTCGTCTCAAAAACAATCTTACCTTTATACATTACAGCAATTCTGTCGCTCATACCAAGTACCTCAGGAACTTCTGAAGAGATTAATACAACCGCTTTATTATTTTCCAAAAGATAGTTTATAATATTATAGATATCAATCTTTCCATTTACGTCAACACCTCTTGTGGGTTCACACATAAGGATGACATTAGGGTTTGTAGCTAATATTTTTGA
This sequence comes from Petroclostridium sp. X23, assembly GCF_030013905.1. GTDB lineage: Bacteria > Bacillota > Clostridia > SK-Y3 > SK-Y3 > X23. The sequence goes on from NZ_CP124862.1 coordinate 2,793,332, forward strand.
TAAAACTACCTTCTGCTGATTTCCTCCCGAAAGAAGTACCGCCTTCTTATGGATAGAATCCGTCTTAATCTTATAATCTTCTATACTTTTTTCGGAAATCTTCTTTTCGGCTAAACTGTTAATAACACCAATAAAATTATGAACCGGTGCCCATGGAGAAAGTCCTATGTTTTCCTTAATGGACATGGGAAGAATAAGTCCCTCATCTTTTCTGCTTTCTGTCACTAAACTTAAATTCCTAGAAATAGAATTTCGTGGAGACAAGTGAGTATATTTTTCTCCATTAATAAATATTTCTCCCTCTTCAACTTTAGAGATTCCATAAATGCCTCGCGCAAGTTGAATTTGCCCCGCACCTACAAGACCCGCAATCCCCAGAACCTCACCTTCTCGTACTTGAATGTTGATATTAAAGTAATTCCTTTTATCGCTTAAATTTCTTGTTTCCAGTACAACTTTTCCAGTCTTAAACGCCTTTTTGGGATAATAATTATCAATTTTTTGCCCAACCATAGATTCTACAACTGTGCTAACCGGAACACAAGTTTTTAAGTTTTCCACTACCTTACCATCACGCAGTACACAAATACGTTGAGCAACCTTATATATCTCTTCTAACCGATGTGATATATAAATCAAACTTTTCCCTGCAGCTCTGAGGTTATCCATGATATGAAACAATCTGCTTGTTTCTTCTAGGCTTAAAGCGGCTGTAGGTTCATCCATGATAATGATATCTGCATCTTGAGATAAAACCTTCGCTATTTCAACTACCTGCTGCTCTGCAACTGAAAGTTGGCTGATTAATACTGTTGGTTGAATAGAAATTCCAAGTTGGCTTAATAAAACTTCTGCTTCTTGATTCATTTGAGCTTCATCGATTTGTAAATGAGTTGTTTTTTCTCTTCCAAGGAAAATATTCTGTGTTACTGTAAGATTTGGGATTAGATTCAATTCCTGATGAATAATACTTATTCCTAATTCCTGTGCTTTTTTAGGACTAGTAATCTCAACCTTTTTACCCTTGACTTCAATTGATCCACTGTCCATCTTATATACACCGGATAAGATTTTCATTAATGTACTTTTGCCAGCTCCATTTTCACCAACCAACGCAAGGCATTCTCCGACATATAGTTCAATAGAAACATCATTTAACACGTTGTTTCCCATAAACGCTTTGTAAATATTATTCACTCTTAAAAGTGGCTCCAACTAAAGTTTCACCTCCCAATAAGATTTTATACTCGAGTACATTATAATTATATATTAATGTACTCGAGTATATTTGTCAATATAAATCTGTACAATTTTCTTAGTTTATTTATATGCACTTAGAATCACAATTACATAGTAAAAGTGATTCAAGAGTTGCCTTTCTTAATTCTAATTAAAAAAGTAGCTTTTTAAGTTAAAATAGGATTATAGATAAAAAACTCTAAAAGTAAAAATTGGAGCACGGAAGTAGGAATGCTACTTGGGGACGGTTGGTCTGTGGCATATGCTTTTCATGCTACTGAGGAACTGTCCCCATGTGGCATTCCGGCAAGAATATTTCTAACTTTACAATTAACTATCTATAACATAAAAGAGCAGGCAAACTCTGCTCTTTAGGATGATTCGATGAAAGATTTTTTAATGAAACTAGCGATCGTGCTTAAAGACGATGATACCTTTGTATAAATTATTTATAAATTCATATAACACTTGTTATTTTTCAAGTTTACAATATTTCTAACAATCAATTTCATAAATGGTCCCTAGCTGTGGACTTAACAGTTCACATCCATGTTCTGTGATAACGACTGGTTTTTCCCATCTAAGTCCAAAATCTGGTCCCATAGCAAATGTATCAACTTGGAATGTCATGTTAGAAACTAATGGATAATCGGAAATAGTCTCCATCCAAGGAGCTTCTACTTCAATTAATCCCAAACCATGGCATGGTCCGTAAAGTAAATTATCACCATATCCCCTATCTTTAAAATACGTAATAAAATCTTTTGCGACATCTGCTGCAATAATCCCTGCTTTTAATTGCTTTTCTGTCCACATATGTGCTTCCAAGCAGAATTCTACCAGCTCTCTCTTGAAGCCTGTTAACGGTCCCATGGAAATAGGCATTCCGATGGATGGAGAATATCCATCAATTTTTGCTCCAAGATTAATCTGAACAATATCCCCTTTCTTGATTTCTCTGTAAGAAGAACGGGAAATAGCATGTTTCGTGGACTTCTGCGAAAATACATATAAAGGGAGTCCCTCGTATTCTGCGCCGTTCTCATAAATGCTGTTTTGTGCAATTCCGACCATCTGTAATTCTGTCATGCCTGGCTTTATTTTTCTAATCACTTCATCCGTTGCAATTTTAGTAATTCTAGCCGCTTCTCTCAAACATGCAATTTCATTATCTGATTTCACAGAACGTAAAGTAACCATAATATCATCACAACGAATAAGTTCTGCGTTTGGATATGCTCCTTTTATACCTTCATAAATAACAAGATTCGTATCTAACCATGCAGCCATGCCAATCTTAATATAATCTCCTGTCACGCCAAGTTCTTGAAAAACCTCACGAAAAGAAGAGCATGTTAACTCCGGATATTGAGGATTTGCAGATTCCCTGTATTCTCTTAAAACACGTACTCTCTCAATTTTACCAAAATCTGATGCATAAATTTCACTTTCCGGCCCTACCAGCAATGTACAATCGCCTGCCGGCGTAATTGCTACACCTACACGTTCAAATACCGGCCAAAATCCGGAAAAATACCGTGTATTCGCATAATCAGCTTCCGAACCATTTACCAAAAGGACGTCCACCCCTCTCTCGCCTGCCAGTTTTGCTGCTTTTGCGATTCTTTCTTTATACTCTTGTTCCGGAATACAAATTCTACTCATTTCTTTTATCTCCTTTTATTTTTCTATTCATCAAATCCGTAGCCCATTACTGTGTAATAAGCCAAATTCACCTGACGTGAATCTAATCTTCCATATTGAACAATAATCGGCTCCGTACTTTCTACTTTCATTGCATACTGCGTTTCCAAAGGTTGAGTTTTATCTCCAAAATATTTTTCTTCATGTGTTTTCATACAACGTACTCTCTGTGCTTCTACCGTAATTGCATCTGTCATAACCGGTTCTTTATCTTCATAATAAAATGTGATTTTTATCTCTGCATCTTTTTCATTCGGATTTAGCACCACTACCGACTCATGTCCTTTTAATGGACTGTCTCCAAAAGGAGGTCTGTCTCCATCTGGGAAAAACCAAATCTTTTTTCCGTACTTTTTCACATTTTTTACCTCTCTTTTAGATAATTGTTCTGCGTAAATAATCTAAGGCCAAATCCCTCATTTTCTCTCCTAGTTCTTTTGAACCTTCTATCGCGCTTTGAATAAACCATTCATCCGAATCTGAAAGTCTCTCCATTTTCACACATTCCGGATATAACACTCTCAATATCGAAGACTCATATTTTCCCGCATGGTCATATCCTGTCTGCTGTTGAACTTCTTTACTCAAAGCCGGAATGACCTTAATCCAGTTCCATGGATTGTCGTCAGATTCCAATTTCTTATAAAATTCCTGATTGTCATTAGAACCCCACCATCCAATCCCCATCTGATCTTCTAAAAATTCTAATGTCAGTTTTTTCGCTGCTTTCATACATGCCAATGTCATCGGGAGTAAATTCTCATATTCATATTGATGATGGTTCATCAGATAAATATTGCGAAATCCTCCATACAACATGGATTTTAATACATTGTACACAACATCTTCAAATGTATCCGCATTAACATGTACTGTATTTGTCTCTGGTCCACCTACCGCATAACTAGCGACCCCATACCAGATAGGCGGATACACTACAATATTCCTCTCTTTTTCCAGCTCTCGTAAAAGGCCTGTAACGATTTGTGTATCACAACCAAAAGCACAATGCGGACCATGATATTCTATCGTTCCAATTGTAATCACTACCGGCGTTCGATCTTTTTTTGCTCTTTCCAATTCCCGCGGGAACATTTTTTCCATCTGCATTTTATACTTCCTCCACTCCGCACCAATCCATAATTGTCAGTGCATTGGTACGAATTGCCTGCATATAGTCTTCAATCCGCACTTTTTCATCTACACCATGTGCATCTCTAATATGTCCGGGACCATATACGATAGTCCTAATTCCTGTCTTTTCTAGATGCCTGGCATCACAACCTGCCGGAAATCCGGAGAGCACTGCTTCTTTCTGATTTTTCATGAACAATTTTACCAGTTCAAAATCTGTTCCTACATCATGGGGTTCACAATGCTGATAGAAATCAATTTCCGGCATATGTTCACATAACCACTCGTCTGATTGCGCCGTTTTATGAATTGTATTTATAATTTCTTCTTTTATTTTATCTCCGCTTACTTTTCTTTTATTTCCACCTAAATCGTATTCATACGGAAGATATTTTACATCAAAATACATATCACATTCACCGGGTACCGCACTACCGGCTACACCGCCTTCTATCTTACCTAGGGTAATGGTAGGACGCGGCAGAGTTGGGTGACACTTTGTAGCCAGCCACTTATGTTCTAATTGCTCTAGCGCATTTTTAATCAGCAAGGCTTTGTCAATGGCATTTACGCCACTCCACTTAATACAGGCATGGATTGCTTTCCCTTTGACCTTAACATGTGTAAGAAGTACTCCTCTTGAAGCTGTTTGAATTGTTAAATCTGTTGGTTCGCCAACAATAGCTGCATCCGCTTTAACACCCTGTGCAACCAAATCCAGCGTTCCATTCCCTCCGCCCTCTTCATCCACTACTGATTGTACATAAACAGTTCCTTTTAAATTTGCATTCTCTTTAATTGCTTTTAATGCAAAAACCAACGCACACAATCCCGCTTTCATATCACAGGCGCCTACCGAATATATTGTTCCATCTTCTACGGTTGCCGAATAGGGATCATAGGTCCAACGTTCCAAATCTGCCGGAGCCATGGTATCCACATGTCCATTCAAAATAATGGAACGTCCCCCACTGCTGCCTGGAAAGGTACAAACCAGATTAGGACGGCCTTTATAACTATGCCCCGGACTATATTCTTTATAGTTTGCAATACGCTCATAGGTTGGCTCGCACATATAAGAGCTTGCGCCAAAGTTTTCCATATATTTTTTCAAAAATAGCTGTGCTTCTTCTTCCTGGCCATCCAAACCATGTTCAATTACTGAACTATTAATCTTCAACAAATCACGTAAGAACCCCACAGCCTCATCCTTATGACTGTCTATATAATGTAGTACTTGTTCTCTAACCATAATCTTCTTCTCCTAAAACGCACGAGCAAACGGGCAATCGTTTGCTCATGCGCCAAAATAATATTATTTTTTTACTAAATGTGAGCTAACGAATTTCCCTCTGCAAAGTAGTAATCCAATAAGTGAACTCTTGTTTTATTCTCAGAAGATTTTTCAAGATTTCCAATAATCATCTCTACTGCAATCTTTCCAATCTCTTCGACCGGTTGAACCATTCCTGTGAGCTCCGGTTCGATCAATTTTGTATTATCTTCTCCATCAAAGCAAATAACGGAAATATTCTCCGGTACACGAATATTTGCTTCTTTTAATGCCAGCAAAACCCCATGTGCTTCCACTCCATTATGTGCAAAGATACAAGTAGGAAGTTCTCTTTTTTCAATCAATCTTTTTGTAATTTTATACCCGCTTTCAAAATGACTGTTCCCTTTATAAACTCTGTTTTTTTGAACCTTTAAACCGTTATCCTGCATACATCTTTTAAATCCAAGATAGCGCTCTTTACTTGATGTTTCTTCCAGCTCCCCTATAATCAATGCAATATCCTTATGACCGCAGTCAATTGCCTTCTGTGTCAGTTCATAAGCCGCCTTTTTATTATCAATGCTAATAAAGGAATATGGTTTTCCATTTGCATACGGTGCATTATCTACAAAAACACAGTTTAAATCTTCAATTTCTTTCTCATAAATATCACTTTTACACGCAGGAGATATTATCATACCGCTTACATTTTTGGACTTAAGTAATTGAAAATATTCTCTTTCTCTTCCGACATCCTCATCTGTATCACAAAAAATAATACTATATCCCAAACCCCATAGCGTAGTATCGATACTTTTTAACAGCCTTACATAAAAGGAGTTTGTAACATCAGGAATGATCACACCAATCGTATTACTTCTCTGCATTTTTAATTCGCGAGCCGTCACATTTGGTGTATAATTGAGTTCTTCTGTTGCCTTTAGCACCTTTTTTCGCATTTCCTCACTAATGCGTCCCTTGTTATTCAATACGCGTGATACGCTGGATGTAGATAGGCCTACATAATCTGCAATGTCTTTTAAAGTTACTCCCATACCATATCTCCTGTTTTTTCATCTATTATAATATTTATGGAACCTCATGTCAATTACTGGAATTAATCATAAAGCAACGGGGCTATTTTTTCATCATTCATATTGGATGAATCATACCAATAGCAACCTGTATCAATAAAGGATTCTACTTTTTCTCCATTCATAAGTTTTACTGCTGATTCTACTGCTTTATATCCCATACCTATAGGATCCTGTGTAATCCCTCCGACAATTTCACCTGATTTGACTGCTGCTTTCATCGCTGCGGATGAGTCAAAGCCCACCAATTTTACTTTGTCAAGTTTTCCTGCTTCTTTTAATCCATTATATGCACCAACACATGCTCCTTCATTAGAAGTATAGATTAACTGAATATCCGGATTTGCTGCAACCATACTCTTTGCTACTTCTGCCGACTTTAAGTGATCCCCTTCCCCATACTGAATATCTGCAATTTTAATGTTTGGATAATCACTTTTGATCTTCTCCTTGAAGCCCTCTACGCGCTGTACCGCATCAATAACCGTCTGTGAATGTCCGATAACACCGATTGTTCCTTTTTCACCCAAGATTCTTGCTACATTTTCTGCTGCCAGTGCTCCTGCTGCCAAGCTATCGGTAGAACATTTTGCTTCAGATTCCTCTTTGCCAACTCCCGCGTCAAACCCTACTACATGAATTCCTTTTCCTTTTGCTTCTTGAAGAATTCCAGCTACCGATTCCGTATCGATTGCTGCCATACATACAGCTACCGGGTTATTTCCAAGTGCAGTCTTCAACATGTCTACCTGCTTATCAACCATTGTTTCCTGTTCCGGTCCTTCAAATGTTATTCTTACACCATAGTCCCCAGCAGCCTTCTCCGCACCGGATTTTACAGCCTGCCAGAACTGATGCCCATAGCCAAGGGCTATCATCGCTATGTAAGGCTTTTCTTCTTTTCCCTTTGCCGTTTCTGTACCTTCTGCTGCTTCTGTTTTTTTTGCTCCCTCTTCCGGCTCTGCTGTCTGTTTCTTCGAGCCGCACCCCGACATTAAACCGATTACCATTGCCATTGTCAATAATACAGCCACCATTTTCTTCAGTTTCATAACTAATCCCTCCATTGTTAAAATAGTTTATGCTAAGCCTGACGGCTAATAGCTATATAATAATTTTACTAGATCTAGATTAATTACCTTTTTTCTTTCTCATTTGATCCAAAAATACTGCTAGTGCTAGTACCAAACCTACAATAGCTGACTGAATTTCTGTTGAAACGGCCATTATTCGAAGTCCATTTGTTAAAGAACTAATGATTAAAGCTCCAATCATTGTTCCCACAATGCTTCCTTCCCCACCATTTAAGGAATTTCCTCCAATAACTGCTGCTGCAATTGCTTCCAATTCATATCCTGCTCCTAACTGCGGCTGTGCCGAATTCAAACGTGACGACATAATCAGACCCGCAACTCCGCAAAACAATCCACATAAGGAGTATATCGCTATTTTCCATTTAACAACATTAATACCGGAAAGTCTCGCTGCTTCTTCATTCGAACCAATCGCTAAATCATATCTTCCAATCAAAGTTCTTGAGAATAATATATGTGCCAGAATGCCTATCACAATAAGAATAATAATTGCATTATAAAATCCTTTAATTCCCAAAAACTCTCCTATCGCTATCTTTTGATAATTAGCAGCCTTTGTAAAGTAAACAGGTTTAATACCCGAAATTACTAAAGATAATCCTTTTGTAATCATCATCATTGCCATCGTTGCAATGAATGGAGGCAACATCATTTTAGTAACTGCGAAACCATTAATAGCCCCGCATAATGCACCAATAAAAAATCCAAATAAAATCGCAAGCCAAATCGGCCAACCCCAAACAGTAAATGCTGTGCCGCTCATAACACATGAAAATGTCATAATTGTTCCCACGGAAATATCAATACCACCTGTAATAATTACAAATGAGACGCCAATTGCTAACAATCCGTTCACACAAGTTGCAAGTAAAATCGTCATAATATTATCATAGCTTACATAGCTTTTGTTCATAATAGAAAAGAAAATAACGAGTAAAATTAATGCACCTACAATAATTAATTTTTGAGAGGCATCCTTATTTTTTAAAATTGCTGATGTTTTCATTCTTTGAGAGACATCGTTATTTTTTAAAATTGCTGATGTTTTCATTTTTTGAGCCCTCCTCTAATTATATTTCCCGTTTTGTAGCAAATTCCATAATCATTTCCTGATTAATCTCATCCTTTGTCACTTCTCCTGTGATACGGCCTTCACACATTACTAAGACTCTGTGACAAGTCCTTATAATTTCCGGTAGCTCCGAAGAGATAACAATAATCGTTTTGCCTTCTTCTGCTAATGCATTAAGCAGTTTATAAATTTCATTTTTAGCACCGATATCAATTCCTCTAGTTGGTTCATCAAATATCAGAATATCGGAATTCCTAGTAAGCCACTTCGCCAAAACAACTTTTTGCTGATTTCCTCCGGACAATAATTTTACTTTTTGCCGGATAGAAGGTGTCTTAATCGCCAGCGAGTTTTTCTGTTTTTCAGAATTTTCTTTTGATTTTTTAAAATTAATAAAACCAACCAATTCTGTGAATTTATTCATATCTGCTAGTGCTATATTACAGTCCACATCCAATCCAAGGGCCAATCCATAGCGTTTTCTATCTTCTGATAAATATGCAATTCCATATTTTACTGCATCCTGCGGACTCGATATACTTACTTGTTTACCGTGAACAAAAATTTCTCCAGTCTCATGCGGGTCGGCTCCAAATATTGCACGTGCCGTTTCTGTTCTTCCCGCTCCCACTAAACCTGCAAAGCCTAAAATTTCACCTTGATGCACTTTAAATGATATATTTTTCACCATACGTCCGGCATTTAGATTTTTTACTTCCAAAGCAACTTTAGCATCTTTATTCAAAAATGCTTCTTGCTTTGATGCAAAGATTTCGCGACCGACCATCATTTTTATAATTTGTCCTACAGTAGTATCTTTTACATTCACTGTGCTAACATAAGTTCCATCTCGCATGACTGTAATTCTGTCACAAATCATTTGCAATTCTTCCAATCTATGCGAAATATGAATAATTGCCCGGCCCTCTTTTTTTAACATACGAATCACTCGGAATAGGTCTTCAATTTCTGTATCTGTCAGTGCAGCTGTAGGTTCATCCATAATTAAAATTCTAGAATCATAAGAAAGCGCTTTTGCAATTTCTACCATCTGTTGTTTCGCTACTGTCAAACTTCCAACCTTTACAGAAGGATCAATATCCAAATTCAGCTTTTCAAAAATTTTCTTTGCTTCCTCATCTTGCTTCTCTTTGTCTAAAAATACCTTTGATTTTGTTTTAAACTCCCTGCCAATAAATATGTTTTCTGCTGCCGACAGGTGGTTCATCAAATTTAGTTCCTGATGAATCATAACAATGCCGTATTTTTGTGCGTCTCTCACATTCCCAATCGTGATTTCTTTATCATTCATGAAAATACTGCCATTATCTTTGGAATAAACACCTGTTAGAACTTTCATGAGCGTGGACTTTCCTGCTCCATTTTCTCCAACCAAAGCATGAACTTCTCCGGCATTCAAGCTAAACTGTACATCATCCAATGCTTTTACCCCTGGAAACTCTTTACTGATATGCTCCATTCTAATAAGGGCTTCCATTCATTTTCACCTCTTTCTTCTATATCTAATTTTGGGCAATCGTTTGCTCAAGTGGCAATTAAAAAACTAGTTATCGGGCACTAGTTAGCAACTTTGCTTTACATGAACTTGATATGTCTTTAATAGTATTGCATAAATTTTTTTGCATATATTGCTTAGTTCAAGTTAAAATTTGTTGAAAGTTGTAAGATTAATTGCAAATAGGCTCTTGAACACAACTGATTACCTCCGGCTGTTGGGCAATCGTTTGCCCAAACATTAATTAAAAAAACTAGTTATTTTTTTACTAGCCAGCATCCTTGCTTTATATGAACTTGATATGACTTATAAACCTATAATATACTTTTTAAAACTAGCTGTCAATATTTTTTTCGTTTTTTATGTCGATTTTTTCATTTCTCATATACAATTGAATTGCTATCACTGCAACGGCGCTGAATATACATAAAACAATAAATGATTTTTGAATTCCTAATTGATCTGACAACTTTCCCAAAACTGCCGGTGCACTTGCTCCTCCTAGTCCCGTTGCCGCAGTCATGATACCTGCTGCTTTTCCCGCCTGCCCCTTCATGGTTTCTGTTCCCATCGCCATAATCATTGGCCATAATGGCCCAATAAAAATTCCAGCTAATATAAAACAAATGGCAGCTCCTTTTACACCAATCGGCAGTGTAAGAATAAAAAGCAAAACTGTTAAACTGCTAAAGCATATTGTAAGTACTTTGCTTTTATATCGATACCAGAACGCATTTAGCAATTTTGAAGGAATCATAACCAACCAAAATACTGACAATACTTTTGCCGAAATCTGATTTTGTTTATCTATCTGCCATAAATATGTATCAATAAAATACCCAATACCATTTTCAAGGCTGACACATACAACCATAGCAATAATTAGAAAGCACAGTTCTGGTGGAATTGTAAAATTATTAATCTTGTGGATTGTTGTTGTATTTGCTTTTTCCTTTATTTTACACAACCGGAAAGGTATAAATATTAAGCCTAAAGAAATACCAGCTATCCAAAAGCTACCCCTCCAATCCCAAGAATACCGGAAAATCATCTGTTCCATAATCAAGGGACTCACAACTGTTCCCAAACAAAAAAAGGACTGCGTCCAGTTCAAATACATCCCTGCCTTTTCGCTAAATACATCTGCCAATAATGCCGAGGATACACTTTCACTAACACCATAACCCATTCCAACCACAAAAACTCCCAGCATCAGTAAAGCCAGTGTATTAGCCTTGGTAAATAGACACACTCCTATAAAAAAGACCCCTCCAAATATTGCTATTACTCTTTTCTTACCTATCCGGTCTGCTGCATGCCCCACCAACAATGAGGCTACAATAATTCCAACAAACTGGATTGTTACCAACATTCCCGTTACCGCATTTCCAATTGAAAATTCCTGTGAAATTTTCAATAACGCATATTGAAATCCTCCCGCTTCAAGTCCTAACATAAACAGCATAACAGAAACAATCGTAAATAAATAATACTCCTGTTTTTTCATATTCTTATTTCTCCTTTCTCAATGATTTAGCGGACGCTTGGAAACCGCCATCACCTACATGTTTTATGTGAATTTTCTTCCTTGGATTATACCTACTTTTTATTCTTTTTGTCAACTATAAAAATCTTAATATAGTCACGCAATAATTCCTTTCTTAATTGCAAAAATAAATTCCGCCCCTACCATGTCTAATAGTGGAATTTAGTCTTACAAACAATAGGGTGGAATTTACTAATACAAATAATTGAGTATTTTATCACTGCGCAAGATACAAATAGAACTCGGATTTTTTCAATGTATTTTAAAGGTCTAGCCGCGCGGCAATGAGCGTCAGGGTTTGGGGAAGAGCCACAAGAATATTTTACATAGAATCATTTAATTATCCTGAGACAATTTTAAGAAGGCATATGATCATAATATATGATTAAAATTTGATAGCCATTGGGTGCAAAAACACAGATAAGAATCTGAATAAAATTCACCTTATCTGTGTTTCCTTTTAAACCGGTACATTGCCACTATATTTTAATAGTTCTCAAGTAGTCTATAGAATCTTTAGCTGCAGTATATGGGTCAGGTTCAGGCAAAACTTCCAAACCAATCCATCCACCATACTTTATTTCGTCCATCGTCTTTAATGTCCTATAAAAATCCAAATGCCCTTTTCCCGGAGCTAATCTGTTGCTGTCACAGAAATGGATATATCCTATATGATCTTTATACTCTTTTAACGTGTCATAAATATCCACATCTTCAATATTCATATGAAACAAGTCGGCATGAATCTTTAAATTAGGTATCTTTAAAGATTTGATATATTTCCCCACATCTTTCACACTGCACAAATAATTTGTTTCAAATCTATTCATCTGCTCAAGCAATATATCCCTGTTATATGATTTGGCATATTCACACACCTCGTACAAGCATTCGGTTAACTTCTTCAGCCCTTCATCCAATGTGTCGTTCTCATCTATATATCCTCTTACCCTGCTTACGTTTATATCTGCTCCAAATTCTGCTGCAACATCAATAATCCCTTTAAACTCTTCTACTGCTTTTTCTCTCACTTTGCTGTCGGTATGTGTAAACCACACATTGAGCATCGTAAACATCTGCCCTGTAGAGATCACAGGAATTTGCAAACCATATTCGTCTATAAGTTTCTTTAATGCTTTGACATCAATATTATCCTTTCTATACAAAGCTAATTCAATGCCATCATAACCCAAATCTTTAATAGCGCTTAAGTTTTTTTCTATTCCCTTAAAGACTACTAGCGCTTTTGGAAAACAATCTTCCATAGATATCGTTACACATAATTCATTCATCATTTGACCTCTTTTCACACACATATGCAGTATGCCTTTACTATATTTCTATTACACACTTGATCACCTTGTCTTTATCCCGTATATTCTCTTCAATTGCCTGCTGGATATTATCAAGCTTGTATATTTGCGGCATGATTTTTTCGAGCTCTATCGGATTGTCAGCAAGCTGCTCGATCGCCTTTTTATGCTGATTTGCAAAACGGAAAACAGTGGCAATATTCGCCTCTTTTCTCATCAACGTGCTGATATCATAATTTACAAGCTGTCCCGATGAAAAACCTACAAAAGTAATAGTGCCTCCCTTTTTTAGATATTCTACAGTCTGCGCCTGTGCCTGTATGCTCCCTGATGTTTCAAATACCAGATCAACACCAATATCCTCTGTCAACTCTTTTAGCTTTTCAACAGGATTCTCTTTTGCTGCATTTATAATATGGGAAGCTCCTAATTCCACGGCTTTGGCCAATCTGCTTTCGATAACATCAACCACAATAATTTCATTAATGCCATGGGCTTTTAAAGCCATCAATGTCATTAAACCGATGCATCCTGCCCCCAACACAACTGCATTTTGACCATATCCGGCCGCGCTGCGTTCTACTGCATGCAGCGCAACACAATACGGCTCTATCAGCGCCGCCCGTATCTTCGGAATACTATCGGGCAGCTTGTAAGTCCGATCTGCCGGATACGCCATGTACTCCCTAAAAGCACCATCGGTCCACGGATTTCCCAAAAACCATTTTAAAGCATATGTGCACAAATTATATCTCCCGGTCCGGCAATAGTGACATTTCCCGCAGCTCAGTCCAGGATCTAAAACAACATTATCGCCTTCTTTTAGATCAGTTACGTTCTTTCCTACTTTCTCCACTCTTCCGCATGCTTCATGACCTAATATTCTTGGCTCTTGAATTTTTGCTGCTCCTATGCCTCCCTCTGCAAAAAAATGCAAATCCGAACCACAAACACCTACATATTCTACATGCACTAAAACTTCATCATCTGATATCTGAGGTATTTCATGTTCCATGATTTCAATACAACCTACTTTTGTTAAAACTGCTGCCTTCATCAAATAACACCCCACTATTTTATAAACAAATTTCTTTTTCCCTTAGGTTTCTACATATCCACACAGATGCTCTAATGCTTTATCAGCATTATAACTCCCATAATCAACATATAGCTGTACGACAGCTTTCCAATGAGTTCCTTATTTATTTTTTTCAATACCTTTAACCCGAACCAGCTGCCAACAACTACTGCTATCACTACTGCCACAGAAAAAGCAATCATCCCCGGCGATGAAAAATCTCCGGCTATCAAACCAAGAATATTGATGAATAGTGCGTTGATTACAAAGTTGGCTTGCAGCGATGAAGCATATTCCAATTTATCATCGATGGCCACTAAAAAATAGGTGACCAACACGATTCCTCCAAGATTAAACATTCCATTGAGTACACCGGCTAATAATCCTATACATACATCTGCCTTTTTCGATTTTTTTATAATAATCTTTTCATAGTACTTCAAAAGATATATCGCAAAAACAATCAATACACCACCCATGATCTTGCTAAGAATACCTGCGCTTATTATTATTAATAGATAAAAGCCTACCGTGTTCCCTACCATGGTAAAAATCGTCGGCCTAACAATAAACCGCCAGTTAATATGCTTCCACAGGCTCACCACCATCATAGCCGTTAAAACAAGCAGTGACAGCCTTACCACCGCAACAGCCGAGGCAAGCGGAAGTATTATCGTCAACAAGGTCATAGAAAAAACTGCGAATCCAAAGCCGGTACTAGAGTGAATAAAGCTGCTGAATAAAACAATAATGAATATGATGACGGCTTGTATGATTATGCTGTTAAGCTCCATATTCTTCTCCTTAAAATCATATCATTCTCCACATACCTGACCACGGGAGAATAGTCCCTCTTTCTATCCCCTCTTCAGAAGAGCCTTTACACCTTGAATGATCGCTTTTGAATTCAGGCCATACATTTCAGCAAGAGCTTCCCTCGTACCCGAGCGACCGAATTTATCCATTACACCTATTCTCTTCATTGGAACCGGATACTCTTCAATTAGCACCTCGGCAACAGCACCTCCAAGACCGCCTAAAACATTATGGTCTTCTACTGTCACCACTGCCCCTGTCTCTTTCGCACACTTAATAACCATATCTTTATCAATCGGCTTAATGGTATGCATGTCGATAACCCGCGCAGAAATGCCGTGTACATTTTTCAATTCTTCTGATGCAACAATCGCTTCGCAGACCATTTCTCCGGTTGCGATAATAGTAACATCATTACCTGCTTTCACCTGGATGCTCTTGCCGATTTCAAAGGTGTATTCATTTTCATTATAAATAACCGGGACATCATATCGGGTACCCAATCTTAAATAAACAGGTCCTTTATATAAAATCGCTTGTTCTACTAGTGCCTGTGTCTCAACAGCATCCGAAGGTACTATAACTGTCATGCCCGGTATGGCGCGCATGAGCGCAATATCTTCTACACATTGATGCGAACCTCCATCTTCGCCAATTAAGATTCCACCGTGTGTAGCAGCCACTTTTACATTTAAATTGGGATAAGCGATTGAATTTCTCACCTGGTCATAGGCACGCCCGGCAGCAAACATCGCAAACGTACTAGCAAATACCGTCTTGCCGCAGGTCGCGATACCTGCTGCAGTAGACATCAAATCCCCTTCTGAAATTCCCATATTAAAGAAACGCTGCGGGCATTTGTCGGCAAATATCTGCGTTTTAGTTGCCTTTGACAGATCGGCATCCAGAACCCAGAAATCATATTTATCACTTAATGCGGACAATGCTTTACCATATGCCTCTCTTAGAGATACCTTTACCGTCATATTATTCACCCTCCAATTTCTTCAACGTTTCTTGCAGTTCTCCAATAGCCATATCATATTGTTCTTTGCTTGGTGCAGCGCCATGCCATCCGACCTGATTTTCCATAAACGATACACCTTTTCCTTTAACAGTATTACAAATTATAACCGTAGGCATATCTTTTACCTGTTTTGCCTCTTGAATGGCGTTCATGATCTGCGCAATATCGTTGCCATCAATTTCAATGACATTCCATCCGAAAGCAGAAAATTTTTCTTTTAAAGGATATGGAGACATCACCTGCGTTACGTTACCATCAATCTGCAATCCGTTATGATCAAGAAACACTGTCAAATTATCAAGTTTATAATGAGCTGCTGTCATGACTGCCTCCCATATTTGGCCTTCTTGAATTTCACCATCACCAACGATGGCATAAACCCGGTAATCCTTTTGATCAGCCTTTCCCACCAAAGCCATTCCATTGGCAGCGGACAATCCCTGCCCGAGAGATCCGGTGGACATGTCTATCCCAGGTATTTTTTTCATATCGGGATGTCCTTGAAGGATGCTGTCAATCTTTCTTAAATTTTTCAGTTCTTCTACCGGTATGTAACCCTTTTCAGCAATGGCCGCATAGTAAGCCGGAGCAGCGTGCCCTTTCGATAGGACAAACCTATCCCGGTCGGCCCACATGGGGTTGTTTGGTTCTAATTTCATTTCATGGAAGTATAGTACGGAAAGAATCTCCGCAATAGACAGCGAGCCTCCCGGATGTCCTGAACCCGCGCAGTAGACACTATCCACAATATGCATTCTTATCTTAGCAGCTTTTCTCTGCAATTCATTGATTAAGCTAAATTCCATTTTTTGATCTCCTTTTCGTTAGGATACTTACACAATATAGACCAGGCCAAAAGCCCGGCCTATTCATCTGAACAGATATTCTTGAGGGTTATTATTCAAATAAAGTATTGATAAAGACATAAGGAAATAATAGAAGCGCGATCATATATCAATCAATCGTATCGTGCTGCCGGATAAAGTCCAATGCATTTGGCAGCATACCTGTATTCCATCCACCGTCGCAAAAGATGGTCTGTCCAACGACATACGTGGATTCATCGGAACATAGATAGCAAACTAAATCAGCAATTTCTTGTTCGGTTCCCCATCTTTCTACCGGTGAAACCGAGAACACCTGCTCCTGACTTATGGCTTTTAATGCCAACCCTTTTTCTACAATTGCCGTATAGATCCAACCCGGTGCTACTGCGTTTACCCTGATTCCGTACATGGCCCATTCAGCCCCCAGTACTGCTGTCATTCCATTTATACCCTTTTTGGATATACAATACGGTGCACGTCCTATATTCACCATACGGCTATTGCCGGAAGAAATGCTGACGATTTTTCCGCCGCCGTTTTTTCTCATCACCTTTCCTGCCGCTTGCGAACAGAAAAACGCACCTTTAATGTTTATATCCATAATTTTATCAAAAGCTTCTTCAGACAGCTTCATAGAAGGACAAGGTTTTTGAATACCCGCATTATTGATTAGAATATCTATCTTTCCAAACTTTTTTTCACAATAATCAGTCATTTTATAAATTTCTTCAACATTACTTACATCCAAAATAAAACAATCGGCAGCATACCCTTCATCGCAAAGCTCTTTCACCGCACTTCGGGACTCCTCTTCCAAAATATCCGCTATAAGAATCTTTGCTCCTTCAGATGCAAGCTTTCTTGCAATGGTAAGTCCTATGCCTCTGGAACCACCTGTAACGACTGCGACTTGATCTTTTAATCTATTAAAACCATTCATAATGACACCTCTCTAATTTAGTTACATACCTCAAATCTCTTTCTAAGAAAGGATATACTACTCTTATTACCACCACTTTATCTGATCTGTTACATGACGGCGTATTTCCACAAACTTAGGATCGGTAAAATCACGAGGTCTTGGCAGATCAACAATCACTTCTTCTTTAATGGTGGTAGGCTTATTTGAAAGAATCAGTATTCTTTCGGCAAGATATACCGCCTCTTCAATATTATGTGTTATAAACACAACCGTGCTGTTAAATTCTTTCCACAGCTTAATGACTTCATCTTCCAGATAATACCTCATCTTTATATCCATTTGCCCGTAAGGTTCGTCCATTAAAAGCAAATCCGGAAACATTGCGAAGGCACGGCCTATGATAATACGCTGCTCACTGCTTACCGACAACTGATGCGGGTACTGGTCCCGGAATTTCTCAAGCCCGAGAAGCTTAATAATACGCTCTACCCTTTCTTTGATAGTATCTTTAGGCAAGCCTTTTATTTTAAGTCCGAACTCTAAGTTTTTTTCAACCGTAAGCCATGGCATCGCCGACGGCTCCTGAAATGCGAATGCAAGATTATGCACTTTGGGGTCTGCCTGGGTACCATCAATTAATAAATCACCTGAGGTAGGCATATATATTCTGGTAAGCAAATTTAGAAAAGTAGTTTTTCCGCATCCTGTTGGTCCGACAACACACACAAACTCACCTTTTTTTATGTTGAAGGATACATTATCCAACACATGCAGATCTCCAAAATACTTTGTAAGATTTTTAACTTCGATTTTATTTTGATTTGACATTGCACTGCTCCCTTTCATTGATTTATTTAAAGAGCAAGGTCAGTCTTGCCGGATATTTCTTTTCTTAAATTGAGGAATAAGGGATCAATCACATCTCTTGGCCTTGCTAAATCTATCGTGTATATTTCTTTCACCTTTGCCGGACAATCGGTCAAAAGGATGATACGGTCGCCAAGATATACTGCTTCCTCAATATTGTTGGTAACAAAAATAATGGTCCTTTTTTCTTGAGACGTAATTCTGGCAATTTCATTTTGCATGTTGTATCTTGTCTGCGCGTCAAGCTGCCCGAAAGGTTCATCCATAATCAGGATCTCCGGGTCATTCGTATATGCACGGGCAATGCCCACACGCTGTTTCATCCCCCCTGATAACTGATGAGGATAACTGTTTTCAAAACCACCCAGGCCTACAAGATTGATGTAGTATGCCGCTTTTTCCCGACGTTCCTTCACACTTACACCACGCATTTTGGGACCTATTTCAACGTTTTCCATTACTGTTTTCCAAGGCATCAATCCCAGCTTTTGAAACACCATTCCCATCTTTGGATTAGGCGATGTAACGATCTCTCCATCCAATGCGATATCTCCGCTGTCTCGTTCCATCAAACCGGATATCATATTGAGCATAACGGTCTTACCGCAGTGGCCCGGACCGAGCAATACCAAAAATTCATTCTCTTTTACATCAAATGACACATTATCAACTACCAAATGCGACTCGCCCTTTTTGGAGTAAAATGTTTTTGATATGTTTTTGATTTCTAGTCTAACTCCAGTTTTTTGTTCCATGGACAAGCCCACCTTTCGATATAATCTGTAATAACTGCAAGAATCGCACCAATAACCCCTATCACCAGCATACCTACCATTATTAAGGGAACATCAAAGAATTCCATTCCTCTTGTAATTAAGAATCCCATCCCTGCTTTTGCGCCTATCATCTCCGCCGCCAGCACAACCATCCAACCGCCACTGGTGGCATTTCTGACGCCTGCAAATATTGCCGGCATCGCAGCTGGAACGGCAACCTCAAGTAAAAGCTGTCTTTCATTAGCGTTAAACATTCTGGCTACATCAAGGTGAAGCGACTGTACCATTTTAATCCCCGTATATGAGTTAATGACGACAGGCATAAATGTTCCTATAAAAACAATAATAACTTTTGGCAGCTCATCAATTCCAAACCACATAATGACGATAGGCAGCCACGCAATGGGCGGTATCGGCCTGATCAACTCAAATAGTGTACCAAATATCGCATTTAGCGTTTTGTTCCATCCGATCATAACCCCAAAAGGAATACCCAATGCAAAGGATATTAAAAGTGCCAGGAATACTCTCCGTAAGCTTGCCCATATATGCCCGAATAAAGTCATATTGCTGATGGGCTTTGTAAAGAGAAGTAAGAATCTATCGAATGCCATCAGAGGTGTGGGAACCAATTCCGAAT
The DNA here is from genome assembly GCF_030013905.1 of Petroclostridium sp. X23. Classification (GTDB taxonomy): domain Bacteria; phylum Bacillota; class Clostridia; order SK-Y3; family SK-Y3; genus X23. Next base: position 2,813,273 of record NZ_CP124862.1, read on the forward strand.
TCACATTGGATGCCGAAAGCCATATAACTAGTAAAATACCGATAGATGCGAATGGCGCAACTGCTGTAAAGATACTTTTTGCGGTAATAGTTTTTTTATCCGTATATACTGTTTTCATCACATCGTCCTCCATCTTACTACTATATTTTCTATCTTTGTAAAGATGTAGGTAAAACCAAAGCCCAGTACCCCAATGGTCACCATCCCCAATACGATAACATCGGGACGGGCAAATTGCCGGCCCATGGCGATCATATACCCAAGACCTGCATTTGCAGCTAGTAATTCTGCCGCTACAAGGGTTCCCCACGCATTGCCCAGTGCAATACGTATTCCCGCAAAAACCATAGGCATTGCAGATGGTACACCAACCTTGACGAATGTAACAAAGTTAGAAGCACCGAATGTTTTGGCAACATTGATAAGTGTCTGATTTGTGCCTTTTACCCCTGTATAGGAATTAATCACACATGGCACAAAGGCAGAGAAGAAGATAATCATCGCCTTCGCTTCAAGTCCTACACCTACCCATAAAATGGTCAGCGGTATCCACGCAATAGGCGGTATCGGTCTAACAATCTCAAAAAGAGGCCTTACAAATCTGTCTACCGATTTATACCAACCCATTAGCAAACCCAACGGCGCTCCTATCACGATAGCTGACAAAAGACCTGTTAATGCGACAGAAAGACTTACCATGATATTGACCTGAATGACTGCGCCATCCGGATTAGGGCTTGTAAACTTTTCAAACAGAAGCGCAAATACCTTGGATGGTGTAGGCAGCAGCTTTTGCGATATAATCCCTGATTGAACCGCCATCTGCCATATAAATAAGAAACTTAATATACTGACCATAGAAAGAATCGTATATTTTGCATCACCATAGGTACTCTTCTTTCTGTTACTGCTTATTGATTGATCTGTATTTGCAACTTTTTTTTCCATGTTTATTTTTCACTCCTTGTAGTTGACACAAGTCCGTATAACGGAATTAAAATCATAATTTTTAAGCAAAAAAATGGTATGATAAATATCTTATCCGGGAAGTTGGCAGAATAACGATGTATCCTACCAACCTCCTTATGCAATTTACTTCATTGATGTTAATACATGGATATTATTTTTTTTGCGAGGCTTCATAAAGCTCTTTTACAATATCACCATTGAAAGAACCATTAAGGAATTTCTCCCCGTCCTCCGGCTTATATTTTCCTTTTGCAATGAAGAACTCAAGCGGCTTATAATTCAATTCTTCTTGTATTGTCATTTTTCCATTAGAACTTTTTTGCGTAAACATTAAATAGTTTTCTTTTAATGTATAATTTTCATTATTCACCAATAGTGCTTTACACTCAGCAGGAGTAGCTTTAACTCCTACCTCTTCATCCCACTCATAAAACATTTCGGAAGCTTTATCCAGATTATTTTGCTCAAACACCCAATCCACTGTCTTGAAATAGAGTTCAGCCCACTTTTTGATGGCTTCTCTCTTCTTAGGGTCATTATAGGATCTAGGGTTAGCCGCCATGGTGGTTACAAGTTCAACACCCGTATCGGAAGCTTTCATAACACGGGCAAACTTATCATCAAGGTCGGCTGCGTATGTGAAGTTGCCCCATAAACCTCCAACCTCTCCTTTTCCTGCTCTCATAGCCGTATTTACATTGGTAACATCCATATGTGTCAATTTTACATCTGCATCGGTTAAACCAAACTTTTCAAGACCAACCGCAAGAGCATAGTGCAGTGTAGTACCGGTAGGAACATATATTTCTTTGCCTCTCCAAGTGTCCGCAGTACCGTAAAGTTCAGGAGAAGTAGATATGTTCTTACCCGCTTTAACTATATCGGAATCTTTGGGAGTGAAGAATTGCAGCGAATCAAAATCACGGTTAGAGGCACCGATATGGATAGCGCCTTGTCCAATAGCACCTGAAAGGGTACCTCCGATCCCGTAAGTACCGCAGTCCCATCCATCGGAAGCAAGCGCCTCAACCATTACAGGGCCGTTACCGAACACCTGCCACTTTGGTTTAATACCTACCTGCTCGAAACCTCCCATTTTTTCAATGAGTACACTAATGACACCATGAGGCGATCCATTTAATATACCAAATGTAATTTCAATTGGCTCTGAAAGCGGCTCCACATCTTTATACGGATTGTCGGTGTCAGATACGGTTCCATCTGACTTACTTGGTGCGGTATCATTCGATTTGCTAGGCGCTGGCTCTTTTTGAGCACTTGGTGCACATGCGGCAAACATGCTCACACACAATAATACGGTAATGATAATACAAACTACTTTTTTCATATTAACCCTCCTTATATTTTAAGCCTCCTTTGAGGCTAGGATAACTATTTCTTCCTGAGACTTTTAAGATTGACGTTGAATCACAAGCGCTGTCTGTCAATATTTTTTTGCATGAGACTAAGAGGTATAGCGACTTAGTCTCTTCCTCAAAATGAATTATGTCAATACACTATGGTAGGAAAACAATTGCAGAAAGCTATTTAACTTTTTGATAATGATTTGCTCGCAAAACGTTTTATTTTTACATTATTTTGCTTTATTTTTTATAGAAAAGTATTAGAATAGTAATTCCCTGTATATTTAGACCATATATTTAAATTCAATATATATATCCATTGCAATAATCCGCTTAAGTACATTTATTTTTGAATATTAACCATTGATTCTTTTTATCGACTCTCCAATAACAATCTCCGTACCAAACAAAATTTCCCGGTAGTGCCTATTTGTAACATCCTTCTCCACTTCTTCCAAACGTTCCAACACAAGTTCAGCCGCTTTTTTTCCCATCCTGTTGGCATCTTGTTTTATAGATGTTATCCTTGGTGATATAAGATCTGATGAAAGTTCTCCGTAAGAGACCACCGATACATCTTCGGGTATTCTGAGATTAAGCTCCCGCAATGCGTGCATCGTACTTTCAGTCATAAGACCGCTCATTGAAGCGACGGCTGTAGGCCATTCTTCCTTTGGTAATGTTTTAAAAAGCTTCTTAATCCCTTCATATGCCTTCGTCTTATCCAAGTCACCTTTGATGATATACCTTCTATCAATCTCAATATTTTTTTCATCTAAAGCACTTTTAAATCCTGCAAAATTCTCTTTAGTCGTTGGATGACTTTCAATACCGTTTACAAATGCGATCCTCCGATGACCGTTATCCGTCACGAGTTTCATTAGTTTATATCCTGAAGCATAGTTGTCTTCAAGCACCATATCCGCCTGTATTCCCGGAACACGTCTTTCAATTAAAATCAGCGGTGTATTACGGGTTACTATCTTCTCAAGGCATTTAGGATCGTCTATAGACGATGCAAGTACAATAGCATCAACAGCACGTTCGGTAAGCATGGACAATACTCTCTCTTCTTTCTTACGGTCATTGTATGTGCTGCTGATAATCAAATTATATTCAAGGGGTTCAACAAACGTTTCTATCCCCCTCGCCAATTGCATAAAAAATCTATTGGCCATATTTGCAACCACTACACCTATCATCTTTGTTCGTCCGCTTTTTAGGCTGCGCGCCAGTACATTAGGTTGATAGTTGGTCTCACTGATAGCATTCAAAATATTTTGGCGCGTTTGATCTCCTATCGGATAATTACCACTTAACATCCTTGATACTGTTGAAATACTTACCCCTGCTTTTTCTGCCACATCTTTTATAGTTGCTTTATTAAATCTAGACACCGTCAATACCTCCTTCTGCCGTTAATAGAGAAACATATTTTTATAATATCATGAAATGTTAAATTTATACCAAGCATTGTTACTTCTTTATAGAAAACGTTTGTCATTGATGCAATCAGGCATCCCACCTCTATATAATTTAGAAACTCAGCAAACTTTGACAGCTGTTGTGATTTATATATCAGTATGGGATTTCAAAGATAATCTAGTTAAATAAAGGAGTCGCCTTTTATATAGAAATTCTTAATACTTGATTGCATACAGAATAAACAATTAATGAAAAATGGCATAACCAGCGAACTTTTTATGCAAATTGTATAGATTTTTTACAGTAAGTAATTATTTTTTATTACATTTATCATTATAGCCCCATAACAAACGTTTGTCAAGAATTTTTTAAAATAATTCTACAACGTCTTCAAATACTACTCTCAAGCTTTTAAAAATCGCTGCTTCAAATCATCACAATTACATGGCATGTAAACGATAAGACATCTTCCGCAATGAAGCATTAATACCGATTGTTTGACCTTGACAGCATAATGATATCTTTAATATCACCTTTTAATTTTTCTTCTGCATACATGGAGACTTTCCATATATGTCCTTTATGATCCAATGTCTCTATTCCCTCTTTATAATATTCCATCAGCTTATAGCGCACTAAAGTCCCAAAATTGATTTTTGTAATCCCTATATCAATAGCCTCTTTTACGTCTTCCACCGGAATGCCCGTAGCCCCATGCAGTACCAATGGTATATCGGTAATTGCTCGTATTTCTTTTAAAATGTCCAAACGTATATCCGGCTTTCCATTATAAAACCCATGCGCATTTCCAATTCCGACAGCGAGAAGGTCAGGTTCGCAGCCTGACAGAAATTCTTTTACATCCTTTACCGATGCAAGATTTTTATTTTTGCCTTGATTCCCTTGTGCATCCAATCTTGCCAGTTCTCCCACCTCGGCTTCCACCGAAACTCCAACTGCTCTAGCAGCATTAATTACTTCATTCGTGTGCTTGATATTATCTTGAATCAGTTCAGCCGACCCATCAAGCATGACAGAAGTAAATCCCGATCTTATCGCCTTCATACAAATTTCAAAGGTATTTCCATGATCCAGATGTATGGCTACAGGTACTTTTACCTTATCAGCCAGGTATTTGCTAACTTGCGCAAACCATTCCATCCCATGATAATGTAATGTTTCCACGTATGATGCGATGATCATCGGAGAACCATTTTCTTCTGCCGCTTCGCATATGGCCCGTATATTGTCATAATTTGCCCCTTGTACGTTTATAGCCGGTACCGCATAACCATTCCTTTGGGCATGCACAACCAGTTCCTTACTTGTTGCAAGTGCCATTTTTAACCACTCCTTTTATCAGTAATTCTTTGCTTATTACCAGCATTTATTTCTTCATCTTTGTGTATAAATAACCAAACAGATAACCGATATCCTACCTATCTCCTTTTGGAATATTGTATTACATCTATCCCTCAAGGCATCTAAGATATAAAGGCGGATTCGATATCCGCCCGTATTGATTGTCTATAATATATGGAAATTTAAAATTAAAAGGGTTTAAGTACTTTAAACATATTGTTCTTATAAGCTTCTACACCTGGCTGATCAAAAGGATTGATTCCCAATATAGAGCCTGAGATATAACAAGCATATTTAAAAAAGTAGAATAATTGCCCCATATAATAGGGTGTTAATTTAGGAATATTCAACACTATACATGGAATGCCTCCCTCGCTATGCGCCTTTACTGTCGCTTCATACGCTACTTCATTCAAATACGTGAAATCCTTCCCTTCAATATATGCAAAACCATCAACATCTTCTTTTCCAGATGGGATCGTATAAGCAGCACCCTGATCCTCAAGATGCAGGAAGGTTTCAAAAATGATTTTCTGTCCATCCTGGATATATTGTCCTAACGAATGAAGATCTTCACTAAATGAGCATGCCGTTGGGAAAATCCCTTTTCCATCCTTCCCTTCACTTTCTCCGAACAACTGCACCCACCATTTAGAAAAATAGTACAGCAGCGGCTCAAAATAAGCTAAGATCTCAATATGATAGCCTTTTTCCAGCAATACATTTCTTATTGCTCCATATAGCACGGCAGGATTTTCATGAAGAGCAGCGCTTTGAATCGTCTTCTTCATGTCTTTCGCTCCGGCAAGTATTTCCCGGATATCCGTCCCCCCTACCGCAATTGGCAGCAATCCTACTGCCGTTAATACAGAATAGCGGCCTCCCACATCTAATGGAAACGGTAATAACGTATACCCCTTTTGCTTCCCTAATATCTCCAGACTGCTGTTATTCAGCGAACCGGTCGCTATGATTCTCTTGCCCGCCTCTTCAACGCCGTAAACCTCTTCCATATAATTTCTTACTACCCGGAATACAATGCCCGGCTCCAAGGTTGCAAAATTCTTAGCAATAACATTTACATAGATAGATTTACCTTTTATCTTATTCATCACCCTGTTTAAATAATCAGGTGAAAGATTATTACCCGCATAGATAATTTCAGGCTTTCCATCTCCCATAGATTCAATCACGGCACGTGCGCCTTGATTGGAACCTCCTACACCGATCAGCAAAAACACATCGGCCTTTTCCCGAATTTCTGCGGCTTTTTGTTCTATCTCTCGAATCAGCAATTCATTGGCACATATATCGATATCAACCCATCCCAGTACGTCAGAATCCTTACCCTCACAATGAAGAATGCAGGACAGCATGTCACGATTGCTATCTATCATTTCATAGATGTCCTTCTCGTTTATATTTCGCAAAATGCCGGAATAATCTAATGCAATTGTTCTCATGGTTTTCCCCTTTCTAACCGGATTCTTTATACCACTTTTGCTTCTTCTTTACCTATTTACTTCTTTTTTGTATCGTTCCGCCATCTCTTCCAGTGAAGCAGCCTGAATCTTAGATGCATATCCTACCGAACCGAATTGGACAATCAAGGCTCCTACTACCTCTTTTACCCCTTTTTCGATACAATTTACAATATCCGCGACATCCTCATCAGGTATATTTCCGGTCATTACAGTCTCCATGATCGGAGGCAAGAATGCTCTCGGATCAAACTGATCTGCTTTCTGCTCCAGTAGATTCCAAATACCTCCTATAGAAGCGCTTTCTTTTTTGCTTGGATGATTTACGAAATACTCCCTCATATTTCTCGTAACTGCCAAACGTATATCGGTATCTACATTGATCTTTCCAATGCCATGAGGGATAACTTCCTGCAGTTGTCGAATATCAATACCGTGCGCATTGCTAATCTTACCTCCTAGCTCATTGATTTCTTCCACAATATACTGGGGTACAGTGGAAGAACCATGGGAAACCAACACACCAAAGATTCCTTCATGCTTTAGGTTCTCCATTGAAGCAATCGCAATCTCTTTTCTCAGTTTTGCTCCTACTCCCTTGGCAGCCCCATGCTTCGTCCCATAGGAAATCGCAAGACAATCCACACCCGTTTTCCTGAAGAATTCACAGACTTTCATAGGGTTGGTGTAAGTAGATGATTCGGAAAACACATCATCCTCCACGCCGGCCAAAACTCCCAGTTCCCCTTCTACGGTTACGCCTCTCGGATGTGCGTATTTTACTACCTCGCGTGTTAATTCCACATTATCATCAAAGGCATGGTGTGAGCCATCGATCATCACAGATGTATATCCGTTGTCTATCGCTACCTTTACCGATTCAAAATCCTTCCCATGATCTAAGTGAAGCACGATGGGAATAGGAGAATTCTCTCCATATTTTCTTACTGCATCTGCAATATTCTTTGCACCTATTTTTTTGTCTTCAAGTGTTGCATTCATAAAATCGGTTTTTCCGCCCATGAAGCCGTTTGCAAGGTCGGCTCCCTGCAAAATTGCAGCAGATCGGAACATTTCATGCACCTCAATAACTGCCTTGCCCTGCGCAACAGCATTCACATTAAATGCGCCATGTGCGAACCCGTATTTATGTGTGGCCTCCAACAGAGGTCTCAAAGGTATGATTGGCATATTAAACTCCTCGCTTTCAGTGATGAATAATCATCATAATCCAAACTATTTCATCATTAAATGTACCGCTGCTGTCTTAAAGGTTTTAGGCAGTGCAAGAATATCAGGATTTTTACCTGCATACTTTTCCGCATCTTTTAATGCTTCTTCAAACGTTGCTCTGGTCTTCATTCCCATCCCACGTGCATATCCCGGTTCCTGAGCGCCTACAATGTAAATGGCGGAACAATTCATCTCTGCAATATGACCGCATGAAATCATTGAAAACGCATGATACGGATGGTATCCGTAATTAAAACGGTATTTGTCGATATACTCTTGCTTATTAGACAGATAGTCCCCATATTTTTCAACATCAGGAAGCGTATTGTGATAATCGCTTTGGAACAGGTCGTACACTTCTCTATACGCCGGAAACTCTTCATCATGGAAATATCCGTTGCAAATAGATGAACAAATCACTACGCAATTATCCTTCATTACTCTTTTATGCCTTATAATATTAGCAGAAACAGCTTGCAGCATTAAAATCGGGTTTGTTCCCATACCGTTTCCATAATGGAAAAACTGGGGCATTCCAAAAACCATCACATCATATTTCTTTTCAGCCCACGGAACATAGGTCCTTTTATCGGCCACTTCCCATGACAAAGGCTGTATTTCCTTCGCATACCCTGTAAAAACGGCAATTTGCCTTTGGTATGTGTCCAGTACGGCATCACAAGTAAAAAATTTCTTGCCCATACATTTTTCCATGTGTTGTCCAATCGCATCAAATTTCTTACGCATCAAGCTGTGATTATTTACCGGTGTAAAATCATCCCGGTGCATAACGTGAGGTACATGGTGTGCTCCTATGCACTTCCAATGGGTAATACCGGTTGAACAATGCTTGTATCCGCCGGAGTATCCCCCATAAGGATTACCCAAAGTATGACCGATAAGTACTGCCATATCCGACTCGAATACTTCTTTATTCATGATGACATGACTACCGTAGTCATCTCTCCCCAAGTCTACAAGATTATCCCAGTCTTCACTGTCATGGTTTACGATTTGATTGCTCCACCAAAATTCATTGAATACCTTTTCACCCAGTATTGACTTAATCTCTTCTTTTGTATTCTTTCTATGCAGTCCATTGCTGCAGATCAGCTTGATATCCTTCTTCTCTACACCGGCTTTCAAGCATTCTTCTATGATAATGGGAATAGATGTCTTTCTGTGGGAAGTCTCTTGAAATCCTCCCTTTACCCTGTCGGGGAAAATAATCGTTACTTTTGAACCTTTTTTTACTTGTTCAGCAATAGGAGGAACACCAATAGGGTTTAAAATAGATTTCCGGGTTTCTTCTTCAATGTTTTGCAATAACGCAGGGTCCGGCACGGTTTCTCCCGGAATAAACACATCGGTATTATCCGGCAGATTTGCCTCCATTAGTCCTTGCCCGTATTCAAATGATAATTTCATTAATAATCCTCTCCTTATTTTTTCATTTTTTCCGGTTCACAGTGATAGATAAAAAACTTTAAAGTTAGAAATAATCTTACCAAATGCCACAGACGAGCCGTCCCCAATTAGCATTCCTGCTTATATGCTCCAATCTGTAATTTTATAGCTTTTATCTATAACAGTTCACAGTAGAGATAGCGAATTCCGTGAACTGTGAACTGTAAACACAACATAATATACTTATTAATCTACATACTTTTGAATGATATTCCTTAATCCTTCCGGCTCAAATGCGATAGGCTGCGTAAACTTGGTCAAGGCTACCAAGCCTCCTCCAATGCTTTCTATTTTAGAGATCATGCCTGCATTTTCTTCTTTTAAACCTCCCCCGTAAACAACCACAGGGTAAAAATCATACAATTCCTTTACAACCCACTTAATGTATTCGGAAACAAATGCAATATATTCTCCATCCGGTGGTGTTTTCCCCGGCCCGATTGCCCAAATTGGTTCATAACCGATCACAATCTGCCGTTCATCTAATTTTTCCTGCACACCCTTTAACCCGATTTCCAACTGCGATTTTAATACTGCTTGAATTCTCGGCTTTTGCTCTTCAAAAGAACCTTCCCCTTTTTCGTCTGCAGTTTCACCTATACAAAGCAAAACATCTATTCCGGAATCCAATGCGCACAGTACTTCTTCATTGATCAAGCCATGCACAGCATTTGCCGCCTTTTCTCCCAATACATTCGAATCATTACAAGCAGGCTCAAATTCGCCTATGATTTGAAGTTTGTCCCTGCGTTCTTCCGAATGCCCTATAATCGACCAGGTGCAGCCGATACTCTTGGCGGCAGCTGCAGGAAGATTAGTAGTAAACGCACCGAAATTGCCGCCCGGTGCAATATTCTGCCGAAACACACCCTGACATCCTATATGAATATTCTTGGTTTCATCTTCAGCATACTCAGCCAATTTCTCGATCGCACTGATTAATAATGCTTCAGGCAGCAGATAAGTGACCTGTATATCTTGAAGTTTTCCCAGACCATATTTTACACTTTCATCCATAACCCATTCGATCCACTCCCGCGGGTTGTCCATGGGACATATGCCCCCAAGGCGTTTAGCTACATCAAAGCGTTTTAAATTTACAAATATTTGTTTCAATACTGTTCCCTCCTCTTAGAAATCTTTGATTTATATATTATCTGAATTCCGCATACTCAGGCAGCGGACCTCCGATAAGTCCTTTACAGTATTCAATAAATGCAGGGGTAACATCATTGCCTCTTGTATTGATAAAATGATCAGGGATAATTTTTTCGTGCATCATCACTTCTTCAATTGGAATAAGTGCTGCTTCACATTGATACGGCTGGTCGGAAATCCTCTTAAAACCAACCATCTTTCCTGTTTCTCCGCTGATAGCCGCTTTTGCTGCAAGTGCACCGGCTTGTATCGCTTCTTGGCGGTCAACATTCGATTGCAATGTAGTAGAGGCTCTGCCTAATATACCCGGCTTCTCATTTCTCGCCTTAATCCCCAGTTCCTTGATAACAAGTGTTGCCAGGTGCGCGCTTACATCTCCAAAGTATACATCCCGACCTCTAGTAAAGATAGGATCTACAATGGGTTCACCTTTCGCATTCTTTAAGCCTTCGCTGACTACCACAACTACCCCGCCCAATTTTTCATGTACTGCTTTTACATCTTCTAAAAACTCCTTTTCACTGAATGGTCTCTCAGGCAAATATATAAGATGAGGAGCATCCCCTTCCTTTTTCCTTGCCATGGCGGATGCTGCAGTTACCCACCCCGCATTTCTGCCAAGCGCCTCAATGATGCATACATGAATAGGCATTGATTTGATGTCCTGTGCTACTTCTGCCACAGAAACCGCAATGTATCTTGCAGCACTTCCGAATCCCGGACTATGATCGGTAACAGCGATATCATTATCCATGGTTTTAGGAATACCTATTACCTTGATATCATGCTGCGCAGCGAACTTATATATTTTCCCGCAGGTATCCATGGAACCATTCCCGCCGTTGAATAACAAATACTTTATATTATTTTTCACCAATGTTTGTACAATCTTTTCATAATCTTCCTCATATAATTTTGTCCTAGAGGTTCCGATTGCTGAGGCAGGCGTATATGGAAGAAGTTCCAGCTTTTGTTGAGGCTGTTTCTTAAAATCTATAAAGTCCTCTCTTAGGATACCATCTACTCCTCCCAATGAACCGTATATAGCATCAACCTCTTCACATTTTTTGGCTTCCTCAATCGCACCGTAAAGTGAGGCATTGATCACTGTTGTCGGGCCTCCGCCATGTGCTATCAATAGATTTCCTTTCATGTCATTTCACCACCTTTCACAGTATCTTCTCGTACTATGGTTATTTTATTCTTATTCACACGTAATACCTCTTTTGCTATTTTGCCCCAAACCTTTGGATATAGCTCAAAAAAAATATTTGCCCTTATATATAACATATTCTACATAAACTTTAAAATTCCTTCTCACTCCAAACGTTTGGGTAAATTTTTTTTATTTTTCCACTTAATTTGTATTTAGAAGCAAAATTTCTCTACCCTTTTTATTATCCCAAATTCTTCGGAATCTCATCATTAACTTTGCTTGCCCCGCAGCTTTCGCGTACTACCAGTTCAAATGGCAAATCTACCCTCACAGGTAAATCATGCCCGTTTTCGATTCTATCTATCAGCATTTTCACTGCAAATTTACCTAATTCTTCTTTAGGTACATGAATGGTTGTTAGCCCTGGTCTTAAATATGCTGCAATATCAATATCATCCAGTCCCATTACTGCAATGTCTTCTGGAATACGTAATCCCTCTTCATGGATGGCTTTCATTACACCGATAGCTACAACATCATTTGCTGCAAAAACTGCACTCGGCCGATTACTGCACTTTAGCAACTCTTTCATGCCTTTGTATCCTTCTTCGGTGCAAAGCTCGATATTTCGCACAAAACCTTCACACACTTCAATCCCGTGTTTTCTCATCGTATCTTGGAATGCCTCAAATCTATGCTCATTGACTACATTTATCTTTTGGGTACCCGGAATAGAACCAATATATCCTATATTTATGTGCCCCAGCCCGATTAGATGTTCTATAGCACTAGCTACTGCTTTATAAGCATCACAAATGATTTCGTCAAATCCGGCATTTACATAATTTAGCCCGGCGTAGACAAGATTCTTAATATTATTCTTGAGAAATGCCAAAAACTCTTGATCAAAACGCCCCAAAACAATAGCCCCATCAACTCTGTTGGCGGTAACATTATTATATAGCGCGGATTCATTCATATCACATGAAGAGAAGGAATACCCCATGACATACCCCCGTTTTGCGGCCTCTGCCTGAATGCCCCTCGCAATCTGTGAGAAGAAGGGGTCGTTGTAGGTATCACGGGTAGAGGTAAATATACACCCGATAGCCTTTGTTCTTGCGTCACCTTCACCTTCTTCCTGCCCCTTGATTAGGCTTCTCGCATTCAAGTTAGGTACATACCCCAATTCTCTAACAATCTTCCATACTTTATCGGTTGTTTCTTTGCTTGCAGGCTTTGTTTGGTCGTTATTTATGATCCTGGATACTGTAGAAATGGATACTTGTGCTTTTTCTGCAATATCTTTTAGTGTGACTGCCATATTGTTTTCTCCTCAAAATAATTATAGTTCTTTTATATTAATATATTCTACAGAAAACACAAAAATCCTGCATTCTTCCAAACGTTTTCGTAAAATTTATTTACGTCTGTTATTTTTATCTATATATGTTCGCGTTCATGTGAATCTTCCTTCCAGCAAAATAATGAATTTAATCTTGTTTATATTTTTATTATATGTTTTAAAAAAATAAAATAAAATAAAGTATCAAGTTTTATAATACTTTCCAAGTACAAAAAACAGCCACCCTATGTGAGGGTGGCCGAAATATATAAACTATATTCTTTTATACTATATACTAGCAATATGCTTTAATCTTTCCACAATAGGTAAATGCTGTGTACAAATTGCTTCGCATTTACCGCACTCAATGCATTCTGATGCTTTTTCCTTCGACAGTCCCCAGTGAAAATTTAAGCGGTCTTTAATAGCACCCGGCTTTTTATTAAGTATGTACATGTTATACGCATCCATGTATTTTGGAATCTGGATATCTTTAGGACATCCCTTACAGTACTGACAACCTGTACAAAGCGAATCTAATGACTCGTTCAATTTTTGTGACATAAGCGCTATCTTTTCGTCTGTCATTTCGCCAAAATTCTCTCCTGCTTTAACATTTTCTTCTACTTCTTCTACGGTTCCCATTCCCGGCAACACTACGGTAATCTCTTTATGAGAAGCATTAAATCTTAGAGCAGCTTGTACCAAGGTATCTTCTTTACTTTCTTTTATAAAGGAATAAAACGCCGGATTTTGTGGAATAATACCTCCACCTAAAGGATTCATCGTAACCACTCCTAATCCTTTTTGATGGGCAGCCTTTATCCCCTTTTGCCTGAATGCAAAGTTGGTAGCATTGTATCCTACAGTGATTCCTTCAAAATAACCTTCATTTACTATGGTTTCAATTTCTTCTCCATTGGCATGGGTCGAAAAAACAATATGTTCAATCAGACCTTCTTCTTTAGCCTTCACTGCACCTTCATATGGGCCGCCCGGTGCCATAACTTTTTTATATTGCCCCATATTTAGGATACACCACATATTAAAAAATGTGATCTTCTCCACTCCCAGTCGCTTTAAAGACTTATCCACTCTTCTTCTCACATCATCAGCAGTTTTCTCATTCCATATCGCACTTTTTGTTGATACATAAAAAGGATTGGGCAGATTTTTAAATGCTATACCCATTATATCTTCACTTTTATCATTGCAATAATCCGGAGCCGTATCAAAGTAATTTATACCTAACTCACTCGCTCTTCTAACAATCTCAGCGCACTTTTCAAGAGATTTAGTATAATCTTCTTTTCTGAAGCGCATCCCCCCAAATCCTATTGCAGATACTTTTTTCCCCGTCATTCCGTATTCTTTATACTGCATCATATATCCTCCTCTTACTTTTGGATGCAACACTTATTATCAATAATATCTTGCATTTCTAATATTAATTACATAATAACAAAAAGAAATGGAAGTGTACAAGGCTTTTCTTCCATTTCTTTTCATTTAAATTAAACGGATATTTCATTGTCAGGCATGTCAGTATTAAAATGCCTCTGCTTTTTAAAGTATGCTTCACGCTCAAGATATCGTGTCATAACGTGTTTTAAATCTAATACATCATTCATTTCAAAAAAGCCTATTTTGTCATATATAAATCGTACTGCTTTCAGTGCACCCAATGCAAATGCCGTTCTGGAGAAGGATTCATGAAGAATTTCAACTTTATCATACTCTCCTGCTAAAATCACCCGATGCCTTCCTATAATGCCACCTGCTCTGACTGCGTGAATAGGTACATCATTATAGTCCAAATCCCGAAGATTTATATCATTATTATTAATAGACATCCCTTTTAAAACTTCATTTGCTATCTTCTTTGCACTACCGGAAGGAGAATCTTTTTTGCTCTTAAAATGCGATTCAATAATCTCACAATCATAACCTTCCAATATACTTGCCGCTAAATTCGTCAACACCATTAATACATTTATCCCTAATGTTACATTAGGCGTATGTACAATAGCGGTCTTATTATTTTTCGCAATACTCATTAATTTTTTAGACTGGATTTCGGTAAATCCTGTTGTACCCACCACAATACGTACTCTCATCGCTGATAATATTTCCGCGTTCCTAATAGTCGCTTCCGGGTGAGAAAAATCTATCGCGACATCTGGCTTATACTTAAATATATTCTGCTCTAAATTGGCACAACTATCTATAATAATCCCCGTATCACGTGAGTTTAATATTTCGCCAAGATCGTGACCGATTTTATCACTGTTTTCGCTACATACCGCCATAACAAGTTCTATATCTTCCTGGTCTAATAATACTTTTGCAATCTCTTTCCCGGTTCTACCCAAACCAATAAGACAAACTTTAATAATATCAGCCATCCTGATCCCTCCTATTTAATAACTATACACCATTATAATATAAATCAACAACTTTATTATACTACACAGGTTGTTACTTGTCAATATCTGTGTTGTAGATCCTAATAACACTTATTTGCTAATAATATTGCGTTTTTAGTATGGTTTTGAAATTTTAGGCAACTATTATTAATTATAAGAATTAAATACTTTAAAACTACAACATAATTATGTATAATAACTACTGTAATTATTAATAAATGGAGGCTTCAAATGTCAAAACACGGTTTACCTTCAAGATATCAGCAGATTGCACTAGATATTGCACAAAGAGTGGTTAACAAAGAATTTAATATTGGTGAAAAAGTTCATGGTCGCTCTGTACTTGCCAGTATGTATAATGTATCGCCTGAGACAATACGAAAAGCAGTCGCATTGTTGCAGGATATGGACGTACTTCAAGTAAATCAAGGAAGCGGAATCGTAATAAATTCTGTCGATAGAGCATATAACTTTATTCAAAGATTCAAGTATCTTGACTCGATAAACTCTTTAAAGCATGACGTCGAGAATTTAATAGAGCAAAAAAAGCAAATTGATGAAGAATTTGAGAAAAAGATGAGTAGTATCATAGAATATTCTGATAAACTAAAAAACTTGTCTCCTTACAATCCGGTTGAAGTCGAAGTCTCTGGAAACTCACCTTTTGTCGGTAAAAATATTTCTGAATTAAAGTTTTGGCAAAATACCGGCGGTACCGTTGTAGCACTTAGAAAAGGCCAGCGATTAATTGTATCTCCTGGGCCATATGCTGTTTTAGAAGAAGGAGACACTATTGTAGTCGTTGGCGGAAATGATATTCTGAGAAATGTGGAAGCATTCTTAAATAAAAAAACAGAAGCTGATTAAAATTAGCTTCTGTTTTTTTGTTGAACACCACATATTAAAAACCCGTTAACAATTAATAGTGAATAATTAATAATGTTGCTGAAATATTCCGTATTTCTTGTAGTTAATAGTCTTTTACTCTTCGTTATTCACTATTGATGACCCTATACTAAGAATAAGTACACCCACGGAAGGCGGAGTTCATTAGGTCCGGGTGCTTGCGGACGGCCCTGGAGCTGATGCCTGACTCCACCTAAAGTCTGGCTACCCTCTTTCGGAAAGAGTAACGACCTTTCTTATCCTTCTTCTTTTGACCCCGGCAGGCAAGCCTTGCTGGGGACTTTTTTAGGAAGGGATGGAACCCTATCCCTAAAAGCTATAGAATAAACCTGGAAGCCAGGTTGATAAGGCTGGTGCAAAAGACACAAGCAATAGAATGGGGAGAGCTCCAAACAGCAGGAAGGGAAGGATGGGATTCACCAGCTTGTGAATCGGCACATCACATACCCGCGAGCAGGCCATCAGGCAGGTAGCCATCGGAGGTGTGATAGAGCCAATGCCGATAGAGACAAACACGATCACCGCAAGCTGAATGGTATCAATCCCACAGGCGCTAGCGATAGGTGTGAGCAGTGGCACCAAAGTAAGAATGATGACATTGCCATCCAGGAAAAAACCGATCATGAATAGCAGCAAGTCAATCAGCAAAATCAGGCCAATCTTATTGTTTGTAATGCTAAGCATCAGTTCAGCCACCAACTCAGGAATGTGATTTACAGTCATCAATCGGCTGAAAATCAAAGTCATAGGGAACATAACAACCAAAGCCGACACATCCTTGGTTCCTTTGGTGAGGACCCCAAACAGTTGCCTGATTGTGATTTTTTTGTAGACCAGCACTCCAACCAGAGCTCCGTAAAGACAAGTGATTGCGCCAGCTTCCGTTGCTGTGAAAATACCGCCATAAATACCACCCAAAACGATGACAGGCATGAGGACGGCAAACGTCAGCTGGATCCAGAACTGCATCGGACTGAGTTTCTGCAAATGTGTTCCATCCGCTCCGCTCTCCGGCGGAGTAGCAGAGGCCGAAGGACGCATCCTATTAGTATTGGTCGCGGCCAATTCCGGATGGTAGTATTTGTGATAAACTAAGCGGTTGATGACGAGGTAGAGCAACGTCCATAACACTCCGGGAACAATGGTAGCCATAAACAGAGCGCCAACGGAGGCAGATGTAACAGACGCAAAAATTATGGCATTCACATTTGGGGGGATCATGAACCCAAACGGACTGGACGCAGCAATAAGCGCAGCCAGATAAGCTCTATCATATCCCTTTCGCTCCAGCTCTGGTACCATTGCGGTGGACAGGGTGTTGGCCGTGGCCAAGGCAGAACCGCATAGAGCGCCAAAGAAGCAGGATACAACTGGAATGGTAGCTGTCAGCCCCCCTTTGACATTGTGAAGCATTTTGTCTGCTAATTTGATCAGTACATTTGCAATACCGCTGCGCTCAATAAGGGCGCCTCCAACAATAAATAACGGAATTGCTAGCATGGAAATGGAATTTAAAATGTAGAAAGAGTTCGTTGCAAAAGTCCCTGTGCTGGTTCCCATCATGTAAGCGACAAAGAAGGATCCGCCTAAAAACGCTAGCGGGACCGCCACTCCCATGAAAATCAGTGCAAGGATGATAATCGCGGCTAATCCGAAAATCATAACTCGCTCAGCCTCCTCATAGATTTAAATACATTGACCACATAGTAGACGGTCATGCCCAAAGACCCGGCAAAGAGAGAACCATATACCCACCACATGCTGAACCCCACTGCCGCAGATACGGTTCCACGTTCAACGTGTGTCATGGTCAGTTTAAAGGTCAACGGGGTAAATAGCACGCAGATCACTACAGAAATGATCAAGCTAATCAGATGTAAAATTTCTTTGGCGCGCGCTGTCTTGCAGAGATTCTGAAAAAAATCCACCTTCAGCATGTTATCGTCGCGGACAACCAGAATGACCGCCAGCCAAACGAACACAATAAACAGCATGGTAGGCAGTTCCTCGTACCCCTGCAGATTGATATTAAATACATAACGGCTGAAAATGGTCACATTAATCATCAGCATCATGATCATCATCAGTATACCCGATAAGTTGCCAACGATAAATGTTATCCACTTGTCCAGTAACTTCAAGAATTTCATAGCAATATTCCTCCAGCCAATCAAGCTTTTTAAAATGAATGGTGCAGGGGTCTGCGGGTCAGAAAAACTCCGCAGACCCCTGGTTTAGAATCAGTAATCAAACAGTGCGGTTACTCTATCATAAAGTTCAGCGCCAATCAATCCCTTCCAAGAATCGCCCAGAGAAGCGGCATAATCCTGCCACTGCTTCAGTTCTTCATCCGTAGGCTGATAGTAGGTAACACCGTTCTTGTCGAAGAATGCCTCGGACTCTCCCAGCATTTTCACATAGGACTGATACTCTGCCTCAGATGCGTTCCAGGCAGCGTCAATAAAAATCTGTTGATCTTCTTCACTATAGGAGTTGAACTTGTCCATATTCATCATCAGACTGTACATGGTCCACTGAGCCCCTACATAGGAATAATAAGGAGCGATCTCATAGTACTTCTCAATGATATAGGAGGGAACCTGCTGTTCCGTGGCAGTGACCAGCCCATTCTGAAGAGAGGTGTAGAGCTCGCCGGAAGGCATAACAGCAATATTACCCAACCCTCCATAGAAGGTGTTAACTATGGCGTCTTCGTAAGTGCGGAAGGTCTCGCCACTGAGATCCGATGGCACCTTAATCATCTTTTTCGAGGACAAGATATTCCGCTGTAGACCAGTGTTCTGCGCCAGAAGCTTAATCCCGTTGTCGGCATAAAGCTCGCTGTTGATCTTAAATCCCTCTGCCTTAGGATTCGCCATCTTCTCCCGGACCGTGTCAATATCCTTCAAGAGGAAGGGAATACGCTGCCAGGCAAAACGACCATCTACATTGGACATACCGGCACCAAAATGGAAATCAGTCTCTCCATCCTGGATCATCTGGAACATCTCAGCGTCGCTGCCATAGGTAAAGTACCAGAAAATATCGATTTTGTACCGGCCATTACTATTCTTTTCCACTTCTTCTTTAAACTTCAGCAGCGCGTCTCCCCAAGGATTATAGTCGGGTGCAACTGCGGGGTCAAGCGCAGATGTAGTCAGTACCAGCCGTTTTGCGTCCGGATTCGAAGGCTGCGTGTCTCCGCCGGAGACACTTCCCTTAGAGTTGTTAGGCATGGTAACAGTATTACCTTTTCCGCAGTTGACCAGTGAAAGCATCATCATAATGGAAAGCAAAAACACAGTGATCTTTTTCATTTGACTTCCTCCCTATTTATATTATTGTGATATGTCCGCTTGGTTTAGATTCCTCCATATTCGCTCGCTGCTCGCTCCTGACTAATTAGGCCGTCCTTCACGTCGCGGGCCAGCGCGTCCTTATCGCGTTTACCGGGATCATTCCAACCGCCGCCGCCGCTGGTCTGGATGTAGAGCCGATCGTTTTTATAGAAACGTACATGGGCTTTTGAAGGTAGGTTCTCCACCCGCTTATCTGCACGCTCTACTGTAAAGCGAGCACCTCGGGCAGGCTTGCCGCCAGCCAGACCCCAGGGGGGCATATTGACGCGGTCGGAGGCAATGAAGCAGTCCACCTCATCCGTCTGGAATTCCAGCACCCGCTCCATACCAAAGCCACCGCGATGCATACCGGCCCCTTCGGAATTAGGTAGCAGACCATAGCGAATTACCTTTACCGGCATGATAGTTTCCAGCACCTCAACAGGCGTGTTGCGGGTATTGGTCATATGGGTATTGACGCCACTAGTGCCGTCCTGATCAAACATACCTCCATAACCGCCGCCGACCGTCTCGCCATTAGCAAAGTAGGAGTGGGTACTAGCATCATAACCGCCCAACTGTATGCCATTCATGGAACCGCAGGCTGCCGCGCAGGCCTTGTCGGGCACGGCCTGTGCCAGCGCACCAATCAGCGCGTCCACTAGTCGCTGACAGGTGATGGAATTGCCGGAACCGGTTGCAGCAGGGTACACTGCGTTGACCAGCGACCCTTCCGGCGTGATGACATCGAAGCGCCGATACGTTCCGGAGTTGGGCGGGATAGTGGAATCGGTCATTGCCCGAACCACATAGTAGATACAGGCCAGAGCCATCGGCCGCACACAATTAAGCGGGCCTGTAACCTGGGGACAGGTACCGGTAAAATCAATTCGGATCTGGGGACCGCCGGTGGTAACTGCCACTTTGATCTTTAGAGGCTCATCGGTGGTGACTCCGTCTCCTTCCAGCATATCCTCAAATTCAAAGGTTCCGGCAGGCAATTTTTCTAACTCGACCGCCATGCGGCGGTCACAGTAATTTTCCAGTTCTGTAACAGCCTCCAGCACCACATCAACGCCCATCTCATCACATAGCTGTTCAAACCGGCGTTCCCCCACATTGTTGGCCGCGATTTGCGCCATCAGGTCTCCGCTGCTCTCATATTTGGTACGTATGTTGGCGTTGAACATCCCAAAAATCTCAGGATCAATTTTTCCCTGCTTTTTTATTTTGACCGGTGGGAATCGAATTCCCTCATGGAAAATTTCTGTGGCGTTCGGTGTAAGGGAACCAGGCACTTTACCGCCAACATCAACATGGTGGGCCAGATTCCCCACAAAGGCCACTAGCTTCCCCTTATAAAAAATCGGGGAAAAGATGATAATATCCGGCAGGTGAGTCCCACCAATAAAAGGATCGTTATGCATAATAGCGTCACCAGGCTGAAGCGCTGACTTGTCAATATGCTTCAGCGCGCCCTTTACGCCCCAGGGCAGCACACCTGAATGCACAGGGATGTGCTCCGCCTGTGCGATGGTATCACCATCCACATTGAACAGAGCGCAGGAGCAGTCCCGGCGGTCCTTGATATTGGTGGAGTAAGCGGTACGGATCAGCGCCGCACCCATTTCTTCGGTAATCGCAAAGAAGCGGTTACGCATGACTTCTAATGTTATGGCATCCATGACTAATTCTCCCCCTTTATTTGCTCGCATCAACGGCAGCACGGCACGAAGCGTTATCTGCCACCTCAATAATTAAATTTTTCCGTTCGTCCACGACCACCTTATCACTGGGGCCAATCACGGAAGTAGCGCCAGTCTCCTCCACAATGGCCGGTCCAACAAAAGTGTCGCCTACCTTTAGCAGATCGCGGTTGTAAATGCCGGCTTCCATCCACTTGCCCATGAAGTAGACCTTCCGGATGGTAACAGGCATTACCTTGCCATCGCCCCGCTCGCCTTTGGCGTAGAGGTCATCGTTGTCGGCACGACCCACTACAGACAGGCGCAAACTAACTACTTCGATGGGGTCATTTTCCTTTTTAAATCCATAAGACTGCTCATGCGCGGTACTGAAATCGTCCAATAGTCCTTTCCATACGTGCTCATCAATCTTTTGATTGGGTAGTGGAATGGTCAGCTCATAGGCCTGGCCAAAATAGCGGATATCTGCCTTCCTCCGGAAGGTGACTGTGTCCTCAGCAACCTCATCACGCGCCATTTCCTGCCGGGCAGTCTTCTCCAGCTGTTGGAACAGCTGTTCCATGCAGTCATAACTGATGTCCTTCTGGTGCTTGCGGTAAGTACAGACCTCATCGTAGCGGATGGGAGCCACCAGGAGTCCAAATGCAGAGAAATTGCCGGGGGCGATGGGGATGACCACGGTGGGGATCTCAAGGGTCCGAGCCAAATCCACCGCGTGGAGGGCGCCGGCACCACCATAGGGAAGAAGGACAAATTTTCTGGGATCGATGCCCTTTTCCACCGTCATGACACGGATGGCGCGGACCATGTTAGCATTGGCCACACGTAGAATGCCTTCGGCCACCTCTTCCACAATCATGTTGAGATTCTTTGCCAGCTTCTCCTCTATAGCAGCTCTGGCGGCGGGCACATCTAACTTCATCTTACCGCCCAGCAGCTCACCGCCCACACGGCCCAGCACGGCATGGGCGTCCGTCACAGTGGGATCTATACCGCCCTTGCTGTAACACACAGGACCGGGGACGGCACCAGCGCTGCGGGGACCGACACGGAGGGCTCCGCCGACGTCCAGCCAGGCGATCGAACCGCCGCCGGCACCAATGGTGGTAATGTCGATATGGGGGAATTTGACATGGAATCCCTCAATCATGCCCTCACTGGCAATGTCAATATTGCCGTTTTGCACCACGGCCACATCAAACGAGGTACCACCCAGATCCCCCGTAATAATGTTGTGGTAAGGGGTGATCTTGGACAAGAACTCTGCGGCCAGCACACCGCCGGCGGGCCCGGAAAGCAGCGTGTTGACACTGCGGGAAGCGGCCACCTGATCGGTCATCATGCCTCCGGAAGACTGCATGATGGTCAGGGGGGCGGACATTCCATTTTCATCCAGACGTCCCCTCAACTGGGAAACATAGCGCTGCATCCGGGGTTGGACATAGGCATTTATGACCGTGGTGTTCATCCGTTCAAACTCCCGGAACTCCGGAAGAATCTCGCTGGAGACAGAAACGGGAAAATCGGGAGCAATCTCGCGGATAGCTTTCAGAGCTTTGCACTCGTTTTTAGCGTTGACATACGAGTGAAGGAAACAGACGGCGATAGATTCAACACCTTCCTTCATCAACTCCTGAACGGTTTGCTTCAGGCCGTTAACATCCAGATTAGCTAGGATCGCTCCGGTGTGCAAGGTGCGCTCATCGGCTTCCCGGCGAAGATAGCGAGGAATCAGCGGTTCCGGCTTGCGGGCGTGCAGATCATACAACTCCGGTCGACTCTGACGGCCAATATGTAGGACATCACGGAACCCCTTTGTGGTAATCAGCGCAGTGACCGCGCCATTTCGTTCCAGTAACGTATTGGTAGCCACTGTGGTGCCATGGGCCACACCGGTAACACAGTCGGCGGGTACCTCCAGGCTACTCAATAGACTTTTGATTCCATTGAGAACCCCGATGCTTTGATCCTGTGGGGTGGAAGGCATTTTGGCAAAGTACACCTTTCCTTCCTCGCTAATTCCAACCACATCGGTGAAGGTTCCGCCCACATCAACGCCAAGTTTCAATTTGAACATGATAATATCCCTCCTAATAGTAAAAGATCAGCCTTCGTAGTAATTAACTTTCGGCATAAATTTGCTGCCCAAAATGGCGTGAAACTGAGGGTAACGGGATTGTTCCGGCCGTCTGCCCTTCTTTTCAGTGGCGTCGTTTGACAGCCACTGAAGCGGCAGCACGTAGAATAGCGGCGACAGGATCTCATCCATTCCCTCGGGTAGAGGAAGGAATTTGCAATTCAGGTCCATCTCCTTAGCAAGAGCTTTATATCCAATCACCAGAACATGATTTGAATGTTCCTGAGAGAATTGAATCATTCGCTTAGCCCGCTCGGTTCCCGCTCCTCCGTTCACCAGAAAAATTAGATGAGACTCCTGCTCCAGACAGTGGTAGGGACCATGCATATACTCCTCCACGTCATAAACCTCCACAGGGATCCGAACACCCTCCAACATCTTCAGTCCACCCTCCTTTGCCGCTGCGGACAACGGACCGCCACCCAGGATCGTGACAGATGGCGCGGTTTTATATTCCTCCGCCAGCGCTTCTATCTCCTGTCTGGTTTGCCGGAACGTTTCCTCCATCCAATCAGGCACCTGGGAAAGGTCCAGCGCTTTACCTGACAATCGAGCTGCAAATAGATAGAGCATCGCCATGGTAGAGGTAAAACCTTTGGTTTTGGCGCCTACCATCTCCTGACCGGTGCAAGTATCCAGCACCACATGGGCACTGGCGGCTCCCAGATTATCCGGCTCCGCGGTAACAAATACAGTTTTTGCTCCTCTCTTCCGGCTGAGTTCCACACAATTGATAGTGCCAATACTGCGGGCGGTCTGAGATACACCCAAGACCAACGTACTCTCATCCACCCGGTCATGGGGGAAGTAGTAGAGGAACTCGAAAGGAGTCAGTACTTGGACCTCCGCATCCAGCCAGCGGGCAAATGCGTATTTTGCCGCGATTGCCGCATGAAGAGAGGTTCCGGAACCAATCAGATAAATCTTTTGAAATGGTCCTTCTCCAACCGCAGCACAGACACGCTCTACTTGCTCCGGCGCTCTGAAAATCACATTCCGAATAGTGTCAGGCTGCTCAAACATACAACCTTTCATGTTTTGCTTCATTTGTGTTTTTTACCCCCTTTTAAATCTGAACCTGAATATCCTGCTGTTCTATTTGAATGAATGCGTAATTGATGGCGCCTAAAGCGCCAGCGCAGGCGCCTAAACTGGCCAGGCAAACATCCGCCTGAATAGGGGTCATCTGGGATACCTCCTCGCGGATCCGATAGATCACAGTGTTCATAGAATCGGATACACCGCCGCCAATGACCACCTTAGACGGGTTCAGTAAACTGATGGAATTTGCGATCGCGATGGAAAAATCACGGATAAACTGGTCTATAATCTGGACAACCTGCTGATTTCCCTGGCCGTAGGCAAGAAAAAGCTCCTCGGCGGTATATCCATGTTGTCCAAGCGCGGTACCGGAGCATTTGCGCTCTAAAATCCCCTGCATACCCAGACGATTTAGATTTCCATTCTCCACATCCCGACTCTCAAGATAATAGCCGATCTCACCGGCTCTTCCTTGTGCCCCCAGGATCAACTGGCCGTCGCAGACCAAAGCACTACCGATGCCGGTTCCCAACGCAATGAACAACATGTTGTCAACCTGGTCTCCGGAGCCTAACCAGCGCTCACCTAAGGCGGCTAGATTTACATCATTACCGACAAATACCTGAAATGAGAAATGCTGATTCATAATGCGCTGGAGAGGAAAATTGTTCCAGTGCAAAGCTTTGGCCCGAACTACTACACCATCCGCAGTCACTGTACCAGGCACACCAATCCCCATTCCGAAAATATCGTCCTCCTTAAGGCCGCATTCCTGTATGACACCTTGTATGATAGCAACCAATTCATCCACATGGTTTTTGGTGGGCACTTTTACTTGGTATACGATTTCACCCAACAAGTCGGTAATTATAATCATCAGCTTTGTTCCACCAATATCCGCGCCGATGCAATACGCTGACTTTGGATTGAAACCTAGCATTGTGGATGGGCGGCCAACACCAGCAGGAGAGGGACAATCGCCATATTCCACAATCAGTCTTTTTTTTAGCAATTCATCTACAATAGCACTGACAGTTGTCTTGCTCAAGTTGAGTCGCTTCGCAATTTGAGCACGGCTGATAGGCTGCTCCTCCTTCACTGTATTAAGAACCAGTGAACGATTGATTCTGCGAATAAGTTCCAGATGCCCTAAGTTGTTTGTTTTTCCCATAGTGCTTCCCCCATCTTTCTGGCATTGCATGGAGTTCAATACACCAAACATCTGCCTCTTAATAATAAGTATAGTGTACTTACTAATTCGCTCTTAAAAATCCCTCCCTGTTAGGTCTTGAGGAAACGATCTTCATAAGTATTTTTCTGTTTATAAAGATTATAATAGCAAATTTTCAGGTAATAAGTTTAATAATAAGTACAGTGCACTTACTAATATACTTTTAAAAAAACTCGCCGCCTAATTCTCAAGAGAACGAGTTTATTATCTACTTTCTGTTCGTTTAGATTATATCATCAATTTTTTAGGAAATCAATCCTTTTTCATTTAAACATTGCACAAATCATATAGCTTAATTTTGTTATTTTTTCAAAGCAATCTTAGCAGCTCACTTTAAACCTTTTACCTAGATAATAAAAAAGCTAGCCAATACATCATCGTATTGACCAGCTTCTTTTTGGCTCCTCAAGTAGGACTCGAACCTACGACCCTGCGGTTAACAGCCGCATGCTCTACCAACTGAGCTATTGAGGAATATCAGTTCCGGCAACGACCTACTTTCCCAGGAAGTCACCCTCCAAGTATCATCGGCACTGTGGAGCTTAACTACCGTGTTCGGAATGGGAACGGGTGTAGCCTCCACGTTAAAATCACCGGAATGCCATTCAAACTTTGTTTGAATGATTGTACAATGTTTCAATGGACAATGTACAATTTTATTGCTCTTTTCTGGTACTTCATTGTACATTGGATCATTGTCCATTGTACATTTTTTAATGTACCTTCAAAACTATACAATGTAAATCATGAGTACTTCTTTGGAAAAACCTACTTCATATATATCTCTCTTTGTTTACTAATGGTCATTGTACATTGTACATTGTCCATTGTAAATTCCTTTTGGTCAAGCCCTCGGTCTATTAGTATCGGTTAGCTCCATACATTACTGCACTTCCACCTCCGACCTATCTACCACATAGTCTACGTGGGACCTTACTAGCTTACGCTATGGGAAATCTTATCTTAGGGGGGGCTTCACGCTTAGATGCCTTCAGCGTTTATCCCTTCCGCACTTAGCTACCCAGCTGTGCCATTGGCATGACAACTGGTGCACCAGAGGTGCGTCCATCCCGGTCCTCTCGTACTAAGGACAGCTCCCTTCAAATCTCCTGCGCCCGCGACAGATAGGGACCGAACTGTCTCACGACGTTCTGAACCCAGCTCGCGTACCGCTTTAATGGGCGAACAGCCCAACCCTTGGAACCTACTACAGCTCCAGGATGCGATGAGCCGACATCGAGGTGCCAAACCTCCCCGTCGATGTGGACTCTTGGGGGAGATAAGCCTGTTATCCCCAGGGTAGCTTTTATCCGTTGAGCGACGGCAATTCCACTCTCATACCGCCGGATCACTAACTCCAACTTTCGTTACTGTTCGAGGTGTCTCTCTCACAGTTAGGCTAGCTTATGCGTTTGCACTCTTTGCGCGATTTCCGACCGCGCTGAGCTAACCTTTGAGCGCCTCCGTTACTCTTTTGGAGGCGACCGCCCCAGTCAAACTGCCCACCTGACAGTGTCCCATACCCGGATTACGGGTACTGGTTAGAATTTCAGTATCTCAAGAGTGGTATCCCAACGTCGACTCCGACAACACTGGCGTGCTATCTTCTCAGTCTCCCACCTATCCTGTACATGAAATACCAAAATCCAATATCAGGCTACAGTAAAGCTCCATGGGGTCTTTCCGTCTTGTCGCGGGTAACCGGCATCTTCACCGGTACTACAATTTCGCCGGGTACGTTGTTGAGACAGTGCCCAAGTCGTTACGCCATTCGTGCGGGTCAGAACTTACCTGACAAGGAATTTCGCTACCTTAGGACCGTTATAGTTACGGCCGCCGTTTACTGGGGCTTAAGTTCACACCTTCGCTTGCGCTAAGCATTCCCCTTAACCTTCCAGCACCGGGCAGGCGTCAGCCCCTATACGTCGTCTTTCGACTTAGCAGAGACCTGTGTTTTTGCTAAACAGTCGCTTGGGCCTATTCTCTGCGGCCAGGTCACCCTGGCACCCCTTCTCCCGAAGTTACGGGGTCAATTTGCCGAGTTCCTTAACAACGCTTCTCCCGTTCGTCTTAGGATTCTCTCCTCACCCACCTGTGTCGGTTTGCGGTACGGGCACCTAACCAATATATAAGCTTTTCTCGTCAGTGTAGAATCGTCTGCTTCGCTACTTGTTTTCGCTCCCTTTCGCCGCACTCAACCAACGGTGCGGTCAGACTATCTTCCTGCGTCCCTTATATACTTATCGGCTTCGGTGGTTACGGAATTTCAACCGTATGTGCATCGACTACGCCTCTCGGCCTCGCCTTAGCTCCCGACTAACCCTGAGCGGACGAACCTTCCTCAGGAAACCTTAGGTTTTCGACGATTATGATTCTCACATAATTCTCGCTACTCATTCCGGCATTCTCTCTTCTATCTCGTCCACATGTCCTTGCGGTCATGCTTCAACCTGTCATAGAAAGCTCCCCTACCCAGTATTGCTACTGCCAAAGCTTCGGTATAGATTTTAGCCCCGTTACATTTTCGGCGCAGAATCACTCGACCAGTGAGCTATTACGCACTCTTTAAATGAGTGGCTGCTTCTAAGCCAACATCCTGGTTGTTTTAGCAACTCCACATCCTTTTCCACTTAAATCTATTTAGGGACCTTAGCTGTTGATCTGGGCTGTTTCCCTTTTGACTATGAAACTTATCTCCCATAGTCTGACTCCCGGACATCATTTATGCGGCATTCAGAGTTTGATAGGGTTCGGTAACCGGATAAGGCCCCTAGCCCATTCAGTGCTTTACCTCCGCTAAATTAATCCGAGGCTAGCCCTAAAGCTATTTCGGGGAGAACCAGCTATCTCCGAGTTCGATTGGAATTTCTCCGCTACCCACAGCTCATCCCCCAATTTTTCAACATTGGTGGGTTCGGTCCTCCACGAAATTTTACTTCCGCTTCAACCTGTCCATGGGTAGGTCACCCGGTTTCGGGTCGTATACAACGAACTGCGCGCCCTTTTAAGACTCGGTTTCCCTTCGGCTGCGGTGCTTAACACCTTAACCTTGCTCGTTACATACACTCGCCGGACCGTTCTACAAAAAGTACGACATCGCACCTTAATGTGCTTTGTCTGCTTGTAAACACAGGGTTTCAGGTTCTATTTCACTCCCCTCCCGGGGTTCTTTTCACCTTTCCCTCACGGTACTATGCGCTATCGGTCATTAGGTAGTATTTAGGCTTGGAGGGTGGTCCCTCCTGCTTCCCACAGGATTTCTCGTGTCCCATGGTACTCTGGATCCTGCTAGCTCACTTCGGTTTTCACATACGGGACTCTTACCCTCTATGGTCTACCTTTCCAGGTAGTTTTGCTAACCTTCATGATACATATTGCAGTCCGCAACCCCTAAAGTATTGCTACTTCAGGTTTGGCCTCTTCCCCGTTCGCTCGCCACTACTTAGGGAATCGATGTTTCTTTCTCTTCCTCCGCCTACTTAGATGTTTCAGTTCAGCGGGTATTCCTCCATACAGCTATGAATTCACTGCATGGTGACTGGATATTGCTCCAGCCGGGTTTCCCCATTCGGATATCTGCGGGTCAATGGCTATTTGCGCCTTACCGCAGCTTTTCGCAGCTTATCGCGTCCTTCTTCGGCTCCTAATGCCAAGGCATCCACCCTGTGCTCTTATTAGCTTGACCTTTGTTTAGTGAATAGTTAGTAGTGAATAATGAATAGTGTTATTCATCTTCCTACTGCTTTTCACCTCAACAGTCTGGTGTTCTCCTTAAGAATTATATGAGTAAAGTTTTCCTTTAAAATTGTAGTGTAATACAGTGGTTCCACTGCGATTACCCTTTTTTAATCTTTTCCTCATGTCTTTACATTGTTTAGTTTTCAAGGTACATTTGTACTTAACTAATTGTACATTGGATCATTGTCCATTGTACATTAATTAAATGGTGGGCTTAAGTGGACTCGAACCACCGACCTCACGCTTATCAGGCGTGCGCTCTAACCGGCTGAGCTATAAGCCCATATATGGTGGAGATGAGGAGAGTCGAACTCCTGACCCCCTGCTTGCAAGGCAGGTGCTCTCCCAACTGAGCTACACCCCCACATCAGGTTTAGTTAATAGTGAATAACTAATAATGAACAGTTATCTTCTATTAACTTTTGAAAGATCATTTTCTTAGTGACTGCTAACAGCTTCCATTCATAGCTTTTAAACTATTCATTATTCACTATTAACTATTCACTAAAAAGAACTTGGTCTTTCAAAATTAAATAGCGTAAGAGTTCTCGTGAAGATCATACTAATATGATCTATCGACCATAGGATTGGCTCCATCCGTTAATAATTATTAACTATTCGTTATTCACTATTAACTGGAGCTCTGCTCCTTAGAAAGGAGGTGATCCAGCCGCACCTTCCGATACGGCTACCTTGTTACGACTTCACCCCAATCATCAGCCCCACCTTCGACTGCTGCCTCCTTACGGTTAGCTCACAGGCTTCGGGTGTTACCGACTCTCATGGTGTGACGGGCGGTGTGTACAAGGCCCGGGAACGTATTCACCGCGGCATGCTGATCCGCGATTACTAGCAATTCCGACTTCATGTAGGCGAGTTTCAGCCTACAATCTGAACTGGGACCATTTTTGGCGATTTGCTCCACGTCACCGTCTTGCTTCGCTCTGTTAATGGCCATTGTAGTACGTGTGTAGCCCAGGACATAAGGGGCATGATGATTTGACGTCGTCCCCACCTTCCTCCGATTTGTCACCGGCAGTCTCGCTAGAGTGCCCAACTTAATGATGGCAACTAACAATAGGGGTTGCGCTCGTTGCGGGACTTAACCCAACATCTCACGACACGAGCTGACGACAACCATGCACCACCTGTCTTACAGTTCCCGAAGGCACTCCCAAATCTCTTTGGGATTCTGTAGATGTCAAGCCCTGGTAAGGTTCTTCGCGTTGCTTCGAATTAAACCACATACTCCACTGCTTGTGCGGGCCCCCGTCAATTCCTTTGAGTTTCAACCTTGCGGCCGTACTCCCCAGGTGGGATACTTATTGTGTTAACTCCGGCACTGGAGGGGTCGATACCCCCAACACCTAGTATCCATCGTTTACGGCGTGGACTACCAGGGTATCTAATCCTGTTCGCTCCCCACGCTTTCGCGCCTCAGCGTCAGTTACAGTCCAGAAAGCCGCCTTCGCCACTGGTGTTCCTCCTAATATCTACGCATTTCACCGCTACACTAGGAATTCCGCTTTCCTCTCCTGCACTCAAGAACTACAGTTTCAAATGCAGCCCCGGGGTTGAGCCCCGGTATTTCACATCTGACTTGCAGTCCCGCCTACACGCCCTTTACACCCAGTAATTCCGGACAACGCTCGCCACCTACGTATTACCGCGGCTGCTGGCACGTAGTTAGCCGTGGCTTCCTCCTCTGGTACCGTCATGTTTCTTCCCAGAAGACAAAAGTTTACGACCCGAAAGCCTTCTTCCTTCACGCGGCGTTGCTGCGTCAGGGTTTCCCCCATTGCGCAATATTCCCCACTGCTGCCTCCCGTAGGAGTCTGGGCCGTGTCTCAGTCCCAATGTGGCCGATCACCCTCTCAGGTCGGCTACTGATCGTCGCCTTGGTGAGCTTTTACCTCACCAACCAGCTAATCAGACGCGAGTCCATCTTATACCGGATTGCTCCTTTGATCAAACAGCCATGCGACTATCTGATATCATGCGGTATTAGCACATCTTTCGATGTGTTATCCCCCTGTATAAGGCAGGTTACTCACGCGTTACTCACCCGTCCGCCGCTAAAATTGGCATCCGATAAATCTTCAACCAATCTCCGCTCGACTTGCATGTGTTAGGCACGCCGCCAGCGTTCGTCCTGAGCCAGGATCAAACTCTCAATAAAAATTTATTGAACGTTTAATTAGCTCAAAATTATCACTAGCTTTACTTTGTTATAAAGTACGCTAAAGTTTTCTCAAATCATCAATAATTATTAACTATTCGTTATTAATTATTAACTATATTAAACGAGAACCTCTTACGCTATCTAATTTTCAAAGACCAATCAAACATCGACTTTTACTGCCGACTTTTATTATGTTATCACAATAAATTCTTTTTGTCAACAACATTTTCGTTTTTTTACTGTCACTTATCGATGACTCTTTTTAGAGCTTGCCATCAGCGACAGCTATATTAATATAACACAACATGGTTGCCGTTTCAACTTCGGAAAACTTCCATTAAACCTCAATAATATAATCTGTTTTGCATATTTTGCGTTTTTCTTTCTTTTGCGACAGCATTCTTGAATATGCTATTGTTTTATTTTTTTTACTACAACTATTTTGTTTCCTTTTTTATTTCTTTTAAAACAATCGCATAGTGATGATGTTATTATAAGTCCTCGTCCACTCTCATTTAAACAAAATAGTTCTACTTCTGCATCGTAATCCAAAATCTCCTTACCACAGCTTTTTGCACTTTTAATCAGCCCATCTCCTTCATCTTCTACAATAATATATATCTTATTTTCCTTACACACACCTGCCTTAATATATACTTTCTTCTCACTGTCTTGTTTATTTCCGTGCACTACTGCATTTACCAGTAATTCATTTAATATTACCTTCGTTTCAAAAAATGCTCCGTCACTTAAATACATATGCGTTTGAAGAAAAATCATAATTTCTTCAACAGCACCGACAATATACTGCGTATCCGCAGATATCGTAACTGAACAAGAACAATCATTTTTCACTTTTATTCCCACCCTTTTATAGCTTCAAACATAAACATACTGGCATTACCCTAACTTCTAAATATAGAAAAAATCTAGACCTAAATATAATTACCCAATTCGTGAGCATACAAAACAAAAAGTGTTAATTCAATTAACACTTTTATAATATAATCTCTTAAATTTATCTATAATTTTTCTTTCTAATCTTGATATATACATTTGGGATACTCCGAGCAATTCGGCTATTTGCTTTTGAGTTCTTTTGTTATAATACCGCTGCTTTATGAATTCCTTTTCCGCCTCATTGAATTCGTTTAGACTTTTCTCTATAAAATCCCTATTCTCAATTTTAGCAAACGTAGCATCTTCTGCGCCTACAAGCTGTTCGAGTGCTGTTTCATCATCGGAATATACTGATTGCTCTAAAGACTGCACAGCGCTGGCATTGGCCGATTCTATAACTTCAAGTATCGTTTCTTCAGAAACATTAAGGTATTCTGCGATTTCTTCTACTTTAGGAATTCTACCAAGCTCTTGGGATAGTACATGCTTCGCTTGATTAACTTTTTGATATATTTCATAAATCCTTCTGGGAATTCTAATAATGTTTCCTTTGTCTCTAAAATATCTTTTAATCTCTCCAATAATAGTGGGCGTGGCAAAACTTGAAAACTTCACGCCCTTTTCCGCATCGAAGCGTTCCACAGCTTGTATTAACCCTATACATGCTACCTGATATATATCATCGAATTCTAATCCACGATTTATGAACTTTTTTGTGAGAATTTCCGCAATATATAGATACTTATTGATGATAAGCTCTCTAATCAGTTTATCTTTACTTTGATTATATGCTTCAAATAGCTGTTCCTCCGACATATGACTCAGCCTGTTTACTTCCTTTACTACTGTCATATTAATTCTCCTTTAATGATATAGACAAGGTAACGATTTCCTCATCTTCAGATGTATGTACATCTACTTCGTCTACTAGAGAATTTACAATAGAGACTCCAAATATATCATCTTCGTCAAACAATTGAAAACTATTTGGTTTTTTGCTTTCAAATTTGAAACTAACTTTAAGCTGCTTCTCAAAAATATAAAATCTAATTAGGCACCTATCAGAAATAGACTCTGCCTGTATTATAATCCTGTTACAGATCTCTGCTACCGATACCTTAATATCTTCTATTTCATCTATAGAAAAGCCCATTCCGCTGGCAATTCCTGAAACCGTAAGTCTTACAATCCGTACTATTTCAGGCAATAGAGGCACAATCAGGTCAATCTCTTTTGGACCCGAAATATCTTTGTTATACAACTGGCTCATCAACATTCACTCCTCAATGACAAATACCTTATCAAGCCCGGTAATTAGAAATAGCTTTTTAATATTGCTTTTCAAATTAACTAAAACGATGTCCTTATTGTTGTGCTTTACCTTTTTAAGTGCTCCAACCAACACTCCCAGTCCAGTGCTGTCAATATAATTCAAGTTCATACAATCCAGCTTAAGACTCTTTTCATTTTTCGTTATAATATCGTATAATTTATCTTTTAGCTCCCCTATCGTAGAAATGTCTATTTCTCCACTTAAAGCAACAATAATAACTGAATCATTTACTTCTTTCTCTGTAATTATTAAATTAGAAGCCATATTATCCCCTCCAATTATTAAATTGACAATTCTATACTATCATATATTACAAAATAAGACAATAAAAATAAAGATACGGATTAAGAAGTCCTAATTCCTTAATCCGATCTTTATTTTATCCGATATCTCTATTCTATATTTTAATCCCTCTGTTTCATTGTCGGGAACAATAGTACATCTCTTATTGAATAAGAATCTGTCAGAAGCATTACCAACCTATCAATACCAATCCCTAGTCCACCGGTAGGAGGCATCCCATACTCTAATGCATTTATAAAATCATCATCCATCATATTTGCTTCTTCATCACCGGCTTCCCTAGCTTCCACTTGTTTTACAAAACGTTCTCTTTGGTCAATAGGATCATTCAGTTCTGAGAAGGCATTTGCCATTTCTCTACGTGTAATAAAAAGTTCAAACCTTTCTGTAAGCGTAGGCGCATCCGGCTTTCTTTTTGCTAGTGGTGATACTTCTACCGGGTAATCCGTAATAAAGGTTGGCTGAACCAAATGTTCTTCTACGCATTCTTCAAAAACGGTATTGATTACTTCACCTCTTGTATGCTTGTCTTCCACATGTACCTTCAAGCTTTTTGCCGCGGCTCTGGCATCTTCATCCGTCGTTATAGCTTCAAAATCCACATTTGTATATTCTTTAATGGACTCGATCATTGTCATGCGTTTCCATGGTGGTGTTAAGTCTATTTCTTCTTCTTGATACACAATTTTAGTTGTCCCTAAAACTTCTTGTGCAACACCTGAAATCATTTGCTCGGTCAGTTCCATCATACCTTTATAGTCGGTATAAGCTTCATAAAGCTCTATCGTGGTAAACTCGGGATTATGCTTAATTGACATCCCTTCGTTTCTGAAAATCCTGCCCATTTCATATACTTTTTCCAAACCGCCAACGATCAATCTTTTTAAGTGCAGTTCAGTAGCTATTCTAAGGTACATATCAATATCTAAAGTATTGTGATGCGTAATAAAAGGTCTGGCGGCCGCACCACCCGGAATAGTATTTAGTATAGGAGTATCTACCTCTAAATATCCTCTATTGTCTAAAAACTCCCTGATAGATTTTATAATTTTACTTCTTTTAATAAATGTATCTTTTACATCGGGATTTACAATTAAGTCAACATATCTTTGACGGTATCTCAGGTCCATGTCCTTTAAACCATGCCACTTTTCAGGAAGCGGTTGCAATGACTTGGATAATAATATGATTTCCATTACCTTAATGGATATTTCACCTTTATGTGTTTTGAATACTTCTCCTTTGACACCAACAATATCGCCAATATCAAACTTCTTTACCTTGTTATATGTATCTTCCCCCACTTCATTTACCCTTATATATAACTGAATTTTTCCTTCTCTGTCCTGCAAATCACAAAAAGATGCTTTTCCCATCCCTCTTTTGGACATAAGTCTTCCTGCAATCGAGACAGACATACCTTCCATCGAATCAAAGTTTTGGATTATTTCTTCAGTGCTATGAGTTTTTCCGAAATTCACTATTTTAAAGGGGTCTTGTCCCATCTCCTGCAATTCTTTCAGTTTTTCTCTTCGGACTTTAAGGATTTCACTTAACTCCATGTCCTGATTTTGCACCGTCATTGTATAACCTCCTGTTTAACATTCTGTGGAATCTATTATATATTATATCTTTTTCTTTGTAAAATAAAAAAATAAAGAAGGAGTAAGAAATATTTATATTCTTACTCCCGCTTCAGACGTTCTTTATTTGCTGATTGATAACACTTTAAACTTAATCACGCCATCCGGAACAGCTACGTCTACGGTATTGCCTACTTTTTGACCTATTAAAGCACTTCCTACCGGAGATTCGTCAGATATTTTATAGTTGCTGGGATCTGCCTCAGTAGAGCCTACAATGGCATATTCTATTTTTTCATCAAACTCCAAATCTAAAACAGTAACCTTAGACCCGATACTAACAATGTCGGTATTTATATCTTCTTCATCTATTACCTTTGCATTTTTAAGCATATTTTCAAGCTGCACAATACGTACTTCCATCTGTGCTTGCTCATTTTTTGCCTCATCATACTCAGAGTTTTCCGATAAATCACCAAAAGCTATCGCTTGTTTAATTTTTTCAGCAACATCTTTTCTTTTGACTGTTTTCAAATATTCAAGTTCGCTCTCAAGTTTTTCAAGACCCTCAACCGTTAGTACAATCTGCTTACTACTACTCATTTTATTTCTCTCCTTTTAATATCTATTTCTTAATCTAAACATATAATAAATAATATTGCTGTCGTGTAAAACCCGAAACATAATAAAAACGACCTACAAATTTTTATGTTGATAATATATGCTATAACCATGTAATTATTCATGAAATGAATTAAGCGCTAATTTTTTTCTATTATAAACAACACTTTATATATTGTCAATAAATTGTTTACTTAATTCTCTTCAAATTTTTTGCTATTGTTTCAAATCGCTCCATGCTCACTGGTTTGCCACATGCTTTCAAAGCATTAATCTGATATCCCATCTGATAAAATACCCTTCTAATTTGTTTATAATACGCTATATCTCGGCTAGTCAATGTGTTATCTATCTTTCCTAAAATACTGCATTCCACAAGTTCTTCATGGTCTGACAACCCTAACGGCTTTATAAGCTGCTCGATTTGATCCGGCAATTTTATATCTACACTATCAATGATTATGTTATTCATTCGATATCCACTCATGTTTGATGGACTAAAAACAAATAAAATTGAATTTGGATTAAATCTATTCATTTTAACATATCTATCGAGGTCGTCCAATATATATATTATTTCAACATCATCAGTTTTGTGACTTTCTGCTGAAACATGTACGGTAAGACCACTTTCATCATATAGCTCATCCATATGCCTCTCTGCTTCTTTTGTCTGTTGCGTGACCAGAGTGATATACTTTGTATAGGATGACATCATTTCTATGAGTAGTCTTGATTTCCAACTATAAGAATATTCAAAAATCTTGACATGTGTTTCAAATAGATCGATTCCCAGGATCTTGCATATTTTCTTTACTACATCAAAAGATATCGCCATCAACAATAATCTTTCCTGCTGATTGTAAGCTTTTTTGCATTCATGTGCCCTTTCTAAGAGTCTTTCATACACTTTTAAATGCTTACTAATAAAAATCTCTTCAACTTTTTGTTTCTCAAAAAAACTGAAGATGGTTTTACATTTTTTTTCTAAGGACTCCGACTGTATAGTATCAAGCTGTTTCTCGGTAATTGGCAGCTGGGCTATTGTGATCTTTATATCTGTATCAGGGATCCTGATATCTTGGTATTCAATTTTTTTAAATTTCAAGCATATAACGTTTAGTATTGTTTCAGGTATTTTATGATATATAATATCCGGAATATACCCGTATCTATTCTTTAACTCTGGCGTAGTAGTTATTATCCCAAAATGCCCCATATAACCTCCTCCTTGCATTGATTATTGCTTAAATCACTTTCCTTTTTGCGTATTATATAAATATTATAGTTTAGTAAAAATATTACTATTTCATTTCATGATATACATTTCATATGCATAGCTATTTAATAAGCAGTATATAAAAAGGAGGCTTCTTAATGTTTATTATCAATCCTAAAATCAACTCTCATACACTAAAGTATAACCGGACAAAAGCCGTATCTTATGCACATCAGTGGGCTTTCAAACGGAATCCGCGTTATTATGATTTTGAAGATCTTGGCGGAGACTGCACAAACTTTGCGTCCCAATGTATTTTTGCGGGCAGTGAAATTATGAACTATACCCCTAATATCGGCTGGTATTATATCAATATTAATAACCGCGCTCCTGCCTGGACCGGAGTAGATTTTTTACACAGATTCCTTATTAGAAACAACGGTTCAGGCCCTTTTTCGGAAGAGGTAGATGTAAAAGATGTGCAACCGGGAGATATTGTACAACTTTCTTTTGATGAAGCTGATGATTTTAATCACTCGCCCGTTATCGTTAGCACTGGCTCTATCCCGGATATAAATAATATATTAATCGCTGCACATACCATTGATAGAGATAATTATCCCTTATCCAATTATGAGTGGGAGTATATCAGGTTTATACATATAAAAGGCATTAGAAAATAAAAGAAAAAAGTCAACAGCTTACATCTGTTGACTTTTTTCTTTTATTAACCGTTTACGCCTAGTCATCAAACCGCCGATTCTACCGGTCTCTTTTGCAGTAAGGCTTTTCCATCCCATTTGTTTCACTTTATCCAGCAGCCCTAATTCCTCTGCTATCTCAAGTTTAAGCTTTTCATCAGCTTCATTTATTTTTTTCTGTGGTTTTTTCTCCATAATCGCCCTCCTTTTGATGGTAGTTTATGGAGAAAAATAGTATTTATACATCATTTAGTGATTTAAAGTACTAGAAGAATAAAGAATATGAGGATCTTCAAATATCTCACTCATCACCAGCGCAACTGTTCCCTTTAACACAGCACTCTGATTTAATGTTGAAAATATGATATTTGTAGATGACTGTAAATACTTCATACTTCGCCAGCCTACTTCCTCCTGAATACATTTCATTACAGTTTCTCCCAACGCCGCAATTCTTCCATTGATAATAACTAAGGACGGATTAAAAGTATTAATTAGGTTCGCCACCGCCACGCCTAAATAAACGGCAGTCTCCTTAATCACCCTTAATGCGACAGGATCATTATGTAACGCAGCTTTATAGATTATTTCCGGGGAAATGCTACATAAATCTCCACTAATCCAATCACTAATGATGGTTGCTTCACCATTTTCCAAAACATCCTTTATTTTGCGCATCATAGCCTGTTCCGACGCCATTGTCTGCAAGCAGCCACAGTTGCCACAGCTGCATTTCGGACCATTCATGTCAATAGTAGTATGACCTACCTCTCCCGCACCTTCACTAGCACCACGATAAAGCTGATTATCTATCACTATACTGCCACCTATTCCATAACCTACATATATAAAAACAAAGTTCGATATATTCTTCGCCCTGCCAAACCAACTTTCACCAAGCGTCATAGTGCGAACATCATTATCCACAAAAACAGGAATATCCAGCGCATCTTCAAGAATCTGTTTGACGGGCACATTCTCCCATCCAAGGTTAGGTGCGTAAATAGATATCCCTTCCCTCGATTTCACAAGCCCATGTACGCCTACTCCCATTCCTAGTATTTTTTTATCCTTATTTCTACTCATCCAATTACTTACTATCTCCGTGATGTTCTTTAAAACAATATCACTCTCAACTATTCCGTCAATGATGAGGCTTTCCTGGTAAATGGGCTCAGAATTTAAATTTGCAACGATTATTTTCACACCCTTAGATCCTATATATACACCTACTACACAATAACCGTTAGAATTGATGCGAAGCATTACCGGCTTTCGCCCGCCGCTAGACTCTCCTCTTTCTGCTTCCAATATTAAGTTATAGCTAATTAGTTCTGCAGTAATATTGGTAACAGTAGCCGGTGTTAACCCTGTCATTTTGGCAATCTCCGCCCTAGATACAGGACCCTTTTCTCTCACCGTATTCAAAATCAGCGAAGTATTCATTTTTTTCATAAGCGAAAAACTTCCCGGTACGAGCTGCTTACCCATTTAGTTCACCCACCATTATCCACGATTATATTGCTATTTATAACGTGACTTACTTTATATAGACAGCTAAAAGCCTCCTCTACAGGAAGCTTTTAGCTGTTTTGGTCACGTGCTGCTTTGTACTATTTCAATTGCTTTTTGAAGTTGGACATCTTCTTCTTCTTTTATTTGTGCTACACTTTTTTGCAATTCATCAGGAAGTACTACTTCTACATCCGGTTGTATTCCCACACCTTGAATGGAAATCCCATTAGGGGTATAATATTTTGAAATGGTAACCTTCACTGCTGACCCGTCTCCAAGAGGAAATACTGTTTGTACCAATCCCTTTCCAAAGGTTTTGGTACCTACCAATGTTCCTTTCCTATGGTCTTTTATTGCTCCTGCCAATATCTCGGAAGCACTTGCACTTCCTCCATTAACCAACACTGCCATAGGAACGTTTGCCTGCTCTGCATCTGAGACTTCTTCACTGCGTTCCTTGTTTCGGTCTTCAGTATAAACAACCAATCCTTCCGGAACCAAACGATCCGCAATTTTTACAACTTGGTCCAACAATCCCCCCGGATTATCACGAACATCAATAATAAGACCCTTAATATTCTTTTGGTACAATTCATCCAATGCCGCATCAAAGTCTTTGCTCGTTTTTTCATCAAACATCGTAATTCTGATATACCCTATATCATTACCAATGATTTTATGTTTTACCGTCTGTAATACAATGATATCCCTTTTTATAGTAATTTCTTTGAAATCGGAAAGATTTCCTCTTACAATTGTAATCGTCACTTCCGTATTTTTTGGGCCCTTCATCATGCTTACCGCTTCATCCAGCTTATCGCCCCATACATCCTTTCCATTCACCTTTACAATCTTATCTCCCGGCAGTATACCCGCTTTTTCTCCAGGAGTATCCTCAAACGGTGCCACTACAGTAATCAGATTATCTTTCGGATCTACAGATACCACAACTCCAATCCCGGCATAACTACCATGGGTTTGTGTCATTAGGTCTTCGTACTCTTTTTTATCCATATACACAGTATATGGATCATCTACAGCAGCTGCTACGCCTGCTGCAGCTCCCTCCATTAACTTGTCATCTTCTACAGGCTCTACATAGTATTTTTTTACTATTTCTTTGACTTGATTCAACTTATTATATTGGGTCTTATCGCCATTCATGTTGAATATTCCATATAACGGCAAATTGCCTAATGCAAAATATAAAACATTTGTGCCAATAAAAGTCACAAAGATCGTTATCAAAACCAGTATCGCCCCGCCAATTAAAACTGTCCTTTTTCTAAACAATCCACTCCATCTCCTTATAATCTCTTAAAAACACATCTATAAAAATAAGTATCAAATCTTTACTTAATTATAATATTTTATACAATAAGTTATTATACCTTATTACATAAAAGAAATAAAGATTAAGATTTTTTAAAAAGAATCTCAATCTTCATATTTCAAATCTTTTTATTATTCATTATTGATAGTATTTCATGGGATTTACCGGACTTCCGTTTTCCCTCACCTCATAATGCAGATGCGGTCCGGTCGACCATCCTGTACTTCCTACTTTTGATATGGTCTGCCCTCTTTTCACTTCTTGCCCAACTTTGACCAAAAGCGTACTGTTGTGTGCATATAGCGTAGCAATACCGCCTCCATGGTCAATAATCACACACTTACCATAGCCTCCGTTCCACCCTGCTAGAATAACCTGCCCATCATTTGCAGCCTTAACAGCTGTTCCTGAAGATGCACCGATATCTACCCCGGTATGCAAGCTGTTCTTTTTCAATATCGGATGCCATCGATTACCAAAAGGAGAGGTTATATTGTAAACTCCCGGTGTCGGCCATTCCAATTTTCCCCCCGCATACTTTCTTTTATTCTGCTCTTGTAATCGCTTAATTTCTTTCTCAACTTGCTTGGATGTTTCCTCTAATGCGTCCATTTGTTTCTGATATTCTTTCTCTTCCTGGGTAAGACGCTGCATTAATTGACTTCTGGAAACCTGCTTCTGACGTAAGTCTTCTTTCACAGTAACAACACGGACTTTTATTTTTTCTCTATTTACTTTCTCTTGCTCCGCAATCTCCTTTGCTTCCGCGATCTTATCCTTTATCCCTCTTAGCTGCGCCAGAAGATTATTATCGTAATCAACAATTTCTTTTACGATTTCCAATCTGGATACAAAATCGGCAAAGCTGGCAGAATCGAACAACACTTCCAAATACGTAGCATTTCCGTCTTCATACATCGTTCTGACCCGTAGTTGGAGCATTTCAAACTGTTGCTCTGCTTCCTCGGATGCTTGTTTTAGTTCTTCTTCTTTCTGTTTTATTTTCTCTTCACTTTCGCGAAGCAATATATTAATCTGTTCCAGTTCATTCTCTGTTTTATCAATTTCCACATCTAACTGTTCCAGCTCATTAGACACACCCTTCTTCTGGGTCTGGACTGATTTCAACTCTTTTTGCGCTTTGTTCATAGCACTATTTACACTATTTAGCTTTTTCTCCAGACTGCCTAAATCTTCTGCATAAACAGGCAAGGCCACTGCAATAATAAATATACACGATATAATAATAGCTGATAACCTACGCTTTTTCCCCATCCTCTTTCTGTTCCCCCTTACGTTACATGTTATACACGCAAATATTTTCTTATAGATATGGCACTGCCTACGGCACCAATGCTAGTGCCTAAAGAAATAAAAATAATCCCCAGACCCTGCACGATATCCGAAAATTCTCTTAGCTGAAAAATATTTATACTTTGATAAAAAAGTTTTAATGTATAGTTATACCCGTATCCGACCAGCACTAAAGATGATAACGCCCCTATCATGCCGATAGCCATCCCTTCCATAATAAACGGCCAACGGATAAACCAGTCTGTTGCTCCCACAAACTTCATAATATTAATCTCTTTTCTACGTGCAAAAACCGCTAACTTGATGGTATTAGATATAATAAAGACAGCAACCAATGTTAATAACCCCATTACCCATAGACTCGCCATTTTTATAAATTCGGTGATCTTTATCAGCTTATCTACCGATTCGCGGTGATTTCTAATCTTTGCGACCCCTTGTATGGCCCCCAGTTGAGTAATGACCTCGTCTACAACTTCAATATCTTCAACATCATCTTTAAGATTAATAACAAAAGCATTCCTTAAGGGGTTATGCTTATCAAACCCTTCTAAAACATGCGCATCTTCCCCTAACTGCTCTCTGTAATTTTCCAAGGCTTGCTCTTTTGTTTCAAGAATACACTCTTTAACATGAGAAATATTTTTTATTTCCTGCTCTATTTGATCTAACCGACTTTCCGGTTCATTTTCGTCAACAAATACTTTGATCTGCCATTGCTCTTTAACCTGGCCGCCAATATAATTTAAATTAGATGTTATAAGGGCAAACATGCCGAAAATCACCAAGCTTGCCATTACTGTACTAATAGATGCCAAACTCATAATACGATTAGACCAGATACTGGCTAACCCTTCTTTTACAAAATATTCTATCGTTTTAACTTTCATAGCCGTATGCGCCTTTCTCTTCATCACGGGCAATCATACCCTTTTCCAGTGCAATAACCCGTTTTTTCATACTATTTACAATTTCTTTTGCATGGGTAGCCATTACTACCGTTGTACCTCTTTTGTTAATATCGTGTATCAATTTTACAATATCCCAAGCCGTCTCCGGATCAAGATTGCCGGTAGGTTCATCTGCAATAAGTACTGCCGGATTATTTGCCAATGCACGGGCCAAAGAAACTCTTTGCTGCTCTCCCCCTGATAATTGATGCGGATACATCTTTGCCTTATGGCTTAATCCTACCATGCTTAACAGAAAGGGAACCTGTCTCCTAATTTCTTTAGAAGAAGCTTCGACTACCTGCATTGCAAAGGAAACATTTTCATATACTGTCTTATTAGGAAGCAAACGGAAGTCTTGAAATACCACGCCAATACTTCTCCTTAAATATGGGATATCTTTTCTGGCTAGATTACATATATCAAAATCATTGATAATAATATTACCGGAAGTGGGCACTTCTTCTCTCATCAACAGCTTTATCAAAGTAGATTTCCCCGCCCCGCTGGGACCCACTACAAAAACAAACTCACCTTTATTTATGAATAGGCTAATATCATTTAGCGCCATTGTACCATTGCTGTATGTTTTGGATACATGTGTAAGTAATATCAAAATTTAACACCTTCTACTATATAATTAATCCATTTTCATTATTCTACATAACATGACAAAAATC
The DNA here is from genome assembly GCF_030013905.1 of Petroclostridium sp. X23. Lineage (GTDB taxonomy): Bacteria > Bacillota > Clostridia > SK-Y3 > SK-Y3 > X23. The sequence goes on from NZ_CP124862.1 coordinate 2,857,390, forward strand.
CTTCTTATTTCCCACTTTTTTTTGTAAAAATATAGAAGTCAATTTTTGGAACTATATAGGAGGATGTGAAAAAGTGCTTGATCGGTTAGGGCAACACATAGGGACAGGGCCGCAGTCCGGCCAAAAACCAGGCCTCACAGCAGACCAGTCCCCAAGTCTTGCCCTTCTATGTGCTAAATTAGACTTTTTCACACTCTTCTATTATTGTAAGAAAAGATAGTAAATAAAAAAACCTGGGCAAATTATTTCCCAGGTGTCGTGTTAGCTCACGGTTCACAGATTATATAATTGTTTATAAAGCTATGAGCTGTGAGCATTAATATTTTTTATTGTCACGAGTTTTTATTAAATTTTAATTGGATTTGAATCCAGATATTTTTTAACCATCATAGCTACTTTGAATACGATGGCATGATCAAAAATTCTTAAATCCAATCCGGTTAATTTCTGTATCTTATCTAACCGATAGACAAGTGTATTTCTATGAACAAATAATTTACGGGATGTTTCACTAACATTTAAATTATTCTCAAAAAACTTTTTAATGGTTATGATTGTTTCTTCATCCAATGCATCAATAGATTCTTTCTTAAACACCTCTGCCAGAAACAATTCACATAAAGTAGTCGGAAGCTGGTATATTAATCTACCTATACCAAGGTTATCATAATTAATGATGTAATTCTCTGTATCAAAAACTTTACCTACTTCTAACGCAACTTGCGCCTCTTTATATGATTTTGCCAACTGCCTAATATTTCCTACCACACTGCCTATACCTACATAAAGTTTCATTAACGCCTCAGTATGAATGGTATCTACAATAGTCTTTGCAATCTTTTCTACTTCCTCTGTTTCATCCACACTTTTCACTTCTTTTATTAATACGATATTATGATCATCTATTACAAAAACAAAATCTTTAGTTTTGCCCGGAAACAAATTTTGAATAGTATCATACACATAAAGGTCATTTCCATCATAAGTACGTATCAAAAAGGCTACTCTTGGCGCGTCTATCTGTAGATGCAGTTCCTTAGCCTTCACAGCAACATCTCCCGGCAACGTGTTATCTAATATTACATTTTTTATAAATGTACCTTTATCAAACTTTTCATCATAATACTGTTTTATATTGTCTACACTGACGGCAATCAGCGAACAATACTTTTCTGCCTCGCTATCAGCTCCCGAAACATAAATAATATATTCTAACCGATTCTTTTTGATAATAGGTTTATAAGTGCGTTCGTCCAGCACAACTGTAGTATGACTGTCCTCTATCTTCTCAAGCACTTCATCCATTTGATCCCCATTTTTGACGGTATTCGAACAAGCGACCATGTATCCCGTATCATCTATAACCCCGATTTCTCTATTAATAATCTCTTTCATCTCATTCACAATATTTTGAAACAATCGATTGGACATCTTCAACACCTCCTTGTATATAGTATACAACAAATTTATAAATAAAAAAAGGAGGAAATGTATTCCATTGAATAATTTCTTCCTTTTTTTTAATTAGTTGATGATAGCTCTTTGAGTATCTGCATCAAATAGATGGATTTTATTCATATCAACAATAACCTTAATGACTTCTCCAGCTTTCACCTTGGTCTTAGGATCAACTCTTGCAATAAAGGTTACACCTTCCACTGTCATATATAAATAAGTCTCTGCACCCACCGTTTTAACAGATTGGACCTTGGCTTTAATAAAACCTCCAGCCATTTGTACGACATCCGTTTCTTCATCGTAAACATTTTCAGACCTGATGCCCATAACCACTTCTCTGCCAATATATCCCGCATCTTCTAACTTCTTTGCCGCCTCTCCAGGAAGAACTATTTCATTCTTACCGAATACAAGATGGATTTGGTCATCCTTTTTTACCACCATAACATTTATAAAGTTCATCTGAGGACTTCCTATAAACCCAGCAACAAACATGTTATTAGGTTTGGAATATAGATCTTCCGGAGAGTCTATTTGTTGAATAAATCCATCTTTCATCACAACCAGTCTGGTTCCCATCATCATCGCTTCTGTCTGATCATGCGTAACATAGATAAATGTTGTCTCAAGCCTCTGATGCAGCTTGCTAAGCTCAGCCCTCATCTGTACTCTTAGTTTAGCTTCGAGATTGGAAAGAGGCTCATCCATCAAAAACACTTTTGGCTTACGTACAATGGCACGTCCCAACGCCACTTTCTGTCTTTGCTCGCTTGATAAGGCCTGAGGTTGCTTATCCAACAGTTGAACGATATCAAGAATTTCTGCCGCTTCATCAACCCGTACCTTTATTTCTTCCTTTGGAGTCTTTCTGAGCTTCAAGCCGAATGCCATGTTTTCAAAAACTGTCATGTGTGGATAAAGAGCATAGTTCTGAAAAACCATCGCGATATCCCTATCTTTTGGCGCAACCTCATTCACCAGTCTCTCACCGATATAAAGCTCTCCTTGAGTGACTTCTTCTAAACCGGCAATCATTTTTAATGTTGTCGATTTACCGCAACCGGATGGGCCAACTAAAATCAGAAACTCTTTATCATCGATATCAAGATTGAAATCACTAACTGCAGTAACTCCCCCTGCATATCTTTTGTAAACATTTTTTAGCTTTAAGCTTGCCATACTACGCCCCCTCCTAAAATTTATGTCTCTTTATATCTATATCTTATATATCTACTATAGCATACGGCTTATCCTTATGTTAGGACAGATTTTCACAAAATTAAAAGATCATTTTAGTGACAATGCATAAACTAAATAACAATTAATAGTGAATAGTGAATAATGAATAGTGCTTTCTTTAAATTCTATAATTGTCTTGCTACAAGCATTATTTATATAAATAGCGATAAAAAATTTATAATAATGATCAAATAAGGAACAACTTGTTCTGTGTAAAATCTTTAAAAACGGTTAATATATCGAAACAAAAGACAGAAAAAGTATAAACTATCTCTGCCCTCAAATCATTATTAATTATTAGTTATTCACTATCCATTATTAATTGCCTTTATCTCACTCCTGCTGCAATTCTGATTTGTGCCTGATGCTCTTCATTCATCAAACCATCATTATGCCTTGTACTATTTTTAAAATGTATATCAAAATGACCTTGAAAATTATTCTCTTCCTTTATAGTTTCTATATCATGGGGCATATTGGCAACTGATGCTGCTATTTTTCTTCCGTTTACTTCTACTATAGACGCTCTTTCAGCCCAGCTCCACTTATTACCCCATATTTCATACATAATAGCTGCATCTTGCGCTGTTAATGGTTCACAATCTGCATGATTGGCCCCGATACTTCTTTTAATATTATAGCTTTTTCCGGTTGCAAAATCAGTTACCTTTGCCTGTGCTTCTATTGGAAACACATACTGTGCTTGCGTCCACCAGTCCAGGTATTCCCCATATTCCGCACCCGGTGTAGAAGTAACAGGAACATGGTGTACAGGTATACGCAGCTTTTGCCCCACGCTTAGCATGGATTGCAGGGTTAAATTATTGGCTTTAAGCAGTTCTGCTTGCGGTATTCCATACTGAATACTTAAATTCCAAATGATATCCCCTTTTTGAACAACATGCTCACTATAGGTAATGTATGGCTCCGTACTCGCAGGAGGCATTTCAGGCTGCGGTTGTATATCCGTCTCAGTTTTCTGGCTATCTGAAGGGATAACCAACTTTTGGCCAACATATATTACAGAAGACTCGGTCAAATGATTGGCTGTCAGAATATCCTGCGCAGAAACATTATATTTTGCACCTATTTTCCAAATACTCTCACCGCTGATTACGGTGTGAATAGTATTTGTTTCTTCAGATACCGGTTGATCTGCAACCTGAGATTTTGGAATCAATAATTTTTGCCCTATATTCAAAGAAGTATTAGGATCGATTCTATTAAGTTCTGCAATTTGCTGAATACTCATTTTATAAAAATCAGATATCTTCCACAAAGTATCCCCACTCACTACAGTATGAACAGTATATTCTGTGGATGGTTCTACAGATTCTGGTGCAGGTATGTATATTTTTTGCCCTATCATAAGTGACTTATTAGGATCAATTTTATTAAGATCAACGATCGCTTGAATACTTACCTTATAGGTATCCGCAATTTTCCATAGTACATCTCCACTTTTCACTGTGTACTCTATCGTGCTATCCGAAATAGTTACCGGTATTTTTAGCTGCTGACCCACAATAATACTTGTTCCGGTAATATTGTTTGCCTGTATGATGGCCTCAATGCTCACACTATACTTCACGCTAATCTTCCACAGTGACTCTCCCGATATAACCGTGTGCGCAATATAGATGCTATCAGCTGCCTTTGCAGGAGTTCCAGTATGGAAAGCCAGTACAGCAGAAATTCCAAGTACTGCTAACCCTTTAACTAATCTGCCCTTCACAATATTCGTCCCCCTTGTTTACATAACGTTATTTTTGTAATAAAAAAATAGAATAATATTATTGGGATACATTATGCACTAGAATTATCAGATCATATATTGCATTATGTATACTTAATATTCTTCTGTCTTATATATCGTCAATCAAGGGAGAAACTTAAGATGTAAATAATGGAAACCCTCACTTTATGTCTACAATTCGAATGATGTTTTCACTATTGTTAAGTTTATTTACATTTATACAGAAGACTGTGATAAAGTCGAATTTAGCACACCCTCCTACATATAGTTTTGATTTACTACACCAGTCGAGGTTGCTAAAATTGTCTCTGAGAAATCATTTTTGCAATTTGCTCCATCCTATGGGCGGCATTATGATCCCTCTTCCCTAATAAAATTTGCATATATTATTACAATTTTTTTAAATCAAGATATAAATCTGTTACGTCTTAATTCTATATTACACTATTAGCCATTCAATAGTCATATACTTTATTTAAAAAAGTACAATTCCCAGCACACCCGCACCAATAATCACAAAGATCGGATGAACCTTTGTTTTTATAAGCGAAAAAAACGCAACAACAGTCATGAGTATACTTTTCAATTCAAACAAATGTACCGACCCCATATTGATGTTATACCCGTTTTCCATCATTTGACCAGGTGCTGCTGCAACTATACCACTGCTCAGAGCAATCTTTACAGCCGCAAACACAATAATCCCGGTTATCACAGGTCTTAATCCATACAGTGCGGATTGTACCGCCGGATACTGATATATTTTAAAGAAGAAAACCGCTACTACAATAACCACCAACGCACATGGCAGCGCAATCCCGAGGAATGCCGCAATCACCCCGCCAACCCCCGCTACCTTATATCCTAATCCGACAGCGGCATTCACTGCCACCGATCCTGGGCACATACCTGCAATTGCAACAATATCGGTTACTTCTGCCGTAGTAGCCCAATGATTTGCTTCCAGCTCTTTGAGCATAATAGGAATCATGACATATCCCCCGCCAAAAGAAAAGAAACTCAGCTTAACAAATACTATAAATAATTTTAATAGCAGTGTCACTACTGTTCACCATCCTTTCCCTCTGATATGTCCTTTTTGGCCAAAACGCATTTTACCTGTTTGACCACGATGCCTGCTACTGCACCAAACACAATAAGAGGAATAGGGGCTATATTAAAAAACGTGGAAGCGACAAAAGCTAAAATCATGATTATAACTGTTGTTACGTCTACTAATGATGTCTTAGCTATTTTATAAGCTGCATATGCTATCAAACCGATAATCGCAGGCCGGATCCCCTGGAAAGCCGACTGCACAACAGGATTATCGCTAACTTTCGAAAATAATATGGACAGTGTCAACACGATCCCTACAGAAGGTGTTAAATTCCCAATGATCGAAATAATGGATCCGGAAAGTCCTGCAACCGTATATCCTATGAACCCTGCCGCATTTAACGCAATTGCACCCGGCAAAGCCTGTGCAACGGCAAAAATATCAACGATCTGCTCTTTTTCCATCCACTTCTTTTCTTCTACGACTTCTCGTTCTATCAGTGGTACCGCTGCATATCCTCCCCCAAAACTGAAACAACCGAGTTTAAAGAAAAGCATATAAAGTTCAATAAAAATAGATACTTTGTTCTTACTTTTACTCACAAAATCACCCCAATATTTTATTATTCAGATTGCTTTCCATCACCATCACGGCTGCCCCCACTGCAATGGCGCTATATTTAAAATACCCGCTTCTATGAAAGACCACTGAATTCTCTTCTTTTAAATAATATTTCTTTAATGCGACTTCCTTGCATTCCTGATAAAATACATTTGAATGCCACACTAACGGTCCGCTTAAAATGATTAACTGCGGATTAAGCAGGTTAATATAGTTCGCAAGCCCTACTCCCAAGATATCCGCCGCACCTGTAATAACTTCTCTGGACAAGTGGTCATTTCTTTCTGCGGCAGTGCAGATATCCTTATAATTTATTTCTTCCAGCGGCTTTGATATGATTGAGTAACGACCTTTTTTTGATGCTGAAATAAACGCTTGCGTTATGGCAGGAATAGACGAATATGTTTCTATACATCCGTAATTGCCACAATTGCATTTTTGACCGTCAACATCAATAACCATATGTCCGAAGGCATCTTCTGCATCATTAATAGGTCTCACAATATTTCCCGCTGAAACAGCACCTGTTCTTATCCCTATACCACAGTTGAAATACGCAATGTTTTTAAACCCACTTCCGCATCCAAAGAGCAGTTCTGCAAGTATAGCCGTATTGGCACCATTGTCAATCAATACCGGCAAACCAATTTCCTGTTCCAAGAGTTCACCAAGAGGTATATTCACCCATGAAGGGGCAGAAAAATATCGAGGACTGTACATTGTTCTGTTATCTCTGTCAATAGGGCCGATGGTTCCTACACCAACCCCTATGATATCTGCTTTACTGATTGCTAATTTCTTTATTGCTTTTAACAGCACTTCAGAGATGACTTCAATAGTCTTAACAGGTGTAAAAGATTTGGTCATCAGGAATTCTTCTTCAAGGATAATATCCATTTTTGAATTTGTAATAACGACGCGCGTATAAATTCTTGAAATGTCTATTCCTATAACATAGAAGATATCCGGATTTACATCATATAGCAAAGGTTTTCTGCCTCCTGTGGACTCACCTATGCCCACTTCAACAATCATCTTCTGCTCTTCCAAAGGACGTAGCGCTCTATTTAAGGAAGTTAGTTTCATATCGGCAATAAGTATTAGCTCATTCTTGGTCAGCGGGCCTTTTTTTTGTAACAAGCTAAATAGACTTTTACTTTCTCTACTTAGGTTTTTAAAGCATTTCTCCCAACTTGCCATTAGTTCCACCTCTTCTTAGATATCTACTGTATACCTCTATCATATCAACTTTTAACCATTTTGGCAATAAGTCGATACAATAAATTGCGAAATATCAGATGAGATAAATCAAATCAGTAGTTGTGAATGTGATAATGAGAATGCACCCCACCATGCGTATGATAGTATTCATCTACCAGATTCACTTTAATCAACAGCTCTTTATTTGTTAATATCTTATGCGTTGCACCATCTTCTGCAATATGGTAGTTTTCATTAAATACAACTGCACGGTCCGAAATCTCCTGTACCAATTCAAGATTATGGGTACTTGTTATAATCGTTTTACCTGCTTTGTTCAACTGAACCAGAAGGCTTACAAGCCATCTTTGACTTTTAGGGTCTAAGCCATTGGTCGGTTCATCCAATATAAGCACCTCAGGATTAGTTGCAAGAATAGCCGCTATCGCCACTTTCTTTTTCTCTCCTCCGCTTAAACGATAAGGAGGACGTTCTCTCAGCGTTTCTAAGCGAAGCATTCGTATGACATCTTCTACTCTATCCATAGTTTCTTGTTCCGAATATCCCATCTGCAGAGGTCCAAAGGCAATTTCATCCCATACGCTGCTGCAAAAGAGCTGCACATCCGAATCTTGAAAAATAAATCCTACTTTTTGGTGATACTGCTTGGAAAAATGATCATTCTCTAACTTTTCCTCAGTAATTCTTTCTTCAAAAGCAGTAAATTCTCCTGAATTGGGAGATATCAACCCACATAGGATCTTTAAAAGCGTCGATTTCCCACAGCCATTGGCGCCAAGAATACAAACTTTTTCACCTTTACTAATTTTCAGGTTTATATTCTCCAAAACCGGTTGGTTGTGTATATAACTATAGCTAACATTATTTAATCCAAAAATCGTGATATCTGTCTGTTGCAATATATTCTCTCCTTATTCAAACGATGTGTTGCTACAGCCGCTATAAGCCTCTCCGCAGGCTGCAGCCATTATCTGATACTAAAATAAGATAATATCAATATAAATATCATTATACTAAAAATCCATAAGATATCCAATCTTTTTAGTTTAAAAGAAGAGATGGTTTCAATTTGTCCTGTATAACCGCGTGCGACCATCGCATCATAGACAGCCTCACTGTATGACATACTCTTTGCAAATAACACGCCTATAATATCCGATATGAACTTTTTATTGCTTAAGTAGCTTACAGTTCCTATCGTTCTTAGTTTCCGCGCTTCAAACATCTGTAATGATATATTTATGAGCACGAAGATATATCTATATGCCATGTCCAGCATGGTTATAAAAATAGAGGGTATTTTAATTCGGCACAAACCCTTCATAAGCTCCGCCCAAGAGGTTGTCACCGTTAAAATAACTCCTAATGATACCGAGATGCTCACTCTTAATATAAGTGTTACCGCAGAGATCATTCCCTGTTTTGTAACTGATAACATCTGGGGAAGCGGAATTCCAAACCAAGATATGGGGTTTTTCACTTCATAGATGATCAGCAACGGTTCCCCGGGCACAATGATGTTCAATACCGCCGGCAGTACCATCACGGCAGTGGCTAGCGGCATCACCACCCAAATCCGTTTTGTAAAAGTAAAAACCGGCAGTTTCCCTAAAAATAATAACAAAACGGTAAATACATACATAATTATCAGAACAGATAAGCTTCTCATCATTGCCGCAAATCCCATTAATGCAACAAATGAGAGCACCTTCACCCTAGGATCAAGTTGTTGAAGCAATCCCGGCGCTTTAGAATAGTGATCAGATAAAAATTCGTTCCGCAGTGTCTCTGATAGCTGTCCCAACGTCTTGACTATAAAACTTTTTCTTTTTATACGTTTTTGTTTATTTAAAAATGGAGAGCCGGACAGCTCCGGCTCCAGCAACCATTTTGGAATTGTATTTAAATCACTCATTTAATCCTTCCTGTTCTGCGGGAACCATCTTCCCAATAAAATGAATAATACCAATCACTAATAACACGCCTGCTACTGCCGATAGAATATATCCCGCTGCTTCTCCGACAAAACTGCCGTTCAGTAGGGATATACTGTAATCAGTCATAGGCGCGATTGTCCATGATTCCGAAAGTTCTTCCATCCCTTCAGGGATATAACCCAGCATTTCCCCCACCTCTTCAGTTCCCCATTCCCCCCATGCAGTACCGGCTGCCAATAGGCCTAATGGTGTAATAAAGATCATTACTGCAAGTGCGACCCAAAGGTATTTATATCTTTTCATGATATTGCTTCCCCCTCTGCAATCCGAGTACTAATGCCTTTCCTGTTCTGCTCACCAAGCAATTCAGGATGGGTTTTGCCTACATATACATATGCCAACGCCGTGACTGCTCCTTCGATAGGTCCTGCAATCAATAAGTGTTCAAACATCATTACCGGCACCGATATCCATAATGGATGCGGACTGTAAAGTGGTGTTCCATCTGCTGCTTTGAAGAACATGGGCTGAATTCCAAATTCTATTGCTGTAAGCAGCGCAGCAACATTCAGACCAATATAGCCGGCAGCAATAGCAGCTATCACTGCCCTTTTTGATAGTACTTCCGCGTTACCCCTTATAAGTTTGTATGTGTAATATCCGACAAAAGGCATCGCAAAAGCCATATTAAAGCAATTGGCACCGATTGCCCATACGCCCCCATCACCAAATATTAGAGCCTGAATAATAAGCGCGAGAGAAACACCTATGCATGCTGCCCACGGCCCCAGCAATATAGCCAGTAAAACCGCACCCACAGCATGCCCCGAACTCCCTCCCGGCAGCGGTACATTGAACATCATAATGGTAAATGAAAAAGCAGCTCCAATAGATAGTACCGGGATATGTTTTCGCTTTAAAGTAGTTTTTATCTTCTGCAAAGCCTTCCTCCAGATAGGAATCATCACTCCTATAAAAGGAATAGCGGTTTCCAGCCCTATATACCCGTCAGGAATATGCATATAAATTACCTCCCATATGTATTTCTAAAATAAAAAACCACGAAAAGACAGACTGTACTTCATACAGTCATAACCTTCGTGGTTATATTTCAAGTATTGTGAACTACTCAAACGCAACCTTCATGATCGCTTTATTATAATATATATTATAAACATTCTCGCTTGACTATGTCAAGATTTTATATTCCTTTCATGGTCAGAGAGATCCTTTTTCTTTGCACATCTACTTCCATCACCTTGACTTTTACGATATCACCCACTGCTACCACATCCATCGGATGCTTTATATATTTATCACTAAGCTGCGAAATATGTACCAAGCCGTCCTGATGTACACCTATATCTACAAAAGCACCAAAGTCTATGACATTTCTTACCGTTCCCGTCAGAACCATATCTGTCTTCAAATCCTCAATATGTAGTACATCACTCATTAATACGGGTTTGGGCAGTTCATCCCTCGGGTCACGGCCGGGTTTCAAAAGTTCATTTACAATATCTCTCAGGGTCGGAATGCCGATGCCTAAGTCTTCCGCCAGCCTTTTTCCCTCATGCTGTGATACCTTGTCTTTTAGCTCCCGAATACCGCCCTTCCTTACATCTTCCAGCGTATACCCGGTCTTTGCCAGCAGTTTTTCCGCAGCATCATAGGACTCAGGATGTACGGAGGTGTTATCCAATATATTATCCCCTTCTGTAATCCTCAAGAAGCCGGCGCACTGTTCATAGGCTTTCGGGCCCAACTTGCCCACATTTAACAACTGCTTTCTATTATAGAATTTTCCTTTTTCTTCTCTATAAGCTACGATGTTTTTAGCAACTGTACTACTGACACCTGAAATATATTGCAGTAATGACGGTGATGCGGTGTTCAGGTCTACCCCCACGCTGTTCACACAATCTTCTACTACCCCGCTCAAAGCTTCTCCTAATCTTTTTTGGTTCATATCATGCTGATATTGCCCTACCCCTATAGCTTTCGGATCAATCTTTACCAGTTCCGCCAGCGGGTCTTGAAGCCTTCGGGCGATCGAAGCAGCACTTCTGAGCGCCACATCAAAATCCGGAAATTCCTCCGCACCTAACTTAGAAGCAGAATAAACAGAAGCCCCCGATTCACTGACCACCATATAGAGTACTTCTCTGTCCAGTTCCTTGATTAAGTCGGCTACAAATATTTCCGATTCTTTGGAAGCCGTACCGTTGCCTATGGAGATAATATCAACTTTGTGCTTATCTATTAATCCTTTAAGCACTTTTTTAGCTTCTTCAATTTTATTCTGAGGTGGCGTAGGATAAATCACCGTAGTGTCCAGTACTTTACCGGTCTCATCTACTACCGCAATTTTACAACCGGTTCTATAAGCCGGATCCAGCCCCAGCACCACTTTTCCTTTTACCGGCGGCTGCAGCAGCAGATTCTTCAAATTTGCGGCAAACACCTTAATAGCCTGCTCTTGAGCAGCTTCCGATAATTCATTTCTAATCTCCCTTTCAATAGAAGGCTGTATTAATCTCTTATAAGCATCTTCTACTGCTCTTTGGACATACTCGGTAGTAATTGCTCTTTTTAGAGGCGTTGTTTCTTTATATAAATACTTAATAATTTGTTCATCGGCTATATCAATAGATACTTTTAAGAACTCCTCTTTTTCACCCCTGTCAACAGCCAACACACGGTGCTTGGCGATTTTAGCCACCGGTTCTTTAAAATCGTAATACATCGAATATACCGAATCTTCATTCTTTGAGGCTTTGCATACCAAGATGCCGTGCTGGAATGTCATTGTTCTTATCGCTTTTCGATATTCGGCATTATCCGAAATCATCTCAGCAATAATATCCATTGCACCATTCACAGCATCGTCCACGCTATTGACCTCTTTTTCCGGATCAATATAAGGCTTAGCAATATCTTCAATATTTCCGGTATAGATATTCTGCAAATATAAAATATTAGCAAGCGGTTCAAGACCTTTTTCTTTGGCGATGGTAGCCCTGGTTCTCCTCTTAGGCCTAAATGGCCGATAAATATCTTCAATTTCCTGCAGTGTCTCTGATTTGGCAATACTTAATTCTATCTCCTCGGTGAGCTTGCCCTGTTCCTGGATAAGGCGCTTCACCTCTTCTTTTCTTGATTCAAGATTTCGTAAATACACAAGCCTATCGTAAAACTCTCTCAGAACCTGGTCATTCAGTTCTCCTGTCATTTCTTTACGGTATCTCGCAATAAATGGAATGGTGTTGCCATCATCAATTAATTTTACCGTATTTTCTACTTGGAAGGTCTTTAGCGAAAACTCTCCCTGCAGCCTTTGCAATAATGCGTCCATATTTTTCCCCCGTTCATGATGATATCTATTATTATAACTATACAAAACATACTATTTCAATTAAAAGTATAATACAAATGTACATTAATGGATGTCAAATATCAACTTATTCTCTTTCTCCACCGCATTGGTATCCATTTGCTGCTGCGAAAGCTTTTTTACATACCCCATAATTCTCGCGGCATCTTCATCTTTCGCAAATACGGTTTGTTTTTTAGCTATAATTTGAAGAGGCAGCATTTCCAACCGTGATAGTTTTCCATTGGTGAAGTCCATATCTACCATCATGCTTTCATTATTTGCTTTCTCATTCTGATCGAATATAAAATTTCCCATACTGTATATTACAGGCTTACCTTTATAAATTTCGATTCCTTGAAGCACATGCGGATGATGTCCTAAAATCATATCCGCACCGGCATCTATGATGCTATGTGCCAGTTCTCTCTGCAGCGAAGGAACATTATGAGAATTTTCCACGCCCCAATGGAAGGATACCGCAACAAGATCCACCTGTTCTTTTAGCTTTTGAATATCTTCTACGATAGGATCAATTTCATACTTGACCGCATTGCCGTTTTTATCATCCTGATGCTTCAATGGCGCTACCCCGGAAACATCATCCTTGGCTTCAAAAAAGCGCATTCTATTCTTTTTAGGAGAATCCCAAAATCCATAATGGGCAAAATCGGAGTATGCCAGAAATCCGACTTTGACACCTTTGACTTCAATGATAGCAGGCGTTCTTGCATCCATAAGATTTTTCCCCGCTCCTGCATACTTGATATTATTCCGGCTTAGCGTCTCCATCGTATCAAGCAAACCCAACTCATTGTAATCCATCATATGATTGTTTGCAATACTTACGATATCAATACCTGCGAACTTAAGCCCTTCAACCGATTTAGGCTCACCCCTCAAATTTATTTTCCCTTCTAATTTTTGTCCGCGCTCTGAAAGAACAAATTCTACATTACTAAAAGTGATATCCGCACTTTTTAAAAACTCGGCAGTTTCTTTAAAAGGCAAGGTATAATCACCTTTGGTATGGTACGCCACACCCCGGCCCAGCATAATATCACCGATCGCTTTAATATTAATAATTTTATCCGGTTCCTTCTTCTCTTCAATTTTGCTGTTGTTACTTTGAAAAGACGGCATATCCTGCTTCTCAGCCGGTTTCTCTACTTCAGTAAATACCGGCTCAACTTTTTGTGTTTCTCTTATACCGCAGGCCGGAAGCAACACAATACATAACACCAATAATAGCAATTTGATTATTTTATTCTTTTGCATACAGTTCCCCCACTTTTTGTAATATCTAAACCAATTCTACAATACTCTACAGAAACAGGCAAGCATAACAAAAACATAACTTAGTGTGTTGATCCCTAAGTTATTTTAAGTATAAAAATTAAAAACACGTATATAGATAAAAAACTCTAAAGCTAGAATTATCCTAATCCTAAATCCTATGTAACAAGAACTCAAGCGATTATCCGTAGGGGCGGACGACCCTGTCCGCCCGGTGCATTACTGCATGATCTACGGGTGGACAGAGTCGTCCACCCCTACCGAATCTCAACTGCTAGCATGATGGCAAGCCACAAGCCTAAAGTTCGTTATCTATATTCTTCAACTCATCCAATTCACGATGTGTTAGTTCTCTACACGCTCCCAGCTCTAATCCTCTATCCAAATCCACAGCTCCCATTGTTATTCTTTGTAAATAAGTTACCTTCTTTCCCACCGCTTCAAACATTCTTTTGACCTGATGAAACTTTCCTTCTACGATGGTAAGCTCTATTTCCGACTGCTCTTCTGACTTTAGGATAACAAGCTGAGCTGGCAGAGTCTCGTATCCGTCATCAAGCCCAACACCTTTCTTGAAGACTTCAACGTCTGTTTGTGAAATCTTCCCATCCACTTTTGCATAATAAGTCTTAGGAACATGCTTTTTGGGAGACAGCAGGTCATGGGCCAGCTGTCCGTCATTAGTAAGGAGCAGTAATCCTTCGGTATCTCTATCCAGGCGCCCTACAGGAAATACATCGAAATGTCTATAGGCTTCAGGTACAAGATCCACCACAGTCTTAAACTTGTTATCCCATGTAGCAGAAACTACCCCCGCAGGCTTATTCATCATCAAATAAACAAATTCGCGGTACTCCACCTTTTGTCCGTTCACCATCACTTCATTTTGATATGGATTTACATGCATACTGCTATCCTTGACAACTCTGCCATCAACAGTTACTTGTCCGACCCGTACCATTTGTTTAATTTCTTTTCTGGTTCCAAAACCACTGTTGGATAATATCTTGTCTAACCTTTGTGTATCCGCCATAATGCCCTCCAGTTATTTCCTATAGGATGTTATAAAGTGCTTGATTGGTCAGTCGCAAAGCATGGGGACGGGCCTACAGCTTCCCTAAAAAACAAGTGCAGCAGTAGGTCCGTCCCCATGCTTCACTCCTTCTGCGTGCTAAGTTAGATAACTTGGTATTTTTCAAGTCTCACTTTAGTTATCTATAATAGCGTGTACATTTCAAATCGGGCAGACACAAGGCCTGCCGCTACAACTATATATCGAGTATATCGTTTCCGTGAACTATTACCCCATTTTTCTCCATGCTTTCGGGTACATGTTTTTCAATACCCCTTCACCCTGCTTCGCCCAACCTAAAGGATAGCTGTCTACACATACAGCAGTCCACCCCTTCTTTCCCTCTACCATCAGCGTTTCACCTTTGAGATATTTTATAACGTCTTGGGATTCTGCTTTTAAATCAAGTACATTCTTAAAATCATCTATTTTCGATGCCATTACCAGCGCTTGTGACGGTTCGAAACGATTCTTTTCGATACTTCCCAATTGCACACCTGTTCTTACTATATTTAAACCTCTTATATCGGGAAGGTCTTCGGGTATGATATGTATATTGCTGCCATATACCTGCAGAATACCCTCCGGAATAGCGCGAAATATACTCTCACTAAAATCCGTCCATAACTTCTCGGTATTTTTTTCTACTACACCTGCTAAGCCTTTTTTCGGCACAATCTTTACATCTTCATTTTTCCGCAGCAACGCTATGAAATGACCCTCTCCTTTAATTTTATGGGGCCAAAAACGTACACATTTACTTAAACTTTCTCTTCCTTCTATCCAATCCGGCCTACCCTTACCCATTCCTTCCACACTTTGTATGCTTAACACCTCGTAATGGGGATTTTTATTGAGAAACCACTCAATGGTTCCTTCATTCTCTTCTGGAGAAAAAGTACAAGTTGAATAACAGATCAGCCCCCCTCCCTTGAGCATGCTATCTGCATATTCTAAAATGTCTCTCTGCATCGCACAGCAAGTCTGCACATCAAATTTTTCCCAGCTTTTTGCAGCCTGCTCATCCTTTCTCATCATCCCTTCTCCCGAACAAGGCGCATCTACAAGAATCTTGTCAAAATATCCGATAAACTTCTCTGCTAAACGCTGTGGCGTCTCATTGGTTACTACAGCATTTCGAACACCATACAGTTCTATGTTTTTTACCAGTGCTTTCACCCTATTCGCGTTAATATCATTGGTTACCAGCACGCCTTTCCCTTGCAGTCCTGCTGCAATTTGAATGGTCTTGCCTCCGGGAGCAGCACACATATCCAAAATTTTTTCTCCCGGTTTTGCATCTATGATTGTCCCCGGAGCCATCGCACTGGGTTCCTGAATGTAATAAATCCCCGCATGGTAGTAGGGATGCTTGCCCGGCGCCGCTTCTTCTTTATAATAAAAGCCATCCCTTGTCCATGCAACCGGTTCTAATTCAAAGGGGCAAATCTCCAAGAATTGCTCTTTGCTGATTTTCAGGGTATTCGCCCTCAATCCATAAAACCGGCCTTCATCATAAGATTTTAAAAAATCTTCATATTCATCTACTAATAATGCTTGCATTCTATCTAAAAATTTTTTGGGTAACCTCATTGTCAGTTTTGATTCTCCATTCCTCATTATCAATTAAATGGTTTATATCCGTAGTTATCCATGATTTGTCTTATTGCGTCTATCACTGCCAGCTTTTCATACCTATCACTGCATGATTTCATAGCATTGGTTACATACTGCGTTACCTCTTGTACCGTATTAAAAGCAGGCGGCATTAAAAACAGCAGGATATTCATCTTAACTTTTGTAATATTTGGAGGTGTACTTTTAGATTTTTCCTCTATAAAATCTATTAGGCTTTGCGCTTTATTATTTGCAACCATAGTATCTACTTGTTCACATCCTTCATAATTATGTATATAAATATCAGGGTCAACAAATAAACAATCCGAATTAAAAAGTTCTATCATTCTAATATTATCAATATCTTCTCGTAGTCCCAAATCGGAAATAGTATCTTTATATTCATCTGCTGCATAATTAATCACATCCATATATCGTTCTATCCTGTCCATCCACTTCTCTTGCTTACCTTCCAGCCTCACAAGCTTAGTGATTATTTCATTAGACATCGTGAAGTCATATACGGTCTCTTTAATCATTTCTTTTATAATTCCCATCATTTCACTTACTGATTCTAGCGCAGGTTCCTCTTGCCACAGTACTTCATAGTCAGCAACACATGTCTTTTCGATCATTGCAATTGCTTTATTTACTATACCGGTTGTGTAATTGCATAGATTGATCATTAGGTTAATATCATCTGCTATGTTCTGAATTTCTTCTCCTTTTTCGTCCACTTGGTGCTGTGAAAGATTACTGAAGTCAATATTTCTCATATTTTCAATCGGTTTTACAATAAATTTAAATGTTTCTCCATAGTGTTTTATCCGCTCAGGATAAAATGTGTCCATCAGCATCTCTATAAATGCTTCCAGATCTTTAGTATATGCCCCCTTATAATTTCCGATGCTGCTTACAATATAATCATAAAACCTTTGCTTGCTGATTTTTATAGGAAGGCACCTTAATATCGCCTTAAGCTTTTCATTAACAATAAGCTTCTCTTTCTGTGAAAAGATAAACTTTATGACTTCCTCCACAAAACATTCCATATTCACCTGTTGTAGTTCCTGCTGCTCAAAATAACTTTTTTCGCTAGCAGAAGTTAATATATATATATATACTTCCAGCACATTTTGATAAGCAGCAAGGACTTTCGCACGTTCTAACATCATCTTTTTAATAGCTTTTAATCTTTTTATTCTATCATCTTTCTCTCTCTCGTCGGCTATAAACCATGTATCAATTCGATTTAACAGATCTCTTATAAAGATGATATCCTGTTCTACTTCATATTCCTGTTCTAATACGGGCCTATTCCTGGGTTGGTTTAATATATCCAGTAAGGCAACATATTCCAAGCTTATTCCAACAAGTCCCTTTATTGCATAATTAACTTGCTGCCTTTCCAACAAGCATTCCAGCATTTCTTGTAATTTATCTACATCTATTAAACGTTTTTTTAATTTTCTTCTAATATCACGGATGTTGATAGTTTTCATGACCTCGTTCCCACTTTCTATACACCTGTATATCTCTATCCAAATCGTTACCAATGTATTATACCATAATAAAAACTAAAAACACCAGTTTATTACACTGGTGTTTTTCTTTACTATTTGTTTACTATTTTTTAACCATCAATCTTATACAACAGCGAATGCATAAAACCGTCAATTGCTGTTGTCATAATATCTCCTGCCACTACACTATCTTTATATATAAGCATGTTCGCTCGTACATCATCGTTATTATAAACAGGATGATTTATTACTTTATAGGTATACCTTTTCACTCTCTTCCCTTTGTATACTTCTAGGTCAAGCCCTATTTCTTGTTGTATTTTATTATAATTAGTATATACACTTCCAAATTTTTCCGGAATTTGGACTTCCATGATCTCAATGGGTTTCTCTTCGACTTCCCAACCAAACTGCTTTAAAAAGTTAATCCGATCCTCATTACTTTTAATATTTTTAAAATTATATGAGATATCATTCTGCAACGTATTGAATATAATCGTATATTTTGCTTTTATGAATATGGATGCTGCTGATATCATCATAAGTAGAATGATTAATACCGCAATGATTAACTTTTTTTTGCTGAATTTGAAGGAAACTATAAACATAGTATACACTTCCTTAAAAATATTCTTATTACATCATATTTTTAAGGAAGATAAAATATGCGTAAATATATATTTTTAGCACTTATTCTGCGCTTTCGCTCTTAACTTGCTCGATTACCTTTTGCGCTACATTGGCTGGAGCTTCTTCATATCTTTCAAACTTCAAACTGAAGCTTCCTCTTCCCTGCGTCATTGACCTTAAATCTGTAGCATACTTAAACATTTCCGCCATGGGCACTTCTGCAACAACCTGCTGCTGCCCTCCGATTTGAGGATTCATACCAAGTATTCTCCCTCTCCTCTTATTAAGATCACCGATTACATCTCCCATGTAATCATCAGGAACTACTACTTCCACATGCGCAATAGGTTCCAAAAGGACAGACCCTGCTTGCTCCAACCCTTTCTTATATGCCAATGAAGCAGCTACCTTAAAAGCCATTTCTGAAGAATCTACAGGATGATACGAACCATCCACTAATGTTGCTTTCAAATTAACTACCGGATAGCCGGCAAGCACTCCATGAACCATACTCTCTCTCAAACCCTTTTCTACAGCGGGAAAAAAGTTTCTGGGGACAGCACCACCGAATATCTTTTCCTCAAATATAAGATCTTCCGTCTCTCCCGCTTCAAACTCGATCCATACATGTCCATATTGTCCATGTCCTCCGGATTGCTTTTTATGTTTACCTTCCACTTTCACTCTTTTCTTAATAGTCTCTCTATATGGAACTTTAGGATCACTTAAGTCTACTGCCACTCCAAATTTAGCTTTCAGCTTACTCACCACAATGTCCAGATGCTGCTCACCTATGCCGGATATCAGCATTTGATGTGTTTCGGTATTCAGTTCCACTTTTAACGTAGGATCTTCTTCTACCAGTCTATGCAAGCCTACACCAATCTTCTCTTCATCACCTTTTGCTTTAGGCGTAATTGCCAGAGAGATTGCAGGTTCCGGGAAATCAACGCTTTCCAGAATGATAGGGTCGGCACTATCGCATAATGTATCTCCTGTATTGGTATTCGCCAATTTTGTTACTGCACCAATATCCCCTGCTGTGATCTTATCAACTTCAATTTGTTTCTTACCTCTTAATAAATATAAACGTCCTATCCTCTCATTTGTATCAGTCTTAGCGTTATATACCGTGGAATCAGCGTTCAACGTTCCACAAAAAACTTTAAATATGGATAATTTCCCTACATACGGGTCTGCAACTGTTTTAAATACCAGCGCAGCCAATGGCTCATTTTCAGCAGGGTTTCTTTCAATCACATCATCAGATTCCGGTCGTGTGCCAACAACTTTACCCATTTCATCAGGAGACGGGAAGTATTCAACAATCGCATCCATCAATACCTGCACTCCTGTATTGGTCAGAGCAGAGCCGCAAAGCACCGGAACGATGCTGCCTTCTTCTACGCCTACCCTTAAAGCGTGATGGATCTCTTCAATGGTAAACTCTTCACCTGCAAAATATTTTTCCATTAACTCTTCACTGGATTCTGCAACAGATTCCATGATCATTTCTCTTACCGGCATAATTTTCTCTTCCATACCATCAGGAATAGCAACATCTATTACCTTTTGACCATCAAATTTTCGTGCCTGCATATCAACTACATTTACAAAACCGGTAAAATGCTCTCCTTCACGAATAGGAACTTGGAAAGGTGCAATCATCTTTCCAAATTTTTCTCTCAATTGATCTAACACCGCATAGAAATTCGAATTGTCTTCATCCATTTTATTTACAAAAACAATTCTGGGAAGTTTTCTATCTACAGCATACTTCCACGCCTTTTCAGTCCCTACTGCCACTCCGGATTTCCCGCTTACTACAATCACAGCAGCGTCAGCAACACGGACGCCTTCCATGACTTCACCAACAAAATCAAAATATCCAGGGGTATCAATAATATTTAACTTGTCACCTTTCCACTCGCAAGGTGCTATTGCAGTACTAATGGAAATCTTTCTCTTAATTTCTTCCGGGTCATAGTCAGTAGTTGTCGTACCATCAGCAACTTTACCAAATCTATCCAGCGCACCCGTATTATATAAGATGGCTTCTGCCAATGATGTTTTACCTGCTCCACCGTGTGACATCAGGCATACGTTTCTGATTTTTGATATTGGATATTGCTTCATACGTTTTCCCCCTTAGACTGTAAATTTTGGGTTAAGAGAATATTACATCCTTATTAATATTATTCGATATTTTTTCCAAATTTCCTTTTTTCAATTAAAATTTTTTAACAATATTTTTATATTTTTATATTTATTTTATACAAAAACCATGCCAACTTTATAATGAATTTAGTTATTAGTGCATTATTTTTTTGTATATATTGATTATTCTACTATTTTTATACATGGAAGAGGGAAGGCAATTAACAACTAATAATTAATAGTGAATAGTGAATAGTGAATAATGTACAGTGGACAATATTATCTGAGCAAATATGTACCACACTTATTGTGACGCATATTGCATTCGCAATCTTATGTCTTGTTAAAAGTAATATATTTTTTGCAATGCTGAAAGCAATAATTTGACCATTATTTTTGTCAGATATATTTCTTTTTTACTCATATTCCTATATAATATTATGAAAAACAGTGGCGTTTCGGTGTAATGGTTTTGGGTGTATGCCACTCTTAACTCACCTCCCACTATCACTGGAGTTGTTATTATGTCTATACGTTTTAGAGATGCTTTAAATAGTATCGCCCCATATGTCCCCGGTAAACCTATATCGGAAGTACAGCGGGAATTAGGATTGGAGAAGGTTATCAAGCTGGCTTCCAATGAAAATCCATTAGGGTGTTCTAGCAAAGCCAAGGACGCTATGATGGAAGTGATGAACACACCGGGACTTTATCCTGATGCAAATAGCACTGAATTGAGAAATGCCTTGGCTAAAAAAATGAAGCTTAAGCCGGAGCAACTCTTCTTTGGTGCCGGGTCTGATGGAATTATAGAAATGATTCCAAAAGCCTTTATTGATCCCGATGATGAAGCCATTATGGCAGTTCCGTCATTCCCATTGTATGAAACAAACACCAAGTTGGCCGGCGGTATTTGTATCGGAATCCCGTTGGACAAAGACTATTTCTTTGACTTGGACGCGATGGAAGAAAAAATCAATGATAAGACCAAGTTGATTTGGCTATGTAATCCTAACAACCCTACAGGAACAATGTATACCAAAGAGCAGCAAGATGCTTTTCTTGAAAAAGTTCCCGATCACGTTGTTGTAGTATTGGATGAAGCATATTACGAATATGTGACGCGTGATGACTATCCTGAATCTTTACAACTGCTGGATAAATATAATAATATTATTATTTTAAGAACTTTCTCCAAAATTTATGGCTTGGCCTCTGCTAGAATCGGATATGCCATTTCAAATGAAAAGATCATCAGCTATCTTGAAAGGGTTCGAAGTCCTTTTAACGTAAGTTCATACGCACAAGCTGCTGCAACAGCAAGCTTAGAAGATGATACGTTTAAAAAGACGAGCTATTTGACCAATAAAGAGAACAAAGAGTACTTATATAGTACTTTCGATAAACTTGGTCTGGTATATCTCCCCTCCGAAACTAATTTCGTAATGGTGAATGTGAACCGTAGCAGCAAAGAAGTATTCCAATCACTATTACATAAGGGTATCATCGTACGCCCGGGGTATTTGTACGGAATGGATACATGGTTGAGAGTTACCATTGGTTTGAGAGAAGAATGTGAAGAGTTTGTTAAAGCACTAAAAGAAACAGTGAATAATAAATAGCTAATAGTGAATAGTACAGCGTAACCACAAGAATTATTCACTATTCATTATTCACTATTAACTTTTCACTAGTGTAGTATGGAAGCATGGTATTGGCAAACACTAAAAACAAGTAGTATTGTAGAAAGGAAGAGATATTATGATTATTGTAATGAAACCCGAATCAACCCAAGAGCAAGTAAAAGAGGTATGCGGTGTACTGGACTCTCTTGGGCTTGGCATTCACATTTCAGAAGGCGCACTGGTTACCATTATTGGAGTAATCGGTGATAAGAGAGTGCTTAATGATGTACCTCTTGAACTCATGCCGGGGGTGGATAAGCTAGTCCCTATTATGGAGTCTTTCAAGCTGGCAAGTAAAACATTTAAACCGGAGGCCTCGGTAGTAAATGTCAATGGTGTTCAAATCGGCGGTAAAGAAATCGTGATTATGGCCGGTCCTTGTGCTATAGAAAGCAAAGAGCAGCTTTTCGAAGCTGCAGATTCAATTAAACAAGCAGGAGCGCAGTTTTTAAGAGGCGGCGCTTACAAGCCCCGAACATCTCCTTACTCATTTCAGGGATTGGAAGAAGAGGGTCTAAAATATATGGCCGAAGCTAGAGAACGAACCGGCCTTAAAATTATAACCGAAGTAATCAGCCAGAAATCTATCGAGATCGCTGAAAAATATGTAGACATGTTTCAAATTGGCGCAAGAAATATGCAAAACTTCTACCTATTAAGAGAAGTAGGTAAAACAAAAAAACCGGTTCTGCTTAAAAGAGGCCTTTCCGCAACAGTGGAAGAATGGTTGAATGCAGCAGAATATATTATGAGCGAAGGTAATTATAATGTTGTTTTATGTGAGAGAGGTATCCGCACATTCGAAACAGCTACCAGAAATACACTCGATATTAGCGCTATCCCTGTTATCAAAAGCAAAACTCATCTGCCGGTAATAGTAGACCCAAGTCATGCTACAGGCAAATGGGAATATGTCGCACCGTTAAGCCGTGCATCCATCGCTGCCGGTGCGGACGGACTCATGATAGAAGTTCATCCTAATCCCAGGTGTGCCCTGTCCGATGGTCCGCAATCTTTAACTCCACAGAACTTTCATCAGCTTTGCAGCAACATAAGCAAGATTGCCTCCCTGCTGGACCGCGAATATAAGGTTGATTAAACCTTATTATACTCAGACAACGTGGTCAGATACTATTTATAAATACCACTAAATATATTGCATTCAGACGTAAAAGTAGAGATATGGGAACGGGTTTCCTGACACGACGCCTTGGGTGACTGGAAATACATTCAAAAGTATTGAAAGCATGGTGACGGAGGTACTGCTTCACGTCCTCATGCTTCACTAAGTGGCCTCGAACCGGCTCCTATATGTCTGAATGCATATGTAACGTACTTAGTGTGACTTATTGCGTCATTGTACAATGTCCATTGTCCATTATAAAATACGGGAGGTTATCATGAACATTAAATGTGTAACAGTGATTGGGTTGGGGTTAATTGGCGGCTCTATCGCAAAGGCTCTAAAAGAAAGATGCGGCATAGATAAGATCATAGGAATAGATAATAATGACAATACATTACAACAGGCAATAGATGAGGGAATAATATCCGTGGCATTGAACGATGTTTCTACTGAAATGCATCAATCGGATATTGTTTTTGTTTGTACACCTGTAAATAAGACCATAGAATGGATTCAAAAAGCAGCTTCTGTTGTGCCGCATCATTGTATCATTACGGATGTGGGAAGTACCAAAGCCCATTTGATCAATCAGGTGGAAAAACTGCCGGAAATGTTTCATTTCATAGGTGGTCACCCAATGGCCGGTTCTGAGCAATCTGGCTATATGTCCAGCAAAAGTCATCTATTTGAAAATGCTTATTATATTATTTCTCCATGCGAAAAATCCACGCATGACGATATTCAAATTTTAAAAGAATTGGCTGAGTGCTTTGGAAGCATACCTATTGAAATACCTCCGGAATTGCATGATAAAGTTACCGGAGCCATCAGTCATGTACCTCATATCATTTCCGCAGCACTGGTAAACATGGTTAAGGATCTGGATACCTCCGGGCAATATATGCAGAAGCTGGCAGCCGGCGGTTTTAAGGATATTACCCGCATCGCTTCCTCCAATCCGGAAATGTGGCATAATATTTGTTTTAGCAACAAAGATGCTATTTTGGACATCTTAGATGTCTACTTAGGTCTTTTGAATACGTATAAAACGTACATCGAAACACTGAATGGCCATGAGGTATTTCAATTCTTTGCGGATGCTAAAGAATTTAGAGACTCCTTTCCCTCCAAAGTTACCGGACTTATCCCAGGCACGTATGAACTTTCTGTGGATGTGGTGGACAAGCCGGGAATCATCGGAGAAGTTGCCACCATACTGGGTAAAAATGATATTAATATAAAAAATATCAATATCAGCAACAGCCGGGAATATGAAGGCGGAGTATTGATCATCAGTCTACCCAATCGTGTAAGCATGGATAAATCTTATGAAATCTTAATAAAATATGGTTATCACGCAATTAAAAGACACTAGCATATTTATTGCCATTATAAAAATACCGACAAATCCTCATATCTGGGATTTGTACAGCACGAACGATGAATATATAAATTAAGGAGCGAAGTACCATGATTATCAGTCCTGCAAAATCATTGAAGGGTGAAATTACTATCCCGGGCGATAAGTCTATTTCACACAGAGCTGTAATGTTTGGTGCCATTGCTGAGGGCATTACTGAGATTGATGGTTTTCTCACCGGAGAGGATTGTCTTAGTACCATTGATTGTTTCCGAAAGTTAGGCATACAAATAGATACCTTCCCACATAACAAAGTAAAAGTATTCGGAAAAGGGATGTATGGATTACAACCTTCATCCGACGTACTATATACAGGGAATTCAGGTACTACTACACGACTGTTGTTAGGTTTGTTATCCGGCCAAGGGTTTGAGAGCAAAATTGACGGAGATGAATCGATAAGAAAACGTCCTATGGGCCGAGTGATTGAACCCCTCACTCAAATGGGAGCAAACATTACAGGCATGGATAATAACAACCTCTGCCCCCTTGTCATAAAAGGGCAGCCCTTACATGGAATTAAGTATAAGCTTCCGGTCGCCAGCGCGCAATTAAAATCTGCTTTATTGCTGGCAAGCCTATATGCCCAAGATCATACCATCATCATCGAGCCGGAGAAATCCCGTGATCATTCTGAGTTAATGTTAAATTATTTCGGTGCGAATATTTATACCGATGGACTTGATGTGCATAGTGCACCAGTCTCACAGCTGCATGCACAGCATATTACGGTTCCCGGTGATATTTCTTCCGCCGCATATTTTATGGTCGCAGGTCTTATTGTACCTGATTCGGAAATCGTAATCAAAAATGTAGGAATCAACCCTACACGAACCGGAATCATTGATGTGCTTACTCAAATGGGCGCAAATATTCATATGAATAATACGAGAACAATGAATAATGAGCCTGTTGCCGATGTGGTTGTAAAATCTTCTTCTTTAGTGGGTACTATCATTGAAGGTGCTCTTATTCCAAGGCTTATTGATGAAATCCCTGTCATTGCTGTGGCAGCTGCTGCCGCAAAAGGCACTACCATTATCAAGGATGCGCAAGAGCTAAAAGTAAAAGAATCTAACCGCATAAAAACGGTCGTAACCGAGCTAAAGAAAACAGGCATAAATATACAGGAAACTGATGACGGTATGATTATTGAAGGCGGGCAAACAATCAACGGTGCTCAGTTCGAGTCCTATCATGACCACCGGATTGCAATGTCCATGGCTGTCGCCGGACTGGTCGCAACTAACGAATCCTTCATTAATGGTTCTGACTCGGTGAATATATCTTTCCCCGGCTATTTCAAACTATTAGAATGCTTGCAACGATAAAAAATGAGGCCCTGGGATACCCCAGGGCCATATATATAGGAAATAGAATTATGCAATAATAAATCACTTCATCCATGAAGAAGTCTTCATGAATTAAAGTCCTCTAGCCTCTTTAATCTTTTGAACAAATTCTTTACCGATTCTTGTAATAGATGCATAGTCTCCGGTCTTCGCTCCGGCTGTGAGCGCTCCACCTGCCCCTACCGCAACTGCACCGGCTTTTATCCATTCACCCACATTATTTACATCGACGCCGCCGGTAGGCATCATTTTAGCATACGGAATAGGGCCTTTAATCGCTTTAATAATCTTTGGTCCAAAAGCTTCTCCCGGGAAAATCTTAATAATATCTGCACCTGCTTCCATCGCTTCTACCACTTCTTTTATGGTCATCGCACCTGGCATGCAAGGTATTCTGTACCTGTTGCAAAGCTTAACAGTTTCAAGATTAAAGTAAGGACTTACAACATACTGAGCCCCTGAAAGTATAGCCACTCTCGCAGTTTCAGAATCCATTACCGTTCCGGCACCAAGAATAATTTCTCCCTTGGTGTATGTTTTTGCTAACTCTTCAATTACCTTATGCGCCGCCGGCACAGTAAAAGTTAATTCAATCGCTGCTACACCACCTTCGATGCAAGCATCTGCAATCTTTAGCGCTTGTTCACTGCTTTCTGCACGAACAACAGCAACAATCCCAGCCTCAGAGATCCTAGTAATCACTTTTTCCTTTTCAACCATTTTATTAACCCTCCATTTTATAGTAAATAATGAATAATGAATAGTGCTATTAGTGTCATCTTTTACTTTGCATTGTATCATTATTCGAAACACCGTTTTATCTTTCTTTATATTTATAACCTTATTAGACGAAAGTTACTCCTACTCTATAGTAACGAGACTATTATTTCAATCATACAAATTTAAAATATTAATTTCCTGTGTATCCCATTCTTTTAGAAATTTCTTTTGCTGCCTTCACGACATATTCACTGATCATATTGTCCTTTTCCGGCGCAATAACGCTCTTAGGCCCTGAAGTGCTTACTGCTGCGATCACTTCGCCTCGATAGTCGTAAATTGGTGCCGCAATGCATCGGATTCCTTCTTCATGCTCTTGATTATCGATTGCCCAACCTATCTTTCTTGCTTCTCTAACCTGCTCTATTACTTGACCTATACTGCTTAAAGTTTCCGCAGTATACTGCTTTAAGTCACGGGTTTTTAATAGTTGTTCTATTTCTGTATCTGCCATTCCGGTCATGATTGCCTTTCCGACAGCTGAGCAATGCATTGGTACCCTTTTGCCTATTGATGAATACATACGGATAGTGTTTAAAGTTTCAACCTTTTCAATATAAATCACTTCACCATCTACGAATGTCGCAAGATGCACCGGCTGTGTAGTCTCTGCCGCTAATTTGCGGAGATACGGCGCCGCCTCGGTTTTCAACTCAATACTGTTTAAATGGATACTGCTGATTTCAACTACTTTCATCCCCAACTGATAAGTACCGACGTCGGTATTCTTTTCTACATACCCTCTCTCGCCAAGGGCGTTAAGCAGTCTATGCACGGTGCTTTTATGCAAACCCACACGGTTACCGATTTCAGTAACACCCATGCCATTCTTCTGAGTAGCAAGTAATTCTAATATATCCAACGCTCTATCAAGAGTCTGAACAGCTTTTTCTGCCATATTAAATCACGTCCCACATAATGAAACATCGTTTCATAAATATTATATCACATCGTTTTTATTAATTCAAGTATTATTGTTCTATTTATAACAAGCTTGTATTCGAATTATTTTGTTCTTTCAAACACTACTTTCCCATCGATAATCACATATTCCGGTCTGCTTCTAAAATCAAGAGGATGTCCATCGAAAATAATGATATCTCCATCTTTTCCCTCTTTAATAGAGCCTACTCTATTTCCTATTCCGCAATTATTTGCCGCATTAATGGTAATGGCTTTTAGTGCGTCTTTCTCATTCATCCCCTCTCTTACTGCCAGCGCAGCACATAACGGCAGGTATTGTATGGGTGTTACCGGATGATCCGTAATAATGGCAACACTTAATCCTTCCTGCGCAAGAATTCCCGGTGTCTTAAATGTGAGGTTCTTTAGCTCCGGTTTTGAACGGTCAGATAAAGACGGCCCTACCATCAGCGGCACCTTCTCTTCCTTCAAATAGTCTACAATCAAATGCCCCTCTGTGCAATGCTCCAGCGTGATATTTAGGTCAAATTCTTTTGCTATTCTTAATGCAGTAAACATATCATCGGCCCTGTGTGCATGCACCTTTACCGGTATCTGCTTATCTAATACCTTCAACAGGCTTTCCATCTTAAAATCAAAGTCCGGCTTATCAATTTCTTCAGGATCGGCATGATGCTCATCTATTAGCGTTTTATATTCATTTGCCTTCAGGAGGTTCTCCCTTAGAATAGCCGCTGTAGCCATTCGTGTTGTAGGAGATTGGTTCTTTTGATGATATACTGTCTTAGGGTTTTCACCCAAAGCAACTTTCATCGCCACCGGCTCTTTTAAGATCATTTCGTCTATACGCCTTCCATATGTCTTAATGGCAGCAAACTGCCCTCCTATAACATTGGCACTCCCGGGCCCTGTAACTACTGTGGTGACACCTGCTTCTCTGGCTTCTTGGAAAGCCCTATCGTTGGGGTTAATAGCATCTATTGCTCTAAGATGGGGGGTCACAGGGTCAGTATCCTCGTTGCCATCGTCACCTTCAAAACCAATGGAATCCTCCCACATACCTACATGGCAATGCGCATCGATGAATCCGGGAAGTATATATCCTCCTCCGGCATCAATAACCTTATCTGCATTTGATACCTCATTGCTAAAGTCATCCATACCACCTAATCTCACGATCTTACCCTCATTCAATAATACATATCCGTTTTCATAGTCGGTACCCTCCATAGAAAGCACCTTTCCATTTTTGATCAATAACAATTTAGTTCCCCCCGTCTCGTAAGATAAATAAGAATGGAGAATCATGATTCTCCATTCTTGTTATTCCCATTTATTTTCATTAATATATCTCTCCGCAGCATATGTTGCTATCGCTCCATCGGCTGCAGCTGTGACAATCTGACGCAAAATTTTTTCTCTTATATCTCCGGCTGCAAAAACACCGAACTTATTAGTCTGCATGTTTTCATCAGTAATGATATAACCGGCATTATTGGTCTCAACTTTTTTTACAATCAATCCACTATTAGGCACCACCCCAATGGCAACAAATAGACCTTCTACCTTTAAGTCCTTCGTCTCATTTGTTTTCAAGTTCTTAACCTTAATACCTTCTACTTGATCCTCACCCAAGATTTCTTCTACGGTTGAGTCCCACACAGGCTCGATTTTATCATTTTCCAAGACTGCATCCTGCAAAACTTTTACCGCTCTGAAAGCATCTCTCCTATGAATCAGATAAACTTTCGGACAAAACCGTGCAAGGAACAGCGCGTCTTCTAACGCAGTGTCTCCCCCTCCCACTACAGCAACTTCTTTATCCCGATAAAAAGCGCCATCACAGGTTGCACAATAAGAGACACCTGCTCCTCTGAACTTTTTCTCCTTATCCAATCCCAGTTCTTTTGGATTTGCTCCCATAGCAAGAATGAGTACTTTCGCTTCATAAACACTTTTATTGGTTTTTACCGTTTTAACGATGCTGTCCACATCGACATCTACTACATCTTCATATTTTATTTCGGCACCGAATTTTTTTGCATGGGCTTCCATTTTCATGACCAGGTCCGGCCCACTGATGCGCTCATTAAATCCGGGATAGTTGTCTACCTCATATGTTGTAGCTGCCTGCCCGCCGACAAACATTTTTTCAATGATCAGTGCTTTTAATCCGCCTCGGCCTGCGTATAATGCTGCTGTCAATCCTGCAGCACCGCCGCCGATAATAATGATGTCATACATAAAAGATGTCTCCCTTCATATATTATATATTCTTCCACTTACAAACTTTTTTCTCAAAAAAATCTACAATGGCATATAATACAAATCCTATCAGGCTTAATCCGATAATACCCGCGAACATCTCATCATACATAATGCGTGTCCACGCCTCAATAATGAAATATCCAATTCCATAGCTTGTTGCGAAAGTTTCAGTGAAAAATAATACTGCTATCGCTGTTCCGATGCTTAACCTGATAATAGTAAAAATTTCCGGCATCACAGCAGGAAGAATTACATGTCTGTACATCTGCATCTCACCGGCTCCCATTGAAATCAGTGAATAATACATTTGCCTATCAATATTCTTTCCTGCATCTCTTGCAGTTATTAATATCAGAAAAAAAACAATCATTGTGATGGTAAATATTTTTGCTAAATCACCTAACCCG
Source organism: Petroclostridium sp. X23 (assembly GCF_030013905.1). Taxonomy (GTDB): domain Bacteria; phylum Bacillota; class Clostridia; order SK-Y3; family SK-Y3; genus X23. The sequence goes on from NZ_CP124862.1 coordinate 2,888,312, forward strand.
AACAGTAACATAATCACAGGAAGAAGCGCAATTTTGGGGACCGGATAAAGCAAATAAATGATAGGTGAAAAATATTGGTCGGCTTCTTTATTCCTCCCTAAAAATAACCCGATGGGTAAACCCAATAATAGCGCAATGCCCATCGCACAAGTTACTCTATATAGGCTGACTATCATATGCTTCCATAAAACATCCGGAAATATCATAATAAATTCCATTATTACTTTATGCGGTACCGGCAGTATAGGTCTGTGGAGTATTAAAGCTGCAAGCCACCACACTATATATACCACTATCCCGGGGAAAATAATCTTTTTTACTATTTTCATATTATATCACCATTATCCTAATAAAGATATAAAAGTTGCTAATATTTTGTAAGTGATGAGTGGGGAGTGGACAGTAAGAAGAGTTTTTTCTATATATCGTACTCCCGTAATTGTCTTCGTATTTCTCCACACACCTTATAAAATTCAGAAGTATCCCGTACACTAGTGCTTCCTTGATATATATTGTCTACTTCTGCGGAAATCCTCCCCGGTGCCGAAGACATAATCCCGATCTTTTTCCCTAAATATACCGCTTCTTCAATATTGTGGGTCACAAGAATCCCCGTCATACCCGTCTTTTCCCATAAGTCCATAAAAGTATCCTGTGCGGCTTCACGTGTTATTGCATCAAGCGCTGAAAAAGGTTCATCCATTAATAAAATATTCGAGCGCATACTTATGGCCCTGGCAAAAGCCACTCTCTGCTTTTGTCCGCCGCTCAACTGTGACGGGTATAGTTCACTGAAATCTTCCAGCCCCAATTGGCCGATCGCATATTTTGCTCGTTCTTTGATCACTGTCTTACTATTTTTCTTTATTTCCAATCCAAGTGTAACGTTCTGCCATACCGTTTTCCACGGAAGCAGCCCATAATCCTGCAGCATTAAGGATATGTGCCCCTCATTTCTATTAAAAGGCTGTCCGTTAATCATTATACTACCTTCATCAGGTTTGATGATACCGGCTAAAATATAAAGCAGCGTTGACTTTCCACATCCCGAAGGACCTACGATAGCGTATATGCTGCCCTGATCTACTTTTAGGTCTAAGTCTTTCAACGCCGCAATCTCTATATTTGTATTTTTATAAGCTTTACTCAGCTTTTTGATCGTAATCATCAGAAAAAGCCCTTTTCAATCATATCTTTGTATTCCAGTTTCTGCTTTACCAAACCCTTTTTGTCCATCCAATTCAATACATTATTGATATCTTCTTCATCCGGCAATACTGCTTTTTGATACTGCGGCAAGCTAAAATTATCCTTTACTTCTGCCGGGAATTTTGCTTTCTCAATGATTATCTCTTTGAAAAATTGCGCATCATTATTGAGTTGCTCTACAGCAATATTATATGCTTTATATATTCTTTCGAGATCAGATTTATTTTCATTCAAAACGCTGTTATTAAACACCATTACGCTAGGAGCCAATCCTTGCTGTGTACTTGTCGCTATCACTGCTGCCCCTTTCGATTGTGCAAGGGTTGCCAGCGGCTGCGGAAGACATGCCCCATAAAGCTGACCATTCTCAAGCATTTCCAATCTTACAGGGATCTTAGGAACGCCGGTTTTTTTGATTTCCTCTTCTTCAAACCCATTTCCCATCAACATTGAATCTACCGCATATTCAATAATGGTGTTGGTAGATAAGCCGATCTCTTTATTTTTAAATCCATTTATATCCGTAATATTCGAATTCTTGCCTGCTAACAATACATAGTCCCCATCCGTTACCGAAGTAATCTTAACATCAAATCCACTTTGAATAGCAAAAGCCGCCGCAAGGATATCCGATACACATCCGTCTATCTTTCCTGTCTGCAAAGCAGTATCCCTTTCCACCGCACTGGTAAACAACTGAATATCAACGTCTACTCCCTGTTTTTTAAACAATCCGTTTTCTGCCGCTACGATAAACGGCACCGAATTCACATCCGGCATCACACCAATAGAAATTTTTTCACTTTTCTGCTCAGCACATCCCGAAAAAACTATCAGTAACAATATGCCTAACACAAAAATCTTCAATACCCTCTTCATTTCGCCACTCCTTTAAACACTCGATTTACTATTTACTGTTCGCTTTTGATTGTCCATTGTCCATTGTCCACTGTCCATTATTCACTATTCACTATTAATTATCCCCGTATCTTGGATATAGTTCATGCTCTATCTGCAAAACGTCCAACACTTTCCCCACCGCAAAATTTATTACATCATCAATGGTGGAGGGCTGTGTATAGAATGCGGGAACCGGTGGAATAATTACCGCTCCCGCCTGTGCAGCATGCAATAAATTTTTAATATGTATAAGGCTTAGCGGTGTTTCCCGCGGTACCAAAATAAGTCTCCGACCTTCCTTGATTGTCACATCCGCCGCCCTCTGCATCAAATTGGAAGAAATACCGTTAGCAATGCCTGCCAGCGTTCCCATGCTGCATGGCATAATAATCATCCCGTCGGTTTTCACCGAACCGCTGGCAATAGACGCGCCGATATTATCTATATCATGAAGTACCAAGTTCGAATGTTCTTCAACTTGTGATAATCCCATTTCATCCTTTAATACCCTGCGGCCGGCATGGGTAATGACCAAATCTACTTTATATCCCTTCTTTAACAATTGCTGTACCAGCCGATATCCCATGACTACGCCACTGGCTCCTGTAATTCCTACCACATATCTTCTGTCGTTCACTTTTATCCTTCTTTCTTTATTAGTGGGGAGTGAGAAGTTGGATAGTGGAGAGAGATTAAAGACTCCTCACTCCTCACTTAAAATATGTCAATAGCCACACCTATGAATACAACAATCCCTACCAGTTCATTTACGTTATATGATGCAATCTTAACATTTTGAAGGTTCTGCGGCGATACCAATTTATGCTCATAAATCAACATCAATGCAACTACCGTCACCGAAGTATAATAGGCCCACCCCATACGATAAAAGATTGGTACAATATATAATAAAATCACTGCCGCCAAATGGCATAACGATGATATCCTCAGCGCTCCTTCAATCCCGAATCGGGCCGGTACGGAATGTATCTCATGTTTTATATCAAATTCATAGTCCAAGGTTCCGTAGATAATATCAAACCCTGCAACCCAAAGCGCAACAACCGCCCAAAATATAAAAGGCGTGATAATATCCGGGAAACTAATCTCCCCGGTGATTGCCAGCCAGCCGCCCATAGGTGCTCCTCCTACGGCTGCCCCCAGTACAAAATGGCACATCCATGTGAATCTCTTTGTATAGGAATAAATAATAAATAAAGATAGTGGGATTGGCAAAAGGTAACTGCAAATCGGATTGATCATAAAAGCCGAAATGATGAGTAGTACAAAACACGCAACGGCAACTAAGAGCACCTCCCACTTTTTCAATATGCCTTTTGGAATATGTCTTATAGCCGTCCTGGGATTAGCGGCATCTATATCACTGTCTATCAAGCGGTTTAAGGCATTTGCTCCATTTCTTGCCCCAAACATGGCAAGTAAAATCCATACAACTTTGGATATCGGAGGCATTCCGCCTTGAGCCACCATTACACCAATAAAAGCAAACGGCAGCGCGAATAGCGTATGCCTGAATATAACCATGTCACTGATGTTTTTTACTTTAGAAGTGACTTTGGAACTATATTGTAGAATATCCACTTCCATTACTCCTTTTTTTAATAGTTCACAGTTCACGGTTCACAGTTCACAGATTTTCCTATAGTATTCTGTGAATTTTCTTCGAACTATATATAGATAAGGTATATATGATGCTCTCACTTAAGCTTTGGTAGGGGCGGACGACTCTGTCCGCCCGCAATACGGCAAAGCACATCGGGCGACAGAGTCGTCCGCCCCTACCAATAGCCATTTATTCTACTACTAGTTAAAAGTTAAATCCAAGATACTTTAAACTTGGATTCTTCTTACCTATATGAACCGTAAGCAATAATTTCCTATTATTCATATACGCACGACTTAATCGATCCCATATTCTTTCCATTTCTTATCTACTAATTCTTTTATCTCTTGATCCATCTCAATATCATCCGGCCATTCGCGCAGATGGCCTTCCTCCGGCCATTTCTTAGTAGCATCGATCCCCATCTTATGTCCGTAATGCGGCAACGGAGATGAATGGTCCAGCGCATCTAACGGCCCTTCTGTAATCACAACGTCTCTTTTTGCATCAATATTATTAAAAACTTTCCATGCCACTATCGACAAATCATGGGGGCTCACTGTATGATCAACAACAATCACCATTTTGGTAAACATCATCTGTCCCATCCCCCATACAGTATTCATAATTTTCTTAGCATGCCCCGGATAGCTTTTCTTTATAGAGATGATGACACAATTATGAAATACTCCTTCCAATGGCATATTAATATCCAAAATTTCAGGATTTTGCATTTGCAGCAAAGGAAGAAATATTCTTTCAGTAGCTTTCGCAATAAAACAGTCCTCCATAGGTGGCTTCCCTACGATGGTTGCAGAATAGATCGGATTCTTCTTTCGCGTAACACAGGTTACATGAAAAACCGGATACTTATCCTTCAGCGAATAATATCCCGTATGATCTCCAAAAGGCCCTTCTTCTCTGTATTCATTCAGATCAACATAACCTTCCAGCACAAATTCCGCGTGAGCAGGAACTTCAATATCATTGGTAATGCATTTTACCACTTCTACCGGTTTCTTTCTTAAAAATCCCGCAAATAAATATTCACTGATTTCTTTAGGCAAAGGTGCAGTCGCAGAATAAACGGTCGCGGGATCTGCCCCTATCGCAACAGATACAGGCATCTTATTTTCGCTCTCTTTATAACGATTATAGTTTTCACGGCCATCTTTATGTAAATGCCAGTGCATACCGGTAGTGGTCTTATCATACACCTGCAGTCTATACATCCCCATATTCATACCACCATTATGCGGATCTTTGGTTATAACCAGCGGAAGTGTGACAAACCTCCCTGCGTCCTGGGGCCAACATTTTAATATAGGAATTTTATCCAAATCCGGCTCTTCTATCACTTCTTGGCATGGCGCTTTGGTTACTCTTTTCGGGAAAATATTTGCGAGTTGTAGCAGTTTGGGTGCCGCTTTTACTTTATTGATCAAACCAATGTAATTGGACGGCTTTATTAATTCCCGTATTTCTTGCGCAATATCATCCAAACTATTAACTCCCAGTGCAAGATTCATCCTTTCATAAGAACCGAATGCGTTCATTAATACAGGATAGTCTGAACCCTTTACGTTTTCAAATAATAGAGCCGGGCCACCTTTTTTGGATACCCTATCAGTGATCTCGGTGATTTCAAGCTCACTATTTACCTCTGTCTGTATTCTTTTTAGCAATCCTTTTTTCTCAAGAATCTCAACAAACTCTCGAATGTCCCTATATGACATTGGCTGCCCTCCTTTCACTCTATACATCTTTCAATTCCATTTATGTATTTCTGCCAATTAACTGATCTAATATACTGCTCATAATTTCCTTGCTTGCTCCATCGGGCAGCACTTTTAAACTCTTCTGTGCTTTATTGATATATTTTGTGGCCAATTTTTGTGCATAGTCTACCCCACCCGATGCAAACGCAATTTCGGATATTTGCCTGCCATCTTCTACAGAATGCTGATTCTTGTTTAGAAGTTCTTTGATACTTGCACTGTACTCTTTATTCTGGATTGCATATATAATAGGCAGTGTATATATGCCTTGCGTATAGTCATTATTTGCAGGCTTACCCATCATGGTTTTTTTTCCTGTGAAATCCATCACATCATCTGTGATCTGAAATGCCATCCCCATATTCATGCCATATCCTGCCAGATCATTGACCATTTGCTTGCTGCACGCCGCCTCATAAGCACCTATATAACTGCTGGCGCTAAACAGAATCGCCGTTTTTGCCGCAATCCGCTTGAGATACCCAATGACACTCAAATCGGTCTTATACCTGTAATGATATTGCTGTATTTCTCCTTCGCACACTACTCTTAGCGCTCTAGCCAGCTTTTTTGTGTTTTCTATATCGTTAAATCCCGAAATAAGTAAAAACGCTTTACACAAAAGGAAATCTCCTGTAAACACCGCGATATCTTTGCCCCATCGTGATTGAACTGTTTGTGTGCCTCTTCTCAAATTGGCTTCATCAATAATATCATCATGAATGAGCGTTGCCATATGCAGCATTTCTACAGCGGCTGCCAGCGGAATAATCTTTTCCCGGCTATAGTCACCTGCCTTTGCGGCAAGCACCATCAGCAAAGGTCTTAACCTCTTTCCTCCCGACTGCAGCATTTGCTGGGTCGCATCATTAACCAATGCCTGCTTGGCACGTACATTCTTTATCAATTTTTCCTCTATTAACTTCATTTCGTATGCTATCTCAGGATAGCCTGATAATAATTCCATAACACACCCACATAAATTTTTTATTGTAGTTTATACTCGTCGTCTATAATTTCTATCTTCCCTTTTAGACCTTTTGTAGTACGTACTTGTTTATATTGGTTAATTGTCATTGCTTCTATGCCGGGCTGCGATTCAATAAGCTGCAGTCCCTTTTCTTCTCCCAATAAAAATAAACTGGTAGATAATGCATCAGCGTCCATAGAATTTTCCGCAATAATCGTTGCGCTGATCAAGCCGCTGGAAGCAGGATATCCCGTAAACGGATTTAAAATATGATGATAAATCTTTCCGTCCTTTTTAAAATTCCGTTCATATGGGCCGGATGTAACGATCGCCTTGTCCGATACGTTTATTACAGCCATTAATATGCCCCGCCCTTCAGCCGGGTTTTGAATTCCTATCCGCCAATCTGTTTGCATGGATTGCTTGTCCCCCTTAATTGCTGCACGAATATACTGCATAAGACTTATTTTCTTCTTGCCAAGAACAATCACATTTCCTCCAAGATCAGCATAAGCACTTTTAATACCATGGTTTTTTAACACCCTTATGACTTCATCCGCTGCATACCCTTTCGCGATGCCTCCAAGGTCAATCCCCGATCCTTCTTGCAGAAGCTTTACACTGTGTTCATCCTCATTAAGCTGTATCTTCTCATATCCGATTTTATTAATAGCTTGTTGTATCTCCGATTCTTCCGGCACCTTCGGTTTTTCACTCCCAATAGCCCATAAATCCCCTAAAGGCTTAATACTAATATCAAAATTGCCGCCTGTCAATTGTGAATAATATAATCCTCTTTTTACAACCTGAAACGTATTATCTCCTATCTTAACAGCTGTATTCGGTTTGCTGTGATTTAAGTTCCATATATCACTGCCCTTAGTGTACGCACTCATGGTATCTTCAATTTCCTGTATCCTATCCATAGCTGCATCAATCGCTTTTTCCGCATTTCCACCATATGCTTTTATGCTTATGACGGTAGAAAGCATAAAATCTGTTTTTGAAGCTGATTTTTCATTTAAGGGATTAAAAAGAGTAACTCCTGATACAATGATAACTACTAATAAAATGGTTAATAGCAGCTTCAAGTGCCGCATAATAAATCTCATATTCCTTTCCTCCAATAATATTAAGATGCATAGCGAAAATACTGAGAGACATTCATTAAATTACTAATGAAAAACGTTCAGTATCTTAGCACATCGGTTTAAATAGACTCCCATATTAAAATTAGTATTTTACTCTGTATTCCAAACTATCCTATAAAATAATAGCATATATAAAAACCGATTTAAAGTATAATGCTCTAACAATTAATTTTGGTCAATTTGTTCGCAGATAAAAAATATAACAGGGATATCTGATTAATTCTAACTCCCTGTTATATAAAAATAACACCCTCTTAGAGGTTCCCACCCGATTTTAACATCATTTTCAAGTCATTATAAGTATTTACTCTTTAAAAAATTTATATGCACTGATATCCCTACTCCCACCATTTCTAAACAACTGGATAGAATAATTAATTTAATAAGATTTTTCAAGAATGGAAATAACTAAAATTGCAATGATAAGGAGGTTTTACTATGACCCAAAAAAGTATCGTTATTCTCGGCGGAGGTTATGCTGGAATAGAAGCAGCAAAAGAACTTCATAAATATTTCAAAAGAAATCCTGAGATATCCATTATACTGATAGACCAAAATCCATTTCATGGCTTAATTACTGAATTGCACGAAGTAGCAGGATTTAGAGTAGAGAATGACAGCGTTAAAATTCCTTTAAAACATATCCTGCGATATACCAAAGTTCGCTTTATTAATGAAAGAGCTCAGAAAGTAGATCTGGAAAATAATAAAATAGTTTTAGATAGCGGTGAAATAACTTATGACTATCTTGTGGTAGCGACAGGAAGTGAACCATCTTCTTTTGGAATACCCGGCATTGAAGAACACTCATTCTTTCTGTGGTCATTGGAAGATGCCATTAAAATCAAACAGCAAGTAATAAAAATGTTTGATCTGGCGAAATCAGAAAAAGATATTGAAAAACGGAAGGAGTTACTCACCTTTGTGGTTGGCGGAGGTGGTTTTACCGGGGTAGAAATGATAGGTGAACTAATGCAGTGGACAAGATATCTTGCAAAAGAGTACAGAATTAGTCCAAAAGAAGTACGATTAATCATTATCGAAGCTCTACCCCAAATACTTTATTCGTTAAAAGAAAATCTCGCACAGAAAGCGATCGGTTATCTCAAGAAAAATAACGTAGAGTTGATGACCAATTCCCCTATTATTGAAGTGACCCCCCAGTCAGTAACTGTAAAAAGTGGCCAGACCATCAAAACACAAACGGTCATCTGGACTTCAGGAGTACAAGCCAACAGCTTTGTAAAGGAAACGGGATTGACCCTGACAAAAAGAAACAGAATAGAAGTAGACAAATATTTGCGCACTACGCAACATCCCAATGTATACGCAGTTGGAGATAATGCTTATTCATTAGATGATGCAGGAAATGGTGTTCCTCCTTTTGTGGAAGCAGCCTTGCAAACCGCACATACGGCAGCTTATAATCTTGCCAACGATATTAAAGTCATTGATAAAAAGAAGGAATTCAAACCGAATTTCCATGGAGTATTGGTATCCATCGGAAGTATCTACGGGGTAGCTGATCTCATGGGCTTCGGCTTATCATGGATATTTGCTACAGCCATGAAACATATTGTAAACCTACACTATATCTTTGAAGTGGGAGGTCTGGAAAGCTGTATCAAATATCTTCAGCACCATTTTCTGGTCAATGCAAGGCGTAAACCCTTACTGGCAGAAGCTTTCATTGACCATGTGAATGCCCGTTCCAGGTCGTACTGGCTGGCCATAGCAAGGATTGCTTTAGGCTTTGTGTGGCTGATATCGGCTATTGATAAAGTTTCTCATGGTTGGCTCGCCATAGGAGATAAGCTGGTTTCGGGCGCGTCATTGCAGCTTGTGGGACCGGACTCTCCAACATCTTATATCTGGTTTGTAGAAAACTTTATCTATAGATATCCATTGCTATTTCAGATTACCATCACTTTAACGGAATTATTTATTGCTGCCACCTTCTTAAGCGGAGCTTTTACATTTTTGGGTGCCGCAGCTGCGATTTTTATGAATATTAACTTCTTCCTGTCCGGAACCGGCCAGCTTTATCTGCTTTTAGCGCATATTCCGATGCTAGGCGGTGCCGGAAGAGCATTCGGCCTTGATCATTACATCATGCCTTATCTGATGAAACAGTTAAGATTCTGGCAGCGAAACGGCACCATCAATCTCAAAAAGTAGATAACTATATAATATATAAAGGGCTGGGATTGAATGCAAAAAGAAATATTTTCGCATTCAATCCCAGCCCTTTATATATTATATTTAAACTTCTGATCCTTCCTCAACTCTTTTGTTCAGCCACCGGTATTAATCGTGCACGTCTTAGTATCGGTACGATCTGGGCTGCAACCACTGCAACAATGACAAACATAATCAGATCTTTTAGAATGAAGGGAAAGAATCCGGCAGACAACGCGCCCATTATATTCATACTCGCCTTGTTCATATAAAATTTAACGATAAGGTATATATAAGGAACACCAATCAGATAGATGACGGCTAGACCGCTCATTACCGAAATAAGTGCATTCTTTAGGTTCATTACTTTTAATCTCTCGGATATTATACCGATCACATAAGCACCTGCCGCAAACCCAAGCAAATAACCGAAAGATGGTTTCAAAACGTACATTAATCCTCCTCCTTCAGTAAATACCGGTATACCCGCCAATCCAATCGTTATGTACACAATCTGGGACATCAAACCAAGTCTCGCCCCAAGCAGTATACCTGCAAACGCACAGAAAAAAGGCTGAAACGTGAAAGGAATAACCGGAAAAAATATTTTTACCATCGCGCCTACCGCCATTAATGCGGCAAATAAAGCCACCAAAATCATATCACGTGTTTTTAAGTTCATTTGTTTGCTCCTCACTTTCTTATCTACATAATACAAACTACATTTATTAGAATAATAGATAAAAAAGTAATTGTCAACCTATTTTCATCATTTAGGTTTACAATTACTTTTAATCACATCATATCCATAAGTTCTATCAATAAATTTACTGCCGTATTCATATTTTAACAAACCTAATGCCATATAAATATCTGCTGATGAGCCAAGTAAATTTAAAACAAATACAAGATCTCCAATCCATCCTGTAATGAATAACGATATAAACGATATCATTAGTACCGGCGCCAGTAGAATTATACAAAATTGGATTCTTGCCATTGGCCTGCCTGAAACCTCCATGGTATATACGTAAAATCCTCGAAATCCGTACTTGAGCTGCCCTCCAAACAGTTTATATGCGAAACCGTGAAGCATCTCATGGATAACCGTAATAGGAATCATTGCGCTTACCACCACTATCATAAAATTAATATAGATTTCCGGCAAGAGTTCTTTAAAACACCATATGATTAAGGGTTTTTCACAATATCCAGTTAGTATGGCAAATATTTTGTCATATAGAAAAACGGCAATACCCAACGCAATGATAAAGCATTTCGCATGTACTTTCCAATTCAGAATAAAAGACATGTTTTCACCTCTTATTAGAAGTATTAACATCTCTTTTATTCATATTCATTAATGATCACTTCATGTCAATTTTTAGCATATGTATTCTTTCAAAATACTTCAAATCTTCCACTTCTGATAAAAGGTCTTATTATAGGAGGATGTGAAAAAGTCCGATTCGGCACACAGAGGAAATCGAACTTGGGGACTGTCCCTGCTGTTTGCTCGGGTTTGGCATAACAGAGGGACTGTCCACATATTTGATTTTCGATCAATTAAGCGCTTTATCACATCCTCCTGTAAACTCATATGAGAAATATAGCTGCGACCGTAGTAACCGCAAGGCCAATGATTACCGGTACTAAATTGCGACGTGCCAATTCAAACGGATCGACATTACAGATTGCAGCGGCAGGAATTAATGCCCACGGCACCAATGTTCCTCCTCCTACCCATATCGCAGCGACTTGCCCTAATGCAGTCATAGTCGCAGCACCCGAACCTATAGCATTTGAAAAAAGATGAGCAACAGACCCGGCAAGAGAGATTCCGGAAAATCCGGATCCGTCCAGCCCTGTAATGGCACCTACAATTGTTAACGTAACCGCTCCCACTATTTCATTTAACGGCACTGTCTGTGCCAACGCTACTCCCAAATCATTTACCAGTCCTTGTGAACCTGCAGGCAATACCTCTCCGAAAATATCGATAAAAGCTGCATCTCCCAGATAGAAAAAAGCAGCAATCGGTATGACCGGACCGAAAACTTCAAACCCAAACTTTAATCCGTCAATAAGGTAAGCGGTGATCTTCTCCAATCCATTATTCTTATGTCCCAGCAAAGATAGCACAATCAAAATGAATACCGCTGTTCCGCCAATCAATGCCGTAGCGTCGCCACCTTGTAAATTCGCTTGATACATCGTAATAACGTCAAATATAAATAGTACAGGAATAAGTATCGCTAAAATTTTTTTTGATTTTAATGAAAGAATACTACTTACTTCTTCCTCTTTTTTCTGATGTGCAGCATCGAAAACAGAGTTTTTATTTTGGCCTATTTTATGTTCTGCTTTTAAAAACTTTCCTTTTTTCATATCTTTTCTTAATAGTATAAAAGCTGTAATCGTAGTCACGATGCCCATAATAAATACTAATGGGACGCTTGCTGAGATAACCTCTTGGACAGGAATACCGGCGCCCCCCGCGGTTAACTTAGGAGCCCCTTGTATAACAAAATCTCCTGAAAGTGCGATACCATGACCAAATAAGTTCATTGCCATTGCCACGCCTAATGCCGGTAAACCGACACGCAAAGCCACCGGCAGCAGTACTGCCCCCATCAAGGCAACAGCAGGAGACGGCCAGAAAAACCACGAAATAACCATCATCAATATGCCGATGATCCAATATGCCAGCGAAGGTGTCTTAATAAGCTTTGCAAATGGTGAAATCATCACCTCATTCACGCCTGTTCTCGTTAGCACCTTGCTCATGGCCACGATAATAGAAATAACCAGTATTGTCCCTAATAATTCTTTAATAGCATAAATAAAGCTGTTAAACACTCCAATGATGGATTGTGAAAGCACCCCTGTCGCTAACCAACCCAATACAAAAATACCGGCAATACAAGCCAGACTGGTATCTCTTCTCATAATCATTAATACTAGGATAATGAAAATAAATACAAGATAAATCCAGTGCAGAGCATTTAATGTAACTCCCATCATCATTAACCCCCTTTTAAAAATAAAACCTCCATACTATAAAATATGCAGGAAACGCTATAGTGATACTAGTACAAAACTGCGCTTTGATTCTTGCATTTTTCATTGCTACTCATATAATTTAGACAGTATTTAAAAGGAGGATGGCTTAGATTCAAAAAAAGAAAAAAGTGCATATAAGATATCGTATATGCACCAAATCTATAACTTATGTTCTTTTCCCCAGCATTGCCGCTCCGATAATCCCTGCGTCATTTCCCAATTGGGCAGTTTTTATCTGAGTTTGAGCAATGTCTCTGCTGTAAACTTCCTGAGCAACTTGTTCCCTTAATGGATTGAGCAGATAATCGCCTTCCTTACATATTCCACCACCAATCAACAGCACCTCAGGCTGAAAAATATTTATAACATTTGTTATGCCTATCGCTAGATAGGATATATAATTATCAACTACTTTCTGTCCTATAGGGTCCCCGGCTTTGGCCGCATCAAAAGCCGTTTTTCCTCTCACCTTGTCCATATCTCCATTTATCATTTTATAAAGCAAGGACTCAGGATTTTCTTTTGCAGCTTCTTTGGTTTGCCGAATAAGTGCCGTAGCAGATGCATAGGACTCCCAGCACCCTTTCCTACCACATGTACACGGTTCTCCATTTATTTGGATAACTGTATGTCCCAATTCTCCTCCAGCAAAATTAAAACCAGTATAGATTTTTTTATTGATAATAATTCCAGATCCTATACCCGTTCCCAAAGTAATAGTAATCGAATCGTTAACATCTTTAGCCCCGCCGGCAATAGCTTCTGCTAATGCTGCACAATTAGCATCGTTGTCAATATATACCGGTAAATTAATATACCTTTGCATTTCTTGTCGTATAGGAGCATTATAGAAATTAATATTATTTGAATATACAAGCAGCCCTCTATCATTATCAGGCGTTCCCGGACTTCCTATTCCTACTGATTCTATATCTTCAATATGAACCTTTGCATCCGCTACAATTTTTAAAGAAAGTTCTGCCATATCCCTCATAATTTCAGAGTAATGTCTCGATGCCCTGGTGGACACACTATCTTTATGAAGTATATTCCCTTTTTTATCAACTACACCTACAGCTATATTCGTACCACCTAAATCAATACCGATATACATACCGTCTCACCCTTTATATACTAATATTTTTTTATAAATAGCCCAACCCTCCTTCCTTTTTCCCCTTGCCTTTCAAAAACGAAACAGTCACATCTATTCCTTCAAAGATACAACTGTTTCTATTCTATGAATTCATTTAAAAATTTATTGAAACTGCATTAATAACTCCCGCAATACCGGACTCCTTAGAAGCAGATACTTCGTTTAGATTCCTCTTCTGTGGTAATATTTCACTATATCTTGTGAAAGTCTATAACTAAAACCATGGATTTTGCTGCGATTTTTCTTGCCAACTTGTGATGATCAACTTTATCATAACTTTGTCTATCCTGATTGTCAACTGCCTTCAGAATTAATTCCAGCATCCTTCTTATTGTTTCATCTAACACACTCTCTTGCAGCTCTCCGTTTCTAATACTCTTACAAATTCTTTTGTCATTCGCTCCACATGGCCTCGGCATCTCTAAATCAAGGCAACTCTCTAATGCTTTTTTAATTTTATGTTGATCCATTAATATTAGTACTTCCAATATCAGCTACTGCCATAACATTTATAAAAATTACTAGTACGTCTATTAACATAACCTTTTAGGGGCTGTAGAAATCAGATAATAAGCAATATACACTACATCTACATAAATTACCTTCATGATCTCGGGTAATTCCGGTGCGGTAAAAACCCGAGATGTGAATTGATAACGTAGAAATATCCTTCCTTGCAAAGAAATGCAAGGAAGGATATTTCTACGTTAATAATACCGAATCTTTTAGTGCACAAGTCCTTTTCATTACCTATTCTAAATTATTTATAATTCTTATTGCATCATCATTAGTTATATCGGGTGACGTAGTTATGAAAGAATAATTCAAACCATCTTCCTCCCAGAAAATAATTTGGGTTCCGGCTCCCAGATTCATTAACGATCCGGTTTTTCCTCTTACCTGTATTTCACTTTCTTCCGGCAGCCGCTCCGTCTTACCCTCTTTTTCATCCTTAGAATCAGGTATAACTATTGTTAGTTGGAATACTTCAACTCCATCTTTTTCATAGCTTTGAGTAAATTCCCTATGATTTATTTTCTCAAAATTTAAATATGTTACTTTTTTCAGCTTATATTCAGAAGTACCTTCAACACTCAAAAAGTGCTTCCCTGCAATTTCAGCTGCCTCTTCCAACGTTATTTCTCTCCCCTCATTATCAGGATTATCTTCAATATTTTCAATCTTTACATCCTCAGGCAGATTTTGAACAAATAAACCAGCATCCATCTTAGGATTGAACTCCAATTTTACATACTCTGTTTTTATTATCATATTTGCACTTTCTACGCTGCTTTTTACAACGAACCAGTTGTTTTTGTCAATCCAATAATCATATGCTCCCCAAATAGTGTTTTCTTCCTTTGGCGTCGCATATAAATGGTATGTGTCAAAACCATTGACCTGTTCTTCTCCCTTAATAGATATCTCGTGAGTTTTGGATATAACCCCAAGATCTTTTATGGTTTGTTCCTTATAATTTCCACCATAACCATCTATGGCCTTCATAACCATGGCACTTTTATCTTTTTCCATATAGATTGTTATCGTCTCACCATCATTCGTCGAGATCATCTTTCCGCTTTCATCGGATTCCGATTCTATCCTTCTTTTTATTAGACTATCGGAATTATCCACCCATTCTTTATGAATACTGCTCTCAGAATGTTTATCATCCTCATATACATCAATCTTAACCTCAGCGTAATATGGCTTGGGTTTTTCATAGGCACTTACAGCCTTTGATATCAATTCTTCAGGTATTATTGTTCCTTTGGCCGCACAGCCTGACATTAATACCCCTGTTAAAACTGTCATCAAAATTCCAGCTACCATTTTATTTAATTTCATACTTATCATCCCTTCAAAATTTATTCTTTTTTCACTTCAGGAATCCAGAAGGCAAATACAGTCCAATTTTCTTCTGAAAACACCTTTACTTGGCCGCTATGCCTTTCAATTATCAGGTTAACAATACTGAGTCCAAGACCTACGCCACTTTTAAGCCCTTTGCTTCTTGAGCTGTCAATCTGGTAAAACGGGACAAAGATCTGATTAAATTCTTCTTTCGGAATACCTTTTCCTTCATTTTTAATCAAGACGATACAGCCTTTTTTCTGCCAATGCTTAAATTCTTCAATGAACTCCAATGTAATACAAGAAGGAAATTCTTTACCGGCAGAAACTGCAATCATCTCTATATTCCCATTTTCAGGCGTAAATTCCAAAGCATTTGACATAAGGTTATCAATCACCCTTGTGATCTGGGTGATATCAACATTATATTGTCCTGCAACATCTGCAAAAACCTTCAGGTTTACTCCACGCTGTCCACAGGATTCTTCATAGCCTGAGAAAAGCATATCAATTAATTCCGAACCGTCTGCCAGGACAAATTCGGTTTTGTAATCTGTTGTAAGGAGGTTATACATCATTAGATCCTCAATCATTTTTTTCATATAGTCGCATTTACTAAGTATAATTGAGATTTTCCCTCTGGAAGTATCGCCTTTTCTTTCTTCCCTTAAAGCTTCTGTATATGCTCTTATTGCAGTGAGAGGGGTCTTTAAGTCGTGAGATATGGCAGAAATCATATACTCTTTATTCTTTTGCTGCTGCTCAATAATCGCATTTTTCTCTTTTATTTCATCTTTCATAAGGTTAAACTGTTTAATGATTTCACCTATTTCATCTTTTCCCGTGTAAAGGATATCACTGTCTTCTCCTTCAGCAAATCTATGCATACCCTCAACAAAATACTTTATAGGCTTGTTAAACTTTCTATTTAGAAGTATCACAATTATGACAAAAACAGCTAAATTTACCACCCCAAAGCTTATCATTGCCAATATTGTTCTATCGTTAGCTTCTTTGACAAAGCTTTCACGGGCCAGCGTTATTTTGTAAATGCCAACTAATTTATTTTCATAAAATACCGGCTTTTTAAGTACATAAGCCCTATACCCTCTATCGATTCTGTAAAGATCGGAATAAATCATCTCCAGAGAATTTATATACATAAAATCATTGCCTCGCGAAGAATAAAACTGTTGTCCTTTGCTGTTATAGAGATCAATTTGGACGCTTTCTTTCTTTTCCTCGGGTACAAGCTGCTTGTCCCCAAAAGAATTATTCAAGTAATACTGAGGATTAGTGAGTTTTTCTTCATACTCTTTGAATCTTGTTACGGCCGTAATGTAATCATTTAATTCAGTTTTTTTGTTGTAATTCAAAATAAAACTAAACAAAAATGCACCTATTATCACCGGGGCCAGCATCACAATAATATGAGACATTATCAGCCACCACTTAAGCTTCATATTATTCGCTCCCCAATAAATTTATATCCCACACCCCAGACTGTCTGAATAAAGTCCGGGTTTTTGATACTGTCCTTTAGCTTTTCTCTAAGGGCTTTTATATGCACGGTTACGGTATTGTTCCCGCTGATGTCTATGTTTTCCCAAATGTTTTCGTATAGCTCTTCTTTTGAGAAAATTTTGTTCGGATTTTGCATCATAAGATTAAGAAGCTGAAACTCCTTTGAAGTTAATGATATTTCTTCACCATTTAAAAAAACCGAATTTCCTTCAGGAAAAACTGTTAGCCCATGTAAAAAATTTATGCCTGTATTACTGTCGGAAGAGAAGTTTGTGTTCCTGAACCTTCTTAAATGCGCTTCCACTCTTGCACTCACTTCGACAAGACTGAAAGGCTTGGTTATATAATCATCTGCACCAAGCTTCAAGCCCTTAACTTTATCAAAGTCTTCCTGCCTGGCACTTACAATGATTATGGGTACTTCCTTGTCAAGCCATCTGATATTTTTGCAAAGGCTGAATCCATCCATTTCAGGCAGCATTAAATCTAAAATTACCAGATCAAAGTCGCCATTTTTAAAATCTTCCAATCCTTCTTTTCCCCCGGATGACCACACGATGTCATAACCTTCTTTTTGCAAATGTTCTTTTAATATGCCGGCAATTGCTTCATCGTCCTCAACTATTAATAGTTTTTCTCCCACAGTTTTTCACCTCACGATAACATTATAACGCGTATTTCATGTTTTTACCAAACTTAATAATTTCTTTATAATTATCATGAACACTAAAAAGCTGAGTAAAATTACTTTCTCAGCTTTTTCTGCTATCACGTTGTTTAGTTATTCTTTTGTATTCAGAATAAAGTATCGATACTACCACCTTAGTTAAAATATCATCAGAGGTGGCTTATCAATATGAGCCGTCCCCATTGTTGTGTTAAATTAACCTGCAACCACATCCCGTTTTTTCAGCCATATAACGGCAAATATAATACAGATAGTGAGATAAAAAAGGCTGTTAAAGGCAAACTGTTCCGTACTGCACTGCATTGCTCCGCCGGGTTTGTTTGCGCGCATGCCCAGGCATAAAAGAGAATACGGAAACCATACACCATAACCCTTGGCCATCGCCGCCAGCCCTGCAACCCCGCCAATCAGTGCGATTCCAACCGGTACGGCGAAACTGCGTATCACAAGTGATATACAAAGCTGGAGAGCGCAAATTACAATCCCCCCGACAGCGCCCCACAAAAGCCATTCGGGAAGCTCCGGCGGAATAGGAGAGATAAGCCCGCAAAGCTTACCGGAAATCACAAACAGTATGCCAATCCAAATCTGCGTCAGAAGCACCATAACGGAAGCCATCATAAGCTTTGAAAAATACAAATACGAAATCGGTACAGGCACCGTCATAACAGCGTTCCAGTTGCGGTTCATATGTTCCAGGCGGTACAGATAGGAACAGCAAACACCTATAATGGCAGGGAGAAAAAAGTAACAGGTGAAGAGGGTGTGCTGCGTCCACAGGCTATACCATTCATCCTGCAGGATACCGACATTCTGCAGATAATTAAAAGTACCCATCACGGCGGGCAAAATGGGAAGAATAAAAAAAGCAAGCCAGACCGGACTATGATGAAGCTTCATTCTTTCGGCCCGAAGCGTTCTAAAAAACATCATTCACATCTCCTTTCGAATAAACAGCGCACAGCCTGCTGTATAAATTATGAAAAACATAACGGTCAAGGTGATAAACCCCGCCCAGTCAACAGGCATATAATAAAAATCCGTAATGCGCGTAGCCTTGTCCCAATTCATGCCTACAAACATCAGCACGCCATAATATCCCCAAAGAACAAGTTTTTCAAGACTTTTCGGAAAAAACATAGTAAAAAGTCCGGCAAAGCTCCCGATAATACCCACTGTAAGAGGAATCATCTGGTTCTTAAACAGAAGCGACAGAACCTGCTGCAGTAAAAGAATGGTCAGGTTTACGGCTGTTGTAAAGAGCAGGTAATATAATAATTTATCGGGCGGCGGGTTTCCATCAAATCCGGTTGCATAGCCCACAGCAACAATGACAACAAGCTGTAAAATAACCACAGCGAGCATATACAGAGCTCCACATAAAAATTTGGCGGCAAACAAACGTCCAACGGGCATCACGGTATTCAGAAGCTTAAACATCTGACCCTTATGCTCAATATCGCAGATCCGCGATGCTACCACTGCCGCAATGACCGGCATCATGATGGAATTAAGCAGCGGAAACTGGTATAGAAAATACATCCAACCCTGTGAAAGGTCGTGTGCGTCCATTCCTTGAATGCCCCACAAAGACCATAGTATCTGCACTAAAATTAACGCAGCAACAATTGCCCATACCCTTCTGCGGCGGATTTTCCGGAATTCCATAGCAAGCGCCTTTATCATAAACTCACCGCCGTTCCGGTCAACTCAAGAAAAATATCCTCAAGGCTCTTACGCCGTTCCTCTATACGCACCACGCCTACATTTTTTTCAAAAAGCCGGTGAATATGGCCGGCAAGCTCGTTATCGGAAAGCCTAGGCAACAAAAGGTAATCTTCCTTTACTGGACAGGCGATGCCCTGCCCGCTTAGTATTTTGGCTGCTTCCTCGTTATTCATTGTTCGGACAGCAATGCTTTGCCTGCTTTTTTCATGAAGCGTTGATAAAGTATCCTGAAAAACAAGCTCACCGTTGCTGATAATTCCGACATTGTCGGCTATTTGATCAATTTCGCTTAACAGATGGCTTGATACCATCACCGTCATGCCGAATTGTTTCGGCAGTGAGCAAATCAGGTCACGCATCTCCTGGATGCCCGCCGGGTCAAGACCGTTTGTCGGTTCATCGAGAATTAAAAGCCTAGGGTTGCCCAACAGCGCGCAGGCCAGCCCAAGGCGCTGCTTCATGCCCATTGAGTACTGTCCGACCTTTTTCTCCTTCTGATTTTCCAGCCGGACGATTTTCAGCACCCTGTCAATATCTTTTTCCGGCACACCTTTGAGCGCACAAAGAATCCGCAAATTTTCCGCGCCAGTGAGGTGCCCATAATAGCTGGGCGATTCAATCAGGGACCCGACCTCCCTCAAGATAGCGAGCCTGTTTTTGCTGTTGACCGGCTTGCCGAACACGGTGATGGTTCCGGATGTGGGCCTTGCAAGGCCTAATATCATTTTCATTGTGGTAGACTTACCCGCACCGTTCGGCCCAAGAAAACCGTAGATAACACCTTCCCGCACTTTAAGATCCAGATCCTTCACCCGCAAAACCTTCCCGTACTGTTTGCATAGGCCGATTGTTGTGATAATATCAGACATTTTAATGTCCCCCTTTACGCTAAACTGGAAACATAATAACAGAACCTCCTTACATGAACCTGTACTTAAGCTTACATTTACCTTAAATTTAAGGGAAAGTACCCAATTCATCCCGTATTTACGCTATAATGATGATGGTGATAACAATGAACGATATTTTTGACTGCAAGCTGCTGATCGTAGACGACGAACCGGAGCTGCGCAAGATGCTAAGTGAAATACTGAGGCGGGAAGGCTTTATGAAGGTTATTTCCGCCGCAGACTGCAAAGAAGCACGTCAACTCTTTTCGTCGGAGAAGCCGGAAGGCGTGATTCTGGATGTTTTCCTTCCGGATGGAGACGGTTTTTCATTGATGCGCGAATTCCGCACCATATCCGCTGTTCCCGTACTGTTTCTTTCCGCGCGCGATGAGGATGAAAACCGGTTGCTCGGCCTGGGGCTCGGAGCGGATGATTATATTACAAAACCCTTTCTGCCGCGTGAGCTGACTCTCAGGCTGAAAGCCGTCCTTAACCGAGCCTATTTCCCCGTCGTGCTGCGGAAAATGAAAAAACCGGTTTTTTACCTTGGTGAAAACAAGGTTGACCTTAACAGCGGAACAATTATGACAAAGGCCGGACGGCTTACGCTCACGGCGAAGGAATTCGCCCTTCTTGAAAAGCTGTATGAAAACCGAGGGAACATCGTCACCGGAGATAGTCTGTGCCGCGCCGCTTGGGGCGACGACCTTTACGGGTATGAAAATACGCTGATGGTTCACATCCGGCGTCTGCGCGAAAAGATAGAGCCGGAGCCGTCCACGCCCCGGTACCTGCTTACCGTACGAGGCCTTGGCTATAAACTGACGGGGGTAGAAGACAAATGAAAAGCATGATGAAAATCCTGACCCGTTATGTACTTTCCGCAGCCGGGGTTACGCTTATTTTGCTTGTCATCAATTTCGCTGTACTGGTAGCATGGACGGTTCAGTCGGGCAAAATAGCGCAAAAAGACTACAGCGTTTCACAGCTTGCAAACGGCCTGACAAGATCTAATGGTGTTTTCACACTTTCCGAATCCGTAAAAAGTGAAATTGAAAAGAAAAATCAATGGGCGATGCTGCTAAACGATAACGGCAATGTGATCTGGAACAAGAATGTGCCAAGTGACGTACCGCTGACGTACTCTATTTCGGATGTGGCCTGTTTTACCCGCTGGTATCTAAATGATTATCCGGTCTATGTCTGGCGGCATCCGGACGGTCTCTTTGTGCTTGGCAGCGAAAAAGAGAGTGTCTGGAAGCAACATATTCAAATGCCGCAAAAAGTAATAGAAAGTACACTCGTATGGTTTCCCGCCGTTTTGATATTAAACGGCGTTGCGTCAATACTGCTTGCTTTGCTTTTCGGAATGCGCTTGTTTCGCTCTTTGAAGCCTCTGGCAAAGGGCATTGAGGACATGGCCGAAAAGCGGCCGGTGGAGCTTTCTATAAACGGTCTTCTCGGAGACCTTGCTGCGGGAATCAATAAAACTTCCGCACAGCTGGCAAAACAAGAAGCCTCTCTCAATAAGCGGGACAACGCCCGCACAACATGGATTGCAGGCGTGTCCCACGATATCCGTACCCCTCTTTCTCTTGTTATGGGCTATGCAAGCCAGTTTGAGAACGATCCCGAATTATCGCAGGCCAAGCGGGAGCAAGCCGGTATTATACGCAGACAGAGCGAACGGATCAAAACACTGATTAGCGACTTAAACCTGGCGTCCAAACTTGAATACGACATGCAGCCAATCCGGCAAACCACCGTCCCGCTGTCGGTGCTCCTGCGCAGCGTGGTCGCCGACTTTTTAAACGGCGGACTTAATAACAGCTATTCAATTGACGTAATGATCGGCGAAAATGCACAAAACGCCATAGTTTCCGGCGACGAGGAACTTCTGAAACGGGCGGTTTCCAATTTAATAACGAATAGTGTCCGCCATAACCCAAACGGCTGCACGATAAAGGTAACTTTAGAAATAGGTCTGGGCAATTGCTCTGTTAGCGTTTCCGACAACGGTGTCGGTTTCACACATAAGATGCTTAACAATTTAAATCACCCCATAAGTTCTGTCCGGCTGGAAAACCACGGTCTCGGCCTTACCATAGTACGGCAAATAATCAAGGCGCACGGAGGAACCACAGAGTTTCGTAATCT
Source organism: Petroclostridium sp. X23 (assembly GCF_030013905.1). Classification (GTDB taxonomy): domain Bacteria; phylum Bacillota; class Clostridia; order SK-Y3; family SK-Y3; genus X23. Next base: position 2,911,182 of record NZ_CP124862.1, read on the forward strand.
TCCCGAAGGCGGCTGCATTATTGTACTTTGCCTGCCTGTAAGCAATGCGGTACCAAATTAATTAATATTCTTTTTCCCTTATGAGCAAATGGACATGATTTGTCAACGAGAACCGTGCCTATTGTTCTCCTGTAGCAACAACAATTTGAAGAAATTTAGAATTTAAAAAAGCTAAGTAAAATTACTTGCTCAGCTTTTTCTGATTTCCTGTGTTTCGTTATTCTTTTCTATTTAACTATTTTTTCTTGAACTATACCTTTCTCAGCATTTTCTAATATAACCGAATCATCTAACTGAAAGCTTATCAATTTCTTGGATTTATCTGCTTTTTGAATCAGTACGATTCCATTTTTATTATTACTTTTTTCCAAATAAACAGAAGGTTTTTTATCTCCTGGCTCCAAATCCTTTTTTGTAATATAATTATAAATTATAGCGATTTTATCATTTTGGGGATCATTTTTATTTAGGAAATTCTCAACTTTAATATATTCATTCAAATCAATTTCAAATGACTTAGCAATTTCATTATCTAACTGGCTAGTGTATTCTTGCAAATCTTTTTCGTCTTTGAAAGAACTCTCAGGCTTTGTACTACTCGAGCTTTCCTCTTTGCTCGTTGAAACCTCGAACTTACTACTACTTTTTGGTTCAGAAGAGGTTGTTTTATCATTACAAGCACACAAGATAAAAAATAAACTTACTATACTAATTAACATCAAAATTTTTTTCATAATATATAGGACCTCCTATTATCTGTATATTTTTTCACAAACTCGAATTGAGAAATAATGAAAATCAAAAAGGATAACTCGAAAATCGTAATCCCTTTTAATTTCATTTGAATGTAGTTTAAATGGGCAATCTTAATAGTAACATTGTAATTTATTTATTGTTCACTTTTTTCTGCAACTATCTCAGTGCCATTATTTATTTTGCTTACCTTAGTAGAACCTTTTGATACTTCTTCATTATTAAACTTCACAAGTTTTCCTTTAACACTATCGTCTGATTTTTCAACCCAATCTTTTGATTTGCTCAACTCCAAATAATAGATTTTGTTAGTTCCATCTGCCTTTTGCATTATTATAAAACCTTCACTGTCGTTCTTCAAATAAATAGAAGGTTTTTTATCACCAGATTCTTTAGGAATACTTAGATAGGTTTTAACTAATTTAGCGTTTTCTTCAGTTTTTCCCAAATTTGAAATATTAACTTTTTGATAATCATTTAATGCTATATCAAACGTAGAAGCAATATGCTCATCTAAATTTTTATAGAACATTTCAAGCTCATTTTTACTATTTGATAAGTCTATAGATTCACTAACTATAGACTTATTAACAAGATTTGAAGAGGATTTTGAATTATATACATAGGACACCGAACTAAAATCATAATATATATTATTGGGTAAAGAAGACATAATATAATAGCCCGAACCTTCTACTTCATATACAGATCCGGTATAAGCATTTGCACTATACGATGCAGTTGCACTGCTGTAACCACCAGTTGTATCGGTCTCAACTGAATCGAGATAATTACCATTTCTATAATAGTCTCCACGTGCTTGAATTTCCTTAATATTTGAAGCACTCTTACCACTCTTCAACATAGATTTCATTGCAACTTTACCAGTAGAAGAATTATAGCTTGCACCGCATGAGCTAATTCCTTGCTGCCGTATAGATGCAGCATCCACTACAATACCCATAGTGAAAATCGATAATGCTAATACACCTGATGCTAACATTAGTTTTATTTTCTTCATTATTTTATCATCCTTTCAAATTATTTATTTTGGCTCCCAATGAATTTTGTGAAACAAACTCTCCTCATTCTTATTGTTTGCCATGCATATAGGACAAGTAACTTAACTACAAAAACTGCTCCTTGATTCCTTTTAGCTAAGCGGTATTTTAAAATCTGTTTTGTTTGGAGGTCTTATATGCATCATCACTCATCTCTCCCCTCATTTGTTCTTTATGCTTTTAATTAATCAAAAAATAAATAATCCTCCTTCGCTCAAGTAAGTCATTGGTTAAAAAATTTTAATTACTTCTGTTTATGTATTATTTTATATATTTTGTAATATTTAGTTGTTTTATTGGTATTATCTTACCACAGCTTGTACCAGCTTCCTACTGTACTTTAATACAGTTTTTTACTCTATAGAAATCAACTTCTTCTGCAAAGCTTTCACTATAGCTTCTTCACTGCGTTCTACACCCTGACCCATACCCGATTTGCCGGACACACATGAGTTAGGTATAATATAATCATGTGGAGGCGATGAAAATGTCAACAGGAAACAGGTATAGCAAGGAATTTAAGGAAGATGCAATAAGACTAGTAAAAGAAGAAGGCAGGTCTTCTATCAGTGTAGCTAAAGATCTTGGAGTCAACCCTCAAACATTAAGGAATTGGCTTAAAGAATATACCGATAGTCAGGACCCTCAGAAGACTAGGATAGCCGAATTAGAAGCAGAGCTTAGAGAAAAAAAGAAAAGAATCGCTGATTTGGAGATGACGAATGATATATTAAAAAAAGCTGCGGCAATCTTCGTGAAAGACAACCAGAAGTAGCCTATCATTTTATTAGGGAAAACAGCTCCGTATTTCCGGTTGAGAAGATGTGCCAAGTACTTGATGTTTCAAGGAGCGGATCCGATAGAGGGGTACAATATTGTAGCTATGATTACCAAAGATATCTAAAAGAACACAAAATGGTATGTAGCATGAGTCGGAAGGGGAACTGTTATGATAATGCCTGTGCAGAAACATTTTTCAGCACGATTAGAGGGAGGCTCTTGATGCTTAAGAACATGCTGGCGGAGGCTCATTGTCAAGAGGACCGTGGAATAAATGCGGAAATAATGGCATAATGAGAAATTGTAAGAAAAACGAAGATATTCTAACTGTAGAGTGTCCGTTTTATCGAGAAAAGGTCACCCCTAGGCCTTCCTGTATTCAAGCCATCCGCGGCTTCACTCTTCGATCGCAATTTTGCAGTTTGCGCAATACCAAAAACTTCATAGATGAATTTAAAAAAGCTGAGTAAAATTACTTCTCAGCTTTTTTGGGGCAAACTGCAATTAGCCTTTATTAGAACCGTGCCTATTGTTCAGATTCTACATCTAATTGTTCTGCAAAAGGTTGAACAAATCGCCATACTTCTTTTAAAAAATCTTTTGGGATAATATAATCGCCACTATAATTGCCTCCTGCCCCATTGTCGCACTGAACTTTCGTTACCCTCATTCTAAAATTATTGCTTTAAATCCCTTATACTCCCGCGTAATAAAATCGTGTTCTTCCCATAAAAGCATTTTACTATTGAACATTGTTTTAGTTACCTCTTTATTCATATCCCGCGTTACAATAGGCTTTACTTCAAGGGTGTTAAAATCAAACAATCCTAATGCATTATGATGTGACTCATACCAAACCAAATAATTACCGTCTGATTCTAAACCGATAAGTTCAAAGGGTTTAGCTATGTAGCCTTTATATAGTGAATTGCTATTTGTAATTTTTGCTGTCCATTCATTTTTGTCAATATCATATATATATATTTCCGAATTTTCATTTTCTCCATCCGGTTTCATTCTACAAGCAATCCTATTCTGATTTAATACAGGTTTTAAAACATTACTGTCTATTTTCAACAAGCTTTTTTCCTTTTTTTGAATATCATAAAGATAGAGCTTTCCAAACTCTTTTACCGTATCAAGATCTGCATGTGAGATGCTATATGCGACATACTTACTATTTACAGATGGAACACTAAACCATATTGCATTTATTTCTTCTAGTGATAGCTGTATACTGTCAATAATTAATGTTTCTTTTGTTTTCAAACTATGTAACTTTAATAATGAATAAAAACCATTATTATAGTCCTGATTAGCAACATATGCGATATAGCCGTCTTTAAAAGAAAATTCATTCGGCGTAGCACAGTATGCTCTGTCGCTGGGTGTAGTCTCTTCGCTTTCTTTTTCAATGATTGTTATCTCTTTTGTTAACATATTATATTCATATATTCCCCAATTTTTGCCGATTATATTATTAGTTTCCGTCTCCCCATCTTCAACCCACACAATAGAATGATTATCATATTTAAAATTAACGGCACGTTGTCCCTCTGATAATTTTAGAATAGTTTCCTTTATGCCTGTTTTCAAATCAATTAATTTAAATATATCTTGCGAAATATCATATGCAAGTATACCGGAAGGTGAAACAAACCCAAAAAGACATTCAGTTTCCTTATCTATAAAATTAATATCAATAACTGAGAAATCAAATTTATTACTAATATTATCTACATGTTCAAAATTCTCTAATGTAGCAATACTAGATTCCTGAGAAGACTGAGTTGAACATCCGGCTAAAAGCATGATGATTATACATAACCCAAAAATAAAAGGTTTCAATTTCATAAATATTCTCCATTCTAATATTATCATAATCCTGTACATACCATTAGGGTAACCCTAATGGTATGTACAGAAATCTAAACAAAAAACACTTTAAAATACTAATCCAAGGGGTTTTGTAAGTGCTCCCATTGTTCTAAATGCAATAGTATGTCTGCCGTATGAGTTTGTATGGCTATATGAACCTTTTCCATTTGGATTGGGATCAATATAATAACAGTATCTATTACTATCGTCTCTATCATCATATCCATAACCTGCTACATAATGATATAACCCGTTTGCTGGGACAGTCTCGTAACCTTCCAATTTAGTACTCTTTGTAGAATACGTGTCATAAATTGTGCCATAGTTTGTGTTTAAGCACCCAATTGCTGCATCAGTCATACGTATAGCCCAATCCGTTGCAGTCTCTGAAGATGATGACATAATATAACTGTAGTTAAATTTCAGTCCATTTGTCCCCTTATATTTATTTAAAGCATAAGGCACCTTATAAAGATATGTTTGTTTCGAACTATCTGTATCCATATAGTTCGAGCCTGCCAATATACTTTGTGATGTACTTATTCCCTTTCCTTTTAATACCATTGCTTCTGAAGCAGGACCATAATAATAATAGTTAATTTGAGCTTCGGGAGTCATAGTTACTGTTTTAATGGTTCCTCTTGTAGCTGCTGATGTTTGAGTTTTTCCGTTAGCACTATCGTCATAAGCTAAAAACTCATCAGTAGTAACTCCATTTCCATAGTCTTTTAGAATTTCATTAAGTTCCTCCTTCATGCTAGTGATATCATTTTTTTCAATGGTTGCTTTTTGTTTTGAATCGAACTTTTTTAGTTTTCTTTTAATATTATTCATTCTTGTAAACGCCGCTAATTTTTCCTCTGCAGCAATTTTATCGTCTTCAGTCTGATATCCTGCATAATGGGGTTCCGGCATATATCCGGTTTCATTAGGGCAATGATTTGTGGCTGCAAAAGATTGAATATTTAGGGAGCAGAGAAAAATTGCTCCTATCATAATGGTTGGTACTATTTTCTTAAGTTTAACCATGTTAACTCCTCCTATTCATGTTTTGGCTTTTATTAGTTAATATACTTATTTAGAAAAACATATAATACAGAATATGTCGCGCGCCACTCTTTGTATTATCACTGAGTGTATATTTAACTCTACATGATATAAAACTCTTAAAACTTTGAGTAATATGTAAAAATAATCAGCTATAACCATTCATGGTGGTAATTGTAATTAATAGGCAACCTAGCTTCTAGAGGTGAAGCCTCATATATTACATTTTATCCCAGTTATGTTTTTATATTTATTTTTATACTAATATCACCTTACCACAGCTTGTACCAGATTCCTACTGTACTTTAGTACAGTTTTTTTACTCTATAGAAATCAACTTCTTCTGCAAAGCTTTCACTATAGCTTCTTCACTGCGTTCTACACCCAATATGTTATATATATTTGCCTTGTGAAATTTAACTGTTCTAATGCTGATATACAGTGCTTGCGCTATTTCCCTCTCTTTATATCCTTCAGCTATCATCTTCAAAATCTCCAACTGCCTTGATGTTAATTTAATAGCTTCTTTATCATTGCAGTCCCTGCGCTCTCTCATTTTTCGACATTTTCTCCTTATCTTTTGCCTTCTATAATATAAGACTGAAAAAAATATAAATCGTCACATTTTTTGAAAAACTTTATAAAAAATTTTTTCTGAATTTTGTGACGATTCACACATTTTTCCGGTCTATGTTATTGAAAGCTATTTTTGAAAATTGAAAGGAGAATTTTAAATGAAAAAGTATGTTAAATTAATGGTATTTGTATTAATTGTAGTGCTAGGCCTACAACAATCAGTATTTGCATCAAACACCAAACAGTATTCCTCTAAACCAACGGAAGGAATCGAAGCAACTGTTTCGGATTCCGGCAGCAGTCAAGACGTGAACGCCTTTATAGATAAGGACGTGAATATCGTAACTACTGAAAGTATCAGCTTTATCATAAACTACCACTCATCCTTTAAGAAGGACGAGTCCAAATTATATGTATGCTGTTCCACAACCACAAATACTATTGTTGATTCCTTAAGAACTACTTTATATCTTCAGGAATGGAATGGCTCCGAATGGGTAGATAAAAAAAGCTGGACTTTCAGGAAAACCGACTCCAGCAATCTAACCGGTGATGCATTAACAACCTATACACCCGGCAAATATTACCGTGTGCGCGCTGAACATTATGCCAAAAACAAAACGCAAACTGATACCAAATATTCAATCTCTTCCTATTCACAAGTAAACTAAATTAATAAAATATTATACCCGGCTTCATTCAAATAGCTTCGGACCGCCTGTACCGTCCGGCCATTATCCGGAATTGGCACTTGATTGGAAAAATTTATATACAAAGTGATCATAGAAATTTATCATAATCGTTCATACTTTCACATTTTTTTCACAGTAAAATAACGTCATATATATAAAATATACATATAAAGTTTAAAGTAGGCTTTTCTATGTTCAAACGAACTAAATCATTTATTGCGGGCTTTTTATCATGCCTGCTGTTATTTGGAACATTCGCAACTGTATTGGCTGCAGACGATATCAATATCAGTGCCATACTCTCCAACACTATTAAGATGAAACTATTCGGCAAGGACTTTAATCCTACAGAAGCTGACGGCACCTATGTAAAACCTATTGTCTACAACAGCCGGACTTATTTGCCTGCACGTAATCTTGCAGATGCGCTGGGTATCCCTATTGAGTGGGACGGCAATGCAAATACCGTATGGATTGGAGGAAAAACCGATAGTGTACCCGTAAATGATGCGTCTATGTACCATAACGATAATGGTACTATCCTCACCACTGACATAGACAAATTAACAACTTCCGATACCACCTACAAATGGGGTATTACTAATAAAGAGGTTGTCACTGGACTATTCTATAAATGTTATGTCAAACCCAACGGGAAATACAAGCGCTTTACTGCTTCTCTTTTCTTAGATGAACATGCACAAGGAAGCGTAGTTGTAGAATTCAAAAAAGAAACCTGGGATGGCTCTGTTATCAAGAGTGTCACGCTGGAGCCAGGTCAAACTACCAACATTGATATCGACATTGGCGGAGTGAATAATCTATACATATATTCCTCAGTGGTTAATGTTGGTACACTCAGGCAACTAATTATTGGTGAGCCTACCTTTAAGAATACCAGTTCATCAACTAATATTACAAACTGAACATTACAGTATTGATTATTTTCATTTATGCTTAGAAACAAATAGTACTAACCATATGATTACATACTAAAGTGAATTTCAAAAGCGATTAATATATTAATCGCTTTTAGTATATAAGAAAAAAGTTAAAAAGGAGTATTATTTATGCGAAACATTAAAACAGTAATCTCATTAATACTTATGCTTTTACTGATTAGTACAGCTTTTCCGGTATTAGCAGCACCGGTCCCCCCTATCCCTACCCTACCCTACGCACCAACCGATTTATCAATCAGTTTTGATAATGATAAAGATGAAATCACACTCACTTGGAAGGATAATTCCGATAATGAAACAGGTTTTGAAATTTCAGCTATAGAAAGCAACACCACCTCAATTCCTCACGCGCTGAGCATACCTGCAATTGACAAAGACACAGCAAAATATGTTCACAGCTATGACTTCAAGCCAGGTTATACATATACCTACCAAATACGTGCAAAAGGGATAGTAGTTGACTCAGATTGGTCAGATAAGGCAAGCATTTTTATTAAATTCACCTTCGATATTCCGGGCAACAGTTCTGTGCCGGCCGCGCCTTCTGATCTTAAAGCTGTTTACGACAATGATAAGATTACTCTGACTTGGAAAGATAATTCTTCTAACGAAACCGGCTTTGAGATATCTTGTTATGAAGTAAATGGCGGGGGCGGGCCTCAATATGTTCCTGCTAATACCACAACATTCGTTGATGATTATAACTTTAAGCCAGGTTATACATACGTATATTCCGTGCGCGCCCAAGGTTCGGATAATAAATATTCGGCTTGGTCTAATGAAGTTAGTATTGATATACCGGATATCTCACCCACTGCTCCTGCTGTACCTTCCAACCTCAAGGCAGTATACGCCAATGGCAAAATTTCTTTGGCTTGGAAGGATAATTCTTCTAATGAATCTGCTTTTGAGATATCGAAGAGCGATTCTGAAGGCAATAGTAGTATAATTAGTCTTAATTCGGATTCTACCACTTATGAAGACAATATTCTCAAAGGCGGGAATGCTTCAAAAGGGAAGATCTATAAATACAAAATCAGGGCAATCAATATCTGGGGTTCTTCGGCATGGTCAAATGAATCGAGTGTCACTGTCCCTAACTTCATCATACCCAATCCAAAAGTTCCCGATGCCCCCTCAGATTTGACAGCAAGCTATGGAAACAATAAGGTTACGCTAAAATGGAAAGATAACGCTTCAAATGAATCGAAATTTGAAATTTCTATTAACGAAGTTGGTGCTGCTGCGAGCACTGTGAGTGTTCCTTCAAACGTTACCACCTATGAACACCTGAATCCTAAAAACGGTAAAGTATACAAGTATACTGTAAGCGCCAAAAACATTATGGGAAGCTCAATCGCCTCCAACGAAGCAACAGTTACTATTCCTGTTGAGGATGGATCAAGTGATGCTGGTACTAATGATGATGATAATACAATTTTTGATGGTACGCAGAGCCTTTGGGCTGAGAACGAGCTGAAGCAAGCATACAGCTATGGGCTAACTTATCCATCGATAACTAATTCCTACCGAAAACCAATCACCCGTGAGGAATTCTGTACTATTGCTGTTAAATTGTATGAGCAGCTAAGCAATAAAACCGCAACTGCTGATCAAAAACCATTCGATGATACCGACAATCCTGAGATTATTAAAGCTTATGGTCTAGGGATCGTTAAAGGAATAGCTCCGGATACCTTCTCTCCTTATGCATATATTACACGTCAAGAAATGTGTGTAATGATTGTCCGTACACTGGACGCTGCTGTCCCATCGCATAAGAGAAGTATAAACGGTGATTTTCCTTTCATTGATAGAAAAGATATTGCCGACTGGGCCGTAGATGCTATGCGATATGCTTACGAAAACGGCATAATGAAGGGCGTTGGCGAAGGAAAAATCGCACCGCTTTTCAATACCAGCCGTGAAGAAGGTATTGTACTTATCAAACGTACTTATGAGCAGTACAGAAATTATGATAATATGCATTAATCTATAAACAGAATTCTTGGCTTTGGGAAAGTTTCTATACTAAAGCCTAGCATAAGATTAAAATTAAACCTTTAAAACTGTAGGAGGTTCTACTTTTCAGTAGAACCTCCTACAGTTTTAAAGGTTTAATTTGTACTATTAAGAGTACTATCAAACTCCTTAATCTTTTTTTCCAACCGTCCCTTTCTAAGAATTTCCCTTCTTTCTTCACGTTTTTCAACAGAACCGGCGTATCTGTTTCCATATAGCTCATCGATGAGCTGTATGATATCTCCATCTAAATTAGTAAGCTTCACATCTTTAATTTTATCAAGCTCTTCCATATGTGAAAAAGAAGTATGTATCTGGAGATTAATCCACGCCATATCTATCTCGGTACCAAGCTTCTTATATTCTTCATCCGAATAGTTCTTATTTAGATCTTCTCTTAACAATGGCTTTGTTTGCTCCCATAAAGATTTCAGATGCTGTATATAAGAAACATCTTCGCTATCATTTCTATCAAATGATATCCTGCTTCTTTTAGTACTTTCTTCTTTTATATCCTTATCTTTTGCTTGACGCTCCGGTGATGTTTGTTTCTTAGTCTCGTTTGATGCAGATGGTACATTTTGTCCGCACGCTGCAGCCAATAATATAGATAGTAGCATAACCATAAATAAAATCATTTTTTTCATAAATATATACCCTTTCTATTCGTTATTTATTTTCATACTTTTATTAGAATCATGAATTTTCACTGATGCTTTATATGCATCATATGCTTCCACTAAATCAAATACGTTATCAGTTTCAAATGCAATCAGATAAAATAATTCTGGCCCCCTTATAAATACATTACAATCTCCGCTGGAACCGGCAGTAAAAGTATATACGGATGGACGGGCTATCTCTAATTTTATATAGCGTGCAATATCTACTGATTGCCGAATACTAAGCTCAATATCCGGTCCAATATTATACTTTTTAAATGCCTCTACTTCTACAAAAGTAAGAACTCTTAATTCATCAATTTCATCGAATCGAATATAGACCGGAGGCGGTTGTGCATCTTTTTTGTTCATCATTGTCACCAAATTGATGATAATCCCATCTTCTGCTAGCTCATAGGTAGGCATCCCTCTCCGAAACCAATTCACGAACTTTTCCCAAACACTTCTCAATTGTTTTCTCGTGACCAAATAGCTAATTACTGTTATAGCTACAAAAAGCACATGAGAAGACAGTACTTTAGGAGCATACCAGAGCTCATGGACACCAAAGGCAAAAAAGACCATAAACACAAACATAAAAAACGTAGTATTCAGAATATCACTGTACTGATTAAAAATACCCAGCTTTGCCCAAAGAGTTTTTGGTTGGTACTGCAATGACTGCTCACGCACTTTAAGTCCCATACGTAACCGCATCACACCACCTTCTAGTGCAAATATCGTAGGAACCGGCATAAACAACCATAGTAATGCATCCATAATGGGAGGCTTTAACCTTAACGAATGTATTTGATATTCACCCAACAGTTTTGAATAGACCCTTCCTCCTTCCGGCGGCAGCGCCGTTAGCCATAGTGTAAAAACGAAAGCAAGTGCTCCCAGCATCAGTAATCCTATCCCAAACATAATTTCATTGACTTTTTGTTTTCTCGCCATTACCATCACTTTTCCTTGAAATATTATTGAAGCGAAGAAAATATCGCAGCAAGCTTCTTATTATTAGTTTAAAATATCCTTGTAAAATTTCCGTGAAATAGGTGTGAATTTATGATATTAATTAACATTGTAAAATCACCCGAAAAATGACCCCTTTTATGAGGTATGTAATCACCCTTAGGGTGATTACATACCTCATAAAAACTAATACACTTATAACGTGAACAAGGTGATAATACTTTAATAATCAAATGTTTTCTTCTTCGCTGAATCACAGCCAGAGCAGCGCCAGCTACGGAAAACATGATTTTACTTGGAGGGATAATATGAAAAATATAGCTGTATTAAAAAGTAAGTTAATTATGCCTCAGCTACCCAATTGTTTTGTAATGTCAGAATATGTGAAAAAACTCTCTAAAGATATATCTACTCAACAGGCTATAATCATCCATGCTCCTGCCGGATACGGTAAAACTTCTTTTATTGTTGCATCACTGTCGTTATATGATGAGAAGAATACAAGAATATGCTGGTACCGATTAGAACAAGAAGATATAAACTTAAGTGTTTTTTATTCAAATTTAATTGAAACACTCTTTCCTGCCAGCGAAGAAAAATGGGATGAAATTCACCGCTGTATTGATGAATATGGCGATATTCAATCACAACATCAATATATCAATGCTACTATCTGCAAAGCTCTATGGGAGTTCCATAGGCTTCACTCAAATATAAATACCTTTATTGTGTTCGATGATTTCCACCTAATTCAAGACTCAGCAGAGATTTGCGAAACCATAAGATATTTCACAAATAATCTTCCTGATGCTTGCTGTGTAATAATAAGCAGCCGTTGTAAAACCGAAATTATTACTGTTAAGCAACAGCTGAAAATGAATGTTCTTGAAATAACCGATAGCGAACTGTGTTTTTCTGAAAAAGATTTAGCCAAACTGGTGAGTAAAGTTTATAAAACCAAACTAGAACATTCTCTAATTCGCAAAATCATTTCTTATACTGAAGGATGGACTGCAGGCATTGTCATCATGTGCCAGCTATTAAACAACCGAAGTCCGCATGAGATAAGCAGTATGTTAGATTACCCAGTAGAAAAAGAGTTATTATTCAGATATTTTGTAGAAGAAGTGTTGAGCATAAATGATTGGGCATTGATAATGTTTCTTGTGAAGCTTGCCATTCTTCATGACTTTTCTGTACAACAAGCCTCTATCATTTTTGGTATAGACGATACACAGAAACTCTTGGAAGAATGTGAACGGAAGGGAATGTTTATCCAAAAATGTGTTAGTAAGAATGTACTCACTTATCGTTTACACGGACTATTCAGAGAGGTTTTGCTTCAGCTTCAACACCGATATCTAAACGAAGAAGAGATAACGAGCTATCACATGAAAGCAGCTGCTTTTTACATTGATAATAAAATTTTTGACAGAGCTATAGAACACTTCGTTGTATGCGGAAGTATTAAACCTGCAGTGGATCTTATAACAAAAGAAGTAGCCAGCCTCGGACCCTATGAAGCCCTTGACAACCTTAGATTGTGGTTCAATCTTCTTCCCCTGAATATTGTTGAGAATAATGGTATACTTCTTTATATTAAAAGCTATATCTATCAGAAAGGAGAAACGGATGCATTAATCCTGTTAGAAAAGGCCTTAGAGATATTTAAAAAAGACAATCATGTAATTATGCAGTTAAAAACGTACTTCTCCATTGTTCATTTCTATGTGTTTAGAAATAACGCTGCAAACATCATCCATGTACTTGATCAGATTCAGATTTTACTAACCTCTTCGGACGGGCTTGTTACCGAAGGAATTCTATCTACCAATGATCTGCTAAAGGATTTTTGGCAAGAGGAGTATTCCAAAGCCATTATTTCAAGCAATCGAGCGAATTCCTTTGATCTGATGCAAGATTGGAAATGGCTGGCACTAGTATATTCCTGCCAACTGCACTATCTTCTTGGAGATCTTGAAATTGCTGAAAGCTTCATTAATGAAGCCTTCAGAATGAATTTGGTGAAAAAAACCGAAATGCTTAAATGCTTCGCACTTATGTTCCAGCTCATGATTTTACATCTCAAAAAAGATGATACTATTTTTTGTGATGTAAAGGATGAACTGCTAGAAATCAGCGAAAAATATAATTTTCTTTTTGTGCTTGGAATTGGCAAAAAACTGGAAGCTATTAACAGCTACTGCAAACACGATTCTGAAACCGCATATGAATTACTTGATGCCAGCAATAAGTATTTCCAACGTCTCGGAAATACTGCGATGCATCAATTTAATAATCTTCATCGCTGCTTGTGGCTATCAGATGAACTAAATGCTAAAGAACTTCTCAAAGAAGGAGAAAAGTGTTTCAGGTCTTTAGAATTCCTAAATCCCGGACAGTGTATCATTGAAATCGGCCAGTCATTACTAGGCGCTTTAGCTAGAGAGGCCGGGGAATATGAGTTTGCTGAAAAGATACTTTTAGATTCGATCAAAACCAGCAAATCAAAAAATACCAAGCAAGTTTTATGCAGCACTTGCCTCCATCTTGCAAAGCTATATTATGATATGGGTGATGCTGAAAAAGGAGAAGCTTACTTGGCAAAAGCAATGCATATTGCCAGCACCAACAAATATGTCATGTTCTGGGCTATTCATCTTCCTACAATCATAGAGATGTCCATTCAGTGCATAAAGAACGGTTTATTTAGTGAATATGCTTTATTATTAATTGAAAAATATTTCTGTCAAGACGCTTGTGATTTCTAAAAAAACAATATAAATGCTGTCAATAAAATGACTTTAAAAGAATTTTGCAATGATTTTGCTTTATTGTATAAGATTAATCAGAGAACTTGTGCTGTTAATATAAAAGTATGTTTCTTAGGAAAGTTTCATATATCGGTTAACGGCACCGTTATTTCTGAAAATAATTGGAAAACAAAAAAAGCAGAAGGTATCTTGAAGTATCTCCTCTTACATAAAAACAGGACGATTAACCGAGAAACATTGATGGAGCTGTTTTGGCCGCAATCTTATAAAAAATCAGCTTCAACTTCATTGCGCGCAGCTCTTTATGAATTAAGAAAAGTTTTATCTGTCTACGGGATAGTAATAGAAGGAAATGATTCCCTGATACATGAAAGCAGCAATGGGCTCCAGATAAAAAATAAAAATAATCTGATTATTGATACTGATACTTTTCTAGAGCATCACAAAGACCTGAAGAAACTGAGTTTTAGTGAAACTGACAAACTAAAAAGGACTGCAATCCTTGAAAGAATGGTTTCCATTTATAATGGTAATCTTTTAGAAAACGATATATACGAAGATTGGACCTTTTTCGAAAGAGAAGAGCTTAAGTCAATTTATCTCAAATCGGCTCTATCATTGGTAAAAATTTATACAGAAAGAAAAGAAGATGAGAAAATAGAGAACTTACTATTAAAAACACTGTATTTAGACCCTTATAATGAAGAAGCATGCTTTTTTCTATTAAATTTCTATATCTCTACAAATCAACGTGGGCGGGCTATTAAACTATATCAAACCTTTAAGAAAAGACTAAGAAAAGCGCTAGGAATTGAACCGGATAAAAAACTGGAAGATATAAAAAATTTAGCGTATAGATAATATAAAAGTGAGCGGCCGGTATTTCTATCATAATGCCCTGTTCCAACTCCGCAAAAGGTATGTTTTATTCTTTTAATCCAGATTGCAGGCACAGACACGTTTCTTTTGCCCAATCCTTAAAGTCAAATTCCCCAAAGCACGAGGACGGAGCTATAGCTTCGCCAAAACTAAGCACAGCAATATCTCCATCCTCATTATTCATCATTGTTAATTCCTTTTTATTGTTTTACTTAATAGATATATCTATATTTCTCAACAGCCCTCGCCATCGCGATAATATTCTCAGGTTTACAATATGCCGGTATACTGTTTGAATCTGAAATAATATATCCACCGCCAGAGCCTAATAATTCTATTCTGCTCTTAACTTCTTTTTCCACTTCCTGTTCAGTACCCTGGCTTAATGTGTAATCTATATCTACATTTCCTATCGGACACACTTTATCACTATACTTTTGTTTTAATTCTTTTAAATCCATGCATCCTGGCTCCAAAGGATGAAGCCCATTCATTCCCAACTGTAATATTCTATCCATTAATGGCATTAAGTTTCCATCACTATGAAAAACCCAGGGTATTGTAATATTATCCGCAGCTTTTTTTAAATATGGAAAGAAAAACTCATCCCATATTTACCCTCCCCCAACTATATCTAAATCTTACGTTAAATACCTATATCTCCAATATCATCCCTTCTTCATTTCCTTGCGGCTTTGCACCTTTTAATACGTTGATAAAATGAGCTACAAAATGAAAAGTCATAAGTCCGAAAGCGATCGTTGAAGAAATATCGACAAAAGTATACGGAATCAAAAGTGCTGTCGTGGGCTTACCCATGCTGCAATAGAAAACACCCAACTTAGATAGGTAAGATATGCATTTGCAACAATTAACAATATACCTGTTCCCAGTTCCATTAATCTCTCTAAGCTATTTAGAATAAAATGGATGATGATATCAATACCTATATGCATTCCTCGCTTATAGCACGCACTTGTCCCTAAAAACACCGTCCATACAAACCCCATCGTTGCGATTTCTTCTGCCCAGTTAAAAGAAATACTAAAGATATATCGCATAAAAACATTAAATATAACGATTGCCAATACAATCACTAAGGCTGTTCCGCTAATGATTTCTTCAAAGTTTTTAAAAACCATTTCAAGCAAATCTCTCCTTCAAAAATATTACTATTATTCCGGGGTATACCATTTTCAGCAGAGGCTTTTACCATCTCCTGATGCCACGCTGATGCCGCTAGTTTTTGAATGTCTTTATAATCATCATAAAGAAACGGTCCGTCCATAATCCCGTAGTCAGGAATGCAATCGGCCATATATCCGGGATCTGCTACAGTAACAATATTGGCACCCCTCATTGCCTGCTCAAGATTATCTTTATTATTCCCTAACTCAGAATCCGGATAAACCTGAACAATAAGTGTCCCATTGGAACGTTCTTTAATATGCGCTGCCATGTTCACAAGCTCTTCATGGATAGGCTCGGTATTAGGCAAAACATGTGAAATCTTAAGTTCAACCTTTTTTAGCTTCTTCCTTCCCAGCTTGCGCCACATCGGCATTTTTGTTGCCACAGCTAGTGAAAAGCATAGAGAATAGAACCATAACAGTCACTAACAGGGTCATTGCTTTCATTCTTTTCATAGTCCGTCTCTCCTCACCTTCTTAAGATAAGATAAATATTTTGCTCTTAGTGTAATACGCGCTTTACCGTATTCACCTCCTTATTAAATTTAAAAGCAAAATGTAATATATTATTGATATATCAGTTTTTATATGCGTTCGCTTAATCTGAAAATCACTGGTCAGTTTTCGAATTCTTTAGACATTAACATGGGTAAACCGTAACTTGTGATAAGTATTTTATTATAGGATAAGTTATGTTGGGTTCAGAAATATAATAGATTAAAATACAAAGACTAATAGTACGAATAATTCGTATTTTCACATTGTAAACACGTGCTTATTTGAATATATCACCAAAATTCAACCTTGTCAATTGATATTTTTGAAAAATTATCCAATGACCGTGATTATAGACTATACTTTGATTTACATTAGATCCTCGTCTTATAATATATTGATAGACATACTTAACCATCATCAGAAAAGAGCAGGATTGATGATTTTACTCGCTGTTCTTTAATTGACCGCCCGTAGCTTGGTAGGCAAACCTCTTAGGATAATCAGCCTTTTCATTATTGACTTTTTTCATAACAATGATAATCTTACTGTCTACCGTTCACCGTTCTATCTGCAGTTTAATTCCTTAGCTACAGACCTTTGCTCTTCACTTGGCTATAATATTATGATCTCTATTATCCGCGAGCATAATATTGACAATATTGAGATGCTGCTATCCACCAAGACCATCGCGGGTGCTATCATCATCGGAGATCTGTTTAATAAAGACATTGTAGATAGGCTGGTTGAAAAAGGCTATAAACTTGCACTACACAATCAACGCAAAAAATCTACCAGCCCAAATATGATCGTAGTGAATTATGATAATGAAAAATGCGGGCGCATGGCCGCTCAATTCCTAGTGGATAATGGTCATAAAAAAATCGGACACATCACCGGTGATTTCCGAAAAATATCTGTTGCCGACCGATTTAGAGGATATTATTCCGTCCTTGCTGAAAACAACCTTACTTTTGATAAAAGATTCTTTGAAAAAAATGCTTCCTTTCAGCGTGCAGAAGAAGGGTATAATGCTGCAATGAATATCTTTACCCATAACAAAAATGAATACCCTTCCGCCATATTTTGCGGCAGCTCCATACTAATGGTAGGCGTCCTGACAGCTATTACGGAACTCGGTCTTAAGGTGCCGGATGATATTTCTCTCATTGGCATTGATGGTATTGAGATGTGCAAGTACACCAATCCGCCATTGTCAGAGATTCATATTCAATACGAACAGATTTCGTCAATAATGGTATCCAAACTAATTGAATTAGTTGAAATGAATGAAGTGGATAAACACACCTTCCTCCTGGAAGAGGCTGAGATAGTAAAACGCAGCAGTGTAAACGACATGATATGCAAATAAAAGCCATTCCTATTACTTTCGTTACCTAATTTAAATTATATCAAAAAAATGTTAATTAATTCCGCTATTAGGACGATTTATTAATTGATACTAATTTTTAGAATAAGATGGGAATGGATGATATGGACAATAAGCCAGAAAATAATAATTACATTGAATTAACATTGGAAGAATTTATAGGTAAAGTGATCACAGAAATTTACAAAACCTTGAAAGCCGAAAATCTTCTTGACACCAAAACATTTAATACTACAAATACTTCAGATTTCCCGCAATCAGATAAAGGTACTGATGAAATAGGGCTGGCCCCTGTTCGTGATACTACTATCGTCCAAAATGCTGAGCATACCTCTTATAGCACAGTTGATGATAATCCTTATATAGATAGTTACGGAACTATGGAAGGCAGTCTCCTTAACAGTGACCTTACTAATATAAAAGAACCTGTTGCAGCAAATTACACAGGCAGATATTACAGCAATATGCGTAAATATTATATCCACTGGAAAAAAATAAAATAATCTATACAAAGAGAGGGTGCGTTGATATTTATAAATAGATATCCCCCTCTATCTCTTTGCTTTTTTAAAATAGTATTTCTTCTTTGATATCCAACTAAATACTTTCTTAACAGTCTTAGGTTAATCCCGTGAATAATCTAAAACGTTTATTTATCCAATCCCACATAACATAGGTGTATAAATTCCTACTCCTGCTATAATCAAACAATCAAACAAATCTTTTCCCCCTTATCTACTGCCTTATAGTTGTTTGTTTAGGAGATATGTAGAATTTTGTAGAAATATGTTGATAAATGTAGAAATATGTTGATAAATGTAGAAATGTTTTGTGAGTTTTGATATAATAACAGTTATAAACGCTATTAATCTCCTGAAGCTGCTAGTTTTTTCACCTAAGTCTCAGGAAAGAATCTCTAGAAAACAAGTCTAAAGTTAAATCCGTCGAAAGGTGGTGTCACAAAGCTCGAGTCTTAAATCACTTATATTGTTTAAAATTGTGGTGAATACGGCTGGACTATGTACAGTAAACAACAGTAAATTAACAGTTATTCAGTTAACCAGCTATGAAGATGATAGAACTATATGAGGTGAAGAACCAAGCTCCAAATAAAATAATTGCAGTGGGGGAATCTGTAGTGAAAGCTATAAAACAATTTAAACGGAGATTTGAAATAAAAAGTATAAAAACAAAACTAATTATTTATTTTTCGGTACTAATTTTATTATCATCTATTGCTATAGGGTCTATCTCCTTACTAAGAGCAAATGCTGCTCTTACTAAAGAAGCAGAAAAAACACTTGCTTCATTATCCTTTGAGGCAGCAAGACTAACAGAAAGTCGAATTCAGACTCAAAGACGAACTTTAGAAATGATAGCATTAAGAGAAGATATTCAAAGTATGGATTGGGAGATACAGCAGCCTATACTGAAAAATCAAGTAGAAAGAACAAATTTTACCGAATTAGGGATCATGACACTTGATGGTGCTCTTTACTATTCCGGGGGAAAAACCATTCAACTAGGAGAATCAGACCCTACTAGATCAGCCCTCAAAGGCGATAAAAATGCTCATAATTTTGGGGTTAGTCCATCAACCAAGGCGATTGTTTTGGCTTTAGTTACTCCTATTGAAAGAGATGGGAAAGTAGTTGGAGCATTATTAGGTCGTGCGGATGGAAATATATTAAGTGAAATAGCGAGTGATACAGGATATGGCAGTGAAGGATATGGCTATATTATTAATAGCAGTGGGACAGTGATTGGTCATCCGGATAAGGAAAAAGTATTTAATCAATTTACACCAATTGAAGAAGCAAAGAATGATAAGAGTTTAGAATCAACCGTCGCACTATTTAAGGAAATATTAGCAAACAAAACCGGAGTTAGTAGTTACTCTTTTCAAGGTAATACGTTATACGCCGGATACGCACCTATTCAAAGTACCAGTTGGATACTTGTTATTACAGCACATGAAAAAGAAGTATTAGCTGCAATTCCAGCACTGCAGAAAATCATCATGATAGTTATGGCAGCTATTTTGCTAGTAAGTATTGCTATTACATATTTAGTAGGGAGTTCAATTGCCAAATCGATTGTTGTAGCAACAAAACACGCGGAAAAAATAGCGGGTCTTGATATTACAGAGGATATAGAGGAAAAATATCTAAAAAAGAAAGATGAAATTGGGGCCTTATCAAAATCATTACAAAACATAACGAATAATCTTAGAGACATTGTTCGGGAAATCGGCAGCTCTTCAGAACAAGTGGCTGCTGCTTCTGAAGAACTGACGGCTACTTCGCAACAATCATCTACTGCTTCTGAAGAGATATCAAAGACAGTAGAAGGAATAGCTAAAGGCGCTTCTGAACAAGCAAGAAATACAGAGGAGGGTTCTTCTAAGGCTATTTTATTAGGGAAGACCATTGAAAAAGATCAAGAGTATATGAAAAATCTAAATACTGCTTCAAGTAAGGTAACAGGAGTTGTTAGTGAGGGCTTAAAAGAAGTAGATAGTCTGTCCAGGATAACAGAAGAAAGTAACGGTACAACAAAAGAAATATATGAAGTAATATTAAAAACAAATGAGAGTTCTAATAAAATTGGGCGAGCCAGTAATGTAATTACCTCCATAGCAGAGCAAACTAACCTATTAGCTTTAAATGCCGCTATAGAAGCGGCAAGAGCAGGGGAAGCCGGAAGAGGATTTGCAGTAGTAGCAGAAGAAATCAGGAAGCTGGCAGAGCAATCGGCAATATCTACAAAGGCTATAGATGAAATCGTTGATGAACTCCAAGACAATGCAAAAAATGCTGTAAAAACAATGGAAAGAGTGTCTGCTATATCAAAAGAACAAACAAATAGTGTGATGCAAAGTAAAGAAAAATATGTTTTAATAGCCCAAGCAATGAAGGAGGCAGAACAAGCCGTGCAACAGTTGAATGCCTCAGGAGAAGAAATGGAAAAGATGAAAAATGAAATATTGGATACTTTGAACAACCTTTCTGCTATTGCAGAAGAAAATGCTGCTGCAACACAACAAGCAACAGCCTCTATGGAAGAACAAACTGCTTCTATAGAAGAAATTACAAATGCTAGTGAGGGTATGTCATACCTAGCGCAGAATTTACAATCTATTGTTCAGAAGTTTAAAATCTAAATGCAATGTATTTTTAAAATTAATTACTTTGTTTTCCTCGAAGGCTTGCTTCGGGGAAAACTTTTATACATCAATTAATGCTTTGTTTCTACCGAAAGAAATCTTCCGAAAGCTACCGGACTTGCCTGTCCATGAATTGACGAGTATAATGACCATAAAAAGAGAAAGAAAAAGCATCCCCTTTAAATGATAACTGTGTTACCAGCACAGCTATCAGAAGCAAACCACCAGGGACGGTTCTCACTGTTCAGCTTTTCTAATTGCAGGTCTACTAATACCTGTTACCCTCGATATTCGTAAAATAGACATCCCTTCTACTTCCTTTGCTTTTTTTAAAATACTATTTCTTTTTTCGATATCCAGCTTCTGTATATCCCATATATTTGTTAAATTCCCGATTTCTTTTATAATATCTCTTGCCTTTTCATCGGTCAATTTAACCCTCTTATCTATCTCTAAACATTTGTCATCGTTAGGTACCTTCATGTATTCAATATATTTTTTTATCGCTGTATCTTTGTTTTCTGATAGGATTCTCAGAAAAAATTCCGTATCAACAATTGATTTTTCGTTTTTACTCATATAACTATTGTAACTACTCCACTTATAATCTTGGATACTTGATAATCCAGCTTTTACAGGGTTTTGATGAATATATCTTATTACCGTATGAAAATAGCTGTCACTTTCTACCGCTTCACTCTTATACCTATCTTGAAATAAATGTCCGTTCCTTTGATATTTGCAGTTAAAATAATAGACGTAACTCGTACCGATCTTTTTTAGTAATTTTGATATTTCTAATTCATTTTCTTTCATTAGTAAGTGGACATGATTATTCATTAGGCAGTACGCATAAATTTCAAAGTTAGTTTCCTTTTTGAACCGCTCCAGTGTTTGTAAATACCTCTGCCTATCCTGATCATCCTCAAAAATATCTTGTTGATTTATTCCCCTTATCATAATATGGTATATCCCTGTACTACTTTTTTCTCTTGCTACTCTTGGCATACAAATCACCTCAAACTCATTCTATAATAGTTCAAGGCGACTTGTCAATAAGAACCGTCCCTGTTGTTATGAAGACTACAAGCCGAGGGACAGATACTGGATTTGGGTATTTGTAGAATCTATGCCGTACAGAGTATCTCTCCCCGATCTTATGAATAATATAAAAGACCATTAGGGAGGGTTATAACTGTTAAACTCTTCCAATCCAACGTCTACAAATACCCGTTTTACCCTGGATATTTGTAGACCAAACACTCCCTCTATCTCTTTGCTTTTTCAAAATACTATTTCTTTTTTTGATATCTAACTGAATGATTTGCTTTCTTAGAACCACTGATAGCTCGCGTCGGTCTACCATCGTGTTAAAAAAGATCCCCTTCATTGAATAACTCCTTATTCTATAATCTTGCTTAGCTATTTTAATAATCCAAAACGCTTTAATATTAGTAGTATTTTATCTCCTTTTGGTACCATTTCAATATCTTCTTTTTTTATACATCCTACTCCAAACAACATAAGTGTATAAATTCCTACTCCTACTATAATCGCAGCAATTACAGATAAACTATTACTTTGTACTCTCAGCATTAAATGATTATATGTAAAAATAACAGCTATCCCCATTGAAGCAGTAACTATCATTGGTTTAATGAAAAAATCAACAACCCTGTATTTCACTCCAATAGCTTTCTTAACTTCTATAAAATTTAAAACAACAATTAGAAAATAGCATAGATTAGTACCTATTGGCGCACCATTAATATTGATTGCTGGAATACCCACCAGTATGTAATTGAGTTAATTTCATAATTTCTAATCCTTGAAAACACAAGGTTAGAAAAAAGCATAAAAAATAGTTTACCCCAATCCGATAAATAATTCGTCCAAACAATCCACAGAAAGGAGTAAACGTTGTACGAATTATGAATCGGCAAACAACATTATTTACTTTAGAGCAAATTATAGAAATTCAACCATTAACAAAATTACAAGCTGTTTTAACATTTATTGATTATTCAATTATGCTTGAAACTTTTAAAATTGATGTCAGCAAACGTGGTCCTAAAGGATTTGCGTATACCAGCTTGCTCAATGCTTTACTTGCAATGCAAATAGATCAAATACCTACTATTAAAGCATTAGTTAAAAGGTTGAAAACAGACCCCGTTTTAAGAGTAACCTGCGGGTTTGATACTATTGGCAAAACGCCTAGTGCTTCAACTTTCTCTAGGTTTTATAGAAAAGCTCTCTAAAACCGATGTACTTGAAAAAACTTTTTCAGAGAATGGTTCGTAGAGCCAAAACCTTGGGACTTATTAATTGATAAAATGGTTTGGTTGGAAGATGCATGCTGTAGTAGATACAACAAGCGGAATCCCATTAGGGTACATCATAACCCCTGCAAATGTTGCAGATATGGTAATGGCAATACCACTAATGAATAAGCTTAAGGCAGATTATGAAGACTTATTCAAACCATCTTACTACATTATGGATACAGGCTATGATATACCATCTATCTATCAACATGCTGTATCATTTGGTGCTCAAGCTATTATGCCAATTAACTGGAGAAATACGAAAAACTCCACCTGAAGGCATTAACTGGGAAGGTCAACTTGTTTGCACCATGAATTATCCGTATGTGAATGGTGGAAATGATAATGGAACCATTCGGTTATTTATGTCCCCACGCTTGCGGAAAAGCCAATTGTCCTATGGGTTCAAGTTGGTGTACGAGTACAAAATCAGGATACATTGGCAAAGTTAAAATTAAGGATAATCCACGGTTTATATCTTATCCATTACGAGGAACAGAAGCATGGGACAATCTATATGATGAAAGAACATCCGTTGAACGCTTTTTTGGTGATGGAAAAGAAAACTATGCTTTAAACAATCTGCGTGTAGCAGGGCTAAAAAAAGCAAAAGTAGTATTCATGGATTTAGCCTGCATTGCAATTATTGCTACAAGAATTACAAAAGCAGAACAATCAAAAAAAATATTGCAGCTTAGTATTTTAATTATCAAGGAACAGGAGATGATATTTCTTAATTTCAAAACTATATAGTTGTGGATAACTATCTATTGTAAGGATAGTCTAACCTTTTTTTGCACAATTTCAAAAATATCAGTAGGAATTATCCACATTCTTGATTTTTGAATTATGAAATATCCTCAATTAGTCATTATCTTCACTACTCCGCCTATAAACATATTTCTTACCGGAATCATTACTTTTCCTGTAGATTGTAATATTGCGCTTGTTACCAACACCAAGCAAACAAATATCGAAGCAATGCCCATTAACGCTAATAATTGGGTTGGCTTAGTACTTTGATATACAAGCTGTAAAATCGGTTCTGAGAGTAAAGACAGCCCCATTCCGGCAGGCAATGCAAAAAGCAATGCAATTCTAATAGTCGATTCTGTTGTCTTTCTTGCTAATCGATAATTCTGAACCGTTAAAGCTCTTGCAACAGCAGGAACAACGCTTATCGCTAAAGCACTAACCATTGTTGGAGGAAAATTAAACAAATTAACCGCATACCCTAAATACCCATATAATTCATTCGCTTCTTGATATGAAAAGCCTATTGATACGAGCCTGTTCATAATAGTGATTAAATCTATTGCATTGGTAAGCGTAAGAACCGAAGCACCTAAAGTAATAGGAATAGAAATTTTTACTAGCTGTACGAATATTTGCCTAGTAGATTTAACCTTAATATTATGGCTATACTGCTTTACTTTTGAAAGCTTTTTTTGTGAAAAACGATAAACTCCGTAAAGGATAACAGCACCCAAAAGAGTTCCCACCGATACGCCTAAAGTAGCTCCGGCAGAAGCATATTCAACTCCTTTTATAAGCCATAAATACGCTAATAAATAACCTATAATTAATTTCCCCAGTGCCTCTACTACCTCTGAAATAGCAGTAGGCATCATATTCTGCATTCCTTGAAAATATCCTCTATATACTGACATAAGCGATACAAATAGTAGTGCCGGTGATATTGCAATTACGGATAAATAGGCACTTGGATTACCAATAATATTTGTTAAAAAACCTGCACCAAAAAATAGTATTATTGTTCCTACAATACCAATAGTACTTAACAAATAAAATGCTATATTAAAAATTTTATGTGCTTGTTTATAATTATTTACAGCAACACTTTCAGAAACTAACTTTGATATTGCCACAGGCAACCCCGCAGTAGCTATGACAAAAGCCCATGAATATATAGAATAAGCTGTAATAAATATTCCGTATCCTTCTGGCCCTACGATATAAGTCAGCGGAATCTTAAATGTAGCTCCAATTATCTTTACCATTACATGTGCTACTGTTAATACCATTACACCCTGTAAGAAAGTTTTCTGCTGAGAATATTTCATTTGGTCACCTCTAATTAGCTAGCATTATAATTAAAATAAAAAACTATAGCTTCCAAACCATCCCCATTGTTTCTTTGTCCGTTCTTAACTATCTTGCATTTTGTAGAAACTCGTTATAATAATATATCCTAACATTACTTGAAAAATCCCCATATATGTTTGAGACATTCTACTACATAAAATGAATCTTATAGGATAAGAGAGAATTTCTTGTACCGTCACAGATGAAGTTGGAAAATAGTAAATAAAGTAGCTCATTGCGAGATAGAATAATGGAATACCCAATAGTATAATTTTAGGTAAATTAAGCTCCCATTGTCCTTCTTTTTTTATTTCCAACAGTAAATGCTCTAAGCCAAGCAATATGCCCAACATGATGAATATTACAGTAGACCATACCATAAACGGAAAAGGATCAAACATCTTTGATGCTTGTTCTTTTTGAACACCTAATATCCAACTACTCCCTATAAGATAGCATAGTATTATTAGAATATAAATCAAATACATACGCCAATGATACTTTCTCAAGCTTATCACTCCCTGTATATAATAAACTAATAGTCGGTTGCAGAATACTACACCCCTTGACTTTACTGCACTACAATTAATCTAACAGCTACCAGGGATAGTTCTCATTGTTCAGCTTTTCTAATTGCAGATCTGCTAATACCCGTTACTCTGCATATTTGTAAAATAGACATCCCTTCTACTTCCTTTGCTTTTTTTAAAATACTATTTCTTTTTTCCATATCCAGCTTTTGTATATCTAATATATTTGTTAAATTCCCGATTTGTCTTATAATATCTCTTGCCTTCTCATCGGTTAATTTAACCCTCTCATCTATCTCCAAACACTTATCATCGTTAGGCACATTCATGTATTGACTATATTTTTTTATCGCCGTATCTTTGTTCTCTGATAGCATTCCCAGAAAAAATTCCGTATCAACAATTGATGTTCCACTTTTACTCGTATAACTATTATAGCTACTCCATTTGTACTCTTCCATACTTGAAAATCCGGCTTTTACAGGATTTTGATGTATATATCTTATTACAGTAAAAAAGTAGCTGTTACTTTCCACAATCTCACTCTTATACCTATCTTGAAATAAATGCCCTTTTCTTTCATACTTCCAGTTAAAATAATAGACGTAACTTGCACCGATTTTTTTTAGTATTTTTGATAGTTCTACTTCTTTTTCCCTTATGAGCAAATGGACATGATTAGTCATTAAACAGTATGCATATAATTCGAAGTTAGTTTCCTTTTTGAACCGCTCTAATGTTTGTATATATCTCTGCCTATCCTGATCATCCTCAAAAATATCTTGTTGGTTTATTCCCCTTATCATAATATGGTATATCCCCGTACTACTTTTCTCTCTTGCTATTCTTGGCACACAAATCACCTCGAACTCATTCTATAATAGTCCGAGGTGATTTGTCAACAAGAACCGTCCCCACTGTTCCTGTAGCATCTTAGCGTTTGGAAAAAACTGATCTTTATTGCTTTTGGATCAAAACTTTGGATTAATTGTTTATACAAACATCAACCCTAATTAACTAATCTTATTTATATTTTTCATCTAATATTTCAATTCTTGCATTTTTAATAATTTGTTCTTTAAATCTATCTACTATCTCTTGCTTTTTGGATTTCTTTTCCATTTCAGATATTTGTATATCTTTTAGCTCTTCATTTGCTATTTGTTCATTTAACTCAGCAATAGTAAGCATTTTTTGAACTTCTTTAATAGTATAGTCATTCCAATATTCATCTTCTGTTAATCCTAGAGAATTAATATATGCTAAAAGAGCCTCTTTTGTTTCTGGGTTTTCATATATCATTTCCTTTTCCTTTTGAGCATATGCTATCGCTTTATCTTCCGAAACAGCAATACTCCTTCTTTTGGATTCAAGCAATAACAACTGAGTTTTTGCAGCATCTAAAATAAGTTCTTTATTCGATTTTTTGTTATCACTAGAAAGTTTACCTATATTACGTCTCTTTAATATTTCTTTTTCGTATATCTCTATGCCATTTACCTTAGCAACCACCTTACTATCTGAACTATCATTATACTCTTTTATAATTTCCCCGAATTTTATAGCTAAATCTTTATCAATTGTTTTTGTTGATAGATTGGCAGTCGCTCCAGCTACTATACCGCTAATAATTAGCAAAGTAATTGCAATACTAATAATAATTGATCTTTTTCTCATAATTGAGTTAATTTCATAATTTCTAATCCTTGAAAACACAAGGTTAGAAAAAAGCATAAAAAATAGTTTACCCCAATCCGATAAATAATTCGTCCAAACAATCCACAGAAAGGAGTAAACGTTGTACGAATTATGAATCGGCAAACAACATTATTTACTTTAGAGCAAATTATAGAAATTCAACCATTAACAAAATTACAAGCTGTTTTAACATTTATTGATTATTCAATTATGCTTGAAACTTTTAAAATTGATGTCAGCAAACGTGGTCCTAAAGGATTTGCGTATACCAGCTTGCTCAATGCTTTACTTGCAATGCAAATAGATCAAATACCTACTATTAAAGCATTAGTTAAAAGGTTGAAAACAGACCCCGTTTTAAGAGTAACCTGCGGGTTTGATACTATTGGCAAAACGCCTAGTGCTTCAACTTTCTCTAGGTTTATAGAAAAGCTCTCTAAAACCGATGTACTTGAAAAAACTTTTCAGAGAATGGTTCGTAGAGCCAAAACCTTGGGACTTATTAATGGTTCCCATGTCTCAATAGATGCATCGAAAATTGATGCCTTTGAGCATGCTGTACCAAAATCAAAAATACCAGAAAACAATCCAGAGTTTCCTCACTGGGGTGCCAAGCAAGATACCAATGGCAATATGATAAAATGGTTTGGTTGGAAGATGCATGCTGTAGTAGATACAACAAGCGGAATCCCATTAGGGTACATCATAACCCCTGCAAATGTTGCAGATATGGTAATGGCAATACCACTAATGAATAAGCTTAAGGCAGATTATGAAGACTTATTCAAACCATCTTACTACATTATGGATACAGGCTATGATATACCATCTATCTATCAACATGCTGTATCATTTGGTGCTCAAGCTATTATGCCAATTAACTGGAGAAATACGAAAACTCCACCTGAAGGCATTAACTGGGAAGGTCAACTTGTTTGCACCATGAATTATCCGTATGTGAATGGTGGAAATGATAATGGAACCATTCGGTTATTATGTCCCCACGCTTGCGGAAAAGCCAATTGTCCTATGGGTTCAAGTTGGTGTACGAGTACAAAATCAGGATACATTGGCAAAGTTAAAATTAAGGATAATCCACGGTTTATATCTTATCCATTACGAGGAACAGAAGCATGGGACAATCTATATGATGAAAGAACATCCGTTGAACGCTTTTTTGGTGATGGAAAAGAAAACTATGCTTTAAACAATCTGCGTGTAGCAGGGCTAAAAAAAGCAAAAGTATTCATGGATTTAGCCTGCATTGCAATTATTGCTACAAGAATTACAAAAGCAGAACAATCAAAAAATATTGCAGCTTAGTATTTTAATTATCAAGGAACAGGAGATGATATTTCTTAATTTCAAAACTATATAGTTGTGGATAACTATCTATTGTAAGGATAGTCTAACCTTTTTTTGCACAATTTCAAAAATATCAGTAGGAATTATCCACATTCTTGATTTTTGAATTATGAAATATCCTCAATTAAAACCTCCCGATTATAAAATTATTATATCAAAACATTAATATAAATGTATCATCATCCTTGTAAAATTAATACCTTATTACCAGTTCATCTTCAAATGTTTTGATACCTGGAACCCAATCACTACCAAGGCTAAAATAAGTACTTACAAATACCTTGGAACCGTATCTATTAAAATGCGAAAAATTTGTTAAATTCTCTCCAAGAAAATAAGTTATTTCATTACCTGGAAGTATTATATCATGATCATATGAATAATCACTAGGTTGAAGAGTTCCTAACAATGTATTTGAAGATGATACAGCGTAATATTTTTCATGCCATAAACCTGCACTACCTCCTAAAGGATTTTGCCAGTCATAGGCATATATCCTGATATAATGATCATTCAAGTTAACGGTAGTTCCAGACGCGGAATAGCTCTCAGATACCTTTACTCTATAACCAAATCCTCTTAATCCATAGTCAGAGCTTTCTCCTAAGAAACTATAAGTAAAGGTATCACTAGCTGCGTAAGCAGTAGTACCTAATAATAATAAAATGAAAAAACAAAGTATACATCTACCAAATTTTTTAATCATAAAAATATCCCTCTTTCGTTTTTTTATATTTTTATCACAACAGGAATAGTTTAAAATTAGTACAATAATATCATTCCTTTCTATGATTCTCTCTTACACAGATATCCCATTGTAGTATATGATATATTTGTACTATTACCTTTTTGTGCAAGGAGCTAATACCTACAAATCAAGTAGACTTTTTAGAGCTCCATTTAAATTAAGGGTGTTTCTTTATATTTAAGCGCGCGCCACTTAAATGCATTGTTAAATTTGCTGATTTTATATAAATCAACAAATATTAATTATATTTATAATATTCTTCAAATATCCCTAAATTCCTGTACAAATTCCTATCTGGCCATTATTACTGCATGAATAACCGAATACTAGATGTAAATGTCCATAAGCAAAAATAATCCCCTCTACATTTATGAAGGGATTATTTTCTCTTTCAATTCTTCAAACTTATATCTGCTCATATAAGCTACTTTATTCATTTTCAAAAAACTGATTTCATAGGATCTATTTCCAACCTCTCTTATCTTATGAATCTTATTCTTGTTCACGATAAAAGACTTGTGTACCCGCATGAAGTATTCCGGTAATGCTTGCTCTAATTCATTCAAGGTTTGCTGAGAAGAATATATGTTTTCTCTCGTATAGATTAGTGAATTTCTGCCCTGTTTTTCTATGAATAAGATACTGTCTAATGCTACAAATGATATCTCGTTTCCATTGTGTATTATAATTTTATCCGTTTCTTCTTTTACATGTATTGGTTTTTGTATTCTATTTGTTAATGTAACGATCGTCTCTACTATCTTTTTTATATCCAATGGCTTTAGAATATAATCATACGGGTGCACACTAAAGGAACTTATCGCATATTGGGGATATCCTGTGATAAATACAAATTTAGTATTAGAACTGATAGTGTTGATTATTTTTGCAATATCAAGCCCATTCATTTCTTCATTTGTATCAAGTTCTATGTCCAACAATGCAATATCCGGCAAATGTTCCTTCGCAAACTCAATAGCTTCACTGCACTCTGCAGTGTCAAAAATTTGAAAGTCCGGTGCACTTTCCGATACTATTTTTCTGATAAGCCTCCTAGTATAATGTTCGTCTTCCAAAATCAAAATACTATTCATACTCATTGTTTCCTGTTCTTTAAACTTTCCGGAATTTTCGGTTCATAGAAATACCAAATGCTATTGGCTCCTACTCCTATCATCGCAACAAAAGCAATGACTGCTGCCGCATTTGATAATACAAACTTCTTGAATCTATTAATCATCCTTCTTCCTCCCCTCTTTTACAGTATTGAATATATGGTCAAGGGTATGCAATACCCTGTAACCCCAAGGTGTTATAAAGAAAAAGCTGCTTACAGCACCAAGTATTAAAGCTAAACTGTATCGTAGCTGATGCTGAATCAATATAGAAGTTATAATGGTCCAGCCGATTAGAACTATAGTCATTTTCTTCTTTTGCCCCAATCTTAAAGCTTGATCTGATACATTCTTATTATGTGTTCCTGCCGGTACCCAGCGTATGATTACATATGCCCCCAGTATCAGCGTTAGACCCATTAATAATGTTATTATATTCGCACTCATATTTGATTCTGCCAATTTACCTAAACCCAGAAATAATAGTAATCCTATACTTAAGCACCGTGGATACGTACTTAAATGTACTCCTCCACCAAAGTGACGAAAAGCTACAAAGCTTAGTACACTTATAAGTACTGTCTGAAAAATGTCTAGTATATACGCTAAAAATATGACCAATAGAAACTTTACTGTTCCACCAATGATAATTTCCAGCCCATATGCAAGGATATCTGTTCTATCATCATCCGCTTCTAGCTGTTTACCCATCATCACTGCTGTTTGTTTTGAGATACTTCGAATCATTTTTCCCCTCCTTGTAAGGAAGATAAATACTAAAAGTTGTTTTTTTACCGGTTACTAATTCTATTCTGCCATGATATTTATCCACGAGTTTCTTAACAATGTATAAACCATAACCACGTATTTCTACATCCTTTGTACTATATCCAAGCTTAAATATATTAGGTATATCTTCACTAGTAATTGTCTTTCCGTTACTATATACATAAAAAACATACCAATTATCCTCAAACTTGATCTCTAATCCTACTCTCCTACTATTTCTTCGCTCTATAACGGCTTCTAACGCATTATCTAAGAGGTTACCCAATATACTAGATAAATCCCATGCAGAAACATCCAATCCGGTCAAATCACATTTAATTGCAAAATCAAAATGTATGCCCTTACTTGCAGCTATTTCACTTGTGCTATTCAAAAGCGCAGTTAGGGCAGGATTGTCGGTATGGATCATCTCTTTAGGATATTTGCACTCCTGTGCCAATCCGGCAACATATATCTTTGCATTCTCTATTTCTTCTAAATACAACATTGCTTGTATTGCCTGTATATGGCGTGCGTATTCATGTCTTTGGGAGTGCAATGTCCTTATAAGACCTTCAACCTGCTGAAGATGGGATTTCAATATATTAAACTCTGCTTTTTTCTTAATATCTTCACCTAAAATTCTCAATGAATACAACACGAATCCTGTTAAAAGTGCAACGATAATATTTGCAACAGGTAGGAGCTTTTTTATTATCCCAACCTTTTCCGTTATCGTAATATATTGATTTACAAATATCATTAGTATTGCTTGTAAAAGCATAGTGAATATAATAATAAGATTTTTATCCTTCATCATTTCTATCCATCCTTACGCTTCCGCTAAAATCAATCAGATAAAAACATTTTTTTTTAACAATCACGTATAATAATAGCATCAGCAATGCACAGGGTATAAAAAACATGATACTCAGCCAAGGTTCTGTGCGCAAATCATTCATGTTCTTATCAGTAATAGCTAATAGAAGGGGTGTCACCATTAATTGCAGTATTCCTGTGATTAGTGTACCAGTCAGTATTCCAACCCCTGCGTATATAAAGTTAGTTTTAAGCACTAACCGGATTAAAATTATAATAGCTATCATAATTAAAATGGTGTGTACTCCAAATATAGTTATATACATTCGTACTATATACGATACAAGTCCCCCTCCAAGTGATATTACCAGTGACTTTTTCCAGTCTATATCTATATTAAAAAGAATAAAACCTACTTGAATAATCAAAAATATCTCCGGAACACTTTCCAATAATGCTACATACCACGGGATTTTGTATACCATATCGGCTACTCCTCCAACAAAATATTTAAAAATATGACACCGACAACATTATAAATAATATAAAATCCGATAAATTATGTAACTTATTGATATTTTACCACATTAATCCATAGTATACCAATACATTTTTACCTACAAATTCCAACATGGTTCGACAATTACTATTCTCTTAAAATAAAAAACTCGATGCTAAAATCGAGTTTTTTATTTTAAGAGAATAGTCAATCAATGCTTTAATATCGTCAAAATCTCTTGTTCTATTTTTTTCAACTGTTCAATATCTGTTGAACCACCCTCGGTCTTCATGGCTTCCAGCGCTTGAATGAATTGTATATAACTGCAGTTCCCCGCTCTTTCACCGATTCCACCTATGGTGCAGTCAATGTATTTCGCACCGCCCTGTACCGCAGCAATGGAATTTGCCACAGCCATTCCCATATCATTATGCACATGAATGCCCATGTCCATTTCCAACGCTCCGCATATCTCTTTTATTTCTTCAAATATACGTTTTGGGTACAATATACCTACGGTGTCTGCATATCTCGCTCTTTTTACACCTAGTTCCAATGCCGCTTTACAAATATCCATGACAAATAAAAAATCCGCCCTTGAAGCATCTTCAAGACCGATTGTGATCTCAAAACCTTTCTCTTTTACAAACGAGATACATTTTTTCATATTTTCTATGACCCAAGTTCTATCTTTGTTTAGTTTGGATTTTATATGAATATCCGAAGCCGGTACAGAGATATGAATGATGTCCACGCCACAATCTATCGAATGCTGCAGGTCATGGATATTCATTCTGTTCCATGTAGATACCTTACTATCCAGATTAAGTTCCATCATCTTTACAATGCTGCGTTTTTCATCTTGTCCCATCGCCGGGGTTCCAGCCTCAATCTGATATATTCCCAGTCTATCAAGCAATGCGGCAATTTCAACTTTTTCTTTCACCCCCAGGGCTATTCCTGCCTGCTGCTCTCCGTCCCTCAAGCTGGTATCTACAATATAAACATCATTCCAATCCATCTCCAATCCTCCCTACTTCCTACTTTCAAATCGCTTGGTCTAAGCTTTCTGTCATACATTGATTACATAGCTGTATCAACTCATAATCATGTATTCCTCTTCCCAGCATCACACTTTTTGCTCTAACCATTTCCAATACACTGGAAACACCTACTGTCTCATGGTCTATACCCATCTCTTTTAATTTACTTATTACAGCTCTTGTACCCGAGTGTTTCCCTAATACAAGTTTTCTTTTTTGTCCTACTTCCTCCGGTTCGTAAGGTTCATAGTTTTTAGGGTTCTTTTCTATACCGTCCGCATGAATTCCCGATTCATATTTAAAAATATCCTGTCCCAGTATCGCCTTATTTCCTTCAATACTTGCATTGGTAAGCATTTTATATCTTGCACATAGCTGCGGTAGAAGTGTCGTATCTCCATCAACTTCCAATTTCATGATAACCCTCAAACCCATGATTACTTCTTCCAATGCAGCAGTTCCGTATTGTCCACATTTACCTGTAAATGCTGCTGTAATAAAATCCACATCATGCATTATTCCTTCAACAGCGACTGCCGTAGCTTGAAAAAACCTGTTATCAGGGAGAATATCCACTTTTGCTTTGATATTGTTTTTTATTCTAGAGATTATATCCTCATTCGCAGGTACTAAGATTTTGCTTAACTCATGTACTCTTATACAATCTATATGGTTGAACGTGATAAAATTCTTCAAATGTGTCAGGCCATATTCTTTTTCTATATGCTCTATACCTATTTCAAGGGTTATATGCGTATCTTTCAACTCTGAAATAAGCTTTGCCTGATCGTATAAAAAGATATCATAATTTATCACGCAATATTCAAATCCGTACTTTACGCATATTTCCATATCTTCAATACTTTCTATTCTGTATATAAAGCCAAAATTTTCAGGCAGCTTTTCTAATCGCTCTAAAGCAACTCGATTAATCTCTATTAAATCAACCCCTAGTTGGTGAAGCATGCCGCAAAATATTGATAGGTCTTTGCTCTGAACGTTTTGATTATTTTCTATTATCTCCGGGATGGTTCTATCGATAATGAATCTTTCTCTTTGATTAAAAAGAACTCCCATATTTCTCACTCCTGTAGCCCACATTTAGACTTTTATAGTATAACACCGTAAAAAACCCAAAACCAAACGCTGGAAAAGTGCTTCATCGGTCAGTCGCAAAGCACGGGGACGGAGCTTCAGCTTCACCAAAACCAGGTGCAGCAGTAGCTCCGTCCCCATCCTTCACTCCTTCTACGTGCTAAACCGGATTTTTTCAGTAGTTTCGTACTGGTTCCCGACTCCGACTTTCTAATGAAACTTCATTGCAGTTTCTTAAGATGCTTTGATTAAATCACTTATTTTATTTCCAATCTTTCTAGTATTTGACCGTTTTCAAGATGTGACTCTACAATTTCTCCTACATCATCAGGTGACACATTACCATACCAGGTTCCTTCGGGATAGACCAGCACGATAGGCCCTTTATTACATATGCCGAAACATCCTGTATTGGTAATCATGACTTCGTCCATTAACTCACGTTCATCGATCTCTTCCATAAATCTGCTTACAATTTCTACGCCATCTTTAGAATGACAGAATCCCTTTTGTTGACCGTTCGGCCTTGAACTTGTACAGACAAAAATGTGGTACTTTGGCTTTAACATTGATATTTCCCCCTTGTTTTTTCATTCATATATTCAACATATATTAGCAATTAATTGCCACCTTTTTTTCCTTCTGCATCTGCTCTACCGCTTTGATAACTCCTTTTTCTACTTCTTCATACATTTGTATGACCTGAATTCCTAAATTTTCCAATTTCTTCTGCGGCTCATATCCTATTCTTAAAACAATCACCCCATCACAATCACTCACCGTACGGATCACTTTTTGAGTTTTCTCTTCCCGTTCTTCACATTCTTCTTTGCCGGTACAATATTTGCTAACAGTTCTTTTCTCCAGAAAATTAACTTCTCCACTGTTAAACTCATAGATATAAAATTCTTCAGCATGACCAAAATGTTGGTCAATTAACATACCGCTTTTAGATGCTACCGCGAATTTATATTTTATATTTTCAGCTATTGGGCTTTCTTGTGATGATGAGGTACACTTCTGAGCGCTTCCGCATTTTCCTCTGAAATGTGCTGAACAATCGTTGCCTAATGTTCCAATGGCATCCGCACGACATTGACGGCAGTGATACATTTGCTTGAGATCAACTTCACATTTCTTTCTCATTTCGGTGACTTCTTTATTGCTAACAAGCGGTATATTCTCAAAGACACTTCCCGGTGCCGGAATCATCTGCATGATATTGGTCATAAACGCGCCGTGTTCTTTTACTTTCTTTACGACTTCTTCTATGTGATGATCGTTTACCCCTTTAACCATTACGATATTTACCTTGCAAAGCATTCCTCTTTCACTGAGATACTTTAATCCTGCCAACTGATTGTACAGTAGTATCCATGCTGCTTCTTCATCTTCGTATTTGGTTCCGAGATAATTGACATACTTGTATATTTTCGCACCGATCTTAGGATCAACAGTATTGATGGTAATGGTCAAATGGGATACGCCGAGTTCAATAAGATCATTGGCATAAAAGGGCAGCATCAGTCCATTTGTGGATAAACAAAAGGTAACTTCCGGATCTTCCTGCCTGATCAGCCTTAGCGTCTCTTTTGTCTCTTCAAAGTTTGCAAGCGCATCCCCCGGCCCTGCGATTCCTACAACCGAAAGATTCTTCACCTTGCTTTTTACTTCTATATATTTTTCCAATGCCTGCTGCGGTGAAAGTACTTCACTGGTGACGCCAGGTCTGCTTTCATTAAGACAATCGTATTTTCTACTGCAGTAATTACAGCTTATATTACACTTAGGCGCTACCGGAATATGCATCCTGGCATAGTCATGGGCCCCTTGATTATAACAAGGATGTGTCTTTGTTTTTTCCTCGATGCTTTTTATAACCATTTCCGGCTTAATGACTTTAATTGGATTTTTCATTTTCTTGTCCTCCCCCTTTCCGCTTACCCAATAATATTTTTTATACATACGCTTTCTATAAGTCGATTCTTTTTTCTCCAGAATTGTATTTGTAATTTCATCTAAGAAACGCATAGATCCGTAATATCCAATATTGATCTTTCGCTGTGCGCCAATCCGGTCATGTACCGGAAATCCGATCCGCACCAAAGGGATGCCTTCTTTCTCTTCTATCCATTTCCCATCCGAATTTCCTATTAAAATATTGGCTTTAAGTTCTTTGGCGTATTTCTGTATGGTATCAAAATCCGTATCATCTAAAATAAGGCATTCTTCTCCAATACGGGCTAACTCTTTTGTGATCTGATCCTTGAACAACTCATTTTTGGAACCGCTGGCGATCAATACGGGCTTTACGCCATTTTCGCAGCATAGCTTCACCACTGCAAATACTTGTTCCGGTTCACCATAAATGACTGCTCTGCCTTCAGCATTATATTTATGAGAATCAATCATGCCATCCAGATATCTTCCTCTTTCTTCTGTCAGCGAACGCGGCACCAGCTTACCCGTAAGCTTGGACAGCAGTTTGATAAATTCATCGGTACTCCTTAACCCCATAGGGATCGGACATTTATATAAAGGTACACCGAAAGTTTCTTCTAAATATTTTCCCGGCGAATACCGATCCTCAACCGTCATCCCCATCTCGATGGTTGCTGCGGCTCCTGCCATAGATGCGATATCGGATATCTTTGTGCCGCCGTCGGATATTCTTGTGTACTGTTTTGAGTACGGAGAATCCAGCGTGACAGATATGTCAGGCAAAAGTACATACTTGGCTTCAAACATCTTCAATATATCCTTCATATGTCTTATATCTGCCGGATTGAGATTTGTGGTGACAATATTGATTTCTCCATTCTTCTTCGTATCTTTTGCCACATACTTTACAATATCCCTCAGTGCTGCAAAATACCCTTCAAACTGTGTGCCACCATAGCCGGGTGTTGAAACGGGAATAATCGATAAGTCTTTCAATTCTTCTTCCTTCTGCTTAAACTCAGATATCATTCTGGCTATATCCTCTCCGATGGTTTCTGCGAGACATGTGGTGGCTATGCCGATCATTTGAGGATGATATGTCTTTATTACGTTCTTAATTGCTTTTTTTAGATTCTCTTCTCCTCCATACACCGTACCTTGCTCAGTAAGGGAGGAGGATGCGATATCCACCGGTTCATTATAGTGCGTCGCCATGTGGCGGCGAATATATGTGCTGCATCCTTGAGAACCATGGAGTATCATCATGCTGCTCTGAATTCCCTTAAATGCCATTACCGCTCCCATAGGCATACACATTTTACATGGATTTATATTTAAATTAACAAAATTACGACTGCTCATTCCGATACCCCCGCTTCTTTTAATTAACAATTAATAGTGAATAATTAATAGTTTCTTTTATTTCTACGTCAGATAGTTAACTTTAAATGTGAAAATATAATGAATCGGAACGGCACAGGGGCCGTTCCCTACATAGAACACCAAATTCCATGCATACATGATTTACAATTCGTAGGGAACGCCCCCCGTGGCGTTCCGTTGACTTGCGATATCCAATTATTTAATTCAACTTATATAGCCTTAAGTCAAATAGAATCATTGTCCATTGTCCATTGTCCATTGTCCATTTTTATAAGTTCCCACACCGGGCTATTGATTGTTAAGTCTATTTCTTTCGCAAAGTTTACTGATCCTATGAAGCCGCATAACGGATGTTTTCTTTCGTGGTTATGGTCGCAAAAAGCGACGCCTAATTTATATGCAAGCGGTCTTTCCTTGACTCCTCCGACAAGGATATCCGCATCTTTTTCTAAAATAAATTTTTCCAACTCATATGGGTTGGTGTCATCTAATATGACAGTACCGTCATCAGAAATATTTCTAATAATCTCGTAATCTTCTTCTTTTCCTGTTTGGGTTCCGACCATCACGGTCTGCATACCCAAATCTCTAAATTGTTTAATTAACGATATGGCTTTGAATCCGCCACCTACATAGATGGCTGCTTTTTTTCCTTCTAATCTCTTCCTGTATTGATCCAATTCCGATTGAACTTTCTGCTCCTGTTCTTCTACAAACTGTTTGGCTTTTGCGATGACTGCCGGGTCTCCGATTGCATGTGCTATTCTTAATAACGACATCTTGGTATCTTCTATTCCAAAAAAGCTGATGTTAATAAACGGGGTATCATAAAGCTGCTCCATATTTTTTGCTAAATAAGTCATTGAGCCTGCACATTGTACGATATTCAATGACGCTTTGGGTGCCTGTTTCAACTCTTCACATCTTGCGTCTCCGGTAATTTTCGCTACTACATCAATTCCTATTTCTTTTAGATATCCTGTTAATATCCACATCTCTCCTGATAAGTTGAAATCCCCTAAGAAATTTACACCCGCCAGCTTCTCCTTTGGCTTCTCTTTACCCATTAAATCGATCAGCGCATGACATGCTGCCTTATATCCCATTGATTTATTACCTGCAAACCCCGGTGACTTTACCGGAATTACCCGGATTCCATGCTTCTTCTCCGCTGCTTTACATACTGCTTCAATATCATCTCCGATCACGCCTAT
Source organism: Petroclostridium sp. X23 (assembly GCF_030013905.1). Classification (GTDB taxonomy): domain Bacteria; phylum Bacillota; class Clostridia; order SK-Y3; family SK-Y3; genus X23. The sequence continues at coordinate 2,951,135 of NZ_CP124862.1, forward strand.
AATACATGTGGCGTATACAAAAATAACTTTTGGTGCCTTTTCCGGGTCTTTACCGTATTGCTCCATGATTTCATCGATTGCACTAGAGAGTTTCTTCTCTCCTCCAAATATAACATCCTGTTCTCTGATATCTGTCGAAAAACTGCTGCGATAGGTTTCCGGGCCGCTCGAAAGGCTGCCTCTGATGTCCCAAGTATAACTAGCGCATCCAATAGGACCGTGAACGATATGAAAAGCATCCGTAATAGGATTCAACACTACCCGCGCTCCACAATAGACACACGCTCTTTGGCTGACTGATCCGGCAACACTATCTTTATCGCATTTGATTTGTCCGCTTTTATTTTTTGAATTGCATAGGATGAAATCCTGTCTCTCATTTAAAATATCTACTGCTGCGCTGCTTCTCATGTTCTAACCTCCTTATTATAGCTAAGAGTGAATAGTGGGGAGCGAGGAGTAAAATGCAGTTCCATTTGCTATTTGATTAAGGTATCCAAATACTTTACAAACTTCAGGAGAGGTCTGTATCGCAATGAAAAAGCTATATCCCGATATTTCTTTACTCCCCACTCCACACTATTCACTCCCTACTATGTTTTACATTACCATTTCAAAATCTTCATCTGCACAATCTCTGTCCTGTCTATCCATCAATGCATTGGCGATCAGCTCAACTAATCTCATTGCGCCTTTATAGCCAACGATCGGCATATAAGAATGTACATATCTATCGATAATCGGGAATCCCACTCTTACAAACGGAATATCTTCTGCTCTAGCGATATGCTTTCCGTGAGTACCGCCCATTAAAAGATCTACCGGATCATTCTTGATCCATTGATGAAGTTCGAACAAGTCTCCGGCAGCCTTTACAGTGCCTTCAACCCCGGCTGCTTCCAGTATTCCGTTTACTGTCTTCTCGAATTTTGAGCCCGGTGTTCCTGTTACAACGTATTTAGGAATCATTCCAAGGCTAAGCACAAATTCGGTTAAACCGATAACAACATCGGGATCACCATAGATGGCTACTTTTTTACCATGGTAGTATGGATGGGCATCTATCATGATATCTACAAGCTGTCCTCTTTCTTCTTCAAGTTCATAAGGTACTTGAGTATTGGTCGCCTTGATCAGACTCATGATCAACCGGTCAGTTGCTTCAATACCGATAGGCGTAGACAATACTTTAAATGACACGCCGCATTTCTTTTCCAATTCTATCGCACCGGCCTCAGATGCAAATTCTCCAAGCGCCATCGTCAAGATAGAGTTCCCTGCATCAACAAGTTCTTCAATCTTTGTACCCCCTTTAGGATACATTTCAAACTTTCCTGTCATCGGAGCATCCAATACACCACTGGTATCCGGAAACATGATGAACTCAATTCCCATTGCCTTTAATATTCTCTTGATCTCTCTCATATCTCCAGGATTCACGAACCCCGGAATTACATTGATTTTATCGTTCATAAACCCGCTGCTTTGGGATAAACCGCTTATCATTCCTTTTACCATATTTGAAAAACCTGTAATATGGGAACCAACATAACTCGGAGTGTTGGTGTAGATTACATATTTTCCTTCCGGAACTTTTGATTGGGAAACAATGCTGGGAAGGTCATCTCCTATTGTTTCAGTCAAGCAAGTAGTATGAACAGCAATAATATCCGGGTCATAGATTTCAAATATATTTTTAATAGCTGTTTTTAAATTGGCTCCTCCACCGAAAACCGATGCCCCTTCTGTAAAAGAACTGGTAGATGCCATTGCCGGATCTTTAAAATGTCTTGTTAAAAACATTCTGTGGAACGAGCAACATCCTTGAGAACCATGGCTGTGCGGGAGGCATCCGTGGATACCTAATGCCGCATACATTGCACCAACAGGCTGACAGGTTTTTGCCGGATTAATTTTTAGCGCTTTTCTTTCTGAGATTTCTTTTGGCGTATAGTTCAACATTAAATATCACCTCCAAAGTATGTTCCTTCTAACAATGACTCCTCTTTCCAAGGTGCTGTGGAGTATTTCCAGGTAGGAGTAGTTAATCCCATGGTAACGTCTCTTCCGAAATTCACTGCACCTTTGAATCCTGCATATGGACCGCTGTAATCGTAGGAGTGCAGCTGTCTTGAAAGGATTCCTGCCTTTTGTGCTACATATTTATCTTTTATGCCTGAGAAGAAAACATCCGGCTTCAATATTTTAAGAAATTCTTCTGTTTCATAATGATTCAAATCATCTACAATAATGCTGTTGTCCGGCATTTCTTTTATCATACCTGAATAGTAATCGAGAGGCATTTCCTTTTTTAACTGTTCATACCTTTCAGGTGTCAGAAATACTCTATAATGTTTTTCATCTTTTTCTACCGTAATAGACTCGATGTTTTTACTGTCAGCATCTTCTTTAATAGAAGGAATGACTTCTCTACCTTCATAATCATCCCTATGTGCAAACTCATATCCTGCTAACAGAGTTTCCACACCTAAATCACTTAGCAGCAATTGATAGTGGTGGGCACGGGATCCACCTACAAATAACGCAGCCGTTTTTCCTATTAATTTTTCTTTATAGAACTCCATTGATTCTTGTATTTGCTCTAATTCTTCCTCAATCACTTGTTCGGTTCTTTGAATCAACTCTTCATCTCCAAAGTATTTTGCCATATTTCTCAATGTTTCAATGGTTGATTCTATTCCGATAAAGTTAACCTTAATCCATGGAGTGCCATACTTAGTTTGTGCCATCTCTGCGATATAATTGATAGAACGGTGGCACTGTACCAGGTTGAGATCTGCCTTATGTGCATTTTTTAAATCAGCGATACTACCATCGCCTGTCATCACTGAAATAACATGGTATCCGATTTTTTTTAATATTCTGGATATTTCCCAACCGTCACCACCGATATTATATTCACCAAGAATATTCACTGAGTATTTTGGAGGTACTAGTTCACCTGTACCGATAACATATTTCATTAATCCATTGTTCGCAATATGGTGACCGCCGGACTGGCTCACGCCCTTATATCCCTCACAGCTAAATGCCAATACTTGAATGCCGTATTCTTTCTGCGCTGCCGCAGCCACGGCATTGATATCGTCTCCAATCAAACCCACGGGACATGTGGAGCAAATAAGAACGGTTGAAGGCTGGAATATCTCTACCGCTTCTTTAATGGCTTGTATTAGCTTCTTTTCTCCACCGAAAACGATATCGCTTTCCTGCATATCTGTACAAAAACAGTATTCAAGGAAATTTTTCTTATCTTCTTCCTCTTTCGCCTTATGTCTTCTTGTACCCCATGAGTAGTATGCGCATCCAATGGGACCGTGGGTAATCATAACCGCATCCTTTAATGGTCCCAACACAACCCCTTTACATCCGGCATAACAACAACCTCTGTTTGTCATAATCCCCGGAAGGGTTCTGGTATTTGCTTGAATAGCATTTTCATCCTGACTTTCTTTTGCAACAATATGCTCTTTTCTATTTTTATAGACCCGTGCAGGATATTTCTCCAGCACTCTCTCTAAGGTTTTATTCATATATCGATTCCCCCAATCGCTTTTTCAGATTCAGATTTGGATTTAGACGGCTTTTTGGGGCACAAATGCTGGGCTTGTATTCTGCATTAAATAGCAGCTGTTCCTGTTTCCCCTGTTCTAACCCTTATTGTCTCCATTATCGGAAGGACAAATATCTTACCGTCACCCGGACTGCCTGTTGAATTCACTTCCATAATAATACTTACTACTTTTTTTACATCTTCATCATTTACAATCATGGTCAATAATCTTTTTGGGACAAGTCTGTGCTGCTCTGAAACTTCTTCTGCCAACTGCGGCGCTTCCATCACATGCTGATTTACCAGATTTTGTATTAAAGAGAAATCCACTTTTTTCTTTCCTCTTCCCAGCACTTTTCTTGCTGTTAAAGAAGGGAATCCTTCTTTAGAAAGCTCCTGTTTGGTCTTGTTTATCATATTCATACGAATAATGGCCATAACCTCTTTCATGTCCGGTTACCTCCTTGTATATTTTATACGCCTTTTATAATCCATCTTTATTTAGAATTTCTTCATCATCGTTATATCCGATTATGCTGTATGACACCCATCAATCATAGACAAAGAGGATTACAGTCCTTTACTAGATGAACTAATGGTATATGCTTCTTCAACAGGACTAATGAATATCTTACCATCTCCAAAAGCACCCTTTTGTCCGGTTTTTGCATTTTTCATAATGATTTTAACTACATCATCCTTCTCTTCATCTTTTACTATGAATAACAGCATTTCTTTCGGTATCTCATCGTAATGGATATCCCCTACTTTAACACCTCTCTGCTTACCTCTACCTACTACATCTAACTTTGTTACAGCTGGGAAGCCTGCATCACATAATTCAGAAAGTACAACACCCACTTTTTCAGGTCTGATGATCGCTCTAACCAGTAACATATACTTTAACCTCCTGATATAAATAATTTATTTTTGCTAATTAACTTTACTCTATAGTAGTCTTTTTCTTCCATAAGCCAGAGTCCACCGATCACAGCTCACGGATTTCATCCTTTAGTATGCCGTGAACTGTTAACTTTGAACTGTGAACCGATTATAATTCAAGCATGCCATGTTCCATCATTAATTCTTCCAATCTATCCTGTACCATTGGCTTCGGAATAACAAACATGTCGTTTCCATCAATTGCATTTGCCAGTCCTCTATACTCATCTGCTTGGCCGGATTCAGGATCATAATCGATTACGGTCTTTTTGTTAATTTCTGCTCTTTGTACAAGATTATCACGAGGTACAAAGTAGATCATTTGACTTCCCATTTCTTTTGCAAAAGCTTCAATCAATTCTTTCTCTCCATCAACCTTTCTGCTATTGCAAATAATCCCACCTAAACGAACACCGCCGGAATTTGCATATTTTTGAATACCTTTAGCAATGTTATTAGCTGCGTACATCGCCATCAATTCGCCACTGGCAACAATATATATCTCCTGTGCCTTACCTTCACGAATAGGCATTGCAAACCCTCCACATACAACGTCACCTAATACATCATAGAATACATAGTCTAGATCGTTTTCATATGCTCCAAGGCTCTCCAACATCCCGATGGAAGTAATGATTCCTCTGCCTGCGCATCCTACGCCTGGTTCCGGTCCGCCGGACTCAACACATTTGATGTTTTTAAACCCTCTTTTCATGATGTTTTCCAGTTCGATATCTTCGCCTTCTTCTCTTAATGTATCCAATACTGTTTTTTGTGCCAATCCTCCCAAAAGCAATCTTGTGGAGTCAGCTTTCGGGTCGCATCCTACTACCATGATCTTCTTACCCATTTCACCCAGACCTGCTGTAAGGTTCTGTGTAGTTGTTGATTTACCAATACCGCCTTTACCGTAAATTGCTACCTGTCTCATTAAAACCCCTCCATTTTTTGAATATTTTTTAAAAATTAATAATTTATGGTAATATTGAAAATAAAAAAAGTCTTTTAAAGTTCTTGTGATGAGCACAACACAGTGCTGTATCACTATTCCTTTAAAAGACTTCACCGTCACATAGATAAGCTTTCAAGCGCCCTTCTATGTTTAATATTTACTTTTAATTGCTGCAGCTAAGTTATTCACATTTGTTATATAACTTTGATAAGAGTATACCATGGAAATAATAATCATGCAAGTATTTTTTAAAAAATTTCATATTTTTTATATTATACACTAATGAAAGCTACCAAACAGTCTATCAATTATACATTTTGCAATATACCCTTCCACTTCATTCATATATAGCTTATTTATTCTGATCTTCGTATCCCTTTATGAGCATCAAAAATCGTTTGATATATGATAATCCTAATGCTATCCATGATCTGCTGTTCTTTACTTTCCTTTGTTTCATCCGAAAAGCATATATTCCTGATTTTTCTTGTACACATCTCCACTTTCAGCTTATGCATCCTATTGAAATCTATAATATATTTCTGTGGAATATTATTTTTTTCCCACTGTTCTTCTACTTCACTCAAACTAAGCTCTATTAGTGACATTGTCCTGTAATAGAGAAGCTGGCTATTGTCGGTACCGACTTCCTCAAACATTCTACGCAATTGTTGGATCATTCGCTTGCAACTTTCAAACTTTATTTCCAAAAGCCTTCTCGTATATTTATCTTCAAACATAGGAATCTGATATTTAATGATCTCTTCAACTTCTATAATATCATTATCACTACTGCTGCCCATTTTTAAAGCTTCCTCCAGCCAAGGAATCCTAAGATGTCCCAGCAAAATCTGCAAAAACCTTGTCGATATCGGCACCCCAAGCAATGCAAGGTTCTCCAGTATACTTACCGCTTCTATTATTTCCAGAAAAGAGACCATGATATAAGATAGCATTGTAGTATGAAAAATCAGCAGCGTACCCATCTCAAGTAATCTAACCGTTGCAATGGAAAGGCTATACGTGATAACCTTCTTCAAAAATTTAGCCAAACCCTGGCTGCTAAACCTCTTGAGCTTTACAGCCGCTGCCATTCCCGTAATCGTATCAATCACCAATAATATTAAAAGAATAATGTACGAAGTTTCTATTCCTCCTAAAAATCTTGATATAATGCCGACAATACCCGATATACACCATAATTCGATTAAATAATTTGTTCTATTCATCATCTCATCCCCGCAATCCAGAATAGTTGGTTTTGTTGACATAACTTTATAGTATATGATATGCTGCGTATTATATTTGGTGACTTAGGAAAACACACTAGATATGAGTTTTTGTCCGTGATAATAAACATATGGACTAGATGCTATATAAAGTAATTTATGCAAGAAAAGCATTTACTACATGCATAAATTTTGATAAAATATTGTCAGCTTGACCATTATGATTTGTATATAGATAAAGAACTCTAAAATTATAAATTGAAGCATTCCAGTAAGATTATTTCTAACTTTAAGGTTTTTTATCTATAAGATAGTATTTAAAATATACTTATTTGTATTTTTATTCATTAATGATAAACAATAAAACAAAATCGGAGGTATATCTATGAAAGTCGCAAAATTTGGCGGATCTTCAGTAGCCAATGCTGAGCAAATTAAAAAAGTATGCAGTATCATCACCGCAGACCCTGAACGTCGGCTGGTTGTCGTATCTGCACCAGGCAAACGTGATGCAGGCGATATTAAGGTAACCGATCTTTTAATTGACTGTGCACAACAGTATCTCAAAAATAAATCGGCACGAAAAGAACTGGATGCTGTTGTTTTACGATATGCAGATATCGCTAAAGACCTTGGATTATCTGATGAAATAGTTGAAATTATCCGTACTGATCTCGAAAAACGTCTTGAAGCAGATATCAATAATCCTGATAAATTGATGGATACCCTTAAAGCTGCCGGTGAAGATAACTGTGCTAAGTTGGTAGCCGAATATCTTTGTAAGCTAGGCTTCAAAGCACAATATATCAATCCTAAAGACGCGGGATTGTTACTGAGCAGTGAATACGGCAATGCCCAAGTACTTTCCGAATCCTACGATAACCTGCGTTCTCTTCGTGACCAAGAAGGAATAATGGTATTCCCCGGCTTTTTCGGATATACAAAAGAGGGAGAAGTTGTAACTTTCCCAAGAGGCGGCTCAGATATTACAGGATCTATTCTAGCCGCAGCAATAGACGCAGAATTGTATGAGAACTTTACCGATGTTGATTCTGTTTTTGTTGCCAACCCTAATATTATTCCAAACCCACAGGCAATTTCCCAATTGACTTTTAGAGAAATGCGGGAACTGGCCTATGCAGGTTTCACCGTTCTTCAGTCAGAATCTTTAAGTCCTGTATTCCGCGCCGGGATCCCGGTATGTATTAAAAATACCAATAACTCGTCCGCACCGGGAACCATGATTGTCCCTACCAACATGCTTGATGAGACTTCCGATCCTGATATCGGACCGGTAGCGGGTATTGCTAGTGATGATGGCTTTTGCAGTATAAATGTAAGTAAATTCCTAATGAATAGAGAAATCGGTTTTGGCCGAAAACTTTTCAACATACTAGAGGATGAAGATCTATCTTACGAGCACACACCTTCAGGAATTGACAATATCTCTGTAATACTTGATCAGAAACAGTTAACTCCTGATATCGAAAAGCGTGTGATCGATAGAATCACCAATGAACTGAAAGTGGACGATATTGCTGTCGAGCGCAATCTCGCACTCATTATTATCGTCGGAGAAGGTATGAATCATACTATAGGTATTGCCGCCAGAGCAACAACTGCTCTTGCTAATGCTAAGGTAAATATTGAAATGATAAACCAAGGTTCTTCTGAAATTAGCATGATGTTTGGTGTGAAATCTGACGATACTATTAACGCCGTAAGAGCATTGTATAATGAATTTTTTAAAGCTACAACTAAATAAACACACAAACAAATTTTGCCCTAACAGTTAACTGCTGTAGGGGCGGCCATTGACCGTCCGCAAATACTACAGTTTTCCAAAGCGGACGCGCAATGCGCGCCCCTACAAGCAGATTATCCGTAGAATTTTCCGCAAACTATTTTCAGACCTTTATACCTTACAAAATAACTATCATAGAAAGTTATTTACAGAGAAACTTTCACACAGCCATGCGCAGGGTATTTTAATTTTTCCAGATTCGCAACCGCCTTAGAAAATATAATGCAATCAGCTGCGCACTTCCGATAAACAAAAGGAAATAGTTTAATATCCTATTATGTTCAACAAAGCTTAGAAGCATGATCAAGATGGTAGTACTGAATATCCTTCCTAAGTTTAATACAATTTCTTTATTGATAATGTACTCTACTCTCAGTCCTTCTTCATGATTTCTGTTGACAATATTGAAAGCTGCCGACATTTTAGGAACAATAAAAAAAGGCATAAAGGCAGCGTCCAATATCACATATACCAATATAAAAAGGTAATTTATTTCTATAGCCAATCCGACTACTGCAACAAACATAGCCAGTGCACCGATATGCATAGAAATCAGTCTGCGCTTTGGTTTAATCAGTTTTTGTTCCACAACATATGCGGTGGACGATATTAAATAAGCTAGTAAAATAAGTTTACCTAACGCCATTTCACTTCCTGTCGTTTTGTAAATCAGTATAGTAATAGAAAATAGAATGACTACATCCCTCATACCCCATGCAGCCGTGGCTTTTCTTAGTTCATTCCAATCTTTGCAGTTATGACTTAATAATTTACCGAACTCCAGCTTTTCACTATAATGTTCTGAGCGAAGTAACAAACTTACAAGTATCAATATGATAAAGACCGTCAATGTTATGCCAAATACAATGGTATATCCCTTCATATTGATATTTTTCTCTATAATGTAGGCTGCCATGAAAGGCGCCATAGCATTTGATAAGCCTGCAATTCCTCCGTTAATTCCATTAAAAGTATCTCGATTACCTGTATCTGTAAAATCAAAACTTAATACATGAAAAGCCAGCCAATAAAATCCTGCTGCTATACCGAACAATATTCCAAGAGGATAGACATACCTTGGAACATCGTCTCTCAGCAGCAAAACACATCCGAAAAACAGTATAAAAAAAGTGATGCCTAGTCTTAGAGACCATATTCCGTTTTTTCTTTTAGAAAGCCACCCTGCCAGGACAAAGGTTATGGGTAAAAATATATAATGCATTAAATTGTACTGCGCAATCATGGTAAAGTCATTTGATTTCTTCCACAAGAAAATATTTACAAAAGTATTAGACAATCCCATGGCAAGTGTAAAAAGTCCACTGACCACCAACAGTACTTTCGCTTTATGCGACATGACATACCTCCAAACATTAATACTCAAATACTGTTTTATTGTGCTCAGTTTCTTTATAAATTATTAAAACAAAAAACGATAATTGAATACGTCAAACGCTTAGCAATTATCGTTTTTACTTCGAATTATAAAATCATATGTTTTTTTCAATAAATTCTATAATATCTTTTGCTTTTGGAGGACATCCCGGTACACTTTTTGAGAAACCTTTGGTACAGATCCCAATACCAATGCCATCTCCCTCCTGCTGCTTAAATCCTTGCCCAATACATATCTTCTCTTTGATTCTATTTAAGCGGCCTCTTTCATCCAGCCTTTCCAATGCGTGTATAAGGCTTCCATAGCAAGCGGAACATGCATCTTTTTCTTCAACATATCTTGCGAGCTTTTCTACTTTGCGTGAACGGGTAATCTTCTTTACATCCGAATCCTTATTTAATTCGGTAATATGCGCACTCTTTGTATCGGCGCTTCCGACACCTATTCTTTCAGCAATTTGAATATAAGGAACCTCACTCAGCTCAAAGCCCATAAGTTCTGCCGCATAAGCGTCTACCAGGACAGGGTCCTTACCTATAATTACCCTATTCATTTGTACAGGAGTGCCTCCTTCTTCAAAAGTCAGGTCACCCATTAATCCGTCTACAATGATCAAACTGTTTTTTGCCACCCGGTTTAAATATGCGATAGGCTTATGCAATCCCATGGTGTGAAATTTTCTTTTTTCACTATCGGGAATGCAGCCCTTCATATTTTTTAACGCGCAGGTCATGCTGGTTTGGCAGTGTCCTTTCAAAACCGGCATATTGATAAGGTAATCCACTTCCATTGCTTTATTACAGACATTCACTTTCACACCGCCTGCATCGTATTCTTTGTATTTATCCTTCTGAAGATCTACCAATGGTACGCCATACATCTTTGAAATGGTATCATATCCACATACCGAAAATGCTCTGGATGTCCGGTCGCCCACCCAGGAACCCTCCAAAATAATGATATTTTTAAAACCTTTAGATTGCAAATGTTCAATAACGCCGGCTACTAGCTCCGGTGTTGTAGTTGCCCCTGAAGTCGAAGGTTTTGCGACCACCAAGTTAGGTTTTAATCCTATTAACGCATCTTTTGGAATATCTTCTTCAATCTTCAAATGAGTAAGGATTTCTTTTATCATCTTTTTGGGAGTATTCCCATATATCACACATAATTCATTCTTATTCACAACCTCACGCTCCTAATATATCAAATTTTTGCTATTCCCAAACTTTCAATGTAAGGTAGGGGCAGACGACCCTGTCTGCCCGCAAATACTATGATTATATCTTCGGGCGGACAGGGTCGTCCGCCCCTACCAAAAAAAGCTCAAATATATTCTAAAAAACTAAGTTTTATCTGTAAATTTATTCTATATATTAACCAGTAAATAATTAAAACGGCAGTGTATAGCCTACTCTGCCGTTTTAATAGAAAGTTAATTTACCGAAAAATTATTTATTTACAACGTTTATTGGTTTTCCGTTTATAAACTGTGCAAGATTGTCTACGGCAATATTCATTAAACGTGATCTAGCTTCCTTAGGAGCCCACGCAATATGTGGTGTAAGGATGGCATTTTTTGCACCTAATAAAGGATTATCCATTTTGATCGGTTCGGTAGATACTACGTCAGCAGCGAAAGCAAATACTTTATCGCTATTTAATGCTTCTTTCATATCTTCTTCTACAACCAATGGACCTCTGGAGGTATTGATGATAATAACACCGTTTTTCATCTTAGCAATATTATCTTTGTTTATGATACCTTCTGTACTTGGGAACAGCGGGCAGTGCAAGCTGATTACATCGGACTGTGCGAACAGTTCATCCAAGCTTACATACTTCATAGTTTCGCTTTCCAAGTCTTTGTTCTGGTATTCATCAAAAGCCAATACTTTCATTCCGAAAGCTTGTGCAATTTGTCCTGCTGTCTGCCCTATTCTTCCATATCCAATGATCCCCATGGTTTTGTCAGCCAACTCAATTAGAGGATAGTTCCAGAAGCACCAGTCTGCATTATTAGTCCAGTCACCTTTTTTAACTGCTTCACTGTGCGCCCACGCGTGATGGCATACTTCCAACAATAACGCAAACGCCATCTGTGCTACTGCAGTGGTTCCGTAAGTAGGAATGTTTGTTACAGGAATTCCTTTTTCTTTAGCGGCATTTACATCAACAACATTGTATCCTGTTGCTAATACGCCAACCCATTTAATATTCGGGCATTTATCAAAAGTATCTTTTGTCAATGGTGTCTTATTTGTGAAAACGGCCTCTGCATCACCGATTCTCTCTAAAATTTTATCTGCCGGCGTGCGGTCATATACTGTTACTTCTCCTAATTTTTCTAACCCTTCCCAAGTCAAATCTCCAGGATTCAACGTGTATCCGTCTAATACTACTATCTTCATTTTAATACCCCTCTCTTTTGATTCCGAATTCATTCATTTAAATGATTAATAGTTACCTATCGAAAAATTATAGTTTTGCCCATGCTTGGTTTAATACTCTCTTAGCATTTGCAACTACTACATCGGGATCTTCGTCACCCCATGGTTTTACTTCAAAGCTTAAAATCGGAGGATTTTTCGTATTCAAGAATCCGATATCCATCAATACTTTTAAGTACTCTACCAATTCATCCACATCGTTTTCACCGTTAGGGAATCCGAATCTAGGATGCGTATCTCCATAAGCTTCAAATGATGGGTCTTTTATAACGGTATTTCCCATATGTGCATGCACAAGGTATTCTTTAATCGGAAGAATTGATTCTGCACAAGTTTCTCTTAACATTGGAATATGGCTTAAATCAACCATTAAACCGAAATTATCATACTCTTTTCTAATTTCTTCTGCAAATCTCTTAGCCAAGTCAGCTGGTCCGATGATACTCTTTTTATCAATATCATAATCAAACACTTCAAGAACAACCGGCAAGTTGCCTTTTGATTTTGCATAAGCGCACAATTCTTTAGTTGATTTTACCAGCGCCTGGTAAGATTCCTCTTTTGTTGCCTCTTCATATTTTCCGCTTAAGAAAGCAAAACCTACTGCTCCCATTTCATACGCTTCATCAATTCCTTCTTTAAGAGAAGCAAGGGCTTTTTGTCTTCCTTCTTCATTAAGATCATTGATATTCATACCGGTTGTAAGCATTCTGGGCTGACTGCCATACGCTACTGTCAGATGACTTGAGTCAAGCATTTTTTTCGCTTGCTTTCTTACTTCAGCATCTTTTATCCATGTGATTTCGATCGCATCAAAATAATCATCTACGGCAATTTTTTTGATGGTTTCCAATACAGGGCCTTCCCCTTTAATAGTTGCAGGATAAGCCATAAAATGAATTAACCCTACCTTCATATACTTATGCATAGATTCGTACATGTTAATCACTCCTCTTAATTTTATTTTATATCCATTCCTATTTTAATAATTCTCATTACTCTCTCAGCTGCATCTTCCAAAAGTTCTGATGATCTGCCCATTGCTTCACTCAAAGGCATTGCCTTATTTACGGTACTCATGATACCGTCCACACCATAATCATATACAGCGGACGCTCCATCGCCGATATCTCCTACAATTGCAAGCACAGGAAGGTTATATTTCTTGACTCTCTGTCCGACACCTACCGGAACCTTACCATAAACAGACTGTGCATCTATCTTACCTTCTCCGGTAATAACGAAATCAGTAGTCGGCAAATGTTGATCGATATCAACAACATCCAGAACCGTTTCAATTCCTGATTTCAACTGCGCGTCGCAGAATACGATCAATCCTGCACCCAAACCTCCTGCCGCTCCGGTTCCAGGCACATCGATAATGTCCTTACCCAGCTGTTCCTTAATAATATTAGCATAATGCCCCAAATTAGCATCTAATATTTTAACTAATTCAGGAGTAGCTCCCTTTTGAGGACCATAAATAGCTGAAGCTCCTCTTTCACCACAAAGCGGATTAGAAACATCACATGCAACCACTATTTCGGTATCCTTGATACGCGGGTCCATATTAGATATATCTATTGTTGCTAATTTATCTAATGCGCCTCCGCCATAGGGCAGCTCATTTCCGTTAGCATCTTTAAAAGATACGCCTAACGCTTGTGCCATTCCGACTCCGCCATCATTGGTCGCGCTGCCGCCGATACCGATTACGATATTCTTGCAGCCTTCATCCAATGCCGCTTTAATGAGCTGACCGGTACCATATGTAGTAGTAATCAGCGGATCTTTCTTATCATCCGGTACCAATGGCAATCCTGATGCTGCAGCCATTTCAATAACCGCAGTACCATTGTCCAAAATACCATACTTAGCCACAAGATTTTCACCTAATGGCCCTACCACTTCTAATTCCATAAATTTACCACCGGCACCTAGTACCAATGCGTCTACAGTTCCTTCTCCTCCATCTGCAATAGGTATCTTGACTACTTCTACATCAGGAAACACTTTACGAATTCCTTTTTCAATAGTATTTGCTACAGCTATTGTCGTATTACTTCCCTTAAATGAATCCGGTGCTATAATAACTTTCATATCTGTCACTCCTTTCTATCTTCGTCAAACTCACATTTCAAAACTGTTTGATAAAATAATATCACACATTGCAACACTTTTCAACATATAACAATAATAAAATTGCATGAAAGTGATATTACCTTTGCTGCTATTCCTATCACAAAACATATTATTTGTCATTCATCATGATTTTATTTCATGTCTTTTGCAATAATAAGCTCTATTCCCTCTTCTTCAAAATATTGTTGGTATTTTTTATCCACCATCTCATCAGAAATTAATTTATTCAGACAATTAATAGACGCAAAAGTTACTAGCGCACTTCTTTCAAATTTCGTATGGTCAGCAAGGCAAATAATCTCTTGCGCACTTGATATGATCCTTTTTTTTATATGTGCCTCAAGGGTATTGGAAACCGAGAGTCCTTGTTCCAATTGGATACCGCTTGTAGAAAGAAAAAGCTTTTGTACATTATACATATCGAAGAATCTTTCCGTTTCGGGACCAACTAAAGAATAGGAACCCTTTCTCTGAGTTCCTCCGGTAAGAATTAAATTAATCCTTTCTCTATTAGACAGTTCATAAGCAATATTAATATCATTGGTAATTACGGATATATCAATATCGGGCAGCAAGTGTGCCAGCATAAGCGTAGTGGTGCCGGAATCCAAAATAATAGAATCACCTGAACTTATATCTTTAATTGCAGCTTCAGCAATCCTTTTCTTTGAATCCATATTTATTTCTTTACGCTGTGACATCGGCGGGACCTCATTTATTTCGCTAACTAGCGTAGCTCCTCCATGAATTTTTTGAAGAAGTCCTTGTCTCTCCAGCTTTTCCATATCTCTTCTTATGGTCTCCTCAGCTACATCAAAGAGCCTGCTCAACTCCGAAACTTTAACAAAGCCTTTTTCATCTAATAGCTTTAATATCCTATCCTGTCTATTAACCGCTAACATCCTTTCACCTTCTTAAACAGTATATTCATATTATATTATCACAAAAAAACACAATATACAACACAATAAAAACATGGTAATACTAAAAAGTATCGCCATGTTTTTATATAAATATAGATATTTTTCTTATAACTTGAATGTCGCAATCATATCGTTTAAATCATCAGCTAATTTAGAAAGTGTTCCCGCATTTTCTGCAATTGTTTGAATTGAATTATTCTGCTGTACTACAGAAGCAGAAGTTTGTTGAACACCTGCTGCTGTCTGCTCGGAGATGGCTGCAATCTGTTCTACCGACGAATTGATCTCCTCACTGCTTTTTTCTACCTGTTTTAAATTAAGTGCTGTATTGTTAATTCTATCCGCAATCTTGCTGACTTCGTGATTAATATCTCTAAAGGTTATACTGGTTGTTTTAATTTGATTGGTTCCTTGTTCTACTTGATGATATCCCTGCTGCAATGATTCAGTTACCATTTCGGACTCATCTTGTATTCCTTTAACAATATCTGTTATTCCGGTGATTGAGTGTCCTACTTGTTCCGCAAGTTTTCTAATCTCATCAGCCACTACCGCAAATCCACGGCCTGCTTCTCCAGCCCTTGCTGCTTCTATCGCAGCGTTTAATGCAAGTAGATTTGTTTGTTCCGAAATACTGTTAATAATTTGTACCAAATGGGAAATTTCTTTTGACTTTTCATCCAGATTTTTAACCTTTTCAACAGAATGCTGAACGATGTTATTAATGGCATCCATTTGCCTCATAGAGCCTTCCATTAATTCATTTCCTCTCTCAGACATTTCCTTCAATTTATCTGAAGAATTCTTAAGATCTTCACCTTCCTTATTTGTTTCTATGATTTTATTGTTCAGTACCTCAATCACATTTGCGATATCGGTAGCTGAGCCGGTCTGCTCCTCTGTTCCTGCCGCCAACTGGTCCATGGTCAGCGTAATTTGTTCACTCCCCAGTTTTACTTCATCAGAAGATCCTTTTAACACTCTGCTTTGAGCAGTTACTTGGTCAGCTATACCGGAAATGTTAGTAATAATATTCCTTAAATTTTCCGCCATTATATTCACTGCATGAGATAATTTTCCTAACTCATCATTGCCCTTGTAGTCTATCTTATCTATTGCTAGAATTCCGTCAGCTATATGTTCCGTAACCGTAACAACTTTATTCAAATTCTTCTGAACAACACGTGTAATCAAGAACGTTACAACAAACCCCAATACCACTGAAATAGAGATAGATAAGAGTAATATCGTAATGGTGCTTACAATATATCCTTTTACATCTTCCATAACTGCCTGCTTCTGTTTATTAATCTCCGCAACCACCTCATTCAACAAGCTCATTGTTTCATCTCTTGAAGACACAATCTCTACCCTGGCTAAAGTGACTTGCGATCTGAGATTTCGGTCTGCGGCATGCACAAGCTTATTATAAAAAAGATCATTAATCTCTTCATGTTTTGTTATTATCTGTTCAAGGTAATCCTTCACTTGCCCCTCGCCCATAGAGTCTTTCAATAATTGGATATCACTGTTAAATATATCACTTTCTTCTTTGTATCCATCTAATAGTTCCTTCGTTCCAAAAGCCATATAATCCGCAATTTTTACATCTTTTTTTATAAAATTCGCTGTTAACTGCGATATTTTATCCACTTTGCTATCAGCACTTTCCAACAAGCTGGTATTCTCTTTTATTTTATTCATGTATGAAAAAATGATTCCTGTAGAAATAACAAACAGTATAATTGTTAACAGAAGCGCGCAACTGTATTTCCACCCAAGCTTCATATTTCTCCATTTAAACAACTGTATGATTTTCATAATATTCCCCCTTTGTATTTAACCCCTCATTAATATTTATTCGACAAAAATTGTAAACTTCCTTCAAAGATTGGAATTAATATTTTAAATTTTTAAGAATTTTTAAGCAAAATACAGTATTATTTAGGTGCTAAAGGGGTAATACTCATGTATTACCTCTTTAACTGATTTTATGAAAATAAATACATTTAATGCATAAGGGGGTATATGTGTGGACATCATCACAAATTTTATGGCAATGGTTTATGACTTTTAAAGGCCTTTTTAATCCAAATATTGGTATAAACCATCTCTATAAAATACAAAATCGGTAGTCGGTGATTCATGATAACTCTATAAATCACTAACTACCGGTTTTTATTTTTAATTATTCGCTAACATTTCCGGCGAAGTCCTCATATCTTCAAACACTAAATTCTAAACTTAGTGACTATGCCACTTAAATCTTTCGCTAATGTGGATAAAGTATGCGCATTATTTTGAATTACTTCCATAGAACTAGTCTGCTGCTGTACCGATGCGGATGTTTCTTCTACCCCCGCAGCTGTTTCCTCCGATATAGCCGCAATCTGCTCAATAGAACTATTAATCTTCTCACTATTCTTTGTAATCTGTTCCAAAATCGTTCCCATACTGGTTACCCTTTGTACTACGTTAGCAACTTCTGCATTAATACTATGGAAAGTATCCCCGGTTACCTTAATTTGCTTAGTTCCTGCTTCTACTTGTCCATATCCGTTTTGCAATGCGTCAGCTACAATCCTTGACTCCTCTTGTATACCTTGTACAATTCCCGTAATACCTTTTACAGAACTTCCTACCTGCTCTGCCAGCTTTCTTATTTCTTCCGCGACAACGGCAAATCCTCTGCCCGCTTCTCCAGCCCTCGCTGCTTCAATCGCTGCATTTAATGCAAGTAGATTAGTTTGCTCCGATATACTTTGAATGATTTCAACTAGTTGAGAAATCTTCTGAGCTTTTTCATCAAGGTCATTCATTTTCTCTGCTGAGTTTTTAACTACCTCATGAATACCACCCATATGTTGTATGGAACTTTCCATTAACTTGTATCCTGTATCTGCCATATTCTGAAGTTCATCGGCGGCTCTTTCGAGAAATTCGCTTTGCTCATTTGCGGTAATAATCTGACTATTCAATCCTTCAATTACATTTACTACTTCAGTAGCTGCACCGGCTTGTTCTTCCGTACCTGTAGCCAGTTGTTCCATGGTAGTGGAGATCTGCTCCATACCTTGTCTTACATGGCTTGCAGATTGAGTAAGCTCTTCACTCTGACGATTGACATTACCCGACGCATCCATAATCTGTGATATAATGCTTTTCAGGCTATCCGTCATGGTATTGAAAGACTGCGCCAACAAACCTATTTCATCTGTACCTGAATAGTCAACCTTGTCAGTGGCCAGATTGCCTTCCGCAACTTGTTCGCTCAGATGAACTACTTTATGCAGTTGTCTCTGAATCATTCGTGAAATAATATACATCATAGCTAAACCTATTATTGCCGAAACAGTAATAGAAACAATTAATACCATCAATGTACTGTGTAACTGTTTTATGCTGGTTTGCATGGCCTGCTGTCTTCGTTCCTTAAGGGTGACCTGAAGATTTTGCAAAAATTCTTTGACCATCATGGAATTACTCATAAGTTTTTTTCGAGCGATCATGTATGTTGGCTTATTATTGCGCTCTACAGCAGGTATGATCTCATCTTTGAACGTCAACTTCATCTCTTGAATATACTTCTTTTGTTGTTCAATGATTTTTCCGGATTCTTCTGTTGTCATCACATGACTAAGATTATCAAACGAAGTCTGAAGCTCTTCTGTCGTTTCCTCAAATTGTGTTACAAGTTCCGGTGTCTGAAAAAGAATAAAATCAGTAACCCGAACATCCTGTTCATTCAGATGAGAAATCAGCTCAGTAATATCTAAAGCGCTATCCCCTACTTGTTCTATAACACGAAAGTCACTCTTTGAAGCATTAACAAATGAAAAAATGATTCCCGTTGAACTCAAAAAGCATATAATAGCAATGATTAAAGCAAGAGCATACTTCCAACCAATTTTGATGTTATTCCATTTTAATTTTTTTAACATAGTATACTCGCCACCCCTTGTATTAATAGAATGTTATATCTATAATTCGACAAAGAGTATAAAAAACCTTTTATTCTAAAATAAAAAATTATTTGATTTCACGTACTACTATTTCATCCAGTATATCTGCAGCTGCCTCTATCATCTTAATACATCGGACATCATCATTTTTATACATGTCTTTTAATTTCTTACAATTAATGGTGCTTAATGCCTTGTCAAATTTATTGATAAATTCTGAAGTCAGCAGTTTCATCCGATCACTCTCATGGGCTCTGTCAACAGTAAACAAGATTCCCAAAACAGCAATCGCCCCTGTCACCGCGCCACATACATCTTCTATTGCCATTCCCCCGCCAAATGCTGCCATGGTTTTAAACGTTTCTTTAGAAAGATTCATTTGATATTCTTCATTTGCCGCATAAATCATCGTTTCCGCACAGTTGAGATCATATTCCTTACTATAGTACTTTACTGCTTTTTCTTTTAGCATTTTTATCCCCCTTGTTTCTGTCATCTATTAATTACTAAAGTATTTCAAAAATTCATTATTTCTGTCCATATAAATCACTGTATTAGAATCAATAGTCTTTTCATATGCTTTTAGCGTTCTCCAGTATTCATAGAACTCTTCATCTTGGCTAAATGCATTCGCATATATTTCTAAGGCTTTTGCATCCGCTTCCCCCTTAATTTGTTCCGATGTCTCTATGGCTTGAGCAAGAGTCTCTTTTTCCTGTTTATTGGTCTCAGCTACCGTTTTGTCATAATTCTCTTTACCTTCCGACCGTATTTGCTGCGCAATAGCCTCTCTCTCGGCTCTCATCTTATTATAAGTAGACTGAATATTTGTCTGAGGAAGCAAAGTACGATAAATCTCATTATCACGCACAGTAATTCCATAGGAAGCCACCTGCTGGTTCAACTGAGATAGTCCTTCATCTAATGCAGCATTCAGTAATTCTTTATCATTAAGAAACGCTTCACTCTCCAATTGATTAATCCGTCTGATAATAATAGGATATACCAACTCATCCAAGGTATCTTGCGCCTTTCGTATTGACCCCATGGTCTCATAGAACAATCCCGGATGTGTGATCTCATATTGTGAGAAAAAAGCCACCAGATACTGTCTCTTATCTTTGGTATTCACTAATTCCGGCGTAGCCATATAAGTAAGCAATTTACTTGTTTCCTTGCGCACCTCAGTAATGAACGGAACCTTAAAAAACAATCCTTTTCGCCCTATAATTTTTACATTTTTATAACTTGCCTTAGAATCATTCTGCCCTTGTGTTAACTCAATATTATCAACGATGATTTTAGTAATTTTCCCTAACTCCACAACAGCCGCAACTTGGTCTTGCCTCACCGTAAAGGTAAACATGTTAAATAGTATTAATAATATAATAGGGATTCCTATTAACTTTGCAAACTTTTTAAATGTATGCAGGCTATTTGTTATTGTTTCATCTATTTTATCTTTATTTATTTTTATATCCTGCAAATTATATATATTATTATTGTTGTCCATTTCTCACCCTCCTTACTGTTGTAGTTGCGGGATTACCGGCATATATTTTACAATACCGTCACTATCCACATCTATAATAACCTTGTTTTTCACCGTCTGCAAAACTTTCTCCATCGTTTCCAATCTCAACCTTGTTCTGGTAACACCTTTGGCCACCTTATATTTTTCATAGACCTGGTTAAAGTTTTCTACATCACCTTTTGCCTGAGATACCTTTTCGGCTCTATACGCTTCTGCTTCCTGTATCATCTTATAAGCTTCCGCTCTCGCATTGGGAAGCTTTTCATTAGCATATTTCTTTGCGTTTTCTTCCAATTCACTTTTCTCATTTTTCGCATTATTTACATCATCATAAGCGGGCCCTACTTCATCGGGCACCGAGATATTCTGGATCTCCAGGGATTTTATCTCGTATCCCAACCCATACTCATTAATTTTCTTCTTTAATTCCGGAAGCACTTCAGATGAGATTTTTTCTTTATTCAGTAATGCGTCATCAAGATCCTTGCTTTGAACATTCCGCCGCATCACACCTTCAAAAGCCAGCCTCAATGTCCCGACTTGATCATCAACATTATAATAGTATTCCGCCAAGTCAGATATTTTCAATTGAATGGCTGCTTCTACATTAACAAGATAACTCCCTTTTGTTAACATGATGGCTTCATCTTGAACAGTTGCGTATTCGGTTCCTTTTTGAGTATCTCCCTGGGCCACGGTTGTATAGCCATATTGCACGGTATACGGCTGTTCCGTATACATTTTTACTACTCTATCCAATATAGGGATTTTGGTTTTTATACCCGGTTCCTTCACCATTTCCACCATTGCTCCAAATCTCTCTACAATGGCCTGTTCCCCGGCATTCACGATATAAAAGCTATCGAATGCCAGTACTGCTGCAACGATTAGCACAATTACGGCAAATATCAACTTCGTTTTCATAAACTCCTAGCTGCTGATAGTAAAGCAGCCAGATCCCCCCCTTCATTTATTGCCTGATAACATTGATTATTGGAAAATATCTTAAATCACTTTCCATCTAATACTCATGATACCAGCGCTGTATATTATTGTATCATACTTTACAGCTCTATGATACATTGTTTTGCCCCAGTCCCATACTATATATAACGCATTAAAGAAATCACAGTAACAGTAAGTTTGAGGTGGTCTATGGTTTCCGTAAAAAACTGTCCACTGTTTGAACGAAGTGAGTTTGGGCGCGTCTCCGAAGGACACATACACCACCTCAAAACCGTTTGCCAATGTAAAAACTTTAATGCGTTATATATACTAAGGTTCTCATTGCATTCATACGTTTTTTTGTATCTCCATTCTTGCAAGTTCATCACACCTATTATTATAAGGATTATCCGCATGTCCCTTTACCTTTTTCCAGTTAATATCATGTACTCGGCACTGGCTTATAATCTCTTGCCACAAATCCTGATTTTCAACAGTTTTTTTTGTTGAAGTCTTCCAATTGTTCTTTTGCCAGTTTACAAGCCAACCATTATTTAATGCATTCACCAGATAAGCACTATCAGAATGTAAGACCACATTGCATGGTTCTTTCAACATCTTTAATGCTTGTATAGCTGCTGTCAATTCCATTCTATTATTAGTAGTCTGCCGTTCAAAACCTGAAACTTCTTTCTGATGCTGCTCATACATTAAAATGGCTCCCCATCCTCCCGGTCCGGGATTTCCTGAACAGGCTCCATCTGTATAAATAGTGATTTGCTTCATGTGATTACCTCTCTGTTCATTATCTTTTTTCTGTTATCAGACTGCATGTGTATCTAATTCGAACAATCCCTTTTTATATTATAATTTAAATATATTTTAAAATCTACCCATTTCCCCTAGCCAACTAAAACAAAAAAGATTAGCGTATACTTGCGCAAACTCACGTATAACATATCTCTTTTTACTGCGTGAATTCCTATTACACTTATATATCCTTTACTTTAAAGCACATTCCTTGTATAATAACAAGTGTCTTAAGACAATATATAAGATTAAAATCCTGGAATGTTCGATAAGCCTTTTATTTTGAACCTACACTACGAATACGGGAGTCCGGAGTTCGGAAAATGATGTCAGGCCCTAAGCTAATTCCCATTATGGGCAAGGGAAAACAGATTTTTTTGACAGGACACCCACCTAGCGAAGGCTAGGTGTCAAAATAAAGGTAACGGCATTTTGGGAGTCATATAGAATATGTAATGTATGTTAGAAATAATTAAAGCTGTTGATTTTTTATAATCAACAGCTTTTCTATGTCTTTCATGCCTCATACCGTTTCTAGATTATTCCGGTTGAGGTTGGGTTTCCAGACTTTTATCATGCCTTTCCTGCAGACTCTTGAGTTCTTTTAATAGCCATAATCCGGTAATGACTGCGGAACCAAAATCTGCCACCGGGCCGGCATACCATATTCCTTCCAGTCCATAAAATCTAGGTAATATCAGCAGTGCAGGTATCAATAATAACATCTGCCTTGACAGACTTAAAACCATAGATTGCAGCGGTTTACCCACAGCCTGAAAATAGGCGGCACTTACTATTTGGAATCCGATCACAGGCAAAAACGTAAAAAACATAAGCAATGCATGAGAACCTAATTTGATCAGCTCCGTGTCTTTTTTGTTAAACATCGCAATAAGCTGTTCGGGGAACAATCTGGTAGCTGCAAACCCCATAATAACCACAATAGTTGCAGCCCCAATAGCCAGCGTCAATGCTTCCTTAACACGGTCATACTTCTGCGCGCCGTAATTATATCCTATAATGGGTTGGACCCCTTGATTAATACCGAATATAGGCATTAGGATCAACATCATAATACTTTGTATAGCACCCATTGCCGAAACAGCGATATCATTGCCATACTCACTCAGACTATTATTCATAATCACTTGTAAAAGGCTGGCAGCGATCTGCATGGAAAAAGGGGCTAATCCAATAGCAGTGATTCCTTTAATAATATTGAAGTTCAACTTCATATTCTTTGCATGAAACTTCAGCAAACTGTTCCCGCTAAAGAAATAATACAACACCCATACGGCAGATACCATCTGTGATATAATGGTAGCCAATGCCGCACCTTGTATGCCCCATTTAAAAACAAATATGAAAATAGGATCTAAAATAGTATTTAATATAGCACCGATGAGCATTGTGAACATTGCTATCTTAGGATTTCCTTCAGCACGAATAAAATTATTCATACCAAAACCTATAGACATAAACACAGTCCCCATTAGTATAATGCGCAGATAATCCCGCGCATAGGGAAGGATATCTTCAGTAGTACCCAAAAGCCGGATCATCGGTTCTAGAAAAATGATCCCTACTACTGATACGATAAGCGAAATCACTACCAGCAATACGATTGCATTTCCTGCTACAAGCTCAGCCTCTTCTTTTTTCTTTTCCCCTAGTTTTATAGAAATCAGTGATGTTGCTCCAATACCTATCAGCATTGCCAACCCCATCGAAATCAGCATTACCGGAAAACCAATCTGTATTCCGCCCAGCGCTAAGGTATCCACTCCGTTACCAATAAAAATTCTATCTACAACATTATACAACGCATTTACCATCATTCCAACGATCGCCGGAATTGAAAACTTCAGTAAAAGCGTTGAAACCTTTGTTTCACCTAATTGTTTAGAACGGTCCATATTTAATCTCCTTCTATTACGATAAATTACTTATAATCCTTAACAAATACGCTTTTAGATTATTAATCTCTGCTTCGCTAAAATCCTTTACTGCTCTATTTGTCGTATCACTACATATAACTTCTAATTCGACCATTAATGCTTTTGCTTTTTCAGTGAGTCTAATCAATTGCGAACGTCTGTCCTCCGGATTTTCTACTCTATATACCAAATCCTTCTTCATCAGCCTTGCGATAACCCCTGATATTGTAGGTCTCTCTATGTGCAGCCGCTGCGCAATGGATGCGGCAGTAAGATTTTCCACATCACGCGCTCTTTGTTCTTGAAAATTTATATCTTTCAAAACAATAAACTGAGGCAAAGTCAAGTCCAACTCTACTAATCTTTTGTTTAACTCCCATTTGTTTAGACGGGCAGCTTTGTTTAACAGATGCCCCAAATTTATTTCAAACTGATTCAATATTTCACTCCCTCCATTTACCAAGTATAGTTAGTATACTAACTATATAACGAAATGTCAACGCACTTTAACAAATTATCACATTTTTTCTTCTTACTACATTTGTGTCATAATCACAGGCAATATAAATACCAGTACAAAAAACACTATCAATACAATGCTGATTACTCTTTTAAGTTTATTATTCATGATTTTTCCCCCTTTGGTCCTACCCTCCTGTTTATACACATTAAGTCTTCACACGGAATTCATTGCGGCATACTTTGCAGGTAACAATAATATTGCCTTTGCGTTTTGGCAATCTAAGCTTCGCACTGCATTTCGGACAGGCTAAGATTGTATATTTTCTATTGTCAATGAACTTTTGCTTGGTTTTACTGATATTCTGACTTAACCCATGAAAATATGAACGTACTCTTCTAAGCCATGCTTCAAACATCATATTCTCCTGTGCTCTTCTGTATTTATCCTTGGAAAGACTTCTCCAGATCATATAGCCAATCACCAGAATACCGGCAATCGATGCTTTCTTCACTAGTAACAAAATTATGCCGATGACCATTAAAAACCTGGAATAGTTGTCCCATCCGTACGAACCTTTAAAATACTTGTCTAAATTCAAAACAATTCACCTCTAATAAAAGATATAGTGGGGAGTGAGGAGTGGATAGCGGGGAGAAAAAAGTGCTCTCGCCACTCCTCACTTAAGCAAATACCCTGTAAACTTTTTAGTCTAAGCTTATATCATTAATATAACATATTTATATATGATAGGGAAGTCACTAAAAAAAGACTGCAGACTTTTACATCCACAGTCATCCACAGTCATTTTCTTAAATTGCTTCTTCAAAACCACCATCTGTTTCCGTACCCGAACCTTGAACCCGAATTTTTCTTTCAAGTGTTTCAGGCTCCAGCGCTATTTGCTGTCCATTCAGCAATCCCGCGACACCTACAAATTTTTCATTCTCACCATCTTTGCATACATCGCAGTTACAGTCAGGATGATATTCCATTGGCTCCTCATAAGTAGTAATGACCCCTTCAAAGTTCCTCAGTATGATTTTATTATGACTTTGAGAGATTACATAATTCGGCATTACAGGGATCTTTCCGCCGCCTCCCGGGGCATCAACAACGAATGTAGGTACCGCAAAGCCTGATGTATGCCCCCGCAGTCCTTCAATAATTTCAATTCCTTTGGATACCGGTGTCCTGAAATGCTCAAGCCCCACAGACAAGTCGCACTGATAAATATAATAAGGTCTCACGCGCATCTCAACCAGCTGTTGGACAAGGCTTTTCATAACATGCGTACAATCATTGACTCCTCTTAGCAATACAGATTGATTCCCTAACGGTATTCCTGCATTCGCAAGCATCTCACATGCCTTTATCGATTCAGGTGTTATTTCGTTGGGATGATTAAAATGAGTATTAATCCATATCGGATGATACTTTTTTAACATGTTCACCAATTTCTCAGTAATCCTTTGAGGCATTACTACCGGGGTTCTTGAGCCAATTCGGATAATTTTAACATGCGGTATTTTTCTTAATCTCTTAATAATATATTCCAATTTCTCATTAGAAATTAGCAACGCGTCTCCTCCCGATAGAAGTACATCCCTTATCACCGGAGTTTTGGCTATATAATCTATTGCCTTATCGATTTGTTCAATAGGCAGTACAGAATCATTCTGTCCTGCAAACCGACGCCGGGTACAGTGCCTGCAATACATAGCACACTGGTCTGTAACCAGAAGTAATACCCGGTCAGGATATCTGTGTGTAAGTCCCGGCACGGGAGAATCTCCATCTTCATGAAGCGGATCCGTCAAGTCAGCATCTGCCTTATGTAATTCCAACGCAGTAGGTATTGCTTGTTTTCTGATTGGATCATTCGGATCATCTAAATCTATTAATGACAGATAGTATGGTGTTATTGCCATCCTTAAGTTCTTCAGACATTTTCTTGCAGCCTTTTCTTCTTCAATAGTAAGCGGTACATACTTCTTTAATTCATTTACTGTTTCTATTCTATTTTTAACCTGCCATTTCCAGTCATTCCACTTTTCTTCACTTACATCTTTAAATTTCTCCATTATTATTGCGTTTTTCATATTTAATACCCCCTTGTATTCAAATAATTATCTATGCTTTGATTCACACCCATTTATCATTCAAGTGTCTTATACCATACATTCATACTTTCAATACTTCCGGAAATATTTGTGTTATTGATTAAGGTACCCGCAAAGACATATCCCATTCTTGAAAAAGTGATATTCATTCCATAAGAAATAGCACGTGCAATGGTATATGCCGTTTTTATTCCTTTTTTCTTCATTTCCTGTTCCATATTATTTAACAGATATACGGCAAGTTTATTTCCTCTATATTCAGGCAATATTGCAAAATCTGTCATTTCTACGTTTGATGCGTTTATATCCATTTCGCTGGATGCAAGCGCAACCACATCACTCCCATGCCAAATTCCGAAATATACAATATTGTCTTCCATGGTTTTTTTAAGATATGAAGGATCATAAATAGGAAATGGATATGAATCAAATACTTTTTTATACACATTCGCCATTTGGGATGCGTCTTCCGGCTTGGCAATTCTATATTGAAATTTTTCATCCAACCGTTCATCTTCTATAGTATTTTGTTTTTGGCGTGCTATTTTTAAAACCTCAGAAATTGTTGATTCATGCATACTTTTCATTCTTTCTTCCGAAAGATACTTAGCCAGGAAAAGTGCGTTTTCCCTGCCATTATAGAAATTGGGTACTTCTGCTTCAATAACATAACTATTGTCTAAGTAGTCCTGTTTAAAATGAGACGGTACTTTTGCAAATATTTTAGAATAATTATATTTTTCTGCCATAGCATCTAATTCACATATAATATCAGGCATGTCATCTTGATAAAGTTTCATTAAATAAATGCGATCATTCTGTTTGCCATGCTGTACAAGCGATTTGCCTATCTTTTGTATTATGTCATTCATCATATTGCCTCCCTTCGATGATATATATGTTTTTCCATATTTGAAATTATATGCAAAAAACAACTGACAACTTATTATATCATATAAGTTGTCAGTTGTCAAATTCAGTAAAAATATTCTACCAATCCCTACTGCTGCCGCCCCCTCCGGACGAACCTCCTCCGCCGCCAAAGCCTCCTCCGCCGAAGCCTCCTCCGCCGCCTCCTCCTCCGCCTCGGCCTCCGCGTCTGCCTCCGAATATGGAACTCCAGATAAGCATTTCAATAATAAATCTTGTTATTTTTCCCCGAAATAATAACATGTCGGCAATGAGTAAAGTAATTATAAAAACCGGGAAAGCTTTATTAAGTGGTGAAGACTTGTCTGCGTCGGGTATAGGGGCATATTGTGTTGTTCCTTCTAAGGTAACATTATATTCAGCGGCAACTTCATTGGCAAGTACCAGATATGTGTTTAGTATCGCACTATCATAATCATTGTTTTTTAGAGAAGGAATCAGGTATTCATCTTGTATCCTCCCCGTTTTTCCATCAGGCAGACGACCTTCAAGACCTTGCCCAACCTCAATCCTTGACTTTCTTTCATTAGGCGCTACCACAAGAAGCACACCATTGTCTTCCTTCTCTTGTCCAATCCCCCACTGTTTAAACAATTCATACGCATAATCTTCTATTGTCATATCATTTAAAGACTTTGGAATGACCACTACAATCTGCGCGCTTGTTTTCTGCTGCACTTCTAATGCCTGGTTTTCAATTTGCTCTTTGGCTCCCTGGCTCATAACACCTGCAAAATCACTGACAAAATAGCCGGTAGGGGACGGTATAGCGGGAGCAGCCCAAACAGCCGGTATAAGACTTATGAATAATACAACAGCAATCAAAATATTTATACCGATTTTTTTCATTATCGTTTACCCTCCCCTAATCACATTTAAAAGTTTACTTTTGGAACAACCTTACTTCCCTCATCCGCTTCAAAATATTCTCTTGGACTAAAACCAAATATTCCTGCAACTAAAGATGTCGGGAACCTTTTTACCCGAGTATTATATGCCTGAACAGAATCATTATATTCCTGCCTTGCTCTGGCAATTCTATTCTCTGTTCCGGCCAGTTCATCCATCAATTGTCTGAAGTTCGCATCAGACTTTAAGTTCGGGTATGCTTCACTAATCGCAAGCAGTCTGCTTAATGCTGAAGATAACTCATTATTCGCAGCAGCGGCTTCCTCAACCCCTGATGCTCCTATCAGCTTAGACCGTGCCTCCGCAATTGCCGTAAATATTTCCTTTTCCTGCGCCGCATATCCTTTTACGGTTTCAACTAGATTAGGAATTAAATCTGCTCTCCTTTGCAGATTTGTCTCTATCTGACTCCACTTTCCATCAATATTTTCATTCGCCGTCACAAGGTTATTATATGACCCTATTACGCTGACAACTATCACTACTGCTATCAACAACATGATCAATAAGATCACACCCAAGACAATCCATATCGGTTTAACTTTGCTCATACTTATTCTCCTTATCGTTTTATATTCACTATAATCATACGATTTATTCTGAAATAAGTCTGCTCCGCTTGTATATTGTTATTATACCACACAAATGAAATACTTAAATCAACACTAACTATCTCAGACAGATGAAAAAAGAGACATGCTAAACATAACGTTTAGGTCTCTCTTTTCAAAACTATTCACTTGTTAACCTACATCATATTCCGGCTAAATGATGTGATGCAACAATATATTGAATTAAGAGGAGAGGAAGGCTTATATTTTAAACGATCTATTTGCATATCTTTTTACAATCAGCTGCTGCGCCTTATTCGTTGCATAATTATAATACCCTATGCCTATGAATCCTAGTATTATTGCAGATAAGATTATGTAAATCACGTCCCTCAACCCTTTACTAAGCTGGTTATTTTTAATAGTATTTTTACAATATGATCATAGCATTTTCCACATTTTCTTATCTATCAACTGACTGTTAATTATATGTTAAATTCTCTTAAAATATCTCTGGTTTTATTTAAGATATCAGTATCTATATATCACTACTTTAGCTCGGATCATTTTCATCCCATACCAATCTTTTAACCGTAGTCACATTCCCTTTCTCTTTATCTTCTCGGGTCGCGTCCTCTCCTCTAGGATCTTGTTCCATTCCTGGCGCAACAGTAGGGGCTTTTTTACGTTTTTGCGTTTTTATATCCATACTAGTTCTCCTTCTAAAATACTTTTTTTAACGTAATCTATCTATAAATTAGTATGTACCACTTTCAATAAATTATTTTCATATTATTTAATACGAAAATATAAGCTGCCCTATCCTTTAAGATAAAGGATAGGGCAGCCCCATGCTATTTTCTAATCATTTATTACCTGTTAATAACCCCAAAACTGTTGACTTATTATGTATTACCAACTGACCGTCACTCTTTGATGCAATCTCTCCGATAGACAGTGCCCCCTCCACAGGATATTTCAGCTTTGCCTGAATATTTTTCAGCTCTTCTTCAAATCTTTTTTCCATAAACATCGCTCTTGAAATACAATCAAACAGCATAGGAATATATACTGCAGGTGCTATTGCCGCGCATTCTTCAGCAATTTTCAGAGAGGAAGACAATAATGTATTCATATCTCCTTTCAGAACATATACATCACTTCCCTGTGGAATACTTGCTACCCCTATGATTTCATTATTTTCATTCAACATGATAGGATCCCTTACGATATCATTTTTATCCGGCTGCGCAATTCCAAAAGGATGCTCTTTTGCGTACACAAAGAAATCTTCTTTGCAAAGCGTTATACCTTCTGCATCTTCTATGACATGTTTATATACCTCAAACGCACTATCGTTATCTAGTTCATACAATATATTCCCTTCAGATTTACTGACATAAAAAGGTCCTTCCAACCTGTTCCATCCATGCTTTACAGCTAGCTTCACCTCTGATTTAACAATAGCTACATAAAGAACATCTTCATATAAGCCTCTATTATCAAAAATACAAGGCCTATGTTTTAAATCATAAAACCCTGCTCCTCCGCCAACGTACTTTACATTATTGCCTAACTTTCCATAAATCGTATCGGTTAGATCCTGCATTTTACCCGACAAACCATCAACCATCACTATCGCTGTTGCATTTTGGAGGCTTTGCATATCCAAATTACACCTCATCATATACGGCAGAACCAAACAAGAATATATCGGTTGGATCTTAAGTATAATAAATCCTTCCGGTTTGAGCTTATGCCCCACTAATAATCCTGCGTATATGCCTCCAAAAAACTTAACATTTTTATAATTGAGATAATCCCTTAATTCTTTTAAATGCCATGAAGACTTGTCTGCTACCATAATCATCAACTGCTCCGATACCAGAACCGGTTGGCTCTCTATATAATTAAGTACTTCACTGATTGTTTTAAAGTACATGCCTTCTCCCCCTTATTGTTTTTTATGAATCATACTCTATCCGCTCAACGTCTGTAACCTCATGCTGTTGTTTTTGTGTTTCATTATATATTATTCGACAAAATTTTTCCATAACAAATGAGTAAATTATTTTCACTAATTTTTATACATCATGTAACATGTATATTGTTATCGAAAGAATTGGCATATCGTCCAAACTATGAGATAATATATAAATAATTTACCAAAGTTTAACTACAAAGGAGAATACCTATGGACTGCATACCTATTAACGAATTTGAATTAAATGCTAAAATAGAAGGTTTTTATCTTATAAAATCATTAAAATGTAAGACTTCGAGTAATAATAGCAAATTTATGGACTTCCTACTATCAGATAAAACCGGTGAAATAAATGCCAAACTGTGGAATTGTTCCGAAGATGATGAAGCTAAGTATGTACAAAATACATTAGTAAAAGTTAGAGGTGTAGTCGGAGAATGGCAAAATCAGCTTCAATTAAAAATTGAAAAGATTCGCCTATCCACAGCTGCAGATGATATTGATGCCGCTGATTTCGTTCAAACCGCCCCCTACAACGCCGAATATATGTACAATCAATTGCTTGATTATACTTCCAAAATCAATAATCATGATATAAGAATGATTGTAAGCCATATTCTTAAAGATCATAAACAAAAGCTTATGACATTTCCCGCCGCAATGAAAAATCATCATGCAATACGTTCCGGTTTGCTGTATCATATTATGACTATGTTAATGACAGCAGAAAAACTGAGCGAAATATATACCTTCATAAATACTGATTTGCTTTTTGGAGGAGTCATACTTCATGATATAGCGAAAATTTATGAAATGGACGCTAACGACCTGGGCATGGTATCAGAATACACTTGTGAAGGCCAATTGCTAGGGCATATTATTCAAGCAATTAAAATGATAGAAACAACTGCAAAGAAATTAAACGCAGACACCGAGATTTCGGTACTGCTTCAGCATATGATTCTATCCCATCATTATGAGCCGGAATTCGGAAGTCCTAAAAAACCTATGTTCCCTGAAGCCGAACTGCTGCACTATATAGATCTTATAGACAGCCGTATGTATGATATGAAAAAAGCTTTGGAAAATATTTCGGAAGGTAGCTTTTCAGACAGAATATGGTCACTGGAAAACAGAAAAGTTTATAAATATAGCTTATATGATGAAAATGAGGAGAAGTCATTAGCATAGAAACGATATGTTGGTTCACGGTTCACGGTTCACAACGAGTATAACATCCTTGACCGTGACCTGTAAACCGCAAACTGCAAATCTCTTCTTAGATCGATTTCTGTACAAAATACAACACCGGTAATACAACTGCCAATGCGCCGGTATTAAATAACCAACTTGAATTTGCCAAATCTTTATCCAGATTATATATTTGAGGCGGAATCAATGAATTAAATGCCGGGGGCATGGCAGATAAAATCATTACCACTTTTAAGACCAGTCCGTCATGTATAGTCCCTAATCCTAGCAAATATGCTGCTGTTGTAATTAGTAAAGGTGTCGCAACAAACTTTATAACTGTAATAATAAAGCATTCCCTTAAATAATTACCTACCGCACTAAACTTCATATTATATCCTACTGATGTAACCAACAACAGAGATGACAGTGGAATAAACACCGCATTAATAGTCTTATATAATTCCGGTCTCGCAACACCTGATATATTCAAGCTCGTACCTATTGAAATACTTAAAAATGACACGATAATATAGGGATCTAATAAAAGGCGTACTAAGTTGCTTACTGCCGACGTGTCCTCCTTGTCATAATCTCCAAATGACTTTGCTATTGGAAAGCCAATGGTATAATAGAACACTTCTTCAAATAATTTATACATGGAAACAAATCCGTAGCTTATCTCTCCCAAAAAGACATAGCATATCAAACCTCCAAAAGAAGTAAGATTGGCAAAGCATCCGGATACAAACATAGATCCTCTTTGCTTTTTATTCAATTTTAAGAATCTAGCAGCAGTAAGTGCTGATCCCCCTCCGATAACAAACCCCGCAACACCTAAGAAAGGCAAGGAGATAAATATCATATTATCTATTTTTAATGCCCAAAAAGCTCCCATGCTGATGACGGGCACCAATCCTAACAAAGATATATCTTGTAATAATTTAATATATTTTTCCATCTGTATTGACGGTTTTATAATTCCTTTTACTGTGAATGCTTTTAGAGTTTGACCTAAAATCATCCCAAGTACTATTAGTCCGAGAGAGTACACGAATTTATCCAAACACTGATTCCTCCATCACTAAATACAAAAATCCCCCCTATTCATTTTTATAGCAATGCTTTTTTTATAAGACTCATATCTGAAAAAATGCGCTGCAACAAATAATCTACTAGGGTAAGTGCTACCATCGCTTCCACTACTATCACTGCCCGTGGTACAATAATTGGGTCATGACGGCCTTCCACTTGAAGTTCGATATTTTTTCCTTTTTTATTTACTGTTTTTTGTACCGCATGTATTGAAGGTGTAGGTTTGAAAGCTGCCCTTAATAAGATAGGAAACCCATCACTGATCCCCCCCACAATTCCTCCGGCATTATTCGTCATTTTCTCAATCTTTTTATCTTCGTTATATTGCAAAAAGTCATTGTTTTGCGAACCGGACATTTTTGCTGCTGCAAATCCGTTTCCGACTTCCACGCCTTTTACTGCGCCTATGGAAAAAAGTGCTTTTGCTAACATCGCATCAAGCTTTTCAAAAACCGGTTCTCCCACTCCGCTGGGGAGCCCATTAACAACACACTCTACGATGCCTCCCGCAGAATCTTCCTTTTCCTTCTGCTTTTTCAAAAAGTCAGCAGCTCGCTCAGCAGCTTCCTTATCCGGCATACATAAAAAGTTCTTATAGATTTCACAAGCATCAAATTTCGATTTATCAATGTTAATATCGCCAATGGACTCTGTATAAGTAAGAATACTTACATTCAATTCCGATAATATCTTCTTGGCGATAGCTCCGGCAGCTACCCTCGC
This sequence comes from Petroclostridium sp. X23, assembly GCF_030013905.1. Taxonomy (GTDB): domain Bacteria; phylum Bacillota; class Clostridia; order SK-Y3; family SK-Y3; genus X23. The sequence continues at coordinate 2,985,698 of NZ_CP124862.1, forward strand.
AGTAGTCTCCCTGCCCGATGAACGTCCGCCTCCGCGGAAATCTCTGAAACCATACTTCTCATCATAAGTGTAATCCGCATGTCCCGGGCGATAACACTGAGATATTTCCGAATAATCATATGATCGTTGATTGGTATTATATACAATCAACGAAATGGGTGTTCCGGTAGTCTTCCCTTCAAACACACCAGATAGAATTTCTACTTTATCCTCTTCTTTTCTTGGAGTAGAAAAAGGTGAATTCCCCGGTTTCCTCTTATCTAAATCTTTTTGTATATCATCTTCGCAAAGGGAAATACCGGCGGGACATCCGTCTACAACTACCCCTAATGCCTTGCCGTGAGATTCTCCCCAAGTCGCAATAGTAAAGTTTTTACCTAAAATAGAACCAGACATTTATGTTCTCCTTTCATTGCTATTGGCAATGCGCCATACAACAAAAATTATAATAACTCTAAATAGCATAATACCGTATTTTTATACTATATGCAAGAATAGAAGTACTTATTTCATGCCAAAATAAAATCACAAGAAAGCGAGTTTCAATTAACAATTAATAATTAACAATGATGGTTCAAACACTGTGTGTTTGTGTTTTTTATGCCAGTATATTGTACATTGAATCATTGTCCATTGTACATTTTTTAAAGGGAGAATATTACTTATGGTGATTGGAGTAATATCTGACACGCATGTGCCGAAAAGAGCAAAAAAGCTGCCTCATGCAGTAATAGAAACATTTAGTAATGTTGACCATATTATTCATGCTGGAGATATTATGACGATAGATGTTATACATACATTAGAGAAAATTGCACCTGTTACAGCAGTTGCAGGTAATGTTGATCCTTTAGCTGTTGTTAAAATGTTAGGACAAAAGAAAATTATAAATGTGGGCAGCATCAAGATAGGGATTTTTCATGGTCATGGAATAAAAGGTACTACCCTGGATAGGGCAATAAAGACATTTAAAAATGATACGATAGACTGTATTGTTTTTGGACATAGCCATATCCCCTACTGCCAGATGCATAACAATATTTTATTATTCAATCCCGGTTCCCCAACAGATAAAAGAAGAAATAAATACTATTCTATCGGTCTTCTAGATATTACACATACAATAACACCCAAACACATCTTATTTAGTGAATAGTTAATAGTGAATAAGGAATAGTGCAGATGCTATGATCATGGACTACTATTTATGATTATAAATATACTTATCTACTATCTAGTCTTTACTTGGATATGAGACATACTTATTCCATTGTGTTGTAATATAAAACAGATTAATAACATCTTCAAGATTATATTTTAATATTTTATCTGCTTTTTCTTTACTCATTCTTTGTCCATACCCATATTCTTTTATAACTCGTCCAAAGGTTTTTGCAAGATTAGAACCGCTAATCAACTCCCCACCTCTGGAAATCTCGAATATCTTCTCTAAATTTTTGAGTCCTGTGGTATTCCCTGTTTGCTTTAAGTAGTTCTTTTGTAAATCCACTAGCGTAAACTTCCTCTCAAAATCAAAAGTCAGCTTATTTTTTTTGAATAGATAATTAATAACAGAAAAATCATTTTCGCCGGCAAAAGTAATAATATATCTGCTTTGGCTAGCAGTAAAAAAATCTTTTATAATATTTAATATATCTTTAGCATCGTGCTTATCCTGTATCATATACTGCTCAGACTCTATCGTATTATTACTACCGTTAAAATAGCACACACCAAAAACACCTATACACTTCGGTATCTTATAAATAAAATGCTCTAAATCCAAATATACTGCATTTTTATACACTTCTTTATCTCCCTGTACCTGCAAGCAGCTTTCAACATCTATTGCTTCTACTTCTAAGGAAGTCTTATTAATAATCATTTTTATGCTCCATCTAAATTAGTATTCTGTGCTTTATTATACCATAAATCTCAGTTTGTATGAGCTATAATCTAAAATAAAATGTACAATGTTTCAATGGACAATGTACATTTTTCCCAATAACAAAAAGCACACCCTAATGGATGTGCTTTTTTTCAGTTCCGGCAACGACCTACTTTCCCAGGAAGTCACCCTCCAAGTATCATCGGCACTGTGGAGCTTAACTACCGTGTTCGGAATGGGAACGGGTGTAGCCTCCACGTTAAAATCACCGGAAAACCAATTAATAATTAATAGTGAATAATTAATAATTGTTGTTGAAATACTTCGTATTTCTTCCAGTTAATAGCCTGTTGCTATTCGTTATTCACTATTAACTATTCACTTTAAAGGTAATGTACCTTCAAAACTATACAATGTAAGACTGAGGCTTTGGAAAAACCTTCTTCATATATTCTATCTACCTGCAACGAACCATGCTCTTAATAATTATTCATTATTAATTATTCACTGTTCATTGCTCTTTTGGTCAAGCCCTCGGTCTATTAGTATCGGTTAGCTCCATACATTACTGCACTTCCACCTCCGACCTATCTACCACATAGTCTACGTGGGACCTTACTAGCTTACGCTATGGGAAATCTTATCTTAGGGGGGGCTTCACGCTTAGATGCCTTCAGCGTTTATCCCTTCCGCACTTAGCTACCCAGCTGTGCCATTGGCATGACAACTGGTGCACCAGAGGTGCGTCCATCCCGGTCCTCTCGTACTAAGGACAGCTCCCTTCAAATCTCCTGCGCCCGCGACAGATAGGGACCGAACTGTCTCACGACGTTCTGAACCCAGCTCGCGTACCGCTTTAATGGGCGAACAGCCCAACCCTTGGAACCTACTACAGCTCCAGGATGCGATGAGCCGACATCGAGGTGCCAAACCTCCCCGTCGATGTGGACTCTTGGGGGAGATAAGCCTGTTATCCCCAGGGTAGCTTTTATCCGTTGAGCGACGGCAATTCCACTCTCATACCGCCGGATCACTAACTCCAACTTTCGTTACTGTTCGAGGTGTCTCTCTCACAGTTAGGCTAGCTTATGCGTTTGCACTCTTTGCGCGATTTCCGACCGCGCTGAGCTAACCTTTGAGCGCCTCCGTTACTCTTTTGGAGGCGACCGCCCCAGTCAAACTGCCCACCTGACAGTGTCCCATACCCGGATTACGGGTACTGGTTAGAATTTCAGTATCTCAAGAGTGGTATCCCAACGTCGACTCCGACAACACTGGCGTGCTATCTTCTCAGTCTCCCACCTATCCTGTACATGAAATACCAAAATCCAATATCAGGCTACAGTAAAGCTCCATGGGGTCTTTCCGTCTTGTCGCGGGTAACCGGCATCTTCACCGGTACTACAATTTCGCCGGGTACGTTGTTGAGACAGTGCCCAAGTCGTTACGCCATTCGTGCGGGTCAGAACTTACCTGACAAGGAATTTCGCTACCTTAGGACCGTTATAGTTACGGCCGCCGTTTACTGGGGCTTAAGTTCACACCTTCGCTTGCGCTAAGCATTCCCCTTAACCTTCCAGCACCGGGCAGGCGTCAGCCCCTATACGTCGTCTTTCGACTTAGCAGAGACCTGTGTTTTTGCTAAACAGTCGCTTGGGCCTATTCTCTGCGGCCAGGTCACCCTGGCACCCCTTCTCCCGAAGTTACGGGGTCAATTTGCCGAGTTCCTTAACAACGCTTCTCCCGTTCGTCTTAGGATTCTCTCCTCACCCACCTGTGTCGGTTTGCGGTACGGGCACCTAACCAATATATAAGCTTTTCTCGTCAGTGTAGAATCGTCTGCTTCGCTACTTGTTTTCGCTCCCTTTCGCCGCACTCAACCAACGGTGCGGTCAGACTATCTTCCTGCGTCCCTTATATACTTATCGGCTTCGGTGGTTACGGAATTTCAACCGTATGTGCATCGACTACGCCTCTCGGCCTCGCCTTAGCTCCCGACTAACCCTGAGCGGACGAACCTTCCTCAGGAAACCTTAGGTTTTCGACGATTATGATTCTCACATAATTCTCGCTACTCATTCCGGCATTCTCTCTTCTATCTCGTCCACATGTCCTTGCGGTCATGCTTCAACCTGTCATAGAAAGCTCCCCTACCCAGTATTGCTACTGCCAAAGCTTCGGTATAGATTTTAGCCCCGTTACATTTTCGGCGCAGAATCACTCGACCAGTGAGCTATTACGCACTCTTTAAATGAGTGGCTGCTTCTAAGCCAACATCCTGGTTGTTTTAGCAACTCCACATCCTTTTCCACTTAAATCTATTTAGGGACCTTAGCTGTTGATCTGGGCTGTTTCCCTTTTGACTATGAAACTTATCTCCCATAGTCTGACTCCCGGACATCATTTATGCGGCATTCAGAGTTTGATAGGGTTCGGTAACCGGATAAGGCCCCTAGCCCATTCAGTGCTTTACCTCCGCTAAATTAATCCGAGGCTAGCCCTAAAGCTATTTCGGGGAGAACCAGCTATCTCCGAGTTCGATTGGAATTTCTCCGCTACCCACAGCTCATCCCCCAATTTTTCAACATTGGTGGGTTCGGTCCTCCACGAAATTTTACTTCCGCTTCAACCTGTCCATGGGTAGGTCACCCGGTTTCGGGTCGTATACAACGAACTGCGCGCCCTTTTAAGACTCGGTTTCCCTTCGGCTGCGGTGCTTAACACCTTAACCTTGCTCGTTACATACACTCGCCGGACCGTTCTACAAAAAGTACGACATCGCACCTTAATGTGCTTTGTCTGCTTGTAAACACAGGGTTTCAGGTTCTATTTCACTCCCCTCCCGGGGTTCTTTTCACCTTTCCCTCACGGTACTATGCGCTATCGGTCATTAGGTAGTATTTAGGCTTGGAGGGTGGTCCCTCCTGCTTCCCACAGGATTTCTCGTGTCCCATGGTACTCTGGATCCTGCTAGCTCACTTCGGTTTTCACATACGGGACTCTTACCCTCTATGGTCTACCTTTCCAGGTAGTTTTGCTAACCTTCATGATACATATTGCAGTCCGCAACCCCTAAAGTATTGCTACTTCAGGTTTGGCCTCTTCCCCGTTCGCTCGCCACTACTTAGGGAATCGATGTTTCTTTCTCTTCCTCCGCCTACTTAGATGTTTCAGTTCAGCGGGTATTCCTCCATACAGCTATGAATTCACTGCATGGTGACTGGATATTGCTCCAGCCGGGTTTCCCCATTCGGATATCTGCGGGTCAATGGCTATTTGCGCCTTACCGCAGCTTTTCGCAGCTTATCGCGTCCTTCGTCGGCTCCTAATGCCAAGGCATCCACCCTGTGCTCTTATTAGCTTGACCTTTGTTTAGTGAATAGTTAGTAGTGAATAATGAATAGTGTTATTCATCTTCCTACTGCTTTTCACCTCAACAGTCTGGTGTTCTCCTTAAGAATTATATGAGTAAAGTTTTCCTTTAAAATTGTAGTGTAATACAGTGGTTCCACTGCGATTACCCTTTTTTAATCTTTTCCTCATGTCTTTACATTGTTTAGTTTTCAAGGTACATTTTGTTTAGTTAATAGTGAATAACTAATAATGAACAGTTATCTTCTATTAACTTTTGAAAGATCATTTTCTTAGTGACTGCTAACAGCTTCCATTCATAGCTTTTAAACTATTCATTATTCACTATTAACTATTCACTAAAAAGAACTTGGTCTTTCAAAATTAAATAGCGTAAGAGTTCTCGTGAAGATCATACTAATATGATCTATCGACCATAGGATTGGCTCCATCCGTTAATAATTATTAACTATTCGTTATTCACTATTAACTGGAGCTCTGCTCCTTAGAAAGGAGGTGATCCAGCCGCACCTTCCGATACGGCTACCTTGTTACGACTTCACCCCAATCATCAGCCCCACCTTCGACTGCTGCCTCCTTACGGTTAGCTCACAGGCTTCGGGTGTTACCGACTCTCATGGTGTGACGGGCGGTGTGTACAAGGCCCGGGAACGTATTCACCGCGGCATGCTGATCCGCGATTACTAGCAATTCCGACTTCATGTAGGCGAGTTTCAGCCTACAATCTGAACTGGGACCATTTTTGGCGATTTGCTCCACGTCACCGTCTTGCTTCGCTCTGTTAATGGCCATTGTAGTACGTGTGTAGCCCAGGACATAAGGGGCATGATGATTTGACGTCGTCCCCACCTTCCTCCGATTTGTCACCGGCAGTCTCGCTAGAGTGCCCAACTTAATGATGGCAACTAACAATAGGGGTTGCGCTCGTTGCGGGACTTAACCCAACATCTCACGACACGAGCTGACGACAACCATGCACCACCTGTCTTACAGTTCCCGAAGGCACTCCCAAATCTCTTTGGGATTCTGTAGATGTCAAGCCCTGGTAAGGTTCTTCGCGTTGCTTCGAATTAAACCACATACTCCACTGCTTGTGCGGGCCCCCGTCAATTCCTTTGAGTTTCAACCTTGCGGCCGTACTCCCCAGGTGGGATACTTATTGTGTTAACTCCGGCACTGGAGGGGTCGATACCCCCAACACCTAGTATCCATCGTTTACGGCGTGGACTACCAGGGTATCTAATCCTGTTCGCTCCCCACGCTTTCGCGCCTCAGCGTCAGTTACAGTCCAGAAAGCCGCCTTCGCCACTGGTGTTCCTCCTAATATCTACGCATTTCACCGCTACACTAGGAATTCCGCTTTCCTCTCCTGCACTCAAGAACTACAGTTTCAAATGCAGCCCCGGGGTTGAGCCCCGGTATTTCACATCTGACTTGCAGTCCCGCCTACACGCCCTTTACACCCAGTAATTCCGGACAACGCTCGCCACCTACGTATTACCGCGGCTGCTGGCACGTAGTTAGCCGTGGCTTCCTCCTCTGGTACCGTCATGTTTCTTCCCAGAAGACAAAAGTTTACGACCCGAAAGCCTTCTTCCTTCACGCGGCGTTGCTGCGTCAGGGTTTCCCCCATTGCGCAATATTCCCCACTGCTGCCTCCCGTAGGAGTCTGGGCCGTGTCTCAGTCCCAATGTGGCCGATCACCCTCTCAGGTCGGCTACTGATCGTCGCCTTGGTGAGCTTTTACCTCACCAACCAGCTAATCAGACGCGAGTCCATCTTATACCGGATTGCTCCTTTGATCAAACAGCCATGCGACTATCTGATATCATGCGGTATTAGCACATCTTTCGATGTGTTATCCCCCTGTATAAGGCAGGTTACTCACGCGTTACTCACCCGTCCGCCGCTAAAATTGGCATCCGATAAATCTTCAACCAATCTCCGCTCGACTTGCATGTGTTAGGCACGCCGCCAGCGTTCGTCCTGAGCCAGGATCAAACTCTCAATAAAAATTTATTGAACGTTTAATTAGCTCAAAATTATCACTAGCTTTACTTTGTTATAAAGTACGCTAAAGTTTTCTCAAATCATCAATAATTATTAACTATTCGTTATTAATTATTAACTATATTAAACGAGAACCTCTTACGCTATCCAATTTTCAAAGACCAATTTAGTACTGCTCACTGAAGCAGCTTTGCTATTATATCAAACTTTATTTCGTTTGTCAACAGCTTTTTTCTTGGTAATTTCTTCATCGCTCTTGTGAAGCGACAAAAGCTATCTTACCATGATCAACTCTGTTTGTCAATAGCTTTTTCTTTGGTAACTTTTTCATCGCTCTTTCGAAGCGACAAAAGTTATCTTAACATAATCAAACTTCTTTGTCAACAACTTTTTACTGGTAATTACTGTATCGCTTTATGCAACAAAAGTCTTCTCAAATCCGCTCGCTTTCTTCACTTCCACTATCCACTGCTATGAATTGTGAACCGCTAACTGTGAACTATTTTTAAAGCGTCAAAAGCTATGTTAACATAATCTCTCGCATCTGTCAACACTTTTTTGGGGAAGTTTTATCCACTCAATCAGTGTGACTCTTCTGTATCAATTTAGTCCTCGCCAATAGTTTCATTCGATAGATTTCACACTATTTACTATTCACTATTCACTATTCACTAAATAAAGTTGTCTTATGCTGGTAGTTTAAACCACCAACACTCTTTTTATACATTTATTTATACCTAAATCAAATAATTATATAGATAAAGAACTATAATGCTACTTGGGGACGGTTCGTCTGTGGCATATGCTCTTCATGCTACTGAGGAACTGTCCCCATGTGGTATTCCGTCCACTTATATATTAAAAGACGAGATGTTTAAACATCCCGCCTTTAATATAGATAAACTCTATCCTCATTTACTTTTATTATCAGCCTTACTGGTTTTTACGAAGTACCAGCCTGATAAAGCACAAATAAGCAAAAATACTCCCATCATAATATAGTTCTCTGTAGTCATCTCTTCACCCCCTTCAAAGCTCTAATTAGCTTATAAGGAGGCTCCCATCTTTGTATTTCGCAAAATTAACCTTAGCGATTAGATATAGCTTTCTATATGGTTTGTAAAACAACGGTTCCAATGTCCGGTATCCTTTTTTAATACGCATCACACAGCAAGCAGCTATAGTAAGTGTCATGAACAATAAATTTCTTATCCTCACAAACCTCAGCACGCTGGGAACTGCCGGTTTCTCTCTAGAAACCAAGGAGCTATATACTATACCCTTCATTAAATAACTATTAAAAATAGCATGTTCCATATCATATATCGAATCACCGGCACTTATGAGTTCATTTAACAAATACACATTCGCTAACAGTACGATAAACATCATTAACAGAATTAGCAAACATATATACTTCACATCACATCTCAGCAGAACCATACCGTTCCCCCATTATAATAATAATCAGATTATAACAGCATCACAGTATTAATACAATTGTTGTTTTCTTATACTTTTAGTCATTTATTCAAATAAGAAAGCTGTTTTCGCTTTAAACGTCACCAGCTTTCTTATTATCTCTATCTTTTTCAAATATTACAATTAATAACACTTAATTGTTAATCTGTTACTCTTCATCAACATTATCCGTACTGTCATCGGCAGCACCTTCATCACTCTGCTCTTCTTGTGTAGTCTCTTCAGTTGTTGTGCTATCACTTTCCTGTTCCGATACCTCTTCATCTTCAGATCCTTCTTCAATTACAACAGTGCTGCTGTCTTCATCCCAATCTACTTTCAAACCGAAGGTTTCAGCAATAAATCTTAAAGGTACGAAAGTTCTGCTGCTATTTAACTCAGCAGCCGCATCCAAATCAACTTCTTCCCCATTAACCGTTGCGATATTACTATCTATTTCAAGTTCAATAATCATCTGGCTGTCATCTTCTGCTCCGTACACTGCTTTTGTAACAGTAACCGTTCTAGTTTCTGCATCCCAGGCAACTTCAGCTCCCAGTGCATTCACAACAGCTCTTACAGGAATTAGCGTTCTGCCTCCTTTTATCACCGGCGGAACATCGAACTTTACATCTTTACCTCTGGCAAATAACCCAATCGTGTTATCTTTAGCTTCTTTTTTCAGTGCGGCAATCTCATCAAGAATTGCCCGTCTTGCTTCCTTATTATTTCCTGCTTCAGAAAATTGATCTTTAACCGCTTCCATTTGCTTCCTAGCAGTTCTATATTCCTCCTTGATTTGTCTTATCTTGCTTTTTACCTCTTCCCGTGTTTGAACATTCTCAATAGTTTCTTCATCAACAGTTTCCACTACTTGAGTATTTTCTTGGTCAACACTTTCAGCATCTACCTGTTGAGTTGCAATATGTACTTGTCCTTTTCCATTTCCTTTCCCGTCCTCTTTCGCCATTGCAAAGGATGCATTAGTTATAATCATTGTCCCGATAATTACAGCGCTTATTACTTTTTTCATATTGATATACCCCCATTTCACTTTTTATGATATATAATTCGAATAAGCTACATTTTTTTCGGGGGAATTTTCTACATTTTCAATCTTTCAATAACTCTTTTAATTTCTTTAAGTCATCCAGATATACGCCTTTTAACTGCTGATTATATATAATGCTTGCAGGATGATAAAGCGGAAACAGGATATAACTTGATTTTTCTATATGTATTTCCATCATTTGCCCGTGCACATCTCCAATTCTTATCTTGCTGTCATCCGTTATTGCCTGCAAGGGAACATTTCCTAATGTAATGATATATTTAGGTTGGATAATGGCTATTTCGCGAAAAAGATACTCCCTATTTTTTCGTATCTCATCCTGTGTAGCCGGCCTATTGATAATTCGTTCGGTTTTAGGGTTGACTTTTGACAGTCTATATTTTATAGCATTGGAAACATAGATAGCATCTCTATCAATCTCTAATATTTCAAGAAACTCATTGAGGTTTCTCCCAGCCATCCCCACAAATGGTTTCAAGAGTCTGACTTCATCCTTTCCCGGCGCCTCTCCTATCAGCAGAAGCTGCGATTCAGGGTTACCATCCCCTAATACGATTTCTTTTTCTTTAAAAACTTCCTTATATTCCCCATATAGCTCATTCAGTCGTTTCTGCTTATCGCTCACTTTTATACACTCCAATCATTCCAGATTAATCTTCAATTACCTTTAGCTTTTCCCTAATTTTTTTAAAATCTTCCCAGAATGGAATTTTTTTTGACTCATCTCTCAATAAAGCTGCTGGGTGATAAGTAGGCATCAACCAGTATCCTTTTCTGTCTATCCATTCTCCGCGAACTTTACTTATTTGCATATTAGGATCAATCACATGTCTCATTGCCGTGGCACCTAAGCAAACAATAATTTTAGGCTTTATAAGCATCACTTGATTTCTTAAATACTGAATACACGCCTGGGCTTCTTCGAGATTTGGTACTCTATTTCCGGGAGGTCTGCATTTTACGATGTTTGCAATATATACATCTTCTCTCGCTAATCCGATTCCTTCTATTGCCTTGGTCAACAACTGTCCCGCTTTTCCTACAAATGGTCTCCCCGTCCTATCCTCTTCCGCTCCAGGACCTTCACCAATAAACATCAAAGGAGCATTGGGATTCCCTTCTCCAACAACCACATTGGTTCTATTCCGACTAAGCCCACATTGAGTGCATATTTCACAGTGCTTTTTTAAGTTTTCCCAATCCAACCACTTCATCATATTACCCCATCGATAGTTCTTTTCTGTTTATTATATAATATTGAAAAACATCGTCAACATTTAACACATCACTTTATATATGAAATACAAAAAAACTGCAAAAGCATGTGCTTCTACAGTTTTTATTAACCGAATATAATTATATATTACTTTTAAGCCGGTATATCTACATTCCTCTTCATAGAATAGGGATGGAATTTCTGATCAATTACTTCAAAATCATCATTTACTGTTGCAGTTGCATGATGAAGAAACGTATTTCTAATATAGTAACGAACATCAATAAATCTAAATATCTTCTTCCCTTCATCCCACATAATATGATAAAACGGAGTAAACTCTGCAAAAAACTTTGCAACAGGTGCATTAATAACCTTATTTATTAACTGTTCTTCCAATAGCTGCAGCTCTCGGAAAATTTTAACCTGCTTCTTAAAAATATTTTTTTCTCCAACAATCGTCGTTTCAGCCATATGCACAATAAAATGCCACTTGAAAAGCCCTATCATAGATGGCATAATATTTACATTGCTTTTACTTACATCAAAATGATTTTTGATATTGTGCTTAACACCATATAACATAGATGTACGTATTACAAGATACGATACTAACCCCACTAAAGCCGCCTTGGCAGCCGTACCTTCCAATACGAGATGCAGCACTAACGTCAGAAAAATCACAGGATCAAAGATAATAAATAGTCCAAACGCTATTTTCTTCTTATATAATGGCCATAAAAATTGCACGCCATATGAGTTGAGCATATCTATGGCACTATGTGAAAAACATCCCAACAACGTCCACCAGAATACACTTAACAAGCTCATCTGCGGATAAAACGGGATCAAGCATAAGGTTATCAATCCAGCGAAAATCGGCAATCCTACAAATGAATGGGATATACCCCGATGATTTTTTAAGTATACATAATCTCCCCATTTCTGGAGTATAATATCTAAATCAGGTGCCATTGCCCCAAGTACAGCGCCTACAAAAGCAGGATTATCCATGGTCATGGGTTGTCCCCCTAGTTTTGATATCCCTGCACCAATCAGTGCATGCGTTACCGGATCCATGACTCTCACCTCACATTCTTCCCCTAAAAAAAGCCCAACTCTTCTGTTAGGCTTAAAAGCGATCTATTTTAACATTATAACATATATAGCAGCCTTTTGTTACTGTTAATATCTCACAACCATATTAATTGGAACTTATTTTATAACCGAAATTTTCTTCTATTAGCTTTATTGTTTGTTCATCATCATGAATAAAATAAGATACTTGATTAATCATTTTTGCTTCACCGGGCAACTGAAACATTTGGACGTTGTCAGAAGATAGAGCTTTAACTGCCGACAGATTTTTTGTAACATCCAACGCACCGATATTTGTTTCTAAGTTTTCTTTTATAGCCTTATATAGGTCATCTATCTTTGATATATATTCAAGCTTTAATTTTTGTTCAACCAGCGCCCTTATAAATGCTTGTTGTGCTTTAATCCTCCCTATATCCCCCTCAGGATATTTTCTGTACCTTACAAATTGCTCTGCTTTGTCACCATCTAGGTACTGCATTCCTTTCTTCAGATGAATATGAAGATTCTGAAGAGGATCATCATAGTTCATATTTTGAGGCACATCAAAGTCCACGCCTCCCAATATATCAATAATATTTTTAAAGCCTCCGAAATTCACAGTAACATAATAATGTATGGGCATACCGGTAATTTCTTTCACTTTACGTATCGCTAATTCTTCTTTACCGATACTCAGCGCGGCGTTAATTTTCTGATATTTATTATCAATTTTTATTCTTGTATCCCGTGGAATAGACAGCATATTGAGTTTTTTATTTTTAGAATCAAGACTGGCTAGAATCATTACGTCAGAACGCAGCTCACTCTTATCTGTTCCCATAATCAACACATTGGTTTTCTTGTTTAGTTGAAAAAACTGTTGTTTATCTACAATCTCCGACTTGTTTTCATCCTGTGACGCTTGAGACTCGTTCATTAGTCCTGCAACAATAAAACCTCCTGCCGCAGCAACAAAAACCCCTACAATACTAAATACCAAAATAAAATACTTCTTTATATTCATTTCCAGACCCTTTCTTATCTATATTACCCCATTATTCCAACATAACAGATTAAACTGATAATATCTCTATAATTTTATAACAACAAATACATTCTCTTATTTCTCTACTATATTACTCCTTATAAAACAAACATTCAATAGTAAAAATAAATTTTCATAACAAAAAACTGTAGTATCTCTACTACAGCTATGGTGGAGGGAGATGGATTCGAACCATCGAAGTCACTGACAACAGATTTACAGTCTGCCCCCTTTGGCCACTCGGGAACCCCTCCAAATAATGGAGCTGGTGGACGGAATTGAACCCCCGACCTGCTGATTACAAGTCAGCTGCTCTACCTACTGAGCTACACCAGCACATTTATTTAATTAATAATTAATAACTAAACCATTTAATTATTCACTATTAATTGTATATGGTGGGCACAATAGGGCTCGAACCTATGACCCCCTGCTTGTAAGGCAGGTGCTCTCCCAGCTGAGCTATGCGCCCATAAAACTTAATAGCAGAAACTATATTAACACATCTTCATTCTTATGTCAAGGACTTTAATGTGTCAATTAATGGTCGGGGTTGAGGGACTTGAACCCCCGGCCCCATGGTCCCAAACCATGTGCGCTACCAAACTGCGCTAAACCCCGCTTTTTCGTTTGCCGCTTGCAGCGACTTTTATATCTTAATACATTTATTCAAATTATTCAAATAGTGTTTTGACCTTTTATAGCTTTCTATTCCCATTTAAATGATTTTTACTCGATATATCTGAACCATTCTACTTATTTCTATAGATAAATCAATTCGCTATTTGCTCCTCTTCACCAAATAAATACTATTAACACAATTGGATATAATAGATATATGTAATTTTAATATTCCTAACTGGAAAAAGGAGAGATTCTAATGGACAAACCTGTTATCCATTTCTGTGAGAATAATTTTGGGTTCGGTACAGACGATTTGGCCGGCAATCTGGAAAATGAAGACTTTGAAATAGAAATCGACCCTTGTATGGGACATTGCGGTGAATGCGCCGAAGGACCTATCGCAGTAATAAATGATGTACTTATTACTGCCGATGATATTGATGAGCTTGATGCTAAAATCAGACAAGCTGCGGAAACTGAATAAGTTCCGAGATCTTTGCCGAATCATAAAAAGGACATATCCTTCTGCAAAAAGATATGCCCTTTTTATGATTTTATCACATCCTTGTAGCCGCTTCATATGCCAGCGGTGAGCGTTCACATTCATCTTCACTCAAAGTAATCTGACAGCAAAGCTTGCTACCTTTCATCTTTTCAGCCGCATAGCACAAGCCGTTTGTCCGCTCATCCAGAAATGGATGATCAATTTGATGCGGGTCTCCTAAAAGTATGATTTTCGTTCCCATTCCGGCTCGGGTAATAATTCCCTTTACCTGCTTGGGTGTTAAGTTTTGTGCTTCATCTATGATCACCCAATGACGGTTGAGCGACCTGCCTCGCAAATACGCGATAGCTTCACTGGTTATGATCTTTCTGTCAAATAACTCATCCACTTTGTCCTTAAGCTCCTTCTCATTACTGTAACGACGTTCATCATCATTATCAATCAATACTTCAAGATTGTCACGTATGGGTCTCATAAAAGGAGCGATTTTTTCTTCTTCTGTTCCCGGAAGAAATCCTAATTCCTCATCCATCATTACATTTGGCCTGAAAACAAGTATTTTTCTATATATTTTATCTCTCTCCTCAAGAATTTTGTGCAAACCTACTGCTAAAGCGTAAAATGTCTTAGCCGTCCCGGCCGGCCCCTTTACAATAACAAGCGGTACTCTGTCGGCATCCGCGAATAATGCTTCCTGCATAAATTTTTGCCCTGCATTTCTTGGGTTAACCCCAAATGGATTTATATTTAAATAATTCAACGGTCTTATTTCCTTTCCATCAAACCTTCCTAATGCGGTTTGCTTAGAGTTATTAAACGAATGGATAATCATAAATTGATTGACTTCCAAGTCAGGGATCGTCGGTTTACTCTCTGAAGCATAAACCATCACATCTTCCGCTTTTATTGGCTTATGATTACTATAAAACTCATTTATTTTATCAGGATGCGTATAGACTTCAATTCGCCCGGTATATTGTTCCTCATACTTTTGAACCTGCTCATTGAAAAAATCCTGCGCGATTACATCTACAATATCACCTTTTATTCTCTCAAAAATATCCTTTGTTATTAAAAATACGGAATGACCGTCTTCCTTTAGTCCTTTACATACTTGGAGTATTCTATTATCACACGAATACTTATCCCAACTCTTGGGCAGTTCTACATGATAGTGATTCATTTCAACCTTAATAATTCCACCGTTTTCCAGAGATACTCCGTCACTTAACCTCCCCTTTTCTCTTAATTTATCAAGATAACGTGCTACATACCTTGCATTCGCCCCTAGCTCATTGGATTCTTTCTTGAATTTATCCAATTCTTCCAATACTACTTCCGGCAGTACGACAATATTATTCCCAAATGATTGCAGGGCTTGCGGTGATTGAAGCAATACATTAGTATCCAGTACATAGGTTTTCTTCACAGTATCTCTCCATTCATTATTTTGCTGTTATACGCGCAGTATAACTTTTTCTAATGAGTTCACTCCTTCCGTACATGCCGTTGTTATACCTATTCAGCTCACGTATCACAGCAAAACATTTTTTGTTCTATCAAAAGTTCTATCACAGCATTAAACATGGGTATAAACAGCTATATGCTGCAATAAAGCTTTGGACATTCTATTAAATTATATTTTGATTTGGGTCGGGATATGCTATCGAGTATACCGATCCGCAATATTTGACGCGCCAAAAGCCTGGGGCTTCACTTTTATCACATTTCCTATATTGTATATATATTTGATTAATATATTGTTATATACATGTAAAAAATATATTAATGTGTTATGACAACCTCTTTTCCATAACACATTACCCTTTGCGATTTGAAGCAAACTCCCTTATTCCATCAAATAAGATTAACACGACCATAAACATCCCCAAATAACCAAACACAGAATAGATATTTTTCACCATATTTGAAAACCCTATTTGCGCAAGGGGTACAGATAATCCACAGAACAAGAAGATACATAGGGTCTTATTGATTTTTATCCAATGTACAGCCCTATTTAAAAAGCCGAATCCACTAGATACTGCAGTAGTAAACATCGCACAATATAATATAAATATATAAATTAATTCCACTACTTTACCTTTTTTCATGACAATGTGAAGAAACGGGATCTCATATGGTAGAATATCCGAGTAAAACATAAGCAGTACTCCCCACAGGATAAATGCTATACAGCCTAATGCCATGCCTCCCGTCATTCCTCCCAATACAGCCACTTTCCTGTTTGTCAGCAAAGGATACAGTGCCGTCATAATAACTATAATAGTCAACGTATTGTAGCTTACATATACCAATGAAGAAGTACACCAATTATAGGCTGCTTTATGTGCTGCATTCGCTAGCGATATTACATCTGTATCCTTAAAAATAAGAATATATCCTCCTAAAAAAACAATACCTGTCAGCATAATCGGTGTCAAAATCCCGTTTATTGCCACAACTCCTTTGGCGTCAAAAAGAAATACGATCAAACACGAAATCACCATTACCGCGATTCCAAATTCCTTGGCAACGCCAAACTTCTCATAGAGAATCGCTCCACTTCCTGCGACCATTACACAAAAACTAGATAACATGAATAGGCACACTAACATCTCAATGAAACGTTCAGCTCTTTTTCCAACTAAAGGCGTTACATATTGATCATAACTACGAATTTTCCTCTTATAAATTTTATTTAGAACCACCATACCTATAAGCGCAAATAATATTGATGATACTGCCAAACCATAGATACTCTGAGGACCATACACTACAAAAAATTGTGTTATTTCCTGTCCTGAAGCAAATCCTGCTCCCAGGATTGTTCCCGTATAGACGCTTGCGATTTTAAATATGTTTTTAAAATCTTCACTCACACTGTAACCTCCCATTCTTACTTCTAATACATCATATTAGAAAGATAGATTGTCCTATTAATAATTTTTATTTCCAATCGACCCATCACAGCGAAAACTTTTCTATTAATTTGTTTTAATATACGCGATGTGTGGTAACATATATCATGAAAGTATTCTGTATTGAAATGGAGGCTACGTGTTATGTTATCAGAAAAATTAGTACAGGAAATAAACACACAAATTAAATATGAACTTGAATCCGCTCATCTATATATGGCAATGGCGGCATACTGCGATGCTGAAGACTTACCCGGCTTTTCCAACTTCTTCAAAGTGCAAGTAGAAGAAGAAAGATTTCATGCGATGAAATTCTACAATTATCTTAATGATATGGGAGAACGCATCATTCTACATGGACTGGAAGAACCCAATAATAACTATAGTTCCGTGTTGGATGCTTTCCAAAAAAGTTTAAAGCATGAGGAGTTTGTCACAAAGAGAATTTATATGCTCATGGATATTGCCAATGAAGAAAAAGAACATGCCACTATCAGTTTTTTAAAGTGGTTTATAGATGAGCAAGTAGAAGAGATATCTACATTTACCGCTGTGGTTAAAAAGCTTCAAAGAGTCAGTGATAACCCCGCCGGTTTATACATGCTGGATGATGAACTGGCACAGAGAGTTTTCACTCCTCCGGCAGCTGACACGGGAAATTAATAGGATAGTTCACGGTTTGTTGCTCACAGTATATTTTTTATCTGTGAGCAACAAACCGTGAACTTTTTATATGCTATGAATTATAATTCTTACCAGTCAAGCCATTCATCAAAACCTTCACGCTTTCCGGTATAGAAAAACTCTGTATGCCGACATTTAGGACATACATATACTTTAAAAGTCAGATGCTCTTCTACATCAAAAATCGCACCAAACAATCCCCGATTATTATCCTGAGAATCAAATCGGTATTCTTTCAGATATTTCATCCCTTCTTTACACCTTAGGCATTCAAGGTTTTTTTCCATTATAATACCTCCCGTTGCAGTGTAATGACATTATCATTGATCACCGATCTCCGCCAAATAATCCGCCCAATATATCTCCTCCGATGCCTCCGGCACCTCTTACCTCACCCCGGTTTTGAAAACGCGCTGCAGCTGTAAGACGGTCAGCAAGACGCGAGAACGGAAGGCTCTGCAAATATACCGTTCCTGGTCCGGTCAGTCGTGCAAGGAAGAGCCCTTCGCCACCAAACAAGGCATTCTTAAAGCCTCCTACAAATTGGATATCGTAATCCACTGAGGGTGAAAACGCCACCAGACATCCCGTGTCTACACGCAGGGTCTCACCATGAGTCAATTCCTTTTTGATAATGGTTCCACCGGCATGTATAAATGCCATTCCATTGCCTTCAAGCCTTTGTAATATAAACCCTTCTCCACCGAAGAATCCGGCTCCTATCCTCTTTGTAAAAGCAACTTCTACTTCAATCCCTTTTGCGGCACATAAAAAAGAATCCTTTTGGCACAAGAATGATCCCCCCACCATGCCTAAATCAAGAGGAATGACCTTGCCGGGATACGGCGCCGCAAATGCCGCATGGCGCTTTCCATTTCCGGTATTATAAAAAGTTGTAATAAAGAAACTCTCCCCTGTAATCATACGTTTCAGACCTTTAAACATGCCCCCGTCAGTAGAAGTCTGCATCTCAATACCGTTTTCCAAATACATCATTGCACCGGCTTCAGCTCTTACACCCTCTCCTGGGTCTAATTCTATCTCCACCATTTGCATGTCATCGCCATAGATCTTGTAATCAATAATATCTGCCATATTTCCACCCACCCTTTCTTCTAATTAATCATTAATGTGGTTTTACCGCCCTGGTACAACATACCATCTCAACATACGTATTAACACTAGTATTGTATGAAATTTAAGAAAATAACATGATTTTTTAGTGCCTCATCGGTCAGGGCAACACATAGGGACAGGGCCGCAGTCCGGCCAAAAACCAGGCCTGACAGCAGCCCAGTCCCTAAGTCTTGCCCTTCTGAGTGCTAAATTCGACTTTTTCACATCCTCCTATATATTGTCCATTGTACATTGTACATTATTAATTATTCACTATTCACTCGATACACTTCCACCCTATTTCTCCCATTTCCCTTCGCCATGTATAACGCATTATCTGCCATCTTAATCATATCTTCCGAGTTTATTGACTTTTGTTGCGCTTCTTTATGACAAATCCCTATACTGGTAGTTGCATTTATGATTGTTCCTGCAGCATTAAAAATATTTCCTTCAATTTTCTGACGAATCGTCTCGCATACCTCAATAACATCTTTACTATCGGCCTCCGGCATTACAATACTGAATTCCTCTCCTCCATATCGCCCAACAATACCAATATCACGCATGCACTCCTTTAGCATTGAAGCAAATTCCTTTAATACAATATCTCCCGCTACATGCCCATAGGTATCATTAATTTTCTTAAAATAATCAATATCCAGCATTATAAAAGAGATATTCTTACCCGTTTCATTACAGTTTTCGAACTCTTTTTCAAAAAGTTCAATGAGCAGGGCATGATTATAGATTCCAGTCAATCCATCTTTCATACTTAATTCTTTTAATCTATCCTCCCGGCATCGAATAGCAGACTGCATGCTGTTAAAACGATCGGCCAGCATATCCAACTCTGTTCCCGTTGCAAATTCAATCTTCTTATTATAATTCTGCCGAATGATATCTTCAGTCGCATCAACAAGATGATTAATAGGACGCACGAGCTGCTTGCTGAAAATAAAAGCCATACATATCCCTATGACTGCAACTGCTATACTAAGTAGTCCTATTACTCTTAATAACTCACTTACAGGTGCCATTGCCCTCTCAGCACCGAATTCAACAATCAACCCTACTTGAAGCTGTTCAAACCACTGATATGACCCAAAAACACGCTGTCCCAAAAAATCATTGTAAATACCGGTACCTTCCTTTTTTGTCAATACTTCTTGTACTGCTTTTGAATATACGATATATTTTTCCTTATCTCCAATTCCTTTGACATATTCCTCAATAAATCGGCTATCGGTAATAAACCTTCCCTGTGGGTCTACCAAATAAGCCTGTCCCCAATACCCGAAGTTCTGATTTTCCACCAGCTCTTTTATTCTTTCCAGCCCAATAATTCCGGCTATAACATATTTGGGTTTACCATCTATAAAAATGGGATGTCCGATTGCCATGATAGGAATTCCGGTTTTGGCTCCCTTATAAAAACCGGTAATTGTAGCCTCTCCTTTCATTCCATTGATGAAATACAGTCGATCGGGCAATGTATACTTATTTTTCGGTCCATCAACAGAATTTACCACTTCCCCCTCTTGGTTTAATATCAATATATCCAGCAAATTATCATTTACTGCTATTTCATTTTTGATGATCTCTGCAACCTCATCAGATCCTATCTTCTCTTCTTCCAATAGCGCAATATATGCTGCTTGACTTTTCAAGTGAAGATCTGTAGACGTAAGCCAATCAGTTATTGCTTTAGAAGCCTGAATTCGGTAGTTCTCCGCTGTATAGAGCTGCTGCTTTTCTAATGATATACGTGTCACTGTAAGTAAGACAAAAGAAATAATGACAAATGTGAAGCATATTAATGTAACAGACCCTAAGAAGTGCCGAAGAAATATCTTACTTTTAAATAATCCCGCCACAGCATCTCCCCCTAAAACCTTTGATAATATATTTTATCATACTCAAACATCATGTTGAATATTTTTTGTCGAATAATGTAATATTATCTTAGTATTTATTCTATATTATCAAAAGTAAGAAGTTTTTCCGAACGATACAGGGGCCGTTTGCTACGCTGGTATTATGCGATCATATAAATAGGTCTAAAACATTGATAAGTCTTAATCCAATAGAGAAGGAATAATCATATCATCCTGAACCTGATAATTCCTGTTGTCTACTGCTTTTATCCATACCGGATGATCAGCAGCCATACTTTCCGTAAGCTTTGTCAGTGATGTTCCATCGGATTTAACACGGTAAATTTGCCTATCTTTTTCATTTAAAAATACAATGTATTTACTATCGGGTGATATCTGGGGTTTTGTAGATAATATTTCATCATCATGAAATATTACCTCCGTATTCTTATCGTCTTCTGTGATTGACATGATTTCATAATTCGGACCACAGCAGAAGATTTTGTTGCCATCGGAAGACCAGCTAATACTATCACAGGGAGCCTTATTGGTCATTTGGATATGTTCTTGTGTGCTCAGGTCCAACACAAATAAGTATCCCTCTTTTATATATGCTACCTTATCCCCTGCTGGTGAGAAACTTGCTTCCCAAATATCAGCGCCGGAAATCAGCTTGGTCTCATTAGAACCATCTATATCCGATATATATAATTGCCGCTTGTCATATTTATCCGCATCCGCATAACGCGTATACAGCACACTATCATTATTTGGAGAGATACTATGGATATACGCATTTGAATCCAGTATTCTCGTAATCTCTTTCTTTTTAAAATCCACAAAAATGTTTTCATGCTGTCTGTAACTTCCAATGCGATACACCATCAGCTTACCGTCATATGAGATAATAGGACTGTATCCGCCTTCACCGGAAACACGAACTTTATTAGTGCCATCATCGCCCATTATGTAAATATTCTGTGCAGCCCTGTCATCTTTGCTAAACATAATTTTATACCGGTAGGGACTCATAGCTTTTCCATTGTATATCCCCAAAGGACTTGAAAGAATTAAAACAATCATAGCACATATAAATCTTTTCATGACCATCACCCCCCAGTTATATTTTACATTATATGTAAATTATAACATTTATTATCTGAAACTTCAATAGCAGATTGAAATATGCAGCAGCATAGATGATTTACTCCTTGACAAAACAATAGGTTTTGATATTATATTATTGTATATAATGAAATGTACAATGATTAGGAAGAGTAACAGAAGTCAATATTACCAGCGACCTGGGAATAGTGCGAGCCTGGGAATATACTTATGTGAAAGGAGCCTGGGAGTACATAACCGATGAAGAGGGCATTTTGCCAATAAGGGTGGAACCGCGGAAGAATAACCTTTCGTCCCTTAGTGTATAATCACTAAAGGATGAAGGGTTTTTATTTTTTATAATCTATATTTCCAAACATTTGAGGGAGGTAATTAATCTATGAAGAACACTGAAAAATCTATGGAAAAAATCGTTGCTCTTTGTAAAGGAAGAGGCTTTGTGTATTCCGGTTCAGAAATATACGGAGGTTTAGCTAATACCTGGGACTACGGTCCGTTAGGGGTAGAATTTAAGAACAATGTAAAAAGAGCCTGGTGGAAGAAATTCATACAGGAATCACCCTACAATGTGGGATTGGATTCCGCTATCCTTATGAATCCTCAAACCTGGGTAGCTTCCGGACACGTGGGCGGCTTTAGCGATCCGTTGATGGACTGCAAAGAATGTAAAGCGCGTTATCGGGCCGATAAGCTCATCGAGGATACCGCGAAGGAAAAAGGTGAACCGGTGGCTGTTGATGGCTGGAACAATGAGAAAATGCTTGAATATATCAAAGGAAATGATATCGCGTGTCCGAAATGTGGCGCAAAAAACTTTACTGATATCAGAAAATTCAACTTGATGTTTAAAACCTTCCAAGGCGTAACGGAAGATTCAAAAGCGGAGATCTTCCTTCGTCCCGAAACGGCACAGGGTATTTTTGTAAACTTCAAAAACATCCAACGGACTTCAAGAAAGAAGATTCCTTTCGGCGTAGGTCAGATTGGAAAATCTTTCAGAAATGAAATCACTCCCGGCAACTTTACTTTCAGAACAAGAGAGTTCGAGCAAATGGAACTTGAATTCTTCTGTAAACCCGGTGAAGATCTAGAATGGTTTAACTATTGGAAAGAATACTGCAAAAACTGGCTGCTTAATCTCGGCATTAACGAAAAAAATATAAAGCTGAGAGATCATAGTGCCGAAGAGCTCTCCCACTACAGTAATGCTACTACCGATATAGAATTCATGTTCCCGTTCGGTTGGGGCGAATTATGGGGTATCGCAGACAGAACCGATTTCGATTTGAAACAGCACAGCGGGCATTCGGGTGAAACGCTGGATTATCTTGATCCGTCTACCAATGAGAGATATGTTCCATATTGTATCGAACCGTCTCTCGGCGCAGACCGCGTGACTCTTGCATTCCTGGTAGACGCCTATGATGAGGAATCTTTAGAAGGCGGAGACTCCCGTGTGGTACTGCATCTTCATCCTGCGCTGGCACCTTTTAAGGCTGCTGTACTTCCTTTATCCAAAAAACTGGGTGATGAAGCATACAAGGTTTATGAGCAGCTATCAAAGAAATATATGTGCGAATATGATGAGGCCGGCAGTATCGGTAAAAGGTACAGAAGACAAGACGAGATCGGTACTCCTTTCTGCATCACTTTTGATTTTGACTCTCTGGAAGATAAGAGCGTAACTGTAAGAAACAGAGATACGATGGACCAAGTTAGAATTAAGATAGAGGAGTTAGAACAATTTATAAGTGAAAAGTTAGATTTTTAGTGATTAGTGGGGAGTGGGGAGTGAGGAATAAAAACCACGCCCCACTCCTTATGTATTTCTCCTCACTCCCCACTCCCCCACTTCTTTACCGCCTTACCATTCAAATAGTCGAATTTTTTGCCTTGATAACTATCTTTGCGCTCCATTTCGGCCTCAATCATATCCCGGATCTTCCACCAGCTCATATTCCAATTTACAAATAGCGTATTTTCTTCAGGTGCCCTTCCGATAAGACGTTGGATAGTAATTGCGGGATTGAGATATTCTAAAAAAACAATCACTCTATCCACATATTCCTCAACCAGGATAATATTTATCTCACCTTTCCGGTACAGATCTCCCATCACTGTGTTCTTAACCATATAAAGCGAATGAAGCTTCACCTGTTTTATACCTAGTGCAGATACTATCTTTGCATTTTCTATCACATCATCCATAGTATCCCAGGGTAAATTAAGTATAAGATGTACGCAGATATCAAACGAATAATGATGAATTCTTGTAACTGCATCAATGAACTCTGCCAGCGAATGCCCCCGGTTGATTTTCTTTAGCGTGTGATAGTTAACCGTTTGGAGCCCCAACTCAATACTAATCTCAATCTTATATTCCTTTCTCACATCATCCAGAAATTCAAGATAGCTATCATTAATACAGTCCGGCCGTGTAGAAATAGCAATTTCTGCAATTTCAGGAACGCATGCTTCTAAAATATAGGCTTTAAAAGCATCCAAAGGCAAATACGTATTAGAAAAATTTTGAAAATAAGCTATAAACTTATGTACATTGTACTTCTCTTGTATATATTTCATATTGGTTTCAATTTGCTGTTTTACCGATAACCGGTTAGATAGATTTTCAAACCCAGCTCCTTCTTCTCCGCAAAAAGTACACCCTCCGCAGCCTACCGTTCCGTCCCTATTAGGACACGTCACAGAAAGATTTACAGGAAGCTTATATACTTTCTCACCATACTTATTTTTTAAATACTCAGAATAAACATTATATCTCTTTTCAACCGCTTCTATCATATACATACCCCCATATCAATGACAGTTCACGGATTTTTTGCTGTGAACCGTGAACTGTGAACCAAAATATCATTCCCCAAACGATATGCCTATATTTTTCGCTGTTGTTACCAATTCTCCTTGAGGATTGACATTCTTTATCTTACCGATGACATTTTCCAAAGAATCATATGCCATATCATTGCCTTTTAATGTAACCATATTACCAAACTTTTCTTCCATAATCAATTCTACTGCTTTCATCCCATACCGTGTAGATAATATCCTGTCATAAGCTGTTGGAGTCCCTCCTCTTTGGAGATGCCCTAAAATAGTTGCTCTTGCTTCCAGCTCTGCAATTTTTTCAAGATCGCTGGCTATCTTCGCCCCTATTCCTCCGAGCCGAATTGGGTCTGGACTATTTTCCACTACTTTGCTGACAATCATCTCTCCATCCTTAGACTTGGCTCCTTCTGCTACCACTACGATACTAAAATCTTTATCATGATGTCTTCTATCATTAATTTTTTCTGCTACTTTTTCAATATCATAGGGTATTTCGGGGATCAAAATGGCATCTGCTCCTCCTGCAATACCCGCTTCTAAAGCAATCCATCCCGCATACCTGCCCATTACTTCCAATACCATAATTCTATGATGAGATTCGGCTGTAGTATGCAGTCTATCCAACGCCTCAGTAGCTACCGCAACTGCAGTATCAAATCCAAAAGTAACATCGGTAGATGCGAGGTCGTTATCAATGGTCTTCGGAACCCCTATGACATTTATACCTTTTCGCGCAAAATCTCTTCCACTAGTCAAAGTACCATCACCACCGATGATAATCATTGCGTCAATCCCTGCATCCTGTATATTTTTCATTCCTACATCCGATACATCGCGATAAACAGTTTTTCCATCTTCAATAAAAGGATATTTAAACAAATTATCCTTATTTGAACTATAGAGAATTGTTCCGCCTTTCGGAAGTATGCCTGATATCGCTTCCATATCCAGCTTTACGGTTTGCCCTAAATATAATCCTCTATATCCGTTTTTGAAACCCACCACTTCCAGACCATATTTTAATATTGCAGTTCTTGTGGCTGCTCTAATAACAGCATTTAGTCCCGGACAATCACCACCGCCTGTTAATATCCCTATTTTTTTTATTTTTTTATCCATAACTACCTCCATACATTTGTAGATTTTCAATTGCAATAATTATAGTTTATCCACAATTCCATTACCTATTATAATCAGCTATCAATCTCTTTTTTTAATATTTGCTAACGCATTATGCTGCTTTTTTGTTTTTAATAAGTATCTATATTATCTTCATTATGCTTTGGGCAGTATTTGGTTTGCATAAAGTCATTTTGAACGTGACATGCTATAAATGAAATCTCATTAAGGAGGTTTTTTGATGAAAGTACGTGAAGGATTAATTCCAACGGTATTAGGAAGCGCTGTAACTGTTGGCGGACTTGCGTTACGTAGTGTGAATCCGCTTATCGGATGGGGTGTAACCGGATTTGGCTTAGCTCACATCGTTCTAGGTACAATAGATCTTGTTGAACATCGTGGCATAAGAGAGTAACGAGGCAAAACAATTGTGGAAAGTGGTAGTGGAAAGTGAATATACATCCCACTACCCACCATCCACTTTCACTATTCTTTATATATCATTTTCCCCACTATCCACTCCTCACTCCCCACTTATTACAAAAATATTAAAAAAGTATTACGGAATTTAATGGTATTGACCACCATTATCTATAAAATCTATAAAAATACTAGATTATATCACCTATATTATATATTTTACCTCTCACGAACATAATTATGTAACCTTCTACTTTGACGTTTAGATCTATATAATTTATAATACCATCATTGTCATATTACTGATACACTTTGCTGAATCTCCACTAAGGAATGACGGAATAATAATACCCGATTTTCAAGCAATGTGGGGTACGGAGGAACCAATTTATCGGGGTGAATCTACATTTTTATGTAGTAGGTATACCTTCTTTACCAAACCCGCCAGCTAACTCCGAAAGCACATAGAAACGGAAGGAGTGTTTATAATGAAATTATCAATAAAGTTAGCAGCTTGTACATTTGTGACAGCCGCTGCATTAATGCTGTCATCCAACGCTTTTGCTGCCGAGCTGCTAAAAGTAGGTTCACAAGGCAGTGAAGTTTCAAAATTACAGCAAACTTTGAAGAGCAAAGGTTATTATTCTTATATTGTAACAGGATATTACGGCTCTATCACTAAAAATGCCGTGACAGCGTTTCAACGCAGCAACGGACTTGCGGTTGATGGCATTGCCGGTTCTCAAACACTGGGAAAACTGTATTCCGGTACTACCTCAAGCAACTCTACTTTATTAAAAGTAGGAAGCTCCGGTAATGAGGTAACCAGATTACAGCAAACATTAAAAGGCAGACGCTTGTTCCAGCATGCGGTAACAGGATATTACGGCTCTATCACTAAAAATGCCGTAATGTCGTTCCAACGCAATAGTGGACTTGCGGTAGACGGCATAGCGGGACGTAATACATTAAATGCGCTTTATAACAACAATACTGCTACTATATCTAATGCTTCTGCCGTAAATAATTATACCGATCAAGACCTTTATTGGCTGTCAAGAATTATTGAAGCTGAAGCAAAGGGTGAATCCTATACAGGTAAGGTAGCCGTAGGAAATGTAGTGCTTAATAGAGTGAAGTCCTCCCTGTTCCCTAACACTGTAAAAGGAGTAATCTTTGAATACTACAAAGGAATCCCTATGTTTAGTCCTGTTGAAAATGGTACCATCTATAATACTCCTGACCTGGAAAGTATTAATGCTGCAAAAGCTGCTCTAAATGGTGAAAGACCGGTTGGCAGTGCTACCTATTTCTTTAACCCAAGCCTCTCTAAAGGTACCTGGATTGTAAATAACAAAACATATGTGAGCAAGATTGGTGATCATGCTTTCTATGCATAAAGCAACTATAAGATAAAAAAGATTAAGTATGGTTTCATTACACACCATGCTTAATCTTTTTCTTTGTTATGAGCTTCCTTTATAGCTTTAAAAATCCATGTTACTCTTTATCACCGTATTGCTCATAGTGAGCTGCAATATCCTTATAGATTTTATTTCCAGGTTTTTAACTTTCATCTTTCTAACTTGTTTTACGCTTTGCTTGGACAACCTAACTTTTACTACTTGAAAAAGTACAAGTTTTCTGATATATGCAATTTTTAATAAGGATGTTATCCAATTTCTAATACTCAGCTTTCTAATTTCACATAGCTTCAGTTTTAGTATATTCAGTTTACGGGGTCTTCTCGGTACTTTTTTTCCAATCGTCACAATCAATGATCTCCTTATACTTCTTATAACCATACAATGTATTTAAAACGTCTAACAGTGCATTTGTAGAAATCCGCGAAGGCAAGTTCAGATATCTGGTTAATTTTTGTCTTAAGTCACTGCTGTTTGGACTTCCAATAAATCCGTCTTCATATAAGTCTGTTCGAAGAATCTTTTTCTCCTGTATATCAGTTCTACTTTCATCAACAATAATACATCCTGCATTTTTTAACGCTTTTAGAATAAGTGCATTATTTACACCTTCTACCCCTAATAGTCCCTCTTTTCCAGGAATGGTCTTTCTCTTTTCTTTCCCCTTAATATCAGGTATGTATGCATGTTTTACAAACTGAGCCGGAACACACTGCTTAATATAATTTCTAATAAGAAAGCCTGCACGATCCGAGTCTGTTAGAACTACAATTCCCGTTTTCTCTGCCAGCTTCCGAATAAGTTCTATCTTAGTATTATCCTTAAATATACTGAATCCTCCGGTTATGATGATGGTAGCATCCACCATCTGATCTAACTTGATTTTATCATAAGTTCCTTCTACAATGATCGCTTCCTTAACTTTAATCATATATACACCCTTGCATGATATCGTTTTTTTATTATATTATACTCCTAATAGTGGATAATGAAAACATCTGAAAAAATATAAGTATATGCAGTAGCACTCATTACCAACACTAAAAAACAAATAGGTATATCACTACAAGGATACAGTGATATACCTATTTGCTATAAATCAAGATAGTCATCATTTTATCTATATAAAAAACTCAGGTATTTGTAACAATAAATTTCGTTCTGTCATATGCCCGCTTGATGTGTGAGCGCATCAGCTTTTCGGCCAGCTTTTCGTTACGCTGTTCAATTGCGTTATACATCTCCTCGTGCTCAGAAACTATATCCAGCGCATTAACATATGCGTTGGCTAGCTCGATTGAGGAGCTAAGCAATTCCGAGCACAGTGTTAATATGCTTATAAGAGCACTGTTGTCGGCCGCCTCCGCAACGGTTTTGTGAAACAAGCTGTCAGCTGCCAAACCGAAGCCGTTATTTTTGATATCCTCTTTCAAAGTCTCAATCGATTGCCTCAAAGCTAATAGATGCTGGTCTGTTCTATTTTTAGCAGCAAGACGGGCACTGTAAGTTTCCAGCAAAATACGCACATCAAACATATCAAGAATAAACTTTTCGTCTTTTGTCACTACTCTCGCAAGATTCAAGAACGCTTTGTCCATGCTTAAATGTTTAACATAGGTTCCTCCACCCACCTTAGACTCTACAATGCCAATCAACTCCATAGCACGCAGGGCTTCACGGATAGAGGTGCGACTCACGCCCAACTGCTCCACAAGCTCGAGTTCGGTCGGAATTTTGTCACCTACTGTAAGCTCACCGCTTTCTATCTTTTGTAGAAACTGTTGTACAATATCTTCATAGACTCTTTTCTTTTTCACAGGTTCCATCATATTAAATACCCAACTCCTAATACGATATGCTGCGTTTGATTCTATCACATATCGAATGTTTAATCAACGCATCAATTAAATTGTTTCTATTGCCTTTCATCATCGGGTAAAAGTAGAATCTTATATCCTGTTTTATTGATAACCATATCAAATCCTTTTTTCCACTCTTCTATCGGCAATCTGGCACTAATTAACGGTTTCATATTTATCTGACCATATTTTAGCATTCTTAATGCTCTTTCCCAAGATGTTCTAGTTGACGTGAAACTATTTGTCATAGTAATTTCTTTTTTCAACGCCAGGTCATGGTCAAACATGATTTTCTCCCCATATAATCCAACTTGAGCATATAGACCGGTCTTCTTCAATAATCTGATGCATGTATCCGCTGATTGTGCAACTCCTGCACATTCGAAAGCTACATCAAACCCATATCCATTGGTTATTTCTTTAGTGCGTATGAATATATCTTCCTTATTCACCAACATGGTTTCAAATGCCCCTAATTTTGACGCCAAAGCCAGCCTTTCACCATCAATGGAAGTGCCTCCGACAACTACCTTACCCCCGCTTGCAATTGCCGCTTGCATTGTTAATTGACCTATTGTACCAGGTCCGGATACATATACATAATCTCCTGCCTTTACGGTAGCTCTTTCTATCACACTTCTTACGACACAGGCAAGTGGCTCACATAGTGCAGCTTCTTCTAAAGATACTTCATCGGGTATTTTGAATGCTTTATCCGCAGGTATAACAAGATATTCAGCAAATGCTCCATTAATACCGCAACCAATCGCAAGTCTGCTCTCGCACAACATAAATAATCCTGCATGACAGTAATTGCATTGTCCACACGAGATTACAGTAGTGAGTGAAACTACTCTGTCACCAGGTTTGAAATCTTTTACATCTTCCCCTACTTCATATACAATACCACTATACTCATGCCCCATTGTAACCGGAGGGTTACTGTCAAACTCATCCCTCATGATATGGATATCCGTACCACAGATTCCTATTGCATATACCTTGATCTTTATTTCGTTCTTTTGAGGTATTGGTTCAGGTACTTGTGTAAGAGCAACACCATCTGCTCCTCTGCATTGTTTTACTAACGCTTTCATAAACGCACCTCTGTTTAAACATTTATTTAAATCATGGAATTAATACAGGAAGTGTAGACCCGCCGTAAGGCATTAAATATACTTTACTGCTAATACCTGTTTTTTTAATTGCTTCATTATATGCTCTTTCAATGTCTTTGAACGGTTTCATAAAAAGCTTTTTAACGAATTCGGCATCCAGGTCGGATACAAGATAAATATCACACTTCTCCAAAATCATTGCAATGGCAGCTGCTTTATGACCTCCAAGTTCAAAATGTTGCTGTATCTTTTCAATCATTTCTTCAGATGATTGTGCGCCGAGCATCCACTTTTCAAATACGTGTTCCCCAAGTCCTTCTTTACAGCTTGCCACCAAAATGACAACGCCGCCGTCCTTTACCGCATGCTTTGAATTATCAAGTGCTTTCTGCGCTTGATAGAGATTAATGTCTTTCGGGTATCCTCCGGGTGAAACGATCACAATATCTGCTTGCTGTGCAATCTGCACCTTGTAGAGCTTGTCAAGAAATTCGCAACCTTCCCGATGCGCAGCTATATGATGTCCTGCAACCGCTTTAATAATGGTCTTATGTTCGTCTAAAATTACATTTAATATGAAATCTATGGACACAAACTTTGCTACTTCATCAATGTCCTGCCGTACAGGATTGCTCAGCATTTCTCCCGCCTTAGCCTCCGCCATCACCATCTTACTGTGATTTGCCTGGATGGCTTCTCTATTGGAAACACCCGGCATAATCGCTTTTGCTCCGCCGCTGTATCCTGCAAAATAGTGATATTCTATATTACCGAGACATATTCGTCTATCGGCCTCCGCTACCGGTCTGAAAATATTCACCGGCGTGCCGAAAGATGTTTCTCCCATAAATACACAATCATCTACATCACTATCCAGACATTCAATCTGCTCATATATTTCATCACCTACAAGATAGCGCTGTTCTTGCTCCGTATGCTTGCGGTGAGATCCCATTCCAAAAACGATTTTTATATCTTTCTTCGATATTCCCGCATCATACAACTCGTTTAATATTTCAGGCAGCACCTTTTTACTCGGCATGGGACGCGTAATATCACTTGTAATAATCACGACCTTTTCCCCGGGTTTCACAATGTCTTTAAGTCTATTCGAGTCAATCGGCTGTCTTACAGCGCGTCTTACTTCTTCTATCTCTGAGGTTTCTATCTTGACATCATTCGGCTGCATCACACCCAATAGATCTTTATCATCAATCTCAATCCCCAGCATATCCTTGCCGAATCCCAGCTTGTATTTCATAAAATTCACCTCTTTTCGAAAAGGGTTTTCATATTTTTCTATCTATACACCAACCATTCTCAGAGTATTTCTTCAAGTATTTCAACAATGTGTTGGGTACTTTCTGCGATATAAACGCCTGCTTCTTTCAGACATTTCTCCTTGTTTTCCGCGCTTCCGGTTCCATCAGGAGATACAATCGCCCCGGCATGGCCCATGCTTCTTTCCTTTGGCGCATTCTTTCCGGCCACAAGCGCAACCACCGATTTAGTTATGTATTTCTTGATATATTCCGCTGCAAGCTCTTCTTCATTCCCTCCGATTTCACCAATCATCACAATGGCTTTTGTCTCAGGATCTTGTTGAAAAAACGGTAAGATATCCACAAAAGTGGAACCTGGAATCATATCACCGCCCACTCCCACACAAGTCGATTGACCAATCCCTTTATTGGTCATCATAAATACCGTTTCATAACAGTTGGTAGCACTTCTTGACATAAGCCCCACATTCCCGGGCATAAAAATCTTATGCGCCATAAATCCTGCTTTCGCTTTGCCGGGAGAAATGATTCCGAACGAGTTAGGGCCAATCACCCGGCATCCTTTTTTCTTAGCCATATGATAAACACCCATCATATCATGGACAGGTACGTGTTCTGCGATTGTCATAATCAGCGGTATGCCTGCGTCCATCGCTTCATATGCACTGGCCGCCGTAGCTTTCGCAGGTACGAAAATAACGGTAGCATTCGCATTGGTCGCTTCCATCGCTTCTTTTACCGTATCAAAAACCGGTACGCCAAATACGGTTTCTCCGCCTTTTCCCGGGGTTACTCCCGCAACAATATTGGTTCCGTAATCCAGCATCTGTTCAGTATGAAATCTACCTTCCCTACCTGTAATCCCTTGTACAATCAGTCTCATATCTTGATCTACCAGTATGCTCATCTTGCATTCCTCCTTTCTACCAGTGCACTGACCCCTTCTCGGATACTGTTTACCGAAACAACATCACCTTCCACACCTTTTATAATTTCTAATCCTGTTTCTTTATTTGTACCTTCCATACGTACAATAACGGTCTTATTCGAAGATTGGGCTTCCATCGCTAGCTTTACTCCGCCTGCCACTTCATCACACCGAGTGATTCCACCAAATATGCTCACAAACAGCGTTTTGATGTTTTGATTGGACAATACAATTCTAATCGCTTCTTTTATTCTATCGGCAGTAGCTCCCCCACCAAGGTCCAACGCTGCTCCTACCGTCATTTCTTCTTTTGATATCAGATCAATACAGGACATTAACATGCCTGACCCATTACTCATTACCGCAATGTCTCCGCCTTCTACAATCGGAATATATAGGAACCGATGTTTCCTTGCTTCCAGTACCAATTCCTCTTCCGGCAAAGAATCTCTAAACGCTAACATATCCGGCATTCTATATAGCGCACTATCATCAATGGTGACTTTACCATCTCCTGCAACAAGATTCTTTTCAGGAGTAACAAACAGGGGATTGATTTCGGCAAGCATACAATCGTAATTCGTAAATACTTTATATAAGTTATTGACAATCATACTCATCTGATCAAAGTATTCCATACCCAGTTTCCCTTTATTTAGGATATACCGGATGGTATAATCTTTTACCCCTACTAAAGGATCAATAAGTATTTTCGCAATTTTCTCAGGATTGGTTTTAGCCGTTTCTTCAATATCAACCCCCCCCTGGGAACTGAAGATCAGCATAGGTACTTTATTTAAACGATCAAGGGTAAAACTGATATAACACTCTTGTATCGCTT
This sequence comes from Petroclostridium sp. X23, assembly GCF_030013905.1. Taxonomy (GTDB): domain Bacteria; phylum Bacillota; class Clostridia; order SK-Y3; family SK-Y3; genus X23. The sequence continues at coordinate 3,019,533 of NZ_CP124862.1, forward strand.
CAGTCATATGTATAATTAATATTTGATTTACTTTAAATCCTTTCAGGTCACTGTGCAGCATGGTTTCGCAAATACCAACTGCTTCATCGGAATTGTCGGCAAATTTTACACCTCCTGCTTTCCCTCTGCCTCCAACCTGTACTTGGGCTTTGACCACTACGGGATACTGCATATCCTTAATTTTCTCTTTGAGTCCGTCCAAGCAGTCGATTACAACTCCTTGCGGACTTGGAAGTCCACACTTTACAAACAACTCTCTTGCCTTATATTCTGTAAGCTTCATAGATTATTCACCCCATAACTCTTCATCACCAGGCACTTTGGCATCTTTTATAAAATATCCTATACGAGACACATTAATAAAATGTTTATAATCCACATTTTCTGAAACACTATTGTTGCCCCATGATCCGCAGCCAAGTGTGGTTGTAGGCGCAAGTCCATTAAAGAAACTTCCTCCGTTGGAAGTTGCGCAAATCTGATTCACTAACAGTCTGCTTATCGTGAGATTCACTCCAGCGTATTCAATATTTGCCGTATTATTTGAGTGTATACAAACAGAATGCCCTTTTCCCTCTACGTCCAGGTTCGCTTGGGCAATACTTACCGCTTCCGAGAATTCTTTATATCTAAAAGCAGCAATCACAGGACACATTTTTTCCTTACACAAAATATCTTCCGTACCTATGCCATCTGCTTCAACTAAAATCACTTTTGTATCTTTGGGAATATCAAGATTTGCCATCTCAGCGATCTTTTGTACCGATTGTCCCACAACATCTTTGTTCATAATACCATCTACAAAAAGCACTTTTCTTAATGCCTCTTTTTCATCTTTATCATCAATATAGTAAGCGCCATTCATTTTAAATTCTTCAATAATTTTATCGTAGTCTTCTTCCGGGGCAATCACAGTCTGTTCCCCTGAACAGATAATACCATTATCAAAAATTCTTCCGGCTATAATCTTAGGTACCGCCTCTTTAAGCTCTACATCTCTGTCTACGATACACTGCACATTGCCTGCACCAACGCCATAAGCCGGTTTTCCGCTGCTGTATGCAGCCTTCACCATACCCATACCGCCTGTAGCAACAACAACATCCACAGCCTTCATTAACTCATTGGTTAGTTCTACAGAAGGTTCTTCAATGATTTGAATTAAGTTTTCCGGAACATTATATTTTTCTAGGGCTTTATTGAATAATTCAACGGTATATTTACCACATCTTTTTGCTCTCGGATGGGGTGCGATAATGATTGCATTTCTTCCTTTCAAAGCAAACATCGCATTACACATAGGCGTAACAATAGGATTGGTACAAGGTGTCACAGCTCCTACAACACCTACAGGCTTTGCGATTTCAACAATACCGGTTTCTTCATTTCTATTGATAATCCCTACCGATTTTTTAGGTTTTAGGCTATGCCAAAGGATTTTTGCTTTTCCTTGATTTTTTTTAATTTTATCTTCAAATACACCCATCCTTGTTTCGTCAGCTGCCATTCTTGCAAGTTCGACAGCATTATCAAAAACTACTTTTGCAATTTCTCTTACCACCACATCTACTTCGGCTTGGTTGAATTGCTCATACTTTTGCTGCGCAATCTTTGCTTTAGCTATAAGACTTTTCACATATTCTTTACTATCCATTTTGAATATCCTCCTTAAATAGGTATGATTTTATTATGGTACCAGCAGACCTGGTAAGGCTAATGATATAGCCGGTATATATGTAATAAGCAAAAGTACCACTATCAATATACCCAACGGCTTAATAATAGCTTTGGAAATCTCTTCAAGAGATAGCTTGGCAATACCACATGTAACAAATAAATTTACTCCTAGAGGAGGAGTAATAAAACCTATAGCCAGATTCACTATCATAATAATGCCGAAATGAACCGGATCAACTCCTACCGCTGTGACAACCGGGAGCAGAATAGGTGCTAATATGATGATTGCCGCAAGTGTTTCCATAAAACAACCCACAAACAGCAGCAGTATATTAATCAATAAAAGTATTACAATTTTGCTGTCAGTGAAAGCTATAATTGCATTGGCCAATTTTACAGGAATTTGTTCCACTGTCAAAAGTCTTCCAAACGTGGTGGCCGTACCTAATATAATCATACAGGTCGCCGTAACCAGAGAAGATTTAATTAATATATCAGCTATATCGGGTAATTTTATATCTCTGTAGACAAATACACCAATCACAAGTCCATAAATTACAGCAACAGCAGCAGCCTCTGTAGGTGTAAAGATCCCACCATATATCCCGCCTAAAATAATGACAGGCACAAGTAAAGACCATTTCGCATCGTTAACAACTGCCCACTTTTCCTTGAGTGTATACTTTTCACTGTCGCCTGTATACCCATTTTTCTTTGCGTAATACCAGCTCCATATCATAAGCGCTACCCCAATGAGTACGCCTGGTATAAATCCGGCAATAAATATTGTACTTATTGAAACACCGGTAGAAACACAATATATAACCATAGGAATACTAGGAGGTATAATAACGCCTATCCCTCCCGCTGAGGCAATAATACTTGCAGCAAACCCTTTATTATAACCCTTTTCGATCATTGAAGGAACCATAAGTCCCCCTATGGCAGCAACAGTTGCAGGACCCGAACCCGATATCGCCGCAAAAAACATGCATGTGACTACCGTAACAAGAGCCAAACCTCCCGTATATTTACCACAAACCAGCTTTGCGGTTTTTAAGAGCCGGCTTGAAATCCCGCCCCTCCCCATAATCTCTCCTGCAAGAATAAAAAACGGGACTGCCATTAAAGGAAAGGAGTCAACAGATGTTACCAAGCTTTGCGTCATAAATGATATATTCAGCTTACCACCATAGAATATTGTGACCATTGAGGAGAGACCTAACGCTACTCCAATTGGAACATTTAAAATCAGGAAAACGACAAAAGATCCGAATAGTATTAATGATATCATTTCAATTCTCCTTTCCTTACAGCGTTAATTCTCTCAATAATATTTTGTATGAGTCGTAATGAAATAAGGGCATATCCCACAGGCAGGGCCATATATACAAATGCCATCTTTATGCCCATCGCGGGAGATACTTGGTCTAATTCGTTAATAAGTGCACACATTTCATAACTTTTATATGTGATAAATGTCGCAAAAAACAAGAACAAAAAGTCCGATATAAAAAATACCACGGTTTTCATTTTCTCCGGCAAAATCATTAATGCCGCTTCAACCTTTATGTGAGCTTTTTTCTTAACACCATAGCTTATACCTATATATACAAGCCAGACAAACATATATCTTGCTATCTCTTCCGACCACGAAAGGGAATTTCTCATCACATACCGCATAAATACCTGAATACCTATTATGCCAGCCATAGAACCTAATAAGCCAACAAGCATAATTTCTTCTATGCGCTCATTCAAATACTTTAATACTTTCATAAAATACTCCTCCATACTGACAACATAATTAGAAGTAATGCGCTACCCTCACTCACAGCCTCTCCCAACAGTTTATAATGTATTTCCTCCTGTTTATCTAACTTGTTTTGCAAGTATCATATCCATAAACAGGAGGAATTTTAAAACCTTATTACTCTAAAAAATTAAAATAATTTTATGTGTTTTCATTCATGTAACTCAATAAGACAGCCTGCTATTATTTGGTAGCATTGAGGAAAATGTCAACAATTTCAGTTCCAGCCTTAGCTTTTACATCTTCAATAACAGGCTTGGTCATTTGTCTGAAAGCATCTCTTTCAGCATCAGTTAATTCTATAACTTCAATTTTTTCTTTTATCTTTTCTTTTGCCTTCTGCTCATTCTCAGCAGCAATACTTCTTTGAAGTTCAATAGATTCTTTTGCTGCTTTGTCAACGATTTTTTTATTTTCTTCCGATAAACCATTGTAAAAATCAATATTCATTACTATTACGAGTGGAGAGTAGATATGTTGCGTATCAATGGCATATTTTTGAACCTCATGCAATTTAGTACTATATATAAGTTCAAAAGGATTTTCCTGCCCATCGATGGTCTTTTGCTGCAATGCTGTAAAGAGTTCCCCAAAAGCTATAGGAGTAGGATTTGCACCAAGCAGCTTCCATGTAGCAATATGTATGGCATTTTCCATTGTTCTAACTTTCATGCCTTTTAAATCTTCAGGCTTTCTTACTGCAACACTGCTTGTGGTTAGATTTCTAAAACCGTTTTCAGAGAACCCTAACCCTTTAAGTTTTTTGGCTTCGAGATTCTTAAGAAGAGCCTTACCTGCCTCACCATCTAGAATCTCATAAACTTGTTGTCTGCTTTTAAATAAGAAGGGAATATCCAAAACAAAAAAGCTTGGCTCGAAACTGGCTACCGGTGCAGATGAAGACTGGCCTGCGGTTATATTCCCCAACTGGCATCCTTCCATAATCTCTCTATCTCCACCCAATTGCTGGTTAGGATAGATCTCAACTGCCATAGTTCCTTTTGATTCTGCTTCAACTACTTCTTTGAATTTTATCCATCCTGCATGACTTGAATGATCTTCCGGTGCACCATGGGCAACCTTTATGGTAATTGTCTTACCTGTTTTTTCTCCACTAGCCTTTGGCGCTTCTGTGGCTTTTTGACTATCGCCTGAATTTGACGGTTCCAGTGCTGGCTTAGATGCACACCCAGCAAACATAGTAATACTCACCAATACAACTAACAGCATTGCAATACATTTTTTCATATTCTGTTCCTCCTTAAATAAAGTAACATTTTGATATTTACAAACATTATTTGCAAACACCTCTATTTTAAGGCCCATAAGCCTTAAAACCTCGTATTAAACTCATTTCTCAAAATTTTTTTAATAAAATTGAATTAAAACTACAAAAAGAAAATTGGGTTATGGGAGTCTACGCTAAGATATTTTCTGGTCTACCAAAACAACTTATTTGGGTGTTAGATAGTTAGATACGGATTACTGTTACAGATACATCAAATATCAATATTTTTGTGCCGACCTACTCATATTAATATTTTATATTCTATTAGTAGTAAAAAGAATGTAATGAAACTGTGAAGAAGTACTTCTAAATAATGTAATAAAATCCGACTTCTTCATAATCTCTTGAAAGATTTCTAAAAATCTGAGTCTATTTGTTCTTTTGTGCCTTGTCTATTTGTCTGTCAAATGACCTTATGCCTGTAGTATATCACCAAAGATATTATCATGTCAATCGAATTTTTATTTTTTTTAGAACATTTATACAACATTATTGTTACTAGTCATATTTTTTTGTTCATTTCATATATATGATACGAGATTAAATGCTCTATACTCCAAAGTATTACTATCTGAAATCTACGCCAAGTTATCCAAACATCCTACCTACCTTTTGAAAATATTCATGATTCTATATAATTTTTATTATTGACTTCATCGAAGAAATTGTATATAATTCATAATATCAACAAAAGTGCCGAACCAACTTTTTTAATATTTTAGCATTCTATGTTAATAATTCACAATTGTCTGTCAAAAATTATTAAATGGAGTGTGAAACTTATGCAATCACTTTTGTTAGAATCCAGAAAAGATATTCTTTTTCTAAAAAATCCCTCAAATTTTTCTGAAAATTGTCAAGGTTTTATTGACAAACTCGAACAAATTATTAAAGAACAGCCCCAAAATAAAAATAGTGCTGTAACTACCGCTTCGGATATTTATTTGGATTTACATTCATTTTTAACCAATTGGGTTTTAAGAAAATATGTTGAGACCGGCTCACTTACACAAGCTGCCATAGATAAAGAAATTGACACTATTCATGCATTTATTACAAAATACGGTGATGCAGAAAAACTTGAGCATATCAAGGATGAAGCAAAACAGATTGCCGAAAGTAATATTAAAGAAATGTGCGAATTGGAGCTTAGTAATAAATTGTTTACGTATTGGGGGCATGACTATTGCTCCGGCCTTACCCATTCCTTACGTCGAGGTGCAAGGTTTGTTACCAGCAATCCTGCTAAAATCAATGCTTTCAGAAAAGATTTCCCTGCGATTTGGGCAGGATTTGTAGAAGAAATTAAAACCAATAATCCCGATATTTCTCTGGAAAAACTCATTTCATATCTATTCTTAAAGGTCGTAGCGGTAAGTGCCAGAGACTTATATCCTATCTATGAAGCCAGTAACGGAAAGTATGGTTTTGCCTGCATTCAAGTAAATCCAAAAAATTGGAAAAATGCAGATAAAATGATTGAGGAAATTGAATTTTGGAATGAGGAGTTTAAAAAAGAATTAAATACCGAGACACCCAACATCGTATATAAAATTCCAGCAGTAAGTGCTGCAGTGAAAACAGTTGAAAGTATTGTAGAAAAAGGCATCAGAGTTTGTTTGACACTAAACTTCACTTACAACCAGCACGATATATTCTCCGATTTGATCGAAAAAGGAAAGCAGCATGGATTTGTAGTGCTGATGAGCGGTTTTCTTGATGATAACATTGATAAGGAGCTTGCTTCACTAGGTATTGAAAACTCCAAAATGTATTCCCGTCATGCAGGTGAAGCTGTAATCAGAAAATCATATGCAAATTTAAGAGCAAAGGGTTGTAAAAACACATCTATTATGTCCGCAGCAATTCGGGGAGAATGGACCATAAAAAATTCCATTACCGATAATGCCGATGCTCCTATGTATTTCACCACTGTAACCGATAAGATTCTAGAGTTTGACAGTGAAAAGCGTGATCTTTCTTCTGTAGTTGATGCGGTAGTACCTGATGAAATCATGTCGGTTCTCAAAAAGAGCCCTATCTTTAACGCAGCATATGAAGAAGATTCCCTCACACTGGACAATGTAGATGAATATCCGCCTCTGCTTATGGTTTTGGATATCTTTACAAAAGCTTATATTGAATTGGAGGATAGCTTAAAATGAGATATGGTAATTTAACAGGAAAAATCGCAATTATTACCGGAGCTGCCCGCGGAATCGGGCAAGCTGCCGCACAAGTACTCGCAGCATATGGCGCTACCGTCATTATTGCTGACTTAAACTATGACAGCGCCGTTAAAACTGCAAATGAATTAATCGCTGACGGCTTATCCGCCTTTGCTGCCAAAGTGGATGTTATGGAGAAAGATTCTATTCAGGCGATGATCAATACGGTAGTGGAGAAATATGGTACTATCGATATATTGGTAAACAACGCTGGCATTCTGGATGCTACTCCCATTCCGGAAATGAGCGTTGAAAACTGGGATAAAGTCATTGATATCGATTTAAGAGGCACACATCTTTGCTCACAATTGTGTCTCCCCCATATGATGAAGAATAATTATGGGAAAATAATCAATATCGCCTCTCAGGCCGGACAGCTGGGTGGTTTTTTAGCCGGAGTAAACTATACGGCGGCAAAAGGCGGTGTCATTGCTTTAACTAAGGCTTATGCACGCTATTGCGCACAATATAACATTACTGTTAATTGTGTCTCTCCAGGATTTATTGCTACCGAAATGACACAGTCTAGAAATGATAATGCGGATACTGTTCCTTTGAAGCGTCTCGGTACAGCACTAGATGTAGCAAAATCAATTTATTTTTTGGCAAGCGATCTCTCCGACTATATTACAGGGTCTTCAATAGATGTAAATGGCGGATACCTTATGCGGTAATGTGATTTTATATTACTATACGCATTTTTTATGAAATTTATGGATTCAAACACAAAGACAGCAGATTGAAATTATTCATGTTTCTGCTGTCTTTTTAATCTGTGCTAAATTTGTAGATATCAGTTCAATGGTATCAAAGCCCAACTGCTGGGTGCATCATAAAGGGCTTTATTAATGAATTTTAAAAAGCTAAGTAAAATTACTTTCTCAGCTTTTTGGGAACAAACTGCAATTAGCCTCTATTCGAACCGTCCCCATTGCTGCTACTATTACATTGCTGTTATTTAATGGTCTAAGCGATCTTTCGTTTTCTCACTAATCATCCCTTTGTGTTCAGCTTCAAGACAATTAACTTTTAATTGATTCGAACTTCAAAATTTCTTTTCCTGATTTAGTTTTTTTATCTTTTTCCCATTTTCCATCATTATTAAGTGTCCCAGTAATTAATACATTTGTGCCATCACCTTTTTTGTAGACGATTATTACCTTTTTTCCATCTTTACCAATGTAAATATTGGGCTGTAAATCTCCTTTTGTTAATTCCATAAAACATTCATTCACAAACATCATAATTTTTTTGCATTCTTCTAGATCAGAAAAACCGCTTACCTCACCGTTTACAAACTTTGGACGATCAGCTACATCTAAACTTAGAAAGTCTTTTTCTAATTCTTCCAAGTCAAAATCAAAGCTTTTCCCTGCATCTTTTAATGCATCTTTTAATGCATCTTCCTTCATGATTTTAACTTTTTTCTTAGCATTATCCATTTCCTGTAGTTGCTCTTTAGTATAATGTTTTTTTGCTTTTTCATTACTCTCAGAAGCCTTAACCATAAATGACGTAATTGTAATGGCTGCGGCTACCGTCAAGTAAAGACCTATTAAGGTTATTGATTTAATTTTCATATCTATAATCCTCCTGAATTATTACAGAATTTTAGGAATCTAAACACTTGTAGATAATTCTATGCTGGTCCAATGCAACTATCCGCATCTTCACGATAGATTTTTTCAACGCACTTACCAAGAGCATCATTTATCCATACTTCATGAACAGAAGTAATCTCCCATAAAATCCTTGAAGAAGCTTTAGTGTAAACTGTACCTGATAATTTCACAGTTTTATTATATTTTGTTGTTTCATCAGCTGTATGCTCAACTATACCATTCTTAAAGATTATAGCTGCTGCACGGACATATCTCGTATGAAGCAATGGAGCAGATGTAGTCGTACTAGTTTCAGATTTCCAAGAAGCTTCAGTTTTACTAGTAGTATTGATTGAACCAAGATATTCCATTGATATATACGCATAACATGTAGTTGTAAAAATTGACAAAACAAAAACAATTAAAATTGTTCTTATACAAATTCTCTTCATAATAATACTCCCTTTATAATCTTAATTTTAGGCTAACTAATAACAAATAAACCAGCTACAAGAATAATCTTTATATATCAGATATACCTTCCTATCCTCTTCAAAAACACCTTGTTAATCGATTCTACTTAACATGGTATACTCCCGAACTGTTTTTCTCTCTTGTTACTCTTGGTGTATCAATCATCTCAAGCTAGCTTTTACAATAGTCCTAAGTGATTATCAGCGAAAACCGTGCTCATTGTTCTTGTGCTTTTGACTTTGTAAAGTCAGGCATATCTAAATATTTGAGAGTTCATTTTATTTGGAGGTCTTATATGCATCATCTCTTATTCCCCTCTTTCATTTGTTCTTATACTATTTTTCAATCGAAAAATCGGTAGTAATCGTTTAAAATAGTAAACCATCGGTTAGAGATGGAAATCATTTTTCTATTAGGAGTATATTCCTAAAAATTTCTGATATTTAATTATATTACTAATATTACCTTACCACAATTTATACCAGATTCCCACTGTACTTTAGTACAGTTTTTTCACTATAAACAAATCAATTTCTTCTGCAAAGCTTTCACTATCACTTCTTCACAATGTACTATAAAAGCAACTCCGTACGCATAGTTTGTTTGCCACCTATTTTGTCACCTAACATTTTTATTAACAATGAAATAGAGAGCAAACGTATGATTTAATTCAAATAAATATATACGTTACCCTCTACTTTTATGACTTTTTCATTACATATATTCGTCTGATATAGGACAGGTATGAGGCTACTGAAAAATCCGATTTTCGAACACCAAACACTTTTCCAGTAGTTTCGGTCATGCCCTCACTCCCTATTAAACCAGTCATGACAATAGTACCAGCCCTATATCAAATTTCCTGGATTTATGGAATTGTACTTTGTCATATCGACTTATCCTATTATCAAATCCCTTCTTTACCTCGTCTGATTAACTCAGCAGTATTATATGTCCGTATCGGTGTATATCCTTTGAGCGGCTGTATCTTTTGATGATATGCATCAAGGAACCATTCCGGCTGCGGGAAGAAATCATTTTCCAATTCATAAACAGGAGTGATCCAATTGCGTGCACCAAGCACTACCGGCGGTGCATCTAAATCATCAAACGCCATCATCACAAGGTTTTCTGCAATATCATTCAATATCGAACCACGCTGACAAGCATCACTAGCCAATATGATCTTGCCTGTCTTTTTAACCGACTCCAAAAGCACCTCATAGTTAAAGGGAACAATACATCTCGCATCAATGACTTCTACACTGACGCCATAATCTTTTTCAAATATTTCAGCCGCCTTCAACGCCTTATAAAGCGTAGGACCAAAAGTAAGGATGGTCAGATCAGAGCCTGCTCGCTTGACATCCGGCTCCCCTAACGGTATCTCATAATATTCGTCCGGAACACCTTCTTCATGGAACAACTCTCCCATTGCATAAAGCGACTGGCTCTCAAGATATATGACCGGATCCGTACCTGCCAAAGCCGCATTCAAAAGCCCTTTTGCATCATACGGTGTAACAGGGTATGTTACTTTTAAACCAGGAACATGAGCGCATAAGCTTGACCAATCCTGAGAATGCTGTGCGCCATATTTTGACCCTACGCCCATCCGCACTACCACTGGCATATGCAATTGACCTGCAGTCATCGCCTGCCATTTTGCCAACTGGTTTAACACTTCATCCCCTGCACGTCCAAGGAAGTCACAATACATCAACTCGGGCAGCGCTCTGCCGCCCATCATCGCATATCCAACTGCCGCAGCAATGATAGCCGCTTCCGAAATAGGCGCATTAAACAGTCTTTCATAAGGAACCGACTTCTCCAAATCCTTATATGCACCATATGCGCTGCCCCAATCTCTCAGGTCTTCACCAAATGAAATCAAGCTGGGATCTTCATAGAATTTATCAAGCACCGACTCAAATATTGCGTCACGTATCTGTATAACGGCGGAAGACGGAAGTTCCTTGCCATTTTTCTTACCGGAACGGCTCTTTTTTGAATTTCTGATAATACGAGGGTTTTCCTGCTTACTACCAAGAACAGCCGGTTCTCCCTCCTGCATCTTTGGCATATGTTTATTGGAAAAAATATATTTTTCAATGGCATCCTTCTCTTTTAACAAATCCATTCTAGGGGAAATGTCATTATCTATTGCAAGCTTGAACACGCTTGTATTGAGATTGCGAATACCTTCTTTAAGTTTTACTACCTGCGCCTGCGTCATGATGCCGTTTTCAATAAGCTGCTTTTCATAATCTGCGATGGAATCCTGCTCCTGCCATGCCCCGATCTCTTCTATGGTACGATTAGGATTCGCATCTGAAGTAGAGTGTCCACACTGACGATATGAGATTACATCCAGCATTGCCGGGCCTTCGCCGTTTAGAAGCAATTTCTTTTTACGGCTGAACGCATCTATCACTGCAAATACATTGTAACCATCAACGCGCTCAGAATGGAGCTGACTGGGGCTAATGCCCGCACCTACCCTGGCAAGTACATCGTAAGCCATTGTTTCACCGCATGTCTGTCCTCCCATGCCATATCCATTGTTTGTAAAATTAAAGAGTACAGGCAATCCGCCCTTGTTATCCCACAGCTTTGTGAACTGGTCCATAGCTGCAAAGTTCATTGCCTCCCATACAGGTCCGCAACCGAGTGCACCGTCGCCTGCATTGGCTACAACCATCCCCTTTTGCTTTGCAATTTTTTTATAAAGCGCTGCACCGGCAGCGATTGGAGCTGCGCCTCCTACGATAGCATTATTCGGATATACGCCCAGCGGAATGAAGAATGCATGCATGGAATTCCCCAGTCCTTTTGCGAATCCGTTTTCTCTACCGAAAATCTCAGCCATAATCCCATATAGATAAAACTGTACCGCCAACTCCTTCACACTGCCGGCAGACAAATGCTCTTTTACTACCTTAAGCTGAGCACCTTCAAAGGATTCTTCCATGATACCCATTAATTCTTCATCAGACATCTTCCGGATGGTAGCCAATCCTTTTGCAATAAGTTCGCCATGCCCGCGGTGTGTACCAAAAATGATGTCATCCTTGTCTAAATTATATGCCTGTCCCACCGAGGCAGCTTCCTGCCCTATACATAAATGAGCCGGTCCCGAATAGTTATAGCGGATACTATTGTATTCGCCATTGAGCCTTAAATCCTGCATCATGGTCTCAAATTCCCGGATAGACAGCATGTCGTGAAAAATATTAATGAGTTCTTCATCAGTAAACTCATCCCTCACATCCGACATCTTTTTCTGATATTGATTCATGGGGATATCCTGGAACTTAAGTACCGCACTGCTGCGTCTTTCATTTGGATCGATATAAATAGATTTTGTCATTTTATAACCCCTTTCTTATCACTCTTTAGTCCATCAATGCTTCTCTAATGATTTCACAAACCGTGGGATGAGGAAAAACTGTACGTACAATGCTCTCTACCGGGATCTTGTTCTGTATCATCAGCGCAAGACTGTATATGATCTCGGAAGCATAACTGCAGAGAAGGCTGGCACCAATAATGATCTCCTTCTTTTTATCTATGACGATCTTGCATATTCCATCACTCATACCGTTTTCTACAACATGTCTGCCGCTAAAGTTGATAGATACTTTCTTCACTTCTATGTCTATACCCGCTTCTTTAGCCTGTTCCTCATTCAAACCTACAAAGGCTGCTTCGGGATGTGTATAAACTACTCCGGCAATCGCGCTATAATCCATCCTATCTTTTTTACCTAATATATTATTAACAGCTACTTCTGCCTCGCGGTACCCTACATGCGCAAGTGTTATCTTGCCGTTCACATCTCCTGCAGCATAGATTCCCTCGGCAGTGGTGTGGCATTCATCATCTGTGACAATAGCGCCTTTTTGTATTTTTACTCCCAGTTGCTCAAGACCTTCCAAATCCGTAACCGGCTTTCTTCCTACCGAAAGCAGCACTTTATCATAGTTTATAGAGATTTCCTCACCATCTTTTACAAATTTGCATACGCCATTTTTAATTTCGCATACTTTACTGTTCAGAAAGAATCGTATGCCTTTTTGTTCCATTTGCTTTTGTATGATAGCGCTGATCTCTCTGTCATTATTTCCAAGTACTTTATCTAACATCTCCATCACAGTAACCTGACTTCCCATCATCTGAAAATACGCGGCCATTTCAAATCCGATGACACCTCCACCTATGATGACGAGCTTTTCAGGAACCTCTTCAAGCATGAGCACCTCGGTGCTGGTTACGACAGTACCTTTGACGATCTCTTCATCCACTCCCGGGATTTTAGGAATCACCGGCGCTGAACCGGTAGCGATCAGCAGAGATTTACCCGTATATTTTTCATCGTCTACAGTTACACGAAATACGCCGTCTTTCTTATCTCCCAGTTTTGCGGTCCCATAAACAACCTTTATCTTTTTACGTTTCATCGCCGCACCAATGCCGCCCACCAGCGTCTTTACAACCTGGTCTTTCTTTGCAACGATGGCCTTGTGTTTCACTTCGGGATTGTCATACTTTACGCCATAACGCTCGCAATCACCTTTTACGTAATGATAGATCTTCCCGGAGTATAAGAAGGTTTTAGTGGGAATGCATCCCCTATTCAGGCAAGTCCCGCCCAAATCTTCCTTTTCTATCAGCAATACCTTCAATCCTGTCCCGGCAGCTCTTTCTGCACCATTGTAGCCCGCAGGTCCTCCGCCAATAACAATCAAATCATAGTTTTCCATAATGATTCACCTTTCAAATATATTGTTCAAAGTTTTCTAAATTCTCACATAGCTTTTTTAAGAAACGAGAAGCAGGTGCACCATCTACAACTCTATGATCGTATGTAAGTGATAATGTGCACGAAGGATAATACAAGATGCCTTCTTTTGTCTTTTTCATCGCATAGTCGGTACAACCCACACCTAGTATACCTACCTGCGGCGGATTGAGAATAGGCGTAAACATACGTATCCCTAAAGCTCCTAGGTTGCTTACTGTGAATGTGCCCCCTGAAAGCTTTTCAGGTGAAATCTTTCCGCTTTGACATTCTGTTGCCATCGATTTTAACTCAGCGGATATTTGAGACAGGCTTTTTTTCGATGCATCTGCGATGGTTGGAACCATCAATCCTCTTTCTGTATCTACAGCTACCCCAAGATTAACCTCCCCATATTCGACAACCTCCGTATCACTTACCATATGAGCGTTTATATATGGGAACTCCGATAGTGTCTTTGCAACCACGTAGTTGATCATATCGCCAATCGTTATGCCCGAAAGCTTTTCATCTTTCTTGCACCGTTCCCTATAATCGAGAATTGCGGAAATATTAAATATAGAAACGTTTGTGAGTTGTGCGGAATTTTGTAACGAATTCATCATATTTTTTGCAATCACTTGCCGTATCTTCGGAAGCTTTTTAACATTTTCTTTTTTCTTTACGCTATCTGTTTTTCCATTTGTCATTGCTGCAATGATATCCGCTTCAATAATGCGGTTTTCAGCGCCGCTGGGTATAATACCTTTTATCTCTATTCCGTTAGCTTCTGCCAGCCTCCGTGCCCTAGGAGATATTTTTCCATGATCAGCAGGTACCCCTACCGGAATATCTGTACTCGGAACAACAACATCTACCGGCTCGGATGCCTTTTCTTCAGCTTTTTCTGAATTTATACCGGTATTTTCCTCAATGCTCAACTCCGGTATTTCTTCACCCGGATGGCCAATGACACATACCGGTGTAAGCGCTTGTACGACTTCGTAATCATTGTAGTATTTTTTTAGCACGATTCCGGTAAAATCCGAGTATACAACCAGAGATGATTTATCTGTCTCAATTGAAAATAAACCATCTCCCTCTTTAACAGAATCCCCTTCGTTAACAAGCCACTCTGTTAACAAATTGGAATCTTCATTTAAAGATAACCTCGGCATATTCACTATGTTAGCCATGACGTCCTCCTTTTGTTTTATAGGATCATATAACCCTTTCATATGCTTAAAAAGATATGTGCTATTTTTTGTCATCCCTTTTTTATCATCCCATTGTAGACTTTGAAATCTTCTTTATTTAAAATATTCAATAATGCTATTTGCCGTTTTATTATCTACTATCAGTACGTTAAACAGCTTTTGACGTGCTCCTCCAATAATAGAGCGTATCTTATGCTCCCCGCCTCCTACTGCAATGACAGTGGGAATGGCACGAAGCTGCTGTGCCGTTACAGCAATGGTTCTTCCTTCTACACCCTCTGTGCACAGATTCCCATCCAAGTCATAGAACCTTCCGCAAATATTGCCTACTGTACCTTTTTCAACCAGCCTGAATGCAAAATCTTCATAATCTCCTGCAACATCATAAGTAACTGAATTCTTCAGATCACCGCCAATACCTACTAAAGCAAGCTGGATATCTTCCATTTTTTCAAGTACATTCTTGATCCCACCAGACTGTATATATGTCTCTCTGCTCTTTTCGTCTTTAGTAAAAAGCGGTGCATACAAATAATCTACTTTTCCATTGTCAAATTTTGATGCGATACGTTCACAAAGATTATTTGATAATCGCGAAAAGTCATTTGAACTAACAGGCCCTCCCATTAAAGGCATGAGCGTTACTTCTCTAATATGTTTCATTTCCACAACGTTTTTGGCCACCTCTTCCAATGTCTTGCCCCACCCAATACCAACGTTGATATTGCTGCACACGCACTCCATCAAGTATTCCGCGGCTCTTTTACCTAACTCTTTGAAAATTCTGTTACTGTCTTCGACACTAACTACCACCACATCCCTTAATTGCAGTAAATCCTTTAGGTCTCGTCGCATACTTTCCAGCGTGAATTGGTTGCGTATATCACAAATCTCTATTTTAACAATTCCTTCCTCTCTGGCTTCGTTTAAAAGCTTTATGATTGTAGGTCTTGAAACACTTAACTGTTCGCCAATATCCGTCTGCGTCATATTATCTAAGTAAAACATCTTGGCTATTTTGATTTTTAAAATATATCTCTCTTCTGCGTTCACCTTAATTCTCCATTCTATTATCTATGTCTCATTATATTTATGTTATAAAATATATGAGTCAATGTCAACAGATTTTTTTATCATTTTAAAATTTTTATTTTTACAATTGTAAAATATCAATTTTTTATTAGCCAAGACTAAAGTTTTTTATAGGATAAAAAAACACCGCTTGAATCGTTAGATCAAACAGTGTTTTGGCAAAATAATTAAATGTTTAATTTGATCATGACATGCAATCCATCAGGTTTACATCTCATTCAATATCATCCGCCGCGGAGCCTTTCTTTGCAGCCTTCCTTTTCTTATAATATTCAAGCACTATAGGGTAGAACAAGGAAATAACAGAAAACAGATAAATACTAAAGCAATAGGACATTGCAGAAAAATAAATGCATCACCCCTCGAAAGCACCAAAGAACGTCTTAGGTTGCTTTCTGCTGGCGGACCAAGAACCAATCCCAAAATAATAGGCAGAATGGCAAAATCCAGTTTAATCATTACATATCCTATAATACCGGCAATAATCATAAAATAAATATCCCCTATGCTGTTGTTCAGTGCATAAGTGCCTACAAAACAGAAGGTAAAAATCAAAGGAATCAATATGGAATTAGGAACATTGATAACTTTAGCAAACTGCTTGATGCACATAAAGCCAAGTACACCCATAAAAATATTTGCAATAAATAACGCTATAAAAAGTGCATAAACAATAGGAGCGTGCTCTTTGAAAAGCATTGGCCCCGGTGCAATCCCTAACATCATCAATGATCTCAACATAACAGCAGTACCCGCATCTCCGGAAATACCCAGCGTCAATAACGGAACCAATGCACCTCCGGAAGTAGCATTATTTCCCGATTTCGATGCAGCAATCCCTTCCGGTGCACCATTGCCGAACTCATCCTTGTTTTTGGACCATCTCTTTGCTTCGTTATAGCTGATCCACGAAGCGATATCCCCTCCTGTCCCGGGAACTGCACCGATAATAGAACAGAACAGCGTCTATTGGCTTTGCGGCAATCTATTGAGGCTTTAAAACAGGACCTCGAAAATGGCGGTTACGGCTTGGCAGCTGACAGCCTTTTTCACAAAACCATCGCAGAAGCCGCCGATAACAGCGCGCTGATAAGCATATTATCACTATGCTCCGAACTGCTCAGTTCTTCAATCGAGTTAGCCAACGCCTATGTAAACACTCTGGATATAGTCTCCGAACACCAAGCCATGTATGACGCGATTGAACAACGCAACGAAAAACTTGCGGAAAAGCTGATACGCTCACATATCAAACGCGCATATGATAGAACCAAATTTATTATGGCAAGCACCTGAGTACGTGTTATTCTTATTGACTATTTTCATTGGTGTTGCAAGAAACCTTTATTAAAAATCATATGTGATATTTCCCTGTGCAAATTATTAAAGCCCCTTAGTTAATATCTAGTGAGCAGCAAACCAAGCAGCCAAATCTATTAACAAAGGAGCATACAAACACGATTTATTATGTTATGCTTTTCTAAATTTCAAGATACTAAAAACTTTTTATGTCATCCAATACAATAAAATATATCATCTTCTAAGTTGGTTAAGAAAGCTCTCTGCGTTAAAACCATCATGAATACTAAAAATATCCGCAATGGTGGCTGCCATATCGGAAAATGTTTTTCTTGTACCAATGCTTATATCAGCTTTGATATACTTTCCATACAATAATACCGGCACATATTCCCGTGAATGATCGGTACTTTCAGTAGTAGGATCACACCCATGATCCGCTGTAATCATAAGTACATCCGTATCTTTCATCGCGCTCATGATTTCAGGCAGCCTCTGATCCACTGCTTCAAGTGCTTCCTTATAACCTTGCGCGTTATTTCTATGTCCATATACCATATCAAAATCTACCAGATTGGTAAAAATCATTCCTTTATTATCTTCTTTAATCAATCGCAGCGTTTGATCCATACCGTCCATGTTATCGGAAGTATGTACCGCATAAGTAATGCCTTTTCCCGCAAATATATCTTCTATCTTTCCCACCGCCATCACATCATACCCGGCTTCTTTTAATTTATCCAAAATAGTTACTCCTGTGGGCTCCAAAGAGAAATCTCTTCGATTTTTAGTCCTCGTAAAGCTTCCCGCATTTCCTGTAAACGGACGTGCGATCACTCTTCCTACCGCATGCGGTCCTTGAAGAATATCTCTGGCAATCCGGCACATTTCGTAAAGCCTGTCAATAGGAATGATGTCTTCATGGGCCGCAATCTGAAAAACACTGTCGGCAGACGTATAGACAATGGGATAGCCTGTCTGCATATGCTTTTCGCCTAAATCTTTGATTATTTCTGTACCTGAAGCGGGATAATTAGCCAATATATCCGTTCCTATCTTATTTTTAAACTGATCTATCACTTCCGGTGGAAATCCTTGAGGGTATGTGGGAAACTCTTGTGCAAGCTTGACTCCGGATATTTCCCAGTGCCCTGTGGTCGTATCCTTACCTTTGGATGCCTCTGCCATTCTTCCGTAGCTTCCTTGAATGTCGTCGGGTACAGGAAGGTAATCGATTCCGTCTATTTTCCCCATCCCTAATTTGCATAAGTTAGGGATTTTAATGCCGTTAAAAGCTTTTACGATATTCCCTACCGTATTGCTTCCAACATCACCATATTCATCGGCATCCGGCAGTTCTCCAATGCCAACGCTATCTAAGACAATGAGTATTACTCTGTTAATATCCACTCTATGCACATCCTTTCTCCTATTCATCTTTTCCCATTTTATCAATAGGCATTCCTAATGTCCAGTCCGTGGAATTTAAATATAAGTTGAATTGAATAATTGGATATTATAAGCAATGGAACACCACGGGGGCGTTCCCTGCCAATTGTAAATCATGCATGAATGGAATTTGATGTTTAATGCATTTAATATGGGATTAAATCATCAAAAATAGCACACGCAGGAACAGCCTGAGATTACTGAAAAAAGTACTGGTTGTTCCGGAATCTGACATAGGCGGGGCGTAGACTCTAGTCCGGCCAAAATCAGGCCTGACAGCAGACCAGTCCCCAAGTCCGATTTCCTCTTTTTAAAATCATTTTACTTTTCAGTAAGTCCAAGCCACACCTGCGTGTGATAGGGTATGCGTTCTCTTAGATCAGTCTATCTCTGCCGCGGCAAATGAATGGCACTGTGATGCACCGCGTGGGCGCCTTCATGCAGTGACTCACCAACCGTTGGATGAGCATGGATAGTGGTTATGATTTCTTCTATCGTTGCTTCCAAGCGAAGGGCTAAAGCACCTTCTACAATCAGATCGGTAGCTCTCGGACCTGCCATATGCAGTCCCAATATTTCATCCGTCTTCGCATCTACGACGTATTTTACCAATCCGTTCATTTCTCCCATAATCATTGATTTCCCATTGGCATATAACGGGAATGTACCGGTCTTAACTTCATAGCCTTGTTCTTTTGCCTGCTTCTCTGTCATCCCTACTGCCGCCAGCTCCGGTTTTGTATATACGCAATAAGGGATGGTCTTAAAATCAATCTGAGATGGCTTTTTCATAATGGCTTCTACAGCTACGATTCCTTCTGCAGATGCTACATGTGCCAGCATGACCCCGCCATTGCAATCCCCTATAGCATAGATATTATCTATGTTTGTTTGCATTTTACGGTTAACCGTGATTCTGCCCCGTTCGGTATTAATGCCCACTTTTTCAAGTTCCAATCCCTGAATAACCGGTTTTCGACCGATCGAAAGCAGTACTTTTTCAACTTCAAAAGACTGTTTACCGGCTGCGGAGCTGGTATTTACTTTTAAGCCGGATGCTGTTTTTTCAATACCTTCCACTTTGGTATTTGTATGAATCTTAACCCCTGCTTTTGTCAGTTCCGTCTTCAAACAGTCGGTAACATCTTTATCCATTGTTGCAACAATATCAGGCAGCATTTCCACGATAGTTACTTCCGATCCTACACTGCTGTATATGCTCGCAAATTCGCTTCCGATGACACCGCCGCCAATGATGCACATACTTTTGGGTATTTCTTTTAATGAAAGTACATCATCGCTGGTAATAACACCTTCCAAGTCTACTCCAGGGATAGGCACGATCGTAGGTTCCGAGCCGGTAGCGATAACAGCGTAGTCAAAATCCACCACTTGCTTTTTGCCATCCCCTGCCGTAACTTCGATCTGATTTCTGTTCACAAAAGCACCGTTACCTATCAACTTTGTGATTTTATTGCTTTTTAAAAGTCCATCAATTCCGCCCACTAACTGTTTAATCACTTTTTCTTTTCTATTCTGCAGCTGAGTCCAATCAACGCCGACTTCCGACACCTTGATTCCGATCTCTTTCGCTTCATGTTTTAACAAAGTAAGGATCTCGGATGTATGCAATAATACTTTAGTGGGAATACAGCCGACATTCAGGCACGTCCCGCCAAGGTATTTTCTTTCAACCAAGGTTACCTCCGCACCTAATTGCGCAGCCCGGATTGCCGCGACATACCCTCCCGGACCGCCTCCTATAACAACGATTTTCATATCTGATTCCTCCTTATAACAGCAGAAGAGCCGGGTTTTCAATATATTCTTTTACTTTTGCCATAAACTGTGCCGCTACCGATCCATCCACCGCTCTATGGTCAGCCGTCAAACTTAGATTCATTAATGGTTTGATAACGACTTGTCCATTGATTGCTACAGGGGTGTCAATGATCGCATTTACTCCCAGAATAGCTACCTCAGGCTGATTAATGATAGGCGTAAAAGATTCCATACCATACATTCCAAGATTTGTAATGGTAAATGTTCCACCGGCCATGTCCTGTGGTTTCAACTCATTATTTCGTGCTTTAAACGCTAATTCTTTGATCTCTTTTGAAATCTCTTTCAGGTCTTTCTTGTTCGCATATTTCACAACAGGTACGATCAGCCCATCGTCAAGGGCTACAGCAACCCCAACACTGGCATAGTTTCTAAAAATCAATTCATTATTATCAATAGAACAATTGAGCAATGGAAATTCCAGTAATGCCTTTGCAACAATTTTTACAATCAAATCGGTATAGGTCACTTTATAAGCAGTCTTCAATTGATTTCTAAACCCACTCAAATTGGTGGTATCTACTTTTAGGTTATAGGTAACCGTTGGTGAAATCTGTTTGCTTTCCAACATTCTCTTGGAAATGACTTTCCGCATAGCACTCATTGGTTTACGGTCTTCTCTCGGATCTACCAACCCTATAAAATCTTGATCTTTGCGGTATTGCAAAACATCTTCTTTCATGATTCTTCCGTCTTTATCTATCTTGGACATATCTACGTCCAGCGCCTTCGCAGCTTTTTCTGCCATCGGAGAAGCTTTTACGCCAGATCCCTTGTGATTATCCACATATGCTTGTATATCTTTCTCGCTGATTGTTCCTTGAGGCCCTGTTCCTGTAACTAAAGATAAATCAACATTCAGCTCTTGCGCTAATTTCTTTGCACGCGGAGATGCTTTAACTCTACCGGTGTTCCCACCGACTGACGTATTATTAGCAGGTGCTGCCCCAGCAGCTTTCGGAGCCTGTTCTTCCGCTTTTGGCTCTTCCGCTGCAGGCTCTCCTCCCAGCAGACCCGAAATATCTTCATCCGCTCCGCCAATAATTGCCAACGGCTTCAAAACGCCAACTACACCTTCTTGTACAAATATTTTCCTTAGAACACCACTCGCTGACGCTTCTATTTCATTGGTCAGCTTATCTGTTTCAACATCAAATAATACCTCACCTACAGTAACGGACTCCCCCTCCGCTTTACGCCAATTGGATACCGTTCCTTCGGTCATTGTCAATCCTAATTTCGGCATTACTACTAATTCTGCCATATATCATACCCCCTGTATTTTTTACTTGATTTATCATTGTTTTAGTGAGGAGTGGGGAGTGGATAGTGGGGAGATCATAAAAACTCTCCACTATCCACTCCTCACTCAATGGTTCTTTCACCCAACCGTTTCGAAAAAACCGTTTTGTTGTGCGACCTCTAGAGTCTTTTTTATATCCACATGATTGGGACCGTTTCTAGTGATTCTGAATGCCAGCCGATCACCCTTCTGAAATACAATCTCCCTTTCACCGTCAACCGCTATCGTACCTTTAAAACTCACAATGTACTCGTAATATTCATCTATATTTAATTTCTTAGGCGTGCTGATGGAAACAGGAATCACCAACCCGGCTGCCATGGGTGCCATAATATTACACTCTTTTACATTCACATTTACAAAAGCACCAAAATTATCCTCTTCGGTAATAACGGTTTTAGCTCCCACCACCGATGAAAAACCAATGGACGCCGGATGGCACTTGGATACGAATACCATTGCAATATCCTCCACATTCCATATCGCTTTTGCACCTACAAATACATCTTTAGAAACAACTGCATCTATAAGCGCGATATCTGTGAAAGTCCCATTCCGATAAATCTCTATCCTTTTATCTTTTTTGACGAGGTGAGCACTCTCGTATTTTCTTGAAGCAACAACCGCTGCCGCCATTCCTGCTACCGTTCCCTCTATCATCTCCGGATAAACATTATTGGTTCCGGTAGAGATTCCAATCAGCGGAGTCTTTTGAATGGATTTCGCCGCAGCCCGATTTGTACCGTCTCCTCCTAATACCACCAAACACCCTACACCCATCTCCTCCATCATTTGAGCAGCATTGATGGTATCTTCCACGCTATCGTATATATACATATTTAATATTTCAATATCCGCTTTCAACTCTTTAGACGTTTTCAATTTATCAATGACTCTATAACCCATATGATATGAATCCGGCATGAGATAAAATTTCTCAACGCCACACTGCTGCGCTCCAAGAATAAGCCTTTCAATAATATTTATTTTCTCGTTATTATCTATAACTGTCGCATGAGATACAAGTCTTCGGATATCCTTTCCCGAAGCAGGATTTGCTATAATACCAACAGAAGACATACTGCCACCACCTTAATAAGGCACTTAAGAGACCAGTCAAGTGTCTCTTAAGTGCTGTATACATTAAAATAAACCTTTAATAGCAGTGATAATATCCGATGCATTCGGAAGCACATAATCTTCAAGAGTAGGACTGAATGGGATCGGAGTATTTAATGCTCCCACTCTTACGATAGGGGCATCACATTCAAAGAAATATTCTTCTGCAATAAGTGCAGAGATTTCTCCACCGAAACCACCTCTTTTACACTCTTCTGTCACAATAACCGCTTTATGTGTTTTTGAGATAGAGTTGAAAATGGTCTCTTTATCCAAAGGATATAAGGATCTTAAATCGATGACTTCTACACTGACCCCTTCTTTGGCAAGTGCTTCTGCCGCACTCAGCGAATCATATACTTGCTTTCCATAGGTGATTACCGTAACATCCGTTCCTTCTTTCTTTATTTTCGCTTTACCGAAAGGAATTGGGTCAACAGTGTCTGCAACATCATTTTTCATTGCATACAAAGCCTTATGTTCCAGATACATAACCGGATTATCATCTTCAATCGCTGTAAGCATAAGTCCGATCGCATCTTCAGCATTAGATGGGTATACTACTTTCAGGCCGGGTATATGTGTAAGCCATGCTTCCAAAGATTGAGAATGCTGTGCAGCCGCACGTACGCCTCCGCCTCCCGGCAAACGTACAACCATAGGCAGTGTGATTTTACCTCCGAACATATATCTCATTTTCGCTGCTTGGTTCACCAATTGATCCATACCTACAGTCAAGAAGTCAACAAACATGAGCTCTGCAACAGGTCTTAATCCCGCACCGGCAGATCCTACTGCAGCACCAATGATAACTCCTTCCGAGAGAGGTGTATCCTTTACCCTTTTTTCTCCGAATTCATCATACAGTCCTGCTGTTACACCGAAGCATCCTCCGAATAACCCTACATCTTCTCCCATGATAAATACATTCGGGTCTTGCTTCATTTTTATTTGCAATCCTTCTTTAATCCCTTGTGCATATGTCATTTTTCTCATCTAACACGTACCTCCTCTACGATGTCGGTATAAATATCCTCAACAGCAGATTCATATGACGGATCTTTACTCTGCATTGCGAAATCTATTGCCTCATCAATCCAAGTATCCACTTCGGCCTGAAGCTCGGAAAGTTGTTTTTCTGTCATAACGCCATTTTCAAGCATATGTTTTTCCAATCTTGGAATAGGATCTTTCTTCTTCCATTCTTCAACTTCTTCATTGGTTCTGTAAGGAGTGGGGTCTCCTTCAAAGTGACCGCGATATCTATAAGTCTTACATTCGATCAACGTAGGTCCTTGGCCTTGTCTTGCTCTTTTAACAGCTTCATTCGCTGCTTCGTACACGGCAAATATATCATTGCCGTCTACTGTGATGCCCGGCATATTATAAGCTACCGCACGGATGGAGATATCGGTAATTGCTTGATGTTTTGCTTGGCTGGTAGAAATACCGTATCCGTTATTTTCGCACATAAAAATAACTGGAAGTTTCCAAACGCTTGCCATATTCATCGCTTCATGGAATGTACTTTGGTTGGTTGATGCGTCTCCGAAGAAACATACGCAAACCTGGTCTGTTCCCTTATATTGCGCAGCCAATGCGGCACCTACCGCAATATTATGTCCGGCTCCTACAATCCCGTTGGCACCCAAAATTCCTTTTGTAGCGTCAGCAATATGCATTGATCCGCCTTTACCTTTGCAGTACCCGCTTTCTTTTCCAAAAAGTTCTGCCATCATATATTTGAGGTCTCCGCCTTTAGCCAATATGTGACCATGACCTCTGTGTGTACTTGTAATATAATCATCGTCGGTTAAATTCGCACAGGCTCCGGTCGCAACCGCCTCTTCACCGATATATAAGTGAACAAATCCAGGGATTTTTCCCTCTGCAAAAAGATTCATTGCTTTTGTTTCAAACTTTCTGATTTTAAGCATTTGTGTATACATTTCAATAATTGCTTTATTTGATATTTTCAAAATGTTCCCTCCTCACTTTTTTCACTTCACACATACTTCTATACATGCCACCGCTATTTCAATACTATTATCCTTGTCCCCGAACCGCGGAAAGTAAAGTCCGGGAACTTTCAGTCCCCCGTCTACAGCTTTAATACTTTTTTGGCCTACCGGCAAACATTCTTTTATTCTCTGTTCATCGATTTCCTCAGGTCTTGAAACGGCAACCGTGACATTCACAATGACATTTTCATCAATGCTGTCTTCCTGAAGATTTACTACCTCGTTCAGTCCGATAAGACAGCTCTTTGATATAGCATCTTTCACAGCCTTTTCCGCTGCCTTGTTGACATCCTGTCCATGGAAGTCCGCCCCAACACCTATTTCAATCACATAGCGCTTAATAAAATCGCCCCCTAAAACAAATCATCTCCACTTTTGTGATCTAATCCCGGATGGCTATCAAACCGCACAACTCCAACCTTTGCTTTGCCTTCCACAGCCTCGCATACTTTTGCAACTCCCTTGTGTCCGAAACCGCCACACAGCTCTATGGCCGTAACCCCTCCCTCAACCAGTTTTTTTGCTTGTTCTGCTGCAGACCGGTATGAATCCACGCCTACGGTGATTAAGTGTACCGCTTCTGTTTCCACTACCGCTTGGTGCAGTTCCGGCTGCGCATTTGGTGCAAGAAATATAAATGCCGCCTTCAAAGCTATAAGAACCCCTCCTTTTAATTTATTGGCATGCCTTACATTTATATATTAAGCAAATATTATGCCAAAATCGGAGACTAAGTCTTTTTATCATATGCCTTGCATGCAAATAGCCGAATAAAAAAGCAACTACGGTAAATACATGAAGACTAAATTATTTTTTGAATCATATATTTTGCAGCTTTTTTCCTATCGGATAGTTTCATTTTGACAAAGTAGTCTCAAGACAGTCTCATTTTGACACTAGATATTTGCAAATTTTAAATTCTATCATCCACTACAACCTCATTCATCCGATTGTCAGCTTCTCCATGCCGATGGCTGCATTATATGAGCTTCGGACAAAGGGACCCGCCGCTACATACTTGAATCCTTTCTGTAAAGCAGCATTCCTCAGTTCATCAAATACACTGTCGGTAACATATTCATACAGCGCAACGTGCCGGGAAGATGGTTGAAGATATTGGCCGACAGTTAGGATATCACAACAAACATTAAGCAAATCATCCATGACTGTTAAGACCTCTTCTCTTTTTTCTCCCAATCCCACCATAATGCCCGACTTCAGAAATATTTTGTCATCCATCTGCTTTACTTGCTTAAATAGTTCCAGCGATCTTTGGTAATCTGCTTGAGGACGTACTTTGCTATAAAGCGACGGGACTGTTTCAACATTATGGTTTATGATTTCCGGACGGGCACGTGCAATAGTCTCCAATGCCTTCCAATTGCCCTGCAAGTCCGGAATAAGTACTTCAACTGTAGCATGGGGGTTTAATTCTCTTATGCGGCAAATGGTTTCAGCAAAACAAGAGGCCCCACCATCTTCCAAATCATCTCTGGTAACTGATGTGACAACAATATGCTTTAACCCGAGATTTTGGCTTGCTTTCGCCACATTCAGCGGTTCTTCCTCATCTACCATCGTTGGGCTTCCTTTCTTAACAGCACAAAATGTACATCCTCTTGTACATATTTCTCCAAGGATCATAAAGGTAGCGGTTTTGTTGGAAAAACACTCGGCTACATTAGGACATTGCGCCCCTTCACATACGGTATGTAAAGACATACTTCTAAGAAGTGCATCCATTTCAGTGATACTTCGCCAGTCCGATACCCTCTTTCTAACTTTTGATGTATTCAACATTACTTCTCCCCTTAAAATGATCTAGTGTAACTTCGTTCAACTCTATGTCCAGCACCGAACTGAATCTTTCTTGTACATGCCGTATAACGTCATCATCATTTACTTCTGCAATATAATCATCCAAAGAAGCGATTCCGAATTCTGTAATACCGCAGGGATTAATCATTGTAAAATACTTCTTTTGCACTTGTATATTAAATGCAAAGCCATGCATTGTAATCCACTTCTTCATTCCTACACCAATAGCCGCTATCTTTTTATCTCCTATCCATACTCCAACATATTTCGGCTTCCTTCCCGCTGTAATCCCGTATGCTTTAAGGGTCTGAATAATTACCTCTTCTAACTGGTTTATGTACCATCGCGTGTCTTTCTTTAAGTAATTCAAATTGAGAATAGGATACGCAACCAGCTGCCCCGGCCCGTGGTAGGTAATATTCCCCCCTCTTCTTGTTTCAAATACTGTTATGCCAAGCCGCTCCAGCTGTTGTTTGGACATCAACAGATTATCCTGTCCCCCTTGGGTACCAACCGTAAATACATGCTTATGCTGCAGCAGCAGTATGATTCCTTGTGTTTGCTCCTGATGAACCAGTTGAAATGCTTTTTCTTGTAGTTCCAGTCCTTCTTTGTAGTCTACTAATGCATTTATTTTTACTAATTGACATTTCACTTTCATCATCCTTCCATAAATTAACGCATTGTACTACCCCTCTCAAAGCATCAGCGTTAAAACAATCCTCCGAATTTCAGGATCAACGGCCCGAAAACAAGGGACACAATGGTCATAAGCTTAATCAATATGTTGATGGACGGGCCTGCGGTATCTTTAAAAGGATCTCCTACCGTATCGCCTACTACAGCCGCCTTATGGGCATCACTGCCTTTATGGCTGTGTTTCCCTTCTTCAATATATTTTTTAGCATTATCCCAGGCACCCCCTGCGTTTGCCATCATAATGGCCAGCAGTACTCCGGTCACAAGGGCTCCGGCCAACAGTCCGCCTAATGCTTCCGCTCCCAGTATGAAGCCTGCGGCTAACGGTGCCGCTACGGCTAACAGTCCCGGCAGCAGCATTTCTTTTAATGCAGCTTTGGTACTGATGTCTACGCATTTGGTGTACTCGGGTTTTGCTTTTCCTTCCAATATTCCGTCAATCTCTCTAAACTGCCTTCTTACTTCTTCACACATCTGAAATGCCGCTTTTCCGACAGACTCCATGGTCATTGCGGAAAATAGAAACGGCAGCATTCCGCCCAACAGCAATCCGATGACTACCAGCGGATTCATGATGTCAATTTTCTGTAAACCCACAGCTTGGGAATAAGAAGCAAATAAAGCCAATGCCGTTAATGCCGCAGAACCGATGGCAAATCCTTTTCCTATGGCGGCTGTGGTATTCCCTACCGAATCCAGTTTGTCGGTAATCTTACGTACCTCTTTTGGCAGCTCCGACATTTCGGCTATACCGCCGGCATTATCGGCAATAGGTCCGTATGCGTCCACCGCCACCGTAATCCCTGCCGTGGAAAGCATGCCTACCGCTGCCAGGGCGATGCCGTATAACCCCATAAATTTAAATGCGACCAGAATCCCTGCCGAGATTAATAATAACGGCCACATTGTCGAATACATACCTACTGCCAGTCCGCTGATAATGGTGGTAGCGGCTCCGGTATCCGATTGTTTTGCGATCTTTATGACATGCTTGTAGTCTCCCGAGGTATATATCTCAGTA
Source organism: Petroclostridium sp. X23 (assembly GCF_030013905.1). Lineage (GTDB taxonomy): Bacteria > Bacillota > Clostridia > SK-Y3 > SK-Y3 > X23. The sequence goes on from NZ_CP124862.1 coordinate 3,048,274, forward strand.
ACCTTTCCGATCCCTATTCCTGTCACCAATCCCGAGGCGATTGCCCAAAACGCATTTAAGTCACCAAATATATGCCTGCTTAATAAAAAAGCAATCACAATCAATACAGCCCCGCTTATATATGTCCCTCTTTCTAACGCTTTTGCCGGATTAGCACTTTTGCTTCCCTGAACCAACAATATTCCGATGATGGAAGCTGCAACTCCTCCCGAAGCCATGAGAAGGGGAAATATCACCCCATTTACAGGATCGATTTGGGGAATGGCTACGGCCAGCGTCATGGCGGATATAATGGAACCTACATAAGATTCGAATAAATCCGCTCCCATCCCTGCTACATCCCCTACGTTATCCCCTACATTATCGGCGATGACAGCCGGGTTTCTCGGATCATCTTCAGGAATATTAGCTTCTATTTTCCCTACCAGATCGGCGCCTACATCCGCCGCTTTGGTATAAATACCGCCGCCGACACGCCCGAAAAGCGCAATGGACGATGCACCCAATCCAAATCCCGTAATCATCTGAATCTGTTCTTGCCCAAGAAAGATATAAAGAATGCCTATGCCTAATACGCCTAATCCCGCTACCGACATTCCCATGACCGCTCCGCCTTTAAAAGCAACTCCGAGGGCCTTATTCATCCCTCCCTGCCGGGCCGCGTTTGCTGTTCTGACATTGGCTTTGGTGGCTACTTTCATACCAAAGAAACCTGCCAGCGCAGAGAAAAAAGCTCCCAACAAGAAACAGTGCGCAGTAGTCCAACCTATTCCCAAACCTAAAATAACATATAAAATACCGGTAAAAATCATCAGTGCTTTATACTGCCTCGATAAAAAGGCCATGGCTCCTTGTTGAATATACATGGATATTTCTTTCATTCTTTCTGTACCGATATCCAGCTTATTAATGGTTATCGAAAGGAAATAAGCAAACAACAGTGCTGTAATCCCCAGCATCGGAGCAGTAACATAATAATAGTTCATCAATAATCCCCCTGTATAATTGATATATTGTAATCTTTATATTTATTGCTTGTATACTTGCTATCCCTCAAAAAAGAAATATACTTCTCTCCTAACTTTACAGATAAATTTTAAGCTTTTTCTATAATACCCATCCCATTAAATTATTTTGTTACAAGACCAAATATCTCTTATTTTATAGTGCACTTTCGGTACTTTCCTGCACCGGTTCTTGCTTGGCCATTAATATTCCGATTTTTTCGGAGATATATCCCAATATGGCTCCGCATACTAATGCAATTAGCGTAGCTTTCAAATCAAAATTGCTGCCGAAATAGCTTGCACATCCTATAAATTGTCCGGGAATGAATTGATATAAAGAGAAGTTTCCCAGTAAAACCATTATAAAGACTATAACAGCTACAGCCACCCCTAGTCCTACTGCTTGCCCTAACGAAGCGGATACAAGATTACCGATTTGTAAGATCGCATACCCCCATAATACTCCGGTAATGTTTGTGACCAGCGTATATTTTACTCCTGCCATCTTTCCGCCAACCGCATAAAAAGTAGCCCAAGATAAAAACCCAATCCAAGCAACCAAGCCATAGGATATACTTGCAGTTGTCCACAATCCAGCTAATATCCCTACGCTTATTCCCAACGCCGTTAATAATTTCATATTTTTTCCTCCTATAAACTATACTTTTTTATTACTAAATCACGTTATCTATATTTCTCTGTTAGGAATGGATACTGTAAAAAGCTTAAAACCTGTTAATAACATAGGGCAGAAACAGTGCTTCCTACTTGAGAGATAGCAAGTTTGGTACACTTTAGTATATATAAGAATCCTTATACTGCTGCTAAGCCTGCACAATGCTTTTGATTTAAAAGCAATGCTTTTGTCTCCCTGGCAATTGCCAATTCTTCATCTGTTGGAATCATCATTGTACATACCTGTGATTCTTGTCTAGAAATAATCTGTGCATCAGTACAATATCGATTTTTTTCTTTGTCTATCTCCACCCCCAATGATTTTAGGTTAGTACAAATATCTTGTCTGACGATGTATGAGTTTTGTCCTAATCCGGCAGTGAAGATCAATGCATCCATTCCATCCATCGCCATTGCATATTGAGCAATATACTTCGAAACAGAATAGCTAAATACCTCCATGGTCAGATTCGCTTGCGGGTCATTCTTAATTTGTGCGTTCTCAATATCTCTAAAATCATTTGAAATGCCTGATAGTCCAAAAACCCCCGACTGTTTATTTAAAACATCTTCTAATTCTTCAACAGTCAAGTTTTCTTTCTTCATCAAATATGCTGCTATGGCGGGATCAATATCTCCACACCTTGTTCCCATGACCAACCCGGCTAAGGGCGTAAATCCCATGCTTGTATCCACTGATTGCCCATTTTTGATTGCACAGACGCTTGCACCATTCCCCAAATGACAAGAAACGGTTTTGAGGTTATCCAAGGGTCTCCCCAGTATTTCTGCTGCCCTAGCCGCAACATATTTATGTGAAATCCCATGAAATCCATATTTCCTGATTTTATATTTTTCATATAGTTTATAAGGAATTCCATACAAGTAGGCATATGCCGGTATGGTTTGGTGAAAAGCCGTATCAAATACACCTACCATAGGAATATCCGGCATTAGTTCCTCACAAGCTTTTATTCCCATCAAATTTGCCGGATTATGCAGTGGTGCCAACTCTGTGCAAATATTAATAACTTCTTTTACTTTTCCGTCAATGATTACCGATTGACTGATATACTCTCCGCCATGTACAATTCTGTGCCCAATACCTTTAATGGCATCAATACTGTTTACAACGCCGTATTTTTCATGACTAAGTGCCCTCAATACCATTTCTACCGCGGATTTATGGTCAGGTATAAATTTTTCCCAAACAACAGCCCCCTGATGATACGGCGTGTATTTAAATCTCCCTCCCTTTGTTCCGATTCTTTCACAGAGGCCTTTTGCCAATACTTTTTCTTCGTCCATATCAAGCAATTGATACTTAACGGAAGAACTTCCACAGTTAATCACTAAAATTTTCACTTTACCCCTCCATTTTTTATACCTTAATATAAGCTGCTTATTCCGCTATTGATATAATCAAGCAATATTTATGCCAAAAAATTTTTCTTATAAATTCATGCATACAGGCGAATATACCGTATTTTAAAACTTCAATTCTACTGATACCAAAAAAAGATTCCCAAAATAAAACGACATCGTTTTATTTTGGGAATCTTTTTTAATATGGGTTAATTAAAGTACTCTTAAAATATTGGCTTGCGTATTGATTTCATACTCCTTAATCTTTCGATAGATTGTAGACTTACTAATATTCAAAATATCTGCTGCCGCAAGTACATTCCCATCGGAAGAAATCAGCGCATTTATAATACTCTCCTTCTCAATCTGCTGAAATGTCTTATTTTGATATGACACTCCACGTTCTTGAGCACTGCTTGTGTATATCTGAGGAAGAAGCGTATCATCTATACAGTTATCCTCACATAGATAATATGCTCTCTGGATAATATTTTGGAGCTCTCTTATATTTCCTTTCCATTCGAACGTACAGATTTTTTCCAAAAATGAATCATCAAAATATTTTGACTCATATGGATTCTCTTCATTTAGACCCTTTAGAAAAAATTTCGCCAATTCAATAATATCTCCTGCACGTTCTCTTAACGGCATCAATTTAAAATCTATTACATTTAACCGATAGTATAAATCCCTGCGGAACGTTTTTTCCATTACTTCTTCATAAAGGTCTCTATTTGTAGCCGCAATTACCCGAACATCCAGTTCTCTTTCATATGTCCCCCCGATTCTGCGGACCTTATGGTTATCCAACACTCTTAGAAGTTTCGCCTGTATCTCCAAAGGAATTTCACCTATTTCATCCAGGAATATGGTTCCTCCATTGGCAAGCTCAAATTTCCCCGGCTTCCCTTCTTTTAGCGCTCCCGTAAATGCGCCCTTCTCATAACCGAAGAGTTCACTTTCTACCAGCTCTTTGGGTAAGGTCGCACAATTGATTGCAATAAAGGGTCCTTTTGCCCGTGGACTCGCATTATGAATAGATTGTGCAAAAAGCTCTTTCCCCGTTCCGCTTTCACCCTCAATCAATACGGCACAATTGGTTTTTGCGATTTTTTTTGCCGAAGATATGATAGAAAGCATTTTAAAATCTTTTGTTACAATATTTTCAAATGAATAATTGGCTTTAAATCCAACAATCTTGTTTACTTCTTTTCTAACCTGCATGGCCTCTCTGATGACTAGGACTGCACCCATTACACCCTCATTAAATTCGATTGGAGATATATTCAACAAACAATCCACGCGGTTATTAGGAATGCATAAGCTATAATCGGTATATCTTATCTGCTTTCTTTGTTTAAAGATAGCATCTTCTATATCCGTGTCCTTTAACATCTCTCTAATATCTAACTTATATATGTCCTCTACATCCATTTTGAAGATCTCCGGAATCTTGTTATTGATTCTTTTAATTTTGTAATCGTTTCCAATTACAATGAGTCCATCCAATATAGAATCAAATGCCGTATTCATCAATTTATGAGATTCTATAATCGATAACTGTTTCTCGATGTTTTTTACCGATGCTACTACAATTCCGAACGTATGCGTATGCACATCTTCCACGTTACCGGATAGATCCAGGCAACCTATGATTTTTCCATTGCTGTCATGTATCGGGGCTGCAGAACAAGTCCATCCATGGTGTTCGATACAATAATGTTCTGCCCCTATAACCTGCACCGGTTGGTCAATGGCCAGGCAGGTACCTATGGCATTATTTCCTACGTTTTTTTCGTCCCATCTTGTTCCTGTGACAAAATTCAAGCGTCTATGCTTGGCCTTTAGTCCTTCATTCTCAATGATATCCAGTAAAATACTGTCCTGATCCGTCAACACAACACTATAACTCGTATCTTTAATTATTTCATATATATTATCCATAACCGGTTTTGCGACTGCCAGCAGTTCTCTTTTTTCTCTTAAACGTATATCAAGTTCTTGTTGGGAAATGACATTGCCGGCTCCGCCATAAGGATTAACATTTAATCTTTTACACCTTTCCCATGATTTTACTATTCCAGGTTTTAACTCTTCACTAATTGAATCACCTCGAACATATCTTTCCCAAGCCCTTTTATATTTTTCAATTTCATCTAACATTATTTTCCCCCCTTTTCTATTTTTGATTTGAAATTTGTGTAAGTATATAAAAATTAAGATAAATACGGCATTTGAACTACAGTGGTTGCATTGTGCGGCAGAATATATAATTGGAAAGTCTCAGAGCGGACGGACAGGCAGCAATGAAAATTAGCACTATTATATAATTATATTCTACAAAAAACAAAATAATCCTTCCGGTTTATTGTAATTTTTTAATATATTTTATCCGTCGAGTGCTTGATCTCCTAAACATTTCTTCTGCCTGCGTCACGGTAAAACATTAGAAAACACCCCGCAGTTGTTTTCTCTGCAAGCGGAAGCGCATATTTGGTAATACGAAAATATCTCTCGGTATCTTCCGGCACACAGTGAAACTTTTTATAAACCTTTATAGCAATTTTCCCATTGTACCTGATAAATTCCTCTATGCTATCAAGGTTTATGACTCCCTCGGTTGCTTTAAATAATTCTATCTCATTATACGTTTTCTGCACAAAGACTTCATATTGATGATGATTATCCATCAGCCGGATATTCGCGTGCTGGGGTATGGTCATATCCTGAATAAGATGTGCTGCTGCGCCCAAATAAAACATTGCCTTTGCATTATCTCCCTCATCCCAATAGTCTTTTGACTTCTGATAATACTTTTGTGCAAGAGATAGGGCATTCCGATGTCCATACAAACCACGTTCCTTTAACGGGCTAAAAAAATGTCCGATACTTTTAAAATCCTGATCAGCCCATACTGCTCCTTTATTTAAATCATATATATAATCCGAGAAAAAATGGTATGCATCCTCATATCCATCATTTTTTATGATTTCAAGCGCTTGAAAATTAATAAACATGTGTACTTTACACTGCGTTTTAATGATTGCTTTCTTAAACGGATTAATAAGCATAAGGGTAAATCTAAATAGATTCCCATAGGTTTTTTCTATCACACTCATCATTATCACCTGCTTAACGGCTCTGCTTTAAAAATTTTACCCAGACCTTAAACCCGGAGCCTGTATTTTATAGAAACCAATACTTACTGTTCTACAACAATTATTGCGACAATAATGTATAGTATATCCGTTATAAAGTATTATAATTATCTTCTAATTATGAAAATTTGCACATAGGATAATATAGTATTTGCAATTTTAATAAAAAGGAATGATACACAATGAACACACTACCATATATCCTTTTTGCTATCGGCCTCATTTTTATTGTCAAAGGAGGAGATTGGTTTATTGAGTCCGCTTCATGGATTGCAAAAATTACCGGTATTCCGGAAGTACTCATTGGAGCGACAATCGTCAGTCTGGGAACTACCTTGCCTGAATTGATGGTCTCTTCTACCTCTGCAATACAAGGCCACGGCGAGATGGCCATCGGTAACGCGATCGGTTCAACCATCTGTAATATCGGCCTCATTCTTGGATTGAGCAATTTGATATCACCTTCAAGGATTAGCTCCAGAACCTATAATATTAAGGCAGTATTAATGGTTTTATATTGTATTATCTTTCTTATTATATCTCTTGATGGTAAAATAAGTGGAATAGACTCCTCTATCCTCTTGACATGCCTGCTTTTTTATATCATATTAAATTATTTAGAAGTATATAATTTGGATACATTATTATCTAAAAAATCCCACAGACGTACTAATAAAAGTAATATTGTCTCTATTACCGTAAAAGAGCTTTCAATAAATATGCTTCAGTTTTTTTTGGGAAGCGGCTTAGTATTTTTCGGAGCTCAGCTTGTAGTGAAATACGGAGTTATTATCGCCGCTCTGCTGAAAGTACCTGACATGTTCATAAGCTTGACAGCCATCGCTTTAGGTACTTCTCTGCCGGAACTGGTTACCTCTGTTACTGCTCTGATTAAAGGCCATAGAAATTTATCGGTTGGAAATATTATAGGTGCAAATATCCTGAATATCAGTATGGTTTTAGGCGTATCTTCATTATTCACCCCTATTGATATCCCTATACAAACCCTACGGTTGGATATTCCCTTTTCATTATTGCTTATGCTGACACTTGTCATACCATCCATATTAACATGGAAAATCAAGCGCCTTCATGCATCCATTTTGCTGATACAATATATTGCATACCTCTCAATTCTAACCTATCTATTTCTGTAAAATATCTCAGGCGGATATCATATCTGCCTGGAGATGCAAACATTTGAGCCTGTTTATGCAATAATACTAAAACAATTGTCATTTCCTGCATTTTCATGGTATAATTTTTCATATATTGCTGTGAAGCACCTTTTAAAGTGAAAATGAGGAGGATACAAATGAAAAAGCTTTTTTCGCATTTAACAGTCAAACTAGTAACCGCATTCTCTCTAATTGTAATCATCATGTCATCCCTACTGGGCTTTGTCCTCTACGCACAAATTCAGGAGTCTCTAAGACACGGACTTGAAAATCAATTAATCACAGCAGCTAAAGCTGCCGCCCTGCTCATTAATGTGGATAAACATGAATCTCTTCAGACTGCCGAGGATATGGACACAGATACATATAAAGAACAAAAAACCAAACTTCAACAATTTCAGCACGAAACCGGACTAGCCTTTATTTACACATTCCGCGCCAGTAATGATGAATTGAAATTCATACTGGATACCGGCGAAGGGGATGATGGCTCATATATTGGTGAAGTGTATGAAAATCCCCTTTCTGACTTTCCCGCGCTACAGCAAACTTTTAGAGGTACTGCCGCTGCCGATAATGAATTTTCTACCGATGAATCCGGCACATTCCTCTCCGGGTATGCACCTTTAATAAATTCAAAGGGTGAAATTGTTGCCGTTGTGGGTGCAGATATAGATGCTACAAAAGTAGTATCCATGGAAAACAGCGTGAAATGGACTTTGATCCTCTTAATTGCATTATTTATTATCATTGTAGTAATTGTATCTTTCATTCTCGCTAAAAATATAACGAGACCATTAAATATTGTAACCAATAGAATGATGGAAACTGCAAAGATGGGTGGTGACCTGACGCAAAGAATAAAAATTACATCAACGGATGAAATAGGGCAATTGTCTTCAGCATTCAACCAGTTGTTTGAAACTATTCATGCTATGATGAAAAAAGTTAAAGATACTACTATAAATATTTCCAATTCCTCCGCTGAGCTTTCTGCCGCTATGGAGCAAGGCACCCATGAAATTAATCAAATTGCGTCTCAATCCGTCACCCTCGCATCTGGGATCCACGATGTGGGGGGATTATTTGAAAAAGCAAAAGAGGAAATAGATAGTCTATCGGCTTCATCACAGGAAGTAGCCGCAAGCAGTGAAGAAGTGGACCAGGCGGCTCAAAACATGAGAACTTCTGCCGAGACCGTATCTACTGTCCTTAAGGGTTCTGTCGCATCTATTTCCGAGCTTGCTGTGCTTACCAATAATGCTAACAGCGCGATTTCAGAGCTGGATGAGTATACAAAATCTATCGGAAGCATTATAAATACTATCAACGGTATCGCGAAAAATACCAATCTATTGGCACTTAATGCTATGATAGAAGCACAAAGGGCAGGGGACGCCGGCAGAGGGTTTGCAGTAGTAGCTGAAAACATCAGAGTCTTATCCGCCAATACACAAAACTCTGTAGAGGAAATAAGAAATCTGGTAAACGCGGTTATCAGCCGCATCAATCAGATTGTAGAAACTCAAAAGTCCATTGATCCTGCAGTAAAAAAGACCATTGATGCTTCTGAATCTGCAAACGATTTACTGCAGCAAATTGTAGTTCAATCTGAAAGCGTAGCCAGATTGATTTCACAAATTTCTGATACAAATGGAACACAAGCAGATGGTGTTCAAAAGATTTCTGCTTTTATTTATGAAATCAACAATCATTTTAGCAGCCAAGTTGAAACATCCCGTACCACTACTGCTGCAACGCAAGAACTAACAGCAACTTCGGAAATGATTTTGGAAAACGCCAATGCACTGGAGAAAATCTCCCAAGAATTAAAATTATTGATAAATAACTTTAAATTATAAACTAATCTTTATCAAGGAGTATACATATGAAAGTTGACTTAACAGGACTTATCCAAAAAACTCAATTATCTCTATCAAAGATTACAATTTACAGAAATATTTTAAGAGATGAAATTGTAGATACCTATTGCCAACTTATAAAAGAATTAAATGACCCCACCCCCGTTTACGAAGAGTTAATAGATTGCTATCACCACCTTACAGGTTTGCTTATGCATAAGTATGCAGTAAATCAACGGATCTACAGTGATCTATGGCAGCATCATATCATTGATCTAATTCTTACTGATGAAAACATTTTCTCTCTTGCGTGCGAAAGAGGCTTAAAACAAGAGATATCCGACGGGCTTTGGAACACTATGCGTTATGATCTCAAACATCTACAGACCCTGTTTAAATTGAACGGGAAGGTGCTGCATACTATATTAAGAGATAAAACATCTATAGAAACCTGGCCTTGCTGGGAAATCAATACTGCAGCTGCCGCTGCCCCTGATATTATCCAAAGCTTGCTGCTCTCCAGTGATTGGGCCGATGAATCCGAGCATCTCGCAGATTTTTATTTCCGCAATGGCTGTGGTATCTTTAACAAATTTAAAGCTTTCCGTTGGAATAGGCAAAACACTTTTTCTTCACTTGTTGGAATTGAGAAGCCTGACCCTATTAGCTTTGAATATTTAATAGGCTATGAAAATGAACGTGAAGAAGTCATCGCCAATACGCTGCAATTTATACATGGACTTCCTTGTAACAATGTACTTCTATATGGAGACAGGGGAACCGGGAAATCCGCTACCGTTAAAGCATTGTTAAACGAATATGGAGATAAAAAACTTCGTCTTATTGAGGTATCAAAATATCATCTTATTGACTTGCCGCAGATTATGGATATGCTCCAAAACCGTGGGATGAAGTATATCATATTTGTTGATGATCTTTCTTTTGAAGGTGACGAAACATCGTATAGGGAACTAAAATCGATTTTAGAGGGAGGTATTGAAGTTAGACCTCAGAATGTACTGATTTATGCTACATCCAACCGCCGTCATCTCATTAAGGAATATTTTAGCGAACGGTCCTCGAGAGATGAAATCGGCAGCCAAGATACATTACAGGAAAAACTTTCATTATCCGATCGGTTTGGTATCACGATTACATTTTCTTCGCCTGATCAAGAAAAGTACTTACTTATTGTTGAAGGTTTGGCTAAGCAACGTAATATAGATATCGATATACATCATCTAAAAAGAGAGGCTCTGATATGGGAGATGCGGCATAATGGACGCTCTCCAAGGACAGCACGCCAATTTATTGACCACCTGGAAGGACAGCTCAAATTAAAGATATAGATTTTCGAATAAAAATAGGGGTATGATACTGAATTCATCAGTCCATACCCCTATTTTTATTCGATACAATATCTTACCATTTCCCCTTTTTCATGTGACCTTCGATCTCCGCTTTACTTCTCTGTTTGATAATCCATGCCTCATCTTTGGCTTTTTCAAATGTTGAAACGCAAGCAGGGTCAAGATTCAACTTGATACCTTCTTCACACAATTGAGCAATCTTCCGTGCTAATAGAATAATGTCCATATGTATGTCATTCGTTCTATCTGAAGCATAAATCTTATCGGTATCTTCTTTACCTAACTCTACGAACTTCTCCTTCGGCGCTCCACATTTCGGGCATATTGCCGGCGCTTCTTCCCCTTCATGTACATATCCGCAAACACTACATTTGAATAACTTTTTCATAAATGCACTTCCCTTCCACTGTTATTTTTTATTATATGATAGCTTTCCTTACTTGGCGCTATTCAATACAAATAATTGGTGCCTCTCACATGTCCTCTATATGAAATCATCTTCAGTTCTTCTTCCTCTTAGCTCCATCATCACGATGAATTCGTGTAAAATGTCTTAAATTTAATATGTTTATTATTTACCCTGATAAAATAATTAATAAACAACTATCTTGCTAAAATGATAGAAACTATCTAAAAACGTTGAAGAAAGGATTAAGAAGGTAGCGTTGTCCCGCCGATATCCCCTATATGCGTCTCGACCATTTTCGAGTTGCTATCTTTATTTTTTTAGATGCAGTTTTGATCATCCACTGTGAATCTACTTTACTCTTGCTTTTTGGTTTTTTTATCTTTGCTTTCTTTATAGAAACTTTCTTTAATACATCTTCCATGTCCTCTGATTTATCATCCAGATACCGTTCTATTTCATCTAAGTTCTTTTGAATCTCCTGTAGCGGGATATATTTTTTTAAATGCTTGTAAAATGACACTTCAATGCCCCCATTCACCCTGAAAAAAAATACACTCATATTATAATATATGCATCACTCAAACATAACGTACAAAATTGTTGCACAATGATATGCATGTAATGTACAATAAAAAAGTGGCGGTAGATTAATCTACCGCCAGATAAGTAAAGGGGGTCTCAATGTATTTTGTGAGGTCATTATAGAGTATACCCGATTTTACAGTTGTTATACATTCAAGCAAAAAATTTTTTATATATCCATTAAGGATTCTGCATGAGATAAATTCTATTAGTATATGGAGGAAAAAACTCCCCACTCCCCACTTTTCACTCCTCACTAAAGAATATATCCGTTAAAATCCAAATGAATTGGCAATACTGATAGAAATTGAACATTAATAATGGCGCTAAGCTAATGAAGAAAAGGTGATATCAATGAACTACCTACGAAAATTATTTGCGATATGGGCTGGAAAAACCGCTATTATATTAAGCAAATTGCTCGGAAAAAAAGGGTCCTCAGGCCCTGGAAATATCGCATTAAAAATATATCCTAATCTGCTTAAAGACTTATCTTCCAAAGTAAAAAAGGAAATTATTATTGTATGCGGCACCAATGGAAAAACCACTACGAATAATATGCTATACAACTTGCTTACATCGTCAGGATACAGTGTCGTATGTAATAGGGTGGGCGCTAATATGCTGGATGGGATTGTTACAGCCTTTGTAGATGCAGCCTCTTTACTGGGAAATCTCAATGCCGACTATGGCTGTATAGAAGCGGATGAAGCTTCTGCCGTTAAAATCTTCGACCACTTAACTCCCCAAAAAATAGTTATCACTAACCTGTTTAGAGATCAGCTTGACCGTTATGGTGAAATTGACATTACTATAAAATTGCTCAATCAAGCCTTGGAAAAAGTACCTGATGCTACGCTGGTCTTAAATGGTGATGACCCCCTTACCGCACGCTTTGGCTATAATAATCATCGGCAGTGCTATTATTTTGGTATAGATCAGAATTCGGAAATTAATCTTAATGAAACAAAAGAGGGCCGTTTCTGTACTTTCTGCGGTCAGGAACTTAAATATAATTACTACCATTACAGCCAACTGGGAGATTTCTTTTGCCCGTCATGCGGCTTCAAACGTCCTGTTTTGGATTTCAAAGCCTTTGATGTTCACCTCCAAGATGGCCTGCAATTTGAGGTTGCTTACGATTGTACTACTGCTTCTTTTAATTTAAACTATAAAGGCTTTTACAATATATATAATATCCTCGCATCCATGTGTGTGGCTGCGCTGCTTGGCATAAAAGTGCAAGAAATCAATAATATCTTCAGTCAATATAAACCTCAAATCGGACGGATGGAATCATTTTACCTGGGGAAACCTGTTATATTTAATCTGTCCAAAAATCCCGCAGGTTTTAATCAAGCCATCTCTACTGTTCTACAAGACCCAAGAAAGAAAGATATTATGGTGATTATAAATGATAATGCACAAGATGGCAAAGATATTTCATGGATATGGGATGTAGACTTTGAAAGATTGGTCGTCCCTTCTATTCAAAGCTATATTGCATCAGGCATCAGAAAAGAAGATGTTGCCGTCCGCTTTAAATATGCCGGAATTCAAAAAGGTGATGTGACTGTCGCAGATGATATTCGATCCGCCATTATCGACCTTATTAATCGAAGTGGAGAAGTGTGCTACATATTGGTGAATTATACCGCTCTTTTTAATACGCAGAATATACTGAAGTCGTTAGAGAAAACTAAGGAATATTGATGCTGATAAAGTGCTTAATCGTTCGAAAATCAAACATGTGGACAATCCCTCTGTTATGCCAAACCCATGCAAACAGCAGGGACAGTCCCCAAGTTCGATTTTCTCTATGTGCTGAATCGGACTTTATCACATCCTCGTCCAGCATGCTGTGAACCGTGAACTGTGAACTATTTTATTCTGGAGATGATAATGATATGAATATGAACAACTTCAAACTGACCATCGGCCACCTCTATCCTGACCTTCTCAACTTATATGGGGATAGGGGTAATATCCTGTCTTTGAAAAAAAGATGCGAATGGCGGGGTATAACCGTAGAAATTAAAGAATATGAGTTGAACGATGATATTGATTTCAGCCAATTGGATATTATCTTTTTAGGCGGCGGCTCAGATAGGGAACAATTGCTGGTATGTAACCGCTTAAAGGAAATCAAAAAAGATATCAATGAGTACGTAGAAGATAATGGTGTGGTGGTTGCTGTATGTGGCGGATACCAATTACTGGGGCATTATTATAAACTCAAAGACCAATCTATTGAGGGATTGTCGGTACTGGACATATACACAGAAATGGGGAACACCAGGCTCATCGGAAATGTAGTCATCGAAAGTGAACTGTTGGGCAAAACAGAAAAAATTGTAGGCTTTGAAAATCATGGAGGCAGAACCCATATCAATGATCATCAACCATTGGGAATCGTGGAATACGGACATGGGAATAATGGCAAAGATGGATATGAAGGCGTAATTTATAAGAACGTAATAGGTACTTATTTACATGGACCTTTATTTCCTAAAAATCCTGCTTTAACGGACTATGTTCTTTCTAAAGCCCTAAGCAGAGCTTATCCGGATAGCTTTACACAATTACCGGTGTTAGATGATGCTGTGGAATTAAATGCTAGAGATTATATTGTACAACGCTTCTCAAAAAAATAGCATGGATTATTTCTCTTTATAATATCTTAAAATACTGATATAATAAGGTTATTCACAAATAAACGTAGCCAAGTAGGTGTTTGAATTGAATTTAACAGAACGACAAAAAAAGATCATTGAAATAGTGGAAAAATTTCAACCCATTACCGGAAACGATATTGCCGAAAAAGTGGGATACTCTAAGCCCACCATCCGTCCTGATTTAAGCTTACTGACCCATTCAGGAATTCTATATGCCAAGCCCAACGTTGGCTACATTGTTAATGAGCAGCCTTTGGGTTTTACGTTTGACACCGGAATGTTTTCTGCAAAGGTAAAAGACGTAAAATCTCCTGCTGTTTATGTTCAGGAGGAGTGTTCAATACATGATGCCATTGTAAGAATATTTTTGAAGGATGCGGGAACTATTTTCGTAGTAGATGGCGAAGGGTACTTGAGCGGAGTGGTATCACGCAAAGATTTTCTCAAAAGTATTATGGGAAAAATGAATATTCATAATGTACCTGTTGGTGTCATCATGACTAGAATGCCCAATATTATTACTACCAATGATGATGAATCCATCTTGGATGCCGCCGTAAAGATCATGGAGCATAGAATCGACAGCATGCCCGTGGTAGAACATGTAAAAGAGGGCCACTACAGAATAACCGGAAAGATTTCTAAAACAAATCTTTCGCAAGTATTTGTGAATATTGGAAAGTTAGCAGAAGATAAAGGTCATAATTAATATGTCTTATTGATAGTATATTAAAAAAACACACTGTATTGTGTGTTTTTTGTTATTGCTTTTTTGCTAATTATGATGTATTATATATAATATAATTAGAATTATGACATATTAATTAAGGAGAGATTGTAATGTATCAATTGTCAGGCAACTGTTTAATAGGGCAATCAGGAGGCCCTACTTCAGCAATTAATTCAAGTTTATGCGGTATTGTAGAGCAAGCAATGAGAAGCAGTCTTATAAAAAATGTTTACGGTGCTATCAATGGCATAGAAGGTGTTGCAAAAAGGCAGATTTTCGACTTTGGTTCTCAAATTAGTACAAGAGATGATTACAAACTTTTAAAATATACTCCATCAGCGTATCTTGGCTCATGCCGCTGTAAGCTGCCCCCATCAGAAACGAATCCCCAGTACTATAAAGAAATATTTGATATTTTTGCAGAATATGATATCCGGTATTTCTTCTACATAGGCGGAAACGATTCTATGGATACGGTATTAAAACTTTCTGAATATGCAAAAAAAACATCTTATCCTATGAACATTATTGGAGTCCCCAAAACTATTGACAACGATTTGATTGGTACCGACCATACTCCAGGATTCGGCTCGGCAGCAAAATTTGTTGCTACTACCGTACTGGAAGTATCACGGGATAGTACCATATATGATGTCGATTCGGTGACCATCATTGAAATCATGGGCAGAAATGCAGGCTGGCTGACTGCATCGTCCGCTCTTGCCCGCTGCAACTACAACACAAGCCCTGACCTCATTTATTTACCGGAGGTTCCTTTTTCCATTGATCAATTCATCCAAGATATCAAGCTGGCGCAAAAGGAAAAGAAAAGCGTTGTAATTGCTGTCTCTGAGGGAATTAAGAACATTTTCGGCCAATATATTTGTGAATCAGCTGGTCATGCCAATACCGATGCTTTTGGACATAAACCCCTTGGCGGTACCGCCAAAGTGCTTGAAAATGCAGTTAGAAACAGGCTGCACTGCAAAGTCCGCTCTATTGAGTTGAATGTCCTTCAAAGATGTGCGATGCATATGGCATCAAAGACTGATCTGGACGAAGCTTATCATATCGGTTGTGAAGCAGTAAAAGCAGCAGAAAATGGTCTTACAGCTAAAATGATGGTATTTCATAGGCTCTCGGCAGAACAATATAAAGTATCTATCGGATGTGTAGATATTACAGAAATAGCAAATGTTGAAAAGCATGTTCCACGGAAATGGATCAATGAACAAGGAAATGATATTACCCTAGAATTAATCGATTATCTTAAACCTCTTATCATCGGCGAACCCGAACTGACAATGGAAGATGGTCTTCCGGTATATCTCTCACTGGACACTACACCGTTTTACCCATCCAAGAAAAATAAAGCTGTATAAAAAATAGGCTGCATATGCAGCCTATCTTATTTAAATTATTATTTACTTAATCTTGCTTCTAACGCATCAAGCTGTGCAATCAATTCTTTAGGCAGTTTTTCACCAAATTTAGCATAATGCTCTCTAACAGAAGCGATTTCCTGCAGCCATTTTTCTTTGTCTACTTTCAGAAGCTCTTCCATGTCAGCAGGGCTAACATCCAACCCGTTAGTATCAATTGCATTCTCTGTGGGCATATAACCGATAGGAGTCTGTACTGCTTTACCTTCACCTGAAACTCTTTCAACAACCCACTTGAGTACACGGCTGTTTTCACCAAATCCAGGCCATAACCATTTACCGCTATCATCCTTACGGAACCAGTTTACATAGAAGATCTTCGGCAATTTGCTCGCATCGGTTTTTGTTCCGATGTTCAGCCAGTGCTGTAGATAATCACATACATTATAGCCAATGAAAGGCAACATCGCAAACGGGTCACGACGTACTTGACCAACTTTGTCAGTAATTGCCGCAGCAGTGATTTCCGAACCCATAATTGAACCCATAAACACACCATGGTTCCAATCGAAGCTTTCATGTACCAATGGAATAGTACTTGGACGACGTCCTCCGATCAAAATCGCAGAAATCGGTACTCCTGCAGGATCTTCCCACTCAGGAGCGATTACCGGACACTGGCTGGCAGGTGCTGTGAAACGAGCATTCGGATGAGCAGCCGGAGCTTCGGAACCAGGTGCCCAATCTTTGCCTTTCCAGTCAATGAGGTGATCCGGAGCATCGTAACCGATACCTTCCCACCAAACATCTCCATCATCAGTTAATCCGACATTGGTAAATATGGTATTTTCTTTTATGCTCAGCATCGCATTAGGATTTGAATCCATGGAAGTACCCGGTGCAACACCAAAGAATCCTGCTTCAGGATTGATCGCATATAAGCGTCCATCTGCACCAAATTTCATCCAAGCGATATCGTCTCCGATTGTTTCAACTTTCCATCCCGGAATAGTCGGAACAAGCATTGCCAGATTGGTCTTGCCGCATGCACTTGGGAAAGCTCCTGCAACATATGTTTTCTTACCGTTCGGATCAGTAAGACGGAGGATAAGCATATGCTCAGCCAACCACCCTTCATCACGAGCTTGTACCGAAGCAATACGCAATGCAAAACACTTTTTACCCAAAAGAGCGTTTCCGCCATATCCGGAACCATAAGACCAAATTGTTCTTTCTTCCGGAAAATGACTGATATATTTCTTTTCAATCGGTGCGCAAGGCCAGCTTGAATCTTTTTGTCCTTCTTCCAATGGAGCACCTACGGAATGTAAGCACGGTACAAAATCTCCATCTTCACCAAGAACATCAAGCACTTGTTTACCCATACGAGTCATAATCCGCATGTTTACTACAACATAAGGACTGTCAGTCAATTCAACACCGATTTTGGAAATAGGTGAACCAATCGGTCCCATGGAGAAAGGAATAACATACATGGTTCTTCCCTTCATGCAACCCTTATATAAGTCTCTCATTGTTGATTTAAGCTCTTCAGGATTAATCCAGTTGTTGGTTGGACCTGCATCTTCTTGTTTTTTAGAAGCAATATAAGTTCTGTCTTCTACACGGGCAACATCAGACGGATCACTATTGAAAGCATAACACCCAGGGCGCTTTTCGGGATTCAAAGGTGTAGCCATTCCGGCATCAACCATTTCTTTCAATAAACGATCATTTTCTTCTTGTGAACCATCAACCCAGTAAATTTGGTCAGGTTGACACATATCAGCCATTTCTTTTATCCATGCTTGCAGTTTTTTGTTTGGACTCATTAGAATTCTCCCCTCAAGAAATTAATTTTATGTTATTGCGAAATCGCAATTTCAACACTTTGTTAATTATGCCTTAGACCATAAAAGGTCTTCTGTAATATTATTTTCTAATATGCTTTTTATATGATGTCAAAATGATATGCATTTTTTACTAATAATACTTACTATGTAGCTAAATCCTCTGTTCTCATTTTGTTACACTTTTAACAATCAGACATAATTATAAAATTTAGGATAAAACCAAATCCTCACCCTAATTCTATTTATATTCTACATTATACTTTAAAATCCTTCTTTTTGAAAGAGATTTTTTTTAAAAAATTAATTTTTTTTTAAAAAATTGCATTTGCAAGCTCTGCAAATTGCATAATTGTTAACGTCTCACCTCTCCGATTTTCTTGAATCTCAAGTTTTACTAAGGTTTCTCTTATCTGCTCTTTTGACATGGTGAATAATCCCGAATTGGATAATGCATTTACCAACGTTTTCCTTCTCTGCCCAAAAGCAGCTTTTACGACACGAAAAAACTGCTTTTCATCTTGTACACTTACAGCAGGTTGTCTCCGCAAATCCAGTTTGATTACAGTGGATTCCACTTTCGGCTGGGGCATAAAACAGTGCGGCGGTACCGTCATGATCAGGTTAGGCTCAGTAAAATATTGTACCGCTACGCTTAACGCTCCATATTCCTTCTCTCCCGCCTTGGCTACCATTCTCTCCGCTACTTCCTTTTGAATCATTACAGTAATACTATCAATATTCAGCCTTTTCTCCAGCAAATCCATAATAATGGGTGTAGTAATATAATAGGGTAGATTTGCAACGACCTTTACGTTCATACCGGCTAATTCATTATTTATAATTGCATTCATATCTATCTTTAACGCATCCGCGTTAATCACTTTGACATTGTCATACTGCCCCAGGGTTTCATTGAGGATCGGTATAAGATGGGAATCCAATTCGATGGCTACAACTTTTCCAGCATGCTCAGCCAATACTTGGGTCAGCACACCGATCCCCGGCCCTATTTCTATTGCACCGGTATTTTCTCCAATCCCTGAAGCCTCAGCAATCTTATCAAGAACATTTGCGTCTATTAAGAAATTTTGTCCGAGATTTTTATTAAACCTGAAACCATATTTTTTTATTACCTCTTTTAGTACTTTTGGAGATGAGAGCCTGTCCATAAATAACCTCCTTGTAATAATGTTTATTATAAATATTTATTATATCATGATCATAAAAATATAAAAGCCGGGCAAAGCCCGGCGTCGCATTTATTTTTCCAACATATATACTTTAACTTTTTTAATTCCGAAATTTTTTACAAAATCATGATCATCATAAAAAAGATCAATAATGTTGCCTTTCACTCCACCGCCGATGTCTCCTGCTACAGCATGGCCATAAACCCATGAGCCGTCTGCGGCCTCAATGTATAATCTTGAATACAGCGGAATAACCTTTGGGTCAACGGCAACGACTCCATATCTTGCTTTCATTCCGGTATATGTAATTCCGTAATACTTATCTCCTGGATTCTTCCCACAGCTTTCATAACTAAGATCATAGGCCGTTGCACGCATATTTACAATCTTTTTATATCTAAATGTTTCTCCACGGGAAGTTTTATGAACTGCTACCGTGCCGTATTCATTAATTTCATCTACCGGCTCAGATACTGTAGTGTCACTTACTAAGTCCCTTGAGACCTCTTGGCCATCGTGCAAGACCACTTGATATTGTTTCTGCTGAACTCCTTCCTTGCCTTGTTGCACGGTACGGCTCTTTCCTTTATCCATTCTTTCATTAGCCCGCGTAATAACATTAAAAGGAATTTTTTCTGTTATCGTTTCAATTTTCTCCGCAACTCTCACCACATTAATTTTCATACCTGCTGTGATCTGGTCTGTTATACTGAAATTGATCTTGTCTTTCTCATTCACTTGAACCTGCGCTTGCGCAAGTACATCTTTAACGGTTTCTTCTACTGTCTTAATATTTATTTCGTTGCCGTCTACCAGTATAGTTACCGGTACCGCCCTCTTAATCACTATTTGTTGATTCTTTTGGAGTTTTTCTTCCAGCGACGGATAAATTTCATCGCCTTCGTATAGTTTTATATTCTTCTCCTCCAGAAGTTCTTTCACCGATGATTTTAAGGACTTTACATATGTAACCTCCTGGCCATCTGTGATGCAAACTTCCTTTGTACTTGCAATTACCGCATTAAATGCTGACGCTATCAGTGATGCAACAATAAATAGTGTAAGAAAAAACATGCGAACTGACCGGGCAAATTCCTTTACCTTGCCATTCAAATGCATCTTTCTACCTCCTAAATTGAATTTTAACCAGCTTATTTTATTCCATTTTTCCAATTCTGTCAAATCTAATCCCACCAAATGGTATAATTACCATCTTGAACATGGAAACTACCTATATTATAGACCAATATATCTAATTTTAACCATATATGCAACTATCTTTTTTTTGGAAAAGCCCCTCAAATAATTTATGTACAGGCAATACAATTAATGCTAAAATAATAAAAAAGACAGTACGATCTTTGTAGACCAAGATCATACTGTCTTTACATACGGCAATCATATTCTGGTTAATAACCATCTATTACTATTTGAATATGTATATTCTTTTATGCGGTTTATTCTTTTTCAGGCATTTTCATTCCCGGATGACCCATTCCCGGCATGGCTGGCATGCCATACATAGGATTGTATCCACTACCCATTCCGGGCATAGGACTATATCCATATGCTCCGCCATACATAGGATTGCACATATCATTCATTCCAGGCATAGGACTGTATCCGTACATTCCTCCATGCATAGGCTGATACATCCCACCGTACATTGGATCACCGCAGCCCATATCACCCATTGGTCCTTGCGGATACATCCCAGGCATTTGGGGCTGCATCATTGGACAGCCGCCGTACTGCATCATCGGGCACCATGGCATCGGCTGATGCATGGGTTGCGGCATAGGCTGTGCCATTGGCGGCATCATTGGTGGTGTAGGCTGTGAAACAGGTGGCGTATATTCTTTCCCCGGTCTTTCGGGCTTTTCCGGCATATATTTTCTCTTGTCTTCCATTAGATAAACTCCTCCCTCACATATAATGGTTTTTACTCATTACCAGTATATGAAAGGCTGGTGTTTTGGTGATTAAAAGTTGATGACAGTTCACAGTTCACCGTCCACAGTTCACAGATTTTTAATGTTCTGTTGCTCTTCTATAGCTACCCAAATGAAGAATTATAATTTTCCGACTTATATATTATGCGAGTTCTTGTAGGGGTGGACAACTCTGTCCACCCGCAGATTATGCAACAATATACCGGGCGGACAGGGTCATCCGTCCCCACAAAGACTCGTGTGATATAACTTGGTAATTTTTAAGTTTGAATTTAGTTATTTATATAAACTATTAACTGCAAGCTGTAAACAAAGTATTTTCATCTTATATCCTAAAAAGTCTTTTCGCATTTTCAGTGGTTTTTTCTGCTACTTCTTCAACACGAATCCCTTTCAATTCCGCTATCCGTTCGGCTGTATACCTCATATAGGTGGAATCATTCCTTTTCCCTCGATGAGGTACCGGCGTCAGATAGGGACTATCGGTTTCAATTAACATCCTATTCATAGGCATATTTTTTACTACTTCCACGGATTTCACCACGTTATTAAATGTGATAGGCCCTGCTATAGAAATATATATACCCATATCCAAAAGTTTCTTCGCCATCTCCCAGCTTCCGGAAAAACAGTGCAGCACTCCGCCTATGGTAGATATATCTTCAGAAACGGCTATTTCCATAGTATCTGCATGCGCGTCACGATTATGTATAATCACCGGCAGATTTAGCCGCTTTGCCAGCTGTATCTGCTTGCGAAACCAGTATTTTTGAGTTTCTCTGGGTGAATGGTCATAGTAATAATCAAGTCCTATTTCACCCACTGCCACCACTTTAGGCTCTGTCGAAAGTTCCGCAAGCTCCTCTATTGTTTCTTCATGCATTTCCTCTACATCATGAGGGTGCACTCCTACTGACGCATATATAAAGTCATACCGGCCGGCCAGCTTGATGCACTCCTTTGAAGAAATCACATTTGCCGCGGCATTCAAAACATAATCGACTCCGGCATTCTTCATACCGTCAAGCAGTTTTTCTCTATCTATATCAAAACGTTCATCATCATAGTGTGCATGTGAATCAAAAAACATACCCAAAACCTCTTTCGTAGAATATTTCGGAAGTTATTATTTTGCTGTTCGTAAAATAAGTTCACGTCCTCAGTCCCAGTTCAAACCATTGACATTAATATCAACGCCGTGAACCGTGAACTGTGAACCGTGAACTTCAAAAAATCACTTATCTTACTTTTGCTCCTGTCTCAATATCCCCATCTAAAGTTGCTACCACCAAAGTTTCATCATCCGTTGTAGATGCCGCCAAGATCATCCCCTGTGACGCTTCTCCTCTTAATTTAACAGGTTTAAGATTTGCAACTACAATTACTTTCTTCCCTATTAACGATTCCGGTGTGTAATGCTTTGCAATTCCCGAAACAACCTGACGGGTTTCATTCCCTAGTTCCAACTGCAGCTTCAAAAGTTTATCCGCACCTTTTACTTTGTCAACCGCAATAATCTTCGCTACCCGCAAATCAATCTTAGCGAAATCATCTATGGATATAAATTCAGGCTCTTCCTTTTTCTCTTCGGCAGGTTTTTGTTCTTTCTTAACTATCTCTGTTTGTGCTTTCTGCTGGATCGCTTCCAGTTCTTCAAGCTCCTTATTGATATCTATTCTAGGGAATATGATTTCTCCTTTATTAATCATAAAGCCGGCATTTAATTTGCCCCATATTCTAGAACTATCCCACGCAGTTTCCTCACCCTTTTGAATCCCTATCTGCTCCCATATCACAGGAGATGTATTAGGCATGAACGGTTGTATGAGTACGGAGATAATTCTTATACTTTCCGCTAAATTATATAACACCGCAGCAAGCCTGGTATGCTTTTCCGGGTCTTTCGCAAGTACCCACGGCATGGTTTCATCGATATACTTATTGGTTCTGGATACCAGTTTCCAAATCTCGGTTAATGCGCTGCTAAACTGAAGCTTATCCATCAACTCTTCCACTTTTTCAGTAGTGGACAGCGCAAGGTCTTTCAGCGCCTCGTCAAAGTCACCCGATTTTCTCTCCTCCGGCAGCTTGCCTCCAAAGTATTTCTCAATCATTGCCACCGTCCTGCTTACCAGATTCCCTAAATCGTTAGCGAGATCAGCATTGATTCTATTAATAAGCGCTTCATTAGAAAAAACGCCATCTGCTCCGAAAGGTACTTCTCTTAATAGGAAATATCTGATAGCATCTACGCCATATTTATTTACAAGTATTACAGGGTCCACTACATTCCCCTTGGATTTCGACATTTTTCCGCCTTCCAGAAGCAGCCAGCCATGTCCGAAAACCTGCTTTGGCAGTGGCTCACCCAGTGCCATTAACATAGCAGGCCATATAATGGTATGAAAGCGCACAATTTCTTTCCCCACCAAATGTACATCGGCAGGCCAGTATTTCTTGTAATCTGCATCATGATCGGTCTGATATCCCAACGCTGTGATATAATTCGATAGTGCATCTACCCATACATATACAACATGCTTGTCATCAAAACTCACCGGCACACCCCAGTTAAAAGTTGTCCTTGATACGCAAAGATCATCCAATCCCGGCTTCAAAAAATTATTAATCATCTCGTTCTGCCTGGATACCGGCTGGATAAAATCGGGATTATCTTGAATATGTTTAATGAGTCTATCTTGATACTTTGATAATTTGAAGAAATAGCTTTCTTCCTTGGTCAATTCCACTTCTCTTCCGCAATCCGGACATTTTCCTTCCTGCAATTGATGCTCAGTCCAAAAAGATTCACAAGGCGTACAATACCATCCCTCATACTCACTCTTATAAATATCTCCCTGATCATAAAGCTTTTTAAATATTTTCTGAACAACTTCTTTATGCTGTTGATCAGTGGTTCTTATAAATCTATCATGTGAAATATTTAAAGTTTTCCATAGCTCCTTTATACCGGCAACAACTTCATCAACATACGCTTTCGGCGTTACACCCTTATCTTCCGCTTTCCGTTGAATCTTTTGTCCATGTTCATCTGTTCCGGTCAAAAACATGACATCATACCCTCTAAGCCTTTTATACCGCGACATGGCATCTGCTGCGACCGTTGTATAGGAATGTCCTATATGCAGCTTATCACTTGGATAATATATAGGTGTGGTTATGTAAAAAGTTTTATTGCTCATGATTTATCCTCCCCTGTGTATATCAGTAATAATACGTCCTCTACGCTCAAATCGCTCGAAAATCAAACATGTGGACATTCCCTCTGTTATGCCAAAACCGCGCAAACAGCAGGGACAGGGCCCCGCCCAAGTCCGATTTTCTCTATGTTCTAAATTTAACTTTATCACAGTCTTCTATATTATAATATCATTAATTATGGTTTTTTCAAGTTTTTTCTCCTTTTATGAGTAACCTACTATTTACTATGCACCATTAGCTATTATCTATTAATTATTCACTACTCACTATTAATTATTAATTATTCATTGTTCACGACAATAAGTTCATCGGTATACACCGGCACAATAGAACATATATCTTCTTGCATACAATATTCTACATCCTTTTGAAATCCTAACGAATACAATCTGGCATAATGAAAAGACTTTTTTAACACATCATGCAAATTCCCTCTATTATTTTTATATAGGTTTTCAGCGGCAATTCCCAGATCATTCAAAGTAACATCTACGCTATTATTAATTAATGTATGAATTAATTTTCCCGCGCACAAGAAATCATCCAAAGAGAATTTTCCTTCCGTCCCCGCGCAAACAACTGCCACATCTCCAAAATACTTTTTATGGGCGTATTCAGCAACAGCTTGTCCATTCAGAAAACTGGCTGCGACAATATGGGATGCCTCTTTGGAATGATGGATTGCCTTTGTTCCATTGGTTGTTGTTAAGATCACATACTTGTTATCTACCCTTTCACGGGTATATTCGAGAGGAGAATTTCCGTGTTGGAAGCCTTCTATCATTACAGCATTACGTTCTCCTCCCATTAAACACAATTCAGTCCCCAGTTGATTCGCCTTTTCCCATGCCTTTTCAATATCATATACCGGCGCTACTCCTTTGCAGCCATTTAAGAGCGCCGTAACAATGGTACTGGTGGCTCTTAAAACATCTATAACAATGGTCAGTCTCCCCTGTACCAAGCTATCCTGTACTTCTCCTGCAGTAGCAATTACGTCTATTCTCATTACACTTTTCCTTTCATTTGTTATTATAATCCCCATCCGAATACAAATCCGCATATCCATACGCTTACTATTATACCCGTTAAATCAGCCAATAATGCTGCTGCAATGGTATGCCTTACATTTTTGATCCCTATAGAACCAAAATAAATAGCAATGGTATAAAATGTTGTTTCGGTAGATCCCATCATAGTAGAGGTAACCCTGCCAATAAAAGAATCCGGTCCATACGTTTTTATAAGGTCTGTAACAATTGCCAACGCAGCACTTCCCGATATCGGCCTCATGAGTGCGAGAGGAACAACTTCAGGTGGAATTCTAACTACTGATATAATAGGTTTTAACCCATGTATAATTAACTCCAGCGCACCTGAAGCACGGAAGATACCTACTGCAACCAGAAGACCTACCAATGGCGGAAGTATCCTAATAATCGTATCAATACCCTCTTTGGCTCCTTCAATAAAACAGTCATATACCTTTACATCTTTACTTAGCCCATAAGATAATATTACAAAAACCATGAGTGGAATTGCAAGTGTTGAGACTAATTTTAATAATTCCATGATAAACACCTCTAACTTACCCTTCGATATCTAGAATACGATCTTAGATCTTTCTCTTTTCCTTGCAGTATCTTGGCAGCTGTCACTCCTACTATCACAGCACATATACTGGCAACCCACACTGTCGCAATAATCTCAAAGGGATTGCCTGATCCCGCCGAAGTCCTTACCGCTATGATCGTAGCAGGTATGATTTGTATAGAAGCTGTGTTTACTACTACAAACATGCACATTGCATTAGAAGCAATATCACTGCCTCGGTTAAGTTTTTGCAGCTCTTTTATCGCTTTCAACCCTAATGGTGTTGCGGCATTAGAAAGTCCCATCATATTGGCTACCATATTTAATACAATTGCCCCCATCGCGGGAGACCCTGCAGGGACTTGCGGAAAAAGCAGTTTTGTAACAGGCTGAATGATTCTGGCAATCACTTTGATCAAACCGGACCTTTCCGCGATATTCATGAGCCCGGTCCATAAGCACATCACTCCCAATAATCCAATGCTCATCTGAACTGCTGTACTGGCAGAATCAAAAGCCGCTTGTGTAGTTTGTTCTATTCTACCGGTGAATGCAGCAACAATAAAACCGATTAATATCATTCCTGACCAAATATAATTCAGCATAATATCTCCTCGTTTTTTAGTGTAATACACATCTAAATGACTCAATATATGTATATGCTTAATTAAAAACGCTCATTACAATTGATTGCTCAGGAAACCAAAGCAGCGCATTATTTATCGATTTATGTCGAATAGTGTCAGTTTTTCGCCAAGCCAAATTCCCAGTTATATTTTAACAGTTTTTCTACAGCCATGCCGATCCATAATATAAACTATTTCGATAGTCTTTATATTTTTTCATAAATATTACTTTTTTCACTTTATTTTATAGTCCTGCATTCTACTTTTTATAGGTATTTTACATTTCTATACCTTGAAGAATTAGTCTTCTTACACTTTTTTCCGTCTATTGAAAAAATTTTTTATATAATATCATTTTTTTGATTGACGTTTATTTACATTTATGGTATTATAGTTTCGTAAAGATTGTCGAATTTTGTAATTCAAAGAGAGGGGAAGGTCTGAGATGAAGTCCACAGGTATTGTAAGAAAAGTAGATGAGTTAGGAAGAGTTGTTCTTCCCATTGAGTTAAGAAGAACTTTAGATATTGCTGAAAAAGACGCTCTAGAAATTTATGTAGATGGGAATACTATTATTCTTAAAAAGTATGAGCCTGCATGTATTTTCTGCGGTAATGCAAAAGACGTTCATGTTTACAAAGGCAAGAATATTTGCCCACATTGTATGGATGAATTAAAGAATTAAACAGATACATTACTTAGCAAAGAGGAGTGGAATGAGATTCCACTCCTCTTCCTATTTGTTTTCTTTTTTACTCTCTAACTGAAGAGCGTATATTTCCCTCTTGCTTACACCTCTATCCTTTGCTACTTTCCTCAGTACTTCCTTTCTATCCATACCTTGATTAACATATAAATCAATATGGTCCTGCACAGACATTTCTTCCCATTGTTGCTGCTGTTCAGCCTTTATTTTCTCTTTGTCAGCTCCTTCAATAATAACAACAAATTCTCCTTTTGGTAGATTTTCTTCAAATCTATCAATAGCCTGCGTAATAGTGCCTCTAAAAACTTCTTCATATCTCTTTGTGAGCTCTCGGGCCAAAGCGATCCTTCTGTCCCCAAAAACCTCAAGCATATCCTTCAAGGTATTGTTCAGTTTGTGCGGCGCTTCATAGAATATCAATGTTCTTGTATCATCTCTAACCCCTTCCAAATGCTCTTTCCTATTTCGCTTATTAACTGTAAGAAAGCCTTCAAAACAGAACCGGCCGGTAGGCAGCCCGGATATGATCAACCCGGTGATAGCAGCAACAGGTCCCGGCAGCGAAGTAATACCAATCTCATTCTCGATGCACAATGCAACAAGATCCTCACCAGGGTCTGAAACTGCCGGCGTTCCCGCATCCGACACCAATGCGACATTTTTTCCTTGTTTAAGCTGTTCTACGATATACTTCCCCTTTTCAATCTTGTTGTGTTCATGATAACTTGTAAGCGGTTTATTGATTTCAAAATGATTTAGCAGCTTAATGGTTTGCCGAGTATCTTCCGCTACAATCAAATCTACCTCCCGCAATATCCTCAGCACCCTCAAAGTAATATCTTCCAAATTTCCTATGGGAGTAGCACATAAATACAGCATCCCTTTTTCGTTCATAACAACCTACCCTCCAAAGTAATACATCGGGCGGACAGAGTCGTCCGCCCCTACAAAGTAACTGCCTATCAGTCTCATTTCCTCTGCTCAAGCTTGAGCACTTAATCGTTATCTCGGCCCTGTGCCCCGTCATATTCCTGACCAGCCAAGCATGCTCCATTCTTTTGTAGTGGCAGGCCTTGTGTCTGCCATCGCCAATCATTCACATATTTCTGACAGACACAAGGCCTGCCACTACATGTACCTATCAAATTTAATATTTCTTTCAATAGAGTTATATTCTCCCGAGGCATGTCATTGCCCATTGCGTATTCACTATACAGTCCATTGTATACTCATTCTGTCCGCCAATTATTCACTATTAATTATTCACTACTAATTGTACATTTCTTGTCCTCTGTTGTATATTTCATTAATCTCCCGACTATACTCTCCTTGATCATCATACACATACAAGGGTTCCATCATCTTCAACTGTGGGTTCCCCCCTCTTGCGCCTTCAATAAGTATCAAATTCGCCCGTTTATGATAGGATGGATGAATAAACCGGAGCCTTTTCGGCTCAATTTTATAATAACGCATTAACCACACAATGTCTACCAGTCTGTCCGGCCGATGAACCATATTTAATTTGCCGCCTGTCTTCAGAAGCTTGCTGCTAACTGAAATTACATCCTCCAATGTACATGCAATCTCATGCCGCGATATTGCTTTAGCATCATGAGGGTTTACCAAGCCCCCTCCCGAATTCATATATGGGGGATTACAAGTAACTACATCAAACGCGGATGCCCCAAACAATGCCACAGCGTTCCGCAGATCTCCCTGAATAATTTGTACGCGGTCTTCCAATCTATTTAGCACAATACTCCTACTTGACATTTCGGCCATATGCTGCTGAATCTCCAAACCGACAACTTTCTTAGCATCCGTCTTACCCGCAATAAGTATAGGAATAATCCCAGTTCCGGTTCCCATATCCAATATTGTGCTGCCTTTCTTCACTTGAGAAAAGTTAGCCAGCAGCACCGCATCCAATCCAAAGCAAAACCCACGAGTGTCTTGAATAATCTTGAGCCCTCTGTATTGCAGGTCATCAATCCTCTCCCACTCATTTATCACTACTTCATTCACCACTTAATTCCTCCACGTAATCATACAGATATTCTTCTTCCATCGGACCAATTGTAATATCGCGGATAATCCCGTCTTGGTCGATAATATAAGTAGTGGGTATGCTGTGAATCTTGTATTGACCTGCCACTTCACCATCCAGGTCAAGAACAACATCAAAGCCATATTTATTTTCCTCAATAAATGCTTTCACCTTTTTATTGTCTTCTTGAATATTTACTGCCAAAATCACCGCTTTATCATCTTCTTTAAATCGATTATTAGCCGATTGAAAAGCAGGCATTTCTATTCTGCATGGAGGACACCATGTAGCCCAGAAATTTAAAAAAACTATTTTTCCTCTATATTGTGAAAGTTTAATAGGCTTCCCTTGTAAATCATCTAGTGAGAAGTCCGGTGCTTGTTGTAGTCTTTGTACACCCTCTTCAACAGTTTTTTCGCTCACTGCTTCATCTTCCTCCGGCACCTGTTCTTGTACCGGTGGTATGTCGGATGAGGACTTCTCCTCTAGTTGGTTAGGTACTGCCGGACTTTCCTGATTTTTCTCATTATCCTTTTGTTCCTGCTTACCTTCTAATAACAACTCGTTATTCTTGCCCTGATTAGTATTTGCATAATATTTATATCCGACCATCGCACCACCAAAAACCAATATCATTCCTACGATTAAACTTCCTACGACCGCTAGTGCTTTCCAACTGCCCTTATCCATCTATTTACACCTCCATCATTTATATTAACCATATCTATTTATTTGTACCCGCTCATCGTCATCTGCTACCCAATTTTAATATAAAAAAAACCCGTGTTATACCACAGGTTTTTTGTATTAAGTAAATTATTTTGGTTGTGGAGCATCTACAGGGCAAACATTTGCGCAAGCTCCGCAGTCTATACAAACTTCCGCGTCAATTACATACGCGTCGTCACCAGGTGAAATGCAAGATACCGGACATTCCGGTTCACAAGCTCCACAACTGATGCATTCTTCAGTTATAAAATATGCCATTTCAATACACCTCCTTAGATTAACGTATTTATTTTATCACTATACGGATAAATTGAAAACAGTTTTTATCAAAAATCAGTAAGTTTTTTTAGTTTAATTATCCTCCAGATGCTTCAGGTCATCCAAATTAACATCGTCTTGGCGGTTCTCTACATCTTTAATCACTTTTATATCCGATACAGGGTACACCTGCAGAACATTTTCATTGTCTTTATCCATTTTTACTTTGACGGTTTCTTTTAACAAACTAACATCCACAACAACGCCTTGTCCTCCCGGTGTAGAAACAATTGCACTGATTTTGGGAATTTTTTTCAAAGCGTCTTCGTAAGCATCCTGCTCATATTTTAGACAGCACATTAATCTTCCGCAAGTCCCGGAAATTTTGCTAGGATTTAAAGATAAGTTTTGCTCCTTCGCCATCTTGATAGATACCGGCTCAAATTCACCTAAGAAAGTCGCGCAGCATAGACTATGGCCGCAAATTCCTAAACCTCCCAGCATCTTTGCTTCATCTCTAACACCAATCTGTCTCAACTCAATTCTTGTCTTAAAAATTGAGGCAAGATCTTTTACTAACTCTCGAAAATCTACCCTTCCATCCGCTGTAAAATAAAATAGCACTTTGTTTCTGTCAAAAGTATACTCTACATCAATGAGCTTCATTTCGAGATGATGATCTCTAATCTTCTGCAGGCAGATATTAAACGCATCCTTTTCTTTCTCCCTGTTCTCCTCCACCTGCTTAATATCTTCATCACCAGCAATTCGAAGTACTTTTTTCAACGGAGCTATAATGTCTTTTTCCTCAACTTCTCTATTGCCTATTACTGCTTCTCCAAACTCTATTCCTCTCGCAGTTTCAACAATAACTTTTGTACCTCTTTCAATGACCGCCCCATCGGGATCAAAATAATATATCTTTCCTGCTTTTTTAAACTGTACTCCTACTACGCTTACCATGTATTTCCTCCCAACTTTCAATAAGCATGGTCTCTATCGCTAAAGTATAATTCGCATTCATACTTATCTTTTTCTTAGTATCAATGATAATATGAATAATTTTACACGCGGTATAGCTTGAAACCTTTTGAGCAAATCTGCGAAGGTTTGCGTCCATATCTATATTTATTACCATATTATCACTATGCAATTCTTTCATCAATAAAATATCACGAAACCATAATAACAAAAAATCCAGTATCATATTAATATCATTCTTATGCTCATTAAAAAAAGCCCTCGTATGAAGCACACTCAACTCATCTATATCCAGCATTATTAAAATAATCTCAGTAACTTTTCTCCGCATTTGCTTAAACTCATTGGAAGCAGCTATTTCGTTTGCTCTTCCAATGACCCCACCTGAAAACAACGCTAAAAACGGAATCTCCTCCGGCATTTCCGGATGCTTTTTTTTCAAATATGCTTCTACTTCATGATACGGATGTATCCGAAACCGTACCAGCATACTTCTGGAAAGAATGGTTTCCAGCAACAGCGCACTGCTGGTAGCAGTTAGGATCATCACACCATATTCCGGAGGTTCCTCCAAAACTTTTAACAAACCGTTCTGCGCTTGAATGGTCATTCTTTCTGCCAATGGAATAATGTAAATTTTTTTCGCCGCTTCGTATGGCCTGATATATATATCCTTTTGGAGCTCTCTTATCGCGTCAATACCGATACTACCCTCGTTCTCATCCAATATTTTCACGTCGGGATGATTCCCGCTTTCGTTCTTCAAGCAACTCCTGCATACTCCACACGGCTCGGTATATCCGGCTTCACATGTTAGCGCTGCCGCAAAAATAGACGCTACCGTCTTTTTACCTATCCCATGCGGGCCTTCAAATATATATGCATGACTGATTCTATTGTTCTCTATGCTTTTTCTTAAACTCTGTATAACCGACTGTTGGCCTATCAATTGGTTAAAATTCATACTACTTCTCCCTATCATTCATTCTCACCAAAATCTACATCATGATATCCAACAATAACCCTCTAATATCATCTAATTTCTGTAATACTTTAATGTTATCTTTCTCTTCCTTTAGCACTTCCGCAGTAAGATTGTCCACATTTTCATTTACCTTACTGATAATCGCATAGACTCTGTGCCGCCCCCTGCGATCCAACATGCTTTCTTTATGAAACTTGTGTGAATTATTTACGGCATCATATAAAAACTCGGATATGAGCTTTTTATATCGTTTCAACTCTCTAATATCAACACTTTTAGATAATTTTTCTCCCTGCTTGTCTATTTGACTTAATAAGGACGCTAATCTCTCTTCGTAATTCTGTCCATCAATTTTTCTAAGCTGCGTATCAAAAGAAAACCCTTTGGAATCCTGTGCTTTTTTTTCATCCGGCCCCTGCTTATTCTGTAATCCGGCCGGCTGTTTGAGGGTATCAATAATCTTCACTATAACAGCCCCTTAAACTTTTTCAAACCGCTCCACATCAACAACAAATATTGTTGCTCCACCTACTTCAACTTCTACAGGATAAGGCACATAAACTCCTGCTGCCCCCGTTGCAGGTGTAGGCGAGGTAATTACCTGTTTTCTGCTCATACACTTTGTTTTTATAATATCAATGACCTTCTGAACGTTCTCTTTGCTGGTACCCACAAGCAATGTAGTATTGCCCGCCCTAAGGAATCCTCCTGTTGTAGCCAGCTTTGTTACACTAAAACCTTCTTTGTTCAATTCACCCATCACCCAGTTACCGTCATCATCGTGCACAATTGCCAAAACAATTTTCATTTTGTCATCTCCCTTGTAATAGTGAATATGCTTATTACTATTATAACGTTTTTTAATAAAACACGCTATAAGTTTTTTATTACCCTAATATTTCTTTCATCTGCCATTCCGGTCACTTTTCCTCCTGCGTTCTTGACACACAATATATACTCCGCAATATCCCCGGATATCATCTCTCCCGGGCATAAAACAGGAATCCCGGGCGGATAACATGTAATCATATCGGAACAAACCTCTCCAACGGCATCTCTAAGGTTCACGACTTTACTTTCGCTATAAAAAGCATGTGCAGGACTCATAGAATATTGAGAATCACAGTATTTTCCAACAACTCGGGCATTATTTTCCACAACTATATCGGATATAATCGCTTTTAATGAATGTACCAGTGCCATTAGCTGTTCTTCGCTATTACCCGGCGATGGAATGCATAAGATATTATTCATGTCAGACATTTCTACCTGTATGTCTCCGAAAGTATACAGTTCCCGCTCTACCTGATAGCCTGACAATCCCGTATTGCAAACATTAACCACCATACGTGTACAATCAACAGATTGGATTTGGTGGCTCCCGGCCAATTCACTGCCCAAACAATATAACTGCTTAGATTGATTAATGGATTCTCTGGCTTGTTGGCACCATCGTATCAAATCGCTTAATAATTCATTGCCATTACATTCCATGATGCTTCTGGCGGCATCAAGGTATGCCATTAACACAAAAGAGGGGCTGCTGGTTTGGAACATTTTTAAGCACTTCTTTATCCGGTGCAAATCTATTCTGTCCGAATTAACATGTAAAAGCGCGCTCTGAGTAAGCGCAGGCAGTGTCTTATGTGCGCTCTGAACACACATATCAGCTCCGGACCGAAGCGCACCAAGAGGAAGCCCCGGATGAAAACAAAAATGAGCGCCATGGGCTTCATCTACCATCAATACTTTATTATACCTGTGTACGATATTCGCTATGGTCTTCATATCGGAACAAATCCCATAATAAGTAGGACATGTGATGAAAACCCCTTTGGCCTGAGGATATCTTTTCAAGGCCTCTTCTACGCGTTGCGGATTCATTCCTCCTGCAACTCCTAATTTAGGGATATATTCAGGATAGATATAATAAGGGCTAACCCCACATAATATTAATGCATGGATCACTGAACTGTGACAGTTCCTATCTACGATCAGAACATCGCCGGGATTGCAGATACCGGCTACCATCGTTTGAATCCCGCAGGTTGAGCCGTTGACAAGAAAAAAAGTATGCCATGCACCAAATGCTTTTGCTGCCAAGCGCTGTGCTTCTTTGATAGGCCCTTCCGGCGCATGCAGATCATCGGTCTCCCTAAGCTCGGTTAGATCAATGTTAAATATCTCCCCTTTAAATCGGTCGGCAATCCCTTTCCCAAGCTTATGGCCTGGCATGTGGAACGGAATCTTTCTCTTTTTACTATATGTTTTCAATGCGTTGTAAAGAGGAGTATTGTAATTCATGGTACCTCCAACGAATATATAAAAACTTTGCCCTAACAGCCGATTAGAGATAACTGAAAAAGTGCTTAACTGGTCAGTCGCAAAGCACGGGGACGGACCTACAGCTTCCCTAAAAAGCAAGCGCAGCAGTAGGTCCGTCCCCGTGCTTCACTCCTTCTGCGTGCTAAGTCTGACTTTTTCAGCAGTCTGGCCAACTACTGTAGGGGCTTCGTGAATACCACAGAGCACCCTTGCGGACGCGCAATGCGCGCCCCTACAATTGTTACTCACAGAATTTGAAGAAAAAAAAGCCGCTTGGCTGCATGTATTATATTGTATAAAGCCTTTTATATATATTCTCTTTGAATAGAACTTTCTATTAATAACGGGTTTGCTTCCATCATTACTTCATCACCGATGTCGGCATCAATATCCGTTACATCAATGACAATATTGTACATACTCACTCTTCCGAGGATTCTGGCGGTTTTGCCATTTACTTTGACAGTCAGATACTTACTTCCTAGAAATAGCTTTATATCATGATATAGATATCTTAGAACATCAATAAATCTAAAAATATCCTTGGACTTTTCAATACCGAAACCATCCTTATATCCCACAGGTACAACCGCAGTTCGGGTTTTTCTATTGGTTTTAAAAGTATTGGCATAGCCGATATAATGTCCCTGCGGAAGGGTTTTCACTTCTGAAATATTTGCTTTTAGGTATCCTATTTTCTTTAAGCCATATATATTGTCCACAGGTACTCTTCCCAAAAACGCTGAACCGATTCTAACACCGTCCAGGTGCATATCCTTATATCTTAAAAACGCGCTGGAATTTGTAATATGCCGTATCCCCGGTTCTATTCCCCTTTGCTTCAATATATCAATGCATTTTATAAATTTATCAAATTGAACTTGCACGTCCTTCCGCTCTTTTGCAAATGAGAAGGATAAATGGGTAAAGATGCCCGTCATCTTTATATTGCTGCAAGATTTTATAATGGACGCAACACTGTCCATTTCAGATGGAAGAAATCCGAATCTTCCAAAACCCGTATCCATCTTCAAATGAACATTCACCTGTTTGTGATGCCTGGCTGCTGCTTCATCCAGCATGGCCGCCGCACATTCAGACCCTATAGTAGCGATAATATTATGCTGTATAATCAGTTCAATTTCTTCACCGATACAAGTAGATGACAATAAAAGAATATCGTTTTCAAAGCCATTATTGCGCAAATATACCGCTTCTTGGATCTCGGAAACCGCAAAAAAATCAATATTATTCTCCAATAAGAAACTACCGAACTTTAAAATCCCCAGTCCGTATCCATTCCCCTTTAATACCGCAATGATTTTGGCCTCTGTCATTCCCTTGATAATATCAATATTATGTTTAAGCTTATCTTTTTCTACCACTAATCTCTTCATATGTTCCCTCATTTTACTATTTGTCTATTTCTTTTGACCTTTTACTACAGCCTTCAGCATAAATAGTTTTCTTCTCATCTCTCTAAAAGCCTTTTCTCCTTTTTCTACTGAGAAATTAATAAACGGGTTAAATATAAGATCCAATTCTCCGATAAACTCAGTAAAGTCCCCATTAAATCCCTTTTTAAACTTATACAGTCCATAGAGAGGATTACTTTCATCAAGATCCCCTGATACGCCCCTAAAGTCATAGATACGGCAGCCATTTTCTACCGCCCATTTTATCATTTCCCATTGTAAAAGATAATTAGGCATTACATTCCTGTATTCATTGCTGCTCGCACCATACAGGTACCATACCTTGTCTCCGTATAATATAGCAACGGTTCCAGCAATGAGCTTGTCTTCATGGTAAGCAAGATATAATCTTAAATGCTCAGGGGCAAGACAATCATACATCTTTTCAAAATATTCAAGACTTCTTATCACAAATTCATCTCTAACCCCTGTCTCCTGCATAACCCTATGAAACCGGAGCAAGTCTTTCCTGTCCCCTAACTTAACTGTTACACCTTTTCTCTCGGCCAATCTAATATTATATCTTGTCTTATGATGAAACCCGGCCATAATCTCTTCTTCGGTTTTGTCTTTAATATCAAGACGGAACACAAAACGCGGCTGTATTCCTTCAAAATTCTTAGAATCATTCTTCACTTTGAATCCTAATTCTCTAACAATCTGACCGAACTTCTCATTTTCTTTTCCAATATCAGGGTCAATCTTCAAAACATAACTGTTGTGTTTTTTCGCAAGCTGCTTCGCTCCGTCCAATAAAGCCTTGAAAGTTTCCTTATCATCCACATCACAGACAGGCCCACGGGGTGAATACATAATAGTATATTTTAAAAATGGGATTTTTCTAATGAGGATACTCATAGAACCCTTTATATTTTTATCTTGATCTTCTATAATAACAATCTCATTTTTCCAATTTGACTTTACTTTAGCCCATTCCGGAGATTGCATAAAATGTCCTTTGGGATGGTCCTGCAAAAACAACTTATACTGTCTAATATTTTCATTCGTAACAGTCTTCAAACTAATTACCCCCTAAATACTCTTCGGCATATTTTAGTAGTTCATCAAAATACAAAATCGAAAGCTTTTTTTCAGCATATATCTTTTTTAATAAATTATAGAAATCATCTCCAAGTTTTTTATGAAGCTTATAAAAATACACCGCAGAATCATTATATGCCAAATGATAATACTGGTCTCTAGAATGATAATCTCTAAGATGCAGTTGGAAAAGCTTCTCATTAAAATATCGGTTCAACTCATTATTGCTAAGCATCAAAGATAAATAGTTCACAAGTCCTTCATCCAAAAAAGGCTCATTGAGCTGGTCCGTACCTATTATACCATAAAACCATTGATGAAATACCTCATGATAGGCCACTCTTTTGAGTACTTCTTTATTATGAAAACATGACTCGGATAGAAAAATCATATTTGAAAATTCCATCCCTTGCAATGATAATGGCGCCTTAACGACATAAAATTCTTTGTATGGATAAGGGCCGATATTAGATTCTGCAAATGCCATTGCATGCTCAATATAGTCTTTTGCATCCAAAGACCCAATATAATAAATATCCTTTTCTCCATACTTCCTGACTTCAACCTTTGCATTTTTAAAGATGGCAATGGGAAAGTCCCTTGCATTTTCATGTTGAAATATTGTTATCTTACTGTCACCAACCGTGTCTTCCTCTACTTTCCCCGGTGCGTATGCGGTAAAATGATTATCCGTCTTTAATCTTACCGAATAATGATTCACATTATAGATATATGGATCACCGAAAGAAGATTTATACAAAAAAACAGGCTCCCCGTTCTTATATACAGCAGGAGTGATTAAAAAGTTTGTAAGGAAAACACTGTCTTCCGTATATGAAAGAGGCTCCTGGTTATTATTTAATACCATTTCATATTCTACATATATTCTTGTCTGCTTATCCTCGAAATCAACCCTTAAATTGTTTTCCGACACAATGACATTCGTAAATCCCTTCTCCGATTGTATATTCTTTATCGTTGTTTTCGCGATATTCTTTGATGGGATATAAAAATAAAAAGTATCTACAGGTTCTTTTAATGCAATACTCTGCTTAATACTAACTTTATTGTTTATAACTTCAATATCCGCCTCAATATTCGGTTGTATCCGATCCTTCAAACCAGTGTCAGCATCAGATTCGTAGTTTTTTTGAAACTCAGCAGCAGAAACGGCTTGCCTGCTGTCATTTGGGTTCCATTTATCCTGCAAAAAAATAAAATAATAGGCTGTAAGCAAGCATAATATTATAACACATTCAATCACTAAAATAATATTCTTTTTGTTTTTCATGCAGCATACCTCACTAGGTATATAAATACTTATCAAATTATATCATACCTGCTGAAATACTGTCAAAATGTAATATTACGCAATCTCATAAAAAAACCATTAGTAGTTTTACTAATGGCAGTTTGTCCTTTGGATTTGAATTTTCAAGAAATATTTCTATAAAGCTCCAACATTCTAAAAATTTATTGATGAATATTCTTGTTCGGCGGAGGTTCTTCCGTATATCTAAGTATCATACGCGTTAAGCTAAGCCATGTTATGGTAAACCAATAATTACATTTGCAAAAAAGAAAAAAACATGAGAACCTCAAAGTAATAGAGAAATGAAAGGTGAGGTTCCCATGTTTCAAGTTCCCATATCACTAATTATAAGCTTTATTTGCTTTTTAGGAAAGACAAAAATACTGGAAATTTCTAAGGACACAGGGTTTACGGTGCGCCGCTCTAAGCTGCTGCCAGATACTATAGTAAAAGTATTTACATTCGGCTTATGGGACACCCCTAATCCATCCTTACGTCAAACTGCTTCTAAATGCGAAAATATTCAACGCGGACTTAGTATAACACGCGAAGGACTTTTTCAACGTTTGGCTACAAGTGCTTTATTGCTAAAACAAGTATTCCAGTCAGCAGTTGAGTATTCTGCCAAGAGAGCAATAACTGTCCAGAATCTCGATGTGCTCCAAGCTTTTACTGATGTAAAAATATGTGATAGCTCTAAAGTTACTCTTCCGGACAAATTAGCAGATGTCTGGAAAGGTCTTGGTGGCAATAATGCAAAAGCTGCTCTAAAAATCCAGACTATATATAGCCTTAAGTCCAGAACTATCACAAATATGGAGTTGACAAAGGCGCCTGGTCCAGATGCCGGCTATAAAGATGAACTTCTAAAACACATTCATCATGGTGAGCTGTTAATTACTGACTTAGGATATTACAGTAAAGATTTGTTTAGGAAAATAATATCCAAAGGTGCATATTTTCTTAGCCGAATTAAATCAAATACTGTTTTTCAAATACAAAATTCTGACACTAAATCTTTTAAAGCCTTAGACCTTTTAAGTGTTTTAAAAAACAGCTCCAGTGTTGATATAGATGTATACTTTGGCACCAAGTATTCTAAATTACTACAATGTCGGCTGATTGGTGTACGTTTACCTGATGAAGTCGCTAATGAACGTAGGCGCAAAGCAAATAAAAAAGCAAAGTCACAAGGCAAAACACTGAGTGACTATGACTTAGAGTTATTAGGATGGAACCTTCTAATTACTAACGCCCCAGCACATATGCTTACTCCAAAGGCAGCCTGTGAATTGTACAGAGCTAGATGGCAGATAGAGCTTTTATTTAAGGCTTGCAAAAGCTATCTAAACCTTGGCAAAGTAGGCAACTGTGGTAAAGAGCAATTAGAGTGTCTTCTATATGGAAGGTTAATTGCCATTATACTAATTTTCACAGTCTACTCAGCACTGTATGCCCTCATGTACCAACAAAAAAACAGATGCATTAGTATGATGTCGTTTATCAAACTAATTGCGACAAAGGTGGAAAAAATATTTTCAAGCCTTTATGCAACCACTGAAGCAATATCGGAACTGCGACTGATTCTTAAAAGAGCGGCCGAACAAAGCTTACATGATAAACGTAATCGCAAAACCACGGTTGAGCGATTGCAGGAACACTATTTGCTCAATTAAATTGGTAAAAAATAGCTTAACTTAACGCGTATGATCTAAGTATATAGAATTGAAAGCCAGAAGTTAACACAATATTCCGGCTCTCAATAATGGAAGTCCAACCCTTGTCTCTATACCCTTGTTAGGGAAACTTGCAAAAAGATAGTGACTTAAGCGCTGATAGTTCTAAGTTACCCCTATAATTATTCATTGGCCTCAAGCATTTCTTTATATCCGGTCATTACTTTACGGATAAACAATAACCATTCTTTGGGATCAATAAAAGGATTTGGGTCAGAAAGGTTTTTAAGCATTTTAGAATATTTCCCCACCGTATCATTCTGAAATGTGTGATTGCCCAGCATGATATCGACTTTCATATTAATCAATTTCTGAAGGGAGTCTTCAAACAATGCACGCATTTCAAACATTACCGACTCATTTAATCCTGCCCTCCGGAAATGCTCTCTACACAAAGTGTTTAGGCCGCTGCCACCAAACATGCCAACTGTATATTTTTTTCCGTTCTCTGTAACATCAAAGAAGAAGGAGCAGACGCCTTTGGAATGTCCAGGTGTAGACATAATATGAATAGAAGTATTTCCAAGTGTAATAA
Organism: Petroclostridium sp. X23; assembly: GCF_030013905.1. GTDB lineage: Bacteria > Bacillota > Clostridia > SK-Y3 > SK-Y3 > X23. The sequence goes on from NZ_CP124862.1 coordinate 3,089,236, forward strand.
CATCTCCATCATTCATTGCATAATCTGGCTGAAATAGTTCTGCGTATGCATAAAAACTGTCGCAAAATAATGCAAGTTCAGGATTTGTAGCAAACATTTTTATGTCTTCCGCCCCCAGGAATGTTTTTGCACCGCTGAGTTTCACCAGTGGGATAGTTCCGCCGAAATGATCAAAATGTCCATGAGAATGTAAAATATATTTTATATCCTTTGGATCAAACCCTGCTTCCCAGATTGATTGAAACAATAAGTAAACTGTTTGGGGATATGCTGTATCAATTAAAATCAATCCATCGCCTGTATCAATCAGATATGCTCCTACATCTGCATTCCCGACAAAGTACAAATTACTAATGATTTTAAATGGCTTTACATAGTAGTTATAGGGATGTTTATAGAAATTATCCATTTTATTTAAATCTAATAAATAGCTTTTACGCATTATAACGCTTCCTTTCTATTTCTCAGCATAAATCGATCTACAATGCTATTTTCCCATGATGAGATTTGGTAAAAAAGTAGTAATCTGCGGAAATAGCATACAAACTAAAATGGAAATCAACAGTGCTACTAAAAACGGGACGGATGCCTTAATCACTTTTGCTACAGACGCATTGCTGATACTGCAAGCAATATAAAGTAAATTGCCTACCGGAGGAGTTACACCGCCTGTAGTAGTCATCATGCACATAACAATGCCAAATTGAATTGGGTCAATGCCGTATTGTTTAATAACTGGAATAAATAATGGGGTAACTAATGGAATAATTGCCGCATCTATCATAAAGCATCCAAGAACAAACAACAATATTAGAATCAAAAAGAAAATCATAAGTGGATTATCAGATATACCCAGTAGCGTAGCAGTAATCATTTGCGGCATCTGAATACTTGTTAAGATCCATCCAAGTAACATTGCAGCCCCGATAATAAACATAACAGTTGAAGTTGTAACGGCAGCTTTTAAGAAAATATGAGGAATATCTCTAATTTGAATTTGTTTATAAAGAAAGCCGATTATTAAGCCATAGACAACTCCAATAACACCGGCTTCCGTTGCCGTAAACACACCTGAAAGAATTCCACCAATAATAATAATAGGCATCAGTAGTGCAGCGATAGAATCTTTAAATGCCACCCATGCTTCGATTCTAGAAACCTTCGGTTTAGCCATATAATGGTGCTTTTTAGAATATAAGTATGCAACAAACATAAGGCTGAGACCCATTATTATTCCAGGGAAGAAACCGCCAAGAAACAGCTTTCCTATAGAATAGCCTGTAATGGATCCATACATTACCATTGCAATACTGGGGGGAATAATGGGACCAATGACTGCGCTGCAGGCAGTAACAGCCGCGCCGAAATCAGCATCATAACCCTCTTTCTCCATTGCCGGTACCATCATACCGCCAACGGAGGCTGCTGCTGCTGCTGATGAACCGGACATTCCCGCAAATATCATACTTGCCAATATAGTAATATGGGCTAATCCTCCTGTGATATGGCCTACAAGCGCAGAAGCGAGATGGACAATTTTTTTTGTAATACCACCACTATTCATTAATTCACCTGCTAGAATAAAAAGTGGAATTGCCATCAATGGAAAAGAATCTACCGCAACAAACATTCGTTGTGGCAATAAGATAGAAGGTAAATTATCACTTGTAATGATAAACAATGAACTTGCTATAGCCGTTGCAAAACCTATCGGCATACCAAGCAGCATTAGTCCTAGAAATGTGATCAGCATTATAATAATCATTATATCTTCCCCCTCCTAAATAACGTTGCTATCTTTGCGGGATTTTTCATGCCAGTCTGAAATTATAATTCTAATAGAGTTGATCGCCATGAATACTGCGGAGATCGGAATTACATAATAGAGGATACCAATTGGTATTCCCAATGCGGCACTACGCTGGAACATATTTTTCATTGCAAGAATCCAGCCGGCCTTTATAAGGTAGATCGAGAAAATAAATATGAGGGAATACATTATCAGTGAATGATATTTTTTATACTTCTTTGGAAGCAAACTAGTAACTAGATCAATAGTAACATGCCGTTTTTCAATAACACATAGTGCAGAGCCTAAGAAAGTAGTAAAAACAAAAAGATATCGGCAAGCTTCCTCGGACCATGAGAGAGAATTATTGAAAACGTAGCGGAATACAACCTGCAGAAAACAAATACTTGTAAATCCAAAAATACAAAGAAAGACAGCGATACGATTTATATTATCCATTGAATGTAATAGCTTTTTAACCATCTTTTTCTTCCTTTCTGTGAAATTCTATTGTCTATTAACAAATGCCCAACGGAGATATTTTTCTTAGCAAATTTTATTTCACTGCTGATGCTGAGCATTTGTTAATCAGTTGATGAAACTTATCTATGTTAGTTTTTATTCAGGAATAGCAGCTATTTCATTATATAATTCTTCAGAATTATCAAATAGTGATGCAAGTTTTTCTTTAGTAATGGCATTAAATTTTTCAGCGAACTTCGTCTTTTCACTGGCGGATAATTCAATTACTTCTATGCCGGCTGCCACAATCTCTTCATGCGCTTTTTTCTGACTTTCTTCGAATTTAGCAAATGCGTCTACATTACCTTCTTTTACGCAATCCATAAAGATCTTTTGGTTTTCAGGACTCATTTTTTGAAAGGCTTGTTCACTAATCATTAAGAACAAGGTAGAATAAACATGTTGTGTAAGAGTTTCATATTTAATAATATCTGTTAATTTACTAGTAGTAATCATCTCTACATTATTTTCCACACCTTCAATAACACCCGTTTGCAAACCTGTATAGACATCGCTCCAAACCATGGGGGTAGGGTTTGCTCCAATAGCCTTGAACATTTGTACATAAATGGGAACCTCCGGAACTCTCAGTTTTATTCCGGAAAAATCTTCAAAGGTACGTATGGGTTTTTTGCTAGTCCATGAGTTACGTATACCTTCATCATATAAGCCAATAACTCGAATACCGTGCGAATTACGATATTCATCTAATATTTTCTGGCAAGTGTCCGATTCGTAAAAAGAATGGATTTGTTTGCTGCTTTTAAATAGATATGGAACGCCGAATAACGCCATTTTAGGTTCAAATCCTTCGAGTGCACCTGTTGCCATTAAGCACATTTCAACAGTACCCATTGAGAGTCCTTCAAGATAGTCACGTTGGTCACCGAGTTGACTGGACGGGAAAATCTGTACTTCGACTTCACCGTGTGTTTTTGATTTAACATTATCCGCCATGCGCTTAAGGGATTTAATTGCTCCCATTTCAGGACTTTGTGTTGAGGCTAATTTTAATACGATCTTTTTTTGGGTAACAGAAGTATTAGAAGATGATTTTTCTGTAGAGGCAGAAGCATTTGTTTTAGTTTCTTCGCTTGAAGAACCAGGTGCTTCTGAAGCTCCGCACCCGCTCAGCAACAAGGTTGTTGCCAATATGCCGCAAAATATAATGTTTGAAATTTTTCTAAAGGTTTTCATAATCTTCCTCCTTATAATTATAGGTTTGTTGGTATATTATAGATAGAAAATAACAGCAGAAATTCAAATTTTCTGTCTATGTTAATACTAACTATGTTTTGGTCATAAAATCACTCCTTTCCCCGGAATGTATAAGGTTTATAGGTAAAACTACAAATTAGTTACGGTAACATTGTATATACGGTAATAACGCCATGTAAATATTCATTTTTTTAAAATGTAAACAATTATTAAAAAAGAACAAAAAAAGAATATGAAAAGAAAGAATAATAAGATTTGTTAACTCTAACGTTTTAACTCATAGAATAGATATTACTATGCACTATGTTTTAAAATAGAGAATAGAAGCATAATACGATTCATCTGAATGAAAAATACGGTCATCTCAAGCGAAGGTGGCATGCGGCAGAGGAAATATAGAGAAATGGATATTTTAAAATCAATTGAACTGTGTATCGAAATGAGTATATGGCAGGAGGAAGGCAATAAATCTATACCCTCTTGCTCCTGCGAATCCGCACTTTATTTTCTTTCCAACATTTTTTTCTTGTACTGTCCCGGCGGCATTCGCTCATATCTTTTGAACACCCTAATAAAATTTTGTATTGTACTGAATCCGGTTTTGTATCCGATATCTTTAACCGTTAGGCCTGTAGACTTCAAGAGCTGCTTTGCTTTGTCAACACGGATAGCATTGAGATAATCTATAAAATTCTGATTCTGTGTATCTTTAAATATTTTACTGAGGTAGGACGGACTAATATTAATTTGTTCCGATACCGTATTGAGAGATAAAGTTCTATCAAAATAATTGTTTTCAATATATTCCTTTACTCGGACAACATACTTATGTTGACGTTTTTTATTATACACATTCACAATTTGTATTGCCTGTTCGCATAAAAGACGAGTATAGTGTTCCATTTGAGCAATTGTTACAAATGAGTTTAAATCACGGTCAATATTTCTTTTTTGATTGAATTCTTCAGAGTCAAAATCCACCTTGTATTCAATAAGAACTTCAAAAATCGCGTCGACAAAAATTTCGAATTTTTGTCGAGCCTTTGCAAGATCAGTAATGTTGGTAGAAATATGTTGAAGAATCCCGGTTGCTAGGTTTAGTGTTTTATCATCATTTTCTTCTTTGAGAGCTACAATAAATTGTCTTGTTTTTTCTTTTAAATACTGATCGTCAAAATCAAAAGCATCTTGTTTTACTGTGTTTTCAAGTGCATCATATTTCTTTGCATCGCTAAGATATACTTGGTAGCTGAGAGTGTTCCGAGCTTCATGGTAAGAAAATCGAATATCCGCTATACCATTGTAAACTCCTCCACGTCCGATAATAATATTAAAGGGCAAGTCTTGTACGCGTTCTATGATTTGGTTGGAAAGAGAAATCACATGGTGTTTAATCTCAATTGCCGACAATGATGTAGAGAAAGAGAGAATAAGGACTATGTTGGTATTATCTTTTTGGAGACAGTAGTGTGCTACATCAGAACGCTTAAGCTCGTTTACAATATTATCGATACTGATGCGATAAAGATTTGTCTGAACATAAGTCATTTCTTTGTGATCCTTAGGAAATACCTGAGCGGCAAGTACAACATAATTATTTTGCACATAAAATGGATTGCCGATACTATTGAGAGTATCCTCAATATTCCTCAAAGAAGTTTCCTTATTAAATAATAAATTGCTAAGCAGCTTTTCAAGAACTATAGGAGCTACCCCTTCCATTAGCTGTGTAAGATGTTTACTTTTATCTACAGCATCGGCATAAGCCAATCCTAAAAAATCAAACTCATTCTTTGTTTTTTGTAGAACCACTTTATTCTCACTTCTAATTTGCATAACTGTGAGCATTAGCTTTTTAATTGGGTTATAAATGCTGCGTGTAATATATAAGGAGAAAAATAAGCTGATAGCCAGGAAAATAATCAGTAGCGGAACTATTGCCGTGAGCGCTCCCTTTGATGTGAGCTTTATACTGCTCGCAGCGACGGGATAAATATATCTCCATTTATTGAATCTAGAGCGAAAATAAAAGTAGATATTCTTCCCTGGTTTAGTTTGGTCTATAAAGTATCCATATTGCTTATCTTGAGTATATTCATTAATTTTTCGTGAAAAATCGATATTAGAATAATCAAGCTGATTAATAAAGACAGGGTGATTGTATTCATCATATATATATATTTCTTTACTCAAATTATTTTCTGCCCCTTGAACAAGCTCATAAAGTGCAAGGGTATCGATCTCAAATATTAATGTAGCATTTCTATTCTCATAGGAAAGTGGAAAATCCCGAAACATGAAGATTCTTCCATTCACTACTCTCATTGAAGTTGAGGATTGGTTAACAAGAAGTTCTGTGCAATTTTGAGGATTCTGGTTATATTCCTCAATAATATCTTTTTTATTAAAATTATCTAGTTCAGTAACAGTACCATCAGATGAAAATATAGTATTATCGTAGTTGACATAAAGAAAAATACATTTTATAAGACTGCTGTTCTTTGCTGTTTCATAAAGATGCTTAATTACTTCAAAATTCCGTTCCGGTCTATCTAACCCTGGGACGACGACAGCACTTATGACATATTCATTTCTAGCAGACAGATTAATTGCTTGAGTGATGTAGCTAAAAGCAAGATCCATTGCGCTTTCTGTTTTGGAAAGCATATTAATATTAGAAGTATATGTCTTTTTTTTTAGATTATCTGACATTAGATTTATTGAAAAATAGTAGAAACAGCCTGCAAGGATTAAAGAAAGGATAATAAGCATACAAAAAGTTCTAAGGAAAACACTTTTATTTTTATAAATACTGATAAATTCTAAAGAGATATACTGTTTCATGATGTCTCCTTTTATATGTAAAACACAGAATAATTTAAAGTTATTGTAACATATCTCTTTTTTGATTTCAATTGCTTATCATTATTGGGACACATTAAAAATATGGGCCTATCTCATAGAATTAAATGCTGAAATGGCATTTTAAAAAATCCTAGTGAAAGGATATTGGAAAGGGATGGGTTCATGATTTTATCGCGTAGAGATTATCTCTAACCCTTGAAAACCAATCATATTTTGTATAAAATCATAATTGGTTTTCAATCCGATCACCGCCTTTATTCTGTTTTGGTTGCATATTTCAGAATAAACGGTGTATCGGATTTTTTGTACTCTTTTTACCAGTTGTTTGGTAATGTAATTTATGGAACTTTTATTGTTCCACAAAATTTAGTGCTGAACCTAAAAAAATATACATTCCGAAGCAACAAAAAAACCATTAGTATTTTTACTAATGGCCTAGTCTATCACTTTATCAGGAATGCTTTTTTTGACAAGCTTTATTAATTTTTCGCTTGGTTCAAATATGACCTTGTAATTCTTCCCTTCTTTTTCGAAAATACCAAAATATTTATTCTTGCCGACCAGTGTCACACACAACCGGTAGGTCTTATCAATCCTGCCCTGTTTTTTTAATAAAGCCTTGTTAGAAGCAGGTGCTAAAACAACGATGTCTTCAATATTTACATCCAGCACTACCGTCTCCCTGTTGCCTATGATGCGCTGAAAGATTAAGTCCGTATCAATGAGCGTATATTTATAGTCGACCACCATATACCTCATCACAAAATATGCAAAAGCTGTAAGTATACCGACACCAACCAAGTCAACAACGGATGAATACTTTGAAACAACGATGATCTCATTTAGAATACTCATGCAAATAAAAACAAGAATAATAAGCCCTATAACAATGAGCACCGTATTCCCTTGCCTCTTAACGATTTCCTTATGCATTTATAAAGATATCCCCCTTAAATAATGCCGCTTATACATAAAAATAGAAAGAATGTAACATATCCATATGTTACATCCTCCATCGAAACTAGTCTTATTATAAAACAAATACGGTTTATGTACAATCCTTATATAGGCTCAAAAAAGTTTATTTTGCCCTCTAATAATATGTTTAACGGGAAATATTCAATCTATTTATAATCTTGCTACCCCTGTTTCCCTCGCTGCCTTCTTAACAGCTTCCGCTACCACGCCTGCGACTCTTGAATCAAACGCTTTCGGAATAACATACTCTTCATTTAACTCCTGCTCCGAAATAAGCTCCGCAATGGCATAAGCAGCTGCGATTTTCATCTCATCGTTAATATCTTTTGCTCTTACATCCAATGCACCTCTGAAAATTCCCGGAAAAGCCAATACGTTATTTACCTGATTAGGGAAGTCGGACCTCCCGGTTCCTATAACCCTTGCTCCCGCTTCTCTAGCTTCATCAGGGAATATTTCAGGTACAGGATTGGACATCGCGAAAATAATCGCATCGCTGTTCATCGATTGTACCATTTCCTTCGTTACCGTATTCGGAGCTGAAACACCGATAAATACATCCGCCCCTGCAATCACATCTTTTAAACTGCCTTTTTTCATTTCTTTATTTGTAATTTTGGCTATTTCTTGTTTCTCAGTATTCAAATTGTCCCTGTCCTCATAGATTGCACCGCTTCTATCACATAGAACAACATTCTTAAGGCCCATCTTCATCAGCAGCTTTGTAATTGCAATTCCCGCTGCCCCTGAACCATTCACGACAACCGACACTTCTTCAAGTTTCTTACTGACAATTTTAAGAGCATTAATCATTCCCGCAAGCGTTACAACAGCAGTTCCATGCTGATCATCATGGAATATAGGAATATCTACCTCTTCTTTTAACCTTCTCTCAATTTCAAAACATCTGGGCGCCGCAATATCTTCCAGGTTAATCCCTCCGAAGGTTGGTGCCATATATTTGATAGTTTTGATAATTTCATCGGTATCCTTCGTATCAAGGCAGATCGGGAAAGCATCCACATCCGCAAACGTTTTGAAAAGCACCGCTTTTCCTTCCATTACAGGCATACTTGCTTCAGGACCGATATCCCCAAGACCTAATACTGCAGTACCATCCGACACGACCGCAACAAGATTCCACTTGCGTGTATAGTCATAAACTTTATTTTTATCTTTATGTATTTCTTTACAAGGCTCTGCTACTCCCGGTGTATATGCTAAAGATAAATCCTTTGTTCCTCCAACTTCAACGGTACTTTTTACTTCGATTTTACCCTTCCATTCCTTATGGCATTTCAGTGCTTCTTCTTGAATACTCATGATTGTTCCTCCATTCAAAATAATTATTATAAATAATACAACATAAGCGTAAAGTGTTATTACTCATGTTATAAATTTGTCAGTCTCATCAAACTTTGTTTCTTTCATATATAATCCTTAGACCTTCAACGGTCAGTAAGGAATTGATTTCATCTATAGTCTCCGATTCGGAAGAGATCATCCGTGCCAGACCGCCTGTAGCCACTACTTTGATTTCTCCTCCCCCCATTTCTTCTTTCATACGTTTAACAATATAGTCAACCTTCCCCACATATCCGTAAATGGCCCCGGCTTGCATGCTGTTAATAGTATTTTTGCCAATCACTCTTTCCGGCTTCACAAGCTCTACCCTCGGAAGCTTCGCCGCTTTCTGGAATAACGCATCCATAGATATTTTTATACCTGCACAGATGACTCCTCCGAGATATTCACCTTTTTCACTAATAGCACAAAAAGTTGTGGCGGTTCCAAAATCTACAATGATCAACGGTCCGCCATATAGGTCATACCCGGCTACAGCATTTACAATCCTATCGGCACCTACTTCTTTAGGATTATCATACTTTATATTTATACCTGTCTTTATTCCCGGTCCAACGATTAGAGGCTCTACCTTTATATATTTTTTTATCGCATGCTCAAAAGAATACATGATGGGCGGCACTACCGAAGACATAATCACTGCCTCTATGTCTGAGATTTTAATGCCTTCATAGTTAAAAAACTGCATACACAGCATACCGATCTCATCGGATGTTTTATCCTTATCCGTTGTCATACGCCAATAGGTTCTAAGTTTCTTCCCTTCATAAATCCCCAACACAATATTAGTATTTCCTACATCTACAACAAGTATCATTCAAACCGCTCCTATATAATAATATTTCTCTTAGAAGGCTGTAAAAAGTGCCTAGTCGTTCGGAAATCCAACCTGGGGACAATCCGAAACCATTGAAAAAGTGCTTCATCGTTCAGGGCAACACATGAGGACAGAGCCGCAGTCCGGCCAAAAACCAGGCCTGACAGCAGACCAGTCCCCAAGTCTTGCCCTTCTGCGTGCTAAAACGGACTTTATCAGTGATCCCGGACAGTCCCCAAGTTTGATTTCCTCTATGTGCTGAATCGAACTTTGTCACACACCTTCACCAACCACTATTCATTATTCACTATTCACTATTAATTAACTAAACGTATCCATACAACCCTCTTACAGACACTTCACCCGACATAATGGTATGAACTTGTCCATCATCATCCCTGATGATTAGTTCCCCTTCATCGGTAATATCTATTGCTTGGCCCACAATCTCTGCCGATTGATATATTGCCCTTACTCTGCTGTCTAAGGTAAGAGAGTATTTTTTGTATTCTGCAATAATTTCACTTCTTTGTCCGTTTGCTAAAGCCTTGACATAATAATATTCAAAGTTTTCCAGAAGCGTTCTTATAAGAATATTTCGATTTACCGCTTGTCCGGTTATCATTTTTATCGAAGTCGCTATGGCCTCAAGCTCCGGCGGAAAATCATCCTTGTCCATATTAACATTGATCCCTATACCTACAATAATATAATTTATTCGCTCTATTTCAGCGCTCATCTCCGTGAGTATCCCGCATACCTTTTTCTTTTCTACTACAATATCATTGGGCCATTTTATTTCCGGTTTTATGCAGGTAGCTTGTTCAATGGAAACCGCCACTGCCAATGCGGCGAGAATAGTGATAAATGGCGCTTGTGTGGGCATGATCTCAGGACGTAAAATAATGGACATCCATATCCCGGTTTGGGGCGGAGAACTCCACTGTTTTCCTAATCTCCCTTTACCGGAAGATTGATGATCGGCAAGCACAAGCGCCCCCTCTTCACAACCTTCTGCTGCTATCTGCTTAGCGATAGTATTCGAAGATGTAATACTGTCATAATAGAAAATCTGCCTTCCAAAAAAGCGCGTAACCAGTTCGGATTGAATTTCCTCAGCAGAAAGCACCCCCAATGAAGAAATAAGTTTATATCCCTTTCTTGAAGAAGAATCAATATCATACCCCTCTTTCCGCAGTACCGAAATATATTTCCATACGGCAGTTCTGGATACACTCAGCCGATTGCTCAGTTCTTCTCCCGAGATGTATTGATTTTTATTTTCTTTAAGCGCCTTTAATATCTCAGCTTTCATCTTTTTCTCCTATAATAGTCTGCCTCTCATCCAGTAATAAATAATTAAAATATCAACTGCGAAAAAACCGAACACTACAACCCACGTCAGTATGCGTATAATATATGCAGACACCCTATTCATGGCTTTCAGATATTGAATTTCTAAAAACAATCCTAAAAAAAGAGTTCCCAAGCCATAAGGACTGCCGGGATTCATTTTCATGGTGATGAATCCGGCAAGAAAACACAGTATTCCTAATACAAGCATACCGTACGCATAAGTATCATTCATTTTTTTCATTTTATACATCCCTATTGATAAATCGTTAAGAATATTGTCTTCTAATACATCAATTATACACTAAATTGATTTTTTTTCAATCATGTGATATTTATTTAAAAATCAATCTGCGTATATATTCTATAGGAGGATGTGATAAAGTGCTTCGTCGGTCAGTCGCAAAGCACGGGGACGGAGCTTCAGCTTCACCAAAACCAGGTGCAGCAGTAGTTCCGTCCCCATGCTTCATTCCTTCTATGTGCTAAATTAGACTTTTTCACATCCTTCTATAGTTCTTATGTCCTATGAAAATAATGCGATAAACCTATACAAATGACTGGAAAATAAATATATAATTTACATTAAATGAATGACCAACTGACTATCGGAACAAATTGCCAATCGGACGGCCAATAGCCGCCCTTACAAATATATAATCCACAGAGTTCTTCATAAAAAAAGTGTATATGACCGATACGATCATATACACCTTGTGAACTTAATTTCCTTAAATAGAACATACTTTACTGAACATAAGATCCTTGACTGGCATGAGAGATCCGTAAAAATCCGCCCTGCTCCAATGGCACTAGTACTTCTCCTTTTTTATCAAGCAATTTTTCTTCCATTGCTGTCCAAATAGGAATATCAACATCTAATTCATCACAGATGTTGACCAGTGCCACAAAAAAACCTTTCTTATCGGCATATGTCATTTGTACGGTATTTAATATATTTTTGTCTTGAATAACTTGTCCTATTAATACTCTCATCTACATTTCCTCCTTTTTGCGTATTCTCCTACCGGAAGCGATAACGCTTCAGCCAATATCGCCACAACTGCAGTTCCGGAGTATAAAGCCGGAAGCAGAAGACTCATGATTCCCATCAATATCACACTGCCAAAAGAAAAATATTTAAACCGCCTCCTTCTTTCAACACTGATGATAGGCTTGTTAGGATGATCTACCGGTGCATAAAGCCATGTAAGTATGACCGAAACAATAAGCATACCCGATTTCAGTAGTAAGGACTGGGGCAGATTCATGCCTATCACAATAATTGCCGCGAAGATAACCAGAGAAGTAAAAAAGCATCTCCAATAGGTATCCTCATGATAACCTCCTGCGATCAGACGCAGGGAACTAAAGAAAAGCAGCGCAACCAAATAATATCCTGTCAACGATAATATAGAAAAAATAATAAAGTACATGATGAGCTTTGATAACTCTCCCAGTAAACATTCCAGTCCAAATTTAATTGTTCTTACCTGGAGGTCTGTCAGCTCCGGTCTCTCACGCTGAATTGCGCTGGTAAGCTTTTGAGCAATCTTCTCCATCTTCACTCTTCCTCACATTTAATCTGATTAGGAACTCCGTCTCTTCTTCAGAGCTTAAAACACTGATTTCTCCTTTATTTTGCGTCACCAACTGCTTTACGATATACAAGCCGAACCCATGATCCGGCTTATCTTTGCTTTTTGTGGAAAATCCATTGTCAAATATCTTAACTTTTATTTCATCGGGAATCATAGGCCCGTTGTCCGCAATAGAAAGACAGTAGTGATCTTCTTCCATATACGTACAAACCGATACTACCTTATCTTCTGTCTCCGCAGATGATAAAATAGCCTCAAAGGCGTTATCAATGATATTTCCTATGATGCTTGTAAGATGGTTGTCGTCTATATCCGCCCTGTTCAATGGGGCGTCGATATCTACTTCCAAATGAATGTCATGCTCAAAGGCAAAGCAGCTCTTCACCGCCATTAAACCATCTACATATTCATTTCCCGTATTAAAAACCCGGTACGAACTATTTAAATTGTTTGTAAGCTTCCGTATATAGTCACCAGCCCTTTCCAATCCATCGGCTTTCTTTAGCACACATATAGCCAAAAGCGTATTGAGATGATTGGCAAAATCATGCTTCTCTTTTCTTATAACATTCATCACTGTTTCCATATTTTTAACGTATTCCTTCTGAGCTTCGAATTTATGTTGGATAAGAAGAATTCGCTCTCGCTCTTTATAATCTAAAAAACTAAGAATAACAAACAATGAATAAATACCAAATAGCAATACGTTATATAGTACTATGTTTGTTGGATGAGATACTACAAAGTTTACGCTTATCATGAAAATTGTCATCATGAATATTTGCAGTATAGCAAATGAAAGCAATGAGTTTTCTTTTTCCAATACCTTTAATTTGAATAATCTAAAATTAAATTTTAACAACATAATACTTATAATCATTTGCACAAGTTTAGAGAGAATGACATGATTTAACTTATAGTTAGGGCTATTAATAATTGTAGCTGTATCTACATTTAATATACTCATCTCAATCATTAGTAACATGACCTCTGTAACCATGAAAAAGAAACCGGTAATCGCAACTGCAATAATAGAAGCATAAATATTAGTTTTAGTAATATAGCTTAATGTAATAATCATAAAAATTGCAATACATGCTGTATGAATTCCTAAAGGAATGTATGTTGAAGCCCAATACGTAAATACTGTATATAATACAAAAAAAACCAATGATTTTAATATATTATCTTTAACAAAGGTCTTTTTATCATTTAAAAAAGAAAATAACAATAATACAATTATAGATTCTACAAATGAGGAAGCTATCTCTGTCAAAGTTTGCAACAATATCATGCGCGTAAACTCCTTTGCAAAATACTAGCTAAAATCAATAAAAGGATGTATATACATCCTTTTATTGATTTTAGCTACCTGTTTTTTATACTTTACTTTAATAATTCCTTAGGGCATTCCGGCTGATGAGAACTAAAAAAAGATGCAGTGGATACCCCACCTACAGCCACTACCATTGCCACCACACTTAAAACGGTTAAGGAGTTTTTGCGAACAAATTCCATAATTTTTTTCATTGAAACGCTCTCCCTTCTTTTGTTTGATTAGATTATATCATGGTTATTATAAAATTTTTGTTGAATTATGTCGATTTTTCAGAAAATTTATTGTAATTTATCAATATTTGTTATTGCGTATTATGTATCTTACACTATGTTACATATACAAGTCCTCAGCTTGCCCTGCTCAATCTCGATTACGCCATAGGACGGCTTACCCCGACGGGGAAGACTGATACTGCCGGGATTCATGATATGCATTTTATCGTGGTACGCTTCATAAGGCTCATGGGTATGTCCGAACAAAACGCAATCAACATGTAAATCAGCACCTTTACGCGCAATAGAATGATATTCGTACTTAACACGGTATAGATGTCCGTGGGTGATGAATATTTTCTTGCCGTCAGCTTCCAATACCTTGTCATAAGGGACAGTGTTCCTAAATTCATTATTTCCTGCAATATACTGTATTGGAATATGGGGATATAATATTTTTAAGTCTTCCACATCTTTTATAATATCTCCCAGATGTATTATCATATTGATACTTCCAATACGGTCTATGACGTCGATACAATGGCGGATATTTCCATGAGTATCGCTAAAAACTACAATACGCAAAAAGTACACATCCTTAGTAAACAATAAATAATATGATCATTAATACATAACCACAAAAAGATTATACCATCTGTTTTCTTTAATCTCAATGTTAATGAAAAATAAAAGGGTACGGAAATAATTTCCGCACCCTTTTATTTTTAAAGTTACAACGCTCTCCCAGGTATAATTGCATCCACAATTCCAAAAACAATTGCAGCAAGCACAGCTCCAAATAGTGTTACATTATATCCTGGTACTATGAATCTTATCGAATAGATAATGGCCGCCGCCAATATGAACCCTATAATGCCTCTTCCAAATGGTGATGCATCGGTTCTGAACATTTTTGCGATAGCATAATCTAAAACCGATAATACTACAGCTGCGACAATCAATGCCCATATATTAGAAATCGTAAATCCCGGTGTTAGAAAAGCTGTGACCGCCAAAATAATTGAAGCAGCTACCAAACGTCCGATAATAGAACCAAATGTGCTTCCTGTTTCTCTTCTTTGTACATTCTCATTTGCAGCCATATTTTATATCTTCCTTTCGACTTATAAGATACTTTCAGTATTATTGTGCTATTTACAGATAAAAGTATGCTTCCAATTTTTAATGTTTTTATATATAATATATTTTTGTTAAGCACTTGTAACATAATATATTTAAATAGTGCAATAAAACTTATAATAACTAATATGAAATCATTTGGTTGTTATTTATTGAATAGGAGGAATACTATGCTTTCTAAAGATAAAATTGACAGGCTCAACTTTTTATCTAAAAAATCTAAAAGCACGGGATTAACTGAAAAAGAAAAAGAAGAACAGCAGTCATTAAGACAGGAATATTTACAGGCATTCCGAAAAGATTTCAGAAGAACATTGGATTCAATTGAAGTTGTAGATACAAAGCACTAAAAGAATTATCTTCAATGGCAATAATTGTGTTTATAGAATCATCGTTTATAACAAAAAATAAAACCGGTTCATTATAAAATTGAACTAATTTTATTTTTAAGGAGAATGATTATGCCTATACTGGAAATAAGCGTGATTCCTATCGGTACAAGCAGCGCAAGCATTGGCGACATGGTAACACAGGCCTGCCAAATAGTAAAAAACAAAGGACTTGAGCATGAAATCACAGCCACCTCTACCCTTGTAGAGGGAGATTTCAATCAGCTTATTCAGGTCGCGCAGGAAATGCACGCCATTCCCTTCAAAGCAGGTGCGCAAAGAGTGATTACCAGTATGACCATTGATGAGAGACATGACAAAAATGACAGTATGGATGATAAAGTAGAAGAAGTCATTGACAGGATGTAGATTTGGTTCACAGGTTACAGTTCACGGTTCACAGATCAGTTGAAAGAGATTGTTCTGTGAACTGTGAACTATTACTATTTTAAGCAAATAGTTTTAACCCCAGGTATAAGCCTATACTTCCTACAATATACGCAATCCCTCCGTATTTTGCAATTGCCGCCTCTTTTTTGAACCCTCCGCTTTTGATGTAAGGCCCTACTGAAAAAATGCATATGATGCCGCATATTACGGTTAAGATTACAAAATATACCGATACGATCCCTGAAGTAATTCTTACAATTTCCTGAACCATTCATACCCCTTCTTTCATTACCTTCTATTTTGATAAGCCCACTCTTCTTACATAAACATCGATCTTTAAGTTCAACTTTGATTCCTTGAAAATCTCTCTCCATCGGTCTTCATGCTGTTCCCACCAACGGATATTATACCGTTTTACCAAATGACCCAAGTCTAAAAAGTCTGCCTCCAATTTCTGCTGCGCTTCATTCATAATGGATACACAATCTTGCCTTACCGCCGCTTCCACTTTTTCCTCAAGTGCGTTAATAAACTTCGATGTAAGCGTATTTTTAAAGTTTACATCACTCATCTCGGAGACATTGCCTTCAACACGGATATATACGTCAAAATCCACCTTATTTTCTTGTATAACAGGCTTTACAGTCGTTTTAGATTCTGATACATTAAACACAACCTTCCCCTTCGATTCACCAACATTTTCAAGTTGAATGGTGCCAGTATCCATATTATTGGTCATCCATTTCGCTTTTCTTGTATCCTGCGCATCAAGATAGCCTACAAGCTTGTCTCTTCTAAATACTGCCGCTCCCGATACTACAATATCTTCTTTTTGCTTTTCGACTTTCGCCACCATATAATCACTTTTTTCACGCACATTTTTAGAAATTTCCAGCATATCTACTTCCGTACTGATGCGGTACATACGGGTCTCATTCAACCTCATAAGATCAGCAAGATAATGAGATGTACTCAGTGCTGTGAGCGGAGTGATTTCAAAAATATCTTTTGCTTTCCCTTTTGCAACCAAAATATCTGTTTTTCTTCTCATATTGATATCCCGGAAGAAATAATCCAGATATTCATTGATTCCTTCCTTAGCCAACTCTTCTCCAATAATAAAAACTTGTAAATGTTCAATATTCAACACCCGGTTTAGCCTGGCAGCCAGTTGCTTATTTCCTTCAATAACGGATGATGTCGATGTACTTATATTCATGACCTTTTCTCCGTCTCCCCCCTTCTCCCCATACATGGCTGTAGGAAGCGCCAATTGATATGTGAGTATCACCTCCCCTTCCTTTTCTCCTTTGTCCAATGCAATCCCCAATGCAAACACTCTGTCCTCCAACTCCACCATGTCCCAGCAGCCTGTAGATATAAGAGTAGAAAATATCAAAATGAGTATTAAAAATATTCTTATCAGGCAGCTACGCTTCCTCATTCTTCTCTCCACCCTTTCTTCGGATTAATGATACCACGAACAGTAATGCCGGAATTCCGGCTGCAACCACAGCCCCCAAATAGGACACCCATCGGCTGAATAACTGATTTTCAAATATATTTTGGGGTATAAGGGATATAAAATATATTGGCGGAATTAAAAAATAGCTGAAAGGTCGATAGTTTCTCATTCCTATCAGCCGCGTTACGCTGAACGCCGCAAGATAATGAAAGACCGACAATGATGTAAAAACCGCCAGCACCCAAAAAATCGCAAAGAAAATATCAAACCTCTCGGCAAATGCCCCGGGGAAAGAAATAGTCTTTGCCAATTCCAGTGTGGGATAAATCAAATAGGATAAATCATCATTGGTAAATACACCGATACAAACAGCTACCGTCGCAGTATATAGACCTACCGCAATTCCTACCCCTACCAAGCTGTACTGAGTTACTTTATCCGGTTTTGCTGCATATGCTCCGGCAAAAAGAACGACCTCAAATCCTAGATACGCCAGCAGCGTTTTTGGAATTACCCGTATCAGATTCATTGGGTCAATCTGCCATACCGAATAAAATTCTTTGATATCAAAATTTTGCAGAGACAATACCAACAATAATGATAAGGAAAGCACCAAAATAGGAAGAAGTGCCTCACACATTCTGGCGACAGGATTAATCCCATTTTGGACGAGATAACCCGAAACAAGTAAAATGCTAAAAATGATCACTTCTATCGGGGTCTTTTCCAATAGAAATAACTTGATCGCCGCAGCAAATGTCCTTACAACCGCTGACGATATAACAACAAAATATATGCATAAAATAAAGTTGATGCCTTTAGAAGGCAGCATCCCTAAGAGCTCCCTGCTGTAGTCCAGGATGGTACGACCCGCAAATCGTTTACTAAGGTACCCAATCAAATATGTCAAACCTAGCACGATCATTCCTGCCAAAAAAGTAGCAATGGCTCCATCGGTATTCATTTCTTCCGCGACATCGCTCGCAAGAGACATCACGCCTGTAGCGATGATAGTTGCAGCTACCAGTGCAGTAATTTGTACGCCACTGAGTGCATCTGTTTTCTTACTCATAATGATATTACATCTCCTTTATTGGATCCTGATCCTTCCGGTCAATATCCACGGGATTAATATATTCCGGACGTCTACCCATCCATTGACTCGGGCCTCTAACAATGGTATCCTTCAAATCTCGTATCTGAATAGGCGGAAAGGGCGCCATATAATCGGTACCAAAACTCTTTAGCAATATTAGATGAATATTGATGATGATAAATGCCAAAATTACGCCATACATCCCTAAGACTGCCGCCATGACCATGATGGGAAAGCGCATCAGCCTGAATGCTATCGCCAGATTGTACCCGGGAATCATAAAAGAGGATATCGCTGTGGCAGCTACGATGATAACCATAAAAGGGCTGGTAATGCCTGCTCTTATGGCCGCATCTCCAATGACAAGTCCTCCTACGATCCCGATGGTTTGCCCGATGGCCCTGGGTAATCTGGCGCCTGCTTCTCTTAACAGTTCAAAAGTGATTTCCATCAACACCGCTTCTACAAAAGCCGGAAACGGAACTCCTTCTCTGCTGGCAGCTAACGATAGCGCTAACGGCGTCGGCAGCATCCCCGGATGATATGAAACAATGGCAATATACAAGGATGGTCCAAAGGTAGCAATAATTGACCCTAACCATCTCAACATCCGTAGAAAACTCCCTACAATCCATCTTTCATAAAAATCTTCAGGACTCTGAAAAAACTGGTACATGCTGGCAGGCGCAATAAGTACAAAAGGCGTCCCATCTACCAGTATCACTACACGCCCTTCCGTCAAAGCCGCTACCGCTTTATCAGGGCGCTCAGTATTCTGCATCTGAGGAAATACGGTGCTGTGGCTGTCTTCAATAATTTGCTCCAGTTCCCCCGACTCATGAAGATCATCAATATCCACTTCTTTAATCCTTTTTTCAATTTCTTCTATAAGGCCGGGATTTGCGATCCCTTTGATATAGGTCAGTACCACATTGGTTTTGGAACGCCGCCCTACTGTAAAATTTTTCAACACCATATTAGGGTCACGGACTCTTCTCCGAAGCAGTGCTGTATTAAACCTCGCCGTCTCGGTAAATCCCTCTCTCGGCCCCCTTACCAGTACTTCTGCCGAAGGTTCCTGTACTCCTCTTGCCACCCACTGGCGGGTTCCGATTACCACTACCTTATCATATCCGTCGATAACCAGAATAGTTTCTCCCGACATCAGCGGCAGCATGGCTTTATCAAGATCTTCGGCTTCTTTGATTTCCGCCGCTGAAACAACCCGCTCCATGATGATTTTTGCCGCATTCTCTTTTGTGATCTGCTGCTGTTCTTCCAACTCTACCTGCCCTGACTCTAAAATCAGCGGTATGATGACATGCCGCTGTATCCAATCTTTACTTGTTAATCCGTCAAAATATACTACTCCGCATTTTATATTGCCAACAACAGAGGTAAATTGACGAAATACCGCATCGTCACTGTCTTCCAGATATGCTTTAAATTTATTGAAATTCTCATCAAAATCCTTAGTAAATTCCGGTGCAATCCTCTCTTCAGGAGGCAATTTTTGTTCTTTTTCTTCGTTATCATTTTTTTTACCGTTTTTATTCTTCTTAATGATTTTTACCAACTATAACACCTCCCGGTAATCATTGCATATAAAGTCAATTTTATAGTTCACAAAAGAAAGGAAAAATATACATTATCTAAGTGGGTAATGTGTGGTGGGCAGCGGATAATGGAAAAAACGGTGCAACAGCATGTCTCTATAAGCATGGGGATGATACATAAAATATGCCATGTCTTCAATCATCCGCTGCGACTTTGCCGAATCGGCATTAATCGTTTTTTTTCTTCCATTTAGAACCGAATAAGCCAAGGAATACCTAAAGTCCTTACTAAACTCGTCTCTGCATCTTTGTGTATAAGATTGAGCTAAGAAATACCTTTCATTGTTTAGACTTTCTGCAACTTCCTGCGCAGCCATTTCTCCGCTCTTAATCGCATAATATATTCCTTCTCCGGAAAACGGATCAACGTACCCTGCACTATCTCCTGCAAAAAGGATATTCCCGCATGCCACCATTCTAGAAAATCCGCCGGCAGGAACATAATATCCGGCTTGGCGTATTGTACTTTCCGGCAGGTTTCTAAGTTCTAAAAAATGTTTGAGGAATGTTTCAAAGAACTGTACAAGTGCTTTAGAATACCGAGACCAGCATCCAACTCCGATGTTATACCCTTGTTTCAACGGAAAAGCCCATCCGAACCCTCCTAAAAAGGGGATACAGAAAAAATTTGCTGTATTGGCACTTTCTGCAGTAGGATAACCTTGTGATGTTAAGCAAGTTGATACTGTAAACCCCATCTTCCATTTTGTTGGCTTGTTTGATATCCGGCACTTTCTTATCAGCGTACTGTTTACACCATCTGCTGCAATTACCCTTCTTGCATGGAACACTTGTTTATCTGAGTATACATGTACCTTCTCTTCGTTCTGTATTCTATCTACATCAAAGATTTTACACGAACCTATAAACTCCACATTTTTTTCAAGTGCCTGTTTAAGAAGATATTGATCAAAGACAGACCTCCGAACTGTCATACCTGTTAGTTGTGAAAAAGACTGTTCACATGAACGGTACTTTTCATCATATAACCTGATGCTGTAAATTTTCTGCTCAATAATATGCTCATCCAGTGGCTCTCTTAATACGTCGAGTGTCTTTCTTGACAGGTAGCCTCCGCACACTTTATCTCTGGGAAATCTCTGCTTATCTATCAGTAAAACCTGCAACCCTTTTTCTGCTGCAGCCCTTGCCGCAGTGCTCCCTGCGGGTCCCGCCCCCACAACAATTAAATCATAAACCTTATCCACATTTAATCCTCCAACTAAAAATCTGATATATCCCTCTCGCTTATGCTAGCGATAAAAAAGCGAAGTTCTATCTTTTAAGTGTAACCTTTTATCAAATCCATTCATATTATGTAACTAGAAAGAATATCTAATACCTAGTTATTTATTTTTAGTATATAAATTCCCAAGAAGGGAGGTCTATTGAATGGGTAAAGTTGCAACAACCTATACTCGTGGTGATAGCTCACTATTATTCTTTATATTGATTTTCCTCCTATTGTTTTATGATGACAGCGCTATTCGCGGCTATCCTTATGCAGGAGAAACAATTGCTAAAAAGGGTGATAGCAGTATACTTTTCTTCATTTTAATATTCCTGCTGTTATTCTATTAACTTGTGCCAAACAGGGAGGTGGCTATTTGCTTTGCAAGTGAAGCAAATAGCCACCTCCCTGTTTGCTTATTTGATTTTTAATTTTTCTTAAAAAGTGTAACACTTTTTTTACTGCTTTCATAATATAAACTGAAAGCACCAACAAACTTAATTTAAACCCTTTAATTACTACCAAACATTTCAGTGATTTATCTATTTTTGAGAGGAGGTAAGACAATGGGATTCTTAGGATTTAACGGTGATGATGAAATTTTATTCTTTATCATTCTTTTCCTCTTACTGTTCTTTAATGGCAGACCAGGATTTGGCTACGCTGAAAAGAAATAAGCTATACCTATATAACAAAACAATACATACTATCGCGAAAGCATGTAAATTATGAGTGATATTTATGCTCATAGCACCATACATATAAATGTATGGTTCTTTTTGTGAATAAGGAGGTTTTATAATGTTACCGAATATGGATAAAAAAATGCAGCAACTATTAATGAATATGGATCCGGAAGTTCTTGAAAAGGGACTAAAAGCCGTGTCGGAAATGATGAATACACCGCAAGGAAAACAGATCGCAGAACAATTCAAAAATATAGATAAAGAAAAACTAATGGAGCAAGTTAATTCTATCGATAAAGAGGAACTAGTAAAAAGAATGGAAAATCTGGATATTAAAGATCTAAATAGTAAAGTAGATAACATCAATAGCGAAAAACTGCTAAAAGAAATACGCACCCACCCTGAACTAATGAAAAAAATGAATGACCTTATGAATAAATAATTCATATTATTACATATAGGATAGTAAAGATCTGTCCTATATGTAATAGCATATTTCTTCTAACATGCATGTTTATCATACTATCTGAATATATTGTACTAAAATCATGTCTAACCATATTCGCTTTAAGAAGAAGGGGGGATAATAAATGAGCGATGATTTAAATAAGAAAATGGAGCAGTTTAGTGAACTCTTAAGCAATGAAAAAATGGCTGAGAATTTTAAAATGCTGGTAAGCATGCTGGGCAACAGCCAAAATAATAACAGTAATGGGGCCGCCGTCGAATCCAATACTGAAAATCAGCAGCCAAAACCTTCTGTACCATTAAGAGAGATGGCACCTATGAACACTTCAAATCCTAAAATACAAATGGATGATACGATGGATACAATCATAAAAATTAAAAAAATTGTTGATAAAGTTAACAATGCCGATGACCCAAGGGTCAATTTACTTCTAGCACTTAAGCCATATCTTAATGGCAAAAGAAAGTCACATCTTGATACTGCGATTAAGGTGGTTAATCTAACCAAACTTTCCAGTGTTATTAGCGAAATTGATAAAAAGTAAAGGAGGGAAGGCAATTTGTATAGAAGATATTACCAGAGATACGACAGATTCGGTGAGAACCCGCAGAGACCTATTGGAGAAAATACAGAAGAAGAAAGTAAGCCTCAAGAAAAAACAAGAAATGAAATAGAAACAAAAGCCGAACCGGAAATCATTGTACCTGAAAAGCCCTCCCAGACTGATGAACACCCAAAAACAAAGATCTCAAACGTCCCTTTAAGAAGGGTTTCTCGTCCATCACCAAGCGGGGCATCCAACAGTATCTCTAGTTTTTTTGGAAGATTCGGAATAGATGATCTTATATTAATTGGTTTGATTTTCATCATTTTCCAGGAACAGATAGATGATGAATTATTATTAATTGTATTGATATTTCTTCTATTTGCCGGATTTAATACATAAATGCATAATAAAAAAAGGCTTCTGTAAGTACTTGAATGAAGCCTTTTTATTATGCATTTATATCTTTAAAAAAAACTGCAATAGTAACAGTAAAGCCATCCCCGGAATCCCCAGCACTCCAACTATAAGGGCGGTTAAAGGATTTATACCCACATGTACACCTATAAATCCTCCAAAAAAGTTAATAATGACTAATGCAATTCCCCCCAATATACTGTTATACAAAAGCTTGATTACAATTTTAAGAGGCACAAGCAGAATCCATCCAACAAAATATAGAAGTATTAGTCCAAATACATACGCAATTACAACATTATACTCTATTGCCGGCATTTTTATCACTCCTGTTTAATAGTTCATAACGTTCAGCTAATGGTTAAACAACCTGGCTGCAGACTATACTACCATTATACGATGGTATTGACGGCAATATGATAAAAATTTGGACAAATATATTTAAAAACACTTTTTATCCTTATTCGTTATATGCGTATTTTGATAATTTGCTACATTGACATTTTTCCGCTTGGCCATCTTTAATAAATACTGATACCTTGTTTCGGCTGCTTTGATCTCGTAAATGAAGCTGTCGATCAGTTCATTATCCTGCGCAAATTCGAAATTCATGTTTGCAATATCAAGCTGTTTTTTTGCTTCATGGAGACTATTGAGCAATTCCATCTCTTCTCGGTTTTTTGGTTCAGCATTAATAGGTGGCTTCTTATTTGCGAATAAGCCATTTACAAAGTCCTGTATGATATTACTATTATCAGACGGCTTCATTTCAATTGATACTACTTTTTCCATGATATTCCCTCCATATTTCTGTCAAAACACATTACATATCTGATGTCAACCTATTGTAATTATAGTCAATACTGAATACATTTATGCTTTTTTATGGAAAAATTAGCATCTGGTATGGAACTTTTATAAATGATTTTGAATAATCAAGCACAATTTAGGCGATATTTGAATATACTATTTAAGATAAATTTGCAGGAGGGATTCAGGTGTACTTTGAGACGATTACCTATGAAAGAAACGAACGTTTTTGTCCGATAATTAGAAAAAATGTATTGATGGACGTAAATGAGAAAAGCTGTAATGGCTGTACAATTACTAAGGTGAAATGCTGTAATGAAAAGCAGTGTTCCATAAGATTAGGAAAATGTATGAACAAGCTGTTGCAAGAAATATAGCAAAAAGCCTCTTTACACAAAGAGGTTTTCCACATATCTAAATCTATAGAGTTGCATATATCAACATATTATTGCGTCATTCTTAACTAAATTTCCCTTCGCCCCTCCATTGCTTTTGTAAGCGTAACTTCATCTGCATATTCCAAGTTGCCTCCTACCGGGATTCCATGAGCAATTCTTGTAACTTTAATACCCAAAGGCTTTAAAAGCTTGGAGATATACATGGCTGTTGCCTCGCCTTCGATATTCGGGTCAGTTGCCATGATGACCTCTTTAACTTCTCCACTCTTTACTCTGTTTAGCAGCTCTTTGATTCTAATTTCTTCCGGACCTATACCTTCCATGGGAGAAATCGCACCATGTAGTACATGATATAAACCCTTATATTCCCTTGTTTTTTCCATCGCAATAACATCCCTTGGATTCTCTACAACACAAATAGTACCGGCATCCCTTTTTGTACTTTGACAAAATACACACGGATTAACATCCGTAAGATTCTGACATACGGAACAATACGTAATTTTGCTTTTTGCTCCTTGAATAGCGTTTATGAGACCGGATACTGCATTAGGAGATAGATTCAATACATGGAATGCCAATCGCTGTGCCGTCTTATGGCCTATCCCCGGCATCTTTTCAAATTCTTCTATTAAGCGCGCTAAAGGCGCCACATAATGATTCACCCAAACCACCCCACTGCAATTAATAATTAATAGTGAATAGTTAATAATTAACGTTGATTAGTATTAATATCATAATATTATCTATACTATAAAAATTGCGATAAAGAATTTACATCACCAATCATTTAGTGAGGAGTGGATAGTGGAGAGTCTTTACGCTCTCCTCACTATCCACTCCCCACTCCTCACTAAAGCAATATATTCCGTATAAAATCTTTAATGCATTTAATATGGTAAAAAACATAATATTATTTCTTTTATGATTGCAGTAAGCCGAGGATCATGACCCCGGCTTAACTATTTTTCTGTTAATTGTTCACTATTCACTGCCTTTAAAACATTCCCGGCAAGTTCATTCCTCCGGTGATTTTACCCATTTCTGACGCTACCATTTCATCTGCTTTTCTCATTGCTTCATTAACTGCTGCCATAATCAAATCCTGCAGCATTTCTACATCATCGGCATCTACAACTTCGGGATCTATTTTTATTTCTTCAATTTGCTTTTTACCGCTTGCTATTACTGTAACAGCTCCTCCTCCCGCAGAGGCTTCCACGGTCCTTTTCTCAAGCTCTTCCTGCATTTTTGCCATATCTTTCTGCATTTTTTGAGCTTGCTTTATCATATTATTCATATTTCCCATACCTGGGAATCCGCCTTTAGCCATTCATAACCCTCCTGTCTTGTAATGGATAATTATACGTATTCATCCATGATCTTATATAATTGTACATTGTACGGCCTACATTGTCAATTACACATCTCATTCCTCAAACACCTGCATCGTATCTCCCAGTTGATTCTTCAACTGAATAATCTGCTCTAACGGATCTTCCTCTTTAACTTTATTGCTATCTAATTCTTTTTCTAGAAGGCATTTGACTTTAACCTTGCATCCAGACAGCTTTGAAATAATATCCTCAAGCAGTTCAATATTCTCCACCCTTGATACCATTAATTTATTTGTGGCATAAGAATCTTTGAATATCACCCTCAACCCTCCGTTGACGGGCTCTACTCGAACATCTGCCAAGTGTCCGAATAATGCCAGTTTACCCACTTTCCTAATTTCTGCGATAATTTCCGGCCATAAGTCTGCTGCTTTCTTTGCATCCATATCTAAAGGAGTTTTCCTAGCGATAGTACTATTCTCCTTTACAGATACCTTTTTTTGCTGTGCGGCTTCTCTAACTTTCTCATCATGTTTTTTATTCTCTTGCTGTACTTCAATAGAGACCGCAGATACCACTACCCCATTGGCAAGCTTTTGTTCAAGGTCTGAAACTCTATCCAGCAACGCTTCTGCGGATAAGTCCAGATTTGGACGACACAACTTAATAACGGTTATTTCAAGAATAACCCTCGGATTTACAGCCCACTTGATATTTGAATATGCTTCCGATAGCAGTTTTATGCAATTTATTATTTTCTCCTGAGTAAAATTTATACTTTGTTCTTTTAACCTTAAGGCTGCATCCTTGGACATATCCAAAATCGCCTCAGCATTTTCCATTACTTTACACAAAAGCAAATTTCTAAAGTGTTCAACCAAATCACCCATAAAATGAGTGATATCACGCCCATCCATGATTAACCGATCAATCAGTTGTATTGCTTTATCCGTTCGCTTGTCCACTATATTCTGTGCCATATCAAAAAGAAGCGAATTATCTACCGTACCCAAAATAGCCGATATATCATCATAAGTAATAACCTCTTTACAAAAAGCAATACATTGGTCCAAGATACTCAAAGCATCCCTCATTGAACCGTCGGAGACTCTGGCTACCAATCTCAACCCCTGTTCGTCCACACTGATATTATCCTCTGCAATCACCTGTTTAAGGCGTATGACGGTATCTTCTGTAGTAATCCTTTTAAAATCAAACCGCTGGCAACGCGACAGAATGGTAGCAGGAATTTTATGGGGCTCTGTGGTTGCTAATATAAACATTACATGGGCGGGCGGTTCTTCAAGTGTCTTAAGAAGCGCGTTAAATGCACCTGTTGATAACATATGCACTTCATCTATAATATAGACCTTATACCTTCCTCTGGCAGGTGAATAAGCAACTTCATCACGAATTTCACGAACATTGTCTACACCGTTGTTTGATGCCGCATCAATTTCTACAACATCCATAATACTGCCATTTATAATCCCTGTACATATCTCACATATATTGCACGGATTGCCATCACTACTATTTATGCAATTAACTGCCCTACTGAATATTTTGGCGGTAGAAGTTTTTCCGGTGCCCCTTGTTCCGCAAAACAGGTAGGCATGCGCCGTCCTTTGGGACGCAATTTGGTTCCTCAGTGTTTCGGTTATATGTTTTTGACCAATAACATCTTCAAAAACCTGTGGCCTCCATTTCCTATATAGAGCCTGATATGACATATCTACACCTTCCATATTTTAGTGTGGAGTGAAAAGTGGGGAGCGGGGAGATTTTTCCACAAACTCCACGATCACTATCCTGTATTTATCATAGCATATTTTTATTCAATAAAAAACAATCCTTAGATTCTAATAAGTACTTTAAACCACAATGGCCACATGGAGACGGTTCATCATCAGCATCAAAAACATATGCTACCGACGAACCGTCCCCATGCAGCATTCCTTCTTCCGTGCTCCAATAAATAATTTTAGAGTTCTTTATCTTCATATTGCTCGTAGAAACACATTATATTCCAAAAACAAAACAAGAGTCAGGAATACGAAGTATAACTACTCCCCACTCCTCACTCTCCACTATTCACTATATTATTAGAGGTCGTACACCCTTTTTCGAATTATTCCTACATGCGTTACTCCTGCAGTTAGCTCGGACCAGGCAACCCCACGGCACACGAAAGGATCCGCTTATCGCTGCTTCGTTCCCGACCTGACGAGGTTCACGAGTTTCCGTTGCGTGAGACCCAATCTTCATCACCACTTACAAAAGCCAGACCATACAGATAATAACCCTTGAAAGGGATTCGCCCTTGCTACAGCGGGTTGCAAGTACAGGGCACCGCTACCTCCCCGGCTAGTACGACCAAAATTTATTTCATTACAAAAATGTGTAATGATTATAGAATCTGCTATCTGAAGAAATTCTATACGTTACAAATCTTCGAATGAAATTTTAACAATATAAAAAATCAAAAGGCACTTATAAGTGCCACAAATCATATTATAATACATTATTCAAAATAATTCAACTGATAAATTTATCCTTTTTAATATTATCTGTAATGTGGAGTATAGTGAAACCTGGCTCTTCGCTCGATTTTTTCCTGTGGCTTAAAAGCAACCTTAAAACCATGCGAGAGTTTTTGAACACATTCATCACAATACTGCCCCGATTGTATAGACTTTCCACAGCGCTCGCAACTAAGAAAGCCATTGTCATTTTCTACGATTACCAGACGGTGTTCCTTTAGATACCTTCTGATCTCACTTACAGATATATCAAGATCGTATGCAACTTCATACATATTTGCTCTTGGGTGCAGGCTAAGATATTCTCTGATTCTGTCAAACTGATGCTCATCCTGTTCTTTACATGAAGGACACATCTTCAAAATACCATTTGTTTGAAATATTTTTCCACATCTTCGGCAATTTCTAATCTCTAGCATAGAATAACCCCTCCCAGCCTCACAAAACAACCCTTTTATTTTATTATATCTTGTCTGTAATATAATGTAAATGAAGGGAAGGTCTTAATTCACCATAGTCCTTATGGCCCTATGCAACATAGGACTATAGTAGTATTACTAAAATACTGGAAGTTTACGCTTGTCCGATACTTCCAAGGAAAAAACGCATCTTTTCCTGCACCGTTTTTTCTACTGCAGCTCTTCCTTCTTGAATCATTTGATCATCAAGGGCGTTGATTTCCCCGACAGTCATTCTTTGATCTCTATGAATAGCTGCTAAAAACTCCATCTCTAGCTCTGTAGCAATATTTAATTTACTAATTCCTCCACCTTCAATAGAAATCGCCTTTTTAATACTTTGTTCAGGAACACCCGTTCCCCCATGAAGTACTAAAGGGATATCTACAAGCGCTCTGATTCTTTTTAACCGACCAAAATCAATTCTGGGATTTTTTACTGCGTATACGCCATGAGCAGTCCCAATGGATATGGCCAACGCATCAACTTTTGTTTTTTCTATAAATATCCTGGCTTCTTCAGGAGAAGTGTACAGCATTTCATCACTATCCGTTTCCAACTTATCGGTCGATGATATTTTCCCGAGTTCTGCTTCTACCGAAATATCTTTGGCGTGTGCATATTGTACTACTTCTTTTGTTCTTGCTATATTTTCAAACAGCTCATATTGGGAAGCATCTATCATTACCGATGTAAAGCCTGCGTCAATGGCTGTCTTTATAATATCAAATTCGGATGTATGGTCAAGATGTATCACATAGGGGATGGTTATGCTGTCATACTTAACCTCCTCTTTAATTTTACGGACAAATTGATACAAGTCGATTTCATAGAGTTTTGCTTCTCGCTGAGAAATTTGTATACAGACAGGTGATTCGCAGCTCTGCGCAGCTTTTAGTACAGATTTTATCATAGGCAGGTATCTGCAATTAAAAGCACCTACCGCATAACGCTGCTGTTGTGCTTTCTCAAGTAATACTTTTAGTGCTATAGGTCTGTTGTCCATCAATCCACTTCCTCCTTGGTTTTAAATAACATCTTTATTTTCGATATATAATGTATTATTGCGCTATCTGAAGGCGGGCAGAATCATCCATCTCTACCAAAGCCCGTAGGATATATCGCTTGACAAACTCTAAGTTTCAACTTGCTTATCTATTTATACTACATGGAGTCATGGGGACGGTTCGTCTGGCACATATGTTTTTTATGTGCCTGAGGAACTGTCCCCGTGGCGTAGCGGATGTAACATATTTATAAGTTTCAATTTGCTTATCTATATACTAGTCCATAATAAATATATACCATAGAATAAGTTTGTTCAACTTTTCCTATGGTATATCGTACGATCATGCTATTTAGCACTAATGCAAAATATAACGATATCTTATACACTGCTTTCTATACAATAGGTGCCAGCAGCATCACTTCTTCATTATTTTGATAGATAGTATCGAATTGTGTAATAGGTAAAGGATTCCTTCCGATTCCCACTTCAAAGGTATACCCGGGGCGCTCATATTCTTCTACAAACCAATCTTTGTATCCGGCATAGGCAGCGGCATAAGGAACATCTGAAACCGCATATCCGCTGGCACGCGAGAAAATCTGCGCGATCTCAAAGGCTCTGGGCGGCCGGATGTTTTGATACAACCAGTATATGACCCTTCCTTGAGAATGGTATGCAATCACTAATTTAAAATCATGACGTCTTGTGAAATCTGCAACAGCCTGTGTTTCCGGCTCTGAAAGAGGAGATGGCCCGCCATACCTTGTAGGCCCGGGACCATCTACCCCTAATTGGGGTTCTTGTGCTTTGGCTTCTTCCCAGCTAGCCGGATAATTACGGTTTAAATCCGTACCTCTGATATTAGCCTGCCATACTTGTGAAAATGGTAATCCTGTATCATTCCACTGCAAAAGTTCCTCATAATACGGGTTGTCAGGTTTAAGTCCTTCAAGTACCAAATCCACGCCATCAGGATTTACCATAGGCATAATATAGATACTGCTTCTATTCCAAATGTCCCGGACATCATATCCCCTAATCCGCGATCCGGCGGAATAGGCGCGCGAAAAATTTTCAATGAACTTCATAAGCAACGGAGTCGTAATCCATTCAAGGGCGTGATGGGCTCCATTATAGAATACCTCTACAGGACCTCTTCCTAATCTTATATAATATAGATTCTTACCCAGCACACTTTTCCCGGCAATGCCTACTTCAATAAAGGGATACCTCGCCTTAAGTCCTTGAATATCTCTTTGCATGATTCCATAGGTATAATCGATATCGGTAAAAACCACATCCAAACCATAGGGTACTGTAATGATCTGACCGACCCTTAAATTCATAGGATTGATCCCCGGATTAGCCGTCAATATTGCGTTAACGGTAGTATAATATCTGCGGGCTATATTGTACAATGTATCTCCCGGCCGAATAGCATATGTATCGTAACCTCTTAAGAATTTTTCAAATATGTTCCACGTAGCAGGTCCGACGATTCCATCGGGGATCAGTCCATTATCCCGTTGGAACATCAGCACAGCCTGTCTTGTCTGCTGTCCGAATATTCCGTCTACCGGTCCGGGATTATATCCTATACGCGCCAGCAGACTCTGTATCAGTTTAACATTCGGACCTCTTGAACCTAATCGCAATGTTTCCATAGTATCACCCTATTCATTTAAATTCTTACTTATATAATATTTCTGTCCTCAGGAATTGTTACAGTTCCAATACGAATTATGAATAGGGTGATATAATGAATCAAAGAAATGTCCGTTCAGCTCTCCTTAACACCTCTAATCAGCGCTATGATATATAAGAATAAAGAGATAAATACTAATACCGTAATACCCAATGGTGTCAAAAACTCAAAGAACTTTTCTACTTCTATATTATTTTAATGGGCGGCATTAAACGAGTGGTTACCACATCTGCTCCTAATATCCCTACAGTAAGCGTTTGAATAATGACAATCCCAAAAAGCCAGATGATAAAAATTGCTCCCTGTGTAGCTTTCATAGCTTTTTTAATTTTTTGAGTGATCTAAAATTCCCCATTATATACACAATCATCCTTATAAGAATAGTATTAGAAATATTATCTCACTCAACAGGAATAGTATTCTTCTTTTATGTTAAGAAACACAAAGAACATCTTTACTTGCAGATACTCACAATATCTTAAACTGCTGAAATTTATAACGATAGCCGCAGCCTAAAAAATGGTTCATATCCTATTCTCATCACCCTATTTAACAAAAGGTTCCAGATGGGCGATTACTTGTACATTTTTATTGATGTCCTTCCTGATTCTTTCCTCGATATTATGAATCAGCTCATGGGACTTTTCGACGCTTAAGTCAGGTTCAGTCATAATGTGCATATCAATATGCAAGTCATTTTGACTTCCTCTGCTTCGAATATTGTGTGTATCTTTGACCTGTTCAAAACTTAATGCAATATTTCTTATTTTCTCAGTATCAACTGCCACTCTATCAACCAGTATGCCGCTATTATCTTTAAAGATTTCATAGGCCGCATGAAAAATAAAACCTACTACAATAAATGATGCTATGGGGTCAACTACCGCCGGCAGCCCTAACTTGATACATACAAGAGTTGCTAACACCCCAATCGAAACATAGATATCACTTTTTGTATGCATAGAATCAGATATAAGAATCTGGCTGTTCAGTTTCTTCCCTTTTTTATATTCGAATACACAAACCAAGATATTAACGCAAAGTGTTGTCAGAAGTGCAATAAGACTTTCCAGCGTTATATCCGGTAGAACAGGGTTCATCAATCTATTGACTGCATCCATAATAATTTTACCGCCTATTACAAACAACATACCGGCAATAAACAATCCGGCAAGCATCTCAAATTTTCTATGCCCATAGGGATGATCTTCGTCCACAGGCTTAGCAGCAAACTGAAGACCAATTAGTCCAACTATATTTGATGAGCCATCTGTTAGTGAATGAAAACCATCGGCAGTCATACTGGTACTTTTAATCATAGTGCCGACAATAATTTTCAGCCCTGCCACAGCCAGATTCGCAAAAAGAATGATCCATAGTACTTGCTTAACTTTCTTATAGCTATTATTACTCACAAAAATCTTCCTTTCTTACAAAATATTGATATATTTTCTATAGCAACAAAAAACCTGTGAAACTATATTTAGATGTATTATAGTCCCACAGGTATTCCATCCTGCTGCCAAATAAGGCCCGGCCCCACGCATTCCATAGAAATGCATCGCCTGCTCTATCTAGAGTAATTATTCACTTGTTTTTTACTAGTATATTCTACACTGTTCGTTTTTGTCAATAATTTCCGTCATGCTTTATCATATTAATTTTACTTTATATTTTTTCATCCATACATCCGCCTGAATTAAATAAGCCATTAACTGCGGCCCTGTCATCAACTGTCCGAACCACGGCACTCCGAAAGCTGCACCCTCGGAATCTACAATCTCCTGCACCCGCTGTTTATTAATCAACTGCAGTAATGGAGAGCTTGTATCATCTAGTATCTGCTGCAGCCAATTCTTTACTGCCTTCATATAATTGGGGTTATGCGTCTTTGGATATGGGCTCTTCTTACGCCATAATACATCATCGGGCAAAATCCCGGTTAATGCCTCCCGCACTAATCCTTTTTCCCGTTCTTTATAAAACTTCATTTCCCAGGGAATATTCCATACATATTCCACAATGCGATGATCACAGAAAGGTACACGTACTTCCAAGCCTGTCGCCATACTCATCCTGTCTTTACGGTCCAAAAGGGTAGTCATAAACCACTTTAAATTTAGATACATCATCTCACGTCTGCGGTGCTCCTGGGTTGCTTCACCTGGCAAAGCAGGTACTTCTGCCAGGGTATCCTGATATCTTTGCCGTACATATTCCGCACCATTCATATTGCCTAATATTCCAGGCATCAATATGCCTAATCTTTCATTGGTAGAGCGCATCCATGGAAAAACGTCTGAATTAAGCAGTTCTTCCCGATAAAACCATGGATACCCCCCGAATATTTCATCGGCACATTCACCGGAGAGTGCAACGGTAGCATCTTTTTTCACTTCACAGGAAAACAGGTATAATGATGAATCCACATCAGCCATTCCCGGTAAATCACGTGCAGTAACGGCTCTCTTTAATGCTTCTACTAACTGCGGCGTGTCTATCACGATATTATGATGCGTGGTCCCTAAAAAATCTGAAACCTTTTTTATCCATGACGCATCGGAATTAGGCTGAAACACACTGGGTCTGAAATATTTATCATTATCCACATAGTCAATAGAATACGAACCTAGCGGCGCCATCCCGTTCTTCTTATAGATTTCAGTGGCAACCGCAGTAATAGCGCCAGAATCCAGACCTCCGGATAAGAACGTGCATAATGGCACATCAGATACTAATTGTTTCTCTATGGCATCCAGCAGTAATTCTCTTACTTTCTTAACGGTAGTATCCCAATCATCTTCATGATCATGACTTTCAAGACTCCAATACTTATTGATTCTAAGGCCGTTACGATTATACACCATATATTCTCCCGGCCTTAGCTCTTTTATATTTCTAAGCACACCGTGTCCCGGTGTCCTCGATGGCCCCAATAAAAATACCTCTGCCACACCTTCGGCATCTATTTCGGGTTGTACATCAGGATGAGCCAGAATCGTTTTTAGCTCGGAACCAAATATTAAAGATGAACCTCTTTGTGTAAAAAATAATGGTTTTACACCCATACGGTCACGTGCCATGAACAAGCTCTGTTCATCTTCATTCCATATCCCAAAAGCATAAATCCCATTTAAATAATCCACACATTTTTCTTTCCATTCCATATACGAAAGCAGTAATACCTCTGTATCCGAATGCCCCTCAAATGTATAGCCTCTTGCTTTTAACGCATCTCTAATCTCAGGCGTGTTATATAGCTCTCCGTTGTATGTAATTACATAAGTCTCTTGTCCGCGTTGCCTAATCATTGGCTGTTTTCCATTCTCCGGATCTACCACAATTAATCTACGGTGGACCATTCCCGCGCTTTCTGAAGTCCATATGCCTGAAGCGTCAGGCCCCCGATACTTTAAGGTTTCGCCCATTGTTTCCAAAACAGATTGCCGCTCTTTTAGATTTGTCTGCCAATCTATCCATCCTGCAATACCACACATAAAAAACTCTCTCCTTTATTATTGAGTTGTAGATGACCGGTGATCCCCCATCTCTACTTTTTTAATATAAAATGAACTTACTTGCATATCATACTGCCGAGAGCAGTGGGCCACCTTAGGATTTTATTACTATCCTAAGCTATTACTCCCCCTTCACAAAAAATAGACGCCCCCAGTAATTTGCATTCAAATTATCCAGAGAACGTCATTGCTCTCAGAAATTCCTGTTTAATACTCATTTTCAATTATTAATTTTCTCTACTAGTAATATATGATAATGAAACAAATTGGTGATTAACCAACAAAAAAATTACGTTTAGATTTTAAAACAGCAATGAATTATTAATGGCATTTATATTGCAAAATTTGCTATGGTATTATAACTGTTGTAATTAAACAATAAATTGTCAGCGACGGCGTTGATTTTATGGTAATTTTACCCAATTAATGTCGTTTATTTTTTTGGAGGTGTTCGGAAATTCTAATCTACTGGAGGATAATCTTTCAAAGTTTGGTGGTATCTCACAAGATGTGGTTCAATTATTGAAGAAAAGCGTATTATCACTAGATAGTTTTCTATCTTTTGATTCGTATGTACATAAAGCTGAGTTGGATAAAGTTTTAGATCAAAACCCCTCTATAGATAAAAAACTCTAAAAGTAAAAATTGGAGCACGGAAGTAGGAATGCTACTCTAAAAGACATAATATTCTTAATATACGGCCTTTAACCAGTGGCTTCCTCCTCGTCATGCATAATCTGGCTTATCAAATCTTTTCTTTTTGTATACAGTTCAACCATTGCATCTACTACATCAGGAGCCAATTGCGTTCCCCGGTTCCGCAGCAGCTCACTGATTGCAAAATCCGGTGATTTTGCCTTTCTATAAGATCGATTGGAAGTGATCGCATCAAAAGTATCTGCCACAGCAATGATTTGTGCTTCCAGCTGTAGTTCGTGTCCTGACAATCCCAGAGGATATCCTTTTCCATCGTATCTTTCATGATGATAGGTTATTGTATCTATAATTCTGTCCGATAGTCCAACCGGATAGAGTATCTTTTTGCTGATAATCGGGTGCTGTTTGATTTGCTCAAACTCAAAATCGGTTAGCGCGCCGGATTTAAGCAAAATACTATCACTAATTCCTATCTTTCCTATATCATGTAAAATACCGGCAATCTTTAAATCTTCAATACGCTCTTTATCAAATTTCAAGCTTTTCGCAATTTCTACCGCATACTGGGCAACTCTTTGAGAGTGACCTTCAGTATATTTATCTTTGGCTTCTACCGTTGCAATCAATGCATCAATTGTTTTAATGAAATATTTCTTGGAGTTATCATATAATATCGCATTGTCGATTGCCACCGATGCATTATTTGCAATGGACCATAGTAAACTGACATCTGATTCCGCCATTTTTCGATGTGCTCCGACCGCTATAAGTCCAAGCTTCTTACTTTTATTGATCAACGGAATCAAGACAATATTCGTAATTCTTTCATGCTCCTCTTTTAATTGATTCAGCTCGTAAACCAACCATTCCTCTTCAATAATATCCGTACTATGCATTTCAGAATCCAGTATAACTTTTCCCATAACATCATTATATATATTAATTACGGGAAATAATTCAAGCGTAAATTCATTTTTAAAAAATGTCCCTGCAAATGCTCTCGCTTTTAGAAACACTCCACTGTTATCCAGCAGCCTTACAACACACATAGGTGCATCCAAGATCGTCGAAACCTCTTGCGCTACCAGATTCAACACCTTGTTCAGATCGATGGTGGAATTTAAAGATTTACTTAGATAATTCAATACTCCCAGCTCTTTATTCCTCCGAAGTATTTGCCGCTCCATTTCTTTTCTTATCATTATATCTCTGGCAATTACCTGTATACCCGTCACATGTCCCTTAAGTACGTATCTGGTTACGGTAGCCTCTACCAATACGTTGTTGCCGTTTTTCTTTATCAGATTTAGTTCCAATGTTATACTACGCTTATGTTTTAATTCATTAATAATTTGGTTTAATAAAGCAGCAGGGTTGTCCGCATCTATCCCCTGCAATACATTTCTACCTATCAATTCATCTTTATCATATCCTAAGATATTTTTCACTTTACGGTTTACAAATACAATTTCCCCGAAGTCCTTGATCACGCAAACAATCTCCGGCATATTATGCACTAATGTGTAGTATTTATTTTCTGTTTCTTCCAGCTGTTCAATCGTGGCTGTCAACTGTTCATATGAAGCCTCTAATTCCATATTGATTTCCTGTAGAGCACAATTTTTGTCAAACAGTTCACCTTTCTGCTTTTCCATCTCATTAAAAGAATTTTTAAGGCTTTGAGACATTAAATTGATGCCTTCCGCCAACTGTCCTATTTCATCTGATGAACCAGCCTTTATGCAGTGTTCCATATTCCCTTTCTCAATGGCTTTAATACCCTCAAGCAATGCAATGGTTGGTTTGGTGATACGTTGAGAAACCAGTATAGATATAGCAAAAACAGCTATAATCCATGATACAAGAAAAACTATATATTTACTGACCTTTTTATTATATATATACGGATTTTCGCCTGAAACTGAGATGTTAAATATCTTACAATCAAACAATTCTGATTGCTGAACCACTCCAATCCGGCTTCCTTGGGATGTAGAGTAGGATATGGGGAGATCAAACGATCCTTCTTGAATAGCCTGATATAAAGCATCAATGTCTTCATTATCAACATTTTTTACAGATTCACTGGAAAATACGATATATCCCTGATTCAGTTCTCCCAGAAAAAGTGTCATTAGAAGGATAACACCTATGGATATTGTCAATAGCAGTATTATCGTTATGCAGACTTTATATTTAATAGATCTTATTCTCACGGTCTTCACTCACTATCTGTTATAATTATTAAATCTTCTAGTAGTATCTCTAGTGCAGGCCTTGAATAATTTTGACCAATTGAATAACTAACAATTATTGAATACATTTATGCTAATTATACCATCGTAAGAAATCTATGACAACATAAGATCTTTTATTTCTATTGAAATTAATTTCTTGACAGTGCAGATACTGCATCTCCTGTAAGTAATAAAACCATTATAATATACGACTTAACATATATCATAATGGTTCTATAATGATTATAAAATTATAATAATTTTTTCAATTCTTCAAGTACCTTGTCATAGTCCGGATGTTCCGATACTTCACTTACATACTCTACATATTTTACGATATTATCTTTATCCACCAATACAATTCCCCGGGCCAAAAGCCTTAGCTCATCAATAGCAAAACCGTATTTTTCACCAAAATCCAGATCTTTATGATCCGAAACCACCTGAATATTTTTTATTCCCTCAGCACCGCAGAACCTGCCTTGTGCAAAAGGCAAATCAACACTAATGGTTACAATCTCAACATCGTCAGATAGGTTTTCAGCTTCCTGATTAAATCTTTTTGTCTGCAATGCGCAAACTCCGGTATCTATAGAAGGCACAGCACTGATTACTCTTATTTTGCCGTTCGTATCGCTATAAAAACCAAACTGGCTTAAATCCTGCTTAACAGCTTTAAAATCAGGCGCCTTATCACCCACCTTGATTTCTTTACCTCTAAGGGTAAAAGGATTACCATGAAGTGTTACCGCATTCGCTCTTAATTCACTTGACATATTTATTGCCTCCTTGGATCGTTTTATTTTGATTATGACTATTTAATACCCCTATAGAAAATTTCTAAACACTTAGGTCGGCAATTAACCTTATTTTATAGAGTTACTTCCACCGCCGCTTTCCAAGGTAAGTTGTATGCGCACTAAAACCATTTTGTAAATCTACCCAGAATGTATCCCGCAATACCTCGGGAAAAACCGCTGTTTCAACTTCTTTTATCTTATTTTGCGATAAAAATTCAACATTTATAATAAACTGCTCTTCAAATTCCGGATCTATGCCCTTCTGTATCTCGAAATTTTCTACATGAGCAGTAAAAAATAACTCTACATGATGAACCTGACTTTCGAAATCCAGAAATTCTCTTACATATACCAGTTTTTCCGGTGTGCAATCAATTCTGCACTCTTCTTTTACTTCACGTATAATAGCTTCGGTAGCACTCTCACTGCCTTCCAATCCGCCTCCCGGAAGCGTCAACCATTCTTCTCCTGTTTTAGGATGTCTGTGATGAACCATTAACAGTTCCTTGTTATCATTCAGTATGATGGCCGCTGCCCTTACCCTAAACTTCATAGAAACCTCCTATTTATCTTTATTTACCATTCCAATAATTATAATTTCCACCAAAAATATTATATCCTATATTATAACACAGTAAAGAATAAAACCCATGATTGTCTATGGATACAATCATGGGTTTTATTCTTTTTCCAATCCCAACGAATGATTAAACTTTGAACTTGGATATAATGTTTACAAGTACGTCCATACTACCCTTGATATGAACGGTTTGTTTCATAACTTGATTTGATTTATCCGCAATAAACGATGTCTTTTGTGCAATATCCGAAGTACCGTTAGCACCTTCATTCATCGCAATGGATATTTCATTAATCGCTTTTATCATATTTTCAAGAGATGCCGAGATTTGTTGTGAAGTCGCACTAAAATCCGTTACTAGCTCTTCCACGAACATCGCATCTTGACTGTACTGCTTGCCCGTTAAAACAAGTTTTTGATAGTCTGCCACCACCCTGTTTTCAATGAACTCTAAAACCTTCTGAGAACTGTTTGTTAACTGGTGCACCGCATCAACAACCGTTTTGGTAGTATTTTGAATCTCATTTACAGTCTCTTTTGAATTCTCCGCAAGCTTTCGTATCTCCTCGGCTACAACGGCAAATCCCTTTCCTGCTTCCCCTGCTCTTGCCGCTTCGATAGCTGCATTTAATGCAAGAAGGTTTGTTTGATCGGTAATCTGTAATATAGTATCCGATAACACTTTTATCTGCTCTACAGCTTTCGATTGCTCTATTGCATCTTTTAAATCTTCATTGACATCCACCCTGATTTCATGGGCAGTCTGCTGAGATTGCACTGCCGTTTCTTTTAATTCTCTTGCTCTTTTACTGATTTCCGCTACGGCACTTGCTCCCTCTTGGGCTTTTAAAGAGATGCTTTCAACCGCATGTTCAATTTCCTCGGATGTAGCATTCATCTCTTGCGTTGATGCAGCTGTTTCCTCCATTCCTGCCGACAACTGCTGGGTAGTCGCTGATATTTCTTCTATTAATGCATTGAGTTCATTAATATTTCCGGTGGTATTGCCAACAGTGCCCGCAACATTGGATGATTCCCTGATGACTGCTGTAATCAATTCTTTAAATGACTGCTGCATTTTATCAATAGATCTGATCATATTACCAACTTCATCTTTTGTGTTTAAATATTTTGTATCAATATTCGTATCTAAGTTCCCGGATGCCAGCACTCCTAAATGTGTTTCCGCATATTGCAATCCTTTTACAATATGTTTTGAAACAAAAATGATACATAATATAATAAAAATTAATGAAACAATTGCTATGATGATGATGATACTAAATAGCTGATTAAAATCTTTTAAAATGTTGCTCTTAGGAATCACACTGCAAAAAGCCCAGTTGGTATCTGTTCCTTCAGGATTAATAGGATAAGCCACACGCAGCACTTCTTCTCCGGTAGAGCCGGAAACGCCATACTCTTTCGCAGTTTGTCCTGCGGAGGTCTTTTGTATAATGGAACTCCAGTCACTACTATTGTCAACAGCATTGGTCATGAGTTTCTTCATATCAATCCCATTCGCGACATATATTCCATTTTTTGATAACAAGTGAGCAGTCCCCTCCATTGGCTTAATCTGCTCTATTATATGTTGAAAAGTCGCAAGTTCATAGTCAATTGAAACAACACCTTCAAAACTCCCCTTATCGCTAAGGATAGGCACAACAATAGATGCCATGGATATATCTTTCCCATTCACCTCATAGACCGTAGGTTCGGTAATATACGTCTTTTTCAATGACTTCGGCTCATTATACCATGTCATATCCGTTTCTTCATTGTATGCGGCTTCCACATGATATCCGCTGCCGTCACGTGTAACATATGGAATAAACATACCTTTTTGTCCATATTGAGGGTTCCCCGCATATTCACTATCCATATTATCAAACATGTTAGGCTCATATGCAACGGCAATTCCATAAATCTCCGGATTTTTGTGCAATATCTCTTTTTGAATTTGGATAATAACATTTCTATCTACGATACCGGCATCCTTATAGTTTTCGATACTCATCACAAGTCCTTTGGCAATAGTTTCGATGTTCACAAATTTTGAATTTATTTCTTGCGCATAGGATCTTGATACTTCTTGGGCAAGGCTCTCGGCTTGAGATAAACTGATGGTATATGTCTTTGCTAAAACAGTGGAAAATATTACAACAAATGATAGTAATAATATTGCGGCTACAAAGATGCTTATTCTTGTCTGAACTTTCATATTTTTGAGCACACTGTATCCTCCTACAAAACAAAATATTCGACATTATATTATATTTTTCGACATATTTTTTGTTTTTCCTGCTTTTTATATATGGAATCTTCACCAAAAATAGTCTTATATCTATAAATAAACTATGTATTTTATATAAATGATAATCAAAAAAGTATTCTACCATTCTAAAAATACTTTATTATAATCTCCGTACTGATTTGATACCTCATCCGCCGCCCCTAAGAATTCAAGCAAAATACGTAAATCATTTGCTCCAATATTTATAGAAAAATTTAAAGTTTTTATTTAACACTTCACAGGCAAACTCATAAAAATTATTCTTTATCATAATAAAACTATAGAGAGGCTCTAGATCTAGAGCCTCTCTATAATAAACTAGTAGGTATCAAATTACTTTTTTCCTATCATATTTTATACTATATAAGTTGAACTAAATATTTGTAGTTGTTCAGATTCCAATATAATTTTGCATCCGAAGGAACCTTGTTAAGTATGACCCATTTAATTCGGATTGCTGCTCTAACGGAAGCCTGGCAGATCCTCCAGACACTGGCTTATTCGGAATACCTTTCAAGCCTTCGACTTTGTATGCTGTGTGTATTGCTAACCGTGATCGGCGATATCCCAACAATTTCTGCTACTTCTTCATGTGTTTTACCGGATAGAAATAGATAGAGTGCCTGATATCTTCTAAAAGCTCTAACTTTCTTCTATAAATCCATGACTACTTTGATTAAATTTAACTCTTCCTGTGATGCTCTCATAATAATCTTTATCCTTTATAAAAGTATCATAAGGTATATCTGAATAAACCACACAATCGTTTAGTTTAACTTATATATCATATTATAGCATAATTTGTTCCAAGTCATCCGGAACAATAATATTACCGTCAAAATATTGTTTCCCTTCTTCGGTATAAAGGATTTTTCTTTTACTTAGTGTATCATCCTCTGTGTGCCATAACACGATATTTTTTGCCCCTACCAATCCCGCTGCTTCGCAAGCCTCTTTAACTGTGCTGTGATAGTATTGGTAAGGGTTATATATATTTCTATGTTCATATAAGCAGAAAGCCTCAGTAAGCAGCCAGTCCACTCCTTTAACATATGGAAGACATGCCTTATTAAATGGTTCATCCCCAATGCACGCTAATTTCTTTTTGCTATTCAATATTATATTACAACCAAACTGTAAGGCCTTTTTTGAATGAATATCAAAAAAAGTACAGTTATAACCAATAATCTTTTTGATGTCTCCATCTTTTACAGGAATAAGTAGAATCCTATCTCCTATTAACTGTGTTTCAACCGGTCTCAAGGTTAGTCCGCATATAATTTCAATGATATCTAATAACCTTTGGTGGCAATATACGGATAATACTCCACTATATTCTTTATTCAGCATGAGTAGCGCGATTTTCCTAATTGCCCATATTGCACCAAAAAGATGATCGGTGTGTTCATGTGTTACAAAAATATTATGAAGATTGCTCCATTCAATCTTTGCTTCTGAAATACGAGATAATATGCCGCTTCCTCCTCCACCGTCAACTAATAGATAGTCATTATCATTACATAGCACAAAACAGGTGTTATAGTATCTTGTTGCAAGTGCATGGCCTGTTCCCAGTACAATTATTTTTTCCACTACTTTTCACTCCTGCTTTTTTAAATAACTCCTCCACTTATAGTGAAGGTATCTTTCATTTGCTATACTTTAACATTAGCTTCTTTCTTTTTAAATATCTTTGTGAGCATGATCCCGCCTTGCTCTGAAAGATAGCCAAGAATTGCACCAATTAGCAGCGCAAGCAGTACCTTTGTATAACTGGAGTTAGCGCCAAAGTAACTGGAACAGCCTGCAAATGAGCCGGGAATGAATGAGAGAACACTCCATTTGGAAGCAACAACCATAATAAACACAACCAATACTATAGAAATGCCTAAAGAATATGGAACCGGCAAAATCCCGGCAAGCTTCACAATTACAAAGCCTCCTGTCAGCCCAAATATATTAGAAGCAACCGCTTTTGCAAGTCCTGTTTTTCCGGCCCCTGCTGCAAAAAAGCATAACCATGCAATAAAGGAAACCCAGGTGATTATCCCCAAAGCACCCCCGATCTCTCCAAAAAGACCCGCTAATATACCCGCTGAAATTCCTATCCCAACCACTATATCCATTTTTACCAATCCTTTCAAATTAAAATATACAGTGAAATATAGACTCTAGAGAAGGACATATTTTAAAACATATCTTAAAACACCTTTTAGATGGCTTTTTACAATTTGTGCTTTGCTTTTGATGTGAAACCAGTCTTATATGATGAATTAGCTATTCTATAATTTTGGGAATATCCGTATACATTCCTTTTTTCCATGTTTTATCAAGCATATCACCCATACATCTATTACATAAATCTGCGAATTCCTCGTCAAGAATATGCATATCACAAATAATTAAATCCAAATTATCGCTATCCTTATTTAAGTGCTCATTAAGTACTTTCCTCATGAGCGTTGCACGTCTGGACCACCTATCATTCTGGTCATCCGGTTCCCATACAGGTCCATCTCCATTACCTTTGGCCCAACCTCTTTCGTTGGTTGCCAGCTCTTTACTTTGGTCATATGCAGACCATCCGCACATAGGAATCATAACAACCGTAGGTCCTTTGGTGCTATTCAGGCAACCTGCCATGTATAGAGATAACTCTTCTATCTCTTCGAGTGTCGGTACCATAATCGTAACACCTTCGTTGTGCTTATATGGCAGCTGTGTGTCTTTATACGGTCTTCTTTTTCCTGTTTTAAAATCATCCAGATATTTTTGCGGTATTGATGAAAGAGGCCCGCATGCTGATTGATCTAATCCTCCCGGCACCACAATCTGGGGTATGCCCATATCACTCGCAGCCGTTAAGCGCTTGCCTTCCCAAGTCTTTGGAACGGCATATGGGCTGTTATACATATTATTGGTAAGCTCTCCTGTTGTCAAATCGATAATTGCCGTAATCTGCCCGGAACGTATCAAATCTTCCATGGTTGCTCCAGTGCCAACCTGATGGATAATAATCGTATCCCATCCCCTGCTTTCCATATATTCCGTACAACGTTTT
Source organism: Petroclostridium sp. X23 (assembly GCF_030013905.1). Taxonomy (GTDB): domain Bacteria; phylum Bacillota; class Clostridia; order SK-Y3; family SK-Y3; genus X23. The sequence continues at coordinate 3,134,147 of NZ_CP124862.1, forward strand.
ACCGTTGGCGTAGTGGTTCCATACGCGGTAATTGCAGCTAGCGGCCGCGATTCTCCGGATACATCGCCGGTTTTGGCCATCGCAACAACTGCAGCAGCTGCGTTCGCAACCATTTTTCTTGTTACAACATTAATCCCCTGTTCTGCAGTTGGATTTACTATATATATATCTTTATTCCCAAGCCACATGCTAACATCACTTGATGCCATATCTGTAAGCATAATTTTGGGTACCCCAAATGGAAGTGCTCTCATTACATGCGTAACAGTCGTTGTTCCCACAGACCCTGCCCAAGAAATAATACCATCCACTTTTCCTTCATTATAGAGCTCCTGTATTTTTATTTCACCTGCTTTCCCCACCATTTCAATGGCTGTAGAACGAGGTGCCGCAAAAACATCCTCCTTTTGAGTTCCAGTAGACGCAAGCACTTCATCAAGCGAAATATCTGCCCAACCAACTTCTTTCCCTAAGCTCAAATCCATAACGATAGGATTTCCGCCGTACTTTTTCACCTGTTCCGCCAGAAACTTGATTTCAGTAAACTTTGTATTGAGTATCCCTGTACAAATGATATTTGGCTTTTTATTCATAGCACTCTTCTCCTTTATCTTTAATACTTTATAGGGATTTGTTTATATTCTAATGTTGCAGCATAGACTGCCTTTTCAATGGGAACTCTTTCAGCAGCCGAGCCACCTATAAATCCTTGTGCATTTGTATTCTTATAGATATACTCAACTTCTTTTGGTCCTTCGATGGGTCCACCATGTGCAAATAGGATAATATCGGGGTTAACTTTCCGTGCAGCATCAAAAATTCTCTGGCTGAGTTCTGCAGATTGCTCCAATGATAAGCCTGTTTTGGCTCCCATCAATCCACCTTTCGTTGACCCTACATGAGATGAAACTGCTGATGCACCGGCTTCTGCCAATATGGTTGCCTCTTCAGGTGTAAAAGCGTACGCTAAAGTAAACATATCCATTTCATGTGCAGTCTTGACCATCTCTACTTCTTTCGACCATCCCATCCCGATATTCTCCATCTGCTCACAAACTTCATCACCGTATATTTTCATCATAAATGGATTAATACCTGATATCCCCGCATCCCATAAACGTTTCAAATGCTCCTTATGGGGTAATAAAGGATTGGTCGCACCGGACAATGAAAGTATTGGCGCCTCTTTAACATTTGCAACAATTTCCGGCGCAAGCTTAAAAACAATTTCATTAATATCGCTGTAAGGCATGAGTGGTGCAAGCGACCCTTGCCCTTTCAATCTCCAGTAACTTGTACTTGATACACAAATAAGATCTGATCCTCCTTTTTCTTGAAGCTTTGCGGTGAGACCACAACCACAGTTTGGCATGAATAGCGGACTCCCTAGTTTGATCTGGGTTTGGAGCCTTTCAATAACTTCTTTTTCGGTATAACGCTTTGCCATAAGAATATCCCCCTTTTTTACATAATATTTATTTAATTAAATTGTATTGCTTACAAAAAACTTGAGAATTAGCTGTGAAAATGTTTTTAATGTCAGTCGCTGCTACCAGCTCATGATCGGATCTCGTCTGCAGCATTTCTTCTAAAGCCTCTACAGTACCACTCTGACTATAAAACGGATAATCCGATCCGAAAAGTAATTTATCTACTGTCCCTGTCCACCCTTTTACCTGATGCAATAATTGCTCCATAGGGTAATTTCTAAATTTTTCTGTTCTACCAAAATTTGTACTGATATCCGCAAAAACATTTTTATGCTTTCTTAATAACATTGCGGTCTCATGATACCAGATTCGTCCGGCATGTCCTAAGATCATAGGCAATTCCGGAAAATCGCATGCAACATCGTCAAAATGAATCGGTTGTCCAAATCTATCTTTGATAGGCCTTATACCTATTCCCCCACTGTGAAATAAAATCGGTTTGTTATACTGCTGCATTAATGTATAGATAGGATAAAGTCTATCATCATTTGGATAAAATTGTTGGATATTGCAATGAAGTTTAAGACCAAAGAATCCATCTATTTCAATCATCTTACGTAAATAATCTACTGAATTGCGCTCAAATGGATTAATGGTACAGAACGGGATTAATCGGCCTTCCGTTTTTTTTGTCTGCTGTATTACATATTTATTTATATCCCCAAGCTCTTCATTCGCCCAGTCCGGTGAAAAAGATAGGGCTAAAACAACAGCCTTTTCTATTCCTGCTCTGTCCATCGAATTTAGAAGTCCTTCATAAGTGAGTTGACAGCATTTATTTTCTTTTTCTTGGTTCTTGAAGTAATCCCTAAGATAGTCGGGCGTTTTCTCAGATGGCCAAAGATGTGTGTGCATATCAATCAACATGACTTTATCTCCTGAAAAATTATTTTTTATAACCCCATAGCTTAATGGCAGCAAATAGCTCGGAGTGCTCTTTTGCAGCTTCATCCAATGCAATCCCGTTCATTACGGCGTCAATAGCTTGTCTCATCGCTCGTACACCTGCTGCAGCCCCTTCAGGATGTCCATGAATTGCACCACCTGGTGATAAGATAATATCCGTGCCAAGTTCTTTTATATATCGCTCTGTTATGCCCGGATGTACACCGCCACCTACGGATGGCATTGTAGGCTTGATTTTATAATACGGAAGCGATAATGCCTGTACAGTCTGAATATATTTCTGGTATCTCAGAGGATAACCACCATAAGGGGTATTGATCATTACGATATCAGCCCCAGCTAGTCTTGGAAGCTTTCCTACCGCTAACGGAGAACTCATACCGGAATGTATCCCCTCATAAAACATCCCGGCTCCTGCATAATGTCCTAAAATCGGAACATTCACAGTTTTTGCCAATGTATGAAGCATACTATATCCAACCGTAGCAAAGTTTATCATTAGTACTTTTGCACCAGCTTCCACTGCTCTCTTTGCATGGTCCAAAACACGGTCTACGCTATCAGTGATATTCGGAATATATATTACCCTCTTCCCGGTTTTCTCATACGCGGCTTTTGAAGCTGAATTATATGCTTTTACACGTTCTACAACCGGACAAAAATCGGGATTGCCCAATAATTCGTCGTCTTTAATAAGATCGACACCACCCATAGCCGTTTCATAAAAAATTTTTGCCCCAACTTCAGGTGAAAATCCTATACACGGCTTAATCATATTCAAAATAAGCGGACGGCTCTTTTCCCCTGCTAAGTTTCTTATGCCTTCAATACCAAAATTGGGACCTCCAAACTGCGATGCGAAACTTTCCGTAAGTTGCAAATCTACTAGCTTGACTTGGGCTGAGGTGGATGCATCATTGCCTAATAAGGTTGTAAGCATCATTGGAAACTGCGCCCCGAAATTAACCGCAGGAAAAGCAATTTGAATTAGATATGTGCATTTAATGTCCGCTACCTGCGATGATAGTTCATACGGAGGCAAATCAATCACATTCACCACTCTTCCCATATGGTTATCGCGCATTTCATCAGTAATTCCCGGTACCGGAACCCATGTTCCAACGGTTTGACCAACTGCCATAGATGAAGCTTTTGCAATAATATCGCTATCCTTATCCAATTCAATGTAATATGTCGCCAAAACATATTCCTTTTGACGTATTTCTTCATTTAAGCAAAATAATTGATCTAATTTCATTGTTAACTTATCCCTTCTTGAAAATTTATTGCAATTTATATATCTTCATCTGTTTTCTTTGCAAATAAAGGTAGTACATTACGGATGATCTTGTTAAAATTACTTGCTTCCCAAGCACTTCTACCAATAAACAAACCATCAATGTTTTTCATTTCTATTAGCTCCGGTGCGTTTTGATTATTGACACTGCCTCCATATAGTACCGGAATGCTCGCTCCTATTTTTGTACCAAAAATTCCAATAAGTGTATCTTTTATAACTAAGTGCTTCTGTGCAGCATATTCTTTTGATGCCGGCTTCCCATTTATTCCTATAGCCCAAACAGGCTCATATGCAACCCATATGTTATTTACCCGTAATGGGTTCACACCATCTAATCCAATTTTTAATTGCATCCTTAGTATCTTATCAGCATAACCATTCTCTTTCTGTTCCTCAGTTTCACCAACACAAAGCAACGCAGTAAATCCATGCTCAAGAGCAGAAATCACTTTGTGATTCAACTCAATATCCGTTTCCTTAAATAATTGTCTGCGCTCAGAATGTCCGATTTCAATAATCTTTACTCCGACTTCTTTTAACATCAGCGGCGATATCTCTCCGGTAAACTGCCCCTTTTCCTGCCAATGCATGTTTTGCGCACCAATTGATATGCTATTTTGAGGTACTGCTTTTCTTGCCTGATCTAAAGCGGTAAAAGACGGTATTACAAATAGCTCCATTAGATCTCTTGAAATATCTTCTGTTAATTCATGCAATTGTGTAAGGAAAGCCAGTGTATCAGAAATGTTTTTATACATTTTAGTATTTGTTCCTAAATAAACTTTGTTTGTTTTCGACATTTTTTATTTCACCTTAACTCATTGTATTGTGATTTTGCTGTCTAATCTTATTTTAAATTTTTCTTTTCAATATCAACGATTTCTTTCACCTTTGGAGTAGAGCTTCCATCTTTAAATTCGAGCGTGATCCATTCTCCGACTATTTTTTTTGCTAACTCATGGCCAATTACACGTGCTCCCATACAGAGTACATTACCGTTATTACTAAGAACAGACCGTTCTGCAGAATAACTATCGTGACATACTGCCGCACGTATCCCCTTAAACTTATTTGCTGATATAGCCATTCCTATCCCTGTTCCACAAAGCAAGATGCCTCTTTTTGAATATCCGCTTTCAATAATTCTTTCGCAGACACGTTGAGCAATGGTAGGATAATTGACTAAATCATCCGCTGTATCACATCCAACATCCTCAATAACCATGCGTTTTGATTGCAAAAATTCAATTAATATGTTTTTTATACTTACCGCTGCATTATCACATCCAATTACAATGGTATTCATATTTACCCCCCATATAGACATTAATAGTTTGACTGATGCTATTTTATAACAAACGATCAAATTTGTCAATGCTTTTGTGTTCGATTTATGTGATTTTAAACAAATTTTATATTAACTCGAACATTATTTGTTGTTTTTATAATTTTATCACATCATTATATCAAATCGAACAATTATTTGTTAATTCTCACATGAGCTTTCTTGGTGTCATTCTATAATTAATGCTAAATATTTGAAACTTTTTTATTTGATAAATATTTTTATCCGAAAATAAACACATATAATTTACAAACTAACAATACTAACATATAATATTTAATAATAACACAGATATGTGCGATTGATAAAACAAGAGCTCATACCAAATATTGTTTAAGGAGGTCGAGTATGAATAATAAAAATATAAGATTGAATAAATTAGTTGCTATTCTTAAAGATAACAAAAGTATTTCGGTCAAAGAGCTTTCCCAAATTTTAGAGGTATCTGAAATGACCATACGTCGTGATTTAGATCTATTGAAAAGTAATGACATCGTTCACCGAAGCTATGGAAAGGCAACGTATGTAGAGAACTCTGCTCATGATGCTAGCAATGATGATTATGAATTGCATTATGAGCAAAATATTATGAATAGCGAAAAAGACAAAATCGGAAAATATGCAGCAGGATTAATAGAAGCAGGTGATGTGCTTATTCTTGATACCGGAACTACAACAGACAACCTTGCAAAACACATTTCGGAAGGATTAGGCATTACTGTACTCTGCTATAATTTTAATATTCTTGCCCAGCTAATAAGAAAGCATGATATAAAGCTAATCTTTGGTGGCGGTTATTTTCATCCCAAAGATCAAATATTCGAGTCACCACAAGGGATCAATCTGATTGAAAATATCCGCGCAACCAAAATGTTCGTTTCCACCTCCGGTATACATCAAAAATTGGGACTCACCTGTTCTCAAACCTATGAAGTATTGACGAAACGTACTGCCTTGCAGTCGGCACAGACAAAAATACTAGTAGCTGATTCAAGCAAGTTTGGCAAAGTACGTACTGCATATTTTGCTCAACTAAATGAAATCGATGAAATCATAACAGATTCCGGATTGAGCGCAGAGTGGAAGGATATTATCATAAGTATGAACATTAATCTTCATATTGTTTAATTCACATATATAATAGCCACTGTGACAACTGTAAAATATAATACTGATTATTTACATGTACACATATACGTCACGGTATAATAACAAAGAAAGTAACTATATCTTAAATAGTTACTCTTCTTATCGAATAAAAACCGATATACCCCATTGGATTAATTAGTAGGAATATTAATTACTTTATCAAGTTCTTGCTCAAAGCTAATCCTTTGTACATTTAGTATTAATTTTTTACCACATCCTGCAAACTCTAACGTCCGGGTATGAAGAATTGTTCCATCTAGCAGCTTTTCATACCCATCTGTCGTCGTTTTTTCCAAGCTAACTATTTTACCATCTATTGATAGATGTACTCTTGTTAGTATAGTACTTTCTTCACTAGCAATAGTAATATATGTGTTTCCATTGGACTGGTAAACTTTATTAATATCTATTCTTTGATCAAGAATCATGATGGGTGCGTGGGGGTCTTCATAATCTAAATCAATTTGTTGATGTACATCATGGTCTGCTGAGAAACGTTCAATCTTTAATTGCAATGTTTCTAAATTCAACGGTAATGCATCATAATCAAAGTGGAAAGTCATTCCCTTTAAGTCAGTGCTCATACCGCTGCCTTGTTTCTGTATTTCCTTGCCATCGGCCATCAAACTTACATCCAAATAATTAGGTCTGAATCTCTCTCCTTTTATCTGGTCTACTGCCAAACCGACGATGTTTTGAATGCTTCCTTTTATAACTGTGCGGGTCGGTGATGCCAGAATATCTTCAAAATGGATTTTGGTTTCATCTATATGGATATTTTTATTTATGGCTTTTTTCAATGTATACCCCATCGCTTTGCTTCGGTCTAAAGTAAACGTGATCTTTCCTTCTTCATGAAAATCCTTGTCATTGATAGCAAACTTAAAATGCAATGTCTTTTCAAAGAAATACGGGGGATCAAAATCCATCATCCATCTTATTTCTGTCTTATCTTCATTTATTTCTCCCTGTCCTCCTTGCATATTGTAATTCCCTAGGAACCCTGTTGTGGATATATAAGGATTAAAATTTATATCATCCACATCTCCATTAGAATTCTTTAGCGTGTAAAAAGCTATAAGACGGTTTTCATCCAACATAATTCCATCCAGCGTAACGGATACACCATTACTGAAAGTGTAACTTTTATCTACCACCTGTCCTTTTCCCAATTCATTCAGTTCTTTTAAAGTAATATTCATAATCTGATCATATCCTATAAGTCTTTTTCCATAATACGCTAAAGTATCAAAATTATAACCTGCTAACAAAATTGCTATCACTGCAACTGCAATCCACGACTTCCATCTGCCGCCTTTCTTATACCACATTCTTCTACTTTTGAGAGCATCCCGTAACCGTGCTTCCAAATTCTCCGGCACCTCCATCAGGTCTAATTCCTTTTTCTTATTTTTCAGCATATCTTCTGCTTTCTTCATGATCTTTCACCTCCAATGCTTTCTCTTAGCTTTTTCAATCCAATATAAATACGTGATTTAACTGTGCCCAACGGGACTTTTAAAATTTGTGCGATAGATTGATAATCTAAGTCCAGAAAATACCTGAGTTTGAGCACCTCCTGATGCTTACCGTTTAATCGGGACAAATGCTGTTCTAAAACAATTTGATCGTCTTTTTGGTACAGATTCTCTTCGTACCTCTCTTCTTGAATGCATTCTATCGACATCACTTTTTTCTTCTTCTTCAATAATGCTTTACAACGATTGATCAGGATGGTTTTGCTCCAGCTGTAAAACGCTTCATTATTTTTTAAACGGTATATATTCTCATACAATGTAACAATCATATCTTCTATAGCATCAAGGGCATCTTCCTCATTTTTCATATATACATAAGCAAGTTTATAGTAATCCTGCTTTTGGAGCATGATCAACTGCACTAATGACTCTTCATCCCCTTGTTTTGCTTTTATAACTAAATCTGCTGTCACTACCTTAGCACCTCCCCTTCATATATAAGAGTATCATATTATGAGAAAAGTTCATTGCTTTACAAAAAATTTTCCCCAAATTATTGACAAAACCGGCATTTAATGAAATATTATTGATAAAATTCTAGAAATATTGATTGATGGTGGTGTAACATGAAACTTGACAGATTAATATCTATTTTGGTTTTGCTTTTACGTAAAGATAGAGTACAAGCCAAAGAACTTGCTGAAACTTTTGGCGTTTCAGTAAGAACCATTCTTCGCGATGTTGACGCTATCAACCTGGCAGGAATACCAATTGTAACCTATCAAGGTTTAAACGGCGGCATAGGAATTGCAGAAGGGTACCGCCTGGATAGAACCATATTATCTTCCGATGATATGGCTTCAATCATTACATCTCTAAAAGGAGTTGGTGGTGTGATCCCCGGAAGCAAGCACGAAATTTTACTTGAAAAGCTAAAAAATATTATGAGCCTGTCTCAACTGGAAGCCTTGGATTTAAAAACCAGCCAACTGATTATTGACCCATCTCCATGGTATGGAACAGGATATATCAAAGAAAAAACCATGATTATTAGGAAGGCTGTTGAAGATTTTAAGGAAATCCGATTTAACTACTGGGATAGTTCCGGTAATAAAACTGCAAGGACCGTTGAGCCTTACTCATTGATTATGAAAGGGCAAAACTGGTATCTTTATGCGTGGTGCCTTATCAGAAAAGATTTCCGCATCTTCAAGCTATCAAGAATAAAGGATTTGCAGGTTACAACCCGCATTTTTAATCCCCGGAAGATCCCTGAAGAGAACGTCTTGCTAAATAACGAATGGCAGAAATCCGAAAACTTGGTTTGCCTTGAACTTGTATTTGAAAAAGAGATGGAAACCATTGTTCAAGACTGGTTTGGAGAAGAAGGTATAGAAAACGGATCGGGTCAGATCATGGTTAAAACGGTACTCCCTGAAAATAACTGGCTTTACGGATTTTTGCTAAGCTTCGGCAATGGCATTGAGGTTATACATCCTCCTCATATCCGTTCCACATTGGCAAACATTGCTGAGCAAATATATAAAAAATATTTGCCCAAAACATGACATACTGTTGTCTTGATCAAATGATATAATGGAGAAAAATGCGAAAGGGGTTTTAAAACATGAATAATCAATTTGAATTAACCGAACAACCTTTACAACCCACATTGTCAATACGCACAAATACTTCTGTGGACAAGCTGCCACAGGAAATCGGGAAAGCTTATCACGCAATCATGGCGTATTTGAATGAGATCGGCGAAGAACCATCCGACGTGCCTTTTGTTGCGTATTATAATCTGGATATGGACAACCTTGATGTTGAGATGGGCTTTCCTGTATCAAAAAACATTTCGGGAAAAGGCGAAATTAAGCCAAATGCTATCCCCGCCGGCAAGAAGGTTTCTTGTATGTATAAAGGACCGTATAAAGAGATGGGTCCGGTCTATGAAGCGATGACACAATGGATCCATCAAAACGGTTATGTTCCTTCAGGAGTAGCCTATGAGTTCTATTATAATGCTCCGGCGGATGTTCCGGAAAGCGAACTTTTAACAAAGATTGTGTTTCCTTTAAAATAAGCTGAGGTTTAATGGTATGAGCAAAATGGATTTGATACTGGATGCCGGTTATGTGCCTGAAATGGACGATCTGACAGAATATATCAATCAACCTGCACGCGAACTCTGGATAGATTTAAATATGTTTATTCAGCAAAAATATAACGCACGCTCTAAAATTACTTATAGTAAATGTTCAGGTAAACCCGGCTGGAATCTCAAATATCAAAAGTCAGGAAAGTCCATATGCACTCTTTATCCGGAAAAAAACCGATTCATCGCACTGGTTGTAATAACCATTGATCTATTACCATATATCGAAGGGATCTCATACGAATTTGAAGCAGGGGTCCGAGAAACCATTAAAAATGCAAAACCCTTTAACGGGACACTTTGGCTTATGCTTGCAATTGAGAATACTGCAATACTTGAAAATGTAAAGCAGCTTCTGATTATAAAACAGCCGGCTCAAAAATCAGGAAAGCAAAAAATTCGCTCTGACGGGTAAATACTGTAGTACCGACCCGTGGTCGTCCGCGATCATCACAGATTGTCAATGAGGACGGCCGCTGGCCGTCCTGCAATCATATTACCCGCAGAACTTTTCACAAGATGTTTCGTAAATAAAAATAAAAAACCTGAAGACAAATCTTCAGGTTTCCGTACTAACTTTTATGAAATTATAGTAATGTAATGTTTTCAGCTTGAAGGCCTTTTGCTCCCTGAGCAACATCAAAAGATACTCTTTGGCCTTCTTCTAAAGTTTTGAACCCATCTTTTTTGATTTGTGAGAAATGTGCAAATACATCATTTCCTTCTTCTGTAGTAATGAATCCAAATCCTTTTTCTCCATTAAACCATTTTACTGTACCTGTCATATCTATTACCTCCGAAAATTTTTATTCCTTTAATCCTTTGTAAATATAAATTATTGATAAAAATTTCGAAGTCTATACTTTAAGTTATTACTAATCTTAAACAATCCGAAAAATACTTTAATAATAAATCATTTACTTTTGAATTAAGGTTCCTTATTATAATATAACAATTTCAAAATAAGTCAAGTGTTTTTAAGATATTTTTATATATTATTTTTGGAATGCAAGGAACTTTTCTCATTAGTATCTAATATTTGGAACAAAATTCATTGAAGTGCTGTCTAAATAATAGTATGATTACAATATAGACTAGGTATTTGAGAAAGGGGACTCTTTATTATGAATCTAAAAGATTTAATTAAAAATAAAAAAGTGATAATCAGTATTACAACAGTGGCTGCCATTCTTGTATTCGCAATAATTTCACTGCTAGTATCAAATATGCTGTCAGGAAAGGTTGCTTCGTCGGATAAGGGCGATGTTTCTTCTATTGACCACGCTGCTTCCGATCTCAAAAAAGACGGCCTCTTTGATATTACGGCGCTATCTGCAGATAGCACGGGAGTAGATTTAAACTCCGGATTTAAAATCCTTTGTAAAGAGAAGCAAAGCGAATCTTTTCTCAAACAAGCGCTTACCGTTTCCCCTCAACAAAACTATCAAATTAAGAAAATTTCTGATAAAGAATTTCATTTGAATTTTATTGATACGCTAAAAGCGCATAGCATTTATAAAATCGATCTAAAAGATAACGCTGCTTCCCCTTCTTACTCATGGGCTTTTCAGACCAAAAAAGCATTTACTGTAGTCCGGACACTGCCGGGAGACCGAAGTGCATATGTTCCTGTAAACTCGGGAATTGAAATTTCCTTCAGTCATGAAGGTGTAAAAGAGATTGAAAAATACTTCCGAATTACTCCCAAGGTCACCGGAAGGTTTGAATTCCATTATAAAACAGTTGTTTTTATACCGGAGCAACTGGCCTATGACACCATCTATACGGTTATCCTCAAAAAGGGTCTGGGTATTACCGGAAGCGAACAAACCCTTTCTGAAGATTATACTTTTACATTTGAGACACGCAAATCTCCTGAACAGGAACAGAGTCTCCCCGAATATCTAAACTTTACCGATGTCCTAAATACCTTTACCCCACAAGCAATACCTGCCCTGGAGGTGTATGCAAGCCAACACTTCAAGGATATTCAAACTATGGTTGAAGTTTATAAATATGAAAGCGAAGACGCTCTACTGGAAAATCTAAAGCAGTATGATAATCCCGCCTACCGGGCATTCGGCAGAGATAACAGTATTAAGTTTGATACCGATAAACTGCAAAAAGTACATGAGTTCAGTACTAAAGTCATGAATTATAATAATGACTACTGGGGTTCAAGCTATGTCGTTTTTCCTTCCTGTCTCCCGGAAGGTCATTATCTTATTAATGTAAAGTCAAAAGATACAACGTATCAAACCCATGTACAGGTGAATGATTTATCGGTCTATGCCATGGCCGGTACGCAAGAGAATCTTGTTTGGGTAAACCGCTCAAGTACCGGTGAGCCTGTTGAACAAGCAGTAATCTCTGCTGACGGCATTCAACCGGTAAAAACCACCAAAGATGGTGTCGCCATAATCTCCAAAAAAACATTGGATCTTCAAAAAAATCACCAGCTTTTTTTGAAGATTTCCAAAGATCAGGGACCATCCTTATTAGCCCCTCTGTTTGACGGAGGCAACCAATATTATGCGGATAAAAATGCACAAAAGTACTGGACTTACTTGTATTTTGACCGTGACCTGTATCTCCCCACCGATACAATTCAGATATGGGGCATGGTAAAACCGAGAAACAATGGCAATTTATCTTCAAAAGCAACACTATCCTTGCTCCGGGCAGATTATTATTATGACCGTAATACAAATTTAGCGGAAATCCTCTCTAAAGAAATAGATATTTCAGAGCTGGGTACTTTCAAAAGTGAGCTGGAATTATCCAACTTTAATGCAGGCAGTTATTTCATTCAGCTTAAGCTGGGTGACAATACGGTTATACAGAGATATTTTGATGTGCGTCAGTATATCAAACCGGCTTATAATGTAGATATTACTCCTGATAAAAAAGTGATGTTCGAATGGGAAAAAGTCAACATGGATATCCATGCAAACTTTTTTGAAGGCTCACCGGTTCCGGGTCTCCAACTAAGCTATGACTACTACACGACATGGGATACCCGCAAACAAGGAAATATCGTCTGTAATGAAGATGGCAAAACCAATCTTGAAATTTCACCACAATCTTCGCAAAATTCATGGCATCCGTTTAGCTTGAATCTTTATCTAACGAATGCGAAAGCAGAAGAGGAGCAGATATATACCTCCGGCAGCGTAATGGTATTTCCAAGAGATACCATGATAGAGGTGGAAACTTCTTCAAAAGACGATAGGGGAAAAGTAGAAATTAACACAAATCTTATTAATCTGACAAAACTCAAAACCCTTTCAGGCTGGTGGCACGAGACAAATGACTACCGAGGCAATACTGTGGACGCCTCTGTAAAAATACGCCTTTACCAATGTCATTGGAACCGTGAGGAAACAGGAGAGTATTACGATTTTATCAATAAAAAGAAAGAAAAAACCTACCGCTACTTTGAAGTTAAAAATCTGCTACAGGAGTTTGATGCCAACACCATAGAAGGCAAATGCTCTTATGAGTTTCCATTAGAAGAAAAACAAAACTACTACGTGGAAGTCCAGGGTGTAGATTCTCGGAATAGCACCATCATCGAAAGCGCATATTTATATAGGTACCCAGAGCCTTCCGGTCAGGACCTCGACAGATATTCTATTACTGATGAGAACAATAGAGACAGCTTTAAACTTGGAGATAAAGTATCTTTGGTTGTTAAAAAGAATAATACCGATTTATCTGAAAACACCCAAGACCGCTTCCTGTATATGATCCTTAAAAGTGGGCTGCTTTCTTATGAAATAAAAACTGACCCGGATTATTCTTTTATCTTTACAAAACAAGATGTACCTAATGTTCATGTAAAAGCCGTCTATTTTGACGGAACAAATGTATTTAATGTGGAAAGCAAGCAGATTAACTATGATTATAATGAGGGAAATCTCAAAATCGATATTAAACCCGATAAACAAGCGTATAAACCGGGTGATACCGTGCAGATGGATATCCATGTGGAAGATATGCAGGGAATTCCCTGCAGTGCTGAAATAAACCTTAGTGTTGTGGACGAAGCATTTTTCGCTGTACATGATCAGCATGTAGATACCCTGGCTTCATTATACCGCTATTGCTTTGATCCAGGAATTCTTTCGGAATATGTATCATATAAACCTTTAAGCTTGAATATGGGCTTCCCTGAACAGGGCGGGGAAGGAGGAGATGAATCCATCAGATCTGCATTCAAGGATAACGCCTTTTTTGATACCGTCAAAACAGATGGTTCGGGCAACGCAAAAGCAACTTTTAAACTCCCGGATGACCTGACATCATGGAGAGTGACTTACCAGGGGATCACCGCTGATCTAAAAGCCGGAAGCGGCAGATTAAACGTTCCTGTAACGCTTCCCTTCTTCGTAGATGTAATGTTTAATAATATCTTTATAGATGGAGATACGGTCTGCATATCAGCCAGAAGCTTTGGTACCAAATTGGAAAATGATAAAAATGTGGAATATACCGTATCGCTTAACCGGAAAGATGGTGAAAAAAAGGCTTTCTCAGCTCAAGGCAATGGTGGCAAACTCGTCAACATAGAACTGGGCAAACTGGAAGAAGGAGATTATTCAGTCACAGTAACCGCAAAACAAGACGGCTATAACGATGGAATAAAAAGAGATTTCAAGGTAGTACAAAGTATGCTGGAAGCGGGAAAACTAAACTATTACAAGCTATCTGAGCATTTAAATCTTGAAGGCGGAACCTCCCTTACCACGCTTTCATTTTATAACGAAGAAATATCTACTTATTATAACACGCTTCTTTCGTTGGCATATACATGGGGAGAACGGGTTGACCAAAAGCTTTCAAGAAAAATAGCATCAGAATTAATTAAAAAGCATTTTGGAGAAGAGATAGGCTGGCGGGAAGATGATCCGCTGGATGCATATCAGCAGAATGATGGCGGTATCGCACAGCTAACCTACGGCAGCAGCAACCCTGAAGTAACTGCTAAAGTCTCCTCATTGGCGAAGGATTTGTTTGATTCTACGGCAATGAAATGGTATTTTTATAAGACGCTGGAGAATAATACTGCTGCTCCGGAAGATGTTGCAGCCTCTTTATGGGGATTGGCAGCCTTAAACGAGCCGGTATTGATTGATATCAGAAACTTACTGCCATCAACCGCCATAGGCACGAAAGAAAAATTGTATCTCGGGTTGGGTCTTGCAGAAATGGGCGACTATAAAGGTGCCTTAGATGTATATAATGGTATTTTAAAGCAGTATGGCGTTACGAATAATCCTTATGTATATCTGGATATCAAGACCACTCGAGATGATACTATTGCACTTACTTCCCTATGTGCTGTACTCGCTGCAAAGATAGATGCATCTGAAAAAGACGGTCTTTTCAAATATGTACAGGAGAACTCCACCCGCGATATCCTTACAAATATGGAAAGACTACTATACATCACACATATTTCTCCGGATACAGTCCAAAAGGGCAGCTTTACTGTGGAAGTGAACGGTGATAAAAAGCATGTGACACTAGATAAGAATGAGATATTCAAACTGGTGCTTACGCCCCAAGCGTTACAAAATATTAAATTTTCCGATATCATGGGTGATATCGCTGTCTCTTCAAGCTTTATCGGTCCGGTGAAGGATTTAGTGGAAGATGAAAATAAACTGGTCACTGTGAAAAGAACTTATAATGTAGACGGAAAAAGTGGACAGCGCTTTAAACAATCAGATCTGCTTCAAATCGTACTGGCGTTTGAATTTGCTGAAACTGCACCTGACGGCTATTACGAGATTACTGATATTCTTCCGGCAGGACTGCGTTATGTATCAGCAGTTAATCTTTTTGACCAAAGATGGCATCCAAACGAAAGAGATGGGCAAAAAATCCGCTTTGGCTTCTACTACGATAAAAACAGTACCCACCCGTTAAAAAGCATCACCTACTATGCACGTTCAGTAACACCGGGGCTGTTTACAGCGGATTATACATTTGCTAAACACAGTGATAGTGATGTGTTT
This sequence comes from Petroclostridium sp. X23, assembly GCF_030013905.1. Lineage (GTDB taxonomy): Bacteria > Bacillota > Clostridia > SK-Y3 > SK-Y3 > X23. Next base: position 3,149,996 of record NZ_CP124862.1, read on the forward strand.
GGATTTGCCGAAAAGGTACAAGTAGAAATCTCTAAATAATTTATGAGTTCTAGCAGGTGAAGGGATATTTAATCACAACAAGAGATTAACCTAGGTCAGGTGATAAATAATGAAGCATAAAATTATATTTAGTGTACTGACGGGACTATGTACGGTACTGCTCTTTGCCATTCCATCGTATAACCGGTTTAACAAAGAGCCTATACCTTCTTCTCCGCTCAGCGAACACGCATATACGCAAAATAGTTTCTTGGTTGGCAAAAAAAATATTGCATGCAAATACTATGATGAAAAAGATTTTTTAAAGTCGGTAAGTACCGCACAAAGCATACATACTCCCGCAGGAGAAATAAAAGGGGGAATTGTCCCTCATCACCTATTGGCAAGCGGGCTCATTTCTTCTTTTTTCAAAACCTTATCGGTAGAACAGCCTGAAATCATCGTAGTAATAGCCCCCAACCATAAAGGTTTAGGAGTCAATAAGGTTCATACCGGCAACTGGGACTGGCAAACTCCTTTTGGCATACTGGAGGCAGACCAAGAAACTATAAGTGTATTAGCCGACTCCAAAACTGCGGATATGAATTTCGATTTACTGGAAAGTGACCATTCCATTGCCGGCTTAGTCCCTTATATTAAATACTATATGCCTGATAGTAAAATCATCCCGATTTTGCTGCATGGGAATTATAGTTTAAAAGAGGCCCAACAGTTGGGACAAAATCTTCAGAAAAAGCTTGAAAATAAGAAAACTCTGATATTGGCATCTGTGGATTTTTCTCATTATCTTCCTCTTGAAGAAGCAGATGAAATGGATAAGGTTTCTATCCAAGCAATAGAAAATAGAAATCTCAACCTAATCCAACATTTAAGCAATGACTACATGGACTCACCTGCATCCATCATTACCCTGCTTTCAGCGATGGACATAGCAGGTGTAGACGAAATGGAAGTGCTTGGACATAGCAATTCAGACAGAATTGCAGATACAAAAAGTGGTAATACCACAAGTTATTTCACAATTGTATTTTATAAAGTTACCACATAACGATATTCTTCTCCTATTATAATTAACAGTTTTTATATAAACATCTTGACAAAGATCAATATAATATGTAATGGTTTTTATAAGGTGTAAAAAATTAATAAAATAGGAGTCATCTTCTATCTAATAATTGGGGGTATGAAAATGAATACGTTAATAGTTTATGGGACTAAGCATGGTACAACAGAAAAGTGCGCTTCTCTTCTTTCAAAAAAACTTAATGGAAAGGTAGATCTGCATAACCTAAAGACAGCTGGAATCCCAGATATTGCTCCATATGATAAAGTCATTATTGGCGGTTCGATTTACGCAGGAAGAATTCAAAAGGAAATAAGCCAATTTTGCACACAAAACCTTAATGCATTCAAAAACAAAAAGATGGGTCTATTCATATGCGCCATGTTTAAAGACAATGCGGAAGCACAATTAAAAAATTCTTTTCCGGAGGAACTTTTAAACGCTGCTTGTGCCAAGGAATGCTTTGGAGGGGAAATGAAATTTAGTGTTATGAGCTTTGGCGAAAAATTTATAACCAAGATGGTATCAAAAATGGCAGCTAAAAAAGATGCCACACTTCCTCCATTGGATACTAAAAAAGACATCTCGTTGATTTGTGAAGAAACCATTGACCAATTCGCTGAGTTAATGAACAATTCCCTGTAAAATTGTTCTGAATCCGAATGGCGTATGATATCCCTCCTTGTACAAAATTTTATGCCAAATTCCTAGATGTTGAAGATTAAGAATGCTATTGGGTACCTTGAGAATTTTGCATACAAACCCTACTTATTGATAATAATATAGACGGAAAATATAGAATACTCTTAGGAGGGATGTTTATGCAAATAACAACTCAAACACAAAAAGATATGAATATGGTGAGTGAGAACATGACCAACTTTGCTGGAGACTTTAATATGAACAAATCCGGCTTTAATACCAGTATGCCCGGTCATACCAGTAATCACAACATGATATTCCGACAGGAACCCCGTACTGTAAAACAGGCTAACGCGGGCATTGGGTTGCCCATTGACGTAAGAAAAGAAATGGCTCTTCAGCTTGATGACCATCAGTGTGCATTAACCATCGCATTACATCAATACAATAAACATCATTGGTTAACAGAAGGAGCAGAGGCATTTTTAAGCTTACACCATTTATTAGAGGAACATCGCAATAAGACAGTAGAGCATATCGATATGGTAGGAGAAAGAGTTGCCAGACTCGGTGGCGTCCCTACTGCACATCCGGTTACCCAACATGAACTCTCTTATATAAAGCACGAAGTTGAAGGCCGCTATACAATGCGGGATTTTATACGTAATGATTTAGAGCATGAACTAAAACTTCAGGAAATGCTTCGCAAAACCATAGACCGCTCCCATGAGCTAAAAGATTATGGAACTGCAGAGGTATTACAGAAAGTACTGGTAGACCGGGAAGATTTGGGCTACCATCTGTATAGCATATTAGAAGATGATACCCTAGTAAGAGGAATGGAGCATTTAATTAACCAAAAAGGCAATATCGCAGGAGACGGACAAGTTGATACCTTGAATAAATTACAGTAATTGGAACAAAAAAACATTTACACTATTGATAAAGATTTGACATAAAATATATTACCTCTAAAATATATTATAGTTTAAGAGATGATAGGTGTGAATTCTATCATCTCTTAAATCAAAGATCAAATAATCATTTCATAGTCCCTATCTGCTTTATGCTTGCTTTTACCATAATGTCAACTTCAAGTTCCTTAAAAACCTCACGCCAGTTATCCTTCACTTGCTCCCATACTTTTAGTTCATATCTTTTTATCTGCAAATCAAAGAAGAATATATCCGTTCCGTATTCTTTTTGCACATATTGTATGGTATCCTGTATGTTTTCCTTAATGCATTCTTCTGCTTTTTTCCATCTTCTTTAAATACTCCTCTTTTTATAATACATTTACATTAATATATAAAGGACTACTCGCTTAAAGCACCGGGGAGTTCACTACGTTACTAGGCTTTCTCCCTTCCAACACACCTACGATTCCATCCAAAGCTTCATGCGCCATGCCTAAACGTGCCTTCATTGTACAACTCGCAATATGTGGCGTCAATATAACATTATCAAGTTTTAACAATTCAGGATTAACTTCCGGTTCATTTTCGAACACATCCAGCCCGGCCCCTTTGATAGTTCCCGTTTTCAGTGCCTCAGCAAGTGCTATTTCATCTACAATGGATCCCCTGGCGGTATTTACCAGATAAGCACCCTTTTTCATTTTTTTAAATACACCTTTCTCAAATAATTTATAGTTTTGCGGGATAGCAGGCATATGTAAGGTTATACAATCGCTAATTTCCAAAACCTTATCAAAGGGATAGTATTCAACTCCATATTCTTTCTCTATCTCTTCAGATGCCCTAAATTTATCATAGTACACCACATTCATTCCCAATCCCTGTGCTTTTTGACAGACCGTTTTTCCGATACGGCCAAATCCTATAATCCCTAAAGTTCTGCCTGCTATTTCCGTATCGATATCCGAAAACATAGGGGCATTCCAAATGCCTGCTCTTACTTCTCTATCATAACGAGCAACCCCACGCATGGAAGAAGCAATTAGCACAACCGCATGTTCAGCTGTTGCCTCCGTAACTTTATTAGGCGTATTCACTACTGCTATTCCTTTTTCTGTAGCATATTGCCAGTCAATATTATCATAGCCAACACCAAAATTTGCGACTACTTTAAGCTTCTTGCCTGCATCCAGTAATTTCTTGTCTGCTCTATTCCCTACAATAAAATACGCATTATATTCTGCAATTTTTTCTAATACTTCTTCATATGTAAATTTAGTTTTAGGCATCGTAAATTCATAATGATTTCTAAACGGAACCAAACACTCCTCCGGCACACATTGAGAAACAAGTATTTTTTTCATGCTGTCAACCTCCTAAATAAGTTTAAATGACTTTGAATTTAAGAATTTGATGACCAGAAGTATATAAATAACGTTCTGCTTGTCATAGATCATAATTTTTCATGGGTAGCCAATGATTATTTACTAAGAAAATATTGAGGGTAAGAATAGAGTAATTTGGGGTATATACGTGATCATTGCCAACACAAGAAATAAAGCAACAAGGAATGGAAATAGGTCCTTCACTACGTCCTTCATAGAAACATTGCCTATACCTGTGATTACGTATAACAGCAGGCCGACCGGTGGAGTCAATAGTCCGATCATAATGTTTAGTGTAATTACAACACCAAATTGTAATAAATCTATACCATAGTTTTGCAACACCGGTATCAGCAGCGGTGTAAGGATAATCAAAATGCTTGTTCCTTCCATAAAGCATCCAAGAATAAGCACAACAATATTGATAATGATTAAGAAAACCCATGATTGGCTGGATATCGAACTAAATATTTCAACCAACATGGCTGGCACGCCTTCTCGCGCAAGTACCCATCCAAAAGCCTGCGCACATGCAATAATGAACATAATCACCGCTGATTCCTTTGCTGCTTTAGCAAGCATATACGGAATGTTACTCCATTTAATTTCTTTATAAACAAATAATCCAATCATTAATCCGTAGGCCACCGCGATCACAGCAGCTTCAGTAGGAGTAACAATCCCTGTCATGATCCCTCCAAGGATAATTACAGGCATCATCAATGCAAAAGATGCCTCTTTCGTGCTTGTAATAAATCTCTTGATGGAGGTTTTTTCTCCTCGAGGAAGATTTTTTCTTACTGCAACAATATAACAGACTGCCATCATATAAATTCCCATCAGCACACCAGGTACTGCACCTGCAAGAAATAGCTTTCCTATTGAAACGTTCGCAAGCGTTCCATATACGATAAAGCTTACACTAGGTGGAATGACTGGTCCCATCGTTGCAGCTGAAGCATTCACGGCACACGCAAAATTTTTACTGTAACCGCTCTTAACCATGCTGGGAATCATCACCGAACCTACTGCAGCCGCATCAGCGATCGCCGCACCTGAAACTCCGGCCATGATCATGTTTACAATGATAACAACATAGGATAATCCCCCTCGAATGCTTCCAATAATTGACTGTGAAAATGTTACAAGCCTTTTAGTAAGCCCGCCTGTGTTCAAAAGCTCCCCGGCAAACATAAATAACGGAATGGATAATAACACATAAGAGTCTGTACCGGTCACCATCCTTTGTGCAAGTACTACGATGGGAAAATTCTCACCAACAAAAAGTATATAAGCAAGGGTACCAATTACAATTGAAAATGCAACCGGCATTCCTATAGCCAGTAATACGAATAATGTCCCTAGTAAAATTAACACCTCTAACAGCCCCCTCTACTGCTTATTTTGTCTAAACATCGAAATCAAGTTACATACCGCAAAGTATGTTGCTATCACGGCAAATACCGGCAATGCCCCGTAAAACACATAGTCCATCGGCAAACCAAGGGCAGCACTGGATGTATTCTTGGTAACATGCACAAGTTTAATACCCATAGGAATCATTAAGACAACAAACCCCAACAATAATACATTATTAAAATAATTCAAAAATCTCTGAATATTTGGTGATAGTTTTTCAGTTAGAAAGTCAATTCGGATATGCGTTCCTTCCTTTAACGCTAATGCCGCCCCTAGTAGAATAATCCACGTAAATACAAACCGGGATATTTCTTCCGACCATACTAAAGAATTATTAAAAACATATCGCATCACTACCTGCAAGGCTAAAACAACAGTAACTCCTCCAAATAATACTGCTAAAATGTAATCAAATACTGACATCTTTTTATTTTCATTCATATTCAATCCCCCTATAAATAAACCGAGAAGCCTATACGGGCTTCTCGAACTATACACAAAAACCTTTTTATTTTGCATCAACAATTCTCTGATAAATGTTTGGCGCCCAAGACTTTTCAAACTTCTGGGGTAATTCTTTGCTAATCAATGCTTTAAACTCTTCTTTGTCAATATCATTGAATATCATACCTTTTTCTTTTAACATCGCAGCGAATTTATCTTCATACTGCATCATCGCTTCATGGCCAAATTGTCCTGCTTCTATGGCGGATTCAGAAAGCACTTTTTGCATCTCCGGAGATAATCCATTATATAGTTTGTCATTAATCATCAGCATATTAAAAGATAATACGTGCTCTGTTTTTGTAACATACTTTTGAACTTCAAATAGGCTGTTTGTATATATCATTTCTAAAGGATTTTCCTGCCCCTCAGCAACGCCCTGCTTTAAAGCCATGAAAACTTCTGTTAACGCAATGGGAGTTGGATTAGCTCCTAATGTTTTCCATGTTTCAACAAACACAGGCATCTCGGGCACCCTGATTTTTAACCCTTTCAGGTCTGCTACCGACTTGATTTCCTTGTTTGTAGTAAGGTAACGAGGACCTCTATGCCAGTAATCCAGCACCTTTAACTGCTTGGATTTAACCATAACGTCATTTATTTCTTTGCCAATATCTCCTTTAAACACTCTATCTAAATGGTCATAGTCGTTAAAAGTAAATGGTACATCTATTGCCCCGTACTGTGGCGCATACCATGCAATTGCCGCTGAACCTACCAGTGTCATATCAAGACTGCCCATACTAACAGCTTCACATAACTCTCTTTCATTTCCAAGCTGGCCGCTTGGGAACAGCTTTATAGTTAGCTTTCCATTTGATTTTGTCTTAACAAGTTCGGCATATTTCTCCGCCGTATCATGATACGGTCCCCCTGGTGCAAATGGGTAAGCCAGCTTTAACTCCATATCTTTTTCCTCTGTCTTAGGCGGCTCTTCCGCTTTCGTTACAGTAGGAGCATTGTTAGAATTATCCGTCTGTTCCTCGGAATTTTTCTTAGTGCCGCATCCGCTAAATGCGAGCATCATGGTTAAAGCCATACATGTGGCTGAAATTAAAATTTTTTTTGTTTTCATTCTCTTTTCCTCCAATTATAATTTTGTTATGATCTTTGCTTGATTTTCTATAGCCTGAATTAATTAAAGTCTATCACACTCCTCTCTAAAAATTTCAACTGGCATGCCAATTACACCTCCAATAATTTGGTCTTTACAACTTAATAGTTATTGTGGAGGTAAATAATTAAGTTTCATAGTATACAAGTATATACTATAAGAATTCATGAATGCTGTTAGAGTTACTTGGATAACAGGTACCAACTAGTAAAAAATATTTCAAGATAGGGAACTTAAAAGTCCTGTATTTCGTTCAGGATCCCAATCAGGAATGCTTATGTTCGAAAAAGTAAAAATATCATAATGGACGATGTATAAAGTTTTTTATTTTAGTGCTGATGTCTAATTTCTAATCTAATTATAATTGAGAACTACTGAAAATAAAATTCTCTGTTTTTAATGTTTGGTGTCAATTTTTAATGCGTACGCAAATAATTTTTTGTCTTAATAATCTCTTTTCGTATGTTTTTTGGTAAAGCACTCATAAAAAATACTCCCCCCTCGGTCAATATCACTCATTGTTCCTAAGGCAGGAGTATTGTTTTACTCGCACATAAAATATTTTACAATTTATTTTTAATAGGTGTTTCATGGATTAGTATTTAAATGTTGTTCGTCTATAAACTTTTCCCTATATTCACTTGGGGTCACACCGGATATTTTTTTAAACACCTTGATGAAGTGTTTTGTATCTGCATACCCTAAATTTTCTCCAATCTCATATATTTTTTTATTCTCTTCTATGAGCAGCTGCTTGGCTCTTTCTATCTTGATATTAGTGATATATTTTATAAAATTGCTTCCGGTGTGTTCTTTAAATATTCTGCTGAAATACTGGGGGGTTATATTTAAGTATTCTGCAATTTCATTCTGTGAAATACTTTCTGTGTAATGCTGATTGATATACTGAATTGCAAGCCTGATGAGCATTTTGCTGCCATGCTCATTCAAAGACGATCTGTTATCTATAAATAATCGGACTTCTTCATTAAGCTCGTCTGAGAGTTCGTTGATATCTGACTTCACCAGAAGATTTCCAATAAGATCAAATGCGTCATCTTCTTCGTTATCGCCATAGTTTGTAAAGCTATTTAGAGTCATATAAATTTTTTTGCATACACTGTATATCTCTTCTGCCGACTTGAATTCTATACCATTTCCCAAATTGAATATACTTTCAATTAAGCTGCACACTTTTTGAGAATCACAAATTTCCAAATAAGTCCTAAGCTTTTTTTCCCATTGAAACTGTATATCACTTGACTTGGAAGAACTAAAGCTCTCACTATCAAATATACATTCCCTCAATAAAAACTTGTTAAGTAGCAGCACCCTTAACCTTTTGTAAGCTTGACTCAAAGTTCTTATTCCTTTCGACCTCCCTACGGTTATTAAAACTTGGGTACCGAGCAGCCTATCCGAAGCTTCTTTAAGTTCATAGCACATTTGAAGAAGATCAAGGTACTCTTGATTATTATCTAGTGCATATAATATAAGCACTTCATAATCTGACGGTGAAATAGCAATTTTACTTTGTCCAGCAACTAATATATCTTCCGCAAAATTAATAAACGCATACTTTAAAAGCCCCTTATCACCATCCCATTTAGTTTCAAGTATATCATCAGACGCTTGCACATGAGCCAAAACCAGCCCAAGCTCTACATCTTCCAAACTAATTTCGAAAAGGCTTTCTTTTTCTCTAAGTTCAGCCTCATCCATTATTGTGCCATTTATTATACTTTCAAAAAACTTAACTTTTGCATAGTCATAGCTTTTTGACAGCTTTCTATTTATCTCAAGGTTTCTGCATTTTAAAATGTGTTCCTCTTCAATTTCCTTTTTAATTCTTGACAATACACTTTTAAGCTCGGTTATATTGACCGGTTTTAGGATATATTCTTTTATCCCTGTCCTTATGGCTCTTTTAGTATATTCAAAATCATCATATCCACTTATAATAACGACACGCGTTTGCGGCCGTATTTTTGTAAGCTTTTCACAGAAACTAAGGCCGTCTTCACCTGGCATACGAATATCTGTAATCACTATGTCAGGTTTTTCTCTGCTAGTAATCTCTATCCCTTCACCAGTATCTCTCGCTTTTCCAATCACTTCGATATCCAGTTCCAAAGATGCTACCATCTGTGATATTCCATTCCTTATGTGCTCTTCATCATCAACAATCAAAGCTTTTAGAATCATCTTCATCCCCCGTTTGGATTATTGGTAAAGAAACATAAACCGTTGTTCCTACACCCTTCATACTCTCATATCTTAATCCATATCTTTCACCATAAAAAAGCTTTATTCTTGCATTCACATTTTGTATCCCTATACTGTATTTATCATTGCTGTACTTCATAAAACTTCTATTTTCGCCTAAAAGAGATTGATTCAATGCATCCACCTCAGCCTGTTCGAGCCCCACGCCATTGTCAATGATCTTAATCTCTATCTTATCAACATTCTTACCTACCAGTACAGCCACATACCCGTCTTCTTGTTTCCCACTCAAACCATGCATTACTGCATTTTCAACAAGTGGTTGAAGTACCAGCTTTATAATAATATGTTCCCAAAGTTCTCCATCTACTTTTATAAGCGTATCGAACCTGTTAGGCATCCTGATCTTCTGTATTTCAAGATATGCCTTCACATGTTCAATTTCACTTTTCACAGTGGATATCCGACCTCCCTTTATGCTGTACCTGAACATTTTTCCAAGTGATTTTGCTATTACGCATATTTCCTGTACATTTTTGTTAAAGGCTATACAACTGACAGTTTCGAGCGTATTATATAAAAAATGCGGTGTGATCTGTGATTGCAGCGCATTCAGTTGGGCTTCTTTCTCCTTTAATTTAAGAGCATATTCGTTCTTAATCGTATTGTCAAGCTTGTAAACCATATTGTTAAAGCTGTTTGTAAGATCTCCGATCTCATCGGTAGCCACGGTTTGTCCCCAAGTTTGCATGTTCCCTTTCTCTACGTTCTTCATTCTTTCTTTCAATACTTTGATTGGCTTGGTTATGGTGTACGAGATTAATGTCGACACAGCAATAGCAAGTATCAAGAATAAAATGCTGATAATGAGCGTTAACTTCCTTATATAGTTGACATCCTTGAGAAGAACACTTAGCGGTATGCTTGTTAAAATCTTACACCCTGTATATGTGGATGTATTTACAATATAGAATTCTCCCTGTCCGCTTCCTTTAAGATAGAAGCTTCCATTGACAACCGTGTTGAGTTTCCGCGCAATTTCTCCATCTAACTTTCTTCCTATTGATTCTTCATTTGTATCAAAGATTACATTGAGATTTCCATCTAAAATAGATGTTTTAAACTCCTTCTGGTAATTGAATAACTCTTTACTATATAGGTCTTGAAGCACTTTTATGCCGGAATCCACCCTTACAATTCCTAAGATACTTGTTTTACTGCCGCCATTTGGTGAGTAATAAATCTTAAAAATAGTGGAAAACACCTTCTTATTTTTATCCCTGAAATAATTTTTATGATCCTGTCCCAATATAAGCTTGGATATATGGTAATCACTCATCATTTTTACCCAATCATCATATATTATATCATCACCCACATCCATTTGATGCTCAGACCAATGATATATGCTATTATTTTCAGCTACCAATAAAATCCCCTGTATGTCATCCTTTAAATTTACGATATTTTTTAGATTCTGATATAGCAAAAGTGTATCCTTGAACTTTTGACTCTCAGAGAAGTAATATCCTCCTTCTCTCATAAGTTCTACAATTTGATTATTGGCAGATAACCTGGAAGCTGCTTTCTCTATATCGTATAAATAGCTGTCTAATCTATTCAGCATTTGCTCGTTGATTGTAAGTGCCTTATCTACAGCAGCTTTTTCCATAGCGTTGGAAAACACGGAATATGTAATAGTAGCAATTAATAAAAGAGGTATAATGAATATCATAAGATAAGTAGTTAAAAGCTTGACCTGAATGGGTATGTATCTATTTAATATCAATTTCGTACACCTCCATTAATATATTCCATGTTAATATTCAACAAGACTAAATGCCTTAGCTGATTTGATTCATTGGCACGGGAAAATACAATTTTTCTTCTTTGGTTTGTCGATTGAATTAGTATCATCCAATATTTGACCAACGCTTTTATTATACTATTTCTCAGGCATTACATCTACATATTGCAGAAAACTTCTTCTAAAGCGTTCATATTACTATATTTACATTCTTTTTGGAATGGACTTCCCAGTGTCATGATAATAAATTTAATAACATTGAAGTTCTTTAATTGAAAATTTCACAAGGAATAAACTTGACCCATACCTTATAAAGCACTAATTCATCCATTTTATAGAAATCATCACATTGACGTGATATTCCTATACTGATAAAATAAATATATAAATATTAAGGAGACCGATCATGCTTCGAGCCGAACGTTTGGATAAAATTGTAGAGATAACCAACCAGCACCATATTATTACGATTGAGAATATCATGAATGAATTAGGTGTTTCAAAGGCCACCGTCCGTTGGATTTATTGTTTTTAGGAGGAATGCTAAGAAAATCCTTTTATTCTTCCTATGGATATTTTGCAGAACACATGCTTCAAAGCATATCGGTAAACAAAATATTTTTATCAGCAGATGCCGTTAATTTAAATCAAGGGATCATGAGCTATACTATGGATGACGTGAATATAAAGAAACAGTTTATCGCATCCGCAAATGAAGTTATTTTGCTTTGCGGCCACTCAAAATTTGAATCCATCGCCTTTATTCATGTTGAACCCTTAGATTGTATTGATAGAATCATTGTAGGAAAAGAATTGCCCGGTACTATAGTGGGTAAGTTGCGTAAAAAAGGCATCGCAGTAGAATTGGTTTCGTTTTATTATTCATCAATGTTGCATTAAAAGGAGGATCTCATGAAAAAGGCAGTTATATTTGACATGGATGGTGTGCTGATCGACAGCGAGCCTGTTTATCTAAACCGGTTTGAAATCTTTTTTGACCACCATCATATCCCGGTAAATAAGAATGATCTAAAAAAAACAGTTGGTGCCTCTTCCAAGGCAACCTGGGATATTATTCGCAAACTATGGCCTGAAGATATTTCAGTATCCAGGTTAAGAGAAATGTTTTATTTTCTCTCCGATCGTTTTTCAATATCTTATAAAGATATACTTTTTCCAAATGTAATAAAGACACTCCAATTACTGAAAAAACAAAACTATCGAATCGCCCTTGCTTCTTCTTCATCTTTTTCGGTAATCCACGCTGCACTTTCCGCTACAGATACCTCGGATTATTTCGATGTTATCGTCAGCGGAGAAATGTTTAAAGAAAGCAAACCAAATCCTGAAATCTACTTATACACCATTTGCCAGCTGTCTCTGCCTTCACATGAATGTATTGTGGTTGAAGACTCCGTATATGGTATTGCAGCTGCCAAAGCAGCCCACTTGGATGTAGCAGCCATAAGGGATACACGCTTCGGTTTTAACCAATCGAATGCAACTTATCTAATAGATGATGTTGCTGAAATATTGGATATACTGAAAAGCCTGAATGGGTCTTTAAAGATCTCATAACCCCTACCGATTCATTATTCCTAGTGCTTTTTTACGTAAATCCCTTAGAGATAATTGGAACGCTTTAGATTGAATCGATGTCCAAGGAATAGCATATGGGCAAATCCCTCAAGTACTGGCGAACCTGTGGTGGGGGCAGTACTATCCGAACTTAGGGTATGGGTCTTGCAAAAATAATCGATTACAAGGAGATCTCTAACTAATCTGACAAAGGACCTATACCGCCCCCTCGCTCAGTAAACATGTATATAGATACAAAAAGTGGTAGTACCGCAAGTTATTTCATAACTGTATTTTATAAAGTTAATACATAACTGTATTCTTACCTTGTTTTTTTGCTTTGTAAAGTAACGAGTCTGCACGATGTAATAAAGATTGGGCGTCTTCTTCAAAACTGAACGTTGCTGCACCAAAACTACACGTTACTTTTCCTACGCTGTCAAACAAATGGCTTTCGACTGCCAAACGTATTCTTTCACTTAAATTTGCTGCGTCTAATTTGTGGGTATTGGGGAGCAATATAACAAATTCTTCTCCTCCCCATCGAGCAAAAATATCGGTTTCTCGAATAGTATGTTGAACCAGTTTTACGATATCCAATATTACTTGGTCTCCAATAAGATGCCCATAGCTATCATTTATTCTTTTAAAATCATCTAAGTCGAAAATAATCAAGGATAAATTGCTGTTATATCTCTTAGTATAATTAATCCACTTGTCTAACTCTTCATTAAATTTGAATCTGTTATATATCCCTGTCAACGGATCAATCATAACCATTCTCTTTAACTCTTGACTACTTATATATTGAACTCTCTTTAAATAATTCGTTCGAAATGCAGAAATACTGCTAAGCGCAATAACTATTAACGTATATACGATAGCTGCCGACAGCTCAGATATTTTAATATATTTTAGATGAAACAGCGAAAATAAAAAGAAACCTGCACTGATAAATAAAGAAACTATAATCATATAAATCCAACGATTTGGGACCATAAACACTCCAAGCAATATTACCATCACACCAAAAGCCTGAATTAAAAAATTAGGCGTCTCATACTGATAAAATACCATTAAAAATAGAAGAAATACTATGAATTCATACCCTGTTATCCAATAAACCAGTGCATAATAATTTTGCGCGGTTTTTATTCTAATATAAAGTATCACAACTAAAATCATGAAAGATATTCTGTTGAGTACTATAAAGTCAAACTCACGTCCACTTTTAATAAGAAAATAATCAGGAATAAGAAAAAGAAAATATAATATGCCTAAAGTAAGTACAATAGGCTTAATATATTTCACAGCTTTTTCAATTTCCTGATTCATGTATTCTCTTTCAAGATTGCTATCTGTAAATTCCGCTAAATAAGTGATTATTCTATCTTTCTCCTTCTCACTTTCCAATATTAAAACCTCACAATGTATTGAACATATTTATATATTTAATTTTATTGTTTATCGCAAATTTACTCTCTTGAATAAAATATTTAAAGTTTATTATATCTATTTTATTCGACAATTTTGTATAAAAACCCTCTCAATATTCGTGATTTTTCTTTTAAAACGTTTAGTTTTATAGAGGCTAGCTCTTTGTATTACTGCCTTATAGATAAAAAACTCTAGACCTGTAATTTACCAAGTCACATATGGATATCATTAGCTAAGATTCCGTAGGGGTGAACGGCTCTGTCCACCCGTAGATCGTGCAGTAATGCACCGGGCGGACAGGGTCGTCCGCCCTTACGGATAATCGCTTGAGTTCTTGTTACATAGGATTTAGGGTTAGGATAATTCTAACTTTTAGAATTTTTTATCTATAGTATAAATTTACAATAGCATAAATTTACAATTTTTATACAAACATCTTAACAATAAAAATAAATATACGCAATATATTGCGTATATTATCCGATTCATATACATATTCTTTTAATAACCTTCACGTGTTGTCATTCTCTGTACATGTACCCACTATTAGGGTCTGTTGTACTTACCTTTATTTCTTCTTTTACTTATGAAATTTCCCGGTTAACTTTACTGATGTCTCCAAAAAAAGGTGTCTCAATAAAAGCCTTTATATCCTCATTGCTTTTAAGATTTGCTAAAGTCCACATCAGTTTGGCTGCCGTCGCTTCAAAATTCATATCACCCGAGCGTATTATTGCTTTCTCGGACAGCTTTCTTCCTACCTGATATATCCCCAGATCAATACCTTCTTCAAGGCATTGGGTAGTAATAACTACTGCAACTCCAGCTTCAATTAATTCATCAACCTTGGCAAGAATGTTATTTTCTTCAGAAGGAATTCCTCCGATTCCAAAGCTTTCAATAATTACGCCTCTGTAGTTTTCTTTTATATAATCAAAAATATCCGGTTTTATACCAGTAAAAAGCTTAATTGCCATTATATCTGCACATAACGATCCCAAAAATTCAAAAGGTTTCTCCAAGGATTCCGACATTATTTCCTGAAATTCCTTGGAAATATTAATTTTATCTGACTCAAATACAGCAGCACAAGGAAAATTAATGCTTTCAAAAGCATTAATGCTTCTGGTTCTTATTTTTTTAGCTCTTGTCCCCAATATTATCTTCCCGCCAAAAGAAATAAAGACTCCATTTACTGCTTCAAGCGCAAATCTGACTGCATCAATAATATTTTTTTGTGCATCAGAAGCAGAAGCTCCAATTGCTTTTTGTGAACCGGTTATTACAACAGGCTTTTTAATGTTTTGAAGCATATATGTTAATGCTGCTGCAGTATAGCTCATTGTATCTGTCCCATGAGTGACTATAAAGCCGTCAAAATCAAAATAACTTTCATATATTGTTTCAGCAATTTTCTTGATCATTTCAACAGTCATTTCACTGCTGTCAATATTCATAATGGTTTTACCCGTAATTTTACACATTTTTCTGGCTTCAGGAATCATTTCAATAAATGCTTCAACACCAAATACCGGGGCAAGCCCGTTTCCACCTTCACTTGATGCTATGGTACCTCCTGTAGCAATCATAAGTATTCTTTTCAAATTTCAGATCTCCTTATACTTATATGATACTGGTGTCAGCCATACATATTCTTTCTCTTACAGAAAGTATGCATAAAGGTGACACAGATAATTCATCTATCTCCATCTCAATAAATTTTTCCGTGAGTGAGAGATCTGCTGCAAGTTCCCCGCAGATACCCACCCAGCAGCCTTTTTTGTGTCCATTATCAATTACAGTTTTTATTAATCTGAGTATAGCGATGTGATGCGTGTTGCAGAAATCATCCAGTTTTGAGTTTTGTCGGTCAACAGCAAGAGTATACTGCGTTAAATCGTTTGTGCCAATACTTAAAAAATCAACCTCTTCAGCCAACAAGTCGCTTATTACAGCTGCGGCAGGTGTTTCAACCATTATCCCCAGCTCAACATCATGGTATAAATACCCTTCATCTCTTAGCTCTTTTTTAACTTCAGATATAACTTCCTTTATTTTATAAAGTTCCTCCAATGATGTAATCATAGGAAACATAACTGAAATATTACCGTACACGCTTGCACGATAAATTGCTCTAAGCTGTGTTTTAAATATATCAGGCTGTGTTAAGCATATCCGTATAGCTCTGTACCCAAGTGCAGGATTGTCTTCCTTCCCCAGATCAAAGTAATCTAACTGCTTATCCGCCCCCAAATCAAGCGTACGAATTATTACCTTTTTTCCTTTCATCGCTTCGGCAGCCTTTCTATAAGCCTTAAACTGCTCTTCTTCTGAAGGAAAATTCTTAGATTCCATATATAAAAACTCACTCCTGAATAATCCTATACCTTCAGCATCGTTATCTATAGCAGTTTCCAGCTCCGTTAAGCTTCCAATGTTTGCAAAAAGATTAATTCTTTTACCTGAAGGTGTAACTGTTTCTTTCCCCTTCAGCTTAAGCAGCAATTCCTTCCTACTGAGCTCCTCCTTATGTTTTTCTTTAAATGCACTTAATATCTCACGATCGGGATTTATATACAGCATTGAATCAGATCCATCAATAATACCCAATTGTCCATCCCACTCATCCTTTATATCAACACCTAGCAGGGCCGGTATTCCTAATGCTCTTGCTATAATCGCGGTATGTGAGTTTACAGATCCCAATCTGTTTATAATTCCAAGAATTTTATTCTTATCAATCTGAAGAGTATCGCTGGGAGTCAATTCCTCAGCCAAAATAATTGATGGCTCATCTAAGACAAATTCCATATTGACGTTATTGCTTAAAATATTTATTAATCTTTCTGATATATCTTTTATGTCAACAGTTCTTGCTCTGAAGTATTCATCCGTCATAACTGAAAACATTTCACATATTTTGTCACATGTAACGGAAATCGCATACTCAGCATTTACCCTTTCGCTTCTAATAATTTCTTCAACAGATTCATTAAAATCATCGTCATCCAATAGCATCATATGGACTTCAAAAATCGCTGCATTTTCGTCACCAAATTCTTCAGCAGCTTTATCAACAAGGGCTTTCAGCTGGTCCATTGCAGTTTGCTTAGCTAATTTAAAGCGGCTAAATTCCTGCTGATAATCATTTCTTTCTTTTCTAATAATTTCATCAGATTTTTTTTTATATAACTTAATTTTTCCAATTGCAATTCCGTTTAATACGGATTTTCCTGCTGAAATCTCCATGCGTCTTTCTCCTTTGGTTAAATAAATTTACATCAGCTTACAGATTATCTTCAAAAAACTTTTGCATATATTTTATTTCTTCTTCAGCTTTATCTCCTTCTGCATAAACTGTAACCTTATCATTATATTTTACACCTAAAGCCATAAGCATAATTAGTTTTTTCATGTCGGCTTTTTTTCCATTGTGTTCCAAGGTAAAATCCGACGAAAACCTTTTTGCCTCCTTTACCAGAAGTCCTGCCGGTCTTGCATGTATTCCTATCTTTTCTTTAATTACATATTCAAATGAATTCATTTCAGATCTCCTTTCATAAAATAGTTGTTTTTTTGGAATAATAATTTTTATTTCACTTGAACTTAATTGATTATACAAACTCTGTATAATACCCTTTATTCATGATGTATACTTCAAATAAAAGGGATTGCCAGCTTTAGCATAGGCCGCAATCCCTTTTGTTTAGCAAATAAATTCAGCTTTAATGCATTCTATAACATCATTCAAAGAATTGCATTTTTTATATAACAGGCATGATATTTCGTAATCCGGTTCAACTTCATCAGGTACCATGATTACCCTGCATCCTGCAGAAGCAGCACTCAACACCCCGTTACAGGAATCTTCAAGAACAAAGCAGTTTCCGGGAGATTCGTTTATATACTCTGAAGCTTTCAGGTATATATCCGGGTGAGGTTTTCCTCTAGCTACCATATCTCCATAAACTAAAACATCAAAATATTTATAAACATCCGCCATATGAAGATACCTTTCAGCTTCTTTCTTAAAAGTTGAAGTTGCAAGGGCAATTTTGAAGTTTTTCTCTTTCAGAAAATTCATTAACTCATATAGTCCGGGTTTACACGGAATCCCTTCCTTTTCAAGGTACTTTTGTACATATTCACTTCTGATCCGCCTTGCATATTCGTAGTCAAAACTGCTTCCAAGCCGCTCCCTGAAATATTCAACACACATTTTCCTGTTTGCCCCTCTTAGAGGATTTAAAAACTCATCATCAATTTTATATCCTATCTTTTCTCCGGCATATGCCCAGGCTCTGGAATAAATCTTTTCTGTGTCGAACATAAGGCCATCCATATCGAAAATAACAGCTTTACACATTTTTTTCTTCGGAGGCATAATGATCCCGAATGCCATCCAACTGTTTGCTGCCTATTCTTCTATGAAACTGCGGATCCTTAGGTATTTCAGGATTGATTCCCAAGCTAATTGGTGCCATACAAGCAACAATCTGTAACGGTATAATATACTCCCATGCAGAAAAAAGTTTGTCTTCTACAAAATCACAAATCAAATCCTTATCTGTTGGAATATTTATCCCTTCCGGAGAAGCTATCAAATAGTTATGTGGAGTCCACTGGCTTAATATCTCAATCAGTTTCAAGGTTCTTGGCTTATAGCTGCCCTGAGATGCCAGATAAAAAATATGCGCACTGTCTGTTATCGAGTTATAAATTCCGTGAAAAAACTCTTCAATATCGTACCCTGTTACCCCTTGTCTAACCGTTTCCAGAATCTTAAGCGCTCCTTCAAGTACATTGGCATATATATTGTCATATCCGACTACAATAATTCTTTCTGCGGGCAGAAACTCTTCTTTTATTCTGCCGAACCATTCAGTGGAAGCTTCAATAACTCTATTCAGGTTGGCTATCACTTTCTGCATACGCATAAAATACTTTTCTGCAGACTCTTCTGCTAGAATTCCTTTTGCAATTGCAAGCTCCGTCAGCATCATCATCAAGGTCGCTATTGAGCCTGAATACCCTTTGGTTTTTGCACCGCATTTCTCATTACCGACTTCAATTCTTGTGGAGGTATCAGCATGCTTAAATACAAGTGCGGTAGGATTTTCTGAAACCGCAGCCGTATAAAATCCTCTTGATTTTGCAGAGTCAAGTCCCGCAACAGTAGAAAGACTCTGTCCTCCCTGAGAAATACCGATTACCAATGTATTTTTATTAAATACCTTTTCGTTGGCTTCAAACTGAGTCGGATACATATTGAATATTTTCATATTCATAATTTCTTCAAGATAGGCTTTCGCCGCTAATCCTGCATGGTAGCTGGTACCGGATCCCAATATATATATTTGCTCAATATTAATATTCTTATAATACTCTATAAAACTTTTTGAAATTTCTTTCCTTCTCTCGATTATATCTTTCAGAACAACTGGTGTTTCAATTATATAATCATACATCTTCGAATTAATTTCCATTATAAAATCCCCAAGACAGAACCAATAATACCTAGCGCTATCATTCCCCATAGCATGGTTGTTGTCTTAAATCCTTTCTGTAGTAATTTATAAATGCCAAACGTCAAACCAAGCGGTAAAATACCGGTTAAGATGCTGTCAAATATTGACTGAACAGCAACTTCTGCTCCTGCATACTTAATAACAAGAGGTGTTACAAGCTTAACCATGGAAGCACACATTGAACCCACAACCACTAAACCAAGTATCTTGGCAACTTCGGTCAACTTGGCAATTAAGCCTCCATTTGAAATACTTGAAAGAAAAGTTACTCCGCTCTTATATCCGATCTTCAAGCCATGAAATCTCACAAGAAGATGAGGTGCATTATAGATGAGCAGAAAAAGCAGTGCTCCCAGTATGCTGCCGTTTGCTGCAAGGCTTGCGCCAATCCCTGCGGCAATAATTCTAAAGGTTCCCCAAAAGAACGAATCCCCGATTCCTGCCAACGGACCCATTAAAGCAGTTTTCACTGCGTTTATGGACTCTTCATCGCATTCAATCCCTGCATCCTTTTCCCTTTTAAATTTTTCTTCCAGAGCTATTGCTGCACCGGTTATGAAAGTTACTATTGCAGGTGTTGTATTAAAAATAGCAAGATGTCTTTTTAGAGCCGCCGATAATTCCTCTTTATTTGTATATATTTTTCTTAAAGCAGGTATCATTTGATATGCAAAACCTACATTTTGCATTCTTTCATAACAGAAACAACCCTGTAGCGGAAACGATCTTAAAAACGTTTTCTTAAAAACCTCCGGACTCATCACTGATCCTTCTGATGCTTTTTTGTTTTCAATACCTTTCATCACAGTTCCCCCTCCAAATCATCTGAAATAGTATTATCGGATGCAAAAGCAGCCACGGGTTTGTTTAAATAATTCTGGTATAGTACATAAGCAATGATTGTACCGATTAATGCGGCTCCTACGGTACTTACCCCAAGCAGCGCAGTCAAAGTCCACCCAACAAAGAAATATGCCGCATTTTTTTTATTTGTCAAAAGCTGCATCAAAATTGCAATACCAAGTGCAGGAAGCATTCCGCTTGCAACTTTAAAACCGGCAATTATCTGAGGAGGTATTTTACTAACAAAAGCGCTGATAACGCTTGATCCTAAATAAGCACCGGAAAATACCAACGCAAAATATGCCGCAAAAAACAGAAATGCACCACCCCATAAAGCCTTCTCAACACCTTTGTAATTTCCTTCTTCTGCTGCTTTATCTGCCATGTGTACAAAATATCCGTTGAAGGTTCTTACCAGTGTTCCAACAATTTGCCCCAGCGTAGCAATTGGTAATGCTAAAGCTATAGCAGCACTTATATCAAGACCTGAAGTAATGGCAAATGCTGTTGCCAATATACTGCCTGATACTGTGTCCGGAGGTGTTGCAGAACCAATTCCTACAATACCCATCATAACTAGCTCCAAAGATGCCCCCATAATAATCCCCGTCTGGATATCTCCAAGAATTAATCCAACCAGCGGTCCAAGAACCAAAGGCCTGTCAATCATGAACATCCCCATAACACGACTGTCCCATATTCCAACCCCACCAAGAATACCAAGTAATACAGCCTGTAAAAAACTCATCTGTTAATCCCCCTTCTTAATCGGCATTATTTATTGTATTTTTTTACAATATCACTATAAGACATTTTTTTTGAAGTCGGATCCGCCTGCATGCTGATAGATACTCCCATCTGGTGTATATTAGATAAAGTATTCATATCTGAGTCGTCCAAATAAGAGTTCATATCAACCTGCTTTTTACCCTCACCACTTCTCAAGCCACCAATAAGGATATCCTTAATTGAAGAATTAGTGCGTTGACATAAAATTTCCGCATCTTTCAAATTTTTTACAATTACCATAATCGTCCTAGACTCGTGCTTTGGATTGTTAATAACTGCCACAGCTCCATCAAGAGACTTCATAGAAAGCGTAATTTCCGGAGGTGCAGCCAGTTTGAATGCAATTTTCATTGCTTCATCAGTAATGAGCTTGTCATTTGCAACTAAAATGGTATCTACCTTAAAAAAATTGGTCCATGCAACTGCAACCTGCCCATGCAATAATCGATCGTCAACTCGCAATACTTTGATCATATTTAATCACTAAACCTCCCTTAGTCCGCTTCACTTTTTAAACGGATTTTTAATATTAATAATTATTATAAATTTTCTGCTGCAGAATTTATAATAAAGCTATTTTACTATTTATTCCGCCTTTCAAAGCTCACCTTCAACATCTTCCTCAGCCTCAATATGAATACCATTAATTAAAGAAACTGTTTGTTTTGATTCTTCAACTATTTTCCCCAAGATAACCAGATTAGAGTTATAATCCTCTGTTAATTCGGCCATAATAAGTTCTAAGAGCAGGCCAAGATTTAATCCGGTAATCAGATAAAAATTCTTATGCACTGATAAAAATTTTATGGCTGCCTGAGTAGTGCTTCCTCCCGGTAGATCAGTTACCACAACCACAGGATTGGTGTTGCCAAAATTGCGCCAGGCATTATCTAGCATATCGCAGATTTGCTCAATACTTTCATTTAGTGTAATGCTTACGGCCTGAATATTTTCAACATTTCCAAGGATGTACCTGCAGCTTTGTGCCATACCTTTTGAAAATTCCCCATGGGTTAACAAAATTATATTTTTCATACTACCTTCCTTTCTTAGAAATTGTATATACATATAATATAATAATATATACATTTGTTTTAGTCAATACCTTTTAGCATGAATTTATATACTGATTCTATATATTTTTACAAAAAATCTATATATGTATATACATTTCTTTACACAAGTTTGAATTTGATATATAATTAAACTAAATTTATAAAAATTGTTAAGGGGATTATCGTGAAAAAGAAACTTCCAAACTATTTGCTAATTGAACAGGATATTATTAATCAAATTCAGTCAGGTACCCTCATGCCAGGGGATCAAATATTGACAGAATCCCAATTATGCGGTATTTACAAGGTTAGCCGTATGACCGTTAACAAAGCACTTGCTTCATTGGCCAATAAAGGATTTATAAACAGGACTCCAGGAAAAGGAACTTTTGTGTCAGAACCCAAAGTTACAAAAATAATCGGGAAAAATACAAGCTTCACAAATGATATCCGTTCCATAAATAAAACTCCAGGAGCCATATTATTAGATTATCGGGTGATCCGAGCTTCATCAGATATTTATGTTTCGAAAAAACTAACGCTTAATTCAGATGAATTAATACATTCCATATCACGAATCAGAACAAGTGACGGAATACGTATTGCATTAAGCAATACCTTTATTCCGTGTAAATATCTCCCGGCTTTGGATGTTAATATTCTAGAGGGTTCTATTTATGAATATTTGGATAAAGAATTCAACCTCCATCCGGTATCATTTGACTATTCCTTCAGCTCCGTTCTCCCAAACAAGCAGCAGAAGGAATTACTTCAGATAGACTCCTGCGCCTTATTAAAGGTCTGCCATTGCAGTTCAGCAGAAAATATACCTTTTTTCGAGTACACTGAAACATATTATGCCGGCAATAGATATACTTATAAATTTCATCCTGAAACAATAAGTTAACAGGCAGAATTATTTTTCTGCCTCCTACAAAAAACCAGCATCCATAAAATGATCTTTTTATGGATGCTGGTTTTATAATATTTAAGCTTACCTTCCTGTCACGATAAATGTTTTACTATATTCCACAAACTCGTTCAGGAGCAAAACGATAATCTTCTTCTATACATTTAAGTATCATTTTGTGTAAATAGCGTTCTGGCTGTTTTTGTTGCTGCTAATCCTCCGAGGGCTGTTTCCTTCAGCTTGATATGCATCGCATCTCCAACCTCTTTCATGGCACTCACTACCTCATCAGCAGGAATGATACAAGGCAATCCGGCCAACGCCATTTCTGCAGCAGCCATCGCATTTACAGCACCAACCACATTACGCTTTATACATGGAATCTCAACAAGTCCTCCTACCGGATCGCAAACCAGACCCAGCATGTTCTGAAGCGCAAATGCCGCAGCAGATAAACATGTTTGGGGACTGCCTCCCAGCATTTCGACGGCTGCCGCTGCCGCCATGGCTGAGGCACTACCGCATTCGGCTTGACACCCCCCCTGCGAACCGGAAATAGATGCGCATTTGGCAATAACCATCCCTATACCGGCAGCAGTAAATAAGCTCATGACAAGTTTTCTTTCATCAACCGCATGCTGCTCACCCAGTGTCAGTAAGACGGATGGAAGAATGCCACACGAACCTGCTGTGGGGGCAGCCACAATTTTACCCATGCAGGCATTTACTTCTGCAACAGCAATGGCCGTACAAATAGCCTTGCACATCAGTGAGTCGGTAACCGGCTTTCCCTCTTGTAATATACCATAAAGCTTTTGGGCATCCCCTCCACTCAACCCACTGTTAGAGCATTGTGAGGATGCAATTCCCTTTTTCACAGATTCACGCATGATGTCCAGATGATTTTTCATCTTTTCATAGATCTTTTGCATATCAGAGTTGAGACTGATGCATTGCTCGTTTAGTACAATCTCCGATATTGTACACCCTTTGCGGTCAGCCTCATCCGCTAATTCTTTCAATGAAGTATATTGAATCATAGTTTTCCCTCTTTTTGAAAATATTCTATTATTTCTATATCAGGAAATATATAGGGAGTCTGATAAAGGCGGAACCTGGGTCTACAGTCCGGCTAAAAAGCAAGCCTGACAGCAGACCAGTATCCAGTCGGGGTCCGCTTAATCTACCGTATCATATACCGGTTTGATCACCAGCATATTATGTACAGAAGGAATCCGATATATTGCTTCAATAGTGTTCTTACTGACTTCCTGATCGGTTTCTATGAGCATCTTTGCATCGCCGTTTGGATATAAGCGGTTATCTTTCATGTTTGCAATGTTGACGCCGCTGCCGGCAATTAGATTGGTTACGCATGCAATAAGGCCCGGTACATCGTGATGCACAATAATGAGTGTGGTGTATTGACCGGTAAACTCGATTTTCATACCGTCTACCTCAGTAATAATGATATTCCCGCCTCCGATGGATGAACCGCAGATATTGACGGTTTTGGATGTAACCCCTTTGAGTATGATTCTCATAGTATTCGGATGCGCCTCTTCAATTTCCCCTGTTCTGAATATAACAGAAATATTCCTTTCATTTGCGATATTCAAACTATCCGGGATGCGTTCATCATCCGTTTTCATACCTAATATACCGGCTACGGTCGCTTTATCAGTTCCATGGCCTATGTATGTCTGCGCAAAAGAGCCGGAAAAAAGCACTTCAATTTGCGCAGGCTCTTCGCACAACAGATTCCGTGCCACATTGCCTATTCTAACTGCGCCTGCCGTGTGCGAACTCGAGGGGCCGATCATCACAGGTCCTATAATATCAAAAACATTCACATGAACCCTCCTAATTCCATTTGCCAAAAGTATTTATTTTGAGATATAACAGATCATCTTTTCCTCTTTGGCAGTGCATGAATCGCACCCCCGAGGCAGTCTTCTATCGCTTCTGTTACAGATTCATTAAATGTAGGGTGTGATCTCATCGCCGTGAGCAATTGCTTAGAAGTTAATTTATTTGCTATAGCGGTTGCCATTTCTCCAATCATATCGGTAGCTCTGGCACACATCATCTGAGCACCTAAAATTACATCGGTTTTTTCATCAAATACTACTTTAATAAACCCTCTCTCTTCCATAGAAATCAGGGATTTTCCGTTTGCACTGGTAATAAATTTCCCTACGCGCACCGCAATATTCTGCTTCTTTGCTTCATCGGCTGTGATTCCTACGCAAGCGATTTCAGGATCAGTATAAACACAGCTTGGTATGATGGAAAGATCCGTCGTGGGTTCCTCACCGTTTATCTTTTCTACGACATAAACACCCTGTGCGGACGCCACATGGGCAAGCTGCATGCCTTTAATGACATCACCAACCGCATAGATATCTTTTATACTCGTTTCAAAAGAATCATCTGTTAATATCCTGTTCCTTTCAATCTCTGGGGTGATTCCTTCTCCAAACAAACCGGTTATATTGGGTTCTCGTCCTACTGCAACTAAGATCGCGTCCGCAGGTATGCTAAAACTTTGCTCCTTCACCTTGAAATGGCATACCAGTTCTTTCTCTTTTGTGATTTCTTCCACCTGCGCATCCACATGAATCTCAATGCCTCGCTTCTTCAAAATCATTTTAAGATTTTGCGATATTTCTTTATCCATATTCGGTAAAATGGAGGGCATCGCTTCTATAACGCTAACTTCACTGCCAAGCGAACGGAAAATGGTAGCGAACTCTACACTGATGATGCCCCCGCCAATAATCACCAGTTTTTTATAGATTTTATCGGTGTTATTTAATATATCATCGCTTGTCAAAACATTAGGCAAGTCAACACCCTTAATTGCCGGAACAGCCGGCTTTGATCCTGCGGCGATAAGGATATGCTTTCCGGAATAGACCAGCGTATTTCCATCATATGTTACCTTTACCATCCGATTTTTTTCAATGGTTCCCTTTCCTCTTATAACAGTAACGCCATTGGCCTTCAGCAGCTGCTCAATGCCGGTTTTCAATTGTGCTGTGACCCCATTTTTATAAGCAAATACTTTCCCTATATCGAAGCCAATATTTTCTGCCGTAAGCCCGAAGCACTCACAATGCTGCATTTGCCGATATAATTCAGTAGCATGAATCAGTGCTTTTGTTGGAATACACCCACGATTTAAGCAGGTTCCGCCTACTTCCCGGTTTTCTATTACTGCTACTTTCATGCCTAACTTGGCGGCTTTTATCGCGGACACATACCCACCGGGTCCGGCTCCTATCACAATTAAGTCAAAGATGTTTTCCATACATGCTCTCTCCCTATTTAAAAATGCTATACTTTGGTTATCTTTCAAATTTTAATTTGGGTTTCCTTGCCGCTCCGACTTCATCAAGCCTTCTGACCGGCGTCTTAACCGGTGCCTCATGCAGTGACTGGGGATCTTGTTTGGCTGTTTGATACAGTTCCCTGAACACTTGGATGGCTTTATCCAACGTTTCCTTTGATTCGGTTTCGGTAGGTTCCACCATCAGTGCTTCATGAACAATCAAAGGGAAATACATTGTAGGCGGATGCATACCATGGTCCAGAAGTCCTTTTGCAATGTCCATTGCCGAAACACCGGTATCCCTTTTTAAGTTCTCCAATGTCATTACAAATTCATGCATACATCTTCCTTCATATGCCATTTGGTATAAATCCGATAATTTTGCCATCATATAATTAGCATTTAATACTGCATTTTTGCTTGCTTGTGGTATGCCTTCTTTTCCCAGCGTACATATGTAAGTCAACGCCCGCACAACAACCAAAAAATTACCATAAAAGCTCTTTACCCGACCGATGCTTTCGGGGTTTGTCTCGAAAGAAAGTTTATCGCCGATACAAACGGTGGGTGCAGGCAAGAATTTCGCCAGTATTTTCTTGCAGCCTACAGGCCCGCTTCCCGGTCCGCCTCCTCCATGGGGTGTTGAAAATGTTTTATGCAGATTAATATGAATAATATCAAATCCCATATCTCCAGGTCTTACCACACCCATTACCGCATTGAGATTTGCCCCGTCATAGTATGCCAGTCCTCCGCTTTGATGAATGATTTCGGTAATTTCCAAGATATTTTTATCAAATAGACCCACGGTATTGGGATTGGTCAGCATGAGTCCCGCGGTATCGTCTCCCACTGCTTCTTTCAGCTTTTCCAGATCAACGCATCCATCCTCTGTTGACGGAATGGTAACGACTTCATAGCCTACCATGGTTGCGCTGGCCGGATTGGTACCATGCGCTGAATCAGGTACGATGACTTTCGTTCTGTTTTTTTCTCCTCTGCTTTCATGGTATGCTTTCATCAGCAGCAAACCTGTTAATTCCCCGTGGGCTCCGGCTGCCGGTTGAAAGGACATCGCATCCATCCCGGTGATTTCACACAAATATTGTTCTGATAGTTTTAATACTTCAAGACAACCCTGAACACTCTCTTCCGACTGAAGCGGATGTATCTTTGCAAACCCCGGCAAAGACGCCATTTCCTCGTTGATTTTAGGATTGTATTTCATCGTACATGAACCTAAAGGATAAAATCCATCATTCACCCCGTGCGTTCTTTTGATCAATTCGGTATAATGCCTGCTCAAATCATTTTCGGACATTTCAGGAAGGTTTAAAGGAATCTCTCTTTTATACTGGTTATTTAAGGAAGCAACCGGCACGTCACACTCCGGCAATATACTGCATCCTCTGCCACTGCGGCTTTTTTCAAATATTAACTCCATCGCTTTTACGCCTCCCTCAGTATATTGATCACCTTGTCAATTTCTTCTTTTGTATTCATTTCGGTACAGCACCATAAGATCATTCCTTCTTTATCCCCACTAAGCGGATATCCTCCGAGAATTCCTTCTTTTTCTAGAGTTTTCAGCACTTTTGCTATAGGTGCCTTAGATATTGTAATAAACTCATGGAAGAAGTCTTTATGATATACCAGCTTATAACCTATTCCGTCCAGCTGCTCCGCCATGTATTTTGCTTTTGACATGCTTTGTACTGCGGCTTGCCGGATTCCCTCACTACCCATCGCTGCCATGTAAACAGCAGCAGTGGTAGCACAGAGTGCCTGATTGGAGCATATATTGCTGGAGGCTTTTTCCCTACGGATATGCTGCTCTCTTGCCTGAAGGGTTAATGCGTAGGCTCTCTTTCCATCTAAATCGGTGGTCTCACCCACAATTCTGCCCGGCATTTTTCTGGTCATAGACGTTACACATGCCATAAATCCGAGATAAGGTCCGCCAAAGGCTAACGGCATTCCAAGCGGCTGCCCTTCTCCTACTGCAATATCAGCCCCGCATTCCCTGGGTGTCTTTAACAATCCAAGTGAAATAGGATTGACTCCCATCACATATTTGCCGCCTACTTTGTGAATTGCTTCTCCCAAAGCCTCCGCATCTTCTATAATGCCATAAAAGTTTGGCTGCTGAATATATAAACAAGCCGCTTCTGCACCCAAATGGCCGGTCAGATAATTCAGGTCCGTCACTCCTTCTTTTTCAGGCACCATCACCACTTCCATTCCGTTTCCAAAACAATAGGTCTTGATGGTTTCTATCACCTGAGGGTTGGCAGCACTTGAAACATACACTTTCTCGCGTTTTCGCTCTTTGCACATAAAGATGGCTTCGGTGGCTGCCGTTGCTCCATCATAAACAGACGCATTGGAACAATCCATTCCGGTCAATGCACAAACCATAGACTGATATTCAAATATGGACTGTAAAATACCTTGGCTTATTTCTGCTTGATATGGGGTGTATGCTGTTAAAAACTCCTCTTTGGAAACAACACTTCTTACAATAGCCGGAATAAAGTGGTGATACGCGCCGGCTCCTCTGAATATGGAGGAAAAGATAGTATTCTTTTCTGCAATTCCTTCTATTTTTCTGCGTACTTCCAGTTCTGACATCCCTTTAGGCAGATTAAGCTCTCCCTTGAGTTTTACATTCTCGGGAATACAGCCAAAAAGATCATCTAAGGTTTCACATCCGATGGCAGATAACATTTCTTTCTGCTCTTGCGCTGTTGTCGGTATATAAGTACCCATAAGGTATCCCCCTTCTACAAATATACTGCTTTCTTATTTGTTTTTTTCCTCTTCTTCTATAAATGCTTTATATGCTTCTACATCTAACAGTTCGCTTTTTTCGGTAATATCTGCGATTTTAACAAGCCATGAGTCATAGGGCGAATCATTGATAGACTCAGGTGCATCCAGCAATGCTTCATTGATCTCACTCACTACCCCGCTTACCGGGCAATAAATGTCCGAAACAGCTTTGATGGACTCTACATCTGCAAAGATGGTGCCCGCATTGACCTCGTCGCCAACCTGCGGAAGATTTACGAATACAATACTTCCAAGTTCACTCTGCGCATAATCTGTCAATCCTACAATGGCTGTTGTATCATCTTCAAACTTGATCCACTCGTGAGATTTTGCATACATAATATTTTCCGGATAATTCATGATAAATGCCTCCTAAAAATAATTTTATTATTAATGCTTTGTTGGGGAATCACATCCTAATTGCTTTACCATAGATTGTGTTAGTTTAAAAATACTCAAACAATAATTGACTAATATAACTTATTCACTTATCTTATTTTACCTGCCCTTTTTTATAAAACGGCATTTTTACAACTTCCGCTTCCACTTTTCTTCCCCGGACCACAACCTCTACCTTTGTGCCTATCCCGGTATAAGCTATGTCTAATAATGCCATCGCAACGGGATATCCAAGATACGGACAGTAAGTACCTGAAGTGGTATGTCCAATAAGCTGTTCCCCTGAAAATACATCTTCATGTTCACGGATAATGCCTCTGCCCGTCACCTTTAATCCTATTCTCTTTCTGGTAAAATCCCCCTTGGCTTCAATGGCCTTTTTTCCAATAAAATCATCTTTTTGCATCTTTACTGCGAAGCCCAAGCCTGTTTCCAGCGGATCCACCGTATCGTCCATCTCATGTCCGTAAAGGGGCATGGATGCTTCCAACCGAAGCGTATCCCGTGCGCCCAATCCACATGGAATCAAACCGAATTCTTTACCTGCTTCCATGAGCTTCTCCCACATATTAGGCGCATCTTCGTTGCTCATATAAATTTCATAACCGTCTTCTCCGGTATAACCTGTTTGGGAGACCATGCATTTTATACCGTCTACCTCGGCATCAAAGATACAGTGATAGTATTTTTGGGGAATATATTCTTTTTTTGCCAGCTCCTTTAAAATTTCGGGAGCTTTCGGACCTTGCAATGCAATCTGGGATACTGTGGAAGAGATATCCTCAAAAGTGACTTCTCCAAACTGATATGTTTTCATCCACGCGTAGTCTTTATCCTTATTGGCTGCATTCACCACGATAAAGTACTCATTTTCCTTATACTTATAAACAATCAGGTCATCTACCGTACCTCCTTGCTCGTTGCACATGGGACTGTACCTTGCCTGACCATCTACCATATTGGTAAAATCATTTGTAAGCATCATTTGTAAATTTGCTAATGCATCTTTCCCTTTACATAGGATCTCTCCCATATGCGAAACATCAAAAAGTCCTGCCCTGGTACGTACCGCCATATGCTCCTCTGCAACACCGTGTTCATACTGAACCGGCAGCATATATCCGGCAAACGGTACCATCTTTCCTTTGTATTTAATATGCGTATCATACAATGATGTTTTTAATGACATGTTACTATCTCCTATCATGATTTATTCATACAGAGGATACTTCGAACAGATCTCTGTCACGGACTTTCTGATAAAGTCTGCTTGGTTTTCGAAATCCGCTGCAGCAAGCTTAATCAACTTTGCAATTACCTTCATATCGTCCTCCAGCAACCCCCTGGTGGTTACCGCAGGAGTGCCGATTCTGACACCACTTGTTACAAACGGACTCTTAGGGTCATTAGGCACCGCATTCTTATTAACGGTGATATAAACCTCATCTAACCTGATTTGAAGCTCCTTTCCGGTTAGATCCATGTTTCTCAAGTCTACCAACATCAAATGGTTATCGGTGCCTCCGCTGATCAAGTCAAAGCCTTCCTCCATCAAAGTATCCGCCAATACTTTTGCATTTTTTACAACCTGCTGCTGATATGTTTTGAATTCCGGTTTTAACGCTTCCCCCAAGCACACCGCCTTTGCACCGATAATATGCATTAACGGCCCTCCCTGCGTCCCCGGAAAGATGGATTTGTTAATCTGTGCTGCATACTCCTCTTTGCACATAATAATTCCGCCTCTGGGTCCTCTCAAGGTTTTATGGGTAGTGGTTGTTACAATATCCGCATATGGAATGGGACTTTGATGAAGATTGGCTGCTACCAAACCCGCGATATGCGCCATATCCACAAACAAGAGAGCGCCCACCTCTTTAGCAATATCTGCGAATATATCAAATCTGATCTCTCTGGGATATGCTGATGCTCCAGCCACAATCATCTTGGGTTTATGTATTTTAGCTAATTCACGTACGGCATCATAATCAATGGTTCCTTTAGCCGCATCAATGCTATAGGGTACAAAATTATACAGCATACCCGACATATTTACCGGACTTCCATGGGTCAAATGGCCTCCATGCGCAAGATTCAAACCAAGTACAGTATCGCCCGGCTTCAACGTCGCCATATATACTGCCATATTTGCACTTGCACCCGAATGCGGCTGCACACACGCATGATCACATTGGAATAATAATTTAGTTCTGTCGATTGCAATCTGTTCTAGTACATCTACTTCTTCACATCCACCATAATACCGTTTCCCAGGATAGCCTTCCGCGTATTTATTGGTCGGAACCGTCGCCATCGCCAGCATCACCGCCGGTGAGATTATATTTTCAGATGCAATCAGCTCCAAATTCCGTTTCTGCCTTTCACTTTCTGCTAAAAGTGCTTTGCCCACTTCAGGATCATACTTTAATATGTACTCCATTACTTGCTGTACCATACTCCCATTCCTTTCTCTTCCCCTATTTTTTATTAAGTTCCGATCATCTACTTGCTCAACATCCCCCCATACTTTTCTGTTTTTAGACAACAAAAAAAGACGCAAACATGTACTAGATAATATAATTATCTATCCTGTCTGCGCCTCTGTCCTTTAACCTGAAAGATTCCATGTAAACAATCTACATGTTACTTCTTCGGTACATTACTGTTCTCCAGAGTTTCATCCGAATTTGATACTTTTGCCTGAGAGTTTCCGCGCTTCCCCTTCGGCGATGTATGTCTTTTCTAACCTCACGACTACATTCTCTCTCAAATTCTTCATCCGAAATATTCAATTAACAATTATATCTTACATGATTTTTCCAGGCGTGTCAACTATAAAATAATTTATATACCTTAAAAATGCCCCTATATTACTTTGAATATCAACATGCTGCTACAAAAAACTACTAACAGTAGTAACAATGTTTTTCCTAATTTGATTTTGTAAAATGTTTTTGATACAGGTAAACTAATCGTCCGTCAGTACCGAGGTTAACTCATCCTAATGATCAATCGGGTTGCTTCTGCCTGTGGCGCTCCCGATACTGTGAAATAGAGAGGCCTTCATACTGTTGGAACAATTTATATAATATTCGCGGCGAGCTAAATCCAACCTTTTCTGCAATCTCTTCAATAGACTGATCTGTAGTACATAGGTAGTATTTCGCATAAGCAATACGAAGCAGGTTGGCATTTTTCATGAATGTGGTGGAAAACATAGCCTTATAAGCCCGATTGATATGGCGAGGAGAAACATTTAACGCTTCTGCCACGCTTTCCACTGACATATCGTCCGAATAGTGTTTATGTATATATTTAGAGACTGACATGGCAAGGTTCTCCTTGCCGGAGAATTGGGTATCTGTTACCGGTTTTTCACTGATATGGCGCAGCAAATAGATAAAGAATTGGTAGCAAAGCATTATGGCCTGAGTGTTCCAGCCCAGCTTACGCTCTTTGATTTCCCTCATCAATGCCTTTGGGATTTCCTGCCTCTCATAAAGCTCGGAAACATAGTAACCGCACGAGTTGAACAGCTCCATCGCATCAAAGATATCTTGGCATTCGAGTAGACCGTCCGGCCCGTTTAGGTTATCCTGGTTGCAGGGGACCACATCGAAAATGATTGCAAAATAGCTTTTCTGTACATCTGGTTCATAAAACAGGTGATGCTTGATATCCTTAGCCAGAAAGCAGGCCTGCTCCTTGCCGATACACTCCACCTTACCTGCCAGATTTATCTTGATACTACCATCCAACACATAATAGATCTCATACATCGCATGGTTATGTGGGAACTCTGCAATCCGCTCATCCAAGATTTCAGCATAATATAGAATGAATTTATATCCAGAAAAATTCAGTGCCGTAATATTTTTCATATAATATCGTTCTTGACTATGCATGCTATATCTCCCTTCGAAACAGTTGCAGGGAAGCGCCTTAAAAGGCGCTTCCCTGTGAAAATACTAACTAAGTATCCATGAAAAGCAAGATCAAAGAAGCGTACCGCCTTCGTGATACATATGTCCGATCGCGTCCGCGGTTTTATATGCTCCCAGGACCAGTTCATAGGTAACTGGAAACGGGTGATGGTGAATGAATGCTTCCTTCAAAACTGCTCTTGTCATCGTGTCATATTCTTCATCGGTCAGACCCCTTAGGTGCATATCGTCAAAGGTGATGGGCAATCCCACATCCCGACAAAAGCGGTATACCTGATCGAGTTGCTCATTTGATGCGCCCTGCATCACTAACTGGCAGCAGGTTGAAAAAGCAACCCCCTCACCATGGTATACATACTCCGGGCGGTTTGTCAATGCCAACGTACCGAAATAGAAGCAGTGGTCAGAGGCTGAGCCGTTATTTTCAAAGCCCATTCCGCTCATTAGGATATTGACCTCCGTTATGATGTTAAACGCATCGGTCAAGACCTTTTGCTCAGCGGCCTTTTTAGCTTGCCGGCCATACTGAAACAGCATATCGTATGACAGCTTGGCAACGGCAAGCGCAGTCGCTGTACCGACACCGCCGAAATGGTTGTCAAAATAGTGCGCCTGGCATACCGCACCGCCAACGTAAGTAGAAAGAGCATCACCCATACCGGATACGAACAGACGAACCGGCGCGTTGATTAAAATCTCTGTATCTGCCAGAACAATGTCCGGACTCTTTGGAAAACAGATCACATCAGCGATCGTGCCATCGTCATTATATACTAGCGAAGTAGCGCTGGTGGAAGCATCACTTGCAGAAACGGTAGGAATAATGACCACATGGGCACCGATATCATGCGCTACGACCTTAGCGGTGTCGGCAATTTTACCCCCGCCGACGCCGAGGATGGTGCAGGCTTTGGCTTTCCTTGCCACATCCTCAATGTGGTGAATCTGTTCCCAAGTGATCTGTTTATCAAACTGCACGAAGGTTACGTTCTTTCCCTCAAGCGCTATGGTGATACGACCCTGAAGATCACGCAGCCGGTTTTTGCTGGCAATCACCAGAAAGTTTTCTCCCATCCAGTCTACATATTTTTTCAGGTTGCGGATTTCACCATACCCTTGGATATAGCGTCCGCAGCAACCCAGAATCTGTGTTTTCATCGCTTTTTCACTCACTTTCTCATCAAGACCGTCTCTATCTGCCCAACAATTGTTTCAGTTTGGTTACGATACCATGACGGTCCATTCCATAATAGTGGTAAATATCGTCGGGAGAGCCAAGCACGGCAAATTCATCCGGCATGCCGATACGCTTAAACTTACCCTTGTATTCAGCTTCGCAGAGCACTTCGGCCACCGCACCGCCGAGTCCCCCATTGATGGAGTGGTCCTCTACAGTGACAACTACCCCGGTCTTTTGAGCCACGCGCAGGATCGCGTCGCTATCCAGCGGCTTGATGGTGTGCATATCCAAAACGCCAATGCTTAACCCCTGTTCCTCCATGAGCATCTTGGCTGCCATCAGGCATTCATAGATATTCGAGCCGCAGGAGACGATGTAAGCGTCGGTACCTTCGAGAGTCTCAATAGCCTTTCCGATCTCAAGGTCATAATCCTCCGCATAAACATTGGGCGAACCGGCACGGTCTATGCGGATAATCATCGGCCCCTCATAATCCATAGAAGCGCGGATAAATTTGCAGCACTGGTTAGCATCCGCAGGCACCACCACCATCAAGTTGGGAATTGCGCGGTACAGCGCCAGATCAGCGATGTCGTTATGAGTGGGTCCGCCACCGGCAGTAACACCCGAATGCGTACCGATGAGCCGCACCTTGACATCATTATAGGCGATGTCGGTATGAATTTGATCGGCGGCGCGCAGCGGCAGGAAGGGACCGAATACCTGTGAGAACACCGTACAGCCGGATAGCGCCAGACCGGCGGAAGCCCCGACCTGGTTAGGCTCTGCGATACCAAAGTTAAAGCAGCGTTCGGGAAATTCCTTCAGCAACTTGCCGGCAGAGGAAGAGGGCGCTACATTGTCACTAAAGGTAAATACAAAATCCAGCCCTTCCTTGGCCATTTTGTACAATTCCTCTCCGTATGCCTCGCGGGCATTGGAGAGCATCTGATCGAAGTTGTAAGTTGTTTTCACTGCCATAAATCTATCATCCCTTTCTCATCTGTGCCACGTCGGCGAGCGCCACCTTTAGGTCTTCTTCGCTGATGCCACCGCCGTGCCACTTGCAGTTACCTTCCATAAAGCTTACGCCTTTACCCTTGACCGTGTTGCTAATGATAAAGGTGGGCTTGGAAAGCTTTTTGCAATCCCGTTCAGGCAACTGGTCAAGCACAGCACATACCTGTGCCATATCGTTTCCATTCTCAATTTCAATGACATTCCAGCCAAAAGCCTTTACCTTGTCAGCTACAGGGTCGATGTCCATGACCTGTTCCGTGGTGCCGGTCATCTGAAGCCGGTTTTTGTCCAGAATGCACACCAGATTGTTCAGCTTGTAGTGTCCGCCGGACATCAGCGCCTCCCAGTTGCTGCCTTCGTCAAACTCGCCATCGCCAATCATGCAGAAGATACGATAGTTTTTTCCAAGATAGCGGGCACCTAACGCATACCCTACGGAGATGGGCAAACCGTGGCCCAAAGAGCCGGTGGAAACTTCGATCTGCGGACATTTTTTACGATTTGAGTGCATCCCAAATTTATAAGTATCCAGCGACTCAAAATACTGAACCATGTAGTCCTGCGTATACGCTCCCTGATCCGAAAAAATCGTGTACAAGGTTTCAGAACAGTGCCCTTTGGATAGGATGAAACGGTCTCGACCCTCCTTGTGCGGATTCATTACGTCGAAATTCAAATACTTATAGTACAGGCTTACAGTCATCTCAACAATGGATAGCTCACCACCTAGATGACCCATACCGATTCGATAGATAAAACTGAGAAGATTAGTGCGGATATCAACGCATTTCTCTTCCAGTTCTGCTATCGTCTGAAGTTTATTTTGGCTCATAATTGAACTCCTTTCTTCAAAGCGAAACTTACTCGCCCTCAATCCTGTTACAGCGAATGACGATCTTTGGATATTTGCCGCTCAGATGTGCGGCAAACGCAGCTTCGCAGTCATCAATGTCAAAAATTTGTTCCTCTCCGATGAATGCGCCAAAATCCATCTCGGGCAGCAACTGTGCCGCACGCTCAAAATTATAATGCGAACAATAAGTACCGGTGATTGTCACTTCCTTGCTGTAGCAATATTCGTACAGGTTCAGAGGTAGATTATAACCGGTGGGAAACATAGCAGTATATAAAACCGTTGCATATTTAGCGGCTAGCTTAATTACTGATTCCGCTGCGCTCGGCACACCGGAGACCTCAATGATGACATCGTAACCAAGACCGCGCGTAATTTCCATGCCTCGCTGAACAAGATCCTCAGTGATGGGATTGATAGTGTAATCCACGCCCAGACTCTCTGCGATTTTACAGCGCTCTTCGTTAGGCTCGCTCAATGTCAGCACGGTGGCACCAAACTTCTTGAACAGCTGACAAATAATCAGACCGATTGGACCACCTCCTGAAACTAGTACACGGCTGCCCACCTTCATGTTTGCTTTATCCATGACGCGTACGCCGATGGATAATGGCTCAAGCATACAGCCCCTAAGCAGGCTGATTCCTTCCGGCAGTTTCACAACCTGGGATTCATGCCAAACGACATATTCTGCCATGCAGGGCTCGTTTCCGACATGTTCGCAAAATTGCTGATTGCCCGTAACGCAGTTATAGCACGTGCCACAGTAACGCAGAAAGTTTCCACCCACACGGTCACCAACTTTCAGACCGCGGATCTTGGCACGCTCGCCCAATTCTACAATAACGCCCGACATTTCGTGACCCAATCCGAACGGTGGCTCCAGGCCGAATGCGCCACCTACAATGTGGGGGTCGGACCCGCAAATGGAACAGTAACCCACCTTAATCTTTACATCTTCCGGGCCGACCTGCTTAACCGGGAAATCAACGATATCCACTTTGCCGCGCTTTTCTTCATCGCGGTCCTTCATATTACCAACTTTTACACCACATACAACTTTCATTTAAAAAACCTCCTTGAAGGGATTCATTCGGATGTAATTCCATAAATCCGAATGAAATAACAAATTTTTTTGCATCAAACCGGACAGCGAACTCTTTATTAGACAGACGAGGATTGCGCACCCAGCCGACGCTTGGTTAGTTCTTTCACGATGGACTCGAACTTTTGCTCGGTCAGACTGTATCGAGAAAAAACCAGAATACCGATAATCAGTACAATAGCAGGGATCAGCGAGTTCATGGCCTTGATAGCGGTCAGGCAGGCTGCGTTTTGCACGCCGTTGGGAACATAGTCCACGAAGCTGAAAACAATAGTAGGCAGGATTCCGGCAATAGTCAGCGAGATTTTAATGGAGAAAGATGCCAGCGAGAAAACCAATCCGCCGCAACGTCTTCCTGTGACATACTCGCCGTATTCCACACAGTCAGGTAGCGTAGACCAGATCATCGCCAGCGTTATGCCATAACCAAAGGAGCCTAGCGCCTTACCCATGCAGAAGCCGACAATCGCTCCATCCGGCATAAAGAAAAACAGCAGCATACCGATTGTAGAGATGAGGCAGCCATAGATAACGGTCATCTTCTTGCCGACTTTCTTTGCAATGGCAGGAACAAAGAGCATTGGTATGATGGATGGCAGTGTCTGCAGCAGTGACCAGTCTGCCATTGAAATAGTGCCGCCGATGTTATAAGTAACAAAGTAGGTTCCTACAGAAGAAACCAAAATGTTGTAAGTATAAGCAGCTAGGTACATCACGAACAAGATAAGCAATGGCTTGTTGGTGGTAAACTGCGAGCCGATGTCACGCCAATGGAAAGGCTCTTCTTTATCGTGCGCGGACTCAGGGACCCGCTCCTTGCAGACCTTACCGGCAACCAGGAACGAGATTACCATAACGGCAGACAACACGATCATTGCGCGCTGATAGCCGTTTTGAGGAGAAGTGCCCATCAACTCTGATAGCTTTGGAACCATGACTGCGCACACAACGCCGCCGATACCGGAACAAAACATTCGGAAGGAATTGAGTTTGGCGCGCTCAATGGGATCCTGCGTCATCGAAGAGGAAAGGGAAGTAACTGGAATGATGATCCCGGTAAACAGCATTCCAAAGAGGATATATGTAAACCAGGCATAGGCAACCTTTGAGATACTTTCTGGTGTGGTAAATACAAGGATTGTTGAAATTCCGTAGGGGATACACAGGCCGACAAACCAGGGGATGTATTTGCCGCGTTTGAAGTGACATTTTTCTACGATAGCACCCATCAGCGGATCGTTGATGGCATCCCATACACGGGCAGCCAGGAACAGCGCCGTAACTTGTACCGGCGAAATGCCAAAAATGTCTGTGTAGAAGAAGGTCAGATAGATAGTGATAGTCTGAAACACAAGGTCACTGCCAAAACCCCAGAAACCATAGGCCAGTCTCTCACCCATACCGATTTTTACATAATACCGTTTACTCTCATCTTGCAATGTGCTCATGTTACAACTACTCTCTTCTTGCAATGTACTCATGTTACAATTACTCCCTTCATCTTTATAATCTTCTTACAGATGGAACATGACCGCTTGTGGAGCACTGCTTGACTTCGTTATGAAGATCCCCCCTTTTTACAATTCTGTTTTCCCTATTGGACGGCCGAATCGAATTTTCTCTTTTCAGCCGACAATTTTTTGGGTTTTCTCGTAGGCTTCTGGAATAACAATTTCCGGGCCCTTGGCCCAGATGGTTGGATTGAGCACTTCTACAGATACTAGCCCGTCATAGCCTGCACTACGAAGGCATTCAATGTACCGGACCACATCAATCCGGCCATCGCCCGGCATGCAGCGATGCATTTGGTCGATACGAGCGAATGGCAGTTTTTCTGCGTCGTTGATATGCGCCATAAAAATTTTATCGGGATCGATCTGGCAAATGTCATCTAAGTCGGA
The DNA here is from genome assembly GCF_030013905.1 of Petroclostridium sp. X23. Taxonomy (GTDB): domain Bacteria; phylum Bacillota; class Clostridia; order SK-Y3; family SK-Y3; genus X23. Next base: position 3,189,781 of record NZ_CP124862.1, read on the forward strand.
GCATAGGTCCCACAGAAACATGTTGAAATCGTCCACCACAAGACCGACTTCCGAACGGTTGACTGTGCGGACGATTTCCCAGCCGGTACGAATATCTCCTACCGCCATCGTACCGACGGGCTCAAAGGCAATCTTCATGCTGAAGGGGCTCCCTCTGTCGGCAAGCTTGTTCAAAATCGCAACGGTATCGCAAAAAATTTCTTTGTCCGTTACGCCTTTCGGCAGGTCAGCACGTTCACTGGAAAGCACAATTATCTTGTCTGTGTTGCAGGCTTTTCCGAGCTCACAGGCAAAGTCAAATTGTGAACAGATTTGTTTCCAACGCTTGGGTGTACAAAAACTAAGATCGAAAATAGCATTGATCGTGGCGCAGATAAGTCCGCTGCCGGCAAGCAGAGATGCAAGTTCATCCATGGATCGGTTTTTTAGATAAGCTTTGGCTTTGGCGAAATTGATTTCAATGTATTGAAATCCTGTCTTTGCACAAATCTCAATGTCTTGTTCCAATGTGGAAGTTTCTGAGCATGTTTGCACATTATAACATAGCTGCATAGAAATCCTCTCTTTCTATATGCATTTTATACAATTAACTTCTTATTATATAAATCATGATAAAGATTTTACATCCACACACAAAAGCAATCAATTACTTTCTCAGGTAGGGAGATGGATTCGAACCATCGAAGTCGTTGCATTAATGCTTTCGATGGAGCCGCTAACTACTTCACGAATTTCTTGCACGGTATCTAAAAAAAGAGTTGTATATAATTAAATGTTTTAACTATACCCAAAGCCCATCAATCAACTTAAGGTCTGTTTTGTAAGATAATAAGAGCACTAATTGAAATGTATCAGCTTATTCTTGCAAAAATAGTTTTAATAGCTTAGTATGGTGAACACGGGCACTATCCAAGATAAGTACAATTTTACCTGTAGGGCATACTTCCAGCACTTTATGTAGGGATTTTAAGAATATTTTTCATCGTATCTTTCTGCTTTCATATAGTATATCTTACCAGTTTCATAGCCTAATCTGCGCAATAGTTTTACATCATAGTATTTGCCGCAAGTAGGGATAATGCGCTGTTGCACCTTAGGGAACTAAGTTTTTGTAATTGCTTGATAATCACGAATCATTGATTCATCTTGAAAAGGAATATGGAAAAGCAACTTCATCGAGTGTTTGGGTTCAAATCACAGTAAATAATTGTTGCTCTTGTTCATCAGACAACCGTTTTGGTGTCCCAGAGCTATGTCTCCTGACCAATTCATTGAAACCTTGCTGTTAATACTTTCTAATATATGTTTTAATAGTGTGTGCAGTAAGGCCACCTACCTCTGACAAGTAGTTTTACTATGTAAAACCATTATCATGATTTATATCTTATATTTTAATTAATTCTGTACAAATTTCAATGTTTAGAAGAGACAACTCCTAAAGACTTTGGTCCTTTTGGATATGGGAGGCCATTTTTATCAGATAGAGTATATAGTTTACTGCCTCCAAGCTATACGGAATGCTGTGACGAAGTGTCAACGGAACGGGGTGAGACTACTAAAAAAGACCGATTTCTGAACGACAACCACTTTTTCAGCGGCTTTGGACGGGGTTATTGACAACGCCTTTAAGCCTATGATAATGTAGGCTAGAAGGTGTTTTTTATTTCTATACTGGAAAAACTGATTAAAATTTAATTTTGATGATCTTGCAGCTGATACTTTTGTACTATGCCATACCGGAAGGAACAAAGGTAAAATTAAAAGAAATACAGTAATTATATTAAGTACATATACTTTTACTGCTTTTATTACTTCTTCCCTTTTTATAATAGTATTTTTATGTGCAAGTAACAGCAGCATTAAAAAATCAAAAATCATTATATATATGAAATATTGATAAAATCCTGTATAAACCAATAATATTTTTGCAATAAACAGAATAATAAAGTCCTTAGAGCAATGATTTCGGAACAAATTTATACTGTAACCTGCAATCCATGGATATATTGCAGAGACACTTGATATAATTACCCAAGAATTGCTCATATATATAATAAAACTGCTCATTGACCATGTAATTGAACCCCCAAAAGCACTGAGTTTATTTACTTTCAATTTTTTAGAAAAAGCATAAAGCTAATACTTCCAATAATCAAGTGCAAAAATACATATATATCAATCGCTGCAAAATAATGCCCTAAAAGAATTTTGCTAAAAAAAACCGCTAAATAGGTCAATGGATATAACGCCCCCGACTGTCCGCCGGAAAACATTGAATATCCTAAGTATTGATGAAAATTATAGAGTGCAAATTCACCGCCTAAAAGACTCCTATAAACATGAATATACGCTGGTAAGAAGAAATCCCTGTTGTCATCTTGTAAAAAATAGTATGGGTATTTTAGCTCTAGAAATACAAATAATAAAGAAATAACAATTGCGGTATATAGTAAGTACCTGTTCCTGATGCCCACCTTAATATTCTTACTTTTTGTATTTTAAAATCTAAAACTTCTAAAGTTACCACCGTATTCTATCTCATCCTTATAATCTTATTTGATAAAATACAATCTAATAGTAAATCAGACTACTATTCCGATACCTCTTGAATCATCATTTTCCTGACCCTCGATGACATATCGCTATTAAAAGAATGATATTTATTCTATCTGACTATTTTTATTATATATCGTCTGAGAGTAGACATAAATAAGATATAAGCATTAATTGAATATGTCTTATCTAAAGACAATATAGAACCTTAGTACTATACTTTAGAGATGAGATAGTATATAGATCTTCTCTTTAAAATTTTATTTTAGCACTTTGGCCCTTGTTTTACTCATAGTGCGTACATATGGCATTATTTTTTTAACCACACTTTTTTATAGATAATATTGCTCTGTATTATCTATTTCTAATTAGTTTGGTACCTTTTGGGTACCACGAAGCATTTCGAAAATAAAGGGTTTCAGAGACTATCTCTGAAACCCTTTATTTTGGCGGAGAGAGAGGGATTCGAACCCTCGGAACCTGTTAGAGTTCACACGATTTCCAATTGAAATTTGGTTATTTCACAGTATATCACAGAGTATCATATAATACTCTCAAATCCGCTTATATCAATGGCTTAATATGCTTTTTAGTGTTATTCTGTACAACCTGTTATCATGGGATATTTTGCAGTAAAGTTATCAAAATGTTATCAGTTTTTCAGCGTTTTATGTGATGCTATAACATAATATGTAAGTAATCTATCTGTAAGAGTATAATTTTATTTTTTATAAACTGATAACTTACTTACCTATTTAAATTTGTTAACCCATCTAAAAAGTATATTTTTCCTATATACTCTAATTGAGCCATCTTACCCTCACCATACCCTTCGTCCTGTATGAAATTGTCTGCGAAACATCTTAATACAGGATAACTTAATTAAGTTACCCTAATTTTACTCCAGCATTTCCCCTGCTTTTATAGTAGCATTACCAGTTAACCTTGCTTTCACTGGATTTTATAATATATATCTCAATAAACTTCATCCTATCTTTATCAATAAAACTTTCTATTTTTTTACTATAATAGGATCTATGCATATTTCATTGCAATCCTGAATCTTCATATCAAATATTACCTTTTCTATTACCTTGATGCATTCATCAGTATTTTTTAGAATATCCTTCCCCCAGAAACGAATAACAGTCCATCCTATAAATATAAGTTGTTTATTAATTTCATTATCTCGTTCGATATTTTTTTCAATTTTCTTAATCCAATACTGTGGATTATTTCCTTTTTCCAATCTAAGCTTCAGTTCACCCCAATTTTTACCATGAAAAAATTCACTGTCACAAAAAATCGCTATTTTATACTTCGTAAGGACTATATCAGGCTTTCCTGGCAATTTACTATAATTTTTTCTATAACGATACCCTTTATTCCATAATACCTTACGCAATTTTAGTTCAATATTAGTGTCCTTGTATGTAATATTTTGCATATTCTTACGACGTTGTTCTTTTGTTAAATTATCCATTCAACCACTTCACAATCATATTTACTTTTTCTTGTCATACTTATCATAAATTTCAGCAAGTCTAGTAAAATCTTGCTTACAATCCAATAAATCTAACACAACTTCAGCTACAGCTCTTCCTAGAATTGGCGGTACAGCATTTCCAATTTGTTGATATACCGAATCTTTAGTTCCAACAAATTCATATTTATCAGGAAAACTCTGTAATCTAGCTGCCTCTCTAGCACTTATTGCTCTATCTAATGTCGGATGAATCCACATTGACTTACGCACATTAACAACAGTATCTGAAGGTTGATCATACATCAATCTTTTATATATTGTGTTCTGTGTCCTTCCTGGATCCTCATAGTTTGTTTTATATTTATTTGGCAATGAGTGGAAATTTTCTCCCTGTTTAATAACTTCAAACCTTTTTAATGCAGTCTCACTTGTATCAGTACAGACATGATTTCTAATAATCTTGCTATTTTCCTCAATTACAAGTTCTCTGTAAAAACTATTTATCACAGGAATATAATTCTTTTTTATTACCTCATCCATACTTCCTACAGATGGTGGATATCTTTCCAAATCAGCAATAGCTTTTTTTACAGTTACATAATTCTTAGGGTTTGCTATCAAAGGACTCGGTAAATCAACGTTTTTATTTTTAATGCTAGATTTTTTGATTCCAATCATTATATATCTTTCTCTACATTGTGGGACTCCGAAATCAGCTGCATTTAAAATATTTCCGTTAATTTTATATCCTAGGTGTTCAAAAGACTTCTTAATAAAATCTATTACTATATATGACTGCATCCGTACTTGTATCTGATCATTACCAGGCAATACTTCATACACCGCTGCTTGTGCGTTCAACTCCAATATTCCTTGAAATAGCCTCTGTACATCCCAAAACAATTTAAGCCTATTGCTCATATCTGAATTACACTCTTTAGTGTTAATAAGTCCTTGCAACGCCTCGCTAGTATTTCGAATAATATTATTATACCAGTCTGGAAATATCACATTTTTACCAATACAATTCAATATTTCCTTCGCAATTCTTTCATTTATAGATTTCTCTAAATACTTGCCAATTTTATTTTTCTTTTTGTAAATATTATATAAATAATATAATTGTTCTTCATTTAACAACACCATATTTACAAACTCATTGCTCTTGATTAATTGTGTAAGCTCTCTTACTCTCATTCCTTCGTAAAGAATCACATCTCTGTTGTATATTTTGCATCCCAATCGATTTCGTATATGATGTTGGTCATTATATGTTAAACAAAAAGAATGCTTGTTTGAAGCAATAGTTTTAACATTCTCCATAACAAATACATCTGGTTCCAATTCCTTGATAGCAACAACATATCTCTTTACTAACTCATTACTTTCATTGATCAGTCTTCTTTTCTGTCTATTTGCATTTGAAAATCCCTGACAAGGTGGTCCACCTATTACAACATCTATCTTGCCGTGTTCCTTTAAAATATCTTTAAAATTAATTTGCATTATATCATCATAATTCTTAAGGCCAGGATGGTTTTTTATGTATGTTTGTGTTGCATTTTTATTATTTTCTACAATTGCAACAATATCAAATTGTTTTGTCATTTCAAAACCAAGACTTAAACCACCTGCTCCTGCGAATAAATCAACGATTTTATACATAGTTACCTCTTCTATTTTGTAATTATATTAACTTGTTCTTATATCTTGTCTTTAGGAGATTCCAACAATCTACTTTTTTACACCATTGTGTTATATTAATACCTTTGACTTCTGGATTCATAAAATGATTCCAAACTTTAAACACCAAATCCTCAAGTAGTACTGCTAACTCTGGTGTAATTGCTTGTCTTTTCCATATCTCATTATCGTCAACTTTATCATGATAAAATTCTGATAAGAGTGCTATTGTATAATAATTTAATTGAGCCTTGTATCCACCAAAATTTTGTTTTGAAACTATTTTATCGCATTCTTTAAATAGTATAACCTTTGAAATCATACTAATATATGCTTCTTCTTTAGGCTTGTCTATATCTCTTTTTCTAATCATAGATGAGAATTCAATAAAATTAGTCTCCAAGCCCTTACTTACAATGTCCGGATATTTCATCCACGCCATAATACATTTTGCAGCTACCGTTTTTGATATACACATAGATTTTGGATTTTGCTCTTTAAACTTTTTCTTAGTTGCTGGTGTTGGCTGTCTGTTAACATCAACCATATACTGACCTCTAGCTCTCTCATAATACCATCTTAAAGTTGATTTTCCTTCTTCTGATGGTACATATATTTTTCTTGAAAGCCGTTCCATCTCTATATGATATGAATCATTTGCACTAAAGTCAGACATATTTATCTTATTTTGGCTGTTAGCATATTTTGAAATATATCCTATCATTTCTTCAGCTTTGTCCTGATTTCTGATGACTGTCAACTTCATTTGAACATTTACATTACTAATATCGATATTAGACTGAAGGGCATTATAAATTGAAGCAGTTGTTTGTCCACCATTAACTATTTGCCAATCAACAATCTCATTAATTGTAACAAATGTGTCATCACTCGTTTCTTCATCAATCAAAATACTTTTTGCAGTTGTTGATATTCCGTTATTATATGTCATAAACATTTCTGATTCATTGGCTAAGGTACTTTTAAGTCCTTTATTAATCTTACCTGTTGCTTGTAAATAAGATCTAACATTTTTCTCAATAAGTTTTTGGCCTTCATCACGATATATTTCTGCCAAACACTGACCTGAAATTACTCCAATATAACAATCATATATACTATTATCTGGCTTAACCTTTATCATCTTTAATGGGTAATTATATTTATTTTGAAATCTAATAACTAAGTCCTCATGTGTTTTTTTCTGATACAAATATTGACATAACCGCTCTAAATCCCAAACATCAAACTTAACTGATATATTATCAATTTTTATACTTTGTGGTATATCTGGTGCTGTCTCCTTATTAGTCAAAAGAATAATCTTTAAATTCTCTATACTTCTTTCATACTGCTTTATATAGTCACAAATAATATATCCTGGGTCAATTTCTTCAACATCATCGAAATACCCTAATTTGCACATCCTATAAAACTTAGTTGCTTGTCTCAAGTATTTAATTATATCTCCCTTACCCATGCGTGATACTTCAACTCGATTTTCAAATACACTAACAAGAAGCGTTAATGTTTGAAAATATTCATCATATACATATCCATTTACTTTTGCTTTTTCAAAATCCTTTTTATAACTTAGAATATTGCAATTAGCCATAAACGATTCACCTGCATCAATTACATATGAGGCAAAAACATTCGTAAAAGCATCTTCTGTTCCACATTTAGCAGCCTCTTTGTATTCTCTAATCTCCTCTAACAGTTCTTCATTAAACTGTTTCATTTGCTCTGTTATCATTTTATTTCACCTCCTTGTAAAATGATTCTATTGCAATTTGATATTGACTACATGCATCTAGACTTACTACGTAATCTACGCATCCGATACCTTTACTTAATGTCTTAGGTATGATTCTAGGGAATCCTTCTTTAACCTCATAACAACTTTCATCTCTCAGCACAAAGTGGAAATTGTATAATTCAGGAAATTGATATATGTAACCAACTTTAAATAATTTATCAATCAAATCTGTCTTATCCGTTATGCCTAACCTACTAACAATACGCTCTACTATTACTGGTAGAGTTTCACCATCCTGAGTACTTTTCTTAAGCTTTAAATATATTAAAAAAAGTCTTCCTAACAATCCACTATCATCTAATTGATATTCACTACTTATAGATATGTTATCAGGGCCTTTTGCACTAGAACTCTTTACTTCTAATGCATTTGATTTTATGTAAAAATCATGTGCCTCAGCATTAAACCCTGTCCAACATTTCAGCGCCCCATTACCTTTTAAAGCAATAAGTTTTTCTAATACATACAATTCACCATATAGCCCTTGTTGCTTATTTTCTGATAATACAAGCTCTTTTTTATCTTGAAAAAAGCTATTCCACTTATTTAGTACTAAACGCATACTCAATACAAGTTTACTAAAGTCTTCGCATTCATCAATTATATCAATTATATCCTGCATTAATATTAAAAAAATACGTGGTTCATAACCTTGAAGCTGGGAAAAAAATAAATATTGTTTGCTATTACCATTCTCTGCGATTGTACTTATTCTTTGTTCCATACCTTTCCATTTTGGCATTTCTTTTAACTCAGTTATATTATAAGAATCTGGTAAAAGATATCCGACTTCTCCCAATTTACTTTCTTTATGAAGATTAACTAATATGGCACAGCCGTTTTGAAATACAAAACGCCTAGACAATACTTTTGCATTTTGATATTGCAGTTTATCAAAGTCTTGAGAAATATCTTCAAAAATATTAGTCAAAAGCATAATCTTCCTCCCTTGTTGCTACAGGATTAAGTTGGTATGATATTGATTTCCCATTACCCTTAGGAAAAACAACTACCAATCCTAATGGAGTCTTATGATCAATTCCTGAAATCTTGAAATATCTAGTTTCTGAATTTTCATCTCTAAAATTTATAGGATAAATTAATAATAAAGCATGTTTAGGGTCCATTTTTGACCTAATGTTTGCAGCTACTGTTGCTTCATTTCCTTTTTCAGATTTTTTTTCAACGCTCAATGCTTTCTTATAATCAACACTATTTAATCCAAAATATTCATGCCTTTTGGACTTTAACATATGGATTGAACATACTTTAGGGTTATCTTCCGGAAAAGGAACTACACTATTTTGACCAGTTCTAATAATCCCATGTCCTATCTTCACCCCAGCAATATCAATCCCTGGATGAGCCTTTCCTACATTAATTAAGCAAACTGTCCAGTCAATTAATAAATTATCTTTCATCTGTTCTTTAATGTATAAAGAAATATTATGTCCATTCACTTTACTTGCATATTTAGATGTTTGATATTGCTCGAAAAATTCTGCTACTAAAGCTCCCGATACATTTTCCCAGAAATAATGATTGTTGCTCATTGTTTCTCTATTTAATCTTAAAAAATGTTCTTCTGACGTATACATTTTACCTGCTGACAACAATAAGTTTTCAACTGCCTTAAAATTTTTCTCATACTGTAACGAGTCAACATCAATATCTCTTGTTACAGTTAACGTATTACTAAAATCAAGCTTTTGAATATTTCCTGATTTAACTTTTTTCGGACTTGATATTTTTAAATCGGGATGTGTAGCAACTCTCAATCCAAAATCCTTGGGCTTCGCATTTTCTTCACACATATACGCTATTTGATCCCGCAGATTATCTGTAGCAAATGCTATTCTTGCAAACCAGTTATATAGAGTATTAGGTATATACACTCTACATAAATCAGCATATTTATGCCTAAATCCAAACCACCTTCCCATCTGCATTAATGAATCGTAATATTTAGATTCACGCGTAAAATAGCTAATAGATAACCCTTCCAGTGTTAACCCTCTTGAAAATTTATCTCCACCAATTGCAATAACATTATATTCTTTCCCCTCATTTTCTTTATAGCATAAAACGTCCTTGCTATCACCATTGATCACATGTATTTTTACCTTATCCTCATCCATTAAGCGTACTATTTCAGAAAAGACTTTTTTAAACTCAACATCTTCAACACCTTCCATATATTTGGAAAATTTCTTATTCATCTTACATGTCGTCGGTAAATAATCCTCATCCCAAATTCTTCCAATTTCTTTTATTGTCTCTGTATCTCTATCAATAATCATACTTTGCAAAACATCAAAATATTCTTTGACCTTTCTTTGCAACGATGCATGCATATTCTTAATACGAGCTACATGAATTAACATAGTATTAGGCTTATATTTATCGCCTCTACAATTTCGAATTGCAACTGTAATAATAAAGCAAAGTATTGCTTCCCTCAAGCTTATAGGTAACTCTCCAACCTTCTTATTCCTTACATCAATAAAGTTTATCTCTTTAATTTTTCTAGTTAATGGCATTGGCTCAATATAATCATCCCCACTTCCATATCCAAAAAATTCATTTGCTCCAATATACCTGTATGGTTTCGGAAGACTTATAATACAATCAGCTGGAAATAAATCATTTCCTAATTCATCGTGTTCTATGTCATTGGGGATAAATATATTAGCATACGGAGTTGCAGTATATCCCACATATGACTTACAGTCAAAATGGTTCAATAAAGACCTAATTAACTTATTAATAGTTTTTACATCATACTCATCAGTAACATTTCCGTTCTCATCATAATCATATCCTGTATTAACTGATGCTTGATCGGCTTCATCATCAATAAGTAATAATGGATACTTTGCACGCATATACAGTCTACTAGTTTCTGAATCTTCAGATATTTCACTATTACTCTCTATATTTTCAATAAGATTAGTAAGTGTAGATTTTGTTTTCTTTGTTACGATAATGGTAGAAACATCTGGGGATGTTGATATCCCAGATCTTGCCTTTGAAAAATCACCTTTTTCATCTCTAAATGTTAAGGTTTGAACAAAACCTGCATTTATAAGCATACCTACCCCAATTTTATTCTTTTCTGCTCGTTCTCTTTGTTTCTGCCTAGCTGCTGAATCTGTTTCGTAACCCAATACTTCCTCATCAATTCTCGACTGTGTTTGGCTACGAAGATTGTTGTGAAGGCCTGCTAAAACTATTATATATTTATATCCTGCATCAAGCGCTTTATTAATTAATCCTATGTAATTAGCTGTTTTACCCGATTGAACATAACCAACCACCATAGCTCTTCTTTCAATTGCTATACCTGCCTGCGGATTAGCTATTGAATTTAACAATGTGTCTGTTGTGTTATCAATACTTTTTTTTATGGCACTTCTTTCCCAATGCTTATTCTCGTATAAATATTTAAAATATCTTTGCCAAAACTTTAATTTGGGATCATTTTCCTTTCTAAACTCTTTCCACCATGTATCATTTTCAGCATCTTCACCAAGCAATATAACTGGATCTTCCTCTTCTCTTTCTATACTTATTCGTTCATTTAAATAAGCAATTAAACCCTCTATATTATCAACTTCTTCTTTAAATCTTTCTACGGTATCGTGTATTGCATTTTTAATTGCTTCATTTGCATCTTCTAAAAAAGATTTTTTTATTTTTTTATCGCATAGCATATAAGCTATTTGGTACATTTCAAGTTCTTTGTTATCGTCCACTCTTATGCCTCCTCGACAATGCCCATTAGTTTTTCTTTTAAATACGCATACTCTGGCGATTCAGTTAAAACATCATATATCTCTTCATTTTCATAATGCAATTTTTTCAGTATAGCTATTTTTTCCTTTATTAAAAGAATATCTTTTTGTTCTTGATCTTCATCCACAGCTATCCGTAAATTTCCATTGTCAATAACTCCACTCAACATAGATGGCGAATAGTTTTCAATTAATGATAAATAAGTTTTCAACTCCGCTCTTAATTCCTGGCTAATCTCCTGCATGATTCTCATTAACATTGGATGTTTTTTATTTAAATAAAACATATAATTACCACATGCATTTTTTCTTTGCTCCCATACATATTTCAGGCTCGCATTGCTATCTGCATTTTTCTTATTATAAGTTCCTCTAGAATTATAAACAGCAACAGACCTTTCTATCGCCAAATATGCAATTTGTGTTATAGTCTCTTCTATTCCAACTGGTGGAATAGCCTTAGATTTTTTTATATCAATTCCCCATTCAAAATCGCTATCTGAATACATGTCCAACTTAATTCTAGCCAAATTATAGGCTGGTTCTTTCCTAAATTTTCCAAACCAAGTTCCATAAACAATTAACCGTCTATTTCTATATACATAAAATCCTTGATGGTTTAGCCAACCTTTTGGACCTGATGCCAGTCCAAATTCATCTTCGTTAGCAAATTTTGTTTTATGAGGAAGTATATATGGTTCAATTATCACCTGGCGCTTACCATCAAAACATTCTTCCACAAGCAATTCTTGTGTTGCAACATTATATCTTACATATGGGTTCCAAGGAGTTAAAAAATTACTATTAACATATATTTCCAAATCATCTTCTTCCATAAATCTATGAAAAATCATAGATAGATGTCTCTTTACTTTCTTGATTGTTTTATAAAATCTATCTTTAGATTTTTGTATATTATTTGAGTCAATCATTCTATCTAGATTACTAATAACAATTAAAGTCCCTGTATCATATTCATCAAAAGCCAGCTTATCTTTGGTATCTTCAATCAATTCTTTTATTTCCGACTCGTTTTTTATCAGAATATTCCATTTATCTTCATTCTCAACATATTCCAAATCCCATTCTGCATTATAGTAGCAGTCTCCATTTTTTGTTATTACTAATAACTTCTTAGCTAGCGAAAACGAAGCCGTTTTCATACCCATTCCAAATCGACCTAAATCTTTTTCACTACGATAATCATTGGGATCAGTAGAACCAATTTTCATAGATTCCAGAAGTTCTTCTTTTGACATTCCTTTACCATTATCAGCAATTAATATTCTCTTTTCATCCCAATCAAAAAACATTTTAATTTTTGAAGCGTCCGCCGAAATGCTGTTATCAATAATATCCGCAATTGCAGTTTCTTCAGTATATCCTACCGATCTTAAAGAAGCCAATAGCATTTTTGCATTTGGCAATGACTCAAATTCTGTTATTGCACTCATTTAACTATCTCCACCTTTTAACTTGCGTTTCGTGACTTTACTATAACTTTAAATTAATCCCTTGATCAGTACTCACTTGTCTACCTGTTCCATAATATCTGATACGTCATATTCTAAGGCATTACAGATTTTCACTAACATTTCTGTATTGAAATTTTCATTACGCCAAAGTTTTGCTATAGAAGCAGAACTAATTTGAGCCTTTTCACGTAAATCTTTTTAATCATGTCACGATCAATTAGTAATTTCTATAGTTTTTTATAACTTATTCTCATTGAAATCCTCCATAAAGCTTTTAAATATGCTTTTTGATTATTCTCACATATGCATTGCACCACGTGATAATAGTATATCATATATAACTAATGTCTTCCATTATCCAATTATTTGAACGCAAAGTTAAAATTCACATTATTTTAAATAGTTTAGGAAAATAAAGTACATAGTTTATGATATACTCCCCTTATAGTAAGCAGTTTTAATAATAAACTGGACACTAAGTTAAGAGAAAAAAGTGACCGTTTATGAGTACAAGAAGTTATGACTGTTAATTTAAAGATGTCTACAGTAAAATTAGTCTCTGAAGATAATATATCCGTTTCTAAAGTGGAGAAAGAATTATCTATCCACTTCAATAGCCTATACCGCTGGATAAGTGAATATGAAGAATATGGGGAAAGTGCGTTTCCATGGAATAAATACACCCTTTATAATCCTAAAGAGAATATAAAACAGGCTTCCTTACATATTATGTAAAAATGTTATAATAAGAAAAAAGAGGAATTCAATACTTGATTCATATGCGAATACTATTATTAACTATTTCTCTAATAAATCGAACATAAGTAGTCTAATCTTTTCTTGTTTATTCTATGTTTCATAAAAAATATCTCATAAGTCCTATGAATCCTTAATGAAGGTTTTAATAAAGAGTTATTTCTTAACTTTCGGTTGAAGTACTTTTTATTGTTAATGAAAAATGTATATGATAATTTACAAAAAATGTAATTATGATGTTAATAATTAAAAAGGCTATACAAATTGTTTTTGGAAAATTATGAAAGTATAATATATTGATGAGTATAGATAAAAACATGATGAATGCTAGGAACGGCCTATTTTTCTGATTATATTAAACGCAGATTTATAATATATTATTTCTATCTATATAACGCATTAAAGAAATTACAGTAACAGTAGGTTTGGGGTGGTGTATGTTTCCATAAGAGACCGTCCACTGTTTGAACAAAGTGGGTTTGGGCGCGTCTCTGAAGGACACATACTCTACCTCAAAACCATTTACCAATGTAAAAACTTTAATGCGTTATATACTAATTTTATTGAATATAAGCTTTTATAAGCCGTGCAATCACACGTAACTGTTCATCTGAACAATCCTTAATGAGTCCTGCTATCTCATCATGTATATATTCCTTAGCTTGATGGAGAGAGTCCATTAGCACATAGTCAATTGTCACATCTAAAGCGTTGCAAACCTTCACCAAGGTTTCAAGACTTGGTTTTGCTGTTCCACATTCCATATGACTGATATAAACTGAAGATAGGGCTATTTTTTCGGCAAGTTCTTCTTGTGTCATCTTGCTCTTCAGCCGTTCTTCTTTAATTCTCTTACCTAGCTTTTTATAATTCACACTATAATCCATATTATCACCTGACTATAATCTAACAGGTTATAATAAAAATTTACATAAACTATAATTACATATTGTAATTATAGTTTATGTAATATAAAATAGAAATACAATTATGGAAAAAGATGTCGTAAAAACAGGAGGTCAAATTTATGGACAAAAGATTTTGCAGTATAGTAATTATTGCTCTTCTGCTATTAAATTCAGTAAGTATTACATATGCCGCTACCCCTGGTAACAATAACTCTAATTACTCAGAGAACACCTCATCACCTACCATAGTTTTTAGTGATCTTGGTATAGACCATTGGGCTTTTCATTCTGTCTCTGAAATGGTTAGAAGAAATATTATTACCGGATACGCTGATGGTACTTTTAAACCAAATGATGTTATCTCAAGAGGGGAATTTGCAAAGCTTATTGTTAGTGCAGCAGGACTTCAACCTAAGAAAGTCGCCTCTTCTTCATTTGTAGATGTACAAACTACAGATTGGTACTGCCCCTATATAGAGGCTTCAAAAGACTATCTTGAAGGCTACAAAATTGATGATGAGATTAGCACATATCTTCCTAAGATGGATATCCAACGAGTAGATGTTGCTACTGCAATTGTTAAAATAAAAGGATATGATACGAGTCTTTCAGATAAAAGTCTTATCCAAGATATGTTTATTGACTATGAGTTTATACCAGAAGCTTCGAGAGAGTATGTTACTATAGCAGTAAAGAATGGCTTGATGTCAGGATTTCCTGATGGTTCCTTTAAGCCTACAGCCTCTGTTACTCGTGCAGAAGCTGCTGCAATACTCTGGAGGGCATTTATTTATAATGATGATTTAGAACCACTAGATGTTGAGCCTATCAAAGAGCATAAAGAACAAGCTAAGAATATCCCTCCATCTGGTGCTCCGGCTACCTCCGACCAACAAGTTATACAAGATGAGGCTATAAATTCAGGAGAATCAAGCAATCAAGAAACGCAATACTATGATAATTCTAAGGTTTATACGACCGTTGACGGGAAACGGTATTATATGAAAGGAGCCGTACTATATAGAGACGATAAAGCAGTATGTAACTTTTCGTATTTAGAATACACAGGTGAGAAATTTACCTTTAATAAAGAACTTGCCAAGACTCTTATAATAACTGATCTGGCAAATGCAGATGTGAATGGAAATACAATGATCTACGCTGTTGGATTAGTGTTTAAAGTGGATCAGGGAGACCCGGATGATACCTCAAGCTATAAAAACCAGGCTATAAAGGTAGGTATGCCCTATACAGTTGTTCTTTCATACAATACGTTTAATCAAGAGGGGCTGATTGAAGCGTATTGTCCGGCAGGTGATAGATATGATGCAGTATTTAAGTCAGAGTTTAGTGAAGATGCTGAAGCATTTGATAACGGAGAAGCCTATACTTACGAAACTCTCTATAATTATGCAGCTAAAGCTGTACATCCAAGATTAATAATGAGTAACTTTAAAAGTAATACCGCGTACTTTTTGCTGGAAGATTTAAAGAGTACGGTGAAAGAACGGCATATTACTGTATTTGAATATAATCTTGCTGCAAAACATCTTGGAAAGCAAGTCTTTAAGGAACAATTCTATACTACCTTTGGTTTCTTTGAAAAAATAGCAAAGGATGAGGGGCTTAACTACAAGGTAGACCCTACCATGTTCTATCTTAAAGAAACGGATAATAACAAAATAGCTGTATATAACTTTGGAGAAGAAATATCTGTTGCTACAGAATCAGATGTTTCTGTCTTTACAAGGCCGAAATTATTGAAAAAATATTGGCAATATACAGAAAAGCTGAATATTAGATAAATCTACTCTTATTCGCTCATTATTCTTAAAAACCATTATATTAATATCTGCTCTAAAGCAGTAATCGCAGCAAAGGAGACATAAACATGAGTTCAAAAATATGCAGTATCTGTGGTGAGTCCAATCCTGATTCATATAAATTCTGTACTAGATGTGGCATTCAACTGCTGGATATTCTAGAAGGTTCGGCAAGTACCAGTCAGCAAGATCCAAATAGTAAAACCCTTGCAGATGATGAATCAGCTCAACAGCATAATGAAAGCCACATAGAGCTATTAAACGCACCTCAAACAGCTAGTACCAGCAAACAACTACCAAATCTTAGAAGTAAAATCTCAATAACAAATAACCGTATTATTGATTCTATGGTAATTATTGCTGGTGTTGTTGTAGTAGTAAGTATTATCCTGGCAACTATCTTTGTACTTGTAGTAGACAAGCTGGGTTATAACGATACCAACCGTAGTATATTTATAACTTCACCAGAACAACGCAAAGCAAGAGAAATGAACAAGTTGACTAATAACCTTAAGGGGTATTGGGCTGGAATACGGGCTATTGAAAAAATTGAATTAAATGAAAAAGAGCTTGAAGAGTGTAGTACTTCCGTATTGACAAACAAAAATAATCCTATAGAATTCCCTTTTGTGTTTGTGATAAATGATGATGAAACGCTTACCTTCTACTCTGACACTTTTTTGGAAGGCTTTAGATCTAAAAAGATTGAAATTAGTACACATGAAACTATTATTAAATTATCAACAACTCTAGAGGATGCTGGAAATACTTATATTGAACTTATAGGGAATCTATCTAGTGGTAATCAAATACTCGGAGGCACTTATCGTATCCTTAGGAATTATGGGGCTATTAAAGAAATGAGTGGAAGGTGGAAGGTAAATAAAATAAAGTCCGATAAAGCGTTTTTGGACATTCATAGCAAGAATGTATTGACATTTCCTAATAAGCAAAAACAACTGGAATCCTGGATAGATACAGTACTTTTTTTATCAGAAGGAAATGAACAGCAAGCTGTAGATAAAGACTCTACACGAAAACAATCAGAAGATCTTTCACTTCAATTAGGTGTTCAGGAATTAGAAGTCACAGCTAATACCCAAACCGGAAATACTCCTGGGAATATAATGAATAATGGATTAGTTGCAAAACAGGGGGATTGGATTTATTACTGCAGTGATGGAGAGGGACTCTACAAAGAAAGGATTGATGGGACGAATAGAGTTAAGTTAAGCGATGATTGGGCGGAATTTATAAATGTGGCAGGGGACTGGATTTACTATACAGCCTATTCCGGCAGAAGAGGTAACTCTGCTTTTTATATGATGAAGACTGACGGTTCTAATAGAACCGAAATAAATAATAAAGCTCCACGTTATTTTTCTATAGTAAACAGTACATACTACGGCATTGAAGGCGACACACTTAGAAAAGGAGAACTGGGTAATACAGAGCTACCTATCGACCTGGGTGATGGAAATATTCAGTACATCAATATTATTGAAGAATGGATTTATTATACGAATACAGATGATGAGAACAAATCATATAAAATGAAAACGGATGGTAGCAAGCGTATTAGGTTAATTGACGATAGTGCAAAGTACCTTAATGTAAATGATGGGTGGATTTATTATATTAATGAGAGTGACAGTAATAAACTCTATAAGGCACAAACAGATGGCTCTAATAAAATAAAGTTAAGTAATGATATCGTCGAATCTATAAATGTATCAGATAATTGGATTTATTATGTTAATGCTAGTGACAACTATACTCTTTATAAAGCTGATATTAACGGTAGCAATCGTGCTAAGTTAAATAACGATTATTCAGAATCAATCAATGTGGTAGACAATTGGATTTATTATATTAACGGCAGTGACAATTATAAACTATATAAAATAAAATCTGATGGCAGCGATAACCAAGCTATTAAATAAGCTATATTCAGTAAAATCCTTAGATTTATTATTGACACAGATATACATATAAATAATCAAATTCTGTATAGAAAGGTGAGGTTACAACATGATAACATGTGCTAAATGTGGTCAGGAGCACGACCATGCATCTAAATTCTGCTCAATCTGCGGAACATCTCTTGTAAAATCTTGTACTAATTGTGGCCAAGATAATTCTAATTCAGCCACTTTCTGTTCAAAATGTGGTTCAAAACTAGTTGGAGAAACACATTTTTGTGCTGCGAATTCAAACAGTGGATATATTGACAGAATTAATACTTCTTCAGCACTTTTTTCTATGAAAGGAAGGATGAATCGAGCAAAGTACTTCTTGTTAAATTACATAATAAGTATCCTTGTAATTATCGTAGGTGGAGAAATTCTTGAATCAATAAGTACTACTCTTGTATGGATACTATTAATTTCTGTGGGTATTTTTCAGATATTTCAAACGGTTAAACGGCTACATGACTTGGATAGACCAGGTAAACACTATTGGTTACTGCTCATTCCTATTTACAATATTTATTTGACATTGGTTCTATTGTTTAAGAGAGGAACACATGGATCTAATAAGTATGGGCAAGATCCATTGCAAAGAAAGGAGGCCGGCTTTCATATATAGTAAATGTTAAATCCTTACTAATGGTAATATACTAATCCATTTCATTAGCTTTAATTAAAAATAAAGGGGAGATTTAAAGTGAGCGATATGAAAAAAAATTGGGACACGATAATGTCTGCAATGCGTAATGATAGTGTGAACATTCCATCATTACTAAATACCAAGCTATTAAGAGAATATCTTATGCATTGTTTCTCTCTTAACAGTAATGATGCAAATATCTTTATAGAAGAAGCCGACAGACTTGCTAAACATGCCCATAGATTTATAGGTGATAGCAAACAAGTGTTTATGCAAAAGTATGATGCAATTGCTAATAGTATTATAAAAGAAAATGGACTGAGTCCTAATAACCCCGGCAATGTCCATGTTGTAGCCGGAATAACATTTTTAATGCTATGTAATTACTATTCTGCAGGCAGTCATTGTTTTCAAGCAATGGTAGAAAAAATGAAGTTGACAGGTAATTTTAAGAAAGCAATAGTTGGGTTATATAAGCTATTATAGATTTACTGATGATAAGCAATCGATACAAAACAACAAAAATCTTATGGCGCTAACTATGTTCTGCAGCAATCAAATCTTAATCAATTGTTATAGGTGTATTTTAAGATAATATGGGGGGTATATATGCAGGAATTCATCAGAACAGTTGATACAATTGAAGCATTTAAATTTAAAATCTCTGTTATGGAAAATGAGTTAAAAAATTGTAATGACAAACTTGAAGATAAAACAAAGTATCTTAATAATACTGTAAAAGAATATGAGTCCATTAAATATTCCGGAAATAATGAAGAACTTTCTGCCAAAACTTATAAGCTATTCGGACGTCTATGCTTATTTGGTTCTGTGGTATGTTTTCTTTCCTTATGGGTTGTATATAGGAATATGGGATTCCTGCCTGAGATTATTCCTTTAACTGCTGCTATGCTAGGACTTCTGTTTTTAAGCATTAAATGTAAAAAGAAGTCTACATACTTATTTGGTGTGGCTCAGACTGAAAGACTAGAAGCAGAAGAAAGAAGACGCAAATTATCTTCTCATATACAAAAGCTTACTAGAGAGATAAATGAGCTAAAGGCTACTATCTTTCAAAAAGAGCAGGATATGAATGTAGAAAAAGAAAAATATTTTACTCATATGACCAATCAACAAGAGCTGCTGGAAAAGGAAGTACATGCAATAAGTAATTATTCAAACGAAGCAAAAGATACGAAAGAATGTCCTCAATGTGCAGAAACTGTTAAAGCAAAAGCCAAAATCTGTAGATTCTGTAATTATAAATTTGAGGAGTAATATCATACTAGTTTATGTTTATAAGCACTTAACATGTTATTCATGTAGGTGCTTATTTTTACGTTATTTGAAAAATATTCATGCGGTATATATGCAAAAAATTATACATATATATTTTTTGGATTCAACCATTCATTTTAATCTTTAAAACTACTACCTCACTCCCCCATAGATAAAGGAATAAATTGGAAGTCAATATGCTGTAAAAATTCATATATATTTTCTGAAAGCTCCACCGTTACATATTCTAAAATGATTCGCCGTTTAATGCCCCAGGGTACTTTTAACCGCCTAATATTCACGTTCTATACAATCGACTCTATTATTCCCTTCCCTAATTCTAAGCTGCTTTCCGTCCTTGGTATGACGTTATAAACTGCCTATTTTTTATTCCTAAAAGGAGGTCGACTTTATGCTCAATTATTGGATTCCACACGGATATTAGGTTCTATTTGCGTACTAGTACAATCACATCACAATTCGAAAGGAGTTTGATAACTATGACTTGTTGTTCGTATTCATTCGGAAGATATTCGGATGAATTATTGACTATTGATGTAACTTTAATGAATCCAGCAGAGTACCCATCCCCCTTAAGTAAATATGCCGTGTTTGATGTCCGATTACGATGTAAGGACGTAAAAAAGCAAATTGATTTAAATAACTTAACGTTTTATTTGCTTTGTAATGGTAAAATCTATAATAGCGTTGATCCATTCGTAAATATGGAGCTCAAGCAATATATTGAAGCTTCAAACGCCCATACCTTATTCTTCGGTAATCCCTATGTAGGATATTGTGAATCCCAGCTGCTAACTATTCTTTTTGAACCCATACATGAGGTCTATTATAAACCATCTACTTTAGTATTTCACTACAAAGAATATAAATTCCTGCCCATGATCAGCCTAACATGCTGAATAGTGTGTTGGGCTTTCTTTATGTCCAATACCAAAAGAATGGAGGTTATCATATATGAATAGCTTTGACCTAAAACACTTGAACCTGCTTCCTCAAGAGTGCGGAGGTCTGTTCAAATTTGATTCACAATTGGTCATAACAGCAGGGTTCGCTGCAGAATTTGGAAAACAAGCCACTATTATTGCAATAAATGCTCTTGAAAGAATTATAAATGAGCGTGTAAAAAGTGATAACGGTGCTGATTATCTTCAAGTATTAACATATGAATGCATAAAGTTCTGGATGATTGATGATGTCCACATTGTGACTGTTTTATTACCCGGAGACTATTAATCACTAATGCTGGATGGCTGGTTCTACGCTATCCAGCTCATTTTATTTAAGGAAGTGAATGTATGATTGTTGAAATTAAAGAGTTAAAAGGTTCACTCATTATTAAAACATCAATAGAAGATATAACAGAATTGCCCTTGTTATTGAAAACCATAAAAATAAAGTATTATGAATTGTTGCCAGATAAAAATCATGTCATTGTTTATTTTTAGAGAGGCGTTGATATTATGCATGTAAAATGATCAATTTTAAAAATATGAGTGATAAGGAGCTAATGAGAAATGAATATATTGATACGACCCAGATAGAAAGCTATTTTCTACAAAAAATCCTTCTATCTGATCATATTATATGGACTATCCAATAAGGATTATGTTTTATTTAATGAACATATTCACTATATGTACAATCCTGCAACATATTTATAAAGGAATCCATTTCATTCTTCACATTTTGATTGTATCTGTACATTTCAAGCATATAGAGGCTAATACATTTCACTTCAGGTTCTGCAGATAATTGTTTTACAAAAAGTGCATCTAATAGATCAATCTGATATTCTTTAGAATAACATTGCTCTATTACTTCATAATCAATATTAAATAAATCACAAACCTCATGTTTGGAAAATCGGCACTCTAGTTCATTCAATATTCTTAGAGTATCAAAAACCGCAGCTCCTAACTGGACTGCTTTTCCATAGTCTTTGTCCGATTCATTCGGCAATCTACTGAATTCTGCATATAGGCCTCTTCCCTCCTTTCTAGCAAGACTAAAGAATTTCTTCGCTACATTCTTCATAATTGAGCGTTTTTTCATTCCGTTTCCCTCCGCAATAAACAATTATTATACGATACATATAAAATAAATGCATCCGTATCATTATCTATTGTTGCTATATTGTAAATAAAATATACGTTTTAGTTGTATAAATTTCAACTTGTTAGGTAATACTAAAAGTAAGGAGGTATAATTATGAACGTAGGTAACAGAATTAGAGAAATAAGACTACGAAAAAACAAAACTCTTGATGATATTGCAAAACCTTTAAATATGACAAGAGGGGCAATCTCAAGAGTCGAAAGCAAAGATTCTGTTGATTTGAAGTTACTGTTTAAAATTTCAAAAGTATTAAATGTACCCATTCATCATCTAATATATGAAGATAATGAATTAGTTACTGGCATTGAGGGAAAAGAGAAATTTTCAAAGCCACTTAATATTAGAGACCTTCATCCCAATAGCATCAATGAATATGATAGACTACCGTTAGATAATAAAGACTTTATTTCATGTATTGCATTGGAATTTGAAAGGGAGATTAATAGAACCGTAAACAATCTACAAAAGGAACATCAAGAGCAATATACAATGATTGCAAATGAAATTTTAAATATATCTAAACATATAATTACAAATTTTGCTGGAAATATAGTACATAGAATGAATACTAGTGATGACAATCATAATCAATTAAAACAATATATAGTTGATTACTCAAGTATGTCACAAGCGAAATATACTGCCTCCGTAAAATCTATTCTAAAAATCTAAACGCTAAAACTATAGGTTTTACTGCTGGTAATTCATTATGTTAAATATTAGTAACATATATATTAATCATTACTAACAATTATTTTAGGAAAGGAGGTTAACTACTATGTACGTTTATGATTCAAATACTATTGATAACTATAATGTATTAAAAAATGTAAAAGATGAAATTGGCGAAAGTAATTTTAACAATCTCATCATGACGTGGAAAAGAGGAATATCATCTGAGTTTGAAACTTTTCTTTTTGGCAGCGAATTTTCATATGTTAGAGAGCTAATCAATGCATTAAACGCAACTATAGACATCGCTGAATCATTAGTGAGTGATGGTCTGTTTGGCATATATATTGGACTAGTGCCTGAGAATAATATAGACGACACTTATTTACCCGTATACTTTATTTTTAGATGCACTAATAATGGTAGAAGTACAATCGTATCCCCAGTACCTTTATTTTCATAATTTTACTTAATAAGCTTATAATTGATTGTGTCAATTATACTTCTACGGTAAAATTAATACTACATTTACTTTATTAATTCAGTGCAATACCGTTAATTAATGTAAGAGCATTTCCTGTCCTTAGCATGACATTAAACTGCTTCTTATTTTTTGTTCAAAATCAGAGAAACAAGTTGAGCAACTTATTATAAAACATAGATTACAAAGAATTCTGGAACACGCAAAAGATTACATTGCAGTAGCAGTAGCCAAAAAACTGCTGTATAGATACCAGAATAGTACATCTCGTGTAAATCAATCAGTCGCTTACACAGATGTCTCTGCAATGCTGCGGAGAACTTTCATTTATAAAAATCTAATTCTGAAGTTACCAAGTAGTAATTGTTTCGATCCCTAAAAACTGCTAATTAAAATCTGTAGACAAGGGTTAGAAGGTTAGTCTTCTGACCCTTTTCCTATTGTCATTTTCACATTGAAAGGAGGTGTTTATCATGTGCCAAACTTGCTTTTACAAAGATTGCACACCTATGGACATATCTATGTGCTGGCAGTGCTCTCTCTTTCTTGAGACTTGTACGCCAATTGCCGCTTGGGATGGATTTTCTAACGGCGACTGTGCTGCATATTTGTGCGAGTCCTGTACCCATTACGATTGCGTTTTCAGCCAATGTATCAACCTATAATCCAAAACATTAAATTGATTGGAGGAATTACTAATGAAGTCAACTCATGTAAAGGGACAAATATGCCTTATAGAAACCAATTTCAATGCTGTAAAAGAGTTTGAGAAATCCTACTCCTACATCTTGAAAGAACGTATGGAGGAATATGGTGTTGATGGACTAATGGATGCTGAAATATTGAGTTTACTCACCGGAATCAGCATTGAAATCATAAAGAAAGCTCTTGACGATTTTGGGATGCTTGACCTCATGAAATACCTAAATTCCATGAACTTGAGTAAGGCACAACGAAGGAAACTAGAACTTCTGTATCTTTATCATAAGCGTATGCTCACATCTACTCATAAAGAGAAGCCAATTTTAAACAGCTCAATTAAAGCTGGCGAGTTTGCACTTACACTATTTACAGACAAAGTATATGAGTGCTTTTACATTATATGTCTTGACTCTCAAAACCGGGTCAACAAAGCGACTCTTGTTCATGAAGGCACCATCAATGAAGCTCCTGTGTATCCAAGACTGATTGTTGAACATGCCCTTGCATACCGGGCAAATAGTGTTATCCTTTCCCACAACCATCCCGGTGGTAGTCAATCTCCATCGAAGGCTGATATTGATGTTACACAAAAGATTAAACAGGCCCTAGATCCCATTAATATCAAAATCATCGACCATGTTATAGTGGCAGATGGGCAGTATATAAGTTTTGCCGAAAAAGGATTGATATAGGAAGGAGAGTGCTTACAATGAGGATTGAGAAATATGATGCTCGGTATTGGGCAGTTTATGATGATACAAATAAGCTTGTATGTGTCACTGTATATAAGAAAGGATCTAATGAAGTTGTCCTCAGATTACAGTCAAATGACGCTGCTGTTATTGAAAATTTAAAGCAAAAGTATAAAGATATTTCCAATTTGAAGAAAGAAAACACTTTATCTGAAAGTAATAATGGTGCATCTATTTACAAATATCAAAGAAAGTAATCTAAATTCCAAAAGAATGCCATATCATTTTGGCAACTTTTCATCACATCCTTAACCAATTTAAGGACGCCTCCAGAAATTGGGCATCCTTATCTGACATTCTTAATATTCCATTCAACAATGGAATGTAGTTAATTAATCACTTCATTCGACTCAATTGTCTATAGGAGGTTTTATTATGCTTGAGGAAAAGAATTTCAAATGCTTTAGTTGTGTCTATTATCCATTTAACTGCAACTATCTTAATACTGCGTCAAGTAAAGATGATACAAAAGTTATCAGTATTCTACACCGCTTTATGGAGAACAGCTGTAAATATTACTATTCAATCAAGCAACTCAAATGAAAGGAGGATATTCATGATGTCTGATAAAGAAATTAAAAGACGTAAAATTGCCCGTGCTGTGTTTGTAGAAGCATGGTATCTTAAGAAACAAACAGTCATATTTATCTATGGTATCGGAACTGCCTTGAAGATAGCCTGGAATACAGTTCGAAGTTATATGAGATATCATTATTCCAAAGTACGTGGAACTACTTTTGGAAACCGGCAAACATTGCTAAAACGATTATCTATGTATGATGCTAAAGACATAATCTTATCTTTTGTAAGAGAACCAAATAATCCCGCTGACGCTTCTGCTGTACAGGTATGGGCAAGTGTACAGAACAGAGGTAAAGTCTGTATTGGTTATTTGTCAAAGCAACTCGCTGCAGAGCTTGCACCACTATTAGATGCTGGGAAAATGGCAGTTGTAAAGTTTGACTGCATTACAGGCATAGGCCGAAATAGTTATCTTGGCTGCAATTTCAGATTTCTGATTATATAAAAAAGCTGCCTATTGCTAAGCAGCCAATACAAAGTTTGGTTATGAAAAACCACTTCCACCAACCTTTTCTCTAGATTAATTATATCTTATCTATCAATAATTTTAAAGACGAATTATTAAATATCAAAGATATCTATATTAGTGCCATAGATGGCAGTTCAGTAAGAGAGATAGTAGTTTTATGCCCTATCTCTCTTACCAATTAATAAATAAACAGCTATAAACTCAAGCATATACTCATTGAATAAGGATTCTGCACTGGTAGATATTGATTAAGTTTGATATCAACGATTGTATGTCAACACACACAATGATATCCACAGACATGCTTATTATTTCAACTGTTATCCACAAAAAAATAATTATGTGTACAGATTAACTTCGAGGATTGTTAGATATCTAACAATCCTTATGTTTTGAGAGGAGAATTACTATGATAAATGATATTACAATTAATGGATTAGTTTATAAATGGCAAGAAGAATTTGATGTGAATCTTACTCTTGCATATGAAAATAACTCCTCGAGTGAATGGCACATCATCCGAGAGTTTGTATCCAACGCTTTAGACTGTGTAAATATGGATATCGATAAGGTCCAAATCACAAATTATAATAAATCTATCCATATCAAAGATGATGGAGATGGTTATCCACTGGTGTATGCCAAACGTATCGGAGCTACGAGCAAAAAAGATGACTCCTCTACTATCGGAATGTTTGGTGAAGGTTTTAAAATGAGCCTACTAACCTGTATCCGTAAAAACATCAAAGTCATGCTTGCCAGCATGGATTGGCTAATTGTTCCTAAATTAGTTGAATCAGAAGGTCATCAAGTACTATTTTATGATATTTATTGCACTGGACAACCTATGAATGGCAGTCTGGTTATAATAGAAACAATAGAAGCCATCACTGAGGTTATTAATAATCTTCATGACTATTTCCTCCATTACTCCAAGGAGCAATGCCTGTCCGGAAATCAGTCTAACGGCATTTACCCTTTAAATTGAATATAACGTTTCGAAAAAACACCTTGACCATTATAAGTTGAACACCTTAACCGCTTAAAATGAACAGCGTGCCCGCTATGACTGTACACAGCAATTCTTCGGAAGTTTATGAAACATATGATACATATTGCCACCTTAGAAAACTAATGCGTTAAACCTCGGGAGTTTGAGGGCAGAGCCCTCATATTTCATATCTTGAGATTCATATTCTTACAAACAGAATTGGGTGTCCAATCGGAACGATTGCACTGTTCAATCTATGCGGTCAAAGTGTCAAATCTGAGGCGGCATATTCATAAATAATGGAATATCAAAACTTTACAATAAGGGTGTATATGTCAAAGACCTGCACGGTATGTTCTCTTATAGTTTATGTCTAGAAAATATAAACCAGGATCGTGACGCTATCTCTTAT
Source organism: Petroclostridium sp. X23 (assembly GCF_030013905.1). Lineage (GTDB taxonomy): Bacteria > Bacillota > Clostridia > SK-Y3 > SK-Y3 > X23. Next base: position 3,217,163 of record NZ_CP124862.1, read on the forward strand.
TCTGGCATCGGTTACAAGGTCAGAGATATCTGGGAGGATATAAACAACATTGAACTCATAAAAATCTTTCTCCAGCAAGCCATAAAACCGCATCAGGAGCGTGATAGGCATATTGAGTTCTATGCTTCGATGTACAGCAACAATCCATATGTCTGGGCAAGAGCTTTCACTGAATTGTATGGAGAGAATTCTAGATTGTTTACCAATGACATCGCGGCAAGAGAAGCAGAAGCCCTTGGCTTTCTACCGATTAGTGTTGGTCACAATATAGGTCGGATACTACGGCAGGGAGGTATTAAAACAGATGAAGAAGGGCTGTCTGATGACTACGAATTCATCTTCTCGAAGAAGTTAAGCCGTGAGGAGCAATCCGTATTAGACTTACTTCCATTGTATGCAAGCGTTGCAGGCAGTACCCGGTCTATAGTATAAGAATGATGAATTCTCTATGTGGAATGTATAAGTTTGTAGCAAAATTGATGGTGTTTAGTGATTCTATCAAGTTATAATCCTCATTAAGTTTGTAAAGAAACTATTTGCTACCGTATAAATATATACCGACCAAGTTTATTTGTTTGTAATTAGCTATTTGTTTATCCTATGTTCAATCACCGCATTATTATCTAATTAAATTTTGTACTGCAAATCTTTGAAAAAGTCTGAGTCTATGTTTACTTCAATCGCTCTTTTCTGCTCATCTGGAAGACTATCAAGAATACGCTCAATGGTTATAGGCTTAAGTTCTTCATCGCTATATATGTAGTGATATCCCATAGCCAGTATCTTGTGTTTGTATTTATTGATGCTCTTATCGCTTAGAATACAATTAGCTTTTTCTCTGTCATTTAAGTGGTCGATAACCATTTTGAGCCTATTCTTTTCTGTCATTGAAAACTCCGTACTATTATTAATAAATGAAAACAACTTCTTCCTGGTGGTAATAATTTTATCAAAATGATACTTAGAGATGAAACTTTTCACATAATAAATACCTATCTCATAATTACATACATCCTGAAAAGTACCAATCCCCGAAGGCATTAATGGCGAATCGTAAGGGATATACGCCACATTATTGTCCGGATTATATTTCTCAAATAGGATACTCGGATCCTTCCGTTTCATGAATCGCTGTTTTTTGCTCTCTTCGAACATTTGCTCTAATATATGCGTTGGCTTTTTACGATCATCAGGAACTGATATACACGTATAAGGATTATAACGTGGTAGCCCTTTTGAATGTATCAAATCATATTTAATCTTAGGCCTATGCAATTCCATTTCAAACCTAAGCATCGCATCCCCAAGATCTATATTCACCAGATCTCTACGCCAACAATATGCAGACGGTCGTTGTATATACTTTCTATCTAAACGTTCCTTCTTCTTAAGGTATATTCTCTCAATAGCGTTGCTAGCACCGATATCTTTTCCGCTAACATTATAAACTGTACCATCTTCTTCATATTCATCGAGTTTGTTATATCTTGGAACATTCATCTTTCCTATCACTTCGTAATATCTCTTGATATTTTCTGCACTATCAATTAAATCAAAGTTGATCTCAATCTTTGATATAGACCAGAATCTAATATGAGAAAGTTCATATATCTTTGGTAATATATTAGATAATCGCATGCAAAGTATTTCCCATAACACCTGAAAATTGAAAGCCCAGATAGATGCGATATTATCACCCTTAAGTAGCTTTGGAATGCTAAAACTTAAGAACAAAGTCCCTCGCAATAAATATGGATACGAGCCACCGTAAGGTAGGTAAGGATAATAACTCAAATGCAAGCAGTCATCTACCTTAATTGACTTAGCTCCTTTAAGCACTGGAATATCTTTAACATCAATATATCTCCAGTCAGTAATATTAATATCTGTATGTTTTACATGTGTAGAGAGTACAACACGATCAAACGCCACTATTTCACCTCCTTCCCAATCATCAATCTGCTGTGCTTCATGCGTACTTATAATTTCAAGGTGCTATCCGCTAAAATATTCATCATATTCAATTACACCGTAAGCCTTATAATAACTACGTTAGAGGTCATTTTTCTAACGAAAAATTTACTCTAACTTCGACATGTTATAAGAATAATCTCTATCCTTCATCTACCATCTTAGTGTTGTTTTTTAATTTAGCTAAACTTTCAGCAATCTTTTGTGCATCAACATTATCGCCATCAAGTCCTAACTTTACTTGAATCAAAATATTGTTCAATATCGTTCTTCCTTCATCATCAAGAGATTTGGTAAGTTTATAAAGAATATCAACTCCCTCTGGATTTTCCTTTTCTAACTTCACTCCTGTAGTCTCAACATGTTGGCCCATCAATCTTAGAACTTCTGTTTCATCTATCCCAAGTATGCTAATAAGTTTATCTAATACCTCTTTAGATGGTTTCTTCTTACCTGTTTCAATCTTCCCAAGATATGAATGATCAACCCCTATTATCTCACCTAACCTTCGTAACGTATAATCGGCTTGCATCCTATATCCTTGAAGATATTCACCCAACTTCTCTGCCATAAGAATTCCTCCGGTATTATTTTTCTTCAAATTTTTGTTGACTTATTTAGTCCACAGATATATAATGATATTGCCGTTGACCTAATTAGTCCACAAACTAATTATATCTCTTTTGTAGGCTAGTGTCAATAATTTGAATTTCTAATTGAAAGGATGATAATATTTATGTCAAAGTTAACACTAACAATTTCTGAATTTGCTGATCAGATGAACATAAGCCGCACCAAAGCCTATGAATTAGCGAAAAATGGTTCCATACCCGTTATTCGCATTGGCAGATCGATCAGAGTAATAACCAGCCTCTTCGAAGATTATTTAAAAGACCAAGTAGTAAATAAAGACTCTAGCACGTTACGATAAACTAACATAAGCATAAGTCAATTTAATACATTAGAAACTCATGAAAGGAACTAATATGTTATGAATACCAGCATTTTAATTTTACTCCAGCATAACAAGAAAAGAGAACCTCCCTAATAAACACTGCATGACCTAGTATTAAAAATAAGGTCATCTACTTAGTCCGACTGATGAAACTAGTAAGCAAATCAAATAATCAAAGGAGATTAGATTATGGATGGATCAATTCAAGAAAGACTTAATGCCAAAAGCAAAAAGGTATATGATGTAATGTATCGGGTTCTAGACCTGAAGACAGGAAAGAAGAAGCAAAGGATTAAACGTGGCTTCACAAAGAAAGGTGATGCCCAGAAGTTTCTTAATGAAGTACTTGGACAAATTGAAAACAACAACTATGTTGATGCCAAGAAAATAACTCTCCGTGAACTTATGAATGAGTGGTACAGCAAGTTTGTTGAAGGTAGATTAGCTGAAAATACTATCCGAGGTTACAAAGTAAATATTCAGAAGCATATCAATCCAAATATAGGATGGATTCCTTTACAACAGCTGACAACCAGAAATATTCAGAACTTCTATGACGATATACTTAAAGATGAGGATGATGAAGAAAGTACTGGTCTTTCTGCTAAGACAATTATCTATATTCATCGTAATCTAAGTAAAGCATTAGACTGGGCAGTGAAGGATAGACTAATATTAAGAAACCCAGCCAAAGATGTTGAGCTTCCTTCAGTAAAGAAGTACCTAGGAAATGTGTATGATCAGAAAACAATAATGAAACTTCTTGCTTCAGTAAAAGATACTACTATGGAGCTTCCAATCGCTCTTGCTGGGCTTTCAGGGCTCCGCAGAGGGGAAGTAGCTGGTTTAAAATGGTCAGATTGTGATTTTGATCAGGGAATCATCTCTATAAGGAAACAACGAACCGGGAGTAAAAACAGCACAAAGCGAAGCGAAGTAAAGACCATTGACAGCTTGCGATGTATCCGAATAACTCAAACTCTATTGGATATCCTGAAACGTCACAAAGAGCTCCAGGATAAACAGAAGGACCTACTCGACGATGAGTATCACGACAATGGTTTTATATGCTGTGAAGAGGACGGAAGTATTATACCTCCTTCCAACTTTAGTAAAAGGTTTGAAAGCATCATCAAACACCAAGGTATTGAACCTATCAGGTTCCATGATATGAGGCACTCATTTGCAACAAATATGATCCGTTTGGGCGTACCAATTAATACTGTTTCAAAAATGCTAGGGCATTCTTCTGTTACTATTACACTTGATATTTATTCTCATGTCATGGATGAGATGCAAGTAGAAGCTGTTGAAAAACTTGACGCAGATATTGAAAAATATATGTCAAAAACGACTATATACGCTAATGATTCTAATAACAATATGATAAAAGAAGAAGCTTTATTATATTTTGTAGCATAGCAATTTTAGTATCCAATTCAAAGAGTTATCAGTGAGTATCTTATAGGATTACAAAAAATTACTACAATATTAAATAAATAAGCTAAAATATACATTTTATTTTATAAAGATTTGAAGGAATTTCTCTTCTTATATAGAATATTTATGTATGTAACAACTATTTCACAAAGGAGCTGATGACTATGTCAATCGACAATAAAGAAACTACTGAAAAACAACAAAATACCGAAACCCAAAATAAATATTCAAAGGAGTATTCTGAAAAGTCGTTATTTGAAAAAATAAAAGATGTTGCGTCAAGTGCTGGAATTTCTGTAATTTACGCTGGGCTACTTTTGTATTTTACTTTAGAAAAAGCTGCTACTCCTCTATGGGCAAAAGGTACTATTGTTGGGGCATTAGGATACTTTATAGTTCCATTAGATGCAATCGCAGATATAGCGCCTGTTGTTGGGTATTCTGATGATTTTGGTGCTATTATGCTTGCACTTGGAGCTGTTGCCATGTATATAGATGAGGAAGTAAAAGCAAAGGCTAAAGCTAAATTAAAAGACTGGTTTGGAGAATATGATGCGAACTTACTTAATGAAATAGATAATAAAACATCAAAGAACTGACAAATATTTTTAGTGGGAGTTTTTAATATCTTAAAAGCTTCCTTTTATTTTATCCAGTAATATATAAAGCACCTTAACTATTGCTATTAAGGCAAATACTAGAATAAAATCGAAGGGAAGCAGTTACATTTACCGCTTTATTAGAAATATAACTACAAAACATCTTTTCATCGTATATCATGTTATCAAACCCTATATCACAGAAAAAAGTTATCAAAATGTTATCAAATTAGTTAAAAACAGTGAAAGGACTGTATGATTTTGATATCATACAGTCCTTCTAAACCCTTGATATTGGCGGAGAGAGAGGGATTCGAACCCTCGGAACCTGTTAGAGTTCACACGATTTCCAATCGTGCGCCTTAGACCAGCTCAGCCATCTCTCCATATAATTATTTAATTATGTCGTGTGACACCTATATAGTATACAATGGGTATTACAAAAAAGCAAGAGATATTTTAAAATTTATTCAAGTAATTATTGACATCCAGTTGTATATTTATGTTATCAGGTATATATTAATACCTATTCAGATCTAGTTATTTACTATCTTTATTCTTCTCAACAGTAATAATATACCCGTCTTTCCCATCACCTGATATCCGATATCCTATCTGATCTTCATACACTTCATCAAAAACTTGTTGGCTGAATGGTAAAGAGGTATAGAAAATATCATAGCTTTTATCTTCACCATTGAACGTCATATGCTTTGAATTCTTTAATTGTCGGTGATATTCTTCAAGGCACCAGTTGTTTTTATACATGATCTCTGCATGAGGGGTCCCCACATATCTTAGATGCCATGGTTCATATACTATTCCGGTAATATCCTTTTTATCCGGCTGATACCTTATGATAAATCCGTATTTCCACGAATTTTCATAGATCCATTTCCCTTGTATAGTGTTACCAAACGCAGTCACCAATGGATCAGCAGTTTTTAGTAACTCCGGTGTGGTAATATCTATCGCTAAACCTGTTTGATGCTCACTGGTTCCTGGCGGTGCAACAATTTCGGATGCTTGTTCATATGCTGCTTGCTTCCCAAACTCCTTTATCAGAGACTTAACCTTCTTTTTAAATAATGTATTTTGAAAGTCATAGGAGCGATAAGTACTTGAAATAATAATGCTGCTTACATTGCTGTCCCTCGCCGCTTTAAACATGTTAATAACCGCAGAACGCACTTCTTTCTTTATGGTAAGTCCTGAATATGTACATTCAAGCTTTATTTCATTGCTTTTATCATCTACCCTCACTAGTCCGTTAGGCGTAAAATTTTCAGGAAGACTTGTCCACTTATTGACTAAAATAAGATCCCCGCTGTTACTGCTAGTATCTTTATTTATGTAACCTATCTTCTGATGATCTTGTATATACGAACTTTGTTCAGCATGGGCACTAGCATCTAATATCCCTAGTATCTTATGCGCGGGTATTTCAACCTCTTGCTGGTTTATTTCATCTATGCTGCCATTAGACGTATCGATACTCGGCTGCTGCCAAGCAGATTTTTCTACGCTTTCTATATATGAAGATGTATCGTCAACAGCATCAACCTTCGTTGTACCTGCTGACCATGCAATTGTAAACGGTACCAAGAAGAAAACCAATCCCACAAAAATTCCTATTTTATTAATGAGAACCAACCCCTTAAATTCTATTATCTATATTATGATTTTTTCCATATATTTCTTTAACTAAACTTTATAATAATAGTATCATTTTTTGTCCGATTTTGAAAGAAAAAAGAACAAATTCACTATAGTGAATTTGTTCTAGGACAAATGAAACCCCTATTGAGTTTTCAATAGGAGTCAAAATCATTATGAAAGGCTGCTATCTTTATCTTTCTGAAGTTTATATACTAGTGAGTCAACCAACGCTTTCCAGCTTGCCTCAATAATGTCGGTTGAAACTCCAACAGTACTCCATATACGTTCTCCATCTGTAGATTCAATTAATACCCTTACCTTTGCAGCTGTTGCTGTCTTGGAATCTAATACCCTAACCTTAAAGTCGGTAAGATGCATATCCTTAAGCTGCGGGTAAAATCTTTCCAATGCTTTTCTCAATGCTTTATCCAATGCATTAACCGGACCGTCCCCTTCTGCCGCTGTGATTTCTTCTTCTCCATCTACCACAATCTTAATCAGCGCAGATGAACTATGGGTGTCCCCACTAGGCTCGTTAACAATGGCTTTAAAGTGTTCAAGCTCAAAGAAAGGTGTATATTTTCCTAATTCTTTTCGAATAACCAATTCGAAAGAGCTTTCAGCACCTTCAAATTGATATCCTTCATGCTCTAGTGCCTTCAATCTATCAATAATCTGTTTGGTTTCAGGAGAATCCTTAGTAAGCTCCGGTGCAACCTGATTAATTTTTGAGAGGATACTGGATCTGCCCGCCACCTCAGACATAAGAAATCTTCTCTCATTTCCCACTACCTCGGGATTAATATGCTCGAAGGTTTTAGGGTTTTTTGTGACTCCATCGATATGCATGCCTCCTTTATGAGCGAAAGCTGCATTTCCAACATATGGAGCTCTCTCATCATGCGCGACATTTGCGATCTCACTGACGAACCTCGCAACAGGAGTTAGTTTTGACATATTATCTGCCGGAATACATTCTATTCCCAGTTTCACCTGCAAATCAGGGATAATCGTACAAAGATTAGCGTTGCCGCATCTTTCTCCAAAACCGTTAAATGTCCCCTGAACATGAACAGCACCTGCCTGTACCGCCAGTATAGAGTTTGCAATAGCCATTCCGGTATCATTATGACAGTGAATGCCTACCTGCACCCCTTCAAACATTTCACATACTTTCTTTGTGATCTCGTAAATCTCAAGTGGAAAACAACCTCCGTTAGTATCACACAGTACCAGGCAATGGGCGCCTCCTTCTACTGCCGCACTTAGCGTCTGCATCGCATATTTACTGTTTGCCTTGTATCCGTCAAAGAAATGTTCAGCGTCATAAATAATTTCTTTTCCGTTATCCTTGAAAAACGCAACGGTATCTCTAATCATGTGAAGATTTTCTTCCGGAGAAGTTTTCAAGATATCTATGACATGCAAGTCCCAACTCTTTCCGAATATTGCGACAGCAGGAGTATCGGCCTGGAGCATAGACTGTACATTATTATCATCTTCAACCTTTATTCCTACTCTGCGTGTACTTCCAAATGCAGCCAGCTTTATATTGGAAAGCTTCATCTTTTTGACTCTTTCAAAAAACTCCAGATCTTTAGGGTTAGAGCCAGGATTACCTGCTTCAATATAATCCACACCTAATTTATCCAGTCTTTCCACAATTTTAAGCTTATCCTCCACGGAAAAGGATATTCCTTCTGCTTGCGCTCCATCACGCAATGTTGAATCATAAATATATACTTTATTCATTCAAAAACCTCCTTTCACTAGACATGTTGATATAAAATGAGTCCACAGTTTATACCCCGTACGGACAATACTATACTGTGAACTCAAAGGATCTGTTCTAAAATTTCGTTTTATTGCAAAGCTGATTAAGCAATTTCGCTCAACATCCTGTTTATCGCATTCAAATATGCTTTCACACTGGCTTCAATGATATCGGTACTCACGCCTCTGCCCATGAAGGTTTTATCTTCCTTTGCAATCTTTACGGATACTTCACCTAAAGCATCTTTGCCACCGGTAACTGCCCTAAGGTTATAGTCTGCCAGTTTAATTTCTATACCTACTGCTCTTTCTATCGCGTTAAATGCGGCATCAATGGGTCCATCTCCTGTAGCAGCTTCTGTTACCGTTTGATCTTCTTTAGTTAGCTCTACCATTGCAGTAGCTATTACCTTGTTCCCACTATTAGTCTGGAAACTTTTCAGTTGATATATCTCAGGTATCTGCGAAACTCTTTCTTCCACCAATACATGAATATCATCATCCAGTACAACTTTTTTCTTATCCGCTAATTCTTTAAATTTTTCAAACGCTTTATTAATAGCGTCCTGTTCCAGTGTATAGCCCATATCTTTTAATTTATCTTCAAAAGCATGGCGTCCTGAGAGCTTACCCAACACCATTTTATTCTGCGATAAGCCTACTGACTCCGGTGTCATGATCTCATAAGTACTTTTTTCACTTAATACACCATGCTGATGAATACCTGATTCATGAGCAAATGCATTTGCACCTACAACTGCTTTATTGGGTTGTACTTGCACACCGGTTAAGCTTGTTACCAGCTTGCTGGTTCTGGATATTTGCGTTGTATCAATATTATGCTGAACGTTATAGTAATTTTTACGGGTGGTTAATGCCATAACGATTTCTTCTAAGGCAGCATTTCCGGCTCTCTCACCCAAGCCATTGATGGTACATTCTACTTGAGTAGCTCCGTTCTCTATGGCTGCAAGTGTATTCGCAACAGCCATCCCAAGGTCATTATGACAGTGTACGCTAACGTCTGTATTTTCAATATTTTTAACATTCTCCATCACACCTTTGATAAGACCGCCGAATTCCTTCGGAGCGGTATATCCAACAGTGTCAGGAATATTAATACACGTTGCTCCAGCCGCAATCACTGCTTCAAATATTTTGTACAAGAATTCCGGCCTGCTTCTTCCTGCATCTTCAGCAGAGAATTCTATATCGCTGCAATACCTTTTCGCATATTTCACCATGGCTACAGCTCGCTCCAATACTGCATCCTCACTCATCTTCAGCTTATGCTGCATATGAATATCGGAAGTCGCAATAAATGTGTGAATCCTTGGGCTTACAGCATTCTTAACTGCTTCCCATGCTCTATCGATATCTTTTTCAACTGCACGGCAAAGACTAGCTACTGTTACATTTTTCAGTTCTGTCGCAACTGCCTGCACTGCTTCAAAGTCACCGGGAGACGCAATAGCAAAGCCTGCTTCAATGACGTCTACCCCCAACTTTTCCAACTGTCGTGCAATTTCCAGCTTTTCTTGTATATTAAGATTTACTCCCGGAGTTTGCTCCCCATCTCTTAATGTCGTATCGAATATTTTAATAATTTTTGACATATAAATCCCCTTTCAAATTTAGAAAACAGTGGGCAGCGGAAGTGAATATCCATACTTGAATCCATCATCCACTCACCTGCTGACTATTATTCTGACTTTTTATTAGACAAAAACATTTATCAATCTATCATTTGTATAGATTTCTTCTAAACGATAATATATTGGCTAATAAAGCGGATAGAAGAGCGTATTGCAGTAAAGGGTATTCGCTTTTTACTTCAATCTCCTCATTTCCTGTTATTGAAAGGTAGATAGGTGCGCGCTCCCATATCTAACTTCAGCTATATTATTTCTTCAACCAACTCATCATTTTTCTTAACTCTTTACCTACGACTTCAATTTGATGCTCTTGTTCTATTCTTCTTCTGGCATAGAAAGATGCTTTATTCGCCTGATTTTCCAAAATCCAATTCTTAGCGAAAGTTCCTTCCTGTACTTCACGAAGTACTTTTCTCATTTCTTCTTTTGTCTGCTCTGTAATAATTCTCTTTCCTATACAGTAATCACCATATTCCGCAGTATCACTGATGGAATATCTCATATAGTTTAGTCCACCCTGATTAACCATATCTACAATCAGCTTCATTTCATGCATACATTCAAAGTATGCGCTTTCCGGCTGGTATCCTGCTTCAACTAATACTTCAAAGCCTGCTTTCATTAACTCAGATACACCGCCGCATAATACAGCCTGTTCACCGAATAAATCTGTTTCGGTTTCTTCTTTGAAAGTTGTTTCAAGAATACCTGCTCTGGCACCGCCGATTCCTTTTGCATAAGCCAATGCCAGATCTTTTGCTTTTCCTGTAGCATCCTGATGTACTGCGATAAGGCATGGAACTCCTTTTCCTTCTTGGTACTGGCTTCTTACGGTATGTCCCGGACCTTTTGGTGCAACCATGAATACATCCACATCTGCCGGTGGTACAATCTGGCCAAAATGAATATTAAATCCATGAGCAAAAACCATTGCCTTTCCAGCTTTCAGGTTTGGCTTTATGCTTTCTTGGTAAAGCTTTGCCTGCGTTTCATCATTAATGAGGATCATGATGATATCAGCTTGTGCTGCAGCATCATAGGCTGTAGCTACTTTAAGACCTGCTTCCTCTGCCAGCTTCCATGATTTACTTCCAACATACAAACCAACGACTACATCTACGCCGCTTTCGTGCAAGTTCAATGCATGCGCATGTCCCTGACTTCCATAACCTATTATTGCAACAGTCTTTCCTTTCAATAGATCTAAATTACAATCACTGTCATAATACATTTTTGCCATGTTAACAACCTCCTAGTTTATTCTTCATTCTCTTCAGTACTGGTTACTTTAATTACTTGATTCCCTCTTTCAATTGCAACAACCCCGGTTCTAACCATTTCTTTAATACCAAACTGCCTCAGCATTTCTTCGAAGGCAGCGATCTTATCCGCTGAACCTGTCATCTCAATTGTAAGTGTATTTTTTGATACATCTACTATTTTAGCTCTAAATATATCTACAATCTGAATGATTTCTGATCTCGTAGATGAGTTTGCATTTACCTTAATAAGTGCTAACTCTCTGGTAACCGAGTCATTCGGATCGAGCTCTCTTATTTTTATAACATCAATCAGTTTATTCAACTGTTTTGTCACCTGTTCAACAGTATACTCATCCCCGTCAACCACTATGGTCATCCTCGATACGTTGGGATCTTCTGTCACTCCAACCGCCAGGCTATCTATATTGAATCCTCTGCGACTGAACAGTCCCGCTACCCTAGACAATACTCCTGCATGGTTCTCCACTAGAACTGATAGCGTATGTTTTGCCATCTAAAACCCTCCCCATTTTTTAATAGAGAATGATTAATAGAATGAAATCTATTAATTCTACATCCTCTGTTTTCATTCCCTGTTGACTACAGTGTACTTTCTTCAGGATCTACTTGAAATTCTAAGATATAAGCCCCTTCGTACTTCAATGCATTCTCCAGCGCTGCTTTCACCTTACTATTCAGCAGAACTTTTTCTCCCGGTATGTCATAAGCAGCTGCAATTTTTATAAAATCAGGGTTCTTATCCAGCGTGACTGAAAAATAATTGCTCTTATAATGCATTTTTTGCAGTTCTCGCACCATTCCCAACCGCTGGTTATTAAACAATATTATTTTTACATCAATATCCCATTGTTTCATCGTGCCCAGCTCTTGCATAGACATCTGGAAGCTTCCGTCTCCGGCAATAACAAATACCGTCTTATCAGGGGTTCCAACCTTAGCACCAATAGCTGCCGGAAGTCCATATCCCATGGTACCTAACCCGCCTGAAGTCAGAAAAGTTCCGGGATATACTGTCTTGTAGTGATTTGCGGCCCATATCTGGTTCTGTCCTACTTCTGTAGCCACAACAGCATTCCCTTCCGTAAGCTCCGATAATTCTTTCAGCACATACTTGGGATTGACATAGTCACTATCTTCATATTCTTTTACCGTTTTTTGCATTCGGGAATCTTTCCATTGGGTGACGGTATTCACCCATTCCTGCTTATAACCGGAATGCAGATACTTCATTAGGTGCTGCAAAATAAGTTTTACGTCTCCTACGATAGGAATCTTAGTTCCCAGGTTTTTACCAATCTCCGCAGGATCAATATCTATATGAATAACTTGTGCATGCCGGGCAAATTTATCGGTTTTTCCGATTGCTCTATCTCCTGCCCTTGCTCCCATCACAATCAGCAAATCCGAGTTGCTAACTGCCTGATTCGCCGCATACACACCATGGGACCCTAACATCCCTAAATTTAAAGGATGTGAGGAAGGGATTGCACCTATTCCCATTAAAGTCGTCACTACCGGTATTCCTAACTCCTCAACAATTGTTATTAACTCTTCAGAGGCTCCTGAATGAATGATACCCCCGCCTGCACAAATTACCGGATGTTCTGATTTCTCTATCGCTTCTGCAATTTTCTTTAACTGCAATCCGTTACCCTTATAAGTAGGTTTATACCCTCGGATATCCGGGTTCTTTGGGTATTTAAAATCCAATTCCCGTATCTGTACATCAATAGGTACATCTATGAGAACCGGCCCGGGTCTGCCGGTTGCTGCAATATGAAAAGCTTCACTCAATATTCTCGGAAGATCTTTTTCATTTTTAACTAAATAGCTATGCTTACAAAATGGCGCTGTGGCACCTGTAATATCTACTTCCTGAAACACATCTCTGCCAATCATCTCAGATGAAACCTGGCCTGTAATAGCTACAATCGGAATAGAATCCATATACGCTGTAGCAATACCGGTGATCAGATTAGTAGCCCCAGGCCCGGAAGTAGCCATACATACCCCTACTTTTTTTGTTACTCTGGCATACCCGCTTGCTGCATGGGCGGCTCCCTGTTCATGACGGGTAAGGATATGTTTTATGTGCGATTTACTTAATGCCTCATAGATAGGTGCATTAGCAGCACCGGGATATCCGAATATTACAGTAACCTTCTCTTCTTCCAGTGCCTTAATGACTGCTTCAGCCCCAGTCATCTTCATATCGATCACCTCCAAAACAATTTATGGTTTATAATGATATTATCTCTTTTTCATGCCGTATTATGATATTTATACCCATTTGGGTATAAAAAAACCCCGCACCTAGTACAATAAGTACAAGGGGCGAGGAATGCTTCATCGCTTTACCACCCTACTTCACTGTTACTTCTCAGCAACAGCCTCAGTGAGTATAAAATACTCATACAATAACGGTGCAGTCCGGTATATCCTACTAAATTTCAGACATACAGCTCAAGAGTGAGTCTATTATATATACCTTCCCACCGATTCACACCAACCATCGGCTCTCTTATAGGGTACAGTATATTTTTCTCTCTTTCATCGCTTTTAATAACGTATTTAAGTATAATTGTTTAACATTTTACCAAGCCATTAGGCATTTGTCAACAGTGATTTTTTCACGTTCTCTGTTTTATTATTTAAAAGCTGGTTTTGTCCATCGGTATATTTAACTGCAAACTGCTTAAACATTGATTGCATCCAATAAATATTAATCTAAATAGAAATCATGAGTAACAACTATATAAATTTCATTTTTTTATCCATGAAAATTCAAACTTTTACCACCGATAGAAATCATCTTCATATTGCAGTCTAATCATTGCCACCATTTGACCCTGTAGCATCTTGGGCTGAGTAAAAGACTTTTTTTATGCTTTTTTCTAATTTAGGTCGAGCCAACATGACTTGGTGACCGCACCCCACACATTTAATACGAAAATCCATACCCGCTCGGAGAATTTCCCACTGCTTGCTTCCACAGGGATGCTGCTTTTTTAATTCTACAATATCCCCTACTTTTAAGTTTATCGGCATCAACTATCACCTTCACCTTTGTTAATTACAACAAGCCTGTTATATGGAATTTCGATACCCCTCTCATCAAATCCATCTTTGATTCTTTTCCTCAACTGGCGCTCAACTTCCCATTGCATTCCGGCAATTGTTTTTGCAAATACCCTAATGACTACACCTGAGTCACCAAGATCTTTAACCCCCAGCACAGTAGGGCCTTCTACAATTGAATCGATTTCTTTTGCCGCACGTTCAGAAATAATGTTTAAAGCATCTAAAGCCTTATCAATCTTCTCTTCATACGCGATAGCCACATCTACAATTGCACCCTTGCTACCCCTTGTATGATTGGTTAAGCTTTGAATCTGACTATTGGGTATGATATAGAGATCACCGGCATAATGCCGAACCTTGGTAATCCGCAGTCCCATTTCTTCTACAGTTCCCATCATACCATCTACAGTAATCATATCACCTACAGAGAACTGATCTTCCAATAAAATAAAAAACCCTGTGATTACATCCTTCACCAGATTTTGTGCTCCGAACCCGATAGCCAATCCTCCGACTCCGGCAGCAGTAATAATGGTTGTAGGCACGATGTCAAAAGCCGCTTGCAGTATGGTCACAAATGCCACAAAATATACTGAATAACGAAGGATACTGATACATAATGTAGCCAACGTATCGGTTCTCTTTGTATCTAACTTATATTTAAATTCTTTTTGCTTATCAAAGAATTTCTGGATGAGCAAAGTACCGAATTTTATTACCATTAAAGACAATACCACGATTATTGCTGTTTTCATTATTCTCCCCGCAACAGAAAGAACCTGGTCCTGATGATCTATAACAAAACTAGTAACTTCCTTTTTAACTTGTCCCCAATCAATACTGCCCACTATATCAACTCCCTTATGATAAAAGTAATAAATGTATAATTTACGTCAAATATATAACGAAAAATGTAACTGCAATAAAACCTATGGTTGTAATATTATGCAGCCATAAATACAACTCATATAATCTATCTTTCCATGTAAATTCATCTTCTTCATCAACGGTACCGGTAGCCCCAGTATTTATCATATTATCAATGACACCAATAATATCATATACCCAATTAGCAATAAGGATTATTGCTAAAACTTTTAAAAGTAATACATCTAAAATAAAAAATGTAAAAATAAAGTATACAATAATCATTAAATCCATAGAGATGATAAAACCATAATTCAACTTTCGCGCATTAATCCCTAAAGTATCTCCTATCTCCAAAAAAGATTCCTCAACTTCTTCATTTTCCAGCTCTTCTTCATCTTCATCTTCCTCATCAACATTGCTTGAAATAACTAATGTATGCAGACTTCCTAGAGATATGAACACCAATATGATAGACATTATTAGAAAAAACGCATCTATATTGCAAAAGATAATCATGATTGGAAAAAGGATAACCATGAAAATCATCATAAAAAGGTTTTTTACTGACATGACCTCACATCCAATCTACTTGAGTTCAACTTCCAATGAATCACTTACCAGAATGGCAATTTCACCTCTTGTAAGAGGTTTATTAAAATCTACCGCCAAGTTCTTGGTGATTCCCAAATTCATTCCAACCTCCATATAATTGTCCGGCCATTTTTTCCCTTGCACATCTTTCGCATATCCCATTGCATTCAAAAGTATTGTAACTGCCTGCCCGTAGGTTATTTGGTTATCCGGCTTAAAAGTGCCGTCTTCGGGAAAACCCGATATAATCTTCAAGCTATACGCATTGGCTATATACGGATAGCCCCAATACTCTTTTGTAACATCCTTGAAGGGTACTTCTTCAGTAAGTAGAACATTGCCTTCATATCCCAGCATCCGCGTTACAATGGCACTAAATTCAACTCTTCTGATAGGTCTTTCCAACCCTAGGGTTCCATCGTCATAACCTTTTAGCAGATTAAGTGCCACCAATTTCTCCGCTGCTTGTGTCTGTAAACTAGAAGATTGTGCCGCTTCGCCTGTCTGAGCTAGTGAAACTGAAAACATGATTGATATAAAAATTATTGCTGTTATAAACATTCTTATTCTAAAATTTTTCAAAATATTTCTCCCCTTTAGAAAAATAACCCGATATACTAAATATGTTATCATTATACCATCTGTTTGTAAACCTTAAATGAGCTGTTGTACGGATATTGAATAAAAATTTAATATATTTGAAATATTAAGGAATGGCGGAATAATAATGTCCGATTTTCAAGCGAGGGATTTTTTGATAGTGCAAGGCGGAGAAGGCTTAAATATCTAGCCGACGACAACGAAGCAATATCGAAAAATAACCGCTTGAAAAATGGGAAATTATTATTTCGTCATTCCTTAATATGAATATCTGTAAAGGAGTGTATTTTTATGCCAAAAACTATAGTAGGTATTTTTGATTCTCATGATCTTGCTGAAAAAGCAGCAAGACAAGTGAAAGATGAAGGCTTACGGACTGATGACATATCCATTGTAGCAAAAGATGGTAATCAGCAGGATGGGGCAACAACAGGAACATTTACAAATGATAATCGTTCCGTAAATGATAATGTTTCAGATGGAACTGTCACCGGGGGCGTCCTGGGAGGATTGGCGGGATTGCTGCTCGGCATGGGTACAATGGTAATTCCCGGCTTAGGTGTAATTGCAGCTGCGGGACCTATCGCGGGCCTTCTTTCGGGCGCCTTAACAGGCGGCATCGTAGGCGGCTTGGTTGATCTGGGTATACCTGAAGAAGCAGGGCGTGAATATGAACGTGAAGTAAGACGGGGAAAAATCCTTTGGAGTATGAGAACTGAAGAGGACAATGTCGACAGAATCTCTAATATATTGAGAACCTGTGGTGCTTCAAATGTAGAAGTACATTAAAAAAATATAATGCCGGTCAATCCCCGGCATTTTTTATGTTATTCATTTGGATTTTCTACAAACCTCTTTATCTTTTTTGTTGTAGTCTTTGCAAACTCTTCTTTCCTAACTGTAAAATCACTAATTCTCTTATATAATGGCATCTTATGATTTACTTCTTTTACCTGCATATGAATAAGTTCTTTTAGCTGTTCGTCGTTATATTCTTTCCCCAGCTTCTCTTCTGCCGCCTCTAAATTCGGTATAATTTGAACATTCACATAGGTTTCTCCACTTTCCTCATCATATTTACCCCAAACCAGACTTTCCATAATATACTCACTTCTATTTAAATATGCTTCCACTTCTTCAGGGAATATATTTTTGCCATTCTTGGTGACAATGACATTTTTTTGCCTTCCCGTAATATGCACAAACCCTTCCTGGTCAACAAAGCCCAAATCTCCGGTATAAAACCATCCATCTTTTAATACTTTTTCGGTGGCGAGCTCATTTTGGAAATAACCAAGCATTATACTTTCGCTTTTGCATATGATTTCTCCTACACCTTCCTCTCCCGGATTATCAATCTTTACCTCTATCCCAGGAAGCGGCAGTCCTGCTGCATCATCTTTATAATAGCAATCCCTATTTAACGCGACAATAGGAGCGCATTCAGTGAGTCCATAGCCTTGAACCGTTAGCAGCCCGAGATCACGAAAACCTTTTGAAACCTCCGGGTCTATCCCTGCACCTCCACTGATAAATATACGTATGTGTCCTCCTAAATTATCATGAATCTTCTTGAATAACTTTTTTGACAAATCTATACCGACATGCTTAAGAAGATTGTTTACTTTAATTGCAGTTCTTAATTTTGCTGTCATCCCGCTTTTCTCCGCCTGCTGCCATATCTTTTTATACATTGATTCATACAGTAAAGGTACCGCCAACATCATTGTAGCTTTTGCTTCCTGCATGTTTTTAGTAATATGACGCAGTCCTTCACAGTATGCAATCGTACTTCCACGATAAATAGGGCATAAAAATCCGCAGGTGCATTCATACGTATGATGAAGCGGGAGGACCGAAAGGAATATGTCCTTGTCTCCGATATAAAGCATTGAGCACATTGCCATTAAATTAGTACATATATTCTTATGTGAAAGCACCACTCCTTTTGCCAACCCTGTGGTTCCGGATGTAAATAGAAGGATACGCATTTCTGCTGCATCAATATTTTGATTGATATATGTCATATCCCCCTGTTCTATCATTTTTCTTCCCTTCTCTATCAGTGCAGAAAATGAAAATATGTCATTACTATCTGCATCTGCACTCATGTTGATATATATTTCTACTCCCTGTAGCTCTGGCCTGATATCCGTAATATTTTTTTCAAACTTTCCTGAGTAGATAATGCCGCTTGCTTGGGAAGTATTCAGAAGGTTTTCAATCTCGTGAACCGGGAGATCCTTATCTAAAGGCACAATGGTTCCTACCCCGCATAATACCGCAAGATACGTTACAGCCCATTCATATCTGTTTTCACCTATTATCGCAATGCGCTTATCTTTTAATCCGAGGCTAACAAGTGCTGTCCCTAGCGCATCTACATCGCTTTTATACTGCCGGTAGCTTTTCGGATAGTATTCTCCTCCATCCTTTGTCTTTACAAGAAATGCCGGCTTATCCTGGTAGATCTCTACGCTTTGACATAGCATATCTTTCAAATCGGTAATCTTTCTTACATCATATAACGGCGTCTGTGCTCCCCCCATCGCTTTCACTTCCTCACCTTAATTATATGGATATATTATACAATAAATCCGTTTTATTGTCATCGCTTTTATGTGCTTTCCACAATTATTATTACGATAAGTAAATAATCTACCCCAAAACAAAATTTAGTAAACATATCTGCTTTTACAATATATTAAGATACTATATATTCTGTCTTTATAAAGTCTGTGAACTGTGAACCGTGAACCGTGAACTACTTTTCTCCTCTTCTATCAGCAATACTCTCGCAGGGCTTCCATCACCGCCTACAATGGGCAGAGGTGCTATCACAGAAGTGTATTCACCTTCCGGGACTTCCTTTAAGCGAAGCCCTTCCACAACAAGAATACCATTTTCCAGCAAAACATGGTGGGTAGCATGACCGGGACTATTTCTCTCTATGCTGAGCGCGTCTGCTCCAACGACCTCCACATCTCTTTCCACAAGATACTGAGCCGCTTCAGCTGATAAATATATAAATTGGGCGTTAAAAGTATCTTCCAAAGAATTTTTTGTTTTTAAGAAGATAAAGTCCCCCGGGTGTATCTCATATTTCTGTATATGTGCTAATTGAATGCAGTCTTCCACATCGGTTAGATCTAGAACTTTACACTTCCCATACATCTTGTCAAGAGGGATATCCTCTAACGTATATCCTTTCTCCAGTATGTGATATGGCGCATCCACATGGGTACCGGCATGCGAATACAGGCATACCCTTGTTTCATTGCTTCCCTCTTTGATAGTCCTCACTTTTTCAATACACGGCTGATGTTCCTGTCTATTTTTGTATGCAACCATCCCCACACGGATTGGCATTGTTACGTCGTATATCTTCATGATACCACTTCCTTCCCTCACTTTTTAATAGTTTATCTGCTTTCTGCGGCCCCCATGCCCCTTTCTGATAGAGCTCCGGTTGTTCACCCGCATGTACCCTCAACACTTCTTCTGCCAATTTCCATGAATATTCAATTTCTCTCCAACTTGTAAATAACGTAGCATCTCCTATGATTCCGTCCATTAGGAGCCGTTCATATGCTTCAGGAGTATTGTCTCCGAACTCACATTCATGGCAGAAATTCATTTTTACACCTCTGATTTTAACATTTGCCCCATGCGGTTCCTTCACATTAAACTGCAGATCAAATCCTGTTTTAGGATCAACTGATATGACCAGGCGATTTGCATCTATATCATTATTTTTATATAAATTATATGGAGTATTTTTAAATTGAATCACTACTTCTGTTTTCTTCTCTTTCAGATATTTTCCTGTCCGAACATACATCGGAACCCCCGCCCATCTCCAATTATGTATCTCCAACTTTGCAGCTATAAATGTCTCTACTTTAGATTGAGGATGGACTTCTTTTTCAGATGTATATCCTTCATATTGGCCTCTTACTATGGCTTCATCATTAAATAATCTCAACGATCTGATTACTTTTACTTTTTCCGTAGAAATAGAATCAGCATCAAAGTCCACGGGAGGTTCCATCGCAATGAGGGATAAAAGCTGGATAATATGGTTTTGAAGCATATCCTTTACCGCTCCGGCGTGTTCATAATAGCGCCCCCGGGTTCCTACCCCCACTGTCTCGGAAACAGTAATTTGAATATGATCTATATGCTTATTATTCCAGAGAGGTTCAAAAATACCGTTGGCAAACCGCAGTACCATAAAATTTTGTACCGCTTCCTTTCCAAGATAATGATCTATTCTATACATCTGCTGTTGATTTACCAAGCGCTCCAACCGCTTGTTGAGCATCCTTGCCGTCGCTAAATCGGAACCAAAAGGTTTTTCAATAATAACGCGGTGCCAGGGATTTTCCGCTCCTTTCTCAAGAATACGGTAATGGGTAAGATTCTCCAACACAATAGGGAAATATTCCGGTGTGGTTGCAAGATAGAAAAGCCGGTTTTTTTGTTCCCCTTCTATATTGTTCAAAATGCCTGTCAAATTCTCATAAGTGCTGTCCTGCTGCAGATCACCGGAAATATAATAAAAAGAACTTATCATTTTATCAAAGAGCTTCTCATCATATTGATTCCTGGAATACTTTTTTACACTTTCTATGAAAAATTCACCAAATTGACGATGTGTCATAGGCTTCCTGGAGATACCTACAACAGAAAACGGTACTTCCAAATTCTTTTCGATAAAATGATTATAAAGTGCAGGTATCAATTTTCTGGCTGCCAGATCTCCGGTACCACCAAATATGACAAATGTAAAAGGCTGTATGTTTGCCATTGTTATCACTCCTAAAAATTTCGGAATTTATTATTTCACTGTTCCTTAGCTTATCTTTACCCTAGAGACTAAATTTCAAACCGGAACAAATAAATCCTTAACCGCCATTGCATAATCAACATCTACTGCTATGTATAGATAAAAAATCTAAAAATTGAAAAAAAACCATCAAATTATAAACTTGACGGCTCATCATTATTTTAGATTCTTACTTAGGTGCTTCTCAGACAATCCTAACGTCTAATATTTAAACTTTAAACTACTCTTTTATTCTTTTATCATATCTCTTATTTTTGTAACCAATGCATCAATCAAAACGGGTAACGGCTGCCCATTTGTTCCTATAATCTCCAGTCCGCATCTATTTAGCGGCACCAGTATTTTTTTCGCGCTGCTGCTGCCAATGGCTTCTGCGATACGTGGTGTGCATTCTCCCAACATCGAGTTTGCAGCTAATATACCCACCGAACCTATAATCACATCTACTTTATGTGCAGTTACTACAATCGCATTTTCACCGGTAGCCCCAATATGCGCACCGGCTTTAAGCATGGAGGTCGTCGCCATAGAATTAGTCCCTAATGCTATAATGGTTGCGCTATCTCCTATTTCCCTGCTCAATTTTTCTATAATAGCTTTACCTAATCCTCCACCTTGTCCATCTATCACCGCTATTTCCATATATTCCTCCATGATCTTTTTTTAGTTTTTACTATAATATTATTTCTGCGGGCTTTCAATGTCAACCCTTTCGGCCTTTTCTTCAAAGATAGGCTTAAACACCATCACCGCTAACGGAGGAATACGAATTGCAAGCGAATAGGGTCTGTTGTTGCAAGTAATATCTTCCGCGTGGAGACCTCCGCAGTTTCCTACATTGCTTCCACCATAAAGTTCTGAGTCGCTATTGAATATTTCTTTATAATATAAATTGAAGGGAGCTCCTATCCTGTAGTGTTCATGTACCACCGGTGTAAAGTTGCATACGAAGATGAGCATATCCTCCCGTTCCTTGCCTTTGCGGATAAAAGAAACAATACTATGGTCCGCATCATCGCAGCTAATCCATTCAAATCCTTCATAGCTGAAATCCACTTCATATAGTGCTTTTTCTGAGCGATATAAATTATTTAGGTCTTTTACGTAATCCTGCATCTTTTTATGCAGTTCATAATCCAACAGATTCCAATCCAAGCTATCATAATATTTCCACTCTATAAACTGTCCGAATTCTCCTCCCATAAACAGCAGCTTCTTGCCGGGATGACCATACTGATATCCATACGCGGCTCTTAATCCTGCAAACTTCTGCCAGTAATCTCCTGGCATTTTATCAAGCATAGAATGCTTCCCATGTACCACCTCATCATGAGATAGCGGTAGAATAAAGTTCTCTGAGAACGCGTACATCAAACTGAATGTAATCAGGCTATGATGATATTTTCTATATATAGAGTCCATACTCATATATTTTAGAAAATCATTCATCCATCCCATATTCCATTTCATTCCGAAACCTAATCCCCCTAAATAAGGAGGTTTTGTGACCAGCGGCCATGAAGTTGACTCTTCCGCACTTATGATAATCCCAGGATACTGCCCATATACTGCGCTGTTCAGATGTTTTAAAAACTCAATGGCTTCAATATTCTCCCTTCCTCCGTAACGGTTCCGAATCCATTGCCCGCTTTCTTTTCCATAGTCTAAATACAGCATTGAGGCTACTGCATCTACCCTAAGACCATCTATATGATATTTATCAAACCAAAAAAACGCGTTAGATAGCAAAAAATTCTTTACTTCATTGCGTCCGTAATTGAATACCATCGTACCCCAGTCAGGCTGTTCACCTTGTCTGGGGTCTTCATGCTCATATACCGCACTTCCATCAAAATACCGCAAACCATGCTCATCTTTCGGAAAATGAGCAGGTACCCAATCCATGATGATACCTATATTATTTTGGTGACAAACGTCTATTAGATACATAAAATCCTCAGGACTTCCATACCGTGGAGTTACAGCATAATATCCTGTTACCTGATACCCCCATGAACCGTCAAACGGGTGCTCCGATAGAGGCAGAAACTCTATGTGCGTATAACCCATTTCTTTTACGTATTCCACCAGCAGATCGGCAGCGTCCCTATAGGATATGAATCCGTTCTCATCCTGTGATACCCTCATCCACGAACCCATATGTACTTCATAAATCGCAATAGGCTCTTCCATTTGATTCGTATTCTTCCTTTTTTCCATCCATTGCTCATCTTTCCAGTCATACTGATCGATATTATAAACAATGGATGCCGTATTCGGCCGCAGCTCTGAATAAAAGGCGTAGGGATCTGCTTTTTTCAATATATCTCCATTCTGCGCCTTAATCTCATACTTATATAAAGCACCTTCCCTGACACTGGGAATAAAAATTTCCCATACTCCCGAACTCCCTAAGCTGCGCATAGGATTCCGCCGTCCATCCCATTGGTTAAAGTCCCCTATCACACTTACTCTTGCTGCGCAAGGTGCCCAAACTGCGAAAAAAATCCCCTGTACGTTATTAATCACGTTAGAATGTGCACCTAACTTATTATAAACATGCCGATGATCTCCTTTATTGAAAAGATAAAGATCATAATCGCTCAATATAGGCAAAAAGCTATAAGGGTCATGGATGACCCGTTGGTGATCATCATAATCGGAAATCTCTAGCTGGTATTCAAAAAACTTCTGTCTATCCTCTATGACTGTTTCATAAAAGCCATCTTCATGCACTCGTTCCATTACATACTTTTTTTCCTGATCCTGAAAATCTATTACACTTACTGATTTTACACAAGGTAAAAATGCTCTGACAACCATTCCTTTTTCTATACGATGCATACCAAGTACACCGAACGGATTACTATGATTAGCACTTATTATCTGATAAATATCATTTTTATCTGTCGTATATCCCATACTGTTCACTCCCCATCAATGATTTGTCTTAGCTTTATTGATTACATCACACTATTATCAGCTAATGTAATGGATTTTATTTACAAATAAAGTATATCATACTCACTCTATCTTTCATACGCATTTAATAAATTTTTATTGCAATTAACTGCTAAAAAAATAGATAATATTCTTTTTGCATTTAAACCGTCGTATGTATAATTTTCATGAAAATTATTAATATTAGATAATCATGTAAATATTTATGATTATGTTGAATATACTAGTCTGTCTAAAAAAACCATGAACTACACTTTATCCACTTCAATTGTTAGTTAATAAAGTAAAAAAGGAGAAATATTATGAGCAGCATGACAGGAATTATTTTAGCAGATCACCAATATCCTATGTTAAAAGAACTGACACAATATCGATGTATATCAGCCCTTCCAATAGGTGCAAAATATCGTATAGTGGATTTCATACTTTCCAATATGGTCAATAGTGGAATTAGCAATGTCAGCATCATTACCCAGCATAACCCTCACTCCCTCATTAAACATGTTAAATCAGGAAATGATTGGAACCTCAACAAAAAAAATGCTAACTTTCATATCCTTACACCCGATATTGGTACAACCGGACCTAAACACTATAAAGGAAGCGCAGATGCCCTTTTTCAAAATTTGGAATCCATCAAGAAAAGTGATCATGAGCACATATTAATATGTGAGGGCAATGCTATTTATAAAATGCAGTACCAGGATATGTTGAAGTATCATATAGAAAAGAATGCCGACATTACTGTAGCCTACAAGGAAATGAATACTTGTCCTTCTCACCAGCTATCGCATTTGGGCGTGATTGAAACGCAATCAGACAGGAGAGTTTTAGACTATCAGCAAAAACCGTTTAAGCCAAAAACCTCTAATGCTACGATAGGCATCTATATTATCAATAAAACTTTGCTCACTCAATTCTTAGAAGAGTCTGCCGAAACGGAAAGTCATGATTTAATAAAAGATATTATCATTAAAAAAGTAAATTACTTAAATATCTACGGTTATCAGTTTAAGGAATATTGGCAGTGTCTAAATTCTGTAGATACATATTATAAATGCAATATGGATTTTTTAAATCCCCATATCCAGCATGAACTTTTCATGCAAAATGGATGGGTATATACAAGAAAGACAGATGAACCGCCTGCGCAATACCATAAAGGGGCAAAAATATATAATAGTCTTATCGGAAACGGCAGTATCATCAAAGGAACAGTTGAAAACAGCATTATATTCGGTAGAGTAATTGTAGAAAAAGGCGCTGTGATTAAAAACAGTATCGTAATACATGATTCTGTAATATCTCAAGACACAATCATTTCAAATGCGATCCTTGATAATGAGGTTACTTTAAGCAAAGGCAGATACATACGCGGGGAAATCAATCTCCCTATTTTAATAGGAAGCAAAGTGTCAGCATAAACAAAAATAAGATTCAGATTAACAATATGCCCCAAATCTGAATCTTATTTTTTTATCTTATATAGCGATTCCTTGCTCAACTGATTTAACCCGGTTCAAACTCATGAGATTGTTATATAAGAATGAAAATGCATAAGTTTTAATAAATATGCCAAATAGACTAACCATTATAACACCAATCCATAGACCAACATGTGTAATAGGATTCTGGGATTTGTATAGGAGGCTAAGCCCAAAGCCGATAAGAAATAAAAATGACCCGATGTTCAGTATAGATATAATTGAAAACAGCAGTAATCTCCAGAAGTTATCATTCACCATCTTTTTAGAACGCTTAAAGGCGGAAAGTAAATTTTTAGTAGTCAAAAAAATACCGGGATACCAGAAGGTCATATATAAATTAAAAAGCAAGAACCCAAACATAATAAGAAGAAATGTTATGAGCCATAATATAATTGCAGGAATGAAAAAATCTTCTTTTCCATCCAATAATGGAAAAATGATTAACCCCGAAGGTATCGATATGATCCCCATACACACTGCAAAAATAAAATAGTATACTGCGGATAACATATAACTAAAAATATTTATTATACTATACTGCATAACTCCTCTCACAAAATCCTTTATGTATATTTTATTTTTCCGGACGCCTGCGGCAATAAAGTAATAAGTTATAGATAGGAACAAGGCACTAATAATACAAACGATGACTAATCTTTGGGATTCGCTGAAAACAACACTCTTTAAGAATGAAACATCTGTCAAATTATTTATATCAAGTTTGATGGGTTTTCGTCCTTTAAACAGAGCAATGAACACAGCAGAAGAATAGATCATATGAAGAAAAACAATAATAATATGTTTTTTCAGTATTTCAAAAACCTTTTTCAATATTATTCTCCTTTCGATTTGCTGCTATGGTTGTCCTCCTTTTACTTTACCATTTTATACGCGTATTATCAACAAAAAAAGCCAAACTGCTACAAGTTTAAACATAATTATAGCCTTAGATCACCTAATATTTTCAATTTCTATTTATAAGTCATGTAAATAATACCCTAATGTCGTTAAACACTAGGGTATTACATTAAACCTTACTTTAAGTTTTTTGTCTTTTAACTGTTCAGCAGTGTTCCATCCTTCCAGCATATAAATCCCCGGCTCAGAGTCTTTTGGAATACGCCATAATGCAGAATATACTTTGCTTTTTCCTACTTCTAACGCCAGGCTCTCATCAATAGGAACAAACTCCTTACCTACCGACCATTTCCACTTTTCTGTATTCATCCGGTCTTTTATCACAAATTCATACCGTTGGCCTGTATTATAGTGAAGTTCAGCTTCTTTACAACCAAGATTTACTTTCACCAGCAGTATTTTCAGAAGGCTGTTTCTTCTAAATTGGTAGTTATTTAAAATAAGTGACTCGTATAACCCTTCTTCCATCATTGCGGCATCATATTGTGGCTTAGCACCTAAATCTGTCATTTTAATGTATTTTTTTGGTACATGCATTATAACATCTCCCCTCACATCCGGACACTACAACATCTTTGTGGCAGCATCCGGACTAATTATGCAATTAGAGCCATACATAAATATTATATGAGAGAAGCTTCTAAGGTGTTACACTAATTCCAATTCGGTAATTGTCTTATCTACAATTCTGGCACTGGTTACTTCTATTACATCTCCTCCGCCGGTCTTAAAAATATTTTTCGTCAAAATCATTTCCATTGCGGTTTTTACTTCCTCAGGCGTTAAATCTGCTCTAGGATCGTTTAAAGAAATACTAAAGTTTTTCTGCCCTTCATTTTTAAAAACCATTTCCAATGCTTGTGCCACATTCCCACCTCCTTTCTTCTAGGCGCGGTTTGATACCGTTCCTTATAAAAATAGCTTTTATACGTTTCGTAATTCTTCCTCATTTATTCTTATAATTGTAGATATGGGATGCTGTTGGAGAGTAGTTAATCCCTGCACAACATCCATCACATCCTGATTGGCAGCTGAGGATTTAACGCTGCTTAATGTTTTAGTTCTTATAATTGGATTTCCATTCTCATCAGTTCCTGTATTAAATTTGATTTGTACACGACTATCCAGCGAATTGGCTGATACCGGCATTTTTTTCACCTCCTTCCTTACATTATGCCTTACACTATATAGATAACAAGAATATAATTTTATTACCCATAATAGTAAAAAATTTCTTATGTTATAAGCCAATGCATTTGTGAATAATTCACAAAAAAAAATCTTTTCCATATACGTATTTGTCAATAATTCATTTTGACATACTGTTCACAAAGTTGTAAGATGTAATTATATCGTTTTGAATATCGACCAACTAATCCTGTAAGGGTGTCACATGGGCACCCTTATATACGTTAATCATAAAAAATTACTATAAAAATTCACAATCGCATGATTGTTTGAAATATATAATTAGTTTATTACTCTTTTTGTAGTAATATCAAATTAACAGGG
The DNA here is from genome assembly GCF_030013905.1 of Petroclostridium sp. X23. GTDB lineage: Bacteria > Bacillota > Clostridia > SK-Y3 > SK-Y3 > X23. Next base: position 3,245,367 of record NZ_CP124862.1, read on the forward strand.
GGAGCATAATAAATACCAAATAGCTGTAGCAACATGATTTACACATTGGAGTCCACCTACTAGTTAGAAACTAACTATCTCCAACATGTTCTATTACAGTTTAGCAGCTTCTACTTTAGTAAAAAGGAAGTGACTTATTATGGAGCATAATCTGCAAGAAGCACTTATGGAAAAGCTCCAGCCGGAAGTGGTGTTTACCCTACCTATCTTTGGTGGTATACCCGTAACGTCTTCAGTTGTAGTAACATGGATTATCATGTTTATTTTAGTCTTTGCATCCATTTTAATGACTGGCAGTCTTAAAGCAATACCCACAGGTAAACAGAATATTATTGAAGCATTGGTAGATGGCATAAATAGCTTTATTAAAGGAATAATAGGACATGAATGGAAAATATTTGCGCCCTATTTAGGTACTGTAGCCTTATTCCTGAGTATTGCCAATATTGCTGCTGTCTTTGGCTTCACTCCGCCAACCAAGGATCTTAATGTTACTGCCGCACTATCGGTTATGACCATTGCCCTTGTAGTGGGTGCCGGAGTACGTTTCAAAGGCTTTAAGGGATGGCTGAAAGGTTTTAAAGAACCCTTACTATTGATAATGCCTATGAATATACTTGAATTATTTATCAGGCCGCTATCGCTATCCATGCGGTTATTTGGAAATGTATTAGGGAGTTATGTCATCATGGAGTTACTAATGGAAGTGATTCCACTTGGTATACCGGCCATATTGAGCCTTTATTTTGATATTTTTGACGGCTTGATACAGATGATTATATTTGTATTCTTATCGGCTTTATTCATCAAAGAAGGCATTGAATAATTAATTTTTATCATCAATTTAATCACTATAATTTAAAAATAATTTAGGAGGTATTTATATGGGAATTGTAGCATTGGCAGCAGGTATTGCTGTATTAACAGGAATTGGCGCCGGAATCGGTATCGGAATAGCAACATCAAAAGCAACAGAGGCTGTAGCCAGACAACCGGAAGCAAGCGGTGAAATTAATAAGACACTCTTGTTAGGTAGTGCACTAGCTGAAGCAACTGCTATTTACGGTCTGGTTATTGCAATATTGATTATACTCTTCTTTAAATAATAGGGAGTGATAAAAAGTGGTAGAACTTAACGCTGGATTTCTATTTACGATAGGAAATATCTTAATACTTTATTTTCTGCTTAAAAAGTTTCTCTTTAAACCGGTGACAGAATTTATGGAAAACAGAACCAATAGTATTAAAGAACAAATCGATAATGCGGAAAATAAATTAAAAGAAGCGGAAGATACAAAAAAACAATATGAAGAACTGCTTAAATCCGCTCATGCGAAAGCTGATGAAATCGTTAAAGCAGCTAAAGATCGGGCAAATAAGGAATATGAAAATATAATTTCACAAGCACACAGTGATGCGCAAGCAATCACTGACCGCGCTAACCATTCCATTGAATTAGAACGCCAAAGAGTGATGAAAGAACTGAGAAATGAGATTAGCAGTCTCGCATTCTCAGCAGCATCGAAACTCATACAAAAAAATATGGATACTGATGAAAATAGAAAAGTTGTAGAAAACTTTTTAAATGAAAAGGGTGTTGCTTGATGAGACGTATTGCTTCAAGATATGCACAAGCACTCGTTCAGATTGCCATAGAAATGAATCATGTGGCTTTATTTGAGCAGCAATTAAAAGCATGTGCAGATATTATTCATAGTAATCAAACTATATACGCAATATTAATCAACCCTGAAAACAGCTTTAAAGTGAAGGCAAATCTTATAGACCGCTTGTTTAGTACGAGTGTAAATAAAGAAGTTCTACACTTCCTTACGCTGTTGATTGAAAAACACAGATTAGATCTACTTAAAGATATACTTATTGAATATCAAAACGAAATGCAAACCCTATTGAAGTCATTACAAGCTATTGTTGTGTCAGCCTTTCCTCTTTCAGAAGATGAGGTAACCGGTATTAAATCAAAACTAAAAAAGATGTATAGCGTTGAAGAAGTCAGCCTATCTTTTGAAATAGATAAAAACCTCCTTGGAGGTTTTCAACTTCTGATTGGCAATACGGTAATTGACAGCAGCATAAAAGCAATGATGGATAAGATTAAAAATCAGGTGATATCGAGGTGATAATAATATGAACTTAAGACCGGACGAAATTACCTCTATTATTAAGCAACAGATAGAGACTTATAACATAAAGACAGAGATTAACGAGACCGGATATATCACCCAAGTTGGTGATGGTATCGCAAGAATATACGGTCTCGATCATTGTATGTATGGTGAATTGCTTGAATTCTCCAATGGCACGATGGGAATCGCACTCAATCTGGAAGAGGACAATGTCGGTTGTGTTTTGCTCGGCTCGGAAAGCGGCATTCATGAAGGTGATATCGTTAAAAGAACACATAAACAAGCAGACGTTCCGGTAGGTGAAGGACTTATCGGAAGAGTTGTAAATGCATTAGGTGAACCGGTGGACGGCAAAGGTTCTGCAAATGCGACCCAGACCCGCCCCATTGAGTATGAAGCACCGGGGGTTTCCGGAAGAAAATCTGTTAATGTACCGCTGCAGACCGGCATTATGTCCATTGACTCCATGTTTCCTATTGGCCGTGGACAAAGAGAGCTGATCATAGGTGACCGTCAGACAGGAAAATCGTCCATTGCTCTGGATACGATTATTAATCAGAAGGGGAAAGATGTGATCTGCGTCTATGTAGCCATCGGTCAGAAATCATCTTCTCTCGCCAAACTTGTTTCGGTATTGGAACAGCATGGCGCGATGGACTATACGATCATTGTTTCCGCAACTGCCAGTGAACCGGCCCCATTGCAGTATATAGCACCTTATGCCGGCTGCGCAATGGCTGAATATTTTATGTATAACGGACGGGACACGTTAATTGTATATGATGATTTATCCAAACACGCAGTGGCTTACAGAGCCATGTCACTGCTTCTTCGCAGACCCCCGGGCAGAGAAGCGTATCCGGGCGATGTTTTCTACTTGCATTCCAGATTATTGGAACGCTCTGCCCGGTTGAGCGATGAGTTGGGCGGAGGTTCCATGACAGCTTTACCTATCATAGAAACGCTTGCCGGTGATGTTTCTGCTTATATACCAACCAATGTTATTTCTATAACCGATGGACAGATTTACCTTGAAAGCGAACTCTTTTTCTCCGGGATCCGTCCGGCGGTAAATGTCGGTTTGTCGGTTTCGAGGGTAGGCGGCGCAGCACAAACCAAAGCGATGAAAAAGGTGTCCGGAAGATTAAGATTGGATTTGGCACAGTATAGAGAACTTGAAGTATTCACACAGTTCAGCTCTGAGTTGGATAAGTCCACTAAAGAAATGCTGGAACAAGGTGTAAGGATCGTACAGACTCTAAAACAGCCTCTTTATAATCCTATCCCAATGCATCACCAGGTAATGATTATATTTACTGTTACTAATAAATATCTAACCGATATTCCCGTAGCAAAGGTAAAGGATTTTGAAGAACAACTATTAAACTTTATTGATAGCCAGTATCCTCAGATTTCCGAAACCATTGAAACTACAAAGAACTTTGATGATAAAACGCAAGAAGATTTAAAAACTGCTATTGAGGAATTTAAACGCCAGTATAACGGAACAGGTGATTAGTTATGCCCAGTATGAGAGATATTCGCACCAGAATTAAAAGTGTAAGGGAAACCATGCAAATTACCAACGCGATGAATTTAATTGCTTCAGCCAAGCTGAAAAAGGCACGCAAGCAGTTAAACGATGCCCTCCCTTACTTCGAGAAAATTCAATCAACACTCAATGATATTATTGCGCATAGTCCGGATATTGAGCATAAATATTTTGATCAACGGAAAGATGCCGGCGTAAAAAGAACGGGTTATGTCGTCATCACAGCAGATAAAGGATTATGCGGATCATATAACCATAACGTGATAAAACTTGCGGAAGAACATATGAAAGATAAACAAGAGAAGTATCTTTTGGTAATCGGCCATATGGGGAGGGACTATTTCCGGCAGAAAGGCTATAAGATCGACATTGAATTCTTATATACCGCTCAAAATCCTAATGTTATCCGTGCAAGAGAAATCGCGGAAGCACTGATTTCCTTGTATGAAAACACTTTGTTGGATGAAATCTATGTGGTATATACTAAAATGCATTCTGCCGTTAAACAAGAACCGGAAGTGTTAAAGCTTCTACCTCTTGAAAAATCGGAATTTGATGTGCCAACCAACCCGGGAGAACGGTACAAAGAGTATATGGTGTACGAACCATCTCCTAAAAAAGTTATGGATATTTTGGTACCTAACTATGTAAAAGGACTTATCTTTGGCGGTTTGGTAGAAGCGTTCTGCAGTGAGCAGACTTCTAGAATGACGGCAATGGATGCTGCTACAAATAGTGCTAAAGATCTGATTAAACAATTAACGCTACAATATAATCAAGCACGGCAAGCTGCAATCACACAGGAATTGTCTGAGATTGTAGGCGGGGCGGAAGCACTGAAATAAGTTGCAATTCACGATTGTGATTTAAAGCTGAATGGTTCGGAATATAAATTATCGTGAATTTGGAGGTGTAATGAAATGAACGAACAAAATAAAGGAAAGATTACGCAGATTATTGGGCCGGTCATCGATGTTCAGTTTGAAAAAGGCCATCTTCCTTCTATTAATAATGCTCTCATCATCACTGCAGAAGATAAGAATATCGTTGTTGAGGCTGCACAGCATTTGGGTAACGATACCATTCGCTGTATCTCCCTCAGCTCAAGTGAAGGTTTGGTAAGAGGCATGAAAGTAGTTGATACCGGCGCACCTATTAAAGTCCCTGTGGGCAAGGAGACTTTAGGAAGATTGTTTAATGTATTAGGTGAACCTATTGATAATAAAGGCGATGTAAACACAAGTGAAAAGTGGGAAATACATCGTGAAGCGCCTGGCTTTGATCAACAGAGCCCGGTAACAGAAGTGCTTGAAACAGGCATTAAAGTCGTTGACCTGCTTGCCCCTTATGCTAAGGGAGGTAAGATCGGTCTTTTCGGCGGCGCAGGTGTTGGTAAAACCGTACTGATCATGGAATTAATCAGAAATATTGCTACCGAACACGGAGGGTACTCCATCTTTACAGGTGTAGGAGAAAGAACAAGGGAAGGTAATGACCTGTGGAATGAAATGCAGGAATCAGGGGTTATTGATAAGACCGCCCTTGTTTTCGGACAAATGAATGAGCCTCCGGGTTCCAGAATGAGAGTCGCACTTACCGGTTTAACCATGGCAGAATATTTCCGTGACAGCGAAGGCCAGGATGTTCTCTTATTTATAGATAACATCTTCCGCTATATTCAGGCAGGCTCGGAGATTTCCGCTTTGTTAGGAAGAATGCCTTCCGCTGTTGGCTATCAACCTACCCTGGCAACGGAAGTAGGTATGCTGCAAGAGCGTATTACCTCTACTAAGAAAGGGTCTATTACATCCGTACAGGCTGTTTATGTACCGGCTGATGATTTGACTGATCCTGCTCCTGCGACAACCTTCGCCCATTTGGATGCCACAACGGTACTTTCAAGAAGAATTGTGGAGCTCGGAATTTACCCGGCTGTTGACCCGCTTGATTCCACATCAAGGATTCTTGAGCCCTCTATTGTCGGTGAAGAACATTACCGTGTTGCCAGAAATACACAGGAATTGCTGCAGCGATACAAGGAACTCCAAGATATCATTGCCATTCTAGGAATGGAAGAGTTGTCCGAAGATGATAAGCTTACTGTATATAGAGCAAGAAAAATACAAAGATTTCTGTCTCAGCCATTCTTTGTGGCTGAAACCTTTACCGGCATGAAAGGTAAATATGTCCCTCTTGCTGAGACCATTAGAGGCTTTAGCGAAATCATCAACGGAAATATGGATGAATATCCTGAGGCTGCATTCTATATGGCAGGTACTATCGATGAAGTTATAGAAAAAGCAAAGGCCATGAAAGGAGAGGGTTAATCATGCCTTCTACTTTTTATCTTGAGGTCGTTACACCTGAAAGAATATTCTTTGGTGGTAATGCTCAAATGATTACCGTACCCGGTGTTGACGGAAGTCTTGGTATCCTGCCGGGACACGACGCTCTGGTTACTGCCATCGGTATTGGTGAATTAAAGATCAAAGTAAATGATGAATGGAAGATGGCTGCAATTTCTAACGGATTTATGGAAGTCATGCCTTCCTATGTAATCATTCTAGCCGACTCTGTTGAATGGCCGGAAGAAATCGACATCAATAGGGCTAAAGCTGCGAAAGAACGTGCAGAAGAAAGATCAAGACAAAAAGAAAGCCGCATGGAGCATCTTCATACGCAAGCAGCAGTAAGAAGAGCATTAACACGGCTTAAAGTTACAAAAGAAATTAAATAAACTATAGACATTCTATTGAAAAACCATATAGGAAGCTCTGTTTCCTATATGGTTTTTCTTAATCCAGCAATGTCATTTGCTTATCCATGCCGTCTTCCGACTTTAAATATCTTCCTGTTGCCGGGATATTCTTTGTTCTATAATAGTTTAAATCTCCAAAGTCCACATGTTTTATAGAAACAATTTTAACCGTCGAGCTCCCTTTCTTAGCATTCAACACTTGAACTCCCTGTGAATCTCTCGTGGTCTTAGGACTGATATTTGAAGTATCAAATATTAAAACCTTATTAATGCTGCTAAAAGCAACCAATTCCTTATCTGTTCCCTGTTCAAGATAGTCAATATATATCAGCTTTGATGAGCTTGAATACGCATTCGCAAGCTTTTTCCTATTTGTTTTTGTGGCATAACTGCTCAAGTCCACTTTAGCCATTTTTCCGCTTTCATAACCAAAAAGCATACACCCTGTATAATCATTGGTGGCAGCGATAAATATAATGTTCTCATCTTGATCCAACCCGAGAAGATTTGGTAAATATTCACCAAGACTGCTGGCCTTGCAATCTGCAATCTCATGGATCTTAAGCTTGTAAACAGTTTGCTTATTACTAAATAACAATAAGTCCGCTTTATTATTTGTCTCAATCTCCTGTGCGATGGCATCATCATCCTTTAACTTATGCTCACCGCTTGACCGCAATGAAATCAGTGAGATCTTCTTTAAATAATTCTCCTGAGTAATAAATACTTTCAGATTATAATCTTCAATCAAGTGTTCTTCTTTAATTTCTTCTATATGCTGCTCATGAATGATTTCTGTCCTTCTTGGCTGACCATATTTCTTAGAAATCTCCTTAAGCTCTTTTATAATGATTTTTTTAATTTTATCTTCATCTTCAAGTGTAAACTTTAACTCTTCCAGCTCTTTTTCAAGATTATCAATCTCATTGGTACGCTTAAGAATATATTCCTTATTTAAATTTCTCAACTTTATTTCGGCAATATATTCCGCTTGTCTTTCATCAATACCAAAACCGCTCATCAAATTAGGGATAACATTAGCATCATGCTCTGTCTCTCTAATGATTTTTATGGCTTTATCAATATCCAGCAGGATTCTCTTTAAACCTTTCAACAAATGAAGCTTATCGGTCTTTTTATCTATATCAAACGAAATCCGCCTCTTAATACAGTTAATCCTAAATATTGTCCATTCTCTAAGGATAGCTTTTACTCCGAGTACTTGCGGATGACCATTAACCAAAATATTGAAATTGCAGCTATAAGTATCCTGCAACGGTGTCAATTGAAAAAGCTTGTTCATCAACTTATCCGGTTCGGTGTTACGCTTGATGTCCAGTGTAATCTTTAGTCCGCTTAAATCAGTTTCATCCCGAATATCCGTGATATCTCTAATCTTGCCACTCTTCACTAATTCGATGACTTTATCAATCACCGCTTCAGTGGTGGTAGTGTATGGGGTCTCATATATTTCTATACAGCTATTCTTTTTATCATACCTGTATTTGGCACGCAGCTTGAAGCTTCCTCTTCCTGTATTATATATAGTCTGTATTTCCTTCTCATTATAAATTAACTGCCCTCCTGAAGATACATCCGGTGCTATAAGCGTTTTAGCAATATCCGCATTTTCATTTTTCAAGTATGCAATGGCCGAATCGCATACTTCTTTAAGATTAAAGCTGCATATGCTGCTTGCCATCCCTACAGCTATACCCTGATTGCTGTTGACCAGTACATTGGGATATGTGGTAGGTAATAACGTTGGCTCTTTTAAAGAACCATCATAATTATCTATAAAATCAACGGTATTTTTATCGATATCCGTAAATAACTCACCACAAATCTTATCAAGCTTTGCTTCGGTATATCTGGGTGCTGCAAAAGCCATATCTCTGGAATAATGTTTTCCAAAGTTCCCTTTTGAATCAACAAAAGGATGCAGCAAGGCATCATTTCCTCGCGTCATTCTTACCATCGTCTGATAAATGGCCATATCTCCATGAGGGTTCAACTTCATGGTTTGACCTACAATATTCGCTGATTTTGTCCTATTACCGGTTAATAAACCCATCTTATACATTGTGTAAAGAAGCTTCCGGTGTGAAGGCTTGAAACCATCAATCTCCGGGATTGCCCGGGAAATAATTACGCTCATTGCATAAGGCATATAATTATTTTCAAGTGTTTCTGTAATTTTTTGTTCAAGTAAGTTTTTAGCTGCCATGATCGTTCACCCTTCTAATAATTTAAGAGAAGTTCATAGTTCACAGAAAGAAATCGGTGAACTATAGATAAAAAACTTTAAAGTTATGTTTAACCAATGTGGTAATTTATCCTTTAAAATATACCTAGGTATTTTTTATATTAGGGGCGGACGACCCTGTCCGCCCGGTGCCTTACTGTAATATTTTCGGGTGGACAGAGTCGTCCGCCCCTACGAAATCCTAATTGATATTACCATATATACCTTGGAAAATTAAAGTCTAGAGTTCGTTATCTATATCTATATGAACTATGAACCATTAACTTACATCTGCCAGATCGATATATTTATATCCATGCTCCGCAATAAAATCTTTTCTTCCCTGCAAATTATCACCTAAAAGCAGTTCGAAGACATCCTGCGTCTTTTCAATATTCTCAGGCAATACTTGGATTAACTTCCTTGTATCAGGGCACATGGTGGTCTGCCACATCATTTCAGGTTCATTTTCCCCTAGTCCCTTCGAACGTTGAATGGTATATTTGTCTTTCAATTTTGATATTACGGCATCCTTTTCTCTATCGGTATATGCAAAATATGTCTTGTTTTTCGTACTAATTTCATACAAAGGAGATTCAGCAATATATACCTTGCCTTTATCAATAAGGGTAGGAACCAGTCTATACAGCATGGTCAATATTAACGTCCTAATTTGAAATCCATCCACATCGGCATCAGTGCATATAATAATCTTATTCCATCTTAGGTTATCATACTCAAAAGAGTGCAAGTCTTTATTATGCTTGGATTTAATCTCTACCCCGCATCCTAGAACCTTTAAAAGATCTATAATAATATCATTCTTAAAGATCTTATCATAGTCCGCTTTTAAACAGTTAAGAATCTTGCCCCGTACGGGTATAATCGCTTGAAATTCCCCATCCCGGGCTAGTTTACATGCTCCCAATGCAGAATCTCCTTCCACAATATACAACTCTCTTCTTTCAAGATCCTTGGTACGGCAGTCAACAAATTTTTGTACTCTATTTGTCATATCCAGACTTCCGCCCAACTTCTTCTTAATATTAATTCTAGCTTTTTCAGCGGTCTCTCTGCTTCTTTTATTGATTAAAATCTGCTCTGCGATTTTATCCGCTTCTACCTTATTTTCGATAAAATATATCTCCAACTGCTGTTTTAAAAAATCTGTCATGGCTTCTTGAATAAACTTATTGGTGATCGCTTTTTTGGTTTGGTTCTCATAGCTTGTTACGGTTGAAAAAGAATTACTGACTAAAATCAAACTGTCTTGGATATCAGTAAATGTTACTTTTCCTTCATTCTTATTATATTTACCGTTGCTCTTAAGATATTGATCTATTACATAGATAAATGCGTTTTTAACTGCTTTATCAGGAGAACCGCCGTATTCCAAAAAGCTGGAATTATGATAATACTCCAGTAAATTTATCTCATTATTAAAACAAAATCCGGTCTGCATCTTTACTTTATATTCCTGCTTGTCTTCCCGGTCTTTACCTTTTTTTTCCGCTTCATAACATTGTATATCCGTAAAAGATTTATCTGCACTCACTTCTTTTATATAATCAATAATACCATTATCATATTTGTACTCATAAGTTGTATCGGTTTCTTCGTCGTATAAGCTGAACAGCAGTCCTGCATTAACAACAGCCTGCTTTTTCAGTATGTTTTGAAAATATTCAAGAGGAATATCTATATCCGTAAACACTTCAATATCCGGTCTCCATTTTATAATGGTTCCGGTTCGCTCATATTTACAAGCTTCTTTTTTTAGTCCTCCGATATTTTCTCCCTTTTCAAAGTGAAGTTCATATTTAAAACCATCACGGTATACCATGACATCCATATACTCAGAACTATACTGGGTAGCACAGCTGCCTAAGCCATTTAACCCTAAACTGAATTCATAGTTTTCTCCCGTATTATTTTTATACTTACCTCCGGCATAAAGCTCACAGAAAACCAGTTCCCAATTATATCTTTCTTCCTTCGCATTATAATCCAGAGGAATACCTCTTCCTCTGTCAATTACCTGAATGGACCGGTCTTTATACCTTACCACTTCAATAATACTGCCGTAACCTTCTCTTGCTTCATCTATAGAATTTGATAATATCTCAAATACAGAATGCTGGCATCCTTCAATACCATCAGAACCAAAAATTACACCCGGCCGCAGCCTAACCCTGTCAGCACCTTTCAATGACGATATACTTTCATTTCCGTATTCATTGCCTTTTATATTCTTTGGCATTTTATATTCCACCTTCTGTCATCTACATATGGTACATATTATTTACTTTACGTAACACTAAAACAATACACCAAACATATGTTTGTGTCAAGTTTTTATTCTTCGTCTGGTTGTAATAATCTAACAACTCATTATTATACATTAAAAAAGGGATAAAACCTATAAAATTTTTAGTTTTTCCCTTTTAGATTATCATTTTTCACTAAAACGATATTAAATATGTCAAAATTCTTTCAGTCAATTTATATTTCTATTTCAACATCTTTCACATATTTCCTGCTTATCAGCTTTCTTTTTTTTCTGTTCTCTTTGCTCTCAAATATGGTATCCATATCATAATCCTCAGGATAAAGTTCTTTGCCGTCAATATATAATGACAGTCTCTTTCGATTTACTCTAAACTTCTTCTTTTCAATCATTATTCCAATCTCACCTCGAGAGTTCTCCACCTCGCAAACGATCCCCCTACGATTCATACTGCTAACAAAAACGCAGTCACCGATTTTGAAAGTATATTGTTTTTTTTGGTTTGCTGCTGTTTTTCTTATATGCTCCCTTTCTTGGTGCTGTCTCAATTGCTCCCCATGGGATTGAATGACTTCTATATTCTTTAGATTTTCTTTTTTCATATCCGCTACAATATAAGTATAATCTTTCTTCTCATAATACGTGACTTCATGCGCTCTTTGAATAATATTTAAGTCCATTCCCAATCGTAACGCAATCAAAAATGCGTTACTCTGACCTGCTTTCCCAATAGTCAGACGATACAAGGGCTTTAGTGTTTGGATATCAAACTCCATACATCCATTTTCAAATCCCTCACTTTCATCGGCAAAGCTTTTTATTTCGCTGTAGTGCGTAGTAGCAATGATGGTCGATCCTTTCCGATATATCTCCTCCAATACGGCAATTGCGAGTCCCATACCTTCCCCAGGGTCGGTACCTGCGCCCAGCTCATCCAATATTACCAGCGTATGCGGTCCTGCACACTCCATAATACTAATAATATTGCGGATGTGGGATGAAAATGTGCTGAGAGATTGTTGTATGCTCTGGCCATCACCAATATCAGCAAGAATATCAACAAAAACAGCCAGTTCACTTTCTTTTTCAACCGGAACATGTAATCCTGATTGAGCCATCATAGTCAACAGGCCTACCGTCTTTAACACCACTGTTTTCCCTCCGGTATTAGGTCCTGTAACAGCCAGAGCTTTATACCCTTTACCGATTGTAAAATACAACGGTACGGCTGCCTTGCCGATCAACGGATGCTTTCCTCCTTGAATATCAATATAGTTATCTGTATTAAAACTGACGGTCATCCCCCCTATGACTTTACTGTATTTGGCTTTCGCAAATAAAAAGTCATAGTGAATCATCGTCTCAATATCTATTGAAAGCTCTTGCTGATAAGTTTCTACTAATCCGGTTAAGAAATAAAGAATCTTATATTCTTCCTTTTCCTCTTCTGCCTTTAACTCATATAGCTCATCTTGAAGCTTCTTAACTGCCATAGGTTGAATGAATACGGTAGACCCTGTCGCAGAGCTGCCCACTATGGTACCCTCTATATTTTTTCTATACTCATTTTTTATAGGTATTACATATCTTCCATCTTTTATACTTACCAAATTGTCTTGCAAACACTCACGATAAGCCGAAGATTTCAGGATGCTATCCAGTTTTGACTTAATTCTTTCTTCTATGGTAGCTATCTTTTTTCTGATTTTTAGAAGTCCGGCACTTGATTGGTCACATATTCTTCCGTTCTCAATGCATCGTTGGATTTCAGACATCAAATCTTCCAACGGATGAGTGGATAATATATAACTACTGATCCGTGGCGCAATGTTTTTTTTGTCATCCATAAACCTTATCATTTTGCCAACATCTTTTAGCAGCCGCGCTATAATAGTTAATTCTTCAGGAAGCAAAGGCATACCTTTGCCAAGTTTGCCTAGTATCTTTGAAGTACCTTCAAGATTATGCAATGGGATACTTGCACTTTTATCAATCACTGCCCTTGCTTCTGTTGTTTCATTGAGCCATCCCTCTATGATATTAATATCAATAGACGGGCATAAATTTTTTATTTGTGCCTTTCCCTCCTCTGAGATCGCATATTCCATTATGTCCTCTTTTATTTTTTGATATTCCAGTAATTCAATAGCTGTTTGATTCAATGTGTTTACCTCCTATACGTTTTTTAATTTACAACAAAAAAGGGCTGCAAATGAACACAAGTCCATCTGCAACCCTTAACTATTACTATTCATTTAAACTCGAAGCCATACTGATATATGCGTAGAATCATATATAGCATGATCGATCTGCTAAGTTTAAATAAAAAAACCACGCTTAAGAAGCATGGATTTAAAGACTATAAAAAGGTTAAATTTTTCCAGTGTTCTTAACTAAATAAGGCCTAAAAGAAGAACATGACGAACACACCTGAAATCTGCCAAAATTTCATCCTTCTCTTAAACACCAATATTCATTTAGGTTAGTTAAGAACTCCTACTATCATAAAACACTCTCCATATATTCGTTACATTCTTATGGTATCACAATATCTTTTGCCGTTCAAGACTTTTTAAAATATTAAAATCTTAACATTGACAGCTATCCGCTTGAGAGATATAATAAAATTAACAATAAAATACTAAATCATACGACTGGCGGAAGTGGAGTTAACCACAGGGAGTATGATTTTAAAAGAATTGCCGACCGCCTGGGCACAACAATTGTTCTGTTCAGGCGGTCGGCAATTCTTTTCTATACTTTGAAACTGCCCCTCCTGATCATACTAAAATAATTGTTTAGGAGGGATTTCTATGTTATTTGACGCATGGAAAGGGTTCTACGCAGGAGCATGGCAGCATTCTATCGATGTATCAAATTTTATTCAACCCAATTACACACCTTATAACGGAGATGAAACGTTCCTACAACCTGCTACCGAAAAGACAAAACAGCTCTGGACAGAATGCCTGCGGCTAATGGAGCTTGAGCAACAAAAGGGTGGCGTATTGGATATAGACACAAATACTGTAACCTCTATTGTATCTCATAAATCCGGATATATTGCTAAAGGTCTTGAAACAATTGTAGGTCTCCAGACAAATGCACCTTTAAAGAGAGCCATTAATCCTTATGGGGGGATACGTATGGCCAAACAAGCATGTGAGTCTTATGGGTATACACTTTCACCGCAAATTGAAGAAATTTTTACACAATACCGTACAACACATAATGAAGGTGTCTTTCACGCTTATACCGATGAAATGAGGAAAGCAAGAAAATCAGGAATCATTACAGGATTACCCGATGCATACGGACGAGGCAGAATTATAGGTGACTATCGCCGGGTAGCATTATACGGTGTAGATTATCTGATACAACATAAAATACTGGATTTGAAGCAATTAGAACAAAAACCTGCCAATGATGAACGTATCCGTATCCGTGAAGAAGTACTCTTTCAAATCATGTCCCTTAAGGAACTCAAACAAATGGCTCTGGATTACGGATATGATATTTCATTACCTGCCTCCAACGCGCTTGAAGCCGTACAATGGACTTATTTTGCTTATCTGGGCGCAGTCAAGGAGCAAAATGGCGCAGCAATGTCACTAGGTAGAGTCAATACTTTTTTTGATATCTATATAGAACGTGACCTTTCAAAAGGAATACTTACTGAACAAGAGGCCCAGGAATTGATTGACCAATTCGTAATAAAGCTCAGGATGGTAAGACATCTAAGAACACCTGAATATAACGAATTATTTGCCGGAGACCCGGTTTGGATTACCGAGGCCATTGGCGGCATAAATTGTGACGGTAAGCACCTCATTACCAAAACTGCTTACCGCATACTGCACACACTATATAACCTAGGGCCTTCCCCTGAGCCTAACCTAACTATACTTTGGTCGGTTTCTCTACCACCAAACTTTAAAAAATACTGTGCAAAAGTTTCTATGGAAACCAGTTCTATTCAATATGAAAATGATGATTTAATGCGTCCTGAATATGGGGATGACTATGGTATTGCATGTTGTGTATCTGCTACAAGATTAGGCAAAGATATGCAGTTTTTTGGGGCCCGTTGTAATCTCCCCAAACTGCTTCTTTTAGCGTTAAACGGAGGAAAAGATGAACTTACCGGCAAACAAGTCGGCCCGGTGAGCGAAATTTATCCCCATGAGACACTTGATTATGATAAAGTTATTAACATTTTCGGCAGCTATCAACAATGGTTGTGTGAACTGTATGTAAATATAATGAATACCATTCATTATATGCATGATAAGTATGCTTACGAAAAACTGCAAATGGCACTCATTGATACGCAGATTAACAGAAATATGGCCTTCGGAATTGCCGGTCTATCGGTTATTGCCGATTCTCTTAGTGCCATAAAGTATGCTAAGGTAAAACCGGTTAGAAATGAAAATGGACTTATTACCGATTTTTTAATAGAAGGTGATTTCCCCAAATACGGAAATAATGATAGTGATGTAGATAAGATTGCTGTTGAAGCAGTTCAAGGTTTTTATCATAATCTTAAACAGTATGCTGCCTATAGAAATGCAAAACATACGCTTTCCATTCTTACCATTACCTCTAACGTGGTATATGGAAAAAAAACCGGATCTACGCCCGATGGTAGAAAAAAAGGTGAACCATTTGCACCTGGTGCCAACCCGTTACATGGCAGAGACCGAAAAGGATTGCTTGCGGTTCTGAACAGCTGCAGCAAATTACCGTATGAAAACTGTCGTGATGGGATTTCAGTCACTGCCACCATCGTTCCTAAAGCATTGGGTCATACATCCGACATAAAAATGAATAATCTGAGCGCCATAATTGACGGGTATTTCTTTAACAAAGGCCATCATATCAATATTAATATACTGGATAAGGAAATGTTAACAGATGCAATGGATCATCCCGAAAAGTATCCGCAACTTACTATCAGAGTATCCGGATACGCGGTTCACTTTAACAAGCTAAGCCGATGCCAGCAGCAAGAAGTGTTGATGAGAACATTTTATGATAGATTCTAATATTGCTAGAAATAAAAAGCAGGAGAGATCTCTTAAAGGGAGAACTCCTGCTTTGAATCTAAGAAACCGGCTTTATTTATGATTAAAACAATCCATATCCTCCATAAGGACCATAGCCCGGGCCGTATCCGTATCCCGGACCGTATCCATATCCCCGACCATAGCCATATCCTCTTCTTCTTAGTAATTCACGAATCAAAAGTATCCCGGCTAACCCTCTAAGCAATCCCCTGGGGCCATAATACTGATTTGTTTCACTGTCAGAACGTATGCCATATTCCTTATACATCTCCGGATGGTCCATACTGCATTCTTCCATTATTTCATCTGTCATTTTTTCTATAGCTTCATAGCTTGGATACATACACATCGACGGATTGTAATGAGTATCCATCATATCACATTTCCTCTTTACCACAGGATAAACGATGTAGTATATATCCGGATATTTCATTGGCTCATAGTCCATCATATCGGGATAACACTGATGCATATAGTCCTGATAACAACCATAATTCATACTTATATCTCCTTTCTAATGATCATTGATTTGTCTCTTATTATCATTATATGGACTTATGTTAATTCAGTGACAATTTTCATAATGACATAAAAAAACGTGCTTATTCATAAACACGTTTTTTTATTATCGACTTTTCAATATATATATTTGCCTTGATTTGCAATTAACCATTCTTGATAGCTGCTGTAATCGTTTAAAGCTTTATTAAGTGCCGGCCAAATATCCGGCGTTTCATATCCTCTTCTCCATGACGCCACTCCTGCTAATCCATATTTATGCACCAACGAAGTTTTAAGATTTATTGAATCCGTATCCTCTATCCAGATCTTATAAGTCTTATTTCCTTTTATATAAGTTGCAAGACGCTGCCCACTCGGCTGATCCCATATAACCTTTCCGTGATTATCATTAATTAGATCATTCGCCTTTTGCATGGAAATCGGAAAAGTATTTAACACTCTTCCATTTTGCTCCTCCCATAGTCGTGTATAAAACGGCAATCCTAGCAGCATTTTATCGGCAGGAACTTGTTCCAACACTCCTTGCAAACCTTTTTCAACCCAGCTGTATTGAGCAACCGAGCCGCTTTTTTTGCTCCAACTTCCATTCTGATCGTATGCCATCAAAACAATATAGTCTGCAGCTTCACCGAGCGCATTCCTATCATAACACATTGACCATGTCCAGCTGGTAGGCTCAATCTTTGTAACATCCACTGAAGTAATGAGACCCTGCTCTCTTAAAACCATTGCAAGCTCCCTCACAAACTGAGACAATACGTGTCTATCACTATAGTTAACATTTTCAAAATCCACATTAATTCCATCCAGCTTATATTTATTAGTGTATTCAAGTAAAAGCTCTATACTTTTTTTGCGTGCCTGCTCACTGTTCAGAACCTTATTGGAAGCATCCAAATCAAACTCATTTCTAAAAAGCCCCCACACATCATAACCTTTATTATGAGCCCACTCGATAAACTTATTATCACCCATGTCCATCATATGAATGCTGCCTTGCCAGTTCTTATAGACAACAGGGTCACTCGGTTTTACGCCGAGTTTATGCGTATCCTTACGAAGTTCAAACCATGTAGGAGCAGTTACATTTAGTCCTTCCATAGCATCAACATTTGACATATCCGGTGTTTTTACCGCTATTTGTTCCCACACAAGATTGATTTTTTTATCCTGTAATAGTCTTTCATCCACATTATAAACTTTCCAGCCATCCTTCATCTTTCTTAGACTGAATTTCTTTTCAGCCTTATATGTTTTTGTTCTATTAGACCCGTCTTGATAGGATCTGGAATATCTAACGTCATATGTGATCACGGCTGTAGCTGTATTTTTTCTTATCTCAATAACTTTTATATTGATATTATTCAAGTATTCTTTTACATTGATTTTTTTTTGTTTGTATAATTTAATGATTTCCGCCTTTGTCTTATTACTGTCATTTTCCTTGCCCATGGAATGACTTAAATTAAATTCAATATTGCTATCTTTATTATTTTTTTTCTCTATATACTTATCCATATATTCTCTCAAAAGATTTTGTACAGCATTTTTTGCTTTGACCTCTTCACCGATACCCTCCTTGGCACTCAACATTCTCTTTATCATTACTGCTGCTTCTGCTCTTAACGCATTGCTTCCGGGCCTAAACGTATTATCCGCATATCCGTTGATAATACCGGTATTTATCGCTGCATTCAACTCCGACTTATATTTATATCCACTTTTAATATCCTTAAAACTTCTTGTTGTTGACACAGCTTCTTTCTCCAAATCCATCGCTCTGACCAGTAAAAGGACTATTTCTTCCCTACTAATGAATCTATTTGGTGAAAAAGTACCATCCGGATTTCCTTTAGTAATACCTGTCTCTTTTGCAACTATCAGCACATTATAATACCAATCATCGGTTTTGACATCTTTAAATGGAGATAAACCTTCAGATACCTGGCTATCATAACCTAATGCTCTAACCAGTAGTGCTATAAACTCAGCTCGACTAATCAAGCTATCGGGATTTGCTTGTCCACTATTTCCTTTAATAATTCCCATATAAGATAGATTTTTTATATCCTCTTCTGCCCAGTGCCCTGAAATATCTTTCATAAAAAAACTATCACTGATCTGAAAAGCTAAAACGCTCATTGGTATAAATAAGAATACAATAACTATAATAGATAAAGCCATGATACTTTTCTGCATTATTTGTCTCTTCACTGCCATCCCCCTTATTTTTTTGATTTCCAAGTGTAAGAGACACACTATTTATATATTAACATTATGTAAACTATTATTCCAGAGGCAATACATGGGGACAAAATAAAAAAGATCCTTCAAACTCTAAAGTCCAAGGATCCTTTTATATGAATTTAACATTTATATCGCTGCCGGCGGCGTATTCTCTGTTTGCTCAACAGGCGCAGCGGGAACTGGTTCTGTTGTTTCTACAGGTACCCCCGATTCTTGTTCCCCTACTGTTACGTCAGGCACTACTACCTCCTTCTCTGGCTCTGCTGCAGGGACAACAACTCCTTCTTGTTTTTGCTGTACTGTCTGCTCAGTTTCTTTGCCGAGCTGTACTGCAGCCTTTTTCGTGCCTATTTTTTCTATATTTTCAATAGGTCTGTACGTGCTCCTTGTTATTAACTCTTTTTTAATTACTTTTCCATCTTGTTTTACAATCTTGTATGTGTCAACGACATATCCGTTGCCACCTTTTTGCTCTATCACGGTTTTCCCCTCTTCTAGATTAGGGTCTTCAATAGCCTTTGTTGTAAATGGTATGGTCTGAATCACTTGATTTTCAATCTCTATAGTTCTACCAGGATGGTCATTCGTACCTAGTATATCAAATGTTACATGACCGTTTTTTAATGTGGACATCACCTTTATAGGCCATGCCGTATTATTCTTAAATTTAAAATCTATCAATCCGTACACTACTGTCGCATCCTGCCCCATTGGAACATAAGATACCGTCATCGAATGATTTAAACGGTCTAGCACTTCCAAATCAGAATAAAGTACAGCATTATACAATGTAGAAGATATCTGACAAATACCTCCTCCAATACCGTCTACAATCCTGCCGTTTTCATATACTTTAGCATTCTGAAAACCTGTATCTTCAGACCGTACTCCTACAATATCATTATAAGAGAAAATATCTCCTGGTCCTAATGCCACTTCATTTATTTTTGATGCTGCCAATATTACGTTATGACTTCTTTGTATCTGATTTACATTAAATGTCGTAGTATATGAAGCTAATTTATCTCTAAATAGCAGTCGTTCCAATGCTTCCTTTGTTATTTCCGGCTGGGCAATTTTAAGTGGAATCTCATATTCTTTTCCTTGTTGATTATCACTTGACATGATTTCCTTTGCTTTCTCTTTATCAAACGATATACCTGCTTTATGCTCGCGGATGTGTATACGATAATCTTTTATTTCATAGTCTGCGTTAACCGGTTTAGAATAAACCTTATTATACAACTCTTCTACGCTCATCTGTTTAGGATATACTACCCGTGGGTCTATTTCTACAACTTCAGTATGATTAACCTGAATTGCTTCATTAACCTGATTTACTGCTTCATCTATATTTATCATTTGACCCTGCATTCCATTTTTTATAATTAGACGGTCATCAACAACAGATATATCATTTTCTTTTACAGGTATATCTGTTTCATTTGCTAGCTCTTTAATTTTTTTTTCTAATTTTACTAAATCGACTTGTATTTCTAATGGTATGATAATGCTATTTTTTTTAGCAGTCACTATTGTAATTAATTTATTAATAAAACTGCCTTCTCTGCCAACATTAAATGCTTTTAATACAGCATCTTCTATATCATACTCTGCATCAATGTCCTTATATTTTATCTCTAGACTCTTTCCTTTGCTTGATATTGTTATATTTTGTTCATCCAATGCTGATTGATATTTTTCTGTAAGTTTATTAATAGCAGATTCTTTACTTTCACCGCCTACATAAATATCATTAACATGAACTCCTGTATATACCTTTGGATAATTAAGCAAGTTATATGCCCCAATGCTTATCAATATGGAAGTTATAGAAAAAATTACAACAAAATATATCAGTCCATATTTTATAATATTCGAATTTGTTTGCCGGCTATCTTGCTGTTGTATTGGTTTCTCTTTTATATGTTCGTCCATAGCCTTGCCCCTTTCATTAGACATGCATACTACCATTCTAACGTTAAATATGCATAGTATACAAGATTTATTTAGAATTGTAACTATAATGTTATATTCTATTAGCTCTAGAATACTATAAAAATGTTTCTAAAATATTAAATATCTATAAGAAATTATTTCCATAGGTTTTATTATATCTATACGATAATTGATTTCATCTTATTCTTATTCTTATTAAAAAGAAATATTAAATGAATAATTACGTAAATCCATCAGTGTGTATATAAAATTATCAAATTTAATACGTATCTTTATATATTTTTAAAGTTGATAAACATATTAATGTATGTTAAAATATTCACGAAACTACTTTTAATACTTTTTTCATACTAAGCCTCCTTATTCTACGCAATAAGGAGCTTTTTTTATCAGGTCTTATAATAATAGCTTACATCCATTGTATTATAAAACTCTGTCGTACACGCTCTAAAAACACACCAATCTTTCCATTCTCCTTGAAAACCTCTTAGTTTTTTAACAACATCCTTCATTTGATTTTTATCCGCTTCCATATACTCGCTTATTTCATCTTCTAATGCGTCCTCAAGTATGTTACCTCCTGTTTCTTTTAACCGGAATATATAAGAATAAAAATTTATTTCTTCACCCTCACAACAGAAACAATATTTAATAACACCTAAGAATTGAGGTCTGTCAGTGACCAGTCCTAATTCTTCCTTGATTTCCCTATTCAATGCATCAATAATATCTTCACCATAATTAATACCTCCTGTAGGGACTCTATAAATACCTTCAGGATAAGAATCTGTTCTTATCACGATAATTTTTTGATTCATTCGCTCAACCGCAAAAGCAACTTCTCCTCTTCTGTCATTTATAACATTATACTTAATCTCTTCAAAAAACTTCCGGTTTGTAATATGTAAAGTTACTTCTTTTTCTACTGCATTTATTCCATAATGATCCTTTAATATTTCAAACTCTCTCTGATCAAATATATTTTTCACACATATTCTCCTTCTATGTTTGTCACTTAAATGATTATATTGTATATATACCTAACTTTCAACATTTTAATCTATATTTTATGAAATTAAAAACTGCAGCTGTTTTAAAAACACTGCAGTCTTATCATCATAGTTTTTATTATAATTAAGGATTGTTTGTGGATAACTCAAAATATTTTTATTAGAGTAACATAATGCTTAACTTGTTGATACATAACTCTTTTAAGCTTAGCATACATTTCTATTATCAACAATATCAACAGGCTTGTGGATAACTTATTAAGTTTTCCACAACAATTCACAACCCTTATAAGTCCAACTTCATATCTCCAGACTTTATCCAATTCATTTTTCGAAGTGCTTCAGAAAAAATTAGAGACAATATGGAAGGTAAAATAAAATGCATTAGAGCAATTTTTATTAATACATCTGCTCCTCCACCCATAGCCTCACTACTTAATGTTGTAATCTGCCCCACTAGACCGGATGTTCCCATCCCAGCTCCGGCAGGAACGTTTTTCATTTTAAATATCATTGTACTAATTGGCCCTAGAACTATACTGGTAAGCACAGCCGGCAGCCATATTCTTGGATTTCTAATAGTGTTGGGAACTTGAAGCATTGAGGTTCCTAATCCTTGTGCAATTAATCCTCCAAATCCATTCTCCCGGAAACTTGCTACCGCAAAACCGATCATGTGTGACGCGCATCCTGCTGTAGCGGCTCCAGCTGCCAATCCTGTAATTTTAAGTGAAATGGCCAACGCAGCACTGCTGATAGGCAAAGTTAGAATGATCCCCATCACTGTAGATACTAATATACCCATGATAAACGGTTCTTGAGTAGTGGCAAAATTGATAAAACTTCCTATTTGAGCCATAAGTGAAGCCATAAAAGGTCCAATAAAAATTCCTGCCATACCCCCTGTAATAATGGTAGTAGATGGCACCAGCACAATATCTACTTTTGTTTCACCGGCAATCAATTTTCCAAATTCAGCTCCTACTGCAGCAGCAATAAAAGCGCTTACAGGTTCTCCGGGCAGTGTAAATAAAGCAGGGTTACCCGTAAGTAAATATGTCGCCTGAGCCCCTATTGCGCCAGTAATGATAGATGAATAAATAACCAGGTTCGGCGCTTTTAGCCCTGCAGCAACTGCTGCACCAATCGCAGGACCCATCATTATTTTTGCAATCTTTGCTAATGAAATCAGCATTGTAATATTAAATGCTTTCCCTATCTGCTCCAATATTAATCCAACGATTAATGACGCAAATAAGCCTAGCGCCATCGCACCCAATGCTTCAATACCATATCGTTTTACTGAAAACTCTATGTTTTTCCTTTTTAAAAATCCGATTTTTTGCTGGCTGTCATTGTTGTTTACATTCATATGCATCCTCCATGTCTTGATATCTGTCTTGTCATATCCAGTAAAAATATATCATATTTTTATTCGATTAACAAGTATCTTTTCTCTAAAAGCGCTTTCTCTATTCTATTAATGTCTTCTTCATTCCTATATTCTATAGTATGCAAATGAATTCCACTGGTTAGGTCACTGAGAGGCTTTATATTTCTATTATCAATTTTTTTTATAAATTCATCTATATCTCTCCTTGAGCTTACCATAATATTACCGGATATTTGTCCATATATACTGTGTTCTACAATAACATCTAAAATAGTACCGCCTTCATCTACAATCGTTGTTAACTCATCCCTAATATTTTCCTTCCTATGTCTGCATGCAATAGTTTTTCTCAGCTTATGACTAAAAGGAGATATTAGAACATATCCCTGCGGGGTTGCTATAACTCCAGTTCCTGCTGCTCTTAATAAAGCTATATCCTGTACAATGACTTGACGGCTCACATTTAGCATAGACGCTAAATCCGATCCACTCACCGCATTCTTATTTTTTATTAATATCTCTACAATTTTTTCTCTTCTTGATATAGGCTCCATATATATTCACTCTCCTTTTCTATTTTATCCATTTTATAATAAATTAAAAAGAATGCAGCTTTAAAACTGCATTCTTTTTAATTTATATTGTTTTCTATTTATAATTCAATATTTGATTTAATCTCGTTACACCGTAATAAATAAATGGTATAGATGCGGCAAGCTCGAATGCAACAGCTGTCCAAACCGATATAACGCCAGGCATATAAACATTTATTACTTCTTCTACATTTGGTGAGTTCAATAAACCTAATGAATAATACATTGCATATCCAATAAAAGCAATAGTCAATACCTTATATAAAATTTTTCTAAAACCCCACAATTTTACTTTATGCTTGACTTTTACCGGAACAAATGTTATAGCACATACCATTGAGAATATAAACATTACCCAAGAATAAATAAAAGGACCCTTCGTCAAAGTATCATCAAATGGCTTATAGATATAATTAAATGTATCAGCTACAACTCCCATGGTTATAAATAACATTACCGAAAGCAATATCGACCTTCCAAAAGACCTGTAATGCATTCCTCCTGAAATCAGTTTTACAAACCCATATGTCACTGCACAATAAAATGTAGGTAAAAAAACATCAAGTAAATATGCTATTCCAAATATAATCGTCATTTTAAATAAAGTGCCTAATATTAAACGTATCCAGTAGTAATAAAACCTTTTCCAATCATGATTAGCGTTAAATCTATCTGCTACGGCTAGTGCCCATTTATATGCTATAGAACTTATAAGTCTCATACCCTTTTACACACCCATTACCCGAATTTATTTATGTATTTATATTAACCCTTATAGTATAAATTGTCAACAAAAAGACAATAGAATAAATATAAATCAACTTTTTAAACAAAATACCCATATGCTTTTATCTCATATTCAACATCTTTGTTAATTTCAATTAACAAAGATGTTTCGAACACTTTATGTTTGTTTTTTTAGCTTCTCATTCTCTATAAAATGCATAGATGCATGTAAAAAGGACACTTCTATATAGAAATGTCCCTCATCAGTTCCGGCAACGACCTACTTTCCCAGGAAGTCACCCTCCAAGTATCATCGGCACTGTGGAGCTTAACTACCGTGTTCGGAATGGGAACGGGTGTAGCCTCCACGTTAAAATCACCGGAATGCCATTCAAACTTTGTTTGAATGATTGTACAATGTTTCAATGAACAATGTACAATTTTATTGCTCTTTTCTGGTACTTCATT
Organism: Petroclostridium sp. X23; assembly: GCF_030013905.1. GTDB lineage: Bacteria > Bacillota > Clostridia > SK-Y3 > SK-Y3 > X23. Next base: position 3,270,343 of record NZ_CP124862.1, read on the forward strand.
GTACATTGGATCATTGTCCATTGTACATTTTTTAATGTACCTTCAAAACTATACAATGTAAATCATGAGTACTTCTTTGGAAAAACCTACTTCATATATATCTCTCTTTGTTTACTAATGGTCATTGTACATTGTACATTGTCCATTGTAAATTCCTTTTGGTCAAGCCCTCGGTCTATTAGTATCGGTTAGCTCCATACATTACTGCACTTCCACCTCCGACCTATCTACCACATAGTCTACGTGGGACCTTACTAGCTTACGCTATGGGAAATCTTATCTTAGGGGGGGCTTCACGCTTAGATGCCTTCAGCGTTTATCCCTTCCGCACTTAGCTACCCAGCTGTGCCATTGGCATGACAACTGGTGCACCAGAGGTGCGTCCATCCCGGTCCTCTCGTACTAAGGACAGCTCCCTTCAAATCTCCTGCGCCCGCGACAGATAGGGACCGAACTGTCTCACGACGTTCTGAACCCAGCTCGCGTACCGCTTTAATGGGCGAACAGCCCAACCCTTGGAACCTACTACAGCTCCAGGATGCGATGAGCCGACATCGAGGTGCCAAACCTCCCCGTCGATGTGGACTCTTGGGGGAGATAAGCCTGTTATCCCCAGGGTAGCTTTTATCCGTTGAGCGACGGCAATTCCACTCTCATACCGCCGGATCACTAACTCCAACTTTCGTTACTGTTCGAGGTGTCTCTCTCACAGTTAGGCTAGCTTATGCGTTTGCACTCTTTGCGCGATTTCCGACCGCGCTGAGCTAACCTTTGAGCGCCTCCGTTACTCTTTTGGAGGCGACCGCCCCAGTCAAACTGCCCACCTGACAGTGTCCCATACCCGGATTACGGGTACTGGTTAGAATTTCAGTATCTCAAGAGTGGTATCCCAACGTCGACTCCGACAACACTGGCGTGCTATCTTCTCAGTCTCCCACCTATCCTGTACATGAAATACCAAAATCCAATATCAGGCTACAGTAAAGCTCCATGGGGTCTTTCCGTCTTGTCGCGGGTAACCGGCATCTTCACCGGTACTACAATTTCGCCGGGTACGTTGTTGAGACAGTGCCCAAGTCGTTACGCCATTCGTGCGGGTCAGAACTTACCTGACAAGGAATTTCGCTACCTTAGGACCGTTATAGTTACGGCCGCCGTTTACTGGGGCTTAAGTTCACACCTTCGCTTGCGCTAAGCATTCCCCTTAACCTTCCAGCACCGGGCAGGCGTCAGCCCCTATACGTCGTCTTTCGACTTAGCAGAGACCTGTGTTTTTGCTAAACAGTCGCTTGGGCCTATTCTCTGCGGCCAGGTCACCCTGGCACCCCTTCTCCCGAAGTTACGGGGTCAATTTGCCGAGTTCCTTAACAACGCTTCTCCCGTTCGTCTTAGGATTCTCTCCTCACCCACCTGTGTCGGTTTGCGGTACGGGCACCTAACCAATATATAAGCTTTTCTCGTCAGTGTAGAATCGTCTGCTTCGCTACTTGTTTTCGCTCCCTTTCGCCGCACTCAACCAACGGTGCGGTCAGACTATCTTCCTGCGTCCCTTATATACTTATCGGCTTCGGTGGTTACGGAATTTCAACCGTATGTGCATCGACTACGCCTCTCGGCCTCGCCTTAGCTCCCGACTAACCCTGAGCGGACGAACCTTCCTCAGGAAACCTTAGGTTTTCGACGATTATGATTCTCACATAATTCTCGCTACTCATTCCGGCATTCTCTCTTCTATCTCGTCCACATGTCCTTGCGGTCATGCTTCAACCTGTCATAGAAAGCTCCCCTACCCAGTATTGCTACTGCCAAAGCTTCGGTATAGATTTTAGCCCCGTTACATTTTCGGCGCAGAATCACTCGACCAGTGAGCTATTACGCACTCTTTAAATGAGTGGCTGCTTCTAAGCCAACATCCTGGTTGTTTTAGCAACTCCACATCCTTTTCCACTTAAATCTATTTAGGGACCTTAGCTGTTGATCTGGGCTGTTTCCCTTTTGACTATGAAACTTATCTCCCATAGTCTGACTCCCGGACATCATTTATGCGGCATTCAGAGTTTGATAGGGTTCGGTAACCGGATAAGGCCCCTAGCCCATTCAGTGCTTTACCTCCGCTAAATTAATCCGAGGCTAGCCCTAAAGCTATTTCGGGGAGAACCAGCTATCTCCGAGTTCGATTGGAATTTCTCCGCTACCCACAGCTCATCCCCCAATTTTTCAACATTGGTGGGTTCGGTCCTCCACGAAATTTTACTTCCGCTTCAACCTGTCCATGGGTAGGTCACCCGGTTTCGGGTCGTATACAACGAACTGCGCGCCCTTTTAAGACTCGGTTTCCCTTCGGCTGCGGTGCTTAACACCTTAACCTTGCTCGTTACATACACTCGCCGGACCGTTCTACAAAAAGTACGACATCGCACCTTAATGTGCTTTGTCTGCTTGTAAACACAGGGTTTCAGGTTCTATTTCACTCCCCTCCCGGGGTTCTTTTCACCTTTCCCTCACGGTACTATGCGCTATCGGTCATTAGGTAGTATTTAGGCTTGGAGGGTGGTCCCTCCTGCTTCCCACAGGATTTCTCGTGTCCCATGGTACTCTGGATCCTGCTAGCTCACTTCGGTTTTCACATACGGGACTCTTACCCTCTATGGTCTACCTTTCCAGGTAGTTTTGCTAACCTTCATGATACATATTGCAGTCCGCAACCCCTAAAGTATTGCTACTTCAGGTTTGGCCTCTTCCCCGTTCGCTCGCCACTACTTAGGGAATCGATGTTTCTTTCTCTTCCTCCGCCTACTTAGATGTTTCAGTTCAGCGGGTATTCCTCCATACAGCTATGAATTCACTGCATGGTGACTGGATATTGCTCCAGCCGGGTTTCCCCATTCGGATATCTGCGGGTCAATGGCTATTTGCGCCTTACCGCAGCTTTTCGCAGCTTATCGCGTCCTTCTTCGGCTCCTAATGCCAAGGCATCCACCCTGTGCTCTTATTAGCTTGACCTTTGTTTAGTGAATAGTTAGTAGTGAATAATGAATAGTGTTATTCATCTTCCTACTGCTTTTCACCTCAACAGTCTGGTGTTCTCCTTAAGAATTATATGAGTAAAGTTTTCCTTTAAAATTGTAGTGTAATACAGTGGTTCCACTGCGATTACCCTTTTTTAATCTTTTCCTCATGTCTTTACATTGTTTAGTTTTCAAGGTACATTTGTACTTAACTAATTGTACATTGGATCATTGTCCATTGTACATTAATTAAATGGTGGGCTTAAGTGGACTCGAACCACCGACCTCACGCTTATCAGGCGTGCGCTCTAACCGGCTGAGCTATAAGCCCATATATGGTGGAGATGAGGAGAGTCGAACTCCTGACCCCCTGCTTGCAAGGCAGGTGCTCTCCCAACTGAGCTACACCCCCACATCAGGTTTAGTTAATAGTGAATAACTAATAATGAACAGTTATCTTCTATTAACTTTTGAAAGATCATTTTCTTAGTGACTGCTAACAGCTTCCATTCATAGCTTTTAAACTATTCATTATTCACTATTAACTATTCACTAAAAAGAACTTGGTCTTTCAAAATTAAATAGCGTAAGAGTTCTCGTGAAGATCATACTAATATGATCTATCGACCATAGGATTGGCTCCATCCGTTAATAATTATTAACTATTCGTTATTCACTATTAACTGGAGCTCTGCTCCTTAGAAAGGAGGTGATCCAGCCGCACCTTCCGATACGGCTACCTTGTTACGACTTCACCCCAATCATCAGCCCCACCTTCGACTGCTGCCTCCTTACGGTTAGCTCACAGGCTTCGGGTGTTACCGACTCTCATGGTGTGACGGGCGGTGTGTACAAGGCCCGGGAACGTATTCACCGCGGCATGCTGATCCGCGATTACTAGCAATTCCGACTTCATGTAGGCGAGTTTCAGCCTACAATCTGAACTGGGACCATTTTTGGCGATTTGCTCCACGTCACCGTCTTGCTTCGCTCTGTTAATGGCCATTGTAGTACGTGTGTAGCCCAGGACATAAGGGGCATGATGATTTGACGTCGTCCCCACCTTCCTCCGATTTGTCACCGGCAGTCTCGCTAGAGTGCCCAACTTAATGATGGCAACTAACAATAGGGGTTGCGCTCGTTGCGGGACTTAACCCAACATCTCACGACACGAGCTGACGACAACCATGCACCACCTGTCTTACAGTTCCCGAAGGCACTCCCAAATCTCTTTGGGATTCTGTAGATGTCAAGCCCTGGTAAGGTTCTTCGCGTTGCTTCGAATTAAACCACATACTCCACTGCTTGTGCGGGCCCCCGTCAATTCCTTTGAGTTTCAACCTTGCGGCCGTACTCCCCAGGTGGGATACTTATTGTGTTAACTCCGGCACTGGAGGGGTCGATACCCCCAACACCTAGTATCCATCGTTTACGGCGTGGACTACCAGGGTATCTAATCCTGTTCGCTCCCCACGCTTTCGCGCCTCAGCGTCAGTTACAGTCCAGAAAGCCGCCTTCGCCACTGGTGTTCCTCCTAATATCTACGCATTTCACCGCTACACTAGGAATTCCGCTTTCCTCTCCTGCACTCAAGAACTACAGTTTCAAATGCAGCCCCGGGGTTGAGCCCCGGTATTTCACATCTGACTTGCAGTCCCGCCTACACGCCCTTTACACCCAGTAATTCCGGACAACGCTCGCCACCTACGTATTACCGCGGCTGCTGGCACGTAGTTAGCCGTGGCTTCCTCCTCTGGTACCGTCATGTTTCTTCCCAGAAGACAAAAGTTTACGACCCGAAAGCCTTCTTCCTTCACGCGGCGTTGCTGCGTCAGGGTTTCCCCCATTGCGCAATATTCCCCACTGCTGCCTCCCGTAGGAGTCTGGGCCGTGTCTCAGTCCCAATGTGGCCGATCACCCTCTCAGGTCGGCTACTGATCGTCGCCTTGGTGAGCTTTTACCTCACCAACCAGCTAATCAGACGCGAGTCCATCTTATACCGGATTGCTCCTTTGATCAAACAGCCATGCGACTATCTGATATCATGCGGTATTAGCACATCTTTCGATGTGTTATCCCCCTGTATAAGGCAGGTTACTCACGCGTTACTCACCCGTCCGCCGCTAAAATTGGCATCCGATAAATCTTCAACCAATCTCCGCTCGACTTGCATGTGTTAGGCACGCCGCCAGCGTTCGTCCTGAGCCAGGATCAAACTCTCAATAAAAATTTATTGAACGTTTAATTAGCTCAAAATTATCACTAGCTTTACTTTGTTATAAAGTACGCTAAAGTTTTCTCAAATCATCAATAATTATTAACTATTCGTTATTAATTATTAACTATATTAAACGAGAACCTCTTACGCTATCCAATTTTCAAAGACCAATTCTAAAGACCGAAGTCTTTATCAGTGCTGCTGACTGAAGCAGCTTTGCTATTATATCAAACTTTAGTTCGTTTGTCAACAGCTTTTTTCTTGGTAATTTCTTCATCGCCTCTGTGAAGCGACAAAAGCTATCTTACCATGATCAACTGTGTTTGTCAATAGCTTTTTCTTTGGTAATTTCTTCATCGCTCTTTCGAAGCGACAAAAAGTATCTTAACATAATCAAGCTTACCTGTCAACAACTTTTTACTGGTAATTACTTTATCGCTCTATACAACAAAAGTTTTCTCATATCAGCTCACTTCCTTAACTTTCACCATCCACCGCTGTGAACTGTGAACCGTCAACTGTGAACTATTTTAAAGCGACAAGAGCTATCTTAACATAATCTCTTATGTCTGTCAACACCTTTTTTAGGGAAGTTTTATCCATATAATCAATGTAACTTTTCTGTATCAATTTAGCCCTCGTCAATAGTTTCATTTGATAGCTTTTAAGCTATTCATTATTCATTATTCATTATTCATTATTCACTATTCACTATTCACTAAATTAAGGTGTATATTTTATTCATCGAGCGAGAAAATATAATAAATAAACTTGGAAAAGAGGATTTATCATGGTACAAAAGAATATTAAAAAGCCATTAGTCCAAAGAATTTTAGAAGCCAATGTTCTTGGTGATGGCAATCTTTATAGTGTTACACCAACTGATGTATTAAGTAAAAGTTTTCAATCTGACATTAGTGAACAAGGAAATAGTGATAATAATGAAGAAGAGAAATAGGGGCTCTCAGCCCCTATTTCTCTTCTTCTACTTCTTCTTCTACTTCTTCTTTAATTTCTTCTTCCACTTCTTCTTCAATTCTTGCTATTGCAACCACCTTTACATCTTGTTCCATTCTTATTAAGGTAACACCTTGTGTGGTTCTACCCATTTTACTGATATCTTTAGTGGATAATCTGATAATTGTTCCATCCGAAGTGATCAGTATTATATCATCTGTATCACCAACAACTTTTATTCCTGCAACACACCCTGTTTTTTCTGTTAATCTATATGTGAATATTCCCTTTCCTCCCCTTGACTGCATTCGGTATTCTTCCAAATCGGTTCTTTTACCAAATCCATTTTCAGTCACTACAAGAAGGTCTGCATTTTCTCTTATCAAAGACATTCCTACTACATAATCTTCTTCATTTAGTTCTATTGCTTTTACTCCTTGTGCTGTTCTTCCCATTGGTCTTACATCCGATTCATTAAATCTGATAGATTGACCATGTCGTGTACCTAATATAACCTGCTGATTACCATCGGTAAGCTTTACTCTGATTAATTCATCATCTTCCCTTAATGTAATCGCAGCTAAACCACTCTTTCTTGCCGTATCATATTCCATTAAGTCAGTCTTCTTGATGACTCCATTTCTTGTGGTCATCAGCAGGTATTGCCCTTCTTTAAATTCTTTTACCGGAATCACTGCGGTGACTTTTTCATCAGGCTGGACCTCCAATAAATTAACAATGGCGGTTCCCTTTGCCTGTCTTCCGGCTTCAGGTATCTCATAAGTCTTTAATCTATACATCTTTCCTTTATCGGTGAAGAACAATATATGATGATGCGTAGAAGTTACGAAGAGTGTTTCAACAAAATCTTCTTCTCTTGTACTTAACCCTATAATCCCCTTACCGCCTCTACGCTGACTTTTATACGTATGTACAGGCAGTCTCTTAATATAACCGAAATGTGTTAAAGTAATTACATTATCCTCTTCTTCTATTAGATCTTCTATATTAATTTCATCTTCCGCAATAGTAATAGCCGATCTTCTTTCATCTCCGAATTTTTCTTTTATCACTAATAGTTCTTCTTTAATAATACCAAGCACCATACTTTCACTTGCCAAAATATCTTTTAAATATTTTATTGTTTCTAACAGCTGTTTATATTCTTCTTCTATTTTATCTCTTTCCAGTCCTGTTAATCTCGCAAGTCTCATATCTAATATAGCTTGAGACTGAACATCACTCAGACTGAATTCTTCCATCAATCTCTCTTTGGCCATAGCTGTTGTTCTAGAGCCTCGAATAATATTAATAATTTCATCAATATGATCTAAAGCGATTCGTAATCCTTCAAGAATATGTGCCCTAGCTTCTGCTTTATTAAGGTCATATTTTGTCCTTCTGACAATAACCTGCTTTTGAAAGTTTATATAATGGTCCAGTATTTCTCTTAAATTAAGTACTTTAGGCTCATTATCAACCAATGCCAACATGTTGATACTAAAAGTATCCTGCATTTGAGTATATTTATAGAGTTGATTTAAAACCACATTTGCATTGGCATCTCTTTTAAGCTCAATGACTATTCTCATACCATCTCTATCAGATTCATCTCTTAAATCGGAAATACCTTCAATCCTTTTATCTCTTACCAATTCAGCGATCTTTTCTATTAATCTTGCTTTATTAACCTGATAGGGTATTTCAGTGACAATAATTCTTTGCTTATTACTGCTAACTTGCTCAATATCCGCTTTTGACCTGACAATAACCCTGCCTCTTCCTGTCATATAAGCGTCTTTGATTCCCTGCCGCCCCATAATAATACCGGCAGTAGGAAAGTCCGGACCCTTAATATAAGCTAAGAGATCTTCTATTGTCATATTTGGATCATCAATGAGTGCAACAACTCCATTTATTACTTCTGTTAAATTATGCGGAGGAATATTGGTTGCCATTCCTACTGCTATCCCTGATGAACCATTTACCAATAAGTTTGGAAATTTTGACGGAAGTACTGATGGCTCTTTTAAACGGTCATCATAGTTAGGAACGAAATCTACTGTTTCTTTCTCTATATCAGTAAGCATTTCCATTGCAAGCTTAGACATTCTGGCTTCTGTATAACGATATGCAGCTGCCGGATCACCGTCTACAGATCCAAAATTACCATGACCATCAATAAGCGGATATCTTAGAGAAAAGTCCTGTGCCATTCGAACCAAACTATCATATACGGCAGCATCTCCATGGGGATGATATTTACCTAGAACATCGCCGACAGTGGTTGCACACTTTCTATGGGGTTTATCCGGAGTAAACCCGGCTTCATACATCGTATATAATATTCTTCTATGAACAGGCTTAAGACCATCCCTTACATCAGGCAATGCTCTTCCAACAATAACGCTCATTGCATAGTCTATATATGACTTTTTCATTTCCGCTTGAATATCAACCGGTATAATCTTCTGTGCTGAATTATCTATCATTTCTTACTGTCCTCCCTTATTTGAATAGTGGGGAGTGGAAAGTGAGGAGTGGGGAGAAGTTCTCCGTATATCAAAAACCTACTGCCATCAGCTAGTTCCCACATTCAATATAATTCCTTAAACAAATATATATGGTATTAAAATTTGTATATTTAGATATTGATGAATCATTCTATAATATTTGAACAAATTTATCATAAATAGGATTTAATAGTGGTTTATGTAGGATCTCTCCCCGCTCCCCACTATTCACTCCCTACTGACTAAACATCTAAATTACTTACCATTTTAGCATGTGCTTCAATAAATTCTCTTCTAGGTTCTACCTTGTCTCCCATTAAGATAGTAAAAATCTCATCTGCAGCTACGGCATCCTCAAGCTCAACCCTAAGAATGGTTCTTGTTTCAGGATTCATAGTAGTGTCCCATAACTGATTAGGATTCATTTCACCCAAACCCTTATATCTTTGAATATTCGCGTCTCTTCCTATTTCTGATAATGCCTTGTCCAATTCTCTATCAGTATAAGCATATGTAACATTTTTTCCTTTAGCGATCTTATACAGCGGAGGCTGGGCAATATAGACATGCCCCTTTTCTACAAGAGGCTTCATAAACCTAAAGAAGAAAGTTAATAATAGTGTTCTAATATGTGATCCGTCTACATCTGCATCGGCCATAATAATCACTTTACCATATCTTAATTTTGATGTATCAAACTCATCACCTATTCCTGCACCTAATGCAGTAATCACCGGCATAAGCTTATCATTTCCGTATACTTTATCTATTCGCGCTTTTTCAACATTCAGCATTTTTCCCCATAATGGAAGAATAGCCTGAAACCTTCTGTCTCTGCCTTGCTTTGCTGATCCTCCCGCAGAGTCACCTTCAACAATATATATTTCAGTAACTGCCGGATCTCTCTCAGAGCAATCGGCAAGTTTTCCCGGTAATGATGTACTCTCAAGCGCACTTTTCCTTCTGGTCAGCTCTCTTGCTTTACGAGCAGCTTCTCTGGCTCTTGCCGCAGTGAGACTCTTTTCTAAAATAGATTTTCCGATAGAAGGATTTTCTTCTAAGAATGATGATAACTTCTCATTCATTGCACCTTCAACCAGTCCTCTGACCTCACTGTTTCCTAATTTTGTTTTTGTCTGACCTTCGAACTGCGGCTCCCTTAATTTTACGCTGATTACAGCAGTAAGTCCTTCCCTTACATCTTCTCCTGAAAGATTTTTATCGTTTTCTTTTAATATATTATACTTTCTCGCATAATCGTTTAAAACTTTGGTCAACGATGCTTTAAATCCTGTTTCATGTGTGCCGCCCTCTGTAGTATGAATGTTATTGGCAAAACTATATATATTCTCTACATAATTATCGCTGTACTGCATAGCGACTTCAACCTGCGATCCATCTTTTTCACCCTCAATAAAAACCACTTGTCTATGGATCACTTCTTTATTTTTATTGATATACTCGACAAATGATTTAATTCCACCATCATATTTGAGAACTTTCTGCTTTTCTTCTTCTCTTTTATCAGTTAAAATAATACTGATACCGCCATTTAAAAACGCCAGTTCTCTTAATCTATTAAGAAGTATATCGTATTCATAGACCAAATCTTCAAATATTTCGTGATCGGGTTTAAAAGAAATTTTTGTTCCTCTTTTTTCAGTCTCCCCTACAATTTTAAGAGGCGCCAGCGTTTTACCTCTTTCATATCTTTGATAGTGAATATTTTTACCATCATATACTTCTACTTCCAACCATTCTGAAAGTGCGTTTACTACTGATGCACCTACTCCATGTAATCCTCCGGATACTTTATATCCTTCACCACCGAATTTTCCACCTGCATGAAGTACTGTAAAAACTACTTCTACCGCAGGTATTCCCATCTTAGGATGTATACCAACCGGGATACCTCTTCCATCATCTTCAACAGTGATAGAATTATCTTCGTTTATGAAAATATATATATTATCACAATATCCTGCTAAGGCTTCATCAATACTGTTATCAACAATTTCATATACCAAGTGGTGCAAACCTCGTGATGATGTGGTGCCAATATACATACCCGGCCTTTTCCTTACGGCCTCTAACCCTTCCAATACCTGAATCTGATTTTCATCATAGTTATTTTCTATTCTATTTACAGCCATAACTCCCTCCGTCTGTTATCCAAAATTTTTGAAACATTAAATAGTAATTTACACATTTGCGATATCATCAATATAACCTGCTCTTTTAAAAAGAGTTACTGATGAAATGGGAGAAAGATATATTTTACTTTTTTTATCCACTTCTGTAATGATAAAAGATTTTGGTAAATCATCAGAAATATTTTCAATAAAACCTTCTTCCTCAGCAATTGTTAAGAATTCTTTACTTATTTTTGAAATTGTAGTAGTTTCCAAATCCATAATGGCTATAACATTTTTTAGTCTTACCACTACGTCTCCACCCAAATGTAAAAACATTTCAATGCTCTCCTTTCAACACATTACCATTTTCAATTTTATAAACTGCCGTATGATTATTGATATTAAATCTATCTATATCTGTACACGTTATGATAACCTGCTTATCTGAAATATTACGAATAATATAATCTTGTCTATGAATATCCAATTCTGACATGATATCATCTAATAAAAGGACCGGGTATTCACCTTTATCCTCTTTCATAAACTCCATTTCCGCCATTTTCAATGAAAGCACTACCGTCCTTTGCTGGCCCTGCGATCCAAAATTTTTAACCGTAACACTATTAATTTTAAAATTTATATCATCTCTATGAGGACCTGTCAGCGTTATTCCCATATCTATTTCCCTACTTATATTTTTATTAAGGGATTCTTTAAATATTTTCTTGATATCACTAATCTGGGCAGCGTTTTCAATCCTAACATTAGGCATATACTCAATATCTAAATCTTCCATATCCCTGGTAATGTTTTCATGGATTTTACGTGCTACTTCTTTAAGCTTGTTTATAAAAGATACTCTATATAATATAATCTTTGAGCCATACTCAATTAATTTTTCATCCCAAATAAATAGCGTTTCGTATAGTGATTTATTTTTATTAATTTTTTTTAGTAAGTTATTCCTTTGGTCCAGTACTTTAATATATTGTTGTAAATTATAAAAATAAGCCGGCCGCATTTGGCTGATACATATATCTAAAAACCTTCTTCTTTGTGAGGGACCCTCTTTTATTAAATTCAGATCTTCAGGTGAGAACATAACTGCATTGAAAAATCCCATTAATTCTCCTATTTTATTAATGGGTACCTCATTTATTTTTATTTTCTTTTTTTGATTTTGAGAAAGAATCATTTCACCACAATTCAATTGATCTTCATTTAAAAAACTCAGTTTTATATTTGCAAAATCTTGGCCAAATCGTATCAGTTCTTTTTCTTTGCTGGTTCGGTGAGACCTTCCTGTAGCAAATAAATATATAGCCTCAAGGATATTTGTTTTACCTTGTGCGTTATTACCGTAGATAATATTAATACTTTTAGAAAAATCTATATCAACGCTGGTATAGTTCCTATAATTATAGAGTTTTAAATTTCCAACATACATGAAAATATCCTCTATTCTACAATAAATTCAATATCTTTCTCCATATGTATGATGATACGGTCTCCTGGAAACACTTTTTTACCCCTTTGCTCTACGACTATTCCGTTTACTTCCACCAATCCATCATATATCAACATTTTGGCATCTGAGCCTGACCCAATAATACCAGCCCACTTGAGTAATTGGTCAAGTTTAATGTATTCAGTGTCTATCTTTATTCTATCCATAAGTATGTCCGCCTAACCTTTATAAATTAGTTGTTAATATTATATCATTATTAAAATAATTATCAAATAACTTTTAATAAGCCTGAGTCATCATTCTCAGGCTTATTTTTTACATCTTAGTGATTTTATATATATTATTCGCTTCTTAATCTTACCGGAAGTACTAAATAAATGAACTTTTCATTATCAACCGCTTTAATAATACATGGGCTTAATGCGGTATTAAACTCCATATAAACTTCATCACATTCACATGCTTTAAGCGCATCTAACAAGTATTTATGATTAAAACCTATTTCCAAGTCATTACCTTCAGTTTCTACCTTTACGGAATCTTGAACTTTTCCTGTTTGTGTCATACAGCTAATAATGATTTTATCTGTCTTTATATTCAGCCTTACAGGATATTTCTGATTATCTGATACGATTAAAAGTGCGGCTCTCTCAATACTTTCTATTAATGGCTTTACGGAAGTTTTTAATCGTAAATGATTCTCTTTAGGTATTATTTGTTTATAATTCAAAAATTCTCCTTCCAGCAATCGTGATACCATCCGGCAGTTATCAAATTCGAACAATACATGTTTAGCTGTGATGTATATATTTATATCTTGTTCTTCTTCTTTAATAATCTTAGATAATTCATTTAAAGTTTTTCCCGGAATGACAAATGATAGTTTATTTTCTAATGAATGAATAGGTTCTTTTCTCATTGCGAGCCGATATCCATCTACTGAAACCATATTTAAATAGCCTTCATCAACTTCAAGACAGGATCCTGTTAGAATAATTTTATTCTCATTTGTTCCTACTGCGAAAATTGTTTGTTTAATCATACTTCTTAGTTTTTCCTGTGATATAGTAAATGGGTTTTCCTTTTGTACCGAAGGAAGTTCAGGAAATTCCACTGATGATATTCCCATAATATTAAATTCCGAATTTCCGCATTTTATATATACATTATTGTTATCCTGCACTTCAAGAAAAACTGTATCATTGGGAAGTTTTCTTACGATATCCCCAAATATCCTTGAGTTTAAAACAATAGCGCCCGTTTGTTGAATATCTGCTTGTATGCTGCACTCTATCCCAAGTTCAAGATCGTTACCTGTCAGTTTTAGAATATTATCCGAAGCTTCCAGCAAAATTCCTTCTAAAATTTGCAAAGTAGATTTTGTGGAAACTGCTTTTTGTGCAACACTTATTGCATCAAGCAAAGTATTTTTTTGGCAAGATAGCTTCATCTGTGAATAACTCCTTTTCTTATTTATATATAAATAAATATAAAAATTTTAGTAGTATTAGTAATAAGTACTGTTATTTCTGTGGATAAGCCTTAAATATTAGTGGCAAGCTGTTTTAGAGCGTGTTCATATCATGTTGACAATATTTCTCTTTTTATTCACACAGTTCACAAGTATTTCAGAGAAAAAAATTATCCACAGAAAGATAACATACAATAAACAATAGAATGTGGATTATTTTCCTTTAATATTTTTAGTTAATTCTGTAATGATTCTTTTTATTTCAGAATCTTTTTTTATATCATCATCTATTTTACTTACAGCATGTATAACAGTAGTATGGTCTCTTCCTCCAAATTCTTCTCCGATTTTAGGTAAGGATAACTCTGTTAATTCTCTGGAGAGATACATCGCTATTTGTCTCGGATACGCAACATTCTTTGTTCTCTTAGATGACTTAAAATCTTCTAATCTTATATTAAAATATTTCCCTACAATTTCTTGGATAACCGATGGAGTGATAATTCTGGTGCTATTGGTTGATAGATAATCTTTTAAAGCTTCATCAGCCAGCTCTTGATTGATTTCTTGTTTGACTAAAGCGCTAAACGCGATAATGCGGTTAAGTGCTCCTTCCAATTCTCTAATATTTGATTTCACTTTACTTGCGATATGCACTAATATTTCATCCGGAACTGTTAGCTTTTCAAGTTGAGCTTTCTTTTTTAATATCGCTATTCTTGTTTCAAAGTCAGGAGGCTGGATATCTCCGATCAATCCCCATTCAAACCTGGAACGAAGCCTTTCTTCCAAAGTATTAATCTCTTTCGGTGGTCTGTCACTTGTTAGGATAATTTGTTTGTTTGCCTCGTGTAAAGCATTAAAGGTATGGAAAAACTCTTCCTGGGTCCGTTCTTTACCTGCAATGAACTGAATATCATCTACCATTAACACATCTATATGTCTATACTTACTTCTAAATTCTTCATTCCTATCATCTTTTATAGAATTAATAAGTTCATTTGTAAACTTTTCTGATGAAACATATACAACTTTTGTTGATGGTGTTTGATTTAATATATAGTGGCCGATTGCATGCATTAAATGTGTTTTTCCAAGACCAACGCCACCATATAAAAACAGCGGGTTATAAGCTTTAGCGGGGGATTCTGCGACTGCAAGTGACGCAGCGTGCGCGAAACGGTTGCTATTACCGACAACAAAGGTATCAAATGTGTATTTTGGATTTAGCGGATTATTAGGTTCATCAGGTTGGATTTTTTCAGTAATTATAGGATTATTTATAGAATTATCATTGTTATCATTATTCTTTTTATCATCATTTTCTCCTATAATAGTAACGATTATATTGTATTCTTTAGATGCTGCTGCTGTTAGAGCATTCTGAATAAGGGGGTAGTATCTCCCCATAATAATATTTTTGTTGAAGTCATTGGGAACACCTAATGTAATTTCACGATCTGATATAGAAATAGGCACGATGGTTTTAATCCAAGTATTAAATCCTACCTCTGTAATTTCCGATTTGATCATGTTTTGAGTTTTATTCCATATCTCAGTTAAATAATTGCTCATCGTGTTCCTCCTAAAATGAATAATAAAAAAAATATATACATAAAATAATATGTTATCAACAAAATTATTAACAACTGTGGATAAAATTATAACTAGATGTTGATAATGTTAATGAGTATAAAATAAATTTATGTGCTAATAATAAAAAATAGCAATATTTTAAGTTGTTAACATCGTATTAATAAAATTATTAACAGCTTTAAGGCGATAAAATACATAGCTTTTAAAAAAAAATAAAGGTTATTCACAATATTATCCACAAGTTGTGAGTAAATAGCAAGTTGTTATGTAAAATTTCAAAGTTATCAACAGGCAATTTATAATATATCAAAATTATTGTGAATATTCAATCAAAAAATGCAAAATAGTACTAAAGAATTATCCACAAGGTAAATAATGATTTTTATTTGTTCTTTCTTGACATTTGTTTATTGATTAGGATATAATTGAAACAGTGTCTTAAAAATTGCAGCGATTGAATTGAAAAATTAAATAAATTATTATTTTACTTTAGGTGAATAGTGGTGTATTATCAATCGTAACAGTGATAATGAACCAGTATTCATCTGTAGCTTGAGAAGGGGGTGTAAACTGTGCTGAGAACATATCAACCGAAAAAGAGACAAAGAAAAAAAGAACATGGGTTCAGAAAAAGAATGAGCACTAAAAATGGACGGAAAGTATTGGCTAGAAGAAGACTAAAAGGCAGAAAAAGACTGTCAGCATAAGGGCCACTTTAAAGTGGTCTTTTTGTATTAATTTTTTGATGTGTGATAGGGTATCTTTTTTGCTTTATGACAAAAGGATAGATTATATGCAGACAACTATTTCGTTAAATGAAAATAGAACATTTAAAAGAATTTATGCAAAAGGAAATTCTATAGCAAATAATCTTCTGGTTATTTATTTTATAGCAAATGGTTTAAATATCAATAGATTGGGGATTACTGTAAATAAGAAGATTGGAAAAGCAGTGGCAAGAAATAGAGTCAGAAGATTAATTAAAGAAAGCTACAGATTAAAAGAAAGTACTATAAAAGAAGGTTATGATATTATATTTGTAGCCAGGGTGAGATCAAGAGAAGCGTCATATAGAGAAGTTAGTGGTGCAATGCATAATCTCTTGAAAAGAGTTGATTTAATAAAATGATAAAGAAAACAATCTGGGGAGTCGTTAAGGTAGTACAATTTATTTTGTGTAAAATAGTTATAGTATGTATTATGATATATCGAAAACTCATTTCACCTTTAAAAAGGCCAAGCTGTCGTTTTTACCCTACCTGTTCCAGGTATGCGTTAGATGCTGTTATGAAATACGGCGTATTTAAAGGTGGATATTTATCAATAAAAAGGATATTAAGATGTAATCCATTTAACCCTGGAGGGTATGACCCGGTAGAGTAAAAGGAGGTTAAAAAACGATGGGAGATATTTTTGGACTGCTTATTACTGGTCCTCTTGGCTCGGTATTAAGTTTTATTTATTCGTTTACTAATAGTTATGGTTTTGCTATAGTGTTATTTACAATCTTTATTAAGCTTATTTTGCTCCCTCTTGCTATTAAGCAGCAGAAATCCATGGCGGAAATGCAAAAGATTCAGCCACTTCTTACTGATATACAAAAGAAGTACAAAAATGATAAAGAAAAACTACAGGTTGAAACGATGAAAATATATCAGGAGCATAAGGTGAATCCTGCGGGAAGTTGCTTACCTTTGCTTATACAGCTTCCTATTATTTTCGGGCTATATAGGGTTATTTATCAACCACTTACATACATTCTTAAAATGAGTAAAGAAGAAATTGCAAAAATAGCAGCGGAACTGAGTATTAATGTACGTGATGAGATAAAAATTGCAGAGCAAATGAAAAATATAAATTTAGAATTTTTAGGACTTAATTTGGCGCAAACACCTCAGTTTAATGCACCTAGTGTGATATGGATTATTCCTGTTCTAGCTGCATTGACTACATATTTATCAAGTAAGTTGACTTCTACAGCAACTTCCGGATCTCAAAATGCCCAAGCTGCGCAGATGACGAGCAGTATGATGACAATTTTTCCATTTATGACAGGGTTTATATGTTTTTCGTTACCGGCAGGGGTAGGGTTATATTGGGTTATCAGTAATTTGATACAGATGCTGCAGCAAGTAGCATTAAATAAATTATTTGCCCCGGCAATAAAGGAGGGAAAAGCGTAGTCAATGAGAAAATCAGTAGAAAAATCAGGAAAAACTGTTGAAGAGGCTATTAATCTTGCCCTTGAAGAATTGGGTTTGGAACGTGAGAAAGCAGAGATACAAATCATTGATGAGGGTGCAAAAGGTCTTTTTGGTATTATTGGTTCAAAAGTTGCAAAAGTGGTAGTCACTGAGAAAGATACTGCTCAATCCAGAGCAAAAGAATTCTTAGAAAATGTATTTGAGAAAATGAACTTGAAAGTCACTATTCATTTTCTAGAAAAGGAAAGTTCTCTTAAGATTATTCTTGAGGGAGATGATATGGGAATTCTTATTGGCAGAAGAGGAGAAACTCTTGACTCACTTCAATATTTAACAAGTCTTGTGGTAAATAGAGGCGACCACGAATATATTCGGGTTTCAATGGATACAGAGAATTATCGTAAAAAACGTGAAGAGACATTGATCAGACTTGCAAAAAGATTAGCGGACAGGGTATTGAAGTATAGAAGAAGTATTACGCTTGAGCCAATGAATCCATATGAAAGAAGAATAATTCATTCTACTTTGCAGAATAATAAAATGGTTACCACATATAGTGTCGGTGACGAACCAAACAGAAAAGTTGTTATTGCTTTAAATAGCCGGAAAAAAATAGAAGTTTAGTTTATAGTTTTTGATGCAATATATCAAGCTGTAGCTGAAGGCTTGTAATATAATACAGTCTACAGCGCAGCTTTTTTTGTGCAATAACACAGAAAGACCGTATAGTTTTTAAGGAGATGGAGAAGGATGTACCTGGAAGATACCATTGCTGCTATTTCTACTCCTCCCGGTATAGGCGGAATCGCTATCATAAGAGTGAGTGGGAAAGATGCGGTAAATATTGTAGAACGCATATTTAGGAGCCATAAAAATAAAAAGCTGGTTGATGTAAAGTCGCATACCATACACTATGGTTTTATCATTGACTTAGAAAAAAAACAGACCATAGATGAAGTTTTAGTATCTGTGATGAAAAAACCCCACACTTTTACAAAGGAAGATATCGTTGAAATCAATTGTCATGGCGGCGTTATATCCACAAAAAGAATATTGGAAGAAGTGATTTACGCCGGAGCGAGAATTGCTGATGCAGGTGAGTTCACAAAACGTGCTTTTCTGAATGGTAGAATAGATTTAGTACAAGCAGAAGCGATTATTGATATTATAAATTCAAAAACAAATGTTGGCTTGCAATCTGCGGTAGATCAGCTTGAAGGAAGTTTATCAAGTAGAATATTCGATATACGAAGTAAAATGCTTAGAATAGCTGCTCATCTGCAAGCTGCAGTCGATTTTCCTGAAGATGATATTGAAGAATTGAGTGAAGAGAATTTAATTGCTTTTTTAAAAAATATAAAGGATGAGATGAAAAATTTACTCGAGACTGCTGATATGGGTAAAATCATAAGAGATGGGTTAAGTACAGTGATTATTGGAAAACCAAATGTAGGTAAATCTTCTCTTTTAAATAACCTTTTAAAAGAAAATAGAGCAATTGTTACTGAGGTCCCGGGAACTACACGAGATATTATTGAAGAATATATCAATTTAAAAGGTATCCCATTAAAGGTTATTGATACTGCCGGCATTAGAGAAACCGATGATATTGTGGAAAGAATAGGTGTGGAAAAATCCAGAGAATTTATAAATAAGGCTGACTTAGTAATTTTAATATTAGATGGCAGCGAAATCATAAATGAGAATGATAAAAAGATCATTGATCTTGTAAAAAATAAAAAGCTTATCGTATTGGTTAATAAAGTGGATTTAGATATTAGAATTGATATGGAGTATATAAGGAATTTATTTGAGGGTCATCCTATAATAAATGTATCTGCAAAAAAAGGAATAGGAGTTCAAGAACTTGAAAACACCATTCATCACCTTTTTATGAGCGGAAATATAAATATTAACAGTGATGTTATGATTACTAATGTAAGACATAAAGATTCATTGGTAAGAGCAAAAAAGAGTATTAGTGAATGTATTGAAGCAATAGATAACGGGATGCCGTTAGATATGATCTTTATAGATTTAAGTAACGCTATTGAGAGTTTAGGTGAAATTATAGGATTTACTGTTTCTGAAGAGATTGTTGATCAGATTTTTAGAGAATTTTGTTTGGGAAAATGAGGTGATAGAATGGAGTATTATGCCGGTGAATATGATGTTGCTGTAATTGGAGGCGGACATGCCGGTTGTGAAGCTGCTTTAGCGTCAGCGCGTCTGGGATGTTCAACCATTATGTTCGCTATAAATCTTGATAGTATTGCGAATATGCCTTGTAATCCCAGTATAGGTGGGACGGCTAAAGGACATCTCGTGAGGGAAATAGACGCTTTAGGCGGAGAAATGGGTAAAAATGCGGATAAAACATTTATACAATCCAGAATATTGAATAAAGGAAAAGGCCCTGCCGTTTATTCGTTACGTGCTCAGTCAGACCGCAGAGCATATCAAATGGAAATGAAACATACTCTTGAAAAGCAGGAAAATCTTGATATAAAACAGGCAGAAGTAGTAGATATATTAGTTGAAAATAAAACGGTAAAATGCATTAAAACACATACCGGCGCAATATATCATGTAAAAGCTGTAATTCTGGCAACAGGAACATTTTTAAAAGGAAGAATTATAGTTGGCGATGTGAACTATAGTGGCGGACCAGATGGTTTGTTTCCGGCAAATAAGCTTTCTGATGCATTGAAAGAGCAGGGAGTAGAATTAATGAGATTCAAAACTGGGACTCCTGCAAGAATAAACTCAAGGTCCGTAGATTTCTCCAAGATGGAAGAACAGAATGGTGATGACCTTATTACGCCATTTTCTTTTGAGACAGAAGATGTGGGAAAAAATAAGGTATCGTGCTGGCTTACATATACAAATGAAAAAACACATCAAGTGATTAAAGATAATTTGCATCGTTCTCCATTATACGGTGGAGTCATTGAAGGTGTCGGTCCAAGATACTGCCCGTCTATTGAAGATAAGGTAGTCCGTTTTGCAGATAAAGAAAGACATCAGTTGTTTATAGAGCCGATGGGTCTAAATACGGAAGAAATGTATGTTCAGGGTATGTCAAGTAGTTTGCCGGAAGATGTTCAATTAGAGATGTTAAGGACCATTAAAGGATTAGAAAATGTCAAAATGATGAGAACGGCATATGCGATAGAATATGATTGTGTTAATCCTACACAATTGAAATTAACATTAGAATTTAAAAATATAAACGGATTATACGGCGCAGGTCAATTTAATGGTAGTTCAGGATATGAAGAGGCTGCTGCACAGGGATTGATAGCGGGTACAAATGCTTCTTTGAAAATTTTGGACAAGGAGCCATTAGTATTGGACCGTTCTGAGGCATATATAGGTACTTTAATAGATGACTTAGTAACAAAGGGTACATCGGAGCCATATAGAATGATGACATCACGTTCCGAGTACAGACTGTTGCTGCGTCAGGACAATGCTGATTTGAGATTGACTCCGATAGGATATAAGGTAGGATTAATCTCTGAAGAAAGATATCAAAAGTTTTTGAATAAAAAGTTACAGATAGAACAAGAAATCAAAAGACTGGAAGAAACCATTATAACCCCAACCGACGAAGTAAATACATTTTTAGATCATCACAATAGCACAAGAATAAAATCAGGAATCCGCATGATTGAACTGTTGAAAAGACCGGAACTGAGCTACGATGCTTTAGGTGCTATTGATAAAAGCCGTCCTGGATTATCTTTTGATGTTGCAGAACAGGTATCTATTCAGATAAAATATGAAGGATATATAAAAAGACAGCTGATGCAGATAGAGCAATTCAAAAAGTTAGAGAATAAAAAGCTACCCAAAGATCTCGATTACAATGCTATTCAAGGATTGAGAATAGAAGCAAGACAAAAACTTACCAATATCAAGCCTGAATCAATGGGTCAAGCTTCAAGAATTTCAGGTGTGTCACCTGCTGATATATCTGTTCTTATGATTTATTTGGAACAAATACGGAGAGGAAATACCAATAAAGATTCTTAATTGAGTAGAGGTGAAAAAATGGAATCTGTTGATCTATTAAGGGAGGGTGCCAGACAATTTAATATTGATCTTACTGATGAAAAAATAGAAAAGTTTGTTATATATAAGAATATGCTTTTAGAGTGGAATAAGAAAATGAATCTTACTGCCATTGAGGATGAAAAAGAGATTATCATAAAGCATTTTCTAGATTCTATTTCATGTATTTTTACTAATGTATTTGAAACAGGCTCTAAGATTATTGATGTGGGTACAGGAGCTGGGTTTCCCGCAATTCCATTAAAAATTGTGAATTGTAATTTAAATATTACATTATTGGATTCTTTAAATAAAAGACTAAATTTTTTGGATGAAGTTATTAAAGAGTTAAAATTCGATAATATTGTTACTATGCACGGTAGAGCAGAAGATATAGGTAATAATAAGCAATATCGAGAAGAATTCGATGTTTCAATATCACGCGCGGTAGCAAATCTATCGGTGCTGGCAGAGTACTGTCTCCCTCTTTCAAAAGTTGGCGGATATTTTATAAGTATGAAAGGTCCGGATGTAACAGAAGAAATGAATGAGTCAAAAAATGCTATTCATGTGTTAGGCGGAGAAATTGTAGATATTAAGAAAATCCTATTGCCCCACACGCAAATACAACATTCGATTATTGTTATAAAAAAGGTAAGACAATGTCCGACAAAATATCCCAGAAAGGCTGGAAAACCCTCAAAGGATCCGATAAAATAAATATTATTTTGATAATTGGTGTAGTAATGTGACGAACGATTTTTTACCAAAATTTATAAGATTATGTTATAATACTAGATATAAAAATAAAAAAGTCATATAAATATATATTTATATGATATGGACAAGCTGAGGGTAAAAAAGGAGGCATTGTGTATGATGGAGGTTATGTCAATGTTTAAGAATAATAATGATGAAAAAGGGAAGGTAGTAAACATACCTATTGATAAAATAAAGCCTAACCCATACCAGCCCCGGAAACATTTTGATAAAGCAGCACTAGAAGAGCTTAGTATATCTATAAAGCAATATGGTATATTGCAACCAATAAATGTTCGAAAACTAGGGTCGGGAAGCTATGAACTAGTGGCGGGTGAAAGAAGACTAAGAGCATCCAAAATTGCGGATATAAAAGAGATACCTGCTATTGTTGTGGAAATGAATGATAATGATTCTGCAGTTGTGGCATTAATAGAGAATTTACAAAGAGAAGATCTTAGTTTTATGGAAGAAGCTGAAGGATATTTTCATTTAATATCTGAGCATGGATTTACACAAGAGGAGCTGGCAATAAAGGTTGGAAAAAATCAATCTACCGTTGCTAATAAGCTTAGATTGTTAAAATTGCCTCCGTTAGTAAAAAAAATGATTGGTGACAACAATTTGACTGAAAGACATGCTAGAGCTTTATTAAAATTACCTGATGAACAGCTGCAGTTGAAAATTTTAAAGCAAGTATGTGAAAAGGGTTTAAATGTAAAGAAAACTGAAGAATTAATTCAGAAAACTATAGAAAAATATACGAATAATGCAGAAAAACCGACTGTTAAAAAGCAAATTAGAGCGTTTAGAGATGTTAGAATATTCATTAATACATTAAAACAGGCCGTTGATATGATGAAGCAATCAGGCGTAAATGCTAAAGTTACACAGAGTGATAATGAAGATTATGTAGAATATATTGTGAGAATTCCAAAAGAGTAGTAAAAAATTATAAATTGTTAGGAGAAAAAATCGATATAAAGGATATATCGATTTTTTATATGTCTAGCATGTGATTTTGATTAAAATTTTCCGAACAATAGTAATAGACCTATGGCTATAAAAGAAATTCCTGCACCAATTTGTATATAATTTTGGGGTATATATCTGCTTAAAATTTCTCCACATAACACTCCAATTACCGATGATAGAATTAGTGCTGAAGCTGCACCAATAAATACAGATAGTCCACTTTTTGTTTTTGAAGCAAGCAGCATGGTGGAGAGCTGGGTTTTATCTCCCAGCTCGGCAAGAAAAACAATCCAAAATGTAGTAAAAATTATTTTCCACATATATTAATAATCCTCCTGAAAAATATCATAATAATTATATTAATAAGAATTTTTTTTTATTAGTATTTTTTTTATTAAAATATGGATAAAACTCGAAATAATTAAAGCAGTAGTTATACATAGGAGTAAACTAAGAATAAATGCAGTAGTTTCAATATTTGGATAATTATTATTCATATCTGAAAATGTCTTAACACTTATATCTGAAATATTATAACCGATATTCATTGCCAAAGATGGTATGAAAGATAATGAATCAATCAATTTTGAATTACCATAGAAATTAAGATAAACGGCCCATGAACAATAACAACATATTATACTAAGACATACCATCTTTGAACGTATAAATTTTTCAAATTTCATTAAATTCACCTCGCAATTTATTATATTATATTCACGAAAATGTTATATATTCTACAACAATTACACAATTGTGTTCACATTACTGGATTATGGTAAATGTCGAAGAGTATTTAAAGAAGCACTTGCTGATATTATTTTTTTAGAAAGTTGGATGGAATATAAAATAGTATAGTTATTATAAAAAGTACAAGAAAATGTTTCACGTGAAACATTTTCTTGTTTTAAAAACAGAATAATCTATGCTATAATATGAAGGTATATATGAAAATAATGAATGTATAGAGAGATGGTGGTGTTTTGAGTAAGGTGATAGCAGTTGCCAACCAGAAAGGGGGCGTAGGGAAAACTACAACCTCCGTTAATTTGAGTGCATGCCTTGCTGCAAAAGGTGAAAGAGTTTTGATGATAGATATAGATCCGCAGGGTAATAGTACTAGTGGTGTAGGTATAAATAAAAAGCTGCTGAAAAAGTCTATATATGATGTATTAATCAATGATGATGACATCAATCAGGTGATTTTAAAGACCGCATATGAAAATTTATACATATGCCCATCAAATATTGAATTGGCAGGGGCTGAGATTGAACTTGTTGCAATCATGTCTAGAGAATATCGATTAAAAAAATCAGTTGAATCAATTGAAGATACATATGATTATATTATCATGGATTGTCCTCCTTCGCTTGGTTTATTAACAATTAATGCACTGACATGCGCGCATTCAATACTTGTTCCTATACAATGTGAATATTATGCATTAGAAGGACTTAGTCAGTTAACAAATACAGTAAAGCAGGTGAAAAAGTATCTGAATTCAAATCTTGATATTGAAGGTGTGCTACTTACTATGTTTGATGCTAGAACAAATCTTTCTATACAAGTTGTTGAAGAAGTGAAAAAGTATTTTCCTAAAAAAGTTTATAAAACGGTGATACCTAGAAATATCAGATTAAGTGAGGCCCCTAGCTTTGGCCAACCGATCATTTTTTATGATCCAAAGTCAAGAGGTGCTGAATGTTACTTAGAGCTTGCTAATGAAGTGATTGAGTACACTAAAGAGGTGATATAGTTGGTGAAAAGAGGACTAGGAAAAGGTTTGGGAGCTCTACTACCTGGTGTTGAAACAGATGAAGATAATTCTGTAAAGGAAATAAAATTAATAGAAATTGAGCCAAATAAAAAACAACCAAGAAAAGATTTTGACTTAGAAAAGCTGGAAGTACTTTCTGAGTCCATTAAGATACATGGTGTGATACAGCCTATTATTGTTAAAAAACTTGATAACGGTTTCTATCAAATTATAGCAGGGGAGAGAAGATGGCGTGCCGCAAAATTAGCTGGACTAAAAACTATCCCTGTCATTGTTAGAGATTATGAAAAGAAAGAAACAATGGAAATAGCATTGATCGAAAATCTTCAAAGAGAAGATTTGAATCCGATCGAAGAAGCAGAGGCATATAAAAACCTGATAGAAGAGTTTCACATTAAACAGGAAGAAATCAGTCAAAGAGTAGGCAAAAGTCGATCGGCGATTGCTAATGCCCTAAGATTGCTTAATCTTCCGGACTTATTAAAACAATTTGTGATTGAAGATAAATTATCAAATGGACATGCAAGGGCAATATTAAGTGTTGAAGATAATAGTGAACAGGAAAAAATAGCTCAGAAAGTAATAGAAGAAGGACTAAGTGTCAGGCAAACAGAGAAATTGGTGAAAGACTATATTTCTAATAAAAGAAAGAAAAATATAAGTGATAAAAAAAATGAACTGTCACATATCTATATTGATTTGCAAGAGCGATTATCAAAAGATTTAGGTACAAAAGTTAAGATATGTCCTGGTAAAAGTAAGAGCAAAATAGAAATTGAATATTATTCTGATGATGACTTAGAAAGGCTAATCGGTCTACTAAAATTAACGTAAAGAGAAAATTATTATAATCATACGAAAATATCCTCTTTAATATTTTAGTTATATTCAATTTTTACACAGAAAGCAATATACAGATATAGGTAAGGGTGATATTTTGAATACAGGGAAAATAAACGCGCCTGATAAATGAAATTTATAGATAAAACAAAAAAATAGACTAATATAGGTCTTGTGGATAGTTCAATATTTATATAACTACTAAAAAATAATTTTTTAATAATTTTTCTGGGTATAGCGATTATACAAAATGTTTCACGTGAAACAATATAGAAGGAGCAGTTTTATGGATGGAATTAGTAATCTGATAAGTACATATTCGGTTTACATTATTTTGTCTTTAATAATCATTAATATATTATTATTGATAATGAATATGATAAATAGTACTAGGATTGGACAATTGAAAAAAAGATATAATAAATTAACGGATGAAATAAAAGATAAAGATTTAGAAAATGTGATTATAGACTATTATAGTATGGTAAAAGAAATAGTTAAAAAGAATAGTGATATTGAAAAACAGATGAAAATTGTTGAAGGAAAGCTTCAGTTGTGTGCACAAAAGATAGGAGTCATCCGGTATAATGCATTTGATAATGTGGGAAGTAATTTAAGTTTTGCCATTGCAATGCTCGATTCTAATGATAATGGATTTATTATTAACGGTGTGTATACAAGAGACAGCTCTACCACTTACGCAAAACCTGTAATAAGCGGAAAGGCGAAATATACTCTATCTGCAGAAGAGATGCAGGCATTAGATTTAGCAAAAAGAAATTACAATGAAAGAAAATATGAGACTAGTTAAAAATTAACTAAGATGATAATTTTATTTGTAAAAACATAAGAAAAGAGGGTTGGATAGCAGGTGAAAAATAAATCAAAATTTTTATGGTTATATTCTACAGTGCTATTTACTGCTGCATTTGTTTTAATACTTATGTCTGCAGTAAGCCAAAGTAGATTAAGTCAAGATATAGAAACCTACAAAGAGCAATTAAATAAGCAAAAAGGTATGTTTCAAGGCGTACAGCAAAATCTTAGTAGTTTGTCTTCTGAAAATGAAAAACTAAAAGAAAACCTCCAAGTAGCTAGTGTCAGGAATAAAGAATTAGAAGAGGAACTAAAAAAAACCAAAGAGCAATTAAATCAGATAGATATGCAAAACTATAAACTTAAACAAAGTATCGATCATTTTTTTGAAGGCAAAAGATATTCTGAAGAAGGAAATTATAAAGAAAGCGCAGCTCATTTATATAGTGTTGATCAGAGTTTGTTACCTGAAAGCAGTAAAGAAGCATATAATAAGCTTAGTTCGGTGGCGTTTGAGAAAGCCGCAGTGTCACATTATTTAGAAGGCAAGAAAAAATATTTAGCAAATGAATTAGATGAAGGGATTGAATCATTTAAATTCTCACTGCAATACAATCCCAATGTGTATTGTTCTGATGATGCAACGTATTTTTTGTTTAGGAGTTATTACAAATTAGAGAAGTATGCGGAAGCAAAAGAGATGCTTATACAACTTAGAGATAAGTATCCAAATAATACATATAAAAAAGATATCAAATATTTTTTGGAAGCTATGAGTGAAAAGAATTAACTATCTAGCTCGAGGACCTTTTTAGAAAGGTCCTCTTTACTTATGATCCCTTTCTCAATTAAAATCTCTATAATTGAAGCAATAGCAAGTGTGTTTTTATAGTCGGTTTCTTTCAAATCTGCAATATGACTGTAAATTTTAATATCATCATTCATAGCCGTTCTCCTTAATATATAAGTATATTTAAATATTTTCCAAATATGTAGGCAAATATACAATAAAAATAAAAGTATCAAGTTAAGAAAGCAATGCAGTTAAATAGGTTGAATAATTAGAAAATTATAGTATAATAATTACATAATAATAAGTATTTTAGCTTTTGTGGCGTATAACATATAAATCATACTAAAATAACTTACATCATTAAAGTGTCAGTTAGCATGCTTATACTGGCTCTTTGATTGTAACAGATTTAGTATACTTTATATAGTGTTAAATAATAATAGTAATGAGAGGGATAAATATGTTAGATATCAAATTACTTAGAAATGAACCTGAAAAAGTACTAAAAGCGTTAGAAAAGAGAAAAGAAAATTTTGATTTAAATGAATTTTTAAAACTTGATGAAAAAAGAAGGGAACTTCTTTATAAGACCGAACAGCTAAAAAGCGAACAGAATGCAGCATCAAAGCAGATTCCAGCGATGAAGAAGGAAGGAAAAGACGTTACTGAACTGTTAGAAGAAATGAAAAAATTATCTGATACAATTAAAGAATTAGATAATGAAATAAGAATAGTAGATGAAGAAATTGAGAAAGTAATGCTGACAATTCCTAATATTCCCCATGAAAGTGTACCGGTAGGTGATACTGATGAGGATAATATAGAAGTAAGAAAATGGGGAGAACCAAGGAACTTTGAATTTGAACCTAAAGCACATTGGGATATTGGGGAAAATTTAGGAATACTTGACTTTTCTACGGCTGCAAAAGTAACCGGAGCCAGATTCACTTTTTATAAAGGATTAGGAGCACGATTAGAGAGAGCACTAATAAATTTCTTTTTAGACACCCACACTGGTAAAAATGGATATATGGAAATATTTCCACCATTTATGGCACATAGAAATAGTATGGTAGGTACCGGTCAACTGCCGAAGTTTGAAGAAGATGCTTTTAAAGTAAAAGATACGGACTATTTCTTAATCCCTACCGCGGAGGTACCTGTTACCAATATGTACAGAGAGCAGATATTAGAAGCCAATCAACTGCCTATTCAGCATGTAGCGTATTCAGCATGCTTCAGGGCTGAAGCTGGATCTGCAGGGAGAGATACTAGAGGATTGATACGTCAACATCAGTTTAATAAAGTCGAACTTGTAAAATTTGTAGAACCTGAAAACTCCTACGAAGAATTAGAAAAACTTACAAGAGATGCGGAGTCTGTACTTCAATTGTTAGGTATACCCTATAGAGTGGTAAAGATTTGTACAGGTGATCTAGGATTTACCGCTGCTATGAAATACGATATAGAGGTATGGATGCCAAGCTACAATCGATATGTTGAGATTTCATCTTGTAGTAATTTCGAGGATTTCCAGGCAAGAAGAGCAAATATAAAATATAAGAAAACAGCAAAGGATAAGGCGCAGTTTGTTCATACCCTTAATGGCTCGGGTGTTGCTGTAGGAAGAACAGTAGCATGTATACTAGAAAACTATCAAAATAATGATGGCTCTGTTACTATACCAGAAATACTTAGATCATATATGGGAAATACAGATATGATTAAGTAAAAAATGGTGAAAGCGCTCACTAAATTTTAACCGTGTGGGCGCTTTGAAAAATATCCATAAAATAACATGATAAAAATAGTTGACATAGTCGCAAATTTTTGTTATATTATTATATGTCACTCAGACGGAGAGGTGTCCGAGCGGTTTAAGGAGCTGGTCTTGAAAACCAGTGACTCGAAAGAGCCGTGAGTTCGAATCTCACCCTCTCCGCCATTAATTTAATATAAGTGATTTTGTAATTTGGCTATATGGAGAAGTACTCAAGTTGGCCGAAGAGGCGCCCCTGCTAAGGGTGTAGGTCGTGAAAGCGGCGCGAGGGTTCGAATCCCTCCTTCTCCGCCAAAAACCTCAGGTAATGATACCTGAGGTTTTTTTATTGAAAAAAATATTGCATTGTGTTAGGATAAATAAAAAAAGAGTGAGGTAATATGATTAGAGAATATTTAAAAAATAATATTTTGGTTACAGATGGTGCTATGGGTACATATTATGCTCAGGTATCCGGGAGTAATGCGCCCTTTTCAGAATTGGCAAATATCAATAATCCGGACATAATCAGACAGATCCATGAACAATATATACAAGCAGGTGCCAAGCTTATCAGAACGAATACTTTTTCAGCGAATACGAAGACTTTAGATATATCAAGAGATGAATTAAAGAGCATTCTTATTAATGGATATGAAATTGCGAAGAACGCTGCCCATGATCAAAATATTTTTGTGGCAGCCGATATAGGTCCTATTCCTGAAGTAGTAAAAAGCAGCGCTGAAGTAGAAAACTCTAATATTATAGAGGAGTATATATTTATTGCAGACACCTTTTTAGAACTAGGTGCAGATGTTTTTGTCTTTGAAACATTTAGCAGTGTAGAGCACTTAGAGCAAGTAACAGAATATATAAAACAAAAGAATAAAAATGCGTTTATAATTGCTCAATTTGTAGTAATGGGTGATGGTTATACAAGAAAGGGGATTAGTGCGCATAGAATAATTGAAGAAGTAAGGAAGATAAAAGATATCGACGTATATGGTTTTAATTGCGGTACAGGCCCGACTCATCTGTATAATACCATAAAATCTATAGATTTTTCAGATGATGTTATCTCTATATTGCCAAACGCGGGATTCCCTGAAATTATTAATGAGAGGACCGTGTATCCTCAAAATGAAGAGTATTTTGCCAGCGTAATGATGGGCATTAAAAATCTTGGTGTAAAAGTAATAGGAGGTTGCTGTGGTACGACTCCGGTTCATATTAGCAGGATCATTGAGAGATTGAATGTTCATAATAAAAAAGAAGAAATTAATAGAAAGAAAACATTAATAGAAGGCAATCAAAAAAAGATTCAGGGGAATGTCTTTCGTGAAAAATTGAGCAGCGGTCAATTCACTATAGCAGTTGAATTAGACCCGCCTTTTGGAAGTAATATTGATAAAGTAATATCAGGCGCTAAAGTATTAAAAGCTAGCGGTGTTGATATTATTACAATATCAGACTCACCGTTAGCACGGGCAAGAATTAATCCATTGGTAGTGGCTTCAAAAATAAAAAGAGAAGTCGGGGTAGATACCATTCCTCATATCTGCTGTAGAGACCGAAATATTATCGCTCTTAAGGCTGACCTGTTAGCGGCACATATGGAAGGTATAAGGAATGTTTTAATGGTAACCGGCGATCCAATAGCAGGATCGGAAAAAAATGAAATAAAGAGCGTTTTTAACCTCAATTCAATAAAATTAATGAAGTTAGCAAATGAGATGAATACCGAGCAGTTTGCTGATGATATCTTATATATAGGCGGGGCCTTAAACCTGAATGCCAGAAATAAAGATATTGAGATATTAAGAATGTATAAGAAAGCGGAGGCGGGCGCCGGTTTCTTTCTTACTCAGCCTATTTTTGAGGATGAAGCTATAACATATTTATCTAATCTTAAAAAAGATGAAGGGATAAAAATTCTAGGCGGTATCATGCCTATGGTTAGCTATAAAAATGCGCAGTTTTTAAATAATGAGATTCCGGGAATAGTAGTTCCGGATAAATATATTAACCGTTTTAATGAAAATATGACGAGAGAAGAAGCAGAAAAAGAAGGTATAGAGATTGCTGTAGATATAGTAAATAGGATTAAGAACTTCGTAGATGGATTTTATTTTATAGCACCATTTAATAGAGTAAATATGATAGTAGAAATAATGAGAAAGATTAAGAAGTAGATAAATAAGAAATAATGATTATAAGCTTAAACTGCAAGGGGATTATATTAAAACAAACATAGAATTAAAATTGAACTAATATAAAAGATAAAAGGGAGGTAGCCTTAGTGAGGTACCTCCTGATCTTATTTATACATTTTAATTTGACGTATATCTTCACCAAAGAATTTCAGAGGGAGATAGTGACCCAGTAATCGGGAAACAACTCTTTCAGAGTAAAGGTCAGTAAGTTCCTTAATATTAAGGTTCGTACTTATGATCGTTTTACGTTTATCCATCAATCGAGTATTCAAAACATTAAAAAAGGCAGAACTTGTATAGGTATTTATAAATTCTGAGCCTAAATCATCAATAATCATAAGGTCAACATCGAACAATCTGTCCACTTGACGCTTGCCGGCAGAAGAATCCAATCTGTTGAACTTATAGTCTTCCAATAGATTAAATGTTTTATAAGCGGTTTGATAAAAAACAGTTTTACCTTTATCGAGCAAATCTTTAGCTATGCAACTGGATAGAAAAGTTTTACCAAGACCTGTACCGCCATAAAGTAAAAGATTCTGATCATACTTGTCAAAGTTATTGACAAAGTCGATACATTTTTGAAAAATATCCTGGATGTTCTGCCTGGGCGAGATTCCATTTTCACTATCTATAGAAGTAGAGTAATAGCTAAAATCAAAGTTATCGAAATTTTGACTATCTAAGATAGCGGCCATATTAGACTGAGCATAGGCAGCATCTATAAGCTTTTGTTTAAAGCATCTGCAGATTTGATTATTTACATATCCGCTGTCTTTACATGCTTTACATTTATGTTTAATAGTCAAGTAGTTAACAGGGTAACCGTTAATACTAAGCAGCTCACCTTTTTCCATATTCAAATCAATATTCTTCTGACGGATTTCTTCCACAATATCATCAGTTTGCGATGCATTATGGAATAATTGCCGTGTAAGTGAAAGGCCGGTTTCATATAATTCACGGTCAATTTCCTGTATACGTGGAATTTTATTATAAATTTCTTGTTTTTTATGTTCCAATTCAGCTCTTTGTGCGTCCTGCAAAACTTCATAGCTTTTTATGATTTGACTATATATTTGTTTATCGTAAGCCATGTATAAGACTACCTACTTTCTTCCTTAAGATTGTTAAGTCTTTTTTCAAGCAAAAGACGTTCAATTTCATTAAAATTATGCTTTCTTTGCGTAAAGTTAATAAATTTATTATTTTTAGCACCGGAGCTGTTAGTGGACTTTTTAGCATATTTATCTTTAGTATTTTCCCTATGCTGCTTTATATCATTTTCAGCTGCTTCTACGGTTCTAATTCCGCGCTCATACCAAGATTGAAGGATTGAGTTCATATAAGGAAATGTAAGCTTTCCGGTGTTTAACACAGTGATTTCATACGCAAGTTTTATTAGTTCAACTGTAAGATTCATTCTATCGGTCCAGTCTACAATATATCCTTCTTCTGCTTCAGTTAATGCCCGGTCTACAATACCCAACTGTTTTTTTATATCATAAAGGATGGTGTTTTTATGCTCAACTTTCATCAGATATTGCTCAGCCTTGTCCATACTGATAATACCCTGATCTGCCCAGCTGATAGCCACTTTTTCAATATATCGCATACTTTTTTTATTTAAAGAAGCACAATATTCCAGCAGCATGATGATGACTTCAACCGGCAGGCGAAGCCAATCATAAAAACTATAAAGCGTCTTAATATCTGCAGAACTTAGCATTTTTCCTAATTTAGCTTGAGCAGCCTGATATAAAAAGCGAATATTTTTGTCTTGCTCTATATAAATGGATATTTCTTCAGGCGTATAATTAGGTCTTGAGTCGATTTCTATATGAGACACTTTATTTGTATTTGACTGTGGCTCAGAGGTTAGGTCAATAAAATCTATATCAAATTCAGTCAGATGACCTTCAATTTGTTTATTTAATTTTACTACACCAACAGATTCCCAATACCTCCATGCATTTACTACATCCGATTCCAAAATATTAAGAGCAGCAGCAATATCTTTGTTTGCAAGCTGATTATTGTTTTGAAAACATTGCCGAAGCCCATACAAATACACCTTTACGAAGGTAGCATTGGCTGAGGGCAAATATTTATCAATAAAAATATTTGCAACGGGAAAAGACTGTATTTGGTTATTATTAGAAAATTTATATGTAGCCATACTGATACCTCCGGTAAAAATAGGTAAACTATTGTATCTAATATTATAGCATAAAAATGAATTATATATAAGGCGAGATGGAATAAGAAAAATAAAATATAGAATGGAAGGAAAAAACATTTGATTTTTATTATAATATGTGTTAATATAATATTTGCCCGTAAGCGTGCTTGGTTTTTGTAGTTGAAAATAATTGACTATCAAAAAAATAGTGGGCGGTTTGAAAAGAAAATATGCGCCGTTAGCTCAATTGGATAGAGCGTATGACTACGGATCATAAGGTTATGGGTTCGACTCCTATACGGCGCGCCAAAAATAGAAGCTTTGAATTATCAGGGTTTCTATTTTTTTATGCATAGTTAATGACTGCGATTTCTTTAGTTTAAAAGTTACGTCAATAATTTATACATAAAAAAGAAACCGCAGAAAAATAAAAATTCTATTAACGGTTTCTTTATCATTATAGTTTATTAATTTCTGAATGGTTTTTATTGTTCAGTTTTTAAAATTAGCCACCATGTTAAATAAAACTGAGTTTTTTGGTGGAGTCATAACTCTGTTCCCTAAATTTTTATGATATTTACATTTTATTACATAAAAAATAAGTGATATGAGCTATGCATTATATCTATAAAAAAATCCACAAAATACTCTTCTAATATTTTGTGGATCAAATTTTATCTATTATTTCAATGATTTTTATAACAGTTATTATATTTTATTCTTATGCTTAAAATCCACGCTTTCCGCTATTTGAGAGATTCTATAATAGAGTCTAACGCATTCTTCAGAGTATCATAGGGAACTTCTGTCTTGAGATCTTGTAATGAATAATATACGCCATTATGTTCCCAGGCAAATTGATGAATTATTTGAATTTTTTCAGGCTTTTGGGTGATATCATTCTTTCGAACGGTTTCACCATTAACTTCGGTTTCAATTATTGGATAGATAGGTAAAGCTGATTCACCATAATATACGGTTTTTTCTCCCACTTTAATTACTTTTCGGTTATCCGCTTGCTCCCTATTATATATTAAAGCATAGTCTTCATATGCTATTTCCAAAAATAGATTTTGGTCTTTATTTGAATACCATTTAGTTACCTGACTGATTGTTGATTTTCCATCAAGGCCGGAGAGATTTAAAACTGTCTGTGAGTCCAGATTAAAACCTCCTTTAAGTGTAACAGGAGTTTTCACATCTGAACCGAATTCTTTTGCAATCTCTTCGTCTGACATACTTTCTTCTTGAGAAACAACTGCTGTCGTTGCCACTTTCACCTCATCTGCGGCAAGTTGCTCTGTCTTATATTTTCCATCATCTCCTTTAACCACTATATAAATCATTTCTACGGCTTTGCTTACTCCCTCTTGTGCCCAGACCCTTGCCGGCTGATAGACACCCATTATTAAAGCGACAGCCGCAATGCTGCATAAAACAGCGACAGATTTTCTCATAAATAAATTTTTCATATCAAATCCAATCCTCTCTTTATCCATCTGTAATCTTGATTTTATTTTTTTCAATGAATCAGTACCGATTTCAACCTCTTGCGCTTTTTGCTCCAGAGCCGCTTTTATAGATTTATCTAACGGGTTTTCAAGATTCATCTACAATCCACTCCTTTCTTGAATAGCCTCTTAGATTAAAATGCTGGTCAGGCAGTTCTTTTTCCAGATGTTTTGCCAATATTTTTTTTGCATTATGCAGACGTGATTTGACTGTACCTTCAAAGCAGTTTAAAATTTGGGCAACTTCCTTGATGGACATATCATTATAATAATAAAGTATTATGGTAGTACGTAGATGCGGTCTAAGTCCGTCAATAGCTTTACGGAGCATAGTGTTCAACTCTTTGGATTCGACCGTTGTTTGTGTGTCGATTCTATCATCGATAATGTCTCCTAGATTATCTTCAAGGCTTTCCGAAGCTGATTTCCTTTCCTTTTTGGCCATGCGCCAACATATTCTAACCAGTAAGCGGTGAAACCATATTTCAAACAATTCCGGCTTACGCAGCTTATGAATATCCTTAAAGCATTCCAAAAAAGCTTCCTGTAGAATATCTTCGGCGATACCCATACGGCCTGCCAGCAAATAAGCTGTCCGTTTTGCTTTGGTAGAATAAACTCTAAAGAGTTCGTCAAAAGCATCTTCGTGTCCTTGTTGACAGCATTTTATCAAGTCATAATTGACCATCTTGTATATCATTCTCCTCTCCAAAGGTGCACCTTTCATTAATATAAGGGATGGGTATGACTAAAAAAGTTCACTTACTTAAGAATATTTTTATTTATATCTTAAGATTAGAGGTTTTAGTAAAAAAGAAAGACTAATAGCTCACCTTCTCAACATCCAAAGGGTGAGTACTGCTATAATTTTATCACGGAACAGTGAATTTTAACATCAGAACCTTATGATAAAAATTTAGCTTTTTTGTTATTCTATGAAAGAAAAAAGAAAGGATAGAAAGAATTAGTGTAGAGTATTCATAAAGGCATCTAAAACTATTTATATA
Organism: Petroclostridium sp. X23; assembly: GCF_030013905.1. Classification (GTDB taxonomy): domain Bacteria; phylum Bacillota; class Clostridia; order SK-Y3; family SK-Y3; genus X23. Next base: position 3,306,605 of record NZ_CP124862.1, read on the forward strand.
TGTTGTATACAATCTATGAAAAATATACTATAATTAAGGTATTGTTATCTTCTCTGGAGAGATTCGTATGGTTTCGTTTCATTATAAAAAATAAGGGGATACTAATGTTTGCGGCAGAGAGACTAAAAAAAATAAGACAAATATTAACAGAATATAAAAAAGCAGAAGTGAATAGCCTCAGCAGCTTATTAACAGTATCAGAGGTCACTATAAGAAAGGATCTTGAGCGGTTAGAGCAAGAAGGTTTTCTAACCAGAACACATGGCGGAGCCATTTTAAATGAAAAGAATGTGCTTACAGAAAACTATAATGTACTCGATATTACCGAGCTTGAACATAAGAAAATGATCGGGTTAATTGCCGCTCAAATGATTAATGATAATGAAGCTGTGTATATTGGCGTAGGGACTACATGCTTGCAAATCGCAAAGAATATAAAGGACAAGAAAAACATTACTATAGTAACCAATAATGTAACAGCGGCGCTTGAACTTTCCAACATACAAGGCATACGAACACTACTCATTGGAGGAGATATAAAAAAAAGAGAACATACTCACGCTACAGTTGGTTCCGGAGTTACGGAATCGTTTCCTGACATATATGTAGATAAAGCATTCATCGGAGTAGATGGAATAAGCTTTAGAAGAGGATATACCATACATGATTCGGACGATTTATTGGCTGCGACAAGAGTTTCTAAATGTACGAATGAATTAATCGTTGTTGCCGATCATACTAAATTTGAAAAGATTGCATTTTGCCAAGCAGGTGATCTATGTATGGCTCATAAAGTGATATCTGATGAATTAGTGCCTGAAGAATATATGGAGTACTATTTTAAAAATAATGTCCAGATTTTCACTACGTATAAGCTTGATGTATAAGAACTTATAGTATATATCAGCAAAGGAGGATAATAGAGTGAGTTCATATCTAAGACTAATGAATATTTGCAAATCATATAATGATATTCCTATTCTAAAAAATATTAGCCTTTCGTTAGAAAAAGGTGAAGTTCTTGGGCTTCTCGGCAAAAATGGCACAGGAAAGACTTTGCTCGTAAATATTATTTCCGGCGCTGTTCAAAGAGATTCAGGAGAAATATTTATTGAAGATAGGAGAGTGGCTATTACAAATCCAATAGAGGCAAAGAAACATGAGATTAGCGTGATCCACGAAACACCAAATCTTATTGAATCTTTGAGTGTAGCAGAAAACATATTTTTTGGAAGCTATCCAAAGATGAGAAACAAAGTATTTCAGAGGCTGGGAAGAATAAACTGGCGTGAAATATACCATCGTGCAAATTTATTGTGTGAGCAATATGACTATAATATTGATGTTAAAACAAAAGTTAGGGATATTGGAATTGGCGAGAAACACATTGTTGAGATTCTAAAAGCGGTATCGCAAAACTCAAAAATATTGATAATGGATGAGCCCACTTCAGGTATGACTGAAAACGATATCGTAAAACTTTTTAATATTATTCGGGAAATGAGAAAAAGTGGAGTTTCTATTATATTTACCACGCATAATATTGACGATGTTTATAGAATTGCGGATAGAGTATTAATTATTAATGATGGAGAAATTGTAAAAGATGAATTGGTAATTAATACTCAAGCTAATGATATTATTAGGTGTATGGCAGGGAAAGATATTAAGAATAGATATCCGAAGCTAATATCTTCAAAAAGTAAAGAGTTATTGAAAGTAGAAGGCCTTACCAGTAAAGATGATCAATTAAAAGATATATCGTTTACATTAAAGAGTGGAGAGGTGTTAGGTGTAACCGGTTTAATGAAATCCGGGAAATCTTCAATTTCAAGTGCATTAGCTGGAGAGAAAATGATAAAGACCGGTGAATTTTTTATAAAAGGTAAGCCGGTATGTATAAAAGGTCCAATAGATGCTTCTAACAACAGAATCTCATTTATACCTGAAAATCGTATGAAATCCGCTATTTTTCCAAATGAGAGTATCATTAATAATATTACAATAGCGCGTCTTAAAGGAGTAGAAAATGAAATTCTAAAATGGGTAATTGATGAAAAGTATGAATTTAGTAGAGTAGAAAGCTATGCGAATAGGCTTGCTATTAAAAGAAATTCTATTATGCAGGAAGTAAAATCACTAAGCAGTGGAAATCAACAAAAAGTACTATTTGCAAGGTGCGTTTTTGCCGATGCAGATATTCTATTGCTCGATGAGCCTACAAAAAGTATAGATATTGCAGGGAAAGTGGAAGTTTATAACATCATTAATGAGCTAACCAGGGAGGGGAAAGGAATTATTTTAATTTCTTCAGATTTTTCAGAGATTATGGGGATGTGCGATAGGATTTTGATTATGCATGACGGAGGCTTTATCAAGCAATTATCTAGAGAAGAAGCAACAAAAGAAAAAATTTTATATTACGCATGCGGTGCGCAATAAAATTCATTAACATAAATATTACATTCTAAGCAACTCTTATACTTCTATTCTTATACAATCACGGTCATCAAAGCGTATAAACTGCACAATCATTTTAATTATGGGCTGTATATCTAATTTTATTATCCAAAGACTATTTTATTAATCATATAACGAAAGCAAACAAAAGTAGCTTTCGTTACGAATGTGTATAAAAATAAGAAACGTAATAAAGAGTAATGTATATTTGGCTAACATGGGCGGTTGTTATATAGTTTCTACAATAATTGATTATACGGATTAAATATTTATAGGAATATTGACAAAAAAGACCATAGGTGATATTATTGTAAATATCAAAACGAAACTAATAGAAAATAAACGAAATAAGCTTTTGTTTTATTATCTGTTGCATTGTATTGCAAAGGAGATTTTCTATATGGAAAAAATAGTAGGAGAAGATAACTGGTTTAATATAAAAAAGTTTTTATCTGGGTTTTCAGGGGTTGGGAGGGACTATCGTTCAGAACTGGCTATGTCAAGCATCTTAATTGTTTTTTTTATAGTTATGAGCTTAGCTTCTCCATTCTTTTTTACTAAAAGCAATATCTCGAATGTTATTTCTCAAATAGCAGTGTTAGGGATTATTGCAATTGGCCAAACTTACGTAATTATCACTTCCGGAGTCGATTTGTCCGTTGGTTCTTTATTAGGATTGACTTCAATGCTAATGGGTATGACGATGGTGAGGTATGGAATAGCTGCAGGAGTAGTGGTTGCTTTATTGTCAGGAATAGTATTTGGCATTCTTAACGGTATACTGATTGGATATTTGAAGCTACCCGCATTTATTGTGACATTAAGCACGTTGTCTATTGGGAGAAGTATGACTTATGTGGTTTCAAATGGTAATGCTGTTACAGGGTTACCAAGTTCATTTGAAATGTTAAGTAAAGGTAAGATATTTGGAATTCCTTATTATTTGACTTTGGTCGTCTTTCTATTCTTTATCTGGTCTTGGGTCACGAATAATACGACGCTTGGTAGATATACCTATGCCATTGGAAGTGATGAAGAAGCAACAAGACTGTCAGGAATAAACGTCTCTTTGTATAAAGCTATTCCGTATGTGGTTGTTGGTTTTTTAGTTGGAATTGCTTCATTGGTACAATCTTCGCGATTGATGGTGATTGACCCTACATTTGGAAATGGGTTGGAGCTAGATACTATTGCTGCTGTGGTAATTGGTGGCACCAGCTTTATGGGAGGCCGAGGTACTCTTCTTGGGACAGCTATCGGCGTTATACTCTTGGGCTTTCTTCGGAACAGTCTTAATCTGATAGAAGTAAATCCATTTTGGCAAGGAACAGTCATTGGTTCGGTCATTATAGCTATATTGGTCATAGAAAAGGCAACAAGCAAAAGGCATTGCTAGTATAAATTTTTATGTCCCGGAATATAGTGCATATATATCATAAATTTTAAAAAGCAATTCTATAATAGCATCAATGAAACATGTTTCATAATTTAAGCGGATATATGACAAAATATTTCGTTAAATAATTGACAATTTCATTTTTTAAAAGGTGGTGGTTATGTTTAAAATATATAAAAAGATCTAGAAAAAATTATATTTTACAATTATAGGTTTTTGATTTTAAAAAGGACCATAGTCTAAGAGAGGTGACGATAGATGAAAAAAAACTCGGTAGCAGATTGTTCAGAGAAAAGCTCGCAATTACTTAAAGTATCCGGGATACGGAAAAGTTTTGGCGGCAATCATGTTCTCAAAGGTGTAGACTTTGCATTACAAGCTGGAGAAGTACATGCGATTCTTGGAGGAAATGGTGCAGGAAAGAGCACCTTTATAAAGATTTTATCAGGAGCGCTTACACCTGACGCTGGGAAAATATCTTTTGGTGGTAAAGAATTATCCGAGCTTTCCCCTAATGAAGCATTTGACCTTGGAATAGCGACTATTTATCAAGAAACGAGTCTTTACCCGGACCTGTCTGTAGCTGAAAATCTTTTTGTAGGAAGAGAGATTAGAAATAAATATGGCTTTATAGATTGGAAGACAACCATTAAAAGAGCTGAAGAAATTTTTGAAAGGCTGGGAGTAAAAATTTCGCCATTCGCTAAATTAGGTGATTTGGGTAAGGCCACAGCACAGCTTATAGAAATCGGAAAAGCGCTTTCTTGCGATGCTAAAATTCTCATTATGGATGAACCTACTGCATCACTTTCAGCAAGTGAGACAGAGCGATTGTTTCAAGTTATTGAAAAACTAAAATTCGATGGTACTTCTATTATTTATATCTCACATCGTTTGGAAGAAGTATTTGAAATTACTGACCGCATTACCGTTTTACGTGATGGTATCATTGCCGGTACTGTAAATACAAAAGAAGTTGATCACGATTGGGTTGTTGAAGCAATGATCGGTCGGCGTGTAGAACAGTTATACTCAAGAAAAAGCCATCAATCCGGGGAACCGTTATTACAGGTTAAGAACATTACTTGTACGGGTGCATATGAGAATATCAGTTTTACAGTACATAAGGGAGAAATTGTAGCTCTCGCCGGTTTAGTAGGATCAGGCCGAACAGAAATAGCTAGAGCGATTTTTGGTATTGATCAATATGATGAAGGAAAGATCATCATGGACGGCAAAGAGTTACAATCAAACACATTGGAGGCAATCGAGTGTGGAATCGCTATGGTGCCTGAGGATCGTGGAAGACAGGGTTTAATATTGAATATGACTGCTGCTAATAACTTTTGTTTGTCTGCATTGCCTCAAATATCCAATTATGGGGTTCGAAACATGAGTACAGAGAAAACGCTTATTAGCAAGCTTACAAAAGATCTTGTGCTTCATCCGGCAGATCCGGAGCTGCCTGCAAATGCTTTTTCAGGTGGAAACCAGCAAAAAGTAGTAATTGGGAGATGCTTGGCTGTGGAACCGCGGCTGCTTATTCTGGATGAGCCTACGTGTGGTGTGGATGTAGGCGCTAAATCAGAGATTTACCGCATTATGAGCGAGCTGGTAAGTCAAGGAATGGGTATTCTTTTGATATCTTCGGATTTGCCTGAAGTTGAGCATATTGCTGATAGGATCATTGTTATGCAGCATGGTCGTATTGTTGCGGAATTAAATGGCGGAGCAAACTCTGATGACATTTTTTGCGCGGCGATTGGAAAGAGGTGAGAAAATGTATAAAGAAAATAAGAATATTATATCACTCCTAGTTTTTTTTGCAGTAATTTTGATTACATTAAGTATTAAAGCTCCTGCATTCTTCACTCTTCAAAATTTATCTGATATTGTACTTAATTCATCAACCGTTGCGATTGTTGCTTTAGGTATGATTACAGTAATACTGATTGGCCAGATTGATGTATCCGTTGGTGCTATTCTTGCGATTTGCTGCGCGGTAACAGGTATGCTTGCAAAAGCGGGATTGCCCGTTCCGGTAGTTGTAGTGGCATCAATAGCTGTTGGAGCACTACTGGGGCTTATTAACGGAAGTTTTGTTGCCCTTTTGGGTCTTGATGCTATTGTGGTAACTTTAGGTACACTAAGTATCTATCGAGGTCTTCTAATACTATGGACAAATGGAAAATGGATTAGCGGACTGCCTCAGGAAATACTTGCAATCGGGCAGGGGAAAGTTTTCGGCATTCCTATTCCGGTCATTATTGCAGGTCTAGTATTTATCATCATGTATTTGGTATTAAAATATGCAAGCTTTGGCAGAAATTTTTATGCTGTAGGCTCAAATTCAAAAGCAGCTCGTCTTAGCGGGATAAATGTTCGCAGGACGCAAATAAACGCATTTATGATAAATGGAGCACTTGTAGGTGTTGCCGCATTGATCTATGCGACCCGTTTCGGCGGAATTCAGTCAAATACCGGACAAGGATTTGAAATGACGGTAATCGCAGCAGTTGTGGTTGGAGGAGCTAGTACTTTGGGCGGTTCCGGCACAGCGTTAGGTACATTGCTGGGTTCTTTGCTTGTTAGTACTATCGGGACAATATTGATCTTCTTTAATATCAGCGCTTTTTGGGAGCAGGCTGTACAAGGTCTCATTATTCTATTATCAGTGTCATTATATGCATTTGGTTATAAAGGAATGAAAATACCAATGTTATCTTCTAAAAAAGGGGTGAGTGGGAATGATAAACAAAATAATAAAGCATAGCCATATTCTTGCTTTACTTTTCGTTTTAGTAGTCGTTATTGCTGCAATGTCGATAATTACACCATACTTTTTCTCTGTATCGTATTTAGTCAATGCGACAAGGTTTATTGCGGAGGTAGGTTTTATCGCGTTGGGAATGACCCTTGTAATACTTATAGGAGGAATAGACCTTTCGGTAGGGTCAGTAGTCGCTTTATCCGCCGTTTCTCTTGGAATGTTTTTGCAGAGCGGAATGAATGAAGTTATGGCTGTTGTCATGGCTTTAGTAATTAGTATTTTGGCGGGATTAGCAAATGGTCTTATTGTAAGCAAAATGAAAATTCCACCAATTATAGTAACTTTGGCAACTATGGCTGTATATCGAGGAATCGCTATAGGAATGTCTTCCGGACACTCTTTCCGGATTTCTGAGAAATTGTTTTTTATTGGACAAGGATATGTTCTGGGATTACCGGTGCAATTTCTACTGTTAATTGCTGCACTTATATTTGTTATGCTGCTCTTGCATAAAACAAATTTAGGATTAAATCTAATAGCCATTGGCTATAACGAAGAAGCCTCTAAATTTTCCGGCTTAAATATTAATAAAGAAAAGATTACAGTATATATTCTATCAGCATTCTTTAGTGCCGTAGCAGGAATCATTTTCGCCAGCCGTGTTACCAGTGCCAAAGCAGACTTTGGGACAGGTTATGAACTAGATGCAATCACCATGTCTGTACTTGGGGGTGCCTCTCTTGCAGGGGGAAAAGTTAGTATCGTAGGAACGTTTCTTGGCGCTACCATTGTCATATTATTACGCTTAGGATTGACAACAGCGGTAGTACCTTCAGAAGTACAGTCTATCCTTATTGGCGCAATACTGATTGGTTCAGTAAGTATCAATAGTATAATGGCAATGCGTAAGAAAAGCGGAGTAAAAGAGGTGTAATTAAAAAATATAACGACTATTTTTATCACATCGAGAATGTAGATCAAAGTAAAAAAAGTTTTAAAACCCAAGCATCTATAGGGGGTGATAGCTCAAAAATACATAAAGCAAGAATTTATTACTTCTAAAACATTTTAATTTTTAAAGGGGGAACTTATTATGAACATCAGAAAAAGCCTAGTAGCGGGAATGCTTGCTTGCACAATGTTATTTGCTGCAACAGCGTGTGGAAAAGCGCCGGAAAGCGAAAAAGCACCAAAGGGTCAGAAAACTTCAGAAAATGGTCAAGCTGCAGAGACAGCAAAGGATAAAAAATTTCGTGTAGTGGTAATGCCTAAAGTAGTGGGGATTGATTATTACAATGCCGTAAAAAAAGGTGTTGACCTTGCAGACCAAGAGTTAGATAATGTTGAAGTAACCTGGATGGGTCCAACAGAAGCTAAGGTTGAAAAGCAGATTGAAATGCTTGAGACTGTAATCCCTACAAAACCGGATGTAATTGCAGTTGCTGCCAATGACCCGGATGCGATTGAGCCTGTATTAAAGAAAGCAAAAGAAAAAGGTATAAAGGTTATTAGCTGGGATGGAGATGCAAAAACCCGTGATTTCTTCGTTAACCTTGTAGATTATGATGCCTTTGGTAGTGCTTTAGCAGAATCAATGGTAGCTCAAGTAGGTGAAAAAGCGGATATCGCGATCGTAACCACAACTTTTACCGCACCTAACCAGGTATTATGGATTGAAGCAATCAAAAAGACCCTAGCTGACAAGTATCCTGAAGTAAAAATACTTGATACACGCCCTGCCGGTGAAGATACCCAAAAAGCCTTTCAGATTACTCAGGACTATCTAAAAACTATGCCAACACTTAAAGGAATCATCGCATTAGGAGCTCCAAATCTTCCAGGTGCTGTTGATGCAGTAAAACAAGCAGGGATGACAGATAAGATTGCTGTAGTTGGTAATGCAACACCAAATATGATGAAAAACTATCTAAAAGAAGGATTAATTAAAAATGTTTTACTTTGGAACGCTCCGGACCATGGATATTTAACAGTATATTCTGCATTACAGTTGCTTACTGAAGGTGTAGAAGCAGATAAGCCTTTTAAAGCAGGAAGTCTAGGGGAATTTACGCCGGCAAAAGATGATATTAGCTTACAAATAGCGCTTCCGATTAAAGAGTTCACTAAGGATAATGTAGATCAATTTGATTTCTAAGTCGACAAATAGATCTTTTCAAAAAACGATATGAAGGCTAATTGCTACGATTAGCCTCCGGATAGAAGATTTTCAAGTTTTAGGGGGAGGATTTACCTTAAGGGTAAAAAACTTCCTCTGAAATTATGGATTCAGTTTACTAATCATTGTTATGAGGAGTGACGCTATGAAAAATTTGAAGTTATACGTGCTGGATTTAGGCCGGATGCGAATGGACCAAAACCTGATCGTCAGTCAGTCTATTATTGCTGACAGCGTTAACCCAAACAAGGTTACCCAACATACCGAATTTCCTGTTCAGGCATTTCTTATTGAAAGCTCGGAGGGATATGTGCTTTATGATACAGGATGTAATCCTGCGTCAATGGGACCAAATGGACGTTGGCCGCTTGAGTTCCAACAAAAGGTACCTTACTACGGCAACGAGGAATGCTCAACATTAAACAGACTTAAACAGCTGGGAGTTGCTCCTGACGATATTAAATGGGTGATACTATCCCATATGCATAATGATCATGCGGGTTGTGTAGAATATTTTCCTAAGTCTAAGTTTATCGTTCATAAAGATGAATTTGATGCTGCTGTTCATGCATATGCTACCCATGATTATATGAGTTCATATATTTGGCATGATATTGATGCTTGGACAAGACAGAAGATGGATTGGAATTTTATAACCAATAGTGATGGAGATATTTCTTTATTACCGGGATTAACAATACTCAATCTGGGTTCCGGTCATGCCCGGGGAGTACTAGGGTTGCACATCGAGCTTCAAAACACCGGTGGAGTGATTATAACATCTGATGCGATATATTCAAGTGATAACTTTGGAGAGCCTTTACGCGAGCCGGGAGTTGTATATGATACAGTAGGGTGGAGAGCAGCCGCTAAACGAATTAAATCTTTAGTAAGTCAAACCAATTCACGGGTTTGGTTCGGCCATGATGCTAAGCAGTTTGAAGGGCTTAAAAAGTCTACCGAAGGGTATTATGATTGAGAATTAAAAGATATTGAGATGGTTTTTTTGCGAAAACCTTCGCTGTCAGAAATAACAACTGGAAGCGGAGGTTTTTATTATATACCGATATATTGAGGATTTAGATTTTTGGTTTCAATTCCAGTACTTACCCAAAGGAGAATGACGTATTGCTGTCGAATATATTTAGATAGATAGAATATGTTTATATTAGTTGGCTATATGGAGGAAAGAAATGAAGAGATTTGTCATAGGAATAGTAATCCTGCTATTGGTTATTGGAAGCATAGGCTGTACGTCCATTTCGAATAAAAATAATACACCGGATAGTGACAGCGTTGCAGTTGTGAAAGATAAAAAGATCATTGCCTTTATCGCACCAAGCCAGGAAATACTTTTTTTTCAATGGATAAAGTATGGAATTGAACAGGCAGCGCAACAAGCAGGGTATAAAGTAGTGACTTATGATTCACATAATTCTGCGAGTCAACAAGCTGCAAATGCACAAACAGCTATTACTGTTGGAGTATCAGGTGTGGTACTAACGCCCTTTAGCTCGGCAAGCTGCCCAACTGTACTGAATTTATTTGAAGAAAATAACATACCTGTGACTTTTGCTACAATAGGCCCGGATCCGAATGTGGAGAATTATACAAGTTTAATTACTGCTGAGGATTATACGGCGGGATATGAAGCCGGAAAATATCTTGCCCAAAGTGCAAAAGAACTAGGAGGAACTGAAATAGGGGTTCTTTCGTTACCGCTAGACCGTACTAATGCCATTAATAAAAAAGCAGGGTTTGAGAAAGCATGCGAAGAGGAAGGGGTAAAAATAGTGCAGATTCTTCAAAGCCGTGGACTGACTGTAGGGGAAGCTGTTACTCAAGCGGCAGATATGCTCACTGCTCACCCAAATATTAAAGGAATATATGGGATGTATGAGCAAGCTGGAATTGGTGCAGTACGTGTTTTAGAGACTCAAGGAAGAACGGGTAAAGTTGCGATAGTATCTTCTGATGGAAGTCCCGAATCTATCAATTATGTTAGAAAAGGTTATATCAATGGAATCGCTGTTCAACCGGCAGTAGGGCAAGGTAAAGTTGCAACAGAGCAATTAATTAAAGCGATAAATGGCGAAGAAGTTGAAAAAGAAATTGTCTTAAAAGAACCTTTAGTAACCAAAGAGAATATAGATGAACCTTATATTCAACAAATATTACAACTTGCATATCCTCCGTCTGCCGGTTCTTACTAAATTATAATATTCTTGTTGATTAAAGTTATATTTGAAAATAATAGATATAGTTAAAAAGAAAAGCTCGGAGATTGGCACAACTTAAAAATGGAGAGATATGCTGAGTTTTACTATTGAAAAACTGGGATTGGCAACATGACAAGATGATGTTGCTGCTTATCGCTGCGCTTATAGTGAGGCCAGGAGGAAAATAATATGAAAGATACCAGAGAAACAATTAAAAGAAAGAAAGATATAGATACGGCATCCGATCATCTTAATATTATGAGTTCAGGTTCTAAACTGAAAAAGACTACTCTATCAGCTGATGAACGGCTGAGTTTACGCAAAATAATACATCGTTATCGGCTGGAACTAGGGAGATTTGCAATACTATGCATTTTGTTTGTAATTTTGGAAAATATTACAGGAACAGCTATTTCTGCTGCAAATATAAGAAATGTGCTTCAATCGGTAGCACCACTGTTTTTTATTGTCTTAGGTCAACTGCTTGTGATGATAGCGGGTGGAATAGATTTTTCAGTAGGATCTGTTTTTTCCTTTGCTGGTATGGTTTGTGCAATTGTAATGGTGCATTATGGTATATTTCCGGCTGTTATTGCGGCGCTTGTTGTTGGAGCGGCTTGTGGTGCTATAAACGGTTTTTTGGTTGTAAAGGTTAGGATAGCACCTTTTATTGCAACATTTGCCATGTATGTTATCGCTGCCAGCTTAGCTTTTGTTACGACAAATGGAAATTCTATCACACTAAAGCATGAGGCTTTTTCTTTGTTTGACCGCGGACATTTTATTTATGGTATACCTAACTACATCACGTATATTATAATTGCAGTAGTGTTGTTTCATTTTGTTTTGAAAAAAACAATATTCGGAAGACAAATTTACGCAACCGGAAGCAATGAAGAGGCTGCGCGTCTTGTAGGTATTCCAACTGGAAAAATAAAATTTTCAGCTTATATATGCTGCGGTTTTCTCACAGCTATTGCAGCAATAATGAATGCATCATTTTTAATGACTGTAGAATGCTCGGCAGGACAAGGCTTGGAACTAAATATAATTGCAGCAGCGATTATTGGTGGCGCTAGCCTTTTTGGCGGTACCGGTACGGCATTAGGAGCATTAATAGGTACTGTGATTGTTGAAAGCATAAGAAACGGTATTAACCTTCTTGGGATCAATGCATTTTGGAGCGGAACGGTTACCGGCGTAATTACCCTTTTAACAGTTTTGTTAAGCAATGTGCATCAAAGACAAAAGAATTGAGTAGTTTAAATATAGCAACAAAAAGTCGACCTGTTTTTACAGGTCGACTTTTACATCTATTAAGGCCAAAGCCTTTTGGAAAAAGGAGGAAATAATGAAAAAAACTTATCTATTGGTTGTGGTACTATTATAATACCACAAAACACCGAAAAATATGTGAACAAAGTGTTAACATATGGTTAATATTACATTACAATCGCTGTGTAGCCTATAGTTGGGAGAGAATAGAATTGTTTTTCTAGTACAATTTATAATTATCTGTATTTATATCCATATAGTTTAAAGGTTGACTTCAAATGTAATATGATATAATTTAATCATTAGAATAAAATATACTGTAATCTTCATACATTGAAAAATGTAGAATATCTATACTGTAAAAGGAGAGCAGAATACATGAAGAAAGTAGTAGCAGCGCTATTGACCCAAAATGATCGAATCCTTATAGCTAAAAGAAAATCTGATAATCCTTCTATAAATAAGTGGGAGTTTCCTGGGGGAAAAATTGAAGACGGTGAAACACCTCAGCAGTCCCTTAGAAGAGAAATGGATGAAGAATTAGGTATACAAGTCAATGTGGGAGAATTTTTTGATGAAAGTATATATGAGTATGAATTTGGTACTATTCATTTATTGGCTTATTGGGTTAGCTGGCAGAAGGGGGATATTTATCCAATAGTTCATGAGGAAGTAAAATGGGTTCCTTTTAATCTATTAGATCAGTATGATTTTCTTCCGGCAGATTTACCCCTTATATATAAACTGAAGAATTATTAAGGTAATCACAAATAATATTGTGGAATTTAAATGGAGGAATAAAAAATGGAGAATTATTTTTATAAGTGCCCAATTTGTGGATTTATTCATATTGTTCCGGCCTATTGGGTATCATTCAATCCTGATGATGAGATGACTTTTCCTCATATTAATACAGATACAAATGAAGAATGCGATAGTATTTTATTATTGATGAAATAGAATACATATAGTTTTATTGGCAAAGGAAATACTATGTAACGATGTATCTATATGGATTAGGAGGGGAAATATGAACTACTTACATGAATATGCACAGCCTTTCTTCTTAGAAGGAGATGATGAGGGCTGCTTGCTGATCCATGGATTCACAGGTTCTCCTGCTCATATGCGCTTGCTAGGAGAAGTATTGCATAAGCAAAAATATACAGTAAGCGGAATACTATTAAAGGGTCATGGTACATGTTTAGAAGATATGGCTAAAACAGATTGGAAAGATTGGTTGAATGATACTAAAGAAGAGTATGACCGGCTTTGTAGAAAATGCAGTAAAGTTTATGTAATAGGTCTATCTATGGGAGGAATACTATCTTTAATTTTAGCAGAAAATTATCCGGTAGATAAAATGGTATCTATAGCTTCTCCTATGCATGTATACGATAAGTTATTGCCTTTTGCACGTGTTATGAAGTATTTTAAAAGATTTAATAGCTGGGAAAAATCTGAGCCAATGAAAGGTGAAGCAGCAGAATACGATATTACATACTCAGGTCTTCCAGTAAATGGTGCTGCCAGCCTATACAATTTAATGAAAATGGCAGAGAAACATCTATCGAAAATTACTTGTTCGACATTTATCATACAGTCGCGGATGGATCGAATCGTTAAACCGGAAAGTGCGGAAATTATTTTTAATAGTATTTCTTCTACCCATAAAGAATTGCTTTGGTTAGAGCATTCAAAACATGTTTGTACCATTGGACCTGAAAGACAAACGATACACGACAATATTATTACGTTCCTAAAGAAGTGAATAACTATCAATAAATTTACTATAAATTCCATTTGACAAAAACATTACTTTATTGTAAAATATTTAAGCAGCATTTATCAAATGTGCGCCCGTAGCTCAGTAGGATAGAGCAGTAGTTTCCTAAACTGCGTGCCGTTGGTTCGATTCCAATCGGGCGTACCACTATTTGATTGAGAATGGGGAATTCACCATTAGAAGTTACGAATATTATATGAGATATGCATTAAAAGAGGCAGAGAAAGCATATCAAAAAGATGAAGTGCCTATTGGTGCAGTGATTGTCAAGAATGATAAAATTATTGCAAAAGCACATAATCTCAGAGAAAAAAGTCAGGATGCGATAGCTCATGCTGAAGTACTAGCTATTCGGAAGGCTTGCAAAAAGCTTCATAGCTGGAGATTGAGCGGTTGTGATCTGTACGTTACCCTTGAACCCTGCGCTATGTGTGCCGGCGCTATTATTCAATCTAGAATAGGACAACTGATTATTGGCACTATGGATCCAAAGGCAGGGGCTGGAGGTTCAGTAGTTAACTTGTTTGGTATTGAACAATTCAATCACAAGGTAGATGTAATACAAGGTGTTCTTCAACAAGAATGTGCCGATTTATTAAAACGATTCTTTCGAGAGCTGAGGCAAAGAAATTAATTTAATAATCGTTAATACATGGAGAGATGGCAGAGCCCGGTCGAATGCGCTCGACTCGAAATCGAGTGAACTGGAGACAGTTCCGTGAGTTCAAATCTCACTCTCTCCGCCATGAACAAAGGGTTACAGCGATTACGCCGTAACCCTTTAAATATTTTTTTGATTAATCTTCTAACCTTTTTCTAACCACTTTGAATTCTCCAGTTGAAACATCCATTATTATCTTAATATCATCATCTTTACTGTTATCATTTAAATCTTTAAAATTTGCACAGCCGAATTCGAGATTATCTTCATCACCATATACAGCGAAATCAAACAGCTCTGCTTTAAATTCTCCTGTACCTTCATCTTTCTTCCAGCATTTTTGTTCTTTCTTGCAGCGTTTACAATTGCAATCTTGATATAATTCGTCATCAATCATTGACTTAAACCTCCTCTAGTATTTTAATTTGTAACTCATATTTCAAAGTGGTTGCTCCGGATCCGTGACGGCTGTAGTTGCACTATGAGTTACAATTTTCTACACACGTCATTTTTTCATATTCTTCACCCAGCTCTTGAACTACTTCATGGCTAAATGTTTCAAACCCTTGATAATAGTAATAATATCGATCAAGAAGTTTCTCTTTTTCATCTTGATTAAACCTCATATCGCTTAATAAGTGATTAAGTGCCAATAGAGCCCTGTAGTATGCAGTTTTTTGATTCATTATGAAAATACCTCCTTTTATATTTATATCTCACTCTTATTTACAAATAATAGAGATTCTAAGCGACTTGCAGCATCCTGCTGCATTTCCTTTAATACATGAGAGTATAAATCTAGTGTAATACCTATAGTAGAATGACCTAGTCTTTCAGAAGCAATTTTGGCCGGAATATCACTTTTAAGCATTAATGTAGCATTAGTATGTCTAAGATCATGAAACCTAATATGTGTCAGATCATTTCGTTCTAATGTATCAGAAAAGTTACGGCTAAAAGTGGAAGGATTAATAGGTGATCCGTCAGCTCCGCAGGTAACTAAATCATTATCCTGGTACGCTTCGCCGAGTAGATCTTTATTTTCTTGTTGTCTTTCCTGTTGATACTTTAGCGCTGCAATTATTGTATCTGATATTACAATCGTTCTATGGCTTTTAATGGTTTTAGGTGTATTGATTATAATTCCAGCCTTTGAATGTAAAATAGTCTGACTTATCGTGATAGTTTTATTTTTATAATCAATATCCTGCCAGCGCAGGCCGAGAGCTTCGCCTCGTCTTAGACCAACAGCAACACCTAAAAGCACTGGTATATATAGATTAGTATTTTTAAAAGCTTCCAGTAATGAAGGGACTTCATCACTATCTAATATTTTAGCATTAAATGGCTTCTTTTTAGGAACTTCTACCAAGTCAGCAACATTTCTGCTTATGATCTGCAATTTAACAGCCTGTGCAAGTGCTTTCCTAAATACCCTATGAATATAAATTACTGATTTTGCAGATAAACCACCTTTACCATCTACACGGCCGTTCTTTAACTTTTCATTGTATAGCTGCTGTATATGAAGTGGCTGCAGCTTTTGTAATTGTATATTACCGAGATTAGGAATAATATGTTTCTCAACATTGACTCTATAACCATATGCCGTAGTAGGTGAAAGGTTTGTATCTACATAATTTTCTAGCCATTGAAGTAAGTATTCTTTAACAGTGATTTTATCAGTATCTACAAAAGTGTTATCTTGTAACTGACTTAGTATTTTTGTTAAAGCGTTTTGTGCTTCCCGCTTTGTACGATATCCATTAAACCACTTTTGCTTTCGTTTGCCATCTACCCTTCCGATATCTACAACTATTGAATAGTTGCTTCCTTTTTTCGTTATACATCCACGCATAACATCACCGTATCATGCTGACCTTTCAAGCCATTCTTGAAAAGCTTTCTTAGGTATTCGTATTTTTCTTCCAAGCTTAATGAATGGGATTTTCTTCTCATGTATTAAATCGTATGCTTTATTCATTCCAATGTCCAGAATTTTAGCAATATCTTGAACAGTATAAACCAGTTTTTCCATCTAAACTTCACACTCCTTATGTAATAAAGACATTTTTTTCGTTATTGCTGATTGAAAATCTTGTTGCTTATGGGATAAATATTGAACGCCTTGCTGATATACAGTATTGAAAACATCATCAATATTTGTAATGCCGTTGCGAGCAGCGAAAGAAGTAATATATCCAATAGCACCTGGAATAAGTATGGACGCATCAGCTTCAATTTGTTTTACTCTAGATATTAATCCAGTGCCATTATATTGATTAAAAGCTTGCTGAACTTTCCTCCAGTTTTCATCAACTTCGCACCGTTCTATCCTTGATCGGTTATAGTTTACTTTTACAAGCCATTCACCTGTACAATGCTGCCAAATATCTCTTA
The DNA here is from genome assembly GCF_030013905.1 of Petroclostridium sp. X23. GTDB lineage: Bacteria > Bacillota > Clostridia > SK-Y3 > SK-Y3 > X23. Next base: position 3,323,748 of record NZ_CP124862.1, read on the forward strand.
TTCTTTGAAAAACATCTTCGACAGTTTCAATTTCTCTATTTCTAAAAAAATCTCTTTTTATCTCAAATTCGATATTCCATACATTGTCAATGTCTAATCCTTTTTGAGACCAAACATCATAAAACCAAAGCTTTTGATTTTTCGTATTTACTTCAAGTACTTTATTGTATATTCGAGAATAAATATTACGTCCACTCCTGGATCCAAAAGTAATAGCATTTATTTCTCTATTGTCTCTATGAATAGAATCCTGTTGAAAATGACCTTTAAATGAATATAGATCTTCAATATTAAGCTTAAATTCATCCGTATGACAGCATGGGTCAAGTCTGCTAATTTTATTGGCTTTAACTTTTCCAACGTGATTGTTTACCCAATCAATAATAATCTTCCACGAGTTTTCAGGGCCATTTGACCATAAATATTCAGATTTTATTTTTATAAATACAGGGTAAAAACATTCTTTTGTTGCTCTGAATTGAGCCAGCTTGACTTCATAACCGTCATTGTGTAGAATAAAAGCATAGCGCCTAGAACCATTAGGCAAAATTTCAAAGTTTAGATTTCCAATTTTAATAATTTCCTTTTCGGAAGCGCTACTAGCTGCAACTAGTTTAGCTTCTTCTTTTTTTTGCTCTAAAAGTTTTAGCAGTTCATATGTTGATTTTTCGTAATCTACAATATCAATTACAGCACATAAGGTGTCAATCATTGGAATAAGCACTTTTAAACCCCCTTCTTTGGTTTGTTAGTGGTGTTATGGGGTGCTACATATAGTAAGGAGTAGCACCCGGATGATGAATCCAGGAACAAATGTAACTCATTTTGCCGGCAGCTGCCAGGGATCCGGACGAAAATTTGAGTTACAAGTAAATTAATAATTTATTCATGCTATAATCACCACCTTTCGATAGATAGAAGTAATCGTTCGTATGATTAAGGTTTATTCCACGATCCTATTGACAGTCGCACCTCCCCATGTGATATTCTGCTGTCACCGGCAGGCCACCCGGGGAAAACCGCCCCGGATTGCCAGCCGGCAACATCAGCCTATCACACAGGGCCCCTCGACTATCAATAGGCTTTCGCGGCATAAAGCCTTAACCATACTCTTCAGTGCTCCGACTTAGATTATCTAGATAATCGACTAACCCTTTGCCAGAGACATTAACATTTGAGTACGTTTGTTGGAAATTTTTTAAAGCTACAATCATTAGGTAGTTTCGTGGAACATTTAATTTTGCAGACATTTCATCGAAGAAGTCACATAAAGATGGTTCCATTCTAATATTCACACGTGAGCGTTTAATATGATTCATGATACCCTCCGTACGTAATTTAATATTAATTGTTATTATAGTTAAATAATAATTGATAAATTTATATTAACATATTGGCGCCATTTGTCAATATGTATTTCAATAATTATTTATCTTTACATTAATAATTATTGAATGTATAATGTGATTGGAGGTGATAATATGGCTTATTATGAATTGTTTTCTAATCTTATAGAAAATAGCGGACTATCTCATAAAGATATTTCTGATAAATGTAAACTACTAGGGGTTTCAATTTCTCCATCATATATCAGTCAATTAAAATCTGGTAAAATACCTGCACCATCAGACGAAGTTTCCAAAGCAATAGCAGAAGTATGTAATGGAAATGGGAATGAGCTTATATTAGAAGCCTATCTTGATAAAGCTCCGAACTCACTAATTACTTTTATCAATAATATGAAAGAAATAGTATTGTTCACAACTTTACAATTTATAAAATCACAAATGGAAAAAGACCAATTTGAGATATACGAGACAGAAATAATTAATCAATCAAATAAACAACCGTTATCAAGTTTTATTCTAGAAGCGAACAACACCAATTTTGTCCAATCGGATATGTCATTTGATGAATGTAATTTTACAATGATTGATGATATGTATAATGTAAACATCTCAACTAATCAACCAGTTGGATTTACAGTTAAAGACAATGCTATGAAACCCTTCATAAATAAAGACAGCATAGTAACATTTGATAAGAAAGAAACTTATTCTAATGGCGATATAGTCGGATTTATTATTGATAAAGAAGTATTAGTAAGAAGATTATATAAAAAAAATGATCTGCTTATTTTATCGGCAGATAACTACGAATTTGAACCATTAATATATAAATTAAACGATATAAAAATTCTTGGTAAAGTACGCCAGTTCACGACAAAATTATAAAAATCCATTTCATATAAATAAAGCTTTGGGGTCCCCCGACCAGCTCCGCCATGGTCGGGTTGCCCCCAAAGTTTTACTTTTTATTTTATAATGGCATTCAATTATTCGAAATTTGTTAATATTATAATTCTAACTCATTGATTTAGTATATAGACACTGATCGTGAGCTGCAGCATATTATAATTGAGGTACAATGAATTAATATATCTAACATTCTTCTAACAAGCATTTTAAAACCATCTCATTTGTATAAATATGTAATAATGCATTAACACTATCAAGTTCAAATATACAAAGACTTTTGGAATATCCTAATAAATGATAATATGGTCTGCTTGAAACTCGAAATCGAGTGAACTGGAGACAGTTCCGTGAGTTCAAATCTCACTCTCTCCGCCAAAAATAAAGGGTTACAGCTGTTTAGGTTGTAACCCTTATTTTCGGTTATGGTTTTCTTTGGAGGTACTTTGGTAGTAATAAACCAATTTAAAAAAGCAGATATAAAAATAATATAAGTAAATATTTACTAAAAAATATATTTGAGGATATTTCATAATTCAAAAATCAAGAATGTGGATAATTCCTACTGATATTTTTGAAATTGTGCAAAAAAAGGTTAGACTATCCTTACAATAGATAGTTATCCACAACTATATAGTTTTGAAATTAAGAAATATCATCTCCTGTTCCTTGATAATTAAAATACTAAGCTGCAATATTTTTTGATTGTTCTGCTTTTGTAATTCTTGTAGCAATAATTGCAATGCAGGCTAAATCCATGAATACTTTTGCTTTTTTTAGCCCTGCTACACGCAGATTGTTTAAAGCATAGTTTTCTTTTCCATCACCAAAAAAGCGTTCAACGGATGTTCTTTCATCATATAGATTGTCCCATGCTTCTGTTCCTCGTAATGGATAAGATATAAACCGTGGATTATCCTTAATTTTAACTTTGCCAATGTATCCTGATTTTGTACTCGTACACCAACTTGAACCCATAGGACAATTGGCTTTTCCGCAAGCGTGGGGACATAATAACCGAATGGTTCCATTATCATTTCCACCATTCACATACGGATAATTCATGGTGCAAACAAGTTGACCTTCCCAGTTAATGCCTTCAGGTGGAGTTTTCGTATTTCTCCAGTTAATTGGCATAATAGCTTGAGCACCAAATGATACAGCATGTTGATAGATAGATGGTATATCATAGCCTGTATCCATAATGTAGTAAGATGGTTTGAATAAGTCTTCATAATCTGCCTTAAGCTTATTCATTAGTGGTATTGCCATTACCATATCTGCAACATTTGCAGGGGTTATGATGTACCCTAATGGGATTCCGCTTGTTGTATCTACTACAGCATGCATCTTCCAACCAAACCATTTTATCATATTGCCATTGGTATCTTGCTTGGCACCCCAGTGAGGAAACTCTGGATTGTTTTCTGGTATTTTTGATTTTGGTACAGCATGCTCAAAGGCATCAATTTTCGATGCATCTATTGAGACATGGGAACCATTAATAAGTCCCAAGGTTTTGGCTCTACGAACCATTCTCTGAAAAGTTTTTTCAAGTACATCGGTTTTAGAGAGCTTTTCTATAAACCTAGAGAAAGTTGAAGCACTAGGCGTTTTGCCAATAGTATCAAACCCGCAGGTTACTCTTAAAACGGGGTCTGTTTTCAACCTTTTAACTAATGCTTTAATAGTAGGTATTTGATCTATTTGCATTGCAAGTAAAGCATTGAGCAAGCTGGTATACGCAAATCCTTTAGGACCACGTTTGCTGACATCAATTTTAAAAGTTTCAAGCATAATTGAATAATCAATAAATGTTAAAACAGCTTGTAATTTTGTTAATGGTTGAATTTCTATAATTTGCTCTAAAGTAAATAATGTTGTTTGCCGATTCATAATTCGTACAACGTTTACTCCTTTCTGTGGATTGTTTGGACGAATTATTTATCGGATTGGGGTAAACTATTTTTTATGCTTTTTTCTAACCTTGTGTTTTCAAGGATTAGAAATTATGAAATTAACTCATTTAATATTATAAAAAAATAAGTTAATTTAAAAATAATGTTTATATTCAGTTGTTTTGGGTATATAATATAAATATATGTATTCGTATTCCATAATTTAACACCTTGTAAATTTATTATATGTAGCAGGAATTTTTTAATTTATATAGAATATGTTAATAATAACCAATTAGTAATCAGTTTTAATTTTATTATATAATTCCACAACTAATTCTGTTTAGTTACGGAGGGTGCTATGATTAATCATTCAAAGAACATCGAAAGTGAACTAGCTGAGCTCTGTCATAAAGTAATTGAGAGATTAGACAAGCTAAAAGAAGATGGGAAAATTACTGAAGAACAGTATCAAAGTCATACCGTAATCAAGAAGCAATTTATAAAATACGTAAAGAGCAGTTGTAATCAAGAGAACTTTACGAGCATAATTTAAGAGATTATACTGGGAGACGGAAATTATCGCATAAGGGTCTCCGGTAAAGTCCTTGAAATAATTATGTCTAGTTGTTATGTATTTATAGATAAAATAACTTGCTAGTGCTTCTAGGATTAGTATAATCAGTAGCAAAAAACAGTTTTCAAATGTGCGATAAAAAATACTCTGGCTTGTAGAATAGTCTAGAGTGTTTTTTTATTGACATTTATTTGGAATAGAAATATAATGTTAATGCAAATGCAAATAATTTGCAAATAGGGTGGAGGGATAGTCTTGGATAGAGGGATAGCAAAACTTCTAATATCTCAGAAATGCAAACTTACAAAGCAGAGAAAGGCCATATTAGAAATACTTTCACAAAATAAAAAATGCCTTACAGCAGAGGAAATATTCATGGAAGTAAAAAGAATAAATCCGACAACATGTCTGACTACAGTATACAGGACAATAGAGTTGCTATCTTCTAAAAATATGTTAAGAAAGATAGATTTTGGTGATAATAAATATAGATATGAAATAAATACCAATTCTCACAGGCATCATATTATTTGCATAGGATGCAAAAAGATGATAGAAATAGAAGGATGTCCGGTATCAGATTTTGAGAAGAATGTCAGAAATCAAACTCAGTTTAAAATCACTGGGCATAGATTGGAGATGTATGGATACTGTCCACAGTGCCAGTAGATAATATCAGAAGAAGAAAATACGTGTACATGGATGACAACTAGGAGGTGTTTTTTGGTGAGCCATTTGCATTTAGTAGATGGAATTATTGCACCATTATGGTGGATTGCGGGGTATGTAGCGACTTTGGGAATCGTAGGAATTGCCGCAACAAGAGTAAAAAAAGAAGACTTATCTAAAAAGGTACCGTTTATTGGCGTGATAAGCGCATTGATGCTTATTACGATGTCAGTACCGGTTGGATTTTTACCGTTTCATCTTAATTTAACTGTATTAGCAGGGATTCTTGCGGGACCATGGTTAGGATTTATCGCAGTGTTTATTGTAAATCTCATTCTTGCAATCATTGGTCATGGTGGTATTACAGTTGTAGGGCTGAATACGCTGATTATAGGTACGGAAGTTCTTTTGGGTTATGCTTTATTTAAGATAGTAAAGAAATATATGAAGCCGGTAGCAGCAGTATCAATAACGGTTATTATCACACTGTTGATTTCAACGGGCTTGATGGTGGGTGTCGTATCAGCAGCAAATGCGGGATTAGCATATGCACTTCCCCATAGTCATCATGGGAGTATACAAGAGCATGCTGATGAACATGAGGCCGTTGAAGAAGATCATGTAGACCGGCACCATGATGATGAAGACTTTGAAGATATATTATCGGAAGTGCGTATTTTTGCACTATCAGGATGGGGTGCGATAGGAGTTATATTGCTGTTAGGTATTGCGCTTGAAGCGTTTATTACTTCTTTAATTATTGCATTTTTCATGAAAGTCCGTCCGGAAATGATAATGCAGACTGGGCATGGGACCATTCAAAATTAGTGTTGGAGGATAGCATGGACATAGCCTATATTGATCAATTATCTAATAATGGAGAAGGATACCTGCATAGATCATCGGTCCTCTCTAAAATTCTGCTAACTATTAGTATGATAGTATCCATCATAGTATCGGATAATTTATTAAAGCTTATATCTATATTGATGTTACTTATCTTATTAAATATAGTCAATAAGCTTCCGTTGCGGCGAATTTTGCACTTTGCGCTATATCCGGTTTTCTTCAGTTTAGTATTTGGGTTCACAAGATTTGTGTATTCTGTGGAAGCAGGATTTATAGTGATATTAAAAGCGGTAGATGCAGCAATGACAATGCTTCTTTTAGTCACTACGACTCCGTATACGGAAATATTTGCGTTTTTCCGCTTGCTTTTGCCTGGTATTGTCGTAGATGGAATGTTTTTTACTTATAGAATATTTTTTATTCTTTTAGAAAAAATTCAGAGATCTCTAACCATTATTAAACTCCGAGGAGGACTTAGACCTTATAATATCATATTTAATATAAAAAATTTAGCTGGTGTTATAGGGGTATTATTCATAAATGCTTTTGATATGTCTGAGAGAATGTATAATATATATTCATTAAGAGGCTATGAGGGAAAAATAATTTCAGATAATAAATGGTTTAAGTTTAAGAGATTAGATTATATTCCTATCGGGATAAGCGTGATTATAATAGCAATGGTGGTGTTTTTTTGAGTGAAATTGTAAGAGTAAAGTGCATCAAGCACATTTATCCGGACAAAACAGAGGTTAGTATCTGTGGGTTGGATTTTGTAGTACGTAAAGGAGACCGGGTTGTCATATTAGGACCAAATGGGACCGGAAAGACAACGCTATTATCTCATATTCTCGGGCTGCTCAAGCCGGTAGACGGAGAAATTGAGGTTTTTGGCGTAAGTCCATTTAAGGAATTCAAGCAAATACGAAAGAAAATAGGTGTAGTATTTCAAAACGTAGATGAGCAAATCATTGGACCGACGGTTTATGATGATATTGCTTTTTCATTAAAAAATGAAGGAATAAGAAAAGAAGCAGCAGCTTTAAAGGTGCAAGAAATTGCTGATGTTCTTGGAATTAGTGATATATTAGATAAAATTCCTCATTATTTGAGCGGAGGCCAAAAGAAGAAAGTTGCATTAGCAGGGGCGATGACCATGTCACCCGAGCTTTTAATATTGGACGAGCCTTTTGATGGATTAGATCCAAAGTCAAAAAGAGAAATGATTGAGCTTATAAATAACCTTAATAGGGATATGGGGGTTACTACCATTATTACTACCCACGATATCAATATTGTCCCTCATATTGCAGATACAATTTATATTCTTAATAAAGGCAACATTGTGAGTATGGGAACACCTCAAGAGATATTTAAACAAGTGGGATTGCTCGAAGAAGCAAACCTTGAACCGCCAATATTAACGCAATTATTTAATAATTTAAAGGAAAAAGGTATAGATATCAATATACCCATCAATATTGATCAGGCTGAAAAGGAAATATGTAAACTTCTGAAAATGTAGAATAAGTTATATATATAAAAGGAAAAATTTTTATAAGTATTTCGTCTACTCAATATTTATATATGAGTTATTAAATTGTTTAAGAGTAACAGATCATGGTATATATACAAATATAAAAAATTAAACACGGGGGTTATAAAAAATGAAATCTTTAAAAGGAACCAAAACAGCAGAAAATTTATTGAAATCCTTTGCAGGAGAATCACAGGCACGTAATCGATACACTTATTATGCTTCGATAGCGGATAAAGAAGGCTATAAGCAAATTAAAAGTATTTTTATTGAAACTGCGGATAATGAAAAGGAGCATGCAAAAAGGTTCTATAAATTTTTATTAGAAGGACTAGCGGAAGAACTGCCGGCAATGATTGAAATTACAGCATCATATCCTGTAGCACAAGGAACTACCCTTGATAACTTAAAAGCAGCAGCTGAAGGCGAGAATGAAGAATGGACCGATTTGTATCCTGCTTTCGCAGATGTGGCAGATGAAGAAGGATTCCCGGAGATAGCGGCGGCATACAGATTTATCGCTTCAGCAGAAAAAAGACATGAAACAAGATATAAAAAGCTGGCAGAGAATATTGAAAATGATAAAGTATTCAAAAAAGACGAAAAAATTCTTTGGAAATGCGGGAATTGCGGATACGTTCATGAAGGAACAAGCGCACCGGATAAATGCCCGGCATGCATCCATCCAAAAGCATACTTTGAGGTGTTTGTAGAAACTTATTAATACATTGTATTAAAGTAATAAAAGGATGTAGTGACAATTAGACTGCATCCTTTTTATGTGTTGAAATAAAAAGAAATACAGCTAGCATATAATCTTTTAAATGGGCGGAATGCATAAAAAGCTCACAATATCTCTATACTACCAAATAGAAAGCAAAGTAAAAAATATTAGCGTGGCAGGAGATGTTTTAGATGACCAGAAAGAATATGAAAGGTGTTGTGGGAAAAGGAACAGATTCTATTGAAAAGGGAGGCCCGGTAGGGGTAGGATTGGATTTTAAAAAAGAAAAAGTGACTACATCACAACAAATAGAGGAAGCCATAAAGAAGAAAAAAGGGTAAATCTCAATTGCTAAAACAGCCAAACAGATGTGAAATATAGGGCTGATTCTTCCGTTTTGCTTGTGCTGAGCAAACAGATGAACCAGCCCTTTGCCATAAACATTATTTTAATACGTATACATCTACGTACTTTAATCCCCAATTGCAGGCTTCCTTATAAGTATTAAAATAAACATCAACGGTATCTCCTTTTATACTGGTGCCGGTATCGGCTGCGATGGCAAATCCATAACCTTCAACAAACAACTTTGTTCCATAAGGAATTACTTTGGGGTCAACTGCAATGGTACTATACCCATCAGGATTATATACGGCTTTTCTACCCGAAGCAGTATAAGTTTTACCTACACCTCGTATAGCCCAGTATGCGGTAGCCTTTGCTGTAAACTTTCTGCTGTAAGCTAGCGCTTCGCCGCTTTCTGAAACAGGCTTTACGGGATACGTGCCTTGTGTAATGATTTCATCAACAGGACTTTTAATGACTTTCTCTTCAATCACTTTTCTGGAAACTTCTTTGTTATTTTCATAAACAACATTCATGCTGATCTGTTTTTCGCCCGCCTTACCCTCTTGGACAGTTTTTTTCTTAGTATTTGCCAGGCTGCGATCTTTTTTTACAATGGTATTATATTTTAGAGGCACCGATTCTATAACCGTCTTTTTTTCAACATTAATAATATCAATATGTATACCATCATATAGTAGGGTTTCCATACCTGGGTTGATCTTATCTGTCGGGTTTAATACGATTTCCTCTGAGGTAAGCATAGATTTAATATCATTCTCTGCAGATTGTACAACGAGTTTTTTGCCATACAAGTCAATTGTAACATTGACAGCACGTTTAATAGTGATTATATCATGATTCTTTAAGCTTGTATCTAAAGTTGGCTGTGTTTTATCTTTAGGACCTAATTCTATATTTTGCTCATTTAATGCTTCCTCTACCGTACTTCTATTTGTGACAAACTGTATATGCTGCCCGTCAACATTAACAGAAATTGTTTTTCTGTTTAGCGATATCAAAATAGTAGTAAAGAGGGCGGTGATGAGTAAAAATATTATTATTGGGATGATTGATTTATGAACGGTATTTTTAATCAAGGCGTTATGTTTCGTATTTATAAAATTTCCTCCCATCTCTCTTGTTTTATAAAATGGTTTATAGAAATAATAACTTTTTTTAAAATATTTGTCAAATTCCACATGCTTAAAGTGATTTTTCGTGAATTAATAAACGGTATAATGTTTACAAATATTTATATTGGGTAAATATTATTTTGGATTTATTTAAGCCTGACTAAGGAGTGTTGTAAATGGAATGGAACACGGTATTATTTGCTTTCGGATTAACGTTATTTGCAGGATTGGCTACAGGTGTCGGAAGTGTTCTAGCTTTTTTCACTAAACGAACCAATACCAAGTTTTTATCAATCGCTCTGGGTTTCTCCGGAGGGGTAATGATTTATGTCTCTATGATTGAAATCTTTTTTAAGGCAAAAGACGCACTTGTGGAAGAACTTGGAACGGTAGGAGGGTCATGGGCTACTGTTGGGGCTTTCTTTGCAGGGATGTTTTTGATTGCAGGTATTGATAAACTTATTCCTTCGGATGAAAATCCTCATGAGGTTAAAAAAGTTGAAGAGATGAGGGCTGATGACCGCCAAGAACATAATAAGAAGTTATTAAGAATGGGTTTTTTAACTGCCTTGGCCATTGGTATTCATAACTTTCCGGAAGGACTTGCAACGTTTACGGCTGCATTAAAGGACCCTTCGCTAGGTATTGCCATTGCGGTCGCCATTGCCATACATAATATCCCTGAAGGAATTGCGGTATCAGTGCCCGTTTATTATGCAACCGGTGATAGAAAGAAAGCATTCTTACTATCTTTCATTTCGGGATTTTCCGAACCGGTGGGCGCTCTGGTAGGATATTTGATATTGCTTCCGTTTTTTAATGACGTAGTATTCGGATTATTATTTGCTTCAGTGGCAGGCATTATGGTATTTATTTCTCTGGATGAGCTTCTGCCTACGGCGAGGGAGTATGAAGAACATCATTTATCCATTTATGGTGTCATTGCAGGAATGATGGTAATGGCGGTTAGTCTTTTGCTATTTATTTAATTGGTCCTTTTACCATGCAAAAGGATATGATAAAATAGGAACGTTATTATAACGTTCCTTTAGTTATGCAAAAAAAAGATATAGAAAGGATTTAAATGATGAGAATGGGATGTTTAAAGCGATATAATCATGTGGTAAGTTGTATATCAAAAAATATATGTATGTTCTTGACAGCAATATTTATATTTACGCTTATACCTGGTATAGGTACTGCCGAAGAGGGGATAGAAGAACCGCAAACAGCAATATATAAGGCAAAAGTAGTAGAGATAAAAGATACCATTGAAGAAGAATTTCAAGAAGGGAATATGAAGGTAATTACCCAAATCGCAAGCTTACGGATTCTTAATAAAGATTTAAAAGGTAAGATTGTAGAAGTAGAAAACACTTTAATGGGAAATCCGGCGCATGATATAAATTTAGAACCCGAAGTGGTTGTTGCGGTGCATATGGAAAAGTATGAAGGAGAAGAACCTGTCTTTTATGTAAGCAGTTATGAAAGGATAAACTATATTTTTCAAATTATCGGAATCTTTCTTGTATTGCTTATTCTGTTTGGAGGATGGAAAGGATTTAAATCTATCGTTTCATTAGGAATTACGGTTTTTCTGGTTTTATATGTAATGATTCCATTGCTGTTAAAAGGAACAAACCCGATTTTACTGGCAGTAGGTGTGTGTGGGGTATCTACCATAGCAACCATGCTGATTATAGCAGGTTGGAATAGAAAAGCCGTTTCAGCGATCATAGGAACTGTAGGGGGAATCACTGCCGGTGGAATGATCGCATACATATATAGTGTTGTTGCCAGGTTAACAGGATTAGGCACTGAAGATGCTCAGATGCTGATGTTTATTCCCCAAAAAGTAGCATTTAATTTTCAAGGGCTGCTATTTGCCGGAATCCTGATAGGGGCTCTTGGGGCAGCGATGGACGTCTCCATTTCCATCGCATCTGCTCTTACAGAATTGGTGAGTAAAGATGAAGAAATTCCTTTTGGCCAATTGTTTAAGCACGGAATGAATATTGGCAAAGATATTATGGGTACTATGTCCAATACACTTATTCTTGCTTATACCGGAGGGGCCTTGAGCATGATTATGCTGTTTGCCGCATATCAAACATCTTGGCATGAAGTACTTAATTTCGATTTTGTGGCAACTGAAATCATAAGATCGGTTGCAGGAAGCATCGGGCTGCTGTTTGCTATTCCTATTACAGCGTTAAGTTTTGCCCTGCTGCATCAAAGATTTCGTTAAAGTTTATACTTTTTTGCAGGATTTTACTAGTAAAAGTCGAATAATAACAGTATAGGTAAATATACGGAATCTCAGGAGGTGTATGGACATGGACGACAAGATGGAAAGAGAAATGAACCAGCCTGATGATGCAGGAAGATTTGTGGACGAAGATATAAAGGGAGTCCATAACAGGCGCTCAGGGGCATCACTGCATACTCGGGTGATGGAGGAATTGATGAAGCAAAAGCAGGATGAAATGAAGCACCATTCTAGAAGGAAACGTGAAAAAGATCCCAGTGCTGCATCTGTACCAAACATTAATTTCTCTCGGAGCATGACCGTTCTTCTAAGCGTTTTGGGGATAATGTCAGTATTAATTATTGGTTTAATTATTTCTCAGTTTCAGATGCATAGTAAATATCAGAAGATTATCGAGTCGCTATCACAGGAAAGTATACCTGCAAGCGGCAGTGTCAAGCAGCAGGATACCAGAATCGCAGCACTGGAAAACAAGCTGTCACAGGTAGAGGAAAAGGTTGATACAGTGATAGAACAGTTTGATTGGGGAGATGTAAGCTCGTCAAATACTACCCCTGCAGTATCAAGTACTACCCCGGCAGTATCAAGTACTACAACCGGCACATCTTCGCAAGGCGGGAAATACATGAAGTATACCGTTCAAAAAGGTGATACGCTGTGGAGTCTTAGTGTAAAGTTTTTCGGAAATGGACAGAAAAGTAATGAACTTATGCAGATCAATGGGTTTAGCAGTCCGAGTGATTTAAAATCAGGGCAAACGATTCTGGTGCCGGCTAAAAACTAGCTTTGCCGATAAGATGGTAGGTCATGCATGATTATAGTGAATAATGTTCAGACTATATAACGAATTTTAAGTTCACGGTTAGCAATATACATTGTTAGCCGTGAACTATTTTAGAAATTATTTATATAGGAGTACGATTATGAAGGTCAGTAAAGCGGCAGGTTGCTTGAAAAAATTATATATTCGTTTTTATGAAGATGATATACCTGCATTAGGGGCACAGCTTGCGTATTATTTTCTGTTATCATTTTTTCCTTTTCTTATTTTCCTTATTACATTGATTGGATATACTCCTCTATCCAGTAGAGAGGTATTGAAAGAGTTGTTAAATATTTTGCCTGAAAATGCGTATGTATTGATTCAGCAAATCATACCTGTGGTTGCGGGAAGCAAGAATAAAGGCCTATTGTCTTTTGGTATCATTACGACGTTATGGGCAGCGTCCAATGGTGTAGGCTCTCTGGTAAGAGGTCTTAATAGAGCTTACGATGAAGAGGAAAAGCGGCCTTTTTGGATGATAAAAGGTATGGCTATTCTATTTACTATCATACTTGCAATCATTATTTTACTTTCTTTTATCTTATTGATTTTCGGCGAACAGGCGGGCTTCTATCTATCTGTTTGGCTGGGAATGCCGAATGTTTTTCATGCTTTATGGGATTGGATAAGATATGGTTTTATGCTGTTTATTATGACGATTGTCTTTGCGGTATTATATCGCAGTATACCCAATCGAAGGCTTCTGTGGCGGGAGGTTATGCCCGGCGCAGTTTTTACCACAGCGAGCTGGATTCTCATATCATTAGGATTTGCGTATTATGTAAATCATTTTGTGAATTACTCCAGGATCTATGGAAGTATCGGAGGAGTAATTGTACTTTTGATATGGCTGTTTCTCAGTGCCGAAGTGATGCTTATAGGGGGAGAATTTAACGCCACATTGGCATTTGATAGAGAAGGCAAAGAAAAGCCGCATCCTAAACATTATTGACTACTATCAAAATAATATTATAATTGATATAATACTATTTATACAAAAAAGCAAGGTGTGATGATCATTAAAAATATTCATTATATAGGATCAATTCCGTCGGTACCGAAACGAGAGATGATTCTTTTAAGATTAGGATATAAAAAGAATACTACCACACTCAGTGAAGAGCAGGAAAAATTTTTGGAAAGCGGTATAAGATCAGCGTTATCCTTGTGCAGACTCAGCGGGGTATATGGGCGGTTTGCAATCGTTGAGCGAAGCGAAAGCCATATAAAGCTGGAGAATGGTAAAAAGTTTGAGAGCGCCAGCCTTGCAAAGCTTTTGTCTAACAGTGATGAAGTGATGCTGATGGCTTCTACCGCAGGAAAGACCATCGTAGACAGGATACGTTCAGAAGTAAGTACAGGGAATGCAGCATTAGGAGTTATTATGGATTCCACAGCATCCCAAGCAGCAGATGCGGCATTAGGTTGGTTGATGGAGTTTATCAATAAAACCATTCGCAGAGAAGGATGTAAATTAACAAAGCATAGATACAGTCCCGGTTATGGTGATCTCCTGCTCATCAATCAGAAAATCATATATGATATGCTCGAACTAAGCAAGTATGGTGTCGAGCTTACGGAAAAATACATGCTGGTACCTGAAAAGTCAGTATTGGCCATCGCAGGGATAGAAAGGATTGAAGCATATGAATAGAGGAGAATTCAGAGAATATCTCAAAAATAATATTATGATACTGGATGGAGCTACCGGAACACAGCTTCAGAAAAAAGGAATGCCCCGGGGAGTATGTCCGGAACAATGGGTAGTAGAGCACCCGGAAGTCATTATGGAAGTACAGAGAGAATATGTTGAGGCAGGGTCTACCGCCGTATATACCTGTACATTCGGAGGGAATCGGATTAAGCTTGAGGAATTCGGATTAGGCGATCAAGTATTTGAAATAAATAAGAAGCTTGCGCAGCTTTCAAGACAAGCTGTTGTGGATAAGGCTTTTGTAGCGGGGGATTTAGCGCCTACCGGACAGTTTATACATCCTATAGGTGAATTATCCTTTGAAGAGATGGTGGGTGTTTACAAAGAACAGGTTCGGGGGTTGCTGGAAGGCGGAGTAGATTTTTTTATTGTGGAAACAATGATGGATATTCAGGAAGCAAGGGCTGCATTGCTGGCAGTGAAAGAATCCTGTGATTTGCCGGTTTGCATAAGTATGACTTTTAATGAGGATGGAAGAACCTTAACCGGTACCGATCCTACAACTGCATTAATTACATTGCAGAGCCTTGGTGCCGATGCGGTGGGATGCAATTGCTCCACCGGTCCCGAGCAGATGCTGGATATCATCGCAGCCATGAGCTCACATGCTGCCGTGCCTCTTCTCGCCAAACCCAATGCCGGGTTGCCTAAATTGGTAGATGGTGAAACGGTATTTACGATGAATGCCGGAGAATTCGGCACCTATGTAAAAAGTTTTATAGAATTGGGAGTAGGTTTAATTGGCGGTTGTTGTGGGACTTCCCCATCATATATTGAGCAAATCCAAACCAATATTTCAGGTGTGAAACCGATCATTCAAAAAAACAACAATATCAGTGTACTGGCTTCATCCGGGAAAACCGTTTATATGGGAGGAAATAGGCCCTTGGTAGTGATCGGTGAAAGAATCAACCCCACCGGGAAAAAAGTACTTCAACAGCAGCTAAAAGAAGGGAAGATGGAGGAAGTACTTGACCTCGCAATGAATCAGTTGGACCAAGGAGCGGAAGTTTTAGATGTGAATGTCGGTATGCCGGGAATTAACGAAAAAGAGACGATGATTGAGGTGATTCAATCATTATGTACCAGGGTTCATGCACCACTATGTATTGATTCCTCTTCTCACGAAGTAATTGAGGCGGCATTGCGTATTTATCCGGGGAGGGCATTGATAAACTCTATTTCTGCCGAAAAAGAGAAACTTGAAAGATTATTGCCTATCGCAGCAAAATATGGTGCGATGTTTATACTATTGCCGTTAGATGATACGGGAATTCCCGAAACAGCAGAAGAAAGGTATAAGGTTATAGAGAGAGTATATAGTGAAGCACAAAAATATGGATTTGAAAAGAAAGATATTATTGTAGACGGCTTGGTGATGACGGTATCAGCCGACCAGAAAGCTGCAGCCGAAACATTAAAAGTGGTGGATTGGTGTACAAACCATTTCGGATGTGGTACTGTGATGGGATTATCCAATGTTTCTTTTGGATTGCCGGAACGGAGCTGGGTCAATGGAGCGTTTTTGGCAATGGCGATGGGAAAGGGTTTAACTTCCGCTATAGCAAATCCTTCCGTTAATCTAATTATGAATATGAAGAAGGCATGTGATGTACTTACTTCAAGGGATGCGAATGCAGCCAATTATATCACACATTTTGCCGGTGGTACATCGGAACGATCGGATGAGAAAAATAAAAAAGCTTCTGTCAACATATTAGAGCAAATCTATGATGCTGTTGTAAAAGGAAGTAAGGACAGTGTCAGTGAACTTATTAATACAGCATTAAAACAAAATGCTGCACCTGACAAATTGGTGAATGAAGTACTTATACCGGCAATTACACATGTAGGTGAATTATATGATCAAAAGAAATACTTTCTTCCCCAGTTAATCCAGAGTGCGGAGGCAATGAAAAAGGCGTTTGAACGTGTAGAGCCGTTATTGAAAACCCAGCAGGACACGGCACCAAAAAACAAAACAAAGTTGGTATTGGCTACAGTACGTGGAGATATTCATGACATAGGGAAAAATATCGTAGGACTCATGCTAAAAAACTACGGGTTTGAAGTACATGACTTGGGGAAGGATGTAAGCGCTCAAGATATTATAGATAAAGCGAGGGAAATAGATGCGCAGATTATTGGCTTATCAGCATTAATGACGACAACCATGGTGGAAATGAAGGAAGTCATCCAGCTCGCAAAAAAAGAAGGATTGCGCTCTAAATTTATGATTGGGGGAGCCGTTGTAAATGAACAGTTTGCGCAGGAGATAGGAGCGGATGGATATTCGGAAGATGCGCACAGTGCTGTAAAACTGGCTCAAAAACTCTCCTGAAAAAGAGATGAATATGTTTTGATAAGTTCATGATGTACAAAGGGTTGGAATACATCTCCTGAATTTCACATTAACTGCTTAATGGAAGAAATTTTGAAATGGCTTGGAGGATAGATATTCCAACCTTCCTTTATGTTCAAACCCTTAATCTATAAAAAGTATTTGAAAGTATACAGTATTTTGTATATAATATTCTTCAGATAGGGCGGTGAAAAAATGAATAAAATGGAGATAAAAGCCAGGGCAAAAATCAATATTACGTTGGATGTACTTAGTAAAAGAGAAGATGGTTATCATAATGTTAAAATGATTATGCAGACAGTAGATTTATATGACACGCTGCATTTGGAGAAGACAGACAGCGGAATAACTGTAAGTACAAATCTGCCCTACTTGCCTACTGATAAAAGGAATATTGCTTATAAAGCGGCGCAGCTTTTTTTTAGTACTTTAAATATTGATACTGCGGGGATTAAAATTAATATTCATAAGAGAATACCGGTAGCGGCAGGACTTGCAGGAGGGAGTACGGATGCGGCGGCAGTATTAATCGGTTTGAATAAGATCTTTAAAACCGAGCTCACAACCGATGAGTTGAAAGTTTTGGGTGGAAGACTTGGAGCGGATGTTCCCTACTGCATACTGGGCGGTACCGCATTAGCCGAGGGAATAGGGGACGTCATTACACTTCTTCCCCCTATGCCAAATACAATTATTGTACTGGCTAAACCTCCTGTCAGTGTTTCGACTGCGTATGTATACGGTAAGTTAAATGTAGAGGGTATCACTATACGGCCTGATACTGAAGCGGTTATTAATGCAATATATAATAAAGATCTCATGGGAATTACAAAAGGAATGTATAATGTGCTGGAAGCTGTTACTACAAAAGAACATCGAATTATAAATCGGATTAAAAATATCATGTTGGGAAGCGGTGCACTCAATGCGATGATGAGCGGTAGCGGACCTACGGTATTTGGTGTTTTTGATCATGAAGTTAGTGCCAGAAAAGCAGTCAATAAGTTACGCACAATTGTTAGTGATATTTTCGTAGTAAATACATATAATAGTAATTATGGAGAGAGGTAAATTGCTATGGCAGGTAAATTGTCAAAAATAAACCTAAACGATTATAAACCCCTGAGAGAAGTAATATTTGATTCTCTAAGAGAAGCAATTATTATGGGTGAATTGAAGCCAGGCGAACGTTTGATGGAAATACAGCTTGCGGAAAAAATGGGTGTAAGCAGAACGCCGGTACGGGAAGCAATAAGAAAGTTGGAGCTGGAGGGTCTGGTTGTAATGATTCCACGCAAAGGAGCCCATGTTGCAGAACTTTCCGTAAAAGATATTAAAGATGTTCTTGAGGTAAGAAGTTCTTTGGATGGCTTGGCATCAGCTCTCGCCGCCAAGAGAATCAATAAAGACGAATTAAGAGAACTGGGGAACATTGTGGATCAATTTGCACAGTATCTGGAGAAAAATAATGTACAAGGACTGATTAAAAAAGACGTAGAGTTCCATGAACTGATCTATAAGGCTTCAAGAAATGAGAAATTGGGTCAAATTGCTACGAATCTGAAAGAGCAGATTCATCGATTCAGAGTAGTTTACCTTAAAGATTACAGCAGTCCAAAGGAGCTTATGAGAGAACATAATGAAATCTATCATGCGATTGAAAGCGGCGATGAGAAGCTTGCCGAAGAGTTAGCTCTTATTCATATCAGACACCAGGAGAAAGCAATGATTAGCTCATTAAAGACGGAGGAATGACGTATTGGTGAATGCACTTATTCTTGCGGGGGAAGACCATGACACAGATAAACTGGGAACTAGTGTAAAGGCACTTATAGATATACATGGAAAGCCAATGGTAAAATATATTATTGATGCTCTTAAGAAAAGTGATATAATAGATAAAATAGCAATGGTAGGTCCTCAGGAAAAATTATATGAGTTATTTCATGAAGAGGTAGACTATATTGTTGATGGAGAACATTCCATAATAGATAATGTTTTAGAAGGTATACAGTATTTGGGAGCAAAGAAAGAAGTGATTGTAAGTACTTCGGATATTCCTATGCTGACGGTAGAATGCATATGTGATTTTATCAAGCAAGCGCAGCAATCCAATGCAGATTTATGTTATCCTATTGTAGATAAAAAAGTAAATGAATTGAAATTCATGGGAATAGAACGCACATATACAGTCATAAAAGAAGGTACATTTACCGGAGGGAACCTTTTTTATATTAATCCATTGATAGTAAACAAATGCTGTGATAAAGCGCAGCAGCTCATTGATAATAGAAAAAATGCTTTGAAAATGGCAAAAATATTGGGTTGGAAAACACTGCTATTGCTGTTTACAAGGAGATTGAGCGTTCGACAAGCTGAACAGCGGTTTTCAGAAATTTTCGGTATTAGAGCAAAAGCAATTATAAGTAATTATCCCGAGTTGGCGAATGATGTTGACAAGCCCTCAGACCTGCTTTTCGTTCAAAAGTATTTATTGGAAAATTATGAATGAATTACTTGTTCACGTTTATCGATTGTTACTAATAATGAATATGTATTGAAATACATGTATGATTTCCCTTATTTATGTTAATACTTTTAGTAGAGACAAGAATAGGGGGAATTTTTTTATGAAGAAAGTAATATTAGCGGTATTTATAGGTATGATATTCACAATGATTGTCAGCAATTATTCAAATACGGTACAGGCTGATTTAGCGAATAGTCTTGTACGGTTTCATGTGATCGCGAATAGTGATTCGAAAGAAGACCAAGAATTAAAGTATCGTGTCAGAGATAGAATTATTAATGAAATGGAAGAACAATTTGATGAATCGGCAAATATCGATGTGACGAAAGAATTGATTCAAGCCAGTATACCACATATAGAAGAGATTGCTAAAGATGAGATAAAAAAGTGGAATAAAGAATACGATGTGAAAGCTACACTGAATATATATCCATTTCCTACGAAAGTTTACGGGGATGTAACATTGCCGGCAGGGAATTATGAAGCACTTAGGGTGGTGATCGGTGAAGGGCAAGGAGAAAATTGGTGGTGTGTTCTCTTTCCGCCATTATGTTTTGTAGATGCTACCCATGGTGTAATGCCGGATAGCGCAAAACAAAGATTAAAAAACGTACTTTCTGAAGAAGAGTATAAAATTATTACTACTGCAGATGGAGATGATCAGATTCCGGTTCAAATCAAGTTTAAGGTCGTGGAATTATGGCAGAAGTCCAAAATAAAAGTACAAACAGCATTTAATAGAACAAAATAGAAGTGCTCTAAATAAGGGCACTTTTTTATTGCCCAAATATCTATTTAAAAGTCCCGGAATAAGATATAATAGACTGTATAAGCATAAAAAGGATAAAAACAAAATAAGAATAATAAGATGATCTATGGGAGGCATAAGCTTGGATATACAAACAGTGATTATGAGACTTTTATTAGCGGTAGTATTAAGTGGACTAATAGGCATAGAGCGGGAAGATAAAAACCGTCCGGCCGGTTTTAGGACACATATCTTGGTATGCGTCGGTTCTGCCCTTGTCATGATCACTTCTGAATTCATTTTTTATAAATATAGAGGTATTACCAATATGGACCCGGGGAGGATGGGATCGCAGGTTGTTAGCGGTATCGGGTTTCTGGGAGCAGGTACAATCATCAGACAGGGGTTAAATGTAAAAGGCCTTACGACAGCCGCGAGTTTGTGGGCAATTGCATGTGTAGGACTGGCAGCGGGGATAGGTTTTTATGAAGGTGCTATCGCAGGTGCAATTATAATATATCTGACATTAATTTTTCTTAGCAGATTCGGGAAAATGCTGCAAAGTAAAGCATCGCAGTTAAACCTTATCGTCGAGATGGAAAATACGCCTGGGAAAATTGGAGAGATCGGATTGCTGCTTGGCAAATATGATATTTATATTAAAAATATTGAGTTTATAAGTGATGATGCGGCAGATGAGAGTGAGATACTACTTAGATTAACATTAAAGCTTCCGCATGGCTTGACACATGAGCGGGTAGTGAAAGAAGTCGCGCGTATTCACGGAGTAAGCAAAGTCGAGGAGATATAGATCATATCATAAAGACACACCAAATTCAACAAAGTATGCATTAATATAATCATCATGCTAAAAACTAGATAAGGAATGATGGAATAATAATATCCGCTTCAAATTCAAAAGTGGTAGAGAATTATTTTATTTTTCCTAATGAGAGAGTATGAATTTGGGAGTGGTACATATGAAGAGACTGGACCAAACAACGACACCTTTGTTTAGCGCACTTAAAAACTATGTAGATAATAAAGTAATACCCTTTCATGTGCCGGGGCATAAACAAGGGAAGGGCATCAATGAATTTAGAGAATATGTAGGGAATAGAGTGCTGGAAATAGATGTGAATAGCATGGAAGATCTTGATAATGCAAGTAATCCCATAGGCGTGATTATGGAATCGGAGAAGCTTTGCGCACACACATTTGGAGCACAGAACGCCTATTTTTTGATCAATGGAACTACTGCGGGAATACAGGCTATGATTATGAGTACTTGTGAGCCGGGTGATGAAATCATCATACCAAGAAATGCGCATAAATCTACTATAGGAGGAATTATACTCAGTGGTGCCGTGCCGGTATATATACAACCGGAAATTAATGAGGATTTGGGATTTGCTATGGGCATTACGGAGGAAGCGGTGAAAAAAGCCATTAAAGATCATCCGTATGCCAAAGCGGTATTTATTATCAATCCCACTTATTACGGTATTATATCCGATTTAAAAGCAATTGTAAGGATTGCTCATCGGCATAACATGGCAGTATTAGTAGATGAAGCGCATGGGGCACACATGTCTTTTCATGATGATTTTCCGCTTACCGCAATGGAGGTAGGTGCGGATATGAGCGCCTTAAGCTTGCACAAGACAGGTGGCTCAATGACACAAAGTGCCGTACTGCTGACACGTGGAAATATTATAGCTCCCGAAGTGATAAAACAAGTAATCAATCTTACATATAGTACCAGTGCATCTTATGTTTTGATGGCGTCAATGGATGTAGCGCGAAAGCAGCTGGCTACTCAAGGGGGAGATATGCTGGAACATACTTTGGAATTAGTAAGATGGGCGAGGGATGAAATCAATAAAATAGAAGCTCTATATGCTTTCGGTAAGGAATTAATAGGGTTGCCGGGATGCCATGATTTTGATGAGACAAAATTGGGTGTAAATGTGAGAAAGTTGGGTTATACCGGGTATCAGGTAGAGAAGAAACTGAGAAATGAATATAACATACAGATTGAGATGTCGGATCTTTATAATATTCTTGCAGTTATAACCGTTGGAGATACGAAAGAAGATCTTCAGGCGTTGGTTAACGCATTAAAAGATATTGCCGGGAAAACTACGGTGGAAGAAGTGAAAAACGCTACCAGGGTGCCATACAAACCTAAGCTGATTGTCAGTCCAAGGGATGCGTTTTACAGCCCCAAAAAAAGCATCTTACTGGAGGATGCCACCGGAGAAATATCTGCCGAGATGATTATGGCATATCCTCCGGGTATTCCGGTCATATGTCCGGGAGAGAAGATTACAAAGGATATTATTGAATATGTAAATATATTGAAGGCAGAGCATTGTCAGCTTCAAGGAACTGCAGACCCATATGTAAATCATATAAGAGTTTTAGGAACAGAATGATAACGATAAAAATAATTCGGGAGTTTGATCAATATGAACGATATGACATTTAAGGCTTACGCTGTGACCAATGAAATAGATTTAAATAAGATAGCGGCACGGTGCAATATTCCGAAGAAATATACGTGGGAGGAGCCTCTGGTTTTGCAGGGAGACATATTAGCATCCATTCTTAAACAGGAAATAAGTCCGGAACAAAGAGTTATGGTGTTTGCTTTTGGGAGTATCGTGTTTATTAATGCGGAATCACATGATATTCAAACGTTTATCGAATATATTAAAACGTTCAAGAATCAGGAAGCTTTGAAAGATTGGGATAAATATACCGATGATTATAAGCTCCATGTGGGTGAAGTAAAAGAGATGGAATTAACAGACGAATATGTAACAGTTTCGGAATATCTGCAATTCTATCCTGAATTAATTTCTACAGTGATTGCTAAGTCTGTCGCGCTGGAAAAGACGGAAGAGCAACTGGGGAAGATATTGGATAAGTTAGAGAGTATGATTGTCCGGCTAGAGAGGGGGAGACTGCGAATTAGTGACAAGGAACTGGCAAAAACTACAGCGCGTATCGTAAAACATGAGTATAATACCATTGCTTACATTATGATTCTGGATAAACCGGATATTACTTGGCTTAGCAGTGATGCGGCAGAGCTTTATGATAAAATGTCCGAATTTTTTGAGCTGAATGATAGATTTGAAATATTAAAAAGTAAGACCAGTATTCTTAATAATATCTTAGATGGTTTTACAGCTATCAGTCATTCAATACGAGGAATATTTGTTGAATGGGTCATTGTTATATTAATTGTGATGGAAGTTATTTTAATGCTTATAGACTTGATTAGATAAGAGAAAGGAACGAGAGATGGCGGTATTGAATTTTGATAGCTATAAAATTGCTCCCGGCTTTCCGTTAAATAAGATTGCGCTTTTTTTTCAAACGCATAGTCCTCTGAGCTGGAAAGAGTATATCCATCTTACAGGACATCATATAAGCGCGGTTCTAAAATATAAAATGGGTAATAAACAAGTGTTCATCTTTTGCTTTGGGGCTATAGTATTTGTGGATTTTACGCAACAGGAGATCTATGCGTTTCTTCAGCATCTAGAGTCTATAATAGATGGGATAGATTATTCGTTTATTGCAAAATACCATGAAGGGCATAGTATCCATGTCTCTAGTGACGGAAAATGCACTTTATGGAAGGACCAAACCAAATACTTTATCTATCATGAGTATATTGTACATGTGATTGCGGGCATTTTGGCAAAGTCAGTTGCAATAAGTAAGATAGAGGAAAGTGTTAATCGGTTATTGAATGAAGGGGAAGATGTTCTTAGTAATCTTCAGAAAGGCCGCTTAAACTTTAGCAAGAAAAACAATACAATCACTACAGCGAGAATTTTACGGTTTGAATATGAAAGTATAAGCAGCATAGGGTTGTTTGACCAATCAACCAATTTGGTACAAAGTATACAATCAAAAGAAATCTATGACTTTTTGGAAAATTATTATGAATTGTATGATAGATATAAAATTATACAAAGCAAGATATTTGATTTAAGACGGATCATGAAGAGCTATGCGATGCTAAGCTATAAATATCATGAAGCAAAACGATACCTGTTGGAAATTTTTTTACTTGCATTATTTCCACTGTTTCATCTAGCCCATTACTTGATGGATACTTATGCAGAATTGGATATTTTTCATTTTCTATACTAAAAAGCCCTGTGTAAGGTTAGCACAGGGCTTTTGATCAATTCACAACTTATTCTTTATCTACGCATCCATAGCCATAATTGCGGCAATTATAGAATAATAATTTGTAAATTAAAATAAATAAGATATCTTCTAGACGAGCAATATGTAAAAGAGTATAATAGACTTAATAGGAACATACAGGTGTATTACTTAATAGGGAAGCAGGTGTAATTCCTGCGCGGTCCCGCCACTGTAAGGATGAGCGGTTTTATATGATGCCACTGGAAAAACCGGGAAGGCGTAAAACTGTGATGAATCCGAGCCAGGAGACCTGCCTGCATGCAAAATCACTACTAACCTTACGGGTGATGAGGAGGGTGGTATCATATGACTATGATCAAGCTATTTAATTCTACTTGACTTCTTATTTGGATGTTTATTTAACTTTATTATCATGTATTTAAACATTTTTATGAGGAGGTTAGGTAAAATGACAAACAACGTGTGGTTCAAAACAATTATATCTTTGAGTCTTTTACTGCTTATCCCTGTATCAGCATATGCCATGCATATCATGGAAGGGTTCTTGCCTATAGGCTGGGCAGTGTTTTGGGGTATGCTGTCTTTGCCTTTTCTAGCATTTGGAGTTATTAAAATCAATAAGTTAGTCGATACGAGTCCCAGCATAAAAATGCTGCTGGCGTTGGCCGGTGCATTTGTATTTGTGCTGTCCGCATTAAAGATTCCTTCGGTAACCGGAAGTTGTTCACATCCTACCGGAGTGGGATTAGCTGCTATTCTCTTTGGACCATCTGTAACTTCAGTCCTAGGACTTATCGTATTGATATTCCAAGCGATCCTTTTAGCGCACGGAGGAATTACAACATTAGGTGCCAATGTGTTCTCAATGGCTATTGCAGGGCCAATTATTGCATTCCTAACTTATAAAGGTGTCAAAAAGGCAGGAGGAAGCAGTGCCATTGCGGTGTTTTTTGCAGCTGCATTAGGTGACTTGCTTACATATATGATGACGGCGATACAACTTGCGCTTGCGTTTCCTGACCCGGCGGGAGGCTTTGTGACATCGTTGGGCAAATTTATGACGGTGTTTGCAGTAACGCAGATACCATTAGCCATTAGTGAAGGAATATTAACAGTTATCATTTTTAATGTATTGCATGCCTATAACAGTAGAGAACTGCAACAGTTAAATGTTTTGAACAGGGGGGGGAACATATGAGAATATCAAGAGGATTGGTAAAAACAAACCTGCTTCTTCTTTTATTGGTAGCGGTGCTCACTGTTATTCCATTGTTTATTGTTCAGGGTGGTGAATTCGGAGGAGCCGATGGTCAGGCGGAAGCTGTGATACAGAGTATAGATCCTGATTATGAACCTTGGTTTACCTCTATACTTGAACCTGCCAGCGGAGAGATAGAAAGTCTTCTGTTTGCATTGCAGGCAGCAATAGGCTCAGCTTTTATATTTTACTATATAGGCTATGTTGTAGGAAAGAAAAAAGGAATGGAACAAGCTTCATGATTATTTTTGATATGTATGCGTATGTCAATGCGCTTCGAGCAAATGCTGCTGAAAAATGCAGCTTTGCTATTTTTACAATGATTATAGGTTTATTAAGCAGATCCATCATCGTACCGGGTTCGATAATTGTCATCGTATCTGTAATTATAGTGGCAGCAGCGAAAGTCCCTACACGGCAATACATCAAATTACTGCTGCTGCCAGTATCTTTTTTGATACTGAGCGTATTCACGGTCATGGTTACGACAGTTGACAATGCAGAAAATATAGTTATAAGCGCCAGTATTCTTGGACAGAACCTGGGTATTACATCGCAGAGTATGGAAATGGCATTGAAATTAGTTTTGAAATCTCTAAGTGCGGTTTCCTGCCTTTATTTTCTAGCTCTTACCACCCCAATGGTAGAGATTATTCTGGTTTTGAAGAAATTAAAATTACCCACAATATTGATCGAACTAATGGGCTTTATATATAAAAGTATTTTTGTATTATTGGAAACTGCCCAGCAGATTTATGTTTCTCAGGACGCGCGCTTAGGGTACCGGTCTGTGAGACGGGGGTACTCTTCTTTGGGACAGCTTATCTCAACTCTTTTTATAAAATCTTTACACCGATCTGAAAGACTTTACATCAGTTTGGAGTCAAGGGGATATACTGGAGATTTAAGAGTTCTGGAAATGAGTAAACCGTTTTCAAGGATGAACATTTTAGCAATTGTACTTATAGATAGCCTGCTAGTGGCATTGCTCGTCTTTATAAAATAAATATGGCATATGAGTTGGAGTGGTTATGTTGAAGCGTTATATTTTAGAAGCAGAAGGTCTGGAATTTTATTATCCTGACGGCACAAAAGCATTAGATGGTCTGGATATAAAAATAGAGCAAGGTAAAAAAATTGCACTAGTTGGGTCTAATGGAGCAGGAAAATCTACTCTCTTCTTGCACTTTAATGGAATATTTCAACCGGCGAATGGAAGAATGAAATATAAAGGAACGGAATTAAGATATAAACGACAAGACTTAGCGACGCTTCGTAAAGAAATAGGAGTTGTATTTCAAGATCCCGATTCCCAGCTTTTTTCTGCAAGTGTATTTCAAGAGATCTCATTTGGGCCTATGAATTTAGAGTTAGATGTATCAGAGGTAGAGCATAGAGTAAATACGTCGCTTCATCAAATGGGAATAGAAGCATTAAAAGATAAACCTACTCACTTTCTTAGCTTCGGGCAGAAGAAACGGGTATGTATAGCCGATATATTGGCAATGGAACCGGAAGTGATTGTTTTTGATGAGCCTACAGACTCTTTGGATCCTGTTCATGCTGATGAGATGTTTCAACTGATGGATAAACTCAATACTCAGGGAAAAACGATCATACTTTCTACTCATGATATTGATAGAGTATATGGTTGGGCCGACCATGTATTTGTACTTAAAGAGGGGAAGGTGTTTGCAGAGGGAAGTGCAGTCCGAATCTTTCATGACGATACGTTACTAAAAAATGCAGGCTTGAAAGTGCCGTGGATCATGGAGGTTTACAAATGGCTTCAAAGTAAAGAAGTCATTAAGGCTAATATTAGCGTACCGAGAAACAAAGAAGAACTGTTTGGATTAATAAAATAATAGATAAAGGAGTGCAGCATATGAATAAAGGCATATTAATTATAGGACATGGCAGCAGGGCGCTAGAAGCGCAGCAAACATTCGAAAGCATTATAGATAAATTAAAAGCAAAAGGCTATCAAAATATTGAGGGTGCACATATGGAACTGGCAAAGCCCAATATCCGTGAGGCTGTGGAGAAACTGGACAAACAAAAAGTTGATATGATTGTAGTTGTACCGCTTTTTATATACAGCGGTATTCACATAAAGGAAGATATTCCGCAGATTCTTGAGGAGATAGGGCGGGATTATCCGCATATAACCATTAAGATGGGCAGCGCGTTAGGTGATGATGACCTATTGGTAAGTTTGTTAGAGAAGAGAGTTAAAGAAATGATTACATAATTTGCGCTTATACATAAAAAGTAAAATTTGCTACAATATTCACGCATTATATGCTATAATTACTTTAATAAATGCGTAAAGAGGATGAATGTTATGTCTGAAACAATGCTGCCAAAGGCCTGGGAGGGGCTTATTAGTAAAGGGACATTTCTGCCGGTCATTATAAAAACATTGGAAAGAATTCATGATACAACATGGTCTATGGAGCCGAGCCGGCACGATCATTTTGAAATGGTGTATATTAAGAGAGGAAATGCAGTATTCCATATCGCAGGTCAAGATGTGCATATGGGGCCAAATGATATTGTCATTATTAAGCCTTTTCAGCTTCATAAATTCAATGTAAAGTCACAGGCTGGATGTGAATTTATTGTTCTGAGTTTTAAATTCCAGGACCAGCGGGATAAAGAGTATTCAGATATATCATTAAATGATTTTATAGAATTTGTAAAAAATAAGGAAAGCGGATCGTTTATTACACTAAAAGTCAGCAGAAAAAATGATATTGTTTATGTAATGAATAGGATTTTAAGAGAGCGAGAAAAGCAGGATATTTGGGGAGATTTTTTAAGCTACCTGTTAATTATGGAGTTATTTGTGCTTGTTTCTCGTGCCCTTAAGATGGAATGGGAAGAAAGTATAAAGAATAAAAGCTTGAAATTAAAAGAGCTTATGCATATTGCAAAACAATATATGGAAGTGAACTATGAGAAAGATTTGACGCTAACGGATGTATCGAAGTATGTATTTTTGAGCCAGAGTTATTTTGCCCATGCATTTAAAGAAGAGTTTGATATCAGTCCTAAAAGTTACTTGCTGAAGGTAAGAATAGATAAATCAAAGGAACTGCTTGAAAAGACTGATTTGAAAATCAGTGATGTGGCGCTTAGTGTTGGTTTCTCCAGCCAGCAAAGGTATAACGATATGTTTAAGAAATATGTCGGGATGACACCTCTGAAATATAGAAAAAAGGTAAAGGCGGATAAATTAAATAAGTAAAAATACGTATAATATAAAAATAATGTTTCTATAACAGTAAACATTATTTTTTTACGCTAGTATTTCATAGTAATAGGGAAGAATTATTAGAATGTTTGTTCTAAAATATAAACTAATCAATAAACTAGTTGATGGTTTAAATAAAATTATATAAATTTTTGAGAGGAGGATGGAGAGTTATAAGAATGGAATGCAGCGGACAAGATATCGTTTTGCATTTCGAGTTCTAATCTCCAAATTAACGATATGAATTTTAAGATTGCGGTAATTCCCGGTGACGGTATTGGTATTGAAGTTACTGCACAGGCAGTAAAAGTATTAAAAACGGTAGGAGAGAAGTTTGGTCATGTATTTGAGATGACCGAGGCAGATGCCGGCGGATGTGCAATTGATAAACACGGGGAGCCCTTGCCGGCACAGACGTTAGAAGTTTGCAAGAATAGTGACTCCGTATTATTAGGTGCTGTCGGAGGTCCGAAATGGGATACGCTTCCCGGAAGCCAAAGGCCTGAACAGGCATTGCTAGGGTTAAGGAAAGGATTAGGTTTGTTTGCAAATCTTCGTCCGGCGGTATTGCATCAGGCATTGAAAGATGCTTCACCGTTAAAACCGGAGATTATCGGGGACGGGCTGGATATAATGGTGGTCAGAGAACTGACCGGCGGAATATATTTTGGTGACAGAGGACGCACAGAGGATGCAGCCTTTGATACTATGAAATATAGCGTCGGTGAGATCGAAAGAATAACAAGAGTAGCTTTTGAAATCGCAATGAAGAGAAATAAAAATATAGTATCGGTAGATAAAGCGAACATTCTTGAAAACTCCAGATTGTGGAGAGAGGTTGTTGAAAAGGTAGCCAAGGAATATCCGGGAGTACAAGTGAGCCATATGTATGTTGACAATGCAGCAATGCAGTTGGTAAGGAATCCAAAGCAGTTTGATGTTATTGTAACCGGAAATATGTTTGGAGATATCTTATCCGATGAAGCTTCTATGATTACAGGTTCTATCGGTATGCTGCCGTCTGCAAGCCTTGGTGCCGGAAAATTGGGCATGTATGAGCCCGTACATGGTTCAGCTCCCGATATAGCAGGACAAGACAAGGCAAATCCTATTGCCACCATTATTTCAGTTGCGATGATGTTAAGGTATTCTTTTAACCTTACCCAAGAAGCTGATGTCATAGAAAAAGCCGTAAGTAGTGTATTGGATAAAGGGTACAGAACCGGTGATATCATGAGTGAAGGAATGCAGCTAGCGGGT
Source organism: Petroclostridium sp. X23 (assembly GCF_030013905.1). GTDB lineage: Bacteria > Bacillota > Clostridia > SK-Y3 > SK-Y3 > X23. The sequence continues at coordinate 3,354,152 of NZ_CP124862.1, forward strand.
ACAGCGGCAATGGGACAACTAATCATTGACGAGATACAAGATTAAATTGTATTTTCAAGGTTAGAGTTTTTTATCTATATCAAAAGTCAAGAGGACGGGGATGTTGTCAACAACCCCGTCCTCTTGGCTTTTATCGTCTTTTCCTGATTTATCAGCTTTTTTGTACTACCTTTTTATTCCGGTTTTATATTAATATAGTATGTGTTATAATACAATTAGTATACATAATATACAAATCGTAAGGTAAGGGGAGGGGGTTTTTTGAAGCTTTTAACCATAAATATTGTGATTTTACCTCTTATCCTTATGCTAATGACGGCCTGTACCAGCGTAAAAAAAGAATTTGAGGCTGTCCCTGAAAGTATTGTATCTACTGCTGTTGAAGTCAAGTCTCTTGCTGCTTTGCCAGAAGAAATCAAAGAAAAGACGGTAAAAATCATGACCTATAATATAAGACATGGTGTGGGGGTAGATAATAATTATGATTTGGATAGAATAATCTCAGTTATCAAAGAGGCAGACCCGGATATCGTATCTTTAAATGAAGTAGATCATATGATGCCGCGCACCTATATGCAAAAGCAGGATAAAATTATTGCAGATGCGCTGGGATACAATCTGGTTTACGGTTTTAATATTAACTTTGGAAGTAAGTATGGCAATGTGTTATTATCTAAACATCCTATTACAACATATATTAATGATGCATTACCCAAGAACAAGATGTCGGAGCCAAGAGGATTAATCCAAGCTGACGTCAATATTGATGATAAAACAATAAAAGTCCTCTCTACGCATTTATCCATTAATAGCGAGGAAAGACCGGAACAAATAGTGTATATAATAGAAAAATTAAAAGAGCTTGACGGACCCACAGTCTTAATTGGTGATTTCAATGCAGCGCCGAGCTCCAATGAAGTAAAACAGATAAGTGAAATGATGGAGGACAGCGCTAAAGAAGAATATGGCACTTTTCCGGCAAACGATCCAACATTCAGAATAGACTATATATTTGTTTCTGAGGAACTTGAAGTAAAAAACAATAAGGTCATAGAAAGTGAGGCATCAGATCATCTTCCTGTATTGGCAGAAGTAAGTTTAAAGGAATACTAAAATTATGGAATAATAAGAGGTTATTTGCAATCTCTTTATTATTCCTATTTTGTTATTGGTTTTGTATACAATAATCATTAGTTTTTGTTCAAACCCATGGATTCAGCCTGATACGGAAACTTCGCTTGACAATAATTTTTCGTATTGTTATACTAATTTAGAGGTAATAAAGCTATAAATAATAGTATGTGTAGGTATATATTCGTATGGATACTGTGTACTAATCTACTAATTTTTTTTGCATTTGACACCTACATATAAACAGAGTTCTAACCTTCAAAGGCTGAAAAAGCTATTTATACTGGAGGCGCTGCTTTCTTGAATGTATTGGCTCCATGTCCGAGAGGTTGGAGATATGATACGCCTAAATTAATGGATATGTGCAAATTAGCAGTTGAAACTTGCTTCTGGCCATTATATGAAGTAATTGATGGTAAATATATTATTAGCTATAAGCCAAAGAATAAGTTTCCTGTTGAAGAATATTTGAAACCGCAGGGAAGATTCAGACACTTATTCAAAAAAGGCAATGAGCATATGATCGCTGAAATTCAGGCAGAAGTAGATAAGAGATGGAATGAGCTTCTGATTCTTGCCGGAGAAGCATAATATATAGATAAAGATTGAGAGTATTCATTCTCAATTCTCATTTAAGGGTCGGTCCTGATTGATTTAGTCACGGGGCCGGCTTTTTTGCATTTTCTTATAGGAGACTGTGATAAAGTCGAATTTAGCACGAAGAGAAAATCGGACATGGGGACTGGTCTGCTGTCAGGCCCGGTCTTTGGCCGGACTGCGGCCCTGTCCCCGTGTCCGATTTTCGAGCGATTAGGCACTTTGGCACATCCTCCTATATGATTATGTGAAATAAATGTATAAATATTGAATAATGTGTATAAATGTGATACAATTTCCAAGTGTTTTACTAATTTTACAAAGGGAGGGTGTCTATGGTTGTTCATATGAAAGGGGTTGCGAAGCTCCTTATAGTTTTATTGGTATCTTTTACTATATTTAATGCATCTATTGCTGATGCTTTTGTAGTGGCCGACCCCATGGTCGTAGGCCCGATAACAGAGGTGTCTAAGATTGGAAGTTATGATTTGGCCAAAATACGCATTGATGAAAAGCTGCTGGGGAATTTTTGCAATGGTGATGTTGTAATATTGACACTGCCTAGTGGAGTGGAGTTCGATGGTGGACCTGTAGTGACTTTTGCAGGAAGCGGTGCTGATGATTTTGATTCTGCAATAGTCACTAAAGTATCTAGCAGAATATACCACATTAATATCAAAATTCCTGATATAAGAACAAATACGGCGGTAATGAATTTTACTATACCTGTAAACGTAACTTCTCTAGGTTCTGCTGAAATCTGCGTGAATATAGCTGCTCCCGGTACAGCAATCAGGGAAGGGAGTTTTGTAGTTGGAAGATTTGTTTCGGACTTTGGTGATATTGAATTAAGTCCTCTGCAGAAAGTAATGGTGCAAGGTCTAAGCTTATCGGCACAAAACAGAGATCTATTTGCAACGGAAATCTTGGGTCCGCTTAAAACAGTTTATTCGGAAGTATATGTAACTCCTCAGCTTGTAGACTATGGTTGTTATATCTTGGGGTCTGTAAGTACTTCGGATATGGAAAAAGCATTAAAAGCGTATGTACCGTATTCAACCGTGAAGAAACGAATAATTGAGGCTGCGATCAAGGAAGGTCTGCCGGTATCACTAAACAATACTACAGGTTTCCCCAATATTGCGGATGCAATCAATAATGAAGTAACCGGTGACCCAACGAATGATATCGGATTGAGACTTGTTGTGAAGATGCTTTCGACAGTTACATCAATCACAGGACCGATAGCCTTTAATGATGCTAATGATACATCAAAAATTGATTTTAAATTAGAAGGTTATGAAACTGTCAAATCAACGGTATCTTCTCTTATTGATTCTGTTGAAACCTTGAAGGCCGGTATTAGTACTTATGAAGGAGACACGAATTTCGATAAATTGCTAATGTACGCTGAACAATTGGTGAATAGCCAGCCTTCAGAAGTAGCTGCTTTTAAGACATTCTTAAAGAGTAATGGCGATATTTTTGAAGGGACTGTAGAGGCACCTGATGATGATGACGACAACGATGGTAATACCGAGGCCCCTGGCAATACTGGCGGAGGAACGCCAACGAGCGAGGGAACTCAAGTAGGAGATGCGGATGAATTCATTAAAGATGGAAGTAAGCAGTTAGAAAAGGTTATTAGCGTACAAGCCCCTGATAGAAATGCAAAAGAGCAAGCAAAAAAAGCCATTGAAGATGCGGTAAAAGAAGCAGCAAAAATAAATGTTAACAGTAAGGACGTCAAAGTCCAAGGAACAACGGCAGCACTAGAGGTTAAAGCAGATACTTTAAAGGCTGCAGTTGCCAATGCAGTAAAGGTTGCTCAACAATTAACTAAGCAGGCTAAAGATGCCGGTGTAGATGTAATGGTTCAGAGAATCGTGACAATTGAGGTGCCTAGAGCAGAAGGTGTTAAAGAAGTAGAAACGAAGTTTCCGGCAGATATTTTAAGTACTGCTAAAACAAGTGGTATCGATAGAATTGCGGTAGATACGGGCATTGCCACGGTAGCAATAGCGTCAGATGCATTGAAGGATAGCATTGTATCGGGAGCTGAGAAGATTGAGCTTTCTGTTGCGGCCGTAGATAAGACCCAGTTGTCTGCGGAAATTGCTGAAAAAGTAGGAAGCCAGCCGGTATATGATTTTAACCTTTCTGTAGATGGGAATAAAATAAGCAAATTTGAAGGGGAAAATCCGATAGAAATTTCCGTAGATTATACACTTGCTGCTGGTGAAGACCCTGATAAGATTGTTATTTACTATATCAACGATAATGGCGAACTAGAAGCAGTGAAAAATTGCAGATATGATCCTGATACAGGAAAAGTTACATTTAAAACAAATCACTTTAGCAAATATACGGTTAAAGAATCTGATGTTACTTTTAAGGATGTTTCGACAGTGCCATGGGCAAAAACTTCTATAGAAGCACTTGCTGGGCGAGGTATTATCGGGGGTATAGGTGAGGATAAGTTTGACCCTGATAGCAATATTACCAGAGAGCAATTTGCCAAGATGATTGTGGAAGCCTTTGATCTGATGGATGAAGCGGCAACGACGACATTAAGCGATGTCGATAAAAACGCGTGGTATGCAAAGCATATAGCATCTGCGCAAAAATCAGGTGTAATAAACGGTATTGGTGACAGCAAGTTTGGTGTAGGCAGCAAAATTAGCAGGCAAGATATGGCTGTAATGGCATATAGAGCTGCTCTGAAGGCTAATGCAAGACTTGAAACGACTAATGCTAAGGAAGAATTTGCAGACGAAGAATCTATCGATTCCTATGCAGTTGAAGCAGTATATGCAATGCTGCAGGCTAACATTATTAATGGCGTAGGCAGTAATACATTTAGGCCAAAAGATTATACAACAAGAGCAGCTGCTGCAAAAGTCATCTACTTATTATATAAAACATTACCCTAGAGAGAAAATTATGAAGAATATTTTTCTAGTATTATAGATTAGCAGGTGTACTGCGGGTAATCTTTTGTCTAAAGGTCGGTCCTGATTGATTTAGTCACGGGGCCGGCTTTTTTATACTCTAGAAAACATAAGTGAGGAGTGGATAGTGAAAAGAGTATAAAGGCTCCCCACTCCTGATTTAATGACTATTAATGTGTACTCTTTATCGCAATAGATATAATAATAAATTTGATACCAGAGTAATATGGAAGCTGTGAAGAAAATTTTCTACAAATTTAATAAAAACTCTTGAAAATAATTACCCATAAATGTATAATAAAATTACTTACTGGATGAGAGGATAATAAAATATGACAAATGAATTAAATCAAATTCCGGGATGTCTTGTGAGAATTGAGAATATCTATTCATCGTTAAGAGATTCAGAGAAGAAGGTATCTGATTATATAAAAGGCAATTATCAGGATATCATTCACTTGACTATTACAGAATTAGCTGAGAAATCTGAGACCAGTGAATCAACGATTGTTAGACTCTGTAAAAGCTTAGGCTATAGAGGATTTCAAGAACTAAAGATTAACCTTGCGAGAGAAATTATTCAGCCATCTCATCAAATACATGAGGCGCTGGAAAAAAGTGACGATGTACTAACCATCAAGCAAAAAGTGTTTAATGCCGATGCACAGGCCATACATGACACGTTGAAAGTGTTGGATGATAATGAGTTTAAGAAAGCGGTTGAACTAATTTCTCAAGCCAATCATGTGGAAATGTACGGCGTAGGAGGTTCTAGTGCTGTAGTATTGGATGCGCAGCACAAGTTTTTGAAGGTTGGTTTAAAATGTTCGGTATATACAGACACTAATTTGCAAGCGATGTCGGCGTCTTTACTTGGTAAAGGCGATGTTGTTATAGGTATATCACATTCCGGCGGAAGTAAGGATATTATTGAAATACTGGAGATTGCTAAAGAAGCAGGTGCTGCTACCATTAGCATTACGAATTATAGCAAATCTCCGATCTTAAAAGTCAGTGATGTTGTATTATTTACTGCCTCAAAAGAAACCGCTTTTAAAAGCGACGCACTAGCATCAAGAATCGCAGAGTTGGCGATCATTGACGCATTATTTGTAGCCGTTTCCTTTACCGGATATGAAAAGTCATTTAAGAGTATACAAAAAACAAGAGATGCTACCGCATCAAGAAAGTATTAGAATAAGGAGGTTGTAAAATGAAAGCTGTAGTTTTATATGGTGCGAATGATTTTAAAACCGTAGAAGTAGACAAACCGGTAATTAATAAAGATGAAGTATTACTAAAAGTTAAAGCCAGCGCAATTTGCGGTACTGACTTGAGAATCTTAGAAGGTAAAAAAACTAAGGATGTAAGATATCCTTCTACTATAGGGCATGAAATGTCCGGCGTGCTTGAAGAAATAGGAGCAGATGTGAAGGAGTTTGCGGTAGGAGATAGAGTTTCTATAGCGCCGGTAATCCCTTGCCATGGATGCTATTATTGTTTAAGCGGCAGAGAAAATGCTTGTCAAAATAGAGTAGCTATTGGATACCAATTTGATGGAGGTTTTGCAGAATATGTAAGAATCCCTGCCATTGCTATAAAATATGGACATGTAGTGAAATTGGCAGATCATGTTTCATTTGAGGAAGGTGCTTTAGCTGAGCCATTGTCATGCTGTATTAATGGCATTAAAAAGGCAGGTATTACGCTAAATGATAGGGTATTGATCGTGGGTGCCGGACCGATAGGATTAATGCATCTGCAGCTTGCAAAATCAGCAGGCGCAAGTAAGATCATTGTAAGTGAGCCTATAGACAGCAGAAGAGCAATGGCTAAGAAATTCGGTGCAGATATTATCGTGAATCCTGCAACCGAGGATCTGAAAGATATCGTCATGCAGCACACCGATGGATATGGTGTAGACAAAATCATTATGGCAATAGGCGTTCCTGCTATTGTAAATGATACATTAAAGCTAGCAAGAAAAGGTGGAACTATAAATCTATTTGCGGGATTTGCCGGTACAGGAGAATGCACAATAGAAGCGAATGTTATTCACTACAATGAAATTAATGTAAATGGAACGACGGCCTTTACAAGACTGGATTATCTCAGTGCGGTATCGCTTATCGCTGCGGGAAAAGTTAATGTCAAAGACCTTGTGTCCCATGTATATAAGATTGATGATTTTACAAAAGCATATGAAACATGTAAATCCGGTGAAGGCGTAAAAGTGTTAATAGAACCTTAAATTTATTTAGAAAACTTTCAAATTCAAATCAATTAAAGAAAAGAGGAAATAATATTATGGCAATGTTAGGAAAAGCAGTAAGAATGAGTAGATTGGTAAATCCAAAAAGTAATAAAATGATGGCGATAACAGTTGATCATGCGATTTCAAGAGGAATTGCACCCATGAAAGGTTTAATGCCCATTCAGGACACTATAAATAAAATCTTAGTAGGGAAACCGGATGCATTAACAATGACAAAAGGTATTGCAGAGCACTGTATGTGGGAAAATGCCGGTAAAGCTTCTATTCTATTAAAATGTTCTAGTTATTCACCGGTACATCCAACATATGATATTGCCTTCGGTACTGTTGATGAAGCAATACGTATGGGGGCTGATGCTGTCTCTATTGGTGCAATGACATTAGGAGATTATCAGGCCCAACAATTCACTGAAATTGGAAAATTTTCCGAAGAATGTATGGTGAAGGGGATGCCATTAGTAGGGCATGTCTATCCAAAAGGTGAAAGTGTTCCTAAAGATAAACAAACTGCATGGGAAAATATCGCTTATTGTTGTAGAGGTGCTGCAGAGTTAGGAATTGATATTATTAAAACAACTTACACTGGAGATCCGGAAAGTATGGCAAAAGTTGTTGAGAGTTGTCCTGCAAGAGTAGTTATTCAAGGTGGCGACGCTTGTAACACACTTGATGACTATTTGAATATGACAAAAGATGCAATGGATTGTGGTGTTGGAGGAGTCACAATGGGTCGTTTTGTTTGGGATTACAAAGATATTTCAGCATTAGTTGTTGCATTACGATATATTATTCACGAAGGATATAGTGTTAAAGAAGCAAAAGAATTATTGGTTCAATTAGAAAATGATAAAAACTATGATGCGTTTTAATTATACACGGTAGTTGTATATTAGGAGGATAATTTGCATCATTACTTATTAGGTATTGATATAGGTACTGGAAGTATTAAAGTTGCAATTATTGATGAACAGGCAAAGATAGGCAGCATCGAATTGAAAAGTAATTGATGGGAATGATTGGATGGAAAATCAATATTTGTTAGGAATAGATATTGGTACTAGCAGTACTAAAGTTGCTTTGCTTAGCGTCGAAGGTTCTCTCATCGCGATAGAAAGACAGGAACACTCCATTCTCAGCCCCCGTGAAGGATGGGCTGAGCTTTCTATTGACGGTTTGTGGAATGAATTCTTAATTTTGCTAAAAAAAATATCTAAAAACCATAAGGTAGACTTAAAATCGATAAAAGCAATAGGAATAAGCTGTTTATGTCCGGGTTTGATGCCTTTTGATAAACATGGAAAGGCATTATTAAATCCCATCATTTTTATGGACAAAAGAAGCAGTAAAGAAACGGCACTTATAAGAGATAAAATTTCTGAAGAAGAATTATCGAAAATATCTAGCAATAAGCTAATGCCTGGGGCGTGTTCGCTTACCAGTATGCTTTGGATTAAAGAGAATATGGAAGAAGTATATAGAAATACAAAATATTTCGGACATATTAACACATTCTTTGTTCAAAAGTTAACAGGTAAATTTGGAATAGATTATACCAATGCGTCTTACACCGGTTTATTCGAAACCGTACAAAGACAAGAGTGGTCTGAAGAGATTTGCAAAAGGGTAGATATTGACATGGAAAAACTCCCACCTCTTATTCCCTCAGATTCAATCGCCGGAAATTTAATATCTGAAGAAGTGATTGAAATTGGATTACTAAAAGGGATTCCTGTTGCTATGGGAGGTGCCGACACAGCATGTTCTGCATTGGCAGTAGGTATTATAGAGCATAACCAAGTCTTTGAGTCGGTAGGTACGACAAACGTTATTACTGTTTGCTCTGAGAAGCCCGTATTTGATGTCCGCTTTATGAATAGATGCCATGTCATCAAAGATAGATGGTTGTACCATGGCGCTATGTCTAGCACAGGTGCGTCATTAAAGTGGTTCAGGGATGAATTCTGTTCAGATTTAATAATAAGTGAAAAAGAAACCGGTGTCAGCGCATACAAAAAAATGGATGAACTTGTTTGTCAGTCGATGCCAGGAGCAAACGGGCTGATCTTTTTACCCTATCTATCCGGCGAAAGAACACCGGTATGGGACCCTAATGCAAGAGGTGTATTTTTTGGTCTCACCTTGCAGACAAAAAAGGCGGATATAGTTCGCTCTATCTTGGAAGGATGCGGATATGGCCTCAAGCAAATAATTGAAATAGCTGAGTTTATGACCGGCGAAAAGATCAATGAATTTGTAGCTATTGGCGGTGGTGCAAAGAGTGAGGTATGGGGACAAATAAAAGCTGATATTACTGGAAAAACTATTAGGGTATTAGATCTTAATGATGCTGCAGTAATAGGTGCCATGCTGCTTGCAGGATTGGCAGCAGGGATTTATAAAAATCCTATCGAAGCGCAATCTTATATCAGTAAAAATATGTATATAACGTTATATCCCCAGAAGCAATCACAAAATATTTATAATAGCAGGTTTGAAACATATAAATCTTTATACCCTAGACTAAAAGAGTTATTTTCTTGAATTAGGATAGTAATTTTGGTAAAAAGCACTTTGGAAAAGAACATTTTTCCAAAGTGCTTTTTGTTCCATATTAAATAAATTAAAAGAATATACAGATAATACAAATTAAATGCTTGCCAATAAAAAATATTATATAAATCATATAAAAATGTATGGACATATTGAAATTAATTGTGTATAATGAGGGCATGTTATGGAACTTGTTCCTTAATATAGTGTAATATTTTGAAAGATGTTTCAAGGCAGCAGATTTATTAGGGAATTAAAAGGGATTTATGGAAGAACATAATGGACGACTTCTAGTCGATGTAACAAGAAATTATGAAAAAGTCATGGGCAATGTAAAGAAAGTAAAACAGACATTCAGGTTAAAAAGAATTTACTAAAGGTGGTGTTTTTTATGAAATCTTATACTGGAGAAGATATAAGATATCTAAAGCAGCAGGCTAACGTCATAAGAAAAGATATCATTCACATGACGCATAAAGCAAAAGCCGGTCATCCCGGAGGATCATTATCAGCGACGGATATCGTGGCCGCGCTATATTTTCATGTAATGAATGTAGATCCTAAGAATCCGGAATGGGAAGATAGAGACAGATTTATTTTATCAAAGGGGCATGCGTGTCCGGTTTGGTACGCGGCCCTGGCTGAAAAAGGATATTTTGGCATAGAGCATTTGGATACTTTAAGACAATTCCACTCTATTCTGCAAGGGCATCCGGACATGAAGAAAACTCCGGGTATTGATATGACTTCCGGTTCTTTAGGAAATGGGTTGTCACTAGGAATCGGTATGGCTCTAGCAGCAAAAAGAGATAAACGTAAATACAATGTATACGTGATGTTAGGCGATGGTGAAATTCAAGAAGGAATGGTTTGGGAAGCTGCCATGTCAGCATCTCATTACGGATTGGATAATATCGTTGCGATAGTTGACTATAACGGACTGCAAGTAGATGGTTGGACGAAAGAAGTAATGAGTGTTCACCCTGTTGTAGAAAAATGGGAAGCTTTCGGCTGGAATGTCATAGAAATTGACGGGCATAACATGAACGAAATCTTAGATGCATTCCAAATGGCACATAAAATAAAAGGCCCGGTAGCCATTGTTGCAAACACTGTAAAAGGCAAGGGAATATCCTTTATGGAAAATGTAGCGGTATGGCATGGTTTAGCTCCTAACGATGAAGAAGCGGAACAAGCCTTTAAAGAGTTAGCAAAGGAGGCTGAATTAATATGACAAAGCAGATTGCTACAAGACAAGCATTCGGCCAAGAATTAGTTGAAATAGGAAAAGAAAGAAACGATTTTGTGGTTATGGACGCGGACATCGCAAAATCCTGTTCCACAGATTTATTTCACAAGGCATTTCCTGAGAGATCCTATAACTTTGGTATTGCAGAGCAGAACTTTATGGCGATTGCGGCAGGATATGCGTCAACAGGAGCAACAGTATTTGCAGCAACCTACAGTGTATTTGCAAGTATGAGAGCTTGTGAGCAGATTAGAACCTTTATCTGCTATCCTAAACTAAACGTACGTGTGATTGCAAGCCACGGCGGACTGCAAGTAGGGGCCGACGGTGCAACTCACCAAGCGATTGAAGATATAGGGATTATGAGGTCTATTCCTAATATGACAGTGATCCAACCTTCTGACGGCGTATCGGCAAAGCTGGCAGCAAGAGCGGTAATGGACTATGAAGGTCCTGTATATATCAGAGTATTGAGAAATCCTTCACCTATCTTATTCGATGAAAGCTATAAATTTGAGATTGGCAAAGCAGTTGAGTTAAAAGACTACGGTACTGATGTTACGCTGATCGGAACAGGCGCAATGGTATTAAAAACATTAGAAGCTGCCGAAAAGCTAAAAGAAGAAGGCATCAACGCAAGAGTACTGGAAGTCCATACATTAAAACCGATTGATGAAGAAGCGATTTTAAAAGCAGCAAAAGAAACCGGCGGTATTGTAACAGTAGAAGACCATAATATCTTCGGAGGTCTTGGAAGTGCTGTAGCAGAAGTGCTAAGCGAGAAGCATCCGGCATTCTTAAAGAGAGTTGCTATTCCTGACGTATTCGGTGAATCAGGAGACTCAGAACTTTTATATGAACATTATGGATTAGCCGTAAAAGATATCATCAGTGCTGCAAAAGAAATCGTATCAAAAAGATAACAATAAGGGAGGCGTATAAAATGAATCTTCAAGGATGGCATTAGGTGTACCTATCGCCATTTCTTTAGGATTTGGAACGGTAATAGCCATGTTGGCTACCGGAAAGTACCCGGTTCTTGCGGCAGTTCACAGAATGATTCCCGGGGTTGATTCATGTATTTTCCTTGCCATTCCTTGCTGTTTATATATGGATAATACAACTGTAGGGGCGCGCACTGCGCATACGTATCGGTAATTTCTGGTGTTTGTCGGTCCATAAGCCGTTGGTTATCGGGATAAGATAGACTTTGACTGTAAACTAAGTACCAAACTAAAAAATAAATTATGAAAAAAATATTCAACAAATTTACGGTCCACTCTTGAAAATAATTACCCGATGAGATATAATGAAACCACTTACTAAAAAATCATGCAATATGTTACAGAATAGTATTAAATTTTCTAAAGATTGTTAACAGTAGGTGCTGCCAATATTAGTATAGAAAATTCTTCAGATAAGCTGATAGTATACAAAATACACAAAATAAATAATCGTTAAAAAAATATCTTATATAAATTAGCTAAAAATCTATAGACATTAGACTATTAATTGTGTATAATAAGAATAACAAATGAAACTTATTCCATAAATAAATATATAATATTGAAAAGTTTTTCAGACAGAATACCCGTGTCTGACAAATCTAGGAGGAGAGATTTGTGGAAGAAAAAAACATACCGTTATTAGCTGACGGAGATCAGACAGAATACCTAAGCAGGATAAGAAATCATTACTCACTTTTAAGCGATGCAGAAAAGAGGATAGCAAATTATATATTGCAAAATAAAACAAGTATCGTAGATATTCCAGTCAAAGAACTCGCAAAAAAGACCGACTCAAGTCCCGCCACCATCATAAGATTTTGTCAAGCGCTTGGTTTTAAAGGTTACGCTGAGCTTAAGTTCTATATAGAAAGGGAGTTGTTGTCTCCCTTTGGCGAAAAAGAAGAGATTAACCCAAACGATTCGATTAAAGTGCTGAAACAGAAAATATTCCAATTTCAAAAACAAGTCATAGATGATACCCAAATGGTACTAAACGATGAAGAATTAGAAAAAGCAATCAACGCAATCTCAAAAGCACAAAAGATTGAATTGTATGGAGAAGGCGGATCCGGAGCGATTGCACTAACAGCATTTAATATATTAATGCAGATCGGGCTTCCCTGCCAGGTGCATAACGACGCTTTTTTACAGGTAATGTCGGCATCCCAGCTTAAAAAGGGAGATGTGGCGATAGGCATAGCGCACAGCGGAAGGGTTATTAATACTTTGGATGCATTAAAAGTAGCCAGGGAGCAAGGTGCGACCACCATATGCATTACAGGATACGCAAATTCGCCAATTACAGAGTATTCCGACATTGTACTATATACAAGTTCAAAGTCCTCGAGCATGTTAAGTGATATGCCGGCGGCACGTATTAGCGAGCTTTGTGTGATTAGTATCTTACAGCTGGGCGTTGTAACAAGAAATTATGAAAAAGTCATGGGCAATGTAAAGAAAGTAAAACAGACATTCAGGTTAAAAAGAATTTACTAAAGGTGGTGTTTTTTATGAAATCTTATACTGGAGAAGATATAAGATATCTAAAGCAGCAGGCTAACGTCATAAGAAAAGATATCATTCACATGACGCATAAAGCAAAAGCCGGTCATCCCGGAGGATCATTATCAGCGACGGATATCGTGGCCGCGCTATATTTTCATGTAATGAATGTAGATCCTAAGAATCCGGAATGGGAAGATAGAGACAGATTTATTTTATCAAAGGGGCATGCGTGTCCGGTTTGGTACGCGGCCCTGGCTGAAAAAGGATATTTTGGCATAGAGCATTTGGATACTTTAAGACAATTCCACTCTATTCTGCAAGGGCATCCGGACATGAAGAAAACTCCGGGTATTGATATGACTTCCGGTTCTTTAGGAAATGGGTTGTCACTAGGAATCGGTATGGCTCTAGCAGCAAAAAGAGATAAACGTAAATACAATGTATACGTGATGTTAGGCGATGGTGAAATTCAAGAAGGAATGGTTTGGGAAGCTGCCATGTCAGCATCTCATTACGGATTGGATAATATCGTTGCGATAGTTGACTATAACGGACTGCAAGTAGATGGTTGGACGAAAGAAGTAATGAGTGTTCACCCTGTTGTAGAAAAATGGGAAGCTTTCGGCTGGAATGTCATAGAAATTGACGGGCATAACATGAACGAAATCTTAGATGCATTCCAAATGGCACATAAAATAAAAGGCCCGGTAGCCATTGTTGCAAACACTGTAAAAGGCAAGGGAATATCCTTTATGGAAAATGTAGCGGTATGGCATGGTTTAGCTCCTAACGATGAAGAAGCGGAACAAGCCTTTAAAGAGTTAGCAAAGGAGGCTGAATTAATATGACAAAGCAGATTGCTACAAGACAAGCATTCGGCCAAGAATTAGTTGAAATAGGAAAAGAAAGAAACGATTTTGTGGTTATGGACGCGGACATCGCAAAATCCTGTTCCACAGATTTATTTCACAAGGCATTTCCTGAGAGATCCTATAACTTTGGTATTGCAGAGCAGAACTTTATGGCGATTGCGGCAGGATATGCGTCAACAGGAGCAACAGTATTTGCAGCAACCTACAGTGTATTTGCAAGTATGAGAGCTTGTGAGCAGATTAGAACCTTTATCTGCTATCCTAAACTAAACGTACGTGTGATTGCAAGCCACGGCGGACTGCAAGTAGGGGCCGACGGTGCAACTCACCAAGCGATTGAAGATATAGGGATTATGAGGTCTATTCCTAATATGACAGTGATCCAACCTTCTGACGGCGTATCGGCAAAGCTGGCAGCAAGAGCGGTAATGGACTATGAAGGTCCTGTATATATCAGAGTATTGAGAAATCCTTCACCTATCTTATTCGATGAAAGCTATAAATTTGAGATTGGCAAAGCAGTTGAGTTAAAAGACTACGGTACTGATGTTACGCTGATCGGAACAGGCGCAATGGTATTAAAAACATTAGAAGCTGCCGAAAAGCTAAAAGAAGAAGGCATCAACGCAAGAGTACTGGAAGTCCATACATTAAAACCGATTGATGAAGAAGCGATTTTAAAAGCAGCAAAAGAAACCGGCGGTATTGTAACAGTAGAAGACCATAATATCTTCGGAGGTCTTGGAAGTGCTGTAGCAGAAGTGCTAAGCGAGAAGCATCCGGCATTCTTAAAGAGAGTTGCTATTCCTGACGTATTCGGTGAATCAGGAGACTCAGAACTTTTATATGAACATTATGGATTAGCCGTAAAAGATATCATCAGTGCTGCAAAAGAAATCGTATCAAAAAGATAACAATAAGGGAGGCATATAAAATGAATCTTCAAGGAAAAGTTGCCATTGTCACAGGGTCAGGTTCAAAAAGAGGAATTGGTAGAGCGATTGCGCTTTGCTTGGCAGAAAAAGGCGCGGACATCGTTGTTGCAGATATGAACTTAGAAGGCGCAAAAGAAGTTGCAAAGGAAGTAGAAGCATTAGGAAGAAAAGCCCTGGCGGTAGTAGCCAATGTAACGGAGCCGGGCAGTGTTCAGCAAATGGTAGATGAAACACTAAAAGCATTTGGAAAAGTAGATATTCTAGTTAATAACGCAGGAATTACACAGCCAATTACAACACTAGATATGACATTAGAAGACTTTGAAAGGATCATAAAAGTAAACTTAACAGGAACTTTCCTATGTTCTAAAGCAGTCATGAAACCAATGATGGAGAAAAAATACGGCAGAATTATAAACATCAGTTCCGTTTCAGGAAAACGCGGCGGCGGCGTATATGGCGGTTCCCACTACTCCGCAGCAAAAGCAGGTGTATTAGGATTTGCCAAAGCTTTAGCCAGAGAAGTGGTAGAGCATGGTATCACTGTAAATAGTGTTGCACCGGGACTCATTGCGACAGATATCCGTGTAGGTCTTCCAATGGAAAAAGAAAAAGCGATTTGGGAAACCATTCCGATGAAGCGTCCCGGTACAGCGATGGAAATCGCAGAAACCGTTGCTTTCCTAGCTTCAGATGGGGCTGCATATATCACCGGAGAAGATATAGACGTAAACGGTGGTTCACACATGGATTAAAACCCAAAGGTTTTAATATATAAAAAACTATTCATTTTTAAGGAGGAGTATTATTATGAGAAAAGGCTTAGCAGTAGTTTCAATGTTATTGGTATTTGTAATGCTATTTGCCGTAGGTTGTACACCGGTAGGCAAAGAGCCTGCTCCGGCAAAAGAAGAGCCAGCGAAACAGGAACCGGCAGCTCAAGAACCTGCAAAAAAAGAAGAAAATAAAGATGCAGAAATCGTTTTGAAGCTTGGATATGGTGCGCCAACCAGCAATCCTAGACATCTTGTTGCAGAACAGTATTCAAAATGGGTAAGTGAGCAGACAAACGGTAAAGTTAAAATCGAATTATATCCGGCAGAAATGTTAGGAACCGACAAACAGATGGCAGAAGCTGTTACAATGGGTACTTTGGATATGAGTATCAATGCGCATGGTGTTATTGCAAGTTATGAGCCAAAATTAGCAGCTATTGAGCTCCCATTCCTATTCGATGCTCCTGAAAAAGTAGGTAAGGTATTGGATGGAGAAATCGGTGAAGAATTAGCGAAAAATCTTCCGGCAAAAGGAATGAGAATATTAGCTTATTGGGAAAATGGTTTAAGACATATCACAAACAGCAAAAAAGCTATTGAAAAGCCTGAAGATTTAAAAGGATTAAAGATCAGAACACCGGAAAACAAGATGACCCTTGCTATATTTAAAGCATTGGGCGCAAGTCCGGCACCACTGGCATTCCCAGAGTTATACCTTGCATTGTCACAAGGCGTGTTTGATGGGCAGGAAAACCCGGTTACCAATATTCATGCAGCAAAATTTGATGAAGTTCAAAAGTATATCTCTATTACCAATCATAAATATGAAAGCTGTCCTTTGATCGTAAGTGAAACAGTGTGGGGTAAATTACCTGCTGATGTTCAAAAAGTGTTAAAAGAAGGCGCGGTTAAATTTGCGCAAGAGCACAGAAAAATGATTCAAGAGAATGAAGCAAAACTGCTTGCAGATCTTGAATCCAAAGGTATGAAAGTGAGCAGACCTGACTTGAAGCCATTCCAAGAAGCTACAAAGTCCGTATATGCTGAATGGGAATCTGTATTAGGAAAAGATCTGATTGAAAAGATTCAAGCAGCTGCGAAGTAAGCATCAGTAAAGATTATGTAGATTAAATAATAATGTCTAGGAGCACTTGTCCTAGACATTATTACTAATATTTATGTAGACGAGTGATCTATATAAGTTGAATTAAATAATTGGACTATTAGTCTAATATTCATGTTGATGATTAGTAAGGCCGTATGGAAATACGGCCGAAAACAGGAATACAGACATAGGACATTTAATCGGACGTATTGCCATACGTCCCTACATGTTTTGCATAATTAGATCGTTACAAATATTTAATTCATCATATATAGTGAGGGTTAATAGTATGGTAAGGAGGTATTAAAAATGAATAGTTTAATAAAAAAGCTAAGCGATATGACAAATTTCATTGCTGTTAAGATTTCTTTAGTATTAATTATTGCATTGACCATACTGACAACGATGGGCGTTGTCTATAGATATGTTTTACAAATGCCCTTGGTATGGCTGTATGAAACCAGTGTTGTTATTTTTGCATGGATGATATTTTTGGGTGCAAGCATTGCGTTTAAACAAAGAGAGCATATTAAATTAGAATTTCTGGTTAGCTCGGTACCGGAGAATGTAGCGAGAATGTTAAAAATAATTATTGAAATCATTACAATCGCATTTTTAGTATTCGTTATAAAAGAAGGTTTTGAAATCGTAAAAAACACATGGAATCAGACCTATAATACCATTAATCTTTCTACTGCCTGGTTTTATTTATCTTTCCCGGTCAGTGCGGTATTTATGGTAATCCACTTAATAGAAGCTGTTTTAGAATTATTATTTGAAAAGAATACCATGGCGAAGGAGGGACAATAATGGGTGCTATATTGATGGTTGCTTTCGCGTTAATGATGGCATTAGGTGTACCTATCGCCATTTCTTTAGGATTTGGAACGGTAATAGCCATATTGGCTACCGGAAAGTATCCGGTCCTTGCGGCAGTTCACAGAATGATTTCCGGGGTTGATTCATATATTCTCCTTGCCATTCCTTTCTTCATCCTGGCAGGACAGCTCATGAATACCGGGGGAATCACCAAGAAGATATTCAGATTTGCATCAGCTTTGGTAGGACACATTCCGGGAGGGCTTGGACATGCGAATATCGTAGCAAGTATCATTTTCTCAGGAATGTCGGGATCTGCCGTTGCCGATGCCGGAGGACTGGGACAGGTAGAAATGGAAGCCATGACCGATGAAGGATATGATGCGGACTTTAGTGCGGCGGTAACTGCTGCATCGGCGACCATTGGTCCCATCATTCCGCCAAGTATTCCTATGGTTGTTTATGGTGCGGCTGCGGAAGTTTCCATCGGAGCATTGTTTTTAGGTGGTTTTTTTCCGGGACTATTATTAGGTCTTGCTTGTATGGCATTAGTTTATGTGATGTCAGTAAAAAGAGGTTATCCTAAGAAAGACCGTTTGGATTGGAAAGAGATATGGGTATCTTTTAAAGAGTCCTTCTTATCTCTCTTAACACCGGTTATCATTATCGGAGGAATCTTGGGAGGAATCTTCACCCCTACGGAAGCAGCGGTTATTGCTGCGGTATATTCCTTCATTTTAGGGTTTATCGTTTATAGAGAAATCACTGTAAAAGACTTGATGCAGATGTTGGTGAATACCGTAGTAGCCACCTCAACGGTTGTATTGATTATCGGGGGAGCAGCTTCTTTCTCATGGGTTGTTGCAATGGAAGGAGTACCGCAAAAAGTCGCAAGTTTCTTGCTGTCAATTACATCTAATCCGTATGTTATTATTTTGTTATTAAATATTGTATTCTTAATTTTAGGTATGTTTATGGAAAGCTTATCAGTTCTTTTGATTACCGTTCCATTCTTAATGCCTTTAATAACGCAGTTAGGGTTAGACCCGGTGCACCTTGGGGTAGTCCTTGTACTGAACTTAATGATTGGGCTGTCCACGCCGCCGGTAGGAATGTCGCTGTTCGTATGTGCTAAGATTGCGAATGTAAAGCTTGAAAGGTTGTATAAGGCAATGATACCGTTCTTGGTTCCGCTGATTGCGGTATTGTTAATTGTTTCATACTTCCCGGATACGGTGCTGTTGCTGCCGAGATTATTCTTAAAATAGACTTATAATAAAATAGCTCCCAGATAAAAGCTGGGAGCTATTTTATTATTTAGCACATAGAGGAAATCGGACACGGGGACTGGTCTGCTGTCAGGTCTGGTTTTTGGCCGGACTGTGGCCCTGTCCCCGTGTCCGATTTTCGAACGATTAAGCACTTTTTTACATCCTTCTATAGACAAAAATATTTCTAATACTATATAATAAGAACACTTGAATTCGGTATGGGAGGCTCCAGTGAATGAATAATTATCCATCATTTCACGAAAAGAAAGAATATTTATCAACTTCCGGTGTAAATATAGTATTCTTAATAGGAACGCTGGCATTATTTATTATAGATATTCTTACGAATTTATTTATGAAGGGAAAAGGTATCAAAATCGGTCCCAATATATTTTATTTGATAGCTTTAATCACGGAATTTTTATTTATATTATTACCAGCATATCTTTACGTAGTCTATACCAAAAAGAACATAAGAAAGGTATTAAGGATAAATAAACTGTCACTTGCAAATGTTTTGATTATCATCGGGATAGCGATATTTTTAATGCCATTGACCGGATTTGTGAATTATATTGTAATATATATTGTAAGTATGATTGGAAGACCTATTCCTAATCCTATTCTTGATATCGGCGATTTAAAAGGCTTTCTCGTTGGTACGGCGGTGATTGCGGGTTCAGCAGGAGTTTGTGAGGAAGTCATGTTTAGAGGTGTGATATTACGCGGGTATGAGAAATATGGAAGGGGTACAGCGCTTATTGTAACTTCCCTTCTATTTGCTGTAATGCATAGGAATATTCAAAATGTTATCGGCATTTTTTTTATAGGGCTTGTAATCGGGTACATTGTATATAGAACAAATTCTATCTTTGCTGGGATGATTGCGCATTTTACCAATAATGCTATTGTTGTGCTCATCATGTACGGTTTTAATATGCTTTCAAATAAGATGGGAATAGACCTGAATGAGCTTGCACAAAAGCAGCAGGCAGCAGGAATGCCGCGGATGGATATGATGGCAGCGATTTTATGGTTTGTAATTGTAGGTTTCTCAGCTGTAGTATTTATTGGATTGCTTACCCTATTAAGATATAATACACGGGATATGGTGCAAGAACAGATGAATTTGGATACCTATTCGGCACAGCATAAGGAAGATATAGGATGGCTGCAATATGGTCCATTAATGATTGGTTTGAGCTTCATTTTAATAAAGTTTATACAGGATGTTTACTATATCTTATCTTTATCTATGCCTGAATGGATGAAGCTGATATAAAGAGAAAATAAATTGTACGTAAAAGAGCCGGATTATAATATAATCCGGCTCTTTTACGTACATACAGTGCTTTCAAATAATATTGATTACCTTTTTTGCAGTAGGACTCTTGCCATTCAGACCGCTTAGAGGCTAGCCATCAAATCCGTATATAACGTAAAATTTTATTGTGCAGTAAAGTAAAGAAAAAAGCATATAATAAGTAACAGACAAAAATCTATTCTTGAGGTAAAAGAGATGTTGTCAGTGATTATGAATGTAATGAAGGCATTGAATGTGTCTTTTACAAAAAGCAATATATATAAACTTTTGGTAGTAGGCCTAATTAGCTTATTTATCTGTGCGGCGGCGTATTACCATTATGAAAGTCCCGTCAATCAGGATTTGGGTATTGGAGATGCCATATGGTGGGGATTGGTGACATCGACAACGGTAGGATACGGTGATTTTTATCCCACTACATTAGGGGGAAGAGTAGTAGCAACAATACTGATGCTTGTAGGTATAAGCTCCTATGGCTTTATTACCGCTGCGGTAGCATCGATTTTTGTAGAAAACAGGCTAAGGAAAGGAATGGGTTTGATGGGTGTGAAAATAGAAAATCATATTGTAGTGATTGGATGGGGCAGCAAAAGTAAAATCATCATAGAAGAACTGGTGCAAGAGGACCCGTGTGCAAAAGTTGTGATTGTTGATGATATTGAGCAGCTTGACCTGATTTATGATAGTGTCTATTTTGTCCATGGGGATACAACAAAGGATGATACCCTCGTAAAAGCGAATATACAAAAGGCAAGCACAGTAATGGTGATAGCCGATGAAAAATTAATAAACTCAGGTATGGCAGATGCAAAGTCGGTTCTAATATGCCTTGCAGTAGATAAGCAAAATAGTAATGTACATCTTATTGCTGAAGTATTGAATGAAGAAAATGTTCCCCACTTTCAGCGCGCCAATGTGGACGATATTATTATAAGTAACCAGATGAGTGGTAGGATCATGGTAAGAAGTGCATTATATAAGAATGTAAGTACTGCATTAAAAGAGTTATTGACGGCTGCATATGGAAATGAAATATATGAATGCAGAGTACAGGATGAAGATGTAGGGGTACCATTTAAAGAGTTATGCTGGGCATATATGGAGAAAAAAGATGCGATTATATTAGGAATTGCAAATGGTAAATTAATCCTTAACCCTGAAAAAAATAGATTGACAACGAAAGATGATGTTATCATATATATAGCTCGCAATAGAATAGTCTAGACGCCTAAAAAATTTAAAAAATCATATTCACAAAAATCCGTGAAAGTGTTAATATTGATTTGTAATATTTTCAATTAATCCATATATATTATTATATCATTTATTTTAGGGTACATGCCCTATACAGGGAGATGATTATGTGAGGATAGGTCTGCCAAGAGCATTGGTTTACTATTATTACTATCCTTTATGGAAATGCTTGTTTGAAGAACTAGGTGCAGAAGTTGTCATTTCTGATATCACGTCAAAAAGTCTTATTCAGAAAGGGATAAAAGTTACCGTACCTGAGATATGTCTTCCGATTAAAATTTTTAATGGTCATGTTATCAACCTTTTATCTAAAGAAATAGACTATATTTTTATTCCACGGTTTGTGAGTATAGAAGCGGATAAATGGTTCTGTCCAAAATTTATCGGTTTGCCGGAATTGGTGAGTTATACCATTGAAGAGGCCGGTCAAAAAATGTTGACAGTAGATATTAACGGAAAACGGGAGGATACCTGTGAATGGAAAAATTACCGTCCATTATGCAACGTATTAAATGTTACTGAGAAACAGTTGAAGAGAGCCTTAAAGACCGCGGCACGCCATTGGAAGCTTTTCAGGGACTATTGCATGTCCGGCCTTTCTATGGAGGAAGCGGAGCAGGCATGTATCGGTCAAGATAAAAAGCCGCAAATTTCGAATGAAAATCCTGCAGAAATAACTCTGGGAGTCTTAGGATATGTTTACAACATATATGATTCATTCGTAAGTATGGATATTATTAAAAAATTAGAGGAGATGGATGTCAAAGTAATTACTTTTGATATGATGAATCAAAAAGACATTACAAATAGATTTGGGAAAAAGTCAAAAAGATTGTATTGGACTTTCAGTGACAAGATCTATGGGACAGCCGTTTCTCTGCTGGAACAAGGAGAGATCGACGGATTGATTCATGTTACTGCTTTTGGTTGCGGTCCGGATTCTGTTACCGGAAAATTGATGGAGTTAGAAAGTGAAAATTATCAAAAGCCTTTTATGACATTAAGAGTGGATGAGCATACTGGAGAAAGTCATCTGCAGACCAGAGTAGAAGCTTTTGTTGATATGATAAAAAGAAAGAAATATGCTGATCAAAGGAGCGAATCCGCATGAAGGTTTCTTTTCCCTATATGGGTTGTGTTACAGGTTATAGAAAATTATTTGAACGACTTGGACATGAAGTAATCATGCCGCTTAAACCGACGCAAAGAACCATTGACCTAGGAGTAAAGTATAGTCCCGAATTCATCTGTTTTCCTTTTAAAGTAATGATGGGTACATACATTGAAGCTGCACAAGCCGGTGTTGAAATGATTATCTCATCCGGAGGACATGGACCTTGCAGAGCAGGCTTATATGGAGAAGTCCATCAAAGAGTGTTAAAAAGTATGGGATATGATATTGACATCGTTATTTTCGATTCAATTTTTAAAGATTTCGGCGAGTTCTATGGTAATCTAAGAAAAGTAAAAAACGGATCTTCCATATTTAAAATTGCGAAAGATATTTGGTTTGTTTATCAGTTGATCTACCAGATGGATCAAATAGAAAAGAAGATAAAACGATTAAGAGCATATGAGGAAACAAGGGGAGACTTTAATAGAGTGCGGTCTGAAATCCAAAAGATGTATGATTTATGTCAAGTAGAAAATGACCTCCAAGATATTTATCAAAAGGCACATCAAATGCTGGATGCAGTTCCAATAACCGAAGGGCCTGATAAAGAAAAGATAAGAATAGGAATTGTAGGAGAAATTTATGTCATTATGGAAAGCTCTGTGAACATGGATGTTGAGCAAGTGCTGAATAACATGGGCGTAGAAGTGGAAAATGTTCAATATATTTCTGATTGGGTCAATCACAATATAAGGCCGGGATTTATTGGGGGAAGCACATCTCATCAGATGATAGAAAAAGCTCGAAGCTTTGTAAAAATTAACTGTGGCGGGCATGATATGGAGAATATCGGATGGATGGTAAATTTTAAAGAACGGGGCTTCGATGGTATCATACATCTCATGCCGTTCGGGTGCTTGCCGGAGCTTGTGACTCAAAGCGCGGTACCTGCAATATCCAAACAGCTTAATATCCCTATCCTATCGCTTTCATTGGACGAACAGATGGGGACAGCGAATAATCAGACAAGGGTGGAAGCTTTTATAGATCTGATAAAAAACAAGAAGAGTATTTCTAAAGAACAGAAAGCCTTGGATCAAGAAGATGCTTGGACTTCCCAATATTTAAAACATGAGATGGCAGGATGATGTTTAGTGAATAACGAATAATGAATAGTGAATAGTGTACAGTGTACAATGGACAATTATGCAGGTTGTTATATAACGAAAGTCAGATCTGCAATTTATCAAGATGTATAGGAGAATGTGATAAAGTCCGATTCAGTACATAGAGGAAATCGAACTTGGGGACTGTCCCTGCTGTTTGCCTGGGTTTGGCATAACAGAGGGACTGTCCACATGTTTGATTTTCGACCAGTTAAGCACTTTACCACATTTTCCTACAAGTGTACTATCAAACGAGTTGTCGTAGGGGCGGATAAGTTTAAACAAGCAGTATTGATGTAAAGATGACGGGGGAACATACAATGAAGATATATGTGGGGATTGATGTAGGTTCAGTGAGCACTAATGTTATTGCTATGGACCAGAATTATAATGTAGTCTATAAAGAATATATACGTACCAACGGACAGCCGTTGGAATCAGTAAAAAAAGGTCTCAAAATGCTTGGAGAAAATATTAATAGTACTATAGATAAAATAGCTGGGATAGGAACAACCGGAAGCGGAAGGCAGTTGGCAGGAATCATGGTTGGGGCGGATATAATAAAAAATGAAATCACTGCCCATGCTTCTGCGACGGTGCAGTTTTACCCCGATGTAAACACTATTTTTGAGATTGGCGGACAGGATTCCAAGATCATACTTATTAAAGATAAAATGGTGGTGGATTTTTCTATGAATACTGTTTGTGCAGCAGGGACCGGTTCGTTTTTGGATCATCAGGCGGAACGGTTAGGGGTTCCTATTCAAGAATTTGGAGACTTTGCATTAACCGCGAAAAAAGATGTAAGAATTGCAGGCAGATGTACTGTTTTCGCTGAATCAGATATGATTGCAAAACAGCAGTTCGGATTTTCAAAAGCTGAAATTATCAAAGGGTTATGTGATGCACTAGTGCGAAACTATATCAATAACCTTGGCAGAGGAAAGACATTAAAGCCTCCTTTTGTATTTCAAGGAGGAGTAGCTGCTAATAAGGGAATAAAAGCTGCTTTTGAGCGCGAGGTAGGATGTGAAATTATTATTCCGCAACATTTTAATGTGATGGGTGCCATTGGTGCTGCCATTCTTGCCAAGGAATATATTGAGAGATCAGGGAAAAAGTCTAAATTTAGAGGGTTTGATGCTGCAGATTTTGATTTTATTCCTGCTAGCATGGAATGTAATGGATGTGCAAACTGTTGTGAGGTAGTCAAGGTAGATTTAAACGGAAAAACAGTGGCAATGTGGGGGGATAAATGCGGCAAATGGGCTAATTCAATTGCCGGATAACTTATGAAGATACTGTGTTAAAGTGTAGGGGCAGGCCTCGTGTCTGCCCTGCTATATTTTTAGGATACGTGATATTTTTGATATTCATCATAGTATTTAATTTACAGAATAATTAATTATAAATCCACAAAAAATACTATTATGATAATACGTTTCTTTATATATGGAATTATAGGATGGGCTATGGAGATCTTTTGGACAGGTATGTGGTCTGTTTTTCAAGGAGATATTAGATTAAGAGGAACTACATATCTTTGGATGTTTCCTATATATGGGTTAGCGATTCTTTTGGAACCAATTCATGATAGAATCCGATTCATGCCTTGGATTATTAGAGGAGGTGTTTGGGTACTTCTAATCTGGGGAATAGAATATATTTCGGGATGGGCGATAAGAAGTGTTATAGGAGTATGTCCCTGGGATTATTCAGGAGCTACCGAGTATCAAATCAACGGCTTAATACGTCTTGATTACGCTCCGGCATGGTTTGCAGCAGGATTAATATTTGAAAAGCTGCATGATACTTTGACTAGAGTTTTAGAGTTTAGATTAAGATAGGTATATTGTTCACAGTTCACAGTTCACAGTTCACGGTTCACAGAATAATTGATGTTTTTCTACAGTGGATCGGTAATTGTGGACTGTTGTGGAAATTTTTTATAGTACAGCTATAATTGGTAGTTTTCTTCAATATCACATCATTATATAAATTTCATAAATACTTTGGAACTTTTGAGTATAGATGTCCGTCTAATAGTATCAGTATATTTATAGATGTATATGGGGTGTTGGATATGGTAAAGCGATTATCAAAAACATTACTAATCTGTATGGGAGTCATTATTTCTCTTACCGCCTGTGGCGCAAGAGTCGTAAATAGAACTGGTACGAAAATGGCTCCGGGAGAAATTGCTGTCAAATCAGTTACGCATGATGCGGATAAAGTATTAAAATTGGGGGATAAGGTCCATATAAAAGTAGAAGTTGAAAATTTTGATCCGGAGCTTACAGCTGAAATGGGGACCACAGAGATATTTGCCAGAATAGCTAATCAGCCGGGTGAAATCATATTAAGAAATGATGGTACACTTGGAGATACTGCAGCAGATGATAGCTTTTTTGAAGGTGAATATGTAGTGAATGAGAAAAGTAAAAGGGTAGTAGATGGGAAGATTGCTGTGAATACATATAGGGAAGAAGTGTTTTCTAATCAGAGCATCACTATTCAGCCATAAAGAGATAGCAAAGTGTCATGGGGACGGTGTTATTGACAACGCTTTTTATCAATAACACCGTCCCCATGATACTCATATAGAGATAAAAACCGTATCTAAATAACAATATTCATAGAAAACCGTATCTTATAAGCGGGCGATATTATTGACAATTAATTAACAAAACCGTATAATAGTAATTGTTAATAATTTAACATAAGTATATTAAAATATAATAAACATTTGGAGGTGCCTTTAATGTTGCAAATATATATTTGTGTGGGCAGTTCATGCCATTTGAAAGGCTCATATCACATTATTAAAACTTTTCAGAATATGATAGCGGACAACAAGTTAGAAGAAAAAGTTGAATTAAAGGCATCTTTTTGCTTAGGGCGTTGCACCGAAGGAGTTTCTATTAAAATCGGAGACGACTTTATACCCAATGTTACAGTATCTAATGCTGAGCAGAAGTTCATGGAACATGTAATGGAGAGATTAAAATGAGTATAATTAAATTTAAAGAAGCGAATTGTAAAAATTGTTATAAATGTATTCGAAGCTGTCCTGTAAAAGCAATCTCATTTAAAAATGAGCAGGCCCAGATTATTGATGAGCAGTGTATCCTTTGTGGACAATGTCTATTGGTATGTCCGCAAAATGCAAAAAGCGTTCGAAGTGATATTGATGAAGTAAAAAAATATATAGAAAAGAAAGAAAAAGTTTATGTAAGTCTGGCACCTTCTTTTGCCTCAGCATTTCATGTGTCTGACTGCAGAAAGGTTTTTTCGGCATTAAAATTGCTTGGTTTTACACACGTTGAAGAAACATCCATAGGAGCAGCAAGAGTTTCCAAACAATATGAAAAAATTATTAATGAAGGCAATATGGAAAATATTATTACTACAGCATGTCCCACTACGGTGCTATTAATAGAGAAGTATTATCCGGAATTAATCCCACAGATAGCCCCTGTGGTATCGCCTATGATTGCGCATGCGAAAATGATGCGGGCGGTATATGGCTCGCGAATAAAAGTAGTATTTATTGGTCCGTGTATTTCTAAAAAGGATGAATGCAATGATTTGCAGAACGATGGCATGGTAAATGCGATTATCACATTTGACGAATTAAACAAGTGGCTGGAAAGTGAAGGGATAGATTTAGATGCATTGGAACCGGAAGAACCTAAAGGAATCAGTAATGCATTGGCAAGGTTTTATCCTGCACCGGGCGGCATCATCAGGACATTAGGCAAAGAGGAAAGAAAAACATATAAATGCGTAAGTGTCGATGGTGTAGATCGATGTATGGATATATTGGATTCTATAAAAAACAAAGAAGTGAGCAATTACTTTATAGAAATGAACGCTTGTCCGGGAGGATGCTTGGGAGGACCTTGTCTCAAATCTGTTAGAAATGGATATTTGGAAGCAAAAGACAAACTGGTTGAGTATGTCAGAAAGAATTTAAAGGAATCTTCTCCGGCTGTGGTAGAAGATGTGAATGTCAAACTAAGAAAAGTATTTGTTGATAAATCACGGAGTGATACACCTCCTACCGAGGAAGCTATACGAGGGATTCTCAGTAAGATAGGCAAGTTTGACGAAAGTATGGAATTAAACTGCGGGGCTTGCGGATATTCTACTTGTAGAGAAAAAGCAATCGCAGTATATTATAACAAGGCAGAACTCCATATGTGTCTGCCGTATATGCGTGAACGTGCGGAATCAATTTCAAATTTGATTATTGAAGCTACACCTAATGCTATTGTGGCATTAAATAAAAATTTATCTATACAAGAAGTTAATCTGGCCGCGCAGCAGATGTTTGATTTGAATAAACAAGATGTCATCGGCAAGCATGTGTATACCATGTTTGATTGTGCTGATTTTGAATATGTAAGTGAAAGCGGACAAAATATCATCGGCAAAAAACATTATTATGAAAAATATGATATTACGGTAGAGCAGTCTATTATTTACGCGCAAGACCAGCAAATTATTATTGCAATTATGAATGATATCACAAAAGAAGAGAAACAGCAGCACCAGATTTATAAAGTTAGATCCGAAACTGTAGATATCGCACAGAAGGTAATAGAGAAGCAAATGAGAGTGGCACAGGAAATAGCCAGTTTATTAGGGGAAACGACAGCGGAAACAAAAATAGCTTTAACAAAACTAAAAAAATCAATCTTGTCGGATATTGGTGAGGAACAATGAGTTTATTTGTAGAAGCAAGCTTCGAAAGTTTACACAAACATAATGAGGAATTGTGCGGGGATAAAGTAGAAATCATCCGAAGCAGCGATTCGGTGATTATCGTACTTGCAGATGGTCTGGGGAGCGGAGTAAAGGCAAATATTCTGGCTACTTTGACCAGTAAAATTATTGGAACCATGCTGACTAACGGAGCGGATATAGAAGAGGCTGTAGAAACAATTGCGAGCACGCTTCCCGAATGTAAGGAAAGAGGCATAGCCTATTCCACATTTTCCATACTTCAGGTCTTTCGTTCGGGCGAGGCTTATTTGGTAGAGTTCGATAATCCTGCGGTGTTTTTTATGAAGAAAGGCAATTTTTGCGAGATTAAGAGCCAAACCAGGAAAATGAGCGGTAAGTTAATCAATGAGAGCAGATTCAAGGTAAGTCCTGAGGACTTGTTCATAATGATTAGTGACGGTGTGATTCATGCCGGCATTGGAGGAACCTTAAATCTCGGATGGCAGAGAGAAAATGTCAAAGAATACTTGCAAAGAATCTATAAACCGGATATCACGCCTACAAATGTAGCAAAATTACTATTATCGGTTTGTGACAACTTATATATGAACAAACCGGGGGATGATACGACAGTAGTGGCTGTTAAGGTAAGAAATCCACTCACTGTGACCATCATGGTAGGACCTCCGGTAGATCATGAAAAAGACAGCTGTGTAGTACAAAAGCTTATAGCTAATGAAGGTAAGAAAGTAGTCTGCGGAGGAACGACCTCCCATATTGTTAGTAGGGAGCTGGATAAAGAAATAATAACCAATTTTAACTATTTTAATCCCTCAGTACCTCCAACAGCAGAAATTGAAGGGATTGACCTCACAACAGAAGGAGTATTGACATTAGGGAAAACATTAACGCATATAAAGAAATATTGGTCTTCCGAGAGTACGATACAAGATATTTTGAAATTAAATCAAAGTGATGGGGCATCCCGATTAGCAAAGATTCTGCTTGAGCAAAGCACAATCGTGCATTTTCTTGTAGGAAGAGCGATGAATCCGGCGCATCAAAATCCGGATTTACCTTTGAATTTGAGTATTAAGCTTAATCTAGTTGAAGAAATAACCAAATATTTAAAGAGGATGGGCAAGGAAGTCATTGTGGAGTATTTTTAATAGAGGATGAAAATTATGATTTTAAGAACGATTACCCTAAAACTTCATAATCCTAGTAAAAGAAAAAAAGAAATAATAGATAGGGCCATGCGGAATTATTCTCGTGCTTATCAATATTTGTTAGATAAAGCTTATACGGAAATACAAGATATCAGAGACAATTATAAGGATAGGAACGGAAACTATAAGGCATTGAATATTGCAAAGTGGATAGATAAGAGGATAAGCAAAGAATTAAATCAATTTGATATCCAGCCATTAAAAGACTCTCTAAAGTTGGATTTTGGCATGACATTAGCCAGTTATCTGAGTTTGAATGAGATTCAGCCCAATGCGAACTATCCTAAGGCCTATATTTCGCAGCAGGAATTTGAACAGAGATATGATCATATTCATCACCAGCTTATAAATGAAAAAATGCCTTTGTCTGAATTTGAGAAACAGATAAATAAAGTCATTAAAAAGAATGATACGCTTAAGCCGTTATTCTTTTGCAGATATGATGCGAATAGGGATTATTGTTTACTATATGATGCACAGCGTAATAGATATTATGCAAAGATTTATTTAATGAATATTAAAGATGAAGATCGTAAAGTGATTATCGATACAGGGACAAAAGAATTAAAGTATATACACAAAAATGGGGGACAGTTAACCAGCAGCGGTAGAAAAGAACGTTTTTTGATTTTGCCTCTTTCATTCGGAACATGGCAGGAACAACATTTAAAAAAAGCATTAGAGAATCCTGATCTTTTAAAGACTGCAAGATTAATAAAAAAGAATGGAGAGTATTATCTTTCCATAAGCATCAGTATGGAAGAATATGAAAAAATACAGGTTCAGACTTACCTCGGTATAGGAAGGGCAATGAGAAATCCGGTCCATTATACTGTGGTCGACAGGAATAATAGTATAGTTTGCAGTGAACCGGTACCGCTTCAGCATAACAAAAAGTATGTAAATAATAGATTGCCTCTTCATGAACTTCATAGAATTGCAAACAACATTGTAGAGGTTGCATATAAGGAAAAATCCCAAGTGATCATAAAATCTCTTATGGATCGAGGGGATAGATTGCAGTGGATAGATGCCGGCCATGAAATGGCCATACCAGGCATTAACTGCAGCAGTTATAATCAGCTTGGACATATATTGGATTACAAGCTGCCTGAAAAAGGTCTGCCAACCCCAATTAGAATCAGTCCTGCGGGTGTGTTCTGTACCTGCCCGGAATGCGGGTTGAATACAAGGCATAATAGGTTTTCAAAAGAACTGTTTATATGTACTGCCTGTGGAAAGACAATGAACATTGAACAGCTAGGGAGCTTAAATGTGGCCAGGAGATTGAATTGTAATAATGAACAAAGTCTTAAGATAAAGATTGAAAAAACGCCTGATGGTGTGAGACTGACAAATAAAGTACTGGGATTAAACTATCATGTAAGAAATCCCCGTGAGAATATGGATGGTTTTATTCAGGAGATTGAAAGAACCGTTGAAGATTTTTATAAAAATATAAGTAAAAATACGAGAAACAAGGAATTCAAGAAGAAATACAGCTTAATTAAAAAGATAGAGCAAGCAGAAGATTTGAACGGTATTATTCAAATTGTATAAAATGATATAGTGGTGTCTTTGCTGCCGCACCATAACCTGAAGTTAAGGAGAAATGCCTAACATCGGGTTGAAACTTACATAGTAAGCATGAGATTCATGAAAGAGCAGCTATCTGACAATTTGACAAAGGATGCCTTAAGGGAAATCATTTTCCTCAGGCATCCTTTGTTTTTTGTAGATAAAAACCGTATCTAAATAATAAGTATTTCCAAAAAAGATTGTAAATATATAAAGTATTATGTTTGAAGCGTATATAAAGATATTATATAATGTGATTGTTAGTTTTTTAACAATTAATTTCAACAATCAACTGTATAGATAGAACAGTTGAAATAGATGTCCAACACGATGAAAGGGGAGTTCTAAATGATTGAGAGTTATCAGTTAGAAAAAGTAGATGAGATCATTGCAAAATATCAAAAGAAAAGATCTGCATTAATAGCGATTTTACAGGAGATACAAAAAGAATACAGATATCTTCCGGAAGAAGTACTTATGTATGTTTCTACAACAATGAATGTTAGTCCGGCTAAGGTTTTTAGCGTTGCAACATTCTATGAGAACTTTTCTATGGAACCTAAAGGGAAATATGTTATCAAAATTTGTGATGGTACCGCCTGTCATGTTAGAAAGTCCATACCCATCTTAAATGCATTGAGAACTGAACTTGGACTAAGTGCAGAAAAACATACTACCGATGATTTTTTATTTACTGTAGAAACCGTATCGTGTTTGGGAGCGTGCGGACTGGCACCGGTTATAACAGTTAACGATAAGGTATACGCAAAAATGACACCGGAGTCCACAGGTAAATTGATCAAGGAAATCAGGGAGGCGGAAAAACAATGAAAATACAAACAGTTGACCACCTTAAACAATTTGAGAGCCAGCTTAGCAAATCTCTAGATAAACAACAGCAAAAGGTATTGGTTTGTGCAGGAACCGGATGTGTAGCGGGAGGTTCCATTAATATATATAACAGGATTGCAGAAATAGTAAAAGATAAAGGGTTGTTAACCCATGTTGACCTTGTAGAAGAAAATGAAGGGGTAGGCGTTAAGAAGAGCGGATGCCACGGTTTCTGTGAAATGGGCCCCCTGGTACGTATCGAACCGTATGGATATCTTTACATCAAGGTTCAGTTGGAAGATTGTGAAGAAATCGTTGAAACAACCTTGATACAAGGAAAACCTGTTGAAAGGTTGATGTATAATTGGGAAGGAAAAGCATATGCTGCCCAGGAAGAAATCCCTTTCTACAAAAAGCAAACAAGAATGGTGTTAGAAAACTGCGGACATATTGATGCGGAGTCAATCAAAGAATATATTGCCAAAGGCGGATACAATGCTCTAAGCAAGACGCTGTTTGAAATGACTCCTGAAGAAGTTTGCAAGATGATTTCCGATTCCAATTTAAGGGGAAGAGGCGGCGGCGGATATCCTGCAGGAAGAAAATGGTCCCAGGTATTGGCACAGCCGAGCCCCATAAAATATGTAGTATGTAATGGTGACGAGGGAGACCCGGGAGCATTCATGGATAGAAGCATTATGGAAGGGGATCCTCATAGAATGATCGAAGGGATGTGTATCGCAGGATACGCAGCCGGCGCTTGTGAAGGATATATATATGTACGTGCGGAATATCCCCTTGCGGTTGACAGATTGAAAACAGCCATCGCTCAGGCCAGAGAGTGCGGACTGCTAGGTAATAATATTCTTGATTCGGGATTCAATTTTAATATCAATGTAAACCAGGGTGCAGGTGCTTTCGTATGCGGAGAAGGCAGTGCGCTTACCGCATCCATCGAAGGCGAGAGAGGTATGCCGAGGGTAAAACCGCCAAGAACCGTTGAAGCGGGTTTGTGGGCTAAGCCTACGGTGCTGAATAATGTAGAAACTTTTGCGAATGTGCCGCTCATTATTTTAAAAGGCAGTGACTGGTATAAATCCATAGGACCGGAAAAAAGTCCTGGGACCAAAGCATTTGCTATTACCGGTAATGTGAATAACACCGGTCTGATAGAAGTACCAATGGGAACGACCCTGAGAGAAGTTATCTTTGAAATTGGCGGCGGTGTTAAGGATAATAAAAGAATGAAGGCAGTGCAAATCGGTGGCCCTTCAGGTGCTTGTTTGACGGAAGAGCATCTTGACCTTCCGTTGGATTTCGATTCTCTTAAGAAAGTAGGGGCTATGATAGGGTCCGGCGGTCTTGTGGTAATGGATGAGGACACTTGCATGGTGGAAGTGGCGAGATTCTTTATGAACTTTACGCAGAATGAATCCTGCGGAAAATGTGTTCCCTGCCGTGAAGGAACAAAAAGAATGCTTGAGATATTAGAAGGTATCGTAGAAGGAAGAGGAACCTTAGAAGATCTTGATCTTCTTTTGGATTTGGCGGATACCGTTGGCAGTACGGCATTGTGCGGATTGGGTAAAACCGCAGCGAATCCTGTAGTAAGTACATTGAAATATTTTAAAGATGAGTATATTGCGCATGTAGTAGATAAGAAATGTCCTTCAAAAACATGTCAGGCATTGAAGGTGCTGCGAATCAAAAAAGAACTATGTAAAGGATGCAGTAAATGTGCGAGAATATGCCCTGCAAATGCAATTGAAGGAAAAATAAAAGAACCTTATACAATTATAGCGGAAAAATGTATAAAATGCGGTGCTTGCTTACAGTCCTGTGCGTTTAATGCAATTGAGGAGGTATAAAAGATGAAGGGATATATGGTTGTAGACGGACAAAAAGTAGAATATAATGATGAAAAGAATGTACTGGATGTAGTAAGAAACGCAGGCGTGGATTTACCTACATTTTGCTATCATTCTGAATTAAGTATATATGGCGCGTGCAGAATGTGTATGGTGGAAGATAAATGGGGCGGAACTTTTGCATCCTGTTCCACACCTCCTAAAAGCGGGATGGAGGTTTATACCAACACACCAAAACTTCAGAAGCACAGACGTATGATTTTAGAACTTTTGCTTTCAAATCACTGCAGAGATTGTACCGTTTGTGAGAAAAACGGAAAGTGTAAGCTCCAGGAACTGGCCGTCCGGTTTGGAATCAAGAAAATACGTTTTAACAACATTGATAATCATCATCCGTTGGATGAAAGCAGTACCTCTATCACACGCAATCCTAACAAATGCATTCTTTGCGGCGACTGCGTGCGTATGTGTGAAGAAGTACAAGGGGTAGGCGTACTTGGTTTTGCGTATAGAGGCTCTAAAATAAAAGTGACACCCGCCTTCAATAAGCAGTTATCGGAAGCGGATTGTGTCAACTGCGGACAATGTACGGTTGTATGTCCTACAGGAGCGCTCATCGTTAAAAATGAGACTGACAAAGCGTGGAGTGTATTAAACAATCCTCAAAAAAGAGTGGTAGTTCAGATCGCCCCTGCAGTTAGAGTAGCCATTGGTGAAGAGTTTGGACTGCCTGCCGGTGAGATTGTAACAGGCAAGCTTGTAGCAGCATTGAGAAAGCTTGGTTTTGATGAAGTATATGACACTGCGATCGCAGCAGATTTGACTGTTATGGAAGAAACAAAAGAATTCATGAATAAGCTCAAGAAAGGCGATAATGCACTGCCATTATTTACTTCCTGCTGTCCTGCTTGGGTAAGATTCGCAGAACAAAAATATCCGCAATTGCAGCAATATATATCCAGCTGTCGTTCGCCTCAGCAGATGTTTGGAGCGGTCATTAAAGAACATTATAGAAGTATGAAAGAAATTGATAGCCGAGAAACCGTTGTTGTATCCATTATGCCATGTACAGCTAAAAAATATGAAGCATCCAGACCTGAACTGAGTGTAAATGGCGAACAAGATGTTGATATTGTATTGACAACGCAAGAATTAGCGCTGATGCTTAAAGAAGCGGGTATTATATTCAATCAGCTTGAAGGTGAGTCACTGGATATGCCTTTTGGCCTTGCCAGCGGCGCGGGTGTTATTTTCGGTGTGACCGGAGGTGTAGCAGAAGCGGTACTCAGAAGATGCTATACGGAAAAAACAGCAAAAAATCTGAAAGAGATTGAATTTGTCGGAACCAGAGGTATGCAGGGCGTGAAAGAAGCGGTGGTAGAGATCGACGAAAAGCAGATAAAGATTGCGGTCGTTCATGGTCTGAAAAATGCGCAGGAATTAGTTGAGCAAATACAAGCAGGAGAAAAGCAATATGATTTTGTTGAAGTAATGGCATGCCCCGGTGGGTGCATCGGTGGGGCAGGACAGCCGCTTCCTGTAGATTCTTCAGTGAAACAGAAGAGAGCAAAAGGAATCTATAAGGCCGATAGAACATCGCAGATCAAGAGATCGGAAGAGAATCCGATGGTTGTTGCACTTTATAATGGCATGCTCAAAGATAAACATCACCTTCTCCATAGATAGGCTCAGGTTAATATCCATTTAAAGGAGTGAGAAAAATGGTAACCATCCATGTATGTATTGGCAGTGCTTGCCATATTAAAGGAGCGTATAATATCATTAACGGATTCCAAACAATGATAGAAGATCAGAATGCAGGGGATAAAGTGACAGTGAAAGCGGCATTTTGTTTGGGAGAGTGTACAAAAGCAGTTTCGGTAAAAGTAAACGAAGGTTCTGTTTATTCGGTTGCAGAAAAAAATATAAATCAATTCTTTGAAGAACATGTAAGACCATTGTTGTAGTATAGGAATGTACTGATTTCGCTGATGAGTATTAGGAAATTGTGATAAAGTCGAATTTAGCACACAGAAGGAGTGAAGCACGGGGACGGACCTACCGCTGCGCTTGCTTTTTAGGGAAGCGGTAGGTCCGTCCCCGTGCTTTGCGACTGACCAATTAAGCACTTTTTCACATCCTCTTGTACCAAATATTCATCAGCGAAAAATACATCCGTAATATTAATTGTCTTTGATCAAATATCCCGTCGATAGAGTGGGCTTTTACGCACATAAAAAATTTCGGCAAATGTGTTATTTTTTTAACAATTAATATTGACAATAATTTAACGAAGTAGTATAATTATAATTGTTAAATAGTTAACAAACTATTGGATATAAATGATTTAAGGAGGTTTTATCATGAGTGAAAAAGCAGTTGGTAATGAAGTGAAAAAAGAAATAGATGTAAGGCAAACCATTGATCAATTAGTTTCAAAAGCTCAAAAGGCATTGAATAGATTTATGGAGCTTGACCAAGAAAAAGTAGATCAAATCGTCAAGGCGATGGCAATGGCAGGGTTGGATGAGCATATGCGTCTGGCTCGCATGGCAGTAGAAGAAACCGGACGCGGTGTTTACGAAGACAAAATCACCAAGAATATATTCTCCACAGAATATATTTATCACAGCATTAAATACGACAAAACAGTAGGAGTTATCAATGAAAACGAGCTTGAGGGTTATGTGGAAGTAGCAGAACCGATAGGCGTTGTTGCAGGAGTGACCCCGGTTACCAATCCGACTTCCACAACCATGTTTAAATCTATTATTTCAATCAAAACCAGAAATCCTATCATTTTTGCATTCCATCCTTCTGCTCAGAAATGCAGTGCGGAAGCAGCAAGAATAGTCAGAGATGCAGCAATAAAAGCCGGTGCGCCCGAGGATTGTATCCTATGGGTAGAAGAGCCTTCATTGGATGCGACCCAGCTTTTGATGAACCATCCGGGTGTCGCTTTAATTCTTGCTACAGGCGGTTCGGGCATGGTGCAGGCTGCATATAGTACAGGGAAACCTGCCTTGGGGGTTGGCCCAGGAAATGTACCTTGCTATATCGAAAAAACAGCAAGTGTAAAACGTGCGGCAACAGATTTGATTATGTCCAAAACCTTTGACAACGGTATGATCTGTGCATCCGAACAGGCTGTTATCGTTGACAAAGAAATCGCTCAGGAATTTGAAATATTTATGAAAGAAAATAAGTGCTACTTTTTAAATAAAGAAGAAATAGCGAAGGTTGAGAAGCTTGCGATCGATGAAAAGAAATGCGCAATGAATCCGGCGGTGGTTGGACAATCCGCATATGTGATTGCAAAGATGGCAGAAGTAAATGTGCCTCAGGATACCAAGATACTTATTGCAAAACTGGAAGGGGTAGGTCCCCAGTACCCATTATCAAGGGAAAAACTAAGTCCCGTTCTCGCATATTATGTAGTAGACAATGCGGAGCAGGGAATTAAGAAAGCTGAAGAAATGGTGGAATTCGGCGGTTTAGGGCACTCTGCAGTAATTCACTCTGAAGATGAACGTGTGATTAAAGAGTTTTCAAACCGGATCAAGGCAGGAAGATTGATCGTAAACTCTCCTTCTACACATGGTGCAATCGGAGATATTTATAACACCAATATGCCGTCTCTTACTTTGGGATGCGGATCCTTCGGAAAGAACTCAACAACTTCTAACGTATCGGCTGTCAACTTGATTAACAAAAAAAGAATGGCTAGGAGAATGGTAAACATGCAGTGGTTCAAGATTCCTGAAAAAATCTATTTTGAATACGGATCAACGCAGTATCTTGAAAAGATGCCTGACATCACCAGAGCTTTTATTGTAACAGATCCTTATATGGTAAAGTTGGGTTATGTGGATAAGGTTTTATATTATCTAAGAAAAAGGTCACAATATGTACACTGTGAAATCTTCTCTGAGGTGGAGCCGGATCCATCGGTAGATACCGTGAAAAAAGGCTGCGATCTTATGAATAAATTTCAACCGGATGTGATTATTGCGTTAGGCGGAGGTTCCGCGATGGATGCAGCTAAAGGGATGTGGCTGTTTTATGAGCATCCTGAGACAGATTTTAACTCATTGAGATTGAAGTTCATGGATATTAGAAAAAGGGTATATAAGTTCCCTAAACTAGGAAGCAAAGCAAGAATGGTTGCCATTCCTACAACATCCGGAACAGGCTCAGAGGTAACCTCCTTTGCGGTAATCACAGATAAACAAAAGAATGTAAAATATCCGTTGGCTGACTATGAATTGACCCCGGATGTAGCCATCATAGACCCGAATTTTGTAATGACCGTACCACCGTCTGTTACAGCCGATACGGGAATGGATGTATTAACACATGCAATTGAAGCATATGTATCGGTATTGGCATCCGATTTTACCGATGGATTAGCCATCAAGGCGATACAGTTGGTGTTTGAATATTTACCTAAAGCATATAAGAACGGAAATGACAAGGTTGCTAGAGAGAAAATGCACAATGCATCCTGTATTGCGGGAATGGCCTTCACAAATGCTTTCCTAGGCATTAATCATAGTTTGGCGCATAAATTAGGGGGAGAATTCCACATACCGCATGGAAGAGCAAATGCGATCCTGCTGCCCCATGTCATAGAGTATAATGCGCAGAAACCGACCAAGTTTGTATCCTTCCCTAAATATGAGACTTTTATAGCGGATAAGAAATATGCAGAAATCGCAAAAGCGATAGAGTTACCGGCTTCAACTACCGAAGAAGGGGTTAAAAATTTGGTTCAAGCGGTAAAAGCATTAATGAAGGATATTAATGTTCCTACGACCATCGCAGATTGCGGTATAGATAAAAAGCTATTCACAGCAAAGGTACCGGCATTGGCCGACAGAGCATTTGAAGACCAATGTACTACAGCAAATCCGAGAATGCCGTTAGTGAAAGAATTGGAAGAGATATACATGAAAGCATACGGAAAATAATCAGTGAAAAAGCAGCAAAGCCCAGGAATATGTGATTCCTGGGCTTTGCTGCTTTTTCACCCTATTTACATATATCCTGATATAGTATACAATTAATAAAAACATATGTTTGGGGGGTAGCTGTAATGGAAAGTATATCCTTTATTCATTGCGGTGATATCCACTTGGATGCGAAATTTACCTCAACAGGACTAACCGAAATGAAAGCAAAACAAAGAAGGCAGGAAATACAAGATGCATTTATAGCCATTATTAACAAAGTGATAGAATTAGATGTACAAATACTTTTAATCGCCGGAGATCTTTTTGAACATGAATATATAAGCAAAAATACAGCGGAATTTATACAACGTCAATTAGAAAGAATTCCGAAAGTACGTATTTTCATATCTCCGGGAAATCATGATCCGTATACGGTAAACTCCTATTATTCCATATTGGATTGGCCAACAAATGTTCATATATTTAAAAGTACGATGGAGAAGGTAGAATTGACTGAATACAATATGGCGGTATATGGAGGAGCGTTTTCTAATAAGTATCGGTATGAATCTATATTAGATGAAATAAAAGATATCGACAAATCTAAAATTAATATATTGCTAACCCATGGTACATTAGATATCGGATCATCTGAATGTCCGTATCATCCTATCAGCAGCAGTCAGATCAAAGAGCTTGGATTCGATTACGCAGCATTGGGACATATCCATAAAATGAGTGGGGAAGATGTGGTAAACGATAGCAGGGTGGGCTATTGCGGAAGTCCGGAACCAATGGGATTTGATGAACCGGGGAAGCATGGCGTGATCTATGGCAAGATATCAGATAATGGTGTCCGCTTTCAAACCATAGCGCTTAGCAAAAGACAATGTATAACACAAGAAGTTGATATTTCCGGGGCAATAAACATGAACGAAATTGAAGAACACGTGAAAAAGTTGCTGGAAAACATGAATGACGATCTTGTTAGGATCGTTTTAACAGGAAAGAAAGCCAAGGAACTGGATATAGATGTGCAATTGATAACATCCCGCTTAGCTGATTGGTGTTTTTATTTAAAGGTTGTTGATCATACATGTCCGGATTATCCACTGGACGATTTGCGAAAGCAGCAGAATCTTAAAGGTGTATTTGTCAGAAAACTGTTAAATGAAATAGATATGGAACAAGATGAGCAAAGAAGAAATTTGCTGTATAAAGCACTTTACCTGGGATTGGATGCGCTAAATTAATCTCTTGTGCTAAATTAATTGGTTTATGAGGTGAACATTCATTGAGAATAGATATGCTATCAATCAATAACTTTGGAAGATTTGCCAAGAAGGAGCTTTTTTTTGAAAAAGGACTCAATGTGGTATATGGAGGAAACGAGGCAGGGAAGACGACCGTCCATATGTTTATGAAGGCAATGTTGTATTATCTGGATAAAAAAGAAGAAAAAAAATACTTGCCATGGGATTCCGGAAAGTTTGGGAATGCAAATATTTTAACCTATACCCTTGATAATGGGCAGTCATATACGGTTGAAAAAAATTTTAACCGAAAAGCCACATCGGTGTATATGCTGGAGCCATATACCGAAGTAACACCTTTATTTCCTGTGCATAAAGGAAATGTGTTATTCATGGAAGAACAGACCGGACTCAGCCTTACGTCATTTGAAGCCTCTGTATTTATAAAGCAGATGGAAGTACGCACTGAAAAAAAAGATAACAAAGATGTGGTAGAACGGCTGGTGCGCTTAACACATTATGGAGATGAGAGTATTGATTATAATCAGGCTGTTAAGAAACTGGAGGAACTGAAAGACAGTATAGGTACGGGAAGTACAGGAAAACACAAAAAGCTTGTTCAGGCGAATCAACGGGTCGACCATTTGCAAGAGATGTTAATAAAAGCGAATGATGGTATTGGACAAGCGAGAGAAGTACAAAAAAACCTTGCTGAGTTAAAAGGGAAAAAGCAAATGATGGAGAATGAAATTGAGGAGTTAAGACTGCTCCAACACAGCAAAAGGATTCCTTTAATGCATCATTATGAACAGTTGGAAAACAGACTGGAACAAATTCTGATGAAGCGAGGAAGATTAGAACAACAGCTATTTATATATGAAAAGATCGCTCACCTTACTCAGAAAGATGTGGAAGAGTTAGAAAGGCACTTTAACGAATTTCAGCAAGCAGAAGGTCATATGCAGGAAATTAAAGATAAAATGGGACAATATATAGTAGAAAGAGAAGCAGCTCAAAAACGTCTGCAGAGCGGTACACAAGATTGGGGGCAGGCAGATGTACGCGCCCAGCTGATAGAAGATAAAATACTGCAGCTAGAGAATGGCCTGCGCATAGGGAAATGGGCGGCAATGGCAGGTGTACTGCTATCAGTTGCAGGTGCGATGCTGCTTGGAAACATCCACCCTTGGGGATATTCGTTATTTGCGCTGGTACCGGTCATATTTTTGCTGTTTTCAAGCTATGGTAATGGAGCAA
This sequence comes from Petroclostridium sp. X23, assembly GCF_030013905.1. Classification (GTDB taxonomy): domain Bacteria; phylum Bacillota; class Clostridia; order SK-Y3; family SK-Y3; genus X23. The sequence goes on from NZ_CP124862.1 coordinate 3,395,750, forward strand.
GGTACAGGATGGAACAGTTGGAAATAAAGAATGAGCAGCTTGAAGAAAAAACAAAGTCCCATGAAAGTGTGCAGGTACTGCAGAAACTAATCAATGATATGCAATACGAATATGAGAAAAGCTTTGAGAAAAGGAATCATACTAAAAAGGCCCTTTATGAGTCATTTAAACAACTTGGCATACAGGATGTTGAAGAAGATTCGCTGAATATGGTCATGCACGAAATAATGCAAAGCTTCCATGCGCGTATGGAAATCATCAGACAGATAGAAGGATATAGAAAAGAAGCGGCGACGATGGACGAAAGTTTGCAAATGACGAAAAAAGCTTTAGATGATATATGTTGGGATGAGCGGGAAGGAGTTGCCCCTCAGAAATATATGCAGCTTTCAGAAAAATACGGGATTGATGAACAAATGACGGCGGTGCAGATGGCACAGTTAATTGATGAAAAAGAAACTAAAATGCGACAAATAGAACTGAGCATGGGTGCAATGAATAAAGAACTTGAATATTTATTAAAAGAATATACGCATCCCGGTGATTTGGAACAACAGATGGAACTGGCATTGGAAGAAAAGAAAGAGTATGAAGAAACCAGAGAAGCTGTGGATATTGCCAAACACTTTATGGAGCAGTCATTAAAAGAAGTGCAGCAAAATTATGCGCCTGTACTAAATCAGTATACAGGAGATATCATGAAAGTTGTCACCGGAAATAAATATTATGATGTAGATACCGCTTCCGATTTGAACGTATTAATCCGTGATATTGATCATGGCATGCTTGATTTAAAGGCATTGAGCGCAGGAACTATTGATCAAATGTACTTTGCTTTAAGGCTGGCCATCACTAAAATGCTATCTGCTCATGAGACACTCCCGCTTATTGTTGATGAGCCTTTTTCTCAATATGATGATAACAGGTTGAAAAATATATTGAGTTTCCTAGTGCCGGCAGCGCAAGATAGGCAGATTGTCCTTTTTACCTGCCATAAAAGAGAATTGGAGTTTCTAGAGAGAATAGATGTAAATTATAATACGGTCATACTGTGATAATAAATTAAAAACATCTACAATTTTATTGCGATTTATAGTGTATTAATTTACAATGTTTATATATCATAAAAGCCGGTATAGTAAGAAGCGTTGTAATAGATATAGATTACGATAATAAAACAGATATATTAAAACAAGAATTAACAAAGAGGAAGAATAATGCAGGTTAAAACAGTGATTTTCATATAGAAATGAGTGAAAAGGTTGTTCGGTTATGTTACCCCCTATAAAGATGAATTGAAGGTACGAGAGTATCATTGGTTTAAAGCATATTACTGTGGATTGTGCAAAGCTCTTGGGAAAGAGTTTAATCAAGCTGTAAGAATGGGCCTGAATTATGATTTTACCTTTCTTGCATTGTTATTATCCTCTATAGATGGACAAGATGAGAAAATCAACAAAGAGGGATGTATAACGAATCCTATTAAGAAAAAGCCGGTTGTATGGATGAATGAGCACATTCAATACAGCGCATACATGAGTGTAATACTCACATATTTCAAGTTGTTGGATGACTGGAAGGATGATAGATCTATTCCTTCATTATTTGCGCTGTGGGCATATGTACTTCCATTGCGGAAGGCTAGAAAGAAATATCCGGAAAAATATGAGGGTATTCGTAAAAGTCTTGGCAAATTATCGGAGTTGGAGAAAGCGAAATGTGACATAATAGATGAGAGTGCAGATGCTTTTGCTGTGTTGATGCAAGAGATTTTTGTACCTCCGTATATTACAGATGAGAAGATGCAAAGAATTCTGGCATGGGTTGGGTATAACCTTGGAAGATGGATTTATATTCTTGATGCTTTTCATGATGTTGAGACGGATATAAGACAAAAAAATTATAATCCCGTATTATTACAATATAAGTATAATGTTAACGAGGATGCAGAAGCATTTATAACAAGAGTGAAGGAACAGATGGAAATGTCTTTGACTTTTACACTGGATAATACGGCGAAAAGCTTTGAATTGCTTGATATAGAACGTAATAAAGCTATTTTGGAGAATATTATTTATATGGGAACCAGAGATAAGATGCAGCAAATATTTGGAAGAAAAAGGGGTTGTACTAAAAATGAGAAATCCTTATGAAGTTTTAGGAGTGCGGGAAAGCGCCGGTGAGGATGAGATAAAAAAAGCTTACCGTGATTTGGCGAGAAAATATCATCCCGATCAATATGCTAATAATCCGCTTTCGGATTTGGCACAGGAGAAAATGAAGGAAATAAATGAGGCATATGATTATTTGATGAAAAATAAAGGCGCAAACCGCCAGTATAATCAAAGAAATACCCAGAGTAATAATTGGAATCAGCAGCAATATAATAATAGTAGCAGCCAAGGTGGTTATGCGCATATCCGGCGGTTGGTTGAGTCCGGAAATATAACGGAAGCAGACAGGATATTGGAAGAGATAAGCAACCGGGATGCAGAATGGTATTTCTTAAAAGGTGCCGTATTTGTAAGAAGGGGCTGGTATGATCAAGCGCATCAATATTTTCAGCGTGCAGTAAACATGAATCCCAATAATGTTGAATACCGTGCGGCATTAAATAATATTTCATTTAGAAATACCGGCTATAGAAACGTAGGAAGAGGCATGGGATATGGCGGAGGTATGTCTAATTGTGACTGCTGCACATCCATGATTTGTGCCGACTGCTGTTGTGAATGTATGGGTGGAGATTTAATCAGCTGTTGTTAGGAAATTTGTAAATGAATGATATGGTATCTAAAAACACACAATATTTTTAATATAGGTAGGGGCAGGCCTTGTGTCTGCCCGAATAATTGGGATAGATATACATCTTTAGGGCAGACACAAGGCCTGCCCCTACAACAGACAATATAGTGAGAAATTAATGTATGGTATATATTTCTAGACAAGTATAGTAAATAGGATGAGGAGTGTATCGTTGTGACGGATACGAATAGAAGCAGCATAGGCAAAAAGGTCGCTCTTGGCGGTTTTGCAACCGCTCTGGCAGTGATATGCCTTTATATCGCCAGTATACTCCCAACCAATAGGTTGTTTTTTTACGCAATAAGTTCTATGTTTCTCCTTGCACTGGTGGTAGAGTTTGGCACTGGCGCCGCTGTGGCTGCTTATGCGGCTACATCGATACTGGCACTCATCATCATACCGAATAAGCTGATGCTTATTCCATATGTATTATTTTTCGGCTACTATGGAATTATCAAATTTTATATTGAAAAAATCAACCGTCTTGCATTGGAATGGATTATCAAAATACTATTATTTAATGCTGCAATGTATATATTATATATCATTGTGATAGAAATATTATTTGAGAGTATTAATGCACGGTTTCCTATTTGGGTAACTATAATATTAGGAGAAGTAGCTTTTATTGTATATGATTACGGATATAGTGTAGCGATAGGTTATTATAAATACAGGCTGAGAAAAATGCTGAGGCTGGAAAAATAGTATTGTTGGTTTACGGTTCACAGAAATATAGAGAAGAATACGATAAAATCCGATTCAGCACTGTTTCATATCCTTCTAAGGACATGTTTGATTTCCAATGAACGAATAAAAGAAAGAGAGGCACAAAAGTGGAATACAAGTTATTAACCATAGATCTGGATGATACGCTTTTACGTGAAGATCTGACCATCAGTGAGAGAAATATCAAAGCGATACGTGCTGCTGTTGAAAAAGGCGTCAAAGTAACATTGGCATCGGGAAGGGCTACGCAATCGGTACATCATTACTTAGATGTATTGGGTCTGGAGATTCCCGTCATTTCTTATCAGGGAGCAAGAATAGTAGATACCGAAACCGGAGAAGTAATGTATAAGAAAGAATTATCTCTTCAGGATGCAATGCCGATATTAAAATATGCGGAGGAAAATAATATCCACTGCAATATGTATATGAATGATACCGTTTATATAAACGAAATGACTGAGAGAGGAGAGTTTTATCGCAGCCTGTCCCAGCATGTGCCAATGCGAGAAGTAGGAAAATTGAGTGAATTTATAAGTGATCCCGCTACCAAAATTTTATTTATTGATGAACATGAGAAGTTAAAAGAAATAAAATCCGAGCTAGAAAAGATAGTGGATGAAGAGGTATATATATTCTTCTCTAAACCTTATTTTCTTGAATTTACTAATAAATTCGGGACTAAAGGTGCCGCTGTACGGTTTTTAGCAGATCATTTCAGAATAAAACGAGAAGAGACAATGGCAATCGGAGACACATACAACGATATCAGCATGATAGAATATGCTGGGTTAGGGGTATGCATGAGCAACGGCCCCAAAGAAGTTAGGAATCTAGCTGATCATGTCACACGATCCAATATGGAAGACGGCGTGGCCCATGCCATTGAAAAGTTTATTCTTTAATAATATGCCATCCGATAGGAAATGCTAATAGCGACAATAGTTATTAACTATTAGCTATTAACTGTTCACTATTAACTAAATAGGAGGGATTGTGATGGCGAAAAAAGATGTATTGTATGATAATCGGCGTGCAGGCTTTAAAGGTGAGATGGTAGAAGAAAAAGATCTGAAGGATATGGATCCTGCCCAAAGTTACAAAAAGAAAAATCCCTATAAGACCCCGCCGAATAATATGACCACAAAAAAAGGATTTGAATAAAAAAATGTCTGTATAAAGAATTAACTTTATACAGACATTTTTTTTTTGAATACGTATAAGAAGTACGTGACGTATTAAACAACATTAGTACTGTATCATGATATACGTCCATGAAATAACTTGTATTAATATTTGGAGGTTGGAGGTTCTGTTATGAAAAAAAACAAAGCTATATGCTTGATCTTGTCGGTAATGATGACAATGACATTATTCGCAGGCTGTGGTCAGAAGAAAACGGAAGAGGCAGTAGTTCCGCTTACGCCGGTAGAGACATACAGCGTATCAAAAGGAGATATAAAGGCCACCTATGCTGCGGTGGGGCAGGTTAAGCCGGTCTTGGAGGTGGATGTAATACCTAAATTGTCGGGTAAGGTTGAACGGGTTTCTAAAGAGATAGGTGACAGAGTAGAAGCAGGTGAAATGCTATTTACGCTTGAAAAACAGGATTTACATCAGTCATTGGAGCAATTGGATGCCCAACTCAGACAATCTTTGCTGCAGGCTGAAACAGCTTTACAGCAAGCTGAAATGCAAATGAACAACGCAAAGGCAGATTATACGAATAATCAAGTGCTGTTTGAAGGTCAAGCGATTTCCAAACAAACGCTGGATAGTTATAAGAGAATCTATGAGGCAGCAGAAGTACAATATAAGAGCGCTCTTGACAATTACTTACTTTTGCAAAACAAGGCTGGGAAGTCTACTATTGAAACGCAAAAAGAGGCAGTAGTACAAAAAGTTCAAGATTCAAACGTTAAAGCACCTATTTCAGGCATTATCGCGCAGAAAAATATTGAAGCAGGAGAGATGGCCACGCAGCAAGATGCGGCGTATACCATTGTTGACATGGATACGGTGGTTATTGAAACGACAGTAACTGAGCGCATTATTAACGAAATTCACAAAGGCCAGGAGGTTCTTGTGACCATTGCGGCACTAGAAGGCAAAAACTTTCAAGGTATGATAGATGCGCTGAGTCCTGCAGTTACAGGTAAAAGTGTGGGATATCCGGTAAAAATAACCATTCCTAATGATAAGCATGAAATCAAACCGGGGATGTTTGCTGAAGTACATATTACTACCGATACAAAAGATAATGTTATTATGATTCCGATAGAAGCGGTATTAAGCCAGGTTGGAAAGAGCTCTATATTCGTACTTGAAGGAGATATTGCAAAGAAACGTGAAGTACAGCTGGGACTAAAAGATGATAATTATTATGAAGTTGCTGAAGGACTTAATGAAGGAGAGCAGGTAATCATTAAGGGCCAGCAGTTTGTAATAGATGGAGAGAAAGTGCTGCCGGTAGGGGGGACTAAATAATGAAATTATCCGAGATAGCCATAAAAAGACCGGTAACTGTTTTGATGATGGTAATGATGATCATTGTATTAGGGGCAGTATCATTAGCCGGGCTTAATATGGACCTGATGCCGGATATAACATTTCCTATCGCGGGTGTTATTACCAACTACTCCGGTGCCGGTCCTAAAGAAATTGAGACCATGATCACCAAACCTATGGAACAAGCAGTAGGGACGGTAGATAACTTTAAGAAAGTAACTTCTATATCCGGAAGCGGCGTATCTACGGTAATGGTAGAGTTTACACAGGGAACCAATATGGATTATGCAGCGCTGCAATTGCGTGAAAAAACCGATATGGTGAAAGCAGCGCTTCCGGATGATGTGGATGATCCTATCATTTTTCAGTACGATATGAGTATGATTCCCATTATAGAATTGGGGATGTCTTATGGGGACGATCTTGCAAATTTAAAAACATTGGCGGAAGACAAAATAAAAGACAGACTGGAACGCTTAAAAGGGGTTGCGGCAGTAGAAATTTATGGGGGTCTGGAAGAAGAAATCAAGATCAATATTATTCCGGAAAAGATGACGGGATACGGTTTATCCATCGTGCAACTGAAGCAGATCCTTCAAGCGGAGAATCTTAATCTGCCGGGGGGAGAGCTAAAAGAAGGAAAGTCGGAATTTACTGTAAGAACAACCGGGGAATTTTCCAGCATAGAGGAAATAGAAGAACTTCCTATTGCTACCGCAAAAGGCAATATCCAATTGAAGGATATTGCAAGTATTCAACAAGGGTATCAGGACAGTAAAACAAAAGCGATGATGAATGGAAAGCCCTGTGTATTGCTTTTGGTTAGAAAACAATCCGGATTCAATACGGTAAAGGTATCTGATGTCGTAAATAAAGAACTTGATATGATAAAAAAAGAGCTGGATCAGGTCCAGTTCGAAACCATCTTTGATCAGGCGGATTTTGTAAAACGTTCATTAGGAAGTGTAACCAGAAATGCCATTGTCGGGGGTGTGCTTGCAGTATTCATCTTGTTCATATTTTTAAAGAATATAAGAACAACTTTTATCATTGGCGTGGCAATTCCTATCTCTATTATTACTACATTTATATTAATTTATTTTAGTGGCATCACATTAAATATGATGTCCCTTGGAGGATTGGCACTAGGGGTAGGAATGCTGGTGGATAACTCCATTGTTGTGCTTGAGAGTGTATATAGATATCGAGAGGAAGGCTTTAGCCGAATAGAATCGGCAAAACAGGGGAGCGGTGAAGTAGCGATGGCAGTTGTTGCCTCAACGTTGACTACCATTGCGGTATTCCTGCCGATTGCTTTCATACGGGATAATATGGCCATTGAGATGTTTAGAGAGCTGGCATTGACGGTAACATTTTCATTAGTCGCTTCTTTGGTGGTTGCGCTGACACTGGTACCTATGATGGCATCAAAGATATTAAAGATCGAGAAAATGGAGGACTTGGTTGGGAAGCACACACCTATCGCGGCGATCGACCGTGGTTTTGAAAAGATATTTAAAGGGTTGGAATCTATCTATGGAAATATTCTCCGATGGGCGGTCGGACACCGAAAAACGATTGTATTGGGAACGATTGCCTTGCTGGTGATCAGCGGCATGATTGCGGTGATGTTTACCGGGGCTGAATATTTTCCACAAACAGATGAAGGAATGTTTTCCGTTACGATTGAACTGCCTAAAGGCACAGTTGTAGAAGAAACCGTTGAGATAGCAGGCGCTATAGAAGAAGAAGTAGAAAAATTCAAAGAACTCGAATATATATTTGTCATCACAGGATTTGATGGTAATAATGAAGACAGCAGTATGGCGGTGATTTACGGCTCATTTGGTTCTAAGGCAGATCGGGAGAAAGGAATAGGCCAGCTTTTGGATGAGCTGAGAGCAAAGACAAAAAACATTGCAGGAGCAAAAATCAGTATAGAAAAACTTAGTATGATGTCTATGGGAAGCGGAGGCAAGCCTATTACCATTAACATCAAGGGCGATGAGCTGGAAGTACTGGAGGATATCTCTAATCAATTGGTAGGTGAGGTAAGAAAAGTAGATGGAACAAGGGAAGTAAGTTCTTCTGTTTCCCAAACCGTACCGGAAGCCCAAGTGAAGATTAAAAGAAAGAAAGCCGGGCAGTACGGGATCTCAGCGTACACTATTGCGAATACGGTACAAACAGCGATTATGGGTCAAACAGCCACACAATACAAAGTAGCGGGTGAAGAGATCGAGGTTAAAGTAAGATTAAAAGCGGATGCCAGAAAAGATTTGCAAGACCTTGAACAGATTAGTATTCCGTCATCCGACGGCAGGCAGATCCCTTTATATGAAATTGCCGATATTATGATTGATGAAGCACCGGCAAGTATCAGTAGAGATAACCAAGTAAGACAAGTAACTGTTACAGGAGATATCCATGGGAGAGATGCAAGAAGCGTATTTGTGGATGTTCAAAGCAAAATTGACGGTATGAAAATTCCTAATGGATATGAAGTAAAGCTGGGCGGCGAAAGTGAAGATATGATTGAAGCGGCTATAGGATTTGGTCTTGCATTAGTATTAGCCATTATCCTGGTATATATGATCATGGCATCTCAGTTTGAGTCACTGCTGCACCCGTTTACAATTATGTTTACGGTGCCACTTGCATTTATCGGGGTAGCATTGGCAATGGCTATTGCCGGGAAGCCATTTAGCGTACCTTCGTTTATAGGGGTTATTATGTTGGCCGGAATCGTTGTAAATAATGCGATTGTATTGGTAGATTATATAAATACACTAAGGGGAAGAGGAATGGCAAGAAATGATGCTGTTTTCAAAGCAGGGCCGGTAAGATTGAGACCTATTCTTATGACTACCCTTACCACTGTTTTAGGTCTTGTCCCTTTAGCATTAGGCATAGGAGAAGGGGCGGAACAGCAGGCACCTCTTGCGATAACGGTTATTGGAGGATTGAGTTTTTCAACCTTGCTGACACTGGTATTTATTCCGGTACTGTATACAATGTTTGATGACTTTGGAAATTGGTTAAGGAAGGTTTTTGGAAAAAAACGTAAGGCTACTGCAACGGTTGGACAATAAATCATTAGTTCACGGTTCATAGCCTCAAATAGTGAAAACTCAAGTGACTAGCTGTAAGGACGGACGACCCTGTCCGCCCGGGATATTATTGGAGTATCTGCGGGTGGACACAGTCGTCCACCCCTACAAAAGAACCCAGCATATTATATGCTGGGAAATTATAATTCTACATTTTGCTATCTGTAGACATCCGTTTAAGATCATTTATCTGCCTTTGAAGATATCTTTAATTCCATCTTCTATAGATTTTTGAAGTTCTTTTTCTTTAATACCTTTCTGTGCAGCCACATCGGTTTTGATTTTTGATTTATATTCATCAATGAGCGGCTGCTTGTTTGCGTCAAGCTGTGCTTTCACATCTGTTGAGTACGCTGAAAGATCATTTTCTGCCTTTTTAATTTCTTCTTCGGTGTAGGCATCCAATTGACTGGTGATATCTTTCTTATATTTTTCCACATAATTTAAAATATCTTTTGATATGGCATTTTTCTTTGCATCTAGACGTTGATTCGCTTTTGTTGCATTTTCAGCCTGAATGGTATTTAAGTATTCTCTTGCAATACTTAAAAAATCTATGTTAAGCGTTACTGCAAAAACGGTTGTCATTAAGCTGCATGTCAGGATAAAAATAGCAATACCGGCAAGATATTTCTTAGAGTTTTTCATTATGTCACCTCCATAAATCACCTAAGATAATTATGTTTGTATAGAATAATTATCTCATCATACAAACATTATGTAAAGTAGTAAAATCTTCCTTATATATGAATAGTACTTGCTGTTGGTGAATAACTTGATAAGAGAGAACCATGTCGGATTTTCGAGCCATTAAGCATCTTTTTTACATCTTTCTAAAAAGGTATATGTTGAAAGGCAGGCAGAATATCAAGATACAATTTGAGGTGAAATAACGTGAGAAGAAACAATGGGCCGGTTATTGGAGTTATATTAATGCTATTAGGGATCCTCTTATTTTTCTATGACGGAAAGGTTGACATGTCTGCATGGAAGGTGGTGGTATGGGTAATTCCGATCGCATTATTGACTAGTGGGATACTTCTTCATATATTGTATTTTACCCGGCCTTATAGAAATAGAAGCATGTTGGTGCCGGGAGGGATTCTTATTACTTACAGTATTGTAGGGTTTATTTGTACAAGTAATAGAAGCTGGGATTTAGCATTTACATTGTGGCCGCTATTTCCGGTAGGCATCGCTGTGGGATTTATAGAATACAGCTTATCAAGGAGGAATAAAAATAATGTTTTTATACCGCTTTTGATGTTAATTGTGGTGAGCGTTATATTTGTATTTGTTAATCTGAATGTATTTACAAACAGCAACATTATTTCTGCTGCTCTATTTATTATAGGATTCATATTTATCATCAAAAACAAAAGAAAGAGATTATTTTGACTATATTATGTAAAGTTCATGTAAAATAAAAATTGTTTACTGTACATACCCCAAGGGTATAGTATATAATTAAAGAGTTACATAAAGTCAAGGAGTATGGAGCAAGATGAAGGAGGGCATGCATATGAAGAGGGGTATAAGGCTACATAGTATACAATTCAAACTGACATTATGGTTTTCTATAATGATGCTGGTATTTGCTTTAGTAGCAGGTTATGAGAGCTATGTGGAATCGAAGAAAGAGCTTACCGAAGCGGGAATCAGAGACTTGACCCACTTAGTTAGTGGTTCTATTGGAGTAATGGAAGCTCTTAATGGTCAGGTGGAAGCCGGGAGGATGGATTTGGAAGAAGCGCAGGAAGCTGCCCGGGAAATTCTTAATGGACCGGTCATATCCGGGAAAGAGCGGGATATTAGTGAAGTAGGCGTGAAATATGAACATGACGGATATGTTTATGCGTTGAACAGTAATAAAATACTTACCATGCATCCTATACTAGAGGGGAACGACATGACAGGGGTCCTGAGTAAGGATGCTAAAAAAGACTTTATACAAGAAATTATATCGGACAAGCATAATATTACTGAGGTGAGATACCTATGGAATAATAAAGAGGGGGAAGTGCTCAGAGAAAAGATTGCAGTATCACAGTATTATGAGCCTTGGGATTGGTTTGTGGTTGTAGGGGCATATGCAGATGAGTTTGAATCCCATGCGGCACATATGGCGAAATCATTAATTTTACCTCTCCTATTGATGTTCACGGCAGGTATGATACTATTAATTTTTATAGTGAGAAGATTTACCAAACCGATTATAGACTCTTCCAGTGCGATGAAGGTATTTGCAAGTGGAGATCTAACCTATTATGTTGAGACAAAAGGAAAAGATGAAATCAGTCAGTTAGGACAGCATATAAATGCGGCTTCTTTAAAATTGAGTGGAATGTTGGGGAATGTGGTTAAGACAGCCGATGAAGTGGCAGTACATGCCGACAGTTTAAATAAGCATGCGGAGGAAAGCAGCAGGACCATTGAGCAGGTGGCTCAAACCATTGATAATGTGGCGCAGGGTGCATCGGACCAGGCGGCATCAGCACAAAAAGGCGCTGAAATGATCCAGAAGCTGGATCGAGAAATTCAGAAGATATCTAGTAATTCAGAAGTTATGGCAGATTCTGCCGTAGCATTAAGAAAGTCGAAGGAGCAGGGAACAAAGGCTGTAGAAATATTGAGAGAAAGATCGGAAAAAAATAATGATGCTACAGGAAAAGTTGTAGAGGGTATTGGTAGATTAAATGGGAAGTCTATGGAAATCGGCAGCATTATCACATTAATCAGCGGTGTAGCGGAACAAACAAATTTACTTGCTTTAAATGCGGCAATTGAAGCTGCTCGAGCAGGAGAGCAGGGGAGAGGTTTTGCCGTGGTAGCTGAAGAAATACGCCAGTTGGCGGAACAGTCACAGAAATCCGCTAAAGATATCGGTCGATTAATTATGGATATACAAAATGAAATAGAATCTAATCATTCTATCATGAACGAAGTAAAAGAAGTTGCAGATGAACAAATACGCGCGGTTGGAGATACTGATCATGCTTTCAACAGTATTGCAACTGTGAGTGAAGACATCGTATTCCAAATTGAAAATATAGCTCAGTCTATCAATCATATGCTAAAAGATTCGGAGAAGATTGTAGATGTTATTAATGATATTTCAGCAGTATCACAACAGTCGGCGGCTGCGGCTGAAGAAGTTGCCGCATCAACCCAGGAGCAGATTGCTTCGGTACAGGAAATCAGTTCTTCCGTAGATGTGCTGTCAAATATGGCCGATCATTTAAGGCAAATGACAAAGCAGTTCAAATTAAAAAAAGATGAGTAGCAAATAAAAAAGGGAGCGGTTTTACAGCCGTTCCCTTTCTTCGTGTCTAAGACTGTAACTGTGTTTGAAGCTGGGGTGAGGTATTTAACTGTATATTGGTTACTCTTGGGTGATATTTCTTCCAGAGCACATACTTTAAGCCGGAAGTAATTAAATCGGTCATTTTCATTACGACACTAAGACGGGTATTCTGAAGAACAAGAAAATCAAGATATCCACTAAAATTAACTATCCCTGCAATAGAAATATGGCCAATTTCCGGTAAAACCTTATTTACACCGGCACCCGGTTTCAAAGGTCCTTTGGTAATAGTCACATATCCGATATGATTCATTTTGCCCAGGCAAGCATCAATAGCAATGATTAACGCGTTACGGTAGTTTTCTTTAATATAATTATAATTCTCTTCCAAATTTTTTGCGTGTACCGGTTGGTCTAAAGTACCTAGTATATGAACATTATCGTAGCGTAATGTGCTCAGTTTATAGCCTACCAAAGGTCCTAAGCTGTCTCCGGTAGAACGGTCGGTGCCGATACATACGATAATGATATTATCGTAATCAGGAAGTGTATGATCATCGAGCAATGTGGTAATTGCGGAAGTAAATTCTCTGAATGCACTGATTTTGTTAACATCAATGTATTTGGTATCTTGCTGAGCGTTTATCATTAGGGTTCCTCCATCAGTATTATTTATATATCATATTTTTTCCACATAAGATGAACGTATACATTAATATATGTTTATGATAATAAATTGGATTTTAAGATAATTTCTAAAAAAATATTGTTAGATTTCCTACTATTAACAATTTATGTTTTTGTGATATAATCTTATAAAAGCATATGTGGGGGTAGGAATAGTGCATAATTTTTCTGAGCTGGATATACTAAAGATTGCAATATCTATGGAAGAAGACGGTGAAAAATTTTATAGAAAGATGTATGAGGATGCTCAGACGGATACGGAAAAGCAGCAAATTTTTTTAGCTTTGGCCAATGAAGAAAAAAATCATGCAGTTTTTTTTAATAATATATATCAGGAAATGCTGCAGAAAACAAATCATAAGGAATATGAATTGTTTGATAATGATACGATAGAAATGATAAAGTCGCTGGTAAGTGGTCTTGTGCTGCCGGAAGAAGATCATTTAAATAAGAAGCAGGATTTCAAAGAATTAATTAATAATATGGTTGAACAGGAATATAGATCAATCAAATTTTATTCGTCATTGCTGGAAAATACAAAAAATGATAATGTGACCATATTTCTGCATCATGTGATCCGGGAAGAAGAGCAGCATGTAATTAAGCTAAAGGAAATGCTTTACTATAATAAAACCAGTGTGTCCATAGAGGAGCATATCTACTTTGTTGAGAATATTTTAAACGGTATGCAGGACTGGGTAAGGGTAATAGATTTAGAGGATAACATTATCTATGCGAATGAAACAATGAAAGAGGAGCTGGGATACTATCTTGTAGGAAGAAAGTGTTTTGATGTGATAGGAAGGAAAGCTCCCTGCGATGACTGTGTATCCAGACAGGCTGCAAAAATAAGAGGGTCTGTGCAGAAAGAAGAGAAAATAAATGGAAAGATATTTTCTGTCATGAGTTCTCCGCTAAAGAATTTAAATGGCGAAATACAAGCTGTGATTGAAGTACTTCGTGATGTAACGCAATCCAAGCTCATGGAAGAGCAAATTAAGGCGCAGAATAAAAGATTCAGCGATGATTTAAAGATTGCAAGAAAGATGCAGTGTGGACTGCTTCCGAAAGAAATGAGCACCGATAAAATAACATTTACCTATACCTATAAACCATGTGAGGCCATTGGCGGGGATTTTTTTGATGTTTTTGAAATCGACCGCACACATATTGGTGTATATATTGCGGATGTATCGGGACATGGGGTACCGGCATCCATGCTAACCATGTTTCTCCGTCAAACCATACGTAAGGATATTATCTCGCCTGCGCAGGTTTTAGAGCATCTTTATAAAAAATATAATGAATCGGATTTTGGTACAGAGATATATATTACCATGTTTTATGCAGTCATTGATATACAAAATAAAAAGATTAAATATGCAAACGCAGGACATAATACGCTGCCGATATTATTTAACAATGAGGATATGAAGCATTTAAATGCCTCAGGATTTCCCATCAGTAATTGGGTGGAAGAAGCTGATTATAAAGAATATGAAATGAATTTTAATAACAGAGATCGGCTGCTGCTTTTAACAGACGGCATCACCGACATTTGCAGTCCGTCAGGACAAAGATATGATATGCGGTATATTGAAGAGAATATCATGAACAATAAAGATAAGAATATCGAAGAAATAAAAAATATAGTTATAAAAGATACATATAACTTTATTTATGGGGAAAAATTAGAGAATAATAAGATTTATGATGATATTACGTTGCTATTATTAGAATTATATGAATAGAATTTGGTTATGTCAACATTTAGGACTTGCATTTGTTTTTAGGTTCTGTTATAATATATAATTTTGTTTTGACAAATAAACCTAAGTGTGTTATAATATTAATGATGGCCTAGTATACAAAAGAGGTGATGTAATGATAGAAAGAAATGATCTTTTTAAAATAAAAAAGAGTCTGGAGAATCATATTGGCCAACAAGTCCGCCTGACAGCCAAAAAAGGACGTAAAAAATCAGTTATCAGACAGGGTATCATTGAAAGCACTTATCCAAGCATATTCATTGTAAAGCTTGATAATGAGACCGAAACAACACGGCGGGTTTCCTACAGCTATACAGATATACTTACAAAAACGGTTGAATTAGTGGTATGCAGAAATAACGAAAATATTCAATGTAGCTAATAAAGACGGTGAGCATCTTAGTTCACCGTCTTTTTACGTTTTTTTGTCATATTCTCCATATTGTCCTAATATATATTACATAGTAGAAAGTGTACAATGGATATCACGTTAAGGGGGAGGATATATAATGGCTCTTGAGCTTACGAAGGAACTTATCAATATAAATCAAGTGGTAGCAGAAGATTTTACACAGACATTGGTTGAGGGAGATATCATCGTTCCTGATGTTAAACCGGATATTTCAAGGATTCTTCAAGTAGACGGAACTACAGTGATTAATGGTAGAGAAGTGCAGTCGGATAGGGTAGTTATCAACGGGACAGTAAACTTTAAGATTTTGTATGTACCTGACGGGACTGATGAAGTCATAAAAAGTATTAATGCAAATACCAATTTTGTACACCAACTGGATGTCAAGTCAGCGGTACAAGGCATGAAAGCGCAAGTGGAAAGCGACATAGAACATATAGAGTTCACCACAGTAAATAGCAGAAAAGTAAATGTAAAAGCAGTGGTTAGTATCGATTGCAAGGTGGTGAATGCGGTCAGTTTGAATATGGTTACCGATATTGAAGGTGAAGAGGATATTCAAGTCAAGAAAAAAAATGTCAAGGCGTATAACATTGTGGCAGAAAGCACTGATCAGTTTGTAGTAAGTGAAGATATGGAGATTCCGGCCGGAAAGCCCTCCATCAAAGATCTGTTGAAGGTGGATACAAAAATCACCGGTAAGGATGTAAAGGTCATCAATGGAAAAGTTGTTGTAAAGGGAGAAATGAATGTATGCACGCTTTACATTGGAGATATGGATGATAACTCAATACAGTTCATGGAACATGAAATTCCTTTTACCGAAATCTTTGATATGGATGAAGTAAAGGAAGGCATGCGTTGTGATCTTGATTATGAAATAAAAGATTTTTATCATACTATAAAAGAAGATAGCGATGGTGAAGCTCGGGTCTTAAGTGTGGAAGCTGTTTTAGACGCAACGACTCGGGCAAGTGAAGAAGTTTCGGTAAATGTTGTGGCTGATTCCTATAGCCCTGATGTTGATATTGATATTGAGAAGAATATTTATGATATTGACGAAATCGTTAATGATAGTAAAACACAGACAACAATCAAACAGCTTATTGACTTGCCTGCTGAAATTCCCGACATTATACAGGTGTATAATGTCATCACCAAACCCTATATTTCAGATACAACTGTAGAAAGTGACCGTATCATCGTAGATGGTGTGGTAGATGCATATATTTTATATCTGGCAAATAGTGAAGAGAACCCCGTCTACAGCTTTAAGCAGGAACTGCCGTTTAAACACAACATTGATGTCAAAGGAGTTACAGCCGATATGGCATGTGATGTGAAAGTAGACATTGACCACTGCAGTTACAGTATGAACGCGGCATCAGAGGTGGAAATAAGGTGTGTGGCGGCAATAGATTGCAAGGTAGTAAAGACTTCTAAAGTGGAATTAATAAGTAAGGCGGAAGTCTCGCCGGCTAGTGTTAAAAGTACAAAACCACGTCCGAGTATTGTTATTTATTTCGCCCAGCAGGGAGATACTTTGTGGGAAATTGCAAAGAATTATCGTACAACGGTAGAAGAGATCGCAACGATAAATAAGTTGGAGAATATAGAGCAAATTGCTGCCGGACAGCAACTTATCATTCCTAAAAGACAAAAAAAAGCAAGTTAATATAAAAAAAGCGGCTAAGCCGCTTTTTTTATTATGAATATTTTTCTTCAGATAACAAAAAATATGTACAGGCTTCGCAAAAAAGGAGGATTGTTATTGTGAAGAAATATTCATATATGGTATTGTCGGTGATTGTAGGCAGCATTTGTATTACATTGTTATATGGGAATTTCAATACAAAAAAAGCCCAGCCTTCTATTTCCAATGATGTTGAAACAATTAGCTCTGCTTATGCACAGGATGCAAACTCAGAAAAGGATGTACAGCTTCTTGCGAGATGTGTAAACGGAGAAGCCAGAGGAGAACCATACATAGGCCAAGTTGCGGTTGCGGCTGTCATTCTGAATAGGGTGAAGCATCCGTCATTCCCAAATACGCTTTCGGGAGTGATTTACCAGCCTAAAGCGTTCACAGCTGTAGCAGACGGGCAGATCAATGTACCCATAGATACCAATTCAACGGTATTTAAGGCTTGCAGTGATGCTATGAATGGATGGGACCCCAGTGGCGGAGCAATATACTATTATAATCCGGCCAAGACAACAAATAAATGGATTTACAGCCGGGAAGTAATTAAAACCATAGGGAAGCATAAATTTGCAAAATAAGGAGGCAGAATTATGGGAATCAGAAAAAAGCTGCAGGATTTTAAAAGCAGACTGAGTGACAGGCATATGTACAGCATTGTGCTGGTAGTAACGGCAGTGATAGCCACTGCGGGCATATATCAGTATAAAAAGGCATTAAACTATAGAAATTATGTTGAGAATCAGTACAACAGATCTTTTCATGAGCTTGTGAATTATGTCGAGAACCTGGAGACATCATTAGCCAAAGGAATGTTGGTGAATAGTCCCGACCAAATGGTGGTATTATCTTCCGAGATATGGAGAAAAGCAGCTTTTGCCCAAGCAAATATTGGTCAATTGCCTATTTCTCACGTACAGTTGGACAAGACATCCAAGTTTTTAACACAAGTAGGAGATTATACCTTTAGTCTTTCCCGGAAGGCTTTAAACAAAGAAGAAATAACCGATAAAGAATATGCGCAATTGGAGCAGCTTCATAAATACGCGGATACACTAAGCAAGACCCTTAACAATATGCAGGACGATTTATATGCAGGCAGATTGAAGTTTGGTGAACTGCAGCAGGAAGGGAGAAAATATTTCAGTAAAGCGGCAAAAAATATTTCTGTGACTAAGATAGAAAACATAGAAAAAGAATTTGTAGATTATCCATCATTGATTTACGATGGTCCTTTCTCAGATCATATAGAAAGGATGGATCCAAGACTGCTCAAAGGTGCAACAGAGATGTCGCAGGAGAAAGCCCGGGATAAAGCTGTAAGCTTTATTGGAGGCAATAGGGCAAAAAATGTGGAGAATACCGGTGAAAGCAATGGTGCTATAAAGACCTATACGTTTGCAATGAGTCCTGATCAGCAGCAAAATGGCAATAAGGATAGAAGAATATCTATCTCAATCACAAAAATGGGTGGACATGTATTATGGATGCTGGACAACCGGGATGTTTCAAAAAGCAGCATGGATATCGATGAGGCGAAGAAAAAGGCAAAAGCTTTTCTGGAAGCCCAAGGGTATAAGAGTATGAAGGAAAGCTACTATATAAAAAATGACGGCATTGCTACCATTAATTATGCGTACGTACAAGATGATATCATCATTTATCCCGACTTAATAAAAGTAAAAGTTGCGTTAGATAATGGAGAGATTGTAGGTTTTGAAAGTCAGGGATATATTATGGCACACCAAGATACACGTAAGCTTCCGCCGATAAAGGTTACGGAAGAAGCAGCCAAACAAAAAATAAACAAGAGGCTAACAATTGATTCCGGCAGAATGGCAGTCATACCGCTGGAGTCAAAACGCGAAGTATTATGTTATGAATTTAAAGGAAAGTTTGATGACAAAAATTTCTTAGTTTATATTAATGCAGAAACAGGGCAAGAGGAAAAAATATTGCTTCTGCTTGAAACGCCCAATGGTATATTAACAATGTGAAGCTGGTTTACAGTTCACAGTTCACGGTTCACAGAAATGTCTATCGTGGGTTGTGAACTTTTTTCTCAAATTTTACTTAACATAAAAAAGCATTGCGTGTAAAGACTAATACCAGACGCTAAAAAAAGGAGGCTGGTACTATGAGTAGACGTTCTATGATGTCAGATAAGCTAAAATATGAGATCGCAAAAGAATTGGGAGTCTACGACGTAGTTAAGACAGAAGGTTGGGGAAGTGTAAGTTCGCGTGACTGTGGAAACATCGTAGCTAAGGCAATTGAAATGGCAGAACGAAGCATGGCTGACCAATAAAAAGCATACTTTATATAGCGTTATAAAAAGGTGGGAATCATTTTCCACCTTTTTGTTTTGAAAAACGATTGAAGTATGTTATCATAAAGAGTAAAATTATCAATATAATATAGAAGAACGCAGTGAATAGTGAATAGTGAATAAGGAATAGTGAATAGTGAATAGTGAGCAGTGAACAGCGCGTAGCGAATAGCTAAAATTGAATAGCAAATAAGTTATAGTTAATTGTGAGCAATTAACCTGTGTAGACGATTTAATTGTGATAGAGGGTTACTATTCACTATTCCTTATTCACTATTCACTAAAAATAGAGGGGGATACATATGGCTCAGAAACTTACGGTGTGTGTCTTGTTTGGCGGACAATCATCAGAACATGAGGTATCGAGAATATCAGCAGTTTCAGTGATAAAAAATCTAGATAAAGAAAAATATGATATTGTTATGATAGGGATTACAAAGAAAGGAAAATGGCTGATGTATCAAGGGCCGGTAGATAAAATTGAGACCGGTGAATGGGAAAACGGACATGTTGCCCGGGCGATGATTTCGCCGGATGGAACAATTAATGGTATTGTGAAACTAAGCGTAGATGAAAATACAGATGAATTGACTGCTACTACTGCGAAGATTGATGTTGTGTTTCCGGTGCTGCATGGTTTATATGGCGAAGATGGAACAGTTCAGGGTTTATTTGAGCTGGCCCAAATTCCGTATGTAGGATCGGGGATACTGGCGTCCTCGGTATCTATGGATAAGATATATGCAAAACTAGTATTTAAAGATGCTCAAATACCCCAGGCACAATGGGAAGTGGTATATAAATATGAACTGGACGCTATTGAAAAAGTTGTTGAAAGAATAGAGAGCTGTTTTGAGTATCCTTGCTTTATAAAGCCATCTAATGCAGGCTCATCGGTAGGCGTTACCAAAGCACATAACAGACAAGAGCTTGAGAAAGGACTGGTGTTGGCGGCACAACACGACAGAAAAATATTGGTGGAAGAATTCATTAACGGCCGGGAAATTGAATGCTCTGTTCTGGGAAATCTAAATCCTAAAGCGTCGGTAGTAGGTGAGATCATTCCTGGGCGTGAGTTTTATGATTATGATGCGAAATATAATGATGATACATCACAGCTGCTCATACCGGCTGCACTTCCTGAGGAGACAGCAAACAAGGTAAAGCAATATGCCGTAAGCGCTTATAAAGCATTGGATTGTGCAGGTCTGTCAAGAGTAGACTTTTTTGTACACAAGGAAACCGATGAAGTATTTATTAATGAAATCAATACGATGCCCGGTTTTACCAGTATTAGCATGTACCCGAAACTGTGGGAAGCGTCAGGAATTTCGTATCCGGAATTATTAGATCAACTTATTGCATTGGCAATGAAAAGAGAATAAGTAAGTTGGGGGTTATTTATGGATAATCGGCCTATCGGAGTTTTTGACTCAGGGCTGGGAGGGCTGACATCAGTGAAAGAACTTATGCGCCGGCTCCCTCAGGAAAGTATCGTTTATTTTGGGGATACAGGCAGAGTTCCATACGGTACTCGTTCGGATGAGACCATTACAAAATATGTTTTTCAAGATATCCGATTTTTATTGAATTTTGATATTAAACTTATTATAATAGCATGTGGTACCGCAAGTTCAGTAGCATTGGAAAAAGTTCAACAAGCATTTAATATACCTATTATTGGCGTAGTGTATCCTGCTGCTTCTCAAGCAGTGAATATCAGCACAACCGGAAAAATAGGAATCATAGGTACGCCAGGAACCATTAACAGCGGTTCATATATCCGAATCATTAAAGAGTTAGCGCCGGATGCAAAGACTTTCTCCAAAGCCTGCCCGTTATTTGTACCTTTGGTTGAAAACGGATATACTATGAATGAGGTGGCGCGGTTGGTTGCACAGGAATATCTCGGGCCGCTTAAAGATAAATGTGTGGATACTTTGATTATGGGATGTACACATTATCCGTTACTGAAAAACACAATCGAGGGCATCATGGGAAAAGAAGTGAGGCTCATTGATCCGGGAGCAGAAACTGCAAAGTATGTAAAGCAGCTTTTAATTGATAAAAATATGCTGGGACAATCCGGCATTGTACCCACGTATAAATATTTTGTTAGTGACTGTATAGAGAACTTTAGCCGGCTGGGCAGTTTGTTTTTAGAAAAAGAAATTACACAGTCCGTAGAAAAAATCGATATAGAGAAATATTAGAATAGTTCACGGTTCACAGTTCACGGTTCACAGTACCGTGATCGTAGTAAGATCTATGAATGAGAATAAGATATTGTAAAAAAGAGTAAATGCACATGTGTGTGCACAATTCTTGCTATCATAATAAGAGGATCTATGGACTAGGTAAAAGGTGTTGCACAATATAGCAAGTTATAGCAGTTTACTCGGGTTCACAATTTCACAGTATAATAAACGGATTCTGTGAACTGTGAACCGTGAACTGTGAACTATTTCACAAACGAGGGATGAAGCATGAATAAAAACGTTATTATTTCGGTGAAGGGTACTCAGCACCTTGAAGATGATACAGACAGCATAGAGTTGGTTACACAAGGTAAATATTATAAAAAAGGAAGCAACTATTTCGTCAGCTATAAGGAAACGGAGATGACAGGGATGGAGGGGACAACCACTACCCTGAAAATTGGAGACGGAAAAGTTACTCTCATGCGGTTCGGACAGAACAACTCACAATTAATCTTTGAAAAAGGACAGAAACATGTATCTTATTATGAAACATCTTACGGGACATTTGCAGTAGGGGTCTTCTCCCATAATGTAGATATCAATATTAATGATAGTGGGGGAGAGGTAGCGGTAGATTATATTTTACAAATTGATAATATACAGACAGGGGAAAACGATTTTTACTTAAAGATAAGGGAGGCAAATTTGACAAATGACCAATTTAGTAGAAACAGCGAAAAGCCAAATTAAACAAGCGGTAGTGAGTGCAGTGGGACAAGCTACTGCGGCCGGTGAACTGCCTGAGGTACATATTGGGGAAATGGTGATTGAGGTACCGCGTGACAAACAGCATGGGGATTTTGCTACCAATGTAGCAATGCAGATCACAAGGCAAGCTAAAAAGGCACCTCGTATGATTGCAGATATTCTTGTCAACAATATGGAGTTCAAGGACACTTTGATTGAAAAGGTAGAGGTTGCGGGACCGGGATTTATTAATTTTTATTTCAAGAAAGATTGGCTTTATCAAGTTATTTCTGCTATTGACAAGGAAGGAACCGGCTACGGCAAGATCAATATTGGGAATGGGCAAAAAGTCATGGTGGAATTTGTAAGCGCCAATCCTACCGGTCCTATGCATATGGGAAACGCCCGTGGAGGAGCGTTGGGTGATTGTCTTGCCAGTGTGCTGGATTGGGCAGGTTATGATGTAACCCGTGAATTCTATATTAATGATGCCGGAAACCAGATCGAAAAGTTCGGCAAATCCCTTGAGGCCAGATATATACAACTGCTCAAGGGAGAAGATGCGTTTGTGTTTCCGGAAGATGGATACCATGGTGAAGACATTAAGGATCATATGAAAGATTTTATTGCTCTTGAAGGAGATAAATACCTTGGTATAGATTCGGAAGAAAGAAAAACAGCATTCGTTGAATTTGCGTTGAAAAAGAATATTGATAATCTAAAAGCGGATCTCAAATTGTATGGTATCGAATATGATGTATGGTTCCATGAGAGTGAGCTATACGAAAATAACGAAGTGCAGGAAACGGTAGATTATCTGGTGGAAAACGGATATGCCTATGAGAAGGAAGATGCCGTCTGGTTTAAAGCATCAGAGTTTGGGGCGGAAAAAGATGAGGTGCTGGTTAGAAATAACGGTATTCCAACTTATTTCGCAGCGGATATCGCTTATCATAGAAACAAGTTTGTCAAGAGAGGCTTTGACAGGGTCATTGATATATGGGGCGCAGACCATCATGGACACGTAGCAAGAATGAAAGGCGCCATGAAGGCTGTAGGATGTGACCCCGACAAGCTGGATATCATCATTATGCAGTTGGTAAGGCTTCTTAGAAATGGAGAAGTTGCCAGAATGTCCAAAAGGACGGGAAGGTCAATTACGCTAAGAGATCTGTTGGAAGAGACCAGTATAGATGCGGCAAGATTTTTCTTCAATATGAGACAGGCCGGCAGCCATTTGGACTTCGATATTGACCTGTCGGTAGAACAAAGCAATGACAATCCGGTTTTCTATGTACAGTATGCGCATGCAAGGATTTGCAGTATTATTAAACTGCTTGAAGAAGATGGAGTGAACATAAAACCGGCAGATCAGGTGGATGTATCGCTGCTGGTTGCGCCGGAAGAATTGGAGTTGCTGAAGAAGCTTGCAGAATTACCCGAAGAAATAAAGAGTGCGGCTTTAACAATGGAACCCAGCCGTATGACAAGATATGTCATGGACCTTGCAGGATTATTCCATTCTTTCTATAATGCTTGCAGGGTAAAAGTAGAGGATCAAGCGCTGATGATGGCAAGGTTAAAGCTTGTTGATAGTGTTAGAATAGTTGTTAAGAATGTACTTGATATGCTTGGAATTAATGCGCCGGAGAAGATGTAAAAAATAAGCTGCTGTTTGCTCGAAACACAGCCTCGATAACGATGAAATAAATAATAACATGATTACCCAAAAAGACCGATATAGAATATGTCGGTTTTTTTGTATGCCGTTTAATAATATTTAACATTACATTTCTTTTACATAGAAGGATTTGGCAGGATTTATGTAGAATTATGAAGAAAATAGGAATATTTTAATTATTTACATCAGGAAAGGATGCACACAGTGAAAAGATATAAACGTAATGATTACTCTAAAAACATATGGTTTGGTGCCATATTGGCACTTATCCTATTTATCTTCAACCTTATGCCTGTGTATGCGCAGGAAATATCACAAAATAGCTATACCGGAACAGAGGATGCCCGGGCTACTATTAAAAATATACAGTTTTATGATGTGGAAGCCCAAGGTAAAAACTATTGGGGGAGAGATGCGATCTATGAAATGGCGGCACTTTCCATCATAAAAGGACGTGGCGAAGGTCGATTCGACTTAAAAGCACCTATCACCAAAGTACAAGCGTTAGCGTTGATTTATCGTGCCATTGGGAAGGAGTCGCAAGCATCCCAGGCTGCTAACATGATTGAGCTTGAAAGTCAGCAGAGCGGACAATCCATCAATGATGCGGAAGCCTGGGCAAACGGATATCTTGTTTTGGCGGCAGAAGACGGATTGATTACCTCTGAACAACTACATAATGCTTTATATGATGATCCATCTATGTTGGACCCTGTAAAACAGTTTGTGAAAACAGCTCCGGCTCAAAGACAGGAAATCGCAGAATGGATGGGAAAAGCACTTAAACTGACAGCCGATTATGATGTAGGAAAAGCAGTATTAGACAGCTATATCGATAAAGACCGGATTGAGTCTTCCAGAATTCCTTACATCGCGTTGGTTGTGAAAGAAAAATTAATGACAGGCCATGACGGTTATCTGAATCCAACACAGGGGATTTCCAGAGAAGAGATGGCACAGGTATTAAAGAATGCCCAAAGATTTATTCTGAAATATCAAGGCTTGATAGAACGGTCAGGAGTTATTATAAGTGTAAAGGAAATCCCCGATCCGTTGTTGGAGGGCAACAACAAGATAATACTTGCCATAGAAGACCCCGAGGGAAGTATTTATGAAATTCTCATTGATAAAAACAGCCCAAATAATATAGAGCCATCCCAAGGCCAATTCGAAAGATTCACAAAAGAAATCGTTACACTGGGAAAAGGGAATCCAAGTGATAGCAGCAATTTGAAAGAAGGAGATAAAATAAGTTGTCTAATAGATAAAAATAGGCAAGTAAGATTTGTGAAAGTAGTGGGAGCACAAGCGGAAGTACGCAAAGACGATGTGGGTAGCTTAACAGTTGCAGGTATTTATAAAGCTTCTATATATGTATATGATCCGTATAAGCACAAACTGATTGTCAAAGATTTAAAAAAATGGGGCCAAGGAAAGTGGATTGACGCGGGAAAGCAGCAATACACGGAAATACCTGTGGAAGATGATACCGGCGTATATAGAGATATACAAAAGATAACTATTGGGGACATCAATACATATTATACCGATCATGAAGTCTATATGGCAATGATATTACAGCCTAACCATAATGAGAAGGCCGTATTATTGAATATTCAAAAACCGGAAAATATCGAACAAATATACGAAGGCACGGTATACTCGATAGATCAAGATGCCTCCGTCATAGACTTAAAAGAAAGAGTTTATAGGGTTAGTGAAAGTTCAATTATTTTAGAAAATGGCAAAATGCTTGGAAACCGTGAGTTAGCCAATGATGATAAAGTATATGTAGTATCTACAATACTGAGCGACTTAGGTGAATTTGCGGCCAATATTATTGAAATTCATAATACGAATGAAGATACGCTGACAGAGAAGAAAGAAAATGACCAAAGCAATAATCAGGAACAAGAAAATAAGGAATGATGGAATAATAATACCCGATTGAAAATCAGGAAATTATTATTTTATCATTCCTGAGTAAGGAAATTTAATGAAAATGTCGATATAACCATATGGTTATCATTTGGTAAAAACATTAACAGGAGAGATGGTGGGTACATGAAAAGACTTAAGGCATTTATAAGTATTATTTTAGTAGGGTTATTAATATGTTCCAATATAAATATCATAACCGTACAAGCAGAGGATATCGTTGAGTCTCTACCGGATTTCACCGTATCTACGGCGGTGGATGCCGATATACAAAATGGTGAAAAAGGAATAGATTATGACATAACATCTATTACAGTAACATTTAATAATGCCTTCACACCTGATGCTTCTAAATTAAAGATATATGCCTATGCAGATAGTAAAACGGAAGATACCGGCCTTTTTAATATTACTTCACAATCGGGACAAATCGTTCTTACATTAAAAAATGGTGCAACACAATTAAGAAAGCACACTCTTTACGAAATTTATATACCTCAAGGGGCTTTTGTAGATGCTTCCGATGCAGTAAATAAGAGAATAAACAGCGAGATACGCCATACTTTCGTGACCAAGTCGGAAAGTTTGTCAGATATTTTGGTTAGAACCACACCATCTCATCAACAAGTACAAGTGAATGACTATACAGACGCTATTGCCATTGAGTTTGTTGATGATATAGCCATGACCGAAGAAGTATTAAATGATATTGATCATTATATACAGATATCTACCTTAACAAAGAAAATGGGGGGGACTGAAGAGTCTCATTTAATAAAAAATGCTTATGAAGTTTCCGTTCAGGGAAAAAATCTTTTACTAAAGCCAAAAGAAGGAAAGCTAAAAGATTTTTGTGATTATACTGTGAATCTAAAGGATGATACGGTATATTTAAAAAACAGTAATAAACGCATTTATAATGGTGAACAGGCGTTCACTTTTACTACGGATGATCCGCTAATTACCGATCCTGCTAAAACAAGGATATCACCGGCAAATTATGCTGAAGGTGTTGAGATGCAGCCGGATATAGATTTTCATTTTAAATATGCTATTGCCAAAACAAGCATTGACTCCGGTAAGATTCATCTTACTTCCGCATCAGGCAGCGAAGACTTTACAGCGGATTTTAATATCCCTAATGCAGTATCCGTATACTCCGATAATAATATGACCGACAATGTACTTAGAATTAGAATTAATGATAGAAATGGAGGTATATTGGACCAGTTGCGAAAGAATACCATGTATAAGTTGACGGTGGATGCGGGGGCAGTAACCTTACAACCTGACAGCAATACATCTATTGCACTGCCTTACAAACTCGAGCTGTATTTTACTACCGGCGGAGAAGGAAATACCCCGGTGGTTGCGGCATATGCTTCTGATGCTTCTAAAACCGATAATATTACTACTTCAGGGACTACCAATCTCGATATCAACGGAACAGTCTATATCCATTTTGACAGATCGGTAAGATGGGATAAGAGAAGTGATAATACAGCACGTTTGGCTGCTATTGAATTGTACAAGCTTCCATCCATTGCTAATGATCAGGAAATAGATCCGACAACAGGCAAAGTGATAAAGGAAACCTTTTTATATAGTGCGAACGGTCAAAACAGCCACCCGGGAAATGAGAGACTGGAGATAGAAAGTGCTGAAGTAGATGCTGCAAATCCTAGTATTGTAAAAATTAAACCCAAAGCATCACTGCAAAATCTGCATCAATACAAGCTCTATATCCCAAACTATCTAATCGAAGATATAAACGGATATAACATGGAAGATAATTTGGATGTAAATTTCTGGACAAAACCGTCTGCCGATGCGGTACTTCCCAGCTTGGGAAAGACCAATATAAGGCCGGCGTCGACACCGGATAGTACCAATGTATTAAGCACTCAGGCGGATAGTCCTCTATTTGGGGTACAGCACTTTGATAATACCAATCCGATCGTGCTGTATATTGATAAAGAAGTAATACCTAAGTATACCGATACCAATCCTTTTAGCGGTATCGTACTCTCGGAATATTATGATTCCAATCAGCAAGTTAGTTTTGAGAAATATATACTGGAGAATTATTATGAAGGCAGCGTGAAAAAAACAAAAGTTTTTTTATATCCCAGTGCATCCTTGGATTATGGGAAATGCTATAAACTCAGCATATCGGATAGCGTTTTGCAGACAAGAGGAGGGAAGTATCTTCAGGCAAAAGACATGTATTTTGTTATCGAACAAAAAGGGCTGGAGATGAAAGGGATTTACAATATAACGGAAAGTACGTTTAAGACCTTGGACTTTTATAAACAGACTGCAGAGTTTACCATAAACGGTTATAATTTCAATGAAAGAATTGAGACAGTTACGTTTCAGACTTATGGGGCGGCTACAGGAATCGTTACGGTAGAAATACAACCGAAAGATATTACTTTTCTGGATACTACGAGAATACTGGTAAAAGTGAAAGGCAGCACTGCAGGCAGTCCTGCAGAAGTGCTTTCCAGAGAAGGAAGTGTGGGACAGTACACGGTTTCCATCCAATTTGATGATTCTTCCGGTATTTATGAGGATATTGAATGGACGAGCGGAACTTTAGAAGTTACACCGCGCGAACAACCGGACCAAACAATAAAACTTAAAGATCCCGGTGGGGGCACGGTATGGTATAATGAAAAAGATTTAAATACCACGACCATTGATGGCGTGGAAAGATATTTTATTAAAATTGTCTTTGAAGATACAGACGGCAGTTTGGTGTTTGATAAGTCAACCGGTCTTTCTGCGTTAAGGGATAATTCATGGGTACGTGCGGAAGGCAGTGACACATCTTTTATAGATACAGACTTTTTGAATGAAATTGCAAATTTATCAATAGACCAGCAAAGTCAGTACATAGATAATTATATCTTTAAAAAAGATACCCGAAATAGTGAAGCATCATTATACATACCTATTATTTTATTGAATTCTAAGACGACTTATGAGGTAAGAATTGCACCGGGGATTGTTTACTATTCCGGCACAACAGGCAGTGAGTATAAAAATGGTTATATTACATGGGAGTTTACCACTACTGCCATACCGGTTGTAAAGAAAGTAAGGATAGCTACCGTACCTGAGAATTATGATGAAGATATACCGATTATTATTACAGGCGATTTGTTTAATAGCGGTACAGTTACTGTCTACTTTAATGATGACATTATTGCAAGCAGTGCAAATGTAATGGAGAATACGGAAACAAACGAAAAATATCTGGAGGTGTATCTTCCGGATGGAAACAATCGTCTGGAGCCGGGCATTTATTCCATTACAGTACAAAATGATGCGGACCATCAAAGGATAGACTGCGGAACGCTAAGTGTGGTAAAAGCCGGTGAATATGTTCCAAACGAGCAATATAAAGTAAAAGGAAAAGAAAAAAAAGGAGAGATCCGGGGCGATATCAACGTTAGTGCCGATACACTGATGTTAAAGTCTAAGTATGCCGATGAAAGCTATATAGAGCTTGATTTGGATGAGATCATGGGAGAGGAAGTATTGGTACGAAAGATACAATACCGGGGAAATAAAAGAGATGTAATAGACCGGTTGGTGACGAAATCCAAATGGTGTGATATAGATATATATGGACTTACATTAGATACTTCTAAAGATGAACGCGATATTGTACTCAGTTTAGGAAGGGCAGAACCGACTGTGACACAAATGCTTATGAATAAGTTAAAAGGAACAGCTGTAAAATCGGAATTTATTCAGGTAACCGGAAAGAACTTCAAAATGAATAAATTGGTATTAAACCTGCCTTTTAATGGGACCACCGGGCAAGAGATAAAGGTACTGCGTTATGATGAGGAAACCAGGAATTTTTATGGGCAAGGCTTCACAGTAGACTTTGTAAATAAGACAGTAGAGGTAGTAAGTGAGAAAACAGGTATCTTTTTGATCGTTGAGTAGGGGAGGTAAAGTATGAAAAGTAAAGTGATAAGCCTTTTGATAGCATTGTCCATGCTGCTTGGACTGCTGCCTGTAAATGTTGTAACAGCAGCTGACGGAGACCCGGAAGTAACTATTAGTTATATGTATGATAGATTTGGTTCTCAGCCGGAGCAGACTATTTTTACCATTAATGACAATGATCCTATTTTAAATGGATGGACCATTGATACGGTATCCATATGGTATGTGGGAGGAACGAATCAAGAAGTAAAAGTAAGCCGCTATGGTCCGAGAATCAGCGGTTCTGTTGCGAATGGTGCAGCTATTGAATCAATTATTGTTTTTGATAAAAACAATAAAAATGCAAACTACGTCATTTATGAAGTTCCGTCCGGTCAGGAAGTTAAAGTCGAATCTGCAGCCGAGTCGGAATTTCAACCTAGCGGTCCTATTACTTTGATGGGAAAAAACATTGAAACCAATGCAAGAGCCAGCAAAACGATCACTGTGGGAACGGTAGAGGGGAAAGTGCAGGATATAGAGAGTGACCCTGATGATCCGGATAATGATGTAAAAATAATCCCAAAGGATGATACGCCTTTCGGGTCCGGATCAGAATCGCAAAAAATAGTATTTAAGACCACAAAAGAAGATCTGGCCGGGAGAGTTGACAATACGGGTACAAAAACAAACTATACTTTAAGCATTAACAGCACCTATGAAAATGTTGTAAGAATCATTGGAAGCCTGAATTTAAGCGGTGTAGAAATGTATCCGAACAGCGGTCAAAAAGATGACGTCATCACATTTACATCAAAAAGTATTGCAGAAGCGTATGATGTTTATTTTGTCAAGAATGTTACCGACCAGCAGGAATATAAAAAAGAGCGTATTGGTACGCCGGTAGGAAATCCGGTAAAAGAGGACCCTAATGATCCTTCATCAAATTATGTGTATTCTATTAAAGTGCCCGATCTTGGGAGCGCATCGGGAGAATATTATATTGTATTTACCAATAAGAATTCTGTTGCGCAAGGGATATCTCAAAAATACGTACTTCAAGATCCGATCACGCCATCCCAATATGCTAAGTTTACTTATGTAACGGCAGGAAACCCTAGCGTTATTGATGATTTCAACCCGAAGTCGGCTCCGGAGCAGACTCCTACTTTGGTTACCGTCAAAGGGTTTAATATTGGAAGAGTGGTTTTAGAGAACACACTCATCAATCCCGATGCAAATCCTACCATCGGTCCGGACGGAACATCGGAAATAGAGCTGGATTATACCACTGACCCTAAACTCAGCAGTTTAAAAATCGCAGGAAAAGATTACAGCGGTGCCACTGTAAAGAGATATATTACAGTATCTATTGGTGGTGATACGGTAATCAAATCCGCTAACTTTCCGGCAAGCGGACAAGAAACCATTGGCGTGCAAACACAAAAATATACATTAACACAATTGGAGAATTTAATCACCGTAAAAATAAGAACAGTGGTAACACCTGAAGTAGTAACAAGTGCGATACCGGTACTTACTTTCTATAAAGAAGTCTATAGTACGGAGCCGTTTGTGTTTGTCTCTACTACCGAAAAGCCGGAGGTATCCAGTGTAGTGCCCGAGGTAATTCCGGTAGAAGTTGACTCGGGATTGACCGGAACCTATCATATCTCACGGAATGTGGGACAAAACAATGAAGTAGAAGTGAATATCTATGGGGATAAATTTTTGGTTACCAAAAAAGATAATCAAATTGTCTATCCGAAAATCGAACTGGGACAAATCATAGTTGACCCCAATGATACACTGAATAAACCTTTAGATACGGACCCCGATAAGTTAAATAAATTTACCTTTGGGAAAGAAAATCCTAATCGAATCGTTACTTTTGAAGTATTGGATAATGAAGGCACCACCATTACAGGAGATATGAACAGAGAAATTGGCAGTCATATCAGGATGGTACTGAAGTTAAGCAATGATGAAACGAATAGGGAAAAAATAGAGGTCATTGGGAAACAGCCGATTATAATCCATAACCCGTGGAGAGGTTCTGACTCTGAATTCAACGCATATCCCTTTGCAGAAAAAGTGGAATTTAAAAATATTTCAGTAAGTGAATTTCCCAGCATATCCAGTATACAACCTTCTGTTGTTTCAACAAAGGGAGGGGATGCGGTAACCATTACCGGGACCAACTTTAAACCGGGACTCGAGGTTTATATTGATGGATTAAAGGTAACCGGTGTAAAGGTGGATAACAGTGGTGATAAAGATAAAATCACCTTTAACGCGCCCGCAAGAAGGGAAGGGATGGCAAAGGTCATTATAGTCAATCCTGCCAAGGCTTTTGCAGTAGGAAGTCTTTACTATACGGTAACTTATACCGATCCAAAGCTTATCAGTATAAGTCCCAATAGAGGTACGCAGGATGATAGCATTGTTATTCAAGGACAAAACTTTAAGCTTAAAGATGCTACAGTGGATGCTTCGCAGTATAATTCACTAGATGAGATGCTGATATATCGTTTAATTGGAACCAGGGTGTTCATTAATAATGAGGATATCAATGACTATTATAGGTCAACGGATGGGGAGATTGCTCTTTTTCAGTTTTTAGACGGAGCTGCAAATCCTCAGGGAGGCACCTTGGCACTCAAAGAGCATATTTTTTCGGTACCGGCGTCAGACTCAGATACCGATATGATTCAGCTTGGTAAGGATTTCAGGAGTATAATACTGCTTAAGAAAGATGACAGTAATCCTGTTAACAATAGATTTTATAAAATTAAAGAAAATATGGATGGAACTTTTACAATTACTGATGATAGAAATGAAGAGTATGATATTTATCTGACTGATAAGAAATTGATTGAGGCTAAAAAAGGAAATGTTACTTACAATGTACTGCAAAGTACAAAAGGGAGTATCACATTGCAGAGTAAGAGTACCGATGAGACGGTAGTGTTACAGTCATATACCCCCTATGCAACCGCTAGAATGGAAGAAGACGAAGGGGTATATTATGATAGGATAGTGGGGAACCGTGTATTTTTGATGACAACATCCCAATTGATTTTTACGGTGCCGCCAAAAACAAAAATTGGACAAGGGAAATATGACGCAGCAACCGGAGCAGAGATCTACGATGTAAAAATCATCAATCCCGATGCAAAAAGTGCGGAAAAGAAAGACAGTTTCTATTATATTTCTCCGGCGGGTATAAGACCTCAGGTAATAAGTTTTAATCCTAAAGAGGGTTCAGCCGATGGCGGGAATATGATAACCTTTACGGCACCGGAAGTTTCTGATCCTAAAGATCCTACCGGTTTTGTAGATAACAGTACCGGCAAGACACGGGTTATTATAGGAAATCAGGAGATTTCCAAAGAGAATATCTTGATATCTACCAACGGAAAACAGCTTTCAGTGGTTATTCCAAAATGTAATAAGGACTTTCAAACTTTAGGCGTAGATAAGATTATCGAGCCTATTGTTCTAATTAACCCAAATGGTGTAACATTTCATATCAATATGAACGCTCCCCTTGAAGGTGCTACAGGCTACACCTATGTACTGGTAAACAATAAGCCTAATATCGTAGAAGTGAGAGAAAACAAAGGAAATGTAGTAGGAGAAGATAAGGTATATATATTTGGTTCAGGGTTTAGGTATTTTGAGCCTTTTGAGGATGTTATCAACGTTAATGGAAAGAGAGATAACGGTGAGGCCTATACCGAGCTGAATGGCGACGGAGAATGGACCAGCCTTGGCTCAGGTGGAAATGTAGAGGACTTGAGAGACGACGGCGTGATAGATGATAAAAAAATTCTTCCTACGGTATATTTCGGAAGTAATAAAGCCGAGCTGCTCAGTTTTTCAGAAGGAACGTTGATCGTGAAAGCACCTATCGGGCAGGTGGGAACGGTAAATGTATATGTAGTCAATAATGATTTTGGAGTTTCCAATACACTTCCGTACACTTACGGTGCATCACAGCCTACCGTAACCTCCCTGGCGCCAAGTTCCGGTACAAAGTATGGTGAGACACAGGTGTTTATCGATGGGGCGGATTTTAAGAACAGTAGGGTTAGAATTTACAATGGCAGCAGTACGACTTTGCCTTCAGCAGAGACCTCATTGATGCTGGTGCGTTTCGGTGACGTTAAAGATAGAAAAATATCTAATAGTGGGATCACGGATATTAAAGATAATAATTACGGAAGTATTGTTAACGGTAAGACGACGGTCCAGACCGGCAATCTAACGGTAGACTATGATGCTACCGGGGGGGGATCTAAGCTTAAGTTTACGTTGGAAGAACAGGGAAAAACCTATACGACTGCGCAGGCTTTCGAATATGATGATGAAACTGTTTATCTGCCCCTTACTGAACTAGCTTATACCGATACAAGCACAGGGGCCCAGCAAGCGTATACCAAGAAAGAGCTGGTTAGGGTACAAGTAGATACTACCGGCGGAATCAACAGGCTGGTGGTTGAAAGAGGGTATGCACCTGTTGCTGATGCGAATGCACAAGGGGACCAAATTGTACTGAATACGCCCAATTATTATACGATTGGCAAGATACCTGTTATCGTAATCAATCCTGATGGAGGGCAGGGCACCGGCCAATTTGAGTATACCAATCCTTCCAGCCATCCGGTAATCACCAATATTACCAAATCCGGTACTGCAGGAGGTCAACAGCAAGTGAACGGAAAAGATGCGGTTGTGATTAGAATGAGCTATAAAGGAGGCAGCAGAATCACAATAACCGGACTGGATTTTAGAGCTAATGCGACAGTCTTAATCGGTACCAATACGGCAAAGATTGAGGGAGATGCAGAAGGCAGAGAAGATATACTTCCTACCCAAATTAAATTTACCATGCCGGCTGTAAGTGAAAATGCAATTGAAAATGCCGACGGAACGCCTAAGTATCATGCTGTAGTCATACAAAATGAAGATGGTGCGGCAGTTTCTTCGGCAACAGTATCCCCGCTTCCTATTTACATACAATTTGTAAAAGGCGAGACTTTTCCGGCCATTGAAAAGGTGACACCGGGATATGGTTCATCTATAGGCGGTATTGCGGTAACCATCACCGGGAAAGATTTCAGAAAAACAATGCCGGAAGACTACGGCAATAAAAAATTAGCCGTTTATTTTGGAGATGTCCAGATTAGTGAAGAGGATATAGATTGGGAAAAGTCCAATGAAACGACTATCGTAATCAATAAGATACCGGCACATGCTCCCGGAACGGTTAAAGTAAAAGTCGAAAACCCCGATTTGTCTCTATCGGATCCATCAGGAACATTTATCTATACCAGTAACCCTAAAATTGTAACTGTGGAAGATGGTAATGGTACAACGATAGAAACCATCTCGGTATTGGGAGGACAGAAAATATATATAAAAGGTTCCGGTTTTGTAGACGGGGCTAAGGTCTTTTTCAACCCTAAGCAGCCGCTGCAAAAGATCAACTCGGAAGAAGCTGCACAAGGGGAACCGATTTATATTAATGGTGTGATGTATGATCTGCAGGATGGTATTGAAGGAACCGAGCCGAAAGTGGAGAATGGAGGACAGACCATTACCGTCACAACGCCGGAAGGCATATTGGACGGAAGGGGTATTATCGTGGTAAACCCTGATAAAGGAGCCAGCGATGTATACGAAGGGGTCGCTTACTCATTGCCGGGAATAGAAGCTCCAACAGGAAAAGTATATGCCGAACTGGTGTATGACCGGTACATAAAATTAAATTGGTCGGAAGTAGAAGGTGCAAGAGAATATGAGATTTATGTAGTTCGAAATGAAAACAACAAGGAATTAATTGGGGCCACAAAACTTACGAGTTATCTATATCAGGATTTGGAACCAAGGACAACGTATCAGTTTATTATAAGAGCGGTAGGGGAATTTACGATTTCCAAACCTTCTATGGAAAGTGAGAAGATTAAAACAGGAAGAGAAGTAGGCCCTCCCGATGATGATGGAGAATTGAATGAACAGACCACCATGGAAAAGATGGGGGATACTGCGCACGTGAGTATTGGAGAGAATAATTTTGCTGCTGAATCAGTGATCGATTTAACCCGGGGAACCCTTGCGGGAAGTAAAGAAGTGGTGGTAAGCATACCGGCAGGAGTTATATCGGATTATAGGGCCGGAAACATTCAAATATTAGGCAGTGACTTCAGTATTTTATTTAACCCTAACGTTTTTAATGTTTCAAAAATACAACAAAACAGAAACAAAGACGATGCCGGTGTTAGATTTAAAATAGCGCGTTTTAGTGACAGTCCTAATACAAAAGGCGGACAGACGCTGCTGTCCTCTCAGTATATGATAGAAGCGGAGGTATATGTCGGCACCGATCGCACATCGTTAGAGAAGCTGGCGTCGCAAATAGCGATCAACCTTGATTTTGATTCCACCAAAGCGGACATGAGAAGACTTAACAATGTTACATTAAACCGCTATGACTCATCTCAGCAGAGTTGGACTCCGGTTGGATATAAGGAAGATGCGTACAATGTGTCAATAAGAGGATATGTGGACAAAGTTGGCAGATATGCGGTGATTGGAAGCAAAAATTAAACGGATATACTTGAGGACGAATAAAGAGGTGTTTGTATGAAAAGATCATTGATAAAAATCACGTGTTTAACGATAACAGTATTGTTTGTCATATACAGCTTAGTTACCACTTTCGCATATGCCGACCAGCTAGCACCCTATAGGACAGGCAGCATAGAAGGATTTATAACCAATATCGGTGAAGGCAGGGTAGAAATTGAGGAATATGATGGTACGGTTCATGCATTATCGTTGGACAATGGCGCTACTTTTTCCATTGACAGGCGATCTGCCGTATTTACGGATTTTAAGATCGGGATGGAGATATATGCAAGCTTAAAAGGGAGAAGTATATCTTATATGGAGAGTTATTCCACCGAAGTGACGGGTTATATTCCGGAAGGTGGGAAAATACGGATAGGGATTATTAAAAAAATAGATCGGGATCAGATTGTTTTACGTTTGTCTATAGGGAAGGATGAAACGTACTTTACATCTCCGGCAACAATTGCTTTGAAAAACGGAAGTACCGTGCCATTGAATGTGTTATATGAAGGAGACCGTGTAAAACTATTTTTTGATGAAATCAATTCAAATACCATTAGCCGTATGGAAATTGAAGGGGATAGCATCAAAATTAAAGATATATACCGGGGGGAGTTGGTATCAAGTGATACGATAGGAAATGCGATTACATTTACCGGGATTGAAGTTTTCAAAAATGGGGAATGGGAATCGCTAAGCAGTGCAAAAACCTTTAAGTATTCATCGCAAACCCCTGCATATATGGGTGGGTATAAATTATCCACCGATAAATTAAAGCATTATAAAGGCAAAAAGGCTTATATTGCAGTAATGGATTTCTTTGGAAGAGATCAGATAGAAAAAATGGTTATAAAAAGCCAATATGAAACGGTGTATTCCGACCAGATTGAAGATATTAACTGGTATAGTGAAGTTTTTGAATTAGGAAATCATAAAAACATCACATTTAATGATGGCACTATTATCATTAAAAGCGGACGTTTGGTAGATAAGTACTCCATTTACTCCGGTTCCGACGCATTTTTTATTGGAGACGGTCGTGGAAGTGACATGATGGCGGATGTCATTTATGTACATAATGAAGACATCAATAACTCCAATATCGGACAGGACTATATATATGAAGGAAGATTGGATGAAATTGTTTCGGATAGAGTTGTTTTAAAAGATTTTGCTGTGCTGGATAAGAATGAATGGGAATCTTTTGATGAAGATAAAGAACTATATTACGATAACGATGTAACTATATATGATTTAGAAGCAGGAAAACAAATTACTCCTAAAGAATTCTATTCCGGAGACTATGCAGTGGATGAAGACAGCAGCTATGCGGATGACTATGACTTAAAAGATTGGTATGCTTATGTATATACAGACGGGGATAGAATCTCCAGTATTATGCTCCAGAAAAACAGAAATTCATTACTACAGCAAAGAGTTACTAACGGGACGATAGAATCCATTGAAGAACATTCGCTTGTGGGTTGGAAACTAGGAGTAAGAAATGCAAAAGACTGGAGTACGAGAAAAGAGCAATGGATGGCAAAGGATGTATCATTAAGCATACTGTTATCGAAAGCAATGATTGTAAAGAGTGGAAAGATGATTACACCCGAAGAGATGAAGGTCGGTGACAGATTATACATGGTGAGGGATGATACCGAAGCTAAAGTAGTTATTGTAAAATAAGTGTTTAAAGGGGATGGGATTATTTTGAAAAAAGTCACAGCGTTTATCGTCATCTTGAGCTGCATCATGAGTACAGCAACAGTATGGGCAACCCCAACCGGGTTCTCGGGTGGAGTAAACAACGAATATCAGTATGAGGAAATTGTATTTATTTCAGGAGAACCGATTAAATTTGTAGGGGAAATCGATATACGCGAAAGCGAAAGAAAGGATACAAAGACCATAACATATAAAATCAGCAATTTAAAGCCGGAGGATACGAGCATTTCCGGAGATCTAGACAGAACACTGACTGTTGTTACGGAATATGCAGAACGGACCGATAAGGGCCAGACAATAGCAGATACCAGTATAACCAGATATACTGAGACCATCCAGATCGGCAATGATAGATATGTATTGTCGGATATGCAGTTTTCGAAGTCTGATGTAATAGACAATAGACCGGCTGCGGATTTTTATTCAGGAACTATAAAAGCCAGAAAATATTATACGATTAATCGTGATGAAGGAAGTGTCATTGTCGACATTTCCGGTGGTGACGTTGGATATCAGAACTTCTGGGGAAACACTGAGACGCAAGTATTGGATTACAATATCATTTATGACAGGCAGATGGAAGTAGAAGGTGAAGATGGAGAGGGAGACAGTACGCAGAGTATATCATGGCAAGGTGCCGTGAAGGTTCAGAACTCCGATAGTACTACAAAAGTATTATCCTATGCTGAAAATGAGGCGAATTTCTCAAGTTTTAACGGAGGATATATGAGAGTAACAAAAGGAGAAATGGTCTCCAAGTATGATTACGACCTTCCCAGAATGGATACCTCCGAAACAGGATATGCTGTTACCAGTGCTAAAACCGCATTGCCTCACGCAACAAGAAGGCTAAAGGATGATATACAATTATCAAAGACAATGGTGCCCAAAGTCGAAAGGCTTGTTGTACCCAAGTTTAGGGATACCGGCGGGCATTGGGCGCAGGGATATATCGAAAGATTGTATTCATTGGATGTATTTGACGGGAGCTCACAGTTCTTCACGCCGGAAGTTGCCATGACAAGACAAGAATTCACAAAGGGTGTTATTAAAGCGTGCGATATCCGGCCTACATTAGTAGAAAAGAAGACTTCAAGCAGACGGCGTAATCAGCCTCCTGAAGAATCATTGTTCAATGATGTAGATGTAGAGGATTCGGATTATGAATATATTAAGCAAGCTGTTGAAAAAGGAATCATTACCGGTACATCGAATGGGTTCTTCAGTCCCGGAGACCCGTTGACAAGAGCCCAAGCCATTACAATCTTGATTAGGGCATTGGGATTTGAAAATAAAGCTCCGACTCCCGGGTATTATACTTCGTTTAGTGATGACCGCAAAATACCTGAATGGGCAAAAGATTGCATATATGTTGCCTCAGAGTTTGGCCTTGTAACCGGTGATGAATATAACAACATAAATCCTAACAAAGTAATGACACGAGCGGAAGCTTCAGCGATGCTTGTTCGCTTTCTAGAGTTCCTGGAAGGAGACCTTCAAACAGATTACAGAGAAAATATCATTTATTTTAACTGATATTTTATTGAGAAAAGTTTAGAGATGACCGGTTTATTGAATGTAGTCCGGTTTAACATAAATATCCAATTGTGTCATGAACATTTGACGGTTCACAGACGTACATATTTATATTAGTCTGATGAACCGCAATTTTTTGTTTATCTTTCGGAACATTTTTTATTGTCTTGCATGGAAAAAATAAAATCATCAAGATCGCCCTTTTCATTTTCAGAAGTTTTTTCTGCACTATTCATATTTTTCTTATTTTTATCTTCCATAGTTTCACCCCCTAAAAATATATTTTGTTGGTGTTCAGCAAAGCTGAACCCCTTGATTCAACTTGATTTTATCAACTGGAAACAATTTTCTTCACCTCACAGCCCTCAAACCTGCTAAAATAGAGAATATTTTAGAAAGGGGCTGATGTCATTGCTTCCACCAAACCAGAGTCACCTGGCTTATAAACTTAATTTATTTCTATCTGTCAGTGAGACTGACAGCATTGCTAAGATAATATCAAAGATTGATCTATCTCGTGTTTATGACTTCTGTTTACATTTTTATTCACAAAATCCTGCAGGACGTATTGCACTTTATCGCCCTCAAGATGCTTTAAGGTCTTTACTTGTGATGTACCTTGCTGGCTTTACATCCATTAATAAATGGGTCAAAGAACTTAGGGATACACCAAGATATGCTTATCTATCAGGTTTCTCTCCTGACAAGACGCCCTCTAAGGCTTATTTCTCTTGGTTTATCTCTAATCTTTTCGGCGATGAAAACGTTGAAGATGTCATGCTTCAAGGTTCTCTAATCCGTAAAATATTTGAATTGTTATTTGTCAAAGAATCTATCGAATTAGGAATCATTGATCCCCATGATAAAGTAATCTTTGACGGCTGCAAGGTAAAATCTTTTTGCAAACAAAAGTATGTTCCTGAAAAATATTGTAGATGCTATGCCAGTAATATAAAACCCTTTAAATGCTCTATGTGTACTGACTCCGAAGCCACAAAAGGTTATGATCATAATCTTGATGAATATCTAATGGGATACGGTCTGCATTTTGCAACAACTCCTATGATAGATAATCCATCTAAATGCCTACCACTAACATTCTTCGTCGAAGGTGCTGATGTCCACGATGTTAGAATGACACCACATCTAATAATGCATCTTTATCACAACTTGAAAGTTGACTTTCATTATGTCATTGCTGATTCGGGATACGACGCTTATTATGTTTACTGGTGGATTAGTTTACTAGGCGGTAAGCCTATTATTGCAATTAATCCAAGAAATTCTCAAACTCCAACACCTACTAATGAGTTTGGTTTGCCTGTTTGTGCTGCTGGTCATACATTTTACTATTGGGGTATTGATAAGAAAAAAAGACGACTAAAATGGCGGTGTCCAAGAAAAGCTTCTAAAAAATTGGCTGAAAAACTAAAGTGTGATCATCCATGTTGTGATTCTGGCT
The DNA here is from genome assembly GCF_030013905.1 of Petroclostridium sp. X23. GTDB lineage: Bacteria > Bacillota > Clostridia > SK-Y3 > SK-Y3 > X23. The sequence goes on from NZ_CP124862.1 coordinate 3,436,979, forward strand.
ATGGCAAGACAGTCTATACTCACATTGAAGATGATATTCGTTGGTTTACCCAAGTTCCCAGAGGCTCACAACTCTGGAAAGACATCTATTCAAGAAGAGCACGTATAGAATCCGTTATTGGAGATATTGTACTCAACAACGGTCTTAAATCTCCATTATTTAGGGGTACCAAGAACTTCTTCGTGAGAACTGCCTTAGTTTGCATGCTCCAACATGCAAAAGCCATAGCCATAACCCTTGAGAATAAAGAATACCATAAGACTGCTGCATAAACTACAGGAAAAATATTCTTACTATTCTCTTGCATAGGGAATCTCCGACCATTTTTAGATACCAAATTATTCCTATCATCCATTCTTTAAATTTTCAAAGTACACATGAACATAGTTTATTGCTATAACCTAAAACTTTAACATTCTATACCATTTTGTTGTTATTTACTGAACATCTACATATATTTTACATGTCATTGAGTAAACATAACAGCAAATAAATGTTAAGAAAACATTAAATATTGTATGCTATATTTATATAGTATATGTGTATTTTTTTATTTCGTTACTAAATACCCATTTTAGGCGAGTTCGTAGTCCTCTGCCCACTAACAAACTAGTCATATCTTTTTTTCAACACGCATAAAATAAGCTAGGAACAAATTTGAAAGGTGGGCATCCGTTTATGAAAAAATTCATGTGCATATTCCTTGCGCTACTGCTAATGACAGCAGTATTATCTTCATGTTCCTTCAAACCTTTTAAGAAAGATTCAAAAGAGACTTCAAACGCACAGATAAAAGAAGAGGTTCAACCAACCAGCAGTGTTATGATGACAGAAGACCAGTTAAAAAAAGAAGGGGATAAAGTTGTACTTACATTGTATTTTGCAAACGATAACGCTACAAAGCTTGTGGTAGAAAAAAGGTTTATAGTAAAAAGTACTGTAAAAGACATGAATGACATGGCAAAAGCAGCCATGAAGGAATTATTTCAAGGTCCTATCAGCGGGAACCTTACCAGTCCGTTTCCCAAAGGTGTAAAAGTGCCAACGGTAAAGATTGAAAAAGACATAGCAGTTGTTGACCTGTCAAAAGAATTTGTTGAAAAACATCCGGGCGGTTCGACAGGTGAGACCATGACAGTGTATGCTATAGTAAATACACTTACAGGTATTCAAGGCATCAATATGGTCCAATTTACCGTAGAAGGAAAGACAGTACCGGAATTTAAAGGACATTTGGATTTCAGTAAGCCGTTTAAACCAAATACGGAGCTTGTCTCACAAGAAAAACCAGAGAAGTAAATATGTAACATATACAAAAACAAATTGAAACAGGATCATAAAGTTAAGTTTATGACTAAGCATATCCAATAATCATAAGCTTAGCTTTTTTTTCATTAAAAGTTTGTTTTGAATCAATAAAATGTGGTATATTAATTATAGTTAAGTTCGATAGCTTAGCATATCCGTCAGATTACAATACAAGCTTTGAGCTTCGGACTCCAAGTACATAAGGAATGGAGGCATTACGATGATAGTACAAGGTAATTTCAGTAATCTAGAGATACTAAAGATAGCAATATCAATGGAAGAGGAAGGCATAGAATTTTACAGTAACGGTGCCAAGCATACCACCGGCAAGCTAAAAGATTTTTTATTGCATGCGGCGGGGCAGGAAAGGGCACACAAAGAGCAGTTTTCCAAGCTGTATAACGATTTGATTAAAGACAGAAAAAGTATAGAGGATGATTACTTATTCGAGCCTGATGTAGTGGCATATCTGAAATCACTGGTAGAAAATCAGGTGTTCCGTAAGTCTCCGAAACCTGAAGATGCCTTCAAAGACTTAAAAGTTGCCGCAGCTCATGCAGTGAAGGCAGAAGAAACCACTGTTGAATTGTACACAAAGATGTATAACGGCGCAAAATATGATGAGATAAAAAAGATATTGTCGGTACTTATCGAAGAGGAAAAGGCACATGTTAAATATTTCAAACAGCTGCTGGAGGAAGCAAGCAAATAACGTAGGTTATATTTCCCGGGAAAGGGAATATTATTTATAATCAAACATATATTCATTGTCGTTTAAAGTTTATATTTTTTAAAACGCTTTGAATGGTAAAACGATGAATTAAAATGAAAGGAGAATACATATGGACAAATATGAATGCACAGCATGCGGTTATGTTTATGACCCGGAAGTAGGAGATCCTGATGGAGGTATCGCACCAGGAACAGCTTTTGAAGATATCCCGGATGAATGGGTATGCCCGATGTGCGGTCTTGGCAAAGACGCATTTGAAAAGATCTGACAAATAGTGGGGAGTGGGGAGTAAACAATGGGGTTTGGCCCATGTACACCTCACTCCCCTTCCACTATATACTATTCATTATTAATTATTCACTAATAACAGGAGGTACACAGATGTCTGCTATAAAGATAAAAGAGGGTATATATTCGGTCGGTGTGCAAAATCCCAACCTTAGAATATTTGACATTATAATGAAAACAGAATATGGAACATCATACAATGCTTATCTGGTAAAAGGGGAGAAAACAGCACTCATTGAGACGGTACATACAACGTTTTTTGATGAGTACCTGGATAATATCAGAAGTGTTATAGATATCGCTGAGATCGATTACATCATATTAAACCATACTGAGCCGGACCATTCGGGTGCGCTGAAGTATCTATTGAGGGAAAATCCAAAGATCAAAGTAATCACGTCGATGGCAGGGAATAAATATATTAAAGCTATCGTAAACCATGAATTTGATCAGCAAATCGTCAAAGATGGAGATGTGATCGACCTTGGAGGCAAGACCCTAAAGTTTATGATCGCTCCTTTCCTGCATTGGCCCGATTCAATGTTTACTTATGTGGAAGAAGACAGTACGCTTTTCCCGTGTGACTTTTTAGGATGCCATTACTGTGAGCCTAGAATGTTTGACAATAAGATTATCTATCGTAAAAATTTTGAAGACGCATTTAAATATTATTATGATGTAATCTTTGGTCCTTTTAAAGAGTACGTGATCAAAGGGTTGGACAAGATCCAAGATATAAAGGTAGATGTAGTATGCCCGAGCCATGGACCCATCCTATTAGAAAGTATAGAAAATGCTATGAAGCTCTATCGGGAGTGGAGCAGCGATATCTTTGAGAAGAATGATGCCAAGAAAATATTGATTACCTATGTTTCTGCTTACGGATGCACCCGCAGAATGGCGGAAGAATTGGAGAAGGCTATTAAGGATACGGGAAACTTTGAAGTAGAGATGATTAATATCATATATAGTGACTTGATGGAAATAAGAGAAAAAATGGATAAGGCAGATGCGCTGCTGTTTGGATCGCCTACCATCAATAGAGATGCTGTCAAACCTATATGGGATGTATTATCCGTAGTGGAAGCCATTAGAAACAAAGGAAAGCTGTGCGGTGTGTTCGGTTCTTATGGCTGGAGCGGCGAATCCATAAAAATGATGGAAGAAAGAGTAAAGAGTCTAAAGCTTAATCTTTTTGGGGAAGGCCAGAAAGCAAACTTTGTTCCTTCGCAAGAAGAATTGAAAAAGATATATGATTATGGTGTTGCTTTCGCAAAAGCTCTGATGGAGTAAGCACCAAAAAACAAATATTTCTAAGACATAGAGCAACGCATGTATGTAGAGAACGGTCCGGGAATGCTGATAAAGTGCTTCATCGGTCAGTCGCAAAGCATGGGGACGGAGCTTCAGCTTCACCAAAACCAGGTGCAGCAGTAGCTCCGTCCCCATGCTTCACTCCTTCTATGTGCTAAATTAGATTTTTTCAAATCCTCCTACATAGAGGAAATCGGACATGGGGACTGGTCTGCAGTCAGGCCTGGTTTTTGGCCGGACTGCGGCCCTGTCCCCGTGTCAGATTTCCGACCAATTAAGCACTTTTTCACATCCTCCTATAGGATCCGGTAAAAAACATATAGAAAATTATAGCAAACAATGATAGAATAATACTATCGAAATTAGTCGATTTTTGCACATTGATTTTTGCATTTCATTGTTCTCAACATATGATAGGGGGTTAATGTATGAAGGGCACCGTTGTATCATTGTGGATTAAAACATTTAGAAATATTTATGGTGAAGAAAAAACAAACAAGGCTATGGAAAGTATAGGCTGGCAGGTTGACAGGGTTATTACCCCATTGGAAGATATACAGGATCAAGAAGTCACCCGGTTTTTTGAAGAAATTTCTAAAAATACCGGAAAAGATATATCCATCATACTTAGAGAGCTGGGGCGGCATAATATAGCTTCTTTCAAAAAATGGTTCCCATCCTACTTTGAGAGAAAGAGCCTTAAAGGATTTATTACTTTAATGGACGATGTGCATGCACAGCTTACAAAAAAAATTCCCGGGTTGAAGCCTCCGCGGCTGTTGGTTAAGGAACTTTCTCCCACAGAGATTGAATTAAAGTATGTATCCAGAAGAGGACTTTTTGATTATTGTATCGGTCTCTTGGAGGGAAGCGCAGAATTATTTAAGGAAAAGCTCGAATGGAACGAGCTGGAGCGTGGAAAAACACCTGAAGGTGAGAGCTTTATGAATATGAGGGTGAAATTCGAAAAGCAGGATAGTGTAGTTAAAAACCATAAGGTCAATAAAATCCTATCTTTAGGTTTTATTAAGAGCATCCCGCTGAAGATCTCCGTTTATACTTCCGTCATATTTGCACTGGCTTATATTCTGCCCAACGTAACAAATAATCTGTTGAATGGACTGATCTATACAGGTATAGTATTTGCGGCAACGCTAATAATATCCATCACAAGCCTCCGGCCCATGAAGGATTTTAAAGAGGAATTGGACAGGCTTGGCCGGCTTGATTTTTCAAATATGTCGGATATTCGTACCGGCGATGAGATGGAAGGTTTTGCGGCGCAATTTAATACCCTTAAGGAGAATGTGCGTAAGGACTTCTTGTTTTTAAAAGGCGGTACCGATGATATGCACCGCTTTACTCAGGATTTCGGTGAAATAGCAACTAAAATGAAGGACTTGTCCGACAGTATTTCCGCTGCAGTGCAAGAAGTAGCGTATGGTGCGGTACATCAAGCGGAAGAAACCGAAAAATCCGTATATCAATTAAATGGTAATGTAGGCAGTCTTAATAATATCGCAAAGAGTGAGATCCATGAAAAGGAGCAGCTTGAAAAGTCGATAGAGACCATTACAAAATCCCATGCGGATATTGAAAGAGTTACCGGAATGATTGTAGGTGTGAAGGATAATTTCTTTAAGGTCAACCAGCGGGCCGAAGAACTATCGCAAAAGGCAAAAGAGATTATGACTATCGTGACCACTGTTGCTTCTATTGCGGAGCAAACCAATCTTCTTGCGTTAAATGCGGCAATTGAAGCTGCGCGGGCAGGAGAAATGGGGCGAGGCTTTGCCGTTGTTGCGGAAGAGATCCGTAAGCTGGCTGAAAATTCGAAAGATGCGGTGAAAATTATTAATGACAACTTACTTAAATTTACCGGAGAAATCGATGAGGTTGTGGATGAAATCAACAGCCAGTTTGAGCAGTTGGAAGATAGTAATCGAACATTGGTACAGGTTGCCGAGGAAAATATGTCTTCAACAGAGCGTGTAACCCATGTGGCACAGCAAATCGCAAGATTAGTAGAAGAATTATCATCAGAAACCAACCAGATTACTAATGTATTTGAAAGCATTAATTCTTTAGCGGCCATAGCAGAAGAAAATTCCGCATCATCTCAAGAAATGAGCGCAACCGTTACCGAATACTCCGAAAAGATCAAAGACCTGATGGCGTACATCCAACAGTTAGACCAGTTAACACAAGATTTCAAAGTCGAATTAAGAAAATACACGATATAGTGGGGAGTGGGGAGTGAGGAGAAAATAAAAACTTCACACAATGCACTCCCTGCCGGCATGTTGCCGTTTGATCAAAGAGGAAATCAGACTGGGGGACTGGTCTGCTGTCAGGCCTGGTTTTTGGCCGAACTGCGGCCCTGGGCCCCGCCCTTGTCTGATTTTTGACCAATTAAGCGCTTTTTGAGTAATTATGTACCTTCAAATATAATAATGTATAAAAAAATAAAATATAGAATAATTAAAACAAAAACACTCATAATATTTATGAGTGTTTTTGTTTTAATCTGTTTTGAGGTATGTACGCGGCTTAGTGATTGGCTACTACCCAATATTTGAGGTGAAGTTTTGTGGAGCGTATAGACAATGACCAAAACTTTGACCGCATAGAACACAATGGAGGAAGGACATATATCATTTTAGGATATGTATTTGCAGCGCTATCCCTAATTTTCCAGCCCATCGTTTTTGGAATACTTGGGGTAATCATGGGTGTCGTTGCAAACAGAAAAGGCTCAAAAGGAACATTGGTTATTATTCTTAGTGTTGTGTTAGCACTTTCAGGAATGATTATTAATGCCCTCATAATGGCATTTTTTAAAACCTTTTTGGGAGTAATGACAATAATTTATTGACAGTTAGGTATTCCGAGATGTATAAGTTGTTAATTTTTTATCTTGAGCTATAAGATATTGAATAATGTATATCTCAATGGAAAAAATACCTATATGAAAAATCCGGTTATCGTTTGATAGAATGAGAATTTCAGTTTTGCTAACAAGGAGTAATATATGGGAGATAAAGTGCGGGGTAATCTTATTATCATAGGAGGCGCAGAAGATAAAAAAAATAAATGTACGATTTTAAAAAAAGTAGCAGAAATCGCAGGAGGAGAAAAGGCGAATTTGGTAGTGCTTACCACTGCTACCCAGCTTCCGCAGGAAGTAGGTCAGCAGTATAGGGAAGTATTTGCAATGCTTGGTGTAAAAGATATTACGGTATTAAATATAAATTCCAGAGAAGACGCAAACCAATTAAATAATGTACAAGTCATCAATCATGCAACTGCCATTTTTTTTACCGGTGGGGACCAGTTGAGAATCAGTAGTATTCTAGGAGGTTCGCTTGTGAATCAGGCATTACATGATGCATATCAGCGAGGTGTGCTTATTGTGGGTACAAGTGCCGGGGCTTCGGTCATGAGCAGTACCATGATTGTAGAAGGGATGGATAATGAGGCTGCAAGAAAATGTACACTTAAGATGGCTCCGGGGTTGGGGCTATTGGAAGAAGCGATTATAGATCAGCACTTTGACCAGAGGGGACGGATTGGCCGCTTGTTATGCGGCATTGCACAAAATCCGTATATGCTGGGAATCGGAATAGATGAGGATACAGCCATCAGGGTGTTTCCAGAGGATTATTTTGAAGTGATTGGAAGTAATGCAGTAACTATAGTGGATGGAAGAACTATAAAAAGTACCAATGTTTCGGAAGCAAATCCGGATGAACTATTGGCACTTTCCAATGTAACCTTGCATGTTATTCCGCAGGGATATGAATTTGATATGAAAAATCGCATTGTTAGTCAATGTGATCGGAAATAATGAATTTTACAACCTCAAAATATATATAAGGGAGGATTTTTTTACATGCAAATCGTTGACATACAGTGTCTGCGAGGTAGAAACATATATTGTCACAGGCCTGTAGTAAAGTTGTTGGTAGATTTAGAACAGCAGTATGATATTCCTACAGTTGATATTGAGGATTTTAATGATAGACTTGTCTTGTTTTTACCGGGGATTTCAAAGCATTGCTGCTCGTTGGGTTATGAGGGCGGGTTTTTAGAACGTTTGAGAGAAGGGACGTATTTAGCCCATGTAACCGAACATATTATTCTGGAACTTCAGACCATAGCAGGATATGATAGCAGATATGGAAAAACAAGAACATGGAAAAGTCCATATTTATATAATATTATCTATGAATTTAAAAATGAAAAATGTGCATTAGAAGCAGCAAGAATCGCAGTGAAGATAGTAAATGCACTCATTCAAGGTCAAGCATTGGATGTTGAAAATGAAATAAAGAATATGATTAAAGTATCCATGGAATATGAGTTAGGACCAAGTACCAAGACTATAGTAGATGAAGCTGTAAAGAGAGGTATACCGGTTACAAGACTGGGTAACGAAAGCCTTGTACAACTAGGCTATGGAAAATATCAACGCAGAATACAGTCTACTATTACTGATTCAGCCGGTTGTATTGCTGTAGATATCGCAAGTAATAAGCTGCTGACCAAGAAAATTTTACAGGATTATGATATTTTTGTTCCTAAAGGTGAGATTGCTTATACGGATGACGCTGCAGTTTCGCTGGCTCAAGAACTGGGATATCCTGTAGCGGTTAAACCCTATGACGGGAACCAAGGGAAGGGTGTAGCACTTAATCTTACTACTGAGGAACAAGTAAGGCAAGCATTTCAAAATGCATGTGCCTTTAGCACTGCGGTGATGGTAGAGCGATTTGTAAGAGGAAAAGACTATCGGGTACTGGTAGTAGGCGATAAAGTAAGCGCAGTATCCGAACGGTGTGCGGCTTGCGTGACAGGAGATGGGGTCAGCACGGTTGTACAGCTGATCGATGAAGAAAATCTCAATCCATTGAGAGGCGAAAGCCATGAGAGACCCTTAACAAAACTGAAAATAGATGGCATTACAAAACAAGTGTTAAATAAGCAGGGATTTACTGAAGAGTCTGTTCCACGTCAGGGACAAACGGTATGGTTAAGAGAAAACGGTAATCTGAGTACCGGAGGAACAGCTGCAGACAGGACTGATGATATCCATCCGTATAATGCACAAATGGCTATGAAAGCAGCGCAGGTGATCGGATTGGATGTAGCAGGCATTGATATGATTACACCGGATATCTCGGTACCTTTATATAAAAACGGCGGAGCGGTTATTGAAGTAAACGCGGCGCCGGGGATACGCATGCATGTCTATCCAAGTGCAGGAAAGCCTAGAAATGTAGGAAAAGATATCATAGATATGCTGTTCCCAAAAGATGTACCCTATACTATTCCTTTGGTTTCAGTTACAGGAACCAACGGAAAAACGACCACTACCAGAATGATTTCACACATTCTAAAAACCCAGGGGTTAACGGTGGGCATGACGACTACCAGCGGTATTTATATCAATGACAAGTGTATTTTAAAAGGAGATAATACCGGCCCGGCCAGTGCACGTATGGTGCTTGGCGATAAACAGGTTGAAGCGGCTGTGCTGGAAACGGCCAGGGGTGGAATTGTCAAAAGAGGTTTAGGATATGATCAGGCCGATGTAGGGATTATTACAAATATCACTGAGGATCATTTGGGTGTGGACAGCATAGATACCCTTGAAGAGTTAGCGTTTGCAAAGTCATTGGTGGTGGAAGCCATCAAAAAAGACGGATATGCTGTGCTCAATGCTGATGACGCGATGGTATTGGAAGTGATTCCTAGGGTAAAGAGCCGGATTATCTATTTCTCAAAAACCCATGATAATCCTGTTTTGATTAAGCATATCAAGCAAAATGGCAGAGCAGTGTTTCTTAAAGATAATATGATTATAATCGCGCAAGGGAACCACATGATGCCCGTCATCAATGTAAAGGACATTCCGGCTACCTATCAAGGAAAGGTAGAATGCAATATAGAAAACAGCCTCGCAGCCGTGAGTGCAGCCTGGGGGCTGAATATACCCATAGAAGTAATGGTGCCGGGGTTAAAGTCTTTCAGTTCCGACCTGAATGTAAACCCGGGAAGATTCAATTTATTTGAGTTGGACTATTTTAAAGTATTAGTGGACTACGGGCATAATATCGCCGGATATAAAGCAGTAATAGAATCGGCAAAGCGGCTGGGTGCAGAAAGAGTAGTCGGCGTTGTAGGCATGCCGGGGGACAGACTGGACAAGCATATCGGCATGGTAGGGCAGTTATGTGGAAAAAGTTTTAATCAGATCTATATAAAGGAGGATGGTGACTTAAGGGGAAGGAAGAAAGGTGAAGCCGCCGACCTATTGTATCAATCGGTTTTACAAGGCGGAATACCAAAAGAAAACGTAGATATTATCTATAATGAGGTGGAAGCACTGAATAAAGCCATGCTGGATGCCCGCCCCGGAGATTTAATCGTTATTTTCTTTGAAAATTTTGAGCCGGTTGTAGACTGCATTAATAACATGTCCAAGGAATTGGAGCAAAAGAAATCTATTGAAGTATCTATGGTACAACAGCCGGCGGGATGATTTTTGGTTCACGGCTCACAGAGAATGGAGGAATCGGACTTTGAAGGTATCCCTAATTATAGACACTCAAACTTAGAATTATAGTTCTTGTAGGGCGGATTCCATATCCGCCCGTTACCAAACATGGGGTTATTCTTGTATTCTGTTTTTAAAACCTCCCTACTCCCCACTAATATCCTTGTAACAAAAAATTAATATAGTTTATCGCAGAATAATTTGTCATTTTATTTATGTAATGTTAAAATAATATTAATTAGGAACATTTTCATTAGATTCTATGTCTAAAAGATAAAATCAACGAAAAGTAAGGGGGATCATACAAATGAAAAGCAAAGCAAAGAAAATAACGGTATTCATTGTGATATTTACGTTTTTATTATCAAGCGTAGGTTTTGCATCAGACTATTATAAGCAGATTAACGCATGGTTTGGGGATATAAAAATCGTAAATAATAATCAGACTGTCTATCCCGATACACAGCCTTTTATTGCTGAGGGGACTACCTATGTGTCTGTTCGTACCATGGCAAATCTCTTTAATAAGGAAATCGGTTGGAATGGGGATACCCGTACTATTACAGTAACAGATAAACCAGATAGTGAAGTATTAACGTTAAAGCAGCAATTGGCAAGCAAGGATTTTGAAATATCGCAGTTGAAAGCCAAAGTAAGTGCATTGGAACTGCACCTTGGTGATGACGATGATGCTAGTACAGATCTGGATGATCTGGAAGATCAACTGAATGACGATTACGATGAATATAGGGATATTGAATTTGATATTACCCTCAGCGGAGATGAAGATGATATTACGGTCAAAATTGATGTAGATTTGGATGACTTCGAGGATGAATGGGATGACCTTACGGACTCAAGGAAAAGAACATATCTACAGGATATTGTTGATGATATTTTAGATGAATATGAGGATGCGGATATAGGCGGTTATATAAGGGATAGTTCCAGCAGCAAAACTTCCAAACTGCTGACTTTTGATGTTTCTTCAAGCGGCAATGTACGTATGTATGATGATGACGATAGCACAAGTATATCTGATTTGGAAGATGATTTGAACGATGAATATGAAGACTATTTTGATGACATTGAGTTGTCGATAGATTTAAATGGGGATAGCGACAATATCACTTATCGTGTATATATTGATTATGATGAATATGAAGATGAATGGGATGATCTCACAGATAATAAAGTCCGCAGCTTTATGTCCGCAATCTATGGTGATATTGAATATGAATTAGATGATGCCAATATCATGGGATACATATTCGATGAGAATGATGATGATACGATGGCAAGATATACAAGACTATCCGATGGTACAGTATCTTTTAGCCGGTATGACCTATAAAAAGTATATAACATAAAGATAGGAAGCTGCTAGGTTCTAGCAGCTTCCTATCTTTATGTAAAAAAGTAACAGATAATATTCCTTGACACCTGTATTCATAAATAATAAAATATTATAGTTAAAGATTCGTAAAGATTCAGATTGCGGTTAATTAAATTTCTACTCTTTGATTCTGTGAACCGTGAACCATATATAAAGGAGGACGATTATGCCAGTCAAATATATATTTGTCACCGGAGGCGTTGTATCCGGGCTTGGAAAAGGCATTACTGCCGCATCATTAGGACGACTGTTAAAAGGACGTGGACAGCACGTTACCATACAAAAATTCGATCCCTACATAAATATTGACCCGGGGACCATGAGTCCATATCAGCATGGGGAAGTATTTGTGACTGATGATGGAGCGGAAACAGACTTAGACTTAGGCCACTATGAAAGATTTATTGATGAGAATCTTAGTAAGAACAGTAATGTTACAACTGGAAAAGTCTATTGGTCGGTAATATCGAAAGAAAGAAAAGGAGATTTCCTGGGAGGGACGGTACAGGTAATCCCGCATATCACCAATGAGATTAAAGAAAGAATTTATAGAGTAGGCAAGTCGGGGCATACCGATATCGTAATCACCGAAGTAGGGGGGACGGTAGGAGATATAGAAAGCCTTCCGTTTTTAGAAGCGATCCGTCAGGTAGCTACTGATGTAGGTAGAGAGAACTGTATGTATATTCATGTTACCCTAGTACCTTTCTTGGGTAAGTCAGGAGAGCAAAAAACAAAACCTACTCAGCACAGTGTAAAAGAGTTGCTTGGCTTAGGAATACAACCGGACGTTATCGTTTGCAGGTCTGAGATGCCTCTTGCTAAAGAGTTAAGAGATAAGATAGGACTATTTTGCAATATCTCCGGTGACCGCGTTGTCCAAAACCTGGATGCGGAAACTTTGTATGAAGTGCCTTTAATGCTTGAGAAAGAAGGGCTTGCGGAAATTGTTTGCAAACGTCTGCAAGTTGCGTGTGGAAGTCCCGATCTCACCGAGTGGACTGAAATGGTGAACAAGGTGAAGAACCTAAAGCATAGCGTAAAAATAGGACTGGTTGGTAAATATGTAGCACTGCACGATGCCTATATCAGTATTGTAGAATCGTTAAAACACGGCGGTATTGCCAATGATGCGGATGTAGAAATTAAGTGGATTAATTCTGAAAATGTGACAGAAGAAAATTGCAAAGAAACATTTGCAGATATAGATGGTATTCTGGTACCCGGTGGCTTTGGTGATAGAGGAGTAGAAGGAAAAATTGCCGCTGCGAAATATGCAAGAGAAAATAATATTCCATATTTTGGAATTTGCCTCGGTATGCAGCTTGCAGTAGTAGAATTTGCAAGGAATGCAGCAGGTTTAATAGGAGCACACAGCTCGGAGTTGGATCCGGAGACACCCTATCCTGTCATTGATATTATGCCTGAGCAAAAGGATATAGAGGAAATGGGCGGTACCATGCGTTTAGGATTATATCCGTGTAAGATTAACGAGACCACCAAAACCTATGAAGCGTATAAAGACGAATTAATTTATGAAAGACACCGCCATAGATATGAAGTAAATAATGAATTCAGAGAGAGAATCAAAGAAAAGGGAATGGTCATCGCAGGACTTTCACCCGATGAACGCTTGGTAGAAATAGTAGAGCTTCCAAACCACCCATGGTACATCGGTGTCCAATTCCACCCGGAATTCAAATCAAGACCCAATAGACCGCACCCACTGTTTAGGGAATTCATAGGTGCAGCATTGCGTCAAGTGGGGAGTGGAAAGTGAGGAATGGGGAGATATTTGGAGGAACTTCGGAGGTAAAAGCCTCTGAATTCTTTACATTTTTGAACGAGTATGTAATATACTTAGTGTGACGTCAAAAGAAAAGGAATTATTAGAGCAACAGCTAATAATTCCTTTTCTTTATTTTATTGTTAACAAGAACATATGTTTGCTGTATGGTGGATTTACAATAGATGGAATATATGATAGAATGGAGGTGAAAATAGTGAGTAAAATGGATATTGACGCACATAATTACGATAAGGTTTTTAAGGATGCATTTTCGATATTTTCAGACAAAGTATTAGATTTTTTAGATTTGCAATTTCCTGCAATACAACGGTTTATGGAAACACAGATCGCAGAAATAGAAACCAAAGGCGATAGAATGGATCTTAATTTTTGGTTTGAAGACGGAAGCATTCTACACATTGAAGAAGAGGTGCATTTGTCGGTAGAAGATGTGATACGGTTTGCAGCGTATGATGTAGAACTTTATCACAGGTATAAGACCAAAATAAATACGGTAGCATTGTGTCTTAATTCGGTAAGCAGATCGAATTGCAATATTGATGCAGGGAGCTTTGTATATAAGGTACAAGTTGTAGATATGAGTGAAAGAGATGGAGATGCAAAGCTAAATGAATTGCTTGCCAAGGTTAAAACAGGTGCGATGGTGAATGAATTAGAACTTATTTTTCTGCCACTAATGAAAAGAGCAGCATGTCGAAGGAACAATTACTCAAAGAAGTTGTAAATATCGAAAAGGTACTTGTAGCTGATTGGGAAATAAAAGAGAAAATCATAGCATTAACATTAGTCTTATCCAACAAATTTATGGATAGAAAGATATTGGAAAACATTTGGGAGGAAATTAAGATGTTTAAATTCATAGAATTTGCAGAAGAAAAAGGCATGGAAAAAGGAAAAACAGAATTGCTGTTGAAACAAATTGAAAAAAAATTTAAAGTAGTACCGGAAGAATATAAAGAGAAAATTATCAAATTAGACCAAGTAGCAGTGGATGTATTAGCAATGGATATCCTTGACATGGAAGATATAACTGAGTTGAAGAAGTATTTAAATTAGTTCACAGTTCACGGCGAATTGTGGATCGTAATGCATATGTTGGAGGATGGGATAGCTATGGAATACAATAAAGACATTTGTGATGACATTCTGATTTTAGAATCCAAAGAGGCTTATCTAGATAATGCAAAGCACTATATGAATCTTAGAGTATGGCAGAAAGCACATGCACTGACTGTAGAAATATATAAAATAACAAAGACATTCCCGCCAGATGAGAAATACGGTATTACAAATCAAATCAGAAGAGCAGTCGCATCCATTCCTACGAATATCGCAGAAGGTCATGGTAGAAATTCTTATGGAGATTTTAATAGATTTATTTCAATATCAATAGGATCAGCAAATGAAGTGGAATATCTTTTATTGCTAAGCAGAGATTTAGGCTATATAAATAAGCAATCATACGAATTATTAACAAAAGAGATACTTATTATAATAAAAATGTTACAAGCCTTAAAAAAAGCCACCCAAGCTAAATGCAAGCAAGAATGATTTGCACACTGCCGATTACACCCTGTGAACCGTGAACCGTGAACTGTGAACCAATGCGCCATTCTTTACAACTTTGTTACAACTGCCATATAGTTATTGACTCTAAAATATTCCAGTGATATAATCAATCTAGAATCGGACAGGTAACTTCTGCTAACAGCTTGTCACTTGGTGACAGTACATAGGACAAAGAGGCATGGATGAATCAAGAAAAGGTTTATGTTTGCCTATAAGTGCCTTGAGGAATTGATTGTAGTAGATCATTCATTCCAATACAGAAGCAGAAGCTACATGTAGCATTCAAACCAAAATAATATTATTTTTAGGGAGGTAAATTTTTTATGAGCAAAAAAATTATTGCTTTAGTTACCGTGCTCATGATGGTTATGACCATCTTCGTGCCGGTAAGCGTATTTGCTGCAGCAACTTGCTCCGCAGTAGGTGCCATTACAAGTGTTACTGGAACAGGAAATAACATTGATTTAGCTGATTTGCGTATTGCTGAAGGTGTTATAGGTAACTTTGCCGATGGGGATGTAATCACATTGTCACTTCCAAGTGGTGTTGAGTTCGATGCAGCTCCTACTGTAACATTTTATGATGATGCACCTGCATTTGCGTCAGCAACAGTAACTAGTGTAACCGCTAGGGTGTATAATATTAAAATCAATACAAGTGGTGTTGCTAGAAATGACGATGCATCTATGCAAATTAGTTTAAATGTAAAAGTAACTTCATCCGGAAGCGGAGATATTGAAGTAAACGTAGCAGCTCCGGGTACAGCAATTGCTGAAGGTAATGTAGTAGTTGGTAGATTTGTTAGTGGAGATGGAACTGTTTCTGTCTTAACTACACCAACAAAAGGTGGCAGCGATGAATATGCTACTATCCGTATAGTTGAAAATGCGACAAAAGCATTTGCTGCAGGCGAAACTATTAAGATTAAATTACCAAGTGATTTTACATGGAATGCTAGCACAACAATATCCGCAACAAACGGTTTGACTTTCAAGGTACCAGGTGGAGTAGTGGGTTCAGTAGCGGGTATAGGAACAAGAACATTAGAACTTACAGTAAATACTCAAAGCTCAGGGCGTCCATCTATGATTGACATTAAGTCTCATATTGATGTTGCATCTGATGCTAAAAAAGGTGATATTACTGCATCATTCAGCGGTACAGCAGGATTGTCCGATGATGTTGTAATCGGTACTTATGCTGATTATGATGTTACTGTAACTGCAAAAGACGCAAAAGAGGTAACTGCTGGTAAGGATGACCAAAGAGTTGCTGAAATCGTGGTTAAAGAAAACATCAAAGGAAGTTTAGTTCCAGGAAGAACGATCACATTTACACTTCCAGATGGTGTGAGATTTAGAGAGTATACTCCTAGTGTAGGTGCTGCTATAAGTGAAAAGCCACAGCTTAAAAAAGTTGCTGGAGATAGCAATCTTTTCGCAGGTGGTAGCACACTAACTGGTACCGTTAGTAGCGATTTAAGAACTATTACTTATACTCTTGCAAACAATGCATCTACAAGCGCGGTAGAAATGGAATTTAATGATCCTGATCTTGATATCGCTGCAAACTTCAAAGGTGAACTCGAAATCGAAGTTGGCGGAACTGCTGGTGCATCCGGTAAGTTTGTTGTTGCAGAGGTTGTTCCTATTGTGACTTTAGAATCAGATCCTACAGATATCAGAGTAGGTGTACAAGGTCAAGAAGTTGGAGATATCATCATCACTGAAGGTGCAAAGGAAGCAATTGCTGAAAATGCAGAAATTCAATTGACTTTACCATCTGATGTAACTTTCTCAGCAGTACCAACTGTTGAAGTAACTGAAGGTAACATTGAGCTTGATGGTATAAGCAAATCTGGTGGCACAGTTACTATTAAAGTAGATACCGAAAGTACGAAACCAAGTGTAATCAAAGTTAGCAACATAAAAGTTACTGCAAATCGTTCAGTACCTGAAGGGGAAATTAAGGTTTCTATTAAGGGTGGCGCAATAATGCAGAATGCACTAAAACTTGGGGATAGCTATGCGTTCTCTAACGTAACAGATGCTGGTTCTGTAGTTGTTGCTAATGTTGTAACTCCTGCTCCAGCTGAAACTTATGCTTCTAACAGTGTTGCATTCGTTCTTGGAAGCACTACTTACACAGTTGACGGCGTTGAAAAAGTAATGGACGTTGCTCCTTTCACTAAAGACGGTCGTACAATGCTTCCTATCAGATTCGTTGCTGAAGCTTTAGGCGTAAGCACTGACAACATTATCTGGAACGAAGCTACTAGCCAAGTAACCATTATGAAGGGTGACAGAGTTGCTCAGATGACTATCGGAAGCAACATCTTAACTGTTAACGGAACAGCAATCCCAATGGATACTGCTGCTGCTCTTGAAAATGGTCGTACAGTACTTCCTATTAGATTCGTAGCTCAAGCTCTTGGTGCACAAGTTGGTTGGGACGAAGCTACTAGTACTGTAACTATTACTAGATAATTAGTGAGTTGAATTTCATAATACAAAGAGGGGTTCCATATGGAACCCTTTTTGTACTATGATGATGTGTAAAGGATATCAAGGGTGATGAATATGAAGAAAAGATTTTTATTATTAGTGAGTATTATTTTAGTTATCGCCTTATCAGTGCCTACTGTGTGGGCAGCGGATAATTCAGGTATGATTGTGGTAGATGGGAAAGAGTACGTTATTTCTCAGAAGCCGGTGAATATGAATGGAACATTGATGGTTCCATTGCGTGATGTTTTTGAAGCATTGGGAGCAGATGTGGCGTGGGATGCGGAAAAAAGTTTAGTGCTCTTGTCCAGTGATCAATATAATATGGAAGTAAAACCTAACTCATATTTTGCAGTTTATAATGATGAAACAATAAAAATGTCGGTCAAAGCGCAGATTATGGATGGAAAAATTGTGATACCGCTGGATTTATTAAAGCAGATGAAAGCAATTAAGCTGGTGAACTACGATGTTTCCACCTATAAGGTTATGATAACCACCAGCAAGGCTTATGCTCAAAAAGATGGTAAGGACACTACTGAAGATGATAATACGTCAAATAGCTTAACTTACCAGCAGGCATTAGAAATAGCTCTTGAAAACAGTTATGATCTTAAACAGGCAAAGATATCCCTTGAACAATCTGAAGATAATCGTGACGATACCGGTAAAAAATTCGGTTATTCTTATCCTACCGGAGTAAGTGGTGCAAATACCGATAATGACCTCTATGCAACTGTAATAGGCTTAAATAAAGCGGATATTGCGTTGGAAACAGCTAAAAAACAAATAGGTATCACAGAGGAAAAACTATCTTATAATGTATTAATGAATTATTATGAAGTATTAAAGAAGATAAATAACTATGAATTATCGAAACTTTCTCTCCAAAAGGCGAAGTTTGAGAGAGATATTATGGACATAAAATATAGAACAGGTTTGGCAAGCAGTTTTGAGAAAAAACAGGCAGAAAAAAGCTACAAAGATGCAGAATTAAATCTTCAAATTGCCGAGAAATCTATTAGTGATCAGCAGTTAGCATTCAACAATTTGTTAGAAGTAGATAAAAATAGAGAATTTGAGCTTGTTGATCAACCTAAGCTAGAAAAGTCCGAAATGGATGAAAAGATGCTTGAGCAGCATGTTGCTCGAATGATTTCCGATAGTATCACTGTTTGGCTTGCTGAGCAAAATGTGAAGATAGCTGAGTTGAATGAAAAATTATATGTGTATAATAGTTCTTCTAGTACTGGTACTTATAAATCGGCACAATTGGACGTAGATAAAGCGAAATATAGTGCGAAGCAAACAAAATCAGACTTAGCAGATAATATTCGATCTATTTATTATAGTATTAAACAGATTGAAGACCAGTATGAAATCTATCAGCAAAATCTTGTCACAGCACAGGATACATTAGAATTAACTAGATTAAAATACGACCAAGGTATGGCAACAGACAGTCAATTACTGGATGCAGAATACAATGTTGCACAAATAAAGAAACTTTTGTTTGAAGAATCCGTAAACCATGAATTAAAAAAGATAGTTTTAGCCAAACCCTGGGTTGGATAAGGCAAAGCTCTTGTAAGAGTAATCTAATAAAATAAGAGATAGAGAGAAATATAATTGAATTGAGAATTCCTCCTCCGCAGCTTGCAACTGCTGCGGAGAAGTTTTTATGCTTTTTGAGCACATATAAAATAAAAAGTGGGTGCGACAAAACATATGTTTTGTTACACTCACTTTTCTAAATGTTTATTATCTATTTATCTAGGGGGTCGTCCTCCCATAACACCCATACCGCCGCTAAATCCACCCATAGTTGTATTGGTACTGGAGCGAGCAGAGGTAGAAGGGATAATCACTTTTTCGCCTTCTTGCAAACCACTCGTTACTTCAATATAGTCTTCATTATTGATCCCCACAGTAATAATACGTCTCTCACGGTCTGAAAGAACATTGGGTGTTCCTTGCTGCTGTGCTTGCGGATTAGCGCTATTGGCACTAGAAGTATTGGCAGCATTATTTGTTGGTTTATCATTTTGACTTCCTTGTTGATTTTCTTTATTTATATTATTTTTATTTATATTATTTTTATCTTGTATACCTGCTTCTTTTTTTACATATACAAAAGTTTCATTCCGAACCTTTTGTACTGCAGACATAGGAACATATAAAACATTTTCTTTTTGTTCTACAAAAATCTCCGCATTTACATTCATGCCCGGTTTTAAACCACCAGGATCTGAGATGGTAATCTGTACTGTATACGTTGTGACCCCATTTGAGGGAGTGCCTTCAGCGGCGATATTTGTTACTTCACCTTCAAACTGCTGGTCTTCAAGGGCTTCAGCCGTGATATTTACCTTTTGACCTACTTTTATTTTAGCAATATCCAATTCATCTACCTGCATATCAAAAATCATTTTACTCATGTCAGCCACTGTCATCAGAATTGACTCGCTGCTGGAACTATTAATGCTGTCGCCTACTTTATAATTCTTGGTGATGACAATGCCGTCTATGGGCGAGAGAATACTATAGTCATCTAACTCTTTCATCTGCGACTGAAGAGAAAGTTGAGAGTCTTTAAGGCTTAATTCGAATTTTGTTTGTTCAGTGATTAAATCACTGTCTTCTAATTCAAAAATCTTTTGTCCGGCTTTAACATGCTCATTATTGCTTATGTATATATTCTTAACGACACCCATTGCATCTTCCAATCGAAGTGTTTGCTCTTTATTGTACTGGATGACAGCGGAATCTGATGAAGAAACTTCTCCAACAGAGGTTTTTATCATTCCAATTACTTCAATACCGTAATCAAAGCTATTAGGATTTTTGATTTCAATTGTCGCGATATTGGAATCACTTTTATCTCTTACAGTACCACCTAATATGTCTGAGTCATCCAACGGAAGTAAGTTTACATCTTGCCCTATCTGGATCAGATCCATTTGCTCTGGGCTAAAAGGCAGTTTCACTATGAATCTGCTGTCATCAACGATATCTGCAATTTTTGTGGAACTGTTGATATAATCACCAACTTTATTAGTAAAATTTATGATCCTTCCATCATAGGGTGAGTACACTATCATGTTATCTAATGCATTTTTGGTGGATTGATTATCCAATATTAATTTTTCAATGCTGTTCTTTGTTTTCTCGATATTGATAGCTGCATCACTATCATCGAATTGAAAGAGCAAGTCATCTTTTTTTACGGTCATACCTTCCTCAAAGGGTGCGCTTAAGATCGTCCCTCTGACCATCGGAATGATATCGTATCTTGAAATAGGTTCAACGGTTCCGGTTCCTTCAATATTTACTGACAGATTTCCCCGGGTTACATCAAAAGTAGTTTCTTTTTGTGCGTTGGCAGCTATAGCTGTTTTTGAAGACTTCATCTTATTATAGCCATAGTACCCCCCATATCCTATACCAACTACGATGAGCAGCACTATAATTATTTTTATAAGCTTTTTTGAGAGTTCTCTACTCAATATGGATACCTCCTCACAGATATTTTCTCTATTATATCAAAATACTTTGACCGAAATGTGTAAAAATTATGAACAGATTGTTAACAAAGGATTATGATGATTTCTCTAAAATGCATACCACCATTTTTACAAAGGTTTCTTTTAATACCGGCAAACCGCATAACGGCTTGAGTAAAGGCCTGAGAGACACTTCCTTATAGTAAAGCACTTTAAAGTCAGTTTTCTCCAATAGAGTATTAAAACGTGAAATAGTCATTTTATTTATGTAGGAAAAGAACTCTTTACCTCTAGCATCCTTAGATATTCGAAAGTTTATTCTTTCTTCTCCATCAGGTAAGTCTTTCACTAAGTCTTTATAAACTTTGATTAGAGTCTGCTCGTTAAAAAAAAGATGTACCCATGGAAATCCGATGGCATCACTCAAATGAGCACCAAAAGGGTGATAGTAAGGGGGAAAATTTATAAATAGTTTCCCTCCGGGCTTTAATACGCGGTCACACTCATAAAGCATTTCAAGTGGCTGGTCTACATGTTCCATACCATCATTGATAATGATGGTATCAAAGAAATCATTATCAAACGGCAATAGATCAGCACTGCCGGCAACAAATTTAAACACATCTTCCAGTCCCTTTTCTACCGCAAGCATATTTGCTTGTTTTTCATAATCTGCAATAATATCAAGTCCATAAATTTTTTCTACACCTTGAGAAGCATAATATAAAGTCTTTCCAGCTGCTCCGCAAGCGACATCTAAAACAGTTTTATCTTTAAACATTTGTTCAATAGACATCTTGTCCAAATAAAACTTAATGGTCTGTTCACCTTTTTCATACTGCCAGTGTGCGTAACTTTTTTTACCTTCTACTTGTAAATTAAAGGGGTGCACAGGTAAAGGAAACATTTTACATAAATATCTACATAGATTATATTTGATCGTCATCTAATCCGCTCCTGATCAACTAAATTATTTGCATAAATATTGTAACATTAATTAGTCTTTTCATAAAGTAAATTTTGTATAATAGCTGGAAAAATAACGTTATATAATATTATTTGAAAGAAAAAATAATAAATATCCAATAAATATGAAAAATGTGAAAAATAATTTATATTTCTAAAAGGAATTTTTGGATTTATGTAGAAATACTAACAATTATACAGTTTTCAGAAATAAATAAATATCAAAAGGAGGCTTTTTATGAAAAAATCAAAAATCATTCTCACAGTCATGTCGGTTATACTCTGTATGATGTTTACTATCAATGGGGTATTAGCGGGACCTGTCTATAGTTATACCGAACAGGCAAAGACTTTGCATGATCTGGGTCTTTATGACGGAGTTGATGCGCTGGTTTTCAAACCTGATCTTGGTACATCTGTAGATAGGGAGACAGGTATTACGCTATTGGTAAAAATGTTCGGTAAAAAAGAAGAAGCATTAAAGTTAAGTGAACCGGTAGTGAACAATATACTTGCTAAATATGGAGATCAGAAGCAAATTTCCCAATGGGCGAGAAATTATATTGCCTATGCAGTTAAAAGCAATATGGTAACAGGAGATGCGGCTAATAATATTTCACCCAAAAGCCCAATGGATGGAAGGTCTTATGCTACAATATTATTAAGAAACATGGGTTATACTGTGGATGGACAAACATGGAGCAAAGCGGCTTTTGTTTTACAGGAAAAAGGCGGACTGACAGAGGCTGAAGCTAACACATTTAATGCTAAAAATCTAATTAAAGATGACTTGGTTGCGATATCCTATGGAGCACTATCGGCTCATGATAATTCAGGCAGTCTATTAATCAATAAATTAATCAATGAGCAAGTGGTTACAAAACAAAAAGCATTAGAGGTAGGACTCATTACAGAGAGTCAAATGATCGTTTCTTCAGCGGCTTTTGATAACGGCCAGCCCATTCCTGATAAAAACAGCTCAGGAATAAGTATACCTCTTAAGTGGAGTAATATCCCTGAAGGTACAAAATCTTTCGCACTCATGATGTATGACTTGCATCCGACGGCTGGTGAGTGGGTGCATTGGCAAGTAATTAATATCCCTGCCAATATTAACTCATTGCCAGAAGGAGCTTCACAAGAAGCAATGCCTGAAGGGGCGGTAGAGTTGATGAATTCGTATGGATTAAAGGCATATAAAGGCCCTCAGCCACCATATCGTTCCGGTGTGCATGAATACAAAATTATCATCTATGCATTAAATACGGATAAAGTGGATATGAAAACTACTATGTCATACAGCAGCTTTGAAAGAGCTCTTAAGCCCTACATTATCAAACAAGGGTCAATGATTGGAACATATGAAAGTAAACAGTAATACTATATCTAACGCATTAAAGAAATTACAGCAGCGGTAGGTTTGTGGTGGTGTATGTTTCCGTAAGAGACCGTCCACTGTTTGAACGAAGTGAGTTTGGGCGCGTCTCTGAAGGACACATACACCAGCTCAACCCGTTTGCTAATGTAAAAACTTTAATGCGTTAGATATGCAAAAAAGAGCTGCCTTTTGTTTAAAGGCAGCTCTTCGCATTTCATTCAATACTATTAAATTATCTAGAAACTGTTACCGTACTTGTAGCTTCGTTCCAGCCGATTGTTGCGCCAAGAGCTTGACCAACAAATCTGATCGGAAGCATTGTACGACCATCTTTAATTACTGCAGTTGTATCCATTGTAATTCTTGTACCGTTTATAGTCAAGATATTGCTTCCAATGGTCATCTGAGCAACTCTATTATCTTTGATAATAGTTACTTGGCTTGTAGCTTCGTTCCAGATAATGTTATCATTGCTTACGCCTAAAGCATCAGCAACGAATCTTACAGGAAGCATTGTACGATCATTCTGTACGTATGCAGCTACATCCATTTCTTTTTCAACGCCATCAACTGTATAAGCTTTGTTTCCAAGAACAAACTCAACAACTTGGCCTCCACCAACACCGTCAGGAGCTGGAGTTACAACATTAGCAACTACTACAGAACCAGCATTTGTTACGTTAGCAAATGCATAGCTGCTTCCGGTTTCAATTGCATTTTGCATTACAGCAGAACCTTTAACTGAAACCTTAATTTCACCTTCCGGTACTGCACGGTTCGCTGTTACTGCCAATCCACTTACTTTAATTACACTAGGTTTTGTTCCCTCAGTATCTACTTTAATAGTGATTGTACCACCAGATTTGCTTACGCCATCAATTTCAAGGTTACCTTCAATTACTTCAACAGTTGGTACAGTTGAGAAAGTTACATCAGCTGGTGCGGATAATACGATTTCTGATTTTTCTTCAAGTGCTTCTTTAGCACCTTCAGTGATGATGATATCTCCAACTTTTTGATTTTGCACACCTACTTTGATATCTGTAGGTTCAGATTCTAATGTTACCAGAGGCTTAACATCAGCAACTACGAAGTCACCGGTAGCACCGGCAGTTCCGCCTACTTCAATTTCAAGTTCGCCTGCAAAGTTAGCAGCGATATCTACATCTGGATCGTTGAATTCTATTTCCATTGCACTTGCAGATGAAGTATTAGCAAGAGTATAAGTCATAGTTCTTCCACTGTTGCTAAGAGCGCCCGCTAAAGTGCTGCTTCCGCCGAACATTCCATTATCGCCGGATACAACTTTAAGCTTCGGTAATTCATTTACAACATTACCATCAGTATCGGTATAGCTTCTAAATCTTGCGCCTTCCGGAAGAGTAAATGTAATAGTTCTTCCTGGAATTAAGCTATTTGCGATTCCTTCTTCAATTACGATTTCAGCAACTCTTTGATCATCTTTACCTGCAGTTACTTCTTTCGCATCTTTTGCAGTTGTAGAAACGCCGTAATCAGCATAGGTTCCAACTACAACTTCATCAGACAGTCCAGCTGTACCGCTGAAAGATGCGGTAATATCACCTTTGCCTGCATCAGTTGAAACACTGATAGGAGTTTTGATATCAATCATAGCTGGACGAGAAGTACTTTCGTTTGTTACTTTAAGTTCTAAAGTTCTTTCACCGTCACCGCTTACAACAGCAATGGCTAAAGTATCAGTTGCAGATGGCGCTACCGGATTATTCCAGGTATAACCATTAGGTAATTTGATCTTGATAGTTTCATCTTGATCAAGTGCACCTATTGCATTTTCAACAATACGGATCATTCCGAATTCAGCGCTTCCACCTTTAGTTGGTGTAGTTAAAACAGAAACAGTTCCGTTTCCGCTAACAAATCTACCAACTACAACATCACCTTCAGTGATTGCGGTACCAGGGGCTGCTACGTTTACAGCGATATCTCCGGTTCCTGCTGAAGTAATATCAACATTTAAGCCAATCTGCATTGCTGCTTTGTCTGTTCTAGCAGCACCGGTTGTCTTGATTGTGATATTATATACTCTGCTAGTTACTGATTTTACAGATGCATTTGTAGCTGCAGTATCAAAATCAGCTTTTCCGCTACCTGTAAAAGTTACAACAGGAGCTGAATTAAATTTTACACCACTTGGTAGTGTCAATGCGATTACGTCTCCATCGGCAAAGTTACCCATAACACCTTCATCTATACGCAAATCTGCCAAGTTAATATTAGTGCTTGTTCCTGCAACAGTTCTAATAGCACCTACAGAAGTATTAGTTGTTGCAGCAAAAGCAGCTACCGGTACAAGCATGGTTGCAGTTAATGCAAGCACGGTAACCATAGAAATAATTTTCTTCTTCATAAATAATTGCCTCCTTGAAAATAAATTAATTAGTTTAGAATTTTTGTTATTATCTTTGTTGCCTCTTTCAAAACATGTTGTACTTCCATCTCTTTGACTAATCATATACGTTTCACCTCCTTCTAAAGACTTAAACGGAAAGCATGTTATCACCCTTTAGTTAACATAATAACATATACATAAAATATTGTCATTAAAGTAATAGACTTGTAATAAAGCGTTAAATATTCTGTAAACATCGCTTTATATAGCTGTCATATACTTCGGGTATAATTATTATAGATATGTTATTCGAAGTTAGTAATAATTATGTTAACCACATCGAATATTGTAACGTACCCGGGCTAATATATCAAGGCATAAATTTTACTAATGGTGGTTGAAGGTGGGAATTATATAGTTCGGTGTTCCTATAAACAGATTTCTAACCTTCAGCGGGGTTTTTTATCCCCCGCTGAAGGTTAGAAATCGTTATCCAGGGACTAACCGCCACTTATCTCCCGCTTATAGAAGCGGGAGATAAGTGGCGGTTAGTCATCGGATAAAAAAATGAACTGTGAATATCATTGCAAACAAGATACAGGAATGCTATAATTTAGTTGGTGATTTGTGAGTGTTTATAAATCATTGAATACATAAGCTTTAGTAGTTTTAAATGTATCAAGGTGTTTGTGATAATATCAGGGGGGTTACTAATGAAAAGAAAGCTTTGGCTTGTATTTACTGTTTCTATCCTATTAACCACTTTTTCCGCTACTGTATTTGCTGCTTCATTTCCCGATGTTGAGGATGCCAAGTGGAGCTGGGCGAAATCGATTGTAGAGGAAATGAGTAGTAAAGGTTATATTTCGGGATATCCCGACGGAACTTTTGGTCCCTCGCTGCCCGTTACAAAGCTTCAATCACTAATTCTTATGGCGAGAATACTGGGAGTGAATGATGACGAGAATAAAAACTATGTAGAATTAGCCCAAAAGAATTATAGTGATGATCTCCAACTATATTCCATTTCGAATAAGAAAGAAGTTTCCTACTTATTATATAAGAATATTATTACAGTAAACGAACTTGATACATATATTTCCCCGGAAAACGAAAATCTTGCTCTAAAAAGGTATGAAGCCGCTGTATTGTTTACTAAAGCAATGGGGAAAGAAAAAGAAGTCAAGAGTAAGCTGATTACTATCCTCCCCTACTCGGATGTAACTGCTATTCCTTCGTCTGCCAAACCCTATGTTGAGTTTGTAAAGGATGAGGGCATTATGCAAGGGATGACAGAAACGCAATTTGGTCCGATGGAAGACGTGAACAGGGCACAAATGGCGGTAATGTTGTATAGAGTGCTAACAAAAAATGAAGAGATTGGAGAGACCTCTACCGGTAAAGTGACCAGTAAGGATATAGCCAATAATACATTGAAGATAAAAGATATTATAGATGTTGAAAGAACATACGAAATTAATAATACTACAATTATAAAGGTTGATGGAGAAACGGCAAACTTAGCGGATATTCAAATTGGAACTGAAGTGTTATTAACCTGGAAGTCGGAGCAGCTATATATGGTAGAAGGCGTTTCAGCACAAGAAAAAGAAGATGAAACGCAAGTACAGGAAACTGTAGAAGGTATTATTACCGGTATAAGCGCAGGTGGAAACATAAGGTCTATAAGTCTTAGCATACAGGAGAATGGACAGACGATTGGCAGGAGTTATTCTTTAGATAAAGATGTTAGCGTATTATATAATGATGTGATTTCTTCGTTAAATAATATTACCGTACAAGATTATGCAACGTTGGTCATAAAAAATAATATAGTTACAAGAATAGAGGTACAAAGCAAGAATGTAGAAGTGCATGGAACGGTTCAAAACATTATGTTGGGGTCAGTAGATAAGTTGGAAATAAAACTTGATAATGGCACATTAAAGGAATTTGAAGTATTGGATGATGCGGAGGTCATAAAAAACAATAGCAGCTTAAACATCACCGGTATTGTTGTAGGTGACCCGGTGTATTTAATGCTGGAATACAATAAAATAAAAAAAGTCACCGTTTCCGCGGTAAGTAGTATCACTTCGGGAAACATTGAGGAAATCATCATCTCCAATACACCATCTATCAAAATAAAGAATGGTAATGATGAAGCAAAATATTATATTACAGGAGATACAATCATAAAGATAGATGATGTGGTAAAAGAGATTTATGATTTAAGATTAGGGTATCCTGTAGAGCTGGTTGTTAACGGCAATGCGGTGAATGAGATTAAAGTGAAATCGGAAGCGCAGGTTACTACATTAAGCGGGACAGTAACATTAATAAATAGTAGTTATAATTTGCTTAATATTTCTGTTACAGATACTGATACCGGAAAAATAACCACGCAGCAGATTTTTATCGGCAATGATACAAAAATTATACGAAACAGTGATTCGAAAGCATTATCTTTGAGTGATATAAAAATTGGAGATGCTATTGCAGCGGTACGCACAAAGAAAGCAGGAGTATTTGAAGCAAGTACCATTGTGGTGGTTACCGAGTGATCTATGCGTTACACCTAACTTGTTCTATTTTTAGCATCTATAAAATATAATATATAAAAATAGTCTATCTATATATATGGATAGGCTATTTTTATATGTCAGAGGGAATGAGGGGGAGTGGATTGTGGGGAAAAAAATCAATAGAGGACAAAGAATATTGATATTTCTATTAATATTTGCAGGCATTTGTGGGATAGTAACTGTCATATATATGCTAAAAAGTCACAAAAGTTTACATAATTCATATAATATTAATGTAGAATATAATGACAGGAGTAAGAGTTTACACTGTTCACAAAGTATAAAGATTACTAATAATGAGAAAGAAAATCTCGAGGCACTATATTTCCATCTGTATCCCAACGCATTCAAGTATAAAGAGCAAGCGCCTATATCTGAAGATGAATGGTCTATTGCGTATCCGGCAGGTTTTTCTCAGGGATTTATAGAAGTCAAAGAAGTTAATATTGATAATACTCCGGTTTCGTTTGCCGTTGAAGGTCGAAGTGATATTATACTATACATAAAGTTGCCACGCTTACTAAAAAGAAGAAAGTCTGTTGAAATATTTATGGAATACGATATACAGCTCCCCCAGTGTTTAAATAGGTTCGGATATGGGGAGAGCAGTATAAATATCACTAATTGGTATCCTATTCTTTGCGTATATGATAAAGGTAGTTGGAAATTAGACCCTTATTATAAAATAGGGGACCCGTTTTACAGCGATACTTCGGACTATCAGGTAACGTTATCAATGCCGGACCAGTACGAAGTGGCACATACCGGTAAATTAATTAGTAAAGAAAAAGATAAAGATAAAGGTTTAAATTTGCTAACCATTACAGCAGAGAATGTCAGAGATTTTGCTTGGCTTGCATCAAAAGACTATGAAGTCATACAGAACAAATGTGATAAAACGATAATAAAATGCTTTAACTATACCAAGGGCGGAATACGTACGTTGGAAATCGCCACAAAAGCTTTGAAAACTTTTAATCGCTTGTTTGGAGAGTATCCGTATAGAACATTATCTATTGCGGAATCGGATTTTTATGTAGGAGGAATGGAGTACCCACAGGTGGTGCAGATTGATACGTCTGCTTATAGCGATAGCAAATTATGGTTAGAATATCTGGTAGTTCATGAGATAGCTCATCAATGGTGGTACGGGGTTATCGGCAATGACCAAATTCGAGAACCGTGGTTGGATGAGGGACTCACTGAATACTCTACGCTGTTATATTTTGAAATGAATTATAGTGTTGAACATAAAGAAAAGATTAAGGATATTTTCATTAATAGCAGTGTGCGGAGCCATCACCAAGAGAATAGCTATCAGCATTTAATAAATATGCCTATTTATCAATATGATAACTGGCAAGAATATTCTGTAAATGTATACAGCCGGGGAGCGTTATTGCATGAAGAATTGAGAAGCATAATGGGAGATGGAAAGTATTTTAAGCTGCTGAAAAGGTATTATAGGAATTATAGATTTAAGAATGCCAGCATTAAAGATTTTGTTCAATTAGCCAATAAAATCAATAAAAAAGATCTAAAGGTTTTCTTTGAAAATAAACTGGGAAGAATAGATCAGTAACAAAAATGTAATAAAAAAATAAAAAATTTTTAAAATAAGCAGGATTTTTCGAATTTTTGTAGAAATAATAAGTTTGTAACAAATATGTAATACATTTTTAATAAACAAGCATAATAAGATATTAGAGCAGTAAAAATTACTATTATAAAGTGGGAGAAGACCTCTCAATACTGTCAATTCCCACTCTCACCTAAATAAAGTTTTTATAATATACAAAAGCTGGCAGGAGGGTTTAACAGTGGCTATTAAAGCTGAAGGAATAAGGAGTAGTGCATACATGCAAGCGTTTAATAGAGCAAATAAAAAGGGAGGCACCTCTGCCAGAAGGAATTGCGTCGCAGTACCTGAGGTAAAGATGCCGAAATTAAAAATAAAACCTCCGACCATGGAGCTGGAAAGGCGTGCGGTTCATCGTCTGAAGCTATTTATAGCTACCCGCCGAACAGTGGCCTTAATATCGGCTATATGTATAGCTTTCTTTCTTATAGCCGGCTTGATAGAAAACAGTCAATATAAATCTGCCGTTGAAGTACAGTTTAATGGCCAAACCATAGGCGTGGTTTCATCGGAGGAAGAATTTGAAAAATATTTTAGCGAGGCTAAGGCTGAGCTTAGCCAGTTCCTTGAAGGGAATGAGGTATATGTAGAACAAAAGCCGATACTCATAGGCAGGAGAGTAAAAGAAAATGCTTTTTCTGCAACTAATGAGATTAAAAAGAATATTAAGTCTATGGTGGATATCTCTATAGCTGCTTATGCAATCATAGTGGATGGTAAGCAAATGGGCCTGGTGAAAGATGAAACAACTGCTAATGCAGTGTTGCAAGAAATCAAAAAGCCGTTTTTGCTTGATGATCCTAATATAAAAGTAGGGTTTGCTAATAATGTAGAAATAGAAAAAAAATATGTACAGGTGGGTGCGATACAGCAAAAAGAAGAAGTTTTTAACGCACTTTCACAGCTGAAGGAAGAAGTGAAGCAGTATACCATTAAAGAGAATGACACACTATGGGGAATAGCGCAATTATATAAAATTCCTGTAGAAGAGATCATGCGTATTAATCCTGGGGTTGGGGAAAATATTCAGCCGGGTCAGCAGATCAACCTGACAGTTCCTGAACCTATATTAGGTATAGAGACAAGGGAAACGGTGGTATATAATGAAGACATTCCCTTTGAAGTAAAGGAAATTGAAGATGCTAATTTGTACCAGGGTAGAAGAACGGTTATCGATAAAGGATTTAACGGTGAGCAAAAGGTTGAAGCGGAAATAGTCAAAGTGAACGGTATTGAAACAGGGAAAGAAGTGATGAAAACTTATGTTCTATCCCAACCTAAGATACAGACGGAGAAAGTAGGAACGAAGCCTGTGCCGCCGAAATATGGTACGGGGGTATTCCGCAGACCTACGTATGGTGTCCTTACTTCCAGATTTGGCACCAGAGGGAGAGAGTGGCATACCGGCATAGACCTTGCAGGAAATATCGGAGATCCGATATATGCATCTGACGGAGGGAAGGTAATATTTGCGGGCAGACAAGGCAACTATGGTTTATTGGTGAAAATAAGCCATGATAATGAATATGTAACATATTACGGACATTGCAGCAAGCTTCTGGTAAAAGAAGGAGAAAGGGTGGCCAAAGGCGAGGTCATCGCATATGTAGGCAATACCGGTCGAAGTACCGGGCCGCATGTACATTTTGAAGTACGGAAAGATGGCACTCCTGTCAATCCGTTGAATTATTTGAATAGATGAGATGATAGTTCACAGATCACAGTGACTTGGTGACGAAAAAAGTGCTTTTCGGTAGTTTTAGACTATCTTGGGTAATTTATATGTTGTTTTTTGTAGGGGCGGACGACTCTGTCCGCCCGAGATCACTGATAAAGTCCGTTTTAGCACGTAGAAGGAGTGAAGCGCGGGGACGGACCTACTGTTGCGCTTGTTTTTTAGGGAAGCTGCAGGTCCGTCCCCGTGCTTTGCGACTGACCAATTAAGCACTTTTTCACATCCCTCTATATAACAATATATTCTTCTTCCATCTCGCTCCTATCTCTGTTATAATAAGGATATACTGGGGGTGAGGTCAGTGATAACCGCAGTCAACAAGAAATCCACTGTATTGATCACAGTGGTTATTTTTATGCACATTATAGCCAATAATTATATAGTTATGAGAAACGCTATTTACAATGTATGTGTTGAGGCCATTAAAATAAAGAGTATATTTCAAGTGAAGCATTATGCTGTGTATGAGACAGCTGATTTTAAAGTAATGTACACGGAACAAGACAGAGATATTGCTTACTTAGTGTCAAATACTATAGAAAAAGATTTTGCTAGAGTAAAGCGAAGATTGAATCATCATATAAGTATAAAGATTCAAATTATTATTTATCCTGATTTAGAAACCATGAGAGAGAAGCTTGATCTAACAGAAAGAGATTATCCCATGGGCATATACTATGGAGGAATCCTTCATATATTATCGCCTAAAGTGTGGATAAAAAGTAATAATATGAGCATAGTAAGCCGAGAGTTTGAGAAAAACGGACCAATGGTACATGAGTTAGTACACTTAATTGTCGATCAGAAAACAAACGGTAATTTTCCGCTATGGTTTACCGAAGGAGTTGCATTATACTACGAATATCAGTTGACCGGTTATGAATGGGGAGAAGAGCTGGGAAATATATATAACAGCAGCTCGCTGGCTCAACTGACTCACTACTTTGATACACTTGATAAAGATATCGCATATAGACAAAGTTTTGAAATAATTAAGAAAATAGCCGATATATATGGGGAAGAAAAAATATTGTCCTTACTAGACCAATTAGGCCGCGGACAAATAGGATTGACCGGTAAAGTTTCACTTGAAAGTGTAGTAAACAATTTGATACAATGATAACAATAGCTTAGGGTTTGGTATCCGGAGTTTGGAGTAAGGGATCAGTTCTCCCCACTCCTCACTCCCCACTAACACGGAGGTAATGATGAGCAGAAAAATACTTGTAGTAGATGATGAGAAACCAATTGTAGATATATTAAGATTTAATTTAAAAAAAGAAGGATATACCATTATAGAGGCCTATGATGGTGAAGAGGCTGTCAAAAAAGCATTGAATGAAAATCCGGATCTGATATTATTGGATGTGATGCTGCCAAAAATGGACGGGTTTGCCGTATGTAAAAAGGTTAGAGAAAAAAGCGATACCCCCATTCTCATGCTTACGGCAAGGGAAGAAGAAGTAGATAAGGTGCTTGGCCTTGAATTGGGTGCTGATGATTATATCACAAAGCCCTTTAGTGTGAGAGAATTGATGGCAAGAGTAAAGGCTAATCTTAGAAGGGTAAGTGCCGATACTGCTGCTGCTAGCGGTGGACAATCAAGTATTGCCGTAGACAAACTTGTGATC
This sequence comes from Petroclostridium sp. X23, assembly GCF_030013905.1. Lineage (GTDB taxonomy): Bacteria > Bacillota > Clostridia > SK-Y3 > SK-Y3 > X23. The sequence continues at coordinate 3,470,268 of NZ_CP124862.1, forward strand.
GATATGGAACGTTATGAAGTAAAAAAAGAAGGAAGCATACTAGAACTTACATTGAGAGAGTTTGAGCTGCTTAGGTTTCTTTCAACGCAGCCTACTAAAATCTTTTCAAGGGAAAATCTTCTTGAGAAGGTATGGGGTTATGAATATTATGGAGATGTACGGACCGTTGATGTAACCGTAAGAAGGCTTAGAGAAAAAATAGAAGATAACCCGAGCAACCCACAGTATATCATGACCAAAAGAGGAGTAGGATATTACTTCAACAATAATTTTTAGGGCGGATGGGAATGTTTAAGAGTATTCAGTGGAAACTGGTAATGATGTTTGTTCTTCTTGTGATCTCTGTCATTATTGTAGTCGGAATATACTTGTCCAGCAGCGTAACAAGCTTTTACCACGATGATTTTAAGAAAAAAATGGACAGGGTCTTTAATAATGATGATATAGACTTTTCCGGTGCTGCTGTTAGTACCGATCAATTGGATAAAGTGTTAAAAAGCTTTATCGGAATGTTGGGAATTGACACCTACCGCAATTATTTTATATTAAACCCGTTGGGAGGGGTATACCAGTCATCCAATATGGAGCTGGCGGGAGATCTTGAGTATACCCCCAATATGATCAGGGCGATGCGGGGCAAAAAAACCGTAGATGTTAAGAATAATAAGGATTATATGGATTATGCCATTCCGATTATGGAGCGTGGAAAAACCAAATTCATTATATATATAAGAGATGAAAAGAATGACCTCAATGAAATGACAAGCGAGCTGTTTAATATTATTCTCAAAGCGTTAGCTGTCGGGCTAGGCGTTTCAATGATTATGGGTTATTTTTTATCCAGTACCATCACCATACCTATTGCATCATTGACAAAAAAAGCTGAGAAAATGGCTGCCGGTGATTTTGAACAAATGCTGGAAGCAAAATCCGATGATGAGATAGGAAAGCTGACCAATACTTTTAATTATATGGCATCAGAGCTAAAACATACACTGGAAGAAATCGCAAGTGAGAAGAATAAGGCTGAAACCATACTGTTGAATATGACAGATGGGGTAATGGCATTTAATGTTGATGGCACTTTGATTCATGCAAATCCTGTATCCAGAAATATATTGAACATACAAACATTCGATGATAAAGAAGCAAATTTTGATGAGTTTTTTAAAAGTCTAAATGCAGATATTTCCATAGGAGAATTAATATATCTTGATAATAATAAAACATTGGAACGTGAAATTGAGATAAATGATGTGCACTTGAAAGCTTCATTTGCAGCTTTCAAGGTAGAAAAAGAAAAAGTGGGCGGTGTAGTGGTAGTGCTGCAGGATATCACTGAACAGCAAAAACTGGACGCTGCAAGACGGGAATTTGTTGCCAACGTATCCCATGAACTTAGAACGCCGCTGACATCTATCAAGAGTTATGCGGAGACGCTGTTGGATGGAGCCTTAGACGATCGGGAAACAGCGGTAAGCTTTTTGAAAGTTGTAAATAACGAATCTGACCGTATGACCAGATTGGTCAAAGATCTGTTAATTCTGTCCAGGCTGGGTGATAAACAAGTACAGTGGAACAAGACGTATTTCTCAATGAAAAAGCTTATAGATGAAGTGGTAGAAAAGCTCACATTAAGTGCTAAACATCGGAAGCATAGGCTTACTTTTACTTTGGTCAGCTCTCTGCCTGATATCTACGGGGACAGAGACAGGATAGAGCAGGTGTTAAAGAATATTGTTTCCAATGCGATAAAATATACCCCGGACGGAGGAGAAATATCCATATTTGCCGGCTGTGTATATAATGAGGTGTATGTTAAAATTAAAGATAGCGGTATAGGGATACCGAAAGAAGACCTTTCCAGGATATTTGAGAGATTTTACAGAGTGGATAAAGCACGCTCCAGAGAGATGGGCGGTACCGGTCTTGGATTGGCGATTGCAAAAGAGATTGTGCTTGCTCATAATGGGACCCTCTCCATAGACAGCGAACTGGATAAGGGAACTGAAGTAACCATCAAAATACCTGTAGCTTGATTTTTTAGACATGTAAATTTTTCTTAATTCTGATGTAACCCAATTGTAACAATAATATTGTATAATATATATGTAAATGTATAGTTATATACGAAGGGGTGAAGTGATGGTTAAGCGCCTGATACAAGCTTTTATAGTGACGATGGCATTATCGGTTGCAACGGTTGGTTTTGCAGCTCCCGATGCAATGGAAATAGACGATGACGGCACTGTAGATGATCTTATCACTATAATTAGTCCGGCAGAAGAAAATGTTACGACTTATAACGAAGTAGAGCCTATTTCGGTTTCAGGACGAGAAGGGGTTTCGATAGCTGTTTATGTATATGATAATGGAAGCAGTAAATATAGGAACATCATGTTAAAAGATGATGAGGGAGAACTGGTAAATGAAATCGAGCTGGGGGCATCCGGATTATTTGCTCAAGAGCTGGATTTAGTTGAAGGCGTTAATCAGTTTGCACTAAGGGCCCAGTTAAGTGATGAAGTCTATCAAGTAGAGAAGATAGGATTTACGCTTATGAAAGCATTGGCGGATAAAATTAAAGGGCTTCCTACAGGTTACTATAGAGAATATAAAGATCTGCTAAAGAACGCAAACAAGTAGAAGACGAGTCGCAACCGCAGCGTATAGTATGGGAGATTGATAATTTTGAATAAAGAAAAACTAAAGACGCTAATACTTATTTTGCTGGTTGTAAATAGCTTAGTCCTTACATCGAGAATATGGCTTAATGAAAAATTATGGTCGAATGACTATAATTTTTTTGCTAATTGGAGAAATGTGGTTGTTGATGTTGTTCCATGGTTAGGTCAGAATATGAAAGAAGAAGCATCTACAGATGCTAGTTCGTATTTATCATTAAAGATTGTAGTCAATTATGGGAATAGTAATAGGGTTGTTTATGTAAATGGGCAAGAAGTATATGATGAATATCTGAATGAAATTTCAAAGATTATGGAGAAACTATTAAAAGGAGAAACAGAATTAAAAAATCAGCAAAGTCAATTAAAGGATGAGTGGGTAAATGCGTTAAAGCAGAAATCTCTTTTGATTGATTTGGATACACCGTATAGAATGAAGCATATGGCACAGTTCTTAGGGATAAAGGAGACACCCTTGTCGGGTTATATAAAAGAGGCTAAGGAGCTTATTATAGTTCCGGGAGATACCATTTCCGGCAGCATTACTGTTCTAGTAAGAAATGCTCAAGATGGTTCGGTTTTTAAGTGCTACTTGAATTATGACAAATCAAATATAAACCGATTAATGGAGCAGTACGCTGCAAGTGCTGCTGTAAATCATAGGTTTTCATATGAACTTGGAATGGATAAAATAGTTAATGAAAAAATTATAGTAGATTCTTTTGTTCTATTTCCGTTTAGCAAGCAGAAAATCAATGTTTTAGGTGGTATAAATCCCATTCATGATGAAAATGATGTAAAAAGCATTTTGAGAGCATTTAAGTATAGCACCAATAATTTAAGAAAATATACCGAGATTGATGATACGGTAGTATATGTTGAAAATGACAGTACGCTAAAAATCCATCCAAATGGATTTATTGAGTATGACGCAGTACAAGAGGGAAAAGGTTTATTGCTCAATAATTTGTCTGCCGCCGGCGAAAGTATACTGCCCACTTTTCGGCAATCTCTGGAGATGGCGTTGGATTTTATGAGCTATATTGAGAAAACACATGATATAAAGCTATCTTCTGTTATAGAAGATCCCAATAAATCAGGAAGCTATAAATTCATTTTCAACTATTATTTTGAGGGATTACAAATCAGAGTGAAGCTGGATGATGTGAAGGCAAGAGATGCTGTGGTTATAGAGATGGTTAACGGAAGGTTAAAAAGCTATCGTCATTACGCACGGGATTATCAAATTGTAAAAGAAACAGATGTGGGTCTGCCGGTATCTTATGTTATGGATAATATTATTAATATGATGAGTGAAAGCCAAGGGCAAGTTAAAATTTCCGATTTATTTTTAGAGTATGAAGAGTCCGGAAGTCAAGAACTGCTTGAACCGTACTGGGGTGTAAGAATTGAAGGAAGCAAAGATATATTTAAAATACCTGTAGGAAAATAAAGATTTGAGGGAAGGATTATGTATTGGTCTAGGGTAAAAACCATTCTGATCATCTTGTTTTTATGTATTAATATTATATTATTGGTGAATATGATGGTATCTGTCAATCAGACGATTACCATTAGTGCTGATGTCGTGGAAGATACTGTTGAGGTATTAAAAAGAAATGGTATAGGAATAGACCCAAGCATCATTCCTACCAAAATGCGTAATATGCCGTCACTTGAAATTGAGAACCCTGTACAGCACCCGTCTGAGCTAGCTGAGACCATGTTTGGGGCAGGGTTTGAACAACAGGAGGAAGAGAATAAATATAAGTTTGTTTTAAATAATAAGATACTAGAGGTACATGGGTGTGAATTTATCTATACAGATCCGGAACCGGATATGGATATGATAGATCTCAATGATGCAAACGCGGTAAGTTATGCAAAAGAGGCACTGGAAGAATTCAAGTTCGATTTAAAATATGCTTCGCCGGGTATAGTAAGAAAAATAAATGATGATGAGTTCGCAGTGACTTTCCGGCAGAAGTTCGAAAAAAGGGATGTTTTTAGTAATCATATTACTGTTATCCTTTCGTCAAAAGGTGTAACCAATATAAAAGGATATTGGTTACTACCAAAGCGCTTTACGTCGGAAAAGCTGCCGGTATATCATATTACCGGCATCCTGATTGATTTTATCAAGAATCCGGACAGACCGCAGGATCAAAACAGTACCATTACAGGCATTACATTAGGATACTATCGTGTAGATACCAATAAAGTATATATAAAAAATACGACAGGCAAACCTGTATGGCGAATCTCAACCGGAGATGGCAAATCCTATTATTACGATGGGGCAACAGGAAATTATATGGGGATGGAAAATTAAGTAATGTATTTTTTGAGGAATAAATGCATGTTTTTCTACAACAGTGATATTTTATAGGAAAAATTATCTAGTTAAAAATTGTTCTTTAAATCATTCGTGTACAGTGATATAATATAAACATTGAAAAAAGCAAGGGTAGGTGTATGCCTTGGAAAAACTCGTGATTACAGGAGGCAATAAACTGAAGGGGGAAGTCACTGTCAGTGGTGCAAAGAACGCAGTTGTTGCTATTATTCCTGCAGCGCTTCTGGTAGAGGGTGTGTGCAGGATAGAAAATGTTCCGGACATAAATGATGTGACCGTAATTGTGGATATGCTGAAGCAGCTTGGATCCGCAGTGAATTACATAAATAATAATACTATAGAAATAGATTGCTCGGTAGTAAATAGTTATACAGCACCATATGAGATGGTAAAGAAAATGCGCGCCTCCTATTATCTGTTAGGTGCGCTATTAGGGCGCTTTAATAAAGCAGAAGTTGCTTTTCCCGGCGGGTGTGATTTTGGGGTGAGACCTATTGATCAACATATTAAGGGATTCGAAGCGTTGGGTGTAAAAGTGGAAATGGAGCATGGTGTAATCCATGCATGTACCGATAAAATAGCAGCAGCGCAAATATACATGGATGTGGTAAGTGTAGGAGCTACCATAAACGTAATGCTTGCGGCCGTTAAAGCAGATGGGATCACTATCATCGAGAATGCGGCAAAAGAGCCCCATATCGTAGACGTAGCGAACTTTTTGAATGCGATGGGTGCCAATATCAGAGGTGCCGGAACAGATGTGATTAAAGTCAAAGGAGTAGACAAGCTCACAGGAGGGACTTATTCTATTATTCCCGACCAGATTGAAGCGGGCACGTTTATGATTGCAGCGGCAGCTTCCGGAGGGGATGTTGTAGTTAAGAATGTTATCCCAAAACATCTGGAGTCAATTACAGCAAAGTTGATCGAAATGAATGTGAATGTAGATGAATATGATGATGCAGTCAGGGTATGGAGAACAGATAAACTTTTAAAAGCGAATGTAAAAACACTGCCTTACCCTGGATTTCCTACCGACTTACAACCCCCCGTTGCCGTTTTATTAGCGATGGCCGAAGGCACAAGCATTGTAACCGAAGGGGTATGGGATTCTCGATTCCAGTATATAGATGAATTGAAGCGTATGGGTGCCAATATAAAGGTAGAAGGAAGAGTTGCTGTGATAGAAGGCGTGGCAAAATTGTCAGGTGCTCCTGTAAAAGCAACGGACCTTCGTGCCGGTGCGGCAATGGTTATCGCAGGTATAGTGGCCGACGGGATTACTGAAGTACACGACCTCAAACATATCGACCGAGGGTATGAAAACTTTGAAGCAAAACTTCTCAGTCTCGGAGCGGATATTAAGAGAATAAAAATATGAACCTGTAAACTTTTTTGAAAGGATCAATTATGATAACATTCTGTTCATTATTTAGCGGCAGCAGTGGAAATTCTATATATTTAGCCAGTGAAAACACTAAAATATTGATTGATTGTGGAGTGAGCGGCAAGCGTATTGCCGCTTCTTTAGCAACTATGGATATTCAAGCATCGGAAATAGATGCTATTTTTGTAACCCATGAGCACAAGGACCATACCCATGCGGTAGGGATTATGTCCAGGCGGTATGACATACCCATCTATGCGAATGAAAATACCTGGTCGGGTATGCAGGGCGATCTCGGAAACATAAAGACGGAGAATAAAAAAGTCTTTGATACTCACAAAGAAATTTGCATAAAAGATATCTGTGTTCGGCCGTTTTCCATTCCCCATGACGCATCTGAGCCGGTAGGATATAATTTTTTGATGAATGATACAAAAGTCACGTTGGCCACCGATATCGGACATGTTAATGAAGGATTGGTTTCGCAGCTTGAAGGAAGTGAGATGATCCTGATAGAGTCGAACCATGATATAGAGATGTTAAAGTGCGGCTCGTATCCGTATTTTCTCAAGCAGAGGATACTGGGAGAAAGAGGACATCTCTGTAATGAAGCAGCAGGGGAGCTGGTTGCGCATCTTGCGATGAAAGGGACTTCGCGATTTCTGCTAGGGCATTTAAGCAGAGAAAATAATTTTCCGCAATTAGCTTACCAGACTGTATATAATGCGCTGGAAAGCAGAAAGATAAAAGTAGGGAAAGATGTACTGCTGGATGTAGCGGATCGGGAGAGTCGAAGCAAAGTATATCGTTTGTGAAGGGGTAATCCTCGTGTTGACCATTAAACTTATTACTGTCGGGAAAATCAAAGAAAAATATCTGAGCAACGGAATAAGCGAATATGCCAAACGTTTATCGCGATATTGCAAGCTGGATATCGTAGAGATTAGTGATGAAAAAATTCCTGACAACGCAGGCGAAAAACAAGAAGAAATGGTTAAAGTAACCGAAGGGCAAAAAATCCTTAATCATCTTAAAGATGGTATCTATACTATTGCACTGTGTGTTGAAGGAAAACAGCTTGATTCTGTTGAACTGTGCGAAACCATTGATAGATTGGCTGTCACGGGAAAAAGCACCATTGCGTTTATTATCGGCGGATCGGTAGGCTTATCCGATGAAGTCAAATCAAAGGCAGATTTAAAATTAAGCTTCTCCAAATTCACCTTTCCTCACCAGCTAATGAGGTTAATATTATTAGAGCAGATATATCGTTCCTTTAAAATAACAAGTAATGAAACCTACCATAAATAATCCATAAAATGTAAAATTGTCTATAGACAAACATTAGAAAGTACTATATTATATTAATTGGTAAATATATACGTGTATTAGTGAGGAGTCGGGAGTTAAGAGAAGATCAAAAAAACTCCCCACTCCTCACTCCCAACTTAATATCTGAAGACGTAATCTAATTCATCTAGGAGGTTCGATCATATGAACTACATGGAACAATACAAATACTGGCTTGAAAGTCCATACGTTGATCAAGAGATCAAGGAAGAATTAAAGCAAATAGAGAACGATGAGAAAGAAATAGAAGAGAGATTTTATACCAATCTTGCTTTCGGTACAGGCGGATTAAGAGGAATCATCGGTGCAGGAACGAACCGGATGAATAAATATACCGTTCGTAAAGCGACGCAAGGCTTGGCGACATACATATCAAAGCTGGGACAGGATGCAAAAAACAGAGGCGTAGTAATCGCCTATGATTCCAGATATAGATCACCTGAGTTTGCGATGGAATCTGCGAAGGTGTTGGCGGCTAACGGGGTAAAAGCTTATGTATTTGATGAACTCCGTCCAACACCCGAGTTGTCCTTTGCGGTAAGAGAGTTAGGTGCGATGGCAGGAATCGTTATTACGGCAAGCCATAATCCTGCAAAATATAACGGTTATAAGGCCTATGGGGAAGACGGGGGACAGCTCCCGCCTGAAAGTGCGGATGTTGTACTGGAAGTCATGGATTCGATAGATATTTTTACCGGCGTAAACGTAATGGACGAGCATCAGGCGAAGGCATCAGGCCTTATTCAAATGATCGGTGAAGAAATTGATGTGAAATATCTTGCGAAGGTAAAGGAACAAAGTATAAATCCTGAAATTGTAGAAAAAATGGCAGAGGACTTCAAGGTGATTTACACACCATTTCATGGGACGGGCAATAAGCCTGTAAGAAGGATTCTTGATATGATAGGCATGAAAAATGTACTCATAGTGAAGGAGCAGGAACAACCTGATCCGGCATTTTCCACTGTCAAATCACCAAATCCCGAGGAAAAAGATGGTTTTACCATTGCGATCGAGATGGCTAAGAAAGAGAATGTTGATCTCATTATCGGTACTGACCCGGACTGTGACCGTATTGGTGTGGTAGTAAGAAATAAAGAAGGTGAATACGTTACTCTTTCAGGCAATCAGATGGGCGTATTGCTTACGGAATATGTCCTATCTCAGAAAAAAGAAAAAGGTACGCTTCCTTCAAATGGCGTAGTGATAAAGACCATAGTAACCACGGAGATGGCCAGAGCAGTAGCCGAGCATTATGATGTTGAAATCATGGATGTCCTCACCGGATTTAAATTCATTGGTGAAAGAATTAAAGAGTTTGAACAAAATGGTAATAAAAAACAATATGTTTTCGGATTTGAAGAAAGTTACGGCTATCTTGCGGGAACATATGCGAGAGATAAAGATGCGGTAGTTGCAGCTATGTTAATAGTTGAGATGGCCGCATGGTATAAGTCCAGAGGGATGAGCCTTTTTGAAGGAATGCAAGAGTTATATGATAGGTATGGCGTATACTTGGAAAGTCTTAAATCTATTACCCTTGAAGGTAAAGAAGGCATTGAAAAGATGAAAGACATCATGGACAGGCTTAGAAAAGAGACGCCAGAAGAGATAAATGGCGTAAAGGTTACCGTATTAAGAGATTATAAAGCAAGCAAGAGATATGATATGATCCATAATAAAGAAGAAGTTATTCATCTTCCAAAATCAGATGTACTGTATTTTGAACTGGAAGATAAATCATGGTTCGTAGTAAGACCATCGGGGACCGAGCCTAAGATCAAGATATATTTTTCAGTAGTATCAGATATGCTGCCGGCAGCACAGAAGAAACTAACATCCTTTATGGAGGAAGTTGTTGCTAATATTAATAAATAAGTTTTTACAAAAGATATCTTCAGACAGGAGATATCTTTTTTCATCAAATATTTACATTTCTGTTAAAGTGGTTGCGAAATATATCATATTAATGTAAAATATTTAAAGAATTAAAATAATGGGGTTTTTGAGTGCTGTGTATTTGGTACTGATAGAACATGGAGGGTAATATGGGAAAACGTAGAAAAAATGCAGTTCAAGTGCAAAGCGGGAATCACGAAATGATGAAATGGATCCTGCTGAGTATTACTTCAGCTCTTATTGCGCTGCCTCCTTTTTTCAGGGGATTGTTTTTTGAAGAAGAACAGTTTGTTGTATATATAATATCTTTTATTTCTTTTATAGCGCTTTTGACATACAAGGCGATAAAAAAAGAACGCCTTGCTTTAAATACATATCTTGATTATACATTGATAGGTTTAGTCATAGCATATACTATTTCTGCAGCGGGTGCCGTCAATACAAGATTAGCAATAGCAGAAGTATTAAAGTACTTTAACTATCTGGTAATCTATTTCTTAGTAAAAGAGCTTATTCATGAAAGTAAATATGTGAAACTAATACTAAGCATTATTTTAGGAAGTATCACAACGGTAGCGTTTATCGGATTAGGAGCTGCGGCAGGCACATTTAAATATGATGGCGCTTATTCATTGGCGGAAAATGAAAAATGGATCAATTCTACGATACAATACCATAATGCTTTTGCAGCCTTAGTACTATGTGGACTGCTTCTTTGCTATGTTCTATATACTGTATATAAGAATATGTGGGTAAAAAGTATCATAAGCATATCTGGGTTTATGCTTTTATTTGGCTTTATTTTTTCTTATTCTCGAGGTGCATGGGTTCTGCTTCCTATATTTATATTCATTCTAATGATTGCCGCGTGGAAATATATTTTGATGGATATGATAGCGCTAAGCATAAGTCTTATCGTACCTACAGTGATTAGTGCCCAGGGGTTCCGTGCAGCTACACTGTTAAGAGACCAATCATCTTCATGGAAGTGGCTGGTTATTGGTTTTGCTGTATGTATAATAGTGAATTTATTAATGCAGTATATAATAAATGTTTGTAAGAAAAGGATGGGCAAATTAATCGGTAATTATAAGATAATCATTATTTCATTAATTGGAGTATTGACTTTAGGTGGTATTATTGCATTTTTATTTGCACCAAACATTCTTGCTAAAATCCTTCCACAGGATCTTCTCAGCAGATTACAAGGTATAAATTTTTCTACCGGAACAGTAAGAGAGAGATTTGTATTTTACTTTGATGCTTTTGAAATTGTTAAAGATTATCCGGTACTTGGCGGTGGAGGCGGTGCGTGGGAAAGTCTATATTTCATGTATCAGTCCTATTTATACTGGTCAAATCAAGCGCACAGCTACATTATGCAGGTATGGGTAGAAACGGGTACCATAGGATTCATTATATATATCGGAACAATATTGGCTTTCTTGATAGAATCAGTAAGGTGTTTAAGAAAACATATGAAAGAGCAAGAAGATTACTTGCTATTAATCGGTATATTTACTGCTGCAGGAAGTCTAGTTGCGCATAGCTTCATTGATTTTGATTTATCCTTAAGTGCGATATCCATTATACTATGGACTTTGTTTGCACTGATAGGAGTATATGCATCACAAAAGGACGAGAGTCACAAGCTAAATAAAGAACTCCCTATACGCTATGGGATAATACCCACAATAGTACTATTCATAACTGTATGTACATTTGCCGTTGCAAGTGATTATGCGCGAAAAGGTGTCCGCTATGGGGAAGCCAAGCGGTTGACAGAAGCTGCGGTATTGTTTCGTTCAGCTGTTAACTTTGATCCCCTAATGGCATCCTATAGAATAGACTACGCAAACACGCTGTTTGACTCTTACGTGAAGGATAATAAAATACCACGAGAGGTTATGGATGAAGCGAAGAAGCAAGCAGAAAAGTCTCTTAGTTTAGATAAATATAATGCTGACCGGCATGCACGTGCGGGAGCGTTTTACTTTAAAATCGGAGAAATTGACCGGGCGCTTGAACTGTTCGATAAGTCGGTACAGCTTCAGCCTCTAAGACCGGAGAACTACCAGCAGAAAGCACATGCATATTTACAGGCTGCGCAATATTATTTAAATAAAAAGGACAATGATAAAGCGAAAGAGCTGGTACAAGAAGTAATAAGCATTGAAGAACAAATAGAGCAGCTTAACGCAATAAAGCTTAAACCGGTAACATTAAATAGTGAGACAGGGAAAATGATCGAACAGGCCAAAGAGCTATTGGAAAAATTGTAAAATGAGGTGTGATATGAGAGTATTGATAACCGGAGCTAAAGGAATGTTAGGAACGGATTTGGCAGAAGTACTGCAAGACACACATGAGGTTATAGGTGTAGACATGGATAACTTTGATATTACTAATATCAAAGAGACTGTTGAGAATATTAATGAATTACGACCTGATATCGTAATTCATTGTGCGGCATACACCAATGTAGATGGCTGTGAAAGTGAGATGGAGCTGGCGTATAAGGTAAATGCATTAGGGCCCCGTAATGTAGCAGTCGCATGTAATGAGATAAATGCCGCGATGGTACATATCAGTACAGACTATGTTTTCGATGGGACAAAGGGAGCAAGCTATATAGAAGACGATGCAACAAATGCATTAAGTGTATATGGAAAGTGTAAGTTGGCAGGAGAAAATTATGTTCGAACTGTATTAAATAAGCACTACATTGTCCGGACTCAGTGGTTGTACGGCAAGAACGGAAAGAACTTTGTGAAGACGATGGTAAACTTATCGAAAGAGCGGGATGAGATCAGAGTGGTAAATGACCAGTTTGGCAGCCCGACGTATACCTTAGACCTAGCTTATGCTATCAAAGAGCTGATACAGACGCCTGCTTACGGTATCTATCACATAACGAACAGTGGCGTTGTATCATGGTATGAATTTACTAAAGATATCTTGGAATTAGCTGGTGCACAGGGTGTCAATGTAGTACCTATTACAACCGAAGAAATAGACCGTCCCGCACCAAGGCCAAAGTATTCGCCATTAGAAAACTTTTACTGGAAGCTTAATGGGCATGAACAATTAAGAAGTTATAAACAAGCTTTGGCGGATTATTTAGAAGAAATATAATTCTATAAGAGATGAGGTTGAGCAAATGAAAGGAATTATTCTAGCTGGAGGCGCCGGAACCAGGCTTTATCCGATTACCAAGCCAGTTTCAAAACAAATATTACCGATTTATGATAAACCAATGATTTATTATCCGCTGTCAATTCTGATGCTGGCTGGAATTAGAGAAGTGCTGATTATCTCTACTCCTAGGGATATTGGGTTATTTAAAGAATTGTTTGGGGATGGTTCGCATATAGGTCTTTCTATGTCATATGCCGTACAGGACAAGCCAAGAGGACTGGCCGATGCATTTATTGTAGGAGAAGAATTTATTGGAGACGATAAAGTTTGCCTTGTACTAGGTGACAACGTTTTCTATGGACAAAGCTTTGGTCGTATATTAGAAAATGCTGCAAAAAGAGATGAGGGCGCAACCATCTTCGGCTATTATGTTAAAGACCCTACTGCTTATGGTGTTGTTCAAGTTGATGAAAATGGTAATGCCATATCCATAGAAGAGAAGCCTCAACAGCCAAAGTCCCATTATGCAGTGCCTGGCTTGTATTTCTATGATAATAATGTGGTACAGATAGCGAAGACAATTAAACCTTCTGCTAGAGGAGAATTGGAAATCACGACAGTGAATGAAGAGTATATGAAGCAGGGTAAATTAAAGGTAGAACTTCTTGGAAGAGGAATGGCATGGCTGGATACCGGAACTCATGATGCATTACTAGAGGCGGGTAACTTTGTAGAAGCTATACAAAAAAGGCAAGGGCTTTATGTCTCATGTATCGAAGAAATTGCGTATAGAAAAGGTTACATCACAAAAGAACAGCTTCTTGAGCTTGCTGAACCTTTAAGCAAAACGGAATATGGACAGTACTTATTAAGTGTAGCGGAAGGACTGTAAGGAGTGGGTAAATTTAAGTTTTTAGAAACAGGAATAAAAGATTTATATGTAGTGGAACCTACAGTATTTGATGATCATAGAGGTTTCTTCATGGAGACGTATCATGCACAAGAGTTTAAAGAAGCCGGGCTTGATATGGTATTTGCGCAAGATAATCAGTCACGTTCATCTAGGGGTGTACTCAGGGGACTACATTTCCAGTATAATTATCCTCAAGGGAAATTGGTAAGAGTAATTAAAGGTGAAGTATTTGATGTTGCGGTAGATCTACGAAAAGACTCTGAGACATTTGGAAAATGGTACGGATTATATCTATCTGAAGAAAATAAAAAGCAATTTTATGTTCCTGAAGGTTTTGCCCATGGTTTTCTTGTTACTTCCGATGTAGCTGAGTTTGTTTATAAGTGTACAGACTACTATCATCCGAAAGATGAGGGAGGAATCATTTGGAATGACCCAAATGTAGGAATAGAATGGCCTTTAGATAAAGTAGCAAGTATACTTCTTTCAGCAAAAGATGAGAAGTGGAAAACATTAAAAGAAACTGAGGCCAACTTTTATATAAATAAATGAGGTGGAAGAATGTTAAAATTATTAGTAACAGGTGGAGCTGGATTTATAGGTGGAAATTTTATTCACTATATGCTCAATAAGTATAAAGATTCCCAAATTATCTGTGTTGATGCTCTAACATACGCTGGAAATATGGAAACTTTAGAAGCAGTTTTAGAAAATCCAAGCTTTAAATTTATCAAAGCGGATATTTCAGATAGAGAAATAATTTATAAAGTTTTTGAAGAAGAGAAACCAAATATTATCGTAAATTTTGCAGCAGAGAGCCATGTTGACCGTTCTATAGAAAGCCCGTCTGTATTTTTGCAGACCAATGTAATGGGTACACAGGTGCTCTTAGATGCTTGTAGAAAATATGGAATAGACCGTTACCATCAAGTATCTACTGATGAAGTTTATGGTGATTTGCCTCTTGATAGACCGGATTTATTTTTCACGGAAGATACTCCTATTCATACTTCAAGTCCTTATTCAGCATCTAAGGCAGCGGCAGATTTACTGGTACAGGCATATCATAGAACTTTTAAATTGCCTGTGACAATTTCGCGATGCTCAAATAATTATGGTCCGTATCACTTCCCCGAAAAGCTAATCCCATTAATGATAGCTAATGCGCTAAACAACAAACATTTGCCTGTTTATGGAAAGGGTGAAAATGTACGTGATTGGCTGTATGTAGAAGATCATTGTTCTGCAATTGATTTAATAATTCACAAGGGCAGAATTGGAGAAGTCTATAACATTGGTGGACATAATGAAAGAACTAATTTAGAAGTAGTAAAGACAATTATTAGAGAACTTGGAAAAAATGAAGGCTTAATTAAATTTGTAAAAGACAGAGCAGGACACGATTTGCGATATGCCATTGATCCTACAAAGATTCATAATGAGCTTGGTTGGCTTCCTCAGACTACTTTTGATGAGGGTATAAAAAAGACTATACAATGGTATTTAGATAATAGAAAGTGGTGGGAAAATATTATAAATGAAGAGTATAAAAACTATTACGAAAAAATGTATGGAAGGAGATAAGATAATCTCTATCATAGGTGATGCTTATTATCCAAAAGTGAGTTAAGTTGATAAAACATTCTAGTTTTTTGAACTGTTAAATACTGCATGATGACTTGATATATAATGAATGATAATTTCGCTACTTTTATTTTTATATCGATAATATTATAATAGGACTATTCTTTATCACTAGCTGTATAATGAGGAGTTAGAAACAAATGACATATATTAATGGTTTTTATACTTTTATCCTAAACATTGTAAAAAATAAGCAAACTTTGTTATTACTTGCAAGAAATGATTTTAAAGCGAAATTTGCATCTTCTTTGTTTGGAATAGTATGGGCTTTTATACAGCCTCTCGTTACTATATTTGTATTATGGTTTGTATTCGAGGTGGGTTTTAAAAATCCACCTATAAATAATGTGCCTTTTGTAGTTTGGTTTATACCGGCTTTTTTACCGTGGTCATATTTTTCGGAGGCATTAATCTCTGTGACAAATTCTTTAATAGAATATAAGTATTTGGTAACAAAAGTAAACTTTCGAATAAGTGCTATTCCAGTGGTTAAAATTATTTCGTCAAGTTTTGTTCATATAGGATTTATCTTATTTATTTTTGTTGTATGTAGAATATATGGTTTTAGTATATCTATGTATAATTTTCAAGTTATTTATTATTTTATATGTACGGTGATACTTCTGGTTGGTTTGGGCTGGCTTTTATCATCTTTAGCTGTATTTATACCAGATATATTAAATATAGTATCTGTTTTTATACAAATAGGATTTTGGATAACGCCAATTTTTTGGTCGCCTGATAACATGTCACAATTTGTACAAAGTATTTTAAAAATTAATCCTATGTTTTATATATGTAGAGGGTATAGAGATAGCTTTATTGATAATGTTTGGTTTTGGGAAAGAGGTTTTACTAACTTATACTTTTGGGGTATAGTCATAATTATTTTTGTGATAGGAGCCCTAGTTTTTAAAAGGCTTAGGCCACATTTTGCAGATGTATTATAATAGGAGAATTGTGAAATGAAATGTAATATTGCAATACAAGCAGAGCATGTATCTAAAGTATATAAATTATATAATAAGCCATTAGATAGGCTAAAAGAATCTTTAAGTTTAACAAGAAAACAATATCATGAGAATTACTATGCGTTAAACGATGTTAGCTTTAAGATTAAAAAAGGTGATACAGTAGGAGTTATAGGAGCTAATGGAGCAGGAAAATCTACGTTACTAAAAATACTTACAGGTGTAACGACGCCCACTAATGGCGATATATTTATTAATGGTAAAGTGTCAGCATTATTAGAATTAGGTACAGGATTTAATCCTGAATATACAGGATTGGAAAATATATATTTAAATGGAGCCATGATGGGATTAAGCAGGAAAGCGATGAGTGATAAAGTACAAAGTATTATTGATTTTGCTGATATTGGAGAGTTTATAAGGCAGCCTGTAAAAAGCTACTCAAGTGGTATGTTTGCTCGACTTGCGTTTGCAGTCGCAATTAATGTAGAGCCTGATATTTTAATTGTAGATGAGGCTTTAAGTGTTGGGGATATATTTTTTCAAAATAAGTGCTTTAGAAAGTTTGAGGAACTTAAGGAGAAGAACACTACAGTACTCTATGTATCTCATGACCTTGCCAGCATAAAAGAAATGTGTGATAAAACGATTTGGCTTGAAAAAGGGAAATTAAAAATGTATGGTGAGAATTTGGAAGTATGTAATGAGTATAGTAACAATTTACTCAAGGAAAAAAGCCAATTTCATAAAATATATTCTACAGATCATCTAGAATCAAAAAATTATGATATTCTTTCTATGGATAAGCAAAATTATCCTAATATAAAATATACAAATGATAGTGTAGTAACAGAGGATGTTCAAATAATTTCATGTTTTATTACGAATAATAAAGGAGAAATAAGAGATATATTTTATGCAGGTGAAAAATGTACTTTAAGTATTATATTTGAAAGTAATAGAGATATAAAAAAATGCATTGCAGGTTTTGCTTTAGCGACGAATAAAGGTATGTGGATTATAAACCCAAATACATTGATTGTTGATGGAAAAAGGAGTTTTAATGTAAAAAGCGGAACAATCAATAAAGTAGATTTTAGTTTTAGCATGCCAAAATTAATAGGCGGCGATTATATTATTGAGGTAGCGATTGCTGATGGGATTATGGAGAATTATGAAACATTGGCATGGTTATATAATGTATTAAATATAAAAATTATAAATGAAGGATATCATTATGCATTGTTGGATGTAGATGCTAAAGTAAAAATTTATCAAATGCAAAAGTAGATAGGACGGTTATGATATGCACAAAAGTTCTCTTTTGAATATGGAAAGATTCATTAATAAATATCTTGATAAGAATAAGAATCTAAAAATATTAGATGTAGGAAGCCAGACAGTACCTGAAGATATCATGGGATCGTATAAGGTGTTTTTTAAAAATGATAAAGCAAAATGGGATTATTATGGGTGCGATATGGTTGCTGGCAATAATGTTGATATTGTTCTAAAAAATGTATACAATTGGAGAGAAATAGAATCTAATTCATATGACGTGATAATTAGTGGCCAGGCATTGGAACATGTAGAATTTTTTTGGTTAACTTTTTTAGAGATCAAAAGAGTATTAAAGCATGAAGGGCTGTGCTGTATTATTGTACCATCATCGGGTTACGAGCATAAGTATCCCTTAGATTGCTATAGATATTTTTCAGATGGATTAAGAGCGATTGCAAAATATGTAGGATTGGACGTAGTAGAAATTTATACACAGTCAGATATTAATGAACATCCTGATATGGATGAGATATGGAAAGACAGTGTTTTGATTTGTAGAAAACCTAACAAAAATCTTTTAAAAGATGTGAAGTTTTTTATAAAATCTAGCCTTATTAAATTTGCATCGCGAGGGGCAACAAAGTGAATAGATATGAAACTAATATAGATTTCGATAAAGATAGTACACTAACTTGTATTTTAAAACAAATTAAAAAAAATTCTACTGTTCTTGAATTTGGTCCTGCAACGGGATATATGACAAAATATTTGAAGCAAGAGTTAAACTGTAATGTATATATAGTAGAAGTAGAAAAAAAAGCATTTTCTCATGCGATACAATATGCTGATGGCGGCCTACTGGGGGATATAGAAGGTTATGCTTGGAAAGAAAAGTTTAAGCAAATAAAGTTTGATTACATTTGTTTTGCCGATGTGCTTGAACATTTAAGGAATCCTCGTGAAGTAGTACAGGAAAGTTTGACATTGCTAAAAGATGATGGTAGATTATTTGTTTCTATACCTAATATAGCGCATAATGCAATTATAATCAATTTAATAAATAATAAATTTGAATATAAAAAAACAGGATTATTAGATGATACCCATATACATTTTTTTACAAAGCATTCATTGGATCAGCTATTAGAAAGTAGCGATATGGTTGTTGAAAAAGAGGAAGCGATTTATAATAATGTTGAGGATACAGAGTTTAACATATCATTTGCAGATGTGGAAGGAAATGTAGCAGAGGCGCTTCAAAATAGAAGGTTTGCAAATGTATATCAATATGTTTTTTCAGCTATAAAACGTAGTTATTATGAAAAAAATAAAAACAATATTATTCTTATGAGAAATATAAGAGAGTATAGCAGATTATATAGTACTGCTTTATATCTGGATATAGGTGAAGGATTTAAAGAAACAGAAAAAAAAATTCAGTGCTATTACTATAATAAAAATAATACTTTTACAGTGCGTTTTAATATTGATAAAGAAAATGTTAAGGTTCTTCGTTTTGATCCATGTGAATTTCCATGTAAAATAGAAGATTTTAAAATTACCTCTAATATTGAGGGTATAAAAGTCAATAAATATAATATAGCATATTGTAAAGATAATATTGATGTGTTTATGAATAGTGATCCTATTTATATTTTAGAATGTGATGATTTTACAGGCATTAAAGAGATAGAAATTAGCGGTAGTATACAAAAAATTACATTTGAAGAATTGGAAGAATATTATTTAGAGGAAAACAAGAGAATCTCTAGCGAAGCAACTATTAATATATACAAGTTAAACAAAACAATAAGTCAATTGAGCAAGCATATACAAGAGAAGCAAGGTGAAATTAACCAAGCAATAGAAGAAATCAAGAAAAAAGATTTTGAAATAAACCGGTTGAATAATCACATAGAGGAAAAGCAAGGTGAAATTGATCAAGTAATAGAAAAAATCAAGAAAAGAGATTTTGAAATAAACCGGTTGAATAATCACATAGAGGAAAAGCAAGATGAAATTAATGGAGCGATAGAAGAAATCAAGGCAAGAGATTTTGAAATAAGTCGGTTGAATAAACATATAAGGGATAAGCAAGACGAAGTTCATTGCGCAATAGAAGAAATTAAATATAAAGATTCTTTTATTGAAAGTTTAGATAAAATCTTGGAAGAAAAAGATAATAGGATCGAGGAAATAAGTAAACAATTAGATTTTATAAAAAATTCTATTAGTTATAAAATCACAAAACCCTTTCGGTGGGTAAAAAAAATATTTAAATAGATGGGGTAACTTATATGGGGTTAATGGGGAAATTACATGTAATAAAAGTAGCATATAAAAATATAGAAAACAAACATTTGATATTTAAAAAAGTTCTCTATGCATTAAAAAATGGCGGATTGGTTGGCTTAAAGAATAAAATTTTAAATGTGAGCAACAAAGCAGAAAATACTACTGCAGGTACAATAGATATCTATGAGATGCAACAGTCCGAGGAAAAACAGGAATTTAACGTAAATACAAAACTAACAGTAGTTATTGATATTAAAGGTCTAAATGTGTGCATTAGAGGAACTCTTAATAGTTTGAAAGAGCAGAGTTATCAAAAGTTTAATATTGCTGTGATGGCACCTAAAGGTTATCAGATACCCCAACAAATATCAAAAGAAATTAGAACATATTATTTTGATGATAATGTGAGAGACGTAGTAAATAACGTACTTGCAGAAGCAGAAAATGAATATCTTTTATTTATAAATGGCGGAAATGTTCTCTCACCAGATGCTTTGATATATTTTGCGAAAGAAATGGAAAATACGGGAAGTGACTTGGCTTATTGTGATGAATGTTTATTTGACGGTGAAAACGGAAGAAAAATTAAGTATTTTATAAAACCAGACTTTTCTTGTTATGATTTGTATAATAGTCTTTATATAGGACAGGGGGTTTCCTTTTCTAAATTTGCTTTAGAAAAGGTTGGGGGATTTGATGAAAAGCTGAAAACTTTTAGTGGAAGAATAAGTGATGCAGTATTAAAAGTTGCAAGTATATCATCCAATATCACTCATATTGAAAGGGTATTGCTACTAAGAAACAGCTATACTGAAGAGGATATTGTGTTAGAAAACAGCAGTATAGTCAAAAAATCATTGCAAAGAATGGGCTTTAAATTAAGCGTGGTACCGAAACAAAGAAGCTTTAGCCTACATGCTTTAGAAAAAAATGGAAAGGTATCAATTATTATTCCTACTGACGACTATAAAAAAGTGCTTGTGTGTATAGAACATATTTTATTAAATACACAGTATGCCGTATATGAAATTATTATTGTATCTACGAATCAAATATGTTCAAAGCTTCAAAAATACTTTGCATATGCAGACAGTATTAAATATGTTACTTATGAAGAAGAATTTAACTATAGTAAGAAGTGTAATTTAGGAGCAAAAAATGCAGAAGGAGAGTTTTTTGTTTTTTTGCATGATTATATTATTACTGAACAAAAAACTTGGCTATGTAATATGATTAATTGCTTTGTATTTTCAAATGTAGGAGGAGTATCTCCAAAGATTTTGAGAAGTGACAATACTATACGTTATGCAGGTATTATTTCAGGTGGATTTGGATTTTTTTCTTTACCTTTTAATGGAGAACCGAATACTTTGGTGGAAAGTTTTAGTGAACCTGTATTTACGAATAGACAGATTTCTGTTCTTTCAGCCACTTGTCTTGCTGTAAGAAAGTCTACTTTTGATAAAACAGATGGATTCAATGAATATGAAACAAAAGAGAAATTCAGTAATGCTGCATTTTCTTTTGAGATACAAAAACAGGGTTTATATTGTGTGTACTGTTCAGAATCTGAAGTATATGCGAACGGCGGCAATTGGTATGATAGTTGGTTTGAAAGAGAGAGCAAGACAGCCTATATTTATATGCTAAAAAATTATGGAGAATTTTTAAGTCATGATCCGTATTTTACGGATAGTATGAGATATGTCATGCTCAAAAATGTTCCAATAGATTATAAAGTTTTTGCAAAAAACAGTAGTAAAAAATCTGCTAAGAGTGTATTATTAATTTCTCACGAATTATCTATAACAGGAGCTCCAGTAGCGCTCAGCTATGCTGCAAAGGCATTACATGATAATGGGTATTATACAAGTGTATTATCTCCATACGATGGAAGAATGAGAGAAGAAATATCAAAAGAAGGTATTAGTGTCATAATAAATTCATCAATAAACGGAGGAGAGTTTTGGCTAAAGTTTGCAGAAAACTTTGATTTAATTGTTGTTAGTACATTGGTACAATATCATAGTATAATTCAGCTTGAGAAACTTAATATTCCTGTAATGTGGTGGGTACATGAGGCACAAGATAGCTATGAAAGAGGAGCTAAAGACCTAATTCCGCATACAGTATCTGAAAATGTACATATTTACTGTGGCGGTGGGTATGCGAGACGCATGATGAATAAATATAGACCTAAATATCAGCCAAAAGAACTGCTTTATTATGTGCCTGACTATTCAACAGGGATTAAAAAAGATTATGGTTATAAGTTAGAGAACATTGAAGGAAAATTTGTTTTTGCAACTATAGGTACTATAGAATGGCGTAAAGGTCAGGATATTTTCGCAAGAGCAATTAAAGAGATGCCGTATGAGTATGTTAAGAAGTGCCAATTTTTGTTTATTGGAAGGAATATAGACCAAGATATTTATAATAAGGTTATAGAAGTGAAAGAACTGTATCCGAAAAATGTATCTTTAATTAGAGAAGTTTCAAGAGATGAAATTAGAGATATTTATAATCAATGTACTGCGATAGTTTGTGCCTCTCGAGATGATCCTATGCCTATCTTTATGACAGAGTGTTTAATGCTTTCAAAAATTGCAATTTGTTCTGAGAATACAGGGACTGCGGATCTATTAATAGATGGCGTAAATGGATTTATCTATCATAATAATGATTATAAAGAGTTAATGGAAAAAATTAAGTGTGTCATAGATAACGAGCAAAAGCTTACGCAAATAAAAATTGAAGGCAGAAGAACATATGAAAAACATTTCTCTGTTGATGTATTTAATGATAATATACTAAAAATTACTAACGAATTATTAAGCGGAGATAGTTAAATGAATGAGAATATGTATAGATTTAAAAACATTGTAATACAAGAGAACAATAACGTAAAGGATGTATATGGTCACAACTTTTTTCACAAAAACAATAGAGAATTTTTAGGTGGAGATGATAACTCGCTTTTTATTGCTTTTACAAAAGATAAATATAAATATATTAAAATCACACACAAAATAAAGAGTGACATCGACGGCCTACGGTTTAAGTTATACTATGCATTGTTACCGGAAAATGCATTCTGTGAAGAACAATCTTTTGAGCTTGGTTTTATGGATGGAGAGGAATATACGTATATATTAAGACTAAAAAACAAAAGTGATGCTTTTCGTTTTGATTTTGGTTTTAAACCCATTAACTTTAAATTTCAAAAGTTTAAAATTCAAAAACCAACTATTTTTGAAGTAATAAAAAAAATGAGTGTAAGTGCTCTTAAGAATTATAGAAATGTAATAAGATATATTTCTAATAATCATATTAATCTAGGTAAAATTCTGAGAAAAATAAAGGAAGTAGGTTTGATTGAAGCGGTTCAAGGTGCGAAAGAAAAAGCGGCACTTGCAATAAAAGAGGGTGCAGCCGATAAAACAATCCAGCAAGTGGTTGAGCCTTATCAAGTAACAATTAAGCAAGAGCTTGAACCTAATAGAAAAAAAATACTCCATTTTATCGAAAATTTCTATACAGGAGGTTCATCACGTTTGATCATTGATATTATTGAGTATTATGGTCATAAATATGATAATAAAATTTTTACCATGGCATATCGTGGGAAAGAAGAATTTCTAGGTGTTGAAGTAGAAGTAGTTGATGTTAATAATAAAAAAGATGTGCTTAAAAAAATTAAGGAGTATAATCCTGATATTATTCATGTTCATATCTGGGAAGGTGAGTGGTATCATAAAGTCTTTAGTTTGCTGCAAGAAGTTAACAGTATTAAGATGATAGAAAATATAAATACTCCGATAGAGCCTATTTTAAGAGAATATGTTGATAAATATGTATTTGTAAGCAACTATGTTTTAGAAAACTTTCATAAAAAAGATGATAGCAAAAGCATGGTTATTTATCCCGGATCTAATTTTCATATGTTTACTAGAAAGTTAGAGGGAGAATACCTGGCAAAAGATACTATTGGCATGGTATATCGGTTAGGATATGATAAATTAAATCAATATTCCATAGATGTATTTATTAAAACAGTAAAGAAAAGACCTCAGACAAAGGCAATTATTGTTGGCGGAGGGCCACAATATGAGTATTATGTGGACAAAGTAAAAAGAGCAGGAGTTTTCAAAAATTTCATATTTACTGGATATGTGCCGTATAACTCCTTGCCAAGTTGGTATGAAAAATTCACTATATTTGTAGCTCCAGTTTGGAAAGAAAGCTTTGGACAAGTTTCACCATTTGCTATGAGTATGGGTATGCCTGTCGCAGGATATGATATTGGTGCACTAAGTGAAATTATTGGCACTAGCGAAGTACTTGCGCCTTCGGATGATTCAGACAAGCTTTCAGACATCTTGGTGCAGTTGCTTAATGATTATGAAAGATGTAAAGAAATTGGAAGGTTTAATCAAAAGCGTGCTTGGGATAACTTTGGTGTTGAAACAATGGTAGATGCTTATGATAAAGTGTATAATGAACTACTAGAGAGGTAGATGACAATGCAAACGTGTTTGGTTATGGGTGCAGGGGGCTTTATAGGCAAGGCTCTCTGCAAAAAGCTTGCTAAAGAGTATAAAGTTTTAGCTTATGATATTCGACCGATTGAAGAGCTTAAAGACGTCGAAAATATAAAAATAGTAACAGGAAACTTTATAGAAGAAAAAAATTTTCAAAATATTCTAGATGGTGTTGATAAAGTATTTCATTTGATAAGTACTACAATACCATCAGAAAGTACCAAGCATATAGATATTGAGATAGAGCACAATATAATTCCGACAGTAAGGCTTTTGGAAGGTATGGTTGCTTGTGGCGTGAATGAAATTATTTTTGCTTCTTCAGGTGGAACGATTTACGGAGAAACAGGAAATCATATAAACTGCGTAGACGATCGTTTAAATCCTATTTGTAGCTATGGTGTACAAAAAAAGGTAATAGAAAGCTATTTAGAGTTTTATGGTATCCGCTATGGAATCAATTATAAAATTGCCAGAATATCAAATCCGTATGGGTTAGGACAAAATCCTGATAAACCGCAAGGTGTCATTCCTATTTTTATAAAAAGATTGTTTAATAATGAACCAATTACTATATTCGGTGATGGAAATAATGAGAGAGACTATATATATATGGATGATTTGATGGATGCTCTTATTGCTTTGACAAAATACAGTGGAGATAAGCATATTTTTAACATTGGTTCCGGTCAGGTGCATACTCTTAATGAAATTATTGAGAGTATAGAAAAACAAGCAGATAGAAAGTTTATTCTAATAAAATATGCAGATATGAGGAAGTGCGATGTCTCAAAAACATTACTAGAGACAAAAACTTCGCAAGCAGAGTTAAAATGGAAACCGCGAATAAGTCTTAATAATGGGATATCAGTAATAGTGAATGGCCATATTCAGCATAAAAATAAAATTGATGCATGGTAGTACTCTTTTATCACTAGTAATATTCGAATAAAAAAAGTTTTAATGGACATAACTAAAAAACTCTTAATGCTATAGAATTATTTCAATTACTGGAATAGTTATAATGATTATAATATACCAGTTCATACGAAAAGGAGATACTATTATAATGAGAAATAGAATTAATACTTTACAATTTTTAAGAGCATTCCTTGCTGTTTATATTCTATTATTTCATGTAATCTTAGAGCTTAATAATCAGTATAAATCCCAGTATGTACTACTATCAAGAATAATTGCTAATGGATATACAGCAATTGATTTGTTTTTTATACTAAGTGGATTTGTTATTTTTTATAATTATTCTCATAAAATAGGAGATATAAAAGGGGCGAGGAATTTTCTAATTAAAAGGATTTTACGTATATATCCTTTATATTGGATTGTGACTCTACTGACTGTTGTTACTTTATTTGGACTGTATAAAGTAAAGCTTTGGGAAAACAAAGAATTATTGTTTAAATCATTACTATTAATTCCGCAAAATGGTTATCCTATAGTAGCTCCGGCATGGACATTAAGCTATATTGTTTTCTTCTATATAATATTTTCACTAGTAATGTTTAAACCAAAAGTTTTTATCCCAATGGTATCATGTTGGCTTCTGGCGATCGTATTAAATTTATTTGAAATAATAAGCTTATCCAAATATAATAATTATTTGGTTTCTTTTCTATTTAGTTGGATGTTTTTAGAGTTTTTTATGGGATGTTTGGTGGCCTATATTGTACAGAAGTTCCATATCAAGTATGAAACTTATTTTCTTTTAGTTGGTATGTTTCTATACGGGTTTTCATGTGGATTTAACTTTGAAATTCATAGATTGTTAAGTATTGCTGCACCAGTTTCGCTAGTTATACTTGGTTTAGTATTGGTAGAGATGAAATATGAAATTGTAACTCCCAAATTAATATGTTTCTTGGGAGATGCGTCATATTCCATTTATATTATGCATTACTTAGTGACGGTTAATATATTAATAGGTGTTACAAAAGTAAACCAATTGGAAAAAGTAATTGACTATAATTTGATATTATTAATTATACTTAGCTTAGGAGTGATAGTTAGTATACTATATTACTTATTTGTTGAAAAGCCACTAGTAAAAGTATTGGATAAAATACAGTATAAGTTCATAGATACGTACAATATAAGTAACAATCCTTAAGAAGGTAATACTGTATAACGAGCTGACAGAGATTTGTTAAAACAAATAGATTTATAGTAAGTATTTTTATACATATTAATTATTTAATTAAGTATTGATGAAAATGTATTGTGTACAAATCAATAAGAATGGAATGCAAAAATAGAATAATAACTGGAGTTGAGGAAGTATTAAAAGTATATAAATCAAGTTATGAAAAAAGGAGATGTATTATGGTTTTTAGTTCTAATATATTTTTATTTATTTTTTTGCCATTAACTTTGGGAGGATATTATATTGTAAATTCTAAGTTAAGAAATTACTGGCTCTTAATATGCAGTTTGTTTTTTTATTTTTGGGGCGAACCAAAATTTATACTTATAATGATTTCGTCAGTTACAATTAACTACATATATGGATTATTGATTCATTTTACTCATATAAAAGAATTGAGGCTAGGTATTAAAAGGCTCGTATTATTTGGAGCGGTCATCTCTAATTTAGGGCTACTTTTTTGGTTTAAATATTTGGATTTTTCAATTAGAATAGTAAATACCTTATTCAGTAGCAATATGCCATTAATGAAAATTGCTCTTCCTATAGGAATATCTTTTTTTACTTTTCAAGGTATGACTTACGTAATTGACTTATATTGGAGAAAAGTAAGTGTACAGAAAAATCCTTTTAAAATAGCACTATATATCTCACTATTTCCACAGCTGATAGCGGGGCCTATTGTAAGATATAAAGATGTTAATGATCAAATTGACGACAGAAATGTAGATATATACAAATTTAACGCAGGCATTAAACGTTTTAGCATTGGATTGGGTAAGAAAGTTATTATTGCGAATACCGTTGCTTTGGTTACGGACAACATCTTTAATGTGCCCTATATGGAGCATGCCATATTAACTGCATGGCTTGGTATAATTTGCTATTCTCTACAAATCTATTTTGATTTCAGTGGGTATAGTGATATGGCCATTGGTCTTGGGAAAATGTTTGGCTTTGAATTTTTAGAGAATTTTAACTATCCGTATATTTCTAAAAGTATCACAGAGTTCTGGAGAAGATGGCATATTTCTTTGTCATCATTTTTTCGAGATTATTTATATATTCCACTTGGAGGAAACAGAACAGGAAATGTATACTTTAATTTACTAATCGTATTTTTTGCTACAGGATTATGGCATGGAGCTTCCCTTAATTTTGTTGTATGGGGATTATGGCATGGCGCTTTTATAATTACTGAAAGAATATTTAAAAGATATAGTATCGTTAAGACACCATCAATTATAAAGCGTATTTATACACTTTTAGTTGTGATTATTGGATGGGTATTTTTTAGGGCAGATAATTTAAGTTATGCGATTGGTTATTTAGGAAGAATGTTCGGTGTAGTAGAAGGACAAAATGTTGGATTTACGACAGCATATTATATAGATAATTTTTTAATATTTATTTTAATTATTGCAACTATAGCTTCTACTGGGCTATTACTAAAACTGAATGATAATTTAAAACTCTATAAAAATATTTATGTGATTACTGAAGCTGGGTATATTTCTTTTATATTATTTGTAAGTATAATTTTTGTAATGACGTCTACATACAACCCATTTATTTATTTTAGATTCTAGGAGGCAATAATGAAGGACTTTAGTATAAATAAAATGTGTACTTATATTTCTATTGCTATTTTTTCTTTACTAATTACATTACCTCTTATTTTTATCAATACAGATAAAAATAAGATTTCTGTTACTGAAAACAGAAAGCTTTCTCCGTTTCCACCGTTGAAAACGGAGAAAAATAAATATAATCACTCTTTTATTAAAGATTTTGAAAAATTTGTGGATGATAATATTGGATTTAAGCAAGAAGCTGTTATTGCTGATATAGCTTATTTCTATAAAGTTTTTCATAAAGTAAAAGTTCCACATTATTTAGAGGGTAAGAATCAACATCTTTTCTATGCAGTTCCTTGGAACAATATTCCTATTTATCAAGGAAAGAATCACTTGAAAGAAACAGAGTTAAAGCAATCTGCAGATGCTTTTATGACAATGAAAAAGTATTTTGAAAAAACAGGTGCTAAGTTTCTGATGATGACAATACCGGAGAAGGAAAATATTTATCCAGAGTACTATCCAAAATCTATAATTCGCTTGAATGATAAGACAACTGTAGATATTTTAATTGAATACTTACAAAAAAACACAGATATTGATGTGTTTAGTGTTAAAGAGCAGCTCATTAATAATAAAGGCAAGGAATTATTATATTATCGCAATGTTGACCCAGCCCACTGGAACATGAATGGTGCCTTTATAGGATATATGGAACTTATGAAAAAGATACAAAAAAGCTTTCCGGATATAAAGATTTTGAATAAGGAAGATTTTGATATAACGGAAATGCCATCAAAAGGGACGCTAGCCCATCTAGCGGATTTTAAAATTATAGCAGATGCTATGAGACTCAAGGACAGCATATATGGTTATAATTTAAAAGGAGGCTATAATTTTAAAGTTACAGATAAAGTCCCAGAAGGAGTTGTATTAGATAAAAATAATAATTTTTATCATTATACAAATACCAAAGATCCCAATTTGCCCAAATTATTAATGATAGGAGACTCTTTTATATATTTATACATGCTGCCAATGCTTACAGAAAGCTTCAGCGATGTGTATTTTACACGATATTCAAATGCCTATGAAATAGTAAAGTTGCAAGAAACGATAAAAGCTGATATTGTTGTATATGAGACGGTAGAACGAGGGTTTAATTATGCGGTAAAGACAAAATCTATTGCAGAAATGTCTAACTATATAGATAACGATTTTACATATGAATCATTAAAAACGATAGATCAGCAACCAGCAGTCTATATCGATATACCAGTTATTAAAGATGGTGCTTTACCCGTGAATAGTGATACTATTACTACACCTATTCTTGGCTGGGCAGTTGATGCAAAAGAAGAAAAGCTATCAGGAGGGTTATATCTTAAATTGAATAATAAGTACTACAAGGCTGTTATGATGGAAAGACCTGATTTAGCAAAGGTAAAACAAGAATATATCTATGCAGGATTTGAATTCAACATTCCAACAAATGAGTTGATTAGCACTGATAAAATTCAAATTATTGTAATTTCAAACGATAAAACATATAAGTATAAACCTTTTGAGATAAAGTTTAAAATTGAGAATAAGTGAAATATGTTTATTTAAGGATAGAATTTACCATTTAAAATCAATCTTAAAGGTTTCATTGGACGAGGCACAGAGAAATCCATTCCGGTATTCTTAACCCTAATTGCAGATTTAGAGGAATTACGTCAATGGTTGGAAACAGAAAATTGCCGTTATGTAGTAATGGAAAGATAGCATTCTGGAATCAGCTTTTGATGAATCCATGGCATTAATCGTTGCAAACGCTAGACATATGAAGAATGTTCTAGGAAAGAAGACCGATATGAAGGATGCCGAATGGATTGCTACATTACTACGCGCAGGTCTTCTTAATGGAAGTTTTATTCCTTCTACGATATACGGGAACTTAGAGATTTAAGCTTTCGAGTTTTCTAAGCGACATTTTTGGAGTATTAGGTAGAGCAATTATTAACCATTTAGCAATTCGTGGAAATATAACACCCGAAGCTGTAGATACTTATGTTCAAAAGCAAGCAAGAAAAAAGTTGAATGAAATAAAAGTTGCAGTCAATGGTCGAATGAATTAACATCAGAGAAATTTCTTTAAGCTTCTTTTAAAACGTCTGGATGAATGAATTTGGGCAGATTGTACAAAATGAATGGCTAAAATCAACAGAAATACAAAAGGAAATAGAAACCGTTAAGTAGTCAGGAAATATAGATCAAAAAAGGAATCCAGTTCTAACGAATGAAAAAGAAAACCGGACGGGCCCTACAATCCCCATCAAAAAATGTGGGAATATATAGGCATTAATCCGCTAGAATGGCAGGAAAATAAATACTTTACCTAATATTTTTATTATAGGGCTTGAAAC
This sequence comes from Petroclostridium sp. X23, assembly GCF_030013905.1. GTDB lineage: Bacteria > Bacillota > Clostridia > SK-Y3 > SK-Y3 > X23. Next base: position 3,500,873 of record NZ_CP124862.1, read on the forward strand.
TACATCTGCAAAATTATATTAGAATCTGAACAACTACAAATATTTAGTTCAATGTAAGATAAAGTGAAATAAGTGTTAGGATTTGATTAAGATAGATATAAAGCTTTCAAACATCATTATTAAGCTTAAATGTTTTTGATTTTTAAGGATAGTCATATAAGGAAGGGAAGTCGATGGATTACAAAAAAGTGTTAGTACAGATTGTAACATATAATAGTGAGAAATATATTATAAAGTGCTTAGAGAGTTTAAGCATACAAACCTATAATAATATTGAAATTATTATAATTGATAATAATTCCTCAGATGATACAATATTATTAGTAAACAAATATTACAAGGAAACTAGAATAATTAAAAATGGCTGTAATATAGGATTTAGTGCCGCACATAACATCGGATTTATTGTAGCAGAGGCGGAATATATATTGATATTAAACCCTGATGTAATATTAGAAGAACAATTTATAGCTAATATAATAGCTAAAATGGCCCAAGATTCTAGGGTCGGTCTAGTAACAGGAAAGGTTTTAAGAATGAGAAATTATTTTGAAAAGACTGATGAAATTGACTCTACAGGAATTTTTATATCAAAAAGCTGCAGAGCTTTTGATAGAGGACAAGCTGAGATGGATGTAGGACAATATGATTATGATATAGATGTTTTTGGTGCTTGTGGGGCGGCAGCTATTTATAGAAGGGCGATGTTAGAAGATATCAAAGTTGATAATGAGTATTTTGACGAATCCTTCTTTGCATATAAAGAAGATATTGACTTGAGCTGGAGAGCGAGGTTAAAGGGCTGGGAATGCATATATTGTCCGGAAGCAGTTGCTTACCATATGCGAGGCTGGAATGAGGGGAACCGAAAATCTCAGCCTCTATTTATACGTGTCCATTCCATTAAAAATCGCATCCTAATGATGTTAAAAAATGATAGCATAGTAGGTATTCTTGAGCATCTTCCACAGATACTGATATATGAACTGGCAGTCTTCTTTTACTGTTTATTATTTGACTTTAAAGCATTAAGGTATATAATAGAAGTGGTAAAGCTATTACCGCAGACTTTACGAAAAAGAAAGCTGATACAATCGACACGTAGAGTAGATGATAGAGAAATATATAAATATTTTAAATAGATGGTGGACACATGGATTTATCGGTTATTATCGTTAATTATAATACTAAGATACTGCTGGAAAGATGCTTGGATTCAATCAATAAATTCCCGCCGGTTGGTGGCTATGAAGTCTTTGTAGTAGATAATGCCTCTACCGATGGTAGTATCGAATATCTTAACAATTTAGATCAACCTAATAATGTAATTTTAAACAAAGATAATGCTGGCTTCTCAAAAGCAAATAATCAAGCTATCAGCAAAGCTAAAGGACGTTATATACTACTTCTTAATCCTGATACGGAAGTTTTAGTAGATACCCTTGATAAATGTATCGATTATATGGACAAGCATGATGATATAGGTATACTAGGATGTAAAGTGATGTTGCCAAATGGTAAGCTTGATTTAGCTTGTAGAAGAGGTTTTCCAAATTTGAGAAATTCTTTCTTCAAGTTCACCGGCTTTGCCAAGGCCTTTCCCAAAATAAAACTATTTTCAGGTTATAACCTTACCTATCTTGATGAGCACAAAAGTTATCCGGTTGACAGCGTCGTAGGCGCATTTATGATGTTACGCCGTGAGACTATTGAAGAAATAGGCCTCTTAGATGAAGAGTTCTTTATGTACGGTGAAGACATCGACTGGTGCTATCGGGCGAAGCAGGCAGGATGGCAGGTATTCTACTATGCAGATGCATCGATCATCCATCATAAAAGAGCCAGCAGCAAACAAAATCCAAAAGCATTGGTAGAATTTTTTCGTGCGATGAAAGTATATTACCGAAAACATCATGCCAATAAACATAATAAATTTATTAATGAGTTTGTCTATGCCTCTATTGATTTGCTCGCATATCTAAAAATTTTTATAAATCGGTTCAAAAAATAAGAGAGGGGGAATAACAATGATTAAGCAGAATCAAAGGTTCCTTAATGGGATGCTTGTTGTTTTTGATATGTTGGCTTTTCTTCTTTCGTATGGGATTGCTTGGTTCATAAAATTTCAAAGCGGATTATTTCCACTTGAATCTCATCTTAGTTTTATTATATATGCTGAAGTATTGTTGTTTACTTTGCCTTGTCTCCTAGCAATTCAATATCTTCACGAACTATATATGCCTCAAAGGACAAAGCATCTATATATAGAGATACTAAATATTATAAAGAGCAATTTTTCACTTTTTATTCTAATAATGAGTGTGTTGTATATAGCGAAGCAGATACATATCTCACGTATGTTCATTGCATTATTAATCATTTTTAATATAGCTCTATCTGCTATGGAGAGAGCGTCGGTAAGAATAGCACTGAGAAACATTAGAGCAAAAGGGTATAATATCAAATATGTTTTTGTGGTAGGTGGCGGACAGCTCGGCAGAAACTACTTGAAGGCAATTTATCGCAACAGATATCTAGGATATGTTGCATTGGGAATTTTTGATGATAGTGAAGTGAAACAGGGCAAGAAAATAGTAAATACAAGAGTAATCGGACAAATAGGTGATTTGGAGAATGCGCTGCAGCAACATCATGTGGATGAAGTTATTATCGCACTGCCCATACAAGCGTATGACCGGTTGAAGGGCATTATTAATATCTGTGAGAAGTCCGGAGTTAAGACGCTGATCATACCGGATTATATAAGGTATATGCCTGCCCGGCCTCATTTTGATGAGATTGAAGATATTCCGCTAATTAATACCAGGTATGTTCCGCTAGATAACATTGGAAACCGCATGATTAAAAGAGCCTTTGATATTATCACTGCAGCAAGCATGATGATTGTCTTTGGTCCGATTATGTTGGTAATCACTGCTGTTATTAAGATTTCTTCTCCGGGTCCTGTTATATTTAAGCAGGAACGAATAGGTTTTAATAGAAGGCCTTTTGTGATGTATAAATTCAGAACAATGAAAAACCAAAAGAAAGAGCAATCTGATACAACATGGACTACTAAAGAAGATGACCGTAAAACAAAATTCGGTGAATTTCTTAGAGCAACAAGCCTTGATGAGTTACCCCAGATATTTAATGTGTTGAAGGGAGATATGAGCATCATAGGTCCGAGACCGGAACGCCCATATTTTGTGGATCAATTTAAAGAGAAAATTCCTAAATATATGATAAAACACCATGTGCGTCCTGGCTTAACCGGATGGGCCCAAGTAAACGGATGGCGAGGGGATACCTCTATAAAAGAGCGAATCAAGCATGATATTTACTATATAGAAAATTGGAGTTTAATGTTTGACATACGGATACTATGGCTTACAGTATTTAAAGGCTTTATAAACAAAAATGCATACTAAGGATGAGTAAACAACTATAGGGGTGACCTGCGGTCGTCCACGAATACCAATACCATCAATGCGGGCGGCCACAGGCCGCCCTATAATTTTACATTTTAATCAATAATAGTTTTCAAATATGTCCGGAATTCATCTTTTAAATCATCCCGTTTTAACGCAAATTCAACAGTCGCTTCTAAAAATCCCATTCGATTTCCTACGTCGTATCTTCTGCCCATGAAATCATAGGCATACATGGCTTCAGTTTGAGAGAGGTCTTTTAGTGCATCGGTAAGCTGAATCTCTCCACCGGCTCCCGGTTTGGTATTTTCCAGACATTCAAAGATTTTTGAGGTAATAATATATCTGCCTAGGATAGCAATATTGGAAGGGGCTTGTTCTTTATTTGGTTTCTCAACCAAGTCCTTTACCTTATATACTCTATCTTCCACATGGATACAATTGACGATACCGTATTTTGATACGTCTTCATCAGGTACTTTTTGGACGCCTAGAATACTGGTTTTATACTCGTTATATACATCGATCATCTGCTTTAGGCAAGGTGTTTTCGCATCTACTACGTCATCACCAAGCAATACGGCAAAAGGTTCATTTCCGATAAAGGATTTTGCGCAATAGATAGCATGTCCAAGGCCGCGCGGCTCTTTTTGACGGATATAATGGATATTTACCATATTGGAAATATTCTGTACCTGTTCAAGTAAATCTTCTTTGCCGCTCTTTTCAAGCTCTGATTCCAACTCGTAAGATTTGTCGAAATGATCCTCAATAGCTCTCTTGCTTCTGCCTGTAACAATGATGATATCTTCAATACCCGAAGCACAAGCTTCTTCAACGATATATTGGATAGTGGGTTTATCTACAATCGGGAGCATTTCCTTTGGCTGCGCTTTAGTCGCCGGTAAAAATCTGGTTCCTAACCCTGCAGCGGGAATAATTGCTTTTCTGACTTTCATAAGATACCTCCTAATATTTACTACAACAACTGAACATAATTTTATCAAAAAACAAAATGGAAGTAAATGACTAGGATAAAAAAGATATGGAGGCTTTATTAAAACACATTGTTTATAAAAACATGAAATGATATCGTATCTATAACGAGAAAAATGGGTATTTTGGGTATAAAATCGAAGGATACCTATGATAAATTAAAAATATCAAAAAAAGTCCTTGACATCGAGTAGGATATGTATTAAAATATGTTACGTGTCAATACTAGCCTCGGGTAAAACATACGGTTATATGAAAAAAATAATCAATATAACGCTTTGTGCGATATAAGAGGTAGTGTTAGAAGGACGATAGGTATGGGTTTGGATTACTACCCACCACCCACTACCCACAATAAATTTTTTAGGAGGGAATTTTATGAGTACTTTTATGGCTAATGCCGGAAACGTAGAAAAAAAATGGTACATCATAGACGCTGCAGATAAGCCGCTTGGTAGAGTAGCTACACAAGTCGCAAGAATTCTTAGAGGAAAGCATAAACCAACCTTTACACCTCATGTAAATACTGGGGATCATGTAATCGTGTTGAATGCCAGCAAAATCGTTTTAACAGGTAAGAAGTTGGATCAAAAGATGTACAGACGTCATACTTTGCATCCGGGCGGATTAAAAGAAATGAAGTACAGAGATTTGATGGCTACAAAGCCTGAAAGAGCAGTAATGCTCGCCGTTAAGGGAATGCTGCCCAAAAACTCTCTCGGAAAAGAAGCACTGACAAACTTGAGAGTATACAGAGGAGCAGAGCACAATCATGAAGCTCAAAAGCCCGAAGTATGGACTCAAGAACTATAATTGAAGAGGGAGGATGAATAAAATGGCTAAAGTTCAATATTATGGAACAGGAAGAAGAAAAAAATCCGTTGCTAGAGTAAGACTGGTACCTGGAGATGGAAATGTTACTATTAACGATAGAAGCATTGATCACTATTTCGGTCTTGAAACATTAAAGGTTATAGTAAAACAGCCTTTAGCGCTTACAAAGACTCTTGATAAATTTGATGTGATTGCAAAGGTTGTTGGCGGAGGGTTTACCGGACAGGCTGGAGCAATCAGGCATGGTGTTGCAAGAGCACTGTTGAAAGCTGACGAAGAGTTTAGACCTGTCTTGAAAAAAGAAGGATTCTTAACCAGAGACCCAAGAATGAAAGAAAGAAAGAAATACGGACTCAAAGGGGCAAGAAGAGCACCACAGTTCTCAAAGAGATAATTATTTTATCAATTATACAAAAAACCGTCAAGGGAATCAACCCGTGGCGGTTTTTTTATTGTTAGGAAATACTTCGTGTAAAGTTTGTTATTCTAAAATTTATTGCCAAATTATCATAATTACGATAAAATTATGATATATAAATAAAGGGGTGATACTATGCCACACATTAGACCGATATCAGATTTAAGAAATAACTTTGCTGATATTTCAAGAATGGTACATGAAACATCTGAGCCAGTATACTTAACCAAGAATGGTTATGGGGACATGGTTGTAATGAGCATGGAAACTTATGAACGTTATAAATTTGAAAATGAAGTTTACTTCAAGTTAAAAGAAGCTGCTTATGAAGCCAAGACAACTGATGTGAGATATTCTCATGAAGAAGTTTTTGATGATCTAAGAGCGAAACTTAATCAAAAGGTAGAAATAGATGATGTATAAGTTGCGGTATCTTCCGTCTGCAAGGAAAGATATATCGGAAATTGTACTATATATAGCCCAGCATTTGAAGGCTGCAAAAGCAGCAGCGGACTTGGTAGATGCGCTTGATAAATCAATAAAGAGACTGGAAAAGTTTCCATATTCATGCAAAGTATATCAAGCTGCTATAGCTCTGGATGAAGAGTATAGGATGTTGCCAGTCAAAAATTATGCTGTTTTCTATGTAGTAAAGGATAACATTGTAGAAATTCACAGAGTGATTTATTGCAAAATAGATATTGAAAATATAATTAAATAAGCTGTTGAGAGTATATCATCCTTGGGGTTCTGTATTGTTAAGAAACTTTTTAGGTGCAATTCTTACAGATAATAAGCTTGTAGGGGCAGCCTGTGGTCGTCCGTATCAGTAGCGTTGGTGTTCGCGGACGACTTCAAGCCGCCTCTACAGTAGATATCTGTTAGGGTAAAATTTGTTCACCATGTTATTTGCTTGACGCAGTATGATAAAGTTCCACATATTCTTCAGCAGATTTATTCCAACTGTAATCTGCCGACATGCCACGGCGGATAAGCGCGTTCCAGATCTCTTTATCCTGATAAAAATGTATTGCCCGTTTGATGGTATGCAGCATATCTTGCGCATTGTAGTTGGTGAAACTAAAGCCGTTCCCCTCATTGGTCAACTCATTATACGACTGTACGGTATCATTGAGCCCACCAGTTTCCCTTACAATCGGGATGGCCCCGTAACGGAGGCTGAAGAGCTGGCTGAGCCCGCAAGGCTCAAACAATGACGGCATAAGGAACATATCGGACCCGGCATATATTCTCTGCGCTAAAGTACCGTCATACTTTATATTGGCCGATACCTTGGCAGGATATAAGGAGGCAGCATGTATAAAGAGCTGCTCATAGATAGATTCACCGGTTCCCAGTATCACAAGCTGCAGATCTTCGTGCAGCATGTCATGAAGTACACATGATATCAAGTCAAGTCCTTTTTGAGCAACCAGGCGGGAGATAATACCAATCACTGGGACATCATTCCTGACAGGAAGTCCAAGGACTCGCTGCAGCTCTCTTTTATTTTCATATTTTCCTTCCAAATGATTTACATCATAATTGGCAAATAGCCTTTGATCGGAGGCGGGATTGTTGGTTTCCATATCAATACCATTAACGATACCGTATAAATTCTCGGATCTTTTTCGTATCATGTCTTGGAGGTTTTCTCCGAAAAAGTCATGCTTGATTTCTTCTGCATAGGTTTTGCTAACGGTATTGATGATATCGGAATAAGCTAACCCGGCTTTCATACAGTTAATCTGGTCATAAAATTCAATCTTATCTACGGTAAAATGTTCCCAGCTTATGCCCAGTATGTCGGTGAGCACTTCCTTTGGAAAGACGCCTTGATATTTGAGATTATGGATTGTAAACACGGTTTTGATATTTCTAAAAAAATCCTGTTGCTTATAACGAGCATTGAGCAGCAAGCTGACAACACCGGTTTGCCAATCATTACAATGGATAATGTCCGGCTGAAATTGGATACATGGAAGCATTTCTATAAGCGCCTTGGAAAAGAAGATAAATTGCTCTGCTTCATCATGATAGCCGTAGAGACCGTTTCTATTAAAATAATATTCATTATCTATAAAATAGATTGTAACACCGTCATACTCTGTTTTCAGTAAGCCGCAATATTGATGCCGCCAGCCGATATCCACATAGATATATCCGATATACTCCATTTGATCAACATATTGCTGCGGAATATCTTTGTATTTAGGCATGACGACCCTTATATCAACATCCAGATTTTTAAGGGCTTTGGGGAGAGAGCCTGCAACATCTGCCAGTCCGCCTGTTTTAGCAAAGGGTACTACCTCGGAAGAAGCAAAAAGTACTTTTAATTTTTCCATTTAAAACCCTCCTCAATATACGTTACGTTGGAGATTATAGGAAGTTGTGAAAAGGTGCTTATCGTTCGAAAATTGGACTTTTTTACAACCTCGTATAGGCAGTTGATTACTGAAATTCAAATTTTAATGAATTGTCTCACACTACCTATAAATAAATCCTACTATATTATGGAATAAATTTCAACATTTATCGTTATAACAACAGAAGTAATTGCATAAGCAATTACTACACACCGTTTCAACGAGGCAGGAGATATGCTCACTGCCTGTTTAATTTAATCGGTACCTACCATCTATAGAGGTAGGGCGGGGCCCATCTTTTCGCCTCGTTATAAATTCTACTCTTCAATATTTAGGCTATTGTATGCTATAATGTACCTTAAGAATAATAAAGGATGGGAGAATATATGTATAAAATTAGGCTGCAGTTTATCATAACACTATTAATAGTTTTTATTGTTGCTTTTACAGGATGCACCCTAGAAGTTGACACTTCAGTACAGGATGACGAAAAGGATTTAAAAGTACATTTCATCGATGTAGGGCAAGCGGACAGTATATTGATCAATCTTCCCGGCAAAGTCACCATGCTGATCGATGCCGGAAATAATGGTGATAAAGACACAGTGATTGACTATATTAAGAGCCAGGGGATAAAGCAAATAGATTTCTTAGTAGGTACACATCCCCACGAAGATCACATAGGCGGATTAGATGCCGTTATCAAAAGCGTTGATATCGGAAAAGTATATATGCCCAAAGTAACACATACATCTAAAACCTTTAAAGATGTCCTTCTGGCTATTAAAGAAAAAGATTTGAAAGTATCAAGCCCTAAGCCTGAAGAGGTTATTTTTGATGAAGATGGACTTGAAATACAATTTTTAGCCCCGGTGTCAACAAAGTACGAAGAATTGAATAATTATAGTATTGTAGCGAAAATCACTTATGGAGAAACATCCTTCTTGCTCACAGGGGATGCGGAAGAGTTATCCGAAAAAGAGATGTTAAAGAAATCTCCATCTCTGCTGACTGCAGACGTGCTAAAAGCAGGGCACCATGGCTCTTCATCTTCAACATCACCCGAGTTTTTAAAAACCGTTAATCCTACTTATGCGGTCATCAGTGTAGAAGAGGGAAATTCATACGGACACCCGCATAAAGAAGTCATAGAACGGTTGGATAAAAGCGGCATAAAATATTACAGAACAGACAAAAACGGCACGATAGTAATGGCAAGCGATGGGAAAAATATTAATATAAGTGTTGAGAAGTCCCAATAAGTATAATCATAGAAAAATAGAATGAATAGAGGGCGGACAAATACTCCTCACTAAGCACTCCCCACTCCCCACTAATAAAGGAGGCTGCTCATGAAAGCAACCATTGATCGCTTTGAAGGTAACTTTGCTGTAATAGAATTAGAAAATAGAGAAACACAGAAAATTCCGAAAAGTCTGCTTCCCCCTTGTGCAAAGGAAGGAGACGTATTGGATATCGTAGATGGCTTTTTTCACATGGATACATGTGAGACCGATAAACGAAAAGAAGAAATTGAAAAGCTGATGCAAGAGGTATGGGAAGAGTGAATATCACTCTTCCACTTTTTTTGTAAATATTTGCCCGGTTGTAAATGCTCTCAATGCATCAAGTTTATAAATAACCATATAGAGCAAGGCGCTTAGCATAATACCATAAAGCACATCTAATATAGAATGCTGCTTTAATGTCACGGTGGACAATATAATCAACAGCGTGGTTATACAGGAACCTGTTTTAATCCAGCGGTTATTCTGTAATGACTCACAATTCATTAAAGCTGCATGTACGGCAATAGAATCCAATACATGCATACTGGGGGCCGAATTGGTTGGTGTATCCGTCATATAGATATAGTAAACCATTCTTGAGAAGATATCCTTACCTGTAATCACAGGCCGTAAGTTTTGCCCATTAGGGAAAACAGCGTATATCGCAAAGCAAATCGTCATTCCGATAAACATGAAAGAACAAAGATTATAAAAATCCTTTTTTGATGTAAAGCCTAAATAAACCAAAGCAATAATGATATAGATATACCAAAATAAATATGGGATTACCATCTCTTTAATAAAAGGAATATAATTATCTATTTTTGAGTACATAATATATTTAGGAACAGTAATCTTCTCATATACATGATATAAAATGACGATGACCAGATAGTAGGACAGTATGCTAAAATGCTTATATTGATCCAGCTTCTCTTTTAATATCTGCATAAATCATTCCTCCTTTGCTCAGTAGTCCTTAATATTATACGATGAAAAGTGACAAAGGTTTACTATTTATCAAATATTAGACGAAGATTCTGAGAAAAAAGTTTCACGTTGGATTATATAATGAATAGAACTATGGTATAATAATCCTATTGCTAATATATACATACCACCGAAAGGAGATGTTTAATCGTGTCGAATCCTGTAGCAACAATTGAAATGGAAAATGGGGATAAGATAAAAATTGAATTATACACTGATACCGCACCCAATACGGTGAATAATTTTATATCTCTGGTAAAGAAAGGCTTCTATGACGGATTGATTTTTCATAGAGTCATTCCCGGTTTTATGATTCAGGGAGGATGCCCGGAGGGTGTTGGAACCGGAGGCCCCGGCTATCACATTAAAGGTGAATTTAAAGACAATAAGTTTGACAATTCTCTGGTGCATACCCGAGGAGTCATATCCATGGCCAGGTCAAGACATCCTGATTCGGCCGGCTCCCAATTTTTTATCATGGTTGCCGATGCACCGCATCTTGATGGACAGTACGCGGCATTTGGAAAAGTCATAGAAGGAATGGAAGCAGCGGATAAGATTGTATCCGTACAAACCGATTTCAGAGATAGACCGTTAGAGCCTCAGACCATGAAAAAAGTAACGGTTGATGTGAAGGGGCAAGAATATCCCGAGCCGGAGATTATTGAAGAATAAACGGTAGGAAATATGAAGAAGTCTATTGCTCAGCAGCAAAGCAAATAAACTATCCGAGACCGCTGAAAAAGTATGATTTAGCACGCAGAAGGAGTGAAGCATGGGCGGGGCCCCGCCCATGCTTTGCGACTGACCAATGAAGCGCTTTTTCAGTAATTCTCAAACCGTCCCCCTTAGTAACTAGAGGAGGTACACTATGACGGATGTGTCACTTTTAATGGTTTTTATTGAAGGAATCCTTACGTTTATTTCTCCGTGTATTTTGCCCATGCTTCCCATTTACTTTGTATATCTTGCAGGAGCATCCGCACATCACAATACATCACATGCAATCAATAAGACACTGATCATCAATACGTTGGCATTTATATTAGGTTTTACTATTATATTTACACTGCTTGGGGCCTCTGCCACTACGATAGGTGATCTGCTTAAAGATCATATCGGCTTATTAAGAAAAGTCGGTGGAAGTATCATTGTTATTTTCGGTCTTTATTTTATAGGATTACTTAGACTGAATTTCTTAAATACGGAAAAAAGAATCCATATGGAATTTAAAGAACTAGGCTTTGGAAGTTCGATGCTTTTCGGTATGGTTTTTAGTCTTGGATGGACGCCATGTGTAGGACCTTTTCTTGGGTCGGTACTGCTTTTAGCGGCTACTTCTGAGACGGTAGGTAAAGGAATATTGCTGCTTGTAATATATTCTGTTGGATTGGGTATTCCTTTTTTAATGTCAGCTATACTTTTTGATAAGCTGAAAAACCTATTTTCAACAATAGGAAAGTATCAGAGGATTATAAACATGATTTCCGGGATTATACTAATCATTATGGGCGTTTTAGTTTTCACAGGGCAAATTCAAAACATAACAGGATACCTGATTTAAATAGCTTGTTCACATAATTATCCACAAGGTTATTAACATATGTGGATAATTATGGAAAAATATTTGCTTATAGATTTTTAACTCTGTATATTGTTTTTCTTAACAAATTTGCTTATAAAAGGTTTGAAAATTAGGAATAAGATGAACAGGATGATAAGAGCAGGCAGTAAACGGATCACACCGATTACAAAGTCTCCTAATGCGTCTATGGTATCTTCAAAGCTATCCACAAGCGCGTTAAGCAGTCTATCTCCATAGGTATTGGTTCTTCTGATATCATCAGGTAACTTTTCGCGCAATTCGATAGTGATGGTAGAGAAATCCACAAGATTGTCCCATTTCCTTAAAGAACCTTTTAATTTCTCGATCTCATAAGTAATTTCACTTAGCTTTCTTTCCAACTGAAGCATGGTATTTAAGTCTTTTGCTTGTTTTAAATATTCTAAAACCCTTTCACGTTCTGCTTCAAATGTTTGAGCACGGCTTTTTGTGTCATAATATTGATCGGTGATTTCTTCGCTGGTGGTACGGTCATCCAGTACCGTCCCCATACCTCTTAGCTCATCTAAAACGTTCTGGAATTTATTCTGGGATACCCGCAGTACGATGGATCCTTCCTTTTTATATTTTTCGGGGTTCGATGAGATTTTTGTAGAACGTACGCTGGAGCTTTGCAGATAGCCAATCCCGGAATTCTGTACCATAGAAGTAATCTTCTTGAAATTCGCATCGAAATCTTCTATCTCCAATAAGATAAAAGAATTAAAAATTATTTTTCTATCACCCAATACATTATTATTGACGTTTTGTGAGTCGAGTGCCGAAAAACTGCCGCCGTCATCTTTTTCAACTGTAGTTGCTTCGGCAGCTTCTTCGGTATCAACGCGGTCATTTACTGCCATGTCTGTTGCACTGCTTGTGTTCCTGCTTGCCGCCGCGCCGGAGGCTTCACTTTTAGACTGAGGTGCAGCCATCTCACTACTTTTACTGGCACTGCACCCGATGAGAGAAACACTTATAGATATCACCATTATGCAAATAACTAACCAACAGAAAAATCTGTTCACGATTAATCCCTCCTAACAATTTTATAGTATTAGACGGATAGAACAAGCTTTTAGTTCCAAAAGTTAATAGTGAACAACTGATAGTTAATAATTAATAGTGAATAGTGAATAGTGAATAGTGAATAGTGAATAACTGATGGACAGAATGGTGTACAATGGACGATCTGATGAATGGACAATGTACAATGGACAATGAATAATGTGCGAACATTGATATCCATTTGAAGTATGATGTGTGCGTTGCCCTGACCAGTCAAGCACTTTTTCCCAACCTCCTATAGCAGACTGTGGTAAAGTCGAATTCAGCACATAGAGAAAATCGAACTTGGGGACTGTCCCTGCTGTTTGCTCGGTTTTGGCACAACAGAGGGACTGTCCCCATGTTTGACTTTCGAACGATTAAGCACTTTTTCACAACCTCCTATAGATAAAAAAGGAAAAATATTACTTTTATTTATCATTAGGATATGATACAATAAAAAAGAAAAATTTACCATATGCAAAGGAGGATGGGAACAATGTTAGCATTGTTTCAAAGTAATAAGGATAAGACCATACTCTTACTTTTGTTGGTAATATTTATTTTAAGTATCGTTCTTTTCTTTATAGGTACAGCTATTTTTTCATCACTACCAACCCAAGTGTATAAATTAACGAGAGAAAATAAGAAATTGGAAGAGCTTATCATGCAGCAGTCTGATCAAATAGAGGAGTACAGAACCCTGATTGATCTAATCAATGAGGAGAATATGTCACTTCAAAGTACGATCAAGATGCTTGCGTTTGAAGGGAAAAAACCTGTATATTATACCAAACCTACACCGCAAATCAGCCGTCAAAGTGCATCCAGATTCCGTAGAATGCAATATGTAGGAGAATGGTTGGGAACAGCGTATACGCCTTCGGCTGAAGAATGTGGAAACGATCGTGGCATCACTTCTTCCGGACAAGCTATCGTTCCGGGATATTCTATTGCGGTAGATACCGACTATTGGAATTACGGCCAGCGGTTTTATATCCAGGGAGTCGGAATGGTAGAAGCGATGGATACGGGGAGTGCTATTGACGGAAAAGCGCGGTTTGACCTTGCCATGTTTGATAAACAGGCAGCCCTCCGTTTCGGACAGAGAAAAATGAAAGTATGGATGATAGAAACGGAGGAATAAGAGCGTATCCGGTTATGAAAATAAAGGCATTAGGAACCCCATGATTAGCCCCAACAGTGCGCCAAGCCAAATAATTGCTTTTAGCTCTTTGTCAATGATACTTAAAACAAGCTGCTCTACCTCGATAACATCAAAATCGTTAATGCGTTTTTCTACAATTGAAGGAATATCAATCATAGCTGTTATCGTATGAACATTTTTTCTTACCAATTTCATAAAGGCATTGATTGCTGCATTTTTTATTTGCGGCAGTTTATCTTCCAACTGCCGGGATATTTGATTTATCTCTACATTTAGAATTTTGTCCATTTCATCTTCAACCAATAACTCGATAATGGTATGGGAATTAGAAAAAACAAGTTCTTTTATCTTATCTGTTATTACATCTTTTATAGAGTCTACAATATTTTTGTTAAAACTTAGCGCCATTTTGATTAAAGGATGATTTAACTGCGTCTCCATATATTTTTCCAAACTTCCTGAAATATATAAAGTGAGTTTTTCCACTACTTCAGGTGAAGTAATCTTTTGATGCAAAAAATCTACGGCATTGTTCCGGACATACGACAGTATTTTTTCAACATCACCGGCATCCAGTAAATCTTGAGAGATATCACCGAGTGTCTTATTATCGTTCTCAAATTCAGCGATTTTCTGATCGACAAACTCCTCTATTTTTTTCTGGAAATGTGGAGAAGTCAGAGTATCAATAATGATCTCATCCGTTAAAAGCTTCTCGCCCACTGCGGTGCCGATACTTCTTGCAAGTCGTGCCTTCTCGCGAGGGATAATGCCGGGTGTAAAAGGAATTTTCAAACCCCGGATATATTTTGGCTTCAATGGCCGGAATAACATTTTAATAGCGATAAAATTAGTAATGTATCCGATTAAAGCACCTACAAGCGGTGCGGTAATATAAGCAAGATTCATAGTAATTGCACTCCTTCTTTTGTAATAAGACATATACTATTATTCCACTAACACGGAAAAAGGTCAAGATGCAGATAAAAAACCTTGAAATTAGAGTTAGCCATCTATATCATGGCTTTAATGGGGATGAAAAATTTTTTTTGATGTAAAAAGAATATAATATCCTTTGATAAACATTTGTGGTAAAATGATAAATGGTAGTTTTTCATATGTGTTTATAATACAAATTATGACATCTAAGGTTATTATAATGACTTATGAATTGGAGTTTTTATATACAAGGAGAATATAGTTATGGATTTTATTGTCACACTTAATCAAATACTGGTCATTTTTATACTGTTACTAGTAGGTTTTTTAGTACGAAAACTAAATATCGTAGATATTTCCTTTACCAAAAATTTATCAAGCTTTTTATTTAATGTTGTATTACCGGCAATGATTATAAATGCCTTCAATTACCCTTTTTCAATGCAAGTCATTCGGGATGCGGGCTGGCTCATTGTCATTTGCATAGGGATCATCTTGCTTTCCGCCGGAGTTTCTATCATAGCGGTTAAGCTTCTTAATGTAGACCAGGCTTCACGGAATGTCTTTGAATTTAGTATTATGTTTTCCAATTTTGCGTTTATGGGATATCCGGTTATTGAAGCTTTATTTGGGAAAGAAGGGATTTTGTACGCTTCTCTCTTCAGTCTTCCCCTTTATATTCTTTTTAACTCTTTAGGAGTAATAATGTTTATGAGAAAAGATGCAAAAGGGATGGGAAATATACATCTAAGGGACATCGTCAATCCGCCAATGGTTGCATTGATTATCGGTCTATGTATATTTTTATTCTCTATTCAATTACCTAAGCCCATAGCTCAAACTGTTTCTATGGTTGGAAATACCATTACGCCGCTGGCGATGGTTCTTTCAGGACTTATTTTGGCAAATGCTGCGTTTTCAAAAATGTTTTCCAATTACAAAGTATATATTGTAAGCTTTATCCGGCTAATTCTTCTTCCCGTTGCAGTATTGCTGGTATTGAAGCTTTTTAACTTGGAACTGCTCATGATAGGTATACCGGTTATTGTCACAGCCATGCCTATTCCCGCTAATTCCGCGATATTAGCCGAGAAGTTCGACGGCAATGCATACCTTGGAGCCCAATCGGTATTTATATCTACATTGCTATCGGTACTTACCATTCCGATTATTGCATTATTTTTATGATCAAAGAGAAGCCCACAGGGTTACATAAATTGAATTAAATAATTGGATATCGCAAAATTAAAGGAACGCCACGGGGGGCGTTCCCTACGAATTGTAAATCATTATATAAATGGAATTTGGTATTTTATGTAGGGAACGGCCCCTGTGCCGTTCCGACTCAAATGTTTCATTTAACTTAGTAAGACCTGGGCCCCGCCCATGTGTTGCCCTGACCGATGAAGCACTTATTGAGGATTTTCACCCTGCTTCATGGCTTTATTGCAGATAATATGGCTGGTGCGGGGTGATGGTATGAATATCACTATGCACGATATGTCCGATTTCATTCGTAGGTCCTGTCACATCCACTTTAACCGGTTGTTTTGTTTCTATAGAAGCTAATATATCAAATACCATCTTAACATCCCCATATTCAATCTCAGGGGTAACAGAGATGTTTTCTATACCGATCATCGCATTATAGAAATTCAAAAGCTCATTATAATAGCCTCTTTTTGGGGTATATTGAATGAGCTCCTTGCCTCCGTCATTATAAGCCACATTAATAAACCCGCAAACCTTCTCTTCAAGGTAGATTTCACCTTTAGTACCGAAGATGCGCAGTCCTACCAAGGGCGCTTGCATTTCTTTGCCGTCAGGATAATAAACATATTGCCCGATGACGCCATTCTTAAATAGGATCTGTGTATTTACCGACATATACGGATTGAAATCTTCCTGCTGGGGTCTGCCCATTGCATATACATGATCAACAGCACCAAAAATATGTCTCATTCCGGCAATGTCGTGAAGAGCGGCATCAAGAAAAGCACCGCCTTTGTAGTTAGGATGTTGACGCCATTCTTTAGCGGCAAAAGTGTTTTTTTTCATTTCCGATTCAAAATCCACAACATTATTTTGAATGAAATAAACCACTTCACCGATCTTACCCTGATTGATGATATCCCGAATCTTATTGATTTCTTCATTATACCGATAGTTTTCCGCCACCATTATTTTTACATCATGCTCTCGATGAAGCTCCAATAATTTCTTGCAGCCTTCCAGCGTAGCGGCCAGCGGTTTTTCAGCAATCAAATTCTTGTTTGATTGTATAACTGCGGCTGCCACATCATAGTTCTGAGAGATAGGTACCATTACATCTACCGCATCGATATCATCTCTCTTAAGCATTTGACGATAATCATCGTATACATTGTTTAAGTCAAGCTGAATACTGCGTGCAAAATTTTCTGCATCTGATTTTGTTCGGTTGCATAGTGCCACTACTTCATATCTGTCACTAAGCTGTTGCATTGCGGGCCAGTGAAGACGTTCCCACGCCATGCCTGTGCCGATAACACCCATTCGAATTTTTCGCATAGATATTACTCCTTTCAAAGTTGAATTCAATGATAGTATTTGATATATATGCAATAAACATCAATGGAAAATAATTCTTTTTAAATTGACTGATAGTCAGTCGGTGTGTTATACTATGAATATCTTAAAGCATAAATGAGGAGCAGTAAGGAGAATACATATGCCTAGAATTACAAAAGATCCTGAAACAAGAAAGAATGAGATTCTGGATGCGGCGCAGGAATTATTTATCACACAGGGATTCGAGCAGACTGCAGTAAGCGATATTGTTAAAAAAGTAGGGGTTGCGCAGGGAACCTTTTACTATTATTTTAAATCGAAAGAAGAGATTTTAAAGGCCGTTTTAGAAAGATTAATTGATCAGATTGTAAAGAGTCTAACTTCTGTAGTGTATGACCAACGTCTAAATGCAGTACAAAAAATGCAGGGATTTATAGATGGACTTTTTTCGTTTGAAAGAGGAAAAGAAAGTATGATGGAATACGTTCATCGTGAACAAAATGCTATCGTCCATAATAGGCTTGCAGCAAGTCTTATTGAGAAGATAATTCCTTTGATCAGCCAAATTGTAGAGGAGGGTGTTAAAGAAGGGGTTTTCGATACCGACCATCCTTTGGAATCGGCGGAAGTACTATTGTTTGGAGTAGGCTATATTCATGATTCCGTCGCTTTTAGCGGAGACGAGGAGATATATCGTCAGAAGATGCTTGCTACCCAAGATGTCGTTGAAAGGGTACTGGGCGCAGAGAAAGGAAGTATCCGGCTAATATAGAAGTCTGGGTGTTAAAGCCCGATTAAGCACTTTTTAACATTCTCTTAAAGGGGTGAAAGGTATGCTGGGGAAAACACTTTTTAAACTCCAAGACGTTACAAAAGAATACAGAATGGGAGAAGTCAGTGTAAGAGCATTAAAACCTGTATCATTTGAGATATACCAAGGAGAGCTGGTAGTGGTATTAGGACCCAGCGGTTCAGGGAAGAGCACGCTGTTGAATATTATGGGCGGCATGGATAGTCCTTCGGAGGGAAAGATTTTCTTTAATGGTCAGGATATTTCAGTTTATAACGATAAACAACTGACTCTATTTAGGCGTAACAGAATAGGTTTTATATTTCAGTTTTATAATCTTATGCCCAATCTTACTGCAAAAGAAAATGTAGAACTGGCTACGGAAATATCGGCGAATGCGCTTGAAATCGATAAGGTATTGGAACAGGTGGGTCTTAAAGACAGGGCAGACCATTTCCCGGCTCAGATGAGTGGTGGTGAGCAGCAAAGAGTGGCAATTGCGAGAGCGGTGGCGAAGAACCCTGAGGTGCTTATGTGCGATGAGCCCACCGGAGCGCTGGATTATTCTACAGGGATCAAGGTTCTCAGCTTGCTGAGGGACATTAACCGGGATACAGGAAAAACCATTATCATCATTACACACAATCAACCTATCGCTCAAATGGCGAACCGGGTTATTAAGATGAGAAGCGGAGATATTGTAGAAATAGAAGAGAATGAAAAACCCATAGATCCCAGTAGGATTATATGGTGAGATAGTTCACAGTTCACAGCTTATCTACGTAGAGAAATTATAGTTAGTTATCGTAGGGGTGGACGATCCTGTCCGCCCGATGTATTATTGCAATATCTGCGGGCGGACAGAGTCGTCCGCCCCTACGAGCACTTGTCTGATATATAGCTTGGAGATTTTTAATTTTATATTTGGGGATCTGTAAAGTGCAAAGTGAGGAGTTTTTCCATGAAGAAGTTAAATAAAATGCTTTTGCGTGAAATAAAAAAGTCAAAAGGGCAATTTATTGCAGCAGCAGCAGTAATATTTGCCGGTATCGTGATGTTTTCCGCATCGTACATGTCCTATCAGAACTTGAAAAACTCGGTAGATTACTATTATCAGCAATACCGTTTCCTGGACTATTATGCGGAAGCCCAGAATATTACACCGGAAGTCATTCGTAAAGTAAAAAGGCTGAACGGTGTAAAAGATGCAATAGGAAGAATCAGTGTCGATGTGGCGGCAGACATGGTCTCGGATCGGAGAGTAACCGTAAGGCTGATTTCTCTGCCTGATCATGAGCCTCCTTCAATCAATAATATTTACTTTATTTCAGGTCGTTACTTCAGTCAAAGGCTGCAAAATGTATGTCTGGTGGATCAAAAGTTTGCGGAGTTTTATAAATTGGAGCGGGGAGATAGTATCAGCGCCATTATAAATCTGAAAACACATGAGCTGAAGGTGGATGGTATCGTGGCCAGTCCGGAGTTTATTTATGCCATGAAGTCCACTGCGTCGGTGTCTCCTTCGGCAGAAGATTTTGGGGTCATCTATGTGAAGGAATCGGCTGCCCGAAGTATTCTGGGATATGGTGATGCGTATAACCAGCTGCATGTTACATTTCAACAGGACATGGACCACGGCAAATTAATAGATGAAATTGAGGATATACTTGCTCCCTATGGATTTATCCGGGGGACTGAACGTAAGGACCAATTAAGTTATGTGTTTGTGGATAATGAGATCAATGAGTTGGAAGAGATTGCGGTTATGTTTCCCATGCTGTTCCTTAGTGTAGCGGCGATGATTATCTATATTATGCAGCGAAGGATCATAAGTAATCAGAGGACATTGATCGGTGTAATGAAAGCGTTCGGATACACAAATAGAAGGATACTATGGCATTATATACTATACTCTGTTCTTATAGGGTTGGCCGGGGCGGTTCCTGCGGTTTTTACAGGGCTTTTAGTCGGAAGAGTGATGACCGGTTTATATAATAAGATATTTAATATTCCGGTAATGCACATCACCATATACTGGGATATATTGTTTATCGGTATCGGACTAAGTATGGGATTTTGCCTTGTGGCAGGATATCATTCCGCCAAGCGGGTGCTTAAGATTCACCCGGCGCAAGCCATGCGGTCCGAAGTTCCTAGGGCAGGCAAGAGAATATTTTTGGAGCGCATCAAATGGTTATGGAACGGGATTACTTTCGGGTGGAAGATGAGTATCAGAAATATTTTTCGAAGCCGGCAGCGCACTATGCTTACCATATTCGGTATCTCGTGCACCATTATGTTTTTCATGATTTCTCTATTTTTTATGGACTGTGTTAATTATATTTTTGCTAAGCATTTTTTTGAATTTCAGACACAGGACTATAAGGTGGTATTTGCGCAGCCTGCATCCTATTATGATGCGCATGAATTGAAGAACATTGAAGGAATAAAAAAATCCGAACCTCTGCTGGAAGTGCCTATAGAACTAAAAAACGGATGGCGTAAGGAGGAAACTACGCTGATTGGTGTGGTGGATCATAATTTTTTTTATCATTTGATTGATGTACAAAGAGAGTCCATGGATATGCCGGAAAGTGGGCTGGTGGTTTCTCATGGAATGGCGGATAAACTTTCCATCAAGCCCGGTGATATGGTTACTATTAAAACTTATGAGGGAACCACCAAAGAAAAAGATGTTAAAGTTGTAGGCTTAACCAAGCAATATATAAGCTTTAACTGCTTTATGAATATTGAAGCATTGGGTGATTTGATGGGGGAAGGAAAGTTTGCAACACATGCGCTTATCAAGATAGACCCCGGAATGGGTAGCAAGGTTGTGAAAGAGTTATTCAAAATACCTGGCATAGAAACGGTAGAAGGAAGATTAGCCGCATATGAAGGGTTTATGGAATTCCTTGATCTCTTATATGTGTTTGTCGGACTGATGATTACCTTTGGAGCGATTATGGGCTTTGCTATTATTTTTAATACAACGGTCATTAACATCATGGAGCGGCGTAGAGAACTTGCGTCATTGAAGGTATTGGGTTATACGCACCGTGAGATTGAGAGCACGATTTTCAGAGAGAATATGCTGCTGGGGTTTGTGGCACTGCCTATTGGTACGGTACTGGGTAGGTGGATGTGCGAAATGCTGGGGCGACATTTCAGCAATGAGATTTTTACATTGGAAGTAATCATTTATGGCAAAACATATCTCATTACTTTTATCAGTGTTTTTATATTTATCATCCTTGCCCAATGGGCAAACAGGAAGAATATATCCGGCCTGGATATGGTGGAAGTACTAAAAAATAGAGAGAATTGACGGGGGTTAGCCATGATGAATAGAAAAAAAGGGCTCATTGGGATAGTAATTGTACTAGGAGTGATTGCGGTTGCTGTTGCGGTCAGCCAAACGAAGGCGGCCGATGCAAGGATAGAAACCGTAACAAGAGGGAATATGAAAGAATTTATCGAGCTTAGAGGAAAAGTAGAATTAGACAAAAAAGAAAAAGTATACAGCAGATTATCAGGAATCATTGCGCAAGTAAAAGCAAAAGAAGGCGATCAAATAAGTGCAGATATGCCGCTGGCCCAGCTGGACGTAGAGGACTTGGACATAGCTATTGACAAGGCTCATGCTGCCTATAACGCCGCAAAAGCATCTTTGGAAGAGTTGAAAAACAGTATAAAGCCGGAACAGGTACGGCAGGCACAAGCCCAGTTGGAGCAGGCACGCATTGCATTAGAAGCAGCACAGAAAGAGTATGATTATAACAGCGAAAAAGTTAAAGATATGCATGTACTATATGATAAAGGAGGGGTTTCACAGCAGGATTTGCAAGATGCACAAATGTTGGCAGTAGCAGCGGAAAGCGTACTGAATGATGCAAAACAGCGTGTCACTATTGCGGAAACCCAGCTTGATATTTTAAGAAAAGGGGTTTCGGCTGATGCGGTGCAGGCAGCGGAAGCAAATGCCGAGCAGGAAAGGCTCCAAATAGAAGAATTAAAAAATAGCTTGGGGAAAACACATATTTATTCGCCGCTAGAAGGCAGGGTGCTTTCAAAGTATGTCGAACCGGGAATGGCTGTTGAGCTTGGGACTCCGCTATATGAAGTCGGAGATTCTAATACGGCATATATTGAAGTAAGCGTTCTTACCGATAATGCCCGCAAGATTCAATTAGGGCAAAAGGCGCTGATATCGGGTGAAATATTGGATGATCATGAAATAACGGGAAAAGTATATTATATTGCACCTAAAGCAGAAAGTACCGTGTCATCACTGGGTGTGGAACAGCAGCGAATAAAGATGAAGATTGCGTACGATAATAATACCGTACAGCTTAAACCCGGATATGGTGTGGATGTGGATATTATTACACAGGAAAAGGAAGATGCGCTGTATGTTCCTGATAAGGCGTTATTTAATCTGGATGGAGAGGACTATGTATTTTCGGTTACGGATAGTAAATTGATACTGCAAGCCGTGCAGACAGGAATAGAAAATGATGAGTACATTGAGATTCTGCAAGGTTTATCCGAAGGCCAGCAAATCGTCATCGGCCCGTCTAATGAATTAAAGCCGGGAATGAAAATAAAGAGCAAATGAAGTATGATTAGATCATGGAACAAAAGCGGCTCCTTTCCGTCTAATCATATAGATAACTAAAATAAGGCTTATAATTTGTAGGGTTATATGTCATGGGGGTTCTTGTAGGGGCGGACGACTCTGTCCGCCCGCGGATAACCTCGATTTTGGTTATATAATACAGAAGGGAGTGTTTGTTTATGAAAAGATTATGTATGATCATGTTCATTATATTTATTTTATTAACCGGTATGGCGTGCAGCAAACAGCAGGGGGCTGCGCCCGACGGGAAAGACAATCCGCCTCCGGCGTCCAATCCTCCGGCAGCAGCGGATAAGCCTGAAACCAAGGAGGAGCCGAAAGTGCCTGAAGAAAAGAAGGAAGGTCCGTATGCCGACTTGATAGTAGAAAAAGCACCTCAAGAGGTAATGGACTGGTTTGATAGCTTTGGTACAGACAGAGGGGCATATGTATACCAGCACCCTGACAATACTTATATCAAAATTAATGCAGGGGAAAAACCTACAGGCGGATATGGTATAGAAATAAAAGATTTTATTGACAATGAATATGAGAAAAAGATCGTAGCAGAAGTTACAGAACCTCAAAAAGGTGAGATGGTTACCCAAGCGATTACTTATCCGTCCATAATATTACGGTTCAAGGATGATCAGATTGCCCAGTATGTGATTGAAGATAAAAAAGGGAATACATTTCCGTTAGAAAGCAAAGTATTTCTAGCTGCATTTGAGATGCCTCGAGAAGGGGAAAAAATTGATAATCCGGTGAGGGTAAAGGGAATGGTAGCTGCTTTTGAAGGAAGCTTTGCTGTACGAATATTGGATGCTGATGGAAATATTCTAAAAGAGGAAAATCTTCAAACCACCGGAGCACCGTATTGGGGCAGCTTTGACGAAGAGATCGCATATCCATCCCCGGCAGCAGCCAAAGGAAGCATTGAAGTAGGCGAATTTAGCGCAAAAGACGGACAGTATATCAGCCACGCAGAGATAAATGTTGAGTTTGGTAAATAATAAGAATAAATGAAATCCTCTTAACAACACTATACTATAAATGAAGGTAGGGGCAGGCCTTGTGTCTGCCCTAATAATACGTAAATATTTTCGTTTGGGCAGACAAAAGGCCTGCCCCTACAATTAGTTACCATAAAGCCAATTTAATATTTAAAAGTAATTCTTTTCAAATAGCGTCCTCTCCAAATTTTATATGCATAAGTACCTTTCAAATGAACAAGCTCTCCGCATTTCGTACAGTAATAAGCATGAAGGCATTTTTTCTTGTGAACTACGTATAAAACCCTTATCATCTTGGTTTTACAATTCTGGCAATACATTTCCCTCCCCCCTTATTTCCGATGAGATTTTTATACCGTAATTATTTATATTCAATATCCTTTGTCCAATAGTCTTAAAATACCATCCTATCATTAACCTTTATTAATGGCCTTGCCTATGGTAAAATGTTCTTATCATAATAGCGGAGGAATATGTCCATGAGCTTAAGGCCGATTTATGGAAGGGCAGGCAGCGGCAAAAGCTATTTTTGCCTTAATGAGATAAAAGAAAAATTGAAAAACGAAAGCAATACGCCGTTAATCCTTTTAGTGCCGGAACAGTACACGCTGCAGACGGAAAGGAATCTCATCAGGATGGTTGGAACGGCGGGAATCATGCGGGCGGAAGTATTAAGCTTTCAACGTCTGGCATACAGGGTATTCAATGAGGTTGGGGGTGTAACACGCCAACACATTAATTCCGCAGGAAAATGCATTATCCTATATAGAGTGATGGACCGTATAAAGGAACAGTTGAAGTTTTTTACCAGAGCAGTAAAACAACAGGGATTCGTAAATACGCTTTGCAGTACGATATCTGAAATGAAACGGTATAATGTTACCCCTCAGCTGCTGGCAAATATAAAGAATGGTTTGCATGATGATTTGCTGCAGGACAAACTGCAAGATCTTCATATGATCTTTGATGAATTTGAAAAAACCCTTCATCAAAAATACATGGATGGTGATGACAGTTTAACCATCCTTGCGGATAAATTGGATAGATCCTCCCGTCTAGCCGGTGCGGAGATATGGATAGATGAATTCTCGGGGTTTACTCCCCAGGAATATAGGATCATTGAAAAGCTTTTAAACAAAGCCAAGAGAGTGAACATTTCTCTTTGTACCGATTGCTTGGTCACAGAAATAGAAGAGAATGAATGTGAAATATTCTCACCTACCCGTAATACAGCCAAGAAATTGTTGAAATTGGCACAAGATTGCGGTGTTAATACAGACAGCCCTGTGAGATGTGAGCATCAAGCGTTTAGCAGGTTTGATGAAAGCAAAGAATTGGCGCATCTTGAGCAGTATTACGCGGCGTTTCCTTACCGTACATATAGAGGCAAGACAAAAGATATCCGAATCTTTTCAGCCGCAAACATTTATTCGGAAGTTGAGGATACGGCGAGAGATATTATCAGATTGTGCAGAGATAAAGGAATGAGATATAGGGATATTGCTGTGGTTACAAGGAACTTGCCGGGATATGAAAAGTTGGTGCAGTCCATATTCGGAGAATATGGTATTCCTTGTTTTATTGACCGGAAAAAGGATATCAGCAATCATCCTTTTGTTTTGCTGGTGTTGTCAGTATTAGAAATTTTTATTAGAAACTGGTCTTATGAATCGGTTTTTAGATATTTAAAAACGGATTTAACAGATATTGATAAAGAAGATGTAGATATGATTGAAAACTATGTGCTTGCCAACGGGATCAAGGGCAGTGCATGGACAAAGGGTGAAGTATGGACGTTCCGGTTAGGAAGCGGGTTTGAACAAAACCAAGCAACGGAATACGAGATAGGGACGCTAAATAAAGTAAATGAGATCCGGCAAAAGATCACTGCACCTCTTGCAAATTTCCGTTCTAAGACAAAAGGAAGAAGAAATGCAAGGGAATTTTGTGCTGCCCTTTTTGAATTCCTATGTGATATCGGTGTGCCGGAGAGAATAGAAGTCCGTATAGAGGATCTTAAAAAAGAAGGACAGGCGAGTCCGGCAAATGAATACGGACAGATATGGAATATTTGCATGCATGTGTTTGATCAGATTGCAGAGAGCATGGGAGAGGACCAGGTTGGTGTAGAAAAATTCAGAGAACTGCTTGCACTCGCATTTGGAGAATATAAGATCGGTTTAATACCCCCTACTTTGGATCAAGTCCTTGTAGGGAGTATAGAACGTTCTAAAAGCCACGATATTAAGGCGTTGTATATATTAGGCATTAATGATGGTGTTTTTCCTGCTCCCGCGGCAGACGAAGGGATCTTAACCGATAAAGACAGACAAAATTTGCGCAAGCAAGGGGTTGAGCTTGCGCAGGACACACGTATACAAGCGTTTGAAGAACAATATTTAATATATACCGCTTTGACAACAGCCAGAACGCATTTAACACTAAGCTATCCGATCGCGGATCATGAAGGAAAGACCATGCGGCCTTCCGCCATCATTTCGAGAATTAAAAAGTTGTTTCCGGAAATCAGGGAGAACAGCAATATTGTAAAATATCAGAAAAACGGAAAAGGCATGGAAGAGATATCTGCACCGGTACCCACCTTTAATCAGCTTGTTGCTGCAATTAGAAAAAAAGCCGAAGGTGCAGAGATGGAGCCGGTATGGCAGGAAGTGTATCAATGGTATATGCAGCAGGAACCGTGGAAAGACAAATGCGCAGCAGTAGCTTCAGCTATTCATTATTCAAATCAGGTACAGTACGTGAACAGTGGAAAGATTAGAAAGCTTTACGGGACCCCCGTATATTCCAGCATATCCAGGATGGAAAGATTTGCTTCCTGTCCCTTCGCCTACTATATGCAATATGGACTGAAGGCGAAAGAAAGAAAAGTCTTTCAACTTAGCGCACCGGATGTAGGAACATTTATACACAGCGTACTGGACGAGTTTTCGAATATGCTGGAAAATGAAAACATAGGTTGGAGAAACTTAGAACCGGATTGGTGCACACAAAAAATATCTGAGATTGTAGACGATCTGATACAAAAAATGTCCGGTTCTATTTTTAATAGTACTAAGAGATACAGGTATTTGACAATACGTTTAAAACGGGTGCTTACCCGGGCGGTATGGGTGATTGCCCAGCATATTAAAAAAAGCGGTTTTGATCCTTTGGGTTATGAAATGACCTTCCAAGATCAGGGGCATTTCCCGCCCATTACACTAATGTTGGGTAGTGGGGAAGAAATTAAACTTGTAGGAAGGATAGACCGGATTGATACCATGCAATCGGAACAGGGATCCTATTTGAGGATTATTGATTACAAATCCGGTGCCAAAGCATTCAAATTGGCGGATGCCTACTATGGTCTGCAGATTCAGCTCATCACTTATTTGGACGCCATATGGGAGAACGGACATCAAAAACTGCAGCAACCGGTATTGCCCGGAGGGATTTTATACTTTAGAATTGATGATCCCATTATTAAAAGCAGGTCGGATATCCAAGAGGAAGAAATAGAAAGAGCCATTATGAAACAGCTTAAAATGAAGGGTCTGCTGCTGGCAGACGTAAAGATGATCAAAGAAATGGACCGCGATATTGACGGTGATTCGCTCATTGTCCCTGCCAGAGTAAATAAGGGAGATGTGCTGGGAAAGACATCATCAGCAGCAACACTGCAGCAATTTGAAAAACTGCGCGGACATGTGAAAAATCTGCTTATGCAAATGGGGGAAGAACTGTTGAAAGGAAATGTATCCATTCAACCTTATAAGAAAAATAAAGTCAGTTCTTGTACGTACTGTAACTATGCCTCTATCTGCCAATTCGATCCCGTCATGCGTGACAATAAATACAGGGTACTGCAGGACATAAAAGATGAAGAAGTATGGAAGCTCATGGGCGATTAATACCGTACAATCAACATAGGCTAGACTGTAGGGGCAGGCCTTGTGTCTGCCCGAATCGATAACCGTTGGTATTTACAGGTGGACGAGGAATAAATGTTGTCAACTTAATATTATAAGTTACGATAATTTGAATTATAGATAACCAATATAATCACAGGAGCGTTTGTAGGGGGGGACGACTCTGTCCACCCGAAGATCATCCAATAATGTACCGGGCGGACAGGGTCGTCCGCCCCTACAGTAAACCCAGCATTACTGGGGGTGTTCCCTACTAAATCGTAGGATGATAAAAACTTATACATACATAAAGGAGGCTGTGAAAAGTGCTTGATTGGTCGAAAATCAAACATGGGGACAGTCCCTCTGTTATGCCAAAACCGGGCAAACAGCAGGTACAGTCCCCAAGTTCGATTTTCTCTATGTGCTGAATTCGACTTTATCACATTCTCCTAAAGAAATGTGTAAAAAACCACTGAAAATCCAACACGGGAGCTGATAATATGAACAACCAACAAATAAATAATAAAAAGAAACTCCCTGCTGTCACCTGGACCCCTGAACAGCTGGCGGCAATTACTACATCGGGCTGCAACCTGCTGGTCGCAGCTGCTGCGGGATCAGGAAAGACAGCGGTACTTGTAGAGAGAATTATAAAAAAAATAACCGATGACAAAAATCCGGTTGATATAGATAGAATGCTAATCGTTACTTTTACCAATGCCGCCGCTACGGAAATGAGAGAAAGAATAGGTGCGGCGATCATAAAGGCACTGGAGAAAAAGCCGGAATCACGGCAGCTGCAAAAACAGCTTACGCTGCTCCATAAAGCCAGCATCACCACGATACATTCTTTCTGTCTTGAAGTCATAAGGAATAACTTTCACTGTATAGATCTGGACCCGAATTTTCGTATTGCTCATGAAACAGAAACGGTCCTTTTGAAAATAGAAGCGCTGGAAGAATTATTTGAAGAACGGTATCAAACAGACCCGATACAGCCTGAGTTTATACGGTTGGTGGAATGCTATGGCGGAAGTATAGATGACAGCATGCTGCAGGATATGGTCTTTGCTTTGTATGATTTTGTGCAAAGCGCACCGTGGCCTAAAATGTGGCTGCATCAACAAGCGGAAGCGTTCAATTTGCCTGAGCATATAGATTTTGCGGAAACTGCATGGGGAAAAGTGCTTATGCGTAGTTTGAGAATAGAGCTGCAAGGTTTTTTAAATATTCTGAAAACAGCAGAGAATATTATCCTGCAATCTGAAGGCCTGCAGCCATACCATACCAATATTGTCGACGATATTCATAATATCAATTTATTGATAAGTAAATGCGCAGGTACATGGGATGAACTCTATGACGCTTTTACCGGTACGGAATTCAGTAGACTTGCCCGATGCGGAAAAGAAGCTGACAAAGAGAAACAAGAACAGGTGAAGAACATCCGGGATGAAGTAAAAAAAAGACTGAAGAAAGTCAAAGAAGAGGTTTTTTGTGCGATTTCCCGGGAAATAACCGGAGATTTGAGGAATTTGTACCCTTTGATGCAGTGCCTATGTGACCTGGTGATGGAATTTGACGACAGATATGCATATAAAAAGAAGGAAAAAGCACTTGTCGATTTCAATGACTTGGAGCATTTTTGTCTCGAGATATTGACCGGTCAGGATGCAGACGGAAATATGATCCCTACGAAAACAGCGGAAGATCTTCAACAGCGATTTGAAGAAATTCTTATCGATGAATATCAGGACAGCAATATGGTACAGGAAGTTATCATGAATGTGATTTCTCGAAAAAATATCGATAAGCCTAATATCTTTATGGTAGGAGATGTAAAGCAGAGCATTTACAGATTCAGACAGGCGAGGCCGGAACTTTTTTTGGACAAATATATGCGTTATTCCGGTGATGAAGGCATGCCTGAAAGAAGAATCCGGTTATATAAAAATTTCAGAAGCCGAAAAGAAGTCATCGATGGTGTTAACTTTATATTCCAGCAGATGATGTCAAAAGATGTGGGTGAGTTGGAATATGATGAAGTCGAAGCATTAAACTTTGGGGCGCACTTTGATTCGGAGGAGAGCTCGGACGTGAGTGTTGGAGGCCCTGTAGAATTACATCTGATAGATTTAAAGCATGATGAGGACGATAGAACTTTTACCCAACCTAATGATGATGTAGAAGATGAGGAAATGAACGAACAGGAAGAAGAGCAGCCGGACCAGATACAATGTGAGGCGAGAATCGTAGCAAAAAGAATAAAACAGCTTATGTCTGCGGATGAAACAGGGACGGTACATAAGATTTATGATAAGAATGCCGGCGGATATCGGACCGTAGCATTTAAGGATATCATTATTTTACTACGTACAACACGGAATTGGGCGGATATCTTTGTGGAAGAACTGGGGATGCAGGGAATCCCTGCATATGCGGATACGGGAACGGGTTATTTTAAAACAGTAGAAATCAAGACCATGATGTCGCTGCTGCAAATTATTGATAATCCGATGCAGGATATTCCTTTGCTTTCAGTACTGCGATCCCCTATCGCGTCTTTTACTCCGGAAGAGTTAATCGATATCCGTTTAGTGGATAAGGAATGCTCTTTTTATGAATGCATGAAAAAACTGAGTATAGAGGATTCGAATCAGACAGCGCACAAGACCCAAAAATTCCTTGATCGTCTTGCTCATTGGCGAAAAAATGCCGGGCATATGTCCACTGATGAACTGATTTGGTATTTATATACCGATACGGGCTATTTTAGTTTTGTAGGTGTTATGCCGGGAGGGGAACAGCGGCAGGCCAATTTGAAAATTCTATTTGAACGGGCACGTCAGTTTGAAGAAACAAGCTATAAAGGGTTATTCAACTTTATAAATTTCATCAATAAACTTAAAAGCAGCAGAGGGGATATGGGGAGCGCCAAGATACTGGGTGAAAACGAAAATGTAGTGAGGATTATGAGTATCCACAAAAGTAAGGGGTTGGAATTCCCTGTGGTTTTTGTTTGCGGAACAGGGAAGCAATTTAATATGCAGGATATGAATAAAAGCATACTGCTTCACCAGGACTTAGGATTCGGCCCCGAGTTTGTAGATCATGAGAGAAGGATTGCATATCCTTCGGTACCGAAACAGGCATTGAAATATAAAATTAAGCTGGAGAGCCTGTCGGAAGAAATGAGAATCCTTTATGTGGCCTTTACCAGAGCCAAAGAAAAATTGATCATCACCGGCTGCATAAAGGGATTGGAAAAAACTGCGGCAGCCTGGTGCAAAAGTCTGGAAACAATCGGCGCGAAACTGCCGGAGTATGAAAAAATGAAAGCAAAGAGCTACCTTGATTGGATCGGCCCTATCGTTGTAAAACACAAAGACGGCAAGCTGTTGAGGAATACCGCCGGAGTGGATCAAGAGCATGCATTGATAGACCATGACTCTACATGGGATATAAAACTGTGGACGAAAAAAGATGCGATGGGTATACAACAGGAGATGGAGCAAAAAGAGCAGGAGCTGCTTCAGCATTTGGAACAAGACGCTGAAGCGGAACACGGGTACTATCAAGACGAGATTGATAAAAGATTAAGCTGGCAGTACAGCTATAAAGTTTCGGAAATGCTGCCCACAAAGATGTCGGTGACAGAACTGAAAAGGCATTTTAACGCTGAGCTGGCCGATGAATACGCTATGCCGATTTTTATACCTACGCTTATAAAAAAACCTTTGTTCATGGAAGAAAGCAAAGGTCTTAATGCTGCTGAGAGGGGTTCCGCCATGCACTTTGTGATGCAGCACTTAAAGCTGGACAAGATCGCATCAGTCCAAGAACTCTCTCAGCAATTAAAAGAGATGGTAGGTATGGAATTACTTACCGAACAGCAGGCAGGTGTGGTAGATGTACGTAAAATCAGAAGATTTTTTGATTCGCCGTTAGGGCAGCGGTTGTTAAATGCGGATGAGGTGAACCGTGAAATACCCTTTAATATTGAGCTCAAAAGTACCGAGCTGCATAAAGAACTGGATGAAGAGATTTATGGGGAAGAAAGCATCTTGCTTCAAGGAATGATAGATTGTTATTTTGAAGAGCAGGACGAACTTGTGCTTGTAGATTATAAAACGGATTATGTACCCGACGGCGATATGGATATAATAAAAGAAAGATACAGGGTACAAATTGAATACTATGCCAAAGCATTGGAAAGCATTACCTGTAAGAGAGTAAAAGAGAGATATATCTATTTGTTTTGGAACGGAGAAACCCTTTCGATGCAGTAAATAATTTGGTAGGGGCAGGCCTTGTGTCTGCCCGTGTATTGCTAAAATTCAAGGAGCGTGATGATGATGAGAATACTCCACACTTCCGATTGGCACCTTGGCAAACATCTTGAAAATATCAGCAGAATTGAAGAACAACGGGAATTCATTGATGAGCTATGTGATATATGTGAACAGGAATCCATTGATATTGTCTTGATTGCCGGTGACATCTTTGATACATATACACCATCGGCAGCAGCCGAAGAACTTTTTTACGATGCTGTAGACCGTTTATCCGATAAGGGAAGACGGGCTGTTATTGTCATAGCCGGAAACCATGATAGTCCCGAAAGACTTTGTGCCGCCAGCCCGCTGGCATATAAAAATGGCGTCATCATACTGGGCTACCCCAATAGTGATGCCGGTGAGTACCCCACCATAGGGAACAATATTAAAGTGGTCGATTCAGGAAGCGGATGGTTGGAGCTTAAAACCGGAAATTGTGCGCATCATGCGGTAATCATCGCACTTCCGTATCCTTCGGAATCCCGATTAGAGCAGGTATTATGCCATGAAACAGATGAAGAAAAACAGCAGAAAGCTTATTCAGATAAGATTACAGATGTATTGACACAGCTCAGTGAAAAATTCAGGCAGGATACGGTCAATTTAATCGTGAGCCACCTGTTCTTAAACGGAGGGAAAGAATGTGACTCAGAGCGGACACTTCAGGTGGGGGGAGCAATGACGGTAAATACTCAAAAGCTGCCGACCAATGCGCAGTATATCGCATTGGGGCATTTGCACAGGCCACAGAGGATCAAAAGTGCGCCTGCACCGACAGTCTATTCAGGTTCACCCCTTGCTTACAGTTTTTCGGAAGCCGGACAGGCCAAAGCAGTATTTGTGGTCGATGCTGTTCCGGGGAACGAAGCGGATATAAAGGAAATCTTTTTAAATAGCGGGAAACCTCTGGTCAGATGGATTGCAGAACAAGGAATCGAACAAGCCATGGCTTGGTGCAAAGAAGGTAAGGATAAAAATGCGTGGATAGACCTTGAAATTCATACCGACAGGATTATTACCTCCGAAGAACAAAAAGAGCTGAGAGAACAAAATTCCGGCATTATGAATATCCGCCCGGTGATTATATCGGAAGACCGTGAGATAGAAACATTCCAGGACCGTGAAACAAAAAAAATTGATGAATTATTTAAAGAATATTACCATTATAAAACGGGAACGGAAATTTCAGAAGAACTGATCAATACATTCCTGGATATATTAAATGATGAAGAATCTGCAGAGGATGAGCAGGATACAAGTACTGACACAGGGATATTATCTGCTCCAAGCTCCTCACTCCCGGGGAAATACAGTGGAGGTGACGGTATTGAGACCAAGATTTCTTGAAATAGAAGGGTTGCAGAGCTTTAAAGAGGTACAGCGTATCGATTTTGATAAATTAGGTGAAACAGGTTTGTTCGGTATTTTCGGCCCTACCGGAAGCGGTAAGTCTACAATACTGGACGCCATTACGTTGGCGCTATATGGGAATGTGCAGCGTGCCGGCCGAGGTACGCAGGGGATCATGAATACCGCTGTAAATAGTCTGAAGGTATCGTTTACTTTTGACTTGTTAAAAGACAATAGTGGAAAAACATACCGAGTGGATAGAACCTACAAAAGAAAAAAGAATTCAGATAACTACGTGGAATCAAAGACTTCCAGGCTGATTGATGTCAACCAAGAGATTACCATTGCGGATAAGGAAAGGGAGGTAACAGCAAAGGTTGTTGATCTGTTGGGTCTTGATTGTGATGATTTCACCCGTTCGGTGGTGCTTCCGCAAAATAAGTTTCAAGAATTTCTTTTTCTGGATAAATCCAAAAAGAGAGATATGATGGAGCGCATTTTTTATCTTGAAGAATACGGTCGTAAATTGTCCGATAAGGTAAATAGGAAATTATCATCCATAAAAAACCGGCTTTACCATGTAGAAGGAGCGATGTCCTCATTGGGAGATGCTTCTGAAAAGGCACTTATACAAGCGGAAGGACAGATGAAAGAAGCTTGGGAAGGTAAAGAGAAGGCAGACCAAGCGCTTAAACTTGCGGAAATAGAGTTCAATAACAACAAAGAAATTTGGGAGCTGACCCTGCAAAAAAATGAGATTGAGAAAAAGGAACAGGCACACCTGTCTAAGTCAGAGGTCATAAATGGAAAAAAAGAAATGTATCAAAAAGCTGTTAAAGCCGACCATTTGCATGATACAATAGAAATATATAAAGCAACCGCCGCCAATTTGACAAAAACGGAAGAACAGTTAAAAGCGGT
The DNA here is from genome assembly GCF_030013905.1 of Petroclostridium sp. X23. GTDB lineage: Bacteria > Bacillota > Clostridia > SK-Y3 > SK-Y3 > X23. Next base: position 3,535,450 of record NZ_CP124862.1, read on the forward strand.
GGAGAAAATGCTGCCCGAATTAGAAAACCGGTTAAGCCATCTGCAAGTCGAGTATGACCAAGCAGTAGAAAAAGCAGAAAAAGAAATCCCTATGTTTATAGAACGGAGAGCAAAGCTTAATACCGCAATGGAAATACAGCAAGAGCTGGTGGGCATTGAGCAAAAATTAAATGAGCTTCGTAAAAAATATCAAAGCTGCAAGAAACAAAAGGATATCGCCGAAAAAGAAATAAGGGAGAAGACAAAAGAGGAAGAACAAGTGACGGACGGCGTGATGAACGCAAAGCAGCAGATAGAGGACCTGAAGACAGACGTGGATTATCGAAAGAAGATGCAGGAAGGAAGCCGGCGTGAACAAACTTTAAAAGTGAAGAAAGCCGGGCTGGAAGAGATTGATTCAAAAATAGGCCAAATAAAGCTGCAAATTGAAAATCAAATAAGAAAATGTGAAGAAGTACAGCGAAGCAAAGATATTAATCAGTCTTTGGTGGAGGAGCACAGAAAAAAAGTGCAAAGCGTGAAAGAAAACTATTTTAAAAATGCGGCCTTCCAGCTGGCGCAAAATCTGAAAGAAGGAAGTCCTTGTCCGGTCTGCGGTTCTTTATATCATGTCGGGCAGATACAAGAAAAAGAGTCTCTTGAGTATACCAATGTAGAAGAACAGTTAAAGCAGGCGGAAGCTGAATTGGTAAAAGAGGAAAAGAATTTCCGGCAGGCTGAGAATCAGTGGATTAAGCTTTCTGAACAGGTAAAAATTTTGCAGCAGCAGTTGGGGCAAATGACATTGGAGTTAGACGGAAAGCAGACGGAATATGATGAATTGCATCATGGACTTCCTGAACTGCTGGAAAGCCTCAATATCAGGAGTTTTAGTATCCAGCTTGAAAATATTGAGAAAAACGACAGAATGATTGAGACACTGCGCAGCGGCATGGAGCAGCATGAAAAAAAACTGGACAGCATACGCAAAGAAATAAGTCAACTGGTACAGCAGAGACAGCAGTTAGACATTCAATACAACGAAATAGAAATAGAAGGCCGGAATTTACGGGAACATAAAACACAAAAAGAAGCAAAACTGGGTGAAATCACAGAAGGAAAAGAGATCGGCAAAGAACTTGAAGAGGTGAATACGGCGGTCACATTCCTCCAACAGCACAGGCAAGAATTGGCGCAGCAATTAACAATATTGAAGAACAAGTATCAGCAAACTGCCGGGCAAAAAAGCACATTGGAGAATCAACAGCAAATTTTTACTGCAAAGGTTAATGAAGAGACTGGGAGAATGAATACATTATTGCAGCAAAACGGATTCGCGAGTATCGGGGAAGTAGAGAGCTGCATACTTTCAAAAGAACGTCAGCAGGTTTTGAATGATGAGATCGAACAATATGAGAAAATCTGCAAGCAGCTTCAGATGAGTAAGAACATATTGGACGAAAGATTGAATGGACGCAGCTTAAGCAGCGATGCATGGGAGCAAATCAATACCCTGTATGCTTCTAAAAAGGAAGAGAAAGAACAGAGCATTTCTCTTTATGAAAATAAAAAAAGCATTTATAATCACATCAAGAAAAACTTTGATCGATGGGTTGAATTAAATGTACAGCTCCAAGACTTGAATAAAAAGAAAGAAAATTCGGAGCAGATCCAAAGGTTGTTAAAAGGAAATAGCTTCATTGAATTTATTTCTGAAGAGAGGTTGAGATATATCGCCGGTGAGGCTTCCGAAACTTTGGGATTATTGACCAAATATAAGTATGCGCTTGAACTGGATACCGAAAACGGGTTCGTGATCCGAGACAATGCAAATGGCGGTGTGCATCGAATGATTACGTCCTTATCGGGAGGAGAAGTTTTTCTGACATCGTTAGCCTTGGCACTGGCCTTATCTTCACAAATTCAACTGAAAGGACAGAGTCCGCTGGAGTTTTTCTTTTTGGATGAAGGTTTTGGAACGTTGGATGGTAATTTGCTCGATACGGTTATTGATTCATTGGAACGGCTGAGCACTACAAAACGTGTCATCGGATTAATCAGCCACGTACCGGAACTTCGTAACAGGATCTGCCGCCGCTTGGTGGTTGAACCGCCCACATCCTGCGGACAAGGCAGCAAGGTAACAATAGAAAAAGCATAAAAATGGAAAAAAATCAAATTTGTGTAACAAAAACTCAAATATCATGTTATAATGATGTTTATAGTTTATTTTAATGTATGAAGGGGAAATGACTATGAATGAATATACTTATCCGACAAAGACAACCAAAGCTTACAATATAAATCCTTCAAAGCTTATTATTCTGATTACAACTTGTATTGGGATACTGGGTATTATATTTTTTCTATCATTTTATATATCCTACAATAAGATCTCTGCCGATCGGAAGATAAATAGAAGTGAAAAGAATACCATTAATGAGCAGGCGCAGGTCATTGAGCAGATGAAAAATGAGTTGAGCATAAAAGATGAACAAATAGAAGAACTGAAGGCACAGTTAGAAAAAAAAGAGGCACAAATCAATGATATAAAAGCCAGTGAAGAGTATTCTAAAATGATTGCGGATGAGCTAAAAAGCCTTCCGAAAGAGACAAGGATTATAACTCCAACAACGCCAAAGACCGAATCTGCGAATACAGCAACACAGCCAAAACAGTCGGACGTGCAAAAAGATATCTATATCAAGGCGCAGTAACAAATAAGGACCGTCCGAGATCGCTGAAAAAGTCCAATTCAGCACGAAGAGAAAATCGGACATGGGGACTGGTCTGCTGTCAGGCTTGGGTTTTGGCCGGACTGCGGCCCTGTCCCCGTGTCAGATTTTCGAACGATAAGCACTTTTTCAGTATTCTCGAATCGTCCCGTGCTTCACGACTGAACAAATACTTGATTAGCGTGGGAAAACATATGTTAACGACTCAGGATAAACATAACAAAATAAATATTGAAGCGGCCGCAGTCATGCTATTTTTTATTACTGCGGTTTTTTTTCAGGGATTGTATTTTTTTCATCAGTATATAATCGCCAATATCTTCATTTTGATATATACACTATATATCATACTTAAACAAGGGAGAAGACTGCCTGTAAATGCTGCGGTGGTTGCTCTTTTTATTTTTTGGGGTATCAATGTACTCTCTGTTTTCTATGGCGCCAATAGCAGCGGCGCAGCTAATGAAGCTTTAAGAATACTTGCGTATTTACCGGCATTTGTCATTGGGTGGCTCTATGATAAGATACACCAGGAGCAGGTAGATAAAGCGGTCATTATTTCCGGTGTTTCAACAAGCTTCATCGGACTATTAAACCTTTCAGGGATTCTCTTAATGGATGGGACGCTTTATGGGGAAAGAATGCAGTCGACGTTTCAGTATGCGAATGTTACCGCCGTATATTTGATGATAGGGATTGTATTATGCATAAAAGCTATGAAGAGAAAAGAAAGCGGGAAATGGAAAGCAAACATCATCAACCTGTGTATATATGTCCTTACCTGTGGACTGATTTTGACTTATTCGCGGGGAATGTGGATAATATTTGCCGTATTTAACGTTTATCTATTATTATCGCGTCAACTGGCAGAGAGGATAAATAAAATAAGGTATATATATCTGCTGATGGTAGCAGTTGCAGCTTCAGTCTTTCTGGCCTCATTAACGGGACAAAAAAGTTTTGTGTTGGTATTGTTCATTGGAGCAGTCGTATGCATGCTGCCTGAAATTTTTTCTTTTTATTATTATTCTACCGCCATTCGGCTGCTTGCTGCAGGCGGTTTTGCAGCGGCTTCTTTTCTTCACAATACCATCGTAACACGATTATCAAATATCAGTTTCAATGCTACAGAATGGACTGCGAGAACAGCGTATTATAAAGGGGCTTTGCGTCTGGTGCAAGATTACCGGCTGTTTGGTTCCGGTGCTATGGGGTGGGCGGTACTATGCGAAAAGTACGCGGGTGATTATGTGAAGTATGTACATAATTATTATCTTCAGGTACTGACAGATGTAGGATTGGTTGGGGCTATGTTTTTATTTCTTTTTATAATATCTGTTGCAGTAAAATATCATAAAAACAAAAGAAAAGATAGTTATTCCGCAGTCATTGTAATCACAATATTTATTCATTCTATGATAGACATCGACATGCATTTTCAACTGATTGCAATCATATTCTTTTTATACTGCGGATTCCTATATGCAGAGCAAGTATGAAAGGGGAAAACTGATAAGTATGACTGTAGGGGCGGCCTTTGACCGCCCGCATAGGTAGTCAGCGGTATTCACAAACGGTCAATAACCTCCCCCACAGCAGTTGTCCGTCAAGGCAAAAATTTTTATTGTACGTCATAAGAGAAAGGATATACCTGCTCCGGCGTTTTGCCAAATTTTGAGGCAAATCTATGAGCATCAACTTCTTCCACCATGTTGTCTCCTTTGTGGATTTTTACATTCCAAACTTCATTTCCTTTTTCGATTAATAAATCGGCATCGTAGGTTGTACCATCTGCAAATCTTATTTTCCCGGTTTTCCAAGGCATAAATCGTACTCCTTTCGACTTTAAATATTTTTTTACACATATAATCTTTCTCTTATTTTTAAAGTTTTATCCTATAAATGCATAAAAAAATAAAGATACTATTATTCAAATAGTACCTTCATGATCTTTCGCACATCTTCATTGATTACTTTATAGCAGATTTCCAACCCATTGCGTTCCCCCTCGATGATTCCGGCTGCCTTCAACTTTCCAAGATGCTGGGATATGGTAGATTGGGGAAGGTTAAGGCATTCCTGCATTTTAGTGACATTGCATTGGTTTTCGATCAATCCTTTCACAATGCACAGCCTAACCGGATGAGCAAGCGCTTTCAGTATTTCACTTTTGCCGTTATAATCTTTACTAATTTCCATCATATATCCAACTTTCACAATCAGATTTGATCAGCCTATAGGCACAACTAAACTTATTATAGTAGGGGCAGGCCTTGTGTCTGCCCGATATATAACATTTGTATGAGGGCAGACACAAGGCCTGCCCCTACATTTACACCCTGTACTATTGAAGCCATTTTCGCCATGCTTGGATGGACAAGGTCGCTCTACATCTATATTCCACTTATATAAACAAATTCGTATCTGCGGATTCTGCCGCACCAAGGTAAGAAGCTACGCCGCCGATTTCAATACCATCAATCAGTTCTTCTTCTTTAATCCCCATCACATCCATGGACATACTGCATGCCACGATTCTGATTCCCTGGGCTTTTGCGTGATCAATGAGATCTTCAAGGGAGGATACATTTTTCTTATTCATAATGTATCTTATCATTTTACCGCCCATGCCGCCCATATTCATCTTGGACAATGTGAGCTTTTTTGAGCCCCTTGGCATCATCATCCCGAACATGGACTCAAGGATGTTCTTTCTGACATTTATTTTATTATGTTTTCTCAATATATTCAATCCCCAAAAAGTGAAAAACATCGTAACTTTTCTGCCCATCGCTGCCGCACCATTTGCAATGATAAAAGAAGCAATGGCTTTATCAAGGTCTCCGCTGAATACGACCATCGTTTTATCATTTCCTGAGCTGATTGCCGGATTATTTACTTCATCAATTCTTTTTTTTTTAATATACGCTTTAATATTCTTATCCTCTTTGGTTACCTTAATCAACTGATGTCCGGTCCGTTCACACCATGTCTTAATATCGGTTCCGAAAGCGGGATCTGTTGCGCTGACTTCCAATACCTGGCCTACGTTCATGGAAGCCAATGAGTTGTTTACCTGCATAATAGGGCCGGGACATTGCAGGCCGCAGGCATCCAAATGAATATCCGCCACGGAATCGCAGTTTTCAGGGCTTGGGTCGGACGCATGAATTAAGTCGGCATTATCAATTTTTTCATAATCATAGATGTCATGGTTTCCTTGTTTTTGTATAGCAGGAAAATAAGTCTTGTATCCGCCGCTAAGATTCTTTACATTGCTATAACCGTTCTGGGTAAGAATTCTGCATGCAAGATATCCTCTAAGGCCTACCTGACAGAAAATAATAATTTCCTTGTTCTTCGGAATTTCACTTAATCTTTCCCTAAGCTGGTCCACGGGAATATTCACTGCACCTTCAATGGTACCCATCGCGAACTCCAGTGGTGTTCTAACGTCTACCAGCATGGATGTTGCAGTATCCAAAGCGGCGATTTCATGCCAGTGAATGATTGAAACATCATTTTTCAAGATATTGGAAGCTGCGTAACCGGCCATGTTTACAGGGTCTTTGGCAGACGAAAATGGAGGTGCGTAAGAAAGCTCCAGCTTTTCCAAATCATATACTGTCATGCCGGCACGAATAGCGGTCGCAATGACATCAATACGTTTTTCCACACCATCATAGCCTACAGCCTGTGCGCCCAAGACCTTGCCGTCTTTAGGAGAAAATAGTAATTTAAGTGATATAGGCATAGCATTAGGATAATATCCCGCATGGGAAGCTGAGTGGGTAAAAGATTTCTCATAAGGAATATTAAATCTTTTCAGTACCTTTTCATTATTCCCTGTTGAAGCAACCGTCATATCAAATACCTTAAGGACGGAGGTACCTTGTGTACCTTCATATTCCTCAGAGATACCGCAAATATTGTTGGCTGCGATTCTACCCTGTTTGTTCGCAGGCCCTGCAAGAGGAATCAGCGCAGCATTGCCATTCATATAATCTGCAACTTCGATGGCATCTCCTACGGCGTAAATATCCGGATCGGAAGTTTTTAAAGTCTTATCTACCCGGATACCGCCGCGTTCACCAAGAGTAAGTCCTGCTTTTTTTGCCAGTGCTACTTCAGGACGTACGCCAATACCCAATACGACCATATCGGTCTTGATCTCTTTACCGCTGTTGAGTTTTACAGTAGAGTATTTGGACTGATGTGACATTGCGTCCACACCGTCTTCAAGGTAAAATTCCACACCTTTTTCTTTCAGATGAGCATGCACAAGCGCCGCCATCTCGTAATCAATAGGCCCGATGACCTGGTTGGCCAATTCCACTACCGTTACCGCGATACCTCTTTCATGAAGGTTCTCGGCAATTTCAAGCCCTATAAAGCCACCACCGACAACAACAGCTCTCTTAGGTTTTTTGTTATCAACAAAATCCTTGATGGCATAAGTATCGGGAATATTTCTTAATGTAAACACATTTTCCGCGTTAATGCCTTCAATATTTGGTTTGATGGGTGCAGCACCCGGTGAAAGAATCAATTTATCGTATTTTTCGGTATAAGTTTTATTATTCTTTGAATCATATACCTCTACTTGCTTCTTTTGTGTATCTATTGCTGTAACTTCGCTGAATACCCTAACATCGATATTGAACCTTTGCTTCATTCCCTCAGGCGTTTGTACCAAAAGCTTCTCTTTTTCTTTGATGACTTCTCCAATGTAATAAGGGAGGCCGCAGTTTGCAAACGAGATATGCTCTCCTCTCTCAAATAATACAATCTCACACTTTTCATCGATACGTCTTAGACGTGCTGCAGCACTTGCGCCGCCGGCAACGCCGCCTACAATTAAAACTTTCATAACCGTCACTCCTTTTGATAGTATATCTTTATATTTATATATTACAATATTACGATATAGTTGTCAATGTTAATTTATTAACATTGAGTAAAATAATTTAAACAATGTTCATTCCACTAAAATAACCGTATTTGGATATACTTATAGATAAAGAACCATAGAAGTATATTTAATATCAATATGCTGATTTATACGACAAAATATACATGGATATTTTTTGACGTAAGGAGTGAGTTTGGAATGGATAGAGTAATTGTCATCGGTGCCGGGTGGGCAGGATGTGCCGCAGCACTGCAGGCGGCTAAAGGTGGAGCCGATGTTGTACTGCTTGAAAGAACAGATATGATTTTGGGTACCGGTTTGGTGGGCGGAATCATGAGAAATAACGGAAGATTTACAGCAACTGAAGAAATGATTGCAATGGGCGGCGGAGAACTGTTTAAAGTTTGTGATAACACTTCAAGGCATACAGGTATCACATTTCCCGGACATAAGCATGCAAGCCTATATGATGTGAGCAGGATCGAGGGTGCGGTTATAATCATGCTGATGAAATATGGGGTAAAAATTCATTATAACAGCAGAGTGGGGCTTGCCCACATGAAAAATAGAAAGATTATAACCGTAACCACTAATAAAGAAGATACATTTGAAGGAGATGTGTTCATAGATACCACAGGTACGGCAGGTCCGATTCACAATTGCGTCAAATACGGGAACGGGTGCGCGATGTGTATTATACGATGCCCAAGCTTTGGCGGCCGTATCAGTCTAACTGACGCGGCAGGTGTAAAAGAAATCATCGGAACCAAGAAAGATGGATCGTTCGGAGCGATGAGTGGGTCATGCAAGCTATACAAAGAATCTTTATCAGACGAAATAGTACAGGAACTAAATGAAAAGGGAGTCGTGATGGTAGCTATTCCAGAGCATCTGTGTCCGCAAGACACTCTATCTAAAAAAGCCTGTCAGCAATATGCTTTGCAAGAGTATGCTGCCAACATTATCTTACTGGATACAGGGCATGCAAAGCTCATGTCGCCCTATATTCCATTGGATCGGCTCAGAAGCATACCGGGATTTGAAAGGGCCAGATATGCGGATCCGTATGCGGGGGGGTTAGGAAACTCCATGAGGTATATCGGAATGGCACCGAGGGACAACAGTCTAAAGGTAGAAGGGGCGGATAATTTATTCTGCGCCGGGGAAAAAGCCGGACTGCTGGTAGGACACACCGAGGCGATTTGTACCGGAGTATTGGCAGGTTACAATGCGGTGCGTTATGCATTGGGACAACAACGAATGGAGCTACCTGTTGAAACAGCAGTAGGAGACGCCATTGCCTACGTAAAAAAAGAAATGCAAACCGAAGAAGGCCTCACAAAAAAATACACCTTCTCAGGATCAGTCTACTTTGAACGGATGAAGCAAAGAGATCTTTATACCACCGACCCGCAGGCGATTCAACAAAAGATTGAGAAAGTGGGATTGTTAGATGTTTTTAATCACTGAATAGAAAAATAATGGACAATGGACGAAATCAATGGACAATGTACAATGGACAATGACATGTCTCGGGAGAACGTGACTCTATTGAAAAAAATATTAAATTTGATAGGTACATGTAGTGGCAGGCCTTGTGTCTGCCAGAAATATGTAGATGATTGGCGATGGCAGACACAAGGCCTGCCACTACAAAAGAATGGAGCATACTTGATGGGTCACATTCCTTTTGAGTGCTATATAAGTTGAATTAAATAATTGGATATTGCAAGTCAACGGAACGCCACGGGGGGCGTTCCCTACGAATTGAAAATCATGTATGAATGGAATTTGGTGTTCTATGTAGGGAACGGCCCCTGTGCCGTTCCGATTCAAATGTTTAATTCAACTTATATAGCATGAACTTTATTAAAGATATTGGACAAGTAGCATGACGTATAAAAAATGGTTGCCCGAAATACAGAATTCATTTGTTGTAAAATATAAAGAGTCATTCAAGGTTATTGCTCTAACCCTGAATGACTTTTTCGCTGTAATAAAAAACATCTCACACTAAAACACACATCATACTTCAAATGAATATCAATGTTCGCATACCATCATTGTCCATTGTCCAATGTCCATTGTACATTCACCAGATAGTCCATTGTACATTGAGCAAACGCTCCATTGTACACTCATACTACCCACCAATTATTCACTATTCACTATTCACTATTCACTATTCACTATTAATTATTCACTAAAAATTAGTGTAGCGTTTGCTCGTTGTGGTCCACCCATTTAATCAATCCTACATCATATTCGCTTACCAGCTCGGAATGATATGGAAGAATTCTGAACGTATACCCATATTCTCCGCCGGTATCCATGTGTATGGACCCTCTGTAATGATAGATATTGTTTCCTTTATCACCCTGAAGTTCCATAATTCCTATTTCCGGCTGCTCGATCAACCCGTCTCTGCCGATCTTTCCGTAGTATACCTCAACCCTAACGTTATCAGGGTCGATATTTCCAAGATGTACCGTTGTGCTGAGTTCAATCGGACGTCCGGCAAATATTTTATGTTCCGAATGATAGTTTAGTTTTCTATCAGGAATAATCTTAATCTGATTCCACTGGTTTTGTATTTGTGATTTCCATTGTGTCAGCTGCCGGGCAAGTGCGTAATGGTCTTTACTGATTTCTTCATTTTTTCGTATTGCCGGAGCATAGTATTCATTGGTATAATCCTGAACCATTCTTGCAGTGCTGAACACCGGTGCACATGTTCGGACGGACTCTTTCATCATCTGAATCCATCCGCTGGGAAGTCCTTTTTGGTTTCTTTGATAGTACATTGGAATAATTTGCTCTTCCAGTGTCGTGTATAGTGACTGTGAATCTATATTATCCTGATGTTCTACATCAGTGTAGTAATTCTCATCGCCAATGACCCAGCCATTATGATGGTTATAGCCTTCAACCCACCAACCGTCCAGTACACTGAAATTAATCACACCGTTTAGTGCGGCTTTCTGACCGCTTGTACCGCTGGCCTCAAGGGGTCTTCTAGGATTATTAAGCCAAATATCGACACCGGAGATGAGGTGGCCGGCCAGCTTCATATCATAGTTTTCAACCAGAACCACTTTTCCTTTAAACCCTTCCTGATGTGCCAAATCATGAATGTTTTTAATGAGTTCTTGGCCGGGATGGTCCGCCGGGTGTGCTTTACCTGCAAAGATAATTTGCATCGGCATCGCGGCATTATTAATAATTTTTTGCAGCCGTGTCATATTCCTGAAAATCAAAGTGGCTCTTTTATATGTCGCAAATCTTCTGGCAAAACCAATGGTGAGTGCGTTTGCATCCAGCATGTTATTGATTTCTTCAATTTTTTCATGAGGGGCTCCATTTCTCATTTCTTGTTTCTTAAGTCTTTCTCTTACAAAATTTATCATGTTTTGTTTGTTGGTTATATGTGTATTCCATAACTCCTCATCAGGAATATTACGAATATTGTTCCACATAAACGTATCCGGTATATTGTATATCCAGTCAGGTCCCAGATACTTGTTATATAGCCCTTTAAGCGAATCATTCAGCCATGTAGCGGTATGAATGCCGTTTGTAACAGATCCTATAGGAACTTCTTCTTCAGGAACATTCTTCCACACACTGTTGAAGATATTTCTGGATACCATACCATGCAATTTGCTTACGCCATTCCTTTGTCCCGTCATCTTAAGCGCTAAAACAGTCATATTAAACACATCTGAAGCATCTGCGCCATTATCTATGCCTAGTTCTAAAAATTGCTGACGGCTAATATTTAAAGCTGTCCACAGATTGCCAAAATATTTATCAATCAAATAAAGAGGAAATCTGTCGCTTCCGGCAGGAACAGGCGTATGGGTAGTGAAAACGGTAGCAGCGGCGGAGACTTCCTTGGCATCATGGAACGATAATCCTTCATTTTGGATAAGTTTGCGCATGATTTCCAAAGTACAAAACGCAGAATGTCCTTCATTTAAGTGATAAACTGCCGCTTGAATGCCTAAGGCATCCAACATCTTTATTCCACCCACCCCAAGCAATATTTCCTGAGAGATTCGCATTTCCTGATCTCCACCGTAAAGTGCGGAAGTGATATAGCGATCTTCCGAATTATTGTTAGAGATGTCGGTATCCAGTAAGTGTATTTTAATGCGACCGACATGAATTTCCCATATTTTCGCATACACAATCCTTCCGGGAAAATCTACAGATATAATAATATCGTTTCCATCTTGGGATTTAGTTGGTTGAACCGGCATTTGGGATAAATTATATCTTGAAAATTGAGCTTCCTGCCATCCTTCACGGTTAATATGCTGCTTAAAATATCCTTGTTTGTAGAGAAGACCTATGCCCACAAAGGGCAATCCTAAATCGCTTGCAGACTTACAGTGATCACCTGAAAGTACACCCAGACCGCCGGAATATATCGGAAGAATTTCGTGAAGTCCGTATTCAGCAGAAAAATATGCAATTTTATGGTCTTTCATATTAGAATAATTTTTATCGAACCACGTATCGTGAGAATTCATATAAGTGTCAAATTCATTTAAAAAACCATCATATTTTTGAAGATACTCCTTAGCATTTGACGCGTCTATCAGTTTTTTACTGCTTACCTGCTGAAGGAATAATACCGGATTTTCTTCACATTCTACCCAAAGCTTAGGATCTATGGATTTAAAAACTTCCAATACATACGTATTCCATGACCACCAGAGGTTATATGCCAAATCATTTAAGCGGTTAATTCTTTCAGGCAATTTTGGCACTACTGTGATTTTCTCATATACATACATGTCTTGTTCCACTCCTTATCGTTTCTTTGCAATGCAAAAACTAATAATAGTTTTAACAAGGGTTAGGGGAATTATTATAATATATTCAACTTTTTATTTAGTGTTCTTCTTTAGAAGTCAATAATTTACCTTGTAATTTTTAATTGCATAAAAAACTTGACGAAATAAGATAAATATGATATATTGATTATTGCTTTCCATAGGTCTTTTTTTTATGCGCAAATATTTTTAACAATTAATTACTAACTATAATGTAATTATTATTTTTAATAATTTAACAAATATATGTAAAGACCTAATCCAGTCCAGAAGCGGGGCGTGGTTCTAAAGAATATTAATACTGTGAACCGTGAGCTGTGAACTGTGAACTGTGAACTAACAAGATTTTTAGGAGGTGCCAGCATGAGAGTAAGAGTTACGTTAGCTTGTAGTGAGTGCAAACAAAGAAATTATAACACCATGAAGAATAAGAAGAACGACCCTGATAGACTTGAAATGAACAAGTACTGCAGATTCTGTAGAAAACATACTGCTCATAAAGAAACAAAATAGTATTTCCTCATTATTTAAGTGTAAAACACTTGAAGATTTGTCAATACTATTTATAGGACTATCTGGATAGTTTACTTATGAGGAAGAGTATCAACAAATAAAGAGGAAGTGAAGATACGATGGCTGAAGTTGCAAAGCAATCAAAAAAGAATATTTCCTTCTCCAGAATGATGAAGTACTTTAGAGAAGTTAGAGCGGAAATGAAAAAAGTTACATGGCCAACATGGAGCCAAGTTAGAAATAATACACTTGTTGTTATTCTGTCTATCATTGTAGTAGGTGTTGTTATTTGGACTCTCGATGTTATTTTTGGAGAGGCTTTAAACTATCTCTTAAATAGATAAGAAGGAGGAATGGAAGCTCATCTAGCTTCTTAGGCTTATGACAGATAATGCAAAATGGTATGTTGTTCACACATATTCCGGATACGAAAACAAGGTAAAGGCGAATATTGAAAAACTTGTAGAAAACCGCGGATTAGGCGATCAGATTCTTGAAGTTCAAGTGCCGATGGAAGAAGTGATTGAAACAAAGGACAACAAGAAGAAGGCTGTAATGAAAAAAGTTTTTCCCGGATATGTATTGATTAATATGATAATGACAGATGAAACCTGGTACGTAGTTCGGAATACACGTGGTGTAACCGGATTTGTAGGCCCTGGTTCCAAACCTGTGCCTCTGTCAGAAGAGGAAGTAAAAGCCATGGGTGTTGAAGTGGGTCTTCCAACCTTTGAATATGAAGTTGGAGAAAGCGTTAAAGTCATTTCCGGGCCTCTTGAGAATTTTATTGGAGTTATAGAAGAGATAAATCTTGAGAAGAAAAAAATCAGAGTTTCGGTATCCATGTTTGGGCGTGAAACTCCGGTTGAATTGGAATTTGATCAGATTGAAGGACTACACTGATTTAGTTGAATGTACAATGTACAATGTACAATACTAGTTCGTGCATAGTATAGTTTGTTCTCTATCTTTGTGAAATTATTATAAAGTGTTTGTTTTTTTAGATATTTTTAGTAATTGTATATTGTACATTGTCCATTGTACATTGTCCATTACTAATAATATACATGGGAGGATGAGGAGGAATACTCCGAAATTTGCTCCCGGTTTTCGGTAGCAATGCTACTGTAAGTGGGAGGGTGTATAGCCCGCCATACCACATTGTGTTATAAGGAGGTGCAAACAATGGCAAAGAAAGTTACAGGTTTTATTAAATTACAAATACCTGCAGGTAAAGCAACACCAGCGCCGCCGGTTGGTCCGGCTCTTGGTCAGCATGGGGTAAACATTATGGCATTTTGTAAGGAGTTTAACGAAAAAACTGCTAAGGACACAGGACTGATTATTCCTGTTGTTATCAGTGTATATCAGGACAGATCCTTTACGTTTATTACTAAAACTCCGCCGGCTGCGGTTTTACTTAAAAAAGCATGTAAAATTGAAAGCGGATCCGGTGTGCCGAATAAGACGAAAGTTGCTAAGATTACCAAAGACGCTCTCAGACAGATTGCTGAGCAAAAAATGCCTGACTTAAATGCAGCAAGTGTAGAAGCTGCTATGAGCATGATTGCCGGAACAGCAAGAAGCATGGGCATCGTAGTTGAAGACTAATAGTCTTAGTCATTGTACATTGTGCATTGTACATTGTACATTTTATGTAAGTGGGAGGAATAATATTCCGTATTAACCACAGAAGGAGGATATTTGTAGTGAAAAAAGGAAAGAAATATTTAGAAAGCGCAAAGCTTGTAGATAAAGCTAAACTGTATGATCCTGCAGAAGCTTTGAGCATAATACCACAGGTATCAAAGGCAAAATTTGATGAAACTGTAGAAGCGCATATTAAATTGGGTGTAGACTCAAGGCATGCGGATCAACAGGTTAGAGGTGCTGTTGTTTTACCTCATGGAACAGGTAAAACTGTAAGAGTGCTTGTATTCGCTAAAGGAGACAAAGCGAAAGAAGCTGAGGAAAATGGTGCTGATTTTGTAGGTGCTGAAGACCTCGTTACAAAGATTCAAGGTGAAAACTGGTTTGAATTTGATGTTGTTGTTGCTACTCCGGATATGATGGGTGTAGTAGGTAGATTAGGTAGAGTCCTTGGTCCAAAAGGTTTGATGCCTAACCCTAAAGCAGGAACCGTTACAATGGACGTAGCGAAAGCGATTAAAGATATCAAAGCTGGTAAGATTGAATATAGATTGGATAAAACAAATATTATCCACTGTCCTATCGGAAAAGTTTCTTTTGGTCAGGAAAAGCTTTCCGATAACTTCCACACTTTAATGGAAGCGATCGTAAAGGCAAAACCTTCTGCTGCAAAAGGACAATACCTGAGAAGTGTAGTAGTAGCTTCTACCATGGGACCGGGAATAAAAATCAATCCGACAAGAGTATCCGAATAAAGAATAATGGACATTGTACAATGTACAATGGACAATGTTTTTGGTTTACAGTAAATGGATAGTTTTTGGGGTTGACAGACTTATAAATTAATGCTATATTAAATAAGCATAAATTGAATATTCAATCCGTAGACAGTAGGTGCGTAAGCTTAATAGTTGATCATCCTACCGAGGACATATATAAATGTTGAGATTCACAGAAAGACTTATGTCTGGACGTTAATAAGATATTTTAAAGGTTCTCTATATCTACGGATAGAGAACCTTTTTATATTTCCTGGAGATGTACAATCACATGCAGTTATGAATACAGTAGTGAGTTGAAGCAAAATCATTGTCCATTGTACATTGTCCATTGTACATTTGATCGACGGGAGGTGTTGGGATGCCAAGTGAAAAAATTCTTGAGCAAAAAAAGGAAGCCGTTCAACAACTGGTTGAGAAGTTAAAAAGTGCTAGTTCCGGTGTTTTGGTTGACTATAGGGGATTGACTGTAGAACAGGATACAGACCTTAGAAATGAGCTGAGAAAAGCAGGTGTTGAATATAAAGTTGTAAAAAACACTTTAACAAGATTTGCTGCTAACGAAACCGGTTATGAAGCTTTAGATCCGTTCTTACATGGGCCTACTTCATTAGCATTAACCTATGAAGATCCGGTCGCAGCTGCGAAGGTATTAAGCGAGTTCGCGAAGAAGAACGATAAGCTGGAAATCAAAGCCGGTTTTGTTGACGGAAAAGTTATTGACGTTAATGGGGTTAAAGCATTAGCTGAATTGCCGCCTAAGGAAGTACTTATTGCAAAGGTATTGGGAGGATTCAATGCTCCGATATCCGGCTTCGTAAATGTTCTTAACGGTAATTTAAGAGGTCTTGCAGTTGCGTTGAATGCGATCGCAGAAAAGAAAGCAGCAGGCGAGTAAGGCAGTGAATAACGAATAGTAAATAATGAATAGTGACCGGTCCACTTAAAGTGTGTGTACAATGCTATTAATTGTTAGCTATTAACCAAGTAAAAAATCATAGTGAATCAGTGCTCATCAGAGGATAGAGCGATAATACTATTCACTATTAATTATTAACTATTAATTAAAAAAAGTCGGAGGTAATTTAAAATGGCAAGTGAAAAAGTTACAAAATTAATTGAAGATGTTAAGGTGTTAACAGTATTAGAATTATCAGAATTGGTAAAAGCTTTAGAAGAAGAATTCGGCGTATCTGCAGCAGCTCCTGTAGCTGTAGCAGCTGGTCCGGTAGTTGGTGCAGCAGCACCTGCAGCTGAAGAACAGACTGAATTTACTGTTGTTCTTGCCAGTGCCGGAGCTGAAAAGATTAAAGTTATCAAAGTTGTAAGAGAATTAACAGGCTTAGGCTTAAAAGAAGCTAAAGAATTAGTAGATGGCGCACCAAAGCCGGTTAAAGAAAATGTATCTAAAGAAGAAGCAGAATCCATGAAAGCAAAACTTTCAGAAGTTGGAGCAACTGTTGAAGTAAAATAGTAAAGAAAAGCAATAAAAAAGCACCTCGAAAGAGGTGTTTTTTTTATTTTAAAAAGTTATTGACTAATTGATGATAATATGTTAAAATTACTACTTGCATTGTAGTCAATTGCTATACACGCTATAGTGCCATATTAAATTGTCGATTTTACTACATAAATTATATCATAAATGAATAACCAAGGCAATAATTGTTAATAATATTTTAGTGTTGCTAAAAATTGATATCTAGCTATAATTTATGTAGTTTTATAAAAAATATACTAAATCATTGATAAAACCCCCCTAAAAATAAAATGAGGTGATCTAAAGTATGGTACATCCCGTGCAACTTGGAAGAAATGTCAGAATGAGCTATTCGAAAATTGATGAAGTATTGGACATGCCAAATCTTATAGAAGTTCAGAAGAACTCCTATAAATGGTTTCTTGAAGAAGGGTTGAGAGAAGTATTTAGAGATGTATCACCCATCACTGACTACACAGGTAATCTAATTCTGGAGTTTGTTGATTATTCTCTTGAAGACAATCCGAAATATTCGGTTGAAGAATGTAAGGAAAGAGATGCTACATATGCTGCACCGCTAAAAGTAAAAGTAAGACTTATCAATAAGGAAACCGGAGAAGTTAAAGAGCAGGAAATATTCATGGGGGACTTTCCGCTTATGACTGACCAGGGGACGTTCATTATTAATGGCGCTGAGAGAGTTATCGTCAGCCAGTTGGTAAGGTCGCCGGGGATTTACTATGCTATGCAGTTTGACAAAGTGGGTAAGAAATTGTTCTCGGCCACAGTGATTCCGAATAGGGGTGCGTGGTTGGAATATGAAAACGACTCTAATGATATCTTTTCAGTGAGAATAGATAGAACCAGAAAACTGCCGGTTACAGTATTGATCCGTGCATTAGGGTTTGGTTCGGATGTACAAATTGTTGACATTCTGGGTGAAGATGAAAGAATACTGACAACCATTGAAAAAGACAGTACAAAAACGGAAGAAGAAGGTTTGCTTGAAGTCTATAAAAGGTTAAGACCGGGTGAGCCTCCTACGGTTGAAAGCGCGAAATCTTTATTAAGCGGCTTATTCTTTGATGAAAAGAGGTATGACCTCGCAAAGGTAGGAAGATTCAAATTCAATAAAAAGATGGCAATTTCCGTAAGAATTAACAATCAACGCGCAGCAGAGGATATTATTGATCCTCAAACCGGAGAAATATTGGTTGAAGCAGGCAGCAGAATTGATAGAGTTACTGCGGAGCGTATACAAAATGCAGGTGTGAATGCCGTTAACGTTGATGTTGAAGGTAGAAAGGTCAAAGTACTGGGTAACGGTATGGTAGATCTTCAAGCACATGTGAGCTTTGATGTTACCGCTATTGGTATTACTGAAAAAGTGAAATATGATGTGTTAAAAACCATTTTGGATGAAAATTCATCTGAAGAGGATATTAAAAATGAGATCAAACAAAGAATCAATGAGTTGATTCCTAAACATATTACCATTGAAGATATCATGGCATCCATTAACTATAACAATAACCTTTCTTATAATATTGGTACTATAGATGATATTGACCATTTGGGTAACAGAAGATTGCGTTCTGTAGGGGAACTGCTGCAAAACCAATTTAGAATCGGATTAGCCAGAATGGAAAGAGTGGTTCGTGAAAGAATGACCATTCAGGATCTTGATATTGTAACACCGCAAGCGCTCATTAACATTCGTCCTGTGGCTGCTGCTATTAAGGAGTTCTTTGGAAGCTCCCAGTTGTCTCAGTTCATGGACCAGACCAATCCGCTGGCGGAACTAACACATAAGCGTAGATTGAGTGCCCTTGGTCCTGGAGGACTAAGCAGAGAAAGAGCCGGATTCGAAGTGCGTGACGTCCACCATTCTCACTACGGACGTATGTGCCCTATTGAAACGCCTGAAGGACCTAACATCGGTTTGATCAGTTCATTGAGTACATATGCGAGAATCAATGAATACGGTTTTATTGAGGCGCCATACAGACGGGTGGATAAAGAAGCCGGTATGGTTACCGATGAAATCGTTTATATGACTGCGGATATTGAAGATGAATATATTGTCGCACAGGCAAACGAGCCGCTGGATGAAGAAGGAAGATTTATTGATAAAAAGGTTACTGCAAGATTCAAGGAAGAAATCCTTGAAGTAGAAAGTGAAAAAGTTGACTTTATGGACGTTTCACCAAAACAGGTAGTGTCGGTAGCAACCGCCATGATCCCGTTCTTGGAAAATGATGATGCGAACCGTGCGCTGATGGGTTCGAACATGCAGCGTCAGGCTGTTCCACTATTGAGAACGGATTCTCCTATCGTAGGAACGGGAATGGAATATAAGGCAGCGAAAGATTCGGGCGTTGTTTTGCTGGCCAGAGAGGCGGGCATTGTTGAAAAGGCTTCTGCCAATGAAATTGTGATCCGGACGGAAAGCGGTAAACGGGATACTTATAAGCTGCTTAAATTTATGCGCTCCAACCAAGGAACATGTATAAATCAAAAGCCTATCGTGTCCAGAGGCGATAAAGTCCACAAGGGTGAAGTCATCGCGGATGGTCCTTCTACCGATAGAGGAGAAATCGGGCTAGGCAGAAATATATTAATCGGATTTATGACTTGGGAAGGCTATAATTATGAGGATGCGATTCTCATCAGTGAAAAGCTGGTTAGAGAAGATGTATTTACTTCTATTCATATCGAAGAATATGAATCTGAAGCAAGAGATACCAAACTGGGGCCTGAAGAGATCACCAGAGATATCCCTAATGTCGGTGAAGATGCGTTAAAAGACCTTGATGAAAGAGGAATTATCCGTATCGGTGCTGAGGTTAGATCGGGAGATATATTGGTAGGTAAGGTGACGCCAAAAGGGGAAACCGAGCTTACGGCTGAAGAAAGGCTGCTCAGAGCGATCTTCGGTGAAAAGGCTAGAGAAGTGAGAGATACTTCCTTAAGAGTACCTCACGGTGAAGCAGGAATTATCGTAGACGTGAAAGTATTTACCAGGGAAAATGGGGATGAACTGCCTCCGGGAGTAAATCAGTTGGTAAGATGCTATATCGCTCAAAAGAGAAAGATCTCTGTTGGTGATAAGATGGCTGGACGTCACGGAAATAAAGGTGTTATTTCCAGAATACTGCCGGAAGAGGATATGCCGTTCCTACCCGATGGCACACCTTTAGAAATCGTGCTTAATCCGCTGGGAGTACCTTCACGTATGAACATCGGTCAGGTACTTGAAGTTCACTTGGGCTATGCTGCGAAGGCATTAGGATGGAAGATTGCGACACCGGTATTTGACGGTGCGACAGAAGAAAATATCATGGAAACCCTTGTGAAGGCAGGATATGACCCGGATGGTAAGACAGTGTTATATGATGGACGAACAGGAGTACCATTTGATAATAGAGTAACGGTAGGATATATGTACATTCTCAAGCTGGCGCATCTTGTTGATGACAAGATCCATGCCCGTTCAACCGGTCCGTACTCGCTGGTAACACAGCAGCCGCTTGGTGGTAAAGCCCAGTTTGGAGGACAGAGATTCGGTGAGATGGAAGTATGGGCACTGGAAGCGTATGGCGCGGCTTATACACTGCAAGAAATTCTTACGGTCAAATCGGATGACGTTGTGGGCCGTGTAAAAACCTATGAAGCCATCGTAAAAGGTGAGAATGTGCCGGAGCCGGGTGTGCCGGAATCCTTCAAGGTATTAATTAAAGAGCTTCAAAGCTTAGGCTTGGATATCAAGGTACTTAGTGAAGAAAATCAGGAAATCGAGATTAAGGAATCGGTGGAAGATGAGCTTGAAGACCTGAGCGTGAACATCGAAGGCAGAGAAGATGAAGAGCCTCTTTATGATTATGATGATGATGCAAATGATTTTAATGAAGATGAAGTGCTCATTGATGACCTTGATATAGATGAATTGGAAAGTGTAAATAATCTCAATGAGGACCTTCCTGATGATATTTTTGAAGAGGATGACACCTCAGACGATATAGAAGATTTTGACGAAGAACTATAAGGAAGGGAGCTGAAGCCATGTTTGAGTTTAATAATTTCCAGGCAATTAAGATAGGTCTTGCATCTCCGGAAAAAATTCGTGAATGGTCCAAAGGTGAGGTAAAAAAACCTGAAACCATTAACTACAGGACGTTAAAACCTGAGAGAGACGGGCTGTTTTGTGAAAGAATCTTCGGACCTCAAAAAGACTGGGAATGCCATTGCGGTAAATACAAAAGAATCCGCTACAAAGGCATCGTTTGTGACCGTTGCGGTGTTGAGGTAACACGGTCGAAGGTTAGACGTGAACGTATGGGGCATATTGAGCTGGCTGCCCCTGTATCACATATATGGTATTTTAAAGGGATTCCGAGCAGAATGGGCTTGATCTTGGATATGTCACCCCGGGCATTGGAAAAAATCCTTTATTTTGCATCCTATGTAGTCATTGACGCAGGAAAAACACCTTTAATGAAAAAGCAGCTGCTTTCAGAAAAGGAATATAGAGACTCAATGGAGAAATACGGCAACAAATTTAAGGCCGGTATGGGCGCGGAAGCAATCAAAGACCTTCTGCAGGAAATCGAATTGGAATCACTTTCAAAAGAGTTAAGAAGAGATTTGAAAGATGCGTCAGGCCAGAAAAAAATAAGAACCATTAAGCGTCTTGAAGTTGTTGAAGCCTTCAGACAGTCAGGCAACAGACCGGAGTGGATGATCATGGATGTCGTGCCTGTTATTCCGCCGGAGCTTAGACCGATGGTACAATTAGATGGCGGTAGATTTGCCACTTCCGACCTTAATGATTTATATCGAAGAGTAATCAATAGAAATAACCGTTTAAAGAGACTGTTGGATTTAGGTGCGCCTGATATCATCGTAAGGAATGAGAAGAGAATGCTTCAGGAAGCTGTAGACGCGCTTATTGATAATGGCCGCAGAGGAAGACCGGTTACAGGACCGGGAAATAGACCTCTAAAATCACTGTCCGATATGCTAAAAGGAAAACAGGGACGTTTCAGACAGAACTTGTTGGGTAAGCGTGTTGACTACTCCGGGCGTTCGGTTATCGTTGTAGGCCCTGAACTTAAATTGTTCCAATGCGGTCTTCCGAAGGAAATGGCTCTGGAATTGTTTAAACCGTTTGTAATGAAGAAGCTGGTGAATGACGGTTTGGCACATAACATCAAGAGTGCCAAGAGAATGGTAGAAAGAGTAAAAAATGAAGTATGGGACGTATTGGAAGAGGTAATCAAAGAGCACCCGGTGCTGTTAAATCGTGCGCCTACACTGCATAGACTTGGTATACAAGCATTTGAACCGGTACTTGTTGAAGGTAGAGCGCTTAAGCTTCATCCTCTTGTATGTACCGCATATAATGCTGACTTTGACGGAGACCAGATGGCGGTTCACGTACCATTGTCTGCCGAAGCGCAGTCGGAAGCAAGGTTCCTCATGCTTTCAGCCAATAACCTGCTTAAGCCTCAGGATGGACGTCCGGTTGCCGTACCTACACAGGATATGGTATTGGGAAGCTACTATCTGACCCTTGAGAAAAAAGGCGACAAAGGAGAAGGGAAAATATTCTCCAACTTTAATGAAGCGATTTTAGCCTATGAAAGCGGAGTAGTCAGCCTGCATGCTGCCGTTAAAGTCAGAGTAAGAAAAATGATTGATGGAGAGCTAAAGAGTAAACTGATTGACGCAACAGTAGGAAGAATCTTATTCAATGAAGCGATTCCTCAGGATTTAGGATATGTAGATAGAACCGATCCTGACAAAATATTTGATTTGGAGATTAACTTCTTAGTCGATAAGAAGCCGTTAGGCAAGATTGTCGATAGATGTATAAGAACACATGGTACGACGGAGACAGCGATTGTTCTGGATAGAATTAAATCATTGGGCTTTAAGTATTCAACCCGGGGCGCGATTACCATCAGTGTATCCGATATGGAGATTCCGGGAGCCAAGAAAGACTTCCTTGCGCAGGCGGAAGAAAAGGTTGATAAGATTACCAAGCAGTATAAGAGAGGTCTTATCTCCGATGAAGAAAGATATAATCTTGTTATAGCAACTTGGAACCAGACCAGTGAGAGTGTTACTAATGCACTGATGGACCATTTGGACCGGTTCAATCCGATCTATATGATGGCGCATTCCGGTGCGAGAGGTAGTATCAACCAGATCCGTCAGTTGGCGGGGATGAGAGGTCTGATGGCGAATACATCAGGTCGTACCATAGAAATACCGATCAGAGCGAATTTCCGTGAAGGTCTGAATGTATTGGAATACTTCATATCCACTCATGGTGCCAGAAAAGGTTTGGCGGATACGGCGTTAAGAACAGCTGACTCGGGATACCTCACAAGAAGATTGGTAGATGTCAGTCAGGATGTTATTGTAAGAGAGATAGATTGCGGAACCACTGAAGGAATGGTACTTAAAGATATCAAAGACGGTAATGAGATCATAGAAGGCTTGGAGGATAGACTATTAGGCCGCTATACTATGGAAGATGTGCTGCACCCTGAAACAGGAGAAGTGATTGTTCCTAGCGGACATATGATGAGTGATGATGATGCCGCAAAAATCGTTAAAGCTAACGTTAAGAAAGTGAAGATACGTTCGGTGCTCACCTGTCATTCCAAATCCGGTGTATGCGCAAAATGCTATGGCTCCAACCTTGCTACCGGCGAAGAAGTAAATGTAGGCGAAGCGGTAGGTATTATCGCAGCCCAATCCATCGGTGAGCCCGGAACGCAGCTCACCATGAGAACCTTCCATACCGGCGGGGTTGCAGGGGATGATATCACACAGGGTCTACCTAGAGTAGAAGAACTATTTGAAGCCAGAAAACCTAAAGGATTGGCGATCGTTGCGGAAATACCCGGTACTGTGAAGAATAGTGAATCCAAGAAGAAAAGAGAGATCATTATTTCTAATAATGAAACCGGAGAATCTAAGACATATCTCATCCCTTACGGTTCAAGAATCAAGGTAGCCGATGGCGATGTAGTAGAAGCAGCGGACGAATTAACCGAAGGTTCGGTAAATCCGCATGATATATTAAAGATCAAGGGACGGCAGGCTGTGCAGGCATATATGATCCAGGAAGTACAGCGAGTGTACAGACTCCAGGGTGTTGATATCAATGACAAGCATATCGAAGTCATTGTAAGACAGATGCTTCGTAAGGTGAAGCTTGATGAATCGGGAGATACCGACCTGTTAATCGGCAGCTTGGTAGATATGTTTGAATTTGAACAAAAGAACAATGAAGCTTTGGAACAAGGACTTGAACCTGCCCAAGGCGGTCGTGTACTGCTTGGTATCACCAAAGCATCTCTGGCGACCGAGTCCTTCCTATCAGCGGCATCTTTCCAGGAAACCACACGGGTACTTACGGAAGCCGCGATAAAAGGAAAGATAGATCCTCTTGTAGGGTTGAAAGAAAATGTTATTATCGGTAAACTTGTTCCCGCAGGAACAGGTATGACGCGATACAGAGATATAAGCATCGAATCTGTCGAAGAGCCGCTGGTAATCGAATAAATTTACAATCGGTTCAGGATATAAATGTAGGGGCAGGCCTTGTGTCTGCCCTTATGCTTTTTTCTCAACAAAACCCTTGACACTGATTTGCTTCAATGATAAAATATTGCAGTGTGTGAAAATACACAGTTTTTTATACTTCATTAAATGTGCAATCAGGGGGATAATATTTGATGTTAGATGAACTCAAGACTGCAAATAAGATTGTAGGAATAAAGCAATCTATAAAAGCAATACAAACCGGTAAAGTGAAAAAAGCATTTATAGCAAAAGACGCAGAAGAAAAAGTAACAGGACATTTTAAAGAACTTTGCCAAAGTCACTCTGTCCCGATTGAATATGTGAACACCATGAAAGAATTGGGAAAAGCATGCGACATAACCGTAGGAGCGGCAGTAGCAGTCATTGTTAGTGAATAATTAATAGTGAATAGTGAATAATTGAAAAGCGCTAAGTTTGCTCCTGTATTTTTTATATTGAAATAGCAGCTAATAGATGAACCGCTAGCTGCCATATACGCCAATTACAATTATTAATTGTTAATTGTTAATTATTAATTGATCTCGAGGGGAGGTGTATGAATGCCAACATTTAACCAGCTTGTAAGAAAAGGAAGAGAAACAACCGAAAAAAAGTCAACGGCTCCTGCTCTTCAAAGAGGATTAAACTCATTGAAGAAAATGCCGACTGACCAAAGCTCGCCACAAAAAAGAGGAGTATGTACAGCAGTTAAAACCATGACTCCTAAGAAGCCGAACTCTGCGTTAAGAAAAATTGCCAGAGTAAGACTTACCAATGGTGTAGAAGTAACAGCTTATATCCCTGGGATTGGACATAATCTTCAGGAGCATAGCGTTGTTCTGATCAGAGGTGGTAGAGTTAAGGACCTTCCTGGTGTGAGATATCACATCATCAGAGGAACTCTGGATACTGCTGGAGTTGCTAAGAGAATGCAGGGAAGGTCGAAATATGGTGCAAAGAGACCTAAACCAGGTGCTGCAGCAAAAAAATAATAAGAATGAATTGATTCGTGCGGTATGCACGAAACTTAGGTGCGACGTACGGAGTTTATATATATAGTTATTATAAATTACAAGTAGTCAGCACTGACGGCAACCGGATTAATTCAGTGAATAGTGAATAACGAATAGTGAATAATGCATTGTGTTTAGCAGAGCAACTACTATTCACTATTAATTATTAGCTATTAACTGGATACGCGGCGTTGTCGAGTACCGATGATAATGATTTATCATGCAAAGGAGGGAAGAAAAGTGCCAAGAAAAGGATATATAGCTAAAAGAGAAGTGCTCCCAGATCCAATGTACAACGATAAGGTTGTTACAAAGCTGATCAATAGCATCATGCTTGATGGAAAAAAAGGTGTAGCGCAAAAGGTAGTATACGAAGCTTTTGATATTATTAAAGAAAAAAGCGGTAAGGATCCACTAGAAGTATTCGAGCAGGCAATGAACAATATCATGCCGGTTCTTGAAGTAAAAGCAAGA
The DNA here is from genome assembly GCF_030013905.1 of Petroclostridium sp. X23. Taxonomy (GTDB): domain Bacteria; phylum Bacillota; class Clostridia; order SK-Y3; family SK-Y3; genus X23. The sequence continues at coordinate 3,561,425 of NZ_CP124862.1, forward strand.
AGAGTGGGTGGTGCAACTTATCAAGTACCTATCGAAGTAAGACCTGAAAGAAGACAGACATTAGGTTTAAGATGGTTGACATTATACGCTCGCAACCGTGGTGAAAAAACCATGAGAGAAAGATTAGCGAATGAACTTCTTGATGCGATCAACAACGCTGGTAATTCAGTGAAGAAGAAAGAAGATACGCATAAGATGGCAGAAGCTAACAAAGCATTTGCACACTATAGATGGTAGAATAGTGAGGAGTGAACAGTGGGGAGTGGGGAGCAAAATCCTGACGATCCATAAGGTAAACTTATTAGCTATTAATTTCCAGGTGTAAAAATGTCTATTTTAGTCTAAATATATAAGCATATATTGTATATTAGTATATGCGAAAAGAATGTATAAAATAAGTATTAATTATTGATAGGGATAATAGAGTTTGGGACAACGGGAAGAATACTCCCCACTCCCCACTCATCACTCCCCACTCATTGAGGAAAGGAGGAGTTCTGTGCCAAGAGAATTCTCATTACTAAAAACAAGAAATATAGGTATCATGGCGCACATCGATGCCGGTAAGACAACTACAACAGAAAGAATTCTATTTTATACAGGTAGGGTTCATAAAATCGGTGAAGTTCATGAAGGTGCTGCAACCATGGACTGGATGGAGCAGGAACAGGAAAGAGGAATCACCATTACATCTGCTGCAACGACAGCGCAATGGAATGATCATAGAATCAATATTATAGACACACCAGGACACGTTGATTTTACTGTTGAAGTTGAAAGATCTTTAAGAGTACTTGACGGATCTGTAACTGTATTCTGTGCAAAAGGTGGTGTTGAGCCGCAGTCGGAAACAGTTTGGCGTCAGGCAGATAAATACGGAGTTCCTCGTATGGCCTATGTAAACAAAATGGATATTATGGGAGCTGACTTCTATAATGTTGTAGCCATGATGAAGGATAGATTAAAATGTAATGCAGTGCCGATTCAATTGCCTATCGGTCAGGAAGATACCTTTAAAGGCATCATCGACCTGGTAGCAATGAAAGCATATATGTATTATGATGATCTTGGAAAAGATATCAGAGAAGAAGAAATTCCTGCTGATATGAAAGACAAGGCGGAAGAATATCATGCGGCCCTTCTTGAAGCTGTTGCTGAACAAGATGAAGAGCTCATGATGAAATACCTTGAAGGTGAAGAGATTACGATCGATGAACTTAAGAAAGGGATCAGATCAGCTACGATTGCTGTACAAATGATTCCTGTTCTTTGTGGTACTTCTTACAAAAATAAAGGGGTACAGAAGTTACTTGATTCAGTTATCGAATATATGCCTTCTCCGCTGGATGTACCTGCAATCAAAGGGATTATTCCTGAAGCTGAAGGGGAAGAAGGGGTTCGTCCATCAAGTGATGAAGAACCATTCGCAGCTTTAGCATTTAAGATTATGACTGACCCTTATGTAGGAAAGCTTTGCTTCTTCAGAGTATATTCCGGTACGCTGGATTCCGGTTCCCATGTTCTTAACTCTGTAAAGGGTAAGAGAGAACGTATCGGACGTATCCTTCAGATGCATGCGAACCACAGACAGGATATTACAACGGTATATGCCGGAGATATTGCTGCAGCGGTTGGTTTGAAAGATACCACTACCGGAGATACATTGTGTGACGAAGCAAACCCGATCATTCTTGAGTCTATGGAATTCCCGGAACCGGTTATCAAGGTTGCGATTGAGCCTAAGACAAAAGCCGGGCAGGAAAAAATGGGTATTGCGCTTTCTAAGCTTGCGGAAGAAGATCCGACATTCAGAACATATACCGATGAAGATACAGGGCAAACAATCATCGCCGGAATGGGTGAATTGCATCTTGAAATCATTGTTGACCGTCTCTTAAGAGAGTTTAAGGTTGAAGCAAATGTAGGTAAACCTCAAGTTTCCTATAAAGAAACAATCAGAAAAGCGGTTAAGATTGAACATAAATATGCAAGACAGTCCGGTGGTAAAGGTCAATACGGACACGTATTCCTTGAAATTGAGCCGCAAGAACCGGGAAAAGGTTACGAATTTGTCAGCAAAATCGTTGGGGGAGCTATCCCTAAAGAATATATCGCTCCCGTTGATGCCGGTGTACAAGGTGCTATGCAAGCCGGTGTACTTGCAGGATTCAATGTTGTTGACGTAAAAGTAACATTGTATGATGGTTCTTACCATGAAGTTGACTCCTCAGAAATGGCGTTTAAAATTGCCGGTTCTATGGCTTTCAAAGAAGGCTGCAGAAAAGCGGATCCGGTTCTGTTAGAGCCAATCATGAAGGTTGTTGTTATGGTTCCTGAAGACTACATGGGAGATGTAATGGGCGACCTGAACTCCAGAAGAGGTCAGATCCAAGGTATGGAAGCAAGACCTGGAGCACAGCAGATTACTGCAAATGTTCCGCTTGGTGAAATGTTTGGATACGCAACGACATTACGTTCCAGAACCCAAGGTAGAGGTACCTTCAGTATGGAACCTAGCCACTTTGAAGAAGTACCGAAGAGCATTCAGGAAACAATTATTACTTCAAGAACAAAGAAAGCAGACTAACCGATATAAAATGTACAATGGACATTGGACAATGTACAATGAATGGTTTGAGCTTATTAGAAAGTTTTATAACAGATTTCTAATTACTTCTTGAAAATATGAAATATTAGTAATAAAATGTTTAAAACAGATATTTCGCAGGATGAGCCTGCAAAAAATATTTAATATTAATACAAATGGGGATGGAAGTGGAAATGGAAGTGTGAGTACGCTCATCATTGTCCATTGTCCATTGTCCATTGTCCATTAATACAAGAGGGAGGATTTTAAAATGGCAAAAGCTAAATTCGAGAGAAACAAACCCCATGTTAACATTGGTACAATTGGTCACGTTGACCATGGTAAAACTTCATTAACAGCTGCAATCACAAAAGTTTTAGGTTTTTCCGGTAAAGCTAACTATACTGCATACGACCAGATCGATAAAGCTCCGGAAGAAAGAGAAAGAGGTATCACTATCTCTACTGCTCACGTTGAATATGAAACAGATAACAGACACTATGCTCACGTTGACTGCCCGGGACATGCTGACTATGTTAAAAACATGATCACCGGTGCTGCTCAGATGGACGGTGGTATCCTTGTTGTATCTGCTGCTGACGGCCCAATGCCTCAGACTAGAGAACACATTCTTCTTTCCAGACAGGTTGGTGTTCCTTATATCGTAGTATTTATGAACAAAGCAGATATGGTTGATGATGAAGAATTATTAGAGTTAGTTGAAATGGAAATCAGAGAATTATTAAGCGAATATGAATTCCCAGGTGATGATATTCCAATCGTTAAGGGTTCAGCTTTAGTAGCGCTTGAATCTACTTCAACTGATGTTAATGCACCTGAATATGCTCCGATTCTGAAGTTGATGGAAGAAGTAGATGCTTACATTCCAACTCCGGAAAGAAAAAGCGACCTTCCGTTCTTAATGCCTGTAGAAGATGTATTCTCCATCACTGGACGTGGTACAGTTGCTACCGGTAGAGTAGAAAGAGGAACACTTAAGGTTTCTGAAGAAGTTGAACTAGTAGGTCTTTCTGAAGCGCCGAGAAAAGTTGTTGTAACCGGTATCGAAATGTTCAGAAAGCTTCTTGACCAGGCTCAAGCTGGTGACAATATCGGTGCACTTCTAAGAGGTGTTCAGAGAGATGAAATCGAAAGAGGACAGGTTTTAGCTAAACCAGGATCCATTAAACCGCACACTAAGTTTAAAGGTGAAGTTTATGTATTAACTAAAGAAGAAGGTGGAAGACATACTCCTTTCTTCAACAACTACAGACCACAGTTCTATTTCAGAACTACTGACGTTACCGGTGTTTGCAATCTGCCGGAAGGCACTGAAATGTGTATGCCTGGTGACAACATCACTATGGATGTTGAACTGATTACTAACATCGCTATCGAAGAAGGATTAAGATTCGCTATCCGTGAAGGCGGAAGAACTGTAGGATCCGGCGTTGTTACATCTATCGTTGAATAATTAAATATAAGCTAAGCAAAAACGCGTCTAATGATAGGCGCGTTTTTTTGCGCTGTATAGAAAAATACTATTACAATCTTTGACATAAACATCTAAAACAAATCATTACTTTACAATTCAGAACCCTCCATGTCACAATTCGTTGTATATTGCGACCGATAATGATTGAAATAACAAAGTCCATCTAATATAATATAAAATGAATAAAAACCCAAATAATGGATATTATTTTGATAGGAATATTATGATTGTAATAATATTTCTTTGTTGATCTCGCAAGGATATGCATGGGGGGACGAGTAAATATGAAAAAAATCGTGGTGCACAAAGATGGGTGGAATACAGCAGCTGCTATTGCTGGCCCGTTTTGGTATATATACCGTAATATGCCTGGGAAGGGATTACTGATGCTGCTCATTTGCTTATGCTCATTAGGCATCGGCATTATTCCGGTATGGATTTACTGCGGGTTTCAGGCCAATAAGGATTTCTACCAACTTTTAAAGAGAAGAAATATATATATCGATCATTAATACTTCCATAAAAATTTTTATAGATCAATCGTTTAATGCTGAAAGGGCAGGCCTATACCTGTCCTTTTGGCATTGTTTACATTATTGTAACAATTAATCGAATAACCGTAACATTAGCATGATAAATATATACTGCAAGCATAATGTGGAAAAAGCAGGAGGTGCACATGCGACATATGAGAATACAAAAAGACGGATGGAATAGAGATGCCTTGGTGAAAGGGCCAATCTGGTATATTCAAAAAGGAATGATAGGGAAAGGCATCTTAATGCTCGTAATCTGTGCTGCTACCGTTGGTATCGGAATCATTCCCGTATGGATTTACTGCGGATATAGAGGGAACAAGGACCTCTATAAATTCTTAAAAAAGAAAAATGTGTATATTCACCTATAGCAGGTTGTGAAAAAGTCAAATTTAGCACATAGAGAAAATCGAACTTGGGGACTGTCCCTGCTGTTTGCCCGGTTTTGGCATAACAGAGGGACTGTCCACATGTTTGATTTTCGAACGATTAAGCACTTTTTTACATCCTCGTATAGCATATATCGCATAGTTATAATATAATATATTTTAAAATATATAACCAATCAGGTGATTCTATGCTAAATTCGAATAATATACTTGCTTACAATAGCAGCGAAGATTATCAACCCTTAGCTGTCCTTCTGGAAAATGGTCCGATGAACATAAGCTCATTTCTAAAGATTGCCATAGCTATTACGAAAGAACTATCAGATTTGCATCAAAAGAGTATGGTTCATCAAAATATTCATCCGGGAAGCATAATGGTTGATGCAAAGCAACCAACAGTAAAAATCATCCGGTCTGAAAAGAATATATCTACAGATCTATCTTACATCTCACCCGAATTAACAGGACGGATCAACGACCCTATAGATTTTCGTTCCGACTTATATTCATTAGGAATTATATTTTATCACATGCTGGCAGGAAAGCATCCTTTTAACTCAGATAGCGCGATGGAGATGGTCCACTTCCATCTGGCACAAAAAGCTCACCCACTGCATATATTAGACAACCGCATTCCCAAGACAATATCTGAGATTGTAGAAAAACTGATGGAGAAAAAAGCAGATCATCGATATCAAAGTGCTTATGGATTGAAATATGATTTAGAAGAATATTCTAAGCGCTTATCCGATGAAGGACAAGAGGAGGATGTCGATGAATTTATAATTGGCATGTATGATCTGCCGGACAAGCTGTGCATACCTGACCGGTTATACTGCCGTGAGCAAGAAAAAGAAAAACTTATGACAGCTTATGACCGGGTTAAGGAAGGCCGGTTGGAGATAGCTTTTGTTGCCGGTTCTCCCGGTGTCGGCAAAACAATGCTGGTTAACCGTGTGTCGGACGATATGCAAGCTAGAGGAGCAACCTGTGCTTCGGGAAAATTTGACCAATATAAAAAGAATACACCGTATTCGGCATTCATACAAGCTTTTCAACAAATCTTCAGAAATATACTATCTGAAAACGATGAAAAGATCAGACAGTGGAAAGACCGTATATTGGATAGGCTATCGGGTAACGGTCAGCTTATGATTGAAGTTTTTCCTGAAATAGAAAAGATTATCGGTTCGCAGCCGGCCGTACAAACCCTTGGACCTATGGAAGCGCAAATCCGTTTTAATACGGTATTTATACGCTTTATCCGGTTATTTGCTTCCAAAGATCATCCGCTGGTACTATTCTTGGATGACCTTCAATGGGCGGATGATGCAAGCATCAAGCTGCTGGAGAATTTGATTAAGGATACAGACCGGCAGTATATACTTATCATTGGCACATATAGACAAGAAGAAGTAAAAGAGTCACTTGCTATGAATACTTTTTTAGAAGTAATATCAAAAGAATCACAATGTACCAATTTTATAACACTGCAGCCTTTAAAGATTAGTGCAATCACCCCTATGATTGCAGAAATTCTAAAGAGAACTCCTCAAGAATCCGAGCAGATTGCGCATATCTGCCACCAAAAAACCCAGGGTAACCCGTTCTTCCTTATTCAATTCTTATTAACATTAAAAGAAGATGGATTTCTATGGCTGAATAGGGAGGCAGGGATGTGGGAATGGGACTTGGACAGTATCATCCATGAGGATGCCACTGAAAATGTTGTGAGCTTGATGATCAAGAAAATACAGAAGCTTCCTCAGGAAAGCGTAGAAATTTTAAAAACAGCTGCGTGTATGAATCACAGTTTTACTGTCCGGACACTGGCAACAGTCACAGAGAAAACGCAGTATACTGTCTCAGAATATTTACAGGTTGCCGTAGACGATGGATTAATTATAAAAGAGCAAGAGGGGTATCGTTTCTTACATGACCGGGTGCAGCAGGCGGTATATTCGCTGGTGGATGATGATAAAAAGTGCATCATCCATTATAAAATCGCAAAGCTGTTGTATGAGAATACGGCAGCTAGCGAAAAAGAGACCATGCTTTTTGAAATCGTTGACCATTATAATATGGCGCATGCATGCATCTATGAAGAAAAGGAACAGCAATTGATTGCACGGCTTAACCTCCAGGCCGGAAAAAAGGCCAAAGCGTCTTCGGCCTATGAAAGGGCATTGGAGTATTTCAAGTCAGGGATTCATCTGTTAGGTGGCGATAAGTGGAAAGAACAGTACGAGATTACACTGAATCTGCATATTCAAGCTATTGAAGCGGCTTATGTATGTACCCGGTTCCGGTTGATGGAAAAAACAGCCGATGAGATCCTTGACCATGTGAAAAATATATTGGATGAGGCACGGGTCTACGAGGTATTGATTGCGGCGTATACAGTGCAAAATAACTTAAAAAAAGCATTGGAGACAGGAAGATATATCCTAAAACGTTTAGGAATACGCATTCCTAAAAACCCTACTTTGGCGCATATATTCTGGCTTTATATAAGGATACAGCATGCACTGCGAGGCAAAGAAATGGAAGAGCTGTTGAATATACCCCCTATGACCAATGAGAAATATATCACAGCTATGAGCATATTAAACACCATCAGTATGGCCAGCTACTCTTCGTCGTATTACACCACCATCATTATCGGGTTCTATGTCATGCTATTATCGTTAAAACACGGGATTACCGATGTAACCATAATCGCATACTCGGGGCACGGCTTCATCTGTTCTTCACTGCTGAATAAGGCACAGCTGGGGTATACGTTCGGGCAGTTAGCGCTTAAGCTTCAGGAAAAAATGAATGTAAAAAAATATGAATGTAAGACCCGACTGATGTTCAACATGATCATACGACATGGAGTAGATCCCCTCAGAAAAACGTTGGAAGATTTTCCGCACACCTATGAATGCGGGTTCGCATCGGGAGATTTGATTTCAGCCGGCCACTGCATTATGCAGTATTTTGTGTATTCATACTTTTCAGGGCGAGAGCTTGCGATCATTGAGAAGGAGTGGCATGAGCATCGCGGTGCAATGTTAAAAACCAAGCACGAAACTTCCATACGCTTGTGTGAGATATATCTTCAAACCATTTTGAATTTTAAAGGGGAGACAGAAGATCCATGCCGGTTGGCAGGAAGATATTTTGATGAGAGTACGATGCTTCCGGTGTATAAAGAATCCAACGACAGAACGGTTGTTTTCAATATCTATTTCCATCGGATGATACAGTACTACTCCTTTGGAAAAGCCGACAAAGCACTGGAGAATGTACCAAGGGTATGGGAGTATCTGGACGGTGTATTGGGGACGTATTGTACCCCTTTGGTTCACTTCTATACAACACTTGTAGCCGCAGCAAACATGGATGTCTTTAAAGGAATTCAAAAACATGTTTACCGTCTAAAAATAAATAAAAGCATTAGAGTGATGGAAAGGTTTTCGCGTTCCGCCCCGGAGAATAACCTGCATAAGCTGTATCTGATGAAAGCAGAAAGAGCACGGATTTATGAAGATTTCCAAGAAGCAGCTACCTATTATGACCTGGCGGTAGAGCATGCCGGAAAGAATCGGTTTATACAAGAAGAAGCGATGGCTAATGAGGCAGCCGGAAGATTTTATCATGCGATGGGCAGAACAAAGATTGCAGCTATTTATTTCAAAAATGCCTGCAGCTGCTATCAGAAATGGGGGGCCACCGCAAAGGTAAAAGATCTGGAAAACAAATACGCGGAGATGTTATCAAAAGATAATGAAAAGGGCTACGGCACCAATGAGCATAATAGCGGGAATGCTGCATACAATGCGCTGTCCAGTATCGATCTTCATGCGATCATAAAAGCCAGTCAGGCCATTTCCGGGGAAATCCAGCTGGATGAACTGCTTAAGCTTCTCATAAAGACCGTATTGCAAAATTCCGGAGCACGGAAGGCTGTGTTTCTGATTAACGAAGAAGGGAATCTAAGCGTCGCAGCAAAAGGACACGCGGATGCGGAGATTCAATTAGTACAATCCAATCTGCTAGATGAAGATGATGAGCTGCCTGAAAAGCTTATTCACTATGTAGTAAGAACAGGGGAAGAAGTGATATTGGCGTCTCCTGCTTCTGTTCTCTGCATGCCGGTGATTGTGAAGGGAAAAATCATAGGCATATTATACCTTGAAAACGAACTGATCCAAGGCGCGTTTAACCGTGAAAGGCTGTATATCCTTCAGATGTTGGCTTCCCAGATCGCAATCTCTCTGGAGAATGCGAAACTATACAAGCAGATGGAAGGTATCATTGAAAAGCGAACCAAAGAATTAAGAGAAAAAAATAAAGAATTGATTGATACCAATAAAAAGTTGGCCGATGCCAGCGAAGCGAAAACAAACTTTGTAGCCAATATCAGTCATGAGGTACGAACGCCTCTGCAGGGAATTATCGGTATGGTCAGTCTATTAAAAAAATCCGGCCTGCAACAGAACCGGTACGTGGAAATGATTCAATCATCAGCACAAACGCTATTGGAGATTATCAATGACCTTTTGGATATTTCGCGGATTGAGGCTAACCGGATGGTGATGCAGTACAAGGAATTCAATCTTCGGCTGCTGCTGGAGGAGTTAGCACAGGTACTGGAGTATGATGCGAAAGCAAAAGGCATACGGTTTTATTGTATGATTCATCCGGAAGTGCCGGAATGTTTGCAAGGAGACCCCTTGAGAATTCAGCAGGTTCTCAACAACATCATCACCAACGCAATCAAATTCACCCATGAGGGAAGCGTAACGCTGGAAGTAAATCTAAAATCCATCCAAGCAAATACGGCGGTCATACAGTTTGTGATAAAAGATACCGGAATCGGAATTCCACCGGATAAGCTGGACTGTATCTTTGATAGTTTCATCCAGGTAGATGCACGTATTTCAAAAAAATATGGAGGAACAGGCCTGGGCCTGGCAATCGTTAAAAAGTTGGTGAACATGATGCAGGGAGATATTCAAGTAGAAAGTACGGAAGGGTTGGGAAGTATGTTTGTCTGTACGCTGCCTTTTAATATCGCAGACAATATAAAGGTATTGGAGGTTATAGAAGAAAGGGAAATACCTCAGTGGGTGAATAGAGACTTACGGGGACTAAAAGTAGCAGCCGCTGAAGATAATTCCATTAATCAGATCTATATCAAGCATTTACTGGAATATTACAATTGTGATGTTACCATCACAGACAATGGGAATGAGCTGCTGAAGCTAATGCAAGAAAATGAATATGACTGCATCCTGATGGATAAAAATATGCCGGAAAAAGACGGGATAGAAGTAACACGAATCATCCGTAAAAATGAGGCCGGAACCGGGAGGCATATTCCCATTATCGCACTCACCGCATCGGCCATCGTAGGCGACCGGGAAAAACTGCTTGCGGAAGGGATGGATTACTATCTATCAAAACCTATACGGGAGAAGGAGCTGTTAAATATCCTCAACGAAATCAGCAGCAGCAAAGAGAAGGAGCAAGACATGGGTGCCGAATGCCTGCCTGAATATCTCATAGAAGGAGTGAAGCGCGGGGACGGAGCTACTGCTGCGCCCGGTTTTGGTGAAGCTGAAGCTCCGTCCCCGTGCTTGGCGACTGATGAAAGAAGCTCTATCCCCATGTCAGATTTCCGAACGACCAACGCTCTTTCAGCGGTTACGTCTATATCGTCCTCTTCAGGAGATTCCTTCATTGATATGGAAATCTTCAAAGAAGAAGCTGAATTATTCGGAAAAGATGTGATCATTGATATCATCAATGAGTTTTTAAAGACATATGAGACACAAATAGAACAAATAGAAACAGACCTGAAAAATAGAGATTGCATGAAGCTGGAAAGAAGCGCTCACAAACTGGCCGGCTCCATAGCCAATTTCTATGCCGATGAAATATATACGATGGTAAAAACCGTGGAGAAAAATGCCCATAACGGCAACATAGAAGAGGCAGCAGCGATGTATGCAAAACTAACCGCCTGCATAGATTCATTCATTCAAGAACTCAAAGAAATAAAAGACACCTTGCATAGCTGACTTTAGTGTCCGTAGGGGTGGACGACCCTGTCCACCCGCCTATAAGAATGGGGACAGCCGAATTTAGCACGAAGAGGAAATCTGACATGGGCGGGGCCCTGGGCCCCGCCCATGTCAGATTTCCGAACGATACCCACTTTTTCACATCCTCCTATATTTGTAGAAAAAAATGATTAAAAATAATGGTGTTAAATCAGCATGAAGTATTATATAATAGAGATATAAAACTAAACTATTTAAAGTAGGGTGATAGCATGCCGTCCATTATACCAGGTGATATTAGAGAATTTATTAGTCGTATTATTTCAGTGACTGATTTAGGACGAGGGAAAGCTTCAAAAATTGTGCAGCAAGTTGCAAAGGATCATTTGCCGTATATTGTTGTAAAGAATAATAAACCCGAAGCAGTAATTCTGTCTATAGAGGAATATGAAAAAATGATGGAAAGAATGGAAGATCTGGAATTAATGAAAATAGCTGAAGAACGAATGAGAAATTATTCAGCAGATAAAGCAATCTCACAAGAAGATGTTTTAAGAGAGTTTGGAATAAATGAAGATGATATTTTGAATGCTTTGGAGGATATGGAGATTGAGTAATGATGTGGGCAGTGCGATTTAGCACGAAGAGGAAGTCGGACATGGGCGGGGCCCTGGTCTGCTGTCAGGCCTGGTTTTTGGCTGGACTGCGGCCCTGGGCCCCTGCCCATGTCAGATTTCCGAACGATAAACACTTTGCCTGTTTCGCCCCTCTACATCGCTATCAACCGATACCCCACATTCCTAATAGTATCAATTACAACAGCACTCTGTGCCACTTTTTCAAATTTACGCCGGATACGCCGGATATGTACATCCACCGTCCGCGTTTCCAAGAAGTACTCCTCTTTCCAAACCATATCAAGGATCTCATCACGCGTGAAGACCTTGCCGGGTTTTTTAGCCAGAAGACATAACAGCTCAAATTCCTTAAAAGAAAGTGGTATCTCATAATCATTTAAACGCACAGTCCGAAAGGAAAGGTCAATCTGCAGATTGCCGACAACTAATTTTTTAGAAAGACTTTCACTATTTTCACCTGCTCTGCGGAGTACCGCCTTAATCCTTGCGATCAGTTCATGATAACGTATGGGTTTGCCGATATAATCATCTGCACCCAGCTCTAAGCCGATGACATTATCGATTTCTTCATTCCGGCTGGTAAGCATTAAGACAGGAACAGACTTGTGAAGCGGATGATTCCGAATCACCTTCAGAGTTTCTAAGCCATCCATTCCCGGCAGCATTACATCTAGTACTACTGCGTGAACAGGATGACTTTCAAGTATCCCTATGGCTTCCTCACCACTGGAGGCTTTCAGCACATCAAAATCATTTTTTTTTAATGCCGCTTCCAGAAGCCGAAGTATGCTAATGTCATCATCAACAATTAAAACATTCTTCTTAGCCACATTTTGACCTCCTCTAACGATATATGTAAAAAAATAGAAATGTTAACATTGTTGTAACATAAAAACGAATTGATGTAACAATCATATGTAAAAATAATGAATGTGTCAAGCGGGAGAGGTGGACAATCGCCTAAAAAATACTAGTATTCATAAAATGTCCACTTTTTGTCAAGTGATTAATATTGACAAGTTCGGCATATGCATTAGATGGATAAAAATTATTGCAATAGTATGTCCAATAATGTATAATAAACTTAAAATATGTATAGAGCTAAGTACCCATAAACAGCAAGCCTAAAGAACTAGTATAAGGATGAAACTGCGATAATTACATTAGCAATGAAGGATCGTACAGCTTGGTGATGCGATAACCCGCAGTAAGCCGAAGCTTTTATTATATAACATTACTTTAACTATTTAACTTGGTAAAGTTGGAATTGTAATCGTGTTAAAAGTTTGTAAAAAATATAAAAAGATATTGCTAATTGGACGAAAATGTATTAATATGTAAATTAGCTAAATTTTTACCATAATAATACATGAAGACAACTATCTGCCGCTGTGGTTAGCGGCTTTCTAACGGTTAGGAGGGGAACTGCGTGATAGAGTGTGAGGGAAAAGTAGTACATAGAACCATACTAAAGTTAAATGTGCAAAAAATTGTGTTGCTATTGGCAGATATTCTGCTCATCAATAGTGCTGTTTATATTGCTTTATTATTCCGCTTCGATGGAAAAATACCCGTTCAATATATAAATGTTTTTCTCCATTCAACTTTATGGCTTACCGGTATTAACGTAACCATATATTACTTTTGTCGTTTGTATTCAAGTCTTTGGAAATATGCCAGCGTTGAGGAGCTTTTTCAGGTGTTTGTCGCAACATTTGCAGGCGTTGCTGCATCTTTAACTTTCGGACTTTTGTTGGGATTAATGCTTCCTAGAACCGTATATGCGATTTCGTGGATGTTGACATTCTTATTTATTGGCAGCACCCGTTTGAGTTATCGAGTAATGCGGCGGTTGAAGAACATGTCTTTTATAGGAACAGATCGAAGAAAGAGAGTGATGGTGATAGGTGCGGGGTTTACCGGCTCTATGGTCATTAAAGAAATGAAAAGTCATTATGAGGGAATCAGTATACCTGTGGTGATGGTCGATGATAACTACGATAAGCATAGGTCGCATGTACATGGCGTTCCCGTTAAAGGGGATAGGACCAAGATAAAGGAACTTGCCGAAAAGTATAGGGTAGATGAAATCATTATCGCCATTCCGTCGGCAACGAAAAAAGAAATGAAAGAAATTCTGGAGATATGCAAGCTTACCAAATGCAAGCTAAAGACACTTCCCACGATTAATGAGCTGATCAATGGCGAAGTGGATATTACCCAGGTTAGAGACGTGAATATAGAGGATCTTCTGGGAAGAGATCCAGTAGTATTGAATATGGACGAAATCTGCGGATACTTGAAGGATGAAGTAGTATTGGTCACCGGAGGAGGAGGCTCTATCGGTTCCGAACTCTGCCGACAAATCGCCCGGTTTAATCCTAAGAAATTACTTATCTTTGATATATATGAAAATAACGCATATGATCTTCAAAATGAACTTAGATATATCTACAAGGACGCATTGGACATGGAAGTATTAATAGGTTCGGTGCAGGATAGAGCACGATTAGAGCATATCTTTGATACATATCATCCAGGCGTAGTGTTCCATGCTGCAGCACATAAGCATGTGCCGCTGATGGAAGCCAACCCTACCGAAGCAATTAAAAATAATGTGTTTGGTACTTTAAATACAGCAGAATGTGCCGATAAATATAGTGTGAAGAAATTTGTACTTATCTCCACCGATAAGGCGGTAAATCCAACCAATATCATGGGTGCTACCAAGAGGGTAGCGGAGATGATCGTTCAGAATATGAGCAGACACAGCAATACGGAATTTGTGGCAGTAAGGTTTGGGAATGTGCTAGGAAGTAATGGAAGCGTTATTCCTTTATTTAAGAAACAGATTGCTCAGGGGGGACCGGTGACTATTACGCATCCGGATATTACAAGGTTTTTCATGACTATCCCCGAGGCATCCCAGCTGGTACTTCAAGCTGGGGCAATAGCCAAAGGTGGGGAAATATTCATATTGGATATGGGACAGCCTGTGAAGATTATGGACCTGGCGACTGATTTGATTAGGTTGTCGGGGTTGGAGCCTGGAACGGATATTGAAGTAAAGGTTACCGGGCTGAGGCCGGGGGAGAAGTTGTATGAAGAACTACTGATGGCGGAAGAAGGACTGACTGCCACCAAGCATGAAAAAATATTCGTAGGGAAACCGATACATATAGATCATAAGACATTGGTGCATGAAATTAATGCGTTGAAAGCGCTGGTGTTTGGTAGTGGGGAAGACATAGGGGAGTATATTGAACGGATTGTGCCTACTTATAGCAAGGTAGGGTAGTATTTATATATGGCAGCAACTATAGGTTATAGCTGTTGCCATATATAATGTACGATAGTTTTTTGTTTTAGAATCTGAATATATAGGATAAAATGTAGTTGCTTAAATTCTATGAGAGATTGTTTCAAATTGACTTTTAAATGCTTCTTATAGCGTAAACAGTTATATATAGGCGAAAAAATTCAACTGAGGATAAAGATTAATTTACAATATTGACATAAAAAGCGTTTTTGAGAGTTTAGGCTTAGTATAAAAAAATAGTAGTGATATTAAAATACAAGAGTGGGGGGTCACTTGAATTTGGATAAGAATAAAATCTATCTGTCATCACCACATATGAGTGATGAAGGTTATGAAATGCAATATATAAAAGAGGCCTTTGATACAAATTGGATTGCTCCTCTTGGAAATAATGTTGATGAATTTGAGAATGAGCTTGCTGCTAAGGTAGGGGCTAAGTCAGCTGCAGCATTATCTTCGGGGACGGCGGCTATTCACTTGGCGCTTAAAGCTGCTGAAGTAGGAGAGGGAGATATAGTTTTTTGTCCCAGTCTTACGTTTTCTGCTACAGCTAATCCAATTATATACCAAAAGGCGATACCGGTATTTATCGATAGTGATTATAAAACTTGGAATATGGATCCAGAGGCTTTAGAGAAGGCTTTTGAAAAGTATGAAAGCATGGATAAAAGGCCAAAGGCTGTGATAGTGGTTCACTTATATGGATTATCTGCGAATATGGATAAGATTTTAGAGATATGTAGAAAGCGTTGTGTACCGGTAATAGAGGACTCTGCTGAGAGCTTAGGGTCTTTATATAAAGGTAGACATACAGGCACATTGGGTGATTACGGTGTTTTTTCATTTAACGGTAATAAAATTATTACCACTTCAGGTGGAGGAATGCTTATAAGTAATAATCAAGAGAAGATTGCAAAGGTAAGATTCTGGGCCACTCAAAGTAGAGATCCAGCAAGACACTATCAACATAGCGAGTTAGGATTCAATTATCGTATGAGTAATATCGTTGCAGGGATTGGAAGAGGGCAACTTAAAATATTAGATCAGAGAGTGGCCAAGAAAAAAAATATATTTGAGTTTTATAAGAGGGAGATTGGTGGATTAGAAGGTGTTCAGTTCATGCCAATCAATGAGTGGAATGAACCAAACTACTGGCTAAGTTGTTTGGCTTTATCCGGTAGGGTTAAGCCACTTGATATTATGGAAGCTCTTGAAGAGGAAAATATAGAGTCAAGACCGATCTGGAAACCGATGCATATGCAGCCATTTTTTGCGGAATATGATTATGTCGGTGGACATGTAAGTCGGAATTTGTTTGAGAATGGTGTCTGTCTTCCTTCTGATACAAAAATGGAAGATGGGGATCTTGAAAAAATAGTTAGAATCATAAAGGGATTGTGGAATTAGATGATTTATAAGAAATTTCTGAAAAGGCCAATGGACTTTATTCTGTCATTGATAGCAATTACTGTGTTGAGCCCAGTTCTATTGGTCGTAGCCATATTAGTTAGATTAAAACTTGGTAGTCCTGTTTTGTTTAAGCAGAAAAGGCCAGGGCTGAATGAGAAAGTCTTTACTATGTATAAGTTCAGAACTATGACTGATGAGAAAGACGAATATGGAGAGTTGCTTCCAGACTCAGTTAGATTGACTAACTTTGGTAAGATGCTAAGGGCTACAAGCTTGGATGAACTTCCGGAACTTTTCAATATACTTAGGGGTGATATGAGCATTGTAGGTCCGAGACCGTTGCTGGTACAGTACTTACCACTATATAGCGAGCATCAAAAACGAAGACATGAAGTAAGACCAGGTCTTTCTGGCTATGCTCAAGTGAATGGCAGAAATGCAATTAACTGGGAAGACAAGTTCAACCTAGATGTGAAATACATCGATAATATTTCTTTAATTGGAGACTGGAAGATTATATTTCTTACTTTAAAGAAAGTTGTTATGCGGGATGGAATTAGCTCACATACAGTAGTAACGATGGAACCTTTCAGAGGAACAGAACTTAATCAATAATAATACTAAAATATAAAACCATATTGTGTTAGATTAGATGAAGTTTAAGTAATTGTAGGTTTTTATTTTTGTAGGTAATTTTCTTCGAAGAAAGAGTGTTGTTATGAAGGATAAGCTTTTGATTATCGGTGCCAGTGGACATGGAAAAGTAGTGGCTGACATTGCGATAAAAATGAATAAGTGGCAAAGCATTGCTTTTCTTGATGATAACATACTTGTTAAATCATGTATGGGACTAAAAGTCATCGGAAAATCATCTGATGCTTTTACGTATATAGATAGAGCGGACATTTTTGTCGCAATTGGGAATAATGCAATAAGAGAGCAGCTACAAGAGAAGCTTGAAGTTGCTAAGGCGTCCGTAGCTACCTTAATACATCCGAATGCCATGATTGGTACACTGGTCCAACTAGGAATTGGAACTGCTGTAATGGCAGGCGTTGTGATTAACAGTTCTAGTAGAGTTGGAAAAGGTTGTATTATCAACACTGGATGCACTCTAGATCATGATAATATAATTGAGGATTATGTTCATATTTCACCAGGTGTTAACTTAGCCGGTACTGTTAAAATCGGCCGAAGGTCTTGGATAGGTATTGGAAGTACTGTAAGCAATAACATAGATATCTGCAGTGGTTGCAAAGTTGGTGCAGGTGCTGTGGTGGTTAAAAATATAACTGAATCCGGGACTTATGTTGGGGTTCCAGTGAGGAGAGTTAGCAATGGCAAAAATACTGATACTAGCAAATAATGATATTGGTTTATATAAATTTAGGAAAGAATTAATTGAAGTATTGTTAAAAAATGATGAAGTACATATCTCACTCCCCAATGGAGATTTCGTGCCTCAGCTTATTGACTTAGGATGTGAGTTTATAGAGACAAAAATTAGTAGAAGAGGTACTAATCCAATTACTGATTTTAAGCTAATGATTCATTATAAGAAAGTAATCAAGCAGGTTAAACCTGATGTAGTCTTAACATACACAATAAAACCCAATGTTTATGGAGGAATGATATGCAGATTGGTGAATGTGCCATATATAGCAAATATTACAGGTCTTGGTACAGCGGTAGAAAATGGTGGAGTTTTGCAAATTATCACTTTGTTTTTGTATAAAGTAGCTTTAAAAGATGCAGCATGTGTATTTTTTCAAAATAAAGATAACGCCGATTTTATAAATGAGGATATTTCATAATTCAAAAATCAAGAATGTGGATAATTCCTACTGATATTTTTGAAATTGTGCAAAAAAAGGTTAGACTATCCTTACAATAGATAGTTATCCACAACTATATAGTTTTGAAATTAAGAAATATCATCTCCTGTTCCTTGATAATTAAAATACTAAGCTGCAATATTTTTTGATTGTTCTGCTTTTGTAATTCTTGTAGCAATAATTGCAATGCAGGCTAAATCCATGAATACTTTTGCTTTTTTTAGCCCTGCTACACGCAGATTGTTTAAAGCATAGTTTTCTTTTCCATCACCAAAAAAGCGTTCAACGGATGTTCTTTCATCATATAGATTGTCCCATGCTTCTGTTCCTCGTAATGGATAAGATATAAACCGTGGATTATCCTTAATTTTAACTTTGCCAATGTATCCTGATTTTGTACTCGTACACCAACTTGAACCCATAGGACAATTGGCTTTTCCGCAAGCGTGGGGACATAATAACCGAATGGTTCCATTATCATTTCCACCATTCACATACGGATAATTCATGGTGCAAACAAGTTGACCTTCCCAGTTAATGCCTTCAGGTGGAGTTTTCGTATTTCTCCAGTTAATTGGCATAATAGCTTGAGCACCAAATGATACAGCATGTTGATAGATAGATGGTATATCATAGCCTGTATCCATAATGTAGTAAGATGGTTTGAATAAGTCTTCATAATCTGCCTTAAGCTTATTCATTAGTGGTATTGCCATTACCATATCTGCAACATTTGCAGGGGTTATGATGTACCCTAATGGGATTCCGCTTGTTGTATCTACTACAGCATGCATCTTCCAACCAAACCATTTTATCATATTGCCATTGGTATCTTGCTTGGCACCCCAGTGAGGAAACTCTGGATTGTTTTCTGGTATTTTTGATTTTGGTACAGCATGCTCAAAGGCATCAATTTTCGATGCATCTATTGAGACATGGGAACCATTAATAAGTCCCAAGGTTTTGGCTCTACGAACCATTCTCTGAAAAGTTTTTTCAAGTACATCGGTTTTAGAGAGCTTTTCTATAAACCTAGAGAAAGTTGAAGCACTAGGCGTTTTGCCAATAGTATCAAACCCGCAGGTTACTCTTAAAACGGGGTCTGTTTTCAACCTTTTAACTAATGCTTTAATAGTAGGTATTTGATCTATTTGCATTGCAAGTAAAGCATTGAGCAAGCTGGTATACGCAAATCCTTTAGGACCACGTTTGCTGACATCAATTTTAAAAGTTTCAAGCATAATTGAATAATCAATAAATGTTAAAACAGCTTGTAATTTTGTTAATGGTTGAATTTCTATAATTTGCTCTAAAGTAAATAATGTTGTTTGCCGATTCATAATTCGTACAACGTTTACTCCTTTCTGTGGATTGTTTGGACGAATTATTTATCGGATTGGGGTAAACTATTTTTTATGCTTTTTTCTAACCTTGTGTTTTCAAGGATTAGAAATTATGAAATTAACTCAAATAGTATGGGAATCGTAAAAGGAAAACAAAGATTGATTCCCGGTTCAGGTGTCAACTTAAATTATTATAAGGTTCTAGATTACCCGAGTGATGATATAATTAATTTTTTATTTATTTCAAGAGTTATGAGGCAAAAGGGTATAGAACAGTACTTAGAAGCGGCTGAATATATCAAAAGCAAATATCCAAATATCGAATTTCATGTTTTAGGGTTTTGTGAAGGCGCATATGAAGATAAATTAGTTGAAATGCAGGCTAGAGCCATTATTAAGTACCATGGAATGCAAAGCGATGTAAGAAGATTTCATAAGATATCCCATTGTACAATTCATCCTACATTTTACCCAGAAGGAATGTCAAATGTGCTATTAGAGAGCGCTGCATGTGGTAGACCAATAATCGCCACCAATAGAAGTGGATGTAGAGAAATTATTGATGATGGAGTTAATGGCTATATAGTGGAGCAGCAAAGTAGTAAGGATCTTATTAAAAAAATAGAGAAGTTTCTAGCGTTAGATTATAAGGAAAAGAAACGGATGGGGCTAGCTGGTAGAGAAAAAATTGAAAGAGAATTTGATAGGCAGATAGTGATAGATAATTATATAGAAGAGATACAAAGTACATTTTGAGTAGGAGTATGAATAATGTGGATAAAAGATTTTGTTACTATAGTAACACCAACATACAATAGAGCTTATATCTTGAATAATTGCTATGAATGTTTGAAACTACAAACAAATAAATCATTTACATGGATGATTATAGATGATGGCTCCACAGATAATACCGAAGAATTAGTTGGAAAATGGAAGAATGAACAAGTAGTAAATATAGTTTATTATAAGAAAGATAATGGTGGCAAAGCATCGGCACTTAATATGGCTTTAGATAAAGTGCATACGGACTATTTTGTTTGTTTAGATTCAGACGATACTTTTACTCCTAACGCGATAGAGCTGGCGTTGAATCAATTACAAGAAGTTAAAGAAAGTAGTAAGTTTTGTGGAATTTTAGCGTTAAGAAATACAGTGAGTGGGGAAGTAATTGGTAGAAAAAGAATACCTAGTGAAGTTACGGAGTCCACCATTATGGATATAACTGATAAGTATAAAATACGTTCTGAGTTTATTCAATTTTATAAAACAAATGTGATCTCACAGTATAGGTTTCCTCAATTACCAAGAGAAAAATTTATATCGCCAGAATATATTGCGAGAGAAATAAATAGAAAATATAAGTTTAAAGTTTCACAAGACAGTCTATGTATTTGCGAATATTTACATGACGGATTAACAAGAAATAAACGTTCTGTAATTAAAAAAAACCCAAAAGGATATACTCTGATTAAACGTCAGTCTTATGAATTAGCCAAGGGGTTTATTCCAAAAAGTAAACATGCAATTATGTATATTGCAGGTTGTATTTTAAGTAGAGATAAAGGCTGTATTAATAATTCACCGCACAAAATTATGACAGTATTATACTATCCTATAGGATGGTTAGTATGTAAAATAAGATTTCGTAATATTTGATTTGGCAAATAAAAATTAAATATAGCAAATTTAAGAAACTTATAGATAGTTATCATGGTACTATCTAGTATAGTAGACGAAGAACATATAAAATCTGTTTATAAAAAGATATGTGTGTATAAACGAATAATCTTCAAATTAGATAATGAATATTGTTATTCTATGATTTATTATAGTGAATATTTATACAATATGTTTTGGAGGGATTGTGACCAATCTTATGGATATTAGTGTAAAAAGAATGAAAAGTATATGTATATATATAACATATTTAATCGGAGCATTTATTATAGCGATTAGTTTTGAATATTCGATAGGACCTAAAATGGAGCTTATAGGGCTTTTAGGATGGGGATTGCTTTCGATTAGCTTAGTTACTTGGAAAATTATTTCGGGAGAAATAGCTTCCGCATACATCTTTTTTTTAGGTGTATTATATTTGTTCTTCTTTGGGCAAAGCTTATTAATGCCTTTTGATTTGATTACTCCTAGTAGGAATTTATTAATAAGACACAGATTTGTCAATGGGATAAATCTATATAATGCGCAGATTTATTCGATTCTTTGCTTGGCGAGTTTTCATTTAGGTGCACTAATTTTTTATAAGAACGCAAAAATACTAGGAAAAAAAGGAAATAAATATTTGACGGGAGTTGTAAGTGATAAGCCTATTGTAATGGTAGGAATTATTTTGCTTTTAATTTCAATAATTCCTTTTCTATACGAAATGGTACAGTCCTTAATTATTGTTAAAATGTATGGATATAAAGGATATGCCCAAATGGAAGCACAGACAGGGATTAGCAGCCTAATAAGCAAGATAGCCTTATACTTTATACCCAGTTTAATATGCCTTGCTATAGGGGTTAGAAAAAGTACTGGATTAAGAAAAGTAGTCCAAATACTAAGTTGTGTAGTTATAGCTCTAATTTTATATATAGGGGAGAGAAATGATGCACTAGTTTTTATTCTAGCACTTATTCTAATACAGCATTATTTTGTAAAAGAAATAACTATAAAAACAAGCTATAAATATATTGTTTTTGGGGCTATCTTATTGATTCTTTTAAGCGTTATTGCTGATACTAGAGGGTTAGAAAACAGAAGTCTTTTAGATTATTTTAAGTATATGTTAGATAATGGATTCAGTATCAGCGTTTTGACAGAAATTTTTAGTGAGTTAGGAAGCTCAATGATGCCAACGATTGCTATTATGGAGTTTGTTAATAGCGGGGAACCACTTAGATATGGCAAAACATATTTGTTTTCAGTATTATCGATAATTCCAAATTTAGGTTTTTGGGATTTGCATCCAGCAGCTGAAGTAGCATCTCTAGGACAATGGCTCAAGTTGAGATTAGGGTTGTCTTATGGTCCCGGATTTTCTTTGGCAGCAGAATCATATTTGAATTTTGCTTGGTGGGGATGGTCAGTTTTCATTTTTCTTGGAGGATTTATTGTCAGGATATTAGGGATGTTAAATAAGACTACAGCCAAGTACTACCCTGAAATTGGTTGTTTCGTATTAGTGTTCTTTAACTCATCGTTATTTTATATAAGAGATACCTTTATAGGCAATGTAAGAGCAATTTTTTATATGGGATTACCTATATACATGTTAATCCTCTTTTTTAATCAAAGGTTGAGGAAACAAAACAATTCAATAGACGAACAACAAATTGATGAAAAGTTTTTATAAAGGGTAGGGGATAAGATGGACTTGTTTACGATTATAATTCCAGTATATAACGTTGAAAATTATTTGAAAGAATGCCTTGATAGTGTGATTAAACAATCGTATATAAATCTAGAAATAATTTTAATTGATGATGGTTCACAGGATAATAGTTTGCAGATTTGTAATAGTTATAGAAAGTTAGATTCTAGGATTAAAGTAATTAGTAAGAAAAATGGAGGATTATCATCAGCTAGAAATACAGGCTTAGATAATGCTACTGGTAAATTCATAATGTTTTTAGATAGCGATGACTATATTTGCGACGCTTTTGCGATAGATAATTTTGTGAATATATTTCATTCGACATGCTGCGATTTGATATATGGGACTTACTCAGGTTTTTTAGAGAAAGACTCGGAAGATATAATTATGAATATTACAGACAGGAAAATAGAATTAATTAATCCTGAAATAGAAAATAAAGATTCACAAGGTGTATTATTATTATTATTTAGGAAAAAAAGTTATATAAGCTCTGCTGCTACTAAAATATATAAGAGAGATATTTTAGATAAAAACAGAATAAGATTCAAACAAGATATATTTCATGAAGATGAAGAATGGACGCCAAGAGTTATTTTGAATAGTAAAAAAATACATATATATGATAAAAGGTTTTATAAGAGACGATACAGAAGAGATTCCATAATGACAACGAAAAGTGAAGAAAGAATTTTAAAAAGGATTAATGATTTGTTATCTATTGCAAACCAGATGATACAATACTCAGAGTTGCATTTGAAAAATAGTCAGTTAGCATATGTTATGAAAGAGTATTTTGGGTCTTTTATTATTAGAAGTCTAATCCTATACAAGAATATTACAAATTCAAAATACAAAATAATTGCAAATAATGCAATATGTAAAAATAGTCATTTGTTCAAATATTTAACTAGAATTCCATATCAAATTGTATATTTTTTATACAAATTATTAGGTATAGATTTTGTAGCAAAATTTATCTTTGTATTAATCAAAGTAAAAGATAAGGTGAAAGGTGATAAGTCTAAAATTGTTTGAGCACAAAACCTATAATGATCATAACGCTTTTGAGAACTAGATAGCGTTTTCGGATTTCAGGGTGCTTTTCACTTTTAATTACAGCATTTGGACATTATACCAATAGGAGGGTGATATAGCAACCTGTTCTTGAAATTCCCACTGACTTTTTCTTACTGGCATTTCCGCTGTTTTATCGAGTTAATCCTACCTAAGAGCATAAATTCTTAGTCGTCGGGAACCCGTTCACATATTTATCCCGATTTTCGAGATAACAGAAATAGTGGTAGGGAAGTGGATTTTTGAAGGAGGGACGGTTGAGATTAGATTTTGCTCTTTCGCATAGGAAGTAGTTAGAGAAAGAATAACAGATTTAAGCTTTGTTTTGCATAACCCAAGATGGTTGTGATGCTGCTTGATAATTTTAAGCTTTTCGTCTTATTTATTGATAATCAGTCCATCAATAGCAAGCTCTAAACCTAGGACTTTATCAAGTATAGAACCATGAATTAAAGATGCAATATCAAATTTTGTGTCAAGTGTGTTTTTGAGTATTTTCTCAAAGATGTTCGCTAAGCTTTATCGAAAATTATAGAGATAAACAGACATTGGCTGATTATTTAGCTATAAACGAGTATTGTTTATACAAAGATAAGTCTACATGCACGGTGATATACTTATTTGTGCTTGGTGCGAGCTGCGAATGCAGCGGGGGGGATACTCCGCAAGCGTTCCACTTGCTTTTGAATATAACAAGGAAGCAATTGTAAGCTTCTGAATCACAGTGGAAATATCCACCAGGTAAAGTCTAACCAGCAGCCTGTACCTAGTCCTTGGATGCAAAACGGTAACGTCAGTATTAAGCGTAGGACAGGAAACAGACCGAGCCGAAAGCGAAAGTTGAAGCGATTTAGCCACGAAATAAATAAAATGACGAAGAGGCCGATGTCGTCAAGCAGACAGCAGGCAGCATCAACATATACGAAATGGTGAGTGTATGTTGGCTCTTCCGGGGTTTAAAAGCTCGGCGAGGATGTAGAGGGATTCAGGAGAACAGATGAGACCCTGCTGAGTCTGCCATTGGCAGTATGGAGAAGCAAATCCTACAAAGATGAGCCAACCAGACGCTCAACAGGGAGTCCGACTACCTCATAGTACTGTAGAAGTCCGTGAAAGCGGATAGAGGGAAGGGGGTAGCAACAACTGAACTGTGCAATGAAATTTTATTCCAGACAGGAGCTGAACAAGAATGACAATAGAACTGCACAGGATAAGCGAAATTGCAAAAAGGAACGTAAAAGTACAAAATCTAGCACATTTTATTGACGAAGCTAGTCTAAAACAAATTCATCGAAGAATGGATGGCAAGAAGGCTAAAGGCATCGACAAAGTGAGCAAGGATGAGTATGCTAAGAACCTGGAGGAAAATATTGAACAGCTAGTTTTGCGTATGAAAAGACAAGCGTACCAACCGCAACCCACACGAAGGGTCTATATAGATAAGCCGGGAAGCAAGAAAAAGAGACCATTGGGAATTTCTTGCTACGAGGATAAGTTAGTGGAAAATCGGGTTGCCGAAATTTTATCTGTAATATATGAGCCAAAGTTCTATGAATTTTCCTATGGATTCCGACCTGAAAAGAATTGCCATCAGGCAGTACGGAAGCTGATAGAATGTATCCGCAAGAATGTAGGTTATGTAGTAGAGGCAGATATTCGGTCATTCTTTGACACCATAGACCATGAGTGGATGATTCAATTTCTGGAACATGACATAGCTGACAGAAAATTTATCGATCTTATCAAGAAGATGCTGAAAGCAGATGTGCTAGATGGAGGGGAATTACTGGAACATGAAGTCGGCAGCCCGCAGGGCTCAGCTGCATCTCCAATCTTTGCAAACATCTATTTACACTATGTACTTGACTTGTGGTTTACCATAAAGATAAGCAAAGAGTGCCGAGGGGATGCATATATTATCCGATATTGTGATGATTTTGTATGTTGCTTTCAATACAAAGAGGATGCAGAAAAGTTCTACAAGGAGCTACCGAAACGGTTTACGAAGTTCGGACTTGAATTAGCGGAAGAAAAGACACGGATATTGGAATTTGGTAGGTTTGCGGAAAAAGACCGGGCAGCAAGGAGCGAGGGAAAACCAGAAACGTTTGATTTCCTTGGTTTTACTTTCTATTGTAGCATGGACACTAAGAAAAGATTCTTTCGTGTCAAGGTGATATCGTGCCGCAAGAAAACTACAGCAAAACTGAAAAAGCTGAATCTGTGGTTAAAGGAGCACCGAGATTGGTCTGTCAAAGATATAATTACCAGATTTAACCAATCGCTGCTGGGGCACTATCATTACTACGGAGTTACAGATAACTTTGAAAGTATTGCGAAATTCCGATTCATGATAGTTAATCTACTGTTTAAGTGGCTGAACCGAAGAAGCGAGAGGAAAAGCTATACTTGGGATGCATTTCGGGATGGATTGTTAAAAACCTTCCCAATAGCTAATCCAAAGATATATGTAAGCCTAATTGCAAATAACGCGTAAAGTTGTTGGGGAGCCGTATGCGTTAGTTGCGCACGTACGGTTCAAAGAGGAGCAAAGTCGGTAACGGCTCTGCTTACTCACGAAAGAACAATCTACACATATATAAATCCGGTCAACTCCAAATGGAGTAGCACACGCACCACGGCGTGATTTGTAGTGGTCTGTCATTTCAATACAGATATTATATAAAAAATACGCACTAAGCCTAACGGTTTCATACCGTTTTGTGTCTTGAGTGTAGCGAAAGGAATGGTTATATAAATGATTAAAAAGATGAAAAAATTTATAAAGAAAAAACCTAAAATATATCAAATGTTAAGTTATATCTATCGATTTTTCTTCGTAGACATGAAGAATTTAATTTTATTTGGGGCCATTGAAAAAAAAGAATATATTATTGTCCCAAATAAAAAAATAGTTTATTTAAATAATTCAAAAGTTGCATGTTCATCAATAAAAAGCACATTTATATTGGATGAAACTCCTGATGACTATAGTATTCATAGTAAAGTTAAGGATCTAAGTAGAGAATATTATGCGCATGAAGAAAGAGAGTATTTTAAGTTTACGTTTGTTAGGAATCCATTTGATAGATTAGTATCATGCTATGAGAGTAAATACAAGCAAGATAGGAAATTGGGAAAAAAAAAGCTGCATTTCGATGATTACTTGTTTGGTTATTTAAGAGAAGACAAAGGATTTGAAATATTTCTTAAAAAGGTCATACTAATCCCAGATTTTTTAGCAGATAGACATTTTCAATCGCAGTATAAGTTGATTTATGATAAAAAAAATAGATGTTTAGTAGATTTTGTTGGGAAATATGAAAACCTGTCTAAGGACTTTAGTGACATTCAGAAGAAGTATAATTTAGGAAATTTACCACACTTCAACAAAACCACTAAAAATAATTGGATGGACTATTATAATTTAGAGACAGCAAAACTAGTTTATGATAAGTATACAAAAGATATAGAAGTGTTTGAATATAAAATTGAATATCAACAATTACTTAATTACTTGAGTGATAAAAGTAATTTTATTTAAAAATAGATGGAATTAATATTTTGGCATATTATATTAGACTGTTAGTAAAGTGAAACTATATTTATTTTGAATTTATAATATTATTTATGAAATCTGGTTAGAAAACTTCATAAGTTTCGGATAAAATCAAGAGCTTAATTTCTTTGTAAGTATATCTATTAAAAAGATATGGGCAATCCTTAAAACTGCTAATAAGCAATTTTATTAGCTAGAATAGTGCATATAGAGAATATCCATAATAACTACCAATTTCAAATAAATTTAGAAAAGGAATATTTTATGGGCAATGAGATTCGAGAATTGGGCAAAAAATCCACATTGGTTTTTACTGGAAGTATGATTGGACAGTTTATTTCGTTTATTTCTGTTATAGTCATAGGAAGATTACTAGGAGCAGAAATATATGGACAGTTTGTTTATATAACAAGTTTCTTACTATTCTTCACGGTCATTCCAAAACTAGGAATGGAAAATGGTATTATATCATTCCTATCTAGAAATACATTTAGTTTAGAAGAAAAAAAAAGTATTTTAACCTATAGTTTAATTATTGCAGGAGTACTAAGTATAATAATTATTGTTATAAGTTATCTAAATATAAATTTTATATACAAAAAGTTACTAAATGGAGTAGAATTTAGAGATCTATTTCTATTACTTTTACCAACGGTCATTTTGGATCCGGTAAAAGCAATTCTAAGAAGTTCATTAAGAGCTACGAGAAATATTAAAGAAATCACTTTTATGGATAATCTATTCAATCCGATAAGTAAAGCAATACTAGTTATTGGATTAGTAATAGTGTTCAATTTAAAAAATTACTATAGTCTAGTGATACCGGCATATGTTAGTGAATTTATTACAATTACCTACTATATAGTTAAATTAAAAAATTTAGGTCTACTCGGTAAAGTTATCAAAGACTTAGATAATAGCCAGATAATCAAGTTTTCAATACCTTTATTATTTACTGGAATCGTATCTATTATGACCCAGAGCACAGATCGGTATATGATTGGGTATTTATTAGGTTCTAAGGATGTTGGTATATATAAGATTGCAGTTCAATTTGGCACAATATCTAGTATTGCTTTGGTATCAGTGAATACAATATTTGCACCATTGATTTCTAATTTATATCATGATAATCGTCTAAATGACCTTGAAAAAATGTACCGATTAACAACAAAATGGATAACGATAATTAATTTAATGATATTTGGAATGATATTGGTATTTTCTAAAGACATTATGCATGTTGCTGGAGAAGAGTTCATCATTGGTGGAGCGGCTCTTATTTTTATCTCAGTAGGACAAGTTATAAACTCTCTAGTTGGTTCGGTAGGCTATATTAATATCATGACAGGACATCCACGCTTTGATTTAATTTCTGGAAGTACGGCAATGATTTTAAATGTAATTCTAAACTTATTTTTGATTATTCGTTATGGGATTAATGGAGCAGCTATAGCAACAGCGGTTGCTCTTCTTATAAAAAATGTTATGAATTTTATCTTTATGTATAAGAACTTACGATTGCAGCCGTACGATCTTAGTTATTTAAAGTTGGTGGGAGTTTTTGTAATATCAGTGGTTAGCATTTTTTTCATATCCAATATTATTCATACTAATTATTTTGTTAGGCTAATTATTTGTTGTGTTATATATAGTACTATTTTTTTGATATTAGTTTATAGATTCGTAATGAGTGAAAAAGAATTAATTATATTTAAAAGTAAAATTAATAAAAAATTAAAGAAACTATAGAAGTTAGAGGCATAGGTGTCGGGTACTTGAATAAGTTATTCGTGAGCTATTAACTTATTACTGATAATCATTAGTGTTACATAAAAAAGTTTAAGAAAAATCAATAGCAATAATTTACTGGAATAACCTAAACTTATAAGAGAATTATGGATATAGTTTACACATTTCAAAAGAACAGATGATTCAATACAGTCATTGGGTAGAAAAAGACTTCATTGGTTTGATGAATAATGTGCTCTTTCAGAGCCATTGAGACGCTTGAATTGAGCCGCAGTTACGCATGGTAAGCCATTGGGAAATTTGCAGGCATACTAACCTTTTGTCAGAGTAGATTACTGATAAGTTAGTAGGTAAACCTTGGGGCGCTGCCCCAAGCCCCGGCGCTCATTGCCGCGCGGCTAGACCTTCAAAATACATTTTATACTGACTGCTACTTGTAAATTAGTGGCTCAGCAAGCAAGAGCGTGGCTCATTTTTAGCGTGACTATGGCTCAGCGAAGTGCGTACGGATGGCTCTGCCGCACCGAAATATTCATTTGAAAAACGGTATATTAGATCAATCAGCTAATATTCTAAGTCAAGATGGATATTTAATGTATATGGATTGTAAGACTGGTGGATATAAGATGATTGAAAAATCATATGATATGCCGGATTTTGAAGTGGTAGTTGTTTATTCGGGATTAAGTACGGCATTAATCGGTACTGACTATAATAACAGGGTGGATGAATGCAAGATTGCAGCATGTATCTTAGAAGAGTTGGCTTACGGTAAAATATCGGGAATTAAGGATGTAAGACTGCGTGATGTAGATATAGACGCATATAAAAAATATAGAGAACAATTGCCCAGAAGATTCAGGCGAAGAGCGGATCATTTTTTTGTGAAAATGATAGAGTTCAAAGAGGTGTAGAGGCATGGAGGAAGGGCGATCTCCAGACTTTTGGACAATTAATGTTTGAGTCGGGAGAAAGTTCTATCCATCAATATGAATGTGGATGTCCTGAGTTAATCACTATATTTAATATATTGAGAGATTGCCCGGGAATATATGGTGCGCGTTTTAGTGGCGCCGGCTATAGGGGTTGCTGTATTGGTTTAGTTGATCCTGCTTATAAAGATGAGATTCAGAGTAGAATTAATGCAGAATATCCGGTCAAGCATTCGGAATATGCAGAGGTATATAAAGTTTATTTCTGCAAGACTGATGATGGAACAAGGATTATTACCGATGAGTAATGGGTGTTGGGGGGTGCGATGCGTGAAATGTATATTATTAGCGGCCGGCTATGCTACGAGGTTGTATCCTTTGACCAAGGACAAACCGAAGTCATTGCTGCCGGTTGGTGGAAAGACAATTCTGGAACATATCATTAATAAAGTTGAGAGAATAGATACTGTAGAGGATATCTATATTGTAACAAATGATAGATTTTATCATCAGTTTTTAGATTGGATGGAGCAGCATAGATCGTTAAAAAAAATAAAAATATTAAATGATGGAACCACGAACAATGATAATCGTCTGGGGGCGATTGCAGATATACAATATGTTATTGAGCGAGAGAATATTTTTGATGACATTCTTGTAATGGCAGGAGATAACTTATTTGATTTTAAGTTGACAGACTTTTGGAATTTTTACCGGACGGTAGCAAGCGACTGTATCACTGCTCATGAACTCACTGATACTAATGAATTAAAAAGAACCGGTGTGATTGAAATAGATGAAGAGTACAGAGTCATATCATTTGAAGAAAAACCGCAGAATCCAAAATCCAATCTAGCAGTACCACCTTTTTACATATATGCAAAAGATACATTAAAACTAGTAGACAAATATCTTCAAGAAGGAAATAATCCTGATGCACCGGGGAATTTTATCCCTTGGCTAATTCAGCATGGGGATGTTTATGTGTACAAATTCGAAGGCAAGAGATACGATATTGGAACTCTAGAGAGCTATGAACAAGCTCAAAAAATATTTGGTTAAAGGATGGTGTTAAGGTGTATAAAATAGCAGTAGCGGGAACGGGTTATGTTGGTCTGGTAGCAGGGGTATGTTTTGCTGAAGTCGGCCATCAGGTTACATGCATAGACATTGATGAAAGTAAAATTAATTTACTGAAACAGGGGATTTCACCAATTTATGAAGCTGATTTGGAAGAACTCATGCAGAAGAATTATGCTGCGGGCAGGCTTGATTATACTACTGACTATGAAGCAGCTTACAAAGCTGCAGATGCTATCTTTATTGGTGTTGGTACTCCGGAACAACCTGACGGTTCTGCGAATCTTTGCTATATAGCCACAGTGGCAAGACAAATAGCTGAGACGATAGAAAAGGACTGTCTTGTTGTGGTTAAATCAACAGTTCCTGTCGGTACCAATGATAAGGTAGAACAGTTTATAAAAGACTTTTTACCCCATGACGGGGAAAATTGTACCGGCAACGGAAATGGTGCAGGTAAAAAGATTAGAGTAGAAGTAGCGTCTAATCCCGAGTTTTTGGCTCAAGGTACAGCGGTTCGAGATACATTACGTGCGGCAAGAATCATTATTGGAACTGAAAGCGAATGGGCTGAACAAATACTGAAGAAGATATATGAGCCGTTTAATCTTCCTATTGTATCTGTAAGCAGAAGATCAGCCGAGATGATTAAATATGCGTCTAATGATTTCCTTGCACTCAAAATATCTTATATGAATGATATAGCAAATCTCTGTGAACTAGTAGGTGCTGATATTCAGGATGTGGCTAAAGGCATGAGCTTTGATGAACGCATCGGCAGCAAGTTTTTAAATGCAGGTATTGGATATGGTGGCAGCTGCTTTCCTAAAGATACAAAAGCACTGGAGTATCTGGCAAAACAGCATGGATATCAATTGCGAACTGTCAAAGCAGCTATTGATGTAAATAAAGATCAAAAGACAATATTATATAAGAAAGCTTGCAAAAGACTCATTACTTTTAACGGCTTGAAAGTTGCAGTACTTGG
The DNA here is from genome assembly GCF_030013905.1 of Petroclostridium sp. X23. Taxonomy (GTDB): domain Bacteria; phylum Bacillota; class Clostridia; order SK-Y3; family SK-Y3; genus X23. Next base: position 3,593,797 of record NZ_CP124862.1, read on the forward strand.
ATTGACATTCAAACCGGGAACCGATGACTTAAGAGAAGCTGCGTCTCTTGAGAATGTACCTTTACTATTGCAGCAAGGAGCAGATATTTATGCTTATGACCCTGTAGGGGCTGATAATTTTATGAAGAAGTATCCCCAGGGATTAAACAGCAATGGAAGTATAACATATGTTGAGAATATCGAGGATGCTTTGGAAGGTGCTAATGTTTGCTTTATCTTAACCGAATGGGGACAGATAAAAGACGTGAAGCCGGAAGATTATAAAAAGCTAATGCGAACACCCTTGGTATATGACGGAAGAAATATATATGGAGTGGAAGATATGAAACAAGCAGGTGTAGAGTATTATTCCATTGGCAGATAGGTGAAAGGAGATGTTTGGAGTTGAGTTGTAAGCCCTTAGATATGAGAAAAACATATCTCATCACTGGAGCTGCCGGGTTCATTGGATACTTCTTGTCTAAGAAACTTCTGGAGCAAGGTTGCCGGGTGATTGGGATGGATAATATTAATGATTATTATGATGTGAATCTTAAGTATTCACGTTTGGATTTGCTTAAGCCCTTCGAGAAGTTCACCTTTATTCAAGGCGATATTTCGGATAAGGATATGGTTATGAATGTTTTTAGAGAATACAGACCAAGCATCGTAGTAAATCTGGCGGCCCAAGCAGGGGTACGGTACTCGATAGAGAATCCGGATGTATATATGCAAAGCAATATTATTGGCTTTTTTAATATCCTTGAGGCGTGTAGATATCATCCGGTAGACCACCTCGTTTATGCATCATCAAGCTCTGTATATGGAGCTAATAAAGAAGTTCCATTTGAAGAGTCAGACTTTGTAGATACGCCGGTTTCGCTTTATGCGGCAACCAAGAAATCAAATGAACTAATGGCATATACTTATAGCCATCTTTACAAAATTCCGGCTACAGGGCTTCGGTTTTTTACAGTCTATGGTCCTATGGGGAGGCCGGATATGGCGTACTTTGGATTTACTGACAAATATTTTGCGGGCGAAGCTATTAAGATCTTCAATAACGGAGATTTTGATCGCGACCTTTATCGAGACTTTACATACGTTCATGATATTGTGGAAGGTATTGAGAAACTTCTGAGCAATCCATCTAATGATGATGTACCGCATAAAGTTTTTAATATTGGAAATAACAGCCCAGAGAGATTGATGGTATTTATTGAAACACTGGAAAGATGTCTGAGTAAAGCTGCAGGCAGACAAATAGTTTTTGATAAGATATTTGAGCCCATTAAGCCAGGAGATGTACCAGCTACCTACGCGTCTACTGATTTACTTCAGGAAGCAGTAGGGTTTAAGCCTAAAACACCGATACAGGAAGGCTTACAGAAATTTGCGGATTGGTATGTTGAATACTATAGAGTGAAGTAGGCACATTCGAGTTTTTGAGTTACTATGATAATATATAATATCCAGTAGATATAGTTTAGTCTAGTGGGTATTTTTTGTCTTTTGATAGAACATCTATTCGGATGTCCGTCAAAGGCAAAGGTGCCAGTTACTTGAGTTATTGACTTATTAACATTGAGTGCAAAGCTACAGAATATTAATGGTTCCGTCAAATATATGTTTTGAATGATCCGGTATTTTTCCTGTGGTAATTACACTTCTCAAACAAAATTCGATGGAATAATGAAAAGAAAAGTGATAGACTATATTTATAAAGTAATTGTGGAAAGGGTGGACAAGACATGGGTACTAAAAAGCTGATACGTTTTGATTGGGCCATTAAGTATATGCTTCGCAATAAAGTTAATTTTGATGTATTGGAAGCTTTTCTTTCGAACTTACTAAGAGAAAAAATTATTATAGAAGAAATTTTAGAGAGTGAAAGTAATCAGGAGGCGGAAAACCGTAAATTTAACCGCGTTGATCTAAAGTGTAAAGATTCTAAAGGGGAACAGATTATCATAGAAGTACAAAACCAACGTGAAGCGGATTACCTGCAAAGGCTGCTTTGGGGAACATCGAAAGCAGTTGTAGAGAGTATCGAATTAGGGGAAAAGTTCAGCGGGGTTGTAAAAGTAATATCCATAAGTATTCTGTACCATACTATGAGGCTTGATGAGAAAGAAAACACGGATTTTATTTATTATGGTTCCACAGAACTTGTTGGACTGCATACAAAAAAACCATTGGTACTTCATGAGTCCATCGCAAAAGGAGAGAAAGTGCCGCTGGTTACAAGTAAGGATGTATTTCCGGAGTACTACATGATTTATGTAGAGAAATTCAATGATATGGTCAATGAAGATATAGATGAATGGGTTTATTTCTTCAAGCATGGAGAAATACGTGATGATTTTAAATCGCCTGGAATCTTGCTGGCTGCAAAAAAGTTGGATTATATGATGATGGGTGAAAAAGAAAGACGCGCATATGATGATTATTTAGCTTATTTAGGTCAGGAACTAGGGATTCTAGAGACAGCAAAAGAAGAAGGAAGAGAAGAAGGAAGAGAAGAAAAGGCGATAGAAATTGCTAAAAATTTGCTGGATATTCTAGATGATGAACTTATTTCATTAAAAACGGCACTTTCTATTGAAAAAGTAAAGGCACTAAGAGACAAGGCATAGGTGCCAGTCGCTTGATTTAGGTAAGTGAATCGGCTGTATTTAAGATGTATAGTAGATGAATGATTAAGAGCATAGGCATATCTTTACATTGACTGGGATGAGAATATGGAATATAATGGATTTTGCAGAATGATATGCGCAATACAAGAAAAGATAGTTAGCTTCTATGGAGGTGATTACAGTGTGCAAAGTAAATCCGAGAGTAGATTTTGCATTTGAATTATTATTCGGAAAAGAAGAAAGTAAGGATATCCTCATTGATTTTCTTAATGCTATACTGGCAGAGGAAAGAGATTTCTACGAAGCCAAGTTAAAATGGCTTCGTGATGAAGAGGCTTGCTATTAAAACTGCTTTAAATAAAGGGAGGAAAGAAGGAAGAGAAGAAGTAGCTAAGAATTTACTTTCAATGGGAATGACTGTTGAAATGGTAGCTCAGGCAACAAAATTATCTGCTGAAAGAGTAAAGACATTGATGTCAGGCAATTAATTTCTGAAGAAGTAAAAAAAGCTGCGGAGATAGGGATATTGCCGAATTATATTTTAATGTTGGAAGGAGAACCCATGTATAATAAGGAGTTGGATATATCAAAACACTTAGCGGTACAAGCCGGGATTGCTATTTTAGAAATCTATGAGACTGACTTTAATATTGAAAAAAAAGAGGATAACTCACCTCTGACTTTAGCTGACCGCAACGCAAACGAAATTATAGTTAAAGGATTAAAAGACCACTTCTCGGATTACGCGATTCTATCGGAGGAATCTAAAGATGATAAAAGCCGGATGGAGAATGATTTTTGCTTCATCGTTGACCCCCTTGACGGCACCAAAGAGTTTATTAAAAGAAACGGACAATTCACGGTTAACATTGCATTAGCGTATACGAATAAAGTTGTTATGGGAGTCATCTATGTTCCTGTTACGAAAGAGCTCTATTACGCAAGTAAGGGACAAGGTGCTTATTTAGCAGTAGTTGAGAATGGTGAGACTAGAAGTGAGAATCAACGCCTTCAAGTTACAAATAAAGTAACAGATCTGATCATGGTTGGAAGCAAGTCTCACTCTACAGAAAAGGAAGCTAAATTAATAGAAGATAACAAAGAAAAAATTAAAGAGACAAAGTCGGCAGGAAGTTCTTTAAAAGGTTGTATGGTGGCAAAAGGAGAGGCAGATATATATTATCGTTTTGGTTACACATGCGAATGGGATACAGGCGCTATGCAATGCATTGCTGAAGAAGCCGGCGGTATCTTCAAACAAATGGATGGTACCGATATGCTTTATAATCGACAAAATAACCTAAATGAAAAGGGTTTTTATATAGTCAATAAAAAAGAAAACATATGGGTCTGAGGGGGAGATATCTGTGAAAGAACTAACACATTTAGATCAGCTTGAAGCTGAAGCAATCTATATAATCAGGGAAGTTGCAGCAGAATGTGAAAAACCTGTGATGCTTTATTCGATAGGTAAAGACAGTTCAGTTATGCTGCATCTTGCAATGAAGGCTTTTTATCCTGAAAAGCCGCCGTTTCCATTTATGCATATTGATACGACATGGAAGTTTAAAGAAATGATAGCGTTTCGCGATAGAAAAGCAAAAGAGCTAGGCATCGAAATGATTGTTTATACAAATATGGAAGGTGTCAAACAGGAGATGAATCCTTTTGACCATGGCCCCGCGTATACGGACATTATGAAAACGCAGGCATTGAAGGATGCGCTGGATAAGTATAAGTTTACTGCCGCCTTTGGTGGGGGAAGGCGTGATGAGGAAAAATCACGGGCAAAGGAAAGGATTTTCTCTTTCCGTAATTCAGCCCATGCATGGGATCCAAAAAACCAACGGCCTGAAATGTGGAAATTATATAATACCGGCATTAATAAAGGTGAAAGCATGAGAGTGTTCCCTTTGTCTAACTGGACAGAGAAAGATATTTGGCAGTATATCAGACGTGAAAATATTGATATTGTGCCTTTATACTTTGCGAAAGAAAGACCTGTTGTTTGCAGAGATAACAATATCATTATGGTAGATGATGATAGGATGAGGCTGCTGCCGGGTGAAAAAGTGGAGATGAAGATGGTTCGTTTTAGAACGTTAGGCTGCTATCCCCTCACAGGCGGTTGCGAGTCAACTGCCAGCACACTGGATGAAATTATTGAAGAAACACTAGGTTCTATTACTTCTGAAAGAACAAGCAGGGTAATAGACCAAGAAGCAGCTGCCAGTATGGAAAGACGTAAGAGAGAGGGGTATTTCTAAAATGAAGAGTTTATTAAAATTTATTACCTGTGGTTCTGTGGATGATGGAAAATCAACGCTCATAGGGCATATGCTCTATGACGCTAAATTGCTTTTTGCCGATCAAGAGAAGGCATTAGAGCTTGATAGTAAGATAGGAAGCCGTGAGGGCAAGATAGATTATTCTCTTTTATTAGATGGATTGATGGCCGAAAGAGAGCAAGGAATCACCATTGACGTTGCTTACCGTTATTTTACAACAGATCATCGTTCATTTATAGTAGCAGATTGTCCCGGTCATGAGCAATATACCAGAAATATGGCGGTAGGCGCTTCTTTTGCGGATCTTGCAGTGATTCTGGTGGACGCATCACAAGGGGTTTTGACTCAGACAAGACGTCATGCCAGGATATGCGCTTTAATGGGAATAAAACATTTTGTTCTTGCGGTGAACAAGATGGATTTAATTGATTATGATAAACATAGATTTGATGAGATCAAACAAGATTTTTTAAGTCTTACAGCCAACTTCAATCTGGAAACAATACAAGTTATACCTGTTTCAGCAACAGAAGGAGATAATATTACAAAACCGTCGTTACATACGCCTTGGTATAATGATTTGCCGTTACTTGCTTATCTCGAGCAAAGAGATGTGAGTAGTAATACTGATAATAGCGGATTTATAATGCCTGTTCAGAGAGTATGCAGGCCGAATCATACCTTTAGAGGATTCCAAGGGCAAATTGAGTCCGGCAGTATTTGTGTTGGAGAAGAGATCATCACATTACCAAGTAATGAGAAAGCGAAGATTAAAAGTATTTATGTTACAGATACTGAAAGAAATGAGGCGTTTGTGGGTCAGCCGGTTACTATCCAGCTTGACAGGGAAGTGGATGTATCCAGGGGTTGTGTCTTAGTTAAAGATGAAACGCTGGAATTGGCGGATATGTTTACGGCAGCATTACTATGGATGGATGACACTGAACTTGTTGCAGGCAGAAACTATCTCATTAAATGTGGTACTAAAATACTCCCCGCGATGGTAATGTCAATCAAGCATAAAATAGACATTAATTCCGGAAAGCATATTGCGGCCGAAAGACTATTTAAGAACGAAATGGCAGTCTGTGATATTGCGCTTTCAGAAAAAATGGTATTTGATAAGTTTGACAGGAATAAAGCCTTAGGTGAATTGATCTTAATAGACCGGGTAACCAATATGACGTCTGCCTGCGGTGTTATCGAGCATTCCCTTCGCAGGTCAACCAATGTAGTATGGCAAGATACCGATATAACACGGGAAATACGTTCAAGGCAAAAAGGACAGAAACCGTTGACGCTTTGGTTTACAGGGCTTTCGGGATCAGGAAAATCAACCCTTGCCAATGAAGTAGAGAAGCGGCTGGTTGCGATGGGCAAGCATACCATGCTGTTGGATGGTGACAATATCCGGCATGGGCTTAATAAAAATTTAGGGTTCAAAGAAGTGGATAGAGTTGAAAACATCCGAAGGATAGCAGAAGTATCTAAACTCATGAATGATGCGGGGATTATAGCAATTACTTCGTTTATTTCTCCTTATAAGAATGATAGAGAAAATGCAAAAGAAATTATTGGGGATGAGTTCATTGAAGTTTTTGTGAGTACACCTTTGGAAGAATGTGAAAGAAGAGATATAAAAGGGTTATATAAGAAAGCTAGAGCCGGGGAGATCCCTGAATTTACCGGTATATCGAGCCCGTATGAAAAACCGGATAATCCGGCTATTGAGATAGATACGAGCAAGCATTCGATCGAGGAAGCGACAGATATCCTTGTGAAGCAAATACTGAAATATATGGATTAACAATTTTATAGTAACAAGGTCTAAAGCTGCTAAACTCTTAATGATAATTTAGCAGCTTTAGACAGTATAATATTTTTGAATTTACTATAAACCCCCAAAGGATACTTTTAGCAATGATCATTATATGATATTAGTATTGGGATCCCGGTGTTGTATTCATGATAAATAAATGATACAATAACGAATAAATATAGTTATCAGTTATGAACCCAATGAGGTGTAGTAATGAAATTGTCTAGAAAAAGTGAATATGCTTGTTTAGCTCTAATAGATTTAGCTCAAAGATATAATGAAGGACCGGTAAAGATTATAGACATATGTATTCGTAAGAATATTCCTAAAAAATATCTGGAACAGATATTGATACTGCTCAAAGGCAGCGGATATGTAAAAAGTGTCAGAGGCGCGGCGGGAGGATATAAGCTGGCAAAACCGGCTGATCAAATCAATGTGGCAGAGATTATACGGCTTATAGATGGACCGCTTGCACCTGTGGAATCCGTTAGCAAATACTTTTTTGAGCATACGCCTATCGAGCAAAGTGAGAAGTTAATAGGATGCTTTAGAGAGATCAGAGATTATATATCTGAGAAATTAGAAAATACTACATTTGATAAATTACTATAGATTCCATAAAATTACCAAAATGTATACTAAGTATATAGACAATATATTTATAATAGTATATAATAACTATAGAAGTAAATATTAAAGTTTTAAGTAAAGCTGGCGGTTTTATTCTAATAATTTGAGTGAGGAAAAACGATATGATACATATTATTTTAATTCCATTAGTTGCAGCTGTTTTTTTAGCAGTGAATATGGGTGGAAGTGGTATAGCTGCTGCGTTTTCATCTTCTTATGGGGCCAATTTAATACGTAAGGATTTAATACCCGGCCTATTCGGAGCTTTTGTCTTATTAGGTGCTGTATTTTCCGGGATGGAAGTAACGCTTACCATTGGAAATGATATTATTAACGAAACGTATCTTAATATTCAAGTCACCACAATATTACTTTTATCTATTGGCTTATCTATGCTGCTTGCGAATATCTTAAAGGTTCCTCAGTCTACCAGCCAATCAACTGTTTTTGCTATATTGGGAATAGGCGCCTACTTGAATGATATTAATACAAAAAAACTCTTTCTAGAAATTATTCCGACGTGGTTCTACTTACCGGTGTTTTCCTTTCTTATTACATTTATAGTTGGAAAATTCATATATAAACCTATCCGTGACCAGGGATTCATTGACTTTGGTACCATTAAGGACCACCCGGTGATTAAATATGCGGTAATACTCGGTTCTTGCTATGTGGCCTATGCAATAGGAGCTAATAATGTGGCAAATGCAAGTGGGCCGATTTTATCTTTATTTGCAAACATAATGAATATAGACAATGATGGGAATTCAATTCTTTTAATCGTGATGGCTACATTGCTGATTGCACCTTGGTTCGGAATAGGCGGTTCTATTTTTAGCAGCCGTGTGTTGGAATCAACAGGAAAAGAAATTATTAGTTTTGGCCCTTTAGGTGCTTTGGTCATATCGGTCATTACAGGGAGTTTATTAATTTATGCTTCAGTTAACGGAGGCATACCGGCGGCCTTGGCGCAGCTGAATATTGGTTCGATCATTGGTCTTGGCGTATATAAAGTCGGATTTAAAAATATGTTTACCAAGAAAACAGTAAAAAGAATATTTGTAGTGTGGATTATTGCGCCGATTATCGCATTTATCATAGCTTATTTGTTAATGTATGTTAATGAGTTTTTATTTTAAGAACATGTAGCGGGTATTTAAAACTGCTTGCTTATTTAAGAATGAAAGGATGGGGGAAGAATGGTTTTATCCGGTTTTATAGGTAAGAAAAATCAAGATGAAGCAATACTGCCTTTGGAGAATACTCAGGAATGGACCAATCGATTTAAAGAAAAGTACACCCAATTAAGAAATGATTGCCTGCATTCTAATTTCGGTGAAAATATAGCACTGTATTATTTTTTGTATTCCAGCCTCAAATATCGTTTTGATGATCCGGAAGTGGAGCAAAAAGTTCAAAAAATAAAGAAATATACAAAAAGTAGTGTTTTTGAAAAGCAAGATATAAAAAGAATACTTGCAGATATTGATGAGGTTATCGGGGAGCTTTAGCAATGAAGAAATATAAAAAATTCCCATAATGTATACTAAGTATATATAGAATATAATGAATATAGTGTTTTGGAAATTAGGATTCTTAAGGGGATCAACGTTGAGTTGACATATAACTCATTATCTTATTCAAAAAGGAGAGATCTTATGTTTAAAAAAGCAAAAATGAGGTTACAGGGAAGTAGTTTAAAGAACCGTATACTTGTTATAAGTTTATTCATCACGTTAGCCGCCTTAGTCGGTTGCGGTGCCGATACTTCTGAAAAGCAGAATGCTTCAGACGGGCAACAAGATATTTTAAATCAGAATGCAGCCGCCCAATCCATTACACTTCTGAATGTTTCATATGACCCTACCCGTGAGTTGTATCAGGAATTTAATCAGGCTTTTGCTAAGTACTGGAAGGAAAAAGAGGGGCAGGATGTGGTGATAAAGCAGTCGCATGGTGGTTCGGGAAAGCAGGCCAGAGCAGTAGTAGATGGTTTGGAAGCGGATATGGTGACTTTGGCATTAGCCTATGATATTGATTCAATCAATAGTATAAAAGAGCTGATCCGAAAAGATTGGCAGAACCGGTTGCCGCACAATTCAACACCATACACTTCTACCATCGTATTTCTTGTGCGTGAGGGTAACCCGAAAAACGTAAAAGACTGGGATGATTTGGCGAAGTCCGGCATATCTGTGATCACTCCTAATCCTAAAACTTCAGGAGGGGCGCGCTGGAACTATCTTGCAGCATGGGGATATGCATTGAAGAAGAATAATCAAAATCAAGATGCAGCGGAGGATTTTGTAAAGGCGATTTACAACAATGTCCCGGTTCTGGATTCGGGAGCCCGGGGAGCTACTACCACTTTTGTTGAACGTGGTATCGGAGATGTTTTGATTACATGGGAAAATGAAGCGTTTTTAGCGAAGAGAGAATTTGGTGAAGGAAAGTTTGAAATCGTGGTTCCCTCAATCAGCATTCTTGCTGAACCGCCGGTAGCGGTTGTAGATTCTGTAGTGGATAAAAAGGGAACGCGTAAGATTGCGGAAGCTTACCTTGAGTATCTTTATTCGGATCAGGGACAGGAAATTGCAGCCAAAAATTATTACCGTCCCAGAAATGAAGAGGTTGCAGAAAAATATGCAAATCAATTCCCTAAGATGGAGTTATTTACGATTGATGAAGTGTTTGGTGGATGGTCAAAAGCCCAGAAAGAGCATTTCGACGATGGCGGTATTTTTGATCGGATATATACTAAATAATTTCTTGAGTTGAAAAAGGATTTTTTACATTTTATATGCAATGTCAAGCATAAAAAAGAGGTGTTGTATGTACCTATCTTTAAAACCTTTTATGATAAAACAAAAGAGTATCATTCCGGGATTTGGGTTAACCATGGGATTTACAATATTTTATCTGAGTTTTTTGACAGTAATACCGGTGTCAATGGTTTTTATCAATTCTTCTACAATGGGATGGAGCCGCTTCTGGAGTATTGTCACAGCAGAGCGGGTTTTAGCTTCTTATCGCGTCACGTTTAGTGCTGCTTTTATGGCAGCTGCCGTGAATGCGGTTTTTGGATTGTTGGTTGCGTGGGTTTTGGTACGGTATCCTTTCAAAGGGCATAAGATCATAGATGGGTTAGTTGATCTTCCCTTTGCATTGCCGACCGCGGTGGCGGGTATTTCACTCACTACATTGTATGCCCAAAATGGGTGGATGGGCAGATATTTGGCTTTATTCGGGATCAAGGCTGCCTATACTTCACTAGGCATCATTATTGCTCTTGTGTTTGTAGGACTGCCTTTTGTGGTTAGAACTGTCCAGCCTGTACTGATAGGACTTGAGCAAGAAGTAGAGGAGGCTGCAGCAAGCCTTGGTGCGACAAGGTTAACAATATTTTTCAAAATCATCCTGCCTGAAATTTTACCGGCATTGCTAACGGGATTTGCACTAGCCTTTGCAAGGTCTTTAGGAGAATACGGGTCGGTTGTTTTTATTTCGGGTAATATGCCTATGAAGACGGAAATAACTCCGCTGCTTATACTAACAAAGCTTGAGCAGTACGATTATTCGGGAGCAACGGCGATTGCCGCGGTAATGCTGATGATTTCTTTTTTTATGTTGCTAACGATTAATATATTGCAGTGGTGGAGTTTCGATAGAAATAGAGGCTGATAGGAGGGGGAAAATGGCTGGAACTGCATCGATGAATTGTCAAAAAAATCATTCCTTACGTAAGAATGTGAAAGGAGAATTGCCGATAGCGCAATGGGCGCTCACAATGATCGCATTGTTTTTTTTAGCAATAATACTGCTGATACCTCTTGTTGCAGTTTTTGCTAAAGCATTTGAACAAGGAATTTCGGTATACATCGCATCTATTAGTGAGCCTGACGCAATAGCGGCATTAAGGCTAACATTGCTCACCATATTGATTGTCGTACCTGTCAATACTTTGTTCGGTGTTGCTGCAGCATGGGCGATTGCGAAATACGACTTTAAAGGAAAGAATATTTTAATCACGGTGATAGATTTACCTTTTGCGATATCACCGGTTGTGGCAGGGTTGATTTTTGTGCTGCTATTCAGTACGACCCATGGTGTGCTTGGCCAATGGCTATCCGATTATGGGTTTAAAATTATTTTTGCTCCGCCGGGGATTATTATCGCCACTGCTTTTGTTACACTCCCTTTTGTTGCACGTGAAATTATCCCATTGATGCAATCACAAGGGTCATCGGAGGAAGAGGCAGCTTTAACTCTTGGAGCAAGCGGTTGGAAAACTTTTTTGTTTGTTACTTTGCCTAATATAAAATGGGCTCTTTTATATGGGATGATCTTAACCGCAGCCAGAGCGGCAGGAGAGTTCGGTGCCGTATCAGTGGTGTCGGGGCATATACGAGGTTTGACCAACACACTGCCGCTTCATGTAGAGATCCTATATAATGAATATCAATTTGTAAGTGCTTTTGGGGTAGCTTCTATTTTAACATTTTTAGCCGTAATCAACTTAATTATTAAGAATATGGTGGAGTGGAAAATTAATCAGCAAATTAGTAGAAAGTATAAGCGTATAGGAGGGTAACATGAGTATTGAAGTGATAAATGTTTCTAAAAAATTTGATATGTTCACTGTATTAGATAATATTCAATTAAAGATTGAAACCGGAGAATTAGTTGCTCTATTAGGTCCTTCCGGGTCTGGAAAGACAACGCTTTTGAGGATCATCGCAGGGCTTGAGACAGCTGATTCAGGCAGTATTTTTTTTGATGGACAGGACAATACGGAAAAACATGTTAGAGATAGAAAAGTCGGATTTGTTTTTCAACATTATGCTTTATTCAAACATATGACTGTTTTTGAGAATATTGCTTTTGGATTAAGGGTACGCCCACGTAAATACCGCCCCGGTAAGGAGCAAATTCATAAAAAGGTTATGGAACTGCTTGAACTGATCAAGCTGCAAGAATTGGCAAATCGTTTCCCGGCGCAGCTATCCGGGGGACAAAGGCAAAGAGTTGCACTTGCCAGAGCGCTTGCCGTAGAGCCGAGAGTTCTGCTGTTGGATGAGCCGTTTGGAGCGTTGGACGCCAAAGTCCGGAAAGAGCTTCGTCGATGGATTAGAAGGCTTCATGATGAATATCCCGTTACAAGCGTTTTTGTTACCCACGATCAGGAAGAAGCCTTAGATGTAGCCGACCGGATCGTTATATTGAATGATGGAAGAATCGAACAAGTAGGCACTTCGGAAGAGGTATATGATAATCCTGTAAATCCTTTTGTATATAACTTTTTAGGAAATGTAAATCTGTTCCATGGAAGGATTCAAAGTGGAAAAATACACATAGGGTCTATTCAGATGGATGTGCCGGAGCATCGCAATATTATGGACAAAAAAGCGACAAGTTATGCCCGTCCGCATGATATAGAGGTAAGACGGGACCCCGGCGATGAGAATTTTATTCAATCAAAGATTAGCTTTATTAGATCCGTTGGACCGATTGTACATATGGAACTGCAGAGATTGGACACGCAAGAATATATAGAAGTAGAATTAAATAAGGAAATCTACCGGGAATTGAAGGTAGCAGAAGGCGATCACGTTTTTGTACGACCTAAGGGGTTTAAGGTGTTTGTATAGTGTCAGTTTTTCGGAGGTTTCCCAGCTACTTGAGTTATTGAGTTATTAGTGCTAATAGAAAATACCATAAAAAGGTTATACCTTAGAATGTAAAATACTTAATGGGACTTATATAGTAATTTAATTTTAATATACTAATATTGATTTTACAAGTATTTTGTTTAGGAATAGATGCAAGTGATGTTTAATGTTATAAATCCTTTATTTTTTCCAAAATATCTGGATTATTCATTTCCCATGTTTCTTGCTCTTTTCTTATCTTTATTAAGTGTTCTTGCATATTGTCTTTTGTTAAAAATACGCCGAAATCGTCAGGAATGCTTTCTTCATTCACATGTAATATTCTATTAAATACATAGTTACCTATTTTCTTCCGATAGTGAGACTGATCGGTGTAATTTATAAAATTATCAGGTGGGCTTGTCGTAATTGAATTGTATCCGGAAAAATCCCATACAGGATATATGTTCACAATTTCTTTTTTCCATTCTTCAAATTCACTCCAGAGACCCGCTTTTTTAATCCCTTCCCATTGTAAAGCATGAGCGGGATGTATTAAAACTGTTAATTCTATACTATTTTCTTCACATATAGAAATAATCTTTTCGAAGTAGCTTATCTTCTGTTTAGAAAGTGCAAATTTCCCGTAATTACCTTCTTCTTTAAGATAATCTTTCAAGTGCTCAAAAAAACGGTTCTTCCCTTGTTTCATCATCTTTTCACTTTGGAGAATGATTTCTTCTTCATTTGCACTTCCATTCTGCAAATATTTATTTGCAGTATATTTATTTTCATTCATACTGTTGTCAAGTAATACATGTATGCTATCTTTAATAGATTGTTTTGTTAACAAAATTCGTATCATATCATCCTTGGCAAAAAAACTGGAGTTTAATTGTTTCTCATCAAATTTCTTATTATCATTTTTTAGTTCATTAAATGCCGCAAAATCAACACCAACTATTACTTTTTTCAAGGAGTTATTATTTAATAATGCATATTCTAAATACCGCATTTGTTCATAAATACCAGCACTGGAAAGGCCACAATTATAAGCCCTTTCACCGGTACTTTCAAAGTAATAGCTTGGGTCAAGGCCATTTCGAGTCCTTGACGAACCTAAAAAAATTATGTCTGGTTTGTAAAGAACAATTTCTCTAGCTTTCATTAAATACTCTTTAGTTTCTATTTTTTTAAGATTAAATCCATTAACAGTAGGTGTTTTAAAAACGTTATATGGATCAATTAGATAATTAACTACAACTATTAGCGAAATAGATAAAGCAATCAACACTAGTACAGTAAAATACCATATTTTACAACTTTTCATATAAACACCCTCTAGAAATTAAAATATAAAAACTCAGTTATCCTTGTTAAGTGCAAAATTGAATATAAGAATAGTACAAAAGTAAATAATAATGTATACCAAGTAGGATGAAATTTCTCTTTTAATTGAACTGTGTTTTTAAGGCAAAGTATAATAAAAAAACCTAATAAAATATACTTAACAGCAGATGTTACATTTTTAAGCGGCAAAGTGCTAAAAGTTACTACTTCTGAAGTTATGCTTGGGAAAATGTTAATAAATTTGGAAGGTAGAATAATCCCATTAAATCCAAACATCCCTTTTAACACTTTTATTGCATCGCCAAAATGAACTGCTCTAAAAAATACAAGTGAAAAGTTTATAAAATTAAAAGTTAATATCCATGCCAATATTTTATTCATTTTAAAATTTGTAGATTTCCAGTATCTATGTGTTATTGTTGCTGCTCCATGTAAAAATCCCCAGAAGATAAATGTCCATCCTGCTCCATGCCAGAAACCACTTATAAGAAATAATAATAATAAACATAAATTCGTTCTCAGCATCATATAGCGTTTTAAACCAAAAGGCATAAAAACTTTCCTCAGCATAAACTTATTTAAGGGAATATAAATATATCTATATAAAAACCTACCTAATGTAATGTGCCATCTATCCCATACCTCTTGAATATTTAGTGATTTATAAGGAGAATTAAAATTCATTGGCAAAATAATATTGAATAACAAGGCTGCTCCCATAGCCATATCCGTATAACCACTAAAATCGAAATATATTTGAAAGGTATACGATAATGATACAACCCACCCTTCAATTAGCGATAAAATATTTAAGTGGTCAAAGCCTTGTGTTGCCCATGCAGCAAATGTATCGGCCAGTATCACTTTCTTGAATAATCCAATAGAAAAAATGAATATCCCTAAAGCTTGGTTCTTATATTTCACTATTTTGTTTTTGATATCTCCAAACTGCGGCATCATTTCTTTATGATGAACAATAGGTCCGGCAATTAACTGTGGAAAAAAAGTAACGAACAATGCATAATTTAAAAAATCAAACTCACTAGTTTCTTTTCTATAAGAATCTACAATATAAGCAATTTGCTGAAATGTAAAAAAGCTAATTGCTAAGGGGAAGCTTATATTCAAAAAAGGAATATTACTCTTGGTTAAACTATTTATATTTGAAATAAAAAAATCAGCATATTTAAAATATCCTAATAGTCCTATATTGATACAGATTCCAATAAATAAAACAAATTTTTTATTGAACTTAAAGTGTCCACAACTCAATAGTAAGCCAATCCCATAATTAATAATTATTGAAGATAACATCAGGGGTAGATATATAACATTCCACCAAGAATAATAGAATAATGAACTTAATACTAACCAAACCTTAGAAAGAACAACTAGCTTCTTTTTATTAAGATAGAAATAGATGCTCACAGCTATAGGCAAGAATAAGAAAATAAACTCGAATGAATTAAATAACATGCTTCTACTCCAGACAAAAACTTTAATTTTGGCAAAAACTATAATTATTATAACAAGAAACTATAAGTTTGTTAATATGTTTAGCGTGTTTGAAGTATAATATTTTAAGGTGTAGGTGCTTTATATTATATAATGGTGAGAGGAAATAATGGAGAAAAAGTATTTGAATCGGGAAAAGGAAAACAGGAATACATCAGCATTATTAAAGAATGAATAATTCAAGCCTGACCCCGAAGTTTGACCCCGAAGTTGGATACTTCTTGTCTAAGAAACTTCTGGAGCAAGGCTGCCGAGTGATTGGGATGGATAATATTAATGATTATTATGATGTGAATCTTAAGTATTCACGTTTGGATTTGCTTAAGCCCTTTGAGAAGTTTACCTTTATTCAAGGCGCTATTTCGGACAAGGATATGATTATGAATGTTTTTAGAGAGTACAGACCAAGCGCAGTAGGGTTTAAGCTTAAAACACCGATACAGGAAGGATTACAGAAATTTGCGGATTGGTATGTTGAATACTATAGAGTGAAGTAGGCATATTCGAGTTCTTGAGTTATTATGATAATATATGATATCCATTAGATATAGTTTAGTCTAGTGGGTATTTTTTGTCTTTTGATAGAACATGTATTCGGATGTCCGTCATATATACATCATTCCATACCCAGCAACCAAAGCACACTTACTCCCAAAGCATCAGCTATGACGGCAAGCTCTATATCAGTTACCGGCCTTGTCTTTGCTTCAATTTTGGATATTGTGGTTTTTTCCAGTTCAATTCCACGGACAGCAAGACGGGCCAGCAAGTCTATTTGAGTGACTTTAGGCTTAGATTTATAACGAGCTTGGCGAACACGATCACCTATTTTTATAGGCTTTTTTCAGAGGTTTCCCAGTTACTTGAGTTATTCGGAGGGGAAATAATAAGGAATACATATTTAAAAGAGACGAAGATAAAAGGTGTCTAATAAAATTAGTAGAAGAGTATAAAGAAATGATGGGGTATAAAGTATATGGTTTCGTTATAATGGATAATCACTATGATTTCATAATACAAATAATAGATTAACCCTTACAGAAAACCATGCATAGAATCAATAATAAATACAGTAAGTACTATAATCATAAAAACAGGAGAACCGGACATGTCTTTGAGAGACATGGGGACAGGTGAAGCGTCCTACTAAAATATTCCATACAGAGCAATCTTTTGAGAAGATATTCTTGGAAGATTGTTTTTTAGTTCATTGTAAATCAAAGAGGCATTTGATATAATAAGGTATAAGGAAGGCGGTAGTGGTATGGGGCAGGACAATGATCAAAGAGTCAAGTTAGATGAGATTCTAAAGTCACTTTTTGCAGTTTCAAAGAAAGTACTGATTGAAATGATGAACAGTTTGTTTTATGAAAATTTTGATGTGGATATGGTAGAAGTGACATTTGAAAATAATGAATTTATATCAGATGAATATGATATTATCCGTGGGGATTTGTTTCTTAAGATCTCACAGAATGACAAGCCATATCATTACCACATAGAACTTCAAACACTGAATGATGCTACCATGGTAATCCGCCTTTTTGAATATGGCTTTAAGAAAGCAAAAGAACTGGCAAAATATGAAGGAATAGATGAAACAGTAATCTATATTCCCAAGCAGTTGGTTATTTTTGTTGAACAGAATCAAAATATCAAAGATGAATTAAAAATGAGATTGGTATTCCCAGATGGACAGGAAGTAAAATACACTGTTCCAGTAATGAAATATTGGGAGTATGATGACCAGAAAATTATAGAGTGTAAGATGTATCCGTTGTTGCCGCTGCAAGTATTTAAGCTTAGATATAAAATGGAAAGTTTAAGGAGAAAGCAGGGGAACAATGAAGAGGATATGAAAGAAGCCGTTCTAGAAGCAAAGCAAGTGGCAGAGGTTATAGCAAGAGCAGGCAAACAGTTATATGATAATAAGGAAATAAATGGAGATGATCTACATAGAATATTGCTGGCCATTTCCAATTTATTTGAATATCTAAATCAAAGGTATGGAGATAATGAATTGTTAGAAGAGGAGGTTCGGAAGATGACTAAATCTTTATATGATCCAGTAGTTGAGGAGAAAGGAATAGAAAAGGGAAAGATTGAAACAGCAAAGGAAATGTTAGCAGATGGTGAACCAATTGAAAAAATAATGAAATATACAAAGTTAATCCCAGAGCAAATTGAAGAGTTGAAAAAAGCAATAAAACATTGAATGAAAGGGTGGGTGCCAGTGAAACCACCGAAAAAAGCCTATAAAAATTCGGAAAAAGGGGTCAGGATTGACAAATTGACAAAATAAGAATATAGTAGGTAAAAATAGTAATAGGTGATAAGATACCAAGAAAACCAAGGATACATTATGAAGGTGCTTTATATCATGTAATGGTGAGAGGAAACAATGGAGAAAAAGTATTTGAATCGGGAAAAGGAAAACAGGAATACATCAACATTATTCAAGAATGAATAATTCAAGCCTGTTTCTTTCTGATCATGAGCATGGTATCAAGTTTCTTGTAGAGTTGGTCATCCAAGCGGTTTAGTATTTCAGAATCGGTGGTTTCATCAATGTTGATATATTTTGATTGACCATTGTCTTTATAGCTGAAGCAGGTTCTTTGACCACATTCATCCTTGAATTGAGCCATCAGGCTATTCGCTTTTCGTCTTAATGCTTGCTCTCTGGCATTGGTAACGTCGAATTGAAAATATGGTTCTATAAGGTCAACAACAGCATCTGTTGTAATTTCATTTAGCCCTGCCATTTGCTTCAGGATTTCGTTCCTTGCTTGTTTCTCCAATGTGATGGTTTTGCTCATATACTCAGTCCTTTCAGAAAATTATTTATTTTCATTATCTTTGCTACCGCTTCATTGGATTTTCTTTGTTCATTTTTGAGATTAAGAGGATCATTAAGATGATCAGCCCAAGCCTTAAGGTGTTTGTCATCCACCTCTAGCTTTCGAATCTCCGATAATATATTACTGAATTTTTTTGCGGCTGCTGTGCAAAATGTGTGATAATCATGGCTAGCCGCGACATTAAGTCTTCTTTCCTGTTCGTTTTTCTTTCTCTCCTGCGCTAAGTCTAATACTTTGGATCTGGTTGGAAGCTTATTGTTTTCTCTGGCTTCTGCTTTTACCTGCTCAACCAAGTCCTTATTATCTGCCAAAATTTCAAAGCGTTTTTGTTGATCTGTAGTAAAGTTAAGGTTTTTCACAATCTGTGATTTGGTTTTCTGAGGTGGGGATAGATTTTCACAGGTATGATTCGAGGCATTTCCAACTTCGGTGCACCGGTGCACTGAAGTTAAATCGTTTCTGGTTCCTTGGGCAGTGGGGATGTTTTTTAATAATTCACCAATCTTAACTTCAGCATCCAATAATGCTTCGGCTAGCATCCTGCATTCTTCTTTTTTTTGATCCCTTACCGCCTGAGCCAATTTCAATTTTTCTATAGCTCTTATTTCTGCCCGGACGGAGGCCAGTTTCTCTCTTCCAACCAAAATGAATTTGCTCAAATCCTCTAATGTTACAGGCAGGTCAGATTTGCATTTTTCTATTTTAGAATTATCCATCTGTTTTTTCTCCCATTTAACAATTGCCTATCTAAATAAGTTTATAATGAGTGAGTGAATCACTACATTGCAAATCAAAACGTAATCAATAACTTCCATACAATACGAATGATATATGAATGTGAAAACGCTGTAAGTGTATGCACATATTTACATAATATGAATAAGCGTATTATATTGTTACCATGAATAGTAACTCCTTGTTGAATATACCTTTTCAAAGCAAATGTGCCAGTCGCTTGAGTTATTAACTTATTTATCGCAGTCTGTATCGGTCACTTAGCTTAACTCTATCAAACGGTTGTTTGAGATAGATTACAGAGTAAGCATGATAGCTGATTATTTTTTTATGTTTACACGAACTGATGCTCGTCACTCCATAATTTATTGTAAATAAAGAACAGCTCTGATATAATTAAGACATAGGTAGTAGGTGGTGATAGGGTGGAAGTAAATGAACAAAGAGTCAAATTGGATGAGATTTTAAAATCATTGTTTGCGGTATCAAAGAAGGTATTAGTCACGATGATGAATAGCTTGTTTCATGAAGACTTTGATGTGGATACGACAGAAGTGACATTTGAAAATAATGAATTTATATCCAATGAATATGATATTATCCGGGGAGATGTATTTTTGAAGATTTCACAAGATGAAAAACCTTATCACTATCATATAGAGTTGCAGACACTAAATGATGCGACAATGGTGATTCGACTTTTTGAATATGGATTTAAGAAAGCAAAAGAGTTGGCAAAATATGAAGGAATAGATGAAACGGTAATCTACATTCCGAAGCAATTAGTGATTTTTATTGAGCAAAGGTATGAATATAGTGTTAATAATCAATCGGGAGGGCATCTTATATGCAAACGGAAGTAAAGGGCATCGTTATTATCGGAAACGGCATTGCAGGCCTGTCAGCTGCGGAAGCGGCGAGAAAGCAGGATGAGAATATCCCTATCACTATCATTTCAAACGAGAAGTATTTAACGTATTATCGCCTCCGTTTATGTGAATTTATCGGTAAAGCGTTGGATTCAAACAGTCTAAATGTTCATCCTTTAAGTTGGTATGAAGATAGAAATATAGAAGTGCTGTTGAATAAAACCGTAATGCTGGTGAACGCGGCTGAAAAGCTTATTCAATTGCATGATGGGTTACAATTGTCGTATCATAAGCTTATTATTGCCAGCGGAAGCTTTAGTTTCATTCCACCTGTGGCGGATACACCTCAGAATGTGATCATGTCACTTTGGAATATGGATGATGTGTATGGCTTGAACGATGAGGTAGAACATATACGACATGCAGCGATTGTTGGCGGTGGATTATTAGGATTGGAGGCGGCTTATCACATGAACAAACAAGGTATAAAGACTACCATCATTGAGTTTATGCCCCGTTTGCTGCCTAACCAGCTGGATGAGCATGGGTCTCGAATCTTTGCAAGTAAAGTAAAGAGCCTGGGAATAGACATCATAACTGGAAGTACGGTGCAGTCTATAATCGGAACTGAAAGAGTAGAAAAAGTAGTTCTTAATACAGGTAAAATCATTGATGCACAGCTTGTGTTTTCCGCAGCCGGAGTTCGCCCAAATCTCAGTATGGTTAAAAGTACACATGTAAATATAAATAAAAGAATCATAGTAGATCAGTTCATGCGAACGAGTGATGCCGATATCTACGCTGCCGGAGATGTAGCGGAATACAATAATAAGTGGCTCGGTTTATGGTCTGCTGCGATGAGTCAAGGGAAAATCGCCGGTACAAATGCTGCTGGGGGTCAAATGGAATATAAATTGGAAACACCTCCATATTTCTTAAATTCTATGGACACAAAAATTTTTTCAATCGGTGATATTGGAAGAGATATGTCATCTGCATATGAGACTATACAGTGTGTGAACGAAGAAGACTATCTATATCAAAAGCTGTTTTTTAAGAACAATAAGATTATGGGTGCTATACTCATTGGTGATACAAAAAACAGCAATAAAATCAGTATCGCAATAAAAAACGGTATGACAAAAAATGAGTGCCAGGATTTAATTTCTGAATATGAGTAGAAAGGCATAAGAGCCAGTCACTTGAGTTGTTGGCGATATTTAAGCTGTATAATAGCTGTATAATAAATGAGCAATTTAAATTATAGAAAAATTTGTACATCAGCATGTATAGAATGTGGAATATAATGGATTTACAGGATAAGAGAGACATGATAAAATACAAATCACCGGATAATTATCATTAGCATAGACATATAACGTATTAAGAAATAAATCGAAAAGGGGAATGAATCATATGAGTATTTTAGTCACCGGAGGGGCTGGATACATAGGAAGCCATACATGTGTAGAATTATTAAATGAAGGCTATGAGATTATCGTAGTGGATAACCTTTCCAATAGTAAGACGGAGGCACTAGAAAGAGTAAAAGAGATCACAGGCAAAGATCTCACATTCTATGAAACAGACCTTTTAGATAAAGAAGGTCTTGAAAAGGTATTTGCAGAAAATAGTATTGAGGGTGTTATTCACTTTGCAGGTCTTAAAGCGGTAGGAGAATCTGTTCAAATTCCACTGAAATATTATCATAATAATATTACCGGAACCCTTACCCTGTGTGAAGTAATGCAGAAATATGGGGTAAAGAAAATAGTGTTTAGTTCTTCCGCTACAGTGTACGGGATGAACAATAAATCTCCCTTAACGGAAGATATGCCGTTAAGTACAACTAATCCTTACGGCAGTACTAAGCTAATGATAGAACAGATTCTACAAGATATTTTTAATTCCGATTCATCTTGGAGCATTGCACTCCTAAGATACTTTAATCCTATTGGAGCCCATGAAAGCGGCAGAATTGGTGAAGATCCGAATGGGATCCCTAATAACTTAATGCCTTATATCACGCAAGTTGCTGTAGGGAAAAGAGAGAGACTAAATGTTTTCGGAAGTGACTATAATACTCATGACGGTACTGGGGTCAGAGACTATATCCATGTGGTAGATCTTGCAAAAGGGCATTTGAAGGCAGTTGAAAAAGTGATGAATACTACAGGTATAGAGCCATATAATCTTGGTACAGGTATAGGATACAGTGTGCTTGATGTGGTGAATAGTTTTGAAAAAGCTACAGAGCAAAAGGTTCCGTATATATTAACGGACCGCAGACCGGGAGATATTGATGAATGCTTTGCCGACGCCACTAAAGCGCTGAATGAATTAGGATGGAAAGCAGAAAAGAACCTCGAAGATATGTGTAGAGACTCTTGGAGATGGCAAAAGAAAAATCCTAACGGATATTAAGTGAAGGTGCCGGGCACTTGATTTCTTGAGTTATTGAAAAGTTTATATGTAAAATATTTACATGTTCTAGAGGGTATGGTAAGATATAAGCTGTAACAATAGAGAAGAAATAAACAAAGGAGTATTCAATATGGTAAAAAAACGCAGCTTGCTTTATCTTCTTACGATCCTCTGGTTTGTAGTGATCCTCTCTTTTTCAAGTGATCCTGCTGAGATTTCCAAGCAGAAAAGCGCTTTGATTTTAGAGAAAGTTGAGCCGGCCATTGAGCGGGTTGAACGACACTTTGAGTTGGAATTCTTCGATAAAGACAGTCTTCATTTTTATATTCGTAAAAATGCCCATATTTTTAATTATTTCGTTTTGGGGATGTTATTAACTTTATGCTGGAAAGTATCGGGAGTGAAGGGACATAAGTCGTATTATCTGCCTTGGGTTGCAGGGACTTTATTCTCGATGCTGGACGAATTTTATCAGACATTTATTCCGGGCCGCAGCGGAGAAGTCCGAGATGTGTTTGTAGATAACACCGGTATTGTAATGGGGCTGATAGTTGCCTCTATCTTTTATAGCATCATCGTAATACGAGTGAAAAGAGCCAGGTGCTGAGTCATTGCTTAAATTTTTTTAACAAGGCACTTCGTCTTGCTTTTTTTTCTGCCTCATATTGATTTTGTGCTTCTTTTACAGCAGTGGTCGACAAATCATTATTTTTCAGTTCCGTTTCCATTTCTTTAAGGATGCTATTAAATTTAGCGTCGCATTCATTTTCCAAGCTCTGTCCTAAAGATAGATATTTCAGCCCTAGTTTTATTTTAGCGGACATCTTTTCTGAGTCAGAGATGTTCTGATATTCTGCTTTTCCTTGAGAGATTAAAGTGTTTAGTTTGGAGATACTTTCGTTTTTTAAGCTTAAAAATTTAGTACTATATCTACTTACAATTTCACTTTCTAAAGGTTCAGGGGAAGGCACAGTTTTTTGCGGTGAAAAATTTTTTTGATCCGGTGAAGAAATTGTAAGATTATTACTTGTATTGCTGTCTACATCACTGATAGTATCTTCGTTTGTATTATCGGCCTTCACATCCTGGGTTGATTTTATATCTTTATCTACATTCATATTTGTATCATCAGATATATCGTAACTTTCCTCATTGTCTTGAGTGTTCACCACAATATCATTGCTATTTTTAGAATCTTTTGAAGTATCGGGCTGAGGGTTTGCTTTCATTTGAGGTATATCACTATTATCGTTGTTGATGTGGGGGTTGAAAGACCACAAACTATATATACCTATTATAATTATTGCAATAAAGATAAATACTTTTTTATTCATATCGTCACCTTGAATCCCTTAATGTGTCAGATTTATTGGTATTATACCCTTATAAGATACAAGATGCAAGAGAGGATTAAATGATATAAGGCTATTTACTGTAGTGGCAGGCCTTGTGTCTGCCCTATATAGGAGACTGTCATAAAGTCAAATTTAGCACATAGAAGGAGTGAAGCATGGGGACGGAGCTACTGCTGCACCTGGTTTTGGTGAAGCTGAAGCTCCGTCCCCATGCTTTGCGACTGACCGACGAAGCACTTTATCACATCCTTCTATAAAGTATTCATATATTCTTGTGGGGAGACACAAGGCCTGCCGCTACGGATGTAGCTTTTTTACAAATAGCATTGATAGCATATAAAAATTAGGACAAGTCAGGAATATTTTCCGATTTGTGCTAATAAAATGTAGTGAGTAGACAAGGAGGGGTGAATATGGAAAACGAAATAGATTTGCTTCAACTTTATCACATATTGATGAGGAGAAAATGGATCATCATATTTATAACGCTGATAGCTGTAATCATATCTGCAATCTTTAGCTTTTTTGTTGTACAACCTGTCTATGAAGCTAATGTCAATATCATCATTGGTAAGGAAGAGGCGCAGTATTTTTTGGAGGACAAGTATACGAATAGTGATATCGCGTTATATCTCCAAGTGGCAAAAACCTACGAGGAAATTGCAAAGTCAAGAGCTGTACGTTATAGGACGGAGCAGGCGGTGCAAGACGGTAGTTTTGAACAGGTCAAAAATATAAAGGTGGCATCCAAATCCAGTACTCAGGTTCTGACTATTACGATCTCTCATTTTTCTGCTGAAGCGGCAGCAGTATGTGCAAATGCTTTAGCAGAGAATTTTATTCAGGTAGCAGGGGAAGTACTGCCGGCCGGGCAGTTAAAGATATTGGATAAGGCAGAACGGCCTGAGCAGCCTTCTTCTCCCAACCGAAAATTGAACATTGCCATCGGGTCTGTGTTAGGGATGATGATTTCTATTGGAATTGTCATGTTACTGGAATTTATAAATCGGTCCATTGAATCGGAACAGGATGTAAAGAACTATCTGAATCTTCCTGTTTTGGGTGTTGTACCGCAATAAAAGTGAGGAGAAATATTATGTTGAAAAAGCAGTGGCTGGTTAATACATTTAGTAATTTTAGAGTAGTGATGATCATAACATGCTTGGTTTTTAATATTATCCTTGCAGGGGCCCTTTGCAGGCAGTGGATAGTATCGCATTCATATGAAAAAGATATTGAACAGAAACAAGTGGAGCTGGACAAGTACAGAAATTCAATGGATGAAGCAGTAAAAGCACAGCTTGATTCATATTATGCGCAGCAATTACAAAAATTGATGAGTGAGCAGGAGTTATCTTTTTTGGCGCAAAAGCAGTGGAAATATATCTTAACATTAAACGGGAAAATAGTAACTAAAGATATTCTTTATATTAACGATACTTCTGCACATATTATTTTAGCGGAGGTTGTTCAAGACAAGGATATCCTCCCTTCTGAAATTTTGAAAAAAGGAACTATTACCGGAAGTGATTCAAACGATCATTTGCAGGATCATCTGAGTGTTATTACGAATATTCCTTATACTACAAAAACGGAGGAGACTGCGCAAGGGCGGAGAGTGATCTATGATTTTAAGGATATTCCTAACGGAACCATCATCAATCTGAAACCCAGTGTGCTGTTGACAGACCGATTAGGAGTGGGAGAAGAAGGGGCGTGGAACAGCCATATTGAGATTATAAGGCAATAAACTATTTCAAATAAAAGTGGAATAAAAAAGGACAATCACGAATAAGTTGTTTAATAATAAGGCATAAAATATAAAAATCATCGGGGTGAAAAAGGGGAGGGGGTTATGAAAATTACAATAATAAATTTAAAAAAAATAGCAGCAATCATGTTAGTTTGCTCATTTTTAATGACTTTGGGCAGTATTACACCCAGTTATGCCAAAGAGAGCTCATCCAATAGTATCGTTTCTATCAGCGCGTCTTTTGATGAGGAGAATAATGACAATATAATAGTAAGGGCAGACTTGAATGCCGGATGTCCATGGATGGAGAAAGTAGCCAATACCATGAATAGAACCCAGATATGGGGGGATTACGGCAAAGGATGGTTTTTAATCAAGGACTATGAGATCAGCTTTAGCGGAAATAAATTTGTATGGGATCTGAAATCAATGGATGATAGAAACGAGAGTGAAGTGCTTAGATCCTATGCAGCGGGAAATACGGACCGTTTGAAACTCTATGTGCGATATAAGAGGGTATTGAATGATGAGATCATCGAGCTGTATAAAACCTTTTATCTGGGCAACATTAAGCAGGATGTACAGTTAACTACCAATCATGAAGAACAAAAGTATGCTCCCATTAGTTATGATTTTCCCATTGTAGCGAAACAAGGAAGCAATATTGAACTGTATTTGGATGCTATCACACATCCGGAAGAGCAGTACACCGTAAAAATAGTAGGGGATAATAATTATGAAGAAACCGTAGAAGAAAAAGGCTCTAAAAACAAGAAAGCTTTTAAATGGAGTCCGGAAAAAAGCGGTACGTTTTATATTGCAGTGTATGATTCTAAATCTCAAATGATTTTAAAAAGAAAAGTATATGTAAAATCCCAGGATAACAAGTATCTTCAGTTAGATGACTTGTCCGTTCAAAATGAAAACGACACCGTATCGGTAAGACTATCGGTAGCCGGCACGCGCCCTAAAGATTTTGATGGAGATATCAAAAAAAGTTTGCAGGTTGTGATTTCCGAGCCCTATGTTTGGTCTAGAACCATCAAAGACTATAACAATGATGGGATTGTTTATAATGAGGTGTATGGAGCCTATGAACTCCAAGAAGGGCGGGACGGTTTTTCATTTGGTTCCGGGATTTACAGGATATATGCGGCAATTAAGCCCGATTATTCTATTGAGCCGGAAGATAAGATTTCAGTACATTATAAAAAGAGCGGACTGGAGAATATAAATTTTAAAGTCAAATATGATGCCAATCGGCAGCCGGATGGAGACGGAAGATATCTCTTTAATTCTTGTGAGCCATTGAAGTTTAATTTTTATGTAGAAGAAGAGCAGGAAGGTTGTGAGTACGCATTCTTTTTGGAGGACGCGAGGGGGAAAAGGCGGGTGAAGGATTATTCCCCGGGCACCGAATTCACATGGCATCCTGCTGACCCGGGAGAATACAAAATCTATGCACGTATCCGTCAAGCAGGAAGTGAAGGAAATATTCTGCAAAATTCTTATGAAAAAGAAGTATGTATTCCTATACGTATTGGAGATTTAGACAAATATATAAATATTAGAAACGTAAAGATCGGTGGGGAAAAATGGACGATACAAAATGGCAAAGTCACCAATGCACCAAATAATAATCAGATCAGTGCACGTGAGCTTAATGTTGTTGAAATCGATGCGGAGAGGGAGGGACCTATATTTGGAGTTCCTATAAAATGGAATAGGCTCATGTACAAAGTATGTGTGGTGGCAAAAGAACATTATTATCAAGTGTCTCCATATACCTTTTCAAATTACATCCCTATTTATCCTAAAAATACAGGGGAATACCGTATGATTGTAATGGTGAAGGATTCCACTTCCGGTTCTTATGAAGATTATTGTGAAATCAAACTAAATGCAAAGTAGTTTAAACATACGATAGACACAAAGGAAAAGAGGGGTCAGCGAATGATAAAAGAAAGGTGTACGATTCGTACAGATACAAAGGCAAATATCATAGAAACATACCGTATGCTGCAGGCTAGCGTAGACGCAATGATACATGATAAAAAGATTAAAGTCATCGCATTTACCGGCCTCATTGACGGAAAAGGCAAAACAAAGCATGCGTGCAATATTGCCATATCCATGGCACAAGAAGGGAAAAAGATTCTGTTAATGGACTGTGATATAAAGAACCCTAAGGTGCATGAGTTCTTCGAAGTTTCCAATGATAACGGACTTACACGTTTGAAGGCAGCTGCGGATTATCAGCAGGCTGTCTTCAAGTTTTCTGAATTACCTACACTGCATGTTCTCACCAGCGGGCCAAAGGTAGAAAACCCACAATACACGTTGGATACTGCAAGGATAGAAGTGTTTTTAGATACCATTAAAGAAGCATATGATTTGATTTTAATAGACGCACCGCCGGCAGGACAGGTTGCTGAAGGAGTAAAATTGTCCGCAGCTGCCGATGGAACCGTACTGGTAATGGCAGTCGGAAAAACACCGGTAGCCACAGCAGTGCGGGTGAAGGAAATACTGGATACCGTAAAAGCCAGTATTTTGGGTGTGATTTTAGAGAAGTAAAATTGTTGACTTGGATACAATTTTGGGATATAATGGTTTGTGGTGAATTATAAAAGAATTAGCAGTATAGGTATCTTTTATACCTTGATATATAATAAAAGAAAGTAACAGCTTGATACGGATTTACAGTAATAATCACACCCAAAATGACCTTCTTAATACTTGACAGAAATAGACTATTTAAGTTATTATTTTATGGTAGGATACATAACGAGAATAATTATAAATATATAGGCAAACTTATCGAAAGGTGAGGACGCAAAGCCATGGGTCTAATGCTGATCATGCGATGATTGCCAGGTTGCCGCGAATATTTTTGTCAACAGAGCTCGATGCGGGATTATTGCCATTGAGCTTTTTTAATCTTTATTTATAATTTAAAATTTTTTTGTCTTAAAGCTGTGTTATTTGCACAGTAAAAAGTGGTATATTTCCAACAAATGTAGAAGTGAGGTTAATTATGGAATTAAGGGAATATTTGCAGATTATCAGAAAAAGAATTTGGCTGGTTGTAATCATTACGCTGATTTCTACAATCGCATCAGCAGTTGTCAGTTTTTTTGTTTTAGAGCCTGTTTATCAGTCCAATACCAGTCTTTATGTAGGTAAAAAGATAGATGGGCAAAGTGCTATTGCATATCAGGATTTGCTTTTAGGCAATCAACTCGTAAAAGACTATCGTGAGCTGGTAAAGAGCAGACTAGTTGCCAACCTGGTTATTAGTGAATTGAAGTTAGAAAATATGACTACCGGAAGAATGTCTCAAAAATTAGGTGTTAATTTAAAAAATGACACACGATTGATCGAAATTACCGCGGAAGATACAAAGGCTGAGTTGGCAGCACAGATTGCAAATAAAGTAGCGGAAGTATTTCAGGTAAAAGTAGTTGAAATCATGGACGTGGAAAATGTGCAGGTGATTGATAAGGCAGAAATACCTCTCAATCCGATAAAACCTAAAAAATACTTAAATGTCGCTATTGCGGCTTTTATAGGTCTGATGCTGGGATTTGGAATCATCTTCTTGATTGAGTATCTGGATAACACCCTAAAAACCCCGACGGACGTCGAAAGACATCTGGAGCTGCCGGTCATAGGCACCATACCGGTGTTTCCGGAGTAAAGCATTTTAGTGAATAGTTAATAGTGAATAATGAATAGTGTAAAGCGTTGATGTAAAGGAATGACAGATTATGAGAGTAGACAGCAGCATTACATTTGACAAAGCTTTTAAGTTTGCTATTAGGATTGTTGATTTATATAAATATCTATGTGAGAATAAAAAGGAATATGTCTTATCTAAGCAGATCCTGCGTTGTGGAACCAGCATAGGTGCCAATATAAGTGAAGCTAGTAAAGCACAAAGTAAAAAAGATTTTGTTAGTAAATACTATATCGCTTTTAAAGAAGCAGCTGAGACAGAGTACTGGATTAAGTTACTGATTGCAACAACATATATAGATGAACAAACAGGAAATTCATTGCTACTAGATATAAGTGAAATACTTAAGTTATTGCATTCTAGTATAAAAACTGCTAAACAAACTCTAAGTAATTAATGGTGAGTATACTGCTAATTTAAAATTAATTATTCACTATTCACTATTAATTATTAACTAGGAAAGGAAGATATTAATGCAGGAACAGCGTCCGTCGTTGATTACGCATAACAACCCAAAGTCGCCTATTTCCGAGGCCTATAGGGTTTTGAGAACGAATATTCAGTTTTCCGGTGTGGATAAGCCGTTGAAGATCATGGTTGTGACCAGCGCGGGGCCGGGAGAAGGGAAGTCGACTACCATTGCCAATCTGGCCATTACTTTTGCACAGTCAGGGA
Source organism: Petroclostridium sp. X23 (assembly GCF_030013905.1). Classification (GTDB taxonomy): domain Bacteria; phylum Bacillota; class Clostridia; order SK-Y3; family SK-Y3; genus X23. The sequence continues at coordinate 3,624,076 of NZ_CP124862.1, forward strand.
GTAAGGTCTTATTGATTGACGGTGATTTGAGAAAACCGAAGGTACATAAGACGTTTAATACCCATAACCAGACAGGCCTTACCAATGTGCTTGCGCAGCATGCGGATTACAAGCAGTATGTAAAGCAGTGTGATATCGATAATCTAGATATTCTGACATCGGGGCCGATCCCTCCAAATCCTTCGGAGCTGCTTTCATCTAATTCTATGAAGAAATTGTTGGAGAGGTTCCGTGAGGACTACGAGATTGTTCTGATCGACGCACCTCCTGTGGGCACTGTTACGGATGCGGCGATATTATCAACCATTGTAGATGGTACGATATTGGTGGCAGCTTCGGGACAAGTGGAGATAGAGGCGGCACAGAGAGCAAAGCAGCTATTGGAAAAGGTGAATGCAAATATTATCGGTGTAGTATTGAATAAGCTCAGCAAGAATGAGCAAGGGAATTATTACTATTATTATTACTATTATTACGGGGAAGACGACGGAAACGACAAGAAGAAGAGGAAAAAACCCAAAGAGCCGAAGGATAAAGAATAGAGAACATAGGATAAAGGATCGCCAATGGGGAGGTACACATGTTTGTAGATATTCACTGTCATATCCTGCCGGGGATTGACGATGGAGCCAAAGATATGGATCATGCTGTGGAAATGTGCAGGATCGCCGAAGAAGAAGGCATAAAAGAGATTATTGCAACACCCCACTTCATTGAGGGAGATTTGCATAATGATAAGGTAGTTGTGCAGGAAAAAGTGAAGGAACTCATGGGCGTATTGGAAGAGCTGCATATTAATGTCGGCATTCATCCCGGTAATGAAGTCTTTATTACGCCAAATCTTGTGCAGCTTGTAAAAGATGGGCATGTCAGCAGTCTGAATCACACGAAATACATACTTGTCGAGTTTCCTATGATGAGCATACCGGATTATGCCCAGGATATTTTTTATGACTTGCAAATAGAAGGATATACACCTATCATTGCTCATCCGGAGCGTAATATGATTGTTGCTGAAAAGCCTGACAAATTATTCGAGTTTATCAGCCGTGGTGCGCTTGCACAGGTTAATTCCACAAGTATCAGTGGAATTTTTGGTAAAAAGGTGAAAGAGACTGCTTTGTTTTTGTTAAAGCACAATATGGTGCATTTTATGGCCACTGACGCGCACACTGCAAGAGGAAGATCACCGAAGATGAACAGGGCGTTAAACGTGATACAAACACAGCTGGGCGCGAAAACGGCGGATATGCTGATGTATAATAACCGGTCCTTGTTAAATGGAGAAGATATAACCGTATTGGAGCCGCTAAAAGGAAAGACGGACAAAGGTATTTTTACATTTAGGGACTTGAAAAAGCTGGGAGCATTGTTGTTTGGGTCACACGGTTGAGGAAGAAAGTTGAGGAAATTAGATGAGAAGAAGAGCATTGTTGATTAGTCTGGCAATTATCGTTTTACTTGGTGCTGTTGGTGTATTTGTATTAAATAACGCTTTCAGTTTGCTTTTAACACAGGAGTTTTCTATAAGCAATGCAACTGATGAGCAGTCCGATCAAAAAAAGCAGCAAGCAGAGGACATGGTACAATCGGATAAGCAAGTTGAAGTAAATACCGTTGATACTGATGAAGCAGTTGACAAGAATATTGAAGAAAGCAAACAAACGCCGGATGTAAAGCAGGAAGCTGAGAATAAACCTGTTATAAAATCCCCTTCCCAAAGTGCCGATAAGCAGACCGATGTTTCAAGTGAAAAAGGACCTCAACAGAGTAAACCGACACAAATCAAGGAGAATACACCTTCCGTTCAGCCTGCTCAGAAACCGCTTCCGGTTGAAAAAGTTGTTGTAGATGAAACAAAAATGAAAGAAATTGAGAAGAAAGTATCATTTACCGATAAGTCAAAAGCACTCTCTATTGTATTAGGGAGCTTGACGAAAGAGGATTACAAAAGATTACTGGAAATGTCTAAGGATGGCGTGACACAACAAGAGAAGCGGGAAGCAAAAGAGATTTTGAGCAAACGGTTGACAGAAGAAAAGAAGCAGCAGTTGAAAGAATTATATGATAAATATGACGAGTTGTTGTTACAATAAATTATATAAGATGGATTTTACAGTAAAGTAATCAAATCGTAATATAATTTTATCACTAAAAATATAGCGGATTTAGTTAAATTATGGTATATTATTTTTAATATGTGTTTTAATGTATTTGTTGAGGAGTGGTATATTGAATAATAAGAGAAAAAGAAAGCTAGGCTGTGTCATGAGTGCGGTTCTTATTGGCATAAGTTTGCTGAATGGGACGCCTGCCGTAAAAGCAGAAACAGCTGTGAGTTTTGACGATATACAGGGTCACTGGGCAGCGCAGCAAATCGTTGCCGGTGCGGCGCAGGGAATTATATCAGGTTATGGGGACGGGATGTTCAAACCTGAGAAGGAAATTACCAGAGCAGAGTTTATGGCGGTGATTAACAGAACCTTTGGATATACCGAAAAAGCCGAAGTGGATTTCACGGATGTTAAAACCGGTGATTGGTTTTATGGTGAGGTTGCTAAAGCCGAAGAGGCGGGATATGTGACCGGATATGATGACGGTACCATCAAACCCGATAGCTCTATTACCCGTGAAGAAGTGGCAGTAATGGTTTCAAGGATTATCGAACTTGAGCAGAATGATGAATCTCAAGCGTTGGACAGTATTACAGATGCAGTACGAATGGGCAGTTGGAGCAAAGGTTTTATCGGTGCGATTGTTGAGGCAGGGTATATGAGAGGATATCCGGATGGATCCTATAAACCAACCAAGCCCATCACAAGAGCAGAGTCCATTGCGCTGTTATCCAAAGTTATGGGCAATTTATACAATAAGCCGGGCAGCTACGGTCCTGAAAAAGGACAAGTTACTGTTGTGGGAAATGTAACCGTGGCATCCACAGGAGTCAAGTTGCGTAACATGGACGTTAAAGGAAACTTATATCTAACTGAAGGCATTGGTGATGGTGAAGTCAGTTTGGATGATGTAACAGTAAGCGGGAAAACCTTCATAAAAGGTGGCGGACCTAATAGTATAGTAGTAACAAATTCAGAGTTAGGAATCACCATTATAGATACAAAGACAGGAAATGTACGCGTACTCGCATCGGGAAGCACGAAAATTGGCAAAGTGACTTTAAACTCCGGTGCGAAACTGGAAGAAAGCGATCTAACAGGAACCGGTTTTGAAGAATGTGAACTTTCATTGAATATTCCCGAAGGTGAAGAGGTTATATTTGACGGAGAGTTCGAAATGATGGATGTTGCATCAAGCAATGTGAATATCAGCTTGCAGGGAGGCAAAGTGAATAACCTCCAAGTAGGTGAAGGGATTGAAGGAACTAAGATAGATGTAGCAAATAAGGCGCAGGTATCAAATATGACATTGAATGCGCCCATCGGTTTAAATATTGGCAGCGATGCAGAAGTATCTACACTGATACTAAATGCGGCCGTGTCCATCACAGGACAGGGAAATATCGCAAATGCGGTAATCAAAGTAGATGGTGTGACAATGGAAAAGATGCCGGCTGCTGTAGAATTTGCGGAAGGTGTTACAGCCACTGTTAACGGGGAGCAAATCACCCAGAAGACTCCTAGCATAGGAGGTGGCGTAGCAGCGCCGGTAACAACTGTTAATCCTGCAGGAATTAATTCCGCATGCGCGGTGATCGGCAGCACAAGTATAGTCGCTCAAAAGGTTGACGGTAGCGATAATTCGTTTATCATCTCTATTCCGTCAAATATAAATGATTCTGATAAATTTACACATATTTCTATTGAAGCAACACAGAATGCAAAACAAATTGAAGCAAGGGTTAGTATACTAAGTGAGAGTAGGTCTAAAACCGTAACGTTATCAAATGGTCAAGCGTATATCACAGCAGGAGATATTTTGGCGGCATTTGGTGGAGAAGATAACAATAATGATGGGATCACTTTCTCAGAAATAAAAGGTTATATATCATTAATGATGGTTGACGGCGACTTGGTAGATGACCAGAATAATAGATATCCCATATCCATCACCTTTACTATCGAGTAATGAGATATAATTAAGACATGAAACAAGCATTGGACATTTTAAAACAGGTGAAGATGGAGTTTCAATGAGCATCATCAAAGAGCTAAAATCCATAATCACATTTGATGGGGTTCTCATCGATTATAACGATGATGAAGTTCCAAGTTATTATAAGTTTTGATTTAAGGCATAGGATATTTTATCTTAGGAGGTGTATGAATACACGCATTGTAGTTTAGGCATCAAAAGTTATAAACTAAGCATGTATTAAAAATATTATTAAAGAGGAGTGTGTGGTCCGAATGAAGAGTAAAAAGTATTTAAATTTTCTAACCAGCATTATTCTTATTGCTGGAATGATTCTAGGCAGTATCTCCGTTGGGTTTGCAGCCGATCTATCAGCCGGCGGACAGTTTGGGGATATTAACGGACACTGGGCAAAGGCTCAGATTGAAAGCGGTGTGGCAAATGGATTTATTAAAGGGTATGCCGATAGCACTTTCAAACCTGATAACAACATCACCAGAGCAGAGTTCTTTACGATGGTAAATAGAGCTTTCGGCTATACTGAGAAAGCTGATGTAGACTATTCCGACGTTTCAAAAGAAAATTGGTTCTACAGTGAAATCGCGAAAGCAAAAGCGACTGGCTATGTAGCAGGCTATACCGATGGTACAATAAAGCCTAATAATAACATCACCCGTGAAGAAGCGGCAGCCATTATTACAAGAATAATGGATTTAAGCGAAGCAAAAGATGCAAGTGTACTGAATAAATTCAGCGATTCAGTTAGATTTGCCGATTGGAGCAAAGGATATATTGGTGCGATCGCGCAAGAAGGATACATGGGTGGATATCCTGACGGAACATTCAAATCCGAAAGAAATATCACCAGAGCAGAATCAGTAAGTATGCTGAACCGTGTAGTAGGAGCTTTATATAAAACAGCAGGTACATATGGTTCCGAATCCGAAAAGACAGTGATTGAAGGAAACGTTACCATATCAACTACCGGCGTTGTTCTTAAAAACATGGAAATCAAGGGTAACTTATACCTCACCGAAGGAATCGGAGACGGTGACTTTACGATGGATAATGTTGAAGTTGCTGGTAAAACCCTTGTAAAAGGTGGCGGACCTAACAGTATTGTTGTTTTAAACTCTAAGTTAGGAATCGTTATTGTTAACACAAAGACAGGTACCGTTAGAGTAGTTGCAAAAGGAAACTCATCTGTAGGTAGAGTAGTACTTAATTCCGGTGCAAAATTGGAAGAAGACGGTGTAACCGGAGATGGGTTTGGCAATGTCGATCTTTCTTTGAATATTCCTGAAGGTGAAGAAGTAATATTTGTAGGTGATTTCGCTGAAGTTAAAGTAGCGGCACCTGGCGTGAAGGTAAATGTTGTAAGCGGGACAATTGGCAAAATGGAAATAGCGGCAGAAGCAAAAGGTGCGACAGTTGCACTGGGTGCTGGCGCAAAAGTTACAACCATGACAATTAATGCTGCTGTGGCAGTTACAGGTAAAGGTGAAATTGGAACTGCGATAGTAAACGTTAATGAAGTAACCATGGAACAGAAGCCGGATAATGTACAGAAGGGAGATAATGTGGAATTTAATCCTGGGCCTGGAACAACATCTGGCAGTGGAGGTCCTACTGGCGGTGATAGCAATAGCGGCTCTACTAAAAGTATAACAATCACTAGTATTAATGATGTCTCCGTAAGAGCAGAAGAAACGATAGATGTAACTGCTTCAGTAGAGCCTGCAGATGCAACAATTGCTGCAGAGTCTGCTGATACAGGTATAGCTACTGTTTCAGTATCTGGTAACAAGCTTACTATTACTGGTGTAAGTGCAGGTCAAACTACCATTACTGTTACTGCGACTAAGGCCGATTATACAACTGATACAGAACAGTTTACTGTTACTGTAAAAAGAGCGCTTGTAGCTGCACCGGTAGATCATACATTACCGGCATTGTTAGACGCAATTGAAGATGCGTTTAGCAGCTTGACAGATGAAGAGTGGAATAGCTTACAACAGTTACAGGCAAATCTTACTAGTTCTTCAGTAGATGAAATCGTAGCATCTATGCAGCAAGCCGGTCTAGTTGGACCATTTGAAGCGCTTATTAATGATAATATTTCGGAGCAACAGGCAAGAGTTGCGGTAAATCTTATCTTAGCGTTTGCAGACTTGGGAAGAGATAATGCAAGTGAAAGTATAAATACCATTTCAGCTAAAATTGCTGATTTAAAGGCTGCTTACAGTAATCAGGTCACAAAACTTATACAAGACGGCGTTAATCAGGAAGAAATCTATGATTATGCAATAGATGTATATGATGCGTTGCTGCAAGATCCTAATATTTCAAGTGTTAGCGATGCAGATTATGAAGAATATCTATACAATGAAGCTTTAGATGTATTAAGAAATAATTCTGAACATTCTAATCTTGAAACAGTGGTTTCTAATGCATTTGATAGAGCTTATGACTACTATGCATCTAAGCTGGGCGATCTTGCTGATTTGATTAAAGATGTGTACCAATTTGACAATTTGACTGGTGCAAAAGTAATAGACTTAAAGAAAATTGTTGAAGGTCAACAAAATGATGACATCAGTGCAATGTTAGATCTGTTAGACTTTATGCTTGATACAAGCAAACTATTCGTACAATAATTTAATAGTTATAAAGCCCTAGTCTCATTGCGAGGCTAGGGCTTTTGTGTGCGCCACGCACAGACAAGGGGACGGTTCTCATGTCTTATTCCATACATGGAGTACTTTTACGCTGCGCAAACACTTTATTCTTGAGATTATAGCTCCTTTATAATATAATGATTAAAAAAGCGTGAAGGAGAGAGTACATTGCGTGAGATTCATGTTGATGAAATCATAAATGCAGTAGAGAAACTGTGTATAAATGCGAATTACTACTTAAATAATGATATTGAATGTGGCCTTGAAAAAAGTGCTGCCCAAGAAAAGTCGCCCATTGGAAGGGACATACTGGAGAAGTTAGTTGATAATGCGAAGCTGGCTCGGGAAGCAAATATGCCCATCTGTCAGGATACGGGGATGGCGGTGGTCTTTATAGAAGTGGGACAGGATACTCATGTGACCGGCGGAAGCATCACGGAAGCAATCAATGAAGGGGTAAGAAGAGGGTATAAAGAAGGCTACCTGAGAAACTCGGTAGTAAGAGATCCTATCAACAGAGTAAATACCGGCGATAATACACCTGCCATTATCCACTATGATATGGTCCAAGGGGATAAGATAAAAATAACCGTAGCGCCCAAAGGATTTGGCAGTGAGAACATGAGCGGCTTGAAGATGTTAAAGCCTTCGGATGGCATTGAAGGGGTGAAGAACTTTATTTTGAGCACCATAGACCAGGCCGGTGCGAATCCATGTCCGCCGATGATTATAGGCGTTGGACTGGGAGGAACGATGGAAAAGGCTGCGTATCTGGCGAAAAAGGCACTGCTGCGGCCGATAGACCAGCATAATAAGGATGAATATTACAATAATTTAGAGTTAGAATTGCTGGATAGAATTAACGGGTTAGGCATCGGGCCTCAAGGATTAGGAGGAACCACTACTGCGCTTGCGGTGAATGTTGAAGTATATCCTACCCATATTGCCGGTCTGCCGGTGGCGGTAAATGTAAGCTGTCATGCAACGAGACATGCGGAAACGGCCATTTAGTGAATAATGAATAATGAATAATGAATAGTGTACAATTAATGAAAATTCATTGATGGACGAAAAATATATATTTAATCCTGTTTAAGGGCTTTATAAAGGGGTAAATATACTTATAATATAAAATATTGGACAAGTTGTCATTTTAATAAATTTTTTGGACAAATTGTTGGAAATTTAGGCTAGTACAGCAGGAATGACAAAAATCTTGTCGAATATAATATTATAAAGTTTTGTTAAGAATGATGTAATGTTACAATGTAAATTAGGTCATAATATTAACAATCGGTCTTAGCAAAACGAGTACTCTACCAGTTAACTTATATGAAGGAGCTGAGGTTATGAAGTTCATTATTACAGGAAGAAAAATTGATGTAACTGATGGATTGAGAGACAGGATTAATAAAAAACTTGGAAAGCTGGATAAGTTTTTTGATGAAGACACAGAAGTACATGTGACACTGGAAGTTGAAAAAGATAGGCAAATGGTAGAAGTAACAGTTCCGTATAAAGGAATTATTTTTAGAGCTGAAGAAGTAAATCACGATATGTATGCGTCAATTGATAAAGTAGTAGATCATTTGGAAAGACAAATCAGAAAAAATAAGACTCGATTGGAAAAGAGATTTAAGGATGACGCATTTATTATTGAAACTGTAAATGGCGGTATGCCTAATGATTATAAACCTGTAGAAGAAGAAAAAGAATTTAATGTAGTAAAAACTAAAAGATTTGCCATCAAGCCAATGGATACTGAAGAAGCAATTTTACAAATGAATTTATTAGGGCATCAGTTTTTTGTATTCTTCAATGCGGACACTGATGAAGTAAATGTGGTATATAAGAGAAAAGATGGTGATTACGGGTTAATTGAGCCTGAATTTTAATATTAAAGAAGAGTGTGGCAGCCGAGACAAATGTCTCGGCTGTTGTTTTGAAAATTATTTGTTGAATACAAGGTAGGTTAATGATAAAATGTTATAGATTAGGAGAGACTTTCATTATAGAGGTGAGAATAAATGAAGTTATTGGAAAAAATTTTCGGGAATTATAGTGATAGAGAAATAAAGCGTATAATGCCTATTGTAGATAAGATAGACAGTTTGGAACCGGATATTAAAGCATTGAATGATGATGAGTTAAAGAACAAGACCTTTGAATTCAAACAAAGATTATCCGCTGGAGAGACCCTTGATGATATATTACCCGAAGCTTTTGCGGTAGTTCGGGAAGCGTCATACAGAGTGCTTGGCATGAGACACTTTGGTGTACAGCTCATTGGAGGTATTGTTTTACACCAGGGCAGAATCTCTGAAATGAAAACAGGGGAAGGTAAAACACTGGTTGCCACATTACCCGCTTACCTTAATGCGTTGGAAGGTAAAGGCGTACACATTGTTACGGTAAATGATTATCTTGCAAAGCGTGATAGTGAATGGATGGGAAAGTTATATCATTTTCTAGGCTTATCGGTAGGGTTGGTGGTACATGGTCTGAATTCGGGCCAGAAGAAACAAGCCTATAACGCGGATATCACATATGGAACAAATAATGAATATGGATTTGATTACCTTAGAGATAATATGGTTATTTACAAGGAAGATATGGTGCAGAGAGGTCTGCACTATGCGATTGTGGATGAAGTGGATAGTATCCTCATCGATGAAGCCAGAACGCCGTTGATTATTTCCGGAGCAGGGGATAAGTCTACCGTGCTTTATCATAAAGCGAATGATTTTGTGAAAAAACTGAAAATCCATAAGATTATTGAGGCTGATGATAAAAAGCTGGATGATGATATTGAGGCAGACTATATCGTAGATGAAAAGGCGCATACGGCTACATTAACTCATAAAGGGATTAGAAAGGCTGAGCAGGCTTTTGGGATAGAGAATTTATCAGATCCCGAAAACCTTACTCTTTCACATCATATCAATCAAGCTCTTAAAGCGCATGGGATCATGAAGCTGGACAAAGATTACGTGGTAAAAGACGGAGAAGTCATTATCGTTGATGAGTTCACCGGAAGACTGATGTTCGGGAGAAGATACAGCGATGGCCTGCATCAGGCGATTGAAGCCAAAGAAGGTGTAAAAGTAGAACGAGAAAGTAAAACCTTGGCGACTATTACCTTCCAGAACTATTTCAGGATGTATACCAAGCTTTCGGGGATGACGGGTACGGCGCAGACAGAAGAAGAAGAGTTTCGTGCGATTTATAATCTTGATGTTATTGTAATGCCTACCAACAGGCCGTTGCAGAGAATGGATTTGCCTGATGTAATATATAAAAATGAACGTGGAAAATTTAATGCCGTCGTGGAGCATATTATCGAATGCCATCAGAAAGGACAGCCGGTGCTTGTAGGTACTATCACCATTGAAAAGTCTGAGGAACTCAGCCATATGCTAAAGAAAAGAGGCATTCCTCACGAGGTGCTGAACGCAAAGTATCATGAGAAGGAAGCAGAGATCGTGTCTCAGGCGGGGAAAAAGGGTGCGGTAACCATTGCCACCAACATGGCCGGTCGTGGTACTGATATCGTACTAGGGGGTAACTCTGAAGCGATGGCACGACATGAAATGAAGAAAAAGGGATATTCGGACTATCTTATTAATGAAGCAACAGGATTTGCCGATACCGATGATGCTGAAATATTGGAAGCACGTAAGGTGTTCAGGGAATTATATGATAAATTCAAACAGTTTACCAATACGGAGCGTGATGCGGTAGTAGCGGCAGGAGGATTGCAAATCGTCGGTACCGAAAGGCATGAGAGCAGAAGAATCGATAATCAGCTGCGCGGTCGTTCAGGACGTCAAGGAGATCCGGGAGCATCAAGATTCTATATCTCATTGGAAGATGACTTGATGCGGTTATTCGGATCCGAGAGAATTGCAGGCGTCGTGGAAGCGTTGGGGTTAGAAGAAGACCAGCCTATTGAGCATAAAATGCTTTCTAATGCTATTGAAAATGCGCAGAAAAAAGTTGAAGGCAGAAACTTTGATATCCGTAAGCATGTGCTGCAGTATGACGATGTCATGAATCAACAAAGAGAAGTGATTTATGGACAAAGACAAAAGGTGCTGAATGGTGAAGATTTAAAATCTGCCATCCTTAAATCATTGGATGGGATCATAGATAATATGCTTCGTTTATATACCGGTGAAAGTCCGCATCCCGACGACTGGAACTGGACGGGATTAAAAGAATATGCCGAAGGCATGTTCATGCCGGAAGGCAGCTTGGAGTATTCAAGAGAAGAATTGGAAGACCTCACAAAAGAAGATGTAAGAGAAAGATTGATGAAGATCGCTCTTGAGGCATACGAAGCCAAAGAACAAGAAGTCGGTTCCGAGAACATGAGAGAGTTGGAACGTGTCGTAATGTTGAAAGTGGTAGACCAAAAATGGATGGACCATATTGACAACATGGATCAGCTTAGACAGGGAATCGGACTAAGGGCTTACGGACAGCGTGATCCTGTTGTAGAATATAAGTTTGAAGGCTTTGACATGTTTGAAGAGATGATTAAAAATATTCAAGAGGATACGGTACGAATCATCTACCACGCGCATATTGAACGTCCGCCGGAAAGAGAACGCGTCGCCGAACCTATCGAAGCGTCGCATGGGGATGGACCTGCGCAACCTGTTGTAAAAGGGGAAAAGGTAGGAAGAAATGATCCGTGTCCTTGCGGAAGCGGGAAGAAGTATAAGAAGTGTTGCGGACAGTAAGGGCAGTTAATAGTGAATAGTGAATAGTGAATAGTGAATAATTGTGCCCGACTGCAAAGAGATTATAAGTTAACATGTTGTGCTAGTACAAAATGATATGGAACTATATAAGTTGAATTAAATAATTGGATATTGCAAGTCAACGGAACGCCACGGGGGGCGTTCCCTACGAGTTGCAAATCCGGTATGAATGGAATTTGGTGTTATATGTAGGGAACGGCCCCTGTGCCGTTCCGACTCAAATCTTTAATTCAACTTATATAGTACAAGAAATGATATTGTTATTAATGGAGTGAGGAGTAGGAGGGGGAGGATTCTCCCCACTATTTTATATAAGGAAGTGAATTTGATGTTGGAATTTGAACAGTATAGGCTAGACCTAGAGGAGATTGAAGAGCATATCAATGAAATGGGGGCTTCACTTTGACATCGCTAAAGTGAAGAATGAGATTAAAGAGCTTGAGGAGCAATCAGCGGACCCGAACTTCTGGAATGATATGGACAATTCTCAAAAGATTCTGCAAAAGACAAAAGCACTCAAAGAAAAAGTACAGAGATTCGAAAATTTACAGCAGGAGTGGGAAGACCTGACAACACTTGTAGAGTTGGCGAATGAAGAAGAAGACCTTTCAGTACTTGGTGAAGTAAGTGAAGGATTCACAAAGCTTCAGAAAGACCTGGAAGACTTGAAGTTAGAGACGCTTTTGAGCGGGCCTTATGATAAGAATAATGCTATTCTTTCTCTTCATGCCGGTGCCGGCGGTACAGAAGCACAGGATTGGGTGGAGATGCTTCTAAGGATGTATACACGGTGGGCGGAACGCAGGGGATACAGCGTAAAAACCCTGGATTATCTGGCCGGTGATGATGCCGGTGTAAAAAGTGCCACTATACTTATTCAAGGGATTAATGCATACGGATATACGAAGAGTGAAAAAGGGGTACACCGACTTGTAAGGATATCTCCTTTTGATGCTTCGGGAAGAAGACATACCTCCTTTGCATCCCTGGATGTAATGCCTGAAATCGATGATGATATTGAGATAGATATCAATCCGGAGGATTTAAAAATAGATACATACCGCGCAGGCGGTGCGGGTGGTCAGCACGTGAATAAGACGGAGTCTGCCATCAGAATTACCCATATTCCTTCCGGCGTGGTAGTGCAGTGTCAGAATGAGCGTTCTCAGCATCAGAATAAGGATATTGCGATGAAGATGCTGAAGGCAAAGCTGGTCGAAATCAAAGAAAGAGAACAAAAAGAAAAGATCGAGGATATCAAAGGCGTACAGAAAGATATTGCATGGGGAAGCCAAATAAGATCTTATGTATTTCATCCGTATAACCTTGTCAAAGATCATCGTACTAATTATGAAATGGGAAATACCGGTGCAGTGATGGATGGGGAATTGGATGGTTTTATCAATGAATATCTTAAAGCTGCAAGTTTGGGGCAACTAAACCTGAAGTAGTGAATAATGAATAGTGAACAGTGAATAGTGAATAGTGAATAGTGAATAACAGATAGCATGTGTGTAGGGGTGACCTGTGGTCATTCGGAGTAATGATCTATAGTATTCCCGGACGACCACAGGTCGAACCTACAGCAGTTGCTTTTAAGATGGAATTTATTTTTAGGTATAGTTTTTTGACATTTAACTGTTTAAAAACATATGAAAGCATGGTATTATATAATTAATTAATAAATGGAGCGAGGGAATCACTCATCACTTCCCACTCCCCACTCCCCCCACTAACGAGAAGGAGGTCTTTAACATGGCTAGTACGCAATTTGTTATCTTTAAGTTGGAAGATGAAGAATTTGGTGTTGAGATTATGAGAGTACGCGAGATCATTAAGCCGGTTCAGATTGTAAAAGTACCTAACACGCCAACGTTTATTGAAGGTATTATTAATCTTAGAGGAAGAGTTCACCCGATATTTAATTTAAGAAAAAAGTTTAAATTTGATACTAAGGCTTTTGATGATGATACTAAAATAGTAATTGTAAATGTAAATGATTCTAATGTTGGGTTTATCGTTGATCAGGTTAGTGAAATCGTACGTATAGACAATGAACAGATTGAAGACGCTCCTGGATTAGTTACGGGAGTTAACCATAAGTACATAAGTGGTGTGGGGAAAATTGAAGATAGAATGATCATACTGTTAGATTTGAATCTGGTCTTTACAGTAACAGAGCAGGAAGAGATAAAAGAATTAGCTGTTAATAGTTGATCGTTATCCACATTAGTGTTAAAAATTATAAATAAAGAATAAATAGTGAGAAATAGCCAATAATGAATGTAGAAATATTTGTTATTGGCTATTTTTATTATGAAAGGGTGAGATAATGAAAAGAAATCTTGGCATAGTAGGCATAATGGTAGATAAAAGAACAGATGCGGCTCCAAGGGTACAAGAGGTACTTACCAAATTTGGTGATAGTATCGTTGGGAGATTCGGCATTCATGATCCGGGAGAAGAACAACACGGTCTCATCACATTAAATGTAAGAGACAAGGAAGACAAGATTCATCAACTAATGGGTGAACTGACTTCTATTGAGGGAGTAGACGTAAAGAGCATGGAAATGAAGTAATAAAATAGAGAATAATTCTCACTGAATAAAACAGAGGCAGGAATTGAATCAAATTCTTTGCTTCTTTTTTTTGATAAAGTATGATATAATTTTATATTAGTGCAATATATTAAATGATTGAGGTGGATGAATGTTTGATAAACTTGCTTTCATTGAAGAAAGATATGAGGATTTAAGCAAGAAGATAAGTGACCCGGAAGTAATTGCAGACCAGGAACAGTGGAGAAAATATTGTAAAGAGCATGCAGATATAACTCCTATTGTTAATAAATATAGAGAGTATAAGGGTGTTAATGATACTCTGACTGAAGCGAAGCAATTGTTAAATGAGAAGCTGGATAAAGATTTTAAAGAAATGGTTGAATTAGAATTAGAAGAAAGCAAGGAAAAGATAGAGAAGATTAAAGAAGAGCTTAAAATTTTACTGCTTCCTAAAGATCCGAATGATGAAAAAAACGTTATTGTTGAAATCCGTGGCGGTGCCGGTGGAGAAGAGGCGGCTTTATTTGCTGCAAGTTTATTAAGAATGTACTCAAGGTATGCTGAAAGAAAAAGATGGAAGGTAGAGATGATGAATTCCAATGCTACCGACATCGGAGGATTTAAAGAAGTAGCTTTCATGATTGAAGGACAAGGAGCTTACAGCAGGTTAAAGTTCGAGAGCGGTGTACACAGAGTTCAGCGAATTCCTTCAACAGAGTCTGGTGGAAGAATCCATACGTCCACGGTTACTGTGGCAGTTCTTCCCGAGGTAGAGGATGTTGAAGTTGAAATAAATCAAAATGATCTTAGAATTGATGTGTTCAGAGCAGGAGGGCCCGGGGGACAATGTGTAAACACAACTGACTCCGCGGTAAGGGTTACGCATTTGCCAACAGGGCTGGTAGTATCTTGCCAGGATGAGAAATCCCAGCACAAAAACAAAGATAAGGCTATGAAGATCTTGCGTTCCAGACTATATGACCTGATGCAGGAGCAGCAGCATTCGGAAATTGCTCAAGCTAGGAAGAGTCAAGTAGGAACAGGCGATCGGAGTGAAAGAATCCGCACATATAACTTTCCTCAAGGAAGAGTGACTGACCATCGTATCGGACTTACACTGCACAAAATAGAAGCGGTTTTAGACGGTGATTTAGACGAATTGATCGATGCGTTAGTTACCACTCATCAAAGTGAAAAGCTCAATGCAGAGCCTGCATAATGAATGATTCGGATTACAGATTAAGAGGGGGGTCAAAATGTACGTACTTTTTATCGTTCTCAACGAGGTGGAATACTTGACTCAAATTTTAACAGAAATGAAGAGTTTAGGCTTAAGAGGAGCAACCGTTATCGACACCATGGGTTCTAAGAAGATACTAAATAGAGATATGGAAAGCATGTCTTTTCTTAATGGAATTGTGAGGGCATTAGAGGGAGACAACAGGGCAAACAAAACGGTTTTCTCTGTTATTGAAAGAAAAGAACAGGTTGAAAACGCAATGGATGCAATAGAGAAGATATTAGGCGGAAATATGAAAAAGCCTAATAAGGGAATTATGTTTGTTTTACCGGTTACACATCTAAGAGGCGGAGAATTGGAAAGACACATCGAGAGCAGAGAGAAAAAAAATATCCTGAAGAAAGAATACGAAAGCGAATACTATTAAGTAGTTAATAGTGGATAATGAGTAGTACCCAAATTGGAGTAAATGATTGAACAGTATAATTACACCAACAGATTGATTGCAAACGTCCACTATTCACTATTAATTATTAATTGCACTTCTGGGGGGATGCTTGATGTATGTGATGTTTGCTGTTATTAATGATGTAAGAAAAGTTAAACCGGTCATTAATAAGTTGAGAGAGCTGGGAATAAAAGGAGCTACTATTGTTGATACGATGGGGGGCGGCACTTACTGTGCACATTATTCAGGCCATCGGCCGGCGATCGGTTCTGCATACAGAACCATGAATGATGCAGGTACTTTTAATAAAACTATAATATCTGTGGTATATTGCGAGAAACATGTTTTAGCTGCTATGGACGCCATTGAAGAGATACTGGGAGGAAATATGAAAAAGTCCGGTTCGGGGATCATATTTACCGTACCCACTGTGGATTTCCGGGGCGGTGAGCTGGACAGATATTTAAGAGATCATAATTGTTTGTAAGCTAGGGACTTCCTATTATGCAGTGTCGTATAATGGATGAGGGGTGGTAACTTCCTTTATTGGACAGTGCTTAAATAGAGAATTCCCTATTTCTATGCTTTTTTAACGATTAGCGGGGACGTAATACACTTTATGTTTTAGCTGAATAGAAAACAAATATTAGAAAAGAAATTGGGTGATGTTTCGTGGAGGGAAAAGAAATATTATTACAGCTTGCTTTGATATATGTGTTTGCTAGAATAGGGGGATATATAAGCCATAAATTACATCAACCGGTAGTTTTAGGTGAGATGATTATGGGGATTATCATTGGGCCATCGGTGTTGGGTTTATTTCATATGAATGAAGTACTGCATGTTTTTTCAGAGCTTGGTGTAATTCTGCTAATGTTTATAGCCGGATTGGAAACAAACGTAAGTGAACTAAAGTCATCAGCCAAGTCCTTTACTGTCATTGCGCTGGGTGGTGTAATTCTTCCTTTTATATTCGGATATGCTGTGTGTTATGCTTTCGGAGTGCATAAGTTCTCAGAAGCTGCCTTTGTTGGTCTGATTCTTACGGCAACAAGTGTAAGTATTACCGTTCAGACATTGAGAGAACTGAAACAGCTCAAAAGCAAACAAGGTATGGGAATACTTGGTGCGGCGATTATTGACGATGTAATGGGAATTGTCCTGCTGGCGATACTAATGGGAATGGTTACGGGAGATAGCAATATTGGCGCTACCATTCTTAATATTGTTATATATTTTGGTGTTGTATTTGTATTTGGCTTTATATTTCAAAGGATTGTTAACAACTATGGATATACACTGAATTTGTCGGGAAGTATCACGATTATAGGGCTTATCATGTGTTTGATTTTAGCGTATTATGCTGAAAAAGCGGAAATCGCTGCAATTACAGGGGCATATTTGGCAGGTGTGATTTTATCCACTACCTCTTATAGGACGAAAATATCTCATAATATTGAGATTTCAGCGTATCTTATATTCACTCCTATTTTCTTTGTTGGGATTGGTATGAGTACAGAGATTAAAAATATTGGGGCTTCTACGCTGGCATTTGCGATGGTAGCGCTAATCACCGCAGTGTTGTCCAAAGTGATCGGTTGTGGCGCGGGTGCGAGGATGATGGGATATAAACTGAAGCAATCGCTGCAAATTGGGGTAGGAATGGTATCCAGAGGAGAAGTCGCGCTTATTGTTACATCGGTTGGACTGAAACAGGGAATTATCGAGTCACGGTTATTTACGGTAATGGTACTGGTCGTGGTCTTAACTTCCTTGGTAACACCTCCGCTGCTGAAATGGACTTTTAAAGGGGAGCCTGAAGCAGATACGGCGTTTTTTGACGCTGAGGAAGAAGATGAAGAACATGAAGGCAACCATAACAAACAAAATGCTGAATTAGCGAATATATAAAGATAAAAAATGCCGGTATAGGTTAGGCCTTATACCGGCATTTTTATTTTCTGCCAACTTTCTCCTTCTATTACCCACGATATATGAATAAAATGTTACAGGTATATTTGTGGGAGGTACACGGATCATGGAGCGTTTATGGATGATTACATTGATAGGTTTTGCCGCAGGAATGCTAGGCACCGGGATTGGCGGAATAGGGTCTTTTTTTCTTGATAGAAAAGGCAATCGATTTATGAGCTTTATTTTAGAATTTTCTGCAGGACTGATGATGGCAGTGGTATGTTTTGATTTGCTGCCGCATGCTTTTGAATTGGGGGGCTTGGAGTGGACGCTTATCGGTATTGTTTTTGGTGTTGCTGTAATTGTTTATCTGGATAATTTTATAAAAACAATGAAGTTCGGAAGAAAGTTAAAAGTGGTTAACAGTAGATTACTGCGGGTAGGAATGCTAATGATAATAGGTGTTGCATTACATAATTTTCCGGAAGGCGTAGCGATTGGTTCGGGGTTTGATGCGTCAGTAAAGCTGGGCATCAGTTTAACATTTGTCATTGCAGTACACAATATTCCGGAAGGGCTTGCGGTCGCGTTGCCTATGAAGGCTGGGGGCTTGGGAAATTTAAAAGTTTTTATATACACTTTGTGCGCGGGGATCCCTATGGGAATAGGCGCATTTATAGGGGCTGTGCTGGGTGAAATATCTCAAGAAGTAATCTCAATTTGTCTTGGATTTGCAGGAGGAGCAATGCTGTATATAGTATGCGGCGATCTGATCCCGGAATCAAAGAATATGTATAAAGGGAGATTATCGACAATAGGGAATATATTGGGTATAATATTAGGGATAATAATTTCTGTGGGAACACACTAGATAGTTAATAATTAATAGTGAATAATTAATAGTGAAGAGTGAGCAGTGAATAGTTAAAAATGGACAATGTACAATGGACAATGTACAATAAAGAGAAACGGAATACAGTGGATTGCAGGGGGCGACCTGTGGTTGTCCGCAAATACGGCAGGTTACCAATGCGGACGGCCATGCCGTCTCTTAACACTTTTAGAGATAGTCAAAAAGTCCGATTTAGCACGAAGAGGAAGTCGGACATGGGGACTGGTCTGCTGTCAGGCCTGGTTTTTGGCCGGACTGCGGCCCTGTCCCCATGTCAGATTTCCGAACGATGAAGCACTTTTTCAGCGGTTTCGGACTGTCCACATGTTTGATTTCCGAACGATTAAGCACTTTATCATGCCATTAATAAACGAATTAATTAATATTTTCATTGGAGTGAGGGTATTGAAGACTGAGATACTGAGGATAAATCCGGTGCAGCCGGAAATGGATAAGATCGAATATGCCGCGAAGGTCTTGAGGGACAATGGGACGGTCGCATTTCCAACCGAAACAGTTTATGGTTTGGGTGCGAATGCTTTAAATGAGCAAGCTGTGCATAAGATATTTCATGCAAAAGGCCGTCCGGCAGATAATCCGCTGATTATACATATTTCGGATTTGATTGAGTTGGACAAGCTGGTAGCAGGCACAACGGAAACTGTGCAAAAATTGGCATCCGCTTTCTGGCCTGGGCCGCTTACAATTATCATGAAAAAATCCGATATCATACCTAAAATTATTACGGCAGGGCTGGATACGGTGGCAGTTCGTTTTCCCTCTCATTCTGTGGCGCGTAGCCTGATAAAGGCTTCCGGATTGCCGATAGCGGCTCCTAGTGCCAATAGTTCCGGTAAGCCCAGTCCGACCATAGCGCAGCATGTAATAGATGATTTGTTGGGAAAGGTTGATATGATCATAGATGGGGGGCCGACGGAAGTAGGGTTGGAATCTACAGTGATTGATACTACGGATGAAATTCCTGTATTGTTAAGACCGGGAGGAATCACTATCGAGCAGCTCAGAAATGTTTTGGGAGAGGTGCATGTAGATACCGCTGTTACGCGAGAAATAGATAAAAGCACTATTCCGCGCTCGCCGGGAATGAAATATACACATTATGCACCAAATGCGCAAGTGATTATTATTGAAGGAAATAGACAGAAAGTAATAGAGACAATAAACCAAATGACGGAGGAGAAACGCAGTCAAGGGATGAAGGTAGGGGTGATGTCGGTTGATGAAACAGCTTCGTTATATCACGCCCATCATGTACTATCGGTGGGAAGTGAGGGGAATCCCCAATCCATTGCTGCCAATCTGTTTCATACACTGCGGAAATTTGATGAACTGGGTGTAGACATTATATATGCCCAATCAGTAAATGAGCAGGGAATAGGGATGGCTATAAGAAATAGGTTGAATAAAGCGGCGGGATATAATATTGTTAGAGTATAGTCTGTTTAAAAGAAGGGTGGAGCACATGAATAAGAAAATAAACATATTATTTGTCTGTACCGGTAATACTTGCAGGAGTAGTATGGCGCAAGTGCTTTTTGAAGAAATGGTGAAAGATCATGGGATAGAAGGAATAGAAGTGCTGTCTGCGGGAACGTCTGTGTTTTATCCTTCCGGTGCAAGTGAAAAGGCCATACAGGTGATGAGGGACAAAGGGATAGATTTGACACAGCATCGTGCTCAGCAGGTCACATGTGAAATGATAGGTCAGGCGGATCTCATTCTTACCATGACAAACAATCATAGGCAAGCACTAGTGACGATGTGTCCGGAGGCGGCAGATAAGATTTTTACATTAAAGGAATATGCATATGGGATGCGGCCTAATGATGTTGTGGATATAAGTGACCCTTTCGGACTGTCCATAGAACACTATAGTATTTGTTCGGACCAGATAGTTCAGGCATTGGAAAAGGTTGTTGAGAAGATAAAAAACGAAAATGCTTAGGAATGACGCAATAATTATTTTGTTATTCCTAAATAGAAGGAGAGTTTATGCAGATGAAAATCATGCCCATGGACGGGCAGGATATCGATAGTGTGATGGAGATAGAGCATTTGAGTTTTAGTATCCCGTGGACAAAGCATTCTTTTGAACAGGAGATTGCCGGCAATAAGCATGCGATATATGTTGTCGCAAAGTGTGATGAAAAAGTAGTTGGCTATGGAGGAATGTGGAAAGTGATAGATGAAGGCCATATTACCAATATTGCGGTGCATCCTGAATATCGGAGAATGAAAGTAGCCAGTACGATACTGGAGGCATTGATTTTAATAGCCAAAAATGAAAAGATTGAAAGCCTGACATTAGAAGTAAGAGATAGCAATATACCCGCCCAAATACTCTATACAGGATATGGTTTCAAAGTAGTAGGAAGAAGAAAAGGATATTATGCGGATAACAATGAAGATGCGTTGCTAATGACATTGGAAATATAGAGAAGAGAGAATAGGGGGAAAACAATGAAAAGCAAGAAAACTTACGAATTATCTTATGATCAGCTCAGAGACAACTTTGATGTCGAACAGTATGGATTCAATACCACAGAAGAGCTTGAGCCCCTGTACGATATTATTGGGCAGGAAAGAGCGGTGAAAGCAACAGAGTTTGGGCTGAAAATTAAAGTCAGAGGCTACAATATTTATCTATCCGGTTTAACGGGAACAGGTAAAACCAGTTATGCTGAGAACTATATCAAGAAGCTTGCGGCAGCGGAAGCTGCACCCGATGACTGGTGCTATCTTTACAATTTTGATAAACCTACCCATCCTATTGCCATCAGCCTGCCGGCAGGAATGGGGAAAGAATTTAAGAAAGATATGGAGCAATTTGTATCCATTATTAAGAATGAAATCCCTAAAGCTTTCAGCAGTGATGATTATGAAAGAGAAAAAGCTGCTATTGTAAAAGAATTTCAAAATAAAAGGAGTTTACTGGTTGAACAACTAAACGGTGATGCCGAGAAAGAGAATTTTAAAGTAAATACTACCAATGCCGGCATCTATTTTTTACCTATCATAGATGGAAAGACGCTTACAGAAGATGAGTATGCAAATCTTGATGAAAAAGAAAAGATAGCCCTTAGAGAAAGATCACAAAAGCTTCAGCTTGAAACGCTAAATATTATTAGGTCTATAAAGAATATTGAAAAAGAAGCACAAGAAAAGATCAGTGAATGGGAACATAAAATTGCGTTATATGCGGTAGGTATGCATATTAATGATTTAAGGGAAAAATATAAAGAGGTTGATAAGGTACTTTTGTATCTTGAAAAGGTACAAGAAGATATTTTGGAAAACTTAGAAGATTTCATGGAAGAAAGTGCGAGTGAAGAGCAGCAGCAGATTGTACTTGTCCCTTCTATGGCAGGAGAAGAATCAGGCCCTGAAGACAAGTATAAGGTGAATCTGATTATCGATAATAGTGAAGTCAAGGGTGCACCGGTGATAGTGGATTTTAATCCGTCTTATTATAATCTTATAGGAAGAATCGAATATGAAACCGACCATGGCTCGATGATTACCGACTATACCATGATAAAACCCGGACTGCTTCATCAGGCCAATGGAGGGTATTTGATTCTTCAGGCCGATGACATCCTCAGAAATGCTCATTCATGGGAAGCGTTGAAAAGGGCATTGCGCACAAAAAAGATTACAATAGAGAATATGCAGGAGCATTTGGGGCTCGCAGCTGTTTCTACCTTGCGTCCGGAGGCTATTTCTTTAAATATTAAGGTGCTTATGGTGGGCAGCTCCGAACTTTACCATCTGTTATTGCAGTATGATGAAGATTTCAAAAAGCTGTTTAAGATAAAAGCTGATTTCGATGAAGAGATGGAGAAAAACACCGATAATGTTTTAAAATACGCACGTTTTATCGCTTCTTTTTGTAAAAGAGAAGCCGCTCTTTCGTTTGATAAAACAGCCGTATCACGAGTAGTCCATTACAGTTCCAGGCTGGTAGATGACCACAGCAAATTAAGCACACGGTTTAACGATATCGTGGAAATATTGGCGGAATCTTCTGTGTGGGCAGCTATAGAAGGAAGCTGCTATGTGAATGAAAAGCATGTGGATAAGGCGATAAAAGAAAAAGAATTCAGATCCAATAAATATGATGAAAAGCTATTAAAGCTATTAGAAGAAGGCACCATTATGATTGATGTCACCGGAAAAGTAGTGGGGCAAATTAACGGTCTCTCGGTATTGGATTTAGGGGATTATGCCTTTGGCAAGCCTTCCAGGATTACGGCAACAACCTACATTGGCAAAAGCGGTATCGTCAATATTGAACGGGAGATAGAAATGAGCGGTACATCTCACAGCAAGGGTGTGATGATATTATCAGGATATATTGGGCAGAAATATGCGCAGGAAATGCCGCTTGCGCTCACCGCGAGTATTTGTTTTGAACAGCTTTATAGTGGTGTGGACGGGGACAGTGCTTCCAGCACCGAACTATACGCGATACTATCCAGTCTATCTGAATTGCCTATCAATCAAGGAATTGCCGTAACCGGATCTGTTAATCAGAAGGGTGAGATACAGCCTATAGGAGGAGTTAATCAGAAAATTGAAGGGTTTTTTGAGGTATGCAGACAAAAAGGTCTTACCGGTCGTCAGGGAGTAATGATCCCGCATCAGAATGTAAAAAATCTGGTGCTTAAAGACGAAGTGCTGTCGGCGATTAAAGAAGGCTTATTTCATGTTTACGCAATAAAGACCATAGATGAAGGAATCGAAATCCTTACCGGATATCCGGCAGGAGTGAAAGATAAGGATGGAAAATACCCTGAAAGATCAGTAAATTATAGAGTATATGAAAAGCTCAAAAGTTTTGCCAAACAGGTGGCGGTGTTTGGGAAAGATTAAAACAAAGGATGATAAACAAATGGAAAAGGACTGTTTAATATTAGGGATTGAGACTTCATGTGATGAGACTTCTGCTGCTGTAGTTAAAAACGGCAGGCATGTATTGTCAAATATCATCTCTTCACAGATTGACATACATCAAAAGTACGGCGGCGTTGTTCCTGAGATTGCATCCAGAAAACATGTCGAAATTATTGATGTTGTGATTCAAGATGCATTGGACAAAGCAGGGGTAACTTTTGACGATATAGATATCATTGGTGTTACGTATGGGCCCGGATTGGTAGGCGCCCTTCTTGTGGGTGTCTCCGCGGCAAAAGCCCTTGCCTTTGCGTTAAATAAGCCACTGGTAGGCGTTCATCACATTGAAGGACATATTGCGGCTAACTATTTGGAACATAGGCACTTGCAGCCGCCGTATTTATGCCTTGTTGCTTCCGGGGGGCATAGTCATATTGTACATGTTGAAGATTATAATACTTTCGAAATTGTTGGAAAAACCAGGGATGATGCGGCGGGAGAAGCATTTGATAAAGTTGCGCGTGTCATTGGATTAGGGTATCCCGGAGGACCTTTGATCGATAAGCTCGCAAAAGAAGGAAACCGGCACGCAATCAATTTCCCGCGGGTCAGCTTTGAAGACGGAAGTCTGGACTTTAGCTTTAGCGGTGTAAAGACCGCAGTGTTAAATTATATCAATAAACTGGAGCAAAAAGGAGAAGCTTATAATCAAGCGGATGTTGCCGCAAGCTTTCAAACTGCGGTAGTAGAAGTATTGGCGGATAAAACCGTAACAGCTGCCCGGAATGTTGGTGTAGCTACCATTGCGTTGGCGGGTGGTGTAGCAGCGAACAGTGCGCTTCGGCAGGTACTGACAGAAAAGTGTGAACAGGAAAATATGAAGGTATATTACCCATCGCCCATACTTTGTACCGATAATGCAGCTATGATCGCGTGTGCGGCTTACTATGAGTATATATTGGGAAATCGTGCGGATATGGATTTAAATGCGATTCCGAATTTAAAATTGGGTGAGCATGCAACTGGAAATTAGAATGGAAAATATGTGCATTATTATGTTCACGCTATAACAGTTTGTCCACAATATGGATATTGTTGAAACATGTATTGTGAATAATGTGGAAAACCTTGGCATGGTTTGTTATATAAGTGTCCGAAGACTGTGGATAACTCTGTGGATACTGTGGATTACTTAAAACAAGATATGCACAACTATTAATAACTTATGTTAATAATATGAAAAATATTCCTGGAAAAACTTATGCAGTATTTAAAATAAAATAAAAAGCTGAAAATGGTATGCCGCCTTATGGTAGATAAGCAAAATAATAAAATTGTTTATGATAAGGGGCATATTTTTTTTATTTTAGTTATTGACATTGATTGTATAATTGTATACAATTATACACATAAACATGTATAGTAAAATACAGATATACATATTTGAAAATCGTTAGGGGGTATAAGCATGTTAGAATTTAGTAAGAAGAGCAATGTATTGGAACAAGCGGCTTATAAATATAGCCTGCAGGATATTAAAGAGCCGAATCTTTACCGTACATTGTTTCCATATGACGAAGTGCCTAAGGTGCCTTTCAATTTTCGTCGAGTTCCCATGAATGTGCCGGAAGAAATATGGATTACAGATACTACATTCAGAGATGGGCAGCAGTCACGTACGCCGTATAATGCGAAGCAAATTGTTGATATTTTTGATATGCTCCATCGTCTTAGCGGTCCTAAAGGTATTATCAAGCAAACAGAATTTTTCCTATATAGCCAAAAGGATAGAGACGCGCTAAACCAATGTTTGGAGAGAGGATATGAATTCCCGGAAGTTACTACTTGGATTAGAGCTACTAAAAGTGATTTTCAGTTAGTGAAAGATATAGGGATTCAAGAGACAGGGATTCTGGTTAGTTGTTCCGACTATCATATTTTTAAGAAATTGAATATGACAAGAAAACAAGCAGCAGAACATTATTTAAGCGTAGTAAAAGATGCGCTTTCCATCGGTATAAAGCCAAGATGCCATCTTGAAGATATCACCCGTGCAGATTTTTATGGTTTTGTAGTACCATTTGTAAATGAATTAATGGAACTGTCCAGAGAGGCAAACATTCCTATCAAGATCAGAGCATGCGATACCATGGGGTACGGCGTATCTTATCCCGGTGTGGCGCTGCCTAGAAGCGTACAGGGAATTATCTACGGTTTGAGACATTATTCGGATGTTCCTGCAGAATTGCTTGAATGGCACGGACACAACGATTTCTATAAGGGCGTAAACAATGCTGCTACCGCATGGTTGTATGGTTGTGCAGCAGTAAATTGTTCATTGCTGGGGATTGGAGAGCGGACAGGAAATGTTCCATTGGAAGCGATGGTGTTTGAATATGCCAGCTTGAGAGGTACGACCGACGGTATGGATACGGAAGTTATTACTGAAATCGCTGAATATTTTGAAAAAGAAATAGGCTATGAGATTCCCCCGATGACACCGTTTGTAGGCAAGAATTTTAATGTAACAAGAGCAGGGATACATGCGGACGGATTGTTGAAGGATGAAGAAATATATAATATTTTTGATACCGATAAGCTGTTAAACAGACCGGCGCTGGTAGCAGTAACCAATCTTTCGGGGTTAGCAGGAATCGCGCATTGGATTAACAGTTACTATAGGCTTAAAGATGAAGATAAAGTTGACAAGAAAGACCCGATGATTGCGAAAATAAAAGAATGGGTAGATGCAGAGTACGAAAGCGGCCGTATTATTGCCATCAGTGACGAGGAATTGGAAGAACTGGTAGAACAATATGCACCGGGAAAATTTAAAAAATAATAATGTACAATGGACAATGTGCAATGGACAGTGTACAATGGACAGTGAATAGTGAATAGTGAATAGTTTATAACTGAGTGATGGTGGGAACATTCCTTTAAAAAAGGTGTGTTCCTTGACCTTTTAAATTGTCCATCAGGGCAGTATACATTAAAACTGAGAGAACGAAATTAAGGGGTTATTATATTATACAGTTCATGATTCACAGAGTATAGATAGGAGTTTTCTGTGAACTGTGAACTAATATCAAATGGAGGTTAATTACATATGAACGAAATGATTGCATCAGCAACAGAGAAATTTGCCAAACTGATAGAAGAACAATTGGAAAGAATTGAAAAGATGAATCAAGAAAAGGATTTTGTTCAATATGATCAACTGGACAAGATTGTGATTGGTATTGTGGGTGGTGATGGGATCGGACCTGCAATTACCAATGAAGCGCATCGTATTCTTGAATTCCTTTTAAAAGAAGAGGTTGATAAGGGTAAAGTTGAGTTTAAAGTCATTGACGGTTTGACAATTGAAAATAGAGTGAAAGTAATGAAACCTATCCCTGAAGATGTTTTACAAGAATTAAAAAAATGCCATGTAATTCTAAAAGGTCCTACTACCACACCTAGAGCCGGTGACCCTTGGCCTAATATTGAAAGTGCGAACGTGGCAATGAGAAAAGAATTGGATCTTTTTGCGAATGTTAGACCTGTAAAGGTGCCTGAAAAAGGAATTGATTGGACATTCTTCAGAGAGAATACTGAAGGAGCGTATGCTGTTGGCAGCAAAGGCGTTCATGTGAACGATGATTTAGCCATTGATTTTACCGTTACTACGACAGAAGGTACCGAAAGAATCGCACGGGCGGCATTTGACTATGCTGTAAAGAATGATAAAAAGAAAGTAACCGCTGTAACAAAGGCAAACGTAGTAAAAACAACGGATGGGAAATTCTTAAGTCTGTGCCAAAAAGTTGCCAAGGATTATCCGACCATTGAAATGGATGACTGGTATATTGATATCATGACTGCAAAACTTGTTGATGAAAAAAGAAGAACTCAATTTCAAGTTTTCATACTGCCCAACTTGTATGGAGATATTTTAACGGATGAAGCAGCAGAATTTCAAGGAGGAGTAGGCACGGCAGGAAGTGCAAATATCGGAAAACGATATGCGATGTTTGAAGCAATTCATGGCTCTGCTCCCAGAATGGTTGATGAAGGCAGAGCACAGTATGCGGACCCAAGCAGCATCATAAGAGCTGGAGTGATGCTTTTAGCACATATAGGATATGTGCAAGAAGCACAAAAACTGGAAAGAGCGCTGGATATTTGTATGCATACCGAAAAGAGGCTTGTTGTAACCGGTAGAGATACCGGCGCAACCGGTAATGAATTTGCTGATTATATTATGCAAACCATACAAACAATTGACAATTAATCATTGACAATTGATAATGCAGAATGAGAGACAAAATTGTAGACAAAGTACTCGACATGGGTTATTATAAAAAAGCAAGAAAAAAAGATTACTACTTGTAACCATTGAAAAAGAAGTTTATAATTAAAGTCAGATACTAAGCGGTGAATATAAAATTTTGTTGCATAGAGAATAGAGTGTATGTGGTACAAATGCTGCATTTTCGGTTCTCGATTCTGCATTAGCTTTGTGAGGGAAGTGTCTATGGGAAAAATCCAAATCGACCAAGATAATGAAAATTATTCATTAAGGGTTAAAGTATTCAAAGAATTGGAAGAACATATATTAAACGGAAAGTTTCAGCCGGGTGATAGTTTAATTGAAACAAAATTATCCGATGAGTTTGGGGTCAGCCGTACGCCGATCAGAGAAGCCATCAGGCAGTTGGAACTTGAGGGTCTGGTCAGAACGATTCCCAACAAAGGGGCGGTAGTTCTCGGTGTATCGACAAAAGATATTGAAGATATATATACGATACGCATGTTGATTGAAGGGCTGGCAGCACGATGGGCTGCAGAAAAAATTACGGATGAAGAAATTGAGCAGTTGAAAGAGTCGGTGGAGTTATCGGAATTTTATACTATTAAGAATGATATGCAGCATTTACAAAAGCTTGATTCGAAGTTTCATGAAATTATCTATGAAGCGTGTAAAAGCAAGCCGTTAAAGCATACATTATCAACGTTTCATCATTATATCAAAAGAGCAAGAGCGACTTCCTTTGAAACCCCCGGTAGGGCTAAAAAAGCGTTGGAAGAGCATAAAGCTATTTTGCAGGCAATTATTGATAGAGATGGTGAAAGAGCGCAAAAGCTTATGTATGAGCATAATAAAAATGCCAGCAGCAATCTGATTATCCGGAACAAAAACGATAGCAAAAATTGATGTGTGAAAGGCAGTTGAAAAACTGCCTTTTATGTTACGTAAAGGGAATTGTTTAAAAATACATAGATTATTGTATCAACTTCTGCGTATAGTAAACAATATAAATATATGGATATATTGACAAAATATTAACAATAAGTTATAATTGAGCAAGATATGTGTACGGTAATACAGCATCATAGTAATGTTTTAACGAATGAGATATACAAAGGAGTGATGGCACATGGATTATGAACGGAAAAAAGTGTCTATAGCAGTCGTCAGAAGACTTCCAAGGTACTATAGATATTTAGAGGAACTTTTAAGGCATGATATAACACGGATTTCTTCAAAAGAATTGAGTCAGAGAATGGGTGTCACTGCTTCTCAAATACGTCAAGACCTGAACTGTTTTGGTGGTTTTGGACAGCAAGGCTATGGATACAATGTAGAATACTTGTATAAAGAGATAGGCAATATCTTGGGACTATACAATGGATACAGATCTATTATTATAGGAGCCGGTAATCTTGGACGTGCCTTGGCGAATCATACCAGCTTTGAACGCAGAGGATTTAAATTGGTTGGTATATTTGATGTGAACAGGGAAGTGGTAGGAAAAGAAATCCGAGGGATTGCCATTAAGCACTTGGATGAGCTAGAGGAGTATATAAAGGCCAATAAAGTTGATATAGGCATTCTTGCCATTCCGAAAGACTCGGTTTCGGAAGTAGCGCAGCGACTGGTTGATCTTGGTGTTAAGGGATTGTGGAATTTTTCATACACTGACCTAAATATTTCAGGAACGGTTGCGATCGAAAATGTCCATCTCAGTGATAGTTTGATGACTTTATCCTACCAAATTACTGAAGGAAAGTAAAGATAAGGTGGTTTTACTTTGCAGGTCATTGCATTTATAGGACCTAGCGGTTCTGGCAAAAGCTATAGAGCCATGTGGGTTGCACAAGAGAATAACATTAATTATATTATAGATGACGGGCTGCTGATTAAGGGCAACCGTGTCCTTGCCGGGTTTTCTGCAAAAAAAGAACAAACACGGCTAGCTTCCGTCCGAAGGGCACTTTTTATTGAAGGCAATCATGTACAGCAGGTAATGAAAGCCATTGATGAAGAGAATCCGCCGGCGATGCTGATATTAGGAACTTCACAGGGAATGGTGGAGGCGATTGTCGGCGCATTGAAGCTTCCCGGTATTTCTAGGATTATCCGTATAGAAGACGTTGCTGAAAAGGATGAGATCGAAAAAGCAAGAACACTAAGACGGACTGAAGGAAAACATGTCATTCCCGTACCAACTTTCGAAATAAAAAAAGATTTTTCGGGATATTTGCTTGATCCGTTGAAGATATTTCGACGTAAAGGAAAGAATGAAATTCCACAAGTAGTCGATAAATCAGTTGTCAGGCCTACTTTTAGCTATATGGGTAATTACACCATATCCAATCAAGTAATCATTACGATATGTGAATTTGAAGCCATGAAAATAGCAGGAGTCAAAAAGATTAGTAAAGTATGGCTTCAAAATGATAACCCTGGGTTGGCTATTCATATGGAACTCACATTGGAGTATGGCAACATATTGCAGGAATTGGCGAAGGAAATACAAGTAACCGTAAGGGATGCTGTAGAGAAATATACGGCTATCAATGTGCTGGCAGTAAATATTACTGTTAAGTCTTTGGTAGTTCAAGGGAAATGAAAGAATAATTAAACTTCGTACGGCAGTGTGCGTAAAATTGTAAATATTAGCGACGGCGGACATTATAATCTTTGTACTAATGTAGGGGCAGGCCTTGTGTCTGCCCTTAAGATATGTTGAGATTTTTTTGGGGGACAGGTGTGATGCACGAGATCACTGAAAAAGTGCTTGATTGGTCAGTCGCAAAGCATGGGGACGGACCTACAGCTTCCCTAAAAAGCAAGCGCAGCAGTAGGTCCGTCCCCATGCTTCACTCCTTCTGCGTGCTAAATCAGACTTTTTTGGTGGTTTTGCACTATTTCTGGCTCTATAAACATATTAAATTAATATATTACGGTATATTTCAATTGTTCTATAGCATGGATGATCTCTTTTTTATCAATTACCCTGGAATCAAAGGCTATAATAAAAGCCTTTTCCGAAGGCTTCACTATTATTTTTCCAATGCTGTTGAGAGAAGTGACTTTATTAATAATTCTTTGTGTATCATTTTTGCGAAGATGATTTATACGAATGATTGCCTTAAACGTTTCGATTCCTATTCCCTCCATTTATGAGTAGTATCTGTTAATAGTATGGACATTTTTTTTACATATAACACATCGGAACCTTTCCTTTATAAATGGACAATGGACCTTTGTAAATGTACAATGGACAATGTACATTGAACGGCTAACAATGAATAGTGAACGGATAATAGTGAATAATTAATAGTGAATAGTGATTAGTTATCATAGTTAATGGTAAAGTCTGATTTCCGATAATATTTAAAAGCTGTAGATTCTTGTAAGTAGCGAACTTTAAGATTATAATTTAATATATAAGTCACACTAAGTATGTCACATTTCTTCTTTCTCTCCTGACTGTAATATACTTAGTGTTATTTATATAGTATAGGAATTATCATTCTGTAGGGACGTATGGCAATACGTCCGCTCGGCTGTATATCCATACAGCTTCAAATTTGGTTGTCTGGATTATTTCGATTTATCCATTTACTGCTTTTTGCTGTGAACCGTGAACTGTGAACTAAAATAACTGTGAACTAAAAAATCTTGAGGTGTAATATAAAATGGCCTATGATTATAAAATATTTGAAGACAATAATCGAGTGATTGTACAAGGTATCCGAGACTTTAACCTCGTTCATACTTTCGAATGCGGGCAGTGTTTTCGATGGGATAGGCAAGAGGATGAAAGTTACACAGGTGTTGCTTTTGGAAAAGTTATTAATATATCTGTGAAAGACAATGGGTTGATTATCAATAATACGAATTTGGAAGATTTTAATAATATATGGAGAGCTTATTTTGATTTGGATAGGGATTATGGCACTATTAAAGAAGAACTAAGCAGAGATCCTGCGCTTGCTAAAGCAACGCGATTCGGCTGGGGAATTCGTATTGTGCAGCAAGAGGTTTGGGAATGTATGGTTTCATTTATTCTTTCCTCAAATAATATCATTCCAAGGATTAAAAAAATTATAAAGAGTATTAGTGAGAGATATGGACAGCCCATAGAGTATCATGATAGAGTTTATTATAGCTTTCCAAGACCGGAGGATCTATATCAAAAAACGGCGGAAGATATGGATTTCTGCAAAAGCGGTTATAGATGCAAGTATATTTTGGATGCTGCAAGGGCTGTAATGGAACGCCGTGTCATGTTGAACATAATTAAAGAACTTACTACTGCAGAGGCGCGGAAAGAATTAATGAAAATAAACGGTATAGGACCGAAAGTAGCGGATTGTATTCTTTTATTCTCTTTACAAAAATATGATGTTTTTCCAACCGATGTTTGGATTCGACGGGTGATGGAATTTTTTTATGTACAAGAGGATGCTTCGATAGGACATGTTCAAACGTATTCCAATGAGCAGTTTGGTGATTTTGCAGGTTTTGCACAGCAATATTTGTTTTATTATGCGAGAGAGATGAAAATAGGGAAAAGGTAGGTAATGGCAAATGTACAATGGACAATGGATAATGAAATGCGGTTTTGGGTGACAGGAGAACCGTCCGAGATTACTGATAAAGTCCGATTTAGCACGCAGAAGGAGTGAAGCATGGGGACGGACCTACTGCTGCGCTTGCTTTTTAGGGAAGCTGTAGGTCCGTCCCCATGCTTTGCGACTGAACGATGAAGCGCTTTTTCAGTGGTTTCCAACCGTCCCTATGTTACATTTTTGAACGAGAATATAATGTACTTAGTGTGACGTATATAGTAAAATGATTAGTGGCCAAGGGGGGCTGAAGTTATGTTAGGTACGGTGGTGAATGCGGCGGCGATTGTTACCGGCGGTTTGATTGGAGCAACGGTAGGAGGCGTCATCAATGAGAAGTATAAGAGTACGGTGATGCAGGGTATTTCTCTTTCGGTAATTGTAATAGGATTATCTATGGCATTGG
Organism: Petroclostridium sp. X23; assembly: GCF_030013905.1. Classification (GTDB taxonomy): domain Bacteria; phylum Bacillota; class Clostridia; order SK-Y3; family SK-Y3; genus X23. The sequence goes on from NZ_CP124862.1 coordinate 3,656,890, forward strand.
AAGGGTTAGGGGTTTCAAGACCCGATGGCTTTCGTGGAGAAATGCTTTTACTGATGATTTTTAGTCTGGTCATCGGCGGGATCATAGGAGAATGGCTTGACATAGAAGCAAAACTGGATATGTTTGGAAAATGGATACAAAAGGTAGTGCATAGAGGCGGAAAAGTAAGTACTTTTGCAGAAGGCTTTGTCATTGCAAGCCTTGTATATTGCGTGGGTTCCATGGCGATTATGGGCTCTATTCAAGACGGATTGAATCATGATCCCAGTATTCTTTATGCAAAGTCTGTGCTTGACGGTGTATCGGCGGTGATATTTGCCTCAACACTTGGGGTTGGGGTAATGTTTTCATTTATACCTGTTTTTTTATATCAAGGTGCAATTACTCTTCTTGCATCATTTGTAGAGCCATTATTAATGGACTGGGTAGTTGCAGCAATGTCTGGGGTAGGTGGAATTCTTATTATAGGTATTGGCATGACCATGCTTGATCTTAAAAGGATCAAAGTGGGAAACTTGCTTCCGGCTATATTTATTCCTATGATATATGGGATGATAGTAGTGGCTGTATAAATGATATTATACTTTTTTTCGTTTCCAGGCAGGATTTTTTTCTTTGATGCAGAATATTAACTATAATAAAGAAAGGTATTTTGCTGGGATGAGGTGGGCAAATGGTACTGGATTGGTTTAACACAATTGCATATAAATGCCCTGCTTGTGGTGCGATAGAATTCCACAATATTTCACTCTTTGACTTTTCAGGTAAAAAAGAGTATACTCTTCCATGTATGTGTGGAGCATCACTTGTTAAATTAATAACAAAAGATAATCGCCTTTGTAATATACTTATTCCATGTATAGCTTGTAACACAGTACATACATATACCATTAATTTTAAAGATTTATGGACAAAAAGAATAATGTGTTTCAAGTGTACTAAAACTAAGATAGAATTATGTTTTATCGGTTGTGATGATGCAGTAAGAAAAGCAGTAGACTTATATGAAATAGAAATGGATAAATTAATGGAAGATATCGGGTACGATAATGGTTTTGCTAATAGTGTAGTCATGCTGCATACTGTTGATAGGATTCATGATATAGCGGAGAAAAATAATCTGCTTTGTCAATGCGGTAATTATGATATAAATTTACGGATATTGTATGATAGTGTAGAATTGACATGCAATAAGTGTTTTGCGTGCGAAACCATCAAAGCATGTACAAATCAAGATTTAAAATTGACATTAAAGCGAGACAGCATTATAATCAGTGATGACATTTGTAAAAAATACTTGAAGCTATAATGGAAGCATTCAAATTAAACATATTTAGTGTGAGTGATTTTGATTATACATAAATAAAAGATAAACTTAGGAGGTAGAGTTGATGCTAGTAACAGGAAAAGAGATACTGGATAAGGCCCATAAGGAAGGATATGCAGTAGGAGCGTTTAATGTTAACAATATGGAAATTCTCCAAGCTGTTATTGCTGCCGCGGAAGAAGAAAAAGCTCCAGTTATTATACAAACTTCAGAAGGTGCTATTAAGTACGCTGGAATCGACTATCTCAGCACTTTGGTTCGTCTTGCTGCAGAAAAAGCGACTGTTCCGGTAGCACTGCACTTGGATCATGGAACAACTTTTGAAACCATTATCGGTTGTATCAGGAATGGATGGACATCAGTGATGATTGATGGATCTCATCATCCGCTGGAAGAAAATATTGCGGTGACAAACGAAGTTATTAAGATCGCGCACGCATGCGGTGTTTCAGTAGAAGCTGAGTTAGGCAGACTAGGCGGAGTGGAAGATAACATTAGCGTTGATGAAAAAGACGCAAGATTAACCCATCCTGATGAAGCTGTCAAATTTGTGAAGGAAACAGGCGTAGATTCACTGGCGATAGCTATCGGAACTGCGCATGGAAAATATAAAGGTGAGCCAAAGCTGGATTTTGAAAGATTAACCACCATTAAGAATTTATTAAATATTCCTATCGTTCTTCATGGTGCATCCGGTGTTCCTGAAGATGCAATTCAAAAGGCAGTATCACTGGGCGTAAACAAGATCAATATAGATACTGACGTGAGAGTTGCTTTCACGGAAGGTGTGAAGTCTGTAATCGTGAATAAACCTGAAGAATATGATCCAAGAAAGATTTGCGGTCCTGCGAAAGATGAAATGAAGAAAGTAGTAAAAGCCAAGATGAAATTATTTGGATGTTCCGGAAAAGCATAATAATATAAAAGAATAAAAAAACTGCGGGTTTCGCAGTTTTTTTTTATTCTTTTATTTCAAAATTTCCCTTTTTTGCTTGACATCTGTATTCCAATCGAATATAATACTTCTTTGTAGGATTATTGTATATATTTGCAATAACCATCCTTGCTCTAACACAATCGTTAGGGCCATAGTCCAGAAGGAGGTGAAAATAATGGTTAAAATCGTAAACAAGTATGAAACTCTTTTCATCATTAATTCCAATCAAGGCGAGGAAGAGATTACGGCGCTTGTTGAAAAATTTAAATCATTAATTGAATCTGCAGGTCAAGTTGAAAATGTTGATTTATGGGGAAAAAGAAGACTTGCATATCCAATCAATGATTTGAATGAAGGATACTACGTTTTGATTAATTTCAATGCTGAAACTTCATTTATTCAGGAGCTTGAAAGGGTTTTCAAGATTACTGATGGAATAATGAGAGCACTCGTTATAAAGAAAGACGAATAAGATTTTACATCTAGGTAGGTGATAACAAATGTTAAACAAGGTAATACTGATGGGAAGACTTACTAAAGATCCGGAGCTTCGTTATACGCCCAGTAACGTTCCTGTGTGCACTTTTACTATTGCGGTAGATAGAAATTATGCGAAACAGGGAGAACAAAGGCAGGCGGACTTCATTCAGGTTGTTGCATGGAGAAACAATGCCGAGTTTGTTAGCAAATATTTTGCGAAGGGTAGAATGATTGCTATTGCAGGAAGTCTTCAAACCAGGTCATGGGATGATCAGGAAGGTAAAAGACATTTTGTTACTGAAGTTGTTGTAGATGAAACCTACTTTGCAGATAGTAAACGTGATAACGATAATGCCAGCAGAATGAATCCGGGATTCGGTGGTAGCGATGCTTCAGATATAGAAGGATTTACACCTATCGATTCTGATGATGATCTTCCGTTTTAGAGTACGATAGAATTTGGTGCGAGGAGGTTGGAATAATGGCTGAAAGAGAAAGAAGAGAAAGACCTGGCAGAGGAAGAAGAGCGAAAAAGAAAGTTTGTTCTTTCTGTGTAGATAAAGTAGAAACAATCGATTATAAAGATATTTCAAAATTAAGAAGATATATTTCTGAAAGAGCTAAGATTCTTCCAAGAAGAATCAGCGGTAACTGTGCAAAACATCAAAGACAGCTTACCCAAGCAGTCAAGAGAGCAAGACAAATTGCTTTATTGCCGTATACATCAGAATAAGAATAATAAAACCAGTGCATATGCACTGGTTTATTATTTTTAAAGCGTTTGACAACTGCCGGATATGAATATAGAATATTTATAATTATGTAATGAGGAGAATGGAAATATGAAGGTAGGGTTTATGGGTCCGAAAGGAACGTTCACACAGCAGGCAGCGGATATTTATGCCGGCAATACCAGCGCAGAATTGGTTGAATATACGAATATAGCGGAATTGATTCATGCCATTTATAATGGTGAAGTAGATGAAGGGGTTGTACCCATTGAGAATTCCATAGAGGGTTCCGTCAATGTGACACTTGATATGATGGCGTGGAACGTCGATTTAAAAATTAAAAAAGAGATTATAATTCCTATAAAACATAACTTCATGGTTAGAAAAGGGAAGAAAGATGTATCGCTGATACTATCTCACCCTCAGGCAGTTGGACAGTGCAGAGCGTTTTTGAATAAATATTATCCTAAAGTGCCTGTGCAGTATGCTTATAGTACGGCTCAAGCAGCTCAACAGGTAGCTTCTTCCGCTGAGAATTGGGCTGCAATTGCGGCGCCAAAGGCAGCAATGGAATATGATCTTGAGTCATTGTATCAATCCATACAGGACCATGACAGCAATGTTACACGTTTTATCGTATTGTCCCATGACTATTCCAATGAGGAGAATCAAAGGAAAACATCTATTATTTTTTCTACTGATAATAAGCCGGGAAGCTTGTATAGAGTTCTTCAGATTCTTAACCTTTGGGATATTAACATGACGCGTATTGAATCGAGGCCGGCGAAAAACAGTTTAGGAAGCTATATCTTTTTTGTAGATATAGAGGGGAACTGGCAGCAGTCGGATGTTAGAGATGCTTTAACAATGATAAGAAGAAAAACTTCATTTTTCAAGATGCTGGGTTCCTATGCGGTAGAGAGTTATGATTGCTAATTGTCCTATTGGATGATATAATATACTATGGTTTAAAATAGCAAAGAGGTGAAGATAATGTCTCTTTTCGATAGGGATCTTGATATAACCCGAAATATTAAAATGATTGAGTGGCTTAAGAGTGAACTCTTAACAGATATTGCGGCGCTTTTTAAAGCATTGATGAATGGAATGAAAGATGATGCGCAGGATATCCTGGCAGAAACAATATCCAATCTCATTGTGATATGTTACTTGCTGGGGAAAAGACTGGGTATCAGTTATCATATGATTGATTTGAAGATGGAAGATAAGTTAAGGTTGGGCATTATTGAAGGCCATGAGCTAGAGAAATCTTATAAAGATTTGTCTGAGTTATCAAAGCATTTGAATTCAACTAGAGATAAAAATAGGAGCAGCCACTTCTACAAGTAACTAAGAACAGCTTTTAGCTAGTCAGAAAGGATAAGAGGAGTTCTTGAAATGAATAATCGTCTGAATACAAAAAGTATGCTGGAAGCTGCATATCTGTCTGCAATGACAGTCTTTTTTGCGGTAGTAGGGTTTTATTTGCCGGCTTTTATGGCTTTTGCCATTTTTTTAAGTACGGTGCCACTGGTAATATTAGTCGTTAGGACCAATGAAAAGATAGCTTTATTAGCAGCATTCATATCATATTTTTTGATTATTATGTTTACTGGAGAAATCATTGTTGCAACTACGACATGGATGAGTTTTTCCTTTTCAGGTCTGGCATTAGGGTACGGTATGAAACGGAGATGGAATTTTCAAAAGCTGCTAATTACTTCATCCGGTGCGTACCTTTTTTCATTATTACTCATTATAGTACTCATTAATCATCTTGCAGGGGTGAACCAGATTGATATACTGGTGAATGAATATCTAAGTACAATGGATAGAAGTATGGAACAAATGAATAATGTAATGGGAAATGTACAGATACCTTCAGACAAGCTGGCGGTTATTAAAGATACGGTAACGTATTTGGTGCCGGGATTCCTTATAATTTCATCTGCCGTATTCGGGTTTATATCTTTGTTTCTATCCAAGATGGTAGTATGCCGCATTGGTTATGATTATAAATATTTGCCTGCTTTTTCTGAATTGAAGGTGAGCAGGGTCACAACAGGGGTTTTTACAATCTCCTTTTTACTATTTATGTTCTCCGACCAGACGATTTTTTCAGCTGCCATTGCCAATATTGCACTGATATTATCTGTAATATTAATGGTGTGCGGTATTTCGGTAATGGATTATTTTGTAAAAAAGGCAGGTATTCCCGGCATTGTAAGGGTTATAATATACATCATAGGTTTCTCCATCACTACCGTATTGGCTCTGATCATACCAGTCTTGCATCCTTTTTATATTTTGATTGTATTGACTTTAGTGGACAGCGCCCTTGATTTAAGAAAGCTTAGTCATAAGGGAGAGAATCATGGACAATAAAAAGTTTTATAGAATATTGATTCCTGGTGTAAGTCTTTATTTATGGATAATATTTATCTCTATTTTCATTATGGCGTTTTATGGTCATTGGATTGAAGCAGTCTTTGGAATTATAATTTTTTGTTATTTACTATATTACAACGCAAGAAGTAAAAGCCTGAAAACAAAGGAAATTACGAAGTATATTGAAAATCTTACATTCCATGTAGATTCCGCCACAAAAGATACATTGCTGCACTTTCCGCTGCCGATGGTGGTACTGCATTTAAACGGTATCATTACATGGTACAACCCTAAGTTTGGCGATATATTTAAGGGGCAGGAACTTTTTGAGAAGCCTATACAGCATTTTGTGAAAGACCTTCAGGTAGCAGCATTAATAGAGAACGAGAGCAACATTTCATTGAACTTGTCGTATGATGACAGATATTATCATATTGTTGGAAATGTTGTAAAAATAGATTCGGCACCGGAATCCAATTACATGATTGTGCTGTATTGGATTGACAATACTGAGCTGAAAACACTGGAAAGCAAATATAAAGATGAAAAAAACATCGAAAGTATTATCATGATTGATAATTATGATGAAGTGATGCAAAATACCGATGATGGCAACAGACCTCAAGTTTTAGCTGAAATTGACAAGAGATTGACGACTTGGGTTTCGTTTACCAATGGGGTGATTAAAAAGTTTGAAAGAGATAAATACATTTTTATATTTGAGAAGAAATATTTATTCAAATTTGAAGAAAAAAAGTTTGATATTTTAGACAGTATCCGGGAAATCAATATCGGGAATAAGATTCCGGTGACTTTGAGTATAGGGATTGGATTGAATGGAGAGACCATACTGGAAAATGATACTTATGCGAGAGCTGCTATTGATATTGCCCTTGGAAGAGGCGGAGACCAAGTTGTTATAAAAGATAGAGATGTTTTGAAGTTCTACGGAGGGAAGACCAAGGAACTGGAAAAACGCACAAAGGTCAAGGCAAGGGTGATGGCCTATGCACTGAGAGAGTTAATTGCTCAGGCTGATCAAATTATGATTATGGGGCATCAAAATGGCGATATCGATTCGGTAGGTGCGTCTATAGGTTTATATAGAGGTGTAAAGTATAGAGGTAAGAATGCTTTTATCGTGTTGAATTCGTTTAATCCTACCGTCAGCAACTTACTGCTGAGACTGGAGAAAATTGAAGAATATAACGATGTGTTTATATCTAAAAATCAAGCAATGGATATGGTGAGTGATAAAACGTTGGTGATCGTGGTAGATACGCATCGAACCAGTTTCACCGAGTGCCCCGAATTACTAAAGGAAACCCATCATGTGGTAGTTATCGATCATCACCGTAGAGGAGCAGAGTTTATTGAAAATGCGGTATTGACATATCATGAGCCCTATGCTTCTTCTACCTGTGAGATGATTACTGAAATACTTCAGTATATAGATGAAAAAGTAAAACTGAATACGGTTGAAGCTGAAGCCCTTTATGCCGGTATAGCTGTCGATACAAAGAACTTTTCCTTTAAGACAGGGGTAAGGACATTTGAGGCCGCTTCATACCTTAGGAGGATGGGGGTGGATACTACTTCGGTGAAACAATTATTTCAGAACGACTTGGATACGTTTGTTGCAAGAGCAAATACAGTAAAAGCAGCAGAGATATTTCACAGTAATCTTGCCATTTCCGTATGTCCTGAAAATACCAAGAATGCACAGCTAATTATTGCCCAGGCTGCCGATGAGTTGTTAAATATAACCGGGATTACCGCTTCTTTTGTCATGTGCAATGTAAATGGAGAGACAATTATCAGCGGAAGGTCGCTAGGAGACATTAATGTACAGGTCATTCTTGAGAAACTTGGAGGTGGGGGACACTTGACAGTCGCAGGGGCGCAGCTTCCCGGTATTTCAGTGGAAGAAGCCCGTATCCAACTCAAGACAGCGATTGAACAATACTATGATGATCTGAGCGAGAAAAGTTGATTTACTTTAGTGGGGAGTGAGGAGTGGATAGTGGGGACAAGAATCCTATCCACATATTTAGTTTCCAAACCATTAAGCGCGTTCCTGTAGGGGCGGACGACTCTGTCCGCCCGTGGACTCTGAAAGTTATCGATTCGGGCGGACAGGGTCGTCCGCCCCTACAGAACATATTTAAGGCAGTAGATTACTGTTTTTATAAACTATAATTGAAATTAATAAGTACCATAGGAGGGATTTATATATGAAAGTAATATTACAAGCAGATGTAAAAGGGCAAGGAAAAAAAGGGGATTTAGTAAATGTTAGCGATGGGTACGCTAGAAATTTCTTATTTCCGAAAGGCTTGGCCATTGAGGCAAACAAAGCGAATATGAATGTACTCGAAAGTCAAAAGGCAGCACAAGCATTTAAAAAGGAAAAAGAATTGGAAGCTGCTAAAAAGCTGGCTGAGAAGCTATCAAAAGTTACTGTTACAATAAAGGCAAAAGCCGGGGAACATGGCAAACTGTTTGGCTCCATTACCAGCAAAGATGTTGCCGACAAATTGAAAGAACAGCATAAAATTGATATTGACAAAAGAAAAATAAATCTTCCGGAAGCTATTAAGGCACTAGGCGCAATGGATGTGGAAGTTAAAGTTTATCCTGAAGTGAGTGCGAAGATTAAAGTAAGTGTTGTAGAAGAAAAATAAATATTTAGTGGGGAGTGAGGAGTGGATAGTGGGGAGATGCGCTTCATATGACTTACTCTGAACACTAAAAGCTTTTAGTTTGTATGTGTTATCATAAGTATTTTAAGTAAAAATTTTAGTGGAGAGTGATAGCGAAGGAAGTGGGACGAAATTGCTCCCCACTCCTCACTGTCCACTCCCCACTTACATGGAGTGTAATTATGGATATACCATTGGGGCGCGTTCCGCCTTTTAGTTTGGAAGCTGAACAATCCGTACTAGGTGCAATGCTATTAGATAAAGAAGCTATTTCAACAGTTACAGAAATAATAAAAAGTGACGATTTCTACAGAGACGACCATAAAGAGATCTTTGAATCAATGATGGATCTTTTTGATAGGAATGAGCCTGTAGACTTGATTACGCTTACTGAGCAATTAAAGCTAAGAGACTCTTTGGAGGCCGTAGGTGGAATAGAATATATGGCTGCTATCGCCACTTCCATACCTACTACAGCCAATGTAAAATACTATGCGAGAATTGTAGAAGAAAAATCAATATTGAGAAAACTGATTAAAGCCTCTACTGATATTGCGGGGATGAGTTATGAAGCGAATGAAGAAGTAACTTTTATCATGGACCAAGCGGAGAAAAAGATTTTTGATATTCTTCAAAAGAGGACAAATCAAGGGTTTTCACCCATAAAAGACGTTTTGATTGATAGCTTTGATAAGCTGGAAGAGTTATTCAAAAATAAAGGAAAGATTGTGGGCATACCGACAGGGTTTACTGATCTTGATCGTAAAACTTCAGGTTTGCATCCGTCTGATCTTATTTTAATCGCGGCACGTCCCGCAATGGGGAAGACAAGCTTTGTGTTGAATATCGCTCAATATGCTGCGCTGCATGCAAATGTACCGGTAGCGGTCTTTAGTCTTGAAATGTCTAAAGAACAGCTGGTAAATAGAATGCTTTGGTCGGAAGCGTTAATTGACAGTCAAAAGATAAGAACCGGTGAGCTGCAGGATGAGGACTGGCCAAAGCTGGCAAGGGTGATTGGGCCGCTTTCGGAAGCGCCGATTTTTATTGATGATACCCCGGGAATATCTGTTGCTGAAATGCGTGCAAAATGCAGACGTTTAAAACTGGAGAAAGATTTGGGCTTAATCGTAATAGATTACCTTCAATTGATGCAGGGAAGAGGAAGAACCGATAACCGTCAGCAGGAAATCTCTGAAATATCCAGATCGCTGAAGATCCTAGCAAAAGAGCTCAATGTCCCGGTCATCACGTTATCGCAGCTAAGCCGTGCACCTGAAACAAGGGCGGATCACAGGCCCATTCTTAGTGATTTAAGAGAATCCGGTGCCATTGAGCAGGACGCGGATATCGTAATGTTTTTATACAGGGATGATTATTATAATCCTGACACGGATAAGCAAAATATAGCTGAATGTATATTGGCAAAGCACAGAAACGGGTCTACAGGGACAGTAGAATTAGTTTGGTTGGGGCAGTATACCAAGTTTGCCAACCTGGATAGAGCACACCAGTGATAAAAGATGTACAATGGACAATGTACAATGGACAATTTTTTGTGCTTATGAGGATTGTTAAATGGTAAAATAGGATGATATTTCTCAACTTTTGAACTATCTTTAGCCAATATCCTAGCATGTAGTATTGTAGGGGCGGACGACCCTGTCCGCCCGATATATTATTGCGTTATCCGCGGGTAAATATAGAATCTGCGCCTACCAATACTCGATGAATAGCGTACCATATCACTTGGGAAACTATAAAGTTATTACCTGCAAGAATTTAGGACTTTAAAAATTGTACATTGTCCATTGTACATTGTACATTTATACGAAGTTCATTGTACATTATATTGAGAGGGAATACGAATAGTGACAAGCATAATCAATATTATTAAGGGTACAATTGAAAAATACAACATGTTTAAGCCGGGAGACGGAGTGGTGGTTGGTGTATCCGGCGGCCCCGATTCGGTATGCCTGCTTCATGTGCTTAACGAGATTAAAGATGAGTATGACATAAGATTATATGCTGCGCACATTAATCACCGGTTGAGGGGGCAAGATGCGGAAGAGGATGCGTTGTATGTAAAGCAATTGTGTGATATGCTGAGAATTCCTTTTTTTATTAATACTGAAGATATAAAACGAATATCGAAAGAAAAAGGCATTTCAGAGGAAGCTGCCGGACGTGAAGTGAGGTATGCGTTTTTTTTTGAGTTAGCCCGTCAAAAAGGAGCTCAAAAAATCGCGGTTGCTCATCATTTGAATGATCAAGCTGAGACCGTATTAATGCGATTTATAAGAGGGGCCGGTTTGGAAGGACTGGCGGGCATAAAGCCGCATCGTCAAGATGGGGTGGTCAGGCCGCTGCTGGAGATATCCAGAGAACAGGTAGAAGAATACTGCATCCAACATGATCTGCGTCCTCGTTTGGATGAAACCAATCTTGAAGCGGTTTATACAAGAAATAAGTTAAGGCTTGATTTAATACCACGGATTATAAAAGATTATAATCCGAATTTCATTCAGACCGCTGTTCAAAATGCAAAACTAATAGCTGAAGATCATCAGTTTATTGAAGAATATATTGACGGGATAATAAGCGAAAAAATAAGAAAGGATAAAAGAGGCGTTTTTATTTCTATTAATTTTTTAACCGCACAACATGCTGCCATACAAAAGAGAATCATTAGAAGAGCGATACATGCTTTTAATGGGAATACAGCTAATATCGAATACCGGCATATAGAAGAAATAGTGCAAATGCTTAAGGATTCAGCCGCTCAAAGGGTTACAGGTAAAGCGGCAGATCTTCCGGGGCATATAAGAGTGGAAGTAGTTTATGATGCACTGTATGTGACGGATAAAACAAAGAAAAAAGAACAGCGGGATTTTAATTATCTGCTGCAAATCGATGAGCCGATACTCATTAGAGAAGTAAATATGATTGCTGTCGCCCGTGTAGTAGATACAGAGCAGCTTGAGGGTATAGAATTTAACCGTTTTACAAAAGCTTTTGATTATAATAGCATAAAAGAGGAAATATATATAAGGAATAGACTGCCGGGAGATACGTTTATGCCTTCAGGAATGAAGGGCACAAAAAAACTTAAGGATTTTTTTATAGATTTAAAAGTACCGAAATACAAAAGAGATACAGTTCCTTTAGTGGTTGCCGGGCATGATATCATATGGGTTGCAGGATATAGAGTGAGTGAAAAGTTTAAGTGCGCCAGCGAGTCAAAAAAGGTACTTATCATAGAACTTCAGGAGGTAAAGTAAATGATAGAGGATATTGCAAAGGTACTGATAACAAAGGAGCAGCTGCTGGAAAAGACACAAGAGATGGGTAAAATAATAAGTGAAGACTATAAAGGGAAAAATTTAATGGTTCTGTGCGTTTTGAAAGGCGGAGTCATGTTTACAACTGACTTGATCAAAGAAATAGCTGTTCCCGTTGAATTGGATTTTATGGCAATTTCGAGCTATGGAGCCTCTACATCAACATCAGGTGTTGTCAGAATCTTAAAAGATCTTGAAACAGATATACAAGGAAAGGACATACTAATTGTAGAAGATATTATTGATAGTGGATTGACATTAAAGTATTTAAAGGAACTGTTGATTTCAAGAGGACCTGGAAGTGTAAAGATTTGTACAATTTTAAATAAACCGGCCCGCAGAAAAGTGGATGTGCATGTAGATTACAAAGGATTCGACATCCCTGATGAATTTGTGGTAGGTTATGGGTTGGATTATGCTGAAAAATACAGGAATCTGCCATTTGTAGGGGTATTAAAACCGGAAGTATACATGCAGAAAGATTGAGTAAAATAATAAATTGTAAACAAATTTTGAATAATAAAAACCGGTTGGTAAAATTAGTTGTTTTTTTTAAATGTTTGTGTTAATATATTATAACATATGACTATTACATATGACCGCATAGTAGCAGTGGTTCTGAGGAGGGAGTTTATTGAAGAAATACTTCAAGGGCATTAGTTTCTATATATTACTTTTTGTAGTAATATTAATGATATTTACTTTATACAATTTGCCCAATAAAACCGAGCAGAAAGTGTACTCTGATCTGGTAAGGCTTATTCAGGCCGGACAGGTAAAAGAATTGGAAATCATAGATCGAAAAGTTATATCCACACAAAATGATGATACGAAAACGGAGATTACCATTCCTGACGTAGACACATTAAAAGAGGATGTAGGCGATGAGTGGCAAGCGCAAGTAGCTTCCGGAAAGCTTAAAGTAACTTTCCAGGAACCTCCGACCCCTCCGTGGTGGGTAACCATACTTCCTACGCTGGGATTAGTTGTGATCTTTATCCTGTTTTGGGTATTTTTCCTCCAACAGTCGCAAGGAGGCGGAGGAAGCAGGGTAATGTCTTTTGGGAAAAGCAGAGCCAAGCTGGCTACCGATGATAAGAAGAAAGTAACTTTTGATGATGTTGCCGGTGCTGACGAAGAGAAAGAAGAACTGAAAGAAATCGTAGAATTTTTAAAATCACCTAAGAAATTTATTGAATTGGGTGCCAGAATACCGAAAGGGGTATTGTTGGTAGGACCTCCGGGAACAGGTAAGACCTTGCTTGCCAAAGCGGTATCGGGAGAAGCAGGTGTTCCGTTCTTTAGTATAAGCGGTTCCGATTTTGTTGAAATGTTTGTTGGTGTCGGAGCTTCAAGGGTAAGAGATTTGTTTGAGCAAGCAAAGAAAAATGCCCCATGTATCGTATTCATTGATGAAATTGATGCGGTAGGCAGGCATAGAGGTGCCGGTCTGGGCGGAGGACATGACGAAAGAGAGCAGACACTGAATCAGCTCTTGGTTGAAATGGATGGATTCGGAATCAATGAAGGTGTTATTATTGTAGCTGCAACCAACCGTCCGGATATCCTTGATCCGGCGTTACTAAGACCGGGACGTTTTGATAGGCAGGTAGTTGTTGGAGTACCGGATGTAAAAGGCAGAGAAGAAATATTAAAGGTACATTCCAAAGGCAAGCCGCTTGGCTCAGATATAGATTTATCTGTACTTGCGAAAACAACACCCGGATTTACCGGTGCGGATCTCGAAAACTTAATGAATGAAGCTGCATTGCTTGCGGCCAGACAGAATAAAAAGCAAATTAATATGACTGAATTAGAAGAAGCTATTATCAAAGTCATAGCCGGACCTGAGAAGAAAACCAGAGTGATTAGCGGTAAGGAGAAAAGACTCACTGCCTATCATGAAGCCGGGCATGCGGTTATTGCAAAGCTTCTTCCTACACAAGACCCTGTTCATCAGGTATCCATTATTCCTCGCGGAAGAGCAGGAGGGTACACCTTATCTCTTCCAAAAGAAGATAAGTACTATGTGTCAAAGCTGGAAATGATGGAAGATATCGTTGAGCTATTGGGAGGCCGTGTTGCTGAGAAACTTGTACTGGATGACATTAGCAGCGGAGCATCAAATGATATTCAAAGAGCTAGTAGTATCGCACGCAAAATGGTAACCAAGTATGGTATGAGTGACAAAATCGGTCCGATTACTTTCGGCTCTGAGCAGGATGAAGTATTTATCGGCAGGGATATGGTACAGTCTCGAAACTATAGTGAACATGTTGCAGCAGAGATAGATGATGAGATCAGAATGATTATTGATAGTTCCTATAAAAAATGCGAGCAGCTTTTACTAGATAATATCGACAAACTTCATAAAGTTGCCCAAGCCCTTCTTGAACAAGAAAAATTGGATGGACCGCAGTTTGAAGAAATATTTGAAGGTAAAGTTAAAGAGGAAACAGAAATACAGCAAGTTGAAGAAAATAACGAAGAAGAATAATAAAAAAAACCTGAGGTGCATGCACCTTAGGTTTTTTTTATAACATTAATAACGCAACAGTTGTCGTAGTGGCAGGTCTTGTGTCTGCCTAAAATATATTTTCACTAGCCCATTGTCAACCCGCCGTTCCAGACTGAATACCGAAGTATGTAATGACAGTACCCACCATTGCTAAAAACCCCGAAAACCAGAAGCCGGAGGAGATGCCCAGTGTATCACTGAAAAATCCTACCACCACAGGGCCTAAAAACATTCCGATACCATAGGCTGCTTGGAAAAAGCCCATAGCTGTAGCTCTACGGGAATTTTCAATATTTTTGATACTTATTCCCATCAGCAGCGTAAACGTTAATCCTCTCCCAAATCCACCGATGAACTGGATGACATAAAGCCATGCGATACTTGGCATATAAGGAGTAGCTATACTTGCTAAAGCAGCAGCTAAAAAACCCAGCATAACGGTATACTTTTCACCCAGGTATTTTATAAAAAGAGTGCCGCTCATGGCAGAAGCAAAAATTACAGGGATAGTTGAAATATTTGTAAGCAGACTTAATTGAAAATCAGTTGCCCCCAATTGTTTGGCGATCACAGGAGTAAATCCGTACATTGTACCAAAGGTAATAAACTGGGATAGAATGGAGCAAAGAGATATTAACATAAAGTTTTTATCGGTGGCAACACTTACGATATCCGATAGCTTCAGAGGTTTGCGGTCAATTTTATTCTCATAGATGCCAAAACTTAAAATAAGTGCGAGAATACCTCCAACAGATGCCACTAGAAAAGGAGCCTGCTGGTTAAAGTATTGAGCCGCAAGTCCCCCGAGAAATATTGCGGCCATCTGCCCCATGAAATTGAAAGAGTTTAAAATGCCGATGGCTTTAGGGGCATGGTCATCTTCATAATAACTGGAATATAGTACGGTGAAAGTGACCCAAGCGACTGTAGCAACACCCGAAAGAGCGCGAAACAATAATACCAGTCCGACATTTGGGAACAACCACAAGCCCAGGCTGCTGACCAGTGCCAGTACGGCACCCAGAATAATAAAAACTTTCCGTTTGTTAAGGGTATCCGATAAAATTCCCAAGGGTATGCGCAAAAGCATCTGTGTAAAGCCGTAAGAGCCTAACACGATCCCTACCATTTTATAAGAAGCGCCTAGCGATTCAACATAAGTTGCTAATGTAGGTACGTATGCGTATAGACTAAACCAAAAAAAACCTGTAACAAAGTGGAATAAAAAAATATGTTTTTTGCGATTATTCATTTCTAACCTCACGTCTTTGAATTTTAGTGCAATGTATATTATAACCTACATGTTTTAACATGTTCTCATATATAATACAACTATTTTTAGCGGGATTCAATGCATATTGAAAAAACATTGGATTAGTTAGGTACAATATGATAAAATATTTTTAATTTGTGAAAACTATGTTTGGCGGTGATAAAAATGAGTGACCAATTAAAAATCGGTTTAGAACAAAAGGTAGAGATGATTGTATCAGAGCAGCTTACTGCAAAGGAAGTAGGAAGCGGTGCAGTGGAGGTATTTGCTACGCCTATGATGATCGCTCTAATGGAGAAGGCGGCTGCCCAATGTGTTCAGCCATATCTTGAAGAGACACAAGCTACCGTTGGCACACGCGTGGATATTTCGCATATGGCTGCGACTCCAGTAGGTGTGAAAGTATACGCACAAGCGGAATTGAAAGAAATAGACAAAAAAAAGTTGGTTTTTAGTGTGGAAGCCTTTGATGAAAAAGGGAAAATAGGAGAAGGGACACATGAGAGATTCATCATCGACGTTGAGCGGTTTATGAATAAGGTGAATACAAAATAATTCGAAGATTATGGAGTTTAGAAAACATTGCTATAGGGGGAGTACAGCCAATATGTTAACAGATATTGAAATCGCTCAGCAAGCGGAAATGAAACACATACGTGAGATTGCGGAAATGTTGGATATTCGTGAAGATGAACTCGAATACTATGGAAAGTATAAGGCAAAGATTAGTGATGTGATCTGGGAGCGGATCAAAGACCGTCCGGATGGGAAATTAATATTGGTAACAGCCATTAATCCGACACCCGCAGGGGAAGGAAAGACAACCACTACTGTAGGATTGGGACAAGCGATGGTGAAAATCGGGAAAAAAGCCGTTATCGCTCTAAGAGAGCCTTCATTGGGACCGGTAATGGGACTGAAAGGCGGTGCAGCAGGAGGCGGATACTCACAAGTTGTACCCATGGAAGATATTAATCTTCATTTTACCGGGGATATGCATGCGATTACATCAGCACATAATCTTTTGGCTGCGGTCATTGACAATCATATACATCAGGGAAATAAATTAGGGATAGATTCCCGGCAGATCTTATGGAAAAGGGCCTTGGATATGAATGACAGGGCATTACGCAATATTGTAGTAGGTCTTGGCGGAAAAATAAACGGGTTTTCCCGTGAAGACGGCTTTATGATTACAGTTGCTTCTGAGATTATGGCCATATTATGCCTTGCTGACGGGCTGATGGATTTAAAAGATCGTCTGGGAAAAATCATTATCGGATATAATTATAATGGACAGCCGGTTACTGCAAAAGATCTGAACGTGGATGGTGCGATGACATTATTATTAAAAGATGCGATCAAGCCAAACCTTGTCCAGACCCTTGAAAATACACCATGCTTGATGCATGGAGGACCGTTTGCCAATATCGCTCATGGATGCAATAGTATTGCTGCAACAAAGCTGGCACTGAAGCTGTCGGATTATGTTATTACCGAGGCGGGATTTGGCGCTGATCTCGGGGCGGAAAAGTTTCTTAATATAAAATGCAGATATGGGAACTTGAAACCTGATGCCATTGTCATTGTTGCTACGGTAAGGGCGTTAAAATATAATGGTGGTGTACCTAAAGCGGAGTTAAAAGAAGAAAATCTTCAAGCATTGTCTACTGGTATTGTGAATCTGAAAAAACATATAGAGAATATGAGAGGATTTGATGTACCGGTTATCGTTTCCATTAACCGGTTCAATACAGATACAAAAGAAGAGATAACCTTTATAAAACAGTACTGCGCTGAGTTAGGTGTAGAATGCGCTATTTCAGAAGTATTTGAAAAAGGCGGCGAGGGCGGCATGGAATTAGCCGATACCCTGGTTAAAGTAATTGATACCGTGCCGTCGGCATTTCATCTTCTATATGATGAGAAACAGCCTATTAAGCAAAAGATACATACCATTGTCACTCGTATTTACGGCGGTAGGGATGTAGCATATACTTCTTCAGCAGAAAGAGCAATTAAACAACTGGAGCTTTTAGGCTATGACCAACTACCGATATGTATGGCGAAAACCCAGTACTCATTATCCGATGACGCCGCATTATTAGGAATGCCGAAAGATTTTACCGTCACTGTAAAAGAAGTAAGGATTTCGGCTGGAGCAGGATTCATAGTAGCGCTGACAGGAGATATTATGACCATGCCGGGATTACCAAAAGAGCCTGCAGCAGAGAAGATTGATATAGACGAAAGCGGCAAGATTATAGGACTGTTTTAGATAGTGAATAGTGAATAAGGAATAGTGAATAAGGAATAGTGAATAATTATTAATGTACAATGGACAATGGACAATTATGTTGCATTTTTGAACAGATTTATTACCATATAGGTGGTGCGGTATTTTAATGAGCAGTAATGGTGTAGTATTAAAGAGCAATTCGCCGGAAGAGACGGCACATATTGCGTATAGGTTGGGACAAGCTTTAAAGCCTGGAGATGTGTTATGTCTCGGTGGGGATTTAGGAGCAGGGAAAACGGCTTTTACAAAAGGATTGGTAAAGGCTTTTGGGGTGAGAGAAGATGTTACCAGTCCGACCTTTACCATTGTCAATGAGTATGAGGGGACTATTCCTATCTATCATTTTGATGTATATCGGATCCATGATGCAGATGAAATGTTTGAAATAGGATTTGAAGAATATATTTATGGTGAGGGTATATCTATTATTGAATGGGCGGAAAATATTAAAGATCTTTTACCTCCTTCATATTTTCAAATCAGTATCAACAAGGATTTGGAAAAAGGCGAAAATTACAGGGAAATCGTGATTGAAAGTATAGGAAATATCTATAAAGACATGAAAGTTGAGAATAAAGAATTGAAAATTGTCAGATAAGGTTTAAATTTTCGATGATATATTCTCTGTTCTCAATTTTACGGATAGGAAGTGAACGAAATTGAAAGTACTTGCAGTGGATACGTCTTCTATTGTAGCGACGGCTGCAATATTGGAAGACGATAAATTGATTGGTGAGTACATATTGAATCATAAAAAAACGCACTCACAAAAGTTAATGCCTATGATTAAGGAAATTCTTTCAAGCGCTGCATTGAAAGTGGAAGATATAGATGTTTTTGCGGCAGCCAATGGCCCGGGATCTTTTACCGGATTAAGGATAGGTGTAGCAACGGTCAAAGGACTGGCGCATGCAGTGAATAAGCCGGTTGTCGGCATCTCCACGCTGGATGGATTAGCTTTTAACCTGCCGTTCTGCCAATACCTGGTCTGTCCGATTATGGATGCGAGGAGAGAGCAGGTATATAATGCTTTATATAAATGGATTGACAAGACATTTTATATGGTGGAAGGATATCGGGGAATATCACTGGAGCAGTTAATACAAGAACTCAAGGCAAGAAATGAAAAGGTGATGTTTACCGGAGATGGGGTAGCGGTATTCCGTGACAAATTAGTTGAAGGCCTTGGGGAGCTTTGCGAATTTGCACCTGTAAGCAGCAGGATGCAGAGAGCGTCTTCCATCGCTGAATTAGCTATGCAGAAAGCATATCGCGGCGAAACGGAAAGCTATATGACTTTTTCACCTTTTTATCTTAGGAAATCTCAGGCTGAAAGGGAATATGAGAAAAAGTGCGGAGAAGAGTGCGGATAAAAAAATGTACAATGGACGTTGTTTAGTGAATAATGAATAGCGAATAGTGAATAGTGTATGATGTGCAGATAAGAAAAGATGTAGAATCATGTAAAAAGTTTTGACATTGTAATTAATATTATATACAATATTTAAAGATAATAGACAATAATAACATACTAGGGATAGTGGATGGTAAAAAGGGGCCGTTTTCATATGTATTCAGGGGTAATTTTCTCCCCACTCCCCACTCCTCACTCCCCACTGATTATAAGGAGCGTGAATGTAATGATAGCAATCGGAAGTGATCATGGTGGTTTTGAACTTAAAGAGGAAATAAAAAAATATTTGACTGAAAAAGGTTATGAAGTTAAAGATTTTGGTGTAGCAACACCTGATTCGGTAGATTATCCGGATATTGCTCATCCGGTTTGTTCATCCATTGTGAATGGTGAATGTGATAGAGGAATATTGATATGTGGAACAGGGATAGGCATTTCCATTGCAGCAAACAAGGTCAAGGGAATCAGAGCTGCTTTATGCGGTGACTGTTATTCTGCAAAAATGACCAAAGAGCATAATAATGCGAATGTAATTGCCTTAGGAGGAAGAGTAACGGGTCCGGGATTGGCTATTGAAATCGTTGAGGCTTGGTTGGGTGCCGAGTTCCAGGGCGGAAGGCATCAGGGCAGAATCGATAAGATCCACGCTTTGGAAGGAAAGTAATAACACATGATAAAGGAGAATCAGTGATGAGCAATAATGTTTTTATTATGGAACATCCTCTCATTCAACACAAAGTATCATTGATAAGAGATGTTAATACAGGTGTAAAAGAATTTAGAGAGCTTGTGGAAGAAATCGCAATGCTTATGGGATATGAGGTAACAAGAAATCTTCCGTTGAAGGAAGTAGAGATTGAAACCCCGGTAGCAATTGCTAAAACAAAAGTGATATCCGGTAAAAAGTTAGCTATTGTCCCTGTACTTAGAGCGGGACTTGGAATGGTAGATGGTATGTTAAGACTTATTCCTGCTGCAAAAGTTGGACATATCGGTCTTTTCAGAGATCCGGAAACCCTTCAGCCGGTAGAATATTATTGTAAGCTGCCTACTGACGTGCAGGAAAGAGATATCATTATACTTGAACCAATGTTAGCAACAGGAGGGTCTGCTTCCGCGGCAATTCAATTCATTAAAGACCGCGGGGTAACAAACATTAAGATTATGGGCTTGATCGCGGCACCTGAAGCAATAGAAAAATTGTCGAAAGACCATCCGGATGTGGAAATCTATTGTGCTGCTGTTGACGAAAAGCTGAATGATCATGGTTATATTGTACCAGGTTTAGGTGACGCAGGAGACAGGCTTTTTGGAACTAAATAAAAAAGTAGGTTATATAAGTTAAATTAAATAATTGGATATTACAAGTCAACGGAACGCCACGGGGGGCGTTCCCTACGAGTTGCAAATCCGGTATGAATGGAATTTGGTGTTATATGTAGGGACCGGCCCCTGTGCCGTTCCGACTCAAATCTTTAATTCAACTTATATATATCTAAAGAACTTAAATGTCCACAGCATTCAAGCCATATATCTATAAGAAATAGAAATTCTTATATCAGAAGCGCTAGTAGAGGAAATTAAAGATAATCCACATATTGAGATATTAGGCATAGAACATTTGAATTGGAATGAAGATGGAGAATTACAACTAAAATTGTAACGTATATAAAATTAAAATATAAAAATCTATTCGTTATTTCGATAACCAATAGATTTTTTTTTTGAATGTTTGAGTTGCATTTACATTATTATTATGATTTATGTTATAATAATTAATAATTTTCAATTTAAAGGAATCATAAGTAATATGTAAAGGGGATACGAGGGTTATGGAAAGAAGGGACAAGCATAACTATTATCTTGATATCGCAGAAACAGTATTGGAGCGGGGGACGTGTCTTCGGAGGAATTATGGTGCAATCATCGTAAAGAACGATGAAATCTTCTCAACCGGGTATACCGGTTCGCCTAGAGGCAGGAAAAATTGCAGCGACCTCGGTTTTTGTATGAGAGAGCAATTAAACATACCGAGAGGAGAAAGATATGAGCTTTGCCGTTCGGTGCATTCGGAAGCCAATTGTATCATCAGTGCGTCAAGAAAGGACATGATCGGTGCCGTCTTGTATCTCGTCGGAAAAGATATGAAGACAGGGGAATTGGTGCAAAACGCTACATCATGTGCGATGTGCAAGAGATTAATCATCAATGCAGGCATTGAAAAGGTGATTGTCAGAGATACAAAAGACTCTTACAGAGTGATAGAAGTACAGAAATGGATTGATCATGACGATTCGCTTACAGGACAGATGGGATATTAAAAACTCCGAGCCCATATGATGCTATATATAACGCATTAAAGTTTTTACATTGGCAAACGATTTTGAGGTGGTGTATGTGTCCTCCAGAGACGCACCCAAACTCACTTCGTTCAAACAGTGGACGGTCTCTTACAGAAACATACACCACCCCAGACCTACCGTTACTGTAATTTCTTTAATGCATTATATATAGTGTTTTCAGAGAAGCAGTTTAAAAAATTATTTGTTCGTTAATAATGTTAGTGATATAATAGCGATAATATCAAAAATAAGGGGAAGTGAAGGATGACCAACAATATTGCAAATGAAATGAATAAGGACGTACAATCTGCCAATTTTATACATAATATTATTGATAAAGACTTAGCAGAAGGCGTATATGATAATGTACATACACGGTTTCCGCCTGAACCTAACGGCTATCTGCATATCGGACATGCAAAGTCTATCTGTCTGAACTTCGGTACGGCAAAAAAATATAAAGGTTTGTGTAATCTGAGATTTGATGATACCAATCCGATAAAAGAAGATATTGAATACATTGAATCCATCAAAAAGGATGTCAAATGGTTAGGGTTCGATTGGGAAGACCGTATGTTTTATGCTTCGGATTATTTTGAAAAGCTGTATGATTGTGCTGTGCAGCTCATCAAAAAAGGAAAAGCCTATGTTTGTGATCTGACGGCGGAAGAGATCCGGCAATACCGGGGAACATTAACAGAAGTGGGAAAAGAAAGTCCGTACCGCAACCGTTCGGTAGAAGAAAATCTTGACTTGTTTACGAGAATGAGAAATGGAGAATTTAATGATGGCACCCGTGTGTTAAGAGCGAAAATAGATATGGCATCACCCAACATTAATATGCGTGATCCTGTAATCTACCGGATTTCTCATACACACCATCATAGAACCGGAGACGAATGGTGTATCTATCCTATGTATGACTATGCGCATCCAATATCCGATGCCCTTGAGGATATTACCCATTCCATATGCACATTGGAATTTGAGGATCATCGTCCGCTATATGATTGGGTACTGCAGGAATTGGAATTTGAAAATCCGCCGAAACAGATCGAATTTGCAAGGCTGGATCTTACATATACCGTGATGAGTAAAAGAAAGCTTAGAAAGCTTGTGGAAGAAAAGTATGTGGATGGATGGGATGATCCTCGTATGCCCACCATTTCAGGATTGAGGAGAAGAGGATATACACCCGAGGCCATCAAAGATTTCTGTGATAAAATCGGGGTAGCAAAACGTATCAGCACAGTGGACATTCAATTATTGGAGCACTGTATACGCGAAGACCTAAAAATGAAAAAGGCGCGTATGATGGCGGTGTTAAAGCCATTAAAGGTCGTAATTACCAATTATCCTGAAGGTCAGATTGAATATATGAATGCGGAAAACAATCAGGAAAATCCGGAAATGGGATCCAGAAAGATACCGTTCTCCAGGGAGATTTACATTGAGCAGGATGACTTTATGGAAAATCCGCCTAAAAAATTTTTCCGCCTGTTTCCGGGAAATGAAGTAAGATTAATGAATGCTTATTTTGTTAAGTGTGAAGAAGTGGTAAAAGACGAGAAAACCGGTGAGATTATAGAGCTTCGTTGTACTTATGATCCTGAAACAAAAAGCGGGAGCGGATTTACCGGTAGAAAAGTCAAAGGTACCATTCATTGGGTTTCTGCGGCTCATGCTGTGAAGGCAGAGGTAAGATTATACGACCATTTGTTCCTTGAAGAGAATGAGGATAGTGAGGCTACATTAATGG
Source organism: Petroclostridium sp. X23 (assembly GCF_030013905.1). GTDB lineage: Bacteria > Bacillota > Clostridia > SK-Y3 > SK-Y3 > X23. The sequence goes on from NZ_CP124862.1 coordinate 3,680,404, forward strand.
ATGGGATGAACCTTAATCCAAAATCCTTGGAAGTTTTGGAAAGCTATGTTGAGCCTGCTCTAGCAGAAGCGGCTGCAGAAGAAAAATTCCAGTTTGTAAGGAATGGATATTTCTGCGTGGATTCTAAAGATCATACCGTCGATAGGCCGGTGTTTAACAGGGTTGTATCATTGAAGAGTTCATATAAGCCTGAGTGATTCATTTTTAAATGATCATTCACTGCTTCAATTGTAATAATATTTAAATAGTAAAAAAAGAGTTGAATTAAGTGTTTTTTGCACTTAATTCAACTCTTTTTTTTGTGAAAATATAGGTTGTACTTTTTACATGATATTAACATTTATTAACATTTATTCAACCTAAGTTTAACAATAAACCATTAGTATAAAATTTGTATTGATATGTATTTATATCCAGAAGATATGATCATATACATTTCTGTTATCTATTTATATCTAAAACATTTTTACGGTTAAGGGGTGAGGCCATTCTACATAATAGCAATAAGAGAGGAATAATAAGCAGCATTTCATTACAAACGAAGGGGGCGACGTATTTTGTTTAAGAAACTTCAAAGAAGTATAAGTATGGTGCTTATATTGGCACTGGTAATTACCAACATGATTGGTATAATAATGCCTGAAACAGCTGCTGCGGACAATGTTCTTACGGTCGCAGAGGCTATTGCCAATAACAGCGGTACAGCAACAGTTGAAGGATACATAGTGGGGCATACCACAGGAGGAAGTAGTGGCAGTGCAAATTACAACTTCGAGGAGCCTTTTACTAATGATTATAATTTTGCAATTGCAGATTCTGCCGATGAAACGCAGAGTGAGAAAATAATGCCTGTTCAAATTACTTCTTCTTATAGAGCACAGTTCGGGTTGAAAACAAATTCGGGTCTTATCGGTAAAAAAGTAAGAATTACCGGAAGTCTGGAAACATATTTTACAGTACCGGCTTTAAAAAGTCCCAGCGCAATAGAGATTGTAGACAAAGCAAACACAGAACTGCAAATAGAATACCCGAATCCGATTACTTCAGCAGATGCGTATTCTACGGTTGCGGTAGATTTTTCAGTCGTTAGCTCAGTATATGGTGAAAGTAACACAGTAACAGCCAGCGTATATTCAAAAGTAGTAAGCGCGCAGGGATATACTGTAACTGAAGCCACTTATAGTGAGAATAACGGTGTTTATATTTACACTGCTGACATTCAAATAGGTGGAGAAAATGTAGAGTACTATATTGAAGCGGCGGATTCAGAAGGGGAAACATCAAAAACATCAATTTATGAAATACAGGTACAATCTTATGAAGATAAAGATAACCTCCTAAGTCTTGTAGGGCGTTTTACCGCACAAGGTGCCAATGGGGAAAAAGGTGTTGCTGAAATTGTAAAATATGACAAGGTGAGTAAGAAAGCCTTTATCGTAAATGGTGCGGAAAATGCTGTTTCGGTAGACATCGTAGACTTGGCGGCATTGGATACAAGCAGTGGAAATGTTGAACAACTGGCATTATCCCAAAAGGTAAGCATCAATGATTTGTCGGATTTCGGAGACGGCTTTGTAGCAGGAGATATTACTTGTATCGATATTCATCCTAGCGGGCAATATTTTGCCGTATCGCTGCCTAACAATACTAAAACCAATAACGGCAGAGTGGCTTTCTTTGCGATAGATGATGCCTATACATACAAGGGCTTTGTTGAAGTTGGGGCACTTCCGGACAATCTCACATTTACTCCGGATGGGAATGCTTTGCTGGTGGCAAATGAGGGAGAACCAAATAGTGATTATTCAATAGACCCTGAAGGAAGCGTATCGGTGATTGATGTTTCAGGTGGTGTTGACAGTATCACGCAGGATTTAGTCACTACAGCTTCTTTTGACGGTGTAACCATTGATGCGGATGTAATTATCAAAGAGGGCGCACAAGTCAAAAATGATTTGGAACCTGAATACATCGTTGTAGATGAAGAGAGTGCGTATGCCTATGTAGCACTGCAAGAAAACAATGCAGTTGCAACACTTGATATTGCGCAAGAAAAATTTATAAAAGTAGAAGGGCTTGGATTTAAGGATTGGTCCCTGTCGGCTTTAGATGCATCAAATAAAGACGGAAAAATCAATATTCAGCCATGGCCTGTATTGGGCATGTACATGCCCGATGGACTGGATATAGCCACCATAAACGGTAATGACTATATCTTCACTGCCAATGAAGGTGATGGGAGAGAATATGATAACTATGAAAACGAAATAGGAGTAGAGGATATAGAAGATAAATTGGCATTAAATGCAGATCACTATGCCGCATATACTCAAGATCAATTAGATGCAATGGTATCCACTCTAGGTGACAAAAAGAATCTGGGAAAACTCAATGTGCACGTCGAACTAGGATTAAATAATGATACAGGCGATTACCAAGCGCTTTATACATTTGGCGGACGTTCTTTCTCAATCTATAATACATCGGATTTCAGCCAGGTCTATGATAGCGGTTCGGATTTCGAAAAGATAACCGCACTAAGATATCCTGATGAATTCAACACGACCAATGACGAAGTAGCTTTTGATAATAGAAGTGATAACAAAGGCCCTGAGCCGGAAGACGTAAAGGTTGGAAAAGTAGGGGACAAATACTATGCATTCATAGGCCTTGAACGTATCGGCGGCATTATGGTGTACGATGTAACAGATCCTGCAAATGCGAAATTTGTGCAGTACATCAATACCAGAGATTTCAGTCAGGACATTGCCGGTGACTGTGCACCGGAAGGCATTAAATTCATTCCGGCTGAAGACAGTCCGTCCGGCAGTCCGCTTCTATTGGTGGCAAATGAAGTAAGCGGTACGCTTGCGGTATTTGAAGTCAAATATGACGGAGGACAGGTAAGTGAGTATGCCATTGCCAAAGCAAGAGCAAAGACTGCAGGTGACACGGTAACGGCAGAAGGGATCGTAACTTCTACCAATAATATCTATATTCAGGATAATACCGGCGGAATTTGCCTGTATAAACAAGAGGGCAGCAATATTACATTAGAGCAGGGCGATAAGATTCGAGTAACAGGAAAGCTGACAAGCTATAACGAGTTATTGGAAATCAGTCCTTTTACCGTTGACGAGGTGATTTCCAAAGGGAATGCACTGCCGATGCCGCAGAAGGTAACCATCAGTCAGATCGGAGAGGATTATGAAGGCGAATTGGTGAAGCTGGAAGGCGTTAAGCTTGGGGATATTAATACCGGTGGTACGACCGTCCTCACCGATGGCGCAAATAAAACCATTGGTATTTATAAGATTCCTGAACTTAGCGGTGTGTTTGCGGGAGATACGGTGGATGTCACTGCCATTGTTTCTCAATATAAGACTACTTATCAGCTGCATGTAAGAAGCGCAGCCGATGTTACAAAATCACAGAGCGCACCGGCTGCAGTAGAACCTGTATTTTATACCTCGCCGGCAAATATGATGACAACCTATGAAGTAAGGCCGGAAATTTCTCTGACTTATGAAGAAGGAGAGAAGAGCCTTGTTTCCGATTCTGCACAGCTTGAAGTAGACGGAGCGGTTGTAGAGACAGTTAAAACCTATGATGCTGAAACCAAACAGGGAACGGTAACCTATACTCCTACGGCGGATTTGAGCGTTGGAGAACATGAAGTCAGGTTTACCATTAAAGACGCAGAGAATGCAGAATATGAAAAGGTTTGGAGCTTCACCATCATAGAGAATCAAGATGATTTTAATGTATATTTTGGGATCCCTCATGCACATACTGCTTATTCTGATGGGCAGGGTACTCCCGCAGAGGCTTATGCCCATGCATATGGTCAGGATTTAGACTTCTTGGTTATCACCGATCATTCCAACCAGTTGGAGGGTGACCAGTTTGACAGCAGCAATAACCGGTTTACCCCGGTAGCCGGGTCCGAATGGGTCAAAACGAAAGAAATGGCAGATGTGTTTAACAGTGCTCACGCCGGTGAGTTTATTGCGATGAGAGGGTTTGAATGGACCCACAGCAGTAACGGGCATATGAACGCATATGATTCCGATAATTATACCGAAGCAAAGAAGACCATGACAGAAATCGCAGATTTTTATGATTGGCTTGAAAAAGAAGAAGTGGTGGCGGCATTTAATCATCCTAACTGGCCGAGTGATTCTTTCAATAATCTGGCTTATGATGCGGATGCCGACCGTTGGGTGAAAATGATTGAAGCAGGAAACGGTGCACCGCCATACAGCTATGCAAGAGCTATTGAGTATTATTATAAAGCCCTAGACAATGGCTGGCACGTAGGGGCCACCAATGCGCAGGATAATCATGCGATGAACTGGGGAGACCCGGACAATCTTACCGGTGTACTGGCGGAAGATTTGACTTTTGAATCATTTATAGAAGCCTTTAAAGCACACAGGGTGTATTCTACAGAAACCAGAAATCTGGTGCTGAAAGTGAAAGCTAACGATTACTGGATGGGAAGTATCCTCAAATTGTCCGATGGAGAAAAGCTTGATTTTAATATATATGCTGCCGATGATGAAGATTCCATACAAAAAGTGGAACTCATCACAAATGGCGGACTAGTGGTTGATACACAAAATGTTAATGGGAACAGTACCCAGTGGAAACCGGAAGTAACGCCGGGCTCTGGAAACCATTGGTATGTAGTAAAAGTAATCCATACGAATGGTAAAATCGGTATTTCCAGTCCGATATGGACCACCGGTGCAGAAAATGATGTGAAATTAACCGAATTAGTAGTTGATCCGCAGCCTGCGCTTCCGGGCATTAAAAGTGATGTACTGGCTAGCGTTACCAATTTTGGTGCGAGAGCAGTAGAAAATCTGGAAGTAAAGTTCTATCATTCAAATATTTTTCAAAGTAATTTGATTGGAACAGCGATCATTGACCGAATTGCAGCCGGAGAAAAGAAAACAGCCCATGTGGAGTGGACACCATCCGGCTCCGGTGAAGTCAATATTATCGCAAAATTAACCCCGATCTCGGGTGTAACCACTGTCACGCAATTATCCAAAACAGTGCTTGTGGTGACACCGAATAATAAGAACATTTTAATTGACCAGTCACACGGTAATGCGGATGTTCCCGGAACTGTAGGCGATTTTGTTAAGCTGCTCAGAACCTATGGTTATAGTGCGGAGTTTAATACGCAAGAAATATCGGCAGAAGTACTGGCAAATATCGATGTGCTTGTATTGGGCGCACCGACAGAAAGCAAGCCTTTAAGCACGGCTGAGAATACGGCCATCTCCCAGTGGGTAAAAGCCGGAGGATCGTTGCTTATCGCTGATAAATCCAACTACGGATACAATAATCAGCTGTTGAATACTACGCTAGAAGAACTTGATTCAGGGATACGGTTTAGCAATGACAATGTATATGAACCGGAAGATTCCGACAAATACAGCGGCGGAATGGTATGGTCGGTATATATGGAAACCTTCCCTGAAGCGGCAGGCGGATTAAATAAAAATATGAAGTCGCTCCGTATTTTCAGTGGATGCGCATTAGTAGATGAGAATTACGGTCCACTTACCAATGACGGGGCAAGCAAGCTGGAGATTTTACTGGCGGCAAATGACACCTCTTATAATTACAATGTCATTGAAGGCAGTGCCTATATGTACAATGAAAAAGGACAGCTTAATGGAGAGACCATTCCTGTGATCGCTAAAGAAGAAATCGGAGATGGTAAAATCATTGCTGCGGGTCGTCATTTCTATTCTGACTATGAAATCGTAAATGATACCAGCAATACAGCCTTTACGATGAATGTGATGGACTGGCTGGCAGGATATGACCGTGTTAAGGATATCGCATGGGTAAGAGAAAATGCACAGACCGGCATGCCTTATACTGTAAAAGGAACCATTACGGCGCCTACGAATTTATTCTATGACTCCATGTACATCCAGGATGCTACCGGCGGGATCTGTCTGTACGGGGATCAGAAGGCAGAACTGCGCATAGGAGAAGAAGTGATCGCGACCGGTGTGGTGAAAACCTTTGAAGATGAAAAAGAACTATCTTATCAGGATTTCACCTATGATGTGCTTTATGTAGGTCCTGCACAGGAAATCCTCCCACAGGTGATTGCTACAACCGATGCAGCAAATGGAAGCTATGCAGGTAAGCTTGTAAAAACAACCGGAAATATTATTGAAGTAAACGAGCCAGCAAGTTATTTCAAAATGGATGACGGCTCAGGCCAAGTTTATATCCACGTAGACGGCTATCTGGGCATCGATATGGACGCATTAGAAATAGGAAAAAACGTATCGGTAACCGGGATCGCTTCTTATGGTGCGGCAGGAGCAAGAATCCGGGTAAGGTATAACAGTGATATCCAGGCTGCAGACCCGGTAACCCAAGGCAATAAGATTATCATTGTACATACCAACGACATTCACGGCAGAGTGGAAGAAGGAAGTGGTATGGGTGTAGCAAAGGCTGCAACAAAGATCAAGGAATTGGAAGCTGCAAATCCGGGCAGAGTATTGGTGCTGGATGCAGGAGACACCTTCCACGGTCAGACCATCATCTCGCTATCTAAAGGGGAAGCCATGGTAGACATCATGAACGAGATGGGATATGATGCGATGGCAGCAGGGAACCACGACTTTAACTATGGACAGGAACGTCTTGTGGAATTAGATGACTTGGTGAACTTCCCGATTCTGTCAGCCAACGTGGTAAAAGAGGATGAAAGCACGCTGCTGACACCATATACCATTAAGGATATAGGCAGTAAAAAGGTTGCGATCTTCGGACTATCAACGCCGGAAACAACCTATAAGACCCATCCGAAGAATGTAGAAGGGTTAACATTTAAAGACCCTGTAACCGTTGCACAGCAAATGGTAGAAAAATTAAAAGATCAGTCAGACGTGATCATCGCATTGGCACACATTGGATTGGATGAATCCAGTGAAGTCACCAGTGAAGATATAGCAAATGCGGTAACAGGTATTGATGTAATTGTAGATGGACACAGCCACACACCGCTTTCTCAAGGGAAACTTGTAAACGGTACACTCATTGTACAGACTGGAGAATACCTTGGAAATCTGGGTATCGTAGAACTGTCACTGGACGAAGATGGCAGTATCAGCCGTACGGCACAGTTGCTCACAGCAGAACAAGCGGCATCTTTAGCAGCTGATGAGGAAATGACCGCATTGATTGCCCAATTGAAAGCTGAAAACGAGCAAATAACTTCATTAGTGATAGGTCATACGGATGTAACGTTAGATGGAGAAAGACAAAATGTAAGAACCGGGGAAACCAACCTTGGTAACTTAATCGCCGACGCGATGAAAGATGCCGCCGGTGCCGATGTGGCACTTACCAACGGCGGGGGTATCAGAGCAAGCATCGATGTTGGGGATATTACAAAAGGAGAAATCATCACGGTGCTTCCGTTCGGAAACTATGTGGTGCTTAAAGAAGTAAGCGGTGCCGATTTATTGGCAGCTTTAGAACTAGGGGTTTCTGCTTACCCGGCAACACTGGGCGGATTCCCGCATATCTCGGGAATGAGAGTAGTCTTTAATCCGGCAGCGGAGCCTCTGAATAGAGTGGTAAGTGTAACCATCGATGGAAAGGCATTGGATATCCATAAGACCTATAAGTTAGCAACCAACGACTTCTTGGCTGCCGGTGGAGACAACTATACTATGTTTGCCGATGATGCGGTTATCGGTGAATATCCGGCATTGGATGAAGTAGTTGCGGATTATATTAATAAAAACGGCATGAAAAATGCTGTTGTTGACGGCAGAATGTCAACAAGCCGTAGTGGTAGTGGTAGTGATGATGATGATGACGACAGCAGTGGTGATAGTGACAGTGGTGGCGGCCAAAGTACCAATAATACACAAAATCCTGGTGACGTTTCGCAAAGTAACGGAACAATCCAAGTATCTGCACCGGAAGTGGACAGCAATGGGGCTGCAGTAGCCGATGTAGACCAAGAAACTATGGATAAAGCAATACAGGACGCGCAGGATAATAAAATTGTCATTGAAGTGCCGCAAAGTCCGGGTGCTTCCAAGATATCAACGAAATTACCGGCAGCATCTTTACAAAATGCAAAAGAGTCAAATATTGAAGCCATAGAGATCCATACGGAACTTGCATCCATCGTAATGGCACCGGATGCGCTGGCGATTCAGGGTACATCTTCTTCACAAGTAGAAGTATCAGTGGAGAAAGTAAATACTGCCGATTTGCCGCAGGATGTCCAAGAAAAAGTCGAAGGAAAGCCTGTATACGACTTTAACATTGCAGTAGATGGGGAAGCGGTACATACATTCGATAATGAGCGTACTGTACAAATTACGGTAGATTATCCGCTGGCAGCAGGAGAAAATCCTGATAATATTGTTGTATTCTATATCAATGATAGTGTAGATCCGGCGGTATTGGAAGAAGTATCCGGTATCTATGATGCGGAAACAGGCAAGGTGACGTTCAGTGTAGACCATTTCAGCAAGTATACCGCAATGCATGTCAGTATAAGTTTTGCCGATATGGAAGAAGCAATGTGGGCTAAGAAATACATTGAAGCTTTGGCAGCGAGAAAGATTGTTAACGGCACAGGTGATCATAAGTTTGCGCCAAATGCAAATATTACAAGGGCTCAATTTATTCAAATGCTTATGAATAGTTTCGGGTTGGCAGATCAAAATGCCGTAGCCACCTTTAAGGATGTACAGCGCGGGACATGGTATTACAGTGCGATTGCCACTGCACAAAAGATGGGGATTACAAATGGCATGGGTGACGGTACATTTGGTGTGGATCAGCAGATTACACGCCAGGAGATGGCAGTACTGGCTAGCAGAATCGCTGCGCTTGTTAAGTTGGAACTTCCGAAAACTAATCAAGCGGCAGCATTTGCCGATGACCGGACAATAGCATCCTATGCTAAAGACGCTGTTTCCAAAATGCAGCAGGCAGGCATTATCAATGGCGTAGGCGGTAATAAATTTGCCCCGGACGGCCATGCAACCAGAGCGCAAGCAGCAAAAATTCTATATGAGCTTTATGTCTTACGCAACAAGCCCATAAGTATAAAATAAAAGAATATTGATAAAAAACCGTTATAAAGAAGGACCGGAGCATTCAATGCTTCGGTCCTTCTTTGTGATTTTATGTATAAACGTAGGGGCAGGCCTTGTGTCTGCCCATGGTATAGCATATAACTTGAGAAATTATCAGTCTTAATTTAGTTATCTTTATGATTTAGCTTTCTAAAAGGCCAATACCCTTTCTGATTCTGTTCAGACTTTCTTTCTTACCTAGCAATACGGCTAACTCAATGCCGCCTCCGGGAGTTGATGGTTTGCCGGATAATGCTACACGAATAGGCCATAACACTTGACCATTCTTAACACCTAACTTTTCAATTAATGCGAATACAGCATCGTGAATATTTTCTTCTTCCCATTCCTCTAAACTTTCAAATACCGGTAAAACTGCTTTTAGGCTGTCCAGTGAATTTTCAGGGTTCGTTTTCATTTTTTTATGAATATATAATTCGGTACTGTACTCCGGTAAAACATCAATGAAATCCAGCATCTCAATAAGATCAATCAATTTAACCGTCCTCGCTTGTACCAGATTGCTGATCTTGTACAAATCAATATTTGGAGTTTTAATGGCTTTTTCATAATAAGGAATGGCCATTTGATGGAATGTATCCAAAGGCAGCATTCTGATGTATTCGCCATTCAGCCAATCCAGCTTTTGTACATCGAATATAGCAGGAGCTTTGCTGATTCCCTCAATATCAAAAGCTTCGATCAACTCATCCAGCGTAAATATTTCTTTGTCATTTCCGGGACTCCAGCCTAAAAGGGCAATATAGTTGATAATTGCTTCCTTTAAATATCCCTTAGCGATAAAATCTTCATAAGAAGCGTCGCCTTCTCGTTTGCTAAGCTTTTTGGATGCTGTTTTCATTACCGGTGGCACATGGATGTAAGTAGGAATCTCCCAACCAAAAGCTTCATATAAAAGGTTATATTTCGGAGAAGAGGAAAGATACTCACTTCCGCGGATCACATGCGTAATTTTCATCAAATGATCATCTACTACGTTTGCAAAGTTATATGTAGGCAATCCGTCGGATTTAAGGAGTATATTATCATCCAAAGTATCATTTTCAACACTGATGGAACCGAAAACTTCATCATGGAAGGTAGTCGTACCTTCAGTAGGAATCTTCTGTCTGATCACATAGGGAATACCGCTTTTTAGTTTTTCTTGAATCTCTTCCTTCAATAAACGTCTGCAGTGTCCATCATATTTAGAAGGAGCTTTAGGAGAATCTTGCTGCTTTAGCTGATCCAATCTTTCTTTGTCACAAAAACAATAATAGGCGCCATCTAACTCAATTAATTTTTCAGCATATTCTTTATAAATGTTTCTTCGCTCACTTTGTATATAAGGACCGTAGTCTCCGCCCAGGTCAGGACCTTCATCATGTTTGAGGCCTGTTTCAGCAAGGGTTTTATATATGATCTCAATCGCACCTTCTACATATCTTTCTTGATCTGTATCTTCAATCCTGAGTATGAATTTTCCATTTTTACTTTTTGTTAATAGATAAGCATATAAAGCGGTCCGAAGATTACCTACATGCATATATCCTGTAGGACTGGGAGCAAAACGGGTACGGACTTCCGTATTAATCATGGAATCAACCTCCAAAATAGTTAATAATTAATAGTGAATAGTGAATAGTTATTAATTATTCAAATCGTTGATATTATATAATTTAGGAAATTTATTGTCAAGGTGATGATATTTGCACATTATTAACAATTGTTAGTGAAGTATATATTGATGTACTTAAACAATTCAAAAGTGAATTGATTTATTTTGAATTGAGTAGTAAAATTTAGATAAACTTAAAATAAACTTAAGGAAACTAATGAGATCATGGGATTAAGCAGAGGTTTTTGGCGCGTGGTTCAAAAATTTGAGATAGGGAAGGTAACTTATGAAAAAAATTGGATTAAGAGGGAAAATGCTACTGGTAATTATTTCTTTATTGATTATTTCTTTTAGTGTTGTCACTGTGGTTGGCTATGTACAGATAAAGAATAATATTACGAAACAATCTAATAGTCAAGTAATAATAAAGACTGACTATATGAGAGAGAAGCTCAATAATTTCTTTTCTCAAAGACAAGTAGTTTTGCAAGATAAAACGAGATACGTAGAGGATCTTCTAGGAAAAAATATAGAAGATCAAGTTTTGGATGTAAAGGATGATATAAAACCTTATTTTATGTCTGCGTTAACTATGTTGAAAGAAGAATACGGGATTATTGATGTTTACATAGGTTACCCTGATGGTAGTGTTGACTGTGGTTCAGGGTGGATTCCGGATGCCCCTGGCTGGAAAGCAAATGAGCGTCCCTGGTATAAGGCGGCTGTAGAAGCAAATGGAAAACTGGTCTATACTGATATCTATATAGATTCGGATACAAGAAAACCTGTAGTTACATTATCTCAGGTAATAAGAAAAGGAGAAGGTACTGAGTATGGGGTTCTGGCATTGGATATAGGATTAACTCAACTGGAAGAGTTATTTTTGCAAGAAAAAATTGGTGAAACAGGCTATCCATTTGTACTCGATAAAGATGGACGATTTATCATTCATCCTCAATATAGTTATAATGAGGATATTTCCGAAGCAGATACTATTCTAAATATAAGCAGCGGAAGTTTGAAGGGAATTGGGGAAAAATTACTATCTAAAACATCCGGTATTATTAAAGGTAATTTCAATGGAGTTACAAAAGTTTATTACTCTGAGTATCTGGAAAATACGGGGTTTTATCTTGTGTCAACGCTAACGGAGGAAGAGTTTTCAAAAGAATTAAATAGGCTAATCACTATTGTAGCAGCTATTTTGGTAAGTTCAATACTATTTTTTATTATTTTTATTTTTATTTTTATTGGGCGTATTACTAGCGTTATACATAATATTGCAGAAGGCATGAAGCAAATAGCTACCGGTAACTTAATTTATGAAATGGAAAAAATCAATAGAAATGATGAATTGGGTGATTTGGCAAAATCAATGGATACGATGCAACAATCAATAAAAGATATTATCCGTGCAATTATCCACGAAACCGATAATGTGGACAAAGCATTAAGGATTTCAAATAAAAGGATATCAGAACTTACAGAAAATCTTGAAGATGCTTCTGCAACAGTACAGCAACTGTCGGCAGGAATGGAAGAAACAGCTTCTTCTACACAACAAGTAAGTGCTACCGCTATTGAGATTGAAACTGCAGTAGAAATTATTGCTGAAAAAGCTCAGGAAGGAGCTATGTCTGCAAGTGAAATAAGTAAAAAGGCAGTTGTATTAAAGGATCGATCGAGGGAACTACAGGTTGATGCGGACAAAACGCGGGTAACTATTAAAAGTAATATGGATGAAGCATTGATCAAAGCCAAAGAAGTTGAAAGAATTAAAACATTATCTGACGCTATTTTAGAGATATCTTCAAAGACAAATCTTTTGGCTTTAAATGCTGCTATAGAATCGGCGAGAGCGGGAAAAGCAGGAAAAGGCTTTGGCGTTGTTGCTGAAGAAATAAGGAAATTGGCAGAAGATTCCAAAATTACCGTTAATGAAATACACAACACGCTTAATATAGTATTTGAAGCTGTTGAGAATCTTGCTGATATCGCGAGACAAACGGTAGCATATATTGAAACAAAAGTAGTAGATAGTTATAAAGAATCGGTCCGGGTAGGAGAAAATTATGATAAGGATGCAATCTATATTGATGGACTAGTAGCAGATTTGAGTGCTACTTCAGAAGAACTTCTTGCCTCCATAAAAACTGTATCGGAAGCAATGAATGAGATATCCAAGGCAAGTAATGAAGGAGCAGAAGGGAGCAGCAGTATTGCCGAGAAGGTATTAAACATAAAAGAGATGGCAGATGAAGTGAAAAATCAAGCAGACTATGTACAGCAAAGTGCAGATAGCTTAAAAGATATTATCCTAAAATTCAAAGTATAAAAATGATTAGAGGAATTGTGCATTATTGACAATGCAAGTTTTGTTATGATAGAATTTGTAAAATATTATTAATTAAGAATGATTACTAAAATTCTTGTGAATGTAAATTGAATATCTTTATATATGTGTGTTTCTAGAATTAAGTGTGCTATAATGAATAAAAAACAAGTGAGGCTTGAAAATAAAAAGAATACTATTAATTAGAGAGGTGTTATAACTATGGACAATATAGAAAGTATGTTTTCAGAACGTGTAAAGGGATTGAAGGGGTCGGCCATTAGAGAAATTTTTAAAGTACTGCAGAATGCCGATATGATTTCATTTGCCGGAGGAAATCCCGCACCTGAAACATTTCCAACAAAAGAACTGGCGCAAATTGCTCAGGACATCTTGTTAGGTAACGGTACGGCTGCACTTCAGTATAGTGTGACGGATGGATATGCGCCGCTCAAAGAGATTGTAAAGCAGAGAATGAGTAAGATCGGCATAGGAAAACAGGATGATGATGTTGCTATTATGAGTGGCGGGCAGCAGGGTATAGATTTAACCGCCAAGGTATTCTTAAATGAAGGTGATGGAATTATCATTGAAAATCCTAGTTTCATCGGTGCATTAAACGCTTTTCGTGCATATAATGCTCAACTTCTACCTGTAGATGTTGAGAGTGACGGTATGAATGTAGAACAATTGGAAGACGTATTGAAGAATAACAATAATGTAAAGTTAATCTATACTATTCCAACTTTTCAAAACCCATCCGGTATTACAATGAGTTTGGAAAAGAGAAAGAAGCTGCTGGCACTTGCCGAGCAGTATAATGTTTATATCATTGAAGATAACCCTTATGGGGAACTACGGTTCAGAGGAGAGGATATTCCCACCATTAAGTCCATGGATGAGAACGGACGGGTTGTGTATGCCGGATCATTTTCTAAAATATTGTCTCCGGGTTTAAGGTTGGGATGGGTGGTTGCACCTTCTAAAATTCTGGATAAGATTATTGTTGTGAAACAGGTGAATGATGTTCATACCAATATATTCGCACAGGTATTGGCGACTGAGTATATTAAAAATTATAATATTGAAGAACATATACAAGAGTGCAGAGATTTGTACGGGAAACGATGCAATCTTATGCTGGAATGTATGGATAAGTATTTCCCGGATTTTTGCACTTATACAAGACCTGAAGGCGGCTTGTTCATTTGGTGCATGATGCCGGAACGGTTTAATGCTGGTGAAGTGGCAAAGCAGGCTATACAGAAAAAGGTTGCGTTTGTACCGGGCAATACGTTTATGGCAGATATGGATAAGCCAAGCAGCAGCTTTAGATTAAATTACTCCACCGCAACAGAAGAAAAGATCGAGCAGGGGATTAAGATCCTTGGAGATATGTTGAAAGCAATGAACAATTAGTTCACAGTTTAGCAGTTCACGGTTCACAGTTAACAGTTCACAGAAAATATACTGTGATCGGGAATAAGTGCGCCATAAGGAACTGTGAAAAAGTGCTTAATTGGTCGAAAATCAAACATGGGGACAGTCCCTCTGTTATGCCAAAACCAGGCAAACAGCAGGGACAGTCCGAAATCACTGGAAAAGTGCTTATCGTTCGAAAATCTGACACGGGGACAGGGCCGCAGTCCGGCCAAAAACCAGGCCTGACAGCAGACCAGTCCCCATGTCCGATTTCCTCTATGTGGTTAATCGGACTTTAGATTAGGGGCTGTGAACTGTGAACCGTGACCTGTGAACTATTATGAAAGTGAGTGATAAAGATGGAGAAGGTAAAAAAGAAAGTAATCTTTAGTGGAATACAACCCAGCGGCTGTTTGACCCTGGGAAATTATATAGGTGCCTTGAAAAACTGGATAAAATTACAGGATGAGTACAACTGCTGTTTTTCTGTAGTGGATTTGCATTCTTTGACTGTGAGACAAGACCCGAAAGAACTTCGCAGGAGATGTATGGATTTTTTAGTGCAGTATATTGCGTGCGGACTTGATCCTGAAAAAAATCTGCTTTTCTTCCAGTCACATGTGAGTACTCATGCCGAGTTGGCATGGATTTTGAACTGTTATACATATATGGGTGAACTGAGCAGAATGACGCAATTTAAAGATAAGTCTGCCAAACATGAAGATAATATTAATTCTGGCTTGTTCACCTATCCTGTATTGATGGCTTCGGATATTCTGCTCTATCAGACAGACCTTGTGCCTGTGGGCAGCGACCAGAAGCAGCACTTGGAAATAGCGAGAGATATTGCGCTTCGATTCAATCATATTTATGGTGAGACTTTTACGGTTCCGGAAGGGTATATTCCTGAGGTGGGTGCTAGAATCATGAGTCTGCAGGAACCTACTAAAAAGATGTCTAAGTCGGATGATAATGAGAACGCGTTTATAGCGCTGCTGGATAGTCCTGATGTAATAAGGCGTAAAGTGAAACGGGCGGTAACCGACTCGGATAATGAAATAAGATTTGCCGAAGGAAAAGACGGTATAAATAACTTGCTTTCCATTTACTCAAGTTTATCCGGTAAAAATATGCAGCAAACAGAAGAACATTTTGCGGACAAGGGCTATGGACAACTTAAAGAGGAAGTAGCGGAAGTTGTAGTTGAAAGCCTAAGGCCTATCCAGGAAAAATATAAACAAATGATGAATGATAAAGACTACGTGCAGCAGATCTATACTGCAAGCGCGGAGAAAGCATTAAGTATTTCAAGCAGGACATTAAAGAAAGTTTATAAAAAAGTGGGTTTTGTACCTAAAAATTAGGGAACAATAAAAATACTACTACGTCATAAGTAATGTAAATCGTAGTAGTATTTTTATTGTTGCCAAATATCTTATGTAAAATTTTTGTAGCTATATAAGTTCTAATCAAGAATTTACATCAGGAATCATTTAGTGGGGAGTGGGGGAGTCTTTACGCTCTCCTCACTATTCACTCCTCACTCCCCACTAAAGTAATATTAAATTTAAATAACTTTTCCAATTATATAGTTGACAATAAATTTTATTAGATATAGAATTAGCCTGACAACGTAAAATATGGTGTAATATGCTAATGAGTATTTAACAAAAAAAGGGGTGTATATTTTGAGTTATCAAAATTTATTTTTGGTGCTTTCATTTATTGTTGCGTTTATTATTGCTTTTGCGGCCACTCCTTTGGCGAAAAGTATTGCATATAAAGTCGGTGCGATAGATGTTCCTAAAGACGCGAGAAGAGTACATAAACAACCCATCCCGCGGTTAGGGGGACTAGCTATTTTCTATGGATTTATTATCAGCGTAATAGCTTTTGTGAAGATTGATGAAAGTGTAAGAGGCATACTGTTAGGCGCCTTGGTAATTGTTCTTCTGGGGATCATAGATGATGTCAAACAATTAAGGGCGAGCATAAAGCTTGTCGTTCAGATCGCCGCTGCACTTATCGTCGTTTTTCATGGCGTACGGATTGAGGGCATTACCAATCCTAATATTTTCAGCAGTACAGAAACCATTCAATTAGGGATTTGGTCTATTCCGGTCACGGTAATGTGGATTATCGGGGTGACCAATGCGGTGAATTTGATTGACGGATTGGACGGATTGGCTGCGGGCATCTCTTCCATTGCTTCTATCTGTTTGCTGTTTATTTCACTGCTTACCGGAGATCTTACTTATATTGCAATGATGACGGCAGCATTGGCAGGCGCATGCCTTGGGTTTTTGCCCTATAACTTTAACCCGGCCAAGATATTTATGGGTGATACCGGTGCGACCTTTCTGGGATTTATTTTGGCTACGGTATCCATACAAGGTTTGCTTAAATTTTATGCGGTAATATCGTTTGCAGTACCTCTGCTTATTTTGGGACTGCCTATCTTTGATACGGGATATGCCATATTGAGAAGATTGATAAACGGCAAGTCCATTATGGAGGCGGACAGAGGACACTTGCATCACCGGTTGATAGATATGGGATTTTCGCAGAGACAGACAGTCATCATATTGTATACCATAAGCGGGATTTTAGGATTGAGTGCTGTAGTTTTAACAGGCAGCGGGGCGTTTAGCGCCATGGTGCTTATTCTATCGGTGTTGGTTTTTGTGATTGCAGGTGCGAGGTATAAGTTTGAACCTGTTCCGCAAACGGTAGAAACCAATACGGAGGAGACCGAGTCTCCTGAGAATTAATATATAAAATTAAAGTCACACACAACGATTTTCGTTGTATGGTGGCTTTTGTTTTTATTTGTTATATATTATAATCATGTATATGAATATATATCATCAAAATCCATGTTGAGGTATTTTATATTTGCAATCTAACTATTATCAATTTAAATGGTTAGGTGTAGGGTCGTCCGCCCCTACGAGAGCTCGCATGACATATAGTCTAATAAATTGAAAGTCTTAACTAGGATATTTGTATATTGCTGGAAGATGGTTAAATACATGCTTATTAAGAAAGGAACATACATATGGAAAAAATAAAGGTAATGACTGTTTTCGGTACCAGACCCGAGGCAATCAAAATGGCGCCGTTGGTAAAAGAATTGGAAAGATGTGAGAAGATAGAATCTATCGTATGTGTAACAGCACAACACAGGGAGATGCTGGACCAAGTTCTAGATATATTTGACATAAAGCCTGATTATGATTTGGATATTATGCAGCAGAGACAAAGTTTAACTACCATTACCACGAGGGCATTGGAAGGGCTTGATGAAGTCATAAAAAAGGTACAGCCGGATATGGTATTGGTGCATGGAGATACCAGTACGACATTTGCCGGAAGTTTGGCAGCTTTTTATAACAAAGTTAAGGTAGGGCATGTGGAAGCGGGGTTGAGGACTTTTGACAAATATTTTCCATATCCTGAAGAAATCAATAGGAAACTCACCGGGGTTTTAGCGGACTTACATTTTGCGCCCACAGAAACAAATAAACTTAATTTAATAAATGAAGCGATAAAAGAAGATACTATATATATTACAGGGAATACCGTGATAGATGCGCTGAAGACAACGGTAAAAGAAGACTATAAGTTTAAGACGAAGGTGCTGCAAGACCTGAAATATGAAGAAAATAAAACGGTTCTGGTCACAGCGCATCGCAGGGAAAATCTAGGACAACCTCTCAGGGATATCTGCAGCGCACTAAAGCAATTGGCGGAGCAGTATGAAGATGTAGAGATCGTCTATCCTGTACATCTTAATCCTATAATAAAAGATACGGTTTTTGAAATATTAGGAAATGTTCCTCGTGTCCATCTGATTGAGCCGCTGGATGTTGAAGAACTTCATAATCTGATGAAGCGATGCTATCTGGTGCTTACTGATTCGGGCGGATTGCAAGAAGAGGCGCCATCTCTGGGTAAACCGGTGCTGGTGCTTCGGAATGAAACCGAACGTCCGGAAGCTGTAGCCGCAGGTACAGTTAAAGTTGCAGGAGTAAATAAGGATGAGATTGTAAAGTTATCAAAAATACTTATAGATGATTACAATGAATACAGTATAATGGCAAAGGCGGTAAACCCTTATGGTGACGGAAATGCTTCCTTCAGAATTGTGCAAGCTATCCAATATTATTTTGGGCTTACAGTAGAGAGAATTAGTGATTTTGACCAAAAATAATGAAATTAATGCAATTGTTATGATGTTAAAATATTGACAATCCCTATGCAATATAAGTATAATAAGTGTTATATGAAAATATTATTTTCAAATCTTATTATCTTTATTCATTTATTTATAACAAGGTGGTGATGGTGTGTCAATTGATATTCTAAGGTCTATTAAGCAAACTGAGCTTGAGGCGGAGCAGATTAAAAAGCAGTCCGTACTGGACGCGCGCCAGATTGTCTCAGAAGCCCAAAATCAGGCATATAAACTAATAGACCAGGCTTTGCAGGAGGCAGAAAAAGAGGCTGCCGCGATTATTTTAAAGGCAGAACAAGCCGCACAGGATGAAGTTCAGAAGATCGACAAACAAATTTCAAATGAATGTGCCGATTTACAACAGCAAGCCCGTACCAAAATTGACAATGCAGCGGATATAATAATGGGAAGGATTGTGAAAGCCCATGGCAATAGTTAATATGAATAAGATTTCCCTAATCGGCCTTGAATCAGATAAAGACCGAATTATTGAAAGTCTTATGAAAATGGGCGTTGTGGAAATCAACAATATCGAACAGAGATTATCCGAGCAGGAATGGTCTGAATTGGTAGTGAAAGATGGGGACGAAGTTGAGGTAGTGCAACTAGAGGAAGAGATTGCTTCAGTAAAGTCTGCAATTGAGTATCTGTCAAAGTATGATACTCGTAAGAAAGGATTGTTTGAGCCTAAGAGAAAGGTAAGCCGCAGTCAGTATGACCAGATTATAGATAGTAAAGACACAATATGGAATACTGTCAACAAAATCAGTGGATACATAGAAGAACTATCCACACTGCGGTCAGAAGAAAACAGGCTTTCAAATCTTATTGCATCACTTGAACCATGGAAAGCTCTTAGTATCCCGGTTGAGGCAGATTCAACAAAACATACCGCAATTGCGATTGGGGTTGTACCGGCTCTTGTAGATGCAGATAAGATGAAGCAGGAGTTATATACCCAAGTTGCGGAAAGCTATTTTGAGCTTATCAATCAGGACAAAGACCAAAGTTATTTACTGGTTATTTACTACTATGCTCACGAAGAAGAAGCAATGGGAGTACTTAAGCAATACGGTTTTACCAAAGTATCTTTTAAAGAGCTAGAGGGTACTGTTGAGGATAATATTTTCAAAGCTGCAAATGAAATCAAAGATATTGAGAAAAAAAGAGAAAAGGTAGAGAAAGATATTGCCGCATTGGCAAGCGAAAAGCAGAATATAGAAGTGCTGCATGATGATCTTGTAGTACAAAAGGATAGAAAGCACGTATTAAACAGGCTAGTGAAGACAGGAAAAGTCTTTATGCTGGAAGGATGGGTTCCGGAAGAGGTTTCCGGTAAAGTAAGAGGGGAAATTGATGGCAAGTGGGATTGTATGGTAGATATTCAGAAGCCGGATAAGGAAGAAGAATTCCCGATACTGCTTAGAAATAACTCATTTGTACAGCCTTTTGAAATGATTACCGAACTTTACAGTTTGCCAAGCTCTAAAGGTATTGACCCTAATGTTTTTATGGCTCCGTTTTATTTTGTGTTTTTCGGCTTAATGGTCAGTGATGCCGGATATGGACTTACATTGGCAGCAATTACAGGGATCATACTAGCCAGATACAAGTTGGAAGGTTTAGCGCATAAGCTTGTAAAGATGTTGTTCTTTGGAGGGATCTCCACTTTTATATGGGGAGCATTGTTCGGAGGATGGTTTGGAAACATCATTCAGATATTGACCAATCAGCCGGATTTAGATTTATCATTGTGGTTTGATCCTTTGGGGGATCCTATGAAACTTCTTATATGGTCCTTTATCTTTGGAGGTATTCATCTCTATGTAGGGATGGGATTGCAAGCATATAAATTTATCAAGGATGGCAAAGTCCTTGATGCGGTATTCGATGTAGGGTCATGGTATGTTCTGCTTACGGGACTTGCTTTTATGATCATAGGGGGATCGTTTGGAGCAGCAGGAAAATATATGGCGATTGCCGGCGCAGCTCTTCTCGTTCTAACACAAGGAAGAAATGAAAACGGCATATTTAAAAAGCTCCTGACAGGTATATTAAGCCTTTACAATGTAACCGGTTATCTCAGTGATGTTTTGTCCTATTCAAGACTTTTGGCGCTTGGATTGGCCACAGGTGTTATCGCCACAGTTGTTAATACCATGGGGTCACTGTTCGGATTCAATGTTTTAGGTATTATCATTCTTACCATTGTATTCATCGGAGGGCATGCATTTAACATCTTAATCAACGCATTGGGTGCGTATGTACATGCAAGCCGTTTGCAGTACGTAGAGTTTTTCGGTAAATTCTATGAGGGCGGAGGCAAAGCCTTTGAACCTCTAAAAATAAATACAAAATATATTCAAGTAGATGACAAGGAGGCAAATTAATTATGGAAAACTGGGTTAACTTATTGTTTGATGGAAATTCTTTAGCAATGTTAGGGGCTGCTTTGGCAGTGCTGCTAGCGGGAACAGGATCCGCAAGAGGTGTTGGTATTGCCGGTGAGGCTGCTGCAGGAGTCGTTACAGAAGATCCTGGCAAATTTGGTCAAGCGTTATTGCTTCAGGCACTTCCCGGAACGCAGGGCATCTATGGTTTGCTTACAGCGTTTGTTATTTTGAATAGAATCGGTGTAGTTGGCGGTACCATGCAGGAATTGACTACTATACAAGGGATGTATTTCCTTGCAGCTGCACTTCCAATCGCATTCGTAGGATTATTCTCAGGTATTGCACAGGGTAGAGCGGCAGCAGCAGGTGTTGGTATTATCGCAAAGCGTCCTGAAGAACTTGCAAAAGGTATTACGTTTGCTGCGATGGTTGAGACATATGCCGTTTTAGCATTGCTGGCATCCATATTAATGATCTTTGGTATCAATTTATAATAAGGGAGTGTCCTAAATGGCAGGAGCAGAAAAGATAAAAGAAAAAATACTGGAGGAAGCCCGCCTGCAGGCACAGAAAAATCTTGAACAGGCTGAGAAAGAAGCCGCTGATATTCTTGAAGCTGCAAAAAAAGAAGCTCAACAAAAGAAAGAGGCAATGATTGAGAAATCTCAAAAAGAAGCAGTGGAAAGAAAGAAGAGATTAATAGCTGTAGCAGAACTTGAAGGAAGAAAGCAAAAACTTCAGGCTAAGCAGGTGATTATTGAAGAGTCTTTTGAAAAGACATTACAAAAACTAAGCACTTTACCGACTGAGAAATATCAGAGCATTTTGACCGATATGATTGCAAGCTCGGCAGGAACCGGCGAAGAAGAGGTTATTATATCTGATAATGATGCGAAAAAGTTAGGAACAGATTTTATTCAGATAGTGAATAAAAAGGTAAAAGAAAAAGGGCTGCCAGGCAATATTGTATTATCTGATGAGAGAAGAAATATGAATGGTGGTTTTGTCTTAAGACAGGGTGATATAGAAATCAACAACTCCTTTGATGCGATTATAAGGATGCAGCGTGATGAATTGGAATCAGAAGTGGTGAAGGCACTATTTTAAATTGAGAATTGGGAATTGAGAATTGAAAGTGATAAGCTTTCAATACTCTATTCTACATTCCTAATGAGAGAGGAGGAATGTTGAACAGTGAGCAATGATACACAATACGCATATGCTGCTGCGAGGGTAAGAGCCGTTGAAAGAAAGCTGCTGGATCGGAGCAAGATTGATAGAATGGTGGAAGCGAAAACGGCGGAAGAATCGTTAAAAGTATTACTTGATGCTGACTATGGCTATTCCGGCGGAGAAGTATCCGATGTCTTTCAATATGAAATGCTATTAAAAGAAGAACATAAAAAGGTGTATAAGCTATTAAAGGAAATTGCACCGCAGCCGGAAGTTTTTGATATATTCTTGATCAATAATGATTTTCATAATACCAAAGTCATATTAAAGGCAGAGTTTTTAGGGCAGGATTTTGATGAACTGCTGACAGATACGGGTTCTATAACAGCTGGCCGTCTAAAGATTATGATTAAAGACAGAAATATGTCGGAAATGCCTTTGATTATGCAAAAAGCCATTGAAGAATGCATAGATACCTTTAATAGAACCGGAGATCCTCAAAGTATAGACTTGATTTTGGATAAAGCAAGCTTTCAATTGATGAAAGAAACAGCACAGCGTTCAAAGATTAGGTTTATTATAGAGCTGGTAGAAATATTGATTGATCTGGCAAATATTAAAATGTTTTTACGGGTAAAGAGGCTTAAAAAATCTTGGGATTTCTTAAGTAAAGTACTGATCCCCGGTGGCCGGATTGATGAAAAAGTATTTATTGAGAAACTGGAAGGCACATTGGAAAGCTTTATAGATGTGTTGAGATATACATCGTACGGGCATTTTTGTGAAGAAGGAATAGAGAACTTCAAGAATACCGGAAGTTTGACGGTATTTGAAAAGCTCTCTGACAATTTTATGACTTCTTTTGTAAAAAAAGCAAAATATATATTTTTAGGTATTGAACCATTGGTTGGATATTTAATAGCAAAAGAGAATGAGATTAAGATTGCTAGAATTATTATGGTTGGGAAGATCAATAATATTTCTAATGAAATTATTAGGGAAAGGCTGAGAGAAGCTTATGTATAAGATTGGGGTAATAGGAGATAAAGACAGTATTCTCGGGTTTAAAGCGCTTGGTTTGTCGGTTTTTTCTGTCACCCAACCTTCTGAGGCCGAGAAAATCCTACATGAGTTGGCTCGGGATAAATACGCGGTAATTTATATCACAGAACAAGTCGCAAAAGATATTGTTTCGAGTATAGACCAATATAAAGATGACAGGTTCCCAGCGATTATCCCTATTCCGGGAAATCAGGGCGCTCTAGGGATAGGAATGCAAGGAGTTAAGAAATCAGTAGAACGTGCCGTTGGGGCAGATATATTGTTTAGAGATGAGTGAGGAGTGAATAGTGGGGAGTGGGGAGTATTTATCTTCTATCCTCAAGTTCAGCGCCTCTTCATAGCGTAGACAAAAATATCAAATAAAATTTTGTAAATATGCAATTAATTGAATGAAGATAGTTAAGTAACTAAATAGAAAGCTACTGGGATATGTGGTTAGAGCGTAGGATGAGCCGGAGTTTTTTCTCCCCACTCCTTACTCCCCACTCCCCACCATTACAAGTAGAAAGTAGGGTGAGATTGATTTGAGTCAGGGAACAATCGTAAAAGTATCCGGTCCTTTGGTTATTGCTGAAGGGATGAGAGATGCAAATGTGTTTGACGTAGTTCGTGTTAGTGAACATAAACTGATTGGTGAAATAATCGAGATGCATGGCGATAGAGCTTCTATTCAGGTTTATGAAGAAACCGCAGGCTTAGGTCCCGGTGCACCTGTTGTATCTACAGGATATCCGCTTAGTGTTGAATTAGGGCCAGGTCTAATAGAGGCTATGTTTGACGGGATTCAGAGACCGTTGGAAGAAATGCGCGCAAGAGTAGGAAGTAATATCACCAGAGGTATAGATGTACCTGCTCTTGATAGGAAGAAAAAGTGGAAATTTGAACCTGTAGTGAAAAAAGGCGAAAAAGTAACTACCGGGGATGTTATTGGTAAGGTACAGGAGACAGTAGTAGTTGAACATAAGATCATGATTCCGTATGGAATTGATGGAACGGTTGAAGAGATTTTTGCCGGAGAGTTTACAATTGAAGATACGGTTGCAGTGATTAAAAAGAACAACGGTGAAAAAGTAAACGTTCAAATGATGCAGAAGTGGCCGGTACGTAAAGGAAGACCGTATGCAGAGAAACTTCCGCCGGATACCCCGCTGATTACAGGACAGAGGGTTATCGATACACTGTTTCCAATAGCAAAAGGTGGCGTAGCCGCCGTTCCCGGACCTTTCGGAAGCGGTAAGACAGTTGTACAGCATCAGCTTGCAAAATGGGCAGATACGGATATCGTTGTATATATCGGCTGTGGAGAACGTGGTAATGAGATGACAGACGTTCTTATGGAATTCCCTGAATTGAAAGACCCGAAAACAGGGGAATCTCTAATGAAAAGAACCGTGTTGATCGCCAATACTTCAGACATGCCGGTTGCGGCGCGTGAAGCATCCATTTATACAGGGATCACCATTGCTGAATATTTCAGAGATATGGGTTACAGCGTGGCGCTGATGGCAGACTCCACTTCCCGTTGGGCGGAAGCACTGAGAGAAATGTCCGGACGTTTGGAAGAAATGCCTGGTGAAGAAGGATATCCTGCATATCTAGGTTCCAGACTTGCACAGTTCTATGAGAGAGCCGGTAGAGTTGTAAGCTTAGGCACCAACGGAAGAGAAGGCGCACTGACGGCAATCGGAGCCGTATCGCCTCCGGGAGGAGATATTTCCGAGCCGGTATCACAGGCCACTCTTCGTATCGTTAAGGTATTCTGGGGACTTGATGCCAGCCTTGCATATAGAAGACACTTCCCTGCAATAAACTGGCTTCAGAGTTATTCGTTATATGTTGAACGATTGAACGAATGGATCGGAGAAAATGTTGCGAAGGATTGGAGTTCTTTAAGAAGAGATACAATGATTGTTCTTCAGGAAGAAGCTGAATTAGAAGAAATCGTAAGGTTGGTAGGGGTTGACGCATTATCAGCCGGCGATAGATTGACATTAGAAGCGGCCAAGTCTATTCGTGAAGACTATTTGCATCAAAACGCCTTCCATGATATAGATACTTATACTTCCCTTCATAAGCAGTATAGATTGCTGAAGCTTATTATGGGATTCTATTACCAAGGGAAGAAAGCCTTAGAAGCAGGTGCAAGTATCAAGGAAATGTTCGAACTAGCTGTTAGAGATAGAATCGGTAGGGCAAAGTATACCGCTGAAGAACAGGTTGACGAGGTATTTAACGGCATTGAAAAAGATTTAGCGGAACAAATGGGCGCTTTAGTATCAAAGGAGGGTGAGTAATATGCTGAAAGAGTATAAAACAATATCTGAAGTTGCGGGTCCTTTGATGCTTGTAAAACGAGTTGAAGGTGTAACATACGGTGAGCTGGGTGAGATTGAACTGGCGAGCGGTGAGATAAGAAGATGCAGAGTTCTTGAAGTAAATGAAGACAATGCGCTGGTTCAGCTTTTCGAAAGCGCAGCCGGTATTAACCTGGCAGAGAGCAAGGTAAGATTTTTAGGCAGAGGAATAGAATTCCCGGTTTCTATTGATATGCTGGGAAGAGTATTTGACGGATTAGGAAGACCTAAAGATAACGGCCCGGATATTATCCCGGATGCCCGCATGGATATTAACGGTATTCCGATGAATCCTGCGGCAAGAGACTATCCTTCGGAGTTTATACAGACAGGTGTTTCTGCTATTGATGGTCTGAATACATTGGTTAGAGGACAGAAACTTCCGATATTCTCCGGATCAGGTTTGCCTCACGCAGAGTTAGCGGCACAGATTGCAAGACAAGCAAAGGTACGTAGTGCAGATACAAACTTCGCAGTTGTATTTGCAGCGATCGGTATTACTTTTGAAGAAGCGAACTTCTTTACTACCGAGTTTAAGAAAACCGGTGCGATCGACCGTGCGGTAATGTTTATTAACCTTGCGGACGATCCTGCAATTGAACGTATCAACACACCGCGTATGGCGCTTACTGCGGCAGAATACTTGGCTTTTGAGAAGGATATGCACGTACTTGTCATATTGACGGATATCACTAACTATGCAGAGGCATTGCGTGAAGTTTCCGCAGCTAGAAAAGAAGTACCGGGACGTAGAGGATATCCCGGTTACCTATACACCGACCTTGCTACACTTTATGAAAGAGCAGGAAGAAAAAGGGATAAGAACGGAAGTATCACAATGATACCGATTCTGACGATGCCTGAGGATGATAAGACGCATCCGATTCCTGACCTTACAGGGTATATTACTGAGGGCCAGATTATTCTCAGTAGAGAATTATATAGAAAAGGCGTAATGCCTCCTATTGATGTTTTACCTTCTTTATCCCGTCTAAAGGATAAAGGGATCGGTAAAGGAAAAACCCGTGAAGACCATGCGGATACAATGAATCAGTTATTTGCTGCCTATGCAAGAGGTAAGGAAGCAAAAGAATTGATGGTCATTCTTGGTGAAGCGGCATTGTCTGATGCGGATAAACTGTATGCTAAATTTGCCGATGCGTTTGAAAAAGAATATGTATCACAAGGATTTGAAGAAGGCAGGTCGATAGAGGAAACATTAGAGACTGGTTGGAGACTGTTATCAATACTGCCTAGGGGAGAATTGAAGCGTATAAAGGATGAATATTTAGATAAGTATTTGCCTAAAAAATAGTAGGGAGTGGGTAGTGCGGAGTGGGGAGATCAAATCTTCGCCAATCCGGCACTATCATATTTCTTAACTATTAAATCTAATCGGATTACTTATTTAGATGTATTTGGGTCGGAGTGGAAAGTAGGATTAGCAGGGAGTAACTCCCCACTGTCCACTCCCCACTGTTAAAGGAGAGAGTAACATGGCGATAATGCGCGTAAATCCTACCCGTATGGAGTTAACACGTCTTAAGAAAAGGTTGAAGGTAGCACGAAGAGGTCATAAGCTGCTGAAAGACAAACGAGACGAATTGATGAAGCAGTTTCTCGAACTGGTAAGGAAAAATAAGGATCTTCGAGAAAAAGTAGAAGAGATGTTAATGAGAGTGCACAGTAACTTTCTTATTGCAAGAGCCGTCATGTCTTCTGAAATCTTGGAGGAATCCTTAATGTTTCCAAAACAGCAGGTGTCTCTTGACGTGTCTACTAAGAATATCATGAGTGTTGATGTTCCGGTTTTGGATTTTAAGACACAGAGCGAAGATGAGAGCAATATATATCCGTACGGGTTTGCAACCACTTCCGGAGAGCTAGATAGTGCAATAGGTACTTTATCAGAAGTACTCCCATATATGCTGGAACTCGCCCAGATGGAAAAATCGGCGCAGTTGCTGGCTGAAGAAATAGAAAAAGCAAGAAGAAGGGTAAATGCTTTGGAATATGTTATGATTCCTCAGCTTACAGAGACCATCAAGTACATTACTATGAAACTTGATGAAAACGAAAGAGGAACATTAACAAGACTAATGAAAGTCAAGGATATGATGATTGAGCAGGCCAGAAGGGCTGCGGCACAATAGCATATCGAAAGAAGCATAAAAAGAGGGCGTAGTTGTTGGTAACTACGCTCTTTTTGCTTTATACTGTTTCTATTAGTAAAAGGCAGATCCTATACAGTTATTAAAACTCTTTTCTTCCCGATGCTGAAGGAATATTCATTTCTTCTCTATACTTTGCAACTGTTCGCCGGGCAATAGACAATCCTTTTTGTTTTAATAAATCGGTAATTTTTTGGTCACTAAAGGGCTTCTTCTTATTTTCATTGTCTATAATTTCTTTAATGACGATCTTTATATTTTCTGAAGTCATATCTGCTTGCGTGTCATTGTTAAAACCGGAAGAGAAGAAGTATTTTAATTCAAATATTCCCCACGGACACTGTAGATATTTATCATTTACTGTTCGGCTGACAGTAGATTCATGTACAGAGAGAAGGTCGGCCACATCTTTCAGTATCATCGGTACAAGATGTCCGGGGCCTACATCAAAGAATTTTTTCTGTACTTCAACAATGACTTTGGCTACATTTAATAAAGTACTGTTTCGCTGGTCGATACACTTTATGATCCATGAAGCTTGCTCGATTTTTTTCGATATATAGCTCTTGGTATCATTATCATTGGCAGAAGTAAGCATACTCTTATAGTAGCTGCTGATATTCATCTTTGGATATGCAAAATCATTCAGCAGGACTTCATAGTAATCCTTAAATTTGACCACAATGACATCAGGTTTTATATATCTTACCTGCTGGCCGGAGCTAAATGAATTTCCGGGGTAAGGATTTAGGGTTTTAATAATAGAATATAGCTTTTTAACTTCATCAATAGTGATATTCATTTCTTTTGCTATTGTATGCAGCTTGTTTTTTCCCAGCTCATCAAGATAATGAGTAATAAGCATAGAGAGTTGGTCATTTTGAATGTCTTTATTTTTTAGTTGAATCAAAAGACATTCTTTTAATGTCTGAGCACCTACACCTGAGGGTTCGAAAGTTTGAATTATTTTTAAACAGTTTTGCACTATTTCTACGTTTACTTTAAATATCTCTGCAATTTCATTTACATCCATTTCAAGATATCCGTTTTGGTCTAACGATTGAATAAGATACTTGGCTATTTTGTATTCTGCAGAAGAAAGGGATAATAATTCCAATTGCGAGAGCAAATGATACTCCAGGCTGTCTTGTTCGTTGGAGACGATTGTGTGTTGAAAATCATCTTTATCTTCAGGCGCTTGATGATAGATTCGATTTTCTTCATCAGAATCTTCTAACCATTCCAGCTTTTTTTTCAATTTTTCATAGTGTTCCATATCCTCATAGTTTGGTTCTGTTTCGATTACAGGGTTCTCAAGAGATTGCTGCTCAATAAATTTATTTAATTCCTGATAACCCATTTGAAGTATTTTTACAAATTGTTGCAACTGAGGGGTAGCTACAACTTTTTGGGTGACCTCAATGTTATTAGATATATGCATATCCATCATATCATGTACCCTCCAAAAATCTTATTTATATATTATATACTTTACATTATAAAATATTTCTTTACAATACACAAACTTTAAATTTGATTATAGATATGCAGGTAATTTATCCCTTGCATTTGTTAACATATCCGCACAAGGTTACATAATATAATGTATGGTGATTATAGGGGATGCAGAAAAATATTACATGTATATACATTTTCTGATGAGGTAATAATTGTAGTACGGGCAAAATTATGTAGATTACATCAAGAGGAGCGAACATTATGCGAAAGTCATTTTATAGTTTTATTATTATTCTCTTCGTTAGCCTTACTATTTTAGTTTTCTCTTCAGTAGATAAGAAAATACCCTATGAACAAGAGGTGATAAGTACTTTTAATCAAACGAATGTGCAAGCCTTGATGTCTAATATGTCATTTAAAGGCTTGTTATGTAATTGTAGTATGCAAACAGAAGATTTAAAAGATATTGTTAAAACGGTTGTAAATCATTTAAATATTGATATGTCAACAATTCAAGAGGAAAATAACTCTAGTGATTCATACAATGAATACAGCATTTTTTCTCGCACGACAGATGACGAAAAGATCAAAATTACCGCATGGTCGGAACGATCCGATAAAGAAAACGAGATAAAAAGTTACATAACTTTGGAAGTAATCCAAGATGACGTCAATAATGATTTGAACAAAACAAAAATAAGAATTCAACAAATACTAATGCCCTACGTTACCTCTTTAGAAGTAAATAACAGTATTACTGGGACATATAGAGGAAGAATGGATGAAGGTCTCATTGAAACTCTTAATAGAGGAATTTTTGGAGATGTGTATAAAATAGGGCCATCTGATCAGGCACAAGATGATTATGTAAGTGTTTTTGAACCTAGTGGTTCGTACAATAATCCGGTTACCTTAGAGCAAAGAGACAATAAGGCGCAATTAGACATTAGATATACAGAACATGAAGATAAAACTTACATTACCTTTAGAGCTCCAAAAATAATTAAGTAATGGGCTAATTGATATTGAAAGGAAGAATATACGTGTCGAAAATAGTCATTAATCATACACCACCACTGAGTGGGACAGTAAGAGTCAGCGGAGCAAAGAATTCAGCTTTACCGATATTGGCTGCCTGCTTGTTGGCCGATGGAGACAGCACTATTGAAGATATTCCTAATTTAAAAGATATAGAAAATATGATTGCACTGATTAAATGGATAGGATTGGATGTAAGTCCATTGGAAAATTACAGCGTAAGGATACGCTCATCGAAGTTAAAGAATCATGAAGTATCCTATGATTTGGCTAGTAAATTGAGAGCTTCATTTTTGGTAATGGGACC
This sequence comes from Petroclostridium sp. X23, assembly GCF_030013905.1. Lineage (GTDB taxonomy): Bacteria > Bacillota > Clostridia > SK-Y3 > SK-Y3 > X23. The sequence continues at coordinate 3,711,118 of NZ_CP124862.1, forward strand.
GCTATTGGCGCGTATGGGGCGTACCCGGGTCTCACTGCCGGGCGGATGTCCCATTGGAACAAGGCCTATAGATCTTCACTTGAAAGGTTTTATGGCAATGGGAGCCAAGATCACACAAGGGCATGGATATGTTGAGGCAAAGGCCAAAAAACTTAAAGGAGCCAAAATATATCTTGATTTTCCAAGTGTAGGTGCGACCGAGAATATCATCATGGCTGCTTGTGTGGCAGATGGTCAGACCATTATTGAGAATGCAGCGGTAGAGCCTGAGATCGTAGATCTTGCCAATTTTCTAAGCAGCATGGGTGCGGATATTAAAGGCGCAGGTACAGATACTATCCGTATTTCAGGAGTAAAAGATTTAAAAGGATGCAATCATACCATTATTCCCGACCGCATAGAGGCGGGAACTTTTATGGTAGCAGCTGCGATTACCAAAGGGACTATTAAGATAGAAAATGTAATGCCGGATCATTTAAAGCCTGTAAGTGCGAAAATGAGAGAAATAGGAATAGGGATTAAAGAAGATGACACTTCAATCAGTGTTAGTGCAGCAGACAGATATAAACCATCAGATTTAAAAACTATGCCATTTCCGGGTTTTCCTACAGATATGCAGGCGCAATTTATGTCATTGATGAGTATTATTGATGGCACGAGTATTATTACAGAGACGATTTTTGAAAATCGTTTTATGCATGCCAGTGAATTAAAAAGAATGGGAGCAAATATAAAAATAGATGGCAGAACGGCTGTAATAGAAGGTATTAAAAAACTAACCGGCGCGCAGGTTAAAGCAACAGACTTGCGGGCAGGCGCTGCGTTGGTATTAGCGGGGTTAGCAGCGGATGGAGAAACGGAAATTGGTGAAGTGGAGCATATCGATAGAGGTTATCATAACTTTGAAAAGAAGTTGATATCGCTAGGTGCGAAGATCCGGCGAGTTGAATAGATTAAAGCCTTAAGGCAACAACGGAGGCGGTTCTTATTATAAGAAATTTTATAATAAGAACCGCCTCCGTTGTTGTTTTTAAGTTAATCTCATTATTCTAAATTATGCAATATAGACATATACATATAAATATGGACAAAGCATGGGGGTGCAAGAATTGAAGCAGCTAGGATATGCAGTCATTTTCTTAATGTTGGTCATTATACTGATTCCTCTTGTCCTTGTAAAAGGATGCAGTAAGAGTGAGCCTCGGCCTATACCTAAAAAGGTAGAGGAAAAGGTGGGAATGATTAAGGTATATATCGAACAAGAGGATAAGGTAGTAGAGATGGATTTTAATGAATATTTAAAAGGAGTTGTAGCAGCAGAAATGCCTGCCAGTTTTAATATCGAAGCGTTGAAAGCACAAGCTGTAGTGGCTAGAACTTACTTTTTTCATCGATATCTCAATCATAAAAATAATAATACCGTTATACCTGAGCATAAGGGGGCCGATATTTGCACCAATCCGGCACATTGTAAAGCTTGGATTAGTAAAGAAGATGCTATGAACAAATGGGCAATACTTTCTGCACAAAAATATTGGGACAAAATCAGTAAAGCTGTGGACGAAACGGTAGATTTAATAGTGACATATGATTCTGAACCTATTGATGCGGTATTCCATTCAACCAGCAGCGGTATGACAGAAAATTCGGAGGAAGTATGGACCAATACGATTCCGTATTTAAGAAGCGTTGACAGTGACGGTGAAGAATTGTCTCCCAAATATACATCTGTAGTGCAAGTACCATTATCAGAATTTAAGAGTAAGTTAAGTAATAATAAGCCGGAAATAGTGTTTAAAAATGATAATAAGACTTGGATTGAAAAGATTGAAAAAACTGAAGCAGGAAGTATTAAAAACATCACGATAGGGGGCTGCGAATTTAAAGGAACAGAAATCAGAAGTATATTTGCATTGAATTCAGCCCATTTTACAATCGAGTTTGGAGATGATACGGTTATATTCAATGTATCAGGAAACGGCCATGGTGTGGGAATGAGTCAATATGGTGCAAACTACCTTGCAGATCAAGGCAAAACCTATGATCAGATTTTAACACATTATTATAAGGATGTAGAGATTGTAAAGATAGGTAATGAATTGCTTAATTAATCAGGGTAGGTTTCAATTTGGATATCGGTATATAATGTTTCAAAAATGAAAATCATAGTAAATATAACGTTGCAAATATTAAAATACTATTTGAATGCGATAATTGAAAATAACACTCGTTCGAAGAGAAGAGAAAAATCATACAATTTTAGATTTTTCTCTTTTTTAACGTATAAGAAAGTATAATTTTCCATAGTCTTTTGGTATTAAGAAATGACTTATGTGAAATTTTGTGCATGGCATAGCGGTAGGGGCGGCCTTTGACCGTCCGCATTGATAACCTATAGTCTCCAAAGACAGCCAGCAGCCGTCTTTGTAATAGGATTGTGTCATGGTGAATTTTGCTTCATTATATGCCGAGGATAAGGTTTTTTATTTCATAATAAATATTGGCATTAAGTTTGCTTATGTTTAAGAGTGTAGTCAAAACAAAAATGAGAGAATTAATAAACATATTTTTGTGAGAAAAGCAAAGCTATTAAAGTGAATCTGTTAATAAGCAAAAGATATTTGGGAGGGATGGATATGAATATTAAAGGGACGCCTATTGTGACAGACATGAAAGTAATTCCGGTAGCAGGTTACGATAGTATGCTTTTAAGTTTGAGCGGAGCGCATTATCCTTTTTTTACTAGAAACATCGTCATTTTAACAGACAGTTCAGGAAATACAGGACTTGGGGAAATCCATGGCGGCGAAGCAATCAAAGAAGTTCTTGAGGACTATAAACCGTTGGTAGTAGGAAAACCTATTGGAGATCATAAAGGGATCATAAACAGTTTAAGAAACAGAATGCATCATGCTGATGAAAACGATGGACAAGGGTTGCAGAATTTAGATTTGAAAAATTTAAAGTTTGTGGTTCACGCAGAAACAGCCGTAGAGTCAGCACTATTGGATTTGTTAGGAAAGTATATGGATCTGCCGGTTGCATCTCTGCTCGGAGATGGAAAGCAAAGAGATGCTGTACGGCTATTAGGTTACATGTTTTATGTAGCTGACAAAAATAAAACCGATCTTCCTTATATCGATGAAAGCGGCAGTAAAGATAGCTGGTTTAAATTGAGAAGACGCGAGGCTATGACAGCAGAAGCCATTGTAGAGCTTGCTCATGCAGCAAAAGAACATTACGGGTTTAAAGATTTCAAATTAAAAGGAGGAGTTCTTGAAGGAGAAAAAGAAATTGACGCGGTAAAGGCATTGGCAAAGGCGTTTCCGGATGCGCGTATCAATCTTGATCCGAACGGTTCATGGTCTTTAGATGAAGCGATACGTTTATGCAAAGGCTTGCATGGAATTTTAACTTATGCGGAAGATCCTTGCGGCCCAGAAAAAGGTTTTTCCGGGCGCGAAATTATGTCTGAGTTTAAAAGGGTAACCGGGTTGCCGGTAGCGACAAACATGATTGCGACAGATTGGCGCCAATTCCATCATTCCATTGTACTGAATGCGGTAGATATACCTTTAGCTGACCCTCATTTCTGGACAATGAGCGGTTCGGTACGTGCGGCACAAGTATGTGATGACTGGGGACTGACCTGGGGATCCCATTCCAATAATCATTTTGATATATCATTAGCCATCTTTACCCATGTAGCCGCTGCGGCTCCCGGGGATATTACCGCGATGGATACCCATTGGATATGGCAGGATGGCCAGCGGTTAACCAAAGAGCCTATGCAAATTGCAGACGGACTAATAGAAATACCTAGAAAGCCTGGTTTGGGTATCGAAATTGATATGGATAAAGTAATGGAAGCAAACAAGTTATATAGTAAAATGAGTTCAGGCGAACGTGATGATGCCCTTGCTATGCAGTATTTGATCAGCAATTGGAAATTTGACAGTAAAAAAGCATGCATGGTTAGATAATTTTATAAAAAAGTAATTTACTTACACTTCTGTTGAGTATAATATTGCCAATTATGGCAATAATACTATACGGAGGTGTAGAATTAAATGAAAAAAACATTATTAAAAAAACTTGACCCCGATTCTAAGGGCAAGCTTATGCAGTTTTTAGATAAAAAGGGGTTCTACGTGGTTTTATTTGTATGCGTGGTCATTATAGGTGCTACAGCTGTTCTTGTAACCAGAAATAATCTTGAGTTTTATTCACAGAATGGGATCATTGATGAGGAACCGGTAATTGATGAAACATCGGGCGATATCGTTGAACCATCAGATATTCCGGTTATTGCAAATGCAGATTCTGCAAGCAGCACACAGCCTGCGGATATTGCAGATGAAGAAAATACTAATGCACCTGATCAGAAAAAACAAGAGACAGCAAAAACAAATAATGAGCAAAAAGAAAAAATTATTGTTGTAGAGCAGCCACTTGTAGAGAAAGAGAGTGCCAAGTCATCGGATGCGCAGAAACAACAGGATCAAAAGACGCAAGTTATTAATCGCTTGCTCCCACCGGTAGACGGAGAGGTGATTTTAGGATATGCAAAAGAGAATCTTGTGTATTCAAAAACGCTGGAGGAGTGGCGTACCCATAATGGCATTGATATCAAAAGTGATAGAGGTACTCAAGTCAAAGCAGCAGCAGATGGTATAATAGAAAAGATATATAAGGATGATGGTCTTGGTATCACCATCGTGATTGACCATGGAAATGGGCTTAAAACTAAATATTGTAACTTATCTACAGATAATATGGTTAAAGAAAAACAAAGTGTAAAACAGGGACAAGCAATTAGCGGCGTTGGAGATACGGCGGCGTTTGAAATCGGTGACCAGCCTCATCTTCATTTTGAAGTCATTAAAGATGGAAAAAATGTCGATCCTGTTACACTATTGCCGAATTAAACATATGAAAGAGCCCGGATCTATACCCGGGCTCTTTCATATGTTTTGATCTATTTCTCTTTTCGTTCTTTTTTATATTTTTTCTTGGTGGCCAGTCCGCCCCGTATATGCCTCTCTGCCTTGTTTTCCTCCAAAATCATCTTTGCGTTTTCGGCAAGATTAGGATTTATCTTTAGAAGTCGCTCTGTTACATCTTTATGTACTGTTGATTTTGAAATGCCAAATTTCTTTGCAGTTTCTCGTACTGTTGCTTTGTTATCAATGATATATTCAGCCAGCGCTACTGTTCGTTCTTCTATATATACTTTCAACTGAGCGGCCCCCCTTATTACGTAATGCTCTGTACATATATATGCTTCATTCTGCACGGATATTACATGGAATCATTAAAAATCAAAAAAATGAGGGAATCATAGATTGGTGTTTAAAAAGATGCCCGAGATGTAGAATAAGTGTTAAAGTTTCGTAAATTGTGCGTAATTTGATGAAATTTTGTGTAAAAAGTATTTAATTATTGAAAAAAATATATATAATTAAAGTAATGGCATTAACATGACGATAAAAAATAAGAGTAGACTATTTCTACGTTTGAGAGGAAGATGTATTTTGTTCGGTTTTGGTCAGGACATCGGTATTGATTTGGGGACTGCAACAGTATTAGTGTATGTCAAGGGAAAAGGAATTGTACTGAGAGAACCTTCGGTAGTAGCAATTGATAAGAATACAAATCGCCTTCTCGCTGTTGGTGAAGAAGCAAGAAAAATGTTGGGTCGAACACCGGGAAATATTGTTGCGATCAGGCCGCTTAGAGATGGAGTTATTTCAGATTACGATATAACCGAAAGAATGTTAAAATATTTCATAAAAAAAGTGTGTGCGCATAGGATTTTTAAGCCGCGTATTATTATATGCGTGCCCAGTGGCGTTACGGAAGTGGAAGAGAGAGCGGTCATCGATGCGTCTCTTCAAGCAGGAGCCAGAAAAACATATTTAATAGAAGAGCCTATCGCTGCTGCCATTGGCGCGGGAATTGATATTGCCAAGGCATGTGGGAGCATGATTGTAGATATTGGAGGAGGAACTACCGATATTGCGGTCATATCGCTTGGAGGAACAGTGGTAAGCAATTCCATTAAGGTCGCGGGAGACAAGTTTGATGAGGCAATTGTAAGATATATGCGAAAAAAGCATAATATTATGATAGGTGAAAGAACAGCTGAAGAGATGAAGGTTACCATTGGATCTGTATATCCAAGAGACCAGGAAATCACCATGGATGTCAGAGGACGAAACCTCATCACGGGACTGCCAAGAACCATCACAGTTACATCTACTGAAATGCTGGAAGCGTTTGAAGAGCCTGTTACCAGTATAGTAGAAGCCGTTCTGTCGGTGCTGGAGAAGACACCACCGGAACTGATTTCAGATATTAGTGACAGAGGCATGGTATTGACGGGTGGAGGCAGTCTGATTAGTGGGCTGGACAGGCTTTTGAATGAGAAAACAGGAATTAATGTGATTATTGCGGCAGACGCCATCTCATGCGTTGCTTTAGGTACCGGCAAGGCGCTGGAAAATATTGAGGTATTGCAGGAAGGTATCGCGAAGATGAAAAGAAGATAGAAGGGATGTTGGCTGATGATCAGAGGATTATACACTTCTGCAAGCAGCATGTTGAATTCACAGAAAAAAATGGACATTATTACGAATAATCTTGCGAATAGCTCTACTACAGGATACAAAAAAGATATTGCAGTTTCACAGTCTTTTCCCGAGCTATTAACAAAAAGGATTAATGACATAAAAAATGGGCAGCCAGCTAATGCAAATATTGGTACAATGCGTTTGGGAAGTGATGTAGTTGAGATACATACGGATTTTACGCAAGGAACGCTCATACGTACCGATAGTCCCACTGATATAAGCATTCGAAACAGTGATACTGCTTTTTTTGCAGTTTCTGTTCCTGGAGAAGGTGGAGAACAAGAGATGTATACCCGCAATAGTTCATGGGTCATTGATGGAGAAGGTTATCTAACCACAAGAGAAGGGTACCGGATTTTTGGTAATGATGGATACATACAGGTCGCTTCCGATAACTTTCATGTTCAAGAAGATGGAAGTATATATCTGGATAATGCTTATGTAGATACCTTGCGAATTGTAGAGTTTGGAGACACCACTGATTTCGAGAAATTTGGAAACAATGTGTTGCAGGCACCGGAAGGTGCGATTACTCAGCCTTTTTCCGGGCAAGTCGCGCAAGGGTTTATTGAAAGCTCCAATATCAATTCCATTGAAGAAATGGTAGGCATGATCAATGTAATGCGTTCCTATGAAGCAAACCAAAAAATAATTAAAGCGTATGATGATACGTTGGAGAAGGTTATTAATGAAGTAGGAAAAACGTGACAAGCAGTGAATAATTAATAGTGAATAATTAATAGTGAATAGTGAATAACGAATAAGGACTAGTGAATAATTGTATATAGAATCGCTCTATTAAGTGATAGGCGTAATATTAGGTGTGATATCATATTGTACATTGTGCATTGTCCATTGTCCATTAAAAAAAAGGGGTGCTTTTTAGTATGATGAGAGCGTTGTGGACTGCGGCATCGGGGATGACTGCGCAGCAGCTTAATGTAGATGTAATATCCAATAATCTTTCAAACGTAAATACAACGGGTTACAAAAAACAGAGAGTAGAATTTAAGGATTTATTATATGAGACTCTTTCGAGGGCGAATGTACTGGAAGGCGAAGGGAGACCGGTTAACTTGCAGGTAGGGCACGGTGTGGCGCCTGTTTCGACTGTGACCGCTTATACCATGGGAAACCTTGAAAAAACAGATAATCCTTTGGATTTTGCCATAGATGGGGAAGGCTTTTTTGCAGTAAGAGATGCTAATGAACAAATCGCGTACACCAGAGACGGAAGCTTTAAGATCAGCATAAGCGATGGAGAAGCTAAACTTGTAACAAAAGAAGGATATGCGGTATTGGATGACGGAGATAATGAAATATATCTTACAGGAATAGATGTGAATAGTCTATCTGTTGGGCCTACCGGAGAATTAACTTATATCGATGAGGATGATGTAGTGCAGTCTTTAGGGCAGACGCTTCAAGTAGTACAGTTTCAGAATAGAGACGGACTATTGAAGACCGGTTCAAACTTTGTTTCTCCTTCATCAGCTTCAGGAGAACCGATTTTGGAAATGGATATTGAAAACAAGAGCACACTGATGCAAGGATTTTTAGAATCTTCCAATGTTCAAGTAGTGGAAGAAATGGTTAAACTGATTGTGGCGCAAAGAGCATATGAAGTTAATTCTAAAGCGATTCAGACCTCCGATGAGATGCTGCAAATGGCGAATAATCTGAGAAGATAGCACTTATTGTTAATGTACAATGTACAATGGACAATATAGATAATTAGATTTGGAAATCAAAATATAATCATATGTAGGCAACTTTATAGTTGACTGTCATAAAATAATAGCGCAAGTTAGGTGATGGTATGAAGGTTGATGGATTGTCTTCCGGTGTGGGTAGTGTGAATGTACCGGAGAGTAAGGTCGATAAGATAAAAGAGAAGGATTTTCAGGCGGAATTGGAAAAAGCGTTTAGCGAAAAAGATGAAGAGAAGCTAAGAGACGCGTGTAAGGAATTTGAGACAGTATTTATAAATATGATGTATAAGCAGATGAGAGCCACAGTGCCGAAATGGGATATTGTTCCGGAAAGCTTTGCAAAGCAAACTTTTGAATCAATGTTGGATGAAGAGTTTGCGGCGAATGCAAGTAAAGGACAAGGGACAGGGTTAGGTGAAATGCTATTTAAGCAGTTATCCCGGCAAATGCAGAATAAATATAAATAATATAGGTGACAGTATAAAATGAAGAAATTTCTAGTTAAATTAGCTGCGGCAGTGGTGATAATATTTACCGCTGTTTTTTTATTATCTCCATATCACATCGATGAGAAGAGCATGCCGCAGCCTGAATCAGTTATAACAGACAAGTACCCTGAAGCCGTGGTATATAGGCAGCAAACAGAAACCATAAATGGGAATAGACAAGTCATTCATATGCTGGAGGTCAATCTTCATAATCCGAAAGTAAAAATTTCTCCTGTGCTTTCCCATGATAGTATCTTCGGATTTGAAAAAACCAGTTCGATGGCGCAACGTAAAAATGCTTATGCAGCAGTAAATGGAGGTTTTTTCTATCCTTATGGGCAGCCATCGGGATTTTTTATAATAGATGGGGAATTATTGTGTTCTCCTGTGTCCATGACCGGAATACCCGTATTTGCAATTAATCAAGATAGAAAAGTGATTATGGAGAATATAGGCCTACGCATATTTTTAAAGATGGAGAATAATAGTTTAATGATTGATGGCATTAATCGTGAGCCCGATAAGAATGAAATCATAGCTTTTACACCTGAATACGGTCTTTCCACAAGGCTGAGAGGAAGAACCGTGTTTAATGTCATTACTGAGAAGGGTGTTATTACAGAATCCGGTTTGTATGATGACGAAGTTGAAATCTCACGTCAAGGCATAATAATCGCAGCCACTGGAGAGCGAACGGAAGAGCTGCGGTCTTTACTAAATAAAAAAGGAAGTAAAGTGGAACTTTCCTATAAAGTGACTCCGGATTTGGGAAGCATTGTCCAAGCAATGGAAGGAGGATTTTGGGTTGTAAAAGATGGTGAAAAAGTAGTGAAAGAAAAAGAACCGTGGGTAGGATTAATGACCAATCGTGAGCCAAGAACAGTGGTAGGAGTTAAAAATGATCATACAGCAGTGTTCATGACCGTGGATGGCAGGCAGCCCGGGCATAGTATCGGACTGACCGGACACGAACTTGCGGAGTATCTGCTGTCTAAAGGCATATATAATGCACTTATGCTGGATGGAGGCGCCTCAACAACGATGGTAGTGGACGGGAAAATTATAAATAGACCTTCATACAGAGGTCAGGAGCGTAGGATAGGAGGAGCGGTTGTCATAGAAGTTGACAAGTAGGAAGTGATTGGATATAATTTTATCACCAAGTGATAAGAGTAATTAACAATTAACAATTAACAATTAACAATGAAGTTGGGTAATGTAGAATTATGGAAATTAGTTATTGGATGTGACACTTGAATAGGTATACAATTTGAGTAAATAGCTTTTTATAAAAAAAGAGTTTCTTGCGATTAAGCCATAAAAACATTATTAACTGTTCATTATTCATTATTAATTAAATTACGGAGGTTAGTGATATGCTGTCGAATGCGGAGATTCAAAAAATTATTCCTCATCGCTATCCATTTATGCTGGTGGATAGAATTGAAGAGATGGAGATAGGGAAAAAAGCGGTAGGGATTAAGAATGTAACCATTAATGAACCGTTTTTTCAAGGACATTTCCCCGGGAATCCAATTATGCCGGGGGTCTTGATTGTTGAAGCGTTGGCGCAGGTAGGCGCGGTGGCCATACTTTCTATGGATGAATACAAGGGTAAAATAGGCCTTTTTGCAGGAATAGATAAATTAAGGTTTAAAAGACAAGTAAAACCGGGAGATATACTGAGGCTCGAAATAGAGATGACTGCACTCAGAAGAAATATAGGCAAAGCAATTGGTACTGCCTATGTAGGAGATGAACTGGCGGCTTCAGGGGAGTTAATGTTTGCTATCGTGGATAACATGGAGTAAATGATGTGAATGGGTTGGTATACATATACCAACCCATAATAATAGCGGCAGACTACTCTGCCAGCATAAGTAATTGTTTTGTTGTCCAGTCTTTGTTGCGGCAAATTCTAGGGATCGATGTCCATTTGTTATCATAGTTAAAATAAAACGCGTTCACAATGGTTAGTTCTGATGTAGAAGTTGCAAAGGGCAGTCCATCAATGGGCCAGGCCATTACAATGCCATTTTGCTTTATCCATAGATTCACCGGCAAAGATTGCAGTTCTTTAGGAGGAGTCACTAAGGCAATCTCGAAGTTTTGATAGTTGTTTAGCTGCTCAATCAAAGCATAGATATGTTGGCGAAAGTGATCTTTAGAAATCATCACATCACATTGAGCAATTGTTGATAATTCAGGACAATAAATACTATTTTCTTTTGCAGCTTGTTCTATTTTTTCGATATTATAGATATGGCGGACGTGGTATTTAGAAACATTCTCATAAAAACTTTCATTTAGCTGCTGATGAAATTGTACGCATTGCTCCACATGTGCTCTATCCACTTGATTCTCAATGAGAATATCTTCTAGCAATTTTCTCGGCATACTGGAGAAGATAGGTACATCGCCATAAAAATAAGAAGATTCTCTTATCTTTCCTTCCATAATAAATTTATTTAATAATTTATCTATGCGTTTCATAGAATATTTTTCAATTAATGGCCGACATTCCGATACGAGCGTATTAAATATCCATTCACACTGCTTTATAGTTACCGGATCGGTATAAAAAGATGTATAGCGGTTTTTAGAAGGCTCTATGGAAGTCATTCCGGATACGGCAGCGGCGTTTTGTACGATAAAGAGTGTCATTTTAAATGGAGTATCGGAGTATCTCGGGTAGAACCATGACTCAACACTTCCTGTCATATGAAGTGGAAGCCATTGATTAACAATGGATGCAAGATTTTCAACTTCCCGGTCCACCCAATGAATAATTCTAATCTTATGTTTTTTCATGATAATTTTAGTAAGCTTTTCTTTCCACATTTCTAAAAAATACGGATCTTCCGTTAACCAAGACATGTCTTCTTGGCTGACTAATAAAAGCTGTTGTCCTTCCGGCATAGAAAGAACACATTCGAGAAACTGGATAACAGCAATGCGTCTTCCTTCATTGCCGGTGTATACTTTATAGGTTGCTTCATAGCTGTATTGAGGACTGTGTAAAAGAGAGACCGCGGGTACTTGAATATGTGGTGACATTTTTGGGTCTGTCAGCCATCGGCAAAAACAAGAACACAGTGCTTCTCCGGAAGTTGTATCTACTTGAGGATCATAAGCAGTTAGCAGATCTTTTATGATGTCTTGTCCGCTGATTCTTTCGATAGATAAAAAATATTCAGCTATTTTCTTCAGGTAAATGGAACGAGCAGATAAAGGGCGGCGATTATTTTTCCACTTGCTAATTAATGAGTGATCTATATAAAGAGCTTTTGCCAGTTCTTTGCCAGAGATCCCGGTGACATTCATCAAATAGGAAAGCTTTGAAGTATTTGTATCCATAACCTCACCACCTTTTGAATTAATATATTAATAATAATAAAGTTGTCCACTTTTTGTCAATCAAAAAATATTGACGACAGGAGTTGTTTTAAAATGGAAATCCCCATGCTTTCAACGCATGGGGATTTCCATTTATATTTTTAGGAAGTTTCTTGTCTAAGCCATCGCTCTTACAGTTGTATCCAATTCACATTTTTCCAAAAACATTTCGCCTACCCGATGAACATCCCCGGCACCCATTGTAATGATAACATCACCTTCTTGGACGTTTTGCAATATATAAGATGTTATTTCATCAAAGCTTGAAATGTATTGCGCATTACATCCGTTTTCAGCTAGTTTTTCTACCAGGTTTTTCGAATGAATTTTTCCATCATCCGGTTCTCTGGCAGCATATATATCGGTAATGATGACTTTATCAGCCTGATAAAATGCATTGGAAAACTCATTTAGCAGTGCGTAGGTCCTGGTATAAGTATGCGGCTGGAAGATGCACCATAATTTTTTGTGGGGAAATCTGGACGCTGCACCAAGCGTAGCTTTTACTTCTGTAGGGTGATGTGCATAATCATCCACTACAGTGATTCCATTTGCACAGCCTTTAATTTCAAAGCGCCGATGGGTACCTCTAAAAGAGAACAAACCATCAACGATACATTCTACAGGTATTCCGGCAGCATAAGCGCAGGCTGCTGCTGCCAAAGCATTATATACATTATGCATGCCCGGTATATTGAGTTGTATAGATGCAAGCTTGCTGCCTCTATACAAAATATCAAACTTAGGGAATCCGGAGGTGCTAAATGTGATATTCTCAGCTTTCCAATCGTAATGTCCGTCTTTTATACTGTATGTAAAAATGGTGCAGTTTATTCCTTCCAGTGCTTGAAGAACATTAGGGTCATCCCCGCATGCGACGATGTATCCATCTTCAGGAACCAATGCTGCGAATTTTCTAAATGCTTCAATAATATGGCTTAAATCTTTAAAATAGTCCAGATGATCTTCCTCAATATTTAATATTACCCCAATATAAGGATAGAATTTTAAAAAGCTTTCTACATATTCGCATGCTTCTGTTACAAAGTATGTACTTTTTCCCGTGCGGACATTGCCTCCGATAGCATCCAATTCTCCGCCTACCAATACAGTGGGATCTAATTTGGCATTTAGCATAATAGAAGAAATCATTGAAGTAGTAGTCGTTTTTCCATGAGTACCTGCCACTGCGACAGCATGGTGATATTTTTTCATGATCTCACCAAGAAGCACAGGGCGTTCAATAATGGGAATTCCCAATTTTTTTCCTGCTTGAATTTCAGGATTGAAATCTTTCACCGCAGCTGTATAAACGATAAGATCCGCACCATCAATATTATTTTCCGAATGATGTAAAAAAAATTTCACACCTAATCTTTTTAATTTATCGGTTAATGGGGATTCTTTCATATCCGAACCGGATACAATGAATCCACTGCTAACAAGTATTTCTGCCAGAGCACTCATGCTGATGCCGCCAATTCCGACAAAATGCACATGCGTTCCTGCCTTTAGTAATTCAAGTTTAAATTCTGTCAAATATAACACTCCTCACTTGCCCTGAACCTAAAGAAAATTAGGACTTTTGGGTTATTATCAATTATTATCAATTATAACACAATATATTCATTGGTTTCTTCCATTATATATGAATGAGATCATAAATGAAAAGGATTTTTGATGATTCATAGGTTATTTCTCATAAATTAGTATATGGGAAATATTATCAAAATATAATAAGTGAATGTTTTTTAAAAAATTCTTTAAAATATTCGTGTCTTTGTGTATAATGATGAGTAATGATATCTTGGGCTTTAAGCGTGGAGCTTGGAGAATAAGGATCTCCAAGCTCCTGACGCTCAGCTACGAGCGTAATAGGAGGATAAATAAATGGAGAAACTGCAAAGAAACGAACGTATTGCAGCGTTGATTAAAATATTGAGTGACCAGCCTAATCAATTGTTTACATTTAATTTTTTTGTTGAAAGTTTTAACTGTGCTAAATCCACGTTAAGTGAAGATGTTGAGATACTAAAAGGTATTGTAGAAAGATTCGGTTTAGGAGTGGTAGAGACAATTTCAGGTGCGGCAGGAGGCGTAAAATATCTTCCGCTTATTGGGCAAGATAAGAAGGAAGAAATCATATATAGATTGTGTAAAGATCTGTCAGACCCTACACGCATATTGTCAGGTGGCTTCTTATATATGACAGATATTATCTATAATCCTGCGGTTATAGACAATGTAGGAAAGATATTTGCGGAACAGTTTATAACTAAAAATTTCAATTACGTTGTAACGGTAGAAACAAAAGGGATTCCAATTGCGATGATGACAGCAAAGTACTTGAATGTACCTTTGATTATCGTGAGAAGAGACAGCAAAGTGACAGAAGGGTCTTCGGTAAATATTAACTATGTTTCGGCCTCCAGTAAAAGAATTCAAACAATGTCGTTATCAAGAAGAGCGCTGAAAAAGAATTCTACAGTGCTATTTGTAGATGATTTTATGAAAGGCGGGGGAACGGTACGAGGAATTATTGAGCTTATGAGAGAGTTTGAGTCCAGTGTAGAAGGAATCGCCGTTTTAATTTCTACAAAAGAGCCGGAAAAAAAATTTATTAATGAATATTTTTCACTAATAACCTTAAATTATGTAAATGAGCAAGAAAATATTATTGACTTGATACCGGGTATAAAAATAAGCTAAAGTGCGAATGATAACAAAAGAACATATTAATATTTTTCTTTAAACTATTGACAGTAAACTTATGAATAATATAAAATTTTAAATGTTTCTGCATTGATTTGACAGCATAGTTTAGACAGTTTATAAAACAATGAACACAGTTGCTTCGTAGGAGGAGGTATACACATCATGGAAATAACAGATATTCGTATTCGGAAAATTAACGCAGAAGGCAAAATGAAAGCGGTGGTATCGGTAACTTTTGATAACGCGTTTGTAGTTCATGATATTAAGGTAATTGAAAGCCAGGATAAGTTGTTTATTGCGATGCCAAGCAGAAAAACTCCTGATGGTGAGTTTAAAGATATTGCCCATCCGATTAATGCGGATACCCGGGAGGCTCTCCAGCAGGCTATACTGGATAAGTTTGAGTCAACACTGGTTCAAGAGAATGAAAATATGCAGGAAGAGCAGAACATACCCCTGCAATAATATCAAATAAAGACACTAGATGGTGAGGACACTAGATGGTGTCTTTTTTTTGTTGATTAATGATTCTGTTAGCAACAACAAAATATTTATATTTGGGGTTGAAAAAGTACAAGAAAAGTGAGAGAATAATAACGGTAAAAAAATAACAAGGACGGTGTTGCTGTTTGAAAGACTTGTCCGCAATTATATTAGCTGCCGGCGAAGGAAAACGAATGAATTCAAAAACATCTAAAGTGCTTCATAAAATATGCGGAAAGCCATTGATTGAGTGGGTATATGATTCTATACAGGAAGCAGGTATCCAGGATTGTATTATGGTAGTAGGACACAAGGCAGACCAAGTTAAATCATATATGGGACAAAAAGTAAAATTCGCTTTGCAGGAGAAACAGCTTGGTACCGGACATGCGGTAATGCAAGCACAGCCAATGTTGACAGGTATGCAAGGACATGTAATCATATTGTGCGGAGATACTCCACTGATTAAAGGAGAAACAATAAAGTCAGCGCTTGATTATCATATTGAAAACGACCACTCGGCTACTATTCTGACTACGGAGGTCGATAATCCTACCGGATACGGAAGGATTATAAGGGATGTACAGGGAAATGTCCTGAAAATTGTTGAGCAGAAGGATACAAATCAAGATGAACAGGAAATTAAAGAGATAAATTCGGGGATTTATTGCTTTAAAACTGCACATTTGCTAAATGCGTTAGCAAAGCTGAATAACGACAATTCTCAAGGTGAATACTATCTTACCGACACCATTGAAATTATTCTTCAAAACAATAGTAAGGTAGGCGCAGTGAAGATTGGTGATCCGGAAGAGCTGCAAGGCATTAACAATCGCTTCCAACTGTCGGAAGCAGAGCGTGTAATGCAGCAAAGAATTTTGCATAAACATATGGAAAACGGTGTTACCATTATTTCACCTCTTAATACATATATAGGTGCGGATGTAGATATAGGAATGGATACCATTGTTTATCCGGGCTGTATACTGGAGGGCAGTACAAAGATAGGAGAAAATTGTGTTGTAGGGCCAAATAGCCGTATTGTAAACTCCGTAATAGAAAATGATGCGGAAATACAAAACTCGGTAGTAATAGACAGTAGTGTAGGTGAAAATACACATGTAGGGCCTTTTGCATATATTAGGCCTGAAAGCACAATAGGTAAAAATGTCAAAATAGGTGACTTTGTAGAAGTAAAAAAATCGGTGATCGGAGACTATACCAAAGTATCGCATCTGACATATATAGGCGATGCAGATGTTGGGCAGAATGTGAATATGGGTTGCGGCTCGGTAATCGTAAACTATGACGGACAAAAGAAACATAGAACGACCATCGGGGATAATGCTTTTATAGGATGCAACGCGAACCTTGTTTCACCGGTAACAGTCAAAAACAATGCATATGTAGCTGCCGGTTCCACAATCACCGAGGACGTACCTGAAAGCTCCCTGGCCATTGCAAGAGAGCGGCAGGTTGTAAAAGAAGGATGGATGGAGAAAAAGGGGAGACAACACAAATGATAACTCACGGAAAGAATATAAAGATTTTTACGGCAAGTTCAAATCCTGACCTTGCAAAGGCAATTGCACAGCGTGTCGGTGTTCCGTTAGGAGATTCACAGGTTGGAACTTTTAGTGATGGAGAGATATTTGTTAATATTGGGGAAACAGTAAGAGGTTCAGATGTTTTTGTGGTACAGTCCACCAGTTATCCTGTGAATGATCATATTATGGAACTGCTTATAATGATAGATGCGTTTAAGAGAGCTTCTGCCGGAAGAATAACAGCGGTTATTCCATACTTCGGTTATGCACGCCAAGATAGGAAGTCAAAAGCCAGAGATCCTATTTCGGCAAAACTGGTAGCGGATCTTATAGCGACTGCGGGGGCAGATAGGGTATTAACCATGGATCTTCATGCACCACAGATTCAAGGGTTTTTTAACGTGCCGGTGGATCATTTGCTGGGGGTACCTATATTAGGCCGGTACTATGCTTCTAAATTTGAATCCAATAAAGAAGAGGTAGTTGTCGTATCACCCGATCTGGGAAGCGTAACAAGGGCGAGAAACTTTGCAGCACGTTTGGATGTTCCCTTGGCGATTATTGATAAGAGAAGACCGAGAGCAAATGTGGCGGAAGTAATGAACATCATCGGAGATATTAAAGATAAGAAGGTTGTATTGATAGATGATATGATCGATACTGCCGGTACCATTACCCATGGCGCTAAAGCATTAATTGAAAGAGGAGCAAAAGAAGTTTATGCGTGCTGTACCCATGGTGTACTTTCCGGACCGGCGCTTGAGAGAATAGAAAACTCAGTTATCAAAGAATTGATTGTATTGGATACAATTCCTTTTACTCAAGAAAGACAGATAGATAAGATTAAAGTTTTATCCGTTGCTCCGGTATTTGCTGAAGCGATAGAAAGAATTTACGAGGATTTATCGGTAAGTACGCTGTTCGTTTAATAGTGAACAGTGAATAATGAATAGTGAATAATGAATAGTGAATAGTGAATAGTGAATAATGGACAATGGACAATGGACATTGTACAATGAGGAGTAAGCAGCAATAAAATAGGTCAGGTTCAATGCCTGGCCTTTTAGTCGTATCTATGATGGTTGGTTTGCTCCCCACTCCCTACTCCTTACTCCCAACTTTTATTGAAAGGACTGATGACATGCATTTGATTGTTGGCCTGGGTAATCCGGGAAGCAAGTATGCGGGAACCAGGCATAATGTTGGTTTCGAGATTATTGATTATCTAGCTGCTTTGTATCATATTAAAGTAGAGAAGATCAAACATAAAGCATTAATAGGTGAAGGATTGATTCAAGGGAAGAAGGTAGTACTTGCAAAGCCGCAGACCTACATGAATCTTAGTGGTGAAAGCATTAGAGAGATGAAAGAATGGTATAAAATCGATCATGACAACATAGTTGTTATATATGATGATATAAGTCTTGAATTGGGGAAGATAAGAATACGGCATAAAGGAAGTGCTGGGGGGCATAACGGGATAAAATCTATTATATATCAACTAAAGTCAGAAGTGTTCCCGAGAATAAAAATAGGGGTAGGACAGCCTTCACACCCGGAGTACGATCTTGCGGATTTTGTACTGAGCAAGCTTTCGGGAGAAGAACGGAAAATAGCAATAGACTCTTATGAAAGAGCTGCTGATGCGGTTCCTGTTATTTTACAGGCAGGAGTTGCCGAAGCTATGAATAGGTTTAATGGAGGATAAAATGAGAGGTTTTGAAGATATCCTTTTAGAATTGGAAGAATATAAAAATTTATTATCCGGTGTGCAGGAGGGGTACTCCCCTATTAACGTAACAGGGACCTCGGATTCGCAAAAAGCACACCTGATTTATTCTTTATACCGGCATACCGGAAAATCATGTCTGATTCTTACGCATGGAGACCTGCAAGCAAAAAAATTGTATGAAGATCTATCTTTCTTTGTAGGTGATAGGGTAAAACTATTGCCTGCCAAAGAGTTTATTTTTTATGATATTGAAGCATCCAGTACAGATATACTGCAAAATAGACTTAAGGTAATGGATGATTTATGCTTTAAACATGAAAATCTGATTGTTATTGTCTCTGTCGATGCTGCGCAGCAGTATATCATGCCTGCCGAAGTGTATATTAAGAGCAGTATTGTATTAGAAGTAGGGATGGAATACGACCAGAATAAAATGGTAGAAAATCTTATGACATTGGGCTATGAGCGGGTGGATATGGCGGAAGGCAAAGGGCAATTCAGCATAAGAGGGGGAATCATAGATGTGTACCCTCTTGTTTCTGATGATGCGTATCGAATTGAGTTTTTCGGTGATGAAATTGATTCAATCAGAGAATTTGATGTGGTATCCCAGCTATCTGTTGAAAAGGTTAATCAGATCAGCATAGCACCGGCGAGAGAAGTGATTTTTGATAACCGGCAAACAAGTCAAGTAATAAGCAAAATGAAGGGTGTTTTAGAAAAGCTGGAAAGAAAAATGGCTATCAGCAGCCAAAAGGAACTTATTGAGCCTGCTGTTCAACATTTGAAAAGAGATATTGAGCAAGTACAGCAGCAAAGGTATTTCCCCTCTATTGATAAGTATCTGCCTTTCGTATACGAAGATAAGTCCACTGTATTGCAGTATTTTAACAGCAATGATCTTATTTTTATTGATGAGCCTTCAAGAGTTCGGCAAAAAGCGGATACTTCTGCTTTTGAATATAATGAAACTGCTAAAACAATGATGGAGAAAGGCCTGTTATTGGAGCAAACATATGATTTGCGGTTGGATTATTCCGAGTTGATCAGCCGGATAACGGCAGGTGCCGCGGTCGGACTAAGTGCGCTTTCACATTCGAGTCCTGATTATAGGCCTAAACGTATGATCAATATGGTCACAAAGACGCTGCATTCCTTTCATGGCAAAATTGATTTTCTTTATGATGATCTAAAAGAATGGAAGCAAAAAAAATATAGAATTATTGTATTGTCCGGGACAAAAAACCGGGGAGAGCAGTTAGTAAAGACATTAAATGACATGGGGCTTAACAGTGTATATATGCACCAAATAGAAGAGTTGATGCCTAAAGGGCAAATCACGGTAACCCATGGAAGTTTAAATAAGGGTTTTGAGTACCCGCTGATAAACTTTGTTATTATAAGCGATAAAGAAATATTCAGGCAAGAAAGGAAAGTCAGCAAGTCAAAACTTAGGAAGTCGGCGAATAGGATCAAGGCGTTCACTGATTTGAATAAAGGTGATTATATTGTGCACCAAAGTCATGGGATTGGTCAGTATGTCGGAATAGAAAAGCTAATGGTTGAAGGTGCGGCAAAAGATTACTTAAAGATAAAATATAATGGAGAGGACTTTCTGTATGTGCCGGCCAGTCAATTAGACCTTATTCAAAAATATATAGGGGCCGATGGTAAAGCTCCCAGGTTAAATAAGCTGGGAGGCAGCGATTGGATAAAAACAAAAAACAAGGTCAAAAAATCAGTGCAAGAGCTTGCGAAGGGATTGCTGGAGCTATACGCACAAAGACAGGCTGTAACAGGATATGCTTTTTCGTCGGACACCACATGGCAGAGACAGTTTGAAGATACTTTTCCCTATGAAGAGACCACTGATCAGATGCGGTGCATAGAAGAAGTCAAGGAAGATATGGAAAAGTCAAAACCTATGGAGAGGCTGCTTTGCGGAGATGTAGGGTATGGTAAGACAGAAGTCGCCATTAGGGCGGCTTTTAAAGCAGTAATGGATGGGAAACAGGTAGCGTATCTTGTTCCTACCACTGTTCTTGCGCAGCAGCATTATAATAATTTTATGCAGCGGATGAAAGACTTTCCCGTAAAAGTGGAAATGCTTAGTAGGTTTAAGAGTGCCGGGGAACAAAAACATATTGTCAAGCAGTTGAAAACCGGAGAAGTAGACATCATCATCGGGACGCATCGAATTCTTCAGAAGGATTTGCAGTTTAGGAGCCTCGGTTTATTGATTATAGATGAAGAGCAGAGATTTGGTGTGACACATAAAGAAAAATTAAAGAGTATAAAAAAAGATGTGGATGTGCTGACGCTAACCGCTACGCCTATTCCCAGAACCCTTCATATGTCCATGATCGGGGTGCGGGATATGAGTGTCATTGAAGAGCCTCCCGAAGACAGATATCCGGTGCAGACTTATGTACTGGAATATAATTATGCACTCATTCAAGATGCGATTATAAGAGAGATCAACAGGGGTGGGCAGGTATACTACTTATTCAATCGAGTAAAAGGGATTCATAGGGTAGCAGAGGAAATCCGTCAGATGGTTCCGGAAGCAAGGGTGGCAGTAGCCCATGGTCAAATGAGTGAACATGAACTGGAAGAGGCTATGTTAAAGGTATTAAATGGTGAAATAGACGTGTTGGTGTGCACAACCATTATAGAAACCGGTTTGGATATTCCTAATATGAATACGATCATTATGGAGGACGCCGATAGGATGGGATTATCCCAGTTATATCAGTTGAGAGGAAGAGTCGGACGTTCCAATAGGCTGGCCTATGCCTATCTGACTTATAGGAAAGATAAAGTGCTGCAAGAGGCCGCAGAAAAAAGACTGCAGGCGATAAAGGAGTTTACCGAATTCGGATCAGGATTCAAAATCGCGATGAGGGATTTGGAGATACGGGGTGCAGGGAATCTGCTGGGACCGGAACAGCACGGACATATGGAAGCAGTAGGATATGACATGTACTGTAAACTGCTGGAACAGGTAGTAAAAGAGCTTAAAGGGGAACCGGTGGCAGAAAAAACTGAAGCATCCATTGATATCAATGTGGATGCATACATTCCTGAAAACTATATAAAGAACCATAGCCAACGGCTTGAGATCTATAAGAAAATTTCTTCTATTGCAGATTTGCAGGATTCGTATGATGTAGAGGAAGAGATCGAAGACCGCTACGGAGACTTGCCGGCGGAAGTATCGAATTTGATTAAGATTGCCTTATTAAAAAATTTGAGCAGCGAACTGAATATATCCTCCATTAGTCAAAAAGGCAATAATATTATTATTCAATTTTTGGGTAATGGCGGGCTGAATATGGAATCGGTATTTACAGTGGTAAGTCAGCATAAAAAGCAGATGTTATTTACAGCCAGTGATAAGCCGTATATCACATATAAAACTGCAGATGTGAAAAGTTCTAAACTTCTGGATAATATTAAGATTATATTACAGCACTTGAAAGAATTGCAGACAAGCTGATTTTCCAGTATAATAAGTGAAGTAATACTCATCATAAAGATAAAATGAAGATAGTTAGGAGTTGTTGTATTTGAGAGTAAAGGCTTTGGCACGGGTTTTAAGTGCAGTATTAATGTTCAGCTTTATTCTTTCTGGATGCGGTAATGTAGATATAAATAAAGAAGTGGCCACCATTAATGGAGAAAAGATTACAGTAAGGGAGTTTAACTTCTTTTTATGGACTGTTAAAGAAAGAATGCAATTAGAAGCCCAAAACGCAAATGTTGAAAACTTCTGGGATACGGAAATTGAAGGAAAAAAAGCCATTGACGTAGCAAAAGAAAAGGCTTTAGAAGCAGCAGTAAGTAATAAGATTCAAATGCAGAAAGCAAAAGAGATGGGGATTACCCTTACCGATGAAGATTCAAAACAGATTACGGAAGAGAAAAAACAGTATGTTGAAGGTTGGGGCGGAAAAGAAAATTATCAAAAGCTTTTAAAAGAGAAAGGCATGACGGATAAAAGTTTTACTGAAATTCTGGAAAAGCTAAAATTATCTGAAAAGCTATATAATAAGGTCATCGGTGAAGGGACAGAATACAATATCTCTGATAGTGAGATTCAAGCATATTATGACGCCAATAAGCAGATGTTTTATAAGCCGCAGGTAAAAGCAAAGCATATACTCTTAAAAACAGTAGATAAGGATTATCAACCTCTACCTCAAGAAAAGCAGGATGAGGCTAAAAAGACCATTGATGAGATCAGCACTAAGATCAAAGCCGGGGAAGATTTTGACAAATTAATGAAAGAATTTTCACAAGATGAAGGCTTGGAGCAATATCCGGACGGATATACTTTCGGAAAAGGCGAAATGGTTCCGGAATTTGAAGAGGCTGCTTTTAGTCTTGAGCCGGGGCAGGTTAGTGAAGTTGTAAAGAGTGCATATGGCTATCATATTATAAAGCTGTTAGATAAAATAGAGGCTTACTATTCCATAGAGGAAACGAAGGACTATATTAAAGAAAACATCCTTATCCCTCAAAAATATAACGAGCAGGTAAATAAGTGGAAAGAAGAAGCGAAAGTTGAATCAAATCAAGAAATCATTAAGAAAATTGAATTTGAAACAGAATAATTTTTAGAATAACCGGATGTGAATCCGGTTATTTTTTTTAGCATGTTTTCTCCATAGCATGCAAAGAGTACAAAAACATGTATAAAACACCAGTAAAATATTCATACTAAAATTGTAATTAACAATATTTATAATTAAGAGGAGGTAATATAACTTGAAAGCGACTGGCATAGTGAGACGTATAGATGATCTTGGCAGAGTAGTCATTCCAAAAGAGATTAGAAGAACCATGCGGATAAGAGAAGGAGACCCTCTTGAGATATTTACCGATAAAGAAGGGGAAGTAATACTTAAGAAATACTCTCCTATTGGCGAGTTAGGTGATTTTGCGTCCCAATACGCTGAAACCCTTGCGAAAACAAGTGGCCATGTAATATGTATCACAGATAAGGATGCTGTAATAGCTGTTTCCGGAGCACCTAAGAAAGATTTCGTTGAGAAAAGGGTAAGCGTAGATCTGGAAAAGATGATGCAAGAAAAGACTAATTTTGTGGCAAAAGGCGGAGAAGAAAGAAAGATCGCAGTTATCGATGGTGGAGATACCAGGTATACCACCGGAGTCGTTGCTCCTATTATTGCCGAAGGTGACCCCATTGGTTCGGTTATCTTTTTGAGCACAGATCCGAATGTTAACATGGGCGAAGTAGAAACTAAACTTGCGCAGTCTGCAGCCGGATTCCTTGGGAAGCAATTGGAACAATAATAATATTCATACTACTTGTAGGAAACAGATAGCATAAGAAAAGCTATCTGTTTTTTTGTGTGCCTCTTTCTTTTATTAGAGATGATTGGTATAATATAACACATTGAATGAATAAAATTATAAGTGATGATTTTTATAAGTCAAATTGGCAACCATTCGTTGTAATAGTTTTGAATTTGGTAGTATTATAATTATGAGTTAAGTACGAGAGGCAGGGGAAGGTTTTGGGTAAGACATATAAGCAAACATTTTTACAGGGAGCGTTAATATTAGTATTTGCCAACGCTACTGTGAAAGTAATCGGAGCATTATTTAAAGTTCCCTTAACATATTTATTAGGTCCGGATGGTATGGGGATATACGGAGCGGCATATGAGATCTATAAATGGCTGTTTGTCATTGCTACGGCGGGTTTGCCGGTAGCGGTTTCGAAAATGGTTTCTGAAAGTGTAGCACGTGATAATCGACGTGAAGCACACAAGGTTTTTAATATAGCTTTTTTCCTTTTAAGTATTATAGGTATAGCAGGCACAAGTATACTGTTTTTTGGCTCAAGATTTTTAGCGGATGCTTTTGGAAATTCAAGAGCATATCTTGCTGTGATGGCAATGTCTCCGAGCTTATTATTTGTTGCAATCATGTCGGCATATAGGGGTTATTTTCAAGGTTTGCAGAATATGATTCCGACAGCTGTTTCAGAGGTAGTAGAAGCATTAGGTAAGCTGGTGGTAGGGTTCCTTTTAGCATACTTATGGGTTTCGCGAGGTGTGGAATACTCATCGGCAGGAGCGATCCTGGGGGTATCTACTGGTACGTTTTTAGGTGCGGTTACTCTCTATTTTATATATCGGTTTTCACAAAAAAGTATTAGTGCTGAAATGAGCCAAGCTTCCAATACTGTAAAAGTGAGATCATCCGGACAGATACTATCTCAGCTTATTAGAATCGCAATACCTATCACGTTGGGGGCATCTGTATTTAGTTTAACGAGCGTAATTGATGCCGCAATGATAATGAATCGTCTGCAATCTATAGGCTTTACAGAGAAAGAAGCCAGCACAATGTATGGATATCTTTCGCAATATGCTGTTACAATGTTTAGTCTTCCTCCGACATTGATTGTTGCGATAAGTACCAGTATTGTTCCTGCCATTGCAAGTGCTTACGCAGTTAATAATTTACGTCAGGCTAAAAAAACAACAGAGTCTGCTTTGCGAATTACCTTGTTATTCGCACTGCCAAGTGCAGTAGGATTATCAATACTTTCCGGACCGATATTGCAGTTGGTCTTTCATGATGCAGGGGCAGAACAGCTATTAAATATTTTAGGCTATGCGGTGGTGTTTGTTTCTATGGTTTTGGTAACCAATGCTTTGCTTCAAGCTACAGGCAGAGTAATGATTCCTGTAAGAAATATGCTGATCGGAGGAATTATTAAGATTATCACCAACTACATACTTGTAGGTATTCCGGGAATGAATATTAATGGGGCACCTATCGGAACAAATATATGTTACTTTATTATTATTGTTTTGAACCTTATTGAAGTAAAGAAAGTAACCAATGCTAATTATAAAATTACCGACTTTATCATTAAGCCCATCATAGCAGTTGCTTCAATGGCAATCGCAGTGATTTTTACTTATAACAATTTAATGCGTATTACACAAAGCAACAGTATCTCTGCTTTAGCAGCTATGACGGTTGGAGCGTTAATTTACGGACTTATGCTCATCGCTATCGGAGGAATTAAGAGAGACGATATTGAAATGATGCCGAAGGGAAAAACACTGCTGAGATTTTTTAATAAATTTGGACTACTGAAATAATTGTACAATGGACAATGTACAATGAAAACCAATATGAAAGATCTCCGGAATTCCAAGCCAAGCAGGAGAAAAATATATAATCAAAACCATATAGAGACATAAGTAATACAAAATGATTTACATTAAACTTTTATAAGCGGGGAGTGAATACTAGGGCCTTTTATGCTCTCCTCACTCCTCACTGAAGCAACATATTCTACGTAAAATCTTTAGTGCGTTTGATATATAATTGTACAATGTCCATTGTCCATTGTACATTAATAAACGGAGGTGTACGAATGACAAATAAGCAATATACGTTTCAAGAGTTGTTGGATATTATGATATTACTTCGCAGTGAAAAGGGGTGCCCATGGGATCGAGAACAGACCCATGAGAGTTTAAAGAAGTACTTGATAGAAGAAACATATGAAGTACTGGAAGCCTTAGATTCTGGGGATAAACACAAGTTTGCGGATGAGCTGGGGGATTTGCTGCTGCAAATTGTCTTTCATGCGCAGATTGGCAAAGAAGAAGGCAGCTTTGATATAAATGACGTGGTATCCTTGGTGTGCCAGAAAATGATTGATAGGCATACCCATGTTTTTGGGCAAGCTAAGGCGGAGACTTCTGATGAAGTGTTGGATAATTGGGATGAGATTAAGAAAAAAGAAAAAGGTCTTCAAAATCATACCCAGGTCTTAAAAGATGTTTCTACATATTTGCCTGCATTGATGAGAAGCTATAAGGTTCAACAAAAAGCGGCGAAAGTGGGATTTGATTGGGATGACGTATCGGGTGCGCTGGACAAGGTACGGGAAGAGATAAATGAAGTAGAGCAGGTATATAAAACGGAAAATATGGGAAAAATTGAAGATGAGATAGGTGATCTTCTTTTTGCAGTAGTGAATGTTTCCAGATTTTTAAAAATACAGCCTGAATTAGCGCTTAGCGGTACTATAGAAAAATTTATCAGCAGGTTTGAGTATATTGAAAACAACTGTAGTAAATTTGACAAAAAAATGGAACAATTGACATTAAAAGAGATGGATATACTGTGGGAAGAGGCTAAAACACATAATTTATTGAAAAAAGTTAAAAACTATGAGTAAAAAAAGAAGGATTTTTTAAAGATATAGCGAATATGCTATATGTACAAAATTTTACAATAGGAGGAATACAGTGTGAATAAGGCGGAATTAGTAGCCAGTATGGCTGAAAAAAGTGGAATATCTAAGAAGGATGCAGAGAAAGTTTTAAATGCATTTATTGAAAGTGTTGAAGATGCACTTGTAAATGGTGACAAAGTACAGTTAGTTGGGTTCGGTTCCTTTGAAGTAAGACAAAGAGCTGAAAGAAAAGGAAGAAATCCTCAAACTAAGGAAGAAATCACTATCCCTGCTTCAAAGGTTCCGGTATTCAAAGTAGGAAAAGCCTTTAAAGATGCTGTTGGTGGTTGATTAAAAGCCAATAATGTTAATGTTTTCATATAATACTCATGAAAACACATAAAATCCTAACGTAAAGCTCCTATGTAGAATTAGAC
Source organism: Petroclostridium sp. X23 (assembly GCF_030013905.1). Classification (GTDB taxonomy): domain Bacteria; phylum Bacillota; class Clostridia; order SK-Y3; family SK-Y3; genus X23. The sequence continues at coordinate 3,738,496 of NZ_CP124862.1, forward strand.
GTAGGAGTTTTTTTATTGGTCAAATAAATTAGCAGGTGCAAATGTTCTTGATGCTGTCATATAGGGGCATTGTTTATAAAATATCACTAATAATTTACAAAATAGAACAATTATTGACAAAGAAACCTTTTCCATATATTATATAAGAGTAAGTGATTACTTACGAGAATGGTACAGAATGGATATTAGTTCAGTGCGTAGAAAAGAAAGTCTTATTATTATGATAATTGAAATCATAGATGTGCTTGGTATTTAAGGCCTATCTACCAGAGAAATCGCTAGAAGACAAGATATCTCTGAGGCTGCAATATTTCGTCACTTCAAAAGTAAAAATGAATTATTATTGTTGGTATTAAAACACTTCTCATAGTTTGATATAGATATTTTTGAATCAGTGTAATTAAAAAAGTTAAATGCTAAAGAAGCGATTACATACCATAGTAGATCTTATACGGAGTATTACGAGAATTACCCGGCGATTATATCAATCGTACAAATATTCTATGTTTTAAAACGTGATACAGAACTTGTGTTTAAGGAGAGGACGCTTGCGACACTTGAAATGCTATTACGGGTTTTAAATTAGGTAAAAAAATAATGTGATTGGAGGGAATAAGTATTGAAGAAAGTACTCATTGTTGATGATGCCGCCTTTATGCGCTTGTCACTCAAAACAATTCTTGAGAAGAATGGCTATGAAATAGTAGGAGAAGCAGGAAATGGTAATGCGGCTGTTATTAAATACAAAGAATACCGGCCGGATATTGTAACAATGGATATAACAATGCCTGAAATGGACGGCATTGAAGCTTTAAAAGCTATAAGGCAGCATGATCCGAAAGCGAAAATCGTCATGATTACTACTATGGGACAGGAAACAAGAGTAATGGAAGCAGTTATAAGTGGTGCTAAATCCTTCATAGTAAAACCTTTTAAAGAACAACATGTGATACAAACTCTTCAAAAGTTGCTGTCAGTATAATAAGCATAAATGCCAGAGGGGGCGATGGAAATGTCAGCCCAATACATACATGAACCAATGCTTGATATGTTTATAAAGGAGGTAATGACGATGAAATGGTTTAGTAACTTGAAGATAAAAACTAAATTAGTGTCTTGCTTTATAATAGTAGCTCTCCTAACAGGTAGTGTAGGCAGTATTGGTATCGCAAATATGAATATGTTCAATCAACGTGGAGAAGACATGTATAATAATAATTTTTTACCGGCACAAGATTTAGCTAAAATTCAGAAAGCATTACTTATAATACGCTCCAGTTATTTTTTAATGTTGTATGAAAAGGATATGTCGAAATTTCAAGAACGTATAGATGAAATTGATAAGTTAGTTGCAGAAGATAACGAGATACTTGCCAATTATGAAAAAAATATAAAATCAGCTGAAGAACAGAATTTATTAGATACGTTAAAAGCAAGTCTGACAGTATACAGGGCAATCCGTACAGAGCATATTGGTATGATTGAGCAAGGAAAATTTGCAGAAGCTGAAGAAAACATCACAGAATTTGCACAGGCAAGGGAACAGGTTGATACGGATGTCCAAAATCTAATAGACTTTAACAAAAAGACTGCAGAAGCCAACGCAGAACAAAATAAAGAAGATTTTCAAAGCCAGTCTCTAACCATGATTGTAATTATTGCTATCAGTATTATCCTTGCTATAGGACTAGGCCTAGTGCTGGCCAATATCATCAGTAATCCTCTTAATCAGCTCGTTGAGGTTGCTAACAAGATTGCAGAAGGTGACCTTAATGTTATGATTGATGTAGATGCCAAAGATGAGGTAGGTACTTTGGCAACAGCATTCAGAACCATGACTGATAATATAAATGATGTAATGACTAATATTAATTTTTCATCGGAGCAGGTAGCTGCAGGTTCACAACAGGTATCAGGCTCCAGTATGATGTTGTCCCAAGGAGCTACCGAACAGGCGAGTTCAATTGAAGAATTAACAGCTTCTATTGAAGAAATTTCCTCTCAGACAAGAGAAAATGCTCAAAATGCAAATGAGGTGAATAGCGTTGCTGAGATCGCTAGAGCCAATGCTAATCAGGGTAATGCGCAAATGCAAGAAATGCTAAAGGCTATCGAAGAAATCAACGATGCTTCCGCTAATATTTCTAAAGTTATAAAAGTAATTGATGAAATTGCATTCCAGACCAATATCCTTGCATTGAACGCCGCAGTTGAGGCTGCGCGAGCAGGTCAGCATGGAAAGGGCTTTGCAGTGGTTGCAGAAGAAGTAAGAAATCTTGCTGCACGTTCAGCAAACGCTGCTAAAGAGACAACAGATATGATTGAAGGTTCAATAAAGAAGGCAGAAGGTGGTACGAAGATAGCAAGAGATACTGCTGAAGCTCTCAATAAAATCGTCAACGGTATTGAAAAGGTAGCCAACTTTGTAAATGATATTGCAGTTGCTTCTAATGAGCAAGCCGCAGCTATCGGACAGGTCAATCAAGGAATCATGCAGATATCCCAGGTTGTCCAAGCTAACTCGGCAACTTCCGAAGAAAGTGCTGCTGCAAGTGAAGAACTTTCAAGCCAGGCCGTACTCTTAAAAGAAATGGTCGGCAAATTTAAATTGAGACAAAATATTAAAACTTATCGTAAGTTGGATGAGTTAAACCCGGAAGTATTACAAATGCTTCAGCATATGACTGAAAAGCGAAAAGTGAATTTTAGCCTCATAGAAGAGGCTCATGCTGAGACTGCTGCTTCAAAGCCTAAGATTGCATTGAGTGATAAAGAGTTTGGCAAGTACTAATCAAGACTATATAAAAAAAGCTCAAATATAAATTTGGAACTTAGTGTTTAAAAGAGGAGGATATATCGATATATAGATAGTCAAATTAAAAGTTATAATAAATACTTGAAATAATAATAAATATGCGATAGGCTATGTTTTGAGCATATTTAACAGGAAAAGTTTAAAGGATGCAGTTGGTAAATAACAAGTATGTTTCTAAAAAATCAGGCTGAGATCTGATTTTTTATATATATCCCCAAAGTGGTATAATATATTTTAAAGAAGTATTTCTCGCGTAGAATCTTTAGTGCGCTATATAAGTAATTCACTTAAGGAGAGTAATATAATGCGTTTAGATAAGTTTTTAAAGAATTCCCGGTTAATAAAGAGAAGAACCATTGCAAATGAAGCATGTGACCAGGGGAGAGTAAAAATCAATCAAAAAATAGCAAAGGCGGGAGCAGAAGTGAAAGTAGGAGATATGATAGAGATACAGTTTGGTGAGAAGTTGGTTAAAGTAGAAGTACTGAATATATCCGAGCATGTACCAAAAGGGGATGCGGTAGGACTGTATAGGATAGTAGACAATATTTAAATGTACAATGGACAATGTACAATGGACAATTTATGTTATGAGATAGTGCTGGAATAGGGTGCTATCTTTTTTATTGCTATCATAGTCTCCCAAAAATACTGTGTGTTTTAAGAGAAAGAAGAATGGTGTACTGTCGCAGACCATCATTAGAGCTTGAATAAAGTTTATATATGGGGAAGAGTGAACACTTGCTGCAAATTAGATAAGCGTAATTCAGTAGTGCACGCTTTTTATTGTCCAATGTCCATTGTACATTGTCCATTATCAAAAGAGGTTGCTTGTCATATTTCCACTTGCCGCCGCATATGTATGTAGAGTAGTATTATAAGTGTGGAAAATGCGGATGAGGGAGGCAGCTATGATGGTTGAAGATAAAAAGACTGTAAAAGCAGGCACAAAAACGATGTCACAAAATTTGATTATGGAAAATAGAGAAAAGATAAGTGTTACGGGAGTATTGGATGTAGAAAGCTTTGATGAGGAAGGTATCATATTGCACACAGAGTTGGGTGTCCTTATTGTGAAGGGAGAAGAGCTCCATATTAATAAACTGGATGTAGAGAGTGGTGAATTGATCATTGAAGGGGAAATCAGCAGCTGTACATATACGGATCAAGATCATTCAAAATCCAGAGGGTTAGGTTTTCTGGGCAAGATGTTCAGGTGATTATTAGTGTGATATATTGAGGTGAGGTGCTTGGAAGTTTCTATAACAAATCAGGCATATGTTTTTTTGAGTTCTGTCGTAGGAGGTTTGGTTGTTGGCTTTGTTTTTGATATTTTTAGAATATTGCGGCGGGTTGTAAAAACGGCTAATTTTATTACTTATCTTGAGGACATATTATTTTGGATTTTAGTGACGATTATTATTTTTACGTTAGTATTTGTAACGAATAATGGTGAATTGCGTTGGTTTGAATTTTTAGGTGTAATTTTAGGTGTAATATTTTATAATTTACTGTTGAGTGCCTATATCATAGGCATTTCGGTATCAGTTATCAATGTTATAAAAAAAATCATTGTATTTATTGTAAAAGTGCTTTTGTTCCCATTTGCGATTATATATAAAATTTTTAGAAGACCATGCGCGATGCTCGGGCGATTTATAAGAAAAATACTTAAAAAACTCAGGAGAATATTTAAAAATTCTGTAGGCGAGGCTCTGGGAGCGTTTAAAAATATAAGAAAAGTACTAAAGAAAGTGTAAGTTGATAATGAATATGAAAATTTGGGATATCTTTGCAGGAGTTTTTTATTTTATGAAGAATATGTTATAGTGAAGAGTGAATAGTGAAAAGTGGTGTGTACAAATGAAAAACAATGGAACGAAATCTATAGTCAAGAAATTATTGATTTGTGTTTGTGCTGTATATGTAGTATATATATTGATACAGCAGCAGATTACGCTGAACGCTTATAGGGCGGAAGAAAAATATTATTTGCAAAAAATTAGCGAAGAGCAGGAGAAAACAAAGCGTTTAGAACGGCAAAAATTGTTGTATAGTACCGATATGTATATTGAGAAGATTGCCAGGGAAAAACTAGGCTTTGTAAAGCATGATGAAAAAGTATTTATTGACGTTACAAATCGGTAAATTTCTTGACAGGTGTAATAAACCAATATATAATTAGTTTAGGTAATGAAACGCATAGGCGTGGATAAACTAAAGGAGGAATTTTTTTAATATGCTGGTTGAGGTTGGAAAAGTAGTTGAGGGGAAAGTCACCGGTATTACGGGTTTTGGAGCTTTTGTTCAACTACCTGATGGAAAGACAGGCTTAGTTCACATTTCTGAAGTTGCTGTAGAGTATGTAAAGGATATTAAAAAGCATTTAAGAGAGAATCAAATGGTTAAGGTTAGGGTGCTGTCAGTAGATAAAGATGGTAAAATAAGTCTGTCCATTAAAAAAGCCGTTGAAAATGAATCCCATAAATCTAATAGGCCGAGTACATCTTCAAGTGCACCAGTAGATATTGATTGGTCGCGTAAAAGCCAGTTTGATAGTGCATCATTTGAAGATAAGCTATCTAAGTTTAAACAGGATAGTGATGAAAGAATGCAAGATCTTAAGAGAAGCATTGAATCAAAAAGAGGCGGAGGTTATAAGCGGTCTGCCAACATATTTTAATGACTATAGATTAAATAGATAAATAAGTACCGGGGTGAATAACCTCGGTTTTATTATGCTCTTAGTGAGCTTGTTTTAATATGAAAAGAAACTGTTAAAAATTTCTTTAAAAAAAGTGTTGACAAATGGGTCGAAACGATGTAAAATGATATTTGTCGCTGGACGACAGAGTTAGTAAATACAGTAATATAGAGCACTTTAACGTGCCGGAGTGGCGGAACTGGCAGACGCACAGGACTTAAAATCCTGCGGTCCTAAAAGATCGTACCGGTTCGATTCCGGTCTCCGGCACCATTAAAACTTTATATTTCAATATCGCGGGATGGAGCAGTCCGGTAGCTCGTCGGGCTCATAACCCGAAGGTCGGTGGTTCAAATCCGCCTCCCGCAACCAAGTAAAAAAGCGCTACAGCTAGCTGTAGCGCTTTTGCTTTTTTATCCATTGCAAAGAATCGGGCAGGATTGAATAGTTTGATAATTTTATTTTTATATGATATGCTAAATGTAAAGACAAAATATTAAGGTGTTGAATAATGAAGGAAATTGCGTTGATTCTATTATTACAATTGATTTATGTACCGATTTTTACACTCAGGACTATCTTTCTGGTAAAGGGTATGAGTGTTACAGCCTCTTTTTTAGGCTTTATGGAGGCACTGGTATATGTTTTTGGATTGTCACTCGTTTTTGGCGGAGATAAGAGTGACATAGCATTAGTGGTATATGCTGTGGGATTTGGTATAGGGATATTTATCGGAGGTCTGATAGAAAGGAAATTAGCTATTGGTTATACCACGTTTATTGTTAATTTAATGAATAATAATCAAGAACTTATTGCTTTTTTGAGGAACGAAGGGTTTGGAGTTACTGTCTATGAAGGTCAAGGAAGAGACAGTAAACGGTATCGATTGGAGATCCTAACAAAGCGCAGCAGGGAAGAAGAGCTGTTGAACCATATTGAAGGCTATGAGCCTAAAGCTTTTATCATTTCTTATGAGCCAAGAAAATTCAGAGGTGGATTTTTGATTAAGGACATGAAGAAGAGAATGAAAAATAGAAAATAACAGAACAAATGGATGAATTTAACAAAAAAATAATTAGAAAATAAAAAAATAAAAAAAAATTAAATTTCTTCTTGACTTTTTCACTTATTTATATTAAAATTCAATATGTCGCTTGTGAGAGCGGACTGCTGAAAAGAGACATAAAGTTATATACCATAATTTGATACTTTATTTTTTGAGTTGATTATGGTAGAATAAATGATGTTGTGACTTCAGTAAACAATTTGGCGGCATAGCTCAGTTGGCTAGAGCATACGGTTCATACCCGTAGTGTCGATGGTTCAAATCCGTCTGCCGCTACCATCAACCGGCCCATTGGTCAAGCGGTTAAGACACCGCCCTTTCACGGCGGTAACAGGGGTTCGAGTCCCCTATGGGTCACCATTTACTTGGGCGCATAGCTCAGCTGGGAGAGCATCTGCCTTACAAGCAGAGGGTCATAGGTTCGAGCCCTATTGTGCCCACCAAGTATTTAACAAGTAAAAAGCATCACTTGTTTGTAGATTGAATTCTATAGAGCAGGTGGTGTTTTTTCGTGTTTAGCGATTTGTATCACAAGGGAAGACAAACAGTTTGTTAAACAAAACTGTGGAGGAAAGATTATCAATATTGCTTCAATGCTTTCCTATAAAGAACCATGTCAATAAATGGAAACAACTACCAAATATTAGTAAATAGTGTCAACGTCTTTTTTGTTTTACCAGCCTGAAGTGACAATTATTTTATGGGACATGCTGTATAATAATGCTTGCATTCATATAGCGGTTATCTTTATATACCAAAGATAAATCCAATAGAAAAATAAACGGGGGTTGGTAGTAATGGAAAGAACAGAGTTATATCCTTATCAAAGGTTAAATAATAAAAAAGAGATGAATGGTAAAAACAAGGGATTGTTTAAGAACATCTTTTCTTTACGAGATATTATTATTGACATTGCAGCTTTTATGTTAGGGCGTGCAACCATATTATCCGGGCTAGCGCCATTTGGCCTTCCTTTTTATGCGGTAACCTTTACGGGAGACATAAGCACTCTTGTTATTGGATCGAGCATTTCAATCGGTCTCATGACCGTAGGGATAGGCTGGATGTCTATAAAATATATGGTTGCGATGGCTGTATTCACTGTATTTAGTTTGTTGAATAAAAGCACTGTGTTCAAACGCACCTTTTTTACTGCGATGCTCGCTTCTACAAGTCTCATGATTGCAGGGATACCCTCTGTTATGACTAATGGTTTCTTATTATATGATACGCTTATGCTGGTATTCGAATCATTTATCTGTTTTGTAATGGTATATATATTTAGAGTGGGGATTCCTATATTGAAACAACGGGTAGATAGAAGGATTTTAGCTAATGAAGAAATTATAAGCCTTTCTATTTTGATGGGGTTAATAATCCTTGGGTTTACTGATGTGCATTTTTGGGGCGGGATATCTTTGAGAGATACACTCTGTATCTTTGTGCTTTTAATCTTTAGTTTAAAACATGGGGCAGGCGTTGCTGCTTCTACAGGAGTGACGATAGGATTGATTAACAGCATGTCTTCACCCAGTATGGCTTATGTCATAGGAAGCTATGCGTTTTGCGGTTTGATTGCCGGGATATTCAAAACTTTTGGAAAAGTAGGTGTAAGCCTGGGATTCATTCTTGCTAACGCGATTATGACTATTTATATTAATGGATCTACAGAGGTGTTAATCAATATTTATGATATTTTTGTCGCCATTGCAGTAATGAGTATTATGCCGCAGAGGATATTAGACTATGTAGGAGGATTTTTAGATAAGAGTACCAATAGATTAGTTGAAAGAAAAGCATATAGTCACCGGGTTAAGGAAATTACTGTGGACAAGCTGAATAGTATATCCAAATCCTTTGAGCAGCTTGCTAATACATTCAGCAGCATTGCTGAGCAAAAAAGACCGTTAAATAATAGGGATGTTTCGGTTCTTTTCGACCAAGTGGCTGACCGGGTATGTAAAGACTGTGGGTTGTGTCTGAATTGTTGGGAAAGAGAATTTCATAATACGTATCAAGTAATGTTTAAAATACTAGAAAAGCTGGAGGAGAAGGGAAATATCACTCAGAGGGATGTACCTGACTATTTTTCCGGGCGTTGTATAAGGTTAGATGAGTTTGTTCATTCCATTAATACTATGTTTGAAATCTATAAGGTGAACCTTATTTGGGCCAATAAAGTGGGGGAAAGCAGAGGTTTGGTTTCCCAACAGCTTCAAGGGGTATCCAGAATCATCTCGGGGTTGGCAAATGAAATTACCATTGACTTGCAGTTTGATGAAGAGATGGAAAATGAGGTGATGATTGAGCTGGATAAAGTGGGTGTTCCTGTAAAAGAAGTGACAGTGATGCAGAATGTAAGCGGTAAATATGAAGTCGAAGTATCCCTAAAGGCATGCGGAGGAACCCGAAGATGCCATAATAATGTCCCGCCTGTTTTAACGAAAGTATTAGGGCGGAAAATGATTAAAAAGGATCAGATATGCAGCATGAAAAGAGGGGATACTCTTTGTGCAATCAAATATATTGAAGAGGAATTGTATCGTATATCAACGGGGATCTCCAGATTAAAAAAAGCCGGTCAAGCTGAGTGCGGTGATAATTATTCTTTTATGGAATTAAGTGATGGCAAACATGTATTGGCGCTTAGTGACGGAATGGGAAGCGGAAGAAAGGCATCCAGGGAGAGTAGCGCCACCATTGCATTACTTGAACAGTTCTTGGATTCGGGTTTTGATAAGGATACGGCGGTGAAGCTGATTAATTCGGTACTGGTTTTAAAGTCGCCGGATGAATCTTTTGCGACCATAGATTTATCGGTGGTAGACCTGTACACAGGGCATGTCGAATTTGTTAAAATTGGTGCTGCGTCAACGTTTATTAAGAAACCGAATAGAATAGAAGTGATAAGATCTACGTCCTTGCCTGTCGGGATACTTAACCATATTGATATGGAATTATCCAGCAAAACGGTATCGGAAGGAGACTATATTGTGATGATGTCCGATGGTGTGCTGGATTCAAAAGAAGAAGATGTGAGTAAAGAAACGTGGGTAAAAGACGCACTACTGAATATTGAATCAACAAACCCGCAGGAAATCGCGGATGGAATCATGAATATAGCTGTTGAAAATAGGGGGAACAAGATCGATGACGATATGACGGTATTAGTCGCTAAGGTATGGAAAAAAAATAAGGTATAATATGTATAGAATAGCATAAACATGTACAAAATACCATTATGTATTTATATAATGAAATGCGGAGGTAGATTATGTTACATGAGAATGCTAGACAAGTTGTCGTTATCAAAGATATAAATTCCAATATTATTGAAGAAGCCATTTTAGTGCTCAAGAGCAACGCAGATGTGACCCGGCACAAAAAAAGGTTGCCGGGAGTCGGAAATGATCCGCGAAATAGTGATAATATCATAAAAGAAGCACAAAATATCATTGATAATTACATAAAACAGTATTCTGCAGGATATGAATACATTACCTCTGCTTCAAAGACATCTAATGTGAAGAAGTCTCAAGCAAAGAAGAGGAAGGTTCCTATAGGTACCCTTCTTAATGTTTCATTGGTTGTTTCTATTGCATTGCTTCTATATTTGCTATCGAGGGCATTTTGATATAAATCTTTTTTAAAGATAGCCGGACCTCCGGTTGTCTTCTTTTTTTATTATAAAGAAGCCACTATATTAATGTGTTGCATAGCTGTCGAAACGTCTTTTCAAAGCGTTCGTTATCTTCTTGTGTTCTTTTGCGGGGATTACCGGTTTTACCGCCTGCACGGCGTACTTTTTGAGAAAGATGTCTCTCGAAAAGAAGGCTATCTATATTTTCGTTTGTATAGATGAGGCCGTTTTGGTTTATACAGTGGGCTTGTTTTGCAAGAGCCATGGCGGCAACACCATAATCTTGAGTGATAATAATGTCATTTTTTTGTGTCTGGTTGATCAGTGCGATATCTACCGAATCTCGTCCTTTGTCAACGGTGGTCACTTCAGAATAGCCGTCATTTAAGGAATGGCTGGTGTCTATGAACATGAGTACACGTAAATTCAACTGTTTTGCAACACGTACAATAATATCTTTAACAGGACATGCATCGGCATCTACTAGAATCTTCATCATTTATTTCCTCCAAAATAACTTAAAAAGCGTTTTTATATAAATTATACTTTTATTAGGTATAGTATTCAAGGATTTTCACAAGATAACAGAAGTAAGAACATAATATCTTAGGTAAATATTGCAAAATGTATACTAATGCAATATACTATACTTGAAGTAGGCCTATATGAGGCGGATTTATGTAGTTCTATATTATACAATTTAAATAGGAGGTACACATATGGGTAAGAAAATTGGATTTATAGGATTGGGAATCATGGGAAAACCCATGGCTAAAAACCTGTTGAAGGCAGGTTACTCGTTGGTGGTATTTGATATCAATGCTGATGCGGTGAATGAAGTTGTAGCCGCTGGCGCTGAAAAAGGCGATTCTATTAAAGATGTGGCTCAAAAGAGTGAAATAATTATAACCATGCTGCCTAATTCACCACATGTAAAGCAAGTGGTATTAGGAGAGAATGGAGTTTTGGAAGGAGCTAACCCAGGGGCGATTTTAGTTGATATGAGTTCTATCGCGCCTTTGGTTTCAAAAGAAGTATCTGATGCGGTTAAGAAAAAGGATATCGTGATGATAGATGCGCCGGTAAGTGGGGGAGAACCTAAAGCAATTGATGGCACATTATCTATTATGGTAGGCGGACCGGCAGATGCTTTTGAGCAAGTAAAAGACATACTGGAAGTAATGGGCGGCTCGGTAGTCAGAGTTGGAGAAATCGGAAGCGGTAATACTACTAAGCTTGCAAATCAGATTATCGTGGCGTTGAACATTGCAGCGATGTCTGAGGCGATGGTACTAGCTACCAAGGCCGGTGTGGATCCTGAAAGCGTATACCAGGCGATTCGTGGCGGATTAGCAGGAAGTACGGTTCTGGATGCTAAGGTTCCGTTGGTGTTGGATAGAAATTTCAAACCTGGATTTAGAATCGAATTACATATTAAAGATCTTATGAATGCTATAGATACAGGACATGAAGTAGGAGTGCCGCTGCCATTAACTACTCAGATCATGGAGATCATGCAAGCACTTAAAGTGGATGGTAAAGCTAAAGATGATCATGGCGGTGTTGTTCAGTTCTATGAAAAATTAGCTCAAATAGAAGTTAAAAGAAGTAGTAAATAGTAGTAAGTAATATAATTTTGTTCACGGCTTACAGTTTGTATTAAGAACTGTAGGCCGTGAACTTTTTCATAATCTCCCCACTATCCACTCCCCACTAAAGCAATATATCCCATTTAAAATCTCTGTGTATTTAATCTAGTGAAAAAAATATCAATTCATTTCATGTTTTACATATGAAACAAACATGTATCGATTATGAAACAATTCATGATATCATGCTGTGCGAATAGTTTGCATCTTGATTTTATTTTATTATATATCATTTAAAGGCAGTAGCTCATAAACACTTATTTGTTTGTGGTTCATTGTTTTTTTCTAATTATTGAGTATTATAATAAAAAATGGCATAATTCTTGCAAATATTAAATTGCGTAACTCATTAATAAAAAGATTATGAGGAGGATGTTCAATGAAAAAGTATCAAAAAGTTTTTGCACTTGCGTTAGCTATGCTGATGCTTATCTCTGTATTTGCGGTAGGATGCGCAAAGAAAGAAGAGCCGAAACCTGCAGCAGAAACAAAACAGGAAGATGTTAAAAAAGAAGAACCGAAAGCTGCTGAACCGAAGAAAGAAGAAGTGAAATATCCGACTAAACCTATCCAGGTTATAGTGCCTGCCGGAGCTGGCGGAGATACTGATTTTAATGCCAGAATACTAGGGAAAGCCCTTGAGAAAGAAATTGGTCAGCCTATTGTAATTGTTAATGTAAATGGTGCCGGCGGATCTCTAGGTTCAAAGAAAGTAAAAGATTCCGATCCGGACGGATATAATGTATTGTTCTTCCATCCGGGGATGTTGTTGAATAAAATGTTAGGCCTTACAGAGTTTACGTTCTCTGACCTTGAAGTAGCTGCCATCGCGGTTTTAGATGATACTAACGTATTTGCTGTAAATGCGGAAGCGCCATATAATAACTTACAAGAATTCGTAGAAGCGGCTAAAAAAGAGCCTAAAAAATATAAATTCGCTACAGAAGTAGGTTCTTTCACTCACTTGCAGTCATTGGCATTCCAAAAAGCGGCAGATGTTGAGCTGAATATTGTTGATGTTGGCGGCGCTGCTCAAAAGACAGCTGCATTGCTTGGAAAACAAATCGATGTCATCGGAACACAGTATGGTTTAATCAAAGACCATATTACATCCGGTAAATTCAAAGTGTTAGGTGTTATGTCCGAAGAGAAAAACCCGTTGATGCCGGAAGTTCCGACATTTAAAGAACAAGGATATGATGTAGCCTTTACGAAATACTTCTTCTATGCGTTCCCGAAAGGAACTCCTAAAGAAATCGTAGAAAAGTTCTCTAAAGCAGTTGAAAATGTTGTTAAGAATGATACTGAATATCAGCAAGCTGCAAAAAACTTCTTAGTATCACCAACTTATATGGCGCCGGAAGAAGCTATTAAGTATTTGAAAGATAAAGAAGCTTTCTATGATACATTTAAAGAAACGATTATGTCTCAAAAGAAATAATCATATTTAAAAATAAAAGCAGGAATTTTGGTTCCTGCTTTTATTTTTTTGCATTTTTCCTGCCGTATTTCTCATTATTCATGTGCGCTTTCAACAAACTTCTATTTATTCTATTAACCCTATAAGTTAACTTGATAGATTTTGTTTAAAATATGAAAAAATGTTTCAATGATGTAACATTAATGGTATAATGTATATAAAATTAGTCAAATAGAACTTGTGAGGGATAGCAGATGATAAAGATCACGGCGATAGCACCGTATCAGGAGTTTGGAGATCTATTTAGGGATATGTTTGAAAAACATGAACAGTATATGCATAAAACCGACTATGAAGCTAATGAAGAAAGCGAATATGAGCTGGAAGTAATCGTTGCAACTGCGGATAATGCTATTAATAAAGTAAGCGTAGATTCCGATGTGATTGTAGCAAGAGGTGCAACAGCAACGATATTGAGGAATAAAAACTGCCAGATACCTATAGTTGAAATCCCAATACCCGGACATGATATTGTTCGTGCCCTGTATGAGTGTAAAGTGAAGTATGGTAATAAAAAAATCGGTGCTATAGGCACTGTGAATATGGTTATGGGTGTTGAAGATTTTTCCGATATATTAGGGTTGGATATTAAGTCCTATATTTTTACCGATCATGATGGTATTATTGACACGATAAATTTAGCAGTAAAAGAAGGCGTGGAAATCATCATGGGAGGGATTAATACATGTATATTTGCAGAGAAATTGGGACCTAAGGCTATACTGCTTAAATCGGGCCCGGAAGCCATATTGTATGCCATCTCGGAAGCTAAAAGAGTAGCGAATATCAGCAGGAGAGAGCAAGAAAAAGCCCTGCGTTTTAAGACGATATTGGACTACGCCTATGAGGGTGTTATTGCTATTGATGATAGTAATATAATATCTGTGTTTAACGCTTCTGCGGAAAAGATATTTAGCGTTCAAGCGCAAGCAGCCATCGGTAGGTGCGTAAATGATATACTGCCAAAATCCAAATTCAGAGATTTGATCAATACCTATAAGGAATATATTGGTGAGATCGTCAGGCATAATAATGTTCAATTGGCTGTAAATAGGGTTCCCATCATGCTTAAGGGAGAAAAAGTAGGAGCCGTAATTACGTTTCAAGATGTAACAAGAATCCAAGAAATAGAGGGAAAGATTAGAGAAAAGATCTATACACGGGGGCATGTAGCGAAGCATACTTTTGATGATATCATTGGCCGGAGCAGCAAACTGAATGAAGCAATACAAACTGCCAAAAGATTCAGCCAAGTGGACTCTAATATTCTAATTGTGGGTGAGACCGGCACAGGAAAAGAACTATTCGCTCAGAGTATCCATAACTATAGTCCGAGAGCCCAGGGGCCGTTTGTGGCAGTAAACTGTGCTGCGCTTCCGGAAAATTTGCTGGAAAGTGAGTTGTTTGGGTATGTAGAAGGTGCTTTTACAGGTGCCGCTAAAGGCGGAAAACCCGGGCTGTTCGAGTTAGCGCACCGGGGAACTATCTTTTTGGACGAGATTTCCGAAATATCTTTAAAGCTTCAAGGCCGTTTGCTGAGGGTTTTACAAGAAAAAGAGATTATGCGTCTTGGACATGATAGGGTTATTCCGGTAGATGTACGAATTATTGCCGCAACCAATAAAGATTTATATACATTTTCGCAAAAAGGAGAATTTAGAGAAGACTTATATTATAGGCTGGATATACTGAAAATTAATTTGCCTGCACTAAAGGAAAGGAAAGAGGATATACCACTTATAGCAGATAGTTTGGTGAAAAAATATGGAGATCAATTCAAAAAAACGGATATGGTAGTGTCGGAAAGTGCAAAAAAGATGATGCGGGAGTATAACTGGTCGGGAAATATCAGAGAGCTAAGCAATATCTGTGAAAGACTGGTAGTATTAAGTCGAAGTAATATTATAGATGTAGATGAGGTTAAAGCTGTTCTACCCAACAGAATGAGTGTGAAGCTGACGGTAGAAGAGGAAAATGTGGTGAGTGACGCAACTCTTTCGAATAATCATTATATTCAGGAAATGAAAGAATTTGAAAAAGATAGAATTAAAGACGCGCTTGCCAAGGTCAGATATAATAAGAATAAGGCTGCGGAGCTTTTAGGTGTTAGCAGAACAACTTTATGGAGAAAAATGAAAGAATTGAATATTCGCTAGGAAAATAGTGGGGTTTTATTCTGTATTTGTGGGTATGTGTGGAATTGTGTTTCAAAACGGTTTCGGGAATGAAACGTTTTGAAACGAAAACGACGCAAATGAAATATTGGAATGGTTTAATAAATTACCAAGGTTCATCACTAATTATTTCTTTTAATAGAAATAATATAGAAAAGGGTAATTTATTAAACCTTTTTTTATGTAATATGAAACTTGGCATAGATATTGCAAATAATAATTAGTGAATAATAAAAACTTACGTATGCTGCCAAAACATGATGCAATAAAAAGTTATTGGCGGGTAAAATAAAAAGGTATGGGTATACCTTAAAAAATAAGGAGGACTTAATATGAGTAATTTAAAAGAAAGATTGAAAAATGGGGAGTCTGTTGTTGGAACAATGGTGACAGTATTTGATAATCCGGATATTGTTAAAATGTTAAAAGTATGCGGATTTGATTTGTTTATTGTTGATTCCGAACACGGGTACATGGATTACAGCAAGGTAGCCGGACTATTCGCTGTAGCGAAATCAGCAGGTATTGCCGGTCTGGTAAGAATCCCGGAAGTAAAAAGAGAAGTTGTATTAAAATACATGGAAATGGGGGCCGATGGATTATTATTACCTAATACAGAAACCGTTGATCAGGCAAAAGCTTTGGTTGATTATTCAAAATATTACCCGATGGGCAATAGGGGTGTTTCCTTATTAAGAGGTCATACAGGATATGAAAAAGTGCCGAGTGCTGTGGAATATATGAACAAGGCCAATGATGAGACCATTTTGATGATACAAATCGAATCTCCAATCGGTGTGCAAAATGTTGGTGATATTCTAGATGTAGAAGGCATAGATGCGGCATTTATCGGACCTAACGATTTATCTCAAAGTATGGGAATCATGGGGCAGATGGATAATCCTGAATTTATAAAAGCAATTGAGAGTGTCATTACAGCGGCTAAGGAGAGAAATAAGTTCTCAGGGATCCATATGATGGCAACCGACGCATTGCAAAAGTGGATTGATAAAGGTATGACTTTGAACCTCTGGGCAAATGATGTTGTAATGCTGATGAATTCCGCCAGAGATGGATTGGCCAAGCTTAAGAAGTAATGAACAACTGGCTTTGACACTGGTTTTGGCAAGAAGATTTATTAGTTCACAGTTCATAATTCACGGTTCACAGAAAATCAATATGGGCGGATATGAGCCGTGAATTTAATATTTAGGAGGGTGTATTTAATGGCATATAAAGTATTAATACCGCAGGACATTACGGAAGCAGGAAAAGAGTACCTTCGTGAAAAAGGGTATGAGATTAAGATGGGTTCGGGCATAACGGTTGAAGCGATAAAACAGGATGTTGTAGATTGTGATGCAATACTCGCAAGAACAGCTCCATTTCCGGCGGAAGTTCTTGAAGCCGGAAAAAACCTTAAAGTAATTGGAAGACATGGGATCGGTGTAGACAATATTGATGTTGCACGTGCAGAAGAATTAGGAATTTGGGTCACCAATGCACCGCTATCTAATGCAAATTCAGTTGCGGAACATACGATAACCCTGATTCTCGCTTCGGCAAGAAACCTAGCCTATATTGATAAGGTGTTTAGAAATGGTGATTTTGAAATTAGAAACCGCTTAAAAGGTATGGACCTGGATGGAAAAACTTTAGGACTGGTGGGGCTAGGCAGAATTGGTACGATGGTAGCAAAGAAAGCGGCTTTGGGGCTGGGAATGAAAGTGATTGGCTATGACCCGTATATAACAAAAGATAAAGTAGCTCCGGAAATTGAATTTGTTGATAACATGGAAACCATATTCAAAAACGCTGATTTTGTCAGCTTGCATATGCCTGCTACAAAGGAGACAAAAGGCAGTATAGGTAAGAAATATTTTGAAATGATGAAATCATCCGCTTTTCTGATAAATTGTGCAAGAGGCGAGGTAGTAGACGAGCTGGAGTTGATTCAGGCATTAAAGGATAAAGCCATTGCCGGTGCTGCGCTAGATGTATTTGAACAAGAACCGCCTGAAAAAGATAATGCGCTGTTCGCATTGGATAATGTGATAGTGACACCGCATAATGCTGCATTGACGCAAGAATCTATGGATCGAATGGGATTGCACGCAGCCACAGGAATTGATGAAGTTCTTTCAGGTAAGAAGCCGAGCTGGCCTGTAAATAATCCTAAACTTTAATGTTCTGTGAGAGTGCATTAAGCAATGAATAAATAGGCAAAATAATATATGTTAATCACATATAATATTAATGATGAATGGTGAGATAAAATGGCCAAAATAATTGTAGATCCTCAAAAAGCTAAAGAATTTTGTATAGAAGCATTTGAAGTATTAGAGGTACCTTATAAAGACGCGGCAGTTGTAGCTGATAATCTTATTGAAGGAGAATTGAGAGGGCTAGGCTCCCATGGTCTTTCACGAATGAAATTCTACATTAATAAACTGGCGGCCGGAGGATTCAATCCTAAGCCTAATATAAAAATCGTACAAGACAGACCCTCTATGGTGGTCATGGATGCAGATAATTCCCTGGGTGCAGTGGCGGGTACCAAAGCGATGTCTATGTGCATAGAAAAAGCCAAGCATACCGGTGTAGCTTGTGCAGCTGTTCATAAGGGAAATCATTTCGGTATTGCAGCGTTTTATTCTATGATGGCATTAGAGCATAATATGATAGGATTTGCGTTATGTAACAGTGTTGCCAAAATGGCAGTATACGGGGGGATTGACCCTGTGCTTGGGACCAATCCTATCAGTATTGCCGTACCGGCCGGAAAAAAATATCCGTTGGTTTTTGATGCTGCCACCAGTGGTGTTGCATTAGGAAAAGTGATGGTAGCAGATATTGAAGGAAAAGCTATTCCGGAAGGATGGGCAATCGATAAGGCAGGAAATCCGACTACTGATGCAAAAGCGGCTCTTGAAGGCGCAATATTGCCTTTCGGAGGTTATAAAGGGTCCGGTTTGGCGATTATGGTGGACGTCTTTAGTGCAGTCCTAAGCGGTGCACAATTCGGTATGTATACCGGTGAATTGCGTGCGGATCCTGAAAAAGGACAAAATGTAGGCTTTTTCTTTGGAGCCATGGATATTTCTAGTTTTCAGGATGTAGATAATTTTAAAAGTAGAATTGATCAGTTGGTGAACGATCTTAAAGCTTCAAGAAAAGAGAAAGATGTTGAAGAGATCTATATGCCCGGTGAATTGGAATATCTTAAAAAAGAACAGTTAAGCAAAATAGGTTTTGAAATTGGTCCGGGTGTATTAAGAGACCTCATCAATATTAAAGAAAAGTTTAATTTGAAAAATGATCCGCGTAAATGGGAAAAGGTATAGAACATAGGGGGTTAGGTTATGAATTTTGTACCAAAGGGTATATTGCCTGCGATGGTTACTCCGCTGACCAAGGAAGGCAAAGTAAATGAAAAAGCGCTGAGAAAATTGGTGAACTATTTAATCGACGGCGGTATTCATGGGATTTTTGCCGCAGGTACGACAGGTGAATTTTATGGTTTGACAAAAGAAGAGCATAAAGAAGTGCTGCAGATTACTATAGATGAAGCGAAAGGAAGAGTACCTGTTTACGCAGGTGCGGCTGCCATTACTACCAAAGAATGTGTTGAACTGGCCAATATCGCTGAAGAGTGTGGGGCAGATGCCATATCGGTACTTACGCCATTCTTTATTACTCCAAATCAGGATCAGCTTTGTACGCATTATAAGACCATTGCAGATAATACGAAGCTGCCTGTTCTGCTATACAATAATCTGCCGAAAACAGGTGTGACCATTACGCCGGCAACTGCAGAAAAATTAGCGGATATTGATAACATTGTAGGTATTAAAGACAGCAGTGGAGATTTTACATTAACCGGAGAATATATAAGAAGAACGAGAGATAAGAACTTTTATGTTTTAGCCGGAAGAGATACATTGATTCATGCGGCGCTTTGTTACGGAGGAACCGGTTCAATCGCAGCATGCGCCAATGTGGCGCCAAGATTATGTGCAGATATATATGATAAATATGTGGCAGGTGATGTAAAAGGCTCATTAGAAGCCCAATATATGCTCGCGCCATTGAGAATCGGATTTGCACTAGGTACGTTTCCGACAGTGATAAAAGAATCTTTGGAACTGTTAGGTATTGAAGCGGGACCATGTATGGATCCGGTTGGACCTATGAGTACAGAAGAAAAAGAGCAGTTAAAGAAAGTGCTTATACAGATGGAACTTCTGAAGTAATCAACCGGATAAATCATGTAGTATATTACCAAATGATTGGTTAATACTATGAGATATATTTGGTGTATTTACTAAGTAAAACATGGTTGTTATAATACGGATGAAACATTATGTAAACAAGAGAAAAAGTTATTGGGAGGAGTCGCAATATGAAGAAATCAATGAAAATACTATCAGTGATGCTTGTTTTAGTTTTAAGTATGTCAGTGGTATTCACTGCGTGTACCACTAAGCCTGCAGAGCAACCGCCGAAGCAGGATGAGGCACCAAATCAAGATCAGGCAGGCAAAGACGATGTAAAATACCCAACAAAACCTATTCAGGTTGTAGTTCCTGCCGGAGCCGGTGGAGATACTGATTTCAATGCCAGAATCCTTGGAAAAGCCCTTGAGAAAGAAATTGGTCAACCTGTAGTCATTGTGAATGTAAACGGTGCCGGTGGATCTCTTGGTTCAAAAAAGGTAAAAGATTCCGATCCGGACGGATATAACGTATTGTTCTTCCATCCGGGAATGTTGTTGAATAAAATGTTAGGCCTTACAGAGTTTACGTTCTCTGATCTTGAAGTAGCTGCGATTGCGGTTTTAGACGATACTAACGTATTCGTTGTAAACGCTGAAGCTCCGTACAACAACTTGCAGGAATTCGTAGAAGCTGCTAAAAAAGAGCCTAAGAAATATAAATTCGCTACAGAGGTAGGATCTTTCACTCATTTGCAGTCATTGGCATTTGAAAAAGCTGCCGGTGTTGAATTGAATATCGTTGATGTTGGCGGCGCTGCTCAAAAGACAGCTGCATTACTTGGTAAACAAATCGATGTGATCGGAACACAGTACGGCTTGATTAAAGATCACATTACATCAGGTAAGTTCAAAGTGCTAGGTGTTATGTCCGAAGAAAAGAATCCGTTGATGCCGGAAGTGCCGACATTTAAAGAACAAGGATATGATGTAGCCTTTACAAAATATTTCTTCTATGCGTTCCCGAAAGGAACTCCTAAAGAAATCGTAGAAAAGTTCTCTAAAGCAGTTGAAAATGTTGTTAAAAATGATACTGAATATCAGCAAGCTGCAAAGAACTTCTTAGTATCACCAACTTATATGGCGCCGGAAGAAGCAATTAATTATTTAAAAGACAAAGAAGCTTTCTATGATACGTTTAAAGAAACCATTATGGCAGAAAAGAAACAGTAACCGTAGTATGGCAGGTATAGCGTAATAAATATACGAATTTGCCGTACCGCAAGTGGTTTGACCTTAGCGCATCTCTATAAGCAGTACCAATGGAGATGCGTAAGGTTATGTTTAGCAATACACTTATTGTTTATTAATTACTTTTGATAATATTATTGTTAGAAGAATACGAAATCTTTTATTTTATGATTTGACCTTGGTGATATAGGGAAAAAATTATCCAAAGGTTTTAGTGGTCTGGGAATATATAAAGGGTTTTAATGTGGTTTGCTAGTGCCGAATTAATTTAGGGGGAGGAGAGGAATTATGATTAAGAGGTATGGGGATATCATATCTGGTGCATTTATGTTGTTGGTAGCTGTAGGTATTTTTAGTGCTTCATTTAGCATCAAGATGTTAACGGTTTCCAGAATTGGAGCGGCGTTTATACCTCAACTTATTTCAGGCGGGATCGCACTGTTGAGTGTAATCATTATCATTAACAGCGTTAAAAAGCTTAAAATGGCAGGCGATGTGCAGGAAGATGAAGAACAAGAACCTATCAGAGGGTTTTCAGTTTTGGGAACTATCGCAATATTAATTCTTTATATTGCATTACTTGAAAGCATAGGATTTATTATTATGACTGCAGCATATCTATTTGCACAATTCACTATACTTGCCGATAAATCACAAAGAAAGCTGCCTATGTTCGCAATTATAGCTGTTGTCATAGCGGTAGCAGTATATTACCTGTTTGTAAGTGTATTCAGTCTAATGCTGCCACCAGGAATCTTAGGTTAAGGAGGGGTTACAATGTTTGAATTGTTCGTAGCGGGTTTTTCAGCAGTTTTTACCTTTAAAGCGATGCTTTTAATTACCATTGGTGTTGCGGTCGGAATTATTTTCGGTGCGATTCCAGGATTGACTGCGACCATGGCCGTTGCACTATGTTTGCCTATTACATTCGGTATGAGCCCGGTAGAAGGCATGTCATTGTTAATCGGGTTGTATATCGGTGGGGTTTCAGGAGGATTGATTTCCGCAATATTGTTAAAAATACCTGGAACACCTTCTTCAATTGCCACAACTTTTGATGGACATCCTATGGCCGCAAAGGGCCAAGCTGGAAAAGCATTGGGGACAGGAATTGTTTTCTCCTTCTTAGGCGGATTATTTAGTATATTGGCATTAATATTTATTGCACCGCCTTTAGCGGAGTTTGCACTGCAATTCGGACCTTTTGAATATTTTGCTATTGCTATTTTCTCTCTTACGATGATCTCCAGCTTATCCGGGAACTCTTTGGCAAAAGGATTACTTACCGGCTTTATAGGGATGGCATTAGCGACTATCGGTACGGCACCTATTGATGCGTATCCAAGATTTACTTTTGGGCTAGATGAACTATCCGCCGGTTTTGATCTTCTTCCTGTTTTGATCGGACTTTTTGCGATATCGGAAATATTAAAAACAGCAGAAACCAGCTTGGTATTAAAGAAAGATGAAATCAGAGATTATTCAATAAAAGGTTTTGGATTTACGATGAAGGAATTCATTGAGCAGCAGTGGAATTTTGTTAGATCCAGTTTGATTGGTACCGGAGTGGGTATCTTGCCGGGGATTGGGGGAGGTACTTCCAATATCATCGCTTATCTTACTGCAAAAAATCAATCAAAATATCCCGAGAAGTTTGGAACAGGGATTATAGACGGAATTGTTGCATCAGAGACTTCCAACAATGCATCTGTAGGTGGCGCGTTGATTCCTTTGTTAACATTAGGTATTCCGGGAGATACCGTTACAGCAATGCTGCTTGGAGGATTGATGATTCATGGGCTAACGCCGGGACCATTACTATTCCAAACAAGTGGTGAAATTGTATATGGTATATTTGCCGCACTTATCATTGCAAATGTAATGATGTTGATTATGGAGTTCTTTGGAATGAGATTATTTGTTAGACTTCTTAGCATTCCAAAGCATATATTATTACCGGTCATTATTTCTCTTTGCGTAGTTGGTTCCTTTGGACTCAATAATAGAGTATTTGATGTATGGTCATTGTTTCTCTTTGGTTTACTAGGCTATGTATTGGATAAGTTCAAATATCCTTTGCCGCCTATTATTCTCGGATTTATCCTTGGACCCATTGCGGAGACAAATCTGCGCAGAGGGTTGATGATGTCAAACGGCAGTTTTTTACCGTTTGTAACCAAGCCGATTGCAGCTATATTCCTCGCTATTGCAGTATTTTCTATTGTGATGTCGGTTAGAAAAAACATGAAAAATAGCAAGGAAAAGTTGCAAAATGCATAGCAACACCATATTGACTTTAGTCATCCACTAGCATTATTATATTATGGTCAAGGTACATTATGTACCTTGGCTTTTTTAACAGGTTACTATTAAAAAAGAAAGTTTGTGAGATATGATGGAATTCTATACCACAGTTGGCCAAGTTGTAGTACTCTTTATCTTACTGATGACAGGATTTATGGTCCGACGTTTAAATATAGTTGACGATTTATTCAGCAAAAATTTATCTAATTTTGTGTTCAATATCGTATTTCCTGCCATGATTATTTATTCTATGGATTTTCCATTCTCAAAAAAAGCGTTGATTGACGGCGGATGGTTGATTGTTATAAGTATTGGAATATTACTTTTCTCGGGTATTGTCTCTATCATTTCTGTAAAGCTTTTAAAAGCGGATACGTTATCTGAGAATATATTTCATTTTGGGCTATTGTTTTCTAATTTCAGCTTTATGGGTTTTCCGGTAATATCCGCTGTTTTTGGAGAAAAGGCAATTTTTTATACTTCCATATTTATAGTGCCTCTGCGGCTGGCCTTTAATACGATAGGTGTATTAATCATGCAGAGGGGGACAAGAGAAGATGTGAAAATCAGCGTAAAAAGCTTGATAAATCCACCCATTGTTGCTGTGGCAGCAGGTTTTATAATTTTTCTATTCTCAATACAACTTCCCAGTGCGGTCAATACATCTATAAAAATGGTTGCCGGTACAATGACACCGTTGGGACTGATGATTGTAGGATTGAACTTGGCGAATGCTAAATTTGCTGCAATGTTTTCGAATTATAAAGTTTATATAGTAAGTGTGATCCGCCTTATTGTGTTGCCGATATGCTTATTTGTAATTCTAAAAGCCTTCCAATTTGATTCTTTAATGATAGGTGTTCCTGTAATCATCACGGCAATGCCTATAGCCGCAAGTGCTTCCATATTAGCAGAAAAGTATGACGGAGATTCATATTTAGGCGCTCAGAGTGTATTTATTTCAACGCTGCTTTCTATAGTTACTATTCCTTTCATTGCACTGATAGTGACATAATAATAGGTTATTTATAACTAAAACTGTCGGAATGATCAAAATAAATTAAATGATCAAAATGAACAAATGCTTATAGAGTGTTGATAAAAAATACGCATAATATATAATTAAATTAGGGCCTATAATGAAAAGGTTTGACAAAAATGTAACAAAGGAAAAGGGGGATGCATTTTAATGTTAAAGAAAAAAGCATTGGCAGTAGGATTATCTGTTGTAATTGCTGCGGGATTATTTGCAGGATGTGCTCAGAAGAAGGAAGAGTCAAAACCGGTGGAAGAGAAGCCGGCGCAAACCGAAAATAAGACCGAGACAAAGGCACCTGAGGCTAAAGCAGAGGCTGGAAATTATAAAGACGGCATTTACTTTGCGCAGGAAGATAAGTTTGATGAAAAAACCGGTTGGAAATACGTAGCGACGCTTGAAGTAAAGGACGGTAAAATCGTAAAAGCGGATTGGAATGGCGCTCATGTGAAAGGTGGAGACGATAAAGATACCCAATCCAAAGATGGTAGATATGGTATGAAAGAAAAAGGAAAAGCACAGGCCGAGTGGCATGAACAGGCTGAAAAAGCTGAAGCATACTTAATAGAAACACAAGACCCTGCAAAGATCGAGTACAAAGATGAAGAAGGACACACTGATGCGATTTCCGGTGCTTCCATTCATGTAAAAGAATTCTTTGACTTGGCAAAAGCGGCATTAGACAAAGGTCCTGTAGGCAAAGGCGCATATAAAGATGGTGCTTATCATGCAGAGCAAAAAGACTTTGACGCTAAAACAGGTTGGAAATATACTGCTGATCTTACAGTGATCAATGGATACATCGTTGCAGCAGACTGGAATGGTGTTCATAAAGACGGCGGGGACGATAAAGATACCCAATCCAAAGACGGCAGATACGGTATGAAGGAAAAAGGAAAAGCACAGGCCGAGTGGCATGAGCAGGCTGAAAAGGCTGAAGCATACTTATTAGAAACACAAGACCCTACAAAGATCGAGTACAAAGATGAAGAAGGACACACCGATGCGATTTCCGGTGCTTCCATCCATGTGAAAGAGTTCTTTGATCTGGCACAGGAAGCATTGGCAAATGCGAAATAATAATCGATAAAATGTAAATATTTAAAAAAAGAAGACTGATCCGGATGATCGGTCTTCTTTTTTTGTACCAATAGGGTATAAAACCAATTTATATATTAAACAATAAGGATGATTATTAAATAAGTTGGGTGACGCTAAAGATGAAATTGTCCGGAAAGCTTGAAGAGAATAAGGAACTATTAAAAGAAAAATTGAATATTGAGAAAAGTTTTGATATCATCGGCAGGGAACTTATCATTGGAGAGAGAAAAGCTTTTTTGGTTTTTGTGGATGGTTTTGCGAAGGACGACATTATGTTGTGGATTCTTGAGACCCTTCAGGCGATGAAAAGAGAAGACATCGCGGTAGACTCGGTAAAGAAGCTCCTAAATAATAAAATAGGCTATATCGAGGTAGAGACGGTAGAAGAAGTAGATCAACTGGCACTTTCGGTGTATTCAGGAGCTGTTGCGCTTTTATTGGACGGCCAGGAGGAAGGTATCATTATTGATGCCCGGCAATATCCCGTAAGAGGACCGGAAGAACCGGACCTTGAAAGAGTGACCCGAGGATCAAGAGATGGACTTGTTGAGACCATTATTTTTAATACTGCTTTGATTCGAAGGCGAATACGCGACCCTAAGCTGGTTTTCGAAATCAAAAATGTAGGGAAAAGATCAAAAAGTGATGTTGTGATTGGTTACATTGAGGATCTTGTGGACGAGAGGCTGCTGGAGGATATCAAGGAAAAACTGGATGAAGTTGAAGTAGACGCGCTGGTAATGGCGGAAAAAACACTGGAAGAGTTGATTGTAAAGAAAAAATGGTATAATCCATTGCCGCAGATGAAATTCACTGAGCGTCCTGATGTGGTGGCTGCCCATCTTCTTGAAGGGCATATCGCTATCATTGTTGATACATCACCCAGTGTCATGCTGCTTCCCGTTACACTATTTCATTTTACACAGCATGCGGAAGATTATTATCAAAACCCTTCAGTAGGAACCTATATAAGATGGATAAGATTTATGGCAATGACAGCTTCATTTTTACTTATTCCCATATGGCTGCTGCTGGTATTTAATAAGCAGTATCTGCCCGAATTCTTGCAGTTTCTGGGTCCTAAGGAAACAGGGAAGGTTCCTCTTTTCATACAGTTTGTCATATTGGAGTTTGGACTGGATACACTTCGGATTGCTTCCATTCATACGCCTAATGTGCTATCGACTTCACTGGGGATCATTGGCGCGCTGATTTTAAGTGAAGTAGCCATGAAGGTAGGATGGTTTATACCTGAAACCATTTTATATATGGCTGTAGCAGGTATAGGAACTTTTGCTACGCCAAGTATGGAATTTGCAATGGCGATTAGAATGTTCAGATTGTTATTACTCATACTAACAGGTGTATTCAAGATTTACGGATTTATTGCAGGAATGCTGATCATTGCCGTGATAGTATTTACTACCAAGACATTGGACCGCAAAAAGTACACATGGCCGCTTATTCCATTTGATGCAAAAGCATTGTCACATATATTATTCCGCAAGCCTATTCCTCAGATTAGAAGAGAAAGCAGGAAATAAAAGCATTTTTATGCATGATTACCGGTAAAGTTCAAATAATAATCTAGAGTAGTTTAAGATTTGATTTTAAAAGGAGGTAAATAAAATGCCTAACAAGATGAAAACAATGGATGGAAACGCGGCTGCGGCATATGCTTCTTATGCATTTACCGAAGTTGCGGCAATATATCCTATTACACCATCTTCTCCTATGGCAGAAGGTGTTGATGAATGGTCTGCCCATGGGAAGAAAAATATATTCGGCCAAGAGGTCAAGGTTGTAGAAATGCAATCAGAAGCCGGAGCCGCCGGCGCAATGCACGGATCGCTGGCAGCCGGAGCGTTGACAACTACTTATACCGCGTCTCAAGGGCTGCTGCTAATGATACCTAACATGTATAAAATAGCCGGAGAACTGCTCCCGGGAGTATTTCATGTAAGTGCTAGGGCCATTGCCGCGCATGCATTGTCTATATTTGGGGATCATCAGGATGTGATGGCCGCGCGCCAGACAGGGTTTGCGATGCTAGCTTCATCTAATGTCCAGGAAGTAATGGACTTGGGATGTGTTGCGCATCTTTGTGCTATTAAATCGAGAATACCTTTCTTACATTTCTTTGATGGTTTTAGAACATCTCATGAATATCAGAAGATTGAGGTGCTTGATTATGACGATCTTGCCAAGCTTGTAGATTATGAAGCCATTACGGAGTTCAGAAATAGAGCGTTAAATCCTGAGCATCCTATCGTAAGAGGGACAGCGCAGAACCCGGATATCTACTTCCAGGGAAGAGAAATGTCTAATAAGTTCTATGAGCAAATTCCGGATATCGTTGAGAGCTATATGCAGGAGATAAGCAAACTCACAGGACGTGAATATCATCCATTTATCTACTACGGCGCAAAAGATGCAGAGCATGTTGTTGTAGCAATGGGCTCAGGATGCGATACCATTGAAGAAGTCATAGACTATTTAGCAGCTAAAGGAGAAAAAGTAGGTGCTATTAAAGTTCACCTGTACAGACCGTTTTCAGCGAAATATTTCTTTAATGTACTTCCAAAGACAGTAAAGAAGATCGCGGTTCTTGATAGGACAAAGGAGCCTGGGTCAATAGGTGAGCCGTTATACCTGGATATTGCCAAGCTGTTTTACGGCAGGCCGGATGCACCGGCTGTTGTTGGCGGCCGTTATGGATTAGGATCTAAAGATGTAAGGCCTTCACAAATAGTTGCTGTATTTAAAAACTTAAAACAGGAGACTCCAAAAGATCGATTCACCATTGGTATTGTAGATGACGTTACGAATACATCGCTGCCGGAAGAAGACATTGTGCAAACATTACCTGAAGGAACTATCAGCTGTAAATTCTGGGGTTTAGGTTCTGATGGTACCGTAGGAGCAAATAAGACTGCAATTAAGATTATAGGGGACAAAACCGACTTATACGCCCAAGGGTATTTCTCTTACGATAGTAAAAAATCCGGAGGGTCTACCATTTCTCACCTTAGGTTTGGGAAAAAGCCGATAAAATCTCCGTATTTGGTTTATGATGCTGACTATATTGCATGCCATAATCCTGCTTATGTGAATCACTTTGATTTGCTTAAAGGACTGAAGCAAAACGGTACGTTTGTATTAAATTGCCTGTGGGATGCCAACGAATTGGAAGAAAAGCTTCCTGCGTCTATTAAGAGAGATATTGCAAAAAATAATATTGATTTTTATATCATTAATGCAATCGGTATTGCCGGAGAAGTAGGCCTTGGAAATAGAATCAATATGGTGATGCAAACTGTATTTTTCAAGCTTGCAAAGATTATACCCGTTGAAGATGCCATTAAATATTTGAAAGAGTCTGTTCAAGATGTGTACGGTAAAAAAGGCCAAAAAATTGTTGAAATGAACATTGCGGCCATAGACCGTTCTTTAGAAGCGTTAGTAAAAGTAGATGTTCCTGCCGCATGGGCAAATGCCGTAGATGAAGAATTGCCTGTGAAGGAAGAACCGGAGTTTGTTAAGAAAATCCAAAGACCTATGGCAAGACATGAAGGAGACGAACTTCCTGTTAGTACTTTTAACGGAATGGAAGACGGAATGTTCCCAACAGGCACGACATCTTATGAAAAGCGCGGTATCGCGGTAATGGTACCTGAATGGCAGATTGATAAATGCATACAATGCAACCAGTGTGCCTATGTCTGCCCTCATGCTGTCATAAGGCCGTATCTATTGGATGAAGAAGAAGTGAAAAGTGCTCCGGATACTTTTAAAGCGAAAAAAGCAATCGGAAGAGGTATGGAGAACTATCAATACCGCATCCAGATCAGTCCGTTAGACTGTACAGGATGCAGTAACTGTGCCGATATTTGCCCTGCTCCCGGAAAAGCCCTTATTATGAAGCCGGCTGAACAGGAGATCGAAATGGAATCTGAAAACTGGGAATACGGATTAACAATCACTACAAAGGAAAATGCGATGGATTCAAAAACACTAAAAGGCAGCCAGTTCTTAAGGCCATTATTTGAATTTAACGGCGCATGTCCGGGGTGTGGTGAGACACCGTATGTTAAGCTGGTCACACAGCTATATGGTGACAGGATGGTTATTGCAAATGCGACAGGGTGTTCCTCTATTTATGGCGCCAGTGCGCCTTCGGTACCATATTCGACCAATTCAGAAGGCAGGGGACCTGCATGGGCGAACTCCCTATTCGAAGATAATGCGGAATACGGATATGGCATCTATCTTGGTGCGAAGCAGATTAGGGAAAGAATTGCCGAGGTAATGAGACAAGGGATTAATTCGCCAATGGACGAAAGCATCAAAGCATCCTTTAGTGAATGGCTCGATGGCATGGATGATGGTGAGAAATCCAAAGCAGCAGCTGCAAAAGTATTGGATGCACTAAAGCATCACAAACATAACGATAATAAGATCATTCAGGAAATTATGGACAAAAAAGCTTACCTGGTGAAACAGTCCCAATGGATTATCGGCGGAGACGGATGGGCTTATGATATTGGCTATGGCGGGCTTGACCACGTTATTGCAGCCGGTGACGACGTGAACATTCTTGTTTTGGATACAGAGATTTACTCAAATACCGGAGGCCAGTCCTCAAAGTCCACGCCGACAGCTGCAGTAGCTAAATTCGCTGCGGCCGGTAAAAAAATCAGAAAAAAAGACCTTGGGATGATGGCGATGAGTTATGGCTATGTATATGTTGCCCAGATCGCGATGGGAGCAAATATGAACCATACCATTAAAGCGATTACCGAAGCCGAAAGCTATAAGGGACCATCGTTGATTATAGCCTATGCTCCATGTGTCAGCCACGGTATCAAAACCGGTATGGGAACAAGTATCATGGAAGAAAAGAAAGCGGTAGAAAGCGGATACTGGCATTTGTACAGGTATAATCCGATGCTTAAAGAGCAAGGCAAGAATCCGTTTATACTGGATTCGAAAGAACCGACCGGAAGCTTTAAAGACTTTATTCATGGAGAAGTCCGGTATTCTCAGTTAATGAATGTATTCCCCGATATAGCAGCAGAAATGTTTGATGCAGCAGAACAACATGCAAAAGAAAGATATCAGACTTACAGGCGGCTTGCAGATATGCAGTATCAATCATAAAGAAATAAAAAAATCCCCTGAGAACAGGGGATTTTTTTATGGATAATATTGTTATACAACTTGCTATTTTTGATTTGTGTCTACGTATTCCTTAGCGTTTCTGACTTCAAGTTCACTGGGAACCGTTACTTGAGAAACGGGTTTCATCTCATTGATATTTGCCCATGCGGCAGTGTCATGCGGTTCAATGGGCTTTTGCATAAAATGTTCTTTTGTTTTATTTTTAGCCATAGTATCCCTCCTCAATAATTAGTATTCTCAATATATTAAAATAACATCATATTTTATGAAATTTAAAGTGGATGATAAAAGTGAATGCAAATACAATATATTACAGATAGTACACGTCTAATGGATAACCAAAAATTGGATTATCCATAGCTGGACCAGTAATGAATAATCAAGTGGATAATACAAAATACTATAGGTGATATTAAAGAAGGGAGTGTTATTTATGTCACAATTAAACCAATTGGAACTTCAAAATTTAAGACACCTTATCGGTTCGCATGAGACTGCTTATCAAAAATTAAGCACTTATGCGCAGCAGGCTACAGATCCTCAGATTAAGCAGATGTTTCAGAAGTCTGCACAGGATGCGCAAAACACAAAACAAAAACTAATGTCATTATTAAGCTAGGAGGGAAAAAATGATGCAGGAAAAAGATATGGTAAATGACGTGCTTTCCATGATAAACAGCAGTATTACCGGTTATGCCAATGCGATAGCGCAGGCAGGTAATCAGCAGGTAAGACAGACACTGCAGCAAATTAGAAATAACTGTGAGACATTCCAGTACGATCTATACAAAGTTGCTGAACAAAAAGGGTACTATAAACCGGCAGCGCCTGCAGGTCAGGCTGATCTTCAACAGGTAAAGAATATTTTTAATGCTCAATAAAAATATTTAATTGGCAAATTGCCATAAAAGTGAAGACTGTGTAAGTCTTCACTTTTATATTGACAAAAAACATGTTTTTTTGTATTATTAATGTAATTAAATAACTTCAGGGATAGGTGAAATTCCTTACCGGCGGTATAAAAGCCCGCGAGCCTTAACAGGCAGATCCGGTTGTATTCCGGAGCCGACAGTATAGTCTGGATGGAAGAAGTGATACATGCATTGTTTTTTTATATTGTGTATAAATATTTTTTTATATAAAAGGTTCCTGAAGTAAAAACTATACTTCAGGAACTTTTTTTGTTGATTTTTTGAGGTGAGTGATATGAATGAAAAGTATATGAAAAGAGCGTTGGAGTTAGCCAAAAAAGGATGGGGAAGAACAAATCCCAATCCTCTGGTAGGCGCTGTGATTGTAAAAAATGGTGTGATTGTAGGAGAAGGTGCGCATGAAAAAATCGGCAGTTATCATGCGGAAGTGAATGCACTTAATCGGGCCGGTGATAAGGCAAAAGGGGCGGAGATTTATGTCACGCTTGAACCATGTTCCCACTATGGTCGAACTCCGCCTTGCGCAAAAGCGCTTATTGAAGCCGGCGTTTCAAAAGTCATTGTTGCGATGACAGACCCTAATCCTAAGGTAAGCGGCAGAGGGTTAAATATGCTGAAAGAAGCGGGAATCGACGTAGACGTAGGCATTATGGAAAAAGAGGCAAAAGAGCTTAATGAAATATTTATCAAATATATTACTCGAAAGCTCCCGTTTGTCATGATGAAATACGCTATGAGTTTGGACGGAAAGATTGCTGCGCGTACCGGTGATTCAAAATGGATTACCGGAGAAGGTGCCCGCCGGTATGTACATGAAATCCGTGACCGTGTGGCGGCAATTATGGTAGGCGTAAATACTGTCAAGGCTGATAACCCCTCCTTGAATACACGGCTAGAAGATAAGAAAAGCAGTGACCCTGTTAGAATTATTGTAGACAGTAAGGGAACGATACCAATAGAGAGCAATGTACTGAACATCAGGTCGGATGCGCAAACTTTCATCGCTACAACAGATCTTATCTCCCGGGAAAAAGAGGAGATGCTGAAAGGCAAAGGCGCGAAAGTGATAAAATCCGGTTCAGGGGAAGGGAAGGTAGATCTTCAAGGTTTGATGGTACAGCTATACGATTTGGGGATTGACAGTGTACTGCTGGAAGGAGGCAGTACGCTAAATGCAGCAGCGATAGAGGCCGGCATTGTAGATAAAGCGCTGGTGTTTATCGCACCTAAGCTTATCGGCGGAGTGCAGGCACCCGGTCCCATCGGTGGAAAGGGTGTGGAAAAAGTGAAAGATGCATGGCAGATCTATCATACCAATGTAAAACAATTTGAGCAGGATCTTCTCATAGAAGGTTACTTTAGGAAGGGGTGATCATATTTTTACAGGAATAGTAGAAGAAATAGGAAAAGTCAAAGGCATAGAGTTCGGAACTCAGAGCATTAAGCTAAGTATTTACTGCCGAAATATATTGGAAGATGTACATATTGGAGATAGTATTTCAACCAATGGCGTATGTTTAACGGTAACAAAGTTATATCCGGATTCTTTTACGGCAGATGTGATGCCTGAAACCTTAAGAAAAACCAGCCTAAACAGTCTAAAAGCAGGAAGTAAGTTAAACTTGGAAAGGGCCCTTAGAGCAGATGGGAGACTGGGAGGACACTTTGTAACCGGGCATATCGACGGGACCGGGACAATTATTGAAAAAAAACGTGAAGGAAATGCCATATGGATAGGGATCTCAGCGCACCAGGACATTATGAGACATATCGTTAATAAAGGTTCGATTGCGATAGACGGGACCAGCCTCACAGTAGCCATTGTTGATGAAAAAGGTTTTAAGGTATCGTTAATCCCGCATACGGCGGACGTCACCATTTTGTCTTTAAAAAACATCGGGGATATAGTAAATCTGGAATGCGATATATTGGGGAAATACATTGAGAAACTGATGACGAATAGAGCCCAGGGCCAGAGTAAAGGAATTACGATGGACTTTTTGATGGAAAACGGATTTTAAGAGCAGTGAACAACGAATAGTGAATAGTGAAAAAATGGACAATGGACAATGATCAAGAGCATAAGATAACTACAGATAACGAACCTTAAACTTGTAATTAACAAGGTATATATTACGCTGACAGTTAAGATTTCGTAGGGGCGGATTCAATATCCGCCCGCAGATGAGGTAATAGCACAGCGGGTGGACAGGGTCGTCCACCCCTACAATAATAAAACAGATATATTGAAACAAGAATTTAATAATAACTTGAAGGTTTTTTATCTATATAAATAACACTATGTATATTACAGTCAGGCACAAAAGAAAGAATGTGACATGGGGACGGTTTTCATGTCACAACGATTTTGGGTGACAGGAGAACCGTCCCCGTGTCACGTTCCCGTTCTTGAACGAGTATGTAATGTACTTAGTGTGACATATATAGATGAAGCACTTTTTTACTGGTTTTTATTCTGTGAACCGTGAACTAGAAAAGGAGCGTGAACTTATGAAATTCAATACGATAGAAGAAGCCGTTGAAGATATTAAGCAAGGCAAGATGATTATTGTTGTGGATGATGAGGACAGGGAGAACGAAGGAGACCTTTTAATGGCGGCCGAAAAAGCTACTCCGGAGGCTATTAATTTTATGGCAAAATACGGTCGAGGTCTTATCTGTGCGCCCATTACCGAGCAGAGAGGCACAGAATTGGGATTAAACGCCATGGTTATGAGAAGCACTGATGCCAGAGAAACTGCTTTCACGGTTTCGGTGGATGTGAAGGGGGTGGCTACCGGAATTTCGGCATTTGAGCGAGCAGATACCGTCAAAGCAATTATTAGCCAAGAGACAAAGCCGGAAGATTTGATTCGCCCCGGGCATATTTTTCCTCTTATTGCAAAAGAAGGGGGCGTGCTAAGCCGAACCGGGCATACGGAAGCTGCAGTAGACTTACCAATAATGGCAGGTCTTTATCCTGCGGGCGTGATTTGCGAGATTATGAATGATGACGGCACCATGGCAAGGGTACCGCAGCTAATGGAATATGCCAAGCAACACAATCTAAAGATTATTACCATTGCTGAATTGGTTCGTTATAGAAGAAAACAAGAAAAGATGGTAAGAAGGGCTGCAGTGGCCAAGATGCCCACCGCCTACGGAGAATTTATGATCTATGCGTATGAAAATTCCGTAAATGGAGAGCATCATGTCGCATTAGTAAAAGGGGATATTCGTCCTGATGAAACTGTTCTGGTAAGAGTACATTCCGAATGTCTTACCGGGGATGCCTTCGGATCCATGCGCTGTGATTGCGGAAACCAATTGGGCACAGCACTCAAACAAATAAATGACGCAGGGAAAGGTGTTCTGTTGTATATGCGTCAGGAAGGCAGAGGCATCGGGCTTGTAAACAAAATCCGGGCATATGAACTGCAAGATCAGGGGAAAGATACTGTTGAAGCCAATTTAGCACTCGGCTTTCCGGCTGACTTGCGGGATTATGGCACAGGGGCGCAGATTTTGGTAGATCTAGGGGTAAGAAGGATGCGGCTTATGACAAACAACCCGAAAAAACTGGTTGGCTTGGAAGGGTACGATTTGGAGATTGTAGAGAGAGTGCCTATTGAAATACCGTACAATCAGGAAAATGAATACTATTTAAGAACAAAGCATGAAAAAATGGGACATATGTTGGATACCATGTTCCATCAGCATGCAAATAAATAATTAGGAGGAAGTATCATGATGGTAAAAACGTATGAAGGAAATCTAGTTGCACAAGGGCTGAAATTTGGTGTTGTAGTAGGAAGATTTAACGAGTTTATCGGCTCAAAATTATTGTCAGGAGCATTGGACGCATTGGTACGTCATGGCGCGCAAGAAAACGATATTGAAGTAAGTTGGGTTCCGGGCGCTTTTGAAATTCCATTGGCCGCAAAAAAGATGGCATCCGGTCAAAAGTATGATGCTGTTATATGTTTAGGTGCTATCATAAGGGGATCGACGCCTCATTTTGATTATGTGGCTGCCGAAGTAAGCAAAGGGATTGCAAAAGTTTCATTGGATTCGGATCTTCCTGTGATATTTGGGGTACTTACGACCGATACCATTGAACAAGCCATAGAAAGAGCAGGTACTAAGGCAGGAAATAAAGGATGGGACGCTGCTGTAACAGCCATTGAAATGGCTAATTTGCTGAAAAGCCTATAACAGAATATTATTTAAAAACCGTTACCGATGTGTTAAAATACTATCATCACTTTTTTGGGAGGATACTATGCAAATAGGAAATGTAAAGCTGCAAAACAATGTGTTTCTTGCACCAATGGCCGGTGTTACCGATTTGCCTTTTCGTTTGTTGTGCAAGGAACAAGGATGCGGTTTGGTATATACCGAAATGGTAAGCGCAAAGGGTTTGTATTACCAGGATAAAAAAACAGAAGTATTACTTCAAATAGATGATAGGGAGAAACCGGTAGCGGTGCAGATTTTCGGTTCGGATCCGGATATCATGGCTAGAATAGCTAATGATGCGGTGTCAACAGGAGCGAGTATTATAGATATTAATATGGGATGTCCGACACCCAAAATCATTAAGAATGGGGAAGGGTCGGCGCTAATGACCAATCCTGCATTGGTGGGCAGAATTGTAAAGACAGTATCGGGTGCCGTTGGTCTGCCTGTGACAGTAAAAATACGCAAGGGTTGGGATGCCAACACTGTCAATGCGGTAGAAATTGCTGCAATAGCGGAAGAGAACGGGGCGAAGGCAGTAACCGTACATGGGCGTACGCGGGAGCAGTTCTATAGTGGAAATGCAGACTGGGATATTATAAAAAAGGTAAAAGAGCGAGTAAGCATTCCGGTGATTGGGAATGGTGATATTTCAAACCCCGAGGATGCAAAAAAAATACTATTACATACTGGGTGTGACGGGATCATGATCGGCCGGGGCGCACAGGGGAATCCGTGGATTTTTAGCAGAGCCATCCATTATTTAAAAACCGGAGAACTTCTGCCGGAACCGTCAGCTGAGCAAAAAATTCAGAAAGCCATCGAAAATGTGCGCCTGCTGGTTAAATACAAAGGTGAATATGTTGGAATTAGAGAAGCCAGAAAGCATGTAGCATGGTATATAAAGGGATTGAGGAATGGGTCTCGCGTAAAAGAAGCGGTCAATAAAATTGTAACTGTTGATGAAATGGAAACATTGCTGTACCGGTTCATATCAGAGCAGCCAGATCTTTAATGAATAGTGAATAATGAATAGTGAATAATGAATAGTGAATAGTGAATAATGAATAGTGAATAGTGAATAATGAATAGTGAATAATGAATAGTGAATAGTATAGTGAATAGTATAGTGAATAGTATAGTGAATAGTATAGTGAAAGTGGGTGTGTTTTAGGCGCATCCTTTTTTTATGTTTAAATAGGTATTAAACTTGTGCGGGGATTGTGTTAAAATGATAGTTAATAAAGGCCAATAAAAATAATTGATGCAAGATAGGGGTGAATGCATTGGATAAGAAGCAGATTTTTGTAGTAGAAGATGAGATGCATATTTGTGAGTTGATAAAATATAACTTGGAGAAGAACGGATTTGATGTGACCGTTTCCGAGACGGGAGAAGAATTATTAGTTAAACTTAAAGCCGGTAAACCGGATATGATTTTATTAGATTTGATGCTGCCGGGTATGGATGGTTTGGATGTCTGCAGGAAACTTCGTTCTATGGACGAGACGAAAAACATACCTATCATTATGCTTACCGCAAAAGGTGAAGAGTTCGATAGGGTGCTTGGTTTGGAAATGGGGGCGGATGATTATATCACAAAACCCTTCAGTGTGAGAGAATTGGTGGCTCGTATCAAAGCAGTGCTCAGAAGGTCTCATTATGAGCCGGAAGTTCAAAATGAAAACGGAACCATTCAGATTAAGGATATTATGATTCATTTAAATAAACGTGAAGTTTATAAGGGAACAAAACTGCTGCAGTTGACTTTAAAAGAATTTGAGTTATTAAGAATCTTAGCTGTTAATAAAGGACATGTACTATCTAGGGATGTACTTCTGGATAAAATATGGGGATATGATTATTGCGGGGAGACAAGGACTGTGGATGTTCATATCAGGCACTTAAGGAAGCTGCTTGAGGACGAAGCGGAAAATTATATTGAAACGGTACGGGGAGTCGGCTATAAGTTGAAAGAATAGGGGTATAGGTCTATGCAAAAGAAGATCATGATCAATTATGTCCTTATGATATTACTGGGAACCTTGATTACAGGAATTTTTTCTTACCAGGTGGCACAAAAACATTATACTTCGGAAGTAAAGAACAAGTTAACGGTGATTGGTCAACTGGTAAGAATGGAACTATTATCTATGGGTGTATCAAATGATTATGAGGTGCTCAACAATGTAGCTTTAAAATATGGTGAAATTACAAAAACCAGGGTAACATTTGTGAGTAGGGAAGGAAAAGTGCTGGGGGATTCATCGACAGATTATACAACGTTGGAAAACCATGCAAACCGCCCGGAAATCATACAAGCTTTTGAAAAAGGAACAGGTGAGAGTACTCGTTTTAGTACCTCCATCGGTACGTATTTGAAATATATTGCAATGCGTGTAGAATTAGAACCTGAAACCATCGTCGTGAGACTATCCATTCCAATAGATGATATTAATGACATCAGAAAGAAGATGGTTTCATATATCATATTCGGTATTTTAGTGGCGTTTGTTGCAGCCAGTCTTTTAGGAGTTCAATTTACCAATAAATTTACAAAGCCTATTAGGCAGCTATCCACTTTCGCTAAAAATATCGCTAGAGGAAATTTTAAAGGAACAATAAATATAGAAGCAACCAATGAAATCGGCGAGCTTGCCAAATCATTTGTATACATGAGAAATGAGCTGGATAAGACAATCACGCAGCTCTGGAAAAAGAATGTAGAGCTGGAGACTATTATAAACAGTATGATTGGCGGGTTGATCGCGTTAGACAAAGATAACCGGGTCATGCTTATCAATAAAACTGCGATAGAAATGTTTGATATTACCAATAAGAAAATTATAGGTGAAAATATTCTTCTTGTAATTCGAAATCATGTGTTTAACCAATTTCTAAGACAATACAATGATTCTTTTGAAGACGAAAAGCAGCAAATGCTGGATATTCAGTATGATGACAGATATTATAAGGTTTACCGTTCGCCCATTGGCGAAAAAACCGAGAAGGCTCAAGTCATGGGGACCCTGATTATCATTCAGGATGTTACAAACATAAAAAAGCTGGAGCAAATGCGCAGTGACTTTGTATCCAATGTTACCCATGAATTAAAAACTCCTCTTACGTCAATAAAAGGTTTTATTGATACCCTTAAAAACGGTGCGATTCATGATGAGGATGTTGCGGAGCGATTTCTTGATATCATTGATATAGAGGCAGAACGGCTAACTACGCTGATTGAGGATATTCTCGAACTGTCAGAAATTGAAACCATGAAACAAGATGTCCGTATCGATGACTATGATTTACATGATATTATTGAAGAAGCAATGAATGTGGTATTTCAAAGTGCAGCTAAGAAGAATATCCGGATAAAGCATCATGTAGACCCACAAATTTCTAAAGTTCGCGTAAATAAGGACAGATTAAAGCAAATGCTAATTAATTTAATAGATAACGGCATAAAGTATAACAACCCCGGAGGAATTGTAGAAATAACATGCGTAAAGATTGGAAAAACAGTAGAATTTCATATTACCGACAGTGGAATAGGGATTTCGAAAGAGCATATTCCAAGGCTGTTTGAACGTTTTTACAGAGTAGATAAAGGCCGCTCACGAAATCAAGGGGGAACCGGTTTGGGATTATCCATTGTAAAGCATATTGTTAACCTGTATAATGGTGAATTAAATGTTGAGAGTGAAGTAGGAAAAGGGACTGAGTTTATAATCCGGCTGCCAATAGCGATTTGAGCAAATAGCTGTGGAATAAAAACGTAGGCCCCCAATGAATATGAATTATTTACAAAAACTTAACACGCAAGAAAATATATAGTAATATTGGCGGTGTATAATATGAAGGAACAGTGAAATAATAAAAGTTCTTCAAGGAGAGAGGCCGATGGCTACAAGGCATGTATTTGATGAGAATTTGCGGCAGTTGCATTTGGACGTTGTGAGGATGGCGAGCTTAGTGGAAAAGTCGATAGAAGAGGCTATTCATGCGTTAAAGCAGAAAGATAAAGAATT
This sequence comes from Petroclostridium sp. X23, assembly GCF_030013905.1. Taxonomy (GTDB): domain Bacteria; phylum Bacillota; class Clostridia; order SK-Y3; family SK-Y3; genus X23. The sequence goes on from NZ_CP124862.1 coordinate 3,778,312, forward strand.
GGCGCAACGGGTTATTGAACAAGATGACCAAATTGATGAGATGGAAAGAACCATAGAAACAAAATGTATTAAGTTGATTGCAACCCAACAGCCTATCGCTAAAGACCTAAGGCTTATTACCTCCATACTCAAGATGATTACTGACCTTGAAAGAATTGCAGACCATTCGGCGGATATTAGTGAGCTAATATTACAAATCGCCGATGAAGAATATATCAAACCACTCATTGATATACCTAAAATGGCTAAAACCGCCCGTGAAATGGTTAAGAATGCCATAGATGCATATATCAATAATGACGTAGCGGCTGCGCAGCAAGTATGTATGAAGGATAAAGAGGTAGATGATTATTTTGAGTTGATTGTTGATGATCTTCAACAGTTGATGAGAAAAAATCCGCAATGTATCAATCAGGCAACCATATTTATATTAATTGTAAAGTATATCGAAAAAATCGCTGATCATGCTACGAATATTGGGGAATGGGTAATTTATATTATTACGGGGCAGCATGAAAGTTTGAATGGATAGACCGGAAAAAATGTACAATGGACAATGTACAATGGACAGTGAATAACGAATAGTGATGAATGGACATGAGTGATTCGATGATTTAAGATGACCAATCAGCACTTTTTCAGTAGTCACAGTTTGTCAATCTTTTTATAATCAATCAAGTTATTATAGTTAATGTAGGGGCAGGCCTTGTGTCTGCCCGAGCTATGCTCTGTGGGCAGACACGAGGCCTGCCCCTAGCCCTGACCGGATTTTCGAGCGCCATTACTTTTTCGATGGTTCTGAAGAAATGCTGAAAAGCTTAATTCGGTAACAATGGTAATAATAACTGTTGACAAATAAATAAATATGCGCTAAAATCATACTAAACATATAGGAATAATTAGATATTAAAATAATTTATAATGTTCTTGTAAAGACTGACATAAAAGAATGAAATTTAATATGGCACACTTATCAAGAGAGGTGGAGGGAGCGGCCCTGTGAAGCCCGGCAACCAGCATGAAGCATTGGTGCCAAATCCGTCAGAAGAAATTCTGGAAGATGAGAAGAGACCTCCTATTCTCAATTGCAGGATAGGAGGTTTTGTTTTATTTATTTTGATGAAAGGGGAACACATTAATGAAAATCGAAACTATTGTTGCGCAAGCAGGGATTGGCGCTGACCCGGAGAAAGGCTCTATTAGCGTTCCGATATACCATAGTACGACTTTCCGTCATCCGGCGTTAGGCGTATCCACCGGGTATGATTACAGCAGAACCGCTAATCCCACCCGAAAGGTACTGGAAGATACTGCCGCGTTATTGGAAGAAGGATGTAGAGGCTATGCCTTTTCAACGGGTATGGCAGCTGTAACGGCAGTATTGATGCTTTTATCCCCAGGCGATCATCTTATCGTGTCCGACGATTTATATGGAGGCACATATAGATTATTGGAAAAAGTTTTTGGCAGATATGGGGTTACCGCCCGTTATATAGATACTTCAGATCTTAGCAAGGTAGCCGAGGCAATTGACCCAGGTAAAACAAAAGCGATATTTATTGAGAGTCCCTCCAATCCGCTGATGAAAATCACTGATATTACAGGGGTTGCTTCTCTTGCGAAAAGTAATAATATGTTAACAATTGTAGATAATACTTTCATGACGCCTTACTTGCTGCAGCCTATCAAGATGGGCGCAGACATTGTACTGCATAGCGCAACGAAGTATCTTGGAGGACATAACGATGTTCTTGGAGGGATTGTGGTAGCTGCTAACCCTGAAATATGTGAAAAAATAGGTTTTATTCAAAACTCAACAGGGAATGTACTAGGGCCGCAGGATAGTTGGCTGATTATTAGAGGCATTAAGACGCTGGCTTTAAGGATGGAACGGCAGCAAGAAAATGCTTTGAAGATCGCCAACTGGCTTAATGAAAGACCTGAGGTCAGTAAAGTATATTATCCAGGCATAGCGGCACATGCCGGGCATGAGATATTGAAGACACAAGCAAAGGGATTTGGTGCCATGGTTTCATTCAAAGTGACAGATACCGCATTTGTGGAGAAAATAGTCAATGGTGTTAAACTGATTTCTTTCGCAGAAAGTCTTGGAGGAGTAGAAAGCCTCATTACCTATCCTGCCAAGCAGACACACGGTGATATTCCAAAGGAAATCAGAGATCAGATTGGCGTGACCGAGGACTTGTTAAGATTCTCGGTAGGGATAGAGGATGCGGATGACTTAATATACGATTTGAAACAAGCTATAGAGGGAGGAAACAGTATATGAAATACGGTACAAAAATATTACACAATGGTAATGAAGTGGACGCCCATACCGGGGCAATCAGCATTCCTATTTATCAAGCTTCCACATATCATCAGCACGATATAGAGCAGCCGGGAAAATATGATTACGGCCGGTCCGGTAATCCTACAAGAGAAGCACTGGAGAAAACAGTAGCAGCGCTGGAAGGAGGACGTTACGGATATGCTTTCTCATCGGGAATCGCTGCGGTATCGTCAGTGTTATCGATATTCCGTCCCGGAGACCATATTATCGCTCCGGAAGATATCTATGGGGGGACTTACCGTATGCTCACGAGTTTTTTCACTGAGTTTGGAATAGAGGTAAGTTTTGTGGATATGCAGGATGCCAATCATATCGAAGCTGCTGTCAAGGATCATACGAAGGCAATCTTCCTGGAAACTCCGTCCAATCCTTTATTAAAAATTGCGGATTTGAAGGCTGCCGTGGACATAGCGAAAAAACATGGTTTAATTACTATGATCGACAATACTTTCATGTCACCTTACCTTCAGCGTCCGTTGGAATTAGGGATAGATATTTCCATCCACAGCGCCACAAAATTTCTGGGAGGTCATAGCGATGTAATCGGCGGAGTGGTTGTTACCGACCGCGAAGATCTTGCTAAAAAGATATACTTTGTTCAAAATGGCTACGGGGCAATACTGGGGCCTCATGATTGCTGGCTGCTGCATAGAGGGATTAAGACGTTAAGGGCCAGGATGGAAATGCAGCAAAAATCAGCGGGAGAAATCGCAAAATGGCTTCAGCAGCAATCTTGGGTGGAAGAGGTTTATTACCCTGGATTAGAATCCCATAAGGGTTTTCATATTCATGCCGGTCAGGCATCAGGCGCCGGTGCGGTGCTTTCATTTAAAGCGGTTTCTGAAGAAGTTACAAAGGCAATTATGAAGAATGTTAAGCTATGGGCAGTGGCTGTCAGTCTGGGAGGAGTAGAGTCCATATTGTCGTATCCTGTAAAGATGTCTCATGCTGCCATGCCTGAAGTAGAGAGGGAAAGATTGGGCATTACCAATACATTAATCCGGCTTTCTGTGGGATTGGAAGAAGCTGATGACTTAATGGAAGACCTCGCTAGAGGAATATCATGATACAGTAACTTCTAAGGTTGCAATTAAGTGAAATATGTAGATGGTGAGCTTTACATGTACAATCTGGCAAGTTATATAGAATGCTAACAGCTAAGCTTTGGTAGGGGTGGATTCCATATCCACCCGAATAAGTTATCGGAGTATTCAAGGGCAGATATGAAATCTGTGCGCACAATAGAAATGCTAAATATATTTTAATCCATACTAAACATATAGGGATTTAAGATATTATTCTGAAAAACTATTGACATTATTACTGACTCTGTGTAAAATAGGTATCAATACATAGTAAACATATAAAAATACTATGAAATAGGAGGGTGTTCTCATGAACAAGAAAATTATTATAATTACTATACTAAGTCTGATGCTGGTATTGGCCGGATGCAGCACACAAGAGACAAAATCCGTATCACAAGAACAAATCAACATTGCAGTAGCAGCACCATTTACCGGAGATTACGCACAGTATGGAGAAAGTTTTAAAAAGGCAATCGATCTACATGTCAAATCCATCAATGAAAAAGGCGGAGTCAAAGGCGCTAAAATCAATATAGAAATATTTGACGATAAAAATGATGCGAAAGAAGCAACAAATATCGCGCAGAAGCTTGTATCCGATAAGAAGTTTTCTGCCGTAATCGGACATTTTGGAAGCACGCCGAGTATGGCGGCAGCACCTATTTACTTAAAAGGCGGATTGGTAGAATTCTCACCTACTTCATCACATCCGGAGTTTACATCTCAAGGTGAGTATATGTTCAGAAATATCAATACGCAGGCAATCGAAGGGCCTATCCTTGCAGAATATGCAGTGAATTCCTTAAATAAGAAGAAGATTGCAGTCATATATATCAACAATGATTGGGGTGTAGTAACAAAAGATAAATTCGAAGGAAAAGCAAAAGCATTAGGTGCGGATATCGTTGCCTCAGAACCGTTTATAGGCGGGCAAACAAAGGATTTTACACCGACGTTGACCAAGATAAAAGAGTTGCAGCCTGATTTATTGTTTATCGCGGCCATGTATTCGGATACAGGACTCATCTTACAGCAGGCAAAGCAGTTGCAATTTGATGTTACCATATTGGGACCGAGTTCTTTAAACAATGAGCAATTAATCAAGATGGCAGGCGAAGCGGCAGAAGGTGTATACCTTACAAGTAACTTTTTCCCGCAGGATCCGAGTGAAAAAGTAAAGAGCTTTGTTGAAGCATACAAACAAGCTTATGGTGTAGAACCGGATCAATTTGCCGCAGTTGCATACGATACAATCGGAATACTTGCACAAGCGATAGAAGTTGGTGGTACCGATAGAAAAGCCATCCGCGATGCCCTTGCACAAGTGAAAGATTACGATGGGATTACCGGCAAGACCAGCTTTAATGAAAATAGAGATGTTGAAAAAGAAGTGGTAGTTTTAAAAATTGAGGGCGGCAAGTTTATGTTAGTAGAATAAAAAAAGATGAAAAGACATGGGGACGGTTCTTCTGTCGAAAGACATGGGGACGGTTCTTCTGTCTGAACATTTTCAGCTAATTAAAGAACAGTCCCTGTGTTACAAAGTATTTAGTTTTTTATCTATAAATTGATTTAGGTGATGAATATGTTCTTCCAGCAATTAATTAACGGTATTACTCTTGGCAGTACTTATGCGCTTACGGCAATAGGATATACAATGGTATTCGGGATCTTGGAACTGATTAATTTTTCTCACGGTTCTGTTTATATGACAGGCGCGTTTCTGTTTTATGTATTGGTGGTAATGTTTAACGTAAATATCATAGCAGCTTTTTTACTCGCGATATTGGTAACCGGCGCACTCGGATATATCTTGGAGAAACTCACGTTGAAACCGCTAAGAATAAAAAAAGCGGCTAAGATTACGGCACTTATTAGTACCATAGGTGTTTCTATCATACTTCAAAATGGCGTTATGCTGCTGTTGGGTTCAGAAACCAAAGGCTTTCCTACTATATTAAAAGGTAAGTACTTATCTGTATTAGGTACTGACATCGCATATATACAACTGTTTATATTGGCCTTTTCGCTGTTGATGATGATATCGATTCACTTTTTCATTAAATATACAAAGATGGGTAAAGCGATGAGAGGGACTGCACAGAATATGGAAGCTGCTGCCTTGATGGGTATTTCCATTGATAGAGTAGTATCTTTTACATTCTTTCTAGGAGCTGCTATTGCTGCTGTTTCGGGAATATTAGTAGGCATGTATTATCAGACCGTTGATCCGGGGATTGGCTACATGGCAGGGTTGAAGGCGTTTTCGGCAGCTGTCCTCGGTGGGATTGGAGTATTGCCGGGAGCTATGCTGGGAGGTCTTTTAATAGGAGTAAGTGAGATTATGGCAGCGGGATATATTCATGCCGGCTACCGTGACGCGGTAGCATTTTCTATCCTGATATTGGTGTTATTATTTAAACCTAGCGGGTTGTTAGGCAAACCTTTTCAAAGAAAGGTGTAGGAAGCGATGAAAAAAATCATATTTTTTATTGGTGCAGCATTTATATTATTATTACCTTTCATTGGATTAGGAGATTATATATTAAGAATTGCGGTGATGGCAGGGATTTATATTATTCTTGCACTTAGCCTGAATCTGGTTACAGGCATTACAGGACAGATTTCACTTGGCCATGCTGCATTTTATGGGATAGGCGCATATACGTCCGCATTACTTTCATTAAGTTATGGCATTTCTTTTTGGGTAACTATGCCTGCAGCGGTTGTATTGGCAAGTTTAGCAGGATTATTGATAGGACTTCCGTCGCTAAAACTAAGCGGAGGATATCTGGCAATCACAACACTAGGATTTAATGAGATCGTACGATTGGTGCTAATCAATTGGGATACGCTTACAAGAGGGCCTATGGGGCTGCCGGGAATACCGGCACCTAATCTGTTTGGTAAAAGCTTGGATACGAATGCGTCATACTTTTACCTTATATTGATTTTTGTAGTAATCACCTTCATTGTTATGTACCGTATCTTACATTCTAAGATCGGAAGAAATTTTCTGGCTGTTCGTGAAGATGATATCGCCGCTGAAGCAATGGGAATCAATCTTCTGAAGCATAAGGTTGCCGCTTTTGTAATTGGTGCAGCTTTCGCGGGTATGGCAGGGAGCATTTATGCGCACTATGTATCTTATATTGATCCGCAGAGTTTTACGTTTGACGAATCCATTATCGTGCTTAGTATGGTGATTATAGGAGGGATGGGCAATCTGGCAGGTGCAGCTTTAGGTGCAGTGATCATGGTAATACTTCCCGAGTTATTGAGGTTCCTTGCCCAATACCGGATGCTGATCTATGGATTCGCGCTGGTTCTTATGATGTTGGTACGTCCCCAAGGAATTTTGGGGAATATTCCTTTTGACATATCCTTTGTATTAGGAAGGAGAAATGATAAATATGGACTTACTAAAAGTGACTGAATTATCCAAGACCTTTGGCGGATTAAAGGCAGTACAGAAAGTTGATTTTGCAGCCCAGATCGGTAAGATTACCAGTATTATAGGGCCAAATGGGGCAGGAAAAACGACTGTGTTTAATATGCTAAGCGGTTTTTATATCCCTGATTCCGGAAGTATCTGTTTAGACGGTGAAGAAATTGCAGGATTGAAAACGCATCATTTTATCCGCAAGGGTATTGTCAGAACATTTCAGAATATTCGACTTTTTTCTGAGCTGACAGTATTAGATAATGTTTTAATTGGTATTCAAGGTAAAATCTCATATAACTTATGGGATTCTATCATTAAAACAAAAAAAAGAGATAAACAAGAAAAAGAAAGTGTCTTTCAGGCGGAGAGGGTATTACAAAAAGTAGGCCTTTTGGATAAAAGGGATGAAATATCTAAGAATTTACCCTATGGTCAGCAGAGAAAACTTGAAATCGCGAGAGCCATTGTTTCTTCGCCACGGCTTATCCTTTTAGATGAACCGGCGGCCGGCATGAATCCCCAAGAAACTCTAGAACTGAATCTCCTGATTAAGACGCTTCCTGATGAAGGAATTACGGTGCTTTTAATAGAACACGACATGAAATTGGTGATGGAGATTTCAGACCATATTGTTGTTTTGGATCATGGAGTCAAATTAACTGAAGGTGACCCTGGTGAAGTTAGGAAAGATGCCAGAGTGATTCAGGCATATCTAGGGAAGGGAGCCGGTGCTGATGTTGCGCATTGAAAACCTTCATACCTATTATGGAAAAGTTCATGCGATACAGGGTATTCACATGACGGTTAAAGAAGGAGAAATCGTCGCTTTGGTTGGAAGCAACGGAGCGGGAAAAACAACATTGTTAAAATCTATTACCAGTGTGCAGCCGCCTAGTGACGGAAATATTTTTTTCAAAGATAATAAAATTACCCGCGAACCGGTGCATAATCTTGTAAAGACAGGAATTGCCCTTTGTCCGGAGGGCAGGCAGGTTTTTTCGAAAATGACTGTATTGGAGAATTTGGAGCTTGGAGCATATACCCGAAACTTGCAGTGGGAAAAAGAGTCGTCATTTAAGCAGGTATACTCCCTTTTTTCGATATTGCTTGAAAGAAAAAATCAGATGGCCGGAACACTGTCAGGAGGGGAACAGCAAATGCTGGCGATAGGAAGGGCATTAATGTCCAGACCTTCTCTTCTTTTGTTGGATGAGCCGTCCTTAGGTTTGGCACCTATTATGGTAGAAAAAATATTTGAGTTGATCCAAGAGATCAGAAGCCAAGGGGTCACCATTCTTCTGGTTGAGCAGAATGCTTCCATGGCTTTAAGTGTGGCTGACCGTGGGTATGTGCTGGAAACAGGAAACATTGTATTGGAAGGTAGAGGGAAAGAGCTTTTGCTAAATCATAAGGTGCGGGAAGCGTACCTTGGAGAAGCAGTTTAGAATATTAATAAATGAGATTTTGGAGGTCTGAATGATGCCAAGAAATATTGATTATGGTGAAGTAACTACTGCATTTCGTACTGCGATAGAAGATAGGGCAACATGGTTTTACCTATTATTGAAAGCAGCGGAAGAAATCGGTGGGGATGCTGAGGTTATAGCGGAAAAGGCGATCACAAAATTTGGTCAGAGTAAAGGAAAAAAATTAGGAGAAGTAAACACACCGGGTGAGTTTGTGGATGCGCTTGGCTGCGGTTACGCAGAAAAAGCTTTTGATATGGAGAAAGTAGAAAAGACTGATGAAAAAGGAGTTATGAGATTTCATTATTGTGCCCTTGTAGAATCATGGAAGAAGTTGGGGTGCAGTGATGAGGAAATTTCAAAGCTATGTAAGCTTGCACGCTATGGTGACTATGGAATCGTCAGCAACTTCCCGCATCTGCAGCTTGAATTTTCTAAGCTCATTGCAGATGGTGACGATGTATGTGAGCTGATTATTACAAAGAAATAAAGAAAACTATCTGATGAATTTAAGTGAATAATTAATCCCCTATTTATGATGAAGGGCAGGCATTGTGTCTGCCCAAAGTCCATATACGCATATTCTAGTTTATATGATCAAAGGAGTTGTTAGATATGTTAGAACAAAAGTTTACTGATTTAAAAGATTATTTAAAAAGTCTGGGCAGCATTGCAGTAGCATACTCCGGAGGCGTAGACAGTACATTTTTAATTAAGGTGGCCTATGATGTGTTGGGAGATCAGGCTATCGCTGTAACTGCACGTTCTTCCACTTATCCGGAGAGGGAATTTCATGAAGCGGTAAGATATATAGAGGAGATCGGAGCGCGGCATATTGTTATAGAATCCGAAGAGCTGGATATTCAAGGGTTTTCTGACAATCCTACAAACAGATGTTATTACTGCAAGAAAGAATTGTTTCAAAAGGTAGGGGAAGTTGCGAAAGAACAAGGAATACAATATGTGTCTGACGGTTCAAATTATGATGATCTAAATGACTACCGGCCGGGGATGCAGGCAGCACAGGAACTGCAGGTAGTAAGTCCTTTGAAGCATGCAAAATTGAGAAAAGAAGACATTCGCGCTTTGTCTAAACAGCTCGGGCTTCCTACATGGGATAAGCCTGCTTTTGCATGTCTTTCATCCAGATTCCCTTATGGGCATAAGATTACCAGAGAAAAGTTATCTATGGTGGAACAAGCAGAACAGTATCTTATGGATTTGGGATTTAAGCAGCTTCGTATACGCCACCATGAAGATACTGCTCGGATCGAAATAGGTGAGAAAGAATTTGATAAGTTTTTAGATAAAGATTTAATGCGGACGGTGAGCAAGCATTTTAAAACCCTGGGTTTTACTTATGTGTGTTTGGATTTAGAGGGGTACCGTACCGGAAGTATGAATGAAGTGCTGAAATCATAATATAATTTGATGGTAGGTGATAAGGTGTTGGATAGAAATCAGCAATTAAGATACTCAAGGCAAATTATACTTAAAGAAGTAGGATTGGAAGGGCAGTTAAAACTATTAAAGTCCAAGGTGCTTGTAATAGGGTGCGGCGGACTGGGGTCGCCCATTCTTTCTTATCTTGCGGCAGCAGGTGTGGGAACTATCGGCATAGTTGATTTTGATACAGTTACTATCTCAAATTTGCAAAGGCAGATTCTGCATTTCACAGATGATATCGGCAAGAAAAAAGTAGACTCGGCAGAAGAAAAATTACTTCGGCTTAATCCTGACATAAAAGTTGTCAAACATGTCTGCAGAGCTACCATTGACAATATTGAAGAAATCATTGAAAATTATGATGTAGTCATTGATGCCGTAGATAATTTTACGGCGCGATATATAATCAGTGACTGCTGCTATTTTATGAAGAAGCCTTTGATAGAAGGGGCTGTGCTGGGGTTTGATGGCATTCTGATGACCATTATTCCCGATCAATCTCCATGTTACAGATGTCTATACCCTATGCCGCCTCAAGATGGGGTAGTCGCCACTTGTAATGATACAGGCATACTGGGAATGGTAACAGGTGTCATTGGTTCTATGCAGGCATTGGAAGCGGTGAAAGTGGTTTTAGGAATTGGAGAAACACTTTCAGGAAGGATTTTGACTTTTGAGGGGTTGGATATGGATATACGTGAAATTCCATGGGAGAGGAGACACGATTGTCCGCTGTGCGGTCAAAATCCAACGGTTACGGAATTGGTAGAGTATGAGATAAAGTGTAAATCTAAGCTGGTGTAAATGAACTCATAGAAGGCTGTGAAAAAGTGCTTAATCGTTCGAAAATCAAACATGTGGACAGTCCCTCTGTTATGCCAAAACCGGGCAAACAGCAGGGACAGTCCCCAAGTTCGATTTTCTCTATGTGCTAAATTTGACTTTATCACAATCTCCTATACTGTGCAGTTTCTACGCTATTATATAGATGCACGCAGTAACATAAAAATATCGCAAAAGATAGGGTGAGATATGAATATGAAGGCCTTATTGGATAAGTTATATATGCAAAACTCCTTAGAAAAAGATGGAATCGTTTATCTGCTTAAAAACTTGGATGAAGAACATAAAGAAAATCTGTTTGAATATTCACATAAAACCAGACTAAAGTATTACGGTAACAAAGTATTTATGCGAGGACTTGTGGAGTTTTCCAATATATGCAAACAGGATTGTCTCTACTGTGGTATACGGGTATCTAACCCCGGTGTAGAAAGATATAGACTTATGCCGGATGAGATATTGACATGCTGTCAGGAAGGGTATCAATTAGGGTACAGAACGTTTGTCTTGCAGAGTGGGGAAGATTTTTGGTATACCGAGGAAATCTTAACTGATATTATCAAAAGGATTAAAGAACGTTTTCAAGATACGGCAATTACGCTTTCCATAGGAGAGAGAAGTGAAGAGGTATACAGAAACCTGTTCAAAGCAGGAGCAGATCGTTTTCTGTTAAGGCATGAAACCGCATCGAGAGAATTGTATCAAAAGCTGCATCCTACCATGGATTTTGACAATAGGAGAGACTGTTTAAAGACACTAAAAAAGATCGGATATCAGGTAGGTGCAGGGTTTATGGTTGGGTTACCGGGACAGAGGGCGGAAGATCTGGCAGAAGACCTAATCTTTTTGAAAGAGCTGGAGCCGGATATGATAGGGATAGGGCCGTTTATTCCGCATAATGCTACGCCTCTTAAGGATGCAATAGGCGGTACGGTGGAAGATACACTTGTAATGCTGGCATTTACCCGACTGTTAGTACCTGATTGCTTGCTGCCTGCTACGACAGCCATGGGAACATTAAACCCGAAGGGGCGGGAAATGGCGCTCAAAGCAGGGGCGAATGTCGCGATGCCCAATCTTTCTCCTACAAACGTAAGAGCAAAATATGAGCTATATGAGAATAAAATTTGTACCGGAGATGAAGCGGCTCACTGCAGGCAGTGCATCGAAAAGAGAATCAATTCAGTCGGATTCCAAGTGGATATGGGCAGAGGAGACAGTTTCAAATATCAAAAAAAGTGTTATAATAATAAATATTAGTCAATATAGGTATTGACATTCCCATATGATTATGATAAATTAGATTAAACCAACTAAACATATAAAAATAATATACAATAAGCTCTTATTTAGAGAGGTGGAGGGACTGGCCCTATGAAGCCCGGCAACCGGTACGTATGTGCAAGGTGCTAAATCCTGCAGCAAAGCTGAGAGATAAGAGGAGAAGAAATGAATGACTCTCCTGTATCCGCAGGAGAGTTTTGTATTATCTAAATAGAATGAAAATAAATAATAAAGGAGAATAAGAAAATGAGTAAAAGAGAATACAAATTTGACACGTTGCAAGTTCATGCAGGCCAGACGCCTGACCCGGCAACAGGTTCCAGAGCGGTACCCCTTTATCAAACCACATCATACGTATTTAAAAATTCTGAGCACGCTGCCAATCTCTTTGGATTAAAGGAATTCGGAAATATTTATACAAGAATTATGAATCCTACCACTGATGTGTTTGAGCAGCGCGTGGCGGCTCTTGAAGGAGGAGTAGGAGCACTGGCGGTTGCTTCCGGTTCCGCAGCAATCACTTACGCAATTCAAAATATCACCGGTGCAGGGGATGAGATTGTCGCGGCGAGTACGCTGTATGGAGGTACTTACAATTTATTTGCAAACACATTTCCAAGGTTCGGCATTAAGACAGTATTCGTAAACCCTGACGAACCGGAAAACTTCCGACAGGCAATCAATGAAAAGACGAAAGCGGTATTTATAGAAACCATAGGAAATCCGGGCATTAATATTATTGATATCGAAGCAGTAGCAAAAATAGCGCACGAAAATGGTGTTCCATTGATTATTGACAATACTTTCGGTACACCTTATTTGATCAAACCGATTGAGTTTGGCGCCGATATTGTTGTCCATTCGGCTACTAAGTTTATCGGAGGGCATGGAACATCTATCGGAGGAATCATTGTAGACTCCGGGAAATTCGATTGGGCTGCAAGCGGGAGATTTGCGGTATTAACCGAACCGGATCCAAGCTACCATGGGATTAAATTTGTAGAAGCACTGGGGCCTCTGGCATATATCATTAAAGCGAGAGTAACATTGTTGAGGGATACCGGAGCAGCTGTAAGCCCATTCAATTCGTTCATGTTCTTACAAGGATTGGAGACGCTGTCACTAAGAGTGGAAAGACACGTTTCCAATACAAAGAAAATAGTGGAATTCTTACAGAACCATCCATTGGTAAACTGGGTGAATTACCCGAGCCTGCCGGGTAACAAATATCATGCATTGGCGCAAAAATATCTGCCCAAGGGTGCCGGCTCCATATTTACTTTTGGAATCAAAGGTGGCGTAGAAGAAGGAAAGAGATTTATTGAAAGCCTTGAGCTATTCTCCCATCTTGCCAATGTAGCAGATGCGAAGTCACTGGTAATACACCCTGCAAGCACAACCCACCAGCAGCTGTCGGAAGAACAGCAGGCTGTAGCAGGGGTAACACCGGATATGGTTAGATTATCCATCGGGATTGAAGATGCCGACGATTTGATATATGATCTGGATCAGGCATTAAAAAACGCAGTTAAATAAATAGAAAAGAGATGGCTGTTGACAATAAAATGTCAGCAGCTTTTTTAATTTTTAGAAAGTATTTTATACAAAATTCTAAAGTATTTTTTCATCATTTGACATATTAATTTACAATATAATACAAAGTACTGTATAAATATTGAAAAAATTACCTTTATATGATAAGATTGTATATATATTACGTAAACGTATACTATTCTTTCGGAGGTCCAATGGTAAATATATTAATAGTTGAAGATGAAGAATTAGCAAGAAGAAATTTATCCAGGATGCTTACATCTTTGAACGGGAATATCAAGATATTGGAAGCATCCACAGGAAAGGAAGCCATACAGCTATTAAAGCAAACAGATATTGATTTGTTTTTTTTAGATATTCAATTGCCCGATATGTCAGGTTTGAAAGTAGCGGAGACTATAAGGTCTATTTCAAAGTATCAATTAGCCTATGTTGTATTTATCACCACCCATGTTCAATATCAGCTTGAAGCCTTTAAAAAATATCATTGTTATGACTATATTGAGAAACCTTATACAAAAAAAGAAGTGTTAGAGGTTGCCGAGCGGTTGATAAGGGGTGTTCAAAAGATCCCTCCTGTTGAAAAACAGGTATGCTTTGAGCTGAGGGATTTTATTCTTAGAATTAGAATAGATGATATATTATTTATCGAGTCCCAGGGGAAGAACTGTGTTATACATACAAACACCAGGCTGTATACAATACCTAATATAGCAATGAAAAAAATGCTGGATAAGTTACAGCGTGAAACTTTCATGCAGACTCATAAGTCATATATTATAAATACTGGAAGTGTTGATAGAATAGACAAGTCAGATAGAAATTCATGGCTGGCATATTTTAAAGATTATTCGCTTCCCGCATATATTAGTGATAGATATAAGGAAAGTTTTATGAAAAAGTATGATATGGAGTAGTTTAAAGGAGAGGAATATCATGAAATGGTATGAGATATTTGTGCTCTCAAATATAGAGATTTTATCATTACTACTATTATGGAGTCGGCTAAATCCGGCATTAAATAAATCTATGGTGAAAAATGCGGCTATTATAGTACTTCTTTCAATAATAACGGTTATACTAGATCATTTTGATATAGCATGGGGATTTGTTATTAATTTTACAATATTATGTGCTCTTGTTACTTGGCTTTTTAAAATGCGAATCAGAGATGTGCTAGTGCATTTTTTCATTATTCTTGCCATATTCTCCAGTGTGCAATTAATATTTACATATGCATTGTCAATCTATAAAGGGAGTATGAATTATTCATTTAACAATGGCATCATTATAAACTTAGCCACATTTGCAGTTTGCCTGATGATTTATAAATCTTCAGTACTTGATAAAACCAGCCAGTTCTTTTTCAAATATTATACGTTTATAGCAGTGGCTATTGTAAATATAGCAGTAGTAATATTATTGAGCATCTATGCATGGCAAATTGATAAAGTTTTTATATGGAGATATTTTGTTGTGTTTTTAGCAGCTATCATCATATGGGAAGTGATAAATATATACTTCGTGTATCAATTAATAAAAATGAAAGAGCAGGAAAAGATGATTCGGATTCATGAAAAGTATATACCATTTTTAAAGAACTTGATATATGAAGTAAGGCAGCAACAGCATGAGTTTAAAAATCATCTTAATACACTTTATGGAATTGTAGAAATTGAAGATGACCATGAAGTGCGAAAAGAAGTGAAGGAGTACTTAGAAGCATTAATTGGCAGAACAAAGCCTGTTGATCGACTTTTAAATATAAAAGACCCTATATTAAGCGCCATAATCTATAGTAAAAAAGCCTTGGCAGAAGAGAAGAATATTGCTTTTAGTGTGGAATTTGAAGGAGAAATTCCCGATTATCCGCTAGGAAAGCATGATTTGGTTGAATTATTGGGGAATTTATTAAATAACGCCATTGAGGCAGCAGAAAGTACTAGTAACGGTGAAGTGATTTTAACACTTGGTACACAAGAAACTTTAAAGATGCTCCAAGTAAAGAATACGTGCCAATCTATATCTGAAATAGATATGGCGCGTATGTTTGACAGAGCTTATTCAACAAAAGAAGGAAAGCATCGAGGGTATGGCCTTTATAATGTAAAGAAAATTGTAGCTGCTTATAAAGGTACCATAGAGCTTTCCTTTGACGAACAATATGTAGTATTTAAAATTCTATTTTAACAAACTTTTCGGGCATTTTGGTTCTCCCCAGAAAACGAACGACCCGGAAGCCGTAATCAAATCTGCGGCTGAAATAAATATAAAAGCAAAGGAATATAACACTGCTTTTAATACCGGAGAAATCTTTTTCATTGGTTTCACTCCTTTCCTATAAATAATTGGAATGCTTGCAGACTAATCGTCCATATGCCACATTCAAAAAAGGTAGCATCATGAATAAATGTATATAAAATAAATATCCATGCGAGGGTAAAGAAAACGGAAAGATATTTTAAGTTCCGTTTTCTTTTTTTGCTTATAATCGGCCTGTTGGGAGATGGCGCCGGGGAACAAATAAAAATAGTCAATATACTTACAACTTACATTCAGCATGAATAAATTACCACTACCCTTTTATGTTGCGTAGCGATATATCAACTTGCTAATGAGCATGATTACGGTCAGAATTAGTGGATTTACCATAGCTTACGTAAAAAAAGCGCACTGAACCAAGGTATACCACTAACTCCGGCAACCCAATATATCCCTTTTATTAATAATACATTTTCGAGATTACTATGGATGTCGTGTTAACTGTCATTCTAAGAATTCTTCAATGTCTATATCTAGCAGTTCCAGCACTGTTGTTACAGTTAATTGTTGGTGTTCGCTATAAAACCCATAACTGTAGGTATCTTCTTGTTCTTTCACAAAGTATGCTTTTTCTAAAGCTTCAAGCACATATTTGATGGTAGGGTTTTCAAGCTTCTTGTTATTCCAGCCAATACGTGGAAGCTCCTCTTCTGATTCATTGATACTTTTACGAATCTTGTACTGAACAATTGCACGAATCAGAAGTGAGATGTTCATGAGCATGACCAAGGCATTAATTCGCTCTGGCGTTTTTAAAAAGATTGAAGCTGCAAGTGCAGGTTCTTTCAACAGTCTAAACTGCGCCTCAACAACAGTTTGTTCTTTGTACTGACGGAGGATCTCCTTGCCATCAAATTCTGTCTCATGAATACTTGTGATCAGCACGAAGCATTCTTCTTCGTGTTTTAGTTTCTCCACAGCTGTAGCATTTTCTGCTTGTATGTGTACAGTTACACGCCAAGATATTACGATAACTGGAGGTTTAGGATTTTTTCCCGGATTACCACGTGGTCTTTTTTCTGTTTTTTCTTCCTTGAAACAGACGTCAAATAGAAAAAGACTCTTCTTGTGAGCTTTTTCAAAGCGAGCCCACTCTTCACGGGCATCCGCTTCACAAACAAATACTTTGCCCGATAATGTCAGGATATCTTTTTTAAGCTCCATACGTTGCTTCTCCAGCTTATGCTCAAAACGATCTTTTCCCGCACTACTGCGGACAACAATAAACCGGGTATCACAATTTTCAACAGCCTCCATAAACTCCTGCATTTCATAGGTACATGCGTTCTTGCCAGAACCTATCTGACCGATATCAGTCCATTGATCAAATTTATAAGCTTTCTCGATCAGTCTTCCGGCAACCTTGCCGTAAAAATTTGCAGGACACCGCGATATGAACCGTATCCTGTTGTCTGGATCGGTAAGCTGCTTGAACGTTGGCAGATTAATAAGCTTAGAGTCAGCAATATAAGTTACTTCATTCAAACAATCTCCGAATATTTGCTTTGTAAGGGCTAAGGCTTTTTGATTCCATTCAATATCGGAAGTATTTCCATCCATAGTTGAACTGGCTACGGCAATACCATGTTCATTGACAATCTTACCTACTACGGCCTGTTTGCAATGCGGAAGGTGATCCTTGTTATATCCTTTGGTGATGTTCAAAGCACCCTCCGGCGCATCGTCGCACATATATTGCCCATAAAAGGACAATGTTGTTGTATCAGAATGCAGCCGATTGAAAGCAATATGAAACACGCTGTACATAGACAAACAGATAGATGAAAACAATCCTTCAGGTTTAGCTTCACTGATTCGGTCTAATGCACGTGCGATGGAATAGTCATTTAAGTGTTCTGGCATAACCCCTTTGCCAAACAATGCTTCAGTATCATAACCGGCAAATGCCCGCTTGATCCTGTAAAGTGGGGCTCGTACCTGCATAAATGTTGCCAATATCACGGCCTTAGCTAAATTACCGGGAGACACTTTCCAATGACTTTCATCCCATTCAACACTACCATCTATGAATTCAACAAAACCAATGAGTTTTAAAAACTTGTTTGCAAGCAGTAAAGCAAAAGGAAGGATCAAAGGTTGCTCTACTTTTGCCGGATGCAGTATAGTAATTTTACGCTTTTTATTTCTTTTGTGTTTATGTGACTTCTTTGAAGCTTTTGCCATACGAATCACTCCTATAATTTTGTATATAAAAGAGATTCGCCAAAAGTTCTAAATTCCATTCAAGTTTACATAAATAATGCATGGTAATTTATTCATGCTGAATGTGAGTTACAAGCATTAAGAAGATACCTATCACTGTAGTCACAGTAAATAAAAATGGAAAGTATACCATAATAATACAGAAGAATACTGTGCTGACTATGAAACAGGTAAAATTACTCTCAAAATGCAAGCCACCGGAAAAAATCCGTATAGACAATAAGATACTTACGCAAAGCAAAAATTCATGGATTTTATTGAGTAATGAAAATAAAGCCAGCAGTGCTGCAAATTTGATGGCCTCATTCCAAACAACCGTCATCGCATACTTCATCTTTTGAAGATCACGATGAGATAATAATTTCTCCTTATAGACTTTATACGTAAAAACATCTATCAAGCTATGCACCTAAAACTCATCCTTTGAATCTCCAAATAAGAAAGCGACTGCAAAAGATTCCCACTGCTGAATTTTTAACATTGAAAAACCGGACAATCATTTTACAGCCGCATTTCCGGCAAGATAGTTTATTAAGCTGTTGAAATGGTAGCACAAAAGTGAAACTGAAACAACCCAAAAGGAATGAAAACGTAGTTTAAGGGAACGAAAAAACATTATGTGCAGTTTCGTTCCCTTAAACTACGTTTTCATTTGAAAAATATTGAAAAAATGGGGATGTGTGATATAGTAAAACATACTAAGCGCGTTTGGTAGTAGGATGCAATTACTCTAAATAAACATTTAGTGTTTTGACTAACTTTAATAAGGAGAGGAGCAAAAATCTTTAAAAAACTATCGGCCATATAACTTGATAGTATTTCATATGATACAGCAACGGAAACTAATAAAAATAGGGGGATTAAACTAATGTCGAAAAAAAATTTAAAAATCACTAGTACTATTCTAAGTGCAACATTAATGATATCATTAGCAAGTTTTACAGTTTTTGCTGAAAGCCAGATTTATACTAATGAAGATCCTAATTCAACAGAAGGTCAATATTTCACTGCTGAAGATCCAAGAGGTATTGGCGAATTTACAGATAAAGAAATTAAAGACGGACTTGAAAAGTCAGATATGGCTTGTGAGGTAATTGCTATAAGAAAGAAATCTATCAGTAATTCAAAATCGGTGACCGCAAAAGACATTGCAAAGGTAAAAGACTATATAAAAAAATATGCACCAGATTCTGTTGAGGATGATTATATTTCTAAAGAAAAAGGTGATATTTCGGTATCTGCAATAGGAGATTGGCAATCTAAAAACCTTCATTTGCCAGGAGAGGTACAAGAATATGGTAATTATTGTGCTCCTGCATCAATTCAAGCTATTTTAAAACACAAAGGTCTATCTAAAACTCAAACCGAATTAGCTAAGCTATGTGGAATTGTTCCTAATGGATCAGGAACAATTCTATATAAAGTAGCGCCAGCACTTAATTATTATAATAAGGCTAGTGGAAGATCAAATTTAAGTTATAAATACTATACTTTATTGCCGTCAGCTGTTCAAGCGTCTGAATGGAATGTAAAAATGGCTGATAGTGCCATTGCAACCATAGTGGGTAATTATGGGGTAGTATATGATGTGCACCAAGTAAAAGGTTCAGCGCATTATTTGCAAGGGTATTCAACAATGGTTTCTGGTAACATATATCACTATGTTGCTGGTGAAGGGTTCGATAGCTCTGACCCTTCTAATAGAATTTGTTATTATTATGATTCAAATAATCTAAAGGACAATCTAGGTGATAGGCATATGCATGTGACGTTTCAAACAATGGGAGTCTTAACAAATGATATGGGATTAGTTTATTAAGATGAATTAATCTAGGGAGCTTCAACAGAATACAGTATGATCATACTGTATTCTGTTGCTTACCATAACTAATTAGGGAGAAATACGATGAATAGAATAGCTATTTGGATATTATTATTACTGGTACTGACATCATGTAGTTTTAGTAACTCTTTTAAAATAGAGCCTGAAAATAAAAAAGAGGCAAAAAACGTAGATTCTAGTTTTATTAAACAAGAAGAACTTATTACAGAAAAAAGCTATAAGACGAATGACGAAATTGGGCTTGGAATAAACACAGATATTGTAGGGAAAAGTGGGCAGGTCAATTCTAAAATCAATTTAAATGGTATGTTAAAATTGGGAGTAGAAAAAGAGAACGATGCGCTTATATATTATAATACGGATAATAATTTAATTGAAAGCATCAATATGAATACAGGGGAAATTATAGAGACTTGGAATATTATAAATAATCGTAAGAATAAAGTATATGCAATCAATATGAGAAATAATATTGTAGCTTGGGCGGAGTGCCCTTATGGTGATGTTTTTCCAACCCAAGATAAAACACATGGAGCAGGGTGGAAGTTATATTATATAGATTTACTAACAAAGAAAATAGTAAAAATTGACAGTGATCAAGGTATTATCCTCCCAGAAGGGCATATCGAATATGGCTATCTTGCACCGTCTAAAATTGCGATTTCTCCAGAGTATATTTCATATATTACTTTTGATTATAATGTAGAGCATAGAGTTACTGCCGTTATAAAATTATATAATATAAGAACTAAAAAACTTGAAATAATTGATTATCTAGATGAGGACTTATCAAAGAACGCATTCGGGTATCCTAATATCTCTAATGACAAAGTAGTTTGGTGTAAAGCTTTGGTTAATCCAGATGGTACCTATAAAGGACAAAGCTTTGTCTATGATATATTGACGAAAGAGAAAACCGTATTGGTTACAGATGAAAACGTCATAAACCCTACAATAAGCGGTGATTTTATTTGTGCAGAAGGTAAGCCAGGAAAGACATATTATGATGGCGAGGTATGTATTTATAATTTAAAAAATAACCAATGGCAGTACAAAATTAATGGAGAACATACGCAATATAATCAAATGAAAAATACTTATCTGAATACACTAACTGCTACAGACAAATATCTATTATGGGAGACTGCAATACAAAGAACACTCATGCTTTTTAATTTTATGGATGAAAAACTATATACAATTATATCCTTTGATAAAGGCCAAGAAGTTTATGCAGAATTGATGAGTGATAATGTACTTCTATATAGGACTAGACCATATAATAAAAATATTAAACCCATATGGCGTTATTTATATTTAAAATAGGGTGCCAGAGACATTAAATAGCAACAAGGCAAGACCAGCTAAAAGAAACCAAGGGGACGGCAGACCAATGTCATAAAGCTAAGAATACAATAATTGGAATTTGCAATCTCAAACAAATGTAATGAAAACTTAACATAAAAGTATAAAAAACACTTGACTTTTTTGAAACACCTCAATAATCGAGATGGATACCTTTTTGATGGTATATCTTCTCGATATTGGGTGATACAAATGTTAAAAAATTTTATGACTGCTCTTGAAATAGCTAGAGAACAAATCAACGACGCTATCTTTATGTTGACCAACCGTAAAAAGAGCACATATTTTACAAAAGACACTGCTAAGATGAATTTTAAAGATGCAATATATTTTATATTAAAGGGACTAAGAAAGACATTACAAATAGAGATAGATGATTGGTTTGAATTCTTAGGTGGAGATAACGCTATGACAAAACAAGCTTTTTCACAACTACGACAAAAAATTAAGCCTGATGCCTTTATACAGCTTAATGATAATTATATAAGCTGGTTTTATAATGATGATAACTTTAAAAAATATAATGGTTATAGACTCCTCTCTATTGATGGTAGCATTCCTGAAATCCCTAATACGGTTAGTAACAGGGAACATTTTGGGTATTATCATAATCAAAGTAACAGGAAGCAGGCAAGAGCGATGGTTTCTGTAATATATGATATGGAAAATGATTACATACTTGAATCAGATATACGTACATGGAAAGCAGCAGAAAGGGATCTAGCAAAAGAGCTTATCGAAAGGCTTGAAATTAAAGGATTTAAAAATGATTTGTTTTTATTTGATAGGGGTTATCCGTCAAAGGATATATTTGATTTCTTAGAAAGTAAAAAATTAAAATATTTGATGAGAGTAAAGGTTAATAAATTTCAGCCGGAAGTTGATACTGCAAATAAACCGGATCAAATTATCACGCGCATTCATAAAAACAAGACATTAACATTGCGGATCATTAACGTTATTTTGCCAACGGGTGAAATTGAAAAATTAGTTACTAATATTATGGATGAAGATTTCACTACTGAAGATTTTAAAGTACTATATTTCAAACGTTGGGGGATAGAAGTTAAATACAGTCAATTAAAAAGCCGATATGAGATGGAAAACTTTTCGGGAGTTAATCCAACAGCTATAATGCAGGATTTTTATGCAACTATATATTTATCGAACCTTATGGCAATGGCAAAAGCAGAAGCTGATGAGAACGCAGAATTAAGCAAAGAAGGTTTAAAATATGAGTATAAAGTAAATATGAAAAGAAACCAAGGAAGAAACCAAGGAAGAAACCAAGGGGACGGTTCTGGTGGTTTGACAGACCTCTGTGTTTATGATAGCATAAATGCAGAGGTGAATTTATATGCCGAGAAAAGCAAGAGAGAAAAGTGAAAATGGAATATATCATATTATTTTACGTGGGATAAATAAGCAAATCATATTTGAGGAAGAGGAAGACAGTGTAAGGTTTTTACAGACATTGAAGGACTATAAAGAAAAAAGTGGGTATAAGATATATGCATATTGCTTAATGGGAAACCATATTCATTTACTTTTGCAAGAAGGGAATGAAGGATTAGGAATAGCAATGCGGCGAATAGGAGCAAGTTATGTATACTGGTATAATTGCAAATATAAACGTTGCGGACATTTATTTCAAGATAGATATAAGAGTGAAACGGTTGATAGTGAGAGTTATTTCACGGTGGTAGTAAGATATATTCACCAAAACCCCTTAAAAGCAGGTTTAGTAACGGATATCGCTGATTATAAATGGAGTAGTTATAATGAATTTATAGGAAAGAGTAGCATTGCGGATATAGATTTCGTATTAGATATAATTAATAATGACAGAGAAAAGGCAACGAAGAGTTTTGAAGATTTTCATAAAGAAATTAATAATGATAAATGTTTGGAGTTAGAAGAAAAAAGAAGAATGACAGATGATGAAGCAATAGAAGTTATTAGAGGAGTTTGCAATACTAGAAATTGCTTGGAAGTCCAAAATTTTGAATCTCACATGAGAGATGAGATTTTAAAAAGATTAAAGACTGAGGGGATGTCTACAAGACAAATTGCAAGACTAACCGGGGTAAGTAGGGCAATTGTATTAAAGGTGTAGCCATAAGAACCGTCCCTATGGTTTTTAATCAAAGTATTATTCATTTATAGCATCGGCTATTGTAAATATAGTAGTAATCATATTATTAATCATCTATGTGTGGCAAACGGATAAAGCTTTTATATGGAGGCATTTTGTTGCTTTCTTAACCGGTATAATCGTATGGGAAGCGGTAAATATATACTTTGTGTATCAATTGATAAAAATGAAAGAGCAGGAAAAGATGATTCGCATTCATGAAAGATATATCCCGTTTTTGAAGAACTTAATACATGAAGTACGGCAGCAACAACATGAGTTTAAGAATCATCTTAATACACTTTATGGGATTGTAGAAATTGAAGGTGATCATGAAGCACGGAAAGAAGTGAAAGAGTATCTAGAAGCATTAATTGGCAGAACAAAGCCTGTTGATCAGCTTTTAAATATAAAAGACCCGATATTAAGCGCCATAATCTATAGTAAAAAAGCCTTGGCAGAGGAGAAGAATATTACTTTCAGTGTAGAATTTGAAGGAGAGATCCCCGATTATCCTTTGAAAAAGCATGATTTGGTTGAGTTATTGGGAAATTTACTGAATAATGCCATTGAGGCAGCAGAAAGTACTGATAATGGCCAAGTGATTTTAACACTTGGTACACAAGGAGTTTTAAAGGTGTTCCAGATAAAAAACACGTGCCAATCAATATCTGAAGTAGATATGACGCATATATTTGATCGGCGCTATTCGAAAAAACAAGGAAAGCACCGAGGGTATGGCCTTTATAATGTAAAGAAAATTGTAACTGCTTATAAAGGTACCATAGAGCTTTCCTTTGACAAGCAATATGTAGTATTCAAAATACTATTTTAATAAACCTTTCGGGCATTTCGGTTCACCCCAAAGAAGAAATGAGCCGGAAGCCGTAATCAAATCTGCGGCTGAAATAAATATAAAAGCAAAGGAATATAACACTGCTTTTAATACCGGAGAAATCTTTTTCATTGGTTTCATCTCCTTCCTATAAATAATTGGAATGCTTGCAGACTAATCGTCCATATGCCGCATTCAAAAAAGGTAACATCATGAATAAATGTATATAAAATAAATATCCATGCGAGAGTAAAGAAGACGGAAAGATATTTAAAGTTTTGTTTTCTTTTTTTACTTATAATCGGTCTATTGGGAGACGGCGCAGGAGAACAAATAAAAATAGTCAATATACTTATAAGCATTAAGAGGATACTTATATCTGTCATCACAGTAAATAAAAATGGCAAGTATACAATAATAATACAGAAGAATACTGCGCTGGCTATAAAACAGGCGAAATTACTCTCAAAATGCAAGCCACCGGAAAAAATCCGTATAGACAATAAGATACTTACACAAAGCAAAAATTCATGGATTTTATTGAGTAATAAAAATAAAGCCAGCAGTGCTGCAAATTTGATGGCCTCATTCCAAACAACCGTCATCGCATACCTCATCTTCCGAAGGTCACGATGAGATAACAATTTCTCCTTATAGACTTTATACGTAAAAACATCTATCAAGCTATGCATCTGAAACTCATCCTTCGAATCAATAAATAAGAAAGCGGCTGAAAAAATTCCCACTGCTGAATCTTTAACATTGAAAAACCGGACAATCATTTTACAACCGCATTTCCGGTAAGATAGCTTATTAAGCTGTTGCAATGGTAGCACAAAAATGAAACTGAAGCAACCCAAAAGGAATGAAAACGTAGTTTAAGGGAACGAAAAAACATTATGTGCAGTTTCGTTCCCTTAAACTACGTTTTCATTCCAAAAATATTGAAAAAATGGGGATGTGTGATATAGTGAAAACATACTAAGCGCGTTTGGTATAGAAATTGGATTTGTCGTATAAGACAGGGGAAATATATAATTGATTCCATATTTCTTACAAAAAGTTTAAGAAAATTTTCAAGTAAATAATATGGGAACACTTGAAGAATTTTTTGGTCTTATATAGTGAATGGAAAATTTGATTATAATTAAATTGCATGAAAGAAGGTGGATAAGCATGATACATATAAGGTCGCCAGTTATTTAGATGTATAAAAGCAAAACACCTCAAAAATCAATCATTACTGTTCAAAAGCTACATTGATTTTGAGGCATGCCCCTGCACAAAAGCAACAAGTTATTATAAGTATACAATATATCGGAGCATTTGTGAAGGGAAAAATCAAGCAAGTAGATCGGAAATATTTCTACGCTAAAATAAAAGATGGATTTTGTGAAAAATGAAGGATAATTGAGCTGTATAATAAAAACAAATGGAGGTATTTTATGAAAAAAATAGTTGTTTTATCATTATGTTTAGTTTTTCTACTCTGTAATGTATGTTCTGCTTTTGCTAAGAGTGAAAAACAAACAAGAGTATTAAAGATCGATGGAAGAAATGTTGAATTTAACATTGGATCTAATGTCAAAGACGATATCAGTGATGAAGAGTTAAAATCTCTAGCAACCTCAAACCCAAATACAGATAGTATCACAATATATGAAATTGGATACGCTGTATCATCGACTACAGATAAAAAAGATGTAACAGAATCACAATTAGACACAAATAGTGATAAATCTCAGGTGTCTCCTAATGGCATAGGTGATTACCTAACATATCCTAGTAAAAAATATACCCACTACAATGTTCTTGAATCAGACAGATTTATGGCCTCTTGTGCAAGAGGTGAAACAAAAACTATTTCATCAACAATAACAGAAAAGCTATCAGCCTCTGTAGACGGAACTATAAAATTCGGGTCATTAAATTTAAACAATGAGATCTCATATTCCATTACAAGAGGTCAAACATTAACAGGTCCACCTGAGGACTCATCCTATAATACCAGAGAATATAGATGTAAGTTTTATCAGAACAAGGGAACTTGGACGCAAGTAGGTATGCTAAATGGGATGCCTTTATTCTTTAGCGGAAGCTTTACAGAACCCACAAAATATATTTCATATTCATTAGATTCATATACTAACTAAGTAATATTAAAATATTGCCAACTTTGAGTTAATAAAGTTGGCAATATTTATTTAGATAGAATTACACCAATATTTAGAAGATAGCATAAAAATGAAAGTCTGCTAATTATATGCAATGCTCAAATTAATTCCTGAATAAATTTTTACAAATAAGAAGAGTCAGCAAACAGAAGTATTTTTTAGTCTACTATATATATATCTGAAAGTAATAGTCATTAAGTTATAGATTCATTTTTTGATTTTATCAAATAATGCCGTGAATCCAATCAACCCAATAGCCATAAAAAAATAGCTTAAAATATTGGGTATAGATAACACTCTAAATAACACATCTCGAATATCATTGTACTGGTTTGTACTGGAAATACAAGCTCCTAAAATACAAATTGATTGTAAAAGGACACCCATAGAAAATATAAGAGAATATTTATTATGAACCTTCAACATATTAAACCTCCTAGCAAATGTAATAAATTTAACATATATGTATATATTAACATTATTGTAATAGTTATTCAATACTTAATCAAAGAAACCAAGGGGACGGTTCTTGTGGTTTGATAGACCTCTGTGTTTATGATAGCATAAATGCAGAGGTGAATTTATATGCCGAGAAAAGCAAGAGAGAAAAGTGAAAATGGAATATATCATATTATTTTACGTGGGATAAATAAGCAAACCATATTTGAGGAAGAGGAAGACAATGTAAGGTTTTTACAGACATTGAAGGACTATAAAGAAAAAAGCGGGTATAAGATATATGCATATTGCTTAATGGGAAACCATATTCATTTACTTTTGCAAGAAGGGAGTGAAGAATTAGGAATAACAATGCGGCGAATAGGAGCAAGTTATGTATACTGGTATAATTGCAAATATAAGCGTTGCGGACATTTATTTCAAGATAGATATAAGAGTGAAACGGTTGATAGTGAGAGTTATTTCATGGTGGTAGTAAGATATATTCACCAGAACCCCTTAAAAGCAGGTTTAGTAACGGATATCGCTGACTATAAATGGAGTAGTTATAATGAGTTTATAGGAAAGAATAGCGTTACGGATGTAGATTTTGTATTAGACATAATTAATAATGACAGAGAAAAGGCAACAAAAAGTTTTGAAGCTCTTCATAAAGAAATTAATAATGATAGATGTTTGGAGTTAGAAGAAAAAAGAAGAATGACAGATGATGAAGCAATAGAAATTATTAGAGAAGTTTGTAATACTAGAAATTGCTTGGAAGTCCAAAATTTTGAATCTCACATGAGAGATGAGATTTTAAAAAGATTAAAGACTGAGGGGATGTCTACAAGACAAATTGCAAGACTAACCGGGGTAAGTAGGGCAATTGTATTAAAGGTGTAGCCATAAGAACCGTCCCTATGGTTTTTCCTATGGTTTTTCTGGTTTTTTGGTGGTGGTGAGACATTGTATTTGCAAATGTATGTAGGAAATGATAAAATAGTTAATGGATTTTTAGGTAAGATAAGTTCAGTTTATTAATAAAAGGCGGCGTATTATAATAGATTCACATGGGTTACCAATTTTTTATCACATCTTATATTTGGTTTTTATATGCTCAATGTATATTATTGTTATTTATTTCGCTGGAAAAATCAGTTTAAGATTTATAAAAAATATAAGAACATTATTAGTAAAATATATTGGTTCTAAGCATTAATGCGTTATAAGTTGTGAAGAAAATACCTTGATTAAATAATGGTAAGGATGTTTTGCTTGCGGTGTGACAAAGAATTGTCCCATAGCATACGTTTGTTAAAGTTATAGGGAGGGATTTTAATATGATAGGTATTCCGGTCTTGAATCTTCCGATCTTAATTATAGTTGTTAATGTATTGCTAAGTGTTTTAGCAGTTATAGCTCTTTTGCTTCTCATTAGGTTGATATTGGTAGCAATTACAGCGTTAAAAATATATATAGAAAAAAACAAGATTAAATCCTATTGATATACATATGTATTATTGAATGATCAAGAATTGATATGTCAGGAGGCAGCTATGGAACGGTGGCGCATTAATCTCTACACTATATGGATTGCACAAATAGTATCTCTTATGAGTTTTGGCTTTGGACTTCCGTTTTTGCCATTTTACATACAGGATATGGGCGTTACTGACCCTGACCAGCTTAAACTATATACAGGTATCCTTAGTGCTGCTCCGGCAATAACCATGGGAATAATGTCTCCTCTCTGGGGTATTGCCGCGGATAAGTGGGGCAAAAAGACGATGCTGCTAAGAGCCATGCTGGCGGCTACATTAATATTATGCGGACTGGGTCTTGTGACAAAGGTGGAACATATCATTATTTTGCGTTTTGTCCAAGGCATGTTTACAGGAACAGTCACGGCTTCCGCTGCGTTGGTTGCGTCCGGCACTCCGTCACATCGTATGTCTTATGCCTTGGGCTTTCTATCTTCTTCTACCTTTATAGGTTTCTCTGCCGGTCCCGCCATCGGAGGGGTCGTAGCGGAGATGTTCGGGTACCGTATAAGCTTCTTTATCGGAGCTGCCTTGATGTTGATTGATTTTTTTCTTGTACTTTTTATCGTAAATGAAAATAAGGCTCCGGTATCATCTACTATAGAAGAGCTAGAAGAGCATGCTGAAACTAATTCAGGGGTATCCATATTTACTTCTACATTGATAGCCATGTTGCTGGTGTTGTTTTTCATGAGAGTATCCCGCACCGTTTTTAATCCGTATATCCCCTTATTTATACAGGAACTGCTTTCTACTACTACAGGTACCGCTAAAACTACCGGGATTATCAATGGCATCATTGGCCTGATGACAGCTGCTGCCGGATTGATTTTGAGCCGTCTAGGAGATAAATATGACAAACTGATGGTCATGAAGGTATTGTTGTCTGCAGGAATTCTCTTATCCGCACCCCTGTTCTTTCTGAGAAGCATCTGGAGTTTTGCCGTAGTTTACAGCATCTTCTTCTTTGCTATAGGTGGTATAGAACCAATCGTAATGTCTATTACCAGTGAGAGTATTTCACCTGAAAAAAGAGGAACTTTATTCGGAATACAAGGCTTGGTAGGAAGTATCGGCTGGGCGATTTCACCTATGCTTGGAAGTATTGTATCAATACAGTATTCGATTAATTCCATATTTTTATTAATTCCTGTTTCTCTATTGATGGCTCTTATTATGGTTCAGGTTGTTAATATAAAAATGCAATAGCTATCTTATGTGGAGCTATTATTTATATAGGATATATTAATTCATCCATTAGGGATTTAAAAAAGAGAGTCGCAGAATTAGAAAATATAATCATGGGTAAACAACAGGACGAAAAAGATAGAATGACGAGGAACGGCATGAAGTGACTTTCTTATGCTATTAGGTCTATAGTACTATGCAATATGTTGTGTTTCAAAAGTACCAACAACAAGTTAACAACATATCCACAGAGTTATCCACAATATAATAGAATGTGCAATATAGAGACAGATTATTCTTTTTTTGAAAAAGAGATTTGCAGATATTATTATTATGTGATACGATATATCGAGTCACATAATAATAATAAGGAGAGAGGATATGCCATATTCAGGGGGGCCAATGACAGAAGCAATGTACTATGTACTGCTTGCATTAATGAGTCCTAATCATGGATACCAATTAATGAATGCCGTCGCACAAGTGTCCAAAGGTCGTATTCGTATGGGTCCGGGTACACTGTACGGCGTGCTTGGCAGAATGCAAAAAGACGGTTTTATCATGGTAGTTAAAGATAATGGAAGGAGAAAAACTTACGGGATGACTGAAGTGGGAAAAGCTGCTTTGAAGCAAGAATATCAACGGCTAGTATGTCTGGTGGAGGACGGGAGGCTGTTGAGGGAGGAAAAGAGAAATGAGTAAAATAGTCAAAAAATTTCTTTTGGATGATGGCTGGAGCATAGGGAAAAATGAAAGCTGGTTTGCCGATATGGCGGAAAAAGGACTTCATTTAAAAAGTATAGGACGTGTATTTGCTTCTTTTGAAAAAGGAGAACCCAGCAAAAGTAAGTATCGCATTGATGTCTTGCAGCAAAAACCATCGCAGGAACAACTGGATGTCTATAAAGAATGTGGTTGGGACATTGTGACGGTTAGAGGTAACTTTTATATCTTTTCATCTCCCGAATCCTCTGATTCACCTGAGCTTCACACCGACCCTGCGGAACAAAGTTATACATTAGTTGATTTGGATAGGCGTCTAAGAAGTAATTTGATTATAATATCTTTAATGATGCTGCTTTTCTTTGGCATAATGTTCAGTGTATTCTTCATTGACAGAAGGCCGTTTCTGTCAATGGTAAGAGGTATGTTTATTCAACAGATACTGCTTGTGATAGTAGAACTTTATGGTTTTTATGCGATAATACGTAATTACATAGCCGTTCGTATACTCAGAAAATCGCTCTCAGAAGGTCAGCCTATCAATCATAAAGAAAATTGGAGAAGAAGCCACTTTATTAATGGAACGGTGAGTATCTTAGTTTTGACAATTGCCGTATTGAGCATTTTGAATCCGATAGCTCAAATGATAAAAAGTAAAGAATACACATTGCCCGAAGCCGTAAGCGATCTTCCTATTGTAAGACTGGAAGAAATAGAGCAAAATCCTAATTTTGAACGTGAGATATTCTATAATTCTGAAGGTGTGGATTGGGGAAACCATGTCAATTATAACTGGAGCGTTTTAGCCCCCGTACAATATGAAGTGGATGAACATGGTATCGTAAATAATGAGATGTGGGGGGATAAAAGCGGAACATATTCACCAAGCATTCATACACAGTTTTATCAGCTAGCCTTTCCGGCAATAGCGGATGGCTTGATTCATGACCTTATGGACCGTTATCTGTATAAGACTGATATTACTCGTCAAAAGGTTGATACTGACCTGTTTGACCAAGTCTATATTTCTGTAGAAGGTATTGAAAAACAGATTTTTGCCAGTTTGAATAATAATGTGATCCATGTTCGATATTATGGGAATAAAGATGCAGCGCATATTTTATCTCTCATTTCCAGTACAATTAGCGAATGATAAACCGTCTCCTTGTTTGGTCTGTAGATGAAATAGATATCTCTTCTAAAAGCTAAGAGAAAATAGATAAGCGGTTGATAACAAAATGTCAGCAGCTTTTTTATCTTTTAGAAAATATTTAGAAAATATTTAGAAAATTGTGAAAACATACTTACAATGTGGTATCAATAAATAATTAGATCTATGAGAAAAGGTAATGGATTCAATAAATATAAATATGATGAAATGAGGTTTGACATTTGGCTATAGGATATGCCTGCATTACAATAGGCGTTCAAAACGCAAAGCTGTCACGCTGTTTGATTAAAAATGCTACAGACGATAATATAAGAAAAATTGCAGCTTTGAATTTGTCTGCTCTTGAAGCAATGGTGGATTACAATATTAAAAAAGAAATCAAATTGTTTCGGATCAGCTCTGATATTATTCCATTTGCATCCCATCCTGTGAACACCTTAAGATGGGCAGACGAATTTAAAGATGTATTTACAAGAATAGGACAAAAAATACTGGAAGCCAGTATGAGAGTATCTATGCATCCGGGGCAATACACAGTTCTTAACTCTCCTGATCCAAGGGTAGTACGAAATGCAATTGAGGATTTGAAGTACCATGCTGCATTTCTTGATGCACTTGGAGTTGACCGGACAAATAAGATTATACTTCATATTGGCGGTGTATACCGGGATAAGCACAAAGCCATACAAACATTTATTGAGAACTATCATCAGTTATCGGAAGATGTGAAAAGCAGGTTGGTGATAGAGAATGATGATAAAAATTATACTGTACAGGATACGCTTGAAATATCAAAAATCATAGGTATTCCGGTTGTTCTTGATAATCTGCACCATGAATTAAATCCGCCGAATAAAAACTTGCCCGAATTTGAATGGATTCAATTATGCGGAAATACTTTTGACAAACAAGACGGTAAGCAAAAAATTCACTATTCACAGCAAAGAACCGGAGATGTCAGAGGTGCACACTCAGAAACCATTTACATCGGGGAATTTTTACAATTCTATAATCGGCTTCCTGACAAAGAGATTGATATCATGTTGGAAGTAAAGGATAAAAATTTATCAGCTGTTAAATGTATAAACTCTATTAATAAGGATTTGTGTATCAGAGAACTGGAAGAAGAGTGGGCAAGGTATAAATACTTTGTACTAAGCCGTTCAGCAAAGCTGTATAATGAGATGCGGGAGCTGCTTAAAGAAAAACAAGCACCCAAGGCAGAGGTGTTCTATCAAAAGATCGAACAAGCAATTTTACTGCCTGAGGACCAAGGGGCTGAAGTGAATGCGGCACAGCATGTTTGGGGATATGTAAAGAAAGAATGCTCCAGTATTGAAAAAAGGCGGTTTGAAAAACTACTGGAAGATTATATGGAGGGTACTGTTAAGAGCCAATTATTAAAAAATCATTTATTCAGGTGTGCACAAAAGCAAGGGATAGAGTATTTAATCAATTCCTTGTTGTATTGGGGACAAGCGTAACTTTTAAAATAAAAGAGTGATGTTCTGTGTTGAAAAATATATACATTGCAGTGGCTATTGTCTGCAGCATTTATTTAATAGATTTGTTTAAAGTAGATATTAATGCAGTAGCTGCAATAGCGATCTTATGTGGAGCTATTATTTATATAGGATATATTAATTCATCCATTAGGGATTTAAAAAAGAGAGTCGCAGAATTAGAAAATATAATCATTGGTAAGCAAAAGCGCGAAAAAGACAAGATAATGGAGAAAGATATAAAGTGACTCTTCGTATACCGGCAGGTCTACAGTACTATGCAATATGTTGTGTTTAAGAATTGCCAACAACAAGTTAACAACATATCCACAGAGTTATCCACAATGTAATAGGATATGCAATAAGCGGATACGGTATTCTTTTTTATTGAAAAATATTTCTGTATAAGTAGTTTATCATAAACCGAAAAAGAGTTTGGTAACCGGTCGGTATATGCGTCTTTGGTACACTCCGTCATTATTTTCAATGTTACATAAACATTACATAAATATTGCAAAGCGTGCACTTGTATGATAAGCTTATACAGCGCTTGTGAAAGCGTATAGTGTTATCCCAGTCCATAATAATATATTGGTGGTTGAAGATGAATAATCAACTAGGCGTATAGTAGATTATTTAAACGAAGCAAACAGTTTTAAATATATGGAGGGAATGGATTTATGAGACTATTAGCAAATCAAAAATATTTTCATATATTTTTAATAGCGGTCATAGTTTTTTTACTGATCATAGGGACTATTATAAGTATGGAAGTAGTCAAAACAAAATCAAATAATCAAGCAGTAAAACCTTCAGAGAGTATCGAAGCATCACCGGTAAATACACCTAAAGCTGCTTTGGATACCAATGAGACCATTTCTGAAACACCTGGTGAGGAAAACGATATGCCACCCATTGCGCATGACCGGTATCCCTTTAGAAATACAACCTGGGAAATGAATATTGAGCAAGTAAAAAAAGCAGAGACGGCAAAAATGATCTCAGAATATACAAATGATTATACAACCGGCAAGGAAATGACTTATGAGTATATTCTTCGTAAGGAATTCGGACTTAATGAGATGCCTGCTACCATTAAATACTTTTTTGATGCTGATGAGAAACTCATACAAGGCGGTTATGAATTATTCTACGAAGAAAAGAATTTTCAAGACGATTATGATACCATTAAGCAGGATCTAATAGATAGACTGGGTGTTCCTGACATACAAAGGGCGGTAGTGTCTTTGGAGGGTAAATCAATAGAGAATACAGAGGTTGAAGATATTACCGGTGAGAGGATAGCCTCAAAACTGGAAGGTGATTATAATTATGGCATATTTCAAGCAGCCTGGCAAAGAGAAGATGTTGATATAGATGTTTTTTTGATGCTGTACAGCAAGAAGGGTGAGCCTTACAGGATCAGTATTGGTTTTGTGGATACAACAAAAACTTTTCCTACAAAAGAAGAGGAGAAAAAAGAGAAACCTGACCCTACACCGAAAGTCGTCTATCAGTGGTGTCAAAAGAGATATGAGTATTATGATAAGATGAATAGCGGATATTCGGGAGATAAGTATACTGCAGCCGTTTTTGAAGATGCGGCAAAGCATTTTGGGATATCTACAGCAAGGATTCGATGGTTATATGACCAATACCGGTATTAATTGCAAGCAGACAAATGGGGACATGCCTCTTCCAGAGGAATGTCCTCGTTCTCTGTATAATAAATTTATTACATTCTCTTAGATCAATAAATATGTGTTTCTAAATGTTCTCTAACTTTTTTAAAATTATTTTCTTTAATATATTGCAAATATTCCCTGTGTTCTAAGGTGACGCTATCTAGGTCGATATGCTTAATCCCTTGATAAAGTAGACGAGCGTGAATTTTAGCTATTATGTTATTCCATAGAGCATACAGATTAGGGCTTGCAACACTTTTGACTAAATAACTATGAAATTCTATATCATGCTCGGTTAAGGTATCAAGATCATCTTTCTTGCACGCAGATTCCATTTTATCCAATAATAAATCTAGATAGTTATATTCTTTTTCACCCAGTACTCTATGTGCATTTTCTGCTACATAATTTTCAATAACTTTTCTAATCGGTACATATATTTTTTCAGTTTCAGCAGGAGAAATTTCAGCTACTACTGTCTCTCGATAAGGGTGTGAATACACAAGTCCCTCTTGAGACAAGAGACTAAGAGCCTCTCTAATAGGTCCACGACTTATTCCCATTTGAGATGCAATTTCGGTTTCACGCAAACGACTGCCAGGAGGCAGGACACCTTTAATAATCGCTTCTTTAATCGATTCATATGCAAAATCTTTTAATGATTTCTGTTTACTCTTTTCAAACTTAAATGTTGTATTCAAATTCTACCTCTCATTTCTTTAATGAATTCTAATTTGTATAAATTTAAATATAGTGTATCCCATAATACAGCATTTGTCAATTGTTAAACGTAAAATGAAAATTGTTGACAATATACAGTTGACAATTGCCGAGGGATCATATATAATCAAGTTGAAAAATAAACAACTCTTATTCTGCAAATGAAACTCAATTTCTGAGATAGGGTAATTGATCTTATGTAGGTTAGCTATTTTAATATAAAAGAATTTTGTTCTCATGATAAATTGTATTAGATATAATACAGCTAACTTTAACCGATCATTAGAGATTTGTAAGGGAGGGACTAGGTGAAAAAGTATAAATCATATAGGTTTACGCTTATTTGTAAATTCCAGTTTTACTGATTATATTTATATTTTTGCAGAAGTAGAGTAACTGAAGGAGGATCTTTATGAAGATAACGAAAGTGGAAGCAATTCCGGTAAAACAAAAAGGTGATATCCTGCTTATTAATGATAGTGCTCAGGATGGAATAATTATTAAAGTTTATACTGATGAAGGGATAGTAGGATATGGAGAGGTTGATTCTGCTCCTTGGGTTATTAAGGCTATTATTGACTCCCCGGCGTCCCACAGAATATGCCAAGGCTTAGGGCAGGCCATTATAGGAGAAGACCCATTTGAGACAGATAAAATATGGGAAAAGATGTATTTGGCAAGCATGTTTTACGGTAGACGTGGAGCAGTCATTCATGCTATAAGCGGTATTGACATAGCAATATGGGATATTATAGGGAAAGCATTAAACAAGCCTATTTACAAATTGCTAGGTGGAGAGTTTCGTTCAAAAGTACGTGCGTATGCAAGTACATTAATGCCATATACTCCGGAAGAATCTGCTGAGGAAGCTTTAAAGTGGAAAGAAAAAGGGTTTACTGCGGTCAAAATGGGTTGGGGTGGATTTGAACTTGGTTTCAGAGAAAATGTAGAACTTGTACGGGCAGCTAGAGAAGCAATAGGAGAAGATATGGACCTCATGCTGGATCTAGGTTTTATTCCTTCACCTGATACGCCTATCGATGCAACATCAAGATTATTACTTGCAAAAGAGATCAGACAATTTAGTCCTTATTGGATTGAAGAGCCGTTATCGCCAGATGATTATGATGGGTATAAGATGTTGGCAGAATCTATTGATACAAGAATCGCAGGTGGAGAAAACGAGTCTACAAGATACGGATTTAAACAGCTGATAGATTATTCTAAGATTAATATCATTCAACCTGATATCACGAGATGTGGTGGTTTGACGGAGGCAAAGAAAATTGCTACGATGGCCATGGCAAATAACATTACAACGGTACCTCATGCGTGGAGCAGCGGGATTGTAATAGCCGCATCACTTCATCTGATTGCAGCAATTCCTAATGCGTGTCTGTTGGAATACTGTGTCTGGGATACCCCTATTAGAAAAGAGATGTTGATTGAAGACTTTATAGTGAAAGATGGATATGTTGATGTTCCACAAAAACCTGGTTTGGGAATTGAAATTGATGATAAAGCGATCGAAAAATATAGAGCAGATAAATATTGATGTTATTGATTAAAATGTAATGATTATTACAAATGGAATTTTATATTAATACATATTTATACCAAATGGATTTGGTTACCGTCAATATACTATGAAAGTAATTTTTCGTATCTATACAAATTCTGCAGTTGCAATTCCGATGGATCTATAGCTACATCATATTCATGGGTATTGGCGGTATATTTGTTTATTGAGAATTCATTAAAACTCTTAATATAATGGAACTATTGAGGGAGGAATTTTATGAAAGAGAAAAGCCGTAGAATTAATAATGTTTATTCTAAGATTAATGGACTGTTGGAATTTTTTTCAGGCTTATTGATGGTGTTGCTAGTATTAGTGGTGTTATTCAGTGTATGTAGTAGATATATTTTTAATACTTCTATTGCATGGTCGGAAGAACTGTCAAGATTTATGATGATCTGGATGGTTTGTATAGGTTCAGTTTTGGCATATGTTCGCAGTGAACATCTTGGGTTGGATATATTAGTTAAAATGGTACCGGATAGAGTTTCTAAAATAGTTGTATTTGTCGGCAATCTATTTATTCTGTTTATAACCGGTTTAATGACTGTTGGAGGATATCAAGTGGTACTTGGAGCATTTGAGTCTGTTTCTCCAGCAATGCGCATTTGTCTTGGATACGTATATATTATTGTTCCGATATGTTCTGCAATACTTTGTCTAATAACCTTACATAGAGTAGTATCCCAAGCTATGCGGCTGCTATCGCGAAAGGAAGAAGGAAAAGAGGGATTGTTATGGTAGTTCTAATATTTTTATTAAGCTTGTTTGGATTTATACTCTTAAACATACC
The DNA here is from genome assembly GCF_030013905.1 of Petroclostridium sp. X23. Lineage (GTDB taxonomy): Bacteria > Bacillota > Clostridia > SK-Y3 > SK-Y3 > X23. The sequence continues at coordinate 3,816,030 of NZ_CP124862.1, forward strand.
TATTGCATTTAGTTTATTGCTGACAGCGGTTGTATTGATGGTCTATATGGGAGATATATCACCGTTCGTTGTTATGCAAAGTATGATACGAGGATTTGATAGCTTTACACTTCTTGCAATCCCATTTTTTATCTTAGCCGGAGAGATTATGAATGTGGGGGGGTTGTCTAGAAGGATTGTAGGATTTGCGCGGTCATTCATCGGCCAGATTACTGGTAGTCTAGGGTATACATCGATTCTATCGAGTATGGTATTTGCAGGTGTTTCGGGTTCTGCAGACGCTGATACGTCAGCTATTGGTTCAATTTTGCTTCCGATAATGAAAGAAGAAAAATATGATGTACGTACTAGTACCGCATTAATTGCTACATCGGGATGTATTGGGCCGGTCATTCCACCTAGTATACCAATGATATTATATGGTGTAACAGCAGGTGTTTCAATTGTGAAGCTATTTTTAGGAGGTATCGTCCCGGGAGTGTTGATTGGTGCAGGATTAATGGTAGTGTGGGGAATCCATGCCCGCAAGCAGGGATATAAATCTACAGATAAATTTTCATGGATAGCTATATGGGTCAATGCAAAGAAAGCCTTTTTTGCATTGCTGCTTCCCGTTATCATTCTCGGAGGTATTGTCAGCGGGATTGTGACACCGACAGAATCGGCGGTCATAGCGGTTGTATATGCATTTTTCGTTTCAAAGTTTATATATAAGGAATTGAATTTAAATGCATTACCTAGTATCTTAGTAGCTACAGCTAGAAGTACATCCATTATCATGCTGGTATGTGGTGCCGCGATGTCTGTTGCCTACTATATTACTACAGCACATGTACCTAGTCAGTTGTCTAAGCTGTTGCTGTCGGTGTCGGATAATATATATGTGACAATGTTCTTAATTAATATCTTATTGTTATTAATTGGATGTGTAATGGACCTTGCTCCTGCAATTTTTTTGATGACACCAATTCTGTTACCTATTATACAAAGTTACTCATTGGATCCTGTATATTTTGGAGTAATAATGTGTGTTAATCTATGTATAGGACTTGTGACACCGCCGGTTGGTACGGTTTTATATGTAGTATGCGGGTTGTCTAAAATATCGATCTTTGAATTAACTAAACCACTTTTACCATTCATTTTAGTTATGATTGCAGTACTTCTAATGATTACATATGTACCAGGTTTAATAATGTTTATTCCAAATGCGTTTGCATAATCAGGTAACAAGAGAATCAAAAAATGCTAAGGGAGTCTTATCATTATTTAATATGTAGAATTGTTTGCATGTCATATTCAAAAAAACAGTTTAGAGAGGAGAAAAATAATGAAAAAAAGAATAGTATCAATAATTCTTATTGCTTTTCTAGTAGCAAGTTTACTCGGGGGATGTCTTTCAAATGAAAAGCCTGAAGTACCTAATTCTGAAGAAGAAAAAACTAATGAATCGCCGGTTAATGACTTAAACAATGCGGATACGCCGAAAGATCAAAAAGTAATCAAAATTAGTTTTGCAGGCAGCGATACCCATCCAATAACCAAGACACTTGAAGAATTTGAAAAACAATTTGAGGAAAAAACGCAAAGGAGATACGACATCCAGATTTTTGCGAATGCAGCTTTAGGTGATGATTTAAAAGCTACTGAACAGGTTAAAGCCGGTATGCTTGATGCGGTTGTTACATCACCTTCTCCAGTTGGGACAATTGTGAAAGAAGTAATGGTGTTTGACCTTCCATTTCTGTTTAGTAGTGAAGAAGCAGCAGATAAAATATTATCTGGGGATTTCGCATCTTATCTTGATAATAAGATGTTAGAAAAGGGACTTGTCAATGTTGCATGGTATGAAGATGGATTTAGGCATCTTACTAATTCCAAGAAAGTGGTTGTAAGTCCTGAAGATGTTAAAGGCATGAAGATTAGAACCATGGAGAATCCAATTCACTTAGCTGCATGGAAAACTCTGGGTGCTAATCCCACACCTATGCCATATACGGAGGTGTTTACTGCACTGCAGCAGCATGTAATTGATGGACAGGAGAACCCATATCCGACCATTTATGATGGAAAATTTTATGAGGTTCAAGATCATCTTTCTACGACAGGTCATGTTTATTCCCCGTTTATATTTATCTATAGTAAAAAACTATTTGATAAGCTCCCGGAAGATGATCAAAAGATTTTTAAAGAGGTTGCAAAAGAGACCGAGCCTATTAATAGAAAGATAAATAGGGCTGCCGCACAAAAATGCCGCGAAACAATGGAGGCAAACGGCTTGAAAGTTACTGAATTGACATTGGAACAAAAACAGATATTCCAAGAGATCCTCATTCCTATTTGGGATGATTTTACAGATATATTTGGTGAAGAAGCACTTGATATGTTAAAACAAGAATTGGAAAAGACTAAGTAGATCAGTGAGCAAATTGCGTAAAAATTCTATTCTTTAAATGATAAGACTATCTTTATCAAATAATAAGGATATGACAAGGACGATTCTGCAAGCAGTCAATTAGTAATTTTACCAATATAAAAGGCTAGTTTTCACATGAATAAAGATTCATGTGAAAACTAGCCTTTGTTTTGCTAAGAAACTTTCCCGACTATCCTATATTGGTGGTATCTTATACTACTTCATGACTGCATTCGGAATGAACATAACAAGATCCGGGATGTAAGTAATCAAGAAAAGTACGATGATGTAAACCACCACCAACGGCCAGATTTTCTTTACCAATTGTGCAATGGATATCTTGGATAGACCACATCCTACATACAACACATTTCCGACAGGCGGTGTTATCAAACCTATGCACAAGCCGTATACCATGATTACTCCGAAGAAAACCGGGTCGATGCCTATCTTTGTGACAATAGGGAGCAGGATAGGCCCTAAAATCAGCAGCGAAGGGGATACATCCATAAAGCAGCCCACCAGTAGGATGAGGATATTAATTAAAAACAGGATGATATATTTATTTGAAGTGGTTGCCATCAGAAGATCGCCCAGCAGTCGGGGAATCTGCGCTACTGTGATAACATAGGCAACAGCCGTTGCGGCTGCGACCACAAACATCACTACCGAGGTAGAACGCGCAGCCTTCACAAAGATATCTCTGATCTGAGGATAGCTTAATTTTTTGTATATAATTACTGAAATTACAAATGCATAGACTACAGCAATAACACCTGCTTCGGTAGGTGTGAATATACCGCTTAGAATTCCCCCTAGAATGATGAAGGGAAGCATTAATGAAGGTAATGCGTCTTTTGTAGAGGAAAGCACTTCTTTAAAAGAAGCTTTTGGGAAAGTGGGCAGGTTCTCTTTTTTGGAAAGAAGATACCATGTAATCATGAGCAGTAAGCCGGTAACAATGCCCGGAACCATGCCTCCAAGAAACATTCTTGTCACCGATACGCCGCCTACAACACCAAAGACGACCATGGGGATACTAGGTGGGATGATCGGGCCCACACATCCTGACGCACAGATTAATGCAGTACTTTTATCTTTTTTATATCCTTCTTGGTCCATTAAAGGCAGGAGCACAGAACCGATAGCCGATGTGTCTGCCACCGCAGCGCCTGAGACACCGGCAAAAATCATACTTGCAACCACTGCCACGTAACCTAAGCCTCCCTTTACATGACCTAAAAGGGATTTGACAAACCTTACAATTCCGAGGGATAATCCTCCTTCGTTCATGATTTCACCTGCTAAAATAAAAAATGGAATGGCCATGAGTGCGAAGTTATCGGTACCACTTAAAAGGTTTTGGGAAATAACGATGAAATTGGTATTATTCATAAATAAAAGCATGACAGTACTGGTTAATGCTAGTGAAAATCCAACCGGAATACCTATAGCAAGAAATCCTAGCAAACTGACTACAAAAACAAGTAACATGTGGTTTTCCTCCTATATCATTTTTTAAATAAAAGCACAGTCTTTCGCAATACGATGAAAAACATCAAGGTAAAGCAAATAGGGAGTATAATGCCAATCGCACCGAATGATATACCTGTGGCAGGTGACGGCCAATCCATATTGTTTTTGCTCAAAATGAAGCCGTATATGCTGGCTAAGGCAGTAATGGCAAGCAGTAATATATTTGCCACAATTGCTGCTAATTTCTGACCTATCCGCGGCAGAAGATTAATAAGTAAATCGATTCCTATATGCTCGCCTTCTTCTAATGCCAGGGTAGCACCTATAAAAACCAGCCAGATAAAACATATTCTTGCAATCTCCTCTGAGGCTGTCAGAGAGTTGTTAAAAGCAAACCTTGCGATAACATTGATAAATACGATGACAACCATGGCGGCAAAAAGTAAAAATAACAGATACTCCGTAATGCCTTTAATTTTGCTATAAAAGCCGCTTTTTTTCATATCGCTTTTTTCCATGAGATCCCCTCCATTTTAAACGCATTTGCACAGCAATTACTCCAATCACGTTATAGAAAAATACATATAGGAGTCGATAGTTCTCCTATATGTATTTTTAAATTTTCAAAATCTTAGCCTTTAATTACTTTATTGTTTTTTGAAGCTCCCAAATCTTTTCAATCAATTCCTTGACTTCGGGAGTATCGGCAAGTACTTTGTCATAAGCATTTGCAACCACGATTTCTTTAAAAGGCTTAAGATCGGGCGTAGTAAATTCTATGCCTTTGGTTTTCAATGTCTCGATATCCTTTTGGGCAGCGTCATTATATAATTCCAATTCTTTTTCTGTAAAAGCTGTTACCGCTTTCTGTACTACGTCTTGCTGTTCTTTTGATAAACTATTAAAGAACTTTTCATTCACAGTAACGGCATTGTATGCGATCATGTGGTTTGTTAAAGCGATGTATTTTTGAGCTTCATACCAGCCGCTTGCAAGCACGGTTGTAGGAGGATTTTCCTGCCCGTCAACTACTTTCTGCTGTAAAGCCGTAAATATTTCGGAAATAGGCATGGTTACCGCATTGAAACCTAAAGCTTTCGCCATTTCGATGTGCTGTTTAACCTGAGGTACACGCAGTTTTATGCCTTTGCAGTCTTCCACGCTGTTGATAGGATGCTTACTGTTGGAGACGGCTCTCACACCGTTAACACTGTAGCCTAATACCTTCAATCCTACAGTAGACAATCCTTCTGTTACTTCAGCAGAAATTTTTTCATCGCTGAGAATTTTATATCCTTGTTCCGGAGAATCAAATAAGAATGGAAACTCCATTACTTTTAATTTAGGGAACTGTTCCGACAGCAATACACCCATCAAATTCATTTCAATAGTACCCATCTTGGTACCTTCAATGAATTCTTTTTCAGCACCCAATTGGTTGTTTGGATAGATTTCTACTTTGATGGTTCCGTTGCTTTCTTTTTCTATCATGGGTTTGAATACTTCTTTTAATGCAATGTTTTGAGGATGGGTTTCTGCATAATAATTTGCAATCTTAAGTGTGACTTGCTTTTGAGATTCTTCTTTCTTAGGTTCCTCTGTTTTTGATTCGTTTCCGCCGGATGGAGCAGGAGCGCTCTGTTGACCACCGCAACCCGCAAATAGGGTGACCAGAAGACCAAGGATCACTGTAAGACTGATGAGTTTTTTGAATCTTTTCATGTTTATATCCATTCCTTTCGCTTCGCTCAAGGCACAAAACGTAATGAAAAGTGCTTTTGAGCGTTATTTGTTTTATAATTAAGTCCATAGGGATTTCGGTAAACTACAAATCACGGGGAGGTGAGTGGGCTATCTGACTTATCAGATGACCGTATGTTTATATGTGTAGATCGCCTTTTCAAGCACAAATAAGTGTACCTTTGAGTACGTAACCTTATCTTTGTTTAAACAATCTCGTTTATATGCTAGGCGTTCAGTCAATGCCGTATCCCCCTATAATTCTTGCGAGCTTTCCAGTTCAGAAAGGAGTCCCTATGGCTTTAAAAATTGTGTACAAAGTCTGCTGTGGGATTGATGTTCACAAAACTTTTGTTGTTGCCTGTATCGCTTCCACCAACAATCAAGGTGTTACCACCTACAAGCGCCACCGCTTTTCCACTTACACTAAAGGTTTGAAAGAGCTGTTACAATGGCTGCTTGAATTTAACTGTAAGGATGTCTGTATGGAATCTACAGGAAAGTACTGGATTCCAGTGTACAACGTCTTGGAAGAAAACTGTTCTATTGTACTTGCACATCCTAAGTATGTTAAGGCTATTCGTGGTAAAAAGACTGACAAGAAAGATGCTAAATGGATTGCTGACCTGTTTAAGCATGATCTTGTTGCCGGTAGCTTTATGCCTCCTGCGGATATCCGCCAGCTTCGTGACCTAATGCGCTATCGTTACAAACTAACCTGCTTTATGTCCAGCGAAAAGAATAGACTCCAAAACTGTCTCACGGTTTCCAATATTCAATTGGGAAACGTTGTATCGGACACTTTTGGTAAAAGTTCTAAAAGAATTCTGGATAAGATTCTTGAAAATCCTCAGGATACTTCCTTTGATATAGAACCTTTAATTCATAGCTCTATGAAAGGTAAAATCCCTGAATTAGAGCTCGCCATTGACGGCTATATTACACCGGAACAGGCTGGTAAATTAAAGATTATCAAAAAGCATTTTGAAGATTTGGAATCCCGGAAAACAGAGCTAGAAGAACTGATTCTTGCGCTCGCCAGTCCCTATCAGCAAAAACTCGACCTAATTCTAACCGCTCCATCCTTTAAGAACATTTTCTCTGCAATTACAGTTATCTCAGAGATTGGTGTTAATATGGAGTCTTTTCCTTCGGCGAAACACTTATGTTCTTGGGCAGGTCTTACGCCTACCAATAATGAAAGTGCAGGGAAGAAAAAGTCTGTCCGGGTTTCCAAAGCCGGATGCTACATCAAGCCACTTTTGGTTCAATGCGCCAACTCAGTGGTCAAAAGTGAAAAGCATCCTGAAATACGTAACCGCTACCTCCGCCTCAGGAAACGCCGCGGTCACAAGAAGGCAATCATTGCAATAGCAAGAATGCTTCTAACAGCATTATACAACATGTTGAAGAATAATGAACCATATAATGCTGAACTTTATAGGAAATCTGACATTATTCCTGCCAATCGCGAGATTACAGTGGAGCAGGCTATATTAATAGCAAAATTCCAAGGTTATAGAATTAAGTCAGCTACTGAATAACCTTAATTTTTCAATATTAAATTTTTTGACTAGCGAAAGGTGGTCTATTTGGTATGCCCTCTAATCTGGTTAAGTGCTCTTTTATTCTTTTTCAACCTTTCCCTCCTAAAATACATTTATATTTGTAATAATCCAACCGATATGGTGGATTAAATTACCTTAGAATAACCATTGGGGGCAAGTGTAACTTGAATGAGTGTTATATATTATTGCTAAAAATATTGTATTTATATGTGCGTGAATTGTTGTATTTATATAAAAATCATATGCGGATATTCAAGAAAAGTAAATTAACACTTTTATCACTTTGATGATTATTTTTGTTCAGAGGCCTGTATCACTTAAGAATAGCAGGGTAGATGCAACGTAAAAAAAGCATATATCATTTCTTGAACTTTGCGAACTTTTTTTGTTCTAAAAATGATATATGCTTTATAAATTCAGGGGTTGAGCTTATAAGTTGTCTCTGTATTGTCCTGCGGTAACCCCTTCATATTTCTTAAAAGTTCTCATAAATGTTTGGATACTATTAAAGCCGACCCTGAATCCGATCTCTTTTATGGTAAAGTTTGTTTCCTTTAAAAGATGTTTTGCCTTGGCGATACGGCTTTCATTTAAATATTCTACAAAGTTTTTTCCCAAATTCTCTTTGAATATCCTGCTTACATAGCTTGAACTGAATCCGACCCATTCAGCAACATCGTTTAATGAGATATCTTCATGCAAATGTTCATCAATGTATTCTAATATTTTTTCTACGTTTCGGTCCAATCTCTTCATATTCATATCATTTACTGCGTCGGTGATGGTGCGACATACTTCTGTCAGCCATATTCTGATATCTTCCAGTGTCTCTCTTTTAGAAAGTTCCGTATACAGATTGTATCCGCTCCAAAATACCCCTTCAACCGTCAGACCAAGTTCGATCAGTACTTCTGCCATTAAACTAATGATCCTTGCGAATATTTGCTGCAGGAAGTCATAAGGGATTGCACCGTTTTCATAGATTTCTTCCACCAATTCATCAAGTAAGATCATCACTTCTTTCTGATTCCCGGTTTTAAGATTGTTAATGATAATTTTTTCTTTTTCAGAGTGATAGTAATACAGTTCGTTAGACTGCGGCTCAATATCGCTAATACTGATAATTTCATTCTTTCCTTGATACAATTTGTATTTTAACGCATTCAGCGCTTCGCGGTAAGACTGCTTTATATTCAAAATATCCTTATATAGCCGTCCAATACCGAGTGTAACGGTAAAAGGAAAACATTTTTCCACTTGGTTCTTTATGATTTCTGCGAGGTGAAGGGCTTGCGTCTGTGCTTCCATCATCTTTATATATTCGTTATAATTAATAATTACCGCAAGCTTATCAGGTTCTACTTCTACACAAACACCTTTTTGATGATGAACTATTATTTGCTCAACCATATTTATCAGTTTTACTTTATGAAGGCTTCGGTCGATTTCATTAAAATTATCACAAAATTGATTGTAGTCATCGATTTGCATAGCAACTACAATAAAATTAGTCAAGCTAAAATCATTATCTAAAAAGCGGAGTTTTTCCGATATTTCTTTGACATTTTCGTTAATACCCATGATGAGGTTTGAAAACAATTTTTCTTTAATCATGGGCTTTAGCTGCTCTAATGTTTCTTCCATACTTCTGTTTTCATCTATAACATTACTGTAAGCGTGTCCTAAGAATTCATACTCGTTTTTAATAAGCCGGTCTTCTTCTTTTGCAGGAAATTGTTTGAAATTCAAAACCAATCCCATTAGATTTTCAATGGGGTCATAAATGCCTTTTGAAACAGCAAATGATATCAATAAACTCAATAAAATATAAATATATGTAATCACTAAAATGATTAATGTGACGATTTTTGTATCTGCCTGCAACTCATCGGTGGGAATGCTGTAAATGTATTTCCAGTTATTATTAGAAGAGGTCACGTATGTAAAGAAAGTTTGCTTTCCTTCATATTTTTCAATAAAGAACCCCCGGTCATTCTCAAAAATCTTTTTAGCATAAGGCAAATGGCTGATGTTGTTATATAGTTTGTTTTTATCTTTGTGCGATACAATCACACCATTGCTGCTAATAGCATAGACTTCTCCTTTGCTCTGTGTATGCAATCCTTCAATTGCTTTATAAATTTTTTCTTCGCTGACATTGATCACGACAGCACCTAGTTTACTGCCCGATTCGTAAAGAACATTGGCGATAAAAGTAATGTTATCGACTTGGTTTCCCGAAGCATCGGTAACCGTTCTTGTCTCTAATTGAAGGAGAGGAGAGGCGGATGCTTGGTATTTATCTAGCCACACCTTGTCATAGAAGTTTTCTAATTTATATGAATTGCCGTTTGAATGGAAAACTGACCTGTCTTTAGCACCATATACATATATGGAGTCGATGTATTGGCTGGAAGCGGCAATGTTTTTCAAGTTATTTATTATATTGATGTTTCTGCTGAAATAATCAATATGGGGATTGATTGCTAACTGTATGACATTTGTATCATTTGCTATTTGCTGCAATGTATGATTTATTTCGCCGTAGATCAAATCAACCATTTGGCTGGTCTTGTGAAGCATATCCAAATTGGTACTACGTGTCTGCTTTTGAATAGCCGAAGTAGACTGCCGGTAGATAATCCAATTGGCTGCCAATACAGGTATAATAGAAGATAGGATAAGAACAATAAAAGTCCTGAAGAAAATACTGTTAAATCTATAGTTCTGCAAATATGTCTTTTTCATAACAATACTAACTCCTTTATAGCAAATTTCAATGCGTGTGCTGTTATTTATAAATAGCCTATGTAATTTTATGAAGCAGTAGATATTATTAGTTCTTAAAACTTTGAAAGTTTGATTGAAATGCAGATGTAAACTATGCTGTTTGTCAGAGAAGAAGTATTGCCAAGTTCACTCGATAGCATTATATCATGATCCGCCCTATAATTCTACAGTATATAGATAGTTGAAATAGCGAAGGGGGATACCTGAAGAAGAATTGAAGACGGAAGCAGAGAAAAATTGCTATCATTTTATCTAATGGAGCAAAGACAGAGTAACACTTAGTGAAATATTAACATAACATAATAATGTATCCTGGTTTAATCAAGGAGGTGAAAATTATGGCATGCGGAGGCGGCGGTTTCTTTGGTGAAAATTCTGAAGTATTGTTTTTTATTTTGATATTCTTATTATTATTCTATAACACTGGATATGGTTATGGTTATGGATATGGTTATGCTCAGAAATAGCGATAAGAGTATCTGTTAAGAAGGGCGGTTTGGTCCACCCTTCTTTTTTTCTTTAATAAGCCTAATTTTAGATAGAATTCCGAAACGGCGGATACATATAGATAACTAAATTGAGATTTGCAATTTACCAAGTTAGATCTCTGTTACAATACTGCCGGTTTTATCTAAGTCATATCCGCCTATTCCTTGAAGTTCGGCCTTAAATTCTTTTGAATTAAGAATTTCAATAATTGCCTGAACATGTGGTAAATTCATATCTTCTTTTTTAATAACCATATCATACTTTTCCTTTTGCAGAGGTATGAAGTCTATTCCGGATACTTGCATGGCCGCTTTTTCATTACCTATACCCACATCTGCATCGCCTCTCGCCACAGTACTTGCGACTGCGAGATGGGATAGCTCTTCCCAATCGTAACCTCTTACAGACCAACTGGGGATGTTTAAACGACGGAGGGATTCGTCCAACAGGACACGGGTGCCGGAGCCCTTTTCACGGTTGATCATCAATACATCTGCCCGGGTAAGGTCCTGCCACTCCTTGATTTTCTTTGGGTTTCCCTTAGAAACATAAAAGCCTTGTATACGGCAGGCGATATGGATAACTACACTTGGAATGCCTGGCAGCAATCTGCGTATATAGGGAATGTTATATTCTCCCGTATCGCCGTCCCAAAGGTGGGCGGTAGCGATGGAAGCATTTCCATGATAAAGGGCATATAAGCCGTTATAACTTCCGACATAAGAACGCAGCACACGGACTCCATTCTGGTGACGCTCGAGGTGACGCGACAATATGTCGAGAAGAGCATCTTGACCGCAAATAATAAATTCCTTCTCGGTGAGATAATGCTTACGCAGGGGAGTATTCATTACAATACGGTTCTGATTAGGTGCAGTATTAACATGAGAGGAAGGTGCCGGAGTAGTACTTGTAGGCATAGGAGTATTAATGACGGAAGAACTCTTTTTTCCTTGGGTTTTATATTCTTCTACGTCCTGCGGATCTACACGGACCTTTCTTCCTACTCTGTATGCTTTCAGTTCTCCGCGCTTAATCAGTTCATAAACAGTGTTCTTAGCAATTTTCAAAATATCTGCGACTTCTTGGGGTGTTAAAGATGAATCGTCTCTCATGATATACGCTCCTTTCATTTGAGTCAATTATAGCATTTATTCCACATATTATCTATTATCTTCTTAAAAAATATTCTAAAAAGGAAAGAAAGCTTATAATACTATTCGTAATTGTATTGTAAAATATATATAAATGAACATTATGCAATATTACTGGAATTAAAAATGCAATATATAATATTTTTTATTTGATATATGTTGACATTATTGAGACACATTACTATAATATTAATTAATATAACGTTATATCATGTTTTGCTTTGTTGTGTAATGCAAAGAAACGTTTGAAAATTTAATATTTTTTGAAGAGTAAACGTCTCGATGGCGAGTTTGGAGCAATTTTAAATGACAATAGTTGTATCCAAGCGGTCGAGGCTTTATTGTTTATTTCATTATTTAGGAGGTAATATTATGATGAGGTTGTTAAAAAGATCTATTGTGTTGGTATTAATGTTAAGTTTCATTTTAATGGCGGCAGGTTGTCAGCAGTCTTCTGCGCCGCAATCCCAGCAAGACACTGCACCAGCGTCGGTACAACAAGAAAAAAATATTGAGCTTATTGTATCAGCCGCAGCGAGCATGAAAGATGCGATGGAAGAAATAAAGGAGCTTTACGCGCAAGAGAAAACCAATGTTACCATTACTTATAATTTCGGCTCCTCAGGTTCATTGCAGCAGCAAATAGAACAGGGTGCACCGGCTGATGTGTTCTTGTCGGCTGCTGCTAAACAAATGGATGCCTTAAAAGAAAAAGGTCTCATTATAGAAGATACTTATAAGGAACTGCTGGAAAACAAAGTTGTTTTAATAGCACCAAAAGATTCCTCTAAGGTATCCGGCTTTGAAGGTCTTGATGCTGAGGATGTCCAAAAAGTAGCGTTAGGTGAGCCGGAAAGTGTTCCGGCAGGAAAGTATGCTAAGGAAGTATTGACAAATCTAAAACTATGGGATAAAGTGCAGACTAAAGCTACACTGGGGAAAGATGTACGTGTGGTTTTAACGTGGGTGGAAACCGGTGATGTGGATGCCGGTATTGTATATGGAACAGATGCAAAGATATCTGATAAGGTTAAAGTTGTAGAAACTGCTCCGGAGGGTTCGCATTCGCCGGTCATCTATCCTGCAGCAGTGATAAAAGATAGTAAGAATGAGGCGGCAGCCAGAGAATTTATCACGTTTTTAACAGGAGATAAGGCAAAAGATGTGTTTGAAAAGTATGGGTTTAGTGTGCTTGCGAAGTAAGTGCTAATTTTAATGTACATGCTTTTTGGTATCTAAGTGCATAGTAAGGAACGCCCCTTGTGGCGTTCCGTTTTGCATCATATAGAGATGTATTGTTTATTTTAAAATATAAATGCTTCTTAATAATATGAGGGGGAGTGTTCGTGGGGTTTGATTTATCACCGTTATGGATTTCAACAAAAACAGCTTTTGCAGCAACAATATTTGCTTTTTTTCTCGGGATTATAGCTGCTCAATGGATTGCCAATTATCAGGGGAGATTGAAAGGACTTATTGACGGGATTTTGAATCTTCCTTTGGTATTGCCACCTACAGTTGTAGGGTTCTTCCTCTTGCTTTTGCTTGGAAAGAACGGACCTATCGGACGGCTCCTCCTTCATCTTGGAACGACGATTATCTTCTCTTGGTATGCTGCGGTGATTGCGGCAACAACGGTAGCCTTTCCTTTGATGTATAAAACTGCGAGAGCAGCTTTTGAACAGGTGGATGGCAATGTTCTAAATGCGGCACGTACATTGGGAGTGTCGGAATGGCGGATATTTTGGAGAATTACTCTGCCTATGGCTTGGCCGGGAATCGCGGCCGGAACCATTTTATCCTTTGCCCGGGCGCTTGGAGAATTTGGGGCTACTCTAATGGTTGCGGGAAATATTCCCGGGAGAACCCAAACCATGCCGGTTGCTATTTTCTTTGCGGCAGAAGGCGGGGATATGGGGAGAGCGCTGACGTGGGTACTTCTTATTGTAACTATTTCCCTTATTGTGATTCTTTTGATGAATTACTGGCTTGATCATCAGCGTAAATTTATATCAGGGACAGGTGGGCGGTAAGATGGATCTTTTGGTAGATATTCAGAAAAAACTTCACGGCTTTACACTGGAGGCTTCCTTTCGTACTCGGAACGCCCCCCTTGCGCTGCTAGGTGCTTCCGGATCAGGCAAGAGTATGACTTTAAGATGTATTGCCGGATTGGAGACGCCTACCAAAGGGCGTATTGAATTAGATGGACGGGTTCTTTTTGACTCGGATAAAGGAATCAATCTGCCCTGCCGTAAAAGGAAAATAGGATTTCTTTTCCAAAATTTTGCGCTTTTCCCTCATATGACGGTAGCGCAAAATATCGCTTTTGGGTTGCATGGGCTGACGAAGAGTGAACAAACGCGTATTATAAAAGAAAAAATTGCCATGATGCAGTTGGAGGGATTGGAACATCGGTACCCATCCCAAATGTCGGGAGGGCAGCAACAGCGGGTGGCGCTTGCCCGGGCCTTGGCGGTTGAGCCGGAAGTGCTGTTGTTGGATGAACCTTTTTCTGCGCTTGATAATCATTTGAGGAGTCAGATGGAGAGGCAGCTCATAGAGATTTTATCTGAGTATCAGGGTACTACGTTGTTTGTAACACATAATATGGCTGAAGCGTATCGAGTATGCAAAGATATTGTTATTTTTTCGCAAGGTAAAATAGTGGCGGATGGAGAGAAAGAAAGTATCTTTCATAAGCCGCCTAGTTATGATGCGGCACAGCTAACAGGCTGCAAGAATATTTCCGAAGCTAGAAAGATATCCGATCATCTGGTGGAAGCAGTGGATTGGGGATGTGTTCTTCATACCGATGAGCCTGTCGGTGATTCGGTTAAGTATGTTGGGATTAGGGCACACTATCTTGAATTCACTGAACATTCTGACAAGCACAATACGTTTGAATGTTGGGTTACACGTGTTAGTGAAGCACCTTTTGAGGTGACGGTGTATTTGAGTTTGACGCATGCGGTTGATAGAACGAAAAAATATCACCTGCAGTGGGAGGTTTCGAAAGAGAGATGGGAAAAAATTAAGAACATAGAAACACTATGGAGAGTATCCATTGATCCGAAAAAGCTTTTTTTAATTTTATGATAAAGGAGGAATAGTCTATGTTTAAATCTATATGTAGAGAATTATCTATTATTCTATCAGCATTTTATTCATGCAAGCATGCAAAAGAAAACTGGATTTTGAATATGGCGGACTTAAGTGAACCGTCCAAATAAGGAAGGAGAGAAAGCTCTAGATGAAATTCAAGAATGGCCAGTGGGTTTGATTATGGGACAGTTAAGTGAAGTAATAGTTAATAAAGCCTTAGTGATGTAAAGTCTAAGAAGCGATAATGAACATCATGGAAGCTTTATTTTTTTGTCAAAATCGAGAAGGTATGAAGAAAATGTGAATAATTGTACATAATAAGTACAAATATTATTAATTAGTACGCTTCAAAGTATAAGATACACATAAGAGTGGAGGAGATGAAAGGCCGCCATTATTTTAATAGAATGGACTGGTTTTATGAGGAAACGAGGCAATGTGTTATGGATACAGTGATTAATTCAATGCTCAGGGCCGTATTTGCATATTTATTATTGATGGTTGTCGCAAGATTAATGGGTAGGAAAGCGATTGCCCAGATGACTTTTTTTGATTTTGCGGTAGCAATCACCCTGGGTTCGGTAACGGCAAATTTAGCGTTAGGACCTAAAGCTTCAGCAGCTTCGGCGACTGCAACCTTGATTACGCTTGCGGCTTTGGCTATTCTAACCGGATATATCCACATCAAAAGTTTCAAAGGAAGAAAGCTTATCGATTCTGAGCCGGTAACTGTTATAAAGAATGGGCAGATCGTCAATGAGAACATGAAAAAAATTCGATTCACGATTGATGATTTAACTTCTTTGCTTAGAGAGAAGAATATGTTTAATGTTGCGGATGTAGAGTTTGCTATTTTAGAAAGTGACGGTAAGATATCCGTATTACCCAAGTCCCAGAAACAACCCCTAACCCCTTCCGACTTGAATATATCTACCGGCTATAAGGGATTGACAAAGGACTTGGTCATAGATGGCAGCATTATGTATGAGAATTTGCAGGATATTCATCTTAATGAGCAGTGGCTGCGGGATGAATTGGAAAAACAAAATATTGTGGATGTTTCTGAAGTATTTTATGCAGGACTTGATACATCGGGAACTTTATATGTGTCAAAGAAGTCTCATGCTGATGAAAAAGAAGGACAATATGGTATCGAGTAGGATGATAATGAGAAAAGAAAAACATGTAATTCTGCCGATAAATATGAAGGAAAATGATGTACCCGTGTAGAATATAAAAAGTATCAGGATCATAGGTGGTGATGATTGGATGAAAAGAATCATATATTATCTGGAAATGATTTTTTTATGTTCTATATTATGGGTTATTCTTAATGAGCGAATCACCATTGGACACATAGTGCTTGGTGGTGTTTTGGGTCTGTTCGCTGTGCTCATATCAGACCGGTTTCTTTTATTTGTTAATTACAAGAGGACGTATAAAGTGCGTCCTTTATGGCTCCTCAAGTACTTACTATACTTACTTTTTCAAATCTACCTTTCGGGTTTCTCTACCATCTCAAAAATTATATCGGGCAATATCAATCCGGATATAGTTGAAATCGAAACTGAAATAAAAAATGATTTTTATATATGTATACTTGCAAATTCTATTACATTAACACCGGGTACGGTAACTGTGGATAAAGTGGGACAAAAGCTAAAGGTATTGTGGATTGATTGCACCACCAAAGATTCCCGGTTGGCCGGCCGGATCATTAAGGGAAAACTTGAGAAAATGATGATCGGAAGGTGATGAGATGTTTGTAAAAATAGTGTTAACGATTTTGGGCGTATTGGCATTAGCAAGTGTGATTAGAATAATTTTAGGTCCTACCATATGGGACAGGCTGCTTGCGCTTAATCTATTTTCGTCAAAAATTATTATGCTGATTGTATTATTTGCTGTGGTCATGCAAAAATCGTATTTGTTAGATATAGCGATAGTATATGTTCTGCTGGGATTTATCAGTATCATTTTTATCGCAAATTTTATTCAAAAAAAAGGAAAGATATAGCTATGATCAATCTATTAGGAAATATCATTATTTCTATCGGTATAGTTTTTATATGTTTTGGAGTATTTGGAATATTCAGATTTAATGATTTCTATTCCAGAATACTTATTGCATCCAAGGTGGATACGGTAGGGTTTATAACTATTATGACAGGAGTGATTCTCAAGCAGGGATTCAGCTTTTTTTCCCTTAAGGTGCTGCTGATATTGATTGTCATGATTATTACAAATCCTCTTGCTACCCACTCCATTGCCCGGTCAGCATATTTCAGCGGATATAGAGTGAAGAAGGGAGAATAATATGCTGTTAAAGATTTTCTTGATACTTATGATCTTGTTTGCGATTATGGCCGTACAAACTCACAAGCTTCGCAGGGCGGTTATCTATCTAGGCATATTTTCATTAATCAGCTCATTTTGCTATCTGCTGTATAGTGCGCCTGATGTTGCCATCGCGGAGGCTATTATCGGCAGTACATTGTCAACAATACTATACCTTGTAGCTTTGCAAAAATATAAGGTCTTTACTATCTATTATACTGATGACAGCTGTGGGGTGATAGATGATGTATGTATCAACAAAGGGCGGGAGCGCATTCTTGATTTGATAGAGCAATTCTGTATATCCAGAGAATTAGAGCCGCAAGTCATCTACACCGCAGAAAGCCTAAAGCATTTAGAAGAAAACCATCAATACGATCTGATTGTGCGGCATGAGGGGGACCAAACTTCGGTTTTCGGTAATAAGCAAAACTATCAATTCGATGCGCTGAGGAGGTATATTCAGAGCAAGAAGGAAAGTGATATAAAATTTGTGGTATATGAAATCGAAGAAGGTGATTGACTTTGAGGAGAAAAATACTTTTCGTATATGTTCTATTGATGGGTGTGTTGTTTCTGGGTATATATGCAGGGGCGGGACAAGTGCTGCCTAATGAAATATTCGAATACTATCAAAAATATTTTATCCGTGATACAGCGGCGCAAAACGCAGTGACAGCAATATATTTGAATTATAGGGTTTTTGATACTATGTTTGAGGCACTAATGCTGCTCATTAGCATTATAGGCATTATTTATTTTTCCAGGCATGAGGAGGGACATATGGATGAATGAAAATTCAGAAATCATATCCATTATGATTGGAATGATGTACCCATTTATTCTATTGTTTGGTTTTTATATCATCCTAAACGGGCATTTGACTCCCGGAGGAGGTTTTCAGGGCGGAGCGATATTATCGGCTGTATTTATGAGCCGATACCTGGTGAGGCCGGTACAAGACATCCGATTGAATAGTCTGCAAATGCTTGAAAAGATGATTTATGTTCTAATCATTGCGATCCCGTTGGTATTCTTACTATTAAAGTTTAATTTTATGTATCCCTTCTTAAACCGGTATTACTTGGTGGCTATGAATGCGCTGATAGGCATAAAAGTATGCTGCGGTTTGAGTATTGTTTTCTTTAGATTTGTTTTTTATGAAAGCAGGTGACTTTTTGGATTGGTTAAATGGTGAGACGGTAAGCATCATATTATTTTTTATAGGGATTTACGGAATTATTGCCAGAAGAAATATCGTAAAGACGGTGATATCTATCGGGATCATGGAATCCGCGATCATATTGTTTTTTATGACTATTAATTTTAAGGAAGGGGATATGCCGCCAATCGGCGGTTCGGCTTATGGCTGTATGGCGGACCCTCTTCCACAGGCATTGATGATTACTGCGATTGTCATAGGGGTAGCGGTGACGGCAGTGAGCTTGACTATGTTTATCACCCTTTATCACAAATACGGTACAACAAACTGGAAGAAAGTTAAATCAAGAAGAAGGGAGCAACGATAGAATGATTTCTTTGTATTTTTTTATCTTGCTGCCAATACTTTCTGCGACATTGCTATACTTAGCTTTGGGGAAGTACAGCAAGAGGGTTGCGATACTACTGCAGATATTCCTTTTTTTGGCTTCGGTCAAGAACTTTATACTTGTTAAGCACAGTGGTGTGATTACGGAATCCTTAGGAGGATGGAAAGGGTATGTTGGCATTGTGCTACGGGCAGATATACTTTCTTCGGTATTGGTGATGCTTACCGCATTCTTGTTTTTAGCCATGCTTATATTCAATTACAGTAAGATGTATGTGGATAAGCTTTTTTTATTTTTGTTTTTGGTATTACAGGCACTCATTATTGGCATATTTCTATCAAATGATTTATTTAATGTATTCATATTAGCAGAGATTTCAACTATTACCATTAGCATATTGATCATGTTTAAAAAAGATAGTCAGGCTATCTATGACGGTATCATCTATTTATTGGTCAATATTGTCGCGATGACTTTTTTTCTTTTTGGAATTGGGTTTATTTATAAAACAATGGGAGTATTGGATTTTGGGGGCATACAGGAAAGAATGAAGTTCATAGAACATCCCCGTACACTTATCATACCGTATGCGTTAATGATTACGGCGGTTAGTTTGAAATGTGCGTTGATGCCGCTGTTTAGCTGGCTTCCGAAAGCCCATGGGACCCCGAGTGCGCCTTCCATTGTATCCGCCATATTATCAGGTCTGTATGTAAAGAGCGGTATCTATCTTTTTATAAGGATTCAAGAGATGTTTCAAGGGGTGATAGATACATCGGAATTGTTTTTGGTCATGGGTTTGCTTACCGGAATGATTGGCTTTTTTCTGGCATTGTCCCAGACCGATTTAAAGCTGATCCTTGCCTATCATACGGTCTCCCAAATCGGACTGATTATGATCGGATTAAACTTTCCTAATAAATATTCCTATTGGGGTTCCATATACCATATCGTGAATCATGCTTTCTTTAAATCCACACTGTTTTTGGGAGCGGGGATGATCATTGAAGAATATAAGACAAGAAATTTATGGGAGATTAAAGGAGTTTTCAGGAGGATGCCTATCGTAGCGGCGGCATCTGTTTTGGCGATACTGGGTATCACCGGAGCGCCATTGTTTAATGGAAGTATTTCGAAATATTTAATTCAAAGCGGGATAAAAGGGAATGCGCTGGAATATGGCATCTTGATTATTAATCTAGGGACCATTGTGTCATTTTTAAAATACTCGTCCATATTTTGGGGCGACAGTAAGCAAAGTAAGGTAAATATAGATCATTACCGCAGTATTACCATTATTACCCTAGGACTGATATGCTTTACCGGAGGCGTTTGGGGACAGGGATTTATCGAATTGTTATTTAATCAGCAGGTTTCCATTGATATATTTTCATACCTTCAAAAAGCCGGAATTTACTTGATAAGCTTAATCGCCGGAGTGATTATTTATAAAAAGATTATATTAAAATCGAAATGGCTGTATAGGATAAAAGAGTTTGAACTGGATTTTAACAACATATGCCTTTCTATAACTATTTTTTTATGTGTGATAGCCGTTTATCTGGCGGTTAGATATATGTAAAAAGGAAAAAGGGGCACTAAGAGAGAGTTTATTGCATATATGCAGTAAACTCTTTTTTGTTATTGAGGAAATAGCCTGTGCAAAATTCTATGGATATTTTTATTGTAGGGGCGCGCATTGCGCGTCCGCCTTGGTAACCTGTGATATTCACAAACGGCCGATGGCCGGCCTTTGTAGTTGACTGTTAGAGCAGAGCTTATGCTTCTATTTTAAGCATATCCTTTCATCGATATGCATATATGAGCATGGAAATCATATATGGGATAATGGGGAATCTTAAGATAAAGATGCTATTGTTGTGTATTTTAGACGATAGAGAATATTTTTTGACAGTCAATATTATTACTATTGACAAGGAAAAAAATCAGGAGTATAATCATAAATAAGCACAAATGATAACAAATGGTCATAGAGATTGGCTTGAATGATCGAGTGTGATCGGAAATGATAAAATGAACGGAGAAATATGCCATGTTATATGAAGAAGAACGAAAAGTAAAGATAGCGCAATATGTTCAGGAACATTCCAGGGCATCGGTTCCGGAGTTAAGTCAGTATTTTGAAGTGTCCGAATCTACAATCCGGCGCGATTTAAAAGAATTGGAAGAATCAAAGCTGTTGAAAAGAACGCATGGTGGAGCGGTATTTATGCAGGAGGTGAATTTTGAGCCGACTTTTATAGAAAAGGAAGATAAATTCCGCAAAGAGAAGGAGAGTATAGCCCGTAAAGCTGCCGAATTTATTAAAGATGGAGATACCATTTTATTGGACTCGGGAACTACCATCTTTCATTTGGCAAAAGAAATAAAGGTTTTTTCCAATCTGACAGTGGTTACAAACTCCTTAATTTTAGCCCATGAGCTGCAAGGGTATAAAGGAATTGAAGTACTGGTTACCGGAGGGGTTTTACGCCAGCAAACACTGGCACTGGTAGGGCCTATCGCAGAACAATCTCTCAAGATGGTTTGTGTTGATAAAGCCTTTATTGGAACAAACGGCATGGATATTCGGCAAGGCCTTACCACTCCTAATCTGATAGAGGCTGCAAGTAAAAGAAAAATGATTGAAGCAGCAAAGGAAGTAATTTTGTTATCTGACCATACCAAAGAAGGAAAAGTTTCTTTCGGAAAATTTGCGGACTTCGAAGAGATTGATAAATATATTGTAAGCGATGGCATTTCGGAAGAATATGTAAAAGCGATAAAACGAGTTGGAAAAGAGATATATATTGTTAAGTCGTAGGAGGGGATAAAATGAACTCACCGGTAGTTACCGTCACACTCAATCCCGCCTTGGATAAGACCATAACGGTAAAAAGCTTAAAAATAGGTGGGTTGAACCGTGTTCAGGATATGCGTATAGACCCAGGCGGAAAAGGGATTAATGTGGCAAAAGTATTGAAAAATTTCAAAGTGGATGCCCTAGCGGCGGGATTAACCGCAGGATTTCAAGGGCAGCTGCTGCTGGAATATCTGGAAGAAGAAGATATCAAGACTTCTTTCATAAATGCAGAAGGAGAGACACGAACAAATTCGAAAATAGTGGATGAAAAAGCGAAAGTCACCACTGAAATTAATGAACCCGGATTTTTTGTTACTCCGAAAATTTTAGCCCATTTTAACGAAAGGCTTTCAAATTTATTGGATTATTCTTCTATCTTGGTTCTTGGTGGTAGTTTACCTCCGGGGGTGCCTGAAGATATCTACAGAATCTATGTTGAAATGGCAAATAGCAAAGGGGTTAGAACTATCCTTGATGCAGATGGTAAAGCGTTGGAAGAAGGCATTAAAGCCGTTCCGTTTGCTATAAAACCAAATATTTATGAATTGGAAAAGTTAGTAGGTATGAAGCTTTTAACAGAGAAAGAAATTCTTTCTGCCGGACGAAATTTGATAGAACAAGGCGTAAGCATGGTATTAATATCTATGGGAAAAGAAGGTGCGGTCATTCTTAACAACAAAGAAGCCTACCGTGTAAATAGCTTTTCTATTATTCCGAAGAGTACGGTAGGTGCGGGAGATTCTATGGTTGCTGCTCTCGCTTATACATTATTGGAAAATAAAACGCTGGAGGAAATTGCGCTGTGGACTACGGCAGCCGGTACCATTACTGCTTCAAAGCCCGGAACTCAAGTGTGCACACTGTCTGAAGTCCAACAATCTCTGCACCAAGTGCGCGCACTTAAAATATAAACATAAAAAATACAAATTTTCTAAAATTTAAAGGAGGTTCGTTTTATGAAAAAGATATTAGCAGTTACTGCTTGTCCGACGGGGATCGCTCACACCTATATGGCTGCTGAAGCCTTGGAAAAGGCCGCAAAAGAAAAAAATGTAGATTTCAAAGTAGAAACCCGGGGTGCTGTTGGTGTTGAAAATGCATTATCCGAAGAAGAAATTGCACAAGCGCATGCGGATATGGATGTTGATGAAGGGCGTTTTGCCGGCAAACCTGTGGTAAAGACTGCGGTGGGACAAGCCATTAAAGACGCGGCAAAGCTTATTGATGAAGCATTGCAAAAAAAACCTTCAGCTTCGGGACAAGATTATGTTGAACAGATCGCAAAAGCAAAGACAGAGCGAAGCGGGAAGAGAACAGGCCCATATAAACATTTGATGACAGGGGTATCCTACATGCTTCCTTTGGTGGTTGCCGGTGGATTGATAATCGCTCTTTCCTTTGTATTCGGAATTGAAGCATTTAAAGAACAAGGGACGCTTGCAGCTGCATTGATGGATATTGGGGGCGGTACGGCATTTGCTTTGATGGTTCCTATTTTAGCAGGTTTCATTGCATATTCCATTGCTGAGAAACCCGGATTAGCGCCGGGCTTGGTGGGAGGTATGCTGGCATCTAAAATCGGTGCAGGATTTCTTGGTGGTATCATTGCAGGTTTTATAGCAGGGTATGTTGCAAAAGCGCTGAAAGATAACATTAAATTATCTAAAAATCTATCGGGTCTTGTTCCTATACTGATCATTCCTTTCATATCTACCTTGGTTGTCGGTCTATTAATGGTTTACGTAGTAGGCACACCAATGAAAGGGATCATGGAGGGACTGACCGCTTGGCTTACAACTCTCGGAACCGGCAACGCGGTTCTGCTGGGATTACTTCTGGGAGCGATGATGGCTTTTGATATGGGCGGACCGGTGAACAAGGCTGCTTATACCTTTGCAGTAGGGTTATTGGGAAGTAATGTGTATGGCCCGATGGCAGCAGTAATGGCAGCGGGGATGACACCGCCACTGGGAATGTGGCTTGCAACGTTGTTGGCACCTAAGAAATATACGGTGGAAGAAAGAGAGGCCGGTAAAGCCGCTGCGGTATTGGGTATCTCTTTTATTACCGAAGGTGTGATTCCTTTTGCTGCGGCAGACCTGTTCCGTGTTATTCCGGCCACCATGTTAGGTGCTGGGATTACCGGCGCGCTTTCAATGATGTTTGGGAACACCTTGCGTGCACCACACGGTGGAATCTTTGTACTTCCTATTCCAAACGCGGTAGGTAATCTGCCAATGTATGCTGTTGCCATCGTTGTGGGAACTGTTGTAACGGCATTAACGGTAAATATATTGAAGAAGAATAAAGAATAAGAGTATAGCGTTAAAGTGTTCGGTTAAAATAAGGGAAATTAATTTTGACATTCAATATCTTAAAGAGGGTATATTTTCCACATTTGAAATTAGTGGTTATAAAAAAACAATATGTGCCCTCTTTGAGGTAGATATGGAAGGAGAATAATGATGCATTTATCTGATTTACTTAAAAAAGAAACCATATTATTATCACTTGATGCTAAAAACAGAGAAGAATGTATTGATAAAATGGTTGAAAGTATGGTAGAAGCAGGATTTGTAGCCGATAAATCTGTTTATATGGAAGCTGTTATGAGTCGGGAAGAGACAGGTACAACAGGTATTGGATTTGGTGTAGCCATTCCGCACGGAAAATCCAAAGGAGTTGCCGAACCCGGATTGGCTTTTGCGCGTTTGAAACAGCCGATTGATTGGAAATCTATGGACGGCAATCCGGTTTCGGTGGTATTTCTTATCGCTGTTCCCGAAGAAAAAGTAGGCAATGAGCATCTGCAAATTTTAATTGCTATTTCTCGAAAACTGATTCATGAAGAATTTCGTAATCAATTAAAAGAAGCTGGAAGTGCTCAGGATATTATAGATATTTTACAGGCAATCTAGAAGGGGGGATTTTAATGTTTATTAAAGAAGTGATCATTCAAAACGCTTCGGGATTTCATATTCGACCGGCCCAGTTGTTTGTTGATAAAGCTGCAGAATTTAAATCCGATATATTTGTAAAGGGTGAAGATGGAGTACCTATCGAAGCGAAGAGTATCCTTGGATTAATGACCATGGGACTGGAGAAAGGCGCAAAAATTACCATAGAAGCCACCGGCGAAGATGAACAAGAGGCGGTAAGTGCATTAGTAGAGCTGGTCGAGAGTAAATTTGGCGAGGAATAAAGGTGAAGGGTGAGAAAAATGGCTGAAATACAACTGCGTGGAATTGGTGTTTCAGATGGTATTCGAATGGGGAAGGCTTTTCTATATAGTGCAGTTGACTTAAATGAGAGTGAATATATGAGTGTCAGTAGTGATAACGTAGATGCAGAGTTAAGCCGTCTCAGAAAAGCCAAGGAACAATGTATTCATGAACTGGACCAATTGATTGGAAAAACCAAGCAAACGTTAGGAGAAGAAAAAGCCGGCATTATAAAGGGGCAGCGGAGCTTTTTAACCGACCCTGCTTTTTACCCTAAAATGGAGAAATTAGTTGAGGGTCAGCAGTACTCTGCTGAAAAGGCAGTGCAGGGTCTGGTGCAGCAATTTGCAGCGATTTTTGAGGCAATGCCCAATGAATACATGAGGGAAAGAGCAAAGGATGTTCGGGATTTAGGAAGGCGATTGCTACTGATTTTATCCGGTAAGAACAAAGTGCAGCTATCGGATATTCGTGAAGAGGTTATTTTAGTGGCCGATGATTTAGCCCCGTCAGAGACTGTTCAACTGGATAAGAAGTATATTCTGGCCTTTGCAGCCAAAACCGGCGGTAAAACATCACATACAGCTATCTTTTCTCGATCCTTGGGCATTCCTGCGGTATTAGGTATTGGAGATGAGTTGGACAATATTTGTAATGGTGACTTCTTGATTATTGATGGTATTGAAGGACTATGTATCATCAATCCTGATGAAGCAACGATTGATCAATATAGTCATCGGATGAAAGTTGAACAAGAACAACAACAGGCTTTAAAGAGTTATGCTTCTAAACGTGCTGTAACCAAAGATGGTCACGAGGTAGAGATTGCGGCGAATATCGGGAATGCTGACCAGGCTAATTTTGCTGTTGCGCAAGGCGCACAAGGGATTGGCTTATATAGGACGGAGTTTCTGTTTATGGCAGGAGATAAGCTTCCGGATGAAGAAGTACAGTACCAAGCCTATAAAGAAGTAGTGCAGCTTATGGAAAATAAGCCGGTAATTATTCGGACACTGGATATTGGCGGAGATAAAAAACTGCCGTATTTGAATATTCCTAAAGAGATGAACCCTTTTCTAGGATATCGGGCGATTCGGCTTTGCCTGGATCAAAAGAACATTTTGATTACGCAATTGCGTGCGATTTTAAGAGCGAGTGTGTACGGGAAAATAAAGATTATGTTTCCAATGATATCGGGAATGGAAGAATGGAGACAGGTAAAAAAGATCTATAGAGAGGTTCAAGCACAACTTACGGAAGAAGGAGTTTCTTTTGATTCGGCTATTGAATTGGGAATCATGGTTGAAGTGCCTTCAACTGCCTTGATGGCATCCCAATTAGCAGAGGAAGTTGACTTTTTCAGTATAGGTACCAATGATCTGGTCCAATATACGCTGGCGGTTGACAGAATGAATGAAAAAGTTGCATACCTTTATGACTATTTCCATCCGGCAGTAATACGCCTGATAAAATCTGTCATTGATGCGGCACATGCGAAGGGGAAGCGGGCAGGCATGTGCGGAGATATGGCCGGTGACCCTCTAGCTGCTCCTTTACTGATTGCGATGGGGCTGGACGAATGGAGCATGTCGGCAACATCTATGCAAAAAGTGAAGCACGGCATTGCACAAATTACTAGAGACGATTGTAAAAAAGTATTGGATAGCGTATTGGGATTGAAGACTACTGAAGAAATACACGAAGTTCTAAAGCAGTTTTACATTGATTTTATAGAAAATCATTAAATATATGAACAAGAAGATGAATACGTATAAGGCTGTTGACAAAGTTGCTGTCAGCAGCCATTTTTATTAGGATATAACTCTTAAATCAACTTCAGTATGCCCAGTATAAAAATGATAGTCCCTGATGCGAATTTTAATTTATCTTGACTGACTAAGTTTCCAAATTTTTTACCTATCAATTCGCCTATCTTTAAAAGTATAATATTCAGAACTGCTGTAAAAATTACAATAGATGCCAAATTGATTTGGAAAGCTGCCGCCGCTATACCCACAGATATTGAATCGATAGAGAGAGCAGCACCAATATATACGGCTTCTCTGATATCAATCACCCCTGAATGGTCTATGTCACTGGATGACGGTTCACGAATAATGTTGACAACGATACTTAAAGGTTTGATTTTGATTTTTTTTATCAGCTTTTCTTCTTCGGATGCAGGAAATAAAGCATCAAAGAAAGCTTGAATAAAAACAAATATTCCAAGACTCATTAGCAATAAGGCGCTTAAAATCTTTGTGGTATGGATAGAGACTATCGATAGGATCGCTTGCCCAAGCAGCCAGGAACATGATAAAGCGCCTAACGACATCATAGTAATTATAAGTAATGCGGTTTTTGCAACCTTAATTTTTTTTATACCATAGCTGATACCGATACCGAAACTATCTAAACTGAGAGATAAAGCAAGTAATAGTGCGGTCAAGCTGATTCTCCTTTCTAAAGCGAGATAGATTCTTTATTATTCTATGCTTGAGGATAAAAAATGACACTTTTTGGTACCCCTTTCTTTGCATCCCATTGAAATCTATTCATATTTAACGGAGTACTATCTGATTTTAAAAAATTAATTGTATAAATTTGCAATTTCCGCAATATCAAAAAATGGCGGGCATTATTTTATTTAATTAGGATAACATAATATATGAAGCCTATTAATGATAGATTGCAATTAAAAAATGAAAGGATGATGGATTTGCAACTCAAAGATATCATGACAAGTACAGTAGTATATGTAAGCCCTGACACACCTGTGGAGCAGGTAGCTCAACTGATGCAGAAACATAACGTAGGTTCTATTCCGGTTTGTGATGCAAGTGGTGTGAAAGGGATTGTAACCGATAGAGATATTGTGGTAAGAAATGTTGCCCATGGGACAGATCCAAAGACCTTGAAAGCTAGTGATGTTATGACTTCACAGATTACTACCGCTTGGCCGGGCATGGATGTTAGAGAAGCTTCAAAAATGATGGCGCAAAAGCAAATCAGAAGGCTGCCCATTGTAGAAAATAATACGGTAGTGGGAATGGTAGCACTTGGAGATTTAGCGGTAAACCCGACTTATGATACCGAAGCTTCTGAAGCTTTAACCGAAATATCAACACCTGCCCATCCCTACAAAGTTTAAGTTAATGAACAATTAACAATGAATGTTTTGCTACTCCGGTAGCAAAATATTCGAAAAGTTGAGTTAGAAGCCGGAATAAGCTTCTAACTCAATTTTTTAAGTATAATAAATTACGAAGTAGTGCTATATTATATTAGTAGCACTAAATTATTTCTACAATAAGTATTCAGTATTCATTATTAATTGTTCATTGTGTTATACTATGGATTGGGTGGTGATAATATGAGGGTAGTAAACTTAAAAAAGCTTACCAAAATATTAAAAACATTAATGAAAAAGGCGCAGACCGAGGATGGCAGAAACGAAATAAAATTAAACTTTTCCAATAAACTAAAATCCTCTAAAGGAATAGACGGTATTATTAACAAGTTGAAAGTAATGTACAATTATTTCCTCGACCCTGAAGTATCTACCTATAAAAAGCTGATTATCGGTGCAATTCTACTCTATTTTATCAATCCTGCAGATCTCATGCCCGATTTGATTCCAGGAGCAGGTTTCATTGATGACACTGTAGCTGTTTTATACGGTTGGAACTTGCTGAAAGAAGAGTTGGAAAACTATGTAGATTCAAAGAGATCAGGAGTGATGGATGAAGATGGAGAAGTCATTTCTGATGTTGATTATTCAGTAGATGAAACAGACGAACAAGAATGACTGGATTTGCAATAATAATGAATATAATACACATTCCAAGCGCTCAATGCCGGGCTTGGAACTAAAACAGGAGGTACAAATGGATACAGCAACATTAAAGTACAGTCTTGTAAACTCAAAATATCCTCTTGCTCTCACCGGTGCAGGTGTAAGTGTTGCAAGCGGATTACCTACATTTGATGTAGATTGGAATGATATTCCTATACGTGATATGCTAACCAGGGAATATTTTGTGAATCATCCGAACACATTTTTTGATTTGTATAGAAGTATACTGGCATGGAATGATGTACAGCCAAACGCAGCACATAAAGTACTGGCAAAATATAATGCAGATATTATTACACAGAATATCGATGGGCTTCATCAAAAAGCCGGCAGCCAGAATGTATTGGAGATACATGGAAATTTGAGAGACTTAGTATGCGAAAAGTGCAGAATGATTTACCCTGCACAGAAATCGCTGGATGAAAAAATACCGCACTGCGACTGCGGCAAAATACTAAAGCCCGATGTAGTGTTATTTGGTGATCAAATTCACGACTGGGAGCAAGCAATTCAGTGGGCCGGAAAATGTGACCTGATGTTGGTAATCGGTACCAGCCTGCAAGTGGCTCCTGCCAATCTGCTGCCTAATATAGCCCAAAAAAATGGAGCAAAAGTGGTTATTATTAATGAAAATAGCGAAGATCTATTCAAAGAGTTATTACATTAAACTTCACGATTAACAGTTCATAGTTTATAGATCTAACAAAATTCCGTGAACTGTGAACTGTGAACCGTGAACCAATCAATACTTCTGGTTTATATAGCTGTCAATGACCGACCGTATCTTTTCATCTCTAAATACACCTTCTTCAATGAGCCTATTTCTGATATCTTCATTTTTAGAGTGTAAAATAACATCTTCATACTCTTTTAATACGATTTCAAATAGCTTATTTTTAAGATTTGGAGAATTTACCTTTACATAATATGCATCAACGCCTTCGAAATCAAGGATATCTAATATTTTCATAGTGACCTTATCTTTTTTAGAATAATAGTAATTGGCTTTTTCGATAAAGTCTTTTTTCTGAAGGCTGTTCTTAGGGGACTCATGGGCGCGCTTCTGACAGTATTTCGCAATCACGTTATAATACTGATAGTTAAACAAGCCTTTTTTTATATGATCTACTCTTTGAAAAGGTTTTGTATTCATCGATTGTATATAGTAATAGTTGTTTTCAATAAATTCTTCCTTGGACAGGTCTCCTTTGGTGTATTGGTCAATTAAGCTCTGACGGTTTGCAAAAAAATCATCGAATTTATTTCTAGACATATTCTCACTCCTAATTCTATCAGACCGTATGGTTATTATAACATATTTTAATGAAAAATACTTAACTTGCCGCCATTCAAATATTGCGGTATTAAAATATTGCTTCAATCATACATATGTATTATAGAGTAAATCAAGCTATTCATTCGCTCTTTTAAAAGAAATGGATGGAAAAGAATTTTAAATTTGCAGAACAATAAGGAGGTTATAAGGGTAATGTCACAGTTTGCAGACCTCATTAAGAAGGACAGACTAGAAAAGAATAAGAAACATTTTGAAGGCACGATGCTTGATTATTTGGAAGTATTAAAAGAGAACCCTTCGTTGTGCATGCTGGCCCACCAGAGAATGTATGAATTAGTTACCGGAAAAGGAATAGAAATCATTAATACGGAAGAAAATCCCAGGCTAAGAAGGATTTATGGCAATGACGTCATCAAGAAGTATAATTTCTTCAAAGATGACTTTTTTGGTATAGACAAGACTTTAATGAAAATGGTGAGATATTTTCATGCAGCTGCCATGAAGGGTGAAGAATCCAGGCAGGTGCTTTATTTGGTAGGACCGGTGGGGGCAGGGAAGTCATCCATCATGGAGGCACTGAAAAAAGCATTGGAAATGAGTATACCTATATATGCTATTAAAGGCTGCCCCATGAGAGAGGAGCCGCTGCATCTTATTCCAAAACATTTAAGGGAACAGTTTGAACGTATGCTCAACATACAGATAGAGGGCGATCTGTGTCCGGTTTGCCGCTATAGGCTGAAAGAGCAGTACAACGGAGAATATGAGCGATACCCTGTAGAAAGTGTGGATTTTAGTATTCGTTCAAGAAAAGGAGTGGGTGTGGTACCTCCGGTGGATCCTAACAATCAGGATACCTCAGTGCTCATCGGTTCGGTAGACATATCCAAGTTGGACCTATATCCCGAGGATGACCCAAGGGTATTATCCCTAAATGGAGCGTTTAATGTGGGTAATCGGGGCTTGGTAGAGTTTATTGAAGTGTTTAAGAATGAAGTGGAATATTTGCATACTATGATTACGGCAACACAAGAGAAGAGTGTTCCTTCACCGGGGAAAGGTTCAATGATCTATTTTGATGGAATCATTTTAGCCCATTCTAATGAAGCAGAATGGAATAAATTTAAGTCTGACCATACCAATGAAGCCATCCTGGATAGAATCGTAAAAATTGAGGTGCCATATTGTCTTGAATTGAATGAAGAAATTAAGATATACAATAAGATCTTGAAGAAAAGTAAGTTTAGCGCGCATATTGCGCCGCATACCATTGAGGTGGCGTCCATGTTTGCGATACTCACAAGATTAGCGCCTTCATCCAAAGTCGATGCGCTTACAAAGCTAAAGATATATAACGGGGAAGAAATTGTTGAAAAAGGAAGCACTAAAAAAGTGGATATCCTTGAATTGAGGGAAGAAACACAGCGAGAAGGGATGACGGGTATATCCACCCGGTTTATCATGAAGGCACTGGATACGGCAATAGCAGAGTCGGACCATAATTGTATCAATCCAATCGGAGTGATGGAGACTTTAGTAAAAGAAGTGAAAGAAACGGCAATTGGCGATGACGACAAGAAAAAATATCTCAACTTTTTGCAGGATGCTATTAAGAAAGAATATCACAAGATTCTTGAAAAAGAGGTTACCAAAGCATTTATACATGGTTATAAGGAGCAGGCCGAAGACTTGTTCAACAATTATCTGGATCATGCGGAAGCTTATGTGAATAAGGCAAAGATCAAAGAGAGGAGTACAGGCCAAGAGTTGGAGCCGGATGAAAAGTTCTTGCGGTCCATTGAAGAGCAGATCGGAATTACTGAAACGGCTGCCCGAGGATTCCGCCAAGATGTAACCGCCTATATGTTTTTTGTAATGAGAAGTGGTGGGAAAGTAGACTATACATGTTATGAGCCTTTAAAGGAAGCAATAGAGAAGAAGCTTACTTCATCGGTACGGGAATTGAGCAGGGTGATTACCCGAACCAAGGTTAGAGATAAGGAGCAAAATGAAAAATTTGATGCCATGGTAGAAGAGATGAAGAAAAACGGGTACTGTGATTACTGCTGTAATGTGATTCTTAAATATGCTGCGAATAATTTGTGGAAAGATTAACGAACGGAGTGAGTATATGGTTATATTTAGAGAGTTTGACAGCAGGGGCAGAGACCGGTCAGCGGAAGACAAAAGAAGGCATCGGGAATTGGTGGAAGATTCCATCAAAAAAAATATAGGAAATATTATTGCTGAGGAGAGTATTATAGGACAAAGCAAAGATAAAAAAATCAAGATTCCTGTTCGGGGAATAAAAGAATATCAGTTTATATACGGGAAGAATAAACCGGGTGTGGGCTCTGGAGATGGAAGTGAAAAACGCGGTGATAAAATCGGAAGTGATAGTTCCAAAAAAGGCCAAGGCCCCGGACAAGGAGAGGCAGGCAGCAATGAAGGGGAAGACATTTACGAAACAGAGATTACGATTGAAGAATTAATTGATTATCTGTTTGAAGATTTGAATTTACCCTTTCTGCAGAAAAAGAAATTTAAGGAAATGGAATCTGAAACAACTTTTAAGAAGTTGGGATATCAGAGGAAAGGGATTCGTCCGCGTTTGGCTAAGAAACGGTCGGTAGTGGAAAAAATCAAAAGGCAAAAAGCTTACGAAAGAGCGCAGGCGGAAGAACCAAAATTGTATGATGAGCAAAAAGAACGGGAAAGGTTCCCATTTAAAGAGGATGATTTAAGATATTACCGGATGCGGCAGGATGTTAGACGAGAATCCAACGCAGTGGTTATATGCATTATGGATACTTCCGGTTCGATGGACATGACTAAAAAATACCTGGCTAGGAGCTTTTATTTCTTGCTATACCAGTTTATCAAGCTGAAATACGTTAATGTTGAGATTGTATTTGTCTCACATTCTACCGTCGCAAAAGAAGTGGATGAAGATGACTTCTTTCACCGGGGAGAGTCCGGGGGGACATTTATCAGCAGTGGGTATGAAAAGGCGTTGGAAATCATTGAAGCAAGATATAATCCTGCAATATGGAACATTTATGCTTTTCACTGCAGTGATGGTGATAATTGGACGGAAGACAATAAAAAAGCTGTAGAGTCGGCATGTAAGCTTTGTGAGACATGCAATCTGTTCGGCTACGGAGAGATTATGCTGGGATACTATACACCTATCAGCACCATACGTGAAGAATTTGCCAATAAGGTGAAGTATCCCAATTTTTCAATTGTTACAATGTCAAAGAAGGAGGATGTTATTCCTGCGCTTAGAAAGTTGTTAGACAAGGAGACAGCGCTTAAAGAATAACAAAAGGACTATGATGGAATATACAGTGGGACAGTTGGAAGAATGGAATAAGAAGATTGAAGAAATCGTAAAGGAGGAAGGATTGGATGTCTATCCTCAGGAATTTGAGATCTGCAGCTACGAAGATATGTTGTGTTATGAAGCTTATGTAGGGATGCCGTCCCATTATCCTCACTGGAGCTACGGTAAAACCTATGAGAAGAAAAAAACACTGTATAGGTATAATCTTGAGGGATTACCCTATGAGATGGTAATCAATTCAAACCCATGCATAGCATATCTTATGAGGGATAACAGCCAATTGCTTCAGATTCTTACCATTGCTCATGTTTATGGGCATAACGATTTTTTTAAAAATAACCGTTTGTTCGCAGAAGGAACATCGGCAGAGACTGCGGTGGAAATGTTTAAAAACCATGCGGATAGAATTAGGAGTTATATTCAAGACCCAAGCATTGGCTATGAGAAGGTTGAGCGTATATTGGATGCGGCTCATGCGTTAAGGTTTCAGACCTCTAGAGTAATCGGAGAGAAAAAAGTTTCTCAACAAGAGAAGAAAGACAGATTGCTGCAGAAATATTACGAGAAGACAAAAGTCCATAGTCCGTTGGATATTAAAAAGAATATTGCTTTCCCGGATTTGAATAAAATTCCTATAGAGCCAGCCGAAGACTTGATGGCATTTGTAGTGGAATATGGGCAACTGGAAGAATGGGAAAAAGACATCCTTACCATTACCATGCGAGAGACGGCATATTTTATTCCACAGATTGAGACAAAGATTATGAACGAGGGGTGGGCCAGTTACTGGCACTATCATATATTGAATAAGCTGGAACTGACGCAAGAGTTTCATATGGAATTTTTGACCCGGCATCATCAAGTAATTCGTCCGTGGAAAGGTGGGGTGAACCCGTATTATATGGGGTACACTATCTTTCATGATATTGAACGGCGCTACGGCAAAAAAAAAATATTTGAAGTGCGGAAGTTAGAAAGGGATGAATCTTTTATCCGGCGATATCTTACTGAAGAATTATGTAGAGACATGAACCTGTTTGAGTATAACAAGAAAGGTGTAGACTATGTGATAGAAGAGGTTGCGGATGAAAAAGGATGGAAGGAAATACGCAATGCCGTCGTTAGTACTACTGGTATGTCAGGCATCCCCTCCATCAAAGTAATGGAAATGTCTCCGAAGGACCGGTCGCTGCTTTTGGAACATGAATATGATGGCAGAGAGTTGGACCTCACCTACGCATATGAGACATTAAAATATTTGTCAACGCTTTGGGGTGGTAAAATACTGCTTCGTACGGTCATTGACAAGGTGCGAAAGCTGATTGTATGTGAAGAGAACAAAAGAATATCCATGAACGGCGTATGAAGGATTATGATATGGAGATATATGAAGGTATAAAAAATAAAAGGGGCACTCCTTAAAATGAAGGGGTGTCCCATAGTTTTTCTAAAACTGGGCAGTTTTATTCTGGTCAAGCAGTAATTTTGAAGCTTTTGCCGCATACTTAAGAAAGTTGAGCTTTTTGTTTGTGAATACTTTCTTCCCTAGAGAAGTTTTCAAGATTCTAAGTAGCTTGTCATAATCGTCATTATTCATTTTTTCCATCGCATGCCTGAGGGCTAATGAATCGTAATAGCTGTTTCGGAGTTTTTTTATCTCTTTTTCATATTTGGTTTTTCCGCATATATCCAAACCGGCATAAATTCCGCTTAGCATAGCAGATCCCTGGCCGAATCCAAGGAAAGGCATAATTGAGCCAAAGCAGTTTCCGGTAAAGAGTACATTATCAACCCTGCATTTCTCCGCTATACCTATTTGGTAGTTTGTTACCTGAAATCCATCGGTAATACGGAATTTGAAGTTAAAACTATTTAAAAAGTTATCCCACAATTTATCAATATTATACTTTTTATTATGTTCATAATTTGGATAGGCGATGACTACATTTGCTTCCTGGGCATTAAAAGGAATCAGGTATGCATAACCCTGCGGTGCAAAGGTATTGTTCAGCCAAGCACATACCGTATTTGGTTGAAACTCGCCTTTGAGGGTGGCACCTTTTAGGTTTACCGGCAGGTGGGTGGTATATTTCTGAAGTTTTTCAGAATAACTTCCATCACCTGTTGCCAGTACCAACTTATCATAATTGTATAATAAATCATCAATAGATTTATCGCTGTTAAAAATAATACGCTTTTTTATATTGGTTGAAATTTGCTTTTCCAGTGAATGCTCATGTCTGCCCCTTGTAGTGATGTAACCAATAAATGCTTGAACATCTACTGTTTCTTTTGGCGATTTTATTATGATCTTATTAATGACGTTGGTTGCCTTAAGATATAGTCCGTGCTCCATTGAAAGCAGCGAAAAAATATCCTGAATAGGGCGGTCGAGTATTTCCATGATGATTTCTCCGTTTACAAATCTGTCTCCGACACAGCGCCGATTTTCATAAATATCATAATGGTATCCCTGTTTTTCCAAGATATATGCACAGCAAAGGCCCGATAATCCTGCACCCATAATAGCGGTACGCATATTTACACCACCTTTTCAATATCATTCTGAGTACAAATATAGTTTATGTAGAATCATACTATTTAAACAGATTTATACATAAATATTGCTTTATGAAAGATAAAACAAACAAATCAGGCTTCAACTTTGCTAATGCTTCTACAGGATATGTAAAGTGTTTTTATTCCTGCTATCGTTGCTTTGAATGGGTTTGAAATTATATCGTAATATATGGATATAATGATTGACAGATAGGTGGTTTGTCTTTTATAATATAAATGTACCCTGTGGGGGTATTTGTGAAGTGAGAGAGCAATTTTAATATGTATTTCCAGTTTGGAGGGAAAGACGATGAATCAGTATATTTCCTTAGTAATTTTGTTGGTAGTTGTCGTTGCTTTTTGGATATCTAGAAAAGGTTTGGGCACGGCGGGGGGAGTGAAAATAAGTCCTTCGGATGCGAAAAGGAGACTGGAGAGCGAAAAAGGCATCATTCTTTTGGATGTTCGAACCAAGGATGAATATCTGGAAAAACATATACCGAAAAGCACTTTGATTCCTGTGGATGTTCTTTCGAGCGAAGCAAACAAAAAGTTGCCGGATAAAAATACAGAAATTTTCGTTTATTGCAGAAGTGGCAGTCGTAGTGCAATAGCTGCAAAAGTGTTAACAAAAATGGGTTATACACATATATATAATTTGGGTGGTATCGTAAGATGGCCATATGAAACAGTATCCGGAAATAAATAAAGCTAAATTTAACAAATATATAGAAGATAAGGAACAATCATGAGAAAGAAGATATTATCATATCTAAGTTATGGCACTTTGATAATTGGGACAGTGATTGGAGTATATACACTTGCTGAAATATATGTTTTGAAAAGTAGTTTGCCCTCCGGCGTATGTCCCGTTATACGTAATAGGCCTCTAATATATATTGCAATTATTTTATGCTGTATATCTTTCATTTTGTC
Source organism: Petroclostridium sp. X23 (assembly GCF_030013905.1). GTDB lineage: Bacteria > Bacillota > Clostridia > SK-Y3 > SK-Y3 > X23. The sequence goes on from NZ_CP124862.1 coordinate 3,852,733, forward strand.
CTTTTTAGAACCGAAAGCTAAAAAAGAGCAGGATAACAATTAAAGCGGAGGGTATCTATGATGAATAGATTATCTTTTGGCAAGAAAAAATCCTTTTATTAATTACATTTCACAAGCCTATCTCTAATACAACTCAAGTCATTATAGGTATCAATACAACATGTCTTTTCCCAGAAATATACACACCCAAGTCCTAGCAGCGTTGTACCCATCATAGCGGCATACATACACTGCCTTTTTTTCAATGTCATTTTGAGTACAAATATAGTTTGTGTAGAATAATACTATTTAAATAGATTTATGGATAAATATTGCTTTACGAAACATGAAATAACAATTATACTCATAGGTAATACTGAGCAGTGAATAATGAATAGTGAATAGTGGCTAATGTCATCAGATGTTATAGAAAGGACAAAATTTCATTAGGACAGATTTAGTTGCCCGTTTAGAATGCGCGCATGTTAATAGCAGTTATGACTATTTGCAGTTTCGATTAATATCCTGTTTTAGAATGCTCTATAGTTTTACTAATGATTTAAATGAGGAAGTGACTAAATGAAAAATCAAATTCCTGTACACAAAAATGAATATTACGAAATGGATATACATAGCATGGGGCATGAAGGAGAAGGTGTAGGCCGTATAGAGAATTTTACGGTATTTGTACCTCATGCGTTACCGGGAGATAGAGTAAAAGTTAAGATAGTAAAAACAAAAAATACTTATGCTTATGGCAAACTAATAGAAATCGTTAATCCTTCAGAACACCGTGTAGACCCTGTTTGTCCATCACATATAAAATGTGGAGGATGTCAATTACAGCATCTTGCTTATTCGGAGCAACTAGAGCTTAAAAAGCAGAAGGTAGTGGACAATCTTCAACGTATCGGAAAATTAGAGGATGTAGTTGTACATGATACCATAGGTATGGAAAAGCCGATGCGATACAGGAATAAGGTACAGTTTCCTGTAGGCAGGGATGAAAACACCGGGAAGGTTAAAGTGGGTTTTTACGCTCCAAGAAGTCATGATATTATTGAAACGGATGTCTGTCAGATACAACATGAGATTAATGATAGTATTATTGAAAAGTTGAAACTTTGGATGGAAGAAAATAATGTTTCTGCTTATCAAGAAAAAACACGAAAAGGCCTGGTACGGCATATTTTTACCCGTGTCGGATTTGCAACGGGAGAAATCATGGTGGTCTTAGTAGCTAACGGTGCCAAAATACCTAATCCCCAGCAGTTCATAGATGCGATGAGAAGTGTAAATGATAAAGTCAAAAGCATCATATTAAATGTTAACACCAAAGCTACAAATGTTGTTTTAGGACAAGAGAATAGATTGCTATGGGGAACCGAGTCAATAATTGATTATATTGGGGATGTAAAGTTTCATATCTCTCCCATGTCATTCTACCAGGTCAATCCTGTACAAACGGAAGTACTGTACAACAAGGCTTTGGAGTGTGCACAGCTAAATGGTGATGAAACGGTATTCGATCTATATTGCGGGATAGGAACCATATCGCTGTTTCTTGCCAGGAATGCTAAGAAAGTGGTAGGGGTGGAGATCGTAGCTGAAGCAATAGAGGATGCAAAACAAAATGCGGCACTTAACGATATCCATAATGTAGAGTTCCATGTTGGGGCAGCGGAAGAAGTGATTCCTAAGCTGTATAATCAAGGGTATACAGCGGATGTGGTAGTCGTAGACCCGCCGCGCAAGGGATGTGATGAAGCATTATTAGATACCATTGCTAAAATGCAGGTGGACAGAATCGTTTATGTATCATGCAATCCCAGCACACTGGCCAGAGATTTGAGATATCTTGAAGATAGGGGTTATAAAACTATCGACGTACAGCCAGTAGATATGTTCCCACATACGGCACATGTTGAAACGGTGATTCTAATGACGCGTTGTGGTCAAAACGATAAATAAGACACTCTAACCACAAGATGTTGTGGTTTTGGTGCAAAAAATGGGCAAAAATTAGGCTAAAAAGTGCCCGATTTTTGCCCTGATTTTTAAGGGAAAATATAGATGACATCGGCTTATTTGAGAAATGGCAGATGGAAAACGAGGCTTTGAGGTAAATAATAACTTGTACGCATTTGGCGGAAAAGGCGCATAAAAGATTGATTATATATAGACACAACAAAACTCACTAAATAAGGAGGATGCTATGAACTGGGAACCATGGACAGGCTGTTATAAAATTAGTGATGGTTGTACATATTGTTATTTTTATGGACCCCATGCAAAACGATATGGTCAAAACGTCATAGAAAAAACAGACAAATTTGATTGGCCTATAAGGACGAATGCAAAAGGCGAATACAACATTAAAGGTAACAAAATTCTTGCAACATGTTTTGCAACTGACTTTTTTCTTCCTGAAGCAGATGAATGGCGTAAAGAAATATGGGCTATCATCAAGAAAAGAACAGATATAGAATTTTTGATTTTGACAAAGCGGATTGACCGCTTCCTTGTATCGCTTCCGTCAGATTGGGATACTGGATATGACAATGTGAATATTGGATGTACTGTCGAAAATCAAATATTAGCCGATTATAGGCTTCCATTATTTTTATCCTATCCGATAAAGCGGCGTTTTATTGCCTGCGCACCGCTCTTAGAAGCGATAGATTTAACACCTTATCTTCATGGAGTAGACCATGTTACAGTTGGCGGTGAAACGGGGCGAGAGGCTCGTGAATGTGATTATGATTGGGTACTTAATATCCGTGAACAATGCGTAAAAGCAAATGTAACATTTTGGTTCAAAAATACAGGCTCACTTTTTAAACATGACGGAGTAGTGGAAAAAGTAAATCCATTTAAGCAAACCAGTATGGCGAAAGAGCTTGGTATAAATATTTCAGACGGAAAAAGGTTGTTTTGACAGGAATGGAATAGTATAAAACATTATTGCCTATTTTGTTTGATTAATGTTCTGAACCAGTCCAATTAGTATTGGGCGCAGTGCACCTCATTGGTCTAATGAGAATATAGCAGGCATGCCTAACATTTTAAAATTAAAATGAAGAAAATCCAGAGGTACCTCGATGATAAATCTTCGTGCCTCTGTTTTCATATAAAACCAAGAACAACTTAATAAATGCATCGGGCAAACAATCAAGAGGTTATGTTCTTCGTTACTGAAAAGCATAGCCTCTTTTTTAATTGTTCGATTTGCAGAAAAAGAAAGGATTGATTAAAGTGATTACAAGATTTATGAGAGATACACCTCTCTCTGCCATAGAAATAGAAATGCAACTTATTCCCGGCTTTACTCCTCGTGCTTGGGGAACATTCCGAAGCCAGCAAAGATATGTGAATCCAAACCCAATTCGGTATGAAGAATTGCTGGGGCTGCTTTTGAAAGAGATAGAGATTCAGGCATTTGCTCTGCGAGTGCAAAAAATCATAGAGGTTGGGAGCAACCTCGAAGAAAGCGAGGTGAACCAAATGCTTTTTAGAAATGCAGAGCATAAAAAGAGATTTCAAAGTATCTGTAAAAGCGGTCTGTTTCCGAAGCCAGAAGAAAGCTACGGATATGCAGCCGCTATTTTTTTACTCTCTGCAGATGCATTTGTCCGGAGTAAAGCAAAAAGTTGTGTAGGCAGCCAACTCATTCATTTTGAAGCTATCCGCATTCATGGTGTGGATTTAGATGGATATGCCATCTTTCATATGGCAAAGGAGCTTTACTCTGGAAAGGAACACATTACAGTTTCTGAACTAAGTGATCCGGAGCTGATAAATGATAAGCTCCTGCGACTTATTGTTAATACCTTTTTGGTAAGGCGATATGGAATCAATGTCATCAAGGGAGGGATGTAAAATGCCTAATCATGTAACAAATATCTTAAAAGTGCATGGCGATGAGGATAAGGTCAGAGCTATGTTTGAGACAATAAAATCAGATAAAGTCGGCATTGGCAGTATTGATTTTAATAAGATAATACCAACACCAGATAACATCTATCATGGCGATCTTGGCAAAGAGGAATTAGCTAAGTATGGCAAAAACAACTGGTTAGATTGGAATATTGCCAATTGGGGCAGTAAGTGGAATAGCTATGGATATAGGGATACCGCATTACAGGATTTTAATAGCAGCTGCATAGAGTTTCAAACAGCTTGGAGCAACGTAGACAAAGTAATCAGCCAACTTGCAGAACAATATCCGGAACTGTGTTTTGAATATCTGTGGGCAGATGAGGATTTTGGAAATAACACAGGGAAAAAAGAATACGAAAACGGTGAGGAAGTTTTTTGCGATATTCCGTTTGGAGGTTCTAAGGAAGCCTTGGAGCTAGCCGCTGAAGTGCATGGTATCGACCTCGCAGATGAGGGCTACCTCTATAACGAAGGAACAAATGAATATGAATATCATCCTGATGAGTCGCCACCCATGCAAATGTGATAATGCGCGGCTCTTTTCTTTTGCATAGGAGGTAGTGTAATATCAATAGTTTTATCAGTTGGGTGGGCGGTAAAAAAGCCCTCCGAAAAATCATTTACAAGCTGTTCCCAAAAGACTTCGGCAGATACATTGAAGTCTTCGGCGGTGGAGGCTGGGTGTTGTTTGGCAGACCGCCTGCTCCAAAGGCAATGGAGGTATACAACGATTTTAACTCCAACCTTGCCAATATGTTTTACTGTGTGGAAAACCGAACTTGGGAGTTTTTAAGACATCTCGGTTTTCTGCCTATTAACTCGAGGGATGAATTTATAGTTATCCGCAAATTCATGGTGTTTATGTTAATCTAAAAGTAGGCAATCATTTCATTTGAAAAATCGGCACTTCTAAATTATACTTTCCCATATAGATTCAAATCTTGTCTTAGTATGGGGGAGTAATGGAGTTGATAACTTTGAACATGAAACAACAAATCATCCTGTTGTGGCATCAAGGTCATTCAAAATCTGAAATTGCTCAACGCGTAGGACGTCATAAATGCAGGAATTGAAAAGAGCGGTCGAATTAATGGGACGCGCATGATGCGTCACAATGCAGCTTCTCGTATGGTACGCAAGGGAATTCCACTTCCTGCAATAGCAGAAGTTCTTGGACATTCAGATCCCAACAGTACCCTGATTTATATTTCAACAGATGGAGAAAGACTTTCCGAATGTACCCTTCCTCTTCCGGGAGGTGCTTATGAATAATTGTAAATCAATTGATATTTTAGCAGAAGACTTTCTATCATACAAACGTGGTATTGGGTATCAATATATCACATCGGAAACCTATCTTAATGGATTTGTTAAATATACCCATCAAAATTATCCAAATGCAAAGTTTCCGAATAAAGATGTTATCCTTGCATATCTGGATACAAAAAAAGATTATCCAGGTGCTCTGTATGGATTAACAGCAGTCCTGAGAGAATTCAGCAGGTACCTTCTTAATCAAGGATGTGAAAATGTATATGTGATTCCTCCAAAGCGAATGCCTAAGCTATACCCAGAACCGCCTTATTTTTTTACAGAGGATGAGACAGTCCACTTTTTCCTTGCCTGTGATTCCGTCAAATCTAATCAATCATTTAAAGGCCGCGAATATGTTCTTCCTGCATTGTTCAGGATTTTATATTGTTGTGGACTCAGGTGCAAGGAAGTACGTAAGTTACTATGCAGTGATGTACATCTTTCTGAGAACTACATTGACATCTTGCAGTCAAAGGGAGCTAAAAGTAGAAGACTGTTCATCAGCTGGGAACTGTCAGATTACCTAAAAGGGTATAATCAGAAGATAGAAAACGTATTTCCGGGCAGAACATATTTTTTCCCACGATCCCTGACCGATTATTATACGGCAGGATTCATCTCCGAAAATTTCAAACGTCTTTGGAAGCAGGCATTCTCTGATTGGGATGGACCGATATCACGACCAAGGGCATATGATTTTCGCCATCACTTTGTCTGGGCAAATTTAAACCGTTGGGTAAAAGAAGGGACGGATATCAACGCTATGCTTCCATATCTTGTACGGTACATGGGGCATCAGCATCCTAGCAGCACCCTGTATTACTTTCGCTTTGTCCCAGAATTTTTCCCTGTATTCACAGAACTGTCAGAATCCTTAGAAGACATCCTGCCGGAGGTGCCCTATGAAGAAGAATGATATAGACAGCAGCCAATTCTTCTGGAATACCGCGATGGATTATATCAGGCATTATTTAACTGATATACGAAAAGCCAGTGGCAATACTATTTCAGCATACAGAAATGCATTGAACCATTATATTGACTATCTGGAAAAACAAAAACAATACAACCGTAAGGACATCACCTTTAAGGAATTCAACCGTAAAAATGTAAAGGAATACATGAACTGGATGCTGAATGACCAACAACTTGCACCAAAAACATGCAATTTGAGGTTGACTGCAGTGCATGCCCTTATGGAGTATGCCTCACAAGAGAACTTTGAACTAATGGAGAAAACAAAAAAGCATTTAAAGTGTTATCTCAATGAATTTCATGATGATAACAAACCAGATGCACCGCTTTTTTATGCAACAACGCATGGTGAGAAACATCATCTTTCGACGGATACGGTAGAGAAAATGCTAAAACGCTATGCAGCAAAATGTATATCAAATGGAACAAAGATGCCCTCAAGTGTCCATTGCCATATGATTCGAAAAACGAGAGCCATGAATTTGTATCAACAGGGAATTCCATTGACACATATACAACAACTGTTAGGACATGAGAATATTTCAACCACCTCCGGATTCTATGCTTTTGCAACACTTGATACCTTAGCAAAGTCATTAGAAAAGGCTAATGAGAGCCAGACCGCTAAAAAGTGGAAAGATAAAAAGGTGATGGAAAAACTTTATCGCCTGTAATCAGCGAAATACTATACCGAAATTTATGCTAAGAAACCAGTAGAATGATACTTTCAACAGAATCTCGGTATAGTTATTTTTTCGGTATAAGCAATGCTATACCGATTTCGGTATAGCATTGCCTGTGGCGCAACTGATTTTCGCAAGCAGATAGAAGGACTGGTGGCGATTGTGAATCTACAATTCAGGCTTGATCCATTCTCAGACAGATGTGCCTTCATCTTCTGCAACAAAAGAAAAACAGGCATTAAGGTTTTAAGATATGATAAAAATGGTTTTATTCTGGCCAGCAAGAAGCTGCTAGAAGGAATGAAATTTCAGTGGCCAAAGAATCCGGCTGAAGTAAAAGAGATTACATTCCAGCAGATGGAGTGGCTTCTTCAGGGATTGGAAATGGAACAGAAAAAGGCACTTCATCCTGTTGAAATGAGGGCCGGAAAAACCTGTTTTTAAGCTTCGTGAATATGATAAATAAAAGCCAGGAAACACGCATGAAATCAGCACTTTTCAGTTCATCAATATCGCTGGAAATATAGATAAAATCCGTGAAAAACAGAATATTCAGATAGAAAATATGATACAGGCTCTTCTGCATGCCCGTAAGAAACTCTTTGGTGCTTCTTCAGAGGTTACCAAACATGTAGACGAACAGATGAATCTGTTTGAAACAACACAGGAACTGGCAAAGGAACTATTTAAGGAACAGAAAAAAATAACTGTTCCAAGCTACCAAAGAACTGCATCACTTGTGGCGCAGGTCATGTATCAGAAGTTTGCAATGGGGATTCCTTTCAACCGTCAGGAAAAGGACTGGTACCGTATGGGATTGGTATTACCAAGAGCTAACATGGCGAACTGGACGATCCGATGCAGCGAGGAATGGCTTACTCCAATTTACAACCGAATCCATGAGGAACTTTTAAAATGCGAAGTCCTTCACATGGATGAAACAAGAATCCAGTGTAATAAGGAAGAGAGCAAAAAAGCCAGCAGTGATTCTTTTATGTGGGTCATGCGAAGTGCAGCTTGTGAGGAGATAAAAGGAGCATATTTTTACTACTCCAGAACCAGAAGCGGTGAAGTAGCAAAAATGCTATTAAATGGTTTTCATGGATATTTGACCACAGATGCATATGCTGGTTATGAAAAAGCCGAGGGAATAAAAAGAAATTTATGTTGGGCTCACTGCCGCAGATACCTAATCGAAAGTATTCCACTGGATAATAAGGGAAAAGAAATCCCAGGTTCCAAAGGTGCTGAAGGCAGAGAATTCATTAATCTTCTCTTTAAATTGGAAGATGAGATGAAGGAATTAACATATGAAGAAAAGAAAGAGAAGCGTCAGGTGGCGTCACGAGCCATCCTAGATGCCTTTTGGTCGTGGGTTGAAGAAACATCTGCTCTTTCTACTACAAATGAGAACCTGACAAAAGCCCTTAATTATGCCAAAAACCAGAAAAAATATCTGGAAACATTTTTGGAAGACGGAAGACTTCCCATCTCGAATAATTTATGTGAAGCAAATATTAAACCATATGCTACGGCAAGAAGAGCTTGGCTCTTTGCTGATACACCTAAAGGAGCAACAGCCAATGCTATTCTCTATACAATAGTAGAATCTGCAAAAGCAAATGATCTGGATGTGTATGAATATCTAAGATATATCCTAGCGTCGATCCCGGATACAGATTTTCATAACTATCCTGAAATACTAAATAAGTATCTGCCCTGGTCAAAGGAATTGCCAGAGAAATGCAGATTGAATCAAAGAAATAAAAAGTGCTTCCCAAAATGATAGTATTAGCTTACCACAATGAATATAACGCGGCTATACGTCATCTTTTGAAGCACTTACACAATATAGCGAGAATACCAGTCTATAATAGCGACCATATACATAAAACCACGCTTCATCCTGCAATATGTCACATCAATGGACCATACCTGATTTGGACGGTCGATTTTTAAGCCTCTAAGAAGATAAGGATATAGATACTTTTTGTGCAAACGCTTACTGAGGTTAGGACCAGGACAAAAGCCGTGTATCCCCATTTCACGCATATAACGGCGTGTCCTCTTGCGGTTAATTAAAATATCATAATCTCTATTTAAAATGATTGTCATCCTTCGGTATCCGTATTCAGGATGTGCAGTATAAACTTCATCAATAATACGTTTGATTTTGTACTCTTCATCACTCATCTCTACTGGTTTATAGTAAAGGCTTGTACGGTTAATGGAGAGCAGTTTAGCCTGTCTTACAATACTGAGCTTTTTATCATTTTTATCGATCATATTTATGCGGTCTTCACGAGACTTAGATTTGGCCAGATTTTTTTTTGAGCCAGGCATTTTCATAAGAAAGCTGCCCGATTTGTTTTAACAGTTCATCTTTCTCCTTTTCATATGACTGTTTGGCCTTTTCTAATTCATCTGTTTCTTTTTTGAAGACTGCTGCTGCATTGTTAATGAATTCTGCTTTCCAACGGCTTAACATATTAGGATGTACTTCATATTCAGCAGCAATTTCGTTAAATGTTCTTTCTTCTCGTAAAACCTCCATAACAATTTTTGCTTTTTGTTTGGGTGTAAATTTTCTTCTTTTTTCCATAATACTATTCTAACTTATTTGCGCTGTTTTGTCAGTCTTGTTTTCTGGTATCATTATATTTTGACCATGCCCCGATTTGCCGGACACAAAGAAGCCGAATATAATAATTATAGGAGGTTTTGTAAAGATGGGCAATACACGGTCATACGACAAAGATTTCAAAAAAGAAGTATTACGTTTAATTAATGAAGCTGGCAAGAGCGTAGCGGAAGTTGGAAAAGAGCTTGATATTCCGGCAACCACAATACATGGGTGGATAAAACAGGCCAAGAAGCATAAAGATGATGCTTTTCCCAGTAAAGGTAATCTGCATGAGTCTGATGTGGAAATAGTTAAGTTAAGAAAAGGAAATGCTGAGCTTAAAATGGAACTAGAAATCTTAAAAAAGGCTACAGCCATCTTCATTAAAGACCAGAGATAGTGTTAAATATGTCATCAATAAAAAGGAGACCATGCTGGCAAGAGAAAAACAATCTCTTATCAAGCAGGCCTTTAGTGAAGGGGTGAAGCCCCTGTTTTTGATATTCCACAAGTCTCGCCTCCAATAATGTTTGCAGGTGTTGGGATGTATTTGCTACGTTCATTTCCGTTTCTCTGGCTATTGTATCAACTGTTTTAGACCCTTGTGCTAAAATATCCAATATTTCCAATCTTTTAGGACTGGCAATCGCTTTTCCAATTCTAGCAAGTTGTGCATAAGTACTATCTTTAAGCATATGAGATTCTTGGTCCATTATTTCTCCTCCGTTCAAGCATTCAAGCATTCAATTATTCAAGTAATCTGTTGATTGTTATATTATATAAATGCTATACTGTGAAGTATATATTACAGCGAAATAAGAAATGAAAGGAATGTTTCAATTGATATATCTGGAGTACAATGCTACAGCGCTTATAGACAAAGATGTGGCTGATGCTATGCTTCCTTATATTTATGAAAATTACGGAAATCCATCCAGTGGCCACAAATTAGGAATAGCAGTTAAAAAAGCAGTTGAACAGGCTAGGGCTAGTATAGCTGAGCTATTAAAGTGCACGAATAATGAAATATTTTTTACAAGCGGCGGCAGTGAATCAAATAATACAGTAATTAAAGGGGTCGCCCATACGTATCGACATAAAGGTGATCATATTAAATGTCAGTTTTTTAGGATATAACGGCAGTGATATACTTTCAAAACTAGGCGATGACATCGCAGCATCAACCGGATCAGCTTGTCACGCTGGTTCTATTTCCATATCACCTGTTTTAAAAGCAATGAATATTCCTTATGAAATTGCTAGAGGAGCAGTAGGATTCAGTTCGGGAAGATATACAACACAAGAAGAAATTGATACTGTCCTTAAAAGACTTAAGGAAATCCATACAACTAAATAAAATGTAAAGGAGAAAATTATATGAGAGTTGGATTAATCAGATGTATGCAAACAGAGGATATGTGCCCTGCTACTACTTGCTTAAAAGTTATGAATCAAAAAAAACTAGCCTTTGAAGGAATCACAGAGGATATTGAAGTTATTGGTGTAACTACCTGTGGCGGCTGCCCGGGTAAAAAAGCTGTAACAAGAGCTGCCGAAATGGTAAAACGGGGAGCGGATACAATTGTATTGGCGTCCTGTATTTTTCGGGGCACTCCGATAGGTTTCCCATGCCCTCATGCTCAAGCAATGAAAGATGCTATTATTAAAAAATTAGGCGATGCCATAAAAATTATTGACTATACACACTAATTAATGTATGAGTGAATCATTTTGAACGATTTAATGAAAAGAGGAGGGATCATCATGAAACTGGGTATCATTATTGAAACAAAGGAATATGAAAAGGCATGGAATGCATTCCGTTTTGCGGTTACTGCAAAAAGAACGGGCATGAGGTAAAAGTATTCCTTAGTGAGGCCGCCACGAGGGTTGAGAGGCTGAAAGGCTGATATACGTGCATAGAAGATGCACAATAGTAGAAGCTGTCCTGGAATTGATTATAAAGCAGCGGATGCTTTCGGATTTACAAATCCCTTCTGTTGTAGTATAATAAGCATAAAATGAGAATACAATAATGCTACGAAGCGAGGTGATTGGGATGATGCATATAAAGCCATCTGCGGCAATTCGAAAAAACTACAATGAGATTTCCAAGTTGTGCAGGCGGTCGGGAGAACCGGTATATCTGACCAAAAACGGAGAAGGTGATCTGGTGGTAATGGACATTGAAGCCTTTGCCAGACGTGAAAGCATGCTGCGCCTCCGTGAAAATCTGATAGCTGCGGAGGAAGGCAGGTTGAGCGGCAAAAAAGGTTATTCCATTGACGATGTGTCCAATATGATGAAGGACGCTGTCAAGGAGGTATTGGATGGACAGTGAAAGTAAGATGTATAATGTGATTATCTCCGATGAGGCGGCTCAGATGCTGGTATCTCATTCCCGTTTTCTTGCACAGGCTAGTGAAACGGCAGCTCTGCAATTTATTGCCGAGTTTAATGAAAAAGCAAGATCCCTAGAGAAGTTTCCGGAGCGAAACCCATGGCTTTCCGACTCATTGGTGCCATCAGGCAAATACCGCAAGCTTCTGATGGCGAAGCGGTATTTGCTGGTTTATCAGGTGAAGGACAGTACCGTATACGTAGATGCCGTGGTGGACTGTAGGCAGGATTATGGTTGGCTGCTGTAGGCATCTTGGCTTATGGGATCTATCGCTATTGAAAGTGAATCGAAGATGGAAAGAAAAATCATTAGTGTTTGAGGAACTGAACTACTATATAAAATGATTTTAACATAAGAGTAAACCAAGTGAATCGTCACAGAGATGTGGTGGTTTTTCTATGGAAAAAACAACCGATTTGTGCAGTAAACAGCGAAACTGAAAGAACAGCCCGCCAAGCTCAAGGATTACACGGATTTCGACAATAACATTATCAAGAGTAACGAACTGATTCGGATGCTTAAGAAACAGGAGGATATTCTGGAAGAATTTGATGAAGTGCTGGTGAAACAGTTGATAAAACCGTCAAAATCATGTCCGAGGATAAAATCATTATCGTCCTCTCTAAGGCTCTTGGAAATAAGACAGTTATGTCTGGTTCAATCAGCAGAGGAAAGAATGATCCCAGCCAGAGCCTCCAGATGATCCAGCGACCATTGATGACACCGGATGAATTAAAAACACTTCCCAAAGGACGCTTTATATTAGCAAAAACAGGATACTCTCCAATGAGAACAACGCTTAAGCGCGGCTATCTTTGTGTCCTTTTCATTGTATATTTGAATCATATGAATGAACTGTTCTATTTCTTTACTTTTGTATAAGTATATAATCAAGTAAAATAAATAGAAAATTGGGGTTATAATTATTATTTATCAGAATCAGAAAATTTATTTTCAATTCTATATTTATAGGGGGTTGTTTGGTAATAAGTTTTAAAATATCTAATATAGGAGCTTATGGAATGAAAACCTACATCCAATGCAATATCCGTTACCGACATATCTGTAGCAATAAGTAATGATGTGCTCATATGTAGGCGATATTTCAACAAATATTGATAAGGAGAATCATGTACAAATTTTTGAAAGCAACGTAAACATTCTGTTTTACTGATGTGGGCAGCATCGGCAATATCCTTTATGGAAATTGGCTGTTTATAATTAGTGTGTATTATAGTAATTAAGGCTCGTATTCGTTCGTGATTTTTTGAAGGTGATACTTCTTTCATTTCGTGAAGAAGAGAGATAAATTCTAACCAGACCATGGATAATTGAATAGAAAGACGATATTCGTGATGCCTGTATTTGCTATCTTGAAAATATAACTTGTCTAAAAGGCGTATCTGATAAAGTACAGAATTGTGTGTTGGGATATTAGAGCGCAGTAAATAATGTGTGAATATAGGGTTATTAATGATTACACCCACATCATCATGTTCCATAATGCTTCCAGAAAAGAAAGATAGCATTCGTGCTGGAATAATGTAGCTATGATAATGACAATCCTCTTTTTCTGTGATGTGATGCAGTACGGTTCGATTAATAAATATACAGTCATGTTCGTGTAAATCAAATACTTCATCATATATTTTAACGTGAACAATTCCCTTTAAAATATAAACAAATTGCACCTCATCGTGCCAATGTAATACCTGAAATCCTTCATTGAAAGGGGTGCAGATGCGATGTTTTACATTTAAGACTAGAAGTGGGAATTGCGTTGTGTGATAAGGGTTATGTGAGTATACAGGGGCTTTTGTAAACATTTAGCAAACCTCCTTTAATGGTTCTTTTTTTATATATTATAGGCTGAATATAACTACTTTTCAAGATAATATGGATTTATAATTATATTATCTTGAAAAGATTGAAGGAGGAAAAAACAAATGATAATTGATGGAAATAAAATTGAAAAAGCGGCAATGCAAGAGTTCCATAAAGGAAATAGACAAGAAGGATTACGCATTCAGGAGGAGTTTGCATCTAAATTTCGTGAAGAATTCAAATCAAAAGATCATTGCCCTTGTCAGAAGGCATGCAGATACCATGGAAACTGCAAAGAATGTGTTGCTATTCATAGAGCTCATGAAGAGCATGTACCAAACTGTATGAGAAATATGATAAACAAAAGAATAGGATTATTGTCTGAATTAACGGAACATACTATTGCAAATAAAATAATTCCGCCAAAAGAGGTTTAGAGAAAAGAAATAAAGGAAAGCGGCGACATTAAATCTGCTACATAACTAATATATGTACAAGAACATTAAAAAGAGATTGTATTTCTCATTGGAGAAGTGTGATTATAGAAACAAATTATTAGATGATTTTAATATTATATTAAGTTATAAGAGCAAACAACTAGACGCTCATGTCTGTTTGGTTGCTCTTTTTTGTTCCGCAGTACTATTCCTCAGTGTCATTCCCCGTCTCTTGTCCTTCGTTTTCAACACATTTTTCAAAATTAGGAGGACAATATATGTCAGAAAACAAGGGATATACAATCGTTGTTAAAAGAAGCCGTGTGGATGTCAGCGAAGCTATCTTCCATGCACATCATAAAGAGCGTGAAGCTGAAAGATATCAAAAGAAACTTATTCATCAATTTGAACTTTCCTTGGAATGATTCCAAGATGATGGTGTTGATGTGGAGTTTTTGATCACTCGTTTTCAGTGAGTATAGAGGAGAAGCGAAGAACCGTACAGCGAGCCGTCGCTGACCTTGAACAGTCCGGACATCTTATCAAGGAACAGCGGTGGCGAGAAAATGTTGGGAAAAGTAGTCTGTTCTTTACGGTGAAGTAGGCAAAAAATATATCAAACCATCAAGGGAGCAGTCTGCTTTCTTGGTGGCATATGGTATGTGACATTATGGCTTATGCAGTGAAGAACTCACTCTAAGGATTTTATTTATCAACAGAGAAAGAACAAATAGATTATCTAAGTATATAGAGAAAACCATCCTCCAAAGAAAGATGGCTCCTAGCTATTTCGTATCCAATAATGTCTTAATAGTAGCTGTTGCAACCTGTAAATCTCTTTCATCGCACAAGTGAATCATGTGGATGAGGTGTTCTTTTTTCTTGTCTGTATGTTGAATTTCAGGGAAAAAGATTAAATCTGCGGATATTTTTAATGTTCGGATAATCTTAAACAGCACTTCCATGCTGGGCTGTCTGTTTTCATTTTCTATGGCCATTATGTACCGTGTGGTGACACCCGCCTGTTCGGCAAGAGCTTCCTGCATGATAAAGAATTTAAAACAACTTCATTATGTTACTGCTATCGGAAATAATGTATAGAAGCAATTTACTGTATGCTTTTTATGGCACTTGGTAAACCGTTAGGTGGCTGGGTACTTTCCGCCGGACGTCAGGCCGTGTTCTTTATTCCTATTATTCTGATGCTTCCCAACTTCATGGGATTAAACGGAGTGATAGCCGCTCAACCGATTACCGACATTATCACGATGATCATCATGGGAATTTTAGCAGTAAAGCTGAATGGAGAAATCAAGCATTCTGCAAAGGCGCAGGCATCTAATGCAAAATTGAATGTAATGGGAAAATAGTCTTGGTATTTACGCTTGGTAATGAAACATGTCACCTAAAAATATAAAGAAACTTATAAAAATTGAAGGAGAAATGAAAATGAAGATTAAGCAGATTTTAAATCGGATTTATGTAAATGAGATGACAAACAGGGAGGGCGAATAACATGACCATAGACAAAATGTTTATCATGGAACTTGAACACACATACAGAAAGTCATTCCCTGAAGAGTTGAGACAATATCTACTCATGAAATATGAGGAAGAGGCGTTTCCATATGAATTCACTGAACAGGATCTTTATGCTAACATCAAGCAGGATATTAGTGAATATGAAATTGGAAAACTGGATGTTACAATAAAAAGCCCGTCTGAGCGCTGGCAGGATGAGCGTGAATACCTACGCAAATTGTATATTGATAAATACTTTGAGACACGTGAACTTGAAGACTATATTGCTGAGCTGGAACATATGCTTTCGGAGCATGGGCTGAAATCTTCTGGAATGACAAAACAACGAATTGAATACTAAATATGTACCCAAGGAAAGGCCTGTAGCGCAAGCTATACAACAAGCAAATCCGACTGGTGGTCTATAAATGTTATACAAAGGTTAAAAGGGGATATGAAAACACTGTATGCCTTTTCCCTTTAGGCTTTTGGTGATAATGATAAAGCATGGCAGATGATGATAAGTCAAAAGTGGAAACGTTGATACCTTGACTTATCATCAGAACCACCGGAACATTGGATAAATATTGAATTTAGGAGTGGTTGAAATGACTAAAGTCAAAGAGTTGCGAATAGTAATTAAACGAATTAACAACAATCGCTTTTTCGTAAAAGATCGGGAATATGATTATCTTCAACTATTAAATTGGTTTAGAGATCATATCATGAATTGAAAAAACTGTTTTAATCCTGCAATGATTACTTATCATATTCCATATATTACATATTAATACAGTTGCAACTTTGTGGAAAATGTAGTTGCAATACTATGAAAAAATCACTTGCAACTTTTTGCAAAAAGTACTTGCAAAAAACATTTTTTAAGAAAGTACTCTTATTGAAAATTTGCTTATATTGCTTCTGATGGAAAGATTCCTGTTGGAAAAATAACTGAAAAAGCTTCAGAACAAGATAGGTAATGTGAGATATTAAATTCTATAAAAAAAATAATTTTTGAAGCAGATTATATGAGATTATTTATATTTATATGACCTTTAGCAGACGATAAATTTCATCTGATATTTTTATGGAAAGCTTGCTTGACATTTCGCTTTAATTTGATATAATGAAAATATGTAAAGTAAACTTTCCGCGGAAAGGAGTGTAGATTTGAAAAACAGATTAGAAGAAATTCGAAAAGCGAAGGGTATCAAACAAGAAGATTTAGCCTCTGCGCTTGAAGTTTCAAGACAGACAATAGGCTCTTTAGAAAATGGACGATACAATCCATCAATCATTTTAGCTTTTAAAATTGCTCGATATTTTGAGATGAGCATTGAAGAAATTTTTATTTATGAGGAGGAAGAAATATGAAAAAATCAGATATATATGTAGGAATCGGTTATACCCTATTTGGAATTGTGTGTATTTCAATTGCTCTAATTACAGAATTTAAGCTTCAAGGTATTTTATGGGGACTGGGGGGAGCTGGGATTGGTCCTGGATTGGTAATGATCTTGAGATTTATACATTGGTCAAAGCCTGAAAATCAGACTGAGTACAAAAAAAGATTGAAGCAGGAGAAAATTGAGATGTTTGATGAAAGAAAGATTATGCTCAGAGATAAAAGCGGTTGTATAACTTATCGCATCATGTTAGGGGTTTTTTGCTTTTTGATAATAGTATTTTCTATACTTAGTGCACTTGGGTATTTTATACCATTTTCAAAATATGTTGTTTTCGGATTGGTCATAATGCTTGTTTTCCAGTATATCTGTGGAATTATAGTTTTTAATAATCTTAACAAAAGACTATGAGCATACCCCATGTCACTCAGAGTTTCGAGGAACATTGCGCATGTAATAGATGTTGTTAAGAGCGACCATCGCAGTGTTTTATGATTGCCACTTTTCTGTTCTCAATCAAGCTGTATTGCATTAATATGCTTAAGTTAGTATAATACTATCTGTTAGACTATTTATATAAAAGGAGGATTTATGTTTATGTTAGGTACACTGGAGTCGGCGTTATACTCGGAGGTAGATGCTGAGTAATACGCAATACCTCCGAGATATTCAATAAGAATATTATATTTTGGAGGATAAAAATGAATACATTAAAAGAATATGGTCTTAACGAATGCTTCCTTAACGAAGCGTCGTTATATCCAAACTTAAAACCTGCTAGAGTTATTGCCCAATTTAAGGGACTATATAAGATTGCCACAGAAAATAGTGAATGCTTTGCAGAGGTGACGGGGAAATTCCGTCATGATACAACGTTAGTTTCACTGTTTCCGGCGGTAGGTGACTATGTTATGGTTGCTCATTCTGATGATCACGGACACGCAATGATACACCATGTTCTCACAAGAAAAAGCTCTTTTGAAAGAACAGCAGTCGGTGTAACAGGCCAATCGCAGGTCATAGCAACAAATGTTGATGTTGTGTTTCTTTGTATGTCACTCAACAATAATTACAACTTAAGCAGATTGGAACGCTACCTTTCTATTGCGTGGAGCAGCGGTTCTACTCCTGTAATTGTTTTAACGAAATCTGATTTATGTGATGATTTGCAAAAAAAACTACAAGAAGTAGAAGGTATAGCTGCGTTTAGTGATATCATTGTTACTTCCGCTCTTGATGATACGGTTGATGAAAAAATCTTTTCGTATCTGAAACCGGGAATAACGGCTTCATTTATCGGATCATCCGGAGTTGGGAAATCGACTCTTATCAATAAGCTAATGGGAATAGATGCCCTAGTAACTGCGGAAATCGGTAAGAATGATAAGGGAAGACATACAACAACAGGTCGTGAAATGCTGATACTCCCAAATGGAGGGATTGTCATTGATACTCCAGGTATGCGTGAAATCGGTATTGAATCAGCTGATTTGTCAAAATCTTTTGCTGAAATTGAGGCATTGGAGGCCAAGTGTAAATTCAGAAATTGCACGCACACTTCAGAACCGGGTTGCGCTATACAAAAAGCGCTTGCTGATGGTTTAATAGAGAAGCGAAGACTTGATAATTATTTCAAAATAAAGCGTGAAGCAAAATACGATGGACTCAGTTCAAAGGAAATTGAAACCAGTAAATTTGAGATGATGTTCAAAGAAGTTGGTGGAATGAAAAATGCACGTAGGCATCTAAAAGAACAGAAAAAGCAGAAGTTTTGATTTGGAGGAAAAGGCAAATGATCATTCGATTAGAAAATAGCAATGATTGGTTTGAAGTAGAAAATTTAACCCGTGAAGCGTTTTGGAATGTATACCGTCCAGGCTGCACGGAGCATTTGGTTGTTCATAATTTCCGAACGCATCCTGCTTTTGTAAGTGAACTAAGCTTTGTAGCAGAAGAGGAAAACAGCAGGAAAATTATTGCACATATTATGTATTGTAAGGCAACTATTTTATCTGACAGCGGGGAACAAAAAGAGATTCTTATGTTCGGGCCTGTCAGCGTATTGCCGGAATTTCAGCGTTGCGGTATTGGAAGAAAAATAATAGACTACTCTTTGCAAAAAGCCAAAGAATTGGGCTATGGAGCGGTTGCAATTACAGGAAATCCTGAATACTATCATCGATTTGGTTTCCAAAGTGGTTCAAAGTTTCATATTTACTATGCTGATTTACCACGCAATGAAGAAGCACCGTTTTTTATGATTAAAGAATTGTTGGAGGGATACCTTGCCGGAATCGTCGGCAAAATTATAGAACCGGATGCTTACTCAGTGTCCGATGAGGATGTCGAAGAATTTGACCTGAAATTTTCTCCTAAGATCAAAGAAAAACGTCCCGGACAGCTTGTTTGATGAAAATAAATTAGTCAGAATATGAGCATTTGATGAGTTAAGAGTAGTATTGGTAAAACGGTACTGCTCTTAAACATTAATATTAAACCAGAGGATACTGCATTGTATTAATATGATTAAGTAGAAATAATGTTTTTTAACATATCATTTATATTTTGCGCGGTTAGAGTATCGGATAAGAAATCAGAAAACAGTAAACAGGCAATTATTGTGCTTCATGAGATTTGAGTATTTCAGGAAGGTTGCAAGTTCACCTATTGAAATGCCCTATTATGGCATGCGTAATTATTCCTACAAAACTTTGGAATCAAGGTGTGTACCACCTTGCCCTGCTTGCCGCTTTTGTTAGCAAATAAAATAAAAATGAAAAAATAGTTAAAATGGTGCTACGATGTGCGGTTCTCACCTATAACAGAGTGCAATTTATTTATACCTGCTTCTATTTCATCAAGTTTTGTGTTGCCGTAGCCGAAAATCAGAGATTGATCATATGGGGTGATGTAATTATCTGATATATAATGTCTTTTCATACTGTCCACTTTAGTCTTTTGAAATTGAACCCCCTCACAAATGTATGTGCCAGAACCACTTTTTGAATATGCGTATCCTTCGGCTATTAGTTGCTCATAGCTTTCAATTACAACATTTCTTGCTATATTTAAATATTTTGACAGATCTCGTGATGAAGGCAACTTTTCTCCCGGCTGTATTGTCCCACAAAGCGCGAATTCTTTAATGGAATTATATATTTGTTTTGACAGATAACTCGCAGATTCTCTATCAATTTTTATGTGAAGCATACAGACCCCTTTCAAGTGGTTCTAAAAAATAATTAACAATGTGGAACTTAACAGAATCGCTATTTTGCGATAAAGTATATCATAGAAATAAAATAAAGTAAATCCAGGAGGAAAAAATGATTGAAATTCATTCTAATATGGGGGGGAGTTAATGAACACCTATACTTTTTTAATTACATCATTAATAATTATTCTTATTCCGGGTACAGGAGTTATATATACTATTTCCACAGGGATTTCAAAAGGGAGAAAAGCAAGCATGTTTGCAGCTTTCGGTTGTACAACAGGCATAGTTCCTCATCTATGCGCAAGTATTTTACTTTCTTCTTTTCTTGTAAAAATGAGTCAAGAAGCTTTTCTAATTATGAAAATGATAGGTGCTTTATACTTACTGCACCTTGGATTTGGAATGCTGTTTTCCAAAAATGGATTGGAATTTGGCAATGCACAAACGGAAGATAAACCAACGACTATAATTCGTCGTGGGATACTAATAAATTTATTAAATCCAAAGCTGACATTATTCTTTTTTTCGTTTTTACCACAATATGTGAGTTCAAAAAGCCAAAACTATGTTATTGAATGTTTACTTTATGGTTTTGCATTTATGATGCTCACCTTTGTAGTATTTATAGGATATGGAATGTTGGCAGGAACAGCAAAAACAATAATTAATTCTCCCAAATTGATGAATTTAATTCAGAAACTCTTTGGTATTATCTTTATTGTTTTTGCTATTCAACTTTGCTTAAGTTCACTATAGTAATTTATCGCAAAGGAGATTATCAATGGAAAGTGCTTGTGTCAGATCGTAACAAAGCATCTAAGAAGTGCTGAGGCCGTCATCTTTAAGCTTATAGGAAACAACCAAAAAAAATGAAAGGGGTGTTGTCGTATCTATTCACTGAGTAAATTAGAGTCCATTTGTTGCAGATAGCAGAGGCTATTTGCAATAAATTATTAAATTTAAAATAGCCTTTGCTTATTCCTAAGAAATATCACAAATTAGGAGGAAGCAAATGAGTTACCTGAATGGAAAATCTGTATTACCTAAAAAGTTATTAGTTGAGATTCAAGAATATATTGATGGTGAGTATATCTATATTCCACGAAAGGAATGTAATAGACAGATATGGGGTACTACCAACCAAAGTAAGCGATGTACCTTTGACCGAAACCAAGAAATCTTCAACAAGTATATGTCCGGCATTTCAGTAGAAACCCTTGCCGAAGAATATTTCCTTTCTGTCAAAACCATCTATGGAATAATTGCCAAAATGAAAAGATGAAGAATTGTAGAACGCCAATGTTTCATGACTTTTGGCGTTCTTATTCTTTTTTCAGAAAAGAGTTGAAGGGTTACTTTTCAATGGCTATATAGTACAATTAATTAAAATCAAAAGAAAGAAGGAGATAACAGTTTGAAGTTCATTAAAAGCGATAAATATGAAAAACAATTTGTTGAAGAAAATCTTATGGGGCCTAATTCCTTAAAAATGGTTGAGGAATTGACTTCTACATTAGACTTACACCCGGGTATGAAAGTTATGGATTTGGGTTGTGGCAAAGGATTGACCTCAATTTTTTTGGCGAAGGAATTTGGTGTTCAGGTTTTTGCGACAGACCTTTGGGTAGGCGCAACTGAAAATTATAATCGTTTTAAGCAAATGGGATTAGATGATTTAATTATTCCTATCCATGCTGACGCAACGGACTTACCATTTGCAGAGGAATTTTTTGATGCAATTATTAGTGTTGATGCGTACTACTATTTTGGAAGAGAAGCATCATTTATGGATGATAAAATTGCACCTTTTGTAAAATCAGGTGGACAGATTGCATTGGCTTTCCCCGGATTTAAGAAAGATATTCACGATAATTTACCACCTGAATTTTTGCTTTCTTGGAAAGCAGAGGATTTGGAAACATTTCATAGCTGTGAATGGTGGAATAATCTTCTTGCTCAGTCCCAGAAAATCCATATCCAAAGTATTGAAGAAATGACCTGTTTTGAAACTTGCTGGAGCGATTGGCTTAGTAGCGATATTGAATATGCAATCAATGATAGGAAGTCGATGGAGGCTGGTGCTGGAAAATACATGAATATGATTTCTGTACTTGCACAGAGAAGCAATAAGTTAAGGTAAGCCGCCGTTGTTTTTTACCTCAAATGTTGAATGACAAGTGAATGCTTCGCAATACGACGGTTAATGAAGAATACCGCCGTATTACGAAAAAGTACATATCCAGCGAAATATCAAAAAGGAAAATTATAACCGCTGCTTTTTCCTATATACTTAAAGAAAAAAAAGAAAAGAGTGATGTGATTTCCGGCATATCGGATACTATAAAATCATTAGTATAGGTATCGTTGGATAAGAGTAGATAAAATCAAATTTATAGGTAAAGGGCTTACTGTTTTATGCAGTTCTGTTTTTGTGCCTATTTATTGATTTTATTCTGCTTTCACATCTTTAATCATTTGTTGATTAAAGTCGCAGAATAAAATCTGCGGCTTTTTATTATTTTATGAAAAGGGAGAATAGTGATTATGAACTTGAACAAAAGTTTTTTTGAATTGCCATCTATCAACACAATAAGTGAGACAAATTTTTGGAATGAAGAATATATCTCTAAAGAATTACTGACGGCACATCTTGATTGTAATTCAGATGGAGCAAGTAGAAAAAAAGATTTTATTGATAATTCTGTCGCATGGATATCTCAAATTACACCTTCTGAAAAGTTCCCTATATTATTAGATGTAGGCTGCGGGCCAGGATTATATACTGAAAGATTTTATCAACATGGATATGAGGTAACAGGAATTGATATTTCTCAAAATTCCATAGACTATGCTCGCAATTCTGCATTAGAAAAAGGATTCAATATTCAATATGAGTGTCAAGATTACTTAAAAATGCAACTAACAAACAAGTATGATTTAGCAACTATGATTTATTGCGACTATGGTGCTTTATCATCTTATAATCGTCAAATGTTAATGAAAAAGATATATGATTGCTTGAATCAGGGTGGGGTTTTCTTGTTGGACGTATTCTCTATTGAGAAGTATGCAAAATTTAAAAATGAGCAATCATGGGAATTCTGTCAACACAATGGATTTTGGGATAAAAACCCATATCTATTACTAAATACAAACTTCAAATATGAGAATTTTACTACTTTAGAACGAGCTATTGTAATTACAGAAGAAAACACAAAAACATACTATATTTGGAACAAATGTTTTACAAAGAAAAGTTTAATTGATGAAGCAAAAGAAGCTGGCTTTAAAGTAAAAGATATTTTTAGTGATGTTACAGGGAGTCCATATGCAGACGATAGCGAAACCATTGCTATTTTATTTGTTAAGTAGCTGAAATAATCATTTTATAAATTTTAAATCTGTTTACTGCAGAAAAAAATTGCTTTGTAAACCTAATATGTATTGATGAAGGTATTGATTCATCACAGACGAGCGGCAAGTTGCTAATATCTGTTCTTTCTGCTGTGGCTGAAATTGAAAGAGAAAACATCATTGAGCAGACCCTGAATGGGCGCAAGGAGAAAGCCAGGCAAGGTGGATGGAATGGAGATTTTGCTCCCTACGGTTACTATTTGAAAGATAAAATGTTTTTTTATTCAGGAGGAAGAAGCAGAGGTTATTCGATTAATATATGATAAATTCGCAAACTCCAATATAGGATATGGAGGAATAGCAAAATATCTTAATTTACAAGGTGTAAAAAAAAAATTCAAAGACAAAACGGAACACTAAAAGAATGGAGCTTAGATGGTTTGTATGATATAATCGTTGAGTTAGAAGAAAAGATAGAAGATGCAGAATTAAAACGTCACTCTGTTGAGATGAACGCTATTACACTTGATAATGTTTACAAGATGATGATTAACTTTGAAAAGGTATATGATAAAATCAGTGATGAAGAGCGAAAGGCTCTTATATCTTCGTTAATTAAAGAAATTCAGATATAACCCCGTGATGAAGCGGAAGTACCGTTAAAGTCGATTTCATTTAATTTCCCCGTATATAAAGATGGGAAAGTAGTACAGGAAGTTTTGTGGGATAAAGGTAATACCGTCAAGACGATAATTCTGATGGCGTATTGTGGTTTGGACAAGAAAATGTAGACTTTGACCACAATATGCTGTGGTTTAAGAGTGATTTTGGGACAAAAAATGAGTTCGAAAATGACGTTTTTGACCCCGAAAAGAGGGCGAAAATATAGATGACATAAGCCTTTCTTTATGATTGTTTTGGTGATAACTCAATTATTTCGTAACGTAAGCCCTATGTATTTCTCCCGAATATCATTGGATTATCAAGATTCATAGAAGCTTTTTTAAGTGCAAAGGTTAGATATATAATCATTCAAGAAACTTATGGGGGACGAACTATGTATAAACAGAACAAAACAAAAACTCTATATTTTCCTGAACGGATCGTTGAAGCCATGAAAGGAATCTTCGACTATCCCCTTACCATTGTGGAAGCACCCATGGGCTATGGGAAAACTACTGCGGTTAGGGAGCATCTATGTAATGCTAATGCACATATATTGTGGCTTAAGATTCATGGTGGTTCAATTTACAACTTCTGGAACGGATTTTGTCGCTTGTTGGGTAAATTAGATGAAAGACTTGCCAATAACCTTGTAGAACTAGGATTCCCAAATGATAAAGTATCTTTTCAGGAAGCCTTGAAGCTTATTGTAGATATAGAACTGCCGAAAAAAACTGTGCTCGTCATCGATGATTACCATTTGCTAAATGGTACTGATGTGGGAGCTTTCATTGAGTTTCTAGTAGTAAATGAAATTGATCATCTACAGATTGTCTTAACTACTCGGTTTATTGAGCTTCAAAGCATGGAAGAGCTTTTTCTTAAGGGTTATCTACACCATATTACAAAAGAAACCTTTGAGCTTATGCCAAATGAAATCATAAAATATTACAAGCTGTGCGGAATTCGTATTAAGGCTACCGAGGCGGATAAGCTTTATGCCATCACGGAAGGATGGATAAGCGCTTTATACTTGCTAATGCTTAATTATCAAGAAACGGGTAGCCTGATAACTACTCACAATATATATAAACTGATTGAGAATGCTATATACAAACATTTTTCCGAAGATATAAAAGAATTTCTTTTAAGCATAAGTATTTTTGATAGCTTTAGCGAGACGCAGGCAGTACATATGTGGGGCAATGAAAATGCAAAAAAGTATTTAGATAAAATTACCAGAATAAACGCTTTTGTCAATTATGATGCTAGGAGCAAGACGTATCAAATTCATAACATATTTACAAATTTCCTCAGAGAAATAATTGAAAAAGAAGATTTCAATTATATGAAAAACCTGTACGAGAAGGCAGGAAGCTGGTACTTGAGAACGGGGGAATACCTTGCCGCAATGCATTTTTTTTATTTAGCCAGAGATTTTGATAACCTGCTTTTGGTGGTGGAGCTTGACAAGACAAACAGCATTGTAAATGAGCAAAAAGAACTACTGATTCAGTATTTTGAGGAATGTCCGGAGGAATACAAACGGTGCCATCTTGTTGCAGTGCTCTCTTATGCTATGTGCCTGATGACATTCAATGAAATGGAACTGTTTGAAAAGGCTGCAGGTGAGTTCACCGTGCTGCTGCAAAGTAGTAATCTCGATCCTGAACGAATCAAATGTCTGATGGGGGAATTTGAGTTATTGCTGAGCTTTACAAAATACAATGACATGATGGAAATGTCTAAACACCAAAAAAAGGCTTGTGAACTTCTTGAAGAGCCGTCTGTTTTTATGGATACAAAAGGGAGTTGGACTTTCGGTTCGCCCTCTGTATTATACATATTTCACAGGGAAAGCGGAACACTTGAGAATAAAGTTATGGAAATTAAAGAAGCTATTCAATATTACTACCAATTGACAAATGGGCACGGAATGGGTGGTGAGCATGTAATGGCTGCAGAATGGTATTTTCATCAGGGTGACTTTGAAAATGCTGAAATTGCATTGCATAAGGCGCTTTATGTAGCTCAAGAAGGACCTGAACCAAGTGCTATCATCTGTGCACTGTTTTTACAGATACGATTGTGTCTGATGCAAGGCGATTATGCATGTATACTCGAGTTGTTTGAGAAGATGCGTGAAAGAATTGAGTTCAAAAAAAATTATGTTGTGATTCATACGATCGATCTGTGCATAGGTTTTGTATATACCTGCTTGAATCAAAAAGAAAATATTCCTGAATGGCTGGTCAAGGGCGATTTCGACTCTAGCTGCATCTACTTTCAGGCTAGAGCGTTCGCCAATATCATATATGGAAGAGTACTTCTAATCAATGGTGAATACTTAAAGCTTTTGGGAATCGCCGATAAATTTTTAGGTATAGCCTCCATATTCCCTAATATACTGGCAAACATTTATACCGCAATTTATATTGCAGCGGCCAACGAACGGATCTATCGGAGGGGAGAAGCAATTCAGGCCTTGAAACAGGTGCTTGACATGGCTTTGCCGGACAGGGTATATATGCCATTTGTCGAGAACTGCGATTATATTAAGCCTTTGCTTGAGGAACTATATAATCAAGGTACTTACCGTGAGGATATTGCTAGGATACTTATGATGTCTAAACAATATCAAAAGGCAGTAGATCAAATAACAAAAGAGTATTTAAAAGAGGATAAACCAAGGCTGACCGCAAGAGAAGATGAGATAGCACGCCTTGCAGCTGAAGGATTTTCTAATAAAGGAATTGGTGACAAACTGTTTATTTCACAAAATACGGTGAAGACCCAGCTTAAAAGTATTTTTGAAAAGCTTGGAATCAATTCGCGGTCTCTTTTAAAGCAATATTTTGAACAAAAGTCTTGAAAATCACATGAATAAATCACCCACTGGGGGATAAAAAATGAGAAAAATCCACTATACAATTATGTATGATGGATTTTGTGTTTTAGGAGGTGATTGAGTGAGCTATATCAAAAAGGTTATACCAAAGGAGGGCTACTGCTTGGAGGTGATTTTGGATAACGGCAACGGTGTCATACTGAATATGGAAAGCAGACTTGGGACTGTGAGGTTTGGAATGCTTTCGGACAAGGAGTTATTCTACCGTGTCACCGCTGACGGAAGCTATATCAGATGGGATAATATGCTGGAAATATCCATAAATGAGGTTTTTCAACTGGCACAGAAGTGAGAATTATAAAAAGTATCATTTGGGAGGAATTAAGTGTAATGAAGAAACAAAGAAAAATTTTATCAATGGTATTAGTCTTAGTTATGCTCTTTAGTTTGACAAGTTTACACTATCTTGCATAAAAAGCAACGCTTTTGTGTTAATCCTCTGAAAATGTATCGTTTAACTCGTCGAATAAAGGGGCTTGCTTTGAAATCAGCAATGATTTCAAAGCAAGCCCCTTTTCATTAGCCTGTATACATTTGTTAAAAAAACTTTAACAGAAAGGAATCAAGCCACTGTTATTCTACAGTTATAATGTAAGTAATTGTCTGTGCCTCTGTGCCCCGATCTTCCCAACTTCTCAAATAATCGAGCCCAATAGCTGTTGAACCTTGCATTAATCCCTTGAAGTTCCATTCATGCTGACTTCCTGTTCCTACTATTGCAGACACACCATCGTCTGTGCCGCCATTTTCTAAAACGTAATCAGATTTAAAACTGACAACCTCGTCATCTTCAATTGCGTACTGCCAGCTGTACCCTGTTGATAAATTTTCGTTCAGTGTTATTGTTAAGATGTCACCAACTTTTATATTCTTATCAATGGTGTACAGCTCTCCTTCATTGGTTCCTTCAAAACCATCCCCCCCCAAAAACATATAATCCTTCCAAAGAGGATGGTCCTTTTTCATGTATATTTCCAAGAATTCATACTTCGTCGCCATTTCCAAATGATCGCCGAGCGCATGCGGAACTTCGATACTTAAAATAAGGCCCTGGTCTATCAAATAGTATTGGGCATTTGCTTGTGAAAATAGCTTTATGAGTTCCTTGTTGGAATATAGTTTTTCTATTTCTTCCTTAATATTAACACCGGATGCTTCAAGGTCTAAATCTCTGAAGGGTGCATACATCCACATGGTTTTAAAGTCTTCAACAAACGTTTCGTCTATTACAAATAAATCAGAAAGCGGAATGGCGGCAACTTGATCCAAAGAGATTGTTAGCGTATGGTAGAGACTGACGGGATAGGCCAACGACTCTGCATAGTAGTCTATTTCATAGCAGATGCTCAGGACTGTTGGTGAGATTTGAGAATAATCAAATACACCATCGACGGTGAGCGTTTCATCATTAACATTCTTTTTAATTATCTCTATTAGGGTTGACATATCATTCATAATCAGATCGTTGGCTTCATCAGATTTTTCTTGAATATTGGAATTGACTATCATGGGATATTTAACGGTGATCCCCTCAACATTCCAGTTTCTGCCTTCTATGTCATATGTGTATGGGGGAAGTGACATAGGATCGGATCCAGTAGGATCCGGCGGCGCCTCATCACTGGGCGCTTGCGGATCCGGTGTTTGTGATTTCGGTGTTTGTGATTTTGGAGCCTGTGATTGCTGCTTCTTTTCATCCATCAGGTCATTCGATAATCCTTTTTCCTTTACTGAGCATGCCGCAAATCCCAGACACATGATGAAGATGCCCAGAAATATGATCAGCTTTTTAAGTACGTTCACTACACTACCTCCCATTTAATACTTTTTGTTTACTCATTGCAATTTCCTTGTAACATCCCCATCAGGTAATACTTACAATCTTTATGGATTGGGGTGTTTCCGCTTCCGTTTCATCAAAACGAATGCCACAACACCTATTACAAGCAAGATTCCGATAATTGATGCCAGGAGGGACCCGGAATTACCGGTCGCTTTCTCCCCGGCATTAGAGGATGCGGGAACAGATGCTTTTGCAGCTACATTGTCATCCGATCCAGAAACAGATCCAACGTTGATCGCCCATTCCCGTTTCAAATCGTCGGATTGAGCAATCAACGTCAATTGACCTTCTTTCTTTCCGGTAAATACACCGGTTGCCGCATCAATCTCCGCCAAATCGGTATTTGAAACACTCCAACTGATTGGAGTTGACACCCCTATAGGCTGAGCGTTCATCGTAACGCTCTCTCCGACCTGGATGTCGGTCTTGATATCCAGAGCCTGAATGGATTTGACCCATACATTGAGATCAAAAGAAAAGGCTTTTTCAGAGCCGTCTACGGAGATTGTTCCGGTGATAACTGCCGTTCCGGGAGAAATACCGGTAATAACACCATCTGCATCCACGGCGGCGACTTCAGGATTCTCTGATGTGCATGTGATCATCGCCGGAACATTTCCCGGCGTTACGGATACCACCTTCGCCGTTTCACCGACAGGCAGAGTAGAGCGGGAAGGCATCGCAGTCACCAATGGTATGGAATATTCTAAACCATCTCCGATATCGGTTTCTGACCCTGCAACGGTAAGTGCTTCTTCGCCTTCCTCCAATACCACATCATAAACCGCTTCCATCATGGAATCAGCGGAACCATAAATGAGGATGGGTTCTTCGGTATCAATACGATAAACAGCGCTGAGGTCGTTGGCAATCAGAAATTCCCCGATTAGTACGCCGGTGTCTGCAAAAACAGCCTTCATATCATAAAACCAACCGTCCACTTCCATATCGGACATTTCCAGCCGATATTCGCCGTTATTGTGATTCAGGCTGGTCGTCGCTGTCGCGAGACCTTCAAGCAGTTCTCCCGCCGATTCCGGTGTAACCTCAAGAGACTCCCCCAGCCAGATGTAGATTCCTTCGACTGGAACAGGGAGCGTACCGGTCTGGGTAACTGTGATTGTATCTCCATCAAGAACAAACCGTAGTGAAACCAACCCGTTTTCGGTTTCTTCTTCACAGGTACCGGTTCCGTCTTCTTCCACATAGAAAGTGCCCGATAAACGAAAGTCTGTGGAGATATCTTCGGCTTCGCTGCCTTGCATTACATCGAGTTCAAACAGTACACACCCATTATCCAGAGGCAACAGCTGCAGCTTTCCGCTGTTGTACTGGCTTCCGTCCTTCTGGTTGAAGGTGCCTCTTACTTCATTCCAGTCACTCGGCGAAGCGGCCTGTACAGCTAAGTATCCCATCAGACATAGAAGCAAGGTCATGAGTACGGCGGCAAGCCCCCGGATTATCCTTCCAATACCCTTATAGCCCCGGAGACATACCGGCATGACCGAAAATCCAGCAATTTGCTTTCCTTTTATGTTATGTATTTTATCAATCTGCATTGTGTTCGTCTCCTTTATATCGAAATCGTGATGGTTGCCTGCTTTGGATTTCCGCCATCTACCCAATACTTGAGTATGTAACTGCCGCTCTTCATTTTAACGCCGCTTTCTGGGAAGTAATTCCATTTTGTGTACCAGTTAGTTTTATTATATGGATCTGTAAAGCTGAACGATTTAACTAATTTTCCGTCATTCGTATATAGTTCAACGTGATACGTCTTGCCCTTCCCGTTTACAGACGTGAAGTTGAACTGTTGGCTGTAGGTGCCGTCCGCGTTTTTGACTTTGTAAGTATCTTTGAAATTTACACTAACAGTTTTCTTGTGGTTTATTACCCAAGAGAAGTTCTTTGAATTTCCATATCCATTCGTGGCTACTACATTCATTTTGTACTGGCCGTCAGGCGTATCAGCATAACTTCTTGAAAATGTATACTGTCTGGTACCGAAGGAGTAGATTGCTTCTATGGTATCCCAACGTGAATAAACGTTACCACTTGCATCGGTTAAAAAAATCTCAAAAGTTCCGATCCCATTGTCCGGACAGGTCAGATCGATGACCATGGAGAACTTTCCATCCTTGTTGTAGCTTTTTACAAGTGTCGCGTTGCCGTCATATCCTGCGGCCATTGTGGAAACCGGCATCAAAAGAACCGTGAAAACAAATACCATCAGCAAGGCCACGTACCGTATGTAGAACTGTTTGTTCATAATTAAAACCTCCTTGATAAGCTAATTTAAACTTATAGACCGCCTTTACGCGTTGTATGTCATGAATAGGACAAATGACGCCATTTTTCACGATATTTTAATAATATATCATAAGAAACGTCTATACTATCACCCACCGGGTGATTTTCATCCATTAAACAGAGTGGTATGATTTATAAAAAAGGTAAAGGATTGCAAGCAACATGAAAAAAGTGATAGTCGTACTTTGGTTTGCATCAATTTTTTATTAATACTGAAAAAAGGGGTATGTGATGATGAATGATTTATTGATCTTTTCAGCTATCGGATTGATTACGATGGTTCTGGGTATTGTTTTATTGAAGAACGAGAAGAGATTGTTTAAAGATCCTGTAACGACCGATGCAACGGTAGTAATCTATTATGACTATAGAAATCTTTCGGGAATGCATCCCACAACCATGTACACAATGGCGGTTGAATATTACCTTCCGGATGGTCAATTGATTCATGCACGTGAGCAACAAGGTTCAACCAATAAAAAATATGCTGTTGGCACAAAAATTGATATCGTATACAGCAGAGATAAACCAGATCTTTTTATTGTAAAAGGTGATAAATCCAGAATGTGTATTTTTTATGGGATGATTGTTACAGGCGCCTTAATGATGGTAGTCGGCATTATTACTGTGCTTAATGGTGGATGAGGGAACCAGTGTAAGAATTAAACTGAAAGGAAAATGAAACACAACAAAAAACCTAAAAACTATAGTTAACCAGGGAGGATGTTATGAAAAGAATATTTAGTGCTTTATTAGCCGTAGTATTGGTATTCACAATGCTGGCAGGATGCTCATCCCGCAAGCAGACCACCGGTCAAAAAACAGAAGAAGAGCTGAAGGCTGAGGTCAAGGCGGAAATGGAAGCAGAAGCCAGGATGAAGGAAGAGCTTAGGAAAGAAATCAGGTCGGAGCTGGAAGTCCAGCAAAAGGCCGGAGAAACAGCTTCAGGGCAAAGTAAGCCCAACGAAACCTCTTCTACGGAAAATAAGCAGAAAGAAGATGCCGCAAAAAATGATGCCAGGCAAAATGACAAAGCTGAGGCAGACTCTCCAATTGTGCTGTCGGTGCTTATGAACAAGGACGAAATCATAAATAAGCTTGGGAAGGGTTACACCTTTGAAACCAAGCAAGAGGAGGGTTATTTTACATATTGTTCCTCACTGAAATACGAGGGCATTACATTTGATTTCAATTATGATACGGAAGAGCTGCCGGAAGGCAAAGCTCCGGACAACATAACAATTACCTCGGACAAATATGTCTTTAATTATGACTTCAAGGTTGGAGAACCTGCTCAAAAGGCTTTGGATTATTGTGAAAAGAATTTTAAGCATGCTTATGACATGCATATGGGACAGGATATTTTCGACGCATTTATGTACAAGGAGAAGAAAAGCTCCGGAGAAACGGCAGATACGAATATGGTCCTCAGATGGGAATATGATAAGGAAGGCGATTTTTCCAGTAAAAGTGAAGTGCCTGCCGATGCTGGGATAAAAACCATCCAATTATTTATCCCAATTGATTAATCGGGGTAATCGGGGGATACTTATTAGGAAACAATTTACATTTCACTCCCGCTGTAATAAACTTACAATAAATTTACGACAGCGGGAGTGAAAGAAGGGAAAAGAGAAGGGAAAAGGGTCAGGCTTGATAAATTGACAAACTATGAACATAATAGGTGAAATATGGTAATGGATTATAAGATGCCAAGGAAACCAAGGGTACATTATGAAGGTGCTTTATATCATGTAATGGGGAGAGGAAACAATGGAGAAAATGTATTTGAATCGGAAAAATAAAAAACGACTTTTTTAATAGAGTCGTTTTTTAGAATTATTTATTTGTTAGTCTTTCGGATAAGGCTTTTTTTGGGTTGTCCTGTTTAATAGGTAATCAGTGCTTGTATTATGTAGGTCTGCTAGCTTGATTAAAATTCCAGTAGGTATATCCACTTCGCCACGTTCATAATTACTATAAATTCTTTGACTACAGTTAAGATATGATGCAACATGTGTCTGGGTCATATCCTTATCTTCACGTAAATTTCTTATTCTTTCATACATGATAAAATCACCTCAGAATCATTATAGTTTAGCGAAGTATTCGCTATTGACATCTAGCGATAATATCGCTAAAATTGAAATATGAAGGAGTTTAATTCTATTATTTCCAGATTAATGGTTAGACATTAAGAAAGGAGAAGAAAAAGGGAATGGGTATGAATTTTATTCAAATGACATAGAGTGAACGTGTAGCAACAATCTTGGCATTAGGTGGGGTACTCATCGTAACTCTTATTATTGAAAGAATTGCTAAATGGAAGAAAAACAAAAGCACGAGAAATTTTTAATTCTCCGCACGGGAAGCTTCATAGGTCATAAGTGTAAACTTAAGATTATTTATTTTTTAAAAGATGAAATGCATGTGGGTTCACGGACATAAAAAAGGAAGGGGAAAAGCGTTACTCCAAGCTGCTGAAGCAGATGCAAAGGCGAGAGGAGCAAAAGCGATGGTTGCCTGGGGATGTCATTGCTTTCCGTAATATTTGGCGTTAGCCTCAAAAATCAAGAGATTTTTTGCAGCACAATGGAAATTTGCCACATGATATGTCAGCGAAGCAGATGTGCTGAATGATGCACTGTCTGGAATCACAGCTAAACAGTGGCGGGAAGAACACCCTGATAAGAGCGGAAATATCGGAGATTATGCAACATTAAACCAGTTGTTGGTTTTGGATAACAATGTTGGCATTGTCTACTCCTTGCCAACCATGAGGGTATTTTTATATAATATTGTACATAACAAATAGTAAAAACATTCTAGGAATTCCCTAATATTATGAGAGGAGATACAGAATGAGAAAAGTACGTTTTGGAGTTTTAGGTTATGCTAGAATAGCAGAGAGAGAAGTTATACCTGCCATGATGAAATCTGAGTCTGCTGAATTTCATGCAGTGGCAATCAAGAAGTCAAGAAAAGAGAAATTCCTGTATGGAGAAGTTTTGCTGTGATAAAATCTATGAAAGTTATGAAGAACTTTTGCAGGATAAAGAGGGAAAATTATATCTTTATACAGAGAAAAAAGAAGAGGAGATATACGTTCCCCCTTGTTCAAGATATCAATTAGAAATTCTGGAATCAGGTGTTCAGTTAACAGGGAGGACAATATGAACCAATCAGTTATTCAACTACGTCTGTAAGGTATAAAGCCAAATATGCAGTGGATTGATCTATAGCTGGCTGCATTGCTTGGAATTATTGTTTTGAAAGAGAATTTGACATTTATAGCATTAGTGGGGACTTTTTTGGTTTTTATCGGACTTGTTATAAACTCAAGTTCAAAACCTATCAAAGTAAAATTTTAAAATGTTTTTGAATTTGGAGGGAAAATCTTGAAAAGACGTTTGATTTATTCTGTTCTATCCTTTGCATGCTTTACAGCTTGTGTTTTAATAGTTGAGTTATTTTCCAATAATCATTTTATTAGAGGATTTACGGGAGACATTATTATTATTTTACTAATATACTTTTTCATTAAAATTCTTTATGATTTTCACCCTTTGAAATTAATAATTTTTACTCTTCTTTTGGCGTTTACTACCGAATTATTACAGTACATAAAGCTTATAAACATTTTAGGACTTGAACATAACAGACTTGCACAGTTAATTATAGGATCAGTTTTCGATCCGTTTGATTTGCTTGCATATACTATTGGAGCAATTATAGTATATGTCTTTGATATAAAGCTAGTAAGAGAAATTGTTTAACCTTATGCGGCAAGAAGTCTCCTACCTCTTAGCGATAGCGTAGGGGGAGGGAGTATGTCACATAGTTGATAATATGCTGATCCTGTTCTGTCATAGTAATATTAGGCATAAGTGAGATCTTCCAAATATCTTTGTTTTTTATCTTTAGATAATATAAAACTAACATATTTGGGTTGCTTATGCTTTCTTTTTGCCTATTTTTAGCCAATGTAATTATTGGATGCACTGGAAATTACAATTGTTTACAATTCAGTGCACAACTCAAGTTATTAAATTAATTTCCGTTAACATTAATAATTCTTCTTTATAATTAGTGATTTTATTTTTTCAAATATAATATCTCTGTTTGCGGGAGTTATTGTAAATAAATCTATATTAGGGTTATTACGTATATAGTCAAGTAAAGGTGTATTGTTCGGCTTTATTACGCCAAATACTATATAGTCATTGTTGATAATTTCCTTTATTTTTGCAGAGAATTTTGGCGCTTTGCTTTCAAGAAAGCCTATTTCATCCATTACTACAATACTGCCTTTTGGAATGTTTGAAAGCAGCTGTACACCTGTTGTTTCAAAAATTTCGGTATGTGCTGTAAATTGCTTGCTGCCTGTAAGATCAGCAACACAATTTGCTTGTGATTTTATTTTTTTACCCGTTGCCGGATATATATATACTTTACCTATGTCATAGTGCTTATCTCCTACAGTGTCCTTTTCAGTACGGTAGCCGTATATTTTTTTATTATAATGTATAAGATTAAGAAGCCGGTTAAGGAGAGTTGTCTTTCCTACACCAATTTCACCTGTTAACATAATTTTCTTCAATATTATTGCTCCTTGAATAAAATATTCTGCTACCGCCTCAGAACGTCCGCTTATATCATGAATTTGCTTTGTGGACAAAGAACTCATTGAGCAATTTCACCGCTTGTACGCAATGTAATAAGCTGCCCTGCAATGCTGATAGCAATTTCTGCGGGTGTTTCACCCTTAATGTTTGATAGCCTAATGGGTGTTGTAATACGTTTAATATCTTCTTTTGTAAAGCAATGAGACATTATGCTTGTTATTAAGCTCAAAATGCTTTAATCGGAAAATCTTTCTAGTAAAAACATAGCGCATTGCTCTATAAATGTCAAGTTAAGAAAACTTTGGGCTTGTCCATTTTAAAAAATATCAAATGAGAGGATGGTTCGAGACCACTGAACAGCTCTTTGCTACTGATCATTCTGGTACTTTTTGAGTTTTTAACCATATATGTACCTTTTTACTTCCATTAAATATCGAAATTCCAAAAAAAAATAGAATATATGTAAAAAAAACTTGATTTTTGTTAATATAATGCTTATAATTAATTCTGTTATAACATTACAAAAATAAATGAAACATTACAAAAATCAATTTAAAAATATTAATGCAAATTGAATACTGATATAGAAACGCATCTTAACAGTACATAACGTAATATAAAGCGCAATTTGCACTGCTTATTTACAACTAAAATCATAATTCCTATCAAAAGGGACATAGTAAAGCAAATTCCATGCACGATGGTTAGGCAATAAAAACAAATAAAAATAAACAAAACATAATAATATGCAATTAAAATAAATATTGAAAACCTAAATCATTTAAATAAAAATATTAAAACATTTTTATTATGCTTACCCTGTAAAAATCCCGGATAGCATTCTATAGGAGGTTTTGAAAAAGGCTGATTCAGCATATAGAAGGAGTGAAGCATAGGGGCGGACCTACTGCTGTACTTGTTTTTTTAGGGAAGCTGTAGGCCCCATCCCTATGTTTTGCGACTGACCAATCAAGCACTTTTTCACAACCTCATATAGAGTTCAGTTAAATATTAATTTCCAAATAAAAAGTAAAAACATTTACCATTAATTTAATAAAAGAAAGGATGTGGAAATTTGATGATGTGTAATGATAAAGACATTATCACTTTAAAGCCTATAGGAGTAATCAAATCTGATTTTGCTTCGCCCGACAGTGTTCCGATTATAGGAGGAAATGCCGTAATTGAGGTGTTCCCGGAGTATAAGCGGGGTTTGCTGCGTATTGAAGAAAACTCACACCTGTGGCTTCAAATGTGGTTTCACGAAGCAGACCGCAGTCTCCTAAGTACTGTGCCGGGAAAAGTCAATTCCAATCTGCCGGAATACGGAGTATTCTCTATCCGTGCAGTTGGACGCCCCAACCCGGTTGCTTTATCGCTGGTACGTCTTGAAAGGGTAGAGAACAACCTTCTATATGTAAGCGGCCTCGATGCCATTGATGGGACTTTCGTTCTGGATATCAAGCCCTATTATGAGCAGGAAATCGTTTTTTCGCCGTCTACACCTTATATCAGACCGTTAAAAAGAGAAATGCGGCAGGAGATTTTCATAAAGCAAGCCATGCTCCACCACCAGGAAAAATGCGCCGGTTTATTGCTCGGAGTGCGTATGGCTCTTATCGCTGATGACCATTTCGGACATCTCAATTCAAAGGATTTAAAAGTAACGGTTAACGGTCCGCGGTGTTTGGCCGATGTGCTGCAGGGTTTGAGCAATGCAAGGCTGTCTAATCCGCCACGGTTCAGATTCACAGCAACAGATGGCATTGGGCAAAGCATTTGGGAAAAGGGTGAGAAACGGTTGACCATAACCGCAAAGCAGGCTGTAACAGACCGGGAGTCTCTGGATATGGAAGATGACCGGCTCTTCTCAATCGATTTTTTCGAATAAAAATTTAGAGTAATTTTGGCTCACAGCAGAATGAAAATATTAAAAACAGAGAGGAGAGTGCAAATGAAAAAATTAAAATTTAAAAAGATGTTGTTTTGTATGGTGATGGTACTCGGCATCTTGTCAACCATGCTGATAGCCTCGGTCCAGGCGCAAGACGATGACAATATGACAGCGATAACTATAAAAGGCGACGGGGTTGAAAAGGAAGTATCACTTACTGTGAAAGAATTTAGAGAACTGTCGGAAAAGGAACCCAGTTATACCTACTCCGGCTATAATCACTGGCCATCCTTGCAGGTTTTCAAAAATGCGAAAGGGGTAACCCTTGAAACGCTGCTGGAGATGGCAGGAATAAAGGAAAATGCCACCATGATTATATTCAGAGATTCAAAAGGTGCATACAGCAACTTTACAAAACAACAATTGCTTGATGATGAAAGGTATTATTTCCCGGACGGTGACACCGGGGATCTCTCAGAATGGCCGCCGCAGCGCACTGAAGAAGGGAAAGTACCGGTCAAAGCGATGATTTCTCTTAGTTGTGAAAGATCCAGTTCGTTGGAAGATGATTCAAGAATGGAGCTCTATGGCAAGCTGCTATACGGACAAAGGTGTCCTATTGAGCCGACTGCCTGCAAAAGCGAGCAGATAGAGGGCTTGCTTCCGGAGAGTACGATTATTGTGTCTACAGAGACTCCCCCGAAATGGGACGCACCGGATGCTTATCCCGGCTCCGGCACAGTCATTCCCGGCACCAAGGTAATACTGCAGCATGGGGATGGAACACCATATGGTGCAATTGTGCATTATACCCTTGATGGAAGTGAACCCACCGTGAAAAGCCCGATATATAATATCAGCTACCCTACCTTCCAGCCGCATTTAAATGCACCGATACCCATTACCGGGAAAATGACAATCAAGGCGAGGACGATCGGGTCGGGTAAAGCGGACAGCGATGTAGTAACTTACGAATATGATCTCGGTTCACTGGCCTGTACGATTAAAGGAGCAGGCTTAACCGAACCGGTTTACTATGCGCTTGAGACATTGAAGGCAATGACACCTGTAACAGCAAGCTATCAATGCGCTGAAGGGGGACAGGCTGTAAGCCTAAACGGCAAAGGAGTACTTTTAGGCAGCCTTCTTAACCAATTGTCTGCTTCCGGCAGATGGATGGTTAAATTCGTATCGGTCACAGGCGAAGAATATGACGGCGGTACGGTACAGGATATCAAGGACAAGCTGTGTATGCTTGCATACGAAGTAAACGGGTCCGCAGTTGAGGATGTGTCGGGGGATACCACGACATACATTCAAATACTGTGCAATCAAGGCAGCGTGCTGAAAAACATTGATACCATCAAGCTTGTTAACGTTGATGATGAAATAACCATCAGCAGTGTCAAACTGCTTGATGTCACAGGACAGGCAGTGACTTCCGTAGCGCCCGGAGGAGGATACTGCATAGAAGCTGATTTCATTAATGCTGTAGATGCGGCAGAGGACGCGCTGCTGGTATTCCGGGTACGCAGCGGAGAAGGAACTGCGGCTTATGCCGGAGGCAAAACGATAGGATATGCGGCTGTCCGGACTCAAGTTGCCGTAAGCGGAGGCAAGGCTTGTGCCGAATTTATCATGCCTTCGGATTTAAGCGGGAAGGCATATGTGGATGTGCTTGCCCTTGATAGTGAAAGCAGCGGTGTCAGTTTAGGAAAAGACAATCATGACTTGAGTTTTGATATTGAATAGAATATCTCTTTGTAAAGGGGAAAGGGGGATAAAATGAAGTCTATACAGTGCAGTAAGAAGATATTTTGCATTTTTCTGGTTTTGGTAATGCTGCTGCCGTGCACTGGCATTGCTTATGCCGATAACCGAGAAGTGCAGGTGAGCCTCACCACTCCGAGCACCCACCGGATATATATGCCGGGAGAGACAATTTTAATAAGCGGTACTTCCGCAGGGTTAGGTGAGGTAGCAGTTGCTGTCCATAATTCAAATAGTGAATT
Source organism: Petroclostridium sp. X23 (assembly GCF_030013905.1). Classification (GTDB taxonomy): domain Bacteria; phylum Bacillota; class Clostridia; order SK-Y3; family SK-Y3; genus X23. The sequence goes on from NZ_CP124862.1 coordinate 3,892,661, forward strand.
GATATTTGCAGATCAGCCTAAAGTTAAAAACGGAGCCTTTACAACCGATTTTACCCTTGAACAGGCTGCAAAAGAAGGCCGGTATACGATTTCTCTCGGGGGTCTTGGACTTCCCGCCAAGCAGACGTATACCTTTACGGTCAATGATACCGGAAGTGCCGTCATTAACGTTCAAAAGCCGCAAGCCGGCCAGCAGTTCAAAGCCGGAGAAGTTGTGGAAATAGAAGGTACGGCGCAAAGAGTGGATTCATTTGCGGTTTGTGTACGCAACAGCAAAGGGGGACGGATTTTTACCGCCCAGCCGGTTGTGAAAAATGGCGCTTTTTATACAAAATTCACTTTGCCGGATGATACATTGGCCGGTGAGTACAACATTTGTGTTACCGCTGCGGGGATTGAGGCCGCACAGAATTACAGCATTACGGTAGCAGCATCGGGAGGAAATACTCCGGGCGGCCCGGTTATCGGAGAGGATACAATCTTGACCATCAGCGGCAGTGGTGTGTATAAGGCAGCGTCCTTTACGCTTGAAGACCTGCAGGCAATGAACCAGAAAACGGTCTTGTATTCGGTAACAAGTGATTATCCCGAAGATTTATTCGTGATTGCCCAGGGTGTTACACTTAAAGATTTGCTCAATCAGGCAGGAGGCCTGACAAGTGATGCCCAGACCATAACGTTCACAGCCAGTGATGGATACATGGCTGCATTTACTGTCGATGAACTGATAGATCAAAACCGGTATATGTTCCCGGATAAAAAACCCGTGGATGCTTTAATCGCACTGAAACGGGCGGAGAGATCCACAGCGGAAAGTGATATGACAAGCAGTGAGGCACCTGTATTATGCTTTGGCCAGCGGGCACAAACAGAGCAGACGTTATTCTCCTTCATCAAATATGTGCAAGACATTACCGTATCCACCTCAGATCCGGGACAGTGGGCAGCACCTACGGCAAAGATAGCGGATCAAAACGGGGATAAGTATTCGGCGGTTGCTACGCAGGGAGGCGAAGTAAAAAGCGGCTCAAAAGTATTTCTATTTACAAACGCGACGGATAAAGTGAAGATTTATTATACTACCGACGGCAGTACACCCGGTCTTAACAGCCCGATCTTCAATCCGCATGGATGCGGACCGGAAGTAGGTGTGTACGATCCTGTTGTGGTGAATAAAGACACTGTCGTCAAAGCGATGGCGATTGGTGCCGGAAGAGAAAACAGCGATGCTGCCACGTTCAGCTTTACCGCTGCAGCTTTAACGGCAGCTCCGGATGCGGCAGGGCGGCAGGTAGACGAAACAAATGTTAAAAGAGAAATTTTGAACCTTGACAACGGCCGCAAGGGAGAGAAAATTACCTTGCTGGAAGGTGTAGGCGAAGACATAGAAAAAGCGGAAAACGGAAGCCGATTGGCTGTTGCTTCTACCGACGATGTGGATGAAGTGAGAGTCGAGGTATCGGCAGCAGTCCTCCAAAAAGCAAAAGAAAAAGGATTGGCGATAGGCATTGACAGTCTCAATGGAAGCTATACCCTGCCGCTGGGTGCCGTCGATTTCGACGGGATAGCTGCCGAGCTCGGCGTCAAGGCTGAAGATTTAATCCTGAATATCACTATTTCAAAAGCAACGGCCGATGAAAAGAGCGAACTTTCTGACGGTGTAAAGGAAGGGCAGCAGATGTTGGCCGAGCCGGTTGAATTTACCGTTGAAGTAAGCACTTCCGACGGGAAGAAGAAAGAGTTTAAGTATTTCGGCGGCACATATGTGGAGCGTAATATCCCGCTGAGCAGTGATGCCGATGCCAATAGAGCCATAGGGGTTGTCTGGAACGGAGGAAACGGAAGATTCAGGCCTGTCCCGACACGTTTTGAAACAAAAGACGGCAAGAGTTATGCGGTCATACTGAGCAGAACCAACAGTTTGTATACCGTATTGCAGTCAAGCAAAACCTTTGCGGATATACAGGGCTGCTGGGCACAAGAGGATATAGAGCTGTTAGCATCCAAGATGCTGGTATCCGGTAAAAGCGAGACATCTTATGAACCGGACAGCAATGTAACCCGTGCGGAATTTGCCGCGCTGCTCGTGAGGGCCCTGGGGCTTGAAGAAGGAATCTTAAAGGAAGGACAGTATAAGGATGTGGCTACCGCAGACTGGTATGCGGGAAGTGTAGCGGCTGCTTCGGAAGAAAAAATCATCACCGGCTATGAGGACGGCACGTTTAAGCCCAACAACAATATCACGCGTGAAGAAATGACGGTCATGATCGCACGTGCGGCAAATGCTGCCGGAAAAGCCGGGACACTGTCCGAAAGCGAGCAGTCACAGCTGCTGGAAAAATTCAGTGACAGCACGTCAATATCATCGTGGGCCGAGAAAGATGTTGCTCTGGCAGTAAAGGCAGAAATCATCAACGGCATGCCGGGCGGAGGATTTTCACCCGGTACCAACGCAGACAGGGCACAGAGTGCGGCGATCCTGAAGAGATTCCTCGCATATGTGAATTTTATTAACGGACAGCAAGCAAGGGAGGTGCCGGCAGAATGAAAAAATTTCTATCAATATTATTGTGTATGATGATGATGCTAACGTATATATCCCCGGCTTTGGCGGCGGTTTCAAGCAATGCATCTCTATCCGACATTGTCATTAACGACGGCTACTATGGCGTGAACCCGGTTTTCAGTTCACGCGTATATGCCTACACTGTGGAGGTGCTGGACAAAGAGACCGGGATCAGCATTAAACCGGAAACTGCTAGCTCGGCATCCACCATTAACATCAATGGAACGGCAATAGAGAACGGAAGCGCTTACGAATTTACCTTGGGGAACACAGCTGAAGAAAATACTGTCAGCATAGAGGTTACAGCCGAAAATGGAACCACGGTTAAGACCTATAACCTTACAATAAACCGGGTGCCGTATACATTCCCGGACTCCCTGGATACCCCTTTGGAATATTCAAACAGCGATTATGCCGTATACGGTAAAAAAATGGCGGCCGGTATCAAGCATATCGCGGTGGTCAAGCCCAACGGGAAAGTTGCGGTATGGGGAAACAATGACGGCCATCAGCTGGATGTGCCTGAAGAACTGGCAAATGATAAAGTGACGGCAGTGGCGGCAGGTGAAACCCACACACTGGCTTTGACCGAGGACGGTCGTGTATTTGCCTGGGGGAGTGTATGTATCGACAGCTCCCTCGATGATGCACCGGTTTCAATTCCGGATAGTGTGAACAATGTACAAGGACATATCAAATTAATAGTGGCCGGCGGAAACATGTCGGCCGTAGTTACGGATACAAACCAGGTCATCACGTGGGGATTTGCTGTCAGTACGGCAGTCACAAACGAGATACCCTCTCCGGCTGATTTCGGAGATATAGTATCGATGGCGATAAACAATCACTGTGCAATTGCTCTTAACAAGGACGGAAAAGTAACTGTATGGGGCGATTCTAGTTGTACCGATTATAACACCGGCTTAATAACCGGCAGTAATGTGGTTTCGGTAGCCGCAGGACAGAAATACTGGCTTGCCCTTCTAAATGACGGAAAAGTTATAGTGACAGGTGCTGAGAAGGACATCCGGCAATGCAGAGGTATTCAGTATGAAAACGGTGTGCGCGCGATTGGGTCAGGATGGCTGTCAACATCGGCGGTTCTGGACGACGGGTCAATTATGGTTTGGAATAAGTACCCGACGGAGACAGGGGGATATCTTGGTAAGCCGGACGGTGAAGTGATTACAGGTCCGGAGGACAATATAGCGGCGCTGTCAACAACGGTAGTAAATGAAGTCATTATTTGCGCAATGAAAGATGACGGTTCTCTATTCGTCAGGGCTGCTCCGGCGGCTACGGATTGGGCACTTGTCAATAATATGCCGTCAGGGCTTAACCTGAGGCACATGGCCGAGCCCGGCGCGGACCTCAAAGCCCTGACGGTGGACGGGTATACTTTGAGTCCGTCGTTTGACCCGGATACCACAGATTATTCAATCAGCGTGCCCAGTGTTGTAGAAAGCGTGTACGTGACGGCAGATGTCTCTTATGACAGCGCAGCGCTGAAGATCAACGGAAACGATGCGGTAAAAAATGTGACGCAGGCGGTCTACATCGGTTCCGGTGATACCATGATTACGATAGGGGTATCGGCGGGAGACGATATTTCAAAGACATATACGGTAGACGTAAAAAGGGCGGCGGAAACTGCCAAGAGCAGTAACGCGGACTTGAAAAGCCTTAGCATATCCCATGACGGTACCGGCTATCCTCTGAGCACAAACTTTGATGCCGACACGGTGGCGTACTCGGTCTATGTGCCAGGTACGGTAGTAAGTGTGGAGATCATGGCCGAAACCTCCGATGACGGCGCAGCGCTTAAAATATACGGCAAAAATGCCGTAAGCGGAGTAGCCGAGGCGGTGTATCTCGCCCAGGGGGATACAACCATTCCCATCGTTGTAACGGCCGAAGACGGCACGGTAAAAACCTACACCGTCGTTGCCGGAAGAACGGCAGATTCGGGAAAAAGCAGTGATTCATCGCTGAGCAGCCTCTCGGTGGACGGTTATGCCTTAAGCCCTGCGTTCAGCAGCGGGATAACAGGGTATTCGGTCGCTGTTTCGGAGGATGTGACAAGCCTGGATATCACGGCGGTTGCTTCGGATGGCGGCGCAACGTTTGAAATCAACGGAAAAGATGCAAAAAGCAGCGTGGCCGAGGCGGTCTACGTAGGGGCAGGCACTGCCGTCGTCACCATCGCGGTAACGGCCGAAGACGGCATACATCATAGCAGCTACACCATAAACGTCGGAAGGGAAAGCGGTTCCGTACCCCAGGGGCCGGGACTGGCTGCAGGCACATTTCATGCGGCGGCCGTACTGCAGGACGGGACAGTGGCAGCATGGGGAGATAATACATACGGGCAGTTGAATGTCTCGCCGGGAACAAGAGATGTCAAGGCACTTGCGGCAGGAATGAATCATACGCTAGCCTTAAACAGTGCCGGGAAAGTAACGGCCTGGGGGCGGAATAGTAATGGGCAGTGTAATATCCCCGATGCTTTGCAAGACAGGAGCGTGATTGCAATCGCAGCAGGACCGGATTGCAGCGCTGCGCTTACGGCCGACAAGCAGTTATATGTCTGGGGTGTGTTCGGGTGGAATTTGCAATTTTCCAGCATCACGCTGGATCTTAATGCGATAGACAGCCTTAGCGGCAAGACGGTTTCGGCGATCGCATTAAGCCGGTTTTATTTGATGGCTGTCGATTCGGACGGCAATGTGACGTGCTGGGATTGCTCATCGGGAACCTATGAGCTTTGTGATACGCCGGAGGCATTCGTGCAAAATATTGCAGTTATATCTGCTTTTTACAACAATATTCTTGGACTGAAGTCGGACGGGACGGTGGTTTGCTGGGACAGCACCGCATATGCCGTACCGGCCGGACTCCCGGGTGTGAAGGCTGTGGCTGCGGGGAGAGCTTTCTGTGCCGCTCTCGGCATCGACGGAAAGGTATATGCCTGGGGAGACAACAAATACGGACAGTGCAATGTTCCGGAGGGGTTGGAAAATGTGCAGGCGCTGGCTGCAGGTGACTATGACGTGTATGCGCTGAAAGAGGACGGCACGGTCCTTTCGTGGGGCTGGAACAAATCAGGAGAAGGGGATGTTCCTTCGGGGCTCAATCTATCAAGTATGGTGAGCAGCAACAACATGCTGGAAAGCCTTTCGGTGGTGGATAGAAACGGAAAGGAAGCAGTTTTAATGCCAAGCTTCGGCAGTGCCGGTACCGAATTCGCCGTTGACGTATTGGGAGAAAAGGTGGATATCACGGCGCAGGCCTTCAGCAGCAAGGCAGCACTCAAAATAAACGGAGATACGATGGAAAACGGTGCGGCAAAAACACTGTACCTCGGCGCCGAAGGCAGCACCACGGCGGTTACCGTGGCGGTTACGGCTGAGGACGGCAAAATCAGGAGCTATGTACTAAATATCAAACGGGTGGACGGAAGCTTTACACTGCCGGAGACTCCGGAGGGATACCGCGCCGGGAAAGACGCTGCTTATGCCGGTCTGATTTCGACAAGTTATAGCGGAGACAGGGTGCTGGCGGTCAAAAAGGACGGTAAGGTAGTGGCATGGGGAAATAATCCTACTAATCATGGCCAGGGCAATGTGCCTGCCGGGCTCAAGGATGTCATTGCCGTGGCAGCCGGGAGTAATAAAAGCCTTGCGCTTAAAAAGGACGGAACAGTTACGGAATGGGGATATAAAGGATATTATGGAAATAAATGGTCGGCTATGCCGGAGGGCTTGAAAGACATCGTGGATATATCCGCATATTGGAATGCTTATGGAGCTGTGGATAAAAACGGGAAAGCTTATGTCTGGGGAGACAATCAATACGGACAGTGCGATATCCCCGATGGGCTGACCGGCGTGGCCGATATCGCCTGCGGATTCAAGCATGTGCTGGTGCTGAAGTCGGACGGCACGGTGGCGGCATGGGGGGATAATGCTAATGGCCAATGCGATGTCCCTGTCGGATTGGAGCATGTCATAGCGGTTGCTGCCGGCATTAGTAGATCTATGGCATTGAAGGCTGACGGTACCGTAGCGGTATGGGGAAAGAACACTGCGGGATTAAAAATAAATAGTTTGGAGCCGCAGTATATACGGGCGATCTCTGCCGGCGGCAAATATTGCACCGCTGTAAAATGGGACGGAAGCCTGATTGTCTGGGGAGATCTTAATGGTGTGAGGGATGAGAACATTGATATCGGCATCGCGGATCCACTGGATAAAAAGGTGATTGCGGAAAGCGCAGGAGGAGAACTCCTGGTGGCACTGTACGAGGACGGCTCACTGGGGGCATGGATGAAATATGACAAGTATAGTTATAATATGTATAGTCAGTTGGACGTGCCGGAGGGGCTCAACCTATTTGCCGACGACACCGAATACACCGGACCTGTGCCTGCAATCCCTCAAACTCCTGCCGCATATGCCGATAGCATCTATATGAAAGCAAATGATAAATTATATTGCGGTACAAGTAGCTTCGGAATTAAAGCCGACGGTACCGTCAAACGCTTGAGCTATCATTCCGATGTGGATATGGGTGTGCCGGACGGACTTGAAAATGTCAAAGCGCTGGCATACTCGGGCGGTACTGTCATGGCGCTGCAGGAGGACGGAAAGGTAGTTGTATGGGGATATGACGGCGATGGACAGTGTAATGTCCCGGAAACGTGCAATACGGGCGTGACGGCAATTGCCGCATCAACAGGATATGCTACTTCGGCACACTGCATGGCGTTAATGAGCGACGGGACTGTTGAAGCGTGGGGCAATAGCTATTATGGGCAGTGCGATGTGCCGGAAGCCCTCACCGGAGTCACAGCCATTTCGGCAGGATATGACCACAGCCTGGCCCTGAAAGACGACGGAACGGTAGCGGCATGGGGGCATAACGACTGTGGGCAGTGCGATGTACCTGAGGGGTTAAGCGATGTGGCGTGCATATATGCTTCATATAGATTTTCGGCAGCATTGAAAAATGACGGGACGGTAGTTGCCTGGGGTGATAACAGTCTTGGGCAATGCGATGTACCTGAAGGATTGAGCGGTGTGGTATATGTTTCAGTGAGTAATTATACCTGCGCAGCTTTAAAAAGCAACGGCACCGTTGCGGTTTGGGGCCACAATGACTACGGAGTCCGGAACGTGCCGGTGGGCTTGCATGATGTAACCTATGTTAATATTGAGGGTAGTAATTATGTAACTGCCGTTAAAACCGATGGTACGATAATGGGATGGGGATATCAAAAACACAGGAAATGTCTGGAAGACTATACGAATGTGCTTGCGGTAAAGGGCATGACGGTAATATTCCGGGACGGAAGTGCCGAATATGCGGATAAAAGTTATTCACATTATGATGAGATAAATGATTTTCTATCCGGACTCAACGTATTGCGGGGCCACTATCTAACAACAGAAGACGTTGAGCTGACCGATGCAAACGGTGAAAGCATCCAAACGGTTTTTGCCGGAGGAAGCTGCCGGATCAATGCGAAAATATCCAACATCTGCAGTGAAGCAAAGAAAGGACTGGTCATCATTCAGCTGCGCGGAGGCGAAGGAGCCGCTGCCGGCGGAGGCGGAAGGGTGCTCGGCTGCACAGCGAAGGACGGCGATATCCCGGCGTTTGGGGAGTCGACGGCAAGTGCCGACTTTATAATACCCGGGGATATCGGAGGAACAGTCTATGCCGATGTGTTTGTCTGGAACGGCTGGGATGAGATGGTGCCCAATGCGGAACCGGTGCAGACGCTTCAATTTACCGTAACACAGTAGGAAGTATATTAAGGGGGAGAAGAAGTATGGAGAAGAAAAAGGGCCTGCTGAAGAGCCTGAGAGCAATATCCTTTGTGACGCTTATTGCAGTCATTGCTTTTGCCGTACAGGCAGCAGCTGCTGATGATACCTCCGGTCCGGACCATGTAGTCCTGTCTTGGACCGGAGACCCCCGGACCACCCAAACGGTGGCCTGGCGGGACGGGTCCGGCGTGACAGAGGCAAAGGTTCAATATATAGAGCAAAGCAAGGTAACCGATGGGTTTGCCGGCGCGGCTGAAAAAGCTGCCGTCTGCAGCGAACTGTATACGGGCTACAGCCACTTTGAAGCGACGCTGGAAGGCCTGCAGCCCGGCGCCGCCTATAACTACCGCGTCGGAACCGATGGCTCATGGAGTGAAACGGCTTCATTTACAACCCAGGCATCCGGCATAGAAAGATTTTCATTTATGGATATGGGCGATATCCAGGAAGGCGGTGATACCGGACCATGGAAAAAGCTGCTGCAGGAAGCCCTCGCCAATGACCCGGATATCAGGTTTTCGCTGGTTAACGGCGACCAGATCGACAATCCTAACGATATCACACAGTGGAACAAGTTCTATGAAGCTGCAGAACGTGTTTTCGACCGCATTCCGATGATGACTGCACTGGGCAATCATGAATATGCGAATAAGGATATGTACTGCAAGGCAATGGCGCTTCCGCAGAACGGGCCTGACGGGTATAAGGAGCAGTTCTATTCCTTCGATTACGCAAATGCGCATTTTGTAGTTCTTGACAGCAATGTCATGGGAGATGGCGAGCAATGCAAATCTGAGATAGAATGGCTGGAAAATGACTTAAAAAACAGCACTAAAAAATGGAAGTTTGCCATATTCCACCACCCGCCTTACTGCGTCAATTCGGGAAACTCGGGCGACGATGTAAAGGCTGAGATGATGAGGGAAAGCTGGGTGCCTGTCCTTGAAGAAAACGGCGTGGATATGGTCTTTGTAGGACACCAGCATATGTACATGCGTACTTTCCCGATAAAGGCCGGAGAGGTGCAGGAAAAGCAAACCGACGGTATAACCTATGTCATGGTGAATTCAAGCGACAAGTATTATGTTAATCCGGAGACCCATGACTATATCAAAAAAGTATTCTACGGAGCGGATGAAGGGACCAATAATTATACCGTCATCAATATTGACGGCAATGTCCTGACAATGACGACCAGAGACACCGATGGAAACGTTAAAGATATGTACAAGATCAATAAAAGCAAAGGGATGGATTCAAGCGTTGCCGTAACCGGTGTAAAGCTTCTGGACAGCTCGTTTAACCAAATTGAGACCGTATCGGCGGGCGGCAGCTTCCGGCTGCAGGCGCACATGGACAATTATACCGGTAAGCCGCAGACCGTAACGGCAGTAATGCAGGTGCGCGGCGGTGACGGTGCGGCAGCCGTAAGCGGCGGAGTACCGTTGGGAATAGTCAGCATGCGTGCGGATGTAGCTGTAGAAGGGGCGGATGTATATGCCGATTTTGCACTGTCCGATACGCCGTCAGGTACGGCTTATGTAGATGTATTTATTCTGGACGATGATAATGTCCCTGTTGATATGCCGTATCAGAAGTTCAGCTTTCAAATAAACTAAATTCAAATCTCAGCCAATTTTGGGCCGCAGCAGAACGAAAAAAATTAAAATACTAGGAGGCCATATCATGAAAAAGAAAATGCTTAAAAAACTCAGTTTACTGCTTGTTGTAGCGGTAGTTACATGCTTTACATGCGCAACTGCTTTTGCAGATTCTTCTTCGGTAACTATTTATCTGGATGGCAATTCAATAGGAACATATACTACAAGCCAATTGGATGCTGTGGCAAGCATTGATATTGTCCCTACTCAAACCTTTTCTAGCCATACTTGCAAAGGAGGCTTTGTCTTTAGATCCGCAACAGGATATGAATTGGCAGATGTGCTGAATTATGCACTAGCAGTGGCTAATACGGGTAAGACCACGGGTGATATAGATACTATAGAATTCGTGGGTACTGATGATTATACTTCAGATCCGGTAAGCTTAGATGACGTATTAACCGGAAAGTATTTCACGGCTGAAAATGATCTTTCAGGTGATGATGTTATAGCTGTAATCGCTAAAGAATATGGCTCAAGCACTCTATCTACCGACGGTTGCATCAGAAATGTCCACGGACAGCAGGCAGCTGGAGATGATACAATTGAAGATTGGGTTAGGGATCTGGACAAGATATACTTAACTTCAAATTAAGCACAACTGTATCAGTAAGTCAGCCTGACGGCTGAATAAACCTTACCAAACAGCTGCGGCCCTTATAAATATTTTTGATTATATATTTGTTTAAAATACGAATAAAGAGGCAGCATCATGTAAAAAGATGCCGCCGCAAACAGATGATTTTCCGGTAACGGAACATGAATCTGCCCGATTGATTAATGTCAAGACCGGAATATGGGATTTGGAGCCTGATCTTGAAATTAATCAGTGGGCAGATTTTAGAGTGTAATAGGGGGAGATACTTTTGTACAATTCAAAAAGAAAGTTGCTTCATATTTTACTCCCGACAGTATTTGCACTTTTCATATTGTCATGCATGAGCCCTGCATTGCAGGCCGGTGCCGAGGAGATTACAGGCACGCTGAAAGCGCCGCCTTCATTATCGGCGGATACAACGCAAAATGTCGCCAGGAACCCGGTGGAATTGACATTCCGGGATGATGCGGCGTGGCGGGCGGCTATAAATACCGTAAGTGTGGATGGCGTTTCGCTGGATGCTTCACAGTATGATAAGGACACTGCCGGTAAAATTACGATTGACAAGTCTGTGTTCAAAACCTCGAAGGACTATGACATAGTCATCGAGGCCGGAGAGTATTCCGATACCAACATTACCCAGCCGATCGGACTGTTTTATATTACGGGAAACGGAGTGGCGGAAGAGATTGTTTTCACCCGTGCCGGGCTTGAAGCCATGACCCAGGAAAGAGTCCTGTTTTCAGCGACAAACGACTTTCCCGAGCATTTGCTTGTGGCTGCCGAGGGTGTACCGCTGAAAGTATTGCTTGACAAGGCGGGAATCAAACCCGATGCAAGGATGATTACATTCCGCGGTACCGATGGATACATAGGTGAATACACGGTTGACGAATTGCTGGAGCAAAAGCGCTTCCGTTTTCCCGATAAAAACGAAGTAGAGCCGGTGGTTGCATTAAAACGTACTGAGAGGTCTTCCGATTTTTCAAAAATGGACGAACGCGATACGCCGGTATTGTGCTTTGGGCAGCGTGCGCAGACACAACAGACCTTGTTGGGATTTGTTAAAGTCATACAGGCTATTACCGTAACAACAAATTATCACGAGATATGGACTGCGCCGGTAGCAAAAATCATTGATCCTGCTACAGGTAAAAAGCAAGCCGTTCAGGGAGGTGTCGTAAAAAAAGGTTCCAAAATAGACCTGGATGCCCAAGTAAAAACAAAGATCTACTATACCACCGACGGCACCGAGCCCGGCCTTGACAGCAAGATATTCAACGAACACGGCTGCGGGCCTCTGGCAGGGCAGGATGAACCGATTACGGTTGAAAAAGATATGACAATCAAAGCGAAAGCCGTATGGTTCGGGAAACTGGACAGCAGTACCGCAACCTATTCCTTCAAGGTTTCGGAGGATGGACAGGCTTCCACGCAGGGGGAATACGCCGCCGAGCCTGTGGCGTTGACGGTGACAGGCGACGGCGTAGAGAAAACCGTACCATTTACCATGGCCGACTTGGAGGCGCTGCCTCAAAAGACATATACCTATTCGGGATATAATCATTGGCCTTCGCTGGTGATTTTCGAGGATATGACCGGACCGTCCCTTAAAGATATTTTAGATGCGGCAGGACTGAAAGACAATGCAACATTGATCAAGGTAACCTCTGACGGAGGTGCGTACAGCTATTTTTTAAAAGAGCAGCTGCTGGTTGACCAACGGTACTATTTTCCGGATGCCAAGGATGCGGGCGATGTGGTGGACTGGCCGCCAAAACGCAGCGAAACCGGTAAAAAGCCGGTAGAAACAATCATTGATCTGGACGAAACGGGCGGGAAGCTGCTGTATGGGCAAATCGCCCCAAATGAGCCGACCTGCTGTAAAAATCAGGAGCTCGGAGGCCTGTGCGGCGGCGGAACCATAGAAGTGCTTACAACACCGCCTGAACGGTGGAGAGCGCCCCATGCCGACCCGGCGCCCGGCCATGTCGAATCCGGCATAAAAGTTACCTTGCAGCACGGGGATGGGACGCCATACCATGCGATTGTGTATTATACGGTGGATGGAAGCGAACCTACGTATGGAAGCAATATCGTGAATATCAGCTATCCGACTTTCCAGCCCGAGATGAACAAGCCGGTGGCCATTGACGGAAACGTGACAATTAAAGCCAGAACCATAGGGATGGGCAAACTGGACAGCGAGATTGTAACGTTTCAATATAATACCGGTGAGGTGACGGAAGGAAACGGGAATACGGCGGGGATAGGAAATATGGAAGCTTCAAAGAACACGGAAGCTTCGGAAAGCAGCGGGAAAACAGTGCGTTTTGCCGATGTTGAAAACCATTGGGCAAAAGATGCCGTTAACTTCCTGCTGCAAGAAGGAATCATTTCGGGTGAAACCGATACGGAATTCAAGCCTGATGAAAAGATTACCCGTGCCCGGTTTGCCCAATTCCTGGTGGATGCGCTGGGAATTAAAAGCAAGAAAAACGGCACTGTTTCGTTTGCCGATGTGCCTGCCGGTGCATGGTACCACGATGTTGTGATAACGGCATCCGAGGAGGGGCTTATTATGGGGTGCGGAGAGAATAGGTTCGCCCCCGATGAAAACATCACCAGGGAACAGATGGCTGTGATGATTTCCAGAATTTTGGAGAAGAAAGAAGCTGCGGCCATTCAGGAAAATACGGTGGAGCAGATTATCGGCAAGTTCGTGGACCGGCAGGACATCTCATCCTGGGCAAGGCATGGGACGGCTCTTACCATTAACTGCGGGATAATGAAAGGCGCAGGCGAAGGCGCTTTTGCTCCGAAGGGAGCCATAACCCGGGCTGAAGCGGCGGTTATAATATTGCGTTTATATAATAGGTTTAATACATGAAAACAAATCATAAAACAGGAGTCCTGGAGGTGACAGGATGATTCGAGATGAGTTTAAAGTGAAGCACGACAAGCTATTGAAAAAATGGCTGGCGGCGCTGATTGTAATTCTTATGGCTGTTGCCGCCGTATCGTGGTGTTTCAGTCTGGATAACGACGGACTGAGAGAAGGAACGGTAGTGATTAAAGCCGGTGACGCGGTGGTGGGCAGTTTTACCGCCGACGATCTCCGGAAGCTGCCATGCAGGGAAATGAGAATGGTGGTTATCACAAATTGCAGCGGTGCCTGCGGCAGCAGCAATACCGAAAACAGCAGCAGTGAACACGAATATACCGGAGCTTCACTTCTGGATGTACTGAACAGTATGGATTCCGGGCTGGCTTCAAAGTATCAAAAGGTTATTACCAGAGGAATAGACTACTACAGTCAGGTGATAGAGATGTCTGAAATCATGGAGGCTGATGATGTATATATCGTTTTCAGTGATTATGGACGTCCTTTAAAAATGAAAGACGGCAAGGACGGAAGCCTGCAGGTTGTTGTTTCCGGCGACGAATCCGGACAACGCTTTACAAAATGGCTTGTGAGCCTGGAACTGCAGTAAATTATTTTGAAAGGTGGATATGCATGATGAATAAAGGCAGTTTGAAAATTAAAAAAATACTGGCAGTGATTTCGCTGGTTTGCTTTGCCGCCGCATTTTTGTTTGCGGCTGCTCCGCAGGCGGCGCGTGCCGACGGTGCCGTCGCGTTAACGGTCAGGGGGGACGGGGTTGAGAAGGAAGTGCAGTTTACCATGGACGATTTAAGAGCGCTTCCGCAAGAAACCTATACCTATTCGGGATATAACCACTGGCCGGCCCTCAGAGTATTTGAAAACATGACCGGACCAACCCTTAAAAGCATTCTGGATGCAGCGGGGTTAAAGGATAACGCAACACTGCTCAAGTTCAAGCCGAGCGGCGGCAAGTATGTGCACGTGGATTTCACCGTGGACCAGCTGCTGAATGAATCACGTTATTATTTTCCCGAAGGGGAAACACCGGGCGATGTTGTGGAGTGGCCGCCAAAACGTTCAGAAAAAGGAAAAGTACCGGTTGAAACCATCATCGCGCTGGATGATTCAAAAGGAAGAATATGCTTTGGCCAGCGGTCACCGAATGAACCCATCGGCGGTGATTGCATCATGATTCAGGAGGTGTGCAACAACGGGGTCATTGAGGCGTCTACGGAAGCGCTGAAACAGTGGGAAGCACCTGTGGCCGATCCCGGTCCCGGCAAGGTTGCCGCCGGCACGAAAATATCGCTTATAAAACCGGAAAGGCAGCCCGATAATGTCATGATGTACTACACCGTGGACGGAAGCGAACCGACCTATGGAAGCTATATCTTCAATATAAGCTATCCGAACTTCCAACCGGCCTTTAATGCGCCGATACCGGTAAAAGACAATATAACCATCAAAGCGAGAACAATAGGGTTCGGCAGATTGGACAGCGAAATAGTCACTTTCCGGTATGAGGTGGATAGGCTTTTCTCCGATATTGAAAGCCATTGGGCACAGGATGATATCAACTACCTGTTCAATAGGGGGATTATCAAGCAAACCGGCGATATGAAATTCAGGCCGGATGAAAGCGTAACCCGTGCCAAATTCGTAGAATGGCTGGTTGCGGTGCTGGATATTGAAACCGACAGCGGGAAGGACATTTCCTTTCAGGATGTGGATGCCGGCGCGTCATATCATGACGCCATCGCGGCGGCGGTGAATGCGGGTTTGATCACCGGCTGCAGCGACAGTGTTTTTGCTCCTGAAGATGATATTACTAGAGAACAGGTGGCAGTAATCATTTCCAGAGCCATGGAAATGAAATCATTGATTTTGCTGTCCGATATAGACAGCAGTCAGGTTGTAGACCGGTTCTCGGATAGTGGAGAGTTATCGGATTGGGCGAAAACCGGAACGGCCGCAGTGGTGAGATTCGGGATCATGGCGGGGTCGAGTGACGGAACCTTTGCACCCAAGGCTACCACAACCCGGGCTGAGGCGGCTGCCATGGCTGTGAGGCTGTACAGGCTGCTGCATTAATTTTACATATATACAGAGGAGGTTATAAAATGATAGTTGCAATCTTAGCACAGCTTAAAGATACGATGCATGTAATTTCAGCAGGATTATTGATTCCGGTCATTCTCGTGCTTATGCTGTTTCTGGCGTTTACGGTGTTTGAACTGGGCAGCCTTCTGGTGGAAAGCCTCACCGAAAGGCGGGGAGCCAAGCTTAAGATCTCTGAAATGATAGATTCTTTTCAGGGGAAAGGGCCGGAGGAGATTTTGGAAATTGTGGATAAGAGCTGTCTGTTGAGACGGCAGAAAGCAGCCCTTGATGAGCTTATAAAATACAATGATTTGCCTGAGGGCTCACTGCAGGCGATGGCGCGTCGTTTGCTTGCGGGTGAGGAACTGCATTATGAAAGGATAACCGCAAGAACAGACCTGATAGCACGGCTTGGGCCGATGTTTGGGTTAATGTCCACACTTATACCGCTCGGACCGGGGCTGATTGCTCTTGGACAGGGAGATACCAAAACGCTTGCGGATTCCTTGCTTACCGCATTTGATGCGACGGTATTCGGTCTGGCAACCGCAGGGGTTGCCTTTGTGATTTCCCGGATGCGGAAAAGGTGGTATGAAGATTTGCTGGGTTCTACGGAAGCCCTGATGGAAAGCTTACTGGAGGTGTTTGCCTGTGAACAGGGGACTGAGAAACAGACGGCTAAGAGTGCGTGAAGAGATTGATCCTCTCCAGGGTGCCATAAACATAGTGGATGCAATGCTTGTGTTCGCGTGCGGACTGATGCTCTCTTTGATTATTCACTGGAATGTTGATCTGGGCGAAACAGGACAACGTGTCGGATTGCAGCCTGGCAGAGAAGTGGCGCAAACTCCGGATATGGTGGACAATCTGATTGAAAGTCAAGATGAGGGCAAAATGTATGAAAAGATGGGTACGGTATACAAAGACCCTGCTACCGGAAAGCTGTTTATGCTGACCGACAAGTAACGGTATCATTTTCTGAAAGAGGGATAAAGGCATATGAGTATTTGGCGAAAATTTTTGAACAGGTTTTCTGTTTATGATCTGCTGATAATAGCCATGCTTTCTGCGGCGGGGATCGTCTGCAAACCCATCATTACGCCTTTAAGCCACATCCTTTTAGGGGCGTTCCCCATACCGCCCGGGGCAGTTACCGGAGGCTTATACATGGTTTGGCTTGTCCTGGGGTTCGGCATAACGGGCAAAAGAGGCACCATGACCTTGATAGGCCTGGTGCAGGGCATTGTGGTCATGGCGACCGGCATGGTGGGCTCCCAGGGGGTAATGAGCCTGCTGAGTTATACGATGCCGGGTATTGCGGCAGATTTGGGGCTGCTGATTGCCGGCCACCGGGTCTGCTGTCTGCCCTGCGCCTTTGCGGCAGGGATGCTGTGCAATATTACGGGTACCGCAATGGTGAATTTTGTGAACTACCGGCTGCCTGTATTTCCGCTGGTGCTGAGCCTCAGTATTGCGGCTTTATCCGGCGGGCTGGGGGGAGTTATTGGCTTTGAGATCCTACAGCAGATATTTAAATTTAAAAAACAGGATTGGAATACCTATGAATGATAAAAAGGCTGTTAAAGCTGTAGAGGTCAAAAAGCTTACTTATCAATACCGCCCCGGCGGGCCGCTTGCCTTGAAGGATATCGATTTCAGGATGAACCGGGGAGAAATGGCAGCGGTTGCCGGTTTAAGCGGCTGCGGGAAAAGCACTCTCTGTATGTGCCTGAGCGGAGCCGCACGCTATAACCGTGATGGGATTATGACAGGGGAAATACTGCTGAACGGGAAGGACATATACCGGACGGGAACAACCGGTCACGCGCCGGAAGTAGGAATTGTCTTTCAGAATCCCGATACTCAGCTGTTCTCCTTTACGGTAGAAGATGAAATCGCCTTTGCCCCGGAAAACCTCTGCCTGCCGCCGGACTGCATACGGGAGAGGGTAGAGGATGTTTTAAATCTTCTGGGCATTGCGCATTTAAGGGAAGAACATCCCTGCCATCTTTCAGGTGGTGAGAAGAGCCTGGTGGCTTTGGGGGCGGTATTGGCCCTCGACCCTCCTGTACTGGTGCTGGACGAGGTCATGTGCCGGTTGGATACGGCTGGTAAAAAGAGAGTGAAGGATGTTTTAAGAAAGCTTCGTGACAGGGGTAAAACGATTATTGCCGTTGAGCACAATATGGATGATATTGCTTTTGCCGACCGCATTATAGTGATGGGGGAAGGAAAGCTGCTTTGCTCCGGCACGATACAAGACTGTAGGAGGACAATCAATGCCATTTATAGAGCTGAGCCGGGTAAGCTTCTTTTATCTCCGGAAAACAAAGTCGGCCTTATCGGAGATTAACCTGGTTTTTGAGAAGGATCAAATAACGGCTGTTGTCGGGCCTAACGGCAGCGGCAAGACCACTTTAACCAAGTTGATGACAGGGGTTTTAAAGCCCGAGGAGGGAGAAATCCGCATAGCAGGCCGGCCGATTGGGGAATATTCACTGTCGGAGATCGGAGGGCGCGTCGGGTATGTTTTCCAGAATCCCGACATGCAGCTATTTTGCAATACCGTAGAGGAAGAAATAGGCTTTGGCTTGAAGAATCGGGGCGGTGAGCCGGAATTTGTAAAGAGAAAAGTAGGGTTCTATCTGGATTATTTTGAATTGACGGCGTATAGAAATACTTTTCCGCTGCATTTGAGCCAGGGTGAAAAACAGCGTCTTGCCATTGCCGCCGTGCTGGCAAATGAGCCTGAGTTTCTGATTCTGGATGAGCCAACCGCAGGTTTGGATGCATGCCGTAAAAAAAATCTGGAGGACTGTTTGAAAAAGGCCGCACAGTTGGGAAGGGGCATGATTGTTGTCAGCCATGACGAGGATTTTATAGGCAGAATGGCGCAGCGGACCGTCGTTATGGAGAATGGACATATTTTATATGATATAAGGTGGAAAGGAAATACCGGACATGAAGATTGATCCTCGCACTAAGATGGTGATGGCCGGCTGCATTTCTACGTTGGCCATGGTTTACGATACCCCCGGCCGGCTTTTACTGCTGCTCGCGGCTACCATACTGCTGCTGATGATTTTTCGAATAAATCTCGGTGTCGTATGGAGTTATCTGAAGCCCTTCTTATATATGATGCTGGTTCTTTTTATCATACAGTGTGTATTTGTACGGGAGGGCCGCGTACTGCTGGCGGCAGGGCAGGTGCCCCTGATGACGGAAAAGGGTATGCTGACCGGGGCGGGAGTTGTCCTGCGCATTGTAGTACTGGTTGCTGCAGCGCTTTTGCTTTCTACATTCAGCTCCAGGGACTTTATACTGGGCCTTGTGCAGTGGAAGGTGCCGTATGAACTGGCATTTATGGTTTCCGGCGCCATCAGGTTTCTGCCCCTTTTCAGGGATGAAATGGTTAATGTGGTCACAGCAGTGCAATTAAGAGGAGTTGAGCTGAAGAAGGTTGCACTACGGAAAAGAATCGAGATGTGCCGATGCCTTTTGTTTCCGGTAGTTTACGGGACAATGCTTAAAGCCCAGCAGATGGCTGTAGCGATGGAAACACGGGGGTTCCGGATTTATCCGCGGCGCACCTGCATGAGACGACTGAAATTCTGCTTTGCCGATTATGCGGTGATGTTTCTTTCCGCAGCAGCAACCCTGACACTGATGGTGATGAAATTCAATGGGATTGGGGAATGGATGAATGGTTAAAAAGGAGAAAAGTAATGTATGGAAATTTCTTTGTTTTATTTCACAAGCAATAAGGAGAAAGCAACTTAAACCAAGATTGTTGAGAAACGGTGCTTTGATGATGGCAGTGGTGATGCTGGCCGGCATGCTTTGTATTACCGGTTCGGTCAGGGTAAGCGCCGTATGCGGCAGTACCGGAATACCGTCCGATACGCTGACCATAAAGGTGGGGTATTTCGGTGGTCCCTATTATACAAAGAAGGTCTATACGCTTAACGATTTTGATAAGCTGCCGCAGGTTGAACAGGCGTATACTTTTATTGACAATATGCCTGCGATATGCATCGATGCGGCTAAAGGAGTCAGGCTTTCCGATCTGATGGAGGATGCGGGCATCGATGTTAATTCTATTCAAAAGTTTTATTTTTATGCCACCGATATAAAACAAGGTTGGTATGAATGTTTTGACAAGGCTGATCTGCTGGATACACCCCGCTATTATTATCCGAACCTTGCGTCCCACTGGGATTATGACACACAATCTGCCCTGCCCGAGGCAGAAGAGGGGGCGGTTAGGGTGGATACAATCATGGCATATAAGGACAACTGGCAGAGATATGCCGATGAACCTGATTTCAGTACTTATGATACTTCCACAAGGTTCAGGCTGCTTTTGGGACAAGTCGATTTGGTTGAGCATAACGCCGCAACATCTGCCAAATGGGTGCATTCCATCGAAGTGATGCTTGGAGGCATGCCGCCTACCAAAGTTACGCTTGACCAGAATATCGTCGATATCAAGGTTGGAAGCACATTTCAGCTGAAGGCTGCCGTATACCCGGATAAAGCGACGGACAAGGGTGTGAACTGGAGCAGCAGTGATCCCGCTGTGGCTACGGTGGATGAAAACGGACTGGTGACGGTTGTAGGGCCGGGAACCGCTGTCATCACTGCGAGTACGGTAGTGGGAAACATTACCTCCACCTGTGTTGTAAACGGTGGTTCCCAGGGTGCCGAAGCCGACGGTACTGCTGCTGCAGGAACAACCGAACAGAAAGCAGAAATAACTGATATTTCTGCCGGAGCAAAAGAGCAAAAAGAAGAAACACCGGATGCTTCTGCCGAAACAAAAGAGCAAGAAGAAATACCGGATACTTCTGCTGAAAAAAATGAGCAAAATAATCAGCAGTATTTGGTAGAAAAAGAGGCTGCAGACACAAAAAAAACAGAAAATAGTGTTGAAGAGGCAAACGTGTTAGGTGTCAGTACTTCCGTAGAAGAGGCAGCCAGCCAGCCCTGGCGTGTATTGGAAATGTCGCCGGATGCCGTACCCCTGCAGCAGAAGAAGCAAAAGGGCCTGGATGTGTATACGGTATTGATTTTTGCTGTTTTGTTTCTATCGGGAGCATTAAAAAAATATTCTGAATATAAGAAGTATTTGAAAGGGAAGCTTTAATACGATAATGCAATTCGTACTCTATAAAGATCTTTCCCATGCGAATAATTATAATTATATTAAGCACATAATAGACCTATAATTAGTTGCCATAAAGGAGGTTCTATTATATCAACTCCATTAAATATTACCGTAAAAAAAAGAAAAGTAAAAATATAGAACAGGATCAGAAATGTAAAGAAGAATTTTCAAAACAGATAAATCTTTCCTTAGATTTAGCTTCTAATCTTGAAATGCTAAGAAAGAAAATGGGTTTTGCCAGCGACTTAATAGTCAGAGAATTTACTTTTGCCCCGGATATCAATATAAAAGCAGCTGTCATTTTGATTAAAGGGTTGGCTGAGAGAAAACTTATTAACGCACAAGTTATAGGAGCATTGATGTCAAATGACAAGCTTAATAATGCTAAAAATCATACTGCGTTTTTTCAAATGATAGAAGAGTATGGCATACCAAGTACTTATGTAACTGAAGAATCTGATGTTAATAATATATTAGATCAATTGATTGATGGAAATACTATACTCTTGATAGACAAAGTAGACAAAGTACTTATAGTGGGAAGTGCAGGATGGAAGGATAGAGAAGTTTCCGAACCGGCTGCCGAAAATGTGGTAAGAGGTCCGAAAGATGGTTTTACAGAAAATATTGAAGACAATACTGCTCGAATAAGGCGTCGTATCAAAAGCCCTGATCTAAGGATGGAACTATTGATAATAGGCACAAGGACGAAAACAAAGGTATTGATAGTTTATCTTGAAGGTGTAGCAAGGGAAGACTTAGTAAGTGAAGTTAGAAATCGGCTGGGAAGGATTGAAATTGACAGCATACTTGAAAGCGGCTATATAGAAGAGTTAATAGAAGATGACCCGTTCTCCCCTTTTCCACAGTTGGAGCATACCGAACGCCCTGATAAGGTTTGTGCATCGATATTGGAGGGACGGGTGGCCATCCTTGTAGACACAACTCCTCATGTTTTGATAGTTCCAACGATTTTTTTTCAGTTCATCCAGTCATCGGATGATTATTACGAACGTTTCATGATTGGAACTTTGACAAGGTTTATTAGAGTTGTAGCTTTTTTTATTTCAATGACTCTTCCGGCAATATATATTGCTTTAACAAGTTTCCATCAGGAAATGATCCCTACTACTTTAGCCTTGTCAATTGCAGCTTCACGTGAGGGCGTACCTTTTCCCAGCATAGGAGAGGTGTTTATAATGGAAGCTACATTTGAAATTCTACGGGAAGCAGGTTTGCGCTTGCCTAAACAGGCAGGGCAGGCGGTAAGCATAGTGGGGGGTATTGTGATAGGTCAGGCTGCAGTTCAGGCGGGAATTGTTTCTCAGGCTATGGTCATTGTGGTGGCCTTGACGGGGATTAGTTCTTTTGCTATTCCGGCTTTTAATGCGGCAGCCTCAGGGCGTCTCATACGATTCCCCTTGATGCTGATGGCTTCCATACTCGGTTTACCCGGCATTCTGGCAGGACTAAGCATAATCATTATTCATTTAAACAGCTTGCGTTCTTTTGGGGTAAACTACATGGAGCCTTTTGTATCAGCAAGGAAAAATGAATTTAAAGATATTTTGATTAGGTCTCCGCGGTGGGCGATGAATCGGCTTCCCGGGTATATCGCCCGTAAAGGATTTAGAAGAGTGAAACCGAACATGAAACCGGGACCTCAAAAAGATTAAATAATCGGTTTTAAATAAAAAGGAGAGGGTTATATGAGAAAAATAGCGGTTATATTAATTCTTATACCTTCACTTTGGCTAACCGGCTGCTGGAATTCCAGGGAAATCAATGAGCTTGGTTTTGTACTAAGTATTGGCCTGGATAAGGCTGGTGACGGATTTAAGGTAACGGCGCAAATAGCAAGTCCGGATACTTTCAGCAAAACGCCCTCGGGTTCTGCGAGCACCCAAAAGGACAAAAAACCTTTCTGGATTGTGTCCAGCACCGGCAAGACGATTTTTGAAGCAATACGGAATATGGCTTCCATATCCTCTCGCCGTATCTTTTGGGCTCATATAAAGGTGATCGTTATAAGTGAGGAGCTGGCAAAAAGCAATACCCTTGAGATATTTGACTTCTTCACCCGAAATCCTGAGCTGCGTTTGAGGACCTTAGTTGCGGTTACACCGGACGAGGCAGGAAAGGTTATTGACG
This sequence comes from Petroclostridium sp. X23, assembly GCF_030013905.1. GTDB lineage: Bacteria > Bacillota > Clostridia > SK-Y3 > SK-Y3 > X23. Next base: position 3,915,622 of record NZ_CP124862.1, read on the forward strand.
TTGTACCGGAGATGGAAAAAGATCCGGCTATTTATCTGGAAAATATAATTAATAATAAGAATTTAACCGGAAAGTCTTATGGTATAATGCTCAAAGATTTTCTTGAAGACTATCTTGATCCGAATGTAGGCCCGGTAACTTCAAGAGTAATTCTTGATAAATCAGAATCAAGGCCTGTTCTAAAAACAAGTGGTGCATATGTTTTTGACGAAAATAAAGTTTCAGCTTCACTAAATGAAGAGCAGACAAGAGGTTTTCTATGGATTCAAAATGAAATGAATGGTTCTGTAATGGTTGTCAAAAGTCCGGATGATAATAAGCCTGTCACATTGGAGATAAAAGGATCTAAATCATCCTATGAAAGTGATTTACAAAAGGATATTCCATATTTTTCAATTCGTGTTGATGTAACCGCCAATATTACAGAACAAGGATGTCTTACCGATTTTAACGACATGCAGAAATTGAATCAGCTGTCAAAAATGCTGGAGACAGCCATTCGCGAGGATATACAATCTGCAATAACAACTGCGAAGGACTTGAAGGTAGATTTCCTTGGCTTAAGCCGCATATTTCACAGACAACATAGGGAAGAATGGTATCAGGTATCTTCAGACTGGAATGAAATTTTTAAAGATACGGAGGTTACTATTATTGTAAAAGCCAATATCAATCATGTATCATTAGCAAAGCCACTGAAATCGGCAAAAATACAAAAGGAATATATCCGGTAAAGGAGTAGAAATAATATGAGTAAAGGAAAGGAACTTATTAATAGTAAGCAATTTAGAGATATTCTGATTTGTATGATGTGGCCTGCGACAATCAATTACGGAAGCGGCATTTTAGCCAGAGAGATAGGTCGTGACATGTGGATATGCGGGATTATAAGCATATTCACCGTACTGCCGTTTATGATGATTTTTATCCGTATCGGACAAAATTTTCCGGGAAAAACAGTAGTAGAATACAGTACGGAGTTACTGGGGCGTGTATTGGGGAAAGTTTTGGGGATAGTGGTTGCAATATATTTTTTTCTCGTGGCTTCAAGTTCGACAACAATGTATATCCACCATCTTACCGGCTTTTTGCTGCCGGAAACCCCTTTTTTGGTGGTGAGTGCACTGCATGTTTCCATCATATGCTTCATCGTATGGAAAGGATTTGAAGTGATTGCAAGAACAAGTGTTATTGCATTTGCGATGGCTATAATTTTTTACCTTCTGGTTTTTATGGCTTCTCTTTCTGAAATAAATATTGACAGGATTCTACCTGTTTTTGACTCAGGGGCTGTGTCCGTATTTATAGCGAGTGTAAATACCGATACATTTATTGGTTTTTCCCCATTGCTTGCAGCAATGCTTCTGCCGATGGTTCGCGACCAAAAAAAAGCTTTTGGTGCAGCGTCCGCAGGCTTATTCATAGGAGGCTTTTTTTTTGTTTTCTATTTTATAGTTGAATTGATGGTTATGGGCCCTCAGGTGGTGGCAATGATGCGAATTGCAAGTATGGATTTTGTAAGATCTATTCAGATTACTAAATATCTACACCGTTTTGAATCATTTATGGTTGCCCTATGGTACTGGAGTATAATGATTCAAGCAGGAACGCTGGCGTTATGCTCTTTAGAGGGGTTTATGCAAACCACCGGAATAAAGAAAAAAACGCCGTTAATGATCATTATCTTCGGTTTAATGTTAATGATTTTTACATACTATATAGGTTTTAATGACGTATTCTTCTTAAATATAAGAGAACATGTATGGAAAAACATTTCTATTCCAATTGATTTTGGGATACCATTACTACTTTTTTCTGTTTTAGGTGTAAAAAAAATATTTACAAATACTAAAAAGTAAATATTATTATATTCAAACCTATTAATTTCAATTATCATATGACATTGGTCTGCCGTCCCTTTATTTTGTAATGATGGCTTTTATATTAAATTGTGCAAAGTATAAATCTAAAGAATTTTATGAAATAGTTGTAAAAATATAAAAATAGTGATATTTTTAGAATTGTGAAGTTAAGTATTCAGTCAATGTAGACGATTACGGCTTAATGAAAAAAGTTTGAAGTGAGGGATAAAAATGAAGATTGCAGTAGCGGCAGATGGAAAAAGCTTAGACAGTAAGGTGTCGGAAGAATTTGAACAATGCTTATACCTACTTATTGTTAATATGGGCGATTTAAGCATTACAGCTATCAAAAATGATAAATTATCGAAAAACACCTCTGGAGAAAGCTTAGCCAATGAAATATTAAAGTATGATTGCGAGGCTTTAATAACAGGAGAAATAAAACCCTTAGCATTTAATATATTGGCAGATGCTTGTGTAACGAGATTTTTAGGAACCGGTAGCTTAGTTCAGAATGCTCTGGAATTAATGGAGAAAGATTCATTAAAAATAATAAGAAACTGTGATGGAACAGATGAATGCAGTGGAAAACATCATTAAAGGTTAATGGGAAATTAGTAATATTTGTAATATAACTTAATAACTATTTCAGATTAAGGGGAAGAGCAGGTAAGAAGAGCTTTTCCCCTATTTGCTTTGAATTATAGTGATATAAAATTTTGAAAAATATAGAGGTTTTTTAGAATTAATGGAGAATTATGTAATAAAGCTAAAAAATCACTAGAGAAAGATGAGGTGAAATTTAAGGTGGGTAGACATAGATTTGAAGTAAGTAGAAATGTGTGCATTTTTATTATTATATTTTTATTAGTAGGAATAGCCGGTTTCTTTTTTATAGAAAGAAAGAGAAATGATTCTATTATTATTGGCTTTTCTGCTCAATTGACCGGGAGGCAAGCTGAGTTAGGAGTTCAAGAACGGAATGGAGTACAACTTGCTGTGGAGAAAATTAATGCAGACGGTGGTATTGCAGGGCGAAAGATTTCTCTGATTATTCATGATGACCTTGGTATTCCTGAAGAGGCTCAGTCTGGAGATCATGAATTGATTAAGAAAGGGGCAGTTGCTATTATTGGACATGCCACAACTGCTCAAACATTGGCAGGTCTTAAGGTAACAGATTCTCAGCAAGTAGTAATGATTAGTCCAACGGTCTCAACCTCTGAATTGAGTGGTCTGGATGATTATTTTTTTAGAGTGTACCCATCATTTGAAAAAAGCTCGGAAAATTTCGCCAAATACGCTTATAAGGTTAATGGTATAACGCGTATGGCTGTAATTTATGATATTGACAACTTAGCATATTCTAAGACTTACAGCAAAGTTTTTGCTCATGAATTTCAGTCATTAGGGGGTGAGATAACCGATCAAGTTAGTTTTTCATCTGCGGATCATCCGGACTTTTCTCCATTATTATCAAAGTTACAAGAATCTGAAGCAGAAGGATTGCTCATTGTGGCTTCAGATATTGATACAGCGTTTATTGCCCAAAAAGCCAGGCTTATGGGATGGCAAATCCCGATGTTTACCTCAGCTTGGGCTCAAACAGAAACACTTATAAACAATGGTGGTAAGGCTGTTGAGGGGATGAAACTTGAACAATCTTATACTTTAGCCAATAAATCACAATCTTTTATTGATTTTCAATCTCGTTATAAAGCAAGATTTGGTAAAGAGCCTTCCTTTGGTGCAGCTTTTAGCTATGAAGCGACATTAGTACTTTCTGACGCATTAAAAAAGACCAATGGCAATAAAGCCGGATTAAAACAAGCATTGCTAGAAACTCATCATTTCAATGGGATTATGGATGACTTCTCTTTCGATAGATTTGGTGATGTTGAAAGACCTTGGTATTTAAGTACCGTTCGCAATGGAAAATTTGTTATTGTTGATAAGCTAGCTTCAATTAATTTTGGAGGGATTAAATAATGAAAAAGGCTAATAGTGCCCCTTATCTTCGTCAAGTACTTTTGACCATGTTACTTCTTCGTTTATTTATCCCTCTAATGGTTGTGGCATTGATAGCAATTGCGGGAGCAGGATATTTAGGGGAAAAAAGTCTTGAAAATCATCAAAATCAAGTGGTACAAACAATATCCCGTATAGTAGATTATCATCTTGAACATGGAGCAAGAGTATTAGATTCTATTGCACGGGTAGCTGAGACATCAGAAACACAAAATTTGCAAATTTTTATGAAAAGTACGTGGGAAGCCTATGGGTACTTTGAAACAATATATTGTCTAGATAAAGATAACAAAATTACATTAATGGAGCCATATGATACACGTCATACCGGATTGGATATGTCCAATTTACCCGATTTCAAAGAAAAAAGAAAAAATATAAATCTTATTATTTCACGTCCATTCATTTCACTTAGTACAGGTTACCCAACAGTATATTTAATTAGACATCTTTCTAGTGGAGGTGCTGTAATAGGGGAGTTGAACCTGAACTTATTTCAGAAAGAAATTATGAATATAAGAGATAATAACTTTGTTTTCATCATGGATCAAACAGGTATGCTTATAGCGCATCCTTCTTCAGATTTGGTTAAACAACAAACTAACATGAGTAACTTGGGGATATTTAACACAACACTTGAGGGGAAATCAAATGCGGTGTATTCCTACAATGGAGATAAAGTGATTGGTAGTGCTGTGCGAATGGAAGAAACAGGGTGGATCGTTGTGGATCAAGTTTCGTTATATGTTTTTTTTAGATCGTACGCATGGTCATTTGTAACGGCACTGCTAGTGCTATTGATCATTTGGCTAGCCTTGGTGTGGAATCTTCGAAAACAGCTTCATCGATATGTTATTACTCCATTGGAAGCGCTGACTAAAAGAACACATATGCTAACATATGGAACTTATAGCGAATTAAATATTTTATCTTCAGGTCCTACTTCTTTTGTTGAGCTAAATAATCTTTTGGTAGATTTTCAGTTCATGAGCAATAATCTGCAATTGCGTGAGGATGCACTTCGAGAAAGCGAAGTTCGTTATCGTGGATTGGTAGACAGGTTACCAATAGGTCTTTTTCGCGTCACATTGGCTGGCGAAATATTGGATATTAACCCAATGCTTGCAGTGATATTGGCATATCCTTCAGAAGAATTGATGAAGGATAATATTATTAAATTTTTAAATGAATCCTTAATTAATAGCGAGTTAAAACAATTTACCACAGACAATGTATGTAGTTTAAGTGGTTTTGAAACACAAATAAAGCGTTACGACGGAATAATTATATGGGTACAGATAGACAGTCATATTGTTTATGATTGTAAAGGAAAGGAACAATTTTTCGAGGGTACTATACAAGATATTACTCAACGTAAGCAGACAGAAGATAAGATTAAGGAGCAGCAGAAACTTCTTTTTGAGGCAGAAAGACAACAACGTGAAGTGCTGGAGAAATCACTTGCAATGAAAGATGAGTTTATATCATTAGTTAGTCATGAATTCAAAACTCCATTGAATGTAATTTATTCTGCTATTCAGTTAATGGAGTGCGTATACTTTGACAAGATACCGGAGCGTGTACAACAACTTATTGGGAATATAAAACAGAACACCTTTAGACAGTTAAGACTTGCAAATAATTTATTAGATATTACAAGAATGGATTCGGGACATATGAAATTAAATGTAAAAAACGTTGACATCGTATTTTTATCTAAAGTAATAACCGAATCAGTAGAGTTGTATGCAAAACAAAAAAATATAAAAATGTACTTTGAATCAAATGTAGAAAGTAAGATTATTGCTATGGATGAAGAAAAATTTGAACGTATAATATTAAATCTTCTCTCAAATGCTATGAAATTTACAGAAAGTGGAGGAAGAATTACTGTTTTACTCGAAGAAAATAAAAAATCAAATTTTGTACAGATTAAAGTAACTGATACAGGAATAGGAATTCCAAAAGAGAAACGAGAAATAATATTTGAAAAGTTTGGACAAGTTGATAGTAATTTATCCAGACAAGCAGAGGGAACGGGTATAGGCTTATCTCTCGTAAAATTATTAGTTGGTGCTTTAGGTGGCACGATAGAAGTGGAAAGTGAGTTGGGTGAGGGAAGCACATTTATTATAACACTGCCTGTAAAAGAAGGAATAGAAAGTGAAACTGAAGTGTGCTTGGATCTTGATGATAGATTAGTAACAGAAATCAAAGTTCAGTTTTCTGATATTTATTTTTATAGATAAAGAACTGTATATTGGAACTAAAAGAAAGTGAGTCAAAGTATAAAGAACTTTACTATGAACATCAAAATAAGCAAACATTGCTTAAGGCACTCATCAATTCTGTTCCGGACTTGATTTTTTACAAAGATATCAATAGTGTATATGTAGGCGGCAATAGTGCTTTTGAAAAGTTCGCAGGAAGAAAAGAAAGAGATTTAATCGGCCTTACGGATTTAGACCTCTTTGATCAAGAAATGGCAGACCTATTTATAGAAATGGATAAAGATATGCTCAAACAGGGTACGCCAAGGAGAAATGATGAAATAGTCACATATCCTGATGGGACAAAGGTGTTTCTGGAAACCCTTAAGACATCGTATACAAATTCCCAGGGAACTGTCTTAGGGCTTATTGGTATTAGTAGAGACATTACCGAACGTAAAAAAAGAGAGGAAGAAATTGTTTATCTTACATATCACGATGTTTTAACCGGTTTATATAACAGGACATTTTTTGAAGAAGAACGAAAGCGCCTTGATACTGAGCCAATGTTGCCTCTTTCAATAATTGTAGGGGATATTAACGGGTTGAAGCTTATTAATGATGCTTTCGGGCATGAAGAGGGCGACAAGGTTCTTGTTGAAATATCTAAGATACTTAGATTCTGCTGCCGGGCAGAAGATATTATATCTCGAATAGGCGGTGACGAGTTTTGTATTCTCCTTCCTAAGACGGATATCCAAAGTGCTCAATCAATGGTAGATAAAATAAAAAAGCAATGCCAAGACTATTCTAATGCAGCAGGCAGAGAAACATATTATGCAAGTATTTCTTTGGGGCATGCAACTAAGCTGACAGTTGAAGAGTCTTTTGAAAAAGCATTCAGAATTGTGGAGGAACTCATGTACAGACTAAAACTCCTTGAATATAAAAGTATACATAGTCCGATTATTTCTTCAATAAAAACTATAATGTGGGAGAAAAGCAATGAGACAGAGGCGCATGCGGAAAGATTGGCAGAGCTATCTAAGAAACCGGGAAAGGCTCTTGGTTTGGATGATGAAGAAATATCTGAACTTGAGTTATTATCCACACTTCATGATATAGGTAAAATAAGTATTGATGGAAGTATTTTAAAAAAAGCAGGCAAAAATACAATCTTTAATAATTTGGCATGTTGCTGTTGCGTATGCTCAGATTTTTCAATTGGAATCAATGGGAGTTATAAAAGAAACAAAACTATATGCTATAGAAGATGCATACTTTTCAAATAAAGCTATTTTTTGTCATTATATAGTATACGAATGTTGAAAAATCAGTTATAATTATATTATGTAGGCCATAAACTAATACGATGGGAGTGTTAATATGAATTCATTATGTTTTACATCCCTCAAAGAAACGTCTGATTACCTAAATTCCAATTCGGATAAGGGATATGTATTGCATGTTCCAATTGATATGATCGAGGAATTGTCCAAAGAAATCAGCAATAACGTAATTTTATGTTCTACCTCCGGAGAATATACTCCTTCCGGATATAAAAATGGAGTTATTACTGGGTTTTTTTATGAATCAAATGAAGGAGAAGTCGTTGAAATCTTATATCCTCCGGTTAAAAGTGCGGCAACATTAGAAATAGCTTATAAAAAACTGCGAAACAATAGGAACGCGTTTATGCTTCTGATGTGTGATGGATTATCGGGCATGGAAGAAAGCATCATGACAACCCTTTATTTTATGGATAAGAATTTTAAAATTATTGGAGGCAGTGCAGGAGATAATCTTCAGTTTCAAAAGACGGCTATCTATATCGGCTCAAAAAAAGTACATAGTGCGGCTATATTTTTTGATATAAAATGCAGAACACAAATCTTAAAAGAAAACATTTATGTACCTATCGGCGACAAACTCCTGATTACAGATGCTGATCCAATCAAACGAATTGTAAAAACTATCAATAACAATCCTGCTAGCACAGAATATGCAAGAGTTTTGGCAATCAGTGAAAAAGACCTTCATCAGTACTTTATGAATAATCCTCTGGGTAAAATCTATGAAGACGATATTTTGATTGCATCTCCAATGAAAGTGAACCCAGATAAATCTATCACTTTTTATTGTCAGGTAATGCCAAATACCTTCATTCATATCTTAAAACCTGTGGATCCAATCGCTAAGTTAAACGAGACGCTGCAGGCCCTTACATTTAAGCCTCAATTCGTATACGTGGTGAACTGTGTTCTCCGCAGCGTAAAATTTCAACAGGAGGGAATCTGGAATACTTTTGACCGTATGCTATTGGACAAGTGCAAGAACACCACTGGGTATATCAGTTATGGGGAACAGTTCTACAGACATCATGTAAACCAAACCATGGTAATATTAGCAGTGGAATAAAAGGGGGATACAAAGAATGATGACTATATTAAAACGCAAGAAAAATAGCGGTGAAAGCATAATAGATATAGGCACTCAGGATATCCAAGCTGTATCTACTGGATTTCATTATGAAAAGGAAGTTTTTTCCTTAACAGAACAGATAACCAAAGATTTTGATGTTCTTTTGAAACAGGAAGCCAACATTACTCATGGACTCGGCCAGCTTTTGGGTGGCTCTGAATATACTACGGGACAGATTGAGGAAGTAGAGAAACATTTGATCTGTTTTACCGAAAACAGCGAAAAAACCAAACGCCATGTAAATGAGGTGTTCAGCAGTCTAGAACATTCATCCTATGAAATTGACAATGCGAAAAACAGTATTGTCAACGTTGTCCGGCAGATGAACAGCGTATCCGAAATATTTCAACAATTTTTTAATGTGTTTTTAGAGTTAGAAGCACAGTATCATGACATCTCAACCTTTGCCAGTGTCATTACCAGCATAGCAAAACAGACGAACCTTCTCTCCCTCAATGCTTCTATCGAGGCCGCCAGAGCAGGTGAGGCAGGCAAAGGATTTGCTGTAGTTGCTAATGAGATAAAAAATTTATCCAATGAAACGAATAAAAATGCTAAGGACATTATCGGTGCGCTAAACTGTATGACGGATACCATTAAAGAATTAAGTGAAAAGTCCAATGCTGGCAGTGACGTAGTAAATAATGCTACTGGTCTTATCCAGCAGACCGATACGCTATTTGACAATATCTTTGTGGCAGAGAAAAAGGTACATGAGCAGATGAGAGAGGTACAGCATTCCCAGGAACAGAACCTATCCGAAGTACAGGAAATCACAGATGCTTTAAAGAATGTAGTAAAAAAATCTATCAATGAAAACGAACAGCTGGATAACCTAATCTTTAGTGTGCAGAAAAAAGCAGACTTCTACCTAAACATATTAAATCACTTGAATCAGATTAAACTCTTACAGGAAGAAAAGTAACCCTTACCAAGGAATTACAAGCCACTTATAACATGATTATCGTATGAACAACGTACCATAAGGGAACCATGCCTTTTTTCTAGGTTAAGCGATATTTAACCTTTTAATTCCTTATTTAAAAAGCCACTTCTTTATCAAAAATACAAGTAATAGTAAAACAAGTAAAACAAATTTAAATGTAAAGCTATATGGAGCCCAAACAAGAGTAAACCAATTTGCTTGATATATAGAATGTGGAAAAACAACTTCTGATAATACTAATATGATAAGGCCTAGTGGGATAACTATCTTTTTATGATTTTTAAATCCAAGTAATTGTGAAAGCTCTATGACCCCTGCATAGAAAAATAATGTACCTATCACAAATTGTGTAACAATCCATAGCAATGGAGTAGGGGGAATATTTCCTGGTGAAATGTTGTTATTGCTATGTATGTTGCCGGTACTAAAAGGGTCAGCAAAAAAGCAAACATCCGTAAAAAACGTATCATCATAGATAAAATGTAGTGATAAAGTATCTGCATTACATCGCTATTTTGTAAGCAAAATCACATCATCAGGGACATTATCCATATCTAGTATATGGCAATCCTTACCCTTGAGATATTTATTAAAGAAATCAAGGAGCAGCATATTCATGATACTTTCCATTTTATTAGGATCTATTTCTCCAAGCATTGCCAGTTCGACTTCTTTCTCTCCTATCACGGCTCTTGAAACAGAGTTTTCAGCCAAAATTTCGTTGTAATCCATAAAGTTTCCGTGTGTACTATTTTTGAATGCTGCCAAGTAAGCATCATTCTCAGCATTGAGAAAAGGAAAGGTCAGGCAATATCCGCCAAGGCTATCGTGGTGCATCAATAGGATTGGTTTTTTTATTGACTTGTCCCACATACAACTATAAAAGAAACCATCAAGATTGGCGCTGGCTTTGATTAAGTCCGACACATGTGCCAGATTTAATGCTGTAGAACCTCCGAAGGACATTCCGAAAGCACCAATATTCTCTTGATCAACATGGTTATACAACATAGCACTTTCTTGTCCAGCTCCATTTATGAACATGTCAAGGGCAGCAAGACTGTCTTTTAGCCAGATTTCAGCTTGAGCCACCATTCTAGGCTGATCGTCAATGATTGTCTTATAGTAATTGCGGTGTTCTTCCATGCTTGCACATTTACCGTATCCGGTAAGCCATACCCCATAATTAGGGAATATTTCTATGGATACTGCAGCATCTGCTTGGAAATCTTCCGGTTTTTTCTTTATATCAAACAACAAAATTTCGCCGTTTGGTAATTCATATGAGCCGTCATCCTGATGGCCTATGCTCAATACAATATATCCATGGGATGCGAGTTCTTCAAATTGCACAGTGTTGGCTTCATAACCGAGACCGAATCCATGGCTGAAAAGGAGAAGCGGGTGCTTGCCGTCATATATGGGCGCGCTGATATATGAATTAGTTTCAATGCTGCCGGCTCCCGGAAAAATACTTTCGCTGGCATATTTTTTTAGTTTTTCTTCTCCGATACCTTTTGCCGGATAAAAGCATATGCAGGGGATAATACGTTTTTTATCGTTTTTTTCATTCGGGCGGTATTCATAAGCAAAGTGAGTACACCCGACAAGGGATGGGCCGCTGGGTTTCCTTAACTTATGATTCTCTTTCATTTTCATGATTTTTATTTCTCCCTTCAAATTAGAAGTTATAAATTAGAAAAGGATGCCTTAATTATATAACATCCAAGATTTATTGCACAGTTGAAATAATTCAAATATTTGGGGAGATAGACAAGAGTGAATAGACAAGGGTACTTTACCAGTGGTTTTGAACCGTCTATATGTCTATCTATTGGCGTTATTTTTTTTGTGATTTTATAATATTAATCCCAAAAACTGATTAATTATTGACATGTCACTTAATATGGAATATAATGTTATTTTAAAAAGCGTTTTACAGAATACTTATATTATGGATGAAACGTTTGTGAACCTATCAGAGATGAACCCGCATCAGACAAAAATTATTCCGCTAATTGGAAGTCCTATCGGAGGATTTATATCGCCCCATGTACATAATTATCTATTTGATTTATACAAAGTGAATGCAATGAATCTTCCCGTTGAAATCAGAAAACGTGAACTTGCAGGATTTATTGAGGTGACAAAGCTTATGAATTTTTCCGGATTTATTCTGACCATGCCTAATAAAGTCGACATTATTCCATTGGTTGATGAAATAGATGAGGTATAGAAGATTTTAAAGTCCGTCAATGTCGTATGCGTTAGAGGTGGAAAACAGAAGGGCATAGTATGGACGGTAAAAGTGCTATATGGCGTTTGACGAAACAGGAGCGGATCTAAATGGTAAAAAAGTACTCAAACTCGAATTGACATGTGGTAAATATTTACGATTTATCTTTCTAACTGAAAATAAAAAATAACAATGGAAAAATAAGGAGAGTTGTAAAGAACGCAAATTTATATAAAGGAGATATGATTATTATGGATACTGGGTTGAAAAACAAGGTTGCTGTTATTACAGGAGGTACATCCGGCATAGGTGCTAGCATGGCGCTTGAATATGCAAAGGAAGGTGTAAAAGTTGTAGTTTGTGGAAGAAACAAAGATAAACTGGAAGGTTTTATTAATTCGGCAAAGGAACAAGGTTATGAAATAGATGGGAAAATTTGCGATGTAAGCAATGAACAAGCAGTCAAAAAATTTGCAGATGATGTAGCTGAAAGTTACGGTGGCATAGACATCTGGATAAATAATGCTGGAATAGTGAAGTTATGTAGTTTAATGAAGTTGAAAATGGAGGATTGGAAGGCTATTTTGCAAACCAACCTAACCGCTGTGTTTGTTAGTTCAAGGATAGCTGCGGAATATATGATTAAAAGGGGTGGCGGCAATATAGTCAATATCTCATCTTTTACAGCACTCATAGCGTCGGCAAATAATGGTGCGTATTCAGTCTCAAAAGCCGGAGTGATAACGTTGACAAAAGTGCTTGCCGCTGAGCTTGCACCTTATAATATAAGGGTAAATGCCATTATTCCAGGTTATATCCGTACTGACATGGGGAATATAGATATAGATACAAAAGCTGAGCAGATAATAAAGCCTATCTCATTAAAACGTTTCGGTACTCCGCAGGATATAGCAGCAGGAGCAATATTTCTTACAAGTGATTGTGCAAGCTATATTACTGGCGAGGCTCTTGTCATATCAGGAGGCAAATTTATTGTTCAAAATGCTATGGATCCTTGGTCATGGGAAAGGTAAAATATGATATAGTTTTTCATTTAATTGCATATGAAGATGAAATAAACTATCAAAAATTTAGATGAGATTTAAAAGTGTTATTTTATATAGCATATAATAATCTTCAAATGATTAAGCTATCTCCTATCATTTGGAGATTAATTTTTACTCGCTATTTTTATGAATTTTTATAAGAATCTTGATAAAAATAATTTCGGTAATGTTTTGGGGTACAATTCATAATTTTTTAAACACAGAACTAAAGTAATTACTGGATGGAAATCCAAGGTAATTATGGCTGTTTTCCATTTCCGTGTATTTCAAATAGGAAAGTGACAAATGCTTCATTCCCAATATACGTATAGCTATTAAGTGCTCCTTCTTTTTCAAGCGGTAGGCCTTAATGAAATTCATTTAGGAGTTGTAATTGTATTAAACCTTAGAAATTACTGGGCATGCTTCCAGAAGATTTGGCCCTTGGTTTCTATGAATGTCCATATCCTTATAAGAGATTGATTTCTCCAGAGCGCTTAAAATAGTGTGCGGATACAGGACGTTTCTATTTTATCAAGGATACCAGCTGTGATATTGAAAACATAAAAGATAAGCTTGCTAAAATTCAAGGAACACAATTAAGGCTTTTTAATGCCAATACTTCTACCTTGTTGGAGACATTACAGTTAGGAGCAAGCGGATTCAGCGGTGTGATGGCAAATTTCCATCCTGATTTATATACATGGATTACCGCAGAATACAATAATCAACCGGAAAAAGCAAAAAAATATAAGTTTTAAGGACGATTAGATTATGAATACAATAAAGATTGCAGATAATATAGTTTGGGCAACAATTTTCAATGAAATAAGAGACTAAAAAAGTGATGATATCTAACTATAATAATAGAAAAGAGAGGGATTTATATGAGTACATTTAATATATCACAAAGTATCGGAGAAATTGTATCCATCATGCCAAAAGCAAGTGATGTTTTTAAGAAATATAATATTGATTTCTGCTGCGGAGGACACCGACCACTGTCAGAAGCGATCAGAGAACATAAACTCAATGATCAGGAAATATTGAGAAAGCTGGATGAGGCTTATGAGGAAACAACAAAATTTACAAATCAAGTTGACTTCAGAAAAATGGCCCCTAGTGAACTGATTGATTATATTGTGAATACTCACCACGTTTTCGTCAAAAAAATCTTACCGGAGATTAGTGAACTGACAACAAAAATATTAAGAGTGCATGGGCCAAGCCACAGTGATCTTTTTAAAGTTCACAAACTGTTTCATAATCTAAAGACTGAATTGGAACAGCACCTCATAAAGGAAGAAGAGATTCTTTTCCCAATGATCAAGGAATATGACGCCAGTCCATCAAAGGATCTTCTTAATAGGATTGATACAGTGATCAAGGAAACAGAAGACGAACACGAAACAGCTGGAGGCGTTCTTAAAGAGCTAAGAAAAGTCACACAAGAGTACAAAGTACCGGAAGATGGCTGCGGCACATACTGCAAGACTTTTGAAAAGCTGCAGGAACTTGAATCAGATTTATTTCAACATATCCATCTGGAAAATAATATTTTGTTTAAGCAGCTAGGTTTAGAGATAAATCATATAAAAATGTAGTGAAAGTAATGGATGGATACTGCAAGCTGATTTTTAGAAATACTTCTGCAGTATCCATCATACAAAAAAATTAATTATTAACGGATAGGTGATTAACATGGGAAATACCATAGATTTATCAAAAAGTGTACATGAAATATGCAAAGATCATCCGGATATCATTCAAATCATGAAGGAGTTAGGGTTTGAAAGTATCGCAAATGCTGGAATGCTAAATACTGCAGGCAGGTTCATGACAATACCCAAGGGAGCTTCTATAAAAAATATACCTATGGATAAAATAAAAGAAGCATTCGATAGAAGAGGATACAAAATTAAGGAATAGGAAGTGAATTTGATGAGTGAAATGATCAATAATCGGGAATATCGTCAAAGAGTCTTAAAAGAGCTTATTACAGAGCTTCACAATGGGAAAAGCGTTGATGAAGTCAAATCCAGGTTTGAAAAACTGATTCAGGGTATTTCAGTAAAAGAGATTTCTGAAATGGAACAGGCGCTGATTATGGATGGAATGCCTGTAGAGCAGATTCAGAATTTATGTGATGTTCATGCTGCCGTTTTCAAAGGCTCGATAGAAGAGATTCATCGGCCGCAGAAGCCCGAAGAGATTTCAGGACATCCGATCCATACTTTCAGGCTTGAAAACCGTGAGTTGGAGAAACTGCTGAATGAAAGGATAAAACCTCATGTGGAGAACTTGAAGGCTTCCGATAATGAAGAGAATAAAAAGGTGCTTCTTGAAGATATGAACCTTTTATGGGAGATCGACAAGCACTATTCGAGAAAAGAAAACCTACTTTTTCCCTTTATGGAGCAGTACGGCATTACCGCGCCACCAAAAGTCATGTGGGGTGTAGATGATGAGATACGGGGTGAGATCAAGGGAATAAAGAAACTTCTATCCGGTAAATCAGTGAATATGGATGAAATAGCGGAAAAAGCCAATGGAGTGGCTAATAGAGTTATAGAAATGATCTTTAAGGAAGAAAATATCTTATTTCCTATGGTGCTTGAAACCCTATCAGAAGACGAATGGTTAAAAATTGCTGAAGAAAGTGCTGAGATTGGATACACGCTTATCGAGCCAAGGGGAAGATGGAAACCTATAAATTCGGATGTGGAAGAAAAGGTTATTGAACAGGGACAGGAGCCTTCCAATAACGGCTATATTAAATTTGATGCTGGAATTCTGACTCCTGAAGAGATCAATGCAATGCTTAATACACTTCCTTTGGACATTACTTTTGTTGATAAGGACGGAGCGGTAAAATATTTTACACAAGGAAAAGAAAGAATATTTGCAAGACCAAAGACCATTATCGGCAGGCAGGTACAGAACTGCCATCCGCCTGCAAGTGTGCATATTGTTGAAAAGATTGTGGAGGATTTAAGAGCAGGAAGAAAAGATCATGAGGATTTTTGGATCAAAATGGGTGATAAATATGTGCATATCCGTTACTATGCTGTAAGAAATGAAAAAGGTGAATACCTGGGTACTATGGAGGTTACACAGGATATAAAACCGATACAGGAAATCACAGGAGAAAAAAGACTAGCTTCGGAGTAATGGATATATTATTCTCAAAATGTAGGAAGATATTCAGAAACCCTGTTCACATTAAGGCTTTGACAACACGTATAGGGGCCTGAGAATCAAACATGGAAACTGTTCACATGTTTGATTTTTTTGTTTAGTGTTTTCAAATAGTATCAGAATTAATGACCGATATGGAATGGACAATTCAAAAATTGAAGCAAGGGGTATATTGCTTTCAATGGTTCGCGTATATAATGTAAATACAGGTAAGATTATTGAGGAACATGTCAAGGTAAAGGGCGGCAAGGCTATGGTTCACGGCGATGCCGAGATAAAGGGGGTTCCCGGTACAGGATCTCCAGTAGAACTTTTCTTTGAAAATCCCAACGGTGCAACCACGGGAAAGGCTTTTTCAACTGGCAGCCGGAAGGATATATTGGAAATTTTAGATCACTTTCCAATAGAGGTTACAATGATTGATTGTGCTAATCCTGTTGTCGTTGTAAATGCAAAAGTATAGATACTGATAAGTTAATCAAACATTTCAAATAAAGTAACAAACTTATCAATCAGGAAATTTGCAACAATTAATTGTAACTGTATTTACTCTCATCAATTCTGTAAACCATTTCACTAACCGGTATATATGCTTGAGCTTCGTTTTCTTTAATAATATCTAAGATTGGTTTTCTAAAATATGCTTTATCACCATATATCTCTTTTATTGTTATACCGCAATCTTTTGATAAGTCAATCAAATCCTTAAAACCTGTGCCATCCACATAAGCACCATTATAGACTCTTACTGCTGTAATAATTCTTTCTTCTGTTGTAATTGAAACTCTGTCTTGTATCCAAAAAAACTATCTGTTTTAGTTTTATAGCCTACCCTTGCATCCTGATTTACTAATGACCGTACTCCTTTTTGCTGTATAAATATTGTATAAATATTGCAGTACTAAAAGTTTGATCATTAGCTCAGGTTCTTTAGCAGGTCTCCCATAATATTTACAATAGGACTTTTCCAGTAGCTTATTAATAAAACTAAAATCTACAACATTATTTATCAATTTTAGTATATGATTTTCTGGAATTCTATTTCATAATTTTTATTTCTCCCTTCAAATTAGAAGCTATAAATTAGAAAAGGATGGCCTAATTATATAACATCCAAGATTTATTGCATAGTTGAAAAAATTCAAATATTCAGGGAATATTAATATGAACATATCTATGAGGAATAGTGGATCAACAAAAATCAGAGTTGATTTTGATGAAAAAATGGATTATGATAAAAAATCCTTGTGAAAGGATATTGGAAGGAGGGGGGACTGATTTGCCATAACCGGAGGCTAACCAGGTCTTGAAACTAATACAGATTTTGCTATAATGATATAAGCGGTTTTATGTTAATTTGATGATCGAATTCTCCATGTATGCCCAGAATCGCTATCTATAGCAGACCCTTTTTTGGTCATGAGATGGAGAGAACTCATAAATATGATGTGGCAATATTAAAGAGGGTAAAGAAAGAATAAAGGGAAAATACGCATATGATGGGAAAAACACATTTTAAAATAGGTATTTTATATTATGTATTGATTGGATTACTGCCATTACACGTGTTTTTGAAGGTATTTGATTATGAAATATCACTGATAGGAGCAATCGCAGCTGCTTTTGGTGCACTGCTGCCAGATGCCGACTGCGAAAATAGCAACATAAATCGGATGAATCCTTTATTGGGTACATCATATAAAGTGATAGAGAAAATTGAGAAAAAAGTGGTACTTATTACAAGATACTCGCTAACGATTGTAACCGGTGCATTAATACTATGGTATTCGAGACAAATAATTGCCTATATAAGACTTATACCCTTATTATCTACTTATGCGCAACATATGACATATGCTTTGATAATATTTGTCATTATAGTTGGCTTAAGTAACAATAAAGCAATTAAATACATTCCGGTTATAGGATGGATTTATACATGCATTTCTTCAGGAATTTATCGGACAGGCAGAAAGGTTAAAAGGATGATCATGCTTTTGCTATATGGTGGAACCGGAGCGGCATTAGCCATATATAATTATTTATACCTGAAGGATAATGTTATCTTTATTGTCAGCGGATTGTTTATCCTTATGGTACTATTTCCGCACCGCACTTTTATGCATAGTGTTGAAGGAATATTTCTATTGACTGCAGCGTTCTGGTATATCGCGAGACATCTGGGATATGATTATCTTGCAGTAGCTTTCTTTATAGGATATTTCAGTCACTTGTATCTTGGGGATTTATTTACAGGGAGAGGAGTACCTCTATCAGTAGTGCCGCTTGTCTTTAGAAAATTGAGAGTGCACAACTATCTGCGTAAGAATATGTTGTACAGATGTATCTATAATGTATTCAATATTAGATTAAGAGTTCCGATAATGATTACCGGAACGGGATGGGGCAACTTATTGGAAACTATTTATATCGTATGTATATCAATTGGTATCATAGTGCTTGTAAGAGGGACTTTCACGAATTCATAAGAAAGGAAAGCCGAACGCAGAACGGATATGAAGGATTACTTGAAAATTTTATTGAGATAGCATTGCCCGCAGGGGCCTGAAAGGTTCTAACAAAATTGTCGGTTGATGGTATGGCATGAAATGGATATAATATGGCTTAGGAGATTAGTAATTGCGTAAAATCCATGATAAGTAAAGGAGAATACGATGAAAATTAAAAAGGTAACTCTAATTGGCTTGGGAGCAATGGGAGTTTTTTTTGCACCAAAGCTGGACGCATACCTAGGCGAAGAAAACTTCAGGGTACTTGCCGACGGTGAACGCAAGGAGAGGATACAATCAAAAGGTGTGATTGTTAACGGGATTAGGCACCATTTCACTGTTATTACTCCGGAAACAACAGGTGATCCGGCTGACTTGATTATAATGGCAGTAAAAGATACCGGACTTACTCAAGCCATCCATGATATTCGCAATCAGGT
The DNA here is from genome assembly GCF_030013905.1 of Petroclostridium sp. X23. Classification (GTDB taxonomy): domain Bacteria; phylum Bacillota; class Clostridia; order SK-Y3; family SK-Y3; genus X23. The sequence continues at coordinate 3,934,579 of NZ_CP124862.1, forward strand.
TGGAGAGAATACCCAGATTATTTGCGTGATGAATGGAATTGACAGTGAAGAACGGATTGCAGCAGTCTATGGTTGGGAACACATTCTGTATTCCTATATGAGAGTATCTATAGTTATGAAAGATGGGGTTGCAAACTATGACCCTGAGTGGGGAAAAGTATATTTTGGAGAGAAATGGAATAGTGAATTATCCGAGAGAGTTAAATCTATCAAAGAATTATTTGATGCCTCCAAAATAAAATATAATATATACCCGGATATGATAAGAGGCATGTGGTTCAAATTTATGTGTAATATCGGTGAAAATATGACCTGTGCAATGCTAGGTATCCCCTTTGGTGCCTTCCGGGTAAGTAACCATGCTAATGCAATCCGACGCAAAGCTATGTGGGAGGTGGTCCAAATTGCAAATCGGCTTGGTATTGACCTAGGACAAGAAGACATAGAGCGTCAGGAAGATACACTTAAGCGGCTGCGATTTTGTAACAAACCTTCCACGCTGCAGGATTTAGAAAGCGGTCGTATAACAGAAATTGAAATGTTTGCCGGCAAGGTGGTGAAACTGGGTGAGGAACTGGGGATCGAAACACCTATGAACTGGATGTTTTACCATGGGATTAAGGTATGTGAAGAGAAAAATATGGGAATGTTTCAGAAGAAAGATATTTAAAATTGTGATGGGCAAGGCTTTTGGGTGGTACAAAGGACTATTTCGCTGGCTACGTTTATCTTGCGTAGTGCCTAACCAGGTTAAAAATGCCGGGATTAATAGGATTATAGATTCGGGTTTAGATCTTCATCAGATTTTAATATCAAACATGTCTTGGATATACCGGAGCAGTTTGTAATGGTAAATGAATTAGTGCCTAATGCTCTTCAGGGTATTAGTGGAATAATATGCAGCTAAATACCATAATGGGGATAATGTGAATAGAAAATGGTACTTTGCAGAAAAAAGGTCAGGCTTGAAACATTTCTTTCCAACTTCTTTGCGATCCCTATCTATTGCAAATTCTAGACGATATTTACTGCATATTAGGCTTTTCATAAAAAAGAAATTAGTGTATAATCATTTACTGACATATAGAAATGTATGTTAAATAAATATGTAAATCACGAAACTTGAGTGTTGCAAAAACAGGCCGGGTGAATATATTACTTGAACTGAAAATTAAGATAAGCTTAAGATATGAAGGGGTGGAGTGTTTTTGAAAAGAACAAAAGAAGATGCTGAGCAAACCAGACAAGCTATACTGGATGCCAGTTTCGAAATTATCAATAGAAAAGGCTTTGAGAGGATGACAAGAGATGATATCGCCATGGAGATGGGGATGACAAGAGGTGCAGTAAATTGGCATTTCAAGACAAAAGAAGAAATTTATTTTTCTGTTCTCCAGAATATTTTAGATCGGCTTGAAATTATGAGAAAGAAATATCAAAATGACTATAGTATGTCTGCTGAAGAACGACTGACAAATCTTTTTCTTATGCCCATCAGGCATGTTAAATGGTTTCAGTTTGTTAACAGAATTCCTCATTATCTTCTGGAAGAAGCTGAATTCTCTAGTATTGAAAATAGAATATATCAAAATAGGATTAAATTTTTAGGATATTTAGAAGGAGTTTTAACTGAGATTGAAAAAAAATCCGGAAATACATTAAAAAAGCCTAAAGATAAAGTGGCACAGGCGTTGTATTTGATTTATGAAGGTCTTCATACTAGAAATACTTGGAATAACTCCATGATTCAATTTTCAGAAAAAGAAATATGGGAATTATTAAGTAATATAATTTACTAATTTACAATGTAGTATTGACAAGGGATGATTTACATGATATACATATATTTATAAATGTATGTTTATGAAAAAGTTTGAATATTATAATACTCAGGCTTTTTCTAAATTAATCTACTATTCTTATAATGAGGGGGTACAAAATGGAAACAACAAAAAGGAAAAAGTGGTCATTCCCGCACGAATTCATTATTGTAATTATTATGGCAGTATTGGCATGTATTCTCACCTATATTATTCCAGCCGGAGAATATGAGAGAATAAAATCCGAAACCGGGAAGATGGTTATCAATCCGGATGTTTTCAAGTACATAGAAAACACTCCGGTTTCCATCTGGAAAATTCCAATGTTGTTGGTGAAAGGTTTTTATGATTCCAGTAGTTTGATATTTGCGATACTTATTTTCACGGGCTCCATGCAAATTATAATGGCAACAGGAGCGTTGCGGGCCTTAACCAGTACAGTAATAAGAAAGTTTAGCAAGCGTCAGACAATAGCAATTGCAGTTATCATGTTTGTTATTTCAGTATTAAGCTCTCCGATGGGTTATAATCCGTTTATAGCATTTGTACCGGTTGCACTCTTGATGTCGTATCAGTTAGGATATGATGAAATGGTCGGTGTGGCTATGATTGCCCTAGCGGCAGCAATGGGGCCCAATGCCGGTATGCTGAACCCATCCACCACAGGTATCGGTAACCAATTAGCCGGGCTTCCGATTTTTCATGGAATAGGATTCCGTTTAATCGGATTTTTTATCTTTACGGCTGTAACTATTTTTTATGTGATTCGTTATGCAAATAAAGTAAAAGCCGATCCTTCATATAGTTATGTTTATGGTATAAAGCCAAGTATAACTTCAGATACCCAAACCATTGATGAAAAATTAACAGTTCGTCAAATTCTGGTTCTTGTAACCGTAGGTATTTCCCTTATTGTATTAGTTTATGGGTGTACAAAACTTGCTTGGGGCTTCCAGCAAATGTCGGCTTTCTTTATTGTTCTAGGTGCTCTTGGCGGTATTGTCTATGGTATGCGTGCGAATGAAATATGTATGCAATTTGCAGAAGGAAGCAAATTGGTTGTACGTGCTATCATTCTAATTGCTTTTGCAAGAACGATTTCCATAGTCCTTGGTAACGGTCATATTTTAGATACAGTTGTTCATAGCGTATCAGGATGGTTAAATTATTTCCCTACATTTTTACAGGCTCCCGGAATGTTGCTGATACATACAATTATTAACTTCTTTATTACATCCGGAAGTGGGCAGGCAGTGGTTACTATGCCGGTGATGCTTCCGGTTGCCCGGATTATAGGAATGTCTCCGGAAACAGCAATACTGGCACTCAACTATGGCGATGGCTTTACAAACATTATTTTCCCGCATTCTGCCGCATTAATGGCATTTTTAGTATTGTCCAATGTCCCTTATCAAAAGTGGCTTAAATTCATTTGGAAATTGGTGCTTTTATGGTATGTGATAGGAGCAGTTCTTCTTGTTATTGCACAAATGATAGGATATTAATTATTTATGAGTGATAAAAAAGCTCTTGCAATACTATCAGTTTCCATGATTACAATTTTAGGAAGCTTGGCAGTAGCACCTGCTCTTGCTGGGATTAAGAGTGCATTTCCACAGATGGGTGATGAGCAAATTCAGTTAGTACTTACAATTACACCGCTATTTATTATTCCTTCCTGTTTTCTGTGTAAGTATTTTACGGAGAGGATAGGAATGAAAAAAGTTCTGATTCTGGGGATTATATTATACCTGATTGGTGGCGTAGGGGCCGGGCTAATGCCTAATTTTTATATGATGCTTGCAGGAAGAGCTGTTCTGGGTATCGGCTGTGGATTGGTTACCCCGATGGCACAAGCATTAATCAGTGCTCATTTTTCAGGTAGGAAGAAGGAGCGTTTAATAGGGTATTCAGCCTCTGCGTCATACTTAATGGGAATTATTTCTTCTGTTATAGTTGGAAAACTAGTAGGAATACATTGGAGACTTGCATTTGCCATTTATTTTGTGGCATTACTTACTCTAGGATTAAATCTTAGATATCTTCCTAATGATTCTGCAGGTGGAATAAACAGGAATGCCAAAGAAGTAAATCAGAAATTTAACTGGAAAGCTTTTTTGGTCATTTTAAGCATGGGACTAATTAATGTAGCGTTCTATACATTTTCTGTAAGCATTTCGTTATTTATGAAACAAGAAGGAATTGGAGGAACTTCAAGTTCAGGTTCTGTTGTAGCTGCATTTATGCTCTTCGGTTTTCTGATAGGCTTAATTACTGATAAACTCAGAAGTACATTTAAGCAGTTTATTTTTGCCTTGGCTTGTATTATGATGGGTACAGGGTATGCAGGACTGGCAGTATGTTCCGATATTATCTTGATAGCAGGATTTGCTGCACTAATTGGTGGCAGCTACAGTATTTTTTATTCTGGTGTGTTTCTTAAAATCGGCCAATTATCCGGAACGAAAGATGAAAACACAAAGTTGGTTACATTTATGACAGCCAGTATGTTTATTGGTCAATCCTTGTGTGTTTATATATTGCAGTTGGTTGAACGGGTATTAGGACAGAGCGGCTATCGGTTCCGCTTTACATTTCTCGCTGTGATGCTGGGAATTGCGGCAGTAGGGATCATCTTTAACGGAGTTTATAGAAGAAAGGATTTGAAAAACTGTGCAGTCATTATTGAAAAATGAAACAGTAGTAAAAGCAATTCAATTCATAAAAGAAGATGATAACAAAACATTAAGGGAGCACCTGGAACTTTGCGAAATACCGGCACCTTCCCATAATGAAGGGAAACGGGCTATTTACGTGAAAGATAAATTTGAAGAGATTGGTCTTGAGAATGTAAAAATTGATGAGGTATGGAATGTTATGGGTACAATACCCGGAACAGGAAATGGGCCTGTTATTATGCTGGCAGCCCATACCGATACTGTATTTCCAATCGAAACAGATATAAAAGTTAGAAAAGAAGGGGATGTGTATTACTGTCCCGGTATTAATGATGATACTAGAGCGGTAGCTGAATTATTTACGATAGCACGAGCCATGAAAGCTTTTGGAATCAGAGCTCAAGGAGATATTATTTTTTGTGCAAATGTATGTGAAGAGGGCCTGGGTGATTTAAAAGGTGTGAAACATATTTTTGAAAACCCAAATTCAATTGATGCATTTGTCTCGATCGATAATCCCGTGACCGGTGGAATTGTATATACGGCTACCGGAAGTCATCGGTATCAGGTCATATTCCGAGGATGCGGCGGTCATAGCTTTGCTGATTTTGGGTTACCGAATCCAATTCATGCCATGGGAAGAGCTATCAATGCAATTTCACAATTTCAAGCCCCTAATATTCCCAAAACGACTTTTAATGTGGGGATTGTAGAAGGAGGAACGTCCGTTAATACAATTTCTGCATCTTGTTCCATGCTTGTGGATATCCGTTCTGACAGTAGTGAGGAGTTGAACCGTCTGAGCATGGAGCTGAAAGAGGCTGTTGATTTAGCAGTACAAGAAGAAAATAAAAGATGGGAATCTAATGAAAATGTCGTTGCGGAGATTATAATGAAAGGCAACCGTCCTGCGGGCACTCAACCAAAAGATTGCACAATCGTAAAAACTGCATGGGGAGCAGCAGAACTTTTGGGAATTGAACCTGAACTTCGTGACGAGAGCAGTACGGATGCCAATATTCCAATTAGTATGGGAATTCCAGCTATTACTGTAGGACGTGGTGGAAAAGAAGGAAAAGTTCATACGGTTCACGAATGGTTTGAACCGATAGATGCTTTTTTAGGACCCCAGAGGGACCTTCTTTTGATTCTTGGACTGGCAGGATTGGATGGCTGTCTGGAACATCGCATAAAAAAACTGTAATTACTTTTACTTTTATAGGAGGGTAGGGAAAAAATGGAGCAAGAACAGTTAATCAAAGACTACGTAGATGCGCATTTGCAAGAAGCAATTGAACTTCTGGAAAAGCTAGGGAAGATTCCGGCACCTAGCCGCCATGAAGAAAAACGTGCAGAATTTTGTATGAGATGGTTTATGGAGCAAGGTGCTGATGAAGTTTGGATTGATGAAGCAAAAAACGTTATATGTGCTGTAGATTGTGATAAGTATGAAGATATTGCTGTGTTTATGGCTCATACGGATATTGTGTTTCCTGACAAAGAAGAACTGCCCATGCGAAGAGAAGGAAAAAAGTTATATGCACCGGGAATCGGAGATGATACCGCCAATCTGGTAAATCTTATGATGGCAGCAAAATATTTTTTAAACCATAAGATTCCCATGAAAAAAGGTGTACTGTTTGTTGCGAATTCCTGCGAGGAAGGTTTGGGAAACTTAGAGGGTTGTAAAGAAATATTTAACAACTTTGGTAATCGTATTACAGAATTTTATTCTTTTGACGGATATATGTCCCAGTGCACCAGCATACCGGTGGGATCTTACAGATACCGAATTTCTGTAAAAGGTGATGGTGGGCATTCTTATCTGGATTTTGGAAATGAAAATGCGGTTTGCACAATGGCATCTCTTATTCAGGGATTATATGAAGTAGAAGTTCCGACAGAAGAAAAGACAACATATAATGTTGGATATATTGAAGGCGGCACAACGGTAAATTCAATTCCACAGGAAGCAGTTATTCTTTATGAGTATCGATCTCCAAGTCAGAAGTGCTTATCTGATATGGAGGGAAAATTCAACAAAATAATTTCTGATTTGAGAAGTTCAGGTAAAAGGATTAAGGCTGAGATATTGGGAATTCGTCCGGGAAAAGGAGAGATGAATGGTGAACTTCTTAAATCCTGGACTGAAAATAACATTTCCATCATAAAAAAGTATTATGATGGACCGATGGATATTCAACCGTATTCAACTGATGGGAATATACCTCTTTCAAGAGGCGTATTGGCCAATACAATCGGTACGATTGTAGGAGGCGGGGCTCATAAAAGAGAAGAATGGGTGGATCTTGACAGTATACCGGCCGGAATGAGTATAGCATTAGCCCTTATGCTGCAGTACGTAAAAGAAGCTTGATTTTATGATAAGTTTAGGCAGCTCAAAATAGCTTGAGCTGCTTTTCGTATATTTAAAATATTTTGTTATATTTACTGGTAGTGTAAAAAGTTATTAATCATAATCACGCTAACTTGAGAAAAAATAATTTGTGATTGAATTTTATGTAAAGTAATGACTGGAGAGTAAATGACATTAGAACTGATAAAAGCTTGCTATGGAATAAATTGTTTTGGAAAGGAATTATAGATAATCTTTTCACAGAAGTCTTGACTGTCACCTTAGGGGTTGGTATACAATATAGTTGAGGTGACAAAATGTTAATTAATGAAGTCTGCAAAGAATGCGGTTTGACCAAAAAGGCTATAGAGTATTATGAAAAAAGAGGGTTAATTCAATTTGAATATGAAAGCAATGGGTATAGACGTTTTACGTATAATGATTTAGTGAGATTAAAAGAAATTGCCATGCTTAGAAAGCTTAGCATTAGTATTGCCGATATTAAGATGATTATTAAAAGTGAGGATAAGCATAAAGCATTAGCTGAATATAAGATGAAAAAAGAAATTCAAATGCGGCAAGTTAGGACTGAATACGAGTGCTTGAATCATTTAATACAAAGCGGTTACGATATTGAAGGAGTATTTACCGAGGTTGAAAGAAAATTAGACCCTAATACTATGATCAAAGATAAATTACTGCATGCTTTTCCAGGAAGTTATGGAAAGTATCTGTATATACATTTTGGGAAATTCCTAGATGAAAAGATTGATAGCCCTGAAAAAGAAATAGCATATTGCAGGATTATTGAATTTCTTGATAAGATAGATACTACTGTGTTTTCACAAGAATTGGAACAATATCTTTCAGAAGTATTTAACGTGTTAAATGAAATAGACATTGATAGAATGGATGAAGCCACAAATGCTGCTATCAACGGCTACAGCGATTTTATGGAGAAAAATAAGGATAGCATAGAGCAGTATTTGGAGTACCGAAATTCAGAAGAGTTCAGAGAAAGCTCCGCCTATAGAATCCAACAGACGCTCATAGAATTTCAAAAAAGTAACGGATACTACGAAGTGTTTATTCCTAATTTGATAATATTGAGTACTTCCTATAGGAAGTATCAAGAAAAGCTCAAAATGGCAAATGAAAAATTCTTAGCTCAGTATCCACAGGCAAAAGATATTTATAAATAATTTGCTAATCAAAAAAAGAGAATAAACCATCTATCTAATATTGACTAAATCAGAGGTGGACAAATGAAAATATATTATAACTCTAGTCTATGGGACAAAGGCAATGGGCTTGGTGGAGTGCGGCAGAAGGTAAACTGGCATTTTAAGTACGCAGGAACCAGACACTGCATTCCTGTGATATATCGTTTTTCAAAAGGCATCGTTTTTGATGTCATCACTTTTTTGGATGAAACAAAGCTCCGTGCGTTCTTTGAAAAGTATGAAGCCATCGAGGAAACGCTGACACCATTGCAGCAGCGTTGTGCAGAGCAGGAACATCCTTATCAGCCTATGCCAATCAACGAGATATGGATAAACGGAAAACAAGCGGAAAGCGGTTATTCTTCCAGCAGCGCTATCAGTATACCCTGGGCACGGCAGGAGGATGAGCTGATATTTGTGCGAAAGGCATATTCTTTGATTCTAAAGGATACGGATTGCTTTGCTTGTGAGCGTTTTTGTGTACCATACCCTAAAACGAACTTTAAAGTACAAAAAATGCTGCGTTTTTTACGTCTTAACAAAGTAAGCAGCGTAAAACTGTCTATGTGCCCTGTACAATGGTTTTCACCGTTAGATATTCATTTTAGAATATCAGACAAAGAAAGCCAAAAAAAGATTTGCTTTGAACATCCGAAAACGGGAATTAAACATACATTGTACTTCCAAAACGCAGAGCTTGTGAAATTGCCAATGGGCGAAGACGGAAACAGGAGCTTCTACGCTGTACAGGCCATGTATGAAATAGAGCCTGCTTTACCCCAGGGCGATTCCCTGCAGTTTAATAGCAGCATCCAATACACAGAAATCCCGGAAGATGGATTTAGCCCTACCGCAGCCTCGTCAATTGGTATCATTGGTGGTGCACACGGTCCTACAGCTATTTTTGTTACAGCAAAGAATAAAGAAGAAACGGTTCCTCGGGGAGTACACGGCTTACCGTTATACAGTTGCTTCTCTGTTCCGGGTTTTTCCAAGGAAGATGCTTTGCATTTTGTTCTTGAAGGTATCAATATAAAACACTGTGACAGTAAGGAATATAATTTTCAATAGCATTGATTATTTGGTATTATTTGTAAAAAAATAAAAAATGGGAAGCGTAGAGTTTCATCTTACTGCTTCCCATTTTACATACTATCCACCTGCTTGGTAAGATTTTTGTATTTAAGGCGTTTCTCTTAGAACCTGGAACTCCATTTCATACTCATATTTGCTGGTAGCTGCCAAGTCGACAATATTAAAGGTTTGTATGGCTATTTTAGATAATTGGATGTTTTTACTTTCGGCATAACGGACAATGGCAGCGATGACACGGATGGACTCTTCTTCCGAATACCTGAACTTGCAGCATACATAGCGTCCTTCAGGTAACACCATCTTATTAAGTCCGGCGATCTTTCGATCGCTGATAATCCCCATCTTAGAAATAAGCAAATCGTTCGAAGAAGGATCATAGTCATCCTTATGATAAACATAGCACATATTATTTCCTTCAGCAGCCTGGGTGCTGTGAAAAACCTTTTCATTACGTTTAAAATACGAATCAATATCATAAATAGAAACATTGGCATCCTTTACATAGATTTCCCGTCTTAAAAGATACTGTTCGAAAATAGTATTGCTCAAATTGCTCTGGGAGTGTTTCTTTATATCCTGAATGACTTTAGCGAGTATATTTCTTGAATACTCGTACTCCTTGATCTTATCTTCAACAGATTTCTTATGTTTTTCCAGAAATAACAGCAAATCCGATAGATCTCTTTTTTCGTTCAGCATCAACTTAATATCTTCTAAGGGGACATATAAAGACTTATTCAGGTAGCGTATCAAATCAATATAGAAAAATTGTTCATAAGAATAATAGCGATACCGTGATGACTCATCAACATAAAAAGGCTTAAGCAAGTCTATGGCATCATAATTGCGGAGTGCTTTTACCGAGATATTCATGATTTTTGATACATCGCCGATTGAGTATTTTTTTGGCAAGAAGATCCCCCCAGTATTTGAAGTCCAGTTCTATTATATATGAATTCATAAAGGGATACAAATATAAAAAAATGTGCAAATCAAGTTGACTCTGCCCTTGGGGGAGGGTCTATAATAAGGGTGAGCCTGTTAAATAAATGACAAACATGCTTGGTTGAGTTAATTGGATGTGGAGTGAAAAAATTTGAGTACAGTAAAAATAATGATTGATAATCGTCTTGTGGAAGCAGAAGAAGGGAAAACAATCTTGAGTGCCGCTCTAGAATCGGACATCTATATCCCCCATCTTTGTCATCATCCGGATTTACCGGACATTGGCGCGTGCAGATTGTGTATTGTAGAAATAGACGGTGAAGATGAAATAAAAACTTCTTGTACAACGCCGGTGAGAGATGGGATGGTAGTACATACGAAATCAGAAAAGTTAAATGAAATGCGCCGTTTATCCATGGAGTTGATGCTGGCGAATCATGTAGATGATTGTACCGGGTGCCTTAAGTATTTAAAATGTGAGATGCAGTCCTTGATCCAGTATCTGGGTGTTAGTACCTCCAGATTAAGAAGAACCTTAAACAGTGCTCCGGAAAATACCGGGAATCCATTGATCATCAGGGATCTAAACCGCTGTGTGGTATGTGGCCGATGTATCAGGGTGTGTAAAGATGTACGAGGTGTTGAGGTATTGGGTTACCAGATTAACGAAGAAGGGCGTGTTATTGTAGCACCGCAACGAAATGTTTCTCTGGAAGAAGGAGGATGCCGTTTTTGTGGAGCATGTATAGAGGTTTGTCCCACAGGAGCACTAAGAGATAAAGAAGGTGTCTTTAAACCTCACCCTAATCGTGAAATTGCTCTAGTACCTTGTAAGGCAGAGTGTCCCTCCCATATTGATGTACCTAAATACGTTCGTTATATCAAAGAAGAAAAATTTCAAGAGGCAATTGCTGTCGTTCGAGAGAAAGCACCTTTCCCTCATTCATTAGGCTATGTATGTATGCGTTTCTGTGAAGAGGGATGCAGACGTAAGGATATTAACGAAGCAGTATCTATACGAGAGCTGAAACGATTTTTAGCAGAGAAGGACCAGGGCCTCTGGAAGCATGCAGCTTTGATAAAGCCCAAAACAGGCAAAAAGATAGCGGTCGTCGGAAGCGGTCCAGCAGGTTTAACCGCAGCTTACTATTTGGTAAAGCAGGGGCATGAAGTTACAGTTTTTGAAAAACAATCGGTAGCGGGCGGGATGCTTGCTACAGGGATCCCGGAATACCGATTGCCGAGAGAGGCGTTGAATGCAGAAATTGCGATCATAGAAGAAGCAGGCGTATGTATTAAGGCAGGAAACCCGGTTACTTCTTTAGAAGCTTTGAAGGAGCAGGGGTTTGATGCCATCCTTTTAGCAATAGGGACGGGAAAAGGTATCAAGCTTCCCATACCCGGTGCAGAATTCAACGGTATTTACGAAAATATAGATTTTTTACAAAAGGTCTCTCTGCATGAAAAAGTGGAGCTAGGGGATAAAGTAGTGGTTCTCGGAGGCGGGAATGTGGCTTTTGATTGCGCCAGAGTAGCGAGAAGACTGGGTGCAAAAGAAGTAACGTTAGCCTGTCTTGAAGCAAGAGAGAATATGACTGCAAGTATAGAAGAAATAGAAGAAGGCTTGGAAGAAGGCGTTAGAATTTTAAATTCAAAGACTTTTGTTTCGATTGAGGGCACCGATGGCAAAGTTAGCGGGATTAAGTGCCAGGATGTGAGATCTTTTGCCTTTGATGAAAATAAAAGATTAATATTAGATATAGCGCCCGATTCGGATCATATCATTGGAGCAGATACAGTCATATTTGCTATCGGTCAAAGACCTGATATACCGAAAGAATGGGGTGTAGAAACCGGAAGAGGCAACTTGATTTTAACAGAAAAAAACAGTTGCCAAGTGAATCAGGAAAATATCTACGCAGTAGGGGATGCTGTTTATGGAACGGCTTCTGTCATTAAAGCTATTGCAGAAGGCAGAAAAGCAGCGGCATACATAGATATTCAACTGGGCGGTGACGGCGTAATAGAAGAAAAGTTAGCACAGGAGCAAATACCGAGCGATTATATCGGTAAAGAAGAAGGTTTCACAAAAAAAGAACGGGTAAAAAACAGCTGCGAGCATGCTGAACTCAGAGTGTCTAACTTCAATGAGGTAGTCCATTGCTTGGAAACTTCTGATGCTTGTCATGAAGCAAGCCGCTGCCTTCAATGTGATTTGCGTATAAAGCTGACAAAGCCGAAATTTTGGACTGAATATGCTGTCAAATAATTGTAGAGAAGGTGATAAAGATTGATACATTTAGAAAGAAAAGACTGGAAAGACTGTGAAGTAAGTGAAATCCAAGACTATCTAAAGAGTCTGACTGTTCAACAAGATGAAGCCTTCTGCAGCGTCAATCAAGCCAAACAGTTTACTGAATACGCCAGGAGATCTACTTGCGGAAGATGTGTTATTTGCAGGGAAGGCATTTTACAAAGTGCGTTGATTATCAAAGATATTACCGAAGGAAAAGGAAAAGATGGTGATCTTGCCATTCTATCCGAATTGGCTGAAAACTTGAAGGCGGGTTCTATCTGTGATTATGGAAAAACTGTAGGAGAGATGCTTCAATCCATGTTGGATGCAGGGTATGATGATTTTGAGAAGCATTTAAAGCGCAAGCGCTGTGATGCGTTGGTATGTAAGGAATACATCAGCTATCATATCCTTGGGGATAAATGTACCGGCTGCGGTGAGTGTAAGGTTGCTTGTCCTAACGGGGCTATTGAAGGGGATGCAGGTTTAATCCATGTGATTTCACTAAGCAATTGCAATAAATGCGGTGATTGTATGAAGGTTTGCACATCATCAGCCATTACCAAAGCAGGTGCTATAAAACCGAAAACACCGGAAAAGCCGATTCCTGTAGGCACATTTAAGCCGGCAGGGCTTGGTGGAGGACTGCTGTCCAGAAGACGTCGTTCACAATAAAGGGTAATCATACTTAAAAAATATATGAAAAGGAGAGGTATTATGAGACAATTAGAAGCAGATGTTATTGTTGTAGCAGGGGGTGCCGCAGGCCTTGCGGCTGCTATTTCAGCAGCGGAACAAGGAGCGCGTGTAATGGTTTTTGAAAAAGCAAACACGACAGGCGGATGTGCAAACATGGCCATGGGTTTGTTGGGTGTGGAAACAAAGCTCCAAAAGGAAAGATTAATCGGGATAACAAGAGAGTCAGCTTTTGAAAAATTTATGGATTATACCCATTGGAGATCCGATGCGAAGCTGGTGAAGAACTACATAGATAAATCGGCGAGTACCATTGAGTGGCTTCAAGAGATGGGGGTTGAATTTGCGCTTCCGTCTAAGTATTTCCCGGGATCAGAAGCAACCTGGCATATCATCAAGCCTAAGACAGGTAATCCGGGTTTACGTGCTGCGGCCACTATGATTAAGGCAATGACCGAAAGAGCGGAAGAACTAGGTGTTGAGATTTACCTTGAAACACCGGTTAAAAGCTTGATTAAAGAAGACGGCGCTGTTGTAGGTATTATGGCGGAAGATAAAGACGGAGAACTGGAAGCGTATGGTGCGGCAGTTATTATTGCAACCGGTGGCTTCGGTGACAGTCCTGAGTTCATTAAGGAACATACAAGATTCGAATGGGGAAAAGATCTATTTTCGTACCGTATTCCGGGCTTAACAGGGGACGGTATTAAGATGGCATGGGAAGCCGGTGCGGCGAAAGATACCATGGACATGGAATTGGTTTTCTTTGCACCAAATACAGGTGGATATGCACCTATCGAATTGCCTTTCCGTCAGCCTAATCTATTGGTTAATCTGGACGGTGAGCGTTTTATGAACGAACAAGTCATTGAAAACCCTGTTTTCTCAGTAAATGCTATTTTAAGGCAGAAGGAGCGTACCGCTTACTCCATTATAGATGAAAATATTATGAAGTACTATGAACAAAACGGTCTTGATTTAATCAATGTGGTAACCTCCAGTATGGATATGAGCTATTTCAAACAGGAGATGAATGAAGCGATTGCTCATGGCAGCGATGTGTTCTTTATGGCAGATTCCATTGAAGAGTTGGCTGAAAAAACAGGTATTAACTGCGAAGGATTAAAGGCAACAATAGCAGAATACAATGAGGCATGTAAATCAAGCGACCGTGTATTCAATAAAAATCCCAAATACTTAAAACCGATTGCTGAACCCAAATATTATGCATTAAAACTGGCCCCAAGTGCTTATGGTAGTTTAGGTGGTATCAAAATAAATCATAAGACGGAAGTTTTAGATAATAACTTCAATGCAATTAAAGGTTTATATGCTGCAGGAACCGATGCAAACTCCATCTGTGACCCGGATTATGTATTCGTTCTTCCGGGCAATACTTTGGGATTTGCAGTGAACAGCGGACGTATCGCCGGTGAAAATGCAGTAGAATATATTAGAGCTAATTTTGTAGAAGAATAAAAGAAAATGGATATACAAAATAACTGCTTCTTAGGAGGCAGTTATTTTGTTGCTGCAGGAAATTTATATAAGGATTTGTTTTACAATAAAATAATGCTTTGCTAAAATAAGAATACTGATTTATATTCATTGCAAAGAGTATAATACTGTATAGCAATCTATATTATAAAGGGAGGAGTCTAATGGGCAATATTGAGAGTGTGCAGAGAATCAATCAGGCTATTGACTACATACACAAAAACCTCGATAAAAACCTGACGGCAGAACAAATTGCTGATTACTGTTGTTTCTCAAGATTTTATTTTAGCAGAATGTTTAGAGCGGTAATGAGTGAAAGCGTGTATTCCTTTATAAAAAGACGAAAGCTTGAAAATGCAGCTTTTCTTCTAAGAACCAAAACAAACATGTCTGTAACGGATATTGCTCTTAGGAACGGCTATAGTCCTTCAAATTTTGCCAGTACCTTTAAGGAACACTATGGTATAAGCGCCACGGAGTACAGGAAAAAGAATGATATGCCACCAAACGATTCCTATATTGCAGTAGTCGAGCATATACGAAAAATGAAGGAGATGCAGGATTATTTCGGTATTATACATAGGAAAATAAAAATACGGAAAATAGAAGGGATGAGTCTGTTTTATGAAAGATTCGTAGGTAATTACTGCGATCTGCCGGATTTCTGGGAAGCCTTTTGCAAAAAGGTGGAGAAAGAGCAGCTGATCAATGAGAATACGCGCTTTATCGGAATCTCCTATGATAATCCCCTTATCATAGATGAAAATAGGTGCATCACTGATGTGTGCATTAGCGTTGAAAGCGTGGGTGGTCCCAATATACATATCATTGAGGAAGGATACTATGCATGTTACGAATTTCATGATAAGGTTATAAATATCGCAAAAGCGTATAACGAGATGTTTTCACTGTGGCTGCCCTTCTGTGAATATGACCTGGATCACAGGCTTCCTTTAGAAATTTACCATACGGTCTCGGATGCAGGAGACCGTGTACATATGGATATATGCATACCCATAGTCAAGGAGGATTAACCTGATTTTTATTACAGCACGAATTCAGAAGTTTTTCCAAGTCTCTTGTTTTAAAATCATTCTATGATCAATTGAGAGGAGAGATTAGAATGATTCAGGACAAGACTCAAAAAGGTTTGACCAAAACCTTCTTTAACTATTCCATTCCGTGTATAATTGCTATGTTTCTCACATCCTTTGTAACAATCGTTGACGGTATGTTCATAGGAAACAAGTTGGGGGGACGGGGACTTGCGGCAGTCAACCTAACCCTGCCTGTTCTGTACCTGCTACTAGGGATAACTATAATGATAGGGTTGGGCGGGATGACCCTTGCCACTCATAGTTTGGGAGCGAAGGATATAGTCCGTGCAAGACAGCGCTTTGCCTTCACTTTTGTACTGAATGCAGTTATAATCCTTGGGATGGCTGTGCTGCTCAGGGGGTTGCTGGACAATGTGGTATATATATTGAATGCCAAAGAAGAATTGCAAAGCTATGTAAAAGATTATCTGGGAACAATGTCGTTTTTTTATTTATTCATGATGATGAATATTATTTTTTCCATGTTTATAAGGGGAGAGGGTAAGCCGCAGTTATCTCTTTTCTTTGGGATAGCCGGAAACATCATCAATATTATGCTTGACTATCTATTCATAATAAAACTGGATTATGGTATGAAGGGCGCCGCACTTGCCACAGGTATTGCGGTAATGATTCCTTTCTTTCTCGGGTGCATCTACTTCCTATCAGGAAGGTCGGCATACAGGTTTGTGCAATTCAGCTTTGACCGTACGGATTTTACGAGTATCGTATTCAATGGCTCTTCTGAATTTATCGGTCAGATTTCCATCTGCATAACAACATATTTGTTTAACTTTGTAATACTAAGAAGAATAGGGATAGGTGGAGTTGCGGCATTTACAATCATTGGTTATGTTTTTTTTATACAGTACATGATCATCACAGGAATCGCGCAGGGTGTTAATACACTGGTGAGCTATAGCTTCGGGGCACGGGATAGAGAAACAACAATAAGGTTGCTGGCTATAGGCATGAAAGCTGTTGTTGTAGTTGGAACAATTACATTTATCGTATTGATGGGCTGCACTGAAGGGGTGGTAAGGTTATTTGCAGGAGATAGAAGCGAAATTATAAAGATAGCCAGTGGCGGCATGAGGATACATATTCTCGCGTTTTTGCTGAATGGCTATAACTTTATAGCATCTGCATATTTTACTTCTATCGGGGATGCAAAAACATCTGCTGCTATATCCATACTGAGAAGCCTTGTACTAATAAGCCTGTTTATTATGGTGCTTCCGATAGTCTTAGGAGATATCGGTATATGGCTCACAGTACCGTTGGCTGAAGCTGTAACCTTTATACTATCTTATGCTAGAATATCGAAATCGAGAGCTCAGCTCCGTTTAACATAAAATTATCAGGGGAAAACGGGACGATTGACCTGTCCCTTAATGTTGAAAATAACTAACTGGTGAGATATTATTAAAATATAGAGTACTAAGTATATGATAGTGTTTTATAGAAGTGCGGAAAAATGAAACAGTGTTGTTTGATGCAAGTGAATAAAATAGTTATAGGAAAAAGGAGAGGCTCATGGCAAAAGAAATTGAAAGAAAATATTTGGTAAAGGATTTATCCTTTAAGCAATTATCAAAAGGGGTTTTATATAAACAAGGCTATCTTTCTACCGATCCGAAAGCGACCGTAAGAATAAGAGTGATCGGGCAGCAAGCGTTTATTGCTATTAAAGGTGCTGATAATGGTATCTCACGAATAGAATATGAGTATGAAATACCATTTGACGATGCAGATAAAATGATCGGTGAACTATGTCACCAGCCAATTATCGAGAAATATAGATATAAGATAGAATATAAAGGCTTCGTTTGGGAGATAGATGAATTTTTAGGAGATAATGAAGGCTTAGTAGTTGCTGAGATAGAATTGAGCAGAGAAGATGAGGAATTTATGAAGCCGGACTTTGTTGGTGATGAAGTCACGCATGATTATCGGTACCGTAACTCAAATCTGGTAGATAATCCATATAAAAGTTGGAATAATAAAACCGGAGAATATTAAAGTGCAATGTTAAATCAATACCTAATATTGCAAAACCAGCGAAATAACTTGAATATTCTAACATCGTGAAGGAGAAGGAAATGATGAATCCAGCTGTTTTATCACATAAACACACAGTGGTTTGGATATGGATTTTTGCTATTATTGCAGCAATTTATTCTCTTTATACTTATGCCACTATGAGTATGCCTGTCGCAGATCAGCTTGAAGGACAGTGGTTAAAGTCAATACCTATAGCTCACCGTGGGTTGCATACAAATAATTCTGAAGCACCGGAGAATTCATTGATAGCGTTTGAAAAGGCGTTTATAGGAGGATATGCGATTGAGCTGGATGTTCAGCTAAGTGCGGATGACAAAGTTGTTGTATTTCATGACGAGAGTTTAAAAAGAATGACAGGTATTGATAAAAATCTTGAAGACTGCACATGGGAAGAATTATCAAAACTAAGATTGTTGGATTCGGAATATACCATTCCTTTATTTGCTCAAGTGTTACAACTGGTAAATGGCAAGGTTCCAATCCTAATTGAAATAAAAAACAAAGGGAAAGTGGGAAAAATGGAGCAAGCCTTATATAATCAAATCAAAGATTATAAAGGCAAGCTGGCGGTTCAGTCTTTCAATCCATATTCTTTAAAGTGGTTCAGGAAAAATGCACCGCATATTATCAGAGGTCAGTTATCCGGATCCTTTAAAGATGAAGATTTAGCGTGGTATAAGAAGGTTATGCTTAAAAATTTGCTGCTGAATTTTGAAAGCAAGCCTGCTTTTATTGCCTATGAGATAGAAGCGCTGCCGAAGCCGGTTGTCAGCAAACAATCACAAAGAGGCAGTATCGTGCTGGGATGGACAGCAAGGTCTTCCGAGCAATACAGACAAGCTTTGAAGTATTGTGATAATGTGATTTTTGAAGGGCTAAGCCCAAAAGAAGAAATTAAATAAGTGAATCATTATGGGGTGAGACAAGATGATACAGGTGAAAAACCTTAATTATACTTATAAGAAATCGGGAAAACATGCAGTGAAGGGGATAGATTTTAATATTAAAAAGGGCGAAATATTCGGTTTCTTAGGCCCTTCAGGGGCAGGAAAGTCTACTACCCAAAAAATATTAATCAAATTATTAGATGGGTATTCCGGTGACGTTAAAGTCTTCAGCAGAGATTTGTCGTCCTTTAACTCAGATTACTATGAAAGAGTTGGAATAGGTTTTGAGCTGCCTAATCATTTTTCAAAGCTTACTGCTAAAGAAAACCTGGAATTTTTTAAGTCTTTTTATAAAAACCAAAATGTAGATACTGACAGCCTTTTGAAATCCGTTGGGTTATATGATTACAAAGACGATTTGGTAGAAAGCTTTTCAAAAGGTATGAAAATGAGGCTTAACTTCGTTAGGGCGTTTCTTAATGATGCGGAGCTTTTGTTCTTTGATGAGCCCACAAGTGGCCTGGATCCGGTTAATTCGAAGATTGTTAAGGATCTGATACTTGAGCAGAAAAGCAAGGGTAAGACAATATTTGTAACTACTCATGACATGCAGGTTGCAGATGCTCTATGCGATAGAGTAGCTTTTATCGTTGATGGGGAAATAGTAGAGATGGATACACCAAAATCCCTCAAACTAAAATACGGACTTAAATTAGTAGAGATTGAATATTATGTGGATGATAAAATCAAGTCTGCTACTTTTGATTTAGCTTCTTACGGCACTAATCCGGAATTTTTAAATATAATAAAGAATCATCAAACACGCACAATACATTCTATGGAGACTACTTTAGAAGATGTATTTATTAAAGTTACCGGAAGGAGTCTAGACTAAATGCGACTTTCAAAATTATTAAAATGGGATTTTGTATTTCAAGTGAAATATGGGATTGTTATAGCGGGCATCATCATTACAGCTGTATGGCTTGGTATGATTTCATTATTGCCGGTGTATACGATGGGCTATGTAATACCTATTGCCTTTGTTACTGATTTTGCCGTTACAGGATTTTTATTTATAGCAGCAATGCTATTTTTTGATAAAGGACAAGGTACCCTGGATGTTATTGTAACAAGTCCAGTCAGGGTATCGGAGTATATATTATCCAAGTTGATCAGCCTAAGTACTTTAATATGTTTTATTGCTATGGGACTAGTCTTTGGAGTAAGCAGTATAAAAGGACTTGAGGCCAATTATGGGTTTGTGCTATTGGCAAGCTTGCTATCCGGCAGTTTTTTTATTTTACTTGGTTTCATCACATCCACTTTTTATAAGTCATTCACTGACATGATCATGCCAATGGGTGTATGGCTTGCTGTTTTATTCATACCCTTTCTAACTTATATTAATATAGACACGTTTGATTTTTTGGATGCTATTGTATTTCTATGGCCTACTTATTCAATGATGAAGATCATAGATGCAATACTTGGAGATTCAAATATAATATTTATTAGTCTAAGCATAGCTTATATTATGGCTATGAACTTCATTCTGTTTAGAATTGCGGTAAAACTTTTCAACCGAAAAGTGATAGGAAGGGAAGGTGATATAGATGGGTAAGACAAAGGCTTTACTGATATCACAATTCAAAAGAATAGGTAGAGACAGCGTGCTTATTATACTTATGGTTTATCCTTTTATGCTAACACTGATAGGCAGATATTTAGTGCCTGTCATTCAGAAAGCGACACTTTCAAGCACGTTCAACTTAGCGGAGCACTATCATGCCCTTATGATTTTTTTCGTAGTCATGAATCCTGTACTTTATGGAGACATCATCGGTCTTATGCTTCTTGATGAAAGAGAGGATAATACGTTAAGTGCCATAAGAGTACTGCCTATTAAAATGTCACATTATATCCTTGCGAAAAGCGCTTTGTTTGTTTTTTTATCCACTATTAGCGGTATGTTTATCACTTGGCTCATTAATCTGTATGATGTGCCAATAACAGCCTCGTTCCTGATTAATTTTATAGCATCCCTCGGGATCCCCTTTGGAATGCTTTTAATCAATTCTTTAGCAAGTAATAAAGTTGAAGGTTTTGCAGCGATGAAAGGTACAGCTTTTATGCTGATACTACCTGTTATAGCCCTTTACATTCCATATCCATATAACAATATCTGTGGCGTTGTCCCCGCATTTTGGCCGGCTATGGCAATAGCTGCTTATTTTGATAAATTTGCTGCTGCCATGAGTGTGTGGGCGTATTTAACAGTCGGAATCGTATATATTTCTATCATTTCTATAATACTTTATAAGAAAGTAATGGGAAGGATTTTATTATAGTTAAGAGAATATAGATTATGGATCATACATAAAAATATATTAACATATTTAAAACATATTAAAAGGAAGTGACTGTTATGACTAAGAAAATGCTCAACTGGATACAGCATGCCGTTGGTTTGCTTATAAGTATTGCTATAGCAGAAGGGGTAGGAATTCTAAGTTCTTTTTTTACAAGAGGTACCATGGAGAAATATCAGCAGTTGGTACAGCCATCATTTAGTCCGCCGGGATGGGTGTTTTCCATTGTCTGGAGTGTACTGTTTTTACTTATGGGGATAGCAAGCTACAGGGTATATAATGCAGGTATTCAAAAGCCTGTAGTGAAAAATGCATTGATTTTTTATACCATACAGCTTATATTTAATTTTTTCTGGACCATTATATTTTTTAGACTTGAATTAAGAGGATTTGCTTTTGTTTGGCTGATTATTCTGTGGGTATTGATCATCATTACGACTGTGAAATTTTATAAAATTGACAAGATTGCAGGGTACTTAATGGTTCCTTATATATTGTGGGTCAGTTTTGCCGGATTGCTGAATTATTCCATATGGCAGTTAAATAAATAGGCATATTTTTAGAATTAGGTTAAAAAGTATGTAGTTACCGATAATCTTTACAGAGTTCTCTTTATCAACGCTGCACGATTGATCTTATCTATGCCATGTTTATTTCGGATTTTGTCCATTGCTAAATCAATCTGCTGCTGCTTAGTATTTTTATCTTCTACTTGAACAAAATCAAAAAGAGATAACTGGTCGGTAGAATAGTCTTCATCAAATCCTGAGAGGCTTATCCCGATCAATCTGACGGGATAAAGCGTGTTCCAGTTCTGTTCCAGCAGGCTGCATCCTGTTTGGAAAATTTCTCTGGTAGCACAAGTTACAGGAATGGTGGTCTGTCTTGTGATAACCTGAAAGTCTGAATATTTCAATGTAATTTGTATGGTGCGACCTTTCTTGTGGTGTTTTCTTGCCGTCATACCTACATCATCGGCAAGGTCCATAAGGATCAACTTGGCTTTTTTTATATCTGTAATATCTTCCGATAGTGTTGTTGAGCGTCCGATTGACTTCATATCACCGGATGTGTGAGGCTGAAGGGGAGATGGGTCATGTCCGTTTGCATGCAAATGGACCTCTAAGCCGCATTTTCCAAGAGCTTTCACAACCTGCTCTCTATTGTATTTTGCAAGTTCGCCTATGGTTTGTATGCCCAGCCGGTTAAGCTTTTCAGCAGTTTTGCTTCCAATGCCGTACATTGCTTTAATAGGAAGCGGCCAAAGTTTTAGCGGAATATCCTTTTGCCATAGCTCTGTAATTCCGAGGGGTTTCTTCATCTCAGAAGCCATCTTCGCAAGAAATTTATTTTCGGCGATGCCGATAGAACACCAAAGACCAAGGTGATCTCTAATTTCATTCATGATTCGTGCTGCAGCCTCTACAGGCTTGCCGAACAGATATTCAGTGCCTGTCATATCAAGCCATGCCTCGTCAATGCTGTTTTGCTCCACGATAGGCGTATAACCGGATAAAAGGTTCATGACTTCATTAGACTTTTGATTATAGAATTCATGGTCGGGAGGAACTAAAAGCATATCCGGACAAAGTTTCAATGCGGCGTGCAGCGTCATAGCGGTTTTGACACCGAATTTTCTAGCCTCATAGTTTGCGGCAAGAATGATACCTGTACGCTTTTTCGGGTCACCGGCAACAGCAGCGGGTTTACCAACAAGAGAAGGATTTCTTGTCATTTCACAGCTTATAAAAAAGGCATTCATATCAACAAGAAATACGACTCTTTGCACAGTACACACCCTTTCGTTTATAATGATATATAGATTATATAATATTTATTGATAGATTGAAATATATAAGTACTAATGCTTTTTCTGAAATGTCAATCTCAATAGCTTGACAGAAATAATTGAAAGGCATATAATATGCGTATCAGTTATTTTCATCAAGAATATTACTTTAACAAGACTTTAAAATTTAATAAAAATTTACTAGGGGTGCCATTAAGGCTGAGAAAGAGACATCTTAACCCTATTAACCTGTTTGGGTAATGCCAGCGTAGGGAAGTAATTATACTTTAGAATAAGGGAGTGCGTTGCTTACGCATTCCTTTTTTATATTATTTAAGGAGGATGTTATGTTAAACAAAATTATTGAGGTATTAAACGATGTGAGGGAAAAGACACCATTAGTTCAAGCAATAACAAATTATGTAACAATCAATGACTGTGCGAATATATTGTTATGTTTTGGAGCATCACCAGCTATGTGTGAGGCAAAAGAAGAAGTCGAGGAATTTGTGAACTTGATTTCCGCATTGTACATTAATATCGGTACGCTTACAAAAGAACAAGAGGAGGCTTCTGTACTTGCAGTAAAAAAAGCTGCTCAGATCGGTAAGCCGGTTGTTCTTGACCCGGTTGCATGTGGTGCTATAAGCCGAAAGAAGGAAATAGCGGAAAAGTTGCTTGCGTACGGCAAAATATCAGTAGTCAAAGGAAATATAGGAGAGATCAAATCACTTGCAGGCTATGTAGGGAAGGTAAGAGGTGTTGATTCGGTAGATGACGGGGAAGGTGCTGTAGAAGCCTGCAAAAGTTTGGCTAAAAGCTTTAATACTGTAGTGGCAGCCACCGGAAAAACAGATATCATTACTGATGGAAAAACAACTTACCTTATAGATAACGGCACGCCTATGCTCACATTGGTGACCGGGGCTGGATGTATGGTTGGTGCATTGGCAGCAGCCACTGCAGGTGTGTGCGAAGATAAACTTGTTGCCGGTACAGCGGCAATTATGGCGATGGGGCTTGCCGGTGAAATTGCAGCGAATTCAATGGAAAAAGTGCTTCCCGGAAGTTTCAGGGTAAAACTTCTTGATTCTATATATGGAATGACCAAGGAGGATTTATTGAAAGGTGGAAAAATAAGATGTCTGTAGACTATACATTATACCTTGTTACCGATAGGGGAGTTTTAAAAGGAAGAGATTTGATGGAAAGTGTAGAAAAGTCCATAAAGGGCGGGGTTACACTTGTTCAGTTAAGGGAAAAGGATATTACCAGCCTGGACTTTTATAATATTGCACTAAAGTTGAAGGCGCTTACACGCTTCTATAATATTCCGCTGATCATCAATGATAGGCTGGATATTGCTCTAGCTGTAGATGCTGAAGGTCTTCATATCGGACAAGAGGATTTACCCCTTGAGGTTGCCCGTAAGCAGTTGGGTGATGGTAAGATATTAGGATACTCGGTATCTAATATAGAAGAAGCTCTCTATGGAGAAAAGCATGGTGCAGATTATTTGGGAGTAGGTCCTGTATATGCAACAGGAAGTAAGTCGGATGCAGGAAGACCTATTGGAATTCAAGGTCTTAAGGAAATTAAGCAAAATGTATCTATTCCCATTGTTGGAATAGGGGGAATAGGGATTTCAAATATAAAAGAAGTAAAAGCTTCGGGGATCAATGGAGTTTCGCTTATATCGGCGGTTTTGGGTAGTGATGATATAGAAGAGGCATCAAGAAACTTGGTTAAGCTTTGGGAGGAATAATGGAAAAGATAATTTTTATTGATTTTGATGGGACGATTACAAAAAAAGATACTTGCGCTGCGATGATTGAAGAATTCGCCAAAGACGGCTGGCAAGAGATAAACCGTTTATGGGAGAACAAAGAGCTATCTACGGAGGAATGTGCCAATGCTACCT
Source organism: Petroclostridium sp. X23 (assembly GCF_030013905.1). Lineage (GTDB taxonomy): Bacteria > Bacillota > Clostridia > SK-Y3 > SK-Y3 > X23. The sequence goes on from NZ_CP124862.1 coordinate 3,959,315, forward strand.
TTAAGCTTTTTGATGCTGCCCCTCAAGATATAATAAACTTAATGCATACCATTGAAATTGACGAATACTTCACAGCGTTTCTTTCTTTGTGCAAAGCAAAGGGGTATGAAGTATATGTACTAAGTGATGGATATGATCTAAATATTGAAACAATATTTAAGAGATATGATATAAGATTAAAATACTATTCAAATAAGCTTTTATATAATGTGGATCATGGATTTAGCATTGAATGTCCGCATAAGAATGCTTCATGCGGAAAATGCGGTAATTGCAAGACAACTTGGATAAATAATCTAAAATCAGAAGGGGATGAAGTGATTTATATCGGAGACGGCTATTCCGATATGTGCCCTGCGGGAATAGCAGACCTTGTTTTTGCTAAAGGAGTTCTATCCCAGTATTGTATTGAAAAAGGTATACATACAAAGTGCTTTGAGAACTTTAAAGATATTATTGAAAGTATGAGTACTGATTAAAGTAGCTTTTAATAATATGGCAAAGTATCGACTAAAACGGATAGAAAGGATGAGAGGTTATGCCCACAGCCAACGTAAGCTTACAGGTGATTCCCAATGTGAAGGATGAAAATTTATATGAAGTTGTAGATAAGGTTATTGAATACATCGATTCCTGCAATGTCAAGTACGAAGTTGGTCCTATGGAAACAACCATGGAGGGAGAATTAAGCAAGCTGCTTGAGATTGTAAAAGAGGTACAAGATATTTGTGCTGCAGAAGGAGCAACAAGAGTGTTGTCTGTCGTCAAGATTGACTATAAACCTGAAGGAGTGACGATGGATGAAAAGATAGGAAAATACAGGAAATGGTAGTGTTCCAAAAAGTTATCTCAACAATTATTACTAGAATTTTTAAGCACCTGTTTGCCAGGTGCTTTTTTTGTACCTTATTTAAAAGTGGCTTCAATGTTTAGGAATGATGAAATAATAATTTCCTATTTTTCAAGCGGTTATTTTTCGATATTTCTTAATTTGAGCTAGTTTTCAGACTATTACGTATATATAATCAGAAAGTTGCTCACGTGAGACTATAATAAATGTTGTAGAGGAGATTGCTATGAATGAATATATGAAAGCTGCCTATGATGAAGCTATGAAGAATATCACCGGTAGTGAGGGAGGCCCCTTTGGCGCTGTTATTGTAAAGGATGGTGAAATAGTTGCATCAGCCCATAATCAGGTTTTAGCTACCAATGACCCTACCATGCATGCTGAAATCGCAGCTATTCGTATGGCCACTCGAAGATTAGGACGATTTCATCTCGAAGATTGCGAGATTTATGCAACTTGTGAGCCTTGTCCTATGTGCATGGCAGCTATTATTTGGGCCAAGATACCCAAAGTATATTTTGGTGCAAACAGGAAGGATGCGGAAGATATAGGGTTTGATGATAACTATATTTATGAATTTATCGCAGGCTCTGCACGTGAGATAAAAACTTATTGCTATATCTTGGAGCATGATTCGTGTGTAAAGTTATTTGATCAATGGATCAAAAAGGAAAATAAAGAAATGTATTAAAAGAAAAGCTGGACCTATCTAATATGTAGAACTGTAAAAAGAAAGGAGCATAAAAAATGGAAAATGAGAAACTAAAAGATGAAGCGTTGGATGAGGTAGCAGGAGGAGGACTTTTTGGTGACTGTCCCAAAAGCCATAATACTTTTTTATGTGAGGCACTTTGCTCTCATGTAAGGAAAGAAGACCAAACTCCGACAAAAGATGAACTTACGGTGTCTTGTGATCTAGGGTATTGGAAGTATGTTTGTAAATATGGTGAAGGAGGATTTATTTGATCTGAGTGCATAATAAAAACAATGAACAACAAGAAATGAAAGAAATGCTAATGTGGATGTAAAGACAAAGGCTATGTCCATACACTATATTGATAAGCTCCTCCATCTGCCGGACAATCATCAGAAGAAGGAGCTTAAACATCTCTATTTATTCTTCAATATTCAATAGGAGATATTTTAATATTATTAACCATCAGGCACCTGTTATCCTTACTTGCCAAATATGCGCTGCAGTACACGTTGAAAAAAGGATTTTTTAGTTTTGGAATCTTGACTCTGCACCACTTCTGTGTTTCTCTTAACAGGGGATATATCGGCGTTAGTGGAAGGGGCCATCCCGGGTTTAGTGGTTGTATGTACTGATTTGGTCTGCTCGGCAGGACGCATTGTATTTTCCCTTCTTGTTGTTTTATAATCCCTCTTAACTTCGGTTGGCCGATCTTTGTGCTTTTTATGGTGTTGAGAAGGCTTATTATGAGAGTACTTCTTTTGAGCTTGTTTGGAATTTGGCTTGGAATCAGCTCGAGGGGGTGTACTCTTCTTTGAATTCGCTTGTATCCATTTCTCGGCTGAAGTGCTGCGTTCATTGTAATCAGCTTCTGTGGGTAACGCTGCTTCTTCAATCATAACACCGATATGCTCTTCTATTTCATAGAGGCTCATGATGTCTTCTCCTGTAACCAAAGAAAGGGCACGGCCGTTATTCCCGGCTCTTCCGGTACGTCCGATCCTATGTACATAACTGTCTTTATCAGTAGGAACATCATAGTTAATTACCAGTGCCAAATCTTCGATGTGAATACCGCGTGCGGCAACATCTGTAGCTACCAGCAGATGAAATTCTCCCTGCTTGAACTGCTGTATGGTTTTTAGTCGTTTACCTTGAGGTATATCACCGTGCAGCGATTCACAGGCATATCCTTTTCTTGATAAAAAGCTTTGAACTCTATCCACTGCCAATCGTGTGTTGCAGAAAATTATACAGCTTTCAGGCTGTTCAACCAGAAGTAAGCGGTTTAACTGTAGGTTTTTTTCATTGCCATCGACACGGTAGTATCTTTGTTGGATGGTATCCACAGTCTTGGTCGGAGATTCAATCTCAATAGTTATCGGATGCTTCATATACTCCCTGCATATTTTTTGAACTCCTGTGGGCATGGTAGCTGAAAAAAGGAGAGTGAGCCTATTTTGCGGGAGCGTTTTAATGATTCTCACCACTTGGTCTAAAAAGCCCATATCCAACATCCTGTCGGCCTCATCAAGTACTAAGAAACGTATATGTTTGGTTTGTAAATTTCCGTGACAGATGTGATCATATATCCGGCCCGGTGTTCCGGTAACAACCGAAACGCCTCTATTGAGGGCTTGAATTTCAGCATTGATACTGTGCTGCCCGTATACTGCTGTTGTCTTATGCGGAAGATACTTTGACATCTGTTTGAGATTGCTGTCTACCTGGACGGCCAGTTCCCGCGTTGGTGTAAGAATCAGCCCTTGGGGACCTGCTGCCCTGGGATCGATCATTTGTAAAATAGGAACGCCAAAGACAGCAGTCTTGCCGCTGCCCGTTTTAGACATGACCATCATATCTTTCTGATTGAGAATATGTGGAATTGCCTTATGCTGTACTTCTGTAGGTGTCTCATAACCCATCTCTTCTATCGCCTTTAGAATAGGAGGCGAAATATCCAGATCATTAAAACTATTTTTCATTATTATCCTCTTTCGTTATTCTGAGATACTCTTATTATATCATTTGTTTATTGCTTGTTCTAGAGGGCAAAGGTATATTGTCTCTTGTCTCAAATATTAAATATACATTTTTAAATACATAAACTTATTTGTTGATATTGCGTATATACAGTTAGATAAGATATTAGGAGATGAATAGATTGAGAATACTGTTTTTTCCTTTTATTGCGATATGGAAAATGATAGAACTTATTATCAAGATGACAGGCAGGCTGGTAGCGGTTATGCTAGGTTTGGTTTTGATGATTGTAGGGATAATACTTAGTATGACAGTAGTCGGTGCGATTGTGGGAGTACCGTTATTAATTTTAGGTTTTACAATGATGGTAAGAGGATTCTTTTAATATAGATAAAAAACTGTAAAGTTATTATTAACCAATAGATTAATTCTTGTTTCAATATACCTGTCGTACTATCGTAGGGGTGGACGACCCTGTCCACCCGCTGTGCTAATACCGTATCTACGGGCGGACAGAGTCGCCCGCCCCTACAGAATCTTAACTATTAGCGTGATATACAATTTGGTAAATTACAATCCTACAGTTCGTTATCTATATGCTGAGTACATTATAAAATTAGATTTTCTTGGGAGGGGTAAGAATGAAAACAGTTGTAGTATATAAATCCAAAGCGGGCTTCGTAAAGAAATATGCAGAATGGATTGCACAAGAGTTATCAGCGGATATTTTTGAAGCTTCAAATATTACAATAGATGAAATAGCAAACTATGACACTGTGATCTATGGTGGTGGTTTATATGCTGTTGGTATTAATGGAGTAAAGCTAATAATACAAAATCTCGACAGACTTAAAGGAAAGAAGATTGTTGTTTTCGCATCAGGGGCATCACCGGACAGAAAAGAAATAATAAGTGAGGTAATGAATAATAATTTTACTTCCGAACAACAAGAATATATCCGTTTTTTTTACTTAAGAGGCGGCTTTGATTATGGGAAGTTGAAGCCTTTCGATAAAGTGCTTATGACATTACTGAAATGGAAGCTGAAGAGGAAAGAAGAACTATCGCCTGATGAGAAGGGGATGCTTGCAGCTTATGAAAAGCCGGCAGATTTCACGCAAAGAAAGAATATACGTGAAATCATTGATTATATTACTTCTTGAAAAATAATCAATGATGAATTGTTTGATCATAATATACACATTGAGCCAGTCATACTTGAATAATAGGTTTGTTAAATAATATCACAAATATTTAAAGATCTCCAAGGGCATCTCGATACATTTCTGATTAACTCTATACGTGTATACTTTATTGGATTCTGTTTGAAAGTGTTTTATAATAATAATATATTTCATTTGCTTATAGTAATTAGAATGGTTTAAGAATAATAGTAAAAAGGAGTTACACGTATGAGCAAATCACCAGCGTATAAAGTAATGCATGATAAATTAAAAGCTGATATCAAGGCCGGAAAGTATTCAGTAGGTGAATTGCTTCCTACTGAAACAGAGCTTGAAAAGATATTTAATGTAAGCCGTACTACAGTACGGAGAGCAATGGAATTGCTTGCGCAGGAGACCTTAGTAGAAATCAAGCAAGGCAGAGGCACTATGGTAATGAACTACAAAACAAAACAAGATCTTAATATGGTTACCTCTGTTACAGAATCTTTAAGAAGAAAAGGCTATAATGTAAGGACTAAAAGCATGCATATTGATAGAATACCTGCTACAGAAAACCTGGCCAAAGAATTGAATGTAATGAAAGGAAGTTTATTGGCCCGTGTACAAAGAATACAATTGGCCGATGAAAGACCGGTTGTAATCATGAAAAATTACATCTCATATGAGAAAGTACCGGGTATAGAGCAATATACTAATAAATTTTCTGCGCTATATCAGTTTTTAGAAGATCAGTACCAGATAGAAATTGATGCCGCAAAGGACAAAATATATGCAAAGTCGGCAGATTTTGCCGAGTCAGAAATGCTTGGGGTAAAACCAAATACGGCACTTCTGTGTATTCGTCGTATTTGCTATAAAGATAATCAGCCGATTTGTGTAGATCATGTAAGCATCCTTGGCGATGAATATGAACTTGAGATTTCAATGAATGGACGATATAAATAATAAAGGAGATTTTATCATGGATAATGATTTTCTTTTGAATATTTCTCAAATAATAGATATCAGCTGTGTGAAGTCAAATCATACGTTAGAAGAGATTGATAAAATGATTGCAGCTGCAAGAAAGTATCAATTTATTTGTGCCTTCGCATTGCCAAGCTTTACACCGCATTTGCTGGAAAAATTAAAAGACGAGCCGAATATCAAGGTAGGGGGAGCCGTTGGGTTTCCTTCCGGAGGGGATACAACAGAGGCCAAGGTCTTTCAGGCAAAAGAATTGATTGCGATGGGTTGCAACGAGCTTGATATGGTAATGAATATAACCCACCTAAAATCTCAAAACTATCAGACCGTTTTTAATGATATAAAAGCAGTGGTAGATGCTGCGGGAAAAGCGCCTGTGAAAGCAATCCTTGAAGTAACGGTTCTTACTAATGAGGAAATTGTTAAGGCAAGTAATATTGCAGTAGAGGCAGGAGTGTCTTATGTCAAAACAGGGACAGGATGGATGAACAAGCCCACCACCGTTGATCATATTAGATTGATTAATGAAACTATTAAAAATAAAGCCAAAATTAAAGCAGCAGGTGGGATAAAAGATCTGGATACTTTGATCACAATGGCTAAAGCAGGGTGCAGTCGTTTTGGCCTAGGTTTGAATTCTGCAATTAGCATTATTGAGAAAGCAATGCAGTACTAAAAAAAGATGTGTATTAAACACATCTTTTTTTAGTACAAAAACATAATTATGTTTTTGTAAATATTATTGAAATACCATATCTGACATAAAAATTACAATAAAACATTACTGAAATTAGATATGTTTATTTGATTGATAATTAAAACATTGCATAATAGAATAAAAATAAGAAGTATTGTTAGATAATTAACAAACAAAAATCTAACATGAGCTAAATGTAAAGGGGTTGTTAATATGAAAGGTTATGCAATGTTAGGAATTGGAAAAATAGGATGGATTGAAAAAGAACGTCCGGTCTGCGGACCTATGGACGCAATTTGTCGTCCAATTGCTATTGCGCCATGTACGTCAGATATTCATACTGTTTGGGAAGGTGCAATTGGTGAACGTCATGATATGATTTTAGGCCATGAAGCGGTTGCAGAAGTTGTAGAAGTAGGAACATTCGTAAAAGATTTTGCTCCTGGGGATAAAGTCATTGTTCCTGCTATTACTCCCGATTGGAATTCGTTAGAAGCTCAAGGTGGGTTCCAGATGCACTCAGGAGGCATGCTTGCCGGATGGAAATTCTCAAACTTTAAAGATGGCGTGTTCGGAGAATTCTTTCATGTGAACGATGCAGATGGAAATTTGGCATTGCTGCCGGAAGGTATGGATCCAGTTGCTGCCTGTATGCTTTCTGATATGGTACCAACCGGATTTCATGGTGTTGAGCTTGCTGATGTGAAATTCGGTGATAGTGTGGCTGTTATCGGAATAGGTCCTGTCGGTTTAATGGCTGTTGCTGCGGCAGCTATTAGAGGTGCATCCTATATTTATGCTGTGGGATCTCGTGCAAATTGCATTAAGATTGCAAAAGAATATGGAGCTACAGATATCATCAACTACCGTGAAGGTGATATCGTAGAGCAGATTATGGCAAAAACAAAAGGCAAAGGGGTAGACCGGGTTATTATTGCAGGTGGAGATGTTGATACATTCGCCCAGGCACTTAAAGTTTTAAAACCAGGCGGAAAAATAGGAAATATAAACTATCTTGGTGAAGGAGATTACATTAAGATTCCACGTGCTGAGTGGGGCTGTGGTATGGGTCATAAAGCCATTGAAGGAGGCTTGATGCCAGGCGGAAGATTACGTATGGAGAAATTAGCTGCACTTATCGAGACAGCCAGAATAGACCCCAGCAAGCTTGTTACACACCGATTTAAAGGGTTTGAAAGCATTGAAGCCGCGCTAATGCTTATGAAAGAAAAGCCTAGAGATTTGATTAAGCCTGTTGTAGAGATTAATTGGTAGTACGGAGGTCAGTATATTATAGGAAAGTTGCACATATAGATATAAATCATTGAGTTAACAAGAAATATAGTTCTATTAACTTCGGCATCTAAATCAATATCGGAAGGCTGCGATAAATTATCTCAGATAAAATGCGCGCTCACAGTATGTGGGCGCCTTTGTCTTTTATAGACATTTTTACAACTATCAGCACCATTTGTAGATTAATTGTTGGAATATGACAGGAAAATAATATCAACCATATCCATGATAGTCGCAGTAATGTTATTCATTCTATATGTCTTGAAGATCGAATTGAAGGTACAGTTGTATTGATTCCTTTTTTCTTTTTATGATAAAATGAAGCGAGTGTGAGAAGATATGCTCAAAGCAGCTAAAGAAAAAGAGGTAGATTTGACTAAGGAGGAAAAATGATAAAAACAAAAGATATAAGAGAAATCGGTTCGTTATTGGAGTCTAAAAAAGTATTTATTTTTGATTTTGATGGTACTATAGCTGATACGGAGACTTTACATTGGGCGGCATATGATATATGCTTGTCAGAATTTAATATTGCTTTAACAAAAAAGCATATTGATCGTTATATCGGTAATGCAGAAATAAAAATATATAGTATGTTAAAAGATGATTTTGGAATAAGCTTTGATGATGATACTTTTTTCGATAAAAGGATTTCTATCTATTTAGAGCTAATTAAAAAGAAAGATCTAAAACCTTTTAACTTTTTCATGGACTTATTTAACAAGTATAGAGATATTTGTTTCTGTATATTATCTTCACAAAAGTTGAACATCATTAACGATTTACTGAAGTTATGGGATTTAGACTCAGCGTTTGATAAAATTATATCTGTTGCAAGCGGAGATATGTCGAAAGCAGATATACTAAGTGATACATATCATTATTATGGTGCTTATAATAATGAGGTTGTACTATTTGAAGATACAAATAGAAATCTTGCATTAGCTCAACAAGAAAGAATACTTGCGATCGGGATAGAACATCAATATAATAAATCAGTTTTAGTAGATTGCAATGCCATTATTGGCGACAGAATCTAAAGTTAGACATTTTACTGGTTCAGCGGATTTAGATATAGGCTATGGTAAATTTCAAGATTTAATTTATTTGGGGAGGTAGGTCAGCCTTCTTTTTTGCATGTTTTTCATCAATTACCATTTCTTAAAATGCCTAAAACTCCTATGGAAAATTTAATATCTTTTAATTTTAGAATTTGTTTTATCCTATTGAACTTTAGTCCAGAAACCTTACACAAGAGCTGACTGGTCACGGTCACCAATATTATCATATAAATATGAGGTGTCTTCGCAGAATTTGTGCATATCAAAGGAACCTTAATCAATATATGATTAATAGAAAAAGCCATACTACTTCAGTATACGGAAGTTAGAATGGCTTTTTCTATACCGGTGTGTGTCAGACTTGCAAGCTCAAATAAGACATGCGGCTAGCCCTTCTGGTCTTCCGGCTAGTTGATGCGTTGTTTCATCTCACTTGAACAAATCCCTCCGTGAATGCTACTCAAATAATTGGTAGGCTCCAGCTCGATCGGAGAAATCCACATGGAATCAATTGATATTTGTAATTCGAATTCTCATAGTAGAATCTAATGAGTAAATAAAAAAAATATGGAAATAATTATTTATAAGTAGGTGATATCATGCTTTTTGGGAAATATAAAAAGAATGAGTGTAATGGCATAATGTATACGGATGAAGAGCAAAATAATTTTGAATTATCAGCACAAAATCTTAAAACTATACTTTCCGGTAGTGAAGATATTTCGTTTCGTGATATAAAAATAAATAATATTCGTTTATCGCTTATATATGTAAACGGGCTTGTTGACCATGCTGTGACGAGTGATTACATATTGAAGCCATTAAATCAAGAGGAAGCGTTTAAGTCGGTAAAAAATGAAAGGGAAGTTTTGGCACTTATTGAGGAAGGGAAGATTTATTATTCCAGCCAGTATATCAGGAGTGATATTAATATTGTAATTAGTGATATACTATCTGGAAGTACGGTGTTGGTCTTAGATAAAGAAAAAAAAGCTATCATATTTGATGCTAAAAGCTTTGAAAAGAGAAGCATATCCGAACCAACAACGGAAAATGTTATTAAGGGTGCAAAAGATTCTTTTGTAGAAACTTTGCAGATCAATACAGCAACAATAAGAAGAAGAATTAGAACACAAAACTTGGTCATTGAAAAAACAATTGTAGGTAAGCAAACGTTAACAAATATTGCAATTATCTATATGAAAGGAGTAACAAACAGACATATTTTGGATGAAGTTAAAAAAAGACTTAGTAATATTAATATTGATGGTGTTATTTCAACAGGATTTATTGAGGAATATATTATCGACAATAATAACTCACCATTTCCGCAGGTAATAAGCACTGAAAGGCCTGATAAGTTCTGTGCCGGAATCATTTCAGGAATGGTAGGTATTATTATTGATGGAATCCCTGTATCATATCAAGTACCTGGAGTACTTAACCAGTTTTTGCAGGCACCGGAAGATTATTCGCAAAATTATATTATAAGTACGCTAGTCAGAGTTTTAAGATACTCACTTATGCTAGTAACGTTGTTTTTACCTGGCTTTTATGTATCGATAGTTACATTTCATCAAGAAATGATTCCTACAAGTCTTGCACTTTCAATAGCGGCGGCAAAAGAGGGAGTTCCGTTTCCATCTTTTATTGAAGTGATACTTATGCTGATTGCTTTTGAAATTTTAATAGAAGCAGGATTACGGTTACCTAAAACAATAGGACAGGCTGTTTCAATCGTAGGTGCATTAGTAGTTGGGGAAGCAGCAGTTAATGCTAAATTTATTTCGCCGGCTGTAGTTCTTATTATAGCAGTTACAGCTATCTCGAATTATACAATGCCTAATCAGGATTTTAGCAATGCATTACGTATATGGCGCTTAGTACTGGTTGTTTTAAGCAGTATCATAGGACTTTTTGGTCTGAGTATCGGAAGTCTGGTATTGCTATATCATTTATCAAAAATAGAAAGTTATGGCGTGCCTTATCTATCACCTTTCGTGGCTGATGAGAATAGGCAGATGCAAGACTCTTTGTTTCGGCTAAAGCTTCGCACGCATATAAAACGGCCAATACAGTTGAAAACTATCAATAAAAAGAGGCAGGATTGATGGAGGTTTTTGAATGGTGAAGCTGCAAGGATGTCTTATCCTATTTATTCTTGTTATTGGTATGACAGGATGTAAAAGCCCCATTAGAGGTGGCGGTGATATACAGAATTTATTCTTTGTTACAGTTTTTGGGGTTGACAAATTAGACAATGGATTAATAAGAATATCAGTTTCCTCAAAAAAAACTGAAGTGGGAGGAAGTGAGCAAAGTTCACAATCCAAACAAATTGATGTTTTAAGTATAGAGGGAAGAACCCTTTTTGAAGCTATTAGAAATCTTCGGTTATTTGCAGATAGAAAACCGATTTTTGGACATACAGAATTTGTAATTATTAGTGAACAAGCGGCTAAGGATAATATTGCTGATTATATAGATTTATTCACTCGTGACCATGAGCAGAGGCTTAACTCAAAAGTACTGATTATTAAGGGTTCAACTGCTGAAGAAGTGCTTAATAATGCTGGTACCACGCAACGATTTGTATCTGACAGGATGGAAAATCTATTAAATACTCAAGCAGGGCTGGGAATCTCATCTAAGGTGGAATTATCTGAACTTATCAAAGTTATGGATAATCAGTATTTGTCTGCCTATTTACCTTATATTCAACTGGAAAAACGGGTAAAACGGGAACAGGAAGATAAAAATGCTATGGATATAGTTATTAAAGGATTTGCAATTTTTAAAGGTTCCAAATTGATTGGTTATATAAGCGATGGCCAATCACGTGGGCTTAATTGGATAAAGAATAATATAGAGTCGACAGTGATAGTAGTAACAGAAACATCTGGAAATAATATATTGCTTGAGCTTATCGATTCTAAGTGCAAAATATTGCCCAAAATTACAAATAACATGCTGTCAGTAACCATAAAAATCATGTTTTCGACAAATATTGGAGAAGTGCAAGGTAGAAAAAATGTTTTTACTGAAGATATGATTACATACTTAAATAGTCAGCAACAGGAACTAGTAAAAAACGAAATAAAAAGTGTTATAGATTATGCTCAGAAAAATAATACTGATATATTGGAAGTAAGCAATGCTGTATTTCATAAATATCCTGTACAATGGGATAATATAAAAGACCAATGGGGGGAACTGTTTTCCGAATTAGAAATCGATGTTGAAGCCGAATCCAAAATTAATAGGACATATGAAATACAGGAAAAAATAAAAACAAGTAAAGGTGAAGAGTAATGATTTTAACATGTTTATTTATTGTATTAATAAGTATTTTTGAAATAGTAAATATGGTTAGAAAAAAGAAAAAAAAAGAGATGTTTGTTTTTATTGCTTTTGCCTTTGGCACTCTTATATTTGGAATATTTTATTCTGTGCAGCCATATAGGGAAAGTCTGGCTGCTGTTATCCTAGGATATTTAAAATAAGGATATTGGAAGGGTACTCATAATGTTGGCAGATAGAGAAAAAATATCTTTGAGACAAGCGGCATTGCTATTTTTAACATTAGCATATTCACCGGCTGTTAGGTTTATACCTTTATATGTAGCCAATAGAGCTAAGCAGGCGTCATGGCTTGCGCCATGTTTAGCTAGTATCTTTTTTGTCATTCTTGTATATATACTGCATAGATTTTTCAAACAGCATAAAAATCATTCGCTGATGGATGTAATATATAGTGTTTTGGGCCTAGGGATTGGAAGAGTAGTTGTTATTATCTATATGATATGGATAACCTTGTTACTGGCATTGAATGTACGATATTATGGTGAGAAAATTGTTTCGTCAATATTACCGAATACAGTAATAAGTGTGTTTTTAATTATCATGCTTGGTTTACTGGCTTATGTTTTGCGTTCGGGATTAGTAGTAATCGCCCGAATGAACGAAATAATATTTTATTTGATAACAATTAGCACATTACTGATGATTTTTTTCCTATTACCAGTAATCAAAGTAAATGATATCACGCCAGTAAGCTATAAAGATATCTATCCGTTATTCGAAGCGAGTATTGGTGTCACAGGTATATGGGTGTATTTTTTCTTTTTATTTTTTTTAGGGAATAAGATCAATAATAAAGAAAAAATAAAAAATATTGGGATTCAAACTCTGATGTTCTTATTAATTGCAAATATAGCAACAATTATAGCTACAGTAGGAACACTCGGCTATTCAGTGACAGGAAGAATACCATTGCCGTTTTTAACGGCAGTAAAGCAAATATCCGTATTCGATATCTTTGAGAAAGTAGAATCGATAGTCGTAATGATTTGGATTGCTTCAGACTTTATACTATTTTCCGTTTTTACATATTGTGTATTGTTAATGATAAAATCAGTGTTTAGACTATCTGAATATAAGGTTTTTATAAACATTTATATGGTATTTATTTACTTTTTGGCAATGTATATCTGTAATAGTGTTTTTGAACTCCAGAGTTTCGCAGAAAATGTGGTGGTATATGTCAATATTTTTCTTGGAGTATTTATACCAATTGTAATATTAATAATAGGGGAAATTCGAAAAAAGATATAAGGAAGAACATCTCTTAATTATCATATTATAAATTTATATGTAAAACACATGAATTGTTTGGAAATTTTAGCTGAAAAAGCATTTGAACAATTCATGTGTATTTTTTTATTGGAAAATAATAATAATTTTTTTTTATAAATATTTGCACTAATATGCTACATTTATGAATATGTGTTTCACTATATTATGAAATGGGATGAATGAAACAATTATTGTTAAGACAAGATTCGGAAAGTGCCATTTTGCTGCTTTTTTGATTTTGGCATAGAACTTGCTATTAATAGAGTATGTAAAGATATTATTTTGAAGGAGGATCAAATTGATAACACTGTGATAATAGGGGGGAGATTTTGTGCTTACCTATAGCTTTTACATTATGGGTAGCGGACAAACTATACGGAAGCGATAGGTAAAAATAGCTAATTAGGAAAGGCGTATGTTAGTTATAAATATTTTGTTGAGGTGATGAATGTGGAAAGTAAAGCAAATAATTTGATGTTGGAAGGTGTAAGAGTATTAGACCTTACGCGTGTATTAGCAGGGCCATATTGTTGCATGATGCTTGCGGACATGGGTGCAGATGTTATTAAAATCGAACTTCCTGGTAGAGGGGATGACTCAAGAGGAAACGCGCCGATTGTTAATGGTGAAAGCGCATATTTTATGAATTTAAACAGAAATAAACGCGGGATGACACTAAACCTAAAAAGCGAAGAAGGGAAAGAAATTTTTAGAGAACTGGTAAAACAAAGTGATATTGTGGTGGAGAATTACAGGCCCGGCGTTATGGAGAAGCTTGGACTCGGTTATGAGGACTTAAAAAAGATAAATCCGGGTTTGGTATATGGTGCCATTTCTGGCTTTGGACACTATGGCCCTTATTCAAAAAGAGCAGGATATGATATTGTAGGTCAGGCAATGAGCGGACTGATGAGTACCACGGGGTGGCCGGGAACACCACCAACCAGGACGGGTACTGCTATTTCAGATGTTATGGGAGGTGTTAGCTGCTGTGTAGGAATTCTTGCTGCGTATGCGAATAGGCTGAAGACCGGTGAGGGAGACAAAGTGGATGTTTCTTTAGTGGATTCTATGGTTTCCTCGTTAGAGATTATCAATATGATTTATCTGTGTACAGGCAGGGTTCCGGATAAAATCGGCAATAGATATGAAGCAATTTATCCATATGATTCCTTTAAAGCCAAGGATGGAGATGTTATTATTGCCTGTGGTAACGATAAGTTATTTAATCTGTTAAAGCAAGTTCTTAAAATATCGGCATTGGAAGAAGAAAGATTTGATTGCAATGTTAAGAGAGTGCAAAATCATGAACCATTAAAAGAAATTATTGAAGCGTGGACAGTGAATTATACAATTGATGAAATTGTAGATACTCTTCTTTCGAATGGAATTCCTGCTGCGCCAATCAATACTATTGATAGGGTGGTAAAGGATCCTCATATTGCAGGCGCGAGAGAGATGTTCGTAGAAACAGAGCATCCTGTGGCAGGAAAGATAACATTAACAGGAAATCATTTAAAATTTACAAATAAAAAAGCTTCTATAAGGACGGCGGCACCTCTTCTAGGCCAGCATACAACGGAGATACTTCAAGAAATCCTGGGCTATAGCCAAGCGAAAATAGAAAACTTTCAAAATAATGGAGTATTTTAAGTTGTGAATTAGAATATCTGAGTTACTTTTAAGCAATAACGATAGCCTAAATAACTATAAATTTATGGGAATGTAGGACGACGATATCAATGAACTAAAGAAGGATGGTCTAATTTAAATCAATTATGATATGTGATGAAGGGAAGTGGAAAATGATGAATATTCCAAAGGAGATTGAAATCATTGAAATAGGACCAAGGGATGGTTATCAAAATATAAAGGAGTGGATCCCCACAGAAGTAAAGCTGGAAATTATAGATGGCTTAGTAAAATCTAATTTTAAAAAGATGCAAGTTACTTCTTTTGTCCATCCGAAAGCTATTCCTCAAATGAAAGATGCCAAAGAGATTGTAAGTAATGTTCTGAAGAAATATCCGGATGTGAAGTTTGCTGCGCTAGTTCCGAATTTGTATGGAGCAAGAGCAGCATATGAAAGCGGGCTTCGAAGAATAGTCTATGTTATATCGGCAAGTGAAGCACATAATAAAGCCAACGTCAATAGGACAATAGACGAATCCTTTGTCGAGTTTGAACAATTAAGAAGAGAGTTCCCTGATATAGACTTACAACTTGATGTAGCAACCGCTTTTGGATGTCCTTTTAATGGAATTACTCCAATTGAGAATGTTTTTAGACTTATCGATAAAGCCTGTGAAGTAAAAGCAGACAGAGTAAGTATTTGTGATACTATCGGCGTTGCAAATCCGGTGCACACAGAAAATGTAGCGAAGACAGTGTTGGAAAAGTATCCGGAAATGCATTTTCACATGCATTTCCACGATACAAGAGGAATGGGATTAGCTAATGCCATGGTGGCTGCCCAGAGTGGAATTAAAACCATTGAATCGTGTGTAGGAGGACTTGGAGGGTGTCCGTTTGCACCGGGTGCGACAGGAAATACGGCGACAGAAGATTTGGTAAACATGTTTGAAAAGATGGGTGTAAGTACCGGTGTTTGCCTTGATAACCTTTTGGAGGCATCGAGAATGGTCAAAAATAAAATAGGAACGGGAATGTCAGGGCATATGGTGAATATTTCAACAGACTTATTAAATGTAGCAAATAGAGTAACATGTGCTTAATTAAATCATTAAGGAATATGAGGGGCATCTCAAATGGGAACGCTAAAAATGTTTCAAATATATAGGGAATTTATCATATGAAACATTTATGTACGAGTGATTATTATGTAAATGCTGATTTAGAGCTGTTTTAATATTGGCATAATATTTGCTATTAAATATATATAAGTGCAACAATATTAGATTTGATAGAATTAATAACTTAGCTAAGGACAATTCAGGAAACGGAATGAGCAATTCAGAATACTATCTGCTAACTAGCGGAGTATTAATAAATTATAATGGAGGGGTAATTGTGAAAAAAGTATTAAGTCTAGTTTTGTTAGTGGTGTTCATGTCTACACTTTTGTTCGGATGTGGGCAAAAACAGAGTGCTAATGAAGGAAATAAGGAAGCACCTGCTCAAGGACAAGAAACTAAAGAAGACACTAAGGCTGTAGTATTAAAGCTTTCTCATGTTGGCGGAACAGATCATGCATACCAAAAGGGTGCAGAGATGTTTAGAGACATCGTAAAGGAAAAAACAAACGGTGCTGTCGACATTGAGATTTTCCCAGCCAATCAGCTAGGAACACAGCAGGAGGTTACAGAGGGAATACAGCTTGGAACCGTTGATTTAGCGATTGTTGCGGATGATGCACTTGCAACGCTTGTTCCTGAAATGGGAGCACTTGGTATGCCATTTCTTTTTAAAGATACCGATGATGTATATAATACATTAAACGGTGAAGTAGGAGATGTACTTGCTAAGAAACTTGAAAGCAAAAACGTTATACTTATGTCATGGTTGGAAAATGGCTTTAGAAATATAACTAACAATAAGAAACCAATCGTTGTACCTGAAGATTTAACAGGTATAAAGATCAGAACTTCAAGTACAAAGCCTAATATGATGGCCTTCAACACTTACGGAGCAAGTGCGACAAATATTGCTTTTAGTGAACTGTATAATGCACTTCAAGTGGGTGTAGTAGATGCTCAGGAAAATCCATTTACAAATATCCTTGACAAAAAATTCTATGAAGTACAAAAGTACATGTCTGTTTCCGGTCACGTGCATACGGCAGAGCCGATGATTATGTCCAAGAAGGCCTATGGCAAGTTAACGCCGGAACAGCAGACTATCTTTGTTGAAGCAGGTAAAGAGGTATCCAAATGGGCTTTTGAGAATGCAAAGGAGAATTATACTAAGGAATTAGAAGAGTTGAAAGGTCTTATGGAAGTCAATGAAGTTGATAGAGAAGCTTTCATTAAAGCTTCCCAACCGGTGTACGATGAGTACTATGACAAGTACAAAGAAATTCTGGACATGATTAGAAAGTAAAGAAAGCTAGAATTTAAGCATTGAAAATCAGATAAAAAAGAAAAAATAATCTAAAATTATATATATACCGCTCTAGAAAGAGCGGTATGTGTATAATTAAGCTACATGATTTAAGGAGGATTATATGTATAAGGTCTTATGCAAGCTTAATGATAGCATATATAATGTATTTAAAGTCCTCATAATATGCTTGCTGCTAGCAATGAGCATCATGGTGTTTTCACAGGTTGTGTTTAGATATGTGTTAAAGAGTCCGATTGCATGGTCTGAGGAGCTATCTACCTATTGTTTCTCTTGGCTTGCTTTTTTTGGTGCAGCGGTAGTCTTAAAGAATGATAACCACGTTAATGTTTCTTCCTTTGTAGATAGGATTAATAATAAGAGTTTAAGAAAAACAGTCATCTTGTTTTCGCAGGTTTTGGTACTGGCTTTCCTTGGCATGGTTGTATATTATTCAACAAACTTAGTAGCAATGTTATTGCAGAATGACCAGAGGCTTCTTAATCTAGAGTCTATACGGGTAGGATATGTATTTATGCAGGTTCCTATCAGTGGCTTAGCGATGGGATTGCTGATGGTTGAAAAAATAATCGGTACACTAAAGACCAAGGCCGATGATATTGGGCAACAGACAGAGAGAATGGAAGGGGGCGTGGAATAATGTCTATTGCATTATTTATAACATTTTTTATTTTAATCTTAATCGGTATTCCGATTTCATTCTGTCTTGCAATATCATCTGTTGTGGCAGTTGTATTTTTTAGTGATATTCCGGTTATTAACTTGATGCAGAAAATGTTCCGTGGTGTCGACTCGTTTACTCTAATGGCCATTCCATTTTTTATTTTCGCAGGAAATATCATGGCTCGAGGTGGTGTATCGAAGAAACTTACAGATTTAGCGGCTGCTTTTGTAGGTAAAATGACAGGAGGACTTGCAGTAGTATCTACAGTTGCATGTACTTTCTTCGGTGCTCTTTCAGGCTCAGGACCTGCTACTACAGCAGCGATAGGGGCTGTAATGGTGGAACCTATGAAGGAGCGTGGATACAGCAAGGAGTTTGCAGCAGCTACAGTGGCATCTTCAGGAACTATAGGATTATTGATTCCTCCTAGTAATAACATGGTATTGTATGGCGCGATTGCAGGGGCTTCCATAGCGAAAATGTTTTTAGGCGGGATTGTTCCCGGTATTCTGATGGCAATTGCACTAATTTCGGTTGAACTGTGGATTTCAAAAAAGAGAGGTTACCGTGGTGGAGAGGCTGTAACGGCAGGAGGAATTTTGACAGCCTTTAAAAATGGAATATGGGCGCTCTTAATGCCTGTCCTCATTCTGGGAGGTATCTACGGAGGTATTTTTACCCCTACGGAAGCAGCTGCGGTTGCTGTAATCTATGGTTTCGTTATTGGTATGTTTGTATATAGGTTACTGGATTTTAAGCAATTTATAAAAGTGACCTTGGATTCTGCAAAGGGTACGGCGTCAATTATGTATTTGGTTGCGTCTGCGCATATGTTTAGTTACCTGCTTACAAGTGAGCAAATACCTCAAAAGTTTGCGCAGTTGATCGTTAACTTTTCGGACAACCTGCTGGTTATACAGCTTATCATGATGGTTGCACTACTAGTAACAGGAACTTTCCTTGACAATGCGGTAGCTGTTATACTGCTGACACCTATTTTCTATCCTGTAATACAGTCCATGAATGGAGATTTGGTATACTTTGGTGTTTTATTGGTATTTGCGCTTGCAATCGGTCAGATTACACCGCCGGTTGGTCTGTGCATGTTTGTGGCTTGTGATGTTGCCAAGGTATCTATAGAAAAATTGACAAAGCAGATTATTCCGTTTATTGCCGTGCTTCTGCTTACGTTGCTGATACTTAACCTGTTTCCTGTCCTTGTGACATATATACCGTCCATTTCAGGTTTATAGGGTGATAGATAAACGAAGTGCTTATGCGATATTATTAAGATTTGTATTCAGAGAGATAAAATCAAAAATATCAATCACATTATGATTACGACACGAGATATTGAAAAATTATTACATTTTTATGTAAATATCCTAGGCATGGAATTGGAGCATAATAGCAACCGTTATCCGGACAAGTTTTGCAGTGAAAAAATTAATCTAACCAGAGAAAAATTGAAGATAAAGTGGCAAATAATATGGATATAGATAGGTATACTAGCTTTATGTGTATTATTTATAGTCATTATTATTGGATTTGTTAAGGCGAAAAATATAATAATTGAATTGCGTGTATGATTGAATGTTATGTGTCGAAGCAATAAATATAGTGTGTATAGATGCTGTGAAGTATAAGGTTGCAGCATTTTACAAATAACAAATGTTAAATTTTGAAGGGGGAATTTTATTATGAAAAGAAGAGTATTTGCCGTACTACTTGGAATGGTTGTAATGACAACTCTGCTATTTACCGGTTGTGGTAAATCTGCGCCGGATAGCTCAAAAAACGACACAAACACCCCGGCACCAAGCAGCGGACCAGCGAAAAAGGCAAAAATTTTAACCTTAACATTCGCACCTGCTTCAGGCTCTGCGCACGACAAAGCATCGCTTGAATTTGCAAAGCTCGTTGAAGAAAAAACAAATGGTGCATACAAAGTAGAGGTGTATCCCAATTCGCAGTTAGCCGGTGGAAACCAGCTCACAGCAATTGAGATGGTTCAAAAGGGTGCTATTGATTTTGGATGGCTTTCTCCGCTTGTACAGACGAGTATCGTACCGGATTTGGGCGCTATGAGTATTCCGTGGCTTTGGAAAGATGTTGAAACTATCGACAAAACGCTTTCACCTGGAACGCCTGCATTCCAAAAAATATATGATCTCCTGTATGCCAAGGATTTTGTTGTGTTAGGTTTTGGAGAGAATGGCTTTAGACAAGTAACAAATAATACTAAGGAGCTTAAAAGTCCTGAAGATTTTAAAGGAATCAAATTCAGGGTCATAGGCAATAAGATGCTTTTGGATGTATTTAAAGCTTTTGGTGCAAACCCGACAGATATTAATTTCTCAGAAATCTTTACGGCGTTACAGCAAAAAACTATAGATGGTCAAGAGAATCCTGTCTCAACAATTATAATTCCTAATAAGTTTTATGAAGTTCAAAAATATATTACATTGTGGGACTATTCTTACGAGCCGCATCCTTTCCAAACCAATAAAAAGCTTTGGGATTCTTTTGATGATGCTACTAAAAAAGCAATACAAGAAGCGGCTATCGAGGCATGTAAGTTACAAAAAGAATATGCACGTGCTGATTATGAGAATGATCTAAAGAAACTTGAAGAAGCTGATATGAAAGTTTATAAGCCAACTGCAGAAGAAATGAAGGTATTCAAAGATACGGCTGCACCTGTTGTCGAAAAATATCTTCCGGAATATGACCAAAAACTAGTTACATTGCTTAAAGACGCAAATAAATAGGTCTATTTGCTGAAAAAGTTATATTCACAGATTATTGAGGCAGAGTTCTAGATTGTAAACCTAAATATCTGCTAAGATTGCTATCAACGTAGATGCTATACAGGAGGACGGCTCTGTTTATCTTAAATGCTACTGATTATGGATTAAAGTGAACAGAGCCTTTCCAACTGCTATAAAGATTACAAATATTATTTAAATAGAAGATAAATATTTTGGTAGGATGTATCTTTACGGTCTTATTATTGAAGTTTGCAGTTTTATAGGGTTGATAATATAGTAGAGTCAATATGGAGGTAGTATGAAAAAGAAGCTATTATTTGAAGAGCATTTAATCGCAGCAATGATGATTATAATGCTTTTGATTTTAGGAGTTAACGTTATTGGGCGCTATGTGGTTGGAGCTTCACTGGCGTTTACAGAAGAACTTGTAAATTATTTATTTGTGTGTGCATCTCTTTTAGGAGCTCCTGCTGCGTGTGCCAGAGGTGCGAATATGGGACTTTCAGCAATCACTGATCTTTGTCCTCCAAAAACACAAAAATTTTTTATGGTTATCGCATCGATAGCCAGTATATTATTATTTTCAATTTTATTCAAACAGGGTATTCAGGAGGTCGTTTCAAATATCAACTATGATTCCAGGACGCCTATACTTCAAGTTCCGAATTGGATATTTACGATGGCATTTCCTGTAGGTTCTGCACTATATATTTTTAGAGTTGTACAGAATATGGTATTTGCTTTCAGGAGGTGCGACGATGGGTGTTGATATAGGGATAGCACTATTAATAGTATTTATGATTATGATACTCATTAATATACCCATTGCGGTTTCTCTTGGTTTGTCAACCCTGGTAACAATGGTGTTATATAATGTTCCTATCACGATGTATGTCAGTATTATATCCTCCGGACTTTCGAAATTCACGCTGCTGGCTATTCCGTTCTTTATACTTTCAGGATTTATAATGGAAAAGGCAGGGATATCGAAAAGGATTATAGCTTTTGCTAAATTAATTGTTGGTCCGATTCCCGGCGGACTTGGCATCATGTCGGTAGGAATTACACTATTTTGGGGTGCAATATCAGGTTCGGGGCCTGCAACCGTAGCAGCTCTAGGATCTATTCTGATACCCGCAATGATTAATGCCGGATACAACAAGGGGTTTTCAGCGGCGTTGATTGCATCCAACAGCGCAGTTGCGGTTGTAATACCACCCAGTATTACATTGGTTGTTTACGGGGTGCTTTCAGGACAGTCCATCGGTACGCTGTTTATAGCGGGGATCGTACCCGGAATTCTTATGGGTGCATGTGCAGCTGTTTATGTATATATATATGCGGTTAGGAAAGGTTACAAAGGGGAGCCTTATGGCAAACCTTCTGAAATATGGAAGGCATTTAAGGAGGCTTCATGGGGGCTTGTTACTCCGATAGTGATTCTTGGTGGTATATATGGAGGAGTATTTACTCCTACAGAAGCTGCTGTTGTTGCGGTTATTTATAGTTTGATTGTCGGATTGTTTATTTATAAGGAGTTTGATGTCAAAGAGTTGTGGAAAATTGTTGCGGAGTCCGGGGTAAGTTCAGCCAGTATTCTTATCATTATGGCGAATGCCTCGGCATTTACATGGCTTATCACGACGCAAGGTGTAGCACAAAGATTCGGAACAGCCTTACTATCTGTATCAGATAATAAGTGGGTCATCCTAATGCTTATAAATCTTATTTTAGTTTTAGCGGGCTTTTTTATTGATGGTATATCTATTTCTTATATTTTTGTTCCGTTGCTGTTGCCTGTTGTAACACAACTTGGCATGGATCCTATATGGTTTGGCGTGACTATGACGATAGCTATTGCGATTGGATTTAGTACACCGCCGGTAGCGGTTAATCTTTATCCTGCCTGCCGGATTGCGGATATCAAGCTAGGAACCATATCCAAAAGTATACTTGGATTTTTAGTATCAAGTATAGCAGCACTTGTCTTGACCACTTTTTTTCCCGAGATTATTCTATGGTTGCCAAGAGTTCTTGGGATGTTATAAATAAATATGATAAGAGAAAGAGGAGATTATTATGGCGAAATATAAAATTATACCAATCAAATGCGGCGAATTCCAGCAGCATGAAAAGTCTACTTTGACCTATTTTTATGGTTATGGTGAGAAAATTATTACACCCATCATTGCGTATCTGATTAGGGGTGAAGGCCTGAACATTCTTGTAGATACGGGGTGCTCAGGTGAAGAATGGGCTAAGAAATATCATCATCCCATAAAACAGACAGAAGATATGAAGATGCTTAATGCACTTGCAAACTTAGGCCTTCAGCCTGATGATATAGATTGCATTGTAAACACACATTTACATTGGGATCATTGCTGGAATAATGATTTGTTTCCCGGTAAGAAGATATATGTTCAGAAGAAGGAACTGGAATTTGCAGAAAATCCTATACCAATGCAATATCCTTATTATGAGTCTGAGCAGATTGGAATGCAACCTCCATATAAAAAAACAATGGATCAGTATGAAGTAGTAGATGGAGATGTCAATCTTTATCCGGGCATTGATTTAGTATTTATTCCGGGACATACGCCGGGATTCCAGGGAGTTCTTGTCGATACCGAAGGAGGTAAGTACCTTATTGCGAGCGATTGTATCGGCAGATTTGAAAACTGGGAAGGAGTAGGTATTCATAAGCATCTGCCTTCTGCAATACACGTAGATTTAAAGGAATGTTATGCTACGTATGAAAAGATTGAGAAAATCTGTGATTATATATTGCCTGGACATGACATGAAAGTTTTTGAACAAGACGAATATCCACCGAAAAAGTGAATAATATAGGATGATTAGAGCATTGGCACAATTGTTTTATGATTGTGCCAATGCTTTAATCAATACTGATATTCAATGGGGGAGAGATTAAATGTTTGTAGAGAAAGAAATAAAAGAATTAGAAAAAATAAAACCTCTGCTTGATTTAGTAGGACTAAAGATTCCTAAAAATATCGATTATACGGTCGGCGTCTATGATGGCCAACGGCTAATAGGAACAGGGTCGTTAGTAAGGGATACTCTGCAAGGGATAGCCATTGACCCGGAATTTCAGGGAGAAGGAATTTCTACAAAAGTTATTACGTATTTGATGAAGAAAGCTTTAGAAATGGGCAAGGAACAGCTCTATATTTTTACAAAGCCAGAGGAGATATATCACTTTGAGGCATTAGGATTTAAAACTGTTGCTAAGGTTAAGTCTTTTGCAGCTTTACTGGAGTGGGGAAGAAACGGCATCGAACAATACAAGGCATTTTTAGCGACAACAGCAGCTTCAAATCCTAAAGAAGCAGCATGTATCGTGGTAAATTGCAATCCTTTTACGCTTGGACACCGGTATTTGATTGAAAAAGCATCAAAGGAAAATAAATGGCTTTATGTTTTAGTGGTAGAGGAAGATGTCTCGCTTTTTCCTTTTGAAGTCCGGTTGGATTTAGTGAAAAGAGGAACAAGTGATCTTTCAAATGTTACGGTAATTCCGGGCGGCAAGTATGTCATCTCACATTTGACCTTTCCATCATATTTTATCAGAGATGAGGATGTAATTACAGCACAGGTTTCTTTGGATCTCGAAATATTTGCTCGCCATATTGCACCGATTTTAAAGGTGAAAAAAAGGTATGTGGGACAAGAACCCTATTGTCCTGTTACGGCAGCATATAATCATCATATGAAACAGATACTTACCGGTAAGGGATTGGAAGTCATAGAAGTTGAGCGGTTAAAAAAGGATGCCGAAGCGGTAAGTGCTTCAAAAGTAAGACAGTTGATACGGGAAGATAGAATAGAAGAGCTAGAGAAGATGGTTCCCTTATCAACATATCAGTATTTGATTTCGCCGCAGGCAAAAGAGGTTATAGAAAAAATTAAACATACAAAATCCAGACATTAAAGAGGTGAAGGATATGATTATTAATAAAATGGTGATGGCCGGTTCTTTAGAGTCTAATGATGCTCTCATTACTTTAGGGCCGCCAAAAGGAGAAGGGATAGAACTAACGGTAGAAAGCATCGTTGAAAAACAGTTTGGAGATAAAATCAGAAAGAATATCAGAGAGGTCTTGGCAGATTTCGATATCACAAATGCATATATCCGGGTACAGGACAAAGGTGCACTGGATTGCACATTAAAAGCCCGAATGGAGACCGCAATCTTAAGGAGCAAGGGGGAAGAATGATGGCTAAGATGAGAAGAACGATGCTTTTTATTCCGGGAAATAATCCCGGTATGCTTTTAAATGGCGATGTTTTTGGGGCAGACAGCATCATATTGGATTTGGAAGACGCGGTATCACCCAATGAAAAAGATGCCGCAAGAATATTAGTAAGAAACGCATTAAGAAGCCTTGAGTATGAAGGAGTAGAGGTTATCGTAAGAATCAATTCCTTATCCACACCTTTTTGGAAAAGGGATTTGGAGGTCATCATCCCTGAACAGCCGGATGTAATTTTACCTACCAAGATACAATGCAGGGAAGACATAGAAATCATCGATAGCTATATTACAAATATAGAAAAAGAAAAAGGACTGCCGTTAAACAAAGTAAAGCTTATGCCATTGCTGGAGACGGCATTGGGGATAGAGAATGCCTTTGAAATTGCAAAAGCCAGTCCGAGAATTGACGCTTTATATCTTGGTGCGGAAGACCTAACAGCCGATTTAAAAGCGAAACGGACAAAAGAAGGGAAAGAAATATTCTACAGCCGGTCAAGAATACTGGTAGCAGCAAAAGCTGCAGGCCTTCCGGCAGTGGATACGCCTTTTACCGATGTGGATGATGAAGAAGGACTCATCAAAGATGCAGTATTTGCAAGAGAAATGGGATTTAACGGGAAAGCGGTTATTTCCCCCAGACATATTGACCATGTAAATAGGATCTTTACTCCTTCCCAACAAGAAATAGAATACGCTCAAGATGTGATGGAAGTGATTGAAACGGCTAAAAAGCAGGGGAAAGGTGCGATTTCATTGAATGGGAAGATGATAGATGCGCCCATCGTAGAAAGAGCAAGACAGATCTTGGAGATGGCAGAAAGCCTGGGAAGGAGGCAGACGAAATGAAAAAGCTGGTAAAATCATTGGAAGAAGTCATAAAACTATGCGGACTGCAGGACGGAATGACAGTATCATTTCATCATCACTTAAGAAACGGTGATTATGTATTGAATATGGTAATGAATACGATTGCAGAAATGGGATATAAAGATATAAAAATCAGTGCAAGCTCCATTCATAATGCCCATGCGCCCATCGTCGATTTAATACAAAGTGGCGTGGTAACAGGTATTGACACCAATTACATGAGTGCTCCTGTGGGAAAAGCCATTTCAGAGGGGATGATGAAGGAGCCGGTCATTTTCAGAACCCACGGCGGTCGGCCGGCAGCCATTGAAACGGGAGAGCTTTCCATTGATATCGCATTCATAGCAGCACCGGCGGCAGATGCTTACGGAAATATCAACGGAGTGGATGGGCCCTCTGCATGCGGATCATTAGGATATGCTTATCCCGATGCTGCATGTGCTAAAAAAGTAGTGGCTATTACCGACTACCTTGTAGACCATCCGTTATCACCCATATCTATCGATCAAACAAAAATAGACTATGTTGTAAAAGTTGACAGCATAGGAGATCCAAAAGGGATTGTATCAGGTACTACACGAATTACCCGGGATCCGGTAGGACTGACCATTGCCAAATATGCTGCACAAGTCATAGAGTATTCGGGACTGTTAAAAGACGGATTTTCTTTTCAGACAGGAGCCGGAGGAGCCTCTCTTGCGGCAACCCAGTATTTAAAAGACATCATGAAAAAACAGAATATAACAGGGAGCTTCGGACTGGGAGGAATCACGGGCTATTTTGTTGATCTTCTTGAAGAAGGAGTATTTAAGAAACTACTGGATGTGCAGTGTTTTGACCTAAAAGCGGTAGAGTCCCTAAAGAAAAATCCGAACCACCAGGAAATCACCGCTTCATTCTATGCCGGGCCTCACACAAAAGGCAGCGCGGTAGACAATCTGGATGTTGTAATACTAGGAGCAACACAAATAGATACATCCTTTAATGTGAACGTCCATACCGATTCAAACGGATATATTATCGGAGGTTCGGGAGGGCATAGCGATGCTGCGGCCGGTGCGAAGTTAGCAATGATTGTTGCGCCACTCTTTAGGGCAAGGCTTCCCATTGTAGTTGAAAAAGTTCTTACAACTTCCACGCCAGGTGACACTGTAGATGTTTTGGTTACGCAAAGAGGAATCGCTGTCAATCCTAAAAATGCGATATTAAAAGAAAGACTGATTGAAGCAGGGTTACCCATTGTAGATATTGAAGTATTAAGAGAAAAAGCAGAACGGTTAACAGGAAAGCCTGAACCTGTGAGCTTAGGAGATAAAGTAGTAGGAAAAGTTGTATACAGGGATGGGCGAGTCATTGATACAATAAGAAATGTAAAATAATATAGATATTAAAGAGGAATCAACACCCATAAGGGGGCTATTTTTTCTTTATCTATCATATCCACTGTGGCAGGTTTTTGTCATTCAAGAAAAATAGGGTTTAATCCCAACAATGTTTGTCACTATTGCGCGGTGACCGCAAAATCCGCTCTTTCTGATTTTGAAACAAACATTGAGTCGCCAACAACAAAAGGAGAAAAACTATTTAAAAAGTATGGCGTGATGGGCATACGGGGAGAATATGGATACAATTTTCCCGTTGATGTATGATAGGATATGTGATTTTCTAGATAAAAAAATATCATGGCTATATATAAGGAAGTTTATCGGTCCGTCGATGGATACGAAGCTTATATTGTTACTTCGGCAGAGGGAGTTAATGTAAGAAAGGTATGTGTAGAGGCTGAAAATAATCTGGTTTTTGGAAGAATACTTGATATAGATGTGATGGATAAAAGTGGAGTCCAGATTGGACGGGAGGAGCTCTGTATTCCTCCGCGAAAATGCTTTGTATGTGATAAGTCGGCGGCTTATTATGTAAATATAAAGGTAAGAGGTTTCGCCGTTCATCAGGGAAAACAAAAAATTATATGTAAAATCATTTAATAGTTCTAGTACAGATCAGTTATTTATATATCATTTTAGTGTTATTTCTAACAGTACATTATTAATCGAGAAATAGGATAATCATTCCTTGTGCAAGATTCTATCTAAACCTCTATCTTTTGTGCTATTATTAATATAAAAAGGCAGCTTTTAATAGCAATATGAGCTTGAAAATGTGCAGACGCTAGAATTAAGTGATGCCAGGTTATCAGAGTTGGTATATTAGATTGAACGGGTTTGGTAATAGCGATAAGTACGCTGCTAGTAGATATTGCTAGCTAAAGGGTAGCAAGGAGGAAGGATTATGCAGAGGTATAAAATTGGTTGTTTGACCTATAAAAGATTGGATTTGTTAGTACAAAATGTGATAAAAAAAAATAACGATCCCGATCTGGAGCTATATACCTTATATGGCATACGTGACGAGCTCGTGGAGCAGGTCAATAAGGAGCTGAGAAATGGAACAGATGTATTTATCGGGGGTGGAGCGAACGCTGAATATGTTATGAAAGCAACTGAAGCAAATGTTATCAAAATTAAACTGAATGCAATGGATTATTTAGAGGCCATTTTTAAGGCTATCAAAGTAGATAGAAATATAGCAATTGTAAACTATATTGATGAGCCACGCCATGACTTCAAAAATATTGAACATCATTTTTCAATTAAAATATTCCATATTATCTATAGCAGTACGGAGGAACTCGAATTTAAATTGAGAGAAATTGACGCGAATGTGGTAATAGGTGCAGGTTTAGCTGTTGAGATTTCGAATAGGATAGGTAAGAACGGGATACTGATATATCCTGGTGAAGAAACCATTGCTAATGCTATTATGGAAGCCAAGGACCTTGCAGTGGCAGTTCGGAAAGAAAGAGAAAGATCTAATTTTATAAAAGCCATCATCGAACTGAGTCCGGTAGGAATCATACTTGCAAATGAAGAGAGTAAAATCATTACTTATAACTCGGCGGCAGAAAAGGTTGTAGGAATATCTATGGATAAAGCAAGAGGGAATTATGCAGCAAATGTTGTTCCAGAGTGCAATTTAGATGAAATTATCAAGGAAGGTCAACCTGCTGATAAAATTATAAGAGAAATTAATGACAATAAAGTTGTTGTAAGCACGCTTCCAATAGATGACGGGAAAAAAGTGATAGGTGCCCTTGCGATGTTATCTCCTGTATCCGATTATTTTAGAGCTGAAAAGAAGGCACAAGCAATTAATAACGAAAAAGGGTTTAAAGCCAAAAACAGCTTTAGAGATATACTGGGAAAGTCTGACAATTATAAGAGTGCTATTGAGCAAGCTAAAATTTTTGCAAAGTCGGATTCTAATATTTTAATTACGGGAGAAACGGGTGTTGGAAAAGAAATGTTTGCTCAAAGTATCCATAATTTTAGTTTTAGGAATAGGGGACCATTTGTAGCTATCAATTGCTCTGCACTTCCTGAGAATTTACTAGAAAGTGAGCTCTTTGGATATGAAGAAGGGGCATTCACTGGAAGTAAAAAAGGTGGAAAAGTAGGTTTATTCGAGATCGCTAACGGTGGAACTCTTTTGTTAGACGAAATAGGTGAACTGTCAATTAATCTTCAAGCACGCCTTCTTAGAGTCATACAAGAAAAAGAAGTGATGCGGGTGGGCGGTGACAGGATCATCCCAATTGATGTGCGCATTATTTCGGCAACAAATAAGAATTTAGAGAATGCTTCTAATGATGAGTTTAGACGTGACTTGCTTTACAGGCTTAATGTTTTGCAGCTTCAAATTCCCTCACTCAAAGAGAGGGATGATGATGTAATTTATATATTCAATGCTCTTTTAAATAAAAAAGTTGATGTAGATGACTATAAGCTTGAGATTCCTGTTGAAATTCTTAAAATATTAACTATGTATTCATGGCCGGGCAATATCAGAGAACTCCAAAATGTATGTGAGAGGTTTTATCTTTTCTTTAGTATTGCAAAAGGTACAAGGAAGATAAAATATCATGATATTTTAGTGAGGGCAATCGGTGAGGAAAGGTTATTATTAGATGTTCTAAGGAGTAACGGAATAAGTGATACAGAGGAGGGTGAAAAAAAAGGGCTGACAAAAGAACTGTTGGAAAAGCTTGAATTTATATTTCCATATAGTAAAGAAGTTCTGGCTAAGAAGATAGGGATTAGCAGAACAACGCTGTGGAGAATAAATAATGAACGATAGAAATGATTACCGGCAGCCGTAAAAACACAGTTTTACTAATGACAATTGTACGAGGGGGCTTATAATGAAAAACGTAAAATGGAATACAATTTTAGATTCATTAAAATTATCAGAATTTGAGAAGGCAAGAGACTGTTTAAGGTCTGTGTTAATTAAAACCGAACTTATCCATAGTAGGATTTTTAGCAACGAATCAGGCAATGATGTTTATATAAAACCTGAAAATTTACAAACTACCGGCGCATTTAAAATTCGCGGAGCCTATAATAAAATCAGCAAACTATCTATGCAACAAAGACAAAGAGGTCTAATTGCTTCATCAGCCGGAAATCACGCGCAAGGAGTTGCATTTGCTGCCCAAAAGCTCGGTGTAGAGGCAACAATTGTTATGCCTAAAACCACACCACTGATTAAAGTTGATGCAACAAAGGGATATGGGGCAAATGTAGTGCTTTTTGGAGATTGCTATGATGAGGCCTACGCTGAAGCACGAAGATTAGAAAAGGAAAAAGGATATGTCTTTATCCATCCATTTAACGATTTGGATGTAATTATCGGTCAGGGAACCATCGGTTTAGAGATCATACAAGAATTACAAGATATAGACTGTATTGTTGTTCCGATAGGAGGCGGAGGTCTGATCAGTGGTATAGCGGCGGCTGCAAAAATACTTAAACCAGATATAAAAATAATCGGTGTGGAACCGGAAGGCGCCAAAGCTATGAAAGTTTCTATGGAAAGTAACAGACTTGTCCATCTTGATACTGTAGATACTATAGCAGATGGAGTTGCGGTAAAAAAACCCGGGGATATTACATTTTCAATTATTAAGAATTTTGTTGATGAGATTGTTACTGTTTCTGATTTTGAAATTATGGAATCTTTTTTAGTGCTCTTAGAAAGACATAAACTTATTGGAGAGAATGCCGGGGTATTATCTCTTACGGCACTTAAGAAAATCAAAGAAAAAAATAAAAAAATCGTATGCTTGGTTAGTGGTGGTAATATTGATGTTGTAACAATATCGGCTATGATTGACCGTGGTCTCGTGTCGCGTGGGCGTCTTTTCTGCTTCTCAGTTGAATTAGCAGATAAACCAGGAGAGCTTTTAAAAATTTCTCAGCTTCTCGCAGACGCAAATGCAAATGTTGTGAAACTCGACCATAATCAGTTTAAAGCCCTAGATAGATTTATGAATGTGCAGCTTGAAGTAACAGTTGAAACCAATGGGCATGAACATATCCGGCAAATTGTAAAAGTACTTAAAAATGACGGTTATAATATAATGAAAATATATTAATTCATATGTTGGCAAAAGGACATTTCTCTTATTAAAGATAGGAATAAAAAACTATTAACATATAGTTGTTCTATAAGGGATGTTCTTTTATAAGAGAAGTGCCTTCGAAGCCGAGGTACTAAATTTATTATATTGAACTAATGCAAAATAAGGGTTAAACTACCAGTTAATAAAGTGTTGACAGACAGCTTTTAATTAATAGTGAATAATGAATAGTTTAAAAGCTATCAAATGGAACTATTGGCGATAACTAAATAGATAAGTTCTTAGCAATAACTGTGCTGTATAGTTAATGAGCTATATTGATACAGAAAAGCAACACTGATTGAATGGATAGAACTTCCGTAAAAAAAGTGTTGACAGACATAAGAGATTATGTTAAGATAGCTCTTGTCGCTTCGAAAGAGCGATGAAAAAGTTACCAAAGAAAAAGCTATTGACAAACAGAGTTGATCATGGTAAGATAGCTTTTGTCGCTTCACAAGAGCGATGAAGAAATTACCAAGAAAAAAGCTGTTGACAAACGAAATAAAGTTTGATATAATAGCAAAGCTGCTTCAGTGAGCAGTACTAAATTGGTCTTTGAAAATTGGATAGCGTAAGAGGTTCTCGTTTAATATAGTTAATAATTAATAACGAATAGTTAATAATTATTGATGATTTGAGAAAACTTTAGCGTACTTTATAACAAAGTAAAGCTAGTGATAATTTTGAGCTAATTAAACGTTCAATAAATTTTTATTGAGAGTTTGATCCTGGCTCAGGACGAACGCTGGCGGCGTGCCTAACACATGCAAGTCGAGCGGAGATTGGTTGAAGGTTTACCGGATACCAATTTTAGCGGCGGACGGGTGAGTAACGCGTGAGTAACCTGCCTTATACAGGGGGATAACACATCGAAAGATGTGCTAATACCGCATGATATCAGATAGTCGCATGGCTGTTTGATCAAAGGAGCAATCCGGTATAAGATGGACTCGCGTCTGATTAGCTGGTTGGTGAGGTAAAAGCTCACCAAGGCGACGATCAGTAGCCGACCTGAGAGGGTGATCGGCCACATTGGGACTGAGACACGGCCCAGACTCCTACGGGAGGCAGCAGTGGGGAATATTGCGCAATGGGGGAAACCCTGACGCAGCAACGCCGCGTGAAGGAAGAAGGCTTTCGGGTCGTAAACTTTTGTCTTCTGGGAAGAAACATGACGGTACCAGAGGAGGAAGCCACGGCTAACTACGTGCCAGCAGCCGCGGTAATACGTAGGTGGCGAGCGTTGTCCGGAATTACTGGGTGTAAAGGGCGTGTAGGCGGGACTGCAAGTCAGATGTGAAATACCGGGGCTCAACCCCGGGGCTGCATTTGAAACTGTAGTTCTTGAGTGCAGGAGAGGAAAGCGGAATTCCTAGTGTAGCGGTGAAATGCGTAGATATTAGGAGGAACACCAGTGGCGAAGGCGGCTTTCTGGACTGTAACTGACGCTGAGGCGCGAAAGCGTGGGGAGCGAACAGGATTAGATACCCTGGTAGTCCACGCCGTAAACGATGGATACTAGGTGTTGGGGGTATCGACCCCTCCAGTGCCGGAGTTAACACAATAAGTATCCCACCTGGGGAGTACGGCCGCAAGGTTGAAACTCAAAGGAATTGACGGGGGCCCGCACAAGCAGTGGAGTATGTGGTTTAATTCGAAGCAACGCGAAGAACCTTACCAGGGCTTGACATCTACAGAATCCCAAAGAGATTTGGGAGTGCCTTCGGGAACTGTAAGACAGGTGGTGCATGGTTGTCGTCAGCTCGTGTCGTGAGATGTTGGGTTAAGTCCCGCAACGAGCGCAACCCCTATTGTTAGTTGCCATCATTAAGTTGGGCACTCTAGCGAGACTGCCGGTGACAAATCGGAGGAAGGTGGGGACGACGTCAAATCATCATGCCCCTTATGTCCTGGGCTACACACGTACTACAATGGCCATTAACAGAGCGAAGCAAGACGGTGACGTGGAGCAAATCGCCAAAAATGGTCCCAGTTCAGATTGTAGGCTGAAACTCGCCTACATGAAGTCGGAATTGCTAGTAATCGCGGATCAGCATGCCGCGGTGAATACGTTCCCGGGCCTTGTACACACCGCCCGTCACACCATGAGAGTCGGTAACACCCGAAGCCTGTGAGCTAACCGTAAGGAGGCAGCAGTCGAAGGTGGGGCTGATGATTGGGGTGAAGTCGTAACAAGGTAGCCGTATCGGAAGGTGCGGCTGGATCACCTCCTTTCTAAGGAGCAGAGCTCCAGTTAATAGTGAATAACGAATAGTTAATAATTATTAACGGATGGAGCCAATCCTATGGTCGATAGATCATATTAGTATGATCTTCACGAGAACTCTTACGCTATTTAATTTTGAAAGACCAAGTTCTTTTTAGTGAATAGTTAATAGTGAATAATGAATAGTTTAAAAGCTATGAATGGAAGCTGTTAGCAGTCACTAAGAAAATGATCTTTCAAAAGTTAATAGAAGATAACTGTTCATTATTAGTTATTCACTATTAACTAAACAAAATGTACCTTGAAAACTAAACAATGTAAAGACATGAGGAAAAGATTAAAAAAGGGTAATCGCAGTGGAACCACTGTATTACACTACAATTTTAAAGGAAAACTTTACTCATATAATTCTTAAGGAGAACACCAGACTGTTGAGGTGAAAAGCAGTAGGAAGATGAATAACACTATTCATTATTCACTACTAACTATTCACTAAACAAAGGTCAAGCTAATAAGAGCACAGGGTGGATGCCTTGGCATTAGGAGCCGAAGAAGGACGCGATAAGCTGCGAAAAGCTGCGGTAAGGCGCAAATAGCCATTGACCCGCAGATATCCGAATGGGGGAACCCGGCTGGAGCAATATCCAGTCACCATGCAGTGAATTCATAGCTGTATGGAGGAATACCCGCTGAACTGAAACATCTAAGTAGGCGGAGGAAGAGAAAGAAACATCGATTCCCTAAGTAGTGGCGAGCGAACGGGGAAGAGGCCAAACCTGAAGTAGCAATACTTTAGGGGTTGCGGACTGCAATATGTATCATGAAGGTTAGCAAAACTACCTGGAAAGGTAGACCATAGAGGGTAAGAGTCCCGTATGTGAAAACCGAAGTGAGCTAGCAGGATCCAGAGTACCATGGGACACGAGAAATCCTGTGGGAAGCAGGAGGGACCACCCTCCAAGCCTAAATACTACCTAATGACCGATAGCGCATAGTACCGTGAGGGAAAGGTGAAAAGAACCCCGGGAGGGGAGTGAAATAGAACCTGAAACCCTGTGTTTACAAGCAGACAAAGCACATTAAGGTGCGATGTCGTACTTTTTGTAGAACGGTCCGGCGAGTGTATGTAACGAGCAAGGTTAAGGTGTTAAGCACCGCAGCCGAAGGGAAACCGAGTCTTAAAAGGGCGCGCAGTTCGTTGTATACGACCCGAAACCGGGTGACCTACCCATGGACAGGTTGAAGCGGAAGTAAAATTTCGTGGAGGACCGAACCCACCAATGTTGAAAAATTGGGGGATGAGCTGTGGGTAGCGGAGAAATTCCAATCGAACTCGGAGATAGCTGGTTCTCCCCGAAATAGCTTTAGGGCTAGCCTCGGATTAATTTAGCGGAGGTAAAGCACTGAATGGGCTAGGGGCCTTATCCGGTTACCGAACCCTATCAAACTCTGAATGCCGCATAAATGATGTCCGGGAGTCAGACTATGGGAGATAAGTTTCATAGTCAAAAGGGAAACAGCCCAGATCAACAGCTAAGGTCCCTAAATAGATTTAAGTGGAAAAGGATGTGGAGTTGCTAAAACAACCAGGATGTTGGCTTAGAAGCAGCCACTCATTTAAAGAGTGCGTAATAGCTCACTGGTCGAGTGATTCTGCGCCGAAAATGTAACGGGGCTAAAATCTATACCGAAGCTTTGGCAGTAGCAATACTGGGTAGGGGAGCTTTCTATGACAGGTTGAAGCATGACCGCAAGGACATGTGGACGAGATAGAAGAGAGAATGCCGGAATGAGTAGCGAGAATTATGTGAGAATCATAATCGTCGAAAACCTAAGGTTTCCTGAGGAAGGTTCGTCCGCTCAGGGTTAGTCGGGAGCTAAGGCGAGGCCGAGAGGCGTAGTCGATGCACATACGGTTGAAATTCCGTAACCACCGAAGCCGATAAGTATATAAGGGACGCAGGAAGATAGTCTGACCGCACCGTTGGTTGAGTGCGGCGAAAGGGAGCGAAAACAAGTAGCGAAGCAGACGATTCTACACTGACGAGAAAAGCTTATATATTGGTTAGGTGCCCGTACCGCAAACCGACACAGGTGGGTGAGGAGAGAATCCTAAGACGAACGGGAGAAGCGTTGTTAAGGAACTCGGCAAATTGACCCCGTAACTTCGGGAGAAGGGGTGCCAGGGTGACCTGGCCGCAGAGAATAGGCCCAAGCGACTGTTTAGCAAAAACACAGGTCTCTGCTAAGTCGAAAGACGACGTATAGGGGCTGACGCCTGCCCGGTGCTGGAAGGTTAAGGGGAATGCTTAGCGCAAGCGAAGGTGTGAACTTAAGCCCCAGTAAACGGCGGCCGTAACTATAACGGTCCTAAGGTAGCGAAATTCCTTGTCAGGTAAGTTCTGACCCGCACGAATGGCGTAACGACTTGGGCACTGTCTCAACAACGTACCCGGCGAAATTGTAGTACCGGTGAAGATGCCGGTTACCCGCGACAAGACGGAAAGACCCCATGGAGCTTTACTGTAGCCTGATATTGGATTTTGGTATTTCATGTACAGGATAGGTGGGAGACTGAGAAGATAGCACGCCAGTGTTGTCGGAGTCGACGTTGGGATACCACTCTTGAGATACTGAAATTCTAACCAGTACCCGTAATCCGGGTATGGGACACTGTCAGGTGGGCAGTTTGACTGGGGCGGTCGCCTCCAAAAGAGTAACGGAGGCGCTCAAAGGTTAGCTCAGCGCGGTCGGAAATCGCGCAAAGAGTGCAAACGCATAAGCTAGCCTAACTGTGAGAGAGACACCTCGAACAGTAACGAAAGTTGGAGTTAGTGATCCGGCGGTATGAGAGTGGAATTGCCGTCGCTCAACGGATAAAAGCTACCCTGGGGATAACAGGCTTATCTCCCCCAAGAGTCCACATCGACGGGGAGGTTTGGCACCTCGATGTCGGCTCATCGCATCCTGGAGCTGTAGTAGGTTCCAAGGGTTGGGCTGTTCGCCCATTAAAGCGGTACGCGAGCTGGGTTCAGAACGTCGTGAGACAGTTCGGTCCCTATCTGTCGCGGGCGCAGGAGATTTGAAGGGAGCTGTCCTTAGTACGAGAGGACCGGGATGGACGCACCTCTGGTGCACCAGTTGTCATGCCAATGGCACAGCTGGGTAGCTAAGTGCGGAAGGGATAAACGCTGAAGGCATCTAAGCGTGAAGCCCCCCCTAAGATAAGATTTCCCATAGCGTAAGCTAGTAAGGTCCCACGTAGACTATGTGGTAGATAGGTCGGAGGTGGAAGTGCAGTAATGTATGGAGCTAACCGATACTAATAGACCGAGGGCTTGACCAAAAGGAATTTACAATGGACAATGTACAATGTACAATGACCATTAGTAAACAAAGAGAGATATATATGAAGTAGGTTTTTCCAAAGAAGTACTCATGATTTACATTGTATAGTTTTGAAGGTACATTAAAAAATGTACAATGGACAATGATCCAATGTACAATGAAGTACCAGAAAAGAGCAATAAAATTGTACATTGTCCATTGAAACATTGTACAATCATTCAAACAAAGTTTGAATGGCATTCCGGTGATTTTAACGTGGAGGCTACACCCGTTCCCATTCCGAACACGGTAGTTAAGCTCCACAGTGCCGATGATACTTGGAGGGTGACTTCCTGGGAAAGTAGGTCGTTGCCGGAACTGAAAAAAAGCACATCCATTAGGATGTGCTTTTTTTATTATCGGGAAAAATGTACAATGCACAATGGTCCAATGTACATGACTGGTTCACAGTTAACGGTTTACAGTTCACAGAATTTGAATACATATAGTAGTATGTAAAACCACAGTACGAACCTTTTGGGACAGCTTTAACATCCAAATATCAGCTACTGCAATTAGAGACAAGTCTAAGAGTGGGATATAATGATCCAAACTATTTTAGTATACAGTGCACTGCAAACCGGGGTAGTAGACGGTGCAGAGAATCCTATTTCAGGATACTATTCCAACAAGTTTTATGAAATATCTAAATATTATACTT
Organism: Petroclostridium sp. X23; assembly: GCF_030013905.1. Taxonomy (GTDB): domain Bacteria; phylum Bacillota; class Clostridia; order SK-Y3; family SK-Y3; genus X23. The sequence continues at coordinate 3,997,141 of NZ_CP124862.1, forward strand.
TAGAGGGGCATGAAATGAGTCCGAATATTACTGTCTTTTCAGAGATAGTATGGAATAAGTTAAGTGATGAAGATAAGAAACTCATTATAGAATCTTTTAATGAAAGTAAAAAATATTTCAATGAAATCTCAGGCAAAAAGGATGAAGAATTTATCAAGTCTCTAAAAGAAAGTGGAGTTAAGATTACGGAAGTTGAAAATCCGCAGGAATGGCGTGATGCTGTCAAACCGCTTTATGAAAAATATGGTGCAGGGTTTGAGGATGTCATTAGTAAGATTCAGAACTCTAAGTAAGTTATTATTTCCAGTTTAACAAATGTTTTTGAAGATTACAGGGATAATCACGAACTTTTGGTTATCCCTGTATGATTGATGTTAAACATTATGGCGAGTATGTTTTTTGGCGGAATATCTGGGTCGGCGACGGCAGATACTTTTTCTCTGGGGGCAATACATATTCCCATGATGAAAAAGGATAGATATGATACGGATTTTGCTACAACCGTTACTATGGCTAGCTCTATTCAAGGTTTGCTGGTACCTCCAAGTCATGACATGGTTATTTATGCTTTAGCCGCAGGCAGTGTGTCTATTGGTAGATTATTTTTGGCAGGTCTATAAAGACCTTATCAATAGTATTTATTTTAATTGCTTCTGCCGGAGCTTTTGGATGGTTGATTGCCTATTTAAAAATTCCAACATATTTAGCACAGGTGATTTTAGGAATCACCCAAAGTAAGATACTTATATTACTAATGATCAATGTTCTTCTTTTAGTACTGGGAACCATGGTGGGTATGTCGTGAATTATTGTTATAGTGATCCCAATATTATTGCCTATCGTAACTCATTTGGGTGGAAGAGGTTACAGAAGATATGCTGAATAACTACGCTAGTTCTTTCTGGTTTTCTTGTAAAGTAAGTATACAAATGTTATAATAAGGAAGGATTTACCTTTAACGATAAAATATTTCTTAATTTGGGAGACTTGTATGTTCGGATATCAATGTAAAAGCATGTATATTTTATTAATCATCAGTGCAGTTTTACTTATTATTGCAGGTTGTGCTCCAATAAAAAGCTATAATGAAAAAGCATGGAAGAGGGCAGAGAACGCAGGAATGGTACAACAGATCAATCAAACTTATCAAGTTGGGCCCACTGTTTTCAAGATTGAAAAAGTATGTAACGATGTAACCGGATATAGTATCATATATAGCAATAGTAAGCTTAAAAAAGGGCAAGATTTTTGTTTTGAGTTATCCGATGCAAATGGCAGGATTTTCGGGGGAGTTTCAAATAGCAGTGTAACATCCGCAGTTGAGCAGAATGGTGTAATTACATATGAAGAAACGATTCCTCAATCTTCTAGTACAATATACTTGGATGTTAACATAGAAGATTCAAATAATACCGCTAATCCAATCATCGCCAAACAAACGATACCGCTTCCCGTGGTCTTTTCACCCGGATACGCTAATTCAATTGTTATTTCCAAAAAAATATCTAAAAAAATAGGAAAATCTGATATCACCATTAATAGAATTGCTTTTGGTAAGATGGCTACCAGTATTGAATATGAAAGCCAGCCCGGAAAGTATAATATAGATAAAGTAAGAGTTAACGGAGCAAATTGTAGGATGAGAGGGGCTTCTGCTTCTTATAACGACACACACTTAAAGGGGAGTATTACTTTAGAACCGATTGAGAACCCAAAAGAAATAGAAATTTGGTTTAGTGATGACTTTGGAAATATAGATAGTATTTATGTAGATATTCAAAAGTATCTTCAGGTAAATGGAAAGGATTCTTGACTTTTCTAAAGAATATAATAGGGGAATTTTCCTGCTTTCAACTATACGATGAATCGTAGGGTTATAATCAAAAAAAGAACTCTTTTATTGATAACGACAAAAGTCTAAAATTAAAAAAGGGTTCTTTTTTCAGTATACGCTTGACTTATTTATTGAATGCAATTATGTGATATAGAAAAGCCATCTTTTCATCATATTTATTTTCCGTAGCTTTTTACTTGTTTAGTGACTTTAATCTCTTATATTCAGTATTTAAATATGTTAGTTGATGAATCAATTGCAGCGCGTTTTGTCCGGTTTTAATTTCACCGGAATATATTTTAGATATTGTACGATGAAGTTCAATAATTTCTTGTTTTAATGTCTTTAGTGTGTCATTATAATTCATTTATACTACTCCTTTTTAATAGCGTTCGTAAACAGAATCCCGATTATATAGAGGGCACCGTAAGGGGGACCATACGGTGCCCGAAATAAGAAAGAAATTAATCTATCGGTATATTTATATTGTACTTTAAGAAAGTTAATGAACTATTAACAATTTGTAAACTTTATATTATTTTATAAAAAATTTTGACTAACAATAATTTAGGATCTTTATTGCTTAAAAGTGAGATTAAGAAAGTATACTTGTATTAGCACTAGAATAGAGGAAATAAATTTGTATAATATCTGCTTATAGTGATAATTGAAGATAAAGATTGATTGAATAATGTAAGAGGATATGATATATTATTAAAGCTGTCGCTTGTGACAACAGGTGACAAAAACCGTGGGGGTGTAGCTCAGTTGGGAGAGCACCTGCCTTGCAAGCAGGGGGTCAGGAGTTCGACTCTCCTCATCTCCACCACTATTTAGTGAATAGGTAATAGTGAATAATGAATAGTTTAAAAGCTATTATAATGAAACTATTGACGGTAACTAAATAGATAAGTTCTTAGCAATAACTGTGCTGTATAGTTAATGAGCTATATTGATACAGAAAAGCAACACTGATTGAATGGATAGAACTTCCGTAAAAAAAGTGTTGACAGACATAAGAGATTATGTTAAGATAGCTCTTGTCGCTTCGAAAGAGCGATGAAAAAGTTACCAAAGAAAAAGCTATTGACAAACAGAGTTGATCATGGTAAGATAGCTTTTGTCGCTTCACAAGAGCGATGAAGAAATTACCAAGAAAAAAGCTGTTGACAAACGAAATAAAGTTTGATATAATAGCAAAGCTGCTTCAGTGAGCAGTACTAAATTGGTCTTTGAAAATTGGATAGCGTAAGAGGTTCTCGTTTAATATAGTTAATAATTAATAACGAATAGTTAATAATTATTGATGATTTGAGAAAACTTTAGCGTACTTTATAACAAAGTAAAGCTAGTGATAATTTTGAGCTAATTAAACGTTCAATAAATTTTTATTGAGAGTTTGATCCTGGCTCAGGACGAACGCTGGCGGCGTGCCTAACACATGCAAGTCGAGCGGAGATTGGTTGAAGGTTTACCGGATACCAATTTTAGCGGCGGACGGGTGAGTAACGCGTGAGTAACCTGCCTTATACAGGGGGATAACACATCGAAAGATGTGCTAATACCGCATGATATCAGATAGTCGCATGGCTGTTTGATCAAAGGAGCAATCCGGTATAAGATGGACTCGCGTCTGATTAGCTGGTTGGTGAGGTAAAAGCTCACCAAGGCGACGATCAGTAGCCGACCTGAGAGGGTGATCGGCCACATTGGGACTGAGACACGGCCCAGACTCCTACGGGAGGCAGCAGTGGGGAATATTGCGCAATGGGGGAAACCCTGACGCAGCAACGCCGCGTGAAGGAAGAAGGCTTTCGGGTCGTAAACTTTTGTCTTCTGGGAAGAAACATGACGGTACCAGAGGAGGAAGCCACGGCTAACTACGTGCCAGCAGCCGCGGTAATACGTAGGTGGCGAGCGTTGTCCGGAATTACTGGGTGTAAAGGGCGTGTAGGCGGGACTGCAAGTCAGATGTGAAATACCGGGGCTCAACCCCGGGGCTGCATTTGAAACTGTAGTTCTTGAGTGCAGGAGAGGAAAGCGGAATTCCTAGTGTAGCGGTGAAATGCGTAGATATTAGGAGGAACACCAGTGGCGAAGGCGGCTTTCTGGACTGTAACTGACGCTGAGGCGCGAAAGCGTGGGGAGCGAACAGGATTAGATACCCTGGTAGTCCACGCCGTAAACGATGGATACTAGGTGTTGGGGGTATCGACCCCTCCAGTGCCGGAGTTAACACAATAAGTATCCCACCTGGGGAGTACGGCCGCAAGGTTGAAACTCAAAGGAATTGACGGGGGCCCGCACAAGCAGTGGAGTATGTGGTTTAATTCGAAGCAACGCGAAGAACCTTACCAGGGCTTGACATCTACAGAATCCCAAAGAGATTTGGGAGTGCCTTCGGGAACTGTAAGACAGGTGGTGCATGGTTGTCGTCAGCTCGTGTCGTGAGATGTTGGGTTAAGTCCCGCAACGAGCGCAACCCCTATTGTTAGTTGCCATCATTAAGTTGGGCACTCTAGCGAGACTGCCGGTGACAAATCGGAGGAAGGTGGGGACGACGTCAAATCATCATGCCCCTTATGTCCTGGGCTACACACGTACTACAATGGCCATTAACAGAGCGAAGCAAGACGGTGACGTGGAGCAAATCGCCAAAAATGGTCCCAGTTCAGATTGTAGGCTGAAACTCGCCTACATGAAGTCGGAATTGCTAGTAATCGCGGATCAGCATGCCGCGGTGAATACGTTCCCGGGCCTTGTACACACCGCCCGTCACACCATGAGAGTCGGTAACACCCGAAGCCTGTGAGCTAACCGTAAGGAGGCAGCAGTCGAAGGTGGGGCTGATGATTGGGGTGAAGTCGTAACAAGGTAGCCGTATCGGAAGGTGCGGCTGGATCACCTCCTTTCTAAGGAGCAGAGCTCCAGTTAATAGTGAATAACGAATAGTTAATAATTATTAACGGATGGAGCCAATCCTATGGTCGATAGATCATATTAGTATGATCTTCACGAGAACTCTTACGCTATTTAATTTTGAAAGACCAAGTTCTTTTTAGTGAATAGTTAATAGTGAATAATGAATAGTTTAAAAGCTATGAATGGAAGCTGTTAGCAGTCACTAAGAAAATGATCTTTCAAAAGTTAATAGAAGATAACTGTTCATTATTAGTTATTCACTATTAACTAAACAAAATGTACCTTGAAAACTAAACAATGTAAAGACATGAGGAAAAGATTAAAAAAGGGTAATCGCAGTGGAACCACTGTATTACACTACAATTTTAAAGGAAAACTTTACTCATATAATTCTTAAGGAGAACACCAGACTGTTGAGGTGAAAAGCAGTAGGAAGATGAATAACACTATTCATTATTCACTACTAACTATTCACTAAACAAAGGTCAAGCTAATAAGAGCACAGGGTGGATGCCTTGGCATTAGGAGCCGAAGAAGGACGCGATAAGCTGCGAAAAGCTGCGGTAAGGCGCAAATAGCCATTGACCCGCAGATATCCGAATGGGGGAACCCGGCTGGAGCAATATCCAGTCACCATGCAGTGAATTCATAGCTGTATGGAGGAATACCCGCTGAACTGAAACATCTAAGTAGGCGGAGGAAGAGAAAGAAACATCGATTCCCTAAGTAGTGGCGAGCGAACGGGGAAGAGGCCAAACCTGAAGTAGCAATACTTTAGGGGTTGCGGACTGCAATATGTATCATGAAGGTTAGCAAAACTACCTGGAAAGGTAGACCATAGAGGGTAAGAGTCCCGTATGTGAAAACCGAAGTGAGCTAGCAGGATCCAGAGTACCATGGGACACGAGAAATCCTGTGGGAAGCAGGAGGGACCACCCTCCAAGCCTAAATACTACCTAATGACCGATAGCGCATAGTACCGTGAGGGAAAGGTGAAAAGAACCCCGGGAGGGGAGTGAAATAGAACCTGAAACCCTGTGTTTACAAGCAGACAAAGCACATTAAGGTGCGATGTCGTACTTTTTGTAGAACGGTCCGGCGAGTGTATGTAACGAGCAAGGTTAAGGTGTTAAGCACCGCAGCCGAAGGGAAACCGAGTCTTAAAAGGGCGCGCAGTTCGTTGTATACGACCCGAAACCGGGTGACCTACCCATGGACAGGTTGAAGCGGAAGTAAAATTTCGTGGAGGACCGAACCCACCAATGTTGAAAAATTGGGGGATGAGCTGTGGGTAGCGGAGAAATTCCAATCGAACTCGGAGATAGCTGGTTCTCCCCGAAATAGCTTTAGGGCTAGCCTCGGATTAATTTAGCGGAGGTAAAGCACTGAATGGGCTAGGGGCCTTATCCGGTTACCGAACCCTATCAAACTCTGAATGCCGCATAAATGATGTCCGGGAGTCAGACTATGGGAGATAAGTTTCATAGTCAAAAGGGAAACAGCCCAGATCAACAGCTAAGGTCCCTAAATAGATTTAAGTGGAAAAGGATGTGGAGTTGCTAAAACAACCAGGATGTTGGCTTAGAAGCAGCCACTCATTTAAAGAGTGCGTAATAGCTCACTGGTCGAGTGATTCTGCGCCGAAAATGTAACGGGGCTAAAATCTATACCGAAGCTTTGGCAGTAGCAATACTGGGTAGGGGAGCTTTCTATGACAGGTTGAAGCATGACCGCAAGGACATGTGGACGAGATAGAAGAGAGAATGCCGGAATGAGTAGCGAGAATTATGTGAGAATCATAATCGTCGAAAACCTAAGGTTTCCTGAGGAAGGTTCGTCCGCTCAGGGTTAGTCGGGAGCTAAGGCGAGGCCGAGAGGCGTAGTCGATGCACATACGGTTGAAATTCCGTAACCACCGAAGCCGATAAGTATATAAGGGACGCAGGAAGATAGTCTGACCGCACCGTTGGTTGAGTGCGGCGAAAGGGAGCGAAAACAAGTAGCGAAGCAGACGATTCTACACTGACGAGAAAAGCTTATATATTGGTTAGGTGCCCGTACCGCAAACCGACACAGGTGGGTGAGGAGAGAATCCTAAGACGAACGGGAGAAGCGTTGTTAAGGAACTCGGCAAATTGACCCCGTAACTTCGGGAGAAGGGGTGCCAGGGTGACCTGGCCGCAGAGAATAGGCCCAAGCGACTGTTTAGCAAAAACACAGGTCTCTGCTAAGTCGAAAGACGACGTATAGGGGCTGACGCCTGCCCGGTGCTGGAAGGTTAAGGGGAATGCTTAGCGCAAGCGAAGGTGTGAACTTAAGCCCCAGTAAACGGCGGCCGTAACTATAACGGTCCTAAGGTAGCGAAATTCCTTGTCAGGTAAGTTCTGACCCGCACGAATGGCGTAACGACTTGGGCACTGTCTCAACAACGTACCCGGCGAAATTGTAGTACCGGTGAAGATGCCGGTTACCCGCGACAAGACGGAAAGACCCCATGGAGCTTTACTGTAGCCTGATATTGGATTTTGGTATTTCATGTACAGGATAGGTGGGAGACTGAGAAGATAGCACGCCAGTGTTGTCGGAGTCGACGTTGGGATACCACTCTTGAGATACTGAAATTCTAACCAGTACCCGTAATCCGGGTATGGGACACTGTCAGGTGGGCAGTTTGACTGGGGCGGTCGCCTCCAAAAGAGTAACGGAGGCGCTCAAAGGTTAGCTCAGCGCGGTCGGAAATCGCGCAAAGAGTGCAAACGCATAAGCTAGCCTAACTGTGAGAGAGACACCTCGAACAGTAACGAAAGTTGGAGTTAGTGATCCGGCGGTATGAGAGTGGAATTGCCGTCGCTCAACGGATAAAAGCTACCCTGGGGATAACAGGCTTATCTCCCCCAAGAGTCCACATCGACGGGGAGGTTTGGCACCTCGATGTCGGCTCATCGCATCCTGGAGCTGTAGTAGGTTCCAAGGGTTGGGCTGTTCGCCCATTAAAGCGGTACGCGAGCTGGGTTCAGAACGTCGTGAGACAGTTCGGTCCCTATCTGTCGCGGGCGCAGGAGATTTGAAGGGAGCTGTCCTTAGTACGAGAGGACCGGGATGGACGCACCTCTGGTGCACCAGTTGTCATGCCAATGGCACAGCTGGGTAGCTAAGTGCGGAAGGGATAAACGCTGAAGGCATCTAAGCGTGAAGCCCCCCCTAAGATAAGATTTCCCATAGCGTAAGCTAGTAAGGTCCCACGTAGACTATGTGGTAGATAGGTCGGAGGTGGAAGTGCAGTAATGTATGGAGCTAACCGATACTAATAGACCGAGGGCTTGACCAAAAGGAATTTACAATGGACAATGTACAATGTACAATGACCATTAGTAAACAAAGAGAGATATATATGAAGTAGGTTTTTCCAAAGAAGTACTCATGATTTACATTGTATAGTTTTGAAGGTACATTAAAAAATGTACAATGGACAATGATCCAATGTACAATGAAGTACCAGAAAAGAGCAATAAAATTGTACATTGTCCATTGAAACATTGTACAATCATTCAAACAAAGTTTGAATGGCATTCCGGTGATTTTAACGTGGAGGCTACACCCGTTCCCATTCCGAACACGGTAGTTAAGCTCCACAGTGCCGATGATACTTGGAGGGTGACTTCCTGGGAAAGTAGGTCGTTGCCGGAACTGAAAAAAAGCACATCCATTAGGATGTGCTTTTTTTATTATCGGGAAAAATGTACAATGCACAATGATCCAATGTAAATATATATGACAGAGAAAAGCAATAAAATTGTACATCGAAACATTGTACATTTATTCAGGTTCACTTGCTAGCGTTTCTTTTTCGAGCATGATATAAAACTTCCGCACACCGACCCACCATTCCTTATCTTCCGCATACTTGCGGTTGATCCATTGAAAAGGATCTACTCCTTCCGGACGATCTTTTGAAAGAGATAGAATGGTTTTGGCGGCAATAGTGGATGAATCTTTAATGTTTGTATTGTATTTTTTCCAGCTGCCAAAAACATTATATGGATTATTTGCAATTTTTTCAGTATGGCGAGTGTTCTTTGGGACAAAAGATTGCTCTTGTCCGGTGATGGAGAATAACACCAATGGGTTGATATCATATTCGCGAGCCGTTGAGATAATGGTCTCAAAATAAGGTTCGTCTGCAAGCAGGGAGTTGCGGGATACCAGAAACTTCTTTAGCTTGCTGGTGTTAATATTGTGATATCTTAGTTTTTCAGGTAGTACACCGGCAGCAGTTTTTTTACTTTCTATTCTTTCAGTTTCTTTAGGTGCGGTAGCCGGTATTACACCACTATTTTCTGAATTGGATGTGGTTGTATATATGAAGTCATGTTTCATATATGTGGTCGGCTGAATTTCTTTGGAAGCCAATAGGCTTTCCACCATGACAGTCGGCTGTTCTGATGCTGTAGTTTCTATATATCCGGGATTTTGAACGACGATTATTACAGTAGCTAGTAGAGAAAGAGCCATAAGCGCCGTTTGCCAGCGTGAGGATAGATTATGAAATACAACTTTCTTAAAAAACTTGTTGCAGAGCAACGCAGCTTGTGTCCATCTCGAAACCATATCATACAATATGGTTGTGGATTTGACTGACATTGAAATATCATCGCTGCGTATAGAAGCAGCTTCTATCGGGTCAACAAGAACTTCGGCGTATGTTAAAGCATCTTCCGATGTATTCTTTGTTGTCTCATGAAACAGCGTAGAAGCTGATTTTGTTATCAAAGAATCAGTGTTCCAGCCTGAAGAGATAACAGTAGAATGCTCATAAAGAATTTCGGAAAAATACTGTGTAATGTTTTCAGCAACAGTCTCCTCCCATCCTTTACCTTTCAACCACTCTTTTAGTGAATGCAAAGTATTTTCCGGTTTATGATCAAGACCGAAATAAGAATGAATGACATCGGACTGGCTAATGTTCATCTGACCCTTTGCAAGTGTATTCTCGATAATACGTTTTCTGAGTAAGCTTCTATAGGTATCTTCAAACTCTTTTAAGGTATCATCAAGAATGCGGTGAAGGGTATTGGAAAGCAACTCTACTCTTTTATGCTCCAGTATATGAGGATACTTGGTATAAATATAATTTTTAATGCGATATATCTGCCCCTCGTTTAACAGAGTATTTGACTCAAGGACGTGAAGCATTTGATCCATAGTAAGCCTCCCGATGCTGAAAAATAGAAAAATATTTACCTGCTATATTTTGTATCGGAAGAATTTTCTTATTTCATTAGAGATTTTTATAGCCATTCTACTATATTATTCACGCCGTTAAATCTATGCAATATCTCCCTGATCGCTTCTTCACTGCTACTAAAGGACTCATGCATGTCACTAATGTATAGATATCCTTCTTTTCCATCTACTTCTGTAATAGATGCAGTAATATTTTTACCATTCATAGTAATTGATCCATAGTTTTCAAGATGCTGAATCATTTTTTCTATTTTTTCCATAAAGGTTCATACCTCCTTAGAGCTAGTTTATCAAACTCTTTAAATAATATTCATAAGAGTAAAACTAACAAAATAGTTGACTAATCAACTATTTTGTTGTATTTTATTATGTGACTAAAGAAAGTATCATCATAATTTACTTTAGCTTTTGTTAAAGAGTGACTATCTTATTCTGTTATTACTATTTTATGCAAAAATGCGATTATAGCCAGAGAAAGAAGATGATTTTATAAATACGTTAAAAAGAGAGGGGCATAAGATATGAAAGAAGGGAAGCCGCCATTAACAAAACTTGCTAATAACCTTTATAGATGTACCCAAGCTTATGCAAATGAGGCGCTTGCAAAATATAAACTAAGCAGTGGAACATACCCGTATTTGCTTACGCTTTATGAAAAGGAAGGCATCAACCAAAATCAAATCAGTAAAGAGCTGAATATTGATAAGGCGATGTCTGCAAGGGCTATTAAGCGGTTAATTGAACTTGAATATTTAATTAAGGAAGAAGATCATGAAGACTCACGGGCGTACAGATTATTTCTGACAGAGAAAGGTAAAGCAATCGTTCCATTGGTTAAGAAGGAATTATACCGGTGGAATGCAGTGATAGCAAAAGGTTTAAGTGCCCAGGAAGAGGAGGCAGTGATAAATCTATTGAGTAAGGTTTTAGAAAATGCACAAAGATATAGAAAATAACTATATAAATAACTATATAAATAACACTAAGTACATTACAGTCAGGCGTAGAAGAAAAAATGTGACACGGGGACGGTTTTCATGTCACAACGGTTTTGGGTGACAGGAGAACCGTCCCCGTGTTACATTTTTGAACGAGTATGTAATATACTTAGTGTGACGTATATATAAGTAAGAAAAGGATAAAGGATGAGGTAAATGAACGAAAAAATATATAAGAATAGAATGCTTATTTTAATTAATGTTGTACTGATGACATTTATGGCCTGCCTGGATGGCAGTATCGTAAATGTGGCGCTGCCAATAATGGCTGAAAAGCTAGGGGTGACCACAGAAGCGATTTCGTGGGTGGTCACCTCATATTTGATAGCGATTGTTACAACAATTTTGATATTTGGCAAGTTGGGAGATATAAAGGGAAAAACGAAAATATTTAAGTTTGGAATCGTCTTGTTTACATTAGGTTCATTAATGTGCGGGATTTCAAATTCGTTTTCCGTTTTAGTGATTTCCAGAGTTGTTCAGGCTATCGGCGCAGCCGGTGCTATGGCTACAAATCAAGGAATTATAACCCAGGTATTTCCCAAAAATGAAAGAGGACGGGCTTTGGGGATTTCTGGAACATTTGTAGCGTTAGGATCATTGGTTGGGCCGCCTTTAGGTGGTTTTATCGTAAGCGTCCTAAGTTGGAAGTATATCTTTTTAATCAATTTGCCTATTGGACTATTTACATTATTGATGGGAGCAAAAGTGCTTCCTTCAAGTGATGATAATACATCGGAGAAATTTGATATTACGGGAGCATTTTTAATCATCATCGTGATGATAACGCTATTCGGCTCATTAATTATAGGAGAAGATATAGGATATGTGCACCCCATGATTATCACGGGTCTTATGATTGCGGCAGTAGCCATGGTGATATTTATTATGGTGGAAAAAAGGGTGCCTGTACCGCTTTTGAAGCTGGAGATTTTTAAGAATAGATTGTTTTCTCTGAGTATTTTTTGCGGTTTTATTTCATTTGTCGCTATCTTTTGTTCAAATATTATTCAGCCGTTTTATCTTCAAAATGTTATGAGACTTTCTCCAGCAGTTACAGGGTTGATTATGATGACCTTTCCGCTGATTTTATCGGTAGTAGCTCCTATCAGCGGTCATCTATCCGATAAAATCGGATCGGAGTTTCTGACATTTTTAGGTTTGCTGCTCACCAGTGTGGGACTATTTCTTATGTCCACTCTCAATGAGCATTCCGATTTGCTAACTATGATTGTTTTCATAGCGATAATGTCATTGGGGAATGGATTGTTTCAATCTCCAAATAATTCTCTGGTTATGTCTACAGTCCCTCCAAATAAGCTTGGGATCGCAGGCAGTGTCAATGCTTTAGTAAGAAATCTAGGAATGGTTTTTGGAATAACCCTGGCAACTACGCTGCTGTATAATCGGATGAGCCATAAACTCGGATATGATGTTGTGGACTACGTACAAGGACAAGAAGAAGCGTTTATCTATGGGATGAGGTATGTCTATATCACTGCAGCCGTTATATGCACAGTAGGCGCGTTACTGACTGCTTACCGATTATATACAAGAAGGATGAACAAGAAGAGTGATGTGGAGAATTATAATGAACACTAAGTACGATAGCTCATATAGAGCCTCTATAGCATTTTAGTCGAATATAAGTGAGGATAATCGGAGCGTATATATTTATAAGAAAAAACTAATAAATTTCTCTAATCATTTAAGGTTTGTTTAAGATTTAAATTGTAAAATGAACACATGAAAATCAAAAACAAACTTAGTTTAAGCAATGACTTAAGCATTCTATGCTCAAATGTTTAATGACGTAAATAGTCAAAAAGGAGAGATTTATTATGAACAGAAAATCGAAATATTTTAAATTATTGGCAGTGCTTTTATGCACAACACTTTTATATTCTTGTACTAACAAATCTACAACACCGAAAAATACTGATCCTCAATCGAATGCAGCCGAACAATCGAACTTAAGTGTTGCTGGTGACAAAGAGATCAGTAGCGTTATAAGTGAGCTGGTCACCTATGATAATGACGAATATTATGTTGATTGGGAAAATCAAAATCCAAATTATATCGAGTTAAAGGGGACGGATGCTAACTTAACAGGTTTAGGGGCAGAAATGAAGGACGGTAAAATTACAATCACAAAAGCAGGGATATATGTAATCAGCGGAATCTTGGATAACGGTCAAATCGTTATTGATGAAGAAGATAAGGGGATCGTTAGATTGGTGTTAAATGGAGCAGAAATAAATTGTTTTGACAATGCTCCGATTTATGTGAAAAATGCAGGAAAAACCATTATCACTTTACAAGATGGGACAGAGAATGTAATATCCGATGGAGAAGAATATGTTTTTTCTGATGCTTCTACCGATGAACCAAATGCAGCAATCTTTAGTAAAGATGATCTTATTATAAACGGAACCGGAAAATTAATTGTTCGAGGGAATTATAATAATGGGATTACAAGCAAAGATGATTTGAAAGTCGTCGGAGGAAATATTCAAATATATTCAGCGGATGACGGATTAATGGGCCGGGATATGGTGGCAATTAAAGAGGGGAATATAATTATTGAAGCCGTTGGAGATGGAATCAAATCTACCAATGATACGGATACTTCCAAAGGATTCATAGCCGTTGAAGCAGGAACTTTCGACATAAAAGCAGGTAGTGACGGAATACAAGCGGAGACATCAGTGCTTATCACTGATGGCACATTTACGATTTCTTCCGGTGGTGGCAGTGGAAATAGCAGCAAGAAAATTAGCGGTAACAGACAAAAACCATGGGGAGACGCAAGCAATAATACAATCACAACTACTGATGAAACGGAATCAGAAAGTGCAAAAGCCATTAAGGCTGCTGCAGAAATTGTTATCGGCGGAGGTAACTTCAACATTGATTCTTCTGATGACGCGATACACAGCAACAACAGCGTTACCATAATAGGCGGTGACATTTTCATTGCTTCCGGTGACGATGGAATTCATGCAGATTCGTCTATCATCATAAAAGGTGGGAAAATTAATATTACAAAAAGCTATGAAGGCATAGAGAGCGCGGTTATAACGGTTTCAGATGGAGAAATTCATGTTACTGCCAGCGATGATGGTATCAATGTTGCGGGAGGTAATGATGGATCATCCTTACAAGGACGTCACGGACAAAATAATTTTAGTGCTTCAGGAAACTACAAGCTTAATATAAATGGCGGATATATTGTAGTTGATGCGTCGGGGGATGGCCTGGACGCAAATGGCTCAATTTATATGACTGACGGCACAGTGATTGTAAATGGTCCAACAACTAATGGGAATGGTGCCCTGGATTATGACGGAACATTTGAAATGAGTGGTGGATTACTGGTTGCTGCCGGGAGTGCAGGAATGGCACAGGCACCTTCTGACCAATCGTCTCAGTATTCAATCATTATGAATTATTCACAGACACAGCCGGCAGGTACTGTTGCTCATCTGGAAGACAGTAACGGTAATACCATCGTGACGTTTTCGCCTGAAAAGAATTATCAATCTTTAGTGATTAGCTCGCCGGAGCTAAAAAAGGATATGACCTATACACTTTACACCGGAGGAACATCCACGGGAAGTGGAGCTGATGGTCTTTATACTGATGGGAAATATGAAGGTGGGACAAAGATCGTAGACTTTACGATATCAAATGTTGTCACATGGCTGTCAGAAGCGGGAGTAACAACCGCAAAAAGCGCTCAGCCGGGAGGACCCAACGGTGGTGGAGGATTTGGCGGAGATCAAAATCGGCCTCAGAGAGGAATGGCCCCAATGGATACGAACTAAACTGTAGAAAGGGACATTGAAAAAGAGCACCCTTTATTGTAGAATAAATGCAATAGAGGGTGCTTTTAAAGTGCGATAAGACGAGTTTATTACCGTATGTTTGCGTCGGCATCCTCATGAATGTAATGCATGAGGTGGATGATGAACAGATTTACTAAAACTATATTAATCTTAGTAGGGAGTATTTCGTTAGGTTTAGGGGTTCTGGGAATTTTTCTGCCTTTACTACCTACAACACCGTTTCTCTTATTAGCGGCTGCGTGTTATTCGAAAAGCTCGGATAAATTCTACAACAAACTTATTAATAATAAGATGTTAGGACGGTTTATAAAAAACTACCGGGAAGGTAAGGGCATACCGCTCAGAGGCAAGGTTTTATCCATAACTATGTTATGGCTGGCAATAGGATATTCAGTTATTCTTGCAGGTTTAAACCTGATTATAAGAATTTTGTTGTTGATAATAGCTGTCGGCGTTACAGTTCATATTCTGCGCATCAAAACATCGGAAAAAAAAATTCACTAGATTGAGATATATGTAGGGATTTTTTCATCTTAAGCTGTGCAGGTATAAATTAATTACTAAAGTGGCAAAAATACTGCTTCGTTCATATGATAATATCAATCAATAGTTAAAATAGTTAAACATATGGAGGGAGCTGTAATGTATCATTTTAATATGAATATGGGATATTCTAATATTGTAGCTTATGCAAGAGGTGATGTAACCGGTGACGGAATACCTGATAATGTGTATTTGACAGGTGTTAAGACGCCCGAGAGTCCATTTGTTCAAAATATCACGCTTGTAATACGGGATGGCAGAACAGGCATATCTACAACCATACCCCTTAGGGAAAATGCAGGGTATAATCCTACACTATTTTTAGGTGACTTTACCGGAGATGGTGTGGATGATATTTTAATTGGGATTGCTTCAGGAGGGAGTGGAGGAATGATGTATTATTACATCTATTCGTTCCTTCATAATATGGCACGATTGTTATTTGATTTTAACGTATATAATGAGCAGTATCAATACACTGTGACTTACAAGGATCAATACAAGGTTGAAGTTGTGAGTAAGAGCAATAATCAAAAATATATTATAGACATATCCACTAGAAGCGCCGAGTACTTAAATGAAATATATGATAAGAATGGAAAGTTGAAGGAACCTATTACCGGATTTGTGAATCCTATAAGCGGTTTGTATCCTGTGGATTTTGATTCGAATGGAGTGTATGAGCTGCTGGCATATCAAAAGATAGCAGGAAGATATAACGCTGATTCTTTAGGGTACATACAGAATATCTTAAAATGGAAAAATTCCAGGTTTGCTTTAGATAATCAATATGTTGCAATTTTTGGTGCTCAAGTATAGACTTATTTAAATAAAATTTAAATATAAAAATCCCTTGAATACAGTCAAGGGATTTTTATATTACTCTATACCAGACCAAGCAGTCTTGCACCCTGGGCGACGACAAAGCATATTATAATACCTGTAACGGTTGGTACTAAGAATGATATCCAAGTCCATTTCCAACTCTGTGTTTCTTTACGGATGGTCCAAAGAGTAGTACCGCAAGGCCAATGGTTTAATGAGAATAACATCATACAAACTGCTGTGAGCCAAGTCCAGCTATTATCAACAAACAACCGTCTCATTTCGTCCAAACTATCTAACTCTAGCATAGACCCTTTAGCCATATAACTCATGATCAAAATAGGAATTACAATTTCATTGGCCGGCATACCTAATACAAAGGCCATCATGATATATCCGTCCATTCCCAGAAGCTTAGCGAAAGGATTTAAAAACTGAGCACAATGCGTCAGTAAGCTTACATCTCCGACGGTAATATTAGCCATGAACCAGATGACCAAGCCGGCTGGGGCAGCAACGGCAACCGCACGGCCGAGCACGAATAAGGTACGGTCCAAGATAGAACGAACAATGATTCTTCCTATTTGTGGCTTTCGATAAGGTGGCAATTCCAAAGTAAAGGAAGAGGGCAATCCTTTTAGAATTGTTTTAGATAACAGTTTGGATATAAAGAGCGTAATCATAACACCTAAAACAATTGCTGCTAATATGGATAAGGTAGCCGCAAAAGAACTGAAAGCACCGGCAGCGTTGGCGATAAAGATGGTAGCCAGAGCGATTAAAGTAGGGAATCGTCCGTTGCAGGGTACGAAATTATTAGTGATGGTGGCAATCAGTCGTTCTCTTGGGGAGTCAATGATCCTGCAGGCAACTATGCCGGCAGCATTGCAGCCGAATCCCATACACATGGTTAGTGCCTGTTTTCCGTGGGCACAAGCCTTCTTGAAATAATGGTCCAGGTTAAAGGCTACACGAGGAAGATAACCTAAGTCTTCTAACAACGTAAATAATGGGAAGAAAATTGCCATTGGCGGAAGCATTACCGAGACAACCCACGCTAAAGTACGATACATACCCAATACAAGAATACCATGTACCCACTCGGGTGTACCAAGCCTGTGAAAAAATACTGTTAATTGCTCTTCAATCCAGAAGAAACCACTCGCTAACATGGAGGATGGAACATTTGCGCCTTCGATGGTAAGCCAAAAAATAACGCCTAACAGGGCGACCATCAGTGGAATACCAAAGACTCTTGAAGTTAGCACACGATCAATCTTACGGTCCAGTTCTTGATGGGTTTTATTCTCTAGTGTGACAACCTCTTTACTAATACTTTCAGCAGTACTGACAATATTAGAAACAATACGATCTCTTAGGTCGGCTAATGCGATGTTTTCATCTTTTAAATCAGCATGGGCAGCATTTAGCTTTTTGTTCAACACTTCATCCTTAGACAAATCAAAATCGAGATGGATATTGAGTGATTTTAATAAGTCATCATCTCCATCAATCAGACGAAGGGATGCCCATTTGCCGTTAATTTCATCACCTACCAGGGCATCAATGTACGGCTGCACTTCTTTGATAGATTTTTCAAGCACTTCGTCATAATTAATTTTTTGAGGATTGGTTTTGATTTCTCCACGGGCAACTTTTTCTACCGTATTTTTTAATTCTTCTAATCCTTCACCGCTTCTTGCCGTGGCGCCTACTACAGGTACCCCTAGAAGTTCGGAAAGTTTTTTCAGGTCAATATGAATCCTTTTTCTCTTGGCTTCATCCAAAAGATTGACACATACCACTACTTTATCAGTGATCTCCATGATTTGAAGTACTAAATTAAGATTTCTTTCTAAGCAGGTAGCATCAGCTACAACGACCGTTGCATGAGGATTACCAAAGCAGATAAAATCTCTGGCGGCTTGTTCTTCCGCAGAATTAGCCAGCAAAGAATAAGTGCCGGGTAAATCGACTAAGATATATCTTTTGTTTTTATGTATATATTTTCCCTGTGCGTTAGTAACCGTCTTGCCGGGCCAGTTTCCCGTGTGTTGGTTAAGACCTGTAAGACTGTTAAATACTGTACTTTTCCCTGTATTGGGATTGCCTGCCAGTGCAATGACAATATCATCCGGTGATTCCAATTCTACTTCAAACATCTCTTTTAATGCGCCTGTACCTGTAGACTGGTTTGTTAAACCCATCTATATAACCTCCTTTTTGAAAAATAATTTATTGGCGTATTTCATACATTAGTCGCAAGAAACTTTATTTGCTACAACTAATAATTAAGATATGCACCATGATTTACACTTGTTACAGTTAGATAGAAGAAAAATTAGGGGAGAGAAAAAATTTTACAAGAAGAAGATTCGTTTATTAGACAATACAGGTTTATTAACGTAAGTATAGTTAAAAATTATTGTTATGAAGGGATCAAATACACTTAGCGGAGGAAAATATGAGAAAGATATTATTAGTGGAAGATGATTTAAGCTTGATTGAAGGCTTGAAATTTTCCCTTTCCAAGCATGGATTTGATGTAACTATTGCAAGAACATTAAAGCAAGCCAAAGAATATTTAAATCAAAGTGAATATACTTTAATTATTTTAGATTTAATGCTTCCGGATGGCAGCGGCTTTGACATATGTAAAACAGTCAGGCAAACATCCGATATCCCGATCATTTTCCTGACAGCCTCCGATGAAGAAGTAAATATTGTTATGGGTTTGGATCTGGGAGGAGATGATTATATAACAAAGCCTTTTAAACTAAATGAACTGATATCAAGGATAAACGCTGCATTGAGACGTTCGGATTTGGCAAAGCAGCAAGCCGCGGTATTGAATTCAAACGGCATTACCATAAAACTTTTAGAAGGCCGAGTAATAAAAAACGGAAAAGATATAGACCTTACGTCCGCCGAATACAGATTGCTATGTCTATTTATGCAAAATCCAAGAGTCATACTATCAAAGGAGCAGATCATCCAGAAGTTATGGGATTGCCGTGAAAGCTTTATTGATGATAATACTTTAGCTGTTTACGTCAGCAGGCTGCGTGAAAAAATTGAAGATGATCCAAAGTGCCCTGGATTTTTAGTAACAATTAGAGGAATGGGATATAAATGGAATATTGTATAAGGGGTTTGCTATGAGTTTACTAGTAAATAAAGAAGTTAGAAAAATTTTAGCATTATTGACGTTGGTCTTGTTTGTTGGGATGATACTTGTTCAAATCAGTGTATACATCAATGCTGTTCATTTTAAGAATGAGATGGTGATGCATGATTATCAACTTGCGGGATATTTGAGCCAAAAGTATCCGGCAATGGAATTAGAAATACAAGCGGCATTCACAGCAAATAAACTATCCCACCACCTTAAAAAAGGCAAAGCCCTGCTTGAGCAATCGGGATATAAAAATAACATACAACTATATTTAATCCCACAGGTGAATAAGTTTTATATGATCAATAGAGCAATAAGTCTCACATTTTCCATACTGCTTAGCATTGCCATTTTGATGGTTGTCTATTTATTTCTAAAACACCATTACAGAAGAATAGACCGGTATAATGACGATGTCAATAAGATCATGAATGGAGAGTTCACAACAAAACTTGATGATCATGAAGAAGGAAGTCTGTCAAAATTGGCCTCATCCATCAATATGGTGACAGGGTCCCTATATACACATATTCAAAAAGAAAAACAAAGCAGAGTCTTTTTAAAGGATATTATAGCGAATATATCTCATCAGCTTAAAACACCTTTGTCCGCCCTTGCGATGTATAACGAAATCATGAACAATGAGAATACGGATAATGAAGTGATCGCAAGATTTTTGAGTAAAAGCGAAAATGAGCTGGAACGTATGCAAATCCTGATAGCGAATCTTTTGAAATTGGCGAAATTGGACGCGGGAATGATTGAGCTCAACAAAAGCAGTCATGTTTTAAATGATATTGTAGAACGTGTGGCTGAAAGTTTCGAAATCCGGTTATTAAAAGAGCAAAAAACCTTTGACGTGAAATCAGACGGGAAGATATCATATCTCTGCGATAAGGAATGGATGTTTGAAGCTTTAAGCAATCTGTTTAAAAACGCTTTGGAGCATACTGTTGGAGGGAACCATATAAGGGTTTTGGTTGAAGAAACACCGTTACTGATAAAAATAACTGTTGAAGATAATGGGCAAGGTATTCACTCCGATGATATCAATCACATTTTCAAGAGATTCTACAGAAGTAAATTCTCGCAGGATAAGCAAGGAACCGGTATAGGACTTACTTTAGTAAAAGCAATCATTGAAATGCACGATGGATTTATATCTGTAGAAAGCATAATGGGAAAAGGAACAAAGTTTGCGATTCATCTGCCCAAGCTTACAAAATTGTAAGATTAAATTCATATGAGAGTAAGGTTTGGAGGTTATTCTATATTTGTTCTGAAATGAACGGATAGAATAATATAACTGAGGTGGGAAATATGGAGATATTAAAAACGGAAAGTCTATCAAAAACTTACGGGAAAGGTGAAACGAAAGTGGAAGCGTTAAAGGACGCGTCTTTTTCCGTTTCAAAAGGAGAATTTGTTTCTATTGTCGGCCCGTCGGGTTCAGGGAAAAGTACACTTCTTAATTTGCTTGGAGCACTGGATGTTCCGACATCCGGTAAGGTTTTTGTAGATGGTCGAGATGTTTTTTCCATGAAAGAGGAGGCGTTGGCGGTTTTCCGCAGGCGTAATATAGGATTTGTTTTTCAGGCATACAATCTAGTGCCGGAGCTAAATGTTGAGGAAAATATGATTTTGCCATTACTGCTGGATTATAAAAGACCGGATAAGGATTATATCGATGAATTGCTTCATACATTGGGATTGATGGAAAGAAAACATCATCTGCCCAGTCAACTCTCGGGAGGACAGCAGCAACGGGTGGCGATTGGACGAGCCCTTGCAACCAAACCTGCAATCATTCTGGCCGACGAACCGACAGGAAACCTTGACAGTAAAAATAGTAGAGATATCATCGACCTGATGAAATTATCTGTGGACAGATATGAACAGACACTCATTATGATTACACATAACGAGAATTATGCTTCTTTGGCAGACAGGGTCTTTCATGTAGAAGACGGAATAGTCACGGAACTCGGGGGGGCAGGTAAATGAAAAACTATTTAGCGTTTGTCACTAAATATTTATTCATGCACAAAAAGAAAGCCCGGCTGACCATCATCAGTGTGGCTATATCGGTTGCTCTTATTACCGGTATTTTTTCAATGCTGGATGTTTTCATGCGGTTTGAAAAGCTGCAAGTGATTCATGATTACGGGAATTTTCATCTTGCTGTTAAAGATGCATCGGATAAAGAAAGGACATTTATCAAGAACCGCATTGATGTTAAGAATTCAGGGAGTTGGAAAGCGTTTGAAGATGCAAATATCAACGGGATTCAATGTAAGCTCGGAGCGATAGATGAAGCCTTTGCGCCTAATATGAATGTAAAAGTGATACGAGGGAAGTTTCCAATCGAAGAAAACGAAATAATGATTGAACAATGGGCAACTGAAAGCCTATATTTAAATGTGGATATTGATGATAGTGTTCAAATTTCTTTTCCGGGCAATATTGATAGAGAATTTATAGTAAGCGGAATCTATAACGACTTAGGCAACATGAAGGCAGCAGGTGTGCCGGGTGTGCTATTATCTTCGACCGTTACGAATGAGATTGCGTCTGAAGAAATGAGTTTGTATCTTGTTGAATTTAAGGAAAGAGTAAAAATAAATCAAGCGGTGGCAGATATTAAAAACACACTTGGTATTGCTGGTGACAGGATAGAACTCAATAATCATTTGCTTGCGGTGATCGGGCAAAGTGAGCATAAAGCCGCAGTTGGTTTGTATGTTGTAGGCGGCATTTTATTTTGCATTGTTCTTATCGCGGGTGTAGTGATGATATATAATACCTTTAATATTTCGGTAATGGAGAGGGTTCAGCAGTTCGGGCTTTTAAGATGTATCGGCGCATCACAGGCGCAGATAAAAAAGCTTGTTAAAAGGGAAGGGCTTATCATAACGCTGAGGGCAATTCCTTTAGGAATCCTCGCAGGTATGCTGATGACCTTTGCTTGCTCTGCGCTGCTAAAGTATTTCAATAATACTATTTTTTCAGATATTCCGTTGTTTAGTATAAGTATCACCGGAATATGTGCCGGTATAGTGATTGGCTTTCTGACCGTATTTACGGCATCTTTATTGCCTGCGAAAAAGGCGGCACGGGTTTCTCCTGTAAATGCTGTGACCGGAAGCGGGGAGATAAGAATCCCAAGAAGAAAGAAGCAGGGGCTCCTAACAAAAATCTTACATGCTGAAATTGCGATGGGAATAAGCAATGCTATTATCAAGAGGAAAACACTTTTTTTGATGTCATGCTCCATTGCAATCAGTATTATCATGTTCTTGGGTTTTAATGTATTTATCGATTTTATGCATACTGCTATTAAAACTACCAAACCCTACACGCCGGATATTTCGCTGATATCAGAACAAGGTATAGGAGAGGAACTGTATACTAAGATATCAGAGATGGATGGGGTCAAAAGGGCTTATGGAAGAATGTTCAGCTATGTTGATGCTGCTTTTGATGCGTCAAGGCTGTCTGACACATATAGAGAGAGTAAAAACGGGATTGCGGTAAAAGAAAACGGTTTATTAGTGCCTCCTGAGAAGTCATGGCTCATTTCCTATGATAAGGACCAATTAAATTGGGCAAAAGCAGATTTGATTGCAGGTGAGCTTTCGGAGGAAAAAATGAATGAAAGGAATGGAGTCATTGCGGTTTCCAGGCATCTAAGAAAAAATGTTTCAATAGAGACTGCAAATTTTCAATTAGGGGATAAGGTTTACATTCAGACCCCTGCAGGAGAAAAAGAGTTAACGGTAATGGGGATATTGCGTTCTGTACCTTTAAGCAGCACAGAACTGACATTAACTACATTTATTACAACCGAAGCATTATTCACTGACCTAACCGGTGAGTCTGCATTCAAAGCAGTAGATATCCAGCTTAAGAAAAAAAAGGATGAGCAAGCTGTGAATGCGATAAAGAGTAGGGTGGATGATACGATATCTTTTAGGGATATGCGTCAGAAAAATACCGAGATGGACCAAATCTATTTGACAATGGCTGTATTTGTATACGGTTTTGTGACAGTAATCGCTTTAATAAGCATCTTGAATATGATCAATACCATGAACACCAGCGTTGCATCAAAAATACGATATTTAGGGGTTATGAGGGCAATCGGGATGTCGGGTACTCAATTAGATAGAATGCTTCTGGTTGAAGCTGCAACCTACATGGTGACCGGGTGCATTGCAGGCTGCATCTTTGGGATTATGCTGCAAAGGATATTTATAGTAAAATATCTATCTAGTTTTCATATAATTTGGAGATTTCCAGTGTATCAAATCATTTTAATATTGATGATTACATTGCTGGTAACCCTATTTTCTGTTATCAGGCCGTTAAAACGGATAAAAACGAAGGGGATTTCAGAGATTATAAACTCACTGTGAGTCTATAAATCAGCAAGGAACAATAAGTGCCTTTACATTAGCAGGTCATTGACAAAAAAGAGTACATGCTGTTAAAATAATAGTAGGATATGGTATTTTGTGGCAGGAAAACCAAAGATAAAATGTAAAAATGCAATATACCATTTATAACTTAAGAAAGTAACAAGGAGGTTGGATATGAGGAAAATCGGCTTTATTGGACTGGGAACGATGGGGCTTCCTATAGCTATGAATCTGGTTAACGCAGGCTATCAACTTTATGTGGGATTTCACAACAATAGAAAGCCTGCGGAAGCAGTGGCCGAAAAAGGAGCGGTTATTTGCAGCACATATAGAGAAGTCGGAGAAAATGCGGATATAATCTTTACTGTTGTCCCAAATGATAAAGAGGTAGAAGAAGTAATATTCGGAGAAAATGGGCTCGAAGAAGGACTAAGACCTGGTTGTATTGTGATAGATATGAGCACAATTGACCTTAGCAGAAGTAGAGAATTTGGAACGCGCTTGAAAGAAAAGGGAATATATTTTTTTGACGCTCCTATCAGTGGAGGACCTGCTGGCGCTAGTGCCGGGACTTTAGCCATTATGGTAGGCGGAGATAAGGAAGTATTTGAAGAACTCAGGGAAGTATTAAATGTGATAGGTAAGAATATTGTTTATTGCGGACCTAGCGGGCTCGGCCTTGCTGCGAAGATGGCGAACAATTTGATAGCTGCATCGGAAATGGCAGCAATTGCTGAGGCAGTGTGTCTGGCAGTGAAAGCAGGCATCAATCCCTCAGATTTATACCAAGTTCTTAAAAATGCAACTGCCAATAGTGTGATTCTTAATGCAAAGATGCCTATGTTTATGGAGAATGATTACAATCCTTCTTTTAAGCTGTCACTCATGTATAAGGATTTGAATATTATTACAGATGTAGGTAAAAAGCTTGGCACACCAACGCTTGTAGCGAGCCTTGTTGAACAGATATTCGGAATGTGCAGGGAAGAGCACGGTGAGAAGGACAGTGGCGCTATTGCGCTGTTTTACCAAAAACAAGCCGGAGTATCTTTTGAAGTGGAGAAAGAATTAACAGAGAAGAAATAGGAGAAATGGATTTTCAATATATGAGTACAGGGCTGCACTAAGTGCAAAAATATGTTAAAATAGAACAGCTAAGAGATAAAAACACGATTCGGTTGGTAGTCCGGATGCAGATGATTATCTGTCAGTAACCTGCCCTCCTGGGGTTGTCCATTCTCTGTTTATAGCTCATTAAACAGGAGGAATTAAATATGAATAAGTTAACAGTTTATTTTGACGACCCCTTTTGGATTGGTGTTTTTGAACGGGTGGAAAATGAAGAGTTAATGACCTGTAGGATTGTTTTTGGGCCTGAACCGAAAGACTATGAAGTTTATGAATTTGTACTGAAAAATTATCATCAACTGAAATTTAGCAGACCGGTGGCGATTAAAGAAGCAACTGAGACAAAGGTCAATCCTAAAAGATTGCAGCGTAAAATAAAAAAAGCAGTTGAAAACAGAGGTATTTCCACAAAAGCGCAAGAAGCCATTCGATTGGAGCGGGAAGCAAATAAACTGGAACGGAAAAGTAAATCCAAGAGACAAAAAGAGCTGGAGAAAGAATTACAATTTCAAAAAAAGCAACAAAAAAAGAAAGAGAAGAAAAAAGGTCATTGATTTTCGACACATTAGGTCTATCTAAGATCTTATGTGTCTTTTTCTTATTCCAGTTTTTTTGTTTATTTTCTCTTAATTTATAACTTACAACAGTTAAAAGGATTTTAAGTTGACAGTATGGCAGATAATTTATATAATGGGATTACTATTTAAGAAAGGGTAAGGTATTGGCAGACATGAGAATGTAATTCACTTCAACGATTTACGTTAAATGAAAATTCAGTAAGGCCTTCGAATGAGGCTTTGTTGTGATGCATTTTATTTAAAGTTGTGAGTGGATAGTATTCTTTGCTGTTATTAACTTGCCGGCTCGGCGTCATAGCCTTGATGTGATCAGTGAATCTTCATATGTACTCCTATAGGGGTGCTTATTATTCATGTGAATATTTACTTTAGGTATATCAGGGTGTAAACTGGCTCTGATACTATCCTCTCCAAGTTACAAGGAGGGGTTTTTTTATGCTATTAATAGAGTGCAGCAATATGAAAAAATATTTTGGTGATAGATTGATACTGGATATAGAAGATTTAAAAATTTATTCTGAAGATAGAATTGGGATTATAGGAGTTAACGGGGCAGGTAAGACGACCTTGATCAACATACTGACTCAAAAGCTGGAGGCAGATGAAGGGTGGATTAAATTGCATGGCAGATACGCGTATATATCCCAACTTGAAGCACCTGACAATACAAGTATAAGTAGCGAGATGGCTTCCAAATTCGGAATTCCAAGTGCCTGGCATGAGAATTTGAGTGGAGGAGAGAAGACCAGATTTAAGCTTGCTCAAAGCTTGGATAATAACAGCATAATGCTATTTGCGGATGAGCCTACCAGCAATGTGGATATGGAAGGCATTGAACTCCTGGAACAAAGCTTTGGTGAATACAATGGGGCGCTTATTCTTATATCTCATGATAGAAGTTTCTTAGATAAACTATGCAATAAAATACTCGAAATTGAAAATGGCAGGATAAAAATATATCATGGAAACTATAGCGGTTATCAGGCTAAAAAGATTCAAGAGAAAGAACGGGTTGAGTTTGAGTATCAGCAGTATGTGAAAGAAAAGAAGCGGCTTGAGGAAGTCATTAGTGATACCAAGGAAAAGGTAAGACGGATAAAGAAGGCTCCTAAGAGGATGGGGAATTCTGAGGCAAGACTTCACAAAATGGGAGATCAAAAAGCTAAGGCAACGCTTGATAGGGCAGTGAAGAATATCGCAGCGCGAATAGAGCACCTGGAGGTTAAAGAAAAACCTAAGAAAGCGGAACGTATTCAGCTGGATATTGCGGATTCAAACCGGCTGTACAGTAAAATTGTTTTAGAAGGCCGGAAAATAAGCAAGGTATTTAGTAACAAAACGATATTCAGGGATGCGGATTTTACTATTTATAATGGCACGAAGACAGCGTTGATCGGTCCTAACGGGTGTGGGAAAAGTACCTTGATTAAAATGATCATGAAGCAGGATAATGCTGTAAAAATTGCTCAAGGGGCGAGAATCGGATACTTTAGTCAAGATATGTATATCTTAAAAGAAAATATGACAATCATAGAAAATGTTATGGAGACTAGCGGCAGCGCTGAGAACTTTGCAAGGACATTACTTGCAAGGCTATTATTTAAAAGAGAAGATATTTATAAAAAGGTTAACATGTTAAGTGGAGGAGAGCGGGTGAAGGTTTCACTTGCAAAAATACTCTTACAGGATATAAACTTTTTGATATTGGATGAGCCTACCAATTATATGGATATAACTTCCCTCGAGGCAATAGAGGAAGCTTTGAAAGACTATGACAGAACGTTATTGTTTGTTTCACATGACAGAAGATTTGTGGATTCGGTTGCAGATCATATTATGACAATAGAAGATTATAAGATAAATATGTTTCAGGGAAACTACCAGGAGTATTTATCTAGAAGAAATAAGCCTTTGGATAATCAGAAGCAAGAAATTGAAAAACGGGTTTTTGTATTGCAAAATCGCCTTTCGGAAATAGTAGGAAAACTTTCGCTCCCTTCAAAGAATGATGATATCATAGCACTGGATAAGGAGTATTATGGCGTATTAGAGGAATTAAAGAAGTTAAAGGAAAATCTTTAACAGATACCTATAAGGCAGAGGAGATGTATTTGCATTGCATGATATACATCTTCTGCCGGCTTATCATTTATATCGGTAAGCTTTGGCTATTTGACGGTTATGATACCTTTATAGTTCATTTGTACTTGAATGTTTTAGCTTAAATGATTCAAATTCATCAATCAAATGTGGATGCACATTAAAAAATTCATTGAGCATATCAATGCACCTGAGAGTACTTTTGCTAACATTATGCTCTATTAATTCTGTTTCAACCAGGATATTATCGCTAATTCCTATGTTTTCTAAAAACTTTTCAATAATATGATGCCTTTTTAAAAGAAATGTACCTATATTCTTACCCTGTTCTGTCAGAAGAATAATTCCATACTTTTCATATTTTAAAAGACCGAGTTGAGTTAACTTTTGAACCATCTTCGTTGCAGAAGAAGGCCGCACATTTAATAAATCTGCAAGTGTATTGACGCGCATATATCCTTCTAAAAGGATGTTTCTATAAATCATCTCAAGGTAATCTTCCATGGCCGGTGTTAGAAGCCTATGGTTTTGGTCCAACAGTTGGTAGCCCCGTACCGTGTGAAATTCACGATTTTTGTCCATCTGTGATTACCTCCTTGTATCAGTGAAAATTTTTTAATTATTTCATTTATATGCGTAACACTTTGATTTTATTTTACATATGTTGGTGTAGGGAAAAAAATTTGCTCCCCGCTGATAGTGAATAAATAAAGAATAAACATAATAAATTGCAGGAGGTGTAGATCTATGAATGAAAATTTTATTCCGCTTAATTTTTTACCTTTAGGCAAAAAAGCGAAGGTAAAGGCACTAACTTCCGATGGAACCATTCGAAGACGAATGCTTGATTTAGGGTTGATTTCCAATACAGAGGTAGAAGCCGTGCAAAAAAGTCCGGCAGGTGACCCAATTGCATATCATATTCGAGGCGCTGTTATTGCGCTGCGTTCTGAAGAGGCATCAAAAATCTTGGTTGAAGCGATTTAGATCATTATCTTACATATATATCCATGGGGGTATCATTCTGCCTATGGATATATTTTTTTGAACATGGCGTTACGCTGTCATCTAATTGTAGTATACTATATTTAGAGAATGAATAATAAAAATTAGCGTAAAAAAGGGTTAGTAGTAATTTATTGTTAGATGCCATGGAGTTTATGACATTTTTTGATGGAGAGAGTTTATAGTATGGAGTATATACAAGCAAAAACAATAGTGACAAAAACGAAAAGTACGCAGTGGTTTGGTACGGACTACAATATGAACATTTATAAGGGATGCAGCCATGGCTGTATTTATTGCGACAGCCGCAGTGAATGCTATCGTGTGGAAAATTTTGACAGGGTAAGGGCAAAAAAAGACGCATTACGAATCATCAGAGATGAGTTGAGGCGGAAGGTGAAGACCGGTGTGATTGGTACCGGTGCGATGAGCGATCCATATAACCCTTTCGAGAAAGAATTATTACTTACACGACATGCATTGGAGCTTATTAATGCTTTTACATTTGGAGTTGCTATTGCCACAAAAAGCGACTTGATTACCAGAGATATTGATATTTTATCAGATATTAAACAGCATTCCCCGGTTATTGTGAAAATGACTGTAACTACATATGATGACGATCTTTGCAGAAAAATAGAGCCCAATGTAGCGGAATCGGGGAAGCGGTTTTCTGCAATAAAAGACTTATCTGATCACGGGATTTTTACAGGGATATTGCTTATGCCGGTGCTGCCTTTTTTGGAAGATAATGAGGAGAACATTTTAAATATTGTTCGTCTTGCAAGGAAGAACGGAGCAAGATTTATTTATCCTGCCTTTGGAGTAACACTTAGGCAAAATCAGAGGCACCATTACTATAAAAAGTTGGACGAGCTTTTTCCCGGACTGAAAGATAAATATATTAAAAAATACGGTTATGCATATAGCTGTACATCACCAAAAGTAAAGGCTTTATGGACGGTGTTTAAGGCGGAATGTGAAAAACTCGGTGTACTTTACAAAATGCAGGATATCATAAGAGCGTATACCATGGGATATGGGGATAGACAGCTTTCGTTTTTTAAGTAATAAAGAACCTTTATAGGAAATATCATTATGCTATAAGTTGAGTCAAATAATTGAATATTGCAAGTCAACGGAACGCCACGGGGGACGTTCCCTACGAATTGTAAATCAGGTATGAATGGAATTTGGTGTTCTATGTAGGGAACAGCCCCTGTGCCGTTCCGACTCACAAGGTTTTATAAATACTGCTGTTTTAAAGGAGGGAAATGCTGGTATGAAGATGATAGATATAAGCAAGGGAGTGTTGACGTCGCCTGTCTATCCGGGGGATCCGGAGCCCGAGCTTCAGAAAATCTATAATCGTGCAAAGAATGATCAAATGAATTTGTCTGTCTTAAAAGCCTGTGTACATACCGGTACCCATGCAGATAGTCCAAGTCATTATTTGGATAGCAGTATGACTGTTGACAAGCTGCCTCTTGAACTTTTTATCGGAAGATGTAAGGTTGTACCTTGCAGTGGTATTGCAGACAATAAGTTTGTATCTTCACTTCAAATGGATGGATGCAAAATATTGCTCGTAAAGGGTAATATAAGCTTTGGTGAGGATGTCTATACAGCGATAGTAGAAAAAGGGATTACAACGATCGGAACAGAAGCCGATACAATAGGTGATGATGATGTGCACAAAGCAATACTGGGCAGAAATATTGCGGTGCTGGAAAACTTAGACTTATCTCAAGCTGCAGAAGGAGAGTACTTCCTGGTTGCTCCACCGGTGAAGATTGAAGAAAGTGACGGAGCCTTTGTACGGGCTGTGCTGATTGAAGGGTTTCAATCTGTATATTGATTTTCGGATTTGATATACTAGGAAGTATAGATATAAGTACGGTTCGAGACTACTGAAAAAGTGCTTCATTGGTCAGGGCAAAACTTAGGGACAGGGCCGCAGTCCGGCCAAAAACCAGGCCTGACAGCAGACCAATCCCTAAGTTTTGCCCTTCTGCGTGCTAAAACCGACTTTTTCAGTGATCTCGTACTGTTCTCTTGTAATACTGTATAAGAGAGTAAATCTAAAAAAGTAAGGAGTTGGTATAGTGAAGCAAACGAATTTATATGAAGCAATCTTTAAAAGAAAGTCTGTGAGAAAATATGATTTAAATCCACTTGATGAGAATACGCTTGCGGAGATTTCTGCGTACACGAATGTTTTAAAACCTATTGATAGTAAGATCAAAACAGAGATGATGATTGTATCACAAGAGCAAATCAAGAATTTATTGCCGATAAAATCACCGCATTATATTGTGGTATCATCGGAGAATAAAGAAGGGTATCTCACAAATGTAGGTTTTATGCTTCAGCAAATGGACCTGTTTCTTTCAATCAATGGTATCGGAAGCTGCTGGGTAGGCATGGCAAAACCGATAAAGGCAGTGAAAGAAGGATTGACGCTGGAATTTGTCATCGCGATGGCTTTCGGAAAAGCTGAGGAACCATTACACAGAAACAGTACTCAGGAATTCAAAAGAAAAACACTTTCTGAAATCAGTAGTGGCAGCGGCATGGAGGAGCAGTTGGAAGCGGTTAGATTAGCACCGTCTGCAACCAATGGCCAACCATGGTATTTTGTAGTGAATAAGGATACCATTGACGCATTTTGTATTAAGCCAAACTTTATTAGAGCGCTTATGTATGAAAGGATGAACAAGATTGATATGGGTATTGCGTTTTGTCATTTCTGGTTAGCATCCAAGCAATTGGGAAAGGATATTGAATTCATACATCATAGTACTGCGCAAGATAATCCTCCAAAGGGGTATGATTATACTGCTACCATAAAGGTTAAATAAAATATTTAATCATTTTTAATACATCTCCAAAGAATCTGTGGATAGAATGTAGGGGCGGCCATTGGCCGTCCGCTCTGGGAAATTGCAGTATCCGTGCAAGTCCAATGAGATCCAGCAGCATTCAGAATAGAGCTCATATGAATGTTGTTTCATCTCTATAGAATATCATTTTTAATGCTTCCTCTAATTACAAAAAGATTTTAATTTATAAAAGATTCTGTTAAAATTAGATTGTTATCATATCAATGGATTTTTCCTGTTTAAGGGTGTTAGGAAGGAGGAACCGCATGTTCAAACCCGGAAAAGGTAATTTATTTATAGTTTTCATTTTAACCGCAGTTTTTGCTTGTATGATCCTTTATCCAACCATGATTATAGGGCAAGCAGATTCATTTTCGGAGATGGAAAAAAAGTTGGAAGGGATTTCTCAAGAGAAGAAAGAAATCATTAAATACTTATTCGACTTGGAACAAGAAATAGAGAGGATGGAAGCAGCCCAACAAGAGATCTCCCGGGAAATTGAGGGGATGGCGAAAGAAATCAAAAGTGTGGAAGCATCCATCGCAGATGAAGAAGCGGCATATCAAGAACAGAGGGATATCTTGAAGCAGGTTCTTAAGAGCTACCAAAAAAGGGGACCAGGTTCTTACCTTGAAATCATTTTAGATTCGGATAACCTAACTGTATTTCTTAGAAGGCTAGGCGCTTTACGGGATCTAACCCGCAATACCGGAGAGCTTTTGGAATCCCTGGACGCAAGTAGAGACAGGCTTGCACAAGAAAAAGCAACGCTCGCGGAAAGGCTTATATTGCTGCAAGAAAAACAACAACAGTTAGATGAGTCTTTATCAAAAAAAGTACAGCTAAAAGAAGATAAGGAAACGTATCTGGCATCTTTAGAAGAGGAACGAGAGTATTATCAGCAGCAAGTAAACAATATTCAATACATATGGGATCAATTTAAACCATTATTTTCAGACATCACAAGAGAAGTTTCGCGTATTATTGAAGAGGGCAATCTACCGCCGGATGCATTAAAAATATCGCTGACTGCCAATGGTATTAAAGGGTCTATCGAGGAAAAAACCTTTAATAATATTATTGCGGCGAATGCTGAGCTTCCGCAAATGGTATTCAGTTTTTATCCGGGAGAAATTGAGATGAAGCTGCCCCAAAAGCACCTTATTTTAAAAGGCTCATTTGTTATTTTACAAGGAAATATTATAGAATTTCAAGTAAAAGAAGGCAGTTTTTATGGTGTAGCATTGGACGATGATACGTTAGAGGAGTTGTTCAAGGAAGGCCAACTTGTGTTAAATCTTAAGCCGCTAGTAGGTACAAATATATTAAACTCGGTAGAAGCTTTAGAAAACCGCTTGGAGTTTGGTATTAAACCCGTTTTCTAGTACAAGAAAGAGAGGAGACGAAAGATGATTGAGGGAAAAAAAGTCTGCTTAACGTACCCGGATGGTACAATGGCTTTAAAAAATGTCGATTTGCAAATTCAATCCGGCGATATAGTATACATAACAGGACCCAGCGGATCGGGTAAAACCAGTCTCTTAAAGCTTATGATGGGGATGGAGTATCCTACAACAGGTTTTTTAAAAGTAATGGGACAAGCCATCACTAAAGACCAGGCAGCCAGCATTAGAAGACTGCGGCGGGTCATCGGACCTGTTTTCCAGGAATTTAAGTTGATAAAAGGGAGAACGGTTATAGAGAATGTAATGCTGGGGATGCGCTTTCTAGGAATTCCTCCCCGTCAGCTAAAAGAAAATGCCAATCATGCACTGATAAAGGTGGGATTGGAACATAAGGCACTTTCACCGGTAGAAAACCTGTCATGGGGAGAGTCTCAAAGAGTAGCCATAGCGCGTGCGGTAGCGAGAAAGCCGGCCTTGATATTAGCGGATGAGCCAACCGGTAATTTGGATGTAAATAATGCGGTAAACATATTAGAACTTTTGACCTCCTTTAATGATAAAAAAACAACGGTTGTTATTACCACCCATGCAACCCATTTAATTAACGATAAAAAAGTTGGTATGTTTATTGAGGTGGACAGGGGAAATATTCAATGGGAAAAGAGGGGATGAAATCACAATGAAGGATTCTTTTTATAACATAGGATACTTTACAAATGAGGCGAAAACCATTATCAGGATGAATCTATTATCAAATATTTTTTCCCTTCTAAGTACAGGTTTTATTTTCTTTATGCTTGCTATGATCATGTCGGGATGGTGGATAAGCAGTAGGGTGATTGAAGTGATACAGGGGCAGACGCAAATTAGTGTCTACTTTGATGAAAATATGGATAATACTGATGTTGCGCAGCTAACCGGAAAGATAAAGAATGTAGAAGGTATACAGGAAGTGCAAAGGGTTGATGCAAATGAAGCCTACGCCAGAATGGCAGAAATTCTGGGGGAGGAAGCGCGTGTTTTGGAATTCTTTAACGATAATCCATTCAGTCCTTTTATCGAGCTAAAGGTTCATTTACAGGATATCGATGCAGTTATAGATGATTTGGAATCTATATCGGGGATTACGTATATTAGGGACAATAGAGAAGTACTAAACCGTTTGCAAGATATTTCGGATACACTGAGATTTTTAGGCGCTTTTTTCGCAGCTGCCGTAGGTATCTCGACAATAGTCATCATATCCCATATTATCAGGTTAGGAGTGCATAATAACAAGGAGCAAATAAATACCTTGGTATTATTGGGCGCACCGGATACGTTTATCGCATGCCCTTTTCTGATAGTAGGATTATTATTAACTTTAGGGGGAGGCCTGATGGCGGCGGCTCTAGCGACATTCGTGTTAAGGTATGTTTATATGCAAATATCCGGCCCCCTTCCCTTCATACCTATGCCGCCTCTTGCACAGCTGCTGTCAGGTATGGTTGTACTCGTTACATCTCTAAGCGCAATTTTGGGAGTGATCGGCAGTTTATTCGGACTTTCAGCGGCAAAAAGCAGTTAAGATCAGTCCTGTAGAAAGATGTGGAAAAGTGCTGAATTCGACTTTTTCACATCCTCCTGGAGGGGCGGACGACCCTGGCCGCCCGATACATTATGGGAGTTAGAACTCACATTCAGCATGAATAAATTACCATGCATTATTTATGTAAACTTGAATGGAATTTAGAACTTTTGGCGAATCTCTTTTATATACAAAATTATAGGAGTGATTCGTATGGCAAAAGCTTCAAAGAAGTCACATAAACACAAAAGAAATAAAAAGCGTAAAATTACTATACTGCATCCGGCAAAAGTAGAGCAACCTTTGATCCTTCCTTTTGCTTTACTGCTTGCAAACAAGTTTTTAAAACTCATTGGTTTTGTTGAATTCATAGATGGTAGTGTTGAATGGGATGAAAGTCATTGGAAAGTGTCTCCCGGTAATTTAGCTAAGGCCGTGATATTGGCAACATTTATGCAGGTACGAGCCCCACTTTACAGGATCAAGCGGGCATTTGCCGGTTATGATACTGAAGCATTGTTTGGCAAAGGGGTTATGCCAGAACACTTAAATGACTATTCCATCGCACGTGCATTAGACCGAATCAGTGAAGCTAAACCTGAAGGATTGTTTTCATCTATCTGTTTGTCTATGTACAGCGTGTTTCATATTGCTTTCAATCGGCTGCATTCTGATACAACAACATTGTCCTTTTATGGGCAATATATGTGCGACGATGCGCCGGAGGGTGCTTTGAACATCACCAAAGGATATAACAAGGATCACCTTCCGCATTGCAAACAGGCCGTAGTAGGTAAGATTGTCAATGAACATGGTATTGCCGTAGCCAGTTCAACTATGGATGGAAATACTTCCGATATTGAATGGAATCAAAAAGCCTTAGCCCTTACAAAGCAAATATTCGGAGATTGTTTGAATGAAGTAACTTATATTGCTGACTCTAAGCTTATTAATCTGCCAACGTTCAAGCAGCTTACCGATCCAGACAACAGGATACGGTTCATATCGCGGTGTCCTGCAAATTTTTACGGCAAGGTTGCCGGAAGACTGATCGAGAAAGCTTATAAATTTGATCAATGGACTGATATCGGTCAGATAGGTTCTGGCAAGAACGCATGTACCTATGAAATGCAGGAGTTTATGGAGGCTGTTGAAAATTGTGATACCCGGTTTATTGTTGTCCGCAGTAGTGCGGGAAAAGATCGTTTTGAGCATAAGCTGGAGAAGCAACGTATGGAGCTTAAAAAAGATATCCTGACATTATCGGGCAAAGTATTTGTTTGTGAAGCGGATGCCCGTGAAGAGTGGGCTCGCTTTGAAAAAGCTCACAAGAAGAGTCTTTTTCTATTTGACGTCTGTTTCAAGGAAGAAAAAACAGAAAAAAGACCACGTGGTAATCCGGGAAAAAATCCTAAACCTCCAGTTATCGTAATATCTTGGCGTGTAACTGTACACATACAAGCAGAAAATGCTACAGCTGTGGAGAAACTAAAACACGAAGAAGAATGCTTCGTGCTGATCACAAGTATTCATGAGACAGAATTTGATGGCAAGGAGATCCTCCGTCAGTACAAAGAACAAACTGTTGTTGAGGCGCAGTTTAGACTGTTGAAAGAACCTGCACTTGCAGCTTCAATCTTTTTAAAAACGCCAGAGCGAATTAATGCCTTGGTCATGCTCATGAACATCTCACTTCTGATTCGTGCAATTGTTCAGTACAAGATTCGTAAAAGTATCAATGAATCAGAAGAGGAGCTTCCACGTATTGGCTGGAATAACAAGAAGCTTGAAAACCCTACCATCAAATATGTGCTTGAAGCTTTAGAAAAAGCATACTTTGTGAAAGAACAAGAAGATACCTACAGTTATGGGTTTTATAGCGAACACCAACAATTAACTGTAACAACAGTGCTGGAACTGCTAGATATAGACATTGAAGAATTCTTAGAATGACAGTTAACACGACATCCATAGTAATCTCGAAAATGTATTATTAATAAAAGGGATATATTGGGTTGCCGGAGTTAGTGGTATACCTTGGTTCAGTGCGCTTTTTTTACGTAAGCTATGGTAAATCCACTAATTCTGACCGTAATCATGCTCATTAGCAAGTTGATATATCGCTACGCAACATAAAAGGGTAGTGGTAATTTATTCATGCTGAATGTAAGTTAGAAAATTATCATTCTACTTTTGGCTATCTATAGGAAGTTCGACACTAAAGGTTGTGCTCTGGTTTAAAACACTTTTAGCAGTGATTTTTCCTCCATGCTGCTCAACAATTGTTTTAGCTATAGCCAAGCCAAGACCATAGCGGCCGCTTTTCCTTGCCCGAGACTTATCAGTACGATAAAATCTGTCAAATATTCTATCAATATGCTCTTCTGAAATTCCCTCACCGGTATTTGTTACAGATAATACAATAGCATTGAAGTGTTTCTTCAAAGAAATATTTATCAATCCTTTATGATTAGTATATTTTATAGCATTATCCAAAAGAATCATTACTACCTGTTTAATCTGTTCGCTGTTGCCATGTGTCATCAAATTAGGCTGGATTTCATAATCGAGCGAGATATTGCTTTCAAAAATGATTGCTTCCATGGTTAGGATAACATTTTCAACGATCTCACTAAGATTAAAATCAGCAAAAATCATTTTAATATCTGAGTAATCTAGTTGCGTCAGGTACAAAAGGTCATTTGTAAGTTTAGTCATTCTTTCAGCTTCAGACTTAATATAATGGAGCCATTTGGACTGGCTGTTAATATTTTCTTCACCATTGGATAAAAGTACATCCACATTAGTATTGATTACAGAAAGTGGTGTTTTTAGTTCATGTGAGGCATCGGCAACAAATTGTTTTTGTCTGTCAAAAGCTTCTTTAATGGGCTGTATAGACCTGTTTGCAAAGAAACGGCTGATAAAGAAAATAATAATCAGCATAACCGCTGCGACAACTAAAAAAGTGTAGATCAGATTTGTAAGAATACTTTGCTGTGAAGTGATGTCTAAAAATACTATCCTGTAACCATCAAAGTGAGGGGTAATCATAAAGGCCCAATCATTGCCGTCCAGTTTTAGATTGCCGGAATTCATTCCTTTGGAAAGCATAGCTTTTTTAGCTGTTTGATAAAATTCATCATTCATATCAAATATAGATGAAATCGTTGTGATATTCCATTGACTATCGGTTATTAAAGTAAAAGCAACCGAACGTTCCCGTGGAGGTTGAAGATCATCAAAGTCAGACGGTGGCCCATTCTTGTCGAAGTCATCACGCGGCTCTTTTAAAGATTTATTGCTTTTATGGTAAAAATCCGATATCTTATGGAGTTCCATATCAATATCCTTACGTACGTCATTATAGGTTATCAAATATATAGAAGAAAATGCCATGATCATCATAACTGAAATAATGACTAAATTAAGGATCAGAAACTTGTTTCTAAGTTTTATAAACATTTAATCTTTTACCTCCAGTACATATCCTACCCCGCGTACAGTGTTTATTGTTACATTTGAATTTAAAAATACAAGCTTTTTTCTTAAAAAAGAAATATAGACTTCAACATGGTTATGCTCAACTTCAGAATCGAACCCCCAAAGCTTTTCAATAATTAATTCTTTGGATGCGACGGCATTTTTTCTGAGAATAAGAAACTCCAGCAGCTCACTTTCTTTTAATGTAAGCTTTACTTCTTTACTGCCTTGTGAGAGCTTGAGGTTTGCAGTATTTAATTGAACATCGCCATACTTTAAAGTATTATCAGTTACGATTTCCCCTTTGCGTCTTGAAATAGCTCTTATCCTTGCCAATAACTCTTCAGATGCAAAAGGTTTTGCCAAATAATCATCGGCGCCACTGTCAAGTCCTGTTACTTTATCTGAAATTTCCCCTTTTGCGGTAAGAAGAATGACCGGCGTTGTAATTTCGTTTTTCCTTATATTTTGAAGGACGCTGATCCCATCCATTTTAGGAAGCATAATGTCTAATAGTATCAAATCGTATATATTGCTTAAAGCATTATCCACTCCCGATTCCCCATCATGAACCGTATCAACGGAATAGTTATTCTTTTTTAATATTTGTGTTAAAGCTTCTGCTAAATGAATTTCATCTTCTACGATTAATATACGCATCATAGGCCCTCCGTTCTTAGTTTTATTGATTGTATTATATCATAGCAAACCTTTAATTAACCTTAAATGTGAATAATTTATGAATTGTTAAATCTATGTAAAATTTTTAAGGTTCATTTAAGGTGCACTGTGTAGAATGAAAGCAACAACAATGAGAACAAAGTAGAAAAGCAGAAATGGAAACTTTTCAAAGGAAGGTGCAGAATGATGGCGATAGAAGTTTTTAACAGATATGAAAACAAATTTTTACTTGATACCGAAACTTATGAAAAAATTCAAGATAAGCTAAATGATTATATGGAGCTTGATGAATACAACAAGAACCATCAGCTCTATACCATCAGCAATATATATTTTGATACCAAAGATAACCATTTAATAAGGACCTCGTTATCCAAGCCTAAATACAAAGAAAAACTCCGTCTCAGGGCATATGGTGTCCCTCAAAAGGATGCAAAGGTATATTTGGAAATCAAGAAAAAGGTGTGTGGACTGGTAAACAAAAGAAGGACCACATTAGAACTCAGTGAAGCGTATGATTTTGTAAGTACAGGCATAAAGCCTGAATGGAAAGAGTATATGAACAAGCAGGTTCTGAATGAAATAGAATATATGTTAAAGATATATGACATTGAGCCAAAGCTTTACTTGGCGTATGATAGAAAGGCCTTATTCAGCAAAGAAAGCCGTGATCTAAGGATTACATTTGATACAAACATAAGAACGAGAAGACATGATTTAAGACTTGAAGCCGGTGACCATGGAGAGAAATTGCTGGACAATGAGCGGTGGCTTATGGAAGTTAAAGCGGAAAAAAGTATTCCCGTTTGGTTATCAAAACTGCTTTCCGAATACAGAGTATTTAGTACCGGTTTTTCAAAATACGGAAAGGAATATGAAAAAACACTGCTTAATAATAAAAAGTTTAAGGGGGAAGAAAATATATGTTGGAAACAATACTTAACACAACTTCGGTTAGTACCTCAATATCGCTGACAAGTGCAATAGTAACTATTCTCGTATCATTTGTATTAGGCGGGCTTATAAGCTTGACGTATATGAAAACATGTGCCAAAAGCAGTTATTCGCAGAACTTTTCACTAACATTAGTGCTTGTACCTACGGTGATCGCAATCATTATCCTGTTAATAGGAAGTAATGTTGCAAGAGCATTCAGTTTGGCCGGCGCCTTTTCAATCATCAAGTTCAGGAGTGCCCCGGGTGATCCTAAAGACATTGCTTATGTACTCTTCACAATGGCGGCAGGACTTGCCAGCGGAGTTGGATTTTACGGATACGCGGTTTTGTTCACGGTAGCTCTTTGCCTGCTGATGGTAATTCTTCATTTGATGGATTTCGGAGCAAGGAAAACATCTCAGAAATTGCTTAAAATTACCATTCCTGAAGATTTAGACTATGAGGGTGCATTTGATGAGATATTCGAACAGTTTACAACTGGTTATGATCTTAGGAAAATTAGAACCACAGATTTAGGAAGTCTGTATGAGCTGGTTTATACAGTCATAATGGATAATAAAGTGAGTCAAAAACAGTTTTTGGATGCGTTGCGATGTAGGAACGGTAATTTAAATATTACATTATCAATGTGTGCTGATACTGCAGAGTATTAGTTTAATGATTCAAAAAAGTCGCTGGAGTCATATGACTCCAGTGACTTTTTACGAATATGAAAAAGAAATGAGTAATTGACCGGAATGTGAAAACATGATAAAATCATTAATATTAACGATAAAAAATAACATTATATTGTAATTTTTTATCAAAGATACAATAAGACATGTTTAATAATCAATATAAATGTCCTATATGATATATGAAGATAAGGGGATGATGTGTATGGTCGTTCAAGTTGTAAATTTAGGATTAATAGACTATAATGAAGCTTTGGATATACAAGAAAAAGTGCTGACGTTAAGAATGCAAGGAGACATACAAGATACACTGTTATTACTGGAACATTTTCCTGTATTGACAATGGGACGACGTGCCGCACAGTCTAATATACTAGCATCAAAGCAGTTTTTAGAAGAGCAAGGTATTCGGATTTATGAGGTGAGCCGGGGTGGGGACGTGACATACCATGGACCGGGTCAATTGATAGGATATCCCATTTTTGACCTTAATAACTTTGGAAAAGATGTACGTAAATTCGTAGGAAATATAGAAGAGATCTTTATTGAATTGCTTAAAAAGCAATATGATATTGATGCCGGAAGAGATCCTGTGCATACGGGGGTATGGGTCGGACAGGAAAAGATCACTGCGATTGGTTTTGCGATCAAACGCTGGGTATCAATGCATGGATTTGCGTTTAATGTTAATACGAATATGGAGCACTTTAAGTGGATTGTACCCTGCGGGATTGGGGACAAGGGAGTTACTTCCCTGGAAAA
The DNA here is from genome assembly GCF_030013905.1 of Petroclostridium sp. X23. Classification (GTDB taxonomy): domain Bacteria; phylum Bacillota; class Clostridia; order SK-Y3; family SK-Y3; genus X23. The sequence goes on from NZ_CP124862.1 coordinate 4,038,171, forward strand.
GATATTGGGAAAAAAGCAGGATTTTGCTAAAACGGCAGAATTGGTAACGCAGTGCTTAGCTAAGGTCTTTGATGTAGAAATTAAAATGTTGGAAAGACAACAGTTTTTACAAAAGTTAAGTATATTGCAGAAACTGTAATATTAGTGCTAGGGGGAGTGGGGATGTTGAATATAAGAAAGCCTGAATGGCTTAAGGTTAAGTCTTATAGCGGAGAGAATATGGATTTTGTTCAAACCATATTAAATGAGCTTTCATTGAATACAGTATGTCAAGAAGCCAGTTGTCCCAATCGTATGGAATGTTACAATAGGAAGACTTCTACTTTTATGATTATGGGGAAAATATGTACAAGAAACTGTACTTTTTGCGGAGTAGAAAAAGCACAAGTACAGCCGTTAGACCCGGAAGAACCCCTACATGTGGCACAGGCTGTCAAGGAACTGGGCTTAAAACATGTTGTGGTGACGTCGGTAACCCGTGACGACTTACCGGATGGTGGAGCCGGACATTTTGTGAATGTGATTGAAAAAATAAGGGATTTGAATGAAAAAACCGTTGTAGAAGTGTTGATTCCCGATTTTGACGGGAATGTTGATGCTTTATCCAAAGTCATTGATGCAAAACCCGAGATTATCGACCATAATATGGAGACTGTTCCAAGACTTTATGCCACGGTAAGACCCATGGCACAATATCAACGTTCATTAGATTTGCTGGAGAATGTTAAGCAAAAGGATAACAGCATATTAACGAAATCAGGGATCATGGTAGGTCTTGGAGAGCATGAAGAAGAAGTTATTCAAGTGCTTAGAGATTTGAGAAAAGTAAAATGTAACTTTTTAACCATTGGTCAATATCTGCAGCCTTCAAAAAAACATCATTCCATTGTAGAATATATACATCCAGATGTGTTTGAAAGGTATAAGGAAATAGGATTAGAGATGGGATTTGATTATGTGGAATCAGGGCCGTTGGTGAGAAGTTCCTATCATGCAGATAAAGCGTATAACACCCGAACCTAGCTTATCGTACAAAGTTGGATTTGGTAAGAAGTAGTATCGGAACTATCTCTTTTATGATATGCTTAGAACATAATCTAACGGTACAGATCAAGGAGGATATACTTTGAATCATTTAAACAAATTGACGTATATATCTAATGCGGGTGTCATGTTAGAAATAAATGAAAAAAAAATACTAATCGACAGCTTTTGTAATCCAAGGATGCCTATATACAAACGTATCCCTGATGAAGTAAAGCAGCAGATCATGCTAGGCATTTCACCATTTAACGATATTGATATGTTATTATTCACACATCACCATACCGACCATTTTGATGCTGAGAGTGTAGAAAGTTTTATGGAGCGCAATGAAAAAGCCTTTGCGCTAGCGACCCCTCAGTCTATGATGATGTTAAATAGTGTTTTTTTCGATTCGAAAGAAAGCAGGTTGATAAAAGTAGAACCTAAAAAGTATCAAACAGAAGATATCCATTTGAACGGGATTGATATTCAAGCCATATCCATGCTGCATATGGGCAAGGAATATGAAGAGGTTGAAAATTTTGCATATCTCATTAATGTAGGAGGAAAGAAAATCTTACATGTGGGCGATGCAAAACCTGCCCAAGAGAATTATATGGATCTGAATCTGATACGAGAGGATATAGATTTGCTGATAGCGCCCTTTCCCTATATCAGTATTGCGGCCGGCAGGCAAATGATTGAAAAGTATATCAGGCCAAAGAATATCGTGGCAATGCACCTTCCCTATAAGGAACTTGATAGTGACGGTTGGATAGATGCGGCGAAAAAATGCTATGAGAAAGTGCGGGATAGTTTTCCGCGCACAGTATTCTTAGAGGAAATCGGTGAGTGTATAACGATATAGCTCAAGATAATGTTAAGGTTTGTTGTGGATTTTTAATATAATTAGCAGTATATAACAGCGCACTTTAGATAAAAAGTTTATTGAATAAGATGCGAAAGTGTAGTACTATAGTATATAAATAGAACGATGATGTGAAAAGCATAGAATTGAACAGTATATGTTTGAATGTGTTGAAGCAACGGTGCAGTGAATTATTCATTGCGCCTTTTTATTTTTTCTAAGAAATGATCATGCATAATGAAGGGGTGAATTTATGAATGAGTTGGCAACAAAATATGGGATGTTGTCTGGGATATCTTCTGCAGAAGTATATCCTGACGGAAGTATCAAGGAGTGTATTCTGGGTGAAGAAAACAGTATTAATACGCTTTATGGGGCGCTAATACCTCAATACGAGAATGATGGTGTAAGGCGGAAATATATCAATTCCTTATCCTTTTATCAGAACGGAAATTTAAAAAGTATTTCTCTTCAGTCACAAACAGATATAAGCACAGAAGTTGGTACTATACCGGCGGAGCTTGTCACATTTTATGAAGACGAAAGTATTCATCGCATATTTCCGTTAAACGGGAAAATGTCAGGGTATTGGACTGAAGAGGATGAGTATGAATTAGCCCGTGAATTTCAGTTCGAATTCTCGTTTGGTACATTTAAGAAAAAAATCATATGCATACAGTTTTATGAGAATGGAAGCATCAAAAGTTTGACATTTTGGCCTAAAGATACTGTAACGCTGCAAACCCCGACAGGAATGACCGAGACGCGTATAGGGATTGCAGTATATCCTAATGGTCAAATCAAATCGGTAGAGCCTGTTGAACCTGTTCCTGTAGATACATGTATTGGGCGAATCCACGCATTTGATGCCAATGCCATTGGGATCCATGGGGATATCAACTCACTGAACTTTTATGAAGATGGAAGGATAAAATCTCTTATTACTTCAACCGATAGAATAGAAGCTATAGACCATGATGGAAACAAGAAAATATTTAAACCTTCATATAAGCCCAATCTATTTAATGAAAGCATCATGGATCTGGTACCCCTCAAGATTGATTTTGACGATAATAAAGTAATGATTGATGATGGGACGGAACATGAGTATTCGATAGATCGATGTTCTTTTTCTATTACACGCGTTGTAAAAGAAGCAGGATCAAAATGCAGCGGATGCTCCGGCTGTTCAGCATGCGGATAAGTTGGTGAAATATAGTTTATAAGTGTGAAGAGGAAACATCTAAGCGGGAGGGGATGTTTTCTCTTTTTTAGATGGGATTTAAGTTTTTTATTATATTTATTGAATACGTGGTATATATCAAATGAATGATCTTATGCCAATGGGATAAATCAATGCAATTTACAGATAGTAAATTGCATTGATTTATTATATAATTTATGCTAATGTTGAAAAATAATATAACTCGGTGTGCTAACTTAGTGATACTGTAAGGATAAAGGAGTTCGTCCTTTATGTAAAGCTAAATAGAACAACCGGTTAATATAATAAACTTTTAGATAATTGGAGGAATAGCATGGAGCAGAGTAAAAGATTAAGAACATTTGATGGTGTTTTTACACCTACAATTTTAACTATATTAGGAGTAATCATGTACCTGCGATTAGGGTGGATTACCGGTAATGCAGGCTTTTTAGGTACGCTGGTAATCATTCTTATCGCACATATAATTACCATTTGCACTACGTTATCCATGTCTTCGATGCTGACCAACATTCAGATAGAAGCAGGAGGTGCTTACGCTATTGTGGCGCGTTCATTGGGGTTGGAAATGGGTGGAGCGATAGGGATTCCGCTGTATCTTTCACAAACCATTTCAGTCGCATTCTATATATCAGGATTTACAGAGTTGTGGGTATCTATCTTCCCGGAACATCCTATGTGGTTAATTGGTGTGATCACTTGGCTTGTACTGGCGGGTATATCTATGGTTAGCGCTACACTTGCTTTTCGCCTTCAGTATATTGTATTGGCTGCCGTAGGAGTTTCGATTTTTTCCTTTTTACTCGGGCCTTCTATAAATACTGAAGGAATCACTTTAATAGGAAAATTTGAACAAGCCGGTTTTTGGGAGACATTTGCTATTTTTTTTCCCGCTGTTACAGGGATTTTAGCGGGGGCGTCCATGTCGGGTGAGCTGCAAAACCCCAAAAAAAGTATCATCAAGGGTACTCTGGCAGCAGTATTTACGGGATTAGGGGTTTATATACTTTTAGCGTTTTGGTTCGCAAGGCAAGCTTCACAGGAGATGCTGCTCTCAAACAGTTCTATCATCATGGAGTTGGCGTTTTCAAAGCCGTTAATTATTGCAGGGATTATGGGTGCCGTACTATCGTCGGCTCTTTCTACTTTGGTTGGTGCACCTAGAACTTTAGCGGCGCTGGCAGACAACAGGACCATACCTTTTGCTAGAGAATTAGGTGCGAAAGCAGCGAATGGTGAGCCCCGTAATGCGGTATTAGTATCTTCGGTCATCAGCCTTGCTGTTATTTTACTAGGGAACTTGAATAGCCTTGCAGAGCTATTGACACTTTTTTTCCTTACAACTTATGGTATGATTAATCTTGTTGTATTTTTAGAACAGTTTATAGGTGTGACTAGTTTTAGGCCTCGTTTTTTGCTCTCGATTTTGGTGCCTATTATAGGGTTCTTAGGTTGCCTATTTGCAATGCTTCTCATTAACCAGTTATTCACTCTGGTTACGCTTTTTGTTGTTGTTTTTATCTATTATATTCTTAGCAAAAAGAACCTTGTATCTCCTTGGGGGGATGTGCGGGGTGGTGTCTTTACGGCGGTAACCGAATGGGCGGCGCAAAAGGCGATGTCTATGCCCTATCATCCTCGTCTTTGGAAGCCTTCTATTGTGATACCGGTTGAAAAACCCGAAGATTTCAGACGTATATCGCGATTTGTCAGGAGTTTGATCTATCCATCGGGTAGGGTATACTATCTGACCATCTGCGGCGAAGGAAACTGTGTGCAAGATACTGAGCACAGTGTTGATGAACTGCTGGTTCCTTTGAAAAGTGAAAACCTATTTGCACATAAAGTGATTATCAGAGGTGGGGAATTTAGCAGGGATTTTCAAATTATATTGCAAAGTATGATGAGTACTTTTTTACCTCCTAATACGGCTTTCTTTACTATCAGCAACCAACCCGAAAAGCAGGATAAATTTAATGTGCTGTTGAATAGTTTGAAGAGTTTGAAAATCGGTCTCATGTGTATGCATCTTCATCCTAAATATGGGCTAGGGCAGGAAAAGAGAGTTAACTTATGGTTAAGAGACAGAAGTCCCAATACAAACCTGGCTGTTTTAAGTGCACTGCATTTGAGCAGAAACTGGAATGCTTCTTTATATTTAATAAGAGTTGTAAAAAACAGCGCCGGGAAAAAGAGAGCTGAAGAGGAACTGATCCAATTTGTAGAGGATGCGCGCTTGCCTAGAAGTACAGAAGTGAAGGTGATCATTGGTGAGTTTTGGAGCGTTGTTGAAAATGAGCCGGCAGATCTCAATATTTTTGGCATGCCTAACGGATATGAGCAGATGATGGACGTCATCAGGGTATGTCCTAACAGCATTCTGTTTGTAGCCGATTCAGGATTGGAAAGCGCATTGGTTTAAGTAATGCAGACATTTGATGCACAAGCGAGAGTAGAAATTCCAGATTAAGTTGATATTGCCTGTAGAAAGATTTTATTTATATTATATCTTCCTACAGGCAATAGTTTTTTATCTATAATTAAAATCATTATTCGATTTTTAAATGGTGTACAGTGGATACTAATTCAGCCGCTATCTTATCTAATTCATCAGCAGAAGCAGCAATTTCCTCTGAAGCAGCATTTTGTTCCTGTGATAAAGCCAGTACCTGGTTATAAGCTGTAGCGGTTTGATTGATAATACTTGATATTCCTTCTATAGATTCTTTAACTACTTCAGTATCTTTTGTCATATGAGTTGAGGATTTAACAACTTCTTTAATCTGCTCTGAAATCTGCTTTATCGACGAAATAATATCACTAAAGGCAGTTTCTGTTTTGGTAATTTCTTGCTTTCCAATATCTATCTCTTTCTGATTTTCACTTGTAGAAAGTATAACGTTCTCAATTTCCTTTCTAATGCTATTAATGAATTGGGAAATGCTTTGTGAAGACTTATTGGTCTCTTCAGCTAATTTACGTATTTCTTCTGCAACTACTCCAAAACCCTTTCCTTGTTCCCCTGCTCTTGCAGCCTCAATGGCCGCATTTAGAGCTAATAGATTTATTTGTTCGGATATAGAAGAAATTATCTGTACAATATTACTGATTTTATCAGAGCTTACATGCAGATCTTGAATTACCGATTGAACATGATTGGAGGAATCCTCTATTTTGTTCATTTGGATAATAGCGCCGCTTACTACATGTTTACCTGCATTTGCAGACTCGGTAACTGCCGTAGAAACATTATGCATATGCAATGTAGCTTCATTTACTTTATCTAAGGTAGTCTGAAGCTGCTTAGCTAGCGAGTTAGTCTCATTAATATATTGTACCTGTTTTTCAGCTTCACAAGTTATTTGTTCAATGGTTTTTGCGACCTCACTAGCGGAAGCGCCACTTTCTTCAGCAGTTGCAGCTAATTGCTGAGTAGATGCCGATACTTGAGAGGATAATATAGTAATATTTTTAGCTATATTTTTAAAACCTATCAACATATTGTTAAATGATTCAATCATTTGCTGTATCTCGTCACCGCTGGCTTTTTTATAGGTGATGCAGTGCTCGCAATCTTTTAATTTCCTTGCTAAATTTTCCTGGACTTCGCCCCTACAATGAGTTCCGGATATTTGCCAGCAACGAAGATTATCACTGTTGTAAGCAGGACACGATTTCGTCTCGCAGTGCAGCAATTTCCAACAAGGCTTAAGTTTTTTATTTTCAATAAGCGAGGTTAAATCACCGGTTTCTGCCTTTTTCATGGATAATACGATTTTTTGTACCGTATTAATAATACTGTTCATAGCTAACATTAATAAACTTAAAGATACGGCCATCACAGCAACTATTATTGCCACTATTTTATACGCAAAAGGCTTCATAATGCTTTTTATATTTTCCTCGGGGATACCTACAAAAAACATACCAATGATGTTTCCGTCGTCGTCTTTAATAGGTTTGTATTGTGTAAGAAAAGGTTTGTCTACAACCATGGCTTTCCCGTGGAAACTTTTACCTTGAGTCAGTACCGTATTTATTACTTCAGGGGAAGCCTGCGTGCCGATTGCTCTAGTACTATCTTCGTTTATTACATTTGTCGATACTCTCGTTTCATTTAAGAAAATCGTTACATATGAACCTGATAGTTTATGAATAGTATCTATCAATTCATAGTTTTCATTAATTAATGTGCTCCCTTTATACAAGGTGTCATTTTGAATATTCCATACTCCTTTATATTCTTCATCAATTAACTGATAAGCAATGTTCATTTCTGATAAGAGTACTTGGTTGGTAAACAGCTCGTTCGTTTGAAAATATACCAGGGTAGATAGGAGTAAGCCTAGGATAGTAAATAAGCTTATTACTATGAATAATAGCTTGCTTTTTAGTTTCAGATTCATATGATGGCCTCCTTTGATAATGATATAGCAGTTCGTGTTGTAAGTATAAGACGTATACTAGTATAGTTTCGACAAAAGTTTAACAAATCCTGCAAAAGACGTGTGATATTATCAAATTTATCTGTTGATTATCGAAAAAAATCATCAAATATTAGAGGGTTTTGTAGAAATATGTCGAAATATATTATTAGTAGTAACCAATATTTACTATATGAGGGGGAGCAAAGGATGAGTAACAGAACTACCGAAATGAATAACGTTATTGATTTAAGCAAGGTGAAACTCACAGACATTATTGACTTGGAATTTCTGCAAAAATTCCAGGATGACTTTGCGACAGGAATAGGTCTGGCCAGTGTTACAGTAGATTTAGACGGAAACCCCGTAACAAAACCAAGCAAGTATACAAGGTTTTGCATGGACTATACTCATTCAACAGATATTGGTGATAAGAGGTGTGCCGAATCCCACCGCAGAGGGGGAGAAGAAGCGGCAAGAACAGGGAAACCTTATGTTTATGAATGTCATGCCGGATTAATAGATTTTGCAGCTCCTATTATGTTGGAAGGAAAACAAATCGGTACGATACTTGGGGGACAGGTTTTGACAGACTCACCTGAATTTGAAAAATATGAAAAAATAGCTAAAGAAATTGGTGTAGATTCCGATGCATATATGGAAGCGGTTAAAGAAGTAAAAACCTTGTCTAAAGAACGAATCGAAGCAGCTGCAAACGTTCTTTGGATTGTAGCTAATAATATTACTAAGACGTGGTATGATCAGCATAAACTAGGAGGCATGGCGGGTATTTTAAACGAAGGTATTACCCAAATATCGGCGACCATGGAGCAGATGGCTGCCTCTGCAACCGAAGTGAATCATAACCAAGCGTTGCTAAATAAAGAGATTCAGAATGTAAATACTTTAACAGAGCAAATAAATGAAGTAATCGACTTTATCAAAGAAATCGCGGATGAAACCAGACTTTTGGGATTGAATGCTGCAATAGAAGCAGCAAAAGCCGGGGAAGCAGGATTAGGATTCGGGGTTGTGGCACAAGAAATACGGAAACTTTCAAGTGATTCAAAACAAACTGTCAATAAAATTAAAGAATTTACGTTAAATATAAAAAAGTCGGTCAGCAAAACAGTCGAAATGGCAAATTCAACAACAGATGCGACACAGCAGCAAGCAGCAGCCATACAAGAAGTGAGTGCAGGACTGGAAGAAATGAACAGTCTTTCCGAAGAATTGGATAGTCTGGCAACAAAAGCGTAACAGGAATTTATCATCTTAAAAAAATAAATGAGGTGAGTGTGATGGCATTTGTTCAGTTGGTTACTTTTGAATTGTGTGGAGGAGAGTATGGTATTGATATCAATTCAATTAATGGTATTGTAAAAAGCAAGAGCTATAAAGTTATTAAGGTACCCAATTCACCAAAATATTTGGAAGGGATTATTAACCTTAGAGGCCGTATTAATCCTATATTTAATTTAAAGAAGAAATTTGATATGGATGATAAAACTATTAATGAGGACAGCAAAATTATTATCGTGAATAATGAGGAGGCTACGGTTGGATTTATTGTAGATGAGGTAACCGATATTTTCAAGCTTAATGATGACGATATTGAATCTGTACCTGGCAGTATAAACGGTAATGACAGAGCATATATAAAAGGAATAGCAAACTTTGAAGACCGAATTATTTTAATACTTGATCTTATAAAAACTATGTCGGATGATGAAGTACAACAGTTAAGGTCTATCTCGGATATGGATATGCAGTAATAGTCCGGTTGGGAGATTGAGGTAATGATTGGATAGAATTTTTATTGAATGATTTGAAAATAACTGACACAATATAGTAACACAGTATATATTTATGATAACATTGGATGAATAATATTGGATATTAAAGTTATGCAAAGGCGCGGTGATTTTTCAACGTGCCTGTTTTATTTCATATGATAAAGAATTCATTTTGGAGAGGACGGAGAAAAGGAAGAGATTTGTATTGGGGTCAATGAGTATGAGGTTATTGTGAAAAAAATGAACTTTATGTAGACTAAGTGCATAGGATATATTGAGGTGAGCAATATGGATTTATCTTTTACCTTGTTGATTCCTATCGTGTATGCATTAGTCGAAACTCTTGAAAAGTTTGGCTTGAAAAGAAAATATGCGCATTTGCTGGCTATTCCGTTAGGGATTTTGGTAAGCTTTTTAGGTCTTGATAATCTTTTGATAAGAGAGTATGTTTTTTATGGAATTCTTATCGGGGTAGGGGCTGTAGGAACTTGTGATACCCTGTGTAATGCAGTAGGCGTGCTAAAGGATGAGAAAGATTCAAATGCCAATGAGAATAAAAAATGACAGGCATAATGCCTGTCGTTTGAATATATAATAAATATTTTTGAAAAAATAAAGATAAATCGAATTGTGCATTGTATTTTTTTCAATTTTATATTATCATGGATTTTACAGAATAAAATATAGACGATGAAGTCTTAGGAAAAGCTATGCCCTGAAAGTATGAGAACAGGCGTAACTTTTTTTAAGGTTTTTTATTAAGGAGAAGTATACATGGCCCTTGAATATGGGGCACATATGCTTCAGGGGTACTATTTTGCCAAGCCGGATTTTATTGATAGCGGGTTTATTGCAAGCCTGAATTCTAAGGTAAATGTACTGCCGATCATTGGAAAAACTATATGAAGAAGAAAATGAAGAGTGAAAAGCGGTATAAAAGATTGATAGACTCTGTCATAAGTAATCTCGTTTTTGAATTGGAAAAAAGCGAATCGGAGGAATTTGACAGACTGATACTACAATTCGTACGTGATAATGAATGGTTAAATATTAAATGCGGCTACATACTTAGTGAAAAAGGTATTCAGGTTAGTAACACCATTTTCAGCAGTGAGAGAAAGGGTCATCGTAAAGGTCTGATGTATTATCCATCAAGCGTTGGTGCGGATAATTCTCTTAAAAGATATTATTATGAACTGATTAATTTTAGAATGAACAAGTATATATCGGATCCGTATATCTCTCATGCAACCGGGAGTGTATGTGTCACTGTTTCCTCAGTGTTTAGAAATACAAACAATACAAGATATATTCTATGCATAGATATTGTAAATGATTGCATCATAAATACAGTTTGAACATTCACCGATACCGGCCCAAAGGCCGGTATTATCTTTCAAGTTTAAATATATTCCAAAATCCTCATGGTAGTATTGTTATTAATTCAAAAATTTTACTATTGACGTATTGCATATATAATTATATAATTAGGTAGGCAACCTAAATAAATGATTGCTCAGTGAAAAAATATTAGAGGTGAGAAGATGGATCGTAATAATAATGAGACTGCGCAGCGGCTTGTGGAATGTTTTTCTCGGTTTCATAGAATAAATTGGCATCAGAAGCCCATCGTGGGATTAAAACACAGCGAGATTAGGGTTTTGTTTTGTATCAAAAAGGAAGTTGGGACGGATGCTACCGGAATAAAGATTTCAGAGATTAGTAATACTTTAAGAGTTACTTCTCCTACCGTAACTCAACTGGTAAATGGCCTTGAGTCTAATGGATTTGTGGAGCGTAGTATAGACCCGGAAGACCGGCGTGTAGTTCAAATAAGACTTACAGAGAAAGGAGAAGATGTGATTAAAAAGGCTTCGGATGCATTTCATGCTTCATTAAATGGTTTGGTTGAATATTTGGGACAAGAAAAAAGTGCAGCGCTTATTGAGCTCTTATCAGAGGTATTTGTTTATTTTAATGAAATCAAAAAATAAAACTATTGAAAGTTTAAGTGACCGGAGATGATCATGTATGATTAGATTATTTAGATTCTTAATACCATATACACTTGCAGTGGCCGGTGTTTTGGTGCTTACGCTTATCCAAACCCTTTCCCAGCTGTATCTTCCCACACTGATGTCAGATATTGTTGACAAAGGGATCATCAGTGGTGATATAAATTATATTTATAGGATTGGTGGAGGGATGGTACTTGTGGCTGCTATTGGTGCTGTGAGCACAATCTGGACCAGTGATCTTTCATCCAAAACGGCGGCCGGATTCGGCAAAAACCTACGAAGTATGCTATTTTCTCATGTTCAAAATTTCTCTCTGCGTGAGGTAGATAAGATAGGAACAGCATCACTCATTACAAGAACCACCAATGATATTACGCAAGTGCAGCAGGTAACGATGATGATCCTGAGGATGATGATCAGTGCACCCATGATGTGCATAGGTGGAATTATCATGGCAGTATCAAAAGATCCTTCGCTTTCGCTTGTAATTATGGCAGCTATTCCAATTCTTATTGCAGCCATTGTTATCATCGCAACCAAAGGGCTACCGCTATTTAAGGCAATGCAGCTAAAGTTGGATAAACTAAATCTTGTTGTGCGTGAGTACCTTATAGGAATAAGGGTAATTCGTGCATTTGACCGCATTGATTATGAAAAGAGACGGTTTGGCGGTGCGAATAAGGACTTGGCTGATACGGCCATCACGGTGAATAAAATTATGGCCGCTTTAATGCCTATCATGACGTTGATTCTTAACTTCACAACGGTTGCGATCATTTGGTTTGGCGGTATTCGTATTGATAATGGGAGTATGCAAGTAGGAGATCTTATGGCTTTTATTCAGTATGTGATGCAGATTATGTTTTCTCTTATCATGGTTTCCATGATGTTTGTCATGTTTCCCCGTGCATCCGTTTCCGCAGCCAGGATTAACGAAGTGCTGGATCTCGTGCCTGAAATCAATGACCCGGTACAAGTTAAGAATACAGGCAATAAGCGAGGTCTTGTAGAGTTTAAAAATGTCAGCTTCAGTTATCCCGGTGCGGAACAGCCGGCGGTAGATAATATTTCTTTCCATGCGGTACCCGGTGAAGTTACTGCGATTGTAGGGAGTACCGGTTCGGGGAAAACAACACTGATTAGTCTTATTCCGCGTTTTTATGACGTAGAGAGTGGCAGTGTATCCATTGATGGTGTGGATGTTAGGGATATCCCTCAGAAAGATCTTAGAGCTAAAATGGGTTTTGTTCCTCAAAATGTGCTTCTTTTTACCGGTACCATTGAGGATAATATAAGATTCGGAAAAAAAGATGCCTTGGATGATGAAGTAAAGCATGCAGCAGAAATTGCACAAGCAACCGAGTTTATTTCAAGTATGCAGGATGGTTTTGCTACCCAAGTTGCACAAGGAGGGACCAATGTTTCCGGCGGACAGAAACAAAGGATTTCCATCGCGCGTGCACTCATCAGAAGACCGGAAATATATATATTTGACGATAGTTTTTCTGCGCTGGATTTTAAAACCGATGCGAAGCTGCGTGCTGCGCTTAAGCAAGAAACGTCCCATGCGACGGTACTCATTGTCGCGCAAAGAGTCAGTACTGTTTTAGGGGCAGATCGTATTGTTGTTTTGGAAAATGGTCATGTGGTTGGGATGGATAAGCATAAAGAGTTATTAAAGACCTGCGAGGTATATCGTGAGATCGTATCCTCACAGCTTTCGGAGGAGGAGATTGCATGAGTGAGCAGCATAAAGAATACAAATCCGGTCCAACACCTCCAAGAGGTCCTATGGGAGGACATCGTATGGCGATGGGGATGCCGGCGGAGAAAGCAAAGGATTTCAAAGGTACAATCAGAAGGTTGATGAAATATTTAAAACCGTATCGATTCCGCTTTTTTTTAGTATTGGTTACGGCTATCCTTAGTACGGTCTTTAATATTATAAGTCCTAAAGTGATGGGGAAGGCAACAACCGAGCTATTTGAAGGTGTGATGATGAAATACAAAGGTGTACCGGGAGCAGGAATTGATTTCGATTATATATTGGGAATTATTACTGTTTTAGTGGGACTTTATATTGTGAGTGCGGTATTTGGTTATATTCAGCAGTCCATCATGGCAGGAGTTGCGCAAAAGACAGTTTTTGATATGAGAACAGATATTAACGATAAGCTGGCAAGGCTGCCGCTCAAATTTTTTGATGTACGCACCCATGGGGAGATCTTGAGCCGTATAACCAATGATGTCGATAATATTGCCAATACATTACAGCAGAGTTTGACCCAGCTGATTACCGCGGTCGTTACCCTAGTGGGTATCGTGATTATGATGTTGACCATTAGTCCGATGCTGACCCTTGCCTTAGTCATTACCCTGCCTTTCTATATCATGGTAACAAAAGCTATAGCAGCACGGTCGCAAAAATATTTTGTAATGCAACAAAAAACACTGGGGAATTTGAATGGTCATGTTGAGGAGATGTACACCGGACATAAAATCGTAAAGGTTTTTGGACATGAGGATGAATCAATCCGCAAATTTGATGAAATCAATGAAAAGCTCTATGAAGCAAACCGAAAGGCTCAGTTTATCTCAGGGATTATCATGCCGCTGATGAATTTTATCAATAATATCGGGTATGTACTTGTATGTGTAGTTGGAGGTATTTTTGTAACCAAAAGAATGATTGAAATCGGGGATGTACAGGCGTTTATTCAGTATTCCCGGCAGTTTACGCATCCCATTATACAGACGGCAAATATAGCGAATATTCTCCAATCTACAGTGGCATCCGCCGAGCGTGTTTTTGAACTGCTGGATGAGAAAGAAGAAATCCCTGACAATGAGGATGCTAAAAAGCTGGAGTTTCCGAAAGGAGAAGTCAAGTTTGCAGATGTTGGATTTGGTTACAGCAAAGATGTTACACTTATTAAACATATGAATATAGATGTGAAACAAGGAGAAACCATCGCCATCGTAGGGCCTACAGGGGCAGGAAAAACTACACTTGTAAACCTCTTGATGCGTTTTTATGAAATAGATGACGGCAGAATTACAATTGATGGAATAGATATTAGACATATGAAGCGAGGAGAACTGAGAAGTATTTTTGGCATGGTGCTTCAAGATACCTGGCTTTTCAATGGAACCATCAAAGAAAATATCGCATACGGACGTGAAGGAGCGACTTTTGATGAGGTGGTTCAAGCCGCACAAGCAGCGCACGCTGATCACTTTATCAGAACGCTGCCCGATGGATATGATACTATCCTTAATGAAGAAGCCTCTAATATCTCTCAAGGGCAAAAGCAGTTGATTACCATCGCGCGCGCGATTCTTGCCGACCCTGTCATTCTTATTCTTGATGAGGCGACAAGCAGTGTGGATACCAGAACCGAGCAGCTGATTCAAAAGGCCATGACTCGGCTAATGCACGGAAAAACAAGCTTTGTGATTGCGCACAGACTTTCCACTATTCGTGAAGCGGATTTAATACTTGTGATGAATAACGGCAGCATTATTGAAAAGGGAAATCATCAGCAGCTTATGGAAAAGGACGGGTTTTATGCAGATCTCTATAAAAGTCAGTTCTTAGGTGCACAGGCCTGATGAAGTAATATGCTGGCTTTCATTGAGACAGTTTTGGTTATATAAACAGAACATAGGAAAATACTATTGTATATAAAAAGAGAGCTGTGAGTGTGTTTTGAACTCCCAGCTCTCTTTGGTATTTAACGCATGTGAATTATAAAAAAATTCTTTACAAGAATATCCTTTTATTGTATAATATAAAAATACTTAAACCTAACACAATTATAACATTGAATCAACAATATCATTGTATCATAGTATAAGTTTAATGTCAAGAGGAGTTTTAATAAATATTGGAGGGTAAAGAATGGATAGCTACCATGATCAGCTTGTGGAAGAAAAACAGTATCTAAGGCAAGTTATAGCATTAATACAAAAGGAATTGTCAATGGAGACAAGCCACCTATCAAAAAGAAAAAACGAATTAGTTGCATCAAGAAAAGAGATGTGGGAAAATACAGTTCATTTCACTACTGACTTTGAAAAGTTGACGGAGGTGAATCAGCATCTTTCTGAAGTCACAAACCAAACCGCGTCCTATGATCATACCAGAAAACGTCTTGATAGGTACCGGCAGATGGCAAATTGTCCTTATTTCGGAAGATTTGACTTTGCTGAAGATGGTTGTAACGGGGCTGAGAAAATATATGTGGGTCTTTATAATCTGATGGATTCTGAAACGCATGATATATTTGTTTATGATTGGCGTGCACCCATTTCAAGCATATTTTACAGATTTGAACCGGGAGAAGCGAGATATCATACACCTTTTGGCGATATTACCGGGAATGTGCTATTAAAAAGGCAATATAAAATTAAGGGGTCAGAGTTGAGTTATTGCTTTGACTGCAGCATAAGGATCAATGATGAAGCATTACAAGAGGTATTAAGCCGCAATGCATCAGCCAAGATGAGAAATATTGTAGAAACTATTCAAAAAGAGCAGGATATCATCATTAGAGATACCGAAAATGAGATTCTTATTGTTCAAGGTGTAGCTGGCAGCGGAAAGACATCCATTGCCCTGCATAGAATAGCATTTCTGCTTTATCAAGGGATGGACTCGCAAATTGGTTCGAATAATGTTATTATTGTTTCGCCTAATGCGCTGTTCAGCAAATATATATCCGGTGTATTGCCCGAACTGGGGGAGGATAATGTTAACCAAATTACCGTTGAAGAAATTATTGACGTATGCTTTGACAGCAAGATGAAGATACAGACAAGGAATGAATTTCTGGAATCGGTGATTGGATGTAAAGAAGATGCTGGCAGAAGCTTTATGCAGCAGGGAGTAGAATTCAAAGGATCTAGGAATTTTAGGATGATTCTTGATAAGCTATTATGGCATTTTGAACATAGACTGGTTCGGTTTGAAGACGTATACTACAGTGGCGAAGTGGTGGAGACCAAACAACAACTCAAGAATTCTTTTTTAAATAATAAGATTGGCTTGCCAATGGCAAAACGCCTGAAGAGGCTTGAGAATAAAATATTGGAAAAAGTGCGCCCGCTTCAGAAGATAAGGCTTGAAAAAATTCAAAAGATTGTTGAAAAAAATGGAGAACATCAATTTGAGATTAAATCCTTTAGCCGCTTGTTATCTATTAAAGATACAAAAATCTTTTTGGAGAGACTTCGTACATTTACACAGGTTGATAGTTTAAGCCTGTATCAAAAGCTTTTTGAAAACCAAGAGCTGTTTTATAAGGTTGCTCAAGATATCGCGCTGCCTGAAAATATTCAACATATTATTTCAAGTACTGCTGACAGGCTTCAAAATGGGCAAGTGCTTTATGAAGATGCTTTGCCGCTGTTGTATCTGAAGCTAAGGTTAGAGGGGACGGACTTATACTCAGAGATTAAGCAAGTGGTGGTTGATGAAGCCCAAGATTATTATCCTATGCATTATGAGATTTTAAAGATTTTATTTCATAATGCAACTTTCACGGTATTAGGAGATGTTCATCAGACAATAGAGAGGAATGTTCAAACATCTCATTATGAAGATGTCGTCAGTATTCTTAACAAACGTAAAGCGGTCAAACTATTTTTGAACAAAAGCTATAGAGCTTCCTTCGAAATCAATACTTTTGCACAGAAGATATTAAATGTCAAACAAGATTTTGTATCTTTTGAAAGGTATGAAGCTGCACCGGCAGTTGTATATGAACAGACAGAAAGACTACTTGAACAGACCGTGATGCGGGATATTACAGACTACCTTCAACAAGGGTTTGAATCTGTTGCCGTCATATGCAAGACGCAGCAGCAAGCAGAAGAGTTATATCATACTCTCAAGGAACACAGTTCCATCAGAATTTTGAATGAAGAAAACAGCGAAATTGAAAAAGGAAGCGTAATCATACCGGTATATAAGGCCAAGGGGTTAGAGTTTGATGTTGCACTTGTTTACGGTGTGAATGATGAAAACTATTCAAGCGATATGGACAGAAATTTACTTTATATATCTTGCACCAGAGCACTCCATCGGCTGGGACTTTATTATACCGGACAAAAGAGTCCGCTTTTATCTAATATAATGTGTAATACTTGATATTTTTTTTATATTAGGATAGAATCACACGTATATGTAAAATATTTTTAAGCATGGGGGGATACCTGTGTCCTTGAGTGAAGTGTCGGAGCTTAATCGGGTTAATGAGAAACTTAAACGGGAAATTGCGGAGCGTAGAAAAGCGGAAGAGCAATTGGAAAAACACAATCATCTATTATCTACGTTGTTGGATGTCTCCAATCTAGTATCTTCTACATTAGAGCTAAGGTTGTTATTGGAAGCGATTCTAGATAGATTAAAAACAATTTTGGACTACAAGGGTGCGAAAATATTTGCACTGGAAGGTGAGATTCTAAAGGTAGTAGCCCATAGAAGCTTTTTAACAGAAGATCAGGAAAAAAAGTATTCAGCCCATTATAAACATATCCCATTAGGGAAGCAATTAATCGTTGATAAACAACCTATCGTCATATCTGATGTGCAGAGTGACACTCAATCTGCAATAGAATTCAGGGAGAATATCACAGGTCTATTGGGAGATGCGTTAGCATATATACGCTCATGGATCGGGATACCGTTGATTATAAAGGATCGGGTGATTGGATTGCTTACAATAGATCATAACATATCCGGCTACTATCTTCCCAAACATCTTGAAATCGGTATGACATTTGCAAATCAGGCAGCGATAGAATTTGAAAACGCGCGGTTATATAATGAGACTTTGAAACAGGCGGATGAATTAAAAACCATGTTAGCTGTACAGCAAGCGATTACAAGCCGTTTGGAACTTGATGCCGTCATGAAACTTATTGCTGATGAAGCAAGAAGATTAACTGCGTCAGAGCGTACGGCGGTATTCATGGTTGAGGGCAGTGATTTGATTCTATCTGTGGCTTCAGGACAGGATACCAAAAGGTTTTTGGATTATAGAATGCCCATAAAGCAATCTATATTAGGGCAGGTACTAATACATGGTAAGCCGATGACTGTAAACGACGCACAAAGCGATCCGGTTGTTTATCCCGGCCTGGTGATGAAGGCAGAAGTACGATCTTTTTTATGTGTACCACTCACTGCAGGTTCAAGGCATATAGGAATTATTGCTGCAGCAGATAAAACAACCGGAAACTTCGATAGTGGAGACGAACGTATATTAAGTATGCTTGCGTCGGCAGCGGTGATTGGGCTTGAGAATGCACGTATGTACCAAGAAGAGCGGCAGCGGCATTTGGAAGATAAACAACGCCGGCGTGTTGCAGAAGGTTTAAGAGATATCCTTACTATTCTTAACTCCAACCGTCCATTGGTCGAGATACTTGACTACATTGTAAATCAAGCCGCAAGGTTAATGGATACGGATACCGGGGCACTATATCGGCTTCATAAAGAGAATAGTATACTTACTATCCAAGCTGCGTGCGGTTTGCCGGAACAATATGTGAAACAGATGGATGTGCCGGTTGGAATGGGTGTTGTAGGCCGGGCAGTCATGGAGCGGAAGCCCATCGATGTAGCAGATATGAAAGGTTATATACCTACAGATTTTTCACATGATACAAGAAGAAAACCTCACTTAACGTGGTTGGAGAACAACTATCGTGGATTGTTAGCTATTCCGCTGTTGTGCAAGGAGGAGATTTATGGTGGTATTGTCTTATATTTTCAGGATATACGGGTCTTGACAAAAGAGGAAATTGATTTAGCGATGACATTCGCCGATCAAGCTGCGCTTGCTATAGATAACGCAATGTTAAGAGCTCAAGCTGAAGAGATGGCTGTGGCTGCCGAGCGGAGCAGACTGGCACGGGACCTTCATGATGCGGTAACACAGACACTTTTCTCAGCCAGTCTTATCGCTGAAGTGCTTCCGAAAATATGGAATAAAAATGCCGATGAAGGCAAGAAAAGATTAGAAGAACTCCGCCAGCTTGCACGTGGAGCACTAGCAGAGATGCGGACCCTGCTTCTTGAATTGAGACCCGCTACGTTGGTTGAAGCAAAGCTGGAAGAATTGCTTAAACATTTAGCGGAGGCAACAACCGGTCATGCGCGTATTCCTGTTACACTCACTATTGAAGGGCAATTTGATCCACCGACGGATGTAAAGATCGCATTCTATCGTATAGCGCAAGAAGCACTTAATAATATTGCCAAGCATTCGGAAGCCAATCAAGCTATAGTAACATTAAAAGGCGATTGGGATGCAGATGAAGATTGCAATGTTATGAAGCTAACCATCAGCGATGATGGGTACGGTTTCAATCCAAATGATGTATCGGGAGAACACTTAGGTCTAGGTATTATGCAGGAACGTGCCGAGGCAATTGGCGCACAATTGAGAATTGATAGCGAGATAGGACGAGGGACAAAGATAGTTATATATTGGGATTTGAATGGGGGTAAGGTGGATGAGTGATGTGAATAAAATACGTGTGGTTTTAGTAGATGACCATAAAGTTGTAAGAAGTGGCTTGAGTGCATTTTTGATGGTATATGATGATCTTGAACTTGCAGGTGAGGCTTCCAATGGGAAAGAAGCTGTGGAAGTTTGTTTGAGACTGAAGCCGGATATAGTACTCATGGACCTTGTTATGCCCGAATTGGATGGTGCTGCCGCTACCCGCATGATACGTGAAAAATGTCCTCAAACCCAGGTGATTGTACTAACAAGTTTTAAAGAAGATGATCTTATAGAAGCAGCTTTACAAGCCGGAGCTATTGGCTATCTGTTAAAAAGTGTCTCTGCTGACGATCTGGTTTCGGCGATACGTTGTGCAAAACGCGGGCAGCCGACATTATCACCGGAGGCAACCCAGGCCCTTATTAGATCATCAATGCGTTCCGAATCCCATGTATCTGAACTAACTCCAAGGGAGAAGGAAGTATTGCGTATGATGGTAGAGGGACTTAGTAATCCGGAAATTGCAGACCGGCTTATTATTAGCAGATCCACAGTGAAGTTTCATGTCAGTAGTATCCTATCAAAGCTGGAGGTCTCAGGGCGAACGGAAGCGGTAGCAATAGCGATTCAGAACAAACTTGTTTAAATACCTGGCCTGTTGACCAGGCTAAAGACTATCCACTCGGTTCAATAAAGTCTCCCCACATGATTGAAGAATATGGGGGGATTTTATTTTATAATAAAAGCATACAAGTACTATTGGAGTGGTATAAATGAGAATATTACTGGCGGATGATGAAAAATATGTACGATCAGCTGTGAGAATAATACTTGAGCAGCAATCCGGGTTAAATATCGTGGGAGAAGCTGCGGAGCTGGATGGACTTATAGAGCAGATCAGCGAAAAAAAAGCTGATCTGGTTTTACTTGATTGGGAGCTGCCAGATTCTAGCATATCCGGTGTTATACCTATGCTTAGAAAGTTGTCGCCGAATTTGAAGATTATTGCGATGAGCAGTAGACCGGAAGCGTCAAAAGCTGCGTTAACAGCAGGGGTAGATGCTTTTGTAAGTAAAGGAGACCAGCCTGAGAGGCTTCTTGAGGCTATACGTAATATCAGGGTGGAATTATTATCGTCCAGATTTTCCGGAGGTGAGAGTAATGTCAAGCATGTCTGATCATCAATTAGTAGAAAAATGTATACAGGGAGACCAAGATTCATTTGCCGAGTTGGTGCACAGGTATAAGAAGCTAATTTATTATACAGTATATTACTATATTAAAGATCGTGAAGAAGTTAACGATGTTGCTCAAGAAGTATTTGTCAAAATCTATAAATCTTTAAACCGTTATAATTCGGAATACAACTTTTCAACATGGTCTGTAGCCATTGCAAAGAATCTTTGTGTTGACATTATCCGTAAAAAGAAATTGAAGGTAACAAATATTGATGAGTATGAAAGCTTAACAAGAGATGATGATACTCCGGAGAAGCAATACCTCAGCAAGGAGCGTGCTGCCCAAGTGCACAAGGCCGTTGAAAATCTACCTGAAAAGTATCGGACTTTGATTATTCTATATCATCAGCATGGGTTATCTTACAAAGAGATGGCGGAAAGATTGAATAAGCCATTATCTATCATAAAAAACAGATTACATAGGGCGAGGGTGACATTGAGAGAGAGTATGTTAAAGTGTGGATAATTCAGCTATCTACTCATCACTCTTTGTAATTGTTTATTAAAGCTAAATTTCCAAAGCAATCTACTTAGGGTGATTTGCATAAAATGACTTATGTGAGATAGCATTTCGGCCCTTCTTTTTGGAAAGATACAAGCCTTCGTCTGCAACAGATATAATTTGTTGAACCGTACTGCCGTCCTGCGGAAAAGAAGAAATGCCGATTGATATCGTAAATTGCGGACTGGAGGAATTCATAACATTTTTTCTTAAACGTTCACCAATGAAAAAAGATTCTTGTGTGGTTAGTTCCGGCAGGATAATAATAAATTCATCACCGCCATATCTGCCTACACAGTCTTCTTCTCTAATACTCTCAGTCGCAATAGATGCAAGTTTCATGATACATTTATCCCCTGTAATATGACCATAGGTATCATTAATACTCTTAAAGTTATCGATATCAAACATTAATACTGAAAACTCTTTATACTTACCGGTATGAATATACGTTTCGATGATATTTAGGAGGGCTGTTTTGTTATAGGTATCTGTTAACGTATCTTTTTTTGACTTTTCAAGCAATTTGTTATTATGTTTTTCAATTTCAAACGTTTTCTTTTTAATCTCGTTTTTTAAAGCCATGTTAAAATCTGATATGATCTTATCTGCTTGTTGGATTTTATCAGTAATGATTTTTTTTGTTTGAATATAGTAATGAATAAATATCATCAAAAAGGCAGTGGCATGAAGGAAAGAATGCAATGCTGGGCCCGTTCCGGTTTGTAGGAATACCTTTATTGGCAAACACACTGCTAACAGGAACAGGCCATAATATAACGGTGTTCTATTACATTTTGAGCGCATGATTACCAAGAGGCACGATAGAGAAAAAACAGATGCAGATATAATCCCCAAAGTAAATGAGGGGGTAGTGATAGAGCTAAATTGTATCGATAAACGGTATAATAATGCAGGATTAAGCAAAGCTATAATATAAAAAATATTGTTTTGAGAAACCTTTTTAAAAGAACGTAAAAAAAACAAAGTAATTAATCCCAAGTCTGATAAAATCAGTTGAACAGTAGCAATACTATCAAACTTATGAGGAATATCATGAAAAACAATGATCCCATTGATGATCATAGGAGTCAGCAATATCAATGAAGTGTATCTGAAGTCATTCTGTTTATCTTTTATTAAAGAAATTAAAACTATAATGGTAAATGATAGACAAAAAGCTACCCAACTATTAAATAGGTCAAGTAATTCGTAGTTCATGCTCATTTCTCCTCATTTCTTGTTTAATTATTATATAATATAATGAGGTATATTACCAGTACATTATTTAGTGGGGAGTGAGGAGAAGGGAGTGAGGAGTCTTTAAGCTCTCCTCACTCCCCTCTCCTCACTAAAGCAAAGTATTATTTATTTTCTATTTCTTCTTTTAGAGATGCTAATTTTTCTTTTGATGGAGAATTCTGATTAATATATAGTCCAAGTTCTATGGCGGCGGAGGCATCCCTATAAGCTCCGGCGTTTATCAGTGATTTGGTGAGGTTATACCAGTGATTAAGGTTTCCCGGTGTCTGTTTAGCTTTTTGTGCGAAGTAGGGAATGACATTTCTGTGATAATAGTCCGCAGGGACTGCAGCAGGTGCAAGTTCCTCGCCATTCCAATGAAGGACCTTGATATCATACTCTCCTGTTTCGGCTTCGTTCCATACGGCCAGGCGCGCAGGACGTATTTCTCCGTTTTGCGATTGATCCAGTACTTCAAATCTGCTGTAATTAAGATCAATCATTTTATTCGCTGCTGCATTATCAAGTGAATATATTTCAAGAATTGGGGATGCTTTTGATTTTGTACTGCTGAGCAGCAGTTGTTTCTTTCCTTCGTTCATAATATCCGCAAAACCTATATAGTGCATGGTATTGGAATCATTATTTGTAATCCTGGTGAGTTCGTTCCAGCTTTCATTTTGCTTCTTTAAAATAAGCGTAGTAGTTTCATTATTTAGTGCGTATGAAGCAATCATTTCGTTTTGTGAGTCTCCGTCCAGATCAGCAAACTGAATTTGTGACGCGCCTAGAGGATACTTTGGTGTCAAAAGTTTGGCGTTTTCGGGCAAGAAGCCTTGAACGATTGATTGATAGTTTTCTTTTGTTGGCTTTTGTGTAATTTTAGTTATTGATGATGATATATTGCTCATCAATTTTTGAAGTAGGTTAGGACCCGACGGACGTTGTCTTCTCATAAGCCTTGGCTGAGGACGTGGTCTTGATATTCTTCTTTTTCTGGTCAATGAAGTACGACTATTTTTTTTATTGGATAATAGCGTCTTTCCTGCCAGTGCAAGTCCTACTACGTGTATAGGAATAGGCATTTGAATCGCTCCTTTTATTATTTACTCTATAACCAGTATATGTTGCATTTCGTAAAAGGTTAAAAATAATAAGGTCAGATTATTGAATTGAAGAAAGTGAAAAAGAAAGATATAATAGGAGTAAATCAAATTTACCAATGTCACTATTCGGATACGTAATGGATTTGGTGTCGTGGTGCAATTATATATTCAAGATCAGCCTATTGAAGAGTATTTAAAGGAGACGGAGAGTGAATAATAAATCATGAAGCAAATACGCAGTTGGTCATAGAATCATGAATAAATGTACCGGAACGAGTGTGAAATCTGATAGTAAAGGAGTTTAATCATTGATATGGAGCAATTAAGATTTATTGCAGCCGTTTCTATTATAAGTATAATCTTTATTCTAATTACTTTAGTGCTATCGAAAAAGTATAAAAGAAATAAATTTATAAAATATATCCCAACACTGGCAGCCGCTACTTTAACTCTTGGCTTTTGGGCAAAAGCATCCTATTTTGCAGAGGGGATGGAGGGAATTGCATATATTGTGCTGGCGATGATGACGGCGGTTGCATTTGTACTATCGTTAATCTCTGCGTTAATAATGGGACTATTTAAGAGAATATAAGGTTAACAGTCTTTGAAATATATTATATTTAATAGTTTTATAGTAGGGGCGGACGACCCTGTCCGCCCGGTACATTATTGCATTATCTGCGGGTGGACAGAGTCGTCCACCCCTACCAATGCTTGTATGATATATAAATGAAAAAATATAATTCTATAGTTCATCATCATACCGATAAGTTAAAAGGCTTAGTGCTTCTGATTCTATACAAACATGTTACGATACCTATATGCAAAATACAGGGTGGTACAGGATGAAAGAATCAAAACTACGCTTAAAATACTGGGAATAATGATAAGGTACATTCCGACAGTAGGAGATACATTCCATGCTTTCGCAGAAGATGCCACCGTATTCTCAAAGTCCGGAAGGGCTACCTGTAAGAAATATCTTATCCAAGTGATGCCGGACATGATTCCCATCGGTACTACCGATAAGGTCATCAAAAAACCGGTATAGTTCCGCTTTTTAACTCCTCTGAGTCCTGCAAAGATCGGGAGTATGAAAATGATAGGGAGTACAAACCCATAAAACTGAGGGGTGAGGCCCATAAACAAAGCGGCTGTAATCATGAAAGCCCGTGTATAATAATTAATCCCTTGTATATCACCGTTAAAGTCGTAGATAGATGCATGAACATAACGAAGGTAATAATTTGTTTTTTGATTCAATTCTTTAATATTTTTTTCTTTTTTCAATGCCTTAATCAGATTGTTTCCACCATTAATAAGCGATTCATATAGATCTTGATGTATTTCTGCTATCTCAACGGAAGCATATGTTTGTACCAGTGATACGATTTTATTGGTATAAAATTTTCTTTTTGATTCGCTTAGAAATGGATGAGATTTTATTTGATTTTGCAATTGAGACAAGATGTCCATTAATTTTTGTGTATTCATATGTTCACCCTTTTAAGATAATACGCCCCACCCATCAATGGGCAGGGCGAGGTAGTCATTCTTTGGATTCATGTCTTAATAAAGCCCTTAATGTAATCGCACACATAGAAAGAATAAGACCCCAGAAAATAACCATAAAAACAATTGCCGTACCAGTCATGATATACTCCTCCTCTTAGTTTTTAGTGCTGACTTTATTGATTTCCAACTCTTTGCCATAGTTTGCTTTTATTGAACGGTAAGCTTCCGTAAAACCTAAAATCAATATAAGCAGCATTACACCGCGTGCCATTTGCACCCACATAATGGACTCGGGTTTATCGGCAACAAAAGTAGGGATCCACTTGAAGTATCCTTTTTGAAACTTTTCAATAGTAGAGCTTATCAGTACAATAATAAGGAAGATAGGAGTTAAAAACTGGATAAACAAGTTGAAGAACCATTTAGGTATCTTCCAATAGCTTCCCTTATTAATTTCTTCAAAAGCCTTATTTCTCATTAGCCATCCTGCAACGGAGATTTCAATAAATCCTAATACAACCAACAGATAAGTACCCACCCATGCGTCCAATTCATCTAAATAGAAGGTATTTCCAGGATAGAAGACGGGTTCAAGTCCCACAGGCAGCCCTACTAGGATGTATAACCCAAAGATAATCCAGGCGCCATATTTACGGGCAACTGATAAATCTTCTTCCAGTAAGGCAACCAGATAGTTGTACATTGCAATGGCAGAAGTAAAGCCGGCAAAGAAAAGAATCAGGAACCAGATGGTACCGAATATCTGTCCGCCGCCCATACTTCTGAAAATATTAGGAAGAGCCATAAATGATAGACCTACTCCTTGGCCTAGACCTTCCGCACCGCCAAAAGCATACGCGATGGGGATGACGATGGTTCCGCCTAAGATTACTTCAGCAAATTCATTCAAAGAGACGGTGCTGATACCGGATAAAACAATATCGTCATTGGACTTCAAATAAGAAGCATAATTACAGATAATACCCATCCCTAATGATAAGGTAAAGAATACCTGCCCACATGCACTTAATAGCGTATTAAAGCTGATCTTATCAAAATCAGGCTGCCATAAGTAATTTAAGCCTGCGATAGGTGTCCAGTCGGGATGAGCAGCATTCGGCGCACCAAGTGTTAAAGCGCGGATAATCAAAACAAAACCTAAAATATATAAGACCGGCATCATAATTCTTGCCCATGCTTCGATTCCTTTTTCAACCCCTCTCATTACCGCGATTCCTAAGAGTACAAGGGCGATAATCCAAAAAGTAAAAGATAAAGCGGGGGTACCTATGAAATTAACAAATAAATTTACAGTATCTACGCTGCTGGACATATACTTGCCGGTAGCGGATAAAAAGCTGTATCCCAATGCCCATCCTACAATATGGTTATAGTAGGAATTAACCAATACGGTTACAGAAAAAGCCAGCATACCGCATAATGCTCCAATTACCGCAGCAGCTCTGGGATTGATGCCTTCGCGAGCTTGAATATACACCATTGCACCCAATGTACCGTGACCGCGTCTGCCACCAAAACGGCCAAGATTCCATTCGACAAACATTAATGGAACACCAACTAGAATAAGTGCTACAAAGTATGGAATTAGGAACGCGCCACCACCATTGCTGGCAGCCATATATGGGAATCTCCAGAAATTTCCTAGACCTACAGCGTTACCTGCCATGGCTAGGATCAGACCTATTTTTGATCCCCAACTGCCTCTTTCATTTGACATAAATATCCTCCTTAGATAAAAAATAATAAAAACTAATAAAAACTAATGTATATGGCTTTATTATATCAAAAAAATACTCAGAATAAAACTTAAAACGTTAAAAATATTGTAAAAAATTTATGTAAACATAGAAGTTTTTTATTCAATATTTAGCATACTCATTTTTTTAAGGATTATTAGTGCTTTTTAATTTTAAAGTAGAAGAATATGATATAATACAAAGAAAAACAAATTACATGACGTAGTAAAGGAGTTGGCATGATGCAGAATTTTCAATTTTTAAGTTCTACAAAGATAATATTCGGTAAAGAAACGGAAAAAAAAGTAGGGAGTGAATGCAAAAAGCACAGCAGTAAGGTTTTGCTGCACTATGGCGGAGGCTCCATTAAAAAAACCGGCCTCTATGAAACAATTTGTTTGTCTTTACAGGAAGCAGGTATAGAATACATAGAGCTAAGCGGCGTGCAGCCTAATCCAAGACTAAGCCTTGTAAAAGAAGGGATAAAGATTTGCCGCGAAAATGCAATCGACTTTATATTGGCTGTCGGAGGAGGAAGTGTAATCGATTCCGCAAAAGCCATCTCAACGGGAACCCCATATGAAGGAGATGTTTGGGATTTCTTTGAAGGGAAAGCAGTGCCGGAAAATGTGCTGAAAGTAGGTGTAGTGCTTACCATACCGGCTGCAGGCAGTGAAGCTAGCAAGAGCTGCGTTATAACTAATGAAGATGGTTGGTATAAACGTGGATTGAATGTTGAAATCAATCGTCCGGTATTTGCGATTATGAATCCCGAACTGACTTATACCCTTCCGCCTTATCAGACGGCATCTGGTGCGGCAGATATTATGGCGCATATCATGGAAAGGTATTTTACAAATGTTTCGAATGTGGATTTAACCGATAGATTATGTGAAGGTGCGCTGCAAACCGTCATAAAGAATACGCCGATGGTAATGGAAAATCCGGAGAATTACGATGCCCGTGCAGAAATCATGTGGGCAAGTACGCTTGCACATAATGATCTGCTGGGAGTCGGACGTATTGGAGATTGGTCATCCCACCAAATCGAACATGAATTGAGCGGTATATATGATGTAGCTCATGGTGCCGGTCTGGCAGTGATATTGCCTGCATGGATGAAGTATATCTATAAGCAAAGAATAGAGCGCTTTGCGCAGTTTGCGGTAAGAGTATGGAATGTGGGGTATGACTTTGAAACGCCTGAGAGAACGGCATTGGAAGGGATTAAACGGCTTGAAGATTTCTTTAAAGGAATAGGGCTTCCTACTACGTTGAAAGGACTGAATATTCCGGACGACAGGTTGGAGGAAATGGCTCAAAAATGTAAAAAGACCAACGGAGATAAGCTAGGGTTTTTTGTTCCTTTATCAACAGAAGATATATTTAATATCCTTAAGCTCGCGAAATAGAATAATCTCATAGTAATATCAGGCATAAGCAACCCAAATATCTTTGTTTTTTTATTTTTAGACAATATAAAACTAACATATTTGGGTTGCTTATGCCTTCTTTTTGTCTATTTTTAACCAATGTAATTATTGGACGCACCGATGACTACAATTGTCTACGATTTAGTGCACAATTTAAGTAAATCATTTAAAAAAATAATTGTCTCTGCTACCGGTAAAGTGTGATAAGGAATTAACTGGTTTTTAATAAAATCATCAAAGGCACTAATAATAGGAGCAGCTGTAATAATACCATCTTCAAAGTCTTCACTATAACCAGAGCACGAATCAAAAAAATGTAAAACGCGATTTTCATAGTAGTTATATTCGATATTTGCGATATAATAGTCGTCTTTCAATAGATAGAGGCTGAAAAATGGATTTGTTTCTATCTGATGGAGTATAAATTCAATAGTGTACTTGATCTCTTCTTTGGTAAAGGGTCTGAAGCAGTAAAGATGATCTGTTAACGTGCGGGTACGAATAAAATCTTCCAGACCTCTTTTTGTAAATAAGTGAATTTTGATTTTTTTTATATTGTAATAATTATTAACCCTATCTAAAGCAATCTGAATAAGCTTCTGTATTTTAGGATGATTTTCAGACAAGCCCAAATAATCTGAATCAACGAGCATCTTATGAAGAATATCAAAAGGGATCATTTGGAAACACATATTTTGCTTTATCAGATATTCTGAAGAAGATTCTTCTAAGTACAAATAATACTCACATAAATCAATAAGATTATCAATAGGACTAGTGAAGTGGTTATTCCAAGTTCTATAAATGGAGTAAGTGTCACAAAAATTGGAGATTATGCGTTTTCTCACTTACAGTACTTAATGAATATAACGATACCTAATAGTGTAACCAGCATTGGAGATTGGGCGTTCTATGATTGCGGTAGTCTAAGTAGTGTAACGATACCAAACAGTGTAAAATACATTTATGGATATGCATTTTCCGGATGCAGCAGCCTAAACAGTGCATACTTTGAAGGAGATGCGCCAGTCTTGGGAGCAGGTGCATTTGAGGGTACAGCTTCTGATCTTACTGTATACTTTATGGAAGGAGCTCAGGGTTTTACAACTCCGACATGGCATGGATATCCTTGTCAGAAATACTTGGTGGATCGTCCTAGTGATATAACTGTAATTTCTCAAGAAACTTTAGATAAAATTGATGAAATCAAGATTACTACTATTGATGACCAAGTTGCAGGCCAAGAGTTTTCAATAGAATTTGAAGTATTGGACAAGAATGGACAAAGGGTTACAGAGTATTCAGATTTTATCAATTTAACAGCCGATGGATGTGATCATATATCACCGTCTATAGTATATATTCAAAACGGTTATGGTACAGTAAATTTACGGATGGGAAGCCATCGCTATATTGGTTTAATAATGGAAATATCTCGGTTATTGATGATATAGTATCTCTTTCAGAGACTGTTGCAGAAGCGCAATCTTTTATCTTTTCAGAATCGAAAGAGAGTTTAAGGGATAATTTTAATATTATTTTATCAGGAAACAGAAAAACTATTCTATGGATGCAACAGGACCAAGAAGGAAATATTGAAATGAATAGCCCCTTATATGATACGGCAAAAAGGGAGTGGAGTGAAGCGGTTAAGCTTTCCAAATCAGGAAAAAGAATATTATATGCAGATGGGACATTTAATAATGATGGTTCTATATCATTGGTTTATAATAGGGCACAAAAAATTGAAAACGTTGGAGAGAATCAAGACATTTACTATACGAACGGTCAGAGTGATCTATGTCTAATGAATATTATACCTTCTTACATATCTATTGAAGGGGATTTAATGTGGGAAGACGAAAAGTTCTATCCTAACATGCTCCTCGTCATACAGCTTGATGTGACAAATAAGAGTGAATTGACGGTTAGAAGTATGAATGCAGAGGTTTATATTGGTGACCCATTACTTTCAGAAGCAATATTAAATAATACTGTGATTATATCCTGAGCCAATTAAACCTGGTGAAACAAAGAGGATAGATGTTGAATTTATTGTGCCTGCAGAAGCTAAAACGTATGATGTATATGTAAAACTTATCCCACCAGATGGACAAGATATTGATACTACAGATAATATAGTTTCTGCGAATGTAGGATATACAGATGTTGCAGTCGAAAAAATATATATAACTGAAAATCTTGATAAAAGAGACGTTCATATTGAAGTTCGAAACAAAAGTTCTATTCCGGTAAATAATGTGACTGTCAATTTTAGAGAGAATGATCTTAATGGACCAATTTTCAGCCAAAGAATGATCGATAATCTAGCTATGAATGAGGCATTTGTTATGAGTCAACAATTTGATGTCGATGATGTAGATTTTATAAATGGTAGCAAAACGGTTTATGCAGAAGTCTATTCATCAGCACAGGAGTATAATATCGATAATAATTATGGATAGCATAGGCACGGAAGAATCGGTTAGTGTATCCTTTATTACGGAAGGGGAGTTAACACCGCCTGTAATAGCTGCTGATACAACGCAAAATACTGTTGGGCAACCAATTGAGATCGTATTTTCAGATAACACTCAATGGAGAGAGGCTATTACTAAAATATCCGTTGATGATATGGTTCTCGCCGATACACAGTATACAATAGAAGTTGGCAAAATTATTATCGATTCAAGGTGTATTTACTACTTCTAATAAAATATATTCAATACTAGTTGAAGCAGCAGGTTATAGTAATGTGATCTTAAACCAAGAAATTAAAACTGCGTTTGATATCACATATGGCGATGTCAGTGGAGACGGAAATATTACAGCGGGGGATGCTACTTTAATTTTAAGATATGTAGTAGGTTTGATTCAGATGTTTCCAGTAGAAGTGCAATAAACGGAAAAGATTATAGGGGTTTCACCTGAAAATCAGGTGGAGCCCCTATTTAATATAGCACAATGCAAAAAAATTGGGGTAATATTGAATAATATGTAAGCGTGTGGTATAATTTTCAAGAAAGATGTGAAATGATTTCCAAACCATCTATTAATTTGATAAAGGGGGATTTTAATGAACGTTAAAAAGAAATGGTCCTCTCAGTTTCTCTCGCTTTTTTTAGCTTTTGTAATGGCATTTTCTCTGTTAGCTCCTGGTACAGCAGTGAATGCCCAAAACGCTTTGAGAGAGGAACTTTCGGTGGACTCGACAAATCCGGACGTCACTATGTCTAATCAGGCACAAGTAGTCAATTTTCCATTGGTAAGTAAGTCAAAATTATCCACAGGCACATCCAATAAATTGCAGTTAATGTCGGCATTGGAAGCGTCATCAGTCAATGATGCTGTTTACAGCACCGTTTATAATGCCGTATATAATGCAAAAGGAATACAGATTTATTTTGATAATTATTTTACATACTATCAAACCGCTCCTGCGGATTTTGAAGTATCCATCCAGGGATTTACCAAAGAAGAAGTGAAAGACTTATCCTTTACTGTTTCTCTGGAAAACCAGAATAGTAGCGTGACATATTCGGATACTGATTCTCAAGTAGCCAAGCAGACCGATGAAGATGGTGCTGTATCTATAAAAATGCCTGTTGATCTTGAGGGGAATTATCAGTTAACAGTCACAGCATTTGACCAATCGGGACAAGCGGTATTTGCATCAGAGCCTTCAGAAGTAGTATTTGAGTTGGTTGAAAAGTATTATCTGATTAATAGCTCAGAGTATGAAATTACATTGGAAAATACTGTAATACAACAGCAATTGTCCCGCGAAGCTATTGAATTAGTATTACTTGATGATAATGATCAAATCATTGCCGGAACTTCATATAAAGCCTCCTCAAAGGGTGACGATTTGTACTTAAATAATGGGGGTAATGGCAGTACAACTATCTATGGAGGGATTCTGCATAAGATGGACGAAATCAGTCCAGGGGAATATCAGCTCTATCTTAAAGTGAATGAGGAGATGATCAGTCTTGGTGATGAAGCAAAGCTTACATTCACCGATAGCCCCATTCTAGCCTCCATTAGCGTTGCAGAGGAATATCAAAACGGCAGTTCTATAAAACCATTCATTCCCGGGTCCAGCTCTTTTGATTTATTTGTGAATGGGTATAATCTGGCAAGAAAGCATTTAACCATCAATTTACTGGACAGCGCTAACAATATCGTTGCGGCTTCCGGCATTGCAAACTACCAGTACTATGGTGGATATGATGCGGTAACAGGTTACACACGTCTCACGTATAGAATGAATATTTCAGCAGGTCAGCAAATTATTGCCGGTGAGCAATATTTTGTGCAAATAGTAAATGATGGTCCGGAAGTAGTTAGCAATATTGAAGAGGCATTTATTTCTCCGGATACCGAACCGAGGGTCATTGGCGTAGAAACCGATGAGATGAATACCGGCAGGTTAATCGTTAAGACGGTTAATTTTAATATCGGAGAAGAATATATCCTAGACTTAAGGGATTACTCTTGGGAATATGCTCCAGAAAATTTCAGATCTTATGGTATCGTAAATCCGGATGGAACCATCAGCTTTTCCATTATTGGTGAAGATGGACAGCCGATGAGGCTTACAAGCGGATACTTTAATCTCTACTATAATAACGGCAGGTATGATGAGTATGTTACCTATGGGAACTATAGTTTTAGCTCTTCAAGTGTTTCGCAGCTTTATTATGCAAGTCCTCAACAGCTGCCTGCAGGAGTCACAGAGTATATAGCGACGTTGGAAATAAGGGGTGCTTCTATAGATGAAACTAGTAGTATAGAAGTGGACCTTATCGATAGATGGAATATGGTGGAGTCGCCTCCGGTGCTGTCCAGTCAGAATGTAGTGGGAACAATGAGTCCCGACACGATATCGATCGATAGTCCTTATACAATAGATGGGGATAAAGTATATACTGTTACAGGAAAGATAGCGCTTACCGAACCTGTGAATGAGGATATCAGATACGCATATAACGTAAGAATCAATGGGCAGCCTATAAACACTTATAGTGATGATTACTACTATGACATCTATAACCGTACGGTAGCAGTAGTATCCGATGTCCGAGTGGGTGATGTGGATTTCGAAGACGCAACTTATTCGGAAAATCCGGATTTTGGTTATATGAACATTATCTCAACCGGTTTGTCAGAGGTACGATTTACGATGAGTGAAGTAATGAATGCTGATCTCAGTAAGATGAGAATTGAGCTGCGCGATGACAATGATAATGTAGCGGCAATTGCAGATGAAGCAGATATTATTATTTCCCCATCGGCAAATGGAGCTACGCAAGAGTATGCTGGCAGCTTCAGGCTTGCATCTCCATTGGAAGAACGGAAGATGTACCGTATATATGTTTTGTATTTATATGAAGAAGATGATGCATACGAACAAATAGGAGGTTCGTCTTCCGTTATGGCAACAGGACTGCCGAACTGTTGGGTGGGTGTACAAACGCTGATATCTGTTAACCAGCAGTCGCCGATATATATATCGCTAGAAAGTGTGCTTAATATTAATACGGATGCATTAGGGTTTAGATTGATCGACTTGAAAGATGCCGCAAACATTATCCCTGTCGAGATTGCACCCAGCAGTATACAGATAGAAGATGATAATCGGTATATGTGGATGAGGGCTAATATCGGCGCCGGAATGCATGAAGGAACGTATATCCTTCAATTATTACAGGACGGAGTACCCACAGGGGTTACTAAGACCATCTATGCTATTCGACATCCCTATATTCGTGGAACCATGCGTTCCTGGCATAATGATGATCCTGAACCAACCTATTTCTTTACAGGTGGGAACATGGGGTCCGGAAGGAATTATCAAGCAGTCTTATATTCATCCGATTATGAATACAAGAACGGTAGTTACTATAGTGAAGGTGAGGGTGGCTATCAAACCACCATTAGCTTAGGGCAGCCGAATGAAAATGGTAATCTTGAAATACCCAAGACTGCTATCGACATGCTTACGAATGGTTCATATCATGCGTATATTGAAATGGATGGAAGTACAATCGGGAATGCCTATTTATACGTTGAAACTAACGGAGAGACAATAGGGACACCTGAAGTAAAGATCAATCAGGGAGCGAGATATACGAATGATCGGAATGTTACATTGAATATCGATGCTGCGGGATACCAGCTATTTAGAGTGGCGGATTCTCAGCAGGCACTTGCAGCAGCTTCGTATAATTCGGTTCAAACGGTTAAACAGTGGCAGCTGTCCGAGGGTGACGGTCAAAAGACAGTATTCGTTCAGTTTAAGAACAATGAGGGCTTGGAATCCGAAGTGTTAAGTCAAAGCATCTATCTGGATACCATAGTGCCTGAAGCACCTTTGAATGTACAGTTAA
The DNA here is from genome assembly GCF_030013905.1 of Petroclostridium sp. X23. GTDB lineage: Bacteria > Bacillota > Clostridia > SK-Y3 > SK-Y3 > X23. The sequence continues at coordinate 4,073,229 of NZ_CP124862.1, forward strand.
ACGGGGAGTCATCAGCACAGGTAGATGAAGAAGGCTATGTATATTTAACAGCTTTAGCAAAGGAAAGAAATCTATATGCATATGCAACCTTCTATGCAGGGGATACGGTGTTGGGAATTTATAAGCTTTCCTATGCCGACCGTTTGGGAAATGATTATTTATTTGGAAGCAATATTAGGATAGCAAAAACCATTGCAAGTGCTGATGCAGTTAAAATATACTTTATTGATCTAGCGGGGAATAAGTCTGCTGAATCGGCTGCTGCAAGCATGACTGTGAGTAGACTGGTCAATGTTGATGGGATATTAACGGCAGGAAGCAATAATGTTCCATATCATTATGTTGAACTCAGAAAGATGTCCGATACCGGAGAACAGCAGATTGTAAGAGGTGTATATACCACTGGTCAAGGTCAATTTGACTTGGGAAGAATACCAAATGGCACCTATACACTATATGCTTATTCATGGGGACAGTACAGAGCAACGGAGCAGCAACTAACAGTAGATGGCCAGGATCTATCAGGCTTGAATTTTGCATTAAATGACAGCTATAGCGGCAGAGGAACATTAACAGTGACTGTCCGGGATGAAGAAGGCAATTTAGTGCCTAATGCATGGATCAATATAAGCAAGTGGCAGGAATACTTGTATTATTCAGGACAAACCGATGAAAGCGGTCAAATTGTATTTGCAGACGTCCCGATAGGGATGTTGTATGACGTTTATCTCTATTACAACTCATACAATGATTATGATAATACTATACGTATAGACAGTGCCGGTGAGAATAAGCAAGTAACCTATACGGTACCGGTGTTTGAAACAATTACCGGAACGGTGACGAAAGAAGGAGCGCCTGTTTCCGGAGTACAAATACAGGCATACAGCAGCAGCCGTTATGAGTGGGCGCAGTCGCAGACGGACGGAACCTTTACGTTTAATGTTCCGAAAAGCAATACCGAGACATATACTGTTGCGATATTGCCCAGCACTGCCGGTGTGCCGCTCCAATCAAAATATGAACAGGTAGCTTCCGGTACAAGCAATATAGATTTTGTTCTAGCAGATGGTGCTAAAATTGAAGGTAAGGTGACAGATAATGCTGGAAACACACTGTCCGATGCACGCATAAGCACTTATGGCGGAGATATGGGAGAATATCACAGTACAACCGTAAATAGTGCCGGTAACTATAGCTTAGGGTATGTATTCGGACCGGGCACCCATACCATTAGTGCATGGGCACCTGGGTATTATACAAAACAAGAGACGGTAACCATTACACAACAAGATGTCATAGATCAGAAGGGCTTTGTTACTGATCTAAGTTTAACACCTTATGGGTATGCGTATACGTTTGACAGCAGCCATAACTCTGTCATAACCGATGTCACGACCATACAGAGAGGCAGAAACATCACGGCGGAAGTCAATTATCATAATGCCAGTACAGCATCATTACAGGATGTAACGATAGAAGCGACCATTCCGGAAGGAACATCCGTTATTGCAAGCAGCTTAACTGATGGAGCCGTTGCAAATGGGCAAACCGTTACCAAAACAGTTTCTTCATTAAGTGCAAATGGCTCACAAGATAACGCCGACCGCGGACATATGACATTTATGTTAAGGGTAGATGAAGATTATGTTGGAGATACCGTGGTAATCTCCGCAAATGCAAATTTTGACGGCAATACCGCAGTCATTGGCTTTGCAGAGGTAGCGGTTGTAAGTGCTACCTTAAATGCGCCGGAACAAGTGGGTATAGATGAAGCAGACAGGACTAAGAGTAAAAGCTTTAGAGTATATGGTGAAGCTACCCAAGGTTCGAAAGTTGTGATTATGGATAGGGATACGCAAGAAGTATTTGCCGTGACAGCGCCGAATGGAAAATGGTATTCTACAGAGATCCAATTACCGGCACCGCTGGATGGAAGTGATAAGACGTATCATTTGGTTGCAAGGGCGACTAAGGGGACAATGTCCGGATTATCGCCAAGCGTACCGGTAACAGTTAAGAATAGCGCCATAGAAGTGCAGGATATTATCTTGACCTCTTCGGGCGGTCAGAACATAGGGCGCAACAGGGATACCGGCATTGCGGCATTTTCGGTATGGGTAAATTCTCAGATGCAAGGGAAGCCGATAGAAGCAAGAGTTAAACTATCCAATACTTATGCCGGTGATCAAGTCGAGTATGTATTCTTAGGCAATAGTTATCCGGCAACATTGGATGACGAAGGGTACTGGAAAGGAGATATTACAGGATGGTCTGGAACAGGAACACAGCAGCTCATCATTAGAATTAAGTATGGAGAATTCTGGGTTGAGTTTATCGTTGGAGAGTTAACCATCTTGATTGACCCGAGCGGATATGTATATGATGCGTATACCGGTGAGAGAATCCAGGGAGCTACCGCAATCTGCGAGCAGCTTGTAGATGGAGCATGGGTGCAGTGGAATGCGGAAGCTTATGGGCAGGTGAACCCGCAGCTTACCGATGATGAAGGAAAATACGGATGGATGGTGCCGGAAGGTACTTACCGCGTATTAGTACAAAAGGAAGGCTATGAGAGTTATGCAACAACATTTGATCCTAAATATTCCGATGCGGGTGGAAATAGTACCATCATTATTCCGCCGCCAAGAGAGGATGTTAATATTGGGTTAGTTAATATTCAGAGCCCGATGGTTCAAAGTACGACACCTACGGACGGAAGTGCCGCTGCGGTGAATACGCCGGTTACAGTTGTGTTTAATAAGTCAATGGATACAACCACAATCACTGCAGAGTCCTTCGTTGTAAGGGATAGCAGCGACCAAGCAGTAGATGGAACAATAACCTTTGCAGAGGGAGATACAAAGGTGATCTTTACACCGACTGCAGTCTTTGCTGGGGATGAAACTTACAATGTAGTTTTGAAAAACACTATTAAAGATAAGACGGATAAAGCTTTGAATCAATACTATACATTTAGTTTCAGTACACAGACAGCACCGGATACGGAGAGTCCGGAAGTGACGGCTCAGCCTGCAGGAGCTACTTACAATAGTGCGCAGCAGGTCACATTAACAATATCTGAACCGGGAAGCATATACTACACGCTTGACGGAAGCGAACCGACAACTACAAGTACTTTATATACCGGCTCTATCACCATCAGTGATACCACTACATTAAAGTTTATAGGGATAGATACGGCAGGAAATCAATCGGATGTTTATACAGAGACATATACCATCCAAATTGCGCCGGCAGTAACATATGGTGATGTAAGTGGAGATGGGCAGATCACAGCAGGGGATGCAACGTTGATCTTAAGATCCGTCGTAGGACTGGCAACACTTAGTGCCACACAAACACAGGCAGCAGATGTGAGTGGAGATGGGCAGATAACGGCGGGAGATGCTACATTAGTACTGAGAAAAGTCGTAGGACTTATTACGAAGTTTCCGGTAGAATCTAACTAATCTAAAAAATAATTAAAAACGGGTCTGTCCATGGGCAGACCCGTTTTTAGTACAATATTATAAACCAGTCTTTAGTCGAGGCAATCAAAAAATATATGGAGAAAGCCTTTCGAGAGTGTAGGAGCAATCCTAGGCTCTTTTTTTGTGTTAAACCTTTTTGTGTTTTTGTGTTAAAGAGCATGAAAAATTAGTGGGCGATTAATGAAAAATGTGGAAATTTAATAAAAAATATTGAAACAAAAAGATAAATACTGATAACTGTTGTCAAAAAATTTGTCATATCGACAGTAATTATATATAATCATTGGAGTAAGTTATATAAAATACATAATATTTACATTGAAAAATGCGGCTTAGAATGGGGGAAGATCTATGATTAGAGGAACTATCAAAAAGATATCCGTTGTGTTGTTAGCGTGTATGGTCATGTTTTCAATCTTTTCCGAGATATCGTTTGCGAGGGAAGACACAGCAGTATCAAATGGACAGATTGGGGCGGAGGATCAGACACTCACACAAGAAAAACCAAAGATCACATATGGCCCTTATCATGGGACGAGTAGTGAACAAAAGCATGCATATGAGCCTTTTAAGGACAAAGAGAGTACGAAGGCAGCGGAAGAAAAACAGCAGCGCCAAAACTATAAAAGCAATAGCTTATTGATTAAAATGAAAGATACGGCAAGCGGAACAGAAGGGTCTACATATGGCACGTTTGGTGCCCAATTCTCGGATGAAGGCGTACTGGAGATGGAGCCTTTATTTACCGATAATGGTAAGCACGCAGGGCAGCTTTATGTGATGGAGGCGGACTCATCCAAGCAGACCGGCGGGACGTGGTACAAAGCCACTTTAAAAGAAGGTGCCGATGTTATGGAAGCGGCGGAGATGATTTCAAAAGAACCGGGTGTAGTCATGGCAGAACCGGACTATATCCGGAATACATCCGAGTTGGAGCTTCCGGACATAACAACAGATGAGGGGTACGGTCAGCAGTGGTACCTTGAGAAGTTGGGCATAAAACAGGCTTGGAACTACTTAGGGCAAGAAGGGATAGAGCCCGGCGGAAGCCGCGATATTGTAGTGGCGGTCATTGATACCGGCGTGGACTACAATCATCCGGATTTAGAGGCCAATATGTGGATTAACACTGGAGAGATCCCTGATAATGGCATCGATGATGATAATAACGGATTCATAGATGATATTCATGGAGCATCAACAGTAGGAAACAGATATGCCGGTGAGTCGGGAGACCCTATGGATGACCATGGACATGGAACACACGTAGCTGGAATTATTGCGTCCCAGGCTAAAAATGGAGTAGGCGGTGCCGGTATAGCCTACAATGTTCAAATTATGGCAATCAAAGCAGCGCAATCCAGCGGCAGCCTTTCTGCTTCCGATATAGCGCAGGCAATCAATTATGCCGTTGATAAAGGAGCAGATATTATTAATATGAGTTTCGGCGGTTATGGGCGTTCGGTAGTAGAAGAAGATGCGTTGCAGACGGCATTTGGTACTTCTGTGTTAATTGCAGCGGCAGGGAATGATGGAACCCCCAATGAGTCAGTAGCAGGATGGATTGGCGCACCCATGTACCCTGCAGCATATAATTGGGTTTTGGGGGTGATGGCAGAAGAGCCTGCGGCAAAATCCAATGGAGATTATCTGGCGTCTTTTTCAAACTGGGATGTAACCCCGGAAAATGCGAGTGAATATGAATTAATGGCTCCCGGAGTAGATATTTTTAGTACTTTGCCTGATGGGAGATATGCAAAATGGAGCGGGACGTCCATGGCTGCACCGGTAGTATCGGGTATTGCAGCATTAGTTCGTTCGAAATTCTCTAACAAATCTTTATACTCTTCAAGGTTTATCATGGGACAACTGGCATGTGCCGGAGAGATGAAGCAAGGTATAACTTATAGTCCCAACAAACCGCCTATTAACTATTACGAAGTAAATGCCTACCAGGCGTTAACAAATACTCCTAAGCCAAGTTTGAGTTATATGGAGCATTATTTATTCGACACCACCGATATAAATGATGCCAACGATGGAGATGGTGTGGCGGATGCAGGGGAAACGATAAATATAGGAATGGTCATCCGCAACCAATGGGGGAAAGCAGAGGATGTCCAGGTTACTATCGATACAAAGTCGTCTGCGGGTATAGATGACCCCTATGTCACAGTGATCAATGATACGGTAAATTACGGTGCAGTAGGCAATTTTGCGGTGGATGATAATGGACTGCTTTGGGATGAGGAAGGTGCAGTGACCGGGGTAAATCTTCCTTTTACCATCAAGCTTGCGCAGAATACTCCCAATGATCATATTATACCCATCAACGTTACCATTACCGCAAAGAACGGTTTTGATGCCGGTGATAACAATACTTACACTGCAGAAAGCGGATTTAGTATTATGGTCCGCCGTGGTCGGGGGCTTCCTTCCATCATCAGCCAGGACATGACACTTACCAAGGACGACTACTGGCTGCTACCTAATAATGTGTTAATTGAAGAAGGGACTACGGTTACGGTAGAACCTGGCACGCAGATCCAATTCTGGAGTGCGGATCCTTCCGACCCATATGCCGAGCAGCAAATGCCATATCTGCAGGTGGAAGGAAAGTTCCTGGTCAACGGAACAGCGGAAGAACCGGTAGAGATCTTTGCCGGGGCATTGTATCCCGGATATGAGGTCAGGATTTATTCTACAGGAATCATGGAGTATACCGGCTATATTAATAGTAGTCTTAACGGATATGCGGAATTGAATTATGCGAAGGTTATGAACCCTCGATTGGCAGTGAATAAGATCGATCATACTTACTTTAGTCAGGATTTATATGATAGGATTATAAACAGATATTCCTCAGAGGGGAAGATACAAACTATAGCTTATTATGGGCCTGTAGTAAAAGCGGATAGAATTTCAAATTCTTATTTCTATCAGCTAGGTACGAATTACGGCAACAGCGATGCTGTTAGTGATTACCAAAGGCTTAGGATTGAAGGAGAAGCCGTCGGCAATCTGTTTGACTCGTGCGTATACCTAATGAACAGCAAAAACACAGAGAATAATGTTTATTTAAAGAACTATAAGGTTAGTACAGATTATAGTGGTAACGAAATATATTGGGCATCAAAGGGCAACCAGTTTGCGTATGGGATTAATCCTGAAAAGACGGTACGGATGGTCTATCCTGAACAATATAATGGAAAAACCTATTGTATCATTAGTGTAAAGGATATAGAGGGTACTTATCGGCAAAGATTCCAATTTGCAGAATTCTTTGCAAACCAATTGGGAGGCCATATTGTCAGCATCAATGACAGTGGTGAAAATGAATTCTTAAAGAACTATTTTAATAGTAAAAGAAATGAAGCACTATTCAAGCAAACTTATCCGGGTTTGGAGATTTCATCTTTCGGGTATTTTAATCAGGCAACTCTTGGGCTAAATGATTTAACTCAAGAGGGAACCATGGTGTGGACAAGTGGTGAAGTACTAGCCTATACAAACTGGGGTGATGGAGAACCGGATAATAAAGAGGGTTCTGAGAATGATGCAGATTACGTGATAATGGACTATGACGGAAAATGGCAGACATATTCAAGGTTTTATTATCCGTTTATCCTTGAGCTGCCAGGCAGCTATACGCAAGAACAATTAGATGCTGCCCGCAATGAGATGTTAGAAGATGGGACATTCAGTACCGTTAAGAATAATGCCCTCTTAAATAACTGGAAAGATCCTCATGTTGAACATTGGATGAGATTTTTCAGTGTGCAAGACAGGGATGTTAACACCTACTTATCCAACAACTATTGGGGGACTACATCCAAAACGATTTTAGATAAAGCAATGGTTGACTACAGCGATGACTTTAATACGGGTAAGATTATTTACGAGCCTATCCTTACACAACCACCGGAAAGCGCCTATCCTTTTGTGACCGATATCTATCTGTCAACGCAGGAGCAGGACCGGGCTGAACGTGTGGGTGCTGAAACGGCAGTGGTCAATGTATGCTTCAACCGGGATATGGATATGTCGGTTCAGCCCCAGGTATCCTTTGGGCCGGATATGCCTTATACCGACTATATGGTGGATGGAGACTGGCAGACGGCGAGACTTTGGACAGGCAGCATCGATATTAACCCTCTTACCGGCGATGGATACCAGTATTTCCGGGTAGCGGGTGCTGCAGCGGACGATGATCCATGGCTGATTACCGGAAATGATTCCGAAAGGTTCGGATTTGAAATTCTGACTTCGGGCAGTGAAGCGATGAACCTGCAGGCGGAAGGTGCTGAGGGTAAGATTATATTGAGCTGGACCCAGGATGATTTTGATTTATTGGCAGGATATAATCTATATCGAAGTGAAACTCAAAACGGCAGTTACACGAGGGTGAATACCTCTCTGATCACGGCAGACCAAAAAACATTTGAAGATACAGAGGTGGAACCGGGCAAAGTTTACTATTATAAATTTACTGTTGTAAAAACAGATTTTTCTGAATCGGATTATTCTAATATTGCATTGGCAGCTGCCTTAGATACCGTACAGCCGGCAATCGGTCACCAGCCTGCAACAGAAGCAGCAGTTGGATTGCCTTTGCAGATCTATGCGGATGTAACGGATAATGTAGAAGTACAGAGCGCGGATTTTTATTACCGGAAAATAGGTACGGAAACATATGAAAAGCGTGCAATGGTTAAGACCACCGACAATCGTTATTCTGTGACATTAGAAGGCACGCTGGTACAGGCGCCGGGTATTGAGTATTACATTGAAGTGACCGATGGGGTTTCTGTTATCAGAGACGGAAGTGCAGATATGCCTCATAAGATCGTAATCTTGGATGCTCCGCATATTACATCCATAACCCCTAAAGAAGGAGCGGAGTCGGGAGGAATATCTGTCATTATTACAGGGACCAACTTTAAGGAAGGGGCAAGTGTTCTGTTTGATACCGCACCAGCTTCGGATGTGCATGTAGAAAGTGCTACGCGTATGACTGCTGTGTCACCGGCACATTATCCTGCCGTAGTGGATGTCACGGTAACTAATTCCGACCAGAACAAGTATACGCTGCTTCAGGCGTTTACCTATAGAAGCGGGAGTGCGGACGTGAGTATTCCTAAAGTGAACGCCAACCGTGGAAGCATCGTCCGAGTTCCGGTATCCATCAGCAATATCACCGGATTAAGGTCTGTAGATATGACGTTGACTTATGACGCCGATTTACTGCAGTTCCAGGATGTCTCACTGGGAAGCATTACAAATAAGTTCACTCTAGCTGAAAACACACTTACACCGGGTCAGGTAAAACTCTCGATGGCTTCCAGCATGGCGGTCTCAGGGGAGGGGACCCTTGTGAATATCGACTTCAAAGTATTGGATACAAGTAAAACAATGTCGGCATTGGCACTGGAAAATATACAGTTAAATGCCGGAAACATCCCGGCAAATAAGGCGGATGGAAGTTTCAACCTTTCGGATACGTATTCGATAGATGGAAGAGTTTACTATTATAAAGATGGTAAAGCAGTAGGGGGTGTAAATCTCCAATTAAACGGAGATCACAGCTGCACAAGCATTACTGATTATTCGGGCAGCTATTTAATGAATAGTGTGGTAGAAGGCACATATGTGCTGACAGCGGAGAAAGAAGATGAAGCGGTCGGGATTACTTCATATGATGCTTCATTGATTCTGCAAAGCTCTGCGGGGTTGCTGGCATTAGATGCAAATCAACAGATTGCTGCGGATGTGGATCATAATGGCCAAGTAAATGCGATGGATGCTTCCTATGTGTTAGAGAAAGCTGCAGATTTGAGGCAGCTGCCATTTCCGGGAAGAGGAAGGGTATGGGCGTTTGTTCCGGAGCAGAGAGAATGCAATGTAAATGCCGATTATCATAATCAAGACTTTACTGCAATCCTGATAGGAGATGTCACAGGCAACTGGTCCGATGACGAAACAGCTATACAAAATATATCATCTTTAAAAATAGAACTTGGAGATGTAGAAATACAGCAGGATGCTGACTTTACAGTACCGTTAAATGTAAATATGGGTGAAGAAAAGTTGTACGCGCTTGACCTAACGCTTGCTTATGATGCCGATGCATTGCAGGTTTTAGACGTAAAAAAAGCAGCGGCCAATGACTTTGTAATGGCGGTGAACACGAATACACCTGGCGTCATTAAGGTTGCACTTGCAGGCGTTCAAGCCATTACGGACAGTCAAAAGATGTTGGACCTATCTTTCAGACCGATTGGTAATGTTGGGCAAACAACCATCACAATACAGAATGCGGACTTTAATGAGAAGGCGTTTGAAGTAAAAGAGGATAGCGAAGTAGGATCATCGGATACGAGCATAGTATACGGTGATTTGAATGAAGATGAAAGAGTGACAGCAGGAGATGCCACTCTTGTTTTGAGGGCTGTGGTAGGGTTAACTGCATTGACAGATGCGCAGCAGATTGCAGCAGATGTAAATGGAGATGGAAGAATTACAGCGGGGGATGCAACACTTATACTTAGAAAGGTTGTAGGGCTTATTGAGCTATTCCCTGTGCAAATGCAGTAATACTGCTGAACACTAAAAGAAGGCTGTTTCGAGAAAGAATTTGGTTCTATTTCGAGACAGCCTTCTAAGAAAATAATAGAATTGCTCACTGCAAATATGCAAACAAAAAATACTGTAAAATTTATAGAAAGTATGAAAAATTATTTATTATTATAGAAAAATATGCTATAATATTTAAGAAATTCCTAATTCATGGGACAATTATCAAGCAATAGTTTATGAGGTGAGATACTCAAGTAAAAACATCTGATGTGTAGGACAAGACGTACTCAGTACTATAAAATGAAAGGAGGTGAATGGACAATAGGATATATATTTGAGTGCTTAACCAACCAGCCTTATCAAAGGCAAAACAATCATGCAAATGCAGATTGCAGGCGACAACAAAAAAATAACGGGAGGATGTTTATGAACAAGAAAAGAAGCAACAGCTCAAAAATCATGTCAAAAGTTCTTGCAATCATTCTTACATTTTGCTTGATTTTTGGAACAGTACCCGCAGCTTTTGCGGCACAAGGAACAGTATCAGTAGGGAGTGCCATTGGTGTTGCAGGCAGTTCTGTAACTATACCGGTATCTATTTCTTCCCCCGCAGGAATAGCAGGATATCAGTTTGATATTACCTATGATGCTTCAAAAGTCTTAGCAACGGGTGTAACAAATGGAATTACATCTGTCACTAAAAATCTTAACAATGCCTCAAACGGCGAATTGCGTTTTAGTTGGGCAGGATCAGAGGCGCTTTCTGAAGCAGGAACCTTATTTTCAGTTAGTTTTGATATCAAAGCCGACGCTGCAGCTGGAGATATCGCATTGGTAATAGAAGATGCGTTATTTAATGATGAAAATGTAGCTACTATTGATATCACACCTCAAAATGGTGTTATTACCGTACAAGAAGATCCTAATGCGTTGGAGAATGCAAAGATCGCATTTAAAGCTGTAACTGCAACAGTAGCTCAGAAGCTGCAAGCTGCAAATGACGCGATAGTAGCGGCAACCAGTACAGCAGCAGCGGTAACAGCCGCAAAAGCGGAAGTAACAGCTGCAATAGCAGCAGTAAACGCAGCGAATAAGACGGATGCTGAAATTGATGCGATGACAGTGGTAGCGGACATAACAGCGGCAAAAACCGCATTAGAGAGTGCATTGTCAGATCTTGATGGAAAGGTAGCAGCATTAAATGCAGCACAAGCGGCAGCGGATGCAGCAATGAATCTTGCAGAAGCACAAGCAGCATTTAAAACTGTGACTGCAACAGTAGCAGGAAAAGTATATGAAGCTAATACGGCGATAGCAGCTGCAACCAATCCGGCAGCAGAGGTAATAGCTGCAAAAGCGGAAGTAACAGCTGCAATAGCAGCAGTAAACGCAGCGAATAAAACGGATGCTGAAATTGATGCGATGACCGATTCTATGGGAGTAGTAGCAGCCATGAATACGCTATCGGCTGCACTGTCAGACCTTGATGCAAAGGTAAGCGCATTAAACGCTGCACAAGCAGCTGCTGATGAAGCAGACCAAGCAGCAGTAGATGCATTTGCCGCATCTATTGTTAATCGTGAGATTGTCATCTATAGTGACGAAGCGCTCCCATATACGATTACTAAACCGGTTGCAGCCGATTTGGGAGTGTATTGGGCGAACACTACCTTAGCAGGCGGTATGCTTGCTATAGAAGGGGCAGGGTCTGGAGCAGATACTGCAAAAGTGATTGCGAGACCGGCTTATAGTGATGCACAAGTGACAGGAACGTTAACCCTACGAGTAGAAAAGAATAGTGCCCAAGCCTTGATAGAGTATACGGTAATCATTAAACCTGATTTGAATCCGTTCCAAAAGGTGATGATTGAGGCACTAAGTTTATCGGATGCAGAGAGAAGTCAATTTGTTGCAGAAGTTTTAACTCCGCTTCGAACGGTTGATTCTACAGTATATGGAGCCGTATACGGAGCCGTATACGTGACACCGGAATTGGTAAGTAAGGCTTGTAATATATTAGATTCAGTAAGTACGACCGATGCGCGGAAAGCATTAGAAGCTTATGTACCGTATTCAGCGGCTAAAAAACTAGTGATTGAGAATGCGATTAACGAGGGGCTTCCAACATCTTTAAACAATGCTACTGGTTTTACCAATATTGCAGCAGCAATCAACGGAGAAGTAACTGGTAATCCAACCAATGATACAGGACTAAAATTCATTGTAAAGTTACTTTCAACGGTAACATCAATGACGGGGCCTATTGCTTTTAACGACAGCAGTGATGCTTCTAAAATAGACTTCAAGATGGAAGGCTATGAATCTGTTAAATCAACAGTGTCTTCATTGGTTGATTGTGTTGAAACCCTAGCAAACAAGATCAACGGATATACTGGGGATACACATTTTGATAAACTGTTAAGTTATGCGGAACAATTAGTGAATGCTCAGCCTTCGGAAGTAGCAGCTTTCAAATTATTCTTAAAGAATAATGGCTCAATTTTTGAAGGAACTATCAATACCGGCAAGGATGATGACAATGACAGCCCCACAGGCGGCGGCGGTGGCGGTGGCGGTGCATCGACAACTAAGACCACGCAACAAACAGGAGATGCAGACCAATCTATTAAAGATGGCGCTGCTGCATTAGATAAGGTGATAGGCAGTCAGTCTGCTAATAAAGATGTAAAAACCGCAGCGAAGAAAGCCATCGAAGATGCAGTAAGAGCTGCTGCAAAAATAACTGTGGACAGTAAAGACGTTACAGTTGAAGGAACTAAGGCAATGCTTGAGGTTCAAGAAGAAGCATTAAGAACAGCTATAAAGAATGCGGCAAAGGTTGCAGAAGCGTTGGAAAAACAAGCCAAGGCTGAAGGCATCGATGCTGCGGCCAAGAGGATTGTAACGATTGAAGTACCGGATGTTGCAGGAGCTAAAGAAGTAGCGGCTAAAATCCCTGCGGATATTCTGGACTTTGCAAAGAACAATGATATTGATAGGATTGCGATAGATACCGGTATTGCAACTATAGCCATTGCACCCGATGCATTACAGGGCAGTGTGAATTCCGGATCTAAGGATGTGGAAGTGTCCGTTGCTGCTGTTGATAAAGATGCTTTGTCTGAAGAAGTTGCAGCAAAAGTTGGAAACCATCCTGTATATGATTTTAACCTTTCGGTAGACGGAAAGAAAGTAAGTCAGTTTGCAGGAGAAAATCCGGTAGAGATTTCTGTAGATTATAAGCTTGCGGCTGGTGAAGACCCTGATAAGATCGTGATTTACTATATCAATGATAATGGTGAATTAGAAGTAGTAAAGAATTGCAAGTATGATACTGCTACTGGAAAAGTTACATTTACAACAGATCACTTTAGTAAGTATACCGTAATGGAAGCGGATATTACTTTCAATGACCTGTCGACAGTATCATGGGCGAAAACTTATATTGAAGCACTTGCAGGAAGAGAGATCCTCAGTGGTGTAGGAGATGGCAAGTTTGATCCTAACAGCAATGTTACTAGAGAACAATTTGCTAAGATGATTGTGGAAGCCTTTGGTTTGATGGATGAAACAGCGAAAACATCATTAAGTGATGTAGACCAAAAAGCTTGGTATGCCAAGTATGTAGCATCTGCTCAAAAAGCAGGCGTTATAAACGGCATAGGTGGTAACAAGTTTGGCGTAGGCAGCAAGATCAGCAGACAGGATATGGCGGTAATGGCTTATAGAGCTGCTGTAGCTGCAAATGTAGAGCTTGAAATGGTGAATGAAAAAGAAACATTTGTGGATAATGCATCTATCGCTTCCTATGCGGCAGAAGCAGTGTCTATTATGCAGCAGGCTAATATTATTAACGGTGTAGGCGGCAATATGTTCGCGCCAATCGATAATGCAACAAGAGCAGCGGCTGCAAAGATTATTTACTTATTATACAAAGGTCTATAATCAAAAAGAAGCTAAGAAGAGTTCTTTTCTTCTATTATTCTAAACTAAATACAAAAAGGAACGCCAAGTGCACTGTTGGTGTTCCTTTTTGTGCTATTAATAAAGAATGTTGAGTATTGTAAAGTGTTTTATGAATATATATATTTAGGAGATGAAACGGTGGATAAACATATTAGAATTTTTATGAAAGCTGGGATATCGATCTTTTTTCTGTTTATACTCAATATTTTAGTGCCTAATAATGGAATAGAGGCAGCAGACGATACATATAGTAATCATATGGCGAGTGTAGAGAGAAAAAATGAGATACTCGTCAAGTACAAAAATCGAAGCAACATGGATACTGATAAAAACTCAATAATGGATAAGATGTCGCTGCCCAATGTAAAACTTAAGAAGAGGTTTAATAAATTCGGTATTGATTTATTCGAGATTGTTGATGACGATAATGCGGAGATAGTATTTAAGCAGTTTTCTGAGAATCCTGAAATAGAATTTATACAACCTAACTATAAGCTTAATAAATTTGATACACTACAAGATGAATTTTCTGGAGAACAGTGGGGAATCAAGAATACGGGACAAGTAATCCAAGGACTGACAGGAGTCGCTGGAATAGATGTTAATGTTGTTCCGGTGTGGGATATTACCATCGGTAGTGAAGATGTTGTTGTCGGGGTCATTGATTCAGATATAGATGTATATCACTCCGACTTAGCATACAATATATACGTTAATCCAGGAGAAATCCTAGGAAATGGCATAGATGACGATCAAAACGGATATATAGATGACATTATGGGTTGGGATTTTTACAATAATGATAATACTGCATATGATTTCTATTTGCAGGAGAAGCATGGAACGCAGGTAGCGGGAATCATATCTGCAAGTATAAATTCAGAAGGCATTCAGGGAGTAGCGCCGGGCGTAAAGATTTTACCTCTAAAATTTATTCAAGGAGATGGAGGTTACACTTCCGATGTTATTGCAGCGATAGAGTATGCAAAAACAATGGGCGTGCGAATAGTAAATTGCAGTTGGGGAGGCGAGGATTATAATCTTGCTTTAGCACAAGTAATGGCAGATTCAGACATGCTTTTTATTTGTGCAACAGGTAATAACGGATATAACTTGGACGTATCACCCGTTTATCCTGCTAGTTTTGATTTACCCAATGTTTTATCGGTAGCGGCGATAAACAATCAGGGCGCTCTTGCATCTTTTTCAAATTACGGAAGTACTGTTGATATTGCGGCACCGGGAGTAGGAATATTCAGTACGTTTCCAGAACGTGGTTATGGGTTTAATTCGGGCACATCATTTGCAGCCCCCTTTATTAGCGGAGTTGCTGCGCTGTTAAAAAGCGTTAAACACGATATTGGTTACAATGAAATTATTCAGCTTATAGATAATCATGTTAAAGTGCTGCCCTCATTAGGAGGAAAAGTAATGACAAGCGGTATGGCGGATGCTTATGAGACAGTAAAGGCATTACAGGCTGCCCAAATACTCTATGGTGACGTAAATGTTGATAACATTATTAGTGCGGGAGATGCCACTTTAGTTTTAAGAGATATAGTAGGTCTTACTTCATTAAGTCAAGAGCAAAAAAAAGCAGCTGATGTAAATGGAGATGGAAGTATTACAGCAGGGGACGCTACAGTAATACTAAGATATGTTGTAGGGTTAATATCTGAGTTTCCGATAGAAAAACAGTAAAAATCAGCCTTGAGGATTAAAATTTTTTCCGGCTAAAAACGGACAGAATATAACCTATTTGATATCCTTAAGCTGGCAAAATAAAATAATATTTATCGTAGGCCCTGTGTTTATCAGCAACAGGGTCTTTGTTTTGGGAAATAATATGAAAAAGAGAAAAATCTATTGCATTGGTGTCATAAAAAATCTTTTGGTGGTGTTTATATATATGAACCGGAGGTGATCAACATTTTTGGGATCCCAAATCATAAGAAAATGAGTGAACAGGAATTTAAGAAAATATACACGCAGTATTATAACACGGTGTATAAACAATGCTATTATCTTGTTGGAGATAATGGCTTGGCAGAAGACCTAACACAGGAGGTTTTTGTAAAGCTGTACAACTCCAAGGATAAGGTTATTGAATATCCGGGTGCATGGCTTTCAAAAGTTGCTGCCCATACCGCCCTCAATTATTTACGGGGAGAAAAAAGAAGGATCAAGAGGGAAGAAGACATCTTATCAAATATTGAAGAGATATTCCTTCTTGAAGATAAAGTACTGCAAAAGGAAGAGATTAGAAGGGTAAGACAGGTGCTTTCACAAATGAATGATAAACAACGCAGTTGTCTGCTTCTGAAATTTTCCGGGTACTCCTATGATGAAATACAACGTGTTACAGGAATACCCAAGAATAGTATCGGGCAGATGATTGCAAGGGGAAAGGGAAATTTCCAACAAGCCTATGAAAAGGAGGATGATCCGTATGTGCTTCGAAGACAATATCCTTCAACAAGTCATTGATGGGGAGTACCGGGATGATGCAAGCAAAGTATACAAGCATATGGAACAATGTCAAAAATGCCGGAAGGCATTTGCAAGATTAAAAGCTTCGGAAGAGTTTATCCGGCAACGTTTGGAACAGGATATGGCAGTTCCGCCGGTAAGAGAGTTTAAAAACGAGTCTTTATTATCAAAGAAAGTTTATAGAAGAAAAGGAGTTATATATATGAATACACCACTAAAAAGAATTACCGCAGCCGCAGCGGCAGTAGCTGTGTGCGCAGGCCTGCTTAGTTTTCAGCCTGTAAGAACTTATGCTTCAGAGTTTCTGAAAATTTTCCGTGCCAACGAGGTTCAAGGGATTTCTATTACACAGCAGGACCTTTCGCAAATTGAAAAGGTTTTCCGTGACGGACAAGGAAAAGTGGATGTGGAAAATTTGATATCTATGGAGGTAAGTAGTGAGAGTAAAGGTTTTACAGCCAAAAACATTACCGATTTTAATGAAATTAAACAAAAAGCACCATCCGCCAAGCTTGTCAAGCTGCCTCCGGAATTCCAATATGAAAGTTTTGGTACGCAACCCGAAACGGATATGATTATGACACTGCATGTCGAAAAAATTAATGACTTACTAACCTATTTAGGGGAAGAGACCAGGCTGCCTCAAGAATTGAACGGGAAAAAATTTCATATACGTACGGGTAATGTTGTTCAATATCAGGTAAGCAACTCCAAAGAACAGGGAAATGACAATGAAGAATATAAAGGGTTCAGTTTAGTCCAGATGGATACGCCTACCCTTGAAATACCAGATGGAGTAGATGCCCAAGAATTGATTGATGCATTGTTTGCGTTGCAGATATTACCCGATAATGTAAGAAAACAGCTGCAGGGCATCAGTGATATTTCAAGTACCCTCCCTATCCCATATGATGCGGAGAAACAGGAAAAGATAGAAGTTACAATCCAAGGGCAGCATGGAATCGCATTAAAGTCAGAGGATGAAAAATATGACAGGTGTGATGTGGTCTTCAAAGAAGGCAATCAATTATATTTTGCCGGTGGTAGAGGGGTCACCCTTGAAGTACTGCTGCAGATATTGGAAACATTGGAGTGATATAATGGTAATAGAAATTTCACATTTAACAAAACAATTTAAAGGTAAAGGCGGATTTGTAGACATCTCTCTCTGCGTAGCAGAGGGGGAGGTCTTTAGCTTTTTAGGGAAAAACGGTGCCGGGAAAAGTACATTTGTTAGGACATTACTGGGTCTTTTGCATGCTGACTCAGGAGAAGCACGTTTGCTAGGGCAGCCTATCGGACATGTAGACACTAGAAAACAAGTCGGGTATCTGCCCGAGCTTTTTCAGTATCATGCATGGCTTACTGGATATGAACTGCTGTATAACCATGGATTGCTATATAAAATGGCGCCGAAAGAGATAAAGGCACGTATACCTACAGTATTAAAAATTATCGGTCTTGAAGGACATGACCAGAAAACAATAAGACAATACAGCAAAGGGATGAAGCAGCGTATAGGGTTAGGCTGCGCGATCATATCCGATCCTAAAATACTATTTTTGGATGAGCCTACCAGTGCGTTGGATCCTATAGGAAGAAAACAAGTAAGAGATATTATTATAGATTTAAAAAATGAGGGGAAGACGATTTTTCTAAATACTCATTTGCTAAGCGAAGTAGAGCTTATTTCCGACCGGGTCGCGATGATGGACCGGGGCAGAATCTTAAAAACCGGCACTATGAAGGAACTGCTGCAAGCGCCACTGTTATTAACTGTTGGCAACGTTAGAGAAGAGTTAGTGAATAGATTGACAGCATTTGACGGACAACTGAAAAGAACTCCTCAAGGGTTTGAATTGAACATTGAAAATGAAGAGGTGCTTCCAAAAATTGCGGCTGCGATTATTTCCAGCGGCGGTCTTTTATATGAAATGAAGAGAAAAGACAATGCGTTGGAAAAACTATTTATTGATACGGTAGGCGAGGAGGATGCACGATGAGCGCGATTATGAGGCTGACATTTTTAGAAATGCTTAAAAAGAAAATATTATACCTTGCATTGGCGATGACTGCAGTCTTTTTTATCTTCTACGGAGTGGCACTTCACTATGTATATGCTTCATTAAGAAATATGGAGCCTCTTATGAAGACTGCATTATCGGGGCAATTAATGTCTTTAGGCGTGTATATCACCGGATTTATTATCGCTTTTTTATCTGTATTTGCCAGTGCAGGGGCTATCTCGAGCGAGATTGAACAAGGCACCTATGATGCGATTGCTACGAAACCTATACCCAGATATAAATTGTTAATAGGCAGGTTTTTAGGGATTGTGATAGTTCTCCTTGGTTATTTGGTATTTATGTTAGGTACTACGGTGGTTCTCAATGTGGTAATAGGGCACGGTGTAGTAAAATATTTTTCATTGGCGACGTTCCTAAAGTCATTAAGTGTTTTCGCGCTGTTACCCATCCTTTTGGTTTCGGTAGGAATATTTTTTAGTTGTTCTATGTCTACCATGGCATCGGGTGTTACGCTTGTAATTTTATATTTCTGTGCAATGATCGGAGGAATACTGGAACAGGTGGGACAGATGATTACTACTGAGGCCAAACATGTAATATCCAATATCGGCATTATTATTAGTTTAATTATGCCATCCGATATTATTTATAGAAAAGCTTCTGCAGTGCTATTTACTACTTCCTCAGGATTTACCGTAAACTTAGATCAAATGCTGGGAGGCAATACTCAGCCCAGCAATGCAATGCTGATTTATATTTTCATTTATATTGCGGCCGCTGTTGGATTGAGTATACGAAAGTTTGGGAAAAGAGATCTCTAACGTGACTTATGGCTATCTATAGCGATAGTAAAATGCATTCTTGAACAATTGGAAAAAATGGATTATACTAGAGGCAAGTCAGAGGAGAATGTATGATATCCATGCTAAAGGAGATGGCGATATTGGATAAAGTTTATATTACAAAGTGCCCGGATTATGAGTATGAACATGTAAAAGCAGCGGTAACCGAATGCTTTGAAAGAATAAATGGTATGAAAGAACAGATGAAGCCAGGAGCGAAAGTGCTGATCAAAGTAAATCTATTGAAGAAAAACAAACCGGAGGATGCGGTCACTACGCATCCTAGCGTGATACAGGCGATGGTTGAGTATTTGCAGAACCAAGGGTGTATCGTTGTATTGGGGGACAGTCCCGGTGGCCCGTTTACTGAGCGGATGCTCCGTTCGGTTTATACAGCGTCAGGTATGGTGGAAGTGGCTGAAAAAACAGGGTGTATGTTAAACTATGATACTTCGGTTGTTGAAGTGAGCAATGATAAAGCATTGCGTTTAAAGAACATGCAAGTCATCAAAATCCTGGAAGAAGTGGATTTTGTCATCTCTGCAGCTAAACTGAAGACCCATGGCATGATGACATTTACCGGTGCTGTTAAAAATTTATTTGGAGTAATCCCCGGTCTTACCAAAGCAGATTATCATTTGAAGATGAGCAGCGTAGATAACTTTTCAGAACATCTTATAGATATCTGTGAATATGTGTGTCCTGTTTTTTCAATCATAGACGGTATCGAAGGAATGGAAGGAGATGGACCGGCGGCGGGAGATAAACGACAGGTAGGTCTTATAATGGCGTCTGCCAATCCGTATGCACTGGACGTAGCTGCTGCCTATATTGTCGGAATAAATCCCCAAAGCGTTCCTACCATAAGGATGGCTGAAAAAAGAGGACTTTGCAAAGGGTCTGTAAACGATTATGCTATTGAAGGCATAAAGATTGAAGAATTGAAAATATCACCTTTCAAACTTCCGAAATCCATAAGTATTAATTTCGTAGGGGGAAGGGTACCGAAGTTTATTGAGGACTGGGTGATGGGGACATTAAGACCTAAGCCGGTATTTGATTATGCCTTGTGTATTTCCTGTGGAGACTGCCATAGAAGTTGTCCGCCCAAAGTGATCGATATGAGCAGTGGGAAGCCTGTAGTAGATTTGAATAAGTGTATCCGATGTTTTTGCTGCCATGAACTATGTCCTAAAAAAGCTGTTGATATTAAGAAGCATTGGTTATATGAGAAAGTTTTTAAGTAATGAGAATAATCATTCATATCAATCTTAAGGAAGACGTGAAAAAGTGCTTGATTGGTCAGGGCAACACATGGGCGGGGCCCAGGGCCGCAGTCCGGCCGAAAACCAGGCCTGACAGCAGACCAGTCCCCAAGTCTTGCCCTTCTATGTGCTAAATTAGACTTTTTCACAACCTCCTGAAAGATCAAGTGGTTTTGTAGGGAGCGGCCCCCGTGTCGTTCCGCTAACCTCAACAGTCCGTCTCTCTGTTTACTGCTTCACAACGGTAAATCCTCATGCCTTTAGAAACAAATTTATCTTCGTATTCAGTGGTTACGATATCTGGAGCTTCAGTATTATGCAAATCAAAAGTGATGTTTTTGAGCTTATAGTCATATTGGCAAAACTCATTTAGTGAGAATTCAAACAGTTTTTCGTTATCGGTTTTAAAATGTATTTCAGAACCATTATTTAGCAGTCTATTATAAATTACAAGGAAATTTCCATGGATCAGTCTACGTTTTGCCCATCTTTTTTTAGGCCATGGGTCGCAGAAGTTAATGAAAAGAAGGTCCACTTCCTTATCAGAAAAAGTTTTTTCAAGATTATACGCATTATAATGAAGAAAAGCGATATTATTTAGCCTTATATTTTGAGCTTTAAAGACAGCATCAAAAATCAGCGGCTCTTTCATCTCTAAACCGATATAATTAATATGAGGATTGCGTTGGGCAAGCGTGATTAAAAATTTTCCTCTGCCTGTCCCGAGTTCCACGTGTATTTTATTGTCATTCGAAAAATATTCGTGCCACTTGCTGCGATAGTCTTCAGGATTTGTGCATATGTAGTTGTCATAATGTGTCAGTTGATCCCGAGTAATTGCTTTTTTTCTTGTTCTCATTTGTTTTTCCTTTCCTATGTTTTTATTGGTTATCTATATATAACGCATTAAAGTTTCTACATTGGCAAACCTATCATTACTGCAATTTTTTTAATGCGTTATATATATTCAAATTTGGCCGGTTGCAAATTGTACTACTATGCTTACGGCTGCTACGGTAAACCATACAAGAAAACCCAGCAGCAGAGGTTTTATTCCTGTGTGCATCATCTTTTTAAAGTCCGCACTCAAACCTATGGCGGATAATGCGACAACAATCATAAATTTTCCCACCACCTTAAGAGTGTGAATCGCATCATCGGGCAGGATACCTAGTGTATTCATCAAGGAAGCTGTTAGGAACCAAACGATAAACCAAGGGAAGATCTTTTTAAAGCTGTAGTTTACCGATTTATCGCTTTGTGCTTGACGCTTCTTGTTTATGGCGATTACTGCTGCGAAGATGAATGCAATTGGAATAATCATGGTAGTTCGGGTTAACTTAACAATGGTAGCATAATCTCCTGCGGCATTACTGAATGCATAACCGGCGGCAACGACTGAGGAAGTATCATTGACTGCGGTACCTGCCCAAAGTCCGAAAGCCTGGTCGGAGAAATCTAATAAATGTCCCAATGGGGGAAAGATCAATACGGCGATCACATTAAAAAGAAATATGGTTGAGATAGAATAGGCTACCTCCATCTCATCAGCTTCGATAATAGGTGAAATGGCGGCAATCGCTGAACCACCGCATATAGCCGTGCCCATCCCGATAAGGCTGGTAAGCTTTATTGGCACACCCATCAATTTACCCAACGTATATGCTGAAATAAAGGCTGCAGATAGTGTGAATATCATTACACTTAATGAATCCAATCCTGTTTCTAGTACTTGTGTGAGGCTTAATCCAGCACCAAGTAAAATGATTGCCCACTGCAGTACTTTTTTGGACGCGAATTTAGTCCCCTCTTGCGTCCACGGAGGTTTGCCCAGAGTATTATTAATAAGCATGCCGATTACAATGCCGAATACAGCACCACCCACTATCGGAAATGATGACCCCAGCCAGGCTGAGGCGGCGGCAATAGCCAGTACAATAGCTAGTCCGGGTATAGTTTTGCTTATCCAATTCATATTCATCACCTTATGCCTAAATATACTGTGTATTTATAATGTATTTTTCCATAGACAAAAATATAATATCACGAAAGATAGTTTGAATCAAATACAATGAAAAAATGCATAGTAAGGTCTGCAGCTGTTAATGACACACATATTTATTATTTATCACACATGCCAAGCAGTACTATCCGATAATTTATCTCTCACAATATATTTTTATTTAAGAAGTTAAATGTTATAATGATATTATTATGAAAGCTTTAATTCGAAAAATTTAACATACAGAAGAGAGTAAAAGGGAGGTAAAGAGTATGAGTAAGCCTTGGCAATGGAATGAAAGTCTTGAAACAGGGTATGAAGAAATAGACGCTCAACACAGGGAGATGCTTGATAGAGTAAACCAATTTATGCAGGCAATTAGTGAAGGAAAGAAAGAAGGAATTGTTTGCGAAACCATTATATTTTTGGAACAATATGTTGTCGAGCATTTTCACGCAGAGGAAGTCATTCAGAGCAAATACCGTTATCCCGGATATAAAAACCATAAGAAATTACATGAAGAATTCATTAGCAAACTAGAAGAATTGAAAGACACTGTTGTACAGGGAGGAATCAGTCCGGAAGTTACCTTTGAGATAGGAAGTACACTAAGCCTCTGGCTGGTTGAGCATATTGGTATGCAGGATAAGGCACTGGCGGATTATTTAAATAGTGAATCAAATGAGTAGTGTGTCATAGTCTATTCTACGAACATTTATATCAAGTGATGAATATAGTATCATAGAATACTACTTCGAAAGGAGAGATTTTCATGGACGTAGATAGAAGCATGCCTAGAACATGCTTGCCTCAAATCGGCGCAAAGGCCCCTGATTTTGAAGCGATGACCACTTTCGGGCCGATAAAGCTTTCTGAGTTTTGTGGTAAATGGGTTGTCTTATTCTCGCACCCAGGAGATTTTACCCCGGTCTGCACGACCGAGTTTATCGCTTTTGCAAGATGTTTTCCGTATTTCGTGCAGAGAAATGCACAGCTTATTGGCTTGAGTGTGGACAGCAATTACTCTCACCTCGCCTGGGTGTACAACATTTATATGAATACAGGAATAGAGATACCTTTCCCGGTTATTGATGACAGAAGTTTAACGGTATCCAAGCTTTACGGCATGATTTCCACGGCAATGAGTGATGTGACAACGGTAAGAAGTGTATATATTATTGATCCAAACGGGATTTTAAGAACAATATTATACTATCCTTTAACGACAGGAAGAAATATACCTGAAATACTCAGAATATTGGATGCATTACAAACAGCAGATGCTGAAAAGGTAGTAACCCCTGCCAACTGGCTGCCGGGTATGCCGGTCATTATTCCACCGCCAAATACATACGAGCAGTTGAAGAAACGTATAGAATGCCAGAATGGATATCAGTGTATGGATTGGTATTTGTGTTATAAGGATATTAGTCAGTCAATTGAACCTGGTGGTTGCAGATAGCAGAATAATACTAGATAAATAGTCAACAATCTGAAGACTGGAAGGTGTTTTTCGGTCTTTTTTTATGTTCATAAATGTAATGAGATATGATAAAATAAAAATCAAGATGTAAGTTATGGATAAGCAAAGAAATTTGCTAAAGATAAATTTATTTAGTTTTAAAACTATAATAATGTGTGAAGGGGTGTTATGATGAAACAAATGTTAAGAATTTTATTAATTTTAACCATGATTTTTATTTTTGTAGGTTGTTCATCTAAGACGGCAAATCAGAAAACCGAAGAAGAAATCAAGGCAGAACTCAAAGCTGAAATGGAAGCCGAAGCAAAGATGAAAGAAGAGCTAACAGCGGAGACGAAAGCGGAATTAGAGAACAAAGCTAAATCGAAAGAAGAATCTAAAGAAGATCAGAACAACAATAATGCTTCTGAGAGTAGAAAAAAATTGACAAACGAACAGATTGAAGCAATAGCAAGTGATTTAGCAGCATGTTTTAATATTTTTAATGAGGATCAAATACTTTCAATAGGTTCAGAAGAAGCTGAGGATTTTGGACGTTTCTTAGTATTTATGTATGGTCAGCAATATATTGTTGATCACTATATTCCTAATCTGGGTAGTCTTGTTCCACCCGAAAAAATGGTGGTGAAAGAAGGGGAAACAATGTACGGGCCGGGCAAGATAGCTAATGGAGAATATGTAGAAGCTATTAGTGAAGCTATCTTTGGTGTGGATATTAGTTCTAAAGAGGAAGCTATCTGGACTCCATGTGACCCAGCTTTTCCTGAAAGCAAACTAAAAGAAGTTAAAGAAGAAAACGGAAAATATATTGCAACTCTTAACATGCTTGATGAGGTTGAACAGCCATTTTTAACTATGGAGGTTCATTTATTCCTAACAAGTGAAGGATATACAAGGATTGAATATGTGTCAGCAAAAGAGATTCATGCTAATGTGTCTAAGCCTAAAACGGAGTTCACAAACAAGAAAAATTATCCTACGCCCGAAACAGTTAACGGAGAAGCTATAAACTACGGAGATTATTATACTGTAATAATTCCAATGTATCAGGGAATTTATAGTGAGGTAGAAGAACCACCGCTTCCTTTCGAATTTAAGGAATATACACTAGGTGAAGGAAAAAACTTGCTGCACTTTGCAGTATTCGGAGAACTTAACTTAGGAGGTTTTACTGTTGTAAAACACATGGAAGATGAAGGTGAATTTTATCATATTGGAGAAACTATAAAAGACAGTATGGTTAATATTTATTGTGACTTGCCAACAGATTTTTCTAGAGTTAGAGTTACAGGCAGCGTAACCCTTAACGAGGAAAACTATGATGTAGAATTTGTCCTTGACGATATGCGTGAGATTTCAGATTATAAAATTCTAAAATATAAGTAGACAAATTAGTATAAGTAGAAGAATGCCAAAGTTGATAGGAAAGATGTGGACGCCATCTATGAGTTCGTTAAGCAGGATGTCAAGAGTCTATCAAGGAGATAGTAAACGACTTTATTACTTTAGCTATGTACTGTAATTTATCATATAATAATATTAGGTAGAAGGATATAATGTTAGTATAAAAACACAAAGGAGATGAATTTTAGTGACTTGGAAAGAAGTTAGGAAAAGTTATCCAAATCAGTTCATTAAATTTGAAATAATCGAGTCGCATATTGAGGACAATAAAGAAATTGTAGATGAAGTAGCAGTTATTAAGGCGATAGCGGATGATAAAGAAGCTATGCGTGAGTTTATTAATCGGAAAGAAGGTCAGTTTGTATATAGCACTAAAAATGAGAGTGTAGTTATCGAATTAATAAAACATGTGGGAATACGAAGGAGTGTATAATAATGCAAAAGCTTGAGTATAAAAAAGGCTTATTATACACTTCTATTAGTTTAATGCATGAGGATAAACGTGTTTAGGTCGAAGATGTAATTATAGATACAGGAGCGTTTCATACAATTATTCTTGCAGATTATCTTGCTGAGCTAGATGTCGGCTTTTCTGATGATGATAAACTAGTAAAGGCCTGTGGGTATGGAGGAATTGAGTATAGCTCGGTTCGTAAGAGAATTAATAGGATAGAAATGGGAGATATATTTCTAGAAAATATTAAACTAGATTTTGGTGTAATTGATCCCAAGGAAAGAGTTAATGAATTAGTTGGATTAGATTTTTTAAAACAAGCAGGACTTGTAATTGATTTTGTAGAATTAAATATCTATAGTTTTGCAGAAAACTCTTGGGTAAATGTGTTACCATAAAAACCCACTGTGCATTATGCAACGAAGTCCACGATAGCATCTTTATCCAAGACAATTTCATGCTGTTCCGCTTCTGGTGCGGAATCAGCGAATACAAGTTTTCCCAAGGCATACTTTCTCAAACAATACCGTAGCTTGGAAAAACTTAACTCTGATACCCAAGGGGTATCCCCTGTATCGGAAGTAATATTTAACCATTTGCACTTGCCATACTTTATAAGTACAATTTTACCAATATTATAGGCGATACCAACAGTGTGTAAAAATCGTAATACAGGTAATAAGCTGTGGTGTTGGTATTCTCCAAAACCGAGATACTGCTTAACATCGCGTATTGCCAATTCTATTGAAAAACGGGAACCGTATATTTCAATAATCTGGGCAGCAGTGAGGGTTGTATCTGTACTGATTAATGCCATTAGCTTACCTTTATTAGTATGGAGCACTACCGTACGAACCTTTTTGGATAACTTGAGCATGCGTAAACGCTCCATTCTCGGTACCTTGACAAATGTTAGACCATTATTCATAGCCATTTGATTTTATTGTTCTGACTTTTTGATGTTTTTCGGAAGCTTATCTGACCATGGAAGCAGATCATTCAAAAATGATTTATCTGTATCTTCCATATGTTTTGGAATCTCTGTTAACAGATATTCAAAATATTCATAAGGCTTTAAGTTATTCGCCTTTGCAGTTTCAGCAATACTATAGATGATAGCAGAACTGGTTGCTCCTCTTATCGTATCGATAACTTGCCAATTCTTTTTTCCTATACAGAAGCCACGAATGGCTCGTTCACTTGCATTGTTATCCATTGGAACATCACCATCAGTTAAAAATACTTTAAGATAGCGTTCCTGATTTATTAAGTAATTGAATCCTTCGCGAAGTTTTCCTTTTCCCGGGACTTCACATTCATGCTGTTTGATGTACACAAATAGAGCATCCACCATGGGCTTAATTATAACCTGGCGTTGCTTAAGTCGTTCCTCAGAAGTAAGGTCCTTTAACTTGCCTTCTTCACGATATATGGCCTGGATCTGTTTCATGAGCAGATATGCCATGGATTCTTTCCTTGCAGGCTCCGAAATCACTTTCTGTGCTTCATCAAGACGCCGTCTTGCGTGAACCCAGCACCCAGCAATCGTCAGATCCTCAAGTTGTTTTTCTACAGTGTGGTAGACCTGATATCCATCTGTTACGCAGATACCAGAATAATCCTTTAGGAATGTCCTTGGATGTGATGCATTCCTCGTTTTCTGGTATTCATACAACACGATCTGCCTGGCTCTATACATGAAACCTGAACGGTATACCCACATGTAGCTCTTACTTCCTGCCGGTCGACCGTCACGATTAACGAGAACCGGAGTTTCATCTGCCTGGATGACATGATAATCATAGAGTAGCTTGTGAAGATGATCATACATGATTCCAAGGTATTCTTCTCCAAGACGGATCATCCAGTTCGCCATATTCTGACGGGTAATTGCCAGTCCATAACGTTCAAACTCTTTTTCCAAACGATAAAGAGGAACTGCATTCACATACTTGCCATTCATGATAGCTGCCCCAAGTGAAGGAGATACCGGACTACCATGAAGCAGTCCCTTCGGATACGCTGCTTTTACCATATGCTCATCTGATTTGCTTGCATAGACTCCAATATGGTGCTCATCGACTTCTACCTTTGCAGGGACAAACTTATACCGTTTGGTAATCACATCCGGAAGCTGTTTCCAGCCTTTTTCACCGAATTCAGCAGTCAATTCTTCCTCTGTCATGTAATGATTGATTCTGTTCGTTGGAAGACCTGCTAAATCTTTTTCTTTCTTTCCGGACTGCTTTGTCTTCTTTGAGGGGCTTTGTTCTAGCTCCTCAGGTTCCGGCACATCCAGATCACAGACTGCCTCTGCTTCGTTAAAGAATACGATGGTCCCATCGACTTCCATAAAGCGGATCTGAGCAACATCCTCCATCTTCTCGGTGGATCTGCCAAAACGATGGTTGGTAGCAAGAACTAGCTGTTCCATCATGAGCTGCATCTTCTCATTAAGAGCGTGCGTCTCCTGAGTAAGCGCATCCATTTGTTCTTGCAGACCAAGAAACATCGAGACAAGGAGCGACTTGTCCATTGTATTCAATTGTTCTTCTGTATATTTAAATGCCATAATCAAGAACTCCTTTTATTGGACTTAATTATAGCAGATACAGCGTAATTACGCTAATCTGTGTTCGTTAGCCTTCCGTCATTTTGACGGTGGATAACCTTTCTAAAAGGTCAAAAATCTTTGACATCTTAGAATGGTTATCCACACAAACCGATAATTCTTATATAATTGGCCTTAACAATTCACGGTCAGAATTGCAGTGTGTGGATAATAGAAAAGTATTTTCAGATTTCAGCTTTTCAAGAATTTTAAATTCTACGAAATGCACAAAAACTACATAGCCTTTGGTGGATCCTTTAATTCTGTAATCGGACGTTTTGCAACAATCTCTAGCCCTTGCATTAACATTCGGTACTGTTCCTCTGATATTTCAATCGCCTCATCTGCAGATCTTGGCCAACTAAAGGCACCTGTATTAAGTCTCTTATACAGCAGCAAAAAGCCATCACCTTCCCATAAGACCGCTTTGATACGGTCACACCGTCTTCCACAGAATAAGAATAACGTGTTTGTGTCATAAGGATCGAGATGAAATTGAAAGCGAATGATGGCGGCTAATCCCTCAATACCCCTGCGGAGATCGGTATACCCTGTTGCCAGATAAATTTTCTTGAATCCGTTTCCATCATTTAACATGAGCGATAGCTCCGATAAGAGTACTAATAAACTCAGTTGATGCAGTAGAAAGTAATTCAATCGATATATCATTTGTTCCATGTAGTATTGCAACAGTGTCAGATGCCAGCGTTTTTTCGCTTGGGCATGAATGTACAGGTTTTGAGTTTGTTGGTACAGGCAATTCCACAAAGTGCGACTCATTATTCTGAGCATGGGCTAAACACGCCTCGCGCACACGTCGTAGCCTAAAATAGTATGCTGCTTTTGTTATACCATTCTGTTCGCACCAGGTATCAACTTTCATTCCAGCCGGTCGAGCCTGACAATCTTTAATTTGCTCCGACCATTTTTGTATACGAATCTGCTCTGCCACTAAACTTGTTTGAGTCTTCATATGTTCTCCTTCCCTAGAGTCAAAAAAGTTTAGTACTAAACTTTTTTGACTGAATAGTTCATGAGAGCATTATCTCAAATATAATACTTAAAGAAAAGGTACTTACTATGAAGCGTTTACGAGCATGCAAACATCGGCTACAGCAATTTCTATAGTTTGAATTTTGCCGTAAAGCTGTACAGTAACAATTTCATGTTCGGTAAGATTCCAAAGTTCACGAACTTTAATTTGTTTGCCATATTTGGGCTTACGACCCCTTTTTTTCTGCGATTGCGGTTCAGGGTCTAAACGTGCTACAGCATCAGCTCTTAATTTAGTAACAACATCAATGCCTTGGTCAAGCAATGGCTGAATAAAAGGTTTGTTTGCAAAGTATGCATCTTCTACGGTACGTAGTTTATGACCGCTTTGTAATACCCATTGATTTAACTGGAGTATTTGAGCATGTGCAACATCCCAGATTTTTAATGGTTCTGCTTGGCCTGATTGATTACATTTCCATTGGCTCTTTGCAAGCTTTCCTGTAACGAGTTTAAAGGAAATAAGGAAGCTAATATATTGGTTTTTGAAAAAGCCTGTAATACCAAGTACTCCCCAGTGATGTCCTATAATATATTCACCAGCATCAGCATTACCGCTGTGGTTATCCCATTTTTGAATGCCGATTACTTTCTTAGAATCTTTTGCATTCAAAGTAGTATCAAAGCAGGCTTGAATCTTACCATGTACCATGAGTTCATTTGGGAACAAGTTCAGAAGCAGCAAAAACATTTTTCTTATAACTTCTGTATAATCCCATTTATACTCCGTAAAGAACCTACACCAACTAGATACGTCTTTACGAAAGAAAAAGCAATGCCGATACAGCTTTCTGGTAGTTTTCTTGCCTGGAACCACAAGTAGGCACCATATATAGCAAATAAAATAATTATAAGTTTTTATGCATTTAAAGCATTCTTTTGGAAATAATAGTAACTGGATTATTTCCATAGGAATGTAGATAGTCATTGCAGAATCGCTCCTTTTTAAGGGATTGGGCCGGTGCCCTGCAATATCTATATTCCTATTTTATTGTGCTTTTATGCTGGTAATTGATGCATGTAATTTAAAAAGTGCAAAACTATAGTTAAATATATATAAGAAGGCTACCTTATAGCATGCAATTTTTATTATTATGTTCTAGTTTACTGTTGATAAAAGTTAGTACATAGCATACGGGCGTATTTACTTCGGTTTGCACGACCGAGTTTATTGCTTTTGCAAGATACTTTCCATGCTTTGTTCAAAGAAATGCACAACTGATCGGACTAAGTGTAGATAGCAATTATTCACATCTTGATTGGGTAGTAAGAGAATAGTATATAAGTAAATAGCAGCAAACTTGAGGACCGAAAAATGTTTTCTGGTTCTTTTATTATGCATAAAAGCGAAATCTGCCACCGAAATATAAATAGTTCTAAAGGAATTTTAGTATAGTGAATAGTAGTATACTAAAGTTAAAAAACTTTTATGAAAAATAATGAAATAATGAATATTTTGCATAACTATTCAACTTTATGTTGAATAGTTATGCAAAATAAATTATAATTATGTCGTTATATATTATTGCTATTAATAAGTAAATTAAGAAGTTTAGATATACGAAGACAAAAATTGTAATTTTTATAGGTTTTTTATTTGATTGGGGGTAAACAGTTTTGTTATTTCAACAAATTTTGAATGGTTTGACTATCGGTTCGGTATATGCACTTGTAGCCCTAGGATATACTCTGGCGTATGGGATTTTAGGGTTAATTAATTTTTCCCATGGTGAAATATATATGATAGGTGCATTTATAGCATTTACTTGTATATCTATTTTAGGGTTAAATATCTGGATATCACTTATTATAGCTATTTTGCTCTGTGGATTAATAGGAATACTTATAGAGATTGTAGCGTTTAGATCTATTCGACATGGTGCTAGATCTTCGCAACTTATAAGTGCCATTGGCGTATCGGTTTTACTGCAGAATACTGCAATGTTAACTTGGGGTTCAGGAACAAAGCCTTTCCCGCAAGTGGTTCCGACCCAAATAAATAAGATTAATGATCTAGTACTTTCTAATCTTCAAATATATATTCTTATAACAGCTGTAGCTTTAATGGTTATATTATATTTTTTGCTTTATAAGTCCAGAATTGGAATTGCTATGAGGGCAACTTCGCAAGATTCGGATACAACCAGTCTTATGGGGATTAATGTCAATAGGGTGATATCTATTACTTTTGCAGTGGGATCGATTTTAGGGGCAGCTGCAGGAATATTAATGGGTATATACTATAACAGCATTGTTTTTAATATGGGATATACGGTTGGCTTAAAGGCATTTGTTGCTGCCATTTTAGGAGGAATAGGCAATATACCTGGAACTATGCTTGGAGGCGTTATACTTGGTCTTGTTGAAAGTCTCGCTGCTGGTTTTATATCATCACAGTATAAAGATGCACTAGCGTTTTTGATTATGATCATTGTACTTTTAGTAAAGCCGACAGGAATTTTTGGTAAAAAAGAAGTAGAAAAGGTATAGGTGATATAATGAGCAAATTAAAAGAAACTTATAATAAGACAATAGTGAAGTTAAGTGAAAAACCATTATTACTAGTTATTCTAGGTATTATGTTAATAATGTTGTTTCCGGTTGTATTTAATAATAACTATATTCTTCATATTTTAATTGTTGCAGGTATCTATATTGTTTTAGGGGTTAGTTTAAATATTGTTACCGGTTTAGCCGGAGAATTAGATTTAGGACATGCTGCCTTCTTTGGGATAGGAGCGTATATATCGAGTTTATTTACAATTAAAATCTATAATAATTTTTGGATAGGTTTGCTCATCGCTGCCATCGTTTCATTTATATTTGGTATTCTTCTCGGAATTCCAAGCCTTAGAATCAGAGGTGATTATCTTGCGATTGTTACACTTGGGTTTTCTGAGATTATAAGATATGTATTGTTAAACTGGCAAGATGTTACGAATGGACCTATGGGGGTGAGCAGGATACCCTTACCTTCTATATTTTCATATCAAATTGCCACAAAACAAGTCCTATTTTATCTTGTTTATGCAATAGTTATTATTACTATCATTTTAGTCAAAAGATTGAGTATGTCAAGATTCGGGAGAGCAGTTGTAGCAATAAGAGAAAATGAAATTGCAGCAGCGGCAATGGGGATTAATATTGGCTATTATAAGGTTTGGTCATTTGCAATTTCGGCTGCTTTTGCCGGTATTGCAGGAAGCCTTTTTGCTCATTATATGAGCTTTATCAGTCCTATGAATTTTACTTCAAATGAGTCTATTCTTATTTTATGTATGGTAGTATTAGGCGGAAAAGGAAGCATCATTGGTTCTGTTTTTGGGGTTCTAGTATTACTATTGCTTCCAGAGATGTTGCGATTTGTATCTATGTATAGAATGCTGATATATGGAATTGCATTAATTGTTATGATGATATTTAAACCAAAAGGAATTATACCGGAAAAAAGAATATTTGGGAAATATAGCAATTATGCCTTTGTTACGCTTTCTAAATCTCATGAAGGCCAAGGCTGATTCTTAGAAAGAGGTGATACTTTGGAATTATTAAGTATTCATAATATATGTAAATATTTTTCAGGCTTAAAAGCAGTAGATGATGTATCTTTTGATGTCAGAAAAGGCGATATTGTTAGTATTATAGGTCCCAACGGAGCAGGAAAAACAACCTTATTTAATGTAATATCAGGACACTATACCGCGACAAAGGGTAATAAAATATTTAATGATAATGATATTACAAATTTACCTACTCATAAGATAGCGGAAGTCGGAATAACAAGAACTTTTCAAAATATTAGATTGTTTTCAAACTTAACAGTGATAGAGAATGTTATGATAGGTCTTCATATAAAACTTAAATCGAATATTCTTAATTCACTATTTGATACACCAAAAACAAAACAAGAAGAAATTTGGTGCTATGAATATGCGATGGAACTGTTAAAGCAAATTGGTTTAGAAAACAAAAGTATGGAAATTGCAAAAAATTTATCCTACGGTGAACAGAGAAGACTGGAAATAATAAGAGCATTAGCGTCTAAACCTCAACTACTCATGTTAGATGAACCTACTGCAGGCATGACAATGCAGGAGGCGATAGAATTGGTTAATTTTATTAATGAATTAAAACATAAGGGAATTACTATTCTGCTGATTGAACATAACATGAGGGTTGTAATGGATATTTCCGATAAAATTATAGTTTTGGACCATGGCGTGAAGATAGCTGAAGGTAAGGCTAGTGATATTCAATCCAATGATAAAGTAATAGAAGCATACTTGGGAAGGAGGAAGCAACGTGCTTAAAGTGGAGGGCCTTACGGTGAAGTATGGTAACATCACAGCTGTAAATAATATAAGCTTTGAAGTGCCAGAGGGTAAAATTATAGCGCTTATAGGTAATAATGGTGCTGGCAAAACAACTACACTCAAAACAATTTCATGCCTTTTAAAACCCTCAAATGGAAAAATACTATTCAATGATCGGGATATTACCGGACAGAAGCCGCATGATATTGCAAAACAAGGACTTATACATATTCCGGAAGGCAGACATATATTTCCACAGCTGACTGTTAAAGAGAATCTTATTATTAGTTCTTTCTCAAGAACTATAAAATATAAAAATTTTAAACTAGAGATAGAGCAAGTACTGGATACTTTTCCAAAACTAAGGGAACGTCAAAAACAATTGGCAGGTACCTTGAGTGGAGGAGAGCAACAAATGCTTGCAATTGCAAGGGGAATCCTTCAAAAACCAAAACTTCTGATTTTAGATGAGCCCTCTATGGGATTAGCACCACTTATAGTAGAAGATGTTTTTGAAAATATAAAAAGAATAAATAAGCAAGGTACAACAGTACTTTTAGTTGAACAAAATGCACAGATGGCGTTATCTGTTGCTGATTACGGATATGTATTGGAAGTCGGAGATGTTGTATTAGAGGGAAATGCAGCTTCATTACTTGAAGACTCCAGCGTAAAGAAAATATATCTTGGCGAAATGTGATAAACCATATATTTTGCAATATAAATAATAAAATTAGGAGGATTACTATGTTAAAGTCAAAAAAAACGATTGTTCTTATTAGTTTCATTTTAATTGTTAACTTATTAGGTCTTGTAGGCTGTGCGAATCAGGCAGCTAACAGCAATTCAAACACCATTAAGCTTGCAACGGCAGCCCCAATGACGGGTGATTATGCACAATATGGACAATATACTAAAGAAGGTCTTGAACTAGCTTTAGAAGAAATCAATAAAAATGGAGGCGTTTTAGGAAAGCAAATAGAGCTTGTATACGGTGATGATAAAGGCGACCCGAAAGAAGCGGTTAGTGTAGCTCAAAAGCTTATCAATGATAAAAATATAGTAGGAATGTTAGGACACTTTTTTAGCGGTGCAACGCTAGCGGCAGGGCCTATATATCAATCAAATGGCATTCCTACCCTTGCAATTGCTTCGACCAATCCAGACGTACCCACAATTGGTGACTATATATTCAGAATTAATGTAGGGGACAATTATCAAGGCAGCCAGTTAGCAAAATGGTTATACGAGACGAAAGGTATAAAAAAGGTAGCCGTCGTTTATGATAATAACGATTATGGTAAGGGCGTTTCAGATGTTTTCAACAAGACATTCAAAGAGCTAGGCGGTGAGATTACTACAATCGAATCCTATATCGGAGGGCAGGAAAAGGATTTCAGTGTTATAGTTACTAAAATAAAGGGCAGTGGAGCTGAAGCAATCATGCTGGCAAGCTATCCTACAGAAGGTGCTCTTATTGCCCAACAGGCAAAAAATAATGGTTTAGATATTCCGATAATTTGTACTGACAGTATTTACACAGAAGATTTTATTAAATTAGGCGGACAAGCAGTTGAAGGGGCAACGGTTGTAAGCTATTTCCACCCATCTGATCCTAGACCTGAAGTACAAGAATTTATAAAAAAATTCAAAGATAAGTATGGAAAAGAGCCAGACTCATGGTCTCCATATGCTTATGACGCTATGTATGTTATGGTAAATGCTATTAAAAGAGCAGGTTCTAGCGATAAAAAAGCTATACAGAAAGCATTATCTGAAACGAAAGATTTTCGAGGGGCTACTGGATTGACAACATTTAATCAGGATGGAGAGCCTGAAGGAAAAGATTTAATTATATTAACTGTCGAGAATGGTCAATATGTTCCTCTAAGTGAATAAATCTCCTATATGAGTCTAGCATAGGAAGTATATAATAGAAAGAATTAGAGCCTGTTTATGCGGTAGGGGAGGGGTGAAATTACTATTAGATGGTAGTAAACCCCAATAAACGATGCATATTTTCAGGCTCTTTGCTTTTAATGCGTTTTGTGTCACAGATATTGATAGTAATATAGTAATTATTCAAATTTTTAGAAAGGAATGATTATAAAAATGAAGAAATTAAAAAGAAGCAAATTTGGTATATTAGGTCTTGCGTATGACACGACAGCATCGTTGGGTTGGCCAGGTGCAAGATATGCTCCAAGTGAGATTAGAAATTCTATGAAATGGATATTTAACCGAGTTAAGAATAATGAATTGTTCGATACAGAAAGTAATAGAATCATTGATATGTCCAAGCTCATTATAGAAGATTTTGGTGATGTCTACATAAGTAGATATGATCACGAAAAAAGCATTGCTGAAATAAAGATGCAGATAGATAAGCTTTTTCAGCAAGGTTTCACGCCAATATTGCTAGGGGGAGACCATTCTGTAACATGGCCGGGTATTATATCGTTATATGAGAACACTACAGGAAACATGGGAATTATTCAGATGGACGCACATTTAGATTTAGTTGAGGACTCCTATGTTCAGGGTAAATTCTCTGGTAGTAGTGAAATAAGAAGGGCAATCGAAAAGGAGAGAATATCAGGAAGTAATGTTGTTCAAGTTGGAATCAGAGGTTATAACTATGCAGAACATTATCATTTTATTAAAGATAATGATATATTAGTAATTAATCCGGATGCCTTTTATAACAGAGATATCAAACAGGTTGCAAGAGAGGTATTAGAAAAAGCAGGGAATGGGACGGAACATATCTATTTAACTGTTGATATAGATGTACTCGATTCGGCATTTGCTCCTGGATCAGGCGCGAATGAGCCGGGAGGTATAAACCCTTATCAGCTTTATGCTTTTATTAAGGAATTAGCTCCGTATGTTGATGCAATAGATATAGTAGAAGTAAACCCACTTACCGATTATAGAAATATGACGAGTACTGTAGCAGCGAAGTTAGTTTTTGATTTTATTGCGGCAAATTATTATGCTCTGGAGGACTGAGTACTTGAATAGCTAGGCTCCGGTAACATTGGGCTTAAGCTATTTAATTATTGGCATGCCAGCGGAAGTATGTGAAAGGATGAAGGAATTGGAAGAGCTAAGAAGTAGTATCGAAACAGATGTACTTGTTATTGGAGGAGGAACAGCAGGGGTACTCGCTGCGATTGAGGCTAAAAAGATAGCAGAGAGAGTAATATTGGTCACAAAAGGTCCAGTAGGAAAAAGCGGAAACACTCCTATGGCTGAGGGCGGAATACAGGCATCTTTTTATAGTGGAGATAGTCCTGAGGACCACTTTAAAGATACTATGGACGCAGGAAGATACATTAATAATTCATTACTAGTTGATATACTTGTAACACACGCTCCTAATTGCATAAGATACCTGGAAAAATACGGTGTAAGATTTAAAAAGCTGACTAACGGCGAGTATTTTCAATATAAAACCAGTGGCAGCTCTCATCCTAGATGTTTATGGATAATGGGAGGTGGGCCCGGTTTAATACAACCTATTTTTAGAGAAGCAAAGAAACTTGGTATAGAAATAATGGAAGATGTGATGATAACTAAGCTATGTGCTGATGATGGCGTTATAAATGGTGCTTTTAGTATAGATTTTAAGACAGGAGAATTTATAAGTTTTAATACGAAGTCGATTGTCATTGCTACGGGAGGAAATGAGAGTCTTTATAGAATTTCAGATGGATCGTTAGATTCCAGCGGGGATGGGAACATATTAGCTTATGATGTAGGAGCCGAGTTAGTAGATATGGAATTCATTCAATTTTATCCACATGCGCTAGTATACCCTGATTCGCTTAAAGGGTTGATCATACCGGAGGAAGTTTACTATAAAGACTTAGTTAGAGGAAGACTGATAAACGGATTACAGCACAACTTTGCGGAAAAGTATGACCCTATTAGAAAAGAAAATACTACGAGAGATATTCTCGCAAGGGCAATTTTTAATGAAATAAAAGAAGGAAGAGGTACGCCGCATGGAGGGGTATTGATAGATCTGACTGAAGGCAGTAAAGAAAAAATGATAGAAATTTTACCTGCTTTATACAACTATTTGCGTATGAATGGGTTAGATGTTTTTTCGACACAAATGGAAGTCGCACCTAGTGCACATTATCAATGCGGAGGAATTAAGATAAACGAGAAAGCAGAAACTACTATCCAAGGTCTATATGCAGCTGGAGAATGTACTGGTGGAATTGATGGGGCAAATAGACTTTCTAGCAATGCTCTTACAGAGGCAGTAGTTTTTGGCATGATTGCGGGTAGAAATGCAGCGCAATATGCGCAAAAAATCAATGAAGGTTCTATTAACAAAAGACAGATTACAGAAGAAATCTCAAGGATTCACAAACTAGTGCAGCAAGACCAAAAAGAGGGGTTGGATATATTAGATATAAAGAGAGAGCTCCAATACTTAATGTTTGAAAAAGTAGGTGTGATACGCAGTGAAGTAGCATTAAAAGATGCTATTGATAAATTACTGGTCATAAAAAATGAGAAGTTAAATAAGGTTTGTTTGAGGAGCAGAGAATGTATTTACAACGTAGAAATGCTGGAACTTATCGAACTCTGTAATTTAGTTGAAAATACGCTATTAGTTACTAAAGCAGCAAAATCTCGTAATGAAAGTAGGGGAAATCACTTCAGAACCGATCATCCTAATGAAGACAATGTAGAGTGGAAGAGGCATCTTGTTATAAAAAAATCAGTTAATCATACTGTACTATCATAATTCACAGGAATCTATCGAGAGGTGGTAATACATGAAAGGTAGGACAGCTATTATAAAGATTTTAAGAAAAAGAATGAATTCCGATGAAGCCAAGTATGAGGAATATCAAGTGCCCTTAGAGGAAAACAAAAATGTTTTGCAAGTACTATTGGATATTTTTGATAGCGGGGATAGATCTTTATCATTTAGGAGAAATCGATGCAATCGTGGGGTATGTGGTTCATGCATCATGATTATTAATGGTAAACTTAGAAGAGCTTGCATTACTATGATGACCCAAGAAATGATTATTGAACCTGCAAACAAAAAAAAGACGATTAAAGACTTAGTTATTAATTTTAATAATATACATATGCAAAAAGAATTAATAGATGAATAATACATCACATATTCCAGATAGAAAGAAATTCTAAACTTTGCTCAGTCCAGTATTATATTGGACTGAGAGAAAATAACCGAAGATAGTTTTAATAGCAAACTAGACTTGGCTAAGGGGAGATATATTAGGGTATACTGAATTTACCTAGAAGCATGGGGCACGGCAAATTCACGACCGAAGCATGGGGACGGTCCTATTGCTTCCGAAGGAATACGATGATATAATAAGCCTGAATCCAAATTAAGGGAGGAGGGCTTATTATATGTCGAGAGAAACAAGGGAAAGAAGCCAAAGTGGTGTTTATCACGTAATGGTTAGGGGAATCAATCAACAGGATATTTTCTATGATGAGGAAGATTATCTAAGGTACTTGGAAACGGTACACCGTGTAAAGAAAGAAAAAGAATTAGAAATTTACGGATATTGTTTAATGAGTAATCATGTACACCTTCTAATAAAAGAAGGTGAGGAAGGGTTATCTTTGGCAATGAAGTGTATTGGGACAGGTTATGCACGGTGGTACAATTGGAAATATCACCGGGTAGGGCATGTATTTCAAGGCAGGTATAAAAGTGAATGTGTGGAGGACGATGCATATTTGTTAACGGTTATTAGGTATATACATAATAATCCGGTCAAAGCTAACTTAATCAAAAAATCTGAAGAATGGCGTTGGAATAGTTGTAGAAGTTATTATGGCATGTTAGAATATCCAACAGGTTTAAGTGATACTGCATTTATACTGGGAACCTTTTCGAATGATAAAGATACAGCGATATCTTTATTTAAGGAATATATGCAAGAAAGTGATAATGCGGTATGTCTTGATATTAATGAGTCAAAACGAAAAACAGATAATGAAGTTTTAAGAGAAATTATGAAGATAATAGATGGAAATGCTGACAGTATACATAATATGAGCAAACCGGAAAGAGATAAAATTATAAGAGCTGCAAAAGCCATAGAAGGAGCAACACATAGACAAATTGCAAGAATACTAGGGATTTCTCCCAGTGTAGTCTTTAAAGTGTAATTAGAAGCAATAGGACCGTCCCTGTGCTTCTGGACCGTCCCTGTGCTTCCCCTGTGCTTCCGGTACTAATGTCATCGAAGATTATAATATCATTTGGGAAGATTTGAGCGCAAACTTGAAAAAATATATTTCTAAACGAGTATCCAATAGTTATGATGCAGAAGATATTTTACAAGAAGTGTTTTTGAAAATAAACGCTCATATTACTGAAATAAAAGATACTGCCCAAATATATGCATGGATATATCAAATAACAAGAAATACAATTATAGATTATTATAGGAATAAGAAGCAGGCGGAGCAACTGCCTGATATACCGGATGAAAATACGGATGCTAATCAAATTGAATTGTCCAGTGAACTGATTACTTGCCTAAAGCCCATGATAGATAGGTTGCCGGAAAAATATAAGCAGGCTATATTACTAACAGAATTAGGTGAGTTAACACAGAAAGAACTAGCTGTAAAACTTGGACTGTCCATATCGGGGGCTAAGTCAAGAGTACAGCGGGGAAGGGCTATGTTAAAGGAAATGTTTTTAGAATGCTGCCTAATCCAATGCGATGTGTATGGACATATTATTGATTATAAGCATAGAGAAAATGACTGTAAATATTGTTAGGGAAATTCAAGTTTTTTGCGTCTTTTTCTGAAGACCTCCGTCTAGCAAGGTGAAAGAATATTTATAGATGGAGGTTTTTATATGGATTGTTGTCAAACGGAAAATAATAGCTGTGGATGTAATACAGCGTGTTGTAGGGGGACAGAGCAAAATCAAAAAGCAGAAAAAAGAACCCTGATGATTGATTTTCTTTACTTGGATTTGGATGTCTGCACAAGATGCCAGGGAACGAGTAATACTCTTGAAGAAGCTATTGCGGAAGTGATAAAGGTACTGGAATTAACAGGTGTAAAGGTAATTCTAAATAAAATTCATATTAATAGTGCAGAAAAGGCTGTGCAATATGAGTTTATAAGTTCACCAACTATCAGAGTAAATGGAAGAGATATACAATTAGAAGTGAAAGAGTCACAATGTGAATCCTGTGGAGATTTATGCGGTGATGAAGTGGATTGCCGGGTATGGGTATATGAGGGAAAGGAATATACGGTTCCGCCAAAGGCAATGATTATTGATGCTATACTTCGAGAAATCTATGGTGACGCGAAAGCACGTTTAGTCAGTAATGTAGATGATGAATCAAAATATCAGCTGCCGGAAAATTTAAAGAGCTTTTTTGAAGCAATGGAAAAAAAGTTTGATAATAAGTAATCAACTGATGAATGCAAAATAGTGCTAACATAAAAATATGGTTATAAGTCTGATGAACCTTTAATATTTTATAGACTGATAACCATATTTTTCTTTTCTTTATCCTTGTATAATGCTTTATCTGCAGTGGATTCGCTGAACTGTGACCCAGTGATATATAAATTATATAATATTATTTATGTTTTAAAAACCGCTGTTCAAAGAGAGCAAAGCTTTGCAGTGAGAAGTCATTATTGATTTTAAGTATGCCAGAATTTATGATCATTCGGCAATTGAAGCTATCAACACAATAGCTGAAAAATATAGAAAATTAGATAAAACGCTACATTTAAGACATCTGAGCCCTGAATGTTATCAACTCATCAATAACTCAAAACAAATTGTTGAAGTTAATATAATAGAAGATCCGAAGTATCATATTGCGGATGATATTTTAGATTAAATATAAGGTGTTATTTTATAATATATTCATTCACAATACGGCTATATTAAAAAAATAAAAATAAAAAAGGATTTTGAGCAATTATATCGAATTATACAATGAAGCGATAACCATAATAATACAAAATATACTATATTATTCTTAGCTGTTTTATAAAAACAGTTATTGTTAAGTTATTGTTAAGTTATTGAAAATAACAATTGAATAATCAGCGCTAAGGGCAAATCTGTTAAAAGACAGAGACGCAAAGCTATAGGGTCTAAGGTGTTTTCAAGCACTATGACAGCCTGGCTACCGCAGAGAGAATTTTTTTGAACCTGCCCTTTTAGCGACAGGTTTTTTTATCTTTTAAGCACGGTATCAAGACTTTAATGTGAAAATCCATGCTAAGCTTCAACCGTACAATGTCCGTTAAATAAAAAACACGGCTTGCCAGGAGCCCTTATACGTGGCTCGTTTGTACGGCTCTATGAGAGCAAAAAAGTCGAGAATAATTTTTCTCGACTTTTGCTACTCAATCAACTCACATACTATCCATATGATGCCAGCGCGTAATTTGGAATGATTTAATATGTCGTGGTTTACTCAAAACCGTGACACCGAAACAACCAAATATATCCTATATTCTGTAATTATTATGTAACATTGTGTAATACATTGTAGTTATTATATAGCATATTTTGATGAAATGCAAGTATCAAAGAGTGTAAAAAAGGTAAAAAAAACTTATTTTTGTCGATTTTTGTGATTTTCAAAATCCCTGGGTATCTTCGGGATCTTGATATAATCATAAGCGCCGTCAAATGTGGCGTCAAATTAACAACGAGGTGAAGGTATGAGCAAACGTGGTGAAAACATTTATAAGCGCAAAGACGGGCGTTGGGAAGGACGAATATTAAAGCCGGATGGAAAGTACATTTATTTATATGGTAAGAGCTATCGTGAAGTACGGGAGAAAAAGAAAAATACAACCAATCATGAGGTGGCTGCACAGAATTCAACAATTGCGAAAACCAATGCAACAGCTTTGTTCCAAAACTGGTTGAAAAATCAATTCTCCGGGTGCATACGGCGCTCTACTTATGACAGCTATTATTACTGCATTTATAAATATGTAATTCCTTTTTTTCAGTCAGGTGAAGATCAACTTTCGGAGTGCCGGGTTAGAAAATTTGTTCAGGCTGTAGCGATTAATCAACAGCTTTCCGTTTCTTACCGAAGAAAAATAATAAGCATATTTAAAACGGCGGTGAGAGCGATCATAAAGGAAATTGGGATATCGATTTCAACAATCAATGATTTACAGTTTCCAAAAATGGAGAATAGCACTGTAGAAGTCTTTGCTTCAAAAGAACAAATACGGATTGAACAGGCCATATTATCTTCTAATGATTTCCGTACATATGGTATCCTTCTTTGCTTTTATACCGGTATACGGCTTGGAGAACTTTGTGCTCTGCGCTGGGAGAACATCGATCTGGAGTCCGGGATTATGTCCATTAC
Organism: Petroclostridium sp. X23; assembly: GCF_030013905.1. Classification (GTDB taxonomy): domain Bacteria; phylum Bacillota; class Clostridia; order SK-Y3; family SK-Y3; genus X23. The sequence goes on from NZ_CP124862.1 coordinate 4,116,607, forward strand.
GGCCACAACAGCACGTGTAAAGAATCATGATCCGCAAGGGCATAAGACCATCATGGTAACAGGAACACCAAAAAGTAGAAGCTCTTGCAGGAAAATTCCTATACCGGCTTTTATGACCGCTTTAATCAAAAATATCGCATCTGACGACAGGCGCGAGACCGATTATGTTTTTTCGTCCACCGACAAACCAGTAGAACCAAGGACAATTCAGAGGTTGTACAAAAAAATACTTAAAAGTGCAAACGTAAATGAACGGAAATTTCATGTCATCCGGCATACCTTTGCAACCCGTGCACTGGAACTTGGTATAGACATCAAAACCCTAAGTGAAATATTAGGTCACTCAAGCGTTGGCATCACGCTAAATATCTATGCTCATTCGATGCTGGAACAAAAAAAGATTGCTATTCAGAAAATGAATTCCATGTATTTATCACATGAAGTCATCGAAATATGCACCGTCAATGAAGCCGTCGTTTAATGTCTGTAGGTCTTACAGGCATATTTTTTTTCCATATGTGTCACGGTTTTGAGTAAACCACGACACATTTAAGTATATCATAATAAGATTTTCATGTTTATTATGACCAAAAGAAGATTTTGATATGCAACTTCAGATCCGTGCTTTTTTAAATTAATAAAAACCGGGAGAGTTCAAAAAAACAAAAACGGCTAGTATAATCCGGGTTATAAGTAATTTATACCCATGAAAACAATGTGTTAAACACCCGATATCCGTTAATCACCCTTGAAAGGAAGGAGAATAGAATGGAACTGATAAAAATAGGAACTTTTCTATGTGTTGGACTTGCTATAGGTTTTATGATTCCTGACCTTGCAAAGAAAATGATCCGGTATAAATGCATAAAACGGCATCAAGATGCCCCGGCATTTTATATGCCGAAGTGGCACAAGCACATTATTGTACTTCTAAGCGCAAGCCTGTTTGTGCTGGCCGGTCGGCAAATGCCTTTAATGGAAGCCGTGTTGATGGACATCTTTATTGTAATTGCTCTCACCGCCGCGGTGGTTGACAACCAGGTTAGAATTATCCCCAATGAAATGGTGCTTTCTGTGATGGTATTAGGTGTAATTTATCGTATCATTGCTAGCGGTGCTCATTCCCTGTTAGGTTCGTTGGGCGCTCTGGCATTTGTTATCGCGGTTTTTGGAGGAACAGCCGTTATTACCAAAATTTTTACGAAAAGTACCGGAGTAGGAGCAGGAGATTTAAAACTTGCCATGGCGATTGCAATCACCGCCGGATATCCCGGTGTCTACTATTTTCTTGGAGGCATGGCTGTTGCGATAGGCGGATACTGCCTGGCAGGCCTTCAGATCGGTTTGTTAACTCCTAAAAGTACATTCCCCATGTGCGGACATATCATGGCGGGTTTTCTGATTGCACTCTTTGTGCCATATATGCCATTGTAATACACAAAGGCGGTGATGAATGTGATTTCTCAAATAAACAAACACCTATCACGCTCCGAGGACGGACAGGCTATGGTGGAATATGCACTGATAATGGGACTGATTGTGATAGCTGCTGCAGTTTCTTTCGATGGAGTGGCCAATAAGGTCATTGAAATATACCAATATATCTTAACAAAAGTGAATTCTGTGTTGTAACAGACACTTTTTCATATTCTATTTTAATGAAGTAACCAACCAAAGGCCAGCATTATTTTATGAAAAAATTATTTTATTTTAAGGAGGTAATAAGAAATGGGTAAATTATGGAATCAGTTTGTTTCTGAAGAAAGTGGACAAGGTATGGTGGAATACGGCCTAGTTGTTGCATTGGTCGCTATCGGGCTCATTACGATTCTGGGTACAATGAAAACTTCTCTAAACGATATCTTTGAAAAGATCAGCGATACTCTAGATGGTGCTATTACTCCATAAGGACATTCCGGACGATACTGCTTTAAGTTTGGCAAGCGGTATTTTTACATAACAGCCGCTGGCCATGGTTGTTGCTTATAAATCAAGGGTGGATATCACAGAGTCCATCTATGATACCACCCTTAAACTAGTTTATAAATATTTTATACGTTTTCATTAAAAATGCGAGTTGAAAGACTTTTATCGATAGATAGGTTTATTAAAATCATAACCCAGCAGGGGAGGTAGAAGCATTGAAAAAAATTCGGATTATCGCGTTGCTTTCCGCACTTATGATGTTTATCTGCGGATATCTTTTCCTTTCCTCGAAGGGGAACGAAAATATGAGTGTCACAAAAGGAAAGCAGATTTCCGTTGTCGCAGCAACGCAGGATATTGCACCATATACTACGCTGACAAGCAAAATGCTCACAATCAAACATATTGCCGCCGACGAAGGCTTGACGGATTATTATACGTCAGTCAACGATGTGGTAGGAAGCGTCTGCATCTCTGATGTTTTTTCAAACGAAGTTCTTACCACAAACCGGGTCGTAAAAGCGGATGATCCGGCACTCGGCCTAGCAACGCGTTTGGAAAAGGGTAAGCGTGCGGTTGCTATTGAAGTAAGTATCGAACAAGGTGTGGCTAATAACCTGAAGGTAGGAAATTATGTAGATGTGATCTTTACTGCTCAAATCCAAGCCGGCGAAATAAATGGTTTGCCGGCCACGGCAGGGATGATTTTGTCTAGAGTGTGTGGTGAAGAAGAGCCTGCCAATGCACAGGTTATCAATGAGAATATAGGACAATATTTTTCGGCGATTATGCTTCAAAATATTAAGGTTGTGGCGTTGGATGACACTTTTTATTTTGACAGAAACACTGTCGGCAAAGACCGGCAATATGGCAGTGTTACACTGGAGGTAACCCCGGCCGAAGCGGCGAAAATTGCCCTCTTAAAAGATAATGATGGAAAAATTCGTCTCGCCCTTCGTTCGCACGAGGATGACAGCACGGTCAATGAAGCCCGCGGGTCTGTGCTGGAGCGGTATTCCAAGTAACCGACGGCACAACTCGACAAGAGGAGGATATCAATGAAAATAAAGATTTTGCTTTTAGGTGCACAGCAGAATTGTGCACAGCTGCAGATGAATTTGCAAGACGAGGATATGGCAGTTGTGGGAACGGTGACAGACGAAAATAGTGTATTGGATGAAATCAACCGGACTTCACCGGATCTGATTCTTATTTCTGATACCTCGCCTATGGCACTGCGTTCCTGCCAGCAGATTTATCTTCTCAGGCCGAAGTCTGTTCCGGTTGTTATTTCAGAAATAGATGATGCAGCATTGATTCAGAAAATCATGCAGACGGGAGTGCATTATATACTTCCTTGCGGAATGGAGCCCCTTACTTTGATTTCCGAATTAAAAGGGATATACAATAATGAGGCCAATCGCTTTCTGGCCTTGGAGAACACGAGAACAGCTTCCAATAAATCGAAGGTTATTCTCGTTTTCGGAGCCAAGGACGGTGCCGGGAAGTCAACGCTGGCTGTCAATATGGCCGTAAAATTGGCCCAGAAAAAGAATAAAGTGGTTGTCCTCGATTACAATTTTCAGTTTGGAGATGTGGGTGCGTTATTCGGGGTGGACGCAAAGAACACAATTCTGGAACTGATACAGGAGCAGAGCAATCCGAACGTAGATATGATACGGCAGTTTCTGTCTTTGCATATTTCAGGCGTCAATTTTCTTCCATCGCCCCATAGTCCGGAATACGCGGATGCGATTTCCCCCATGCAGGCGGAAAGAATTATCGCTGCCCTCCGGGTCTATTATGACTATGTGATCGTGGATGTTTTCTCCGGGTTCAATGATATCACCGCTGCCTGCATCGACTGCGCGTCTACGGTTCTATTTGTAACGGCTAAAGATATACCGGCGCTCCGGAACGCAAAAAAAGGGCTTGCGGTGGTTCATGCGCTTTCGGATCAGGAAAAGATCAAGCTGATTATTGGCAGGGATGGTGACGGGGCCATCAAGGACGGCGACGTTTCGCGTGTATTGTCCTTTCCGGTCTGGCATAGCATTCCCAGTGAGGAAAAAGCGGCCGTAGCCGCTGCAAACCAAGGAAATCCCGTAGTTTTGGAATACCCTAAAAGCAAAATAAGCAAAGCGATTTCCGATATTACGGATAAAATAGATGTATCGCCGGCATTCGGCAACGGTGAAAAGCAGAAAAAGTGGATATTCGGCGGCAAAAAGGGGAGAGAATAAAGCATGAATTGGGTTTCACGATTGGGACAGGTGAAAGATACCGGTACGCCTTCTCAGAAGACGGGCAGCGAGAATTATAGTGACATAGGTCCCCGTACGGATAAGTACCAATCGCTCAAGGAAGCCGTCCATAGAGAAGTGGTTACCGAGTATAACACCAGATTTGCGGAAAACAGGTCCGGCGAAGATTCTTCGGTCGATATGATGGAGATTATCCGTCAATTGATTGGGCGTCAGGAGCAAACATTGACAAGATTGGAAGAATCCAAAATTGCACAGGAAATCTACGATGACGTCATGGGGTTGGGGCCGCTTGAAGTATTTTTGAGGGATAGTAGTGTTTCGGAAATTATGGTAAACGCACCTAATCAGATTTACATTGAACGCTCAGGAAAGCTGGAGCTAACGGGTTCACGGTTCAGGGATAATGCTCATGTTCTGAATGTTATTAACCGCATCGTGTCCTCGGTGGGACGTCGTTGTGATGAATCCAACCCTATGGTGGATGCTCGTTTAGCTGACGGTTCCCGTGTTAATGCGGTGATTCCGCCCATTGCCTTAAAAGGGCCTACCATTACGATTCGAAAATTTTCCGCTGTTCCACTGAAGATCGAAGATTTGATCGGGTATAATACGCTTTCGCCTCAGATGGCCAGTTTCTTAGAGGCGTGTGTAAAAGGCCGCTGCAATACTGTGGTATCGGGGGGGACCGGATCGGGCAAAACCACGCTTTTAAATGTTTTGTCCGGATATATTTCGGATCAGGAACGGATTGTAACGATAGAAGATGCTGCTGAACTTCAGTTGAAACAAAATCATGTAGTAACATTGGAAGGGCGTCCGAGCAATATTGAAGGCAAAGGTGTGGTTTCTATCCGTGATCTGGTGCGTAATGCGCTTCGAATGAGGCCGGACCGGATCATCGTCGGCGAGGTCCGTTCAGGTGAAACGCTGGACATGCTGCAGGCAATGAATACCGGCCATGAAGGTTCCCTTACCACTGTGCATGCCAATTCTCCCAGGGATGTGGTGTCCCGTATGGAGACGATGGTGATGATGTCCGGGATGGAACTGCCGGCCAAGGCGATTCGGGAACAGATCTCTTCTGCCATTGATTTGGTCGTGCATCAGTCCAGATTCCGGGACGGAAGCAGAAAGATCGTCAATGTCTCGGAAATCATTGGAATGGAAGGTGATACCGTTACCATGCAGGACATTTTTGTGTTCAAGCCTAATGGCGTGGATAGTATGGGAAAAGTGGCAGGCCAGTTTGTGCCAACCGGCATCCATCCTAAAGTGGTTGAAAAAATACGGAATAACGGGGTGCTTTGCAAAGATGAATGGTTCCTGCAGAAAGGATGGTGAACATTATGCAATGGCTGTTTCTGGTTTCAATTACCGTTTTTACATACTGCGTGGTTCAGATGGTTTTTGTGAGTATCAACAAAAATACGTTGCGCGTTGAAGAGCGTCTTCATGAAATCAAGCGGGATAAGTTTGCGTCTGAAAAGCAAAGCCGGGAACCTCGGCAGAAGGGGCATCCGCGGCTTGGATTTCTTCATATTTCACAGAGTATGAAGAATGATATTCTCCTCTCGGGCATTAAGATGCACCCGGAAGAATTTGTGCTGCTTTGGATACTGATCATTTTCGGACCTGCTGCGCTAAGCTTTACTGTTTCACCAAGCCTGCTCCGGGCTATTGTTTTGATTTTGGTTGGAACATTTGCAATGCCTCTTTATCTGAAGATGGCAATCAATAAACGCCGGATCCTGTTTGAACGACAGTTGGGAGATGCCCTGATGGTGATTTCAAACGGCCTGCGGGCAGGTTTTTCGTTCCCGCAGGCCTTAGATAATGTTACAAAGGATTTGGCGGATCCTATCGGATCGGAGTTTCGGTCTGTTGGCCGTGAACTTCAGCTTGGCGGCGACATCGAGATAGCGCTTACCAAGGTTGCAGTACGAATGAACAGCGGGGATATGAAGCTTTTGACCACATCCGTTGTGGTTCAGCAGCAGGTTGGGGGAAATCTTGCGGAAATTCTTGATACCATTTCACAGACTATCCGGGAGCGGCTGTCAATCAAGCGGTCGGTTAAAACGTTAACGGCGCAGGGACGCATATCGGGTCAAATTATCGGATTCCTTCCCATTGCGCTGCTGATGATCCTTTCCGTACTTAACCCTGCTTATGTGCAGCCGTTTTTCACCACCACATATGGTCACATGATGTTGGTTATCAGTATCGTAATGGAATGTATCGGTTTTTTTGTAATCCATAAAATCGTTGATATAAAATTTTAGCTTTTATATAAAACTTCAAAGTTTTTTATCTATAGAAGAATAGGAATGTTAGATTTGACACGAAGCTGTTCGAAAGGAGGGATTGAAATGAAATATATGTTCGCATTAAGCTGCGGGGTTTTCTTCTATTGCATGGTGCATATGTGCCTGAGCCTCTTGTTTTCAAAAAAGATTGTCTTGGAACAGCGGCTGCAGCATACTTGTGAACTAAATTATCAGGATATGGAAGATAACGAACTAAACACACCGTTTAGTGAGCGTATGTTGAAACCGGCTCTAAACCGTCTGGTAAATTTGTTTTCTATGTTTATACCGCAGAACAGCGCTGCTCAGGACAAGCTGACGCAGCAGCTTACGCTGGCCGAAATCCGAATGAGTGCCAGGAATTACAGTGCTGCGGTACTTCTTTTTACCACTGCCTGTGTGATGGTGTTTGCCCTATACGGATGGGTTGTTGGCCAAAGCATTTCGAAATCTGTTCTGTTCGGCTTTTTTGGCATTTGCACAGGACTGGTAATGAGCCGGTTTCAGTTGAAAAGTAAAATTACCCGGCGTCAAAATGAAATCTATCATCAACTGCCGGATACCTTGGACTTATTAAGCGTCAGCGTTTCCGCCGGCTTGGGTTTTGATCAGGCATTGTCCTATGTGGTTAAAAAAAGTGAGGGTGCGTTGATTCGTGAATTGGATACGGCGCAACGTGAAATTTCTTTGGGACGTTCCAGAAAAGAAGCGCTGGAGCGGCTGGCAGACAGATGCGGCAATCTGGAGCTCCGGACTTTTGTCAGTGCTGTGCTTCAAGCTGACGAAATAGGTTCTTCCATGCAGAACATATTGCAGATACAGGCGTCCGTCATCCGGGAAGCGCACAAACAAAACGTGGAAGAAAAGGCACAGAAGCTGTCTGTCAAAATGTTGATTCCTCTGGTGCTGTTTATTTTTCCGGTGATGTTTATCATCCTGCTGGGACCTACGGTTCCTTCCATTATAGAAGCGTTGGGAGGTATTTGAAGAGATGTATATGCATATGTACGAAAACAGCGGACGATTTCAAGTAAAAGCTGAATGGATGAATACCTTTGCCAAGCGGTTGAAAGGACTGATGTTCAGATCTGTCCTCCCGCCCGGGCAGGGGATTTTGTTATTTCCATGTTCCGGTATCCATACCTGTTTTATGCGTTTTCCCATTGATGCCGTTTATCTGGATGACGGCTTTACAGTCTTAGGAAAAGAAACCGTTATTCCTTGGCGTGTCGGGAAACATGTAAAGGGAGCTAAAATGATTTTAGAAACTTCGGCAGGCGTTGCCGCACAGCTTGAAACCGGTATGAGGTTTATTGTAAGGATAGGTCTGGAGGAGCTTGTTGGCCGAGATGATCCTTGTAACCAAGATATGAACCGGAGTGTTTTATAAATGCTGTAATTCATATCATTTTAGAAGTTAGCTGTATTAGCGATATAGCACGGGCAAAAGCCCCGTATCCTATACATGGAAAGGGTGTTACGATGAGCGGAAATCAAAATGCTTACATAATTGACTATAACCCTATGCTAAGCGCCGGCAGTATAGGCGTCAACGAGGAAAGTACGGATTTTAGCGTTCTTTTGGAAAAAAATCTGCAGTCTGAACTGGACTCCAAGCTTCAGAGTTCGGTTGTAGGCGGGTATTCCAAAAAAAGTGTTGAGAATTTCGTTTTAGAAATGAGGAATAACTTGCAGCAGATTAAAACGCAGCTGGAACGGCAGGTTCAGGATTTGGCTGCCGAGAAAGCCAGTGTTTCTCAGGAATGTTCCGTTTTGCGGAGCCAACTGAAAGCAGCGGAAGAGAGTCTGGCGGAAGCACGGAATCAAATCATAGGTCAGCAGTACCGCGATGAAACTCAATGTATCAGTGATAAGGAGAAACAGTTTTACCGCGAAGAGAATGAACGCTTAAAAGCGATGCTGTCTGATTACCGGCAGGTTACCGAGCAAAAGAAAAAGTATGAGGAGCTGCTGGAACAGAAGGAACAGGAAATTGTGCAATTGAACGAGACAGTTGCCAAGTATAAGCGGGATTACGACGAGCTAAAAGCAAGAACCGATCAACTGGAAAAATCACTTAACAATTCTTCACGTGTGTCCTCTGAAAAAGAAATTGCTGAGCTTAAGAGGCAAAATGATGAAATCATGGCGAAATACCAAGCGCTTTTACAACAAATGGAGAAGACCAACCAGCAGTTTGATCAAAGAAAGCAGCATTTGGATGAGAAGCAAATACAGCTGGAACAGGAAAAACAGTATTTAGCAGATGCTCATGCCCAGCTGGAACAGGAAAAACAACATCTAACAGAAGCACGAGCCCAATTGAAGATAGATATACAAAAGAACAGTACACTTGGTCAACAATTGCAGAATGACCGGCAATCTGTCCGACAGAAAGAGGAAGGAATAGGCGAACTTATAGCAGCGAAGGAAAGGACAATGGACGCTTTCGGGCGTGAACAGGAGGAATGTCAATGGAAAAGCGATGATTTGAAAAAGGAAATCGAGGGGCTGTACCGGCACTACTCTCAATCTATGGAAAACATGAAACGTCAGGAAAAGGCTATTTCCGAAAAAGATTTGCTTTTGGAGCATTATAAGCAGCTGGAAAAAGAAAATATCCTGATTCGGCAGGAAAATGAAAAAGCAAAAAAAATTATTTCCTCTTTACGTGAAACGCTGGATCAGATGATGGCGCATATGGATGCGCAGTCGAACGGAATCGATCGTTATGTGACACGCAGTCTCCAGGAACGCGATGCGCTGAAAGCTGCTGTCAGCGAACGAAATGCTCTTGAGATGAGGAATATTGAATTAATGGAGCAGCAGGATTGTCTGTTAGCAAAGATAGAAGAGCTGGAAGCGAAAAATGCAGAATTGGAGCAAGCACTGAAGCAGCAAAAGAGAGGTCTCGTGCGTTTTGACAGTGCCCAAAGAGACATTCCGGATGATAGCATCCATGGCTGCAAAGCGGAGGAGTCTATGAATTCCGGTTTGGATATGAGCAGAGATGCTTACCAAAAAGCTAAGGAACTTTTCCGTAAGATGGGCCGGGAGAACACCTTCGTTGAAAATAACATTAAAACTGCTGATGTTTTATAAGCAGCACAACAGTATTCAATGAATAAAATACCGTAATTATTTCATGTCAGGAGGGACGCGCGGTGAAAAGAACATTGCAGAATTGGCGAAAGGCCGAAACCGGGCAATCACTTGTGGAGTTTGCAATCATTCTTCCTATTTTGGTTTTATTGCTGACACTTCCTGTAGATTTTTTCCGTTACGTCAATACAAAAATGATTTTAAGCAGTGCTGCAAGTGAAAGTATCAGCCGGTTGAATTATGCTTCTGTTTCCTCCGGCAATGCTGTCAATGAAATCATGCAAACGATAAACGACTATTATGGCGACCGTTTGGATAGCAGCAGGGTTCAAATTTCCTTCAATATGGGGAGCCTTGAAGACGAAAACTACACCTATTATGTATATTCGAGCGCAAAGGCTAATCCTGATCCGTCCCATTATTGGGATCAATTCGAAGACCGGCCCGCCAGCTACCAATGCATGGAGGTTCAAGTGCAATTTTCCTACGAACTATCTCCCATAACTTATTGGGGAGTACTGTTCTTAGGCAGTACTTTTGACGTGCAAACGCCTGCCTACACGCGGAATGTTTATGCGGGAGGATATACGCCGTGACTATGCAAAAGTTGATAAGGAGGCGGGAGATGCTTAAATTAATCGGTTTGAACAAACAAAATGATTCCGGTCAGGCATTGGTAGAGTTTGCTCTGACCTTATGGATGTATATACTCATTACATTTTTCATTATTGACTTCGGTTGGGTTTCCTATCAGAGGATTTCGTTTGAATACGGATATATGCACTCCAGTTGGTCGGTATCGGCAGCTGATCTGGGAGATACGGATGCACTGGAGGAAGTTCCTTCCACAGCCGTTTATGCAGGTGCGGTAGTTTCGGATGTTCTGTTTGATGTACTCAGCAGGAGCTCTTTGGGGATTATTGGGGGAAATGTGACCATTGCCGATGCTAATGCCGTACTGTACAATCAAGCGGATAGCTATAATGTTCCGGGAAGAACTCCCGGAAACCCGGTTCAGGCAATCAGCCGAACGCGATATATGGATTTAACCGCTGATTTTTCATATGTCATCCAGCCACTCACACCCATCGGAAGTTTATTTCTCGGAAATGACATTACTGTTGAAAAAGAACTGACGTGTACACGGGTTGTGAGGACACAGCACAGATCTGAATAATTTAAGATATGGAGGTGAGAATACCATGAGACATAAAATTCTGCGTTTTTTCAAACAAGAAAACGGGAATATCATTATTTTATTTGCAGGGACGCTTGTAGTGCTCATTTTTTTCATTGGCTTATCCCTGGATATCGGCATGATTTGTTTGCATCGAAATTCCATGCAAAGTCTATGCCAACTGATCCGGGAAGACCGGTTCACCTATCAGGATACCATCCGGTATGCCGAAAATCCCGGGCTTACCAGCTATCAGATCATCTATGATACAATGACGGACAACAATTTTAACGGTACTGTAAAGGTATATTTTTATGAAGAAACGCCGGAATCCAATTATAGATATTACCGTATTCGTACGGAACTCAGTAAGGAATACGCTTATACATTTGCAAGGATATTCGGGCTGACGACGACCACTGTTACAGTTTCACTGGATGGGGGTGAAACCTACGGAGAGAGCTTGAAGGACATGATCTGGTATTCTCCCATTGCAGTTTCAAGCTACAACGGCTCCTATACAAGTCAATTCGGCGGTGGATATGTATATGACAACCATGATATTCCTGCGGATTGGTGATGTGTGCTGTGATACTAATAAAGTTTTCGAGGTGATAAATAATGCACAAACGATACGTCAGTTTAGCTTTATGTATTTATTTGCTGGCCGGTATTCTAACCGGTTGCAGTATTCCTTTTTTGTCTAGCTTTAATACAGAAAAAGAACGAACCTTGGTGTTCAGTCACCGGGATGTGGAAAATCGGGAGATTTATGAAACATTGGCCGGAGAATATATGAAGGAGCATGCCGGACTGACAATTGAGGTTCAGGTCATTCCGCCGGAAGAATATACGGATACCTGGCTGCAAGGCCTTTCGGATCAAAACATAGCGGATGTATTTGCAGTACCTGCGGATGAAGACTTTGAGGCTTTTATCGGCAGTGGCAGGCTTTTAGATCTGAATAAATCCAATGTGTTGCCGGAGGGCTACAACAGTTCTCTATTGCAAATCGGAACCAGAGACGGTCATGTTCGGGCGGTTCCGGTGACAGGCAGTGTCCCTGTTGTTTTTTACAATAAAATGTTCTTTGAAAAATGCGGATTGGTGCTGCCACAGACGATTTCCGATCTTGTGGTAAATTGCTTAATTCTGCAACAAAACGGCATCATACCGCTTGCCATGTACAGGGATGAAAACGGCTTTTTGGATACTGTGGATCTTATCGAGGGAATTTTGGCAAATGGTGCCTGTGATACCGGCTTGATGTCTAATGGGGAATTTTTTGATAAAAACACAGAGCTGGATTCCGGATTTTATGATGCAGTTGGCCTTGCTTTTGAGTTGACGATGTCGGACTTAATAGTGAAAAAAGAGGAAAGCGTGCAAGGGCATCAGATGCTGCTGGAGCAGTTTGCAAAAGGAGCATGTGCGATGATTCCCGGCGATTCCAATGACATCCGGAAGTTGCAGGAACTTAGCAGCGATTTTGATTCCGGATTTTTTTTGATGCCGGGTTCAAGTCGCACTTATACGGGCGTATTTAAAGCCGATATGATGCTGGGGATCTCAAAAAGTTCGAAAGTCGTTTCCGACGCGAAAGGGTTTATCCACTATTTACTTTCTTTGGAAGGACAAGAACTCCTCTGCAATCAAGCAGGAAGAATCCCGGCAACAAATCATGTGATAATTTCGGATGCCAATCTGGCGGCTGCACAGGCATTTTTAGATACTCCCGACCGCATGTACCCTTCCTTGTTTCAGCGAATATCAAAAGATAAAAGAGCAATTTGCGTTGAAAAACTGGACCTTGCGTTTTCCGGCTCAGGCGGTATTTTAGAAGACGATATGCTTGATTGGATAACCAGGTTGAAAGCGGTTCGGTAAATTAGACGCATTATTGACTTTCACACCCGGAAAAGGAGATGAATTTGATGAACAAATACTTGAGGAACTTCATTGTTGGTTTCGTCTTGTTTATTGCTTATGCTGCAGTGTTTGCTCCTTCGGCATTTGCACTTGGCGAAAGTATGGATTTAACCGTTACAACAGTGATCGATAATGCCGATGAATATCCTACGGGATGCAACAACCTCTCATCAAAATATTCGGCTGTTCGGATATATAAGATGGAATATTCATCCACATATGCGAACAGACCTACCGCGACCAGCAGAAAAGTATTTAACATTGTAAATAATCAGACAACGACGATTCATTACAGCAATTATTCTAATGCAACATGCGACAGCTTTTGGTTTGAGACCAATGAATATACGGATCGGCATTTAAGCCTTTGCGCTGTGGAATATGCGGAGGCGGACAACCTAAAAGCATATACGTACAGTCCGACCGGAAGTGCCTCCAATCCTTATTCGACTGAACCCTTGAACTGGGTTCAAATCATCGATAGCAGCAAAAGAGCGGCTAGCGTAACACTTCATTTCAAGTATAATCCGGATATTGACAGTGTAAGTTCGGATCCGGATCCTGAGCTCGGTTACAGTAAGAAAATAGACTATCTGGGCGATGAAGTTCCGAATCCGGATACAACAGTTAACGGCAAAAACGATTACCGGTTGTACCTTGATGTTACGACACAACAGGCTGCGGAAGATAACAAAGCGGATATTATCTTTGTTCTGGACGTGAGCGGTTCTATGTCATATGATTTGGGATCGGACCAATCAAGGATATCCGTATTGAAGTCCACGATGATCAATGCAATTAACAATTTAACCCAAAATTCATATAACCGTATTTCTATTATTAAGTTTGCAAACAACTCGCAAATTGTAATCTCCAATAGCACAAATCGTAATCAACTTATCAGTAGTGTTCAGGGGCTAACGGCTAACGGCTCGACGAACTACTACCAGTCGTTGCGGGATGCAATGTCCGAAGTCAATACCATGAGCGGCAGCGACACGGAAAACCGGGAAAAGGTTATTATCTTTATTACAGACGGAGAACCGACATTTGCCGCGCCGGCCGCCGTATCCTCAACGACTAACACATATGCCGGTTTGATCTATGCTTGTGATGCTGCGCGCCAGATCAGCAATGTTGACAGATTTTATTCAGTCTTTATAGGAAATAACTCAGGAAGTGCTTCCACACTGCAAACAATTACGCAAATAGTCAACGTCGGAAAAGAAAAATATATGGTTCAGGCTTCCAGTGCAGAGCAAGTGTCAAATACATTGGACCGTTTTATGTCTAAGATGGGTAATTCCCTCTACGATGTTACAATCTCGGATGAACTCTCCCAGTATGTTTCTTATACCGGGGGATTGAAGGTAACACGGGCCACCGGGGGCGGTGAACCTGTCACTTTGGCTGCAGGGATCGATTATTCTGTCAGTACCGGAACAAACGATCTTGCCGTACGGTTGTTGAAGGCAACCACGCCGGACAGCAGGTACACGGTGTCGTTTAATGTGCGAAGCAGTGATGAAGCGCTTGATTATTACGACTTAAATCAAAGCTATCCGGATGTTGGCGACGCAGATACGGATTACACAGGGAATACCACCAGCTCCGGACAGCCGGGATTTTATTCCAATACTTCTGCTGCCTTGAGCTATTCTTTCGGTGGAAGCGGTTCTGCGGAAAAGGCCTATGATAAACCGGTGGTACAGGTTGTGGAACCTGACGCCGTTCCGTTTCAAATTCAGGTAAGAAAAAAACTGACCGGCAAGGATTTGGAGGAAGGAATGTTCTCTTTTGAACTGATAAGAGTAACTGAGCATGGCGATGTTGCAATAGGGACAGTTACCAATGACGCTGATGGGTTTATTACCTTCGATTCACTTGGCTTGAGCAAGCCAGGCACATATACTTATAAAATCAAGGAAGTGATTCCTACCACCCCTCAGCCTGGAATGACCTATGACACGAAATCCATCCAGGTAACGGTAGTTGTAACGAGGTCCAATGATGATTTGGCAGCGGAAGTGAAGTACCCCTCTGAAGCAGTATTTGCCAACACATACACACCGCAGCCGGTTTCAGTAGCTTTGGAGGCAAACAAGGAACTGACAGGACGGACACTGACCACAGGGATGTTTGATTTCCGTTTGCTTGAAAGCTCCGGCGTATCTGTGGAGACGGTGTCCAACACCGCATCGGGCAATATCAAATTTTCGCCGCTTACTTTTACCAAGGCTGGCGTTTATACATATACGATACGGGAATCCGTACCGATACCGGCTAATCCCAATATCGTATATGATTTAAAAACTATCACTGCCCAAATAACTGTCACGGATGAAAATGGTGTTTTGGCTGCAATCGTCCGGTATACACCGGACGCGACCTTCCGTAATCAATATGTTTATTCGCCGTTGAATGCAACCATTGAGCTGAAAAAGGTTCTGACTGGTATGCAATTAACTGCCGGGGCATTTCCGTTTGAACTAAAAGATGAGGGCACGGGATACACCGAAACGAAAACCAATCAAGCCGATGGAACGGTTTCTTTCAATTTAACTTATACAGCTCCGGGCACTCATACTTACACTATCCGGGAGGTCATTCCGGAATCCCCAATTAAATATATGACCTACGATACGAAAATCATCCAAGTAACGGTTCAAGTAGAAGATAACGGTACCGGAGAACTTGTTACGACGGTTACCTATCCTGCGGATCCGGCGTTCTATAACAGTTACAAGGTGCGCGGCGGTATTTGGTAATCATGAATTACATGGGAAAGACATTAGGAGACCGATATGCTAAAAATATTAGGTAGCGCAACAGATTAAATTATGTTTACCTGTAAGACAAATTGGAAAGATTAACAGGGATTGCCAAAGTAGTTGTGTTAAAAGCATAAGTTATCAATAACTCCAGCCCCTTGATAAATCCGAGGGGCATTGTTATTTTTATTAAGAAAATTTGTAACCCTTGAAAATAAAAGGTTTTCAAAGAAAAACAGGGGGTCAATTTGACGCTATTATATTTATAAAGGAGGCAAGGCTATGGAAAGAAGGAAAGAGATTTCGAGACAACAAGGATGGGAGTATATGAAGGAACTGGCAGAAAATAAGGAGTTTATAGAAACCCATACACTTTATACACCCATACCGCACAAAATATCAAGGTGCATTAACCTAGGAAGTACAGCAAAAATTATTCTTTTGGATTTAATTGGATACATGGGCGATGAGCATTATTGTTATCCTCCCATAGAGGATATAGCCTTGAATTGCGGAATGAGCCATACAACGGTACAAAATAATATAAAGGAATTGGAAGAGAAGAGATTTCTCATTGTGAATAGAAATTATAATAATACCTACTATCTATTAAATGCACTTCATTTAAACCCATATATTCTGCTATCGGAAGTATTACATGAGGTTAGAAGTTTGATAAGTAAAACAGGTGTGATTGCAGACAGACAAAGAAATCAGTTTATAAAAAGGGTTGTAAAGAGTGAAATTTACAAAGAGAGATTGCATGAACTTTCTAAAGAATATGATAAATATTTGACTGTAGCAAATATTTCTTATAAAGGCAATAAGTTGCTTAAAGTATTTAGAGGGGCAGTGATAGCGGAATTAAATAGGCAATATCCTCAAATCGCCCTATACATGTGACAGGGGATAGTTTCTGTTGTTAACAAGAGAAAATGTATTCCAATGAGAAACGTTCCAGTTGATATGTGTTTTGGCATAGAAGGAGATCATTTATAAAGAGAAGGGGGAGGCTTAGAAAGGTGGACAGGGAATGGATTTAACAAATAAAAGGCTATATAAGTTTTGGTTAATTTGTATTATTACACTGTTTGCTATATTATGCATACCCATATGCAGTTTGGCAGCATCAAGTGATGCAGAAGACTTGATTGAGCTTGTGCCGGGGCAGGAGGTGATCACATCTATAAATGATAGTAGTGATGAAGATTGGTTCAAAATCAGTGTAGATCATACAAGCAGCATATTCAGTGAAATCACAAATAACAGCGGATATATAGATTACGAGATTTACGATGCGTCATTAAATAAACTGTATAGTAACTGGTTTCGTTCAACCGGAAAGACAAGCTTTAAAGTAGCACCGGGAGAATATTACATAAAAATAAAAGAAAGAGGCAGTGTAGATTATGTTGCCAGCAATATTACGCTTAAGGTATCTTTGCAAGAAGACTATAATGCTCTTATCAGTCTGGTGGAAGAGGATTGGTGTGAATCGGTTGGAGAACCTGTCAATATTGTAAATGGGAACTTCTTGAGTGAAAGTAAAGATATTCATATACCCACAAAATCCGTACCATTGGAATTTACACGTACATATAATTCATGTGGAAGGAATTCAGGTTCATTAGGCAAAGGATGGCAGCATCAGTATAATTCCTATCTGACTTTTAATCATGATCATTCTATTGGAGTCATGTATGGTGACGAACATAGTTCCTGCTTTGCGCCTAATAATGGAAGCTATATAGCGCAGGCCGGCTGCAATGAGAAATTAACATGCAACACCGATGGTACCTATACACTTATATTCAAGAACCAATTAAGATACGTCTATGATGCAGATGGGAGACTGGTGAGGATCGAAGATAGGAATAATAACGTAACAACACTACAGTATACGGACGCTTTGCTTAGTTCCGTGACGGAACCTGCAGAACGTTCATTGGTATTTACCTATGACGCAAATAATTAGGACAGTGGGGACGGTTCTTGCTGTTAACAAGAGGAAATGCGTTCCAATGAAAACCGTCCCATGACATATGTATACTAATTTTAGATTATTTAACATAATGTACCCCTAATCCTGTAATTGGGAATATGGGGTGCTTCTTTTTGCAGTAATAAGTAGAAATAAAAATTTATTAAAAAAATGAGAGAAAATTCACTTTCTTTCGTTATATATAGTATAAGGGCCTTTATTGGAATATTTAGGAGGAAAAGAATTGATGACGTGTGATGAACAATTTTATATTAAGCGGTTAAAAAAGAAAAAGGAAGACGGATTAGAGTTTATAGTAGATAAATACTTAGGACTGGTAAAAGGAACGGTGCACAAAATTTTAGGTCCAATAGATAGAGAAGGAGGTATCGAAGAATGTATCAATGACGTATTTCTTGCTATATGGGATCATGGCCATCAATTTGAGGGGAATGAAGAAGAGTTTAAAAAATGGCTTTATAAAATAGCTAAGTATCAAGCTATTGATTACTATAGAAAGTTAGTTAAGCGAGAAGAAGTTTCCCTGGAGGATGATTCTTTAATACAGGCTAAATCAACAGAAGATCAAGTTGTGTTGAATGAAGATAAGAAGGAATTAGTAGCACTCATTAATGCATTACAGCCAATTGATCGAAAGATATTTACTATGAAATATTTTTTAGGGATTAAATCAGATGTAATCGCCAATCAACTAGGGCTGACCAGAACAGCGGTAGACAATAGAGTTTTCCGAGGAAAGAAAAAACTGAATCAACAGGCATCAGCGAGTAGATGGAGGGAGATATAGATGAAGAATATTTATCAATTATTAGAAGAAGTTGAGGTAGATGAGGCGGAAATGAGAGAAATAGAAAAAGACGTAGAAGTAACAGAGTTAGAAAGAGCAAGTGTGAAAAAACGATTAAAGCAATTAATAAGAAAGAATAAAGGGTGGAGCGGGAAGAGAATAATTGCAGCTGCTGTAGTTGGGTTAGTAGTAGGGAGTACTGCTTATATAGGGATCACTAATCCAGCATATGCCGCAGAAATTCCAATTATAGGAGATATATTTCGGTTCTTGGATGATGGCCGTACTGGTATGTATGATTTATATAAAGAAAATGCCAACGAGATTAATATCAGTAAAGAGAGTAACGGTATTCAGATAACTGTTAAGGATGCGATCTTTGATGGTAAGACCATAACCTATACTTATGAGATTAATACCGATAAAGATCTAGGGACGCATCCCCTAATCGGTCTAGGACCTTCTTTGGATATCGCAAATTATACAGGTGGACTCACAGGGAGCGAACAGGTAGAAAAAGTAGAAGAAGGAATCTATATTGGGCAGGCAAACTATAGTGTTTCAAGAGAATTAGATCAAGTAAGATGTAAGTTGAAGATTGAAGATATTATGGTAGCTGAACCGGACAGGGAGGAAAAGATTAAAGGGAAATGGGTTTTTACATTCCAGTTAGAGGCCGTAAAGCGCAGTAGTAAAGTGATTAATCAGAGGACGGCGAAAGATGGTTTCACCGTAACCATTAATAAGATAAATAAAACACCAATGTCATTTATTGTGGATTATACTCAACAAGTACCTGAAGAGTATAGAAACGAGTGGGATAGTGTAACCACTGAACTAGTAGTGAAGGATGATTTGGGTAATGTCTACGAAGGGCAATGCAATGGAGGGCAAGGGGATATCCATACAGGTGTTATGAATTGGAGTATGACTTTTGGAATGCTAGATGAAAGAACAACGAAATTGATTGTTACACCGGAAGTACACTGTTCTACTAATGCAGGCGGAGTTTCCATTGATGAGAATGGGAATGAGACTATATTGGAACCAGCACAGACAAAGGAAGATAGAGAATTTTTCTTAGATGATATCGTTATTGAGTTAAATTAAGCAAGAGTCCAGTATAATATGAGAAATAAATGAAAAAATGGGATTTATATCTATTTACACATAAACTGTCTAAAAGGGTAATTTAAAATATATTGGAGAGTTGAGTTCAATTTAGAGCTTAGCTCTTTATCTTTATTTTATAAAAAGTATTAAATTTAAACACTATTTCCAAGTATAGTATTGGTAGTACTTGACTAAATATACATAAAAAACTATAATGTTAATGAACAAGAGTAGTATATAGTAAGATAAAAGGGGGAGAAAGTTAAGATGGTAACATGTAAAAACCTTCATGAAAATAAAAATATAGAGATTATAGAATCAAAAGGAGATGTCAAAGTCCTTGAGTATAAGAAAGATTTAAGCGTAGATGCTGTAAATGCAATAAATGCATATTATGCAGCACAAATGAATGTCAGAAAAAGACAAGTTCTCATTGAATTAAAAGGAAATGCTTATACAATCAGTGCAGGAGCAATGCAATGGACCACAGGATCTGTTAGTATGACTGCTGATATTAAAGGGGTAGGTGATTTATTAGGTAAAGCATTAGCTTCCAAAGCAACAAAGGAATCAGCAATTAAACCGAGATATCAAGGAACCGGTTTATTAATGTTAGAGCCTACATATAAACATATTCTAGTTGAAGATGTTTCAGATTGGGGCGGATTGGTATTAGATGATGGGCTTTTTCTTGCTTGTGAATCAAGAGTTCAACAGAAGGTAGTCGCTAGAACTAATCTTTCTTCGGCAATGCTGGGAAAAGAAGGATTATTTAATTTATGTCTTAAAGGTGAAGGAATTGCTATATTAGAAAGTCCTGTCCCAAGAGATGAACTGATAGAATTTGTGATAGACAAAGATGAAGTTCGAATTGATGGAAATTTTGCAATTGCATGGTCTGATTCATTAGAATTTAGAGTTGAAAAATCTAGCAAGAGTTTACTGGGCTCTGCTGTTTCAGGCGAAGGATTAGTTAATGTCTACCGTGGAACAGGAAGAGTACTTATGGCGCCTATAGCCTAATATATATTATCTAAGGGCGTCACTATACATACACATAATAATAATTTTATATGGTGTAGCTTGGGAGGGAATACTCTTTGTAGCAGCACCATATACTACAATTAGATTTCGGTTTCCAAGGCTGCCGGTAAAGGCCTGATCATTTTCAAGTATTATTTGGGTAAATGGGGCAATACTCAGTTTTAACATGGCATCACTGCTTATCAGCTGTTCATTAAAATAGTCCACTTTCACATTCCAGCCCGGTACCATTCTTGCCATCACTATTGCTCTAAATTGTGGCGGGAAGATTAAAGGAACAGGGGCGTTTGCATCATAAAATCCGATCACCGGGTCGCCAACAACCATTGTTATATGATCTACAAAGTAAGTATTCGGTGTGACTACGAAATTTACGATACTTCCCTCTTTGTTCTGTACAGACATTAATTTATAGCATCCTGTTGGTGCTTCACTTCCTGTCCAGAAATCATCAATCTTGGTAATGACTCCGTAAAAAGATTGAAAAGTTGCCATCTTATATTCCTCCATATTTCGATATACTTTATTTAATATATCATATGCATTCTTTAGGCTTTATGCTATCTCGAAATTATGAAATAGGGCCAGGGTAAGGATCTCAAAAAAATAATTAAAAACTTGTTGACATTAACGCAACGTAAAGGTGTATTATTGTTTTATCAGGAGGCGAGAACATGGAATATACAGTGCAGAAATTAGCTCAGATAGCAGGTGTTAGCTCACGGACATTGAGGTATTATGATGAAATTGGAATTCTTAAGCCGGCAAGAATTAATACATCAGGGTACCGTATTTATAGCCAACAAGAGGTTGACACACTTCAGCAGATACTATTTTATAGGGAATTGGGTATAAACTTGGATAGTATTAAAAACATTATAACTCAACCATCTTTCGATAGAGAAAAAGCACTGAGAGAACATCGTATCAAACTTCTTGAGAAAAGGGAGCAGTTAAATTTATTAATTGCAAATGTGGATAAAACAATTGCGTCAACAGAAGGGAGAATTACCATGAGTGATAAGGAGAAGTTTGAAGGATTTAAACAAAAACTGATTGATGAGAATGAAGAGAAATACGGCAAGGAAATTCGTCAAAAGTATGGAAATAAGTCGATTGATAGGTCAAACAATAAATTGAAAAAAATGACACAAGAAGAATATGATGAAACTACGAGACTTAGAGATGAGGTTCTTGAAGTACTTCATGCAGCGTTTCAGACAGGCGATCCTGCAGGTGGGCTAGCTCAAAAAGCAGCAGATTTACATCGCCAATGGTTAAGCTTTTATTGGGACACCTATTCCAAAGAAGCACATGCTGGAATTGCTCAGATGTATGTAAATGATGAAAGATTTACAGCTTATTATGATAAAAAGCAACCTGGAACAGCAGAATTTTTGAGAGATGCAGTGCTTATTTATACAGGAATGAAAAACTAGAGTTATTTGTCTATTAAATATAGAAAGGCATTTTTTAAATAAATACAGAAATTTTTAGCAAAGTTATGAGCAATTATTCCAAAGTGAATGATTGCTTTTTTAATTATCTAAGAAAGTATAAATTTTTTTAATGTGACGGGGGACGGTTATGGGGCTGACATTTGGAAGTTTTGTGCTTCAAATTATTTTGCACTACAACATACCAGATATTACTTATGCATCAATAGTTAAAAGTAAGCTGCATAAATAGGGCAGTGTAAAATTTTCAAATGTCACGAAGAAGGATAGTCGAAAAAGTTTTTTCGGTTCAATTATCAGTGGTTTTTGGTTGGTGGGGTATACCATTTTGTGACTTTACTTTTTCAAATAATATCTATTGGCAATCATTTCGTTGTTCTTTTCTATGATTATCATGTTTATATACCGTTTATTTATTAATTGGGAATATGTATGAATTGCAAAGCTAGTGAGATAATATTAAAAGCAGTTGGAAGGAGTGACTTTTGTCGTTGAGGTTTGGGAGAAATAAAAAGGAGCTTAATGTAGCAGACTCAAAAGGAAAATTAGAAATGAATAATAAAGACATAACATCTGAAAATATTAAGACTATTCTATCCGACAGTAGTGATATAAGCTATCAAGTTCACTATATAAATGGCTGCCGTGACATTCCGGTTACCGTTGTTTTCGTTGAAGGACTAGTGGATATAAAAATGTTGAATGATGATGTTCTAAAGCCCTTAACACAAGAAAGAGTATTAATTGAGGTAACTGATTTTGACGACATTATAGAGCTCATAGAGTACGGAACGGTCTATCATGCTTCGCGTAGATTGCATCAAAATTTGGGAGATACCCTAAAGGATATTTTAAACGGTGCAGTAGCTCTGGTATTTGATAAAGAAAAAAAAGCGGTTACACTTGATATAAAAGGCTTTGAAAAGAGGGGGATTAGCGAACCGACCGCTGAGAATGTAATAAAGGGAGCAAAGGATGCTTTCATAGAAGTGCTTAGGGTAAATACCGCATTGGTTCGTCGAAAAATACGCACCCCTTATCTACGGGTAAAAGAAGTTGCCGTAGGACGCCAGACAAATACGCCTATTGCTGTAATTTATATTGAGAACCTGACAAATGAAAAGATTGTTAAGGAGGTCTTCAAACGCCTTGAAGAAATAGATATTGATGGTGTACTTACCGCAGGAAGTATTGAGGAATTCATTATTGATCATAAACGCACCATGTTTCCGCAAGTGATGAATACCGAAAGGAGTGATAAGTTTTGTCATAATATTATAGAAGGAAGAGTAGGAGTTATTATCGATGGATTACCGGTTACATACATAATGCCGGCTACACTGACTTCTTTTTATCAAGCGCCGGAAGATTATGCGCAAAATTATGTTATAAGCTCTTTCCTTCGATTTCTACGCTATGCCGGTTCATTGGTGACTCTATTTTTACCTGCATTTTATGTGGCGATAACAACTTTTCATCAGGAGATGATTCCCACGGTACTTGCTGTTTCCATTATCCAAAGTAAATCAGAAGTACCTTTTCCAACAGTAACTTCGATTTTTATGATGTTAATTGCATTTGAGATATTGCTTGAAGCAGGACTCCGGCTTCCAAAAACAATCGGTCAGGCAGTATCTATTATAGGGGCGCTGGTGGTAGGGCAAGCAGCCGTTCAAGCAAAACTCATCTCTCCTGTTGTGGTTATTGTTGTTGCCGTTACGGGAATTTGCGGGTTTATCATGCCTAATCAGGATTATTCAAACGCCCTCAGGATTTTTCGTCTGGTATTCGTGATAGGAGCGTCCATTGCCGGCCTTTATGGGCTTTCATTGATTTTTATTATGCTTGTGTATCACTTAAATACGATCGAAACTTTTGGTGTTCCTTATTTTAGTCCTTTTGTGGCTAATGAGGGGCGTGAACTTACAGAGGATACACTTATCAGGTTACCCCTGTTCCTAATGAAAAAGCGACCATCGAGTATTAAGAGTACAAATAAAAAGCGTCAGAAGTAGGAGAATGCTATGAAGCAAACGTTAATAGGAATAATACTTTCGTTGTTAATGATAAATTCAACAGGATGCAAAGCAAAATTTTTGCCTCAGAGCCGGGAAATAGATGACCTACAGCTTGTACAAGTGATTGGAATTGACAAGTCGCCCGATCATCCGGGAAACCCAATGATAACGGCAGCAAGTAAAAAGCTTACAGAAGTTGGTAGCCAGGAAAGTCCGGGAAGCAGCGGAGGAGGTGGTGATAGTACGGGTGGGAAAGCACTGGTTGTGACTTCACAAGGGAAAACAGTATTTGACGCAGTGCGGCATATACAGACACATGTTGATAAAACGGTATTTTGGAGTCACACCGATTATTACATGATTGGCGAGGAAGCAGCAAAAGAAAATATTGCCAAATATATTGATTTTTTTACACGTGATCATGAACTGCGTATAGAGGCAAAAGTATATATAGTAAAAGGCTCAACGGCGAAAGAATTGATAGAGGAGGTCAACAAAACCGACTTTTTCATTCTTGACAAGCTTGATAGTTTGGGACAAAATATTAAATTGCTAAGTACCTCAGAAGAAATGAAGATTTCTGATTTGATGAGGTTTATTGACATACATCATTCGTCTGCACGTGTCCCATGTATAGAACTGGTAAGACGAGAAAATGAAAGCAATAAGCAATTGTTTGATGTAGAAAGTAATGGATATGCTATATTTAAAGACTTAAAGCTGGCAGGTTTCATTGGAAGAGAAATATCACGGGGAGTAAATCTTATCACCAATAACGTAGGTTCATCTATTGTTACTGTAAAAGACTTGTCAGGTCAAGACGTATCCCTAGAGATTATCGGTAACAATACAGAGGTTATACCGTACTTTATTGATGACAATCTGGCAGAAGTCACTATAAAATCAAAGGTAAAAAGCAATCTGGGCGAGATTCAATCTCAAATGGAAGTAATAAGAGAAAACTCTATTCACCACATGGAACAACAGCAATCAACGATTTTAAAAAAAGAGATGGAAGATGTTTTCGAAAAAGTTTTGGAATTTGAATCAGATTGCCTTGATATTTGCGATAAAATCAGATTGAGAAGTCCTGTAAAATGGAAAAGAATTGAGAAGCAGTGGATGCAAATACTGCCGGAGATTAAATTTAATGTTCAAGTTGA
The DNA here is from genome assembly GCF_030013905.1 of Petroclostridium sp. X23. Classification (GTDB taxonomy): domain Bacteria; phylum Bacillota; class Clostridia; order SK-Y3; family SK-Y3; genus X23. The sequence goes on from NZ_CP124862.1 coordinate 4,141,669, forward strand.
TTCAGTAATAGAAAGAAGTTATGAATTACGGGAACCCAGTGGATATAAAGGGAAGGAGTAAACATGGTTTACTTGATGAGCATCATCATACTATTAAGTATACTGGATATAAAAGATATGAAGTCAAAAAATCAAAAAAAGGATATATTTGTATATATTTTGTTTATGCTGATGGTTGCAGTTTTAGGACTTTTTTATCTCTCCAATCCGGAACGTGATAGTTTCTCGGAAATATTGCTTTCATTGTTTGGGCAGGAAGGAGGAGTGTAATTGTTAGCCTCAAAAGAAAAGATATCGATACGTCAGGCAGTTATACTCTTTTTAATGCTTGTATATTCGCCTGCAATACGCTTATTCCCTGTTTCTTCGGCAGAGATAGGAGAACGTGCGGGATGGTTAACACCGATTTTGGCAGCATTACCTCTTATTTGCCTTGTATATGTTATGCAAGCACTGTTTAAAAAGGATAAGGAAGCAAACCTTTCAGATATGTTTCTCAAAATTATAGGAAAGGTCCCGGGAAGAGTGTTATTATCACTATATCTCGTATGGTTGATGGTTTTACTAGGTTTATATGTACGTTATTTTACCGAAAGATTTTTAACATCACTGCTCCCTAACACTCCTATGGCCTTTTTTACGGTAACCATTCTGATAGTTGTTTTTTACGCCGTTCGGGGTGGAATTGTTGCATTAACCAGGACGACAGAATTTCTTTTTCTTGCATTTTCAGTTATTTTTATTATTTTATTTTTGTTAACCATTACAAACGTTGAAATAATTAATTTGTTTCCGGTAACATATTATGACATCTGGCCAATTACTAAGTCCACATATTCAATTCTTGGGATATGGGGATATTTTACGTTCATTTTCTTTTTTGGAGATAAGATAAATAATAAGGAACATATTAAAAGATTTGGACTTCAAGGTACGGTCTATCTGGTAGTAATGGCGTTAATGCTCTTAATTCAGACCATCGGAGTATACGGTCATACTATTATTCAACGTGTTTCACTGCCTTACTTTGTAGTTGTAAAAAGCATTTCAGTAATGGAAAGTATTGAACGAATAGAATCAGTAGCTCTTGCATTTTGGGTAATTGTGGACTTTGTAATTATATCTGTTTTTATGTATATTATTATCAGCATTATCAAGTCGCTTTTTTCTCTTTCGGGGTCAAAGTCGCTACTAAGTCCGGTTACTTTATTTGCTTTTATTTTTTCTTATTACATAGCTCGAAACAGGTTTGAACTTGCAAACTTCTCAAAGTATATTGCGTTGACAACAAATATACTTTTTGGTTTTGTTTTTCCTTTTATCTTATTTGTAATTGGGAAGATACGAAAAAAAATATGAGAAGTTTTTAATCTTTATCACTGGTAATAAGCGGGGGCGGTTCTGCTGCTTGGCAAACATTCGTGTTTGTGATAGTATGAAGCGTAAGAACCGTTCGGACTGCTGAAAAAGTCTGATTTAGCACGCAGAAGGAGTGAAGCATGGCCGGTTAAAGTATTAAAATCAGAAAAAGAGGTCATTTATGATTAGACTTGTTACAAATGAAGATTTCAATCCATGGTTAGAATTAGCTGGAGAGGTTGAGCCATTATTTGGTGAAATGGTAGGAAATGAAGATTTTAAAAAGGGAATAAGAGATTGCATATTTAATTCATCAGCCTTTTGTGTTTTAAATACTGATAATGATATTGAAGGTATAATTGCAATTAATAAAGCTGAGAATGAGATATCTTGGTTAGCAGTCAGAGAAAAAAGTAGGTCTAAGGGTTATGGTCATCAATTATTAAAAGCAGCGCTTGATTGCTTAGACAGTAAAAAGCCTGTCTTTGTACAAACTTTTTCTCCTAATGCGAACGCTGGTGAAGCTGCAAGAAAGATGTATATGAAATTTGGATTTAGAGATTATAAAGATGGTGGAAAAAATCCTGCCGGTATTGATACAATAATTATGATTAAGATAAACGATGTTTGAATATTCTTACTTTTTAAGAGTAAGATTGCAGCTGCAAAACCTTCCATAAAAGACCAGAATACCCTTTGCGGTACCGGTGAATCCAATTTCCCTCCAGAGGTTATATTATCTACAACCAGTGAGCCGGAATCACTAGACGTTACAAAAAATGAAATTACTAGTATGGTAGCAATTGCAGATAACAAAATCTTTAACAGTCCAGAAAAGATAGGGAGATTTAAATAGCTAATCATTTCAAATAAAGCGATAGGAAGCTTGTCTTGAACAGTTGCAAATAAACTTCCGTTCAAGGTACTATTCAGATAAATGGCTGTCCCACCAAATACTGATAGCCATATAAATGACAAAAGTGAAGGAATAATCAGTACTGCCAATACAAATTCTCGAATAGACCTTCCTTTAGATATTCTAGCAATGAACATACCTACGAAAGGAGACCATGATATCCACCATGCAAGATAAAACACCGACCAACTACCTTGCCAGGATGATTTATCTGCTTTTCTCCTTTATTGATTTCTTGTAAAGAAGCCCGGCAGGCCGGGCTTTTGTTATAGCTATTGTTTATACGGAAGTTGGGTCTTATAACCGCTAAATACATCAAATGCATCCCTTATTTGGGGATTGGTTGCAACATCAGCCTGGTATTCACCCAGACTAAACATTTCATTGAAAAAAATAGTATGTGTACTCTGTATTTTGTTACGGTTGTCTATCAGCAGATTGCGGAGATCGTCATTTATCGCTTCATTTATAGCAATCTGATAGTTGACAAGGATATGCTTTTTATCCAATAGGATATCATTTACCCGATCTCGCAAGTTTACGGTTGCATCCTTCACCTGTGGGAGTTCATCGGAAACTTGCCTGCCGATTTTTTGTACTCCTATTTTGGTTGTAATTATTGACTGAGTATCCATCAATGCATCTGACCTCCTTGCTTTTTTACTATTTGATCTACATAATTTAAAAGATTTAAATAGTTTTGCTGATGCATATTTGCAGTATCAAAGAATAATTTTTGCCGTGCAGGGTTCAGCTCCTGATGTGCGTATTGAAAACACTTTTTTGTTGAAAGCAGTTCCCAGGACAAGATATCCTTTATATAGTTTACTTCCTTTGTAGATAAATTCTGCATGTAAAAACCTCCTGACATAATCTAGTCCCAATTAGTATTTGCAAACATATATACAATTATAAAATATTGTTAGTTATTTCTTAACTTTCTATAATACAAAATGCCAAAGCAGAGTTATAGTTTTTATTTTCAGACCGGATAATAAGTTTAAATTGTATCAAAATATATTATAAAAGTATTAAAATCTGAAGGAGATAAAGCTATGAATGTTGATATCATAGGTGTCCCAATTGATTTGGGTGCAAACAGAAGAGGCGTTGATATGGGGCCAAGTGCTATAAGATATGGCGGCTTGAAAAAAGCTATAACCAGTCTTCATATAGCTTATAAAGATATTGGCAACATTGATGTGCCGGTTCCGGAAAGTTATCAAGATTTCGAAGATGAGCATTTTAAACATGCTAAAGAAATCGCATATGTAAATAGGAATTTAGCTGCCATAGTGAGCGAAAGTCTCTTATCTGGGAATTTCCCTATCGTTCTCGGTGGTGACCATAGTATTGCTGTAGGGAGCATCTTGGGTACGCAAAGTGTATTTAAAAATATTGGCGTGCTTTGGATAGATGCACATGGTGATTTCAACACGAAAGAAACTACTTTGTCAGGTAATTTGCATGGAATGTCTCTTGCAGCATCAGCAGGGTTTGGTGCATTTGAAATGACGGAGTTTAAACCTGAAGATGTTAACTACGTGAACCCGGAGAAAGTTGTGCTGATAGGTGCCAGAGATATAGATGACGAGGAAGCTAAGTTAATAAAAGAATCAGGTATTACGGTATTTACAATCTCTGATATAGATAAATATGGGATAAAAGAGGTAATGGTTAGAGCTTTAGAAATTGTAGCGACAGATACAGAAGGATTTCATGTCAGTTTTGACGTGGACGTTATGAGCCCTAATGAAGCGCCGGGGGTGGGGACTCCTGTAAATGGAGGGCTTACATATAGAGAAGCACATCTTGCAGCAGAAATGATAGCAAATAGTAGGAAATTATGTTCTTTAGAGGTTGTTGAAGTGAACCCTATTCTTGATCATATGAATCAAACGGGCAAATTGGCTGTATCCCTTATTTGCTCGATGATTGGAAAAAGAATACTAGGCTCACTTTGAAGCTTTATAATTGCTCTTGATACGGCAATTCTGTAAAAACTAACAAGACTTCAAAGCGATAGCTTGAAGTCTTGTTAGTTTTACACAATAAAATTCTAAAGTAAGTTTCTATCCAAGTTAACCAGGAAGTCTTGAACATTCGTTACAATAGATGTTACTTCCAATGTCCCTCTGTCTCTTAATTTATTAACTACAAACTCTGATATATCTACACTATATATAAACACCGGTCTTATCCTGTTATTTATTACTTGATAGGAGGGTGTCATATTGCCTACTGCAATTGTATGAAGTTGTGTCGCCAATCCTAAAACAGTTGTAGCTTTTTTAGTATATTCTCTCATGAGATCTTGAGCATCATATACATTGGAAATGATGCCGGGGAGCGGGCCGTCGTCTCTAATTGATCCTGCTAAGATGAGAGGAATATTGTTCTTAATACAGGCATAAACAATACCGTCACAAACATGCTCTTGTTTTATAAATTCATCTAGAGAAGAGTACTGCCGGGCCTTGTTTATTACGTCAATATGATGATAATGACCTTTTGAGATTGGAACTTGTGTATATATATCCTGTCCAAGGGCAGTTTTAAATAATGCACCTTCTAAGTCATGGGTAGCTAATGCATTTCCAGCGAGAATCGTACTAACGTAACCCTTTTCAATTAGAGAAATCATTGCTTTTTTAGAATCGTGGTCAAAAGTCACTGCAGGTCCCAGTACAAACACTATATGGCCATGATCTTTCTCGTATGTCAGTAATTCATACAATCTATCATAGTCTCTGGAAAAAGAAGTTTCCCGTGATCTTCCTGTTCTGAAAACAAACGTTTCATCTGATGATTGCTGGTTACCTCTAAATCCATCGGTATGAACATAGATTCCCTGAGTAGCATCTTCAGCTCTTCCAACTACAACTCTTTCTCCCATCTTCAATTTTCTAAACTCTTTTACTTCTAAGCTGCCATCATCTTTTATTGCTACTACGCAGTCCATCCGGCTTTTATCTACAAGAGTCCATTTATCATTTATTTTAAAATATTCAGGAAAAATTGTTGTTGCATGAAAATTGTCCGGAGCAACACCATCTTTTACAACTACTTCCGTATGCACATTTGGACTAGATATAAAAGTATCAGATTCAAAATCCGGTGCATTATATTCAGGCAATATAAAATTCATATATTAAATCCTCCATCTGATTTTAATACCATATTCTAATGAATATTGCTACATTACGTATTTATTAGGATTTGTATCTCCTGATATGAATATGCATTGAGAGGTTAATTTTGAATATCAACAGCTAAATTTATCATATTCTTCTAATAATAAGGTAATTACCTAAATTTCGTACAAACGTGAACCTTGAAAATGTAATATACCGGACACCATAATATAACAAAAGGTGAAAGCCCATTTTTATCGAATTGTTTAGTCATCACACAAAAACATATCGAAGGGGGTTTTCACCTATATGAAAAGTATAACCTTTACCACAGGTGAATTTAAAGAAGAAAAAACTTCTGCGAAAAGCTTGTACCTGATAAAGTCGCTGCTAACATGTTAAATATGGATCGTTTTCCTGACCAATCTCAAGTAAATGACTTGATCCGTAGAATAGACAGCAAAGGCGTTGAGCAGCTAAAAAATGTACATCATCAAATGTTCATGCAGAACGCACAGTGTCTATCGGCTACAGATTTTGTTGTGGTAGATATTGACCAATCAGGCCTTATCGCCAATGGTAAGACTTGTGAGTCTCTAAATACTTTATTTAAAGAAATTTTACTATATTTTAAACCGGTAGCCTGCGCCCCATATCGTTTCAATATATTTAGGTTCTTCGGAACCTTTTTCGATTTTTTCTCTGATTTTACGAATATGTACAGTTACTGTCGAAATATCACCTACCGATGTTACATCCCATATTCTTTCGAAAATTTCTTCTTTACTGAATACGCGATTCGGATTTTTTGCGAGCAAGTGAAGGATGTCAAACTCCTTGATGGACAGATTTATTTCGTTGTTATTTACAAATACCCTTCTAGCAGTAATGTCCATCATTAAGCCGTTAATCTCGATAATTTCTTCTTTGTTTTGATAGGTCGTCAATCTTTCATATCTGCTGATATGGGCTTTGACCCGGGCAACCAATTCATTAGGGCTAAACGGTTTGGTAATATAATCGTCTGCGCCTAGACCCAAGCCTCTTATTTTATCGATTCCTTCTTCTTTTGCAGAAACGATTAAAATAGGAATATCAAGAGTTTGACGAAGTTCTTTGCAAATCACGAATCCGTCTATTTCAGGAAGCATCACATCTAAAATAACTAAATCAAATCTACCGCTTTTGGCGGTAAGCAAGCCTTTTACGCCGGAAGTTTCAAAAAGCACATCAAAACCGTTAATGATAAGGTAATCCTTTTCAAGTTCTGCAATGCTAAGATCATCTTCTATAATTAATATTTTTTTCTTCATATGTGCGCCCTCCCTTTGTGGTATATACTACATTCTCAATGAGAAGAATAATCGGGTTCCTTGGTGCTCTATGCTTTCTACCCACATTTTTCCACCGTGTTGCTCGATGATTTGTTTAGATATCGCAAGTCCTAATCCTGTACCGGATATTTGCGTATTCCTTGAGGGATCGCCCCGATAAAACCGATTGAAGATAAAGGGTAAATGTTCTTTAGAAATACCTCTTCCGTTATCCTGTATTTCAATAATAATCTTATCATCATTTTGCATTGCGCGGATATGTATTCTTATGGGCTGCTCACCCTGGTACTTCACTGCATTATCAATAATGTTCAGAACTACACGTTTCAATTTTTGTATATCTGCATTCACATATGCATGTTCTATGTCGTGATGAAAGAAGATAGCACCGCCTATTTTCTTAAGATCAAAATCCAAGTCTTCCACACAGTCTTCCAAAAAATCTATGATATCAATTTTTTGGAAATGAAATTCTTCCTTTTGAAGGTCAAGTCTGGAAAACAAAAACAGTTCATTAATTAACACTTCCATTGTTTTTGCTTTCTCGTAGATAGTATCAATGTATTTATTAATTTTTTCAGGAGTATCTGCGACACCATCTTTGATTCCTTGTATATATCCTTTGATAGACATCATAGGCGTTTTTAAATCATGCGAAATATTAGAGATAAGATTTTTCCTGTTTTCTTCATATTTTTCTTTCAGGATATTTGATTCTTTCAGTTTTATCCGCATTTGATCGAAAGCGTCGCTTAATTCACCAAGCTCATCATTTAGATTCTTAGTGATTTTAAAATCCAAATTGCCTTTTTTGATTTCATGGACGGCATTCTTCAGTTGATAGATCGAACGGTTGATATCCCTATATATAAACATCGTAATGATTACAGTACTGATGATGAAAAATATAACCATTAAGCCGGTTATTAAATTTCTTGAAGAACTCTCCTTATCATATACAGCTTTCCAATTTACTACAATAAATATTGAAACTTCCGCATCACTGTAGTAAAAATCTTTTTGTATAAGGGTGCCATAAGTTACGTCTGATTTAGGAAGTTTTTTTCTCTGGAAAGGCTCTAAAAAAGCATTCAAATGATTTTCTTCATCAAACCCGAAGAGTAGAGGGGATTTGTAAATCAACTCATCGTTTTTTCTTACGATAATTCCAGCATCATATTTTTCTATCATTGATCCCAACTCGTCTAAATAGGATGGAGATAACAGCTTAGCTTTATTGATAATGGTTTGTATATCAATCTCCCTATTCAATTTATTCGCATCTAAAATGAAGTGACCAAACGTTTTACCCGGCAGGCTAAAATCGGAGTTTGGGTTTTCTTCTTCAAATTTTATATGACCGAATAAAAATGTAATGCCTATCATTAATACAATTTGTATCACCAATATACTAATGTATGATAATAGAAGCCTGAGTTTAATGGACATAGTGCTCCTCCTAGTTAAGAATCGGAAATCGTGAACATTTATACATAACCAAATTTAGAATTAAAATATGTCAACTTGTATGCCAGGTGAGTTTTTGTAGGGGTGGACGACTCTGTCCACCCGTTGATAACCCAATAATGTATCGGGCGGACAGAGTCGTCCACCCCTACAGTTATACATTTGAATTAGTGCTATTTGGGATGTAGATGCAGAGTATTTTTAACTCTAGATTTGGTCATCTATATTAATTTAATACAACTTGTTAATTCACAATGCGAATGGAGGCCCCTTCGGTTATGTATTCCTGACCTTTGATGATTAATTGGTCTCCGGTATTGAGTCCCCTTAGTATTTGAACCATTCCGTCTTGGGTAAAACCTTTTTCCACTGTTATTTTCTTTGGTTTATCGTCTTCTGCAATATATACATAGTTCTTACCGTCATCGGTTAAGATAGATTTTTTAGGAATTAATATCTGGTTTCCGATTTTTTCTACTTCAAAAAATACCTTGGCAAACATCCCCGGCTTTAAAATATTTTTTTTATTACTTAAGCTTAACTCAACAGGGTAAATATTTGAGCCGTTTTCTCCCACAGGGCTGATTCGGGAAATTGTACCTGTATATTCTTCATCTTGTACGCTGACTTTTGCTTTGTCACCGACAGAAATGCTATTGATAAATTCTTCAGATACAGTGGTCTGTACTAAAATCGGGTCTGCTTTTATTATAATAAAATCTGTCCCGCCTGTCATCTCTCCCGGTTCGATATTTCTAGAGGAGACAATACCATCGATAGGGCTTTTGATAATAGTATCATTCAATGAAGATGCAGCACTATAATTATGCGCATCAAGCTCTTTTACTGTCTGCTCATAGTTTGATTTTGCCTGATTTAAAGAAGTTAATGCTGCGTCATACTCGGTTTTGGAGGCAGCACCGGCTTCATAAAGGATTTTTGTGTTATTAAAATTCTCTTGTTGATCGGCTAATGTTGTGGCAGCGTCACTAACAGACTTCTCATACTTGCTCTTAGATAAGTTGAGACTATTTTCCAGGTCCGCACTGTCCAATGTATATAATATATCTCCTTTAGCTACTGTATCACCTACATCAAAGTTTACCGATTTTACTGTGCCTGAGGTATTACCGGATACATTAATCTCTTCGCTTACGGTAAGAGTTCCTACTGTTTGGTATTCTTTTACCGCTTCAGAGGTTTCAATATGAATGACTTCAACGGCAATGCTGCTATCTTCTTTAGCTGTTGGCGGACCGAATTGGCCGGCTGTTGCTGCGCCATCTTTCGAGGGAGCAGCCTGCCCTGAAGGTTTTGCACATCCTGTAAACAGCAGAGAAGTAACCAAGAATAATAAAATCAGATTTTTAAAATGTTTCAATTTTACTCGCTCCCTTCGAATATGTTCTATCAATAAATATAGGTATTTTTCTTTGGATTTTTATTTTTAATCCTTCTACAATAGAATATAGGATTGGGATGAACAATAATGTAAGCACTGTAGAAGCAATTAATCCGAATATCAATGCAAAGCCCATTTGTGCATAATCAGGGTTTTTTAAGGCTAATGGAAGTATCCCGCCAATGGTAGTAATAGAAGTTGCCATAACGGGTAGAAATCTACTTCTCACGCCATCCTTAATTGCTTCGATCATAGGAGATCCGTTCTTTCTTAGATAGTTTATATGGTCTACAAGTACAATTGCATCATTTACCGCAATACCTACAAGGGAGACGATGCCCATGAATGCAAACACCCCAAAATTATTTTTTGTTAGTATTAGACCTCCTATAGCACCTATGATAGCCATCGGCACGGAAAACAGAATTACTAACGGCTGTGATAAAGAATTAAACTGTATTGATAGTATCAGGAATACAAGGAAAATGGCAACCAACATAGCGATAAGCAAACCGGTAAAGCTTTGTCGGATATGTCTCATTTCTCCTTCAAAAGATATACTTGTATCTTCAGGAAGAGCATAATCTTTTAATTTTTCTTGCAATGTTTTTAAGACTTCGGTAGAGTTTATTCCATCCTTAACATTACTTTCAACACTCACAACTTTTTTAAAATCTTCGTGCGTGATTGCGCTGGCACCCTTGGCTTCTTCAAGATAAGCGACCCTGGAAAACTGTATTTTTTGCCCTGTATTAGATGTAAAGTATATATTCTCAAAATCATGAACAGAGTTAATGCTATTGTCATTTGTGTGGAGGATAATATCTATCTCTTCGCCATTTTGCTTTATCGTTGTTGCTTCAATACCTTGTAAAGCATTTCTAATTCCCGCAGTAATGGTGGATGTGCTTACGTTTAATGCATTTGCTCTCTCTTTGTCAACCAGTATTTTAAGCTGAGGGCTGCCATCTTCCAATGAAGTGGCTACATCCGCTGTTCCGTCAATGCCTTTTAGCATGCTTTTTACATCATGAGCCACCTGTCCCAGGGTAGCTGTATCCTCACCGGATATTCGTACATTGATGGGTTTACCGGAGCTTGGTCCCATCGTCTGTTGCTCGACGGTAATACTAGCTCCCGCAATATTGTCGAAGTCTTTCCGCAGTGCGTCGATCATCTCCGTACTGCTTTTTTCTCTTTCTTCTTCAGGGACTAGATCAATAGATACGCGTGCGGTATTACTTCCTCCGGAGGATCTCATACTCCCGGTACTACCCACTTTACTGACCACGTTTTTTATCTCAGGATATTCCAGCACGATTTCTTCTATTTTGGATACAACGGTTCCTGTATCTTCCAACAAGTATCCTGGCGGTGTTTCAATATCGATGGTTAGGCTGGTACTGTCTGAAGAAGGCATTAATTCTATTTTTAAGAAGCCATTGGTAACGGCAAGCACGCTTCCGACAAACAATGAGACTGCCACAATAAGCAATACCAGTCGTTTAAATATGCTTCTTAGAATTCCCCCCAAGATATTTATATAGATTTTGATAAATTTTATTTCCCCCATGGATCTTCCATTTAGAATAAACGCACGTAAAGCCATGAGAGATCCGAAAATCACCGCAGCAATCCATGATAATAATTCTAATTTACCATTATTGGCAAAAGCAAGCAGCGATAATGTGACAACGAAGGCAACAGAGATGATCTTTCGAATCAACGTCAGCAATTTACCGTGATGATTGATTTTAACTTTATGTGTGCTTAAAAACCTTGCACATAGAGCAGGGGTAATACTAAGGGATATAACGAATGACGAGCCGATAGCGAATATGATGGTAATCGGGATTGATTTTAAGAATTGTCCCATCATTCCTTCAATCATAGCCATGGGGAAGAAGGCCGCCATGGTGGTCAGGGTAGCAGAGAATACGGCTGGAGCCACCTGATTGGTCGCATTCTTTGCTGCAGTGTTCACATCGACACCTTCATCCCGCAATCGGTCGATACTTTCCATGATTACAATTGCATTATCTACCAACATTCCTAATGCCAGGATCAATGCAACTAAAGACATGGAGTTTAGTGTGATACCTCCATAAGTCATCAAAATAAAACTGGAAAGGAGGGACATTGGGATTACAAAAGCTACGATGATAGATTCACTGAGTCCAATTAATAAGTACAATACAATGACAACGATTAGCAATCCTGATACGGCATTGGTACTTACATCGGTTAATTTTTGATTTACTTCTACAGCGGTATCACCTGTGATTGCTATAAATACATCATCCGGATATAAAGTCCCTTTTTGATCCTTGATGAATTGTTTAATGGTATTGCTTAAGCTGACGACATCCCCGTCGGAATCTTTCATGACCGATAGCGCAATGGTTGGAGTTGTTTTTTTCTCAGTAGAGACATCCGAATAATACAATTGTGAGTAGGATGTTTGTTCCGAGTATGTATCTTTGACTGTAGCGATATCTCTTAGATAGAGAGGTGTATCATTTATTTTTGTTACGATAATGTTTTCCAAATCATCAATCGTATTGAATTCTCCTACGGTTCGAACATTGACATTGAGACCGTCTAACTCTATGTTGCCGCCGGGAGCATTGAGATTGGCGTTGGATATTGCAGTTGCAATTTCGTTCACAGATAAACTATAGGTGATAAGTTTTAACGGGTCTATATAAACATTGATTTCCCGGTCCAAGCCGCCAACGATTGTAACTTCGTCCACTCCGGATATGCTTTCAATTTCTTCTTGGATGTCCTCTGCCACATTTTTTAGATCTGCAAGATTGTCTTCTCCGCTAATGTTTAATGTAATAATAGGCCTGTCGTTGCTTTCAAAACCTCTTACCATAGGGGTACTTGCATCTTCAGGCAGTTGATTTTCCACCTCTTGTACCAAGCTTTCCATGTCAGAGATTTTGTCATCAATATCTACACCTGTTTCGAATGTAACATGTATGCTAACAGAACCATTGCTTGAGGTTGAACTGATAGAATCTACGTCATCCAGTTCTTTCAGCTTACTTTCGATAGGGTCGGTAATCATACTTTCGATCTCTTGAGGGGCAGCACCGGTATAGGATACCGACACCATTCCTACAGGCATCACGACTTCCGGCATTTCTTCTCTTGGTAAAGAAAGATAGCATTGCGTTCCAAATAATATGGCGGCTAGGATAATTAAATAAACAATGCGGTATCTTTCAATAAAAAAGATAGCTATTTTTCCTAGAATGTTTTTCTGATCTTTCTCCAAAACACATTTCCTCCTTTTAAATAGTTTTGATATCATGGAAAGTTTGATTTGTTATTGATTCTTAATAGCTTTATAAGATATAAAAGCCACTAATAGAATGATAAAGGATAGTGATAAAGTATTTAAAAATAAATTATTAAGTTTTTCTTAATAAAAAGTGAAAAAAATATTATGCTATTTATAAATCATGTATGAATAGAATTTAGTGTTCTATGTAGGGAACGGCCCCTGTGCCGTTCCGACGTAAATGTTTAATTCACTTTAGATAGGCTCTAGTAAGCACAAAAAAGCAGCACTTTGCAGCGTCTATAACATTTGTGCTGAAAGTGCTACCCTTCTATATGATTACTTCTTACCGGATACTAACTTATTGGATTATAATCTATGTGGAATTATATAAACTCTATACTGCCCGCGAATAAGATCTTAAATAACTCACTCTTTGGGAAATACAGTTTCTTGAAGTATAGACTCGGTGTCTTTAATATTCTCATAGGTAACCAGCAGAGTGGGAATTTCTATCGTTTTTTCAGGGTTTTTTCCATTGAGTATATCAACAGCAGCATCAAGTGCCTTTTCACCCATGAGCACAGGCTGCTGCACTGACGTAGCGATTAATTCTCCGGCTTTTATCTTTTCAATTGTCTCAGGAGTTGCGTCAAATCCCACAATGGCAAATTGATCTTGCTTATTTAAGTTTTGCACAGCTTTTAAAGCTCCTAATGTGGGTTCATCAGCTTGTATAAACATCCCGCGAGCAGTAGGATTTTCTGCTACTAAGTCCATAAAAAATGCTTCGCCTTCTGCCACGTTATATTTTTCAAACTGTTTTATTGCAGCAATCTGTATATTGGCAGCATCCATTGCTTCCTTAAATCCTCCTGTACGCTCTTTGCCGTTATTCCTTGCCAGGCTAAGTGTTTGTTCAACCACCGGAAACGTATCCCATCCTTTTTTCTTTAAGTAATTGGCAAGATATTCTCCGGTCTCCTTAGCACCTTTCCTATTGGAGGAAATAACGAAGGCGGCATAGTTTCCCGAATCTGTTCCTATATCACATATAACTACAGGAATTTTTGCTTTTTCTGCTTCATCTAAAACAGCAGGGCATGTAGAACTGTCTGTGGGGGATATGATGATAGCGTCTACCTGCTTAGTGATGGCATCCCGGGTATTTTCAAGCTGTATTGCAGCATTATCTTTAGAATTATATATTTGTATATCGGTCTGAATTCCTAACTTTTCTGCTTCGCGTTTTATACCATTGGATACGAATCGCCAAAATGATATTTCCATAGATGGTGCGATATAAGCAACTTTTATAGATGAATCAGCATTTTCCGGTAAGATTGACCATGAGCCAGCAAGTTGCTTTGCTTTACTGCATCCGGATAAAGTCGTAATCATTAATATGGATATCATCGTAAGACTTAATATTTTTTTCATTTCTATAAAGCCCCCCTCCTATTAAAGAATAGCACAAAAATTTTAGAGTACTTAAAAATTTTACTAACCATCAAAAGATAATCTATTCATTTTATAATAGCATATTATTAAAATAAAAGTATACAAAAAAGTAGTGTTACTGCTATGGGAAATTGACAATTTTACTATTGATAACTAGAAAGTTGTATTAACGAAGGAGTGATCACGATATCCAACTACTAATTTTTGATGTGATGTGATGAAAACTAACTTAGGAGGTGAATTGAAGTGGAAAAGAATAAGCCATTATTGAAAACCTCAGGCATATCAAAGAGATTCGGGGTAGTACAGGCACTGAGTAATGTAGAATTTGAGCTTTTCAATGGTGAAGTTCATGCTCTAATGGGTGAAAACGGTGCCGGTAAATCTACTTTAGCTAAAATAATATCAGGTGTAGAAACGCCGGACGACGGATGTATTGAGTTTGAAGGAGAAAAAGTTAGTTTTTCTGATCCTGGGCAAGCTATAAATAGTGGAATCTCAATGGTAATGCAAGAATTTAACCTTTTCCCGGACTTATCAGTATATGAGAATGTCTTTATGGGACACAAAGATATATTCAAAAGCGGTTTTATTATTAAAAAACAGGAACTTATAAAAAGGACTTATGACTTACTTAAGTTATTTAATATGGAAAATCAAATAAATCCCGTGAATAAAGTTGTGAATTTATCTGTGGCAGAGCAGCAGATTATAGAAATATTGAGATCAGTATCATATGATTCAAAGGTTATTATACTTGATGAACCTACAGCTGCTTTATCAAGTAATGAAACCGAAAGATTATTTAGTCTGATACGAAAACTTAAAGCACAAGGTGTGGCTTTTATCATTGTATCACACAGATTCAACGAAATATTTGAAATCTCCGACAGGATTACGGTATTACGTGATGGCAGCCTTATTGTTAAAGGCGAGCAAATGAAAAACATGACGGAGAAAAAACTCATCAATGCGATGGTGGGAAGAGAAATAAAAGAATTCTATGGGGAGAAAAAAGAAAAACCTGAAGGCGTGGTTGCAAAAAAAGCAATCAAGGTAGATGGAATTTGTGATGCCACCGGGTATTTGAAAGGTATATCCTTTGAGGCGTATGAGGGTGAAATCTTAGGAATAGCAGGTCTTGTAGGGGCAGGTAGAACAGAGCTTGTGCGTTGTATTTTTGGAGCGGATAAACGTTCAAAAGGGAAGATATATATCGATGGCAACGAGTATAAAGGGACATCGCCAACAGATGCTGTAAAGGCAAGGATGGCAATGGTTCCGGAAAATAGAAAAACCGACGGACTGATACTCGAAATGCAGATACTTCTTAACTCCCTTATTACAAAGTCGGGTATTTCAAGTTCAAGCAGAATAAGACATAAAAATGAGCGCCAGGACTGCTTGGATATGATTGATAAGCTGAGGATTAAAACTGCTCACTATAGAAATCCTGTAAGCAGTCTTAGCGGGGGGAACCAGCAAAAGGTAGTATTATCAAAGTGGCTGCTGGCAAACCCAAAGATATTAATCCTTGATGAGCCGACACGAGGCATAGACATTGGCGCTAAAGCGGAAATATATAATATCATACATGAAGTGGCAGCCCAAGGTATGTGTATTATTCTTGTTTCTTCTGAGCTTCCTGAAATAATAGGCATGTGTGACAGAATTCTCATCTTAAAAGATGGGGCACTGGCAGCAGAGATCGATCAGAAAGATGCAACAGAAGAATTAATCATTGAATATGCGTCATTTGGGGGTCAAGAAAGAAGTCAGTCTGAGTCAAATCTTTCGGATATTTTGGAGGAATCATTACATGGATAATAATAATTCTAGTTTGAAAAAGAACTTGTCTTCCGATTTGAAATGGATAGTCAAAGATTATCGTACGGAGATAGGAGTAAGTTTTAGTTTGTTAGTGTTTTTTATAATCATGGTTTTTGCCTCACCATATTTTCTTACTTCGAAAAATATGATAAATGTCATTTCGCAAGTTGCGGTAATAGGCATTCTAGCGATTGGTCAGACATTTGTAATTTTAACAGGAGGTATTGATCTGTCGGTAGGAAGTATGATGGGCTTGTCTTCTATGATCACAGCCATGTCTATGGTGAGATTCGGGATATTGCCCGGTATTCTCGCAGGGATAGCAGTCGGCGTATTTATGGGTGCTGTCAATGGAACCTTAGTTGGATATGTAAAGCTCGCGCCCTTTATTGTTACGTTAGGTATGCTGTCAATTGCAAAGAGTATTACATATTTGATATCTAACGGGCGCTCAGTTACATCTTTACCCGAACCTTTTGCAGTTTTGACAAATGGAAATTTTCTTGGACTTATTCCATATTACATGTTGCTCGTTTTAGTTCTTTACATCGTTTCCGATTGGGTGCTTAAAAATACTAAGACTGGAAGATATACTTACGCTATAGGAAGTAATGAAGATGCCACACGGCTAAGCGGCATTAGTGCAAACCTTCATAAAGCGGTTCCTTATATTATATCTGGTTTGATGGCATCACTAGGTGCGGTTGTGCAAGCATCAAGATTAATGGCTGTTGACCCAAACTATGGTTCAGGGTTTGAACTGGATACCATAGCCGCTGTTGTCATTGGCGGAGCCGTTCTTGACGGCGGAAAAGGTACCCTTGTTGGTACTGCAATAGGTGTTTTCTTTATGGGATTCTTACGTAACGGATTGGATTTAATAGGAGTTTCTCCGTATTGGCAAGGCTTCGCAGTAGGTTCAGTCATTATCTTAGCTCTTGTTATTCAGAAAGTCTCAAATCGTATTAAATAATTCTGAATATTCAGGATTATTTAATGAGGAAATTTTAAATACCAATGTAAGATTTCCTCTAAAATAAAAGCATAATAGGAGGGTTCGAAATGAAAAAAATGAAAGCAGTAATGTCCATCGTTTTAGCTGTCCTGATGACAGCGACAATTATTAGCGGATGTTCATCACAGTCCCAAAACACAAGTGATCAATCAAGTTCACAACCGGCGGCACAGTCAAGTGCGAAGCCGGCTGATAAGAAGCCTGTAGTAGCCTATATTACAGCAGCAACTGACGATCCGTTCTGGAACAATCTTGCGACCGGTATTAAGCAAAATGCAAGCAAATATGGTGTAGATGTATTGGAATATGACTCACGGTTGGACGCAGCAACTCAGCTCAAGAACGCTCAAAATGCAATTACCAAGAATGTAGATGTTATTATAATATCTCCAACCGACAGTGCTTCTTGTGCATCGGTTTTAGAAGAAGCGAAAAAAGCAAACGTACCTGTTGTCATAGCTGACATTGGTACCGATAAAGGGGAATATGCTTCATTCGTAATATCATCAAACAAAAAAGGTTCAAGAGAAGTTGGAGACTATTTGGCTGAATACTTTAAGAAAAACAATATAAGCGGAGGCCCGGTAGCTCAGATTACTATCTCCCTTACAAGAATCAATGGACAAAACCGTCTTAATGGTTTCAAAGAAGCGATGGAATCTGCCGGTATAGAACTTGGTGACTTGAGACAAAGTGAAAAATATACAAGGGCAGAGTCAGAAGGATTCGCTCAGAATTTGATGACTGCAGCACCTGACTTAAAGGCTATTTTCTGTCACTATAACGAGGGTACCCTTGGGGTTGTGAAGGCGGTTGAAAATGCAAAGAAAGAAAAGGATGTAGCGGTGGTTGGATTTGACGGTTCCCCTGAAATGGTTGAAGCACTCAAGGCAGGTAAGGTGTTGGCAACAGCTATGCAGCAGCCTGTTTTAATGGGACGTTATGCAATGGATGCTGCTAACGATATTATCAATGGAAAAACTCCGGAAAAAGAAATAGAGGTTCCAACACTATTGGTTACGAAAGATAATGTAAATGAAATGGCGGATAAACTAGCAGACACAGTATTCCCTAAATAATAAAAAAGGAGAATTTGCACATGTTTCCTAAGGTTAAAAAGGTTTTGGACTTATCTCACAGCATATATCATGCTTGTCCCGGATGGCCGACACATTTTGTAACAAGGGTAAATTACGAGGCCATTCACGCGTTAAACGGGTATAATGCAGAGATATTTGAAATGAACTCGCATACTGGTACACATTTGGATGCGCCATATCATTTTTTCCCTGATGGAAAGACTGTTGATGAAATACCTGTTGAAAAATATCAAGGTCAGGCAGTGGTGGTAGATTTGAGAGGGATAGCAGCAAATTCACCTATACTGCCGGAACATATTCTTGCATATAGTGATAAAATCCAAAAAGACGATATCATAATACTATATACAGGTTGGGGAAAAAAACGGGGATTTAATGAGGAATATCTGTTTAAATGGCCGTATGTTTCAAAAGAGGCAGCTGAGTGGCTTGTGCAAAAAGAGATCAAAGGGCTTTGCACCGATGGGATGAGTATCGGCGGATGGGATGAAGGGACTGGAAGACCTCCGCATGAAGTACTTCTTAATGCAGATGTATTTCTATTAGAGGAAGTTAACGTTCCGGAGGAAATAATGGAGGAAGAAAGATGGTTTTTGACTGCATTTCCGCTAAAGGGAAAAGGATTCAGCGGGGCTCCCGTTCGGGCTGTTGCCTTTGCATTTGAATAATAGCAACGAATTTTAAAAGAGATGTTAAGACAGAGGTACTACATTCAAAGCTATTCTTTTGGATGTAGTACCTTTATTTTAACTTGCTTCCGTTATCATACTATATATAATGCATTAAAGTTTCTATATTAGCAAACGGTTTTGGGATGGTGTATGTATCCTTCAGAGACGCGCCCAAACTCACTTCGTTCAAACAGTGGACGGTCTCTTACGGAAACACCACCCCAAACCTACCGTTACTGCAATTTCTTTATGCGTTATATATAAATACGTAATGATAATTTTTCCTTTACGCAGGCCGGGAAAAAATTTATAATTTAAAGTATATAGAAAAATAGCATCGGAGGAAGTGAATTTGGATCCTGTAATCATTAATTTCAAGAAATGGTGTGCGGATTTATCCATTGCAAGGAAACTGATGTTAGCGAATATGATTATTGTGATTATTCCTATTATACTGGCCATTATAGCGAATAGGGTGTCATCCAATGTCATTGTAGATAAAACCATTAACAATTCTTATCAAAGCCTGGATATCATCATAGAGAGCATGGACGGGCTTTTAAATGATGTAGAAGGCACTGCGAATGTAGCGATAAAGGATGAGAGAATACTAGAGGCATTAAAGCAAGATGCCGGGAACAAAGCTGCAGATCCTGTTGATTACTCTTTTATCGGACAAACCATTCTCAATAAAATCATTGAGACAAAGACCATTATTAATTCGATGGAAATATATACAAAAGACGCAAAGATGATAGGGGCAGGGTATATTGACGCACATAGATTTGAAAGTGTAAAAGGGATAAAGCAAGAGCTTATAAATCAAGCGATCAACAATCATGGAATGGCTTTATGGCTTGACAATACATTGCTTACCGAACCATTATATAGTCCTTATGATCAAAGTATAACCATGCTCAAAACGATATTGGATCCCATGACGCAAGATATATTGGGAGTATTAAAAATTAATATAAGCGGGAATATCTTTTCAAAAGTATATTCCAGATTAAACTATGGTTCGGCAGGCAGTTTTGTTATTATTAATAGTCAGGGTGATATCGTATCTTATGACAAAGAGCTGGGACATTATAAAGATACAATACATCAAAATTATACCGAGTGGCTGACCAAAAGAGGAAGAGAAGGTAAGATATATAAGATCGGAAACGAAAGTCTATTGGTAAACTTAAGCAGGATTAACCGGTTAGATTGGACAATCATAGGTATAGTACCTCTTGATGCTTTGATGGAAGACAGTAAAAAGATTGCTAATACCATTTATTTTGCAAGCTTTATTTGTATTTTATTTGAGATACTTTTTTCTATAATCGTTTCAAAAACTTTATCAAAACCCATTGTTCAATTATCTAAATCCATGGATGGTGCTGCACAAGGAGACCTGAACGTAAGGGCGAAAATTTCAGGCAATGATGAAGTGGGAAAGCTTGCTCAAACTTTTAATAAAATGGTTTTGCGGATTTCCCAGTTGATGGATCAGGCTTATGCTGATCAGAAGAAAAAAAGAGAACTTGAACTTTTATCTTTGCAGTCTCAAATAAATCCTCATTTTTTATATAATACGCTGGAGAGTGTCTGCTCTTTGGTTCAGCTGGATAGAACCGATGATGTGTTCGATATGGCCAAATCGCTGGGAATGTTCTACAGGATCGCGTTAAGCAGTGGAAATACAGTGATAAATATAGATGATGAAATTAAAAATGTACATGATTATCTGACAATTCAAAAGATAAGGTACTGTGATAAATTGGATTATAAAATATGCGTGGGAGATGAGATATTGCCGCAAAAGATCCTAAAGCTTACCATACAGCCTCTTGTTGAAAATGCCATATATCACGGACTCAAAAATATCAAAGGTAAAGGGTCCATATGGATTATAGGTAAAAAGAAAGATGATAGGATCAAACTTTCTGTAATCGATAATGGTATAGGGCTAACACAAAGCCAGTTGTCAGATTTAATCATTAAGGTAAATACTGAATCTGACAACAAGAGTTTTGGGTTAAGAAGTGTAAATGAAAGGATAAAGTTATATTTTGGAAATGAGTATGGTATAGCGATCGACAGCATATATGGAAAATGGACAAAGGTGGATGTGATCTTGCCGTACAGGAGGATGTGATAATAATGATTAAGGTAATGGTTGTAGATGATGAGTCTTTGATAAGAAATCTTATAAAAAACTCTATTAAATGGGATGAAATAGGAATGGAGATTATAGAAGAGGCATCTGACGGGGAAGAAGCACTGGAGAAAGTTGAGATATTTAAGCCGGATTTAATCATAATGGATATTAACATCCCATTTATAGATGGTTTAAAGCTTTCACAAATCATACATCAGTGCCATCCTAGAATCAAGATTATAATTCTAACCGGTTATCAACAGTTTGAGTATGTACGGGCAGCCATAAAGATTGATGTATTGGGTTACATTGTTAAGCCAATTAACGCAAAGGAGCTAAGACAGGTACTCATAGAGGCTAAGCAACAAATATATAAAGATAGGGACCAGAAAAAGTATGTCGAGGATTTGGAACGTCAGGTAAAGGATGGTTATAATATACTTAAAGAAAAGTTTTTAAATACACTTATTCAAAAACCTATAAGTAATCAGTCTGATGATAACATCCAAAGACTTGCTGAAAAAATGAGATATTTTAATTTAAAGATATCTCCGGATCATATAGCCGTTATGGTGATGGAAATTGATCATTTAAAAGGAAAGTATTATACTGAGCAACAGTGTAAAATATTTAAACAAAAGGTACAGGAAAAAGTTAGCGACATCATTTCAAAATGCTATCATGCAGTTGTATTTTCGGGCCCTAACGATCTTATTGTAATCATACTTAATGAAATACTTGAAGGTGACTGCACAGAAAAAGTATCTTTCGAGGTAGTTGGAAAAGAAATCATAAACAGGGTTAAAGACGAATTGGGGCTTTCGGTTACAATCGGCGTTGGAGGTACATATGATGAATATACGAAGATATTCTTATCATTTCAGGAAGGGTTACGTGCCCTTGAGAGTAAATTTTTCGAAGGAAACGGACGGATCATTAAATATCAGCGTTCCAAGCACGCAAGGGCTATGAATAACATATTTGTGTTTGGAGAAAAAAATCAGGTTTTGATCTGCATTAGGACGAAAAATATGAATGAACTTAAAAATATAATAACTAACGCATTTAACGCTATGATGGAACAGAATACACCTCGTCATAATGTTCACATGGTTGCGATGGAACTTGTCTCAATTGGGACAGAATATGTTTCTGCGAATAATATTTATCTGGATAAAGCAGTAGAAGAGCATAAGGATATATTTGAAGTAATAAGAACGTTAGACACAATGGATGAGATGAAAAATACAATAATGGATTTTTATAAACATATAATAGGTGATATAAAAAAAGAAAGAAGACCGGAGACGCTAAAGCTGGTACAAAAGGCGAAGGAGTATATAGAGTCTAATTATTATAAGTATGATCTTTCACTGGAGGAGATTGCTGAAAGTCTTGTCGTAAGTCCGACCTATATAAGTAATATTTTCAAAAAGGAAGTAGGATATTCTGTTATTGAATATCTAACGGAGTACCGCGTCAAAAAGGCAAAGGAAATTGTGGACCAATGTAAAGATATGCAACTTTCAGATGTTGCACAGAAAGTTGGCTATAACGATCCATACTATTTCAGTAAGTGCTTCAAGAAATATTATGGACTTTCTTTTTCTAAATATATTGAAAACAAGATTTAGATAAGGAATGAAAGAACCGGAAAATGCTTTCTGGGCGGCAAAAACAAGAAACACCTGATTATGCTTCTTTTACAGCTACTTTAACATTACGAAAAATGCGGCAAGGTGGGGTTCTGTCTTGTCGCATTTTATTAACTGAGGATATTTCATAATTCAAAAATCAAGAATGTGGATAATTCCTACTGATATTTTTGAAATTGTGCAAAAAAAGGTTAGACTATCCTTACAATAGATAGTTATCCACAACTATATAGTTTTGAAATTAAGAAATATCATCTCCTGTTCCTTGATAATTAAAATACTAAGCTGCAATATTTTTTGATTGTTCTGCTTTTGTAATTCTTGTAGCAATAATTGCAATGCAGGCTAAATCCATGAATACTTTTGCTTTTTTTAGCCCTGCTACACGCAGATTGTTTAAAGCATAGTTTTCTTTTCCATCACCAAAAAAGCGTTCAACGGATGTTCTTTCATCATATAGATTGTCCCATGCTTCTGTTCCTCGTAATGGATAAGATATAAACCGTGGATTATCCTTAATTTTAACTTTGCCAATGTATCCTGATTTTGTACTCGTACACCAACTTGAACCCATAGGACAATTGGCTTTTCCGCAAGCGTGGGGACATAATAACCGAATGGTTCCATTATCATTTCCACCATTCACATACGGATAATTCATGGTGCAAACAAGTTGACCTTCCCAGTTAATGCCTTCAGGTGGAGTTTTCGTATTTCTCCAGTTAATTGGCATAATAGCTTGAGCACCAAATGATACAGCATGTTGATAGATAGATGGTATATCATAGCCTGTATCCATAATGTAGTAAGATGGTTTGAATAAGTCTTCATAATCTGCCTTAAGCTTATTCATTAGTGGTATTGCCATTACCATATCTGCAACATTTGCAGGGGTTATGATGTACCCTAATGGGATTCCGCTTGTTGTATCTACTACAGCATGCATCTTCCAACCAAACCATTTTATCATATTGCCATTGGTATCTTGCTTGGCACCCCAGTGAGGAAACTCTGGATTGTTTTCTGGTATTTTTGATTTTGGTACAGCATGCTCAAAGGCATCAATTTTCGATGCATCTATTGAGACATGGGAACCATTAATAAGTCCCAAGGTTTTGGCTCTACGAACCATTCTCTGAAAAGTTTTTTCAAGTACATCGGTTTTAGAGAGCTTTTCTATAAACCTAGAGAAAGTTGAAGCACTAGGCGTTTTGCCAATAGTATCAAACCCGCAGGTTACTCTTAAAACGGGGTCTGTTTTCAACCTTTTAACTAATGCTTTAATAGTAGGTATTTGATCTATTTGCATTGCAAGTAAAGCATTGAGCAAGCTGGTATACGCAAATCCTTTAGGACCACGTTTGCTGACATCAATTTTAAAAGTTTCAAGCATAATTGAATAATCAATAAATGTTAAAACAGCTTGTAATTTTGTTAATGGTTGAATTTCTATAATTTGCTCTAAAGTAAATAATGTTGTTTGCCGATTCATAATTCGTACAACGTTTACTCCTTTCTGTGGATTGTTTGGACGAATTATTTATCGGATTGGGGTAAACTATTTTTTATGCTTTTTTCTAACCTTGTGTTTTCAAGGATTAGAAATTATGAAATTAACTCAACTACTAACCGGAGAGAATAATCAAGTGCTAGATATTTAATTCTCTTATACGTTCCTCACCTCATAAGATATATTTTATAGAGTGACCATTTTGCTGGGAGTATAAACAATTAATCACGGGATTTTAGCATCCTCCATAGGGTGCTTCGGCTGATCCCCAGTCGCTTAGCTGCTTTACTATGATTTGTTTTTTCTTCATTCAAAACAATACGTGCAATATCATAATTGATATCTTCTAAAGATTGCTCCAGGTTGATATAGTAATCCTTATTAGAGCCAGCGGACGTATAAGGCATTTCTCTTTTTAACATAGCGGCAGTTTTTTCCAAAGATATATAGGAAGTTGAGGTTGTAACCACCAATTCTTTTAACACTCTTTTGAACTGATCTAAATTATATTTCCAATGAAATTCCTGTAATAAATTCATAGCTTCCGGTTCGAAGCCGATAATTTGTTTTCCTAAGGAGGCATTCAGCTCATTAATATAGAGACTGGCCAAACTTGGTATGTCTTGAGCGCGTTGATGTAGCGGAGGCAAGCGTAGTGTTAAGCAGGATAGTCTGTTCATCAAATGCAAGCAGATAGGATGATTCTCTCCTTTCTCTTCATCACATACGAAGGAGAAAAGCATATGATTCCTCTTACATAACTTTGTACACTCAATGAATTCAAATAATTCTTTAGCTCGACGTTCATTTAAAACACCAACATCTTTTAAGTAAAAAGTGCAGTTCATACCGTTAAAAGGAGAGTCGGTATTTTTAAAAAGAGACGTCCAATGCTTATCGTTTATAAAGCTGCAGTCGATAATATAGAATGGATTGTTCTGGAATGGACCATTCTCATAAATCAGTGATGCAACTTTATCTTTGCCTGTTCCGCTTTCTCCTATAATAAGGATAGGGAAGTTGCTTTTGCTGTATTCTTCGATGGTTGATCGAATATTTATGTTAGAATGTACACTGTTATAATAGTTGTGGTAAAAATGGTTAATATCATCACTTTTATTCACTAATTGAATACCATTGACGTCTGAAATTGCCGGGAAGGTATTAATATGTAAGTAAACTAGAATAAAGATTTGTCCATCTACTTGTACATTTTTACCTATGATTGAGAGCAGGTAATCATTCCATTTTTTTTCAATTCTATGTTCTTTATTTTTTATAAAGGTGGGCAAAGATTTTTTGATAAAATCAAGGATGTCGGAATATGGGTCTGTTTTGCTGAGAGAAGTAAATACCAGTTTGCTGTTTTCATCATAAATAAAGGTGTTGTAAGAAGATTCCAGGAGAGCATAACGCATCATGAGGTATTGTTGTCTCATGTGGGAATAACTTCGGCATATTTTAATTGCCTGCTCAAAAGCGCTTTCAATACTTTCGTACCCGGATGTAATCAATATGGCATTTAGGCCGACTTGTCTTGCAACAGTGCTGGTAATCATGTCGCATAAGACCATCCCGTACTCTCGTTCTTTGAGTGTATATAGGCAGTTCTCCACGTCGGTTTCACTGGAAATAGTAAAAATATCGATATCGTATTGTAATAAGTCGCATAGTAACTTTGCGCAATTAGTAATGCTGGGAAATCCTACAATTGCGAACTTTGCGGTTGAATTTTCTGCTAATTTTATAGCGCGCAGAACATCATAAACAGAAATGGAGACTTCGATAACCGGAATATCAACAGAATTACTAATCATTTCTGCAGTCCCGCCGCGGGAAATAATAACATCATATTCAATATCACGATTTTCTTGAACAATCTCAACGCCGCGATTAAGGTCTCCTACGTAAGCTGTTAGGTCGATTTCCTGTTTTTTTGCGGCTAGATTCAACATGATCCCTTTCATTCCCTCATAAGGAGCAATTGCTAGAATTTTAATTTTATCCATTTCAGAGATTCCTCCTAAAAAGTGTGTTAATATAAAACAATTATACTAAATGATAAGTGAAAACACAAGAGAATGCAGAAGATGTTCAAATATAAAACATAATAATCACAAAATTCTATTGTGTAATATAACGATCTTCAGTAGAATTATATAAAAGAAGACATAACTCCGCGAAGGGATTAAATATGAAACGGGCCTGGCGCTTGTTGTGTCGTAAGGCAATCTTTGGGATGCTGGGAGGGAGGTGGGCTGTGTTTGGTTAAATACATAATGGCTGTATTTAATCTGGAGAGATTGAAGAGTTGTGATGATGAACAAAAGAGAATGAAGAAGTGAAAGGGGAAATTAAAATGTTGAAAAAAGTGTTGGCACTATTGATGGTATTGGTATTGGGAGTAACTATAATGGTAGGCTGTGCGTCTAACAAAGAAAGCAATCAACTCGCACCTGAGAACAATGCACCTTCTGGGGCGGAAAAAAGTGATGCTGCAAAAAGTGATGGTAAAGACGGTAAAAAGGAAAAATATGTAATTAAGCTGAGTTATGAAAATAATGATGGAGATCCCATTGACCAAGGATGTGACCGTTGGGCTGAATTGGTAAAAGAAAGAACAAACGGTGCAGTGGAAATTCGAATATACCCTAGTTCGCAGTTGGGTGCAAAAAAAGATTTAATTGAAATGATGTTAATGGGCCAGAATGTAGCGACCATTGCAGATGGCTCATATCTGATGGATTATGTCCCTGATATCGGAATTGTTATGGGGCCGTATGTTCTTGAAAACTGGGATCAAATGTTTAAGTTGACTGCAAGTGATTGGTGGGCGGAACAAGCTGGCCTTTTAGAAAAAGAAGGAATTAAGATTGTGACCAAGAACTGGATATACGGGGATAGGCATTTGCTTACCAAAAAGCCTGTAGCAAAACTTACGGATTTGGCCGGTGCGAAGATTCGCGTTCCCAATAATGACATTTCGGTTAAAATGTTCAATTTGTTAGGGGCGGCATCTACTCCGATGGCATTATCGGAAGTATATACAGCGCTGAGTCAAGGGGTTGTAGATGGAGTGGAAAATCCTTTAACAGTGCTATATGATAATAAGTTTCAGGAAACATGCCAATATTTAACTCTTACAGGACATCAAAAGACTTTTAGTACATTTGTTATGGGAGAAAAATTCTTTAGTTCACTACCGACGGAATATCAGAAGATTATTATGGAAGCTGGAGATGAAGCTGCTAAATATAATAATGAAATCTATCAAAAGCAAACAGCAGAGATGTTAGATAAATTTAAAGCAGCGGGTGTAGAAGTATCTGAACTATCGGATTTGGAAGATTTCAAAGCGGCTGTAAAGGGATTGTATGATTCTTATGAATCGGAAGGTACCTGGACAAAAGGTTTGTATGATAAGGTTCAGTCTATTATAAAGTAGTGAAAACACTATATTTACTAGCTTTGAATTGTGGGTGGAGCAGCATGCTTCTTGCCCACAATTTTTAGTGATGGGGGGATTTTTTTGAAAAAGCTCTTAAAAGTTTTAGGTAATTTGGATTTGCTTATTTCAGGTGCATCATTAAGTATTATTGTTATTACTACCATAGGTGGAGTTTTTATGCGTAAGGTTGTTGGAAAACCTTTTGCGTGGTTGGAAGAAATACAACTGCTTTTTTTTGTCTGGTGTGTTTTGTTTGGCGGTAGTGTAGCATTTAGGACCGGAAATCATGTGGGTATTGATTTGGTTGCTGAACGATTAAGACCTAAAGCGAGGAAGGTTTTGGATATATTCATATATATTATTACAGTAGCAGTTATTATTTATATTCTTAAGGGTTCTGCTGAACTTACGATGCAGGTCACTAAAAAAGTAACGCCGTATTTGAAAATTCCATATACGGTAATTGATATTGCTGTACCTATAGGGTGCTTATTTATGATTGTGCAATACACGGTTTTGTTTGTGAAAAATATATTTGGTAAAAATCAAGGGGAGGTTGGAGAATGATGTCGCCAATAGCAATTTCGGCTGTGGTTTTATTGGTATTATTGTTTATGAATGTTCCGGTATTTGCGGCGGTTCTGGGCGCATGTATCGGGTATTTTATAGTGAATCCGGAAGCCGGTATTACTGGAGCATTGGCAGCGCAGCGTGTGATTAGCGGCATGCAATCCATACCCATTCTTGCGGTGCCGTTCTTTGTAGCTTCCGGTGTATTGATGAATTATTGCGGAATTACCGAGCGGATGCTTGATTTTTGTAAAGTATTAACCGGACATATGACGGGTGGTTTGGCGCAAGTGAATATTGCGCTTAGTACCTTGATGGGCGGTATGTCGGGCTCTTCGTTGGCTGATGCAGCTATGGAAGCTAAAATGCTGGTTCCGGAAATGGAGAGAAGCGGATACGGCAGAGGTTTTTCGTCAGCGGTTACGGCAGCATCGTCTATTATTACGCCTTTAATTCCGCCGGGGATAGCGGCGATTATCTACGGGAGTATTACCAATACTTCTATTGGTAAGCTATTTATTGCAGGTGTCGTGCCTGCAGTCATATTGTGTGCATTGATGATGATTATTGTCAATGTAGTTTCTAAAAAAAGAGGTTATCCGAAACTTTCGGATAAAATGGCGTCGAGGGGGGAACTCTGGAAGTCATTTAAACCGGCATTCTTGCCGCTTTGCTTGCCTTTTATCATTATCGGAGGAATTCGATTTGGCATTTTTACACCTACGGAGGCGGGTGCTATTGCGATATTGTATGCCTTGATTCTTGGTATTATATATAAAGAGCTTAGTGCGAAACATGTGGTTACGTGTATCAAAGAGACTGTTGCTACTACGGCGTCTATTTTGCTTATCGTAGGTGCGGCAACCTGTTTTTCGTGGGTATTGACATGGGAGAATGTCCCTCAGAACATGACTAATCTAATGATAGATATATGTAAAAACAAATATGTATTTTTATTGGTTATAAATCTTTTCTTGTTGTTTGTAGGGATGTTTATTGAAGCAACGGCTGCACAGATAGTGTTGGCGCCTATGCTGGTGCCGGTAGCGGTAGCTTTTGGCATAGATCCGGTTCATTTTGGTATGGTTTTTATATTTAATATGGCAATCGGTTCTTTGACTCCGCCTATGGGTAATTTGATGTTTGTGGTGTGCGGCGTAACAAAATGTAAAACAGAAGAGTTTATACGTGCGAGTGTGCCGTTTTATATACTGTTATTTGCTATGTTGTTGTTGTTGACATATGTTCCGTTTCTTACGACGGCATTGCCTAATCTGCTATATTGACCTTTGAAGTGAGGTGATGTTATGAAAATAATAAGAACTATTTTAGGAGATATTCCATATAACGAAATTGGTATTACAGATTCGCACGATCATTTGATTCGGAGTGGCGGGCCGGAGATAGGGTTGGATAAAGCATTTTTGATGGATGATGTGAATAGTGCAATTGAAGAGTTTGAGAGATATATTGCAGCCGGTGGGAAAACGATGGTGTGCATGGATCCTATCGGGTGTGGGCGCAATGTGGCTAAAATGATAGAAGTAGCGAATGCTTGCCGGGGTAAGGGCCATATCATGATGACTACGGGCTTTCAGAAAGGCAACAATTATTGTCCTAATACTTCTTTTCTGGCTACGGTTGATGTAAATAAAATTGCGGATTTGATGATTGCTGAGATTGTAGAGGGAATGGACTATCACAGCTATAACGGTCCGGTAATAGAGAGAACAACGGCGAAAGCCGGATTGATTAAAGCCGGAACCAGCTATCGTTTGATTACCAATTTGGAGCAGAAGGCTTTAAAAGTTGCAGCTATTACCCAAAAAGAAACAGGGTGTGCAATCTCGATGCATACCGATTTTGGCACCATGGCTTTGGAAATTGTTGGAGAAATCAAAAAGAATGGGGGTTTGCCTGAAAAAACCGTATTATGTCATATGCAGAGAAATCTTGATAAATATTATTATCGTCAAGTGCTGGAAACGGGTGCCATCATTTGTTTTGATGAGCCGAACAAACCTCAGTACCGCCCGGATGCAGTGATTGCTGAAACAATTTTGTGGTTGGTAGAGCAAGGATATGAGAAGCAAATCGTATTGGGAATGGACGGCGGGCGAATGGAAGCGCTGGCTGCCTATATGGAAGAAAAGGGAAAGGCGAACGGTTTGGAGTACTTGCTGACAAGATTTGTTCCGGTATTGAAAGAAGTTGGTGTTAAGCAGTCGGCTATTGACAATATGCTGATATATAATCCGGCGAATGTTTTTGCGATAGAAGTTTAATGAATTGTCTGGGTAGAGGAAATAAAGTGATATTTTCATTCGGAGTGCGTATATAAATGAAACAAAGATTTATAATGGTATGATAAGTAATTTTAAATTTATAATTATGTTTATAATTGAAACATAATTATATAAAAACAACATTGTATAATGTAACGATATTCAGTAAAATTGTTTTACAGGATACATAATTTCGAAATAGGATCAAATATGAAACGCGTCTATTCTCGGTTGTATCACAACATGTATTACAGTATGTGAAAAAAAGTGACGGAAAGGAGGCGGGTGTAGCTTACACTCTGCAAATAGCTTGATTTATTCCATGGAGAAGTGAGAAAAAGCTTCAAGTCTTTATGCTTAGCCAATGAAAAAAGTAAAGTGAGAGGGGTAGTTAAAATGTTTAAAAAAATGTTTGGGTTGTTAATGGCAGTGATATTAGGAGTATATATGATGGTAGGTTGCTCGTCCGGAAAGGAAAATACTCAAACGGCACCTGCTGAAAAGGGAGAAGTACAAAAGGCTCCCCAAAATGCGAAGACGGATGCATCTGAGAAAATAGAAATCAAATTTGCACATGCAGATAATGAAAAGAGTATTTTCCATAAGGGAGCCCTAGCTTTTAAGGAAAAGGTTGAGGAATTATCAGGTGGAAGTATGTCGGTAAGAATATTCCCGTCAGGCCAGCTTGGAACATTATCCGATACGGCACAGGGAATACAGATGGGAACCATTGATGTCGCACCTATTTCAGCTACGGTATTAGCTAATTTCAGCCCTTCTATTGCCGTGTATGACTTGCCGTTCATTATTGAGAATTATAAGCATGCATACGCGTCTTTAGATGGTG
Source organism: Petroclostridium sp. X23 (assembly GCF_030013905.1). GTDB lineage: Bacteria > Bacillota > Clostridia > SK-Y3 > SK-Y3 > X23. Next base: position 4,173,114 of record NZ_CP124862.1, read on the forward strand.
AAGTGGGGGATGTTTTAGAAAAAGAATTGGAAGGCCAAAGTATGCTTGCTAAGGGATGGTGGACATTAGGCTTCAGAAATGCTACAACAAGCAAAGATGTTAAATCTATAGATGATCTCGCAGGACAAAAGATCAGAACGCAAAACTCACAAATACATCTGGCAATTTTTAAAGCTTTGGGAGTAGACCCGACACCGATGGATTTCAGTGAATTATTTACAGCCTTACAACAAAAAACTGTAGATGGTCAGGAAAATCCGTACGTAAATATTTTACAAGCAAATATCTTCGAAGTAAATAATACAATTGTAGAAACTGAGCATGTATTCCAGGTTGCCGGCCTCTTAGTATCTCCAACTTTGTGGGACAAACTTACAGACGAGCAAAGAAACGTCATTGATAAGGCAAGTGAGTATGCTACAGGAATTGAGCGCACTGCATGTGAAACAGAAAATGAAAAAGCAAAGGAAGTTTTACAGAAAGAACACGGAATGAAGGTTGTGGCGGTAGATAAAGCAGAATTACAGAAACGCACTGCTTCTGTGTATGATGCTTATCCGCAACTGGCGGAATTAGTTAAGAAGGTAAAAAGTTATAAATAATTCTCAAATAATAATCAGAAAACATGTAAGTATATGCAACCTACAAGCCGTAGGTTGCATATGTTCATTAAATAAAAGTATTGGGGGGAAAACGGTGAAAACATTTCTCAGCTATTTGGAAAAAGTGAATAGTATTACTTTTTTATTGGAGAGATGGCTTTTGATTATAGCAGTTGTGGCGATGGTAGGCATTAATTTTGTGCAGGTTTTATGCCGCTATGTTTTTACATACAGTATTCCATGGTCCGAGCAGAGCAGTGTAGTGTTATTTATGATGATGATCCTAATTGGTGGGAATCTCGCTATGAAAGAAGACGGTGAAATAAAAATAGAGATTGTCAAGTTTAGAGACGCTAAGAAAGATAATATATTGCGTTTAATAGTAGATATTATTGCACTTGTTGTATTGATGCTGCTTTTAATTAGTGCTGTTTTAATTACACAACAAGCATATAAGCGCCCGCAGGTACTATCGGCACTTCCTTTAAAGTATTATCATCTTTATGGCATGATGATCATAGGGTTTACTCTAATGGTTATCCAAAAGCTTACAAATATTATAAAAAAAATAATCAAGGCAGTTGGTGGTCATAACGGTGATGTAGAGGGGGTAGCTGAATAATGGATCCGATTGTTGTATTACTGGTTGTTTTTATAGGTACGTTGTTAATAGGGCTGCCAATTGCATGGTCATTAGCTTTATCATGTATAAGTTCCTTGGTGTTTGTTGACGGTTTACCATTGATGCAGATTGCGCAAAAAATGTATTCCGGCGGAGAAAAGTATGCATTAATGGCAATTTTCTTTTATATGCTGGCAGGTTCTATTATGCAGCACGGAGGCATTTCATCAAGGCTGATCAATTTTTCTAAAGCGCTGATGGGACATATGAGCGGTGGTTTGTCGATGGTCGTAATTATTACTTGTATGCTTTTTGCGGCATTATCAGGCTCATCTATTGCTACCACTGCAGCAATAGGTGCGATGTTATATCCGGAACTGGTAAAGGAGAAATATCCAAAGGGATATTCGGGTGCATTGCCGGTTGTTGGCGGAACGCTGGGAATTGTTATTCCGCCAAGCATTGTATTTGTCGTATATGGGACGACAACAGGTACATCTGTTTCAAAACTCTTGATTTCCGGTATCGTACCAGGTGTTTTAGCGGGAGTTTTTATGTGTATATATGCTTATATCATTGCTAAGAAGAACAATTTTCAAAAGACAAGTGAATTTTCTTGGAAAAATCTATGGATAACAACCAAGGATGCCACCGGTGCTATTCTTATGCCGGTAATTATACTTGGCGGAATATATTCAGGGATCTTTACACCGACAGAATCTGCTGCAGTTGCGGTAGTATACGGACTTATTGTTGCATTTTTAGTTTATAAGGAATTAACCATACAACGGTTTTATCAAATTGTTCTTGAGAGCGTGAAAGGAACTGCCAATATTCTTTTGCTCATTATGGCGGCAAGTTTATTCGGTTATGTTTTGACAGTGAATAATATACCCAGTATGTTTACGGAAGCAGTAGCGGCATTGATTACTAATAAAGTTACTTTTTTAATTTTTATCAATGTTTTATTGATTTTCCTTGGAATGTTTATGGATTCCGGTGCAATTATCCTAATTGTCGCTCCGCTTATATATCCGATTGCGATGAAATACGGGATCGACCCTGTACATCTTGGATGTATTGTTGTATTTAACCTTGCGGTAGGGCAAGCGACACCGCCATTTGGAAATTGTTTATTTGCAGCTGTTTCCGCAACAAAGCAAGATATTGTGACGTTAAGCAAAAATGTTATTCCTTTTGTTGTAATACTTTTTACAACTGTATTTTTGGTTTCGTTTATTCCGGCTTTGGCTATTTGGCTGCCGTCTTTAATGAAATAAAAGAAGGAGGTATGTACATTGAAATATGACTTCATTATAAGAAACGGCAATGTATTTCATTCATGTTCAGGAAAAATACAAGTAAAAGATATTTATGTGAGAGATGGCATTATTGTGGAGAAGTCCGATGAAGAAAATGTGGAAGTTGAGTCGGAGAATATCATTGATGCAGAGGGTAAATATGTGTTGCCTGGGCTGATCGATGAACATGCACATTTAAATCTATACGGAACAATGATTGGAGCAAATGCAGATATGGTCTGTATTCCCAATGGTGTTACAACTGCGGTGGATGGAGGAACTACAGGCGCATCGGGTTTTGAATTGTTCTATAAGCATAATATTGTAAGCTATGAAACGGATGTACGGGCATATCTTAATGTTTCTACTTTTGGCAATAAGAGCTTGTGTAAGCATGAAGAAGATCATGACCCGGCCGATTTCAGAGAAGATTTGATGGCAAAACTGTTTCGGAAATACCCGGATATCCTAAAGGGTGTTAAAGTCAGGATGTGTAAAGGGACTTTAGGAGATTACGGAATGTCGCCGCTGTTGAGAGCCATTGAGATTTCGAACAATATTAATAAACTTGGTTTCCATTGCCCTATTATTGTACACTATGACGATTTGCCTGACAATGTTGGATTGGAAGCCTTGGTAAATATACTGAGACCGGGAGATGTATTAGCTCATGTTTTTCAGACAAAAGGAGAGACAATCTTCGATAGCAACGGAAAAGTGGTTGACTGTATAAAAAAAGCCCAAGAAAGGGGCATTATTATGGACAGCTGCAACGGCAGAGTCCATTGGTCTTTCGAACACTTGAACAGGGCTTTTGAGGATAATTTTTATCCGGATATTATTAGTTCGGATTTGGTAAGAGTCAGTGAATATGTAAGACCGGGTTTTTCATTGATTCATGCGATGTGTGTGTTCTCTGCTGCCGGTATGGAAATGAATAAGATATTTAAAGCGGTGACCTATACCCCGGCAAAATCATTGGGAATATTGGGTAAAGCAGGTACTTTGGATACTGGCAGTAAAGCGGATATTGCAATTATTGATGTGATGGATACAAATAAAGTATTTTATGACAGGTATGGAGGACAGCGAATAGGTAATAAAATGTTTATACCGCTTCTTACGATGAAAGAAGGAAGAGTCGCATATAGACAAATTTATTTTTAATATAAATGGCTAAGTATAAAAAACAAGAAAATGAGGAGAAGAATATATGGGAATTTATCAGGTGAAAGTCCCGTCATGTACTTATGGCGGAGAAGGAAGCATTGAAAATATAAAAGTAATTTTAGAAAAGGAAAAAGCCCAAAAGGTTATGGTTTTTACTGATGAAGGGATTAAAACAAGCGGCTTATTGGATGTTTTGTTAACACAACTAGAAGAGATGAAAATGTCATATCAAGTGTTTAGTAATCTGATTCCGGAGCCTAGTTATCATGATGTGGAAGCCGTTATGGAAGAGGCTGGGAGTTGTCAGGGTGATTTGATCATCGCTATTGGCGGCGGCAGTGTAATGGATGCTGCGAAGTTGTGTGCTGTTTTAAAAGATGCACCTTATACGGTGAAGGATTTGTTGAAAAATCCGGGTTTGGCCCAGAAAAAAATGAAATCCATTATGATTCCTACCACATGTGGAACAGGTTCTGAAGCAACTTGCAATGCCATTGTGGCTGTGCCTGAAGACAATGTAAAAGTAGGTATTGTCAGTGAAAGCATGATACCGGATTATGTGGTATTAGACGGGCTGATGATTAAAGGGCTTCCCAAAGCAATTATTGCCGCAACCGGAGTAGATGCGCTGGCACATGCGGTGGAATGCTATACTTCTAAGAAAGCCACTCCTTTTAGCGATACCTATGCAATTGCGTCGGCAAAATTGATTTTTTCCAACATCAAAGAAGCATATGCCAATCCGGAGAACATGGAAGCAAAAAATAATATGCTGCTGGGAGCCTATTATGGCGGAATTTCCATTACAGCAAGCGGGACCACTGCGGTTCATGCGCTTTCCTATCCTTTGGGAGGAAAATACCACATTGCTCATGGTGTGTCAAATGCAATCCTGTTTGCCCATGTGATGGCATTCAATAAGGATGCATGTGAAAATAGGTTGGCAGTTCTTTGCGACGCGATAAGGCCGGATTTATCGGGAAACAGCATATCTGAAAAGGCACAATACATTATTGATGAGATAGCGGAGATTGTTAAGTATACAAATATTCCTACCGATTTGAAGGAATTTGGAGTAAAGCCTGAAGATATCGACTTTTTGGTTGATGCAGGCAGCAAGGTAACGAGATTGTTGTCGAATAATATGAAAGAACTCAGTTTGGATGATATCAGAAGCATCTACGAAAAAGTTCTATAATATGCCGGTTTGTTAAGAAAGAAGGAGGACACGAAGTTATGGGCAAAAAACCTATTTTAGCAATTACAATGGGTGATCCAGCCAGTATAGGACCTGAAATCTCAATTAAAGCCTTAGCGAAAAACGAATTGTATGATATTTGCAGACCGCTCATTATCGGAGATGCAAGAGTGATGGAAAATGCACTGAAAACAGTAGAGGTAGATAATCCTATCACGATTCATGCAGTAAAGTCTGTTGAAGAAGCCAAATTCACATATGGAATGATTGACGTATATGATTTGGATTTGGTTGATACAAATTCGTTGAAATTAGGAGAAATTTCGGCCGTAGGAGGGGAAGCGGCTTTTCAATATGTAAAGACAGCAATTGATCTTGCTATGTCGGGAAAAGTGGATGGAACAGTTACCAATGCTTTGAGTAAGGAAGCTATCAATTTGGCCGGCCATCATTTTTCGGGACATACCGAAATATATGCTGAATTTACAGGGACAAAACAGTATAGTATGATGCTTGCTCATGAAGACTTCAGAGTTGTACATGTTTCTACGCATGTTTCGTTGCGGGAAGCATGTGATAGGGTAAAGAAAGACAGAGTATTGGAAGTAATCAAACTAGCGTATCAGGCATGCTTGGATTTGGGGATTGAAAAGCCTAAAATAGGTGTTGCCGGATTGAATCCTCACTGTGGAGAAAATGGAATGTTCGGATGGGAGGAAATTGAAGAAATATCTCCGGCAATTGAAGCTGCACAAGCGGAAAACATTGATGCGATGGGTCCGATACCCCCGGATACTATTTTCTCCAAGGCAATTGGCGGATGGTATGATGTAGTAGTTACGATGTATCATGATCAAGGGCATATTCCTGTTAAAGTACAGGGGTTTGTATATAATCGGGAACTTCAGATGTGGAATGCAGTTGCAGGGGTGAATGTTACGTTGGGACTTCCGATTGTAAGGGTTTCTGTTGATCATGGAACAGCTTTTGATCATGCGGGAAAAGGAGATGCCAATGAATTGAGCTTAGTAAGCGCAATTGAGTATGGTGCAAAACTGTCTATGAATAAGATGATGAAAAAATAGGTGAAAAATATGATAAAGCTTTTAATTGTTGCAGATGACTTTACCGGAGCATTAGATACAGGTGTTCAGTTTGCAAAGAATGGAATTGATACAAAAGTTATTACCGACTTGGAATATGATTTCGCCAATGCATCCCATGACACTGAGGTGCTGGTTGTAAACACCGAAACAAGACCTCTCCTACCGGAGCAGGCTTACAAGAGGGTCTATGAATTGACTAAAAAGGCTCTTGCGGCAGGTGTGTGCAATATATACAAAAAAACGGATTCGGCTTTGAGAGGAAACATAGGAAGCGAGTTGACGGCGTTGCTGGATGCCAGTGATGAAGAATATCTTGCGTTTCTTCCTGCTTTTCCGAAGATTGGGCGAATTACAAGAGTGGGAATTCATTATATTGCTGGGATACCGGTTCGCGAGAGTGTCTTCGGTCAGGATCCTTTTGAGCCGGTGATGCATTCAAGCATTTCTCAAATTATTGGAGAGCAAAGCAAGGCCTGTGTAGTAAATGTTCCGATAGAAGAAGATTATTCCCGTAATACCTGTTTGAATCGTAAACATATAGCGGTTTTTGACGCAGAAAACGATCATGATTTATATCGAATCGGAAGTACGCTGAAAAACCAGGGCAGATTAAAAATAATGGCAGGATGTGCCGGGTTTGCCGCTTTTCTTCCCGGGATTTTGGAATTGAAAGGAAATAAAAAGGCCGGATTAAAGAAAACGGATGGGCTTTTGGTTGTCAGCGGAAGCTTAAATCCAATTACAAAAGAACAAATTGAGTACGCTGAGAGCCAAGGGTTTAGAAGAGTTACGCTTGGCGTGGAACAGAAGTTGGGAATCGATTATTTGGAAACCGGCAAGGGGAAAAAATTCATTGGTACGCTTAGAGAATATTGTGAAGAAAACGTTCCTCTCATCATAGATACTTTTACTTCGGGCAATGTTATCAATACTTCGGATGATGCGCAGAAAGATGAAATTTCAAAAGAAGAATTCCGCTTCCGTGTTGCAAATAATTTAGGAATGATTGTGAAGGCGTTGATACAAGGAGGTCTTAGACACACCATCATTATGACCGGCGGTGATACCTTGATGGGATTTATGAAGCTGATCCACTGCAATGAATTGGTGCCCATTTCCGAAATTGGGCAAGGGGCGGTTCTTTCGAATTTAAATCTAAATGGAAAGGACTTGCAGGTAATATCAAAATCAGGTGGTTTCGGAGAAAAAGAAATTTTTGTGAATATTGCAAAAGATGTTGTTGCAGATCATTCGTTTAGGAGGAATGTATTGTGAAATTTGTAATGACCCAGGCTGTATGCCCTGAAGGAATGGTAAGGCTGGATGGGAAGGCGGATATTATATACATAGCGGACGATGGAGATCCAAACAATTATTTGCATGAAATGAAAGATGCAGATGCAATTATTGTCAGAATTGCAAAATGCGATAGAAATGTAATTGAAAGTTCCCCTAAATTAAAAGTGATAGGAAGAACAGGTGTAGGTTATGATAGCGTGGATGTGGACGCGGCAACTGCTGCAGGGGTCCCTATTGTGATAACTCCCGGTGCAAATAACCGTTCTGTCGCAGAACATGCAGTGGCCTTGATGTTTGCAATTGCGAAGAATATCGTCGAAGGGCAAATGGAAACTGAAAAAGGTAATTTCACTGTTGTTAGAGGTGCGGGAAAATCTTTTGAACTGCTGGGAAAGAAAGTAGCGTTCATAGGTCTGGGTGCGATTGGTAGAGAAACTGCTAAAATATGTAAGGGTATCGGAATGAAAGTACTGGGATACGATCCTTTCTTAACTAAGGAGGCAGTAGAAGCATTAGGATGCACCTATTATGAAAATTATGAAGATATGATGAAGGAGTGTGATTTCTTGTCTATCCATGTGCCGCTGACAGCAGAGACAAAAGATATGATTGCCAAAAAGCAATTGGAAACAATGAAAAAAACTGCTGTTATCATCAATTGTTCCAGAGGTGGAATTGTTAATGAGAAGGATCTGGTTGGAGCATTAAATAATAATGTCATCGCCGGCGCAGGAACGGATGTATTCGTAACAGAACCGCCTAAGACGGATGATCCGTTGTTGACAGCAAAGAATATTGTATTTAGTCCGCACAGCGCCGCACAGACACGCGAGGCTGTTGTGAATATGGCGCAAATGTGCGTGGATGGCTGTTTAGCGGTTTTAAAAGGTGAGAAATGGCCTTATGTGGCCAACCCGGAAGCATATAACCATCCCAGATGGAAAGTATAATAAAACAATTTGAGGGAGGAAATAAAATGATAGAGATTAAAGGAATCATACCACCTATTCTAACACCCATGAATGAAGATGAGTCATTGAATTTAGAGGAGCTCCGCAATCAAGTAAACCGTCAAATCGAGGCAGGAGTACATGGTATTTTCTGTTTTGGGACAAATGGCGAGTGTTATATACTAAGTGATAAAGAAAAGCAGAAAATATTAGAAGTGACTATAGATGAAGCAAAGGGAAGAGTTCCGGTTTATGCTGGAACCGGATGTGTCGGTACGAAAGATACCATTAGAATGTCCCTTATGGCGAAAGAAGTTGGAGCTGATATATTATCTATCATATGTCCGTATTTTGCGGCGGCTTCGCAGGATGAAATCTACGAACATTTTAAAGCTGTTGCAGAGGCAGTGGATTTGCCCATTGTCGTTTATAATATTCCGGCTAGAACCGGTGTCAATATTGCCCCGGCTACCATTGCTAAGTTGGCGAAGATTGATAATATTATTGGTGCAAAGGACAGCAGTGGTAATTTTGATAATATGCTTCAATATATTGAGTTGAGCAAAAATGAGAACTTCAATGTGCTTTCAGGTAACGATTCTCTTATTTTATGGAATCTGTTGGCAGGAGGAGTAGGAGGTATTGCGGGAATTGCCAATATCTATCCCAAAACAATGGTATCTTTATATGAGACATTTGTGATGGGAGACGTAGATAGAGCAAAGGAAATCCAAGATAGTATTCGAAATATTAGAAATAATTTTAAATATGGAAATCCAAACACAATAGTAAAAAAAGCTGTAAACTTACTAGGATATCCGGTAGGACCTTGCAGAGCACCATTTAATTATATTTGTCAAGAAGGTATTGAAGCAATTAAGAAAACGTTGGAGCAGGATACTGCAAACAGTATGCGTTAATGATTGACGATAGTTCTACACTTTTTTAACTTAAGGAAAATGCACTAATGATACCGTTGGAAATATCATATTGGTTTTAACTGCTGTTTTAGATTATTGGTCTACAATCCGAAAAAGTAATATAATTTTTAAAATGAAAGTCAGAAAGAATGCGGCAAGGACGGTGATTTCTTGTCGCATTTTTTTAGGCTGTTAACCGGATGAAGTAAGTAAATCCTCAATATTTAATTCTTTCATACGCCGCCACAAGGTTGTCCGGTTGATTCCTAACATCTTAGCAGCTTTTGTTTTATTATACCGATTCTTTTCCAAAGCTTCTTTTATTCGTACCCTTTCAAGCTGTTTAATTTCACTTAAAAATGAGGAAGAACCATTCATAGTATTTTTGTCAGTGGATGATATTTGGGTATTGGCAGGAGGAGTACCGGATAGCGGATGACTATTGTCATCACCGCAGTCAATGAAGATTTTCTCAATATCACCGTCGGTAAGTAGACTAAACTGACTTAATACTACCAATCTTTCGCAGATGTTTTTCAACTGTCGTATATTGCCGGGCCAATCGTAGTGCGTTAAAATATCTTTCACCTTATTACTAAGCTGTATATCTTCTTTTCCTAATTGCTGTAAATGTCCCTTGATGAATGAATCAACCAGCGATAAAATATCTTCTTTCCGCTCTCTTAGCGCAGGAAGATTTATTTTTAATATGTTAAGTCTATAGTATAGGTCTTCTCTAAACATTCCTTTTATCGGATATAATACCTCTTCATCAATTTTTGTCTATCTTTCTGTATTTTTCATATTTTTGTTAAGCATACTAGTTTCTAAATGTAAATATACTATTTGATAGACCCGGAACTATTCTTTCAACTCTAAAAGTTGGTTATGAAACCAGGCGGCATGCAAATCTTCATCTATCAGATTGCTTTGCAATATCTTTACCACTTTATCGTCACATCTTCCTCTGATTGCATGAATAAGGTCTTTGTAATCCTGCATAGCTTTTTGCTCAAGTAGGATATTGATCTTTAACAGATTTTCTATTCCGGACAAACCCAAGATTTTGCCGACTGTTTTACCGACAATAGGGGCGATCATATCTCCAAGCATGGTGGGTTTGCCGCCTAACTCTTTGATGTTATCGGCAATATTATCTACATGTTGCTGTTCAATATAGGCGATACGTTCAAACGCCAATGATATATAATCATCTTTTGTAGAGCTGCTTTGAGAAGTATATAAGTCAACCTGATTCAACTCAAAGCTATAAAACCAATTCAATTTAAATAAAAGCCTCTCTTTATCCAAATCAGCACCTCATGATGATAGTATTATCATTATTGTCTGTTTCAATCTCGCGAAGTATTCCTAAAAATTTCAATTTATTGCATAAATACATTGCGAATAGTATAATAGATTCAAGAAATTTATCGGTTTTATCAGCATCAAAATAGAGCAGAAATAGGGTTTTGCTGCTATCAATAAGGAGAAGGTTTATATGTATAAAGGGATCATCTTTGATATGGACGGTGTTCTAATAAATAGCGAACCGCTGCATTGTAAAGCGTGGATTGAAGTACTCGCCAGGTATGGTGTTAAATTACAGGAAGAAGAATTCAAACGTTTTGTAGGAATCCCTTGCGAGCAAATTAGAGATTATTATCTGGCGAAGCAAGAGTATAGTATCAGTCCGGATGTTTTAAATGAAAAGCAGGAACATTACAAAATAGTAGAGCAGCAAGAATTAGCACTAATGCCAGGTGTGAAATATTTATTAAATGAGCTCATTAACAAACATATTCCTATAGCCATTGCATCATCAAGCAAGCATCCCGATATAAGACGATGTTTAAAAATTACCGGTGCATTAGAGTATTTTCATATCATATGTAGTGGAACGGATGTGGCACATACTAAACCGGAGCCGGATTTGTTTCTATATACTGCCAAGAAAATGAATCTGATTCCTGCTGAGTGTATTGTAATTGAAGACTCTGTATGGGGAATTATGGGTGCCAAAAAGGCAGGCATGCATGTGTGCGCATACACCTCTTCTCATGAAAAGGAAGTACTGCTGCAAGCGGGTGCGGATTATGTATTTGATACTTTTGAAAAGTTTAATACGGACTATATTAACAAATTGAGTTATGATAACGAAGTTAAGAGTTGATAATATGATAAAATTACCGGATTTGGAGGAGATCACATGAATTGTTTTTTAGACTTAGCGGTATCTAGAAGAAGTATCAGAAAATTTGAAGATAAGGAAATACCTGTGGAGGATATTGAATATTTTATAAAAGCCGCCACCTATGCGCCTAGCGGATGCAATAGCCAATGCTGGAAATTTATTGCGGTGAAAGATAGAGATATAATAAAGAAGATTGAAAACATCGTCATTCAAAAAGTTGACGATATTTTGAAAGAAAAGGCGGAGGAATTACCCCAAAGCTACTTAGCCTCCAAAAGAAAAATGGTAAGTTTCTTTGCTAAAGCCCCTGTGGTTATCGCGGTTTTTATGACTAAAGCAAAATTTTATGATGAAACATTTATATCTGTTTTGAAAGAGCAAGGACATGATAATAAAAGTATCATGGATATTTTTGCAAACTATGATATATTATCTATTGGCGCCGCGATACAAAATATGTTATTGGCTATTCATGAAAAAGGCTACGGGGCTTGTTGGATGAATGAACCTGCAATTGCAGGAAAAGATATCAATGAAGTTTTAGGTATTTCTTTAGACAAAAGGTTTATTAGCCTTATTCCGGTTGGGATTCCGGCTTATACGCCTAGAGAGAAAAAAATAAAAAGTATGGATGAAGTATTTTCTATTGTTTGAAATGTTCACAAAGTATTCAAAAATTAATCACTTTATTATCATAACTTGCAGTTATAATCATGTTTATGATATGATTGGTGATGATATGAGATTGGTAGAACGTTTGTTATGGCAGGAAACACAGGTACTTATACCGATAAATACATAATCTGGTAATTAGTAAATGCGGAGGAACGGAGAAAATAGTCCGGCATATGCGAGACAGAGAACTGGAGGGCAAAAATGATTAGAATTCAGGATATGTATAAGATATACAAAATGGGAAAGATTGAGGTTAAAGCATTGGATGGTATCTCTATTCATATCAAACCCAAAGAATTTGTAGCCATCGTAGGACCGTCGGGATCAGGTAAATCTACACTCATGAATATGATTGGCTGTCTGGATATCCCTACATCAGGGAATTACTACCTTGATAACAAGGAGGTTAGCAAGTTAAAGGATGATGAACTTGCGGAGTTCAGAAATAATAAAATCGGATTTATTTTTCAAAAGTTTAATCTGCTTCCCAAATTGTCAGCTATAGAGAATGTAGAGCTTCCGTTGATTTATAAAGGTCTGTCAAGAAAGAAACGTATGGAAATGGCCATGCAGGCATTAGAGCAGGTTGGATTGGGGGATAGGGTACACCATAAACCGTCTGAACTGTCAGGGGGACAGCAGCAGAGAGTAGCCATTGCCAGAGCGCTTTCGAGCAAACCACCGTTAATCCTGGCTGATGAGCCTACAGGAGCCCTGGATTCTAAATCCGGTACCGAGGTTATCAATATGATGCACAACCTGTATGAGATGGGCAATACCATTTGCCTAATTACTCATGATGAGCATATCGCGCAGCAAGCGAGGAGAATCATAAGGATCATGGATGGCAAAATCGTTGAAGACAAGGCGGTGAGTTAGATGAATATTTTTCAAGCCTTCAACATGGCAATAAAGAGTATAGGAAGTAATAAAGTTCGTACGCTTCTTACAATGTTGGGAATTATCATTGGGGTTAGCTCTGTCATTATATTAGTAAGTTTGGGAGAAGGATCAACCAAAGCGATTACCGAAAGAATTCAGGGGATGGGAACCAACCTGATTAATGTACGTATTATGGGAAGAAACAGCAATAGATCTGTAAGCGAAGATGAATTGATGAATTTAGCATACAGTAATGATGATGTGATCGAAGCGGTTGTTCCTTCTTTAGAAGACCAAGCAACCGTGAAGTATGGGACTAATAATTTACAAACTTCTTTAATCGGTACCAGTGAAGGTTTTGAAACTGCGAGAAATACGAAAGTAGAAGATGGAAGGTTTTTCAGTGCATTAGATGTAGATAGAAGACAGAAAGTGGTTCTGTTAGGAACTTATGTAGCAAATGAATTGTTTGAAGACGTCTCGCCGATAGGAGAAAAAATTAAAATAAATGGAGAAATATATGCAGTGGTGGGTATATTGGAAGAAAAGAGTAGTTCTGCTGAAAGTTCAGAAGATGATAGGGTAATTATTCCATATACTACGGCTAAAAGGTTAGTGCGGAATGCCAATATCACTACATTTTATGTTCAGGCGAAAACACCTGAAACAGTGGACAGCGCTGTGACTAAATTAGAAGAATTTTTATTTAAGAAGTTTAATAGTGAGGACGCGTATAGGGTGCTAAATCAAGCGGAAATGTTAGACACCATTAATGAAACCACAAAAACAATGTCCATGTTATTAGGCGGAATCGCTGGTATCTCACTTGTGGTGGGGGGAATTGGAATTATGAATATTATGCTTGTTTCAGTTACCGAAAGAACAAGAGAGATTGGGATCAGAAAAGCTATTGGTGCTAAGAGAAGAAATATTTTAGTGCAGTTTCTGATTGAATCCATTGTAGTTAGCTGCTTTGGAGGGCTAATAGGAGTTGCGTTCGGTTATATGGGTTCGCAAATTATTGGAAAAGTAATGAGCGTTGCTGCGCAGCCATCCATTATGACGATTTTATTCTCCTTTTCGTTTTCAGCTGTGGTAGGGATATTCTTCGGTTTTTATCCCGCAAGCAAGGCTTCAAAACTGAATCCGATAGAAGCGTTACGCTTTGAATAAAGGCGAAGGTTTATATATACCTTAAGAAGTTGAAAATTTAATAATAATAGAAGATAAGCTCCTTGGATATATGTTCAGGAGCTTATCTTTTTGTTGTTGAGAAAGCATCTTGCCCAAAGTTCTGGGTCAGCTACTGTGTCGGGACGATCTTTGGTCATCCGCATTGATAACTATGTAGTGATTCCATACGAACAATAGGTATCCATCGTAACTATTCATGAGGTGAAAGCGAAGCTGATAATATTTAATATTGACTTTGAAATAACGGATAGAAATAAAATTGTTGGAGAATATAGTTGATGATAACTAAGATAAAGTATAAGAATATAGTACTTATATAGACTAACAACTCTATACATAATGACGGATTGTTAGTTAGCGGTAGCATATGGAAGGATACGTAAAGTATTTTTAGAATATATAGCTTGTTTTTTTATTATGGGAACATGTAGAAATAGATCCGGATATATAAAGAGTTACGAGGTTTGCGAAAAAAAAACCTATCATGTAAAATTATATAATGACCAAAATGTTGAAGATAAGGAGGGATGTATTTGGTTAGATTTGAGAATGTAAAAAAAGCTTATAAAGATGTAGCGGTTATAGAAGATCTGAACTTCGAGATCAAAGAAGGGCAGTTGGTCGTACTTATCGGTCCAAGCGGGTGCGGTAAGACCACTACGTTAAAAATGATTAATAGGATTATTGAGCCAACATCGGGGGCTATATATATTGATGAGGAAGATGTAACGAAAATCAATCCTGTTATGCTTAGAAGAAAGATCGGCTATGTTATCCAACAGATAGGTTTATTCCCTAACATGACAATAGCGCAGAATGTTGAAATCGTGCCTAAGTTATTGGGATGGCCTGCAGATAAAAGAAGAGCCAGAACGGAAGAGCTTCTTCGTTTGGTAGACATGGACCCGGAACAGTATGCGGATAGATACCCTACAGAACTGAGTGGAGGACAGCAGCAGCGTATAGGGGTATTGAGAGCGTTGGCGGCAGAACCGCCTCTAGTTTTAATGGACGAGCCCTTTGGCGCGTTGGACCCTATTACCCGGGAATCTCTTCAAGATGAAGTGAAGCGCCTGCAGAAAAAGCTTAAAAAGACTATTGTTTTTGTTACGCATGATATGGACGAGGCACTAAAAATTGCAGATGTGATTGTGTTGATGAAAGATGGGGAAATCGTTCAGGCAGCATCGCCTGAGGAATTACTGTCCAAACCCGCAAATGATTTTGTTATTCAGTTTATTGGTAAACACCGCTTGACTAACGAGATCGAGATTGAAACCGTTGAAGATGTTATGCGAGCGAATCCTGTCACGGTAACAAAGAGTATAGGTACGGCTGAAAGTGTTGCTCTAATGAAGCGTAAAGGTGTAAACACGCTTTTGGTAGTCGATGAAGAAGAAAAGCTTGAAGGTGCTGTAACCATTGAAGCAATTAGTAAGTACGGAAAAGGCGGGCGCACTATTGACGGCCTTATTGATAATAATGTAGTAACCATTCCAAGTAATGCGGATTCTAGAGAAGCATTCGATACATTGATTCAAAACAAGCTGGACTACCTTGTTGTTATAGATGAAGAACGCAAGGTAAAAGGGTTGGTTACCAAAACCAGTATGGTAAAAGCATTAGCAGAAGTCGTATGGAAGGATAATGGAAATGAATGATTTTTTGAGTTTTGTTGTCGAAGAGCAGGATTTAATTATTCGTGCGGCACTGCAGCATATGTATATATCGCTATTGGCTGTTACCATTGGATCATTGATTGCTATTCCTACCGGAATATGGCTTACAAGAAATAAAAGCATTGCAAATTATATCTTAGGTGTGACAGGAGTTGTGCAGACAATACCCAGCCTTGTTTTGCTTGGAATGGCGTTGATCATTTTCGGTTTAGGAACGACACCGGCTTTGATCGTGTTATCACTATATTCAATTCTTCCTATCCTTAGAAATACCTATACGGGAATCAGTGAAGTGGATGATATGTATATCGAAGCAGCTAAAGGCATGGGTATGACCGGAGTGCAAATTTTATTACAGGTAGAGATTCCGCTGGCCCTTTCGGTTATAATAGCCGGAGTAAGAATTTCGCTTGTATATATTATCAGTTGGGCTACCCTTGCCGCACTGATTGGTGCCGGAGGTCTTGGAGACTTAATTTGGACAGGCCTGGCCAGCTATGATAAAAATATGATATTTGCAGGGGCGATTCCTGCATCAATACTTGCGCTGGTAGTAGGGACAGTGATAGGCATCATACAAAAGCTTGCTACTCCCAAAGGTTTAAGAAAGTAGAAAGGGGGATGCTGTAATGGGAAAGATTTTTACTGTTGTGATGGAGCATCTGCAAATCGCGGCATCAGGGGTAGTGATAGCGATATTTGTTGGTGTGGCTATAGGAATTATATTGACGAAATACAGGGCAATTGCCGGTTTCGTGATGTCAGTGACCGATATCATTCAGACGATACCGACGTTGGCGCTGTTATCTATCCTGATGACCATGTTTGGTCTTGGTGACGGCACTGTTATTACGGGTTTGTTTTTATACTCTCTTCTTCCGATTATAAGAAATACTTATGTAGGAATTTTAAGTGTACCTGAAGGATTGATAGAAGCCGGTACGGGGATGGGTATGACAAAAATGCAGTTAATGTTGAAAGTAGAGCTTCCTCTGGCGCTGCCTATTATTTTATCCGGGATTCGTATTGCATTTATCACTGCATTGGGGATTACAACCATTGGCGTATTAATCGGAGCAGGTGGTTTAGGGAAGTTTATATGGAGAGGGATTCAAATTAATGATGTCTCGATGATCCTTTCGGGAGCCATTCCTGTTTCTATTCTTGCTGTAGGTGCTGATCTGCTGCTAGGATATGCTGAAGGAAAAATGGTGAAAAGGGCACAAAAATAGATTATTGGAGGTTTTAAATATGTTTAATAAAAAGAAATTATCAGTTATGATTTGTTTATTATTAGTAGTGGGGTTATTCGCCGGGTGTTCAGGTGCCGGAGATAAAACCGTCGTCATCGGTTCTAAAGACTTTACCGAAAATATCATTTTAGGTGAAATGATTGCACAAATGTTGGAAGCGAAGACGGATCTAAAGGTTGAAAGAAAGCTGAACATGGGTGGAACATTTGTAAACTTTGAAGCTTTGAAAAAAGGTGATATCGACATGTATGCCGATTATACCGGAACAGGATTGACTGCCCAATTGAAAATGGATGTTATCAATGATGCCGATAAGGTATATGATATCGTGCAAGAGGAATTTAATAAGCAATTTAAATTAAAGTGGTTAAAACCTTTCGGGTTTAATAATACGTATGCGGTTGCGGTAAAAGAAGACTTTGCAAACGAGAATAATGTAAATAAAGTAAGTGATCTGGTACCTTTAGCGCAAGATCTTGTGTTTGGCGCGGAACACGAATTTTTCAACAGACAAGACGGTTATGACGGGATGATCGAAAAGTACGGTTTGAAGTTTAAAGATGTGGCTAAAATGCAGGTTGCATTGAAATATCAGGCGATCGGACAAGGAAAAATGGATGTGACCGATGCATTTGCAACCGATGGACAGTTGATTACCTATAAGCTGAAAGTATTGGAAGATGACAAAGGTTTCTTCCCTCCGTATTATGCGGCACCGGTGGTAAGGATGGATACGTTGGAAGCACATCCTGAAATCGAAGAAGTACTGAATCAACTGGGAGACCAGATCAGCGATGATGAAATGCAGCAGATGAATTATCAGGCTGATAGTGAAGGTGTTGAAATTGAGAAAGTGGTAA
Source organism: Petroclostridium sp. X23 (assembly GCF_030013905.1). Taxonomy (GTDB): domain Bacteria; phylum Bacillota; class Clostridia; order SK-Y3; family SK-Y3; genus X23. The sequence continues at coordinate 4,191,019 of NZ_CP124862.1, forward strand.
GTGATTTCTTAAAGAGCAAAGGGTTAATTGACTAAATCTTCAATTTCAGAAAAGTTGACAAAATGCGACATGGTTTGTTATTATAATAGTAATTGAATAGTCATTATAGATAGAGGTGGACCTGACAAGAGTAGATAAGTAGAGGTAAAGAGATACCGATGAAGCTTATTGAAAGGGGAAGGTTCCGAAAGTATGAGTTTTCTCTTGGATTTATGCTTGGTTGTTGTGCGAACAGGGCAATAACTGTCACTGCAGACATAAGTAGTGGAGCGCTATCGAATGTATTGGATATGCAGACATTTAAATTATTATTCATTGTAATACAGGCGATTGGGATGTACACCAATCGCTTTTTATTTTTGAGGGGGTATAGTCAATAAAATGAAGGTTGTAATTATTGGAGGCGGATGGTCCGGTTGTGCTGCGGCAATCAGCGCACGCAAAGCAGGCGCGGATGTCACGCTTCTTGAGCGAACAGATATGCTTTTGGGGACAGGTCTTGTTGGCGGGATCATGAGAAATAACGGCAGATATACTGCCACAGAAGAAATGATTGCGATGGGTGGAGGAGACTTATTTAAGATATGTGATGACAATGCAAGACATGTAAATATAGAGTTCCCAGGCCATAAGCATGCGAATCTTTACGATATAGCCAAAATCCATGGTGCGGTGCATAATTATCTAAAGCAAATGGATATAAAAATCTACTTTAATATTAGAATTAGCAAGGCAAGGGTTCATCAGGGCACCATTATGTCGGTGCAAGACCAGTGTGATAATAAATTTTCCGGGGATGTATTCATTGATGCTACCGGAACAGCAGGTCCAATGAATAACTGTTCAAAGTATGGAAACGGATGCGCGATGTGTATACTCAGATGCCCGAGTTTTGGCGGCAGGGTTAGCATTGCAGGACTTGCGGGTGTTCAGGAAATGATGGGGAGAAAGGCCGACGGTTCCTATGGTGCGATGAGCGGCTCATGTAAGCTATATAAAGAATCCCTTTCTAAAGGGGTTCAGGCCGAATTGAATGATAAAGGAGTAGCCATTGTCCCTATTCCTAAAGATTTAGTAGAGGACCATCTGGGGGTGAAAGCGTGTCAGCAGTACGCCCTAAAGGAGTTTAAGGACAATCTGATATTGCTTGATACGGGACACGCGAAATTGATGACGCCGTACTATGATATTGAGACGTTGAGGAAAATCCCGGGTCTTGAGGATGCAAGATATGAAGATCCTTATTCCGGCGGAATGGGAAATTCTATGAGATATTTTGCGATGGCGCCCAGGGATAATTGCATGAAGGTAGAAGGTGTGGAAAACCTCCTGTGCTGCGGAGAAAAAGCGGGATTACTGGTTGGACATACCGAAGCAATTGTAACCGGAGTACTTGCGGGACATAATAGTGTACGTCTGGGTCTCAAAACAGATTTGTTTCAGATTCCTACCACACTAGCAACCGGAGATGCAATCGCTTATGTAAAAGAAGCAATGACCACAGAAGAAGGGATGTCAAAGAAATACACTTTCTCGGGTTCTGTTTATTTTGACCGCATGAAAGACCTAGGATTGTACTTAACCGACAAAAACGAAATACAACGCAGAGTACAAGACAGTAATACCAGTAATATATTTGCACAGAAAATGATATAGATTGGGAGGATCTAGTGTGGTTGAGTTAGGATTATTGCATTATATTTATATTGCGATGGTAGTGATCATTCTGCTTACGCTGGCATTTAAAAAGGATATTGTTCTTCCTTGCATCATCGGTTTATTTGTGATGGGATACGCGGCTACAGGCAGTTTGCTAAAGGGTGTGCAGGTTATATATAACTCCCTTATAGCGGCAGGAACGGAATTCTGGGGCATTATTGTCATCATTTCTCTGGTTGTAGCTATGTCTAAAGCGTTAAAAGATATCGGGGCAGATGATCTTATGATGAGCCCTATTAAAAAGCTTATGATTAATAGAAATGCGGCGTTTGTCGTGTTGGGAATTGTTATGACTATCATTTCCTGGTTTGTATGGCCATCACCGGCAGTAGCATTGGTTGGTGCCATTATGGTACCGGCGGCTATTCGCGCGGGACTTCCGGCAATATGGGCTGCCGTAGCAATGAACTTGTTTGGTCATGGCATCGCATTATCCAGTGACTACTTTATTCAGGGTGCGCCTTCAATAACTGCGAAAGGTGCCGGGATCAGCGATACTTACGATATTATAAACAGCAGCTGGCCCCTATGGATTACAATGAGTGTTGTAACCGTCGTTACCGCTTTTATTATGATGAGAAAAGATATGAAGAACAATCATGTGGATGACTTAAAGTCATCCGACAAAGAAGAAAAAAGAAAATCAAATACGATTGGCACTTATATTGTTGGGTTCATTACCCCCATTGTATTTGTGATCGATATCATAGTAATGTATAAATATAAGCTTAGAGGAGGAGACGCAACCGCCCTTGTAGGAGGGACGGTAATGCTAATCATGGCTGTATCGGCAGTGATTAAGCATCGTTTTGTTGATTCTCTTGAAAAAGTAACAGATTATTTAAAAGAAGGATTTACATTTGGGGTGAAAATCTTTGCACCGGTTATTGTTATAGGGGCATTTTTCTTTCTTGGAGGAGAGAGCACCGCAAAACAGATACTGGGCGAAAATGCCACAGGACTATTAAATGATATTGGACTTTTTCTTTCAAATACGGTGCCATTATCTAAAGTCCCTATTATTTTGATGCAGACTTTAGTATCGGGCATTACCGGCCTTGATGGGTCAGGATTCTCAGGATTGCCCCTTGTAGGTTCACTTGCGCAGACTTTTTCTAATGCAATCAGCATTGATAAGGCCGGCCTTGCTGCTTTAGGGCAAATTGTAACTATATGGGTTGGCGGAGGAACCATTATACCTTGGGCGGTCATTCCTGTTGCCGCGATATGTAATGTAAGTCCGATAGAACTTGCAAGGAAGAATTTGATACCGGTTATGGTAGGTTTTGCAGCTACTGTTATTGTGGCAATGTTTATACTATAAGCAATTTGTAACTGATATAAAAGATTTATGAATAAACACCTGAATTTTGCTAAAGAACCAGCATAAAACTTGTGATAATAAAACCGGATGAAGTCTAATTTCATCCGGTTTATAATTTTTTGGTTGCTTGTCAGGGCGAAATTTATTCAAGGCCTTCTACAAAGTTTTGGAGTTTTCCGATTCCATCTATTTCGACAGAAACAATATCATCTACCTGCATGGGTCCAATACCGAAGGTAGTTCCTGTTAATATGATATCTCCAGGCTCAAGCGTCATAACAGAAGAAATATAGCTTATTAACATATTAGGTTTAAACAGTAAGTGTTTAGTGTTAGAACTTTGAACTATTTTTCCGTTAAGAACCGTTCTGATAGGAAGGTTATTTGGGTCGACATCCGTATGGATACATGGACCTAAAGGTAAAAAAGTATCAAATCCTTTGGCAATGATCCATTGTCCGTCAGATGGCTGAAGGTCTCTAGCAGTTACATCGTTAGCACATGTATATCCTAGAATATATGAAGAAGCTTCGCTTTCTTTTATATTTTTTCCACGCTTTCCAATAACAATTGCAAGCTCTCCCTCATAATCAACACGGTGGGACTGAACCGGATAACATATACCTTCATCAGGTCCTATGACGGCTGTAGATGGCTTCATAAATATAACAGGCTCGGATGGAACTTTTTCGTTGGATTCAATAATATGATCCATATAATTTAGTCCTACACAAACTATTTTTCCGGGTTTAACCGGACTAAGCAGCTTTACTTTTTCAATACAGATAACATGATCGGTTGATGTAAAACCTTCTTCAATACTTCCGCTTAGAATATAAATTTTATCATCGGTAAGATTACCATAAAACTCCTGATTATTAAGAAGAAATCTTATTAATTTCATATTTAACCCCTTTTCTTATTTGTTTTCTTATTCATTTTAACCGCCTAGATAAGCTTTTTTAATTTCGGGACTGCTAAGAAGCTCCTGGCTATGCCCTTTGTTTACAATTTGTCCTACTTCTAGTACGTATGTCCGTGTTGAGATGGACATGGCCATAAATGCGTTTTGTTCTACAATTACAACAGGTGTATCATTACGCTTATTGATTTTAACTATAGCATCAAACATCTCCTCAATGATAACAGGGGCAAGGCCTAAAGAAGGTTCATCAAACATAATCAATTTTGGATCACTCATCATTCCTCTGCTTATTGCTAACATTTGCTGTTCGCCACCGCTTAAGGTTCCGGCAATCTGTTTTTCTCTTTCTTTCAGACGGGGAAACAATTCATAGGCCTCTTGTATATGTCTATCAATATCATCTTTGGTATATTTTTTGCTGAATGCACCCATCTCTAGATTTTCGAGAACAGACATCTGAGGAAAGATCTCTCGGCCTTCAGGTACGTAAACTATGCCCTTGCCAACGATTTTATGGGTTTTGAAGCTGCTGATTACTTCCTCATCATACTCAATAGAACCGTTGGCAGGTTTATTAATACCCATGATTGTTTTCATTAAAGTGCTTTTGCCTGCTCCATTTGCGCCAATAATAGAAACAATCTCTTTATTATTAACTTCGATAGATATATTAAAAAGTGCTTGGACATTTCCATAAAATACATCTATTCCATTTACTTTTAGCATATTCTATTCCTCCGTCTTCTCAGTCTTAACGGGCGTATATTTATTGCCAAGATAAGCTTTGATGACTTGGTCGTTGTTTTGAATCTCTTTAGGAGTTCCCTCCGCAATTTTTGCTCCAAAATTCAGAACTGTAATCTTTTTACTGATATTCATAACCACATCCATGTTGTGCTCAATCAAAAACAAGTCTATGCCTCTACTATGGGTTTTTAATAAAATATCAACAAATTCTTTTCTCTCAGATGGATTAAGACCTGCAGCCGGCTCATCAAGAATCAATAAATCCGGTTTCATCATCAACGCCCTGCCAAGTTCAGTCATTTTTTGCCTGCCATAGGATAGGTTTTTAACTTTCTCGTTGCGAAGGTTTACTAGGCCAATTTGTTCTAAAACCTCTTCTGCACGCTCTTTAAGAAGAGTTTCTTCTCTTTTTTCTCCTTTAAGATCAACGAGAAACCTCAGTAATCCGGCTTTTGTGAGCTGATGGCCACCTACCATTAAATTTTCTAAAACACTCATTGAACCAAACAATTTCAAGTTCTGAAAGGTCCGGCCAATTCCCAGTCTTGCTATTTGGAACAAGGGCTTACCGCTGATTTTAGCATCATTATAAAAGATATTGCCTTCGCTGGCAGGAAGCACACCGGTAATCATATTTACAGTTGTAGTTTTTCCGGAACCATTAGGGCCGATGAGTGCATGAATACAGTTCTTAGGCATTTCAAGAGATAAATTGTTTACTGCAACTAGTCCGGAAAAACGTTTGGTTATATTTTCAAGTTTCAGAACAGGATTCATATCTATTTTAGCCTCCTAGTATTGTCTGTTTTTGGAATCCAGAAAGGTTGAAATCTGCGTTCTTCAGAGAATATTGAGATGATACCATTAGGCAGAAAAATTACGAAGATTAAAGTAATAATACTAAACACAAGCCAATAATAGCTTTGCATAAATCTTAAGAACTCAGGTAGAAGAGTAATGATAACAGCTCCAATAATATTTCCTGCAACCGATCCTATTCCGCCAAGCATCATCATAACGAGATAGTTGGCCGATAAATCGGGTATAAATGTGGTCGGGTTAACGTATCTCATCATATAGGTATACATCGCACCACCCAGACAGCCAAAAATGGTAGCAAGGGTAAACGCTTTGATTTTGATACTGGCGATATCGATCCCGCAAGCTTCCACTGCTTCTACATTATCTCTAATGGCTTTAAAAACACGGCCCCATTTTGATTTAACAATACGCTGTGATGTAAAAACCAACACAATTACAACCAGAAGATATAGATAATATATTTTGAAAGAACTATCCAATTCATATCCGAAAACCGTGATAGCAGGGATATTTTGAACGCCCATCGTGCCACCGGTTAGATCTACCCAGTTTGTAAGAACTAAGCGCGTAATTTCACTAAAACCAATCGTTGTAAGAGCAAGGTAGACACCTTTTAAACGTAGGCTGGGATAGCCAAGTCCGAGGCCGATCAACCAACCCATAACAATTGATAGTACAAAACATATCCAAGCAGGAGCGTGAAGATTTGTACTCATCAATGCAGCTGTATAAGCGCCTAATGCCATTATACCTGCAGTACCTAAGTTCATCTGACCTGTTAAACCGGTAATGAAGTTCAAACCCATGACCACAATGATATTAACAAGCGTTTGACTTAACAAGATATGATGGTAGGCATTATTATCCCACGCAGGTAAAATCAGAAGAAAGATGATAAAGATAATTAAAGCAGTTCTTTTGATATTTTTCAATTTTGTACACCACCTTATTCTATTTTTTGTGTCCTAGGAGTCCTGATGGTTTAATAAGCAAGAAAGCAATCAATAGTACGAATGCAACACAATCTTTATACAGTGTCGGGATAATTAATGTACTTAAGTTCTCTACAATGCCGATTGTAATACCGCCAAGGATTGCTCCGGGAAGATAACCGAACCCTCCGATAACACCTGAGGCAAAGCCTTTCAATCCTATCATATTGGCAATGGTCAGATCGATAGTAAACAGGGGAATAACCATGATACCTATTGCTGTGCAGATAACGGCGCTCAGTGCAATAGTGAAATTTATATTTGCTGGTACGTTAATGCCCATCAAAGCAGCAGCAGTTTTATTTTGTTGAACACATCGCATGGCTTTTCCCATTTTAGTAGACTTAAAAAATATTTGAAGTGTGATAACGATAATTGTGGATACACCAATAATAGATAGATTTGCTTTTGTAATAACAATATTTCCTAAAGTCACTACGCCTTTTAAAAATCCCGGAACAGTGAAAGGCGTAGCACCCCAGACAATACGTGCAAGTTCTGTTAAAATACGTCCAAGGATTACCGTTCCAATCACTGCAAAAATCGGGGAAGCCATGTTTCTTAACGGGTTAAAAATACCTGAAGCTACAAATACGCCAAATAGAAACATAGTAAGAACTGTTGCAATAATAGCAATTGTAGGGCTAGCACCCATACGAATGATATACTGCCCTGCAAATACATATGCACCTAACATAATTAGTTTGTCATGGCTAAAATTCAGTAAGCCTGTTGCGTTAAAAATTATTGTATACTCAATGGAAACCAAAGCATAGATAAATCCCAGCGCCAAACCGCTAACAATTAATTGAATCACAATCTCGGATGCCATTTTTTCACCTCTATTTTAATTACTGTTTTATAGATAAAAAACTCTAAAAGTAAAAATCGGAGCACGGAAGTAGGAATGCTACTTGGGGACGGTTCGTCTGTGGTATATGATTTTCATGCTACTGAGGAACTGTCCCCATGTGGCATTCCGGTAAGAATATTTCTAACTTTACAATTAACTATTTATATCAGTGGCCTGTGCAAAAATCTCAAAATACTATTCACTGATATTTGATAAGTGCAGGGCGGTCAGAAAGCCAATGATCCTGCACTTCATCACTCTATAATTTATCATGCATTTCTATGTATTGATTTATTAATTGTTAAGGTCCACATACTCTATCATGGTAGGTACTTTGTTAAGAATCTGTGCAACGATACATCCTTGAAGCATATTTCCTTTTCCATCAGTAGTGAAAACTCCTTCCGGAAGCTGCAGACCCTTTGTTTGTGCCAATGCGTCACGAACCGCTTGCGGATCTGCTGAACCGGCACGTTCAATTGCATCTGCTAAAACATAGGTGGCACTGTAGTAGGTAGCGGCATAAAGCTCAGGCTTGTAGCCATATTTATTTTCAAAGTTCTTAACAAACTCTATTACTATCGGACTGTTATTTGTGGAAACAAAATCAGTTACAGAATACCAGCCTTCTATGTATTCCGGTTCCATCAGATTCAGAACTTGGTCCATAACAACTCCGGCAGAAGCAATTACGGGTACTTTAAAGCCCAGTTCATATAACTGTCGTGCAGTAAGAACAACTTCGGCATCATCAGTCCACGAAATGATGGCATCAACGCCTTCGCTCTTGAGCTTCATAATCTGACCTGTAAGATCCTTATCGCCTGAATTATGTCCTACCGCTACATAGGGTACATTTACTTTTTTAAGATACTCTATGATAACATCACGGCCGCCGGTTCCAAAGTCATTATTGTTAAAGGATATACCTATTTTTTTTGCGCCCAGCTTTTCAAGAGCATATTTAGCAGCAACCTGGCCATTAATGGTATCCTCAGGTCGGACACGGAAGAAATAATCGTTATTCAATCCGGAAAGCTTTGGACTGGTACCGCCGGTCATAAAGGGAACTTTAGCATTTTTATATAGTTCGTTTGTTGCCATGGCATTTCCGCTCGTATGTGGACCGATTACACCACTAACATTTTTTGTGAGAATTTTTGTTACGACATTTACCGCAGTGGTTTGGGTATTCTGATCATCCTCAATAGTATAAGCAAGTTTCTTGCCTAGAACTCCACCTTTGGCATTAACTTCTTCCAAGGCAAGGTCCACGCCTTCACGGGTTCGTTGGCCAGCTAATGGGAAGTTCCCTGTGAGAGCACAGCTTAATCCGATAAGAATTTCATCGTCGTTTTCGGATGTGTTATTCTGTGCATTTGAATCGTTACTTTGGGGTGTGTCAGATTGGGTGGGATTACTTGAAGATTGGGTGCCACAGGCACTGATTGTCAGAATCATAGAAATTGTTAGTAAAACTACCAATAGTTTTTTCATTTCATTCCCTCCACATATTTTAATTTTTAGCGTTTTAGACGCCAAGTCCGACAAAAATATCCTAGTTGAATGATCCGGATGTTATTCCAGCTTATCAAATGATTTGATTGTATCAGAAAGAACGTTGTAAGCAGTATAATTAACCTCTTCCTGATCATCGTATGGCGTTAATAGAGGTAATAGGACCTGCCCGTACTTTGCGGTAAAATCTTTTTTGGTCATTTAACATTCCTCCTCATGTTTTTATACAATACAAATATCCTTATATCAGGTTGTATTGTTGTCTGATAACAATTATATAGATCATAACAAAATTTGTCAATATATTAATTGTGAAAATTGCATAAAAACTGCGTAAGAAGGTATTGACACTTAATGCAATATGTCGTAGTATAATAATATCATGTTATCAGACAACATGATATATGAATTGAAGTTTTTCTTTTAGCTTTAAGACCACGGGTTAAATGAATGTTGCTTCAATGAAAAACTGTTAAGAAAGGGTAGAAGGAGAGTTGCTATGATTATTGACTCGCATTGCCATCTTGGAATCGATACTGTATATGATTTTCAAGTGACTGAGGAGATGTTAATTAGAAATTGTCAAGAATTCAATCTCTATGGAGCCATTGTTCAACCTTGTATTACACGCCCTTATTTAGCGGACATACGTGAGGCTCATAATAGAATTTACCGATTTTGCCAAGAGCACTCCGGGTGTTTTTGGGGAATGGTATCAATGAACCCGCATTTTAATAATGATGACTACTCAAATGAAGTAAAACGTTGCGTTGAAGATTTAGGGTTTGTTGGTGTCAAGCTTACACCTAATGGCCATGCTGTGGATTTAATGTCTGAGGATGCTCGAAAAGTATTTAATGTAGCTCGTGACCTACGGGTTCCTGTAATGGTTCATACCGGTATGGGAATACCCTTTGCCGATCCGGCACGTCTATATCCATTGATAAGTGATTATTCAGATGTAAAAATAATTATTGCTCATGGAGGTTCTGATTTCTTTGCTGCACAAGCCATGTTTCTAGCCGAAACATTTGAGCACGTATATATTGAGCCTAGCGGTATAGGTGTAGAAGGAATAGATATGTTTCTTAAAAATTTATCCCCTAAGAAACTGATGTTTTCCACAGATCTTCCAATCAATACCGCCAGCGAAATCTTAAAATATAAGCAAGTTGTTAATGATGAGCTCGCACTAAGGCAGATATTCAGTTTGACTGCAATTGAAGTTTTTAATCTGAGATTAAAATATTAAATCCCGCAAGCATTTTAAAAGATAGTAAGGAGATGTAATTTATGAGAGAGGGCGCTCAAATTATTCTTGGATCCGGTCGATATCTTCAGAACCCTGGAGTTAGATCGGTTATAGGGTGGGAAGTAAAACGGTTTTATAACAAAGTACTTGTTGTTGCTGGTTATACTGCTTGGTCTGTAACAAAAGAAGCTGTGGAAAAAAGCTTTGAGGAAAATGGTATTGAATACACTGTACATATGTTTTCAGGGTTTTGCAGTGAGACAACAGTTAACAGAATTGTAGATGAAGCTAAGGATTACGGTGTAAAATTACTTGTTGGTATTGGTGGCGGAAAATGTATGGATACTGTAAAGCTTGCTGCAGACCGTTTGGGAATCCGGGTTATAAATATGCCGACATCTGCCGCAACCTGTGCTTGCTACGCCACCGTATGTATTAAATATGATGATACCGGTACACCTGATTGCAATGAATATTGTCAACAACCTGTCGCTGCAGTAATTGTGGATACAGAAATTATCGCTAAAAATTGTCCCGAAAGAATGTTGGCATCCGGTATTGCAGATGCTATGGCAAAGTTTCCGGAGATAGATTTCAGTATACGTTTTGTAACAGGCTGGGATATAACAGTGATGCCTTTATCGGCATTAAAACTGGCAGAATTTAATACTGAGAAATACTTTAATACTGCGATACAAGCTATCAAAGATGTACGTGAAAAGAAGATTACACCTGCTGTAGATGATATCATATTTACTAATCTTGCTTTAACAGGGTTAACATCTCAACTTTCCAGTGGGAGCAAGCAACTGGCAATTGCTCATGCGCTTTATGACGCTGTTAGTAAACTATTTAAATCTCAAAGAGCAAAATATCTTCATGGCGAGATTGTATCTTGTGGTATCCTTGTCCAATTAGCAGTCAATGGGTATTCTGAAGAGTATATCCATAAAAATATGCAGTTCTTAAAAGAAATTGGAACTCCAATATCTTTTAGCGAATTAGGAATTGCTCCCACTGCAGAAAATTTGGATATAATTTTAGATTTTATCTTTACCAGTATCAATATCACGGATCAGGATTTGCAAACTAAGATTCGCGAAAATTTTGCACGTATTACTAAGTGATAAAATCACATTAATGGAAGTATATAACTTGACGAATAAAAAATCATAATGATATAATAAAATACCTATATATTCTTTATGAATATATTTAAGTACTTAATAGCATTAATATGACTCATCTGGTGTCATTGTTCAAAATATCTTAATAGAGGCGGTTTACAGTTGTATGAAGCCAATTGAAATGATTTCCATTGTAGAGCAGGTTATTGATAACTTAAAAGACTATATTGTTGATAATAAAATTTCAGAAGGAGATAAGATGCCTACCGAAAAGCAAATTTGCGAGATGTATGGTGTAGGCCGTTCTACAGCGCGTGAAGCTTATCGTATGATGCTAGCTATGGGCATGTTGGAAGTGAAACGCGGTAAAGGCGCATACTTTAAAGGATTTCCCAATGAGCAGGCTGATGACAACTATGTTGCAAACTGGTTCAAAGAGCATGGTCAGCGTTTAAGGGATTATGCTGAAGTTCGTATTGCCATTGAAACAATGACGACTAAATTAGCTATTTTGCGTATGAACGACAGACAACTGGATGAGCTTAAAGTGATTCATAGATTGTTTGTTCAAAGTGCCGAGATGAAAAACCATGTAAAAATGGCGTTGTACGATGAAGAATTTCATAATAAAATTACTGAAGCATCAGAAAATGAATTATTGATTAAAATTGTTAAGATAATTGCTGAGTGTATTGTAGATTATCGTATACAGACTTATAACATTAGAGAGAATGTACAGCATGCTATTGAATCTCACGATAAACTTCTTAAAGCTTTTGAGGATCGTGACCCTGATTCAGGTATACAGTTGATGACGGAACATCTTGAAAACTCTTTAATTGATATGGAGAAAATCATAACTAAAAACTAAGAAGTAATGGTCGGTAAATTAATAGAGATAGAATTAAAGGGATTAACTTCATGGTTAGTCCTTTTTTAGTAGTATTTAAAATTTCAGTACAATTTCATTAGCAAATTTGATAAATACCTATTTAAGGGAGAGCGTTTATGATTAGTTTATATGACTCTTTATAATTGTATGATATCATACTAAAATTTCATAATACATCATTTCCGTGGAGGATTTTTAAAAACAGTATAGAATAATTATATAGTATTTGTTATTTATACTTGTATACAGATTGTGATAAACATTTTACATTAGCAGTTGTTAAGTGGGGAGTGGGGAATGGGGAGTCCCTAAGCTCTCCGCACTATCCACTCCCCACTCCTCACTAAAAAATATGATTATAACTGATCAAGGAGGATATATGAAGGTTCAGAACTTATTTATGGGTACATCCATCAGATTTAGAATCATGGGTATTTTTTTACTAATTATTGCATTAATGGCAGTAGGTTTTTGGTTTTCATTTTATCAGTACAATACAGTTATAAATCGTTATCATCAATTTATTAATACTAATTCCGATGTGGTTAGATTGCCCATCATGATCAGTCAGAGTGCTGAAGCCTTTGAACAGTACCTAAAGGACAAAGACCATGAAAAGTACAAGCGATTTGATGAGTTGAATGCTGAGATAAACCGTGTATTGGAGAGTGTGCGTAATAGCGGGACTAATGATGATAATACTCTTGTGTATTTTAGATCATTATACACCATGAATGAACGCATGCAGCAGGTATCGTATAAGATTTTGGAAAGTGTCAGCTTGAATTCCGGGACATTTTCTGAACTAAGTTACTTAAGAGCATTGTACATCTACATGAACAAACAAGCGCAGTGGCTGGTAATTTCTTATATGGATTCCAGTGGAAATGAACACGCAAAAAAATTAGAGAGCTATAGAAATATAGGCAAAAATATGTATATTATCATGATTGTCCTAGTTTGTTTTAGTATGATATTTGCCATTATGTTTTCCAATGACGTGTTTGATGCAATTCATGAAGTATCTCAAGTAGCCGGTCTATTATCCAATGCCAACTGGGAGGTACCTGACCTTAGGATGTATAGGTATATGGAGCTGGAAGCTGTTGCAAATGCTTTTAATGATATGAAAAAGAATATTAAGTCATATATACAAGAATTGAATGAAAAAGCAGAGATTGAAATTCAACTGAGCAAAGAGAAATTAAAAAATATTGAGAAGGATAAATTACTAAAGGAGTCCAAATTATTGGCACTACAAATGCAGATGAATCCTCATTTTTTATTTAATACTTTAAATATGGTTGGTAGAACTGCAATGTTAAAGGATACAGATAGTACAATAGCGTTGATAGAGGCGATATCCAATGTTTTACGATATAATTTGGAAAACAAAGGAAGGACGGTATCGTTGAAGGAAGAAATTGATTCTCTTAAGGCATATATCTTTATACAACAGATGAGATTTCAAGATAGGATATCTTTTGTTTTTAATAGGTTAGATTGGGTAGAAGGGATTGGAATTCCGCCTATGATTTTGCAGCCTATTGTTGAAAATGCAATTATTCACGGACTTAAAGATAAGCGTACAAAAGGTAGAATTGATATTTCGGTTTGGAAGGAAAAAGACCATATATATATCAAGATAAATGATAATGGAAGAGGAATTGAAAAGAATACATTAGAAGGAATCTTTGAAGAACAAGAGCGAGAGCAAAGGAATGTAAAAACAAGCATTGGACTATGCAACATCAAAAAGAGGCTGGAGCTATACTTTCAACAGAAAGACCTTATAGATATACAGAGTCAACTCGGTATAGGTACAAGTGTTACCATCTCAATTCCATTAGAAGGGGAGCTGCAATAAAATGATTAAAGTAATGATTGTTGAAGATGAAATGATAGAGCGAAAAGCACTTATGTTTTTGTTGGCTCAATACTATAAAGAAACCGTTGAGGTTATTTATCAGGCTGCAGATGGAAAAGAGGCTATTGAAAAAGCTTTGCTGCTAAAACCTGATATGATCTTAATGGATATTCATATGCCGAAGATGGATGGTCTGGAAGCTTCAAGTTTTATCAAAGCTAGAATGAGTGATGTTGAAATAATCATATTAACTGCATTCGGTTACTTTGAATATGCTCAAAAAGCTATTCAAGTTGGTGTAGTAGATTATCTGGTAAAGCCTTTTTCTAATAAAAAGTTTTGTGAAACTTTAGACATTATCATAGAGAAAATAATCAAAAAGAGAAAAAGCTTAGAAGAACAAATGAAAATATATAATAAATTACAAAAACTTGGTCAGTTGGTAGAAAAAGAAATAGTAATAGGGATGGCATACGGTACCCATTTAAGTACGAAACAAATTAAAGAATATAAAGGATACTTGAATATAAAGAGTGATTATTTTGTATGTGTTGTTTTTCAGGTCGATACTGATGTTAGTTTGGATGATAATATTACGGCATTTATAAAAAACAAGTTTAGATTTATTTTTTCGGAAGTAGTAGGATATAATTTTTTTAACGCAATTATATTATTTTTATTTAAAAACCAATTAGATAAAGTGATTTCAAGTAAAGCATTCAGCGATACAAAAAATGATATACAGAGTTATCTTGCTTACAATTGCAGTATTAGGAGCCATATTGGGATAAGTGAAGTATATACAGGCATGTCGAATATGCACCAGGCGTATATTCAAGCTAAGAAAGCAATTGAAGAAGCTTGTCAAATAGATGATCAAAAAAATCCGGAAAGATTCAAAAAGACACAATATCTATATCAAAAGGAAATAAAACTTTGTGAAAAGATGATTAATGAAGATTCTGAAGGGGCGAGAGAACAACTTAAAAAGATTATATGTAGCGTATTGGGAAATCATTGTGAGAATAATCTTGAGGAAATTAAGAATTATGCCGAACAATTATGCACCATTATCGATAGAAACCTTGTCCAATTTTTTGGAGACAATATTAGGATGATCAATATAAGGCGGGTACATGAACAAATTAGGGATTTAAATCGTATTGAGGATATCAGTCTGTATTTAGATAGATTAGTTCATCAAATCATCCTGTTTATAATGACACACAAACAGGGGCGCAATAAAAAAATAATTGATATCGTAAAAGACTATATTCATGAACATTATTCTAAGGACATTTCTTTAAAAGATATTGCGGACCATGTATGTTTAAGTTCTTATTATCTGAGTAAATGCTTTAAAAATACGGAGGGCATTAATTATAAGGATTATCTGATTAAGGTCAGAATGGAAAAAGCCAAACATTTGATGAGTAAGCAAAATAAAACGGTACAGGAAACCGCTTTTGAAGTAGGGTATTCTGATCCTAATTATTTTAGTAAGGCATTTAAAAATTATGTTGGTATTTCTCCAACTCAATATCGTGATAAATATGTAGAATAATATCTGATCATATTGAAAAGCTCTTTATTAGATGATTGTTACAATAATAACGGATAAGATATTTATAAAATTATGCAAAAGGACAAATTAGTACAGAAAAAAGCAACGAATTCCATAGAGGAAAAGATAAGGTGCATGGTATCATGCTATTGTAACCAATAAATGTTTAGGAGGGAGAAAATGTTAAGAAAAACAATAGTTAAAGGAATAGCTCTTATTCTGGTGCTGATAGTAGGAACCATGTTTATTGCAACCGGATGTGCGACTCAGGAGACTGCTCCGAAATCGGAAACACCCCAAACCCCTAAAGCTGAAGTTAAAGAGCCAAGTCCACAGAAACAAGAGAAAATTATCTTGCGTTATTCTGAAGTGAACGCAGATAATGACCCTGAAACACAGGCCGCTTATGACTTTGCAAAAAGAGTAAAAGAAAAAAGCAACGGACGTATTGAAGTTCAGATTTTTCCGAATGGTCAATTAGGTGGTATGAAAGATATCATTCAATCGCTGCAGATGGGCGCGGTAGATATGGCTAGAAATAATCCGTCTTGGTTGGCAGATGCGGGGATAAAAAAGTTGAATGTATTATCATTGCCCTATATCTTCAATGATATTGGTCATGCGAACAAGGTGATTGAAGGTCCTGTTGGAAAGCAATTACTGGATGAAATCAAAAATGCCAATATGCAGTTGGTAGGACTTGGATATTATGAGCCTACGCTAAGGCACTTTTTCTTTACCAATAAAAGAGTCACAAAGCTTAGTGATTTGAAAGGATTAAAACTGAGAGTGCCAACGAGTGAAATGTACAAAGATATGGTAGAAGCTTTTGGAGCATCTCCCACCCCTATTGCATACGGCGAATTGTATAGCGCTTTGCAGACCGGTGTAGTAGATGGCGCGGAAAATCCTCTTAAAGGTTACTACAATATGAAATTCTATGAAGTAGCTAAGAAATTTACATTTGATGCGCATCAATATGAGACGAGTATTATATTATTTTCAGAAATGGTATGGAATAAGTTAAGTGAAGATGATAAAAAGCTTATCACTGAGGCATTTAATGAAAGTGCGCAATATTATAAGGAGATGTCACAGAAACTTTATGACGAATACCTGACGGATCTGGAAAAACAAGGTGTAGAGTTCTCAGAGGTAGAAAACACTCAAGAATGGCAAGATGCCGTAAAACATCTGTATGATAAATACGGGGTCGGAATGGAAGATATCATCGATCAGATAAAAAATACAAAATAACTGAATTAGTTACTGTAATATGAAATATGGGGTCAATTAGAATGATTAATTGGCCCCATATTAAATAGAAGCTTAGGGGGGATCATATGGAAAGCAAAAAAAGAGCATTCAAAGTTTTTTATGACCGACTATACTATGGAATCAACAATCTATGCAGAGCCTTCATGCTGGTTCAAGTAGTAATAGTATGTTACGTTGTTGCCGGACGGTATATATTTAAGAAGACACCTGCATGGGGAGAAGAACTTTCTTTACTTTGCATGGTATGGTTTTCACTTTTGAGTGCGTCCTTGGCAGTTAGAGACAATACCCATATCAGAATGAGCATAGTAGATGCCATTTTTCCTAAAAAGGTGCTGAAGTTCTTAGATAGAATATTTTATTTGTTAAATGTTGCTTTTTCTTTATTCATGATCATTGAAGGCACCAAACTGACACTTCTTACAATAAGAAGTATTATGCCGGGAATAGGAGTTTCAATTTCGTGGCTCTACGTATCAGTACCTATTGCCGGATTAAGCTTAATGTTAACATTGTTTGGAAAGGTGGAAGATGTATTATGATTACAGATCCAATTGCAGTAACTTTACTTCTTGGTACTTTCCTAATATTGATTTTACTAGGAAAACATATTGCATTTGCAATAGGAATTGCAACATTAGTTACCACCTTTTATTTGGGAATTCCTATGCAAACGGCAGCACAGAATATGGTGAAAGGAATCAATGTATTCGCCTTATTATCGGTTCCGTTTTTTATACTGGCTGGAGAAATTATGGGAGCTGGAGGCATTTCAAGACGATTGATCAAGCTGGCGAATGCGTTGGTCGGATGGCTGAGAGGCGGACTTGCGATGGTAAATATCGCTGCAAGTATGTTCTTTGGAGGCATATCCGGATCACCAACTGCCGACACATCTTCCATTGGGTCTATTCTGATTCCAATGATGAAAGAAGATGGTTATGATGGAGATTTTGCCACAACGGTTACGATGGCAAGTTCCATTCAGGGACTTTTGATACCGCCAAGTCATAATATGATTATTTATGCATTAGCTGCCGGGAGTGTTTCGATAGGACAGCTTTTTCTTGCCGGTGCGGTTCCGGGAATATTGTTAGGGGTTGCACTAATGATTTATTGCTATTTCGTATCTCTTAAACGCAATTATCCTGTTGGTGATAAATTTAATATGAAGACAGCTCTAAAAGCGGTATGGGAAGCAGGACTAGGTCTTGGGACAGTTTTAATCGTTGTGATTGGTGTGGTTGGCGGCATCTTTACAGCTACGGAATCCGCAGCCATTGCAGTTGTTTACGCGTTTATTATTACTTTTTTTGTATACCGTGAGATTCCTTTATCCGAAATGGGAGGAATATTAACCAGGAGTATAAAAACATTATCTATTGTAATGATTCTAATCGCAACATCAGCAGCTTTTGGATGGATAATAGCCTATCTAAAAATTCCTGCAATGATAACTAATGTAATTCTAGGTATTTCCCAAAATAAGATCGTAATATTGCTTATTATAAATATACTTTTACTGGTATTAGGAGCCATGATGGATATGGTGTCTATTATTTTGATCATTACACCCATTTTGATGCCCGTCGTTACATCCATAGGAGTGGATCCTGTTCATTTCGGTGTCATTATGATTTTGAATCTAGGTATAGGACTTATTACACCACCTGTAGGCGTCATATTATTTATAGGCAGTGCGATATCAGGTATTAAACTTGAGAAATTAACCCGGTCAATGGTTCCATTTTACATTGTCATGCTCATTACACTTATTATCGTTACTTATTTCCCGCAGGTAGTAATGTTTATTCCTACTCATTTTATGGGATGAGTAGAAAAATATTATTTCTATAAAAACATAGGCAACAAACTTTAGATTTATAATTTATCAACATATACGAATAGATTACATAAATTCTCGTAGGGGCGGATTCCATATCCGCCCGAATCGATAATACATGATACTTGCGGGTAGATATGAAATCTATCCCTACAAAAAATTAAATTCATTAGTGTTGGGTGAATGGGCACGCAGAATATTTTCACTTCAATTTTGCTTATGTGTAGGTTTTATATTGGTTATTAAAAGAAAGGGAAGATGATATGAAGTATATACAGGAGAAACCCAAAAACATACCGGTGGTATGTAAGAAAAATGTTGTAATCGTTGGTGGTGGTCCGGCGGGATTTATTGCCGCTATTGCTGCAGCAAGAAATGGTGTAAATGTAATCCTTATTGAGAAATCCTCCTTTATAGGGGGAACAATTACGAATGGTCCTTTAGAAGCAATCATGACATTTCATGATTCTGATAAGCAAGTAATTAAAGGGATTGCCCAAGAATTTGTGGAGAAATTAATACAGGCTGGAGGATCACCGGGGCATGTAAAAGATGATGTAGAATATTGTAAGACAATAACCCCTTTTGATGCGGAAGTCGTCAAACTGGTTGCCTTGCAGATGCTGGAACAAGCAGGTGCAGCATTACTTTTGCAAACGATGGTTGTGGATGTCGTTAAGGAAAAAGATGAGGTTCAAGCGGTCATTATAGAAAGCAAATCAGGAAGGCAGGCTATTCAAGGAGATATTTTTATAGATTGTTCGGGCGATGGAGACTTAAGCGTACTTGCAGGGGCTGAATTTGATAAAGGAAGACCAAAAGATGCATTATCACAGCCAATGACTTTATTATTCAAGGCAGGTGGCGTAGAAGTAAAACGACTTATCAATTATGTGAAAGAAAATAAAGATGAATTTGAGATAGAAAGTAATCCTGATGATTTCGCAGAGAATCAGATTATACATCTATGGGGGTTCCCGAAAGTATTAGGTGATGGATTCGAAAAGAAAATACTTTCTTTAAAGAGAAGAGAATTGCATATGGTTACCACCATGAGAAATGGCGAAGTAATCATCAATTTTACCAGAGTAGGTGGAGATGGAACCAATATAAATGATATTACTTTTGCGCAGGTTCAGGCTACTAAACAGGCACATGAGTTGATAGCTCTTTTTAGAGATAACGTGCCGGGGTTTGAAAATGCTTATATAATGTATACCGGGAATATCGGGGTTAGAGAAACAAGACGGATAAAAGGGAAATATGTTCTATCCGAAGAGGATATTTTGACAGGAAGAAAATTTGATGATGTTGTAGCTAGAGGCGCTTTTCCGATTGATATTCATCAACCGGATAGTGATAGCATGGAATTTAAAAAAGTGGCCAAAGCTTATGATGTTCCATATGGATGTCTGGTAGTTGAAAATCTTAAGAATATATTGGTGGCAGGTAGATGCATATCTGTTTCTCATCAAGCTTTAGCATCGGTGAGGATCACAGCAACATGTATGGCTGTGGGGCAGTCGGTGGGTACGGCTGCTGCCCTATGCATAAAGCAGGGAATTGAATCAGATCAACTGGATGTAAAAACATTACAATCTATACTGATTGAGCAAGGGGTATCATTGCATTAAAAAATATACTATTTTTGCAAAAACCATAAAAGTATATTGACATATTCAAATAAAAATGATAACATATAACATGACGTCAGACAATTTTGAATAACCTATAGTCACTTTAAATTAAAGTGATATCTAAAACTTATATTACCAATATATTGGGAAAAGTACAAAAAAGCCGATACATCCCCTACTGTCAAATGTCAATCAAAATAAGGAGATGGTATCGGATGCAATCTACTTATAATTTTATCTCAAAACTCCTTGGTTTGCAAGGAGTAAAGATAAAATCTGTTAAAGTAAATAATAGTGCATTGGAACACATGATTTTTCTAGGTACAGTTTTTTATATACCCAACATGTAAAGTAATTATTTAATGTATAAAAATAGTGAGGAGGAAAACAAAATGACTAAAAAAGAATTTACCGCGAAATACGGCCAGATCTTATTACCTTTAGTAACACCATTTGATGACCAGGAAGAGGTTAATTATGCAGTCTTTGAAGAACTGATTGAATACTTGATAAAAAATGATCTTTGTGATTCTCTTATTGTAACCGGAACAACCGGAGAAGCAAGTCTATTAACTTTTGATGAACGCGTAAAACTAATGGAGACTGCTGTTAAAGTATCAGCCGGAAGAAAGCCGGTTATTGGCGGAACCGGCTGCGCGTCAACAAAAGAAACAATCGCACTCACTCAAAAAGCTGAAAAACTTGGAATAGACCTTTGTATGGTAGTTGCACCATTCTATAATAAGCCAACACAGCAGGGTATCATCAATCATTATAAAGCTGTAGCAAAAAGTGTAAATATCAATATCCTGCTTTACAATATTCCGATTTTTGTTGGAGTTAATTTAGAGGCATCTACTGTCGGTGAGCTGGCAGCAATTAAAAACATTATCGGTATAAAAGATGAGGCCGGGATTAACCCCACTCAAATTACAGACTATTTCCTAGCTACCAAAGATATAAATCCTGAGTTTGTTATATTCAATGGCGATGATATTATGCTGCTTCCTACCATTGTTCAAGGAGCAATGGGTATCGTTAGTGGAGGCGCACATATTTTTGGGCATGAAATCAGAAAGATTATAGCAGCTTTTAATAAAGGTGATAATGAAACAGCTAAAGATCTATTTATAGAACTCTATCGTTTCTGCAAGAGCTGCGGCCAGAACGGAAGAATTCTTCCCAATTCCATTATGCGGCCTGCAATTGAGCTAGTAACAGATATCAAAGTAGGTCCTGCAAGAAGTCCGTTGGCTCCTATCACCGAAGATGAGAAAAAGGTTCTTATAGATACTCTCAAGTCAGTTGGTAAGCTGAAATAACATATTAATATGCAAATAAAATATTGAATATTGTACTACTCAAATCTTTAAGATCTCTTGGTATTGATGATGTTGCCTGCAAAAGAGGTCAATATCATCAATACGGTGAGATACACTCTTGAAACCGATCAAATAGCTGTAATGAATATTAAATATCCTCAAAAATAGAGCGATTTCACTACTTTAAAGAACTAATACAGGATTTCCTCTTTATACAGAAAAATGCTGCTGCATTTATTCTATATATTATAAGGTGACCATTCAATATAAAGTTTTTTGTTAAATCAAGATTGTAAATAAACAACTAAATATGATTAAAGAAGCACTATAAAAATTTTGCTTTAGTGGTAAGGCCACTAGGCCGAATTTGATATTAGGAGTAATAGCATGAACATACTAGTTTGTATAAAACAAGTACCGGGGACAACAAAAGTGGAAGTAGATGAAAAAACAGGTGTGCTTAAAAGAGATGGGGTTGAAAGTAAGATGAATCCCTATGATCTTTATGCGGTTGAAACCGGCGTAAGGATGAAAGAGAAGCTGGGCGGAACGGTAACGGTAGTAACAATGGGTCCTTTACAGGCTGAAGCAATTATTAAAGAAGCCTACATGATGGGGGCGGATAAAGGATATATATTTTCGGATAAAAAATTTGCCGGTGCAGACGTCCTTGCAACCTCATATACCCTATCGCAGGGAATCCGAGTAATAGGAGATTTTGATCTGATTCTCTGCGGTAAACAGACGACCGATGGAGACACTGCGCAGGTAGGGCCTGCAATTGCCGAATACCTTGCGATTCCCCATGTAACATGGGTAAAAGCAATTGAAGAGGTGGACAATGAAAAGATTGTTGTAGAACAAGATATGGCAGATAGCTATGAAGTAGTGGAACTTCATTATCCGTGCTTAATTACTGTTGAAAAGGATATTTATCAGCCGCGGCTCCCTTCTTATCGAAGAAAACTCCAAACAATGAATACTCCCGTAACCATCATCGGTTTTGAGGATTTCGCAGATCAGGATGATAGCAAATACGGTTTAAATGGCTCGCCAACACAGGTAGAAAAAATATTTCCGCCGGTAGTGGATGTGGAGCAGGTATTATGGAACGGAAAAGCGGAACATTTAGCAAGCAATATGTTTGATATGCTAAAAGAAGCAAAATTCGTATAAGGAGTTGAACGAGGTGGGGGTACTTTCAGTTAACAATCATAAATGCGATTTGTGCGGTATATGTGTGGAGGCCTGTCCGTTCGCTGCTGTAGAAATAAATGATCATAGGGTGGAGTTTAATGCCGCATGCAAGATGTGCAAAGTATGCATAAAAAGATGCCCTAAAGGTGCGATTGCTTTTATTGACGAACATAGGGCATCCATCAGCAAAGAAGATTGGAAGGGTGTCATGGTGTATGTAGAGCATCTGGAAGGAGAAATACATCCTGTGACAATGGAATTGATAGGAAAAGCAAAGCAGCTGGCGGATAAAATCAATCATCCTGTTTACTGCGTATTCATTGGAAGTAATATAGAGAATGAAGCTCACAAACTATTATATTATGGCATTGACAAAGTATTTGTCTACGATGATGAGGAATTAAAATTTTTCAAGGTGGATGTATATGCCAATGCCTTTGAAGACTGTATTAATAAGGTAAAACCATCTATCGTGCTTGTGGGGGGGACCTCTATCGGAAGATCATTGGCGCCTAGGGTATCTACCAGATTCAGAACAGGATTGACAGCAGACTGTACCGGATTGGATGTAAGGCCAAATACCGACCTGGTTCAAGTCCGTCCGGCATTTGGCGGGAATATTATGGCGCAAATTGTGACCCCGAACAGCAGACCGCAGTTTGCTACAGTGAGATATAAAGTGATGGACCAAGAGCCGCGCAAAGATAAAGCCTCCGGGACGGTTGAAGTGTTTTCGCTAAATGAAGCGCAATTGGAATCAAATATTCGAGTAAAAAAGGTGTTTCATAAAGAAAAGGAACAGAGTATATCGGATGCGGAAGTATTGGTGGTGGCAGGAAGAGGCGTAAAATCGCAGAAAGATCTTAGCATGCTGGAAGAACTTGCGGCATTGCTGGGAGGGCAGATGGCAGTGACCAGGCCATTGGTCGAAGCCGGATGGGCGCCCTATACTAAGCAAATCGGACTATCGGGAAGAACGGTAAAGCCAAAACTCATCATTATGTGCGGCGTATCAGGTGCCATACAATTTACGGCCTGTATGAACACTTCAGAACGTATTGTTGCCATTAATAAAGATAAGAATGCATCTATATTCAAGATTGCTCATTATGGGATGGTAGGGGACTTATATGAGATCGTACCCTCATTGATTGAAAAGATAAAGGGGGAAAAGGTCCATGCAGTATAAAAAAATAGTAGCGCAAGATATCGGGTTTTTAAAAAGCATATGTTCACCTGATAGAGTATACAGCGGTGAAGAGATCAATGAAGACTTTAGCCATGATGAAATGGTGGAATACGGCAAACATATTCCTGAAGTAGTGGTAGAGGCTGTAAACACTCTGGAAGTATCCAACATCATGAAATACGCAAATGAACATAATATACCTGTAACGCCCCGAGGGTCGGGCACAGGACTATGCGGTGGTGCAGTGGCAATTCACGGAGGTATCCTTCTTTCATTGGCCAAAATGAATAAAATATTAGAATTTGACGAAGAAAACCTTACGGTTACAGTGGAACCGGGAGTACTGCTGATGGAGCTTGCAAAGGCGGCCATTGACAAAGATTTGATGTATCCGCCGGACCCGGGAGAGAAAAGCGCAACCATCGGGGGAAATGTGATGACCAATGCCGGTGGCATGAGGGCTGTTAAATATGGTGTGACCAGAGATTATGTGAGAGGTATGGAGGTAGTGCTGCCTGGCGGAGAAGTGCTGGAACTGGGGGGAAAGGTCGCTAAGAATAGCTCCGGTTACAGCATAAAGGACCTACTCATCGGTTCGGAAGGAACGTTAGGGATTGTTACAAAACTCATCCTAAAGCTTATTCCCCTCCCCAAAAAAAATGTCAGTCTTCTCATACCATTTGATAACCTTGACCAATGTATAGAAACAGTTCCTAAGATTACCAAGGCTAAAGTAATCCCTACAGCAATTGAATTTATGCAAAGAGAAGTGATTGAAGCTGCAGAGGAATATCTGGGTAAAAAGTTCCCCGATAAATCGGCAGATGCATATCTTTTGCTTACATTTGACGGCAATTCTACACAAGAGATAGAAAGAATCTATGACGATGTAGCCAAGATATGTTTGGCTGAGGGGGCAGTAGATGTATTCATTTCAGATACAGAGGAAAGACAAGAATCCATCTGGAGCGCCAGAGGCGCATTTTTAGAAGCCATAAAAAGCTCTACCCCCGAAATGGATGAATGTGATGTGGTAGTGCCAAGAAATAAAATTGCCGAGTTTGTTAAATCTGTAAATCAGTTGGAAAAGGCTCACCACATCCGTATACGTAGTTTCGGGCACGCAGGGGACGGCAATCTTCATGTTTATGTATGTAAAGATGATTTGACGGATGACGTATGGCATCAAAAGCTAGATGTGGTAATGAAGGAAATGTACGATAAGGCACATAGGCTCAAAGGCCAGGTGTCGGGAGAGCATGGCATCGGGCATGCCAAAGTACCATTTTTGAAAGAATCAGTGGGAGATACGCATATGCAGCTTATACGGTCTATTAAAGGCGTATTTGATCCGAAAAATATATTGAACCCGGGAAAGGTATGTGGAGTTGTGGAAGCAAAATATTTCTGAGGTGAAGGTCTGGGAGCATGAGCAACAGTACATTAAAGTAGAATGATCTATTTTGGAAATATCCATAAAAATGTATTTACAAATAGGTGTTTATTTGTTAAAATATACCTAGCTGATGTCAGACAAAATTATACTTAATAATTCCAATATAAAATTTATGCTTAGAGGGGTTTAGAGCCTAATTTTCAATTTTAGAATCAGTTCAAAAGCGCTGCTCTGTTATACTATAAAATAAAAAGCTTTGGCATATTCAGTAAGAGTTATATTATTCAATCTACAATAAATTACAGCAGCACATCTAGTAAGAGTAATGTTGGTCTAGTCGATAAAATAAATCAAGATTTTCCCTATTAATACCAGTAGTATACTCTAAAATTTTGTATGACGGCATACAAAATATAATAGTACTATTGGTGATTTGATCAATTGTAAAAATAACAAGTGAAACATCAACATTTGCACAATGCAGGAAGATGTAAAATAAGCTTTTTAAATTAGAGGCAGTGTTCTTTATTAACTAAAGTCAGGAAAATGGTAGAAATTTATTATTTTTGACAGGGGTGTTTTGTTATGAGAAATGGAAATGCGGTAATACTTGGTGGGGGCAGGTATATCCAAGATAAGGATGCACTTGAACGGGTAGGGGAAGAAACGAAATATTATGGTAAAAAGGTTTTTATTATTGGGGGACAAACGGCGCTAGAAGTATCTTTTAACAGAATTAAGGAAAGCTTGGACAGCGAAAAAATAGATTATCATGTACATACATTCAAAGGGTATTGCTCTATGAGCCAAATCAATAAAATTAGCGAAGAGGCGAAAACATATGGTGCCGACATTATTATTGGAGTAGGAGGCGGAAAATGCCTAGATACTGCAAAAAGCGTTGCTAATACTTTGAATTTAAGGGTCATAACCATTCCGACTTCTGCAGCTACTTGTGCTGCTTACGCAACTTTATGTGTGCTTTACTCGGATGAAGGAGAGGTACTGGGTAATTTATTTAATAAACGGGAAATGGCTGCTATTATCGTTGATATGGATGTTATTACTCAGCGCTGTCCTACAAGGATGCTTGCTTCAGGGATAGGGGATGCGGTCGCAAAATATCCGGAATTGGCATACAGCATGGAATATGCACCGAATTGGGAAAAATCCGTATTACCTGCTAACGCGTTCAATATCTCAAAATCCAACATGGAGTTGCTTATGCAAAAAGGCTATAACGCAGTAGAATATGTGAAAAAACATCGGAATTCTTCAGATGTGGAGGATGTGGTATGTACTAATATTGCAATGACCGGAATTGTTTCTTCGTTGGCGAGTGGGGGCAAACAGCTGGCCATGGCCCATACTGTTTATGATTGTACATGTGCACATTTTAAAGAGCATCGGGCGAAGTATCTGCATGGAGAGCTTGTATCGGCAGCAATACCTCTTCAAATGGCAGTCAATGGATTTTCAAAGGACTCAATTGACGGTATGAAAGGTTTTCTGCGTTCCATCAATGTGCCCGCTTCACTAACCGACATCCGATTGGAAGCTACTGATAAGAATATTGAAACCATCCTAAAATATATAAACGAAAAAATGGACCTGGGCAGCGAAAAAATGGTAAAACGTGTTAGAGAATGTATTGAAGTTATTTTCTAAGTAAACAGATTTTATTGATTGCAAGAAAAAAGAATAAAAATGTGTGTACGTGTTCCAAAGACCTCTTTAGGTCTATTGATATAAGAGAAAAAAGTAAAAGGTGGTGGTAGCATAAATTAAAAAGTAAGCCGTTTTATTTTAGTAATTTTACAATCAAAAGTAAATATTTTAAGGAGGGGATTTATTATGTTAAGAATGTCTAGAATGGTAAAAATGGTGGTTGCGGTATTTCTTATTTGTACGTTTGCATTTAGTACGTTGTTGGTAAATGCGGAGGAAGACCCGATTGTATTCAAATTAGCATTTACAGATGCTCCTAAGATTCAGATTGGAGATGACCAAGTATATCATCCTTCATATGCAGCAATGCTGGCTTTCCAAAACGCTGCGCAAAAGAATTCGGCTGGGAAAATTAAGGTAGAACTTTATCCGAACGGACGGCTCGGTGATGTAAAATCCAATATTGAACAGATTCTGGCAGGTAATCTTCAGGGTGCTACGCCGCCTGACGGAGGTCTTGCTCCATTCTATAAAAATATACAAGTATTTTCTATTCCTTATCTTTTCGACAATGCTTTGCAGGCATATGAGATTCTTGATGGTCCGTATGGACAAAAGCTTTTTGCGGATATGGCTGAAAAAAGCGGCTTAAGAGTACTGGCTGTATATGATAATGGTGGATTTAGAAACTTTAGCAATAGCAAGAAGTCGATAAAAAGTGCTGATGACATGAACGGCCTTAAATTCAGAACGATGGACATCCCCGCTCATATGGAAATGGTTAAAGCCCTTGGCGGAGCTCCGACACCAATAGCTTGGCTCGAGTTATATGGAGCACTTCAAACAGGAGTGGTAGATGGACAGGAAAATTCCGCAATAACTGTTCTAGGTGGTTCACTGCAAGAAGTTCAAAAGTACTATACTTTGGACGGACACATATTGGGAATGGCGTTTATTGTGACAAGTGAATCTTGGTTCCAAAGCCTTGCACCGGAATTGCAAGATGCCCTGATAAAAGCAGGGAAAGAGGCATCTTTTGCAGGGAGAGGAATCGTAAGAACAAGTGAATCGCTTGCTATTGAGACATTGAAACAAAAAGGCGTAGATGTGTATGCGCCGACACCGGAAGAACTAAAAACCTTCAAAAAGGCACAAGAGCCGGTTATAAAATGGTTGAAAGAAAATATAGACCCTGTACTTGTTGATGAGCTTGTTGAAACTGTTGCAAAAGGCGGTCAAATTGCCGCTGACAATCAGGCATCCACACAGCAGAAGCAGACACAATCCTCCAATTCGATACCTTATATCATAATAGCTGTGTTGATCGTAGCATTTATATTGTTCGCGTTTTTCAAAAGCAGAAATAAAAAAGCTGTTGCATAAATTAAGTTTAATTTAGCATAGTACATTGTTGTTAGAGCAATGTTTGATTGGGTGGGAGGTTGAATGACCAAATAGATATAACATAACCTCCCATTTATCATATTTACTTTATAAACACAGTATAGATTGTTTTTGGAGGGCTGATTAGGTATGTCGAGTTTCATTGATATTTTTCTGGAATTTTTAGATTTTTTGGATGAGTTAGTAAAAAAGGTATGTATTTTTATTGCAGCGATGATGACTCTCACCATCATATTGCAGGTTTCATTTAGATATATACTGAAAAATCCCCTTGTATGGACCGAAGAGCTTTCCAGATACCTTATGATTTATATGGCATTCATAGGTGCAAGTTCTGTAATTAAAAGGTGGGAAAATATTTATGTAGACTATTTTATTAATAAACTCAAAGAGAAATCAAGAAATACATTATTACTGTTTATAAAGTTTTGTGTTTTAGCAGTATTAATGTCTATTTTATATCTTAGTATGACAGTTTTCCCAAATGTAAGCAGAAATCAGGTTACAGCAGCAATGGGGATCAGCATGCTGTGGCCGCAAGCCGGGATGATCATAGGATTATTCCTTATGGTACTGCAGTTAATAGGAGTCATTATAAGAGATATCACCGGAAGGGGGAATGAACAGTGATAGAATTTACTCTAGCTACAGTTATTCTTGTTGTTACTCTGTTTTTAGGTGTTCCCATCGCCTTTGCCATAGGGATAACGACATTTATATATATTTTTACGACTAATCCACAAAATATAACCGTCATTCCTTTAAGAATGTTTGCAGGAGTTGATTCATTTATTCTGATGGCATTGCCGTTATTTGTACTTGCTGCGGAAATTATGGTGAAAGCAGGTATCTCAACAAAGCTATTCAATTTTGTCCGACTGATTCTTGGCAGATTAAGAGGTGGATTGGCATATGTAAACATCATGGCAAGTACGATTTTCGGCAGTATTTCAGGAGCGGCGCTTTCAGATATTGCAGGCCTAGGCTATGTGGAGATCAATGCGATGAGGGACGATGGATATAAGAATGACTTTTCCTGTGCTATTACGGCTGCTTCATCCATTCAAAGTCCGTTGATTCCACCCAGCAACATTGCCGTACTATATGCAGGTATTATGGCATTATCTGTCGGTGCCATTTTTTTGGCAGGAATCATACCGGGACTTTTACTTGCAGGAGGCCAAATGCTATATACGGCTGTTATGGCTAAAAAACTGAACCTGCCTAAGCACGATAAAAAATATTCATCCCAGGAAGTATTTATGATTATAAAAGAAGGTGCAATTGCAATACTAATGCCGGCAATTATTCTGGTAGGTATTTTAAAGGGATTTTTCACACCAACCGAAGCTGCAGGCATAGCAGTTCTTTATGCTGTGATTATTGGATTCTTATTGTTTCGTAATGTTGCAGTTAAGGATATTACGGCTGCCTTATGGACTTCTGCTCAAAATTCCGCAAGTTTATTTATTATTATATCTATTTCATCTGTTTTTGCATGGGCGCTGGGGGTCGAAAATGTTCCGGAACAAATTGCGCAGTTTTTATTAGGGATTACCGATAATCCGCTGATGATGCTGCTCATTGTTAACATCATTCTGATTATTGTAGGCATGTGGATGGAAACAGGTGCCGCAATCGTTTTATTTGCACCTATATTGGCTCCTATTGCCTATAAAGTGGGTATACACCCTGTACACTTTGCTGTGGTAATGATTGTAAATTTAACCGTTGGGCTGATTACTCCTCCTATAGGAGTTGTGCTTTATGCGACTGCTGCGGTAGGCAAAGAGAAGTTCGAAAATGTTGTAAAAGCTACTTTGCCATTTATAATAATAGGCTTTATTGTAGTAGCGGTGATGACACTGTTTCCGGAATTAGCGCTATTTCTACCGAGGTATTTTGGATTTATTTAAATTTAATGTGGCATCCCTGAGTTACAAGAAGGGTTATTGTCGGAAACTTCGTTGTTTAGCTTGTATAGTAATGGATAGATATTTGGATAAATACTATTGACAATATAAAAAAAGTATACTATGATAATTACATGACGTCAGACAATTTAGAGGTGTTCATATGAAGCCTATAGAAAGAATCTCCGTTACTGATATGACAGTACAAAATTTAAAAGAATTAATTATATCGGGAAATATAAAGATTGGCGATAAGCTTCCAACCGAAATGGAAATTTGCAGTGCGCTTAATATTAGCAGATCTACAGTAAGAGAAGCTATTCGTGTTTTACAAGCGATGGGTTTTGTAGAAATGAAACGAGGCAAAGGGGCGTTTGTAGCGAAAGTGACAGAGGACGATCCCACTCATATTATCAAGTGGTTTGTTGAACATGAAGTGCAAGTCACCGATTTTATGGAAGTCAGAATGGGAATTGAGCCATTAGGAGTAAAACTTGCAATTCAGAGGGCAACACCTAAGCAGATCAGTGAGTTGGAAGAAATCCATGCGAATTTTGAAAAGGCTATGGAAGGTCAGGATGTGGTTGCACTTTTAACAAATGATGAAGCTTTTCATAAACATATCATAAAGGCAACCCAAAATAATCTACTTATCAGCATTAATCAGCAAATATTGGACGTTTTTGCAGAATATAGGAGCAAGTCATTCACAATTAAAGAGATTTCTAAAAATGCATTAGAGCCGCATCGAAAAGTTTTAGACGCTATAAAAAGGAGAGATATAGATGCGGGAGTTGAAGAAATGGCCAAGCATATTAACGGTTCGATAGAAGATATGCTGGATATGGCTAAAAAAATGAGTGTTCATAATAAAACATTATATAAACAACTCTATCCGCAATTATCAAAAACATTAAGTTCTCTTGTAAAATAATAATAACAATTTTTTTATTGAACCTAATTGTCTGATCGCATACCTTTCCTAAGGTATGCGATGATAGGCAATTAAGTATATACTCATAAATTTAACACATATCAGGAGGTCAGATGATGAATAAGCAAGCGTTACGAGGAATTATTGCGCCATTAGTTACACCCTTTGATCAGAATGAAAATTTTGATGAGAAGACTTTTAGAAAGGAAGTACAATATTTGCTTAATACAGGCATCCATGGCATTAGTCCAGGGGGAAGTACAGGGGAAGGTGCGGTATTGAGTGATGAAGAACTGGTAAGAATGGTAGAAATCATCAAAGAAGAAAATAAGAATAATATTCCTATTGTAGCCGGTATTATTAGAAATTCTGCCAAAGATGCCGTAAAAGCAGGATTAGCAGTGAAAAAGGCGGGAGCAACTGCTTTGATGGTTACACCTACACATTATAATGTTTTAGTACCGGATGAGGATGGAAATTTTGATTTTTATAAAAGACTTTCAGATGAAGTAGGCCTTTCCATCATCATATATAATGTCGTTCCACAAAATCCGATAGGTCCGTCTTTGTTTAGCAGAATGTTAGAAAATATAGAGCATGTTGTTGGAATTAAGCAAAGTGTCGGCGGTATTCAGGCATTTTATGAGATGAAGCTCTTATGTGGAGATAAAGGCTTGATTTATAGTGCTACAGATGACATGTTGTATTCAACTTTTGATTTAGGTGCAGATGGAGCGATTGCCGCAATATTAACGGCTTTTCCGGAAATAAGTGTACGGATTTGGGATTTGGTACAGGAAGGCAATGGCGCACAAGCAAAAGAACTGCAGCACAAACTTTATCCGGCATGGCAAGCAATCAAAGGTGACCACTTCCCAAGAAGAATCAAAGAAACACTGCACCAGCTAGGACGGGAAGTAGGAATCGCACGCAGTCCTATTTTAGAGGCTACCGAAAAGGAAAAGGAAAACATTAAGGCTGCGTTGAAGTATTTAGATTAAGATATAATTAGTATAGGAGGAGAAAATAATGTATAAAAGATTATTGGCATTGGTATTGGTATTAGGCTTAGCAATAGGCGTTACAGCTTGTGGGACGTCAAATCAAGCATCTAGTCCGGAGCAAGCGAAAGACCAGAAACAGGCTGAGCAATCAAGTGAAGTAAAAAATGATTCCGATAAACAAGAAAAGACAGCAAGTGATTTCCCAAATAAACCTATTAAGTTAATTGTACCCTGGTCGGCTGGTGGGGGTACAGACGCAGTAGCAAGGGCTTTAGCGCAGACAGGAGAAAAATATTTAGGCACGACGGTGATTGTAGAGAATAAACCGGGTGGATCGGGAGCTGTAGGATTAGGAGAAGTGATGGCTGCTAAACCTGATGGATATACATTGGCGATATTACCTGTAGAACTCGGATTCCTGGATAAACAAGGTATCTACCCATTCAGTTTTGATAACTTTACGAGAATTATGAATTTGAATACAGATCCGTCCGCTTTGACTGTAAAGGCAGATGCACCTTGGAACACACTTGGAGAGTTTATTGAATATGCAAAAAAGAATCCTGGCAAGGTTAAAATCGGTAACTCCGGTACAGGCGTATTATGGCATTTAGCTGCTGCTTCTCTCGAAAGAAGTGCAGGAATAAAAGTTACGCATGTTCCTTTTGATGGAGCAGCACCTGCAATTGCAGCAGTACTTGGAAAGCAAATCGATGCTGTTACGGTTAGCGGAGCAGAAGTATCCGCTCAAGTAAAAGCAGGAGAGATGAAAGTCTTAGCTGTATTGGGTGAGCAACGTTTGGATGTTTTCCCTGATGTTCCCACAGCGAAAGAAGAGGGTATTGATGTAAATATCAATACGTTCAGAGGACTGGGCGGACCTGCTGATATTCCAGAAGATAGAGTAAAGATTTTACACGATGGGTTCAAAAAAATGATGGAAGATCCGGCCTTTACGGATGTAATGAAGAAAATGGGACTTGGAATAGATTATAGAAATACGGAAAACTATATAAAGCTTACTGATGATACTGCACAAGCGTTAGAACCCGTATTAAAAGATCTTGGTCTCTATAAGAAATAAGATATATAGACTGAGAACTTCAAACTTATAATTCGCAAAATTTATATATCACACCAACGATTAAGATGCTGTAGGGGCGGACGACTCTGTCCGCCCGCAGATATGACAATAAGCTTTAAAGTTTTTTATCAATAATATTCCCTAAATAGGAGTAGATTATATGAATAAGAGAAGTATCAACTATATTGACGTAGGTATCGGAATTTTTATATATGTACTTACCATCTGTATTTTTATCGTAACTTCCACTTATCCCGAACCGCATATTAATCCTGTAGGGGCATCAACATTTCCAAGGGTTTTAAGCGTAGTCATGTGTATTACCGCCACTGTTCTGGTTTTTCAAGCGCTAAAAAACGGTGGCTACGAGCCTATTAAAATTAAGAATTTCCAAAAGGTATTATCTATAATCGCATTGTTAATTGCTTATACGTTAATACTTAAAAAAGTGGGATTTACCATATCTACGATGGTACTTATGTTTTGTATTCTATATTTATTAGAAATGAAGAAGTACCGTTATCTAGTTTTAATTCCAATTATTGCAACACTTGTTATTCAATATATTTTTCAAAAGTTTTTGAATGTACCTTTACCAGATGGTATTATTACACTTCTAAATAATTGAACTACCGAAGGTGGGAGAACATGATTTCTTTACTATTACAAGGTTTTGCAAATTTATTTGCATCGGGGTCAGCAGCTACTTTATTATTAGGTATGGTTTTTGGAATGATTATCGGAGCGTTGCCGGGACTTACAGCAACAATGGGGATCGCCTTGCTGCTTCCTCTTACTTATACGGTATCTCCGGAAGCCGGTCTCTCATTATTGATAGGAATATTCGCCGGCGGTATTTATGGTGGATCAGTTTCGGCGATTTTATTAAAAACGCCGGGAACTCCGGCAGCCGGAGCGACTCTGTTGGATGGATATCCGTTGGCTCAAAGCGGAAATGCCGGAAAAGCGTTAACGGTTGCCACCATATCTTCAGCAATTGGAGGTCTTATTGGTGCATTAACATTGTCCTTTCTAGCACCGCAAATTGCGAGGTTTGCTTTATTATTCGGACCACCTGAATATGTATTGCTGGCACTGTATGGTCTCACGATGATTTCGTATGTTTCCGGTAAATCATTAGTAAAAGGCTATTTTGCCGGACTATTTGGATTGTTGATTGCAACCATAGGGTTGGACCCAATTAACGGTTTCCCCAGATTTACATTTGGCAATTTGAATTTTTTAAACGGAATCTCGCTTTTGCCTGTGTTAATCGGTTTGTTTGCAATTTCCCAGGCATTGGAAAGTGCAGAGACATATGATGAAAAAGCTGCTGCACAAGCGGCTATCAAAAAATTAGGTATAAGTTTTAAGGAGTTTATTCATATTTTACCAACCATTATTAAGTCTGCATTTATAGGAACTTTTGTAGGTGCTATACCGGGAACCGGAACAGATATAGCTGCCTTTTTATCTTACGGAGAAGCAAAGAGGTCGTCCAAGCATCCGGAGAAATTCGGTACAGGCGTGATTGAGGGGGTTGCAGCGCCGGAGTCCGGCAATAACGGTTGTGTAAATGGAGCATTAATACCAATGTTTACACTCGGAATTCCCGGTGAAGCAGCAACAGCTGTTGTATTGGGCGGTTTGATGGTTTTAGGATTGCAGCCGGGACCATTATTATTTAAAGATAATCCTCAAATTATATATACTGTATTTGCAAGTACAATAACATCAAACTTAATGATGCTTGTACTTGGAATCCTGGGAGCAAGAATTTTTGCAAAAATCCTATCATTGCCTAAAAATATTATTACAACACTAATTTTTGTATTTGCAATTGTAGGTTCGTACTCTATGAGGAATAATCTATTTGATGTATGGATTACTATTGTGTTCGGTGTACTGGGTTATTTTATGTCAAAAGCAGAATATCCGATTCCTCCCGTTCTTTTAGGAATGATTCTTGGGCCAATGGTTGAGGCGAATTTGGGGCGTACACTTTTGATATCTGAAGGAAGTTACTCTATATTTGTCACAAGACCTATATCCATTTTCTTTATTGTAGTCACGATATTTACCGTTGTATCATCCATTAGAAAAAAGAATAAACAAAAGGATATAGAATTTAACAGTTAAGAGTGTTTTGGCGATACCTCTGATTTTAATGTCTAATTAAGAATGTTAAAGGAGGGATATTTATGAATAAAAAATATGTAATAGGCTTGGACTACGGGACCCAGTCGGGTAGAGCAGTATTGGTAGATGTAGCCGACGGCAGCGAAATTGCAACAGCGGTGAAGGAATATACCCATGGCGTCATGGATGAATATTTTGTAGACGGTAAAACAAAACTGGAACCGGATTGGGCATTACAACACCCCAACGATTACATCGAAGTGCTCCAGGAAACAGTCTCAAAGATCATAAGACAGTCGGGAGTAAATCCGGAAGATATTATAGGGGTAGGCGTGGATTTTACAGAGTGTACCATGCTGCCTATCGATAGCGAAGGTGTTCCATTGTGTTTTAAA
This sequence comes from Petroclostridium sp. X23, assembly GCF_030013905.1. Taxonomy (GTDB): domain Bacteria; phylum Bacillota; class Clostridia; order SK-Y3; family SK-Y3; genus X23. The sequence goes on from NZ_CP124862.1 coordinate 4,227,024, forward strand.
GATGAATTCAGATCCAATGGTCACAGTTATGTAAAACTGTGGAAACATCATGCGGCCCAGGATGAAGCAAACCGTGTGACTGAAATTGCTGCCCAAAGAGGGGAGAAATTCCTTCAGCGGTATGGTGAAAAGATATCGTCGGAATGGATGATCCCAAAGATATGGCAGATCGTCAATGAAGCACCGGAAATTTATGATGCCGCAGACCGGTTTATGGAATCAGCCGATTGGATGGTGCTACAGCTGACCGGACAAGAAAAAAGAAATAGCTGCACTGCGGGGCTCAAAGCGCTGTGGCATAAAAGAGAAGGATATCCGTCTAAAGAATTTTTTAAAGCATTGGATCCGAGACTTGAAAATGTCATAGAGCACAAACTAAATAAAGATATTTATCCCTTAGGGATGAAAGCAGGAGAGATCACAAAAAAAGCAGCAGAGTTAACGGGATTAAAAGAAGGAACTTCGGTTGCAGTAGCAATAGGAGATGCGCAAGCGGCTGTGCCGGCAGCAGGTATCACAGAGCCGGGGAAAATGATGATGATCATGGGAACTTCTACCTGCCATATGATCTTAGACAAAGAAGAAAAAATGGTACCCGGCATGTGCGGGGTAGTAGAAGATGGGATCATTCCCGGATATTATGGATATGAAGCCGGGCAAGCCTGTGTAGGAGATCATTTTGAATGGTTTGTAAAAAACTGTGTGCCTGCCTCATATATGCAAGAGGCGAAAGAAAAAAGAGTCAATATCTTTAAGCTGCTAAAAGAGAAAGCATCTGCATTGAGAGTTGGAGAAAGCGGGTTAGTGGCCCTTGACTGGTGGAATGGAAACCGGTCGGTATTGGTAGATGCTGATCTTACCGGATTAATCCTTGGATGTACGCTGCTGACCAAACCGGAAGAAATATACCGGGCGTTGATAGAAGCAACTGCTTTCGGTACAAAGATGATCATTGAAACTTTTCAAAAGAGCGGCGTGCCGATCTATGAGCTATATGCGGCAGGCGGTATTGCAGAAAAAGATGAACTTTTAATGCAGATCTATGCCGACGTTACAAATATAGAAATAAAAATAACCGATTCACCGCAAGCTCCCGCACTAGGTGCCGCCATGTTTGGAGCAGTTGCTGCAGGCAAAGAAAAGGGCGGTTATGACAGTATCGTTCATGCTGCAAAAGCAATGGGAAAAGTAAAAGAAGCATCTTATAAGCCAATTGCTGAAAATGCGGCTGTCTATGAAAAATTGTATGAAGAATATAAAAAACTTCATGATTATTTTGGCTGCGGCGGCAATGATGTAATGAAGAGGTTAAAAGAGATAAAAATCTCAGCCATGGGTAAGTAGTGTACTGTAAATCAGTATAGTGAACACAAAGATCAGTCAAAGGAGGTATAACATGTCGAATAAAAATATGGAAATACATCTAAATCAAAAGAGACTCTATGGGTCCATGCCCAAAATAGGGATTCGCCCTGCGATTGACGGAAGAAGAAGAGGGGTTAGAGAATCATTAGAAGAACAAACCATGAATATGGCAAAAGCAACAGCCAAGTTCTTGGAAGAAAATCTAAGACACTCCAATGGGATGCCGGTAGAATGTGTCATTTCGGATACTTGTATAGGCGGTGTGGCAGAAGCGGCACAAACAGCTGAAAAGTTTTCAAGAGAAGGGGTAGGCGTGACCATCACCGTCACCCCATGCTGGTGCTACGGAGCAGAAACGATGGATATGGACCCTTCCATTCCAAAAGCAGTTTGGGGATTTAACGGCACGGAACGGCCGGGAGCCGTTTATCTTGCTTCCGTATTGGCAGCACACGATCAAAAAGGAATTCCCGCATTCGGAATTTACGGAAAAGATGTGCAAGATTCGGGAGACAGCACCATCCCGGAAGATGTGCAGCAAAAGCTGCTTAGATTTACAAAAGCAGGGCTTGCGGTAGCTGCCATGAAAGGGAAGTCCTATCTTGCGGTTGGTTCGGTATCAATGGGCATTGCGGGCTCCATGGTCAACGAAGACTTCTTTCAAGATTATCTCGGGATGCGCAATGAATATGTAGACACATCGGAATATATCAGAAGAATAGAAGAAGAGATCTATGATAAAGAAGAATACGAAAAAGCGCTAAGCTGGGTAAAAGAAAACTGCAGTGAAGGAGCCGACAACAATCCTGCCGAGATACAGCGCTCAAGGGAGCAAAAAGACAAAGATTGGGAAACCGTTGTCAAGATGACGTTAATAACAAGAGACTTAATGATAGGAAATCCCAAGCTTGCGGACATGGGTTTTGAAGAAGAAGCATTAGGTCATAATGCCATTGCATCAGGATTCCAGGGACAAAGACAGTGGACCGACCATTTTCCCAATGGTGATTTCTTAGAAGCAATACTAAACTCCTCCTTCGATTGGAACGGAGTCAGAGAGGCATTTATCGTTGCCACTGAAAATGATTGCTTAAACGGTGTATCCATGTTGTTCGGACACCTATTAACCAATACGGCACAAATCTTTTCTGATGTCAGAACATACTGGAGTCCGGAAGCGGTTAAACGTGTGACCGGTAAAGAATTAACCGGACTTGCCGAAAACGGAATCATCCACTTGATTAACTCCGGTTCCACAACCCTAGACGGTACAGGGCAGCAGTCCATTGACGGAAAACCGGCCATGAAGCCTTTTTGGGATATTACACCGGAAGAAGCGGAAAAATGCCTGAAAGCAACTTCATGGAGACCTGCAAACCTTGGTTATTTCAGAGGAGGCGGGTATTCATCCAATTTCTTGACAAAAGGCGGCATGCCTGTCACCATGTCAAGAATTAATCTGATAAAAGGTTTGGGCCCGGTACTTCAAATTGCAGAAGGATATACAGTGGACCTGCCGGAGAAAATTCACGGCGTTTTAGACAAGCGTACCGATCCTACATGGCCCACCACTTGGTTTGTACCTATCTTAAGCAATGAAGGCGCATTTAAAGATGTATACTCGGTAATGAACAACTGGGGAGCCAATCATGGTGCGATAAGCTATGGTCATATTGGAGATGAGTTGATTACGCTGGCATCTATGTTAAGGATTCCTGTATGTATGCATAATGTACCTGAAGACAGAATCTTTAGACCAAGTGCATGGAATGCTTTTGGAACCAACGACCGTGAAGGTGCTGATTATAGGGCTTGTTCCAACTTCGGTCCTTTGTATGGCAAGAGATAGAGAAGATTACGGTGAGTCATCGGATAAATCTATTCAGGGCAAAAAAATATAGAATTTGAAAGGTGGCACGCACATGCTAAAAGGCATACCTTCTATTATATCGCCTGAGTTATTAAAAATATTGATGGAAATGGGTCACGGAGATGAAATTGTACTAGCCGATGCCAATTTTCCTGCTAAGAGTTGTGCACAAAGATTGGCACGCTGTGATGGTCATGATCTTCCACCTCTTCTTGAAGCAATTTTAGGATTATTTCCTTTGGATGTGGGTATGGAATATCCTATCATGCTTATGAAAAGTGAGCAAGAAGGTGCAAATCAGCCTACTATTTGGAAGAGATATCGGGAGATAATAAATAAATATGAAGTTGAAACAGTAGAATTTCAATATCTGAGCAGATTTGAGTTTTACGAGCAAGCAAAAAAGGCTTATGCGATTATTGCAACCGGTGAAAAAGCTCTTTATGCGAATATGATTCTGAAAAAGGGTGTCATTACAGATTAAATAAATTATCCACATTAATATATAGCACTAATGAAAAATGAGAATTTGAAATGATCTATAGAAAAATTTAAAGCCGGTTTTTTAATTATAATGCCAATTATAAATGACCGGCATAAAGAAAGCTGAGTATTGATGTAATATGAATATAGTATTCATATTACATCAATGATTTCTTTTCTACAACTTTTGAGATATCCTGTAATGAAATATTAAGGTGGTGAATCATTTCATTTACACCCTTATCAACATCTCTTGCTTTTATAGCGTCAACAATACTTTTATGTGGAACTAAAGCATTTCTTGCAATTTCACTAACCGAAAAAGACCTATTCCGATATTCGCGAAAAGCTTCCACAATATTTTTATTGATCATGATGAGTAATTGATTGTGGGTCATCTCAATAATGGTATTGTGAAATGCTTCATCATTCAGAGCCAATTTTACACTATCATAGTTTTGGAAAGCTTCTTCGAACGCATTATATACCTCTTCGATTTCTTTGATTTCATCTTGTGACGCCCTTTCAATACATAGCTTAATGGCCAGGGGTTCAATTGCCATCCTGACTTCTATAAAGTCGGTAAGCTTTACTTTGTGCTGCACAAACCAGTTTACAATATTGTCAGGATCATCCTCTTTAGTTTTTGCTACAAAAGCACCTCGTCCTTTTATCATCTGGATAAGTCCTATAGCTTGCAACACCCTAAAAGCTTCTCTTACAGTTGAACGGCCCACATTAAGTTCTGTACAAATTTGTTTTTCAGTAGGTAGTTTATCGCCCACTTTATATTTTCCGGATAAGATTAGGTCTTTTATATTATGCACAACAAGGTCTGTGATAGAAATCTTTTCAATTGCTTTCATTGTTTTACCGCCTTTTTATCAAAAGTATTTCATGTCTGACATGTTACAAAAAATATATATAATTTTTTATTATTTGTCAAGTAAGTAGATACCAATTATAAATAAAATTTCATGATCTTATAGTATGTTTTATAAATAGGCTCATCCTAATACTTATCGAAAGAATATTCAAAAAAGAATGGAACATATAAGAAAAATAATGATCATGAAGAACTTGACAGTTGGATTTAAATGGAATATAATACTATTAACGGTAAGGCCACCAGACAAGAAAGGGGAACTTATGAACATTACTCCTGTAAACACAAGAAGAATATACCAATACATTATAGAGCAATTCGTTGAACTTATTAAACAAGGAAAATTAAAGGTTGGAGACAAACTTCCACCCGAACGCACACTCGCAGAGATGTTTAATGTAAGCAGAGCATCTATACGTGAGGCATTTAGTGCGATGGAAATTATCGGATTGATTGAAGTGCGGCCGGGAGAAGGTTCATTTATAACAAATCTCAATATCGCTCCTTTTATTAATGCGATTACACCACTATTTATAAAAAATGAAAACATGGAAGAAGAGCTTTTGGAATTTAGAAAAATGATTGAACTTGAAGCAATAAAGTTAGTATGCATGAGATCGGATAATGGTAGCTTATTTTTGCTGGAAGAGCCAATAAAGCTTATGGAAGAAGCCATAGATAAGAACGATGTAAATATGGGGGTAGAAGCAGATATAAAATTTCATAAAGCCATTTTTTCCCTTACGGATAATTTTGTTCTTATTAAAGCAGCAGAATGTGTATCTTTTATATTTGAAAGTTCGGTAAGATTCAACAGATCAAAAATTCTTAAAGACAGTGCTAATACTAAGGTTCTATATAACCAGCATATTCAAATATACCAAGCGATTAAGAATAAAGATGTTCAACTGGCACAAGAAATTATGAACAAACACCTGAATTTTGTTAAAGAAATAGCATAAAATTTTTTGCATTGGCGGTAAGGCCACTAGACCGAATCTGAGACTAGGGGGAGTAATAGCATGAACATACTAGTTTGTATAAAACAAGTACCGGGGACAACAAAAGTGGAAGTAGATGAAAAGACAGGTGTGCTTAAAAGGGATGGGTTGAAAGTAAGATGAATCCCTATGATCTTTATGCGGTTGAAACGGCGTAAGGATGAAAGAGAAGCTGGGTCGGGAACGGTGGGGGTAGTAACAATGGGTCCTTTACAGGCTGAAGCAATTATTAAAGAAGCCTACATGATGGGGGGGGATAAAGGATATATATTTTCGGATAAAAAATTTGCCGGTGCAGACGTCCTTGCAACCTCATATACCCTATCGCAGGGAATCCGAGTAATAGGAGATTTTGATCTGATTCTCTGCGGTAAACAGACGACCGATGGAGACACTGCGCAGGTAGGGCCTGCAATTGCCGAATACCTTGCGATTCCCCATGTAACATGGGTAAAAGCAATTGAAGAGGTGGACAATGATATAGATAGAGTAGTCTCATAAAGCAGATAAAGTTTTTCCTTGATAGAAAAATTGAAACATAAACCAAGCAAGACAGTCAGGTCTTTTCTTTGTATTTCTTGATTTTCCAGCATTTTGAGTCTAAGCTTTTTCCGATAAGTAAAATGAATCATATCATCTTGTAGCATATATATCCATAATATTAATTATGTAAAAATATCAATTATATCTATTATGGGATAATGTGCGAAAGATAAAACGATTGAAAACATAAATGCAAATAATGGTTATTTCATTAGATATATTTTAACTGTTATTTAATAAAAAGCAGGAGGTGACATCACTACGCGAATACATTAAACCAAAACTCCTGGAATTTCCGAGAGTGAGCTAAAAAATAAGGGGGAAAATGTTTTATGCCAATTGAAATCGTTTTTTTGTTTGGGATTGCGATTATTCTTTTTTTGACTTTTAAAATGAAGGTCAACGCTTTTGTAGCTCTAATGGCAGCAGCTTTGGCAATGGGTTTGCTGGCTGGTATGCAACCTGTTGAAGTTGTTAATAACATGACAACCGGTTTTTCAAAAACTATTAAGAATATCGGCATTATCATTATCTTTGGCATTATGCTGGGGAATTATCTGGAGGCATCAAAAGGAACAACAAAGCTTGCATTAGGTACGGTGAGAATGGTTGGAGAAAAAAAATCCAGTTTCGCAATGGCTGTTGCAGGATATATAGTGTCTATTCCGGTTTTCAGTGACGCAGGATTTATTATACTTGCGCCATTGGTTAAAGCAATTGCAAAAAAAGCAAAAATAGCACGTGCCGTATTGGCAGTTTCTCTTTCGGCGGGATTGCTGGCAACTCATGTATTGTTCCGCCGACACCAGGGCCATTATCAGCTGCCGGTATGCTGGGAATAGATATCGGACGTGCCATTCTTTATGGAAGTTTTGCAGCTATTTTAATGACTGCAGGTGGCTGGTTGTTTGCAGAACTTTATCTTAGAAGCAAACCGGATAGTTTTTACACATATCAGGATGGAGTAGATACAAATGATAGTGTGGATTTAAACGATACGGATCTTCCTGCTATGTTTGCGGCAATTATGCCACTGCTGCTGCCAATTTTGCTTATTATATCAAATACAACTGCCAAAATGATTCTGCCGAAAGAATCTCCGGTCTTGGCAATTACTAGTTTTATCGGCGATGCTAATATCGCGCTTATATGTGGAACGGTACTTGCAATTATACTGCTTGGTAAACGTATCGGCAAAAAACAGGTTTTACATGTTATGGATAGTTCGTTAAAGGATGCAGGAACCATTATTTTTATAACAGCAGCTGGTGGAGCACTTGGAGAAATTCTGAAAGTATCCGGTGCTGGTGCCAGTCTTGCAAATATGGTTGCTAATTTAGGAATACCATTTATCTTAATACCGTTTTTTATTGCTGCAGTATTTACAGTGGTACAGGGATCAGGAACGGTAGCAGTTGTCACTGCTTACGCTGGCAGCACCTATAGGCGCTCAATTGGGAATTGATCCAATTTTAATTTTCCTTGCATCGGGAGCTGGTGCTAGAGCCCCTATGCATGTCAATTGCAGCTACTTTTGGGTATATGCGAATTACATGGGATTTGATACGAAAACGGCTTTGAAAACATTAACGCTGTCTAATATGTTTATGGCATTGGGAGGCTTAGTGGCAACATTTATTGTGAGCTTATGGGTATAAGTAGAGTTTTTAGCAATTTGACACGGGAATTTGAGCTATAGAAAAAATATGTCAGATTCTCAAAGGCAAATTATCGCAGATTATTTAACAGATATAGGAAGAGCGCAAAGAGGATCTTCCTATATTTGTTATTTAATTTATATAAATAAAGAAAACTAGACAATCATCTATTCGGAAGGATATTAGTTTTTTGAAGGGAGTTGTTAGGAATCTATATAAAAGAAGAAAAGGAGATGAAGTTAATGACATATCAAGAAATGAGAGAAAATGCTAAAAAGAATATGGCACCTAATTGTAGGGTATGCAAGGAGTGCAATGGAATTGTTTGTAAGGGAGAGATTCCGGGCGTAGGAGCGAAAGGAAACGGGGGTAACGGATTTACTATATGCATCGATTTCCTGTCTTCTGTTAAAATTAAAATGGATACAATTATAAAAATGAAGGTCAGAATACTACAATCTCGCTGTTCGGGGGTCATTTCAGTATCCAATTTTTGCAGCTCCAGTAGCAGGAATGAAACTTAATTATAATGGCGCACTTACGGAAGCTGAATATGATGCAGCAGTTGTATTTGGAACAAATAAAGCTGGTTGTGCGGCATTTACTGGAAACGGAATGCAAGAGGATATAATAGTCTTTTGATTATTAAAGCAGCAAACGGTATTGCTGTACCTACAATTAAACCATGGAAGAATGAAAAAGTATTGGATCAAGTTAAAATGATTGAAGAGACTAAAGCTATGGCATTCGCTATGGACATTGATTCGGCAGGGTTACTAAACTTAGCTCTGATGGGTAATTTGCCGGTTTCGTCAAAAAGTGTAGAAGAACTTTCTGAAATATCCTCAATGACGAAGATTCCTTTTATTGTAAAAGGTGTTATGACTGCCTCCAGTGCAGAAAAAGCTTTAAAATCAGGTGCATATGGTATTGTTGTATCTTCACATGGAGGAAGGGTGCTTGCAGATACTCCGGCAACCTGTGCCATGCTTCCTGAAATCAGAAAAATGGTAGGAGATAAATTGAAAATTTTTGTAGATGGCGGTAAATTCGAACTGGTGCTGATGTATTCAAAGCAATAGCATTAGGGGCAGATGCAGTTTTGATTGGAAGGCCGTATGCGATAGCGGCATTTTGGCGGTGAGGAGGGTGCCGAGCTTTATACTAAAAAGATCGGTGCAGAGTTAATAGAGACTATGATTATGACAGGTTGTAAAACTCTTAAAGATATAACATTTGAAAAAATTATTATGAAAAATTAAAATTAAAGATTTATAGGAGAATCATTATGAGTTACAATATAGCAGTTGTAAAAGGTGATGGCGTGTTTGGTCCGGAAATAATAGAGCAAGGATTAAGGGTGTTAAGTAAAATAGGAGAAAAATTTGGTCATGTTTTCAACTACACAGAAGTTTTGGTGGGAGGAGCTGCCATTGATAAGCTTGGTGTTTCTTTCATCAAGAAATGGCTGAATCAACCTCTAAGGCTTTCTTCTTTACCGATTAACTAGGGCATAAAGCAGCGTATTAAATTGCCGGAGCAGTAAACTTCTTGGTTTCGTGATCGGTATTTGTTTCGGCAATGGCTCTTTCCAATAAATTCTTTGGTGAAAAGCCTTTTAAAGTTTCAAAAACTGTAGTACAATTATTCATGTTCGTTGGCTCCTTTGCTAATAAATGTAGTTGCTTGCCAGCTACTATATTTATTAGCAGAGGGGCCTTCTTTAATTCTACAGGTAAATATTACATTTAATTTTTTTAAAAAGTTTTATGCAACACTAATGAGCACAGGAAATTGTAAATAGACGTGTCTAAATTATAAAGTCAGTTAATGAATTTAGGTTGTTTCACTACATTGGTAAAAATGTATTAAATAGTACAATTTTGTACATCGTTTTTTTCATAACTAAGATTCTTTGATTGCAGCTCTTAATTTTTGGGCAGTTTTACTAGTTATAATAGTATTGATTAGTGATCTATTACAAAAAAACAGCATATTATTGACAACAAAAATGTACTATGAGATACTTTTTATGGAGGGGAAATAATGAAGGATTTAGTAAAAGAAATTAACAATTCTTATGCGAAAATGACAAAATCTCAAAAGCGTGTGGCAAAATATATTCTAGATAATCTGGGTGAGATTGCGTTTGACACACTGTATGAACTTGCAGCAAAAATCGGAGTCAGTACAACTGTTATACGTTTCACAAGAGTGCTGTCATACAATGGATTTACTGATTTTCAAGAGAATATTCAAAATAATATAAAGGGAAACATCAGTTTACCGGAGCGCATACGTACCATAACGGTTTCTGAAAAAGAGTTACGTCGACTAGATGTATATTTTAAGAAGGAAATAGAAGGAATTGAAAAAACTATTTTAACCTTATCTGAAAACAAACTTGAAAAGGCTTTTGAGATGATTCTGGAAGCTCAAAACGTATATGTTATGGGACTCCGCACTTGTTTTGCGCCAGCCTTTCTATTTTGCACCATACTTCGACAGATTAAATTAAATGCGCATCTTATCCAAGGGATTGCGAGCACATATCCTGAAGAGATAGTTCGGATTGGCCGCCATGATGTGTGTATTTTGTTTGCCTATCCACGTTTTATTCAAGAAATGTCTGCGACTGGCCATTCGTATTCGCAAGCAGGGGGGGAGAGTGATTTTGTTTACAGGTCCTTCGCACGCCCAGCTTGAACAATTTGCAGATCTGGTTATACTAACGGATTCATCCGGTGTAGGATTCAAAGATTCTTTTGTACCGCTTTTTTGTCTTATTAATTATATGATTCACGAAATTGCCGAAAGGGAAAAGGATAATTCCCTCAAGGTAAGCTCCAAAATTGAAGACATATTAAACGAGGGGTATTTCTACCGTTTCTGAAATAAATTAAAGATTGTAAAAACCGGTTTTTTACATATAAACCCACCCATATAAAATTCACGTAATTATACAATGGAATAATTGGACGGTCCGATCAGCCGTCTTTCATTCCGAGCCCGAGAAGTTTATACATAATTTTGGAGGTGCTAATTAATGCAGTAATCAAAAACGATGTTGAACTGATTTCTCACGGTGATGTATCTTCTAAAAAAATGATCCTTCAACTGTTGGAGTTTTTGTGGAAAGAGATTGACTTTACAACATAATTTTAAATGCACGTCTCGGGGAATAGTCTAATCATCGGAAACAACAGTGGGATCTTTCAAGAAAGAAAAACATTTACTTGTTCGGCGCAGGTAAAACTAAACAATGCAATGGCAATGGCTGTAGACGAAGTGCTTGGAGACAGCCTGAAAAGCATTTTTGCATCATATCGGTCAGGATTGCAGAACCAAATGGATTTTATCGGCGTATAAAGGCAATGTAGGCGGACATCCTCTGCCAAATGCCGAAGGAATGAAGGCCGCAAAAGAACTTTTTTTCAGATGATTGATAATTTGCGAGCCGGAAGATTTATTCATATCGGTAATCAGCGGAGGGTTTCCTTACTTACATTGACAGATGTCCGGTTGACGGAAAATCAGTCTGGAAGATGAGATCAGGGCACAGGATGTGTTTACGTGCTGGCGCAAAATTCTTGAAATTAACGCGGTGGGGGCATATAGTAAGACAAACGGCGGCCGGCTGGGCAGCGTATAAGGGCCCGGGGTGCCGAATTGATCAACATTATAGTCAGTGATGCAGTCGGCGCTTTGCCACTAGTTGATAGAAATGAACCTGTCGAATTTTCCGGTACCCCTATTGCACCGGATGAAACAACCATTGAAGATGCATTTGCATGTATCCAGAATTACGCGCTTACCGACCGAATCCCGAAATCAATCCTTGATTACCTTTCCGGCAAGGGCTCAGATATTGAAACGCCTAAGACACTGGATAATAAGGTGACTCATTTTGTGTTAAACGATGTCCCGGATTCATGTGAGGCTGCTCTTCAGATTGCCGCGAGGATGGGTGTGCCCTCAATGGTCTTTTCTACCTTTATTGAAGGAGAAAGCCGTGAGGCAGGAATCTTTTTTGGCTCGCTTGCCCGCGAGATACAATCAAACAAACGTCCCAATTGCACCGCCATGTTTTGTCTTCTGTTCCGGGGAAACAACAACCAAAGTTGACGATGCCGCCACAGGCCGAGGAGGCCCTGGCCATGAGATGGCACTCGGGTTCGCTTTGGAAGCCCGGTATACTGACGGCGCCGCACTCGCTTCTGTTGACACTGAAGGAACAGACGGAACCACCCGCTTCGCAGGCGGAATTTGTGATTCCAAAACCTTTGACGAGATCCGGCAAGCTGGCCAGAATATTTATGATGTATTACGGAAGCATGATGCGGGAGGCGTTTTGGAACAGCTTGGCAATGCGATTTTAACTGGAAACACAGGTACAAATCTTTGTGATTTTAACGTAATGTATGTACCTGGACTACAAGAAAAGCAAAAGGAGACTTGGTAAATGTACGCAAATAAAATTAGTAGTGTTAAGGCGCGTCAGTTAATCGACTGCAATGGCCGCCCGTGATTGAAGTAGATGTTATCACAGAAGATGGATCTCTCGGACGTTCCGGCGCATCCACAGGCACGTCGGTAGGGAAAAATGAATCGGTTGTGCTGCGCGATGGAGATCCAAAACTTTTTGCCGGGTTAAGTGTTTTTAAAGCAATTGAAAATATAAAAGAATACATAGAACCAGCTCTTGTTGGCATGGATGTTACCGATCAAAAAGGGATTGACCAAAGGCTTCTCGAACTTGATGGTACTCCCAATAAGGAAAAACTGGGGGGCAATACAATTAACGCAGCATCTTTTGCGGCTGCTCGTGCCGGCGCCGCCTATACAAGGCAGCCGTTTTATAGGTATATGGCATTGGGAGAGATCAAAACTCACTTTGCACCGGCACTTAATCTGATTAATGGCGGTACCTATTATGGCATTACGCAGCCGTTCCAAGAGTTTATGCTGATTCCGAGAAATGTGGATACTTTTATGGAAGCTGTCCAAGTTGGAGTAGAGGTATTCTATAAGGTAGGCGAGTTAATCGAAAAGTATCGCAAACAACCTGCCATAACTGGGAATTACTGCGGCTATGGTGCTCCTTCTGACGACCCATCCGTTATCTTTGATATTCTTATGGAAGCAGTTGCACAGACTGGTTATCAAAATAAAGCATGTTTTGCCATGGACTGCGCCGCCAGCGAATTTTACGATGAGCAAAAAGGCCTTTATTTATATCGTGGCAAATATGCGGATCGGGATGAAATCATAACGATATTGTCGGGCTTATGTACAAAGTATCCTATCGGATTTGTCGAAGACGCACTTGAGGAGGAGGATTTTGAAGGGTTCCGCCTGGCTTCCCAGAGGATAGAGGCTGCCGTTATCGGTGACGATTTCCTTTGCACAAGTATTGAACGCGCAAAAAAGGCGGTAAATATTGGCGCAGTTAAAGGGATGATTGAAGCCTAATCAGGTAGGGACTTTGACGGAGACATTGGATACCGTACAATTTATGAAGGATAATGGTCTTTTAATTGTAGCCTCCGGCCGAGCGGGCGGCGTTTTGGACGATCCTACGACAGATCTTGCTGTTGCCGTTGGAGCTCAGATGTTGAAAACCGGTGCACCTAGAAGCGGCGAACGAGTGATTTCATTAAACGATGGTATTCGTATCGAAGAAGAACTCGATTTTAAGGTTAAGCCTTTTAACGTGTCTGTTCTCGAAGGTTTTTCTAGGTTTGATTAAAAATTTAATGGACAAAGATTTAGGAGGATTATTATGGATAACAAAACCGCTGTTACAGCTGTTACAAATGAAAAAAGGAAAATGAATCTTCCACATATCTATGCGCTGGCTTTTATATTTATCGTAATCATGGGGGGGCTCACCTGGGTTATTCCAAGCGGCCAATATGACCGTAGGGATGTCACCGTGGGTTCCAGCACCAAGTCGGTTCCTGTGGACGGAACTTATCACTCAGTTCAAAAGGTTACTAAAGACGGCGATACCCGTCAGGGTATATTTGATATTCTAATGGCGCCTACAAGAGGTGTTCAAAAATCCGCAGATGTTGTTGCATTTGTTTTATTGTTGGGCGGTGCTTTTCAGATTCTGAATAAGACCGGTGCAATTACGGCAGGCATGAAACGCGCTATAAAAAAGTTTGGTAATAAAGGGGCATTTATTATACCGTTCTCCATGCTGCTATTTGGCGTTGGCGGAACAATGACAGGAATGGCGGAAGAACTGATTCCATTTTATTTAATCTTTATGCCTCTCATGTTTAATTTAGGTTACGATTCCATGACTACCTTCCTTATTGTATTTTTAGGTTCCGGCATTGGCGTTGCGGCGGGTACGGTAAATCTTTTAATGTCCTGATTGCGCAGGGCGTTGCCGGTATTGCGGGTAACCCTCAGTTATTCTTCCGTTTCCTCCAATTTATCTTTCTTGAAGCATTGGCAATTCTTTTTGTGCTTCGATATGCTAAAAAAGTAAAAGAAAACCCACTTTCCTCAATAACTTATAAGACCGATTTAACCTGGCGGGAAGAAATCGTTAGTGCAGAATCGTCTGAAGAAGAATTTACAGTACGTCAAAAACTGGTATTGCTTTCTTTTGGCTTCTGCATGGTATTAATGGTATATGGCTTAGTGAAATTCGGCTGGTATATGGATGAATTATCCGCTGTATTTATTGCGATGGGATTGTTGACCGGTATTTTAGGCGGATTGAAGGTAAACGAAATGGCCCGCGAATTTGTAAAGGGAATGGGTGATTTTGTCTATGCCGGTCTGATTATCGGTGTTAGCCGGGGCATTCTTATATGGCGGAAAGCGGTATGATTATCGATACAATTCTGCATACGCTCACTGGATTTTTACATACGGTTCCAAGTGCTTTGTTTATTACTGCCATGTATCTTATCGAGGGTCTTATAAGCATTGTTGTTCCGACCACTTCCGGTGTTGCATCACTTACTATGCCTATTCTGGCACCACTAACCGAATTACTAAAACTGAATCCCGAGGGTGCCGTTACCTGCTTCCAGTATGCAAACAATTTCTGCCGTTTATAAACTTCTTTATGGACCCGAAAGTCAATGAAAAAGTGCATTGGTTAGAAATGCTCAAATGGGCGGTAAACGTACAGGGAGTGCCGGTAGGCATACCAAGAAGACCCCTGCGTGAACTGGATAGCGAAACAAAGAAACAGATGCAGAAACCTCTGGAAGTTCTCTTAGGCTAAGCAGAATAGAAGAAGAGAATACAGCATGTACATGCTGTATTCTCTATAGATAAAAATAAAATTTATATTCAAAAAGTAAGAAAAACGAATATGAGGGGGAGGAAAGATGGAAACAGCTCTTCAGCTTATAATAAGTGGTATAGCATTCGGTTGTATTTATTGCTTGGTTGCCATAGAGTTTTCACTTATTTGGAATGCAAGCAGTTTAATTAATTTCGGTCATGATAAATTCATCATGCTGGGTGCGTATGTATTTGGAGGAACGATGGTGAATCATCTTGGTCTAAACTTCTTTATCGCGTTTATTCTTGCATCGGTATTAATGGGTCTATTTGGTGCGGCGGTTGCAACAGGGATCTTTAATCCGCTAAGGAATATGCCGTCTGACTTATATGCAGTAATGGGAACCATTATGCTAGCCAAAATTATTGCGGAAATAGCAAGGTTGTTTTGGGGACCGGAACCTTTTACACTGGAAAATTTTTTAACAGGGACTGCAAGAGTAGGAAACATTGCATTACCTAAAGCCAGTGTATATATTATCATTATTTCTATTTTGTTTTTGATTCTGCAGCATTTACTTTTCACTAAAACGAAAATAGGTAAAGCAATGCGTTGTGTTGCTCAAGATAAAGTAGCTTCAGCATTAATGGGGATAGATGTAAGCAGGAATATCGTGATTACAGTAGTTTTCAGTTCAATTATTTGCTGTATTATTGGGATTATGATTATTCCTTTGTTCAGTATTGAAGTCAATATGGCTAATATGATCGGTTTGAAGGGTTTTGCAGCCAGTGTAGTAGGAGGATTCGGAACAATTCCGGGTGCCATTGCAGGTGGTGTTTTTATTGGATTAATAGAAAACATATATCTTATGTTCGGACCGGCCATATATAAAGATGTTGTAGCATTTGTATTGTTTATATTATTCTTGTTGATTAGGCCGCAGGGAATCATAGGAAAGAGAAGTACCTGATTGATTAGGTTTTTACTCTGCAACATTCATTCGGAATGTAGATGATAAATTCCTTATTATCTTTTATAGGGGTGTGACGCAATGAAAAAGTCCAAAAACTATCTTGTGATGTACATAGTGTTCGGAATATTACTGCTTCTAATTCCGTTATTTGTAAAAAACAGTTACTATCGTATGCTCTTTGATCAGACGCTTATTAATATAATGGTGGTTCTCGGGTTGAACTTCATTACCGGTCTTACCGGGCAAACTAATCTTGGTATGGCAGGGATATTTGCAGCAGGTGCTTATACATCTGCTCTATTTACTACCAAGCTGCACTTCTCACCGTGGATTGGTTTAATCCTTGCTATTATGATGGGACTTATTGTCGGCATTGTTTTAGGATGGCCAAGTTTAAGAATCAAAGGGATTTACCTTGCACTTACTACCATTGGCTTTGCGGAAATTGTAAGATTGCTTTTAACAAATTTGGCAGGAATTACAGGAGGTACTCAGGGTGTAATGAGTATTCCGCCATATAATCTTTTTGGAATAAAGATAGATAATGAAAGAGCTTATTACTATCTATTGCTTGGTATTCTAATCATGTTAATCATGCTTTCGCTAAGAATAATCAATTCAAAATGGGGAAGAGCTTTTAAAGCCATACGGGATAATGACGAGGCTGTTGAAGCATGTGGTATCAATATCGCTGAAATAAAAATCATTGCTTTTTGTTTATCTACTGTATATGCTTGCATCGCGGGAGCACTATATGCACATTTAATGGGTTATATCAATCCATCTGATTTTAACATTGATTTGTCAGTTAAGTATTTAATGATGCTTATGTTAGGCGGAATAGGGTCTGTACCAGGCAGCATTATAGGAGGAATTGTTGTCACAACGCTGCCCGAATATCTGCGTTTCTTAAAAGATTATTATTGGTTAATATTTAGTGTAATTGTATTGATCATTGTAATAACCTTGCCTCATGGATTAGTATCAATCTTTAAAAATCCTTTCAAGCAAAAGAAAGGAAATGCGAAGGGAGGTCAACAATCTTGCCAGCTATAATGCAATTGGAAAATGTGACTAAAAAGTTTGGTGGTTTAACTGCTGTAGATCACCTTTCAATGAAGATTGAAGAAAAAAGTATACACGCGCTGATCGGTCCCAATGGCTCGGGAAAAACAACTTCACTAAACATGATTGCCGGAGTATTGAAGGCAACAGAAGGAGCGATTAGTTTTAATAATGAGGTAATCAGCGCCTTGCCAACATTTAAAATAGCTCAAAAAGGAATAGGGAGGACATTTCAGAATATAAAACTGTATAGTTCCATGACAGTGCTTGAAAATGTTATGGTGGGAGGTCATAGCAAAGGGAATTTAGGATTCCAAAGCTTTTTGCTTAATATTCCTGCAGCTAGGAAGGAAGAGCGATTTTTAAGAGAAAAGGCAGAAGAACTTTTGTTTTTTTTGGGTATGTACCATTTGAAGGATGAGCTAGTAAAAAATCTGCCCTATGGACGTCAAAAGGTACTTGAAATTGGAAGAACACTTATGGGAGATCCCAGTTTGATTTTATTAGATGAGCCGGCTGCAGGATTGAATCCATCTGAAAGGCTGGAGGTAGTATCGATACTGGTGAAGTTGTATAAGCAAGGAAAAACTCTATTATTAATCGAGCACAATATGGATGTTGTCATGTCCATCAGCCACAAAGTGACGGTGCTGAATTTCGGAGCTAAGATTGCAGAAGGCTCACCAATGGAAATACAGAATAACGAAGAGGTTATCAAGGCTTATCTGGGAAGTAAAAGAAAATAAAATAAATGGTTTGTGGTGGTGATATAAATGCTGGAAATTAAAAATATCAATGTTTTTTACGGGAAGGTTCAGGCACTTTTTAATGTATCACTGGAAGTAAAAGAGAATCAAATAGTATCTATTATCGGTTCAAATGGTGCAGGAAAAACCACGTTGATGAGCACGATTGTCGGACTTAACAAACCGGCTGGCGGAGAGATAAAGTTTATGGAAGAGACTATAAATAATCAACCCACTCATAAAATTATAAAGAAAGGAATCATCTATGTTCCCGAAGGAAGAAGAATATTTTATGATCTGACAGTAGCGGAAAATATTGAAATGGGCGGGTATTCCAGGAAGATGAGTCCAAAGCGGTATGCAGAAGAAGCAGAAAGTGTTTTGGCGATATTTCCCAGGTTGAAAGAGCGTTTGAATCAATTGGGAGGTACGTTAAGCGGAGGAGAGCAACAAATGCTTGCCATTGCACGAGGATTAATGGGAAATCCCAAACTACTTATGCTTGATGAACCTTCTCTAGGGTTAGCACCGGTAATCGTAGATGAAGTGTTTGATGTCATTGTGAATATAAATAAAATAAAGAAAATACCTATTATTCTAGTTGAACAAAATGCGAGTATGGCAATGAATATCACATCAATGACTTATGTGCTGGAAGTAGGCAATGTAAAATATCAAGGTCCAAGCAGTGAATTGGCTGAAAGTCCCGAAATAAAGAAGGCATATTTAGGGGTATAAAAGAATAGTATATATTTTATTATTCTCTTGAAGAATTTTCTAATTTCGCATACAATAAATTTAAAATGTTTCCGGAGAGGTAAGGAAATGGCAACAATCAGAGATATTGCTAAGAAGGCTAATGTGGCGGTTAGTACCGTTTCTTATGTGCTAAATAATAGAAAGAAAGTTAAACCTGAAACAAAAGAAAGAATCATGCAGGTGATTGAAGAACTTAATTACCAGCCTAGATCTGTTGCACGGAGTTTAAAAACCAAAAAGACTTTGACGATAGGAATTATGCTGCCGGATATTTGTAATTTATTCTTTACTGAGACAACCCGAGGGATCGAAGATGTGGCGAACAAATATGGTTATAATGTTATATTATGCAATACGGATAAAGATTCCAAAAAGGAAAAGGAGTATCTCAATACCTTATATAGCAAAGATATTGATGGGATCATCTTTATAGGAACATGCCGTAACCATCATATTATAAAGAATAAACAAGATACTCCTATTGTATTTATTAATAGCAAGGTTGGGGACAATATATGCTCTGTTTTAGTAGATGATATTAAGGGAGGATATACTGCTACGAAGTATTTGTTAGAAAGAAGAAAATCAGAAGTAACGCTGCTGACCGGTCCATTATCCAGGAGTTCATTTTTTGAAAGAATGACAGGATATTTAAATGCATTGAAATCTGAAGGAATTGAATACAATGAATTATTGGTGCATCAGTGTGACGTGAGTTTTCAGGGGGGATATGATATTATTCGCACGATTTATGATGAAGGCAGCGGAATAAAGTCCATATTTGCTGCAAGTGATGTAATTGCACTAGGAGCAGTAAGAGCTTTAATTGAAAAAGGAGTCAGAGTTCCGGAGGATGTATCGGTAGTTGGATATGATGATATAAGTATCGCAGGGATGTTTATTCCGTCTTTAACCACTATTCATCAGCCAAAGTATTGGATGGGGGAAAAGGCTGCTGAGTTATTGATAAAAAGGATAGAAGATAGATCTTTAAAAAGTGAGCATATAGTACTGGAACCGAAATTAATTGTTAGAGAGTCCACATGAAATGTTCCATTAAAAAGTCTAAAACTAGTCATAATTATCATATAGATAGTTAATTGTAAAGTTAGAAATATTCTTACCGGAATGCCACATGGGGACAGTTCCTCAGTAGCATGAAAATCATATGCCACAGACGAACCGTCCCCAAGTAGCATTCCTACTTCCGTGTCCCAATTTTTACTTTTAGAGTTTTTTATCTATATAAGAGTTCAAAGAGGTAATCAAAAAAATTCGCATACTTAAACTTTATTTGCCTAATAGGCGAAACGGTTCGATTATTAAACTAAACAGTAATTAGAGTTTTATTATGGTAGCCTCTCAAAATCAGAAAAGGAGTGTTGGATAATATATGAAGAATATTGACCCGAATGTAGACTATTTATTAACTGCTCCTACACAGTACATCAGCAGGAATAATGTACTGGATGGCTGTGGGCGATTTATTCTAAAATGGGGAAAAAGGGTGTTGGTAAGCAGCGGTGCTAGAGCATTAAAGGCGGTGGAAAATAAGCTGTTCGCTGCTCTGGATGAAGCCGGTATAAAGTGGGAGATAAATCATTTTTCTGGAGAATGTTGTGATGAAAATATATCTATCGTTACTGAAAAAGTGCAGAAAATGAATTTCGATGCAATTATAGGAGTTGGGGGAGGAAAATCATTGGATACTGCCAAAAGGGCAGCAGAAATCTGCGGTGTCCCGATTGTTTGTATACCTACCATTGCTGCAACATGCGCTGCCGCGTCGGTATTAAGTGTAATATATACTCAGGAAGGTGTACATAAGAAAGACCATTACCTTGAAAGAAATCCAAACCTTGTTTTGGTAGATCCTCAGATTATTGCAAATGCTCCTGTTGAATATCTTGAATCAGGCATTCTTGATTCCATTTCAAAATGGTATGAAGGGAATGCTGCCTTCGGAGGTATCCGGAATCCGGATATCTTTGCATCATCAGCTGTCAGATTAGCTTTGCTTTTAAATGAGTTAATGGAAAAACACGCGATAGATGCGGTACAAGCCGTAAAGAATAATCAGGCAGCAGATTCGGTTGTTATTGTAGCCGACTTGAATATCTATCTAGCCGCTGTTATTCAAAGCATCGGTAAAAAAACAAGGGGTGCAGTTGCGCATGGTCTTCACGCAGGTTTGTCCATTATTCCTGAGAGTCATGATGTATTACATGGGTTTAAAATCGGTTACGGTATTATTGTTCAACTTATCATGGAGAAAACTCCGATAGAAGAAATAAAGCGCATTGTTAACTTTTTTAGACAATTGGATCTTGAGCCGTCCTTTAAAGGACTAAAGCTCCCTTTTGCCCCTAGAGTGATTCAAGAAGTGGCGGAAAAGTCGATATTAAGTGATCCGATGCAAAACATGCCATTTAAGGTTACTGCTGAAGATGTGGTACTGGCAATGGAGAAAGCAGAAGCAATGATTGAAAAATTATAGTTAAGATTCAAAATTACTGAGATTTAAAATATTGCTTTAGATTTCAGTCTTGAACATTCAGTTCTCAGGTATAATATAAACATGAATGATTATAGATAAAAAACCTTAAAGTTTGAAATAATCTTACCGGAATGCCACATGGGGGCGGTTCCTCAGTGGTATTCCTACTTCCGTGTACCAATTTATAATTTTAGAGTTTTTTATCTATATATTTTTGGAAGGAGGGTTAATAGAATGTCTAAAAGGATTATTGTAGCAGGCAGTCTTAATATGGACTTGGTAGTTCACACCCCAAAGGTACCGGCGCTGGGAGAAACTGTTTTGGGAACTGAATTTATGACCGCACCGGGAGGCAAGGGCGCAAATCAAGCAGTAGCGGCTGCTAGATTAGGTGGAGACGTGAAGATGATTGGGTGTGTTGGCGATGATATCTTCGGTAAGGATTTAATCGGTAATCTTCTTGCAAATAATATTAATGTTGAGGATCTTAATGTCATTGAGGGCGTTTCGACAGGGATTGCAGTGATTACTATTAAAGACGGGAATAATTCCATCATCGTTTCGCCAGGTGCGAATTCAAAACTGTCGGTAGAAATGCTCAGTGATCTGGAAGAAGTGATTAAAGAAAGTTCAATACTTGTAGTGCAGTTTGAAATACCATTGGGAACCGTATGCAAAGCAATAGAAATAGCCAAAAAGCATCATGTGCCGGTCTTGGTTAATCCTGCGCCAGCTGTAAAATTAAGTGATGAATTCCTTTCAAATATAGATATTATAACACCTAACGAGAGTGAGTGCGAGATAATCACCGGATTAACAGTAGATAGTATAGAGCATGCAAAAGCGGCCATTCCGTATTTTATTCATAAAGGAGTAAAACAGGTAGTGATTACACTTGGGAGTAAAGGTGTTGTTTATAATAAAGGTGGTGAAATCATTCATAAGCCGGTACCGGAGGTTAAAGTGATAGACACAACAGCAGCAGGAGACTCTTTTACCGGAGCTTTGGCTTATGCACTTTGCGAAGGAGAGGATATTGATTCTGCAATTGACCTAGCTAACATTGTAGGTACGCTGACTGTAATGAAAAAAGGGGCGCAGACTTCATTACCATATATGAGTGATATTGTTGATTTTAGAAATAAGTGATTATGAAATTTTATTTTTCTGCTGCTATATTAAATGCATTAAAGATTTTACATGGAATATATTGCTTTAGTGAGGAGTGGGGAGTGAGGAGAGCGTAAAGACTCCCCACTCCTCACTAAATGATTGCTGATGTAAATTCTTTATCGTAATTTCATACGCGTTAAGCTAAGCCATGTTATGGTAAACCAATAATTACATTTGCAAAAAAGAAAAAAACATGAGAACCTCAAAGTAATAGAGAAATGAAAGGTGAGGTTCCCATGTTTCAAGTTCCCATATCACTAATTATAAGCTTTATTTGCTTTTTAGGAAAGACAAAAATACTGGAAATTTCTAAGGACACAGGGTTTACGGTGCGCCGCTCTAAGCTGCTGCCAGATACTATAGTAAAAGTATTTACATTCGGCTTATGGGACACCCCTAATCCATCCTTACGTCAAACTGCTTCTAAATGCGAAAATATTCAACGCGGACTTAGTATAACACGCGAAGGACTTTTTCAACGTTTGGCTACAAGTGCTTTATTGCTAAAACAAGTATTCCAGTCAGCAGTTGAGTATTCTGCCAAGAGAGCAATAACTGTCCAGAATCTCGATGTGCTCCAAGCTTTTACTGATGTAAAAATATGTGATAGCTCTAAAGTTACTCTTCCGGACAAATTAGCAGATGTCTGGAAAGGTCTTGGTGGCAATAATGCAAAAGCTGCTCTAAAAATCCAGACTATATATAGCCTTAAGTCCAGAACTATCACAAATATGGAGTTGACAAAGGCGCCTGGTCCAGATGCCGGCTATAAAGATGAACTTCTAAAACACATTCATCATGGTGAGCTGTTAATTACTGACTTAGGATATTACAGTAAAGATTTGTTTAGGAAAATAATATCCAAAGGTGCATATTTTCTTAGCCGAATTAAATCAAATACTGTTTTTCAAATACAAAATTCTGACACTAAATCTTTTAAAGCCTTAGACCTTTTAAGTGTTTTAAAAAACAGCTCCAGTGTTGATATAGATGTATACTTTGGCACCAAGTATTCTAAATTACTACAATGTCGGCTGATTGGTGTACGTTTACCTGATGAAGTCGCTAATGAACGTAGGCGCAAAGCAAATAAAAAAGCAAAGTCACAAGGCAAAACACTGAGTGACTATGACTTAGAGTTATTAGGATGGAACCTTCTAATTACTAACGCCCCAGCACATATGCTTACTCCAAAGGCAGCCTGTGAATTGTACAGAGCTAGATGGCAGATAGAGCTTTTATTTAAGGCTTGCAAAAGCTATCTAAACCTTGGCAAAGTAGGCAACTGTGGTAAAGAGCAATTAGAGTGTCTTCTATATGGAAGGTTAATTGCCATTATACTAATTTTCACAGTCTACTCAGCACTGTATGCCCTCATGTACCAACAAAAAAACAGATGCATTAGTATGATGTCGTTTATCAAACTAATTGCGACAAAGGTGGAAAAAATATTTTCAAGCCTTTATGCAACCACTGAAGCAATATCGGAACTGCGACTGATTCTTAAAAGAGCGGCCGAACAAAGCTTACATGATAAACGTAATCGCAAAACCACGGTTGAGCGATTGCAGGAACACTATTTGCTCAATTAAATTGGTAAAAAATAGCTTAACTTAACGCGTATGATCGTAATTTATATAGAATAATTTGTCGTTATCAATCCTAATATGATAAAATAGTATTTATTGAATACTTAAAAATTGGAACAATAAAACCCTTTAACATCCGACCAACAGGAGGCGACCATGTAATGCATCTTAAACAATCTAAAGTATCTATAGTGAAGTGCCGGGAATACCACGAATTTAAAAAAGTAAAAGAAGCGGTACGTCAGGTAGTGGACCTTATCGGGGGCATGGAGTCCGTGATCTCCCCCGGAGATCATATCTTAATTAAACCCAATTTAATATGTGCTGCCGATTATGCCACTGGAGCGACAACAAATCCAAATGTTGTTTTTGCGATAGCGGAATTGTGCAGGGAAGTTGGAGCAAAACAGGTCACCATCGCTGAAGGCTCGGCGATTGGCCATGATACCGAAAAGGTATTTGATGCCTTAGGGTTCAGAAAATTAGCTCAAAAGCATAACTGTAATCTTTTAAATTTCCATAAGGATGAATATGCATATGTCATGAATCCGTTAGGCAGGCAGATCAAGCGTATAAGGATTCCACGCGCTTTTATAGAAAGCAATGTAGTCATTAACGTACCTGTTATGAAAACACATGATGCGCTAGCCGTAACTTTAGGCCTTAAAAATATGAAAGGCATCATCCATCCATCCGATAAAAAACGGTTCCACAAATGGGGACTTTCACAGACCGTAGTGGACTTAGGACATCTTGCTATGCCTGAGTTGACAATTGTGGACGGGACAGTCGCTTTGGAAGGGATGGGACCTGTGGTCGGAAAGCCTGTGGGTTTAGGGATGCTGTTGGCTTCTACCGATACCATTGCAGTGGACCGGGTGAGTATGGACATTATGGGATTCGGATTGGAAGAAGTCGAGTATATCCAGCTTGCAGGAGAACAAGGTCTTGGATGTACACAAATGGATAAAATCAAGGTGCTAGGTGAAGAGCTGTCAAATATAAAAAGGCCCTTTCAACGATTGAGCCTGGATGAAAAGCTGCTTGAAGAAATGGGTATAAAGGTTATTGCATGTGATGCTTGCAGCGGATGTAACAATGTGGTAAATGCATATATACATGGTTTGCATGTAAAAGGAAAGCTGGAAAAGTTAAAGGGTTGTACATTGATTTATGGCCAAAATCCCCATATGCCTGATGAGGATGCACAAAGAATTATTCGCTTGGGCACTTGTACACGGAATGTACCGATGAATGAGGGTGTTTATGTTCCCGGTTGTCCTCCGCATCCTATGCATATAAGTGATTTTATAGATGGAAAGGGTTTGGAGAAAGAATAAAGTGTGACTGGTACAAAATTTTAAAATAAATTTGTTGTAAATTTATTAAATGTTGTGTGGGTATATTGGTCTTCAATAAAAGCATACTATATATAATGCTTAATGAAGAAAAGGTGAGTACGATTTGAATCAGTTAACGCAATTAGAATGCCCTAAATGTAAAAATAAGGATTTTATTGCAAAATATGAAGCTACCTATGTGTATTCATATCATATAGATACTGATGTTCTCGGACATAAGAATGTTGAGGAGTTTCTTCCGTTTTTATTCGATAATCGTGAGCAGACGGAAGCAAAAGAATATGTGCAATGCTGTACTTGTGGAGTGCAATATCCTTGTACTTTTAGTGAAGGAAATAAGGGGATTGATTTTACAATCCTTCAAAAGGCCGTTCGTTCAAATCATGTTATAATGCCGGAATTTTTTGGATAGTTATGTATATTTGGCTATTAAAAAAGCTAAATGCATTTATTTGCATTTAGCTTTTTTATGTTTGGGAGGATTCTTGTAGTACTATTGGTTAGCACAAAATTTAAAAACTAATTTGTTGTAAATTTGTACAAATGAATGATGAAAATGTTTGCTGATATGTATATAATCTAGTTAATAGAATAATTGATTTTACATAAAGACAAACTATTAATAATTCTTTGTCGCTTCAAGTAATCTGCAAATCTGCTGTTATATCCTGCAAGCAATATAGGTTATTATAAATATTCGTTAAGAAATATATATTAAGAAAGAAGGAATTTAAATGTCCATTCATATTACTACATTAGTTGAAAATTCAAAAGGAGAAAATCTTTCTTTGCAGAATCAACATGGAATATCTTTTTATATACAATCAGGAAAATACAACATATTATTTGATACGGGCCAAGATAATATGTTTATTCAAAATGCAAATAAATTAAATGTGGATTTATCTAAAACAACACATGTCGTTTTAAGTCATGCTCATTATGATCACACTGGAGGTCTCAAAGATTTTATAAATGAGTTCGGCACTTCATTTGAGTTAATTGTCAATGAAGATTTTTTTTATAAGAAGTTCGCGCAAAAAGATGGGGCATTACAATTCATAGGAAATGATTTTGATGAAGAATACTTGCACCAGCGTGGTGTCAGCATTCACTGTACAAATAAGGATATTTTTTATATAACTCCGGAAATATTTATTGCAGGCAATTTTGAAAGAATTTCGGAGTTTGAAAGAATTAATCCAAGGTTTTTTATTGATGCGGGCGGCAAATATGTTTCAGATCATTTTAATGATGAAATTATCATTGGTATTCATACTGAAAAAGGAATAGTCGTCTTAGTAGGATGTGCTCATCCGGGTATTGTGAATATCCTATCAACTATTAAAAAAAGAGTGGGAAAACCCATATATGGAATTTTAGGCGGTACTCATCTGATCGAAGCGGACGACAAACAGCTTACGAGTACTTTAGCATACTTTAATGAAATAGATATAAAACTGTTAGGTATTTCGCATTGTACAGGCGATAAGGCAGTAGAGCAATTAAAGCAGCAAAGGAATAAATTTTTTTATAATTGCACAGGTACCAGCATAGTGCTTGAATAGATATACAATTAAATAGTATATGATGATTATTTGATCATATAATGCAACAATAAAGTTATATACCGGTATATTAACCGGATAGGGGGAGTTGCATGAATCTATATGAAATAGCGCAAAAGATTGTAGACGCTACCATGGAAACGATTGATAGCAGAAATGTAAATATTATGGATTGCAATGGTTTTATCATTGCATCCGGAGAGAAAAGCCGTATTAACACATATCATAAGGGAGCCGATGACGTTATAAAATCGGGGAATGTGGTAGATATTTATCCCGAGGATGTGTCAAACTATCCTGGAGCTAAACAAGGCGTTAATATGCCTGTGAAAATTGAAGGAAAAACAATAGGTGTTGTTGGCGTACATGGTCACCCGGATGAAGTACGTATTGTAGCTAAGCTGGTAAAAATGTCAGTGGAGTTGGCACTTGAGCAGCATCTTATTTCAGAGCAGGTTAAGCTTGTTAAAGATTTAAAACAGCAGCTTTTAAGAAAGTTGATTTATGAAGATGCAAAGAAAAATGAGGAAGAAATATTGTGTTTATCCAAAATAGCTGGGATAGATTTGGAAATAAGCAGGTATGCGATAGTATTCGAAATAATCGATGATCGCGCTTTGAATTCTCTACAGTTGTTAAAAGTAATGAATCGGATAGAGCAAACATTAATTGATAATGGGTGCATCGATAAAGAAGATTTTTCCGGACTTGTAAATCAATACTACGTTATATTTAAGAGACAATTAGTCAAGTCACATGATAATGAACATCATCTTCTAAAAAAAATTTGTAATATTATATTAGAGAAATTTCAATATAGAATCAAAATTACAATGGGTAGCTTTTATAGAAGATTTGAAGGTTATAGCAAATCTTTTGAAGAAGCAAAAACATTATTAGACATTGGGAAAGAGTCAATACAGAATATTAATGATTTGAATATTCAAGCGGATTATATGTTGAATAATGTAAATAGCGATATATTGGAACATTTTGTTAAAAAGATTTATGAAACATTGTTAAATCATAATGAAAAAATACAGGGATGGGTAATTGAGACATTGGAAGCAATGTTTAAAAATAATCTTAATATTGCGGATACTGCGAATTTTTTGAATATACATAAAAATACTATGCTTTATCGTATTAAGAAAATTGAAGAAATTACAGGCTTGTCTATAAATACAAACTTTAACCATGCTGTATTGCTTAAATTTTTAATTATATATATCCAACGGCTAAATAAGGTTTAATAATAAGCCTTTTTAGTATATAATATTTAAATTTATAAGGGGGAATTGTTATGGTTAGCGGAACAGGTCTTTTTCTTATTGTTGTGATAGCTATTATAGCTATGATCTTACTAATATCCAAGTGGAAGTGGCACCCGTTCATCGTTTTATTGCTTGCTTCATATTTTGTTGGGTTAACAGCAGGCATACAAGTTGATGAACTGATCAAAACTATTACATCAGGGTTTGGAGGGATTCTGGGAAGCATAGGAATTGTCATTATCGCAGGAACGATTATAGGAACAATCTTAGAAAAAACAGGTGCTGCTCTTACGATGGCAAATTTCATATTAAAGCTGGTTGGGCAGAAGAATACTGTTCTAACAATGAGTTTAACAGGGTATATTGCCAGTATACCGGTATTTTGTGACTCCGGATTCGTAATTCTTTCACCTATCAACCGGGCGCTGGCGGAAAAGTCCAAAATTTCTCTTGCTGTCATGGCAACGGCATTGAGCTCCGGCTTATATGCAACACATTGTTTGGTTCCACCCACACCGGGGCCTATTGCAATGGCTGATACACTTAAAGCAAATCTGGGACTTGTTATTATTGTAGGTTTATTGATTTCCATCCCTGTTATGCTGGCGGGTTATATTTATGCAATGAAAGTAGGCTCCAAATTTGATGTGCCGGCTAAAGCGGATACAACTGTAGAAGAGTTATTAGAGAGATATGGGAAATTACCCGGTCCTGCACAATCTTTTGCACCTATCATACTCCCAATTATCTTGATTGCATTAAAGTCTATTGCAGATTTTCCTTCTCAGCCATTTGGGAATGGATTTGCAAAACAATTTTTTGATTTTATCGGAAACCCGGTTACGGCATTATTATTAGGAATATTTCTTGCTTTAACATTAGTGCCTAAAGTTGAAAAAGATAAACAAAGCAGTTTTAAATGGGTATCTGATGGCATATTAAATGCAGCATCAATTTTAGCGATTACCGGTGCAGGAGGTGCATTAGGTGCAGTGCTTCGAGCTTTACCAATTGCGGATACATTGAGTAATTCGCTATTAAAATATAATATAGGGATATTACTTCCGTTTATTATTGCAATGTTGTTAAAAACCGCTATGGGAGCATCTACCGTAGCGATGATTATCACCTCGGCGATGGTAGCGCCATTAATGGCATCGATGGGGATGACAAGCGAAATGGCAAAAGTCTTAGTAGTTATGGCGATTGGTGCAGGTTCAATGACAGTATCTCATGCAAATGACAGTTATTTCTGGGTTGTATCGCAATTTTCCGATATGAATACGGCAACTGCTTACAAATGTCAGACAGGTGTCACATTAGTACAAGGTATTGTATCGATCGTGATAATATCAGTATTAGCCATGATATTTGCTTAAGAGACAAATCGAAGAATCTGCGGAAAACAATCAATATTTTATAGATAAAAAATCTTAAAATAGCGAAAAAGCTAAATACATTAATAAAGTATTTAGCTTTTTCGTCTTAAAATCAAATGCTGCTTTGGGACAATCCATTTAAAGTTTATCCGAAGAAAATAAAAATCATATTGACATTAAGAGAAGATGGTGATAAAATTATAATGTAAACAGTTACATAAGCTTTTCTTGATTTATTTATATACTTATCGCAAATGCATAAAAAAATCCCGGAAATCGATACTAAATGACATAAAAATATACAATAATATTTGATATTATTTTTTAAAAACAAATGTAACTGTTTACATACTAATACTCTGTGCTATTGGCAATACCTGAAAAGGATATTGTTAATATAAAAAACAAAAGGAGTGTTTAAGTTATGAAAAAGTTTGGAAAGCTGGTTGTGTGTATGTTGTTATTATGTGTATTGATAACAACGATTGGCTGTGGGAAGCAAAACACCCCGCCGCAAGACAATGCAAAACAAGATGCTTCACAGCAAAATGATGCAAAGCAGGGAGAAAAGCAGTTGTTGGTAGGTTTTATTCCGATGACACTCAATAATGAGTACTTCATTACGATGGTGAATGCCGCAAAACAAGAGGCTGACAAGCTGGGGATTAAACTATTGGTTCAAGCAGGGGAGAAACATGGGAGCGCAGAAGAGCAGCTGCAATTAGTTGAAAACATGATTGCAAATAAAGTGAATGCTATTTGTATCGTACCCAGTTCTTCAGAAGGATTGATGACAGCGCTAAAAAAGGCGCAGGATGCAGGGATCCCGGTAATTAATTTGGACACAAAGCTGGATGCAAACCTAGTTGAAAGCAGTGGGTTGAAAACAGTTCCTTTCATCGGAACGAATAACTATGATGGAGCAAAACTTGCGGGAGAGTTTGCTTTAGAGCTTCTTGGGGGAAAGGGGAATGTAGCTATATTAACAGGGATATCCGGTCAGCAAAACGCGGCAGACAGGAGAAATGGCTTTTACGATGTAGTTGAGGGTAAATTCAATGTAGTAGCAGAACAAAGTGCAGATTGGGAAGTAGAAAAAGGGTATAATGTAACACAGAATATTTTGCAAGCCAACAAAGATATTGATCTGATCTTTGCAAGTAACGACGGTATGGCGCTTGGAGCAATCAGAGCAGTGAAAGATACCGGCAAAGACATAAAGGTTATCGGTTTTGATGCAATAAACGAAGCATTGAATAGAATAGCACAGGATGAAATGTTGGGAACGGTAGCGCAATTCCCGGCAAAAATGGGTATTGAGGGTGTCAAAGCGGCTAAAACACTTGCGGAAGGCGGAGAAGTTCCGGAAGTAACTTGGAGTGGTGCTGAACTGATTACTAAAGATAAAGTGGAAGATTTCCAAAAGTATCTTGCACAGTATAAAGATTAATAAAAATATGCGCTTTCTGCAGTGGTTTTTCGTGCTGCAGAAAGCGCGAGAGAAAAAATAAAACGTATAATTGTATTTTATCATATCGGAAGTTTAGTGTAAATTGTTTTCCGAGACTTATGACAATAGACAAAAATAAAGCATTGGCAAAGGAGTACAAGACATGGATAAGTTTAAGCAAATAGTCATTGATGCAGGTAATGAATTGGTGAAAAGAAGCCTGACAGTTGGAACCTGGGGGAATATAAGTGTACGTGATTCTCAAAGTGGGTATATTTTTATAACGCCTAGCGGCATGAATTATGATACATGTGAATGTTCTGATATTGTTGTGTTCGATAAAGATGGAAATCATGTGCAAGGAACCCGGAGACCTTCTATAGAGAAAGATCTTCATATATTCATATACCAAAAGCGTCCCGACGTAAACGCAGTCGTGCATACACACCCTATGTATTCAACCGTATTCGCTGTCACCGGACAGGGGATACCTGCAGTAACTGAAGAATTTGCACAAATTATAGGAAACAAAATATTATGTGCAGAATATGCTTTGCCCGGCACTATTGAATTAGCTAAGAATACTGTAGAAGCACTTGGCGAAAAAAGCGCTGTTTTGTTAACCAGCCATGGCGCGGTAAGTGTAGGGGAATCTATTGAAATGGCATTTAAGGTTAGTGATGTACTTGAAAAAGCTGCGCAGATCCTTATTATGAGCAAGAGCATCGGTGTGGCAAGAGTTATTCCTGATGATGAAGTGAAAATAATGCAGGATTTTGTAGCCAACCAATATGGGCAGAAATAGTCAATATAAAAATATAGGTATGCTAAAAATGTGCCGGATAGTCGAAATGCATCCGGCAAAGGAGGGAACTCATTGTGAATAGTCGAATCAGTAATCTTAGAGAAAAACTGTTTTCGGTTCAGCCTCAAATATGCCCGGAAAGGGCACGCTATTTTACAGAATCTATGAAAAATACAGAAGGTGAACATATAGCAGTAAGACGCGCAAAGGCTTTTGCGCATGTTTTGGAAAATATGTCTTTATATATGTCGGATGGGGAGCTTATCGTAGGTAATCAAGCCGGCAGCCCAAAAGCTTCCCCCGTTTACCCGGAATACTCAACCGAATGGCTCAAACAGGAGTTTAATGGGAGCCCTTATCATCTCCATGAGCGGCCGGGAGATAAGTTTTATTATACCGATGAAACAAAGAATGAAATCATGGACATTTTATCTTACTGGAACGGCAAAAGTTTGTTTGAAACGTTTAGGGAAATACTGCCGGAAGACTGTAAACAGGCTTGGGATATAGGTGTTATTGATGATACTTGGGTATCTTCAGCCGGTTTAGGAAATGTCATTGTTGATTATGGTTTAGTGCTTACAAAAGGACTGAACGGTGTCATTAAAAAAGCTGAGGATCGTATGGCCGGACTTGATTTGACCATGCCGGGAGAGATCAATAAATATTGGTTTCTTCAATCTGTCATTATTGCAAACAAAGCTATTATCCGATTTGCAAATAGATTTGCCGGTAAATGTGAACAAATGGCTAAAAATGAAAAAGATGAGGCAAAAAAGAAGGAATTGCTTGCTATAGCTGAAAACTGTAGAACTGTCCCTGCAAATCCTGTAAAGAATTTTTGGCAGGCTGTTCAATCGGTATGGTTTGTTTTGCTTATGCTGCATATTGAAACAAATGGACATGCGATTTCTTTAGGGCGGTTTGATCAGTATCTGTATCCTTTTTATAAAAAAGACTTGGAAGCAGATATCATTACTAAAGAAAAAGGACTGGAATTAATCGAAGCTTTTTTTATCAAAGCAAATGAACTTAATAAATTACGCTCATGGCCTGATACGGAATTTTTCCTTGGATACCAGATGTTTATCAATTTAGCTGTAGGAGGTCAAACCTTAGAAGGCAAGGATGCGGTAAATGATGTATCGCACCTGGTTCTTGAAGCCTGCTCAAACCTCAAGCTTGTAACACCATCTGTTTCTATTAAATGCTTTGAAGGAACGGATGATAAGTTTCTTGAAGCCGCATTGATTGCATTACAGGAACATAAAGGAGGCCAACCTGCATTCTATAACGATAAAGCATTTATGCGTATTTTGAAGAATATGGGGATTAAAGACGAGGACCTCCATAATTGGGCACCGGACGGATGTATTGAAGCATCAATCCCCGGGAAATGGGATTTTGCAGCCAAGGGTCCTTGGTTAAATATTGCAAAGATATTGGAATTGACAATAAACAATGGGAAAGACCCTAAAACAGGAATAGCCCTTTTAAAGGGAGATGGTAATTTAACTGATTTCAGCAGTACGCAAGAAGTAATGGAAGCATTTAAAAAGCAGCTGCATTACTATATGGAACGGCAGGTGATTACCGAGCATATCAATGATGAACTGCATAAAAAGATGGACATCAATGCATTCCGCTCTTCTCTTATCGAAGATTGTATCGAGAGAGGTATGTCTCTTATAGAAGGAGGCTCGGTTTATTCGGCGGATGGCGGCCCTACTGCCGGACAGGTTACAGCAGGGGATTCCTTAGCTGCAGTTGAATATGCCGTATTTAAAGAAAAGATATTAACGTCTGAGCAGCTCATGCACGCGCTGGAGACAAATTTTGAAGATCAGACAACGTCGCCGACAGGAGAAGAGATAAAACAAATTTTAACCAACCGTGCACCGAAATACGGAAACGATAATGATGAAGCAGATAAATGGGTCTATGAGATATTGCAATATATCGGTTCCACTTATCAATCCGATTTTAAAAACTCGCGGTATGGAAAAGGTCCGATTCCTGCCTGCTATGCGATAAGTCAAAGCCCGGTTACAGGGAATATTGCATTTGGTTCTTTTGTAGGTGCGACACCTAACGGACGAAAGGCCGGAGAACCGGTTAACAATGGGATTTCTCCCAGTAATGGAGCTGAAAAAACAGGACCGACTGCTGCGGTAAATTCTGTTGCTAAGATGCCGAGTATATGGTTTCAAAAAGGAGCAATCTTTAACATGAGGCTTTCAAAAGATACGTTAACGACTTCTGAAGGCAGAATACGGGCTATAAGTTTGATTAAGGTATTGTTTGAAAAGTATGGGTTGCATGTGCAGTTTAATGTAATTGATAATGATGTTTTGGAAGATGCAAAGAAGCATCCTGAAAAATATCCGGATTTAATGGTGCGTATCTCCGGGTATAGTACACTGTTTGTACCTTTAGATCCTAAAGCCCAGGATGATCTGATACAGCGGGTTAAATTTGAATTGTGACGTATAAAAAGCTTATGGGAGATTTATATAATGGAGCAGTATCTTGATGTAAGGGGAAAAATATTTGATATTGAACGATATGCCACCGGGGATGGTCCGGGGATCAGAACGACTGTTTTCTTAAAAGGCTGTCCCCTTGGCTGTATTTGGTGTTCCAATCCTGAGTCGCAAAGTATGAGTAAACAGATTATGTATTATTTAAACCTTTGTAATGGCTGCGGACGCTGTATAGCGCAGTGCCCACAGCATGCTATCAAGAAGGATGAAACTTTTGGTCTAATTACGGATTTTAATAAGTGTACTGCTTGTGGCAAATGTGTTGAAGGATGCTATTTTAATGCAAGGGAATTAATGGGGGAACACATTACGGTACGTGAGGTTATGGAAGTTATTAATAAAGACAAGTTGTTTTTCAAAACGTCTGGTGGTGGAGTTACTTTTTCAGGCGGTGAACCTTTTATGCAGCCTGAATTTCTGGAGGCATTGCTCGATGCTTGTAAGGAAGAAGATATTCATACGGCTATTGAGACATGCGGATGTGTTGGGTGGTGCAATATTGAGAGGATGCTTGATAAAGTTGATTTAATATTTTATGATGTAAAACATATTGACTCGGAATCCCACCGTCGTTACACAAGTCAAGGAAATGAACAGATACTTGACAATCTATTACGGCTTAGCAAGAGTCATAGTAATGTTATTGTGAGAA
Organism: Petroclostridium sp. X23; assembly: GCF_030013905.1. Lineage (GTDB taxonomy): Bacteria > Bacillota > Clostridia > SK-Y3 > SK-Y3 > X23. The sequence goes on from NZ_CP124862.1 coordinate 4,261,922, forward strand.
TTCCATTTATACCCGGGGTTAATTCGGATTTAAAGGTTTTAAAGGAGATACTCCGATTTGCAGCAAATCTACAGCATGTTATTCGTATCGAGATAATGCCTTATCATCGATTCGGCAGCAGTAAATATAAAGGGCTGGGCAGAAAATATATGCTGGAAAGTGTTGAACCGGTTAATAAGCAAGATTTGCAGTACTTAGTACAAATTGGAGAAGAATCCGGGGTAGAGGTTCATATCGGATCGGTATAGAATGCAATGTACTGGAATGGGGGGATTATATTGGAGAACCTGCAAAAGGATATTTATTGCGTAGCTTTTGACTGTGGGAACTCTTCTTTCCGTGTTGTATTGGGTCACTATGACGGAAAGAAAATTGATATGGATGTAGTGCATCAAGTAGAAAATCAGACAATTGAAGTGAATGGGGTATTTTACTGGGATATTTTATATATTTTTAATGAATTACAAAAAGGATTGCAAGAAGCTTTTAAAGCATGTAATAAAATTGATTCGGTTGGTGTGTCTACATGGGGAGTGGATTTTGGATTAGTTGGGCAGAAAGGACAGATGCTGGCGAATCCTATGAGCTATCGTAACTCTTTTGGGGAAGAACAGTTAAACAGGCTGAATGAAGAAGAAAAAAAATTCTTATTTTACCGCACCGGAATACAGAATAATAGAATTAATTCGCTTTACCAGCTTCTTGGTATTAAAGAGCATTTTCCGGAAAACTATCATATGGCAGATAAATTGCTAATGATACCCGATATCTTAGTAAATATGTTCACAGGTGAATATAAGACGGAAGGAAGCATTATCAGTACGACACAAATCCTGGATACGGAAAAAAGGGCTTACTCGAAAGAAGTCTTGAATCGGTTTAAACTTAACGATCAGCTTTTTGTTCCAATTGCAGCTCATGGTGAAGAGTTGGGCATTCTAAAAGGAAGTATTGCGAAAACGCTGAACGTCAATGTATGTCCTTTTGTTTGTGTGCCATCGCACGATACGGCTTCAGCAGTTGTTGCTGTTCCTACCGAAGAGCAGGGGTTTATTTTTATTAGCTCCGGGACATGGTCATTAATTGGCACTGAATTACAAAAAACCGTTATTAATGAACAGGTATATAGGGATAATTTTGCAAATGAGGTAGGTGCTTTTAATTCGATTACACTTCTCAAAAACTCTACAGGAATGCATATTCTGCAAAAGGTTAAGAAGGAAATGGAGCGGGATGGATATAAGCTTTCATGGGACGAGATTGAGAGCCTAGCCAAAACATATACAGGGGATATAGGTTTATTTGATCCGAATAATACGATATTTTTTAATCCTAGAAGTATGGTTGAAGCAATAGGAAAGTTTATTAACGGGCAAGAAGGAAAACAAATCGGTTATCAGGAGGTCATTACGTCTGCATATAGGTCTTTGGCATACAGTTACCGGTATGCAATTGAACAAATTGAGGAAATCGTAGGGTGCTCAAAGGAAAAGATTTATATAGTAGGTGGGGGTTCCAGGAATTACTACTTAAATCAAATGACATCGGATTTGACAGGGAAGGCAGTAAGCGCCGGACCGGAGGAGGCGACTTCCTTGGGGAATATAGCAACGCAGCTTAAGTATCATAATCCGAGCTTGAATTTAACGGATATGAGAAAAATTATAGAAAACTCTGTAGAAATAAAGACATTTTCTCCTGATAGATCAATGAATAAACAGGAGATAGAAAAAAATTATAAAATCTTTAAATCATTGATTCAATATTAAGATTTTGTTTCTTAATTGCTCAAAATATATTATGATTTAATTATCAAAGGGATACAGGATGGTACAATATGGGCAAAAATAGTAATCGACAAACGAAAAAAATGACAATACGTGAAGTGGCACAGCTTGCGGGTGTTTCAACTGCAACAATATCCCGTGTGCTTAATGAACCGGATAAGGTTTCGAAAGAGGTAAAAGAGAAAGTTGAAAAAGTGATTGAAGAATATAATTATGTGCCAAATCAGCTTGCACAAAAGTTTACTACCAATAATTCCAGGTGCATTGCAATATTTATCTATGACATAGCGAATCCTTTTTTTGTAAAGATCATAGAAGGCATTAATCGTATATCATTTGACAATGATTATACATTGTTTATATGTGATTCGAGAAATAATAAAGAAAGAGAAATGAAGTATCTAAATTATCTGCTTGGTGCGCAAGTATCGGGGATTATTGTTACTGAAGGTGCTTCGGAAGATATCATAAAAAGAATCGGAAATAATATTCCTTCTGTAATGATTGATAGAAATATAGGACCGAAATGGCATTTCCCAATTATTACATCGGACAACTACAATGGGGCATGTACGGCAGTAGAACACCTGATACAACTAAACCACAAAAAGATAGCTTTTGCTGCCGGTCCAGAGAACATTTGTACGACACAAATACGGAAAAAAGGATATATTGATACCATGAAAAAGTATGGACTGCCAATTTATCCCGGGTATATTTATCATGATGATTTTAATGTGATGGGAGGAGTAAGGTCACTTGAGCACTGCATGTCTTTATCCGAGATTCCGACAGCAATTTTTTGTGCTAATGATTTGTTGGCTCAAGGTATTATTCTGCGTTCACATTCTATGAAGCTAACAATACCAAACGATATTTCATTGATTGGGTTTGACGGTATCATGCCTGAAACTTTTTATCCCAAAATTACTACCATACAGCAGCAAGTCGACCAGATTATCGAATGTACGATGGAAGCACTTTTTAAAATGATTAACCACGAAAAGTGTGAGGGGAGAATAACTATACCAACAAAGTTAATTATCGGGAATACGACTCAAAAGATTTGAGTGAAAGAGTAATTTACCGTTGGGGGTGAATCGAATGTCGGAATGCTATTTGGAGATGAAAAATATATGCAAGTCCTTTGCAGAAGTACAAGTTCTTAATCACATTAATTTTAATCTAAAACCTGGGGAGGTACATGTCCTGCTTGGAGAAAACGGTGCCGGAAAGTCTACATTGATAAAAATTATGTCCGGTGCCTATACAAAAGCCTCAGGTGAGATTTTTATTGAAGATAGGCTTGTTGAAATCAATAAGCCGAAAGATGCTTTTCAGTATGGAATCGGAGTAATCTACCAGGAATTTAATTTAAATCCGTATATGAGCATCTATGAAAATATTTTTTTAGGAAAAGAGCTTACAAAACGCTTTGGATTGATAGACAAAAGAAAAGCAATTGAAGAGACCGAGAGTATTTGTAAGAAAGTAGGCTTAACGGTGTCCCCTAAAACGCTGGTCAAACATTTAAGTGTTGCTCAAATGCAAATGGTTGAAATCGCTAAGGCCCTTAGCATGAATGTAAAAGTACTTGTCCTTGATGAGCCTACAGCAACCTTAACAGATACGGAAATTGCTAAGCTTTTTGAAATTATTAGGGAATTAAAAGATGATGGTGTAGGAATCGTCTATATATCTCACAGGATGAAAGAGCTAACAGAAATAGGTGACAGATGTACAGTTTTGAGAGATGGAAGTTATATTGGGACTGTTGAGTTGAAAAACGTAACCTGTGATGAACTGATTCATATGATGGTTGGCCGGAATGTTGATTTTGAGAAAAGAGCGGTATCCTACCGCAGACCGGAAAGAGCACTTAAAGTTGAAGGGATTTATTATAAAGGCCTGCTGAAAGATGTATCATTTGAATTATATAAGGGAGAAGTCCTGGGAGTTGCAGGTTTGGTTGGATCAGGACGCACAGAACTTGCAAAGTGCATTATAGGTGAATATAGGAAAGATGCAGGAAGAATATTCATTAATAATAAGGAAGAAAAGATTAAATGCCCGTCAGATGCCATTTCCAAAAGGATTGTTTATTTAAGTGAAGACCGGAAGAATGAAGGTTTGATATTAAAACATGAGATAAAATCAAATACAACATTGACAGCATTAGGTAAAATACAAAAAAATGGGTTAATCAATAATGACCGGGAACGGTCATGTGTAAATAATCTCATTTCTCAGTTTGGCATTAAAACAAATTCTATGAATACTTATGTAAAAAATCTCAGCGGAGGGAATCAGCAAAAAGTAGTTATTGCAAAGTGGGTGTTCTGTGGTGCGGACGTATATATCATTGATGAACCGACCCGGGGAATTGATGTTGGGGCAAGGCAGGAAATATATAATATTATGGAGGAGTTGTTAAAAGAAGGGGCATCAATCATCATGATAAGTTCAGACCTGGTAGAAGTTTTAAAAATGTCCGACAGAGTAATGGTTATGTGTAATGGAGAGAAAGCAGCTGTTTTGGATAATAGTATTAATTTAACGCAGGAAAATATTCTGGAGTATGCGATAGGGGGAAAATGCTAAATGGAACCGTTATTAAATCAGAATACCTTTTTGGACTGGAAAGAATGTTTGAAAAAGATCAGCATATATTTAGCGTTCTTATGTATCTTTATCATCTTTTCAATCATTAATCCGAATTTTATTAGCATAAGCAATATACTCAATATTATTGTTCAATCTTCAATTCTGGCAATCATAGCAGTCGGTGAAACGATGGTTATCTTAACAAACGGAATAGATCTAAGCGTAGGGTCAATTGTTGCTTTTGTAGGCATTGCAATGGGACTAGCGCTGGTTGCAGGAGTCCCGGTTGTACTGGTTGTCATTTTGGGCATGGTACTGGGATTGATTGTCGGTGCAATTAACGGTATCATTATTTCATATGGCCGCGTACCGTCATTTATTGTAACGCTTGGAATGATGGGGATTGCCCGTGGGGCTGCATTGGCGCTGAACTCCGGAAAACCTGTGGCAGGATTTCCGAGTGCTTTTGAAAAAATCGCATCAACGAAAATTGTAAACATCCCCATTTTTATATTTTACTGCGCAATTATTTACGTGCTTATGTACATTGTGCTTCATAAAACCAAGTTCGGAAGATATATTTATGCAATCGGAGGCAATAGGGATGCAGCGCGTTTGTCAGGAGTGAAAGTAAAGAAGGTAGAAATGTTTGTTTATGCCCTTGCAGGTTTATTTTGCGGAATAGGTGCAATTATGTTGACAACGAGACTTAACTATGCGACGCCGATAGCAGGAAACAGCTATGAGCTTGATGCGGTTGCATCTGTTGTCATTGGCGGTACGGCACTTTCGGGTGGACAAGGAAAGATTTTAGGTTCACTAATGGGGGCCTTAATACTGGGGACACTTCGAAACGGTTTAACCATACTAAATGTGCCGGTTTATTTCCAACAAATTGTAATAGGGATAGTGATTATTATGGCTGTATTTATAGATAAACTGAAAGAAAAGGAAAATTGATTCAGCTATTGGCTATTATGGAAAGATGAAAAATATTGTTTTGAAAATGTAATTGTAAGAAGAAGTTATGTTGAAATAGAATTCAATTCTATGGAGAGATAGCTTCTTTTTTATGTTTATAGGAGGATGTGAAAAAGTCTGATTCAGCATACAGAAGGGCAAGACTTGGGGACTGGTCTGCTGTCAGGCCTGGTTTTTGGCCGGACTGCGGCCCTGTCCCCGTGTCCGATTTTCGAACGATTAAGCACTTTTTTACATCCTCCTTATAGGGATTTTAACAAAGCCAAATAAAATAGCTTTCCAAGAATAATTGATGAAGAAAAAGGAAACCTTAGGATAAAATAGAATTTTTGTGTTTCAATCAATATAGTATTCAAGAATCCATTTGTTAAACAGATGAGGAGGTATTTTCATGGGTATGCGCATAGAGAAAAATCATGATGAGAACTTTCAAAAACTTGATGAAGTACTGGCTCAATATAAAGACCAGCAGGGAATGCTGATTCGTATCCTGCAAAAAGCACAGGAAATTTTCGGTCATTTGCCCGATGAAGTACAATCATATATCGCAGAGAAAACAGATATCCCTATATCCACAGTAAATGGCGTAGTCAGTTTTTACTCGTTTTTCTCGCAAGAGCCTCAAGGGAAATATACCGTTGGAGTATGTCTGGGAACTGCCTGTTATGTAAAAGGAGCACAAGAGGTATTGGAAGAGATTAAAGAAGAGTTGGGTTTGGATGTAGGTGAAACTACATTGGATCACATGTTTACTTTAAAAGCAACTCGCTGCATTGGCGCGTGCGGTTTAGCGCCTGTTATTACGATCAATGATGATGTACACGGCAGGCTGAGCCCTTCGGATATCCCTTCCATTTTACATCAATATATGAAAAATCAGAAGGAACCGGTAGTTAAATAAAGAGGTGAAACTATGGAACAAGTAAAAATAGAATCAATGGAGCAGCTGCAGGCATTAAAGCAGGAAGTCATGCAGCGTATTTCATGCCATTTAAAGGGAGAGACTCCGGAACAAGAGGCGGAGAAATATCATATTTTAGTTTGCTCAGGAACAGGATGTACAGCAACAAAGAGCCAGATCATCCGGGAAAAACTTGAAAAGGAAATAAAGAAGCGAAACCTTGAGGATAAGGTAAAGGTATTCAAAACAGGCTGTTTCGGTTTCTGCAAATTAGGCCCTATTCTAGCCATTTACCCTGACCGTACCGTTTATATCAAGGTGGATGAAGGTGATGTGGATGCGATACTGGATGGGCATATCCGGGAAAGGCATGTGGTAGATAAGCTGTTATATGTATCGCCTAAGACCGGTGCGGTACAAAAGACATTGGAAGAAATGGACTTTTTTAATTTCCAGCAGCGTATTGCCCTTAAAAATTGCAGTGTGATCAATCCGGAAGACATCACCGAGTATATTGCTTTAGACGGATATATGGTGTTAGCGGAAATATTAACCCAAAGGAAGTCTCCAAAATCTATTATTGAAGAGTTAAAAAAATCAGGGCTGAGGGGCCGCGGAGGCGGAGGGTTTTCTACCGGTATGAAATGGGAGTATGCCGCCGGATACCAATCGGATAAAAAGTTTGTGGTATGTAATGCCGATGAAGGTGACCCAGGTGCGTTTATGGACCGTTCTATTTTGGAAGGGGATCCCCACAGCATTATTGAGGCAATGATTATTGCCGGATATGCGATCAATGCCCAACAGGGATATATCTATGTACGTGCCGAGTACCCGATTGCTGTGGAAAGGTTGGAAATAGCCATAGACCAGGCTAGAAAGGCTGGGTTGCTGGGGAAGAATATCCTGGGTTCGGGATTTGATTTTGAAGTGGATATCCGTCTTGGAGCAGGGGCTTTTGTATGCGGTGAAGAAACGGCACTGTTATCATCCATCATGGGCTTAAGAGGAGAACCCAGCCCGCGTCCGCCCTTTCCTGCCGAAGCGGGGTTATGGGAAAAACCTACCCTGAACAATAATGTTGAGACCTATGCGAATGTGCCCATTATTTTGCGTAAAGGCGCTGAATGGTACGCAGGAATCGGTACGGAAGACAGCAAAGGCACGAAGGTATTTGCGCTGGCGGGGCAGATCAATAATACAGGTCTTATTGAAGTGCCGATGGGTACAACATTAAGAGATATTATTTATGAAATCGGAGGAGGCATTCATGACGGAAAAGAATTTAAAGCAGTGCAGACCGGGGGACCTTCCGGCGGGTGTATTCCAGCCTCTCATCTGGATATAAAAATTGATTTTAAATCCTTAACCGATATCGGCTCCATGATGGGTTCAGGCGGGATGATTGTAATGGATGAAACCGACTGTATGGTGGATATCGCCCGCTTCTATCTGGAATTCGCCCAGGATGAGTCGTGTGGTAAGTGTGTACCTTGTCGTGTAGGTACCAAGCGGCTGTTAGAAATCCTTGAAAAAATCACAAAAGGTGATGGCGCGGAAGAGGATTTGGAAATCATGGAGAACCTTTGTTACGACATTAAGGACAGCTCGCTGTGCGGTCTTGGGCAGACGGCACCAAATCCCATCCTTAGTACATTGAAGTATTTTCGGCATGAGTATCTCGCTCATATTAAAGATAAAGAATGTCCGGCAGGTGTTTGCAATGCGCTGCTGCGCGTCGTCATATCGGATAAGTGCATTGCCTGCGGTATTTGTGCCCGGATATGTCCGGTAAGTGCGATTACGGGAGAGCGAAAAAAGCCTCCATATGAGATACATCAGGATATATGCATCAAATGTGGGGCTTGTATTCCAAAATGTCCTGTAGATGCGATTTATAAGAGATAACAGGAGGTGACGATATGGAAAACATCAGAGAACAAGAAGAATTAGAAATGATTAGTGAAAAAGTAAAAGTTATGTTTGACGGACATGAATACGAAGTGCCGAAGGGGATGTCGGTTTTAGAGGCGGCACGGTACATTCATATTGATATTCCCAGCTTGTGTTATTTGAAAGATATTAACGAAATCGGCGCATGCCGTGTTTGTGTTGTTGAAATAGAGGGCGCTAGAACTTTGCAAGCATCCTGCGTATATCCTGTCAGAGAAGGACTTAAGATACGTACTAATTCCGAAAGGGTACTCAGGGCAAGAAAAACTGCGGTGACCTTGCTGCTCTCAAACCATCATAGAGAATGTCTGACTTGTATCAGGAATTTGAACTGTGAGTTGCAGAATGTGGCGGACACATTAGGAATTAGGGATATTCCATATACAGGCGAGATGTATGATTACGGTTTTCACCGTAATAATCATGCTATTCAAAGGGATTATAACAAATGCATCAACTGCCGCCGCTGTATGGCGATATGCAATAAGATCCAGGAATGCAACGTATATTCACCTATTAACCGTGGCTTGGATACGGTGATCGCACCGGCATTTAAAAAAGATTTATCAGAGGTGATATGCATTACCTGCGGTCAATGCGTGATCGCCTGCCCTACCGCTTCATTGACCGAAAAGGAAAGTATTGGCGATGTGTGGGCGGTACTTTCAGATCCGAAAAAATATGTGGTGGCGCAAACGGCACCATCCATCCAGGTCACGTTGGGAGAAGAATTCCGCATGCCTGTCGGTACACTGGTAAGAGGAAAACTGGTTGCATCACTGAGAAGGCTCGGATTTGACAAGGTGTTTGCTACCGATGTCACCGCGGACTTAACCATTATGGAGGAAGCCAGTGAGCTTTTGGATCGAGTCATGAACCATCCCGACCATATGCCGCTGCTATCGTCTTGTTGTCCCGGCTGGGTGAAATTTGCGGAGCATTTTTATCCGGAATTTTTACCCAATCTTTCGTCTACAAAATCCCCGCATGAAATGTGCGGAGCACTTACCAAGACGTGGTATGCAAAAAAATACGGCATCAAGCCGGCGGATATCGTCAATGTCGCCATTATGCCTTGTACAGCAAAAAAATATGAAGCGGCAAGACCGGAGATGACGTCGGATGGTTTCCGCAATGTAGATTATGTATTGACCACGCGGGAGCTGGCAAGAATGATTCGGCAGGCAGGCATTGATTTCATTAATCTTCCCGATGAAACTTATGATGAGCCTTTCGATCAATTCAGCGGTGCCGGTACGATATTCGGTACAACCGGAGGATTGTTTGAAGCGGCACTCCGTACGGCCCATTATCTTTATACCGGTGAAGAAATGCCTGTGCCGGACTATGAAGACACAAGGGGACAGCGAGGCCTGAAATACGGTAAGGTGACGATAGGAGATAAGACGCTTTCTATTGCGGTAGCCCATGGGACAGGAAACGCAAAAAAAGCGTTGGAAGCGCATAAAGAAGGAAAGAAAAAGATTGATTATATGGAAGTCATGGCATGTCCCGGCGGCTGCGTCGGCGGAGGGGGGCAGCCTATTCTTGGGGGCAGAGATCATAAGAAGATCTCTCTGGATTATCGGCATAATCGTGCGGATTCATTATTTAACATTGACCGCGGCAGCAAGATCCGCCGCTCTCATGAGAACGAGCGCATTAAGCAAATATATGACGAATTCCTGGAAGGACCGTTGTCGGAAGTGTCCAAGAAGTATCTGCATACAAGCTTTATACCCAGAGGAAAATTTCCGTATTTAAAGACGGATGAATAAAAAAGGGGCTGTCTCGTAATAGGAATTAAATTTCTATTCGAGACAGCTTTTTCATTGAAATAAAAAAGATGAACTCCGAATAGCTCACCTTTGGTATAATATAGTTACCACACAACTCAAATATTGTAAATTATTCAACTATAAAAATAAAATATTCTGTTAAATTAAAACTGCTAAGCTATTATAATATATGATATATGGATTTATGCATTTCACTGATATAAATGGGGGAAATTCAATGTACAAGATACTGGTTGTAGATGACGAATCTGTTGTTAGAGAGGGGATTAAGAATAATATTAATTGGTCTGAATATGGATTTGAACTTGTAGGCGGATGCAAAGACGGAAGTGAAGCAATCGAAGTTATAGAAAATAATCACTTGGATGTTGTAATTACGGATATATGCATGCCCTTAATAGATGGAATTGAGTTAACACGTTATATATCAAATAATTACAGCAACATAAAAGTTATAATCCTGACCGGATATGACGAGTTTGAATATGCACAACAGGCAATTAAATTAAAAGCTCTTGATTTTATTTTAAAACCCATAACAGCAAAGGAATTTTGTGAAGTTTTAGAAAAGGTTAAAAGTGATCTCGATGAAGAGGTCGCTAATATAAATAATTTAAATAATTTAGAAAGTCAACTGACAAAAAGTCTTCCTCTCTTAAGAGAGAGATTTCTAAAGCGTCTGGTATCAGGATTTTACGGAACTGAGAAAATCCAAGAGAAGCTTGACTATTTTAATATAAAGGTTTGTGGAGAGTTTTTTCTGGTTATTTCAGTAGATGTTGATGATTATGATGAAATGAATTCTTTTTATGCTGATTCCGAAGAAGAGCTTTTGCTTTTTGCTGTAAATAATGTCTGTGAAGAAATCGTATTAAAGTATAATAATGGAATAGTATTTCAAAATGATAACCAAAAGATAGTAATAATATTAAATGGAGAAGATTCACAGTTATTAAATGAAAATGGAATGATTATTTCGGAGGAAATCCGAAGCATGATTGAAAAATACTTAAAATTTACAGTGACTGTAGGAATAAGTGATATTTGCTCGTCATTAAAGCTTATAAATACAGCCTATGAGGAATCAATGGCTGCACTGGACTATAGATTTCTCGTAGGAAAAAATAAAGTTACTAGTATAAAGGATATGGAAGAAAACAACAGAGCCGTATCAAGATATAAAAAGGTAGCTACTGATAAATTGATAACAGGGATTAAAACAGGAACAATCCAAAATGTTGATGATATAATAACGGAAATTGTTGAAAATCTAAAAAACTCCTATACCTCACTTCAACAATGCTATATTCAGGTGCAGCAAATTTTAATTTCTATTATGGACACACTTAATGAATTGGGAATTAATATAGAAGCAGTTTTTGGTAATAGTAATATTGACCTTTCAGAAGTATATAAGTTTAAAGCTTTAGATGAAATAGAATGTTGGCTAAAAGATATTTCAAGGAATATATCGGTTCATATTTCAAAAAAGAGAACAGATCATTTTGAAATGCAAGCAATAAAAGCGGTAGAGTATATAAAAAATAATTATAATGATCAAAATATTTCACTTAATTCCATATGTAAACACTTACTTGTAAGTACAAGCTATTTTAGCATGATAATTAAAAATTATGTAGGAGAGACCTTTATTGAGTATCTTACAAGAGTTAGGGTAGAAAAGGCGTCGGAACTACTTAAAAACACTAACTTGAAAACCTATGAGATAGCTGAGAAAGTAGGATATAAAGATCCCCACTACTTTAGCTTGATTTTTAAGAAAGCCACCGGATTATCACCAACTGAATTTCGTGAAAAAATATAAGGGAGAATAATTGTGTGAAAAGTATTTATAATTGGGCATTAAAGTTTTTTAAATTTGGAAGTATTCAATCAAATATTGCAGGTGTTTTCTCCTTTCTTATACTATTTTCAATTATCTATATTGGATTTATTACATATAAGGTATCTTCAGATGTGGTTGAAAAAAATACTCGTGAATATATGAACGAGTTAATACGACAAGTTAATATAAATATTGAAACTTATATAACATATATGGAAAATATATCATTAGTAGCTCTAAATAATAAAGATATTGGATTGTATTTTTCCAATAATAATTTTTCTAAGGAAGAAAAGGAAAATAGTAAAAACAAAATCATTGAATTGTTTGATTCAATTTTATATGCAAGAACAGATATAGCTTCAATTTCTATATTTGGATATGATGGAAATTTTATTTCAGATTCGGAAAATTCCCAAATAAATGAATTTGCCGATATAAAGGGACAAAGTTGGTACGAAAATGCTGTTAAAGCAAATGGGCAAATAGCCATATCATCCTCTCATGTTCAGAATATTATTAGTAATAAATATAGATGGGTTGTATCCTTAAGCCGCGAATTAAGAAGTAAAGATGGTAAGGAAAAATTGGGTATATTTTTAGCAGACTTGAATTTTAAAGTTATAAATGATATATGCAGTAAGGTTAAATTAGGAAAGAGGGGATATATATTTATTATTGATAATGACGGAAAGATTGTTTTTCATCCCCAGCAGCAACTTTTATATAGTAATCTTAAATCGGAAATAATTGATGAAGTACTCAATACAAAAGAAAATAGTTTTATAATAAAAGATGGTAAAGACAGCAGAATTTATACTATACAAACTTCTGATTATTCCGGATGGAAAATTGTGGGTGTGGCATATGTTGATGAACTTTTTGCAAATAAAAAAAGAATTTATACTTATTACGCTTTGGGTGGCATAGTATTTGTAACTATCGTAGTATTATTGTCAATTTTATTATCCCTTAGGATATCAAAACCTGTTAAATTGCTTGAATCCTCTATGAAAGAGGTTCAAAAGGGAAATTTTGATATTAAGGTTGATATAAAGGATCCTGAAGAAATTAAAAAACTTAGTAAAGCTTTTAACTATAGTTTTGCAGAAAACTCTTGGGTAAATGTGTTACCATAAAAACCCACTGTGCATTATGCAACGAAGTCCACGATAGCATCTTTATCCAAGACAATTTCATGCTGTTCCGCTTCTGGTGCGGAATCAGCGAATACAAGTTTTCCCAAGGCATACTTTCTCAAACAATACCGTAGCTTGGAAAAACTTAACTCTGATACCCAAGGGGTATCCCCTGTATCGGAAGTAATATTTAACCATTTGCACTTGCCATACTTTATAAGTACAATTTTACCAATATTATAGGCGATACCAACAGTGTGTAAAAATCGTAATACAGGTAATAAGCTGTGGTGTTGGTATTCTCCAAAACCGAGATACTGCTTAACATCGCGTATTGCCAATTCTATTGAAAAACGGGAACCGTATATTTCAATAATCTGGGCAGCAGTGAGGGTTGTATCTGTACTGATTAATGCCATTAGCTTACCTTTATTAGTATGGAGCACTACCGTACGAACCTTTTTGGATAACTTGAGCATGCAAACATCGGCTACAGCAATTTCTATAGTTTGAATTTTGCCGTAAAGCTGTACAGTAACAATTTCATGTTCGGTAAGATTCCAAAGTTCACGAACTTTAATTTGTTTGCCATATTTGGGCTTACGACCCCTTTTTTTCTGCGATTGCGGTTCAGGGTCTAAACGTGCTACAGCATCAGCTCTTAATTTAGTAACAACATCAATGCCTTGGTCAAGCAATGGCTGAATAAAAGGTTTGTTTGCAAAGTATGCATCTTCTACGGTACGTAGTTTATGACCGCTTTGTAATACCCATTGATTTAACTGGAGTATTTGAGCATGTGCAACATCCCAGATTTTTAATGGTTCTGCTTGGCCTGATTGATTACATTTCCATTGGCTCTTTGCAAGCTTTCCTGTAACGAGTTTAAAGGAAATAAGGAAGCTAATATATTGGTTTTTGAAAAAGCCTGTAATACCAAGTACTCCCCAGTGATGTCCTATAATATATTCACCAGCATCAGCATTACCGCTGTGGTTATCCCATTTTTGAATGCCGATTACTTTCTTAGAATCTTTTGCATTCAAAGTAGTATCAAAGCAGGCTTGAATCTTACCATGTACCATGAGTTCATTTGGGAACAAGTTCAGAAGCAGCAAAAACATTTTTCTTATAACTTCTGTATAATCCCATTTATACTCCGTAAAGAACCTACACCAACTAGATACGTCTTTACGAAAGAAAAAGCAATGCCGATACAGCTTTCTGGTAGTTTTCTTGCCTGGAACCACAAGTAGGCACCATATATAGCAAATAAAATAATTATAAGTTTTTATGCATTTAAAGCATTCTTTTGGAAATAATAGTAACTGGATTATTTCCATAGGAATGTAGATAGTCATTGCAGAATCGCTCCTTTTTAAGGGATTGGGCCGGTGCCCTGCAATATCTATATTCCTATTTTATTGTGCTTTTATGCTGGTAATTGATGCATGTAATTTAAAAAGTGCAAAACTATAGCTTTTAATATAATGACAACTAAAATAAAAGATTTGATTATTCAAAATACAAAAGAGCAGGAGCAAAAACGAAAAAGTGAAATAAAAGCTCTTCAGGCTCAAATTAATCCTCATTTTCTATACAATACTTTGGATTCAATTATATGGATGGCTGAAAGCAAGAAATCTGAAGATGTTGTAGTTATGGCATCTGCACTTGCAAAGCTATTTAGATTCAGTATTAGTAAAGGTGAAGAAATAATTAGTTTAAGGAGTGAAATTGAACACATTAAAAATTATTTAACTATACAGAAAATCAGATATACCGATAAGCTGGATTTTAGTATAGAGGTAGATGATGATATATTACATTGCAAGACCCTAAAAATAATTCTGCAGCCTTTAGCTGAAAATTCTATTTATCACGGTATAAAAAATAAGAATGGAATGAGGCTAATAAGAATAACAGGGAAAAAAACTAATAATAAAATACTTTTACAGGTTATAGATAATGGGGTTGGTATGACTCCTGAAAAGTTGGAGAATGTTCTTTCAAAAAGAAATACAGTTTCCGATAGTAAAGGTGTTGGTGTATGGAATGTACATGAAAGACTAAAGTTATACTTTGGTGATGAATTTGGTTTGGTATTTGAAAGTCAATTGGATGTTGGAACAAAAGTCGATGTATGGCTTCCACTAATAGAATAGGACTAAAAATTTATAATGGGAAATCTGACATTAGCGTAAAAATAATGTCAGATTTTTTAATGCATAAGAAAGTATAAATAATTTTGTAAATTATTAAACAACATATGTAAGATATTCTATTAAATAATTATAATTACTCTTCTATAATTATATACGAGATGTGAGGTCAGTTAGTTTAGAAAAATCATAAATATTAAATTCCAAATTACATTAATGTATTTCAAAGATAAAATTTAATATTTCAAGCTGAGATTCAATGGTATTTATGTATCCTTAAATACGTATTAAATGAGCACATTTATGAAACAGGGGTGATAAGAATTGAGGGAAGTATTAGTCTATATGGAAGGAATAGAAAAAACCTTTCCCGGTGTCCATGCACTAAGTGATTGTAAATTTGAGCTGCGGTCTGGCGAAGTTCATGCATTAATCGGGGAAAATGGCGCAGGTAAGTCTACTTTAATGAAAGTACTCACAGGTATCTACAAGAAAGATGCGGGTCGTATCTTCTATAAGGGCAAGGAAGTTGAAATAGACAGTCCGAAAGCTGCACAACAGCTGGGAATCAGTATTATACATCAGGAACTTAATTTAATGCCTCATCTTACAGTAGCGCAGAATATTTTTATTGGTCGTGAGCCAAGAAAAAATCTTAATTTATTTTTAAATGAAAAAGAAATTAATGAGAAGACCAAAATTCTGTTTGAAAGTATGCACCTGAATTTGGATCCTAAAACTAAGGTGTCGGAACTTACAGTTGCAAAGCAGCAGATGGTGGAAATTGCGAAAGCTCTTTCTTTTAATTCTCAGGTATTAATTATGGATGAGCCGACAGCTGCCTTATCAGACTCGGAGATTGAAGAGCTGTTTCGTTTTATTAACCGGCTAAGAAGTCAGGGCGTAGGTATTGTCTATATATCCCATCGTATGGAAGAACTTAAAAGAATTTCTGACAGAATTACTGTAATGCGTGACGGAAGTTATATTGACACACTTGATATGAAAGACACAACAATTGATCATATAATAAATCTAATGGTTGGCCGTGTTATATATGAGACAGCTAGAGAAAATGCAAATACAGTTGGAAATGAAATAGTTCTGGAGGTTAAAAATTTAAATCGGGGCAGAGCAGTAAAGGATGTAAGCTTTAAGCTTAGAAAAGGAGAAATTCTAGGTTTTGCCGGCTTAATGGGTGCAGGTCGTACAGAGGTTGCTCGTGCTCTATTTGGTGCAGATAAAAAGGATTCAGGAGAAATATACATAAATGGTGAAAAAGTTAATATAAAAAGTCCTGAGGATGCGGTTAAATATGGCATAGGATATCTTTCGGAAGACCGTAAGAGATATGGACTTGTAGTAGGCATGGATGTTGAAACCAATATAGTATTAGCTACATATAAGAATTTTCTTGGATTTTTAGGCTGGGTAAATAGTACAAAAATTCGTGAACAAGCTGAAAATTATGTTAATACTTTGAACATAAAAACACCCAGTACAGTACAAAAGGTTAAAAACTTATCCGGTGGAAATCAGCAAAAAGTAGTTATAGGAAAGTGGTTGACACGAGACTGTAATATATTAATTTTTGATGAACCGACACGTGGAATAGATGTTGGGGCTAAAAGTGAGATATACAATCTGCTTTCAGATTTAGCCAAACAGGGAAAATCTATAATAATGATTTCTTCTGAATTACCGGAAATCCTTCGTATGAGTGAACGAATTGTTGTGATGTGTGAAGGAAGAATAGCCGGTGAATTGAGTGCCGAGGAAGCTACTCAGACAAGTATTATGAAATTTGCAACAAAACGGGAAGTATAATCTCTTGTCATTAATAGAAAGATTATGGAGGTATAGTAAAATGGAAATAAAAATTGCTCAAAGGAATGCAATGCTTCGTTCAGATGCAACTCAAAAACTTTTAGCATTTGCAGGATTGATTGTCTTATTTATTGTTTTCTCAATTGCATCACCAAATTTTTTCAAATTCAGTAATATTGTATCGATTGTTCTGGCAACTTGTGTAACCGGCGTATTAGCGCTTGGAGTTAATTTTGTTATAATTTCAGGAGGAATTGACCTATCCGTTGGTACGGTTATGACTTTTTCAGCAGTAATAGCAGGTGTATTTATAACATATTGGCAGACGCCGATCATATTTGGTGTAGTTGGCGGTATTGCAGCCGGAGCTTTTTGTGGTTTTATAAGCGGCACGCTGATAACCAGGCTTAAAATTCCACCGTTTATTGCAACATTAGGTATGTTTATGGCCACAAAAGGTCTGTCGCTTGTAATTTCCGGAACAAAACCAATCTATATGAATGATAGACCGGGAGTTTCAAAGATTTCTATGGGCTCTATGTTAAATTCAATTATTCCCGGATTTGAAATTCCTAATGCAGTTTTAATTTTTATAGGAGCAGCGATTGTTGCAAATATAATTCTTACAAAAACAGTACTCGGAAGATATACATTTTCAATCGGAAGTAATGAAGAGGCAACCAGACTTTCCGGAGTAAATGTTGCAAGATGGAAAACAACAGTATATGCATTATGCGGTGCATTTTGCGGATTGGCAGGTATTATTATAGCATCACGTCTAAACTCTGCTCAGCCGGGTCTTGGATCGGGATATGAGTTTGAGGCTATTACGGCTGTTGTTATAGGGGGAACTTCCCTAGATGGCGGTGAAGGTACGATAGGAGGTACTATTATAGGTGCATTTATTATGAGTGTACTTACAAACGGATTAAGAATACTTTCTGTACCTCAGGAGTGGCAGTTGGTTGTTACAGGATTCATTTTAGTGTTAGCTGTATACGCAGATGTTTTGAGAAGAAGGAAGCAATAGTTTTCAAAGAATTTAAAGCTAAGTTTAGGTTGGTAAACAAAAAAGGTATCCACTCCTTTTAGGAGTTCATACAATAAAAAATCTAGGAGGAAATGAAAATGACAGCAAAAAAAGTATTAAGTATGGCTTTAAGCGTAATTGTTGCTGCCGGACTGTTAGCAGGGTGTGGAAAAACTGCACAACCGGCTCAAAAGACTGAAGAAGCTTCAAAAGCTGTAGAAGCCCCAAAGGATGAGGTTGCAAAAAGTGACGAAAAGCCTTATATAGCTATTGTCTCAAAAGGATGGCAGCATCAGTTCTGGCAAGCAGTTAAACAAGGAGCAGAGCAAGCGTCAAAAGACTTTAATGTTGAAATGACATTTGAAGGGCCCGAAGGAGATGCAGCTATTGATAAGCAAATAGAAATGATAGATACTGCACTTGCTAAAAAACCGGCAGCATTAGTTCTTGCAGCGTGTGACAGCAAATCTGTTATCCCTCAGGTACAAAAAGCAAAAGAAATGGGAATCCCTGTTGTTGGCTTTGACTCAGGGGTTGACAGTGATATTCCTGTAACTACTTGTGCTACTGATAACTCTTTAGCTGCTGGGGAAGCTGCAGACAAGATGGCTGAGGCTATTGGTGGAGAAGGCGAAGTTGCTGTAGTTGTTCACGACCAGGTTAGTGCAACCGGTGTCGGACGTAGAGATGGATTTGTAAACCGTATAAAAGAAAAGTATCCTAACATAGAAATCGTAGATATTCAGTATGGCGGTGGAGACCATCTTAAATCAACAGACCTTACAAAAGCTATAATTCAAGCACATCCGAACTTAAAAGGTATCTTTGGAGCGAATGAAGGTTCTGCTATTGGGGTAATTAACGGTGTAACTGAAATGAATATGGTCGGTAAAATTGTAATAGTAGGTTATGATGCCGGTAAACAGCAAAAAGATGCTGTAAGAAGCGGAGTAATGCTTGGTGCTATCAGCCAGGATCCTGTAGGTATAGGATATAAAGCTGTCGAAGCAGCAGTAAAAGCTATGAATGGTGAAACTCTTCCTGAAATAACTGATACAGGTTATAAATGGTATGATAAAACCAATATGGATTTAGAGGAATTCAAGCCTCTATTATATGATTAATACTTGACTTAAAAATAGTATTAAAGCTGTTTTAAAAAATTAAATTATACATTAAAAGAATAGCAAATGCCTGTATGTTTTTATGCAGGCGTTTGCTAATGTCTATAAATAAATTATATTTAGGTAATAAAATATTTTCTTTATATAGATTAATTCTTTTGTATGAGCCAGGAGGGAACTAATGAAAAGTATAAAGTTAAATAGTTTTTTTAGTAAGAGCGATGCAAATAACAGAAGAAGTTCAAGAAACTATGCTAAAATTTGTCTTTCCTTTGTAAGGATAAAAATATAAACTTTAACTATAAAAATAAATTCAAATAAGGGGAGATCAAGTATGTATGATGTTGTTGCAATTGGGGAGTTGCTTATAGATTTTACGCCTGCTGGAGAAACAGAAGAAGGCACCGTATTGTTTGAAAGAAATCCCGGCGGGGCACCTGGAAATGTTTTGGCGATCCTATCCAAGCTTGGCAGAAAGGCAGCCCTGATAGGAAAAGTAGGAGATGATCAATTTGGAAGATTTTTATCAGGGGTATTAGAAGATATAGGCGTAGATACAAAGGGATTAGTTTTCACTAAGGAAGCAAATACGACGTTGGCATTCGTACATTTAAACGGTAAAGGAGATAGAAGCTTTAGTTTTTATAGAAAACCTGGAGCAGATTTATTACTTGATCAAAATGAAGTTAATATAGAAATGCTAAAAAGTACTAAGATTTTTCACTTCGGTACAGTTTCAATGACGGATAATCCTTCCAGATCGGCTACTCTTATGGCAGTAAAAATTGCGAAGGAGAATGGTGCAATTATATCATTCGATCCCAATTTAAGAATTCCGTTATGGAATGACCTTGGTGAAGCAAAAGCTATGATTGAAAAAGGATTGGAGTATGCGGAAATATTAAAGGTATCCAATGAGGAACTTGAATTTATTACCGGTAAAGGAGATCTTGAAGAAGGATCGGAAATAATCTTGAATAAATATGGAATTCCTGTAATTCTGGTGACATTGGGACCTTCAGGCTGTTTCTATAGAATTGGAGATAAGACAGGCATTCTTCCGGCATATGATGTAATTACAATAGACACAACCGGTGCAGGGGATGCATTCCTGGGCTCATTTTTATATCAGGTAATAGAAAAAGGGATGACTCTTTCTAATTTAAGCAAAGCTAATATAGAGGAAATGATAGATTTTGCAAATGCTGCAGGTTCCGTTACAACAGTAAAAAAAGGTGCAATCCCTGCGATGCCTGTGATATCGGAAATTGAAGAATGTATTAAGTCAATTCCAAAGCTTATTTTATAGTACCAAACTAGAAATGATGATTTATTGATCTATAAAAATATTATATAATATAACTATAATGGGGGATTAGTTAACGGCTAAATTAAACAATAGTGAAATTAACAGAAAAGAGCTGCTGAAAAAAATGGGTAATATAGAGCAGGTTGCATATATTAGACCCTATGAGATGACAGAAGGTAGGGCAAAAGGTGTTAAGGCATTTGAGGTTTCAAACGGTGGAGTACTTGATGGAAAAGATGAAATAGAGGAGTTTGAGAAAATGTTAAAATCCTTTCAAGGATAAGCTGCTAAAGATTCTGCCTTAATTAGGGGGATGTAATTTGAAAAAAATAATGAAAATAGCCTTAGGAGTATTTGGTGTTATTGTGATTGCCGGTTGTAGTGCATACATATTAAATAAAGCAATTCTTGCCAAGGAAGCAGGCAAAAAACTAGATATTCTTGTTGTGGTTAAGGCTATAGATTTTCGTATGGAATTTTGGGATTCCGTATATGCGGGTATAGATACTGCAGCAAAGGAATTTGATGTAAATGTTAAAATAACAGGTTCCGGAACAGAGAGAGATATTCACGAACAAATAGGTATTCTGGAGAATGCTATAAAAAATAAACCTGATGCAGTTGTTTTAGCAGCAAATGATTATTATGCATTGGTTCCTGTTGCGGAAAAGGTTAGGAAAAATAATATCAAATTAGTAATAATAGATTCAGGATTAAATAGTGAATTACCGGATTCTTTTATTGCAACCGATAGTTTTGAGGCAGGTAAAAAAGCTGGAAAAGAGTTGTTGAAATTAGTTGGCAGTAATTCTAAAATAGCTATTATAAGTCATGTGGAGGGGTCGTCTACAGCGATTGAACGGGAAAAAGGGGTAAGAGAGGGACTCTCAAAGGAGATGGAAGATAATATTTTAGGAATATTTTATAGTAGCGCCGTTCAAGCAAAAGCTTATGAGATAGCAAAAGACCTGATGATGGAAAACCCTGACTTGGAAGGAATTGTCGGGTTAAATGAGTCTTCCACAGTTGGTGCAGCAATGGCTATTGACGATCTTGGGTTAAAGGGGAAAGTCAAATTGGTTGGTTTTGATAGTTCGCTATCTGAAGTAGGATTTATTGAAAAAGGAGTAATTCAGGCAACTGTTGTTCAAAAGCCTTTTAATATGGGCTACTTAAGTATAAAAACTGCTGTTCAGGCCGTGAAAGGCAAAAAAGTTAATAAGAAAATTGATACCGGGTCTGAAATAATTACTAAAGAAAATATGTATACGGAAGAAAACCAAAAATTATTATTCCCTTTCATGTGAATATTTAAAACTTTAAAAAAGTATTAGCATATAAAAAGCGAAGAAGCGCTGATGTGTTTAACATTGGCCTTTCTTCGTTTTTTTGATTATCTATAAAAAGTATTAAAATTTTATATAGGAATTTTGCAACCTTTTACTTGGTTGAAGGCATCTAATATAATAGAGGTACCTAACAAAAGTACGGGGGACATATAATGTTTGTACACAAAGAAGAAGATAGTACGGAAAGCAAAGATGTTGAAAAGTTAAAAAATGCAATGGATGAGTATGCTACATCCTTTTTAAGAACCGCGAAGATGGTATTAAAAGATGACCGTGACGCGCAGGAAACGGTGTCCGATACATTTTTAAAATACTATCAAAACATAGATAGCTTTAGAGGAGAATGCTCTCTTAAAACGTACCTTTTAAAGATACTTATCAATCAATGTCGGCAAAAGCTTAGGTCTGCTTGGCTTAGGCGTGTGGTTCCGGTATTTTCGCATGAAGAATTATCAGATAAAACAGAAGAGGTAACCGGAATAGATATTGAAGAAAAAATAAGTCTGTATGAAGCGGTGATGACGCTAAAGCCTAAGGAGCGTCAGGTTGTTGTTTTGTATTACTACAATCAGCTTACCATTAAAGAGATCGCTTGTGCTTTAAAACAAAAGGAAGGTACTATAAAAAGCCGGCTGAGCAGAGCACGGGAGAGCTTGAAGATTGTGTTGAAGGAGGAATACTTATATGAGGAGCTTTAAACAAAAGATTGATGAGGAACTTCACGATACGATATTCGATAAACAGCTAAAAAGGCATGTGCTAGAAAAGAGTCAGAAGCACGGCAGTAAATTGAATAAATTTTTAAATCGAGAAATAGAAATACCTTTAACGCCTGCTATCGCTGTTTGTTTAGCAGTAATGATAGCTTGGTCAGCGGGAGTAGGAAACTTAGAGGTTGGCGGTAAGGAAATACAACAGAGTAAAATCAAGGTAATATCGATGCAAACAGGGGTGGAACAAAATGAAAACCATTAAAATAAGAATAAAGATCAAGACGTTGTTCATACTAGGGTTGATCGCTTGCATATTCATGTTGCCTTTCTTTATGCAGTCATTTACCTATATGATGCTGGGAAAAATTTATGAGAGCTTTGATGAAGACAAGGCAGATGCATATTATGTTCGTTCTATCACACAAAAGGGATTAGGTTCGGTGGTAAGTGCTATTTCGCGCATTGACAGTATCCTGGGAAGTCAATTTCAATATGGAGCCCTTTATTCTGCTTCAAAGGGTTCAAGAGGGTCATCAGCGGTATATCTTGAGGAAGACAGTTTGAATCAGATTAACGAAGAACATAAAAAAGTCTTAGGTAGAAAAAAGAGTGATCAACTTGGTATCTATGAAATGAAAATAGCAATGGCTAATTTTAATAGCGGCAATAAAAATTTTGCTTTTGAGATACTAAGAAACCTTAATTATATTAAAGATAAAAAATTAATTGAGCTTAAAAATCTACATTTAGCGGCAATGCATCTTATGGACGGACAAAACAACATTGGTATAGATATTCTCCGGCATAATACATTTGACAGCTATAAAACAGCAGCGGATTTTTTGTTTTCTTACTACTATTTTATAACAGGTAATATGGATAACTACCACAAATATAAATGGGAGCAGCAAAGGGAACCCTATTACGATCTGGGAAAAGTAAATGAAAGCTATAAGGATCTGGTAGAACCTTTATTCGGATTTTATGAGCTGCAGCGGGAGTTTGATAGAATTGAAAAAATTAAACATTCAGCGCCGGAAAGCGGAAATTCCGTTTCCGGAAAGATTATATTACCATCGGAGCAGGTGCCACCTGTATTTATAAGTCTTGTTCCCGAAAATGGAATCGATGGCTGGTCTTCAAACCAAATTATAGGCATGGACGCGGTGGCAGCCGCAGTTGCCGATGATGCCGGACATTACCGCATAGGTCATATAAAAAACGGGAGATACCGGTTATATATCACAACCTTTGCAAATGCCGTTTTAGGCACAAGCTTGTCCTTCAACGAATCAGATGTGATAGAATTGAACGGGAACACAGAGATTAAAGATGAGAATATCTATATGATGCCGTTAGAAATAGAGGCACATGCGGTTAAAGAAGGAAGGGAGATCTCTGTATCTACCCAAAATGTTCCAAAATCGGATTATTATAGAATGTTTCTAAAACATAGGGTCAAAACCAGGAGCGGCAGCAGTACCGTCATTCTGTTTGAGAGTGGAAAAATACAGGTACCCAAAACTTCTTTCGAAATGGAAGACAAAGTGCACTTACAGGCAGGAAGAGGACATTCCTCAGGAAGCGGTCCGAATCCTTTAAGTTATTTGCCTCCTTTTTATGGAGAAGACGAATACATTGTAACGGTAACAGGGTACGACAGACAGCACAACATACTGTTTAGTACCGATAAAATGGGGGAAATGAACAGGTATGAGGATGAACATTGCAGCACAACCTTGAAGTTTACCGATGCAAATGAAGCGGATAAAAAGCTGCGGGGAGGTGACTACGAGGGTGCAATCCCTTTATATGAGCAGTATGCAAAAGAAAATGACCGGTATGCGATAGCTATTCTGGCTGAACTGTATATGGACGGATATATCTATGATAGTACCAAGGATAACTGGGATGACTATGGGGGAAAGGATTTTGAAAAGGCAGCATATTATCTTGAGCAATTGTTAAAATATGACCCGGATAATAAACAGATAATATCAGAGCTTAACAGGTGTTATGACAAGCTTGAACAATATGACAAGAAAAGAGTACTGGATAGTGAGGACAAGGATTTAGATACCATCATGGGAGAAATTTGAGTCCAAAAGACCATCCTTCACTCCTTCTACGTGCTAAACCGGACTTTTTCAAAGGCTTCGGACAGTCCCTCTGTTATGCCAAAATCGGGCAAACAGCAGGGACGAGGGCCTGCTCAAGTTCGATTTTCTCTATGTGCTAAATCCGACTTTTTCACATCCTCCTATATTGTAACAAAAATAGGCTGATGATTTGTATAAGGTAAAAACTTTGTCATAAAATCATTTATTTGCATAGCAATTGAGGCAGTGTTCACACAGGGGTGAAACCATATGGTTTCATAAGCTAAGAGATCTTTGTCCATAAGTAGAATAACATTGTTATTTTTATCATTTATTAGACCCATAGGGCTTACTGATCCGGGATAGACATTTAAGTATTTAAGCAGATTCTCTTCTGATCCAAAGCTTAAACGGGAACGGTTAATTTGTTTAGAAACATCCGAAGTTCGGAACTTTTTATCATAACGGATTAAAAGTAAGAAAAACTCTGTTTCTTGGCGGTTGCATAAAAATAAATTCTTACAGTGAATACCACCTCCGAGTTTTTCAATGATTCTCTTGCAATCCTCTATTGAAAATGCAGGGGCATGACTTTTTTGTATATAGTCTATATTAAGCTGCTTTAATGTTTTATAAACAAGCATTTCTCTATCCGACATAACTATCACTACCTGTTCTTTCTTTTATTCATATAAGCATTCCTCAAGTACATTGACATCAATAATCTTTACAATATTCCGGTCAAAATCGATGATCCCTTCATCTCTAAGATTAATCAGTTCCCGGGAGAGGGAAGGTCTTGGGATGCCCAATTGTTCTGCAAGCTGCTTTTTAGAAAGCGTTAATGTGATGAAAGACTTGTTTTGTGTTCCATATTCCTCCAATAAATAACTTGCCACTTTTTGTCTGATCGTGTGGTAAGAAAGACTTTTTAATTTTTTGTTCAACAGTAATATTTTATCTGAAAGCGATCCTATAAAATTATTTAAGAATCTAATATTTAAACTGCAAAATTTAAGGATTTCCTCTTTGGATATAAACATAACTTTTGAACTTTCACAAGAAGCGATGGTGGCAGGATACTGGTTGGTATCCGAAAAAATAATCACTTCCCCAAAAATTTGCCCCTTGCCCAGCCGCGTGATGGTAAGCGTTTTACCTGACGCAAAGATCTTTTGAATTTCTATACTTCCTTCAATGACGACCCCTAAATTTACACATCTATCATCTTCAATCGCAATGACTTCATCTTTAGCATAAGATTTGATTTTATAGTCTATGTTCGTTAACGCTTGGTAAATTTCCTCATCACTAAAGTTGCGAAATAAAAAGCAATGTTTTAACGCTTCTATAATATTATTCATAAAATCTCCTAAAAAATTATCAATGGTAACATATGTTACCGAATATTTATCTTAATCTTACTATAATAGAAACATAAAATCAATACGAGGAGGTAACGAAGATGAAAAGAAGAATCATTCATATAGATGAAGAAAAATGCAATGGATGCGGATTATGTGTAACTGCGTGTCATGAAGGCGCGATTGAGATGGTAAACGGTAAGGCAAAATTGCTAAGTGATGAATACTGCGACGGTTTGGGTGACTGCCTGCCTGAATGTCCTACTGGGGCCATTACTATGATTGAAAGAGAAGCGGTTGCTTATGACCAAGAAGCTGTTGATAAAAAAATGGCTGAGAAGAAGGCTGAAAAAGTAAAAAAACCGGTACATTCAGGATGTCCGGGAATGGCAGCCAGAATGATGAATAGAACTCCGGTGAATAATGAACCGAGTGTTCCTCAATCAGATGAAACATCAGCCTCGGCGCCGGTATCCGAATTAAGACAATGGCCGGTACAATTAAACCTGGTAAATCCCAATGCGCAGTATTTTAAAGGAGTTAATTTGTTGATTGCAGCGGACTGTGTAGCTTATGCTCACGCGAACTTCCATAAGGACTTTATCAAAGGCCATACCACTGTGATCGGATGTCCTAAGTTGGACGACAATGAACACTATAAGGAAAAATTGACGGAAATTCTTAAGAACAACGATATTGCCAGCATTACAGTAGTGAGAATGGAAGTACCTTGCTGCGGCGGCATCGTCCAATCGGTAAGAACCGCTATGCTGCAGTCCGAGACTATTGTTCCTTATAGAGAAGTAGTCATTGGCGTAGAGGGGAATATCGTAAAAGGATAAATATTCTTATCGGTAACATATGTTACCGAAATAAATAGATAGCAATAGTATACTAAGTATGAAAGCGCAAGCGATAAATTATAAAGTATAGTTATAGTACTCACGATTCACGGTATAAGGTCTGTGAACTGTAAACCGTGAACTGTGAACTATTAATAAATAAAATCCCACTAAAACAATAAAAATAATGGAGGTATGTAAGAATGAGTATGTTTTGTTATCAATGTCAGGAAGCGGCCAAAGGAACCGGGTGCACGATGAGAGGGGTATGTGGAAAGACTTCGGATGTAGCCAATCTGCATGACTTGTTGATTTATACTTTGAAAGGAATTTCATTGTATAATATGAAAGCCAGAGAAACGGGAGCCGCAAGCAAAGAGGCTGATAAGTTTATCATGGAAAGTTTGTTTATGACCATCACCAATGCGAATTTTGATAGAAAAGCGTTTGTTGAAAGAATTCAAAATGCTTTGGTGTTAAGAGATGAGATAAAAAATGCTGCTGCTAAATCAGGCGCAGATATTTCCGGTATCACTCATGATGCGGCGGTATGGTCCGCACAAGCGGAACAATTTGACGCAAAGGCTGCACAGGTAGGAGTTCTTGCTACTGAGAATGAAGACGTGAGATCTTTAAGAGAGTTACTTACTTATGGATTAAAGGGAATGGCTGCATATGCAAAACACGCTTACCAATTAGGATATGTCAATAGTAGCATTTTCGAATTCATGGAAAAGGCATTGGCTGCTACATTGGACGATACTTTGGCAGCAGACCAATTGGTAGCACTGGTCATGGAAGCAGGAAAATACGGTGTCGATGTAATGGCGTTGTTGGATAAAGCGAATACATCAACCTACGGCAGCCCGGAAATTACAAAAGTTAACATTGGGGTAAGAAATAACCCGGGTATCCTCATCAGCGGCCATGATCTGAAGGATATGGAAGGGCTTTTGGAGCAAACCAAAGGAACAGGGATAGACGTATATACCCACAGTGAAATGCTTCCGGCTCA
Source organism: Petroclostridium sp. X23 (assembly GCF_030013905.1). Lineage (GTDB taxonomy): Bacteria > Bacillota > Clostridia > SK-Y3 > SK-Y3 > X23. Next base: position 4,289,766 of record NZ_CP124862.1, read on the forward strand.
TTACTATCCGGCATTTAAGAAATACGATCATTTTGTAGGCAACTACGGAAATGCATGGTGGAAACAGGATAAGGAATTCGAAAGCTTTAACGGCCCGATATTGATGACCACCAACTGTCTTGTGCCTCCAAAGGATTCGTATAAAGATAGAGTATACACCACAGGTGTCGTAGGCTTTGACGGTGTGAAGCATATTGATGCAAAAGAAGACGGAACAGGAAAAGATTTCTCTGAAATTATTGAACACGCAAAGAAATGCCAGCCTCCTGTTGAAATCGAAAGAGGAGAAATTATCGGTGGATTTGCGCATAGCACCGTGTTGAGCCTTGCGGATAAAGTTGTAGATGCGGTAAAATCCGGCGCAATTAAAAAATTCTTTGTTATGGCAGGTTGTGACGGAAGAATGAAGAGCAGAGATTATTATACCGAGTTTGCTCAAAAGCTGCCGAAGGATACTGTTATTCTGACAGCCGGTTGTGCAAAATACAGATACAATAAGCTGGAACTGGGAGATATCGGTGGAATCCCAAGAGTATTGGATGCGGGACAGTGCAATGATTCCTATTCATTGGCAGTCATCGCGCTTAAACTGAAAGAAGTATTCCAGTTAAATGATATCAATGAGCTTCCGATTGCGTATAATATCGCATGGTATGAACAGAAAGCAGTAATCGTATTATTGGCACTGTTATACCTCGGTGTGAAAAATATCCACCTTGGACCGACATTACCGGCATTCCTTTCACCTAATGTTGCGAAAGTATTGGTTGAGAGCTTTGGCATTGGCGGCGTAACAAATGTGGATGATGATATTAAAATGTTCATGGGTGAATAATAAATAGTATATAAATAGGATGGCGATGTGCTTTGCAAAAGCGCGTCGCCATTTCCTTTATATCGAACATAGTCATAGAATGTTTTTTAGACGTTAATATATAAGTAATTTTGGGTATAAAACAAATAACTATATCTTTTGATGGCATGTTTTCAATTATGAAAAACAGTCTGTATGTTGGGAGAAAGAATTTCAACGGATTCTTTGTACTAAGACAAGAAGTTATAAAAAAATTAGAAAGAAGGAACTCTTATGGGGGAGAAGAAAGCTCAAAAAAAAATCAGTAAGCAGGCTTATGAAAAAAAATTAGCGGAGTTGCAAGTAGAGTTGGTTAAATTACAGGACTGGATCAAAGAAAAGCAATTAAAAGTCGTTATAATTTTTGAAGGCAGGGATGCGGCCGGCAAAGGTGGGGTCATCAAACGCATTACTGAAAAGCTAAATCCGCGTGTTTGTCGTATCGTTGCACTGGGAGTGCCGACAGAGCGTGAAAAGACCCAATGGTATTTCCAACGATATGTTGCGCATTTGCCCGCAGCCGGGGAAATGGTTCTTTTTGATAGAAGCTGGTATAATCGTGCAGGTGTTGAAAAGGTGATGGGCTATTGTACCGATGAAGAACATGAGGAATTTTTAAGAAGCTGCCCTGAATTCGAAAAAATGTTAATTCGTTCCGGTATTATTCTTATAAAATATTGGTTTTCTGTTAGCGATGAGGAACAGGAACATCGATTCCAAAGCCGTATCAATGATCCGACCAAACGATGGAAAATCAGCCCGATGGATTTGGAATCCAGGGCGCGATGGGAAGAATACTCTATAGCAAAAGATAAAATGTTTGCACATACGGACACTAAACAATCTCCATGGTATGTGGTGGATGCTGATATTAAGCGGCATGCTCGGATAAATTGTATTGCACACTTGTTAAGTATGATTGAGTACCATGAAATTAAAAAGCAAAAGATCATCTTACCGGAGCGACAAGAAAATACATTTTATGTACGGCCTCCAATTGAGGATCAAAATTTTGTACCGGACATTGCCAAGGAAATGATAGAAAAATAACCATTTTAAAATCAATATATCGGTGACAATGGCTTTGTCCTGCTTGTTTTGTGTTAATTTGCTTATGGTTGGGGTATATTTAATTATAGTTATTACTTTAGTAAATGGAGGCTAAAAAATATGGCGAAAGCAGATATTGGATTAATAGGTTTGGCTGTAATGGGGCAAAATCTGGTGCTGAATATGGCGCGTAACGGATATGTGGTTTCAGTATATAATAGAACAGTATCCAAGGTAGATGATTTTATGAAGCATAGTGCGAAAGATAATGATAATGTCATTTCCACCTATTCTCTTGAAGAGTTTGTACAAAGTCTTAAAAAACCCAGAAAAGTATTTTTAATGGTGAAGGCTGGAACTGGGGTGGATGATACGATCAAGAATTTAATACCGTATTTGGAAAAGGGAGATATCATCATTGATGGAGGGAATTCATACTTTAAGGATACTCGTAGAAGAATAGAGTGGATGAATATAGAAGAAATATTGTACATGGGCGTAGGTGTTTCAGGCGGCGAAGAAGGAGCTCTTAATGGGCCGAGTATTATGCCCGGCGGTGATGTGCAAGCATGGTGGCAAGTAGAGAAAATTCTTACAGATATATCCGCGAAAGTTAATGAGAATGTTCCTTGCTGCAGTTATATGGGCCCCGATGGTGCCGGACATTATGTCAAAATGGTTCACAATGGGATTGAATATGGAGATATGCAGCTTATTTCGGAAGCTTACTATTTGATGAAGGTACTGCTGAAAATGTCTGCCAAAGAAATAAAAAGCGTATTTGCAAAGTGGAACGGAGAAGAGCTAAACTCATACCTTATTGCAATAACAGCTGATATTTTAGGCAGGACGGATGAGTTGACGGGCAACCCTCTGGTAGATGTTATTTTAGATGCTGCCCAGCAAAAAGGAACCGGAAAATGGACAGCACAAGAAGCACTGGACCTAGGGGTCAGTATCCCCACCATCACCGAAGCGGTGTTTGCTAGAAATATTTCAGCCATTAAGGATGAGAGAGTAAGAGCCTCTGAGCAATTGAGCGGGCCTGAAGTTTTATTCGAAGGCGATAAAGAGAAATTTATAGCGGATATTAAGGATGCATTATATGCTTCCAAAATCTGCTCTTATGCACAAGGGTTTGCTTTATTGAAAACAGCATCGGATGAATACAACTGGAATCTGGAACTGGGGGAAATCGCGTTGCTATGGAGAGGTGGGTGCATTATTCGTGCACGGTTCTTAAATAGTATCAATGATGCGTTTACACTAAATCCTCAATTGGAAAATCTGCTGCTTGATCCGTTTTTTAAAGATGTTATACACCGATCACAAAGCGGCTGGAGAAGAGTCATAAGCGCTGCAGCGTTAAAAGGAATACCTATCCCGGCTTTTAGTTCAGCGTTAAGCTATTTTGACTCATACAGGAGTGAATCATTGCCGGCAAATTTAATTCAAGCGCAGAGAGATTATTTTGGAGCCCATACATACAAGAGGATTGACCGGGAAGGAACTTTCCATACGGAATGGTTAGAGTTAGACTAAATCTTATGATACTAGTAACATCTGAAGCGGAACGCCATAGGGGGCGTTCCCTAGGAATTATAAAAAATCAAGTGATTTTGTAGGGAACGGCCCCCATGCCGTTCCGTTAAGCTAAATGTCCATATCTTAAATTGACGACACTGTCCGCCCGATGCATTATTGCCAAAAATTAATATAGAAAATAGATTGACAACTATACATAATCTGTGTATAATAATCATCGTTGACTTGATTTGGCCCGGTAGTTCAGTTGGTTAGAATGCCAGCCTGTCACGCTGGAGGTCGAGGGTTCGAGCCCCTTCCGGGTCGCCAATATCATAGTAAATAAAAATATCACCTATAAGGGTGTTTTTTTATTTACTGCAAACAAAATCGTGAAATCGTGAAAAAATGCGTATTTGAAGCATGCTGAGCCGTAGAGAGCATGCTTCAAATACGCATTTTTTAATAAATACGGAGAAAATAAGAGAAATTAGGAGAAATAGTTATATATCAGGAAGTATTAGGCAATAATAAGGGAAAATAATCAAATGCAATATTTGCTATAAAAAAATAGATTATATATATTTATTATTGTAATTAGCACTCACTTATAGTGAGTGCTAATAAAAGAGTAAATTATATTAAATTATAAATTTAGTTTAAGGAGGTATACACACATGACGATTAAACCTTTAGCAGACAGAGTAGTAATTAAGATGCTTGAAAGTGAAGAAACCACAAAAAGCGGTATTGTATTACCGGGAACAGCAAAAGAAAAACCACAAATGGCTGAGGTTGTGGCCGTAGGACCTGGCGGTGTGGTAGATGGTAAGGAAATTAAAATGGAATTAGCGGTTGGTGATAAGGTTATCATCAGCAAGTACGCTGGAACAGAAGTGAAACTTGATGGTGAAGAATACACTATTCTGAGACAAAGCGATGTACTTGCAAAAGTAGAATAATAAATCTTTATTTGATCAAATTTTAAGGGAGGTATTTTACATATGGCAAAGGATATTTTATTTGGTGAAGAAGCCAGACGCGCTCTTGAAAGAGGCGTTAATCAATTAGCAGATACTGTAAAGATTACTTTAGGACCAAAAGGAAGAAATGTCGTTCTTGATAAAAAATTCGGTTCTCCGCTCATCACAAACGATGGCGTAACCATTGCGAAAGAAATTGAATTAGAAGACGCATTTGAAAATATGGGAGCACAGCTTGTAAAAGAAGTTGCTACTAAGACAAACGATGTTGCAGGTGATGGTACTACTACAGCGACCTTATTGGCACAGGCTCTTGTGAGAGAAGGATTGAAGAACGTAGCTGCCGGTGCTAATCCAATGATCGTTAAAAAGGGTATTGCAAAAGCGGTAGATGCTGCTGTTGAAAATATCAAAGCAAACAGTGCGAAGATTAAAGGAAAAGAAGATATCGCAAGAGTCGCTGCAATTTCTGCTGCAGATGAAACAGTAGGCAGTCTGATCGCAGATGCGATGGATAAAGTTACAAATGACGGTGTTATTACTGTTGAAGAATCCAAGACCGCTGAAACTTATTCTGAAGTGGTTGAAGGGATGCAGTTTGACAGAGGGTATATCTCTCCATACATGATTACCGATACTGATAAGATGGAAGCGGTATTGGATGACCCGTATATCTTAATTACAGATAAGAAGATCACCAACATTCAGGATATTCTTCCTGTGCTTGAGCAAATCGTTCAGCAAGGAAAGAAACTTGTTATCATTGCTGAAGATATTGAAGGCGAAGCGCTTGCTACATTAGTAGTAAATAAATTAAGAGGAACATTCACTTGCGTAGCTGTAAAAGCTCCGGGTTTTGGCGATAGAAGAAAAGCAATGCTTCAGGATATTGCCATCCTCACCGGCGGAGAAGTGATTTCTGATGAGTTGGGATTAGACCTTAAAGAAACTTCTGTTGCTCAACTTGGTAGAGCGAGACAAGTGAAAGTGCAGAAAGAAAACACTATCATTGTTGATGGTGCGGGTTCTGCAGATGAAATCAAGAATAGAATCAGAGAAATCAAGGTTCAGATTGAAGAAACTACTTCAGACTTCGATAGAGAAAAATTACAGGAAAGACTTGCAAAATTGTCCGGCGGTGTAGCTGTAATTAAAGTTGGTGCTGCTACCGAGACCGAAATGAAAGAAAAGAAATTAAGAATAGAAGATGCTTTAGCGGCTACAAGAGCTGCTGTTGAAGAAGGTATTGTGGCAGGCGGCGGTACTGCATACATTAATGCAATCGCATCTGTTGGAAAGCTTCTTGATACTGTAGAAGGCGATGAAAAAACCGGTATTAAAATTGTTGTTAAAGCACTTGAAGAGCCGGTAAGACAGATTGCTGCTAACGCAGGATTGGAAGGCTCAGTCATTGTAGAAAAGATTAAAAACAGCGAATCAGGAACTGGCTTCAATGCACTTACTGAGCAGTATGTAAAGATGGTTGATGCCGGTATCGTGGACCCAACTAAGGTTACACGTTCTGCATTACAAAATGCTGCAAGTGTAGCATCCATGATCCTTACTACAGAAAGCCTTGTAGCTGATCAGCCTGAAAAAGAACCTGCAATGCCTGCAGGTGGCGGAATGCCTGGCGGAATGGGCGGAATGTATTAATAAAAATAAATAATGGATGGCGATAACCGCCATCTGCAAATACTATTGTTTGAGAAATCCCGGATTCGTCCGGGATTTCTTTGTGCAACAAATATAAAAAAGACAGGAGGAAAACCGGTTATTATGTCGAATATATATATAACATGATATTGAGGGGGAGAAGATGATGTTGAAAATACCGGCTAAGAAGAATAAATTAAAGAAGGAAAAGAATAAAAGCAAACATAAAATCCCTGATAACAAAAGCCTCAACAGAAAAGAAAGAAAAATGCAGTTAAAACTATCAATAAACAGTAAAATCATTTTAGCCTTTGCGGTTGTGATATTGCTGACAGCATATCTGAATATCTCTCTAATGATTAATTCAGCAAGTTTTAATAAACAGTATGACACTGTTTTAAGCAATATTATATATGCAAATAATATTTTTGATCAGGTTGGTGAAATTGGAACAAACCTTGGCAATGTTATTTTAGGGAAAACCGAATTCGAGCAGTCAAAGCATAATCAATTGATTGGTGAAATTCAGCAGTATATTCAAACGATACATGACAATTTAAAGGATCAGGAAGGCCTGAGTAAGATTGATTCAGTAGAAAGACTTATGGAAACATTGGTGGAAGAAGTTTCTATAGCGGAAGGCATAATAAATGAGAAGAAGCTAACCCAGGCGTTGGCTCATAGAGACAATATTGCAAAAATAGCTGGTTTTATTCGGAATAATATCCAGCAGCTTATATTGATTGAATTAAAAGAAAGTGATTTAATAAAGCAGGAAATCAAAGCTGAATTTACAAAGACGATCATACTAAATATCGTTATACTGGTTTTTGTACTTATTTTTTCAATATTAAGTACATGGGCGATATCTACTAATATCGCCAAGCCAATAAAAGCCTTAAGTTTACATGCCGGTATGGTTGCCTCAGGTGATCTAACCGTTGAAAAGCTTAAGGTGAAGACGAATGATGAGGTTATGGAATTAACAGAAGCATTTAACAGAATGGTAGATAATCTTAAAGAGATTATAAAAAAAGTCTATGATGTAAGCGGTAAGGTGTATTCTGCGGCAGATCAGTTGAGCGAAAGTGCGCAGCAAAACAGTAAAGGAGCAGAAGAAATAGCTGCTTCTATTGAACAGATGGCAGCAGGCATACATATGCAGAATGATGAAACGAAGAATACTGTTAAATCAGTAGAAAATATGCAGCAAACATCTCGTGATATAGCTGCAAGCTCCGATAAGATTCTAAAGAGTGCAAATGAGTCTGTACAGCTTGCAGGAGAGGGGAACCATTGTATCAACCGATTTATTTCCCAATTGGAAGCTGTTAATATGTCTATTAACGACGCTTCACAAGCTACTGAAAGATTGAATATCAGTTCTAAAGAAATGAACAAGATTTTAAACACGATGTCTTCTATTTCTTCTCAGACAAATTTGCTATCGCTGAACGCTTCTATCGAAGCAGCAAGAGCCGGTGAAGCAGGAAGAGGATTTGCTGTAGTCGCTGATGAGATTCGTAAGCTGGCAGAAGAATCTATTGCGTCATCTAAAAGGATTGGCGATATCATTAAAAGCGTACAAGTGGAATCAAGTACCATGAACGAAAAGATGCAGATAAGTTTGCAACAGGTACTGGCAGGCAATAAGGTTGCGCAGCAAGCTAAGAGTTATTTTGAGTCAATTGAGCAAGCGAATAACGTAGTGGACGCGGATATTCAGACTATAAATAGTGAATTGAAACAGCTCCTGCAAGGAATTGATAATATAAGTGAAAGTATGGCTCAGATAGGACAAGTTATTACTGAAAATGTTGCGGCTAGTGAGAATATCTCTGCTACGGTTGAACAGCAGACAGCAAGTCTAGAAGAAGTATCTTCTTCAGCCGAGATATTATCCGATATGGCTGAGGAAATGAATACTGCGGTAAGAAAGTTTAACTTATAAGTAGATGAAAGATAACATATGGGGATATTTCGTCCAAATCGACGGAGTATCTCCATATGTTATTATCCGATGAAGTTAATTCTACCAATGAAAAACATCCAAAAATATGCTATACTGTAGAATAAAAGGGGATTTATAAGTACAAATTTTTTATAGTAAGGGTTGATATGTATGAAGAGGCTTCTAATTATTCTACTCATGGTTACTGTTCTAGCCGCAGCCAGTATCGCATATTATTTATGGCCTAACTACACAGTTGTTTCCACAAAGCATTCCGGCGAAATACAATTAATTATTGAAGGAGAGCTGGTTAAGGAAAAAGAAGCTCCGGTCATCGAGAATGGAGAAATACTATTGTCTCTTCCTGTTATTAAGGAATATTTCGATCCGAAAGTATATTGGGATGATAGTAATCAGAAAGTGATATTTACAACATCTGATAAAGTAATAAAAATGAGAACCGACAATCTGACAGCGATGGTCAATGCTCGGCCGGTGGACTTGAATATACCTGTAAGACTTGTTGATGAGGTTCCGTATGTTCCTATACAGTTTTTAAGTACTTTGTTTGGAATAGAGATAGAATGGATAGAGACGAATAACGTGGTAATAGTAGACTATAAAGGCAGCTTCAAACAAACGGCGGAAGTGATTTCAGATCATGCAGTGATTCGGAAGAACCCTTCCATTAAGGCGCCCGTATTTTTAAATGATTTAAAGACCGGATACACGATGAGAGCATTCGAAGAATATGGAGATAGGTGGTATAGAGTAAGGACTGATGATGGCATATTAGGATATATAGAAAAGCGCTTTGTGAAGGTATACCAAGAAGCAGTAAAATCCGTCGGTGTGCAGCCGCAGTCTGCGCCAAAGTGGAAACCGGAAAACGGTAAAATAAACTTAGTGTGGGAATATGTCCATCGAAGTACCCCGGATATGTCTGGAGTGAAAAAAATTGAAGGACTGGATGTGGTGTCTCCTACCTGGTTTTCTGTGGTGGACAAGCAGGGAACGGTAGCAAACAAAGGAGATGTAACGTATGTGAATTGGGCACATGAAAAGGGATATAAAGTGTGGGGAGTGGTAACTAACAGTTTTGACCCTGATCTTACACATATTATTCTAAATAATTCTGAAACAAGGGAAAAGATCGTACAGCAGATTCTCGTTTATGCGAAGCTGTATCAGTTAGATGGCATCAATATTGATTTTGAAAATGTGTATCTCAAGGATAAAGATATGCTTACGCAGTTTGTGCGTGAATTGGTACCAATGCTTAAGGAACAGGGCCTGATCGTATCTATGGATGTGACAGTGAAATCTTCAAGTGAAAATTGGTCTATGTGTTACGATAGAAAGGCTTTGGCGGAGGTGCTGGATTATATGGCTGTCATGACATATGATCAGCATTGGGCATCAAGTCCCACTGCCGGATCGGTTGCGCAGTTATCATGGGTGGAGTATGGAATTGAAAAGCTTTTAAATGAAATTCCTTCTGAAAAGCTGTTATTAGGGCTTCCTTTCTACACCCGAGAATGGAAGGAAGAGACTGTTGACGGGAAGAAAAAAGTTTCTTCACGTGCGATTTCTATGGATACGGCACAAAAAATAATAAAGGAAAAAAATGCGGTTGTCACATGGGATGAAAAAAGCGGGCAAAACTATGCAGAATACAAAGAAGGACAAGCCGTTTATAGAATATGGCTGGAAGATGCGCAGTCTATCAATCTTAAATCTTCACTGGTACACAAATATGATCTTGCTGGAGCAGCAGCATGGAGAAGAGGATTTGAAAGCGAGGATATCTGGAAGGTATTAAATAATAACCTGAAGGAGAAGGAGAATTATACTCAATGGGCAAAAGCAAATGGATTTGAGGATAAGGTATTTGACTAGGTATTGGTTCACAGTTCACAGATTTACAGTAACAGGTTTAAAGCTATAGATAGGTCACTTTAAGATGCAGATCAAGTTGATGGAATATTAGTGTTGTTTATATGGTGTCTTTTGTACCTGAGGTAGTCATGTCCGTTCCAACCCTGTTAATGGGTGAATAATAATAGATAGGAAAAATTCCTCCTTTTGAATAAAAAGGAGGAATTTTTTGTTATCCATACTTTTAACATGAGAACAGCACTGGTATAATAAAAATAATACGATTGAACTATAACAATACATCCTAAATAAACCGATAATATTATTAAATGACTTTATGAGAGGTTGCGATAATGAGTGGGCCTGCTTGATAAATTTACAAAAAAGAAAACAATTAATTTCGACAAAAAAGTATTGAGAAAAAATGATATTTCATTACTGATTGTAGATGAAAGATGGAATGCGTTGTTTAAGATACAAGAAAAAAGCAAGAATATTGTTGAGTGTGAAACTATATTAAGGGAACTCTTGAAAGAGCAGTCACGCCTAATGAGCGAGAGCAAAGACATAGCTCAATCAAAAAAGAGATGCATGGCACGGATCATGGAACTTACAGAAGAAGCATATGACAAACACAATCCATTAGCGTTGCAGGAGATGCAGGACTGTCAAAAAGAAATAAACCGAGTGAATGAACGGATAACTGTGATTGAACACGGATTGGATACTATTCCTGATAGAATTAAAGAAGCGAATCTTCAACTACTGGAAGAAACGGTAAAAGAGATCTATATAAAAATAGGAACGGGACAAAAAAAAGTTTTAGAATTGGAAACAGAAATAGAACAAATGAAAAACAGGTTAAAACAAGCGGTAGCTGAGAAAGAGGAATTAAGTGAATTGGTTACCAATGCATATTCCTATTTTCATGATTTATTGGGCGGCGAAGAATTAGAACGGCTGGATAAAAAGTTTCTTTAGTTCACAGTTCACAACAGTCAGAGGTAGTATTAAATAATTAACACAACAATAAAATTGCTATGAATATTAAAATGAGAATGAATGATTTTAAATATTTTATTAGGACAGGTAGGAACATTAAGATCGAAAAATATTGGATGTTTGCTTACTTATTAAGGCGTTCTGTGAACTGTGAACCGTGAACCAATAAGGGAGTGATGATGAAATTGATCGTTGGTATAGGTATAGACATTGTCGAAATTGATAGAATTTCCCGGGCAATAATGAAGAATAGCGCTTTTGTCCAAAGGTTTTTTACCGAAAATGAGCAAGATTATTTTAAAGAGAGAAACAACAGGTATGAAGTGATTGCCGGAAACTTTGCTGCTAAAGAGGCGTTTTCAAAGGCTTTGGGAACGGGGATTAGAAACTTTACGCTAAAAGATGTGGAGGTATTAAGAGATCCGGTAGGGAAGCCTTATATTAATTTGTTTAACAATGCTTTTGCTGTAATGCAGGAGTTGGAAATCTCAAAAATTCACGTATCCATATCTCACTGCAGACAATATGCTGCCGCTAATGTTATAGCGGAGAGGGAGTGATCGTTTGAAAGTGGCAAGTTGTAGTACCATGCGGAAAATCGATAATGATGCTATAGAAAAAATAGGAATTCCCGGTGTTGTTTTAATGGAGAATGCCGGATTAACAGTTGTAGAAGAGATAAAGAAGACATTAGGAGAACTAAGTTATAAAAGTGTTATCATTTTTTGTGGAAGAGGAAACAACGGTGGTGATGGATTCGTAATCGCGCGGCACTTATTTAATGCCGGGGTCAATGTTTTAGTTGTATTGGTGGCTGAGACGAAAGATATAAAAGGAGATGCACTCACTAATTTTAAAATCATACAAAAGCTAGGTGTTAAGATTATACAGTCGGTAGACGGACAGTATTTGGAAGAGATTGCTGCAAGCCTGTATTTATGTGACATGGTGGTGGATGCGATTTTTGGTACAGGAATAAAAGGAACTGTATCCGATGCCGTTGCGGCCATCTTTGATCTGATTAACTCTTCCGGCAGGTGTGTGCTTTCGGTAGATATCCCCAGTGGGATTAACGGAGATTCTGGAAAAATATGCGGTTCGTGCGTGAATGCAAATAAGACAGTTAGTTTTGTTTTGCCTAAAGTAGGTTTACTTAATTATCCGGCAGCAGACTATGTCGGTCATCTGGTAGTTTCGGATATATCTATTCCAATGAGTATAATTCAACAGCAGAATATAAATATTAATACTATAGAAAAAGATTATATTAAAGGCTTACTTCCGGTGCGTATTGCTAATTCGAATAAGGGGGATTATGGGAAGGTTTTAATAATCGCAGGGTCAACCGGTATGACAGGAGCAGCAGCTTTAGCGGGATTGGCAGCAGTCAGGGCTGGAGCGGGGCTGGTTACCGTAGGAATACCTAAAAGTCTTAATCCTGTAATGGAAATAAAGCTTACAGAAGTAATGACGCTCCCTTTAGAAGAAGATGATGATGGGATATTGGTATACAGCAGTATAGATAAAATTCTTGATAAAATGAGAAAAACAGACGTATTGGTATTTGGTCCCGGATTATCAGTGAATCAGGGAATAGCAGACATTTTGGAAGCTGTTTTAAGACAAAGTAATATCCCTGTTGTTATTGATGCGGATGGTATAAATGCGCTGTCTGCGAATATAAATGTATTAAAAGAGTGTAAGTGCCCTATTATTATTACCCCGCACCCTGGAGAGATGTCACGGTTAACAGGGCTGGAAATCCCATCCATTGAGGCAGATAGAATTGAAATAGCTAAAAATTTTGCTGCACAGTGGAATGTGACTGTAGTATTAAAAGGAGCCAGGACAATTATTGCACATCCCAATGGCGAAGTATTCATCAATTGTACCGGTAATCCGGGGATGGCGACCGGCGGTACTGGAGATGTGCTTGCCGGTGTTATTGCATCTCTGATAGGCCAAGGTTTAGAGGCGTTCGATGCTGCGGTAGCAGGAGTATACATTCATGGTGCTGCAGGTGATTTGCAGGCTTTTGAAAAAGGAGAATACGGTCTGATAGCCTCAGACATAATAAATGGTATCCCAGCGGTGTTACAGCAACTCGCTCTCGGAAAATGAGCCTCCATAGGAGGAATTTGCATGAAGGTAAAAGAAATTATGACTTCAGATGTAGTAGGCGTTGCTAGAAATGCGACTATTGAAGAAGTGGCACATATTATGGTAGATAAAAGAATTACCAGTGTACCTGTTGTAGATGAAAACAACTGTGTAGTTGGTATCGTCTCAGAAAAAGATTTGATATACAAGGATGTGAATCCTACTGCACCGGCTACAGTAGAATATTTAGGAGGCATTATTTTTCTTGACGGGGTCGATGAATATCAAACGGAATTGAGAAAGCTGACAGCGACACAAGTAGAGGAAATGATGAGCAAAGATGTTGTTACTATTCAAGAAGAAGATAATGTAAATGAAGCTGCACGCATTCTTGCCCACGAGGGAATAAGCAGTGTACCTGTCCTCAAAAATGATAAGCTGGTTGGAATCGTAAGTTGTAGCGATATCATTAAAACACTGATACAATAGAGAGTGAGGAGTGGGGAGTGAGGAGTAAATAAAAACTCCTCACTCCCCACTCCCCACTCCTCACTTATAATTAATAGTCAGGAGGGAATCCATTGAAAAGGTGTAAGTACTTTTTACTGCTGCTTACACTAATGACAATACTGTGCTCATGCGGTAATAACGATGAGATCGCAGATACATATACACGGATTTATGAAAAGTATAAGGATATCGAAAGCTACAAATGTGAAATGTTTATGAATATCACTAGTAATAGGACAGTAAGACAATACAGGCTGAAACAATATTATAAAGCTCCTGATAATTACAAGGTAGAAATGCTGGAGCCGGAAGAAGTGAAAGGACTGGTAACAGTATATTCATCCGGAAATGTTACCACCTTGCATCCTGAGATCAAGGGGAAGTTCACTCTATTAAACTTTAATCCTATTGGCGAATCATATGTCTTTCTTCCGGACTTTTTTGAGGCATATTACAAATCAGAGAAAACTTCAGTAACTGCATCAGGTGAAAAAGAAGGCAGATATACCTTGCTAAAAGCAGATATACCTGGCAGCAGCATATATAGATTCAGCCAGAGTTTGTGGATTGAAAACAAGTTACTTCTGCCGCACAGAATGGAAATCTATGATATTAACAATAAACCGGTCATATCGATTCGGTTCATCGACATTGAATTTGATGTACCATTCGAAGATCAGGTTTTTCAGATTGAATAACTGGGGGTTCACCGATGATGAAGTTTTTGAAGAGAACATGGGCAGAGATTAATCTCGATAATATCGCTCATAATATAAAGGAAATAAGAAAAATTACATCAGAAAGCGCAGAAATCATGGCAGTAACCAAAGCAGACGCTTATGGGCATGGGTTTCTGGAAGTATCGAAAACATTGCTTGAGAATGGCGCAGACAGATTGGCTGTTGCTTTGCTGGACGAAGCTAAACAGTTAAGGGCGCATGGAATTCATGTACCGATAATGATTTTGGGATATACACCGGAGCAATATGCGGATGAACTGGTTGAGCTGGATATTATACAAACCGTGTATAATTATCCGATGGCTCAGGCCATTTCAATGGCTGCATCTAAACAAAGAAAAAAAAGCAGAGTCCATATCAAGCTTAATACAGGTATGACCCGTATCGGATTTGACAGCAGCAATGATGCGGTTAGTACGGTTTTAAATATTTCAAGACTTCCCGGTATAGAGATTGAAGGCATATTCACTCATTTTGCATCAGCTGATGAAAAAGACGCTGATTATACAAGACTGCAATTTGAAAGATTTATGTCGGTTTGCAATAGATTGGAGAAGAATGGTCTTCATATTCCCATTAAACATGTATGCAACAGTGCCGGGATTATTCAATTTCCTGAAATGCACCTTGATATGGTAAGACCGGGTATCATACTATATGGACTTTATCCGTCGGATGAAGTAGATGAAAAAAAGATAGATCTAAAACCCGCAATGGAATTGAAATCTGTTATTTCACATTTACAAGAAGTAGAAAGTAATGTTCCGGTCAGTTATGGGAGAGTCTATAAAACTGCCAGAAAAAGCACACTTGCAACGATTCCGGTGGGATATGCCGATGGGTTTAGCAGAGTGCTTACAGGTAAAGCGGCAATGATCGCAAGTGGGAAGACTGTTCCTGTAGTCGGAAGAATATGTATGGACCAGTGTATGATTGATGTTACGGATGTTAACAATATTAATATTGGTGATGAGGTTGTAATATTTGGAAGCTCTAATGGAATAAATATATCAATAGATGATGTCGCGAAAGCATTAGGCACTATCAATTATGAGATTGTGTGTATGATAGGCAAAAGAGTACCGCGGGTTTATATAAAGAATGGGGAAGTAGTTGAAGTGCTTAATTACCTGATATGATAGTGAGGAGTCAGGAGTGAGGAGTAATTAGATGAAAGTTGGTTTATTTATTCTCCCCACTCCCCACGATCCACTTTCCACTAATATTTTATTGACTTGTCCTATATAAAAAGTATATAATAATGTATATATGTCTATATATATCATATATGCGATTGTACTGCAAAAGCATTGTACATTATTTTGTTTTCCCTAAGAAATCTAAGAATGGGGGCTTGGTTTTTTTGTCACACCTTAAGAAGATATTAATAAGTCTTCCTGATAGCCTCTTGCAGGAAGTTGACTCCATTGTAACGGTAGAAAAGATTAATCGGAGTGAATTTGTTAGAGAGGCTATGCGACTTTATATCAGGGAAAGAAGAAGGATAGAGATGCGGGATAAGATGAAAAAGGGTTATCAAGAAATGGCTGATATCAACTTAAAGCTAGCTGAGATGTGTTTTGATGCTGATAGTGAATTGCAGTTGAATTATGAGGAAAAACTAGCGGAGTGTGAATAAAGTGGTTGTTAAAAGAGGAGATATTTATTACGCCGACTTGAGTCCTGTAATTGGTTCGGAACAGGGAGGAATAAGACCTGTTCTTATTGTTCAGAATGATGTAGGCAACAGATATAGTCCTACTGTAATAGCCGCTGCGATTACTTCGCAGATTAATAAAGCGAAACTGCCTACACACATAGAAATAAATGCTCAAGAATTTGGTTTGTCAAAAGACTCTGTGATTCTTTTAGAGCAAATTAGAACCATAGACAAAAAGCGGCTAAAAGAGAAAATAGGGCGGCTGGATGATGAGTTGATGGAAAAAGTCAACGATGCGTTAAGTATTAGTTTTGGGTTGGTAGAGTTATAACTTAAATGAAAAGATTTCAACTCTCAGTTTTGCGGTTTTTCATAGAAAAGGGGAGAAAATGCAAATGAAAAAAGAACTATCAAATAGTAAAAAAATTGTATTATTTATATTGATTGTTTCATTGGTAATGGTAGGCTTTCAGATAGTATACGGAGCCGTGGCCGAGCCCGGTTCCCAAGAAGATCCCATTATTACCCAAAGTTATCTGGAAGAAATTGTTGTGCCTCAAATACAGGAGAGCATAAATGCTAAGCTTACAGCTTTGACACAAAAAGTGGACCAGATTAAACAAGGAGAGCCACAACAATCGGCAAGCGGAGATAAATATACCGTTGTCAGCGTAGCACAAGGTCAGAAACTGATTGGGGCTGCAGGAACGGAAGTGATTTTGCGTATGGGAAAAGCAACCATTATTGCCACGGCAAAGGGTGGAGTAGCGGATGTTACACAGGGGATAGATCTGCCAAACGGAACAGCTATGCCGGCGAATCACTTGCTAATTATTCCTGTTGATGACGGAAGGGGTTTAGCTGCCCAACAAGATTTATTAGTAATGGTAAAAGGTGCATATACATTGCAATAATATATACATATTTAGTGAATACAAAAAGAGCCTTTAAAGGCTCTTTTATTGTCTAGTCTGTTATTAAAGAGAACCAGGCAAGATCATTGCTGTTTGTGATTAAAGGAATCAGCTCTTATGCCATATATTCAGCATTCACCTAAAGACCCAGATAGTAGCCGTTATTAAGAATCTCTTCAGTTTGTGCAATTACTTTCATCGTGTGGTCGTGATCTTCCAAGGCCACAGCAGCCAAAAGGTAGTTGCAGACGCAGAAAAGAGAAACGAAGGAACTCTTATAGGAAATGCTATTGGTACAACAAGGGAGAATGATATCACCATAAGGATCAATTTCGGTATTTCCCTGTTTTGTAAATAGAATGACTGTTATCCCGTGCTTTTTAAACCACGAAACAATGCTCGCAGTCATTTTAGAATAACGTGGTGTTAAAATAGCGATACACACATCCTCCGGACTCGCATTGCTAATTTCCTCGGGAAACATCATTCCTATGCCTTGAATCAGTCTAACACCCGTCTTAATCTGGCTAAGACGATAGGCGATATAATGAGCGACAGAAAAAGCGCCGCGGTTTCCAACTACATATACTGATTTAGCGTTAATAATAGCAGAAACTGCCTTTGACAAATCCTCCTCTGAGAGACCCATTAGAGTTGCATGGATATTATCGATATCATTTTGGAAGGTATCGATAAGCAGCTTATCTTGTTTTGTATTCTTTATGGAGTCACTCAGCCGCTCTGGAAGACTTGCCTTGCCGATAAGGCCTTGTTGGAGATCCTGCTGCATATCCGCATAACCATTGTAGCCAAGCGAACGCGCAAAGCGAATGACAGAAGTTGTACTAACTCCAATTTCAAGTGAGAGTTCCTCCAGCTTTTTGAAAGCGACAGCATCTAAATGTTGTAGTAAATAATCAGCCACCTGTTTTTGAATACTTGTCAAGCTATCATATATCTCATTAATGTTGCTGGTAAAGTCGTTCATATTCATTCTCCATTACAGTTTTTTTTTATAGTATAATATACAACATATTTTGTCAACACTTTCAGAGATATTGTGTAACGATATAATTATGAATCAACATACAGCGGAATTTTTGAGGGCTCATTCTTATCAGCCTATATTCCAAGAGTATCGTTGGTTACATTTAATGCGATTAAAATATAAACATCACTAGAAGCGTACAATTTTTGAAAGATCATGCAGATGGCTGTCGGGGTTTTCGCTGCTTGCGCGTAGAAGATAATTCATTTTATCCAATCGTTCCCCTGTTTTGGGCACGCCGTTTTTGGAGATTTTGGAATGCAGGCCGATGGACAAGTCAGCAATGATATCCCCTATAACACCGCCTGCACGGCCGGAAGGGATAACTAGCAACCCACGTTCTGCCGCAAAATGATGGGCATTGAGAGCTTCGGTGATGGTGCCTATCTGGTTAGGCTTAAGGATAAAGCCATCCACAGCTTTGAGTTCATACGCTTTGTTTAGCCTTTCCGGGTTTGTTGCGATAAAGTCATCACCGATCACAATGGTGCGTTTCAGTTCTTGATTAGCTTTTATAAAGCCCTTCCAGTCATCTTCGTCAAGAAGGTCTTCAATGAACACTAGATTGAAACGTTTTGTCAGCTCGCTGGCAAAATCGATTATCTCATCCGATGAGACGCGATTGCCCATAAGTTCGTAAGTACTTGTTTTAGCATCATACATCTCAGTTGATGCACAGTCGAGTGCATATGCCATTTTATCAGTAAAGCCACACTCTTCAACGGCCTGTGCCATCAGTTCGAGTACAACGGACGGGTCGTTGCTTGGTGCTGCCCAGCCATAGGAACGGCCCAGCATAGGTGGCACTCCTTTGTTATAGCGAGTGATCACCGATTCCAGCCTTTGGGAGACTGCAACAGCCATCGAAATCGCTTGCTCTACCGAGTCAGCACGGTAGGGTGCCAGCATAAATTCATTGAAGGCCTGCTTAACATTTCCGTTTTTACCACCGTTAATCACGTTGAAGGTCGGTAGTGGGATAGTCTTGGGCGGTCCCCCTGCGATGTAGCGGTACAATGGGACGCGCTGAGAGGCTGCGGCTGCCCTGTAGCAAGCGATGGAGGTGCTGTAGATTGAATTTCCGCCAAGCTTCCCCTTATTTGGGGTACCATCGAGAGCGATCATTGCCTCGTCTATTGCTTTCTGATCAAGTACATCCATATCGATGACCGCCGGTGCGATTATATTATGTACTATGTCAACTGCCTTATGGACACTCAAGCCATGGTAATCATTTTCATCACCGTCCCTTAGGATAAAGGATTCATATTTACCTACGGAGGTGCCTGTGGGAGCCGAGCCTCTGCCCATCACACCGTCATAGGTGTACACGTCCACTTCCAATGCAGGACGGGAGTTGCAGTCTAAAATCTGTCTTGCAGCGATTCTTTCAATCTTTGTACTCAATATAATATACCTCACTTTCTATTTAGTTTATGCGATGACTAACCGCCACTAAGACTGCCGTTTCTTTAAGTGGGAGATATAGTGACGTTGAGAACTCTATTCATGCAATGCCGGAACATACATAATGTTAAAATCACAGACATTGGTGCCTGTATTACCGGTAATTACACAATTGCCGATTTCAGTGAGTGCCTCATTGCTGGCGTGACCTCTCAGTGCATCGAATAGGTCTATACCGTGATTAGAGGCTTCTGCGGCACTTTTCGAATCGGTAATTCCTCCGGCTGCAAGTGTTGTACCGTCCGTTCCTTCTGTATCTATCGATAACATGCAGGTACCTTTCGATTTTTGAGCTCCTAAGGCAAAGCTAATGGCCATTTCCTGCGAGGGGCCACCATGTCCTTTGATCGATTTGTTATCAAGGATGGTTGTCGTGGCCTCACCTGCACTTAAAACCACGCAGGGCGGAGCGATAGGACGATGATAACACTGAATTTCACGGGCGATTGAAGCGAACAATGAGCCTACCTCTTTGCTCTCGCCTTCAATGAAAGTGGTCAAAATCATTACGGGTAGGCCCATATCCTCTGCGATTTCCTTTGCGTAGGCACAGGAATCAGGAAGGGTATTGAGCTGGAAATAGGTATTACGTGGGAAGGCTTTTGGCGTTTCCCCTTTAGAGCCGCAAGATTGCAGATATTGTACAACACGCTTCGGTAGGCGACTGGCGAGGTCATAATCGTGGATGACTCTCAGCGCGTTCTCAAGGGTGGTCTGGTCCGGTCCCATCGGGGTGCCGTAAAAGCCAGACCATGGGATTCCGATATCCCCAGTGGGCGGATTAGTAACTGCGTCACTGATATTAAAGCCGATGAGCTCTGAACCTTTCGATGCAATCCGCTCTGCTAGTCTTCCACCATTCATTTGCGAAATATGTCGCCGGACCGAATTGATTTCGACGATATTAGCACCTGACTTAAGCAGCACGTCGGTTGTATCTATTTCATCCTGCAGGGTAAGCCCTTCAACAGGGCAGCTCATCAGCGCGGAACTACCGCCGCTCATCACACAGATAAAAAGATCGTCAGTACATGACGCGTCTACCAGCTTGAAAATCTCTTTGCATGCTCGGACTCCCTCCTCATTGGGCAAGGGATGACCACCGATATAGACTCTGGTTTTTATGAAAGTATCGGTGGGTTCAAGGATCTTAACTACAGCAATACCTGCTGTGAGCCAATCGCCGAGTACCTCCTCAACGGCCATTACCATAGCGTTGCAGGCTTTTCCTCCTCCAATCAAGTAGATATTTTTCTTCTTAGAAAGATCCCAGCTTTTGACCCCGATATGGAGAGAAGTTCCTTTCACGCGCATGATTGATTTTATACGCTGATAAGAATCCATCCGGTTCAAAGTTGCTTCGGTAATATTCAGCACAATCCTTCTAGATTCAACATCGCCATGGCTAAGTAGTGCTTCTCTGTTTTTAATCTTGGGTTTAGCTATAGTATCCATAACTACCTCCTAATAATTATTTTAATTTGGGTTGAACTTATCAACCTAAATAAAACAGACAGAAATGGAGATTGCCAATATGTGACCTGATAAAAGTAGTATAACATACAACATTTATATAGTCAATTACCTAAAACATAGAAAAATTTTTAATAAATCACACAAAAAAAGTATTGACTACAACTATTTTGGGGTGATATAATCTTACCATGACATAGACAATTACAATATGAAGTAGGCGATCCCATCTATTGTCGCCGCCGCCATAATCATACTATGGTGGCAGAAAAGTCGAATATATTCAGAGGAGGTGCTTTGATATGTACAGAATCGGAATTGATGTCGGTGGTACTTTTACCGATGTCACGCTTCTAAATTCCGAAACAGGTAAGTATTACACCTATAAACTTTCGTCCACCCCGCATGACCAGTCCGTAGCTATCAGCAACGGCACCAAGGAAACCCTTGATCTCTACAATGTATCCCCAGCCGAGATTGAATATTTCGGGCATGGTACCACCGTGGCCACTAATATGATTATCGAGCGGAAGGGCGCCAAGACAGCTCTTATTACTACCCGAGGCTTTCGAGATCTATTGGAGATCGGGCGCCAAACTCGTCCGTCCCTATATAATGTTATGGAGGATAAGGCCGAAACGCTAGTGAAACGTTCGCTTCGTCTTGAAATCGATGAACGAATTATGGCTGACGGTACAGTTCTCACAGAGGCCAGCCCTGACCAGATCGTTGCAGTTCTACAGGAACTCAAGTCCAAAGGAGTAGAAGCTGTAGCAGTATGCTTTCTTTTTTCATTTCTCAATTCTTCTAATGAAAAGATTGTAGAGGAGTGTATCAAAGATGTGTGGCCAGAAGTCTACTACTCTGTTTCCTCTACCATACTACCCGAATTTCGTGAGTTTGAACGCCTAAGTACTACAGTAATAAATTCTTATCTCGGTCCGCGTATGAAAATGTACATTAATAATCTTCAGCAGCGTGTTAAAGATATTGGTGTTAAGGTTGAGCCCTATATCACTCAGTCTAACGGTGGTGTTATGTCGATTGGCTCTACTATTCAAACCCCTGTGCAGACCGCTCTGTCTGGCCCAAGCGCCGGTGTTGTCGGGGCGATTCATGTTGCGAAAACAGCGGGCTTTGATAATATTATTACATATGATATGGGGGGGACTAGTACTGACGTTTCACTCGTAAATAACGGTATCGCAGAATATACAACCAAACGGAAAGTATGTGGACTGCCCTCGGGTGTTCCTATGATTGACGTGCATGCGGTCGGTGCGGGTGGTGGAAGTATCGCCCATATCGATAATGCGGGCGCACTGAAGGTCGGACCTGAAAGTGCCGGTGCCAATCCCGGTCCGGTAGCCTATGGTCTTGGTAATGAGGATCCCGTTGTCACTGATGCTAATATTGTGTTAGGGCGTATTAACCCCAATTACGTTCTCGGCGGCAGGCTCAAAATTAACGCAAAGCTCTCTCAAAAGGCTATTAAGAATAAAATTGCCGATCCAATGCATATGACGGTTGAGCAGGCAGCACAAGGCATTATCAGCGTCGTCAACTCTAATATGGCACGTGCTGTACGCGTTATCACTGTCGAAAAGGGTTACAACCCATCCGACTATGTTCTGGTTGCATATGGTGGTGCGGGCCCGTTGCATGCGGCGCACCTGGCTCAAGAGATAGGTATCAACACAGTACTCATTCCGCCGTCTCCCGGTACGCTATGTGCCTTCGGTCTTCTTACTGCGGATATTAAGAAGAGTTATGTGAGGACCTCGCTGTTGGGTTACGACGAGGCCACACCCGAACTTATCAATGGTATCCTTGGAACTTTAATGGAACAGGGAAATGAATGGCTAGTCTCTGAAAAGGTCGAATTAGAAAATCGCAAGTTTCATAATATTGCTGAGATGCGCTATGTGGGCCAGAACTATGAGCTGCAAGTGGAAATTCCTGCTACCGGCGTCACTGAAGCTGACATTGCCGAGATGAAGGAAGATTTTTTCAAAGCACATGAATTGAACTACGGCTATTATAATCCTAAGGCGCCTATTCAGATTGTTAACTTCCGCAGTGAGGCCATCGGAATTGTTTCTAAGCCCAAGTTTGCTGAATTAGACTTCATTATGGACGATGTTTCCAAGGCTGTGATAAACACCAGAGAGGTTTATTTCCAGGAGTCAGGTAAGGTTGTTTGTCCCGTGTATGACCGCTCCAAACTTGGCATAATTAAACGAGTTGACGGTCCTTGTATCGTAGAGCAGATGGATTCTACCACTGTTATCCCACCAAATACATGGTTTGAGGTGGACACTTATGGAAACATCATTATTAATGCCTTTGCACAAAAATAAGAAGGAGGGGAGTATAAATGAGTGAGAAGATTAATGGCGTCCTTCTGGAGGTGATAGGAAACACCTTTATGTCCATTGCCGAAGAGATGGGCGCGGTTCTGGTTAAGTCTGCGTACTCCACTAACATCAAGGAGCGCAAAGACTGCTCCTGTGGTGTATTTGATGTAAAGGGACATACTATCGCCCAGGCTGAACACATACCAATGCATCTTGGATCACTTTTAGGTCTCATCGAAAATATCGTTAATAATTTTGATATGGATCATATCAAGCCGGGTGATATGTTTATAGCCAATGACCCATATAACGGTGGCGGTACCCATCTTCCCGATATTGCCGTCGCGTCGCCTGTTTTCTGGAACGGCAAGGTTGTTGCGTATGTTGCTAACATCGCCCACCATAACGACGTTGGTGGACGCGTACCCGGATCAAATGCTGCAGATTCCGATTCCATTTATGCAGAAGGGATCCGTATCCCACCTGTGAAGATTTTCAATGAAGGAGTCCTGAATGAGGACATCCTCAATCTAATCCTGCTTAATTGCCGCGTTAACCACATCCGTCGCGGTGATCTCAGTGCCCAGTTTGCTTGTAACAATAAGGGGGTACAGCGTGTTGAGGACATTTTCAGACGTTATGGTACCGAGATCATTAATGAGTGCATGGACGAGTTACTGAGTTACGCTGAACGTAAAATCCGTATGTCCATTAAAGAGATTCCCAATGGCATGCATGAGTTTTCAGACTATCTCGATTCCGATGGTGTTGGCAGTGGTCCTATCAAACTCAATGTAGAGCTTGAAATCCTTGACGAAGACATCTTGCTCGATTTTACCAACAATCCCGATCAGGTCAAAGGTGCCATCAATTTGCCCGAGACCGCTCTTCGTGCTGCTGTCTACTATGGCGTGCGCAGCATTATCGATCCCTCTTTACCAACCAACGGCGGCTACTACCGTGCCATACAGATCAAAACACGTCCAGGCTGCATTCTTGGTTGCACCGCGCCTGCCGCTTGTGCAGGACGTAGTGATACGGCGCAGCGTGTAGCAGATATGGTCTTTGGTGCGATGTCCAAGGTTGTTCCTCATAAGGTTATCGCGGGCAGCAATAGCTCTATCACCGGTGTTTACTTCGGTGGTGTGAATCCTAAAGATAATGAGTATTACGTTTACATGGAAACCTTTGGCGGAGGCTCAGGTGCACGTTTCTGCAAGGATGGACTCAGTTGTGTACAGGTTCACATGTCAAATACTTCAAATCTGCCTATTGAGAGTATGGAAATTGAATTTCCGTACATGGTCGAGCAATACAAGCTGGTCCGAGACTCAGGCGGTCCCGGTAAGTACCGTGGTGGTCTTTCTATGATGAAGGACATCCGTGTTCTCGGCCACAGCAGTGAATTTTCCATCAAGGCTGATCGGCATAAGACACCACCTTGGGGTCTCTTCGGCGGTAAGCCAGGCAAACCCGGAATGATTATTATGAACCCTGAAACCGACAAGCCGGTAGTAATTGATTCCAAAAAATCGGGCGTTGTTTTGGAAGAGAACGGTATCTTGCGATGCCAGATGCCCGGTGCCGGCGGCTACGGCGATCCGCTTGAACGCGATAGAGCTCTTGTGGTCAAAGACCTTGAAGAAGGTTACATCTCCCGGGAAAGCGCAGTCCGTGACTACGGCATGAGCGAGGAGGAGCTTGCCTCTGTAGAAATTTTAGAGGATTAACAGGAGCATGCAACTTCGAATGAAAACAGCGCATGTTGCGCAAAACTGACCTTTGTAGAATTCTGTAATCTACTAATTTATTAAATGAGAAGGAGAGGATGTTATGCGTTACAAAAAGTTTGGAAAAACCGGTGAAGATCTATCTGTCATTTGCCTCGGCACCTGGACCCTCGGAGGGAAAAACTTCGGTGCCGTTGCTGAAAAAGACGCAATTCAAGCAATTGACGCAATGATAGATAGTGGGGTAAACTTCATCGACACTGCTCCTATCTACGCTGACGGCGATTCTGAAAGAATTCTTGGCAAAGCCCTCAAGGGTAAGCGGGATAAGATATTCCTGGTTTCCAAGTTCGGGAGCTATTTTCCTGAAAACCGGCCGAGAGAGTTGGGTACAGTGAGGGATAGCAGCCGCGGATATATATTGAAGGCTATCGACGAAACGCTGTCCAGACTAAATACCGATTATCTCGATGGTTACCTGATTCACTGGCCTGATCCTAAAACTCCCCTTGAGGAAACGGTAGGCACACTTAAGGAACTGCAGAAGGCTGGAAAGGTTCGCTATATCGGCATGTCCAATTTCGACGAGCCGTTGGCTGATAAACTAGTTGAGCTCGATGGACTTGACATCGCACAGTATCCCTATTCGATGGTCAACCGCACCCGGGAGGATCTGCTTAAAAAATATCACGCCAAGGGTGTAGGTACGATGGGCTACGCCTCTTTGGGTGCCGGCATCCTAACGGGAACTATCCGTACACTACCGAATTATGCAAAAGATGACATGCGCAACGTCTTCTATGATTACTTTAGAGAGCCTAAGTTTTCAAAGATTATGGAACTGCTGAAGACCTTAGATGAGATCGCTGAGGAGAGAAATGTTCCGATGGCGCAGATAGCTGTTAATTGGAGTATTCAGAAGGATTATATTGATACCGCCTTGACCGGTGTGCGTGATGCTAGAGAGGCTGTCGAGAACTGTGCTGCGGCATCTTGGGAGCTTGCAGCAGAGGAAATAGCGAAGATTGATGATGCAATTGAAAACACGATTGGCAAATGATCAAAGGAGAAAGGAGAAGTAAAACATGAAGATTAGTCTTCCCACCAATTCCTTTAAGCATTACATAAATGGAGAGCTTGTTGCTGGCGAAGGTAAGCTTTCTAAAGTGCTTTGCCCAGGTACAGAGGAGGTAGTTGCTGAGTTTCCTCTTGCAAGCAGAGCGCAGGTAGAGATGGCTTTAGAGGCTGCACGTGATGCCTTTCCGGCTTGGTCGGCCATGTCGTTGGAGAAACGGGGCGAATGGATACTTAAGCTCCGTGATGCTATCAAAGATGAGGCTGATAACCTCTTGGCGCTGCTTCTGGTAGAATCGGGCAAGCTTAGAGCTCATGCCGCATTTGAAACGGGCAGCCTATATAACTATCTGACTTTTTTCCTCGAGCAGGCCAAGTGCAACCATGATGAAACGGTTCGTGACGTATCGGGGGGACATGGTATGAACCTAGTGGTTCGTGAGCCGCTGGGTGTTGTAGTCGCTGCACTGGCATGGAACTTTCCCATGCACAATATGGCTACCAAGTTGGGGCCGATTCTAGCATCGGGTTGTACCGCCGTCATCAAGCCGGCTACCAAAACTCCCATTTCCACCCTTTATCTTGGCGAGATTATGAACCGCATCGGCTTTCCGAAAGGCGTGATCAACTTCGTTGCCGGGGATGCAAAAGAAGTCGGAAGGGTTCTAAGCGAAAGCAAGATTCCGGCGATGTTAACTATGATCGGTTCCTCTGAGGGCGGCTTAAAGATGATTGCCGATTCAGCTACTTCCATAAAACGGTTCTCACTCGAGTTGGGCGGCAATGCCCCGGTTATTGTTACTTCCAATGCCGACATCAAGGCTGCTGTGTCCCACTGTATCGGCAACAAGATGAGATGTGCCGGGCAGACCTGTGTATCTCCGCAGCGTACCTTTGTCCATAGCGGTATATATGACGAATTTGTCAAACTTGCTGTCGAGCAGGGCAATACTGCCAAGTGTGGTACGATGGACGATGATGCCAATACCGGACCGTTGATCAGCAAAAGTGCTGTAGAATGCATGGAAGCTATCGTAGCCGATGCAGTTGCTAAGGGAGCCCGTGTGGAATGCGGCGGCAAACGTCCAGGGGGCAAGGAAAAGGGATATTTCTTCCTGCCAACCGTGCTGACGGGTGTAACAACTGATATGCTCGCCTTCCGTGAGGAGGTCTTCGGACCAATTCTCACTGTTATGCCTTATAACGATTTGGACGAAGCTATCGTCCTTGCAAACGACACCGAATACGGACTTTCATCTTATGTCTGGAGCCGTGACTTAAACGAAGTTAGCAAAATAAGCCGCAGTCTGCAGTTTGGAATCATTAACGTCAATGGACCTGCCACCGGACCATCCCTGCCTCATGGTGGATGTAAGAACAGCGGTATCGGTAAAGACGGCAGTCGTTACTCATTGGATGAATATTTCTATCTCAAAGGAGTCCGCATTGCATTAGATTAAAACTTTCATGAAAGGCTGGTATTATTTTGCAATGGCATAATGTCAGCCTTTTTAAGACAGCCTGCGGAGACTTGCGGACTATCTTCACCGGGCCTAAGAGAAGTACTCAAGTAATGTAAGAGTAAATAAAATCTTATGAGAGAAGAGGCAGTCTTTTAGAGATTACTTGTTCATACTACAACAATTGAGGGAAAATGTAAGATTAAATTAATAGTTTAGGAGAGGTGATATTGTGGAAGTTTTAGCTCAAACAGTTTTGTGGTCACTTTTTTTGTTCTACTTTATTTCCCATTTACTGGTGATTCGCAAGGCGAACCGCATGCCTGACCCACCGGACTACCCGCCAAAAGAATGGGACCCTCTTCAGCAGTGGATTGAGAGTCCGAAATGTATACAGTTTATTGCGGCATATCTTATTATAGGAACGTTATTTGCCTGGTTTGCTGTAAAATAATGAATTGAAGGGAGGTTCAAAAATGTTAGCTATTGCCTTTTTATTTGTTTACCTAGCTGCAATGATTGGAATCGGAGCGCTTTACTCCAAGAATCAGAATACCTCTGATGACTATCTGGCCGGTGGGAACACCTTAGGTCCTAACCTTATCGGAATTTCAAACATATCACTCAATGTGAGCGCCGCAACTTTTATAGGATACGGTGGAATGGGGTTTACATTAGGCTTGTCCGGTGCTTGGGTATATTTTCTGATGGCTGTAGGTATTTTTACGTGGGCACGGTGGGGCGCCCCGCGTGTTCGTTCTAAAGGTAAGTTTAACACACTGCCGGCTTATTTGGAATCTCATTTTGGTGGCAAATGGGCTCGGCGGATGGCTTCCATTTTGGTTATGGGTAGAGAGATCGCCTGGGTGGCATCCGGTTTGAGTGGCTTCGGTCTGCTCGGTGACCTTCTTCTGGGTGTTCCTTATTGGATGGGTGCTCTGTTCGGCCTCGGTGTTACCGTGATTTATGTGATAATGGGGGGATATCTTGCTGCAACCATTACGAATTTTTATCAAACTCTTCTGATTTTCGGCGGTTCGTTTTTCATTCTAGTTGCTTCAATTTCTAAGATGGGTGGTTTTGCGGCTGCTTTTTCGAAGGGTCTCACAAACTTTCCGAATATGTTCAGCGCCACTAATAATTCGATGGTAACGCTTATTGGCTGGCTTCTCACGCAGTCGTTCTTTTACTGGACGGTGCAGTCGGTGGTCATTAAGACTTCACTATCTGCCGCTAACCCTAAAATCGCAATGAAGGGATCAGGTATTTCAGGCGCTTTTCAGAGTTGTTGGTATTTTCTTCCATTCATGCTAGGGATGGCTGCTCGTGCAGCGCTTGGTGATGCTACTACTGCCAACAGCTCATATGTGGATTTGATCATGTGGGTTTGCGGCCCGGTTTTTGGTTCGTTTATGATGGTGCCGTTTGCCGCGGCTATTATGGCTACTGCAGACCATGCGCTACTTTCAGCTTCCGGCAATATCGTAGAAGATTGGTATGCGCCTTTCAAGAAAAACTTGACTGACAAGCAGAAGGTTAAAATTTCAAGGATCAGTGTGTTCTGTTTAGCTGTTTTTGCCTATACCGTTGCACTCGCATTCCCGTTTATCCTTGAGTTATGCCTGCTTGCAGTTAAATTTGGCGCTATTCTCGCTCCCGCAATGATTGGATCGATTTTCTGGAAAAGATCTCGCGGGTGTGTTAAGACATATGTCACGATGATGGTCACTTGCTCAATTACGCTGGTTTTCCTACTTTATCAGCAAATGAAAACGGTTCAGATGGCCGGTTCTGCGTTCATTTACTCAATGGATCCGATTATCCCTGTACTGCCGCTAGCCTTTATTATCTTTATTGGAGGCGTTCTAATCGAAGGATCCTCGGAAAATAAAACTATTTTGATTGCAAAGAGTCAATAATTGGAGTTGTGCTAAATCAGAAGCTTTCCAATTTCTTCACTTTACTGGTGAAGGGTGCATATACCATACAATAATACATAAATTACTGAAAAAGCAAAAAACTTTGAACATAGGCAATAAAGCTGTTGGGACGGTTGATTTGTTCCGCTTGGTACAAGCGAAACAGACCAACCGTCCTTTGTTTTGTTCGCTAGCGGGTGCATAACGGTAAAAAGCTTAAATGGAGGGAATCAACAAAAAGTAGTATTGTCGAAGTGGCTGCTTACTGCTGTCCGTGTAGATACTGCATTTGTAAGGGCAGAAGACCTTATTCGTCCATTGAATTATTGTGTTATCGCAGGGTGGACAGAGACGTTCTCCCCTATGAAAACTAGCAGAATATATACACTGCAGACTATTTTAAATATCTATCATACTTTGTTGTTTAGCTGCATTTTTAATGCCTTAGCCAATTGGTCAGGACAGGACGTTCCTTTTCCTTCGCAGTCTATACCGGATAGCCTCTTTATTACTTCTTCAACTGGCATTCCTTCAACCAATTTGCTGATCCCTTGAAGATTTCCATCACACCCGGAGTGAAATACTACTTTTTTTACAATATTATCATCAATAGAGAATGTAATCTGCTTTGCGCAAACACCTTCCGTATTATAAGTTATCATATTCATATAATAAATTCCTTTCACAATAGAATAAAACAACTATTATGATAGCGTAGGAGGTAACTTTATGTCAATATGATTGTTGTCTTAAAAATGTTGATGATAAGAAACTTTTTTGTCTTTCAGTCAGTCATTGATTAAGAGGGTTTTTATATAACCTTCTAAGAACTTATCACTTGAAAAGATATCCAAATAACTGTAAAATATAAAATGCGTAGGTATTACTGCCAGTATTGGATATTAGTTCAAGTGTCTGAAATGTGTACGCATTACTATAAATGAATGGGGGAGTTAGTAGATGAATCAGCGTCCTTTTCCGGTTAAACCAATGAGTGTTGGAAATATATTGGATTATACCTTCCGGGTCTATCGGAACAATTTCACAGCCATCCTTGCTTTTAGCGCTTTAGTGGGTGGAGTGTTTAGTATTTTAGCTTTAATTCTTACAAAACTAGCGGCACCGCCAGGCGCGGGTATTGATCCTTGGCCTTCAATTATTGAGGGCTTGAAATCGAGAGATTTTGAAAACTTTGTTGAGCACTTTGCGAGGCAGACTCCCGAGCCCACTGCAGGACCGGGATTTTTCATGAGGTCAATGCTTATGACGATCGTATCCTATGGAACTTCTATTATCAGCTATGTATTTATCTATCCTTTTGTTCAAGGCGGGATTACGAATATTGCCCAGAAGTACTATCACGGTTCCAAACTTAATGCTGCAGTTGCTTTCCGGCAGACCTGGAAAGACTTTTGGAAACTTGTGCTCACGGGATTAAGTGTGATTGTATGTTCAATCGGTTTTGGAATCATTTATATCGTATTCATCATGATTTTTGTAGCCATCATAATGGCAGTCTCCATCGGTGGCTTGTTTCATGAAGGTATGGCTGTTATATTGATTATTGGATTCATATTGTTTTTCTTAATCATTTTATCTGTTGCAGGTGTGTTCTTTTCTTTTATTACTTTTGTTTATCCTGTTGCGGTTACAGAAAAAACATATCATTTTAATGCGGTAGGGCGCAGTTTTAAACTGGTGGCAAAAAAACTCTGGGAAGTTTTAGGGATTAATATCCTTGTTTATCTGCTTGTATATATTGTGATTGGCGCTATTACCGGACTGGCATTGATCGCTGCGGTATTGTCTCCGGTTGATATCATGTTCCAGCAGGTCATTACACTGTTGATTTCAGCTTTGGCTACGCCAATTATTTATATAGCCGCGGCAATACTTTATTTTGATGTTCGTATTCGGGTGGAAGGCTACGATTTGGAGCTTATGTCCGACGATTTAGAAAGGAACGAAACATGGGAGCAGCCGCAAGCATAAGTCATATCCTAAAAGAATTTATTCATATTGGCATGGTAAAACCAATGCCTTCTTCAGAATTGATTGAAGAGAAGATGAAGGAAATATTAGCTTTACCGGAATTTCAAATGCAGCGGGACTATCTTAGCGAGTTGATAGCCAAATGGCTTCAAAAACTTTTCAGCAATATGACTGTAGACGCCAAAACAGTAGATTCCACAGCGTTGACAGTCTTTATTATTACTGCAGTACTGCTGGGAATACTTATTATTATAGTGATGCTGCTGATTGTCAAAATCATGGGGAAAAATCCTCGTGCTGCAGTCATGCCCAACAACATTTCAGCCAAAGAATTAACGGCTGAAGCTGCGTTTAATCAAGCGAAGCAAGAAGGGGATAAAGGCAATTACTCCGGTGCGGTCAAATGGTTGTTTTTGAGTTTACTGCTCATGCTTCATGCGCAGAGCTACATTACTGTACATGAAGCGAAAACAAACCGCCAGTACATATATGAGCTTAGGAAGAACCAATATCCCCACATAGACACATTTCTGCACTTGGTATTACAGTTTAACGATATATGTTATGGAGGAAAGCAGGCAACCCAAGAAAATTATCTGGACTGGCTGCAGAAGGTGGAGCTGCTTGGGGAGAAATTTAATACGGTTCATCCAACCTCCGTGAAAGGAGGCGGACATGATTAGAAAAAACAGAGAGTTGTTTGTAATGATTTTAGTAATTTTTGTGATTGCTGTCGGCGGTTCTCTTTTTTTAAGATGGTCGCAACAGCGGGAGCCGATATCCTATTCTTCCTATAGTGCCGGGCAGGAAGGAGTAAAAGGAGCATACCTGCTGCTTGAAAAGCTGGGCTTTAGCGTGGCACGCAGTAACGGAAATCTCGATGATCTAGGTTCGGAGAGTGTGTTGATCCTTATTGAACCGCAGTTGAGCTACAAAAAAAAAGATGAAGAATTAAAGCACTTGAATCAATGGGTCTATGAGGGGCATACGATGGTGATTGTGGGGAATTATCAGAAATATTTTATGTTTAGCTCAGATGAGAAGAAGGATACAGACCTAGAAAAGCTAGCTGCATTTAGATTCCCGGAAGACCATGATAAAAAGTATTATGACGGACACTACGGCAAAGGTACATTCCGGCTGATACCTGATATGCGCTTGTTTTTAAATGGCGGATTAAGGCAAGAAGGCAATGCATCGGCCTTAGCAGCCACACTGTGGGATTTTGAAGACCGGAAGATGTTTTTTAGTGAATACGGTGGTGCACTGTTGCTTGGGCAGAATAAGAGATGGGAAAATTCCCCCATTACCTTGTTGAATACTACTTGGAAGTTTATTTTACTGCAAATTATGATAGGATTCATTATTTTTGCTTTTTTTACCAACAAGCGATTGGGCATACCCGATATTTATCGGGAAGAAACGATGCGTAGTGAAAATGAAGATGTTCAGGCATTTGCCGGATTGATGATGCAGACGGGTCTTAGTAATGATGCAGCGGTGCTCTATTACCGGAGATTTGAAGAGGAGGCGTCTGCGTACTTTAAAACAACTGTTTCCGGGAATGGTGAGCTGTTGGAGCAGCTATGGAAGACTCATGGTCTTAAGCATTTTGCAGTATTACAGGCAGTAAGGCGGCAGATGCTATCGAATAATAAGAATGAGAAAAGACATGGCAATGAAATGATAGATATATTTCAAAATATCGATATGCTGCGAGAGGAGATCGTAAATAATGAATAGCCAAAAAATTACCGCGAATTTAGCGCAAAGAATACAGGAAGAAGCTGTGCGTGTCATTGTAGGGCAGCAGGAGCAATTGCAGATGCTGCTTGTATGTTTATTTTCAGGAGGGCATGTGCTGATAGAAGGGGTCCCCGGTCTGGGAAAAACTTTAACTGTTCGTACATTGGCGGCTATTATGGATGTGGCGTTTCATCGCATTCAATTTACGCCGGACATGATGCCGTCCGATATCATAGGAACCAATATCTTTGATATGAATACCCAAACTTTTCATTTGAAGAAAGGACCGTTATTTACGAACTTTCTTCTCGCAGATGAAATCAACAGAACGCCGCCTAAAACCCAATCGGCATTGCTGGAAGCCATGGAAGAAGGACGTGTATCTATTGACGGTTCGGAGCATATTTTAAAGCCGCCTTTTATGGTATTCGCAACCCAGAATCCTATTGAGTTTGAGGGGACATATCCGCTGCCGGAAGCGCAATTGGACAGATTTCTAATGAAAATTTTGATAGACTATCCCGAGGTAGAAGCCGAAAAGAGCTTATTGCTGAATTACCATAAAGGGTTTAATGCAAAGAATTTTGGCAATATACAGCTGAACAAGGTAGCCGACGGAGAAATTTTACAACAGTGTAAGCAAGAAATTGAGGATGTTACGGTAGAAGAAAATATCATCAATTATATCATGGCGGTCATAACAGCAACCCGGCAGTCTCCTAATCTTCTTCTGGGGGCAAGTCCAAGGGCATCTATTGCATTGCTGCAGTCGGCAAAAACATTGGCGTGCATGGAAGGAAGAGATTATGTGATTCCCGATGATGTCAAATATTTGGCAGCACCTATCCTTCGGCACCGTCTTATTGTTGCACCCGAAGCGGAAATTGAGGGGATAAAAACCGATGATATTATCAAGCAAATATTGAACCATGTGAAAGTACCAAGGTGATGGTGATGGGAGTAACAAGCAGGATGGTACTGCTGGTATGCGCAGGAGGGATTTTTCTGCTGTCAGGCATGTATCTGCATCTTCATATCAGTATTTTCATAGTATACAACACGGTGCTTGCCGGTGTGTATTTATTGGATTTAAAGATGAGCCCTCAGCAGAAGGATTTTACCATTCATAGAAAATATGATGATGTTTTTGAGATCGGCAAAGAAAAAAAAGTGAGCCTGTGTATTTTTAATGCTAGCGGCAGAGCGGTTGTCATGCAATTAAAAGATACCGTACCTGTCGATTGGAAGCCAAACCCTTCTCTAATCACATTAAACTGTGCTGCTGGACAAGATGCTGCAGGACATTATACGGTATGTCCCAATAAAAGAGGGAGTTATGCTTTGGGGAATATTTTTGTAAGATACTCGGGGGTATTGGGACTGTGTACCAAACAGTTTCAAGTATTATCCGGTGAGACTGTTCCTGTATATCCGGATTTATATCCAATGAAGAAGTATCATCTGATGTCTCAAAAAAGAATTCTAAACAAGGATGATGCAGCTGCTCATAAAGTGTTCGGCATTGGTACGGATTTCCAATACCTAAGGGAATACACCAGCGATGATGAATACCGTAAAATAAACTGGAAGGCCAGCGCACGGGCGCACAGGCTTATTACCGGGGTATATGATGTTGAGAAAAATCAAAATGTAATCATATGTATTGATACCGGTAGAACAATGATGCCAGCGAACGGAAATATAGTGCGTCTGGATTATTGTATTCAGTCCGCATTGGTGTTGGCGCAGGTAGCTATTGATAAAGGCGATCAGGTAGGTGTTCTGATTTTCGGAAACGAGGTAAAAAAGTTCATCAAGCCAGCCAAAGGTCCTGCTCAGATGCATAAAATACTTCAAGGGATATATGGAATACAACCGGAACATTATGAGAGTGATTTTAATGAATTGGTTTCCTATTTGCAGACATACCAGCGTAAAAGAAGCCTGGTGTGTATTTTTTCCAACCAGAGGGATGAAGAAAACGGCAAGGAGCTAGCCGCAGTGCTTCAACCATTAAATAAAAAGCACGTACTGTTTATGGTATCCATTCTCGATCCCGGTCTTAAGAAGCTGCTGAATAGACCTGTAAGAAACCAGCAGGATACCTATATAAAAGCCGCAGCAGTTTACCGGATAGGTACCGAACAAAATGCATCGGTGATCATGACACGTATGGGGGTTAAAAATATTATGACAGAACCCCACCGGTTAACACCTGAAGTGGTAAACCGCTATATTGCATTGAAAAAGGTCATGCGCATTAGTTAATTTCGCAAGCGGCGCAGCCCTGATAAAAAATATCCGATAAGAAAAATACCGGTACATGCGGCAAAAACAAGCTTGCTCACAGGAGATATTGATGAAGGAGTAAAAAATCCTTCAATAATACCGGCCACAATAAGCATGACGACGACGATGCCGATCAGTTTTAAAGCATCTTTGGCTGCCAGCATAAGCGCGTCACGGCGTGTGTAGCTTCCGGGACGGATAAGGCTCCATCCGATTTTAAGACCGGCTGCGCCGCTGATAAAGATAGCGCACAGCTCAATGATCCCGTGGGGAAGGATCAGGGACCAATAGGTAAGTGCTGTTCCTTGCTTCATTGCGACTGCGCTGAGAGAGCCAAGTAAAAATCCGTTTTTTGCTAATATATATATCGTACCGATACCAAGTGAAATGCCATATGCAAAACATAGCAGAGAGACATAGATGTTATTGGACATAATCAGTCCCGACATTACCGGATGATCCCATCCGCTCGACCCCGCCCCTTCCGGATTCATATTTTGTATAAACTGAGCCGGAAGAAATATGTAGGCATTTTTACCATCAATCCAGGTAGTGGCAAAACTGAATAATGCCGCTAAAAGAAATATACAGCATGAAATGATAAAAAAGCGGGAGTTTGATATAATGGCACAAGGAATATCGTGCAAAAAAAATGCAGCGATAGATCGTAAGCTTCCCTTTTTGCGTGTATAAAAATGGTTATGTCCCCGCGCAACAAGTGTATTCAGATATTGGTATGCTTGTGAATCGGGGAAATAGGTTTGGGCATAGGAAAGATGGGCGGATATCTGGCGATATAATCTGTCCAAATCTTTGAGTGTATTAAAATCGGTTTTATCAGATTTATTTTTTTGCAGCATGCTTAATAATTCTTCAAGCTGTTTCCAAGTTTTTGAATGTCTGCGGATAAAACGGTCTTCTGTCAATGTGATCCCCTCCGATCATTATTGTAACAGAAATTGTTAGCGCTGTGAAGAAAAAGGAGATTATTTATGGAAAATAAAATAAAGATTGTAACGCCGGAAGGTGTAAACATTCATTTTGAGATTGCCGGGATCGGGTCGCGATTTGTAGCGTTATTTTTGGATACGCTCATTCAAACGGGTCTCTTTGTGATCATCTTATTTAGTTTTGTAGGTGCCGGAATGACTTTGGAAGATACTTTCGATAACGTATTATCTTGGTATACGGCAGTTCTTATTTTAATTGCCTTTATCGTTTATATCGGGTACTTCATCTTTTTCGAAATGATTATGAGAGGGCGGACACCGGGGAAAGCAGCATTAAAACTGAGAACGATCAAAAATAACGGTCAGCCTGTTTCTTTTGTGGCTTCGGTTCTAAGAAATCTATTCCGTTTTGCTGATGTTTTTCCGGGTTTATATGCAGTAGGAATAATTGTAATGTTTGTTAGTGAGGATTGTAAGAGAGTAGGCGACTATGTTGCGGGAACCATCGTTGTTAAGGAATATGCTTCACGGGTACCCATGCCAATGATTGATGATCTAAAGACTAAAGAACAAAGGGTGAATACTTACCCTTTGAGCAGTGAGGAATATCATCTGTTAAAAGAGTTTTTAAGCAGAAAAGATCAGTTGACACCTCACAAAAGGGCTGAATTATCACAGCAGCTATGCGCCCGCTTTTTTGAAAAATTCTACATTCCCGTCGAAGAGAGAATGGATCAAGAGAAATTTTTACATATGCTTGTGGAAATGAATCGAGAGTAGGATTTGATGGAAATGACACATTAATTTTGATTCAACGGTGTTAGTTTATTTAAAAATTGTCCTTGCAAGCAAAAGTAAGTTTTGATAATCTGAAATTATACTTGGATTTGCGTGGAATAAATCTAATAGCGACAAATTAATAAATTAAATATATAAATAACACTAAGTACATTACAGTCAGGCGTAGAAGAAAAAATGTGACACGGGGACGGTTTTCATGTCACAACGGTTTTGGGTGACAGGAGAACCGTCCCCGTGTTACATTTTTGAACGAGTATGTAATATACTTAGTGTGACGTATATAGATACAAAGATCAATTGGAACGGAACGGATTAAGCAAAAGAAAACAGTTTTCCACAAGGTGTTTTGAGAATAGGTTTCGCTGCATAAAAGCAAAAAATAATTCGGAAAAACTATGGAGGAATTGCTTGTGTTACATGATAGAAGAAATAAGATTATTCAGATGATTTCAAATGAGCGTATGGTAAAAGTGAGTGACTTAATTGAAATTTTTAATGTTTCTATCGAAACAATTAGAAGGGATCTTGAGTATTTAGAGAAAAAAGGCTATTTAAAACGGGTTTATGGGGGCGCTGTGTCAAAATCCATGTATGGACTGGAGCCTGAATATTCCAGTAGGGAAGTCAGGCATTATAATGAAAAGTATGCTATAGCTTTAAAAGCATTAGAGCTAATAGATGATGGTGATATTATCGAGGTAGATATAGGAACAACTACTTTAGAGTTTGCGAAATTATTAAAGGGCAAAAAGAAGGTAACGGTTATAACGAATTCAATGCAGATTGCTATGGTGCTGGCCGATGATAAGGATATAAATGTTATCTTGCTAGGCGGAAATGTTAGAGGTGGGGAGTTTTCTACATCAGGATTTTTATCTGAGAACAGCATGGATCTTTTTAATGTGGATAAGGTAATTTTAGGGATAGGAGGAATAACAATAGAAGGTGGGATTACAGATTATCATATAGAAGAAACCAATTTGAGAAGGCATGCCATAGGAAGAACGAATAAGGTGATTGCTCTGGGAGATCATAGTAAATTTGGCGTAACCGCGATGAACAAAGTATGCAGTCTGCAGAAAATAGATACAATAGTAACAGATAATCAGACAGATAAGCAAATGATTGCAAAATTGAGAAGCTTTGGGATTAAAATATTTGTTGCGGATGTTGTTGGAGAATAAGTTTGTTTTGCAGCAGTAAGTAATATAAAGAAGGAAGACTGAAAAAAGTTCTTAACATTTAGCTATAGAAGCGGTGTCGGACTTTTTTTATTTTTTTGCAAAAAGATGTGGATTTGTGTGTAATTTGAGTAAATAGGCTTTATATAGGAAGGGATTTCAAATCATATTTTTAAAAAATCATTGAAAAACATATGTTGACACAAAAAAGTTTATTTGGTATTATTAAAAAAACGATAAATACACAAAATGTTTACAAAATATAGTCATAATATTATCATTCATTTCATAATAATAAATTAGTGATCCGGTTATCAGAAAAAAATAAGGAAATAAACCTTATACATAAAAGAGTACAGTAGTGTCATTATCAGCCCTTTTTGCAATAGCATTTAAGCTATCTATTGTAGGTCATGCTACATTTTAATCTCAATTGTTTTTCTTTCGATTATTCGCGAAAGGTTTCTATTTCTTCACTTGAAATGGGTTATTAAAAATTCTGGAATTTTGGAGGTGGTATTAGAGACAGGAACATATCATGGCTAATAATCAAAATTTTAAGGAGGCGAAGGAAAATGACATTTGATCAGGTTATTTTATGGGTAATGGCAATTGGAATTCTTTTAGGCGCAATGGATAAGATTATCGGTAACAAATTTGGACTGGGTGAAAAATTTGATGAAGGTTTCAATGCAATGGGACCATTGGCATTGGGAATGGCTGGGATCGTATGCTTGGCACCGGTAATTTCAAATGTTTTGGGACCGGCAATTATTCGAATCTTTACAGCAATTGGTGCTGACCCTGCAATGTTTGGTTCGATTCTGGCAAATGATATGGGGGGATATCCTCTGGCTATGGAGTTAGCTGAAAATGAACAAGCCGGACTCTTGTCAGGTACTATTGTTGCATCTATGCTGGGCTGTACACTGGTTTTCTCAATTCCTGTGGGACTAGGACTCATTGAAGAGCAAGATAAGCCATACTTTTCAAAAGGGTTGCTGATCGGATTAACCACAATACCTGTAGGAAGCATCATAGGAGGTATAATTGCAGGATTTGATTTAATAATGATTTTAAAAAATACAATTCCTGTAATTATTCTCTCAGTATTACTTGCAACAGGACTTAAATTTATACCTGATATGATGATAAAGGGAGCGATGAGATTTGGTCAGTTTATAACAATCGTTATATATGTCGGATTAGCTGCTGCCGCATTTCAACAGATCACCAAAATAGTAATTATCCCCGGAATGGCTCCCATCATGGATGCTATGGAAATTATAGCAAGTATTGGAATTGTACTTTTAGGAACGTTTCCTGTTTTATCAATTTTAGTAAAAGTGCTGGATAAACCATTGAATGCTGTAGGCAGAAAAATAGGTATGGATGCAACCAGTGCAGCAGGACTTGTTTTTACATTAGCTAATTCGGTTCCGGTTTATAAAATGATGAAAGATATGAACAACAGAGGCAAGATTATCAATACAGCATGGCTGGTGCCTGCAACAGCTGCGTTAGGTGACCATCTTGGGTTCACCGCAGGGGTCAGGCCTGACATGATAACTCCGGTTGTAATAGGAAAGCTGGCAGCAGGTGTTTTAGCGGTAGTCCTGGCAATGCTTATGACAAAAGAAGTTACCGTTGAAGAAAGCAATTGC
Source organism: Petroclostridium sp. X23 (assembly GCF_030013905.1). Classification (GTDB taxonomy): domain Bacteria; phylum Bacillota; class Clostridia; order SK-Y3; family SK-Y3; genus X23. The sequence continues at coordinate 4,329,738 of NZ_CP124862.1, forward strand.
AGCGAAGGAAAAACTACTGTAAAAGCCTAAAGTGGGAGAGTTAACCCATCAAGTGAAGACATATGATATCCTAACATCAAAATATATTATGAGCAGGAGGAAGTTGTATGAAGAAGTATTATTTGGGGTTAGATCAGGGAACAACAGGTACTACGGCATTGTTGCTGGATCAAAATTGGGATAGTGTGGCCAGGGGGTATAAGGAGCATAAGCAGTATTATCCGAAACCCGGGTGGGTAGAGCATGATCCGGTAGAAATATGGGATAATATTTTGGAAACAGTTGATATGGCGGCTAAAGAAGCCAAAATCAGTATAACAGATATTAAATGCATTGGACTTGACAACCAGGGCGAAACTGTTATGCTTTGGGACAAAGCAACAGGAATTCCTGTATATAACGCAATTGTGTGGCAGGATAGGAGGACAGCCTCTCAGGCAGATGAAATATCTTCGAAATATGGTGAAATGATACATGAAAAGACAGGCGTGGTAGTTGATGCATATTTTAGTGCTACCAAAATAAAATGGATAATCGACAATGTTGAAGGAGTAAAGGAAAAAATTGAAAAAGACAGAATTATTGCGGGAACCCTTGATTCATGGATGATTTGGAAACTTACGCACGGAAAGGTCCATGTAACCGATTATTCTACTGCGTCAAGAACGATGCTTTTGAATATTCATACAGGGCAATGGGATGATGAAATACTGGAAGCACTTGACATACCCAAAAAGATTCTGCCGGAAATTCGCGAAAGTGCTGAAATATACGGCTATACTGATCCTCTTGATTTTTTTGGAGCTGAAATACCAATTTCAGGTTCTATTGTGGACCAGCAGGCAGCCTTGTTCGGGCAAGCATGTTTCAAACCGGGTACAGTCAAAACCACATACGGCACCGGATGCTTCATGCTCATGAATACAGGTGATAAACCCGTATATTCGCCTAATGGATTATTAACAACAATAGGTTGGGGACTAAATAAAAAAACAACTTTTGCACTTGATGGCGGTGTTTATATTACAGGTGCCGCTGTCCAGTGGCTGAGAGACGGGCTCAAAATTATAGAAAAAGCCAGTCAGATAGGGGAATTGGCAAAATCAGTAGAAAATACCGGCGGAGTATATTTTGTACCTGCATTTTCAGGTCTTGCAGCTCCGCATTGGGACCAGTATGCAAGAGGAACACTGATAGGCATTACTGGCGGAACCACAAGAGAACATATTGCAAGAGCCACTGAAGAAAGTATAGCATATCAGGTAAGTGATAATCTGGAGGTGATGAGAAAAGATTCAGGCATTCCAATAGAAGTAATGCGCGTCGATGGGGGAGCTGTAAAAGATGAGTTTCTGATGCAGTTCCAAGCAGATATTTTAGGAATTCCGGTAGATGTTCCGGTCATTACAGAAACTACTGCACTGGGAGCAGCTTATCTTGCAGCATATGGCATAGGCGAATTTCATGATTTAAATGAGCTTGAAAGCAAATGGAAACTATATAAGCGTTACGAACCCAAAATGAGCAGTGAGACCAGGGAAAAACTGCTCTACGAGTGGCATCGGGCGGTAGAACGTTCTAAAGGATGGGCAAAAGAATAAGGATTAATAATTGAATATATAAAAGCTCCAATCTTATTTGGTACTTATGCAATAGTAATAAATTCGATAGTATTGGAAAGATTGGAACTTTTATATTTAGGGGGTCAAAATATTATGTTAAAAACAGATGTGGTTGTAATTGGTGCGGGCGCGGTAGGCTGTGCTATTGCAAGGGAACTATCCAAATATATGATTGATGTTATAGTCGTTGAAAAAAATGAGGATATCGGAGGGGATGCATCAAAATCAAATAGTGCAATTATTCATACAGGATATGATGCGACTCCGGGAACGTTGGAATCACAACTTGTTGTTGCAGCAAATCCAATGTATTTTGAGTTGACAAAAGATCTCGATGTTCCATTTAAGCAGGTGGGAGCAATTCTTCCCGCAATTAATGATGAACAATATGAAAGTTTGCCTTCTATAAAAGAAAAGGCTTTTAAAAATAGAGTATATGATGTTGAATATTTAACGAAAGAACAATTGCTGGAAATGGAACCAAACCTGAATCCGGAAGTAAAAGGCGGATTATATATTCCGAGGGAAAGTATAATTGACCCGTTTATTTTTGTTCAGGCACTGGCGGAAAATGCCCATGAAAACGGAGTTCGCTTTCTCTTAAACACAAAAGTAACAGAAATTAGCACAGAATACAATAAAATTAAATCTGTTGAAACTACTTCAGGAATTATTGATACAAAGTATGTAATTAATGCAGCAGCACTTTATTCAGATGAAATTGCCGCCATGGTAGGAAAGGCGGATTATAAAATGGTGGCTAGAAGAGGCCAATTCTATATTTTAGATAAAAATACTTCTTGCAAAGTGAATAGAATTGTTCTTCCGATACCGACAAAAATTACGAAAGGAAAATTAATATGTCCGACAATTCATGGAAATATGCTCGTAGGGCCTACAGCAGAAGATCTGGACAATAAATTCGATAAATCTACTACAACAGAAGGGTTGCAAAGTATTTTAAACGATGTTAAAAGATTGGTTCCAAATATAAATATAAGGGATAGTATTACCCAATATAGCGGATTAAGGCCAAACAGAAATCCTGAAGGATTGCATATCAATATGTACGATGACCTGGAAGGTTATGTGAATTTATCAGGCATCCGTTCTACCGGATTAACGCTAAGTTTAGCTGCGGGCAAGTATGTTGCAGAGCTAATGAAAGAGCATGGATTATCTCTTGAGCTCAAGAAAAATTTTATAAAAACTAGAAAAGGTATAGTGAAATTCAATGAACTGAGTCTGGAAGAACAGGAAAGAATTATTTCTGAGAATAACCTGTATGGAAATATCATATGTCGCTGTGAAACAATAACAGAAGGTGAAATAGTAGATGCAGTCAGAAGGCCTCTCGGTGCTAAAAGTATTGATGGCGTAAAGCGCAGGGTGCGAGCCGGAATGGGACGCTGTCAGGGTGGATTCTGCGGCCCGAAGGTGATTGAGATACTGGCAAGGGAGTTAAATATTCCTATAGAAGCAGTTAAAAAGAATAACGAAGGAACGTATATGGTTACAGGGAAAACGAGGTAGAGAGGAGTTTGACAAATGTTTGAGATAAATTGTGATGTGGCTGTTATAGGTGGGGGGCCTGCTGGTCTTTCAGCGGCAGTTTCTGCCAAAAAGGAAGGGGCAGGTAAAGTTCTGATTATTGAACGAGACTACAGTCTGGGAGGTATACTTCAGCAGTGCATCCATCCTGGATTTGGACTGGCGTACTTTAAAGAAGAGCTGACAGGACCGGAATACGCCGGGAGATTTATTGATGAAGTCCTGGATGCAGGAGTTGAAGTTTTATTAAAGACGATGGTACTGGAGGTTTTACCGGAAGAAAAATTAATAATTTGTGTAAGTTCAGAGCGTGGAATGACAAAAGTAAATTTTAAAAGCGTTGTGTTAGCAATGGGGTGCAGGGAAAGAACACGAGCTAATATTATGATTCCGGGGACCAGGCCATCCGGCGTATATACGGCAGGCTCTGCTCAAAGGCTGATCAACCGTCAAAATGCAATGGTTGGGAAAAGAGTAGTCATTCTGGGCTCTGGAGACATTGGAATGATTATGGCTAGAAGAATGACCCTTGAAGGAGCAAAAGTACTGGCTGTTGTAGAGATTATGGATTTCCTGGCGGGATTAACCAGAAATAGGGTGCAGTGTTTGGATGACTTTGGGATACCGTTAAAATTAGCGCATACCGTTACAAGAATCGTAGGCAATGAGCGAATTGAGGGTGTGTATATTGCTGCAGTAGATGAAAACAAAAAACCTCTATTCGATACAGAAGAATATATTGAGTGTGATACTCTGTTATTATCAGTCGGCCTGATACCTGAAAATGAACTTACTAAAAAAGCTGAAATCAAAATATCAGACATAACAAACGGACCTATTGTCAACCAGTATATGCAGACTTCCGCGGCTCCGGTTTTTGCATGCGGAAATGTGGTGCACGTAAACGACCTGGTGGACAATGTTTCTGTAGAAAGTATAACAGCAGGAAAATACGCAGCTCACTACGCACTTGGAACAATGCCGGATATTGTTAAAAAGGTTGAGGTAATTAAAGGCAATAACGTCAGATACCTTTGTCCGCATGAGATGAATGTTTCTAAAGAAAATGAAAAAGTAAAATTTTATTTTAGGGTTTTATGTCCGGACAGAGATGTTAAAATTGTAGTTAAATCGAATGGTGAAGTCATAGCTTCTAAAAAAGCAAAAATTATCAATCCGGGTGAAATGGAAAATATTCAAATCAATATGGAAGAAATCAATAGCGAGAGCATTACTATAGAAGTAATAAAGGAGGCATAATTAAATGCTAAAGGAAATCATTTGTACGGTTTGCCCTATGGGATGCAATATTTCTGTGGAGGGTGAAGGAGAAAATATTGCTTCTATAAAGGGTTACAACTGTAATAGGGGTATAGAATACGGGAAAAATGAATTTGCACATCCGGTGAGAATATTAACAACAACTGTAAAAGCTGCAGATGATAATATACTTTTGCCGGTTCGTTCCAGCAAGCCGATACCAAAAGAACTGATAATGGAATGTATGAGTGAAATTAAAAAAGTAAGAGTAGCAGGAAAAGTTAAACGATATGAGGTCATTATCCAAAATATTTGCGGAAGTGATGCAGATATAGTTGCCACAGGAAGCTTAGAATAGGAGGATTTCCATGGCTGAACGAGTAAAAATCAATGAAAGGTGAACTGCTGCTTGCGGAAATGAACCGTGAGTAGAACTCAGCGGGGATAACACATTAATTTTATATAAAAAACACTTCAATTTTTACAACCTTTCTCATATATATACTATAGAAGACTAGAAATATTAAATGGGGAGGGATTTTTTTGCGCAAGAGTACAAATTATCATAGATTGTTTATTATGATGAAAGAAGAAGATCCTGGATTTGGTAAAAACGGAAAACCTACAGGATATTTGAAATTGGAAACAAAAGAGAATAAAGCAAAAGCATTGGTGCATATTCAGAATGTTGGCCAAGTAGATGAAAACCATGTACTAAAGGCCTATTTGTTATCCGGTTCACGGCCTAAAGCCAAGCCTCTGCCATTAGGTGCAATCAATCTTATAGGGGATAGTGGAGATGCTTCATGCGAATTTAGCAAGGAGGATGTTCAAAGGTTGGGACTGGATATACAGTTGATGGATACTATTATTATTGAGTGTAAGAATACGGTAATGGAAAATGGAATAAATGCTTTTCCGTTAGTGGGATTTGAAAAACAGCGGTGGAATTGGAAAGATGTGTTTATGGACAATAAAACAGAGCCTCAAGCTGAAACGCGTAATTTCGATAGTAAAGAAGTACTTAAAGAAGTGAAACAAGCAACCATAGATAAAGCGGCGGACGAAATTACCCAACAATCAACGGATGAAGTGACGGATGAAGTAATGAATAAAGTACTTGATGAAATAACGCAGCAATCAATCGATGAGCCTGTGGATGAACAAGAGACATTCAAAATTCCGGTAGGATTTGTATGGAATAAAGGACAGATAGAGAAAAAAGACAGCGATGAAGATGATATAAAAGAAAAAGAACATGAGGATGCCAACACGCATGAGAAGGATTTAAAAACCGATGCTACAAGCAGTACAGCAGTTCCTTCCGATTGGGAAGCTGAACAAAAATATCTTGAGGAAACCATGAAAGCCTTTGAACGGAGTTTTAATACCCAAGATAAAAAAGTCGAGAAAGATAAAGCTGTGTCCGATGAAATACAAAAATTTAATCATCACTTATCCAGATACGCAGTAGCCAAACAGCCGTATACCGATAATGATTTGGGTTTCAAATGGTGGACTATCAATGATTGCTCATTTATATTAAATAATTTATACTCAAACCATGCAATAACCTTTTCATTGTATAACCCCTATGTAATACGTCTTGTACGCCGATACGGATATTTTCTGTTCGGTATGAAAGAAGATGAAAAGCGTAACGTCAAACATATCGCTTATGCAGTTCCGTCAAGATATGCTACCGAACCGCACCCTTTGCTAAACCTGCAGGCTTATGCATACTGGGTTCCCAAAAACGGGGAGAGGAATAGGATTGGTGCGCTTGGATATTGGATCATTTGCGCAGATGTAGAAAAAGGGGATTTTATTTCTTTTAATGCCTGATATAAAATGTATGGAATTTGATGTATAATGTAAAAAACACATAAAAGATAAAGCTATATTCATACATTTTTGAAATTTATTGCTTTACTATTTTAGTTAACTAAAATATAATGCTAAAAGAGTTATGTAGATTATAAAAGTGGGGGTATACATATGAAAAAAATTTTTGCGTTAGCAGTAGCGGTAATATTAGTAACCGGTATATTGTTGACAGGATGCTCAGGTGCGGCACCAAAGACATCTGAAAAGTTTGTTGTGGGGCTTGATGATGCATTTCCGCCAATGGGGTTTAAAGATGAAAGCGGTAAAATTGTAGGATTTGACGTTGACATGGCCAAGGAAGCCGCAAAAAGAATGGGCATGGAAGTAGAGTTTAAAGCGATTGATTGGGATAGTAAAGTACTTGAGTTAAACGGAGAAAAAATTGATGTAATATGGAACGGATTGACCATTAACGATAAGAGAAAAAAGGAAGTCTTATTCTCAGAACCTTACCTTGAAAACAAACAGATTATTGTTGTAACGGAAGGTTCTACAATAAAAACCAAAGCGGATCTTAAAGATAAGATGGTAGGCGTTCAATCGGCAAGCAGCAGTATAGATGCTTTAGAAAAAGATGAAGCAACCTTAAAAACGCTTAAAGAAGTTAAACAATACGGTGATAATACCCAGGCTTTGATGGATCTGGAAGCCGGTAGAATTGACGCAGTGGTTGTAGATGAAGTTGTGGGCCGCTTCTATATCGCAAAAAAACCGGGCAAATTTGCTATTTTAGAAGATCATTTCGGTTCTGAAGAATACGGTGTCGGTTTCAGATTAAAGGATACCGAATTCCGTGATAAACTGCAAAACGCATTGAATGAAATGAAAAAAGATGGCGCTTCAGCAGAAATTTCCAAAGCATGGTTTGGCGAAGATGTTGTGAAATAATTTGAGACTTTTATAAAATATAGGCTGCCGGTCTTTGACCGGCAGCCTATATTTGTATTATAATAGTTTTAATATACTACAAATGAAATAAATAAGGATCAGGAGAGATTTTTTAAATGGATTATTTAATAAAGATTACCATTCCGATACTCCAAGGTGCGACGGTCACACTGCAATTGTTTTTTATTACCATTCTTCTGTCCATCCCATTGGGGTTGGTCATTGCACTGATGAGAATATCAAAGTTCAAATTTCTAAAAGACTTTACAAGCATATATGTTTGGCTGTGGAGGGGAACGCCGCTGCTGCTGCAGTTGCTCTTTGTATATTACGGCTTGCCGTTTGTGCCGGTGATAGGACCTTTTTTCAGGTTTGACGCGTTTACTGCTGCAGTTGCTACTTTTTCCTTGAACTATGCAGCGTATTTTGCGGAAATATTCCGGGCCGGTATAGAATCTATTGACAAAGGGCAATATGAAGCCTCTAAAGTACTAGGTATGACCTATTGGCAGACCATGAAAAGAATTATCCTGCCCCAAGTAATCAAAAGGGTGCTCCCGCCTGTGAGCAATGAGACCATTACACTTGTTAAGGATACGGCACTAGTATATGCGATTGCGCTAGTTGAGCTTTCCCGTGAAGCAAAAATTGCTGCGGTTCGGGATTTCACCACACTGCCTTTTGTAGTTGCGGCAGTAGTTTATCTTGCGATGACGCTGGTTTTAACCATTGTCTTCAAAAAACTCGAGCAGAGATATGCCATTTACGAATAGGAGAAAAATATGAAAATGATTGAAGTCAGTAACGTTCATAAAAAATTTCATAACCTGGAGGTTCTCAAAGGTATTTCACTGCAAGTTGAAAAAGGAGAAGTCATTGCCGTTATAGGGCCTTCCGGTTCGGGTAAAAGTACGCTGCTAAGATGTCTGAACCACTTGGAGATCATAGATAAAGGCGCTATTATTATTCAAGGTAAGGTGATGGTATCGGCAGACTCTTCGGATAAGAGCCATTACAAGCCTGAAAGTGAAGTAAGAGCCGCATGTAGAAAAATAGGAATGGTATTTCAAAACTTTAATCTTTTTCCGCATAAAACGGTTTTGGAAAATATCATAGAGGCACCCATGATTGTGGATAAAATATCGAAAGAACAAGCTGTTCCAATTGCGGAAGAGCTGTTAAAGAAAGTAGGCCTGCTGGATAAACGGAATAATTATCCGTCTCAGATTTCCGGAGGGCAAAAGCAGAGAGTCGCTATCGCAAGGGCTTTGGCGATGAAACCGGATATTATGCTATTTGATGAACCTACTTCTGCGTTGGACCCGGAGTTGACAGGTGAAGTCCTTAATACGATGAAAGAACTCGCTGCCGAACACATGACAATGCTGGTGGTAACCCATGAAATGGGTTTTGCCCGTGAAGTTGCCGATAGGGTCATATTTATGGATAACGGTGAGATTGTTGAACAAGGAGCACCGGAAGAAATTTTCCTAAATCCTGTTCATCCAAGGACGAAAGCATTTTTGAATAAAATGTTATGATTAAGATGAAGTTAGTATTGACCTTTTGGTCATAAAGAAAGCACTTGCTTAGTGCAAGTGCTTTGTGAATTTATCTTATAAGTATTTGGACATAATATTAAGGTATGATTGCGAAACTTCCGGGCATGCCGATAATAGAGTATCCATAACATAATCAATGTTACTATCGTCGATTCTTTTTGCATTGCCAAAAGAATCTATATTAGTGTTTTCTGTATTTAAAGAATGATATATAGCATTTATAATGGGGGATTGCATAACTATTTCACTTTCTTCAGATTTTTCTGAATAAAACAGTTCACCTTCAACCATAATGAATTGCCCGTAGGAAAGTTCTTTTTGACAAGTATTTAAAGCGTCTTCAGACGCACTTTCACAATCATATTGTATATGTTCCACATGTTTTAAATCGAGCCTATTTATATTTTCTTTTCTCGTTAAAACACATCTGACTTCGAGTTCTAATAGCCGTTCTTTCATATGCTCGGAAAAATCCTTGCCAAACTCTACGATGAACCGCTTCATAGATATTGATTTTTTTATACTATTATTTCTTCTCACTGAAAGAATCCTCATTTCTAAAGTTTGTTATTGGAAAAAGAGTTGTTGAATTTTAACTGAGAATAAATTAAAAGACTGCTGGCAGTTAAAAGTCACCTTTGCCCAAGGTAGTAATGCATTTATTATTTAAATATAAAGATGGACCAATGTGCTAATTTTATTTTGCTTCAATAGTGTTTTCAATTGGCTCTATTAGTATACTATAAAACAATATATTTAGCAAAAATATATAGTAATACATAATTTTACTAATATTTTGTTTGATATATAGAGGGAATAATGGTATAATAAGATAACGACAAAAATATGAAGTACTTGCTTCTCGTTTTCAAGGTTAGTTGTGTGTACGTCATAACTAGAATTTGATAATACTTGGTTGTAACGAAGAGTGGATTGCTTGGCCTATCCACTCTTTGGCTTTTACTGCGCTATTGCAGGAAAAGGGGATGCATTTAAGTGATTAAGATGAGATGTACACACCGAAATATTTTCGAGTATCAGCTTTTAAAACCAAATAGAGAAGAAGGGAGGTCAATATTATGATTGACCCACCAATAAGTACATTGTTAGAAAAAACAGATGATAGATTTACACTTTGCATTTTTGCGGCTAAAAGGGCAAGACAGTTGATAGATGGCGCCAAGTGCCTTGTAAAGGTTGATGGTGGAAAGCCGGTTACAATTGCGATTAATGAAATTGATGCAGGTAAAGTGAAATTTAAAAGAATGAAAAGGGTTGTTAAATTACAAAGTAATTTAGCTAAATAAATTTGTAATTATTACAAAAAATATTAATGGAGGTGTTTGGTATTAGAAAAAATGAACTGCCAATGAATGAGGATATAAGGGATAAAGAGGTGCGGCTTATTGATACTGACGGAGGTATGCTAGGCATTATGCCGTCAAAGGAAGCCCAAAAGCTGGCATATACGAAGAATCTTGATCTTGTAAAAATAGCGCCCAATGCAGTACCGCCTGTATGCAAAATCATGGATTATGGTAAATGCTTGTTTGAAAAAGCAAAGAAAGAGAAAGAAGCCAAAAAAAATCAGAAAATTGTTGCACTTAAAGAAATAAGAGTTTCGGCTAAAATTGAAGAACATGATTTCGACTTTAAGGTTAAAAATGCGTATAAGTTTTTGGAAGACGGAAATAAAGTTAAAGTAAGCATAAGGTTTCGAGGTAGAGAAATGCAGCACACAATCACAGGAAAAGAAGTGCTTGCAAAGTTTGCCGAGGCGGTTAATGAGGTAGCAACAGTTGGAAAGCAGCCAAAGCTTGAAGGCAGAAGCATGATCATGATATTAGATCCAAAAAAACAATAGCAATCAAATTTTTAAGAATATGCTAGTATGACGCCGAAAGCTTGAAATAATGAGATGAAAATCCAAGAAAATAAATATTAATATATATTGCATAATTTAAAAAACTGTGGTAGAATAGTAGAGTTAGTCGATATATATTGTCATGGATTTATTTTTTGAATACAACTCTCTTTAATTTATTGGAGTGAGAAGTTAGAAATTATATGATCCAAATAAATTAAGGAGGTATATTGACATGGCAGATAAAACTATAACTTGTAAAGATTGTAATGCAGAATTCATTTTCACTGAAAACGAACAGGCTTTTTACAAAGAAAAAGGATTTGAAAATGAACCGCAAAGATGTCCTGACTGCAGAAGAGCAAGAAAGCAGCAAAGGAATAACAATAATAACAGATCCGGAAATTTCGGTAAAAGATGGTAGTTAAAAGGAGAGTCTAGACTCTCCTTTTTAGTTTCTATTTATATTTAAAATCTTTCCAAACTCAACTGTGACATCTCAACAATATCACATTTCTCATTGACCACTAACTCAGACATGATCTTGCCCACGATAGGTGAAAGGCTTAATCCGTCTCCCCCTAACCCTCCAGCAATATAAAAGCCGCTGATAGGTGTTTTACTTAATATGGGCAGGTTATCAAGGGTAGCAGGGCGTAATCCGGCAAAGGTTCTAAGCATACAGACATTTTTGCAGAACGGAAAGAAAGATGATGCGTTTTTAATAATCTCTCTTACCGCAGTGAAAGTAATATTCGTATCATATCCTACTTTTTCCCGGCAGCCGCCTATAATCAAATTTCCGGTAGGTGCTTGGCTGACGGTCAAACCTACATGCAATTTAGCTGAAAGACTGTTTTGGTCTAACAATTGCGGTTGGTGCTTGGCGACAATAAATCTTGCATCCATGATTTGATGACGGACAATATGAGGTACCGGCTCGGTTATGACGATTTGCCCTCTTACCGGGAAAACAGGAAGTTCTATTTCCAGCATACCGCTTATATTATTCACATTGCACCCTGCAGCGTTAATAACCGTTGGTGTGGATATTTCATGCTGATTGGTGATAACATGGGTGATTCTACCCTTTATTGTGGATAGTTTTGTTACTTTATTGTGTGGTAGAAATCTGGCGCCAAGTTTTTCTGCTGCTCTTACGTAACCTAAAGTAAGGCGGAAAGGGTACACACTGCAGTCATCTTGATTATAGGCACTGGCAATCACGTTTTCAGCCAATCCCGGCTGCTGTCGGTGTGTATCGTCATAATCAAGCATACATATATTTAGACCTTGGCCGTACTGCTTTTGTACAAAGTTTTCTATGGTCGAAACATATTTTTCATCATTGATTACAATCATTCCGCCCACATTACGATAACCGATATCATAGTTTAATTCTTTCTCAAGATTTTTATAAAGCGCAGCGCTTCTAATTGCCATATCCAAAATAATTCCAGGATTTTTAGATTGTAGAATAACGCCTTCGTCGCAAGAGCCTGAAGCACCTGCATTCAAGTTTTTTTGTTCAACAAGGATAGGTTTCAGGCCTGTTTTTGACAAGTAATATGTGATAGCGGTTCCGGCAACTCCTCCACCTATGATAACGGCATCAGCGAAAAGCCTACTCATGTAAATCTTCCTCTATGTATTCGCATATCTTAACAGGTCTTACAGGCAGGCGGCTGAGAGGAGCGGGGCAATGCTCCGGTGCATAACCTTTTTGTTCCAATAGACGCATAATAAGTGTACTGCATATACGTCCCTGGCAAAGGCCCATGCCGGCTCTGGTTAGTTTTTTGATCTCATCCAGACTAAGTGTACCATTATCAATCGCATTCTCTATTTCATGTAATGTAATTTCTTCACATCTACACATAATATAATCATCATGCATTTTGCCACGTCCTTCATAGTTGAATATTTCGAACTTCCATTGCGAATTCTTTTTGTATTTCGATACCTATAACATATGTTTTATTATAGCTGGGCGCAATCTTAACAGAATGTACCCTTCCTGTAGTAATGGCTTCACCCTTTCGATTTAAACACTTTACCTCATCACCTTCTATAGGAACAGGGAAGAGCTCATAAGGTATTTTTACCAGGGCGGTCATAGGTGTAAAGTTCATATCTACAACAAATATTGCAAGTCCAGGGCAGTGGGTAATGCAGGCACAGCAGCCTTTGCATTTTTCGGGATTAAGAGCGGGTAGATTGCTGATAACCTCTCCGATAGTAATAGCACCAAAAGGGCAAGATTTTTCACATGGATTACATGGAATGCGCTCAAAGCATTCAATCACTGCCAGTGTTTTTTTATTAAGATATTCAAGAGAAGGTATACCGGGAGCAGAAGCCAGGTCTTCATTCGAGGGATATCCGGTGTGTTTTAATTCTTTTTTCATGATATCTGCCCACCCCGACATCTTAATTGATTTAGATATGTACGGATATCATAGAATGCCTTTTGTGCCGTTTTATAGTCAGTACAATATCCAAGCTCCACTGCACACGATAATCCTGCTAGTCGCCCTTCTTCCATGGCAATAGAGGCTTCTTCTATCCCAATCATATCTCCTGCTGCATAAATATCTTTAACCGATGTTTGCATGCTTTCATTTACTGCAGGGATATATCCGCCTAATGCAGCATTATAGTCTATCTTGCAGCCTGCCATTCTTGCGAGTTCAGTAGATGGTGATAAGCCTACTGCAAGGCATAAGATGTCTGCATCAACAATCATTTTAGCAGATGGAATTTTATTGAATTTTTCATCTGCCATTATAAGCTCAATTTTTTTCAGCTCTTTTTTACCAATTGCACGGTTCACAGTATACCCGAGCATGAAAGGAATTCCGGCCCGCCGAACTTTTGCCGCATGGACACTGTATCCGGTGATTGCCTGCGCAGCGTCAATAATAGCCTGTACTTTAACCCCTGCTTGCAGCAAATGATATGTAACAATGAGTCCGACGTTTCCTGAGCCTATCATCCATATTCTCTTGCCCGGAATGACCCTATGGATATTCACCAGTGTTTGCACTGCACCGGCACCCATGACGCCTGGCAAGGTCCAACCGGGAAACGCAAGCGGTTTCTCAGTGGCACCACAGCACAATATAATCTTTTGCGCATGTATTTCAAGATACAATCCATCCTTTATAACCGCCAGCGTATTATGCTCATCGATACCAAGTGCCATTGTATTAAGCATGATTTCAACATTATTATCTTTTGCACGAGACAAAAGTATCTCTCCAATTTCAAAGCCTCTTGAACCGGCCATTTGATCTTTAGACCCAAAGAATTTATGTATCTGTTTGAAGAGCTGGCCTCCGGGTGAGAGGTTTTCATCGATAATAACCGTTTTAACACCGTATTTAGCTGCTTCAATGGCGGCAGATAGTCCCGCAGGTCCTGCTCCTATCACAGCCAGATTAACGTTTTTCATTCAATCCCTCCCATATGCCGTTTCCTTGCTGGGTTTTTATTTGCATTCCATTTTTAACGGGCGTCATACACGTGCGTATGTTAGGAATGCCATCCACCGTCATCAAGCAGTCACTACATCTTCCGATCGCACAGAAAACTCCTCGGGGAGCGTGCCGCTTTGAGGTATATCTGCATATCTTTTTACCGTATGCTAAAAGTGCTGAAGCAATGGTGTCGCCCTCTAGGGCTTCAATTATTTTGCCATCAACGTATAGTGTTATTTTTTTATTATCCGGGATTTGTTCTAATATGGGGTGGTTGATGACTCTCATTGATTATCACCTCTTTTTTTATACGTATTGCTTTTTATGGCTATTAATACTTTGTCATTGAAAACCGAAAATGCAGTAAATTCATGGCCGATATCCGGTATTGATTTATTATATGAGAAATATGGTAAAACGGTGAAGAATGCGTCAAGTTAATCTTGACAAGATGATAAAATAAAAGTAGTATGAAAAATATAAACTTATAATATGGTTCTATCAACCTATTGGTGCTGTTATAGAAGATAGATATTTGCAGCTCTATTTCAAATTATTAGAACTTTTTTATCTCATTTTGAGCTGCAAAACAGCCATTGGTGAAATAATCTCATTATTTGACATCCTAGTTATTTCTTTAAAAGAATAAGCCTGCTTCTGAGTTTTAAATTGATTTTACAGGTAATATCAGTATCTTCATAATGTCTGGAAATAAAATATTGGATATATTCAAAATATTAAGGTGGGCGACATGCGGGATAATACGAGTAACTTACAGAATAGAATATTTAAGATTATTGTAATAACGGGTGTGGTGCTATCAATAGTTTGTATCATAGAAAATATTTTGGTTGGTTTTCCGTTTGAGATGAATATAAAGTGGTTTTTTATAGGTATAATTTCTTTAATTGCCGTTAGATTTAAGCAGCCAATTCTTTCAAACGATTATTTTCGATTATTTTATGCACTCTGCATTATACTTGTATTGGTTCCAAATGGATGGATAAATTCCGGTGGGAGCAACAGCAGTGTGATCGCATATGTTTTTTTAGTGATGATCTGTATCACTTTTTTATTTCAAGAAAAGACAAGAGCTATATTGATGATACTTTTAATGTTTACTTTTACAATTCTATTCTGCTTAGAATACTTTTATCCTCAAATCATTAAAGTTCATGGTGCAAAAGCTCAGTTTTTGGATAGGCTGGTGCAGATGCCTCTAACCTTAATAGGCGGTTATTTATTATTAAGACAGTTTGCAGATGCTTACACGCAAGAAAAAGAAAAGCTTGATATTTATAGTAAGGAATTACAAAAAGCTAATAATAAACTTGAATTCATGGCGAATAGGGATAGTTTAACAGAGGTTTATAATAGGAGGGCATTCGATTTAAAGCTTGAAGAAATTATAAGAGATAACAAGCATCTTGATAAAGACATTTATATCATATTATTTGATATTGATTTTTTTAAAAGTATTAATGATACATATGGGCACAGCATGGGTGACCAAGTCATATGCCGGGTAGCAAAAAGTGCAGCAGAGATTGCATCCGAAGCAGGTTTTATTTCGAGGTGGGGCGGAGATGAATTCGCGATTATTTTCTCTGGAAGTATAGAAGAAGTTAAAAAATACATGGATAATTTGAATGGAAAAATAAATGATATAAAAATCAATGAAGATCAAATTGTTACCATTAGTGCGGGGATCACTCAAGTTGGCAAAAATGATGTTATCAAGGAAATCTTTAAAAAAGTTGATGACGGCCTCTATAGAGCTAAAGATCAAGGAAGGAATCAGTATGTTATTATGTAAGGCGTATAAGTTAAATAGATACTTATAGGCCTTTTTTTATAGTTGATTCCTGCAAATATATTCAGTGCTTTTCATACAAAATAAACTTAACCTTCGTATAATTGGATGTGACTGAAAAATTAAAGCTATATAGTGCTAGAAAGGTGGAGTTGGATGAAAAGCGTGTATTCTATATTTGACAGTTTTAAAACAGCTTTTCATATTAATAAAGAAAACAAGGAGTTATACCGGCCTCAGGTAATACTCATCGTCATAAAATCGATCATGATGGTTGGCGTGGGTGTTGGACTTTATTTGTGGATTGGGAAAGAAGGTTTGTTGGAACTGCTTTCGGGGGAAGTAACATTCTTACGGTTTGCACTGAAAGTTCTTTCGGTTGGCATAGGCCTCTTAATAATGATTACAGCATATGTGCTTCTATCTCGGATGGTAGAAGCGGGACTATATAATCTCTATAAAAAAAGCGTAGCAGGTATTGTGCTTGAGCGGAAAGATTTTTGGGAAGGGATAAGAAAGTATTTTTTGAATTTTCTTTTTGGTGATTTATTAATATTGGCTGCATGGGTTGTCATATCTCCCGTATACTTTATTGCGGGGGCAGTAACATTAACCATCGGGTTTGCGGTGATTCCGATGGCCATTAACATATTTCTGACAATGTGGAAGGTGTCGCTGGTCATGAATGATTCCACTTTATTTGCATCTATAGGGGACAGCTTTAAGTTTGCAAAAAGGAACTTTTTTCCCCTTGCCGTACTGCAATTGATTCACTGGTCATTTATGAAGCTGGGAGGGGGCAGTGGAAATACATTGTCATGGACTCGGAATGTTGATAAAGTGAGCAATATTGATAAGCTTCCGCCCACTGTTCATTCCGATATGTTTTCCGGCCATCAGAATATGCTGGGAACTGGGGAGCCGTTTACGTTAGATACATTAAAAAACGTCATAGGAATAGTAAGGATGATAATTGCGGTGCTTATTCCTGTTGTTACCATTGCTGTTGCAGTAAGCTCATTGGTAAAGATGATTTTTGAAGTTTTTTTTACACTCGCAATATTTGTAGTCTACAGGGATGATTTTGGCCAATCTGAGGAGGTTACAGAAAGCGAGGCGATTTTATAATGTGGTTTGATAATATCATGGATGATTGCAAGAAAGGATTGAAAGTCGCAGGTGACCATAAAGGAATATTCATTCCGATATTAGTCAATGCCGGAATCCACATTTTGTTCTTTATTTTATTATTCATTGTTTTGATGACATATTTTATTGCCCATGGAAGAGATTTAGGAAATATTGCTGACAGCCCCGGCAATTATATGGGGATGATTATTACACTTATTATTGGTGGTCTGATATCATATCTGATTCTTACCATTTTAGGTTGCTTGCTGGAATCAGGAACTGTACAGCTATACAAGCTTGCGGTGGAAGGGATTCAGCCCAGAGCTTCTTGGTTTATAGATGGTGCCAAGAGACACTTTATTAGAATCCTTGGAGGTACTTTGATTTTTCACATTATCACATTTGTTTTACTTATACCTATATTAGTAATCATGGTATTATACACTTTTACCGTGGGCATTCTTACAGCCGGATGGGGACTTATATTGGTAGGCGTGATTTACGGTGTATATTTCAATGCATGGACAATAGCTGTTGTAGTAGATAACAAAGGACCGATAGAAGCCATTGGAGCCAGCATGCGGTTGGGAAAAAGATATTTCCGGGGGCTATTTGTATTAACCCTTGCCGGAATCATGATTAGTCAGTTCCTCACATCTGCTTTTGGACCGCTGGTTGCTTTTGTGGGAGGGTGGTTTATCAGTGGCGTAGTATTGGCTTTTTTAAAATTAGTGGTATTGCTGGTTTATAAACGAAGTAAAGAAAAATTTACGAAAGAATCCATAGAAAGCATTTGATTTTTTGTGAATAATGATGTATAATGTACTTGTTAAAGTATTAACAAGTACATATTCCTGACGGGTTGGAGTATTCTATCTCGGAGGGACATTCAAACAACTACCTGACGTATGGGAGCTGGTCTTATTCGGAGGGGAAGGAGGTTAATAGTATTGCTATAAGATATTATGCGCTCTTTCTGCGTCTGCGGAAAGAGCGTTTTTGTTTGAATTTTGAGTAAATGATGATTAAGAATTAAGAATGGGAGGACGAGAATTATGAGCATGATTAATGAGAAAAAGATTGAAGAATTATTGGAAAGCAGCAAGGATGTGGGAACGGAAGAATTAAAAGAAATTATTGTGAAAGCTAGAACATGTAAAGGGCTGACACTGGAAGAAACGTCTAAGCTGTTAAACATACACGATCAAGGTTTGTTAGAAGAGCTTTTCCAAGCCGCAAAATATATAAAAGAACAGATTTATGGGAAAAGAGTCGTGTTATTTGCCCCGCTTTATACCAGTAACGAGTGTAACAATAACTGTTTATACTGTGGATTCAGAGCAGCGAATAAGGAATTGCACAGAAAAACACTGAATGTTGATGAAGTTGTACATGAGGCCAAAGAAATTGAAAGACAGGGCCATAAAAGGATCCTGATGGTATGTGGTGAAGACAAAAACAAGACGCATATCAAGCATATTACCGATGCGCTGGCAGCCGTTTATGCGAACTGTGACATACGCAGAATTAATGTCAATGCCGCACCCTTAACAATAGAAGAGTTTAAGGAATTAAAGAAAGCAGGAATAGGCACATATCAGCTTTTTCAAGAAACTTATCACCGTGAGACCTATAAGAAGATGCATCCGACCGGAAAAAAAGCTGATTACGATTGGCGCTTGACGGCGATGGAAAGGGCACTGGAAGCAGGCATAGATGATCTTGGCATCGGACCGTTATTAGGGTTATATGATTACAAATTTGAAGTGTTGGCTGTACTGCAGCATTCCGAGTACTTAATGAATAAATTTGGCGTAGGCCCTCATACTATATCGGTACCACGTTTGCGCCCGGCATTAGGTTCGGCATTACAGGTGGCACCTTACCCGGTTAGTGATTCTGATTTTAAAAAACTTGTAGCTATTTTGAGATTGGCAGTACCCTATACAGGCATTATCCTTTCAACACGTGAAGGTGCGGCACTAAGAGATGAACTGCTTAGTTTGGGAGTTTCCCAAGTAAGTGCCGGATCAAAGACAAGTCCGGGAGGATATGGACATGAAGAAGAAAAGTCCGATCAGTTTTATACAACTGATCATAGAACATTAAATCAAATGATAAAAACCATATGCGATTCAGGGTATATCCCCAGTTTTTGTACTGCCTGTTATCGCAGATGCCGTACAGGAGAGAATTTTATGGAGTTGGCAAAAGAAGGAGAGATCCATACTTTTTGTCAGCCGAATGCAGTACTGACATTTAAAGAAAACCTTATTGATTATGGTGCACCGGAGGATAGAGCGGCAGGAGAAGAAATCATAAAAAAGGCGTTGGAAGAAATAGAAGATGCAGAATTGAAGGAAGCTGCCATGGCAAAGCTGAAATTGATAGAAGAGGGTCAAAGGGATTTATATTTCTAATCAGTAGTATTAACTATCTATAGGAGACTGTAATAAAGTCGAATTTAGCACTTTATCACACTCTCCTGTGTAGTTGCATATGACTACGATTGAACAGGTGAACGTATGGAAAATGAGAATAAGGAATTTATAAAGATACTAAAAGATGTAGAGAGCGGTACCGACATAAGTATCCAAAACCTTGTTGCATTACTTGAGGCTGAGGAAGAACAAGAAGTTGTTGCGCTTTTTGATGCCGCGAATCGCGTAAGGAAAGAGCAAGTCGGAGATGAAGTGTATCTTCGGGGAATCATAGAATTTTCAAATTACTGCCGGAAAAATTGCAAGTACTGTGGAATTAGGGCGGATTCATGTGTCCGCCGGTATCGGTTGTCCTATGATGAAATTGTTGAAACGGCCTTAAATATAAAAGATTCGGGCATCAATACGGTCATTTTGCAATCAGGAGAAGATCTGTGGTGGACTACAAAAAGGATAACCAAGTTGGTTTCACGGATTAAAGAAGAAACGGATATGGTGATTACCTTAAGCATAGGGGAAAGAGAAAAATCAGAATATGAGGTTTTCAAAGAAGCCGGCGTTGATAAATATTTGTTGAAGATAGAGTCTACAAACAAGAAGGTTTTCGAAACGGCACATCCCGATGATGCGCTGACATACAGGGTGCAGTGTTCCAAATGGCTGAAGGAACTGGGATATACCAATGGTTCCGGTTGTATTATCGGATTGCCGGAACAGACAACTTTTGACATTGCTAATGATATCCTTTGGTTTAAGAAAATGAACATGGATATGATCGGGATAGGCCCTTTTGTACCGGCACTGGGAACGCCGCTGGAAGATGATCCGGCCGGCAGCACGCAGATGGTTTTAAAAGCTGTAGCTATGACGAGGTTATTATGTAAGAAAGCTTTTCTTCCTGCTACTACAGCACTTGAGACCCTTGAAACCGACGGGCAACGGAAGGCATTAAATGCCGGTGCCAATGTTATTATGCTTAATTTTACGCCTCAGCAGTATAGAAAGGATTATCAAATATACAGCAATAAGAAAGCAATAGGATTTGAAAATGCAGTCAAGACCATTGAACAAGCAGGAAGGATCGTGAAGTTTTAGCATTAGTTCACGGTTCACAGGTCACAGCATTAGATTCTTAAATGTGAGATGATGGGAATAAGTGCATCAAAGGGGAGGAATGGCATGAACTATAGGATAGAACATGATTTGTTGGGTGAAAAACTAGTTCCTGTTGATGCCTATTACGGTATCCATAGTTTACGTGGCTCTGAAAACTTTTATTTGACCGGCCGGGGTATTCACAAGGAGTTAATTAAGGCTTTGGCAGCGGTGAAAAAAGCTGCCGCGCTGGCGAATAAAGAAGTTAATGAATTGAACAGCAGTATTGCCGATGCCATTGTAATTGCTTGTGAAGAGATTATGAACAGTCAATGGCATGATCAGTTTATAACCGACGCGCTGCAAGGCGGCGCAGGAACATCGGCAAATATGAATGCCAATGAAGTGATTGCGAACCGTGCCATAGAGATATTAGGTGGAAAAAAAGGAGATTATTCTATTGTACATCCGCTCAATCATGTGAATATGAGCCAGTCTACCAATGATGTATTTCCAACGGCAGTACGCATTGCCGCATTAAAGCTGTTAAAACTGGTTAGTGAAAAATTTTCGGAACTGCAGACCGCTCTTCAACAAAAAGAAGAGGAGTTTGCCGGGATCATTAAAATAGGACGGACAGAACTCCAAGATGCACTTCCGGTAATGCTGGGGCAGGAATTCGGGGCATATGCACAAGCCATTGCCAGAGACCGTTGGCGGATATATAAATCAGAAGAGCGGCTGCGTCAAACCAATATGGGTGGTACTGCGGTAGGGACCGGTCTCAATGCAGACCGTCGATATATATATGCGGTGACAGAAAAACTGGTAGATATCACGGGGCTAAGTCTGGCACGGGCTGAGTATTTGATGGATCCAACGCAAAATAATGATGTTTTTGTAGAAGTTTCAGGCATGTTAAAAGCTGCAGCGGTTAATTTGGCAAAAACCGCAAATGATTTGCGGTTGCTTTCATCAGGGCCGATATCCGGCCTAGCAGAGATACAACTGCCCGAAATGCAGGCAGGCTCCTCCATCATGCCGGGAAAAGTAAATCCCGTGATTCCTGAAGCTGTGAGACAGGCAGCCTATCAAGTGATGGCCAATGATTATGCCATTACCATGGGAGCGCAGGGAGGGGAACTGGAGCTCAATGCGATGGTCCCGTTTATTGCGGATAACCTTTTCCGGTCTTTAGACTTACTATATAGAGCAGCGGAGATTTTTATAGATAAATGTATCAGAGGGATCACAGCGAATCAAGAACGGTGCAGGCAGCTGGTGGAAGAAAGCTTTGCTTATGCTGCTGCGTTGATTCCCCATATCGGATATGATAAAGCGACACTCATTGTACAGCAAGCCCAAAATGAAGGAAAAACAATCCGGCAGGTAGTCCGTGAGTGGGCAATTTTTACCGAACAAGAGCTGGATAAAATACTCAACCCATATCAGCTCACAAAACCGGGAGTTGCAGGGAAATAAAAAGGAGGGAACCCATGAGTAGTATGAATACAACCCCGACATCATCCCGCCTTCATATCGCCATATTCGGAAGGCGTAATGCGGGAAAGTCAAGTCTTATCAATGCGTTAACCAATCAGCCTATCGCATTGGTTTCGGATGTACCGGGAACAACAACCGATCCGGTATCAAAAGCGATGGAGCTCTTACCGTTAGGACCGATTGTACTGATCGATACTGCGGGAATAGATGATGAAGGTGAACTGGGAAAAAAGAGAGTGGAACGTACCTATGAAGTACTGAACCGTACGGAATTGTCGCTAATAGTTATTGATGGTGAAATAGGGGTCACAGATTTTGAACAGCAGCTTATCCAGCGTATTAAAGAAAAAAACATCCCGGTTGTAGGTGTAATCAATAAAGCCGACCGCATTCAGATATCCGACGTTATGCGTGATAAGTGGGAAAAACAGCTAGGAGTGGATTTGATAATCGTTTCGGCAGCAATTGGTTTAGGATTAGATGCATTAAAAAATGCACTTATAAGAAAGGCGCCTTACGAAGATAAGGAAATTTCTCTTTTGAGCGGAGTGATTAAGCCCGGAGACTTGGCGGTGCTGGTGGTTCCTATAGATAAGGCAGCGCCGAAGGGAAGACTGATTCTGCCTCAACAGCAGGTAATCCGTGATATTCTTGATCATGATGCAATGGCAGTAGTGACGAAAGAGCATGAATTAAAAGAAACATTAGAGCATTTAAGTAAAAAGCCTGCTGTTGTTATTACGGATTCGCAGGCATTTCTTAAAGTAGCGGCAGATACCCCGCGGGATATCCCTCTTACATCGTTTTCCATACTTATGGCACGGCACAAGGGGGATTTGATAGAGTTGTCCAGGGGAGCAAAAGCCATAGAGACACTGGTTCCCGGGGATAATATATTAATTGCTGAGGCATGCACGCATCATCGTCAATCTGACGATATCGGTACGGTGAAGATTCCAAGGTGGCTGCGGCAGATGGTTGGAGGA
This sequence comes from Petroclostridium sp. X23, assembly GCF_030013905.1. GTDB lineage: Bacteria > Bacillota > Clostridia > SK-Y3 > SK-Y3 > X23. The sequence goes on from NZ_CP124862.1 coordinate 4,352,820, forward strand.
GAGCTTAATTTTGAATGGTTCAGCGGTACGGGATTTCCGCAGGATTTAAAAAGATATAAGCTTATTGTCCATTGCGGCGGATGTATGATTAATCAAAGAGAGATGCTTTACCGAATATCTCTGGCCAAAGAGCAGAATGTACCTGTTGTGAATTACGGCGTATTGATTGCCTGCGTACACGGCATTCTGCCGCGTGCATTGGAACCTTTCCCGATGGCAAGAATGATATTAGATGAGCCTTGAAAAGAAAAGACGCTACTCAACCTGAGGACAGATGTTGAATTTTTCTAAAGACGTATAAAAATCAACATCTGTCCTCAGGTTGATTTTTTTTTGCAATAAAATAAATATTTTTATAAAAGTGTTGACATAAGAATATATAAGATGTTAAAATAATAATTTTTTGACAGTAATATGTATTTGTAGTATACTTATAAGTAAATATGTCAAAAATAAGTACATGGAATAAATTGCTTATCCTTTAAACAAGGAGGTATTATGTGGATGTATAACATCGGGGATAAAATAGTTTACCCAATGCATGGTGCCGGTGTGATTGAATCAATCGAAGAAAAAGAAATATTGGGTAAACGGCAGAAGTATTATATTATGAAGATGCCTATTGGCGATATGAAGGTCATGATTCCTATGGCCAGTATCGAAAGTATCGGAATACGTGAAGTAATCGATCACAAAGAGGCAGAAGGAGTCATTGAAATTTTTAGAAGCGGTACAACCGATATGTGTACCAATTGGAACAAACGCTATCGTGAAAATATGGGAAAGATAAAAAGCGGGAATATACGTGAAGTTGCGCAGGTAGTAAAGAATTTGATTTATAGGGATAAGGAAAAAGGACTTTCCACCGGAGAACGGAAGATGTTGAATAGTGCGAGGCAAATCCTGGTAAGTGAATTGGTACTGGCTAAGGGAATGAATCAAAACGAAATAGAGAAGATGATAGAAGGATTATGCAGTGGTTCAGAAATTTAAAAAAATGTTTATTTTTTACAGATATCTGGTATAATGATATATATGCCTTAAAGGAGGTGGGGGATGCATGGTAAATAAGGCGGTCAAGAGTATATTTTCAATAGTTGGAGGAGCTATTGGTATAAGCTTGATTTACCTGTTTTACAAGCAGACAAGTATTAATCCCAATTCACATGTTGTTTCTACAGTAATACTTTATTTGGGAGGAGGATTGATGGGAGCATCATTATTTTACATAAGCGGAGCAAAAGTTCTTTCGTTATTGTGGAATATTGTAGTACACATTGAAGGTGCACTTCAAAAGAAGACGTCTCAGGAGATATTATCCGGTTCATTAGGTCTTATTGCCGGCTTACTCATAGCGAATTTAATATCGTTACCTATTTTATCTATCCCTGTTATAGGAACTATACTTTCAGTTACAGCGAATATTATGTTGGGGTATCTAGGAATGAGTGTGGCCATGAAAAAGAAGGACGAACTGAGTGATACGCTATCGTTTTTGAAAAAAGGGATTATTAAGCGTTCGACCACTGATTCGCAGCCTAAAATATTGGATACGAGTGTGATTATCGATGGGAGAATTGCAGACATATGTAAAACAGGATTTGTTGAAGGCCCGCTGATCATACCCGGATTTGTACTTAGAGAGCTGCAGCACATTGCTGATTCCTCCGATGCTCTGAAACGAAACCGAGGAAGAAGAGGACTAGATATATTAAATATTATACAAAAAGAGTTAGAGATTTCGGTTGAAATTGTTGATAAGGATTTTGACAATATCGCTGAGGTAGATAGTAAACTGCTAAAGTTGGCGGAAGTAATGAATGGAAAGGTAATGACCAATGATTATAATTTGAATAAAGTTGCCAGTTTTCAAGGAGTACCGGTCTTAAATATCAATGAGCTTGCCAATGCTGTAAAGCCGGTTGTGTTACCGGGAGAAGAAATGACCGTGCTGGTCGTTAAAGATGGGAAAGAAAATGGACAAGGTATTGCTTACCTCGATGATGGAACGATGATTGTGGTTGACGGCGGTAGAAGACATATGGGAGAGTCGATTTCGGTACTGGTAACAAGTATACTTCAAACGCCTGCGGGAAGAATGATATTTGCAAAACCAAAGCTTGAGATTGAAAGAGCCGGATAATTTAAGCGAACAGATCGTAAATAATATCAGTTTCTTTTAGTGAATGCTTCGGTATTATTTTGAATTATTTTTATTTGGTGAATAGCAAGGGATGGCTGATGTGCTAAGAATGAGTACGTCGGCTATCCCTTGTTTATCTTTTTTCTATGTTATTTTTTATGGGGATAATACGTTTAAGCATGAGTAAGTATAATAAATAATCATCAGGAAAAAATATTGTCAAGAAATCTTCATAAAGAGAGATGATAATCATGGAAACAAGAGAGAACATTATAGTTCCGTTAGGTTATGGTAAATTTGTGCGTTCTGATAAGATCGTAGCTTTGGAGCCTATCGAGGATGACCGGGGGCCGGGAAGAAGAACCCGTGTTTTTATAGATCATGTTACTGCACCCATGATCGCTTCCAGGACAGAAAACTCCATACTGGCGAACATGGTAGAAATTCCGAAGGAAGTAATGGAAGCGACTGCTGCTTTGGAACTATTAAGGGATATACATGATGATATTCAACAAATCGGGCCTATGCTTAGAAAAAGTATCAAGAAAGAGGCCAACTTCGATATTGACAAGGTGCAAAAGCGCATCGAAGAAATCTTAAAACATGAGATTGAGTTTGATTTTAAACAATAGCATATCAGATTAAAATAAAAGCGTCTATTTAAATAGACGCTTTTATTTTAATAAAACACTGGAGAATTTGGAGCGTGATGGTATATAATATATAGGGGAATGTAAAGAAATGCTTAATTGGTCAGTCGCAAAGCATGGGGACGGACCTACAGCTTCCCTAAAGAGCAAGCGCAGCAGTAGGTCCGTCCCCATGCTTCACTCCTTCTGTGTGCTAAATTCCACTTTTTCACATTCTCCTATATATCTTTTAAAATAGTATAAAAATCTTTTAGATAGTTTAGTTTGTGGGGGGAAAATGAGAAGAATAATCAAATATATAAATCCGAGGATATTACGTTTTTCACTACTGGAGCTGTCTTTTTATTCTATGATAGCAGCGTATTATCCATTTATTGTACTATACTTAAGCAGTAAAGGGCATAGCAATACAGTGATTGGGAGTATTATGTCCGTTAATTCATTAGTGCTGGTGTTCGCTCAACCTATCTGGGGGGTGGTTAGTGATAGAACACGGTCTATTAAAAAAGTTTTTATTCTATTACTTACAGTATCGGCCTGTGTATTTAGCACATTACCGTTAGCTCATTCAGTGATTGTTACGGGCTTGATATTGGCTACGCTTACCTTTTTTGAGAGTTCTATGACACCTTTGCTGGATAGCTGGGTAATACTGGCGATCAGAAAAGAACCGGGTGCGTTCTATGGAGGCGTAAGATTATGGGGGTCACTGGGATTTGCAACCATGGTTTATATTTTTGGAAGAATAGCCGATATATTTTCCATAGATATTATTTTCCCTTCCTTTGTGATTTTCGCCGTATTGACCATACTCATATGCTTACAGATAAAAGTAGATACACCGGTATCTGCCGTATCACTTGCACGCTTGAATATCGGAAGTTTGATAAAGAATTATTACTATATTGCTTTTTTGCTTTTTGCCATTATAATTTTTATACCTCATAGAAGTGCGTTTATTTTCATGCCTAAGCTAATGGAAACGCTGGGAGGATCGAAGGGACAACTGGGTATTTCTTTTGCCATAGCGGCTTTAAGTGAAGTGCCGATATTCTTGTTTTCAGGATATCTAACCAAAAAGTATCACCCTATAAAGCTGATTTTGGCTTCCACAGTCTTTTTTGTCTTAAGACAGGTGTTGTTTTTCATCGCATCCGAGCCTTATCATGTAATGCTGATTCAAGCCTTACAAGGGCCATCTTTTGCTCTTTTCCTTACAGGTGCAGTGTATTACATTGATTCTCTTGCACCTCAGCATCTCAAATCTTTTGCGCAGACCTTCGCTTCGGCGTTTTTCTTAGGGATAGGAGGGGTTATCGGAAGCTACATGGGTGGATGGATTATCGATCACCATGGAATAATAATACTATATAAATTGGGAATTATAGTAAGCATAGGTGTCTCTCTGATATATATGCTTTCATTTTCGATTGGGAAATCGGTTTTTCGAAGAGATATCCGGTTGGATAAGGAATAAAAATTTATAAGATCATTTTGAAGGAGGAGTTTTTCTCAATGCATGTTTTTGCTTGAGTAATGATATATACTCCTCTATTTTACTAATATCTTCCTCGGGCAATCCTTTGACACTCAGCTTTTCCGGTGGATTAAAGTGAAAATCATTGGTGTTTTCTTTTACATAATCTTGCTGTATATTATTCCTGCATAATAGATAATCGGCAGATACATTAAAAAAGTTTGCAAGTCTTATAATCATAATCGCATCAGGCATACGTTTATCCAATTCGTATTGTGAGACAGCTTGGCTGGTGATTTTGAGCTCTTTTGCAAGTTCTATCTGAGATATATTCATTTGTTCTCTCAATTGTCTTAAGCGCTTACCAAAAGTCATACGTATCCCTGCCTAATCTTCATAACTTTAGTTTTTCTATTTTTAATATAACATAAAATCTGAAATAATATATTTATTTAAACAAAATGACTAAACACCGGACTTGTTATTGACTAATAGTACAATTATCCGTTATAATTGGTTGTGAATTAAACATTTTGTTTAATAATATGGATGCTAATATATATTATGGAGGTTTTTTATGAAAGAAAATCATTTGTTTTATAATAAAGAATCTAAAGAGAAGTTAACAACGGCTGTTAATCAAGAATTAGAAGATGTTAAGCAAAAAATTGAAGCGGTTCGCAGTGAGGTAACTGATATGACCAAATCTAAAGAGAAGTCAGAGATGGTTGAAGAACTGTTGGAAATTAGCCGGAAATTGGATGGCTTGCTGCATGAGTATATGAAACTTACTAAAACTAAGGGGGTAGGAAATCACGGGCCAAACCCGTGATTCCTGACTAGTCTTGTATTATTTCTACGGCTCCGGATTGTTCCATAATTGCTCGAACTTTATCGGCATCATGTTTTGGAGTCTCTACTGCAACAACAATTCCTTGTTTACCTTTAAGCCCTTTGATCCCTTCTGCAAACGTTCCTATTTCCCATAGGCCGTCACGTTCGGATTTTATAAAACTCATTTCTTCAGCTGCTGTTTCCGGATTATTCCATTTTTGTTCTTCTCCGATATCACTAATAATCATATCTTTTCGGTCAAAACCTATGTTTCTTAATGAGTCGACAAGAGAACCGACTTGGTCCTGAACAGGCAATCTAGCAATTAATCGCATATAATGCACCTCCTAGCATTATTATGATATTATCAGGTAGATATTATTTACAGATAACCAATTAAGACTTAAAAATTGCCAAGTGATATATCATGTAAGTTTTCGTAGGGGCGGACGACTCTGTCCGCCCGCAGATAGGATAATAGTACAGCGGGTGGACAGGGCCGTCCACCCCTACGATAATAAAACAGATATATTGAAACAAGAAATTAACATATTGGTTAATAATGACTTTGAAGTTCTTTATATATAGAAGGATTATAATGATTTAGTGGCGAATATAAATAATGTGTAGAAGATTATGATTTGGAGTGAAGAGAAATGAATAAAAAATTCTTTATGATGTGGACAGCAATGCTTTTGATGGTAATGTTTTTTACTGTCTCATGTTCAAAATCTGCAACAGGCTATAATAAACCCGCTGAGATAGAAAAAGATGCAGAAGATGTTAGCTTGTACCCGGGATCAAGGATGGCTGTAAACGGAACCAAGTGGGGTTATATTGATAGTAACGGCGGTTTTGTTATTGAGCCTATCTTTGATGCAGGACAGGATTTTCAGGACAACGGCTTGGCCATTATTACATTGGGTGATTTTCAAGGGATTATCAATAAAGCCGGCGAATATGTGGTACAGCCTCAATGTGATTTTATTAACTGGTACCATGATGAGAGGGCTGTTATAGGGGATGGGAAAAGTTATAAAGTAATAGATGAAAAAGGGCATGTCATTTTTGAATCGCAGGATTATATCCAGGATATGAAAGACGGAAGAGCGGTATTTAGTAAGCAAACCGGTAATGGACAATATCTGTATGGGTATATTGATAAAAATGGACAGATTGCAATAGAGCCAAAATATGAGCGTGCCAATTCGTTTAATGATGGCAAGGCAGTGGTGAAACTTGATGGTGGGCCGTATGCACTTATCGATTTGAACGGTAACGTGATCAAGGGGTATGATTACTATTTTGTGGGGAATTTTAGCGATGGTTTAATGGCTTTTGAAGAAAAAGAGGGTGGCAAAACCGGATATATAAATGAGCAAGGGGAAATCATCATCCCTCCTCAATTTTCCTGGGGAGATGAATTTGAAAATGGCCTTGCGGTAATCAACCTTTCGGATAATTACTATGATAAAAAGAGCGGATTGATTAATAAAAAAGGAGAGTTTATCATTAAACCTGAATACAGTGATATACGCATATTGGGAGAAAATCGTGCGGCAGTGGGGGTGTATGTAGACGCAGACAATCCGGCGAAAGGTTCAAAGTATGCACTGGCGGATGAAAAGGGTAAGCTTCTTACGGAGTTTAAATATGATTATATCTATGACTATTACAATGGATTGGCATCAGCGCAGGATAATATTTCAACATTTTTTATTAATGCAAAAGGTGAGAAAGAAAAAAGTATGCCGGTGGTCAAAGGTATTGGAGATTTGTTCTTTGTCGAAGACCTTATTAAAGCAGATGTAGACCGCAGAATCTCTTATTACGATAAAGAAGGAAAGCTCATATGGGAGCCGGAAATAGATGTTTTGCTGGAAAATGGGGTAATCGTTCAACAAGAAAAATACCGTCCCAATAAGGATTTATTGATTTATTATCCGCAGTTGGATAATATGGAAAGTAAGTCGGTGCAAAATGAAGTAAATAAAAAGATAAAGGATATCTTTATTCCAGAGCAGTATAGGGATATAAAAAACAGTGACAATCTTGATTACAGCTATGAAGCGGATTATAACATAAAATTTTACAAGAAAGACCTGTTAAATATTGAAATGATCGGTTATGAATATCCTTTTGGAGCGGCGCACGGTATGCCGGTGAAAGAGTATATTCACTTAAATATCCAAGACGGAATGTTTTATCAACTGAAAGATCTATTTAAAGAAGATAGTGACTATACCGGAAGATTGAGCGCAATTATAAAGCAACAGATTGAAGAAAAGGGTGATGAGATGGGAGTGTGGATGGAAGATTATAAAGGGATACAGCCTGATCAACCGTTTATCATATTGGAGAATGAGCTGCAGATTTATTTTACTCCCTATGAGATTGCACCCTATGCCGCAGGATTTCCCACATTTACTATTCCGTATGAGGAAATCATGAAGATCATTGATACCGAAGGCGGCTTGTGGAAATCGTTTCATTAGGAGAATTGAATTGGACAATTCCTGTTTTTTTTGGTATGATGGGATGAACTAAAGTACAAAGGAGAGTTTATATTGGTAGATAACAAAGTATTAGCAACAGTGAATGGCAAAGCGATTACACAGAATGATGTGGAAATGCTATTGAAAAGCATAGATCCTCAAAGAGCAGCCCAGTTTTATACTGAAGAAGGAAAGCAAAGATTACTTGAGGAATTAGTGAATCAGGAACTTTTCTATTTTGATGCCTTGGAAAAAGGATTAGATCAAGATGAGAAATATAAAACGGAAATGGATCGGCTAAAGAAGAATCTGTTAAAAGAATATGCCATCACAAGGTTTTTGAATGATATCAATGTACCGGAAAGAGATGTCGTTGAATATTATAATGAAAACAAAGACCAGTTTAATAAGCCGGAAAGCGTGCAAGCCAGTCACATATTGGTAGAAGATGAAGTGAAAGCACAAAAAGTAATAGATGAAATGAATGAAGGACTTTCCTTTGAAGAAGCTGCTGAAAAATATTCTAAATGTCCGTCTAATGCTAAGGGCGGAGACTTAGGATTCTTTTCAAAAGGACAAATGGTGCCGGAATTCGAAAAAACAGCCTTTGAAATGAAACCGGGAGAAGTAAGCAAACCGGTAAAAACCCAGTTTGGTTATCATATTATTAAGCTTGTAGATAAAAAAGAAGGGAGAACCAGCTCCTTTGAAGAAGTAAGCAGCCAATTAGTACAGCAATTAACCATGATGAAGCAAAATGAAGCATATGTGAAAAAATGTGATGAGCTTAAAGGAAAATATGAAATAAAAATAAATGCATAATGCACAGCAATAAGACAGGAGCTGAATGATTAATCATTTAGCTCCTTTTCAGTGGTTGCGTGTTGAGTACTTCTTATTAAAAATAAAATTCTAAAGCAGTTAATAAAAAAGTCTAAGATTAACTAACGAACGATTGATAATCTTGAAAAAATATAATACTCTACATTTATATTATGATTTCATCACTCATAGAAGTAGCATTTATGCAGACATAGCTTCTGCAATGTCGTGAGTCACCATAACAGCTGTTTTATTTTCTTTTTTAAGGATCATATATACTTCGTCTGATACTGCCAATCGTGTTTGATAGTCCAGTGCAGAGAAGGCCTCATCCAATAATAGTATGTCAGGTCGTATTGCAAGTGTTCGAATAAGAGCTGCCCTTTGTCTCATTCCACCTGAAAGCTGCTGGGGATAATGACTTTCAAATTCTCCCAAGCCGTAGGTCTTCAGTAACCTACGTGCATATTGTTTTGTTTCATCATTCAGCTTTCCTTGCACTTCCAAGCCTAGGAGCGTATTTTGAAAAATAGTCCTCCATTCAAAGAGATAATCTTTTTGAAGCATGTATCCAACTCGTGAAGAGGTACCGCTAATTTTTTCACCATATACCAAAACTTTTCCCGATGAAGGCTTGAGTAATCCGGCAACAATAGAGAGCAAAGTGGATTTTCCACAACCGCTAGGGCCTACGATACTAATGAACTCGCCTTTTTTAACATCTAAATTAATGTTACTAATCGCATCTATCTCACCTTCAAGAGTGTGGTATTTCATTGTCACATTTTTAATTTCTACAACTGAATCCTTCAAAATATTTATCAACTCCATTTCCTGATAAAAATAAACTTCAAAGTAATTGAAAGATGATCATGGATAGATCTACTACGAAAGGCAGCAGTTCTCCTTATCAGTATATTCTCTAAGGTGAAATATGTGAAAAAAAATAAATACAGGCTTTTATTTAAAAGAATTTATGTATAATAGATGAATAGATCTTCACAAATGAAAGGGATAAATAGACAGAGTTTTTAACATTATATCATGTTTAAGGAATCTTGGATTTTAGATATAAGTATATGTATTATATTACATTATATGGATTGTGACAAGTGGTGTATGAGCAATACAACCAACTTGGTGAGTTAGAGATATTTCTGATCATGCTCATTGAAAAAGTTTATAACTCTAAGTAAGATATATTCCTCTGGAGAGATTTGAGTCTCTTTTGTTTACACTTTGTTCATAAAATATCTATATTTAAGTGATAATATATTAACAAGACAACTGATAAACTTTTTTCATTTTTCCTCCTTTTTTATCTTTTATACAGGTGTAAGACCTTTCATATATAAAGAAGTCGTCCGGGTAGGACGATTTTTTTGTTTTACCAAAGGATAATTTATTGCATATTCATATATTTCGACAAAATTCTCATTACTATAACCTGTAAATAATGATATGATTATTTTGGTCAGAGATATATTATAAAATAGAATATGTTGGAATTAACTTTTAGGAGGATAGTAACTGATGGATGGATTTATTACACCGCTTTTTATTGTAATTGAGGGCACTACAACAATAAAGATAAATGCTGATAAGGTATGTATAAATAGGAAGGAGATTATTATATGAACATTGTTGATAAAAAGCTTATAGATAAGGATAATATGCATCAATTCATGGCACATAATATTTCTAAAATGCACTTTCAACAAAATATGTGCTTTCAACTCAGGAATTGGGCTTTTGGAGTAAGTGGAATAGTAATGACGGTAACTGCCGTTGCAGATGCTACATTATTTATTAAAATCTTTGTTCATATAATTTCAATTCTATTATTAGGACTTATATTACATAAGGACTTAAGCTGGCATAGATATGCGTTCAAATATGAAAAAAGAGCAAGATTATGTGAAAGGTGTTTGCTCGGCGAAGAAGGAATAGAAACTTTTACTAAAAAATACCTAAATATTGAAGAATTAAAAAGAAGTGAATGCTTATTGGCAGCATTTAGACCAAAGTACTTTTTTACACTTAGGAATGACTACATAGAGATATATTTAATATTATTATTATTAGGATCTATGTTTTTTACAATGATGATACAAAGTTAAAAAAAGAATGGATTTATATTCTAAAGAACAAATTCTGTTACAGGCATTATATGCTAAAGGGGTCACCGATCCACATTATTTTGTCTTAAGATTTACAGCTCAGTCAGGCAGATACTACAGTAATTTTAAATCAGAAGATTTTAGTGTTGAATGATCTTTAAAATAGGTACAATCTAAAGATACGAATAGTACAGAAATATATTAGGCGGGCATTGCTCGTGTAATAAACTTTGAGTATTCGGTATGGAGGTGAATAATAATTGATCAAAGAGCGGTTATCAAAGATAATTACCGTACTGACCATTGCAAGTGCTATTATCACTGTTATTAGTGCAGCGTTTGATTTTCTATTACCCATTTATTTAAAATATAAATTTGTAATGGATAAAAATACAGCGGGTTCAATAGGAATTATAGGAGGGGCAGATGGTCCTACAGCTATTTTTATAACTACTAAATCTTCATCATATTTAATTACCATTATATTTGGATTGCTTACAGTAAGTGGAATGGTATCTAGAGTTTTGATTAATAAGTTGAAAAGATCAACATCTATGACTAATAATATAAGGAGGCAGCGTAATGAATAACTTTAAAGGATTGGCACATATCGGACTATTCACTTCGGATATTGAGAAGTCTAAGAAATTTTATACTGAAAATCTGGGTTTTAAATTAGACTATGAGTCGATATTAGAGCAACCCGATAATGGCTGGCTAAAGCTTGCATTTATTAATTTGAATGGCATGATTATTGAACTTTTGGAGCCTTCGGATAAAGAGAATATGAAAAAAGGAAATAACGGATGTGTTGAGCACTTAGCGGTAGAGGTTCAAAACTTACTTGATGTGGTAGAGGATTTAAAAGCTAAAGGAATTAAGTTTGAGACAGAACAGCCTGCAAAGCATGATAAGCTATTTAAGGGCGTACTCAGTATCTTCTTTGAAGGACCTAATGGTGAAAGGTTGGAACTATTTGAATTTCTTGCATAGACTTTAGAAGACATAATATAATTGAAATAGGTTGTGAGTGGGAATCGGTACATAAATACGTCCTTGTTGATAGAAGGTAGAGAGATTCAGTGTAGATGAAATTTTAACTAACAAGCCAATGGATAGAAAATATTTTCTACCCGTTGGCTGCATAGTTAAAATCATAGAAGCAATTTAGAAAATAACTAAGAAAAACTTCAGACTTCGTCAGTACTTTTATTAATGTTATTAATACCATCTTGTGAATATAATTGTTGCCACACCTTAATAGATTCAAAGATTGAGTCAATTGCTTTTTCTAAGTCTCTCTCCATTAATGCATCTAAAATTTTCTTATGGGTATGTAATGCGCTTAAGCCTGTCTTTTGAGCTTCATGTGTGATTTCAATTGACGGCATAAAAAAGTCCATTATAAATGTGTAAATCTTTTCAACGAGTTTATTCTTTGTAGCTTTTCCAAGAGCGTAGTGAAACTCTAAATCGCTCTTCGATAAGACAACGGGATCTTTTACAGAACTATTAATTTTCGTTTCCATGTCAAGATAAGCATTTTCAATAAGTTTTATCGCATCTTCATCCGCATTTTTAATAATCAGCCGAATTACTTCAAATTCCATAATTTCTCGCAATTCCATCAATTCATTAAAGTCAGATTGAGCTAGAATAAGGTTAAACAATAAAGGATCAAAGAGTACTTTATTAGGAGATTCAGCAATGTACGTACCATCTCCTTGGCGTATATCTATTATACCGAAAGCCGATAGAATCTTCATTGCTTCACGGATAGAACCACGGCTGACTTGAAGATTTTTGGACAATTCCAGCTCATTTGGTAAACGGTCACCGGGCATTAAGTGCTTGGTTAATAAAAGCTTTTTAATATTATTGATTACTAAATCTACCGCAGACTCTTTTTTTTGCGGCGTAAATAAGTTGGATTTATCACTATTAGGTGATTCCGGATCTAGTATGTTCATATTGAACCTCCTTCTGATGAATTTCTATATTCCAATTAAACAAAATTCTTGGTTTTAAATTCTAAGTGAGTTAAAAAATAATATTCCGTATAAGTATATCACGAAAACCTGTTAGTTAATATATTATATTTGATTTTTTGTTATTTTGAAAGACTAAGATGAAATATTAGAATATAATTATCTAAAAACAATTTAAATATGCAATATGTACAAAAAAAATATATAAAATGCTTATTGTTGACAATAGATAAAAGATATGATAACATCTAAACATCATATGTTATATGATTAGATGTTAATTGTTTGAAGGTAATATATCACTAATGGGAAGAGCATAATTAATTTCTGGTATAGCAAGACCTGACATCTTTTTAGTATTATTAAATCGTTACATTATATAGATATACGGATTAGTGTACCAAACATTTAAGGGAGGGATGGGAAAGCATTCTATTAGTTCCCGTAAATTGTTTTGTATATTCCCAATATGTTAATGATCTAGAGCAAACAGAATGATAAATGATGATACAATCTTTAATATATCCTTAATTGCGCCATAAAATGATATATAGTGAAACCGTATATAATGGAGGACTATGGGTGAAAGAAGAAAAATTTACAATTATAAATTACAATGACAGCTTTTTTATTCCGCAGAAAAAAGAATCTGCCGTTGATTTAGTGATTAATACCATTAAAAGATTGATGCTTAATAAGACACTGCTGCCCGGTGATCGTTTGCCAAATGAGACAGACTTATCCAAAAGCCTTCAGGTAAGTCGAGGTTCCATTCGTGAGGCTATGAAGATATTAGCTGCATTCGGCATCATTGAGATAAAGCAGGGAGATGGTACGTATATTGCAGAGTCACCTAATAAAGTGCTTTTTGATCCACTGTTACTCCGGCTTATTCTAACTAAATCAGATATGAAAGAATTAATCGAACTTCGTGAGATACTGGAATTTGAAGTGATACGTCTAATTATTAAAAATGCTGATGAAGACGATATCGAACAAATTGAAGCCGTCTACCTTGATATGGAGCAGAAAATCGCAAACTCTGTTAAAGACCCTGATATTTTATCGCAAAGTGACTTGGAATTTCACTATGCGTTAGGAAGAGCAGCTAAAAATATATTGGTTGAAAAGATTTATGCATTCATACTGGACTTTTTTGCTCCTTCTATTGAAAAGACCCATAAAACTCAAAAAGATGGACTCAACGCGTTATATACTCATAAGAATATTTTAGATGCGTTAAAAGAAAAAGATTTGGATAAAGCGATTAATCAAGTTAAAGAATCTATCAAAGTATGGGAAAGGTTATATTTGGATGTTGGTGAGGTATCTGATGATTAAAATAAGCTCGTCTCTTTATTGGTGAGAGAACAAGGTATGAATAATCAGGAAATGAGAATGAAAATAGAAGCTGTATGATAGGGCTTCTATTTTTTACATTTCTCTTGTATTTATAGTCGTATTTAATATATGATATAGATGTAAAATATTGTAGAAAAATATTGCTATATAGAATTTTGTATAAAAACAAACTCAGTATTTGAAAAATCATCTCATTTATTGAATGAATGCTAGTAAGTAATAATGCTTTTTGGGGAGGGAGGAAATGATGGGTTTTTTACATAGTGATTTTGATTCTATTATTGAAAATATGATCAATGCTTTTGCATATCATAAAATCATTATCGACGCTGCCGGGAATCCTATTGATTATGAGTTTATAGAAGTGAACAAAGCATTTGAGTCATTTACAGGATTAAAACGAGATTTTGTTGTGGGAAAGCGTGTCACCGAAGTGATTACGGATATAAAAAGTGATCCATTCAACTGGATCGATTTTTACGGAAAAGTTGCTTTGAAAGGAATCTCTGCATCCATTGAACAATACTCCAATGTCCTGAAACGCTGGTATCTAATTAATGCGTATTCCCCTCAAAAAGAATATTTTATTACAGTGTTTATAGATATATCCAATATCAAACAAAGAGAAAATGAGTTGTGCGAAAAAAATGATGAGCTTTCGCAGCTTTATGAAGAGATTACGGCTTCGGAGGAAGAATTACGGGTTCAAGTAGAAGAGTTGGATACGCTCAGTAAACGCCTTGCTAAAAGTGAGAGTAGGCTTAATAGAGCACAGGCGATAGCCCATGTAGGAAATTGGGAAATAGATTTGATGTCAGGTCAAATATGGGGTTCTGAAGAAGCTTTTAAATTATATGGATTAGAGAGAAAAACACCGTTTCTTCCGTTAAAAACAGTACAAACAATAGTGCATCCGCAGGACCGGCCAACGTTAGATCAGGCATTGAAGCTATTGATTGAACAGAAAGAAAAGTACGATGTGGAGTTTAGAATTATTCGGCCCGATAATGGTGAAGAAAGATATATGCACTCAGTTGCAGAATTGGAGATAGATAGCAATGGGAGGCAGGTAAGTGTTTTAGGAGTAATCCGGGATATTACCGAAAGAACTGTTTATGAAAGAGAATTAAAGTCCAAGAATGAAGAACTATCATCGCTATATGAAGAAATAATGGCATCCGAAGAAGAGCTGCGGCAGCAGCTTGACGAAATACAGGCGCATAGAGAACAGCTTCTGCTGAGTAAAGAAAGATATAAGATTCTGGTTAATAATTCAAAAGATATTATTTACAGTTATGACGGTGAAGGGGTTTTTACGGCTGTAAACCATATGTTTTGCGAGGTTTTCGGTGTTTCAGAACATGAAGCAATAGGTAAGAAGATTTCACAAGTGATTGATGACAGTGACTATGTAAAAAAATGTAATGAAGCCCGGGTGCAAGTATGTAATACGCTTTCTCCGTGCTATTTTCAAAATGCATACACCATGAAGGATGGAACTTTACGTCATTATGATATTACCCTTTCACCGGTTTTTGATGGAAAAAGAAGAATTGTAGGTGTTACCGGTACCAATCATGATATGACAGAAATAAGGAAAAACCAAAAGCTCATAAGGCATATGGCTTACCATGACCCTTTAACGGGTTTGGCCAACCGAACCCTGCTTAAGGATAGGTTGAATACGGCCATCGTTATGGCAAAAAGGATGGGAATGAGTATTGCTGTAGCCTTTATTGATCTGGATAATTTTAAGAAAGTCAATGATACGCTTGGACATGTGGTGGGTGACGAACTTCTGATTGATGCTTCTAAAAGGATTCAATTTTGTGTAAGAGAGTATGATACCGTTTCGCGTCTTAGCGGAGACGAGTTTTGTATAATTATTCAAAGTATCAATCAACAAGTACAAGTAGATGTATTGCCTATAATGGAACGGATCAATACAATCTTCTGTCAGCCCTTTGAGATTGATGGGCATTCTATCAGGTTGACCGCCAGTATTGGGATCTCTATATATCCCCATGACGGAGAAACTGTGGGAGAATTGTTAAGAAATGCAGATACTGCGATGTATAAAGCCAAAGAGTTAGGTAGAAATACATATTGCTTTTTTAATAATAAAATGAGGGATGAACTGGTACGTAAAACAAACATTGAAAGAATGCTGAGAAAGGCATTGGAAAATAATGAATTTCTATTGTACTATCAGCCTCAATATGAAACAAAAACCGGTCAATTACGAGGGTTTGAAGCACTAATCCGATGGAACAGTGCTGAAGCCGGTTTTATGAGTCCGGCAGATTTTATTCCTATTGCGGAGGAAACCGGTTTAATCGTTGAGATAGGACAATGGGTTTTAAATACAGCTTGTAGGTTATGTAAAAAAATTGAGAATAAGTATCAAAAAAGCATTATTATATCTGTTAATATTTCACCTATACAACTGAGACATAAAGAGTTTATTAATATGGTATTAGATGCAGTAAAGCTTTCGGAAATCTCTTTTTGTAAGCTTGAGTTGGAAATCACAGAGAATCATTTTATCGATAATGCTGATGAGGCGATAGGCATATTAAAGAAATTGAGGGAAGCGGGTATTAGAATAGCACTTGATGATTTTGGCACAGGGTATTCTTCTTTGAGTTATTTAAAAAAACTTCCCATTAATCTTTTGAAGATTGATAAGTCCTTTATCGACGAGATAGACTGTCAAAGTGTTCAGCAAAGTCTAACAAGTTCCATCATCACACTTGTACACAACCTCAATATCGAAACCATCGCTGAAGGAATTGAAACCTATGAGCAGTATGAATACCTGCTAGAATCCAAGTGTGATAATTTACAAGGGTATTATCTTGGCAAGCCTGTACCGGAACACTTAGTGGATGAGGTAATAAAAAATCATTGGAAAGTATAAAATGTGTGGCCATTTATGATTCTTACCATATTATATAAGGAGGTATTAAAATCATAGATGAGAGGTAGGAAGATTCATGTCAAACGAATGTATGAGCTATAATGGTGTTACTGAGGAAGCATTTAAAAATTTGAGAGAAACAGCTAAGAATTATGGAATTACGCTTCCGAATATTGATAGAGGATGTGTATCGGGACAAGGCTTTGACGGATACTTTATCTGGAATGAGACAGAACAAACATTAAAAATAGATATAAAGTCCAAACCCTGGTTCCTATCATATAATATGATTGATGGAATGATCAGTGATGCAGTAATGAATTTTGCGAATAATTAGCTGCTGATTGGTAATCATCGTGTAAAGGTCTGTTTTCCTTCTTTAAAGGATGGCAGATCTTTTTTAATATTTGGATTGAATACATGAATATATTTTCACATATTATTGACGGCATGGGGTTAATGGTGTATAATGGCAATAAATATATGAATATATGTTCATGTATTTAAACATATAAATACGGAAGGATGATCATATGATGAATAAAGATTATATTGATTATTGTGATTGTAATATCATACATGAGGATGTTGTAAATACAGCCAGACAAAATATGCCCGATGAAGAAAATCTGTATGATCTTGCGGAGCTTTTTAAGGTTTTTGGCGATACGACGAGAGTGAGAATACTTTATGCGTTATTTGTATCCGAAATGTGTGTTTGCGATATCGCTGCGCTATTAGGTATGACGCAGTCAGCAATTTCACATCAGCTTAGAGTGCTGAAGCAAGCACGATTGGTGAAATATAGAAAGGATGGGAAAGTAGTCTATTATTCATTGGATGATGATCATATCCAGCACATATTTGACCAAGGGTTAGCGCATGTGACCGAATAATAGGAAATGAAAGAGAGGGGGACAAGTGTGAGCGTTGAATTAAAGAAAGAGTTAATACTCGAAGGATTAGATTGCGCAAATTGTGCAGCGAAAATTGAAGAAAGGGTAAAAGGGCTGGAAGGTGTAACAGTAGCAAATATAAATTTTGTAACTAAAAAATTATCTATCGTAACCGATAGTCCAAGTAAAATGGACGAGATCATATCGAATGCTAATGTAATCATAAAAAAGCTTGAGCCACATGTAGTGGTTATTGAAGAACATGAACAGAAAGATATGGGAAATGAGGTTGAGTATGATAAAGCTGAAATTACAAGACTTATAGCGGGAGCAATGTTGTTTGGTATCGCAATAATATTCAGCTTCTCTTTCTGGACTGAATTTGTCTTGTACTTTGCAAGTTATGTATTGGTTGGAGGAGAAGTAGTATTAAAAGCAGCAAAGAACATCATACGAGGTCAGATATTTGATGAAAATTTTCTGATGTGTATAGCAACCGTTGGAGCATTTGCAATCAAAGAGTTTCCTGAAGGAGTCGCGGTAATGCTATTCTATCAAATAGGTGAGTTCTTTCAGGATGTAGCTGTCAATCGTTCGAGAAAGTCTATTAAAGCTCTAATGGACATTCGGCCGGATTTTGCTAATTTAAGAGATGGAAATGATATTAAAAAGGTTTCCCCAGATGAGGTGAAAATTGGAGATTTAATTGTGGTGAAGCCCGGTGAGAAGGTGCCTCTTGATGGTAAGGTGATAGAGGGGAATTCTATGCTCGATACCTCTGCTCTGACAGGGGAATCGGTGCCGCGGGAAGTAGAAGCAGGCAGCGAGGTATTGTCTGGATTTATTAATAAGAATGGATTGCTAACCATTGAAGTAACTAAAGTCTTCAGTGAGTCCACCGTGTCAAGGATATTGGATTTAGTACAAAATGCAAGCAGCAAAAAGGCACCAACAGAAAACTTTATAACAAAGTTCGCAAGATATTATACACCGGTGGTAGTATTTGTAGCTCTTGCACTGGCTGTAGTTCCGCCGCTTATAGTGCCAGGGGCCACATTTTCAGATTGGGTATATAGAGCGTTGATTTTTCTCGTAGTTTCGTGTCCATGTGCTTTAGTTGTTTCTATCCCATTAGGCTTTTTCGGCGGGATTGGGGGGGCTTCCAAAAATGGTATATTGATCAAGGGCGGTAACTATCTTGAAGCACTGAATGATGTGGAAACAGTGATATTTGATAAAACAGGAACATTAACAGAAGGTGTATTTAAAGTTACGTTGATTAAGCCTAAGAAAGAATCTATTACGGAAAAAACACTTTTGGAGTATGCCGCATTTGCAGAGAGCTATTCCAACCATCCGATAGCAGTATCAATTTTAAAAGCTTACGGTAAAGAAATAAATAAAACTGAAGTTGAAGAATATGAGGAAATATCAGGTCATGGGATTAAGGTATTTGTTCGTGGTAAAAGAGTGCTTGTCGGAAACAATAAGATGATGGATATGGAAGGCATCGTATACGATCATGTAGAGGAAGTAGGAACCGTACTCCATATTGCTGTTGATAAAAATTATGCCGGATATATAGTAATTTCTGATAAAATAAAAGAGGATGCCTCGAAGGCTTTGAATGGCCTTAGAAGTATGGGTGTTAAAAAACTTGTAATGCTGACAGGGGATAGTAAATCAGCAGGAATCAAGATAGCCGAGCAATTGGGATTGGACGAAGTACATGCGGAACTTCTTCCCCAACATAAGGTTGAAAGGCTGGAGATGTTAGCTCAGGAGAAATCATCTAGAGGAAAACTGGTGTTTGTAGGTGATGGCATCAATGATGCACCGGTATTGGCAAGAGCAGATATTGGTGTTGCCATGGGCGGCTTAGGCTCTGATGCAGCTATTGAAGCAGCTGATGTAATTCTAATGACGGATGAACCATCTAAACTGGTAAGTGCCATTAAAATTGCCAAGAGAACCAGAATGATTGTATGGCAAAATATACTCTTTGCTTTTGGAGTCAAGGCGATTGTATTGCTTTTAGGTGCAGGAGGCTTAGCTACGATGTGGGAAGCGGTATTTGCAGATGTAGGTGTAGCACTGTTAGCTGTCTTGAATGCGATGCGGGTAATGCGAGTAAAGGTATAAAACTTATCATAAATACAGATAAAGCTCATTATAAATATTAGCATTGAGGAAATCTATAGCTAGCGAACTGTAGACATGTAATTTGCAAGCTTATATATCACGTTAATAGTTAAGATTCCGTAGGGGCGGACGACTCTGTCCGCCCGCAGATAAGGTAGTAGTACAGCGGGTGGACAGGGTCGTCCACCCCTACGATAATAAAACAGATATATTGGAACAAGAATTAACATACTAGTTAATAATAACTTTAAAGTTTTTTATCTATATATAAAGGAGGAGTGAGTACTAGAGATTTTTTATATTCTCCTCACTATCCACTCCCCACTCCCCACTAAATCAACATATTCTACCGGAGATACTCCGGTTTTTTTTATGGGAATTAAATACAATATATTGTGGACAAGCAGTATTCCACAACAAGTTCACAAGATATCCACAGAGTTATCCACAGGATGTGGACTGCTTAAGGAAGATGGTTTTAATTCATGAGTAATATTTTTATTTCAATGCTAATATAATGTAATAATTGGGGGGTGGGAGCAAGTGGAAAGTACTTACAGAAAAAAACGTTATCCAAAATACAATAGATATGGGAAAAATAGAAAAGACAAGAGAGAAGAAGATTTTGTCCAAAATATTATGAAACAGATTGCTGTATGTTGCATAATTTTTTTAGTGATCTTTGGAATGAATAATATCAATTCACCTATTACCGATAAGTTAATGGGCCAGATCAAGTCTGCTTTAGTCTATACAGTAGATTTTAACAAAACATATAAAAGCGTAGCTACATTTGCTAATAGTCTGGGCACCAAAGATAGCAGTGGTTCTGTAAGCATCAAGGATGAAGATATACCTAAGGAAATGAATAACCCATCTTCGCAAGGAAATGATTCAGATATAAATACGCTGCAGAATAATTTAACCCAGACAGCCGATCAAAAAGACGGGCATCTTGAAGGTAAACTTGACTTGGATTCGCAAGAACAAATCCCTGCGGAAGCACAGAGCACAGCTGTAAAAATAAATCAAAAGATTGTTGTACCGTTAAATGGTGTGGTCACATCAAAATTTGGTATGCGCAACCATCCATTGTTTCAGAAAGACTTATTTCATACCGGTATAGATATAGATGGTAAGAAGGGCGAAAACATTGTAGCAGCAATAGATGGAGAAGTGGAAGAAGTAGGTTATAACGATAACTATGGCAAGTATGTACGGTTAAAGCATAAAGATGATATATATACTTTCTATGCCCACTGCAACGAGGTGTTGGTGAAAAAAGGCCAACAAGTAAAAAACGGCGATGTTATTGCTAAAGTTGGTGATTTGGGTATAACAGTAGGAGCACACTTGCATTTTGAAATATCGAAAAAAGATAAAGTTCTAGATCCCCTGCAGTATATTGATTTGCCTTTAGACCCTAATATGACTGATGAATGAATGTAAAACAAGGAGGTGCAAATATATATTAGATATTTAAAAAAAAACTTATATATTCAACCGTTGGTAGGTGTAGTTCTAGTTGCTGGATTTATTACACAGCATTTGAGAGAAGTAATGGTTTTATACGCTGTGGTTATGATACATGAGATGTGTCATTTGGCGGCGGCATATTATTTGAAAGTTGAAATTGATGGGATAAAAGTGATGCCGTTTGGTGTTACATTGAAAATAAAAAATAACTACATAAGCAAACCCGAGCATGAAATAATGATTGCATGTGCAGGCCCTTTGTCCAACGTACTTATGATACTCATAGCTTATATTATAAAAGTATATTATTTGTGGAATACAGATGATATAACTTTTTTTATTTTTGCAAATTTTGTGATAGGGACAGCAAATATTGTTCCGGCCTTGCCATTAGATGGGGGAAGAATATTGAAAGCGGTACTGACATTACATTGGGGATTTATAAAAGCTTTTAATTTTATAATAAAATTAACTAAAGTTATATGTGTACTTTCTTTGATTGTGGGCATTTATGTATTGTATGCTACAGGTCTTAACGCGTCCATATTAATGATTTCATTGTTTTTAATTTTTAATATCGTCAATGAAAAGAATAATAACAATTTAGCTGTTATGAAAGAAATCATTTACTGTAAGGAGAAATTATTACAAGCGGGAATTTCTAATGCCAAAAACCTTGTAGTGATTTCAGATATTCCTGCACAAAAATTATTAAAAAATTTCAGCTACAATTACTTTTATTTGATTACCGTCATAGATAGCAAAATGAACATTATAGGTACTTTAACAGAAGCGCAGGTAATAGATGGGTTAGTAGAACTTGGTGCACAAGTCAGTATAGAAGAGATATTAATAAAAAATCGTACATAAGCATCTATTGCTAAAATAGTGCAATTTGGTTAATATAATAGAAGAGTTATTTTAAGGAGGATTTTACTTAAATGCCACAAAAGATAAGTGATAGAATACTGATGGAGGTACAAAAGCCAACAAGATATGTCGGAAACGAATGGAATAGCGTACATAAATATCCCGGACAGGTAGATGTGAGATTTGCTTTTTGCTTTCCGGATTTATATGAAGTAGGCATGTCTCATCTGGGGATGAAGATATTATACCATATGTTAAATGACAGAAATGATGTGTATTGTGAGAGAGTTTTTGCGCCTTGGGTGGATATGGAGCAAAAAATGAGGGAAAATAATATTCCTTTATTTGCTTTGGAAAGTGGAGATGCCATCCATCAATTTGATTTTATAGGATTTACTTTACAATATGAAATGAGTTATACAAACATTGTAAATATGCTTGACTTGGCAGATGTGCCGCTTCGTTCTTCAGACAGGGGAGAAGCACATCCTATCATATGCGCAGGAGGCCCATGTGCTTATAACCCTGAACCTCTTGCCGATATTATAGATTTCTTTATGATGGGTGAAGGGGAAGAAGTATTAAATGAAGTGATGGACCTATATATACAATGTAAAAAGTCCGGAAGCGGCAGAATGGACTTTTTGGAGAAAATCAGTGGAATAGAAGGTGTATATGTCCCGCAATTTTACAAAGTGGAATATAACGAGGATGGAACCGTTGCAAGTTTCATGAAAAAAAGTGAACAATATCCGGAAAAAATTCGAAAGAGGATTATTAAAGATTTGGATAATGCCTATTTCCCGGAAAAGATTATCGTACCTTTTATGGAGATTGTTCATGATCGTATTATGCTGGAGATATTCAGAGGGTGTACCAGAGGATGTCGTTTCTGCCAGGCAGGCATTATTTATCGTCCTGTAAGGGAGCGTACTTCTGAAAAACTGGTACAGATCGCCGATGCGCTTCAAAAGAGTACCGGTTATGAAGAAATCTCTCTTTCTTCATTGAGTACCAGTGACTATAGAGCGTTAGAAGAGTTAACGACGGAATTGCTTAAATTGACAGAACACAATAAGACGAATTTGGCACTTCCTTCTCTGCGTGTGGATTCGTTTTCATTGGACTTGATGCAAAAAGTACAAAAGATAAGAAAAAGCGGTTTGACTTTTGCGCCGGAAGCAGGAACCCAAAGAATGAGGGATGTGATTAACAAAGGCGTTACCGAGCAAGACTTGATCAGATCGGTAACCCTGGCATTTGAGGGCGGATGGAATAATGT
This sequence comes from Petroclostridium sp. X23, assembly GCF_030013905.1. Lineage (GTDB taxonomy): Bacteria > Bacillota > Clostridia > SK-Y3 > SK-Y3 > X23. Next base: position 4,376,297 of record NZ_CP124862.1, read on the forward strand.
GAAGCTTTATTTTATGATAGGATTACCTACAGAGACGATGGAAGATGTGGAAGGAATTGGAGCACTTGCATATAAAGTATTGGATGCTTATTTCTCCGTGCCCAAAGAAAAACGCAACAAAGGCGTGAATGTTACAGTAAGTACTTCATCCTTTGTTCCAAAGGCGTTTACTCCTTTTCAGTGGGAAGCACAGGACACCATGGACATGTTAAGAGAAAAGCAGGAGCATTTGAAGGGTAGAATCAAGAGCCGGCAGATAACATATAATTGGCACGAACCTCAATTGAGCTTTTTAGAAGGCGTATTTGCCAGAGGCGATAGAAAATTATCAGAGGTATTAATACAGGCGCAGAAAAAAGGATGCAAGTTTGATGGCTGGAACGAGCACTTTGATTTTGAAAAATGGATGGAGACATTTAGAGAGTGCGGTATAGACCCGTATTTCTATACATCAAGAAAGCGGGCCTATGATGAGATACTTCCGTGGGACCATATTGATGTAGGAGTCACGAAGAATTTCTTAATAAAAGAGTCGGAAAGGGCGTTAAAGGGTGAGGTTACACCCCACTGCCGTGAGAATTGTACAGGATGTGGTGCAACTATTTTCGGAGGGGGTGTATGCGTTGAGTAAAATGAGATTGAAATATAACCGGGAAGAACAGGTCAAATACATCTCGCATTTGGATTTTATGAGAACTTTCCAACGTGCAATCCGGAGAGCTGAGATCCCTATTGCGTATTCTCAGGGCTTTAATCCACATCCTATGATGTCCTTCGGTCTTCCATTGTCGGTTGGAGTCACAAGTGATGCGGAATATATGGATATCGAGCTGGAAAAAGATATGGACCCGAAACAACTGAAAGAAAAGCTGAATCAGGCACTCCCCGAAGGGATCACAATTTTAAAGGCGGTGGAGTTGGAAAAGCAATCAAGCAAGGTTGCGGGTATGATCGCACTGGCAGATTACAGAGTAATCGTTGATTTGAAAAGAGAGCTGGGCATTCATCTTGAAGAAAAAATTAATGATGTATTAAAAATGGATGAAATGATGATAGAAAAAGAAGGAAAAAAGGGAATTAAAATGGTGAATATCCGTAGTGATATCTTCCAGCTCACGATTGAAGAAGAAAGGCAAGATCAAGTTGTACTTAGCATGAGATTAAGTGCGGGCAGTTCGTCCAATTTGAAACCCGAACTTGTATTGGAAGCATTGAAAAAATATATTGAAGGGTTTGAAGTTGACTATGCCACAGTACACCGTATACGAATAATGGATGAAAATGGGGCGGAGATATAGATGATGGGACAGGAGGGTTTAGTAGGAGGAATATGATGTGTCAAATGAGATTGTTGTAGATGTAAGGGAAAACCAAATACGTGTGGCTGTCATGGAAGAGCGGGAATTAGTTGAATTATACATTGAAAGCCCGGAACATCAAGGAATGGTAGGAAATATCTACAGGGGGAAAGTGATGAGTGTCCTGCCAGGTATGCAGGCCGCTTTTGTAGATATCGGATATGAAAAAAACGCGTTTCTTTATGTAAAAGATATTATTACCGGTAATGAGTCTGCGGATCAATTTGAAACCAGCGTACATGAAGGTGGATGCGGTGAAGAACCTTGTATATCGGATGTGATCCGGAACGGTGAGGAAATCACCGTTCAGATTCTTAAAGAGCCAATAGGCACCAAAGGCCCTCGGGTTACTACCAACATTACTTTGCCCGGCCGCTATCTTGTATTGCTTCCTAACGCAGACTATATAGGCGTATCTAAGAAAATAGACAGTGAAGAAGAAAGACAACGGCTGAAAAATATAGCGGCAAATATAAAACGGAAGAATATGGGTCTTATTATTCGCACTGAAGGAGAAGGAAAAGAATTATCTGATTTCAAACAGGATTTAAATTTTCTTATAAAATTGTGGAGTAAGATTAAAAATAAAGAAAAAACCGGCCGGGTACCCAGAATGATTCATAAGGACTTTAATCTGCTTTTTCGTACGGTGCGAGACTTATTCACGTGGAATACCGATAAATTTATTATTAATGACAAAGGCCAGTATTCAAATGTAGTAGAATTAGTTGATATGCTGTCACCTTCGTTGACCGGGAGGGTCGAATACTTTAGTAAAAAGTATGATATTTTTGAATATTACCAGGTGGAAGGAAAAATAAGCAAGGCACTGGAAAGAAAGGTATGGTTGAAGTGCGGAGGACATATTGTAATAGACCAAACAGAAGCTTTAACTGCTATCGATGTGAATACGGGAAAATATGTAGGAGAGATTGATTTGGAAGATACCGTGTTGAAGACAAACTTGGACGCAGCCAAAGAAATTGCGAAGCAGTTGAGGTTAAGAGATATAGGCGGAATTATTATAATCGATTTTATTGATATGCATGGCAAGGACCATCGGGATAAAGTAATAGAGACCCTTAAACACTATCTGAAGAAGGATAAAACTAAAACAACGGTAGTTGGAATTACACATTTGGGACTGGTAGAGATGACAAGAAAAAAGGTAAGAGAACGTCTTTCTACGCTATTAAAAATAGATTGTCCCTATTGCGCCGGAAGAGGCAAAATATTATCGCCGGAGGTAGTAGCACGTTTGACTGAAAATGAAATATACAAAGTGTGCACACAATCGATGGCCCCAATGATAGAGATACAAATTCATCCTTCGGTAGTACCGTTTTTGTTAGGAGAAGATGAACGAAATATAAAAAGGCTTGAAGATATGTTTAATAAAAAAATTACTATACAAAGTTGTAAAGAAATGAAATGCGATGATATCATTGTAAAAGACGTTGACAATACTAATGCTATATGCTAAAATATAGCGGTAGCCGCACGGGTGGGGTTTTAAACGGTTTCCGTACCTGCATTCGGCGAGACTGGTTTGAGGAGGTGCACGTTCATGTACGCGATTATTGAAACAGGTGGAAAACAGTATAAGGTTCAAGAAGGAGATGTTCTCTTTATTGAAAAACTTGTTGCTGAAGAAGGAAGTCAAGTAAAATTTGATAAAGTTTTGGCGGTATCTAAAGAAAATGATATCAGCTTCGGAACTCCTTTGGTAGCGAATGCAAGTGTAGATGCAAAGGTTTTAGCCCATGGTAAAGATAAGAAAATTATCATTTTCAAGTATAAGCCTAAAAAAGGTTATAGAAAGAAACAAGGGCATAGACAACCATATACAAGAGTACAAATTGAAAAAATCAATGCTTAATAGTGTGAACAATGATTCATGTAGATGTTTTTAAAGATAAGAAAAATAATATCGTAAAGTATATTATATACGGACATTCCGGATATGCAAAAGTCGGTAGCGATATCGTATGTGCGGCTGTTTCAAGTGTATCCCAATCCGCTGTGTTAGGTTTAACACGCGTATTAAATATCCAAGTAGGACTTGAAGTACGGGAGAGTATGAAAGAACCTTATTTGGAATGTGTTTTGCCGCAAGAGCTAAGTGCGGATTTAAGGGAAAAAGCAAATATTATTCTTGAAACGATGTTATTGACTTTGAGAGAATTTGAAGAACAATATAGGAAGTACATTCGCATTCTTGAACAGGAGGTGTAATGATGTTTAAGATAAATATTCAGTTATTTGCACATAAAAAAGGTGTAGGTAGTACAAAAAACGGCCGTGATAGTGAATCCAAAAGACTTGGCGTAAAAAGAGCTGACGGTCAGTCGGTTTTAGCTGGAAATATTCTGGTAAGACAGAGAGGTACTAAGATACATCCTGGAAATAATGTAGGTAAAGGCAGCGATGATACACTGTTTGCCCTTGTAAACGGTAAAGTGAAATTTGAGAGAAAAGGCAAAGACAAGAAACAGGTAAGTGTATATCCTGTAGAAGAAGCTGTAGCACAGTAATAACTTTAATAAAAAATCTCAGATTACCATCTGGGATTTTTTTTTAGCTCGGATTTTGGAATTATGAGTTAATAATAATTTTTTAATTCTTAGCTCCAAGCTCCGAGCTATTTAAATAATAAATGAGATAATTGATTATAATAAAACTGTTAAGACAACACAAGTAAACTGAGGTGAAGCATATGTTTGTAGATCATGCAAGAATATACATAAAAGCCGGTAATGGCGGAAATGGTTCGGTATCCTTTCACCGGGAGAAATATGTTCCGGCGGGCGGGCCTGATGGTGGAGACGGAGGTAAGGGCGGAGATATCATATTTGTTGTAGACGGCGGAATGAGTACTTTGATGGATTTTAGATATAAGAAAAAATACCATGCGCAAAATGGAGAAGATGGAAAGGCTGAAAAATCTTTCGGTAAAAAAGGAGAGGACTTGATTATAAAGGTACCTCCGGGAACGGTGGTTAAAGATGCTGTGACAGAGCTTGTTATTGCGGATTTGGTAAAACCCGGCCAGCAGTTTGTTGCTGCAAAAGGAGGCAAGGGTGGATGGGGGAACGTGCATTTTACCACACCCATAAGACAAGCGCCGAAGTTTGCAAAAAGCGGAGAACCTGGTGAAGAGCGAGAGGTTACTCTAGAACTAAAAGTGCTGGCAGATGTAGGTCTGATTGGATTTCCCAATGTAGGAAAGTCGACGGTTTTATCAGTAGTGTCCGGGGCACGTCCTAAAATTGCAAATTATCATTTTACGACGCTTAATCCTAATCTAGGTGTCGTTGATCTGGGAGAAGGTAATAGCTTTGTTCTTGCGGATATACCCGGGCTGATCGAAGGCGCTCATGAAGGTACAGGGCTGGGCCACGAGTTCCTTAGGCATATTGAACGGACAAGACTTCTTGTACATGTGGTAGACGTATCAGGGATAGAAGGACGAGACCCGCTGTTGGATTTTGATACTATTAATAGGGAACTAAGAAAATACAATTCAGAACTGGCAACTAAGCAGCAAATTATAGCTGCCAACAAGATGGATTTACCGGGAGCTGAGGAGTTGTTCGAACGCTTCAAGAAAAGTATTGAAGCAAGAGGGTATAAGGTATTTGGCATCTCGGCTGCTACCAATAAAGGCGTCAGAGAGCTTATGCTGTATGTTTCCAGCAAATTGAAGGAGCTTCCCCCTCCGATTGTTTTTGATGCGGAGCAGGATGAGGTAAAAGTTTATAAAGCTGAAGAAGAAAAGCCATTTACAGTGCGAGTGGAGGATGGTGCATACATTGTAGAAGGGAAATGGGTACAAAAGGTAGCGGGCTCCACCAATTTTGATGATATAGAGTCTCTTCAGTATTTTCAAAGGGCGCTCAAGAAAAAAGGCGTTATTCAAGAACTGGAGGATATGGGAATTCAAGAAGGAGATACTGTAAAAATCTATGAGATAGAATTTGATTATGTCCCGTAAAAAATTTTTTAAATATATAGACAAAGAGCTGTCCTATGTAGTAAAATATGACTATATTAATTATTGATATTGAACTGGAGGGGCAGTAGTTTAGACTATGACATGCTTAAATTGTGGCAATTGTAAATCCGGGGATTCCGCTTATTTCTGTTTGATGAAGAATGATTTTGTGGTCAATGAAAAGAATGCCGCTGTAGTAGAGAAGAGTAGGAGTGGATGGAAAAAGGGCGATCCGAATTATGAGCTGCATAGAAGAAAGACAAGAAAAGAAGTTGAAGTATGATGAGCAGGTACGAGATAGACTTTTAGTCTATCTCTTTTATATTTTTATTGAAAGTATTAATTTATATTTTACATATAATAAACATGAAAGAAGGTGATAAAATGCTGACAAGTAAGCAACGAGCGTATTTAAGAAGCCTTGCGAACAATATTCCTGCCATTTTCCAGATTGGAAAAAGCGGAATTAATGATAATCTTATCGATCAGATTAATGATGTACTGGAAGCAAGAGAATTAATTAAAGTCCATGTTCTAAATAATGCTTTAATTGATGTAAAGGAAGCGTGTGAAGAGTTGAGTCGTTTAACTGACTCTCATCCAGTACAGGTAATCGGCAGTAAATTTGTATTATACAAAGAATCAAAAGAGAAGAAAACGATTGAATTACCATGAAAATTTTTTAAAATATATTGTATTTTTTACAAAAACAGTATATAATAACCTTGTGGGTTACCACATGACGAACGAAGTATATATGACCTCTCTTCTTGAATCTTGAGGATGTCCATCATATACTACCTTACTCTCGTGGAAGTCCTAAAATATTCAGAAGGAGGTTGACATCATGGCTGATAAAAATCTTACATGCAAAGACTGTGGCGCAACTTTTGTTTTTACCGAAGGTGAGCAGCAGTTTTACGCAGAAAAAGGCTTTACCAATGAACCTGTACGCTGTAAAGAATGCAGAAGTTCAAAGAAAGCTCAGAGAAATGATGGCGCAAGAAGACCAAGCGGAGGCTTCAGCAACAATAGAGGAAGAAGCAGCTCGTTTTCCAGATTCTAATTAAAGTGCTGACAAGAAGCTATTGCAATGCAAAGTTGTGATGGCTTTTTTTGTTTATATATTTTTGTCAGTAGTAAATGCAATGTCTATATATGTAGGGGCAGATTCCATATCTGCCCGTGAATACTGAGATAACTCATTCGGGCGGATAGGGAATCCGCCCCTACAAAAACTCGTTCATTATTATTATAGATAAAAAACTATAAGGTTAGAAATAATCTTACCGGAATGCCACATGGGGACGGTTCCTCGGTAGCATGAAAAGCATATGCCACAGATGAACCGTCCCCAAGTAGCATTCCTACTTCTGTGCTCTAATTTTAGAGTACTTTATCTATAGGATTTATGATTAATTTTTCCATCTCATTCAGCATTTCCTCAAATACCTTCAACGCGTCCACGATAGGCTGTGATGTAGATAGGTCTACGCCTGCTTTTTTCAAGATTTCGATAGGATAATCCGAATCACCGCTGCTTAAAAACTGCAGGTACCGATCAACGGCCGGCTGTCCTTCTTCTAAAATCTGTCTGGATAGAGAAGTAGCGGCAGAGAATCCGGTAGCATATTTATACACATAGAAACTATTGTAGAAATGTGGGATTCTGGACCATTCCATGTCTATATCAGTATCAATAACGATGTTATCACCGAAATATTTTATATTCAACTGCCGGTACACCTCGCAAAGGAGCTGTGGTGTCAGTGCTTCTCCGCTTTCGGATTTTTGATGAATGATTTTCTCGAACTCTGCAAACATGACCTGTCTAAATACAGTTCCTCTGAATTCATCCAAGTAGTGATTTATCAAATATGCTTTTTCATCAGCATTATCTGTATTGCTTAATAGATACTGCATCAGCAAAGATTCATTTACAGTTGAAGCAACCTCGGCAACAAATATTTTGTATTGGGAGTAGATATATGGTTGATATTTATTTGTATAGTATGAGTGCAGCGCGTGTCCCATTTCATGGGCGAGGGTAAAGACATCATTTAGGGTTCCCTGGTAATTAAGGAGCACATAAGGATGTGTTGTGTAAGCGCCCCATGAGTAAGCTCCGCCGGTCTTACCCTCATTTTCATATACATCAATCCAACGGTGGTCATAACCCATTTTCAGCGCATTGATATAGTCTTCTCCCAAAGGTTGAAGTGCTTTGAGGGTAATATCCAGCGCATCTTTATAAAAAACATGTTTATTCATTTCTTTTACAAGCGGAGTGTATAAATCATACATATGAAGCTGGTCTACTTGCAGTACGTTTTTTCGTAGTGCGACATATCTATGCAGCAAATGTAAATGGTCATGTATGGTATCTATTAAATTATCATATACAGATACCGATACATTATCCGAATCTAGTGATGCCTCTAAGGCAGAAGGATATTTTCTAACGGTAGAATAAAAGATATTCTTTTTTACATTGCCATTTAATGATGCGGCCAATGTATTTTTTTGTTTAATATATGAGCTGTATAGAGCGTGAAATGCATCTTCTCGTACACGTCTATCACTGCTCTCCATATAATGGATAAAATTCCCTTTGGTTAGTTCTACTTCCTCGCCCTTGTCATTTTTTATCATCGGAAACTTAATATCCGCATTATTTAGCATTGTAAATATATCTTTTGCGGTTCCGGAGATTTCTCCCGAAGCGGCAAGAAGTTCCTCTTCATTTTGCGATAAAACATGTTTCTTTTGACGCGTAATCTCATTAATATAATGACGATATACTTTTAAGTTTGGTTCATTGTCTAAAAACAGCTCGAGCTGTTTTTCAGGAATAGAGATCATTTCCGGTATGATGAAAGATAATGCACCGGATACTTGGACAGAAAGACTTTTTGCTCTATCGGTAAGCGCCTGGTATACCGGATTAGTATTATCCTCATCTCTGCGCATTCGTGCATAGACAAATATTTTTTCGGTAAGGCTTGATAATTGATCACTGAGCTTTAAAGCTTCAAGCAGCTTTAAAGCTGAATCGCCTAATTTATCTTTATATTGTGCTATTTCAGGAATGAGCGCTTTAATCTTGGAAAAATCATTTTCCCATTCGGCATTGTTTGCGTATATATCTTCCAATTTCCATGTATACTGGGCATCAATTTCTTGTCTTTTAGGCAATTTATTTGTTATGTGTTGGGTCATCTACGTAAGCCTCCTTAGATGTAAAATTGTTTTATTATAGTATTATATCATAATTGTACGTACAATATGAAATAAGAGTATGGAAAAAATACTTACAAGGAATACTAGTCGATCGTCGAATTGTGTGCAAAAATTAGTTGTAAAAATTTTATTGATTTAGCAAAAAAATTTATTTTAAAGAAGAAGACACTGCTTTGGCATCTCTTTGTTTTGTATAAAATATATACAATATTTCATTATGGGATTGTATTTTGATGCTTTTTTAAGTAAAATCTCGTTTTCGACAGTTACGCAAAAATTTAGAGAAGGAACCTCGCTTAAATTGCCACTTTCCTTCTCTTTTCTTATTTTAAAGATGTTGTATGGAATAGTTAATTGAAAATTTTTTTTATTTTTTTGTTTAGTTCCTTTGGTAGATAGAATTTCTTGTCTAATCCTAAGTTAAATATTCCGTTTAATGCCGTACATACCTGACTTCCTGTGTATGTTGCTGTATAAAAAGCGTCCTGTGTATTCATAACATTCATGTTTCGTAGCGTGTCAAGAATATTATCTGTAGTGAAATGTGTTCCATACTGATCCAGTTTGTTTTCAAGCAGCCGATAAATCAGTAAAGCAGTATAGCAGACCATGAAGTGTGCGATAATCCGGTTGCGATTTCTGTGATAAACTGGTCTGGCATTGAAATTGGTTTTCAGTACCCGAAAACAATCCTCAATTTTATAGCGCTTTGAATTTACCGCAAGTATTGATTTAGCATCATCTTCTAGATTTGTGGCGACTGCATAGTAGCCATCGTATTTTTCTTCTCTATCAATGATGGAATGGTCAATTTCATAGTAGTCAGAAGCTTTTTCACCGTCTTGACCTTTAGATGTCCTCTTGATAAAACGTGTGACATCATGAGGTCCTTTTTTTACATCCTCTACATTTTTATTGTTGAGGATGTTTTTAGCCCGTTCAATCTGGGCATTTCTTATATGTCTTTGGTATTCCATCATTTTTCTTGAAAATGTGATGATGATTTTCTGTTTCAGAAGTGCCTTTGATTTTACCATTCTGGACTTACCATTCTTATATATTTTTTCCTCGTACAGACCAACATCTATGGCATTGTCTGCATCTATGATTTTATAAACAGTATCGTTATAAAGAGGCAGGTTTTCTTTGTTAAATCTGTCGAATTCCTTCATGCGGCTGATGGTAATAGGAGAATCATCAGAAATGCGCCGATAATCATAATCATTAAAAACAGCTTTCTGCAGTTTGTCGGAAAGTTTTTTCACAGACTGGGTTACTATAAATGCCCTTCCTCCCATGGAATTGAATTTTCGTATATTAAATGAGCCAAGCCCTGCATCTGCACAATAAATGAATTGCTTATTGTTAAACATTTTTGTGATTTTCTGTTCCAATGGAACAGCACATTTCTGCTCATTGTCAGAGCCTGAGTTGATGCACATAGATATAGGAATCCCGTTTCCGTCCACGAATAATCCCATCTGAACAATTGGATTGGGTCGATGTTCTTTGGAAGGACCATATCTGCGAAGACCTTTCAAAATCTCGCCGGTGGCTTCATCTACATATTCATCGTCTTCATCTTCTGACTCAAAGTAATAATTGGTGCAGTCAAAATAGCATACAGACGTGTTTTTCTTGATGATACTTTCACTGTTGGTGTACAAATGCTCTAGATAGTTGTCGTAGTGTTCTTCCAGTAAATCCATGAAACGCAATATATGCTGGTACTCGAAAGAGGGCATTTCGTAATAGGAATCAAGCCTGTCAAAGGTCCCTAACTTTGATTTAGGATCCAGAATCCTTGCAAATGTAAGGAAACGATTGATGGTATTGCAATCAAAAGTGATCTTGGAATTGCTTTTTATATCCTTAAAGAAATCCGACAGTTTGAGGTCATGATATATATTTTGCAGAACAAAATATCCAACATTTAGGAGAGCGGATCTAGAAGAGATATCTTTGGTGGCTGAGAGTTTCTCAGTATAATCAACCTTGAAACTCATGTCTATTTTCCCTTCCTGGTACTCTTTGTTGAATTCTTCCACCTGCTTTTTTGCATATGCAAGAGGATCAGGGGTGATGACCAGCAACTCAGAATGCTTTCCGATTCGTTTTACATTTTTTGTTGTGGTTTTTTTCCCATTTCTGATTCCCATCTGGATAAAGTAAGTTGGATCTTTGGATTTTCTATCATAGTTTAGCTTCATATTACACCTCCACTTCTATTATATCATAAAATACAACACCATACAACATATTTAATGCAAAATTTGACAACAAAAAAATCAGGATAGCCTTATATTTAGAGCATCTCCTGACTTTATCAGTTTATATTCTATTGAAGGAAGTGTTGAAAACCCGTATTATATCATAATTGTACGTACAATATGAAATAAGAGTATGGAAAAAATACTTACAAGGAATACTAGTCGATCGTCGAATTGTGTGCAAAAATTAGTTGTAAAAATTTTATTGATTTAGCAAAAAAATTTATTTTAAAGAAGAAGACACTGCTTTGGCATCTCTTTGTTTTGTATAAAATATATACAATATTTCATTATGGGATTGTATTTTGATGCTTTTTTAAGTAAAATATAATGTAGGTAAAATGCATCTGTAAAATCAAAATGCATAACGATATGAATTATATATAGGAGGGACCAGCCAAAATGTCTTTAGATATTAAAATTGAAAAAGTAAAAACCCCAAAACAAAAACCCGACCAAAACAAGTTAGGGTTTGGACAATATTTTACAGACCATATGTTTATTATGGATTATACCGAAGGAAAGGGATGGCATGACGCAAGAATCGTACCTTACGCGCCATTGCAGTTAGACCCCGCAACAATGATGCTTCATTATGGACAAGCTATCTTTGAAGGAATGAAGGCGTACAAAGCGAAAGATGGAAGGATTCTTTTATTCAGACCTAAAAAAAATATGGAAAGAATCAATATTTCCAATGACAGATTATGTATTCCTGAAATAAATGTAGATGATTGCGTTGAAGCGGTGAAGGCGATTGTAAACCTGGATAAGGATTGGATTCCGGAAGCGGAAGGAACTTCTCTTTATGTAAGACCGTTTATCATTGCGACCGATCCGTTTCTTGGGGTGAGACCTTCAAATACATATATGTTTATGATTATTCTATCGCCTGTTGGAGCATATTATCCGGAAGGTATCGATCCGGTTAAAATTTATATCGAAACCGAATATGTGAGAGCGGTAAAAGGCGGCATAGGCTTTGCGAAAACTGCGGGCAACTATGCGTCCAGTATAAAAGCACAGATGGAAGCCAAGAAAAAAGGCTATACGCAGGTACTGTGGCTTGATGGTGTTGAAAGAAAATACATTGAAGAAGTGGGCACTATGAACGTATTCTTCAAGATCAATGGCGAAATTATAACGCCATCATTGGAAGGCAGTATCCTGGCGGGAATTACCAGGGATTCTTCTATTGATCTTTTAAGATCTTGGGGACTAAAGGTAACCGAAAGAAGAATTTCTATCCAAGAACTGTATGATGCTCATGCCAAGGGTATTCTGGAAGAAGCCTTTGGAACCGGAACTGCAGCAGTCATTTCTCCTATTGGAGAGTTTAATTGGGATGGAAATATAATCGTTGTTAATGAAGGTAAAATAGGAGAAGTTTCTCAAAGACTATATGATGCGATTACCGGTATCCAAAATGGAGAACTTAAAGATGAGTTTGGATGGACGGAAGAAGTAAAATAATCATCACTAAGATAATACATTACATCAGATGTTAACAAACAAAGGCAGGTCTTGGACCTGTCTTTGTTTGTTAACCCATAATTTGTGATATACTATGAGGAAAGAGAATTTCCAACAAGGAGAAATACCGGATGAAAGTATTGTTAACAACACTGAATGCAAAATACATCCATTCATCGCTGGCGTTAAGATACCTGGAGAAACATTGTAAAAGCAGTAATTATGAGTTGGCTGTGGAGGAATACACTATTAATGACCAGCTTGATGCTATTACAGCGGGTATCTATAAAAATATTGCTGATATCATTGCCTTTTCATGTTACATATGGAATATCTCCATGATTATAGAGATTGCAGATAGGATCAAAAAGGTACAGCCTGATTGTATAATTATTTTCGGTGGACCGGAAGTTTCTTACGACGCCGAAGATGTGCTGCGTACGCATGAACATGTAGATTATATTGTGATAGGAGAAGGAGAAGAGACATTAAAAGAATTGCTGCAATATTTAAGTTCCGGCCGTGAGTTATTGGAAGATATCAAAGGCATCGCATACAGAAATCAAACAGATAGTATTATTGTTAATGAATGCAGGTCGCTTATAAAAAATTTGGATGAAATCCCCAGTCCGTATCATCAAAAAGACTTGGAGCAACTATCTGGAAAGCTGATTTATTATGAGACCTCAAGAGGGTGCCCTTTTAATTGCAGCTACTGTTTGTCATCTACCGTGCATGGGGTACGGTATTTTTCCATAGATCGGGTAAAGTCGGATTTATTGTTTCTTATAAAAAATGGCGTAAAGCTAGTAAAATTTGTAGATCGGACTTTTAATTGCGATAAGAAAAGAACCATGGAAATATTTCAGTTCTTAGCCGAGCATCATAAAGAAACATCTTTTCATTGTGAAGTAGCCGCTGACTTATTTGATGGCAGCATGATTGAGTTTTTGTCTACGATCCCTGAAGCACTGATACAGTTTGAAATTGGAGTTCAGTCTACTAATCTAGACACCATCCATGCTATCTATAGAAAAACGAGCTTTGATAAATTAGCTGCGAATGTTGAAAAGATTAGAGCAGTTGGGAATATACATCTTCATTTAGACCTGATAGCCGGATTGCCGGAAGAAGATTATCGGTCTTTTGCGCAATCCTTTGATGATGTATATCGGCTACAGCCCCATGTGCTGCAGCTAGGCTTTCTAAAGTTGCTGAAAGGTTCTAAAATCAGGACGCAATCTGCTGAATATGAGTATAAATATACGGCGTTGCCGCCTTACGAAATACTGAAAAGTAAATGGCTGAGTTATAAAGAAATATTAAAACTTAAAAACGCAGAAGATGTACTGGAAAAGTATCATAATTCAGGGGTCTTTAGAGAATCTTTACGGTATATTCTAAATCACTATTATTCATCGCCGTTTCATTTTTTTGAAGTATTAGGAGATTATTTTGAAAAGCAAGGGTTGAATAAAATGTCTCACAGCCGCAAAGCGCTGTACGACATATTGTATGAATTCTATGAGAAAAAAATTAAACAGGATGTACCTATATTTACCCAATATTTAAAGTTTGATCTGATATTGAACCAAAAAGGGGCGCAGCTTCCTTATTGGTGCGATAGGGATGAGAAGCCGGGTTTTAGAGAACGCTGCTTTGAGTTTTTGAAAAATGAGCAAAATGTTCAAAAATATCTACCAAAATATGCAGGCATGCCTGCTAAAAAAATCATTAAAGAAGTAGGGTTTGAACAATTTAAGTTCGATGTGTTAAATAAACAAGCGGGCACCAAGGGATTTAGTCCTACTGTGATATTAATTGACTATGCAACGGGAAAGACATATTCTTTATCTCAATTTTAGGAATTGGATAATAAAATAAAAATTACCCTTTTATTTTTCCACATTATCATATATAATAATTCATTATTGTGAGCAATGGAACTGATTTATTATGATGGAGGTATGTACGTGAATAACGAGATTGTTTTAGTGCTTGATTTCGGTGGACAATATAACCAATTGATTGCGAGGAGAGTAAGGGAGTGCAATGTATATTGCGAAGTGCTTCCTTATCATGTTTCCATAGACAAAATTAAAAGTATGAATCCTAAGGGCATCATATTTACCGGAGGACCGGCAAGTGTTTATGCGGAGAATGCGCCAATGTGCAGTAAAGAAATATTTGAGCTAGGCATACCAGTGCTTGGCATCTGTTACGGAGTACAGTTAATGGGACATCTTTTAGGTGGAAAGGTAACCAAGGCTCCAAAAAGGGAATATGGTAAAACGGATATTTCTCTTAACTGCAGCAGTAAATTATTTGAAAATGTTGAAGAAAACACAGTTTGCTGGATGAGTCATACCAATTATGTTGAAGTTCCGCCTGAAGGTTTTGCTATCACTGCTAAAACCGAGAATTGTCCGGCAGCAGCAATCGAACATAAAGAAAAGAATTATTATGGGGTGCAGTTCCATCCGGAAGTTGTCCATACGCCAAAGGGAAAAGAAATACTCAGAAACTTCTTATACAATATATGTGAATGTGCCGGAGACTGGAAGATGTCTTCTTTTGCGCAACAGTCAATCCGTGAGATTAAAGAAAAAGTCGGTGATAAAAAGGTGCTGTGTGCACTATCTGGCGGCGTAGATTCTTCGGTAGCGGCGGTAATGATTCATAAAGCTGTTGGAAAACAGTTGACATGTATCTTTGTTGATCATGGCCTTTTGAGAAAAGACGAAGGTGATGAGGTAGAACAGGTATTTACACAGCAGTTTGATATGAATCTGACACGTGTAAATGTAGAAGAGCGTTTTTTAAATAAGCTTGCCGGTGTTTCGGATCCTGAAACAAAAAGGAAAATCATCGGGGAAGAATTCATCAGAGTATTTGAAGAAGAAGCGAAAAAGATAGGCACCGTGGATTATCTAGTACAGGGAACCATTTATCCTGACGTGATAGAAAGCGGCGTTGGAGATGCCGCGGTGATTAAAAGCCACCATAATGTTGGGGGACTTCCTGATTATGTGGACTTTAAAGAAATCATCGAGCCTTTAAGAAATCTTTTCAAAGATGAAGTAAGGCAGGTTGGATTGGAATTAGGCATACCTGAACATATTGTGTGGAGGCAGCCTTTCCCGGGGCCGGGTCTTGCCATCAGGGTGATCGGGGATATTACGAAGGAAAAGCTTGACATCTTAAAAGAAGCGGATGCGATTTTCAGAGAAGAAATAGCTTTAGCAGGACTGCAGAGAGATATACATCAGTATTTTGCCGTATTAACCGGTATGAAGAGCGTTGGTGTTATGGGAGATGAACGTACCTATGACTATACCATAGCATTAAGAGGTGTAACTACTACCGATTTCATGACTGCCGATTGGGCGAGGATTCCTTATGATGTTTTAGAGAAAATTTCTAATAGAATTGTAAATGAAGTCAAACATGTAAACAGGCTGGTGTATGACATTACCAGCAAACCGCCTGCGACCATTGAATGGGAATAAATAGACATTAGATTAAAAAGGCCTCGTTTTCTTTGTATACAAAGAAAACGAGGCCTTTAAATATATCACTATTTATAGATAAAAAACCTTAAAGTTAGAAATGATGTTACCGGAATGCCACCTGGGGACGGTTCCCCAGTAGCATGAAAATCATATGCCACAGACGAACCGTCCCTAAGTAACATTCCTACTTCCGTGCTCCAATTTATAATTTTAGAGTTTTTTATCTATATCTAAAAGTTTTCTATAAAAAAACACAAAAATTTTTTTTTTTTGCAGGAATTTTTAAATATATATAGAATATATATTAATGCAATTTAAAATTTTAAATCTAAAACTTTAACTAAGTAAATTGAATTTGATAAACAAATACTGTGAAACCAATTTTCTTTAAAAAAGTATTAAACGGTTTAAAAGTAGGGCAAGATTTTAGGTTCAAATATGAACGACTTATCATAGATTCTAAATCTAAAACTTTATTTAGTTAAAATAAAAAATAACATACACAGAAAGGAAGGTGGTTAATACTGAATACAATGAACTATCAAACTCAAACATTAGTAGATGTGGCATACAAAGCAATAAAAAAGGACATCACCGAGAGAGTTCTTATTCCTGGGCAGAAGATTATACTTAGAGAACTATGTGAAAGATACGGGATCAGTGAGACACCTATTAAACAAGCTTTAAACAGACTGATCATTGAAAGACTGGTGGAAAGTATTCCGCGAAAAGGAATGAAAGTGAGAAAAGTGCAGTGGGAAGAAATAGAAGAGTTGATGGATATAAGATTTATGATTGAAACACATTATATAAAACAGGCAATACAAAACTTTAGAGATAATTCTAATATTAAAGAAAAGTTTTTGGAAAATTTGAATGAGCATAAAAAGATGATTGAAAATGTCGCAGATGTCAATGAATACTTCCGAAATTATTATTTAGATCAAGAATTTCATAAGCTTTATGTTAAATGTTCCGGAAATAAGAGAGTAGTAGAAATATATAATGGCCTGGGAACACATGCATATGCATATTATGTCTATGGCAGGCAGGATAAAGCAGGAATGATCGAAGGGGTTAAAGAGCATGAGGCGATATATGATGCCTTATCGGCACAAGATGAAACGGGACTTCGTGAGCGCATAGAGATACATGTAATGAATGCTAAAAACAATGTTTATCAAATGTTGAAAAAGGGAGAGCGTTAGTGTTTGTTATTTTTACGCCATAGATTTAAGCTAGTTGTAATGTATAGATAGTTAATTGTAAAGTTAGAAATAATCTTACCGGAATGCCACCTGGGGACAGTTCCTCAGTAGCATGAAAAGCATATGCCACAGACGAACTGTCCCCAAGTAGCATTCCTACTTCCGTGCTCTAATTTTTACTTTTAGAGATTTTTATCTATATTATGATAGAAAAGAGATATAGGTCTAATATATAAGTTGAGGGGAGTTAAATGGATGGTTGTTCTTGTATTAGAGGCATCTACCGCATCGGCGAAAGCGATGATTTATAAAAGCGGAGAGGGAATAGTAGGTATATTACCTAGAAATTACTCCCCGGACGCTGGTGATACCGTGATTTATGATGCTGATAAGATAATGATGGAAACTATTTTAACGGGTAAACAGTTATTAGAGCAAAAAAAAATAGATCATGTGGATATGGTAGCTACATGCAGTATATGGAGTCACAGTCTTGTAATGCTTGATAAGGATAAAAAACCTGTATCGAGGTTAAGTACATGGGCAGATACAACAGCATCATCAACCACTGAAAAGTATAGGAAGGATAATTCGCTTTTTACCTCGCTTTACAAGCGCACAGGTTGTCCAATTCATGTTACGTATACTCTTTGGAAATATATGCACCAAAAGGAAAATAGCAATTTAAGAAATGTCTCATTTATAGCATCTATGCCTGAATACCTCTTTTTAAAACTTACAGGTGAGTTTGCTGTTTCAAAAAGCACTACCTCTGCGGGAGGCTTTTTAAATCTCCATACACTCAATTGGGATGAGGAAGCCCTGAAACTTGCGGGGATTGATGCTTCAATGCTACCAAAGCTGGTGGACTCCGAATATGCTGCCCCTTTATCAAAAGAAGCGGCAGATATTCTAGGGATTAAAGAGGGGACGCCTGTACTTGTAACAGGTGCGGATGGTTGTATGAACCAGATAGCGGTAGGAGGATTTAGCGATAATGTTATGACTTTATCAGTGGGAACTAGTGCTGCTATGAGAATTTCAACTGAAAAACCTGTACTTGCTGAATACCCTTCTACATGGTGTTATGTAGGTGTAGAGGGAATGTGGATAACTGGAAGTGCCACAGCCGGTGCCGGTAACTGCATTGACTGGATAGGTAAGAAGATCTTGGGTTTTAATGGCGGTATTACTCTGAAGGAATTGGATGAGGGTGCAAAAGGTGCACTTTTGAAAGGTGATGCACCGGTTTTCCTCCCGTTTCTGGCAGGAGAGCGCTGTCCTGGTTGGGATGATACAAAGACTGCAATGATGACTGAATTAAAAATAAATCATGATATTTATGACCTTTATTATGCTGCGCTTGAAGGTGTGCTATTTAATCTGAAGCATTGTTATGAAATAACCGTACCAATTATAGGACAGCCACCAAAGTATATAAGTATTTCCGGAGGGATTGAGAAATCTCCGTTCTGGCTTTCGATGGCTTCTTCTATTTTTGGATTGCCGGTTTATGTAGATGGTCTTTTGCATACTTCAATGCTTGGCTCCGCATATATGGCACTAAAAGTATTGGGAGAAATTGATACAGTTAAAAATATAAAACCGCTGATGAAAAATAGATGTGAGCCGGACCACAGCACTAAGGAGTTTTTTCAAAAAAGATTTGAAAAATATTTAATGTATTACAGGCAGCGGCCAACTTGCAATTAAAATTTATATAATTAGATTTAGATAAAATAGAGAGGGATGGTCTTATATTATGAAAATACTAATTACTCCTAAATCATTTAAAAACTATAAAGAAAAGACTTACCCGATTTTGCAAAATCTGGGTTGCGAAATCGTTGAAAATAAAACAGGAAGAACATTAACTGAAGATGAAATTATAGACATTGCGAGTCAAGATGTGCAAGGTATTATTATTGGAGTTGATCCTTTACCCAAAAGAGTATTGGAAAGCTGTAAGGATTTGAAAGCAATATCAAAATATGGAGTAGGTATGGATAATATTGATTTAGAGGCAGCTGAGAAACTGAATATTAAAGTCAAAAATGCTGTAGGCAGTAATAATATTTCAGTAGCAGAGCTTGCGATTGCTCTTATTTTTGAGGCTGCGCGCAGGGTTTCCGTACTAGGTGCCGGCGTCAGAAACGGTAACTGGGGAAGAATAGCAGGTGTAGAGCTGACAGGTAAAACAATAGGTATTATTGGCGGAGGGCAGATAGGGAAAGAAGTTGCGAAGCGTGCAAAAGGCCTTTGCATGGAGGTGCTTATATACGATCCTTATTATAATGATTTTGAGTTTCTTGAAAAATATGGAATCACCCTTTGTGACTCTTTAGATAAAATATTATCTTTATCAGATATAGTGTCTATGCATCTACCGCTTACAACCGATACAAAATATATAATCAATACTGATACACTTAAAATGATGAAGCCTTCCGCAATTTTAATCAACACCTCAAGAGGGGAACTGGTTGACGAAGAAAGTTTGTATACAGCTTTGAAAGAAAAAGTTATAGCTTTTGCTGCACAGGATGTATTTTCGAAGGAACCCCCATCTCCTGATGAGAAGCTTTTAACTTTAGACAATTTCATTTTAACACCTCATGCCGGGGCATTTACTGCTGAGGCGGTGGAGAGAATGGCTTTGTATTCCACAAATAATCTTGTAGAAATGTTGAACTTATAAGCGTTACAAAAATTCTACCTTAATCTTTTTTAGCGTTAAGGAGGTGATCAATCAAGAATATTTAAAGAAGGTTTTAGCAGTTAAATATTAAACTTATCTGTGGGAGGTGAGATGTTTAGCTTTTGTTAAAGCAAGTTTTTTCTCATTATACAAATTTTAGAAATAATGATTAATTACAAAATAAGGAGGAATTTTAATGATTAAAAATGTAAAGCATTATCTTATTTTATGTTTAACCCTTATCGTATTGGTGTCTCTTGTTTTTACAGGTTGCTCAAGTACTGCGCCGGATTCAAAAGAGGAAGTGAAAGATAACACAGAAGCTGCTGCTGGAGAAACAAAAGATAGTGGTGAAAAAACGTCATACACCATAGGTTTTAGTAACTTCTCAGTTGGAAACTCTTGGAGAGTTCAAATGGAAGCTGAATTTAAAGCAGAAGCAGAAAAATTCAAATCTGAAGGAGTTATAAAAGACGTAATCATGACAAACTCCAACGGAGATATTTCAAAACAAATAGCCGACGTAAAAGACTTAATTACTAAAAAAGTTGATGCGATCATCATTACTGCTTCATCTCCTAGCGCATTGTCGCCTGTGGTAGAAGAAGCTATGTCCAAAGGAATCAAGGTTGTTTCCTTTGATAATTATGTAGAAACTGACAATATTACAGCAAAAGTTGGAATAGATGAAGTAGAATTTGGTAGAAAAGGTGGCCAATTCTTAGCCGATGCATTAAGTGGCAAAGGAAATATAATTGTACTTAATGGTGCTGCCGGCACGGCGGTAAATGAAATGCGTTATAACGGGGCGAAAGAAATTTTTGCTAAGTATCCGGATATAAAAATTCTTGGTGAAGCAAATGCTGACTGGGACTATGCAAAAGGAAAAGCGGCTGTAGAAAACTTTTTATCAGCCTACCCGCAAATTGACGCTGTCTGGTCTCAAGGAGGAGCTATGACACAAGCTGCAATAGATGCTTTTATCGCAGCCGGACGTCCATTGGTACCGATGTCAGGTGAAGCAAATAACGGTATGCTAAAGCTGTGGAAGGCAAATGTAGATAAAGGTTTTGATAGTATCGCTCCTTCTTCCCCTACATATCTTAGTGCAAGTGCCCTTGATGTTGCCATTGACGCATTGCAAGGTAAGACGATTGAAAAGAATGTAGTACTTGATGTGCCTGTAGTAACAAAGGATAATCTTGATGATTACGTAAAGCCTGATCTTCCGGATAGTTATTGGAACATAACAAAACTTTCTGAAGAAGATGTTAAAACATTATTCAGCAAATGATTAATAAAAAGAGACTAAAGAGGGGTTAGTCCCTCTTTAGTTTATATTTAGGGGGATACTAATGGAAAAACCGATCTTAGAGCTGAAGAATATAAGTAAAAGTTTTATAGGTGTAAAAGCTTTGCAGAATGTCAACTTTTCTTGCCGGCAAGGAGAAGTTCACATATTGATGGGGGAAAATGGTGCGGGAAAAAGTACGATATTAAAAATATTATCAGGACTATATAAGCCGGATGCAGGAACTATTCTTCTTAAGGGGGACCCTGTTAGTTTCAGAAATCCCCAGGAGGCACAGAATGCAGGAATTGCAATGGTATATCAAGAACTTACAGTCCTTCCGGAAATGACAGTAGCTCAAAATATATTTCTAAGTAATGAGCCTCGTAATCGTTGGGGGACTATCGACAACAAAGAGATTCGGCAGAAATCTAAAGAAATGCTAGTAAGATATAAAATTGATATTGACCCAGACGACTTGGTAGGAACACTGCCTATCGCAAAACAACAAATGGTGGAGATTCTAAAAATATTAGTACGAGACCCCGAAATAATAATTTTGGATGAACCTACTTCGGCGCTTGCAAGAGAAGAGGTAACCAAACTATATGATATCATAAATACACTTATCGAGAATGGGAAGACCATTATTTTTATTTCTCATCGATTTGAAGAAATTTTTCATATAGGGGACAGAGCTACTGTATTGAAAGATGGTCATTTTGTAGCTACGGTCAATATGAAGGAAATAACCCAGGAAGATCTGATAAAACTAATGGTCGGAAGACCTTTAAAATCTATTTTCCCGCCTAAATTAGATACAGATGCTAATGAAAAAGTGTTTGAAATAAGTAATTTAAATGTAGAGAACATACTTTATGATATATCTTTTGATATAAAAAAGGGAGAAGTACTAGGAATCGCCGGGTTGCAAGGACATGGACAGACTGAGCTGCTAAATAGTCTGGCAGGTGTAATACATAAGAATAGTGGGCGGATATTTATTAACTCCAAAGAGGTTCGAATTAAGAATCCTATACAAGCTATACGTTCAGGAATAGCACTAATACCTGAAGATAGAAAAACACAAGGACTTTTATTAACCTTATCGGTGAGAGAAAATGCATCTGTTGCAAGTTTGTACTTGCGGCAGGTTTTAGGGTTTATAAAGAGGAAAAAAGAAAACGTATTTGCTGATGATATTATTAAGCGTCTTTCTATAAAGACTCCCGATATGGAACAGCAAGTGGTCAATCTAAGTGGAGGGAATCAACAAAAAGTTGTCCTCGGGAAAGGACTGGCAATAAAACCGAAAGTTCTATTATTTAATGAACCTACTAGAGGGATTGATGTTGAAACAAAGCAAGAATTCTATAAATTAATGCGCAATTTAGCAGCAGAAGGCGTTACCGTAATCATGTATTCAAGTGACCTTATGGAAGTGATAGGAATGAGTGATAGAGTACTAGTCATGTATGAAGGTCGTATTACAGCGGAGATAAACAAAGATGAAATAAATGAAGAAAATATAATGCGAGGTGCTGTTGGATTAGCTGGGTCAGGAGGGAACCTATGAAACTTGAATTAAGTAAAAATAGCTACAAAAGATTCATACATCAAAACTCACAAATAATCTTTATATACGTATTTCTTTTTATATTAATAATTATCGCCGGCATTCTGGATAGGGATTTCCTCAGTACTGGAAATTTCGTAAATCTGCTGACAACAGCTTTGCCATTTATTCTTGCTTCTTACGCTCAGACTTTGGTTATCTTAACCAGTGGAATTGATTTGTCGGTGGGAGCAATCATTAGTTTATCGAATGTTCTTTGTGCAGTACTGATGGGTGCGGGTACTTTGGGATTCCTACCAGGGTTGGTTGTTGCATTGATAGCAGGAACCGGTGCAGGTTTTATTAATGGAATTATTATTACTAAGGGCAGGCTTCAGCCGATCATTGTGACATTATCTACATCTGCTATATTAGGTGGTGTCGCATTAGCAATATTACCGAGTCCGGGCGGGAAGATCAACGTGGGATTCGCCAGGGCTTTGGATGGAGATGTTCTGGGCATACCGGTAGCACTCATAGTAGCCATTATAGTAACAGCACTTGTATGGACGCTCATCAAGAATACACGGTTCGGACGCGCTTTATATGCTGTTGGGGGCAATGAAAATGCAGCATTCAGTACCGGCATATTAATAGATAAAGTAAAAGTATTGATTTATACGTTAGCAGGATTATTATGTGCCTTATCAGGGATTTTTCTCTCTGCACAAATGTATTCGGGAGATCCTACAGTTGGTTTGAATTTTACTATGAAATCTATTACTACTGTGGTGGTCGGAGGTACAAGTCTCGCAGGAGGAAAAGGAAGCATTATTGGAAGTATTGCCGGCGTATTTATTCTTGTTATTATTAATAATATCTTAAATCTAATAGGAGTTTCTTCCTTTTATCAATATATTTTACAGGGAGTTATACTAATTGCAGCGCTAGCTATTAGCTCGTTAAGAACAAGGAGATGATAATATGAGTGGAATCAAATTTACAATTCTTTCTCACGGATACATTGAAAATGATTATGCATGGAATGTTGCAGTACCAAAACCGGGAAGTTTAGAGGATAAACATCCAATGGCAGAGTGGATAAGGGTTCCGTGTTTTTCTGTTCTTATCAAACATCCTGAACAAGGGTATATTTTATATGATACCGGGTCTTGTCCCGGTGATGAAAAGGATAGGAGGCCTAAGGAACTTCAGAAGCTTTTTCCATATTACGCAAAGCGGGAAGAGTTTTTGGATGCTCGTTTGGCAGAGCTAGGTTTGAAACCTGACGATATATCAACGATTGTTTTATCGCATATGCACTGGGACCACTCGGGAGGACTTGGATTTTTCTCCAACACGAAGGCAGGCCGGAATATTTTAGTAAGTAGAAAAGATTATGAATATGGAATTACAGAGACTCACTGCTCAACGGTTCCTTTTGCCGGAGGTGGCTATTTTAAAGGGAATTTTGAATTTGAAGGCTTAGCATTTAATTTTATTGATGAAGACCAGTCTTTAGCTTCCGGTATCGATATCATCACTCTCGGGGGACATACTCCGGAATTATTGGGGTTGGTGTTGCACCTTGATGAAGGTACGGTTATATTTCCTTCCGATGCGGTATATATGAGTAAAAACTATGGTCCGCCTGCAACGCGTCCCGGAATTGTATATGATACGTTAGGCTTTGACAAGAGTATTAGAAAACTCTATTCTCTGCAAAAGAAATACAATGCGAAAATAATATTTCCTCATGATTCGGAACAATTTTCCACGCTAAAACAAGCACCATATTTTTATGGATAAATGATTTATGTTTTGCAGGTACTATAAGTAATTCTAATTATTGATAAACTAGAGGTAAAGAAATTAGGATTTGTTATACAAAAGAGTGAAGCGTGAACTTTAAATGATAACTGGAAAGGCGGAAAAGTAACATGCATTTAGAAACGAAAAGGAATCGTATTCCTTTTAGGGGTATGAATGTGAAGTCGGGGATTGTTGTGTATGCTATTTTAATAGGATTGCTTATTGTTGCTGAGATAATCTCTCCTGGATTTATTGCTCCAAATCATATGGAAAGTGTATTGAGACAAGCCTCGTTTCTGGGTATTGTTTCCATTGGACAGACTTTGGTGATTCTGACTGGAGGAATAGATCTGTCAGTTGCTTCTATAATAACACTTGCGAATGTCGTAAGTGCACAAATTATGGATGGTAATGATAGTAATATTTTAATGGCTTTTGCAGCTGTATTATTAATAGGTATTATTGCAGGCCTTATAAACGGGGTTGGTATTCATTACTTACGAATTCCGCCCTTAGTGATGACTTTAGGCGTGGGAAGTGTGATTCAAGGGATTGCGCTTGTTTATAGCAAGGGTGCGCCAAAAGGGAATACAGCTCCGTTTGTTAAGTTTATCAGCACAGGAAAGATTGGCGGAATGATTTCAGGAACGCTATTTATATGGATTGTATTGGCAATCATTGCAGTACTAATACTTAAATTTACGATATTTGGAAGGTCTGTTTATGCAATCGGTGTCAATACAATAGCATCTCGCTATTCGGGTATAAATGTTCCATTTATCACAATTATAATATATACTATCTCAGGGATAATGGCGGCTGTAACCGGACTTTTGCTAATTGGTTATACCGGTACCAGTTTCCTAAACGCAGGGGATATTTACTCCATGAATTCCATAGCAGCGGTTGTTGTTGGCGGAACGTCTATTTTAGGCGGTTCGGGAGGATATATAGGAACTATAGCAGGAGCAATTATAATGACTGTTATTGGAAGTATATTAACAATTATAAATATTCCTGTATCCGGGCGTCAAATCGCTCAAGGATTAATTATAATATTGTTGGTATTAATATATGGGAGAGAAAAGAACAAAAGATAGATGGTTAACCGAATATTAAATGGAATATTATAAAAAAAGTTCAGGTTTTTTTGGTTTTACATTGACAAATGGTATTACTTTTGGTACTATATTTTTGTGAATTTAATAGTATACCAGCTCATATAATTTCGAGAATATGGCTCGAGAGTCTCTACCAAACAACCGTAAATTGTTTGACTATGAGTGAAATTGGCAGTGTAGCTAAAACATAGCTAATCCGTATAAAGTTCGGATTATTTTGGTGGATTTGGGAAATACCATTGAACACCATGTAATCTAACAAAAATGTACAACATCTATTTAATATAGATAAAGTTGTTGCAAGCGGGCAAATAGATTTCACTCAGACGATCTATTTGTCTTTTTTTATTCTGCTGCGGATTAGAAATAATGGTTGGAGGTGATTACTGCTTGAAAGAGTAGCCGGTTGAAAGTTTACTTTTGGGACAAACTACATAAGGAAAACACAAATCAGAGACTAAAAAAGAAGGGAGTCAGTTGTTTACTATGGACAAATTTTTTGGTTTAAAAGAAAACAACACAAGCGTTAAAACAGAAATTATTGCTGGTATTACTACATTTATCACAATGGCCTATATCATCTTTGTTAACCCGAACATTTTAAGTACACCTTTATATATCTTAGGTGTTGAGGGTGCTGATGATATTAAAGCAAGCGTATTTGTAGCGACATGTATCGCTGCTGCAATCGGTACATTAATTATGGGGCTCTATGCGAATCTTCCATTTGCACAAGCACCGGGAATGGGTTTAAACGCGTTTTTTGCATTTACAATTGTGCTGGGAATGGGATATACCTTTAACCAAGCATTGGCAGCAGTCTTTATTTCAGGTATTTTATTTATTTTAATCACATTGATTGGATTAAGGGAAGCAATTGTAAAAGCAATTCCATTGAATTTAAAATATGCGATCACGGCGGGGATTGGTTTATTTATCGCATTGATCGGTATGGTAAACGCCAATATTGTAATGAAGAACTCTGCTACAGTGGTGCAGTTAGTAGATTTCTCAAAATATTTCAGTACGGAATTTTATGATAAGGCAACAAATTTGACCTATGGGATGGCAACAAGAAGTGCAATTGTCGCATTGATCGGTCTCGTTATTATCGGGGTTTTGGTCATCTTAAAGGTAAGAGGCGCTATTCTTATCGGTATTCTTGCGACTACTGTTGTGGGCATTCCTTTTGGAGTAACCAATATGGCTAACTTCGGAATATTCTCCATGCCTCCGAGTTTGAAACCTACTTTCTTTACGTTGGATTTCCCCGGCTTATTAGGCCTTGACGGGAGAGGTGTTCTTGCGGCGATATTCTCTACGTTAACCGTAGTTATTTCATTTAGCTTGGTGGATATGTTTGACACGATTGGTACATTGATTGGTACAGGGCAGAAAGCGGGACTTTTAGATGAACAGGGCAGACTACCCAGAATGGAAAAAGCATTAATGGCAGATGCTTTTGCTACAACAATCGGTGCTTGCATTGGAACATCTACCGTAACTACTTATGTGGAAAGTGGTGCAGGTATTGCAGAAGGCGGAAAAACAGGTTTGACTTCTGTAGTTACAGGAATTCTGTTCCTGGTCGCACTATTCTTCGCTCCGCTGGTAGGCTTGGTGCCTAGTGCCGCTACAGCTCCTGCGTTAATTATGGTAGGTGTGCTGATGATGGGTGCTATAAAGAATATCGACTTTGATGATATGAGTGAAGCATTACCGGCATTTTTAACGGTAGTGATGATGCCGTTTACTTACAGCATTGCAACCGGGATCGCGTTGGGATTGATTGTTTATCCTGTTACTAAAATTGTTGCAGGAAAAGCAAAAGAAGTACATCCTATCGTATATGTATTGGCAGTATTGTTTATATTAAGATTCTCAATCTTACCGCACTAGGATATAAGATGACAACAAAATGAAGTCCGATAATGGTATTATCGGACTTCATTTAATCTAGTGCATGGCAATAACGCTTATAGTATTAAATAGAGAATTGAAAATTGAGAGTTGAGAAATATAAAATTTGGAGTTTTGATAAGTAAATCTCAATTGTCAATTTCCAATTGTCAATTAGTAAAACTTTAATATCATTTAAATCATTAGGAGGTATGTAATATGTTCACAGGAAAAAAACCGAAAGTAGCGATCGTAATGGGAAGTGATTCCGATTTCCCTATTTTAAAGAATTGCATAAAAGTACTCAAGCAATTTGATGTAGAAGTAGATGTAAATGTAATTTCTGCGCACCGCACACCATATAGGGCGGAAGAATTTGCGAAGAATGCGGAGGCAAACGGCATCGATGTAATTATTGGCGCGGCGGGAAAAGCGGCTCATCTGCCGGGGGTTTTAGCAGCATTTACGACACTTCCTGTCATAGGTTTACCAATTAAATCGTCTACGATGGACGGATTGGATTCTCTGCTTTCTATTGTACAAATGCCTAAAGGGATTCCGGTAGCCACCGTTGCGATAGATGGGGCAGACAATGCGGCTATTCTTGCAGTACAGATTCTTTCCATCGGATACGAAGATTTAAAAACAAAGCTAAAAGCTTTTAAAATAGAAATGGCGAAGCAAGTAGAAGAGAAAAATGCACAAATTAAAGAGGAGGTTTCAAAAATATGAAGAAGCTAGAAATGCTTTATGAAGGAAAAGCGAAAAAGGTATATAAGACAGACCATGAAGATATGTATATCGTTGATTATAAGGATGATGCTACCGCATTTAACGGTTTGAAGAAGGGAACTATACAAGATAAGGGAGCAATGAATAATAGAATCTCCAACCACATGTTCAAACTGTTGGAGAAAGAAGGGGTTCCTACCCATTTTGTTGAAGAAGTCAATGATAGGGAAACCATCGTAAAAAAAGTTGAAATTGTACCCATTGAAGTCATCGTTAGAAATATTGCTGCAGGTAGTTTGTCAAAAAGATTGGGATTGCCGGAAGGGACCAAGATGAAATCTACAGTACTTGAATACTGTTATAAAGATGATGAGTTAGGTGACCCGATGATTAATGATTATCATGTTTATGCAATGGAACTTGCTACTGAAGAGGAATTGAAGAAAATATCCGGTATCGCTCTTAAAGTAAATGAAATAATGTCCAACTATTTAAAAGACTTGGGAATAGAATTGATAGATTTTAAACTGGAGTTCGGCAGATACAAAGGCGATATTATACTAGCTGATGAAATTTCACCCGATACTTGCCGTTTCTGGGATTCAAATACAAAAGAAAAGTTAGATAAAGATAGATTCAGAAGAGATTTGGGAAATGTTGAGGATGCATATAAAGAAGTATTAAAGAGATTGATGGGCGAGTGATTTCTAATTAATAGTGAACAGTGAATAGTGGGGAGTGGGGAGTGGGGAGTGGGGAGAAAATGTGAATTCCGAACCCAGGGTTCCCAACTTACAAGGTTATTTGGAGAGGGAAAAAGCCATGAATAAATGTGTTGATTTTGATTGGAGATTAGATAAACTAAATGAAGAATGCGGTGTTTTTGGTATCTATGATAAAGATGGCCTTGATTGTGCCCGTCTTACTTACTACGGTTTATATGCACTTCAGCATCGCGGACAGGAAAGCTGCGGGATTGCCGTAAATGATGATGGAACCATTATTCACCATAAAGATATGGGACTGGTACCTGAGGTATTCAATGATGTAGTGATCAATCACTTAAAGGGACAGATTGCAGTAGGTCATGTAAGGTATTCTACTACCGGTGCCAGCTTGCGTGAAAATGCTCAGCCACTGGTAACAAAATATGTTAAAGGGACTTTAACTGTAGCGCATAACGGAAATCTGGTAAATGCTGCTGAGATTAGAGAAGATCTGGAAAAGAACGGAGCGATTTTTCAAACCACGATTGATTCAGAGGTGATCGCCTATCTCATCGCCCGTGAAAGAGTAAAGTGCGGTTCTATAGAAGAAGCAGTAACGCGTATGATGACCAGAGTAAAAGGTTCTTATTCATTGGTGGTGATGAGCCCTCGCAAACTGATAGGAGCCAGAGATCCGCACGGTATTCGTCCTCTGAGCATTGGAAGGATAGGAAATTCATATGTCCTTGCTTCCGAGACATGCGCGCTTGATTCAGTTGGCGCGGAGTTTATAAGAGATGTTGAACCGGGAGAAGTAGTACTGATTGACCAGGACGGCCTGCGTTCTATAAAGACAAATTGCATAGGAAAATCGAATCTGTGTATTTTTGAATTCATTTATTTTGCACGTCCGGACAGCGTTGTGGAAGGCGCAAGTGTTTATGAAGCGCGGAAGCAGGCAGGAAGGATATTAGCGAAAGAGCATCCGGTAGAAGCAGACTTGGTAATCGGCGTTCCCGATTCGGGGGTTTCGGCGGCGATAGGTTATGCAGAAGAATCAGGAATCCCTTATGGTGAAGGATTAATGAAAAACCGTTATATCGGGAGAACGTTTATACAACCCGATCAAAGTCAAAGAGAAACCGGTGTCAGAATAAAATTGAACGTTTTAAAGAAAAGTGTGGAAGGCAAAAGGATTGTAATGGTGGATGATTCTGTTGTCAGGGGGACTACAAGCGGAAGGATTGTTCAAATGCTTAAAGACGCAGGAGCAAAAGAAGTCCATATGAGAGTGAGCTCACCGCCTTTCAAATGGCCATGCTATTTTGGCACGGATATTCCATCTAGGAAACAGTTAGTGGCTTCAGTACATTCTCTGGAGGAAATTCGGAAAATGGTGGGTGCCGATAGCCTGGGTTACCTGAGTATAGAGGGATTATCCCATATAGCTGTTGGTACAAACTGCGGATTTTGCAACGGTTGTTTTTCCGGAGAATATCCAATGGAGGTACCTGGCGAGGCTGACAAGATGGAGTTTGAAAGGGGGCAAAAAACATGAGTGAGAGTTATAAGTCTGCCGGTGTAGATGTTGAGGCGGGATATGAGGCTGTTAAATTGATGAAACAGCATGTTTCCAAAACTTTCATTCCGGGGGTATTATCCGATATCGGAGGTTTTGGCGGACTTTTTGAAATAGAAAAATTAAACTATGACCGACCGGTATTAGTATCAGGAACTGACGGCGTAGGAACAAAGCTAAAGATTGCCTTTATCATGGACAAGCATGATACTGTAGGACAGGATTGTGTGGCTATGTGCGTGAATGATATTGCTTGTTCCGGTGCACGTCCTCTCTTTTTTCTTGATTATGTGGCTGTTGGGAAAAACAGACCTGAGAAAGTAGCGCAGATTGTTAAAGGCGTAGCCGACGGATGTGTGCAGGCAGGATGTGCGCTTATCGGTGGAGAAACAGCAGAGATGCCGGGATTCTATCCGGATGGCGAATATGATTTGGCAGGCTTTTCTGTGGGCATTGTTGATAAGAATAAAATCATTGACGGTTCAAGAACCAAAAAAGGTGATGTGCTTATAGGGCTTGCTTCTTCAGGAATACACAGTAATGGTTACTCACTGGTAAGAAAGCTTTTTAATTTAAATGGTAATGAAGATGATAAAAAACTGGCAAGGTATATAGAAGCTTTAGGGTGCACAGTTGGGGAAGAATTATTAAAACCTACACGTATTTATGTAAAAACGCTTTTGGATTTGATTGAGAAGTTCTCGGTCAACGCGGTATCTCATATTACAGGAGGCGGGTTTATTGAAAATATCCCAAGAATGCTTCCAGATGGTTTAAGAGCAAAAATAAATAAAGGAAGTTGGGAAGTGCTTCCTATTTTTAAACTGCTTCAAGATTTAGGAAATATCTCTGAACGAGATATGTACAATACTTTTAACATGGGGATCGGAATGCTTATGGCAGTGGAAGCTTCCCAAGCGGATGAAATGCTGAAGTATTTAAAAGATAAGCAGGAAAATGCATTTATTATCGGAGAAATCATTGAGGGGGACAATGGGGTGGATATATGCTAAACATAGGAGTCCTGGTTTCAGGCGGAGGGACCAATCTTCAAGCAATCATTGATGCGATTGAAGAAGGTACTATTCGCAATGGCCGCATTGTAACGGTTGTCTCCAACAGAGAGGGAGGATATGCCCTTGAACGCGCGAGAAAGCATGATATCTCCTATGCGGTTATTCCAAGAAAAGGATTCGATAGTAAAGAAGCATATGACCAAGCTCTTTTAGAACACATGCAGCAGAAAAAAGTGGATATTATTGTGATGGCAGGGTTTCTTTCTATTATAGGAGAAAAGCTTATCGCCGCATATAGAAATAAGATCATTAATGTGCATCCTTCTCTGATACCATCATTTTGTGGTGATGGATATTATGGAATGAAGGTACATGAAAAAGCACTGGAATATGGTGTGAAGGTCACAGGTGCAACAGTACATTTCGTGAATGAAGTTGTGGACGGAGGAGCGATTATACTGCAAAAGGCCGTAGAGGTGAGGCAGGATGATACACCCGAAATCCTTCAAAAAAGGGTGATGGAAGAGGCGGAATGGAAGATACTGCCGGAAGCCGTTAATCTTTTGTGTGAAGGAAAGATTAGAGTTGAGGGACGGCACGTGGTAATTAGTTGAAAGCCTAATATAGTTATAGGGCAATTAGACGATATTTGTACATTAGGGGCGGACGACCTTGTCCGCCCGAATATAAATTAGAGTATTAACGGGCGGACAGGGTCGTCCGCCCCTACATGAACTATATTGATAGTGGTCTTAACGATATGTATGCTATCCATAAGAAAAAGGAGGACTATAAATGGCAAAAAGAGCACTAATTAGCGTTTCAGATAAAACCGGAGTGATCGACTTTGCAAAAGAACTTGATAATCTCGGATATGAAATCATCTCTACCGGAGGAACCGCAAAGGCAATCGCAGACGCCGGTATAAAAGTAATCAATGTATCGGATATTACCGGCTTTCCTGAATGTTTGGACGGAAGGGTAAAAACGCTTCATCCTAAAATTCATGCGGGAATTCTTGCGATGAGAAGCAACCCGGAACATATGAATCAGATCAAAGAACTGGATGTTGAGACAATAGATGTCGTGGCAATTAATTTATATCCTTTTAAGCAGACCATCTTAAAAGGAGATGTAGAACTGGAAGATGCAATTGAAAACATTGATATCGGTGGACCCACCATGATCAGAGCGGCAGCAAAAAACTATCAGGATGTCGCAGTAATCGTAGACCCGGCCGATTATGCGGTTGTTATCAATGAGTTAAAGGAAAGTAAAGAAGTATCCCCTAAAACCAAGTTTAAATTGGCGTATAAAGTTTTTGAGCACACCAGTCATTATGACACGCTCATTGCAAAGTACTTAAGAGAGCAAATAGGGGAAGAACTTTTCCCGCAAAACCTGTCTTTAACCTTTGAAAAAGTGCAGGATATGCGATATGGAGAGAATCCCCACCAGCAAGCGGTATTCTATAAGGAAGTCGGGCATAACATCGGATGTCTTACATCAGCAAAGCAGCTTCATGGCAAAGAATTATCCTATAATAATATCAATGATACCAATGGTGCGCTGGATTTATTAAAAGAATTCGATGAGCCTACTGTTGTTGCGGTAAAACATGCAAATCCATGCGGGGTAGGAAGTGCGGAAAATATATACGATGCATATATAAAGGCTTATGAAGCTGACCCGGTATCTATTTACGGTGGCATTGTAGCTGCAAATAGAGAAATAGACGCTAAAACCGCTGAAGAGATTAACAAGATATTTGTAGAGATCGTGATTGCGCCTGCGTATTCTGAAGAGGCCGTAAAGATCTTGACGCAGAAAAAGAATATCAGGGTATTGGAACTGAAGGATATCTCCGCCAAACTTCCTAAAGGCACCTTTGATATGAAAAAGGTTGCAGGAGGCCTATTGGTTCAGGAAATCAATAATGAATTATTAAATATGGATGATCTAAAGTATATTACTGAGAAAAAACCCACCGAGCAGGAAATGAAGGACTTAATATTTGCCTGGAAGGTTGTAAAACATACAAAATCCAATGGTATTGCCCTTGCGAAGGACAATATGTCGGTGGGTATCGGCCCAGGCCAAACCAATAGAATTACAGCTGCGAATCTGGCTATAAATTATGCCGGTGATAAGGTGAAAGGATCCGTAATGGCATCCGATGCATATTTCCCATTTCCAGATTGCGTGGAAGCGGCTGCTGCTGCAGGGATTACCGCTATTATCCAACCCGGTGGTTCCATAAACGATCAAAAATCTATTGATGCATGTAATAAATATGGAATCGCGATGGTGTTTACGGGGATGAGACACTTTAAACACTAAAATAATTAATAGTAAATAGTGAATAATTAATAGTAGTGTCAGTTCACGGTTCACAGGTCAAGGCAGATGAATGTATAGGAGGTTGTGAAAAAGTCGAATTTAGCACGCAGAAGGAGTGAAGCGTGGGGACGGACCTACTGCTGCGCTTGTTTTTTAGGGAAGCTGTAGGTCCGTCCCCATGCTTTGCGACTGATCAACTAAGCACTTTTTCACAACTTCCTATAGTGTGGTTCTAATATATTATATAAATGAGGAATATGTTGTAGAGGCGGCCATTGGTCGTCCGCAACGTAGAAAATATTATTGATGAGGGGCGGCACACGGGTCTGCCCTTTATT
This sequence comes from Petroclostridium sp. X23, assembly GCF_030013905.1. Lineage (GTDB taxonomy): Bacteria > Bacillota > Clostridia > SK-Y3 > SK-Y3 > X23. The sequence goes on from NZ_CP124862.1 coordinate 4,410,440, forward strand.
ATGGCTATTTAAATTTCAAAGTGAATGGTACGATTAAAGATTTCAATTATTCACTATTCACTCTTAACTATTCACTACAATAATGGAGGTGTATTATGAAAATTCTTGTAGTTGGTGGAGGCGGAAGAGAACATACGATTGTATGGAAAATCAGTCAAAACCCACAGGTGGATAAGGTTTATTGTGCTCCCGGTAACGGCGGAATAGCACAAATCGCCGAATGTGTTGATATAAAGGTGATGGATTTCGATAGCTTGGTAAAATTTGCGCAAGATCATAAAATAGATATGACAATCATTGGCCCTGATGACCCTTTAGCGGCAGGAATAGTAGACGCATTTGAAGCCAAGGGCTTGAGAGTATTCGGACCTAATAAAGCTGCTGCAATCATCGAGGGAAGTAAGGTATTCTCAAAAGATTTAATGAAGAAATACGGCATACCTACAGCAGCTTATGAAGTATTTGAAAACAGTGAAGATGCGGTAAAATATTTAAAGAATACATCCTATCCTACTGTAGTGAAAGCAGAGGGGCTTGCGCTTGGAAAAGGTGTAATTATTGCGCAAAACTACGATGAAGCAGTCGATGCGGTACATCAAATTATGGAAGATAAGGCATTTGGAGAAGCCGGCAATAGGATTGTTATTGAGGAATTCCTTATAGGACAAGAAGTATCGGTATTGTCTTTTGTAGATGGAACGACTATTATTCCGATGGTAAGTGCACAAGACCATAAAAGAGCGCTAGACAATGATCAGGGATTAAACACTGGAGGGATGGGAACATTCTCCCCCAGCAGGATTTATACTCCTGAGCTTGCCGACTATTGTATGGAGAATATTTTTAAACCCACAGTACAGGCGATGAATCAGGAAGGAAGAAAATTTAAAGGAATTTTATACTTTGGTATTATTCTTACCCAAGACGGCCCGAAAGTACTGGAGTATAATGCACGGTTTGGCGACCCGGAGACGCAGGTAGTGCTGCCAAGGCTAAAAACCGACTTGGTAGAAATATTTAATGCTGTCATAGATGAAAAACTTTCAGATATCAATGTTGAATGGGAAGACAATGCGGCAGTATGCGTTGTTATGGCTTCGGGAGGATATCCCCAGAAGTACCAGAATGGATATACCATTCAAGGACTGGAAGATGCGGAAGCTATTGCTGGAGTGAAGGTATTTCACGCAGGTACCAAGCTGAAAGATAATATAATTTTGACAGCCGGTGGCAGAGTATTAGGAGTAACAGCTATGGGCAGCAATTTAAATGAAGCGATAAAAACTGCTTATGAAGGAGTACGCAAGATTACCTTTAAAGACGCTCATTATAGAACCGATATAGGAATTAAATGATTGACAAATGATAGTCCGGATGTGTATCCGGGCTTTTTATTTATAGTAAGTTATGGTAGTATTATAATAAATATTTTTTTCGGAGGAAAAATGAGTTACACGAGCATTATTTTTGAGATTATTGTTTTAATGATGTATATTTTCATAGGATATTTTGCGAGGAAAAAAAATATTATATCAGAGACCGGTATCCAAGATATCAGTCAATTTATTGTAAATATTGCATGGCCTTTTTTGGTATTTAACGCAATGATGATACAATATGAAGATGAACATGCCGTAAATATTGGTATTATGGCCGTGCTGGCGTTATTATTTATGTCCTTCACATCAATAGCCAGCAAATATATTATAAAAGCGATGCATGAACAAGACGGACAAAAAAAAGCAATGAGATATTGTCTCATTTTCGGGAATGTGGCATTTTTGGGGTATCCTTTGTGCAATGCATTGTTTGGGCGTGTAGGCATGCTGTATGCATCTATTTATGTAGTTGTTCAGAACTTATTCACATGGACCATAGGAGTTAACATCTATAAAAAAGAAAAAATCAGTTTATCAAGCATGAAAAATTTGATAAATCCCGGCATTATAGCTGTTATGCTAGGATTAGTGATGTTCTTTTTAAATCTTCGTCCTCCTGCTATTCTACAAAAAGCTATAAGTGGAATGGGAAGCACCGCGATTCCGTTAGGACTGATGTTAATAGGTGCAAATCTATACGGCTTGCATATAAAAGAAATATTGGGAGACAGAAATACGCAAATGATCTCTCTGTTAAAGGTTTTGCTTTTTCCTTTGTTATATTTAACGTTCTTATATTTTACTCCCGTTAACGCTATGCTAAAGTCTATTCTTACGATTTTGGCATCAGCACCTGTACAAGCGTCAGCCGCTGTAATGGCCAAGAACTATAAAGGAGACGCGGAAATGGCTTCCAAATGCGTGTTCTTATCAACATTATGCTGTATCATTACCATACCTGTATTTTTATTTTTAATTAATCTATAGTCAGAATTGAAATTCTGACTATTTTTTTGTAGTTGTGACAAGTAAGTAGAAAGATGAATATAAATAAATATAACTGACAGATATAAATAAAATTGAGAAGAAACCAAAATTATTTGACTTTGACTATCTTTGACCTTTATTCTATAATAGTATTAGAAATAAAAATTAATTTTTAAGGAGGTTTTAAGCATGTTTGATTTAGTACCTTTCAGAAAAAGGCATGGAGACTTAGTGAGCAGCTTCTTTGGTAGAGATTTTATGGATAATTTTTTCAGTAATGATTTTTTCCTTTCTTCAACATCAGGCATCAGAGCCGATATTAAGGAGAATGAAAAAGAATATGTTGTTGAAGCTGAGCTTCCTGGTGTGAATAAGGAGTCTATAGAGGTAGAACTAAAAGATGATTACCTTACAATCTCCGCAAACCATAACGAAGAAATCAATGAAGAAAGAGAAAATTATATCAGAAAAGAAAGAAGGACCGGAAAGATCAGCAGAAGCTTCTATGTTGAAAGTGTCAAGAACGAAGCTGTAAAAGCAACATTTGACAATGGTATCCTTAAGCTTATCTTGCCAAAGACTGGTGAAACCAAGAAAAAAGGCTATAAAATCGATATAAACTAAAAAGTATAGAAGGGTATAGGCGTTGCCATATACCCTTCTATACTTCTATACGCTTTTTTGCGTACCGCACGGATTTAAAGCTTTTACTCATAAAGGGTCTATAGATATGACACTGATTCCGACCATTCTGTTTGGCAAAATACATTGCAGTATCGGCTTTGTCAATAAGCATATCTATATCTGACGCATCTGATGGATATGCAGCAATCCCAATGCTGATGGTGATTGGTAAGTAAGAAGAATATTTCTGTATAAGAGAAGAGTTGTTAACAGCCAAACGGATGATTTCTGCTTTTTTATACGCACTGTCAACAAAGTAATCATCGAGCACAATCACAAATTCTTCTCCGCCATACCTAAACACAGCTTTATGTCCTACAATTGCCTTAATAATCCTTCCTACTTCTCTAAGGAGGATATCGCCGATAACATGTCCATTATGGTCGTTTACCGATTTAAAATGATCGATATCACAGAATAAAATACAAATATTTTTACATCCGTTAGAAGTTAGTCTATCAAAATATTCATAGAAGAAGCGATGGTTATACAATGATGTCAGGTCATCAGTGATTGAGAGCGTTCTAAGATTTTCATTCTCTAGCCTGTGACGGTGGAGGTTATCGATCATTTTATTGAAAGAATCTGCCAGACTTACAATTTCGCTTGTACCTTTAATGTTTACATAAGAAAGTGTGTTTTCTTTTCCCATTTTAGAGATTTGAAGTTGAAGATCTTTTATTGGGTTTACAATTGATCTTTTAATTCTTATGGTTAAAAGGAGTATAATAATGATACAGCCTAATATAGCTATTAAGTTATTCTTCAATATGATATTTAGTTCTCTAGGTTCCATAATGAAGAGGTAGCCCGACGGAACCCCGGATATATCGTTAATAGCATCTACACCAAAGATAGTAGCTTTATCCATATGAAGTACGTTTTCATTGGTTTGCTTAAAAAGAGAAAGAGCTCTTTGTGCTTTTGTCTGATTAAATCGAGAAGACACAATATGAGCGCTGTCATACATAAACATTTCATATCCATACTGATAGGATATTTCTTCAAGAAAAGCAGGGGTGATTTTTTTTCCTATCACAACCATGCCGCCATATGGACCGGAGTAGTCATTTCTTAAAATGGGACAAAGAGAAATAAGGTATAGTTCGTTTTGGAAGATTTTAAAACCTGAAAGAGCTCCGTTATCCGGTATGTTATCTATATTGGTAAATACATGTTCAATAATTTCTTTTTCCAGCAATTGATCCAGTTTCTTATGCGGTGTACCAAAAGCATTTATAATATCCAGGTTTTTATTCGCGATCACTACCAAATCCATACCAAAGTTTTCAGGAATCCAAGTAGTTATATTTTCTTTAATCCAAGGAAGATCTGGGTTTATCACTTTTTCATGGAGATCGGTCCATATGCCGTAGTCCATCGAAAGCTTAGACAGTTCTGATGCCTTTGCATCCAACACACGGTGAGCCTGATGTGTCTTTGAAATAATATTTTTATTTTCAAGTTCCAATAAATGATGGCTTAGCAGCCAGTTATTGATAACCAGATAGATCCCGAGAGGAACGATAGCGATGAATAATAATGAAACGCGGACTTTGAACGCCAGCGTATTCCAGGTTGAGAGCATGCCTTTTATATTCATTATTGATTCACCCCACATTATTCTAAAACTATATTGCCAAGTCTTATTAGTTTCGCCATACGAAAAGAATATTGAGTAAAGGATTAGAATCTGTCAATTATATATTTTAATATAAAATATCATAAAAAGTAAAGCGGTTTTTATCAAATAGATGTATTATTGTGTTATTAATACATTTATGTATATAATAATGGAAGAAGTAAACATTACTTTATATTTGCATGGAGGGTGGATATGAATAAGCAAAATATTGCAAAGCTAAAAATGTTTTTAATGGGGCTGGAGCAGCGCATTAATGATAATCAGCAGTATTTTAAAAACATTAACATAATTTTTGGGTCAGGTACTAAGGATTTTCCTGCTAGAGTGATGTTGGAAGATACAGATGTTTTAAAAATCAATTACAGTGGTAGTAATCAAACAATCATACCGTCTCAGCTTTCACAATGGATTTGTAAAGAATCGGAAAAGTATGATGAAGTACATATTCGTTATGAAGAAAGAGGAACAAATATCTTGATTGACGGTACACAGAAAGGGGTTAAAATAAAATATGAGGATGATATAAAGGAGGAAATAAATAAGCAAGAAGCTGCATCTCATATTGGGAACAGAGACTATATTATTAAAGTGGGACAAGCGGATGAATTATTAAAAGAGATAGGCATCCTAACCAAAGATGGAAAAGTAAAAAACGATATGATCAGAAAATATAATCAGATTGATCATTTTGTGGAATTGATGAAAGGGGTTGTAGATGAATTAGCTGATTATGAGAGTATTACGGTATTGGATTGTGGATGCGGAAAATCATACCTCACATTTGTACTGAATTTTTATATGAAAAATATTCTTAAAAAATCTTGCCACTTTATAGGTCTTGACTATTCGGAGACAGTGATTAAGGCTTCAAAAAAGATGGCAAAGAATTTGGGTTATGTCAATATGGAATTCCATCAGACAAATATTGAGAACTATGTACCCGAGAAGAGGATTGATATTGTCATCAGCCTTCATGCGTGTGATACTGCAACCGATATGGCATTAGCGCTTGGAATTAGAGTGAATGCAAAAGTAATCATAGCAGTACCTTGCTGTCATAGGGAGCTGCTCAGCCAGTATGATTATGAGCCTTTTAAATCCATCATAAAACACGGTGTACTCAAAGCGAGGATGGCGGATATCCTTACCGATGGACTTCGTGCACTCAAACTGGAGTCGCTGGGATACAAAGTATCTATTGTTGAATATATCTCACCGCTGGAAACACCGAAAAACCTTATGATACGCGCTGTTAAAACCCAGCAAGACAACAAAAACGCAAAAGAAGAATATAATCAACTGGTAAAAGCATTGAATGTTGCGCCTGCCTTGGATAGATTGTACATTTTATAAAAAAGTTAATTTAGGAACAGTGAAATAATAACTTCCGAAATTTTCAGCGAGGGATTTTTGCGTCAGGCTAGGCGGAGACCTTTGGCAATACTGACGTATGGCAAAGGTTGACAACGACGCATGACACAAAAATAACCTTTGAAAAAGCGGAAGTTATTATTTTGCTGTTCCTAAATTATAGACATATGATATAATATCAATGTTATGTCTAAATAATAAAGGAGGTTCATTTATGCAGTATTTAATAACTGTTTTTGAAAAGTTTGCAGAGTTCAAGCTGATTACCATTGCTATTTTGGGAGTGCTGGTTGTTGGATGTACTGCAATAGTATTATTAAAAAGACAACAAAAAATACATAAAGATAATACCCGCATGATTGTTTATGGGGGATTGTGCATTGCGCTGTCTTTTGTGTTGTCTTACATCAGGCTGTACCATTGGCCGCAAGGAGGTAGTGTTACACCTGCCAGTATGCTGCCTATGTTTTTCTTTGCCGCTGCCTTTGGGCCAATCGCAGGTATTACCGCCGGTATAGCTTATGGTTTTCTTCAGCTCATTCAAGACCCTTATGTAGTGCATTGGGCACAGCTATTTCTGGATTATCCTCTTGCGTTTGGTGCGATGGGTTTAGCCGGAGTATATGGGAAAAACCTTGCCATCGGTTCTCTGATAGGCGGTTTTGGAAGGTTTCTTATGCATTTTATTTCGGGGGTCATCTTCTTTGGCTCTTATGCACCGGAAGGTATGAATGTTCTCTGGTATTCGCTGACAGTCAACGGATTGATTATCGGTGCCGACTTATTGATATGTATCATCGTAAGTTTGCTTCCGGCATTTAATGTAACTATCAATCGGATAAGACGTACGTCAATGATTTAGAGTTGGGAGTGAGGAGCCAGGAGTGGGGAGAATATAAAAACTCCCCACTCCCCACTATCCACTCCTCACTACTCTAAAACTTAAATACTACTTTCAAACTTTCGCAATTTCTTTTATCCAATGCTGTTTTGATTCCCTGTCTGTAATTTTCAATATCAAAGGTGTGCGTTACCATATTTTCAATATCCAGCTTCTTATCTGCCAGTAGGTCCAATGCGATCCGGTATGCGGTTTTGGTTTTTCCATCTTGGAAAGTTTCAGTATTATAATACATAGAACCGGTAAGTTTTAGTTCTTTAAACCATACAGGGGTCCAATCCACTTTTTTTGGATAGCTGGCCAATCCTACCAGTATCATCGTTCCTCTTGCACGGGTGAATTTGAGAGATTCATCGATAGAAGAGGAAGAGCCAACGCAATCAAAAACCTTATCAAAGCCTCCCATCATAAAACGTTTTCCTAGCATTGGTTGGTATAATGAAGCATTTGTAATATTTTTAAACTCATCAAAATAGTCTTGATTTCTTGTATAAATAATCCTGTTCGCACCAAGATTTTTTGCTAATTTTCCCTGAAAGGCATGTTTTGCCATTATTGTAATATCACATTTACTGCCTAGTGCACGAATACATGCGATCACCAGAAGACCGATTACCCCGCTTCCTACAACCAGAATTTTTTCATTATTACCGGGAAAGTTGTTCATCACCGGGTGAAGCGCTGAGCAAATGGGGTCAACCATAACCGCTTCTTTGTCGGTAATATGATCCGGCACTTTGTAAAGATGAGATTGATGGGCTACATAGTATTCTCCCCAGCTTCCGCCTGTGTCTTTGCAGAAACCGATGCTAATACCGGGTGAAATAGGAGGTTTGGTGATGTTTTCACATAATGAATAGTGGCCTGTCCTGCAATTGGTGCAATGCTCAGAGACTTCTCTTGTATCGCAAGAAAGCAGAGGGTCGGCGACTACTTTATCACCAATATCGAATCCCTGTACATCTTTACCTTTTTCCACGATAATGCCAAGATTTTCATGTCCTATCACAAAGGGAAAAGATACAAATGGAGATGTCGAAGGGCTATCGTGTAATAAAATCATATTCAAATCACTTCCGCAGATGCCGCCGTATAGAGTCCTGATTTTTACCCAATGATCATTAGGCAAGCTGGGAGCATTCACTTCCTTATATGTTATACATGACATTGGTGAATGGTAAAAGTCCTTATGAATAGATCCTAAAGCCATAGTAGTGATATATTTCGGAATAGACGCATTAAATATTACTGCTTTCATTCAAAACCCCTCCGGTTCGTTTATTCTCTAATAAGTTCATTCTAAACATCCTCAGAATCAGCACCACCTTCAAGGATTTTAATGATCTTATAGTTCTTGTTATTCTTTATCTCGTATTCTTCAAATTCTTTCAATGCTTCATATAAAGATGTTGCCTGATCTGATACAAAAACTAAAACCCTTTCTTGCGGATGGTGCTCATAGCCATAAAAATAGAACTTGTTGCCATTCATGTTTTCACCTGCTTTATTTAACCTAAGATTATTTGGATATATCGTATAGCATTATAATTTAGAAAACTTATATGTTATTTTTAACAGAAATATAGGAAAATAGACGTTTATTGGATAATTTAACATTGAAAAAATGATAAATATATTGTAGAATATACAGGTGTAAAGACATGTAATTATACAGAGGAGTCGAATATGGAGAATATTATAGATAGAATAAAACAATTAAAAAAACAAAAGAATGCGGTTATACTCGCGCACAACTATCAAATCTCTGAAGTGCAGGATATTGCTGATTTTGTTGGAGATTCTTTTGCTTTAAGCAAAAAGGCAAAAGAGATTGATTGCGATGTCATCGTGTTCTGTGGTGTTCATTTTATGGCTGAAAGTGCGAAGGTACTCAGTCCGGAGAAGACCGTTTTACTGCCGGCGAGAGATGCAGGGTGTCCTATGGCGGACATGGTATCGGTAGATGATGTGGAAAAACTAAGGCAGCAGCATCCTGATGCCGCGGTAGTTTGCTATGTAAACTCTTCTGCTGAAGTGAAAGCCGTTAGTGATGTATGTTGTACTTCATCCAATGCAGTGAAGGTAGTGCAATCCTTAGCACAGCATAAGATTATTTTTATTCCCGATGAGAATTTAGGTAATTATATAGCACAGCAGATACCCGATAAAGAGATTATTTTGTTTGACGGCTATTGCACTACGCATAAAAGGGTTAAAGCAGAGGAAGTGGATGCAGCGAGAAAGATGCTGCCTCATGCCAAGGTACTCATTCATCCGGAATGTACGCCGGATGTTGTGGGGAAAGCGGATTTTGCGGGGAGTACGGCCCAGATCATTGATTATGCCGCCCGCTCCAAAGATAAAGAATTTATTATTGGTACCGAGCAAGGTGTGCTGCACTGGCTGCAGAAGCATTATCCCGAGAAGAAATTTTACCTATTATCGCAAAAGCTGATCTGTCCGAATATGAAGAAAACAACGCTGAAAGATGTACTGAATTCATTGGAGAATATGTCTTATGAAATAAAGCTGGAGCAAGAGCTCATTCGCAAGGCTTATGGAAGTTTGAACAGAATGCTGCAAGTATAAGGAGAGGTTACAGTTGAGAAGATACGCGTTCCATTGTAACATAGAAGAGATAGATAGAAAATATTATGACGTTGTGATTGTAGGAAGCGGAATTGCGGGCCTATATACGGCGCTTAATATTGACGAAAGATTTTCCTGTATAGTACTATCAAAAGAGAATATACGGCAGTGCAATTCCTATTTGGCCCAGGGCGGTATCGCTGCGGTGACTAAGAAAGAGGATAAGTTGGAGCTTCATTATAACGATACCCTTTATGCCGGTGCAGGAATATGCAATAAGCAGGCAGTTGAGGATCTTGTTAGTGAGGGACCGAAAGAAATAGAGCGTTTAGTGGCTGCCGGAGTGAAGTTCGATACCGATAGCCGGGGGGATTTCCATGCCACCCGTGAGGGAGGACACTCCAAAAATAGAATTCTTCACTGTGGAGGAGATTCCACCGGTAAGCAAGTAGAAGAGAAGCTTTTCAATGCTGTAGCACAGAAAAAGAATATTACCTATAAAGAAAATACGTTTTTAGCGGATATTGTAACGCAGCAGGGAAAGGCTGCCGGCATTGTCGTTTATGACGGACAATACCGTTTATATGTTTCGCCTAATATCGTGATCTGTTCCGGCGGCATAGGGCAGGTATATAAATACACCACCAATCCCAGTGCTGCAACCGGAGATGGAATTGCAGCCGCACTGCGGGCGGGTGCAGAGCTGGATAGTATGGAATTTGTCCAATTTCATCCTACGGCGCTGTATTTCGGTGCTGAAAATGGCAGGCATTTTTTGATTTCCGAAGCGGTGAGAGGCGAAGGCGGCATACTCCGGAATCAAAAAGGGGAATGCTTTATGCGTGCCCGGCATCCCATGGGAGATTTAGCGCCGAGAGATATCGTGGCCAGAGAAATATTTCGGGAGATTCGCAGCAGCAAAGTACCTTATGTATATCTGGACATTACTTCTAAAACAAAGGAATATCTTATGCAGAGATTCCCTACCATATACAGCGAATGCAAAAGACAAGAGATAGATATATCATCGCAGTTTATTCCGGTTTGTCCGGTACAGCATTATTTTATGGGAGGAATAAAAACAGATTTGAACGGCAGGAGCAGCATTCAAGGAGTATATGCATGCGGTGAAGCTGCCTGTACTGGGGTGCATGGCGCAAATCGGCTAGCAAGTAATTCGCTGTTGGAATGTCTGGTTTTTGCAAGAAGGTGTGCGCAGCATATTAATCAGTCGGGTTGCCGCAGCATATCATTCACTTCGATAGAAATAGAGACGCAATACATGGATAGGGAAACGGACATAGATGCGGTGATCAATAAGATTAAAAACACCATGAGCGATCATGGGGGAATTATAAAAAACCAAAAAGGACTTAAGGAAGGCATTAAAACAATCGATGAGATTTTAATGCAAATGCAGCACTTAAAGTTATCATCGGTAAAACATATGGAAGCTTTGAATATGGCTATGATCGCAAGACAGATATTAAGTGCGGCGGCCGCAAGAAAAGAAAGTGTTGGCGCTCATTATAGAGATGATACTATTGGTTATGAGGGGATAAAAGTATGTTAAATATGGACATGATAGATGAAATTATATCTAAGGCATTATTCGAGGATATAGGGACAGGGGATATTACTACATTAAGTACCATACCGGCAGAACAGAGGATTAGAGGAAGATTTATCTCAAAAGAACCCGGTGTGGTCTGTGGTTTGGAAGTAATAAAGAAAGTATTTGAGAAAATGGATAAAGAGATTGCACTAACCTTTGAGGTGAATGATGGCAGCCGGGTGAATGCAGGGGATATTATCGCAAAGATTGAGGGTTCTGCTGTTGGGATATTGACAGGAGAACGAGTGGCACTTAATTTTTTACAAAGGCTGTCCGGCATCGCAACAAAAACCGCACATACCGTTGAGGTGATTAAAGATACTAAAGCGAGGATTACCGATACCAGGAAGACCACGCCAGGACTGAGAATATTGGAAAAATATGCGGTGAAAACAGGCGGAGGTGCCAATCACCGGTTTAATCTATCCGATGGGATTCTGATAAAGGATAATCATATTAAAGCAGCAGGAAGCATTACAAATGCGGTAACAGCTGCAAGAAGCAACGCACCCCATACTTTAAAAATCGAAGTGGAAGTGGAAAGTATGGCACAGATTGATGAAGCACTTGAGGCAGGAGCCGATATTATCATGTTGGATAATATGGATTTGGATGCAATGAAAGCAGCCGTCGAAAAAATCGCCGGCCACGCATTGGTGGAAGCTTCCGGGAACATGGGAGATAAGGATTTGCAGGCAGTCGCAGCAACGGGAGTGGACCTAATCTCTATCGGTGCTTTAACACATACCGTAAAAGCAATGGACATTAGTTTAAGATTTGAATAAAAAACTGGCAAGGCTCACAGCCTTGTCAGTTTTGTGCCCTTTTAGGACTTATTATGCATATCACGATATTTCTTTATTGTCATTTTTTCTCGTTCCTTAAAGAGTTTATATAAACTCTGGGGAGACGCAAAACCTACCAGAGTAGCAATTTTCTCAACAGGATAATCTGTATCACATAAATAATTTTTCGCATAGCTTAAACGATAAATGGAAAGTGTCTTACCAAAGCTAGTACCAAAGTATTCATTAAAAATACGGCTGACATGTCTGGGTGTCACATACATTGCATCCGCCACATCCTTAAGTGAAATATTTTTATGATAGTTATTGTGCATAAATTTAGTGATTTCAATAGCTATATTAAGTTCTGAAAATTCACTTTCATATGAAACCGGAGAAGTAATAATGTTGCGGAAGGCATTCACTATAAATGAGAGATAGTGGTTGCGTATCATGTGCTGCCATCCGAATTCTTTGGTTTCCAATTCATCTTGTATCTGAGGAATTAAATGTTTGCATTGATTTTTATCTTTAGCGACATAGAAATCATCCATCTCTAAACTATTTTGCAGGGTACTTATAAAGTTTCTATCAAATTTAAAGGAAGACGTTTTATTATTATGATGATGAAAGTTAAATACTATGACAAAGTATTTTTTTGGTGTATTAGGTTCATAGATCGAGCCATGCTGCAGGCTGGGCGGTATCAATACAAAATGATCTGCGGGAAGTGACACCGGTGTGTTCTTTATTTTCAAATTCAAAATACCTTCTAGAGAGTAGTATATTTCGTAGTCATTATGACTATGAGGGAATTCAACACAGGTATCATTTAGTAATTCTGTATAATTTACAACAATATCAAAGGTTGACATAGGTATCTTAGTTAGAAAAGGGTTATATAACGGATTTTCAGATTGCTTGTACATAGACACCTCCACTAAATAATTTGATTATAAAACTTGATGATGATTATTTGCTGGAAAATGATAACTCGAAGAGATAATTCTATACATTTCATTTTAATACATGTCATATAAATTTTCAACCATACAGATTTTTAAGTTTTTCATAGAAAATATACAAAAAAATACCCAGCTAATTACTGTTAAATAGTTAACATATACATAGGAAGGACAAATGTTAAGAGCAGGATGTCTTTTTGAAATATTGAGAAAAAAACCGGATTCATTTAAAATGTTGTTAATCTATTCCAAATACCGAGCGCTGGTATCGAATGTAAGCTTACAAAAATCCCATTAACAAGAGAATAGGTAATAAGGAGAAGGGGAAGTGAAACAATGAGTGAAGTGGTTATTCAAAAGCAACAAGCATCAGCTATGTCGCAGCAATGGGAAAAATCAGGACCGGAACCTGGGTTTTACAAGTTGCCTAAAAAGGAAGTAATAGGTTATTCCTTGGTGGACTTCGCAATGAATTTGGTTTTCCAATGTATTATGATGTACATTACCTTCTACTACACCGATGTTTATGGTTTGGCTGCCGCCGATGTGGCGATGATGTTCTTGATATCCAGGGTTTGGGATGCCGTCAATGACCCGATGATGGGTACGATTGTTGAAAGATTGAATCCCAAACGCGGAAAATACAGAACGTATTTATTGTATGGATCAGTTCCATTCGGAGTGATTGCGGTTCTCACATACACAGTACCTGATGTTAGTTATTTGGGTAAATTGATCTGGGCATACGTAACATATAATTTATTAAATATGATGTATACATTTATCATTCAGCCGTATATCTCTGCGGCATCTGTTATGACTGCCGACCCGGATGAAAGAACCAGACTTCAATCTACCAGAATGATGTTTGCGCAATCAGGAGGGGTTGTTGTTGCATTGGCTATTCCTCTGGTCAGTGGTTTTTTCACAAAGTTTATGACATTGGCACAAGGATATATGGCAACCACAATGTTGATGGCAGCAATTATGATAGCCCTTCTAATCTATTCTTACAGTACAATCGTAGAAAGAATCCCTGTAACTTCCCATGAAAAGAAAGCTACGATTAAAGATGTATTTTATCAGATGACACATAACAAGCCTGGGGTAATCATGTTTCTTTTATTCTTGGGCGTATACGGTTTTAACACCGTTCAATCTTCCACAGGCGTGTACTACATGACATACTTTGCACAGAGAAGTGATATGGTCGCATGGTTCTCTATGATGAACGTATTGCCTTCAGTACTGGGTGTACCGCTGGTTCCGCTTCTTGCCCGGAAAATTAAGAAAAAAGGTACCGTTATATTAGGCTTGTCCTTTGGTGCGTTAGGTTCAATTATTCTTTGGTTTTTATCTCCTGCAAGTATTACATTGATGATGATCTCACGCGGGATAGGTTCTTTTGGTTATGGTATTTTAATGGGTATACTCTGGTCAATCATTACTGACCCTGTCGAATATGCAGATTTTAATACAGGAAGAAGGCTTACCGCGATTGTAATGACATTAATCGGACTGGGTATAAAATTCTCAATGACCATCGGCGGTGTTTTGCCAACAATGATTTTGGATTATGTAAAATATGTTCCCAATCAGGCGCAAACAGATTTTGCTTTAGCCGGCATAAGATTTATGTCATCTATTCTACCCTTTGTCGTTATGGTGGCTACCATTATTATATTTGCGATTTTTTATGATCTGGATGAAAAAAGACTTGCTCAGATTCAGCATGATATAGCGGTCAGAGATGGGCTGATAACGGAATAAATATTAAATAATTACCGTATTTGACTTAATACAAAAGGAGGTCGTTTCAATGAAATCAGTTTCAGTAGTGAAAATAGGGAGTCTGAGACATCCTAATGAAGAAACACGAGGGAAAGTCCAAGTGGTAGATATCCCTGAGCAGGTGTTAGGAGACGAGGATGTCAAAATAAAAGTTGCTTATTGTGCAATTTGCGGTTCTGACCCCCATTTGGTTGAGAATATTTTCGGGTGGGAGGCACCGTTTGGCTTGGGACACGAAGTATCCGGTGTGATCGTAGAATTAGGTAAAAAAGCCACAAAAAAAGGGCTGAAAGTCGGAGACAGAGTTGGCGGGAACTTTTTGAAATTCTGCGGTACTTGTTATTACTGCCAAAATGGACAGCAGCAGTTTTGTGAAAATGGGGGCGAATACAATCGTCCCGGTATGAGTGAATATATTGTTTGGCATGAATCTCAGATCTATAAGTTGCCTGACAATGTAAGTTTGAAAAAAGGTTGTTTGCTGGAGCCTGTATCTATTGCCGTAAGAATGATGGATAAGGTTGAAATGAAGATAGGGCAAAGGGTTGCTATTTGCGGAGGTGGCCCTATCGGCCTTCTGGGATTGCAGGCTATCAAAATGTATGGAGCATCTGCTTTGACACTTATTGAGCCGATAGCAGAAAGAAGGGATTTAGCTATAAAGTTTGGTGCCGATCATGTCATTAATCCGATAAAAAAAAATGTAGTAGAGGCATCCATGGAGATTACCGATGGAAGAGGCTTTGATGTAGTCATCGATTGCTCCGGTTCTCCAAAAGCTGTAGGAGCTCTGCCTCAGATCACCGCAAGGGGTGGAAAGCTGATCTATGGTGCCATGTATCCCAATGATTTTGAAATGCCCTTTAATTTATATCAATATTGTTACTTCAATGAAATCACTGTGACAGGATTTTATGTGGCGCCTTACGCATTTCCAAGGGCTATGCAAATTATGTCAAGATTTCAGTTGGATGACTTCGTATCAAAGGTTTACAGCATTGATGATGCAGAGGAAGCCTTTAATATGCAGATTACCGGAATGTATCCGAAGATACTTATAAGATGCAATGAATTTGAAGGAGAATAAGTAATCAGTAAAAATCAAAGGAGGGTTTCAGTATGTATGAATACAATGTAGATATAAATCTAGTGCATCAGTTGGAAGACAAATGCGTAGATGTTCGAAAAAAACTCTTAAATTTTATCTATCGTATCGGAATGGGACATCTTGGCGGAGAGCTTTCTATGGTAGAAATGGCAGTAGCGCTCTACTATAAGTATATGAACTATGATCCTAAAAATCCTAAAATGGAAAACCGCGATCGTTTTGTTTTATCTAAAGGACATTGTTCGGAAACGCTTTACACCATTTTTTCCGATTTAGGAATGTATACGATGGATTATATGGTAGAACACTTTGAAAGCTTGGGTACGGCAGAATTCGGTATGCATTGCAATAGAAAATATTGTCCGGCCATAGAAGCATCCGCAGGTTCTCTTGGTCATGGATTACCTATTGCACTAGGTTTGGCCTTGGGTGCAAGAAAGCAAAAAAAGAGCTGGCAAACTTATGTCATGATAGGTGATGGAGAACTGGATGAAGGCACAAACTGGGAAGCGATTATAGCGGCAGGGCATTATCAATTAGGGAATTTAGTGTGCATCATAGATAAAAACCAGCTTCAAATGACAGGATCCACACAGCAGGTGATGGATCATGGTGATCTTGCTGCCAGAATCTCTACTTTCGGATGGAAAGTGATTGAAATTGACGGTAATGACATGTATTCAGTTTGCGAAGCGCTGCAATCAATACCACCTGCTGACCCGTACGTTCGCAGAAAACCCATTTTTATTATTTCAAATACCGTAAAGGGCAAAGGTGTTGACTTTATGGAAGGAAATGTGAAATGGCATGGCGGCGGTATTGCGAAAGAGCAATTGGATGAAGCATTGGAATCCATCGAAAAGAATAGGAAGGTGAGATAATTATGGCACAAACTACATTTGACTTTGACCAGATGTTATCTAACGCTAGAGAAGCCTATGGTGAAGAGTTAATGAGAATGGCAGATGACGGACTTGACTTCGTATTTACATATTCGGACAATGTGGCACCATCGTCTTCCGCTGGTAAATTCATTCAGAAATATCCTGACCGCTGTTTTAACTTCGGTATTGCAGAGCCTAACCAAGTAGGGGCATCTGCCGGTTTGGCACTTTCCGGTGAGATCGTATTTGCTCAGGTATTTGGTCCGTTTCTCTCATTAAGAAGCGCAGACCAGATTCATACCGATATTGCGTATAATGATGTAAATGTTCGCTTGATAGGTACACATGCAGGGGTTACTGCAGGGGGCGGCCCTACCCATAACTGTATTGCCGATCTGGCTCTTTATAGGGCGATTCCGAATTTAACCATTGTTGTTCCTGCTGACGCAGGCCAGTGTACAAAAATGATCCGTAAGTCTATGGGATTTCAAGGTCCGATGGTGATTCGAATTGACCGCGGCGGTTCACCAAACGTTTATGCTGACAATGATTATGAGATTGAATTCGGAAAAGCAATTGAAACCATTTCGGGAAATGATTTGACATTGATCTCAGCAGGTTCAAGCGTTTATTGGTCCATGATGGGTGCAAAAATCTTGAAAGAAAGACATGGCATCAGTGCACGTGTCATAGACATGCATACCATTAAGCCTCTTGATACAGAAATGATTGTAAAATGTGCAAAGGAGACAGGGACTATTGTTACTGTTGAAGAACATTCCATCAACGGAGGCTTAGGAGCGGCAGTGGCTGAATGTCTATGTGAAAACGGATTTGGCGGAAATTTTAAAAGGATCGGTCTTCCGGATGAATTTGCAGTACTGGGTCATCCCGATGAGGTTTACAAGTACTACGGTATGGATCCGGAAGGTATCGCAAAGTCTGTAGAAGAACTACTGAATATAGATAAGTGATCTTAGAATGATGAGTTATTATCCTATATAGATAGTGTAAGATAAATGCATTTGTAGGAGCGCCCTGTGGTCGTCCGAATTGTTAATCAATATCACCTCTCCACGACCACGGGGTGCCCCTACTATAAAATATATCCAAGGATTGGAGTGAATTTATAATGGCAAGTGAATTTGATAGTTTTAATATGGATTTTTTTAGCTTAAAGGGTAAAACAGCTATAGTAACAGGAGCCAATCAGGGATTGGGAATGGCCTATGCAGTTGCTTTTGCCAAGGCAGGTGCGGATATTTATATTCCACATCTGACAGACGATATTGCGGAAGTAAAAACACTCATTGAGGCTGAAGGTAGAAAAGTGGCCTTTATACAAGGTGATCTGAGGGATAAAGAATATATTGAAGCAGTTGTGAGCGGCTGCATGAAGGAATATGGGAAGATAGACATTTTAGTGAATAATGCAGGCATTAGTGTATTTGGAGATTTTACAGAATATCCTGATGAAGCATGGGAAAAATGCATAGATATTGATTTGAATGCAGTGTACTATCTCAGCCACAGGGCTGCTAAGGAAATGATGAAAAAAAAGAGCGGTAAAATTATTAATGTCGGTTCAGCACTTTCTTTTACAGCAGATAAAAAGTGTCCGCCATATACGACTGCGAAACATGCTATTGTTGGTTTAACCCGTGTTTTTGCCAATGAATTGGGTGCCTACAACATTCAGACAAATGCGATTGCCCCGGGATTTTTAGCAACCGAGGTAAATAGGGAATTACGTGACGATCCGGCGTTTTATAACAAGATCACAAACCGGATTTCTGCAGGACGGTGGGGGAAGATGGGAGATCTAATGGGTACGGCGGTTTATTTAGCAAGCAAGGCATCTGATTATGTGAATGGGTGGACCATAAGTATCGACGGAGGATTTACAACTACTTTGTAATTATAGATAGCGAAATGTAGACATGTAATTTATCAAGTTATATATCACGCTAACACTTAAGATTCCGTAGGGGAGGACGACTCTGTCCGCCCGAAGACAAGGTAATAGTACAGCGGGTGGACAGGGTCGTCCTCCCCTACGATAATAAAATAGATATATTGAAACAAGAATTAACATATTGGCTAATAATAACTTTAAAGTTTTTTATCTATATCAAGGGCTGTGTCAGAATGAGCTATGACATAGCCCTTAAATATGAAAACATTTCTTAAAAAATGTAAAAAGTGTATCCCTACTAATTACTCATTTACCCTTATATCAATTGTTTAAAATTTCTGCTATAATCATATCATAAGGGCAATAAAGTAAAAAAGAGGGATTACATGTTTCCATTTTCTATTTCGGATCAGATGCTTCACAAACTAGCCGGAAATGTTACAACGTATCATAGAGGACTCATGTATTATATGAGCAAAAGGGTAGCCCATTTCCATTTCGATGAGCAAGACTTGACCATTAATGCCGCGGTTATAGGCAGTAAAGAATACGATATCAGTGTCTTTTTCTCTCGAGGTGGTGAAATATTTGATGTGCATTGTACGTGTCCGGCTTTTAAAGAGAATGCACGTGCTTGCAAGCATATTATAGCGGTTTTGAAAACCGCTCAGCAAAATCATCAAAGAAGGGTTTTACATGTTGTCCGACACCAGAATATGAGTAATGAAATCTTTCAATTCTTCGAGGAGTTTAGAGGAAATGCAGTAAAGACCCAGGTGAAATTGGAAATCACCTATGAATTAGAAAGAGAATACAATGGCATATTGTCCTCTATTTCGTTGCGCGTAGGAATTGACCGGCTATATGTGGTGAGAGATATACAACAGTTTTTAAGCAGTATTTTGAATAATACTTCATTGGAGTTTGGTAAGAACTTTGCTTTTGATCCGGTTATACACGTTTTTTCCCAACAAGATAAAAAAGTATTAGAGCTGCTTATTGACGCATATAAACATGAAAAGATGCTGAACGAAATGTCTTCTGCACCCTATCAGTGGCAGAGTTCACTTAAAGGGAAAAAGGCATGTTTATCTTCTACATCGCTTAAAAAATTTTTTAGAATTATAAAAGATTGCTCTTTTAAAGCCATTATATTTGGAAAGATGAAAGAAGAGATAGCTGTTTGTGAGCAGGATCTGCCTCTGGAATTTGAACTCACGCAGCAAAAGGAGAACCTGCTGCTTGACCTAAGGGAAAAAGATAAGCTGGTTGCGCTTACCGATGATGCAGAATATTTTTTGTTTAAAGATATAATATATCGGGTATCTGAACATCAGCGGATGTATTTTCAACCTTTTCTCAACGGTTTTGTAAAAAATAAAGACCGAGGAATTGTTTTTACAGGTAATCAAAAAGAAAGATTTGTATCAGAGCTACTTCCATTTATAGGGAAAATTGCTCAGGTGACAATGGATAAAGCGATAGAAGAAAATATATACAAGGAAGAGCTTCAGATAAAAATTTTATTTGATAAGTATGGTGAAGGTATTTCAGCAAAAGTAGAATTCTGTTATGGAGATATTAGCATCAATCCTTTTATGGGAGAGCATATATCCGCAACCAGAGATAAGATACTTTTAAGAGATATCGAAAAAGAAAGAAAGGTATTGGTTTTCTTTGAACAGATGGACTTTAAAGTAGAGCAGGGAAGGGTCTATCTTGAAGATGAAAGCAGTGTTTTCGAGTTTATTTATACTATTCTTCCACAACTTCAGGAATATGGAGAGATATTTTACTCAGAAGCATTTAAAATGATGAAAGTGAAAGACCCTCGTGCTTTTTCGGGAGGCATCCGTTTAAATTCTAATACCAGTATGCTTGAATTTTCGTTTGACTATGATGATATTACTTCTGAAGAGCTAGTACAAATATTTGCATCGGTTCATAAAAAGAAGAAGTATTATCGTCTTAAAGATGGTTCTTTTATACCATTGGACGTACCGGAATTGGCACGGATAGCAGAGATGGCAGAATATTTGGATATTTCTGAAAAAGAGTTGAGCACAAAGACGATAGCCCTTCCGGCATTTCGGGCAACCTATGTTGACAGCTATCTTAAAGATGTCGGTTTAGGTCATGTTGAAAGAAGTCTTGCTTTCAAGGAGTTGGTGCGAAATATTGCTCAGCCACAGGAGATGGAATGTGAAACACCGACAGTGGTCAAAGATATTTTGAGAGACTACCAAAAAACAGGGTTTAAATGGCTTAAAACCCTTGCTGCTTATGGTATGGGAGGTATTTTGGCCGATGATATGGGCCTGGGGAAAACGCTGCAGGTGATTGCGTTTGTATTATCTGAAAAGGAAAAAAACTTGGGACCTTCGTTGGTAATTGCGCCAACATCCCTTGTATATAACTGGCAGGAAGAGATACGCAAGTTTGCCCCTGAAATGAGTATTGTAATCATATCCGGAGGGCAGAATGAGAGGTATCAACAGTTAAAAGAAATAGAAAATGCCGATTTTGTGATTACATCATACCCGCTTATACGCCGTGATATAGATATGTATGGCGAATTGAATTTTGCATATTGTTTTTTGGATGAGGCACAGCACATTAAAAATCCGAATACCTTCAATGCGCAATGTGTAAAACAAATTAACGCAAGAGGATATTTTGCACTCACAGGGACACCGATTGAAAACTCCCTTACAGAGATATGGTCGATTTTTGATTTTATAATGCCGGGATATTTGTTTTCGCATGGTAAGTTTAGCAAGAAATATGAAAGCCCGATTATACGCAATAAAGATAAACATGCTTTAAAAGAACTTAAACGGCACATTGCTCCTTTTGTGCTAAGGAGGATGAAAAAGGATGTGTTAAAGGAACTTCCGCAAAAGATTGAAAACAAAATGGCAGCCGATATGACACCGGAGCAGAAGAAGCTGTATCTTGCCTATCTTCATCAGGCAAGGGAGGAAGCGGCAAAGGAAATTGCTGTTAACGGATTTGACAAAAGCCGCATTAAAATTTTGGCGCTGCTTACCAGGCTGAGACAGCTCTGCTGTCATCCTTCACTGTTTATTGACGATTATAACGGTGGCAGCGGCAAGATGCTCCTACTTCAAGAAATTATTGAAGATGCGTTGGACGGGGGGCATAGAGTTCTTCTGTTTTCACAATTCACGTCCATGCTGGAGATGATTAGAAAGCATTTGGAGGATGAAGGAATTGATTATTTTTATTTGGATGGATCAACAAAGTCATATATAAGAGCGCAAATGGTAAGAGAGTTTAATGAAGGAAACGGAAAGGTATTTTTGATATCCCTAAAAGCGGGAGGTACCGGCTTGAATCTTACCGGAGCAGATACGGTCATTCACTATGACCCATGGTGGAATCCCGCTGTAGAAGAACAAGCAACCGATCGTGCCTATCGGATAGGACAGAAAAATGTGGTGCAGGTAATCAAATTGATTACGCAGGGTACTATTGAAGAAAAGATATATGCCTTACAGCAGAAGAAAAAAGATATCATTGACGCGGTAATCCAACCGGGACAAACCATGTTATCTAAAATGACACAGGAGGAGATTCAGTCGTTGTTTGAAATATAAAAATAAAGTCATAAGGAGGGGTCTAAATGTTATTTAAATGGAAGGATGGTTTTAGCTGTAATATTGAAGAAATTGATCAACAGCATAAGAAGCTGTTTGAAATCGGTTCTAGATTGAACAGTATAGTATCTTTACAAGACGGATATGATCACTATGATGAAATCATGGAAGTATTAGGTGAGCTAAAAGACTATACGGTGTATCATTTTGATTATGAAGAAGCCTTATTGAGAAAGTATGGATATGAGGATTTAGAAGTACATGAAATTGAGCACAAGATGTTTGTAGAAAAGTTGATGAAAATTTATAAAAAAGATATAGATGGAAATCAGCAAAAGATTACACTGGATGTTTTAATGTTTGTTGCCGATTGGATTGCAGCGCATATCCTTAAAACGGACATGCAGTATACGGGTTTTTTAAATACCAAGGGTATTCATTAATTTGGCTGATATATTTAAAAAACGAACGCTTTTATTTTTCGATAAAATAAAAGCGTTCGTTTTTTGTTGACAAATAAGTATGAATCATATATACTGTATATATAGTATATATACAGTATATATGATTGGAGGAAACTTTATTGAATATTGTGATATCAAATTCCTCAGACAAACCTATATATGAACAAATCGTCATGCAGATAAAAGATCTAATTATTAATGGAGAACTGTCAGAGGCTGCAATGCTTCCATCTATCAGGAATTTGGCGAAAGAACTCCAAATAAGCGTCATTACAACAAAAAGAGCCTATGACGAGTTGGAAAAGGAAGGATATATTACAACAGTACCTGGAAAGGGAACCTATGTTGCTGCACAGAATAAAGAACTGCTGAAGGATAGCAGGATACGCATCATAGAAGATAAGCTTGCAGAGGCAGTGGCAGCTGCGAAAACGATCTCAATATCCATGGAAGAGATGTATGAAATGTTGAGAATATTGTATGAGGAGGTATGAGTATGACAGCACCTATTTTAGAAGTAAAAAACCTTAGAAAACAATTCGAAGATTTCCAATTAAAGGATATCGATATTGCGTTAGAATGCGGTTATATTATGGGGTTTATCGGCCCTAACGGCGCAGGAAAAAGTACAACAATAAAATTGATTTTAAATTTATTGAAAAAGAACAAAGGCGAAATTAAAATCTTCGGAATGGACCACATTAAAGATGAACAAGAGGTAAAGAACCGGATAGGGTTTGTGCTTGATGAGAACTTTTTTTATGAGGAATTGACAGTAGCTGAAATGAAACGCGTAATAGCGCCTTTATACACGGCGTGGGATCATGACGCATTCAATAGGTATATTAGAGACTTTAATGTACCGTCAGCTAAAAAGATAAAGGATTTGTCTAAAGGGATGAAGATGAAGTTTTCTTTAGCAGTTGCCTTATCCCATCACGCAGACTTATTGATTATGGATGAGCCTACTTCCGGACTGGACCCTGTTATTAGAAGTGAATTATTACAAATATTATCCGAATTTATTCAGGATGATCATAAGGGTGTTCTCTTTTCCACACATATCACATCAGACTTGGATAAAATTGCTGACTATGTAACAATGATCCACGACGGAGAAATTGTCTTTAGTTTGGAGAAAGATGTTCTTTTAGATAATTACGGATTGGTAAAAGGACCTAAAGGAGTACTTGAAGAAGATATGAAGAAGCACTTTATAGGTATCCGGGAAAATCAATTCGGATTTGAAGGCTTGGTAACCGATAGAAAAAAGACCAAGAAAGCTTTGGGAGAAAAAGTGATGATTGAAAAACCTACTTTGGAAGATATCATGTTGTATTATACAAGGAGGGACAAAAATGTTTAGTCTGGTGATGAAGGATATACTTGTACAAAAGAAACAGATGGTGTTTAGTTTTGCATATATACTTTTTGTCATCATCGCATTTCAGGCGATGGGACCCGTCATGTTTCCGGTAGGAATCGTTGCTTTTACCTATATGCTCATTCTGACTTCATGTGCTTATGAAGATAAGAATAATTCGTATGTAATGCTCGCTAGCTTGCCCATAAAGAGATCACGTATCGTTTTATCCAAGTATATTTCCGCGCTGGTTTTTTTAATCATGGGAGTGGTCGCATATGCCATTATGACGCAAGTGATTATTATATTGAAGATACCCTTAAAAACATACCCTATTACGGTAGAAAGTCTTTTAGGTGCAATTGTAGCTTTCAGTTTGCTCAATGCGGTATATTTTCCGATATTCTTTAAAGTAGGATACACGAAATCAAGAATAGTGAACTTTATATTGTTTTTTGCATTCTTCTTTGGGATCAATCTATTTGTAAGTTTTATATATCAGAGCAAAGATAAAGTATGGTTTATCGAAATACAAAAGATATTTTCAAACCAGCCGGACGGAATCATAGGGTTATCATTTTTGGGCGTAGCGGCACTGCTGCTGATTATATCATACATGATCTCGGTCAAGATCTTTAAAAATAGAGAGTTTTAGACCTAAGGAACAGTGAAATAATAAATTCCGAAATTTTCAACGAGGAATTTTTGCGTTAGGCTAGGCGGAGACCTTTGGTAATACTGACGTATGACAAAGGTTGACAACGACGCATGACACAAAAATAACCGTTGAAAAATCGGAAGTCATTATTTTGCTGTTCCTTAGTATAGGAGGGAGCAAAGTGAAAAGAGGTAATCACATTTTTCATGCTATGGTTGTAATATTGCTGATGAGCACACTATTAATAAAGAATTTAGGTTTGGTTGTTCCGGGTATATAGATGTATATGTTGGTAATAGTGTGTATTGTAGATATCTATTTTCTTTTTCGCAGATTGTATTTATAGCAGGATGTGAAAAAGTCTGATTTGGAAAGCACAGGAAGCACAGGGTCAATTCTATTGCTTTTGAAGTATTTCAAAAGCAATAGAATTGACCCTGTGCTTCTTGCTATACTATCTATAAATTTTAATACTGTAAATTGGAGAGCACATTAAAAAATGCAGTACATTTCATAATGAAATGATATTTTTAATAAAATTTGCTTATTATAAAAGAATTTTGCTAAGGAATGAATTCATGATTTTCTCGTACAAAGGGGCGAATTTAATATTGACATTTTAAACCATTAATGTTAAAATTATAATAAAATTATAAGTTGTACCAACAACTAAATGTACGGATGACTATATATATCCTTATTTATAGATAAAAAACTCTAAAAGTAAAAATATAATCATGCGTAAGCAACCTTAAACCCAAGCAATACAAACTCTTAGATTTGGAATATCAGTTGCTGGAGCGTTATTATATTTACAACTTGAAAGTTTTTTACCTATAAAATAGTTTCGAGCATGTATTTTTTCTTGATTCGTGAAGATGTGCTCGAATATATGTCTTGAACTGTTTAATTAAACTTGAAAGTTCTTACACATCTTTTCTTACAGAAGCTTTTGCAATAAGACCTTCCGTCCAGTGCCATATCTCTTTTTGCAGATTTAACTCTGGGGAATAGGGAGGTTGATGCAATAAAATTATTCACTTATTTCTCTTCGCATTATATTAACTTTCTTGCTTATTATTGTAAGGGATACCTGGAATTTGGAGACAGGATAACTTTAACTTTAGAGTTCTTTATCTATATCTATATAAATCGTATAATACATTCTATTAAATTTGAAAAGTTTTAAAATATTAGCATAATGTGGAATAAAAACCAAAGCAAATCTTTAAATAAATCAGCTGTTTAAAATATCAAGTGAATGGAGTGAGTTAAAGTGAAAAAGGGTTTTGTAATCATTGGTGCAGGTAATGGTGGTCAGTCATTAGCGGGTGACATTGTTCTAAGAGGGAAGAACGTTGCTGCAATTTATGACAAGAATCTGCAAGCAGTTGAGGCAATTGCAAAAAACGGTGGAATCAAGATGAGTGGACCGGTTGTACAGGGATTTGCACCTATTCAATGTGCGACTAATAATCTTGAGGAAGCGATGAGTGCAGGAGATGTCTTTCTTGTTGCTATAACCTCTAATTTTCACAAGGCATTAGCTTCTGAAATGGCATCATACATAAAACCTGAACACACTGTTGTTCTTCTGCCGGGGTATGTTGGCAGTTCAATTCTGTTTTCCAACACGTTAAGAAAGTGCGGGGTAAAAGAACTTCCACTAATCGGTGAAGCAGCAAGTTTCCCATATGCGACTAGATTGTTGGAACCGGCTCATGCAGGGATTAAAGCTCGTAAGGTTGCTCTACCGGTTGCGGCTCTGCCTGCAACCAGAAATCAAGAATTTATTAAGATTGTCCAGGAGGCTATTCCCGAAGCATATCTGTCTTCAGATAGCTTAAGTGTAGGCTTTAACAACGTAAACCCTGCTACTCATGTGGCATTTTACTTGTTTAACCTTGGTAAAGTGGAATCCCCGGAATCCAAGAGTTCCGACTTTCATAGCTGGGGAACTCCAACCGTTGTAAGAATCCAGTATGAGATGGACGCTGAGCGTCTGGCAATTATGAAAGCAATGGAACTAGAGACAATATCTTATGATGAGTTTCATGAGATTTGTTATCAAAACAAGCATTATGCGCCAATTCCCCAGGGACAAGGTCTTCCGGCCAGTGCCAGCCAAGCTCCGGACCGCTTTATTGATGAGGATGTTCCAATGGGACTGGTACCTATGTCGGATTTTGGGAAAAAACTAGGTGTACCCACACCTATCATAGATTTATTGATCCAAATGTCAAATGTTGTTAGGAAAAGGGATTTTACTGCTGAGGGATCTACATTAGAGAGTTTGGGCCTTAGCGGAATGAGTATTGAGGAAATCCTGACTATAGTTCGGGGTTAGTACTGATCAAAACTAGAAATGTACAGGATCAGGAAAATTATGATATGGGAGGAAACGTAATTGTGAGAGAAAGATTAAAAGCTAAACCTAGTGAAGTGGTTTGCAAATATCTATTTGCACCAGCCATTTTAGAGGATAGTAAGAGATCCTTCAAAAATATGATTAAAGTAAATCTTGCGCATGTTTTAATGATTAAAAAGCAGGGGATAATCTCTGTAAACGATGCAAAGAAGCTGACTTCATCATTGCTTACGCTTCAAAATAAGGGACATACGGCCTTTGAGCTGGATCCACAGCTTGAAGATTATTATTTTAATATCGAACAGTATATTATTTCACAGGTAGGGTTGGATGTAGGAGGAAAAATTCATACGGGGCGAAGCAGAAATGATCTGCATTCCACCATAAGCCGTATGAATGTCAGAGATTCAATTATACCAATGTATTCTAGGATGTTGGAGCTAAGAAGCACTTTGCTAAAGCTCGCTTCGGATCATAAGGAAACCGTACTGACAGGATATACTCATATGCAGCCGGCCCAACCCATTACGCTGGCACATTACTTTGCAGCCATTGCTGAAGCTGTGGGCAGAGACTATGAGAGATTGGAGAACGCATATAAACGTTTAAATTATTGCACTTTGGGAAGTGGCGCATTCGCAGGTACATCGTTTAATATTGACAGGCACTATACTTCACTATTATTAGGGTTTTCCGGGCCGATTGAGAATAGTTTGGACGCAGTTGCATCGAGGGATTATCTTCTGGAGATTTCCTCCGGTTATGCAACATTCGGCTCTACAATTAATCGCTTTGCCAATGATTTATACATCTGGACCACGGATGAATTTGGCTTCATAGAAGTTGATGATTCCATGGCTGTTTGCAGTAGTATTATGCCGCAGAAAAAGAATCCTATTACACTGGAGCATATAAAGAGCAAGACATCTCACTTACTCAGCGCTTATGTATCTATTTTTACTTGCATGAAGGGAATTCCTTATGGACACTGCAGAGATTTGGCAGCAGAAAGCATTCGTTTATTCTGGGATGCTTCGGCACAAATGGAAGCAATTTTAGAATTGCTTAATGCTACACTAAAGACAATGAGAATAAGGCAAGAAACTATGAAATCCCGGGCCAATTGCAATTATTCTACAGTGACCGAATTAGCGGATGAATTAGTTAGAAGGGAGGGTGTTTCTTTCAGAGTAGCACATCAAATTGTGGGTGAAGTCGTAGGAAATTGCATAGATTCAGGATTGCCAGCCACGGATATCACCATTGATATGGTGCAGGCAGCGGTTAAGGACTATACTGATCAAAAATTTTTATGGACTCAGGAGCATTTGAATTATGTACTAGAAGCAACGAACTCTGTATGTAATAAGTTAAGTCTAGGTTCACCTGCTCCGGAAGAATGTCAGCGTATGATTGATAATTCAGAAAACCGGTTGGTTAAAGATAAAGAAACATACCGCGATCTGGTTAATAAGTTGCAGCAATCATATGACAAGCTTTATAAGGAGGTGAATCAAATAAATATTGATTAAGGAGATTGCAATGATATGAATAAACTAAAGCAAAGAGGTATAGCCTTGTATTATCAAATCGAAGAGTATATACGTGAAAAAATCGAAAATGAGGAATGGCCAAAGGGTCATCAGATTCCTTCAGAGCCTGAACTTTCCGATTATTTCAAAGTTAGCCGCTCTACAATACGTCAGGCAATATCGGATCTTGTCCACCAAGGTCTGCTGATACGAAAGCAAGGTTCGGGTACCTATGTGGCAGAGCCGTCTTTTATGGGAGATTATATTAAGTCTTTTAAATCTTATTTCCCTGAAGAATTGGGCAATAGCCACAGATTGTTACAGATTAATCATATAGATTGCTCCTCCACAATTGCTCAAAGTTTAGGATTAACACCGGGTAGCAAGTTAACGGAACTTTACAGGCTTAGATATCTTAGGGATGAGAAGGAACCTGCCTTACTGGAAAAATCCTATTATGAAAGTGCTCTTTTTCCGGGTCTGGAAAGGGAAGAGTTGAGTGGAAGAATATATGATATCATCGAAAACAAATTCGGGATTAAACTGATAAGGGCCAAAACGCTCATTGAACCTGTGCTGCTGACGGTAAATGAAGCTGTTATACTTGGGACTACCCCTGCTTTACCCGTATTACTATTATCTAGAATTTGTTATACCAACCAGGATAGGCCGGTTATATTGACTAAAAGTTTGGTTAGATCAGACAAATGCAAATTACAGATTATGGATTAAAATTATTATTATTTGGAGGGATGAAAATGAAAAAGTTTATGCTGATATCTCTGGTGTTGCTTATCACTTTATCGCTAATGGGATGTAATGCAAATACTCAATCACCTAGTAATAATTCCCCTAGTAATGAATCACAGAAACCCGCTGCTGATGATACAAGTAAATCTTCAAGACAATTGACACGCATGCTGCTTGGAACTTCCAGTGCAGGAGGAACCTACTATGTACTGGGTGGCGGATGGTCAAAAATTATCAACAATAAAGTCAACAATGTTGAAGTAGGTGTAGAAGTTACCGGAGGTCCGAATACCAATATCCAACTTATCGAAAAGGGCGAGATGGAGTTAGGGTATGCTACCACATGGCTTGCAGGAGAAGCTTTTGCAGGTGAGGGATGGGCACAAGGTGAAAAATATCAAGAGATTCGTGCGATGTTTCCCATGTATAGCAGTGTTCTTTACATATATACCCTAAAAGACAAAGGCATTAAAAGTGTATATGATTTTGAAGGTAAAAATATTAGTGTAGGAGCTCCGGGGGCAACGAGTGAACTAGCCGGCAGAGCTGTTTTGGATGTATTGGGTATAAAACCAAAATCTATCAGCAGCCTTCCTTCTGATGCACAGATAAATGCACTCAAAGATGGTACCGTTGATGCCAATTTTGGTGTGACGGGTCTTCCGGCACCCTGGCTGCTCGACCTGGAAACAACACATGAAGTGGAGTATATCCCTCTTTCCCAGGAAGACATGGGAAAAATACTAAAAGAATACCCCTACTGGTCACAGGGTGTTGTTCCGGATAAAACATACAAGCACCAAACCGGGGATATTCCCGTTATTACATTCTGGAACATGTCAGTCTGCGATAAGGATATTACCGATGATATCGTTTATGATTTAGTGAAGACAACCTTCGAGAGTTTGGAGGAGTTGGTTGCCATCGACCCTACATCCAAGAGCACAATTCCCGAGAATGTTGCAAACTGCACGATACCTCTGCATCCGGGTGCTTTAAAGTATTATAAGGAGAAAGGTATTAACGTGCCTGAAAAATTGATTTCGAAATAAGATGACATTGTAATTAATAGGCAGGAGAAGCTGGATATGGACGAACTACTACTTCTCCTGTCTATTCGTTAAACCAAATAAAGTGTATGGATAATAGAATGCGCAACCTCATCAAGGCTGCGTTCAGAGTGGAGGTCAGTATATTGAAAAAAAAAGATGATATTGATATTCAGGAGCTTGAAAATGAAGGTCTGCCAAAGCGCGAATTGGTAGGCGGATGGAGTAAGGTTATCTTCATAGTAGGTGTGTTCATGTCACTTTTCCATATATATAGCCTGGCAATACATCCCATTAATCCTTGGGTTCTTTACTCAGCACATATAGGGTTTGGATTTATATTGACTTTGGCGCTGTATTGTGGAACAAAAAGAGCTACAAAAATAGCCATTCCAATTTATGATCTGATTTTAATGGTATTATCAATTTTCTCAGTACTGTATATGATTACACAAAGAGATACAATTATACATAGGATAGGAGTATCTCCTACACCGCTGGATTTGGTAGTCAGCATCATCATTGTAGTGCTTGTACTTGAAATCACCAGAAGAACATGTGGAAATATTCTGCCTTTCATTGCAGTTGTATTTATATTTTATGCCCATTTCGGCAAATATCTTCCCGGAATATTAGGGCATAGGGGATATTCCTGGTCCAAGATACTCAGTTATTTAATTGGTATGGATGCAATATTCAGTACGCCCATAGGAGCTTCTGCAAATATGGTATTTCTTTTCATTGTATTTGGTGCCTTTCTGGGTGCATCCGGTTCGGGAAAATTTTTTATTGATCTTGCTTTAAGTGTATCAGGCTCACAACGTGGAGGGCCTGCTAAAGTGGCTATCCTATCCAGTGCTCTCTTTGGATCTGTCTCAGGTAATTCAGTGGCAAACGTCGCTTCTACAGGTTCTTTTACTATTCCAATGATGAAATCTATCGGTTACCGGCCGGCTTTTGCCGGAGCGGTAGAAGCATGTGCGTCTACCGGCGGTCAAATTATGCCTCCGATTCTTGGATCTGCAGCTTTTATTATGGCTCAATTGATTGGAGAACCTTATACCAAGATTGTCTTGGCTTCAATCATTCCGGCATTCTTATATTTTTATACCGTATATTTGATGGTTGACCTTGAAGCAATCAAATATAATTTAAAAGGAATGCCAAAGGAAAATTTGCCTTCATTCAAATATGTTGCTACCCACCAGGGATACTTAATTTTACCCTTACTTGTATTAATTATCTCGCTGTCTGTTTTAAATATGACCCCCATCCGTTCATCCATATATGCAATAATAACTGCAATAGCTGTAACCTATATCAGAAAAGAAACCAGAATGGGTATTAAAGGCATATTGACTGCATTGGCCCAAGGCGCATATTCTTCCGTTGGTATTATTTCAGCCTGTGCAACTGCGGGAATCGTAGTTGGTGTACTGAATATGACAGGTGCAGGATTGAAATTTGCTTCTGCAGTTATCTCACTATCTATGGGGATTTTGCCATTGGCGCTATTTTTGACAATGCTGGCAAGTATTGTGTTGGGGATGGGTTTGCCTACAACAGCTTCTTATCTTATATGTGCAGCAGTAACGGCTCCTGCGCTTGTTCAGATGGGACTTTCACCATTGGCTGCACATATGTTTGTGTTCTATTTTGCTTGTATCTCTGCAATTACTCCACCGGTAGCCTTAGCTGCATTTGCCGGGGCAGGAATCGCCAAAGCAAAGCCGATTGATGTAGCCTTTACAGCCTGTAAGATAGGCATATCAGCTTTTATTATACCTTTTATGTTTGCCTATGGGCCATCTCTATTATGGGGGACGTCCTTAAATAGGATTCTATCTTCGGCTATTTCAGCTACTATCGGGGTGACAATGCTTTCCTTTGGCTTGCAGAAAAGAGCTTTCAAAATAGAATTAAATACTATTGGAAGTGTTATTATTACTGCTAGCTCTTTACTGTTAATCAAGCCGGGGATTATGACCGATACCATTGGTGTCATCGCATGCTCTCTTGTAATTATTGTTACATTACTAAGAGAAAAAGTAAAGAAGGAGGCAAAGGAGACGGCATAGAGAAGCTCGCATGACGGGGACTTTGACGACAGAAACTTAGTATTTACAACGAGAGTATCAGCTCAGTTACTATTCGAAGCTACTGAAGAAGTCCGGTATAGCACGTAGAAGGAGTGAAGAACATGAAACTTTTTACTATTAATATCAGTTTTTGAAACTTTAAAAGGCTTTTTACCAAAGAATTTATTGGAAAAAGCCATTGACGAAACAAATACCGACCACGGAACCAAGAAGTTTACTGCTCTTCGACAATTTAATACATTGTGAAAGGTATAGAAGCTGATAAAAACCTTCAGCAGCACACCGGAACCATAAGTTATTCCCAACTATGCCGAAAGAATAGTGATCGGGAGCCAGAAATATTCAAGAGAATGTTCGAGGTAGCCCTTGCAGAGCTAAAGAAACATCATGGAATTCGTAACATTCCTGGCTCTTGGGGTATTCTCAAAGCTCTTGACGCTACATTAATACGGCTATGCATTTCACTTTTCCCTTGGGCAAATTACCGGAGTACCAAGGCTGCAATTAAGGTTCATGTTCTGTATGATATTCTTGTAGGTTACCCAGAGAATATTGTTGTGACTGAAGGCGTCATACATGATAAAGATAAGATGGCTTCTTTTGTCACCAAACCGGGCATTACTTATATATTTGACCGGGGCTACAATGACTACAAAGAATACGACAGGTATTGCAAAGAGGGTACCTTCTTCATCACACAAGGCTAAAAAGGAATGCCGTTATAGAGATTATTAGCGAAAACACTATGCTAAGGGCAGTTCCGTTTTATGTGACAGGGAAGTAATCCTCGGAGGTTTCTATACCAAGATGCAGCACACCCCTTAAGGATTGTAGAAGTCACTGATTCCTCTACGGGTGAATCATTTTACATTGCTACCAACCGCTTTGACCTTTGTGCTGAGGAAATAGCTGAAATCTACCGCTTAAGATGGCAGATAGAGCTGTTCTTCAAGTGGATAAAGCAGCACCTTAAAATAAAGCATTTTTTATGGTACCAGCTTCAATGCAGTTTTAAATCAGATTTATACAGCACTAACTCTGTTTTGCCTTTTAAAATTAATGTACATACTGGTTGGAACTAACAATAACTTCTTAGATTTAATGAGGCTTATTGCAGGTGGACTTTGGAACTCGATTGCTTATCTAAAAGAGACATTATCCCCTGTAAAACCCCCTGGCCCTAAGAGAAAACGGTTCAAATGGGAAAAAGAGTACGTAGCTTTCTATATCCGGTATATGTTTGGTAAAGTTTCGTTATATTAAGTTTTTTAAAATTTTATATTGGTTAGGTTTAGGTGGTCACTTCCTTTCCTCTAACTATATCCATAATTTTCTTATAAATTCAGGTTATACCAGTAAATTATTGCTATTGATTTTTGTTAAACTTTTTTATGCAGCACTAATGAGTCATACGTAATAGAATCATCTGATATTCGAAGTGAGGTTAAAATCATGTTGAGAAGTTTTTTGTCTAAGTTATTTACGTGGGAAAAATGGGAGACTATTTGCATGACACAAGATATAGAGAAATATTCAAAAGTTAGAGGTAAACTTATAGAAAACAATATTGCTGCACGAACCAAATTTATTAATCAGAAAGTATCCGATTGGGGAGGTACAGGATACCGTCAAAGTGCCAGAATGCTTACAAAATATGAGGTTTTGGTAAAAAAAGAGGATTTTTATAAAGCGCAACAGATAATACGCCTTTGATATAAATTGGAAGTTTTGCATATACAGGATATAAAGAGTCAGCATTAGCTTGAACTGCTAATATTGACTCTTTTGATGTTGCAGAGTTTTACTCACTTAAGGAGTAAGATAAATTATTTTCAATAATAAAATTTGACAAAGAGAACTGCATGATAATAAAATATAGCTAACACTATTGATTTATTGTTCCTATTCGCTATGGTAAAGGAGAAAAGCATTTTTATGAAACAATTATATGTAAATAATTACAAGTATAATAGTGTTTTTATCAAAACTTTTATAGTTCTTATTCTGTTCTCAATATTACCAATATTAGCTGCAAATTATATTATTGATCAACAGTCCATGTCAAGGATACAACGGCACATCTGCAATACTAATATAAACATGTTGGAGAAAACAAGTGAAACTGTGGATCTAATATTTAGACAAATCGAGCAAGAGGCACAGCAGTTAGCAAATCACTCTAACGTAGTAAACTATATGATCAATCCTGATATTCGTAAAACTGAAAGAAATAGTAAAATCGTGAATATTTTAAAAAGCATATCTTATGTAAATAATTACATACATTCAATTTATATTTATTCAAATTATAATGACACTATTCTAAGTTCCAGCGGAGGAGCTTATAAGTTAAAAGAATTTAAAGATAAAGAATGGTTACAAGAGTACAAAAATATATTTTTGAAGCCACAAGAGATGAGAGTAAGAAAAGTCATAGATGAGTATGGAAAAAAGAAGGATTGTATTACACTTATAATAAATCTGCCGTATGCATCATCAAGCAGTCTGGGTGCCATTGTAATAAATGTCGATAAAGAAGCTTTATATAATACTATAAATGGGTCTAATATTAAAGATGAAAGACAGATTTTTGCAATAAATAGCAGCGGGCGCATATTATTACATCGAGATGAAAGTCGAATAAATGTTAGGCTAAATAGTTATGCGCATACAAAAGATATATTAGAGAATGATAAAGGATTTTTTATAGAAAAAGTAGAAGGGCAAAAAATGTTGTTTACCTATGTAACTTCTTATGAATATGGCTGGAAGTATATATATACAATTCCTTTGGAAATATTGCATAAGGATTCAAAGATTGTTTCAGGACTTATTTGGATCATAACGCTTATATGTACCTTGCTAAGTCTTATCTTGTCTTTTATTATTTCAAAAGGAATGTATCATCCTCTAGAAAGGCTAATCAATTTAGTTTCAATGACATCTAAAAGTATGTTTGATCAAAGAAATTCCTATATAAAGAATGAATATGACTTTTTAGGATATGCTTACAATAATGTTGTAAATGCTAATAGAAATATGAAAAAGACTATAGAAAATATGAAACCGGTTATGAAAGAGAAGTTGTTTACAAATTTGATGATGGGTATCACGGATAATGTGCCGGAAATCTATGATAAGATTGATTTCTTGGAAATTGACCTAGGTAAAAGCAACTATGTCGTGCTTGTGATACAAATAGACGGATATAGGGCATTTTGCAGCAGGTTTAATGAGAAAGAAAGAAATATTTATAAGATTCAATTAATAAATATTATAGAAGAATTAATTTCTAGCTTACATAAAGGTATTTGTATGGAAATAGGATCGGATAGGGTAGCTGCTATTATTAATTTTGCGGATAATATCACCCTAGTAGATGCCAAAGAACATTCATCAACAATTGCGGTTAAAATAAAGGATGCAGTAGAAAAATATTTACCATATACAGTTACTTTAGGAATCGGGCGAATGTATAGAGATATTGTTAATATCAAGCTATCATATAATGAGGCTGTCAATGCGCTAATGTATAAGATATATCAGGGAAAGAACCAAATCATTAGTATTGATGATATTGATGATGTAGATGCATTATCAGAAGAACTGTATTATTATGATTCTGAGAAAGAAAAGTTGCTTATTAATAATATTAAAGTGGGACACCAGAAAGAAGTGGACCGGCTTATTGAACAATTAATGCAGGAAATTTTAAGCAATCAAACTACGAGTCATACTTACATACAGCAGATGTTCATAAGAATTATTAGCTCTATTATAGAATTGATTATTAATACGGGATTAACTGTAGAAGAAGTATTTGGGCCAGGGTATAATCTATATGAAGAATTTTTGTCTAAAGAAACTATTGACGAGATTAAAATTTGGTTTACCGATATTTGTTATACCACTATTAGCAGTGTTAATCATGTTAATCTATCGCAAAGTAAGAAGAATGCGCAAAAGATATTGGAATATATGGAGCAGAACTTAAATACCGACATTTCAGTGAATGCAATTGCGGATTGGATAGGCTTTAGTCCTGCATATGTTAGTAGGGTATTCAAAGAAAACTTTGGGAAAAACTGTACTGATTACCTGAATTGGAGCAGGATCGAAAAAGCAAAACAACTTCTGAAGAATACTAGGCTATCAGTTAAAGAAGTGGGTTTTAGAGTAGGATTTAATACTATACAATCTTTTATGAGGATTTTTAAGAAATATGAAGGTGTTACTCCGGGGCAGTATAGGGATAAGATGTAACTTAACAAAAATGTAGAGCAGCGTTTATATAAATTACTAATTTATATAGACACTGCTCTATATTTTTGTGCTCAAAGAATCCAAAATATTGGTATTATTGCTGTTATTAATAAAGATTACGTATTCCTAAAGCATTTGTTAATTTTATAAAAAATTGTTCATAGGCATAATTTTAGGAAGAGCAAACGCTGATTATATAAGAAAACACTATAACTAATACAGAGGTTAGTATATAGATCTTTAATGTTATAAATAAATGTTAATTTACAGTTGCTATGGTATTTGCTAAAATGACTGCAAGTTGTACAAAAAATCATTTGATAATATTATGGGTTTTGTACAAAACATCTAATTATGATGCGGAAGGGAGATGGCGTTCTATGAATTGATAAATCATTCAGCTGCCTATTGTTAAAAACAAGTAAAACCAGAAAATTGATTAGGGAGGACTTTGAAATGTTTAAACTTAGAAAGTTAGTTAGTCTTATTTGTGTAGTTACTCTTATTTTTTCGTTGTTTGTTGGTTGTACAGGGACAAAAAAGGATAGTCAAAATTCAGGTGAAACAAAAAAAGAACAAAAAACAGATCAGACAGAGACTCCTGAGAAACAAGAAGATAAGCCGGCGAATACCGTAACTTTAAAGATAGCACATTATTATGCGCCTGAACATCCGGTAAATCAAGCATTACTTAATAACTTCAAGAACAAGGTAGAAAAAGAAACTAATGGTGAAGTGAAAGTTGAAGTTTATCCTAACAACCAATTAGGAAATGAGCAAGAATATATTGAAGGAATTCAATTAGGTACTGTTGAAATGGGAGCAACAGGGAATATGTGGGAAAATACCATTCCACAATTCAGATTAATGCAGATGCCGTATATGTTTGTTAATTATGATCACGCAGATGCGGTATTGAATGGGCCGATAGGTGAAAAAATATTCAATTATTTAGAAAAATTAAATGTTAAAGTATTGGCTTCTTTCCCTAATGGATTCAGAGTTGTATCCAACAACAAAAAACCTATCAATTCCATTGAAGATACTAAGGGAATCAAGCTGCGCGTTTTTGAAGGTAAGACCATTATCGCCGAAATGAAAGCTTTAGGGTTTGATACGGTGGTTATGCCGCTTAGTGAAGTTTTTACAGCTTTACAACAAAAAGTAGTAGATGGACAGGATAATCCTCTTTCCACATCATATTACGCAGGTATGTATGAAGTGCAAAAATATGTAGCTATTACAAACCATATGTACAGTCCCGGATATATTGTAATCAATAATGATATTTATAATAAGCTTTCTGATAACGCTCAAAAGGTTTTAACTGAAGCTGCACATGAAACAACTACTGCAATATTAAATGCAGTTAAAAAGCAGCAGGATGATATTATTAAAGATATTACCGGAAAAGGTGTGGAAGTAACATATCCTGATCTTAAGCCTTTCATAGAGAAAGTAGAGCCCATCGTAGCAGAATATGTTAAAGAGCAGCCGGAGATGAAAGATATTGTAGATGAAATTAATAAACTTGGACAAGAATATTTGAAAAAATAAATTGCCATATGTAGTGTCAGGTGGTCGTATAATCTGCCACCTGATTTTTGAAAAATATAAAAATTTTATTTTAGGAGGGAGTATATGAATGAGCAGAATTTTTGATTGGATTTATAAATTTATATTGGTATTTATGCTCATCATGCTTATAACCATGGTTGCTTCAGTCTCGACCAATGTTATTGCCCGCTATTTTGGCAG
Organism: Petroclostridium sp. X23; assembly: GCF_030013905.1. GTDB lineage: Bacteria > Bacillota > Clostridia > SK-Y3 > SK-Y3 > X23. Next base: position 4,448,983 of record NZ_CP124862.1, read on the forward strand.
AGGTTTTACTTGGATTGAAGAGGTGAGCGGTTTGGCTTTTGTATGGATGGCATTTACAGCGATTATTATGGGGTTTCGATATAATATGCATCCCGGCTTCGAAGTGCTGGTAGAAAGAACCAGCGGTATAAATAAAAAACTGTTAATGACACTTATAAATATTATCATTTTAGTTTTTCTTGTATATACATTCAAAGGCGGTATGGATTATACGATGAAATCTTCAATTCAAAAGACTGCTATCTTAAGTATCTCCGTTTCGTGGAAATATGCGGCAGTTCCTTTTTCGGCATTTTTTATGATTTTGGAAACACTAAGAAAACTGATCCTAATTTGGAAAAAAGATGTTATTCAAATCAAATCAACAAATAGTGAGGTGATATAAATGGGATCCATCTTGATTTTTTTAGGATCTTTACTTGGTTTTACTGCTTTAGGAGTGCCAATAGGCTTTGCGATAGGGATAACATCTATCATTGTAATGTTTTCATTAGGGATGACAGATGCAATGGTACTTGCAAGACGTTTAGTTACAGGAGTAGATATATTTACTTTGTTGGCCATTCCCTTCTTTATGCTGGCAGGCGAAATCATGAATAAGATAGGATTGGTAAATGATATTTTAAAATTCTCTACAGCAGTAGTAGGCAGAGTTAGAGGCGGGCTGGCTGCTGTAAATGTAGTAGGCAGCATGCTTTTTGCCGGAATCAGTGGTTCTGCAGTGGCAGATACGGCAGCTTTAGGCTCGTTGGAAATACCAATGATGGAGAAGGATGGTTATGACAAGCCTTTTTCTTCAGCGATTACAGCGGCTTCATCAGTAATCGGTCCCATTATTCCGCCCAGTATTCCTATGATTATATTCGGATCACTAGCACAGGTCTCCATTGCCAAGTTGTTTTTAGGAGGGGCCATTCCGGGCATTTTGATAGCTTTATCACTGCTTGTGTATTCTTTATTTATTGCTAAGAAAAGACAGTATCCTGTAAGCCAAGCAATTAGCTTTGGAGAGTTTATTCAGGTATTTAAGAATACGATTTGGGCACTGATCTTACCGTTTATAATACTAGGAGGAATTTTAAGCGGTTTTTTTACGGCTACCGAAGCGGGTGCAATTGCTGTAATCTATGCTGTTATTATTTCTTTTGCAGTTTACAAAGTTAAGATTAGAGACTATGTTGATATACTAAAAGGAGCAGCTTTGAATACCGGAGTGGTTATGCTGGTTTGTGCCAGTGCCATGTCTCTGACATGGTTTCTTGCGGTAGCAAAACTTCCACAGACATTAACAGGGGTTCTGATGGGAATTACAGATAACAAATGGATCTTTCTTCTTATACTAAACATTTTATTGTTTCTGATTGGGATGGTAATCGATTTGACTCCTGCATTGTTTTTACTAACACCTATTCTAATGCCAATTAGCGGTGTGTATGGAATTGACCCTATACATTTTGGCGTAATCATGGTAGCGAATCTTTGTATTGGTTTGATTACTCCGCCGGTAGGGACGGTGTTATACGTTACTACCTCAATCTCAAAGCTTAAGCTGGAAAGATTGATTAAAGAAATGGTACCGATGTATGCAGTACTATTTGTAGTATTATTACTCATTACCTATGCACCTTTTACGGTTTTATGGCTGCCTTCATTCATTAAGTAAAAAGTTTAGGAATAAAAATTTAATAACAAACTTATATCGAAGTTGTAAATTCGTAAGATAATCTCTTCCGAGAGGTATTAACCATGAATATAAAAGGCAAATAAAGAATTTGCAATTATTGCAACGATATCTTACAAGGAGGTTAAATTATGTCAAATATGATACTAAATCAAATTTTTCAAAACAAGATTGTAGCCATTATAAGAGGAATTGGGTCGGATAGAATCATCGATACGGTTGGGGCTCTTCTAGAAGGCGGCATAAATCTTCTTGAAGTAACCTTTAATCAAGAAAGTCAAGAAAAATCAGCAGACACACTAAAATGTCTTAAACTCATTAAGAAAGAATATGGTGATAGGGTGTGCTTGGGTGCAGGTACAGTATTAACACTTGAGCAAGTTGAAAAATCAGTAGAGGCAGGAGCGGAATACATAATATCACCTAATACCGATGTAAAAGTGATACAAAAAACAAAAGAGATGGGCAAAATCTCCATACCTGGGTCTTTTACACCCTCAGAAGCTGTAACAGCATACAATGCCGGAGCAGATATTGTAAAACTTTTTCCGGCAGGCATACTGGGCACCGATTATATAAAGGCGTTTTTAGCACCACTTAGCCATATCCCTGTGGTTGCAGTCGGCGGCGTAACTGTAGAAAATGTGAATGATTTTATCAGTGCGGGGGCAAAAGGTGTTGGGGTTGGAGGCAATCTTGTAGATAAGAAAGCAATCTATGCAGGAGAATACGATAAAATCATCCAGGTAGCACAAGACTATGTGAATAAGATTAAGGGGTAATGATGATGTATCATGTTTATTTTGATTCCGGCACATCCAATACAAGGGCCTATCTATTAAAAGGTGAGGATATTATTGATATTGAGAAGAAGAATATAGGCTCAAAAGATTCCTCCATTGCCGGCAGCAATATAGGGTTGATAAAAGGCTTAAAGGAGTTGTATGATAAACTTCTTGACAATAATCAACTGGAAGATGGGCAAATAAGTAATATTTATGCCTCAGGGATGGTCACTTGCCCCTTTGGAATCAAGGAAGTGCCTCATCTTTCCACTCCTGTTTCACTGGAAAAGCTTTATACAGGGATTTATACACACTATGAATCTCAATTCTTTAAAAGGGATTTATATCTCATAAGAGGAGTAAAGACCATCAGTGATGATTTTAAGGTAGATAAATACAACATTTCTACCGTGAATAACATGAGGGGAGAAGAGATAGAAATCTTTGGCATGATTTCTAAACTTCCTGATGAATGGAAAAATGGGAATACAGCAGTTTTTTTACCCGGCTCGCACACACATATTGTCCATATGAAGCAAGGCGTTTTATATGACATTTTATCTACTTTCTCAGGAGAGTTGTACCATGCCATTTCTACCAGTACCATACTGTCAAATTCCATTCAGTGTGATATTGGTCGATTAGATGAAGGAATGGTTATACAAGGATATAGAAGTTTAAGAGAATATGGATTAAATAGGGCGTTATATATCGGCCATGCTATGAAGATATTTAATGCTTCTGATAATCTGGAAAGAAAGTCTTATCTTGAAGGTGTCATTACCGGAGGAGTTATATTGGGATTCGAAAAAACGATAGAAAATAAATGGAATGGCTTAGAAAGAGTGCTTATCGCTGGCAGCAATAATATTACGAGAATATATGAGCTTCTGTTAAAAGAAATGCAAAATCAATATGAAGTTATGACCTTTATGGCATCTGGAAAACAAAGCTATGCAGTAAATGGGTTTATCGAGTTATTAAAAATAGGGGGTCAACCATGTCAAAAACAGTTTTAATTACTTCAAGGTCTTTCGGACAAGTATCTGAGGAGCCATTAAATCTCTTGAAGAAAAACAATTTTGAAGTAAATTTTTACAATCAAACCTATGATGAAGAGAAATTTATAAATATGATACGCAATTATGATGCTCTTATTATCGGTGCCCATGAATTCTGTCGAAAAGCCATAGAAAGAGCTCGAAGATTAAAAATCGTATGCAAACACGGGGCAGGATTAGACAATATCGATTTAGAAGCAGCTAGACAACATAACATTATGGTAACCAATGTACCTGCAACAAACTCCAATGCTGTAGCAGATATAGCTTTTGGACTGATGTTAGATATAGCAAGGCAGATCTCTTATGGAGCGGGAAGGGTAAAACAAGGGTCATGGGACAGAATCATAGGTACCGATGTATGCAATAAAACACTTGGACTTATAGGCTTTGGAGCTATTGCGAGAAATGTGGCCAAAAGAGCGGCTGGTTTTGGTATGAATGTACTAGCCTATGATCCCTTTGTGAATAATCTTTCCGATGGATTTTCATATGTAAAGCTTGTATCCTTTGAAGAAGTAATAATGCAGGCTGACTTTCTATCCATCCACGTCCCATTGAATAAGAACACCAGAAATCTAATAGCGCAGCAGCAATTAGATATGATGAAAAAAGGAAGCTTTATTATCAATACTTCCAGAGGAGGTATTGTAAATGAAGAAGACTTATATACCTATTTGACAAATGGGCATTTAGCAGGAGCAGGACTTGATGTAACTGAGAAAGAGCCACCAACCGGAAGTCCTCTTCTAAAGTTACACAATGTAACTATCCTTCCACATATCGGCATGTATTCAAAAGAGGCAATCAATGCTGTAAGTTTGATATGTGCGAGAAATGTAGTGAAGATGTTCAATGGTGAGCTACTGGAAAATATTGTGATATGAAGTTACCGAAGATTTTACAAGATATAAGGCAGAGGGAGTAGAAAGGAAGTATAAATATTAAGCCAACTTTAGGTTGGCTTTTATCATGCTTTGAGGTTGAATTATTTTAATAGATTATGATGAGTGTAAATGTATTGTTGATGAATATACAAAAGTTACTTAGGAATTTTGTTTTAGTCTCGTATGTTATAATAAACAGTATATCAGACTTTTTGTATCTTTTTTATCAGTCGCATGGTGCTGTAATTTTATTGTTCCACAAAATTTAGTGTTGCCCCAAATTTAATAATAAAAAGATATTCGTATATATTGACATTTAGATTTATTCATGTTAAACTTAAATTAACTTGTACGGACAACTGGATGTGCAGATGTATATGTGTAATCTAATATATAAATTAAACAGTGACACTGTAAAGATGGAAAAGTATAATGTACTTTTTGAAACTCTAAAGTCTTAAAATTAGAGTGGAATCTCAGGGTATAATGCCTTCATAATCGTAATTTTAATATCATATATATTAATTTCTAAAGACAATATATTAATACATAAGCATTAAAGGTCTAAGCTGTTAATTATACCGTGGTATAATATTCATTCTTGCTTTTATCACGAATTTACACCCAGATAATATTATTAAAAGTAAATATATAGTGAGTCAATTGTCGTTATCAGGACCACAAGCAGAAAAAATGATCAACCTGCTAAAGCCTAATAACAGAATTGTAAGACTACATGAAGAGATTAACTGCGTGTGATTGTAAAAGACGGTATGAAATTTACTAGTGAAGTGTTGAAAATGAATGAAAAGTTAGATATCTTAACGAGGATTGGTATGCGCAATAATTATAGAAAGATAGCTAATAGCGACCATCATTGTTATAAGATTCAGATATTAAAAGCTCGTGTATAAGTGTAATGATATATGTCAGGTATGCAGCAAATTTATCATACAATATTCTAGAAAGGTGTGGATTTATGAGAGAAAGACTAAACGCTAAACCAAATGATGTTATTTCAAAGTACATATTTAGGCCAGCCATCATAGATGATAGCAAAAGATCTTTTGCTAATATGATGAAAGTAAATATGGCTCATGTACTAATGCTCCACAAAAAAAATCTACTCAGTACCCAAGATGCAAAGGTTCTATTAAACGCATTGATGAAACTAAGTGACAAAGGGCCAGATATTCTAGAACTTAACCCAGAATATGAAGATCTATATTTTAATATTGAGGAGTACATTATGCATGAAACTGGGCCTGATATCGGCGGAATAATGCATACTGCAAGAAGTAGGAATGATCTGAATTCAACTGTAATTAGAATGAATGTAAGAGAAAGCATAATCAATATCTTTATACTATTTCTAAATGTAAAGGAGAGTCTAATTAAGGTTGCTGAGGAAAATGTTTCAACAGTTATGACAGGATATACACATATGCAACCGGCTCAGCCCATAACCTTTGCTCATTACCTTATTGGAATTATTGAAGCACTCCAGCGAGATTTTCAACGATTGATGAATGCTTACAATAGTTTAAACATAAGTCCCTTAGGAGGTGCAGCCTTTGCAGGTACAAGTTTTGATATTGATAGAAGCTATACCAGGGATATTTTAGGATTTGATGGATTAGTAGAAAATTCATTGGATGCAGTAGCTTCAAGAGATTATTTGATGGAGATTATGTCTGGAATGGCAATATGTGGGACTACCATTAGTAGATTGGCAAATGATCTATATATTTGGACATCTGATGAATTTCGATATATAGAAGTAGACAATTCAATGGCTGCATGCAGTAGTATTATGCCTCAAAAGAAGAATCCTATTGCGCTAGAGCATATTAAAGCAAAAACATCACATCTTCTAAGTTCTTTTGTTTCTATATTTTGTTGTTTGAAAAATGTACTCTATTCCCATTGTCGAGATATAAGTAGTGAAGCACCAAGAGAGTTTTGGGATGGAGTTGAGCAATTCGAAATCATTCTTGAGTTATTGAATGAAACGATAAACCATTTAAGTGTTAATAAAGAAAATATGAAAACTAAAGTTAATAAAAATTTCAGTACAGTAACAGAGCTAGCTGATGAACTTGTTAGGAAGGATAAAATTACTTTCAGAAAGGCACACGGAATAGTAGGAAGCCTTGTCTCAGATTGTATAGATCTAGGTATTTCAGCAGAGCAAATAACATATGAAATGTTAGTTGAAAAATCAAGAGAATTCGGTATAGAAAAATTAAGTATAACTGATCAAACAGTGAGATTTATTCTGAATGCCGGAAATGCGATAAATAAAAAGAATAGTATCGGAGGCCCCGCTCCTGAAGAATGTAGTAGAATGCTTGCGAAAGAAAAAGAGAAACTAAAAAAAGATTGGGGAAAATACGATAATATAGTTGAAAAATTAGTTCTTGCCGACAAGAATCTAATTAACGATGTTGATATAATTATGAAGGGATGAGATACATATAACTGGATATAAAGAATAACGGTAACTCTTTATATTATCAAATAAAACAATACGTTTTAATAGAGCCACGTCCGTCAGGAGTCATTACAGCTGAGCTTTAAGAAAAGCTTTTATGCAACAACAACAATGTAACTATATTTAAAGATAAAAGGGGGAGGAAAATGAGAAATAATTCTTTAAGATGGTCTGCGGTAGCCATAAAAAACCTCATAAGAGTTATAATTACTATTCTATCTATACTGATACCTACTTTGATTTTTCTTCAGGTTCTTCTTAGATACGTATTTAACGCTCCACTAATGGGTATTGAAGAACTAATAACTTTTCCAACTATATGGTTGTATTTTCTTGGAGGCGCATATGCATCAAATGCGCGAAGCCATATAGAGTGTGGTATGCTCAAACTTTATATTAAACGTCCTGTCTCAACATCAATATTTAATATCCTAAAATCTATAATCTCATTAATAATTAGTGGTTGGTTAACATACTGGGCTGGATGGTACTTTGCATATTCATATAAGATATGGAAACTAAGCGATATTCTTTATATACCTTTGTTTTTTGCGGAAAGCGCTATATTCATAGGATTAGTCTTAATGACTATTTATACTGTATCTGAGTTAATAGATCATATCAAAGACTACAGCGGATTAAAATTAAAGAATGCTGAGGAGGAATAATTAATGCTTACTATTGTACTTATCGATGTTATTTTATTAATAGCGCTTTTAATGATGAGTATACCTTTGCCTTTTTGTTTTGGAGGGGCGCTTCTGTTTATGGTGCTATTCGGTGACGTTTCTATGAAAAGTATGATGCTATGGGGATTTAACCAGATGATTAGTCCGGTTTTACTTGCAAGTCCTATTTTTATTTTAGCAGGAACGCTCATAGGCCAAAGTGGTGTAGCAAAAAGACTCCTGGATTTTGCGGACGTATTCGTAGGAAGAGTTAAGGGTGGAATCGGCGTTGTAAGTATAGTTACATGTGCTCTATTAGGTGCAATTTCCGGTAGTGGATTTACCGGTATAGCGGCTACCGGTCCGATTATGATACCAAGGATGGTTAAACAAGGATATCCAAAGGGATATGCCACAGCGCTTGTTACTATATCTTCAATATTAGGACTATTAATTCCTCCAAGTGTAGTAATGATTATGTACGGGTGGGTTACAGGGACTTCGATTTTGGCAAGTTTTCTCTCTACGATAGGGCCGGGGATTCTTACAGTTGTAGTATTTAGTGTTATCAATCTTATTTGGTCAAGAAAATTCCCTAATATCGTATTAGATGATGTGCTAACTCTAAAACAAAGAGGAAGAAAGTTTGTTGACTGTACATGGAAAGGTATACCTGCTCTTTTATTACCTGTGATTATACTAGGCGGGATATATGGGGGAGTTTTTACTCCAACAGAAGCTGCTGCAGTGTCTTTGATTTTTACTGTTCCCATCGGATTTTTTATCTATAGAGGATTAAATTTTAATAAGTTTTATACTACTGTCTTAGAATCGGCTACTTCAATTGGTGCCATTATGACCATGATTATTTTTTGCTTAATGCTAAGTCAGACTTATGTTCTGCTGCACGTGCCTCAAGCCATCATAGAGATGTTTTTCAGCATTACTCAGAGCAAGGTTATCATGCTTTTAATCATCAATGTTTTCTTATTCATTGTTGGTATGATAGTTAATGATACAACAGGTGTAATTCTGGTTGCGCCACTATTGCTTCCTCTTGTACAAAAACTGGGGATGAGTCCAATCCATTTTGCATCAATACTGGGAGTTAACCTTGCAGCAGGAGGTGTAACACCGCCATATGCTAGTATTCTATACCTTGGAATGCGTATAGGAAAGTGTGAGTTCCATGAGATTTTTAAACCGACGATGGTATTCTTAGGGGCATATATACCAATAATTTTTGTAACAACTTTTTGGCCGGAACTATCATTATTTATTCCAAGACTATTTGGTTTCGTATAAGCCATTATAAAGGCTTTAAATATAATATATCAAAACTAACATCTATTTTATGAAGAAGGGAGGCAAGCATAAGCCAACTTGGGTGAATAGTTGTAAATCTACGCTACTAAAAATGTTAGATAGGGGGGATGAATGATTAAAACCAAAGGGACATAAAAATACAAGGCTCAATAGGGTTTTGTTACTACACAAGTTCGTCACGTATAAGTTTAGGAAAGTTACAGGTACAATGTACATATTTTATTGAGATTGAGGAGGGATTGCAATGAAAAAGATAAGAATTGCATTGATTTTTTGTATAACGGTTACATTGATTTCTAGTCTTATAGGATGTGGTGCATCTGATTCCGGTGCGACTAATCCAACAAATGATAATCCGACAAAGAAGGTAAAAGCTAAAGTATTGAAGCTTGCGCATACAAGGCCTGAGGGGACAGAAGATGATATAGCAATGGAAAATTTTGCAGAACAGGTTAATGAGAAAACAAATGGAAGTATAAAGATAGATCTATACCCTGCAAATCAACTCGGAGATGCTTTTGTCGTGCAAGAACGTGTAGGAATGGGTGATGTCCAAATGCAATTAGCTTATCCAGCAACAACGGCAGATAAAAGTTTTGGAATTGTTACGGCTCCATATCTGGTGAATACTTGGGAAGAGGCTGAACAGGTGTATGGTTTAGAGAGTGAGCTGACAAAAGCTGTTGCTAAACTATATGAGAAGCAAGGAATAAAACTGATTGCTGTTTATCCCAAGTATTTTGGCGGGATTGCATTAATTAAAGAACCTAAAGACTACAAGGATGCTAATGTTGCGCAAGGATTAAAGATAAGAGTTCCCACTATTAAATCATTTGAACAAACTGCTGTAGCATTAGGGTACATGGCTACTCCACTACCTTTTGCAGAGGTATTTACCTCTATGCAAACGGGTATTATTGAAGGAGCCATCGGTTCAGGAGCCGAAGGATATTATACGAATTTTAAAGATCTGGTCAAGTACTATCTTCCTAATAATGACCATTTTGAAGTATGGTATCTAACTATGAATATGGATTTGTGGAATGAACTTACTGAGGATGAGCAGAAAGTAATTAGTGATATTGCAAGTGAATTAGTGGACGGTGCCTTTAAGAAAGCAAAAGAACAGCAAGCTAAATATGAAGAGAAGCTAAAAGAAGAAGGTATAACAGTATATAGTTATACTGATGAAGAGATAGCGGCATTTGCTAAAAAAGTTAGAGAAGAAGTATGGCCTAAGGTTAGATCAGATTATGGTGAAGAATTATTTGACAGCATCGTTAAGAGTTTAAAGTAACGGTATGGACGCAAGTAAAATAATTTTATGAATATATTACCGGCAAGAAATGTCATAGACTGTAAATTTACAGCCTATGATATTTCTTTATAAAGTGATGATAAAGCAAATGACCTTAAAGCGTGTTATAGGAGGATGTGTTAGATGAAAAAAATTATGCTACTTGCTACTGGCGGAACTTTAGCTTGTGCAATGGATGACGGTGTTCTAACACCTTTAGTAGATGCCAATTCATTTTTAAAGTATATTCCGGAATATAAAGACTTTTGTGAAATAGATGCAGTCCAAATATTTAATATTGGCAGTACTAGTATGCAACCTGAACATTGGATAGAAATTGGAAAGACTGTAGAGAAATACTATAGTAAATATGATGGCTTTGTTATTACTCATGGGACAGATACAATGGCATACACTTCAGCTGCATTATCATATATGTTTCAGTATCTTAATAAACCGGTTGTGATCACAGGAGCTCAAAAGCCAATAGAAGCAGAAGGAACGGATGCAGTAAGCAACCTAATAGATTCAATAAGATTTGCCTGTGAGGGAATAGGGGGTGTATTTATTGTCTTTAATAGAAGGGTGATTAATGGAACCCGGGCAGTTAAGATAAGATCAAAAAGTTATGACGCTTTCCATAGTATAAATTATCCTTATATAGCTGCAATACAGGATGGAAATATAAAATTGCTTAATGGCACAGGGCTTAAAAAGTGTCAGGAGGAGACAAATTTTAAAACTTCACTTTGCACGGATGTCTTTTTGCTAAAGCTTATTCCAGGAACTAAACCTCAACTGTTTGACTACCTAAAAACAATATATAAGGGTGTAGTTATTGAGACCTTTGGGTGTGGTGGAATGCCTTTCGGTGAAAAAAGAAATTTATTAGTTAAAATTAAGGATATGATAGATGCGGGAGTGGTTGTGGTAATTACAACACAATGCCTTGAGGAAGGTTGTGATCTTACAATCTATAAAGTTGGTAAAGCGACAGCCCAGTATCCAATAATATCAGCACATGATATGAATTCAGAAGCTGCTGTAACAAAATTAATGTGGGTATTAGGACAAACGCAGAATATCGCAGAAGCAAAAAAGATGTTTTTAACCCCCATGTATAATGATATAACGATATAAATCATATGAGATTGAGTTTTATACTAGTACTGCTGTTGATAAATAGGCTATAAAACTCTGTTTATTTTATGGAAAGTATGTAATAATAATCAAAAATTTTCTTGTACTTAGGAGCGTTTGAATTGTATACTAGAAGTAATAAGTTAAGTACAAGTTTATCTGCTCCGGAAGAATGCCAGAATATGATTGAGAACTTAAATAACTAGTTAGTTGGAAACGAGGAAGCGTATCAAATATAGTTAACAGTTAATGCGTTGAAGCAATTATATGATAGGCTTCATAAAAAGGTGAATCAAATAATTACTAATTAAGGAGACTGCAATAATATGCATAATCTAAAACAAAAAGGTATTGCCTTATACTATCAAATCGAAGAATATATACGTGAAAAAATTGAGAATGATGAATGGCCAAAGGGGTATCAGATTCCCTCAGAGCCTGAACTTTCTGATTATTTCAAGGTTAGCCGCTCTACGATACGTCAGGCAATATCGGATCTTGTTGTTCAAGGTTTGCTGATACGAAAACAAGGTTCCGGTACTTATGTGGCAGAGCCGCCTTTTAAGGGAGATTATATTAAATCTTATTTTCCTGAGGAAGTAGGTAATTTCCATAGATTGTTAAAGATTAATCATATAGATTGCTCATCTTCAATTGCTCATAGCTTGGAGTTAAAATTGGGTAGTAGGCTAACGGAAATTTGCAGACTTAGATACCTCAGAGATGAGAAAGAACCCGCTATACTGGAAAAGTCTTATTATGAAAGTGCTCTCTTTTCGGGGCTGGAAAAAGAAGATTTTAGTGGAAGAATATATGATATCATCGAAAACAAATTCAATACTAAACTAATAAAGGCTAAAACACTGATTGAACCGGTTATGTTAACGGTAAATGAAGCTGCTATACTTGGTACTACCCCCACTTCACCTGTATTGCTGTTATCTAGAATTTGTTATACAAATCAGGATAGGCCGGTAATATTGACTAAAAGTTTGGTCAGATCAGATAAATGTAAGTTACAGATTGTGGATTGAGACTATTATTGAGTGGAGACTGGAAAATAAAAAAGTTTACCTCGGTATCTCCAGCTTTGTTTATTATCTTGTACTATTAGGAGAAAGGTATTAACATATCTGAAAAATTGATTTCAAAATAAGGTGAGCGTAAAACTAAAAGACAGGAAAATTTAGATGAACAGTTATCTCCTGTCTTTTAGTTTTACAAAATAAAATATGAGTTTATAGATGAAAGAAAAAGGATTAAATACGAGCAACACCACTTTTGCGGGCGGCTGCTGCAACAGCGGAAGCTACTGAATCCTTAACACGCGAATCAAAGGCAATCGGAATGATATAGTCAGCTTTCAGTTCTTCATCAGAAATGAGTCCTGCTATAGCATAAGCTGCTGCAATTTTCATATCATCATTTATATCACTGGCCCGCACATCAAGGGCACCACGAAAGATGCCGGGGAATGCCAGCACATTGTTTATCTGATTAGCAAAATCTGAACGACCTGTTCCTATGACGCCGGCTCCTGCAGCAATTGCTTCATCAGGCATGATCTCCGGTGTAGGATTTGCCATTGCGAATATGATTGGGCGAGGAGCCATAGATCTTACCATTTCAGGAGTAACTGTACCTGGGGCTGACACACCGATAAAAACATCTGCTCCTCTGAGTACATCGCTTAGTGTTCCTTTTTTCATATGTATGTTGGAAATAGCGGCTATTTCAGTTTTCACAAGATTAAGGTCATCGCGGTCTTTAGAAATTGCACCCTTTCGGTCACACATTACGACATCCTTGAGTCCCATTGCAATTAACAGTTTGATAATGGCAACGCCTGCTGCTCCCGCACCATTGATTACTACGCTAATTTCATCAATTTTTTTACCGGTCAGTTTCAAAGCATTGATTAATGCTGCCAGTGTGACTACAGCTGTACCATGCTGATCATCATGAAAAATCGGAATATCACAGCGTTCTTTCAACTTATGTTCTATTTCGAAGCAGCGTGGCGCTGAAATATCCTCCAGGTTTATGCCTCCAAAACTACCTGCCAGCAGCGCAACCGTATTTACAATATCATCTACGTCTTTGGAACGTATGCATAATGGAACAGCGTCAACGCCTCCGAACTCCTTAAATAGAACACACTTGCCTTCCATTACCGGCATACCGGCCTCAGGACCGATATCACCTAAACCAAGAACAGCTGTACCATCGGTTACAACTGCCACTGTATTCCAACGCCCAGTTAATTCATAACTTTTGTTATTATCCTTCTGAATTTCTAAGCATGGCTGTGCTACGCCTGGAGTATATGCCAAGGATAAATCTTCCTTGCTGGCTACAGATACTTTTGAAGTAACTTCCAGCTTACCTCTCCATTGATAATGTTTCTTCAAAGATTCCATTGAGTAATTCATGATTAACCTCCCAAAATAAACAGATATATCAGGCCTGAGTTGTAACTACATTATAGCTGGCAAGTACTAATTTGTAAAATATAGATTTTTTTTATTATCATAGATAATATCTATGATAATATCTATGCCAGTTGAAGATGGAAAATATATGGAACCATAGATTCATCATAAATGGATAAGCATGTGATTTATAAACGGATACAATGATTATTTGAAGCAGTATTCCTTTGTAAATGCTATTAGTTTAGCAACATCGCTATAAATATGTTTATTTTTTTTCCAAATTAAAGCTATGTTCATCTCTATAGGATCGCTCAATGGTATACCGACAATATCTTTTTCCATGAAAGCAATTTCCTGAAAAAGAAATGCACCTGCATTACAGCTGGAAATGAACTTTTTAATTGTATAAAGCTGGCTGGAATATAATAGAACTTTCGGTTGCAACCCTAAATCAGCAAAACGTTTTTTAACAGTAGCATTTTGAAAAGAATCAGCTTTAAAAAGAATTAAGGGTTCATCTTTAAGCATCTTAATATCAACAGAGGTACACTTTGCTAATCGATGGTCAGGACGGACACAAAACAGCAATTGCGTACTAAGTATATTTAAAACATGTAACTGATCTCCGATATTGTCATCTGCGACGACTAATGCAATATCTAGTACATCATCCTCTAATAACTGTTGAGTCTGTAGAGAGCCGTACTCAAATATTTCTATTTGTATTTCAGGATAAATATTGCGAAAGTCATTAAAAATAGCTGGAAACAGGAATGTACCAATCATTGGTGGTACGCCAATTTTAATATGGTTTTTTGTTTGACCAAGATCTTTCATCTGTTGAGAAAGGGTATCAATTGATTCTAAAATCTCATTGACCCTTTCTAAAAAAAAAGATCCTTCCTGTGTTAATTTCAGGCGCTTGTTAATGCGATGAAACAAATTGATTCCAAATTCGGTTTCTAATTCTTTAATAGAGCTGGAGATGGAAGGTTGAGATAAGTGGAGTTCTGCAGCTGCTTTTGTGATGTTATTATATTTACATACAGCTTGAAAGTGCTGCATTTGAGAAATTTTCATAAACCGCAACTCCTTTTTTATCAATATAATAGTACTGTATTATGTATGCAAAGGTTGGAGAATCTCCAATTCTGCTGTGTCTGTACAAGCCGTAAAATATTTATTGCATAAAGTTTTTACACAATTCTCGTGTGTACGGAAGATAACTTCTAAAAACACATCGCTCAATAAGTTAATTATACCATAAAATCTGGTGTCCAAGTAAAATTTAAAATGAAGATTTATTTGATAAAAGCATAAAAATTCAACTAACCTTAGGTTGGCTTTTGCTATGTTTTAATGTAAAATAATTTTAGTGTCGTTAGGTGTGGCAGACTAAATATTAAACGGAGTGAATCATGATTAAATTGCTTTTGCTGGAGGGATAGTGTGTTAAAAAAGATAAAAAATATATTCAAGGAAGCGCAAATAAAAAGAAAGGGAGAGTTTTGCTCTGCCATCATTGTTGCCGCGGGTAAAGGAACGCGTATGCAATCTGCAAAGAACAAGCAATTTATTGACATCTTGGATAAACCGGTACTTGCATACACTTTAGAAGCCTTTGATGATTGTAGTGTGATAGACGAGATCATCATTGTTACCCGTCAAGAAGATATCATGCTGTGTAAAGAAATCGTAGATATATCGGAACTCAACAAAGTATCAAAAATTATCGTCGGCGGTGGGGAAAGACAGGATTCGGTATATAACGGACTTAAAGAAATAAGTACCGAAGCTACTATCGTAGCTGTCCATGATGGCGCAAGGCCTTTGATTCTACCTGAACATATTGAGGAAGCAGTAGAAGCAGCAATAGAAAATGGTGCTGCTGCGGTGGGTGTAAGAGTAAAAGATACAATTAAGCTGGTCGATGATAATAATAATATCGTAAATACGCTGGATAGAAGCAAACTTTGGGCGGTTCAGACACCACAGGTATTTAGGAAAGAACTGCTGATGGAGGCATATCAAAGGGCAATTGAAGAAAATATTCAGGCAACTGATGATTGCATGCTGGTGGAACAAACGGGGAAGAGGGTAAAGATGGTGGAGGGAAGTTATGAAAATATTAAGATTACTACTCCCGAAGACATATTTTTGGCAGAAGCAATTATAGATGGAAGAGTGCCGGACGAGGAGGATTTTGAATGAGAATCGGACATGGATATGATGTACACAGATTGGTTGAAGATAGAGCACTTATTATAGGTGGTGTGGAAATTCCTTATGAAAAAGGCTTATTAGGGCATTCGGATGCCGATGTACTTCTCCATGCTATTATGGATGCATTATTAGGGGCAGCGGCTTTGGGGGATATTGGAAAGCATTTTCCGGATACAGATGATAAATACAAAGGAATATCAAGCATACTGCTTTTGAGGGAAGTAAAAAAGGTACTGGATGCAAAAGGCTATAAAGTGAATAATATAGATGCAACCATTATTGTGCAGCGCCCTAAAATGGCACCTCACATACAGACAATGAGGGATAACATTGCGGATCATTTAGACATTGCCGTTGACCAAGTCAATATAAAGGCGACTACAACGGAAGGACTAGGGTTTGTCGGAGCAGGTGAAGGGATTGCTGCCCACGCAGTTTGCACCATTATCTAGGAAGAAACAAGTGACAAGGGACGGAATTTTTTGAGCAGAAGAAACCACACAAGGGGACTGGTCTGCTGGCAGGCTTGATTTTTGGCCTGACTGCGGCCCTGTCCCCTTGTGTGATTTCTGAACAGTTGAGCGTTTATTTAAAAGCGATATGTCATTGAAAAACTATAAAGTTTTTATAGAATCCTCGTATATACGGAAGATTACTGCTGAAAACATGTTGCTTGATAAGTTAATTATACCGTAGCACGCCTGGTTTTAATAACTAAAATCTATTGAAATATAGATAAATAATATTTTATCTTTATGATTGTTTTTGATATCATTCTTATTAGAAGCAGATATCAACCTTGTTAAAGGAGGAGATTTTTATGGATATGCGTATTGAATATGATACGATGGGAGAAGTAATGGTACCTAATAACAGATGCTGGGGGGCGCAAACTCAACGAAGCTTTAATAATTTTGCCATTGGCACCGAGAAGATTCCGATAGAAATCATTTATGCATTTGCAATATTGAAAAAATCTGCAGCTATGGCAAATCATCAGCTTGGAAAATTGGATATTAGGAAAACAGAACTTATTCAGCAGGTATGTGATGAGATTTTAGCCGGTAAGTTGAACGACAATTTTCCCCTTTCTGTTTGGCAAACGGGAAGTGGTACGCAAACGAATATGAATGTCAATGAAGTTATAGCAAATCGCGGAAATACTCTTGCTGGGGAGAAATTACTGCATTCAAATGACCATGTCAATATGTCGCAGAGTTCAAATGATACGTTTCCTACTGCAATGCATATTGCAGCAGTTACTGAAATTGAGGATAAGCTTATTTGTAATATTAAAAGTATGATTCAAACACTTGAGGTGTTGGAAAGTGAAAGTAGTGATATTATTAAAGTTGGTAGGACCCACCTCCAAGATGCGACGCCTATCAAATTCTCTCAAGAAATCAGCGGTTGGCGTGGTATGTTGGAAAATTCTCTAAGGGTGATTAATATGTCACTCATAGGATTACGAAAGCTTGCGCTAGGTGGTACAGCGGTAGGAACAGGGTTGAATGCTCCTGGAAATTTTGATAAAGTTGTAGCAGAAGCAATATCCTTGAATTCAGGAAGAAATTTTGAAACTAACCCTAATAAATTTCATGCGCTAACCAGCAAGGATGACCTGGTATTTGCTCATGGGGCACTCAAAGCATTAGCTGCGAATCTAATGAAGATTGCAAACGATGTGCGCTGGTTGGCAAGTGGTCCTCGGTGCGGATTAGGAGAAATTAGCATTCCCGAGAATGAGCCAGGGAGTTCAATTATGCCTGGTAAAGTTAATCCAACTCAGTGCGAAGCTATAACGATGGTAGCAGTGCAGGTAATAGCTAACGACGTGGCCGTCGGAATGGCAGCTTCTCAAGGCAATTTTGAATTAAATGTGTTTATGCCTGTATGTATTTACAATTTTCTACAATCTGTACGATTACTTTCTGATAGTATCAAGTCCTTTAATGATCATTGTGTTTGTGGCATCAAACCTGATCGCAACCAGATGCAATATTATTTAGAACACTCCTTAATGCTTGTAACAAGTCTCAATCCACATATCGGATATGATAAAGCCGCGCAAATTGCTAAAAAAGCTTTTGCGGAAGGTATTTCTTTGAAGCAGGCTGCCAGAAAACTAAATATCTTAAGTGAAGAAGATTTCGATAAACTTGTTAGGCCTGAGAAAATGGTTTAGTAATATAGTTTTCAATCCTTTATTATATTTTCAATATATCAATTATACAGGGGGATTATTAATGAACTATTATTATGTTACTGCTCCGATGCTGGGGATCACAGCATTGTTGTTTGCTTATTTCCTTTCGATAACCATTAATAAGCTGGATATCGGTACAGAAAGAATGAAAGAAATATCCACGTACATTCAACAAGGAGCCATGGCGTTTTTATCAAGGCAATATAAAACGCTGATCATTTTTACCGGTATTTTGTATGTTATCTTAGGCTTGGGAATAGGCTGGATTACTGCGCACTGTTTCTTATTGGGAGCTTTTTTCTCTGCGCTGGCAGGTTTCTTTGGTATGAAAGTAGCCACCAAAGCCAATGTCAGAACAGCAAACGCGGCCCGGCAGGGAGGGATGAATAAGGCCCTCGGAGTTGCTTTTAAAGGCGGAGCGGTCATGGGAATGTCGGTAGCGGGATTAGGCGTATTAGGCATAGGCATTCTTTATATCTTTCTTGGGCAAGAACAGATTCAGATGATTACGGGATTTGGATTGGGTGCATCGTCCATTGCGCTTTTCGGGCGTGTCGGCGGCGGTATTTATACCAAAGCGGCGGATGTAGGCGCCGATCTGGTAGGGAAAATAGAAGCTAATATTCCTGAAGATGATCCGAGAAACCCGGCTGTCATCGCCGATAATGTAGGGGATAACGTAGGGGATGTAGCAGGGATGGGAGCGGATTTATTCGAATCTTATGTAGGTTCCATTATATCCGCCATGACGCTGGCCGTAGCCATTCCCCAAATCGATCCTGTAAATGGGGTGATATTTCCCCTTCTCATGGCTTCGGGAGGAGTTGCAGCTTCCATCATCGGAATATTGTTGGTTCAGGGAAGCAAAAGTGCTAATCCGGCAAAAGCGTTAGAAAGAGGGACATATATAAGCGGGGCTGTATTGATTGTGATTGCTTTTTTATTAAGCAGGCATATATTTGGTGACTTAAATGCGTTTTGGGCAATCGCCTCGGGATTGGTGACAGGAATAGGGATCGGAAAGGTTACTGAGATATATACCTCGGGAGACTACAAGCATGTCATAAAGATCGCAAAACAATCGGATACCGGAGCCGCTACCACCATTATCAGCGGACTGGCAGTAGGTATGTATTCGACAATGTGGCCGTTATTATTAATCTCGGCAGGGATTCTGGTCGCATTTAAATTTATGGGGTTATACGGCATCGCCCTGGCAGCGGTAGGCATGCTTTCCACGGCAGGGATTACGGTGGCGGTGGACGCATACGGACCTATTGCCGATAATGCCGGCGGTATAGCCGAAATGTCGGAGCTGCCAAAAGAGGTACGTAAGATTACCGACAAACTGGATTCGGTAGGGAATACCACAGCCGCCATAGGAAAAGGATTTGCCATCGGTTCTGCGGCATTAACGGCATTGGCTTTA
Organism: Petroclostridium sp. X23; assembly: GCF_030013905.1. GTDB lineage: Bacteria > Bacillota > Clostridia > SK-Y3 > SK-Y3 > X23. Next base: position 4,468,615 of record NZ_CP124862.1, read on the forward strand.
TTTGCTTCTTATTCCCAAGCTGTGGGTTTACAGAAAATTGACATCATGAATCCGCTGGTAGTCATCGGATTGCTGTTGGGCGGAATGCTGCCGTTTCTATTTTCCGCAATGACCATGGAGTCTGTCGGAAAAGCGGCATTTCAGATGTGTGAAGAAGTAAGAAGGCAGTTTAGAGAGATTGACGGAATATTGGAAGGAAAAGCAAAACCCGAGTACACCAAATGCGTAGACATCAGTACCAAAGCTGCATTAAAAGAAATGCTGCTGCCGGGACTGTTAGCCGTAGCGGCACCGTTAGCCGCAGGCTTCATACTGGGAGCGGAAGCATTAGGCGGACTGTTGGCCGGAGCCCTTGTGACCGGAGTACTGCTGGCCATTATGATGGCAAACGCAGGGGGTGCCTGGGATAATGCTAAAAAATATATTGAAGAAGGGAAACACAGCCATAAAGGCAGTGATGCCCATAAGGCGGCTGTAGTAGGCGATACGGTAGGAGATCCTTTTAAAGATACGGCAGGCCCATCCATCAACATATTGATTAAGCTTATGACCATTGTGTCCCTTGTTTTCGGCCCGTTGATCCTGAAGTTCGGGGGATTGTTTTAGCGTTAGTTTAATCTGTTATGCTATATATAGCACATTAAAGAAATTGCAGTAACGGTAGGTTTGGGGTGGTGTGTGTTTCCGTAAGAGACCGTCCACTGTTTGAACGAAGTGAGTTTGGGCCCGTCTCTGAAGGACACATACACCACCTTGAAACCGTTTGCCAATGTAAAAACTTTAATTCGTTATATATAGCTTATCTATAACGAATTAAATCCCTTGGCAGTATAACTCTTTTATTTTATTATTTAATAAAATGTATAAATATAGAGCATTACAATGATGAGGAATAGTAAAAGTATGATCTTATTACAGAGAGGGAATCACTGCTGAAAGATTTCCATAAGAGCGTTTTGAACCCGCCTTGGAGAACTGCACCGAAGTGATAAATAGGCAGCAGCAGTATCCTGCCGTTATAAGTTTGAGAAGATACATATTATTGTGTCAATCAGGATGGTACCACTATTAACCTCAGTCCCTATTTTGGGATGCGAGGTTTTTTAATGATCAATTTTAAAAGGTGATACAGAACCGTCCCCTGTCACTTGCATATCATTTTGTCAAAATATATCTCGTCGGTGGTGTCCTTAATAATGGGAATGATAATTTTTGCTACAACATCCTTCTATATATAACGCATTAAAGAAATTACAGTAACGATAGGTTTGGAGTGGTGTATGTTTCCGTAAGAGACCGTCCACTGTTTGAACGAAGTGAGTTTGGGCGCGTCTCTGAAGGACACATACACCACCACAAACCGTTTACCAATGTAAAAACTTTAATGCGTTACATATGTGAGGATATTTCATAATTCAAAAATCAAGAATGTGGATAATTCCTACTGATATTTTTGAAATTGTGCAAAAAAAGGTTAGACTATCCTTACAATAGATAGTTATCCACAACTATATAGTTTTGAAATTAAGAAATATCATCTCCTGTTCCTTGATAATTAAAATACTAAGCTGCAATATTTTTTGATTGTTCTGCTTTTGTAATTCTTGTAGCAATAATTGCAATGCAGGCTAAATCCATGAATACTTTTGCTTTTTTTAGCCCTGCTACACGCAGATTGTTTAAAGCATAGTTTTCTTTTCCATCACCAAAAAAGCGTTCAACGGATGTTCTTTCATCATATAGATTGTCCCATGCTTCTGTTCCTCGTAATGGATAAGATATAAACCGTGGATTATCCTTAATTTTAACTTTGCCAATGTATCCTGATTTTGTACTCGTACACCAACTTGAACCCATAGGACAATTGGCTTTTCCGCAAGCGTGGGGACATAATAACCGAATGGTTCCATTATCATTTCCACCATTCACATACGGATAATTCATGGTGCAAACAAGTTGACCTTCCCAGTTAATGCCTTCAGGTGGAGTTTTCGTATTTCTCCAGTTAATTGGCATAATAGCTTGAGCACCAAATGATACAGCATGTTGATAGATAGATGGTATATCATAGCCTGTATCCATAATGTAGTAAGATGGTTTGAATAAGTCTTCATAATCTGCCTTAAGCTTATTCATTAGTGGTATTGCCATTACCATATCTGCAACATTTGCAGGGGTTATGATGTACCCTAATGGGATTCCGCTTGTTGTATCTACTACAGCATGCATCTTCCAACCAAACCATTTTATCATATTGCCATTGGTATCTTGCTTGGCACCCCAGTGAGGAAACTCTGGATTGTTTTCTGGTATTTTTGATTTTGGTACAGCATGCTCAAAGGCATCAATTTTCGATGCATCTATTGAGACATGGGAACCATTAATAAGTCCCAAGGTTTTGGCTCTACGAACCATTCTCTGAAAAGTTTTTTCAAGTACATCGGTTTTAGAGAGCTTTTCTATAAACCTAGAGAAAGTTGAAGCACTAGGCGTTTTGCCAATAGTATCAAACCCGCAGGTTACTCTTAAAACGGGGTCTGTTTTCAACCTTTTAACTAATGCTTTAATAGTAGGTATTTGATCTATTTGCATTGCAAGTAAAGCATTGAGCAAGCTGGTATACGCAAATCCTTTAGGACCACGTTTGCTGACATCAATTTTAAAAGTTTCAAGCATAATTGAATAATCAATAAATGTTAAAACAGCTTGTAATTTTGTTAATGGTTGAATTTCTATAATTTGCTCTAAAGTAAATAATGTTGTTTGCCGATTCATAATTCGTACAACGTTTACTCCTTTCTGTGGATTGTTTGGACGAATTATTTATCGGATTGGGGTAAACTATTTTTTATGCTTTTTTCTAACCTTGTGTTTTCAAGGATTAGAAATTATGAAATTAACTCATATATGAAAAGGTTGTGAAAAAAATGAAAAAAAATTGTAATATTTGAAACTTTTTTGGAAGCCTACACGTCAATCTTATTGGTTGTGGAAATGATTAGGGGGTGAATAAGTGTCTATTATTGTAAAATTTACGCTTCGCAATATTAAAGAAAAGAAGCTTAGAACATTTTTAATAGTAATTTCTATTATCCTGTCTTCAGCTCTGTTTTTTGCATCTACAGCAATTTCTACGACGGTAGAAAAGATGATCATGGAACAAATGAAAAAATATTTCGGCAGTGCGGATATCATGGTAAGCGCAGGGGAGCAGTCAAGAACAGGCTTTATTCCTGTTTCTTTGTTGGACTCCTATGGCAGCCATGTGAAATATATTGTTGGAATGATGACAGGAAGCGGGGAGTATAAAGCAGAGAACGAAACGGTTCAGGTAGATATACAGGGAATAGAACTGGAAGATATGGGAAAAATGAACCCGATTATACTGGAGCAGCAGTTCAATTTAGAGCCGTTTAAAGGAAATAAAGCGATTATCGGAAAAGGAATGGCTGAAAAATATCATTTAAAACCAGGCGATCCAATGGGAATTAACATGAACGGTACCAAACGATGGTTCATCGTTTCTGCTGTGTCGCAACCTGTCGGCCCATTTACAGAGGATGGAGAAAGTACATATATTGTGATACCCCGGGAAACTTTGGCAGGATTTTATGGTGTAAGAGGGAAGGTATCCGTATTATATGTAGGGCTGGAGGACTCTGCTGCTCAAGATATGATGGTACAGGAACTTTCACAGGCATATCCCATGTACAGCGTTAGGGATACGATCTCAAAAGCAATGATAAAAAGCCAGACACAGGAAATTTCCGCAGTTTTTCTTGTGATGGTTGCATTTGTTGTGATTTTAAGTATGTTTATCATTTATACTTCTTTTAAAGTGATTATGGCTGAACGTCTTCCGGTAATCGGAACCTTTCGAAGCATTGGCGCAACCAAGAAAATAACCAATAGGGTTTTGATGGTTGAAAGCTTGGTGTATGGCATTATAGGAGGTGTGCTTGGTGATATTTTAGGAATAGGTATTTTGCAGCTCATGATAAAGCAGATTATGCCTTCATGGATGTCAAATATCAAAGCACAGGGATACTTTACGACCGAGCAATTGTTAATGGCGTTCGGTATCGGTGTTGCACTTGCACTTATCAGTTCAATTCTTCCTATCCGAAAAGTCTCAAAAATGCCGGTAAAAGATATTGTGCTTAATACGATGGAGAAAAAAGTAAAAAAGAAAAGATGGAAAACGGTGTTGGGTATCTGCTTTTTTGTTTTAGGAATCGCAGGCCCGTTTTTCGTACCCAAAGATATGGCAGTTGCTGTAGACATGATATGCATGTTCTTACTGATACCTGCTGTGGTACTGCTTGTACCCCATATTACAAATGGATTTCTAGCAGTATTTAAAAGGATATACTCAGGGGTTTTCGGCAATGAAGGAATCTTAGCTGCTCAGAACCTTAGAGATAATAAAAATATTTTAAACAATATTGTTCTGCTGGGCATTTCTATTGCGGTATTGTTAATGATTAATATTATGAGTGAAAGTATGGCTCAAGAGCTAGTGAACTATTACAAGGACTACAAATATGATATTAATATCTGGGTATGGCCTATGGACCGCTCTACAGAAAGCAGATTGATTGCTATTGACGGTGTGAAAGATACATTCGGTATATATCAGAAATGGAGTACCGAGGTTGTCGGTAAAGATACACAAATTACCTGTATCCAAGGCACAAATAAAAACAAAACATTGGACTATATGCTTTTAAATACCGATGACAAGCCTGAAAGATTGCTTGAAGAGTTAGAGGAAGGAAGAAATATCATCGTTTCCAACCTTTTTAAAGAAGAGCATCAAATTGCCATAGGGGATCACTTGAAGTTAAAAACTGATAGAGGTGTATTTCCTTATATGGTAGTGGGCTTTTTTGATTCGGATCGGTATGACGGCAGTTATGCGTTTGTTGATGAGCGGTATTTAAAAAGCGATATGTCATTGAAAAGCTACAGTGATATATATATAAAGACCAATAAAGACCCTGAGTATGTAGCAAAAGAGATCCAGGAGAAATTCAAGCGACGAAACCCATGGGTCAGAACGCTGAAACAAAGGATAAAAGAAAATATGGAAGGAAACAGCAGGATACTGAATATTTTTAAAGGTTTTGGTATTATGACAATGATTATAGGGATATTTGGTGTTTTTAACAATTTGATTATCAGTTTTATTGACCGGAAGCGGTCATTAGCTATCTTGCGCTCTGTTGGAATGAATAAAGCGCAAACGCTTAAAATGGTTTTTATAGAGGCGCTTACCGGTGGTTTAATTGGAGGAACAGTGGGGATTATTACCGGATTACTATTAATTTGGGGAGTATGCAAACTGATGGAGGCACTAGGAGGAAACATGAATGGTTTTATTCAAATCTCATGGCTTACGCTGCTCGGTTCCTTGCTTGCAGGAATTATTATTACCATTGTCGCATCTGTCGGACCTGCTTTAAAGTCGTCCAAGCTTAATATAATAGAATCTATCAAATATGAATAGAGGTGGTCATATGGAAAATATTATTGAGGCGCATGATTTATGTAAGACATATAAATTGGGTGAAATAAATGTGGAAGTACTGAAAAATATCACACTCGTTATTAAAAGGGGAGAGTTTGCTTCTATTATGGGGCCGTCAGGATCGGGGAAAAGTACTTTGCTGTATTTGCTGGGAGGCTTGGATAAACCTACTTCGGGAAGTGTAAAGCTGAATGGCAAAGAATTGTCGGTAATGAAGGACAAAGAAGAAAGCACGATGCGCAGGAGAGATATAGGATTTGTGTTCCAATTTTATAACTTGGTTCCTAATCTAAATGTAGAAGAAAATATAATGTTGCCTATATTGTTAGATGGAAAAAAGCTGAAGCAGTATGGAAATAGATTGGAAGAAATTTTGGAGCTTGTAGGCCTTTCAGATAGAAGAAAGCATACTCCAAGGGAATTGTCAGGCGGTCAACAACAAAGAGTTGCAATTGCAAGAGCATTGGTAAACGAGCCGGATATTATTTTGGCGGATGAGCCTATTGGGAATTTGGATAGTAAAACAGGCACGGAAATAATGGAATTGTTTAAAAAGATTAATACAGAGAAAGACAAGACCATCATACAGGTTACCCATTCAAATGAAGCCGCGAAATATGGAACAAGGATAATAAACGTGCGAGACGGAAGGATGTGTGAATGTTGAAGAAACTATTTATAATTGTTTGCTTATTAGGCATAATGATGTCAACTGTAAGTTGCACAAAAAAATCTCAAACCGGCATTGTGAATACACAGTCTGATCAAGACCAAGCAGAAGAACCGGTGCAGCAAACCGTGCAGGCATTCGGTATCATTAAGACAAAGCAAATTAAAGGCATTATGATTGATTTGCCTGCTGCGGTTGAAAAAGTTCATGTACAGGAAGGCCAAAAGGTAAAAAAAGGGGATACGCTAATCACCCTTAGCTTAAAGGAAATACAAGAGCAAATAAAAGAAAAAGAAGATTCTTTGAAAATCGCTCAATTGGAGCTTCAAAAGCTTCTGGAAGACGTAAACGATGAAGCCGATAGAAATATAGAATACAATCCTGATATCATGCTAGCGAGAAATAATTTGGAAACAGGACGGACAGAGCATGAAAAATTGAAAAAGGATTTGGCTAAACAAGAATCTTTATTAAAAGAAGGCGCGATTACTCAAAATGATTATGACACTTTTAAAATAACAGTTATGCAAAAACAAAAAGAAGTGGAAAATGAGGAGATAAAACTGGAAGATTTAAAAAAACAGAAGATGATTGCAAATACAAAAGACACATTGGATATAACCATCAAAAGGCAAAATATTGCGTCTTTGGATTATGGGCTTGAAACACTAAAGGATAAGATTAAAGAAAGCGGAATTCAAGGAAACAAGATTGTATGTGATATCGAAAACGGGACTATTGAGAAGATTAATATTTCTGCAGGTGACCGATTAAATGATGAAAAACAAATAATGAGTATTTTGGATACCAATACATTGATTGTGCAAGCCAATGTGGCTGAAGACTTTATAAAAGATATAAAAGTGGGAAATAAAACGAGTATAATCCCGTTGGCAGACTCGGACAAAGAATATCATGGAACGGTTACCAGAATATCGAGTATGGCGATAAATGAAAATGGGGAAACAGTAATACCTGTTGAAATTTCTATTGATGAGATTGATAATTTTTTACTGCCTAATTTCAATGTAAATATTAAGATCATGATTGATAAATAAAAAGACAGACACGTGACAAGGGGTGGAGTGACAGGGGATGGTATAAAGAGCAGATAAACATTTAAAATGGTAAAAATAATGGTCAATATATAAGAAGTATTACCAACCATTCAGCATATCTAGGATTCCTATAGGAGGAGATAGATAACAAGGTGATTAATAATGGAAAGCTTATCTTGGAGACAAAAAAGGTATTTTTACGGCAATTTCATAAAGGAGATCTTGAGAATATATACTTTATCTTCAAATAAGAATGTTATGAGATTTTCTCCTGCACCCCTGAATATAAAAAAGAGTAAAATCTGTTGGCATAGTATCTTTGCGATAATCATAATATTAGTTTTTTACAAGTGATTTGCTTTGTTATGCTTTTTTGTTGCAGACACCCTATAACTATTTTCAACTCTCCGCATAGGGATAAGCCGTGATGAAATAAAAGCAATAATGGGAACAGTGAGGATGACAGCAGTACTTCCGGATAATCCTTGAATAATTTCTATGCCTAACATATTCATATTGATTAATTCATTATAAGGTACGTTATAAGAGTAAATCAGTATCAGTGAATTAAGTGAAGTGCCTGTGAAGGCAAGCAGAAGAGTATTGGCCATGGTTCCCATCATGTCGCGGCCAACATTGATACCTGACATAAACAACGCATTTTTGCTAAGGTTGTGATTTGCAATATATACCTCCTGTACCGAAGAGGCAATAGACATAGCTACGTCCATGATGGCGCCAAGGGAAGCGATGAGAATTCCTGCAAATAACAGCCCTCCAACTTGCATACCATGATCCCTGGCAATGACGATTAATGTTTCTACTTCTTCAGTTTGAAACCCGGTAATATGGGCGAAATGGCCGGCTATACTGGAAGCGGTACCGGCAATTACAACTCCTAATGTAGTGCCTAATACAGCTGACAAGGTTTTGAAACTCCACCCGTTAAGCGTGAGTAATGTGATACAGGTTGTAATAATTACGATGAGCACCGATGCAAATATTGGTGAATACCCTCTGTAGAGCATGGGGATAAATAAAAAAATAATACAAATAAAAGTAAATAAGAGACCCACCATAGATTTAAATCCTTTCTTTCCTCCAATACCCCACAAAGCAGCTAAAAATAGAAGAATAAATATATATAAAACGGGAGATCTATCATAATTGTATACAGATACCAAATATTTTTCCGGATTGGCCGTATCTACACAAACAATAATATTCTGTCCTGCTTTGCCATAAACGTTTAAGAGATTGCTTAAATAGTTTTTAATTATGTGGAGTTCCCCTTTGTGTTCTCCTGTAAGAATTTGCACCTCTAATTGCTGGAAGCCACGGTATAATCCGTTGATGGCTTCATCTTTTTCGGAAGATTCGCTGACTACCCTCAATACTTTTGCCTTTTCATATCGTACATAAGAAATCCCGCCCTGCTTATTAAATGAAATGTGTGTACCTTTGTTAAAAAAATATAAGAAAAGCGAGAACGATATTAGTGTGATTGTCCAAAGAACAGCTCTTAATGTTTTAGAGTTTAACATAACCAGTCTCCTTTTAAACAGAATAACATAACTTTCAGTATATATATCATGACGTAATCAGACTAGCACAATCATGTTAAATTAAGGTTAAAATCATAATGTTTATTTAAAGTAATTAGTGAATCTTTCATATTATTACATCGTCTTTATTAGTTTACATAGAATTAACTGATAATTAATATGGACTTTATATTAATTAATTATAAAGTAATGGAAGCCTCAAATGGGAATTTATATATATCCAAGAAGAAAAGTATAAATGGAGGCAATTAATAAACTTATGGAGGTTGACAAATGCTTAGAAAACTGACGTCAGGAAAGCTATCTATTCGAATCCTGTCAATGGTAACGGCAATAGCAATGATGTTATCAGGATTCGTCACAGTAACTGCAAGTGAAAGCCAAGCAAGCACCGAAGTGCCAACAACAGTTGCTGAATTTGTCTATGGCGGGGAAAATACAGCTGATGCAGGTGAGGGGAGTCTGGAGCTGCAATCTGAAGGAAGCGGTGGAGGTTCGGCAGTGACACAGAGTGTTTATGCTATTTCCGGTATCGTGCTCACACCTGGGAAAAATGCTTCCGAGTTGAATTTTGCATGGTACAGCGAAAGCGGTTCTGCAAATTGTGTCGTGCAAATTGCAAAAAAAGCGGATATGTCCGGTACGGAATTTCCGGAAAGCATCGCAGATACGTTTAACGGTGCCGTATCCGATGGGGTAACAGGGTTTTCTTCAAACAAAGTCATCGTAACGGGTATTGAAGAATCTACCCAATATGTCTATCGTTTAGGTGACGGCGTCAATTGGAGCCCGGTTTATAATTATACTAGCAGGAAAACAGATGAATACAGCTTTTTATTTGTAGGTGACCCGCAGATCGGTTCCAGCAATGTGACCGCCGATACGGCCGGTTGGGAAGATACGATGGGAAAAGCAGTTAATACGTTTCCTGAAGTGAGTTTTTTAGTATCTGCAGGAGACCAGGTAAATACCGCCACTGATGAAACAGAATATGACGGATTTTTTGCGCCGGAAGAGTTAAGAAGCCTGCCGGTTGCATCGGTACAGGGAAATCATGATAATGCTGCAAATTATACATATCATTTTAATAATCCTAATGAATCAACAGAATACGGCATTACAAGTGCCGGTGGCGACTACTATTATACTTATGGCGACACGCTGTTCATAGGACTGAATTCCAATAATACCAGCGGAGCATCCCATGCGGCATTTATGGAGGCTGCTGTTGCTGCAAATCCAAACGCAAAGTGGAAAATGGTTGTATTCCATCATTCAATTTATAGTTCTGCAAGCCATTCAGCAGAAAGTTCAATAGTCAGTAGAAGAGCAGCACTTTTTCCAGTATTTGATGAACTGGGAATAGATGTGGTTTTAATGGGTCATGATCACTGCTATACAAGATCTCATCAAATGAAGGGTGACCAACCTATCCTAGATCAGCCTATGGATGAGAACGGTTCAGCCATCAACCCTATGGGTATACTCTATATTACAGCTAACTCTGGTTCTGGCAGCAAGTATTATACGCTAAAGTCAATTCCCGAAGAATATGCTGCTGTCAGAGAACAGCTGAGAGTCCCGACTTTCTCACATATCAGTGTAACAGAAGATAGTCTTACTATTTCTACCTATAGAACCGATACAATGGAAATGACCGATACGCATTCATTGATAAAAGATTCCACCTATACAACAGATTATGAAATAAATAATCCGTATGAAACAGTAAATTGGTCAACTTTTGGGCAGTATAAAGCAGATTTTCATGCACATTCTGTAGAAAGTGACGGGGCTGATGAACCAGCTGACATGATTGAAGAACATTATTCAAAAGGCTATGATATTTTAGCTATGACCGATCATAACTTCGTCAGTACCACGTGGGATAGAAGCGATAGACCGGAAAGGACTTACCTTACTTCCGAACGTGCTGCACAAATGAATGCAGGTACCGACAGGAACGGCAGAGGCATGATAGGGATTCCTTATTCTGATGAACAGTCTAGATCTGACCATGTTAATACATTTTGGGCAAATTTCAATAACGAATCCGGTGCAACGTTAGAAGGCAATATCGCCCAATGTGAAACATTAGGCGGTATTTCCCATATCAACCACCCAGGCAGATACACCGGCGGCAGCAGTACAGCTAATGATGGTGCGGACGGTAAAGCTGCATCCAATGATCTTCATAATGTTGCAAAGTATGTAAACCTGTTCAGGAAATATTCCTCATGCGTAGGGATGGAAATCATCAACAAAAAGGATGGAGATTCCTATAGTGACAGAATATTGTGGGATAATATTTTAAAACAAACAATGCCGGAACGTCCGGTATGGGGATTCTCCAATGATGATACCCATGCTTTGGCCAATACCGGATTTAGCTATAACATAATGCTCATGCCTGAAAATACATTGGAAAATGTACGAAATTCTATGGAAAATGGTACATTCTATGCAGTTGCAAAAGTTGCAAAAAGGGAACTTGGTTCTGATTTTACAGCCAATGGACCTACGCCTAAAATCACTAATATAGTAGTTGATCAACAAGAAAACAGTATTGCAATTGAAGGTGAAAACTATACAACCATCGAATGGATTGCAGATGGAGAGATTATAGCTGCCGGAAATACCATTGACTTGAACGACCATGAACAAGAGATCAGCACTTATATCCGTGCACAGCTGAAGGGTGACGGTGGAATCAGTTTCACACAGCCATTCGGTATTGTTGGCGGTTATCAGCCTGAACCGCAATTATCACAGGTTACATTGACAGCTGACGGGGAAGAATTAGCAGCCGATGGAAGCATTCAGCTTGAGATAGCCGGACAAGATGAGTTTTATGCTGATATGGACTTATCATCTGCAACCGTTACATATAAAACAGATGTTGCAGATGTACTTTCCATCACTCAGGGCGGAACCGTTACACTTGCAAATGCACCGATCGCGAATATGCCTGTAAAAGTTTGGGCTGAAGTGAATCTAAACGGTAAAACAGTGATTAGCGACAAGGTTGCTATACAGGTAGAAGGACAATCGGAAGATCACTATATTATGGCTCAAATCACCGACGGATCCGATGACTATGAAGAAAATGTCTCAACAGGAGAAATGGACGATGGAAGTTCTGATCTGGAAATCGTAACAGAGAAAGCCAATCAGTTGATCGGAACCAGATTTGCTAATCTTTCCATTCCAAAAGGAGCAAAAATCATTGACGCGTATATCCAGTTTACAGTGGACGAACCGGACAAGAGCGCTGATCCGTTTAATGTAAATATCCACGCGGAAGCGGTGCCTAATTCACCTGTTTTCACAAATACCGCATATAATATCTCTTCCCGCACCAACACAACTAGTGTTGTGAACTGGAAAGATATTCCCATGTGGACACAGGCTCAAGTAGCAGGCGAAGACCAGAGAACACCTAATCTTGCGGCTTTGGTACAGGAAGTTGTAGATATGGAAGGATGGAATGAAGGAAATGCAATTAGCTTCATCTTTAGCGGTACCGGTACAAGATCCGCTGAGTCTTATGAGGGAGGTGGAGCAGCAGAAGCACCGACCCTTCATGTAGTATATGAATTAGAAAGCAACTATATCATGGCACGCATCCAAAACAGCATGGACGATATGGAAGAACGTGCGGACGGTTCATTGGATTACGACAGTTCGGATCTGGAAATCGTAGACGAAGATTCAAATCAATTGATAGGAATTCGGTTTGCCGATCTTTCCATTCCGAAAGGATCAGAAATTGTTAATGCATATATCCAGTTTACGGTAGACGAAGTTTCTGACAAGAAGAATAAAGATCCGTTTAATATTACTATCCAAGCGGAAGACACTGCAAACTCAGCCGGTTTTGCAAATGAAAACTTCACAGTTTCTTCACGCACCAGAACGCAGACTGCTGTAACCTGGTCAGGTATTCCCAAGTGGACAGAAGTGCAAGCGGCCGGCGAAGACCAAAGAACGCCGAACCTTGCATCTCTAGTACAGGAAATTGTAGACAAGGATGGATGGAATGCAGGAAATGCACTCAGCTTTATATTAAGCGGAACCGGTGCAAGATGCGCTGAATCCTATGAGGGCGGCGGACAGGAACAGGCACCAACCCTTCATGTCGTTTACAAGGACGGGGAAGATCAAACTCAACCTCAACCGGCACCCAGCGTTAAGGTTCATACCAAAAACCAATTGGTAATAAAGGAAGATACTAATGAAATAGAATACTATTTTGCCATTACTGATGTAGAGAGCTTAAATACGCTGGATGTTACTTTCAGCTTTGATAGCAGTATTATGACATTTAAAAAGGCGGAATGGCCTGCATCGGAAGGTACGGTGATTGATGCAGCGGTAGAGGATAATAAGGTAAGAATAGTAGCGGGATCCGTAACGCCGGTTTCTGCTGCCCAATATGAGGATGTACTGAAATTAACTTTTGAACTTGCAGATTTGCAGAGTGGGGTAACACAAGCTGTTTTGCGCATTGAAAAACCAATAACCGCATCAGCCGGAGTTAATGAAGAAATTACATCAAATATCGATGCAGCAGAAGCAGCCGTTACCGTCAGAGCATATAAAATAATCTGCGATATCATAAAGGATGGAAAGTTAGGCAGCAGCGACCTTTCCAAAGCATTGGAATACTTTATGGCAGATTCAAACGACCAAAACTGGAGTGGCGATGCTGAACGTGCCGATGTAAACTTTGACGGTGTGGTTAATATCACAGATTTCTCGATTATTATTGCAAATATTTTACGTTAACATTAAGTTTAAGCAAATACAGGGAAGAGTATTTGGCTCTTTCCTGTATTGCTATATTTCATTGTTTGTTCAAAGTATAAAATGAGGTGATTTTATTGTGAGGAAAGCAATTTTAGCAGTAATATTATTGTTAAGTTTTTGTTTCAGTACATGTGCAGCAGCAGAAGCATTATCAAAGGTTGAATTCTCAACAAACAGTATTACATTAGATGCCAATTCAAATGAATTTTCGGTGGATATATTATTGGAAAAAGATGAACTGTTTAATGGTGCACTTTTCGGGCTTGGGCTAGAAGATGGATTAGAAATAAAATCTATTGAGTATAGTGATACAATAGAAGATAAAACCCTTAATAAAGTACAGATCTATAAGAAAAACGGAATCCATTACTTTGGTTTTTACACATCTGAAAACAAATTCAGCGGAAATATAGATATTTGTACAGTACATTTTCAATATACCGGCAGCGCAGCTGTATCCATTACGATGGAAGAAGCAAGTATTACAACCTATGTTAGTGCGCATGACGCGGCGGAAACCCCTTTCAATCCTAATTCTGAAGTTACTGTACAACGCAAAAACTCGGGAGAGGAACAAGAAGAGGAAGAACCTACCGGTGGGTCGGGTCATAGTTCTGGCACAGCCGTAACAACTCAAACGCAGCCTGTCAATGGGACAATTTCAGCAACGCCCCAAATCAGCAATGGAAAAGCAACCGTTAAGCTTGATAATGCTGCCATAAATAAGGCATTTGCGCAGGCAAAAAGCGACGAGAACGGTATGAAAACCATTGAAATAGATGTTAAATCGTCCGGTAACGCGAAGGAATTTTCTACTGAAATTCCTGCACAGATATTTAGTGCCGGAGAAAAAGATAAGCTGATTAAGATAAATATGCCTACCGCAGCGGTTAGGCTTCCGGTCAATATGATTCCGAAAGACCAGCTCGGGAATGCAAAAAACGTTGAAATCAATGTGTCCGGCGTAGATGTGTCTCAATTACCCGCAGAGGTTAAAGAGACCATAGGCAATCATCCCGTCATTGAAATAAATATCGCATTGGATGGCAATCGTATAGAATGGAGTAATGAAGAGGCACCAGTTTCCATATCTATTCCATACACGCCAACTGCAGAAGAATTGAAAAGTCCCGATAATATTATAGTTTACTATGTTGATGGAAAAGGAGAGCTGCATGCAGTTCCAAGCGGAAGATATGATGCAGCTACAGGAACGGTGACATTTTCAGTTACTCATTTCAGTCAATATGGTGTAGCTTATGCAGTAAAGAGTTTTGATGATATCCAAGGATCTTGGGCAAAGAAAGAGATAGAAGCACTTGCAGTAAGAGGAATCATCAACGGTACATCTGAAAAGACTTATTCACCCGATGCCAAAATTATAAGGGCAGATTTTACAAAGCTTCTGGTGGGTGTACTTAATAAGACCGCAAAATCAGAGGCAGGATTTAATGATATTGCACTTTCTGATTATTATTATCAAGCGGTGAACACGGCAAAAGCATTAGGGCTTGCAACTGGAACAGGGCAAAATCAATTTAATCCTAAAGGGCAAATTACCAGACAGGATATGATGGTTTTAATGGACCGGGCACTTTCTATATCCGGAAAGACGCTGACTAAGAAAGCGGATTTATCAACTTATGCAGATGCAGAAGGTGTTGCCGCTTATGCTAAAGACAGTGTGGCAGAATTAGTAGCAGCAGGTATAATTCAGGGAAGTAACGGCAAGTTAAGACCGCAAGACAACCTGACGCGTGCTGAGGCAGCGAGAGTATTATACTTGATTTACAAGCTATTGTATTAATAAGTATACAAGGTCGTAGAAAAGCAAAAATAAGATTAGAGTTATTCTAAGGGTGTAATAACTAACTTTAAGGATTAAGTCAAATTAAACTTCAAGAGTAGAGGGATTGAGAACATAATTATTTATGACTCAATCCCTTTTATGTTCCAAAAGACTAGAGGGCGGTTATGGGGCACACTAGAATCTTCACCCTAAATTAACCCCTTGACAGCTTATGGCTTTTATTTTATATTTAATAGAGGAAAATGTCTTTATAAAAAAATTACTATGATGGGGAATAGTAAAAGTATGATCTTATTACAGAGAGGGAATCACTGCTGAAAGATTTCCATAAGAGCATTTTGAACCCGCCCCGGAGTACTGCACCGAAATGATGAGTAGGCTGCAGCGGTATCCTGCCGTTATAGGTTTGAGAGGATACATATTATTGTGTCAATCAGGGTGGTACCACCGTTAACCTCGGTCCCTTTTTTGGGATGCGAGGTTTTTTAATGATCAATTTATGAATTTATGAAAGGGATGGTATGATGGCGAAGGAAAAGAAACTGGTGGAAGCGATTACGTCAATGGAAGAAGATTTTGCGCAGTGGTATACGGATATTGTAAAAAAAGCAGACCTAGTAGACTATTCAACCGTTCGAGGATGTATGATTATTCGTCCTTATGGATATGCAATATGGGAAAATATTCAAAGAATTCTCGATAATAAATTTAAGGAGACAGGGCATGAGAATGTATATATGCCTATGTTTATTCCTGAGAGTCTGCTTCAAAAAGAAAAGGATCATGTTGAGGGTTTTGCGCCTGAAGTTGCTTGGGTGACCCATGGAGGAAGTGAGGAGTTGGCAGAAAAACTCTGTGTACGTCCAACCTCCGAGACATTATTCTGCGATCATTACGCGAATATCATACACTCATACAGAGATCTTCCGAAATTATATAATCAATGGTGTTCAGTTGTGCGTTGGGAAAAGACCACGCGTCCTTTTTTAAGAACATTGGAATTTTTATGGCAGGAAGGTCACACGGCTCATGCCACGGCTGAAGAAGCGCAGGAAGAAACCATTAAAATGTTGAATGTATATGCGGATTTTTGCGAAAATGCTTTAGCTATTCCCGTGGTGAAAGGTCAAAAAACGGAAAAAGAAAAGTTCGCCGGCGCAAAAGCTACTTATACGATTGAAAGTTTGATGCATGACGGGAAAGCATTGCAGAGCGGGACTTCTCATAATTTTGGAGACGGATTCGCAAAAGCTTTTGAGATCCAATATACGGATCAGAATAATCAGCTTCAATATGTTCATCAAACTTCCTGGGGAATGACCACACGGTTGATAGGAGCTGTAATTATGGTACATGGAGATGACAGCGGATTAGTACTTCCTCCGGTAATTGCGCCTACTCAATTAGTTATTATCCCCATTGCCGCACATAAAGAAGGTGTGAAAGAAAAAGCCTACGAACTGAAGGATAGACTGGCAAAAGTGGCAAGAGTAAAAATTGATGATAGTGATAAAATGCCGGGTTGGAAGTTCAGTGAATATGAAATGAAGGGTGTACCTGTTCGGCTTGAAATAGGACCTAAAGATATTGAAAAGAATCAAGCTGTTTTAGTGAGAAGAGATACAAGAGAGAAAATCTTTGTATCGTTGGATGAGATTGAAGAAAAACTATTGCAGTTATTAGAGCAAATGCAGAAGGACTTATTGGAGAAAGCAAGAACAATGAGAGATGAAAAAACCTATATTGCTGCCAATATGGAAGAATTCAAATCCATATTGCAGGAAAAAACAGGATTCGTCAAAGCAATGTGGTGCGGCGATAGAGCATGTGAGGATAAAATCAAGGAAGAAACAAGTGCAACAGCACGATGCATCCCGTTTGAGCAAGAACAGATTTCAGAACACTGCGTATGCTGCGGAAAACCTGCGAAACACATGGTCTACTGGGGAAAAGCATATTAAATTTAATATTGATATTCATTTAAGAAGCCTACATGAGGGCTTCTTTTTTTATTTTTTAATCACTGTTTAATTTACGTTGTTGGATTCTTCAATAATTTAGCAATAAAAAAAATAATAAAAAGTTAAATTTTGTTCAAACTAATGATGAGTTAACAATATATGTTAAGGAGTGATTTGGAATGAAAAGAGCACTAACATGTTTAGTGATTCTAACATTGCTGTGCGCCATATTTGTAGGCAGTGCATCGCCTACCATAGCAGCAATTGCAAAAACACCATTCAGCAGAACCAATATCCCGGCACAGCTAAAGGTTACCGCAGCCGGGCTGAATGTGAGATCCGGGCCTGCAACGTATTTTACTAAAGTAGGTGTTGTTTACAAAAATCAAATCGTAGATTGTATAGGCAAGCTTGGAGATTGGTATATTATACATCTTAATAATGACGTGGTAGGCGTCGCTTCAGGTAAGTACTTACAACCTTATTATCCTCCGACCAGCCAGCCGGCACCACAACCGACACCACAACCGGCACCGGAGACACCCGCTCCCGGTACAGGAGATACTACCGGACAGATAGATCCGGAAGCGCAGAAAATGCTTGAATTGATCAATGCCGAAAGAGCAAAAGTGGGAGCACAGCCTTTAAAAATGGATATGGAAGTGCTGAAGGTAGCAGAGCTTAAAGCGCAGGATATGGTAAATAAAGGTTATTTCTCGCACCAATCACCTACTTACGGATCGCCGTTTGATATGCTGAAACAATTTGGAATCAGTTATAAATCGGCCGGGGAAAACCTTGCAGGAAATAGTACGGTTGAAAAAGCACATACTGCTTTGATGAATTCTGAAGGACATAGAAAGAACATACTTAATACAAGTTACAATTATATAGGTATTGGTATTGTAGATAGTCCGAAATACGGAAAAATTTATGTGCAAATGTTTATAGGAAAATAGTATTTAGGAATGACGGAATAATAATACCCGATTTTCAAGCGAGAGATTTTTTGATAAAAATTATTATTTCGTCATTCCTTAGTTAGATGGAAGAGATAAAAAGTCGAAGGTATTAGGAGAATGCCTTCGACTTTTTTTATTTTGTGTCATTATATTTAGTATGTTTAATCAACATCCTTCTATAAGTTTAATAGTATATATATTAAGCAGATTATTAATTGTTAACCAAAAATTTCTAATAGATATAAAGACAAAATATTTGAATAGGGATATTTACATCTTTAGTTCAATATTATGGTAATGAAGCATACCTATTCATAAATTAGATCGGCTTATATGATAAGTAGATGTTCAGTAAATAACAACAAAATGGTATAGAATGTTAAAGTTTTAGGTTATAGCAATAAACTATGTTCATGTGTACTTTGAAAATTTAAAGAATGGATGATAGGAATAATTTGGTATCTAAAAATGGTCGGAGATTCCCTATGCAAGAGAATAGTAAGAATATTTTTCCTGTAGTTTATGCAGCAGTCTTATGGTATTCTTTATTCTCAAGGGTTATGGCTATGGCTTTTGCATGTTGGAGCATGCAAACTAAGGCAGTTCTCACGAAGAAGTTCTTGGTACCCCTAAATAATGGAGATTTAAGACCGTTGTTGAGTACAATATCTCCAATAACGGATTCTATACGTGCTCTTCTTGAATAGATGTCTTTCCAGAGTTGTGAGCCTCTGGGAACTTGGGTAAACCAACGAATATCATCTTCAATGTGAGTATAGACTGTCTTGCCATAGCCAGAATCACAACATGGATGATCACACTTTAGTTTTTCAGCCAATTTTTTAGAAGCTTTTCTTGGACACCGCCATTTTAGTCGTCTTTTTTTCTTATCAATACCCCAATAGTAAAATGTATGACCAGCAGCACAAACAGGCAAACCAAACTCATTAGTAGGTGTTGGAGTTTGAGAATTTCTTGGATTAATTGCAATAATAGGCTTACCGCCTAGTAAACTAATCCACCAGTAAACATAATAAGCGTCGTATCCCGAATCAGCAATGACATAATGAAAGTCAACTTTCAAGTTGTGATAAAGATGCATTATTAGATGTGGTGTCATTCTAACATCGTGGACATCAGCACCTTCGACGAAGAATGTTAGTGGTAGGCATTTAGATGGATTATCTATCATAGGAGTTGTTGCAAAATGCAGACCGTATCCCATTAGATATTCATCAAGATTATGATCATAACCTTTTGTGGCTTCGGAGTCAGTACACATAGAGCATTTAAAGGGTTTTATATTACTGGCATAGCATCTACAATATTTTTCAGGAACATACTTTTGTTTGCAAAAAGATTTTACCTTGCAGCCGTCAAAGATTACTTTATCATGGGGATCAATGATTCCTAATTCGATAGATTCTTTGACAAATAACAATTCAAATATT
The DNA here is from genome assembly GCF_030013905.1 of Petroclostridium sp. X23. Classification (GTDB taxonomy): domain Bacteria; phylum Bacillota; class Clostridia; order SK-Y3; family SK-Y3; genus X23. The sequence continues at coordinate 4,488,431 of NZ_CP124862.1, forward strand.
TTACGGATTAGAGAACCTTGAAGCATGACATCTTCAACGTTTTCATCGCCGAAAAGATTAGAGATAAACCAAGAGAAATAAGCCTTAGAGGGCGTCTTGTCAGGAGAGAAACCTGATAGATAAGCATATCTTGGTGTATCCCTAAGTTCTTTGACCCATTTATTAATGGATGTAAAGCCAGCAAGGTACATCACAAGTAAAGACCTTAAAGCATCTTGAGGGCGATAAAGTGCAATACGTCCTGCAGGATTTTGTGAATAAAAATGTAAACAGAAGTCATAAACACGAGATAGATCAATCTTTGATATTATCTTAGCAATGCTGTCAGTCTCACTGACAGATAGAAATAAATTAAGTTTATAAGCCAGGTGACTCTGGTTTGGTGGAAGCAATGACATCAGCCCCTTTCTAAAATATTCTCTATTTTAGCAGGTTTGAGGGCTGTGAGGTGAAGAAAATTGTTTCCAGTTGATAAAATCAAGTTGAATCAAGGGGTTCAGCTTTGCTGAACACCAACATGATAAAAAAGGGAGGTGATGCATGATGGAGTCGCTCACTATTAAACCTCAACTAGGTCTTGCACAGGTAAACTTAAATAATACGGATAAAAATATCAGTAACGTTGCTGCGATGTGCTTAGGAAGATTTGATACAAGCCATATTTATAGAATACTTTTTAAAGTTCCAATAACGACGATTCCGGATGATGTAACAATCGTTCAGGCCAGTCTTAAAATATATATTGCCGCTAGCGGAATAGGCCAGTCAAATCTAGTAACTCCATACCTATTGTCAAATGATTGGTTGATAGATAGTGTAACATGGAATAATCAGCCTGCATTTGATGGGTCTGTATCAGGAAGCACTGAAGACATAGGAGCATGTGGTGAGTATACTTTTGATATCACTTCTATTGTCAAAGCATGGTATGATGAAACGCATGTTAATTATGGACTAATCTTAAAAAATCGCGAAAGTAAAAATGCGACCTATGCGAAGGTGCTAACTGATTTACATAAATCATATGCGCCGCTTGTAGAAATAAAATATATATTCAGATGCAAATGTGAATGCAAAGTAATTTCAACACAATTTATTGAAACAGTAGAGGAGATGGATACGGATTCTTCTTATAGTTATTCGCTGACTAAAGATACATCAAAAACCAAAATGGTTACTTTTTTTATAAAGAACGAAGGGATGTATACGGTAACTGCTAAAATCCAAATCAGCCCGGATGGAATTAATTATTCAAATGATTATGGTGGTGTAGCGATCAATATAAAGCCAGGTGAAATGCTGCATGCAATTCCCGCAGTATTTTCAAAATATACTCGTTTAGCGGTAAAAAATACTGATAGTAGCCAATTATCAAGAGTAAAGATATGGTATCAGGCACAGCAGTAGCACTATTTCATATATGGAAAGTATGAAAAACGATGTTATAGATTTTATAGCATCTTTTTTTGTGAAACGATATAGAAAATCATCACAAATATGACTCGAGTTACATAAAATATATCAGATAATGATTATTGCACCCCGAAAGGAGGTGAATAATAATGCCAAATAATATAGTATTTAATGGAACTGCCGATCAACTTAAGACCCAGATAAGCGGTGTGGACGGTAATGGTAATACTGTACCTATTCTTACAGATGATAGTGGTAGGTTGGATCTTGGAACGGTTACAATTACTGCTGAGAACTTAGATATCAGACCGATCACGGGAACAACAGACAGTATCACCATCTGGAATTCTGTGGTAACAGTAACAGCTGAGGACTTGGATATCAGACCGATCACGGGAACAACAGACAGTATTACTCTCTGGAATACCGTGGTAACGGTCACAGCCGAAGACTTGGATATCAGACCGATTACCGGAACAACAGACAGCATCACCATCTGGAACTCTGTGGTAACAGTAACAGCTGAGGACTTGGATATCAGACCGATCACGGGAACAACAGACAGTATCACCATCTGGAATACGGTGGTAACGGTCACAGCCGAAGATTTGGATATCAGACCGATCACGGGAACAACAGACAGTATTACCATCTGGAACACGGTGGTAACAGTAACTGCTGAAGATCTTGATATCAGAGCGTTGTCAGCAGCGACAGATAGCATAAAGATGGCTTCGCGTCTGTTTACTGAAAGCACTACTACAATAGAGGGAGTTACCGACTCAGCAGGTATATTTGAACAAAATACCGGAGAGCAAAGTATGTATTCCTTCTATGTCTATAATACGGGATCGAATACACTAACCGTTCAATTACAAATTAGCCCGACAACCACTGACAGCTATTTTGCAGATGATCCAAGCGGTACAGTAGCTGTAACATCAGGAAATAAAGCTGCACTTGTAGCACAAAGATTCTTGCAGTATACGCGCTTATTCTATGAAACAAGTGGTGCAACCTGTACATTCGATGTATACTATAACGCACAGGTCTAGCCAGTCAGCATACTAATTAATCTGTAAATGGGTTAGGACATAAGGCTGAGCTTTTTTAACTTAGTTTTATGTCTTAATTTATTTTCATTGAACGTTATGCTCTCTATATTCATATATTAACATAGAGAAAGGAAAATTCAATCCGGAGGGATATTGAAGGGGAGAATTATGGAAAGAAAAAAGACTGTCAGCTTATGTATGATTGTAAAAAATGAAGAAAGATATTTGGAAAAGTGTCTGAAAAGTGTAAAAGGACTTGTGGACGAAATGATTATTGTAGATACAGGTTCTACAGACCGAACCGTTGAAATTGCCGGTAAAATGGATGCAATCATAAAGCATTACAAATGGGATAATAGTTTTAGCAATGCAAGAAACTTTTCCCTGCAGCATGCCAGCAAAGACTGGATACTATTGATGGATGGTGATGACGAGTTTAATAAAGAACACTATGACAAGTTTATCCGGCTTGTTAATACCTCGGTAAAAGATGGGCATTTTTTTAAAACTTTAAGTTTTACAGGAGAAAAGCCCGGAAAGGATATCGTTTCAAATCTTAATTTGCGGCTGCTGAAAAATAATAAAAAATACCGGTTTGCAGGTGCTATTCACGAACAGTTGACCCGGGTAAATGGAAAATTGGACTATAATGATTTTTCCAGTGAAGACATAGAGATTTTTCATTACGGATATCTAAGCAATGTAGCGGTAGAGAAAAACAAGCGGGAAAGGAATATTTCTATTATTGAAGAAGAACTGAAAAAAGACCCTTATAACCGTTTTCATCTATTTAACCTGGGAAATGAATACTTCGCTTTAGGAGATCAGAGAAAAGCTTTGGAACTATTTGACAGAGTGTATGGGAACTTGAATTTTAATGCAGGGTATTCATCCAAGTTAGTGATTAGACGTATCATGTGTTTTGATGAACTGCGGGAGTATAGCAATGCTTTAAAGGCTATAGAAGAAGGACTAAAGGCGTATCCTCAATTCACAGATCTGGAGTTAATAAGAGGACATATTTATTTTAAAAATAAACAGTATATCTCTGCTATAGAAAGTTTTAAAAAATGTATAGAACTTGGCCCTACGCCTATACAATTGGAGTTTCTTGATGGGTGTGGGACCTACCGGCCTTATCAGGCATTAGGTGAAGTATACTTACAAATAGAGGATTACCAAAAAGCTTTTGAATGCTTTGAAAATGTATTAAGGATAAATCCATCCTTACAAAGTTCGGTTTATAGAATTGGTAAGATACTGAATATATTATATGAAAACAAAAGATATGTATCTTATAGGTTATCTCAATATTTCAATTTGGAATATGTACCTAACCTATTATTAATTGCGGGTGTATTAATAAGTGAAGGCCTCTATGACATAGCAATGGGATATTTGGAGAAAGCAAGAGACCTGGATAAAAACAATAGTCAAGTAAATTTTTTGCTTGGTACCAATCTGTTTTATCAAAAAAAGGGTGTAGAAGCGGTTAAAATATTTACTGAATTACCTGAGAAAAGCAGTGAATATCAAGAAAGCCTGAAATATATATTTATATCCAGCCTTACCAATGATCTAAATCATATTCAAGCTGTAATTAATCGTATCAAACAAAGCAGTGAAGATTTTTTATATAGAATATACCTTCAACTATACAATGTTTTCTTAGGTAAAGAAGAAGTGATTCTGTTAGAAGAAGACGATCATGATAAGATTCTCAAAACAACACTGGAGATAGTAGCTGAACTGTTAAAAATTCAGGAGTTTGACACATTTGAAAAATTATTGAATGTGCTGAATGTTATAAATTCTAACAAGGTACTTCTGGAACTGGGAAAATTATATTACAATTACGGATTTAAGCAAATGGCGGTAAACGAGATTTTAAGATCTATAAAAGAATTGAGTGCAATTGACCCGGCAGGCGTGGAAATATTGTATAAAGAAATCCGATAAATTACTAAAATAGTTCGGAATTAAAATTCTAGTTCATATAGGCTAGAAAGATATAAGTTAGGAATTCTCAAATGCAGAACACCTAACAATGAACAAAAAATGGGAGTAGTGAAGATGAGGATGAAATATAAAGTATTGATCGGAAGTCCTGTACGGCAAGTACCGGACATTTTAAAGGAATTTCTAAAATCTTTAGATGAACTGGAAAAAGATAATATTCATGTAGATTATTTTTTTATAGATGATAATGATAACGACTTATCTAAGAAAGTATTAAAAGACTTTTCATCAACAACACTTTCTTTAAGAATCCTTTCTTCAAAAGACAAGAGAAAAGTAATCATTGAACAAGGTGATACCTGTAATAAATATATTTGTACCGAAAAAACCCATCAATGGAATGAGAATTTAATATGGAAGGTAGCGGTTTATAAGAACAGAATTATTGATTATGGTAAAAAAAAGTTTTACGATTATATATTTTTAGTAGATTCTGATCTTGTTTTACATCCGAAAACATTGAAAAGCCTGATTTCTGCTAAAAAAGATATTATATCTGAAATCTTTTGGACAAAATGGCAGCCGGATTCAGCTGAATTACCGCAGGTATGGCTGTACGATCAATATTCATTAATACCGCAAGGCAGAGGAGAGAAATTGACACAGGAAGAAAGCAGTATACGGGTTAATGGATTTCTCCAAAAGTTGAAAAAGCCGGGGATATATGAAGTCGGTGGTTTAGGTGCCTGTACTTTGATAAGCAAAAAAGCTATACAAAAGGGGGTGAGTTTTCAAGAAATACATAATGTATCTTTCTGGGGAGAAGACCGCCATTTTTGCATTAGAGCGGCAGCGCTGGGATTTGAATTATTTGTAGATACCAACTATCCTGCATATCATATTTACCGGCTGAGTGACCTTGATGGAATAGAGAGGTACAAAAAAGGACAGCAAGAAGAAAATACGCCGCAAAGCGGCTCACCTTCTGAACCTGGACAGGTATCAGCCATAAGGGCCGTTAGTCAGACTGATATATCCAATACAATTAAAGATTTTATTCAGAAATATTTTTCATGTGATTGTCGCATTGTAACCGGATTTGAAGGTCATAGATTTTTCACGCAAAAATATATTGGAAAATTGATGCAGAAACAGGATGCAGATGTCAGCTGCTTAATTAAGAATAGAATTAGGTGTGCAGCTTTTCCGTTGAGTATCGATGTCGATGTCGAGAAAGCAGCAGAAGGAACGGTAAAAGCAACAGCGGATTTTAGTATAAAATATATAGAAGAACAAGGTGAAAAAGAAAAAAGTTTTTCTTGTGATTTAATTTTAAAGGAATCAAACAGGTCTATATGGCAAATAGATTTTATATCTTTGAAAAATGCTACAGGGGCTGGATTATTGGGTCTTTCTCTTGCCGACTTGTTGGAAAACCGGGAGCGAACGAATAAAAGTTTGAACAACAAAGTGACACTCGCCATGTTGGTCCGTAATGAGGCCGGTAAATATCTCCACAAAGTACTATCTCATGCAGTGAAATATGTTGACAATATAGTAATTCTAGATGACGCAAGTGAGGATAATACGGTAGAAGTGTGCAGACAGATCCTCAAGGACATACCTTCGCATGTTGTTTCAAATAAACGGTCGAATTTCAGCAATGAAATTTCTCTGCGCAAACAGTTGTGGGATATGACGGTTAGTACAAATCCTGATTGGATTTTATGTCTGGATGCCGATGAAATTTTTGAAGACAGCATCATTGATTTCATACATCAATTAATTGATCAGCCTACTTTTGACTATTACTCCTTCCGGCTTTATGATTTCTGGGATGATTTGCACTATAGGGAAGACAGTTACTGGCAAGCGCATAAATACTACAGGACATTCTTAGTGAGATACCAGCCCAACTTCAATTATACATGGCACGAAACACCCCAGCACTGCGGCAGGTTTCCCAATAATATCAATATGCTGGAAGGGTGTCAATGCAATATCAGGCTGAAACATTACGGGTGGGCAACGGAAGCGTTAAGAAGAGAAAAATATAAACGATATATGGAGCTTGATCCTGAAGGAAAGTATGGAAACATGAACCAATATCGAACGATTTTAGATCCGAATCCAAATCTTATAAAATGGGAGTAATACAATAAAGTGAGGGATACTTTTTATGGAAATGATTTATACGCTTCCTTTTTTTATACGGGAAGAACCGGAATATTATGATTATGATTTAAAGATGGCAGAAGATTGTTTTACAAGTCTTCAACAGTCGGAAGATACGGTTATTGTAATGTATAACCAAGGATGTCTAACCAATGAAAATCTTAAGGATTTTTTGTCTGCATACCGCTTCAAATCGGTTATCCTTGGTTCAGGAGAAAACATTGGAATAGCACAAGCGAGGCAAATTTGCTTTGAATATATTTGGAATAATTATTGTGACGTGCCTTTTATCGCGGAGATTCATCTTGATATGATTTTTCCTGTGAATTGGCACCATTCCTTAATCGATTATTTAAAAAGTAATAATGAACCTATGATCTCACCGGGTATTGTAATAGAAGACGGAGGATTATATCCAATAGATGGGGATACAAAGAAAGTAGCAGTGCCACAGGAACAAGCAAAGTTGTTTTCTCTATTAAAACAACTGGAGAAAGAAGAGGTTCGGGAAGGATTTGTCCACCCTGTTATACATAGATCAAATGTATTAAAGGCGGTTGGAGGATACGACTGCCGTTTTTTTAGAGGGAAGCAATGCTTTGAGGATATGAGTTTGATTTTGGGTTACATATACTATATGGGATTGCGTGTGAACTGGAAACCAAAAGCGTACTTGAAATCATGGGTATATCATGCGGCAATGGTACAACGCAAAACTCTTGTTGATCGAGGGCAGGATTTTAATTTGAATTTAAATGGATTGTTTTACCAATATGGTGGATATGGATTTAAACAGCTATCCGAAATTTTCAAGAGTGATTCAACGTTTGAGACGTTCTTTCGAGATATTGTGAAAAATTATGAAAAAGTATAGAAAACTTTAAATGAGGTTTCGTTTAATTGAGGTGGTTGAAATGGAAGAAAATAATACTGAAATGAATAAAAAGATAGGTTCGTCTACCATCCAAATGAAAAGAACAGATACATGTCCGCTATGTAATTCAGAATTTACAGCCGGTTTTTATGATTACGAAAAATTTTCATTGATAGTCTGTAATAATTGTGGATTAGTTTTTCAGAATTGCAGTAATAAAGCCGATGTTAATCAATTAATATCTGAAGTTTATGATTTGAACTGGGTGAATATGCGCCATAAATATTTAAGAAATACTTTTATTGAGCATGCCACTTTTAATACTATGTTGTTGGAAATCTTCTGCCAAAGGAAAGGAAAACTTCTTGAAATCGGAGCCGGTACCGGAGAATTCCTTTTCTTGGCACAAGAGGCCGGTTGGGACGCAATTGGCTTAGAACCATCCCTGAAGGCTTGTCAATACGCGAAAGATAAATATGAACTACATTTGATCAATAATCTTTGGAATGCAAATCTTTTTGAGCAATCGGAATTATTTGATGTAATCGTGTTTTGGCATGTATTGGAACATATAGCCAACCCGGTAAGTTTTCTGAAGGAGTTATGGTCACGGCTCAATTCTGATGGACTCATTATGTTTAGTGTACCCAATAGAAATTCATTAACCAATAGTCTTTACAAACATTTTTCGCCCATATTTACGGAGCCGGACCATTTGTTTCATTACTCTGCTGATAACCTGTCAATGTTAATGGATAAGTCCTCTTTTAAAGTTATTTCGCTTTTTTCAAGAGAAGAGTTGAATCGCTTAAATACGGATATAGCAGTTAGCAATCAACGAGTGGGTTCACTTAAATCTACAAGTTTCGAGGAATCAATGAGTTTAATGGTTCGGTTACAGTCGGATTTTCAGGGACATGAGTTATTTTGCATTGCCCGAAAGAAAGGTGGGTCTAATGAGTGAAATATGGGATAAGATCTGGCAGCAGGAATTGGTAGAGTGGGATAATCTTTCGGCGGAGATTTATAGAGTACTAAAAAGAGAGATAGGGAATTTTAGCGGGAAAAGGATTTTAGATGCGGGGTCAGGCTCAGGACGTATTTCTTTAAGACTTGCTCTTGAAGGTGCTGAGGTTACGTTGTTGGATTATTCAGATAAAGCTTTGGAGGTTTCACAGAAATATTTTAATCAACACGGTGCTGCAGCGAATTTTATTAAAGCAGACCTGACAAAGCCATTGCCTTTTAAAGAGAGTACTTTTGACATTGTCTGGAATGGCGGGGTCATGGAACACTTTCGGTTGGAAGATCAAATTGCTATCACAAAAGAATTCTCACGGGTTGCTAAAGAATTTCATACATTTAATCCGAATGCACAAAGCTTTTTTTACCGGTTAGGGAAATGGGTTGCAGAATCTGCAAACATCTGGCGGTATGGGGTCGAATATCCTGTTAAAACCATGAAACATATTTTTGAGCAGTCTGATTTTACACTCCAAAAGGAGTATTCCATTGCCCATATGGTATCACTTGATTTTTTAGTATATCTTAATGGGGGTAATAATGTGGCACAGGCTGTACAATTATATCTACAGAGTCTGGATGAGCAAGAACAAAGTGGAATAATGGAACAGATGGGAGGGTATCTGCTATACTCAAAAGGATGCAAAGAACTAAAGTAAGCTTTGCCCAATAATTATTTGCCTCTACAGTTAGCCGGTAGAGGTTTATTTTTGCTGTAATCTTTGATAATTGCAGTTCACTTTTATATAGATATTACATAATATGAATTATCAATAAATGAGATAGAATATTCTGCATTCAAATAATAAACAATTTATAGAGGAGTGAATTATATGGATTATTATCTGGCAATATACTCATCAGTGACATTGGCTAACAGGGTCAAAAGAAATATGCCCAGAGATGGAGAGTACGTAGGAGTCGTGCATACACCCAGATCTATTACTAAGGGCGGCTGCAGCTATGCACTCCGGTTTAAACAACATAAGTTATCCAAGGTAAAACAGGTATCTGAAGAATACGGTATAAAAATAAAAGCATTATATAAAGAGAGTATGAGTAATGGGCAAAAAGTATATATGGAATATTAGAAAGAGAGATACCAGAGATCGTGGCTGGTATCTTTTATTTTAAGTAAAGGTAACATAATTTTTTTTTTGTCATATGATAAATATGAAAGAAAATGTAGAAGAAGGTGAGTTTTATGAAAGCGCTGATTCTATGTGGCGGTACAGGTTCAAGGCTTCAGCCCATTACATTTACGAAAGCGAAACAATTAATTCCTGTGGCCAATAAGCCGGTGATCTATTATGCGATAGAGGCAATGGCTAAAACGGGCATATCAGAAATCGGGATCATAGTGGGAGATGTAAAAAGTGAGGTTATACAGCATGTTGGAAATGGCCGACAATGGGGCGTGAATATCAGCTATATAGTTCAACAAGAGCCTCTCGGGCTGGCACATGCGGTAAAGGTTGCACAACCATTCCTTAAAGAAGAAGATTTTCTAATGTTTTTGGGAGACAATCTTATATGGGATGGGTTAGAGCGATTTATTGATCAATTCTACAATAAAAAAATGAATGCACTGGTTGTATTAAGTAAAGTGAATGATCCCCAAAAGTATGGTGTCGCCGTATTGGAAAACGGAGATATTGTGGAATTAGTTGAAAAGCCAAAGAAATATGTAAGTGATATGGCCATTGTCGGGCTGTACATTTTTGATAAAAATATTTTTTCTGCAATAGAAAGTATAAAACCTTCCTGGCGCAATGAACTGGAAATAACCGATGCTATTCAGGAAATGGTGAAGAGGGGATATAAGGTAGGTTACAGTGAATTAGAGAAATGGTGGAAAGACACGGGCAATCCCCGGGATATACTGGAAGCCAATCAAAGGATGCTTGATGATATTAGCAGCCGTAATGACGGAATAGTAGATCAACATTCGGTTTTACAAGGAAAAGTCATCATAGGTAAAGATACAAAAGTAGTTAACAGTATGATTAGAGGGCCGGCAGCTATAGGAGAAAAAAACACAATCAGAGATGCATATGTCGGTCCCTACACGGCTATTGACAGAGAATGCACTATAGAAAGTGCGGAAGTGGAGAACAGCATCATCATGGAGAACTGTGCGATTATCAATATTAAAAGCAGGATTAGCGACAGTTTGATTGGCAGCAATGTAGAAATCATAAGCAATGATGAGCTGCCGGCAACCGCTTCTTTTGTTATCGGAGATAAGTGTAAAATCAAGATCAAGTGAGGCGATTTTATGGAATTAATTGAAGGAGTAAAAATTAAAAAGCTCAAATGTATACCCGATGAGCGGGGAAGGCTAATGGAAATACTTCGTAATGATGATGAGCTATTTATTAAATTTGGTCAGGTTTATATTACCGCTGCATATCCGGGAGTGGTAAAAGCTTGGCACTATCATAAAAAGCAGACCGACCATTTTGTCGTGTTAAAAGGGATGATGAAGGTAGTACTCTATGATGCACGGGAGGGCTCCTCTACTTTTGGAAAGATTAATGAATTTTTTATGGGAGAGTCAAATCATATATTGCTTCAAATACCTAATGGAGTGTTTCACGGGTTTAAATGTATAAGTGAGCAAGAAGCAATGGTACTAAATATTCCTACAGAACTGTATGATTATTCTCAACCTGATGAATATCGGATTCCACCTCATGGAGATGATATTCCATACTCGTGGGAAAGGAAAGATGGATGATGAAGAAAATTTTAGTGACAGGCGGCTGCGGCTTTATAGGAAGCAATTTCATACGACATCTGCTACAATTACAGGATGATATCTTTATAATAAATATCGATAAGCTCACTTATGCCGGAAATATGAGAAATCTCTCGGATATTAACGGGCTTAATAACTATGCTTTCATCCGACAAGATATATGTCATGATGATGCAATGCAGGCCATCTTTAAACAGGGAATAGATTACGTTATTAATTTTGCGGCAGAATCACATGTGGACAGAAGCATTGAAGATTCTCAAGTTTTTATCAAAAGTAATATTTTAGGGACACAAGTTCTTCTAAATAACAGTTTAAAGTATGGCGTAAAAAAATACATTCAGATTTCTACTGATGAGGTATATGGATCACTATCTTTAGATGGTACAGATGCTTTTGCTGAAGATACCCCTTTATCCCCGCGTAACCCTTATTCCGCAACTAAAGCAAGTGCCGATATGTTGGTCAAATCCTATTACCATACCTATGGACTGCCCGTAATGATTACACGATGTTCAAATAACTATGGTGAGTTCCAGCATCCTGAGAAGCTGATCCCTAAAACAATCGTTAATGCAATAAGGGAGCAGCCTATAGGCATTTATGGTGATGGATTGAATGTAAGGGACTGGATATATGTTCAAGACCATTGCAGCGCTATTCAAAGGGTACTAGAGAAAGGAATTGCGGGAGAAGTTTATAATATAGGCGCAAATTATGAGATTTCTAATATTGATATAGTAAAGCACATATTGAAACATCTCGGGAAAACAGAAGACTTGATTAAATTTACAAAAGACCGGCCGGGACATGACAGAAGATATGCTATGAACTCCGGAAAGATACAAAGAGAGCTGGGATGGACACCAAAGACTGACTTTCAAATAGGAATCGCTAATACAATTGAATGGTATATGCGAAACAAGGACTGGTGGAAATCTGTTCAGCAAAGATAGTCTAAAAAGTAATGCTAATTTGGAGGGAGCAATGATGTCAATACCCGTTTTGAAACCTTCTATAGGTGAAGAAGAAATAAATGCTGTCGTTGAGGTGATGAAATCAGGATGGCTGGGTTTGGGACCTAAAACAGAAGAATTTGAAAAGAACTTTGCACAATATATCGGAGCAGATTATGCTGTGGCATTAAATTCGGGAACTGCAGCACTGCATCTGGCTGTAAAGGTGCTTGGAATTGGTGAAGGTGATGAAGTGATTGTGACGCCAATGACTTTTGTATCTACAGTGCATGCCATAGTATATGAAGGCGCTTTACCGGTATTTGCAGATATTGAGAAAGACACCATGAATATAGATGTGGATGATATAGAGAAGAAAATAACCGATAAAACAAAGGCAATTATAGTAGTACACATGGCCGGGCATCCATGCGATATGGATAGAATCAATGAACTTGCATCCCGGTATGGGCTTTATGTAATAGAAGATGCAGCCCATGCTTGCGGAGCAAAATATAAAGGAAAAAGAATAGGAAACAGTTCTAATTTAACTTGCTTTAGCTTTCATGCGGTTAAAAACCTAACCTGTGGTGAAGGTGGGGCAATTACTTGCAATAATGAATGGTATAACAGATATTTTAAAGAAATGCGGTGGGTTGGTATTTCTAAAGATACCTGGATTCGGTCTTCCAAAGAAAAGGTGTACGCATGGCAGTATTGGATTGATAAGGTTGGATACAAATATCCAATTACACGTTGTCTATGCAATTGGATATTTAGAAAAGATTATTTTGGCAATTTCGGGTGAATGGTAATAATAAAATTATCATTTCGCCATTCTTTTTTCTTATAATATATAACGCTGTCTAGTATTTTCTTTAGCATTTTATTTTTATTTTCGGCATCCTCGATAGAATCATAAATTTCTAAGATTTTTTCAACTGTTGGAATTACATTTACCTTTGCTTTCTCTTGTTTAATATGGGTTTTAATTAATTCTTGCATATCAGCAATGTTTTTTTCTGTTTGAGATATTCTATCAGCAACTATCTGTGATCTTTGCGTGAAAGTTTCTACGTCATATATACCACGCTCTAGAAAATCAAATAAACTACCTTTTTGTTTATGCAACTCTGTAAGTTCATTACGCATATTACTCAAAGACTTTTCATATAAAATAATCTGACTATTATCAGGTTCAATATCTGCGCTGTCTAATTCAGATTTATATTTTGTAATCCAATCTCGTAAGCCTTGTAAAACTTTTTTTTCTACTAATTTTAGCTTACTTGATTTATTTCCACATTTATTTCTACACATTAGTTGATCATCTACATGTTTATATGGTCTTAATACCATTTTATTGCCACAGTTTTTACATATCACAATACCGGCCAATGGATTTGTAATAGATTTACTTTTTACACAAGGTACATTATTTCGTGAATTTAATATATCCTGAGCCTTATAAAATAATTCTTCATCAATAATCGCCGGATGCTTGCCATCGACGATAATCCATTCGTTTTTTGGCCTTTGAGCAGATGTTTTATATTTTTTTTCTTTAAAGTATTCACGTTTCTTCCAGGAAAGTTTACCAATATATACAGGATTCTTAATCATATTAATAATTACTTGGTGGTTCCAGTCTAGGCCCATGGCCGATTTATACCCCATCTCATTTAACTTTTCTTCAATGATTGTACAACCGTTCCCTTTTACATACTCATTAAAAATAAATCTCACTATTTCAGCTTGCTCTTTATTTTCTTTTAAAGTTCTGCTTTTTTGATCTGAGTATATATCATATCCATAAGGAGGTACGCTGGCAATATAATTACCTTCTTGCAGTGATCGGATTCTACCTGATTGCAAACGCCTGGTAATGATCTTCAATTCCTTCCTAGCCATAAATGCTTCAAATTCGCTATATTCTTCATCAAATTCATCATGTAGATCGTATACCTTCCGTGGAGTAATTACCTTAGTATTATTTTTCTTTAATGTTTCTAAAATAAGCCCCTGCTCTTGCATGTTACCACGGCCAAGACGGTCTAAGTCCATACATAATACTGCATCATATAATTTATTTTCGATATCTTGCAAAAGCTCAAGCATTTTAGGCCGATGTATCAAGGATTCACCAGATACGATCTCTTCATATATTTGTACTATATTTAAGTTCATTTCTTTGGCGACCTTTAGCAGTGCTTTTCTATGCTTTGCAAGGGTTTCTCCTTCGCCGTGCTTTTCTGCTTCTTCATCCGCCCTAGATTTGCGCAGATATATACATACTCTGTTCATACAATCACCTTATCTGTTATTTAATACATTCTATCTATATTTTCTCAAAAATATGTATAGAGGGCAAGTTATAAAGATATAAATATCTTATATCGTCGATATCCCATATAGGATTCTTTCTTGCCATAAATTTGAACTTCTGTAGTAGAAAGTCCTGTGTAACCAAGAAATAATCTGCTAGTTGTGAGAAGGAAGTGGCAAGCTTGTCCCTTAGAACATCCAGCACCTTACTGGTGGGGATCAGAAAATCAGTGGCCCATTTTAAGGCCAGCAGCTCCTTTTTGTCAATTTCAATACGGTCCTGGTAGCACATGTACTTCCTGGGTGTAATGTCCCCAATGGTAGTCCGGTAATGGCCTATTTCTTCGGCTAGCACGGTACGGTATAATCTTTCATTATTTCTAATGCATTCATTTATTAGAATAATGTAATAGTCCCCGTCATAGTTGTAATAGCCTAGTACTGATTCCGGAAGAGGGGCAAATTCTATTATAATACGGCACTTTGTAAGAATTGTTTCTAGTTTTTCTGTCTCTATCATAAAAATGTCCTCCACAAAATACGAATATGTGTTCTGTATTATAACACATTTTGGAAAAGAGGTAAAGTGAAAAGAAGGTAAAGAAGGGAAGTGGAGATAACAATTATATTTTTGTGTATGCTTTAGAAAATTAATGAAAGTAAAAGAGAATTGAAAGGAATGGCGAAATAAAAACTTTGACAATTGAACATGTGGTTAAGATACATGAAAATACTATGCCGTGTATATGAAAAAGGTAATTTACTATTATTACACGGCCCATTGACTCATTGACTTTAATTATCAAGACGTACTATTTCAGTTTTTTCCTTAAAAAAGAAATATCCGTTGTTGCATTTGTAATATTTCCACTCACGGCTATTACCATCACCAACCTGATAATCGAATTTTGAACAACTCCAACATATACTGGAACAATATAATTTGCGACACATTAATGATCTATATAAATCATTCATTAGATCACCTAGCCAGCCTCCGCCGGTTACATTGTTAAGCTCTTCGTCAGATAATTCGGTAGCCTTCTGATCAGAGGATGTAAATTCTTTCAATTCTTCTTGATTGAACTCGTATCCAGCTTCTTTTAAAATAGCAAAAAGTTCAGATTTCGTTTTTACTTCTTTAAGCTTATCTAAAAATACGGGATCATTTTTCAATTCTTCAATAAATTTTTCTATATTTTCTTTTGACAAAATTCTCACCTCGAAGTTTTTTTATTATGACTATTTATACGCACTAGCTAATAAAGTAGCTCTACGAGGATGATTAAAAAAACAAGCTTGCTTTGACGGAAGGGATATCCTGCAGTTAGAAATGCAATAAGTAAAAGTCTTCCTATGGATAGATAAAAAAATTATCATAGGGAGACTTTTTTGTTTTATATTTCAATCACACTATAGCCTTTTTCCATAATTGTCTGTTTAATATCGACTAGTCTCACCTTTGCTTCATCATACCTTACGGTAACTTTTTTAGATTCCAGGTCTACATTAACATTTTCAACGCCGTCAAGGCCAGTAAGACTTTTGGTAATAGATGTACGGTTACCGTCATTAACCTGATCCACGTTGAGTTCTGCATTTACAGGCATTATTAATATCACCACCTTGATAATTCTATCTTTACAATCTTTATGGTCTCCAGCTTGAACAGATAAAACTCAAGATTTCTTTAAATTTTAATTTCGATCTTTATCAGTACATTTCCATACAACACCATATTTTATAATACATAAAATAACAAAACTATATATTATATGCAATTGTATGCAAAAATATTTCACATTTTGGAGAACTATGGTAAAATACTAAGTATTCAACTATTTCATTTATGAATACACAGGATATACGTCAGTAGGGATAATTAGAGGAAGAGGCTTTTCGATAATGAAGCATATAAAGGGTTTACTGCGAGAAAATAAACAAATGCTTCTTAGAATATCAAGTATACTTTTTTTCATGTATGCATGTTTAATGATCTGGGAAGTGTTTATAGGACCCTACCGGAGTTATAGTGGAGAGAGAAGATATAACCTTTGTCCCTTCAAAACGATGAGGGACTATTTTATGAACAGCCATCAATATAGTTTTCATATTTTATTTATCAATCTTGCAGCTAATATAATAACTTTCATACCATTAGGATTCTATTTATCGTTACGGGTCAAAAGACTCAATAATATCGTTAATATAGGCGTAATTGCTACTATAATTACTACGACTATCGAAGTAATGCAGTTCATTCTGAATGTTGGAGTGTTTGATATAGATGACATTATATTGAATACGTTGGGCTGCATCATAGGACTTTTATGTTGGAGAATTATAAAAATGTATTTAGAATAAACATAAATGTAGATGAATACTGATTTCGGGGGTGACTTTATGAAATGTCCTTACTGTGACAAAGAAATGAAGTACGGGGTGATTGAAAGTCCGCATGAAATAAATTGGAAACCTAAAAAGGCAAAGCTTTTTGGGGCCGCTAGATTCCATGAAGGAGCGATTGTTCTATCTAAATTATCTTTACTAAAAGGCTCATGTGTTGAAGCATATTGCTGTGATAACTGCAAAAAGATCATTATATATTACGATGGCAACAACGCCGAATAGAACGCAAATTTATAACCGAAGTTGCTATTTTTTTAGAAAATGTAATAAATGAATTCTTTGTTTATTGACAGATTATCAAAGAGAATAAGAGGAGGATGTAAGTATGAGTATTAAAGAAAAATTAAAAGGATTTATTATGGGCGTTGTAATAACGAGTTTGTTTTTCAGCACAGTATCTTTTGCATCATCAGTAGAAAAAAATATAAAAGTTATATATGATAATATTAAAATTTATATTGATGGAAAGATAATTGCACTAAAAGATGCAAATGGTAATGAGGTAGAACCGTTTACGTACAACGGTACCACGTACTTACCAGTCCGAGGGGTTAGCAGTGCTTTAGGAAAGAATGTCGAGTGGGATGGAAATACAAATAGTATCTATATATCTTCAGCAAAACAAGGTACTGTAATTGTATTAAACATAGAAGAAGAAAAAGTGGATAATACATATTTGGAAACTACCATTAATATTATCCGACAGCGGTTGACTGCAATTGGAATTAATGAAGCAAAGGTATTCAATGTTGAAGATAAGCAGATCAGAATAGAAATTCCGCAGGTTCCTACAATGGGTAAAGATAACCTTATAAATTATTTAACTGCAAAAGCAATGTTGAAATTTCTAGATAATCAAAATAATATTATATTGGATTCAAATGATATAGTGGGTTCTAAGAGCCAATATGGAAGTATTAACGGAACTGACTCGAAGCAATATTATGTTGTTATTGAGTTCAGTGAAATTGGAAAACAAAAATTCGCTGATGCAACTAAAAGAATATCAGCTTTAGAAGGTAAAGATAATCATATAGCTATTGCCTTGGATGATGGAATAATAGCCACTCCAAGGGTTGAGGAAGAAATTATTTCTGATCTAAGTATACTAACTGGAGATTTTACTGAAGAATCTGCAAATAAATTGGCGGCTTTGATTGATAGTGGAGTAATGCCTCTTACACTTAAATGTATAAAGTATGAAGTTATCGAATAATATTGAAAATGTCTGAGAATACGGGGGCCTTTATAAGGCTCCTTTGTTGTTCGTTTGCTCTGTATAATTTAATAACTTATTTGACGGTACAAGTGGCACAGAGTCAGGAGGAAGTAATAATATTATTCTATATCCGATAATTCGTGCTGCAAAGTAAGATATTAATGCATCTGCGGGGTCGAACAGTCTTTCTCTTTCGTTACTATGATTTATTTCATGTTTTGATATATTGTAAATAGGTATGAATTTATACAATGCATCAATAATTTCTTTTGGCAGCAATTTGCGCTGGTTGATTTTATGTACGGCTTTGCCAAAAGTGGAATTGTAGAAGCGCATATGCCCTAGAAAGCTGGTATTAGAAAGAATTAATCGCATAAGTGATTCTAAGTGCATACCAGAATATTGGATTACATACCGGGCGGATAAGTGTATGTTTTGGATGTCTATTTCCGATCTAGCATATTGCAGGGGCCTAAATAATGACCTATTAATACCGCCGGGAAAGGGATTATAAACAGGATTTGCCGGCATACAATATGCGCCGATTCCTCCGATTTCTGAATCAAAAACCCAAATGGCTTGGGTAGAATAATTTCGAGGATGCTGTCTTATTTCATTAAGGATTTCTTGTATTTGTTCTTTCTGTTTTTCTGTGAATATGTAATTTGATAGAACTTGGCTTTCTGAGAGCATCTTATTCATATTGCACCTCTATAAGTTATTACAGAATTTAGTATATATCATATCACATTTTTCCATAGCATAAAATAACAAAACTATATATTATATGTATTTATGTGTAAAATTATTGCACATTATGGATTATTTTGGTATGATTGTAATGAGTACATATTTAGAATTTAAAAGCAACAAGCAGTATATTGAGTTAAATTATGCTGAGACTTTATAAATAGAAAAGAAGCAGAAGGACGGACTGTGCCTGTGCTTCTGTAAAATTAGAAGGAGAGGAATTATGTTAGAAGCAATATCGTATGAGGGGATACTTAATGATCTAAAACAGAAACATGGTGATGCAGATGAAGTTACAATTGGAATACTTTTTGGAGATGCTAATAGTCCTTTTATGAAAGAGTATATATTGAATAGAATCAATCAATATCATCACAGGAGTAGTTATGATGTTGATTTTTATTTTCCAGGGTATGGTGCATATTGGCATGGGCATTGTGGTCCCCAAAAAACTGTATGCTGTATAGACGGTGTTGAATGGTTATTCAGCGATAAAATGTTTAGTGATTTTATTAATGATTTTGAAAGCATGAGTAAATGGTCATTTTCAGGAGAAGTAGAATTGATTCTACTTAACTATAGAAAAGGTCAGCTCGATTTTTCAGAACTAATGGTATTTTGGCTTGATCGAATGGTAAAAGATAATATTATTTATTCCCCAGCTAATTTCTTTGAAATGCTATTTAGAAAGTTTAGAAAATCAAAGTCGATTCATGAAACAAGTGATGAGTTAGTTTTAAAAGGTATATGTAATTTATTGATTGATGAAATCAAAAAACATATTCCTTTATCAGATCTATTTAGTAAGAATAAATATTTTTGTACATACAGTATGTCACAGTAGATTATTGCTTAAATTGCTATTCCGGCGTTAATTACCATAGTAAGAGCATAGAGTAAAATAGCATTTTGAGTAAGAGGTTTCTTATTCTTTTTCATACTCATAGTAATATACCCGTATGCGATAACCTCCCCAATGAAGTTAAAGAGAGGTAGTATAGCCAGACAGAAGAGTATGACTGCAAGGGTATAGGTAATACCAGCGTGCTCAGCACTTATAGTAAACCCGGCGATCACAGCAGCTCTGTCATACATAATCTCCTTATTTCATTCTTGAAATGATATTCTTCATATATCCGATAATAACAAGGCTAAGTCCCAGCAATGAACAGGCTATGCCACATAATAGAATTAGCGTTGTCATAGCGCCATCGGAATTCATCATATTAATCATATTGATTATAGGGGTAACAGGGTAAGAGTATAAGTAAACTGAATAGAATCCGATAATTGGACTTGATAATATAAGGACTATACCCGTTAGTATATAGTACCTGCCGGATTTATTTTCCCGTTTTTTTGGATTGTTATCAGTCATTTTTATTCTCCCTTCTACTAATTTCTAATAGGCATTTGTTAAATGCCCAAACCCATTGATTTTACTAGGTTTCCTTACTTCTTTTATATAAATTTTCTCTCCGCTTGTGATAAAATAGTAATAACAACAAAACAATCTTACACACGAAACGGAGGAAAATTTATGGCTGTTAAATATCATCAGATTTCTCTTAAAGAAACTTTTTCAAACTGTCAGGACATGTTCATCGATGATGCCTCTTTCTTTTTCCAGCTTCTCGAAAAGCACATGGACCTCGACGAATTCATCTCACCGGAATTCTATGCTGCCTTCTATAAATCCCTTGGCAGAAAACGTATTTTCCCTCTTTCCGGCTTCCTTTCTGCACTCATTCTACAAAAAATCTTTTCCATCCCGACAGATTCTCTTCTCATCCTCTTTCTTTCACTCTGTCGGGAACTCAGGGATTTTTGCGGTTTTTCCAATGTGCCGGATGCTCCGCTCTTCACAAGATTCAAGCAGAACTTTCTTCCGTATCTGGAACAGATGTTTCAACGTATGGTTGATTATACAGAACCCATCTGCCATGCCATAGACCCCGTCCTTGCAAACATCCTTACTTTTGATACTTCCGGCATCGAACTTTATGTCACCGAAAACAACCCTAAAACCCTGAATGCATTAATCCGTAAGCTGAAGGCTTATTATAAGAACAATTCTGATGTTGACCCTTATAAAATGGCTTATGGTCTTATGCCTTCACAGGCCGCCTCATGTCCTGATGCTAAACAGCAGTATATTAACGGGCATTTCTGCTATGCTGATAAATTCGTCATCCTTACCAACGGTCTGGGCATTGTTCGTCATATCGCATTCCTAGATGATAACTTCAAATCTGCTCATCCTGAATTATCTGTGGGTAAGAAATCCGATTCTCCTGAGGAAGATAAATCGGTTGGCGATTCCTCCGCTTTAAAACCGGTTTTATCCGACTTCTTCGCCCTGCACCCAGACTTCCATCCAGACACTTTTCTCGGAGATTCAGCCTTCGATACCATTGAAACTTACGGCTTTTTAAAAGATGATTTCCATTTCTCCAAAGTTCTCATTCCTTATAATCCACGAAATGAAAGTACTTTGAAAAAAGTCGGTTACAATGAATACGGTTATCCTACCTGTCCTAATGATTCTTCCCTTGCCATGCGTTATTGTGGAATCACAAAGGAAAAAGGACGTTCTGACCGTATCAAATGGTGTTGCCCCAAAGTCCACATGGTAAATGGAGCCTGGGTTTGTGACTGCAAATCTCCATGCAGTACAGCGAAGAAGGGACGTACCACATACACCTATGAAAACCTTGACTTCCGTATGTTTCCTGGTATTCAGCGTGATTCTGATGAATGGATTTCCCTTTATAAAATCAGAACCATTGTGGAACGTGCCATTAACCATTTTAAAATCAACATGTGCATCGCCGGAAGAAAAACCCGGAATCATCTGACCACAAAAGCTGATGTCTATCTGGCAGGTATCGCTAGCCAGTTTACTGCAATCATTGCTGACCGGCTGAGTTGTCCACAATACATCAGAAGCCTGAAGCCACTAATTGCCTGAAAAGTTATTCAATTTTCAAATCCCTTATTTGAGCTTATTAAAGTACGCTCAAAATCCAATGATTTATGCCAATTCAGAAACAATTCCGAATAATGACCCGTTTTTCTCTCCTTATATAGCAAAAGTTATCCACATTATAGGAGAAAATCATTTAACAATTACCTAACTAATTTCTAATATCTTATCACAATTTTCCATAGCATAAAATAACAAAACTATATATTATATGCATTTTTGTGTAAAATTATTGCACGTTATGAAATACTTTGTTATGATTAATAAGAAAGAGCTGATCATTACTCAGGAGTACGAACTATGTACTTATTTATTCCGATATCTATCTTTAGATGCTTATGAGGAGGCATAAAAATGTCAGAATTAGCTTATGTGAAGCTTTCGGAAATTCACGTATGGACAGATAATCCAAGAACAGGAACAGTAGATGATGAAATAGAAGAAATAATGGGCCTTATAAAAGAGCAACAAACTAAAAACGGAAATAAGTTAGTCGAGCTAGCACATTCTATAGTTGATAAAGGAATTTTCGAACCGATCGGAGTTTTAAAGTATAAAGATGGATTTATGGTGGTGAAAGAAGGCAATCGCCGCATTGCATGTCTAAAATTATTAAATAACCTAAATATAATTCCACCTGAGTACGTTGTCTTGCAGAAGGCATTTAATAAATTGAAAACCAAGGCTAATAAGAGTATTTTTAACAGAATACCTGCACGGATTTTTGATGAGAGTGAAAATGAAGATATGGAGTTATGGATTGAATTGCGTCATAATGGATTGCAGGGAGGTAAGGGATTAGACTCGTGGAAATCTATGCATATTGAAAATTGGAATAAATATAGAGGGAAAAAAACCCCTTTGCTTGATTTCCATGACTATTTGATTTCTAATGGAATTTTAACAGCTGAGCAAATAGATGGTGTTAGCAAGACTAATTGGAGCCGTATTTTAGGCACTGTGGGAAGAGAATATCTAGGGTTAGATTATGAAAACAGTGTATATAAAATAATAATTCCCAAAAAAGAATTTAAGAAAAGGATAGCTCAGACGATAGAAGCATTATCAGGTAAGTCCGTTGGACTAGTGTATGACAATGAATCAATACATGATTTTTTTAAAGGATTCAATTTCAATCAAATAATAGGAGAAGCCGGAGAGAGCACATCTGAATTAGACGGTTCAGATATGCCTGAAGCAGAAGAAAATATAGTAAGAGATAACGTCCGAAATGCTGTAGATATAGAAAGCGAGATAGAAGATAATAATATACAAGATACAAAAGATACACATAAAAAAGATAATGGACATCAAAGTGATACGAACGAAGAGGCCGAGGTGGAAACAGTAGTTGCTGCTGGAACAAATAAGAAAAAACGTACTTTAACTAAACCCAAACCTTTGTTAGGGAATATTACATGTGCATTGGAATCGGATCAGGATACAGATGGAATTATAAGGTTGGTTAGCGAGCTTAAAAAGATGTCATTAAGCAGTTCGTATCAAGAATATCCAATTGCTACAGCTATGTTAATGCGAAATCTACTGGAGCAATGTTTGATATACTATTTGAAAATAAGAAAGAAGTGGAGGAAGTTATACTCATCGAAAAGAAATGATCCAACATTGACTGAAATTATTGAAAAATATACTAGTGATACAGATATTTTTGCTCAGGACAAGAGTTTAGAGCGTAAATTTATTATTTTGAAAGATACACCTGGCTTAAAGGAATATTTTAATATGATAGTGCATCATCCTCATCAATTTGCCGCTAAACCTGAGCTTCTTGATAGCATAGCACAGTCAGGATATTTGGCGTTGATTCAACATATAATAGACTATTTCGAAACAGAATAAATCTCTGGCCAAATCAAACAGTTTATGTTATAATCACTATAAATGGCTAGAGGGAGCGATGCACTTGCAGACTCATAATTTATCACCGCTAAGATATCCTGGTGGGAAAGCAAAGCTTACGAATTACATTATAGATTTGATGAAATTGAACAATTTGCAAGGCTGTACATATATTGAGCCTTTTGCCGGTGGTGCAGGGGCAGCTCTTGCGCTATTATTTAATGAAATAGTAGGTAATATTATAATAAATGATTATGACCGGGCAATCTATTCCTTTTGGTATTCCGTATTAAATCACACAGAAGAATTGTGTGACTTAATTTTCATGACGCCAGTTACAATGGATGAATGGTACAAGCAAAAAGAAATATTTTCTTCATCTGATGACTTGTTAGAGTTAGGTTTTGCTACTTTCTTTTTAAATAGAACAAACAGGTCAGGAATAATTAAAGGTGGAGTGATTGGTGGTATGGAGCAAAAAGGTAAATATAAGTTGAATTGCAGGTTTACAAAATCAGACCTGATGAAACGAATCAAGACGATAGCTTTATATAAAGACCAGATTACTCTAACATGCATGGACGCATGTAACTTTATAACTGATTATTTACCACATGTATCTAAATATGCTCTAGTATATCTTGATCCTCCATATTATACAAAAGGTCCGGGACTTTATACCAACTTTTACAAAGATAAAGATCATAGGGAACTAGCAAGGCTTATAAGAAAAACACTAAGGCAGCCATGGATTGTAACGTATGACAATGTAGAAGAAATATCCCAATTATACAGCGGTTATTATCAAACAAAATATTCATTAAACTACAGTGTGAATAATAAGTATAAAGGTCAAGAAATATTGATTTGCGGCGATAACCTTATTCCTGTGGTATCGCCGAACTTAAGACGTTTAGAAGCTTGTTATTAAATTGAAAACACGTAAAACTTCATTTCTTTATAAGTGGCAGAGTATATGATGTAAAGCTTCTTAACGAGATATAAGGTATACATAATTATATCAACTCTGTATTAATATGCATTGACAAGGAGAGCTTTGAGCAATGTACAACATATTAATGGGACGAGAAGTGCTGGCAGAATAAATTAAGATGTGCTGTTAGTAATTCCGTCCCTTTGACAATTTGTACATAAAGACGCATTTCATCTGTAAACATTGAGAGGTGAACATATAATGAGAGAAACATATGATAAAAAAAATCCTAAGATGTTAAATTCAGCAGTATGCTTTATTGATATTTTAGGGTTCTCGAGCATGATCGAAGAATCATGCAAAAACTGTAATGGGAACCAATTGCTTAATAAGTTATATCATAGTATTAAAGATAATATAGAATTTATAAAGTCATCAACTCAGCACTCTGGAGCAATGAATATTTTTTCTGATAATATAGTTATTGGAAAACCGGTTTATGATGATGGAGAAAGTGAACTAGGTCAAATTTTTTTAGGATTTGCAGCATATCAACTTTCTTTAACGCTTGAAGGGTTTTTTGTAAGAGGTGGCGTAAGTATTGGAGATTATTACGCTAATGAATACTTAGCATATGGACCAGCTTTATTAGAAGCACACAACATTGAATGTTGTTCTGCTAAAACACCAAGAATTGTTCTAAGTCAGGATGCAAAAAATTTAGTAAAATATCATTTGACATATTACTCGAATCCTAAGCATGCACCACAAGTTAGAGATGTTTTTATAGATACTGACGGAGAGTGGTTTATTAACTATTTAGAGGCGGCAATTGTATCTAGAGATGAAGAAGGTTATTCTTGTGCATATGATGTTATGATAAGGCACAGAGATATTGTTATGAGTAAGATTAATCTTTTTAATAATGATACGAAAGTATTGAAGAAGTATGAATGGGTAGCACAATATCATAACTACTTCTGCAAATTGAATTTTGCCAAAAGTATAGAATTACAAATAAAAGGTGTAAGTAATTGTGGAGGATTCAAATTCATTGCTTAACTCTGTAAACAAAGCATTCCTTAAAATGAAAAGTGGAAAATGAAAATTCCAATTGGATTAATAATGGACATATAAATAAAAAATGATTGTAATTAAGTAAGTTGAAAGTATTATAGGATGTGATAAAATGAACTTATACGAAAGAGATTACTCTAAAATTATTTCAGAAAAGGAACGGGAATTACAAGATGCCTTTGAAAGATATGACAATATTAAAGGATTAAAGAATACA
Organism: Petroclostridium sp. X23; assembly: GCF_030013905.1. Lineage (GTDB taxonomy): Bacteria > Bacillota > Clostridia > SK-Y3 > SK-Y3 > X23. The sequence goes on from NZ_CP124862.1 coordinate 4,514,424, forward strand.
GGAGATGATCCAAGACATAGTCACTCTGAATTTGAGTGCAGAAAATTTTTATGGTGTCATAATTCATTATTTCCAAATAATTATTTATACTACTTCGAGCCATCTACGATGGATTTAGAAACTGAGTCTAAATGTTTTAAAGATGTTATATATAAAGCTCAAAACGAAAATGAAATTCAGTCATACATAAAAACCAGTAAGAAATGGTTTATTCCTGCTTCAATTTATAAAGAATACAATTTTGGGCATCATGAAGCTTACTTGTTCCCAGAGCTTTCATTGGGTAGTGAATATGCTGTTGATTATGCTTTGCTAGGAAGGAGTTCGGATGGATATAGTGTAGTATTGGTTGAATTTGAAAAAGCAAATGTGCCTTTTATGCTGACATCATCAAACACTGAGCATGAAAGTGTTCGCAAAGGCATTACACAAATAAGAGATTGGAAACGTTGGCTGGATGACAATAGAGAATATTTTCTGAAAAGTAGTGGATTTAGAGATAAAGGAATTGATGTTCCAACTTCAAGAATTTTCTATTGTTTAGTAGTGAGTAGAAGGGATCTAATGGATAGAAAGTCTGCTGATTTAAGAAGTCAAATTTGCTATGAAATGAATAATACAAAAATAATATCTTACGATAGGCTGGTAGATAATATAATTGAGGATATTTCATAATTCAAAAATCAAGAATGTGGATAATTCCTACTGATATTTTTGAAATTGTGCAAAAAAAGGTTAGACTATCCTTACAATAGATAGTTATCCACAACTATATAGTTTTGAAATTAAGAAATATCATCTCCTGTTCCTTGATAATTAAAATACTAAGCTGCAATATTTTTTGATTGTTCTGCTTTTGTAATTCTTGTAGCAATAATTGCAATGCAGGCTAAATCCATGAATACTTTTGCTTTTTTTAGCCCTGCTACACGCAGATTGTTTAAAGCATAGTTTTCTTTTCCATCACCAAAAAAGCGTTCAACGGATGTTCTTTCATCATATAGATTGTCCCATGCTTCTGTTCCTCGTAATGGATAAGATATAAACCGTGGATTATCCTTAATTTTAACTTTGCCAATGTATCCTGATTTTGTACTCGTACACCAACTTGAACCCATAGGACAATTGGCTTTTCCGCAAGCGTGGGGACATAATAACCGAATGGTTCCATTATCATTTCCACCATTCACATACGGATAATTCATGGTGCAAACAAGTTGACCTTCCCAGTTAATGCCTTCAGGTGGAGTTTTCGTATTTCTCCAGTTAATTGGCATAATAGCTTGAGCACCAAATGATACAGCATGTTGATAGATAGATGGTATATCATAGCCTGTATCCATAATGTAGTAAGATGGTTTGAATAAGTCTTCATAATCTGCCTTAAGCTTATTCATTAGTGGTATTGCCATTACCATATCTGCAACATTTGCAGGGGTTATGATGTACCCTAATGGGATTCCGCTTGTTGTATCTACTACAGCATGCATCTTCCAACCAAACCATTTTATCATATTGCCATTGGTATCTTGCTTGGCACCCCAGTGAGGAAACTCTGGATTGTTTTCTGGTATTTTTGATTTTGGTACAGCATGCTCAAAGGCATCAATTTTCGATGCATCTATTGAGACATGGGAACCATTAATAAGTCCCAAGGTTTTGGCTCTACGAACCATTCTCTGAAAAGTTTTTTCAAGTACATCGGTTTTAGAGAGCTTTTCTATAAACCTAGAGAAAGTTGAAGCACTAGGCGTTTTGCCAATAGTATCAAACCCGCAGGTTACTCTTAAAACGGGGTCTGTTTTCAACCTTTTAACTAATGCTTTAATAGTAGGTATTTGATCTATTTGCATTGCAAGTAAAGCATTGAGCAAGCTGGTATACGCAAATCCTTTAGGACCACGTTTGCTGACATCAATTTTAAAAGTTTCAAGCATAATTGAATAATCAATAAATGTTAAAACAGCTTGTAATTTTGTTAATGGTTGAATTTCTATAATTTGCTCTAAAGTAAATAATGTTGTTTGCCGATTCATAATTCGTACAACGTTTACTCCTTTCTGTGGATTGTTTGGACGAATTATTTATCGGATTGGGGTAAACTATTTTTTATGCTTTTTTCTAACCTTGTGTTTTCAAGGATTAGAAATTATGAAATTAACTCAATTAAGTTAGATAGTAGATATTAATATTTATCGATAAGAATTTTGACTAATTATCAACTTCCTATTGTCTATATCATACGAAGCACTTAAGCACATATCAATGGAAACATAGAAAGTACTAATTAGATACGTTATAAAATAGCATTGAAAAACAAAGCAAAATTTACTTGTTTTGTTTTTTTAACGTCCCGTCCGGATTATACTTCTGCTTTATAAATTCTATATACTCCTTGATCTGCTTAATGACTTCTTCCGGCAGGCCGGACTTATCCAGGTTGTGGTAAGCTTTGGTTTCGATTTTTGGTTGTTAGGCTTAAAAAAAGGCCCTATCTTACTTCGCCCGTTTCAGCACTGCAATGTCAGCAATATTCTTTCCTGTAGCTTCTTCCACAAAGGTTACATCGGCTCTCAAAGATTTAATTTCTCCGGATACATTAGCAACCTGGTGAGTGAGGTTGTCAATATCCGCCTTATGGGTTTCACTGGAGTGAACGAGAGAACGTAGCATTTGGGTATTTTCCTCTAACTGAGGCTCCATTTGGCCAAGACGTTGGTTGATAGTTTTAATCTCATTTTTTATAGGGGTTAATTCTTCCTGGAGTAGTTCTTTGATAGATTGTAATATATTTTCCATGTTTATCGCTCCTTTAACCGATCCTTGATTTCTTTTATGTTAGTGGCTATATCATCAAGCTTTTCAGTAATACCATCAATAGCGGATACTTTTTCCAATATCTGCTCTAATAGTTCTTTGTTGTTCATAATAACATGGTTCTTGAGCATGATTTTTAAAAATTCTTACTCTGTCTTTTTTCATTTATTATCACAAATCATTCATTTAATTTCTGAGTATATTAATTTCCAAGTCTGTTCATTGCTATAGTGATGATGAGCAAGTTTTACTTTGGAAATAAGTTGTAAATATTTAGTTTTAAGTTCTTGGTCTGAAAGAGATAATTTTTCTTGAATTCTAATAATACTATTTATTATTCCCGGAGCTAAACATACTAAATCTTTTGAGTCTATATGATTGCTATTTGAGAGACCACTTAAGTCTCTATAGCATATTTCAAATAATGAATTTAACTGCAATTCATATTCCTCTAAATCTCCATAAACTAACGATATAGCATATATAACATTTCTATAAAGTCCCCAATCTTTATTTTTATAATGCTTTCCAAGGTCTTCTCTAAGAATATGTAAAGCTACATCGTATTCGGTATAATGAGGATTGAGTTTTTTTACTTTATCGGCTGCGTCGACCGTAATGGCAAAATAGCTCTTCTTACTATGTATATAAAGTATATGCTTGTTATGGCTTAAAAGCTCAACAGCTTTTTCTGTAAGCTGAAAAAAAGATTGATTAAACAGCTTTTTACATTCTTCCTCGGAATAATTATCTAATATTCGTTTGATTAACTCTGCTTTTTTTCCAGTAGTTTTTAAAGAGCGATTTATAAGCATCTTTTTTAATTCGTCAATTTTTAGTTTTGAAATATTAAACTTATAATCTGATTCTTTAATATATCCATTATTGATAAGCTTGTCAATCACTTTTTTATAATTAAGATTATATTCATACGTCCAATAACCTGCTATATTTGGATTTTGGGTGTTACGTCCATTGATATAATTAAGAAATAGAACTTCAACTGGAGATAATGAAGAAGTATTTGGTTGTAGGTTATTATTAAAGTCAACTTTCTTAATAAAACTAAATAATCCCATAACATCACCTTTTATTTTTCTATACTTAAGTATATTATATATAACGAACTGGTAGATACAAAATCAAAAACTTTCGTGAACAAGAGAAGGAAAAGTGAAGAACTTATATTGATTTCTTTGTATATGGTTCTCATCCTTCAGAGGATGTATAGTGTGCTTTAATTTTAACCTTTTTTCTTTAACGTCCCATCCGGATTGTACTTCTGTTTCACGAACTCGATATAATCTTCAATTTGCTTAATCGCTTCTTCCGGCAGGCCGGACTTGTCCAGGTTGTGGTAAGCTTTGGTTTCGATTTTGTAGTGATTGCGAATATCGGTTCTACCAATGAGGTAGTCTACAGACACATCAAAGAATTCTGCAATTGATTGTAATGTAGAATAATCAGGTTCTTTTCTTTCGGTTTCATATCCAGCAATAGTAGACCGAGTACTATTAATTTTCTCAGCAAATTCTGATTGTGTTAAGTTTAGTTCTAACCGTAATTCTTTTAATCTTTTTGCAAAATTCATAATGAACACCTCATATCAATTCTACTGTAAAATGTCCCTAAAATAAACATTAATAATAAAAATGTCCCAAAAAGAAAAATAAATTCAAAAAAATGCTTGACAATGTTTCTAATTGGGACTATAATTACACCATAAAATGTTTCTATATGGGACATGATGGAGGTGAATTTTTTGAGAGTAAATTTAAAGAAGCGAAGAGAAGAAATAGGATTTACCCAGGACCAAATTGCTAAAAAAGCCGAAATAGCAAGGACAACATATACTAATATTGAGCTTGGAATAAAGAATCCATCGTTTGACGTTGCAGTTAGGCTTAAACAAATACTAGAAACAAAAGATGATAATATTTTTTTAAACATTAAAGTCCCAAATAGAAACAAAGATATTAGAACGGCATCATGAAAGAAAGTGCGGTGATTCAAATCGACAGTATAGCACCAATCAAAAACAACATCAAAAAGCATCGAGAACTCAAAGACGTCAACCAAGAAGACCTTGCCCGGGAGTTAGGCATATCAAGAAGCTATCTATCCAAGTTAGAAAACCAAAAGTATCCTGCAGGGCCGGACTTAATGGTGAAGATATGCTTGTACTTCGGGGTGGGGTTGGGGGAGATGTTCTATATTGAAGTAGAGGAAGGAGGACAAGCAGTTAAAGCTATATAAAAACATTATTTAAAAAGGGGGGGGATGGAGTGTCATGGCAGGCCAAGTCACAGACAAAAAAGATCAATACCAGATCCAAACTATCGAGAGAGGGAGGTGAGATATATGGAAGATTTGAGTAAGTACACTGCAAGGCTAAAATATGTAGATGGAATTAGTTTAAAAGATAAGGAGTGCATTAACGTGGAAAAAATTATGTTCGAAAAAAAAATCATTGAAGATCAGATTATTGACCATAGTGGTAACGTCCTCAAGGAAGGAACGCCGATAAATGCGGAGCTTCTTCAACGATATGAAGATACCATTGCAAAGTTGGTTGAGAGAGTTGATAACTTGATATGCAGATAAAAAACATTAAGGATGAGGGGAGTCACCCAAAGTTATTAACTAGATGTTTCGGACTTTCGGCAGTCCGGACAAATGGTATCGACTACAGAAACAGCGAAAGAGTTTTCAGAGGAAACTTGGGTTCCACATTGAGTCTGAGGAACTGGCTCAGATTCAAATTCTTTGTTGCAAACTTTACAGGTTATTATCATGACAATACCTCCTTATTCATCAGGAGTGACATCCCCTCATACAAATTTTAACACAATCGGCTGAAAAATCGATAAATTAATTTCTTCATAAGATCTATTTTTATATCTAGCGGAGATGGACAAGAGAGAAACCATCGTAGGGAGGTGAATCGGATGGAACTTAAAGTAAAATTAAGGCTTAGAACTGGAGAAGATATGGAGGAGCTTATCAAAATGATTGAAAAGATTGAAAAAGAGCACAGCTGCAACTGTACCCTTTTAGAGATTGAAATAGGTTAGTTATGCTGCTTAAATTCAACATGTTCTATGGGGGTGAATCGGATGCAACAAACATTAGAGAAAAAAGTAATAGGACAAAAGGATTCTTTAATATCTTCTATTAGAGGTGGTCTTATGGAAGAAAAATACGATGCAACTTACAAGTTTGGCAATACAACGGTTAATGTTGTTGCACCGCCGCCAATGACTGAAGAAGAACTTCAAAAACGCATAAAAGATTTAGAAGATACCATTAACATGATATTAAATAAGCAAGAGAGCACACGTGGATTGTGTATAAGGATTTGGAAAGAGCATTAAAAGACCACTTAAAGGAGGTGAGGTCATGGGAACAGCGAGCCTGTTATATCAAAAGCTGCAGGAAAGGAATTTATCCATCGGAAAAGTGTACATTGTCGAAAATGAAAACTCTTACAACGTCCATTTGCAGAGAGCTGGAGGCAAGAAAGGAGCATTCCTGTTTAGTGTTAAAAAGATTCCGAATGCCGGGTAGGTGCGGGAAAATCCAGGGATGGGCAGGTATCGGCCTTACAACTATATCGAAAGGGGTGTGGAATTTGAATATAGGAGCAGTGATTCATAGGCTTTCCGATGCCGAGTGCTATAGGCTGGAAGATAACCTTGTAGAGCATACAAAGTTAGTAAAAGAAACCTTTTTAAGCAGCACTACCAAGGAGAGAAGAGATCAAATTCGGAAGCGTATTCAGGAACTGCGTGAGGAAAGAAAAAGAATCATTGGAGCAGAAGCCCCGGAAGTGGAACAAGTGACAGGTTGATTTTTGCAATATGTTTTTGAAGTGGTTTTCTGAAATGAACCTCTGAAATGAACGAATTATATGTTACTTAAATTGTAGCACACGGAAGGGGGTGAGACCATGAGGAAATATTACGGGGATATCTATAAAAAAGCCAGGATTGATGCAGGTTTGACCCAGGACCAGGCAGAAGGGATGCTGGGGGTGCCAATCCGGACATTAAGCGCCTATGAAAACGGCAAGCTGCTGCCACACGGTGAGCTGGTTTGCAAGATGATTGAGGTTTATGGAGCTAAGTGGCTTTGGTATATGCACCTGAAAGAGAACGATCCGGTAGGCAAAAGGTTTTTACCGGATGTCAGGTTAGGGAGGTTATCTTCTAACGTACTAAGGCTGCAAAAGGAAATGGCGGATGTAACAAAGATTAATCCCACCGTTGTTGAAGTAGCTTGTGATGATGAAATATCCGAACATGAAAAAAACGAGTGGGGCAGTGTACACAAAGAAATATCAGAATTAATGGGAGCCTGCGCGGCCCTGTTGGTTGCAAATTAATATTTAGGAGGTGGACAAGCATGTTAGTCAAGTTAAAAGATATTCAGGAAACAAACCTTATTACCCTTAAGCATCTGAAAAAGCTTCTTAAAGAAGGCAAAGTTGATGCGGCTGTAGAGGTCATAGATATACATATTAACGCCATAGAAGAAGATAGAAAAATTGGGGACGATGATGAAGTGGCATAAAAAAAGCGCTCTATTAAGCGCAAATAAAAAATCTCAAATTCAGTATAACAGATAGAACACGGGCTTGCAAGATGCTGGTCTGTACGTGACGCCCCCAAGAATACATATATTTTATTATACCCCGACGGCAGACCGGCTTAAATGGAAAGGAAGGGATCATCAAATGACAGGTACAAGTTTAGATAGATTCGCGGTTGGATTACAGGACGCGCAGGATACAGAAGAACTTCACCGCTGCGATGAGTGCGGCGGGGAGATATATCCCGGTGAGGGTGTTTATGAAATAGAAGGAGATATCATTCACGAAAGATGCCTTGGAGACTATGCCAAGGGATATTTTGAAGATTACTATACTACGATAGAAGACGCGTTGGAGGTGGCATAATGTCAGCAAATGTATTGGTTAAAACATTAGGAATGTCAGAAATAGAATGGCTCAAATGGAGAAAGAACGGTATCGGCGGCAGTGACGCAGCCGCTATTGCAGGACTCAACCCATGGAAAAGTCCATTAGGGGTATATCTGGATAAAATCAAAGAGATAGAAACGTTCGAAGATAATGAGCGAATGAGGATTGGACGGGACCTGGAGGATTATGTGGCAGACAGGTTCTCAGAAGCTACCGGGTTAAAGGTGCGGCGCTGCAACTCCATACTGCAGCACCCGCAGCATGAATTCATGTTAGCGAACATCGACAGGGATATCGTGGGCAAAAGGGAAGGCCTTGAGTGTAAAACAACGAATTCCTACGCAAAAGGTGACTGGGAAGGGGACAAGATACCCGCTCATTATGAAATACAGTGCCATCATTACATGGCCGTAACCGGATATGATGCCTGGTGGATTGCGGTCCTGATAGGCAACGAAAAGTTTGTATACAAAAGAATTGATCGGGATGAGGACGTTATCAATTACCTGATCAATATAGAGAAAGATTTTTGGGAGAACTATGTACTAAAAGAAGTCATGCCTGCCCCGGACGGTTCGGACTATTCCCAGGAGCTGATAAACGGGGAGTACGGCATGTCAGTGGCCGGGGCTACTGTCTACATAGATCCCATGGATGAAGAATTTAAGGAAAAGGCTAACAGGTATGACGAACTGAAGGAATTGATCGGAAAACTTGAGACAGAAAAGAAAAAGATTGCCCAGAATATCCAACTGAGGATGGGAGAAAATGAAATACTCCAATTCGGGGACCGGAAAATAAAATGGAAAAGCATCAGCCAAACAAGGTTTGACAGCAAGGGTTTCAAAAAGGATCATCCCGGGTTATATGAGAAATACACGAATACAACATCATACAGAAGATTTGATATGTAGGAGGTAGAGAAGTATGTCAGGCGTAAAGAGTCAACTTCAGAAAAAGGCGGAAAACGCTGTAAGCGAAAAGAAACAGCCAAGCAATATGAGGGAATGGATCAAGGCGATGGAGCCGGAGATTAAAAAGGCGCTGCCCAGTGTCATTACTCCGGAAAGGTTCACACGAATGGCCCTGACCGCAATCACTGTAAACCCGAAACTGGCCAACTGCACTCCCAAAAGTTTTATGGGTGCGCTGATGAATGCGGCGCAGCTGGGACTGGAACCCAACACACAATTAGGACAAGCTTATTTGATACCCTATGAGAACAAACGGCAGGTAAACGGACAGTGGGTTAAGGTACCGGAAGTACAATTTCAGATTGGTTACAAAGGGTTGATCGACTTAGCCCACAGGTCTAGTGAGTTTACATCTATACAAGCCCATGAGGTTTATGAGAATGACCAGTTTGAATATGAATACGGACTAGAGCCCAAATTAGTCCATAAGCCGGCAATGGAAGACAGGGGGAAGGTTAAATATTACTACGCCGTATACAGGCTTAAAAACGGCGGATATGGCTTTGAGGTAATGAGCCGGCAGGATGTATTAAGTCACGCAAAATCATATTCACAGAGTTATAACTCCCAATATTCTCCTTGGACGAACAACTTTGATGAAATGGCCAAGAAAACGGTTCTTAAGAAGGTACTCAAGTATGCACCTATAAAGGTTGAATTTCAAAGAAGCGTTGCTGAAGATGGCAGCATTAAAACGGAGCTTGCCGGGGATATGAGTGAGGTCCAAAATGAAAATGTTTTTGAAAGCGATAGCTACGAAGTTACTGACGATGAAGGAAAGAATGAAGATAAGGAGTCAGGGCAAGAGAATGATCAGCAGGAGATAAAATAAAAAACCTGCCAGGTTGCCCATCCAGCAGGTTTTGGGGGAAATTAATTAGTAACTTGGAAAACATGCTCTTATTACGCCATTGCAAATTGCTGATACGCCTTTGCATCGTATAGGGGCATGTAACCCAATATTTATATTATGACCATTTTTATGGAAGATTATTCCTTGTTTTTAAAAAAGGAGGTATTTAGATGCATATTTTTACACTTATCCATCTTCTCATGGTTCTTATATGCATTGCGATTTTAGGCTTTGCAGCAGTCTTTTTTAAAAAGGAACCAGGAGAGATTTGGAAAGCAGCGAATACGGATTATCCAGATGAGGAGGATCCGGTTCAGGCAGCACCAGTAGAAGAGATTAATAGGGCGAAGGTTGATTTATATATAGCTATGCAGGATTTTGATTACGCTGAACAGGCATTTGTTGATACATCAATATACAGGATGAAGGCAGCTGAAGAAAGATTAAATGTTTTAAGCAGATTACAGAAGGCAGGTTGAAACAAAAGGTTGGAAGGAGAAGGTAGGACATGGCAAGGAAACGGTTTATTACAAGTGAAATGAGCTCGGATGAGAAACTGGCCGAAATAGCAATGGAACATCCAACGGCGGCATTAATGTGGCCGTGGTTTATAACAGGTTTTGATGATTGGGGAAGGATGGAAGCATCTCCTATAAAGATAAAGCTTAATATTTTTCCGGCATTTCCTTTTGCTCCGGATGATATAAGCCAGGCGATAGATCTATTTGCAGAAACAGGACTGGTCCATAAGTACGAAGTAGACGGAAAATACTATCTTGCAATAGATCCGGATAAATACTACAAGTATCAAACTTACATAAGAGCTTCCAAAAGGGAAGTTGATACTTCCAATTATCCTGCGCCCAAAGACGCGCCATGGATGGATTCTAATGATGATTTGCACGCAGGTGCGCGCAGTTGCGCGGAGGAACGCGAAAACGCGCGCATTTGCATACCTTCACCTTCGCCTTCGCCTTCACCTTCACCTTCGCCTTCTATAGCAGCAGCTATATATACCGAGCCGGGCGTGTTACAGGAAGAGGAACAGCAGCAAAGTGATGATACAGAACAAAAACCAGATACAGCCTGCAGCTATTACTGCCAAAACATAAATCCAATGCCTAGCCAGAGGGAGTACCAAGTCTTGAATTCAATGACAGACACTTACGGCTTTGACGATTCAGACAAAGAAAAGATCGTGATTTTGGCATTGCAGGAGGCTATCGATTTTGGAGCTAAGAGCAAACTCAGGTATGCAGAGTCTATTGTCCAAGCATGGCACAAACAAAGCGTAAAAACCTTCGTCCAGGCGGAAGGACTCCTGCGCCAATGGAGGGAGCAGAAACAGAGAGGGCATCCGCAGAGCAAGCAAGGTTCAAGGCCCTCAAGTAAGTTTATTAATTTCACACAACGTTCAAGGGACTTTAACGATATTGAGAAAAAGATCATGCAAAACAGACTCAGTCAGCCTGCTAAAACGGCTGAAGAACTGATGGAGGAACGGAGAAGACAAAAAGAGATAGTGGGGGGATAGCAATATGAGCATCATGGCAGAAGTATGCCCTAAGAACTACCGTATGGGCAATAAAGGCATGCTCTTCGAAGAGGAGATTAAAAAAGCGAATGAAGGGTACCTAAACCGGGGTATCGCGCTGATACAGAAAATAAGCACGCCTTGGAAAGTGGTGCGGAGGGGGAAAAGTGTCTCTGCGTTTCCGGAAGGGAAGAGTACGCTGGATTTCAGGGGGACCGTAAAAGGTGGTATATCCATATCCTTTGACGCCAAGGAGACGGAAGAAACGGTTGGATTGCCACTCAAAAACATAGCGCCGCACCAAATAGAATATATCCGTAACGCACTTGGTGTGATGGAGGTATCATTCATTCTGTGCTATATGAAAAAGTTTAACAAGCGGTACCGGATCCCGGGGCAGACCGTGCTCGATTACTGGGACTACTGGCAGGCCAACAAGGGAAAGCGCGGTGTGAATTTTATACCTGTTGAGGATATGGTTGAGGTCAGGTCCAAGAACGGGATCGTGCTGCATTATCTTGAAGGGTTGGTGGGGTTATGAAAGAGCTGAGGGTTATCGATAAAGAAACTGGCCACGAGCTGGAGAAAATAGAGTTTTCCGGAGGATACAACATTACGTTTACCAACCTTCATGACGGTGGGAACTTGAAACATGTTAGGACGCTGGATAATGGCAGGTATGATACTAAGCACTGGATTAAAAATTATTATTACCGCCCGATTGCTGAAAGGCTAGTGAGAAAGTTTGATGAGATCCGGCATGTACCTACTGCAAAGATTCTATTCATCGAGGATACCGAGTGGACACCGGGAACAGCGAAGCAGCCTTGGATGGCGCAGATCAGGATGGCAAACAACCAACTGCTGGCCATGACCGGATATGAGTATGTGATGGAGCTGCGGCAGTATTACATTGAGCAAATGACCCGGGAACAGGTAATCGGGGTTGTGTATCACGAACTACGGCATATTGATGTTGACGGCGCATTGCTAAAACACGACATCGAGGACTGGAGCGATATGGTGCGGACGCTTGGAGAGAATTGGGCTACTAGCAAGGCGAATATCATTGACATACTGGATGAGGAGTTCCCAGGATGGGATGAGTACCGGAAGGCTGGCACCCAGGTGAGTTTGTTTGAGTCAAATATCATCCCCATGAGGGCGGCGAAGTAGAGGTGTTAGTATGAGTGAGTTTATTGGCTGCTGTTCAAGCTATGTGGAATGTTCGGATGCATTGCGTTGTATTCATGAAGCCGATCCGGAATATGCGGGATGTTCGTACAGAAAGAATCTGGAACGGGGGAGGGTGTTCTACGGCAAGAATGCTTTCAGGGAAGACCTCCTGCAGGTACCCGAACAGGATATTCCGGCAGAAAAAGAAAAAGAGACAGAACCGGCCAGAGCGGAAGAGATATATTTATCCTGCTATAACCGGTTGTTTGCCATTAGGTACCGGCATAGAAACACGTATTCATATAAGCTGCAGCAGGAGCAGGTGGAAGCAATACGGCAATATTTCGATATGGTTTCGATTCCGTACAAGACGGAAAAGCGGTCGGATGAATGTATCATTGAGGGACCAACGGAAGGAGATCCTTTTCCGGCAAACAGCAGGGCTGTGATGACGGTAGGGGACCAGGAGTACCATATACTGAATTTTAACGGATACCTGATCAAGAAATATTATGCGGATAAGATTTCAAAAGCATTGGGCAATAAAAATATTAAGAGCCGGGTGGAAGTGGTAGGGGTAAATGCTCCTGTAAGAAATATTCCGACAGCATCCGCCGCACCTGCAGCACCAGTGAAGCCTAAGCAAGTGGAGAAACCTAAAAAGGTTATATATGAGCAGTTATCGTTGTTTGATATTGCGTAAATGAATTGCGAGATTGATGTTCTTTAGTTAAAAAAAAGATAGTAGTGATCGAGCAATAGACCAAGAGACACCGAATAAGAGAAACATCATAAAAATGTGTAATATTAGTCTTAACATACTATATCCTTTCAAATGTTTATATTGGGGATTATATCATGTTAGAACTAATCTAATCAACACGATATGAGGATTAAATGTACGGTTGACGGAGGTTTTTAAAGGGGTGAGGTTTTGAATATAGGAGTACATTGTTGTGAACCATATCCTAATTATGCAATAGATAAAATCGTAATGCATCACACGGCATTAGGAGATAAAGTTCAGAAGTGGGAACCACTACTTAATCATCTTTTTGATATCATCTATTGTTCATCGATATTTACGTTTACTGATAAGTCAGAATTGCCTATAGATGAACGGTGGGTATGTGGCGGTACTGGGTTTGATATATATTCAAAACTTCCGTCTAAAATTGAAGTGCTAAGGCCTAAAAAGAATTATGGATTTTGTTCAAGGGGTTGTATAAGGAACTGCAAATTTTGTGTAGTACCGCAAAAAGAAGGATTTATTAAAGAATATGCTGACATATACGAAATATGGGACGGAGATAGCAAAGAAATAACTCTCCAGGACAATAATATCCTTGCTATACCAGATCATTTTTACAAAATAGCTTGGCAGATTAAAAAAGAAAACATTAAGGTTGACTTCAATCAGGGGTTAGATATGAGGTTGTTGGATATAGATGCCGTAAAGATATTGAAAAAGCTAAGGCATTTCGAGTATAGGTTTGCTTTTGATAGTCCGGCTATCGAAGAAACTATAATCAGAAAAACAATCATGTTGAAAAATAATGGTATAAAAAGATCAAGTTTTTATGTTTTGGTGGGATACGACACAACAATCAAAGAAGATTTCTACAGGTTAAACTTATTAAAAGCATTAAATCAAAATGCTTATGTAATGAGATATAGAAAAGTATTCGATGATCAGCCGGATCCCAATTATACAGAGGCAGAAATAAGAATATATAACGGTATGGCAGCATGGGCGAATCAACACAATATATTCCACGGAATGACATTCGAGCAATTCCTTGAAACAGAACGGGGACATTGGTACAAAAAGTATTATCAAGAGATAGCATAACAAACGCTAAATTAAAGTTTGGAGTTGATGAAATGAAGGCATTAACACTTATTCAACCTTGGGCAACATTGATCGCCCTGGGTGAAAAGAAGATAGAAACTAGATCATGGTCCACAAAGTATACCGGTGAGATTGCAATACATGCCGGTAAAAAGATCGATAAAAATATATGTACGCAGGAGCCGTTTAAATCGATTTTAAAGGCATATGGATTTTCGGTGAATAATTTACCTACAGGTTGTATTATCGCAAAATGTGAATTGATTGCTTGCCTGAGAATTAAAACAGAAGATGTATTGAATGAAATGGCTTTTTTGGATGGTGGCGATAAATGGGTGGTAGCTGAAGGCAATGAATATCATTTTGGAGATTATACACCTAATCGTTATGGGTGGCTATTGAGAAAGGTAAAGATGTTAGAGGAGCCAATCCCAGCAAAGGGAACCTTGGGTCTTTGGGAGTAGAGCAGAAAAATCTAAAATAGTAGTTTTTTAGGAGGTTTGCAATTGTAAAAGATAACTTGTTAAGTACATTGTGATTGTGAAATGTATATATAGCCTTGATTGGCTTTGACAGGTAAAGCAAAAATCTTTTGGGAAAGAAGCCGAACGATGCAAGAATTTTCAGCGTGATGATATTAGTTTTGATGAAGAAGGCTTCTATAGAGGTTAAGAAGATATTTACTAAATCATGTTACATCTTCTGTTTATCAAATATTGAATGATACTCATTGTAAAAAAACTTATGAAAAGAAATAAATACAAGAAATATTATAAAAATGAAAACAACATTTAGTATATCGTTAACAAAGAGTGCCAAAGAATTGACATTGCCAATTAAAATAAGACCTAATAAAAAATAGCAGTAGCTTAGTAATACTCTGACTACTTTTTCTTTGAGAGTAATCTTCCTATTAGGACAATGATTCATTGCTTGAATAAAAGGCACAGAAAATAGAAAGATAGCGCTTATAATCTTTGGGATCATACTGTATCACTCCAAATAAGAAATATAGATGATTATATCACGAATGTAATAGAAATCCAATAAGCAAAGTAAAATGATGATGTGTATGTATTTTTTGGACAAGTATTTCAAAAGGAAGGGGTTTATATGTACCAGGTGCGGCAGATTAGAGGTAATAGTTGGGGGCAATATATATACCCGGTGGCCGGGGAAAAAATATATTAGACTTGGAGCCTAGCGTTTTACGCTGGGCTTTCGGTGCGTGAGGGAGGATGAACAATGTATGAACAGTGGAAGCAGCTGGGGGAGGAATACAAAAAATCTAGCAGACTAATTAGACGAAGAATTATGGAACTAAACAATGAGAGAGCAAAGCTAGAAGCAGCTAAGTATAGAAAAAAGAAAGCCGATAAGGAAGAGATAAAAGTAAGAATCAAAGAAATAGAAGACAGACTCAAACCTCTGAACGCGATGCATAGGGATCTAATCGAAATAGGCAGAGAGGCAGCCAACTACTTTGAGCGGGGGTGGTGGAGAAGTGACAAATATACACTTAACTCAAAAAAATCAAGATTACCTTGTATATACTATGGATATATCGAACGGGGGTATGGAGACAAATATGAATCAAAGGAATATAATGCAAAAGGTACTGTCTGTGGTAGTAGAAAACGAGCTTACAGACAAGCAAAGGGAAGTTGTATTGATGTATTATTACGACGGATTAAAAATGCCTGAGATAGCACAGAGATTGAACAGGAACAAGTCCACGGTTTCAAGGCATTTGAAGTCAGCGGAGGAAAAGTTAAAAAGATATTCGGATTTTTTTGAAAAGGTTGCATATTAGGGTGCAACTTTTTGTCGTTTGTGAGTGTATAGTGAGAGGACTTTTCCGACGGTAGGAATGAGGTGAACGCATATGGCCAGGAGTAACAAGAATAATCAGTATAAAGAACCATGGGAAAGGCTTCCTGACGAGACAGCAAAGGCCTTTGAAGCGTTCGCTGTCTACCGGGATTTGGGACCGTCCAGAGGCATTCGTGAGGTTGCACGAAGGTTGGACAAAAGTAGGACACTCATCGGGGAATGGAGCAGCAAATACGGATGGGTGGAAAGAGCACTCTCTTGGGATGCGGAACAAGATCGGCTCAACCGTCTGGAGCAGCTGGAAGAAATCAAAAAGATGAAAAAGCGCCATGCTGACCTGGCTACCGATATGCTAGCAAAAGCGGCTAAGGGACTGAAAAACCTGTCGCTCAAGGAAATGACAGCAGCAAACATCACTATGATGATAGATATAGCGGCTAAATTAGAACGAGTATCCCGCGGAGAACCGGACAGCATAACTGAAGAAAGAAGGAGGGTGGAAGACATTGCAGCCAATAAGGCAATCGAAACACTCGCCACAGACCCAGGATTCCTGGCAGCTGTTCAATCAGCTTTCAGCCAAGCAGAGGGAAGCAGTACTAGCAGCAGCACTACCGGATCAATGGATAGCAACGAAGACCGGGGACCAGCTGTGGAATAAGCAAGCCCAGATAATCCGCAGTGTAGCAGTTAACCCTAGAACCGCAGTAGCCAGTTGCAATGGAGCAGGGAAGTCATATTTAGCGGCTCGTGTCGCAACTTGGTTTCTCAATACATATAGTCCGAGTGTTGTGTTGACAACAGCTCCGACCGACAGACAGGTGAGAAACATCATCTGGAAAGAGATACACAGCTGTTATAACCATGCTAAAGAACGTGGTACAATCCTAGGACCCGAACCAAAGACAAAAAGATGGCAGTTCAATCCGGAACATTTCGCATTTGGGTTTGCCACAAGGAACTATGATGCCACAGCATTTCAGGGGATTCACGCACCGCATTTACTTATTATTGTTGATGAAGGAGCCGGGATAGCACCGGCCATATGGGAAGGTATTTACAGCTGTCTGCGCGGAGGACACAGTCGGCTCTTAGTTATCGGGAACCCCACCACTGTAGAAGGTGAATTCTTCAATGCGTTCACCTCTCCCAATTGGGCCAGCATGCATATCAGTGCATTCGAAACACCTAACGTTATTAGCGGTAAGGCTATTGTTCCGGGGTTAGTGACTGCGGAAGATATAGAAAACGCCCGTGAGGATTGGGGAGAAGGAAGCCCTTTATGGACAAGCCGTATATTAGGTCAGTTTCCGGACACGATGGAGAATACTCTGATCACTATCAGCATGGTGACAAACGCCGGGCAGGGAATATGGACAGCGGCGGAAATGGCCGAGATTGACCCGGACGAGCCAGAGGAGATCGGCGCCGACTTGGCCCGTTATGGTTCGGATGAGAGCGTGTTCATCTGCAGGCGCGGAATACTTGCTCACGATATGGAAGTATTCGGAGCCAAAGACCTGGGCAGCACCGGCATTATGTACGCAGCCGGACGGCTTAAAAACTTTATATTAAAGCACTATGACAGCCGTAAGAAACCGATGAAAGTCAGATGTGACGCCGTGGGACTCGGTGGAGGCGTTCCAGATCGGCTTCGAGAACTGCAAAAGATAGGAGATCTGCCGCGCACGGTTCAAATTATCGATATGAACGCCGGCAGTAAGGCTCATAATGATAAAAAGTACTATCAGGCAGACGCGGAGTGGTACGACGGTCTGGCGTTGCGATTTAAAAATGAGGCTGCTATAGGCCCGGTATTTGCAAATAAACGAGTTGTCGGCCAGCTATCTGGAAGGAAATACACCGTACTATCCGATGGTAGATACAAATTGGAAAGCAAAGAGGAAATCCGAAAGCGTGGTGGAAAGTCACCGGATTATGCTGACGCAATAGCAATGGCATTCGCTCCGGAATCAGGGCCAATACGGAAGGCACCGGCACCGGTTGGTGTTGGAGGAAGCTACTGGATGAGAAGATAGCAAATGAAAAGGAAAGAAAAAAACATGGCGAGGAATCTGAAAAAAAGGTAAATTACAGTATGATGATAACAAACTATGTGATAGTTTAACCGGGGGTGAGGCAGATGGCAAAGACCACGCAGACAAATAGCAGAGTAGATTTCTCCGAAGTAGGGTCGACAGGTCTCAAACGGTGGGGAGGTGTAATCAGTGAAGAGTTCCTTCGGGAGCTGCACGGTAAACAAGGCGCTAAGGTTTACCAGGAGATGAGGGACAATGACCCTATCATCGGAGCGATTATGTTTGCCATTGAAATGCTTATGCGGCAGGCAGTATGGCATGTAGAGCCGGCAAATGAAAACAGCAGAGCCGACCAGGAGGCAGCAGAGTTTGTGGAAAGCTGTTTAGATGATATGAGTGCAACGTGGCAGGACACAATGACCGAGATTTTAACATTTCTACCGTTTGGATGGTCATATCATGAAATCGTTTATAAACGCCGTGGAGGTAATGTTAAGGACCCTGCACGAAAGAGCAAATACAATGACGGACTTATAGGATGGAGAAAGCTTCCCATCCGTAGCCAAGACACTCTTTATCAATGGATTTTAGATGAAGAAGACGGAGGGATAAGGGCCATGGAGCAGCAGCCACCTCCGGATTACCGAAACAGGATAATCCCAATCGAAAAGGCGCTTTTATTTAGGACGAGAAGTAATAAGGGGAATCCGGAAGGAAGGTCTATTTTAAGGAATGCGTACCGGCCGTGGTATTTTAAGCGCCGCATGGAGGAGATCGAGGGCATAGGGGTGGAAAGGAACCTTGCCGGATTGCCGGTACTGACCCCACCGGAGAAAATGGACATATGGGATAAGAATGACCCGGATATGGTTCATCTGCTTCATACGGCCGAGAGGCTGGTTCAAAACATCCGCCGAGACCAAATGGAGGGCATTGTAAAACCGAACGGATGGGAACTTGAACTTTTAAGCGCTTCAGGTGGAAGTGGAAGCAGTCGTGGAGGAGCAAACACCAGTGAGATTATAAACCGATATGAGCAGCGCATGGCTATGACGGTACTAGCGGATTTCATACTTCTAGGGCATGAGAAGGTCGGAAGCTTTGCACTTTCTAGCAGTAAAACAAATTTATTCGGAATGGCGATAGGTGCATGGTTGGACAGCATCGCGGAAGTTTTTAATCGATATGCTATTCCTCGGCTATTTGAATTAAACCCTAAATTTCATGTTGAGGACTATCCAAAACTGGCCCATAGCGATATAGAAACACCGGATCTGGCTGAACTCGGAGCATTTATCAAAGACATGACTGGTGTAGGCGTACTAGTGCCAGGACCGAAGCTGGAAGCGCATATTAGACAGGCCGCGGATCTTCCAGAAGAAGATGATATGGGCGAATACTGGGAAATGGCCAGAGATCAGCGAATGAACCCACTGCAACAAAGTTCGGAGAGAAATGAAGAACCGGATGAAGAGGATCCAGAAGTCCAGGCAGCTGCAAAGAGGTACCTCGGGAGGGAGGAATAAAGCATGCCGTGTAAACATGCGCACCAACCGGTACATTTATTCAAGATTAATAGCAATCAACCCTATAGCCAGGCAGGAGCCATCGCTCTTCAAAAGCTGCGGGATTACTTGAAGGCCGTAGAGCCGAAAATGGTTCGGTGGCTTTACGATACCTGGAACGCCGAGGCCAAGGCCATAAAATACCAGGAGTTAAGGGACGCCATCATAGCAGGAAGTTTGAGCCTTACCTACTTGAAGCAATGGCAACAAGACTATGCATATATCGTAAATACAAAGCTGGCTCCAGCATGGTTAGAAGCAATGGGGGCGGCAGCCAACCAGCTGAAAGAGAAATATCCGGAGTGGGTATTTGACCCGAACTGGCCGGCAGTACAAAAGTGGGTACAAGAACATGGTAGTGATCTGGTCGTAAATCTGACACAAACGCAGCATGATGCGCTTCGGCAAGTAATAAACCGGGCCGCGTTCATGGGAGACTTTGGTCCGGATGAATTAAGTCGTGCAATAAGGCCGTTAGTTGGTATGGCACCAAGAGAAGCAATGGCAGTCCTCAAATATTACGAATCCCTTCGTAACAATGGAATGGCCATAAAACAGGCGCAGCACCAGGTAGCCAATTATGCAGGCCGTGTTCATAGGCATCGTGCTATGCGAATAGCCAGGACAGAACTATGCTTTGCTTATAATCGAGGTATAGATGAAGGTATCAAACAGGCGCAAGCGCAAGGATATATCGGTCAGGTGCAAAAACGCTGGATGACAGCTGATGATGAACGGGTATGTGAGATATGTGGTCCACTAGATGGTCAAGTGGTTTCTCAAGACGTAGAGTTTTATATTCTGCTCCCACAAAAAATCACCGGTCATCATCGGCTCCCTCCGGCGCATCCACATTGCAGATGCACGGTAATATATGAAGAAATTTAAAAGAGTTAGTATGGATTTGGGTTTTAGCTCAAGTCCTTTTTTATTGCAAGAAAGAAGGGATGAAAATGCCGAAAACATGGAGACACCGGTTCAATATCGAAAAAATGAATGATGAAAAGCGTATCGTATTCGGCTGGGCATTGGTTGCTTTTGATAAGGATGGTAACCAAATAGTGGACCATCAAAAGGACCTGGTAGATGAGGCGGATCTGGAAGAGATGGCGTATAGATTTGTGCTTCATTACCGTGAGGGTGGAGAAATGCACATTAAGGGTGGCAGTGCCGTGATGATTGAATCTATTGTTTTCACAAAAGAGAAACAGCAAGCGATGGGTATTCCGGATGGAGCTCTTCCAGTTGGTTGGTGGATAGGCTTTTATGTTACCGATGATGATGCTTGGAAAGGCATAAAAAGCGGTATGTATAAAGCCTTTTCTATTGAAGGAACGGCAATTAGAGAGGAGGTGAAATAAGATGGGAAAAGACGGTAAAACCAAACTAAGAAAACCAGATATCCATAAAGTAGATTTGGTAGACGATGGAGCAAACCCCGGGGCTAGGATAATGCTCTTTAAAAGCAAAAGTGCTCCAGAAGAAAGTGATACAGAAGGAGGTGCGACAGAATTTGGATTGTTAAAAAACCTAATGGTCATGATTGGTAAGGCTCTCGGATGGGATCAGGAACAAATAGAGAAAGCCGCTGCATTAACAGAAGAAGGAACAGAAGTTATAAAGCCAAAAGATAATGAATCTGAAGAAGACGTAATCAAGGGAAATAAGGAGGGCGAGAGTATGGGATTCGATGTAACAAAACTTTCTCCGGAAGCACAGGCATACATAGCCAGCTTGGAGAAAAGGGCAACAGATGCGGAGGCAGCACAAGCAGCTGCGGAAACCGCAAAGCAAACCGCGGAGGTAGAACTGCAAAAAATGAAGGATGAGCACCCCACAGAGGATGATATCTTCAAGGGAATGTCTCCTGCAGCACGCAAAATGATGGAGGATATGCAAAAGAGACTTGACGCCTCTGAGGCTGCAGAGTATGTGACAAAAGCTAAAGACTTTGAACCGTTAGGCGTTAAGGCAGACGAGTTCGGACCGGTCCTAAAGGCAATCGCCAAGGCATGCCCCGAACAGTACGCAAAGGTAGAGGAAGCACTAAAGAGCGCAGCGGCCATGACCAAGACCGGTGAAGTATTCAAAGAATATGGCGGCGCCGGCAGCGGTGGAGCAGGCGGTACCGCAGTAGAAAAAATCAACAAGAGGGTTGAGGAAATAGCAAAGAGAGACGGAATATCTGTTCATAAAGCATGGGAGAAAATAGAAACAGAAGACCCGGCGCTCTTAGCTGAATACAGGAAGGAGATGAGATAAGATGGCAGTTGAATATGTAGGCGGTAGAATAGTCAAAAAAGCCGGTGCAGATCTGACCGGGAAAAAATACTACGGTGTGAAATTAGACGCCCAGGGCGATGTGGTCCTTGCAGGAGCCGGCGAAGCAATCGCGATTCTCCTAGAAGAAGGTGCCGCAGGAAAGAGTGTAACCATCCAATACCTGGGTGGAACAAAGATGGTCGCAGGAGCAGCTATCGCAGCAGGAGTATTCGGAAACACCGATGCAAACGGAAAGCTGGTAGTATGCACAGAGGCTGTGGCAGACACAGGTACAGGAGCAATCACCGGAACAAAAGCGTTTGTTCTTACATTAGAAGCAGCAACCGCAGCAGGGCAGCTGGTGCCGGTGGCAATTGTCCAAGGTGGACTCCAGTAAGACTAAAATAAAAAAAGGAGAGTGAAAGAAACATGCCAAACAGCAATATGACAGGACACGTAGACGCCTATTTGTCAAACGTATCCATAAACTACATTCAGAGCCAGGAAATGTTCATTGCAGACAAAGTATTCCCGATAGTACCAGTACAAAAAGCTGCAGACATTTTCCTGACGTATCCAAGAGGATATTTTTTCCGTGACCAGGTAAAAGAAAGACCTCTCGGCGGAGAATCCCCAAGAATGGACTTCAAAACCGGAAAGGACAGCTACTTCTGCATAGAAGAAGGATTGTCCAGTGACTTAGATGATAGGGAAAGAGCCAACGCGGTAGCACCATATGACCCGGAGAAATCCAGAATCCTGGCGTTAACGCAGCAGCATTTGATTCATAGAGACCGCAGATGGTCAGACGCATACTTTAAATCCGGAATATGGACCACAGAATTACAAGGCGTTAATACTACACCAGGAGCAAATCAATTCCTGCAGTTTGATAACGCAGACAGTGACCCGGTGGATACCATCGATAGCTACAGAGACCATGTACTGGAGTTAACCGGGTTTGAACCAAACGTAATGGTATGCGGAAGAAAAGCATTTCGGAAACTAAAGAATCACCCGGCAATCTTAGACCTTATCAAATACAGCGGGAAGGGTATTATTACAGCTGATTTGTTGGCACAGATATTCAATGTGCAAAAGTTCTTAGTACCAGGAGGAATCCATAACACAGCAGCAGAAACCGAAGCGGATAACGGCGGAGAAGCATTCGAATTTATCGTACCAAAGAGTGATATTCTTCTTTGCTATGCAGCACCAAATGCAGCACTAGACCAGCCTTCCGCAGGGTATACGTTTAGCTGGAGAGGACTTCTCGGCAACCAAGCGTGGGAAGCTGTTGTAAATCGCGGCCGCGCTGAAAGAGCACACTCCGATTGGTTCGAGGTTAGAATGGCCTTTGATATTAAGAAAGTCGCTGGAGATCTCGGCGTGTTCTTTAAAGACGTTGTAGAGTAAGTGAATTGGAGGAATTAAGATGCCTTACATTGTAAGACGGCAGATTAAAGCCAGTGGGAAGGTTTTCAGAAAGGGAGACATAGTACCGGCTGAAACATGGCCAACCAGGAGAGCGTTAATGTCCCAAGGTAAAATCGAGTACGTGGCCGAAGCGCCGGAACCTGTTGAAGAACAGGAGCTGATACCGCCGGGAGATAGTAATCCGGAAGGGACAGGCGAAAATACAAGCAATACCGAAACCACCGCAGCGCAAGCGGCAACAGCCGAAATGCTTCTTAGCCTGAGTGTTGAGAAGATGGAAAAGTCAGTAAAAGAGATTGATGATATAACCGTACTGCAGATAGCGCTGGAAAAAGAGACAAGGAAAACCGGTAAAGAAGCAATTGAGGCAAGAATCAAAAACCTTACAGATCAGGAGGGATAGATCATGACAGCGACATATGACGCAACCAAGCTGGGTGAATTCGGGAAAGACCGCATGCGGTTTGAACTTGGAGACACAAACATGGATGAACCCATCCTGCAGGATGAAGAAATTAATATTTTTGTTACTGAAGAATCATCATGGAAACGTGCAATTCTGAAGTGTACAGAAAAAATAGCGTCTAAGTTTGCAACAGAAGCAAATATGCAAATTGGGCCAATCAAGATGGATTTAATGGATAGGGCAAAGTTTTGGGAAAGCAAGGTTGCTAATTTAAAACGCGAACAAGCAGGGATGGCGGTACCGGTGGCTGCTGCTTCGGCCGGAGGAGAAGGAGACATACAAGGTGCATATTTCCGTGTTGGTTTACATGATAACAGAGAGGCATAGGGGAATGTATGAGTAAGATATATAAAACTTTTGAGGTACAGGAAAATGAAACGAGTGTCGATTTACGTGGTCGTTATTCTAAACATGAGGCGACCAGTGAAACGGTGACTATCAGAGGGATTATTGCAGATTCTACACCACAAGAGATGGAAAGATGGAATCAAATACAGCACCCCGTGACGCATACTATAGCGCAAAAAGGAAAGCCAGTCGGGAAAGAAGGCGATTATTTGATAATGCCAACAGAAAAAAGGAAGTTTAAAATACAAAAAGTAAACAACCCCGGAGCCTTAGACCTTTGGACGCTGTATTATGTTGAGGAAAGACGGGATGTTTGATGGATATTCAAAGCACCGGACATAAGTTATTCAAACAAGTTGAGCAGCAAGTCAAAGCTAGGGTATACCGGGCCAGCAATGAACTCCGGAACGCCTCTCAATTTGTTCTGAGGGGACAGCGCACCGGGCGGAGGTACCGGGTACCGTTTACCGGAGGAAAGCGCCGGAAGCCACGGTATTACACCGCGTCAGCGCCAGGGGAAGCACCGGCAAACCGAACCGGGGCGTTAAGGGCAAGCTGGTGGCAGCGCCCACGGGCCATCAAAGAGGGCAGCAAAGTCACTGTTTACCCGGCAATCGCTTCGGAACTCAAATACGGAAAGATACTAGAAGACGGCACCAGGGACGGAAGGATCGCCCCCAGGCCGTTCGTAGACAAGATAAAAGAAAAAGCCATGCCAAGGATTAGAAGCATTTACAAAGCACCATATACATTAACGCCATAGGTAGGGGGGATTAAAATGCCTAGTCTCGAGGAGCATTTATACAGCAAGATAATCGGAAGCACCAACATACAGACGCTGCTGACAACATATAGTGGCGCTCCGGCATTCTTTGAAGGACAAGCACCGGATGATACGGATGAAGGATGGACCGGCAGACAATACCCCCGCATGAATTACATTGTGGACCGGGCAGAAGACCCGGAACGCAAAGTAAGCGGCATGGTGGTGTTTGATATATGGTGTGTAAATACAAGTGGTGTAGATACACAGAGTGTGTGGCCCGAGCAAATCGAAGCGGAGGTTAGAGCGCTGGTGGATGGTGCTGTGTTTCATCCTACCGACGAGCCGGTAACAGCCATAAAATGGAACAGAAGCGAGCCTTTCCAAGAGAAAATAAGAAATGACCTGAAGGATGGTATGGTCATAGGTATAACGGTGGCCTTTGACCTATTGGCCTTCCCGGCACAAACCACAACCGATCCGGATCCGATAGCGGCTATTAATCAATGGACTGTTGA
Source organism: Petroclostridium sp. X23 (assembly GCF_030013905.1). Classification (GTDB taxonomy): domain Bacteria; phylum Bacillota; class Clostridia; order SK-Y3; family SK-Y3; genus X23. Next base: position 4,539,842 of record NZ_CP124862.1, read on the forward strand.
TACGTTTGGCAGCCTCCAGGTGGATCCACAGACGTGGGCACCGACCGATAGCACCCCGGCCATTTACTGGCGGCTTGTTGGTCTGTCATTGGCACAGCAGACCAACAGCGTCACATGGATGGACGTGGAGATGGCCGGTCATATTTTAACCGGAGGACCGTCGGAGCGTCTCCAATGGGTGAAGCAATTAACAGAGGAGATCGCGCAGACTGGCAGAATTTATATGCTGGACACCTCGCCGATGTTCATCCGCCGTTTAAGCGCAGATTCCAGCGGAGACCCGTTCCGGCAAGGGCAGATAAGGGTAACCGCAAGGTACGGAGTACTGTATAAAAAGCCAATATACGAAATATTAAATCACGCTATTATAGACGGAGGTGTGTAAGATGAGCACAAAGACAAAAGCCGACCAGGAGGCCACAGCGGCACCACAGGAGGCGAAATATAGCAAAGACGAACTTATGGTAGCTGCAGAAGCGGCGTTCGCCGTTAAACCGGAAGTAGTCATGGCGGCCATGAAGATGGCAGGCATAACCGAAGCCACCAAAGCGGAAGCGAAGGCGGCAATAGATAAGTTTAACAAGAAGGAGGTTAAATAATGGGGGGATTTTTTACCGTAGGAGAACAAAAAATCAGACCAGGTGCGTACATACGGTATGAAAACACCGGGGCACCGGCCGAAGGGATCGTGCCGGCAGGCGCGTGCGCGGCAGTTTTCAAAGCCGATTGGGGACCTTTAGGGGTTTCAAAGTCCATATTAACGCCAACGGAAGCGGAGAAATACTATGGCTCCGTAGGGACAAACAACAACATGGACGTTATCACAGAGGAATTGGCAAACTGCGAAGAAGTTATCGCCATTAGGCTCGGTTCCGGAGGAACGAAAGGTACTTACGCCATTAAGGATACAGCTACAACACCGGCAACGGTTATAAACGCCGTGGCAAAGTACCCAGGGACCAGGGCGATCAGCCTTACCATCAAAGACAGTTTGACCGATGCAACTATGCGGGAATTCATCGTCTATGAGGGAACCAAGGAACGGCAAAAAATAACGTTTTCCAAAGGTTCCGGAGAAGTGGACGCTTTGATAGCGGCCTGGACTGAAGCCGGCAGTGATTGGGTAGATCTTACCAAGGTAGCGGCAGGAAACGGCACCCTGCAAACCTTAAGCCAGCAAGCACTGGCCGGAGGAGCAAACCCAACCATCACCAACAGCGATTACAGCGCTGCTTTTAGTGTAATAGAGGCGCTAAATTGGGACGCAATCGCGATAGATACTGAGGATACAACGATTCACGCGTTGTTGCAGGGATTTGTAAGCCGTGTGTTCCGGGAAGGCAAGCTGATCCGTGGAGTAGTCGGAGAAAAAACCACGGTACCACTGGCAACCAGGATGACAAACGCAGCAAGCTTCAATGACTTTTGCATGCATTACTGCTTAAACGGCTGGTATGATGCCGCAGGCAATAAGTACGAAGGGTATAGGACAGCTGCCAGGATTGCGGGAATTATCGCTGCAGCGCCGGCAAACTGGAGCCTAACCCATTATGTCATAACCGGAGCCACCGCGCTAACGGAGACCTTAACCAACCCACAAATTGAGTCAGCGCTCCAAAAAGGCGCGCTAGTATTTACCACAAGTCCGCAAGGCCAGGTATGGATAGAATACGGCATTAACACATTGGTGACACTGACAGCCGACCAGGACGCAGGATGGAAGAAAATCCGCAGGGTTAGCACAAGATTTGAACTCATGAAGCGGATCGCCACAACGGTGGATCCACTTATCGGTAAGGTGGATAACAGTCCGGACGGAAGGGCAACCATTATCGCCGCGGCACAAGGGATTATTAACAAGATGGCAAGTGAAGGAAAACTCTTAGAGGGCGGGACCATTACGGAAGACCCGGATAACGCACCGGCAGGAGATTCGGCATGGTTTAAAATAGCGGTGGATGACCTAGACAGCGGCGAAAAACTCTATTTCGCATACGGATTTAGGTTTGCACCTGAAGCATAAGGAGGGATAACGGATGCCAAAAGAATTATTGGACCCACGGAAAATACTGACCGGTAAGGAAGGGGAACTCTACGACGAGGAAGGGAACTTCCTGGCACAGGTGAACACCTTCCAGGCCCAGGTGAATGTGACAAACACCGACTACCAACCGGCAGGAAGCGCGCTGACAGTGGCGGTATTAACCAGCTATACTGTGACGCTGACATTTACTGAGACCGTTATAAATGATGCAGACTTACTGAAAGCATTTGTAGAAAAGATTAGAGCCGGGAAACAGTTGGAGGCAGCGTTTCAAGGGAAAATCAACGGCCACGATGATACGGCAGGACGCCAGGTGTTCAGAGCATGCGTGCCGGATGGCAGCATCGATCTGATGAACATTCAACCGGGAGACATCCTAAACCGGGCATGGGCATGGAGATGTAACGAGCCGCCGGAACTGCAATCTCTGTTAGGAGCATAAAGAGATAAGAAAGAGACAATAAACGAGGAGGAATAGACCCATGAAAGACTATGAAAACGATGTGGACACTGAAATAACCAAAGAAGAAATATTAATGAGTGAGCAGGACCTTTTACAAGGTCTTCTCGCTGCAGCAGAAGACAAAGAAGACACTAGCAATGCGCTGCCGATTGAGATCGCCAGGAAGGGAAAAGTCCTTTTCCGTTTCCGGATTAGACCACTCGGAGAAGACGAGTATAACAAACAAAGGGAAAAGGCCACCAAGTACGTCCGGAACAAAAGCATGGGCGGCTTAAAGATGCCGGAAAGCACCGATGCAGTACGGTACCGCAGCTATCTCATATACACGGCCACCATCGAAGAAGACCGGAAAAAGCTATGGGATAACAAAGAGGCATGGACACAGTTAAAAGTTATCAATGGCCCGGACTTAATCGACAAGGTACTGCTGGCAGGGGAAAAGGACGCCATCCTGGAAAAATTAGACGAGATCTCCGGATACAGCAGCAATATTGAGGAAGTGTCAAAAAAGTAATAGAGGCCGGTGGCAGAGCAACACTGCTGCACCAGATATTCCAGCGGACAGGAAGAACCCCGGACGAGATAATGGGCAAGGCCCCAGGTGTTCGGGCCTTCTGCTTTGCTAGTATGATCGTGCAGCTAGAGCAGGAAAACAAACCATCGGCCGATTAGTAAAAGCCTGAAAGGGGGGAGCGCTGGTGGCAGAAGAAGTTTTTAGAATAGAGATACCGGTCGAGGCCATCGACAACACAGAACCAGCGCTCGGACAGGCCGAGAAAAAAGTAAGCAAGTTCGAGCGCGGCATGAAAAGAACCAAGGAAATAATGAATAAACTGAATGGGATTACGGTGAAGTTATTAATAAGCGCAATAGACAAAGCCTCCGGCGTGATTGCAGGGATAAGCGGAAAAGTCAAGGGCCTGGTGGGAAAAAGCTACCACATCACGGTCCGGGTGTTAGACTTAGCCACACGACCGTTAAGAGCAATCGGAAGATTCGCGACCAGTGCCATCGGAATGATGACGGCCGGAGCGGGAATCGCCGGGGGCATTGTTATACCCATGAAAATCCAAGGGGACTATGAGCAGACGCAGATCGCCTTTGAGACCATGTTAAAAAGCGGGGAGCGGGCAACCAAGTTTTTAGAAGACGCGGCGGACTTCGCGGATAAGACGCCGTTTGAGTTTCCGGAGCTGATAAACAGCAGTAAACTACTCATGGCCTTTGGATTTGAAGCGGAAAACGTCTTAGGTTTGATGCGGACCATAGGAGACACATCCTCCGGATTAGGCGCCGGTAGTGAGGGTATAGACAGGATTACCCGCGCATTGGGGCAGATGAGAGCCAAAGGAAGGGCGCAAGCCGAAGAAATGCTGCAGCTGCAGGAACTAGGTGTGCCGGCAGCGCAGATTCTCCAGGAGGAGTTAGGTCTCACGGCCGCACAGGTGGCGGATATAGGAAAAGAGGGCATCGCAGCAGGCAAGGTTATAGACGCGCTATTAAGAGGCATGGACAAACGATTCGGAGGGATGATGGATAAGCAGGCTACCACAGCAATGGGGTTGATATCCACCATCTCAGATACCATTAAGAATAAACTGCTCAGACGATGGGGCGAGGGCCTGTGGGGAGGATTTAAACCAGGGCTTACCCAAATTGTAGATTGGTTGGACGATAACAGCGCCAAGGTAAAGGAATGGGGCGAAGACTTCCGGAAAGTGGGAGAAGGAATCAGTAAATGGATAGTCTCCAGGTTAGATACCGTTAAGAGCCGAATAGGGAGCCTAACAGGCAGCACTGAGTGGAAGAATGCGACCACTATGAGTGAAAAAATGAAAATCGCATGGGATAAGGTTATCGCCGAACCGTTCCAGGAATGGTGGGACGGACCAGGAAAGAGCAAAGTCACCGGCATAGCAGAAGACATGGGGCGGGGTTTTGGAGGCGCGCTTGGCGGGTTTATTATGGCCGCCTTTGGTGTGGCTACAGAGCCGGATGATTTGATTCAACAGTCTCCATTCATCAGCGCCGGAACCACGGCCGGAAAGGCCTTCCTTGATTCGTTCATGGAGGCATTCAACGTAGAAAAAATCGCGGCAAAAGCAGCAGAAGCCTTTACAAGCGCCCAGGGGAACCTTAAAGGGTTTGTACCAGGAGGGCAAGGTCCGGATTTTGCATCTTACGCAACCCTGGCTATGGACGCGTTTTTGCTTTTCAAAGCTGGAAAAGGAGCAGCCAAGCTGTTTAAAGGCGGAAAGAGTGTAGTCAGTGGTGGTAAGAGTGTGTTCAATGCCTTTAAAGGAGCCAAAGGGGCAGAAGCGGCAGCGGGAGCAGTAGACGATGCAGCGGATATAGCAAAGACGGCAACACGGACTGTGAAAAATGTCCCAACCGGAGCAAAAGCAGCGACCGGATCGAAGGCAGCAGAGGCAGTACAAACGACAGCGACAAAGGCACCGGGACTATTTGATAGAATCACCGGATGGTTTTTTAAGACTCCATCCAAAGCGCCGATACCAGCACCGGCACAGCCAACGGCCACAGTCACACCGGGATACAAACCAGCTGGTGCCGATTTTTGGAAAGATGTGAAGCTCAAGAGCGTTGAGCAGCGAAAGACTATCGTAGAGATGGCCAACGCCGGAAATTTGTCCAAGTACGATGATGCTGTGACTGCATTTGGGGGAGCCAAGGCACCGGGAATGATTCAAAGGGCCGGCAGTTTCGTAAAAGATATGAATCCATTCAAAGGCGGGGCAAGAACCGAAACCAAAGTGGCCGGAGAAGTAGCGGAAGCGGCCGGGAAACTTGGAAAATTCGGTGGCATGTTAGGTAAGGTAAAATTTATCCCAGTGTTAGGTACCGCACTAGGCATATTGGGGAGCGCGACCACCGTCGCAGCTGCGGCACCGGAACAAAGAGGTCGGGAAACGGCAGGAGAAGCCGGAAGCTGGATAGGTTCCATTGCAGCAGGAGCGGCAGCGGGAGCAGCTGGAGGAGCAGTAGGAGGCTCTATAGTACCAGGAGCAGGAACGGCAATCGGAACTGCAGTAGGAGGCATTCTCGGCGGCATAGGCGGGGCAATTGGCGGAGAGAAATTCACCGAATGGTTATATGATCAAAAAGATGCTGCTACCGCATGGGCTGCAGATGTCGGCAAAATTTTTGGGGATGCATGGACAGGAGTAAAACAAGGTGCTTCCGATGTCGGTCAATGGATAGGTGCTAAATTCAGTGACGCAAAAGATTGGGTGAGTAATACGTGGGGAGGACTCAAGCAAGGAGCTAGTGATGCAGCTACATGGATAGGAGATCGGTTTACCGATGCTAGTAACTGGACGACTACTGCATGGAGTACCGTCAGTGGGTGGTTCTCAGATAATATTATTACACCGATAAAAGATAATTCTATAAATACGGTAAATACACTTGCTGGTGCCGCAGACATAGCCAGAGAAGGAGTTACCATGGCATTAGCACCTATTGGTGCTTGGATTAACACCAATGTATGGGAGCCGGTCAAAGACGGAGCTGCAGCTGTCGGCCAATGGATAAGCAATAAATTTACCGAAGCGAATACATGGGTTATAAATAAGTGGAGTACTTTCACCAACTGGTTTGGTGCCAGCGTATGGACTCCTATTCAAAATGCAGCGACCGCAGCAGGAAAATGGATAAACGGCCGGTTTACCGAGGCAAAATCATGGGTATGCGGCGCATGGTCTGATTTCTCCGGATGGTTCGGTGCTTCCGTGTGGACACCAGTGCAAAACGGAGCCAGCGCGGCCGGTTTATGGATAAGCAATCGCTTCACTGACGCAAAAACCTGGGCAAGCGACTCATGGGCCGGATTTGCCGGATGGTTCGATGAGGTGGTATTATCTCCGGTAAAATCCGGAGCGGAAGTAGCGGGTACTTGGATAAATGATAAGTGGACCAACGCAAAGAACACAGTTACCGAAGCATGGACCGGGTTCGATGCATGGTTTGAAGACACCGTATGGAAACCGGTCAAAGGTGGAGCTGAAAGAGCGGCAAATTGGATAAGCGATAAGTTCACAGACGCTAAAGAATGGATAGCAAGTTTATGGAACGGCGCTGCAGGAACGGTTAGTGTTGCCGTTGAAACAGCAAGGACCCGAGGGGAAGGTATAACAGGCATGAACCCAACAAAACACGCTGTAGGAGGAATTATGACACGTCCACACATGGGATTAGTCGCGGAAGCAGGACCCGAAGCGATTATTCCACTAAGCGAAGGGAAGCGCCAGCGTGGCCTTGACCTTTGGGAAAAGACCGGCCGGTTCTTAGGTGTCCTGCCATACGCCAATGGTGGTATCGTGGGCCACACACAAGAGCACGGAACAACCAGGACAGTGGAGGTGCCGACATCCGTGCCGGTGCCAACATACATTCCAACAAGCAGCAGCAATAAAAAGCCGGTCAGCGTGAAAATAGACGTCAGCGCAAATCCGAAATTTGAGATAAAGAGCGCAGCAGGCGACAAAGAAATTCTGTCGGTTATTAGGCAATATCAATCAAAGATTGTTGACGAGTTCAGTGATCAGATCGCGGAAAAGCTGGTTGCAATCTTTAACAACATGCCGGAAGTGGAGGGAGCATAATGGATTTTTACCTAACAGAAATCAAAGCGAACAACCAGGAAGGAACGCAGATACACTTTCCCATGAATCCGGAAGAAGTGTCGCTGACATCCGGGGTGGTTACCCAAGATTACAACATTATGAACTTAGGAGAAGTCCGGTTTCCCTACGGCAATAGGCTTGACGTGGTGACCTGGGAGGGAAAACTCCCAGGCTCCTCCAGGTCGGCTATGAGTTTTGTGAAAGATTGGATGGACCCGGCAGAAATATATGGATTGCTGAAGAAGTTCAAAACGGCCGGCAGCAAGCTGCGGCTTTTGATTACCGAAACCCCCATTAATATAGACGTGTTCATCGAAGAAATCGTGCCGAGATGGTCGGGAGGGATGGGAGATATCGACTACCGGATTACGCTTACAGAAGCCAGGGAACTGAAGATATACACCGTAGGCGAAGCCAAGACCAAAAAGGAGAACACCGGAGGGGCCACAAGCACCAGCAGAGCCAGCAAACCGGTACAGAAAACCTATACAGTAAAACCAGGAGATACGCTGTGGAAGATAGCGCAAAAGACCCTGGGAAGCGGCAGCCGGTACCGGGAGATATATGAGGCCAGCAAGCCGCCGATCGGGAGCAATCCAAATGTGATATATGCGGGCCAAGTGCTAACCATACCGGTGTGAGGGAAAAACCATGATTGATATTAGACGAATCACATATCAGACTGCAATACTGACGGCCGACGGCCAGGCGTTAGACGCCAACGAACTGCTGCAGAGCCTTTCATGGGAAGACAACCCCGGAGAATTGGCCCAGAGGGCAAACCTGGCGTTCAAAAACCAGGCATACGGCAGCACATGGCTGTCGGCAATAGCGGTACCGGGAGCGCAGTTTTTTATATATGCCGATTGGGGCCAAGGCAGCAAGGAGATATTCCAAGGGCCGATATGGAACTACAATTACGATAGTTCTACCAAGAAGGAACTTACCAACATGGCCTATGATAATTTAATATACCATCAAAAAAGCAAGGACTACCGGTGGTACGCCGCCGGGACCAGCAGCAAGACTATGCTCATGGATATTTTCAACGAGTGGGGAATCCCAGTAGGCAAATACGAAGGTCCGGACGTGCCCATGGGAAAGAAAGTGTTCAAAGGGAAGTATATCGCCGACATGGTGATGGAAATCTTGGACGATGCCAGGAAAAAAGGCGCCGGCAAGTTTATCGCCAGGAGCGTCCAGGGCAAAGCGCAGATTATCCCGAGAGGAAGCAATACCGACGTATACGTGTTTGAGGCGGGAGAAAACGTCGTGATGACCGGCCACAGCATGGACTTAGACGATTTAATCACAAGGGTTAAGATTATCGGGAAAGAAGACAAAGACGAGCGGGCACCGGTGGAAGCGGTAATGGATGGAAAGACGGAATTCGGCATCCTGCAGGACGTGGTACAAAGAAACCAAGACGACACCCTGGTAGCCGCCAAAGCCTCAGCACAAGCGATATTGGAGGAACGCGGAACCCCAAAAATCACCAGGAAGCTGCAATCACCCGATCTGCCATTCTTACGCAAGGGTGATAAAATAAGCGTAAGCGCGGGGAGCCTAAGCGGATACTTCTATGTAAAGGGTGTACAGCACGACGCAACCAATCAGATTATGACGATGGAGGTGGAGGAATAATGGCAGGGAATGCAGGCACAAACAAACTGGCCAGGGTACTGTTTGACAGGATGAAAAGAACCAACAAAAACCAGGACCAGCTGGAACTTGGCACGATAAAAGACGATATGAGCCTGCTGACAGACCATTTCCCGATACCCATCCCAAAGGGTGAATACTTAATCGCCCGGCAGCTTACACTCGGGGATACCGGCGGCAACCTCACTGTTAGCGCCACTGATGGAAGCCACGACGTATACAGCGACCCATATCCGGACCCTGTGTACAGCCATGTGGGCATAGGTGTGGACCACAAGCACGATATCCTCATACCGGAAAAAATGCGGTGGCTAAAACCAGGGGACCGCGTCCTGGTGGCATGGGTGAATCAGGGAACAGACCCGGTCATTATTGACATCGTTATCCCAAGTTAGGAGGGAATACAATGGCAGATAAACAGCTTTTCCCGGTGTTTGAGGCACCGGAAGTGCTACAAGAGACAACAACAGAGACGCAGAAGTTTAAACGCAGTTACTACTTCGATTATGAAACCGGGGACTTCGCGAAAGACGGAGGGAACCGGGTACGGCAGGCAGACGGACATACGGCGTGGGCACAGTGGTGCCTAAAAATCGTTCAGATAGAGCGGTACGCATGCCTGGCATACAGCAGCGATATTGGGATAGAGATGGAAGAAGTAAGAAAGCAGCCAACCAGGAAAGCGGCAGAAGCTGTTCTAGAGAGAACCATCACAGAAGCGCTGCTGGTTCACCCCATGACCGAGTCTGTCCGGGGTTTTAGCTTTCAGTGGGATGGAGATAACCTGGGGACCGAGTTTACAGTATACCCGAAAGAAGGAGTGGCCATCACCATCAATACATCGGTTACTACATAAGGGAAGGAGGGATAACCGTGGCAATTGCATACACACCGCCAAGCTTCCTAAGAAATCAAGATGTTGACAGCGTTTACAGCCGCATGGTGGCAGATGCACCCGCGAACCTGGATACTAGTGAGGCGTCCATGTTTTGGGACGCTACAAGGCCTGTAGCGATCGAAAAAGCGGAGATGGTAGAATTTCAGCTAAACGAAGTAATCCAGTTGATATTCCCACAGTGGGCATACGGCGAATACCTGGACTTGCACGCCGAAAGCGCCGGTGTTGAAAGAAAAGCAGCGGTACCGGCAACCGGTACGGTTACGGTTACCGGGCAGGCAGGCGCGTCAATGGTGGCAGGAACCAAGTTGGCAACACCGGCGGTAGGAGACCAGCCTTCCATTGTGTTCAAAACGACAGAGGCATTAACACTGGATGAAACCGGAACAGGAATGGTGGCTATTGAAGCGGAGGAAGCGGGCATATCCGGAAACGTAGCAGCCAATACCATCACCTTAATGGTTACGCCGGTAACAGGAATAACCGGGATAGCCAATGCAGCACCCACCACCGGAGGAACAACGAAAGAAGACGATGACAGCCTCCGTAAGAGGATACTGGAAGCAAGGCGATTAACACCCATGAGCGGCTCTGTAACAGACTACAAGCTGTGGGCAAAGGAAGTGGACGGCGTCGGTGAGGCATATATTGTACCCGAGTGGGAAGGGCCTGGGACCGGAACGGTTAAAGTCATTGTTGTGGACAGCAACAACCAGCCGGCCAGCACAGCATTGGTGGAAACGGTAAAAGAATACATAGCACCGGATGATCAAGAAGGGAAAGCGCCGATAGGCGCCATCGTAACCGTGATAGCACCGACGGCCCATGTAATAAATTACGCCTTTACCCTGCAGCTTGAAGCCGGATACGGAGAAACAGAAGTTATTGCGGCCATTAAAGAGTCTTTTAACGAGTATTATAAAACCGTAGGAGTAGGCGGCCAGGTTAAATACATTAAGATAGCGGCCATTATAGCCGGCACGGAAGGAGTCAGCGACTTCACCGGCCTAACCATGAACGGCAGCACTGAAAACATACAAGTAACCGATGAAGAATACCCTGCCACCGGGACGGTGAACGGCGTATGAATGATATTTTAACCAGCGTGAGCGGAAAGAGGATGCTAGGCTACGTAGCGCCGGTCTATTACAGCAGCCTGGTCATGCAGGCCATATTCCAGGCCACCGGAACCGAGGTCGACGATCTGCAGCAGTGGACGGCGGAGATAAGAGACCAACTATTCCCGCAGCGGGCCACATGGGGACTGCCGTATTGGGAGTATGTTCTTGGATTACCCACTAAAGAGAGTACCTCGATAGAAAAAAGGCGGCAAGCTATCCTCTCAAAAATGGTGACCAGGATACCGATAACCCCAGCGAAGATAAGGCAAATCGCCGAGGGGGATACCGGCAAGACGGCAAGGGTGGAAAACCGGATAAGTCCATATACGTTCCGGGTGACCATAGAGAGCAACGGCAGCGGAGTGGACCTGGTAAAACTCAACGAGGCCATGAATTACGCGAAACCGGCCCATTTGACAGCAGAGTATGGAATCGCTTATCAGAAAGAATTACAAATCAATGCAGAGTTTAAGCACATAACAAAAAACGATTTGATATTTTGCGGAACATTCTTATGCGGCACTTATCCGGAGATAGCGCAGCGTTATGAGAGCAGAAGCTATGAAGCTTCAATTGTAATAGAAGTAGGTACAGAAACAAAAGTATATGAGTATAAGTATAACTTAGCCGGTACGACCGTTTGCGGAGACGAAGCATATCCGTTTATATCGCAGAGATTCGAGAGCAAGAACTACGAAGCAGCGATAGGAGTAAGCGGAGATTTTGCAGTAAGCATATACGAATATAAATATAACTTAACTGGAACTATTCTTTGTGGAGACGAGGCATACCCGTTTATATCGCAGAGATTCGAGAGCAAAAACTACGAAGCGAGCGTAGGAGTAAGTGCGGATATTGCAACAAAAATGTATGAATATAAATACAAATTAGCCGGGACAACATTTTTATGCGGTACTTATCCGGAGGTAGCGCAGCAATTTGAAAGTAAGAACTACGAAACAGGTATAGAAGTAGGCGACACAGCGGTGGTCACAGTAAAAACATTCCTGATAGCAGGAACATTCAATTGCGGGGAGGGGAATATATGATATCAGCAACCGGACTGACCAAGACAACGAATTTTATCAATGACCTTATTGCCCGAGGAAGATACACAATAGGCGGCGTGGTAAAGTACATTGATATTTACAAAACCGAGGTTTCCGGAAATACCATTACAAAATATCTTTATATTGCAAATGAGGATGCCGGCACAATAACAAACCTAAAGTTAATAGACAAAGACGGTGACATTTATGCGGACCGGCCGGACAGCATAAGCAAGGCGTCGAATAAGGGTATTCTCGTTAGTTTTAAAATTACAATAAGTGAGGTGTAATGAAATGGAGTACACAAAAAAGAAATGGTTCGACCATATAGTGGATGAGAGCACCGGAGCGGTGATCCAGCAAGGTACCCCGGTGAATGCTGCTAACCTGAACAATATAGAGGATGGGGAGGCATGGGCCAAAAATGAAATTAACAACCTGGCCGGAGCCGTGAGAGAAGCAATACCTAGCGGATTTACGAAGTTCAGTGGTTTTGATTTTTCGTATATGACAGCAAACCAAAACAATAAAATCAAACTAACCGGTGGCGGCGTGGCCATGATGAATGGGTACAAGATAGAAATACCGGATGGAACTGTTATTACAATGCCGGACCCACCAGCGACTGGAGAGAGGGACGATGTGGTGTTCTTGGAAGCATGGCTGGATCAAGCTACCGATACTGAAGGTGTGAAACCGAACTGGAGAATAAGGGTACTGCCTGGAGTAGATTTTGCAACCTATCCGATAGACGGGTTTTTTAAGCAAGCAAACAGTGCGTGGTCAGATAATAATGCAGCTATACTACCACAGGGGGGAAACGTAGCACCTGTAAGTTATGTTATAGGTAACGTTGCTCAATGGTCTAGCATGCAATTACGAAATATCACGGGGATCGCAAACCTCAAAGTAGCATTAAAAGATGTGGGGGTTTACGTAGCTGGGGATGGGACCCAAACAGCAAAAGATACCTTGAATACCTCAGACGGCTACGTTTACGCCATACCAATGTTTAGGATTAGGAGAAGAAACAAACTACAGTACAGTGCACAGAACCCCAATGGAGGCATCGGAGATATAGCAACCAGCTATGAGTATATAGATGATACCCATTACAGAGCGCTGGACCACGAAGGAAATGAACTAGGAATAATCGAGATTTTAACGCTGGATAACGGCGTTACAGATGTAATTGACGTTGTTGATGGGTTGTTAACGAAGAAGGTTAAACCATATACGTTACAAGGAAGCGACTATATTACTACAACAACAAGTCAAACATATGTTGATTATGCGGTATACAAAATGCCAAGCGACTGTGCAAATCTTGGTCTTACAGGTACTATAACAGGTCAAGTTTATATACCAAATAAAACTGAATCTATATACCAAAGTGAAATTCCAACAGCAGAAGTTGGAAAATTTTTTACTGGAAATGCTTCAGGCGAAAACAGAATATATTTCATAATTGAAAAAGGCACAGTAGCAACCGCAAGAACGGAAATTGAGGGGATACTTGCGCTCAATTATCAATTGGCGGTGGAACAAATCAACCCCGAAATAAACAGCATAAGCGATTGGCATAAACGATTTGTGCTAGGTGCCCGCATCATAGACGATCGTGACATCATAGACCTACGCCACCAGGTGAGTTTGACCGGGTTTAATTACCAGCAGCTGCTAGAAGAAAACTTCGATAAGCTGCTCCGGGGAGAATTGCAGACAAAAGAGCGCAAAAGACGGCTTAAGGTATACCATGGTATAAGAAAAACGCCGATAGATGCGAATACAGTGTTTTATGCTTCATTGGATGGAACTACGACAGCAGAAGTTGGCGGGGAACTTACTGTAGCCGGGAGTCCTGGCTATAAGCCATCGCCAACGGGTGGAGGGTTGAAGTTTAATCATGCCACAAATACAACGCGATATTCTATTTCAAATGTAAATGAAAAAATAACGGTGGATTTTTGGGTAAATTATGAAGAAGTGAAGATATCAACCTCTGATATCATAATGAAAGCATGGGATGCTGCGGGGAATTCTGCTTTTCTAGTTAGTTTCGATTCTAATAAAGATATACAGGTAAGGACATATAGAGGGAGTACGGGCGACAATTTTTCACCTTATGATGGTTTATTAACTTGTAAAATAGATAGTAATAAACAACCATTTATACACGTAAGGGTAACAATTAACGGGGTATTATTTAAGGCATATATAAATGGAAAAGAACTTACTCAAATTTCGTCACTCAAAAGCCCTACAGGTAATATAAATCGGCCTACACAGATTGACATAGCAGAAACCATCTATGGTGTAACCATATCAGATATGTCTGTTTCCAACATAGACCGTGGCGATGAATTCGCTACATTGCCAAAGGATTTCATCGCAGGATATGCTAGAATTATGCCAGCTATGACTGGCCAGCGGAAAACCCTCAGTGACGCAATAACCGGTCAGTACACCACAGGAGTAGCAAAAGGGACCGGCAGCGGACACAGTAAAGGGGTAACAGTAACCCAGGCAACACCGGGGACATGGGCAGCAGGAGATACCATAAAGGTTAAAGGATTAGCAGGAGAGCTGATAAGTGGGGTAATAGATAGCGATACAATCCTGGCCAGGGTTACAGCAATAAGCGGAACCACCGTAACACTTGATAGCGTAACCGGCCTAGCAAATTCAGACACGGTGAAAGTCTTAAAAGCCGATGGTACCGTAACAAGCGATATCACCATAAGCGCACTTGATACCACAGCAAAGACGGCGACGTTTAGCAGCGTCACAGGAATCGCAGTCGGGGATATGGTGGTTGAAACCACAGCCAGCAGCAGTTCTCCAGTCGTTAAATTTATGAGTGCAGGAACACTTACGGCCGTAACCGGAACATGGGCAGGATTAGGAACCAATGAAGCAACGTTCACGCTTGGAACTAACGCAAGTTTGGTGAATGCAGATATTCAGATAGAGTACAGCTTGGACATGCCTGCAGGGCAGGGCGGAATCGCTGAAGTTTATACGGCAACATTGGCAGGGGAAGCGAAAGGGAAAAAGCTAGTACCCGGAACTGTAGCAGTACAGGACGATTTTGTCGGTAAGGTAGTAGGAAGCACAACAGAAAACCCGAACCTGGCTAAAAAGATAGCAGCGACTACGCTACAGGCGCCTACAAACTTTAGTACAGAGTTTGACCAGGCAGGATACGATACCTCCGAAGCATTAGACGGAACTACTTCTAGTATAACCACTTCCGTAAACGGCGAGATACCACAGCAGCTTTTCAGCTTTGACCTGGTGAAAATGATAGAAGAAAAATACGGAACTATTCCTGCAGTAGATAAGGTAGGGTGGCTGGAAACAAATATTGTAAAAATAACGCCCCATTGGTACGGATACGGTATTGGACCTAACGGTTATAAGGTTTACGTAGCACCATACTACAATAATGCTTGGGGGACGCCTGCTAGTCATTCATATGGTCAAACAGCGCTTTTGACTATTAGCGCCGCGTCAATTCCAGCATTAATAGACAGCGATGGTACGTATAAAGTAATTGTGTATACCGATGCAAGCAATGGAACCACAGCCAGTACGATATATACAGATTATGTAAGTATTGATATAGAATTAACGTGTCCTACAGGTTACGATATGCTGGTACCCGAAAACCCACGCAGAGACGATGGAGCAGCAGCAGTCCTGTTAGTAAGGAAAGCGACTAAAGAAATACAAAGTTATTTTAACGTCGCAGAGACCGATGGTTTAATCACATATGGGGATTTTGTTCCAAAGCAAGCAGACACTCTAAACATAGGAAAAGGAACAATATTGACGACTCCTATGGCATTTTTTACGACTTTAGGAACTACAAACCCAGCGCCTAGTGCCAATCTAATATCAAACTTTGATTTGTTAAACGAGTTTGCAGTAAATACACCCGAAATAAATTCAATTTATACGGATGGAGGGCACATATATCAAACACCAGTGAGCGAATCAGTGGCAGACCATACTGTGCGTCGGGAAATTCAAGGAACAAATAAGGCATATGAAAACTTTGGGGCAGGAAGGGAAGCTAGTTTTTCATTAAACAGGATTCAAACAATAGTAGGACAACAGTATTACTACGCATATTTTGACATGACAAATGTACGAAGTACAGCAAAGTATAAGCCACTTGTGGCGATGTTGGTGAAAGACACCACAGGACAACTTTATATGGTTCTACTGTCGGTAATAGGAACATCAAATATAGGGTTAGGCATGGATAATTCAAGCGGTAGAGGAATTATGTTCAGCTTAAACAAAAAGCCATTACTCAAGTAAAGGAGGGCAAGCATAATGAAAATAGCAATTGACAGATTCACCGAAAAAGTGACCGGCATAGACCGGTCCGATTTACAGAGTGGAATTCAAATAACCGTTCCGGATAGTTTTAATTTTACCAAGACCGTTATCCGGATCGACGGAGAAAAGCAAAAGACCAACGAAGAAGGCCAGCTGCTCTACAAGACCAACGTCCGTATAGGAGAAGACGGACAAGAAGTATGGGATGAGGTAACAACACAGGAGATAGATGGAGAAGCACTGGAGCCGGTCATGGTACCCAACGAAGTCCAAGAGACCGTGGGGTTTCAAAAGGCACCGTATGAATTCACGCTGGAGGAAGTCATACAGGAGAAGTACCGCCAGGCATTAGAGGAGAGCAGCTTCACACACCTGTTGGCCGACGTATTCTTGGATGAGAACGACCTGGACATTGCAGACCCAAGTCACAGCGCAAACACCGGTGTGGGAATCCTGCAATTGCTCCCAGGAGGCCAAGCCAAGACTAAGTCCATTACACTGGATCAGGCAGCGGACGCATTTGCATTGTTAGAATTTGATGCAGACGATGGGGTAGTGATCTACCTTGCCGGCCAACCATTCACCGATGGGAAGCTGCAGCTGACATCAGCAGTAGCCAGCTGCACGATTAGATTTGAGAATACTATCGACAAACCCAAGAGCGTAAGAGCCTACGCAATAGGGTACTAAGGAGGGAGAGCCGTGATAAAAGCAACTAGAACCACACCGGTGGTACCGAAAGACCCGACCCCGGAGGAGCAGATCGCCACTCTGCAGCAGGAACTAAACCAGGCAAAAAACGATACTTTAACAGCATATGAGGCCATGACAGAAGTTTATGAATTGGCCCTCACATTGCAAATAGAAGTGGAAGCACTGAAGGGAGGAACCGTATAATGGCAAGTAAAATAGCTGAAGCATATGCAGCATTGATAGATGCAAATCGAAAGACCATCGACCAGGTACCCGCCCAAATAAAAACAGAAGTTCAGGCCATACTTGACAGCCAGGCAGCAAGTGAGCCGCCGGCAGAATAGGAGGGAGCCATGAGCATAATAAACAAATTGAGGCTTTTTATAACACTTTGGAAAGGAGGAACAAGAACCATGGTTGATATTTACGTCGCATTAATAATCAACAAAAGAAGATCCATTGACCAGGTACCGGCACAGCTAAAAGATGCTGTACTCGCGGACCTTACAGTGCTTGGATTGGATGGATACGGAAATTCGATCTCTGCAGAATAATAGTAAAAGAATTTAAGGGAAATAGAGAAGCTCAGAAGAGAGCTTTTTTTATTTCCCCTAAAAAGGAGGACGGTATATGCATGAACTATTTAATAAGACTGTGGACACTGTTAGGCCCGCCATAGCATTTTTTAGTGCTATTGCGACTTATTTGATGTTTCCGGAGCAAAGTTTTATTGCCTGGTGCATTGCTCTATGGACAGCAATGGTGCTAGATCTTTTAACTAGGTGGTTTGCTATCTTTATAAAGAGCGGAGGAGTCAATGAATCACTAAAGTCTAAGGCATGGAATTCTGAGGCGATGTTTAAAAAGACTTTTGTTAAAATAGTAGCCTATCTGGTTATACAGATTCTTGCCGGCTTGTCATTAAGGTTTGCGTCCATTCCTTACATAAGCAATATTGTAGCCACAGTAGTCTATTCTTTTATGTTTTTCCGGGAATTTGCCAGTAACATTGAAAATCTAATCGATGCGGGGGCTGATTATTTACAGCCCCTTTTGTTTTGGGTGAAAAAAAGAGGAAATGAGGCATTATCGAAAGGAGAGGAGAAAAAAGATGAAGTATCAAATTAAGCAGGATCTAATTACAGGACTACCGCAAAAATCGTATACGAATGGAATAGGTGGTTATATTGGCGTATGCCTACACCACACAGCGCCATCTTCCGGAAAAGAGGATACGGATGAAAGCAATTTAAAGTATTTCAAAGATAACTGGGAAAAAGTACAGGCATTTGCACATGATTTTGTGGATTATGATTCTATCACTAATATGGCGGATATCAACTATCGTGCTTGGGCAGCAGGACGGAAAGGAAATGATTTATATGTCCACATCGAACTATGCAATACCAAGGATTCGGCAAAGTTTAAAGAATCGTATAGCCGGTATGTATGGCTTGCGGCATATAGATTGGCACAAAAGAAACTAGGGGTTGAATACGGTAAAACCCTTGTGACGCACGATTGGGTAAGTAAGAACCTAGGAGGCACCAACCACACGGATCCGGTGGCATACTTAGCATCTCATGGAATGTCAATTGAGCAATTGGTTAAAGACATACAAGCAGAATATAACGAATTGATGGGGGGAAAGCAGATGAACATCGATGAAGCACTGGAGAAACTGGATCAGAAGATTGGTATTGATGTAAAGTACTGGAAAGGTGCTTGCGACTATGTAGGGTACCTAAGAGATCTATTAATAAAGATTGCAAAAAATATTTAAGGAGGCTTAACGATGGAACAATTTCTTAAAATCGCATGGGAGTATCGGTTTATTATCATCTTGGTACTAGCATTCTTGCTGGTGTTTTTATTTGAGCGTCAAAGGGCAATAACTATATTATATGCTTTGATGCTGCAAGCAAAGCGGATGGCGAAAGATATGGTCCTCAAGTCCGGCCAGGAGCAAGAAGATTGGGTAGTTCAGAAAGCAAAAATTTATTTGCCAAAAGAGATCCTTGTTTTCCTTCCGGATGAACGTCTCAAAGCTTTTGTAAAATTTTTGTTTGCAAAGCTTAAAGATTATGCGGATGATGGCCAGCTGAATGATAGTTATAAATCGTCTAGTACAGATGCATCTCTATAATATTATTGCCCCGGGGAGACCTGGGGCTTTATTTTTTTGTTTACAATCTGTTCATAAAATATCTATATTTAAGTGATAATATATTATCAAGGCAACTGACAAACTTTTTTCATTTTCCCCTCCTTTCTTCATACAGGCGTAAGGCCTTTTATATAAAGAAGTCGTCCGGGTAGGGCGATTTTTTGTTTTATCAAAAGATAATCTAGACGACAAATAAATGACATCTATAAACCCCTGATACAAATAAATCTCTATAATACTATTGCACCGGAGAGCCCTGGGGCGTTATTTTTTATGATACATGCGACTCAGTACAAAAGGGTACTTTGTTTTTCGCGTTGACCATCCCATGAGGTCATGTACAAAGCAGTAAGCGAAAAGTGCTTCAACTAATGATATTATAGCAAATACTTTTGTGATAGTTGCTAACCATTTTTTTGATATCTTAGAAAAAGCCAATCCTAGGAGTAACAAACTAATAACTGCTCTTATTATTCTTTCAGTTATGCCTAAATTTTTTTCAAAATCTAAATCCAAAATTTCCACCCTTTTCTTATAAACTTATTTATTTAACTACTTTTATGTTTTCATATATTCAATCAATTATTCACCTGAAAGTAAAAATATTTTTATCTTAAAGGATAGTTTAGCATAGCGTTACTAACGATTTTGCAAAAGCTTTGTCGAAACTTGCGATATTTAGTTTTTGTTTCTTGAAGGATTTTATAGGATTTTCAGAGAATGGATAACTGAATAAAACATACGTAAAACTAAAATTTTACGTTGCATAGGTAATTAAATGTGTAGTAAAGATTATTTATATTTTTTGAGGTGAGGGCAATGAGCAAAAAATATGTTTCTGTAATGAAATGGGTTGCACCCATCGTTACTATGGCTCTTGCATTAATTCAACTGGCGAATATTCCTTTTCCGAATTGGTTGGGAGTATTATTGTTGATTATTACCGCAATATTGTATACAGTTGCCTTTCTTATTGAAAGAAAGAACAATCCTGTAAAATGAGCCTAACCTGTAATTGCAGTTAAGGCACAATCTTCTGATAATGCGAGACTAAAGTTTTGTGTCGGATAGGTAGATTAATGTGAAACGAAGATTATTTATATTTGGACGAAGTCGGAGGGAATCAAAATGTTAATTGGACTTATGCAAGGAATTGGAATTTTTTATTACTGGACTTGGTTTATTTGGCCCTTTGTATTCATATTTTCATTTGCTTTTGGCCTTGCTGAAATTATAAAAGATGAAAATGCTTCTGGAAAAAACATATTGATTGCAGCCGTTTCTCTTTTGATTATTTTAGCCGGAGTCGTTGCACCTGCTTTTAGCTAACAAAGGTTATGAGCATTATCTTCGGTCTTTCATATGTTACAGCATTCTTATTATACGAAACTAAAAGTTACCGGTTAATATTATAAATTTTGTACTTGTAGGATAATGTAAAACTAAAGTAAATAAGAAAGGTTAATGTTTATGAAAATAGAATTTAAAAAGAAACGACCAATTGTAATTGCAATAATATTTGCTTCCATTTTGGGTGTAGTATGTGCAGCGCTATCTATCTATGATGGAGAAAGTTGGGTATTGCGTATTTTAACTCAAGGGAGTCTACTCCTAACAATGCTGTTCCATGGGGTTAACTGTTTTGTATATCACAAGCAAAAAGTAGTGGGTTCTTTTCTATGGATTGTTTCCGGGTTTTTGCTATTTGTGATGATTTTTACAGTTTATGTCGGGCTACAGAAAAATGTTTTTTGATTCTAAATAATATTTATATTATACGAAACTAGAATTTTACATTATACTGCGAATTCATAAAAATAAATGGAGTTTAAATAGTAATGTGAGGATATTTCATAATTCAAAAATCAAGAATGTGGATAATTCCTACTGATATTTTTGAAATTGTGCAAAAAAAGGTTAGACTATCCTTACAATAGATAGTTATCCACAACTATATAGTTTTGAAATTAAGAAATATCATCTCCTGTTCCTTGATAATTAAAATACTAAGCTGCAATATTTTTTGATTGTTCTGCTTTTGTAATTCTTGTAGCAATAATTGCAATGCAGGCTAAATCCATGAATACTTTTGCTTTTTTTAGCCCTGCTACACGCAGATTGTTTAAAGCATAGTTTTCTTTTCCATCACCAAAAAAGCGTTCAACGGATGTTCTTTCATCATATAGATTGTCCCATGCTTCTGTTCCTCGTAATGGATAAGATATAAACCGTGGATTATCCTTAATTTTAACTTTGCCAATGTATCCTGATTTTGTACTCGTACACCAACTTGAACCCATAGGACAATTGGCTTTTCCGCAAGCGTGGGGACATAATAACCGAATGGTTCCATTATCATTTCCACCATTCACATACGGATAATTCATGGTGCAAACAAGTTGACCTTCCCAGTTAATGCCTTCAGGTGGAGTTTTCGTATTTCTCCAGTTAATTGGCATAATAGCTTGAGCACCAAATGATACAGCATGTTGATAGATAGATGGTATATCATAGCCTGTATCCATAATGTAGTAAGATGGTTTGAATAAGTCTTCATAATCTGCCTTAAGCTTATTCATTAGTGGTATTGCCATTACCATATCTGCAACATTTGCAGGGGTTATGATGTACCCTAATGGGATTCCGCTTGTTGTATCTACTACAGCATGCATCTTCCAACCAAACCATTTTATCATATTGCCATTGGTATCTTGCTTGGCACCCCAGTGAGGAAACTCTGGATTGTTTTCTGGTATTTTTGATTTTGGTACAGCATGCTCAAAGGCATCAATTTTCGATGCATCTATTGAGACATGGGAACCATTAATAAGTCCCAAGGTTTTGGCTCTACGAACCATTCTCTGAAAAGTTTTTTCAAGTACATCGGTTTTAGAGAGCTTTTCTATAAACCTAGAGAAAGTTGAAGCACTAGGCGTTTTGCCAATAGTATCAAACCCGCAGGTTACTCTTAAAACGGGGTCTGTTTTCAACCTTTTAACTAATGCTTTAATAGTAGGTATTTGATCTATTTGCATTGCAAGTAAAGCATTGAGCAAGCTGGTATACGCAAATCCTTTAGGACCACGTTTGCTGACATCAATTTTAAAAGTTTCAAGCATAATTGAATAATCAATAAATGTTAAAACAGCTTGTAATTTTGTTAATGGTTGAATTTCTATAATTTGCTCTAAAGTAAATAATGTTGTTTGCCGATTCATAATTCGTACAACGTTTACTCCTTTCTGTGGATTGTTTGGACGAATTATTTATCGGATTGGGGTAAACTATTTTTTATGCTTTTTTCTAACCTTGTGTTTTCAAGGATTAGAAATTATGAAATTAACTCAATGTATAAAAAAACGATGATGGTTATAGGAATAATTTTTATCATAATATTTTTTTTCATATTTGGAACACCGAAATATCAGTCAATGAAAATAAAAAGTGAAGATTTTTCGGATTTTGCAATTAAGATTAAAGAAGCTTCTAAAACATATTCTGAAATAGATATAAAAAAATTTATTAATTTTAACTGGGATGAATGTTATGTATTTCCTCCATACTATCCACCTGAGAGGGTTTACGAAAAGACGGGAACAGAGTGGACAGAATATAAAACATTTATTGGATTTCTACTGTTTCATGATATAGAGCATGAGTCTGTAGATGATAGTGATTACTTAATAGTATTTAAAAAGGATAGTAAAGTTGTCTTATCACAAATAACCTCTTCTGATGAATTATCTGTTATTTTTAGATTGGATAACTTTAAATTTGCAAGTAGTAATGCGAAATTTTTAGTAAGAGATGCAGAACAATATGAAGGAGAAAAAATCAAAGAGTTAATCCAGATAAACTAATATACTTGATTTGTTTGCTTGTATAATAGGGAACTAAATTTTGACGTATAGCTTCGAGAATTACCGGAGCTTATTTTTCTATCTTGACAACGAACAAGTGTTCGTATATAATATAAATAAATGGGATAATATGGACGGTGATATTATGGTACAGCACATTTTAAGCACATCATTAGAACGTAACTGGATAGTCACAATCATGTACCAAAAAGGTAAGGAAATCACGCAAAGGAATATTAAGGTCTTGAGTATTTCAGGAAATAGTATAAGAGCTTTTTGTTATTTGAGAAATCAAAACCGGATTTTCAAGCTTGAGAACATTTTGTCAGCGTCTTACTACAGAAAAAATGTAAACAAACAAGCAGTGTGATTTTAATTACAGCAAGGCTGAAGCAACAGGAGGAATAATATATTGAACAGCTTTATTGGATGGATTGGTGGAAAGAACTACTTGAAGAAGGAAATCGTAAAGAGATTTCCGGAGAAATTCGGCAGATATATTGAAGTGTTTGGGGGAGCCGCATGGGGGTACTGTTTTATAAGGACAAGCATGCGGACATGGAAGTGTACAATGACTACAACAGCGAACTCGTGAATCTCTTCCGGTGTGTGAAGTATCACCGTCCTGAATTACAGCGGGAATTGTCATATTTTCTTAATGCCCGGGAAATGTTCGAGGATTTCCTGGCACAGTTTAATATTCGTGGGATGACCGATATTCAAAGAGCAGCCCGATTCTTTATGGTACTAAAAACAAGCTACGGTAGCAACCAAAAGAACTTCGGATGCGTTAAGAAAAATATCCATGTCATGTGTGAGTACTTGGACCGGATAGAAGAACGTTTATCAACTGTTGTTATTGAAAATAAAGATTTTGAAGGCCTGATAAAGGTTTATGATAAACCTGATGCCTTAATATACTTAGATCCACCATACTACGGAACAGAGCGGTACTACCAGGCCAAATTTTCTACAGATGATCACATCAGGTTAAATAATACCTTGCAGCAGGTAAAGGGAAAGTTCTTATTATCTTATAACGATTGTGAGTATATCCGAGAAATGTATAAAAATTTTACCATTGAAGAAATACATAGGAATCACAATCTTATAAATAGATATGGTGACAAAAACAATACTTATTGTGAATTGCTTATTAAAAATTACTAGAATATTAAATATTTAATTTGTTTACTGCAATAATGATCCTCCGGTATACCGGAGGATCATTATTTATTATCTTTAATACTTACATTCAGCATGAATAAATTACCACTACCCTTTTATGTTGCGTAGCGATATATCAACTTGCTAATGAGCATGATTACGGTCAGAATTAGTGGATTTACCATAGCTTACGTAAAAAAAGCGCACTGAACCAAGGTATACCACTAACTCCGGCAACCCAATATATCCCTTTTATTAATAATACATTTTCGAGATTACTATGGATGTCGTGTTAACTGTCATTCTAAGAATTCTTCAATGTCTATATCTAGCAGTTCCAGCACTGTTGTTACAGTTAATTGTTGGTGTTCGCTATAAAACCCATAACTGTAGGTATCTTCTTGTTCTTTCACAAAGTATGCTTTTTCTAAAGCTTCAAGCACATATTTGATGGTAGGGTTTTCAAGCTTCTTGTTATTCCAGCCAATACGTGGAAGCTCCTCTTCTGATTCATTGATACTTTTACGAATCTTGTACTGAACAATTGCACGAATCAGAAGTGAGATGTTCATGAGCATGACCAAGGCATTAATTCGCTCTGGCGTTTTTAAAAAGATTGAAGCTGCAAGTGCAGGTTCTTTCAACAGTCTAAACTGCGCCTCAACAACAGTTTGTTCTTTGTACTGACGGAGGATCTCCTTGCCATCAAATTCTGTCTCATGAATACTTGTGATCAGCACGAAGCATTCTTCTTCGTGTTTTAGTTTCTCCACAGCTGTAGCATTTTCTGCTTGTATGTGTACAGTTACACGCCAAGATATTACGATAACTGGAGGTTTAGGATTTTTTCCCGGATTACCACGTGGTCTTTTTTCTGTTTTTTCTTCCTTGAAACAGACGTCAAATAGAAAAAGACTCTTCTTGTGAGCTTTTTCAAAGCGAGCCCACTCTTCACGGGCATCCGCTTCACAAACAAATACTTTGCCCGATAATGTCAGGATATCTTTTTTAAGCTCCATACGTTGCTTCTCCAGCTTATGCTCAAAACGATCTTTTCCCGCACTACTGCGGACAACAATAAACCGGGTATCACAATTTTCAACAGCCTCCATAAACTCCTGCATTTCATAGGTACATGCGTTCTTGCCAGAACCTATCTGACCGATATCAGTCCATTGATCAAATTTATAAGCTTTCTCGATCAGTCTTCCGGCAACCTTGCCGTAAAAATTTGCAGGACACCGCGATATGAACCGTATCCTGTTGTCTGGATCGGTAAGCTGCTTGAACGTTGGCAGATTAATAAGCTTAGAGTCAGCAATATAAGTTACTTCATTCAAACAATCTCCGAATATTTGCTTTGTAAGGGCTAAGGCTTTTTGATTCCATTCAATATCGGAAGTATTTCCATCCATAGTTGAACTGGCTACGGCAATACCATGTTCATTGACAATCTTACCTACTACGGCCTGTTTGCAATGCGGAAGGTGATCCTTGTTATATCCTTTGGTGATGTTCAAAGCACCCTCCGGCGCATCGTCGCACATATATTGCCCATAAAAGGACAATGTTGTTGTATCAGAATGCAGCCGATTGAAAGCAATATGAAACACGCTGTACATAGACAAACAGATAGATGAAAACAATCCTTCAGGTTTAGCTTCACTGATTCGGTCTAATGCACGTGCGATGGAATAGTCATTTAAGTGTTCTGGCATAACCCCTTTGCCAAACAATGCTTCAGTATCATAACCGGCAAATGCCCGCTTGATCCTGTAAAGTGGGGCTCGTACCTGCATAAATGTTGCCAATATCACGGCCTTAGCTAAATTACCGGGAGACACTTTCCAATGACTTTCATCCCATTCAACACTACCATCTATGAATTCAACAAAACCAATGAGTTTTAAAAACTTGTTTGCAAGCAGTAAAGCAAAAGGAAGGATCAAAGGTTGCTCTACTTTTGCCGGATGCAGTATAGTAATTTTACGCTTTTTATTTCTTTTGTGTTTATGTGACTTCTTTGAAGCTTTTGCCATACGAATCACTCCTATAATTTTGTATATAAAAGAGATTCGCCAAAAGTTCTAAATTCCATTCAAGTTTACATAAATAATGCATGGTAATTTATTCATGCTGAATGTGAGTTAATAGACAACATGTAATAAGATATAAGTACCATATGAGCGATATTAATGCAGCAATAGGACTTGCACAGTTGAAAAAATTGGATCAACTAAATGAGAAAAGGAAAAAAATCGCCCAAAAATACACCGAATCATTTAAGGCTGTGGAGTGGTTGGAGATTCCCAATGAAAAGTTATATGCAGAGAGCAGTTGGCATTTGTACCAGGTAAAATTGCCAACCCAAGAAATGCGAGATAGCTTGATTAATCATCTAAAAGAGCAGGATATCTCACCGGGAGTACATTACATGCCTATCCATATGCATCCATGCTATAGAAGTGTTAGGGCGAATGTACCTATTGCGAGTGAGATATGGAAAAGGATTCTAACGCTTCCTGTATATCCTGACATGCAAGAAGCTGAGACCGAAAAAGTGATCGATGCGGTAAAACAACATTTTTAGGAGTGATGTCAATATGAGAATAGGTTTTCCTATATCACCGGAGGGTCCGGGAGGAGTGCGAACATGGGTTAAAATATTCAGCGATTATTGTATTGCTAAGGGTGACGCCGTGTCCTATTCAATCAGTGACCCCGTCGATGTATTTATTACACTTGCGAATCTTTCGTCATTATCTAAGTTGAAAGAACATAAGGAAAGAGGGGCTAAAATCATTCACAGGATGGACGGCATTTTCTTTAAATATCTTTATGATGATCAGAATTATATAAAAAAGTTTAACCAAGAGATCAGAGATTCTATAGAAATTGCTGACTTAGTGATATATCAAAGTGATTTTTCCAAGAAGATCACATCTTTCTTATTTGACGGAAAAGACATTCCGGGAGTGATTATATATAACGGGGCAGATCCGAATATATTTAAACAGGAAGGAAGTATATTGTCAAGACCGGATAATAAAAAAATAGTACTATCTATTGCTTATTGGGGCACTCCCTTAATGGCGGATTATAGTATAAAAAATATATTGGCTGTGGCTTCATCGCTTAGGGAACGGAAAGACATTGAGTTTTGGATTTTAGGCGCCGCTTATCCTAAAACCGAGAAGTTCATACATGAAGCGGCGTTGCCTAATGTGACACGCTATGAGTTGAGAAATCCTGTTAAACATGAGAATATGCCTGAATATATCAGGACAGCAGATATAATCCTTCATATCCGTCCTAATGAAGCATGCTCTAATTTAATCATAGAAGCTTTGCACGTAGGAAAACCGGTTGTGGGCTTAGATCTTGGCGGGACTTCAGAAGTATTGGGAGATGCAGGATTAACAGCCCAATGTGTACAATCTTTTGAAACATTTCCTGAGGTGAATGTGAAAGATCTTACCGGTAAAATTGAAAAGACCCTGCAAGAGTATGATCATTATAAGGTAAAGGTAAAAGAACGTGCACAACTGTTTTTGCAGGAAGAAATGTGTGGAAAATACTATGAACAAATCAATACTCTTATGAATACCTAAGGCGGTGATAAAATTGAACATTAAGTTTTTTTTATCGGATGTGGAAATGGCGCCTACTACCATCGCCGGAAAACAATTGGCAAAAGCGCTGCAAGACCAAGGCTATAATGTAGAAATCGTACAGGATGCAAATAAAAAGAAAAATATATTAATCAATGCGGATTGTGATGTAATATTTTTCCAAAAGACATTTTATCCGGGACACAAATATGAAGATGTGGAGCATCTAAAAGGAAAAGTTTATTTGATTTATATTGATGATGATTTTTTAGGCATGAACCAGGTGCCCCATTTGAAAGCATTGGATATAGCTGACTTGATTTTAGTCGGCAACCAAAAGCATGCTCAGTTATTGAAAGATTATACTAAGATACCGGGAGAAGTCATCTATTCCATTTCGGATTTCCAGAACTATCCTTATGTATCTTTTGAGGAAAGAAATAATCATCCTCTTAAGATATTTTGGCAGCAGAACTTAGCTGACGCATATGTACAGGATTTGTTGATGGTGAAAGATACTTTAATCCGGATTTATGAGAATTATAATGTTGAAATCCGGTTATACGGCTGGCATCAAGGCAGACACTATGGCTGGCCTGATAAAAGCATAGAGGTAAGAAAAGAGATGCCCTTTGCAAAGTTTATTCCATTTCAGCCGCTAGAAAACTATTTAAAAGAAATCGTACCTGAAATATCAAAATGTGATATATGTATTGCGCCATATATAGATATTCCGGATAGATATGGCAAAAGTGCTTATGGGCTAAAAAGGACCATGATGATGGGAATTCCTGTTGTTGCTTCTGATTTTGGTGTGCATCAGGAGTTAATTATAGATGGAGTGAACGGATATTTAGCAAAAGATGAGGATGAATGGTATGCAAAAATTGAAGACCTGATTTTAAAACCGGAGTTACGAAGAAAGTTTTCGTTAAATGCCAGGAATGCCGTAGAAAGCCAATATAGCTACCAAAAATGCGTAGATGTTTTTCTAGAGGCACTTAAAAAACATATTCCTCCGTTTATCACTCAATCTTAGTAGTTGTTGATGTTATTACTATTTTAGAGAAGGAAGGCACTATGAAGATATTATTTGTATATTCTGATAAAAATTGTGCGTGTACTAAAAAAGCATGCTTCGAACTGGCGAAAGGATTAAAGAAATATTCCGATAACATGATTATTCATTATACGCAGTTAGAGGAAAACCACATCATTGAACATGATGTGATCATTTTTCAACGGATAGGAGCGAATGCCGTCATCATTTCAAAAGAGGAAGAAAAAAAGATGTTTGGCTTGATCGATAAGTTTAAAAATATCCGGGTATTTATCTATCTTATTGATGATGCTGTTTTAGAGGACCAAGAAGAGCTGCCAAAAAGAATGTCGGCACATTGCAATGCTGTTATTTGCTCTACTAATAAGATGAAACAGATTCTTTTTGAATACAACAAAAATGTATATGTTATGAGGACATTTGCTGATATGGAAGAGATAGAATCTGTCCAGAAAACTGATTTTTATGGTTTTAACATTTTGTGGGCAAGTACGGGAGGTCTAGGGTTGGACATTGTGCCTTCCATTATTGCAAATACATTAAAAGAACTGGATGTGCGATTTATTTGCATTGGAGGAGGAGCAAGATATATTGATAAGGGTGAAAAGATCATCAGGTATCCGATTATTCCTTTTGAGAAGTTTGTATCTTATTTGAAAGGGTGCCAGTTATTAATCAATCCTATGTCACTCATAGAAAAGAGTATTCGCGTTGTAGAAGAAAGAAGCAAGAAAAGTGTAAAAGAATTTTTAGATTGTAAGTCGGAGATAAAATATGTGCTTGCAGGTGCTGCCAAAACAGCCATCATGTCAAGCAAAACCGAATCGTATCAATATGCTGTCCGAAGCAATGAAAATGGAGTTTTAGTGGATGATACGGTATCAGATTGGGTGGAAGCCATTAAGAAGGTCTACTATGACCAAGGATTTCGTGAGAAGATTGCGGCGAATGCTTATAATGATGTGATACAACACTATTCTTTGGATTATGCAGCACGGCGAGCTATCCAAATATGCAACATGTGTATTAAAAAAAATTCCTAATATGCCGGAAGATACTTTGGGAGGAATGCCAATGATGCAGGGAATATTGGTTGATTTGACACCGTTGTCAAAAGAATATATTGATGTGATAAGAAATTGGAGAAATAGTCCGGATGTTTACAGGTATTTATTTTCACATTATTTTATTACTCCCGAACAGCAGCAAAGTTGGTATGAAAACTTACTTCGCGATAAAAGCAAGTTATATATGATGGTGATAGAAAAAAAAGATATGAAGCCTGTGGGGTTAGTTTGGCTCAATAATATCGATAATCTACACCGTACTGCTGAATGGGGATTCTTTATGGGGAGCAAAGAAGGCCGAAATGCCGGATATGCAGTGGAAGCCGAATATCTTTTGATTAAATATGCTTTTGAATATCTGAATCTTCATAGACTTTACGGACACGTCTTTACATTTAATAAAAAGGTAATATCCATGCATAAGCGGTTTGGTTTCCAACTAGAAGGAATCTTAAGGGAACATGTTTACCATGAAGGAGAATATAAAAATGTTGCTGTTGTAGGATTATTGAAGCAAGAATATTTTGCGCAGCAACCGGTTTATAAAAAAATGATTGATATGTTTAGGAAGAGCAGTACTTTTACTGAATAAATAAAACTACTATTTGTGATTTATAAAAAGGAGGCCTTTAGAATATGACACAACAACAGGTTATTGAGTTTTTGGAAGAGATATTGGAGGTGGAAGCCGGTTCTATTCAAGCAGAACAATCATTGGATGATATCGATGAATGGGATTCGGTAGCCGCACTTTCTTTTGCTGTAGGTTTGGATGAATTTTTTGGAAAACCTATTAAGGTATCCGATATTGCCAGCTGTAGTACAGTAAAAGATTTAATAGGTATTGCATTAGGGGATGAGTAGTGATATGCCGCAAGTATATATTACGGGAATAGAATATTATTTGCCTCAAGACACTTTGGATAATGAGCAATTGGCGCTTGTCTATAAAGATTGGGATGCAAAAAAAATTTATAAGAAGATTGGAATTCAAAAGAGGCATATTGCTTCAAAAGATGAATGTGCATCCGATTTAGCTGAAAAGGCAGCGCTAAAATTATTTGAAAAATATAATATAGATGCCGGTGATATAGACTTTGTTATATTGTGTACCCAAAGCCCCGATTATATTTTACCGACTACCGCTTGCATACTGCAGCACCGTTTAGGTATTCCGAAGTATGCCGGTGCCTTCGACTTTAATTTAGGATGTTCGGGGTATATATATGGGTTAAGCATAGCCAAGGGATTGATTATGGCAGGGATATGCAGCAATGTATTACTCATTATGGCAGAGACTTATACAAAGCATATATGTGATATGGATAAGAGTACCAGGAGTATTTTTGGAGATGGTGCTGCTGCAGTAATGATTAGCAGTCAATGTATGTCAGAATACTTTTCTATAGGAGAATTTGTCTTGGGAACCGATGGTTCAGGAGCGAACAATCTCATTATTCCGGCAGGAGGAACAAGAATGCCCAGGGATGATGACACTGCTCTATTAACTACAGATCAGAACAACAATACAAGAAGTATGAACCACTTATACATGAACGGTCCGGAAATCTTTGACTTTGCAGTAAGAACGGTACCTAATCTGGTACAAGACACTTTATTAAAGCACAATATGGGAGTAGAAGAGATAGAGCTATTTATTTTCCACCAAGCCAATAAATATATGCTGGAATATCTCAGAAAAAAAATGAAGCTGCCCTCTGATAGATTTTATATGGACATGGAAGATGGTGGGAATACCGTATCGGCAACCATTCCTATTGCCATAAGAAATGCTTTGAACAAAGGCCTTATAAAGCCCGGATATAAAATTATGCTGATAGGCTTTGGAGTAGGTTATTCATGGGGCGGTACTGTAGTTTCATATCATGCTTAGGAATGACGGAATAATAATACCCGATTTTCAAGCGAGGGATTTTTTGATAGTGCAAGGCGGAGAAGGTGCGAATATCTATATATTTAAGCGGACGACAACGAAGCAATATCGAAAAATAGCCGCTTGAAAAATGGGAAATTATTATTTCGTCATTCCTTGATGATTGGTTTTATGCTTTCATAAGTCGGAGGGATATCGAAATGGATGTAAATCTAATGGACTTATCAAACAAAACAATTATCGTTACAGGTGCCTCGTCCGGAATAGGCAGGGCATCATGTATTCTTTTTAGCTGCCTAGGAGCTCGGGTCATAATGATTGCACGCAGTGAAGATAAACTAAAGCGAACACAAGAGATGTTGGAAGGAGAAGGGCATATCATTTACCCACTGGATTTATCCGATATCAATACCATTCAAACTTCCATTTGTAACATCGCAAGGCAATATGGTCCTCTTTATGGTTTGGTTCACTGCGCCGGAGTACAGATTACCAGAAGTTTCAGAAATACGTCTATTGCTGATTATTTAAATATGTTTAACATTCATTGTCTTTCTTTTATTGAGATGGCAAAAGGATTCTCAAAAAAAGGAAACTATGAAAAAGATGGAGCCAGTATTATTGCAATTTCTTCAGTAATGAGTATGATAAATAAACCGGGATTGTCGGCTTACAGTGCCAGCAAAAGTGCTCTTAATAGCGCTATAAAGACATTGGCGCTTGAACTGGCCGACAGGAAAATACGAGTTAACAGCATATCACCGGCATGGGTCAAAACAGAACTGTTTGAGAACTATTCGAAATTTTTATCAGAGAAACAGATTCAAGATATCATATCGGAACACCCGCTGGATATGGGTGAGCCGGAAGATGTGGCTAATGCCGCAGCATTTTTGCTGTCCAAAGCAGGCAAGTGGACCACGGGAAGTAATTTGATTATAGATGGAGGTTATTCAATAAAAAAGTAAAAGGAAGGGAATCATATGTATACCTATTTGGTAACAGGTGGAGCAGGATTTATAGGTTCAAATATCGTAGATGAATTGGTAAGGCAAAAACAGAAGGTTGTAGTACTTGATAATCTTTCAACAGGAACGCTGGAAAACTTAAAAGGCAGCATTGGTAAGGTGAAGTTTATTCAGGGTGATATAACAGACTTAAATACCTGCAGGGAAGCTATGAAAAATGTGGATTATGTCATACACCAAGCAGCGCTTCCATCAGTCAAAAGATCTATAGATGACATAGTATTATCAAATGTAACAAATATTCAGGGTACTTTAAATATACTGGAAGCGGCGAAACAAGAGCAGGTGAAAAAAGTAGTATTTGCATCATCTTCTTCAGTATATGGCAATACGGAGGTTCTTCCTAAAGCCGAAAACATGCGGCCGGACCCTCTTTCACCTTATGCGCTGCAAAAACTTACGGGTGAAATGTATTGCAGGATTTTTTATCAAATCTATGGTGTGAAAACAGTATGTCTCAGGTATTTTAATGTATTTGGGCCTAGACAAAGTCCTGACTCTGAATATTCTGCGGTTATCCCGATATTTATTAATAGGATGCTTCATAAGATGAATCCGGTTATTTATGGAGATGGAAACCAGTCGAGGGATTTTACCTATGTGGATAATGTTGTTAAAGCTAATTTACTTGCGTGCCTGTCAGAAGGGGTGGGGCATGGAGAAACAATAAATATAGGCGGCGGCTGTAGAACTACGCTAAACGATCTTATCAGTTTTTTATGCGATATGACCGGGTATGAATGTACGCCCGATTATACTATGCCTAGAAAAGGAGATGTATCGCACTCATTGGCAGATCTTTCAAAAGCAAAAGAACTCCTGGGATATGGTGATGTAGTAAGTATTGAAGAAGGCTTGAGGCGAACGGTTGAGTGGTTTAAATTACACTGAAATTAGTCCTCTATAACTGAAAATTAACAGTAACGCTAATATGTTGGTAGACATATAATGTATTATGTCTGAAATAATAAGCGCAACTGGAGGTTTATCATGGAAATAAATGAACTTATTATTAATAAAACTGCAAAAGTCGGAGTTATCGGTATAGGATATGTGGGATTGCCCTTAATCATAAGAATTGCAGAATGCGGGTTTCATGTAACAGGAATTGATTTTGATAAAGAAAAAACCGAAAAAATCAAAGCCGGTAAGTCATATATAGAATATATAGACGATAGCAGAATAAAAACATTGGTACAACAAAAGAAACTGGCTGTACAGGAGGACTATAATCATTTATATGAGTTTGATGTTATTATTATTTGTGTCCCGACCCCTATAACAAATAATAAGCAGCCGGATTTAAACTATGTTGATATGGCAGTCAACGGGATTGCTGAACATTTAAGAAAGAATCAGGTTATCATACTTGAAAGTACTACTTTTCCAGGTACGGTAGAAGAATATATACTGCCTTTATTGGAGAGTAAGGGACTTCATGTAGGCAAGGATTTCTTTTTAGGTTTTTCTCCCGAGAGAGTTGATCCCGGGAATCATAAGTATGATGTTGGCAACACGCCTAAAATCGTGAGTGGAATGACTGAAGCATGCTTGGGACATATTTTTTCTTTTTACAGGCAATTCATCAAGCAACTAATTAAGGTTTCATCTCCTAAAACTGCTGAAATGGCAAAAATACTTGAAAATACTTTTAGATATGTTAATATTGCGCTGGCTAATCAGTTTGCGATTTTATGCAATAGAATGGGAATAAACGTATGGGAAGTGATAGATGCCGCTTCCACAAAGCCTTTTGGGTTTATGGGATTTTATCCCGGCCCGGGAGTAGGAGGTCACTGCATCCCTGTAGATCCATTATATTTAATATGGAAAGCCAATGAGTTTGATTATATGATGACACTTGTTCAATTATCAGATGATATTAACAGTAATATGCCCCATATTATTGTCCAAAGAGTAGCAGATATTCTAAATATGAAGGGTAAAGCGATAAGTAAATCTAAAGTCTTACTATTAGGTATGTCCTATAAAAAGGATATCGGTGATTTAAGAGAATC
Source organism: Petroclostridium sp. X23 (assembly GCF_030013905.1). Taxonomy (GTDB): domain Bacteria; phylum Bacillota; class Clostridia; order SK-Y3; family SK-Y3; genus X23. The sequence continues at coordinate 4,574,640 of NZ_CP124862.1, forward strand.
ACCGTCATTAAAAATTATGGATTTATTATTAAAGAAAAAATGTGAAGTTTTATATAATGACCCATATATCGATAGTGTAGAAGTCGAGTCAAATAAGTATTATTCAAGGGAGCTTGACAAAGAATTATTAAATGGCTATGACTGTGTGGTAATACTGACGGATCACAGCATCTATGACTATGAATGGATTGTTGAAAATTGTTCCACATTGTTTGATACGCGTAACATTCTAAAAGAACTTAAAAAAATAAATAAAAATGATGATGGAATATTTGTTTTGTGATGGATTGAAGAGTCTTTTAGGATATGAGCAATGTGAATTAGAAAAAGCATTGTGACATATAAGTTAATTAATAAATGAGGTGAAAGAAAATGGCAGATACAAACAGCGGCTTTTTTATTCAGAGCAATTATGGATTTAAAGGAAACTTTGAAGTGGTTGTTCCCAGAAAGGGAGGTGGATTACAGCATTATTACCGCGATAATGATGAGGCCGGTTTTCCATGGTATGGCCCTTATTGGTATGGTCCTAATTTGATGTTTGGAAGCACAAAAACTGTAAACGGCGCATCATTGATACAAAGCAACTATGGAGATCCAGGAAATTTAGAGATTGTATCGTGGGAGGGTAATAATCTTCAGCATTGCTATGGGAACGATATCCAACAGTGGAAATGGTATTTTACTACAGTACTTCCTGACGGAGGGAACATTTCGGGTGTTCCGGCTTTAATTCAAAGCAATTATGGGGAACAAGGGAATTTTGAAGTGGTGGTACCTGTAACCGGTGGCGGGCTAGCCCACTGGTACAGAGATAACGATGAAATCGGGCACCCTTGGTATGGACCGTATTTATTCGGAAGCGGACATGTAGAGGCAGTTGCATTGATTCAGAGTAATTTTGGAAACCCCGGAAATCTTGAGGTGATTGCGACGATTGGAAATCAATTAGTGCATTATTACCGGGATAGCGGCACACTTGAATGGTATAATACTGGAACAGTTGCAAGTGGCATAACAGGACAGCCCGGATTCATCCAGAGTAACTACGGAACTAAGGGGAATTTTGAACTGGTTGTTCCTATGGAAAGCGGAGGATTAGGTTACTGGTATAGGGATAATGACAGCTTGCCCTATAACTGGTACGGACCAACTATATTCGGTGAAGGCGATTTTAGTGAAGCATCTCTGATCCAAAGTAATTATGGTACTATAGGCCAATTGGAAGTAATCGCAAAAAAAGGTGAAGAATATATTCACTATTCCAGACAGGATCAAAGTCCTTGGGAATGGTCTGAACCTACGATTCTTCCTGAACCGCCCGTGTATGATCCGCAGATTGCCGGAGAGACCAACATAGCTTCTTATGTGTCGCCGGTAGTGGGTGCACATTCTGCGATTTTGTCAGACAATAGGAATCTGATGTTTTCATTCTTGGAATTTGCTCCATGGGTGCCCCTCTCTGTAGTTTATCATTATGACAGTGGTAGTATGGAAATGATAGAGACCAGCCATCATTTATTCTATAGTGGGCATACTTTCCTGAGTGATGGAAAACTTTTAACGGCTGGAGGAAATGGAAAAGACTTGAAGTCATTATATATTTTTAACCCTGATGAACAAAGATGGATTTATAAAGGTCCATTGCAGAATGGTCGCTGGAGTCCTACTTGTGCAGGTATGCCGGAAAAAAAGGTGTTTATTATTTCAGGAACCAAAGGGGAAGGCGGGGATATCTCACCGGATTCTCCTGTGAATAACACATTGCAAATATACGATGAGGCAACGGGGTTAGGAACTGAGAAAGCACTGCCCTCTCCATTTTCCAGCTATTTTCCACAAGGATTTAACACGATTGATTTATATCCATTTGTTTATTCACTGCCAAATGGAGAAGTGCTGGTGCATTCACGCAACACAACAAGGTTTTATGATCCCTCTACCAATACTTGGAGTAATGTAGAATTAAGAACACAGTATCCATTTTCACGTTCGTATCCGAATCAAGGAACTTCTGTGTTACTGCCGTTATTACCGGATAGTACTCCGCCGTATCGGGCGCGTATACTTGTTGCAGGCGGCGGAGGAGCAGATCCTGAAAACATAACCCAGGATACCCCGGCCACCAATACGGTAGAAGTACTTGACCTTGGAGAGATGGCACCGCAGTGGAGATATACCTCACCCATGGAATATCCGCGTGTAATGCCGGATAGTGTTCTGCTGCCGGATGGGACGGTATTAGTAGTGAACGGCAGTGCATCGGGAAGTGCAAAAGAAGGTAGTGTCGGCATAGAGCCTGTTATGAACATTGAGATATATGATCCTGAAACAAAAATATGGACTACTATGTGCACTATGAACGTGCCACGTCTAAATAATTCGACAGCAATACTGCTTAGTGATGGCCGTGTAATGATCGCCGGGAAAGACGGCGTATATAATCAAACACCTTATCAATATCCGGAATACCGTGTAGAAATGTTCAGTCCGCCATACTTGTTTAGAGGATCCAGACCTGTAATTATACAGAATGATGAGGAAACCGGTTATGGTGATTTATTAACGGTTGAAATAGATAATACGGCAGTTGCTGCACAAGATATTACGTCTGCGGCATTGATCCGCCCGGGTTCGGTCACACATTCCGTAAACATGTCACAGCGCTTTATCGGACTTGACATTACAGACCGTACTTCAACTAGCATTACGGTGGAGACACCTCCTAATGCCAATGTTGCACCGGAGGGGGATTATATGTTATTCTTGCTGTCGAATGAAGGAGTCCCATCGATAGCTAATTTCATTCATTTGGAGTAGCAGTTCGGACATTCAATAAAAATTGCCGGGATTTTAAGTTCCGGCAATTTTTACTGCTATATTATATAAGGTGAATTAAATAATTGGATATTGCAAGTCAACGGAACGCCACGGGGGGCGTTCCCTACGAATTGCAAATCATGTATGAATGGAATTCGGTGTTTTATGTAGGGAACGGCCCCTGTGTCGTTCCGACTCAAATCTTTAATTCAACTTAATAGTATAACAAATAGGTGTTACTTGAATATATTAAATACTTTTTTCAATACACCATCGTTTTTTTGATCTACAGATGTCTGTAAAGAAGTACTTTCGTCTATTTTTTTTGTGATCAGTTCCATTAGCAGCGCGTTTTGTGTTCTGATTTCTTTCAGTAACGCAGACATATCACTCTCTTTCAAGTGCTGTTTTACTTCTTCCAGAACATTTGCGATTTTTTGATTATCCGCCTTCATTTCATCAAATTTTTCCGATATTTTAACTGGCAGAGATTCTGTCGTTGAATATGTATTTTCTAACTGCTGAGATTGTTTGGGGACAACAGATAATTCATTTGTATTATTTTCAACGATATGGATACCAGATATAAACTCCTCAGGTTCATCGTCCGGAATTTCAGGAGGGATATTTTGGTAAAAGTCACATGCATAGCTTTCAGGTAATATCAAATCTATAAAATCATCGGCAATACCATATAGAAGACGTCCGCTAAAGCTGTGCTTTTCCATATCGTAGTTATTAAGGAATTCCACAAGTATGGATGAAGAATGCTGTGGACATTGTACTGGGGAAACGCTATTGCATGACAAACCTGAAGATTCTATCTCACATGCCTGAAATTCTCCATCATTCTTCCACATGACCCATATCTTTTTTTCAATTTCGAATATTACCGGCTGCAAGTAGGATTGATTGGACATATTTAATGTTATGATCCTGTCAAAACTTTTGTTGTTAAAAGCCTTAGTGGCAAGCTTTTTATATAATAACTTGAACTTATTTCCGGTGGATGTTGTCCATACCAGATGTAACTGGTTGTTAGTACCGGCGAATAAGTAATAAAAGCCAATAGTTTCAGGGGAACTCACGTTTTTTTCCGGTGTACTCCATAGTGAAAACTGCATGTGAAATTTTCTGTAGAATATCTGAGTTCCCCGATTTCCGGTGTTCTTATATACTACATGAATATTATTCTGGTAGTCTACCGAAGCACAATACGGAGGAAACTCTCTATCGCATATCGTCATCCCAATATTTGCATTCATCCATTTAGAGCCGTCCCACGATTTAAAGTAGATAGTCCAAAGATTTACATTCATCAAGTTGCTGGCGGCATACATAATAAAAAGTCTTTTATTTGCCACGTGTATAAAAAGGGATTTTACAATATTTGAACGAAGATCAAAATGGGAGAAAACCTTACTGTTCCATATATTCTCTTTATTGATAAAGTATTTCAGGTCTCCATCTTCGGTTAGGCATAGAATATAAATATTATCTTCTTTATCAATAGTTACGTAAAATTCTAAAATTTTTTCATCAGTAATGCTGATCTCAAAAGGCTCTATCTTTTCATTGTTATGTAGTGAATATAGTTTGTAGCATATACCACCTGTTTTAGAGAAGTGAAAATTATAGATGATGCCGCTAGATTTTTTTATCAAAAACATTTTTTGTTGCAATGGAACTCACCACCTTATAAAAATTGAATGTTTACTATATTTATATGCTTATTTTTATAGGACTTTCCTTAAATATTGGATATCTTTAGGTTAAGATAATAGATTTATAGCATATAATTGATAAAATTTATTTTCAACTGATAGTAACAGATTTTTTCACTAAACATATATTAGTATAAGAGGTGGGTTCAGGAGGTACATAGAAGATGAAGGAACGATTTAAAGATTTACTGTACTTAAAGTTTTTTCTGATTAATATGTAACACTTTAACAGTAAGGCGTATATACTGAACTGAGAGATTATCAATTAATAATCAATTCATTAAGGAGGCTGCAAGATATGGCAAAAGATTTCAATGGCATGTACGAAAGAAACTTTGAATGCATACTGGTAGATAAGGTATTTGACAGTTGCTTAAAGAAGGCTTGCTTCGATGATATAAAAATTGTACTGCCTGACGGCATAGATCCTAATTTTTGCGACATCGAAGTTTGTTTTGAAAACGGAGTAATCAAGCCGGGTTCTCTAAAGGTTTTGGACAGCTCAGTACTTCCGGAAGGATGCAAAAGAGTAAAAATGACTGTAGTAATATGCTACATAGTAGAAGTAACCTGTAATGGTAAGTGTTATGAAATTCCTGCAACACTTCCGGAAATACCTCTTGATATAGTAATGTATCATCCTGATACAAGATGTGAATTTAAATTTGATATTATTGTTGAAACACGCGGAGAGGTATTGGATGAATTAGTTGAAGAAGGATGCGGCTGTGACGAAGATAGCACCGTAACATTAGCGATTGGCGCATTTATTATTCCTAAGGTAATCGGGAGAGTACAACTGAAACTTGATCAGCAATTCCCATATTGTGTTCCACCAAGAGAATGCAAAGATTTCTCCGACATTAGTGCATGTGATGACTTTGATTCCATCGAATTTCCTGATGACTTCTATCCGGAACAAGCTACCTCAATATATCCTTGTGGAATGTAAGCTGAAACAAAAAAATATCGGTGATGATGTCATCACCGATATTTTTTTTAAAAACTTTGAAAGTAGGTGCTGATGATTGGTTTATTTGGATAATGCAGCTACAACTTGGCCAAAACCATATGCAGTATGCGATGAAATGTTAAAGTGCATGAAAAATTATTGTGCAAATCCCGGCAGAAGCGGTCATAGAATGGCACTGCGTGCCAGTGAAAAAATCTATGAGTGTAGAGAAAATATTGCAAAACTATTTGTGATCCCGGACCCGTTGTGTGTTTCTTTTACGAGTAATACTACCGAAGCCTTAAATAAGGGCATTAAAGGACTGGTAAAGCCCGGAGACCATGTGATTACTACAAGTATGGAACACAATTCGGTATTGCGGCCATTGAAAAAGCTGGAACAATTAGGTGTGGAGCTGACCATTGTTAAGGCGGATGCCTATGGAAGAGTGAGTGCGGAAATGGTGGAAAATAGTATAAACAATAATACAAAACTTATTGTAGCTATTCATGCTTCCAATGTATATGGAACTGTTAATCCCGTTAAAGAAATAGGCAGGATTGCCAGAGAGAAAAAAATAGTATTTATGGTTGACGCGGCTCAAACAGCAGGAGTATATCCTATTGATGTGGAAGATATGAATGTTGATATATTGGCTTTCCCGGGACACAAGGGATTGATGGGCCCGCAGGGTACAGGAGGACTCTACGTTCGTGAAGACCTTGTCTTGGACACGCTGACAGAAGGAGGTACCGGGAGTATGTCGGAAAGTCCGTACCAGCCGGATTTTGTTCCCGACAGATACGAAAGCGGTACTCAAAATACACCCGGGATTGCAGCCTTAAATGAAGGGGTGAAATTTATACTTGCCAATGGTATGGATAGTATTATGCAACATGAAAAAGAGCTAACACGAAGACTTCTTGATGGTCTTCGCAGCATTCCGAGAGTGAGAATATATGGAGATACTACATTGAAGGAGAATGTAGGGGTTGTGTCCATCAATATCGAAGGGAAAGATTGTGTGGATGTCTCTTCAGAGCTGGATAGTACATATGAAATAGCAACAAGGGGTGGATTGCATTGTGCGTATATAGCACATGAAACATTGGGAACCCTTGAATGTGGAACGGTACGGCTGAGTATCGGTTGGTTTAATACAAAAAAGGATATCGATTGGGCTTTATATGCGATTAGCAGAATAGCGAAAAATTAGTGAATAGTGAACAGTGAATAGTGAACAGTGAATAGTGAACAGTGAATAATGAATAATGAATAATGGACAATGGACAATGTACAATGAAAAATATAGAAGGAGTGAAGGATGGAGACGGAGGTGTCGACAACATCTTCTTCCGACTCCTTCACATCCATAGCTTCAAAGTGGCTTATCTATAAAAGGACTAAATTGTTGTATTTGCGCTATAGTATCCTGGAGATCTGCTTTATTGGTATCTTTTAAAATATTTATTGCTTTTGCCAATATTTCCCCACCATTGGTGGGGATTTTATCATAGGCGGATTGATACAAATGGCTGATGGAAAAGCATTGGTCAATGCATTCTTTCAGTACTTGTGTGCTGATATTTTCAATCAGCGGTAAATTACCGGAAAGCAAGTCGTTCAACAGTTTGATTTTAAGATTTCGCTCAGGAAAATCTCCCGGAAGAAACAGCAGCGGTTTTTTTGCGGCGATACAATCTTGAAGGATGCCCATCCCAGGTTTGGATACTACCAATTTGCTAGCGTTGATCAGGTTTATTCCGTTATTAAAAAGTGGAGCCCTGATAATATCCGGGTGAAAGGGAAATCTATTATTTTCCAGACTACTTGATATTACAATCCTATAATCTAGTTTTAAATGATTGACTGCACGATAAAAATCATGTAAATCTTTATAAACATTTTCCATTACCGCAGAACCGGCATGGATTAAAATGAACTGATCATCAGGTGACAGACCTAAAACTTTATTAACAGTCATTTTATCCATTGTAACTTTCCTCGATATAATTGGAATAGGTATATAGGCACATTTCATATTCGGTTTGTCCTGGGGGTGTTCAAGGTTTATATGAAAAAAGACATTGTGTCTGGAAGCAGTGCTACTGACAAGCCTCTTAAATGACGCTGTTTTGTAGTCATCGCTATTTGCAATGTTTATGTCGCCATGGTAGAGACAACTGGTAATGGTTTTATCTGAAAACAGATTCTTGAGACTGTTTATATTTGAAAAGAAATCATTGATTACTATGGAAGATGTTTTAATCTTGTGTAGTATTCTTTTATCTGTAGTTTTAATTGACGTCTTTAATTTTTTCTTTTTTGAACTTACGAATGAGTGATAATGGTATAAATTATATACATTGCAGTTGTGTTTGGATACATTCATATCAATAAAGTTTTTCATACTATCGCCGACTAGGCATGAGACTTGTTCATCAGTATATGTTCTTAAATTTTCTACCATTGCTATAAACCTCACAGAATGACCGAATCCGGAGTTTAAAATACTAGTTATCATAGAAGCACCTGCATTTCATTAAGATAGTTTAATACAATTACTCTAATATATGAATAGGGGATTGTAAAAATTACATCTCTATACACGATAGAAGAATAACCGTACTGTTTAACCAATTCGCGTATCTTTGCATATTATGTAAAAGGTACATTAATGCTCATAATTTAACGTGTTGTACTAGCTTAGCTTTTAGTCATCTATAAGTTAATAAATAGGTTAGTTTATTAATCTGGGGGAAAGAAAATGGATGCTATATTAGTAACTGGAGGCGCAGGATTTATTGGTGTAAACCTATGTTTGAGACTCCTCGGCGAGGGACATAAGGTTGTTTGTGTTGATAATTTGTTTAGCAGTAGTATAAATAATATTAAGCATTTAATCAATCATTCCAATTTTATTTTTTTTCAGGAAGATATTTTGAACTTTAATAAGAACATTGTTGTAGATGGAATTTACAACTTAGCATGCCCTGCTTCACCGAAGCAGTATCAAAAAGACCCTATTTATACGCTTAAAACAAATATTTATGGAGCAAACAATGTATTACAGCTTGCACAAAGATTAAATATCCCTATATTGCAAGCGTCTACTTCAGAAGTTTATGGTGACCCCTTAGAACATCCACAGGTAGAGGAATATAAGGGGAATGTAAATTGTATTGGCGTAAGATCCTGTTATGATGAAGGAAAGAGAGCTGCTGAAACGTTATGTATGGATTATCGCAGAATGTATGGGACAAACACTAAAATTGTGAGGATATTCAATACGTATGGTCCTTTCATGTCTGAGGATGATGGCAGGGTTGTAAGCAATTTTATTGTAAAAGCACTTAAGAATGAACCTCTGGAGATCTATGGAGATGGTAAACAAACCAGAAGTTTTTGTTATGTTGATGATTTGGTGGAAGGATTAATCAGGGCAGCCAACCAAGAGTTTGACTCGGGACCGATAAATTTAGGGAATGACCAAGAATATACAATGCTGGAGCTTGCAAATAAAATTATAAATATTACAAACAGCCGTTCCAATATTGAGTTTAAACCGTTACCGCAAGATGATCCTAAGAAAAGAAAACCCTGCATTCAAAAGGCTAAGCAATTATTGGGGTGGAAACCTAAAGTGGGCTTGAATGATGGTTTGCAAAAGACGATCGAATATTTTAAAAATTTATAACTATATAAATTGCGATAAAGAATTTACATTAGGAATTATTTAGTGAGGAGTGAGGAGTGGGGAGTCTTTACGCTCACCTCACTAAAGCAATATATTCCATATAAAATCTTTAATGCATTTAATATAAAAGAGGAGGTTATTTTCATGTATAAAGATCAATGTTTTTTGAATTTTGATGAATATTTTCGTTATAAGGCCGTAGCTGAAATTATTGATGCTATGGGGAAAAAAGGCTTAAGTGTATTGGATGTAGGAGGCGGTGCAGGCCGTTTTTTAAATTTCTTGAAAGACCATAGCGCCACTAGTGTGGATATTAAACAAGGAATAGATGGTACGCAGCTGCCCTATGAGACCGGATCTTTTGATGTAGTAACAAGCATTGATGCTCTCGAGCATGTTATAAAAAAAGATAGGGCCAAATTTATAACTGAAATGGTGAGGGTCAGCCGCAAAAAAACTATCTTGGCATTTCCTCACAGTGAGGCCACAGAAGTAACTCTCTTTATGAACAAATTTACAAACGGATGGTTAAAAGAACATATTGAAAAAGGGCTTCCTTCACAAAAAGAAGTGGAAGATATACTGGATGGGCTGCCTGTCACTTATAAAGTGTACAGAAATTTGGATGCGGCTGTTTGGGCTGTTATGACCATTGCAGAGTGGTATGCTCCGCAAGAGCTCAAGCAAAAATTAAATAAGAAGTTCAACCGGCTTTTTTACGGCAACTTAAATGATGATCCTTGTTATCGGCTTATATATGAAATAGATTTAATGAAGGAGGTATAATAATGGCCGGCGGCAATAAGCTTGTAAGCATTGTTATACCAACTTTTAATCGAATCGAACTATTAGAATTGACTCTATTATCTTTATATAAGCAGAGCGTTCCCTCCAATCGCTTTGAGGTTATTGTAGTGGATGACTGTTCTACGGATAAAACTCTAAAAGTTTTAAGCAAGATGCGTCCTCCCTTTAAATTGAAAGTTTTGCATAATGAGTCTAACCGGGGTGCCGCTTATTCACGCAACAGGGGTGTAATGGCATCTAAAGGAGAGATTATTATTTTTCTGGATGAAATGATAGTAGACAAGGACTTTGTCAGGGGTCATTTGAATTACCATGAAAAAGAGAAAATGGTAGTTACTACAACTTTTAGCGGCCGATATATTTACACACATTGTTATCTGGATTTTGCAAGATGTCAGCAGAAGGAATGTAAGAAAATTTCTAAGAAAATGCATAGTTCGAAGCATAAGTCACTTAAAGAAGAAAAAAAAATTTCCGGTAGTGAAGGAAAGGATAAGCATAAAATATATAAAAAAGAAGTACTGCGTTTGATTTCTCCCAAACAGGCCATAAACCACAGCGTTTTACAATTCGGGCTTAAAGCAGAGCAGCTTTCGAAAATTTATCATGCATTGCAAGATGCCTATGGTTTATACCTGGAAAGAATGGCTGCACCGTGGTTTATGTTTGTTACCAATGGAATATCGGTTCCAAGAGAGATGCTGAATGAAGTAGGATTATTTGATGAAAAGTTTAAGGGTGCATGGCTGGAAGATTGGGAATTGGGGTATCGTTTATATAAGGCGGGAGCAACTTTTTATAATGCTGATGATATTGTCTGTTGTCATCAGAATCATCCTATAGGCACAAATAAAAACTTAAGAATGGAAAACTATCTTTACTTTTCTAAAAAGTTCCCGGAAGTAGAGGTGCTGCTTGTAGCTGCTTTGACCATAGAACCATTTAAGTGGTCTATAGAAAGGTGGGGGAAAATAGTTACCTCCTTTAAAGAAATGGAAAAGACTCACGGCATCTTATACCCCGAATTTATAATCGCTTTTAGAGATCTTGCAGAGACATTGCGATGGCATGTTGAAAGGATATTAAGCAACTTGGATTTACCTTTGTTAAGTTCATCTGAAATAGGATTCGATAGGTGGCAAGCTGCTTTTGCTGAAAAAGTCAAAGAGCAGTTAGAGCAATTAGAGAAAGAATCTCTTGGATCAGGTCATTATAATGAGCTGGTAAGAGGATTTAAAGATTTGCTTTGTCTTCCGGTAAACAAAGATCATTAAAGAAGGCCTATGAAAAAGTTTTAGCGAGGTGGTGCTTTTCTATGGATAAGTTAAAAATTTTAATTCTTATTAGAAAGTTTGCTGATAAATATCCTAAGCAAAGATTTTTATTTGATTTGATTCCCGCAATACAGGATTTGGCAGATATAGAATACTGGCATGAAGATGGAGATATTAGAGAAATTTTAGAGAAAATCCGTTTTGAACCTGACTTTATATTTCAGTATGATATCGGTTGGGGATTTATTTATGCGCCACATATAACCGGCCTTGGTGAGATCGAGATACCTAAAGGTTGTTATGTAAATGATGTTCATAATCCAAGGGAAGAGAGGATAGCTTGCTTTGAAGATGGTAAAGTTGATTTGATCTTCTCCACGTATAGGGAGCCGTTCTTTAAGGCTTTCCCGGAACATCAAGATAAACACAGGTGGCTGCCTTTCTCCATAAATCCTGATGTAATGAAGGATTGGGGTTTGAGAAAGAATATCAACTTTCTTTTAATGGGTCAAGTTCATGTCGATGACAAGAATGACCCTCCCAAGAGGAATCCTCCGAAAGGAAGATATCCTTTCAGGGAGGCTGTTTTAGAAAGAATGAAGGAAGAGGGAAGATTTGTTTTTCATCCTCATCCGGGGCACTATGCCTTGCCTTCAAAAAATCTGGTGGTTAATGCAAAATATGCAAAGGAATTGAATCGCTCGAAAATCTTTTTTACTTGCGGCGGAGAGTTTAATTATGCTGTTGCAAAATTTTTTGAAGCCCCTGCATGCCGTACGTTATTATTGGCTAAACCGAACCAGGACATTCTGGATTTAGGCTTTATTGACGGGATTCATTTTGTTGCATGTGATGAATCAAATTTTTATGATAAAGCAATGTACTATATTAAAAACAAAGAGGAACGAAAATATATCATAGAAAACGGATACGATTTTATTCATACCTATCATACAAATCAGGTTAGGGCCCGGCAGTTTGTAAATTATGTTGAGGATTTTTTGAAAGAGTGTAATACAAGCAAGAAAATATTATAGGAAGATATATCGGCATCAATTTAGGAATCTTCTATATAGGATTTGAGGGGGACAATAACAATTTATGTACTACTTGCATAATATGGTATTGAAACTTTTACATTGTGGAGGATTTAAAGATGGATATATGTATGATAGGTACAGGGTATGTCGGACTAGTCACAGGAGCCTGCCTCGCACATGTGGGGAATAAAGTGATTTGCGCAGATGTAGATATATCAAAGATTGAAAAATTGAATAGCGGAGAAATACCAATATTTGAGCCGGGTTTAGAGCAGCTGATTAAAGAGAATTTAGGCAATCAAAGATTAGAGTTTACTTATGATATAAAGAAAGCGATAGAAAGCTCAACACTTATTTTTATTTCTGTTGGAACACCGCCTTGTAAAGATGGCAGTGCGGATCTCTCATATGTTTTCCAAGCAGCGCATGATATTGCTGCTTCATTAAATGAATATAAAATCGTGGTGGATAAGAGTACGGTTCCGGTAGGGACTGCAATGAAAGTAAAAGAAATCATACAAAAAAATAAAATGAATCATATTCCTTTTTCTGTCGTTTCAAATCCGGAATTTTTACGGGAAGGATCTGCAGTGAGAGATATCTTTGATGGTGACCGGATTGTAATAGGAGTAGAAGATAAAAAAGCTCAAGAAATAATGAAGAATCTCTATGAGCCTTTCGGAGTTCCTATCTATATTACGGACATCATAAGTGCCGAAATGATAAAATATGCTTCAAATGCTTTTTTGGCAGCTAAGATATCCTTTATCAATGAAATAGCAAACATATGTGAAAAGCTGGGAGCCGACGTCACTGCAGTTGCATGTGGTATGGGAATGGATAAAAGAATAGGTCCAAGCTTTTTAAATGCAGGATTAGGTTATGGAGGCTCCTGTTTTCCTAAAGATGTAAAGGCAGTGATGGCTACTGCAAAAGAAAACAAATATGACTTTAAAATACTAGATGCGGTTATGCAGGTAAATGACAATCAAAAAAAAATATTTGTTCAAAAGGTATTAAATCAATTGTGTGATATCAAAAATCCTGCAGTTGGTGTATTAGGGCTGGCATTTAAGCCTCATACTGATGATATAAGAGAGGCGCCATCTCTATATATTATTCAAGAATTGAGAGAAACCGGTATACGAATCAAAGCATATGATCCTATTGCCATAAGCAAAACAAAAGAAGTAATATCAGACATAGAGTATTGCAGTAGTTTATACGAAGCTTGTAATGATGTTGATGCAGTGCTGATTGTTACTGAGTGGGATGAGTTCAAAAATATGAACTTAGATCTGGTAAAACGTAAAATGAAAGCACCTTTGATGATTGACGGAAGAAATCTGTTTGATCCCAAAAGAATGGCTGAAAAAGGTTTTGAATATATTTCCGTAGGTAGAAGGTAGACGTATAATAGGAGGCAGTGGGTTTGAAAAAAATATGCTTTGCAATACTGGTACATGAAAAAAGAAAAGTGATAAAAGATTTGCTTTCAAACATCAAGCACTTTTGTCCACAGAGCTCAATTGTCTTGTATAATGGGGGGGATGATCCTGATTTATGCAATGGTTTGGGATATCCGGTTTGTCCAACCAGTAAGAAAATGTACTGGGGTAATCTTGCGCTATTTATATTGGAAGTGATGGAATGGCTTCAGGATATTGGTTATGATTACGATTATCTATGCACCCTTGATTCGGATGCTTTATTTAGTAAAAAAGGCTTTGAACAATTTATCGCTTCTCAAATGAAAAATGCCGATTATATGGGGGTAAGAGCAAAAAAATATGATGATACATGGCGCCCCGGGCGGCAAATGAAAAAAAAGTGGCATGTGTGGAGGCCTATATTCAAATGTCCTGATTTTTACGGTTGTTTTAATGTTGGGCAAGTTTTTAAAAAAACACTGGTAGAAAGAATTCTCGCATTTAATAAAATTGATGAAATAAAGAGCAATATAACTGAAAACAGTTCTTTTGCTCTTGAAGAAATATTATACGTAACACTTGCAAATGTGCTTGGCGGTAGAATAAAAGCCTACCCCAGAGATGTTGCGAAGCACATTCGATACCGACCTTACGTGACCAAAAAGCAACTGCAGAAAAAAATAGAGAGTAATAGTAAATGCTATCTCGTACATCCTGTTCCTCGGAACATGAAAAATGATGCCAGGGTATTCGTTAGAAGCCTTGTAGAATCATATAGTAAAGATAAAAATAAAAAAAGATAAATCTGTCTATTCATCATAGGCAGATTTATTTTTTTTGCAATCTCTTTTTAAATATCATATATCTCCTTGTTTTTTAAATACCAGTCTATAAATCTTTCAATTCCGGAATCAAAACTAACTTTTGGGCAATATCCGAGTTGATTTTTTGACTTATTTATATCAGCATAAGTAGTTTTAACTTCTCCCAACTGATCCGGTAAATAGCTTGTGATCGCTCTTTTATTCAGTTTGACTTCTATTAATTCCAGCATATCTTTTAGACTAATAGGGTTTGAACTTCCCAGATTAAATGCTTCATAGCTGCATTCATACCCGATTGCTGAAACGATGCCGTCTACGATATCATCTATATAAGTATAATCTCTTTGTGTTGTACCATCACCATACAACGGAAGCTTTATTCCTTTATCGATACATCTTGTGAATAGATTTATTGCCATTTCCGGTCTTTGCCTTGGTCCGTAAACAGTAAAAAACCTCAAAATAACTATAGGGATACCGTATAGACGGTTATAAGTTGCACAATAAAGTTCCCCGCAGCGTTTTGCTGTTGCGTAAGGAGATATCTGTAAATCTAATGGGTCATTTTCTTTAAACGGGATATGGCGGCTGTTTCCATAGACTGAAGAAGAGGAAGCAAAGACGAATTTATTTACATGGTATTTTGCAGCAAATTCAAGCAGGTTAACCGTTCCGCTGATATCCACATCTATGTATTCCAGAGGATCACCAATAGATTTCCTTACCCCTGCAAGCGCTGCCAGATGTACAATCTTCTCTATATGAAATGTACTGAATATATGCTCAAGAATCAGATGATCTCTTATATCTCCTTTAACGAGTTTATAATGATTACTTAGCAAAAGGCTATCAATATTCTTCATTTTAAGTGTGGGTTTATAAAAATCGTTAAAACAGTCCAAGTTTATAATATTATATCCCATACTTATAAGTCTTTCGCATAAATGAGAGCCTATAAAACCTGCGCCGCCGGTGACTAAAACAGTTTCCATTTTCTAACCTCCAAATTAAGAATAGGGTACTATCTTATTTAACATCATATGCAATAGCATCCTGATTTGTTATAGACGGATTTTCAAGGTTCAAAGGAAGATATAGGTCATATTGCTTGTAACGGTTTATATTCTTTTCGAATACGATATATTAAAACTTATAAAGGAAGGGTGACCACACAAGTGAAAACCGTAGCGGTAGTAGCAGATAGGTTTATTCTTGACGTACGGACGTATATCTATGAAGAAATTACTGCAATGAAAAAATACAATATTCTTGTGCTTACAAAGCGGAGAGAAAATAGCCATATTTATCCGTTTAAGAATGTATATGAATGTAAAAATAAAGAAAACCCGATGAAAGAATATGTAAATATGATTAAAAAGCAAAAAGCTAGGCTTATTCATATAAAGTTCGGAAACGATGCACTTCAATATATCAAGTTAAAACGGATAACAGGACTTCCTTTAGTTGTTTCGTTTCATGGATATGATGCTTCCGGTGCTTTGAAGAATCCCTGGATATTGCATAAATATAAAAAGGAATTATTTCCGAATACAGATCATATCGTAACAGTATCACAAAAACTAAAAGATAATTTGGCAGCTGCAGGATGTCCTTCTAACAAAATTACAGTTCTGTGGAGTGGAATAGATTTAGAAAAATTTTATTATAAACCCCGAACATTAAATAACGGTGAGGCGGTCAGGATTCTTTCCGTCGCGCGGTTAACAGAAGCCAAAGGATTAAAATACCTTATAGAAGCTTTTGAGAAGATTGTAAAAATAAAACCTGATATAGAGCTTTCTATAGTAGGAAACGGGCCTTTAAAGAAAGAATTAAAGAAGCAAATTTCTGACCTAAAGCTAAATCAAAAAGTTAAAATTTATGACTTTATATCACCCCATAAGATCCCTGATGTTATGAATGATCATCATATATTTTGCCTTCCGTCTATTGTTGCGTCCAATGGGATTGAAGAAGGGACACCAAATGTGCTGAAAGAGGCATGTGCCTCAGGTATGCCGGTTGTAGCTACAAGCCACTCAGGTATTCCCCATGTAATTAATAATGGGAAAAATGGCTTTTTAGTAAATGAAAAAGATACTGAACAACTGGCTCAAAGTTTAATCTATCTTATTGAGCATTCTGAAATTTGGGAGAGTATGAGCCAATGGGGAAGAAGCCATATTGAGGAAAATTTTGATAAAATAAAACAAGCGGAAAAAATAGAGAAAATCTACGCTGATTTGATCAAAAAGTCAAAACGGGGTCATTAATTCAATATAGAGGTGATGAGCATGAAAAATGTAGCAATCCTTATAGAGAAGTTTCTTCCAGGTATACAGACATTTATCTATGAAGAGTTAACTGCAATAAATAAATTTAATATGTTTGTGTTAACAGAAGAAAGATTAAGTGAAGACATATACCCATTTGAAAATGTGCATATATGTAAAAAAATGAAAGAGTATTCGAAAACTATTAAAAAGCAGAATATTAAATTAATTCATACAAAATTCGGGCAAAATGCACTACGCTATCTAGAACTCAAGAAGCTGACCGGCGTACCCTTTATTGCTTCTTTTCATGGTGTGGATGCTTCTCACCAGTTAAAGAGTCGTTGCATGCTATCTATGTACCAAAAAAAGCTCTTCCCAAAAGTAGACCATATTATTGCCGTATCTCCAACATTAAAAGACAATTTGGTAAAGGCAGGCTGCCCTAAAAGTAAAATTACTGTGATCTGGAGTGGGGTAGATGTAGAAAAGTTTTATTATAAACCCCGTGTAATACAAAACAATGAGACAGTGAAAATTGTTTGTATTGCCCGGTTAGCAGAAAAAAAAGGGCATAAGTATCTGATAGAGTCTTTTTCAAATATTGTAAAAGTAAGGCCTAATACAGAGCTTTTAATAATAGGAGAGGGTAGACTGAAGGATATGCTGCAAAAACAGATTTCTGAGCTGAAGCTCCAGGATAAAGCAAAGATTTTGGATTTTATATCCTTCCGGGATGTTGCGGATATATTATACAACCATCATATTTTCTGTCTCCCATCAATCACAGCAGCTAATGGCGATCAGGAAGGAATTCCTAATGTGCTAAAAGAAGCATGTGCAACAGGCATGCCGGTTGTTTCTACGTATCATGCAGGAATCCCACTATTGATAAAAGATGGGAAAAACGGTTTTCTCGTTAAGGAAAAGGATACGGAGCAGTTAACCGATAGACTGCTTTTTCTGATAGATCATCCTGAGATTTGGGAGAGTATGGGCCATTGGGGAAGAAATCATGTTGAAGAAAATTTTGAAAGATTTAAACAGGCAAAGAAGGTTGAAAAACTTTACTCAGACGTTCTTAAGTCAACTAAGGGGAAGCGGTAGCTGATCCTCATCCTCGGTTTTTTATCTATATTATCCCGGAAGCTTTTTAATTACTTTCTCTATAGTGGGGATATCATTAACAATCTGTCTCATCCGTTGGGTGCATTTCTGCTTCTCCACCGGAGATTTCCTCATATAATAACGGGATCCAAATTCCCAAAATTCCTGGGGAAACTCCATAAACGCTTTCATGATTTTAATTTGATCCTCTGTGACAGGATTTTTATTCTGATAAGTATTTAATATGAAATCAATTTTATCTATATTAAATTCTTTATATCTTACGTTTTTCATGATGAAGTTTGCTAAGTCATGAATGGTCATATCAAGGATACAAAAATCAAAGTCAATCAAATAGACATTATTGTCTTTGGTGATTAATACATTTTGATTTCCCGTATCATGATGGCAGAAAGTTTTTTCTTTCTTATACTTTTCTGATATTTTGGCATAGTTATTCTTTTTTAAATGGCGAATTGATTTTATGCCTAAACTGTAAAAGTAATCAACATATTCGATAACCATGTTATCAAAATCACTTTTTTTCTTTTTAGAATAAGCTGCTTCTTTAAAAATCAACATGTCTTTACATCGCATATTAAAGTTTTCTATCCATTTTCCCCAGTAAACCCTTGGACTGGCATTTTTGCTGGGTTTAAATCCTTTTGAGGCTTGATGTAATTCCGCTAAAGCTTCTGTTGCAAGTTTTAAATTCAAATCATTGTTATATTTAGCCTCCTTTGCATCAATCCAATCAATAATCATCAGTATGCCTGCATCTGTGTTTATACCTATCTTTCCATCCCTTGTCGGCAATACCTTGGGGATGTTTTTGAAACCATGTTTGCGGGCATGTTCCATCGCTTCAAAAGAAAATTCAACTCTATTATATGACGTGTCTACTATTTTCACTGCTTTTACGCCCTTATTGGTAACAAGCTTCATTATTTTTCGGACAGGTTCATAATGAGATATCTTTAGCCCATAGCCTTTACTGATAATGTCGGTGCAATCCCCAATAGTTTCCCAGGTGTCACGCTGCAAAATAATCACTTCCATCCATAAATAAGTATCATATTAATTGCATTATATGAAAACAGAAAATGAATGTTACCTTTAAAAGTAACCATACGGCTTTTTAATTAATATAATACTTTTAAGGATATATAAACTTGAAAGGGGAATCACATTGGAAATTGAATATTTATCCAATTCGATCATTCCGTCACGTTCTGCTAATAGCATTCATGTTATGAAGATGTGCCAGGCATTTGCAAATAATGGTCATAAAGTGGTGCTGCATGCTGACCTTTCGAAAGAGCAGATCACGGATGTATATGCTTATTATGGCGTAAAGAAATGCTTTAAAATAAAAAAACGGAAGTTCGGTGACATCAAAGATATAAAAAAATCTTATAAAAAAATCCCCGACTTGTTTTATGCCAGGGATTTAAATGACCTGCTAAAAGTTGCTCCTTTAAAAAGACCACTTATATTAGAAGTACATCGTCCTCTAGAGAGTAAACGTGATAGAGAACGTATATCAAAACTTTTTTCTTATAAAAACTTCAAAAGACTGATAGCTATTTCAGATGCTTTACGGCTGGAGTATCTCAGACAATTTCCTGATTTAAAAGCAAAAACAATACAGGTAGCACCTGATGGTGCCGATTTACCGGAAAAATCAGACTACTCCGACATTGCTATTAAAACTTTAGGCCGTGGCACAAATCCGAAGGTAGGATATATCGGCCATTTATATCCCGGTAAAGGAATGGAAATGATTGTACAAATAGCAGCAAGGCTTCCGAATATTGATTTTCATATTGTTGGAGGAATAAAAGAGGATATTCAATATTGGAGAAAAAACACGAATAGTCAAAACATTTATTTCTATGGATTTGTTCCCCATGGGCAGTTAACAGCATATTATAGATATCTTGACATTGTTCTTGCTCCTTATCAGTATCATGTAGCCGTTTTTAGAAGTAGCAAAATCAATATAAGCCAGTGGATGTCTCCGTTAAAAATATTTGAATATATGGCGTATACCAAACCGATTATCGCTTCGGACCTGCCGGTTTTGCGGGAGGTCCTTGTGGATGGGGTGAATGGTTTGCTATGTCCGCCTGAAGATGTGGAAGCATGGGTAACGGCAATACTAAGATTAACAAATGATGTTGAACTGCGAAAAGAGTTAGCCGAAACTGCCCATCATGAATTTTCGGAGCATTATACATGGAGAAAGCGTGCTAAAAAAGTTATTAAAGGCTTATAAAATAGAAAGCAGGAGGATAACAGAGATGGAAGACTTTAGATCTATTTACGTCACTCAAACACCTACCAAAGAACTAAAGATTCATAATCCTACTAATTATCCCCTTATTGGAAAAGGGAAACAAGGTGCTGTGTTTAAGATTTCACCTGAACAGTGTGTAAAAATATATGCCTGCAAACAACATGCCGAAATTGAGGGCAGAGTATATAAAAGCCTTCAAGGTTCTCGTATTATTCCCAAACTATACGAAATAGGACATAAATATATTATTATAGAATATGTTCCAGGGCTGACATTAAAGAAATATCTTCAAATAAAAGGTAGAATTTCCAAATCGCTGGCTTGTGAAATTTTATTTGCGTTTAAAGAAATGAAGCGTTTAGGAATCAGCCGGTTGAATGTCAACCTTCGCCATATTATTGTAGCAAAAAAACGTTCATTCAAGGTAATCGATCATGTTAATTCACTTAAGCATCATGAGCCCTACCCGTTCAAGTTGTTTGATTATTTGGATGAGTTAGGCTTGCTGCGTTCTTTTTTAAAATATGCAAAAGAGATAGATCGGGTCATGTATGACGAATGGAAGGTAACAATGAGTAAATATTTTAAATAAAGATTCGGGCACACCATACGCCTATTTAATGAGAAAGGATGATTTTGATATGAAGACAGTCGCATTGATATCTCAGATATTTCTTCCTCCTACCCAAACTTTCGTCTATGATGAAGTTACAGCAATCAAAAACTTTAATATTCTGGTATTGACAAGACAGCTGCAAAATAAAGAACAGTTTCCATATAAAAATTTATATGTATGCAAGAATTCTTCAGTAATACTCAAAGAATTTTCCAAAGTTATAAAAAAGAAAGAGGCTAAGCTTATTCATGTTCAGTTTGGTACGGTAGGACTTCAATATATGAAGCTGAAAAAGCTAACCGGCCTACCCTATATTGTAACTTTTCATGGATATGATGCTTCAAAAAAATTGAATGATCCTTCAATTCGATCCGGATATAGAAAAGAGCTATTCACAAAAGCAGATCATTTTATAGCAGTATCGCAGAATCTTAAGAATAACCTGGTAAACGCAGGATGTCCTGAAAATAAGATAACCGTTTTATCCAGTGGAATTGATGTAATGCAATTCCATTATCAACCGCGGACAATCAATAACAATCAAACGGTGAAGATTCTAACAGTTGCACGTTTTACAGAAAAAAAAGGAATTGAATATCTTATTCAATCTTTTGCCGATGTTGTAAAAGCAAAACCTAACACAGAACTGTTAATCGTTGGGCAGGGAGAATTAAAACAAAAGCTGCTAAAGCAAATTTCAAAATTAAATCTCAATTCCAAAGCAAAGAT
The DNA here is from genome assembly GCF_030013905.1 of Petroclostridium sp. X23. Lineage (GTDB taxonomy): Bacteria > Bacillota > Clostridia > SK-Y3 > SK-Y3 > X23. The sequence continues at coordinate 4,596,232 of NZ_CP124862.1, forward strand.
TGTTGACTTCATGCCCCATGATGAAATTGTAGACATTATGCATAAATGCCATATATTCTGTCTTCCATCTATTACTTCTTCGACCGGTGACCAGGAAGGATCGCCAACTGTATTGAAAGAAGCTATGGCAACAGGTATGCCGGTAGTTTCTACTTATCATTCCGGTATACCCGATCTGGTGAAAGATGGGGAAAATGGTTTTCTTGTTCCTGAAAAAGATGCTGATAGACTAGCTAATAGATTGATCTATCTGATTGATCACCCGGAAATATGGGAAAGCATGGGGCAGTGGGGAAGGAAGCATGTTGAAAAGAATTTTGATAGATTTAAGCAAACAAAAAAACTTGAAGAGATCTACTCCGGCTTTATAGACAAAGAAAAGAAAAAAAACAAATGCAACTAGACAAATAAGAAGGAAAGTTTAACGCCGTTAGGTCTTAAACTTCCTTCGTATTCATTATAAATACTTAGCCATCGATTTTTTCCATTCTCGATATGTCTTTTTATCAATCTTTTTTACTTGTTTAAGAAATGGCTTCAATAATCCTAATTCCTTTAGTTTATCAAATAACCTGATTGGTCGGCGTTCTGTGGCCCTGAATGAATTTACATGATCTATTATTTTGAGTACTCCTTGTTTACTTACAACGACATGTCTTAAACGTACATTCAACCGTGTGAATCCTAGACGTTTCATCTCTTTTAACATAAATAGAATTTGTCTTACCAGTTCCTCCGTTATGGTATGTTTTATTTCTAGGTACTCTTCTAATGTTGATCCCTCAACATATTCAATGATAATATAGTTTGGCCCTACCTCGTATAATTTAGGAATGATGGGCGAGTTTTGCATCGCCATATATGTTTTGCTTTCTATTTTTCGATGTTCGGGCAATGCATATATCTTTACACAACGGCTTGGAGAAAGTTTGAAAACAGCTCCCTGGGAACCCTTTCCGATAAACTCATAATGAGTAGGATTATCAAATTCCACTGTTTTACCTGCCCTGCGTGTAACGGATATTAATCTGAAATCGTCCATTTTTTTGCCTCCAAATTTATTACGGTACACTACTGTTATTAACATAATATGTAAAAAAAGCGGATTGGTGCATATATAAATATAGATAGGTGGATGTGGAAAAATGCTTAATTGGTCAGGGCAACACATGGGGACAGGGCCGCAGTCCGGCCAAAAGCCAGGCCTGACAGCAGACCAGTGCCCAAGTCTTGCCCTTCTGCATGCTAAACTCGACTTTTTCACATCCGCCTATATCCTTGCAATACATAATGTAGCGCTTTTGTAACTTATTTTATAATCTAAACATAGTATAAATTATCTGAATAACAGCAAGCAGTCTATCAATATTTTTGTTGAAATCCATGTAGTTTAGCGTCGGAATAATACAATTTGGAATGGCGGTGTTTTTATGATAACTAGTCTTATTAAATCCGGATTCGGACATTCAGTCAGATTTATAGCTATGGTAGAAAATTTAAGAAAGTATAGTGATGAAAAAATCTCATACCTGGCACCGGAATGTATGCAAAAGTTTATTGAAAGTAATGTAGCAAATTACAATTGCAAACCATATGACCTTTATTACTACCTGGCATTAATGGAGGAAAAAGCAGTAAAACCGAAGAAGAATATGAAGAAAGGTGACCAAAAATTGATTCAACAGCTCCAAAAATCTTCCGTTCTTATTGATGATTTTTTCTTATATGCGAGACTGAGGAAGCTATTCTCTAATAAAACGATTACTTGTGGACTATATCATGGAGATATAAGCATTTCGAAAAATGACAGCAAAGAGGTAGTCTTTTTTAAAAATGGTGTTTGTAAGCGAGCAAATCAGCATGATGTTTTTTTTCATATAAATTTGGAGCAACCGAAAAATAAACCTGATATCAAGTGTATGTATATCCCTATTCCTATTATAACCAGACAAGTTTCCATGAGCAAACAGAGTGTAAATAGGCTTTTGGGGTTGTCGCCCGATGAAAAATTTATTTTAGTGCATGCCGGTGCGGCGGTAAGTACAAATGTGTATAAAAAATTATATCCGTTTTATGATGCAATAAATAGACTTAAAAGTGAACATAGAATTGTAATAGCAGGTAGTATAGATAATCATGAGTTCCCGTTTCATTCGGGGATCATTAAAGCGCCAATATTCTATAACGGCATAGATTTGGTAAATGCAAGCGAATTAGTGATTTCTAAACCCGGAATGGGGATATTGCAAGACTGTATTGCTGCTAAAAAAAAGTTGCTATTTGTTCCAGCAGATAGTCCGGAAAGAGATGTTAAGATTGATTTGCTAAATAAACTGCTGTCAAATAATCTGCCCATTATAAATAAAATTAGTGCTTCAAATTTAGGAGCTTGTATTAGTGAATGCTTTTCTATGGAGGATATCTATGTCCAAAGTTTTGCAAAAGTCCCGACCAATGGTGCAGATGTATTAGCTAAAGACATAAATATTTTGAAAGATACTAAGAAAAGTGACCTTGCGGAAGCAGTATCTTTAATTCGAAAAGAAAGGCCTTTTATCGTATGACTGTTTAGTGGTCAAGTAATAGTATGAATCGAAAATAATAGGGATCCTCAATTATAAAATATTCTTATTTTTTTGTCTCATTTTTCTAGTTATTTAAATAATATGAATAATAAAGAGTCGAATATATCCGCTTTGTGGAGAAAGGGATGATTCAATGAAGTTGGTAATTGACCCGGGACATGGAGGTAGTGATCCCGGTGCGGTGGGAAGCTACAGCAAAGAAAAGGATATTAACCTGCTTCTTTCTTTGAAACTCAAGAATAAACTTACAGCCAGCGGTATAAGTGTCATTTGTACCAGAGAGGATGATAGCGAAGTAAGCTTGCAGAAGAGATGTGATATTGCGAATAACTACGGGGCTGATTACTTTATCAGCATGCACTGCAATAGCGCTAAAGATACCGGTGCAAGCGGCACCGAGACCTACTGTCTCGCGACAGGAGGAAAAGCTTATGAACTGGCAAAAGTGCTGCAGCAAGCGATGATTGAGTTTAATAATAACAAGGATAGAGGCGTAAAGGTAGCCAATTATTATGTATTAAAATATACGAATATGCCGGCAGTTATTATCGAAACCATGTTTTTATCCAACCAGCAGGAAGAAGAACGGCTAAATAACACACAGTGGCAGGATTTATTTACAAGTTATCTGGCAGAAGCCATATGTGTATATCTGGGATTTACACCTGTGCTATCAAATAAAACCCCCATTATGGGAGGGGCGGAAGCTACAGCAAAGCAAATGGATATCTTTTTAAGGAAGTTTAATGCGGATGCGCCATATCTGGCTGAATTGTATTTGAAAGTGGGGAAACTGGAAGGAGTGAGAGGAGACCTTGCTTTTGCACAGTCAATATTGGAAACAGGCTATTTCAGATTTGAAGGGGCGGTATCGAAAGCACAAAATAATTTTGCTGGATTAGGTGCTACCGGTAACGGTGTTCAGGGAGCGGTTTTTGGCACACCGGAGGAAGGTATTACGGCGCAAATACAGCATTTGAAGGCATATGCCACCACCAACCCTTTAAATACCGTACAAGTAGATCCTCGTTTTAATTTGGTTCAGAGAGGAAGTGCACCTTATTGGGAGGACTTGAACGGCAAGTGGGCAGTACCCGGTAATGGCTATGGTGAAAATGTCGTAAAGATATGGAATGAAATATTAACAGTTAGCGTGGAAAATCAAGTAGAACACTATGCGCAGGAGGCTTATGATGAATGGAAAGCAAAAGGGATCGTGCTTGAAGATCATGACTTGAATACGCCTATTACATGGGGAGAGTATGTCATAACGCAGCAAAGAATTAAAAATCTGGAATAGGGAGGTTATCATATGTTTGAGGAATTAATAACACAATTACTATCGGTATTGATACAAATTCTTGTTCTGGCTGTGGGCACTTATATTATTCAATTTATAAGAGCCAAGGTTGGAGAAGAGAAACTGAACACATACTACAGCTATTCAAAAATGGTAGTTACGGCAATAGAACAAATTTTCGGAGGAGGAAACGGGGCCGATAAAAAGCAGGAGGCGATGCAAGTGCTGAGAAATCTGACCAAAGGAAAATTGAGCGATGAACAACTTGACAAGCTCATCGAGGCAGCAGTTTATGAAATGAATCAAGTATTGATCTTAAACGGTCTTAAAGAATAACATATAGGGTAAACCGCCGGGCATATTTAGGAATCATAAAATAATAATTGCCCATTTTTCAAGCGGTTATTTTTCGATATTGCTTCGTTGTCGTCGGCTTAAATATCTAGATATTTAAGCCTCCTCCGTCTTGCACTATCAAAAAATCCCTCGCTTGAAAATCGGGTATTATTATTCCGTCATTCCTAAATGCCGGCGGTTTGTTTATCAGGATCACTTAAAGCTTTTTTAATTAAGTCTTCGAAGTTTTTTCTGTCACTTTTACGTTTTAGAGCCGCAATCTCTTTGTCAATACGTGTGATATTCGAGTTGATAATATTTTTTTGGGTATCTTCTATATGTTCGATTTTCATCAGCAGTTCTTGAAAATTTTCTTTTAACTCTTCAATCTCGGATCTGTGTTGTACATCCAGGTCTTTTTTTAAGTCTTTATCAAATTTGGATATTTGATTTAATTCTAATAGTTTCTTTTTAATTTGAGTCAGGTCTTCTTGCAGCATATTCAGCATAATTTTTAATTTGGTGTTTTCTACGCTATCCATACCCGAAGACGACGGTGAAGGTGAAGAACCGGACGAAGAACGAAATAATTCCGCAGCCTTTGAAGGATCACTGGATAGCTGAGAGAAATCTTCCGCGGCAATAGAGCCGGTTGGAGCTGAAGTACCGGCAGGGTCAAATGAAGAAGGTGCAAAGGACTTTCTATTACTCGCAGCAAACTCTTCTACTTCGAAACCAGTGCTTTTATATTCCGGCTCCATGCTTTTAGAAGGCAGCCGTTCGAGAAGGTTGGATAAAAGATATAAGTTAATATCGGAGTTTGTACTGTAACCATAGCACAGGTCACAGATTATGTTTTTCTTATCCGAAGCCGGAGGCAGCCTGCATCCGAATAACGAGATATTGCCATATCTGCCTGCAATAAATTGTGAGGCTCTACTCCATGTGATGCCGTCATCATCTGAAGAAGAACTGTAAACTTTAATGTCCTGCTGCCATAGAATCCATAGCTTCCCTTCTGTTTTGAACATGACGGGTTGGGTGCCTCCCGGACATCGTGCGTAAATGATAGACGCTTTGTCCCATAAGGCTTTGTCAAAACTGTTAAAAGGCTTGCGCGTATACAAGATATCATAATATTTCTCATTCTTTTTTAGATATACCAGATGAATATTATCGTCTCGGTCTATTAATGTATAGGGCAGGCAAACATTCCGATCTTGTTGATCAATGGCAGTAAATCCAGTCCATGTTTTTTTAGACCAAAGATATATTCTATACCCCATTCTTTCCGAGTCAATGCTGCTTTGATAATAAACATGAATATTATCGGAATTATCTACTGAAATAGAGAAAGGTCTTTCATTTTTGATTACATAATCTATCACGTTAGGAGGTACATTACTGTTATCCAACATGTGATGAATGAGAAGACTCTTATCTTTATAATCGATAATATAAAACAGGTTAATCCACTTATTGACGTATACTATCTTGAAATGCTTTGCGTATGCTCTATTTGTTTTGCTTTGAAGAATAGTATATTTATGCCACTGCTGTCCGTTATACATCAGATAAATGATACTCCCCAGCTTATCCTGACATACCAGATGTATGTTATCACGCGCATCTTGAGTTACATCGAAATCTCCTTCTCCGTTTTTGAGAAGGATTTCGTAATCATTCCACTGGTTTTCGGATTTTTTTTTATAGCAGATTCCAACGCTTGGAAGATGGAAAAAGTGCCATTGTTCTTTTGCAGATTGTTGAAGCAGATATTGATTGGAAGCAATTCTAGCCAAATAAACACCCCGTTCTATTCTGTTATGATCTTTTAATACATATATATGTTTTACTTATGCAAATTATAATTTTTTTTCGAATTAATCACACATAACGACGATTAACATATTATGTTATTGAAGGAAGTTATCCTAACAAGGATAAAAAATCAGTAATAGGAGGATAGATTATGGGAGAAAGACTTAGACCAGGTCCAATTCAAGGCTCACCATGTTTTAAAGAAGCAGTATGTATACAAACAGATAAGGTTTACGATTCCTGCAGAGAAAAAGACTGTTTGGAAGATTTAAGAGTATTTCTTACCAGACGGGGACAGGAAATCGTTGACAGAGCGATCAACGTTAAATGCAGAAAATCTGAAGTTATCTGGGTTTTCCCCGATGTAGAGGCTGTGCCATTTAACAGAGGTTTCTATACTGTAAGCGTAAAATTCTTCTTTAGAATCACATTAGACGTATTTACAGGCATAGGAAGACCTACAGAAGTAGAAGGTTTGGCCACTTTCGACAAGACAGTCATATTGTTCGGTTCGGAAGGTAATGCTAAAATCTTTGAATCTAAGTATAAAGAAGATGCCTTTGACCCGCAATTATGGCAAAAAACCAATATGCCGAAGTCCAAAGTTGAAGTCGTGGATCCAATCTGTCTGGCAGCAAAACTAGTTGACATTACCGACAGATTGTTCGAGACAGATGAAATCGACTTGGCAGGAGTACCTGAAAGTGTTTGCAACTGCTTTGATGATGAATTGGTAGCCGGTGCAGAAAGAAAGAGAGTATTTGTTTCCCTTGGATTGTTTACAATCATCAAGATCGAAAGAAATGTTCAATTACTTATCCCGGCATATGATTTCTGTATTCCTGAAAACGAATGTATCGCGGCTACTGAAGATAATCCGTGTGAATTGTTTGAAAGAATCAGATTCCCGGTTGATGAGTTCTTCCCGCCTCAGAAATTTGAATTTGAAGGTGCAGAAGACGTTTTCAACGAAAGAAGACCATGCAGTGACTAATGAGGATAATAAAAATCCGTATGCTAAAAAGCATACGGATTTTTATTATGTGTTGATTTTTTGATATAATATAGCTATTATAATTTATTCATATAGGAATTACATTTATTCAAGGAGAGTATTTTATCAGACAAATAAAAAGCAATATCGTATGATATTATGAAGACAGCTCAAGGAGATGATGGTGTTGGAGCTCACCGATTATGAAATAATACAGCTTTGTTTAAAAGGAAATCGGGAAGCATTTGAACAACTTGTCGGCAGGTATAAGAAGCTGATATATACAATTGTATACAGGATGATTCATAACAGGGAAGAAGTGAATGATATAGCCCAAGAAGTATTTATAAAGATCTATCGCTCTCTTGATAAGTATAATCCGGAATATAAGTTTTCTACGTGGGCTGTAAGGATAGCCACGAATCTATGCCTCGATATATTACGTAAGAAAAAAATCGAAACGGTATCGGTAGATGAGTTAACTTACCCGCCCGGACAGGAAGAAGATCCGGAAGCGGTATATTTAAAAACTGAGAGAACTAAACAAATTGATGAGGCTATTCAATCATTGCCGGATAAATATAAAGTACTTGTGGTATTATTTCATCATCAGGGATTTTCTTATGATGAAATATGTAAAACCTTGAATGAACCTTTAAGTATTGTGAAAAACCGGCTGCATAGGGCAAGGCAGATGTTAAGAGAGAAATTGGCGGAAGTAAGAAAGGAGGATGTTCTATGAAGTGCAGTGAAGTTAACGAAATGATGATGAAGTTCTTTGACGGTGAAACAAACGATATTGACCATTATTATTTTAAGCAACATTTAAAAAGCTGTCCTGATTGTGCAGAGCAGTATGCGGTTTTATCCGAAGTGATCGGCTTTATGGAAGAACAGCCACTGCTGGACCCTCCGGAGGATTTTGAAGAATGTGTCATGCAGTCGATAAGAGATACTTCTTCTAGAAAGAAGAATTTCTTACGGATACCTGCAGGGTTGGTATGTTTGCTGATAGGGGCCTCTTTCTTGATAATCACTGTTATAACTATTTTATTCTTACAAGGGTTTTCTACAATTAGTCTGATAAGTATGATTCTAAGTGAGGGATTTAGTATAGATATATTAAACAGCATCTTATTGACAGCAGAGAATGCATATAGAGCCTTAATGGTTCTGGGTAATTCTATATTTGATATATACTATGTATTGTTTAAAAATTACTATGATGTATTTTTTTCTATGGCTGCTATATTGGTCATCAGCTATACGATGAGTTCAAGAGTACTGAGACAGCATTGATGGGAAGCTGTAATGGACGGAGGTTAATATGAAGCAGATCGTTAAAGTTATAATTTTGTGTGTTTTTCTAATAGGCGTTGTAAACACTGCTTTCGCTGCAGCAAACTTTGAGGATAGAGTCAGTATATTTGGAAACATAAATATTGATAAGCCTTTAAGTGGGAGTGCAGTGGCGATTTTCGGCAGTGTAGACACCAAATATCCGGTGAGTGGAGATGTTGTAGCGGTTTTTGGAAATGTGAATGTACAGTCGAGTGTTGCCGGAGATGTTGTTTCGGTATTCGGAAGAGTAGCGTTAGGAAAGGAAGCTGTTGTAAATGGGGATGTGGTAGCTATTGGGCCCGGTGGTATAAACAGGTCTCTAGGTTCAAAAGTCCATGGAGATTCTGTAGGGATAAACTTTGGGACGGTAGATTTGCCTAATTTCAGAATGCAGCTTCCTCCACGTATCAATACCGGATTGGGGCTTTTCGGATTTTTGGGCAATATTGGATTTGTGATTATTACATTATTCGGACTGCTTACCATATCCTTTTCAGGTGAAAGGGTAAGAAGAATGTCTGAGTGCATAGAACAAAATATCATTCGTAAAGTCATCATAGGAATAGTGATATGCTTCTGTTTCCCTATTATTGCTATTTTATTGGCGCTGACCATCATTGGCCTGCCAATTGCAGTTATTTTTTTAGGGATTGCATTTATTCTTGGATTTTCATCATTGTGCGTTTATATAGGCAGAAAGATTTTAGAGCTGCTAAATAGTGATACCAACATATATGGGGAATTTATCATTGGAGCTATTATTTTTGCTATTACAATTTCAACAATTCACTTTGCGGGATGGATCGGTATTGCCTTAACCATACTATCTATCGGGATATCTTTTGATACCGGGTTTGGTAAAAATGCTAGACGGATGAACAACTGACATTCATATTACACAAACATTAAAACTTTATGAATAAACTGTTAACATTCCAGGAAAATATTGATATTATTTGGTTAATTCTATACAATATACTTGTAAGAAGTTTTCAGTAAAATTTGCCTCCTAATAATTTATGATATATTTTTAATCGGGCACAGAACCTAAGTTTCTGTGCTTTCTGCTGTTTGATGAATAGTAGGTAGACATATGGTTTGTGACATAATATAATAAGTGGGGAGTGGGGAGTGAATAGTGGGGAGAAAATGAAAAACTTTCCACTCCTTATTTAATGATTTCTAAATACAAAAGAAAAAATAATGTCAATGAGAGGGAGAAAAAAATGTTTAAATTAAGTAAATTTTTGTTTGGAATTATATTGATAGCTGTTTTAGTGTTTAATTTTGCCGCAGCAGACACCACCTTAACCGATGGTTCAATCGCCGACACAGTTGAACATGACGCAAAAGTTCCCATCTTATTGTATCATAACATTATGGATGACTTTGACCCAAAGCAGAGTTCGGTACATATAAGTCCCAAACTATTTGAGGAACATATGCTTTCACTGAAAAATGCAGGGTTCCATACTATTGATTTTAACCAGTACTACGATTATAGGATCAATGGACAGCCTTTACCTGAGAAGCCGGTTATCATTACTTTCGATGACGGATATAGCAGCAATTATGAACAAGCGTTTCCAACTTTAAAGCGTCTGGATATGAAAGCGACTATTTTTATATTGACAGGAAGAATGGGAGCGGCCGATGATGTGACATATCCTCATTTTACATGGAAGCAAGCCAGGGAAATGCAGGAAAGCGGAGTGATTGATATACAAAGTCATTCGGATCTGCATCCCAATATGATGCAACAGAGTGTGGGCCGTGTGCAGTTAGAATTAAGACGTTCAAAGTATTTGATTGAAAAGAATCTAAATAAGACATGTGATGTATTTGCTTATCCTTACGGTCTATATAATAATCAAGCACAAGAAATGGCCGAGAAAGCCGGATATAAGATGCAGGTGTTTGTCGGGGATAAAGGCGTTAATGAAGATGATACAAGCCTTCGGCAGCTAAAAAGACTAACAGCTTTTGGCAATATCAATGGAGAGCAACTAATTGAGATGATAAAGCAGAATACGGAAGGTCACTAAACACACAATTCACAGTTCACGGTTCACAGAGACACCATTTGAATCTGTGAACCGTGAACTGTGAACTGTGAACCATCATTTGCTCTTATCCCGAATTTTGAGCTCGTTCAACCGGGTATTGATAACGATTTCATACTTTTTGAGACAATTACTGCATTGGGTTTCATAGGTCTGGATTACTTCTTTTTTATTCATTGCAAGCAGATTGTGTTCTTGTTGAAAAACGTTATTGATGTTACATTTAGGATTCGGGCATTTCCACACAATCATAATAGTCCCTCCTTGATATAAGTCCTATTAATAATATATGATTTGAAATGCGGAAAAGTTACATAAAATTTGATCATATAGACAAAGTATAAACAAATGGATATAATAGGTGTGGTGATATTCCTAAAATATTTAGAGAGTACGGTGCCCAAATGAAAACAGTACATAAAACAGCAAAAACTGTACTAATAGTATTAATCATAAATGTTTTGTCCCGCGCATTGGCGCTTATGGCAAACTCCATTATTACGGCTTTTTATGGAGCAACAGCCCAGACCAGTGCGTATTCTTTTTCCACTGTTATTACCAATACGGTTACAGCAGTGATTGGCACTGCGCTAACAACAGCAGTCATACCTATATTTATTGAATTGCTGGAGGAGGATAATAAAGAGAGGGCGTATAAATTTATCAATGACACCATTTGGCTTACGGTAGCGGTCGGATCTTTACTTGCTGCGGCAGGGATGGTTGCCGCACCTTTTATTGCATCAGTCATAAAAGAAGAGAATTTTCACTTTGCGGTTTATTCTATTCGGGTAATGCTGCCGGCGATTGTTTTTATTAGTCTTTTCTTTGTTTTCAGTGGTGTTTTACAAGCTTCCGGCCGGTTTTATATGCCTGCAATGGTAAGCATCCCCAGTAGTCTGGTAAATATCCTATACATTTTTACAATGTCAAAATTTTTCGGGATGAGAGGATTGGTGGCAGCTACTTTGACAGGCTTTTTACTGCAAGCCTTAATATTGGTACCTCCCATGGTTAGAACCGGTTTTAGGTTTCAATTATCTTTTGATTATAAAAATAAGGATATTATACGTGTCTTTAAACTAACGGGGCCGGTCATTATCGGAGTGTGTGCTTATCAGATCAATTTGCTGACCAACAGTTCTATTGCTATTTCATATAACAGTGAGAAATATGTCGTGTTGAATAATATGCAGAATTTAGGCATCCAGGTCATATTGACACTGATTTATGCCATCACATCGGTAATGTATCCCAAACTAGCCGCATATGCAGCCAGCAAGGATATGGAAGGTTTTAAGCGAAGTTTGAACGCCATCATTAAAGCTGTAGTTCTTTTGCTTTTACCGGTGTCGGCAGGATTTATTCTGCTAAGCACACCTATGGTGGATATCATTTACGGTTACAAAAAATTTGGAGCGGAAGATGTGGCATTGGGCGCAGAGATATTTTCTTTGTATGCAATAGGAATAATTGGGATAGGATTTAAGGAAATTATAGATAGAGCTTTTTACTCAATAAAGAATACAAAGATCCCCGCATACAACGGCGTATTTATCATGATTATAAATATCGGGTTGAGTGTTATGCTGGTACGATACATGGGTTTGAAAGGAGTTTCTCTATCTTACTCAATAGCGGCATTGGCAGGGGGCGTGCTGCTTTTGTTTTTGATTCAGAGAAAGATAGGAAGCATTGGAATGAAAAGTATATTTTTTACCGGTATAAAATCATTCGCAGCCTGTGCTGTAATGAGTGCGGCGGTATTAATCATAGGACAAGCATTGCACGGGATGGGAACAAGCGCATCTAAAGCAGGATATGTTTTAACGCTGGTGATTCAAGTCGGCTTAGGTGCGGTAGTATATGGCATTTGTCTTATGGTGTTAAGGGTAAAAGAGGTTTCTGAGATTGTACATAATGTGGTTAAATTAAGGAAATAGGAAGTGTTTATAGTGGAAGTTTCTCTTGTAATACCTGCATATAATGAAGAAAAAAGAATTACGCGTACTATAGATCATGTATTGAAGTTTATGGATGAGAATTTTACCGAATATGAAGTGATGGTAGTGGATGATGGAAGTACTGACAAGACAGTTAATATATTAAAAAGATATGCCGGCAGTAACTTACGAATTATATGCCAAGGCGTCAATAAAGGAAAAGGACAAGCAATAAAAACAGGGATGATGCAAGCAAAAGGCAAATATGTTTTTTTTACCGATGCCGATTTGCCTTATCCTTTGCAGAGCATGCTGCAAGCGATAGAAATCTTTGAAAAAACAGGCGCTTATCTGGTGATCGGTTCGAGGGATTTATATAAGGAAAAGCCGGATATCCCTTATCCGTTTCACCGAAAACTTATATCTAAGGCGTTTTCAATGTTTATTAATAGTGTGCTGCATCTGGGGATTGCAGATACACAGTGTGGGTTTAAAGGCTTTCGTAACGATGCTGCTAAAGCGATCTTTCCGCTTATAACCATCAATGGCTTTGGTTTTGATTTTGAAATGCTGTATATAGCTAGGAAGATTGGATGTAATATTAAATTGGTTGCAGTCAATTTGAGTCACTCTGGGGGTTCGAAAGTCAATCTTATTTCGGATTCCCTAAAGATGATGGCCGATGCATTTAAGGTGAGATTCAACGACTGGAAAGGTTATTATGAGTCATCTGCTTCTTATCGCTATGCGGAGGGGAAATAGGTTGAGAAAATATATAAAACTTGGCATCGGAGTATTATTTACAGCATTATTTTTATACCTTTCGTATAAGAGAGTGGGTAGTTTGGGGTTAAAGGCAGCAATGGCATATCCGATCAATTATTTGCTGATACTGATATCTGTGATTTTTTTTGTTCTGTCTCAATGGTTCAGGGCATTGGCATGGAGCAGAGGCATGGACAGGGAATTTGAGTCTTTGAGGGTTTTTAAGGCTGTATGCATTGGGAACGGTACGAACATGGTTATGCCTTTTCGGTTAGGTGAAGCAGCGAGAATCGCTGTGCTGGGAAACGGTAAAAGCCGTTCCTATGCAAATGCCGGTGTATGCCTCCTGGTAGAAAGATTAACAGACATCATCATATTAATGACGCTTGCGGTAGGGGCAGTCTTTTTTATAAACTTCAGTGAATCTATATTAAATAAAATTGAAGAACTGCGGAATTTCATTATGGTGGTGGTTGTATTAGCTTTGTTGGCAGGTGGCAGCATGATCTGGATCAAACGGACAGGAAGAAATGATTTTTCATGGCTTTGTGATAATGCGCTTGCAGCAAGAGTGATTAGTATCATACAACAGATACAGGTCTTCAAATCTCCGGTAAATCTCTTAAAAGCAGCCGGTTTCTTGTTTGTATCATGGTCTTGTGTGTATTTTTGCACGCTGGCAGGTATTTTAAGTGTTGGGCTGGACATGTCAAAAGCGTTATCCGGTGCGCTGGCAGTACTCATATTGACCAATCTTGCGATGCTCATTCCGGCGGCGCCCGGAGGCATAGGGGTTTTCCAATATGCATGCATATATGCACTGGGTGTACTTGGTATCGGGGGAACGGCAGCGGCAGTACTTTCGGTTTTGCTGCATATTGTCCAGTATGCTGCTTTATTGCCTCTTGCACTTTACTTTGTTTTTACTGAAAAGATGGTTTTTAAAAATAAGAACTTAACGATGATAGACAATAATTCTCAGTTATCCGATGATATGGAGCCGGATGAGGAAATGGATAACGGGGAAGGAACAAAAGCGGGGGACGCAAATTGAACAAACTGCAAAAGAGACTCAATGTCGGAATGTTTTGGATCGTACTATTTGGACTGGTACTGGTTAAATACGGCTATTACGGGTTTCGATATTTTCCGGTCATAGATGATTGGATTCAATATGGAGGATATCCACTTTATGAAGATATATTCAAAGATGTAATCCTGCGGGTGGGCACCTATACGACACGGCCTCTGGCGTCACTCTCCGATCCTTATATATGGGGTCAAATGTGGGAGTATATGTGGGCGGCGTTTTTGATCATAACCATCCTTCATTTTATAAGTGCATGGCTGTTATACAAGGTATTTGCATATAACAAGATGCCGGTAAGCATGATTTTTGCTGTCATATATCTCCTTCTACCGCTCGGAAGTGAGGCCACCTATTGGATTTCCGCTTCCTCCAGAATTGTGGTAGGCATGTTTTTTATGGCGTTATCACTGTATCTGCTGAGTTTACATATACATGTTGGGAGTGGGGAGTGGGGAGTGGGGAGTGAAGAGAAAAAGCAAAATACACTGTTGGCTGGTTTTGCGTTAACGCATCTTGCTTCGTTTGGTTACTATGAACAGGTTATTATTCTAAGTTTTGTCAGTGCATTGTTAGTCATCATATTAAATTGGTCAAGGGTAAAGAATAAATGGATTGTGACAGTGCCTTTTATTAATTTGTTTATCATTGGTGCATATTACAAGTTCTTCGGGAATACAGGCAACCTTGCACAAAGAGGGCAGGTTGTAGACGGAAAGTACATAGAACATTTCAATAAGGTGATTGACAAGATTTCCGATGTATGGGGGCGCGCGCATCTGCCCTTATATACGAATGGTTTTAGAAGAGGGATAGAGGTATTATTCCACAATCATTCATATTTTTACATGATACTTATCTTGTTAATGAGCAGTTTAGCATGTTTATATGTAATTAACGATAAAACTGATAAAAATATCAAAAAAAACCTCTTAAAGATAGCAATAGGATTGCTGTTGTTTTGGGTACCGTTCGGTGTCAACTTCCTGCTGAAAGATATTTGGATCAGCAATCGTAACGCTTTTACATCTTTTATAGGGTTAGGATTGATGGCCGAGGGTATGATCAGTACTTTTAACGGTGGAAAGATCATAAATTACATAAAAGGTTTAGGGATATTTGCAGCCGTATTTATATTTCTGATTGTAAATGTTTCGGAGCTTACCGATTATAAAAGCATTAGTGAAATAGACAGAAAAATATGCAGCAATGTCGTATCTGCCATACAAAACAAGGAGTTCTATAAGGGAAGAAAAAGTGCCATCGTATTTGGAACCCGGCCGGTCTATATAGAGCAGAATATGTATTTTCATGAGCATATTCACAATGTTACTGAGAGCGATTGGGCGTTTACAGGAGGAGTGAGGGCGATTGCCGGGAATGTCAAAATTCAATCTGTAAAGCCGATGCATAAATGGCATGCTGTTTCGCTTAAGGATGATATATGGAGCAAGAATATCCTATTGGGTATAGATAATGATTTAAGCGTTTTTCCATTAAAGGCTGCTAGCGGGAACAATGGCGATATTTTACTGTCTAAGCGTAATGGAGATTACTTTGGACAATTGGAAAAACAGGGGAATGGGACATATGTGCTTCAAATGCCTTGAAGTTCAATAATATTTACAACGTATTAAAGTTTTTACATTGCCAAACGGTTTTGAGGCGGTGTATGTGTCCTTCAGAGACGCGCCCAAACTCACTTCGTTCAAACAGTGGACGGTCTCTTACGGAAACATACACCACTTCAAAACTATCGTTACTGTAATTTCTGTAATGCGTTATATATAACAAGGAGAATGATGATGATAAAAGTTTTGTATTTATTAAATCATGCAGGAAAAGGGGGAACAGAGCAATATGTGCGCATACTTACCGAGGACTTTCACCAAAAGAAGGCCGAGTGTTTT
The DNA here is from genome assembly GCF_030013905.1 of Petroclostridium sp. X23. Classification (GTDB taxonomy): domain Bacteria; phylum Bacillota; class Clostridia; order SK-Y3; family SK-Y3; genus X23. Next base: position 4,612,377 of record NZ_CP124862.1, read on the forward strand.
TTTGCGTATAATGAAGATGGGCCGCTGGTAGAGCAAATGGAAGGCTTGGGAGTAGAAACATTTCAAATTCCTATGAAGCATCCTTTTGACCTTCAAGCGGCAAAAAAGTTGAGCAGCCTCTGCAAGAAGTTACAAATTGATATTATACATACCCAGTTTTTAAGAGAGAACTATATCGCCATTTTATCCAGAATATTTAATCCTAAGGTTCAGGTGGTATATACCAATCATTTTATCTTACATAACAATATTATACAGAAGCTTACCAATCGTCTGCTCATTCCTTTTGAGAAAGCAGTGATTGCCGTATGCAATAGAGGAAAAGAGGTAATGATCTCTAATGGTCTTCCTCAACAAAAAATAAAAGTAGTTTTTAATGGAGTAAAATATGATGCGGATTACCTCCCTGAGTCGTCTAATATAAGAAAAGAATTGGGGATTGATGAAGATACATTTGTACTGCTGAGCTTATCGAGGTTTTCTTCCGAGAAAGGGCTTGATTTTTTAGTGAAATCGATTGCACAATTCAGCAGTATTTCCCGGGAAAAATTTAAATGCTTAATGGTAGGAGATGGAGCGCTATATGACGAAATAAAAGGGATGGTCACGCAGTTGGGCCTTGATGAATATGTGATATTTACGGGATTTAGGACCGATATAGAAAATATTATTATGGGAAGCGATTTGTTTATCAATTCTTCCTCTAATGAGGCGTTAAGCTTTGCGATCTTGGAGGTGCTTTCAAAAGGGGTACCGGTAATCGCTACGGATGTGGGCGGTAACAGCGATATCATCAGTAAAGAAAACGACTGTGGAATACTGGTACCTTTCGGAGATGAGAAAGCGATGGCACAAGCTATAAATCAAATGATTATTGAGAAGGACCTCTATGCCGGATATAAAAGAAATGCTCCTATTGTAGTACGAGATAAATTTAATCTTGAAATCATGCTAAAGGAAACATATAATTTATATATTAAGGAATGACGGAATAATGATGCCGGATTTTCAAGCGAGGGATTTTTTGATAAAAATTATTATTTCGTCATTCCTAAGTAATACAAGCTATTAGATTTACAATGTATATTAAAAAAGAGAAGGATGGTGCAAGCATGTTAATAGATGATAAAGGAAGACTTTTCGGCAAATTTAATATTATTGATTTATTGATTGTATTGGTTATACTTGGTGCGGCAGCGGGAGCTTTCTATAAATTTGGGAAGGCAAATGTTGGCCCCATTGTTAAACAGGATGAAATCATTATTAAATTCTTTGCGGATGAAGCGCCGGAATATGCGGCAAAAGCAGTGAAAGTAGGCGATGTTGCCACTGATGACCAAAAAAATACTTATTTTGGCCAAGTAATAGAAGAGCCGGTGATAGATGGCTCGCTTTCCTACGGTGTGAATAGTGAGGGCAAATATGTGCAGAGCTCAAAGCCTGGACTGGCTTCAGCGATTATTACAGTTCAAGGTAAAGGAACAAAAGGACAGAATGGTGCTGTGTTTGGCGGTGTGAATTACGGTGTGGGTGAAACCGTTGTACTAAATGTAGGAAAGAGTACCATATGGGTAAGAGTATATGATGTGGAAGTAAAGGAGTAGCAGATTTATGTTTGGTAGCTATATATTACAGAAATCCACAGAACTGATGTTTGCAGTTGTTAAATCGTATAAATATAGCAATACAGAGCGTATTTTGCAACGGATATCCGAAAAAATAGCACATCTTTGCGGCGGCAGTACGATATGCAGATACATAAGCAGAAATGAAAGAATATCCAAAGCTTGGGAAAACAGTCTTATTTATCGATGCGTAGATGGATTGATACACTTTAAAATTTTATTACTAAGAAAAATGCATGAAGGTATTGCTAACTTGTCGGAGAACAGTATTGCGGGCAGGACTAATAAGTCTTTTTTTAAACCGTTATCATCGGTATCCACTGCCACTATGGCTCTTTCATGCATACTTGCCGGTTTTATATTCATGAATATAATGATTTCCTGGCAGCATAATGCATTGACATCTGTCGGTGCTATCACAAGGATTGTTCTAATGCTGGCAATATCATTCCCTGTTTGGGTTGATAATAAAAAGCTTTCGCAAGCTATAGAAAACAGCATTTTTGTTAGAATTGTCAAATGGGTCATAGCGTCTTAGGGGAATATGACTATAACTATAAGTTAGCAATATATTAAATAATTGGATATTGCAAGTCAATGGAACGCCACGGGGGGCGTTCCCTACGAATTGCAAATCATGTATGAATGGAATTTGGTGTTCTATGTAGGGAACGGCCCCTGTGCCGTTCCGACTCATATAGTTATCTATATCAGAGGGCTATCAAAATGTTTTCCGAGCTCCGGGCTTAAAAATATAAGGAGTAAAATATTATGAAACTAAATGCATTTAAAACATTTTATATAATAATAGGATTGTTTGTTGGAGCACTCTGCTTTTTCGTTTCACCTGTTAAGGTAGTTGCGATGGTAGCAGGTGTCACTGTAATACTGATTACCTTTTTTCATTTTGAGATAGGGCTCAGCTTATTTTTATTAGGGGTTTTTATCATACCTCATCAGTACTGGAACAATATATACAGTATCGGTGCCATTGGCTTTTATGTGGTGGTATATGCACTAAAAGTTGCGGGTAACAAAAAATACTCTTTTAATATAAAAACCCTTGATTTTATGTTTTTATTGTTTGCGTTGACTATCGTATTATCAACCATTACCTCCATTACGCCGATGGCGAGTATAAAGACGATGGCCTTTTATATTACCGCGCTTGTGCTGGTAGTATTATTAACCAATAGCATTACTTCAAGGAAAAGCCTTAATTACGTATTAATCGCATTATATATCGCGGTACTGCTTACATCGATATATGGTGTATACCAGGGTATTGTAGGTGTAGAGGTGGATTTAGCGTTGACAGATGTTGAATTAAATCAGGGCATGCCGGGAAGAATATATTCCACGCTGGAGAATGCCAATAATTATGCGGAATACTTGATTCTGATGGTTCCTTTTTGTGTGGCGTATATATTCAATTTAAAGAGCAGGTATAAACAGGTTCTTTTCGGATGTACATTGATTCTTCCTGTGATAGCCCTGGCGATTACTTACTCAAGAGCAGGATATGTGGCTTTTGCCATTGCAGTCTTTGTTTTCATGGCATTTAAGAACTGGAGATTGGTTCCCGTAGCGCTTGTGGCCGGGGTGATGGCCATTCCGTTTTTGCCCCAGTCCATTATGAATAGGATTATGACTATCACCAATTTCAGAGATTCCTCGATTGCCTACAGATTTTATATCTGGGAAGGAGCCATGGATTTATTAAAGGATTATTGGACAACCGGAATCGGTATTGGTCCTGAGCCTTTTGCAAGGATTTCACCTAACTATATGAGTTCTTATGTTACTAAGGCTGCCCATTCACATACACTCTTTTTAGAGGTATGGGTGGAAATGGGAGTGGTGGCAATTGTCAGCTTTATATGGCATCTCATAAGAATAGTAAAGAAAGCTATAAAAGTGGTGTATACCGGTGACCGATATCACGGAAACATTTTGATTGCCGGCATTTCGGCATTAGCAGGGATCAGCTTTATGGGATTAGTAGAATATGTATGGTTTTATCCCAGGATCATGTTGGCATTTTGGCTGGTATTGGGATTGATGATGACTTCTTTAAAGCTTGCTGCAAAAGAAGGTGAACTATGAGATTCACCAAGCATGCAGCACTTTTATTATATTATTTTATTGCAAGGCACTTGCCTGCTTCCGATTCCGCGTACTCTTTGGGAGCGAAAAGAATAAGAAGGATGCTGTGCAAAAGGATTTTTGATGATGTCGCACCAGGAGTCAATATCGAACATGGTGTGTTTTTCGGAGGCGGCGCAGGGATCTCTATCGGCACAAATTCCGGCTTGGGATTAAACTGTCGTGTTCAGGGGCCGGTATCCATCGGCGATAATGTCATGATGGGCCCGGATGTATTGATATATACCCGTAATCATCGTATTGACAGGACGGACATCCCCATGATCAAACAAGGAGATACCGAGCCCAGGCCGGTGATGATAGGGGATGATGTATGGATTGGCGCCAGAGCAGTGATTCTTCCGGGAGTGACAATCGGAAGGGGTGCTGTCGTGGCTGCAGGTGCGATCGTTACCAAGAGTGTCGCACCTTATACCATCGTTGGAGGAAATCCTGCAAGAAAAATAAAATCTAGAAAAGAAAATGAGGAAAATGTATGAAAGCATTGCACCTTATCAGCGGTGGCGATAGTGGTGGCGCAAAAACCCACGTTTTTTCCTTATTAGGAGAATTGAAAAACCATATAGATGTCAAGATCATATGTTTTACCTCCGGTATCTTTTATCAGGAAATACTGGATATGGACATACCAGTGGATTTGTTTCTGCAAAAGCACAGATATGACTTGAGCGTGGTAAAAAAACTGGTCACCCTAATCCGTGATGAGAAATATGAGATTATTCATACTCATGGAGCCAGAGCTAATTTTATAGCAGCCATCTTAAAGAGATATATACGTCTGCCTATTGTTACTACTGTGCATAGCGACTACTTGTTGGATTTTGATGGAAGTCTCTATAGGCGGTTGGTATATACCGGATTAAACATGTTGTCTTTAAAATATATGGACTATTATATCGCTGTATCCGAGAATTTCAGAGAGATGTTGATATCAAGAAAATACCCGCCTCATAAGGTTTTTACCGTATACAACGGTATAGATTTTGATAGTAAAATCAGTTATTGTTCGCGGGAGCAATTCTTGACGGACCATGGCATTACAGTAGATCAAGATGATGTCTTGGTGGGCATTATCGGCAGGTTGGATAAAGTAAAGGGACATGAAGTATTTGTAAAAGCAGCAGCCGAGGTAGCATCAAAAGCACCTCAGTGCCGTTTTATGCTTGCGGGAGACGGAAATGAAAGAAAAAATCTTGAGGAAATGGCAGAACAACTTGGAATACGGGATAAAGTGGTCTTTTTAGGGTTTATCGATAAGATTTACGATCTTATAAATGCACTGGACATTAATACACTTACTTCATACAGTGAAAGCTTTCCATATGTATTATTGGAAGGAGCAAGGCTGCGAAAACCGACTATAAGTTCAGCGGTAGGAGGGATTCCGGATCTCATCAAAGATGGGCAAAACGGATATCTTTTCAAATCTACTGACCATTCGGAAATGGCTGAAAAATTATTGAAACTGGTTAATAATAAGGATTTAAGGAAAGAGTTCGGACAAAAGCTATATGAAAGAGCCAGAGACAGCTTTTCGAATAAGAGCCTAGCTAACAGGCATATTGAAATCTACCGGGAAATACTAAAGATGCAGGATGGTTGAAGGGGAAATGATGATGTACGATGTAGTTATATCAGGTTACTATGGTTTTAAGAATAGCGGCGATGATGCGATCCTGTTAGCGATTATTCAAAGTTTGAAGGTTTATAAGCCCGATATCAAGATTAATGTTTTATCTATGAATCCTAGGGAGACCCGAAGGCTTTATGGTGTAGATTCTGTAAATAGGTTTAATTTACTCGACCTCTACAGGGTGATTAAAAATTGTAAGCTTTTTATCAATGGCGGAGGAAGCCTGTTGCAGGATATTACCAGTACCCGCTCGCTTCTTTATTATTTGGAAACCATTAAGCTGGCATTAAAGATGAATAAAAAAGTGATGTTGTATGCCAATGGCATTGGACCTATTAGAATGAAAAGCAATGAAAAAATGGTAAGAGATGTGGCCAATCGGGTAGATTTGATTACATTGCGAGAAGAGGCATCTTTAAAGGAGATTCAAAGATTGGGTATAGATAAGCCGCCGGTATGGGTGACCGCTGACCCTGCTCTTACATTAAAACCGGTAGATGATGAAAAAGTAGATAAAATGTTAATGGATGAAGGAATCCAATTTAAAAATCCGGTTGTATGTATTTCTATCAGAGGCTGGCAGCAGCAAGAAAATAAATATAGTGATATTATTGCAAAGGCAGCCGATTATATGAAAGATACATATAATACGGATATTTTACTGATGCCCATGCACTTTCCACAGGACTTGCATGTCATGCAAGAGATCGCGCAAAAAATGAAGCATACTCCTTTTATACTCAAAAAGAGATATCAGGTACCGGAATTGCTCGGCATTATTAAAAGGACTGATTTACTGATCGGGATGCGGCTTCATGCGTTGATATATGCCGCAACGCTTGCGGTGCCAATGATAGGACTTGCGTATGAGGCGAAGGTGGAAGGTTTTCTAAACTATCTGGGGCAAGCTTGTGCGGGAGATATATCAACCATCCAGTATGATCAGTTATGTGAAATTATAGACGATATATGGCCAAATCGGCATAATGTATGCACCCAGATGCAAGACGTGGTTTCAAAGTTAAAAGAAAAAGCCATGGAAAATGCCCGCATGGCAGTAGAATTAATTGAAAAGCAATAATAGAAAATTCCTAATGAATAAGCATTCATTAGGAATTTTTATTCGATGAAGAACGTTAAAAGTATTCTTATCAACTAGATGTATTTTAGTAGTTTTATTGTAGGGGCGGACGACCCTGTCCGCCCGCAGATATCGTAATAAAACATCGGGTGGACAGAGTCGTCCACCCCTACAGGTACTAGATTGAAATATGATTGATAAATAGAAAAAAGTAAAATATAAAATTTCTTAATCTTTTCTTTTGGAATTACAACCTCTTTTATTCAAATAACGATTTTACTTCATACGTCACATTCTTTCCATCCACGGTAATGAGAATATACTGTATGTCATCGGCTTTTTGTGCAATGTTTTGTGCGGTAATTTCTTGAATGCCTTTGGTAGATAAATATCTAACCCCACGATAAATATTGGCATTATTTTTTCCGCCATTGTAAAGGAAGAACACATTTTTATTCTGTTTTTGCACTATCTCTTCGGTAAGCACATCTTTTAGCAAATTTGCTTCCATTGGATCGGTAAAGCCGTTTTCGCCATCCAATGGAGACGGCATCAATATGAATACATTATCACTTTTTATGGATGAAATCTGATTCTTGAGTTTTAACCACTGGGTCTCATCCGGTTCCCGCAGTGTTCGTTTGCTGGAATCCAAAGTGATAAACAGGTTATTATCCAAAGCTTTTGAATTAAAGCCATTTGTAATCATAGACGGTACTTTCAAGCCTGATAAAGTACTCGCATCGTTAAACCCTAAAAATACGGCTGCATCGCTGTTGTTATTAGCCGCGTTTATCATTTTTTTCATAAGAATATTATCTAATAATGTACGTGATTGTATCGTATTTCCGAATACCATTACCCTAAAGGGCTTACTGTCGCTGGAGAGTGTAGGAGCAGTATTCAAAGGATCAGCGTATTTGGTGTTCTCAGGCAGTTGGACAGCGTCTCCGGAATCTTTTACAACCAAAGTGAGATCATCAAAGTATACTGTACCCGTACCTTTTATTGTTTGGTCGGTCTGCGCGATATATAACCTGTCTAAAGTAAGCGGGAAAGCAGCGGTTGCCGGTACATCGGCTTCTACATATTTCCAACCGTCCCATTCCATATTGCCGGCGAGATTAAGCCTAAAGATATTTCCGTTTGCATCGGTAAGCTGCGCTCTTAGCCAATGCGAATAAGTCGGTTGAGAATAAACCCATACGCCAATCTTTGATACGTCTTTGGAAATAGGAATACCGGTATTCAATTTTAAATATGCCGCTTTACTGGCAGCAATATCGGCAGAAAAGTCAAAGGTCAATTGGCCTGCGCTTTTACCATTCTTTATGGTGGATGTCGATAGGTTGTATGAACCGGCAACCTGAGCCGGATAGCCTATAAAAGTACCGTTTAATGTCTCAAAAGCATCGGTAACTTTTTTATTGCTTGAGGATACGACAGCATATGCATGTACATCTCCTACCGAAGCTTTAATAATTCCACCATCAGGGCTGGAAATGGTAAGTTTTTCATCCTTAATGCTTGCCGCATTGTTTTGAACCAACCATGTGATATCATTGGTACTGATGGGGGCAACATAGCCATTCTTATTCAGCCCTTGAATTTTCACATCAAAGCTTTGACCTGTACTCCCATAGAATTTTGAAGGTGTCATTATAAGTTCTACCGGTGCGCTTAAAGAATATATATCGCTGCTTCCGGATACGCCGTTGTAGGTAGCTGTAACAGTTCCTGACCCTACCGATGACGGATAAAATACGTTATTCTTAAAGCTGCCATCGATACCGCTAACAGCCCATTTTACTTTAGACACATCAATAGCTACAGGATTGTAATTGCTGTCATAGCCTTTTACAGTCAACGGCAAGGAAGTATTGACAAACACATTTGTATCGAGCGGCTCAACAATAATGGCACTTAAGTTCGTCTTGGGCGCGTTATTGACAATGCCCAATCCGGTACTGATATTTCTTAAACCTCCATCCGAAGGAGAGTTAATCACGCTCAGCGTTTCTTCGCCGGGAAGACGTGCAATCATGGTAGTAGAACCGCCGCCATCCATTTCAATCGCATTATAGCAGCCCAGGTTCTTCATGAATTCGGCCATTTCACTTTGAGTCATACCACCGCTGATGGATTGCCTTCCGTCCACTGTCACCAGATACATATACTTATTAGAGGCATCCGTACCTACAGCGGTAATGGGGATTTTTCCATAATGCTTCCATGTAATGTTATGCGGCTGTCCATCTTTCAAAAGCAGGGTTCCACCGCTAACAGCGGTTTGAATGGAACTAAAATCAGGGTTTGTAAGGGTACTTATATTGACAAAATCACCTATTTTAAAGTTTTCGTCCAGAAAAGAATTATTTTGGCTGACGGCTGCCAGTATAAATCCGTTTTTCGGAATAGTAGTACCCGGCATATCTTTACGGATTTCGATGACTCTGGAGTTATCAACCACTACTTCAATAATGCCCTTATACAAACCGTCTGAGCCAACCGATAAGCCATCCCAATTTTTGTCATACATAATGATGGAATTCAGGTTGTAATCACTGTAATATTTATTTACAAGACCGATGCCGGCACTTGTACCGTTTGGTGCAATTACTTTAATATCGCTATTCCAGTAGGTGTAGAAAGGGAGTTTGTTTTTAGTAACCCCCAAGGTGGCGAATTTATCTTCTGTATATGACTGTGCGGAAACAATTGCACCATTTTTTATAACCGTACCTACCGGCCAGGAAATAGGGACAGGCTTAGCGATTTTTGAAAAGTAATCGGCGTTGACCGCACCAATAATGTTTTGGTTGGTGGAAATTTTTAATAGGTTATTGTTATTTCTGATTCCGTTTTGATCATACAACGCATCCACATCAATATGATTCTGCGATAAATCGACCTTCATCACACTAATGTTGAGCCATCCTTTAGTAGTAAACTGACGGATACTGTTAAGTGTGACTCCCTTGGCAAGGGTAGTTTCCGAGTTTTTCGTATGGATTACGGTATAATCTGCCGCATAGGCAGTTGAAAAATATGTAAAAACAATACAAAGTATTATCAGCAAAGCGATTGGTTTTTTCATCATTAAATTTCCTTTCGTGTATTCATAGAATTTTAAACTTGTTGTTTTTGGCCGATACATCAAGATGGACTTCAGTCTTAATTGCTATATTTGCTCACCACCTATTATCAATTACCTACCACCCTTATTATATTTTACCAAAAGTACGGTGTAATAGAGATTAAGAATGTTTTACATTTCGATTACAAAACGATGCATAATGATATATAATAATGATGCAACCCGTTTAGATGAATGCACAAATCATTTTACTTGCAATAAACAGGGTTTGCTTGTATAATTATAAAAGCGCATTTTTAAATACATCGGAATAGTGTATTTTCAATGTGGATTAATGATGGAGGTGTAGTGAAAGTGTCACAAGAAACCGGTATAATTTTATCATTCATATTGTACTTAGGGTTGATGCTGTTCGTGGGGTGGTTCTTTTACAAAAGGACGCAAAATCTTTCCGATTATATATTAGGAGGAAGACAGTTAAATAAATGGGTTACGTCTCTTAGTGCACAAGCTTCCGATATGAGTGGATGGTTGCTTTTAGGACTTCCCGGCCTTGCGTACTTGACAGGGATGGGAGAAGCTTTTTGGGTTGCGTGTGGACTGGCTTTGGGTACGTATTTAAACTGGAAGTTTGTAGCGAAACGTCTTAGGCAGTATACGCAGATATCAGGGAACTCTCTTACATTGCCGGATTACTTTGAAAACAGGTTCAGAGATCATTCGAAGATACTCCGTATCGTATCTGCGGTATTTATCCTTATCTTTTTTCTCATTTATACTGCGGCACAGTTTGCTGCGGGTGCCAAGCTTTTTAATACTGTCTTTGGGGTTCCTTATTTAATGGGTCTTGCCATTGGTGCGCTTGTAATTATTTCGTATACATTTATGGGTGGGTTTATGGCAGTTTGTTGGACCGACTTCTTTCAAGGGATGTTAATGTTTTTTGCTATACTTATCGTACCTATTGCAGCTGTGTTTGCATTGGGGGGCACAGGGGTAACTCTGGATAAAATAGCGGCAGTTGATCCTGCATTTTTAAATATCATGGCTTCAACGGGCGGGAAAATGCTGACGGTAATGACCATTGTATCTTCATTGGCATGGGGGCTCGGTTATTTCGGAATGCCGCATATTTTAGTGCGTTTTATGGCAATACGTTCATCGGACGAAATCAAACCGGCCAGAACCATTGCAATGGTGTGGGTACTTATTTCCTTGGCTGCAGCGCTATTTGTAGGAGTTGTAGGGAGAGTTTATCTTACGCAGACATTAGAAGGAGCAGCTTCGGAAACAGTGTTTATGGTGATGGTGAACCAGTTGTTCCCGACCCTTATTGCCGGCATACTGCTGGCAGCGATATTGGCGGCTACCATGAGTACGGCTGATTCTCAACTGCTTGTTACCTCATCTGCCATATCGCAGGATTTTTACAAGGCTTTATTTAGAAAGAACGCTGGTGATAAGGAATTGGTTTTGGTAGGAAGATTAACGGTTGTAGGTGTGTCGGTATTGGCTTTCATACTGGCAATCAATCCCGACAGCTCGGTATTTAAACTGGTTTCATACGCATGGGCTGGTTTTGGAGCGGCCTTTGGGCCTACCATTCTGCTGTCATTGTTCTGGAAGAGGATGACAAAATCCGGTGCACTGGCCGGAATTGTGACGGGTGGAATTACAGTGCTTATCTGGCAGCAGTTAAAGGGTGGAATATTTGATCTATATGAAATTGTACCTGGCTTCATCCTATCAGTGATTGCAATTGTGATTGTAAGTTTGCTTGATAAGCAGCCTTCAAAGGAAATACAAGATGAATTTGAATCGGTAGGAGTAAGTAAAATATAATAGAAGAACTAAAAAATCCAATTCGGCAGCCGCCGAGTCGGATTTTTTAGTTCTTAGCGTGTGACTATAATTTATAGGAGATTGCGATAAAATCGAATTTAGCACATAGAAGGAGTGAAGCATGGGGATGCAAGACTTGGGGACTGGTCTGCTGTCAGGCCTGGTTTTTGGCCGGACTGCGGCCCTGTCCCCATGTGTTGCCCTGACCAATTAAGCACTTTTTCACAATGTCCTATAGATAAAATTCAAACAAGTTATTGACATATGCCAAAAACAGTAATAGAATAAATATCAGTTTAAGAGTAATCTAAAGAACTAATCTTCATTCAAAGCTAAACCTCAAAAAAAATATTGAAATATATATAGTAATACGGTATGCTATTGTTAGTTTGAAATGAGGTGATGGAAATAGTGCTGGATGAAGAAAAAGGTATATACACAATCGGTACCGTAAGCGAGCTTATAAGTGAGCATCCTGAAACATTAAGGGTGTGGGAACGGAATGGCATTATTCAACCTGAAAGGGTTAATAACCAGAGAAGATATTCGAATAACGATCTGAAAAGGCTGAAATTTGTGAAGTATCTTCTTGACAGCAAGGGCCTGAACATTGCCGGGGTTAAACAAGTTACCGATATGTATTCCTGCTGGTATATGAGGCATTGCAGCGGAGGTGCTATGAAAAACAGTACCATGCCTATTAATAAGTCAAAGCCTTGCTGGAAACTTGAAGGTGCTTTTTGCTTCAAGGCGAATGATAAAGCGGATATGTGCAGTACCTGTACTGTATACCAGAATTGTAAGGACTGCGATAAAATATATGAATAGGATTTTAATGGGAGAAATACTAGAAATATAAACATAAATTTTTGTATTTAATTCCTATATGCACTTTTAGGCTTATGGGTTAAATAAATTTATTTAAGTATTATCAATAAAAATATTTAGAGGTGATGATAATGCAACAATCAAGTTGCGAAGCACAGAAGAATCAGGCACAGGATTTTTTATGCCCAACCAATGAATATAACGACATCCGCAAGGTCATTGCAGTACTAAGCGGTAAGGGGGGAGTAGGCAAATCGATGGTCACATCTCTTCTTTCCGTAATGATGAGAAGAAAGGGATTTAAGGTAGGGATTTTGGATGCGGATATAACCGGACCATCCATCCCAAAGATGTTTGGTATAAACGGAAGAGCCGGAGGAAACGAAAACGGTCTTTTTCCAAAAAGCTCACACAATGATATTAAAGTGATGTCGGTGAACCTTTTGTTGGATCAGGCTGATGCGCCGGTGATATGGAGGGGCCCCCTTATTGCAAACACGGTAAAGCAATTTTGGACAGACGTTCTTTGGGGCGATTTGGACTATCTGTTTATCGACATGCCGCCCGGCACAGGGGATATTCCACTAACCGTATTTCAATCCATTCCGTTGGATGGCATTATTATCGTAACATCACCGCAGGATCTGGTTTCACTCATTGTTAAAAAAGCCTATAATATGGCGAAAGCAATGAATATTCCTATCTTAGGATTAGTAGAGAATATGAGTTATATCCAGTGCCCTGATTGCGGGAAGCAAATTGAAGTATTCGGGAAGAGCAATTTGGATGATATTGCACGTGAAATGGGATTAGATGTATTAGCTCGTCTGCCCATTGATCCTCAAATCAGCTTTTTGAGTGATCAGGGAGAAATAGAGAAATATAGCACCCAGCATTTAGATACCTGTATCAATAAAATCGAAAATCAATTGGAAGGAGTGGAGAGCAAGTGAAAATCGCAATGCCATGTTCTGAGAAGAGTATCGATAGTCAAGTTAATCAAACTTTTGGAAGAAGTCCGTTCTTTATCATTGTTGATTCGGATACAATAGCGTATGATGCTATCGAAAATCCCGCCATGAACGCAAGCGGAGGTGCGGGGATTCAAGCTGCGCAAACCATTGTTGACAGTGGTGCACAGGCGCTTATCACAGCCCGTTGCGGACAGAATGCCTCGGATGTGCTAAAACCGGCCGGAGTTAAGTTGTATAAAGCAATTCCGGGCACAGTAAAACAGCTGGTGGAAGCATTTAAAGATGGTAAGCTTGAAGAACTCAATGATATTCATCCGGGATACCATGGAGAAAGGTGAATAAATAAACCATGAAAATATGTGTATTAAGCGGCAAGGGTGGGGCTGGAAAAACACTTGTAGCGGTAAATCTTGCTTATGTGGTACATGATTCTGCATATATTGACTGTGATGTAGAAGAGCCGAATGGTGCTATTTTTCTAAAGTCTGATATTCTAAAGCGGAAACCGGTAGACGTAAAAGTACCGGAAGCTATTTCAGAACGGTGCAAAGGCTGTAGGAAATGCATCCAATTTTGTAAATTCAATGCATTGGCTTTTATTAAAAACAAAGTAACCGTGTTCCCGGAACTCTGCCACAGCTGTGGCGGATGTGTTAAAGCATGTGATTTTGGTGCGCTGAAAGAAATAGAAAGAAGCATTGGTGTGATAGAAGAAGGGGTGGCCGGAGATGTCCGCTTTTATCATGGTATATTAAATCACAATGAGCCTACAGGGGTGGCGATTATAAAAGAGTTGCTGTCAAGTGCAGTTCATCAGGATAAAACCATTATCGATTGTCCTCCGGGATGCTCATGCTCCGTCATGGAAAGTATTGATGGCTGCGATTTTTGTATACTTGTAACAGAGCCCACTTTGTTTGGTATACACAACATGAATATGGTTTATGAATTAACAAAATTGTTTTCCATTCCCTGCGGTGTTGTCATCAATAAAGCGATAACAGGAAACCATGTGGCTCATGATTTTTGCAGGGAACATAATATTCCCATATTGATGGAGATTCCTTTTAGCAAGGAAATCGCCAGGCTGAGCTCGGAAGGTCTGATTATTAGCTCAAAATTATCTGATTGCAGACAAAAATTTTTGGACATGCATCATGCGATGATGGAGGTGAAGGCCAATGAAGCAGTTAGTCATTCTCAGCGGTAAAGGAGGCACAGGAAAAACAACGGTTGCCGGTGCTTTTATAAGACTCGCTCAAGACAAAGCCTTTGCCGATTGCGATGTGGACGCTCCAAACCTTCATCTGGTGATGAACGATCTGCATCAAATAGCTGAGAATGAATTCTATGCATTGAAAAAAGCGGTGAAATATGAAGAGGCATGTGTTCATTGCGGCAAGTGTGAGCAAAACTGCCGGTTTGGAGCAATAACCAATGGTACGGTGAATATCCATCACTGTGAAGGCTGTGGCGTATGTGAATATTTCTGTACTGCGGCAAGTCTTACAGGTATTGCGGCTATACGGCTGGAAGATAATGTGTCAGGTCATACCTACGTATCAAAAGTAAACGAAGAAACTTTCTCCCATGCGCAATTGAAGATAGGGAATGGAGCAAGCGGAAAACTGGTCACTGAAGTAAGAAAAAGGCTTTATAGTCAAATGAAAGATGAGAAGCTTGTTATCATAGATGGTTCTCCGGGAATAGGATGCCCTGTTATTGCTTCGGTAACCGGAACAGATGCTGTGTTGGTAGTGACAGAACCAAGCCTATCCGGACTTCATGACCTTAAACGGATTGTCCAAGTAGCAAGGAGATTTGAAACACCCTGTGCCGTATGCATTAATAAGTATGATGTAAATATTGAAGTAGCCGAACAAATAGAGCAGTATTGTCATGATGAGAAGATATTGTTTGCAGGCAGGATTCCCTATGACTCTGCTGTGATAGAAGCAGTGAACTGCAACAAGTCTATTATAGAATACCACTTAAGTCCCGCAGCACAAGCAGTAAATGAATTGTGGACCGAGATTAAAGAGTGGTTGGATAAATAATAGTTTAATAAATCATGTTAAAGACGAAAGGAGAAATGGCATATGAAAATTGCTGTAGCAACTGAACGAGGTATGGTATGCCCTCATTTTGGGCATTGTGAGGGATTTACCATTTATGAAACAGAGGGGAAGGATGTAAAAAGCAGCAGCTTTGTTGAGAGTCCGGGCCATCGTCCGGGATTTTTGCCTGTTTTCTTGCATGAGCAAGGTGTAAATGTGATCATTGCAGGAGGAATGGGGGCAGGCGCAATCGAAATATTTGATGAAAAAGGGATTGAAGTCGTTACCGGAGCTTCAGGAAGTACAAAAGATATCGTTAACCAATATGTTCAAGGGGAGTTGAAGTCATCCGGCAGTATATGCAATGAGCACCAGCATGCGGGAGAATGCGGAGGACACTAAGCTTTTCTAAATCTGTATTAGATAAATAAAAATATAATGGTCAGGTATCCAGAAAAATCCGGAGGGACAGGTAATACTGTATCCTACCGGATTTTTTGATAAAAATATATTGACAAAATTCAGTTATTTGCATATTATATGAGTATAATTGAATATGGTAATAAGGTGGCGAGAAGATGAACATTGTGGATATTTTTAAAGCACTGGGAGATGAAAATAGGATTAGAATTCTAAATGTGCTTATGCAAGAAGAATTGTGTGTTTGTGAGTTAGAGACCATATTGGATATGACACAATCCAATGCTTCAAGGCATTTGATAAAGTTAAAGCATGCCGGTATAGTGACGTCATATAAAAAGTCTCAATGGGTGATTAATAAAATCGATGACAAATTTATTCAGCAAAACAGGTTGCTTTATGATTATCTAAAGAATGAGGCGGCTAAGAACGTTGACTGGAAGAAAGACAGGGAACGTCTTAACAAATATAAGAGCAGCAGTTATACTTGCGAACAGTTAAGGGAAGATATGTGTGCAGTTAAAAAATTTTTGGAGGGATGATAATGAATAATAACGAAGCAAAAAAAGACGAAAAGGGCTTGGATCTGTTTGGTAAATACCTGACCGTATGGGTTACTCTATGTATTATAGCGGGAGTGGCAATAGGACAGTTATTTCCGGCATTCCCGGAGACATTAAGCAGATTCGAATATGCCCATGTATCCATTCCGGTAGCTATTCTAATCTGGTTGATGATTTATCCGATGATGCTCAAAATTGATTTTTCCAGTATCGTGGAGGCAACAAAGAAACCGAAGGGGTTAACGGTTACTTGTGTAACCAATTGGCTGATTAAACCATTTACTATGTACCTGATCGCGGGATTCTTCTTTAATGTTGTATTTAAACAGTGGATTTCTGCTGATCTGGCTACCGATTACCTGGCCGGAGCAGTACTATTAGGAGCAGCACCCTGTACTGCGATGGTATTTGTATGGAGCCACTTAACCAAAGGAGACCCAGCGTATACATTGGTACAGGTAGCGGTAAATGACTTGATTCTTCTATTCGCATTTACACCTATTGTAGCATTTTTACTTGGTGTGAGTAATGTGATTGTTCCTTATGAGACATTATTTTTATCGGTGGTACTATTTGTAGTGATCCCGCTGGCAGGAGGATACTTATCCAGAAAATACATTATCAAATCTAAGGGACAGGAATATTTTGAAAAAGTATTTCTTAAAAAGTTTGATAATATCACCATTATAGGATTGCTTCTGACCTTGGTGATTATCTTCTCGTTCCAGGGAGAAATCATTCTCGGTAATCCTCTGCATATTGTATTAATAGCAATACCGCTGATTATTCAAACATTTTTCATATTCTTTATTGCCTATGGATGGGCAAAAGTGTGGAAACTGCCTCATGATATTGCAGCACCTGCAGGAATGATAGGTGCAAGTAATTTCTTCGAACTTGCAGTTGCAGTTGCAATCGCATTATTCAAATTGGAATCGGGAGCAACATTAGCAACAGTAGTAGGTGTATTAGTTGAGGTGCCATTAATGCTAACGCTGGTTAAAATAGCAAACAAAACAAGACATTGGTTCAAATAAATATTGTGAAGAGGTGTATATTTATGAAAAAGAAAGTTGCGTTTGTATGCGTTCACAATTCATGCCGTTCCCAGATGGCAGAAGGCTGGGCGAAAAAATTAGGCCGTGAAGTATTGGAAGCCTATTCAGCTGGAACAGAAAACTATCCTGAAGTGAAGCCGTTGGCAGTTCAAGTCATGGAAGAAGCAGGGGTGGATATGAGCGAACATCATCCGAAACTATTAAGTGATATTCCGGCGGAGCTAGATATCCTTATTACAATGGGATGCAATGTGGAATGCCCTTTTGTACCATGTGAGTACAGAGAGGATTGGGGACTCACTGATCCTTCAGGAGGCCCGGCAGAGGGTTTTAGAGAAACGAGGGATATTATTAAAGGTAAAGTTAAAGATTTAATTAAGAGAATTGAAAGCAATGAACTATGATGTTATTAATCTTAAATACAAAAGAGTACACGGAGAGAAATTTCCTGTACTTTTTATTTTTTATCATGGATATGTTGACACAAAGAGATGAGAGGTATATAATACTTATATACACATATGAGTATATAAGTATTAAAATAATTTTATACAAAAGAGCCGGTGAGAGGGTGGTCGTATGAATAAACTAACTAATTTTTTCAAAGTGCTTTCGGATGAAACACGTTTGAGAATATTGATTTTACTCTATCATAAGAAACTTTGTGTTTGTGAAATGTGCGGTATTACAGGTGAAGCACAACCTAAGATATCAAAACATCTTGCCAAACTTAGAGATATGGGATTTGTAAAAGACGCAAGGCAAGAGCAGTTCATATTTTATGAATTGAATTTTCAAGAACAATTATATCAAGATATTTTAAAAAATATAGTGGATGATATAGACCGCTATCCGGTACTTAAAAGTGATATTGAAAAATCTAAAGATGCTGAAAAGTATCTTGAAGCATGCCAAAAATGATGTAAGGGGGATTCAAAATGAGCATATTAGCACAAGTATTTGGCGCGCTAAACGATCAGTTATTAAAAATGACATGGTTATATGAACTTGTAAAGTTATTGGTAGAGAAAGTATTTAAACTATCTATTGAAGACAGACTGGGAGGAAGCATCCACTTCTTTATCTATGATACGATAAAGATTTTTATCCTGCTATCTGTATTAATCTTTGCGATATCCTATATCCAAAGTTACTTTCCGCCTGAAAGGACCAAGAAAATTCTTGGCGGCATAAAAGGAATTAAAGGAAATATTCTTGGAGCGCTGCTTGGAACAGTAACACCTTTTTGCAGTTGCTCAAGCATACCGTTATTTATAGGTTTTACATCGGCAGGACTGCCATTGGGTGTTACGTTTTCTTTCCTAATATCATCACCGCTTGTAGACTTGGCGTCCTTTCTGATCTTGATGTCTTTCTTTGGGATTAAGATTGCATTAGCTTATGTCATTGTGGGATTGATTCTTGCTGTTGCAGGCGGTACGCTTATCGATAAGTTAAAGATGGAAGAACACGTTCAAAGTTATGTAAGGGATATAAAAAGTGTGGATGTGGAAGCTGAAGAAATGTCTCGCGACGAAAGAATATCCTATGCAAAAGAACAAGTGAAGGAAATTATCCATAGAGTATGGATATATATATTCATTGGTGTAGGTATAGGAGCTGCGATTCATAATTGGATTCCGCAATCAATTATTGAGACAGTGATCGGAGGCAACAATCCATTTGCCGTTATATTGGCTGCCGCTGTAGGTATTCCAATGTATGCTGATATATTCGGTACTATTCCCATTGCAGAAGCACTGTTTGGCAAAGGGGTGGGCATAGGTACGGTATTATCCTTCATGATGGCGGTAACGGCTCTCTCTCTTCCTTCCATGATTATGCTTAGTAAGGTAGTGAAGACAAAATTATTAGCAATATTCATTACGATTGTATCTATAGGGATCATCATAATCGGATATTTATTTAATGCATTTTCTTATGTTTTTATATAGAATACAAGAAAAAAATCTAATTTTCAGGAGGTAATGTCAATGGTTATTAAAGTATTAGGTTCAGGATGTGCAAGCTGTAAGAAGCTGGAGGCAAATGCAAAAGAGGCAGTAAAAGAGCTAGGTCTTGATGCTTCTGTAGAAAAGGTTGAAGATATCAAAGATATCATGGCCTATGGCGTGATGAAAACACCTGCTCTTGTGGTGGATGAACAGGTAAAAGTGATGGGGCGGGTTCCATCTGTAGAAGACATTAAAAAATACTTATAATTTATGCATCTCTTTTAAACAGCCCCATCTATAAATATGAAACATATTTATAGATGGGGCTGTTTGTTTTTAATAATAGAATTTACATTATTTTATTGTTCGTCAAATATCAACTGGTCTTCTTTATTAAAGAAAGTCTTGTATCCTAATTGAACAAAGAGTATTACGGTTAATGCAACACTTCCAAGGATGCCCAGCATGATTGCGATCTGATATTCAATTGCGGTAACAGGTGATGTGCCGGATAATATTTGACCCGTCATCATGCCTGGTAAAAAGACAATCCCCATTCCTACCATCGAGTTAATGGTGGGAAGGATTGCGGAATCGAAAGCATTATTGACAATTTGCCTGGAAGCGGCTTTAGGGGTAGCACCGAGCATTAATGCTGTTTCCACAAGATTTTTTTGCATGCTCATTCCATCAGTAAGTCGTGTTACACCAAGAGAGATTCCGGTCATGGAATTTCCGATGAGCATTCCGGCAATAGGTATAAAATATCTGGGATCATACCAGGGAGATACACTCATAACGACAAGGACAAAGAAGACAAGGCTGGATAGTGTTCCGGTGACCATGGAGACCGCTATAATTCTTTTCATCTTGTTTGACAGTTTTATTTTTATCCGTTTAATAATATTATAAATTGCGAACACTTCCATTGCTGCGATTACCATGATGGTATATAGCGGGTATGGATGATCAAACAGATAAACAAGAATATACCCGGTTAGGACTAATTGCAACGTCATCCTAAAAGTAGATAATAATATTTCTTTTTCTCGCGGAATACCTCTCAATCTTACGATAAGCAGTAATAGCAGAATAAATATATACGCCGCTGCCATCTGCCATACTTGAAGATTAATAATTTTATCCATTTTGTTTTATGCCCCCTTTTGGCTAGTCACTTTACCTTGCTTAATTTCTATAATATAATCTGAAAAATGCTGCGCGATTTTTTTTGAATGAGTAACCATGATCAGCGTTTTATTATATTTTTTTGCATAGGCAACCATTTTATCAATAATCAAGTGTTCGGTATCTTCATCTAAAGCGGAAGAGGGCTCATCTAACAGGAAGACATCGGGGTTTAAGAGTAATACCCTTCCAAGAGCCAATCTTTGCTTTTCACCGCCGGATAACTTTTCGGCCTCATCATCTAATGGTTTCATTAGATGCACCATTTTTAAGGTTTCCAGTAGCAGGTCATCAGATACGATTGGCTTCTCCGCAAAGTGTAAGCCTATAAGTAAATTATCCCTCACAGTTCCGGAAAAAATTGCAGGTGTCTGAGAGAGCATTACAATTTTCCGCCTTAATTCAACAGATGAGATATCCCTTAAAGGCATATTTTCAAAAAAGATTTCTCCGGTATCACAACTGATCAGTTTGTTTAGCATTCTCAACAAAGTGGTCTTGCCGCTTCCGCTTTCTCCGACAACACAAGTGACTTTATTGCCGGGGATCACAAGGCTTGCAATATCAAGTATTTTTTTATATTTAACCTTTTCTAAACGAAACATCATAAAACCCCCTTTGTCGTTAATCTTTGATTTCTTTAAACAGTTCATACGCTTTTTGTTTTGCTTCTGTCAAGATATGCTCACCTTGATTCGTAATCTTATAGTACTTTCTGATTTTACCTTCAACCACTCTATCCTCTTTCTCTAACAGTCCATTAGATTGCATACTGTGAAGAATCGGGTAAAGTGTTCCCGGACTCATGGCATACCCGTGTTCTTGTAATTCTTCAATTATCCACGAACCAAAAAAAGGCTCTTTCTTTGCATGATGAAGAATATGTATTTGGATAAAACCAAGAAATAACTTTCTTATAATCTGGTCTTGCATGGCATATCACTCCTAATATATACTATATCGAAGTACGATAACGAAATACAATATCATTATATCAACAATTTTGGTGTTTATCAACACACAATCTTTTTCCAATTTAATCATATTGTTAAGGGAAATGTGGAACTTTATAAGCCATATTTCAATCTTATATATATATTCAAACTTGGTAGATAGATTATGTGGAGAGGATAGTAGTAATGGACAATAAATTATTTAATAATTTTCCCATATTGGAAACAGAACGTTTGATTTTGCAGCAAATAATAGAGAATGACCAAGATGCTTTATTTAAGTATTGGTCGGATGATATGGTAACAAGATATATGAATATTAGTAAGTTTAAAGACAAGACTGAAGCTTTAGATATGATACAACTGTTAAATAGTCTTTTTGAAGAAAAGAAAGCTATACGGTGGGGGATATACTCAAAGGATTTAAACTGTATCATTGGAACTTGTGGATATAATAGTGGATTGGAAGAAGATCAGTTTATCGCAGAGATCGGCTATGAATTAGGCAGGGAGCATTGGGGGAAAGGATATATGGCGGAGGCATTAAAATCCATGCTTTCCTATGGATTTAATTTCTTACATCTTAATCGAATTGAGGCATACGTGATGGTTGGCAATCATCAATCCGCTAGCTTGTTAAATAAACTAGGATTTAAGAAAGAAGGTTTGTTAAGGGAACATGGATTTTATAAAGGTAGGTTCTGGGATGAGTATATTTTTTCATTAATAAAGACAAAAAACAATCCTTCATGAGTTGGTTTTTCAAGGTTTAAGAGGAGAGGACTATAGGAATTATTCATTTTTATTTAAAAATACAAAGCAAAATTTATGGGAGGCAACTTTATGAAATGTCCTTACTGCGATGAAGAAATGAAATGTGGAGTAATTCAAAGTCCACATGAAATAAACTGGAAACCAAAGAAGGCAATGCTTTTTGGTAATGCTAAATTTCATAATGGAGCAATCATTCTATCGGAATCATCTTTCTTTAAAGGCTCATGCGTTGAAGCATATTGTTGTGAAAACTGCAAAAAAATCATTATAGACTACAGTGAAAAGAACATAAAATGAATCAGAAAACTGGCCAAGTTAAAAGGTATAAAGATGATGTTTACGGCTCATTCAGGATATACAAATAATTTTACCGGTGCCATCAAATCATGGATTTAATATGGTTTTAAGTTAACGGTATTTGAACATCACTTAAAAATAGACAGTATAAAACCACTCCCTCTCAAGCCTTTTGTTTTAAGGCCTAAGAGAAAGTGGTTGTTATATGCTATATACAAATTGAAACCATTGCCTGATGGTTATTTATATTCCTTACAAAGTAATGCTCTGATATAACCACGATCTGTGGTAGTGGATTCGATATAAAATCCTCTTCCATAATAAAAGCGAATGAGGGAGAATGCCTTAGACGCTGTATGAAGATGCAACTTCTTTACCTCTAATTCTTTCATCGCCATATCTACAACATTCATAATGGCTTTACCAACGCCATTATTTTGGTAGTCCAATCTCACACCGAAACGGCTAAAGTATGCTGTCTTATCAGGGGAAATTTCTACCCGCGCGCTTCCCACAGGGATACCATCTATATATGCTACAAAAACTTCCTTTGTTTCAATATCCTTCTTTATATCTTCATAAGTTTCATTCAATGCAGCGACTCGTTCTGTCACACCTGCCAACTCCATATATTTTACAAAAGCTTCCTTTGTAATCTTTTGTATTTCCGGAATATCTTCTACTGTTGCTTTCCGTACTTCAAACGACCAACTTGCCATATTACCACCCCAATACCAATTAATAGTTAATAATGAATAGTGAATAATTATTAATGTACAATGGACAATGTACAGTGTACAATTTTTATATTGTAAAATACATTAACCCTTTAAATGATACCATGTTATAGGAGGCTGCGATAAAGTCAAATTTAGCACACAGACAAAATCGAACTTGTGGACTGTCCCTGCTGTTTGCCTGGTTTGGCATAACAGAGGGACTGTCCACACGTTTGATTTTCGAACGATCAAGCACTCTATCTCGCTGTCCTATATCTTCAATGAAAATGCATAGTATTTATGATGGTATTATTGTCCATTGTCCAATGTACATTGTACATTTTTTATCGGTTTTTCATTAGCAACGCCATGACTGCTTTTTGTGCGTGGAGCCTGTTTTCTGCCTCATCAAAAATAGCGGATTGAGGTCCGTCTATCACATCTTCAGTCACTTCAAAGCCTCTATAGGCAGGCAAGCAGTGGAGGAAGATGGCATCTTCTTTTGCCTTTCCGAATAGTTCCTTATTTACTTGATAAGGTTGGAATATGCTTATTCTCTCTTGTTTTTCCGATTCCTGCCCCATGCTTACCCAAGTATCGGTATAGATTGCGTCAGCGTTAGCTACCGCTTCAACAGGATCGTTAGTAATGGTAACAGTACATCCGGTTAGCTTAGCATCTTCTATTGCTTTGTCTACGATTTCACTATTACATTCATAGCCTTTGGGCGTTGCAACAGCAATATCCATTCCAACCTTAGCGCAGCCAAAGAGGAGGGAGTGTGCCACATTATTTCCATCACCCACATAGGCCATTTTAAGACCTTTTAATTTTGATTTGTATTCATAGACCGTCAGCAAGTCAGCCAACGCCTGGCAGGGATGAAGAAGATCGGTTAAGCCGTTAATAATAGGAATAGAACCGTATTTAGCAAGGTCTTCCACATCGCTTTGCTTAAATGTTCTTATCATAATTCCATCTATATATCGGGATAGTACGTTTGCCGTATCATATATGGTTTCACCTCTGCCTAATTGAATATCATTGGAGCTGAGGAAGAGGGGAGATCCGCCCAACTGGACCATGCCAACTTCAAAGGATACCCTGGTTCTGGTAGAAGACTTTGAAAAAATCATGCCCAGCGTTTTCCCTTTTAGGATGTGATGCTGTATACCATTTTTTTGCTCGTACTTGAGTTTTTCAGCTAGTTTTAAAATGCTTTCTACTTCATCAACTGTTAAATCGTGTAAGCTTAATAAGTGTTTCATGGATGTAACTCCTTTCGAAATAGTGAGGAGTGGATAGTGGGGAGTGAGGAGAATTTTTCTACCTGCTTCTCACTATCTAATCCTCATAATATAATTAGTCATTTATTCTGATTAATATAGGTAGCTAGACTATAAGAGCATGACGTGAGAGATTTCTCCCCACTCCTCACTCCTCACTCCCCACTAGTAGCTAGGAGAATACTCATCCAGCGCATATATATCGATTGCGTTATCTGCTTCCATACTCTCTAAAGCTAAGAGGATTGCATTGACAGTATCAAGTGATGTAATACATGGCACATTAAATTCCATAGATGTACGTCTTAGGAAGAAACCGTTTCTTGTACTGATCTTTCCTTTAGTAGGAGTATTAATAACCATATCGATTTTATCTTCCTTCAACCACTGTTGAACCTCATCCATAGGAGTAAGGCGGATGTTGATACCGTTATCTTTTAAATAATGATACGTATCGTCGGTTGCACAAAGCTTATAACCCATTTTTAAAAGCTTACCGGCAATCCGGATACATTCTTCGCGGTCTCTTTGGGCGATGGACAGCAGTACGTTTCCGCCGATCGGTACTTTGAGGCCGGACGCGATCAATGCTTTGTACAGCGCTTTTGAGTATACTTTGTCCACACCCATTACTTCTCCGGTTGACTTCATTTCCGGTCCGAGGAAGGTATCTACCGTAGTCAGCTTTGAGAATGAGAATACCGGTGCTTTTACGGCGATATAACCTGTTTCGGGAGCCACTCCGGAGGAATATCCCATTTCTTTTAACGACTCACCCAAAATAATCCGTGTAGCCAGCGTGATCATCGGAATGCCGGTAACTTTGCTAAGGATGGGTATGGTTCTGCTTGCCCGAGGATTTACCTCAATCACATACAACTTATTATTCTCATCCATTACAAACTGTATGTTGAATAAACCCTTTACCTGCAGCGCCTTAGCCAGTTTTTGCGTATAATCAACAATGGTTTCTTTTGTTTTCATGTCCAGGCTTTGAGGAGGATAGATGGCCATACTGTCGCCTGAATGAACACCGGCACGTTCAATATGCTCCATAATACCGGGAATCAAGACATCAGTGCCGTCGGAGATGCCATCTACCTCAATCTCTTTTCCGGTAATATATTTATCCACCAATACGGGGTGCTGCGTAGAAACATCTACAGCCAACTGCATGTATTCCTTTAATTCTTTTTCATTATATACGATTTCCATCGCACGGCCGCCCAATACATAAGAGGGTCTTACCAATGCCGGATAGCCGATTCTATTGGCAATAACAATAGCTTGCTCTACCGAGAAAGCGGTGCTTCCGGGAGGCAAAGGGATATCTAATTGCTCCAGAAGTTTAAGGAATTTATCTCTGTCCTCAGCAATATCAATATGTTCTACGGAAGTACCCAGTATTTTGACGCCTGCCTGATGGAGAGGACCTGCCAGGTTAATGGCTGTCTGGCCTCCGAATTGAACAATAACGCCTTCTGGCTTTTCCTTATCAATAATATCCAGTACGCACTCTTTGGTAAGAGGCTCAAAATAAAGCTTATCAGAGGTATCAAAGTCAGTGCTGACGGTCTCGGGATTATTGTTCACGATGATTGATTCAATGCCCAGTTCTCTTAATGTTTGCACCGAATGCACGCTGCAGTAATCAAACTCAATACCCTGGCCGATACGGATCGGACCTGAACCGATGACCAGCACCTTTTTGCCGTCGGTCTCGAGTGCATCATCCTTTCCTTCATAGGTAGAATAATAGTATGGCGTGACAGCTTCAAACTCTCCGGCACAGGTGTCAACCATTTTATATACAGGATGTATATCATATTCTTTTCTTTTGGTAATGACATGATCTACATCAGTTTTTAGCAGGTTAGCGATGTAAGCGTCGCCAAAGCCTATTCTTTTTGCTGTATTCATCAGCTCGTAGGAAACGGATTCAATGGTTGCGTCCATTAAGTCTTTTCCTACACGCACGATATTTTCAAGTTTCTTTATAAAGAAGTAGTCGATTTTTGTGATATCAACAATTTCTTCCACCGTCACACCTTTTTGAAGTGCTTTACACAATGCAAATACACGGTCATCCTGAGGGATTTTGATATATGCTAAAAGCTTTTCAACGTTGTAGCTTTCGAATTCTTTTAAGCCCAGTTGATAATTTAATTTAATATCCAATGAGTCAATGGCTTTTAAAAGAGATTCTTCAAAAGTTCTGCCGATGGCCATGACTTCTCCTGTGGCTTTCATCTGCGTACTTAAGGAACGGTTGGCGGTACCGAACTTATCAAAAGGCCATCTTGGTACTTTTGTAACAACATAGTCCAGTGACGGTTCAAAACAAGCGTAAGTATTTTTTGTTACTGAGTTTTTAATTTCATCCAAATTCATTCCAATCGCGATTTTAGCTGTTACCCTGGCGATAGGGTATCCGGTTGCTTTGGATGCCAATGCGCTGGAGCGGCTAACTCTGGGATTTACCTCAATGACCACATATTCGAAACTATGAGGGTTCAGTGCAAACTGTATGTTGCATCCTCCATTAATTTTCAATGCACGGATAATTTTAATAGAAGCAGTTCTCAGCAGCTGGTATTCAATATCCGATAGTGTTTGGCTCGGAGCAATAACGATACTGTCTCCCGTATGCACACCTACGGGATCGAAATTTTCCATGTTACAGATGACGATACAGTTGTCTGCATTATCACGCATGACTTCATATTCGATCTCTTTCCAGCCCCCAACACTTTGCTCAAGAAGTACCTGCTTGATGGGGCTCATCTTCAACCCACGACCGGCGATATACTTAAATTCTTCCATATCATTGGCAATCCCGCCGCCAGTTCCGCCCAAAGTGTAGGCAGGACGGATAATGATAGGGAATCCTATTTCTTCAGCAAATCCAACGGCATCATCCAGGTTGGTGACGATGGCACTCAATGCTACTTTCTCGTTGATTTCTTCCATGGTTTTCTTGAACAGGTCACGATCTTCCGCTTTCTTTATTGATTCAAGGGACGTACCTAATAATTCTATATTTAATTCATCCAATATACCGTCTTTTGCCAGTTCTACAGCCATATTCAATCCTGTTTGTCCGCCTAGAGAAGGAAGAATACCGTCAGGCTTTTCTTTATAAATTACTTTTTTGACAAAGTCCAGCGAAATAGGTTCAATATAGACTTTGTCCGCAACTCCCATATCAGTCATAATGGTAGCCGGATTGCTGTTAATCAGTACAACTTCAATACCTTCTTCTTTTAAGGACTTGCATGCCTGTGTGCCTGAATAGTCAAATTCAGCGGCTTGCCCGATGATAATGGGGCCGGAACCGATGACCATGACTTTTTTTATATCTGTTCTTTTAGGCATTGGTGCCCACCTCCATCATCTTTACGAAATCATCAAAGATATATGCCGAATCCTGAGGGCCTGGAGCGGCTTCAGGATGATATTGTACACTTATGATAGGCATATGTTTATGCCTGAATCCTTCAACGGTATTATCATTTACATTCATATGGGTAATGGTAATATCCAGGCTGAAATCCTTTTCCAGTGCATAACCGTGATTTTGAGAAGTAATATACACTCTTCCGGTGGTAAAGTCCTTTACAGGATGATTTCCGCCATGATGTCCGAATTTGAGCTTATAGGTATTACCGCCGAGAGACAAGCCAAGTAACTGATGTCCCAGACATATGCCCATCATAGGCTTTTGTCCCAGCAATTTTTTTATATTTTCTACAACTTCAGGTAAGTCTTTAGGGTCTCCAGGGCCATTTGTAAGTAGAATTCCATCTGGGTTTACAGCCAATACTTCTTCAGCTGTTGCCGTACACGGGAATACATATAGGTCGCAGCCTCTGCTGTTTAGAGACCTCAATATGTTTTGTTTGGTTCCGAAATCCAGTACGGCGACTTTTTTACCCGATGCAGGAATATTATACATTTCTTTCGTACTTACCTCTTTTACCAGATACCTGGTTACTGCTGCCTTTTCCTTAATCTTATTTTGCAATACTTCTACATCTTGACAGTCAGTAGAGATGATACCCCACATGCTTCCGAATTTTCTGATATGCTGTGTCAGGCTTCGGGTATCAATATCTTTGATACCCACGATGTTGTGTTTCTTCAGAAATGTATCGGGTGATATACTGCACCGCCAGTTGCTGGGTGCATCACATAGCTCTTTTACAATGAAACCCTGTGCATGGGGTTTATAAGACTCATTATCTATTTCATTAAAACCATAATTACCGATCAAGGGGTAAGTCATGGTTACGATTTGTCCATTATAAGAAGGATCCGTTAGAATCTCTTGATATCCGGTCATACAAGTATTAAAAACAACTTCTCCAAAAGTTTCTCCGGCGGCACCAAAGGAATTCCCCAAAAAAACAGTGCCATCTTCAAGTACTAAAATTGCTTGCATATTTATGCTCCTTTCGTATTAGTGGGGAGTGGATAGTGGGAGTGGGGAGAGAAAAACATTTACTATAAGGAAGTATTCTAGTTTCTATCCACTAGCTACTATTATCTATGATAATATCTCGTCTAATGCTTCAACTAATTTATCAATATCTTCTTTTGTTACAACGAGCGGTGGCAGGAAACGTAATACTTTTGTTCCTACACTGCCGACTAAGAAGCCTTTTTCGAACAGTTTTTTCATCAATTCTTTAGATATATCTTCTTTAAATTCTATTCCTACCATAAGGCCTATTCCACGTACTTCATTGATTATACCTTGCTTAGCCATGAGGTCTTGAAGCTTTGTAATGAAATATTGTCCGACATCCGATGCGTTTTGAACCAGTCCGTCATTAAGCAGTATATCCATTACATTTAACCCAGCGGTACATGAGAAAGGATTTCCACCGAAGGTCGAGCCGTGGTCACCGGGTTCGAAAGCAGATGCGGTTTGCTGTTTTGCACAGACCGCACCGATTGGGATTCCACCGCCTAATGCCTTTGCCAAAGTAAAGATATCCGGTTCGATATTATAATGCTGGTAAGCGAATAATTTACCTGTTCTGCCCATGCCGGTTTGAATTTCATCAAATATTAACAGCAGGTCATTTTCAGCACATATTTTTTTCACTTCTAATAGATACTCTTTCGAAACAAGGTTGACACCGCTTTCGCCCTGAATCAGTTCCAGCATGATTGCGCAAGTAGAAGGAGTGACCGCATTTTTCAACGCATCGATATCATTTCTTTCAACATGTTTAAAACCTGGTGTGAGCGGTGCATAAGGCTTCTGATATTTTTCTTGACCTGTTGCTGCCACTGTGGTCATTGTTCTTCCATGAAACGAATTCTTTAATGTAATAATTTCATATTTATGCGGCTGTTCTTTTTTCTTGTAATAAATCCTTGCAAGCTTGATAGCACCTTCATTGGCTTCTGCGCCGCTATTTGCGAAAAATACTTTATCAGCGCACGAATTTTCTACCAGCATTTTTGCAAGCTTTGATTGTGACTCTATATAATACAAGCTGGATGTGTGTATCAAACTGTCAAGCTGAGCTTTTAAAGCCGTTATAAATTGAGGATGACTGTGGCCCAGTGCGCTAACTGCAATGCCTGCTAGAAAATCGTAATACATTTTATCTTCTGAATCCCATAGGTTTATACCTTTTCCATATTTAAAACTTACGGGAATCCTATCACCGAAAACATTCATAAAATATTCTTTATCCATTTGAATAATATCCTGTAACATCATCTTAATGCCCCCTTCAAAAGCTTTAAAATAGTGAGCAGCTGAAGTATCGAATGTTAGAAGTATTATCTATTCATTATCGACTATTCACTGCCCGATGAATTATAAATAATTATACAGTTTTTTGTATAAAAATGCAATAAGTAAATGAATATAAAAATAGTATTTACAAAAAATATATTTGAAACTCATTTTGGGAGGCATATGAATGGCAAATAAAAAACAGAAACCGTTAGTTAAAAATGAAAGAATAGAAGATACAACACAATATGGTGAATTTATTGCATCTTTTGACCAATGGACCAGTTCTGAAAGACAAAGAGCAACGGCACGACACTTAGAAGAAGTTACTGAGATCAACCAGCCGGCCAATATCAAAAGAAGAGGATTAGAGTAGTTCACGGTTCACAGGCCTTGTGAGCCTGCGCTGAAATAAAGATGAGTGATGATAAATAAAGTAACCTATGCTTTTTAAGGGATATAACACAATAAATAAAGATATTTGATTATATTAGGAGCATTTCTCTTATAATCAGGTTTATCGACTGTTGAATTTAATAAAAAATAGAGTATAATTAAATCAAGGTCAAAGAAAGTCAAAGTCAGGAGAGAGTACTAATATGAGGATTAGTGATACGATAGAAAAGTTTTTAATAGAATTGATACAAGAAACTGAAGGTGTGGTAGAAATTCAGAGAAATGAATTAGCCAGTTATTTTAACTGTGTTCCTTCTCAAATTAATTATGTGATCGATACCCGTTTTACGGCAGAAAAAGGTTATATTGTGCAGAGCAGGCGAGGCGGCGGAGGTTATATTAAGATAAAGAGGATAAATATAAATAAAAGCCATTATCTTATGCATATAGTTAATAGTATTGGTGATTCTATAACACAGCAGTCCGCTCAAGCATTTATCAGTAACTTTTTTGATTATGACGCTATTGACGAAAAAGAAGCAAGACTTATGAATATTGTTGTAAGTGATAAAGTATTGAATGTCCCGCAGCCCATTCGGGACAAATTAAGGGCAAGCATATTAAAAAATATGATATTGAGTTTAATATGATGTTAGTTCACGGTTCACAGTTAACAGTTCACAGTAACTATAAATAGAAAGCAATAGTAGGGAAGATACAATAATGTATATAAAACAGGCGCTTAGATTTATTATACTTGAACATTACAATCCGACATCTATATTTGGAGTAAAATTCTGTGAACCGTGAACTGTGAACCGTGAACCGTGAACCAACATAAAAGGAGCGTGATAAAAATGTTATGTCAAAGATGTCAGCAGCGACCGGCAAGCGTTCATGTGACGCAGGTCATCAATAATGAGAAAAGAGAAGTACATTTATGCGATCAGTGTGCACGTGAGAATGAAGAAATTGCGTTTAACAATCCATTTGGTATGATCTCTCCTTTTCATATTAGCAATTTTCTAACCGGTTTTTTAGGAAAAGATGTAGGATATCAGGTAAAACCTCAAGAGCCGGCGATGATGCCGGAATGTACTGCCTGTGGAATGACATATGAGCAGTTTACAAGGAGCGGTAAGTTAGGCTGCGCGAACTGCTATCATGTTTTTAACAATACACTTGAATCGGTATTAAAGCGAATTCATGGAACCACATACCATAATGGGAAATTACCAAAGAGAAAAGGCGGAATGATTAAGGCGAAAAGGGAGATTGGCACTTTGAAATCTAAATTGATGAAAGCTGTTCAAGCGGAGGAATTTGAGCAAGCTGCCCAATTGAGGGATCAGATTAGAGAACTGGAGATGCAGTTGAAGGAGGAAGAATAACATGACAGCATGGCACATTGAAAAAGGGCCGGAGTGGGATGTGGTGATAAGCAGCAGAATCCGGCTTGCAAGAAATTTTATGTCCATCCCGTTTCCGGTGCGCATGAATAGAGAACAAGGTGAGCAAGTAATT
The DNA here is from genome assembly GCF_030013905.1 of Petroclostridium sp. X23. Taxonomy (GTDB): domain Bacteria; phylum Bacillota; class Clostridia; order SK-Y3; family SK-Y3; genus X23. The sequence goes on from NZ_CP124862.1 coordinate 4,644,568, forward strand.
AAAGAGTGCAAGGATGCAATCTTTGCAAGCAGCGATATATCATCCAATCAGTTTAAGTATGTTTCTATGGCTGAGCTGAATGCCATTGATAAGCAAGTGATGGTGGAAAAACATTTGATTAGCCCGCAAATGCTTCAGGATGTGCATTCTAGAGCGGCTATACTGAGTTCCGATGAAAAAATCAGTATCATGCTGAATGAAGAGGACCATTTAAGGATACAGTGTTTATTTCCCGGGATGCAATTGGATGCGGCTTATGATCTATCCAATAAAATTGATGATTTGATTGAAGAAAACGTTGAATATGCATACAGTGAAAATTACGGTTATCTAACCAGTTGTCCTACCAATGTAGGAACGGGTATGAGAGCATCTGTTATGGTACATCTTCCCGCATTGACCATTACCGGATATATTCATAGTATACTAAGTGCGGTAAACAAACTAGGGATTACAGTCAGAGGACTCTATGGCGAAGGGAGCGAAGCCAGAGGGAATATATTTCAGATTTCCAACCAGGTTACATTAGGGATGTCGGAACAAGAGGCACTTGAAAACCTGAAGAGTATTATAAATCAAGTTATTGAGCAGGAAAGGGCGGCAAGAAAAAATTTACTAAAGAATAGCAGATTAAAGTTAGAGGATCGTTTGTACCGTTCATATGGCATATTCTCCAATGCGCGGGTCATAACATCCGAAGAATTCATGAAATTACTATCTGATGTTAGATTAGGCGTCAATCTGGGAATAATGAATCATATGGCATTAGAAACACTAAATGAATTAATGATTGAAACGCAGCCGGCAAGTATTATGAAAAGATATGGAGAGGATTTAAGTCCGGAAGAAAGAGATATGAAAAGAGCTGAGCTGATTCGTGAAAAAATTTCATAAATATATATTAAAAACTGTAACGAAAGGAGAAAAATAGATGGCTACATTTGAGAACAGATTTACCGAAAGAGCAGAAAAAGCTTTGAGAGTTGCCAATGAAGTCGCAATGGAATTAGGCCATAATTATGTAGGTACTGAGCATATTCTACTGGGGTTGATGAAGGAAGGCGGCGGTGTAGCAGCGCGCGTACTGCAGAATCAAGGGATATCGGAAGAAAAAGTGATAAAAAGAGTTAGTGAATTAATTGGTACATCTGAGAAAACAGGAGAACAACCTGCCGGATTAACTCCGAGAACAAAACGTGTCCTTGAACTAAGCTTTGTTGAAGCTAGAAGAATGGGACATAACTATATCGGCACCGAACATATATTGCTGGGGATTATGAGGGAAGGCGAAAGTGTCGCAGTAAGAATATTGAATGATTTGGGATTGGATATTCAAAAGCTATATGCAGAGACGTTAAGGATGCTGAATGAAGAGGCTCCAGGTGCCTCGGGTGCGCCAAAGGCAGCTACGGGAGTTACGAATACGCCTACGCTTAATCAATTTGGCAGAGATCTTACAGATATGGCCAGAGAGGAAAAGTTTGATCCTATCATAGGAAGAGATAAGGAAATAGAGCGTGTGATCCAGATTTTAAGCAGGAGAACCAAGAATAACCCTTGCTTGATCGGTGAGCCGGGGGTTGGTAAGACGGCCATCGCGGAAGGATTGGCACAAAAAATCGTTGAGGGGAATATTCCTGAGACTTTAAAAGATAAAAGGGTAGTGACATTAGATTTGTCATCTATGGTAGCCGGTGCGAAGTACCGTGGAGAGTTTGAAGAAAGATTGAAGAAGGCCATGGATGAGATACGTAAAGCAGGGAATGTTATTCTATTTATCGATGAAATGCATACCATTATCGGAGCAGGCGCGGCGGAAGGCGCGATAGATGCGTCTAATATCCTTAAGCCATCTCTTGCAAGAGGAGAGCTGCAGGTCATTGGAGCAACCACTCTGAATGAATACAGAAAACATGTAGAGAAAGATGCTGCGTTGGAAAGACGTTTCCAACCCATCACAGTAGGAGAACCCACAGTAGATGAGACCATTCTCATTTTGAAAGGGATCCGGGATAAGTACGAAGCGCACCATAGGGTAAAAATAACCGATTTGGCGCTAGAGGCATCGGCGAAGCTTTCGGACAGGTATATTACCGATAGGTTTTTGCCGGATAAGGCAATTGACTTGATTGATGAAGCTGCTTCAAGAGTAAGATTAAAAACATTTACCGCGCCTCCCGATGTAAAACAGTTGGAAGAGAAAATTGAAAAGATAAGCCAAGAAAAGGAAGAAGCCATACGTACCCAAGAGTTCGAGAAAGCAGCAAAGATAAGAGATGAGGAACAAACACTTAAGAAGCAGTTGGATGAAATGAAGAATAACTGGCAGCAGAAAAATCAAACCAATATGATGGTGGTAACAGAAGAAGAAATAGCGGAGATTATCGCCAGTTGGACCGGGATTCCGGTAAAACGGCTTGCGGAAGAAGAAAGCGAACGGCTGTTAAAGATGGAAGATATATTGCATCAAAGAGTAGTAGGGCAGGATGAAGCTGTGAAAGCTATTGCAAAGGCAATCAGAAGAGGAAGGGTAGGATTGAAAGATCCTAAGAGACCGACCGGTTCATTCATATTCCTGGGGCCAACCGGGGTTGGTAAGACAGAGCTTTCTAAAGCCCTCGCGGAAGCCATCTTTGGTGATGAAGACGCAATGATACGACTGGATATGTCTGAATATATGGAGAAACATACCGTATCCAGATTGGTTGGTTCCCCTCCGGGATATGTCGGGTATGATGAAGGCGGACAATTAACTGAAAAAGTTAGAAGGAAGCCGTATTCTGTAGTGCTTTTTGATGAAATTGAAAAAGCGCACCCGGATGTATTCAATATTCTTCTGCAAATCCTTGAAGATGGAATTTTGACCGATGCGCAGGGAAGAAGAGTGGACTTTAGAAATACCATCATTATTATGACCTCAAATGTCGGTGCACGAATGATTACAGAGACCAAGAAGTTAGGATTTTCTGTTGTTGCCGATGAATCAAAAAATAATTATCAAAGTATTAAGAGCGACGTGATGGGTGAATTGAGACGGGCATTCAGACCTGAGTTTCTCAATCGTGTGGATGAAATTATCGTATTCCATCAGCTTGAAGAAGAGAATATCAAGCAGATCGCATCATTAATGCTTAATAAGTTGGTAGAGCGATTAGTTGCAAATGAAATGACCGTTGAAATTACCGATGCTGCGAAAACCGTATTAGCCAAAGAAGGATTTGACCCGGTATACGGCGCTCGTCCGTTGAGAAGGGCGATACAATCAAAAGTAGAAGATAAGCTGGCGGAAGAGATGCTGGAAGGTAAGATCAAAGCAGGAGATCATGTGGTGATTGACGGGGCAGAAGGGCAGATCGTAATTAAGAAGAAGTAAGTAGGATATAATTTTCCAGTTCACAGTTCATGGTTCACAGTTCACAGGGATTTAATTCCTTATAACTGGCGAATCTGACTGTGAACTTTTTTGTTATTAGTGAAATATCTTGCGTAAAACTTTGTAGATATCATGCGCGTCCGTATGGTAGTTTGAGGACAAAATTTGTCATTTGTAAAAAAGCAACTATTTAGTAAGGTCTTCGAAAATAAAAAAGTTCACAATTGCGATGCCTGGTTTCAGAATAGCGAATAGGGATTCTATGCACTGTGAACTATCCTAAAAAACCAGTGCAAAAGAATAATATGCATAAAGATAAAAATATTAATTCGACACAAAGCGACATTATATGTCGAAACTTGCGATGATTTATGGGTCGAAAATAGAAGGAATTTGTTCAATTATGAAGAATATGTACATTTATGTAAATAACATAATTGATTCCATATTATTTATATTAAGGTATATATGGGACAAAATACATGAATGGAGGTCGTATATATGCAATTTTATCAGAAAGGTAAGAAATTCTTTTCAATTTTATTAGTGTTCACTTTTATGTTCATCTTAATGGTTGCACCTGTATCCGTTAATGCGCAACAAGCGATCCAGGAAGCAGCAGGGGTATCTGAAGATCAAAATACTTCTTCAGAAACTTTAATAACTGAGCAAAAAGCCTTAACAAAATCAAAAGGTAACCAGCAGCAGAAGAAAACCAATCGATTCATTGTTAAATATAAAGCAGAGAAACCAAGCGAGGATATCACTTCTAAAATTGAGGATGAAATCCACAATGTAAGATCATTGAAAAATAAACAACTGGAAAACAGATTTCAAGTTATTGTTACCAAAAACAAAATGAGTAGAGAAGATTTGATGGAGGACATCAAAAATCAAAATGCTGAGTCCATCATTGAATATATTGAACCGGATATGGAAATATCATTACCCCCTGAAGCAGCAGTTTCAGAGCAAGAGACTGTTGTGGCAAGTGTGTATGGTAGTGAAGGCATATACGGTGCACCTATGGGAGAAGATGTAATCATAGCCGTCATAGATACCGGCATGGATATTACCCACGTAGGTTTAGCCGATAACATTTGGAGGAATACCGGTGAAATTCCTGGTAACGGAATAGATGACGGTCAAAACGGCTATATCGATGATGTAAACGGATATAACTTCTATGATGACAATAACGTGGTACATAACCCAAGTGCAATGATGGACGAGCAGCACGCAACCCATATAGCAGGTATTATTGCGGCGGTGGACAATAATACCGGGATTACTGGTGTGGCATCCAAAGCCAAGATCATGCCTATCAAAGTATTTAGCAACGGTACGGCCTATGTAAGCGATATTATAGAAGCCATCAGTTATGCCGAAAGTATGGGTGCAAAGGTAGCTAACATGAGTTGGGGAGGCTCGGAAAATAGCATGGCATTAAAAGAAGCCATGGCCCAATCCGGGATGCTCTTTATTTGTGCTGCAGGAAACTATGGGACGAACAATGATATAAGGCCCATATATCCAGCATCCTATAACCTTAACAATATTCTAACTGTGACATCGGTAAGCGAAGCCGGAGAATTATCTTCGTTCTCAAACTACGGTCCGGCATCCGTTCATGTAGCTGCACCGGGACAGAATATCCTTAGTACCATGCCGGCAAATACTTACGGAAGAAAAAGCGGTACCTCCATGGCAGCACCTTATGCTACAGGAGAAGCAGCATTATTGTATACTCAGAATCAGAGCAGTACTGCCCAACAAGTTAAAGAAGCTATTATTAAATCTGCTGATTTGCTCCCAGCCCTTATAGGTAGAATCTATAGCGGTCGTATCAACTGTCAAAATGCATTAGTCGGTGTAGATAATGGCATTATCACCGGGACTGGGACAATAGTTACTGATACGGTATATGGAAAAGTGTATGGGTCTGCATTCAGTACATTCTCTGGGAGCCCATTATATTCTCCGGTACAAACAACAGATGCAGCGGTGTTTTCGGTACCGCAGGGGAGCGTGAATGGGGCATTCAAGGAACTTAAAATAATAGGGAATACTGAAAGTAGTGGTAAATCAACATCTAATCTGAGAATAAAATCAGAAAATATAAACGTATTTGATAAAAGCAAGAAACCATCTTTATTGAATGGTGCAACTGCAACTGAATTAGAAACAGGAATAAAAGTACAATCTGATACAAGCTATATATGGACTAATGTGGCTTATAAGCAGAAATTACAACCTAATACTCAATATAGAATATCTTTCGATATGAATGTTATAAGTGGAGTGGGGTTTGTAGAAATATTTGATAATGTCAATGGAAATATTCGATTTATTGGTTCAACTAGCGTAAATAATGTTGTTTTCACAACAAAGTCAGAGGAAGATGTTTATTTTAGGTTTTATGCCACAGATGGAAATGCAACAGTAGGAGAAGTAGAGTATAATAACTTAATTATTTCTAAATTAGATGTAACAGGGTATGTTTCACACGAAGAAAATGTATTATATATTGGTGAAGAATTAAGAAGTTTTCCAAATGGGATTAAAGATGAAATTAGGACGGATGCTGGAAAACTATGTAGGAGGATAAAACAAAAATTAATTCAAGATGATGACATAGCTACTATTTATACAGGTAATTCAAGCTTTGAAATCGCTTATATAAATAAACCAACAGATTCTATCGCTTATAACCAGAATAATATATGGGGTTGGTGTACTTTAGAGGGATTTACTAATGAGCAGAACTCTATATATACTGTTTTCTCTAGTTACGGGACAGTGGTTTTTGGAGTAACATTTCCAAAAGGAACAACATTACAGCAAGCGAGAGACTACTTGCGTAATCGAAAACTAATTTACCAACTAGCGCAGCCAAAAACAATCCAGCTAAACATCCCTCCCATTACATGCTTTGAAAACGGAACCATCATCATCGACCGGGCGGTAAAAGAGATAAGCGTATATAGTGCAGGAATCACAGTCCCTGTTGATAATCCTCCAATTGAGCAATTAGAAAGCGTCTATAAAATAGATGGCAGTGCCAAGATACCAGTTGATTTAAGTAGTGTGCATGTTTCTAGTATGGGCATGTCCTTTACCATTGATGGAGCCCAAAGCGGGGAACGGTATGAATACGTCTATACTTATGATAGCAGCTTGAGTACGTTGCCCACTGTTGAATTCTCTGTACCCATGAATACCGATGCACAGATTGATGGCAATACACAAATGATTGGACAACACTCGGAAATCATAGATTACTTACTCAAAAGAATTGAAAGTTTAGAACAGGAGATCAAAAAACTGTCTCCCGGTTCTGTTGTTAATTATGAATATGATGATAACGGTGCGCTTATCAGACGTATCGTCCAATAAGGCACCATACGATATGTCTATGTTTACTCTTCCGCCGGTTTCAGACCCGGCGGAGAGTATCAATAAAATTAATGAAACCAAGGATCGGTTTACAGCTTGGTATATAAAGTTACGATAATCAAAGGAGAAATTAGCATGATGAAAATAGATAAAAGTATAAAAATCACCATCATAGGCATGGTTCTTTTATCCGTCGTTACAACCGTCGGATATGCAGTAAATGTAGAAAATAAAAAAGCAGAGGTTTTACAGGCATTCACAGAAGATATGCAGCTGCCTTTTGATAAAAATAATAGGAATGAAAGGATTACCGTGCAGGGTAATAAACTCATCAAGCTTGGGGCGCCAACCTATGAAAATTGGGAGAGCGCTGTAATGAGCATTACCGAAGATAAGTATAATCAAATTGTTTCTAAAGAAAGGATTAACCAGCTGTATGATGAAGGGTATGGATTGCAGGATATTAACAAAGCCCTGCAGTTAACCCTTACTACCAATGGCAATTTTGATGCAATTTTAAAAAAGATAGGGAAGTTAACCTATGAACCGGAAGAAAGCGCAGATCAAAACAGCATTGCAAAAGACAAAGCTTCCGATAAAAATAAAAAGTGGGCCGCGATTGAAGCGGAGCTGGGGGTAGACACCCAATCAGAAATAAAGAAGCTGGGTCTGTCTGAAAAAGAGATCAATCAGCATAAGGGGAAAGGACTGAAATCGGAAGAGATCATGCAGATCGCGGTGATTTCCAAAAATGCCGATAAGAGTTTTGATGACATCTATAATGAATACAAAAAAAGCGGCAAAAAGCTGGAAGATATGCATAAAGAATATATCGAGAAAAAATTAAAAAGCAATATGCCTGCACCAAGAAAAAATCCTCAGAGTTTAGAAGAGGCCGAACAGGAAATAAGGGAGCAATACCATATCACCGACCAGGAAATTCAAAAATGCAAAGAGTATGGGATCAACCGGATATATGAAATCGGATATGTAAAAAGCCTGTCTGAAAAACACAAACAAAGCGTTGAAAAGATTCTAGCGCTTAAAAAGAAAAACAAGGAATGGAACGTAGTACGCAAAGTATTGGAGGGGACGAACATTGAAAAATAGATACGGCATCGCCCTTATACTAAGTATACTCTTCATATTGTTTTCAAATATCACCGCATACGCGGCTGATGATATGCAAGACAAGTACAACAATGAAATCTACCGGAACGCGGCCTATCAAAAAGGCATTGCCCCTCCGTTTGAACAAAATAATGATATCGAAGAGCATATTGACCCTTTAACGGGAGACTTGCAGATAAAGCAAACCGATTTGCACTTACCGGGGAAAAACGGCTTGGATTTAGACATCACCAGATTCTATAGCTCATCCCAGTCAAACACCTTTGAAACGTGTGTAAACCGTGCACCGAATACGAATAGTAAAAGCGGATATTATGTGTCAGGATACATAAGGTATGATATTTGGGAAAACGGTCAGTATATATACGGATTTACCGATACATATACTGATGAAGAATACTTCCAAGATGAATATAGCGCTTTGCAAAAGGCAAATGGGTATAATAATCTACCGGTAACTTGGGAGTTTGACTATCCGGAGGCTGGATATGACTGCCGTATAGAGTACATAAACTTTTCGGTTCACTACGCATACCCCTATTATGATTATACAGATGGCCTTTATGACCAGAAAGCTGACGATCGTTTTTTTGGCATTGGGAAAGGGTGGGCCTTTGACTTCCCATATATTGAAGCAGGATGGGACTCAGAAGCGTTAAGTTGGAGTGCCGGGTATAAATACTTGCACTTCGGAAGTGCCGGAGTATGGCAGTTCAGCATGGGATCCAGTCCTTCAAATCTTTTGGACTATCCTTTAACCGATATGGTATTAACTACTGATCCGGGCACCTACAGTAACGGTCAGATGTCATCCAGCTATGTATTAACAAAGAAAGAAGGCAAGAAGTACTATTTCGGGATAGATGGAAGGCTTCTTGGTATCAAGGACCGGTTTGGAAATGAAATCAAGTTCCAGCACTATATAAGAATACTACGAACCCCTACCATTAACAAAATCATCGATAGTGTCGGGCGGGAAATCAACATTACCTATAACAGAGACAGTTCTGTCAATATAACTGTAACCGATGCCACAAATCCGCAGAATAATAAGCAAATCATCTACTATAAACAGTCCATATTAGGGCATTCTTCACGTTTCGCACTAACAAAAGTTACCGATGCATTGGGAAGGAATACCTTGTATGAATATAACTACCATGAACAGGAGGGAGCACGTTCATCACTGCTTAAAAGAAACTTTAGCACCATGGAGATAGTAGATTACCCGGCCTGCTTATCGAAAATTACCTATCCCACCGGCGGGAAAAGCTATTACAATTATCAGAAATACCAGAAAAACTGTGGTTCCGAGGGCGCCATGGAGTTTTATAAAGTCATTGAAAGGTATGATGCCGTCAAAGAAAACGAGCAAAAACTAAACCAAAGAAGTTTTCAATATAAATATGGCGGTACACCTGAGTATGACGGTTATCCAAGCTATTATTCCCCCACAAACTTTCCGCAGAATTTCACGGTAAAAACAAGGATGTTGGACGGGGAAGGAAACAGTGAAATCTACACTTATAACTACAAAAAACTTTGCACAAACATACTAAAAGAAGGTGTTAATCACAAATCGGAAATAATAAATGAATTTGATAATATAAAAAAGGTTCTTAAAAAGACCGTAACCAAGATATTTAACAAGAGCACCGGACAATTTATGAACATCATAGAAAATTATGACTATAATGATTTCCGGGATCTGGTAGGATACTGGGGCGCCCAGGCATCAAGGGATGCCAACGGGACACCGGCAAACGATGAACAAAAGATCACCTGTGAATATGACGGTACCTATCACTTTTTAACGCAAAAAAGCTATAAAAAAGATGCCGGCACCACCGTCAAAGAAAAGTATATCCCCATAACCGACGGGGGAGCCGGCATCAATAGAAAAGCCGTAAGATGGGCAGAGGGTTATGAAAATGATGTCTTAAAAAACAAGGCATGGTACAACTATGATACCTACGGGAATATCATAGAGGAAAGAACGTTCCTTGAAAACTGGACAGACTATATTGCTAATAAGTACAGCTATGATGACGATAATGCTGCACGGAACGGAAAATTCAATGGATTGTACCTAACAAGAAAATGGACGGAAGGCGTAAAAGACGCCGATGGCAATCTGGTGCAGGCCGCAGCCGGAAACAGTGCGGGCATTATCGATGCAAGATATAAATATGACTGGTTCGGAAATGTAACAGAAGAGCAGGATAGGGTCGGAAATAGGACCGCCTATACCTATGATAAGCTGGGCAGGATACTGAAAAAGACGAATACAGCAGATGGAAGCTACAGGGAATGGGTATACGCCGATATCGGTGAAAACAGCGTCACCGTAACCGATGAAAACTGGAACAAGGCCCAATACGCGGCACATGGAGGAAAGGCACAATATGTCTATGACTCTTTAGGCAAGCTGATCCGGGAAAAAGTATATACCACAAATCCTGCTACCAATACAAAAGAGCTTGTAGCCATCAATGAATATACCTATGACACCCAAAGCAGATTGAAAAAGAAGTATAATCCATCCACCGGCACCACCACCGAATATTTCTACTACAGTGATGGAAGGGTGCAAAAATCCGAAACCACCCAAATAAAAAACGGGGTTTCCGTACTATTAAACCGGGAGACATACACCTATGATAATGCCAACAATAACGGAACCTATGCAAAAACTACCAAGATCGCAGAAGGAGACAGCAATTCGCCCTCCATCGTCACAACGGCATATGCCGATACCCTTGGCAGAACGGTAAAAACAGGCAGGATGTATAATGGCGTAGAATATGCTGATACCTATCAGTATGATTATGCAGGCAATAAAGTACAAGAAAAATCTGCCCGGGCCTACCAGGAAGGATGGGCACAGCCGTATACGGCACAATACAATTATGACCACAGTGGCAAAGTCATCAAAATTACCGATTTAAACGGAAACATGACCACCACCACTTATGATACACTGGGACGGGTAAAAACGGTAACCGACGCAAAAGGAAATCAAAGCAATCCCAAATACTCCACCCTTTATGAATATGACGCAATGGGAAGGCTGATACAAGAAAGGATACCCTTTCAAAAAGACGCAAACGGAACCATACATTACACCATTAAAAAGCATTACTACGACAGAAACAACAATATTATCAGAGAAAAGATAAGTATCAACAAGCCCGGAGAGTCGGAAAAGTATAAAATCATTGATTATGAATATGATCCACTAAACCGGCTGGTAAAAGTCATCACCTATAAAGACCAAAACACAGTAGAAAACTATACGCAGTATTATTATGATGCAGCAGGGAACCGGCTTAGAATGTACACCGGATTAAACAAGCCGCTCACAATCAACGGGCTAGACAATGTAACCTCCGGTGGAGATGATGAATACAAGGTTACAAAATATGAATATGACAATGTAGGAAATATCATCAAAGAAACCAACCCGTCGGGAAAACATGAAAGCTATACCTATAACCTCAACAATCAAGTCATAGAAAAAACGGACCGGGTAGGCAATACCATAGACTACACCTATGACGGATTGGGGAGAATGCTAACCCGTAATGCGGCAACAATCAACGGAGCAGGAAACGGGGCCTACGCATATACCTACACCCTCACCGGCAACCGTATGTCGGTAACAGAAGGACAAAGCAGCACCACCTATTATTATGATAGCCTTGGAAGGTTAATCAATGAAACAGCATCAAACGGCAGTACAAAAGAATATGCCTATGATATGGGAGATAACAGGAAAAGCTTCACGCTAAAGCAAAACAGCATACCAAAACTACAAATGTCATACCAGTACGATAACTTAAACAGAATGCACCAGGTATATGAAAGCAGTGCGCTGATAGCAACCTACAGCTACGATCAAAACGGAAACAGAAAAACATTAACCTACCCCAACCAGATAACGGCAGACTATACCTATAACCTTGCCAACCGGTTAATCAACCTGGCCAACAAAAAAGGCCAGCAAGTACTATCGCAATTTGCGTACACCTACTACCTCGATGGGAACCAGGAAAGCAAAACCGACCATGCAGGAGTGAAAACAAGCTATATCTACGACGGCCTTGGCAGACTGGAAAATGAAGCAGTGGACGGAGAAATGAACGCAGCCTATACCTATGACGATAATTCCAATAGGCAAAGCATGACAGTAACCGGTATGGCCGCCCCGTTTTCCACAGGCACTGAAAGCGCCGTCTATGAATATAACGGCTTTAGCGAATTAACAAAAGCAGTACAAGGGAATAAAACCGTAACATATGCATATAACGGTGACGGCTTAAGAACCTCCAAAACCGTCAATGGAGTCACCATCCATCATATCTGGGACGGTACAGATATAATAGCGGAAGCTGACCCGAGCTTAAACATTACCCAAAAGTATATCAGAGGAATAGACTTGATCACCCAGGATATTAATGGTGTAAGAAACTATATTTTGCGCAATGGGCATGGTGATGTAGTACAATTGACAGACGCATCAGGAAATGTTATAAAGAATTATGACTACGATGCATTTGGAAACGAAAAGAACCCTGACCCGAATGATACCAATGTATTTAGGTATGCAGGAGAGATGTTCGACAAAGAGACAGGAACGTACTACCTACGGGCTAGGTATTATGACCCTACAATTGGACGGTTTATTAGTGAGGATTCCTATGAGGGACAAGTTACTGATCCGTTAAGTTTGAATCTATATACGTATTGTTTAAATAATCCTATACTATATACTGACCCAAGCGGACATATGCCATTGGCAGATCCTAATGTGTGGATTCAAGCCGGAAACAGTTTGCAACAACTATGGATTTCAACACAAAATCTATGGTATACATATGCACCTCAAATAACAGAAGGACTTCAACAAGCTGGAAATTGGGCTGTTCAGCATGGACCTCAATTTATTGAGGGAATGAGTGAAACAGGGAAAAATATTGCTAATAAGATAAAGGAGATTGCTGGTAGTGGTAATAGCAGTAATCTTGATCCGAATAACTTTGATCCGAATAAGTGGAAGGAAGTTGCTGATTTAAGTAAAAAAGCATTAAAACATCCACTAAATGATCATATGCCTAGTAAATATGCAAAACAAGCGTTACATCAATCAAAAGAAGCTGTAGAACAATATCTTAGCAAAAAATCATTCTTTAATCCAAATTGGAGTGAACAGCAAATTACTCAAGCACTAAATAGTGCCTATAAAGATGCAGTAAATAAAGGGATAACAAATGGATATCATACAATTGAAGCATATGGTGAAAAAGTACAGATTTTTATAAGGGATGGGAATTTCTCTACTGGTTTTGGTACCCATAGTCTTACATACGAGCAGTTAATAAAATTAGCTAAGTAGGTGAAAATATGTTTGAAATTAGGTTTAGAATTGTAGATGATTTTATCATGTTGAGACAAATAGAAACAAATGAGTTTGATATGGATGGAGGAGATGTAGAAGGTTTCTTTTCTCTGAATTTTAATGGTAATATTGAAGGATACTATCATGACAACCCTCTAGGAGAAGATGAAACAGGCCAGGAACTCCTTACATTATGGTTTGATCTATTAATTGATACTATTATTCAATTAGAGAAAAGCAAGTATGCCGCACTCAAAATTATTGAGACATTTGATTCTTGGATTGAGTTTACTCTTATCGATAACAAATTAAATATTAGTTTTGCAAAATTAAAAGATGAACTAAGTAATGATTACATTATTGGGGAACCGAAATATTCATTTGTTTATCCGGAATGGAGGAATGTAGAAATTTCATTTAATTCTTTCAAACAAGAAGTTAAAGATAAAGCAAAAGGGTATTTAAATATTATTAGAGAATTAAATCCTCAGCTGCTAAACAGTAGAATTATATCTAAATTGGCAGAAAGAATAAAACTAGTATGATACTGATAAAGCGAACTATAAACCGAGAGAACAGATATATTAATATAAATAATCTAATATATCTGTTGATTATGAAGAAAAATGCTTCTTGTTAAATGAATATACTTATTTATAGTAGCATCATCTTTTAATAAATGGTGGTGCTATTTTTTTGTTAGAAGAAACCAAGGGGACGGTTCTTTTGGTTTGACAAGCCTCCGTGTCTATGATACCATAGATACGGAGGTGGTTTTTTATGCCAAGAAAAGCGAGAGAAAAAAGTGAAAGTGGGATTTATCATGTTATTTTGCGTGGAATAAATAAGCAGATAATATTTGCAGATGATGAAGATAGAATAAAATTCATAGAAACACTAAAAGAGTGTAAGGAAAAGAGCGGATACAAGATATATGCATTTTGTCTAATGGGAAATCATATTCACTTACTTATACAAGAAGGAAAAGAAGATTTAGGAGTAGTATTTAAAAGGATAGGAGCAAGTTATGTTTACTGGTACAACTGGAAGTATAAGAGATGCGGACATTTATTTCAGGATCGATATAGAAGTGAAGTAGTTGAGAGTGAGATATATTTTTTGACTGTTGTAAGATATATCCACCAGAATCCTATAAAGGCAGGCTTGGTAAAAGATATATTGGACTACAGATGGTGTAGTTACAATGAGTTTATAGTAAGCAAGGAATTTGTAGATATAGATTATACCCTTGATATAATTAATCAAGATAGAAAAAAAGCCATTGAAGGTTTTAAAGCTTTTCATAGAGAAGTAAATAATGATACATGCTTGGAAATAGAAGATAATAGAAGATTAACAGACCATGAAGCAATTGAAAAAGTTAAAAAAACATGCAACATAATAAATGGCCAAGAGTTGCAGCAGTTTGCACCAGAAATAAGAAATAGATACCTAAAAGAATTGAGGGAACAGGGATTATCCACAAGACAATTAGAAAGGTTGACAGGTATAAGTAGAATGATTATTTTAAAGGCATAAAGATTACTAATTGTTCTAAACCGAAAGAACCGCCCCTGTGGTTTGGACAGTATACATAATATGAGCAAACCGGAAAGAGATAAAATCATAAGAGCTGCAAAAGCCATAGAAGGAGCAACACATAGACAAATTGCAAGCAAATTGCAAGAATACTAGGGATTTCTCCCAGTGTAGTCTTTAAAGCGTAATTAGAAGCAATAGGACCGTCCTTGCGCTCCTACTTCTATTATCCAGCCTGACCTCGGATTGGTAGGTGGTATAACCGAGGGGAAGAAAATTTGTGATATGGCTAATGTATATGATATTGGGGTACAAATGCATGTTTGTGGTGGTCCGATTGCTAAAGCTGCTGCGCTTTAATTGGAAGCGGTCATTCCGAACTTTGTTATACATGAACATCATTCAGGAGCGCTTTTGCCTCATAATATTAATAGCTGTAAATACAATTACCAGCCTCAAAACGGATATTATGAAGTGCCTGAATTACCTGGTATCGGCCAAGAACTCATGGAAGAAACAATTAAATTATCCGAAAAGGTCATTATTAAATAAAGACAAAAAAAGAAAAGTTCCTTGCAGACTTTCTGCAAGGAGCTTTTCTTGAGTTAATAGGGTTTCGGATTTGATAGTCCCCACATTCATAGATGTGAGGATATTTTTATCTGATTTACAATATTGAACTGAATTTTTAATAATTATTTGCTCATTGAATCTGCAGAACCAAGAGGACCTTCAATCTTTTCGATAACCAGTTTTTCGATTTGGTCTCTACCGGCACCACAGTATTTTCTTGGATCGAATTCCTTTGGATTTTCTCCGAAGACTTTTCGGATAGCAGCTGTCATTGCTAGTCTTATGTCTGTATCCATGTTGATTTTGCATACAGCCATTGAGGAAGCCTTTCTTAGCATATCAACCGGAATACCTTTAGCGCCGGCAATGTTTCCGCCATATTTGTTGCAAACTGCTATCGTTTCTTGATCAACAGCAGATGCACCATGAAGAACGATTGGAAATCCTGGCAGCTTCGTTTGGATTGCTTCTAATATATCAAATCTTAATTGAGCATCACCGGTAAATTTGAAAGCCCCATGGCTTGTTCCGATAGCGATTGCTAAAGAATCAACACCGGTTCTGTTGACAAAGTCCACAGCTTGGTCGGGATCTGTGTATACATGATGATCGCTTGAAACTTCATCCTCTACTCCGGCAAGAACGCCAAGTTCAGCTTCAACGGTAACGCCGTGGGCGTGCGCATAGTCAACAACTTCTTTTGTCTTTTTAACATTTTCTTCATAATCAAAGTGTGAACCATCAAACATAACAGAAGTAAATCCGCTTTCTACAGCTAACTTGATGTATTCCATATCTGAGCCATGATCAAGATGAAGCGCGATATCCAAACCGGTTTCTTCTACTGCTGCGTCAACCATAGCCTTAAGATATTTAGGGCCTGCATATTTTAAAGCCCCTTGAGAACATTGTAAAATTACAGCTGAATTTTTCTTCTTTGCGCCATTTACTATACCTTGAATAATCTCCATGTTGTTGATGTTGAAAGCACCGATGGAATATCCACCTTCATATGCTTTTTTGAACATTTCTTTCGTATTAACTAATGCCATATTATATTACCGCCTTTCGTTGATTAAACCTATGGTAAAGGTTTAAATAGTTTTACTATGGTTATCATATCCAGCTTTATTATAATGCAAATGGAGAAAGATTTCTATATTTTTAGAAATCTTTCTCCATTTGCATAAAATTTTTAATATTTGTTTGTAAGATATCAAGACTTCAAAGCAACTGTTTCACTTAGATTCCTTTTGCGTTTGCCGCTTCTGTTATCGCTTCTTTTATTTTATCAACTTCAGAAATTATACTGATGAACTTTACTTCTCTATCTATACAAATGGTAGGAAGATTTTTAACGCCGAGTTTGATCATACACACAACAGATTCTTTTTGTTTTATTTTATGCTCAATGTATTTCACTTTATCACCAAAGTCTTTAGCGGCAGTTTTAACAGCTTCCATCATATATTGACAAGGGGCACAGGATTCAGAATCCAGCGTTATTACATCTATGATGACTTGTTTTTCTTCTTTATAATTCGGAAGATTATATTCTATTCCATCCAGAACACTTGCAGCTTCCAAAAATTCCGATTCTTCTCCATGTACAAGACTCGATATAGCAAGAACATTTTCAGCAGGTGTTGCGTAGGGCATATCACATCCGGGTGAAAGGATAAAACCTGTATTTCCGCCAATCTCCATGCAATTCTTGGCATCATTTAAATTATCCGTCGGCGTACCGAACAGAATTGTTACAGTTAATTTTATATTTCCACCAACAGATACGCCATATTTTTGGCATACTTCTTTGACATATTCCAGAGGGATATTTTCATCTATTGATACGTTGTTTGGTTTACACTTACACATTTCTTCTATATTATTTTTAGCATTTCCACAAACAAAGAAAGAAGATGCTTTTCCTCTTGATGCGATATATTCGAAAACTTCAGTGATATAAGGAGAAACGAAATCAGCAAAATTACTCGGTGATATTTGAGAGGTCATGGGATCTACAGCTGCAATGATATCTACGCCTGCATTAATATACATTTCGGAAGTTGCAATACATACATCTTTGCAAAAATTCATCAGTTTATGCGTATTTTCAGGCTCATCGATCATCTCGTAAAATATAGCGGTTCCCATCAAATGCAAAGCCAGCGTAAAAGGCCCGGTAATAAGTCCATAAATTGCAATATTCTGTCCAATTGTTTCACAGATTTTACGCGTGGACTCCAATACTATAGGAAATCTACCATCCTTCTCAGTAGGGATTTTAAGGTCTTCAATTTTCATGCCCTCTTCAAGAGGGTTAGAAGCAGCATATACTAATCGGCAGTCCATCGCTTCTGCTTCAACCTGCAAATCAAATAATGAAGGAAGTCCGTCGGGTCTTATAACTCATATGCTTTCGTTACACCTGCAACGATATTTTCACCGCTTTTAAGAAACTCTTCTGCAGTTACATCAATTAATGTAGCCGCATGACAGCCGACAAATGGAACCCCATGGTGTTCTCTGCGTTTTTTTGTTATAGATTGCATCTAATACTAACTGCTTTGAATTCATAATTATTTACCTCCTTAAATTCCGCTAACATTTTATATAGGGTTTATAATAATCTCACTATAATAAATAACATTAAAATCGAATGCTTCGTTTGTAGTCCTTTGAACTTGAGTTACAATACTCTCTATATTAGATGGGTCCGACAGGCCCGATGCTTCTACAAATAAGTAATCTATCGGAAGTTTGGAGAAAGAAACTACTTTTCCAATAATAATTCTTTGAATAATTTTTGAATTGTAGCAATATTTCACTATGTTTCTATATAACTATAGTTTTGCACTTTTTAAATTACATGCATCAATTACCAGCATAAAAGCACAATAAAATAGGAATATAGATATTGCAGGGCACCGGCCCAATCCCTTAAAAAGGAGCGATTCTGCAATGACTATCTACATTCCTATGGAAATAATCCAGTTACTATTATTTCCAAAAGAATGCTTTAAATGCATAAAAACTTATAATTATTTTATTTGCTATATATGGTGCCTACTTGTGGTTCCAGGCAAGAAAACTACCAGAAAGCTGTATCGGCATTGCTTTTTCTTTCGTAAAGACGTATCTAGTTGGTGTAGGTTCTTTACGGAGTATAAATGGGATTATACAGAAGTTATAAGAAAAATGTTTTTGCTGCTTCTGAACTTGTTCCCAAATGAACTCATGGTACATGGTAAGATTCAAGCCTGCTTTGATACTACTTTGAATGCAAAAGATTCTAAGAAAGTAATCGGCATTCAAAAATGGGATAACCACAGCGGTAATGCTGATGCTGGTGAATATATTATAGGACATCACTGGGGAGTACTTGGTATTACAGGCTTTTTCAAAAACCAATATATTAGCTTCCTTATTTCCTTTAAACTCGTTACAGGAAAGCTTGCAAAGAGCCAATGGAAATGTAATCAATCAGGCCAAGCAGAACCATTAAAAATCTGGGATGTTGCACATGCTCAAATACTCCAGTTAAATCAATGGGTATTACAAAGCGGTCATAAACTACGTACCGTAGAAGATGCATACTTTGCAAACAAACCTTTTATTCAGCCATTGCTTGACCAAGGCATTGATGTTGTTACTAAATTAAGAGCTGATGCTGTAGCACGTTTAGACCCTGAACCGCAATCGCAGAAAAAAAGGGGTCGTAAGCCCAAATATGGCAAACAAATTAAAGTTCGTGAACTTTGGAATCTTACCGAACATGAAATTGTTACTGTACAGCTTTACGGCAAAATTCAAACTATAGAAATTGCTGTAGCCGATGTTTGCATGCTCAAGTTATCCAAAAAGGTTCGTACGGTAGTGCTCCATACTAATAAAGGTAAGCTAATGGCATTAATCAGTACAGATACAACCCTCACTGCTGCCCAGATTATTGAAATATACGGTTCCCGTTTTTCAATAGAATTGGCAATACGCGATGTTAAGCAGTATCTCGGTTTTGGAGAATACCAACACCACAGCTTATTACCTGTATTACGATTTTTACACACTGTTGGTATCGCCTATAATATTGGTAAAATTGTACTTATAAAGTATGGCAAGTGCAAATGGTTAAATATTACTTCCGATACAGGGGATACCCCTTGGGTATCAGAGTTAAGTTTTTCCAAGCTACGGTATTGTTTGAGAAAGTATGCCTTGGGAAAACTTGTATTCGCTGATTCCGCACCAGAAGCGGAACAGCATGAAATTGTCTTGGATAAAGATGCTATCGTGGACTTCGTTGCATAATGCACAGTGGGTTTTTATGGTAACACATTTACCCAAGAGTTTTCTGCAAAACTATAGTATATAAATAAAAAAAGTTCACAATTCCGGACATCAGTTACGGAATGTGTATTCCGTGAACTGTGAACCGTGAATTGTGAACTGCTAAACTGTGAACTGTTATGCCATTTATTTATTTGTGATCATTGTTCCTATTCCTGTATTGGTAAAGATTTCGAGCAGGATACAGTGCGGAATACGTCCGTCAATAATATGAACCCTATTCACGCCCGCATCAAGAGCTTCTATACAGCCTAATACTTTCGGAATCATTCCGCCATTAATAACGCCTGTATCAATCAATTCATATATCTCATCCTTGTTGATCTCAAAAATGACATCATCACTATCGCCAGAGGTTTTAATACCTGGAACATCGGTAAGCAGCATAAGCTTTTCTGCTTTTAAAGCGGACGCGATGGCACCGGCTACGGTATCTGCATTGATATTATAGCTTTGCCCGTCTTTCCCAACCCCGATAGGAGCTACAACAGGAATATATTCATCTTGAGCTATATGCTGCAGTACTTTGGAATTGATATTTGTTATTTTCCCTACATAACCGATATCTGTTTCTTCGCCATCAACAACGGTTTTATATTTTTCACATTCAATAAGACCGCCGTCAATACCACATAGACCGATTGCTTTTCCACCCTTGCAATTCAGTCGGGATACGATTTCTTTGTTAGTCTTTCCTACTAAGACCATTTGGGCGACTTCAATAGTCTGCGCATCGGTCACTCGTAAGCCATTTATAAATTTGCTTTCAACATTATATGTTTGGAGTGCTTTAGTAATATCCGGGCCGCCTCCATGAACGATAATGGGGTTAACGCCCACATATTTGAGCAGTGTGATATCTTCCATCACGGAGTTTTTTAAATCTTCGTTAATCATAGCATTGCCGCCGTATTTAATGACTACGGTTTTTCCATAAAGCTTTTGAATATAGGGCAGTGCTTCAATCAATATGCCCGCTTTTTTTATGAGTCCATCCATATTTAAGATTCCTTGTTTATAATCTAATACTTTCATGATGATTCCCCCGCCTTTTTTTAGTGAATAGTTCATTTCAAATGTACAATGGACAATTTTATAGCGTCATGTAGGGCATGTTTTTCTAATTATTCGCAATTGATCATTATTCACTATTAATTATTAATTGTTAATTAGAGATACAGTCCCGGTGTGGCAAGGCCTGTTTTTTCGTCCAGTTTAAACATAATATTCATATTCTGTACAGCTTGGCCGGCAGCGCCTTTTATCAGATTATCCAGTGCCGATACCACTATCACTCTATTTAGCCGTTCGTCAACTACCAAACCGATATCGATGAAATTAGAACCTGCTACGTGGTTTGTTTCAGGAAGCTGACCTTCATCATAAATCCTTATAAAGAATTCATCTTTATAATATCGTTGATAAATGTCCAAAAGCTGCGCCGTTGTATGCTTATTTTTTAAGTTGGCATACATTGTACTGATGATGCCGCGCTTCATCGGAATGAGATGGGGGGTGAAAGATACCATGATCTCTTCCTGTGCAGCAATACCTAATTCTTGTTCGATTTCAGAGGTATGCCTATGTGTAGCGATTTTATACGCTTTCATATTTTCGGTGCATTCACAAAAGTGATAATCCAGTCCAAGGCTTCTTCCGGCTCCGGATACAGCCGATTTGGCATCAATGATAATGTTTTTGGTATCAACCAATTTATTGGCAAGCAGAGGGATGAGGCCTAGTATGGAACAAGTTGTATAGCATCCCGGATTGCCGATCAGATCAGCATTGGCGATTTTATCTCTGTGAAGTTCAGGCATTCCGTAAACAGCACTTTCAAGTAATTGGGCGTTTTCGTGTTTGGTACCGTACCATTTTTCGTACACCGAAACATCATTGTACCGGAAATCACCGCTCAAGTCTATGACTTTGAGACCGTATTGAACCAGTTCAGGGATTACCGTTTTAGAAGCGCCATGCGGAAGTGCAGTAAACACCACATCACATTTCGTTGAAATCTCCTTCGCATCTAGTTCCTCGCATACGGTATCCACGATCCCGCGAAGATTCGGATAGACGTCGGATATTTTTTTCCCTACGAAGCTTTGTGACACAATAGACGTGATTTCAACCTCAGGATGCCGGCATAGTATTCTAACCAATTCAATACCTGCATATCCGGTTGCGCCTAATATTCCGACTTTAATCATTATTAAAACCTCCTTTAGAAAGCTGATTATATCGCTAAAAATGTTTTATATAAGTTATTTGCGGTCTAACGATTTTGACTATTTGATAATTATACATATTAATGCATAAAAATGCAATACATTATTATTTTTTATTCGCTACTTAAATATTATAAAAAGTATACTAGATACTCTTAGATTTTATATTTACCATTATAATAAATATGGTATAATGTGTTTGAGTATTATTTGACAGGATGGTTATTTTAAAAATGAAGGACTTTATTGAAAATTGCACAGAAATGACATCAAAAAAAATAAAAATCGGGATCATGGGCGGAACCTTTGACCCTATTCATTATGGGCATCTGGTAGCTGCTGAGGCGGCACGGGTGAAGTTTGATTTGAAGGACGTTATATTTGTTCCTTCAGGAAATCCACCCCATAAGAAAGGACAAAAGGTGTTGGATAAGACTCATAGATATTTGATGACTTTATTAGCCACTGCAACCAATCCGTATTTTCAGGTATCAAGAAATGAGGTTGATAGGGAAGGATATACCTATACCATAGATACTATCCGTGATTTTGATATTGAGTACAATGGAACGGCGGAATTCTATTTTATAACGGGTGCAGACGCTTTAAGTGAGGTTCTTACATGGAAGAATATAGAAAAATTGTTTGAGATGTGTCAGTTCGTTGCTGCTACAAGACCCGGGTATAAATACGAGGAACTGTTTAAAGAAATCGAATATCTTACAGTAAACTATAATGGAAGAATTCATTTTGTAGAAGTGCCTTCATTGGCTATTTCTTCAACTGATATTCGTGAAAGAGTACGCATGGACTTGCCTATAAAGTATCTTTTATCCGAAGCGGTTGAAAATTACATATATAAGAACAATTTATATAAATAGTGGAGAGTATGATGCTGTACCACTATTTTTATGAGGTTTTAAAATTAGGGGGAAATGTAAAACATATGATGGATGAAAATCAGATAATGGATAAGCTGAAAGAGCTGCTAACGGAAGATAGACTGAAGCACTCGATAGGTGTAAGAGATACCGCGGTACAACTTGCAAAGATTTACCATTGTGATATGGATAAAGCAAGTGTAGCCGGACTGCTTCATGATTGCGCAAAAGACCTCAAAAAACAACAATTATTGCAATTATGCGACAACTTTGATATAGTATTAAATGAAATTGAAAGATCAGAAATACATTTGATTCATGGCCCTTTAGGGGCAAAATTTGCGCAGTGTTATTTTGGGATAAACGATCCGGAAATACTGGACGCGATTTATTATCATACGGTAGCTAAAGAAAAAATGACGTTATTGACAAAAATCGTTTATCTGGCAGATTTTATTGAACCTAATCGTGACTATCCCGGTGTAGAGGAAATACGGCGAATTGCTTATGATGATTTGAATGACGGGATCTTGGCGGGAATTGATGCGACTATTAGATACGTCTTAAAACGTGGCAAGGTAATACATCCAAATACAATCAATGCTCGAAATTATATTCTTCTATACGAAAAATAAGCAATGGATTTATCAGGAGTGATTATATGAATTTAAAGGTTTTTATTCGCCTAGTACTACTGTTGGTGGTTGTATTTTCTCTTATAGCGGGAGTCGTTGCTGGCGGAATTGCCTTATCTTATCGGATTGCAAATTATGATGACGACTCAGAGTTGGAATGGGGAACTGCTGAAAGCACGGACCCTAATAAAGGTAATAATAAGGAAATAGAACAAAAAAAACCCAATATCCTCAATGTTTTACTGCTGGGTGTTGATGCAGAAGGATACAGAACAGATGTAATTATTCTAGCCCAATATAATGAAGACACAAAAAAGGTAAATATGCTTCAAGTACCTAGGGATACAAAGATTGAAACTTTTAGAAGTGATAAAAAGATCAATTCAGCGTATGCGTTCGGAAAAGAGCAGGAATTGTTTACCGCTGTAAAGAATTTAACCGGTATAGAGGTTGAAAAATATGTCTTGGTAAATCTGAAGGGATTTAGAACCCTTATTGATGAGATTGGCGGCGTAACGGTAAATGTTCCTATCAATATGAATTATGACGATCCTATACAGAATTTGTATATTCATTTAAATAAAGGAACGCAGGCATTGAACGGGAAAAAAGCGGAGATGTTTGTAAGGTTTAGAAAGAATAATGACGGTACAGGTTATCCGGAAGGAGATGTAGGACGTGTAAAGGCGCAGCAGGAGTTTATTTCTGCAGTCATTGACAAGACGGTTAGCATAAAAAATATTTTTAAGATCCCTAAGTTGGTAGCTATAGTCATTCAAAATGTAAAAACAAATTTTGAAACACAGGAAATGTATAAATACGTAGACGATGCACTGCAAATAAATAAGGAAAGAATTACAATGATGACGCTTCCGGGAGAGGGAGAGTTTATTGGCGGAATCTCGTATTTCATTCACGATAAAGCAAAGACGGCTGAAATGATTAAAGAATATTTCACGCCGGAAGAAAACATAAATGAGAGTATTGAGAAGACGGATTTAGGTAATAATAACCAACAAGAAGATGAACAGCAGGAAAGCTTGCCGCAAGAGGAAGAAAAACAAGCAGAGTACAAGCCCAGTTGGAAAAATAAATTTATTAAAGTAGAAGTGTTAAACGGATCTAATACGGATGGAGTTGCAACGATGGTTGCTGAAGACCTCAAAGCGAAGGGGTTTAACGTGATACGAGTAGATAATTTTAAAGGTGTGCGTTACAGTAAAACTGTGGCCATTGACAGAACCAGCAGACAATATTCCAGGGAGATTATAAAGGCTTTAGGAGAGATAGATACAAGTAAGGATTTGGATAAATCGGTCGGTGTAGACGTAACGGTCATAGTAGGAAATGATATGATTGAAGTACGATAAAAGAGCGACGGTGTCGTTCTTTTTTTCACACAATATAGAAATTTTTAATATTATGTAGTAAAATAATATGAAATAGTGAGGAGTGGGGAGTGAATAGTGGGGAATAAGAAATAGAATCTCTCCCTACTGTCCACTCCCCACTCCCCACTATTGATATCGATAACTTTTTTAAAGTATTTTCTATTTATAATAAATATATTGATGAAGAGGAGGCAATAGAATATAGTGACATTAAATACAGAAAAACTGGCGCTCAAGATCGCTGAGATTCTTGATGATAAAAAAGCACAGGATATAGATGTTTTGAATATTAAAAATGTATCTTTGTTGGCAGACTATTTTATTATCTGCACCGGAAATTCTACTACACAGGTAAAGGCTCTTGCGGATGCGGTAGAAGAGAAGCTGATAGAAATACAGTATTATCCTATACATAAAGAAGGATATGCCAGTGCACAATGGATACTTCTTGATTATGGAGAGGTAGTTGTGCATATCTTTTATCATGAATCCCGTTCTTTTTACAATCTTGAACGGTTATGGTCGGATGCACCGCGTTTAGATATTGAATCAATTATTAATCGAGTTTAATCACGAGGGGGAAAAAGCATGAGTTATAATTTTACTGAAATCGAGAAAAAGTGGCAGAAACACTGGGAGGATCATAAGCATTTTAAAGTAGAACAAAATGATAAACCAAAGTACTATACCCTCGAAATGTTTCCCTATCCTTCCGGAAACTTACATATGGGGCATGTGCGTAACTATTCCATAGGAGATGTGGTAGCGCGGTATAAAGCGATGACCGGATATAATGTACTTCATCCGATGGGATGGGATTCTTTTGGGCTTCCTGCTGAGAATGCAGCTATAAAGCATGGTGTGCATCCTAATGAATGGACCTGGTCCAATATTGAAAATATGAGAAAACAGCTTCAGCAGCTAGGAATAAGCTATGATTGGAATAGAGAGGTTGCTACTTGCCATCTTAGCTATTATAAATGGACACAGTGGGTGTTTTTGCAGTTGTACAAAAACGGACTTGCTTACAAGAAAAAATCATATGTAAACTGGTGTCCGTCTTGTACTACGGTGCTGGCGAACGAGCAGGTGGTAAATGGCAAGTGTGAAAGATGTAAATCAGATGTGGGTAAAAAAGATTTGGAACAATGGTTTTTTAAGATTACCGACTATGCTCAGAAACTGCTTGATGATATCGATAAGTTAGAAGGATGGCCTGATAAGGTTAAGACGATGCAGGCAAACTGGATCGGACGCAGTGAAGGGGCGGAAGTACAGTTTAAGATTGATGGCATGGATAAGACACTCACTGTATATACCACACGGCCGGATACTATTTTTGGTGTATCCTATATGGTTGTTGCTCCTGAACATTCGATTGTTGAAGAGCTTATCAGCGGCATGCCGCAGGAACAAGAATGCCGTAAGTTTATTGAAAAAATGCAGTTTTTAAATGAGATTACCAGAACATCTAACGAGACCGAGAAAGAAGGCGTATTTACCGGAAGATATGTCATTAATCCGCTTAATAATGAAAAGGTACCTTTATATCTTGCCAACTATGTACTGATGGACTATGGTACAGGGATTGTAATGGGGGTACCGGCGCATGACCAGAGGGATTTTGAATTCGCACGTAAATATGATCTTCCTGTAGTAGTAGTCATTCAACCCGAGGGTCAACAGTTGGATGGAGATACCATGGCGGAAGCATTTCCGGCGGAAGGGGTCATGGTAAATTCAGGACAGTTTGACGGACTCAGTAATGAAGAAGGATTAAAGAAAATTATCGATTATATTGAAAATGAGAAATTAGGAACCAGAAAGATTAATTTCCGGCTCAGAGACTGGCTGATTTCCAGACAGAGATATTGGGGTGCGCCTATTCCGGTGATCTACTGTGATGATTGTGGCATTGTTGCAGTTCCTGATGAGGATCTACCGGTTATGCTTCCAACAGATGTTAAGTTTACAGGTGCAGGGGAATCGCCATTAAAAAGCTCTGAAAGCTTCAGAAAGGCAAAATGTCCGAAGTGCGGAAAGATGGGTACAAGAGAGACCGATACCATGGATACCTTTGTATGCTCATCCTGGTATTACCTTAGATACTGTGACCCTTGCAATGACAAGGAAGCGTTTTCTAAGGAAGCTGTTGATTATTGGATGGCGGTAGATCAATATATAGGCGGTGTAGAGCATGCTATTTTGCATTTGCTGTATGCGCGCTTCTTTACAAAGGTACTGCATGATCTTGGATACGTGTCAGTGGATGAGCCATTTACCAATCTATTGACACAAGGAATGGTGCTGAAGGATGGCGCAAAGATGTCCAAGTCCCTCGGAAATGTTGTGAGTCCTGAAGAGATTATCAGCAAATACGGGGCGGATACCGCGAGATTATTTATCCTTTTCGCTTCTCCGCCGGAAAAGGATCTTGAGTGGAGCGATCAAGGGGTGGAAGGATGCTTCCGTTTCCTGAACAGAGTTTGGAGAATTGTAGAAGAGTTTGCGGGTGTGATAAAAAATGCCGATGGCGTACAGGATGATTTATCACCGCAGGATAAAGACCTAAGATATGCAGTGCATGCGGCGATTAAAAAAGTTACTGAAGATGTTGGAGAGAGATTTAACTTTAACACAGCGATCAGCGGGGTTATGGAGTATGTAAACGCACTTTACCAGTATAAAGAGAAGGCTGAGAGATATAATACGGCGTTATTGAACGAGGCAATAGAGAACTTGGTGATTATGCTGGCACCTTTTGTACCTCATATCACTGAAGAATTGTGGCATCATGCCGGAAAAGAAGGTAGTGTACACAAGCAAAAATGGCCGTCTTATGACCCGGAAGCGTTGGTCAAAGATGAAGTTGAGATCGTAGTGCAGCTTAATGGAAAAGTAAAAGAGAAAATGATTATTCCAACAGGATTGGATAAGCAGGCGACTGAGAAAGCAGCGATGGATAGTGAAAGAATCCAAAACCTGATTAATGGAAAACAGATTGTAAAAGTCATTGTAGTTCCTGGAAAACTGGTAAACATTGTTGTTAAATAAGGGAGATATTATTATGAAGCAAACGATAAATACCGATAAGGCACCGGCAGCCATAGGTCCATACTCGCAGGCTACTAAGGTAGGAAATATGGTATTCACTTCCGGTCAGATTCCTATATCACCGGTAACGGGAGAAGTGGTTGATGGGGATATCAAATCTCAGGCCAAGCAGGTATTGGATAATGTGCAGGAAGTGTTAAAAGCAGCCGGTACGGATTTAAATCATGTGGTGAAGACCACTATATTTTTAAAAGACATGAATGACTTTGCTGTGGTTAATGAAATATATGCACAATATTTTACGGGAAATTATCCGGCTCGTTCTACCGTTCAGGTAGCAAAACTGCCCAAGGATGTAGGGATCGAGATTGAAGCGATAGCGATAGTGTAATTCAGAACAGTAAACAATTTCTGTGAGGGAGTGATACATAATGTTCAAGTTAGCACCATCAATTCTTTCAGCCGATTTTTCTAAATTAGCGGAAGATATAAAAAAAGTGGATGAAGCAGGGGCCGAATATCTTCATATAGATATTATGGATGGACAGTTTGTGCCGAATATAACTTTTGGTCCTCCGGTAGTTAAAGCGATCCGTAAAGTTACAAAGATGTTTTTTGATGTTCATCTTATGATTGATAAACCGGAGAGATATATTGACGATTTTGTGGATGCAGGCGCCGATCTTATTAGTGTGCATGCGGAAAGTACGGTGCACTTGCATAGGACGCTGCAATATATTAAAAGTAAAGGGATTAAAGCAGCAGTTGCGTTAAATCCCGCAACCTCTTTAGCGGTATTGGATTATGTATTGGAAGACCTGGACATGGTGCTTCTGATGACAGTAAATCCGGGATTCGGAGGGCAAAAGTTTATTCCGCAGACGCTAGGGAAAATTAAAAAACTTCGGGAAATCATCAATAACAGGGAATTAAGCATTGATATCCAGATTGATGGCGGGGCAACATTAGATAATGTGTACGAAATTACGAAAACCGGAGCGAATGTCGTAGTAGCAGGGTCAGCAGTATTCGGTTCCGACAATATTGCAGAAACGGTCCAATTATTTAAACAAAAGAATTATTATAACGCATAGTGAAAATGGTAAGTGCATGTGCACTTACCATTTTCTATGTCTATTTAAATAGCTTATTTTATGCTTGCTTCCGGCAAAAGTATTCCGCCTTCTTTTCATTCGTGCAATGATAATCAATACGATGCTAAGAAGGACAACCGATGCCACTACTCCGGCAGAAATCTTAAACCAGAGTGTATCCATAATGGATAATGTCTTATTCTTAACCACTTCAATCGGATCTTGCTCAATATTTTTATCTGCTACCAGGTTGACTTTACCCAGTGTTTCACCTTTATATTTATATGACACAAACCCCAGCGCATCACCTTTTTTAACCGGGGCCTTAATATTTTGTAAAGGATAAGACTCTTTAATAATTTCTTCTTCTTTTACATCTCTTGGAAGAAGCGCTTCCAGTGATGTATCTGCTTGGAGAATGACATGCTCATTATTCTTGGCCTCTATTACCGGAGATTCTTCAAGGATATCACCGGGCTTTACGATGGTTTGATAACTAAAATTCTCAAATCCGTATTTGAACAATTTGAGAGTATCCTCATAAGAGTAATACGTATAATTCTCCACTTTGGCATCCATTACAACTGTAATGTACTCCTGGTTTCCTTTTTTAGCTGCCGCGACAAGGGTATGATTGGCTTTAGAGGTATAGCCGGTTTTGATTCCGATCGCCGGTTCGTATAGGTAGTTAGATTGCGGCGTATTGCGATAACGATTGATTAAACGGTTGGTATTTGATAGATATCTGATTTCTTTATATTTATTGGTTGGAGGCATTTCCATATAATCAATACTCACTAGTTCCCTAAATTTCGGTATTGTCATCGCATAACGGGCGATCATTGCCATATCATAGGCAGTAGTCATATGGTTATCATCATGAAGGCCGCAAGCATTTACAAAATGGGTGTTTTTTGCCCCTAATTCAATCGCACGTTGGTTCATAAGCTTCACAAACTCTTCAAGACTGCCTGAGATATGTTCAGCAATAATATTTCCGGCTTCATTGGCCGAAGCAATTAAAAGTCCTTGCAATAACTGCTCAAGTGTCATCTCTTCGCCGGGTAAAATACCGATATTACTGCTGCCCGGCTCAAGGCTCAGTACAGCATTGGAGCTTGCTGTTACAACATCATTCAATTTCCCTTCTTCCAGGGCTAAAATACCTGTCATGATTTTTGTAATACTTGCCGGATACATCTTTTCATTTGCATTCTTTTCATATAGTATTCTACCTGTTGCGCTATCAATGAGAATAGCTGAAGGAGAATGAATATCAAGATCTTGTGCAAAAACAGATGTTGGAAAAATATTAACCAAAAATAAAAACAAAAAGATGATTGCGAGCTTCTTTTGCATAATTTCCTCCTTTGCGTGATTATGTAACTACTTATTTAGTATAGCAAAAAAGAGACGATATTTACAGAAAAAATATAGAAAAACTTTAAGAAAAAAAAGGGAATTGAAAGAGAAAAGAGAATAATATTATATAATACGCTGTAAAATTTAAATTCTATTTGGTTGATTGAAAATTATGTACGACTGAAGGGTGTGATTGACATCATGTTTAATTTGACCAAAAGAGAAAAGGTTATCATCCTCACAGCGATTATTGTTGTGGCTGCTTGCATTGGTACCATATTACTGAGTAGAAACAAGGCCGAACCTATTCAGATTTATGATAATAACGCACAACCGGTATACGCCCAGCAAGATATACAACAAGCATCTGAGGACCAAGTGCAGCAGGAGGAGACTAAAACAATTATTGTTGATGTAAAAGGACAGGTGAGGAATCCAGGTATTGTTACATTAGAAGAAGGAAAGAGGGTTTATGATGCCATTGAATATGCCGGTGGGATTACAGAGAACGGAAACCTGGACGCGATTAATCTTGCGGCATATTTAAAGGATGGGCAATGTATATATGTTCCTGAAAAAGGCGAAAACTTAGATAATAAAGAAATAATGATTTCACAACAGATTTCGGAACAAACTGGAAGGATGATAAATATTAATACGGCTAATGAACAAGAACTGATGGAACTTCCCGGTATTGGTCCGGCAACCGCAAAAAAAATTATTGATTTTAGAAGTACAAATAATGGATTTGCTAGTATTGAAGATATCATGAATGTATCAGGGATAGGTGAGAAAAAATTTCAGCAGATCAAGGATTTGATTAGCATACACTAAGGAGGGATTGCTTTGAAGATATTAATTGTAGATGATGAAAAGTTGTTGGTCAAAGGAATCAAGTTTAATTTCGAACAGGACGGTTATCAGGTTGAAACAGCCTATGACGGGGAAGAGGCAATTAAAATCGCACGACATAAAACCGTTGATCTCATTATTTTGGATTTGATGTTGCCTCAAATTGATGGTCTAACGGTATGTCAAAAGGTTAGGGAATTTTCTAATGTTCCTATTATCATGCTTACTGCCAAAAATGAAGATATTGACAAGATTTTGGGATTGGAATACGGCGCGGATGATTATCTTACCAAGCCTTTTAATATTTTGGAGCTCAAGGCTAGGGTAAAAGCAATACTGAGAAGAGTAACCGCCGTAGGGCATGAAAACCGTAAAACAAACTTAAAAATTGGAGATATCCAACTGGATTATAATACACGGAAGGTAAATATAAAAGGGAAAGAGATAGAACTCACTGCCAAGGAGTTTGATTTAATCGATTTATTTGCGTCAAATCCCGGAAGAGTATATAGCAGGGAGAATCTGTTAGATATTATATGGGGATATGATTATCCCGGAGATATTAGAACCGTAGATGTTCATGTCAGAAGATTGAGAGAAAAAATTGAACCTAATCCGGCTCACCCGGAATATATCTTGACAAAATGGGGAGTGGGTTATTATTTTAAAGAAATCTGACGCTAGATTTTTCAGTATAAGATGGAGACTGGTAATCACGTATTTTCTCATTATTATGCTGACATTGTTTCTTATCAGTATCTATATACAGGATTCTTTGAGGGAATATTTTTTCAATCAGAAAGGTGTAGAATTACTTACAAGGGCCAATATTATTGCCAATATCATGCCGAGGTATATACAATATAGTGATGAAGGGATACAGGAAGCCGTTAAGCAATTGGAAATTGATAAGAGTATCCGTGTGATCATTACGGATAAAGAAGCAAAAGTATTGTTTGATACGGCTGAGAATAATAATTTAAAGGATAAGGTGTTTCTAAAAGAAGAAGTGATGAAAGCCCTTCAAGGAAATGATGTGCAAAATCATTTTGAAGAAGCCGGGTGGGTGGTGAATGCTGCGGTTCCTATTATTAAGGAAAAAGAAACTACCGGCGTAATATACCTATCTGCTTCTGCCCAGGATATTGAAAATTTCTTAAATGATATAAAGAAGAAATTATACGGGATTGCGCTCATCGTAAGTGTCCTCATAGGATTGTTAAGTTCCTTTCTCGCAGGAGTTATTACAGCACCTGTAGAAGAATTGATCGCAGTGATTAAACATATGGCGGATGGAAATTTGAATCAAAAAGTAGAAGTAAAAGGGAATGATGAAATCGCACAGCTAGGCATCGCATTCAATAAAATGAGTGAGCGTTTGAATCAGGTGGAAGAAAAAAGGCGTCAATTTGTATCTGATGCATCGCACGAGCTTAGGACCCCCCTTAGTTCTATTAAAGTATTGACTGAATCCATCCTACAGATGCAGCATCCGGATATGGAGGTAGTACAAGAATTTCTCAGTGATATTTATAATGAAGTAAACCGTTTGTCTCGAATTATAGACAAGCTCCTTATGCTGACAAAGACAGATGTAGCAATAAATGGGCTGGATTTAAAAGATGTAAATATGAGAGAGCTCTTGCAACGTGTTGTAAAAAGTTTGAGGCCATTGGCAGATCACCAAAGAATCAAATTGAAACTAAAAGGCAGTGAAGATATTTTTGTTTTGATAGATGAAGATAAAATCTGGGAAGCTATCTTCAATATAGTAGATAATAGCATTAAATATACATCCCATGAAGGAACTGTAGTCGTAAGTATGCATAAATCAGGGTTTAATGTAGAGATTATTGTACAAGACAATGGGATAGGTATTGCGGAAACTGAAATCCAAAAGATATTTGACAGGTTTTACAGAGTTGATAAAGCCAGAGCGAGAGAGACAGGCGGCACTGGGCTGGGGCTATCTATAGCACTGGATGCCGTAAGACTTCATGGAGGAGATATACAGGTAGAAAGTGAGGAAGGGAAAGGAAGCAGGTTCAGAATTATCATTCCACACCGGGAAACGTAATAATTTCGTAATAATTAGTAATGGTTTTGTAAACTTTATGCTGTATACTTAAGCAATATTTCTATGACTTTCTGGAGGTTATTTTATGAAAAAAGTAGTTCTGGTCTCAATGATTATACTGATTATTACTTTTCTGTGGGGGTGTAATATCGGAATAAACGGAATTAAGAAATCATCTGATATGCTTCAATTGAAGCCGCAGAACAAGCAAAAAATTAATTTATATTTTACCGATAAAGAAAACAGTAAAATGCTAGCAGAGACCAGAGAAATAACTGTGGAGGATAGCGGAAAACTGGCAGAGGTTGCTTTACAGGAATTGTTGAAGGGTCCTGTAAATATAGATATGAAGAAAGCCATTCCGGACGGAACGAAACTTCTGGATGTCAAACAGGAAGGAACGGTTATGACGGTGAATTTTTCTTCAGAATACTACCAAACCGGAGATGTCGGTGAAATTGTGGCTCGCTTTTCAATTGTAAATACCTTGTGTGATTTGCCAGATATTCAAAAAGTAAATATTTTGATTGAAGGAAAGCCGCTTATCGGTTCAAGCGGTAAGCAGGTAGGACCGATCGGTAAGGATGACGCGGTTTACAATCCGGCTCCTGATGAAACAAGCATTATATTATATTTTGCGGGAGACCAATGGGAATATCTTATTCCTGAAAAAAGAGTGGTATCGGTAAAGGATAATCAGCCGGTAGAGAGATATGTGGTGGAGGAACTTATCAAAGGGCCTAAAAACGATAAGCTTTTCGCAACAGTTCCTGCGCACACGAAGATTCTCTCAATAGAAACAAAAGAAGGGATATGCTTTGTGAATTTATCCAGTGAATTTAAGGACGAACACGAAGGAGGCTCCACCGGAGAGATTATGACCGTTTATTCTATCGTGAATTCATTAACCGAGTTGAAACATATTTCAAAAGTGCAATTTTTGATTGAAGGCCAAAAACTGGAATCATTTAAAGGACATTTGATTTTTAATGAGCCATTTGAACGGGATAAAACATTGATCAAGTAATAAATTTAATTGACAAATAATAGCGCGTTAGAATATTCGGGAGGTAAAAACGATGAGTGAAAAAAAGCTAGGTTTTGACACATTACAAGTACATGCAGGGCATCAGCCCGATAGTGATACCGGCTCCAGAACGGTACCTATTTATCAGACTACCGCATATATGTTTAAGGATTCGGAGCATGCGGCAAATCTTTTTGCGTTAAAAGATTCAGGGCATATATATACCAGAATGTCCAATCCAACGCAAGAGATTTTTGAAAACAGAGTGGCGGCGCTTGAAGATGGAGTAGGCGCTCTGGCAGTTGCTTCGGGCCATGCGGCAGTAGTACTGGCTATTCTTAATATCGCGGGGGCAGGAGATGAGATCGTTTCAGCCAGCACATTGTATGGCGGCACTTTTAATCTCTTTACCAATACGCTTCCCAAATTGGGCATCAATGTTAAAATGGTTAATCCTGAAGAACCGGAGAATTTTCAAATAGCGACTACTGAAAAAACCAAAGCGTATTTTATTGAGACTATCGGAAATCCCAATATCAATATTCCGGACTTGCAAGCTATTGCGGATTTAGCCCATAAAAATGGTGTGCCGCTTATTGTAGACAGCACTTTTACCACCCCGTATTTGTGCAAGCCTTTCGATTTTGGTGCTGATATTATTATTCATTCGGCAACAAAGTTTTTAGGCGGACACGGGACATCCATGGGTGGTGTGATCGTTGACGGCGGTAAATTCAATTGGGATAACGGAAAGTTTCCCGGATTGTCTCAGCCCGATCCAAGCTATCATGGTGTGAATTACGTGAAAGATATTGGGACGGCAGCATTTATTACTAAGGCAAGGGTTCAATTATTAAGAGATTTTGGACCTGCGCTATCACCTTTTAATGCATTTATGTTTATCCAAGGTTTGGAAACCTTATCGCTCAGGATGCAAAAGCATTGCGACAATGCAATGAACATTGCAAAATATTTGGAACAGCACCCAATGGTGAGCTGGGTAAACTATCCGGGACTCAAAAGCAATAAATACTATGAATTGGGACAGAAGTATATGTCTAAAGGGGCAGGATCAATTTTTACCTTCGGACTTAAAGGCGGCGTTGAAGCAGGCAGAAAATTCATAGACAGTCTGAAGATTTTCTCCCATGTTGCAAATGTCGGAGATGTAAGGTCATTGGTTATTCATCCTGCCAGTACCACCCATTCTCAGCTTTCTGAAGAAGGGCTTAAAGCCGCCGGTGTTAATCCGGATATGGTAAGATTATCTATTGGGATAGAAGACGCAAACGATCTGATAGATGATTTGGAGCAGGCAATACAAAAAGCCACGAAATAAATTAGATTCAAGTTTGCAGGAAGCGAGGCAAAATTTTAAAGCAGCTGAATTATCCGAATTACTAAAAACGTATGAGATATAAAATAGGGATTATTATTGTCCAGATGAAAAAGGGATGCCTCTTTAGAATTTAATTCTATTAAGAGATGTCCCTTTAAATACTTCTTTCAACAATTTCTATTTATACTCATCTATAGATCCTAAGATTTTTTTCACATAATCCTGGGTTTCAGCATAAGGGGGAACGCCATTATGCTTTGTCACACTGTTGGGTCCTGCGTTATAGGCAGCCAAAGCAAGCTTGAGGTCTCCGCCGAATTGATCCAGTTGTTCTTTAAGGTACTTTACGCCACCCTCAATATTTTGTGTAATATCCCAAGGATTGTTTACCCCAAGAGACTTGGCTGTACCGGGCATTAACTGCATTAACCCTTGAGCGCCTTTGGATGATAACGCAGTAGGATTAAAATTCGATTCGGCCGCAATGACAGCGCTAACAATATTAGAAGGAATACCGTATTTTTTGCTGGCATCATTAACAGCTTTTTCAATGGCTGGCATGAGTTCGACATTACCTTTTGTATTGTTACCGGAAAGGGAGGTATTGCCGTTTACTTTACTATTCAATATTTCTTGAAAAGATATCTCATTACTATTCTCGTTAATCTTAATAGGTGTCCTCGATTGTATATTATTTAATTTTTCACGAAAAATATCACTTATTCGTATGTTCACTGAATCACCTTAATTCTTAATCATCTTTTGTGTTTGAAGAGGTAAAACAAACCATAATGTAGAACTCTTGTATAAGCACATCATGAATCGACATCAACAATTGAAAAATCACTGAATGAAAACTCTTCGGTGTTGATGTTTCTTCTGCGTTTAGGCTTTTTAAAAAAAAAGTCGTAGCTGTATTTTCTGCATAAATAACTGCTCGAAACAACGCCTTGGATTGGACAAACCACATCATCGGTAAGTGGAATTTTTGTCGCATATTTGCAGTTACAGCACATAGGTAATTGATCTGATGTCGCTTTCATAGAAATCCCCTCTTCTCTTGATTGGTTTACTTAATCATTATAACATAAGAACCTAAAAAATGGAAGTATTTAGGTAGAAAAAACAAAATTTTCTTTTGAAATAATATTCATCTGTTATGAAATGTCTGGTATAATTAAGTTGTTCACGGTTCACGGTTCACGGTTCACAGTTAACAGCCTTTGTACCAGGGACTGCATGGACGATACGAGGGGAGGAGGCTCCCTCTTGCTGTATTGTAATAATATTTATAGAAGATGGGGATATGGATATGATATTTTCCAAAAGAATGGGAGGGCTCACCTCCGCTATTTTTTCTGAATTAGAAAGCAAGAAAAATGAACTATTTGCCCAAGGAAGGGAAGTAATAAATTTTAGCATCGGTACACCCGATATGCCACCGGCGCCGCATGTAATCCAGGCGATCCGGGAATCAGCAGAATTCCCCGGTAATTATGTATATGCTATCAACGACAGACCCGAACTTATACAGGCAGTGATACAATGGTATGACAGAAGGTTTCAGGTGCAGTTGGAACCGGAAGAAATTACATCAATGATGGGTTCACAGGATGGTCTTGCGCATATCGCTTTAACGCTTGCAGACCCTGGTGATATTGTAATGGTCCCGGACCCCGGGTATCCCATCTTTAGTATCGGTCCTTCATTGGCTTGCGCAACCTTACATAGGATACCGCTATTTAAAGAAAATAATTTTTTAATGGACTTGGATGCGATAGACAGTAATATCGCCCATAAGGCAAAAATGATGGTTGTTTCTTACCCTAACAATCCTGTTGCCGTTGTTGCTCCTCCTGAGTTTTACGAGAAATTGGTTTGGTTCGCAAAAAAATATGATATTGTGGTAGTCCATGATAATGCATATTGCGAACTTACCTTTGACGGCATAAAAGGAGGAAGTTTTTTAAGTATTCCGGGGGCAAAGGATGTAGGAATTGAGTTTAACTCTCTATCAAAGTCTTATAATATTCCCGGGTGCAGAATATCCTTTGCTATGGGGAATAAAAAGGTGATTGAACAGTTAAGAATATTAAAATCCCATATGGATTATGGTGTTTTCCTGCCGATTCAATACGCTGCTATCGCAGCATTGAGTGGTCCTCAAGACTGTTTGAGGCAAACAGTACAAACTTACGAGAGAAGAAGAGATATACTTATTGACGGACTGCAAAAAATAGGATGGAAGGTAGACAAGCCTTCCGGCACCATGTTCGTTTGGGCGCCTATTCCTAAAGCTTATTCCTCTTCTGTAGAGTTTACATTTGACCTGCTTGATAAAACCGGTGTTATGGTTGTTCCCGGCAGCAGCTTTGGTGAAATGGGAGAAGGCTACGTACGTATTGCGTTGGTGCAGTCGGAAGAAAAAATCCTAAGAGCAATAGAACTCATTAAAGAGAGTGGAATTTTAGGTTAGCACTAACGTAATAAGAAAGTGCTATATTAGTGAATAATCTTTTTAATGGACAATGGACAATGGACAATGAAGACTATAAACTAGAAGAAGGTTCTTCAAAAGGAATTACAAAGTGTTCATTGGGACACTATCAGTAATTATGGACGGTTTTCCAATCACCCAAAACCGGTATGATAGAAAAACCGTCCCTTATTTCTTATTGAGTATCATAAATACATTTTATGTTTTAAGGTTGTACTATGGTGTTTATAAAATATCTATGGAAACTCAAGTCATTTGTCAATTCAGGATGAAAAGATGTAGCGAGCATGTTTTTTTGTCTACAGGCTACAATCTTATTGTCTATTGTTCCTAATACTTCAACCTCATTCCAAACTTCTTCTACATATGGCGCACGGATGAATACAACAGGAATGGGCTGTGTTGATATTGCCGGGATATCAAGCATCGTGCTGAAACTATCCAACTGACTTCCATATGCATTACGGCGCACCTGTATATCCATGGTATTCAAAAAGGTCTTATCTTGATTACTGATTTTTTTAGCTAGAAGAATCATGCCGGCACATGTCCCCCATACGGGCATGCCATTAGTAATTCTGCTGGAGAGGACATCTATCAACTTAAAATTATCCAAAAGCTTACCGATGGTAGTACTTTCCCCACCGGGAATAATCAGTCCATCCACATCTTGAATGTGTTGAGCGGTTTTAACCACCATAGGAGTCACGTGATCAAACGACCCCAGCATGCTTATATGTTCAGAAACCGCCCCTTGCAGCCCCAAAACACCCACTTTAATCATAGCATCATCTCACTTAATATCAGAATATCTCATTAAAAACAACGAATTTACTGTTAACCAACAACTATTCACTATTAATTATTAATTGTTAATTGGCCCTACCATCCCCGGTCAGCGTATAAGCTTTCTTTCGCAATCTGGTTTATTTCCAAGCTATACATCGCTTCTCCCAAATCTTCTGAAACTTCAGCGAGGATATTAGGATCATCATAGTAAGTAGTGGCTTTTACGATGGCACGAGCCCTTTTTTCGGGATCGCCGGATTTAAAAATACCTGAGCCTACAAAAACCCCATCGCAGCCCAATTGCATCATGAGAGCCGCATCGGCAGGAGTTGCGATACCGCCTGCTGCAAAATTCACTACCGGAAGTTTTCCGTTTTCTGCAACCCATACTACCAAATCATAAGGTGCACCCATCTCTTTTGCGGCAGTCATTAGTTCTTCTTTGGGTATATTGTTAAGTTTGCGTATTTCACTTGTTACGGTTCTCATATGGCGTACCGCTTCAACAACATTACCGGTACCGGCTTCACCCTTTGTACGTATCATAGATGCGCCTTCGCCAATTCGCCTCAACGCTTCACCAAGGTTTTTAGCCCCACATACATAGGGAATCTTGAAGTCATGCTTATTGATGTGAAACATGTCATCCGCAGGAGTAAGTACTTCGCTTTCGTCTATGTAATCGATACCCAGCGCTTCAAGGATTTGCGCTTCGACGAAATGACCTATTCTTACTTTTGCCATTACCGGGATAGAAACAGCTTCTTTTATTTCTTTAATCAGCTTAGGATCGGACATTCTTGCAACGCCGCCCTGTTTTCTGATATCGGAAGGTACCCTCTCAAGCGCCATAACAGCAACAGCCCCTGCCTTCTCGGCGATCTCTGCTTGTTCAGCGTTTACAACATCCATAATGACGCCGCCTTTGAGCATCTGTGCCAGATTTTTATTCAGTTCAAATCTTTCATTCATTTACGTTAGCCTCCTCAAAAAATAATTTATCGGTATATAAGAAACACTAGTCTTACTATTTACAAGGAAAGAAGAATATAGTATAATTATTGTACCGATACAATGATTGCGATAGTGAATATTTTTTAATATTATTACATACGATTCTTAAAATGTCAATACAATTCGGAGGAAAATATACGAATGAGTAATATTGTACCGATACAATTAGATAAACAGAGTAGTGTACCATTATATATACAATTGTTTGAAGAATTAAAAAAGATGATTTGTGAAGATCAGCTTCAGCCTGGAACCCGTTTGCCGGCCATTAGAAAGCTGGCGGGTCAATTAAATGTGAATAACGTTACCGTAGTTAATGCATATAAACTTCTTGAACAGCATCAATATGTTTTTTCAAAAGTCGGCAGTGGTGTGTATGTATCGAGTGTTCAAGAGATCGAAGAACCGGAAGAACCAGCTATTGAAGACCATATTATTAAAGATGAATTTTATGATGATGAAGATATCCAATTAATGAGCAGGGGGCACATTACTTTAAATAAAAACAGTATTAATTTTGCCAGTGCGACGCCCACTCCTGATCTTTTTCCTGTGGATGATTTTAAAATAGCATTGGTAGAGGTTTTAGAGAGAGATAAGGGGCAGGCTTTCGGATATCATGAAAGCAACGGATACAGACCATTAAGGCATTCAATATCTTGTTTTCTGGATGACTATTATTCAATCGATGTATCTGAAGATCATATACAGATTATTTCCGGGGCGCAGCAAGGGATTGATGTCATTGCAAAGGCGCTCATCCAGCCGGGGGATTATGTGTTTGTGGAAAACCCTACCTATACCGGTGCCATTGCTGTTTTTAAGTCCCGGGGTGCAAGGATCATTGGAATACCTATTCAAGAAGATGGAATAGATATGGAACTTGCGGAAAAGTATATAAGACGTTATCAACCTAAAATTATTTATACAATGCCTAACTATCAGAATCCTACAACATATTGTTATTCTGAGAAGAGAAAAAGACAACTATTGGAATTGGCATACAAGCATCATTTCTATATTATTGAAGATGATTTTTTAACTGATCTGGACTTTACACAAAGACATGGACCTAGGACACTAAAATCTCTTGACCGGTTTGACAGGGTCTTGTACATTAAAAGCTTTTCAAAGGTATTAATGCCGGGGCTTCGTATAGGTTTTTTGATAACTCCTCCGGAAATTTTCCAAAAAATACTGCAGGCCAAGCATACGACGGATATATCATCTTCAGGCTTAATTCAAAGAGCTTTTGATTTGTATTTAAGAAAAGGAATATGGGGAAGCCATCTTGAATATATGAAACAAATATATAAAGACCGGTATCAAAAGATGTTGGATAAAATCATTTGTTTAGAGAACATTGGTGTACGCATTCATAAACCCAATGGAGGTCTGAACTTTTGGTTGACGCTCCCTAAGAATGTTTCTGCTACAAAGCTGTATTATGAGTGTGCAAAGCATGATTTGCTGCTCATACCCGGAAGAATCTTTTATACGTCAGAATCCAATAGTAACGATAGTCATATACGGATTAGTTATGCTGCGGTTTATCCTGAACAAATTGAACCGGGAATAGATATATTGTATAATTGTATTAATAAAATGCTGAATAAAACAGATGAACCGGATATTTATTATAGTCCGCTGATATGAGTAGTGAATAGTGAATAGCTTTTTTGAGTGCTATGATAAGTGAGGTAAAGCAAGATGAAGATAAGATTAGCAGCACCAATTACCAAAGATAGTATTGTAGATGGGCCGGGAATACGTGCGGTGATATGGACACAGGGATGTCCCCATAAATGTGTGGGCTGCCATAATCCTCATACTCACAGTGTTGACGGGGGTTTTGAATTGGAAGTAGAGGAAGTTGTTGAACAGTTGTCGAAGCTGAAGCTTCATAAAGGGATCACTTTCTCCGGTGGCGAGCCGATGGATCAGGCCGCACCCTGCACTGAAATTGCCAAACGCGCCAAACAGAAGGGGTTGGACATCTGGCTTTATACGGGGTATGTTTTCGAAAATATTTTATGTGATGCGTCTGCAATACGTCCCGAGTGGAGAGAACTGTTGCAATATGTTGATGTGATGATTGATGGGCCATTCATTGAAAAAATGAAAAATCTTCTGTTGAAATTTCGTGGGTCTGAGAACCAGAGGATCATTGATATCCCAAAGAGTCTTGCACAAGGGAAGGCCATATTATTTGAATAAGTAGTATCGAGCTAAACTGTAAAAATGCAAAGGAATCCAGATTCCTTTGCATTTTTAGATATTTTTATCTCATCATCGCAAAAGCTCTGCATTCTCTTGCACAGTGCATACATACCTGAGCACAGTGTTGGGATTCGGCATCAGGAAATCTTGAACATTCTCTTGCGCAGCTTTCGCATATGCATGCGCATAGTTCTGCAGCAGATTTTGCATACATACTGTCTCGAGCAACATAATTTGCGGTTAGGCCGCAGATGTCGGCACAATCACGCAGCAGTTCAAGCTGCATCACTCGCATTTGTACATCGGATCTTTTTTTCAGTATGCTGGTCATGTGTTCACACACAGCCTGGCAATTATGAATAACATCTACCAGATTTTTGTGATGCATTGGATTAGGATAAGCATAACCATAGTCATACGGTTGGGGTTGCATAGGCATACATCCGTTCATAGATAAGCTCCTTT
Organism: Petroclostridium sp. X23; assembly: GCF_030013905.1. GTDB lineage: Bacteria > Bacillota > Clostridia > SK-Y3 > SK-Y3 > X23. The sequence goes on from NZ_CP124862.1 coordinate 4,687,250, forward strand.
CAAATATAATATTTACATAAATAGTATATTCTTCGGTTTATGTAGATGTGCATGCTTGTTAGAGAATGTTCATTAAATATCAATATAAAATGTAAATTAAAGGAAACGTATTTCCTTATGGAGGATATATTTTGAAATAGTACCAAAATAGACTTGAAATGAAGACGTTATTATTGGTATAATTTAGTCTGTACTATAGCTGTATTATAGGGTATGAAATGTTTTACTAATGTTTCCTGTAATATTGGTTATTAAAGCGTTTAATGTATTTAGCGTTAATACAACTATTAGGGAGGATGGAGTAGAGTTATGAAAAGCAATAACAGCATTTATATTAATATTACTATTATCGTATTATCTGTAGCTCTTATTACGATATTAATAGTTGGACATAAAAAAGATCGGGAGTTATTAAGCAAAAATAGAATATTATATGAAAAACATAATCAAGCCGTTATGGCAGAACAGGCAAGAATAGAACAACTAAATGTATATCAAAAGCTAAAAGAAGGGTCAGAGATAGATGAGACTGTTTCTGATAGTGTATATTCAAACAAAAGACCTTAGATGCAATATTGACAACTGTTTCAAGATGTAGTATTATTTAATCGTATTTTATGCTGGTATGGCTCAGTCGGCAGAGCGGATCACTCGTAATGATCAGGTCGCCGGTTCGATTCCGGCTACCAGCTCCAAACTGTAACCCTTGTAGTACAATTGCTACATGGGTTTAATTATCAATAACTACAAAAGTGAATAGGTCCAAAATGTAGTTATTTTGTAGTTATTGAATAAAATTTTCAAGTTTTTTAATAGCGTCTTTTTTGGTATTTGGTAAGACATGCATATAAATATCAGCTGTAATCTGAATTGATTTATGCCCCAATATCTCGCTTGCTACCTTTAAAGGTAATCCAGCTTCAAGCATCCTTGTAGCGAATGTATGCCGTAAAGTGTGAGCAGTCATATCTTTTAATTTCGTGTCTTTTTTAATTCGATCTATTGTTCTTCTAACATTTCTTTCTTGAAGAATACTACCATTATTAGCGCAGAATACAAATTCTGATTTTGTTACTTCAAGCCTGTGTTCTAATATGTTATAAGCTTTAGAGGTTAATGGAACTTTTCTATAACCTGAATCTGTTTTTACATCTCCAATATTTATCTTTGTTTTTAATCCGGTACCTTCATAATTTCTAATCCTATGTGCGGTATTAGCAATGGTTATTTCTTCATCTTCTAGTGATACATTATCTTTTATGAGTGCAAGCGCCTCGCCTATTCTTAGCCCTGTTTCAAGTAAAAAAGATAATAATTCCGTATACACATTATTTATTTTATCGCAAGCTTCTGTAAATTTTTTTTGCTCCTGTTTACTAAGTATTCTAACTTTGTTTTTCTTTTGCTTTGGGACCGCTGCAGCTGTTACAGGATTAATGTATACAATACCATTTCTTATAGCTTGATTGAATGCTTGGTTAAGCACGGTATGAACTTTTTTTATGCTAGCTGTATCTAATTCTTTATCTTTCATTTTATTATATACTTGTTGGATTGAGTCTGTTTTTAACATGCTCAGTCTTGTGCTTCCGAAATATGGTTTAATATAATTCTTTATTGTATTGTAGTATCCATCATATGTGGCGGGTTTAATACTATTTTTTTTATATTGGGTTAGCCAAATATCTACCCATTTGCCAACAGTTAGCATTGAAGGCTCAATATTATACCCCATATGAAGTCTACTGCGCTCCATATCAAACTTTTTTATAAGTTCTTCCCTGTCGTTAGCATATAAGGTTCTTATTTTCTGCTTTCCGTTCTCATCAAAGCCAATGGTGATTTGACCACACCATTTACCATCACTTTTTCGCTGATAAATAGATCCTTCGCCATTTCCGCGTTTTCCCATGATTCTATCCCACCTTTTGTATATTTAACAATACAATTTTTTCGATCTCATTATCCGTTAGGTCGCATATTTCTTTATTAATCTTTTCAGGTTTTACTAATAGGGATACAGCAAATCTGTTTGCCTCACGCTCTTTTTGATCTGCGTCCATGTTACTTAAACTGAGAGCCATTAAACTATGTGCTTCTGAATCATCATGTAATAAGGCATGTCCAAGTTCATGAGCGCAAACAATTAGTTGTTCTTGATAATTTAAATTTGGATTAATAATAATATACTTTCTATCAGCAACTTTTAAATAATGACCCTTAAGTATGCTGTAAGGTTTATAGTCAATTTTAATATCGAGTAAAGCGGCTAGAGTAAAAGGATTACGTGTTTTATATCTTTCGATGATTTCATTAGTGTACTTAAATATACTTTGGCTGTCGTTCATTATGCACCTCACAAAATATTTATCGTTGGTGTTCAGCAAAGCTGAACCCCTTGATTCAACTTGATTTTATCAACTGGAAACAATTTTCTTCACCTCACAGCCCTCAAACCTGCTAAAATAGAGAATATTTTAGAAAGGGGCTGATGTCATTGCTTCCACCAAACCAGAGTCACCTGGCTTATAAACTTAATTTATTTCTATCTGTCAGTGAGACTGACAGCATTGCTAAGATAATATCAAAGATTGATCTATCTCGTGTTTATGACTTCTGTTTACATTTTTATTCACAAAATCCTGCAGGACGTATTGCACTTTATCGCCCTCAAGATGCTTTAAGGTCTTTACTTGTGATGTACCTTGCTGGCTTTACATCCATTAATAAATGGGTCAAAGAACTTAGGGATACACCAAGATATGCTTATCTATCAGGTTTCTCTCCTGACAAGACGCCCTCTAAGGCTTATTTCTCTTGGTTTATCTCTAATCTTTTCGGCGATGAAAACGTTGAAGATGTCATGCTTCAAGGTTCTCTAATCCGTAAAATATTTGAATTGTTATTTGTCAAAGAATCTATCGAATTAGGAATCATTGATCCCCATGATAAAGTAATCTTTGACGGCTGCAAGGTAAAATCTTTTTGCAAACAAAAGTATGTTCCTGAAAAATATTGTAGATGCTATGCCAGTAATATAAAACCCTTTAAATGCTCTATGTGTACTGACTCCGAAGCCACAAAAGGTTATGATCATAATCTTGATGAATATCTAATGGGATACGGTCTGCATTTTGCAACAACTCCTATGATAGATAATCCATCTAAATGCCTACCACTAACATTCTTCGTCGAAGGTGCTGATGTCCACGATGTTAGAATGACACCACATCTAATAATGCATCTTTATCACAACTTGAAAGTTGACTTTCATTATGTCATTGCTGATTCGGGATACGACGCTTATTATGTTTACTGGTGGATTAGTTTACTAGGCGGTAAGCCTATTATTGCAATTAATCCAAGAAATTCTCAAACTCCAACACCTACTAATGAGTTTGGTTTGCCTGTTTGTGCTGCTGGTCATACATTTTACTATTGGGGTATTGATAAGAAAAAAAGACGACTAAAATGGCGGTGTCCAAGAAAAGCTTCTAAAAAATTGGCTGAAAAACTAAAGTGTGATCATCCATGTTGTGATTCTGGCTATGGCAAGACAGTCTATACTCACATTGAAGATGATATTCGTTGGTTTACCCAAGTTCCCAGAGGCTCACAACTCTGGAAAGACATCTATTCAAGAAGAGCACGTATAGAATCCGTTATTGGAGATATTGTACTCAACAACGGTCTTAAATCTCCATTATTTAGGGGTACCAAGAACTTCTTCGTGAGAACTGCCTTAGTTTGCATGCTCCAACATGCAAAAGCCATAGCCATAACCCTTGAGAATAAAGAATACCATAAGACTGCTGCATAAACTACAGGAAAAATATTCTTACTATTCTCTTGCATAGGGAATCTCCGACCATTTTTAGATACCAAATTATTCCTATCATCCATTCTTTAAATTTTCAAAGTACACATGAACATAGTTTATTGCTATAACCTAAAACTTTAACATTCTATACCATTTTGTTGTTATTTACTGAACATCTACTATTTATCTGGTATACTCCAATTGTAACTTTAATTTTAAAAGTTCGGGGTACAAGTTTTCTTGTGCTGCGATTTCAGCAATTGAGTAGTTTGTTATTTGATACTTTACAAGGATGGAATCTGGGATTAATAAATGAGCGGCTAATATATTTGCTTCATATTCATGCCTTACATCAGAAAACATGTGATAATCTTTCATGTATTGCACAAACCGTCTATGTAATTGATCGTGTCCAATTTCATGGGCACAGCACAGACGTTGTTCTATATCTGATAAATTGGAATTAATGCCTATACATCTTTTTCTTTGATAGTATAGATAAAAGCCCTTCATTTCTTGGAATTTATAGTATTTAATTTCTATATTCATAGCAGTAGCTAATTCTATCGGATCATAGGTTTTAAACTTTTTAATTAGTTTTTGTGCTTTGTCTTTAATGTATATATTGAGGGCCCCCATGTGTATTGTCACCTACTCTGCGTTGTTTTTCTTCCTGCCGTATTTCTTATTTTCTTCTTTTGTTTGGAAGTATATTTCCATAATAGCTTTAAAAAACTCGTCGCGATCTTCTGCTGGGAGATCACCACCATGAAATAAGGCTCTAGTATCTTCAAGCAGTTGTTCTGCTTGCTTTTTACCCCTATTACCATATTTTTCTTTGGCTTGATTAAGAAAGTCTTCTTTATAAACAATATCACTTTCATCTAGAAGCACACTTGTAGGGATATTTAATGCGGTTGATATCTTGGTTAAACTTTCTACGCTAGGATTTTTTCTATTGTTCTCTACATCAGATAGATAGGAAATAGATATACCGACTAAATTTGAGATATCTTTAAGAGTTAAGTTTTTTTCTTTCCTTATTTTTTTTATTTTTTCTCCCAGTTTCATAATATCACCTTTTCAAAATTTGTAATTTTATTTTATATTTTTACGCTAAAAGTGTAAAGATTAACTTATAGCGAAAAAGCGCTGTATTTTATGATTTGGAGAGATTATCTTATTTATATGCTTTAAATCAACGTATAGCGTGAAATATGGTAGAATTTAGATATTAAATTACACCTATAGAGAAATTATAATTTAATTACACCTATAGAGAAAAAAAAGGAGGGGCATTATGAATTTAGGAAACGTGATTAAAGAAAAACGTATACAAGTAGGATTATCACAAACGGAATTGGCAAGACATATAAAAAAATCTCCACAACTTATATGCGATATAGAAGCAGGGAGAAAATTTCCATCTTTAGAAACTTTGGTGGAAATTGCAAAAGAGTTGTGTTTATCACTGGATAAAATTTTTTTAAATTAAAATTTCTCTATGGGTGTAAAAATAGTAATTTAACATATAGAGAAAGAAAGGTGAATCCTTAATGAAAGTACCACGGATAAAAGCAGACCGGGCTTACCTAACCATAGAAAGATATGCGGAGTTTACGGGGCTCCATAAAAATACCGTGCGTAATCACATCAAACAAGGTTATATCAATTATTACCAGCCGAAAAAGAGAGGGCGAATACTAATTGAGATAACAAATGATAAAACAAATGATAAAACAAATAGCTATGTGGAGCTGGCAGATAGATTAAAGCAAAAGCAAGCAGTATAAACATAAAGAAAGGAGAGGGGATGAGTATCTTGTTAGGAGAAGTATTTTCAATTCTTATGTTCGGCGGTGTATGTTTTGTATTAGGCTGGACAGTCAAAGAAGTATGGGAATCTATAGGCTCTATAAAAAGAAAAGCCGACCAATAAGGTCAGGCGTCAAAAAATTTTCACTTGCCTTCATTATAGCATGAGGGCTATCAAAAATCAATTTAAGAAAGTGAGGCAGATTTATGAAAGTTACATTAGAACTAAACAGTATTGAGCTAATTAAAAGTATTGACAATGGTACACTGCGTTCTTTAGTTAACACATCAAGTGAAGAAGAAAACATTTTGAAAAGTGCGCCTAATGTTATAAACCAAAAAGAAGTTGGGGTAAATCCAATCCCTGCGGTACCACCTAATGATACGAATTTGCAATCACCTGTACCAACAGCACCAACTCCGATAGCACCAACACCGCCTGTTCCGGTAAGCGCCCCGGTACAATCAGCACCTGCCCAAACACTAGCACCAGCTGCGGTTCCTACGTCAACACAGGCTTACACCATGGAGCAACTGGCTGTAACGGCGACACAGCTTGTGGATGCCGGACGAAGAACAGATCTTGTTGGGTTACTAAACTCTTTCGGTGTGCAAGCCTTGACTGCATTGCCTAAAGATCAATATGGAGCATTTGCAACAAAACTTAGAGAACTGGGGGCAAAAATATGAGTGGTGATAGGGCGCACGCCCTACTGTCAGCAAGTGGATCGCATAAGTGGTTACACTGTACACCTTCTGCAAGGTTGGAAGATACATTACCTGAAAGCCAAAGTAGCTATGCAAATGAGGGCAGACTGGCCCATGAAATAGCAGAGCTAAAACTAAGAAAGGCTTTCATAGAGCCTATAGGAGTAAGAGCATTTAACAACCGTTTAAAGAAATTCAAGGATGACCCGTTATACCAGGATGAAATGCTAAGGTATACCGATATCTACTTGGACTATATATCCGGTATTGCCCATGGATTCAGTTCCACTCCATATATAGCTGTAGAAAAGAAAATTGATTATGGCGCATATGCGCCGGAGGGGTTTGGCACAGGCGATTGTATTATTATCGCTGGTAACACACTACACATTATCGATCTGAAATATGGCAAAGGTGTTCCGGTATCCGCTGAAAATAATCCGCAAATGATGTTATATGCTTTGGGTGCATATACAGAATACTCTTTCTTATATGCGATTGATACCGTGAAAATGGCCATTGTGCAACCAAGACTTGACAGCATATCCGAATATGAGATGCCTATAGCACAACTTAATGAATGGGGAGGAAGCATAAAACCTATAGCACAAAAAGCATTTAACGGTGAAGGTGAATTTGTATCAGGTGAGCATTGTCGATTCTGCCGCGCAAAAGCATTGTGTAGAGCCCGAACTGAATTCCATACAGCACTTGAGGATTATAAGCAAATGAAACCACCACTTATTTCAAATGAAGAAGTAGGACAGATACTGCTAAAGGCGCAGAATCTTGCGAAATGGGTTAAAGATCTTGAAGAATATGCGCTAAGTGAATGCCTAGCCGGTAATGATATCCCGGGATGGAAAGCAGTAGAAGGGCGTAGCGTAAGACAGTTTACCGATCAAGACAAAGCATTTGAACTGCTTAAGAGTAATGGCATAGAAGAAGCCATGCTGTATGAACGTAAGCCGTTAACTCTTGCAGCAACTGAAAAGCTAATAGGAAAGACAAAGTTCAAAGAAATATTAACCGAATATGTTAACATACCGCCGGGTAAGCCTACGCTTGCTCCGACAAATGACAAACGTGAAGCGATTACACGAAGAAGCGCTGAAGACGATTTTAAAAACGATAATGGAGGTAATGGGAATGAGTAATCAAAATCCACAACATGTAGTAACAGGAAAGGTAAGACTTAGTTATGCACATCTATTTACACCCTATGCAAATCCAAACGGTGGAGGGGAAGCAAAGTATAGCACTACTATATTGGTACCTAAGAACGATATAGCAACAAAGCAACGTATCGATGCGGCTATTAATGCTGCAATACAGGAAGGTGTATCTTCTAGATGGAACGGTGTACGACCACCTGTATTGGCTATTCCGGTTCATGATGGTGACGGTGCTAGACCGAGTGATGGTATGCCGTTTGGTGATGAGTGTAAAGGACATTGGGTATTCACCGCATCATCTAAGCAAGCACCACAGGTTGTTGATCTCAGTCTTAATCCAGTTATTAATCAAACAGAAGTATATTCCGGGATGTACGCTAGAGTATCAGTGAGATTTTTCCCATACAATGCAAGCGGTAAAAAAGGTATCGGCTGTGGCCTTGGCAATGTACAAAAACTAGAGGATGGAGAACCATTAGGAGGACGTACTTCAGCTGCATCAGACTTTGGAGATAGTGCAGGACTACCGATGCCACCACAAACGCAACAACCTTCATACGGACAGCAGCAATACCAACCACAGCAACAGCCGCAACAACAACCACGGATTGATCCCATAACCGGTATGCCTATTTCCGGTGGTGTTTATGGGGTATGAGACATTTATCAATAGATATAGAAACTTTTTCAAGCGTTGACATTAAAAAAGCGGGATTGTACAAATATGTACAATCCCCTGATTTTCAAATTCTTTTATTCGCATATTCCTTTGATAATAAAGCAGTCCAAATTATTGATCTAGCAGAGGGCGAAAGTATTCCAGACAATATATTAACCGCCCTTCAGGATACTAATGTTATCAAGCACGCATACAACGCCCCTTTTGAATGGTATTCGCTTAATAAATTCTATTATTCACCCTTGGAACAATGGCGCTGTACTATGCTTCACGGTTTATATTGTGGATATACTGCAGGACTTGCAGCTACGGCTGTAGCGCTCGGGTTACCTGAGGATAAACGGAAAATGGGGGTAGGCAGGTCACTTATACGAACATTTTGTGTGCCTTGTAAACCCACAAATAAAAATGGGCATAGAATGAGAACATTACCACATCACGAACCGGAGAAATGGCAATTATTCAAAGACTATTGTAAACAGGACGTAGTTACTGAAATGGAGATAGAAAGAAGATTATCATTTTTTCCTGTGCCGGAGCAAGAACAAAAGTTATGGGAGTTAGATCAACAGATAAATGCTTATGGTGTAAAAGTAGACAAAGAACTTATAGAAGGAGCATTATATTGCGATCAGATTGTAACCGATGAGCTAATGAATGAAGCTATAAAAATATCCGGATTAGATAACCCAAAAAGCGTAAAACAGCTATCAAAATGGCTTGAAAAAGAAACGGGAGAAGAGATTACGGATTTACAGAAAGCTACAGTAAAAGATCTTATCAAGACCATTGACAGTGATACGGCAAAACGAATGTTAGAGATCCGCCAGGAACTTTCAAAAACAAGTGTTAAGAAGTATACAGCTATGGACGAGGCTGTTTGTGATGATGGCCGAATAAGAGGCCTTCTACAATTTTATGGAGCAAACAGGACCGGTAGATGGGCCGGCAGATTGGTGCAAGTGCAAAACCTACCTAGAAATTATTTAGAAACACTATCACATGCTAGAGACTGTGTTAAAGCCAAAAAAGTAGATGTTCTAAAACTTATATACGGAAATATACCGGATACACTATCGCAGCTTATAAGAACAGCTTTTATTCCTTCCAACGGTAATGAATTTGTTGTGGCTGATTTTTCAGCAATAGAAGCCCGCGTCATTGCTTGGCTAGCAGGGGAGCAATGGAGGCTAGACGTATTTGCCACACACGGTAAAATATATGAGGCTTCAGCAAGTCAAATGTTCGGCGTTCCAATTGAAAAAATATCAAAAGGTAATCCGGAATACGATCTTCGGCAAAAGGGTAAAGTTGCTGAACTAGCATTAGGCTATCAGGGCGGATCCGGTGCTTTAATCTCCATGGGCGCACTGAATATGGGCCTAATAGAAGAAGAACTACCAGAAATCGTACGGAGATGGCGATCATCAAATAAGCGCATTGTAGATCTATGGTATAGTATCGAGAACGCAGCGCTAGAAGTGATGAGAACAGGTCAGCCGGTAGGGATGAAAGGCTTAATACTAGCTCGTGAAGGCGATTACAATAATCAACAGGACTTTTTAACTATAACACTGCCGAGTGGCCGTAAATTATTCTATACAAAACCGTTTCTATCACAGAATGATTTTGGAAAAGAAGCTGTTCATTATCATGGGATCAACCAAAATACTAAGAAGTGGGAAGTTATTCCGACTTATGGAGGCAAGTTGGTAGAGAATATAGTTCAAGCCATTGCAAGGGATTGTTTAGCAGAAAGCATTAAAAGGCTTAGTTCTGCTGGGTATCAAACTGTTATGCATATACATGATGAGTGCGTACTAGACGTTCCGGCGGAAAAAGTGGATCTTGATCGTGTATGTGAAATAATGGGGCAACCAATACAGTGGGCATCTGGATTATTGCTTAGAGCAGATGGTTTTATAACAAAGTATTATAAAAAAGATTAAATACCATATATTGTGGTGTTGTGCTTGTCCACAACAAATTAACAACAGTATCCACAGAGTTATCCACATTGCAAGAAGGAGAGGATCAACTGATGGCGAGTAAGAACGAAGAAAAACTTAAGTTAGAGAGGCCGGGAAAAAAGAGGATAAGAGTAAAGCCGGATTTTATTATAAAAATCATTGATAATCCTCGTGACGATGGAATTAGCCCTGGCAATGTAGTTATAGCAGCAGAGGTTATTTCAAATAAAAGAAGAGCTTAAAAACGGCAACAAAATACGAAGTTAAAAGAGAGGGGATAAGACAGTGGAAAAATTTTATATAGTGACAGAGGAATCAGAGCTGCATCAAGAATATTTTGAACACCAGAAAAATGTAAAGGTAATAAATGACCACGTAATAGATTTCATGAAAGACCAAGGAATTGAAACAACTAAGTATTATCCGGCTAATGATACTCTTTATATAATCCCAACACAAAAAGATGCTGCAAAGTTTGCAAAGGTATTGGCTAAACAAGTAAATGATGGCTTAAGATCATTTAAAAAGAATAGCGCTATCTGTAAAGAGTGGGTCAAGTCATTAAAAGGTAAAGGACTTAAAGTATTGAGTAAACCTCATATTTTTATGTACTTCAGAGGTTATGAGCGATTCAGTTGGAGATTGTTTGATGTAGATAATACTCTGTATTGTTCTTATTCTTGTAATTCTGATTCGATTGATACTCCAAAAGGCTTTACTGTAATTAAGGCAAGTGAGTTCTACAAGGTAATTGAGGACTACAACGAAAAAATTAAAAATGAGCAAACCGCGTGAAATGTACGTTGAACGGAGGTTATTATGACAAAGGTTATATGTGAATGTGGTAGAGCAATGGATTATTTTCTAGGAATGTTTCATTGCAAATGCGGCAAAGTTAAATCTATTTTTGAAGTTGAGAATTATATTGATGGGTTTAAAAAAGATGGCGATAGTAAATAAATTGCATTTTATCATAGAAAGTGAGGAGAAATAATTGATTGATTTATTATTAGGTGGTAGCCCATGCCAGGGGTTTAGCTTTGCAGGGAAACAGTTGAATTTTTTTGACCCTAGAAGTAAATTATTCTTTGATTATGTAAAAGCATTAGAAATTTTAAAACCAAAATATTTTCTTCTTGAAAATGTAAAAATGAAGAAAGAATATCAAGACGTTATTAGTAAATATTTAGGGGTTGAGCCTATTGAAATCAATTCTGCATTAGTATCTGAACAAAACAGAGCAAGATTATACTGGTCTAATATTCCAAATATAAAGCAGCCGGAAGATAGAAAAGTGACAATACAGTTAGAGCAAGATGAATTTCCGGCATATATGGATATAAACAGAGACATACGTAAAACTGAAAAATTTGCTTGTTTAACGGCTACATATTGGAAAGGAATTAGGGGGGCTGGAAGACCTTTTGCAAGCAAAAAAGTTGGCAATTATGATGATGTTAGAAAGTATCAAAGAATGCTAACGCCAGAGGAATGCGAGAGGCTTCAAACATTGCCAATAGGATATACAGAAGGGATAAGTAACACTCAACGTTATACTGCTTTAGGCAATGGTTGGACAATAGATGTAATTGTACATATTTTGAGTTTTATTCCGGATAAATATTTGCAAACAGTTGTAAGTTTATTCGATGGCATATCATGCGGTCAAGTTGCCCTTGAAAGAGCCGGAAAGGTATATAACCAATACTATGCATCGGAAATTCAAAAACATGCGATCCAAGTCACTATGAAGAATTATCCTCACACAATGCAGTTAGGTGACGTTACAAAGATTGACTGGGAAGCGTTTAAAAATAGGCTGAGTTTAATTCAAAAAGTATCATAGATTATGCGTTAAATTAAAGATTGGAGGGGTTAAGATGAATAACAAAAGTAAATGGAGAGTAATGGCAGATACAACAGGAGGATTTTTATTAGGGGCAAACATTAACTGTAACAGAATCGGAGGTACCGCAGAAGCATATTTGGCAGTGTACTTAGGACCGGTAATGGTTTGCATAGGGTACTTCGCATAATAAATCGGAGGGGTAACACCCTCCTGGAACTAAATAGTAGTTTAATGGAGGTCTTTTGTATGGATAGACGTAAGAATATGTGTTTTAATATTGTGTCAATATACTATGGCGATAGGCCTTTAGCTACCAGGGGGAAGCCAAGCGAAAGCAAGGATTATTATTTTAGGTGCTATGCTTCTGCAGGTTCTAATGATTGTGGATATCGACAGGCGTCCACTATAGAAGATTTGTGTAATGGGTGTAAAAAATATAATTACATTAAGCCATTAACTAAGGAAGAAATTAGAGAAAAATATTATGCTGGGAAGCAAAGAGAGGTTATGGTAGTTAGTACAAGCGGTTGGCATTTTAAAACTGTATAATTCTACGGTAAATAAGGTTTTAGGATTGGAGTGATATTTATGATATGCAAAGATTGCTTATTCCATAAAGAATGTAACAATGAGCAGGATAAAATATGTAGTGATTTTCTTCTTGAAATTTGTAAAAGTAATTTATACAAAAAAGTAAATGAAGAAGAAACATTATTAGAGTTTATCAGAAATTCCGAGAAAGAATTTGATTTTGAAGAAGAAGATCTGGAGACTATGTCGGAAGATGATTTTACTGAGTATGTAAATTATTTAGCTGAGTTGTGGGATAAGTAAATGATTAAGATATGAAAGAAGGTTGTTGCTTGAATATCAAATGTTATTTAATATCAAATGGCGAGTTTAAAGCAGTTGAAATAGAAGAAAAACTCTTATTAGATTTAGTTAAAAGCCTAAGATACAAAGGGATTGAAACTGTTCATTTTTCTGAAAGCAGCATAGATGTTGAAGGAGTATACATACCAGCGAAAGAAAGTAAAGCAACATTTATGATATTACCTAATACCAATACAGAGTAAAGGAGGATAAGGAATAATGAAATATCAAGAAAGGCTTCATCTTAACAGCAAAGTCAAATGGACAAGTGAAGAAATTAAAAATATTGAAAAAGAAGAGAAATTCAAGGTTTTAGAATACAATCTTATTGGCATAAAAGAAAACAGTGAATATGTATATGACGCACTAGTAGAGTGGGAATTTACACAGTAAAGACAGTTTCAATGTTGAATTTGAAAGGATGAATTACATGGAAAGTATTGAATGTGAAAAATGCACTTCTAAAATAGAAAAGTACGAACACTATGTTGAACTAGAAGATGGAACCATTTTATGTGAAAATTGTTTATTTGATATGGCAATAAAACGCTATAATGCATTAGAAAAACAGCAAAAATTTTAGTATGAGGTGATTAGAATGACAAAAGGTGAGGTTGATTACGCTATAAGGCAAGCATTGAATAATTTTGATAAATGGAATGATTGTACAGGTGCTATCACAAAAGGAACGTGCTGGTATTATGAAGCACAGGCATGTATAGAAGATGCAGTAAGAATAGGTGCAAAGATTGCATGTGAAGGTATAAAAGCAAATTTAAGTGACATTATTGAATCAGATTAAAGGACAGATTAATGGAGGTTTTTATAAAACAAATTACAAAATGGACAGATATAAAAATTAAAACTTCTTTTTCGGAATGGTTATTATGGATTTTAGTGCTTTTAGGGATGTCTAGTCCAGTGATTATTTATTTCACATTGCGCTAAAGCTAGATTTGGGAAGGATGGGGATAAGAATGAACGGAATACAAGACAGTGGAAAACGTGAGGAATTTGGTACGGGAGCAATAAGAGATATCCAAACAGGTAAAGGACGTTTTGATTTGATTAGCCCTGAAGGTCTTTTCAGGTTAGCACGATGGTACGAACTAGGGACTTTAAAATATTCAGATCGGAATTGGGAAAAAGGGATACCGATATCGCGCTGTATTAGTTCGGCATTTAGGCACTTAGTAAAATATATGGCCGGGTGGACAGATGAGGATCATTTGGCAGCAGTAGCCTGGAATGTGTTTGCTATTATGCACTTTGAAAGATACAGACCCGATCTTGATGATAGATCTAAAGATATAACAGATAAAGAACCGCAGTAAAGGCTTTTTATCGCAATGGGGGTGAGCACTTTTGAATTTTGAAAATGATAGAAAAATTATAATCTCATCTGCTGGCAGTCGTAAAGCTACGTATTGGCCTACTCAAGTAATTTATTGGTCAGAATTTGTTGAGAAGCTGCATACACCGGTTCGTGGAACCGAAACACTGGTAGAATACTTACGCCTACCTAAAAGTAAGCAAGACGAGTTAAAGGACGTAGGCGGCTTTGTAGCAGGGACATTAAACGGCAATAAAAGAAAAGCGAATAACGTTACTGGGCGAGATGTTATAACTCTTGATCTCGACAACATTCCACCAGGCGGCACACAGGATACTTTACGCCGCATAGACGGATTAGGATGCGGATATTGCGTTTATTCTACCCGTAAGCATGAAGAAGCGAAACCCCGTTTACGCGTACTAATACCGCTTAACCGAACGGCTACAACAGATGAATATGAACCATTATCACGAAAACTGGCTAGCATAATAGGAATAAAATTATGCGATCCAAGTACGTTCGAAGCTTCAAGACTCATGTATTGGCCGTCATGTTGTGCTGATAGTCAATTCGTTTATAGATATGGGGATAAACCTTTTCTTGATTGTGACGGGCTATTGGCAACATATACAGATTGGAGAAACGTTGCCGAGTGGCCGGAGGTACCGGGTGTACAACAGAAGCATGTTAAACTGGCGGCAAGGCAAGGAGATCCTACATCAAAGACAGGTATAGTCGGTGCGTTTTGCAAAACCTATGATATTTATAAGGCTATGGCCACATTTTTACCAGGCGCATATGATGCTTGCGACGATGGATCAGAACGTTTCACCTTTACAGGAGGTAGTACAGTCGGCGGTGCCGTAATATATGATAATGGAAACTTTCTTTATTCACACCATGCTACAGACCCTGCAGGCGGAAAGCTGTGTAATGCTTTCGATCTCGTTAGGTTGCATAAATTTGCAGAGTTAGACGATGATGCAAAGCCGGATACTCCTACAAATAAACTGCCTTCTTATTCTGCAATGTGTGAGCTGGCGGTGAACGATAAACAGGTGGCGGCGCTAATTAACCAGGAAAGATATGAAAAAGCTACCCAAGATTTTAATACCGCACCTGACGATACGGCTAACTGGATTAGCAAGCTTGCCCTATCAACTACTACTGGTGCACCAGCTAAGACAACAGATAATGTGTTAATCATTTTAGAAAATGATCCGCTGTTAAAAGATAAGTTAGCATTTGATGAATTTGCTAATCGGGGGCTTGTGCTTGGTTCATTACCGTGGAACGCTTGCACGGATCGGCGCCAATGGACTGACGTGGATGATGCAGGACTAAGGCATTATCTTGAACGAACTTATGGCATAACTGGAAAAGAACGTATTTATGATGCAGCTGCTTTGTGTGCGCATAAGCATACCATCAATGATGTGAGGGATTATCTTAATAGCTTGAATTGGGACAGCGTAAGGCGGCTTGATACACTGCTGATTGATTATCTAGGGGCAAAAGACACGTCTTATACTAGGGCTGTAATACGCAAGTCTTTAACGGCTGCCGTGGCACGTGCTATGAACCCTGGTTGCAAATATGATTACATGCCTATATTTGCAGGTCCTCAGGGGTTGGGTAAAAGCACTTTTTTAGCAATGTTAGGGAAACAATGGTACTCTGACAGTCTCACCACTTTTGACGGGAAAGAAGCATCAGAAATGATACAAGGGGTATGGGTAAATGAATTAGGGGAGCTGAATGGATTAAGCAAGTCGGAAACTAATGCTGTCAAGCAATTCTTAAGCCGCCGAGAGGATATATTCCGGGAGCCTTACGGACGTAGAACTAAAAACTTTCCGCGAAGATGCGTATTCTTCGGAACAACAAATGATAGTGAATTTCTGAGAGATAGAACTGGCAATAGGCGTTTTTGGCCGGTAGATGTAGGCATCCAACAACCTACTAAAAGCGTATTCAAAGACCTTGAAAATGAAGTGGATCAGGTATGGGCTGAAGCTTTTTGCTACTGGCAGCTAGGTGAAAGACTCTATTTAACTGGTGACGCTGAAATAGAATCCAAGGTAGAGCAGGAAGCGCATAGAGAAAGCAATGCCAAAGAAGGGATTATTCGTGAATTTGTAGAGCGGTGTGTACCCTTAGATTGGGATAAACGGTCATTGGGAGAAAGGCGGCTTTATTGGTCGGGCGAGTTTGGCAGGGATACTGGAGATACAGTGAAGCGTGACCGGATATGTGCTGCAGAGATATGGTACGAATGCCTGGGAGGGGATATAAAGTATATGAAGAAAACAGATACCCGAGAAATAAATGAAATACTAAAAAATATAGATGGTTGGAAAATGCATAAAAGCACGTGTAGATTTGGCCCATATGGGCCGCAAAGAGGTCTAATAAAGTTGTAACATTCTCTGTAACATTCTCCGGTTTTGTAACATTCTATTGTAACATTGTAACATTTAAAAATCGGAATGTTACAGAGAATGTTACAGAGTGAAAACCGCATTAATAAAGGGTTTATATAGTATTTGTAACATTGTAACATTTATCTATATATAAATAATAAATAAATAGAATAGGCATATATATACACGCCTACACGCCTATATACGTGTATATATAGGAAAAAGCGCCACAATGTTACACCGCAAGAATTTTGAAAGGGATGAGTAGCCGTGAGGGAAAAAGTAATCGAGGAGTATTTAAGAGACAGGATTAAAGCAATCGGAGGTCGGGCATATAAATTTGTTTCACCGGGGAATGTAGGAGTGCCAGACAGGTTAATACTCCTACCGGGAGGCAAAGTTGTATTTGCAGAATTAAAAGCCCCGGGAAAGAAGCCAACGCCAAATCAGACAAATCAGATAAAACGAATATTAAATCTAGGTTTCGATGTTCACATCATAGATAGTAAGTATGGAGTAGATAAACTTATAGAGGTGTGTCGGGGAGGGGACGCCTAATGAAGTTTATACCTCATGCATACCAAAGCTACTGCATTAACAGGTTATTGGTGGACGAAGCTTTAGGGCTTTTCTTAGACATGGGATTAGGGAAAACAGTTATCACGCTTACCGGGATAAACGACTTAAAGTATAACAGGTTTGCGATATCGAAAGTACTAGTCATAGCACCTAAAAAAGTGGCAGAAGCTACTTGGGCAAAGGAAGCCGCAAAATGGGACCACCTTAAAATGTTAAGAGTTACAGCAGTATTAGGATCACAGGCGAAACGGATTAGGGCACTTAATACCCCTGCAGATATATACGTAATCAACAGGGAAAATGTTCAGTGGTTAGTGGATTATTACCGTAATTCATGGCCGTTTGATATGGTTGTAGTAGATGAATTTAGCAGCTTTAAGAATCATCAAGCGAAGCGTTTCAAAAGTTTATCGTGGGTACGAAAACACATCACAAGGTTTGTAGGTTTAACCGGTACACCAGCACCTAACGGGTTATTGGACCTGTGGGCACAGGTATTCTTACTGGATGGCGGACAGCGATTAGGAACGAAGATATCACACTTTAGGGAAAGGTACTTCGAACCGGATCAACGAGATCGGGATCATATTTTTAGTTATGCACCTAAACCAGGAGCAGATGACGTAATCAGGCAGCTTATAGGTGATATATGTGTAAGCATGAAAGCAGAAGATTACTTGGAGCTTCCAGATATAATTTATAATACGGTTCCGGTAGTCTTGGATTCAAAAGCAAATACGGCATATGAAAAGTTAGAACGTGAAATGCTTTTGGAAATAGACGAAACAACCATAGACGCAGGATCGGCAGCAGTACTAACCAATAAACTTTTACAGCTTTGTAATGGTGCCGTATATGATGAAAACCGAGAGATTGTAGAAATACACCATTGTAAGTTAGAGGCATTTTTGGAGCTTATAGAAGGGCTTAACGGACAACCGGTATTGGTGTTCTATAATTTCCAGCATGACCTATTAAGAATAAAAAAAGCATTAGAAAAATCAAAGCTTAAGATAAGAGAGCTTAAGGGCCCGCAGGATGAAACAGATTGGAATGATAGAAAGATAGATATACTGCTTGCGCATCCTGCATCCTGCGCCTACGGCTTAAATCTTCAAAAGGGCGGTAACCATGTAATTTGGTTCGGACTTAATTGGTCTTTGGAGCTGTATCAGCAGGCAAACAAAAGGTTACACCGGCAAGGACAAACCGAGAAAGTAATTATACATCACTTGGTAGTAGAAGGTGGCGTTGATGAGGATGTTATTACTGCCTTAGAGGATAAGGGAAGTACGCAGGATAGTTTAATGAATGCATTAAAAGCTAGAATCAAGAAGGTGTCAGAGAATGGAGCGTAAAACGGTTTCAAGTTTAGACAAAAGATTGATAGCTGAAAACAGAAGACTTAGAGAAGAAAATAGGAAACTTAGGGAGACCAATAAAAATGTCAGTGAAGCGAACTTGGAATTGGCAGGAATTATGAAAATGCTTATAAGTGCGATAAAGAGAAAAACAATTACGGAAGGACATAATTAGTAGGGGGTTCAGACAGATGAAAAAAGATCATATAAGGGATTATGCAACAGAAGCCTTCCGATTTTACGCCAAAACCGGAGGCCGAGAATCGTATATTAAAACTTTAATGCAAGATATACAAAAGCAGCCGGGAACAGGAGTATGCAGCCCCACAGAATCTGCGATAATCAGTAAAGAAAAAGTCATAGAATCACGAGCCGCAGAATTTGCCGATATTGAAGCAGTAGATAAAGTATTATCCATCTTGGAAATGTCATCACAGGGTAGATTTATTCGGGAAGCCATAGAACGTGTGTATTTCAAAGATTGTTGGAAGGACATAGGCAGGGGGGACATGAGTGATAGGGTCCATTCAGCAGAGCTTGGTATACCGGCAAGTCAGAGGCAGATATATTACTGGCTTAAAAAAGCAAGAAGGCTGTTTGCTGAAGAAAGAGGGTTGAGATTCTGAAAAGTTTGCAGTAGTAGGTTCAAACTATATGTTATAATGTGTATAGTTGATAAAGTTATAAGTAAACCGCACGGAGAGATCTGTTGCGGTTTTTTGTTTTCACATTTTTATAGCACATTACATATTATGTTAATATACGGTGTCTGTCATTATTGGCAGAAGGGTTAAACACTCATGATGCAGGGGCGGGGCGAGAGTGTTATAAATTTGAACGATAAGAGCTTAAAGGCTCTTTTTGCTTTGCATAGAAATAGGAGGTGGCATTCATGGCCAAGCTTACAGCAAAACAACAGAGATTTGTAGAAGAATACCTGATTGACCTTAATGCCACACAGGCAGCTATAAGAGCAGGATATAGCCCCAGTACCGCAAAAGATATAGGGTGTGAAAACTTAGCAAAACCCAACATTCGCGCGCATATAGACGCTGCACTTGCAGAGAGATCGAAGCGAACAGGAATTAATGCAGATAGGGTTGTAAGGGAATTGGCCCGTATTGCATTTTTAAATGTGGATGAAGTAATTAACGTGAACACTGCTACTGTGAAGCCGGATGCTTCGGAGGACGATACTGCTGCCATTGCATCTGTGAAGGTTAAGACTGTATCCGGGGATGAATTCGATAGCACAGAACGCGAAATAAAATTTGCGGATAAATTGAAAGCCTTGGAGCTGCTTGGCAAGCATTTAGGAATGTTTAAGGATAAGGTTGAGGTAAGTGGATCACTTGAAACGAATACGGCAAAACTTGATTCTATTCTTGAACAGCTAAAGGGCTGATGTTATGGAACAGTTTTTGTTATCTGAAAAATACAAAGCATTCCTAAAGCACACTGCACCAGTTGAGTTTTTGGAAGGAACTACGGCAGCTGGTAAAACCACAGTTGGTGTCGTTAAATTTATGTTTAAGGTTGCTGAGAGTCACAAGAAAATCCATATTCTTTCGGGGCTAGATCTTGGGACCATAGAGAAAAACATAATTAACAAAGATCTCGGTATTCTAGATGTTTTTGGTTCGCTGGTTGAGTATAACAGTAATGGTAAAGGACAACATTCGTTACCTCATATTCTCTACCATACGGCTTCAGGTGATAAGGTCATATATGTTTTGGGGTATGACAATAAAACTCGATGGAAAAAGGCCCTGGGAGGTCAATACGGTTGTTTATATATAGATGAAATTAACATTGCAGATATGGAGTACGTCCGAGAGGCATCTATGCGGTGTGATTATTTACTGGCTACGCTTAACCCGGATGACCCAAACTTACTGGTGTATAAGGAATATATTAACTGCTCAAGACCACTACCTGAATACAAAAATGACGCACCGCAAGAAATTAATAACATGCTAACGGAAGAACCAAAACCCAGTTGGGTACATTGGTTCTTTTCTTTTAACCATAATGCCGGATTATCTGAGGAAAAGAAAAATCAGATAATCTTAAATGTACCTAAGGGGACAAAACTTTATAAAAATAAAATTCAGGGTTTGAGAGGCAGAGCAACTGGGTTGATATTCAGTAATTTCAACAGAAAGCATCACGTAATCACGAAAGAAAAAGCGAAAAGATACAAGTTCTTATACTTCTCTGCTGGCCTTGATACATCATATTCTGAGAACAGCCCAGACACATTCGCATTCGTGTATGTTGGCATCACGGATACCGGTAAAGTGGTGGTACTGGATGAGGAAGTTTACAATAACGCGAATTTAGATATACCGTTGGCGCCCAGTGATATAGCACCCAAGTTTTTTAGATTCTTGGAACGCAATAGAGCAGATTGGGGATTTGTAAGGGATGTTTTCATTGACAGTGCTGACCAGGCCACGATAACCGAGCTTAAAAAATATAAACGAGAGCACGGCTGTGCGTATAATTTCCTCAATGCCTATAAAAAGATAACGGTCATCGACAGGATACACTTGCAACTTGGATGGCTGAATGTGATGAACGGTAATACATTTTATGAAGTGGTTGAGACTTGCATAAATCACATTATGGAACTAGAAGTCTATTCGTGGAAGGAAGATAAGTACGAACCGGAGGACGCAAACGATCATACGATAAACGCCTGTCAGTATGCCTGGATACCATTCAAGGTTAAGATAGGCAATTATGAGGGGGAGGGATAAGTTATGAAATGTACGTATGCTTGCAATGTCGAACAGGTTAACCAGAACCGGTATGAGTTTGACGATGATGGAAGGAATACGTTTCATGAGCATAAATTGATTGAACTAAAACACT
This sequence comes from Petroclostridium sp. X23, assembly GCF_030013905.1. Classification (GTDB taxonomy): domain Bacteria; phylum Bacillota; class Clostridia; order SK-Y3; family SK-Y3; genus X23. The sequence continues at coordinate 4,708,715 of NZ_CP124862.1, forward strand.
ACATCGAATGCCTGAAAGAAGAGTGCGGGGCATGGTATGACGGTAGATGCCACTATTCTGATATAAAGGGGGTGTAATAGTGGGATGGTTTAAAAATATGGTTATGAAGCTTTTAAATATACAGCCAGCGCAGGATAAAATGATCACAATTAGAGAGCCGTTAAGTTTTCAAGGGAACATATTAAAAAACCGGATATGGTATCGCGGGGATCCATCGGAGCTAGACCAATTCTTTAAGCAGTCAGCGCTTGACCTGGTAAGCAAATCAAGGTTTTGGGCTGCGGTACCTTCGGAGAACTTGAATATTAGGAAGATACATTCCGGATTGCCGGCAATGATCGCAGATCGGTTATCTGATATTGTCACTGCTGATATTGAAGGCATAGAGCTTGAAACGGAAGAATTGATTAACTTATGGGATGAAATCTCTAAAGATAATAACTTTGATAAACTTATAGGTGAAGCAATAGTAGATACGTTGGTTACCGGTGATGGAGCTTTTAAAATAACTGTTGATACTACGATAACGGAATATCCGATAATTGAGTTTTATTCAGGGGAAAGGGTTGACTATGTTTTAAAACGTGGGCGGCTCCAAGAGGTTCTTTTCTATACATCGTATTATGTAAAAGAAAAGGAGTATAAGCTGGAAGAGACTTTCGGTAGGGGATATATCCGGTATAAACTTTTCAATGAGAAGGGTGAGGAAGTACCTCTAGCAACAGTACCGGAAACATCCCAGCTTGCTGATACTACATTTACCGGTGACTTTATTATGGCCGTGCCATTAATGTTCTTTAAATCTCAAAAATGGTTAGGCCGGGGTAAAAGTATATTCGATAGTAAATCAGATAGCTTTGACGCGCTGGATGAAACGATATCTCAATGGGTGGATGCGATAAGATCCGGGAGAGTACAAAAATACATTCCTGAAGACATGATCCCTAGAAACCCAGATAACGGCGAATTAATGAAGCCTAACCCATTCGACAATCAGTTTATACGATTGGGCGGTACATTGGCCGAGGATAATAAAAATAAAATTGAAACTGTGCAGCCCGCTATAAACTATGAAGCCTTTGTAAATACATACTCAAGCAATTTGGATATGTGTTTGCAAGGAATCATGTCTCCTGCTACATTGGGGATAGACTTGAAAAAGACTGATAACGCCGAGGCGCAAAGGGAAAAGGAAAAAGCTACTCTTTATACTCGTGGAAAGATCATTGATGCATTAACAGAGGCTATTCCCAAAGTGGTAGATACCGTTATGAAGGTATATGATATTATGCGGAGCAGGACAGCGAGTGAATATGAAGTCAGCATAGCATTCGGAGAGTATGCATCCCCAAGTTTTGACAGTGTGGTTGAAACTGTTGGCAATGCAAAGCTGAAAGGAATTATGAGTATTGAACAGTGTATTGAGGAACTATATGGAGATACCTGGACTGATGAACAAAAAGCTGAGGAAATAGCAAGGTTGAAAGCAGAACAGGGTGTGCTGCAGGCAGATGAATCCTTTGGAGGCGGTGGGGCGTAATGAACCCTTATGATATAGCACATATTTTCTTTCAGATGGAATATGACCTCATAGATTCGATGAAAAGAAATTTTGCCCGGCATAGAGCTGAAGAGATAAAAGAAGGCTTTGAATGGGAGCAGTGGCAGCAGAGAAAGCTTGAAGGATTAGCTCAATATCGAAAAAATAATCAAAAAATATTGAATAAATATGATAATGAGATCAGCCAAGAGGTTGAAAAACTGATCAAAGATTCATTTTCTCAAGGAGCAAAAAATACAGATAGCTTTATAAATCGGATGTGGGACCGGCTAAAAACATGGTTTATTGCGGGGAAGGTAACAAGGCCAATAACCGAGGTTGATGGTAGCGATGATAGCTTTTTCAAGATAAATGAAAACCGTATCAATTCTTTAATAAATGCCGTAAAAAATGATTTCAGCAAAGGCAAATATGCTATGTTAAGACAGGCAGACGATGTGTATAGGCAAACGGTATTTAAGTCTCAAATGTATCTCAATGCTGGAGCATCATCGTTATATCAGGCTGTTGATATGGCAACGGACAGTTTTTTAGATAAAGGTTTTAACTGCATAGAGTTTAAAGATGGACGGCGCATGAACATTGCATCATATGCAGAGATGGCATTAAGAGCATCGTCACAACGGGCGGTATTTGTAGGTGGTGGAGCAAGGCGTGACGAATGGGGGATACATACAGTAGTGGTATCGGCCCATAACAATTGCTCGGAACTGTGTTTGCCATGGCAGGGACGGGTGTACATCGACGATGTCTATAGTAGTGGGGTAAAAGGTGAAGTCGAATATCCTTTACTAAGTTTTGCGATAGATAACGGTTTGTTTCATCCAAACTGCCGCCATAATATGAGCCCATGGTTTGATGGCATAAGTTCTCTGCCTGATCCGGTGGATGATGAAGATGCACTTGAAAATTATGAGGCAGAACAAAAGCAACGCTACATAGGAAGGCAGATCAGAAGATATAAGAGGCATGAAGCCGGAAGCCTTTATCCTGATAACCAGGTAAAAGCGTCACAAAAGGTGAATGAATGGCAAAACAAGCTTAGAGAACATTTAAAAGATAACCCACAACTGCGGCGTGACCCATGGAGAGAACAGGTGAAAGGCGGAATAGCTCCAAAACAGCGCAATGAGAACTTGAAGAGAGCTGCTGAAAGTGCTAGAATAGAGGCAATAAAAGAAAAAATATCAAATGGTGAAATCAGCACAAAGATTAAAGAACAGAAGCAGCAGGAACATATTCTCGGCAGTAAAAAGTGGTTGAATAGAGTCAAAATGGATTTGAAAAATAATAAATCCCCAGCAGATGCATTTTTTAAGAACACTGATATACAAAAGCTAATACAAGAGAATGCAGGGACTGGGATAATTAATTTTAGAAAAAATCAGCCATATCCAGTAGAATTTATTAGTATAGAAGGTAATGTTGGAGTTGCGTTTGACTTTGTAAAAAGAAAGTATGTAAAAACGAACAGATTCGCCATTAGATATTCATCAAAGGGAGTACATGCTCATCCGGTGCTACCAAGGAAGGAGAATTAAAAATGGATGATAAGTTACTTGAGATATATAAAAATTCCGATAGGAATAAATTTGTGAGAGTTAAACTTAAAGATGGTCGAGACATAAGGTGTAGCGCTGATACTTTTTGTACTATTGGCAGTAATGAAGATGAAGATGCCGATATACCGGCGTTGGCTATTGAAAGAGATGATGGCGGTGGAGAAATTATTACTGAGGATGATATCGAAGAAGTTATTATTTAATGAGCACTTACTGATTAAAACAGTAGGTGCTTTTATTATACGCAAAAAAGGAGGGGTTTGAATGGCAGAGTACAATATTGATAAGATAGGACCTCTGACAGGCAGAAAAATCAAAGAAGATGGAACAATAGTAAATACCGCAGACAAGATAGAGGATATAGCAAATGCTGTAAAAGGATCAGCATCGTTAATTCAAGGAAATGTAACGATTACAGGTTTAGCGCAGCAATTAGCTTCTGCTGCATGTAAAAATATCACGGTCCAAGCAGAGCCGACAAATGGAAATCTTGTGTATATAGGTATGTCAAATGCTGTTTCATCGTCTGTTCACATGGCGACTTTAGGACCAGGAAGCAGCATGACATTTACGGTTAGTAACGCTAACATGTTATGGGTAATCGGCACTTCCGGGGATAAAATTTGTTATGGTGGTGAAGCGTGATGTCGAGTAGATTAAATTATGTTGATAAGCTGCCAAGGTACTCCGCTGAAATATTTAATAGTGAACCGATATTTACAATAGGTAAAGGGAAAAGTTCAGACGGCAGCGTCATAGATTATAGCAGATTCATCGTTAATGGGCCATTTAGTGCATTGGATTTGCAAGGACGAAGCATAAGTGTCAAAGAAGGACAAAATTTTGAAACTACAGGAACAGGTTGGAATCCAACCACACTTAATGGTATAGGTTATTCAGAATCTTCTACAGAGAAAGCATTATTTGGAAGTAAGTCATATAAAGGGGTTGTTGCTTCACTTTCAGGTAGTTCACGACTTGAAAAAACATTTGATGTTGTAGTTGGACATAAATATTATGTTTTAGGACACATATATCCAAAGTATGCTACTACAACATTTATATCATTTGCAGGAGTAAGTTTGCCATCAATTACACCTACTGCAAATCAATGGAATAAAGTAAGTGGAGTGGTTACTTCTACAAACACAGACCCATTTAGGTTTTATCATGTAACGAATGTTAATTATGCAATTGGAGATGTAATATACTTTGATGGATTAATGTTGATAGACCTTGCCGCTAATGGGTTAGACGGATATACAAAAGAGCAATTAGATGTAATGTTACATTGGATGTCTACAGGCGCTCAATCTACAATTGGTGACTTGAGAATTAAGAGCATAGGGAAGAATTTGTTTGCTGAAAAAAGTTTAATAAATTCTACTCTTAATAATGAAAAATATTACGTTTTAGATACCAATGATAGTCAAAATAGATTATATAATATAAATTTAAAAGTAAACACTGATTTCACGTTAAGTTGTTATGCGAAAACTACATCAGGATCTGAACGTCTTAGGCTACGACTATTTTACGCAGACGGTACTACTTCAGATATTTTTAGCACAAATTTTTTAACAACAACAGAGGGCTTAGTAAATATGCCAATTGTGGTTAATAAAAAAATATCTCATGTGTCTTTGATGCGTGGGACTGCCGGTAATACACTTTATATTAAGGCCAACAGTATTATGCTAAATAATGGCGTAACTCAGGAACCATACGAACCATACAAAGAAAGCATCATCTACATCTCCCTACAAGATTATCTCCGTAGCCTACCCACCGTGAAAGATGTAATTGACGTTGTTGATGGGTTGTTGACGAAGAAGGTTAAACCATATACGTTACAAGGAAGCGACTATATTACTACAACAACAAGTCAAACATATGTTGATTATGCGGTATACAAACTGCCAAGCGACTGTGCAAATCTTGGTCTTACAGGTACTATAACAGGTCAAGTTTATATACCAAATAAAACTGAGTCTATATACCAAAGTGAAATTCCAACAGCAGAAGTTGGAAAATTTTTTACTGGAAATGCTTCAGGCGAAAACAGAATATATTTCATAATTGAAAAAGGCACAGTAGCAACCGCAAGAACGGAAATTGAGGGGATACTTACGTGTAATTATCAGTTGGCGCAGAATATCACGCATAAAGCTGGTGACGGTTCAGGGTTTGAAATAGAAGTTGAAGGCGATTTCAAAGCATATAAAGATGGAACGGTTATACAGGAAGCTTATTACAAGAGAAAACAATTCTACGCTGGTGGGATCACATTTGATAAGCCGTTATCTGCTATCGACAAAGTAAAAAAAGTTGAAGGGGCAGAGGTAATAGAAATACCATTAAGCGATGTTCAACTATCTTCAGATGGACTAAGTTGTACTATCACGGGAGCCGCTGATGGGGAGGTATATATCCCATATGGGTCATATCGGCTGGAAGAGAGTACAAACGGAACTGTTGTATCAAAATATGTGATTAATCAAGAAGCTGCTGATCAAGAAGGGTTAAGACTTGCACAAATGACAGCAAGTACACTTTCCCAGTTTATATCGGATCAAAATGCTGTTAATGTTAGCTTTGACTATAGGTTATCATTACTAGAGATATAAGAGAGGGGGTTAATGCATGGATATTGTAGTGATTAAAGATCCTGAAAGCAGGTACCAAGCTTTAAAACTATCAATAGAAAACTCAGACTTTCCGGTAAATCAAATGGCGGTAATGCTAGATTGGCATTTGCAAAAAGGAAATATAAATCAACAACATTATGATGAGCTAGCAGGGCTATTGCAACCGGCAACTGATTTAGAGGAACAAACACCTTCCGAGTAGGTGTTTTTTTATTCCGTCTTTTTGGCATTTATGACGTTAAACTGAAAGACATCACTGGTCAAGACCAGGATAAAAAATGAAGATGAGGGAGCGATAAAAATGACAAAGGAGCAATTTATAGCATTAGGATTGACGGAAGAGCAAGCCACAAAAGCAGCAACAGCTTCAGCTGATGAGTTAAAGGGGTTTATACCGAAACAAAGATTCGATGAAGTAAATGCGGCTAAAAAGAAGTCTGAGGAAATGGTTACAGAGTTAAATAACCAGATGGATACTTTGAAGAAATCAACAGGAGATAACGAAGCTCTAAAGAAGCAAATTGAGGACCTTCAATCCCAAAACAAGCAAAAGGATGAAGAATATCAAAAGCAGATTAAAGAAGAAAAAGTTAACACTGCTATAAAACTTGCTATAAATGGCAAGGTGCATGATGAAACGCTTGTGACAGGGCTTTTTGATAAGTCAAAATTGGTTCTCAATGAAGATGGTACAATTATTGGTCTTGATGATCAGGTGAAGGTACTGAAAGAGCAGAAGTCATTCCTGTTTAAATCGGAAGAACCAAATCAGAAACCAGGGTTTAAAGTTGGAGGCGATGGAAAGCAAGATCCACCGCCAAATTCAACCGACAACTTGAGGTCTGCATTAGCAGAGAAATACAAAACAAACTAATATGAAAGGATTGATATTATGATTACATTAGCACAAGCAAAAGTAGGTATGTCCGATAAGGTCGATCAACAGGTGATTGACATATTCCGTAGGGAGTCTATTCTCCTGGATCAATTAGTGTTTGATGATGCTGTTTCTCCAGGAACTGGAGGGAGCACATTGACGTATGGATATGTTAGAATGAAAACGCCTGCTACAGCCGGATTCAGAGCCATTAACACTGAATACACAGCACAAGTGGCAGACAGAGAAAAGTTCACAGTAGATTTGAAAATCTTCGGTGGCGCTTTCGAAATTGACCGTGTAATTGCTGATACTTCCGGGGCAGTAGATGAAGTAGACTTTCAACTACAAGAAAAGATCAAAGCAGCTAGGAACCTGTTTCACTATACCGTTATAAATGGAGATAGTGCGGTTGATTCACTGGCTTTTGATGGATTAGACAAAGCTTTGATAAATAGCAGCACAGAAAAGAATACAGAAAGCTATATTGATTTATCTGATAGCGCTGCTGTTGATACCAACTATAAGATTTTCCTTGATCTATTGGATGATTTCCTTTCTGATCTTAACGGAAAACCTAATTTCCTGATGGGGAACAGCAAGCTTATGACAAGAATCAAGGCTGTAGCACGCAGAGCAGGATATCTGACGGCTTCCGAAGATGCATTCGGCCGTAAAGTAGATTCCTATGACGGCATTCCTCTATTGGATTTAGGATACTTCACCGATATTTCAGAAGGTACCCCGGTTGAAACCCCAGTCGTACCAATTGTAGGTAGGACCATTGGAGAAAATCCTTTAACAGGATTAACCGACCTGTATGCTCCTGTTATTAACCTTGCAGGATTCCACGGTGTTACAGTAACAGGTAATAGCATTATTAGAACATTCTTGCCTGATTTCAATATTCCAGGAGCCGTTAAAAAAGGTGAGGTTGAAATGATCGGAGCTGTAGCACTAAAAAATACACGTGCTGCCGGTGTTTTGAGAAACATCAAAGTACAGTAAAGGATGTGTATTGATGTTGTTTAAGGTCACTGCTCCTGTAGTGGGTTACTCAGGTGTGACTGCAGGAGTAACTTTTAAAAATGGTGTCGGAGAAACCGACAATAAATGGCTGGCTACTTGGTTCAAAGAAAAAGGATATAAAGTCGAGAACCAAGAGGAAGAAAAGGCAACAAAAAATAAAAGATCAAAAGTAAAAGAAGCAAGTGAATAGCTTGCTTCTTTTTTGAAAGAGTGATAGAAGATGTATGCTGACGTTAACTACTATAAAGATGTCTATAAAGGCACTTTGATCCCGGATGGACTCATAGAACAAAAACTTGAAAAAGCTGCAGATCAAATTGATAGTATGACGTATAACCGCATTGCGGTGGCAGGTTTTGATAATCTTACGCCTTTTCAACAAGAAAAGATAAAAAAAGCCGTATGTGCCCAGGCTGATTATACATATCAATATGGCGATTATCTGAACATGCCATTGTCAGGCTTTTCTGCCGGGAGTACAAGCATGTCTTTTAAGGGAGTAGAAGCAGTAGGTGTAAAAACCTCTGATGAAGTTATTAATTATCTGAAAGTTACCGGATTGACATGGAGGGGGCTGTGATATGGCGGGTAAATTTCCGTTCCCCAAGTTTCTTTTAAAAACCCCGGTGAAAATATACCACACAGAGCTTGGAGAAGAAGGAGAAATAGAAGAACTGCTTTTTGACGGAAAATGCTTCTATGAAGAAAAGACAAGGCAGGTCCTTGATGCTGAAAGAAAGTTAGTGACTTTGTCAGGGAAAGTAATCCTTGAAGGTGATATTTATCCGGATAAGATTATTCAAGGGTATGTACAGTTTGGAGAAATTAAAAAAGATATCTTTAAGACAGCAAGGCCGCGCAACCCAGATGGTACTGTTTTTTCAACTGAATTGGAGCTGGTATAAATGGCTATTAGAGTAAAAGTAAAAATGAACCGGGCAAAGATGAAAGAACTATCGGCAGCACAGAGACAGGCGCTTGAAATGACAGCCGATGCCGTAAAAACCGATGTAATGACTTCCGCTGTTGTACCAAAACAGACAGGGGAACTTGAAAGAAGCGCTTTTGTAGATGATACCAAGTTGAAGCGCGGGCGTGTCAAATTAGTATATGATACCCCATATGCTAGACGGCTCTATTGGCATCCAGAATATAATTTCAGAACAGATAAAAACAGGAAGGCTGGAGGCAAATGGCTAGAACCATGGATCTCCGGTGATAAGAAGAACTTTGCCAAGAATTCATTTAAAAGACTATACAGGCGCTTAACAAGGGGCGTGGTACAATGACGCTTAAAGATATTAAAGATTGGCTCAAAACGCAGATAAGCAGTCCACAATGGTATATAGGAAAAATAGATGGCAGCAAAGAACAATGTATTGGAATCTACAGCATTAAAGGACCACCCCCCAACATATCAATAGGGGGGATAGATAACACATCTTATGCTGTAAAGTCTGTTTCTATATTGGTTCATTGGGGTAAAAACGCCGATACCGCGGAACAAAAGGCGCAAGAGGTTTATAATTGCCTATTTGGGCAAAACGCAACTATAGCTGGAAAGAGAGTTGTAAATTTTGAAATGAATCAATCATGTCCTATTGGTGTAGGTACTGATGAGCAAAATATTTATGAATATGTAATTGAAGTAAACATTTATTATGAAAGGTAGGGAATGAGAATGGCTGGAGAAACTGGTGTATTTCCTGTACACAACAATAAATTTAAGATCAACACCGCTGGGAGAGTAACAACGGATCCTCTAACAATGGTTGTTGTTAAGGACTTAGAGACGTTCAGCCCTAGTATTGATGCTAATACGGAAGAGTGGACACCGATGGATACCGAAGGATGGATCAGAAGGGCTGTCACCGGTAAAGGGTTAAGTTTCAGCTTTACAGGTAAGAGAAACTATGGTGATCCTGGAAATGACTATGTTGCAGGGTTACTGCTTGGCACAGGGCAAGATGTAGAGAGCATATTTGAGTGGGAGCTACCGAATGGAGATAAGTTAACGATGAATTGCATTATTAATCTAACCACTCCTGCTGGCGGCGATAGCACGAATATTGATACTTTAGAATTTGAAGTTCTTTCAGATGGGCTTCCGGCCTATACACCAGCTGTTTAATCAGCTGGTTTTATCGTATAACGAGAGGAGGTGGGCTTTGTGGCAAAGATTATTAATATCACTGATAAATTAAGCTCCGAAAAACCAAAAATTGTTATTGGTGATAAAGAGTACACTGTAAATGATGGTATGGAAACCGTATTGAAATTTGAAGAACTTGCTTCTGATAGTTCTGCTGACAACATGGTGCAGGCGATAGAACTTTCATTAGGCGCAGATGCAGTGAAAGAGTTACAAGTAAGGAAGATGTCCATTAGTAATTTTAAAGTGCTTACAATTGCAATTATGGCGGCTGTGCAGGGCATCGAATATGATGAAGCTGCCAAACGATTTCAAGGATAAGTCAACAGGAGAAGTATGGTACGATTTGCGAGAAGATTGGGGATTAGTAGAAGCAAGCATAGCAAAGCAATACGGATTACGGATAAGGCATCACACAGACATGCCATGGGATGAATTTTGTACATTGGTTGGTGGGTTGATGCCGGATACACCCCTCGGACAAATCGTTACAATAAGGGCAGAGAAAGACCCAAAAATAATCAAAAACTTTACGCCTGACCAAAAGCGAATACATAGGGACTGGCAGAAGAGACTGGCGATGAAACGTTTGGAAAACCCGGATAAATTAAATAAGGATATGGAAGCATTGGGGAAAATGTTTGCGGCCATGTTCGGTAAAAAGAAAGCCTAAAATTATTTGGGCTTTCTTTTTTATGAAAAAATATGAGGGGGTGAAATGGTGAGCGGAGATAATGTTGGAAGAATTGACCTTGACCTTGGCATAAATTACGGAGCCTTTAATAGGGAACTGCGGGGAATATCCGGTAATGCACAATCTATGGTAGGCAGTGCATTTAAAAAGCTTGGTGCGACTATTGCCGCCACATTTGCTGTTAAGTCGATGATTGATTTTGGAAAAGCGTCCGTTCAGCTTGCTTCTGATTTAACAGAAGTTCAGAACGTTGTTGATGTTACATTTGGAGCTATGGCCGAAGATATAAACCAATTTTCAAAAGAAGCTTTGAATAATTTTGGTATGGCCGAGCTTTCAGCAAAGAGGTTCTCTTCTACAATGGGGGCTATGCTAAAAAGCTCCGGCCTTACAGGTCAAGCAATAGTGGATATGTCAAAAAAGATAACCGGTCTAACCGGGGACATGGCTTCATTCTATAATTTATCCCAGGATGAAGCTTTCCAGAAAATCCGTTCAGGATTAGCAGGAGAAACCGAACCGTTAAGGCAATTAGGCATTAACATGTCTGTAGCCAATTTGGAAGCGTACGCCTTATCCAAAGGAATTAGGAAAAGTTATCAAGAAATGACGCAAGCCGAACAGACATTGCTGCGATACAACTATCTGCTTAATGCTACAAAAGATGCACAAGGAGACTTTGCAAGGACTTCCGACAGCTGGGCAAATCAAGTTAGGCTTATGGGTGAACAATGGAAGATCTTCCAATCAACCATGGGCCAAGGATTCATAAACGTATTAACGCCAGTTATAAAGGGCTTAAATACACTTATACAGAAGTTGCAGATAGCAGCGCAATACTTTAAGGCTTTTACAGAAATGGTGTTTGGCGCCCAAAAAGCCACTGCCCAGGGTGCGGCTGCTGCTGCAACGGCTGCAGTTTCTATGGACGGCATGTCAGATGCTTCTGCGGGCGTGGGTGATGCTGTTAAGAAAACCAATAAAGAATTAAAAAGATCAGTTGGGTCATTTGACCAGCTTAATGTGCTTACTCAAAATACTGCTGATGCGATGGAAGGTATAAGCGGTAATACATCTTCTATTGGTGATATTGATCTCGGAACTGTAAATACTGAAAGTGATGTAGGCATTGATACAAAGATATTTGAGCCGCTTATGAATACTCTTTCTAAAATAAAACAACTGGCTTTAGATGTAGGCAACTTTTTTAAAAATGCTTTTGGGGGGCCTCTTTTAGATGCAGTTAAATCTTCTTTTCCTGCGTTCGCAAAAATAAAAGATAAAATATCTGATATTTTTAGCACTTCTATTGATATTACAAAAGAATCAATAGACATTATGAAAAGCGCATGGGAGGGTTTTGATCAAGATCTTATAAAAGAGATCGGGAAAGCATTTAAAAATCTTACAGAGCTATTTAATATTCATCTTAATCAATTCACTATCCCTGTTTTAACTAACTTTCTTGAGGAGATGTCATGGTTATGGGATAAACACTTGAAAGGATTGGTTGAAGAGCTATCTGTTTTTATCGGAAAGCTTTCAGTAGGGGCATTAGAGATATATAACAGTTTCATACATCCTATTGTAAAATGGCTCTATAAAAACTTTTATACATCATTTGCGAGTAATATAAACTTAATAGTTGATATACTTGGCACGGTGCTGGGGGCTGCCGCAGATGTAGCGAAAGGAATAATAACATCATTAGGCGGTATAATAGATTTCTTAGCAGGAGCATTTACTGGTGACTGGGAAAGGGCTTGGGTTGGTGTGCAAAATATTTTTAAAGGTATTAGTGATGCCTTAACAGGGATATTTAAAGGGAATATCAATCTAATTATTGACGCAGTTAACTATTTAGTTAGGGGATTAAATAAAATTAAAGTTCCAAAAGTAGATATACCGGGCATTGGGAAAGTAGGAGGATGGGGCTTTGATATAAAAGAGATACCCAAATTAGCAACAGGCGGGATAATCACTCAACCTACACTTGCAATGATGGGTGAAAATAGCAAAAAAGAAGCAGTAATCCCATTAGAGAATTCAAGCTTCATCACTGATTTTGCTACAACAATAGCTCAGGCGGTTGCAGCAGCACTATCAGCATTGAATACTAATAACAATAAAGATATGCCGGAAACTTTAGTACTAAAAGTAGGAGAATTTGAATTCGGAAGAATAGCAATTAAGTCAATAAATGCATTGCAACAACAGGCTGGAGTAACGTTATTAAACGTATAGAAGGTGATGTACTATGTTATTAAAGATAAATAATACAGAAATTTCAGTATATCCAAAGGAGTTTACGGTAACGCCTCTCGACATAGACAATGGTGAGTCTACTGTAAGAACTGCGGATGGGACATTGAACAGAGATAGGGTAGCAGTAAAAAGGCAGATCGAAATGTCATGGGGTGTACTTAGCTGGGAGGATGTTTCCTCAATACTTCAAGCAATGCAAGATGTGTTCTTTGACTTTTATTATCCTGATCCTATGACAGGACAGTATGAAACAAAAACATTTTATGTGGGGAATAGGCCGACACCTGCGGCGCTATCGAAGAATGGACAAATTTTATGGTCAGGCTTGAAAGTAACCTTAACAGAAAAGTAAAGGGGGGTAAGCTATGTATAATGTATCAGATATATTTAAGGAGTATATAGTTAAGCCTGATAGAGAATTTGAAGTCAAAGCTATGGTTGATTCAACAGAGTATGACCAAACAAAAGTTGTAGAATTTTATATAGATGATAGTATAATTTCAGGGGATGATTTTGAAATAGGCACAGTGCTTTATTCAAAGTTAACGTTGTCCGTCAAGACAGAAGAGTATGCGCCATCAAGTGCTAAAATTGTTCCGAATATAAGGTTGAAAACCAATACTGGGTATACAGAGTGGGTACCGTTGGGCACATTTTATATTGATACTAGATCGTATAAAAATGGCGTTTGGACATTTGTTTGTTGTGATCTATTAGCCAGGACTCAAAACAAATTCAATTCAAATTTAACATACCCGGTATCAATGCAATCAGTATGGAATGAAATGATGTCAATGCTTGGTATGACAAGTCATAGTAGCGTGGTGATTAATCCGAACTATGAAATACCATACAAGCTAGAAGATATCACATATCGTGAAATGATGGGCTATATAGCTTCTGCTCATGGGGCTAGCGTTAAATTGTCAAGGGCTGAAGAAGTGAAGTTTGTTTGTATGGTCGGTGTCCCTAATACTGCAGCTATAGACCCTTCTCAATATGTTAAAGTAGATATAACTGATATGAAGGTTATAACTAGAATTGTTTTAACATATAACGAAGATGGCGAGACTCTCGAGATCGGATCCGGTTCAGGTGCTAATACACTAAAAATATACAATCCGTTTATGACTGAAGAGATGTTGTCAGATCTATATTCAATTATAAACAATTTTTCATATATTCCTTTTTCGATGGTTTGGAAAGGCGCGCCATACATTGATTGCGGCGATAGAATTACTATTAGAATTTTAAAACCAGCAAGTAGTTGGATTCCATCATTTGTAATGACAAATAAAACATCATTTAAGGGTGGGCTTCTATCAACTATCACAGCACCATCACCATCCGTATTAAAAAGTGAATTTAACTATGAAGGGAATCTTTCAAAAACGATAGCGAACGCAGTACAAAAAGATACACCATATTATGGGGTAACTATTGGAAGAACAAACGGACTAAACATACAAAGATCTGACGGCGCTAGTAGAGCAGTTTTTAACAGCGATGAATTATCAATGTATGCAAATGGGGAACAAAAATTATATTTTGATGCTCAAAAAGGGAATTTTGTATTTAACGGTGAGCTTTCTACAGATCTGTTTAATGCGTTAAGAGCAAACCTAAGTGTTGTTGTTTCAAATACAAATGTAACTCAAATTTTGACTGCCGGTAATGCTACGATAGCTGAACTTACAGTTGATAGACTTGATACAGGAATAGCAAAAATTAAAAATTATCTTAACAGTGACACATCAGATATACATTACAAACGTGATTATGCTCAGTATTCTCAATATATTACTGCAAGTACTGACGGTTTGCAGGAAGAACAGGTTACTGATAGAAATGGAAATCCTCTGTATTGGCTTGATGATACACATATGGGAACAACCACGGATGAAACGGACTATCCGGTTATGTCATATGTTTATACAGAAACTATCAAGCTTGAAATATCTTTTGACCCAAACGATCCGAATAACACACCAAAAATCATATTAGGAGCAGGAACAGGAAGTGGAAATAACGGAAAAGGATTTATATGGAAAGATGCGAATGGATTAACTCTGCAGTATATTAAAGAAGATGGTATGGGGGTATCTATATCGCTTGGGGAAGCAGGGCTTAACTTAGGTAATTCTGTTGAATTTCAAAGTGTTAGCGCAGGGAACATCACTGCGGATAATATTGGCGGCGAGAATGTTAATACAAGTAACGTTAACTCTGAAAATGTTGATTGCACTAATGTTACCGCAGCAAATGTTACTACTGAGACATTATCTATTTCTACTAGTATATCAGCGCCAAGTAATGCAACCTCAAATGGGTCTTTAAGAAATATCCACTATTCAACTTCAGATCCAACATCCCTAGATGGTAACAACGGTGATATCTGGTTAAAATATGAGGTGTAATTATGAGTGCTATTGTTGCAACAAAAAGAACAAATACTACAGCAGGCAACGGACGTGTGGATTTGCAAGTATATAACGATAAAATTTATTATGTTTGGGTCAACTCTCAATATATTTGGAAAGCAGAGATGAATATTAATGGTACAGGTTTTGTGGCTACTGAGATAGGGCCCAATACCGGTACTCTCTACCTCAAATTTCAAGTATATGGGGATAAAATATATTATGTTTGGGCTCAAAATGATTCCAGTTATTACACGCAATTGTGGACAGCAGAAGCGAATATAGACGGCACTGGATTTACAGCTACTCAAAGAACTACAAATTTAACAGACATTGCTTATATCGATTTTCAAGTATATAACGGTAAAATATATTATGTTTTTGGGAATGGAGATGAAAATTTTAGGCAACAAATATGGACAGCAGAAATGAATATCAATGGCACAGGTTTTACTGCAACACAGAGAACTACAGGCAGACATAGAGGATATACTCAGTTACAAATTATGGGGAATAAGATATATTATGTTGGTTCTGAATCTGATGATTCTTATGTTTCTCAAATATGGGTAGGGGAAATGTATATAGACGGCACAGGTTTTGTAATAGAAACAAAAACTGCAGGGGATAAGCACAAAGCATGGCCACAATTACAAATAGTAGGAGATAAGATATATTATGTGTTTCATGGCTTGGATATAAATGACGAATATCAAATATGGACAGCAGAAATGAATATCAATGGCACAGGTTTTACTGCAACACAGAGAACTACAGGCAATTATAGCAAGATATTTCCTCAATTACAAGTGGCTGAAAATAAAATATATTATGTTTGGTGTCAATATGATGACTATCGTTATCAAATAGCTACAGGTGAAATGAATACTGATAGTACGGGGTTTGCTGAAACATACATTACAACAAGTGAGTATTATAAAGATGAGCCTAAATTACAAGTATTAAACGATAAGATCTATTATGTCTGGACTGAAAGAGATTCAAGTGCTTATCAAGTTTGGACAGGAACACAAGAAATAGAGCTACCACCATCGAGTAGTAAAATACTAATAAAAATCAATGGAGAATGGAAGCAAGCGACACCATATGTCAAAGTAAATGGAGCTTGGAAAGAAGCAATACCATTTATAAAGGTTAACGGACAATGGAAGCAAGCTGTTATTTAAGAAGCTCAGACAATGGGCTTCTTTTAATTTTAAAATAAAGAAAGGAATGATGAACAATGACAGAAAATGCAGCAACAAAAGGAGCTATGGGAGTTATAGCGGGGGTGTTTGGTTATTTAGTGGGGAGCTTCAACGCTTTGTTAGTAGTTTTAGCTATTCTAATGATGGTGGATTATGTCACAGGTGTTACCGTAGCTCTGAAGAATAGTGAGTTTGATACAGGAAAAGGGATATGGGGGGCAATCACAAAGTTATTCTACATATTGATTGTGCTGGTGGGGTTCTTGGCTGATTATACTATTATGGATACAGCTGCACGGGCAGGGCTCGATTTTAGTACCGGTGGGCTGTTAGGAATTGCTGTAACATTATATCTTATCGGCAATGAAGGCCTAAGTATAACAGAAAATTGGGTAGTGCTGGGATTGCCGGTCCCACCTTTTTTACGAACAGCATTTGGGTACATGAAAGATCAATCAGGTAAGATTGTTAAGATGCCAGAAAAGGAGAGTGTGGAACAATGATTAACAATAAAATATTGGTTGAATATGCGAAAAAAGCAGCAGCAGAAAAATGGGGTTACGTTTGGGGGACCTTTGGCCAAGTTCTCACACAAGCTCTGTACGATCAAAAAGTTAAGCAGTACCCGAGTGAAGTTGGTGGGTATGCAAATTTTATTAGATCAAATTGGTTTGGCCGGAAGGTTACCGACTGTGTCGGTCTGATAAAAGGAGCTTATTGGAGTGAAAGTGGTACTTTGGTATACAACCCGAAGACTGATATATCTGCAGACAGCATGTACAGCTTAGCCCAAGAAAAAGGTGAGATTTCCACAATACCAGAAATAGAAGGGTTATGTGTGTGGAAGAAAGGGCATATAGGCGTGTACATTAGAGGTGGCCAGGTTATTGAGGCTCACGGTACAAAATACGGTGTGATCCAAACCCCGTTAACCGGATCCGGATCGACTCCATGGACCCACTGGCTGAAATGCCCGTACATAAAGTATGAAAAAGCAGAAGAAACCTGGCAAGAAATTGTAATAAATGCTGCAGATAACGATGAAAGCTGGATCCAAGCAATTATTGATGTATCCAATATGGCAAAGGCTGCTAACAATATAGGCGCTATGAAAGTGCTTGAGTTCTTGCCGACATTGATAGTAAAGATTCATAATAACGCAAAATAATAGACTGCCCCGGGGAGACCTGGGGCTTTATTTTTTTTGCGTAAATGGATAGTTTAGTGCATACTCTGGCAGCAGTCTGGGGTTATTTTTTACCTAAAAATAGTTTTGCATATATAGAACCAGTATGTTTTTTAAAAAATGGAGTTGACAATACAATTGAAAAAGTTTATTATAAAAGTATAGAGGTAACGGAAAGGAGAAAAACATATGAATTTGTCAACGGAAAAGAAAATACATATTGATTCAATATTGGATGATAGATCCTTGGGCTGGCTATTTCCTGTTTTGGAAACTGGGCAGGCTACTTGTAAAGAATTCATGAAATTAAATAATGAGTTTTTTAACTGTTCAGATTATTTAAACACTGTGCCAGGTCACTTGCTGAGTTATAGTATAAATAGGCAACTGTCAAGTCAATGTTCCCTCCCAGCATGTCCATTTACAATACATAAAGAAAAGATTAATGTTAGAAATCAATATTGCATACCTATTTTGAGAAAAGATGATATTACAATTTCCATAATGCGTAGTGTAAACAGAAGAAGAATTGACAAAAATGATAAAGCGTATCTCAAGGAAAAATGCAGAAAAAACAATGAACTCGATGGGCAGTTTTCGTTATTTGAACCAGAAATTTCTGGAGAAAATAATTATCATGGAGTATTGCTATATGGGGCTGAAAAAGATTGGAATGGTATTGGCTTTGCCGATGTAGTCTTTTTTGATAGCCAACTAAAGCAAATACATTATTCTATAAATTTGATGGATAAGTTACATATTTATATATCGTCTATGAGCAATGGGGAAAAAGAAAAAAGCATACTTAATGCACAAAATATAATTAAGGATGTAAAACAACAGTTGGAGGGTTAATGAGATGAATTCGGGGACTAAAGTTAAAAATATAGAAATAATAGATAAAACTAAAGCAGTAATCCCTGAAAGAATAAAAGAAGCAAGAGTTTATAGAGGATTAACACAGCAAGAGTTAGCTAAAGAGTTAGGACTTACGAGGCAAGCTATATGCAATTATGAAGTCGGCACAAATACTCCACCTTTAAATATGCTGCTAGAAATATCTAAAAAACTAGACTTCCCTATTAATTTCTTTTATAAAAAAAGGATTGTATGTACTGACGAAGGGGAAGTTTACTTTAGAAGTAGCGCTATACCATGTAAGAAGAAAGAAATGTTGGAACAAAAGCTTAATTATCTTTCAACAGAGGTAACATACTTTATAGAACAATATATAAATTTACCTGAAATTAACCTTATTGATGTTGAATATAAAAAAGAATATAGCGATGATGATATTAAGATCATTGTAAAAAGGTTAAGGAAGCACTGGGGATTACATGATAAACCAATAAAGAATTTGACTTATATAATGCAAGAAAATGGATGTATAATAGCCAGATTGATGTTAGATTCAGAAAAAACAGATGGATATTCAAAATGGATAAGAAAAAGACCTTATACTTTTTTGAATACAGAAAGAAATGCAGCAGCGAGAACAAGATTTACTTTAGCACATGAATTAGCACATATAGTTTTACATCGAAATTTAAAAGATGGAGAAGATTTAAAAAAGAGAGAAAAAGAAGCTAATTACTTTGCTGGTGAGTTTTTATTCCCAAGTGAAGCAGTTATAGATGAAGTTTCATTTGTATCATTAGATGCTTTATTACCATTGAAGGCTAAGTGGGGAATATCTATAGGGGCAATAGTGAGAAGATGCCTTGATTTAGAGTTAATTACTGAAGAGAGATTTACAATGCTTCAAAAACAGATTAGTAAAAGAAAATGGCGTACTTTTGAACCTTTAGATGATGTAACCAAAAGCGAGGACCCACAACTGTTTAAGGAGGCTTTTAATTTACTTGTAGAAAACGGTATTGTAGTGAAATCAGAAATTATTAATTCAATATTATTTAGCGAAGATGAGCTCTTGAATGTGTGCTGCCTAGATCCTGACTTTTTTGAAGAGAAAAAGTTAAGTATAAAACCTAAATTAGAGCTAGTTAAATAGTATAAAGCTAAAGTTTGCTGTATAGCTCCGGGACCCGGGGCTTTTTTATTTGTCGAAATTTGCGATAATTTATTTTTGTTTTTTGCAGGGTTTTATAACATTTCAAAAGAATAAAATAAAAGAAGATTTGCAAAGCGAATATTTATAATAGAAAGCTGATTATTTGTGGGAGGGATTAATATGAATATTTCTGAACTAATTAAGATGGGTGAAGAGGCAGCAAAAAAATGCTATAAAAATAGTGAGTATGTTGGAGAATATTATTCTGGACAAGAATATGAGGAATGGTTGACAGTTGCTATTCGTTTTGTGGAATTAAATTTTCCGGGTGATACTGATACAAAGAGATTCAGAGAAATAGCTCAGACTGCAAATGGGTTTGGTAATGATAGATTTTATCCGCTCATAGGGATTCTTAAAGCCTTTAATGAATATCCTCCAATTCCGGTTAAAGAGGATATATTACCTTTAATAAAAAATATTTGTATGAATTTTAATAAGTTTGATATAAAAATAAAACGCAGATACGGCAACAGAGAAACAATTAAAATTAATGATGAGCATGATTTACAGGATGCCATACATTCAATACTAAAGCTTTTTGTCGATGATATTAGACCAGAAGACTATGTACCAAGTTATGCCGGAGGTAATTCAAGAGTCGACTTTCTGTTGCCTAAATACGGTCTCATTATAGAAACTAAAATGACTAACAATGTTTTACATGACAAACAAGTAGGAGAACAGTTGATAATTGATTTTGAGAGGTACAAACAAACTAATGGATATAACCATTTAGTATGTTTTATTTATGATAGAGAAGCAAATATCAGCAATCCGATTGGATTAATTACAGATTTAGAAAAATTAAGTAATGAAAAAATGAGAATGACTGTTTTTATATCACCTCAGTGAATTCTTTTTCTTATCTAGAAACAGATGGCTTTATATTACGTTAACCTAAAGTTTGACGTATGGCTCCTGGGTTACCGGGAGCTTTTTGTTTTGGGAAAATAAGTAAAATAGTACTTGATTTATTACATATAATTCATTATAATTACATATAAGTAAATATATAGGAGGTAGTTAATGGGTGATAAATTAATTACATTATTAGAGTTAGCAGATTACTTAAAAGTAACAAGAACAACCATCGACAGGTGGAGAAAGGAAGGGATGCCATGTATTAAAGTCGGACGCGGCGTTCGATTTAATAAAGAAGCTGTAATGCAATGGATAGGAAAAAACAAACAAAACTAAAGAGGAAGCTGTCACCGACCAAAGTAACCAGCTTCCTCACCACAAAAACACACTTGAAGCAAGTATGCTATGCTCTTTTATTATATCAGAGCATATTGGCTTCTTCAAGAGGTGAAAATCAGGAGGGTCTTTATGTCAAAAAAGAAAAAGAAAGATAAAAAAGGATTTAAGATAGTTCAAAATACAGAAAAGGTACACGAAAGTAATAGTAAGCTTATCGAAAAATATATAGGTTTACGATGGACGAATGGACTTACAAATAAAAGTTTGAAGGCGCTTGAAGGAGAGCTAAATCTATTTGCAAGATATTTAAAGCAACATAAAGATAACAAACATTTTAGTGGAATTATTCATACTGACGTTGAGGATTTTCTACAGTGTTGCGCTTTAGGCCGGTTAAGCGGTAAAAAGAATGGAGCTGAAGCGCTTAATAGAAAACATGCTGCGCTCAATACTTTTTACAGCATAATGATCAAAAAAGAGTACTTGGACATGAAAAATCCTTTAGACAAAGTAGATAAGATAAAAACTAGGAAGAAACTTCGGGGCCATTTAGAAAAATGGGAAGTTGAAAAACTAATTGCATACTGTGAGAAGAAGAATGATCTTCGCGGAGCTGCATGGATCACTCTCGCTTTTTATTCAGGATGTCGGTTAAGCGAACTATACCAATTGAATAGAAAAAGTTTGGATTTCGAAAAAAGACGTTTTATTGTCTGTGGCAAAGGTGATAAAGAAAGAGAATGTTCGTTTTGGATAGAAGCGAAAGAAAGGATATTAGCCTATCTTGATACGCGAAATGATGATAGAGAGCCTTTATTTTTATCCAGTCAAGGCAACCGTTGGAGTCCTAAAGCGATACAAGATTTCGTAAAAAATACGGGCGTAAGAGCAGGAATAGAAACTAATGTGCATCCGCATATTTTTAGGCATTCCCTTGCCATGTTCATGCTCAGTAAAGGGATACCCTTAGAAGTTATACAAATTCAGCTAGGCCACGAAAACATAAATACAACCCAAGTTTATGCGCATCAATCATTACGGGATATTCAATCAAAAGTAGATAAGATTTTTGAAGCAGATAAAAAAGTAGGGTAGGCATATCGCCTACCTATTCATATTAATTAAATTTTTATACTAATGGATAGCTTGCTTTATCTCTAAATGATCCAGTTGAAATCATAACAAGATCAAACACTGTTCCTATAAAAAATAGCCCACCAGTTAAGAAATATATAATACCTGTGAAAATTTTACCGACATAAAATCTATGAAAACCAGCGAATCCTAATAGTCCAATAGCGCATAATATTAATGCTGTCAGTTTCTTTTTATAAATGTATTGCTGTCCAGTATTCATATTAGTATTTGTATTGTTAATAATAATAGTAGGTGGCTGGTAAGGTGGATACTGTGCAGGTTGCTGCATATTAGGCTGTGGTTGATAATTAACGGGTTGATAACTATTGGTTTGTTGGTTTACGGTGTTATCGCTCATACGATCACTCCTGTGTAAATTTTAGCATTATAATATCATATAAGTATTGAAAAAAATGTCGAAATTTGTTATTATTTTAATAGTCACATAAATACGAACTATTTTTGTAGCTATTATGTAGTTATAATTTTATAATTAATTGTTATTAATTATAGTTTGTTGTGATATGAAATAGTATTAAAAACCAGTAAAATAAGCGGTTATATTAGGTGTAGCTATTGTTGTGGCTTATATGTAAGAATTAACTCGTAATGATCAGGTCGCCGGTTCGATTCCGGCTACCAGCTCCAGATGAAAGACTATAAAATTAAGTATACTTCAGAAGTATTGCAATGCGAATCACATTAAATAATATTCACTTATTCTATATAATGTATGGAATCCCAATAATGGATCGGACATTAGTAGTTTATGTGAGATCTTCTTAAATGCTTTCCTTTTGGGAAGGCTTTTCTTTTATAACTATAACCATTTAAATGACTGCTTGCAGGGTTGTCCGTCCCTGCAAGAACGCACATGATATACAAATTGGTAAATTATGATTCTCAATTTGCTCAATTTCAGTTTGAACTGGGCAAAATCATTGTTCAAGGAAACAGCGTATGCGAAGGTAGTTTTTACAGGAAAAAATATTTTTTTACATTAAGAGGGAAAAATTGAAAACTATTCCTTGAATCTTTAAGGGAGGCAATTATGTGCTATGAAAAATATATTGGAGAAAGAAATTTTATCGGCACTTGGATGTACAGAACCTATTGCTTTAGCATATGCTGCAGCAGCAGCATACAAAGCGGTAGAAGGAAATATTCAATCTGTTGAATGCGAGGCGAGCGGCAACAATGCCCGTAGTAAGTTATGGAGAATATCTGGATGTAAGCGAAGACAAGCTTATAAGAGCTGTAACAGTTAGCAACTTAGTTACTATTTTTATAAAAAGTAAGTTCGGGAGACTGTCTTCTTTTTGTGGAGCTGTCATAGCAGCGGCGGGAGCAAGTTGCGGTATCGTATATCTGCTTGAATACATTTGGAAAATACAAGAATAAAGTGCCATGATACAATTAAGCAATGTGGTTTAAAGTGAAAATATTATGATATTATTTAGACATATAAAACAATAATAATGTATAATGGATATGAAGATGCGGTAAAAAGGTATATAGTTTAATTGAATAATAATAATCTTCATAAAATATGTTTAGATAATACGGGGTGTAGCGATGCGGTATAAATTAATGGCAGTAGATATTGACGGTACATTGGTAGATAGTAACGGTGAACTCTCTAATGAAACAAAAAAGGCTATTACACTTGGTGTGGAGAAAGGTTTGATTTTCACTATCTCTACCGGAAGGCCCATTCAAGGGGTTGAACCTCTTATTGAACAAATCGGGTTGGACTTACCATTTATCACTTACAATGGTGCGATGGTTATCATGGGAGAATCCAAAAAAATTCTGTATCAACAGAATTTATCTGCTATGCATGCGAAGAGTATCATTGAACTGGGTAAAAAGTACCATACTACTATTATCGTTTGGGTGGATAATCAATTATATGTAAATAGAATAGATGATAGGTCAAGGAAATACGCAGAAGGAATTAGGGTAGAGCCGGTCTTAATGAAGGATATAGATGAAATCGTAAAGAATGGTGTAACAAAAGTATTGTGGTATGATGAACCGGATGTCATTGAAAGGCATGAAAATGAAGTGGGACAATATTTAAGTGACGCTATTAATTATCATACATCACGGCCTGTTTTTCTTGAATTTGTAGATAAAAATGCATCTAAAGCAATAGCGATGAAAAAGCTTGGAGAACACTACAAAATAAGTCCAAGTGAGATGATTGCGGTAGGTGACGGTCATAATGACCTTTCCATGTTGGAATATGCCGGATTGGGTGTAGCTATGGCAAATGCCAAAGAGGGTGTTAAGAAAAAAGCAGATTATATTACCTTATCAAATGATGAGAATGGTGTTGCGCATGCAATACATAAGTTTGTCTTGGGCAGCACCTCCAAAGCATAATCACAAAAATAATTGTCTTTAAAAATAGTGATAAGAGTACAAAGAATTATGGGACTAGGTACACCGGTTTAAACAAATCAGTGTGCCTGGTCCCATATTTTTTATAGCAGATATATTTAAATTATATGTAAAAAATGTTTACATATACCCTAAGGGGGTATATAATGTATATATAAATCAATGAAGAGGTGATAATGATGCAAATAGCAGTAGATAAAAATAGATGTCCTGAAAATCATCCATGTCCGGCGATAAAGTTTTGCCCTGTAGGTGCGTTAACGCAAAAAGGGTATTCTGCTCCGGTTTTGGATGAAGAGAAATGTATCAAGTGCAAGAAGTGTGTGATGGTATGTCCGATGGGAGCTTTGAAAGCGCAGTAATAAGAATGTATGTGACTCTTGTATAGAGACTGCAGCTATAATATAATCTTAGATGATAACCAGTTGAAGGCATGGATATATATGCCTTTTTCTTATAAGACAAAATTAAGAATTAACGCGAGTGAGGTGATAGGTTATGAAAAGTTTTCGTAAGGAATTATGGTTTTGTACCGATAAGAGGCGGGAGTTCATCAATATAACGCCCGAAATGGAGCGCTGTTTAGTAGAAAGTGGTATTAAAGAAGGTTTGCTATTATGTAATGCTATGCATATTACGGCAAGTATTTTCATTAATGATGATGAGAGTGGATTACATCATGATTTCGAAGTATTCTTGGAAAGAATAGCTCCGGAAAAGCCATATGATCAATATAAACATAATGGTTATGAAGATAATGCCGATGCCCACATCAAACGTACGATTATGGGGAGAGAGGTTGTGGTTGCCATAACCAATGGAAGGCTAGATCTGGGGCCGTGGGAGCAAGTCTTCTATGGTGAATTTGACGGTAAACGACGCAAACGGGTACTGGTTAAGGTGATAGGAGAGTAAGCGATTATTTGGAATGAGGTGATTGCCTATGGTATATGAAATTGAAGTTCCGTCAAAAAGTCATACCCAATTTATTGATATCACTTTCAAGATTCGTGAAATAGTGAATAAAAGTGGTATAGTGAATGGCATTTGCTGTGTGTATGTTCCACATACTACAGCGGGAGTCACTATTAATGAAAATGCCGATCCTGATGTAGTAGACGATATGATTATGGAACTAAATAAAGTAGTTCCTTTTGAAGACCGATATAAGCACATGGAAGGAAATTCAGCGGCACATATAAAAGCAAGTCTTATGGGGCTAAGTAAAAATATCATTATAAATGAAGGCCAACTGATGTTAGGCACATGGCAGGGTATTTACTTTACCGAATTTGATGGACCCAGACATAGAAAGGTTTACATAAAGATAATAAAAGGATAAACATAAAAGGAAAGGACGGACAGCATAGTAGGCGCAAAATGTGACCAATATACTGTTCGTCCTTGTTTCATTGCTTTGGACTTATTTGGAACGTATCTCGGATAGAAGTTGTGTGCCTTTACCGAGATTATCATAGTCATTTTCTTTAATAAGAGTTACAAAAGACTGCTCAGGTATTTTAAGAATTTCGCTTGCTTTAGTAACAAACTCTTTCACAAGTTCAGCCTTTTGTTCTTTGGTAGCTTTACCAAGTTCTATTGTAATTACAGGCATAAGATCACCTACTTTCTATAGTTATTTAATTAATTTTACACCCTGTTAATCATAAATACAAGGGATTAATTGATGTATTTTATTTTAAAAAAAAGCGGTTAATATTAAAAAATATTTAATAATTCTACTTTATTGCAAGATATTTGTTAGGATATCAGATATAATAGTATTAGAATGGGTTTAAAGGGAGGATGAAAAGCATGGATGAGCAATTAAAGATAAAAGTAAAGTTGCTGATAGAAACCTTCGACACATTTAAAAAACAATATAGGTGGTCGATTGGTGATTTATCACTGCGATTTATAACTTTAGTATATGTCTTGAGTAATAAAAATTTTGATAAAAATGAATTTGATGAAATGGTGAAATATATTAAGAAAAATTCTAAACGTTTTTCCTATTATAGAGGACATCAAATGTTTTCTACAGCAGCATTATTGATTGCAAAATTTGATAACCCGCGGCAGTCTTTCGATGATCTTTTAAGCTATGAAGAAAAAATGAAAGATGTTGGGTTTAAGAATAGTCCGTATCTATCAATTGCATCTTATGCATTGCTGCTTACATGTAGTGCCGAAGATATCCAGCACAGAGTTCGGAAAGCGGTGGAACTATATAAAAAAATGAAAGAAAACCATTTCTGGCTCACCGGTGCTGATGATTATCCTATTGCGGTATTGCTATCCGAGACAGATGAAAAAAGTGACATGCTTATGTACGAGATAGAAAGTAATTTTGATATGCTGAATCGTGAAGGGTTTAGAAAGAGTAATGGACTTCAGTTTCTATCGCATCTATTGACCTTTTTACCCGGTACTGCACAAACGAAAGCGCAGCGAACACGGCGGATCTATGACCGGTTAAAGCAGGAAAAACTTCATGTCTCCTCGACGTATTATGGTATATTAGGACATCTATCACTGCTGGGAGAGATGAGTGAAGAAGCGGTCGAACAAGTAATTGAAGTAGTCCGCGATTTAAAATCCGATAAAAACTTTAAATGGGTGAACAAGGATATGAATGTATTAGCAGCAACCGCATTAGTTGCAAATCAATATATTGAAAAACACAGTCAAGGTAATGAATTGTTGGAAGCCGGTATTGGAATTTCCATAGAAGCAATGATTGCCGCACAAACAGCCGCGCTTATTGCAGCGACTTCGGCTGCTACGGCGGCCAGCTCTGCTGCGGCCAGCGCAGGAAGCTAATGATTGGCACTGATAAATTAAGTTTTGCAATAGAACACTCTTCTCTACTAAGTGCTGTTGTAGAGAAGGGTGTTCTATTTTAAAACATTTTATTCACTTTCAAAATAAGCCCTATGGATGTTCTTGCGCTTTCTATGTGTATAGTGATCGCTTCTTTTAATGCTGCTTCATCTTCGGCAAGAATCGCGTTTAAAATCAATTCATGCTCATGCACCCCGGCAATATCTTTTTCGGTTCAACAATAAATTTTGTGATAGATAGTGCACCTGCCCTGTCAATAGGTAATCAATAGGAAAATTATTGATTACCTATTGATTGGGAACATAAAATTTCCTATGTTTGATATATTTATCTATGTATAGCTATTATTCCACTAGAGGATAAATATAGCAATATGGGTAGTTGCATGTATCCTAGGCCCCTTGAAAACTGAAAATTTTAAGCACATTCAAATTCATATTTAACTCTGATTTCCCAATGATCACGGTTACGATATCCATAGGCTCTGCGTTGAATATTTTTAACCCTATGATTATTGCCTTCTGTAGTACCATTAGATATCGGATAATCGTAATAATTTAGGATGTATGTTATTCCAGTTATCAAGAGTTTTGATGAATTTCTTAAGTTCAGGAATATCATATTCCTCAGGGCTAAGGTCTTCTATGTTTTTTAGTATGGCCCAACGGATTTTAAATACTTCATCTTTATTGCCATACTTACGTATATGATTTTGAATATGCTTTTTTGCGTCATTTTACCATAGTACAAGCAGTAGATGCAAACTAGAAAATAACATAATGAAATGTATATTAACTATTTTGTAGATCGGTAGCTATAACAGGGTATGATACATTTTTTCTTAGTACATGGGCAAGTTCACTTTTTAAAACTTATTAGTTTTTTCAAAAATAAAAAAAATTTCAAAAAAAGAAGGATTATTAAAAATGATGTAGAATATATTATAATATCATAATGTAATGACAAAGTAATAAAGTGTTATTAAGTATTATGAAGAACCTGATACAGGCTGATAGATTGATATCGTACTGGTAATACCCTAAATATAAATTGGCGCATCTTTTAAATAGGCAATCACTAAACGAGTTGTTTATATCTCAGATTTATTTGGAACCGTATCTATACAATAATGAAAATGTCACATATATCACAATAGAAAAATATTCAAATTGTTTTCTTAAAAATTTAATATAGAGCCTTAATAAGTTGGATGTATTAAAATAATGGTCTTGCCGGATATGAGCAAAATAAGGAATTAAGATTGTGAGCCATAACTTTAATATGCTCCATGGGAAAGGAGGTGAGTCTTATCTCGCTGAGGTGGTAAGAAGTACTACAATATCCTAATTTTAATTTATTATGGGAGGGTTTCAAAATGAAAAAGGTAAAAAAGGTATTGGCGATTGTTCTGACAGTTGTATTGATGGCAGGATTATTTGCAGGATGCGGAAGTTCACAAGAAGACACAAATGCCGCAGAGGTGAAGGATACTGCGAATAATGCGGAAGATTCAAAATCGGCAGGAGCTGAGAACAAGAGTACGGCAGTAAAAAAAGATATGAAAGACATCACTATTGGTTTATCCATGAAGACATTATCAGCACCATATTTTGCTGCACAGATGAACGCTGCGAAGAAGAAATGTGAAGAACTGGGTGTCAAATTTATCGGTTTGGACGCACAGGGACAAATGAGCAAGCAAATTGCTGATGTAGAGGATCTGATTGCAAGACAGGTGGATATCATTCTCTTAAATCCGACAGACCCCAAAGGAATGGTACCGGCTACTAAAGCGGCAAAGAAAGCAGGGGTACCTGTAATCATTATTGACAGTTCTATTGACCCTTCAGCAGATTTTATTACAACTGTTCAGTCCAACAATCTTGAAAATGGGAAGCTGGTAGGAGATTGGTTAGGGTCTCAGATGAAAGGAAAAGCAATTAAAATGGCTGTGCTTAGTGGTGAGCAAGGAAATCCGGCCGGTGAAAACCGCAGAAACGGAGTTTTCTGGGGGTTGACGGAATATCAGCTAAGAGAAGAAGGCAAAGCGGGCTTTGAAATCGTGGCACAGGGCTGGGGCAACTGGGCCAATGAAGGCGGATTAAAAGCAATGGAAGATATCTTGGTGGCGCACCCCGATATCAATGTATTGGTAACTGAAAATGACAGTATGGCATTGGGCGCAATAAAGGCTATTGAAGCAGCAGGAAAGAAGAATGACATATTGATTGCAGCAGCTGCAGACGGACAAAAGGAAGCCTATGCACTGATTAAAGAAGGCGAATACGGTGCAACCGGAATGAATGACCCTGCACTGGTGGCCACAACGGGAGTAGAAACAGCAATCAAAGTGCTGAACGGTGAAACAGATTTTCCAAAAGTATATTATACTCAACCTATGTGCATAACCAAAGAAAACGTAGACAAGTACTACAGGGCAGATGCAGATTTCTAAACAATGGTTTCGATAAAAATATAGACCCTCTTTGCATGGTAGATATCTACCATGCAGAGAACATATTTTTGAATGGAGATGATGTTATGAATAATGTAAATGTTGCCGTGATAGGCGCCGGAAGAATGGGGTGGCTTCATGCAGGCAATTTCCATGGGAAGGTTAGCAAAGGAAAAGTAGCGGCGGTTGTAGACCAGAACAAGGAGTCGGCGGATAAGCTTGGCAGTCATTTAGGGGCGGAAGTATTTAGTCAAGTGGATGATATACTCATGAGGCCTGATATCCATGCGATCTGTATATCGACACCTATCGGAACCCATAAAGAATTAAGCCTAAAAGCATTAAAAGCAAAAAAACATGTATTTTGTGAAAAACCGTTAACATTAACAGTGGCAGATGCGGAAGAAATAGCAGCAGCGGTGAAAGAGAGCGGATGTTGTTATCAATTGGGTTTTATGAGCAGATTTGATGATGCTTTCGAAGCGGCAAAAGAGGCATTGGAACAAGGCGTGGTGGGTACCCCAGTTTTTATACGCTCAACATCCAGAGACCCTGGATTGCCACCGGTGCCGGGATGGGGTGCTAATCCGGAAGCTTGTGGAGATATTTCCTTTGAGTTGTGTTCACATGATTATGACAGAATGTGTTGGTTGATGGATGATAAGGTAAGAAAAGTTTATGCCCAAGCCGGAATCCTTTCGTCAAAAGACGTTGCTGCCCGGTGCGGAGGAAAAATGATCAATGACACGCTGGTCATTAATATGGAGTTTTGTAAGGGAGCCTTAGGCTCTGTGGACGGACTTCTTAATATCAAATATGGATATGATGCCAGAGTTGAAGTTGTAGGAGATGAAGGGGTGATTGTCATAGGAGATATGGGGCATGTGGATGTTATAAGCGCAAATAAGAGCAAGAAACTTTCGGTACCTGCATCACCATCATTTATTGACAGGTTCAAACATGCTTATGTAAAGGAAGCGCAGCATTTTATAGATTGTATTATTGAGCACAGAAATCCTAAAGTTGGAGCAGAAGATGGATTACAGGCAGTAAAAATCGCTGCGGCTGTAAATAAATCTATTCAGTTAGGCCAATCCGTACTGATTGATTAGGAGGAATCAAAGTGTCCGAAAAATATAGAATTGAGATGGAAAATATCTCGAAATCTTTTGGAGGAGTTCATGCACTCAAGGATGTCACTTTTAGCGTAAAGCCGGGAGAGATCCATGCGTTGGTGGGAGAAAACGGCGCAGGGAAGTCCACTTTGATGAAAATACTATCGGGTGCTTACCAAAAGGATAGCGGCGTTATAAGAATTGATGGGAAACAGGTCAATATCAATAATCCTCATAAAGGGAAAGAATTAGGGATTGGAATCATTTATCAGGAGTTTGCCCTAGCGCCTCATCTTACGGTAGCCGAGAATATTTTCATAAACCGGATGGGCAACCGGAGAGGAATTATGAACTGGCGTGAATTATATAGTAAAGCCGATGAGTTAATTAAAAGCATCGGATTCAATATAAGCTCCCGTACCATCGTAAACAAGTTAAGTGTAGCTTTTCAGCAAGTGGTTGAAATCACTAAAGCATTATCCCAAAATGTGAAAGTGTTGATTCTGGATGAACCCACCGCTGTGCTGGCGCCTAGAGAAGCGGAACGTTTGTTTGAGATACTGTTCAAGCTGAAGGAGCAAGGTGTCAGTATTATTTATATTTCTCATAGATTGGATGAAATATTCAAAATATCCGATAGAATTACCGCGATGAAAGATGGCTGTGTTACCGGAACCGTATTCCCTCACGAGGTATCCACCGATGATGTGATTAGCTTGATGATCGGCCGTAAATTGTCAGCACTTTTCCCGAAGCGTGAATGTGTCATCGGTGAAGAATTGTTCAGGGTGGAAGGTTTGAACAGTGATGAAAAAGTAAATAATGTTTCCTTTTCGGTTAGAAAAGGGGAAGTGGTAGGACTTGCGGGATTAGTGGGAAGCGGAAGAACTGAAATAGCCAGAGCCATTTTCGGTGCCGACGCTTTTGTATCCGGAAAAGTATTTTTGAAGGGCCAGGAGTTGAAAATCAAAACTCCAAAGCAAGCGGTGAAATACGGAATAGGCCTTTTGCCCGAAAGTCGTAAAGAACAAGGGGTCATTCTTACGCTGCCTATCAGATATAACGTGACCATGTCCAGCCTGAAGAAGATTACAGGGATTGCCGGACTGATAAAAAAGAAGAAAGAAAAAGCCGATGTCCACGAACTGATCGAAAAACTGACCATCAAAACCAGAAGTACTGAAGAATATGTGGCCAATCTGAGCGGAGGGAATCAACAGAAAGTCGCTTTTGCGAAATGGGTAAATGCGGATTGTGAGGTCATCATTTTAGATGAACCTACCCGTGGTGTTGATGTAGGCGCTAAGGTAGAGATCTATTGTTTGATTAATGAGCTTGCGGCCAGAGGTGTGGGAATCATTATGATTTCATCTGAATTAATGGAGATTATCGGAATGTGTGACAGGATTCTGGTTGTTGGACAAGGGAGTATCAAAGGAGAATTGAGTAAAGGTGAATTCTCTGAAGAATCTATTATGAAAATGGCTATTGGGGGGAAACAAGGTGAGTAATGGAAAAATTAGTGAAACAAGCGGAAGCATCAATATAAAAAGACTGACCATGCAACCGAAGAAAATAATAAACTGGTTGTTGGAATATAATAGTGTTATCATTTTTATTATTCTTGCGGTGGTTTCCAGTATCATATCAAAGTCATTCTTTACCGAAAGAAATATTTTTAATTTATTAAGGCAAATGTCCGGACTGGGTATTATCAGTATGGGTATGCTGATGGTTATACTTACTTCAGGGATTGATCTTTCGGTGGGTTCAATTGTAGCACTTTCCAGCGTATTGTCAGCGTATTTTGCGCTATCCATGCCTTTGCCTGCAGCCATAGCGCTAACAATTCTAATGGGAGTGGTATTTGGAGTTTTTTCCGGGTATCTTGTATCAGTAAAGAAGCTTGCACCCTTTGTAGTTACACTGGCTGCAATGACAATAGCCCGGGGATTCGCGTTTATAATCTCCAAAGGCGCCCCTATTATGGTAGAACAAGAAGGGCTTACATCGTTTGGTGCAGATTATTTCCTCAGGGTTCCTTATCCCGTTTATCTAATGTTTGCTATTTTTATTGCGATTCTTATCATTCTTAGATATACGGTGTTTGGAAGAATGATTATCGCTATCGGAAGTAATGAAGTAGCGGTGCGGTTATCCGGCATACGGGTCACTTATTATAAATTAATGGTGTATGTTTTTTCAGGCGCATTTTCAGCAATAGCAGGGATCATAAGTACTTCAAGGACAGGCGTAGGTTCTCCGCTTGTAGGGGATGGGTTTGAGCTGGACGCTATAGCTGCTGTCGTTATCGGCGGAGCCAGTTTAAACGGAGGAAAGGGTAGCGCTTTGAATACTTTTCTAGGGGTATTGATATTGGGAATGATAGGAAATATCATGAATTTGATGAATGTTCCTGCATATCCGCAGCAGGTTATTAAAGGGCTGATCATTATTATCGCTGTAATACTGCAAAAATCCGAAAGTTTCAAAGAAGCTTAAACGAGATAAGCATGAAGCGGTTTGATGCAAGATAAAATTATGGTAAAGGAGAATGATGGATGCTTCAAGCAGTGATGTGTAATCCGGGAGCCATTGAGTTTAATGAAGTTGCCATACCGGAGATGAAAGAAAACCAGGTTCTTATTAAAATGATGAGGATAGGGATCTGCGGTTCGGATATCCATGTTTATCATGGAAAACATCCGTTTACTTCATATCCGGTAGTTCAGGGGCATGAAGTATCAGGTGAGATTGTAAAGGTGGGTTCGGAAGTTTCACATTTGATAGAAGGGGACAAAGTAACTGTTCAGCCGCAAGTGGTATGTGGGGAATGCTATAACTGTCGGCATGGCAGATACCATATATGTAATCAATTAAGAGTGATGGGATTTCAAACCATGGGAATGTCATCTGAATATTTTGCAGCAGACGCCGAAAAGGTGCTGAAACTTCCTGAAGGTCTTAACTTTGAAGAAGGTGCAATGATCGAACCATTAGCTGTTGCCGTACATGCTTTAAGCAGAGGCGGAGATTTAAAAGGGAAAAAAGTTTTGGTTTTAGGGGCCGGAACCGTTGGCAATCTTGTGGGTCAGGCAGCCAAAGGGATGGGCGCTGAAAAGGTGATGATTACCGATTTAAGTGATTATCGTCTTGGGGTTGCGAAAGAATGCGGAATAGATTATTGTGTTAATCCTTCGGTAGACCATTTGCAGCAAAAAATTGACGAGGTATTCGGAACTGATAAAATGGATGTTATTTTAGAATGTGTGGGGGTTAATCCAACCATGAACCAGGCAATAGAATATGCACGAAAAGGCACGGATATTATTGTTGTAGGGGTGTTTGGCGAAAAAGCGGCAATAGATTTGGGGTTAGTGCAGGACCGGGAGTTGAGACTGATTGGAACCCTTATGTATATAGAACAGGATTGGTTATCAGCGATTGACCTGGTTAAAGAAAAAAAGATTAAATTTGATCCTCTCATTTCCAAGACCTTTGAATTTAAGAATTTTATAAAAGGATACGAATATATTGAAGAAAAGAAAGACAAAGTGATGAAAGTATTGATTGCAGTAAACAGTTAGATGTAGAAAACTGTAATTCATCATTAAAACATAAAAAAATAAATTAATGTAATGACATTAATACAATAATACATTGTGCGCTTAAGTATGGTTAGACAGATAATACAATGGTCTATTCGACATATAGATTTTCGAAGGATTGGTATAATCATGAAGATTTTGAATGAAAGAGTACAGACGGTATTAGGATTAATAGACAGCAGTCAGTTAGGATATTGTCATTGCCATGAACATTTATTTATTGAGAATGGCCAATCGGCGAAAATTAATCCTGTTCTTAGAATAGATGACTTGAATAAAAGTACGCAAGAACTGGTAATGTTCAAGCAGTTCGGAGGTACGAGTATTGTAGATGCGCAGCCGATAGGTTGCGGACGCATGGCGTATGAACTGGTAGAAGCGTCCCGTTTGTCGGGGGTTCATATTATCGCATCAACCGGATTTCACAAACTGATCTTTTATCCTGAGAGTCATTGGATCAATGGACTAAGGCCGTCATCGCTGGCGGAGTTGTTCGTAAGTGAGTTGCGTGAAGGAATGTTTGTGTATTGCGATCAAGAATATCCCGAAAGGCGAATAGAAGCAAAGGCAGGAATCGTGAAGGTTGCTTTGGATCAAGAGGGACTAACCAAACGCTATCAAAATTTGCTGACGGTGGCAGCCTATGCTGCAATAGAAACCGGTGTATCTATTTTATGTCATACCGAAGTGGGAGAACATTCATTAATGCTTGCTGAATTCTTAATAGAACAGGGAGTAAAAGAAAATGCTATTATTCTTTGTCATATGGATAGGACAGCAAAAGATTTATCTTATCATAGAGCGGCGGCTGAAATGGGAGTCTACTTGGAATATGATACCATAGGAAGGTTTAAATATCATACCGATGAAGATGAAGCCCTTTTAATAGCAAGAATGATTGAAGGGGGGCATGAGGACAGGATATTATTAGGCTTGGATACTACCAGAAGCCGTTTGAAAAGTTACGGCGGGGATATAGGACTTTCGTATATATCCCAAACTTTTATCCCATTACTGAAAAATTACGGAATAACCGATGAATTTGCTAAAAAGTGCATGGTTATCAATCCCGCAAAAGCTTTAGCAATAAAACGATAAACCGAATACGAGGAGGATTTTGAATGATTTTACCTGAAAAAGCAACCCAGCCAACAATGTATTTTATAGGGGTTACTACCACTCAATCATCAATCATGAATTTATTCCCGCTTTGGGCAAAAGAACTGGGACTGCACAATGCGGTTATTAAGGGTATCGATATTGAAATTCATGCGGATGAAGAAGTTTATAGGAAATGTGTTGAATTTATAAAGAACGATGAACTCTCATTGGGTGCACTTGTCACAACACATAAAATTGATCTATACAACGCTGCTAAAGAATACTTTGAGTATTTGGATCCGTATGCGAAAATGTTCGATGAACTTTCGTCCATATCCAAGAAAGATAATAAATTGGAAGGTTATGCAAAAGACCCCATATCCAGCGGATTAGCGATGGAGGCATTCATTCCGGATGATTACTGGAAAGAACATAGAGGAGAAGTTATGATTATGGGAGCCGGCGGAAGTGCATTGGCAATCAGTTCATATCTGGTAAAAAAGGAGAGGGGTGATAATGTTCCGTCAAAGATTATTATCACCAATAGAAGCCAATCCAGGTTGGATTCTGCCAAAGTGTTGTTATCACAACTGGATACCGATGTACAATTCGAATACTATTTGTGTCCTGAGCGTAAAGACAATGATGCTGTGCTAGAGAAGTTAAAGCCCTATTCACTTGTTATAAATGCTACAGGATTAGGCAAGGACAGACCCGGGTCGCCTCTGACCGATGCGGGACAATTTCCAGAGAACAGTCTGGTATGGGAATTGAATTACCGTGGGGCTCTTGATTTTATGCATCAAGCATTAAGCCAAAAAGACACCAAAAACCTATATGTAGAAGACGGGTGGATTTACTTTATACATGGCTGGACCCAAGTCATAGCCGAAGTATTCCATGTAGACATCAAAGGGGATGTTTTTGATAGATTAGAAAAAATAGCAATGGACTTAAGAATGGGAAAATAATTTAGGAGGCGATTTTAATGATGCAAGAAAACAGTATAAATCCGTTTACAGTGTACTTCAGTTTGAATAATGGCTTGAGTGATACAAAGAACCCGATAAGCAGGCATCTTTCTGACATGAAAGGGATGTATTATGATAATGAAGCGTTTGATAAGATGATGGAAAACGGGAATCCGCTGACATATGATTTTTATGATTTAGAGATGCCGGAAACAGATGGGGATTTAGCTTTTGGAACCAGTGTTACATATCCGGGAAAGGTCGGGATGGAATATTTTATGACAAAAGGTCACTTTCATACCATCTTGGATACTGCTGAAGTGTATTATTGTATAGGCGGAATAGGGTATATGCTGATGGAGAATCCGGAAGGTGACTGGGATATCCAAGTACTGACACCGGGAAAAGCGGTTTATGTACCTCCAAGGTATGCACACAGGAGTATCAATATAGGAAATGAACCATTTATTACTTTTTATACTTTTAGGGCAGATGCAGGGCATGATTATGGTACAATAGAAACAAAAGGGTTTAGAAAACTAGTGTTGGAACAAAACGGAAATCCGATTGTAGTTGATAACCCTAAATGGAAATAAATAGTAAAGGTGTGCGCAATATGTCTTATAAGGTGCTTGTGACTGCCCGGATTAAAATATTTATGATTTATTTACAAAACTGAAGGTTTTTTTGATATAATACAAGGTAAGTAATTAATTAATAATGTAATAACAATATAAAAATATAGCTTTATGTACCCAAAAGGAGGGCAGTAGATCATGCCTTTATTTAGTAGATTGATTGACAAGAATACACCTATACCGATGTATTATCAACTAAAGGAAATCATACTGGACGAAATAAAAACAGAAAAATTGCAGCCTGGAGACTCTATTCCTACAGAGAAGGAATTAAGCGATATATTTGATATCAGCAGATCCACTATCAGACAGGCTATTTCAGATTTGGTTAAAGAAGGATATTTATATAGAATTAAAAGTAAAGGTACATTTGTATCGAAGCCCAAAATCAATCAGGACTTTATATGGAAGCTTGAGACTTTTAGTGAGCAAATGAAAAAGTTAGGACTGGTTCCAAGTACGAAAGTGCTGGAATTGGCTGTGATTGAAGCGGAAGAAGAGATTGCGTCGGTCCTGCAGCTTCCCATAAACGATAAGGTGATTAAATTGGTTCGCCTTAGATTTGCCAAT
Organism: Petroclostridium sp. X23; assembly: GCF_030013905.1. Taxonomy (GTDB): domain Bacteria; phylum Bacillota; class Clostridia; order SK-Y3; family SK-Y3; genus X23. Next base: position 4,746,436 of record NZ_CP124862.1, read on the forward strand.
GATGAGCCTATTGTAATTGTAGAAACCTATTTACCCTACAATTCATGCTTATCTATTTTGCAATATGATATGGAGAAAAAATCTCTCTATGAAGTACTTTCTTTAGATACTAGGTCCAAGATATACAAGGTGTTACGAACGGTAGAGGCTGTGGTTGCCGGCCAATATGAAAGTAAGCTGCTGCAGATAAAAAGAGGATACCCTATACAGCTTTTTACCACCATAGGATATAATCGGGAAGAAAAACCTATAGAGTATTCTATTGCCCGGTATAGGGGAGACAGAAATAAGTTTAAAGTAGAAATTATTATCTAAGATAGAATAAAGGGGGAGATAAAGGGGATGATTAAATATTTGCTGGCTCATGATCTAGGTACGTCGGGGGATAAAGCGACACTATATACGATAGAAGGGCAGCTGGTAAAAAGCAGGGTATTTTCGTATGAAACCGATTACTTTAATAATAACTGGGTAGAACAAGACCCGGAAGATTGGTGGAAAGCTGTTTGTGCGACTACTAAAGAAATATTGAACGATATTGACAGCAAAGATGTAGCAGCCGTATCATTTAGCGGACAAATGATGGGGTGCCTGTGTGTAGATAGGAATGGCACGCCGCTGCGTAAGTCAATTATCTGGGCAGACCAAAGGGCAGCGAAAGAGACGCAGATTTTGGAAAATGCTATATCTCAAGATAGATTTTACCGGATAAGCGGACACCGCATCAGCCCTTCCTATAGTCTTCAAAAGCTTCTATGGATAAAAAATAATGAACCGGAAATATATGAAAATACATATAAAATGCTTAATTCTAAGGACTATATCATTTTTAAGCTAACAGGAGAATTCGTTACCGATTACTCCGATGCTACCGGAACATGTATCCTTAATCTCAATACACTTCAGTGGTCGGATGAAATCATAGCGATCTCAGGAATTGATGGAAACAAGCTTCCGACGCTTAGACCGTCTACTTATGTAGTAGGTGGCGTAACAGAACAGGCGGCGGAGCTGACAGGACTAGCTGCCGGGACACCTGTGGTATGCGGTGGAGGAGATGGTGTCTGTGCTGCGGTTGGGGCAGGATGTATCAAGGAAGGGACAGCCTTCAGTTATGTAGGGTCTTCTTCGTGGATTGCGCTGACTACCGAAAAACCCATTTATGATGACCGTATGCGTACATTTAATTGGGCTCATATCGTGCCGGGATATGTTGCACCGTGCGGAACCATGCAATGTGCGGGCGGATCGTACAACTGGTTAAAGAATGAGATCTGTAAAATAGAAACTAGAGAAGCGAAGGAAAGAGGAATCAGTCCTTATCAGATTATTGATGAGGAGATTGCGCAATCCCCGGCCGGAGCAAACGGATTGTTGTATTTGCCTTATCTGTTGGGAGAAAGAAGCCCACGATGGAATCCAAACGCCAAGGGTGCCTTTATCGGTCTTAAGATGGAGCATCAAAGAAAGGACATTTTGCGTTCGGTATTGGAAGGGGTAACCATGAATTTAAATGTTATTCTGGGGGTGTTTAAGCAGTATGCAGAGATTAACAAAATGGTGGTCATAGGTGGCGGAGCGAAAGGGAAAATATGGCGTCAAATCATGGCAGATGTATATGATTTAAGTATTTTAAAACCAAACTATCTTGAAGAAGCCACATCCATGGGAGCGGCAGTTACAGGGGGTGTTGGTGTAGGGATTTTTAAAGATTTTGAGGTTATTAATAAGTTTATAAAAATAGAGAGCACACAGCAACCCATACAAGATCATGTTGAAAAATATAAGAAGATGATACCCATATTTGATGAAAGCTATGATGCTTTGATTAATATTTATGAAAAGCTTGCGGAACTATAATCAATAAAAAGCAGCGATGCTTTCATACGCATAAACTATCTTCAATATTGATCTGTATAATTAGTAATCAAGTGATTATGATAGAAAAAGCCATTAAAGCTTATAAACAGCTTTGATGGCTTTTTCTAGGCACGTTTGGTAAAATACAATAAAATTGTCGTTCTGTGTTTCTTATTGTCAAATATCCTGTTATAATATTGATATAGTTTAGTATTTTATGGATATTTAATTGGAGGAGGCTTACCATAATGGAGAAAAAATTACTTGGATTACAGAATATTCTGAGAAAGAGCGGGATATTAATTAGTTTCTCCGGACGTTTTTCCCAAGGAATCATAGAAGAACTGGGTGAAGCTATACAGAAGCATATGGAGGCACAAGATACACCTAAAAGCGATGTATTCAATGTTTTTGCCGTATTTATTGAGCAGACTCAAAATATAAAGAATTATACTTCGCTGAAACAAGGAAGCGAAGGTTATGACAGGATTTCCAATTCGGGGATTGTAAGCATAGGAAAAAGTGATTCGGGTTATTTTATCTGGTCGGGAAATATGGTTGAGAATGCTGATAGTACAGCACTTATCGACAAATTAGAGTATGTTAAAAAACTTGATAAGAACGAACTGAAAAAATTATATAAAGAACAGATGAAAAAAGATGTGCTGCCCGATAGTATGGGAGCCGGTGTGGGACTTATAGAAATGGCAAGAAAAGCAAGCCGGCCGTTAGAATATTCTGTTGAAAAGATTGATGATAAATTTTCGTTTTTTGAGTTAAGAGTCATTGTGTAGGGAGGAATATTTATGGATAAATTATACATAGAACAGACAAAAGGGACACCTCAAGTTGATTTCAACCCTGATACAGGAATATTAATCTTAAAGGGGCAGTCTTATCCTGAGAATGCCTTTAAATTCTATGAGCCGATATTCAAATGGACTGAGGAATTTCTTGAGCAGGTGCACGGGCAGATCACAATAGAGATAGACTTTAGCTTACCATATATTAATTCAAGCAGTTCAAAATGTATTATGATGCTTCTTGATAAATTTGAAGATGCCTTCAATGAGGGGAAAAAGGTAACCATAAATTGGTATTATGATGAAGACAATGAAAGCAGTTTTGAATGTGCCGAAGAATTTAAAGAAGATTTAACGCTTCCATTTTATATTTTAAAGGCGGACCATGCGGGTTGATGTTTTTAGGAGGCGGAACAGTGATGGACAGATTTGCAGAGAATACTAAAGAAAAAGATAGAGAGAATAAGATTGATGTTTTTGACAATAGTACACTGAAAGTAATTATGTTTGCATGTATCGTTATTTTTCTAGCCGTATTGCTGACCGGCGGAATAAGCTATAGCGTTGCAAAGAACGCTATTATCACAAAGCTGAAGGCAAAAGATCTGAAGTATATAGCCCAGTCCATCACCGCTAAAATAGACGGACGTATCCAAAGAGCGGTTGAAACATCGCGTGTTTTATCAGAAGACCCGAATGTTATCCGATGGTTGGAAGATGCAGAAAAGGATGAAATGCTGGGTAAGCATGTGATGAAGAAAATCACCGACATCGCGCGAAATTACGACTACAGCAATTCTTTTATTGTAAGCTCCGTAACGAATCACTATTGGGCTGAAGACGGGAAACTAATAGATACGATGTCTGCTGACGATGAGGATGATACGTGGTTTTTTGATACTATTGCGTCTAAACAGCCTATATCTATTGTAATAGATTCTAACAATGAGCGTGGAGATACTTTTGTATTTGTGAATGCATTAATGGGAGATGTGAATAACCCTATTGCGGTTACAGGGGTAGGACTTAATTTAAAAGATATTTCGGAAGAGGTTAAAGGATACAAATTCGGAGAAAACAGCAATATGTGGCTCATTGACAATAAGGGTGACATTTACATTTCGGAAGATGTTGAGCAAATAAGACAGAATATTACCAGCTATATTCCTGAGAAAATCGAGAAGCGGTTATTTTCAAATAATAGTAACTTAGCAATGAATTTAGAGGTTCTGGAATACAAGAATAACAATGGGCAGGTGTATGATCTGGTTTATCAGCCTATTACGGCCACTGACTGGAAACTGGTTCTCCAGGTTCCGCGGAGTGAGAGTATATCCATTGTTAACTCTATCATGATCAATACCGGTATCGCCTGCTTTATTACATTGCTCTTAGTCATTGTTATGTTTTATATGATATCACACAAAATAGCAGATCCATATAAGAGAACCCTTCTTATAAACCGGGAACTGGAGAAAAAAGTAGATGAACGGACCCGCGAATTGAACGAAAAGAATACCAAGCTTGTAGATAGTATTGAATATGCTAAAATGATACAAGAATCTATATTACCCCCTGTGGAAGAACTGGCAAAACTTTTTAAAGAATATTTTATTCTTTGGAAGCCTAAAGATATTGTAGGTGGAGATTTTTACTATACCCGAAGATTAGATAAAGGTTATATCGCAGCTGTAGGAGATTGTACCGGCCACGGGGTACCGGGTGCACTTATGACCATGACGGTCAATTCTATATTAAACCATATTGTGGATGAGATTTGTAATGATAATCCTGCTGTTATTCTTAAGGAACTTAACCGGTTATTAAAGCAAGCACTGCGTGGAAGGAATTCCATCCGTGCATTGGATGATGGGTTGGATGGGATGATCCTTTATATTTCAGAGCATGGGGAAATGTTGTTTGCAGGTGCTAAAGCATCACTATATTATACGGATAAAAGCGGCGTGCATTTCGTTAAAGGAAATAATAAAGGAATCGGATATGAAAAGACCACAGAAGAATATGAATTTGAATGCGTGAACATTGAGTTTGATGATGAGAGCGTATTTTATATCACGACAGATGGTTTTTTAGATCAAAATGGAGATGGCAATCAGTATTCGTTTGGCAGAAAAAGATTTGAGGTAATAATAAGTGAATGTATGAATCTCAATCTGGGTCAACAAAAAGATATATTTGAGAAGAAGCTTCAAAGCTACATGGGAAGTGAGCTGCAGAGAGATGATATAACGGTTTTGGTATTCAAACCGTATACTCCGAAAGCTCGCAGCACTTATGCTGAAGACTGAAGAAAGGTTGAATATCATATGTCTACAGATATGTTTGAAAAAGAACTCTTTAAAAAGGAATTTGAAGTATTGGAAGAGGCGGCAGCAGATATCAATGATTTGAGATATGAAGGCAATGAATTGCTGGATAACTACGGTCAGCTTGTGCTGCAGTATGAAAAGCTCCTTAAGCTGACCAAGAAGATTTTTAGAATAAGTGACACGCAAGGGGAAGAATTAAAAAGACGTGAAAATGAAATCAAAAACCTTTTGGATAATTCTGATCAAGGCTTTTTAACGTTCGGTAAGGACCTGATTGTGAATAAGGAATATAGTGTTGAGTGTTTTAGGATTTTTAATAAGAAAATTGCCAATATGAATATCCTTGAACTATTGGCCGGTCTTAATAGTGATCAAAATAATCTTTTTGAGGAAACTTTTAAAAAGGTTTTTGAGGTAGAAGATATGGATATCAAAACTTCATATCTTAATAAGCTTCCCAATGTATTGAAAATAAATGATAATTATGTGAGCATAAAGTATAAAATTATACATCAAGACGGGTTTACCATTAAGAATGATGCGCTGATGTTGGTCTTAACAGATATTACTGAGAAAAGAAAAGCCGAGGATCAGGTGTTATACCTTAGTTATCATGATAAATTGACATCTCTTTACAATAGAGCGTACATTGATAGTATTGCATCCCAGCTTCAATCTCATCAAAACATGCCGCTGAGTATCATTCTAGGTGATATGAACGGATTGAAGCTTACAAATGATGTATTCGGTCATAAATACGGGGACAAGCTTCTTATTCATATTGCAGAGGTGTTTCTTGCTTGCTGCGGGAGAAATGATATCGCAGCAAGATGGGGAGGAGATGAGTTTTTGATCATACTTCCCAATACCGGTTATGATAGATGTAAAGCCATATGCGCGGAAATCAAAAAGCAATGCGGCAATATTCCGCCTGATCCTATTGAAGTGAGCGTTTCATTAGGAATAGCAACAATGGAAAATCCGAATACAAAAATATCCGAGCTTTTTAATATTGCTGAAAACATGATGTACAGCAACAAGCTTGCAGAAAGTAAGAGTGTACGAAGGAAAATTATTTTAGGTATAGAAAAAACACTGCATACAAAGTGCTTTGAAGATAAAGGTCATATTGAACGCGTCAAAAAGATGGCTTTGGATTTTGCAAAGACTTTGGACATCGCGTCAGATTCCATCGAAATGACGAATCTGCCGCTTCTTGCATCGTTTCATGATATAGGTAAAGTAGCGATACCTCAAGAAATATTGGGCAAAGAAGGTTCTCTTACCAATAATGAATGGGAAATAATGAAAAGCCATACCGAGATAGGATATAGAATGGCACAATCTATTGAAGAGCCTGTATTGGCCCAGGCTATTTTGGCTATGCGCGAGCGCTGGGATGGTGCAGGGTATCCTTATGGTTTGAAACAGAACCAAATTCCGTACATATCAAGAATCATAGCCATACTTGATGCCTATGACGTAATGACACATCATAGACCATATAAATCCGCTTTGAGCAAAGAAGATGCATTGAAAGAACTCATGAGATGCAGAGGGACCCAGTTTGATCCGGATCTAATTAGTAAGTTTTTGCAGCATATTCGTAGGGTATCTTAATCAGATGTATGATCTTCCTGTTGAATGCAAAGGCATTTTTAGCCTAATGGGAACCGGAAGGCCAGAATATCTATTAAGGTAATTTTATTAGTAGACAGCGAGGTTGAGGAGATGAGGGTTAAGAATGTTTATATTGATGAATGTAAGATTGGGGATGTACTTGCGAAAGATATTTATAATCATAACGGAATATTAGTGGTTACTGAAAAGACTCAACTCAATGAATACATTATCCGTAAACTAAAATCCCTGGATATCATTGAACTATGTGTTTATGAAAATGATCCCGATCAAAATAAAACCGCATATCAGCATAAATATCAGGAAGTAGCAGAAAAATATGATGAAAATATTTCGGCTATTAAAGAAGTGATTACAGACCTAGCGGTAGGCAAACCTTTGGATTATACTAAAATCGAACAAGCTTCCGAAAATCTGTATGAAGAAATAGATGAGAAAACACATATTATCAGGTGTCTAAGTACAGTAAAGAACTTTGATCAATATACTTTCCACCATAGTGTAAATGTGGCCCTTTATAGCATGCTGATCGCCAAATGGCTTTATTTGCCGGAAGAAAAGATCAGAGATGCCATTAAAACGGGACTGCTTCATGATATGGGCAAATCACTGATACCCATTGAGATTTTAAATAAAAATGCACGTCTAACGGATGAAGAGTACCTTACTATGAAGAAGCATCCTATGTACGGATATAATATGGCCAAAGATCTGGCACATGTTTCCGATGAAATTCTGGACGGGATATTAATGCATCATGAAAGAGAAGATGGAACAGGATATCCCTTTGGAATCGGTGGAGATGAAATTACGCTATATGCAAAAATCATTGCGTTAGCTGATGTATACGACGCGCTTACCTCCGAAAGAGTTTATAAAAAAAGGATCACGCCTTTCGAGACTTTCTCGATTATTGAAAAAACCGGATTGAGGCATTTCGATATAAAAATCATGATGACCTTTCTGCATAATATTGCAAGTTACTATATAGGCTCTGAAGTGATAATGGATAACGGAAAGCATGGAACGGTTGTCTATGTCACACCCCACAACATTTCTCTTCCAATCATAAAAGTTGATGATAAATATATTGATATGTCAAAAGAAAAAAATATTAAAATCATTGAATTGATTGGTTAAGTATCAACAATAAAGTAATTTATATTGTATTATTTGATGTTTTTATATAAAATAATATATTGCAAGATTAAATAAGCCTGTAAATGATAATGATAATAGATGAGGTGTTGATATGGTTATTGATGATATTCCCGCAAGTTTGGGATTTCGAATGCCGGCAGAGTGGCATAAACATGCCAGAACTATTATGGCTTGGCCTGTAGTAGAAGCCGAATGGCCGGGACCGCTGGAGGAAATCTTGGAGGCATATTCAGATGCCGTGAAAAAGATTGCAATGTTCGAACCGGTTACAATGATTGCAAGAGGGGACTTGATGGACCAGGTTCATGATTATTGCGGGTCAGCGGTTGAAATTATGAAATTTATTAATGATGATTCATGGACAAGGGATAATGGGCCTACCTTTGTGATCAATAATAAGGGTGAGATAGCCGGTATTAACTGGATTTTCAATGCGTGGGGAGGAAAATATCCCTGTGAAAACGACAATAGAGTTGCGCCCGCGGTTCTCAAGCACTACAATATTCCCCGCTTTGATGCACCCATTGTTATGGAGGGCGGATCAATACATGTTGATGGAGAAGGAACACTGCTTACGACAGAAGAATGTCTATTGAATATTAATCGCAATCCTCATCTGACAAGAGAAAAGATAGAAGATAGGGTAAAGAAATATTTAAATATCCAAAAAATCGTGTGGCTGAAAGAAGGACTGTACGGTGACGATACCGATGGGCATATTGATAATGTCGCATGTTTCGCGAAACCGGGTGTGATTATAACGCAAGTATGTTCTGATCCCAATGCACCGGATTATCAGCGGTCACAAAATAATCTGGAAATACTAAGAAGTACTACTGATGCAAAAGGAAGAACGTTTGAGATCATTGAGATCGAGCAGCCCAACCCGGTGGTATATGATGGGTTACACCTTACATTGAGTTATCTCAATTTCTATTTTGTGAATGGAGGAATCATTCTTCCTGTTTTTGGTGGTGAGAATAGTACAAAAGATGTGGCTGCCATAGAAAAGTTAAAAGAGGTTTTTCCTGATAGAAAGATTGTGGCTATTAACGGATTACCCCTTACAAGGGGCGGCGGAAACATACATTGTTTGACGCAGCAGATGCCGGAAGGTATTCCTGCGAGGTTATGAGGAAGGAAGTGAAGGAAATGAGTAAGGTTACTGTTGCAGCAACCCAGATGAGCTGCTCGGCGAATATAGAAGAAAATATTGAAAAGGCTGAGAAGTTGGTGAGAGAGGCTGCGTCCAAAGGAGCTAACATTGTTTTACTGCAAGAGCTTTTTGAGACACCTTATTTTTGTCAGAAAGAAGAAATAGAACACTTTGATTATGCTACGGAAGTGGAAAACAATAAAGCGATCAATCATTTTAAAAAGATTGCAGCGGAGTTGAAAGTGGTTATTCCTATCAGCTTTTATGAAAGGAAAAATAATGCAAGGTATAACGCTATTGCAGTGATTGATGCCGATGGAAGCGTATTGGGTGTATATAGGAAGACACATATTCCTGATGGGCCGGGATACGAAGAGAAATTTTACTTTAATCCCGGTGATACAGGCTTTAAGGTATGGCATACACAGTATGCGAAAATAGGAATAGGAATTTGTTGGGATCAGTGGTATCCTGAAACCGCTAGATGTCTCACGCTCATGGGGGCGGAAATTTTATTATATCCTACTGCCATCGGTTCGGAACCGGAGGAGTCTGATGTAGATTCCAAAAATCACTGGCAGATTTGTATGCAAGGACATGCAGGCGCAAATATCATCCCTGTGGTTGCATCCAACAGAATTGGAAAAGAGGTTCAATGTGATTCGGAGATTACGTTTTATGGGTCTTCTTTTATCGCAAATCACTTAGGTGAAAAGGTTACCGAGGCAGACAGGGTCTCGGAACAGGTGCTTATAGCAGAATTTGATTTAAAAGAAATTGATAAGTATAGGACATCATGGGGTATCTTTAGAGACCGGAGACCGGAGATGTATAAAGCCATTATGACATATGATGGCGTGGTAAAATAAGGCGAAGACCTTCGGCTTGTAACATATGTTACCGAATAATCACAAAATTATTTATAAAATATACTTAATAATCAGTCATTATAAAGCGTATTTACATACTATCTGTAAATCAAGCTTTTTAATTAATAAATAAAAAATGGAGGGTGTATATTTATGAGTATCACAAAAGACATGACGATCGGGGAATTGGTAAGAACCTATCCTCAAGTAATCGAAACATTGATGAGTTTTGGAATGGGCTGTGTGGGCTGCCCGTCAGCGCAAGCTGAAACAATAGAAGAAGCAGCTATGGTTCATGCGATTGACATTGAAAAACTGGTAGATGCACTAAATAAAGCGGTATAATATTAGTGGGGCGGTTTGAAATGCGCCCGCGGATGTTGATGCCGAATAGTATGGATATCTTGCTGTTTATAAAAGAAATGGTTCCTGATGTGATATTGGGAGCCATTTCTTTTACAGATAAAAAACTCTAAAGTTATTAAGAACCAATATGTTAATTCTTATTTCAATATATCTGTTTTATTATCGCAGGGGTGGACGGCCCTGTCCACCCGCCGTACTATTACCCTATCTACGGGCGGACAGAGTCGTCCGTTCCTACGCAATCTAAACTATTAGCGTGATATATAACTTAGTAAATTGCAAGTATAAAGTTCGTTATTTGTAGATTTATTTAAACTTAATTTGACAAATTGTATATCAGAGAATATATTGTAATCAAAAAGGATACTATTTGCTAAAGAGGTGCATGAGAATGTTAGATAATATAGGAACTGAATTTATTCTAAATAATACTATTGAAACAGCAGATAAACTTAAAAAAGTTAATATTCCTGCAGATACTCGTGTGTATGAAGTTATACGCATTATTGAAAAGGTTCCTCTTTTTCTTGAAGAGCATTATTTGCGCTTAAAGAAATCATTTGATTTACTTGAAATGGATTTGAACATTTCCTATGAAAAACTTAGGGAGCAAATTCATGTGCTGGTTGAAGCAAACCAACTGATCAATTGTAATGTAAAAGTCATTGTGTATTTAAAAGAGGAAGTTCAAAGCAGTTTGATATATATCAGTAGAAGCTACTATCCAAGCAGTGAAGAGATTAAAAATGGTGTGCCGGCTGATCTACTATATTTGGAACGTCAAAATCCAAATATTAAATTAGTAAATGATGATTATAAAAAGATGGTAAGTGATAAAATACAGCAAAACGATTTATTTGAAGTCTTGCTTGTAAATAATGACGATAAGATCACTGAAGGAAGCAGGTCAAATGCTTTTTTTGTTGAAGGGAAAAGGGTATTTACTGCTCCCGGTGAATATGTTTTGAAAGGGATCACAAGGCAGTACATTTTAGAAGCATGTAAAAAAGCAGGTGTAGAAGTAGTCGAAACACTAGTGGATGTTGCTGCGTTGAATACAATTGACGCGGTATTTATCAGTGGAACGTCTATTAAGGTCTTACCAGTTTCCAATATAGGTAAGAAGCGATATCCGTCCGGAAGTCACTCTACAGTAAATGCTATAAGCAGCCAATACAACAGTCTGATTGAAAATTATATAAAGACCCATAAATTTGAATGATTGGTAATTAAAAAAATAGATAGTCAACGCAATTATATAAAAGGCATCGGCAAGGGATTTACTTGGTCCGATGCCTGAATTTAAGAGATTGAGCTATAGGGAGGAAATTTATCTTTTGTGAAAATATATATTATTAATCAAATAAATGAGATATAAGCATAATTGATTTTTATAACTTTTAAAATTGATCCTATAATATTAATACCACATTATCAGGCATATAAACAAAAAATAAAGTTATTTCTTAAGTTTTTTATATAATTAAAGACGCTACATGGAATATATTGCTTAAGTGGGGAGTGGATAGTGGGGAGAGCTTAAAGGTTCCCACTTAATGATTGCTGATGTAAATTCTTTATTGCAGTTTATATAGATATATAATTGTAATAATACGTCCGATGTGAAGATATACTGTCTTACGTATGATGACATAGAGGGGACAATCCTTATAAAACTATTGACTTTTAAACTAAGAGTAGTACAATAATAAGTGGTGTACATAAGTTAGGGGTGTCAGTAGTGAAGGATTGTGAAACTGTAAAGATGATGCAGCATAGACAGCACGCAAAATTAGTGGTGTTTGGTGAAGGGATTTTAGTTGGGATACTTGCGGGCTTGATTACTGTATTGTATCGTGTACTTTTACAAACAGTAGAAGGCTGGCGAAAGGGTATATACGGCGAGATATTAAAAGGTAATGGAATATTAGCGTTTTTGTGGTTTTTATGCTTAATTTTGATTGCCATTGCTTTAGGAAAGCTTGTTACTAAGTTGCCAATGATTAAAGGAAGCGGTATCCCTCAGGTGAAAGGGGTTCTTATTCATCAATTCACAATGAATTGGTGGAAGGAATTGATCTCAAAATTTTTTGGCGGTGTGGCTGCAATAGGAATGGGATTTTCTTTAGGAAGGGAAGGTCCTTCAGTTCAAATGGGGGCACATGTAGGACTGGGGATAGGACGGATTTTAAAGCGTCCCAATATTGAGAGGAAATATTTATTAACTGCAGGTGCCAGTGCCGGGTTGTCCGCTGCGTTTAACGCGCCTTTTGCCGGTATGATCTTTGCATTGGAAGAACTACATAAGAATTTTTCGCCTTTATTACTAACATGTGTAATGAGCTCATCTTTGGCCGCGAATTTTGTCAGTTCACATTTTTTAGGTGTTAAGCCATCTTTTGATTTTCACAAAGTATTGCCTATGCCTTTGCAGGATTACTGGGTACTCATTGGATTAGGTGTCGTTGCGGGAATATTGGGAAAAGCTTTTAATGTATGTATCGTAAACAGTTCACGTTGGTATAAAATTATACCGGAGAAATATGCTGTTCTTCGCCCGGTTTTCCCCGCTATCTTAGCCGGCATATTGGGTATTATGCTGCCTGAAGTGCTGGGCGGCGGGCATCCTTTGGTAGAAAGTTTGAACATATATAGCGTAAGTGTTATTGTATTATTGGTGATTCTAGTAGTGAAATTCGCATTTACAGTGATTTGTTATGGTTCTGGGGTGCCGGGCGGAATATTTCTGCCTATGCTGGTCATCGGTGCGGTGATTGGAAAAATATACGGAGTTTTTTCTATCAAATTTTTTGGGATTAGCGATGTTTATACATTGAATTTTATGATATTGGCCATGGCTGCTTATTTCACCGCCGTAACAAGGGCGCCGATTACAGGAAGCATATTGATTACCGAGATGACCGGTTCATTTGATCACTTATTATCTTTAATTATGGTATCAATGGTAGCTTTTATAGTGACGGATCTGCTTAATTCTAAAGCTATCTATGATGTCTTGTTGGAAAACATGATGCGTGCTGTCGGAAAAGAACGTTTTGTGGGTGACGGAAGCAAAAAAATATTGCTGGAGATTCCGGTTTCAATCGGTTCTACTTTGGAAAACTGTCTTGTAAAACATATGGAATGGCCGCAGAATTGCTTAATTGTCGGATTAATCAGAGGAGAAGCGGAAATAATTCCTAATGGCGATACAACGATCTATGCAGGAGATACTTTATTGATCCTGACGGATGAAGACAGAGCTTTGGATATAAAGCCGGACTTGCTGGAGATGGGGGCGGAAGCGCTGTAAATCAATATTATGAATATATATGTTCTGTGTTTATGATTATATTCGGCGGGTATAGAATGAAACAGTTGTGCAAATTCTATACCTGTGAATATAATCATGAGAGAGGACAGTAAAACAAATGAAGGAAAAGGACCGCGCCAGACTATTATTAATAGTATTCTCTATCATCCATATTGCTACCGTTATTGGGTTTGTGATACGAAAAGATCGTTTTTTCGCATATAATGGAGTGGCCGTTTATATAATCTATCTTCTATTTGTCTTATATGAAAAGAAAAGAGGCATACTGCTGGAGAATCATATACGGGCTATGATCATAGTTGTAATAATAGCGCATAGTATTCTAGGGCAGTATCTTGATCTATATCACCGTTCGAAGTATTTTGATAGTCTGCTGCATATTACAGGTACGTTTTCATTCTCTTTGTTTTACTTTTCTATTATTAACAAAACCCTCCAACCTTGTTACTATTCAAATCTCTTTGTGTTTATTTTTATAGTATCTATCGGAATAAGCGCGGGAACATTGTTTGAAATCATTGAATTTTTGCTGGACAGTATTTTTAACTCCAACAATCAGCATGGATTAGTAGATACGGACCTGGATATGGTAATGAATGTAGTGGGAGCAGTTTGTGCAGGAGGTTATGTGCCTTTCTGCAAACAAAAATAAAGCTGTAGGATTATGACTACAGCTTTATTTTTGTTTTGTTATTGTTCAAAGACATCCAGAGAGTCTTTGAGATAATTATCGATAAGGTTTTGTATATTCGGATCTTTTAAGATAACGGCAATTTCAATTCTTCGGTTTTGTGCCCAGGCTTCTTCAGTATTACCGGTAGCAACAGGCCGGTATTCCGAATAACCGGTTGCCGCAAAATATTCGCCATACCTATTTGCTAACGTAGGATTGGATTTCATCAGATAGTCTACCACTGCAGTAGCTCTATCGGTAGACAGTTTTCGGTTAGGTTCCAAATATGGCCGTTTATCTGTATGTCCCTGAATTTCTATGGCGTCAATATATTTTCTTACATTCTTATCATTAAGTACTGCTTCGAAAGACTTTGCCAGTTCATTCAGTACTTTCTTGCCTTCGGTTTTAATAGTAGTGGAATCCGGGTCAAATACAATGCTGTTGCTTAGACGGATATTTCCGTTCTCTCCGATTGTGACCAATGGTTTTCCTGTATCATCTGTTTTGCCCAGTTCATCTTCTATGGACTCTTTTACCTTCTTTAATACATCTAATCTCAATACTGCGATACTTCGAAGTTCTGCTCTAAGATTACCTAATTCTCTATTGCTTGCCGCGATGATATCCTTTTGTTCTTCGATTTTTTGCTCTGAGATCTGAAGTGCGATTTCGCCTTGTTTTACTTCAGCTTTGATATCTTCCAGGCGGTCTTCAAGTAGTCTAAGATTGTTTTCTGCATGTTTGATTTCCATATTTGAAGTTTCCAGCTTTTTTTCAGTATCCATCAACTGCTGCTTTGCGTATTCAAGGTTATTTCCGGTAATGATGTTTTGTATGTATGCAAGCAGCATAAGAAAAAACAAAATCAGCGCGATGGTCGAGATCATATCGGTAAAAGAAGGCCAAAAGTTTTGTGCTTCACTGCTTTGTCTGAAATGTCTCCTTCTTATTTTCATTAGTACCCTCCTGATTCTTTTCCGTTGTTCGGTTTGGTTTCATCATTTAACCCTGCTTGTTTGAAAAAACTTTTGCAGCGGCTTTCATATCTGATGTAAAATCAGCAAAGGTGACGTTCATTCTCTCTATATTCGTTCTTAGCTCATAATTAAATTGCGAAAAATCACGGGTATTCTCAACAAAAGTTGAGATGGATTTATCAAATTGCTGAACGGTTTTTAATATGGCTAAGGAAGTACTTTCCATTTCTCTAGCGGCAGCGGAAAGATTATCGGTAAGGCTGTTTGTGATTATTTTGTAATTATCATCCATCTTAGCAGTATATTGCCCGAAAATATTTTCTAACGACTCTACCAATGCACGATAATCATCTTGTTTGTTGTTAATAAAGTCTAGAGAAACCGTATTGTCCAGAAATTCTTCTATTTCTATCATCAGTGTTTCGCGTTTTTCTTCAATGTTGATAGCGATATTCACGATGGTAATGAGGATAGAACCTGCTATTCCGAAAAGTGAAGTGATAAAAGCCACCGACATTCCTTTTAATGATGCAATAAGTCCGTTAACAATAGTATCCATAGAGTCCAATGCGGCAATGTTATTTCCATTTGTCAGCAATTCGCCCAGCTTATCGATAGAAAGCGTTAAGCCGTAGAAGGTTCCCAGTAGACCAAGGATGATCATAAGTGAAATAGAATGCTTTACAAATCGTTCACCCAGCAGTAGAAAACGATGTTCTTGGGCGAAGTGCTTTTCAATAATTGCTTGTGTATTGATCTCCTCCAAATTCTTTTTTGCCGATGCGATATAGTTTTTCACAATAAGTGTTAACACCTTTGATTCAAATTTATCTTCACCGGTTTCTTTTCCTGCGGAAAAATCCTTATAAATCTTGTGATATTTATTGCGGATAATGATAGCTAATGTAACTGCTGCAATAAAGATTGTACTAATTGTAACGATAATGACAATTGCAAAAGGACTTAGCTGGTTAGTTAGTGCATTCAAAATAATTCCCCCTTAAATTAATCATATGTGTTTTTGCTGTATAATACTTTAGACAGCATTTAAGTAAATTTGTTCCCGTTTTTGCGGCTTTTTAGGTTTTATTTTACAAATATAATTTAATTATACCATATAAATTAGCGGTAAAAACATTTTTGTGGATTAAGATGTAAAAGACTTTTTTGGCTTAGAATAATATATGATTCATGGGGTTGAAAGAATAAAAATGAACTTAATTGTGAAAATAAACAAAAAAATATAAAAAAAAGAAGGAATTTTATAATAAATGTAGAATATATATTATATAAGTTAAAAATTTATATTTGGGGGAATGTGTGTGTCAAAGCCACGAATCAAGAAGTCAGTTACTATTTTTGTATTATTGGCATGCTTTATTTCTATGCTGGCAGCGTATAAAGTACTATGGTCACCACAGAACCTACCCAATGGCAACATTACAATGCAGGAGACATCGTTGTAAATATTATCATAAGATATAAAAAGAGTACATAGATCTATGTACTCTTTTTATATCTATAAATCTTCAACTTCATCCATCCATAGTCTATAACTTGCATCGCTTGGCATACGCCAGTCACCTCTGGGGGATAAGTTGATGGAACCTACCTTGGGACCGTCCGGAAGACAGGAGCGTTTAAACTGTTGCGTGAAAAACCGCCGGTAAAATATTTTTAGCCATTTTTTGATGACTTCGGCAGGATATTTACCGCTAAAAGCGGTTTGCGCTAGGAAATATATCTTAGCGGGCCTGAATCCAAACCTTACTAAGTTATAGAGAAAAAAATCATGCAACTCGTAAGGTCCTACGATATCTTCGGTTTTTTGATCTATCTCGCCTTTGTCATTGGCAGGCAGCAGCTCAGGGCTTACAGGGGTATCAAGAATATCCAATAATGTATTTTTAGAACGCTCATTAACAAGGTTCTCAGCTACCCATTTCACCAAAAAGCGAACCAATGTTTTGGGAACGCCGGAATTTACCGCGTACATGGACATATGATCTCCGTTATAGGTTGCCCATCCCAAAGCTAGTTCCGATAAATCACCGGTACCTATGACAAGGCCGTTTTCCTTGTTAGCAATATCCATAAGAATCTGAGTTCTTTCACGGGCCTGCGTATTTTCATAGGTGACATCATGCTTTTCGGGGTTATGTTCAATATCCTTAAAGTGCTGCATGCACGCATCTTTTATGTTTATTTCTTTAATGGTTACTCCCAAGGATTTCATTAAGTCAAGTGCATTATTATAGGTTCTTCCTGTAGTACCAAAGCCGGGCATGGTGATCCCTATGATATTCTTACGAGGCATATTTAAAGCATCGAAGGTTCTTACCGCTACCAAAAGTGCAAGGGTCGAATCCAGGCCACCGGAGATTCCTATGACGGCACATTTGGATCCTGTATGGCTAATACGCTTTAACAAGCCGCTGACCTGTATGGAGAATATCTCTTCGCAGCGTTGATCTCTTTCCAAGTCATTTTGAGGTACGAACGGATATGGATCCACTGTCCTGAGTATATGAGTAAAAGTCGATTTTTTTAAGCGAAACGGAATATATTGATAATGCTTATTTAAGTTGTCATGGCTGCCCATCAAGCCCATAAAGCTGGTGGATTTTTGACGGTCGGCATTTAAACGGTCAACATCAATTTCACTGATGATGAGCTGTTCTTCTTGGCTAAACCGTTGAGATTCCGCTAAGGCACTCCCGTTTTCAGTGATTAACGCATGACCGGCAAATACCACATCGGTAGTAGATTCCCCTCCGCCTGCTGAAACATATATATATCCTGACATACATCGGGCTGACTGCTGCATCACAAGTGATTTTCTGTATTCATTCTTACCGATTACTTCATTGCTGGCGGACAAATTAAATATAATATTGGCGCCGTGCAGGCAGTGAAAGCTGCTGGGGGGGATAGGTACCCACAAGTCTTCACAGACATCTATGCCGAAGCAAACATCTCTATCTTTAAAAAGAATATTCGTATGAAAGGGCACAACTTGGTTACATAGACAAATAGAATCGCTTACAGCATTTGCCGAAGAAGCAAACCAACGTTTTTCATAGAACTCACTGTAATTCGGTATATAAGTCTTTGGAATGGCAGCTAGAATTTTGCCGCCTTGTAACACAACAACGCAGTTAAAAAGCTGGTTGTCGGCTTTTACAGGTATACCAACCATAATCACGATTTCGGTGTTATGCGTAATATCCAGTATTTCTTTCAGCTGGTCTTCGGCTGTTTCTATAAGCAGCTGCTGATGAAACAAATCCCCGCATGTATATCCTGTAATGGAGAGCTCAGGGAAAGCAATCATTTGCACATCATTTTTTACAGCTTCATTGATAAGATAAATAATTCTTTTTGTATTATATTTACAATCTGCAACTTTTAAATGCGGCACGGCAGCTGCCACTCGAATATATCCTAAATCCATCATATCAACTCCCATAGTTTCTAACTTCCAATTTCTTTACCATATATGATACCACATATTATTTTTAACAACTATAAAATAATTATAAAAAGCCCTAATTATTTATAAGATAGTGAGTGACCACTAAAAAAAGCTGTGGTTATAAAATCTGTGAACTGTGAACTACCTGTTAAACTTCTCCATGCAAGTAATATCATTATTTGGTTATCATAATTTGTAGGAGGGATTTTTTATGACTAGTGCAGAAAAGGGCAATTTATTTTCGGTGTTTACAGATGTAGAAAGGCTGGAAGATGAAAAAAATAGGATGAGCAACACTTTTACCGATATGATTAAAAACGAGATAGATGCTACCGACGAGCAAGAGGTATATAATAATTTGCGCAATATGATTTACAAATATAAAGATGATGGTTTAGCACTGACTGTAATGGAAGAGATGTCGGAGGCATTAACCAACGGCGCGAAACTTTCAGAGATTCTTTTAATAGCAGCAGATGAAATTCAGCTTGATACACCCGTTAATACATTGGATCTGGATCAATTTAACAAATATGAATAGTAAATTTAATATAATTTTAATATTTTATTTACAATAAAGTGGTAATATAATATTGACAAAATGTATTTTAATGTATCAAAATTTAAAGGGGAATCACAATGTATTATTTATATGATTATCATATGCATTCCAATAATTCGCCGGATGGGCATCATTCCGTGATGGAAATGTGCCAGCGTGCGGTAGAAGCAGGGATGGAGGAAATCGCCATTACCGATCATTTTGAACCTGTGAGCGGAGATAAAGAATTTAAATATTATAGTCCGCAGTTTTATTTCTTTGACGTGCTAAAAGCTCGGGCTGTTTTTGCAGACAGACTGAAAATTAAGCTGGCTGTTGAGTTGGGGCAGCCGCAGTTATACCCTGAGTATTCGATAAAATTAATTAACTCATATTCCTATGATTTTGTACTTGGCTCAGCACATAAGCTGCCAGGGGATATTGATATGGGTATGCTTGATTATAGAAATGTAGATGTCAGATATTACTGCAAGCAATATCTCAGGCAATTGAAACACCTTGCGGAATGGAACCAATTTGATTGTATCGGTCATCTGGACCTTCCGAAGAGATATTCTGCCAATTATGGTGTGAAGATTTCATTAATGGATTATCAAGAAGATTTGGAAGAAGTCCTTGCAATTATTATTAAAAATAAAAAGGGAATTGAGATCAATACATCAGGATTACGCCAAAAAATGGGGCAATGTCTTCCATCACTTGACATTTTAAAGTTATATAGAAAAATGGGTGGGCAAATCATCACCGTAGGATCTGATGCGCACTGTGCCGAGGATATAGGAAAAGGAATTAAGGAAGCTATTCAGATGGCTGAAGAAGCAGGATTTCGGTATATCACAACATATAATCAAAGGAAACCGGAATGGAAGAAAATCGGTCATAGAAAAATCGGATATGCTATTTGATAAAATAGTAATTTTTTTATAGTATGTTGTGTATACAAAATACAGTAATTAATTACTGATATGTAAATATTTATAAAACATTGAGGAATAAAAACTTATTCATAAATATCTGTAAAACTACTTTACACTAAAACAATCAAGTACTATCCCATCTTTGACAGTTAGAGAACATAAAAAGCTTGCAAACCCTTGGGGATAGGCATTTCTAAGATTATAGTGTTGATAAAAAATTGCGTACTTTTTTGTATGCCTTGTGAATAGTGCGTTTGCTACTATTTTTCATATCGACAGTAATGATGTGAAATTCAACAGTATTTTAGAAAAATCACTTAAAAGTACGCACTTTTGAATAAGAAAATTTGACACGTAAATCTGCTTATTGCAAGGCTTTACAGGCTATCTGAAATGTTGCAACTGTCAAAGACCCGTATTTATAAAACATTGAGGAATAAAAACTTATTCATAAATATCTGTAAAACTACTTTACACTAAAACAATCAAGTACTATAATAAGTATGGGGTAATATATACCGTAATTCAAGATGCAGTAATCAATTTTATAAGGTTTAACTGATAATCTTTTGGGTATATAATGAATACACCTATGTGTATACAATATACAAAAGATATGTAGTTAAAGAGTAATGTGGCAGCAATATTATTGCTGATTTGGAAGTTTTAATTACATATCAAATTACTAATTACTTGGGGGGTATTTAAATGGCAAAGAAAATGATGACTATGGATGGGAATACTGCTGCCGGATATGTAGCGTATGCTTTTACTGAGGTTGCAGGTATTTACCCAATCACACCTTCATCACCAATGGCAGAACATGTTGATGAATGGT
Source organism: Petroclostridium sp. X23 (assembly GCF_030013905.1). Taxonomy (GTDB): domain Bacteria; phylum Bacillota; class Clostridia; order SK-Y3; family SK-Y3; genus X23. The sequence continues at coordinate 4,767,401 of NZ_CP124862.1, forward strand.
CAGCAAATGGCAGAAAAAATATTTTCGGCCAAGAGGTCAAGGTAGCTGAGCTGCAATCAGAAGCCGGAGCGGCAGGTACAGTTCACGGTTCATTGGCAGCAGGAGCACTTACTACTACTTTTACTGCATCACAGGGATTGTTGCTAATGATTCCTAACATGTACAAAATCGCAGGTGAATTACTACCAGGCGTACTGCATGTCAGTGCCCGTGCGGTAGCAAGTCACGCGCTGTCTATATTTGGAGACCATTCCGATGTCATGGCATGCAGACAAACAGGTTTTGCGCTTCTTGCAGCTACTAATGTTCAGGAAGTAATGGATTTGGCAGGAGTCGCGCACTTAAGTGCGATTAAAGGAAGGGTACCATTTTTACATTTCTTTGATGGCTTCAGAACTTCTCATGAAATACAGAAGATTGAAGCAATTGATTATGAGGATTTCGCTAAATTAGTGGATATGGATGCGGTAAAAGCGTTCAGAAAAAATGCGTTAAATCCTGAACATCCTGTGTTAAGAGGAACAGCACAAAATCCTGATGTATTCTTCCAAGCACGTGAAGCATGTAACAAATTTTATAATGAGCTTCCGGAAGTTGTAGAAGGATATATGAAAGAAATCAGCAAGATTACAGGAAGAGATTATCAATTATTTAATTACTATGGTGCGCCTGACGCGGATAGAATTATTGTTGCGATGGGTTCCGTATGTGATACGATTGAGGAAACGATCGATTATTTGATGGCAAAAGGAGAAAAGATAGGTCTTGTAAAGGTTCGTTTATACAGACCGTTCTCTATTGAACATTTATTTAAAGCAATTCCGGATACCGTGAAAAAGATCGCTGTTTTAGATAGAACAAAAGAACCGGGTGCAATCGGAGAACCGTTATATCAAGATATATGCACTGCATACTTTGACAAAGCAAGCAGACCTGTTATCGTAGCAGGGCGCTATGGCTTAGGTTCAAAAGATACTACGCCTACTCAAATCGCAGCAGTTTATGACAACCTGAAGAAAGAGGAGCCTAAGAACCACTTCACCATCGGAATTGTTGACGATGTAACCAATCTGTCTCTGCCTTTGGGAGAAGCGATTGATACTGCGGCAGAAGGAACAGTAAGCTGCAAATTCTGGGGACTAGGTTCCGACGGTACTGTTGGAGCAAACAAAAACTCCATTAAGATTATCGGTGACCATACAGATATGTATGCACAGGCATATTTCTCTTATGATTCAAAGAAATCCGGAGGTATCACTGTATCTCACTTAAGATTCGGTAAGAAGCCTATTAAATCAACTTATCTTGTAAGCAAGGCGGATTTTGTAGCATGTCATAATCCTTCCTATGTAGACAAGTACGATATGGTTTCCGACCTAAAAGATGGGGGAACTTTCCTGTTAAACTGCGGATGGTCTGTAGATGAATTAACAGAAAAACTTCCGGCAGAAATGAAGAAATATATTGCTCAGCATAATATCAGCCTTTATACCATTGATGGAGTTACTGTTGCAAAAGAAATCGGCTTAGGCAACAGAATCAACATGGTAATGCAGGCTGCGTTCTTCAAGCTGGCTAAAATTATTCCGCTTGATGATGCTGTACGTTACATGAAAGACGCGATCGTGAAGTCCTATGGTAAAAAAGGCGATAAGATCATTCAAATGAATTACGCTGCTGTAGATCAAGGTATCGAACTTGTTAAGAAGATAGAAGTACCTGCATCTTGGGCTGATTCAGTAGACGAAGCTGCTGCTACAAAAGAAGTTCCTGCTTTCATCAGAGACATTATGGAACCGATGAACAACCAGCAGGGAGATAAGCTTCCGGTCAGTGCTTTTGTTGGAAGAGAAGATGGAACATTCCCACAGGGTACTTCCAAATATGAAAAAAGAGGAATTGCTGTTGACGTTCCTGAATGGGATATGGACAAATGTATTCAGTGTAACCAGTGTTCATACGTGTGTCCGCATGCAGCAATACGTCCGTTCTTAGTAGATGCTGACGAAGCAGCAAAAGCTCCGGAAACATTCACAGCTAAGAAGGCAACCGGAAGAGGAATGGAAAACTATACCTTCAGAATGCAGGTATCACCGCTTGATTGTGCAGGCTGCGGAAACTGTGCAGAAGTGTGTCCGGCTAAAGAAAAAGCGTTGGTGATGAAGCCGATCGAAACGCAAACTGTAGAAATAGAAAACTGGGAGTATGCTATGCAGCTTTCCGTTAAGGAAAACCCGATGAATCCTGAAACAGTAAAAGGCAGCCAGTTTGAAGAGCCATTACTCGAGTTCTCAGGAGCATGCGCAGGCTGCGGAGAAACCCCATATGCAAAACTTGTTACTCAGTTATATGGAGACCGCATGATGATTGCTAATGCAACAGGATGTTCATCCATCTGGGGCGGAAGTGCACCTGCAACACCATATACCTTAAATAAAGACGGTCATGGACCGGCATGGGCAAATTCATTGTTCGAAGACAATGCAGAGTACGGCTATGGTATGTTCTTAGGCGTAAAACAAATCAGAAGCAGACTTGCTGATCTTTGTAATGAAGCAATGGGATTAGATATTTCCGATGCATTAAAAGGATTACTTTCTGCATGGGTTGAAAACATGAATAATGGAAATGGCTCAAAGAAAGCTTCTAAAGAGCTGATTGCTGCTTTAATCGCTTATGACGGCAGCAATGCGGATGCGAAGAAGATCTTTGATGAAATCATAGAAAAGAAAGAGTTCCTCGTGAAGAAATCACAATGGATCGTCGGTGGAGACGGCTGGGCTTACGATATCGGCTTCGGCGGCTTGGACCATGTATTGGCTTCCGGTGAAGACGTGAACGTGCTTGTATTTGATACTGAAGTATATTCCAATACAGGAGGACAATCCTCTAAAGCAACACCAACCGGTGCAATTGCGCAATTCGCTGCATCCGGTAAGGTTGTGAAAAAGAAAGATCTCGGTATGATTGCTATGTCTTATGGTTATGTCTATGTTGCACAGGTTGCAATGGGATCAAATCAGAGTCAGGTATTAAAAGCAATCACGGAAGCAGAAAGCTATCCGGGACCATCGCTCATTATCGCTTACGCACCATGTATCAACCATGGTCTGAAGGTAGGTATGGGTTGTACACAGCTTGAAGAAAAGAAAGCTGTTGAAGCAGGGTACTGGCATCTGTACAGATACAATCCTGTATTGAAAGAAGAAGGGAAGAATCCGTTCATCCTTGATTCAAAAGAACCAACTGCTTCATTCAGAGATTTCTTAATGGGAGAAGTTCGTTATTCTTCACTTACCAGAACCTTCCCTGAAAAAGCAGAAGAACTATTCGCGCTGGCTGAGAAGCATGCGAAGGAAAGATACCAAAGTTATGCAAGACTTGCAGCTGCTGAATAAATAAATTAGAATCATTAAAAAGACGGCTCACCATGGTGAGCCGTCTTTTTTCAGGTATATCTATGCTCTTAGTAACATACAAAGGTATCAATATTTCTTAAGTCTGTTCCGAAGTAGACCCATCTAAACCCAGTCCACCTGTATCCTGCAATAGAGTTTGGTCCGACAAACACCAGCCATACCCAGAATTGCTGACCGTTTACCAGCCAAATGTAGACGAATTGGTATAAACATTGCCGTATTGCTCCCGGATCAACAAAGAATAAGCCGGGCTGACCGGGCTGTCCGACACCGGTTGGTCTGCGAGGTACTGTTGATGGCGGTGGTGTCGTTGGAGCACCGGCGCCGGGACCAGGCTGTCCAGGTGGGAATCCGGGAGGGAAAGATGGACCGAAGGGGCTGCCGGGACCATCAGGTCTGCCGGGTCCGAAGCCTCTTCCTCCCTCACCAAAAGGAAACGGTGGTTGATTAATATAATAATTATTCATAATACTACCCCCAAAAAGTATTTATAATATATTATATGACTTAATGCTGGTAGAGGTTACATAATCTTATATGATGTTTCAAGTACTTACACTAAGGAGGGGCTGACAACCAATGTTTCTGATATGGTAATAAGGTTCGTACTGCTTAGGCCTAAGACAAAATCATTACGATAATATTTAAAAATGGTTTTTTAAAAGATAAGGAGACACTTTTTTGGTCAAACAATATGTATTACAGATGTAACTATAACGTTAGCATGTTATTAAATTTATACACAAAATTACTAAGGTTTTTGTTTGTTGACATATAGTCATATGTATAATATAATTTAAATAATCAATAATTTGTATTACAACTACATAGCCGGAAAACTAATAATAGTATAAATAAAGAATGATCCAATGCATTTTACGTTAATGGTTTTTGTGGTTATACGCTGATCTTTTGTGCCGGGAATAATAATCTGGCTACTGTTACTACATATCTGATCAAAACCTGTATATTTAAATAGTAATCTTTATCGATGAAGAATTATTGTACACTGTAATAAATCATAAAAAATTAAAGCAAGGGAGTAAAAAAGATGAGCAATCAATATAAGAGTGCTTTACATGAGATGGCAAGTACGACACCGACAGATTTTTGGAATGATTCGTGTTCAATATCCGAGTTAGAGTATGCAATGGAATACGGTGGAGTTGGAGCGACAACCAACCCGGTGATTGTAGGAGAAGTCCTTAAGAAAGAAATGCACCTGTATAAAGACAGGATTAAAGAGCTTATTCAAGAGATGCCTGAAGCAACAGAGGACGATATTGCGTGGAAATTGAATGAAGAAATGGCGGTAGCAGGTGCAAAGGTACTTTATCCAATTTATGAAAAAACAAAAGGCCAAAAAGGACGTATTTCTATACAAACCAATACAAAATATTATAAGGATCCTAAGCTGCTGATTGAACAGGCGCTGCATTTTGGAACCCTGGCGCCTAATATCCAGATAAAAATGCCAACTACAAAAGCGGGTATTGAGGCATTTGAAGAGGCTACATACCAGGGTATCAGTATTAATGCAACGGTTAGCTTTACTGTTCCCCAAGCTTTAGCAGTTGCGGAAGCTGTTGAAAGAGGATTAAAGAGACGTGAAGCCGAAGGAAAAGACACATCATGGATGCATCCGGTATGTACTATCATGGTAGGCAGACTGGATGACTGGTTAAAAGCGATTGCAGAGAGAGATGACGTGATCGTTGACCCGGTATGTCTGGAATGGGCCGGTGTGGCAGTAATGAAAAACGCCTACAAAATCTACAAGGAAAAAGGCTATAGAACACAGTTATTGGCAGCAGCCTACAGAAACCATCTCCAGTGGTCTGAGTTTATCGGTGCGGATATGGCGCTCACCATAACCAATAAGTGGATTAAAAGATTCAATCATTCGGATATTACGACAGAGCCCCGTATTGATAAGCCTGTAGATCCGAAGATTATAGAACAGCTTGCAAAACATTTTCCGGATTTCAATAAGGCATATCAGCCTGACGGCATGCCTGTTGAACAGTTTGAAACCTATGGTGCAACTTCGAGAACATTGCTTCAGTTCCTAGCGGGATATGACGATTTGATTCGTATGATTCGTGATATGATGATTACAGTAAAATAGAGGAAGTAAAACAAATTGGATTCTTTCAATAAAAGATATTCAGGTTGCTGGTAAACGTAACTACCTAGCAGCCTTTTTTTATATCCCGGTATGGACTTTGGAAGGTTTTTATGATAATATTAATCGCATAGTAGCATGGTAGATCATATGATATTGTAGAATGATAATATTTGTAGAATGGTAGTATGGAAGGGGATTCCTATAGATTTGTGATACAAACCCTTCTAACTCTGGAATAGTTTCCAGGGTTTATTTGGGTTTTTTTATTTTTGTTTTATTTTATTAAATATATTAACTTTTCAAATGCTTTTTTGAAATTTTGTTCTCAGATGTTCGCGGGGTACGAGTCTGTGTGAATGATATGGATGATTGTATTTTGGTATGGGGTGTATATTGGAGAAAGGGGGGCTTTTAGTGCTGGGTATAAATGATTTTGGAATTTTATCAGCTTATTTACTGTGTATCATCAGTGCCATTGTTTGTTTAACATATGGTATATATAATTGGAACAAGGGGCAGGAAGATGAACCCATTGAGATCCTTGAGGAGCTTAAGTGGGAGAAAACTGAACATGAAATAGAAGAAGCATTATAGTAGAAAAATATAATGCCCATATATCGTAGGAAGTTAGTGGTTTGGGGTAGGAGAATAGTCAAATACCCGGGAAATAGCTTACTTCTTTTCAAAGAGTTATCAAATTTTTTGAGGAGGTAAACTATGTCTATCGTTATTATTACAACTCTTATTTATCTTGTTGTTGTGGCATTTCTTGGTTTTCTAGGATACAAGCATACAAAAGATTCTAATGATTACATGATCGGCGGAAGAAAGATTCATCCTATGGTTATGGCACTGTCATATGGGGCGACTTTTATCAGTACTTCAGCTATTGTCGGATTTGGTGGCGCTGCAGGAGTATTCGGTATGGGGCTGTTATGGCTTACTTTTCTTAATATTTTTGTAGGAATTTTTGTTGCGTTTGCGCTTCTTGGAAAGAGAACCAGGAAGATGGGCCATAATCTAAACGCCCATACGTTCCCGGAATTATTAGCCATCAGATTTCAGTCGAAATTTATTCAAAAATTTGCAGGAGCAATTATTTTCTTATTTATGCCTTTATATGCGGCAGCAGTAATGATAGGTGCGACCCATTTCCTGGCAACGGCTTTTGGTATTGATTATAATACAGCGCTGTTCTTCTTTGCAGTAATCGTTGCGATATATGTCTCGATGGGCGGTATGAAAGGTGTGATGTATTCCGACGCTTTTCAGGCATCCATTATGTTTATCGGTATGATTATACTTTTAGGGTTCACGTATAAGAATTTGGGTGGGGTTACACAAGCGCATATCCGTTTGGGAGAAATGCTTAATAATGCGGAAGTTCAAAAATCTGTGGGCGGCATGGTAAAGGCTGGCTTTCAAGGGTGGAGTGCTATGCCGAAATGGGGTTCTCCAAATTGGTGGACATTAGTATCTACCATTGTTATGGGTGTCGGAATTGGCGTGCTGGCCCAACCACAGCTTGCAGTTAGATTTATGACGGTAAAGAGCAATCGGGAATTGAATCGTGCGGTTCCTATCGGAGGGATTTTTATTCTAATGATGACAGGTGTAGCGTTTATCGTTGGTGCTTTATCGAATGTATATTTTTTCAATGATCCGAATATTGGAAAGATCGCATTATTAGCCAGTGGGAATCCTCCAAATCCGGATAATATTATCCCATTGTTTATAAAGACCTATTTACCGGAATGGTTTGGCTCCATATTTTTAATTACCATGCTGGCTGCCGGGATGTCCACATTAAGTTCACAGTTCCATGCCATGGGTACGGCCATAGGAAGGGACTTGTTTTATAAACAAAATGATGAGAGCAATAAAAGTGTATGGATTGCAAAAATAGGTGTATTGTTTTCAATCTTGGTTACCACTTTCCTTGCATATTTTCTGCCGGTTTATTTACAAGGAGAGGGTAAATTGATTATTGCTTCGGGTACGGCATTATTCTTCGGACTATGTGCGGCATCATTTCTGCCTGTTTACATTGGTGCTTTATATTTTAGGAATATGCCGAAAATTGCTGCGATTTCAGGTATTGTTTCCGGTTTTGTTTCCAGTATTTTTTGGATGTTGTTCGTACATGAAGCTGAATCAAAGAAGCTGCTGCTTTGTAAACTTATATTCGGAGTCGACACTATTGCGCAAGGAACTATCTGGAGATTGGTAGATCCGATTTTTATCGCGCTGCCTATTTCCATTATTGTTACTATCGGTATGAGCTTGTTGTATAAATGTGATATTCCGGAAGAGCATTTGAAATCTTGCTATCAAGGAATTGAAAAGGAAGCCTATGATAAAAAATTAGTAGCAGAAGGGTAAGATGGAAATAGAAAAGAAGCAAAGAATGTTCTTTGCTTCTTTTCTATTTCGTGGAAAACTCAGTTCAATTATATAACGCATTAAAGTTTTTACATTGGCAAACGGTTTTGAGATGGTGTGTGTGTCCTTCAGAGACGCGCCCAAACTCACTTCGTTCAAACAGTGGACGGTCTCTTACGGAAACATACACCACCCCAAACCTACTGCTGCTGTAATTTCTTTAATGCGTTATATATAGTTGAAAAGCAACTTGTTTTATGCTAATCTATATAGAGTTGTTTCTGAAATAATATAAGGAGCTTAACGACGTGAAAAAAGAAAACTTGAAGCAGAAAGCATACAACATCATCAAATCGAAGATTGTTAATTGTGAGTACTTGCCAAATACTTTTTTAAATGAAAGCATCTTGATGGAGGAGATTAATTCCAGCCGGACGCCTATACGTGAAGCTCTGAATAAATTGGAGCAGGAAAATCTTGTGACCATCATGCCTAAAAAAGGTGTCATCGTATCTGAATTATCTATTAATGAAATTAATATGATTTATCAGGTGAGACATAGTATTGAACCGTATATTATCCGGACAAGTGGTGAAGATATTGATAAGCAATCATTAAAGCGGATGTATGCTACCATTATAGACCATATGGATAAAGAAGGCGCAGCTAAGTTTTATCAAGTAGATGATGATTTTCATCGCTTTATTGTTTCGAGCAGTAATAATAAATATTTTCTACAGATGATGGATTATATATATAATCAAATGCAACGTATGCGTATATTATCCGGAAATAAAGTAGATCAAAGGCTTAAGCAAACACAAGAAGAGCATCTGAATATTATTAAACTATTAATAGAGCACAAGATAGAAGAAGCAGCAATGAGCATGTGTAATCATCTGGACAATTCTAAGAAAGCGGCTTTGTCCAGCATATTGATGTAATTCGGTAAGTTTTTATAAATAACATGGAGAAGCAAGGTATAGCATAATTATTACTAATATAAAGTATAAGTTTCTTGGCGTTATCAAATAGGTTGGAAATTAGACATATAAGAGCACATTCATATTGACAATATGTAGGGATAGTTATATAATCATTGCATATTATGATGTATACAACAAGTATATAACACCTTATTTTGTGAATAATATAGGAGGGTACAATGAATAAGAGTATAGTAATTACAGAGCCTGGCAAAGTAAAAATCCATGATGGAAAAATGCCTGTACCTGCAGAAGGAGAAGCGCTTCTTAAACTTCTATATGGAGGTATCTGCGGATCGGATTTAGGGACCTACCGCGGAACATTTGCGTATGTATCTTATCCACGGACTCCCGGGCATGAATTCTCGGCTGAAATTGTTGAAATAGGGGATAATAACAAAGGTTTAAAAAAGGGCATGGTTGTTACAGCCAATCCGTATTTTAACTGCACAAAATGCTATTCATGCCGTCGAGGTTTGGTTAATTGCTGTACCACCAACCAGACGATGGGTGTGCAAAGAGAAGGGGCATTTGCTCAATATATCACTATGCCTATTGAACGTATTTATAGCGGAAAAGGACTTTCACCAAAGGCACTTGCCCTCATTGAACCATTTTGCATCAGTTATCATGGTGTAAAGCGTGCGAATATCAAAGCAGGGGAAAAAGTGCTGATCATCGGAGCCGGAACCATCGGCGTACTTGCAATGATAGCAGCTAAACAATTTGGAGCAAAGGTGTATGTCAGCGACGTTGCCCAAGGTAAGCTGGATCATGCATTAGAGCTTGGAGCGGACGGTGTAATTTTAAATGATAGTCCGGAGAATTTTCAAGCCAAAGTGGATGAATTTACAAGCAATGATGGATTTGATGTGACCATTGAAGCAGTCGGATTGCCCTCCACCTTCCAAAACTGTATAGATGCTGCGGCGTTTGGAGGAAGAGTGGTACTCATAGGTGTCGGTAAATCAAATCTTGACTTTAATTTTACTATGATACAGAAAAAAGAGCTTAATGTTTACGGGTCACGAAATGCCCTTAAAGAAGATTTTGAACAACTGATAGATATTGTTTCGAAAGGCCAAGTTGATTTGGAAAAAATCATAACAAACACCTATAGTGCCTATGATGCTGAAAAAGCATTTGATGATTTTAATAAAAATGCAGGAAGTATGTTGAAGGTTGTATTAGAATTTTAGATTGATTAATAGACTTCATTTGTAAAAAGGATAGTGATATGTATTTTATCATCATCCTTTTTTTATTTGGTGCGGTGTTTTATGGTTATAGCATTGTTATACCGGAATTCTTCGTGTATAATCAAGTATAAATAATACAATAACCTGGAAAAACAGTTCAGGTTATTTCTTGAGGTGAATCCCTTGAAACTGCCTAGATTTATCATTGCCGGTGCGCACAGCGGCACGGGAAAAACAACCATATCGTTAGGATTAATGGCGGCGCTTAAAAAGCGCGGCTTAAGCGTCGCACCCTATAAAGTAGGGCCGGATTATATAGACCCCGCTTATCACACCTATGTCACAGGGAATAAGTCTAGAAATTTGGATAGTTGGATGCTGGAAGATAATACTATCAAATACTTATTCAATGACCATTCGCAAAAGGCGGATATTTCCGTTATTGAAGGTGTAATGGGACTTTATGACGGCTTTGGAACGACAAAAGACAGTGGAAGCACAGCGCATGTTTCAAAAATCTTAAAGGCTCCCGTCATACTGGTCATTAATGGGAGAGGTATCTCCAGCAGTGCTGCGGCGATGGTACTGGGATATAAATTATATGATCCGGAGGTCAGAATTGCGGGAATAATTATTAATAGGGTGAGCGGTCAAAAGCATTTTCAACTTTTAAAAGAGATTATCGAAAGAGATACGGGCACGCCGGTATTGGGATATATTCCTAACGATACCGACATCAGTCTTTCAAGCAGGCATCTTGGATTGGTGCCAAGTGTCGAGATGGGAGATTTGCAGCGTAAAATGGATAAAATCCGCCAATTGGTTGAGCAGTATGTTGACATGGAAAAGCTTATGGAGATTGCTTATGCTGCCGACGAGTTAGAGGAATGCAGACATCTGTTTTCGGATATGCAAACATTTGATGGAGTAAGAATTGGTGTGGCCAAAGACAAAGCATTCAATTTCTATTATGAGGACAATCTTGATCTGTTAGAAAAACTAGGTGCCCAGCTGATATACTTTAGTCCGATGGAACACAGGGAATTACCTGAAGAATTAGATGGTTTATATTTAGGAGGGGGATTTCCCGAAGTTTTTGCTCAAGAGCTGGAACAAAACCAATTAATGCGGTGGTCTATAAGGCAGGCACTTCAAAAAGGACTTCCAACTTATGCCGAATGCGGAGGATTGATGTATCTTACTGAAAGCATCCAAGACTTTGAAGGTAAGACATATGATATGGTAGGTATATTTCACGGCCATAGCAAGATGACGGCAAGATTGCAGCGTTTCGGATATGTGAATGTGGAACTCGGCATTAACTGCCTTATTGGAGAAAAAGGGACAACCTTCCGGGCGCATGAATTTCATCGTTCAGTGGTAGAGATTCAAGATGATGGATGTTGTTATAAGGTAACAAAACAAAGGGATGGAGTAATACTTGATACTTGGAAGTGCGGATATACCCTGCATAATATTGTTGCAGGATACGCGCATGTACATTTTTGGAGCAATCCTGTAATAGTACAGCATTTTTTGAATAAGTGTGTGAAATTACCACAAAAAAAGACGTAGTAGTTCACAGTTCACGGGAGAACAACTTATTTTTATGCTATATTAAATGCATTAAAGATTTTACATGGAATATATTGCTTTAGTGGAAAGTGGGGGGTGAGGAGAGCATAAGACACTCCCCACCCCCCACTTTCCACTCCTAACTTAATAATATATTAGTTAAGTTGCTTCGGACTTATAGTGCCGGGCATCTGGCAGAATGGTAGGTGAAACAGATGAAAGGTAAATGTATTATGCTCCAAGGCACCGGATCGTCGGTGGGAAAGAGCTTGCTGACAACTGCTTTATGCAGAATATTCAAACAGGACGGATATAAAGTAGCACCATTTAAATCACAAAATATGGCATTGAATTCATATATAACGAATGACGGAAAAGAAATGGGCCGAGCGCAGGTGGTGCAAGCAGAAGCTTGCGGACTGGAGCCTTCGGTTGAAATGAATCCTATTCTTTTAAAGCCCACCACTGACCGAAAAGCCCAGGTCATCGTAATGGGTGAAGTTTTGCGGAATATGTCGGCTGTTGAATACCATGAATTCAAGCCTCAACTGGCACAAAGAATTAAAGAGGCATATGATCAGCTGGAAGCGCAAAATGATATAGTCGTACTTGAAGGAGCCGGAAGTCCTGCGGAAATCAATTTGAGAGATAAGGATATTGTTAACATGGGAATGGCCGAAATGGCAGACGCACCGGTTGTTCTGATTGGAGATATTGACAAAGGCGGCGTTTTTGCTTCTCTGGCCGGGACTATGCTGCTGCTGACAGAAGAAGAAAAGAAGAGAGTAAAAGGAGTCATCATTAATAAGTTCCGTGGCGATGTAAAGATTCTTGAGCCGGGCTTAAGGATGCTGGAAGATATTATTAAGGTTCCGGTGTTGGGGGTAATCCCTTATGGGGATATTAATATAGAGGATGAAGATAGTGTAAGTGAGAGATTTCAAAAGAAAACAGTAGGATCACAAGAGATTGAAATCGCGATTATCCGGTTGCCTCATATATCTAATTTTACAGACTTCGTAGCATTGGAAAATCAGCCGGATGTTAGTATCAGATATATTTCAAAAGCCGAACAAATGGGTGAACCGGATATATTGATTATTCCCGGTTCTAAAAATACCATAGAAGATATGGCATATCTCCGTGAGTCCGGATTGGAAAGAAAAATAAATGATTTACACCAAAACGGAAAGTTGATCATCGGGATATGCGGAGGATATCAAATGTTGGGCCGAGAGATTCATGATCCGTTACATACTGAATCCAATCTTGAGAGTATCAGAGGCCTGAATTTATTAAACTTGACCACAACCTTTGAAAGTAAAAAAGTGACCACAAGGGTGAAGGCGAAGGTCTATGCTTATGGAAGTTTGTATTTGCAAGGATTAGATGAATATGATATTGAAGGTTACGAAATTCATATGGGAATCAGCAAGCAGAGAGAAGGATGCAGGCCGCTAACAGAGATCGTACAAAGACTGGACAAGTGCGTTACGGTAGCAGATGGATTTTGTAATGATGAGGGAAATGTTTTTGGAACATATATCCATGGGATATTTGATAATACGAAATTCCTTAGAGGGCTTCTAAATAATGTCAGAGAGAAAAAAGGTTTGGGAGATATAAAGGATGAGCAAGTTTCCTTTAAAGAGTTTAAGGAAAGGGAGTATGACAAAATAGCGCAGATGGTTCGTGAGCATCTCGATATGCATGCTATATATAAAATAGTAAAAGGAATAGAATAATGCTTTTATGAAATTTATATGAGTATTACTTGCAAAAATGATAGAAATATGATATATTCTCGTTTTCGACAGTTACGCAAAAATTTAGAGAAGGAACCTCGCTTAAATTGCCACTTTCCTTCTCTTTTCTTATTTTAAAGATGTTGTATGGAATAGTTAATTGAAAATTTTTTTTATTTTTTTGTTTAGTTCCTTTGGTAGATAGAATTTCTTGTCTAATCCTAAGTTAAATATTCCGTTTAATGCCGTACATACCTGACTTCCTGTGTATGTTGCTGTATAAAAAGCGTCCTGTGTATTCATAACATTCATGTTTCGTAGCGTGTCAAGAATATTATCTGTAGTGAAATGTGTTCCATACTGATCCAGTTTGTTTTCAAGCAGCCGATAAATCAGTAAAGCAGTATAGCAGACCATGAAGTGTGCGATAATCCGGTTGCGATTTCTGTGATAAACTGGTCTGGCATTGAAATTGGTTTTCAGTACCCGAAAACAATCCTCAATTTTATAGCGCTTTGAATTTACCGCAAGTATTGATTTAGCATCATCTTCTAGATTTGTGGCGACTGCATAGTAGCCATCGTATTTTTCTTCTCTATCAATGATGGAATGGTCAATTTCATAGTAGTCAGAAGCTTTTTCACCGTCTTGACCTTTAGATGTCCTCTTGATAAAACGTGTGACATCATGAGGTCCTTTTTTTACATCCTCTACATTTTTATTGTTGAGGATGTTTTTAGCCCGTTCAATCTGGGCATTTCTTATATGTCTTTGGTATTCCATCATTTTTCTTGAAAATGTGATGATGATTTTCTGTTTCAGAAGTGCCTTTGATTTTACCATTCTGGACTTACCATTCTTATATATTTTTTCCTCGTACAGACCAACATCTATGGCATTGTCTGCATCTATGATTTTATAAACAGTATCGTTATAAAGAGGCAGGTTTTCTTTGTTAAATCTGTCGAATTCCTTCATGCGGCTGATGGTAATAGGAGAATCATCAGAAATGCGCCGATAATCATAATCATTAAAAACAGCTTTCTGCAGTTTGTCGGAAAGTTTTTTCACAGACTGGGTTACTATAAATGCCCTTCCTCCCATGGAATTGAATTTTCGTATATTAAATGAGCCAAGCCCTGCATCTGCACAATAAATGAATTGCTTATTGTTAAACATTTTTGTGATTTTCTGTTCCAATGGAACAGCACATTTCTGCTCATTGTCAGAGCCTGAGTTGATGCACATAGATATAGGAATCCCGTTTCCGTCCACGAATAATCCCATCTGAACAATTGGATTGGGTCGATGTTCTTTGGAAGGACCATATCTGCGAAGACCTTTCAAAATCTCGCCGGTGGCTTCATCTACATATTCATCGTCTTCATCTTCTGACTCAAAGTAATAATTGGTGCAGTCAAAATAGCATACAGACGTGTTTTTCTTGATGATACTTTCACTGTTGGTGTACAAATGCTCTAGATAGTTGTCGTAGTGTTCTTCCAGTAAATCCATGAAACGCAATATATGCTGGTACTCGAAAGAGGGCATTTCGTAATAGGAATCAAGCCTGTCAAAGGTCCCTAACTTTGATTTAGGATCCAGAATCCTTGCAAATGTAAGGAAACGATTGATGGTATTGCAATCAAAAGTGATCTTGGAATTGCTTTTTATATCCTTAAAGAAATCCGACAGTTTGAGGTCATGATATATATTTTGCAGAACAAAATATCCAACATTTAGGAGAGCGGATCTAGAAGAGATATCTTTGGTGGCTGAGAGTTTCTCAGTATAATCAACCTTGAAACTCATGTCTATTTTCCCTTCCTGGTACTCTTTGTTGAATTCTTCCACCTGCTTTTTTGCATATGCAAGAGGATCAGGGGTGATGACCAGCAACTCAGAATGCTTTCCGATTCGTTTTACATTTTTTGTTGTGGTTTTTTTCCCATTTCTGATTCCCATCTGGATAAAGTAAGTTGGATCTTTGGATTTTCTATCATAGTTTAGCTTCATATTACACCTCCACTTCTATTATATCATAAAATACAACACCATACAACATATTTAATGCAAAATTTGACAACAAAAAAATCAGGATAGCCTTATATTTAGAGCATCTCCTGACTTTATCAGTTTATATTCTATTGAAGGAAGTGTTGAAAACCCGAGGGCTTCTAAATAATGTCAGAGAGAAAAAAGGTTTGGGAGATATAAAGGATGAGCAAGTTTCCTTTAAAGAGTTTAAGGAAAGGGAGTATGACAAAATAGCGCAGATGGTTCGTGAGCATCTCGATATGCATGCTATATATAAAATAGTAAAAGGAATAGAATAATGCTTTTATGAAATTTATATGAGTATTACTTGCAAAAATGATAGAAATATGATATATTTAAAATAGTATAATGCGGATAGTATATATATACTATTGCAATATTGCAGTTTGTGTGTATTTGAATTGCAATAATGAGACGAGGCAGTCTTCTTTATTCAAATAGAATTTGGATGGGAAGACTTTTTGTTTTTTTCTCAGAGTGAGGTGGCTAATGTCTGTGAAAGATTTTGATGTAGTAATAAAAAATAGCAACTTGATTAATCCGGAACGGCAATTTACCTTAATTAAGAATATAGGTATTAAAGATGGTAAAATCATTGCTATTACCCGTGAAGACATAAAAGGAAGAAAAGAGATCGATGCAGGTTCAAGTGTTGTTTGCTCCGGTTTTATTGATATACATGCGCATGTTGACGGGGAATCTTATTCTGCGGAATGCATGGTAAAGCAGGGGGTGACAACTTCTGTCGGGGGTAACTGCGGCATAAGTCCTGCAAATACGGAAAGTTTCTTTGACGATTTAGATACCCGAGGATTTATACTTAATCAAGCAATGATGGTAGGCCATTTATCCGGGCTGAGGAGAAGGGTAGGAGCAGATAATCCCTATATTCCGGCTACACCCCAGCAAATCAAAGATATGGTCTATCTGTTGGAGCGTGCTTTTGAACAAGGTGCGATCGGATTATCCTTCAGCTTGGCATATGCTCCTGGCGCATCCTTTGAGGAAGTGATGGAACTTAGTAAGATAGTTGCCAAATACGGACGGTTTATAGGTATACACTTACGTTATGATGGTTGGAAATGGATGGAGTCTATTAATGAATTTGTTCAGATAGCGCGATTGACGGGTGTTTCACTGCATATTTCTTGTTTTGCATATCAAGCAGGTATGGGCATAATGGAGCAAGTGTTGAAAGTGTTGGATAAGGCCCGGCAAGAGGGAATAGATGTAACGGCAGATAGCGGGATGTATGAAGCGTTCGCTGCACCCATCGGAACGCCTGTTTATGATGATGATTGTTTTGAAAGATGGGGGTGCGGATATAAGAACTTAATTGCAGTAACAGGTAAATATGCGGGAATGCGCTGTAATAAAGAAATATTTGAAGAATTAAGAGAGAAGTACAAAGAAGATGTGGTTATTATGTTCGCTTGTAAACGAAAAGATATTTACAAAGCATTGTTGTGGGATTATATGATGGTTTCGACAGATGGTGCTGTAGGACATCCTAAACCGGGATGCGGCCACCCTCAAAGTGCAGGAACATTTCCTAAGTTCTTTCAAAAAATGGTTAAAGAAAAAAAGATGATTTCTCTCACCGAAGCGGTAAGAAAAGCTACACTGTTACCTGTTCAAAGGTTGGGTTTGGAAAACAAAGGAAGAATAAAGGAAGGTGCGGATGCGGATATCGTAATTTTTGATCTCGGCAAGATAAAAGATAAAGCGGACTATCTAGGAACAGGACGGCCCGATGCACCTCCGGAAGGGATTAATTATGTTATCATAAACGGGCAGGTGGTGGTTGATAACGGAGAATTTAAAAAAGGTGTTTTAGCAGGAAAGACCATTAGAGTGTAGAAACGATAAATTGCCGGAAGGGCGCTAAAGCCCTTCCGGCTTAATATGATTAATTCCTATCTTATATATTTATCTCTTTCTTTTTTTGTTATTGAGAAAATCGTGCATATCTTCTAAATCTTTAAAACCCATTTGTTCAGCTTGACTTCTTGACTTTTGTTTAAATTAGGAAAAATTACCAACGTTTACTTGACATTAACATGATTTAAATTAGAGTGGACCTAAGTTTGATTTAGTGGTATAATTGGTTTACTAAAAATTATAAAATTCAGATTCCATACTTTTCTGATGGTAATTATTCGAGTCTTTCTTAAGGATACTTTAAATTATCTAAAAATGCTGAGTTGTAAATTCAAAATAAACTTAGGGAGAATAATATGAATTTTTTACCTCAAAGTTTCAAGATATTTAAAATGAATAGCATTTTTATAAGACTATTACTTGGTTTTACCGGGTTTATTCTGATTTCGATTCTTTTGGTTGGTGCTACTTCCTATACAACCTCATCTAAAAGTCTTTTAGATGAGGTTAAAAAGTCAAATATTCTCATACTTAAGCAGGCGAGAGATTCTATTGATAAAGAGATAGCCAGAGTTAATGATATTAGTGTAAAGATAGCTGTGAATAAGCAAATAAATAAAGCCAGCTATTTTTCAAGGGACGAGTCTGCTTCTGATTTAGATGTATATAGTGAAATAAGTCAGTATCTTAATTCATTAAAATCAACAAATGATCTTTACTCTAATATATGGATAAAATTTAATAAATCAAATAAGATTGTAAACTTTGAAGATATATATGAAGAGCATGCTTTTTTTAGTGATGTTTGTGTATATAAATCGAATTTGGAGTGGGATAAGATATTCAATGGATATTATGCGTTTAGTACCATTGGAAGACAAGAAATATATTTTAACTATACCAGTCGTCCGGTTGTTGTTTTTGTAAGGTCAATTCCTATTGGTGATATTGTACCTTTAGGAACTGTTGTTATTAATATGGATGAAAAAGTATTAAGCAGTGCAATTCAGAATATGGATAAAAATAATCCGATTTTGACATATATAGTGGATTCAAATAATAATATAGTTTTTTGTAATGATAATCAGTATACGTATAATGTTGATGATAAGTTGTTTGATGAGGTAGATTCAATCATTGCTCAGGATAAAGAAGGAGAAGTAAACACAGTTATTGATGGAAGAGAGTATACGGTAGAGTTTATTTCTTCAAATGTAAATGATTGGAGATACATTACTTTAATTCCTAACTCATTTATAACTTCAAAAGTAAACAATATAAGAAATATAACAATTGTCATTATTATCATAAGCTTTATTGTAGGGTCAGTACTTTCATATATCTTGGTTAAAAAAATATATAATCCTATTAATAAGATTATCAGTTATCTAAATATTATTAACAATAATAAAAGAATCGGAAAAGAAAAAGATAAGAGCAATGATGAATTTGCTTTTATAAATAATATTATTAATTATGTATATAGTGAAAATAAGAGCCTAAAAGAATCTTATAATAAAAGCATACCTATGTTAAAAGAGAAAATTTTAAGTGATTTACTGGATGGAAAAGTTAATGACTTGAAATTTAAAGAATTATGTGAAAATATAGGGATTAACTTGCCTTATAATTTATTTCAAGTGATCGTATTTGAAATAGATGATTACTTGAATCTTGATAAAGGTGTTCAGAAAAGGCTATATTCGGAAATTGTACAAGCAATAGAGTCTATCGCGTTAAAGGTATTTCAAAATAGCGCAAAGATATATCTTATAAAAAAAGGTAAGGACAAGGATAAGGTTGTAGCAATAATTAATGATGAAGAGAGCTCTCAGGATACAGGAATATCTAATGAGTTTTTTGATGAAGTTATAAAATATTTTGGACAAAATTATGGTATAACATTTACCATTGGGATTGGCAAAGCGTATGCCAGTTATGAGAAATGTTCCATGTCTTTTATAGAAGCACTTTTTGCGCTGAAATACAAAGTTGTAAAAGGAGATAATACAATCATACATATTGATGAGGTTAGTGATATACCGACAAATACTTTTGAATATCCCATTGAAACAGAAAGACATCTCATCAATAAGCTTAAATCCGGAGATATAAAATCTATCACAAGTATACTTGAAGAAACTCTTGTGAAAAACTTAAATAATAGCAACGCATCTCCTGAAATGGTAAATAATTTTTTCAATGCACTGATAGGAACACTTGTCAGAACTATATATGAGATGCAATCCACTGTGAAAGAAGTTTTTCAGTCAGAGTATGACCTTTATAATGAAATAAGCGTTAAAAGTACTATTACCGAAAAGAAAGGTTATATTTTATTTCTTTTTAAAACTGTGACGGAATTTGTGAACAAAAGGAAGGTTAGCAATAATCTTAAAGTCTATGAGAAAGTAATAAAATTCATTGACGAAAACTATCAGTCGGAATTATCTTTAGATAATGTTTCGGAGGTAGTGGGTCTATCTCCGTCATATCTCAGTTTAGTATTTAAAGAGGTATCGGGAATTAATTTTGTAGAGTATGTAAATAGATACAGAATTATGAAAGCGAAGACATATTTAAATGATATTAGTCTAACGGTTTCTCAAATCTCTAATAAAGTTGGATATATAAATTCAAATACATTTATAAAAGTATTTAAAAAATATGAAGGCATTACGCCCGGTCAATTCAGAGAAATGTATAAAAAATAGAATAATATAGCCGAGTCCGTCTTCAATGGAATATGGATAATTAGAATTTGCTACATATCAAAAGAATAAGCGATTTACTTTTTCAACGACTTCTTTGATAATATCAATAAAGGTTTATATACTAATTACTTTTTCATTAGGAGATTGGGATATTATGCTAATAAATAAGATTTTAAGAAAGTTATTAGTTGTATTTTTAGTTAGTATATTTTTATTAATGTTTGCCGGGTGTGATAAAAGAAGTAATGTTGACAAAGTAATTAAAGGCATTAAAAATACCAAAAGAATATCACAGGATTCTGCAGAAGATAATGAAATTACTTTTTGGATGAAAAAGGGCCTTGTAGAAGATACCAATAAAATGATCATTCAGAGAGGAAAAGAGTTTGCAGCGTTATATAATGTTAAAGTGAATGTTGAAATAATTTCTTACGAAGATTTCTTACCTAAATGGATTTCTGCAATAGAGTCAGGCAAGACCCCTGATGTGAGTTTTTTGGGATATCAGGAAGTGGGCCAGTTTTATGAAAAGGGAGTTTTGATGGATCTTAGCTCACTTTGCGAAAAGATTGAAGCACAAAACGGATGTTTTTACCCAAGCCTAAAAAATGCTGTAACCTTTGAGGGGAAACAATATGGAATACCATTTTGGGCGGAAACAATGGTAATGTATTATCGGAAAGATCTTTTAAAAGCCGCAGGATTTACGGATCCTCCCAAAACCTGGGATGAGTATAGAAAAATAGCCAAAGCCATAACAGACCCTGCTAAAGGAATATATGGTGCAGGCATTGGATATGGAAAAGGAAATTCAGATTCGGAATGGTTTACAAGATCGGTACTTTGGTCATTTGGCGGTGCCGAAATAGACACTGATGGAAAGACAGTCATTGTAAATAGCCCTGAATCTGTTAATGCGATGAAGTTCATCTCGGATATATTTCTTTTGGATAAATCAACTCCCCCTAGTGCAATTGGCTGGGATGACAGCGGGAATAATAAAGCTTATCTATCGGGGCAGGCGGTAACAGTTTTTAATACCGGAAGCATAACCAACGCTGCTAAAACGGATAATCCCGAACTGTATAAAAATACGGGATTAGCACCTTTTCCGGCCGGACCTAAAGGACAATTCATACCGGGGATAGAAAATACTCTAGGTATATTCAGCAATTCCAATAACCCGGAATTAGCTCAGAAATTTATAGAATTTTTAATGGATATCGATTGGTATTCAAACTGGATAGATAAAAGTGCGCCGCTTTTATGCCCTGTTTATTCTCAGCTTGAAGATAACCCTATATGGCAGGACCCAATGAATAAACCTTTTATCGAATCAGTTAAAAATCTTACATTCTTGGGATATAAGGGTGAATTTTCATCAAAAGCCGGTGAAGTATATAATTTGAGGTTATTAAATGATACTGTACAAGAAATGATAAGCAGTAAATTAACACCGGAAAAATCGATGCATAATTTAAAGGAAAAGATTGAAGAAATCTATAAAAAGTAAAATTAAATAATATCAGTAGTTGATTAGTGGTTATTAAGTGCCGGAATGGGTCGCTTGATAACCTTTTTTGTTATTCTAAACGGAGAAGCAATTAGAAATATAGAGTAAGTTTATTACTATATAAATAACACTAAGTATATTACAGTCAGGAGAGAAAGAAGAAATGTGACATGGGGACGGTTTTCCTGTCACAACGCATTTGGGTGACTGGAGAACCGTCCCCATGTCACATTTCTGAGCAAACATGTAACATACTTAGTGTGACTTATATAATAAATATATTTATCTACGGTTTATGAGCTTTAAAAAGGTTAATATTGAGGGATTTTCATATGTTGCTTTTAAATTTTACTATGAATCATAAAAATGGACGATGCCTTTTTAGTAGATTTTCCAATATTTCAAAAGAATTATCGATATACAATCTTATCAAACACCTGTTATTATACCCTCATAGAAAGAAAATATAAAAATTCTTTCTAGTACATCAAATTTAAGGAGGCAAATTATGAAAAAAAGTGTAGCAGTACTCATTTGTGCATTACTGTTGTTTGGAAGTGTCGGATGTAGTCAGAAGAATACGGAACCTAAGACCGACCCAAGCCAAGAAAGCACTAATAAAACCGAAGCAGCTGCACCTGGTGCACCGGCGGAGCAAAAGAAAAATGAGGTATGGAAAATGTGTAATGGTGTTTCAGATACACATCCTCAGTCAGTTACTTTACAAAAATTTGCAGATGAATTTTCCAAGGCAACCAATGGCAGAATCACCGTTGAAGTATATCACAACAATTCACTGGGAAGTGAAGAAGAGTTAACAGAAATGGCAAGAACAAATACCTTACAAGCGTTTTTTGGAAATGTAACATCGGGGTTGCCGTCTTTTATGCCAGAGTTTGGTGTGTTCGCGCTGCCGTATTTGTTTCATTCATATGAAGATGCACATAAGTATCTAAATGAATCTCCGAAAGCGAAAGAGCTGTGGGCAAGTTTGGAAAAGATGACAAACTTACATTTTGTTGGTGATTCATTAAATGGATCCCGTGCATTAACAACAAAAGATAAAGTTGTTAAAAGTCCTGCCGATCTTAAAGGAGTAATGCTTCGCTCTATGACAGCTCAAGTATGGCAAGATGTTATTTCAGCATTAGGTGCTACACCTGTTCCAATTGCCTATAATGAATTATATGTTGCTTTGCAGACCGGTGTTGTAGAAGGGCAGGACAATGGTATTGCCAATGTTTATGATGCAAAATTTTATGAAGTTCAAAAATACTTTTATAAAACAGAACATAGTTATACGCTCAGTGGATTCTTTATTAACAGCGATGCTTGGAAATCGTTAAGTGCTGATGAGCAGACTAAATTCACGGAGTTATTTAACAAATATTGTGTAGATGAATATAGTGTGCTGATGGATGACTATTATAAAGAAGCGGAGGAAGTTGTTCAAAAAGCGGGCATGGAAATTGTCGGACAAGATAAGCTGGATATGGAGGCATTCTATGATAGTGCTGCTAAAATGATTGATGAGAAGTACATGTCAAATGAAAAGTATAAGGACATTATATTGGATATCCGCAAATACTTTGGATACAAGTAAGTTACAAAAATGTACTTAATTACAAAAAAGGATCGGCAGCAATTAATTGCTGCCGGTTAAAAAAATTTAGAAGGAGATATGCCATTGATTAATAAAATTAAGAATTTATGGGATAAGTTCGAATTGTATTTGATGGTTGTGTTCTTAGGCGTTTTCTTATTGAACATTTTTGTTCAAATTATTATGAGATTATTTTTTAAAAGTCCGTTAAGCTTTACGGAAGAAGTATCCCGCTATTCATTTGTCTGGATGGTTTTTTTAGGACTTTCATTTGCAACGCGTTATGACAAGCATATTCGTGTTGACTTTTTATACGCTAGATTCCCGAAAATAATTCAATTTATTGTAGATATGCTTTTAAATGTATTGACTCTGGCGGTATTTATTTGGATTTTTCATACAGGTCTAAAATATGTTGAATACTCGAGTATAACCAGAACATATGCATTAAATATTCAAAAATCAATAGTGGTTGCAATTATTCCGCTTAGTGGACTATTGATGATCATTCGGGTTATTGAAAAGTTTTTTAGGGATATTAAGCATTATTTTCCATCAAGATTGTAGTATTTTATAGAAAGAAGGGATATTTTGAGTATAGCTTTAATAATTTTTATCATGTGTTTTGTAGTATTGTTGCTCATTGGTGCACCTACTTATTTGGCGCTGCTGGTTAGTGGATTATCGTATTGCTTTATAGGCGGCGGGATCAATGACATGATGATTATGCAGAAAATGTTCGGGAGCTTGGACAATTTTGTGCTGTTAGCTATTCCAATGTTTATGATGGCAGGGATAGTGATGAATACAGGCGGTATTACAGACAGGATATTCAACTTCTGCCGGGCCATGTTAGGGCATTTCCCGGGTGGACTTGCATATGTTAATGTTGCGGCCAGTTTACTATTCTCAGGTATGTCCGGGTCGGCACTGGCAGATGTAGGAGGACTTGGGCAAGTTGAAATGAAAGCAATGGCCGATGAAGGATATGATGACGATATGATCATCGGTATTACAGCCGCTTCATCCACAATGGGGCCGATTGTACCGCCATCCATCCCAATGGTTATTTACGGGTCGGCTGCCAGCGTATCAGTAGGTGCGCTATTTACAGCAGGTGTTATTCCGGGAGCAATCATGGCCATAGTGCTTTGTGTTGCCATATTTTTTGTTGCGCGTAGAAAAAAATATCCGGTACATAAAAAAGCAACATTTAAAGAAAGATTGCATACTTTAAGAAAGACATTCTTTGCGCTTATGATGCCGGTAGTTATTATGGGCGGCATTTGGAGCGGATATTTTACGCCTACTGAAGCTGCATTGGTAAGCATTGTCTATGTGCTGTTTGTCATATTAGTAGTTTATAAGGAAATGGGAGTGAAGCAAATACCTAAAGTGATGGAAGAAACCGTTGTGGGGATTGTACCTGCATTAACCATCATATCGTCTTCTGCACTTTTTGGATGGGTATTGCAATTTGAACGTCTTGACAAAATTATATTAAAAGGATTGCTGGACATTTCTCATGACCCCAAAATAATACTTTTATTGGTTAACTTATTATTGCTCTTTTTTGGTATGATTTTAGATTCTACCCCAGTAATACTGCTCATGGTTCCTATGCTTTTACCATTGACAAGACAATTGGGGATCAATGATATACATCTTGGGGTGATTGTTGTTTTGAATCTTATGATTGGACTTATGACTCCTCCTATTGGTCAATCATTATTTATGCTGTCCAGTGTTACAAAAAAACCATTTGGTACCGTAGTTAGGCATACAGCACCCTGGTTGATACCTCTCTTTGCATCGTTAGCGATAGTAACTTATTTTCCCGATTTGATTTTATTTTTGCCAAGATTCTTTAATTTAGTGAAGTAAACAATTTATTACATTTTATGATGAAAGGGATTGATTTAATGAAACAATTATATGGTGTCGTAACACCGCTTATCACTCCGTTGACAGAAACAGATGAGGTAGATGTTGAGTCTCTTGAGAATTTAACCGAATACCTTATTGAAAACGGTATCAACTGTTTATATCCAAATGGTACTACCGGAGAAATGCTATATTTTGAAATGGAAGAAAGAAAATTAGTTGCAGAAACAGTTGTTAAGAAAGCGTCAGGCAGAGTTCCGGTATTTATTCAAGTAGGTGCAATGAATCAGCAGCAAACCGTTGAATTGGCAAAACATGCTTATGAGATTGGGGCCGACGGTATTGGTGTAGTCACACCGGTGTTTTTCAAGTTGACCGATAAGGCACTTGTAGATTTCTACACAGCAGTTGCCCAAAGTGTTCCGGAGGACTTCCCGGTCTATTTGTATGCAATACCTCAAAATGCAGTAAACGATATTTCTCCTGAAACAGCCAAAAATATTGCAGAAAAGTGCAAAAATGTAATAGGGATTAAATATAGTTATCCTGATTTTACCAAGCTTCAGGAATTTATGCTGATTAATGACAGCCGATTTTCGGTGCTGGTTGGACCGGATCACTTGTTCCAGGCAGTTGTTTCGGTGGGCGGAAAAGGAACGGTTTCAGGAAATGCTATGGCTGTACCGGAACATTATTATGCTTTAAATAAGGCCCTTGAAGAAGGAAACGTTGAATTGGCAACAAAACTTCAAAGAAGAACAAACATACTTAATAAAATTCTATGCGAAAAGAATAATATTGGCTGTTATAAGGTTGTGTTGAAAAACAAAGGGATTATTAAGACGACAAAAATGCGTGCACCCATGGAAGAAGTATCTCCTGAAGAACAAGACGCATTAATGAAATTATTGTTGGAAAATCAATACCAAAGTATAGTTCTTTAAATGTTAAAGGGGTAATGATCAATGAATAAGATATTGGTAACAGCGACAAATTTTTCGGCATTATGTTCAGAAGCAAAAAAGATGCTATTGGAAAATAACTATGAAATTATAGAAAATACGAAAGGGAGACCCTATACCTTTGATGAGTTAAAGGAAGTGATTGGTGATATTGACGGAGTCATTGCAGGCGTAGATACATGGGATGAAGAAGTATTTAAACTGGCACCAAAGTTGAAAGGGATTGCACGATTCGGGGTGGGTGTCGACAATATTGACCTGGCTGCGGCCAAAAAATATGGAATCAAGGTAACGAATTGTGCCGGAATTAACAGCAACTCAGTATCGGAACATGCTGTAGCGCTTATCTTATCAATGATACGGCAAATACCGAGACTTGACGGTACTACCAGAAAAGGCATGTGGGAAAGGACTATTTGCCACGAGTTAAATAAAATGACAGTCGGTTTTATTGGTTTCGGAGGTATTGCACGATTAGTTGCAGAAAAGCTAAACCCTTTTAGATGTAAAATGATAGCGTACGATAAGTATCCTGCGGTTGAGCAAGCACAGCGGCTTAATGTGGAAATATGTGATTTTGAGTATGTCATAAAAAACAGTGATATCATATCTATCCATGTGCCTTGTATTCCTGAAACCGTACATATGATTAATGATGAAACCATTGGAATGATGAAAAAAGGTGCTTTTTTAGTGAATACTGCAAGAGGCCCGGTTATTGATGAAAATGCATTATATAATGCGCTGCTTTCGAATAAATTATCAATGGCGGCCATAGATGTGTATGAAAGTGAGCCGGTTAAAATAGAAAATCCGCTGCTTTCACTGAATAATATTATATGTACGCCTCATGCGGCAGCGGAATCCTATGAAGTATATCATGATACAGGGATTGAAACGGCAACCGCACTATTGACAATCTTTGATGGAAAAAAACCGAGAAACCTTTTAAATAAATAATATAAATCTACTATATAAATAACACTAAGTACATTACAGTCAGGCGTAGAAGAAAAAATGTGACATGGGGACGGTTTTCATGTCACAACGATTTTGGGTGACAGGAGAACCGTCCCCGTGTTACATTTTATAAAATACCGTAAGGAGTATATGAATGAGGAAAGTACTGGTTGTTGGAAGTATCAACATGGATTATGTATTAGAGGTCAATCATCTTCCGCATAATGGTGAGACCATTTTATGCAGCGATTTTAGTCTTGTTTGTGGCGGGAAAGGAGCAAATCAAGCTTGCACTTGTGCTAAATTAGGAATCGAAACCATGATGTTGGGGGCAGTTGGAAAAGATGATAACGGGGACTTGTTGCTAAAAGGTCTGGAAGAAGCGGGTGTTAATACAGAATATGTATGCCGCAGCGATCATACCCACAGTGGTATGGCATTTGTTTCGGTAAATAAATGTGGGGAAAACCATATTATTGTTGAACAAGGGGCTAATAAGGAAGTTACTGTAGATTTCGTTAAGCAAAATATTCAAGTAATAGATGATGTTGATATTGTGATACTACAATTGGAAATTCCTATTGAAACGGTAGCTTTTGTGGCTAAAAATGCAAAGGAGAAAGGAAAAATTGTTATACTTGATCCTGCACCGGCAGTTAAAAAATTACCTGAAGATTTGCTCAAAAATATTGATCTAATCAAACCAAATGAGACGGAATTGCAAATTATTACCGGCGTGTCAGTAAAAAATATGGATGATTTTAAGATTGCAGCAAAAATGCTAATGGATCTAGGAGTGCCTGAAGTTATAGTGACATTGGGCGATAAGGGAGCAATATATTTGTCACAAAATGATGTTAGACATTTTCCGGGCGAAAAAGTGGATGCTGTTGATACAACGGCGGCCGGTGACAGTTTTACTGCTTCATTGGGATACATGCTTGCAAAAGGACATAGCATACAAGAGTCAATTTCTTTTGCAATTGAAATATCTGCGCTTGTTGTAACCAGGAAGGGTGCGCAGAGTTCTATTCCATCTGCGGATGAATCAAGTATGATTTATGATAGGATTGTCAGTTCTAAAAATTAAATTTTGCAAATCACATATAATGATTAGGAGGTGTACCCATGAGTAAACCTAAAATCGGAATTCGACCTATAATTGATGGACGCAGATTAGGGATCAGAGAGAGCTTAGAAGAAAAAACAATGGGAATGGCTGCAGCCGCTAAGAAGTTAATTGAGGATCATCTTTGCTATGCAGATGGCTCCCGTGTAGAATGTGTCATAGCGCCAACCACCATTGGCGGCGGTGCGGAAGCTGCCAAATGTTCAGAATATTTTTCTACGCAGAATGTGTGTGCTACTCTATCTGTTACCCCTTGCTGGTGTTACGGCAGTGAAACAATGGATATTAATCCTATGACGTTAAAAGCTGTCTGGGGTTTTAATGGAACAGAAAGGCCTGGAGCAGTTTATTTGGCTGCAGTTATGGCTGCACATGAACAGTTGGGTCTGCCGGCTTTCTCGATTTATGGAAAAGATGTACAGGATCTGCATGCTGATACCATAACTGAGGATGTATCTGAAAAAATATTAAGTTTTGCACGCTGCGCAGTTGCAGTTGGCCAAATGCGGGAAAAAGCTTATATAAATATCGGAAGCGTATCTATGGGGATTGCCGGATCAAATTGTGATGCCTCATTTTTGCATAAATACTTAGGTATGCGCACAGAATGGGTTGATATGACCGAAGTATTAAGAAGAATAAAACTAAATATTTTTGATAAAGAAGAATATGAAAAAGCCTTGTTGTGGGCCAGGAAATACTGCAAAGAAGGATGGGATAAAAACCAATCTCCACACACAAAGCAACAAAAAGAAGAGGAATGGGAATTTGTCGTTAAAGTAACACTAATCTGCAAGGATATCATGCTGGGCAATGCCAAACTAGCTGAAATTGGATATCATGAAGAAGCAAGTGGAAGAAACGGCTTAGTCGGCGGATTCCAGGGTCAAAGAATGTGGTCGGATTGGCAGCCTAATGGAGATTTTACTGAAGCAATATTAAATTCGTCTTTTGACTGGAATGGCAAGAAACAACCTATCATATTTGCTACTGAAAATGATAGCTTAAATGGTATTTCCATGTTGTTTGGTCATCTATTAACCGGGACAGCCAGTATATTTGCCGATGTCAGAACTTATTGGAGTCCTGACGCTGTTAAGCGTGTTACAGGAGAAGAGTTAACAGGAGAAGCAGCACAAGGATTTATACATCTTATTAACTCAGGAGCTGCCGCTTTGGATGGCTGCGGAGAAGTAAAAGATGAGAACAATCAAAACGTCATTAAGCCTTGGTGGGACATGGAGGAAGAAGATATTAAAGCATGCTTGAATGCTACCGATTGGTGTCCGGCGGATCTGCAATATTTTAGAGGCGGTGGTTTTTCTTCTCATTTTGTTACCAAAGCACAAATGCCTGTGACTATGATGAGAATCAACCTAATACACGGAATCGGGCCTGTGCTTCAAATTGCAGAAGGTTACACCATCGTATTACCTGAAAAAATACATAATGTTCTGGAACAACGAACAGATCCTACTTGGCCTACTACTTGGTTTGTACCTAGGCTCACAGGGAAAGGAGCCTTTAAAGATGTATATTCGGTAATGGCTGACTGGGGTGCAAATCATGCCAGCCTTACTTATGGTCATATAGGCAGAGACTTGGTGACTTTGGCATCCATGCTTCGAATTCCGGTCTCCATGCATAACATTGGTGATGGTGAGATTTTTAGACCCCATGCATGGGCAGCATTCGGAACAAGTGAATTAGAGAATGCGGATTATAGAGCATGTAAAACATACGGACCAATATATAAATAAAACAAGGAGTAAGAATTATGAGATATACGATTGGTGTGGACATTGGAACACAGGGTACGAAGGCGGTTCTGATTGATCAAGCCGGGAAAGTATTATCCCATTGTTATCAAGGATATGATGTAGAAACACCACAGCCTTCGTGGGCGCAGCAATCTGCCGAGCCATGGTTTGATGCGACGATCGAGACCATTAAAGGCGTTGTAAATAATAGTCGGGTAAATGCAGCGGATATTAGAGGAATAGCTATTAGCGGATTATATGGAGGGTCAGGTATTCCGGTTGATAAAGATATTAAACCGCTGTCGCCATGCTTGATATGGATGGACCGACGAGCTGAAAAAGAAGTCAAATGGGTAGAAGAAAATATCGATCTTGAAGAACTATTTCAAATAACAGGAAATCATGTGAACTCATACTTTGGATTTACAAAGATACTATGGATTAAGAATAATTTGCCTCATGTATGGAAAAAGATACGATATTTCTTGCCGCCGGTAAGCTATGTTATTTATAAGCTTACCAATGAAATAGCAGTGGATTATTCTTCTGCCGGCAATATCGGAGGTGTTTTCGATATTAGAACAAAGAAATGGTCCGCAGTAATGCAGGATAAACTAGGCATACCAAACCATTTGTTTCCTGAGCGGCTTGTTGAATGCACAGAAATTGTTGGACGAATAACACCGGATATTGCAGCATTAACAGGATTAAAAGAAGGTACGAGTGTTGTATGCGGCGGTGTCGATGCAGCAGTTGCAACAGTTGGAGCAGGTGTTTTTGACGAAGGTGATAACGTTGCAATGATGGGAACATCTATGTGTTGGGGGTTTGTTACGCAAACTCCTAATTTATCCGCCAAGCTGGTCAGCATGCCTTATACTGTCAAATCAAAGAAAATGATTTATACCTTTGGCGGAGCCGCAACTGCAGGAGCTGTTTTAAGATGGTTCAGGGATACCTTTGCTGAATTTGAATTGCAGCAAGAAAATATGACAAATGTTAATGCATATGGTTTGCTGGATCAAAAGGCTCTTGAAATCGGCCCGGGGTCAAATGGACTGATGGTATTGCCGTATTTTATGGGAGAAAGAAGTCCAATTTGGGATGCAAAAGCAAGAGGAACCATTATAGGTCTAAGTTTATCACATACTAAAGCGCATATATATAAGGCTTTTATGGAAGGGGTAGCCTATGCGCTTAGACATAATATAGAGTTAGTGGAAGGAACCAAAGTAAAGCTAAATAAGGAGATCATATTAGTAGGTGGTGGTGCAAAATCACTGGTTTGGCCCCAAATATTTGCCGATGTTACAGGCAGGCCGATAAAAATAATAAAAAATGATGTAGAGGCACCATTGGCAGACGCCCTTCTTGCCGGAATAGCCACCGGAGTTTTTGAAGATGAAAAAATCATCTTAAAATGGTTAACTTTTAAAGACACAATATATCCAAATGAGTTAATTTCATAATTTCTAATCCTTGAAAACACAAGGTTAGAAAAAAGCATAAAAAATAGTTTACCCCAATCCGATAAATAATTCGTCCAAACAATCCACAGAAAGGAGTAAACGTTGTACGAATTATGAATCGGCAAACAACATTATTTACTTTAGAGCAAATTATAGAAATTCAACCATTAACAAAATTACAAGCTGTTTTAACATTTATTGATTATTCAATTATGCTTGAAACTTTTAAAATTGATGTCAGCAAACGTGGTCCTAAAGGATTTGCGTATACCAGCTTGCTCAATGCTTTACTTGCAATGCAAATAGATCAAATACCTACTATTAAAGCATTAGTTAAAAGGTTGAAAACAGACCCCGTTTTAAGAGTAACCTGCGGGTTTGATACTATTGGCAAAACGCCTAGTGCTTCAACTTTCTCTAGGTTTATAGAAAAGCTCTCTAAAACCGATGTACTTGAAAAAACTTTTCAGAGAATGGTTCGTAGAGCCAAAACCTTGGGACTTATTAATGGTTCCCATGTCTCAATAGATGCATCGAAAATTGATGCCTTTGAGCATGCTGTACCAAAATCAAAAATACCAGAAAACAATCCAGAGTTTCCTCACTGGGGTGCCAAGCAAGATACCAATGGCAATATGATAAAATGGTTTGGTTGGAAGATGCATGCTGTAGTAGATACAACAAGCGGAATCCCATTAGGGTACATCATAACCCCTGCAAATGTTGCAGATATGGTAATGGCAATACCACTAATGAATAAGCTTAAGGCAGATTATGAAGACTTATTCAAACCATCTTACTACATTATGGATACAGGCTATGATATACCATCTATCTATCAACATGCTGTATCATTTGGTGCTCAAGCTATTATGCCAATTAACTGGAGAAATACGAAAACTCCACCTGAAGGCATTAACTGGGAAGGTCAACTTGTTTGCACCATGAATTATCCGTATGTGAATGGTGGAAATGATAATGGAACCATTCGGTTATTATGTCCCCACGCTTGCGGAAAAGCCAATTGTCCTATGGGTTCAAGTTGGTGTACGAGTACAAAATCAGGATACATTGGCAAAGTTAAAATTAAGGATAATCCACGGTTTATATCTTATCCATTACGAGGAACAGAAGCATGGGACAATCTATATGATGAAAGAACATCCGTTGAACGCTTTTTTGGTGATGGAAAAGAAAACTATGCTTTAAACAATCTGCGTGTAGCAGGGCTAAAAAAAGCAAAAGTATTCATGGATTTAGCCTGCATTGCAATTATTGCTACAAGAATTACAAAAGCAGAACAATCAAAAAATATTGCAGCTTAGTATTTTAATTATCAAGGAACAGGAGATGATATTTCTTAATTTCAAAACTATATAGTTGTGGATAACTATCTATTGTAAGGATAGTCTAACCTTTTTTTGCACAATTTCAAAAATATCAGTAGGAATTATCCACATTCTTGATTTTTGAATTATGAAATATCCTCAAATACTAATAATACAAAAATTTATGATAAATATTTTGAGCAATATAAAAAACTGTACATAAATCTACAGCAAAACATGAGAGAACTCTCAGAATTGACATAAAGACTACCCACTTCAGACATACCGTATATCGCATTTGCCAGCTAGTAGTCGTTCTATATATGGTATAGTGAATTTTAAAAAAGGTACTTTTTCGGAGGTTTCCCAGGCACTTGACTTATTCCAATCTGTGATTTGGTTTTCTGAGGTAGGGAGAGATTTTCACAGGTATGATTCGAGGCATTTCCAACATCGGTCCACCGGTGGACCGATGTTAAGCCGCTTCTGGTTCCTTGGACAGTGGGGATGTTTTTTAATAATTCACCAATCCTAACTTCAGCATCCAATAATGCTTCGGCTAGTAGGCATTCTTCTTTTTTTTGACCCCTTACCGCCTGAGCCAATTACAATTTTTCTATAGCTCTTATTTCTATTTTAAAATTATCCATCTGTTTTTTCTTCCATTTCCCAAATAAGTTTATAATGGGCGAGTGAATCATTATATTACAAATCAAAATGCAATCAATAACTTCCATACAATACGAATGATATATGGATGCGCAAACGCTGTAAGTGTATGCACATATTTACATAATATGAATAAGCGTATTATATTGTTACCATGAATAGTAACTCCTTGTCTTTTAGTACGGGATGGAAAAGGAGGATGAAAATTCAGTGACGGCTCAAAATCACTGAAAAAGTGTTGATTTGTCGGCAGTGCAACAGGGGGACAGTTTCATTACCTCTAAGATATCTGGGTAGCCGGGTGCCTGGTATTTCACTTCTTTTAATTCATATACTAGAGAATCACGAATTTTTGTAGGCTTTTTTCGGAGGTTTCCCAGGTACTTGATTTTAAAGGATAAAATATTACATAATAATACAAAATTATCATAAAAAAGTTGCATTCTTCTTTCCAAATAGTATATAATCATTTTGAGGAAAATTAAAGAAGTCGCCATGGCTTCCAGGTGCGCCAACACCCGGAAGCTCATGCAGGTACCTACACCACCTACACGAATAGCATACGCTACCACTGCGACCTTATGTTATTATACAGCATTTGGCTTTTGTTTTCAATAACATAAAGCGCACGTGTAGGAGAACTACGTTTTTCTGCATGTGCGCTTTTTTAATTTTCCTCTCAAATTCATTTTTGAGAGGAAAATATATATGTGTAACCATGTTGGAAAAAAAGAGGAACTGGCGGGGGCGGCTTTGAATTTGGATTGTCAACTGGCAGGGGATGGTCCATCTTCGAATGCCTCCGGAGAGTTGGAAGCAATGAAAAAGTCTATTGATCAGGTGAGGCAGCGTTTGCACCTTTTGATTACTAAAGCGCATCATCACCTGGTCACACAAGAAATCTTGCGTGTCAGCCGGGAACTGGATGAACTTATCGCTGATTATCAAAAGGCAATCAAAAATATTGAATAGGAAACTGAAGCATAAAGAGACTTCTGTGTTAATCTATGCTGCCCGGGATAGAAAGCAGTTGTCCGAGTGGTATATGGGGACGTGCCTGATCTTGCACATAATTATTGGCTAGTAACAGTTCAAATGATACAATCCTGTTTGGAGGTGGTAAGTATGAGCAGGTCACCAAGGGTATTAAGCCAAACAGGATTGTATCATATTATTTTTAGGGGCTTAAATAGACAGAATATATTTGAAGAAGACGCTGATTTTCACAAAATGCTTGAGATATTATTCGGAATAAAAAAAGAAAGATGTGTCGAAGTATATGCATATTGCTTAATGTATAACCATGTGCATCTGTTTATTAGAGAAAACTGTACGGGCGATATTGTGAAAGTTATGCACAAATTGCTGACGAAATATGTAGGCTGGTACAATTTCAAATACCAGAGAAGCGGAAGTCTTATCGGTAACAGATATAAAAGTGAACCTATAGAAGATGAGCGGTATTTTTTTGCATTGACGCGATATATTCATCAAAATCCGATAAGGGCCGGAATTGTCAAAGAAATAAGCAAATATGCTTGGAGCAGTTATAATGATTATATGTCATTAGATTCAGGAGAAAAGATTACAGATACCTATTTAATACTGGAAATGTTATCTGCTGACGCTGAAGAAGCTAGACGAGAGTTTATCGAGCTACAAAAAGAAATTGGAAGTGAGAACTTCCATATAACCGACAGTAAAAAATTAACTGATGAACAATTACGTAGAAAGGTTATTAAGTGTTTAGACGGGTTAGATCCTAAAGAAATTGGAAACAAGCCTCGAAAAGAGCGAGATGAAATATTGCGATATTTGAGAGAAAAAGAAAAGTTTACAATAGGACAGTTGGAGCGGCTAACAGGTATTTCAAGGGGAATAATTACACGCTATAACGTGCAAAAATAGGCACGTCCCTAAGCATTCCCTAAGCATTCCCTAACTTCTTTTTTCTCTGCCATATGGCTTGTCCTCCGTTTTCTGAAATTTTGATGGTGTGTCAAAATGTCAGAAGCGGAGGGGAGCGGCAGCGGGGAACGATAGCTGCCTTATATAAAAGTGGATTGTAAAACTCTGTAAATCCCTGTCGTTGTGAACGGTTTCTTATCGAATGAAAAAAGTCAGTAGATTGCCTTTGGCAAAATACTGACTTTTTTAAAGTAGACTTATGAAATTGTTTATGTAGAGGAAGGTATTGACGGACAGCGCCGTCTTTATCTACACCTCCGTGCGGGAGGGTGGCTGTTATTCCCCATAGAGATACCCCTTTCGACTGAAAGCAGAGCGAAAGCCAGTATCCCGATATCCAAATGATCTGTCAAAAGCCATGAAAAAAGTACAAGGGTCTGCCCTCTTGTGTAGAGGACAGACCCTGCGCGGTTTTTGGCAGCCAGGCTATCGTAGTGTTAAATAACACCTTAGACCCTATGGCTTTGCGCCGCCGGTTTTCACCGGGTTTGCCCTTTGCAATTTAACCTATTATTAAATTATCGCTGTAAAGATGGTTCCTTGCACGTTTTTTGTATTTCGCATGACACTAACAGTATCACTCCCATTTGAAAAAACGGATGGAGATACCACCACAAACTACCGCAATGATTGCCATAGCCGCAAGAGGGAACAGTACGCCCTGGGCAGGCAACCCAAGTGAGGTTGCTTTCAAAAGTTTGATTCCCTGTGTTAAAGGCATAACATCTGCGATCCTCTGCAATGAAGCAGGCATAACCTCATAGGGTAATGTTGCTCCGGAGAAAACTAGCATGGGAAAGTAAAGCACACTTGCAAGGATGCTTGCGGATTTCATGTTCGGAGAAAGTCCACCGACCAGCATTCCAATGCTGAACATGGAAAGCATAACGAGAACAAACGAACCCAAAAACGGAAGGAAAGCACCTTGCAAGCGGACTCCGAAAAACAAAGCAGAGGTCAGATAAACCAATGCAAGGGCAATAAACGAATATGTTGAATAGATTGCTACCTGCACCGCCAGCAATAGGGACGGGCTTGACGGTGTTACCTGAAACCGCTTTAGAATTTTCTTTTGACGATAGTCGGAAATAACAAGCGGCAGCCCCATGACGCCTCCTGCACAAATGGCAATGGTTGAAATTGCACCGAAGGATTGTTCCAGAAAGCTGTAGTCTGCACTGTCATAAGCGGGTTTGTTTCCAGAGATAATGCCAAGCAGTACCACCATAACAATAGGCATACAAATGGCAAAAATAATCATGTCCATGCCGCGAAAAGATAACTTCATCTGTGTTCTCAGCATAGTGAAAAACTTATTCATTCTCATCAACCTCCTCTCCTGTAAACCACAGGTATGCATCTTCCAGCTTTTTATATGGACTTTTAGCAATTGCTTCCGGTACTGTACCACAGAAGAGAAACTGCCCGCCTTTCAGAATTCCAATTCTATCGCAGAGTTCCTCAACCTCATCCATAAAATGAGAGGTTAAAAGGATGGTCAAGCCCTTTTCTTTCAGCTCTTTTAAGCTTTTCCAGACACTTCTTCTCGCTTTCGTGTCAAGACCGGTGGTCAACTCGTCCAAGAACACCACCTGCGGATTTGGAATGAGTGCAAGAATGATGAACAGCTTTTGTTTTTGTCCTCCTGACAACTCACTGACGAAGCTTTTTTCCTTTTCTGTAAGCCCGAACCGGCTCAACAATTCCCTGTAGCTGGCAGGGTGTTTGTACAGGCAGCTTGTTTCCTGACAAAGCTCGTCCACCCTAATTTTATCGGGATAGTTTGCCTCCTGAAATTGTACACCCACTTGCTCAAACAGTTTTTTTCGATCTCCTTGAGGACTCATGCCTAAAATAGAGACACTTCCTCCATTCGCTTTTCTGGTACCCAAGATACATTCAATCATGGTGCTCTTTCCTGCGCCATTAGCCCCCAGCAACCCGAAAACCTCTCCTTTGGCGATGGATAGGTCAATGCCGTTAAGGACACACAGTTCACCATAGGCTTTACGCAGATCTGAAACTTCAATAATGGATTTCATTTTTCATCCCTCCTTTGCTTGTTATGAAATTAGGTTATCACACAGCAAAAGAGTGGTGGCAAAGTGGAGACTTTATTTTTTCATTTTCTGCATCTTTTCGATTTGAGCGACTGCGTATAACATATTGATTCTCGCTTCAGACAGAGAAGTCAGAAGCTTATCACAGGCTGTTATCACATCCTCGTTGTCTTGGGGTGTGTTGATGCTTTTCCTAAGATCAGTGGCAGGATTTTGTGACAATGCCCCCAGCATCCGTAAAATTGATGATAAGGAATAATTGGCACACCGAAGCGAACGAATAATTTTCAGTCTTTGAATATCTTCATAGAAATAAACACGGTATCTATTTTGTTTCCGCTTAACTGTAATCAATCCATTTAGCTCCCAATTCCGGAGCGTATCCATTGTAACTTGTAATGTTTCAGCCGTTTCTTTAGGGGTAAAAGAAATTTCTTCTTTTGGTATATCCGAATCGTCGCTATTCAAAATTTTTTTTGCTATTTCAATGGCTTCCTCGGCGTGGCTCATTTCTAAGTCCAACTGCTGTAAATAACATTCTGCCATTTTCATGGCACTTTCCAAATTGCCGAGTGCGGACATTTTCAGCATATCTACCGCTTGCTTCCGCAGGCCGTTTTGTAACACCTCCACTTTAAGAACCGCTCGTGCCATCTTAAACTGTTCGATATGGAGATCGGTAAAAACCCGGTATCCATTGGCCAAGCGTTCTGGCTTTGAAATCAGTTTATACTTTTCATAAAGCCTTACGGTATTCACATGAATACCAATTATTTCTGAAACCTCATGGGTTTTATAAACATGCATTGGCATACACCTCCATGCTCATGATACTACAGATTAAAACATTGGTGGTTTACTGTAGGGTTGTTAGTATACTTTATAAAAGTATCAAAAGCAAGGCGAATACCTTGATCCTCCGCTCAGTATCCATTTAAAAATTCAGATTGCGCAGATAATACTTATTTTCGGAATATGTCAATAGCATGACTTGTAATGCCCATTAAATCTTCGCGTTCACAAGTAGAAAAGTGGTATTTTAAATACAACTCAAAAGTGGCATTGTCCATTGTATCTATTGCTTCCCTCATAAATAAGGCACAACCGTCTGCCGCAACATAGTGCAGTCGGTTTACGGGAAATACAGACATTAATTCGTCAATATTTTCCTTACGGACAAGTTCAAATAAATCCTTTGGCTGGGACTTAGCAGCAAATGTTTTGGGGTCAATCATGCCCTTTTCAATATATGCGGCGACACTGATATTACCGCGTTTGAACCCTTCGTCAAGGAGACAACCATCGGATATAACATACGCAGCAAAAACCACACCTCCCGGTTTTGTTACACGAATCGCCTCGCTCAGAGCTTGTTGTTTATCCTTTTTGGTGTAAAGATGATACAACGGTCCTAACAGCAGAGTTATGTCATACTCATTGTCTGAGAACGCAGATAAATCCATAGCGTTGCCTTGTGTAATGGTTATATTTTCATTCAATTGAGTGTTTTGTTTGAAAATCTCTATATTGTGTTCAACCAACTCCACTGCATCAACATCATATCCCTCTCGTGCCAGTGCATGGGAATATCGACCTGTTCCAGCACCGATTTCAAGCACACGGTCGTCAGACTTTATGTATTTCTCGATATATTTCATTGTAGTAAGGAACTCAACGGAACCATGTTTTGGAACAAGACGGCTATCTTCATCATACTTGTTGTAATGGTTAATTAGATATTGGTTTGTATTCATATTGCACTCCCTCTGTTGATAATAAAATTTAAATGGACAATTTCCAATCTGGCTTTTCTTGTCTAACAAAGGCTGTTAAAATATTGGCCATCATTTTTTCAGCCTTGTCTCTATCTAATGCTAGTTTTTTCGTGGCAGCTAGAACTGCTATGCCATGTGTGTAAAGAAATAAGTCTAAAAAAATAATTTTTGATTTTTCTAACTCTACTCCAATGGTTTCTGAAAAAAGTTTTGCTTTTTTCTCATTGTCAATTTCCTTAT
The DNA here is from genome assembly GCF_030013905.1 of Petroclostridium sp. X23. GTDB lineage: Bacteria > Bacillota > Clostridia > SK-Y3 > SK-Y3 > X23. Next base: position 4,806,808 of record NZ_CP124862.1, read on the forward strand.
AAAAGTCTTTTGCTTCTGTCATTTCTAAATCCATATCATTTATGAATAATAGTTTAAATAAGTGTGTCTCTTTTTGAGCAAATTCAATGTAGGAAAGGGGAAGGATTAAATATGGACTGACACTAACCGAATTATTATAATTAGCCACATATTGCTCGTAGTATTCATAAGCAAAATCAAGAAATTCTGTTTTTAATTCATCCATGTTTTTATAACAAGTAAAAATCGGACGAGTAGAACATTGCAATTTACATGCAATACTCCTCGCATTTACAGTCTCAAATCCCGTTTCCTTTGTAATATCCAAAACAGTATTTAAAATCATTTCTTTAGATATTTTTGCTTTAGGTGGCATATAATTCACCTCTTTCCTTATTGTTATATGATACATTTGTTATATAACCATTGTTATATAATAAGTGAGCAGTGTCAAGAGGATGTTTTTTATTTTTTCACCTCTTACTTTTGACAATAGAGCCTAATAATATATTGAGATAACTATGCATCCACTAATTGTTCTTTTTCTGAACGTATATGGGGACGTGCCTGATTTTGCACATAATTATTAACTAGTAACAATTCAAATGATACAATCCTGTTTGGAGGTGGTAAGTATGAGCAGGTCACCAAGGGTATTGAGCCAAACAGGATTGTATCATATTATTTTTAGGGGCTTAAATAGACAGAATATATTTGAAGAAGACGCTGATTTTCACAAAATGCTTGAGATATTATTCGGAATAAAAAAAGAAAGATGTGTCGAAGTATATGCATATTGCTTAATGGCACAGGTGCTGTACAGCTTGTTGATAAAATAGATTGTTGCAGATCAGTGATATATACTGTTTTGTCAAGGACGCCATATGGTTTCCTGCAAATGAATAAATCCAGGAGTAAACCCATCCAAAGATGGGGACGCAAAGCCGTAGGGGCTATGGTGTGTAAACGCTATGATAGCCTGACTGCCGGCAATTAAATTGAAGGCCTGCTCTTTTTCATAAGGAGCAGGCCTTTGTCATATCCTTGACTATTACTATGCTCTATGGTGGAAAGGAGCACTATATGAGTATCTGTCTTAAGTTATACAAGGTCGTGCTGATCATTTTTATTATATCTGTTGTCTCTCTCATTATAATAGCTATAGTTTCCATTTAAAATTCCGATATATATTCTAAAGACTCTAGTGTATCCAAACTTTGGAAATTTTCAAAGAATCTAGATAAGAAGAGAGGAGATATTAAATGCGCGTAGAAAATTACAACACCTTTACTCAAAGCCGTCGATTATACAGCACTGGGAAAATCGGGAATGTACCCTTGCCTAATTATAACGAGTTTAACTTTAATACCAAGAAAGCCTCTGCTATGAGTGATGAAAAATACAGGGAGGCTATAATAGAGCAGGCCCAAAAAGATCAGTCTGCCGGAAAATTTCAATCGGAATCCGCCGGATTTAGAAGCTTAGTAAAAAGCTATGTTTCTGTTGTTTCTCCGGACAGAAAAAATATTATCACGGCGGGATTAACAGCAATATTCAAAAATAATAAGCCACAACCTAAAACTCTTAACTTGATAGACTATCTGTTTGGTAACGTTAAGTATTGTAAAGAAGCAACAGATGTGTCTTATGCCGAGTTTTACGACAGTAATGGCGAAATGGTAGCTAGTTACTCAAATGGCAGATGGATTTCATATGGAACAAAGGCAGAACACGCCCGTGAATCTGAGCTTTGGGGCATATATAATGAGGCGTGGAATAATGCCGCGAGGGTAAGTCAAGGGAATAGTCATGTGGTAAATACAGACACTACACTGGGTTTGATTGATAAATCAGTTTAGTCTGATTTATATATGCACAACATTGTGCTTTGGCCCTGCATGGGCAGTAGCTTGGCGGTTTAAGGCCACTATGGACTTGGTAGCAACAGTTCATTAAGCTAATATCTGCAAGAAAGACCAACCTTTAGGCTGGTCTTTCTTGCTTGAGAGAGCTGCACAAATTTATCGCATAATCTTTATTCCGTGACTCTTTTTAGCTCAAATACGGTTGCCTCCAATACCAGGAGAAGTCTGTCATTATTAACATCCAAAAAACTTACAGGTATCGCTAGTCCTGTGGAGGAATCAGAAACACCTAATACTTTTACTTCATCGTTCATATTTAAACTTGGCATATCAATTTTATCTACTCTATAAAAAGAATCTGCATTATAGTGGATCTCTTCAATATCATAGATTGGCTTATCTAGCTCAAATTGATAAGTCTTATAATCCTCAAACCCTTTTGATGAAAAGAAATTTTTATCAATTACAATTTGATTGCCAATAATTTTTTGCCCTGCTGGATATTCAGACGCATCATTATAAGAATCTGCAAACCCTAACAATTTCTCAACGCTCCATGTTCCATAAAAAAACTTCTCAGTTTCACTATCCAAAGCTTTCCTTCCTATAAAAGGTTCAGACGTATTACCTGGAATATCGTTTTCTTCTTTCTTTGCATCCTCAGGTGTTAAAGTGCTTGCTTCAATTGCAGGTTCATTTTCAAATATGGATACATAGCTGCACCCGGCCAAGCAGGCAGACAATATAGATATTAACACAAATATAAACACTTTTCTTCTCATATTTTCCCTCCTGATAAGTCCGACAATCTGAAGTTAATATTACATAGCATTACCTGTTTTTTAGATATTCATATATCGCGGCAATTGTAAGCTCTTTTTCCTCAATATTGCTTGTTATATCATCAATTAAGTCTGTTGCCGGATAGAATTCTTTTTTGTCAGCTAAGAATATTCTGGCTCTGGGTCGTGGAATCATACCATGAGGACCGGCACCTGTGACGTAATTAATTATGAGGATTACATCTTTGATATTATCGTTATTCACGTCACGAAAATCTACAGCTGCCACACTATCAAAAAGACCCACATAATTTTCCGTACTGTTGTTTTCACAGTAGTGTGGGAAAGAATATATAACATTATTATCTTTCATTAAGAAAAATGAAACATCCTCAAAATCAATGCCGGTATCTGGTTCATAAGAAATAAACCTCACGTTTCCCCAATCATTCAGCTCTACATTAAATGATTGATCTTGTATAATTCGTTTTTCTTCAATAGAAACATTCAACGCAGCCACACCAGGGGCAGAGACAGAAGAATCATCTGTTTTAGCTTCACTTGTATACGTATCTTGGAAATTGGAATTTGGATTATCTTCATTTAGCTTAGCAGAACACGCACATAATCCTAAAACTGAAAATAGTGCTATTAATATTAAAACTATCCTTTTTCTCATATCCTTTACCTTTCAAATCCTGATTTTTCCGTAAGATTTTTAAATCTTTGCTGTGTAGAGAATAAACTTTTGCTCTATAATGTATTGATTTTAATTGATACCATGCCGCTTGTGATAGGAGAATATGCTATTACAAGGGTTCCACCATGTTGCTTTACAATGGAATCGGAAATAAAAAGTCCCATTCCATAATGCAATTTCGAACTGCGGCTGAAATTCCCGTATTTTTTCCGTGGCATTTTGTAGAGGAATGAGCCTATGGCTGATCTTCCTGCTGTAAAGCCTGGAAAGCAGGAAAATCTCTATCAAAAACGCTGCAAGAATCATCCAAAACAGCATAATCTCCGGGACGGGCAGGTGTTCCTGCAAAAGCTGCGATAAAAATTGAGACATGGAGGAATACTCAACGATACAGATTTGCTTCTCCCGCTGAATAGGGAAATAGCACTTCACATTCAGCTTCAGGTATCCTCCCGAGGTTGATCTGCCACTCATAACAATGTCCCATGCCGTGGCTGCTTCGGATTCTGTCATACTCCCCGACAAAAGCTCCCCGGTTGCGGTTACGACGGCATACCTGCAGGTCTTGGGAATCAACTCCGCGCTCACGGTTTCGACAGAGGCAATTGTGGGCTTTTGGCGTTCAATGGTTGCTTCCACATCACCGACAGAGATAACAAAGCCGGTTTTCAGCGATACAAAATGCAGTCCCATTTATATCCGATCCCCCAGACCGCATCATAAATCTGCTCCTTGGAAAACACCTGGACGTGGTTCTTCGCAAGGAGGTCGCAAATTCCATATTCGTTTTTGGTGAGCGGAATTCTTTGCCCTTTTACGGTCACTTCTTTTGCCGCGAGATTAAACTCCAATCCGGACAGATGCAATGCATTTCGTTTTTCTCGCTTTTCCCTGCGCAGATGCGCGTTGATCCTTGCTCTCAATTCTCCGGTGCCGAAGGGCTTTTTGATATAATCGTCCGCGCCCAGGCCAAGCCCGTACATTACATCGGATTCCATTGTTTTAGCGGTGATGAACAGGATGGGGCAATCCACCATATCCCGCGTCTTTTGGCAAAAGGCAAACCCGTCTGTTTCCGGCATCATAACGTCCAGTAAGATTATCTCATAATAAGTCAGCATTTTCAAGTTGATTTGTGGCGTATATGGGGACGTGCCTGATCTTGCACATAATTATTGACTAGTAACAATTCAAATGATACAATCCTGTTTGGAGGTGGTAAGTATGAGCAGGTCACCAAGGGTATTGAGCCAAACAGGATTGTATCATATTATTTTTAGGGGCTTAAATAGACAGAATATATTTGAAGAAGACGCTGATTTTCACAAAATGCTTGAGATATTATTCGGAATAAAAAAAGAAAGATGTGTCGAAGTATATGCATATTGCTTAATGTATAACCATGTGCATCTGTTTATTAGAGAAAACTGTACGGGCGATATTGTGAAAGTTATGCACAAATTGCTGACGAAATATGTAGGCTGGTACAATTTCAAATACCAGAGAAGCGGAAGTCTTATCGGTAACAGATATAAAAGTGAACCTATAGAAGATGAGCGGTATTTTTTTGCATTGACGCGATATATTCATCAAAATCCGATAAGGGCCGGAATTGTCAAAGAAATAAGCAAATATGCTTGGAGCAGTTATAATGATTATATGTCATTAGATTCAGGACAAAAGATTACAGATACCTATTTAATACTGGAAATGTTATCTGCTGACGCTGAAGAAGCTAGACGAGAGTTTATCGAGCTACAAAAAGAAATTGGAAGTGAGAACTTCCATATAACCGACAGTAAAAAATTAACTGATGAACAATTGCGTAGAAAGGTTATTAAGTGTTTAGACGGGTTAGATCCTAAAGAAATTGGAAACAAGCCTCGAAAAGAGCGAGATGAAATATTGCGATATTTGAGAGAAAAAGAAAAGTTTACAATAGGACAGTTGGAGCGGCTAACGGGTATTTCAAGGGGAATAATTACACGCTGTAACATGCAAAAATAGGCACGTCCCTAAGTGCTTCCTAAGTGCTTCCCCATGCAAAAATAGGCACGTCCCTAAGTGCTTCCCTAATTCGGAAGGAGGTGTTAAGGAGATCATATGATGAATAAAATTTTGGTTGTTGAAGATGAAGATATTTTGCGTGAAGTGATAATAGATTATTTGATCGAGGGTGGATATCAGGTATTAGAGGCCGCAGATGGAGAGAAAGCTTTAGAGCTGTTTCAATCAAATTTAGTTGATTTGGTAATACTTGACATTGTTCTGCCGAAGCTTGACGGCTGGTCCGTATGCCGCAGGATACGAAAAAGCTCCGGTATTCCCATAATCATTTTAACCGCTCGTTCAGATGAGGATGACTCTCTTATGGGATATGAGCTGGGAGCGGATGATTATCTCATCAAACCATACAGTCCTCGTGTTTTAATGGCAAAAGTGAAACGCTTTCTTGAAAAATACTCAGGTACTATAGATGGAATGACAATATCATCTGATGGTATTGTCATAAATATGGGATCAAGACTTGTTTATGCAGATGGCGTTACAATTAATTTGACACATACAGAATTTGAAATTCTGGCTTACTTAATGCAAAATAAAGGGATTGTCATTACCAGAGAGCAACTGATCGCTAAAGTATGGGGTTATGATTTTTATGGTGATGAAAAGACAGTGAACAGCCATATTAGAAACCTGCGTGCTAAGTTGGGCAGTAAAGGCAACTGCATTGTTACGGTTATCCGTTCGGGATATAAATTCGAAGAGGGACAGCTATGAAAAAAAGTATTGTTTTTAAATGGTTTATGTTAACAGCTCTAATATTCTCCACGATGCTTTTATTCATTGGGATCGCGCAAAATTTCTTTTTTGAGAAATATTACATTAATGAGAAATCGGATACTCTCAAAGCGTATATGAACAAGTATTCTGATTTGGCAGCGAAAAAAGGATCGGAAGCAGCATCGGTCGAACTCTATAAGAATAACCATATTTGGATAACAAAACTGGATAAATACGGACGTATCAGCGATGTAGAAAGTTACTATATTGAAGTGAAATTGAAGAATTCACAGGATATTTTGCGAATTCCAATGTACTCCTTTGAAGGAGAATATTCTTCCGATGTACTCTTGTTATTAAAGGTCGGTGATGAGGTGATTATTGATACCGTTAATATAGCCGATGAAAGGATACCTTACCAAATACAAACTAATTCAATCGGAGTTGTAAATTTAAGCATTGCAAACAAGCTGCATGGTCCGCATGCCGATAAGGCTTATAGTAACCTTGCAGTCGGTATATTAAGAGGAACAACAGCCAAAGCTGTATTTCCGGAACATACAGTGGATATTCAGTTTCCCTACAATGAACAGTATTTTTTGGAACAGATAAAAGAATTTCAAGCCAGCCTGCTGGCTGATCATGCGAAACCTCTTCAGCATACGGAAGAACATAGTGCAACAGAAAATTTTACGGAATACAAAATAATCATTAAACCGGTTGTTGAAAATGGGGTAAAGGGATATATTTTTGCTATGACCTCTCTTCAGCCGGTAGATGAAGCAATATCGGTTATTCGGCAATTCTATCCGTACTTTTTTGGATTTACTGTTCTGTGTGTTATTCTTTTAGCATTTATTTTTTCTAAATGGCTGGCCAAACCGCTGATATCTATCAACCAGATTACAGGGAAAATTGCAAACATGGATTTTACAGAAAAACTGCCGGTGCGTTCTACAGACGAAATTGGCCAGCTATCCCAAAGTATCAATTACCTGTCGAACCAGATGGAAGCGTATATTAGTCAGCTGAAACAGGATCTTGATAAAGAAAAGCAGATGGAAAATATACGGAAGGAATTTATTGCGGGAGTATCTCATGAGTTGAAAACGCCTCTTGCTGTTATAAAAAGCTGTCTATCTATTTTAAAAGACGGAATTGCAGCTGAAAAAAGGGAACATTACTTTCAGGCGATGGAAGACGAAATACAGCGGACAGACTTGCTGGTTGTAAACATGTTGGATCTGGCTAAGTTCGAATCTGGTACCTATAAGCCTGAAATGGCTCCTTTTGAAATAGATAGAGTGATTACCGAAGTATGCAGGTCTCTGGCTGAACAAATACAGGAGAAAAATCTTTCTCTTACATCAAGAATTTGTTCTCAGATGGTTGTAGGTCATAAAGGGCTAATCAGTCGTGTTATAACTAATTTTCTCAGTAATGCAATCCGACATACTGAGAATGGACATGCAATCATAATTACCGTAAAAGACAATGGACAGACAGTTGAAATCAGCGTGGAAAATCAAGGGAACCCGATTTCAGAGGAAGACAGAAAAAAGATATGGGGCCAATTCTACCGTTTAGAGGCACGGACATCTAAATCAGGTACGGGTCTCGGACTTTCCATATCCAAGGAAATACTGGAGCTTCATCAAGCAGCTTATGGTGTGGAAAATACGAAAGATGGCGTCCGCTTTTTCTTTTCACTGCCGATCCAATTATAAGAAATGAATAATAATATCTACCAGCAAAACAGCTATGAAGGATACTTCATGGCTGTTTTTTGTAATTAGGTAATAAATAATATCCAGGCTTTATCTCATCTGCATCTGTTCTGCACTTTGCTAATGTAATATCTATGTATCAAATAAAGAAAAGAGGTATTTATATGAAAAAATTAATGATGTGTTTCCTGATAGGCATTCTTCTGATTGGTACGGCTGCCTGCGGGAATAAAACTGCTGAAAAGGATGCTACAGCTCAGTTTAAGAACAGTGTTTTTATGGGAGATTCCATTACCGAAGGTTTTGCTGTTAATGAAATCCTACCGAACGAATCTGTAATGGCTGGGGCAGGAGCTACAGCAGGTTATATCTATGAAGAGTATATAGATGATTTAGCTGAAAAGAAACCGGATAACGTCTTTATCATGTTAGGATCGGACGACATGCTCATGCCGGTAGATGATCCTAAAGCATTATTTGAAAGTGATTTGACCAAACTGATTAATAAAATAAAGGAAGAAGTGCCCAACGCAAAAATATATCTCCAATCCATAGCACCTGTCACACAGGAGGCATTAAAACAAGAACCCCGCTATGAAAGAATAGAGGAATATAACGAGCTTTTAAAAGAGCTAACGGGTAAATTATCAATTAATTATGTAGACATAGGAGCATTGGCAAAGGAAAACCACAATTTATTTGCCGAAGATGGTGTTCATTTCAAGAAAGAATTTTATCAGTTGTGGCTGAAGAAGCTCTCCGAATCATTATAGCGGAGGGACATATGGTATTCAGTAGCCTATTTTTTACATTTGCTTTTTTGCCGGTCACATTAATTTTATATTATTCTTTAGGAAAGCATTTGAGGAATATTGTACTGCTTGCCGCAAGCCTGTTTTTCTATGCATGGGGAGAGCCTGCCTATGTAATATTGATGTGTATCTCCATAATGATTAATTATTGCATAGGTTCTTTTTTCGACAAAAACAATACCAGCAGACGAAAACGGAAGCTTTTATTAATAATAAGTCTGGTGTTTAATTTAGGCTGTCTCGCATATTTTAAATACTTAGGCATGTTAATAAGTACAATAGCATCCGTTATTGGCTGGAATCTAAATGTAGGAACACCAGCACTACCTATAGGGATTTCGTTTTATACTTTTCAGGCTCTATCCTACGTGGTTGATGTATACAGGGGGAAAATAAAATCGCAGAAAAGTCTCACTCTTTTTGCTCTTTATATTACGATGTTCCCGCAACTGGTAGCCGGGCCTATTGTGAACTATGCAGACATTGAAGCACAGTTAGCTGACAGGAGTGCGACTTTTAAAGGATTAAAATCCGGGATGCGGCGCTTCCTGTGTGGTTTGGCGAAAAAGGTGCTTCTTGCCAATAATATAGGTCTGCTATGGTTTGAAGTAAAAGTCATGCCCGGTACAGAAATTTCAGTACTCATGGCATGGACAGGGATTATTGCCTTTACACTGCAGATTTACTTCGATTTTAGCGGGTACTCAGATATGGCTATCGGATTGGGAAAAATGTTTGGCTTCCATTTCAAAGAAAACTTCCAGTATCCATATATTTCGCAAAGTATCTCGGAATTTTGGCGGAGGTGGCATATCTCCCTTGGATCGTGGTTTAAGGAATATGTCTATATTCCTCTTGGCGGGAGCCGTGCCGGTAAGTGGAAACTGATACGAAACCTGTTCATCGTATGGTTTCTTACAGGGCTCTGGCATGGTGCAAGATGGAATTTCGTTTTATGGGGAATTTATTTTGGAGCTTTAATATTTATAGAAAAATTGTTTTTGCAGAAGAGGATGGAACGATGGCCAAAAGCTGTTTGTCATATATACTCATTGCTGTTTGTTGTGATAGGCTGGGTATTTTTTGAATTTACAAATCTGCAGGATGCGTTAAGTTTTCTGATGAGCATGTTTGGAGTAAGAGGCAATGCGCTTATTAACAACCAAGCAATTATGGAGCTAAAAGCTTATGCTATTTTATTTATTGTTGGTATAATTGCCGCTTCTCCATGGCCTAAAAAAGTGTCATTGTATTTTAGAAATAATCATTGTAATATTTATAGATTTGCTGCTAACGTATATTATTGTGCACTAATGTTCTTTTCAACCGTATATATGGTTGCCTCAACCTATAACCCATTTATTTATTTTCGATTTTGATCTGGAGGATTGCAATGCGAATAAATAGAAAAAAAACTTCTGCTGCTTTACAGAGTATCATAGGTGTAATTCCGTTTTTATTTATACTTGTCATGTTGATGTTGCATCTGGTTTTGCCGGACAAAACATTTTCAAGGGATGAAATGCGCTATTTAGCTCAATGGCCTACCTTCCATGTTGAAAGGGTAATGGATGGTAGTTATAAGACAAAAGTAGAATCATACTTTTCAGATCAGTTCCCTTTCCGGAATTTTTGGATTCATATTCAGAAAGACTCCAATCAGATTTTATTAAATATGTAGTTTTTTATATCTAATTATTTCATGCTTTTTCTTGATATTATACGGATACTGATGGGATAACCTTTTACAGTACCATGTTGAAAGGACTCAGTGGTCAAAACATTACTGGTGGAGAAATTTTAGGAGGAAAAACCGGATATACTGATGAGGCTGGTCTGTGTCTCGCGAGTTTCGCCAAAGTGGATAATCAAGAATATGTTTTGCTTACAGCTGGTGCAAAAGGAGATAACCACTTGGAACAGTTTAATATTACCGATGCAATAGCTGTATACAGCAGCATAGGAAAATAATATGTACTTTATAAGATTTTCTTAAGGATTTGATAAGTCATAAATCCAATATAGCCTGTCCGATGTCGGTAAGATAAAATTATCCAATCGGATAGGCGCTGATAATTTTTTATTATGCATTTTTTTAGATGAAAAGGAGAATTTAATGAGTAATATATTATTGAGTTAATTTCATAATTTCTAATCCTTGAAAACACAAGGTTAGAAAAAAGCATAAAAAATAGTTTACCCCAATCCGATAAATAATTCGTCCAAACAATCCACAGAAAGGAGTAAACGTTGTACGAATTATGAATCGGCAAACAACATTATTTACTTTAGAGCAAATTATAGAAATTCAACCATTAACAAAATTACAAGCTGTTTTAACATTTATTGATTATTCAATTATGCTTGAAACTTTTAAAATTGATGTCAGCAAACGTGGTCCTAAAGGATTTGCGTATACCAGCTTGCTCAATGCTTTACTTGCAATGCAAATAGATCAAATACCTACTATTAAAGCATTAGTTAAAAGGTTGAAAACAGACCCCGTTTTAAGAGTAACCTGCGGGTTTGATACTATTGGCAAAACGCCTAGTGCTTCAACTTTCTCTAGGTTTATAGAAAAGCTCTCTAAAACCGATGTACTTGAAAAAACTTTTCAGAGAATGGTTCGTAGAGCCAAAACCTTGGGACTTATTAATGGTTCCCATGTCTCAATAGATGCATCGAAAATTGATGCCTTTGAGCATGCTGTACCAAAATCAAAAATACCAGAAAACAATCCAGAGTTTCCTCACTGGGGTGCCAAGCAAGATACCAATGGCAATATGATAAAATGGTTTGGTTGGAAGATGCATGCTGTAGTAGATACAACAAGCGGAATCCCATTAGGGTACATCATAACCCCTGCAAATGTTGCAGATATGGTAATGGCAATACCACTAATGAATAAGCTTAAGGCAGATTATGAAGACTTATTCAAACCATCTTACTACATTATGGATACAGGCTATGATATACCATCTATCTATCAACATGCTGTATCATTTGGTGCTCAAGCTATTATGCCAATTAACTGGAGAAATACGAAAACTCCACCTGAAGGCATTAACTGGGAAGGTCAACTTGTTTGCACCATGAATTATCCGTATGTGAATGGTGGAAATGATAATGGAACCATTCGGTTATTATGTCCCCACGCTTGCGGAAAAGCCAATTGTCCTATGGGTTCAAGTTGGTGTACGAGTACAAAATCAGGATACATTGGCAAAGTTAAAATTAAGGATAATCCACGGTTTATATCTTATCCATTACGAGGAACAGAAGCATGGGACAATCTATATGATGAAAGAACATCCGTTGAACGCTTTTTTGGTGATGGAAAAGAAAACTATGCTTTAAACAATCTGCGTGTAGCAGGGCTAAAAAAAGCAAAAGTATTCATGGATTTAGCCTGCATTGCAATTATTGCTACAAGAATTACAAAAGCAGAACAATCAAAAAATATTGCAGCTTAGTATTTTAATTATCAAGGAACAGGAGATGATATTTCTTAATTTCAAAACTATATAGTTGTGGATAACTATCTATTGTAAGGATAGTCTAACCTTTTTTTGCACAATTTCAAAAATATCAGTAGGAATTATCCACATTCTTGATTTTTGAATTATGAAATATCCTCTATTAATAACAAGCAGTAAGAACTGGATAGAACATACCGCAGTCATGCAGCTAAATGCATTATCGGAATTGGATGGAGTGAGAAAAGTAGCCGGACTTCCTGACCTGCATGCCGGAAAAGTCCCTGTTGGTGTTGCGGTAGTAACCGAAGGAATGATATACCCACACATCATAGGAAATGATATTGGATGTGGCATGGGTCTATTTAGAACCGGTATTGAGAGGAAAAAATTAAAATGGATCGTTGGGTAACTAGGCTTAACCATGGGTGTTTCACCTCCGGCTATTTTATTGCAAATATTATTTTTTGTACGTTAATTGCAATTGTTTGTGGCTTGCGGAAATGGAGGAAAAACAATAAGCTGTACCAAACTCCTGAGGAATGAAATACTTTTATTGAATTATGACAGTTTGGAGAGAAGGGTGGAGTTATATATTGAAGCAAAATACTGTGATAACCATATTAATGGCATTAGCTCTAATGTTAACAGCATGTATTGCTGAAAAAACGGATGTTGTTAATAGCTCAAATATTCAGCAGAATGTAACTGGTAAAATTGATAAAAACAATCCAGACAGTATGAATTATAAAATAAACAAGGCAACCTATACAAATAATATCTTTAGTTATTTTACTAAAGATTCTTTAGGTATTAGTATAAGTTTTCCTCATGTATATGGAGATCATTTAGAATTTGAATTCAAATATCAGGATATCGTAAATAACATTAAAGCTGAAAATGAAGTATGGAGGGATTTCACTAGTTTAGTTCAACAACCAAAAACCGAAGTTAAAGAAAATCTAAATGATCCTAAGAAAAATGGTCTGGAAATTATCGAAAATCAATCATTTGAAGTTGAACTTGAAAAGTGGGGCAAGGTAAAATTTGTTACTGCTACATTAGCAGCTAACCCTTTTCCTAAACTTGTCTTTTTCTTAACAGATGATAAAGGTACAGTGTTATATAGCTTTTCCGATTTCGTTGAATATCCCGGATGGCTTCTTTCTGAAGCTCGGGCTGTGGCATTTAGGGATGTTAATAAAGATGGCTTGAAAGATATAATTATCATTGCGGACTACATGAGTGGCGTCGGAAAGAATGGTGCTATTCCTTTCCATCACTCAAAAATATATTTCCAGAAGGAGAAGAGATTTGTATGTATTCCTGAATTGGATGAGAAAATCAATGCGGGACAGCAAAATGAAAGTATAGACACATTAATCAATTTCGTTGCGGGGAAAGTAGAAGGATATGAACTTGTCAAAAAAACTATTAACTTTTCAACGTTTGACGTTAACAAAAAATATTTTAATGACGCAAAAGGTTTTACAGAATTAAAATTAAAATTACCACGACTTGATGGGAGTTACGATGGAATACCTGAGATAAATAAATATTTTGTTGGCAAAGAAAAGTTTTTCTACAATGAGCTTCCACTTGATAGTTTAAAGGAAACTAATATAAAAGTAGAGGGTGAGAAAGATAATTGGTATAGAAGTGCTGATTACAAGCTTGAAGCTGTGTTTGGAAATATCATTTCAGTATCAGCAAATTTAAATGGTGGGGCTGGTGGTGTGGGATGGGCTGGTATAGAAGGGGATTCATTTGATTTGAATACTGGGAAAAAATTGAGTCTAAAAGATATATTTAAGGTTAATAAAGACGAATATATGGATTTCATATATGATTATGTATCTAAAAAAATTATGAATGAAATTAACAGTAACAAACAAGCAGGATACGGTAGCTGCTATATGTTTGATGATGCCTATACTGGTGATGGTTACAAAAGTATTCGAAACTTTGACCCAAATAACTTTTATCTTTCAAAAAATTCATTAGTGGTTTTCTATCCTAAATACGCTTTAGCAGCTGGAGCGGCCGGACCACAAAAATTTGAAATACCTTATGAATCAATTTCAGATATGTTGGATTTTGATGTAAATACGGTAAACAAAGTTGCAGATTACTAAAATTTTCAAATAGAATTTCATTCTGGATACCACATAATACAAAATTAATCGCGTTGTTTTCATTTATGTTCAATATCGTCATAAAATACCGACCATTTGCATTAAATACTTGGCATTTGTAGTGTTTGATTTTCCCTGTCTTATTTTATAGTCAAATAAAATTTTGTTTTCCTTATAATGCTCAGAAAAGCTATAGTTTTTTATACGGTAATATTGATTTGCCATTTCACACAACTCTAAATCGTGTGTAGTAATGACACCCATAACCTCAAAAGAATCCAGTTTGGAAATAATAGTCTTTGCACCGTAAAGTCTATCTACTGAATTTGTGCCACGGAATATTTCATCAATCAAGAAAATAGTATTTTTACTATTTTTAGCAGTATCAATAATGCGTTTAATCTTTTTGAGTTCAGCATAAAAGGTTGAAACCCCGTCATTCAAATCATCTGAAATTCTCATTGATGTCATGATCTTAAACAGGGAACAAGTCATAGTTTTGGCACAAACAAAGCCTCCTGCATTTGCCATAACTAAATTTATACCAATTGTTCTTAAAAAAGTTGTTTTTCCGGACATATTTGAGCCAGAGATAATGATTATATTATTCTTATCAATGATGTTGTTGTAAACTCGTGCGCTGTTTAGAATTAGCGGGTGTCCTATATCCATTGCTTCAAAGACCTTACTCTTATTTGTGATATCAGGAAGAGTAACATTACTGCATACATTGGGTATGGTAGAAAAGCTTAAAAGGCTTTCAAATTCTCCTAATGCAAGAAACCAATTCTCACTTGTTCGCGCATACTTTTCTTTCCATTCCTCCATCATGAAGGCACATTCATAATCCCATAAAAAGAGGACGTTCAAAATAAACCAAATGATTCCTTGATGTCTAACGTTTACTCTATCAGATATTTTGCCTAAATCTTTTATTGCTTGTGCTGCTGATAAGTTTTCCGAAGTCAGTTGCTTCTTTATGTTAATAAGCTCTGCTGAGGTAAATTTTTCATTCTGCAATATACTTAGTACAGTACTGTAAGTGGCAAGTTTATAATTCAAGCCTGCCAAAGACCCCAAATATTCATTCGTTTTAGTGACACCGGCAATCCAAACTATACATTGCATCAATAGTAATGCAGCTCCGGCTAAATAAAAGTTTTTTAACTGAAAGATGATCATGGCTGCGATAAAGGTGACCGTTATCAAAGGACAATATACTAGAAGGCACTTTAAAAACTTGGATTTTATAAACGACCTTTTTTTCTTTAAATCCTGTAAAAGCCTTAAAATGGAATCACTTTTCTCAATTTTTGAAAGATGATATTGGAATTTTGCTGAAAGCTCAATATTTTTGCTTAATTCCAAAATAGCTTCTTGCCTTGAAAGCAATTTTGTTGTGTTATAGTCCGGATTTAATAAATCATTCGCAAAAGCCTGTCTTCCGTGCCAAGTTTTTGTTACATTAAGAAGCTGAAATAGCGATTTTTTGCCTACAATGTCAAGATCGCAAGCATATGGATGCTTCACATCAATAAATTCCTCACCGATATCAGCAAAATGAACCCAGTCACCTGAGATTCTATCTAAATATTGTTTATTAATAATTATCATGGCTTTAGCGTAATTCACACTATCGTGAACCTTACTATGATAAATCCAAAGAAAAACCTGCAATAGCAGGATTGCAATGCCGGTTACACAAAATACATATGAAAACCCTTTATAAAAGGTCAAAAAAACCGTACTGATAAAAATTAAGAGAACCGCCAGTTTCAAGTATCCTACTATGTTAAATATAGTAGAGTATTGCTGTAATTCTACTTCGTATTTAATTATTTGTTTTTTGAATTTATCTTGCATCAGCGAACTCCTCAAAACTTTCCCATTATTATTTAGACATAGGCTAATAAATAAGCGGAATGTGGCTACCAGATGAAAGTCACATTACAGTTAATTTCATATATTATCGTACCATAAAAAGCTATAAAAGGAAATAATTTTTACTTAGTTGTCATATTGTTGGCGGCTATTTTATATTCATTTTTAAAAAGAATGGAGGAGACATGATATTCAATAGGACTTTTCTCTTGCAATTCGAGGATTACAACAGCGATGGATTCCCGGACTTTGTCATAGGGCAATACGGATCAAGCAACGGAAACCTGTACAGATTGCTTACCATCTAATTTGTATTTGTTTATTTTGGATATGAGTTGAAAAAAAGAGTAAATTTTGTTATGATAAGATGTGCTGCAAAATATTTATTTCATGAGGTCTAAATCATGAGTTTATTATATGTTTTCTTGATATTTTTACTTGGAAGTGTTATTCAGGGCATTGCAGGGTTTGGTTTAGCTATATTTGCTATGCCGTTGCTTCCTTTTATTATGCCTTTAAAAACTGCTGCAGTGCTTGTGGTATTTGCATCATTTTTTATAGCCGTTCAAGTAGCATTGCAACTAAGGAAGCATATTAATATCAAACTACTGGTTTTCCCTGTCATTGCCTTGTTGATAGGAAGAATAGTAGGTGTGCATGTTCTAATGAGTTATAAGGAAAGCATTCTTAAAGTACTACTAGGATATACATTGATATTATTGTCTATTTATTTTGCTTTTTATAAAAATAAAATCAGCATTAAGGGTTCAAATAGAAATGGTGCAATAGCAGGGCTAATCAGCGGTGTGACAGGTGGAATATTTAATATAGGGGGACCTCCTCTGAGTATTTATTATCTCGTAGCCACAGAGGAAAAGATGGAGTACAATGCGAACTTACAAGTTACATTGGTGTTTTCAGCGGTATTTTCCATTATTCTGCATTTTCTTTATGGAAATGTCAATGTCGAAACATTAAAGCTATCCTCAGTAGGAATCATTGGAGCGACATTAGGGTGTTATATCGGGTTGGCGATTTTTAAAAAGTTAAACAGTAACATGTTAAGCAAGATTATATATACTTTTATGATAATCATGGGTATTATAATGATTATTCAGCGATAGTTCAGCATCATTTCCATGACAAACACTAAAAGTTTCATAGTTGAAAACGGCTATGAAGCTTTTAGATAAAATACTGTGTACTAAGCAGAAGATCAATAAGCTTTGCTTTTCCTTCCATATCCTCCTGTGGCTCGCATATGGCTTTGTCAGCATCGAACCCATATGCCCATAACTCCCAAATGAATTTATCGATAGAAGGGTATTTCCCTTAAATAGTATATAATTATTGCGAGGAAAGCGGGTAAGTAGGAGACTTCACAGTCCCTTTCTCTCCTAAGAACCGGACTTGTGCGTTTCCACACATCCGGTTTAAGTCATCCTTTGTTTCCAACAACTATTGGTATTTAAAAAGATTGAATTGTTTTTTCATAATTCTAATTCCTCGCCTAATTTAGGTGAAAGGAGTGTTTTCATATGTTGGTAACTAATTACGAGGTGGATGATAACTGAATTTATTAATTTTGAGACAACCATAAGCCTAATAAGTTTTGGAGGCACGATTTTGGTTATCGTGTTTTTTTGTTGCCTTTTTTAGGGGGAAGAATGAGCCGTGGGTTGTTGAACCACGGTATTTTTATGCATTTTTTCAGATGAAAAGGAGAATGGAAGGAGTAATACGTTATTAATAACAAGCGGGAAGAACTGGATAGAACATACCGCAGTCATGCAGCTAAATGCATTATCGGAATTGGATGGAGTAAGAAAAGTAGTGGGACTGCCGGACTTGCATGCAGGGAAATCTCCTGTTGGTGTTGTAAACCTCGCAAAAGGCCATCTATGGAGTGATGTGAGAAAATATCTATTGTCAAACGAGATTTATTTAGGACTTTTAAGTTAAAAATAATTGTGTTATTATTACCATTGCCTATAAAAGGCTTTAAGGTTTTATAGTAGATAAATAGGACTAAAGTTCTTATTTTTTTACATGAGGGCGAAACACAGTTTTAATAAAAAAGAAAGGGAACATAAATTATGACATCAGATAGTTATATTGCTGATGATTAATTTTTAAAGGTATTATTGTATTATGAATTTTTATTTCGCGCCTATGGAAGGCTTAAGTGGATACATCTATAGAAATGCCCATCGGATTTATTTTAATAGTATTGATAAATACTTTTCTCCTTTTATTTCTGCTAATGAAAGTGGAAGTTTTAAAAAGCGAGAACTAGATGACTTGGCACCTGAAAATAATCAAGATTTGGTTTTGATTCCGCAGATACTAACAAACAAAGCAAAAGATTTTATTTTGATGGCAAATAAAATAAAGCTTATGGGATATGATGAGATAAATTTGAATCTGGGATGTCCTTCTGGAACTGTGGTTGCCAAAAATAAGGGAGCAGGTTTTCTAGCAAAAACAGCAGAGCTTGATGGGTTTCTTTATGAGATTTTCGCTTGGGGAGGAACCAAAATTTCATTAAAAACCAGAATAGGAAAAGAACATCCAGACGAATTTTATCAATTAATAGAGATATTTAATAAGTACCCTATTGAAGAACTAACCATTCATCCTAGGATTCAAAAAGATTTTTATAAAAATAAGCCCAATATAGATGTTTTTAAATATGCTTTGAGTTATAGTAAAAATGCCCTTTGCTATAATGGTGACATTTTTACTATGAAAGAATATAAGGAGTTTACAGCTGAGTTTCCTGATGTTCATTCTATAATGATAGGTAGGGGATTATTAGTCAACCCCGGACTTACAAAAGAAATAAAAAATAATATTAAAGTCGATAAAAATACATTAAGAGAGTTCCATGATAAAGTATATAGCGAATATAAAAGAGTGCTTTTTGGGGATGTAAATATCTTATATAAAATGAAAAATCTCTGGTTTTGTATGATTTCGATGTTTTCTGAGAATGAAAAATATGCAAAGAAAATTAAGAAATCAGTAAGATTGCATGACTATGAAGATGCTGTTTCAAGTTTATTTAGAGAACAGAACCTTTTAGATAATTATGAGAAAAACCTTATTTCAAAGTTTAAATAATTCTACAATAATTCTAAGAGAGAGAATTAGAGTTAGGATTGAAATATTTCCTTCTTCTTTTTCCTGGCTCCTTCTTTTAAGACATGGCCCGGTACTTATATTTGGAGGGCAATGATTAAATTAACGGATAGTGTATATGGGGACGTGCCTGATCCTGCACATAATTATTGACTAGTAACAATTCAAATGATACAATCCTGTTTGGAGGTGGTAAGTATGAGCAGGTCACCAAGGGTATTGAGCCAAACAGGATTATATCATATTATTTTTAGACGATTAAATAGACAGAATATATTTGAAGAAGACGCTGATTTTCACAAAATGCTTGAGATATTATTCGGAATAAAAAAAGAAAGATGTGTCGAAGTATATGCATATTGCTTAATGTATAACCATGTGCATCTGTTTATTAGAGAAAACTGTACGGGCGATATTGTGAAAGTTATGCATAAATTGCTGACGAAATATGTAGGCTGGTACAATTTCAAATACCAGAGAAGCGGAAGTCTTATTGGTAATAGATATAAAAGTGAACCTATAGAAGATGAGCGGTATTTTTTTGCATTGACTAGATATATTCATCAAAATCCGATAAGGGCCGGAATTGTCAAACAAATAAGCAAATATGCTTGGAGCAGTTATAATGATTATATGTCATTAAATTCAGGAGAAAAGATTACAGATACCTATTTAATACTGGAAATGTTATCTGCTGACGCAGAAGAAGCTAGACGAGAGTTTATCGAGCTACAAAAAGAAATTGAAAGTGAGAACTTCCATATAGCCGGCAGTAAAAAATTAACTGACGAACAATTACGTAGAAAGGTTATTAAGTGTTTAGACGGGTTAGATCCTAAAGAAATTGGAAACAAGCCTCGAAAAGGGCGAGATGAAATATTGCGATATTTGAGAGAAAAAGAAAAGTTTACAATAGGACAGTTGGAGCGGCTAACGGGTATTTCAAGGGGAATAATTACACGCTGTAACGTGCAAAAATAGGCACGTCCCTAAGTGTTTCTAAGTGTTTCCCTTGCCAGAAAAATCCACTACCGCACTAAGACCGAGACACATGCACTATCTTTCCGAGAGGACTGCACTCACTTTTCGATTTAACTGCATGTTTTTGACCGAAATATTCACCTTAAAAGAAGATTCTTGTAATGCATACGAGTGCAATACAAATGGATATAATTGCACTCTTACTAGTATAATATCTATGTAAATGATTGGAGAAATGGGAAAATTGAGTTGAATTTATGAATATTTAGCTTTTTACATGTTGACAATATCGATATTAGTGTGATAAACTTAGTTCATGATATGAAAACGTATGCATAAAGGAAGGTGTACACCAGTATGATAAACTCATTAGAACTAGCAAAACTTGCTGGTGTTTCTCAATCAACTGTATCTAGATGTCTGAATGATAGTCCTCTTGTCTCTGAGAAAACAAAGGAAAGGATTAAAAAACTTGCAGCGGAACATAATTTCGAATTTAATAGTAGTGCGAGAGGCTTAAAAACAAGTAAGACAGGTATTATTGGATATGTTTTCTCTGAAGATTTTTCAGGTTTTGCAAATCACTACATACAAAGTGACCTCTACTATGGGATTCGTAGCCGTCTTATAAACAGAAAACTGGATCTCATGCCCGTATTTGACTACACACTTGATGGAGAGATGCCGAATATCGAAAAATGCATAAGGAATAGGAGGGTTGATGGACTAATAATAAATCGAGGGCAAATAGATCCTAATATACAAGAATTATTAGAGGCCTATAAAATACCTTATATTTTTATATATGACACTAGTGAAAGCTCTCCTTATAATTATGTTATCTCACCAAATCATAAACAAAGTGGCTATTTAGTTGGCAGTGCATTCTGCAATAAAGGATACAATGATTTTGTGGAGGTTCTTGGTCCTTGTGATCGTATCGATGTTAAAAATAAGCATGATGGATTCGCAAAAGCCTTAAGTGAAAAGGGGTTTGAACTAACTTCAAGTGATATGTTGTATGGAAACTACAAGTTTGAGGATGCTTTTCGTGTTACTATGGAAAGTATTGAGAGGTTTAAAAAAGCCAATGCTTGTTTCGTTCAAAATGATACGATGGCTATAGGAGTGATAGAAGCATTGAAGCAAAATAGCATTAGGGTACCTGAAGATATAGCTATTATTGGGTATGATGATATTCCAATGGCTAAATGGTGTAAACCATATCTTTCGACTATTTCTATTAGCTATGAAAGAATTATATCTGTTGCCACTGAATGGATTGTTGAACTAATTCAGAATCTTGATTTTTCTGAATCGCGCAAAATAACATTAAACGGAGAACTTATAATTCGAGATACTTTTAAGTAAGGTTTATATTTTTCAAAAATTACATACGTATGCACGAGAAAAATTACATACGTATGCACAGAAAGTATTTAATCAGTATAATTTACTGCTTAAATAAAAAAAGAAACTCTGTATTAAAGCGGTGTTAAATAGCAAATTCATGAATACTTTTATAATTATCAAGATTTTGTTATAACACACCGATGTACGGAGACAAATGTAAAAGGAGGAGAAATAATGAAAAAACGTATTACAGCAATAATTCTTACGCTTGTAATGGCATTAGCAATGCTTACAGGTTGTGCCGGTTCCTCAGAACCAACTAAAGGAGATACTCCTAGTGAATCTACGACAGTTGACTTTCCGAAAGACACAATTACCATTGTAGTACCATGGGGTGTTGGTGGTGGTGCTGATGTCATTTCCCGAAAATTTGCACAGTTAGCAGAAAAACATTTAGGTAAACCAGTTATTGTTGAAAATCATACTGGAGCCTCAGGTACAACTGGTATGGCAACTGCATTTTCAAGAGAAGCAGATGGCTATACAATGGTGGTAACAAATGGACCACTTTTCTCTCTAACTCCTAGATATGTAAGTACAGATTATAAGATAGAAGATTTTACAATGCTTAAAGGACTAAGAACTGTCTCTCTTGTGTTTTTGGTGAATCCAGAAAAAACAGGAATCAATACCTTTGAAGAATTAATAGAATATGGGAAAACAAATAAAATAAAATATGCCACATCCAGTGGCCCAGGCGGAGATCAGTATGTTTGTACTACAGCGATGTTCAAGACTCTAGGAATAGATGCAGAACCTGTTGTTTTTGGCAGCCAGAGTGAATCAATAAATGCCATTGTGACTGGTCAAGTACATATGGCCATAGCTACTCCACCAGGATACTACGATTTCCAAAGAGAAGGCTCTATTAAAGCAGTTGCAACACTTGATCCGAACGGCGTTGAAACGGAGTTTGGCCGAGTTCCATCGGTTAAAGAGCTGGGAACAGATGTTGAATTCTTAGGTATGGATGCCTTTGCAGTTCGTTCTGAAGTTCCAGAGGAAATTAAGACGATTTTAATTGATACAATTAACAAAGTATATGCTGATGAAGAATTTAAATCCTATATGAAAGAGATACATCAATCAATTTGGGAAGCAGACTCTGACGAGATTCTTGACGTTATTAAAGGACAATTCACTTCCTTCGATAATTATGTAAAAGTTATTGAGTAAACTATAATTCTTATGCACCCAATAATTTTAAGGTTATTGGGTGCGTTAATAATAGGAGATATCATATGAAAATTAAAAGTAATTCAAACCTCATTAGTGGATTTCTATTTCTAATAATTTCAATTACAATGTATATTCTTATACCTAGCCAGATTAAGACCTATGAGACTTCAGCCATCAATGCACAAACAATCCCTACTTTGCTAATACGTGGTCTGATAATATGCAGTATCATTCTGTTAATACAAGGTTCTTTTGGTATTAGCAATGAGTATGTGGTGGACATGGATGTTTTTAAGAATAAGAAATTTAAAACTGAAATGAAATCATTGGTTTATATAGGTATGCTTATAGTTTATGCCATTATTTTGAAACATATAGGATTTATAATATCATCCTTGCTTCTATCTGTTGGAATTTTATTATATTATGGAGCACGTAAATGGTGGTATTATGCTATTGCCAGTGGAAATGTCATCATTGCGTATTATGTGTTTAAAGTATTATTACGTGTTAATTTACCATAGAAGCGGAAAGGGATGTGAGTAATTTGTTGGAAAATATCATGTTAGGACTTGGAGTTCTATGGTCACTTGATAGCTTTATAGCTATTCTTATTGGTATTCTATGTGGTATTGTTATTGGATCAATTCCTGGTCTTACAGCTGACCTAGCGATTATTCTATGTTTACCAATAACATATACTATGGAGCCTACTGCAGCCATTCTTATGCTATTGGGTCTTTATTGTGCTGGAACATATGGTGGATCTATTACTGCAATATTAATTAATACACCTGGGACTCCAGCCAGTGCGGCAACAATCTTGGATGGTTATCCTATGACAAAAAATGGGCAAGCATATAAAGCTCTTACGATTGCCCTATATGCCTCAGTAATTGGAGGATTGTTCAGTGCACTATTACTTCTAATTGCTGCGCCCAATATAGCCAAAATCACACAGTTTTTTTGGCCTCCTGAATATTTTGCAATTGCAATCTTCGGTATATCTATTATTGCAGGTGTTTCTAACGACAATATCATAAAAGGTATTATTGGGGGTATTTCAGGTTTCTTTCTTTCTACAATAGGGATGGACAATGTTAGTGGAGCTGTAAGATTTGCCTTTGGTAACAAAAATTTAGCAGGAGGCATACAGCTTATCGTAACACTTGTTGGATTATTCGCAATCTCAGAGCTTCTAATAAAATCGGATTACAATCCCAAGAGTGATCAAGCTAGACAGCAAAAATTAAAAATTGATCATCAAAAACTTACATGGTCAGAATTCAGAAGATGTCTTAAAACGATCTGTGTGTCCTCTGTAATAGGGTCAATTGTTGGAGCAACACCTGGTACTGGTGGTGGTATTGCAGGATTTATTAGCTATGACCAGGCTAAGAAAACCTCTAAATATAAAGACAACTTTGGAAAAGGAGAACTAGAAGGTATTGCAGCCTCTGAGTCAGCAAATAATGCAACGACAGGATCTACCCTTATTCCTACTCTTACTCTAGGTATCCCAGGTGACGGGTGTACAGCAATCTTGATGGGTGCATTAATGTTACAGGGAATGGTACCAGGACCTTCTTTATTTAAGGATTTTGGAGATATCATGTATTCCATTATGTTGGGTCTCATAGTTGTAAATCTTATGATGTTTGTTGTCGGGAAATTCTTTACCCGTTATTATTCAAATATAACACGTATTCCATATGAACTTATGAGTGCCATCATCATTATCTATTGCGTAGCGGGGACCTTTTCAAGTACTACAAATACATTTAACGTCCTATTGGCTGTTTGTATTGGAGCTATGTCATATATCTTAAGGAAATTGGATTTTTCAGTAGTACCGATTATTTTAGGGGTTGTTTTAGGTCCACTGGCAGAAGATAATTTCCGACGTTCCATGGTACTTTCAGATGGTTCCTATACAATATTTTTAACACGCCCTATAAGTTTGGCATTTTTAATAATGGCCGCTTTATCGATAATAATTTTTTTCATAAATAGTTATAGGGCTAAGACGGGAAGGAAATGCACCGAAAGTGTGTAAAGTAAATGAAACGTAATTAAACGAGTCCTAAATATTATAAAAAATTTATGTGTAGGTGAAGAATACGATAGTAGGAGGATTATTAATGAAATATTATCAAGAACCAAGTAGACAAATACCAGTGGTTATGGAAACTGATGTGTTAGTTGTCGGTGGAGGACCTTCAGGTTTTGGAGCTGCTTTAACTGCCGCTAGAATGGGAAAGAAAACACTTCTTATAGAACAGACAAGTGCCATTGGAGGTGTTGCAACTATTGGAATCATGAGCCACTGGACTGGATATCAAGAGGGTGGTTGCTTTGCCGAACTTCGTGAAAGAGCGCGAGACTGTGAATGTGCCCAGGTTATCAACCCAGAAAAGCTTAAAATGTTAATGCTTGAAATGTTGTACGAAGCAGGTGTAGCAGTTCAACTTTACACAACATTTTGTGATGTCATCATGGAAGAAAATCAAGTTGTAGGTGTTGTTACTGAAAGTAAGTCTGGTAGGGAAGCAATTCGTTGTAAAATGCTTATAGACTCTACTGGAGATGGAGATGTAGCTGCTAAAGCAGGTGCACCATTTGATAAGGGTAGGGCTAATGATGGCGGCATGCAGCCGATGACTATTATGTTTAAGGTTGCAGGAGTTGATATGGATAGAGCAATGTTTTTCTGGGGATTTGAGGACACAGTAGCTCTGCCTGAGGGGGATTTGCAGACTCTTGGCAGACAGGAGCTACCACATCCGGCAGGTCATGTTCTTCTTTATCCATCATCTTTACCGGGGATTGTTACAGTAAATATGACTAATTCCATTGATGTAGACGGTACTGATGTAAGAGATATGAATCGTGCAGAATATGAGTGTAGAAAACAAATTAACATTATCACTGAGTTTTTGGGTAAACATGTACCTGGTTATGAAGCGTGTTACCTTGTGGATAGTTCTAGCTTTATTGGCGTCCGTGAAACAAGGAGATTCCATGCCTACTATGAACTTAATGAGAACGATATTTCTGAAGCCCGTACATTTGATGATTGGGTTGTTACAAAATCAAGGTTTAACTTTGATTTACATAATGTTATAGGTGCAGGACTAGATGCTAACGGAGCACAAATTAAATTTGTTCAGAAAAAGCCGTATACAATCCCAATACGTTGTTTTGTTCCACGAAAAATAGAAAATCTATTATTAAATGGTAGAAACATAAGTGGTACCCATAAGGCACACTCCAATTATAGAATTATGCCAATTGTAATGAACATGGGTCAAGCAATGGGTGTTGTAGCATCTTTATGTATTGACCATGACAAGAAGCCTTTAGAACTTAATATTAAAGAAATACAAACTATTTTAAACAAACAGAATGTAGAACTGTAATAGCAAACAGTTTTCTAGAGGACTTTGCAAAGAAGATTAGATCTTTATAGTGCAATAAGAGCCATTAAGGAGGGTAAAATGTATAATACTTCAAAAAGGACGGTTAAATATTGTAATGAACTAGCTAGAGGTACAGATAAGCTGGCAACTCTAGCGGAGAAAATTTATGGTACAGACGAACTGATTCAATATATGTCACGAACAGGAGAGTATAAGTGTACAACATCATTTGGAACGATTATTCAAGACGGAATGTTTAAAGATGAAGATATACAGCGTGCTGTTGCTGTTTTAAATATACCTAAAATGCCAAAGGATGGTGTAAAGACTGCTCTTATACTTTGTAATGAGCTAATAAAACAGTCTGTGAAAAACCCTGAATGTGAAGAAAACATTGTTAAATCATTACAACCGATTATTGAATTTATGAAAAACTATCTAAAACGCATTGCTAAAGAAACAGAAGGGATTCTTCCAGGAGGTGGTCTATATCTAATGAACTTAGGACGTCCTTTATCACGATATGCACTTCATGATCAACCTAATTATTCTGTTATGGCACAGCTTATGATTTCAGTATTAGCTAAGCCCTTATTGACTTTAGCAGAGAATGCAAATGCAAAGCCCTATGAAGTATATGAACGTGTGAAGGTTGTGGCACCTAATCAGTTCTTCAGTCTAAATCATTTTGGTCTTGAACGCTCCATAGACTTTAGTGATACATACACTGATATCTTTAAAATGGGATTTGATATTAAAGATGGGAAAATTAAGGATTTAATGGCTAATAATACTACTATAACTCTTGAAGAAGGTATCGAGATCCTTGATTACTTAGTGGAGATTTTTAATAATGTTTTAAAAGTAGCTGCAATAGTTTAATAAAAAGTTTCTCCAGATGTTAATGTATGGAAGAAGTCAGGACTGGATGGTTTTGACTTCTTTTAATTTTTGTGATATATACGTAATTGTCAAATATTACTCACATTCAGCATGAATAAATTACCATGCATTATTTATGTAAACTTGAATGGAATTTAGAACTTTTGGCGAATCTCTTTTATATACAAAATTATAGGAGTGATTCGTATGGCAAAAGCTTCAAAGAAGTCACATAAACACAAAAGAAATAAAAAGCGTAAAATTACTATACTGCATCCGGCAAAAGTAGAGCAACCTTTGATCCTTCCTTTTGCTTTACTGCTTGCAAACAAGTTTTTAAAACTCATTGGTTTTGTTGAATTCATAGATGGTAGTGTTGAATGGGATGAAAGTCATTGGAAAGTGTCTCCCGGTAATTTAGCTAAGGCCGTGATATTGGCAACATTTATGCAGGTACGAGCCCCACTTTACAGGATCAAGCGGGCATTTGCCGGTTATGATACTGAAGCATTGTTTGGCAAAGGGGTTATGCCAGAACACTTAAATGACTATTCCATCGCACGTGCATTAGACCGAATCAGTGAAGCTAAACCTGAAGGATTGTTTTCATCTATCTGTTTGTCTATGTACAGCGTGTTTCATATTGCTTTCAATCGGCTGCATTCTGATACAACAACATTGTCCTTTTATGGGCAATATATGTGCGACGATGCGCCGGAGGGTGCTTTGAACATCACCAAAGGATATAACAAGGATCACCTTCCGCATTGCAAACAGGCCGTAGTAGGTAAGATTGTCAATGAACATGGTATTGCCGTAGCCAGTTCAACTATGGATGGAAATACTTCCGATATTGAATGGAATCAAAAAGCCTTAGCCCTTACAAAGCAAATATTCGGAGATTGTTTGAATGAAGTAACTTATATTGCTGACTCTAAGCTTATTAATCTGCCAACGTTCAAGCAGCTTACCGATCCAGACAACAGGATACGGTTCATATCGCGGTGTCCTGCAAATTTTTACGGCAAGGTTGCCGGAAGACTGATCGAGAAAGCTTATAAATTTGATCAATGGACTGATATCGGTCAGATAGGTTCTGGCAAGAACGCATGTACCTATGAAATGCAGGAGTTTATGGAGGCTGTTGAAAATTGTGATACCCGGTTTATTGTTGTCCGCAGTAGTGCGGGAAAAGATCGTTTTGAGCATAAGCTGGAGAAGCAACGTATGGAGCTTAAAAAAGATATCCTGACATTATCGGGCAAAGTATTTGTTTGTGAAGCGGATGCCCGTGAAGAGTGGGCTCGCTTTGAAAAAGCTCACAAGAAGAGTCTTTTTCTATTTGACGTCTGTTTCAAGGAAGAAAAAACAGAAAAAAGACCACGTGGTAATCCGGGAAAAAATCCTAAACCTCCAGTTATCGTAATATCTTGGCGTGTAACTGTACACATACAAGCAGAAAATGCTACAGCTGTGGAGAAACTAAAACACGAAGAAGAATGCTTCGTGCTGATCACAAGTATTCATGAGACAGAATTTGATGGCAAGGAGATCCTCCGTCAGTACAAAGAACAAACTGTTGTTGAGGCGCAGTTTAGACTGTTGAAAGAACCTGCACTTGCAGCTTCAATCTTTTTAAAAACGCCAGAGCGAATTAATGCCTTGGTCATGCTCATGAACATCTCACTTCTGATTCGTGCAATTGTTCAGTACAAGATTCGTAAAAGTATCAATGAATCAGAAGAGGAGCTTCCACGTATTGGCTGGAATAACAAGAAGCTTGAAAACCCTACCATCAAATATGTGCTTGAAGCTTTAGAAAAAGCATACTTTGTGAAAGAACAAGAAGATACCTACAGTTATGGGTTTTATAGCGAACACCAACAATTAACTGTAACAACAGTGCTGGAACTGCTAGATATAGACATTGAAGAATTCTTAGAATGACAGTTAACACGACATCCATAGTAATCTCGAAAATGTATTATTAATAAAAGGGATATATTGGGTTGCCGGAGTTAGTGGTATACCTTGGTTCAGTGCGCTTTTTTTACGTAAGCTATGGTAAATCCACTAATTCTGATCGTAATCATGCTCATTAGCAAGTTGATATATCGCTACGCAACATAAAAGGGTAGTGGTAATTTATTCATGCTGAATGTAAGTTGTATATGATGGGAATAATATTTCAGATTCAGAGTGATCACGAAAAGGAGAAACAAAGAATGCGATTTCCGATCCCATTTTTTAGAGAATTTAATAATAGAAAAAACAATCCTCAAGTGAAATCTGTAAAAAAAGAGCGTATTTCATTTAACCTGACCAATAACATTAATAAATTGAAGGAAATCTTTCAATATCCATTGAATCAAGACTTTGTGATTCGTCCCCTACGGGTAAAAGCTCTAGGCAAACGAGGGGTGCTCGTATATCTTGATGTAATGGTGAAAGAAGAAAAGATAGAGAAATATATAATCAATCCTCTGATGACAGCAGGGAAAAAGGAAGTCATTGGTGAGGATTTGGATGATATAATCCATGAAGTGTTCCACGTTGCCAAAGCAGAAAAAGTCGGTGAGTTTAATAAAATGGTGAAGGATATCATGGCTGGAAAGACCATTTTACTTATTGATGGCTGTTTTGAAGGTGTTTCATTGAACACTGTAGGTTATGAACATCGCAGTGTAGAACAGACGAAAATTGAAAATGTCATAAAAGGGCCTAAAGAAGCCTTTGTGGATTCGTACCGTGTTAATCGTTCTCTTATTCGGAAATATGTGAGAAGTGAGAAACTCGTTACAGAGACGATTCATATAGGAGAAAGATCTGACCATGAAATTGCCATGATGTATATCAGTGACATAGCCGATCCCAAATTGGTGGAGGATGTTAGAAAGAGGCTATCGGAAATACAAATAGATGGCTTGATAACGATTGCACAACTGGAGCAGCATATTGAGGAGAGGCCCTATTCCCTTGTCCCTACTGTTCTACTGACCGAAAGGCCCGATCGCACCGCTTCTTTTCTCCAGGAGGGGCACATTGTTCTAGTGGATACAACACCGGGGTGTTTAGTGGTACCAGCCACATTCTGGTCGTTTTTTCATACGGCTGAGGATCAGTACCAGCGGTGGCCCTATGGAAACTTTATTCGCCTTATTCGTATGCTGGCCTTTCATACAGCCCTTTTGCTGCCAGCCGGCTATATAGCCCTGAGTAATTATCATTTGGAAATGGTACCTACAGACCTTTTATTGTCCATCGCAGCAACCCGGGAGCTGGTACCCTTTCCGGTTTTCATAGAAATCCTGATCATGGAAATATCTTTTGAACTGATCCGGGAAGCGGGAGCTCGGGTTCCTACCACCTTAGGTCCTACCATTAGTATCGTGGGAGCGTTAATCCTGGGGCAGGCTGCTGTCCAGGCGGGAATTATCAGTCCCATATTAATTATTGTGGTTGCCCTTACCGGGTTGGCTTCCTTTGCCATTCCCGAAAACAGTACCAACTATATGATCCGAATGGCAAGATTTGCTTTTCTGTTATCTGCTTCTTTTATGGGCTTTTATGGAATTGCACTGCTTGCAGTATTCTGCATCGGATATCTATGTTCTGTAAAATCCTTTGATGTTCCTTTTCTTTCTCCATTGGTTCCTCGCTTTTCATCATCCAGGGATATGGTTTTCCGTGCCCCTGCATGGAAACAGTGGCAGCGCCCCAGGAACATCAATCCACAGGATCCTACCAAGAAAAAGGAGCCTAACAGGAGGAGCAAACCATGATACGACAGTCGGATGGGAAAATCGGTACACGGGAGTTTTTTACCATTATTTTATTCAGCATCGCTATTAAGATTACGAACTCCACACCGGCAATTCTGTATATGCTTTCTGGATGTGCTGCCTGGATGACACCTTTGCTCGCTGGAATACTGTTCATTTTTCCCATTATGGCGCTTCTGTCCCTGTTAAAACGGCACCAGGATATGGGGCTCATTGAGATTGTGTATAAGGTATTGGGTAGACCGATAGGGTTCGTTGTCAATATGACCCTTTTTATGATTACACTAACCGCAACAGTACTAAACAGCAGGGATCATATCGAGATTATTCGAACGCTGTTTTTCACCAAGACTCCCACCGCTATTCTATACGCTTTATTGATAGGATTCAGCTACTTACTGGCCAACTATGGATTGGAAGCTATCGGAAGAGCCTCCTGGTTTATTTTCCCCCTTAGCTTTTTGGCATTGGTGGCTATCTCTATCATGGCAATCCGGGAGGTAGATGTTGCTTATCTTTATCCTTTCTGGGGGAATGGAATCGGAGGAGTCCTGGAATGCACAGCCAAGCACGGCTCCATATTGGGGGACATCATTATACTTACGGCGATTTTTCCCTATGTCCGAACTTATGAGGATTTTAAATGGTCAGCTCTTGTAGGGTTTGCAGTCAGTATTCTAAGCTTATCTATTTTCCTTATAATGTTCGCATTAGTATTTGGATACCCCGCAGTTAACCACGTTATATTTCCTTTTCAACAAATATCTACGATGGTTCGTGCCGGACGGTTCCTGGAAAACCTTGAATCCTTTTACTTTGGGTTTTGGATTGTTGCATCTGTTGTAAGATTCTCCATTTATCTCTATATGACAGCCTTTGTTTTCTCCCGCACCATTCGGTTGAAAGAATCCGAGCCGCTGCTGTTACCTTTCGCCGCTCTGGTCATTATACTGGGACTGATCCCCAGGAACATTATTGATGGGATCTTCAAGCTCAGAGACAATGTGCTGCTTACAGGCTCATTTCCAATCTTTCTCGGGCTTCCACTGATACTGTGGTTAATATCCAGATTCAGGAGGGGGAAAAGCAGATGAAAATAAGTATAAATTACAGAATGGTGGCAGTACTTTTAATAATCTGCCTTGGTATTCTCTCCCTTACAGGATGCTGGGACAGGTTTGAAATAGAAGATATGGCCTTTGTAGGTTTAATCGGAATAGATAAGGTAGGGAAGAATAAATTTGAGGTAACCTATAAGATATCCAATCCTCAAGGCGGAGGATTTAGCAATGTGGTAGGCAGCAGTGCAAAAGAACCTGCTGCAGAGATTATTACCATTCAGGCAGTAGGTCCACTATCGGCCCGCGATACAGCCAATGCCTCGGTAACCAGGAAGCTTTCCTTTACTCATGCATCCGTTCTGGTAGTGGGTGAAGAAATGGCAAGAAGTGATGAATTCTTGGCAGTTTTGGATGGCATGTTGAGGGATAAACAAATCCGTAGAAATATCTTTTTGGTAATTTCCAGGGAGAAAGCTTCGGAATTCATTCGGGGCAATGCACCCAAGCTGGAGACCCGCCCCCACAAGTTTTATGATTTCATGTCGGAACGATGGCAGGATACTGCCCTTGTACCACTAGCTACGCTAAATGAGCTCATTAAAAGAAATGATGGACACGGAAGTCTATTTCTGGCAGTCTATGGTACTGTTGAAAAGCAAAAGCCCAAGGAAGAGGTGACAGAAGATGATTTTATTGCCGGGGAGGTTCCAATAGAAGGGGGAAATCCTGTGCAGATGATTGGGGCAGCTGTTTTTAAGGGAACCAAGATGATCGGCACATTAACTGGTGAGGAAGTCAGACTGAGTCTGATTTTAAGGCAAAATGAGAAGCTTCCTTCCTTCTATTCTACCTTTTCAGATCCTATAAAGAGTGAATACCGTATTACTGTCAGAGTATCCAAGACAAGGCAAACAAAGATAAAGATCAATGTAAAAGATAAGCAGCCTCGAATTGAAATAACAGTACCTATTTCGATGGAGCTTCTTTCCATACCAAGCGGTGTTAATTATGTCGAGGATTTAGATAAGCAAAAGCTGCTGAAAGAAACCATTGAAAAGCAGTTGGCCCAAAAAGCCATGAAACTTGTGGAAAAGACCGAGAAAGAATTCGGAGGGGAGCCCTTTAAGTGGTCCATACTGGCGAGAAGAGAATTTGGGACATGGGGAGAATTCAAAAGATATGACTGGGAGAACCGATACACTGAAGCAGAAGTGACTGTACAGTATAATGTTACTATCAAGGGAGTTGGTAAGCAACTGCAACCACCCAATGATGAGGAAGCAGGGGGTGGACAATGATGAAATGGGTAGGAATGCTTAGCTTGATAGTGTTAACAGGCTACACTGTCAGGTATGCTTCGTTCGTATGGAAGAAGGAAAGAAATATGCTTGCCAGCATTTTCATTCTCCTCCTTGGAGTAAGTCTTACCATTATTCCAGTTGTTATATGGATATTCTGGGGATATTTCTACCTGATAGAATGATTTGCGGGACATTTTCTGGCAGTTAAGAGGAAGGAATGGAGAAGTTATGGGGGGTATACACTAAAAGTTGCCCAACCTACTGATATTGCTTATGTTATATAAGTTGAATTAAATAATTGGACTATTAGTCTAATATTCATGTTGATGATTAGTAGGGCCGTATGGAAATACGGCCGAAAACAGGAATACAGACATAGGACATTTAATCGGACGTATTGTCGTACGTCCCTACATATTTTGCATAATTAGATCATTACAAATATTTAATTCATCATATATAGCAAGATTATTATATGAAAACTTTACACTAACAGACTGAGAAAGAGGAGTAGCAAGCATTCAGGAAGTATCAAAGATTGCCGAAGCATATGGAATAGACCTATGCCTTGAGGTTTTGAAACGGTTTGAAAATCATATTATGGCGAGCGGTAATTATACCGGGTTCAAGGGGTTCATGATTTTGCACTACAAAAAAGAGCCAAGGGTTGGCAGCATCCCTTGACCGTGATAAAATTATATATTAAATTTTCCGACCATGTTACTTAGATTATCTGATAAGTTTGCTAATATGGAGGTATTTTTCGTTATTTTTACCATAGCCTCATTCTGTTCTTGCACTGAAGCAGCAGTTTCTTCAATCCCTGCAGAGTTTTGTTCTGAGATTTCCGCTACTTTTTCTATTTCCTCTTCTATCTTTTTACCATTATGTAAAATTTTCTTAAGGTTATCAGATACGTTATTAATTTTATCTCCCATTTCTAAAACTTTTGAGTTTATAACCTTAAAGGTTTCTCCAGTATCTTGAATTTGACGAGTTCCCATTTCAACTTCCTCGTATCCTTTTTGCAACGAATGCGATACTGTATTAGATTCTTCTTGTATTTTAACAACAATTTGAGTGATTTCATTAACAGACTTCCCTACTCCTTCAGCTAGCTTTCTAATTTCTTCAGCTACCACCGCAAACCCTCGTCCTGATTCCCCAGCTCTCGCTGCTTCTATTGCAGCATTTAATGCTAGTAGATTAGTTTGTTCGGATATAGCTTGAATCACTTGAACTAATTTAGATATTTGCTGAGACTGCATGTCTAACCCTTTCACTCTATTCACAGCCTCGTTAACGATAGTGTTTATGGACAGCATTTGCTTAACAGAGTCTTCCATCTTTTTGTTGCCTTGCTGAGTAATCTCTAATACTTCACTTGAGGATTTAATGAGTATATCTCCGCTAGTATTTGATTCTTCAATAAGATGGTTCAGAGTTTTACTAGACGTTGCTACTTTAACCGCTGAGCTAGCTTGCTCTGCAGCTCCAGCTGCCATTTCTTCCATAGTCGCAGCAATTTGTTCACTGCCTTGTTGAAAGTCGTGGGCTATCGCAGAGAATTGAGCACTTTGTTTTCTAACCTCTTTAGTTGTGCTTGTAATTTCTCTTATGAGATTCTGTAAGCTTTGAAGCATTTTATTAAATGAGGACGCGATTTCACCTACTTCATCGTTACTATTTATATAGATTCTAGATGTTAGGTCTCCCTCATTATTAGCCAATTCTTTTAACTTATCTGCTATTTGGCTTAAATTAGAGATCTTTTTGAGTAAAATGATTATGGTTAAGATTATGAATATAATAAGAAGTATAATTAAAGCGGTTGAAGTCATAAATAGTAAATTGGCTCTTTTTCCCACGGTTTGAGCTTGTGACATAGCTCTTGAGTTCATTAAACTCTGGAATTGGTTTATAGGCTTCATGATCTTTTCTTTGTTTTCATCATAATTAGAATCAAACATTAATTTTCTTGCTTTTTCAAAATTCCCCTCAGCGACTGCCTTCATGGCCGCTTCTTCTGTAGATACTAGCGCATCAGAATTATTTTTTGCTTGCGCAAGGAGATCTAGTTCATCTTGAGAAGCCCCCAGCTCTTTCAGCCTATTGACAACACTATCCCTTGTCTTAGTTTCATTTACTTCTTTCCAATAATTATCATAGAATTTTCTCTCACCATATTGAGCATATCTTCTAGCTTGTTCTGTTAAATAATCAGAGGCATTTTGCAAGTCAATTCCTAGTTGCTTAAATTCCATTTGTCTCTCAACAGCTAATCTTTCATCATGGAACGTTTTATTTAGAAAAGTAACTGAAGTTATAGTTAAAATAATTGTTACTGCAAATACTACGCTCATTATCTTTAAAAATTTTGAAATCTTCATTGTAAAGCCTCCTTTTTAATTATATAATTTTTTCTAACCTACGCACCTATCTTCATATTCATACTGTTTCCAACAGAACATATGGCCCATTCCCCCCCACTTTATGACGTGTTTAGTGAGAAACTTAGAATTCTCTATATATTACATAATTCGACATAATTCGATTAATTCCTGCTTTAAATATTTGTGACATAAATTTTTTTGCTTTTTCTCATCTGGCTGCAATTAAAATTAGAACTAATAGATGTAGGCGTAAGTTGGTATATCTTATATAGTTTCTACTCCATACCACCGATGGTTTCGTACCTGTCCCTCTGTGTTTCTGAAAAAATTTTTCGTTACCTGTCACAATCAATACACTTAACTTGTCTAATCTAATGTATAATTAATTTAAAAGAAATATGGTAACAAATTCACAGTATCTAAATTGATTATATTAAAAATAATTAAGAAAGGAGAAGTATGATGGATTATTTTGGTGGTTCATTATACAGGCAGTTATCATGCAGGATGAAACATTTAACTTGGTAGATAAAGCTGTCAGCGGTGATAAGCAGGCACTGGAAAATCTGATTTTAAGTGTAGAGGATCTAATCTACAATTTATCTCTCCGTATGCTCGGAAGTACTCATGATGCGGAAGATGCCGCACAGGAGATTATCGTTCGTGTCATAACACAATTATCAACCTTCCGGAAAGAAAGTTCGTTCTCCACTTGGGTATATCGGATAGCTACTAATTATTTGCTCAATTGCAAGAAGTCCATGTTTGGAAAAAGGCCACTGAGTTTTGAATTTTTCGGTGCAGATATAGAAGCAGGCTTTATAGATAACACCAAAGATTTATTGCAAAATGTAAATGAAGAATTATTGGCAGAGGAATTAAAGATGTCCTGCACAAATGTTATGTTGCAATGCCTTGACCCAGAAAGCAGATGTATCTATGTTTTGGGTGTAATGTTTAAGGCAGGCAGTAAAATTTGCGGTGAAATTTTAGGTATCACACCAGAAACCTATCGTCAAAGACTTTCACGCATACGAAGAAAAGTGGGAGATTTTCTCAGTGTCTATTGTGGTTTGTCTGAAACAGGGAGATGCAGTTGCCGAAAGCGTATTGGCTATGCAATTCAAAGCCAAAGACTTAACCCGCATAATCTGGAATATACCAATTTGAAAAAGCTTGATGATAATGTATCTATGGGTTTCGTGCAGGCAATGGAAAAAATGGATGAGTTATCTCTTGTTTTTGCCGAATTGCCTAAGTACCGTTCAACCGAAGTTATAAAGGATTTTCTCAAAAAACTATTGAGGTCCGATAATATGAGCATTATAAAAATAGAAGCTTGAAAAAATGGGTGCGGCAGTGTGTATCTTTCCTTTGCAGATGAAAATTTCCAACGGAAAGTCAGGATCATTTAATTAAAATCAAAAATAGATGGTGCTGCCTGACTAATCAATCATCACTGTTTTCCATTATTGCGAAAAGTTTAAATTACTTCAAATACGAAGTTATGCGCAAGGCTTGTAATTTAAAATTTTATGGAGGAATAAATGCTATGAAAACACTATTGTTAACAGTACTCATTGGTGTCATTGCGGGGGTAATTGATATTTTACCAATGGTGAAAATGAAGCTTGAAAAATATGCAATTTTCTCTGCGTTTATATTTTACTTTATTATGCCTTTTATTATTTTTAACACAGATTTATTTGGAATGGCTTGGTGGCTAAAAGGTGGTGTCATTGCTTTGACACTCGCCATTCCGATTATCATTATCGTTTCTAAAGAAGATAAAAAATCAATTCAGCCAATGGTTGTAATGTCGGTTATCTTAGGAACATTTATTGGGGTTGCAGGGCATTTCATAATCTGAAGAAGCGGGTTTATTCAGATGTTGGCATTGGAGAGCATGAAAGAATCAATTAATCAATTGAGGAAGCGTTTACACGTTTTAAAGTAATCTTAATTACTGATATATAGCAATAGAAGTCAAGAAAGATGGTATAGTCTAGTGCTATCATGATACCAAGAGGTGATAACTTGGAAAGTTGGGAAAAAATAAATGCGGTACAACGTATGCAAGATTATATAGAAGAGCATATTTCTCAGCCAATTACTTTATATATGCTTGCTCGAGCAGCCGGGTATTCTCCATGGCATTCAGCAAGAATATTTAAAGAACTAACAGGAAAAACGCCATTTGAGTATATTAGATCGTTACGGCTCTCACTAGCAGCAGTTAAAATCAGAGATGAAAGCAAAAAAATTATTGATGTTGCTTTTGATTTTGTATTTGATTCTCATGAGGGATTTACACGGGCCTTTTCAAAGCAATTTGGTATAACTCCTGCGTATTACAGTAAGAATACACCACCGCTTAAGCTTTTTATGCCTTACCGTATCCGCGATTATTACCTCATATTACAAAAAGGAGAGAGTACTATGACTAAAAAACCAAATACTAATACTGTTTTTGTTCAAGTTATTGACAGACCTGCAAGAAAGCTAATCTTAAAAAGAGGTATGAAAGCCACACACTATTTTGAATATTGTGAAGAAGTTGGATGTGATGTCTGGGGGGTATTATCCAGTATAAAAGAAGCCTTATATGAGCCAATAGGGATGTGGCTGCCGAAAAATCTTTATAAACATGGTACAGCAGTTTATGCCCAAGGTGTAGAAGTGTCTTTGAATTATGAAGGAGAAGTACCAGATGGATTTGAAATAACTGAGCTGCAACCATGTAAAATGATGGTGTTTCAAGGTCAACCCTTTGATGATGAAAAGTTTGGGGAGGCAATAGAAGAATTGTGGGAGGTTATGAAAGACTATAATCCTCAAATGTATGGATTTAAATGGGCGGATGAAGATGGGCCCAGATTTCAGATGGCACCTATGGGTTATAGAGGATATATTGAAGCAAGACCCGTTAGACAAATAAATTCATAGTTTTTAGCACCTGTTCGCAGGTGCTTTCCTTATAGAAAGATATAATTTCAAAGCGAATGAGGTGACGGTTCATTCGAATGAGGTGACGGTTCATTTGTTTGATAGGATTCCGTCATAATGATCTAGTAAACAAGGTGAAGATGTAAGGTTGAAGTTGAGTGAAGATGAACAAGGTTTTGGATATAATTGCGGCAATTACAGGATTTAATAAGGATAAGATAAACAAAATTCTTAAGAATTAGACAGAAGAACCGTCCCTTTGTCTAAAGGCTTGTAATATAGCCTTTTTTTGTTTTTCAAATGAAGAGAGTTGTTTCCGACAACATTCGACTTTTTTCTTTACATTTCCATAACAATTCAATGAAAAATTATTACATTGCAATAGTAGTATATTTGTATAGCAAATCAAATCATGTATCATATGCCATGTTAAAGAATGATATGCTCGAAAGTTTAGTAGGTGCCGAAAAACTGTAGAAGATCAAGGATGGATAAAGCAGTCTGTGGAAAACAAGGAGGGGTTTTTAACGTAAACAGCTTGCTGCAAGTGTGCGGGCGAGCTAATGGAGTTAGAGAAGCAAATGGTATTTTATTTATATGCAGCTTTTAAAAGGGAGGATTTGAATGAAAAAAGCAATATGTCTATTAATTGTCTGCCTGTTCGTGTTTGTACTGAACTCCTCCATTGTTTATGGATTGACGGAGGATGAATTGTTTGCACAGGGTGAACAATTATTTTATCAAGAAAAGTACGAAGAGGCGCTAGGGATGTTCGAAGCAGCAGCAGAGGAGAATCCGAATGAAGCGGCTTATTATGAATGGATGGGGGCGTGTCTATTTCGCATGGCCGTTTATGAAGAAGCTCTGGCGGCTTTTGATAAATCCATTGCACTTGAGCCTCATTACAGCCCGTATGAATACAAGGGTATATGCCTCTATATAATGGGGGCGAAGGAGCAAGCGTTGGAAGCTTTCAATCAGAGCATACAGTTGTATGGGTATTCAAACAACTATTTGTGGAAAGCAATGGGTTTAATGGATATTGGGCAGTTTGAATCTGCCGCCGACTTATACCGGATTGTATCGGAGATGGATGGTGTGGCGGATGCCGAAAAGGTTCTCTATTACAACAACGAGGGATTTGCGCTATATATGGCAAAAAAGTACGACCAAGCGATGGATATTATAGAAAAAGCGATGCTTCTTGATCCAAGCCGGCCGGCAATTCATAAAAACAAAGGTTTGATTCTTGAAGCGGAGGGAAAGTATCATGAAGCTTTTGCGGCCTATAATGACGCATTGGTACTGGACAACCAGTACGATAAAGCTAGAAATGCAAAGTACAGTCTGATGGCGAAGCTAAACGGAGGTATTGATCCGGCTTCTATGGAAGCGTGGGGCACTCTCCAAACAGGAGTAGAGGTTGACAAGGTTTGGACCATAGGATTCAACCTTCCGGTTGATCTTGAAGACGCTGCCTCACAAATTGTGATTACGGATCAGATGGGCAACCGACTGCCTCTCAGCATAACTACCGGAGGGGAGGCCGGTACCGTACGGGTTGGACTGGCAGGAGGGCAGAAATATCTCCCGGGTACAAGATATGTATTATATGTGTTAGGGAATGTAAAAGGTAAATATGCCTCGCAAATGAAGAACGGAATGTTTATGGAATTTATCACAAAGCAGTAAATTTACCAGAGAAAGTGAGGTGCATAGCTTGATGAAAAGAATGCTTAGTTTTATGCTTATATTCATGATTGTAATTTCAATCCAGCCCGTCTATAACGTTTATGGAAGCTCTTTCCCTGATGTGGAGGGACATTGGGCGGCGGAATTGTTGGGAAAATGGGCATCACAGGAGTTGATAAGCGGGTACGAAGATGGGACCATGCGCCCGGATCAAAGTGTCACCCGTGCAGAGATGGCTAAAATAGTGAATTCCCTTTTCGGGTTTATGGAGATGTCGGAGGATTCATTTACAGATGTACAACCGGGGGCATGGTATAGCGCTGAACTCAAAAAAGCCAAAAAAGCAGGATTTATGACGGGGTATCCGGGTAATTTTGCAAAGCCGGATGAGCCGGTATCCAGGGAACAGGCAGCCGTCTTTCTATCAAGGGTATTTAATCTGGTACAGGAGCAAACATCACAAGTTGATTTTAAAGATAACGCAGACATACATCCGTATGCACAAGAGTCTGTTGAGGCTTTTGCTGAAAAAGGGATTGTACGGGGATATCCTGACGGCACGTTCCGTCCTTCGGCAGCAGTAACACGGGCAGAGCTTGTAAAAATGATTGATGGCCTTGTAAATGAATACATTTATAAGGCTGGGCCTTATAGTGATATGAATATTGAGGGCAATGCAATTATTAATATACAGGGCGTTGCGCTTTCCGATACGGTTGTTAAGGGAGATTTGTACCTTACGGCAGGAATCGGTGAGGGAGAAGTAACATTGAGAAACGTACATGTTTATGGGAATACATATGTTTCCGGCGGCGGTGAAAATACGGTTGCCTTTGAAGATTGTACTTTTGATAAGGACGTTAGTGTCAGAAAAGATAATGGGAGTATTCATGTAATTTTAAAGGGAAGGACAAAGGTTCCTCATATTTCTATGAAATCCGGAGGGTTTATTGAAAATGGTAATGGTACGGAAGCAGAACCAATTAACATAGTAATAGAAGATTCAGTCACCCCGCAAGGGAAAGTCAAGCTAAAGGGATGTTTCAGTTTGGTCGAAACGCACTCTGGAGCGAGAATAACGGTTGCAAGAAACTCAATAATACAAAGAATGATTATTAACGCAGGAGCCATTATTGAAATGGAAGAAGGGGCTGTTATCAAAGAAATAGTAGTTTCTGAAACCGCCAATGGAACTGCTGTTACCGGTTCTGGAACAATACTGAGGGCTGATATAGCTGCTGATGGTGTATTCATTAATAATAAAAGGATCGGAAAAGGGAATGGGATTATCATAAATCAGGAGGGGAAAACTTCAGATGATTTAGGGAGCAGCGGTGGCTCGCAGGATTCCGAAGATAATGGGAATAACGGGCCTCTGGCAGTTGCAGAGGTAGTATATGCAGCCGCTTCGGACTTGGTTGTAGCCAAAATGTCTTCAAATGACAATTTAAACGGTACCACCTTGCTTCTCCAGCCTTCTAGTGGTCCTGTACTAACAGCATCCTATGTAAAGAGAAGCCTTGATGAAAATAATAGTGCTTTGTATAAGATTGAATCAGGCAAGCTTACCAGCAGCCTTTATACTGTCAAAGGCGGTATCGGCCGTTGGACAATAGACAACCCGGTTCTTACAAAGGTTGGGAACGTATATGTAGAGAAAACAGAGAGCAATGGTATTACCGTGAGCGGATATGTTTACAATGCCGACTTTGCGGCAGTAACAGCCGGTAGCGGGGTTGATCAATTGGTGCTTGCCGATGAGGGATACTTCACATTGAGTTATTCTGCTGCCGAAGGAGCTGAGGCAAGTGTTGCTGCTTATGTATACGCATGCAACAGCAGCTATGGATTCCAATCTTCTGAAGTGGGCAGCATCGCGGTTGATAAGAGTATTGTTTCAGCGCCATACTTCACTGTACAAATGATGGACCAAGGCATCCAAAAGGTGAACATGGTTGATTTGAAGGAGAAGATACCCTCAGATCTTAATATTGTAGAATTTGCGAATCCAAGGGTACTATCAGGCAACCCTATAGCATTTGAAATCCTTGATCCGGTGAACGGAAGCATGAATTTTAGCAGCAATACATACGGACAATCGGTTGCGGCGGTTGACTGTTATGACGCAACCGGAGGTATGCATATTATAACATTTGATTGCACTGTGAATGTGTTGTTCAATGGCTCTTTCGAAGAAAACATGTGGTGGGCAGGGGATCCTCTTGCATGGGAAACTGCCGGAAATGGGTCAATGACTGTGACCGAAGGTGTTTATGATGTTTATAATGGGAAATATGCAATGCAAATTACAAACCTAACTACACAGCCGCTTATGTTTCATACCACTGCTTTGGTTGACCAGGCCGCCGATACGTCCTACACCCTATCTCTGCATGCCAAAGGATGTCAGCAATTCCGCATCGGATTGCGTGGACTTCAGGGTATTCAATACTCGCAATACTTTACGCCGACCGATGAATGGAAAGAATATAGTGCAAGCCTTATTGTTGAAAACAATCAATATTTGGCTGATGAAAATGAGATGGAGATCAAAGTGTTTATTGAGATGCTTGGTGCTGATAAAGGCGGGGAACGGTTAATTGTCGACAGCATGCAGATGCTTCCGGATTCGGGAGAAGCTGCGTTTCCTCCGGTACCAACATTAAAAGTCAGTAGCATTCAATAATAAAAATAGAGGAGACGGTAATATGAAAAAAGAAATAAAAGAAATAAATATTCTCAAGAATGAAATGTTAAAGGACGATGAATTGGATAAGGTATCAGGAGGAACAAATAGTTTTGATGCAGACCAGCAACTGGCCTCTTTAAAGCCAAGGCCCCCAAAGCCTTCTCCTGACATGAAGTTCGAATAGAAATATGGAAGTTTCCATGTGGATAGGATTCCATAAAGTCCATTTGAATCCCGAAGATTCCGAATGGAGAGGAAATGATACTTAGGAACAGCAAAATAATAACTTCTGATTTTTCAGCGGTTATTTTTCCGCCATGCGTCGTTGTGGACCATTGCCATACGCCAGTATTGCCAAAGGCCTTCGCCTAGCCTGACGAAAAAATCCCTCGCTGAAAATTTCGGAACTTATTATTTCACTGTTCCTTAATAAAAGGAGTAGGAAGAAGAGAATGAAGAATTATCATGGATACATACAAAAACTATTGTTTGGTATTCTGGCCATAGCGATACTCTTTACAAGCCCGATGTCCGCGGAGAAAGCGGAGGCATCGGAGGAAATGCCGGCGCGGATACGCGTTTCGGATGACTCAGGTGCTTTTCCAATTTCCAAGACATACAATATTGTATATGCAGGTTACCCAAACTGCAGCATCATCATTGATAATTATTTTTACACGGGTGTCGATAAGTGGCGTGTGATACACGATGGTATTGAGCAGAATGTTGGGACTTTTACAAGCCGTTATGAAGAGAAGTATTGCAAATTGGTTTTGAATCCGGGATCAAACGATATTATCCTCAAAGGTTCAAACGGCAGCTATGAATGGACTTATAGAATAAACATGTTCTATGTCCCGGAAACCAGTCCGCAGGCTAAGAAAAATGCTGTTAAAAGTGCAATTTCAGATGCTGATCCAAAATGCATCAATGACGCTTCATTTGCAGCTGCGGTTGCCGAGGTGCAGTCCGCATCTCAGATAGATGCCATTTCTATGTATGGTGCTGCTGATGAGATGGATATGGAAAAACATTATAGCGTCCTATATTCTAATCGGGATAGTGTGAGTGTTGCAGTTTATTCCTCAAAAGGATATGCGTCTGTAAGAAAAGACGGCACACTTTTGCATACCGGAGAAGAGGGCAGTGATTTTGCGATAGAATCGGTACTGGATGATGGCGAAAACAAATATGAAATTGAGTTTAATAAGGGAGATAGCATCCTTCTTTATGAAATCTGCGTCTTTAGATTGTCAACCGTTGTGCCCGAGGTTGCCCAATTGGTTACAAACCATATAGATAGCAGCAAGGATACCATTGTTGATAAATCTTCTTATGAAGATACCATCAAATATATAAACAATATGATAAATATGAACAAAGTAGGGAAAGCAAAAGCGATAGATGCCGGAGAAGCGCACGTATTGGCATTGCTGGATGATGGAACAGTGTTGGCATGGCCGCTAAAATCTTATTCATATTATAACAAAGGGCAGTGGAATGTACCGGCAGGCCTTAAGGATGTTAAAGCGATATCGGCAGGCGGATTATTTTCACTTGCACTGAAAGAAGATGGAACAGTTGTAGCGTGGGGAGACAATAGCGCGGGGCAGTGCAATGTTCCCCAAGGGTTAACGGATGTAAAAGAAATCTCTGCCGGTTATATGCACGCACTAGCCCTAAAGCAAGATGGAACGGTAGTCACATGGGGCGCAAGCTATGGCGGAACTAACGGTCTTACAGGCATCAGTGCGGTGCAAGCAGGATACTTGGAATCCGGCTTTATAAAAAGCGACGGAAGCTTTATCTTTAACGGGACGGATGGCGGATATTCTTCGCAGACAGAAGGCAGATATGACTTTCGGGGAATGACTTTGGGCAGAATAGGGCAATGTTATACCATACAAAACGATAATACGCTGCTGACATGGTCCGGTGACAGAACGTTTCA
Source organism: Petroclostridium sp. X23 (assembly GCF_030013905.1). GTDB lineage: Bacteria > Bacillota > Clostridia > SK-Y3 > SK-Y3 > X23. The sequence goes on from NZ_CP124862.1 coordinate 4,851,779, forward strand.
AAGACCTGAGTATATCAAGTATTTTGGGTGGACCAATGTGGACAGCGCTTCAGCCAGTTATAGTTACGATGGAGAAGTTCTGCTTCTGCGAAAAGACGGCACAATCGGATATATTAGCGATTATGATCGTCGTGTAATCGATCTTAAGGAAGTATTTCCTTCAGTAAATATCACCAAGCCTGTCCAGGTTAAGTGCTCTAAAGGTGACTCGCCTTACTTTTTGGCCTTGCAGTCGGATGGAAAGGTTGTTATATGGGACAGCTGGGGCACAAAGCTTGCTGTGCCGGATGCGTTATATAAGCAGTTTGCAAACATAAACGGAATGAATCTGGAAAATCCATATAATATTTTATATTATGAAAATAACAATTTATCTATTGATGTAGCTTCCGATTTCGGGGCAGAGGTCAAGTTTAACGGCAGCGTGGTCAAGTCGGTCTTAACAGGAAGGGATACCGTGAATGTACAGCTAAACGTGGGAAGAAATGACATAGAAATAACATTAAATAATCCTTTGCTTCCTAAAACATATAGAGCAGCAGTATTTTATGTTCCCTCAACAGTTAGTGCAGCCATACGCCAGAATATCATACAATCCGTTATAAAGGCAAACAGCAGTTGTTATGATCATAACAGTTTTGTTTCTCAAGCGGCAGCCTTAGGGAATTATAAGTACTTTTATATTGCACCGGTGGGAGTGGAAATCAACAAGCCATTTTCCATCTACTATACCGAGAGGTCTCAGGTAAATGCAGAACTAATGAATCTTGTAGGCACGTCAGCCGTTTACAAAGACGGTGCGGCTGTTTCAAATCCCATATCTTTGCAGCGTGGCCCCAATGAGTTTGAAATCCGCCATGAAGTCAATGGAAGCATCAACATATATAAAGTATGTCTGTTTTATCTGCCAACCGAAGAACAAGCGTCATTACGCAGTCTGGTGGGAGGCGCGGTGCCTTCGGCAAATGCACGAAGCATCGATGAAGCGTCTTACGGGAATGAGATCAATAAACTGCTCCGTGTCAAACAAATTGATATAAAAGGGCTCACAGGGCCTCTTCCTGAGGAACCGCATTACCGGGTTTTTATTTCGGAAATTAAGAATTTACAGTTGGCACTAACGGCATATCAAGCGACTGCAAGAATCTGGATAAACGGTACTGAAGTTGAAGCCATGACAGGCTCTTACAGCCTTTTGCCATTAGATCTTAATCAGACGATCAACGAAATAGAGGTGAGGTTTTCAGACGGACAGGGTGAAACTGTCAACAAGATCACCATTTTTTACGTACCTCCGGAGACAACGGCAGCTTTCAAAAAGAACGTGATCAATGAAGTAATTGCAGCTGATGCGAAAAGTGCTAACGAAACAGCTTATAGAGATGCTGTAAGCAATGTAGTAAAAAACGTCAGAGGTTTGAGCTTTACGGACTTTGTGGGAGCGGTAGACATGAACCGGCCATACCGATTCTTTTTCACCAAGAGTGCTCAGGTCACATTGCAAACGTTCTGCTTGGAAAACGCAAGATTGGAGTATGTGAAGTATAGCAGCAGAAATGATAGTTCTTCCGGAGGTCAAGACCTTGGGGTACTTTTAAGCAATACAGTGATCAATTTGAATGAAGGCCGGAATGAAATTAAGGTTATTTTCCAGCATTCAGGACAGGAAAAAGTATATCGTTTTTGCATCATAAGAGGAAAAAGCAATTTCGGAGAAAGAACAACAAATGACATTATTTCGAATGTGGTATCTGCCGACAATGCCATGGATGGCACTGAAGGTACTTATAACAGCTGGCTTGGCACTGTCAGCAATTGTTATTATGATTGGCAGGCACGGTGGCTCACAAATTGGTGGTGGTAAATGAATGCCCGGAATTGCAAAAGTGCCGGTAGTCATGCAGACAGAAGCGTTGGAGTGCGGTGCAGCTGCTCTGTGCATGATACTGGCATACTATGGAAAGTGGCTGCCATTGGAGCAGGTGCGCTCGGACTGCAGCGTATCCCAGGACGGGAGCAGCGTTAAGAATGTGGTGAAAGCGGCAAGGGCTTACGGTCTTAATGTATCCGAACATCGTATGGAACCGGCGGCGCTTAGGGATATTACCTGGCCTGCGATTGTTCATTGGAATTTAAATCACTTTGTGGTACTCAACGGATTTAAAAAAGATAAAGCGGTACTGAACGACCCTGCACAGGGAAGGGTTGAGGTTGCGCTAGAAGAGTTTTACAAATCTTTCAATGGGATGGTACTCCGTTTTGAAAAAACCGATGCTTTTGTACCCGAGGGCAAGCCCAAAAGTATGTGGGAGTCTGCGAAAAAAAGGCTTCGCGGTACAGCTGCTTCTTTTGCATTTATTATGCTTACGGGGCTGCTCACATCCGTCCTAGGGATGATTACCCCTATCTTTTCAAAAATTTTTCTGGACAATATTCTATCGGGTAAAAATCCGGAATGGCTGATGCTTTTTACTGCCGCTATGGCTATCACACTTGTTTTTCAATTTGCAGTTGGTGCGATAGAAGGAGTGTATTGGCTGAAAATTGAGGGAAAGATTGCAATTGAAGCGAATGCATCCTTTATGTGGCATGCGCTGCGTTTACCGGTTGAATTTTTTTCCCAGCGGTTTGCCGGTGACATTGTATCAAGACAGGAGTCAAATGAAAGTATCGCTTCCTCTTTGATCAGTAAGCTTGCGCCAATATTCATGAATGTCTGTCTGCTGATATTTTACCTGGCAGTGATGATAAATTACAGTATAACCCTGTCGGTGGTAGGTATCGCTGCGGTACTTATTAACATGGTTATCGCGCGTTTCGTATCTCATAAGCGCGCCAATATGGCCCGGAGGGTGCAGCGTGACGGAGGAAAGCTATCCGGCGTAACAATGTCGGGTCTTGAAATGATTGAAACCATCAAGGCATCCGGGGCAGAAATAGGCTTTTTTGAGCGCTGGTCAGGATATTTCACAAAGCAGAGGAATGCACTGGTTGAATTTTACACAGTCAGCAAACTTTTTAATACTATTCCACCGCTGCTGCAGCAGATGGCGAATATCGGCGTTCTTATGATAGGGGTTTACCTAATTCTGGACGGTGATTTGACGATAGGAATGCTGATTGCGTTCCAGGGTTTCCTAACCTCCTTTTTGACGCCGGTCAACCAGCTTGTGGAGGTGGGAGAATCATTGATTGAAGTGCGTTCACAGATGGAGCGGTTGGAAGATGTGATGAATTATAAACCGGATGTCGAGGATGATGAGGAAAAGGCGGCTGATGATGGAAAAGCAGAAAAGCTCAAGGGCGAAATTCATATCGGTAACGTTACTTTTGGATATAATAGACTGTCTCTGCCTTTAATTGAGGGTTTTTCGCTTAGCTTGAAACCGGGACAGAGTGTTGCCTTTGTAGGAGGATCCGGCAGCGGAAAATCCACCTTGGCCAAGCTGATTTCAGGATTATATCAGCCTTGGTTCGGAGAAATCCGCTTTGACGGGTTGTTGAAAAATGAAATCAATCGCGGTATCTTCACCGCCTCACTGGCGGTAGTCGATCAGGATGTAGCTATTTTTGAGGATACGGTCATAAATAATATTACCATGTGGGACAGGACAATCGATGAGGTTGCGATTGTTAACGCCTGCAAGGACGCTCAGATGCACGATGAGGTTATGGGGCGCCAAGGAGGTTATTCACACATCATTAAAGAAGGCGGTAAAAACTTTTCGGGGGGACAACGTCAAAGGTTTGAGATTGCAAGAGCATTTGCGCAGCAACCTTCCATCATCATACTTGACGAGGCGACAAGCGCGCTGGATACAAAAACCGAACAGCTGATTATGGAGGCGATTAAGGCAAGGGGCATTACGTTGATTATTATAGCACACCGGCTTTCCACCATTCGTGACTGTGATGAGATTATTGTGCTGGACAAAGGCAAGGTGGTTGAGCGGGGAACCCATGAGCAACTGATAAAAACAGGCGGTCAATATGCTGCATTGATAAGCAATTGATGGAACGGATTGACATAAGTAATGGGGGTGACTGTTTGGCATTTCAAAAACAGCTTGAAAGACGTATGGAAAATGATAATAAAGCGATGGATAGTGCATTTGCAGACCTTGCTGCGATTATTGGAGACGGTAAAGCCGGTGTGCTGCTAAAGGAAAAAGAAGCGGTTATTGATAACGCAATAAATCAAGTCATGCGTTCCCTTGGCATAAAGATGCCGCAGGTTCCGGGAGAGATAGAGTCCTTGAATGCACGGTTGGAATATGTGCTGCATCGGTCGGGTACCATGCGCAGGCGTGTGGAACTGACGGGGAAATGGTGGAAGGATACTGCCGGAGTCTTACTGGGCAGTACTAAAAACGGTGGTGTGACGGCGATACTGCCGGTATTTCCATCCGGTTACAAGTTTTTCGATGCCGAAACGGGAAGATGGGTCAGGGTAAATGAAAAAACAGCACAACAGCTCGGAACCGACGCCTATTGCTTTTATCGTGCATTGCCGGCGAAGGAGCTAAATCTGTTTGATTTGGGGCTGTTTATCCTGCGGGGAATAACAGGCGCCGATATCGTGTTGATTCTCGGTACGAGCTTACTTGTCAACCTACTGGGTCTTTTTATTCCGTTTATGAACAAGCAAATTTTCGACAGTGTGATTCCAAACGGCATAAAAAGTGATATATTCCCTGTAGCGTGGCTCTTGGTTGGAGCGGCAATAGGCTCATCCTTGTTCTCACTTAACCGGAGTTTTATATTGATGAGGCTGCGTGACAAAATCAATCTCTCGGTGCAAACCGCAACAATGATCAGAATATTTTCACTGCCGGCGACGTTTTTTAAGGACTATTCTTCAGGTGAGTTGAGCAGCCGTGCTATGAGCATAAATCAACTCAGCACCATGCTGTCGGATGCGGTGATGACTACGGGGCTGTCCGCACTTTTTTCATTCGTCTACATATTTCAGATGGGCAGCTTTGCCCCTTCGCTTTTAATGCCGGGGTTGCTTGTGATTATCACCATGTGTGTATTTACGGCATTGACAGGCCTTATCCAGCAGAAAAACTCCGAAAAGCGTATGAAGCTGTCGGCAAAGCTAAGGGGACTGGTATTTGGTTTGTTTAACGGTTTGCAGAAGATTAAGCTTGCCGGTGCTGAAAAACGTGCGTTTGCAAAATGGGCAGCAGAATACAAATTATTAGGAAGGGCTGCCTATTCACCGCCACTTTTTTTGCGGTTGAATCCCGCCATATCCGGTGCGATCACCTTAAGCGGTACGCTGCTTCTCTACTATTTTGCAGCAAGGAAAGGCATCTCTCAATCGGATTATATTGCCTTCAGCAGTGCATATGGTATCGTAAGCGGGGCCATCATTTCTCTTGCAGGGTCCGTCCTAACCCTTGCCAACATCAAGCCGCTTTTAGAAATGGTCAGACCGATATTTCAGGCTGTGCCGGAAATAGATGAAAGCAAGAAGACGGTTACCTCTCTATCCGGAAATATAGATATATCAAATGTTTTCTTCAGGTATACGGAGGATGGTCCAACCGTTCTTGACAATATAAGCTTGAAGATAGATGCCGGGCAATATGTTGCTATTGTAGGCAGGAGCGGATGCGGGAAGTCAACGCTGATGCGGATATTACTGGGCTTTGAAAAGCCGGAGTCGGGTGCAGTGTATTATGACGGAAATGATATGCAAACGCTGGATGTGCGCTCGTTAAGACAAAACATCGGAGTCTGTCTCCAGAACGGAAAGCTGTTTTCAGGGGATATATTTTCTAATATCATCATTACCGCACCCATGAGCACACTGGAGGATGCGTGGAGGGCAGCCCGTATGGCAGGGCTTGAGGATGATATCAAGGCAATGCCTATGGGAATGCATACGTTGATTAGCGAGGGAAGCGGAGGCATATCCGGCGGACAGCGGCAGAGGATATTGATTGCCAGAGCGCTTGCTTCAAATCCCAGAATTCTGTTTTTTGATGAGGCCACAAGTGCGCTGGATAACATCACCCAGAAGCATGTTGCAGACAGCCTTTCAGAACTTGGCTGTACAAGGATTGTCATAGCTCATAGGCTATCCACCGTTAAGGACTGCGATAGGATTGTTGTGCTGGACAAGGGAAAGATTGCGGAGGAAGGAAGCTATGATGAGCTGATGCATAAAAAAAGCTTGTTTTATGAGTTTGCTGCAAGGCAGGTAAATTAAAGTCGGAACTCGGTCAGGTCATATTTTCTGTAATTATGCCATTGTTCTGAAATGGATCGGTGTTCCGATATGTAACACATAAACATGCAATTTATCGCTCCAAAATGGAACGAAATTAAAAATGGCAATCTGTAGTCATTGAACTCTCTCATATTGAGAGGGTTTTTTATTTTGGCATAGTTTTTGCTTTATATATTTTATGAAACGAATTATTAGGAATTTGCAAAATGCTTGGAAGAAATGGGATGTAAAAAATTAAAAAAGTTGTAATCTGCAAATGACTATCACCAAACCAAAAAAAGGGGGTATTTTTATGAATAAGTTTATTCGCGTAAACATGACAACAAAGCAAGTCACTACTGAAGCGGTGCCCGAAAAATATGTAGGTCTGGGCGGACGTGCACTTACTTCCAACTTCGTTAATGATGAAGTTAAACCTACCTGCCATGCCCTAGGCAAGAACAACAAGCTGATCTTTGCACCTGGTCTGCTCAGCGGCACATCTGCTCCTAACTCGGGACGTCTTTCTGTAGGAGGAAAAAGTCCGTTAACCGGAACAATTAAAGAATGTAATACTGGTGGTTCGTTTTCGCAAAAAATGGCAAAAATGGATATCAAAGCATTGGTTATTGAAGGGATGCCTGAGGATGACAAGTTTTATATTATTAAAATTGATATGAACGGCGTTACCATTGAAGAATCTCCTGCCGAAATTATTGGCGGCTGCGGCAACTACAAAGCGATTGAAATATTAAGTGAAAAATACGGGAAAGATGTTGGTATCGCCTTAGCGGGTCCCGCAGGTGAACACCGTTTGCCTTCTGCTAATATTTCTTTTAAAGATCCTGAAGGAAACATCCGTAGTGCAGGCCGTGGAGGATTAGGAGCTGTATTAGGGTCAAAGAAAGTAAAAGCTCTCGTTATCGACGATACAGGTGCTTCACAAGTTCCTATCGCAGATCCCGAGAAATTTAGAGCAGCTTCAAAGGTGTTTGCTAAAGCCCTTCTCGATCATCCTGTTGCCGGTCAAGGCTTGGCTGCATATGGGACGGATGTATTGGTTAATATCTTGAATGAAGCGGGTGGATTACCATCTTATAATTTTACAAAAGGCCGTATAGATCATAATGATAATATCTCTGGCGAGACATTAAATGCTACCATTACAGAACGTGGCGGCGAAGGTAAAGTATCTCATGGATGTCATCGTGGTTGTATTATTAGATGCTCTCAGTGGTATCCTGACAAACAAGGTAAATATATAACAAGTGGTTTTGAATATGAAACCATCTGGGGACTTGGTGCTGATGCAGGCATTCAAGATTTAGACGATATTGCTTATATGGACCGTGCCATGGACGATATAGGGGTTGACAGCATCGAGACTGCCGTTGCAATAGCAACTGCCATGGAAGGTGGTTTGTTACCTTGGGGCGACGGTAAAGCTGCACTTGATGTTATTAAACAAATAGCTGTTCCTACTCCTTTAGGACGAATCATTGGTGGAGGTTGTGCAGTTGTTGGTAAAGTTTGTGGTCTATATAGAGTACCGGTAGTAAAAGATCAAGCAATACCTGCTTACGATCCACGTTCCGTTAAAGGTATCGGTTTAACTTATGCCACTACCACAATGGGTGCCGACCATACTGCAGGATATTGTATATCCGGTAACATTTTAAAGGTAGGAGCAGATTTAGACCCACTTAAGAAAGATGGACAAATCGAGTATGCTCGTGCGATGCAAATCGGAACTGCTGCAGTTGATAGTACGGGTATGTGTCTGTTCGTTTACTTTGGTATCGCTGACAATCCTGGCGGATATCAAGCGCTCATTGATATGATTAATGCTCAATATGGTCTATCTTTAACTGCTACAGATGTTGATAAATTAGGTGAATCTGTCCTTAAGGTTGAGCGTGATTTCAATAAAAGAGCCGGTTTTACAAACGCTCATGACCGTTTACCTGAATTTTTCGAATATGAACCATTACCTCCACACAACGTGGTTTGGGACTTTACTCCTGAAGAGATCGATGAAGTTTATAACTTCTAATTTTAATCTTTACTTTTAGTCTACGTGTTTTTCGGAGACATAACTATAAATAGCCGGACTTAGGTCCGGCTTATTGGTATTTTATTCAATTCATTTGTAATTACTGTTGAAGTATATCTTAATATTAACCGAAGGACTGTTAAAAATATTTTTTTATTTAATACAAGAGTATTCATAAGGAGGATAGATTGTATGGCTGAACAAAGCAAAAAAACAATTGAAGTAAGGGGCTTTCTTCATTTAGATGCCTTTCTAAGAAAAAAATATGGCACCATACCTTTGATCCTTGATCTAGATACTCCGACTACAGGTATTGCTCTAGCTGAAAAATTAAAAATTCCTTTAGATGAAATTGAAGTTATCTTTATAAACGGATTTGTTCACCCTTTAGATTCCATAATCCGGCCTGGTGACCGAATGGCCTTTCTGCCGCCGGGCTGTCCTGGTCCTTATCGGATAGCCCTTGGATTTTATAGTAAAAACCAAGACAACGAAGCTAACTTTAAGATCAAGAAGAAAGAGTAAATTCTGATAATAAGGGGCATTATATGAAGAAACAGTTTGAAACATTAGGGACGAATCTTTTTGCAGCCGGCCAAAAGATTCGAATTTCGAAAAATGGTTATACACAGTTGCCGGTTTCTGCGGGAAAAGAACAGGAAGTACTATTTGTATCAACAGAAGACGGTTGCCGATTAATTCCTTTATTACCAGATGTAAGAAGAATCTATATTGAAGTTACTACTAAGTGTAATTTTGAGTGTATAACCTGCATAAGAAGCTCTTGGCAAGATAATCTGATGCATATGGACTGGGAGACTTTTGAAAACATACTTAGAAACCTCAAAGAATTACCTTATTTAGAGTCGGTACATTTTGGCGGTTTTGGCGAGCCAATGATGCACCCCAAAATATTTGATATGTTAAGGTCGGTTAAAGAACTTGGTCTAAGAGTAGAAATGATCACCAATGGTTCTTATCTAAGCAAGGAGAATATTAATAAATTAATAGACCTGGAGTTGGATATTCTCTTTACATCCCTTGACAGTCCTGAAGAAGAACGATATAACGAGATTAGGCAAGGAGCCGACTTTCAGAGTGTTTCTCAGAATATCGCAAATTTACAGGCTATGAAACGTGAACGCAAGGTCAAAAAACCGGAGCTTGGAATAGAGTTTGTCGCCATGAAAAAAAATTTCTATCAACTGCCTAAGCTGATTCGTATGGCTTACGATCTCAATGCCGGTCATATTATTGTCAGCAATTTGCTGCCGTATCACGAGTCCATGGCAGACGAAATTGTTTATGATATGGATGACACAGGATGTATGTTTGGGAAAGAATCTTTAAAAACCACCATTTGGGCACAAGTATCCAATATGAAATTAAGAACGGAACGCAGCTGTAAGTTCGTAAAAGATAAATCTTTTTGTATCAATTATCAAGGGAATGTGAGTCCATGTTATGCATTGATGCACTCATATCAGTGTTATATTTATGGAAGAAAAAAACAAATGCACCCATGCTACCTGGGTAATGTCAATGAAAAAAAACTTCAAGAAATATGGATGGATTCCGGATATATCAATTTCAGGCGGGTCGTTAATGAAAATCTTTTCCCATCTTGTACTGACTGTAAGTATCAGGACGGTTGCAGTTATACGGAAAGCAACGAAATGGATTGCTGGGGCAACAGCCCGTCCTGTGCAGAGTGTCTCTGGGCCAGACGCATTATAGCTTGCCCATAAAAATGGACAAATCATAAAATGTCATTAGATATTAATGAAATACAGTTAAAAGAGGTGAATATAGTGAAGATAACAGTTAGGCTATTTGCGACTTTGAGAATAAATAACGAGAAAGAGATGCTGATGGATTTGCCGGAAGGTGCCACTCCCAAAGATATTATTGAGCGATTAAATATCCTGGAAAAAGATGCAGCAATAATACTTATCAACGGAAGAGGCGGAAAGATTGATACGGTTATTGCTCAAAATGATACCGTATCAATCTTTCCGCCGGTAGGAGGCGGTTGATTTAAATCAAGCAAATGCCAAGGGGGCATGCCCCCTTGGCACCTTGGCATTCCCTGTAATTCGATGCCCGATACGTGGTGTCTGATGGGTGCCAGCCTCAAACAGACAGGGGGACGGACGGTTCCTTTGTCTTAATTATCTTATATACAATATACTCGGAACCATGACAAAACTTGGCATATTTAAAGGAGATGCTTCCGGCAATTTCAACCTCACAGCAAACTCTAAAGCAGGCCATTTTTTCATGAGATAGGATTGAGTATAGAGAATAGGTAACGGCTGTTTTAAAGGGGGCGAGAAAACAGCGATATAACATTTTTTAAATCAAATTGTTGCACTTTCATCTATCCAAATTTCCGGATGGTTCATATCATGCTGTAAATCAGCTAAGAATGTTTTGATATGCCAACCGTCTGTTGTTGCATGATGAACAGTAATGGAAAGAGGCATCATGATTTTTTCATTATTCTCAATAAATTTTCCGGCTTCGATGGTTGGAAAATAATAGGGTTTATTTTCATAGCTATGAAATGCAAAATGCTTGAATCCTACCCAAGGTAGAGATGATACAGTATAACTGTTTGCGGGAGGCAATCGGTCTGACTGAGATAGAAGCCCATGATGATTGCTGTACTGCTGTTGGTTTTCTAAATAACTGTCATAAAAAAATGAAAAAGTATCGTCATATTCTGTCCACATTAATGAAATTGTTTTATCATCCTCATGGAAGGTAGCATATAGGGGCGTAAGGACATCCCAATACCCCAGCACACTGTCAACCATAGCTACTTTAAACTCAACTTGCCGATTAAGCATTTTTGTTGTTAACCACAGGTAGGCAGGAAAAAACTTGATTTTGCGGTTTTTTAAAGCAGCTTTCATCATTGTTACATCTAAATCAACAGTTAATGAATACCCTGTTGGAGCCATTTTAGAAAAATAGTAGAACATCTGACCATGAGGCCATGTTTGCAAATCAATTGGATTAAATTTAACATCCATAATTATATTCCTTTCACCCATAAGCCATGCTCGCTGCAATAAGTATATAGCTTTCCTCGTCGTATTTTGGGAATTCGTAATTCTGCATTCTGTTCAGGATATAGTTTTGTAAGTATTACCTTGTCAAAAGAGACAAACGCGACAAATGAAATATAATGAGTTTTGCTCATTTCATGATGCATTTGAATATAGTAGTCATTTTCGATATCAGTGACATTTATCCTGTGAGATTCATCTTCCGCTTTTTCAATTAAAGCGGTTAACTTTCTGCCACAGCAGGAGATTTCAGCCTCACTTGTGCTGGTTATAACATTACTGCAATTTCTGCACACATAGAATTTAATTCGTTTCATATTACCACCATCCGTATCTTTTTCTTCTAAATCACCCGATAAAATTTTTTCGATGTTAACTCCTAATATTTTGGAAAGGTCACCGAGTAGTGTCACATCAGGACAACCCATACCACGTTCCCATTTTGAGATGGTCTTGTCGCTAATATTCATCTTCTCAGCAATATCTTTCTGGGTCATATTTTTTTCTTTACGTAAACTCATAATTAGTGATCCAACTTTATTGCAGTCCATAACGATTTCCTCCTGTCTATATATCAAATATAACTGTAAATAAATAATTTTTCAATCAACGCTCCGTAGAGTTTTTGGAATTTTATCATGGGAATATAAGGTGAAAAGGTACACCGAGGGGGAAGTTGGTATACCCTATATGGTTACCGCTCCATACCAACGAGAATTCATAAAAGAAAAATCATTCACATTAAACGTGCTCACTTTTAGAATTATCTGAAATTGACTTTAAAATTTTAAAAATTGATTGTATAATATAAAATATCTACAATATAGAAAAGAATTAAATTGATCATTAATTCTTTACACAATGAGTGCAAATTGATCGATTTGTGATAAATAAAAAGGTGAGGAGAAAGAAATGGGTAAAACGTTAGCTGAAAAAATATTTGACGCACATAGAGTAAATATGCCGTTTCCTGATACGCATGTTTTAAAATTGGATAGGGTTTTTTGTCACGAAATTACCACACCGATTGCAATCACAGATCTGATGGCAAGAGGAATGGACAGAGTTTTTGATCCTACGAAAATAAAGGCGGTTATAGACCATGTAACCCCTGCAAAAGACTCAAAAACTGCTGAACAGGGAAAGATATTGCGTGATTGGGCCAAAAGACATGGTATCAAAGACTTTTTTGACATTGGAAGAAATGGCGTATGTCATGCGATATTTCCGGAAAAAGGTTTCGTGAGGCCGGGTTACACCGTTATTATGGGTGATTCGCACACATGTACGCATGGCGCATTTGGAGCTTTCGCAGCAGGTGTGGGAACTACCGACCTTGAAGTTGGTATATTAAAGGGTGTATGTGCATTCCACTTTCCGAAAACAATAAAATTTGTTCTGAATGGTACCTTGAAACCGGGAGTTTATGCAAAAGACCTTATACTTTTTATCATTAAAGAACTGACTGTGAATGGTGCGACAAACATGGTCATCGAATTTACAGGGCCGGTCATCGATGCAATGTCAATGGAATCACGTATGACGTTATGCAATATGGCCATAGAAGCCGGAGGCACTTGTGGCGTATGCTATCCTGATATGACAACAGTCGAATATTTATGGGAATTTATAAAAGACGAATTTAGTACAAAGGAAGAAGCTTTAAAAGAATATTCAAAATGGATTTCGGATGAGGATGCTTCCTATGAAAAAGTATATGAATATGATGTTTCGAACTTGGAACCGATGGTTACATTTGGATTTAAGCCTGATCAGGTAAAAACAGTCAGTGAGATGTCCGGCACAAAAATTGACCAGGTTTATATAGGAAGCTGTACCAATGGCCGTATTGAAGATCTGAGAATTGCTGCAAGTATCCTTAAAGGTAAAAAAATAAGTGATGATGTGCGTGCAATTGTAAGTCCTGCAACTCCGGATATTTATGCCATGGCCTTAAAAGAAGGAATTATTGAAATTTTCCAGAGTGCCGGTTTTTGCGTTACAAACCCAACATGCGGAGCTTGTCTTGGCATGAGTAATGGTGTACTTGCCAATGGTGAATCCTGCGCTTCTACTACAAACCGTAACTTCAACGGCAGAATGGGAAAAGGCGGTAAAGTTCATCTGATGAGTCCTGCGACTGCTGCAGCTTCAGCGATTGAAGGGAAAATAACAAATTCTGAGATTTATAAAGCTTAGATAGTGGAGGTAATGATGAAGAATTTTAGCGGAAAAGTTTTATTTTTAGATAGAAATGATATCAATACCGATGAAATCATTCCGGCAAAATATCTGACTGAGATTACGAAAGAGGCATTAAAGCCATATTTATTAGAAGACTTGTCTCTTCCCGGTTTCAACAATAGAGAAGATATTAAAGACAAAGCTGTGGTTGTAACAAGAGCCAATTTTGGCTGCGGTTCTTCCAGAGAGCATGCGCCATGGGCTTTGGAAGTAAACGGAATCAATGTAGTTCTTGCAGAAAACTTTGCAAGAATATTCAGGCAGAATATGTATAATTGTGGTATGTTCGCAATAGAACTGCCAAAAGATAAGATTGAATATCTTCTTGAGAACTATTCAGGCAAAGATACTTCAATAGAAATTGATATTGATAAAGATCAAATTATTGTAACTTCAGCAGGTAAATCAGAAGCAATCGACTTCAAAGTCGGCGAGTTTGACAAGACTCTTGTTAAAGAAGGCGGCTGGGTTGGATATGCTGATAAAAACTATTGATCCATAAGCATATTATTTATCATACTGTGTTATGCTAAAAACACCTGTAAAACTGTTGGTTTTACAGGTGTTTTTGTTGAAAAATAAAAAAGGAGGATGATATATGAAAAGTGAAAAGGAAAAAATGCTGGCAGGTGAATATTATAATGCTAGTGATGAACAATTGACTAATGAAAGGATTTATGCACGGAATTTAACTTTTGAGTTTAATAATACAAGACCAATTGAAAATCAAAAAAGACTGGAGATTATTAAAAAATTGATTGCTGCTAAAGGAGCATTTCATATTGAAGCACCGTTTAACTGTGACTACGGTTATAATATCGAAGTCGGCGAAAATTTCTATGCGAATTATGGCTGTATTATACTTGATGTAAATAAGGTTAAAATCGGAGATAACGTACTTTTAGCACCAAATGTTCAGATATATACTGCTGCGCACCCGATTGATCCGCTAGAAAGGCTTACCGGTAAAGAATATGCTAAGCCTGTTATTATAGGAAATAATGTTTGGATTGGTGGCGGAGCAATTATATGCCCCGGAGTAAAAATTGGAGATAATGTCACTATAGGAGCAGGGAGCGTTGTGACCAAAAATATACCTGATAATGCAGTTGCTGCAGGAAATCCTTGCAAAGTGATTAGAAATATTTAATGTTACGTGCCTATTAAAAGGATTAATACCGAATCCCAGATTACTGTCATTAATTAATAAAAATCTGTTGAATAACGACTTGTATCAGCTTATAATATAGTAAGTGTAGAACGGTTTTTTATTATTAAATACACGATATTTTTTGTAATGATGGTAGAATGGGAGGAAAGAAAAATGTCTATCACTGAAATATTATCGCGCAATGCCCATGAATATGGCCAGGAAATATGCCTGACGGAGATTAACTTGGATCTTCAGGAAAGCCACAATGTCATCTGGCGTGAATATGAACTGATTGAAAACAATCCGGCAGGGGAGTACCGGAGGGAAATGACCTGGCGAGTTTTTGATGAGAAAGCCAATCGAATGGCTAATTTATTGCTGAGAAGAGGAATAAAAAAAGGAGATAAGGTGGCTATTCTTTTGATGAATTGCCTGGAGTGGCTGCCTATTTATTTTGGAATATTAAAAGCCGGCGCGATCGCGGTGCCATTGAACTTTCGATATACGGCTGAAGAAATAAAATATTGTTTGAATCTATCCGATACCATTGCCTTGATTTTCGGACCTGAGTTTATCGGTCGCATGGAAACCATATATGATCAAATGCCTAAGGTGAAAACTCTATTTTTTGCAGGAGAGGACCGTCCTTCCTTTGCGGAAAGCTATGATCGCCTCACTGCGAACTGTTCTTCAGAAACCCCACAGATTGAACTTTCGGATGAAGATGATGCAGCAATATATTTCTCCTCGGGGACTACGGGATTTCCAAAAGCCATCTTACATACACATCAGAGTTTGATGTCAGCATGTTACACGGAGTATAAGCATCATGGTCAAACACGTGAAGATAATTTTTTATGCATTCCTCCGCTTTATCATACCGGGGCAAAGATGCATTGGTTTGGTAGTTTGCTAGCGGGAAGTAAAGCAGTATTACTTAGAGGAATTAAGCCGGATTGGATACTTAAGACAGTCTCTGAAGAAAAAATTACGATTGTCTGGCTTTTGGTTCCTTGGGCACAAGACATTCTGGATGCCATTGAAAGAGGAGATGTCAAACTGGAGGACTATGACCTTTCTCAATGGAGACTGATGCATATCGGGGCTCAACCTGTTCCACCCAGCTTGATTTATCGATGGAAGGAGTATTTTCCTCATCATCTTTATGATACGAATTATGGTCTGAGTGAATCTATCGGTCCGGGATGTGTCCATTTAGGTACCGAGAATATTCACAAGGTTGGTGCTATCGGAATACCCGGTTATAATTGGGAAGTGAAGATTGCAGATGAGAATGGATATCCTGTAGAACAGGGACAGGTTGGAGAATTGGCGGTCAAGGGACCGGGTGTAATGAAATGCTACTATAACGACCCGGCAGCGACTGCAGCAGTAATCAAGGATGGCTGGCTGTTTACAGGAGATATGGCCCGGATGGATGAAGATGGCTTTATTTATTTGGTTGACCGGAAAAAAGATGTGATCATCAGCGGTGGGGAGAACTTATATCCGGTACAAATTGAAGATTTTCTACGTGCGCATGATGCAATTAAGGATGTAGCAGTGATTGGATTGCCTGACGCGCGTTTAGGTGAAATAGCGGCTGCTATCATAGAATTAAAGCCAGATTGCGATTGCACATTGGAAGAAATAAAGGCATTCTGCACACCAATGCCGCGTTACAAACGTCCGCGAAAAATTATTTTTGATACAGTTCCCCGTAATCCTACCGGGAAGATCGAAAAACCGAGATTAAGGGGAAAATACGGTGCAATAAGTTTGGTAGCCGCTCAAACGGAAAGGTGAAGTGTAACTTACTTTAAGCCTATTGAGAATACTGAAAAATTTTATGGTTCTTGTAAGTTGATCACTTTCGAGAGCCGTTTTTTTAGAGATATATCAACACATAAAAAGAAAGAAGGGTTTTAAATGAGCACAGTAGAACCTAATAGAAGACAAGCGTATGAGCTGCTCGAAAAGTATAATAAAAGTGATAGTTTAATCAAGCATGCGTTGGCAGTTGAAGGGGTCATGCTCCATTTTGCTGAGATTTTAGAAGAAGCAGATAAGGAAAAGTGGGGAATTGTCGGTTTGGTACACGACATTGATTATGAAATGTATCCTGAGCAGCACTGTCTAAAGGCGCGAGAAATTCTTGCTGAGCATCACTGGCCTGAGGACTATATTCATGCCGTTGAGAGTCACGGTTGGGGAATATGTTGTAATGTAAAGCCTGATGAACGAATGGAAAAAGTGCTTTTTACCATTGATGAGCTTACCGGCTTAATTGCAGCAACGGCTTTAATGCGACCAAGTAAAAGTATTTTGGATACAGAGCTAAAATCGGTTAAGAAAAAGTGGAAACAAAAAGGATTCGCAGCCGGTGTGAACCGGGAGATTATTGAGCAAGGAGCAAAAATGCTGGGGTTGGAGCTTGATTATATCATGGAAGAGACTCTAAAGGGAATGCAAAAAGTTGCAGAAAGCATTGGGCTGAAAGGGGATCTGTAACTGGACTTTTAGAGAGCTAGTTGCCGCAATTTTGCCACATTCAAGTATACGGTTTTGGTCGATATATTAATTGAGACAATTAATATATCAAAGGAATAGGAGTGATTTGAAATGAGTATATCAGCTATTTCCGGATCAACTAGTATGGGATATAACAGCTCCGAAGTTCAGACTCAAAAACTGAACTCAGAAGAAAACGACCAAAGCCAAAACACTAAAAACGGTATTGAAAAAACAGCAGAGGAGTCAACAAATATCCGATCAAAAACAATATCATCCGTTGAAGGCAAAGCAATAGTCGAAATGTCTTCACATGGAGATACTGTTGAAATAAGCGAGCAGGGTATGAGTAAAAGACAGAGCATGTCCAAGCCCCAAAAAGCTGTGCCAATTGAACAAACAGAAACAAGTGAAGTCTCATCAGCTGCTGCAGTTGCTGTAGAAGCATTAACATCGGATGAATCAAGTGACTCAACCGATTCAAGCGATTTGTCACAGTATTCTGAATATGAATTAAAAAATATGTTGGCAGAAGGAACTATATCAAGAAGCGAATATATTGCAGAAATTGAAAGCAGGAAAGGAAGCACCGATTCTTCCGAGAATGATGAGAGCTTAAAGGATGAAGAAGATTTGTTGAATAGTATTAATTCAAATAGTTCGAATTTTATTGAGTAGCAACGTATAGTTGGTATTCACAAAAGAGATCGTTTTTTCTAAAGGGGGCGGAGCTGCTGATGACTCCGCCCTTTGTTAATTTCGGGTGTGAATTTTTTAAAAAATTATATTCTAACTTATCTGCCTTGTTTTTCAGCCTTGTTTTTTGGTATTATGTCTATAGATATTAGGCTCTATTCTTAGTGAGTGACTAAACAACTACTAGGTGGTCAATATACGTGAACGACTATGTACAACGTTGTAAAACAAAGATGCTAATGCAAAGGAAGTGATCTTATATTTACTATTGGACAGGTTTGTAAAAAATTTGGAATTTCAAGGAGTACGCTCTTATACTATGATTCTATTGGGCTATTGACGCCTAGGATGCGAACAAGAGGAAATTATCGTGTGTATTCAAAAGAGGATATAGCCAGATTGGAACATATTTTTCTTTATAGAGAAACAGGAGTATCTTTAGAGGATATCAAAACCATTCTTGACTCTCCAAAGAGTAGTTTATCTGATATCTTCGAAAAAAGGTTAGAAAGCTTAAATGATGAGATCAATAAGATCAAATTTCAACAGCGGTTTATCATAAATATATTAAAAAACAAAGAATTGCCACTGCAAACATCACTTATTGAAAAAGAAAATTTTGTAGATATCCTAAAAACCATCGGACTGAAAGAGGAGGAAATGGATAAACTTCATGCGGAGTTTGAAAGGCGTTATCCAAAGGAGCATCAAACATTTCTGGAGTTTCTGGGTATTTCCGTTGATGAAATTCGTCTAATCAGGGAATATTCCCAAAAATTATCACAACAGCAAATTAGCGGTTAAAAATAAAAGCCTTTTTGAATCGCGTGATATCCGTGCTTTGAAGGGCCTTAATTATTTTGCCGGAGTTTACACCTTTATACCTAAGTGCATTAATAAAAGTACTTGACCTGACTATAACTTTATAGTTTATTCTACCAATGTACTCAAAAAATAGGGAGGGTGTAAATAAAATGTTTCGCAAACTATTCTTGAACAAAGACTTCTTTTTACTGTGGACAGGACAGATTGTATCTCAAATTGGTGATAAGTTTTATGGGATTGCCCTTGCATGGTGGGTTTTACAGAGAACCAATTCTTCTGTAATGATGGGCCTTTTTATGGCAGCATCTGTATTGCCGGGATTAATCTTCAGCATTTTTGCAGGTGTATTCATAGATAAATGGAATCGTAAAATGATTATCATTATGAGCGATATGATGAGAGGGATTTGCGTCATCATGATTGCAATCCTTTCGGCTATGAATATCCTTGTATTATGGCATATCTTTGTCGCAGCTATTCTTATATCTCTATGTTCTGCCTTTTTTGATCCCACCGTAAAGGCAATCATCCCTCAAATCGTTAAAGCAGAACAATTACCTCGGGCAAATTCTCTCAGTGAAATGGTGGATGCCGCCAGTATCATCATCGGTCCTGTGCTAGGAGCTGCCTTTGTAAGCTTCTTTGGTTTTACCATCGTATTTCTCATTAATGGTCTTTCTTATCTTAATTCAGCCTTCTTTGAATCTTTTATGACTATTCCTTCACATATGGATTCGCACTCCGATGCCTATACCCTGCGGTATGAGATCGGAAGGGGAATCAAGTATTTACTAAGTAGAAGGAAGATCGTAATTACAATAGGGGTTATAGGAATAGCGCACTTTTTTGTAGGGGCGCTTATAGTATCTCTGCCGTTTTTGGCAAAAGCGCTGTCGGGAGACAATATACAAACGTTAGGAAATTTGGAAATGATGCTGGGCGTTGGGATGTTGTTGGGTGCTCTTTCAATTCAAGTACGAGCTAAAAGTCATATTAAAGACAACAATTTGTTTGTTTTTATTGCCGCTATGGGTATCTTATATGTATCCATAGCAATAACCAAGGCTATAACAAACTCCGTTGCTTTACCATATATGATTTTGCTATGCCTTGTAGGAATAGTGATTGCAAATGCTTCTGTGTATTGGCAGTCAATGCTTCAGCTTAATACTTCTAATGATATGGCAGGACG
Source organism: Petroclostridium sp. X23 (assembly GCF_030013905.1). Classification (GTDB taxonomy): domain Bacteria; phylum Bacillota; class Clostridia; order SK-Y3; family SK-Y3; genus X23. The sequence goes on from NZ_CP124862.1 coordinate 4,871,747, forward strand.
TGTTTTTAGTATTTCATCCATGGTTGGTGAGATATCACTGCCTATATCCTATGGGTTATTTGGTATACTTCTTAAATATACATCAATTTCAATATTAATGCTCTTTTCCGGATTAGCGTTAGTTTTGATAAGCTTGATACTTATGCATCTTTATACTTCTAAAAAAATATATTGATTATTATACTAAAAAAGGAATTTAGAAACATTTGTAGAAATAGATATATTATATGATACAAGAGGGGCATTCATTAATGTTGAAATTACGATTAAAGCAATGGACGATGATGATTATATTGGGGGTTGTTTTTATGGCCTTATGTAAAATGGGAACCTATTATTTTATTATACCTGCGCTTGCTTGTTTCGCTTATGGATTGATAGAGCCTTATCGAATAGAAAATAAAGAAACGTACTATGCTCATAACAAAATACCTGAAGCGTTTGAAAACTTTAAGATTGTATTCGTTTCAGACATTCATCATGGCATAGTATATTCAAGCAAGAGGGTAAGAGCACTGGTGAACCGAATTAACCTGCTTAAGCCTGATTTGATTTTACTAGGTGGTGACTACGTTGATCAAAAAAAATATATACAGACACTTTTTAAAGAGATGAAAAATCTTGAAGCAACACATGGTGTCTATGGGATATTAGGAAACCATGACCATCGGGCAGGTGCAAAAATACTTATAGATGCTATGGAGAAAGCCGGCATTTCATGTCTTGATAATAAGGCAGTCTGGTTACATAGAGGGAGAGATAGAATCAGGATTGGAGGAGTAGGCGATTTTTGGAATGATATTCAAGATGTAAATCCAACGATTGAAGGAGTGGATAATGAATTTGTAATCTTATTATCTCATAATCCTGATTATGCTGAAAATATTAAAACGGATAAGATAGATCTAGTACTAAGTGGACATACCCACGGGGGGCAAGGAACCATATTTGGGTTATGGGCGCCCTTTATGACTTCAAGACATGGACAGAAATACAGGAGCGGGCTTGTTAAATTGCCATATACCGAAGTGCTGGTATCAAATGGGATCGGAAATGTAGGATGCATACCGATCAGGTTTTTTGCAAGACCTCAGATTAATATAATATATTTAAAAAGAAAGCATGATATAGGTAACAGGTGATGAGTGGAAGCCCATCACCTGTTACTGTGTCTAGGTTAAGTAAAAAGCTTTAGATATTCTCCATATCCTTCTTTCTCAAGATCTTTAACGGGAATAAATCTAAGTGATGCGGAGTTTATACAATAGCGTAAGCCGGTTGGAGCAGGGCCATCATTAAACACATGCCCGATGTGAGAGTCTGCATGTTTGCTTCTCACTTCAGTACGAATCATGAAATGACTCTTATCTATTTTTTCATAAATATTGTCCTTTTTAACAGGTTTTGTAAAGCTAGGCCACCCACATCCTGAATCAAACTTATCTAAAGAGCTAAATAATGGCTGACCGGATACGATATCTACATAAATCCCCTGTTCTTTATGATTCCAAAACTCATTATTAAAAGGAGGCTCTGTGGCATTCTCCTGTGTTACTTTATATTGTATTGGAGTCAAATTTTCCTTAAGTTCTCGTTTATCCGGTTTTGAAAATCTTTCGTCATTCATTGAAATGTAAGCCTCCTATTTTAATGTATATGATTTATATATACCAACATATATAGAATTTATTCTTTAAAAGTTTTAAGAATAAAAAGGTTCAGACTTTTGTTAAATACAGCTTGTTTTAACTTACGTAATATTCTACAAAAATCTACCCCAAATTATAATCTGCTTAGTGTGTCATTTACAAGTTTTGATAAAAAACGTGTTGGTTACATTTTTGTAACAATGAATGGTATTTCTATAACAAACATATTGTAAAATATATGTCGGACTATCGATGTTGAGCAGAAAAATATGTAAAAATGTCATAAGTTATATTTAAAATTAGCTTAGATATATCTAATAAGGAGCGGCTTTAAAGAATGATAGAAAGACCTAAGATGATGAACTTGAAAAGCAAAATGAAGACAGCAGTTGTCCATAATAATTATCTACTGGTATGCAGAAACCAATGATTTCCTTACGGAATAGTTGACAAAATTCTCACGGAATACTAAAATATAACAAAATAATGTGGTTTTGCAGTAATTATATCGTGAAATAGCTTCGATTTTAATATATAATAGACTTATGGGACATGAAGACGCGCAAAGTATCGAAAAATCTGTTTTCTTCTTATTTTCTTATTATCAAGAAATATTGGATTGTCAGCGGTGTAGATATGACTGATAATCATAGGAGAGATTTTATGAACAAATTAATTTCTATTGTGATACCTTTATATAATGAGGAAGAAACATTACCTATTACTTATAGCAGATTAATACGGGTTTTAAAAGATATTAAATATGATTATGAAATCATGTTTGTTAATGACGGAAGCAAAGATAAATCTATTAAAATAATAAAAGAGCTGAGGCAGAAGGACCCATGTATATCTTATCTGGATTTGTCCCGGAACTTTGGAAAAGAAATAGCTATGGCGGCAGGATTTGATTATGTAGCAGGTGATGCAGTCATTATAATGGACGCGGATCTTCAAGATCCTCCGGAAATGATTCCCGAGATGATTAAGTATTGGGAAGAAGGATTTGATGATGTTTACGCAAAGAGAAAGAACCGTAATGGTGAAACATGGCTTAAGAAAGAGACATCACACTATTTCTACAAAATTTTAAAAAAAATATCCAGAATTGAGATACAAGAAGATACCGGAGATTTCAGATTGCTCAGCAGAAGAGCAGTGGAAGCCATTAGAGAGTTTAGAGAGCACCATCGCTATACAAAGGGCTTTTTTAGTTGGATAGGTTTTAACAAAAAAGAGATTTTGTTTGAACGGGAAGCACGAATTGCCGGTAAAAGTAAATGGAATTACATCAAGCTTACAGAGCTTGCCATTGAAGGGATTACTTCGTTTAGCTCAATTCCTTTAAGGATTTGTACGCTTGCGGGGTTTATAGCGGTTGCTATTGGGTTTATTTATGTGACGTATATCATTATAAAAAAATTAGTTTTTGGAGACCCGGTTGCGGGATACGCATCATTAGTTAGTTTGTTTTTATTTTTCGGCAGTATTCAACTCATCAGCTTAGGAATTATAGGAGAATATTTAGGGAGAATTTTTGATGAAACGAAAAACAGACCCCTTTATTTTATTAACGAATATAATGATAAAAAGACTATGTCTGAAAGATAGTGGGTATAAGCTACAAAAAGTAATTAGTTATTTATTTTGGGGATTACTTACCACGTTACTAAATATCGTAACGTTCAGCTTATGTATACGATTAAATATTTATTATCTGGCAAGCAATTTTTTGGCTTTTATAATATCAATTATATTTGCATATATAACAAATAAAAGATGGGTCTTTATTACGCCAAATTCAAGCAAAATGGATTTTAGTGAGTTTATGAGATTTACCGGCTCTAGAATTTCTACACTTTTGATGGAGAGTATCATATTGTTTTTATGCATAACATTGATGGAACTTGATCAATATGGGGTTAAAATTGCTGGGAGTATAATAGTAATTTGTACAAATTATCTATTAAGTGAATTCATAGTATTTAAATAGGAGAAAGCTGCCAAAGGGGTATGATTAATGTATAGAATTATGAAACCATCAATATTTGCCGTGCTGATTCTATTTTTAATTTCCGGATATGCATTATTTATATCGCCGCTGATTGGTTTAGCAGATAACGGAGACTTCGGTAGAATAATGGTGCCAAATGGTTTAAAGCACGAACAGCAGCGTGATTCAAATGATTATTTCGGTTACTTCAATCACAAATATGACAGGTTGCAGTATTATAACGGAGTAGAAGGAACTGCAAAATCTACTCATAGTATAATCATAAAGATTGCTATGGGTTTGGATGATATATTTACTGATGACGGAAAATTTGATATCAGATTTATAGCATTCATTAGTCTTGCAGTTCTTGCATTAAGCATTTATTGGATGATTGAAGTCGTTGAAGGAATGGTAGAGCATAAAAGCTTTAAGTATCTTATGGCATTAGTTGCTGTGATTATATTTGGTGATATAGGTTATACTGCTTATTTTAATAGCTTTTTTGGAGAAGGAGTTGCTTATCCTTTTTACCTCCTGTCGATATCATCTTTATTGAAATTTTCACTGGGTGGGGATATTAGAAAAAGATATTTGTTTATATATTTTATTTCCAGTTTTATATTTATGGGTTCAAAAAGCCAGTTTTCGCTAAATGGAATCTTTTCTTTTGCATTATTGACATCGGTGTTGTATTTTAAGATTCCTAACAAAGAAAAGGTGCTTTCGGTTATCTTGGCATCTCTTTTGCTGGGGTCTTCAATCTTGATGTATTTTATGATTGATGACAGAATCTACCTTATCAACAAATACCACATGATCACCAGAGGTGTAATGCTGTTTGAGCCGGATGTTCAAGCAGTGACTAAAGAAGCAGGCATTGATGAACAATTTGCTTTATTATCAGAGACAATCTATTTTGACAGGACTCCTGTAATCCATCCGGAGGATGAAATATTACTAAAAAACTTTTATAGCCGGTATAATATATTTTCTGTTACTATTTATTATTTGAAAAATCCCAGTGCATTTTCTAAAATTATGGAATTTGCATGGAAAAACAGTTACACCATAAGACCCGAGGTCTTAGGAAATTATGAAAGAGATTCAGGGAAAGAGTATGGTGAGAGAACAAATTTTTTTGGATTGTGGAGTTATTTGAAGGAAAATCACATTCCTCATTCCTCCAACTTTGCTTATTTTTTCTTTGTAATTTGTTTAGCGTTGGCTATAAATAAGGTGGTGGAATATAGGAATAAGGGGGCTGTGCGTACAGTTTTCTATAGTGAAATTGTAATGCTCTACGTGTTCTTAACTGGATTCTCTCAAGTGTTAATATCATTTATTGCTGCAGGAGATACGGACTTAAAAAAGCATCTTTTTATGACGACAGTATCGTTGGACATACTATTTTATTATTATTTTGCTTATGCAATTTCAATGATCTATAAGAGTAGAAATACTGAAAGATTAATTAAAAAGGAGCTGCTATAATGGAAAAGATGGAGAACAAGATGATAAAGAAAATTGATTTAACAAGTGTTGTCATAATAACCATGTTTTTTTTCTTAATTATTGCTTTTTCATATATGGGATTAAATGAAAATCCCATGAATGTTTTTCTGATATTTATTGTCATGTTGGGAACGATTATTGGCTACTATACAAATTTTATGACTTCAATGCTGTATTCAATAACTTTTATTTTTTTATATGCCAGTATTCATATCTTTTTAAATATCTCTAAGGGAGTACCTGTTAGTGCCGATGTTTATTTTTGGATGGTCACTGTACCGATATTCTCCATTACATTTTCATATTATGGAGGATTAATTAGAAATATTCAAGAGCGGAACAGCCGTTTAGAAAAAGAAAATAACGAATTTGTTATGATTGATAAAGATACAGGATTATTAAGTTCTCAAACATTTTTCAATGAACTGCAGGTTTTTATGAAAATCAATGAAAGATATCATATTGAAGTCTATTTAATGTTAGTGAAAATTAAATATGAAAACGAGGTAATCGGAATCCTTGGACAATCAAAATACATTAAAATAGTGAATCAAATATCTACAGCGATTAGCTTAATGCTTCGGGAAGAAGATAAGAAATATATATTGAGAGATGTTAACATGTTTGGCATTATCCTCTTAGCAAATAAAGATGGAGGAGAATATGTAAAGAACAGGTTGAAAGAAACAATCAAAAATATCAATTTTAATGATGATACCAAAATTAATAGATTTTGGCTAGAAGTCCAGGTGGGATTGGTGCGGTATAATGTACAAGAAACCAGCAGTCCTTATGAGCTTTTTAAAAAGGCTGAAAAAGATTTGGAGTTTGATGTATAAATGTATACCAAAAAATCTTTTGTTATATGTAAGCATATTATTATTTATTTGCTTTTTATCATTACTTTGAATAATATTCACGCATATGCATTACAAAAGCCTGCAAAGTATGTATTAGTATACGATCATTTGTACGGTTACGGTGCAAATACAAGTGATATACTTTTGCAGTATATGGAATTGAGATCAAGGGGACATGATGTGCTGCTGCTTCAAGCAGAGAAGCTTCCCCCTGAAAAAATAGAAGATGATGCTATAGTTATTGTTGCTGCTTCAAGTTTTGAGTCGGTAGAAAAATATCACCGGATTTTAGATACTTTAAATGATTCGCAAGTGGTGATTTTTGACAATAAATTGATTATCCCGGAAGAAAGCTTGAATTCCACGGATGTCATAATAGTTATCAATAAGGTTTATCCTTTTTCTGATTTCAACAAACTGATGGATATGGCAGAGATGTTAAATGATAAAGGAATTGAATTTATCGCAACGATTATGCCCGTTTATGATAACTATGAACTTGAGGCTTTTGATACATATGTAAAGGTTATCGAATATGTGAGCAAAAGGGGAGGGCATCTCTTTATCCATTACCCCGTTGAAAATGAAAACGGTACGTATAATTTAGACCCCGGGATTGGATTAAAGAAAGTTGTGGACGAATACCGTAAACGAGGTCTTGATATAATGGGAATAACCATGCCACAAGACAAGATATTTACTAGAACGGAAGTATTTGCAGATTTAAAGCTGCCATTCATTCTTGCAACTGAGAGTGAAAGAAAAGTGGATACGGATAGGGATTTGTTGGAAGTTTCTCAGGTGCTTAATCAATATACCATTATCAATGGTGTTGATATTAATCACTTTGATATCTTTCGTTATAAGCAAAAAGAATATCCATACAATCAGCAATCTGTGTATATATCTATTGAGGATGAAGAAAAAAAGCTACTGGATTTATTAAAAATATTTAGACTTGAAAAGGTTGCTATAAGAAGTTTTTTGACTGAAGATTACTATGAAAAATTAAAGGATACCAATTATGCTACGATTGAAAATGAGAGCTCATCAAAAGAGGAAAAAACACAGCTTGAAATGTTTAAGGATTTGGAGATGGAAAAAATAAGGGGTGAAAATTTGGAACAGGAACAAACTGCTGAAGGTTATGATATATCAAGGTTCACCAGTACAGCTGTTATTGTAGCTACTATACTACTTAGTGCATTAATAATTATGGTGTTTATTGGAAAGCGTTTTGAAGTGAAGAAATTTTTTAAGACTTAAGGACGTGATATTTTATGTTGCAGAATATATATGATTATCTCTTGCTGTTGTCATTGTTTTCTATTTGGATTGTAGTTCTTATGAACAAAATACTTGTAATCAGCGGGTTTGTTTCTTATTTAAAAAATTATAAAAGAAGTGACGAACTTATACCTGACAAAGACTTGCCCTTTATTTCTGTTTTGATTCCGGCACATAACGAGGCTAAGGTTATAGCTAAAACGTTGAAATCTGTTTTGGAGATGGATTACGATAAGGACAAGTATGAGATTATTGTTATTAATGACAATTCCAATGATAATTCCGCAGAAATCCTTGGAAAAATTAAAGAGGATAATCCCGAAAGACTTCTGCAAATCATTAATACTGACAGTATTATTGGAGGAAAGGGTAAATCGAATGCTTTAAATATAGGGTTTACTCAAAGCAAAGGTTCATTTATTGTGATATATGATGCCGATAATACACCGGAAAAACAGGCGTTAAAAGAATTAGTCAACGCAATCATAAAGGATAAAAAGGCGGGAGCGGTAATCGGTAAATTTAGGTGCAGAAACAAGAATAGGAATCTTTTAACAAAATTTATTAATATCGAAGGTGTCTATTTTCAATGGATGGCCCAAGCAGGTAGATGGCAGCTATTAAAGTTGTGTACAATTCCCGGGACAAATTTTATTATTCGTAGAAGTATCCTGGATAAACTTGGTGGTTGGGATACGGACGCTATAACAGAGGATACGGAAATTAGTTTTAGGATTTACCAGTTGGGTTATCATATAAGATTCTGCCCTCATTCTGCAACATGGGAACAAGAGCCTGAGACTCTGTCAGTGTGGTTTAAGCAAAGAAAGCGGTGGGTAAAGGGTAATTATTACGTATTAATAAAGAATTTCAAGTATTTATTTGATAGGAATACAGGCCCGATAAGATTTGATCTTCTTTATTTTGCTGCGGTTTATGTCCTCTTCTTGTCATCCTCTATAATTTCTGACATGATTTTTATACTTGGTTTTGGAGGCTTTATAGAAACCACAATTATGGGGTATAGTTTGCTGCTATGGTTTATGGCCTATATTCTCTTTGTGTTATCTGTTCTAATTGCTTTAAGCGCTGAAAAGGGAGAAATAAATGGGGCTAACACAGCAATCACTTTAATAATGTATTTCACTTATTGCAAATTGTGGTCAATTGTTGCTGTTATCGGATTGGTTAGTTTCATCAATGATTCTATATTCAAAAGACAAATAACCTGGTATAAAACTGAGAGATTCTAGGGGGGCGGAACATGAAAAAAATGCTAAGCATTATAATCATTCTACAAATGGTATTTAGTGTTATGCAAGTCAAAGCACAAACAAACGATGTATTTTATGGTATTCAGATGCAGGTATTTAAAAATGAAGCACATGCAGACAATTATATTGAACAGTTAAAAAATAAAGGTGTTGATGCTTATAAGATAAGCACATCGTTTTATACTATCTTTTATGGAATATATTGCTGTGAAATTGAGGCGTCACAAGATGTAAGCGTAGCAAGGCAGTATTCGGAAAAAGCCCATGTTGTAAAACTCACCAAGGAGCAGATGACTGCCTATCTTAATAAAACAGCAGCCGATAATAAAGCAGCAGTAGAACCTGTCGAAGAACCTGCTGAAGAATCTGTTGATGTATCTGGTAAAATAACTGATGGTTTACCTGGAGAAAAAAAACAAATAACCATTAATGAAACGCCTGAAGGAAATCTGGAATATACTTATAGAGTTATAGATGATATAGAATTAAGAGGTGTTAATGGTGAAAGTAAGTGGTTTTTTAATGTAGATAAAGATATGGAGACGGTAGATTTTAAATTCAATTTATTTTGGAAGATTAGCGAATTAATTAGAATAGATAATTCATATTTTACTGTTTATATGAATGATATTCCCATAAAGTCAATGAAGATAAAAAGTTTAAAGGATGAGTTGCTCAACAGCTGGCAAATTAACATACCCGTTAATATGATTAAGAAAGGTTATAATGAGTTGAAAGTCAGAACCCATTCTAGAATAACGGATGAGCCATGCGAAGATGACAAGAACATTGCCAATTGGGTAATTATTGACGGAAACACAAATTATGTAATAAAATATGATAAAGTGGCTTCATCCGGAGATATATCGGATTTCCCAAGACCTTTTGCAGGTATGTATGCTGATGAAGCACAGGGTATAGGGGTAGCTATTCCCGATGACTATACCGATAAAGAAATTTCTGCCGCCTTGACTTTGATTGCACATATGAAAACATATAGTTCCGGTTATGAAGTACCTTGCACACTAATAACAGCCAGTAACCCGTCTATTTGTCATTATGATAGCCTTATTTACATCGGCAAGTATAATGGTATGCCGGAAAAGCTCAAAACTATCATAAACAATGAAGAAAATATATATGCTGAAAATGCTAATATTTACAGAGTTACAGTAAATGATGGCCGAAAGCCTATATTTGCAATTGTTTCTGATAATGGAGATAGACTAGTTGAAGCTGTAAAAGCGCTTAATAACAGTGACTTAAAAGCACAAATGGAAGATAACTATATTAAACTGATGCCGGAATTAGATACAGCTATAAAAGAACAAAGAATGAGTGATTATATTTATCTAAACGATTTGGGCATTAATGGTATTAAAGTTGAAGGAATCAATCAACAGGTTGCTAATATAGGCTTGAGAATTCCTTCTGATCAGGTATTGGCTAACGAATCAAATATCAGTTTAAATATAAGATATTCGGATAATCTTGATTTTGACAAATCCATGGTTTCGGTATATGTAAATGGGGTTCCTATAGGAAGTCAGAAGATGGACCGGGACAAGAGAGATTTGCATTTAATGACCTTTTATATGCCGGAATCTTTAAGACGGAATAATTACTATGATGTCCGTATCGTGTTTGAACTTATACCAAGCGGTATCCTAACTTGTGAGCAATATTTGACAAGCATACCGTGGGCGTATATCAATGCGGATTCTTATTATTATTTCCCGAGGCAGGAAAGAAGGCTTATGTTGCTGAATAATCTGCCATTTCCGTTTTCGAGAAACGATGATTTGGATTTAACTACAATCATAATTCCCGATAATCCTACAAGGGAAGACTTTAGAATTGCCGGTAAAATTGCTGAGTTAGTGGGAGTAGGTGTAAAAAATAATGAAGGAATTATTGATGCTGTAAAAGGTTCTATGTTTGATGAAAAGTATCATGATAATAATTTAATCATCTTTGGTACTCCAGAAGAGAATAGTGCTATAAAGAGTATGAATAAAAATCTGTGGTTCCAATATGACAGCCAATTTAGCCGTATTTTATCCAATGAAAAAGTTGAATTGTTACCGGAAATATCAACTACTGCTACTTTTTTAGAACTAAAGACCTCACCGTATAATGGCAATAAAGGAATTATGACTATTACATCGTTAGATAAGGATTGCATTGTCAAAGCTATGGATTTTTTGGAAGATGACAAGAGGGGGCTAGTTACAGGAGATGCAGCGATTATTAGTAGAGATGGAGAACTATTAAATTTTAGATTTCAAAAGGATCAAGATGAAAGACCGATCGTCGGGACAGTACAATCTTCTACTAAGAGTATGAGAGATTATTTTATATTTACAGGCGCACTAGTGTTATTTTTTATTATTGCTCTAGGTTTTTATATGTTTAAAAATAGAAAGAATAAATGATAATCTGAGTAAATCAGGTGTTGGAGGCTTTGCTATGGATAGAAAACCTTTCTTCAGGAAACCGGGCCTCGCGATTGTATTATTAATACTAGGAATAGGGCTTTATTATTCATTTGTTCAAAAACAGTCCTCTAAGTTAAATCTGGGAGAATATACCAAGTTCCCAGGATATGAGGAGGAGAGGTTAGCGCTGGAAGCATTTGTTAATCAGTATTTTATAGAAGACGGTTTCTTTAGAACAAACTTAACCGATTCGGAGCAAAGAGAAAACGCCTCAGGAGAAGATATTTTGTCGGAGTCAGTAGGTCTTCTGATGCTTTATCATCTGAAGAGGGATGAGCCGGAAAAGTTTGAAATACAGGTCAATATATTGACGGATCATTTTATGAACAGCAACCGGCTTGTTAAATGGCGTATTCGCCGTGGCAGCAACCAAGAGACGGTTAATGCCACCATTGATGATTTAAGGATAGTTAAAGCATTGATTAGGGCAGCTGAGAAATGGAAAAAAAATGAGTATGAAGCTATTGCCAAAGGACTTTCAACCCAGCTGCTTATGCACAGTATAACTAAAGATAATCTTAAGAGTTATGATTCGCCGGATAGTCCTAAAGCACCTTTTGTATACTATGATTTTGAAGCAATGCAGCTGATGGAGCAGTTTGATACAAGATGGAACAAACTGTCAGATGTAAATATGGAAAACATATTAAATCATCAGGTTAAGGGTTTGCCTTTTTATGAAGATGAATGGTTCACCGAAGACGAAGGATTCCCTACAATAGAAAATTTAATGATTATGATGCATTTATCTGAGGTAGGAATAAAAGATTACCAATCCCTTAGCTGGTTAAAAAGACAACTTAAGCAGCGGGGTTTATATGGCAGCTATTCTGCAGCAGGAAAACCCCTTAATGCAGTGGAATCTCCTGCAATATATGCTATAGCTGCTTGTATTGCAAAGTTGAATAATGATGAGGAGCTTTATTACTTAGCGGTTAAAAGGTTGAAAAATATGCAGAATTTAGAGAGTAACGAGTTTTACGGGGGATTTATTGATTTGAATCGGCTTTCCGCTTTTTCTTTCGATCAACTTTTTTCATTATTGGCCTATTAATAACGACATGTAATAGGAGATGTTGCAATGTTTGGAACTAACTTAAGACAAAAATTTCTTGCAAATAGAGTTATCTTTTATGGTTTATATACAATAGTACTGTTATATATCGGTTATCTTATGGGTTATCATCATCACCAAGCAGACTTGCCTCCCCCGGTCAATCTTACGGAAGATATGAACGAAGATTCCGATTTGGCTATAAAAAATGTGGAAGATGAGCAAAACAATAATGTCGCAGATAGTAAAGAAGAACTTGATTCCAGCGCGCAAACTATGGAAGGTAAAGAAAACATTCAAATGATAAGTGTTGAAGAAAAAATTGATTCCGGAGCACAAACTGTTGAGGGTGAAGAAAACACTCAAGTGACAATGGTTGAAGAAAAAGTTGATGCCGGTGCACAAATGGTGGAAAGTGAAAAAAATATTCAAATGATAGGTGAAGAGAAAAAGAAAGAATTTTCTTCAGTCACTCATGCGAATACTATGAAATTAATGGAATATTTGGAAGACATTTACGGGAAGAAGATTCTTTCCGGTCAACATTTATCTGAGGATTTTTCGGAAGTGGAGGCAATTTATCAAATCACGGGAAAGAAACCTGCACTCCTTGGATTTGATTTTATGGATTACTCAGTTTCCAGAGTGGAACGTGGAGCTAAAGGGATTGACACGGAAAAAGCAATTCAATGGTGGCGTGAAGGAGGAATTGCGACCTTTTGCTGGCATTGGAATGCACCCATGAATCTCATCGACAAAGGACCCGATAAGCAATGGTATCGTGGATTTTATACCGAAGCAACTACTTTTAATTTCGCAAAAGGAATCGAAAACACAGAATCTGAAGAATACCGGTTAATGATTCGTGATATTGATGTTATTGCTGAAGAATTGAAGAAACTTCAGGAAGAAGGAGTTCCGGTACTATGGAGACCGTTACATGAAGCATCCGGTGGGTGGTTCTGGTGGGGAAGCCAAGGATCCGAGCCTTATAAAAAGTTGTGGAGAATAATGTTTGACAGGATGACAAATTATCATCACTTATCTAATTTGATATGGGTTTGGAACGGTGAGAATCAGGAGTGGTATCCGGGTGATGATGTGGTAGATATTGTCGGAATAGATTTTTATGGACCCCAAAACGATTACTCTCCCAGGGATGAAGAGTTTAAAACAGTGGAAGTGTATACTGATAAACATAAAATGGCTGCACTCACAGAAACCGGAGTAATTCCGGATCCGGATTCTTTGTTGGCAACAGGGACAAAATGGCTTTGGTATATGACATGGTGCGGTGAATTTGTGCTTACAAAAGATCAGAAGTCCTATTCGGACGAATACACACAAGCATGGATGTTGAAAAAAGCCTATCAACACGATTATGTTATTACAAAAGACGAGTTGCCTCAATTCCGTTAAAATTGCATTTGAGAATATAAAATATTTTAACTATATAAGTTGCAAAGCGGAGTCATGGGGACGGTTCGTCTGGCACATATGTTTTTTATGTGCCTGAGGAACTGTCCCCGTGGCGTAGCGGATGTAACATATTTATTACAACTTATATATCATAAAAATAAGTTGGGAACTCGCAGAAAAAGCTATATATCATGAAGAACACATATTTCCATCGTTGTTTGTGAGCTATAAATAACAGGTTGTAAAGCTTAGGAACAGCAAAATAATAACTTCCGATTTTTCAGCGGTTATTTTTCTGCCATGCGTCGTTGTCGACCTTTGCCATACGCCAGTATTGCCAAAGGCCTTCGCCTAGCCTGACGAAAAAATCCCTCGCTGAAAATTTCGGAACTTATTATTTCACTGTTCCTTAATTAAAAAAGGAGATGTTTTTAATAATGAGTAGAACATTCATACGTTTTTTATTTATTGGTGTTTTTTTAGTCATATTCTGTGTTGAGGTTAAGGCTTCTGAAGTGGTACCGAATATAAGTGATGGACAAGATATAAGTGATGGATACTGTTATTTTCATGAAGCATTTTCTGATAAATCTTTAAAGAATAACCGGGTGCTTGATAAAAGAAACAAAACAATATGGCAAATTAATAATGTGGAGAAACAAACAAATACTATTACAGATACGGGAGCTTTGGAACTGGGTGGCGCCCGATATATGCAGCGCGCTGCTTTGGCTGAGGACTTATGGGCAAAAAAACAGAATTATGCAATGGAATTTACTATAAATGTCCAGAAAGTGGGAAATGAAGGTCATTCCGGCAGGCCAATCGCGGTTGTCATTCCTCGCTCAAAGGATAAAGATTTTAATGAATATTATGCCGTTACTTACTATATGCAAAACACGGTGGCAAATCAGTTTAAATTTAAATGGGCGATAATAAATACGGCGGCACCGACAAAAATGAAACCCCTTGCTGAAGGATATTATTTGTTAAGGGAGAACGTGGATTACACTGCCCGTCTATTCATTCAAAATACATATGAAGATAATGTTAGCATAAAATTTTACATCGATGGTCCGACAAATCCTATGAAGGAATATAAGCCGCTGCTTGAATATACTGATACCAGTGAATATAGAATAAAATCCGGTGTTACAGGACCGGCTTTCGGAACGGTAGGATATACGGATAGTAGCTGGGGGACGCCTCCTGTTGTACGCTATGATAATATAAACCTCTATGATGTTCATGAGTTTGAAAAATATGAGGAACAATTAAAGAAATATATATCTACTAATCCTCAAGATATAGTATCAAACGATGCGTATGGACAAATAAAATATGTAATTAATAGGGGGATACTAGATAGCCATCCTGATAATACCTTTAGACCCTATGAACATGTTTCAGTGGCGGAATTTATAAAAATGTTGCTTACCCTGAAAGGTGAAAAGTATCCTGAAGACCAGTCTGATTGGGCTGACCATTATATGAATAGAGGAATAGAGTTTGGAATTATTAAAGAAAATGAATTTCCGGATTATAATAAGGCTATTACCAAATATGATGTAGCATTAATGCTTACAAGGTTTAACGGGAATTTAACGGGAGATAAAAAATATGCATCTTTTATCAGGGATTATAAGTTTATTCCGAGTAACTATCAGAATGCGGCCCTTTATACTTATAACGAAGGTTATCTTAGATTAAGTGATTCCTTCAGATTTATGGGAGATAGCTTGGTTAGCCGTGCAGATACTGCTAATATAATATTAAGAGTGCTGGATGCCGGCATTAGAAAAGTGAATTATAATCTAGAACTTCCCAATATATTATCATCGGGAGCTGTTTTGCAGGGAAATAAAAAAATTCCTGTTTGGGGTAGAGGAGTTTCAGGGGAAACCATTACTGTCAAATTTAAAAAGCAGACCAAAACGACCACTGTAAAAAACGGCCATTGGTATCTGGAACTTGACCCGGAACCCTATGGAGGTCCGTATACATTAACTGTTAATAATACTAAAGATACCATTACACTAAATAATATTCAGGTTGGTGAGGTATTTGTTGTAGCGGGCCAATCAAATGCCGAAATGTTCTTATACGAATGTTACGGAGCGGAAGAAACGCGGAAAAAATTCGAGGGTAAATCAAATTTGAGATTTTATTCAGGTGAACAGATCACAGCGGTTACACCGAATTTTACCAGTAAAGGACAATGGGAGTATTCTGAGGGATGGGCGATTGATTATTCCTCGGCAATCGGGACTTTTTTTGCGGAAAAATTACTTGAATTAAACAAACAATTGAACGATGTTACTATAGGTATTATTAGAATGACGTATGGCGGTACCACTGTGGAAGCTTTTATGCCCAATGCTATTACTGAAGAAAGCGGTTATATCCAAAGAGATGATGAACCGATTATGTCGGGCTTTTGGAATGGGTTTATGGAACCCATTACACCTTTTGCTATAAAAGGAGTTATATATTATCAGGGAGAAAACAGCACCCACCTGGGATACAAATATGAGTCCCTGCTTAGAGATTATTTGCGGGGTTTAAGAATGGAATTTAAGGATTCACACTTACCCGCCATGCTTGTTCAGCTTGCCGGTTACAGTTACAATGATTATGAAACCGACAGGAATGAATGGCCGATAATACGGGATGTTCAGATGAGAGTAGCAGGTATGGATAATACCGGACTGGTTACTGCAATAGATTTGTCGGATAAGGATCCGATAGAAATACATCCTAAAGAAAAAAAAGAGATTGGGAGACGCCTTGCATATTTAGCAATGGATCTGATATATGGAAAACAAATTGAAGGAAAAAGCGCTAAGCTTAAGTATTGTGAATTTGAAGGAAATAAAGCAATTATCGGATTCGACAACCATTATGGGAGAATTTACTTTAAAAAGGATATTCCAAAAGACTTCCAAGTTCTTGACAAGCAGGGGAAATGGCATATGGCGAATGCAATCATTAACACAGAGAACAATACTGTAGAGGTGTGGCATGATGAGATTTTAGAACCGGCAGGAGTGAGATATGCTTGGGTCAACTATCCTAATATTAGCCTGTACAACGACGTAGATATGCCGGTTCTTCCGTTTAGAGTTGTCATTACGTCCAAAACGACGGAGGAGAAAATTATAAAAATATCAAATCATTTATTGAAGGCTAATGATGCCGTAGTAAATACACAGAGGAACAATCAATTCAGGACAGTGCAGGTCATAGGCCCTGACATTATAGCTCATGAATATGCTATTCAAGGGCAAGCTGCCGGAGACACTATAGAAAAGTTCTCGAAGCAAAAAAATTTAATAGCTCAGGAGGGAACTACTGAGACTATTATAAAAATCCCTCAACACGGTCTTTGCGTTGGAGACTGGATAAGAAACAATACCAGAGGCTGGGAACCCCGGAGAGTAAATGCTGTCTTAGATGAAGATACTATTGAGGTGTCTCAAATTAAAGGACAAAGTGTCGGTGATGATATTGGAATATATCAATTTATAGGTATATCGGTTGCAGAGTGAAAGAAAGACATGGGAACGGGACATGTACAAGATTATTGAAAAAGTTCGATTTATTAACATAGAAAGAGTGAAGAAAGGGGTTAACCAATATGAAGACATGTATTGCTTGCGGAATGCCGATGAAAACAAAAGAAGATTTTGCGATGGGGGATGAGAGTAAGGATTACTGCAAATTTTGTGCAAGGCCTGATGGTACTATGCAGTCTTATGATGAAAAGCTAAAAGGTATGACAGGATTTATTGTCAAAACACAAGGGTTAGATGAAGAAGCTGCCCGGAATGCTGCCAAAGGCATGATGGCAAAACTTCCGGCTTGGAAAGAAATTGAAGTTTGATTTTACCTATGAAGAATGGAAAGGTGCGAATGACTTCGCATTTTTTAATGAAGCATTAAAGAAAGCAATCGACATATTCGCATTATGAGAAACTTTTTGTTTGTCTAAAAAATTTGATTATAGAAAAAACAAAGGCACTAAGGAGAAAAGACTTGGTGTCTTTGTTTGTATATAAATTAAGAAATACAACGCATATAAAAGTTAGATTGGGTACGTGAAAGTCTATGAATCTGTAACTATATTGTAACCCTCATAATGTCGGAATTTAGTATTCTATATATAAATAGAATTTCAGAATTCGACATCGGGGGTTATTTTTTATGGGGCATTTTATGGAGGGACAAGCTGAACAAAAAAGTCTGAAGTGGCAAAATTACCGTAGAACAGTTTTGATATATTTGACGTGCATGGCCGTATTTATATATATGTTTACTTACGGGGTGTCTTTCATAAATACGTTAGGGAAAAAACACCTTTCTGCAGCAAATAGCGAAAAAAGACAGGTACAGTCGGCGAGGCCGCTGAAAAATTACTTGATTGTTCAGAAATCACACAAGGGGACAGGGCCGCAGTCCGGCCAAAAATCAGGCCTGACAGCAGACCAGTCCCCTAGTCTGATTTCTTCGGCTCAAAAAATTGCGACTTTATCAGTGGTTTCACAGTCGGCAGATGTCTTTTTCAACAATACGGTTTATGCCAATGAAGCGAATACAGGTATGGATTTACAGCGCAATATCTTAAAACAAAAAGAGGAAGCAGATATGGCAGCAGACCTGAAAGCTGACGACACGGATATTGCGGAAGCATTGAAGCCGCAGGCGCAGGGTGCTCAGGATACAACAATGAAAGATACCCAGGATATTGCGGAAAGATTAAAAAATATTTATAAGCCTGATGGGAGAAAAATCGCTTATCTAACTTTTGATGACGGCCCTACTCCGGATATCACACCTAAAATATTGGAAATATTAAAGAATAACCAAATCAATGCTACATTTTTTGTTATCGGCTCACTGGCAGAAAAAAATCCGGATTTGATCAAAAAACATATAGAAGAAGGACATATGATTGGAAACCATACTTATTCCCATAAATACAAGAAGATCTATGCCGATGTAAGCAGCTTTATGAAAGAAGTAAGGCAGGCGGATTCGGTTCTTAAAAATATCCTGGGGGAGAGCTTTCAAACAAGACTTTTCAGATTTCCAGGGGGGTCTTTTGAAAAGAGTAAGGTGCTTTTTAGAGAAGAAATCATAAAGCAAGGATACGGATATGTCGATTGGAACTGTTTGAACGGAGATGCCGAGGGGAAAAAGACTGATGCTTCCCGGCTCATTCAACGGGTTAAAGAAACCTCACGAGGGAAAGACCATCTTGTAGTGCTCATGCACGATTCCGCAGGAAAGCACAGCACGGTGGAAGCGCTGCCGGAAATTATCCGATATCTTAAAGAACAGGGCTATGTATTCGGAACACTAGATTAAGTATTTGGGAGAGAAATACAATATGTTATAATCATATTATCATATTTCAAAATCATCGGGAGAGAAAAAATGGGACACAAGATACTTATTGTGGAGGATGAGAGCAATATACGGAGATTTTTAAAAATAAATTTTGAGCGTAACGGATATACGGTGATAGAGGCCGAATCGGGAGAAGAAGGTATTATAAAAGCAAGACGGGAAGAGCCTCAAATCGTCATACTGGATGTGATGCTGCCCGGTATGGACGGATTTAAGGTTTGCGAAGCATTACGAAAAGAATTTTCGAGTATGGGAATTGTAATGCTTACGGCACGCAGTCAGGACGCCGATAAGATTACAGGTCTTGAAAACGGAGCAGACGATTATTTAGTAAAGCCCTTTAATACAGCAGAATTGATATTGCGGGTGAAAGCTCTGTCCCGAAGGCTAGATATCAAGAATGAAACAAAAGAACATAAAAGGATAAAAAGCGGTCCCTTCACCATTGACATATATGCCCAAGAGGCCTTTAAGCAAGAGGCAAAAATCGAGCTTACTCCGACGGAATATGTTCTTTTAAAATTGTTTATGGAGAATGAAGGGAAAGCCTTTCACCGGGATGAACTGTTGGACATGGTATGGGGGCGCAGTTATATGGGTGATCCCAAAGTGGTAGATGTCAATATCCGGCGGTTAAGAGCCAAAATAGAGGATTCGCCGGTAAACCCCACATATATCGTGACTATCTGGGGGATCGGGTATAAATGGGCAGGTCATCAAATAAAATAGGCGGGTAATTATGAAAAGTATAAAAATGCGGTTAGTGGGAAGCTTTATGCTGGTCATCCTGATCAGCGTCGGAATAT
This sequence comes from Petroclostridium sp. X23, assembly GCF_030013905.1. Lineage (GTDB taxonomy): Bacteria > Bacillota > Clostridia > SK-Y3 > SK-Y3 > X23. Next base: position 4,891,511 of record NZ_CP124862.1, read on the forward strand.
TGGAGATACTGCTTATGAACTTCGTACAGCAGTATTATTATAATAATACCGAGGAAATTCTCACAAACCAGATAAAGATTTCTGCAGATTTTTACGCAAGATATTTTTCCAACGCTTCTTTGGAAGACAATATTATGGCAAATGTGGATGTTTTCTGGAATCAAACCGAAGCACAAGTCCAAATTCTTGATCTCTCGGGCAGGGTTCTCATGGACTCGGTAGGGTTTATGCCTAAGGAGCCCTTGCAAACAAATGACGTCAAAAAAGCGCTGACGGGAGAAAAAGGAAGATGGTTGGGAAAAGTTGAATATAATTCTTTTAATACTATGGCGGTAGCTTATCCCCTTCGGTCGGATGAACAGATTGTCGGCGTGCTGCGGTTTGTTACATCACTTCGTGAAGTTGACAGAGGCATCCGAAACATATCGAGGATTTTCGTAGCCATAGGTGCTTTTGTCATTATAGTTACCGGATGTGTCAGCGTACTTTTGGCAAATAGCATTGTGGAGCCTATAAAAGAAGTAACCGGTATTGCCGGTATCATGGCTTCAGGAAACTTGAAAGTCAGAAGCATCAAACAAAGGGAAGATGAAATCGGGAAGCTGTCGGATACGCTTAATTTTATGGCAGATGAAATATTGAAAAAAGACCGGCTGAAAGATGACTTTATCTCCTCAGTCTCCCATGAACTCAGAACGCCTCTTACTTCCATCAGAGGATGGGTAGATACGCTGAATACCGAAGAATCTTTAGGGGATAAGCCTATGTTAAAAGAGGGATTTGCCATTATAGAAAAAGAAAGTGAAAGACTGACCCGGATGGTGGAGGAGCTATTGGATTTTTCGCGGTTTGTTTCGGGCAAAGTGTCGCTTGAGAAAGAACGGACGGAGTTTGCCTTTTTCATTGAGCATATCAAGCGTTACATGGCCCCACGGGCGGCGAGGGAACAAATAGCATTTGTCGTAGAGTATGATGAAGATCTTCCCAACGTGCTTATTGATAGAAACCGGATGAAGCAAGTAATGATCAATATCTTGGATAATGCTTTCAAGTTTACACCGGAGGGTGGGAAGGTTCTCTTAAGAGCAAATGCGGATAGCAAATACCTTATACTGTCGGTGATTGATAATGGCTGCGGAATCAGCAGTGAAGATTTGCCAAAAGTGAAGGAGAAGTTTTATAAAGGTAAGAGCAGCAAGGCTCAGAACGGAATAGGTTTATCCATTTGTGACGAAATTATAAAAATGCATGACGGTATTTTCAAAATAGAAAGTGAATTGGGAAAAGGGACTACAGTGTATGTAAAACTGCCGCTGTAGCATCGAGGAACTTCCCAAAGGGGAGAAAAACACATGAAACAATGGTTGATTATATTATTTATAGTTCCTATGCTTCTATTAGCAGCTTGTAATCATATAGAAATAGAAACGGATGAAAAAATAGGTGCACCTGAAAACAATGCAATTCCTATCAAAGGAACTTGGATTATCGAAAAAAGCATTTCTCTGGCAAAGGAGGACACTGAAGGGAAAAAACAAGACAAATGGCTGGGAGAAAAAGCGGAATTCGGTAAGGATTACGTTTTTTTTGCACAAGAATTATGTGAGCATCCTCAATATAAAATAAAAAATGTTGATGCCGGATATTATTTTTTATATACCTATAAGGCAGATGCGGGAAAACTGGGGATAAAAAGTGCAAAAGTTGATGTTATAACCATTACTTCCGGCGATAAATTATTTTACGAATTTGTGAGAATAGATGCTTCACAGTTGATTCTATCTATGGGCAACCGGATGCTTTATCTTAAAAAGCTTTCGGATGAATTGGAGGAAAATAAAGCTCCAACAGGGGGAAGGCAGGGATCTGCAGAAAATAGCCAAAACAAGATGGAAGCTTTTCGGTATCATTCAGGCGTGGTCTTGGGACTGCGTTCTTTAAAAGAAAGCGGATTTGATAAGAGCAAATTACCGGGTCAAAACGGGGAGCGGGTATTTTACAAAACGTTGTGGATTTCGGCCGACTATAAAAGGCTTAGACCGGTACTGGAGATGGACAATTTATTTTTGCCCCGGCGAAACGGGTTTTGGAAAGTAGGAGTCACCAGGGAAGTACAAACAAATGGGTTGAATGATTCTCTGTTCGCTTATCCGGTAGATAATGAAATAAACATTAATAATATCAATGATAATGCTTCTTTGATTAGCTCCACTTCGAAAAAAAGCATACTTTTTATCGGGAATGACTATATGGCATTGGAGTATACTGTACAAGAAAAAGATAGGGAGGCTTTTCATAGGCTTAAGGTATTGCCTGTAGACAATATCGAAAGCAATAAAGGCGTAAAAATATCCGAAATTTTAGGAGAAAGCGGAAAAGAAGCGATGTTCCATGCAGCGCAGGCGTACTTTTCCGCTCAAAACAAGGAAAACAGAGATGGAGTGGAAAGTACCCCTGATGAAGAAAGCTTTACCATTACAAGGAAGAACGGACATTGGATGATGCAGGGGAGGTTAAATGCCAGAGCAAAGCGGTTTATGGATCATGATGCCGATTTTAATATTCCCGTTATTCCCCCCAAAAACATGATTAGTTATGATGATTTGGCGGTATCATGGAATGTGATAAAGAGTAAGGTTCCGACGGCATTAGACGCGTATACGTCGCCTAATAAAGATATTGCAGTCATCATTTGTAAAAATGTTATCTATATCTATACTATAAATAACGGGGATTTATCTCATAAGCCTGCTAACCAAATACCCATCCAAGAAGGAGCAATGGTGGTTATGGCAGAATGGGCCGTTGGTGATTATGTGAATATGTGGGAAGAAAGTTTTCTCAATGAACTGAACTAGTAAAGGAAATCGACTGAAATCAAAAAGTATGCGCTTATTTTTATAGGACAATGGATCTTTAGAGAAAACCACTCCCTTCGAGATTAAAAACTCTATTTATAAATACTGTAACCATTTTGTAAACTATTCACCCTTTAATTTTATTATAATGGAGTTACCGAAAAAAGGGGAGTGCGGCAGTGGGCAAATGTGACAGTCAGCTTCTAAAAGAGGCGAAAAGAGGGAATATTGAAGCTTTTGAGAGCCTTATTGAAGGATATGAAAGCAAAGTATATACGCTATTCGTCAATAAAGTCGGAGACTCCTGTCATGCATCCGAGCTTGCGCAAGAGGTATTTATCCGGGCATTTCAAAAGATTAATACATTTAAAGAAAATTCGGATTTTTCACTATGGATTTATACTATCACTACGAGTGTTTTTATCAGTCGCTTGAACAAGCGAGAGGGCAAAAACTTGTCTGTTGAATGATCATAAGAGGTTTTTAAGAATTATTAAGAATCATTCAACAGGATATCTTTTCACAAATTACAAATTGATTTATATTCCGATTCTTTAGGGAAAATCAACTATAGATGCATTGTGCATAAGGGCTTTCTGTCAATAGATACATAGACATTTATCTATTGCTATGCTATACTGAAGCCAAAATAAACGATTAAATTTGCAAGTTTGGTCTTAGATGTTTCATGGTCAATAAATATTTTGAAAGGCGCTGGTGCCAGAGGTAAGTTTAATATCTTACCATGGCATTTTTTTATTTTTATATAGATTATTTTAAATGATATAAAGAATATTTATCCAAAAAGGCTATAATTTATAGTGGTGGGACAAAAGTGTCAGCTAAATAGGTAAAGAAGTCCGGTGTGTAAGACAGCACCGGACTTCTTTAATGATATAAATATGAAGCTAATGAATTCTTGCTTTTTTGATACATATATTATTATTTAAATTCAACACCAACGGTACTGAATAACCTCAATCTATTTGGAAATAATTACACATGAATGAATTTTACGGTAAGTGGAGGGGATTTATGTTTCATTTTCTATCGAATAAATTACGTTTTTGGCAAATACTTAACCGAAATTTTAATAAAGAGAATGATCCTCAAAAATTATCTCAAGTTAACCTTTCACATGACCTTAAGAAAAATCTGAAAACCTTAAGAGAGATTTTGGGCACAAGCGATGATATTATTATCCGAGAATTCTCCTTTGGTCATAAAGGGCAAATCAATGCTGCACTTATTTTTTTGGAAGGCATGACGGACAAAGTGACTATCAATGAAAGTATAATAAAGCCTTTGATGTATGACAGCCGTTTTATATGTAGCGAAGAAACATCAGAAGCGATTAATATTGATAGTATTAAAAATACCATGCTTTCTGTGGGGAATATTGGTATAGTAACCGCTATAGATGAACTGGTGGATGATTGTTTATCAGGAGATACCATTTTGCTGATAAATGGGTCCAAAGAAGCTTTAGATATTCATACCAAGGGTTGGGCCACCCGTGGTGTGGATGAACCGAAGACCGAAGCTGTTGTCCGGGGACCGCGTGAAGCTTTCTCTGAGAATTTGCGTACCAATACGACACTGCTGCGGCGTAAAATTAAAAACCCTGATTTAACCCTTGAAACAATGAAATTAGGCAAAAAAACAAAAACAAGTATATGCATTGCCTATTTAAAAGGAGTGGCCAATGACAAGGTTGTAGAAGAAGTCAGGCGCCGGTTAAAAAGAATTTATACCGATGCTATCCTGGAGTCGGGTTATATTGAAGAATTTATTGAAGATGCACCTTTTTCTATTTTTTCAACTGTTGCCAACAGTGAAAAGCCTGATATTGTTGCTGCAAAACTGCTGGAAGGGCGGGTAGCTGTTCTGGTTGACGGCACACCTTTTGTGCTTACCGTTCCCATGGTCTTCATTGAAGGTTTTCAAAGCTCGGAAGATTACTATTCCCGTGCATATTTTGCAAGCCTGGTCAGAATGCTGAGATTCATTGCTTTTACTATAAGCACTCTTGGTCCCGCGGTATATGTAGCCTTGACAACCTTTCACCAGGAGTTGATTCCTACTGCTCTTTTATTCACCATGGCAGCAAACCGTGAAGGAACTCCTTTTCCCGCAATACTGGAAGCCGGTATGATGATGATAACATTTGAAATACTCAGGGAAGCCGGAGTACGCCTACCCCGTCCGGTCGGACAGGCCATCAGTATTGTAGGCGCATTGGTAATCGGCGAATCTGCGGTAGCAGCCGGTCTTATCGGAGCACCTATGGTTATTGTAATCGCCATAACGGCTGTTTCCAGTTTTGTTGTGCCATCCCAGACAGATGCAGGAGTTATTCTGCGTATTATTCTGCTCATTCTTGCTGGGTTCATGGGTGGATTTGGGATTGCGATCGGATTATTGGGTATTTTGATCCACCTGGCTTCTTTAAGGTCTTTTGGGACCCCTTATTTGTCGCCTGTGGCTCCGCTCACCTTCCGTGATCTAAAGGATGTATTTGTCAGAGTGCCTATTTGGGCTATGTTTACCCAACCCAGAGCCATAGCCTGGCATAATTCTCAACGGCAGGAATTCAGATTAAAGCCTAAACCTCCATCAAAAGAGAGGGATGACCGGTAAGGTTAGAGAAAACTCTATATTGGGAGTGTAATTGATGAAAAACCGTATAGGTTTATTTTTGAAAATAGTAATTTATATGTTGTTCATTTCAATTTTAACCGGCTGTTGGAGCCGCCATGAATTGGATGAATTTTCTATTGTTGCAGGTATGGGTATTGATAAATCTGAGGAGGATGGTGAAATACAACTGACGGCTCAAATAGTCAAACCAAGGGCATTAAAGCCTGGAGAAGGCAGCAGTAGCCCGGAGGATGCCTACTTTAATATAGAAAGCACAGGAGATACTGTCTTTACTGCGGTGAGGGAGTTTACACATGGAGCAACACGCAAGCTGTATTTTCCCCATAACCAGGTAATCATTTTCAGTCGGAACACCGCTGAAGAAGGAGTGCAAAAATATATTGATTTCTTTGTGCGTGACCCTGAAACCCGGTTAACGGTTTGGATACTAGTTGCCAAAGATAAAGCAGATGAGCTTTTAGAAATAAAATCTGAGTTGGAGTTAATTCCGGCACTAGAAATCAGTGATTTGGTTGAAGCACAGAAGGCTACATCCCAATCAAGTATTGTTAAGCTGCAGCATTTTATTACTCGGTTGTTAAGTAAAACTACATCGCCTGTAGCTCCTCTCATTGAAGTTTCAGGCAAAGAAAAAAAAGCCTTCGTATCGGGAACGGCAGTTTTTAAGAAGGATAAACTGACCGGCGAGCTGGATAAGACTGAAACCCGAGGCCTTTTATGGGTCATAGGAGAAATAAAAAGTGGTATTATTGATGTGGATTGTCCCGGCGGTGGTAAAGCCAGCCTTGAAATAATCCGGGCCAGCAGTAAAATTACGCCGAAAATAAAGGATGGCAGGATACATATGAAGATAGAAATCAAAGAAGAAGGAAATTTGGGCAGCCAGTCATGTCTTGAAGATTTGACATTACCACCGAAGGTTGATTTCCTGGAAAAAGAGAAAGAGGCTGTTATTCGAAGTGAAGTTATGGCTGCATTGAAAAAAGCCAGGAAACTTAACACGGATATATTTGGTTTTGGTGAAGCAGTACATCAAAAATATCGCAAAGAGTGGAAAGAATTAGAAGACAGATGGGATGAGGTTTTTCCCAATATAGAAGTAGAAGTAATAGTTGAGGCCAAGCTGCGCAGAACAGGTAGAATAACTAGACCTGCCAGTACGGAAAAGGAGTAGAGCAATTTATGAGGCTTGAAAAAGGAGAAATATCGAGTTCACAATTGATGTTCTTAATAGGGGGTTTGATTCAGGGTTCTGTTTTAACGCTATCTTTTATTAATCAGATAACCAATCATGATACTTGGCTGGCTATTTTAGCAGCATTGGTGATATGCTTGCTCCTTGTACTGATTTACATAGCGATTGCCCAAAGATTCCCAGGTAAAAACTTGATCCAGATTCATGATATTATTTACGGCCATTATCTAGGCAAATTGATTTCTGCACTATATGTATGGCTTTTTTTATCAATATTCTCTTTCCAATTAGGTTTTCTTGGCGACTTTTTTTTGATCTATATTATGCCGGAGACTCCCTTACTGGTAATTGCAATTATGTTTGCTTTCATTTGTGCCTGGGCCGTACGCAGCGGGATAGAAGTAATAGCCCGTATCAGTGTTATATTTGTAGGAGTTACCCTAATAATAGTGTTTTTAACATTCGTTTTATTGCTGAAAGACATGAAATGGGTCAACTTTTTACCGGTTTTTGACATTCCTGTGATAGATTTTATGCAGGGGACTCATGTCATTGCATCCATCCCATTTTTGGAAGTACTGGTTTTTCTCATGATTATTCCTTATATGAATGAGAAAAACCAGGTAAAAAGTGCTGTCTTGTCGGGATTACTCATCGGAGGAGCCACGTTATTAATTATTTCAGTAAGAGATACAGCTGTGCTCGGAATTATATCCACCATTGTGGGATTTCCTGCGTATGATGCAGTACGACTGATAGATATAGCAAAAATCTTAACCAGGCTCGAGGTCTTGATTGCAATCAATATGTTAAATATGATATTTATAAAGGCTAGCGTTTTCTATTATGCAGGTGTATTGGGTATGGCTCAGTTGTTGCATTTACGTTCTTATGTACCGCTGGTTCTTCCCATCGGGATTATCAGTATTATCCTTGGAGTGGCGAGCCACGAGTCTACCATGGAATTCGCTTATTTTGGCAGCAGTATTTGGCCTGTCTTCAGTATTTTGTTTTATTTTATTATTCCTCTCATGTCACTATTGATAGCTAAAATACGCAGGGTACCCAAAATGCAGAGGGGGAAATGTCGGTGATATTTTTGTTAATCATGGTTTTTATAGGAATAGCATTATTTGAAGTTCCAGACCTTATCCGGAAAAAATACCGGCGTGAACTTATTGTTTTCTCACTGTTTTTACTGTTGGCGTTCACGATGGCTATATTGCAAACCATAGGTGTAGAGATACCCAATCCTTCGAATGGTATAGCATATGTGGTTAAAGACTTGCTGGGTTTAAATTACAAATAAAGAAAAAGTATTAACATCAGAATAGAAATATATGTAAAAGTTAAGATTTGATGTATTTGACAAAGTTGTTTTCATGACGTATTGCAGTCAAAAGTAAAATTGAATATTTTGCAAATATGCCGGCTGAGGAGAAGTTACCTTTGCCGGATTTTTATTTTTAAGTAGAATAAATTGGAATGAGAAAACAAGAGAGAACGAGGCTTTTCAATATATTCTTAAAGAATATCTAAAAGATCCTATCTATGTGTGGAAAAGGTATAATAAATCGGCAGAAGTAGACACTAAAAAAGATTGGATTGTTTTGAAAGTAAATAAATAAAAATACGATAGTGCATATGCTTTTTGTTTTATGTAAAAAAGTCTAGAATACACAAATATCAGAGAAGGAAAGGAGATAACATGACAAAGGGAAAAGAAATAATAGAAACAGGATGGAACTTAGACAACAGTTACGCTCGTCTGCCGAAAATATTTTTTACAAGTCTCAATCTAAATCCTGTACCATCACCCAAGTTAATTATTCTCAATCATCCCTTGGCAATATCCTTGGGGTTAAACGACCAGATGCTGCAAAGTAATGATGGTGTAGCAGTGCTTGCCGGCAACCAAGTTCCCGAAGGCGCTTTGCCTCTTGCCCAAGCTTACGCCGGGCATCAATTCGGGCATTTTACCATGTTAGGAGACGGCCGGGCACTGCTGCTTGGCGAGCAGATTACTCCCCAAGGTGAGCGGTTTGATATTCAACTTAAGGGTTCAGGCAGAACACCATATTCCCGAGGGGGCGATGGCCGAGCGGCGCTTGGACCTATGCTGCGTGAATATATCATCAGCGAAGCAATGCATGGGATTGGTATTGCTACCACCCGTAGTTTAGCGGTAGTGACAACCGGTGAGTCCATTATCCGCGATACTGTGCTGCCTGGCGCAATTCTCACCCGTGTGGCCGCCAGTCATTTGCGCGTCGGTACTTTTCAATATGCTTCTAAATGGGGTTCTGTTGAAGATCTCCGGGCTCTGGCGGACTATACATTGCAAAGACATTTTTCAGACGTTGATACTGGTGACAATCGCTATCTTTCGCTGCTTCAGGAAGTGGTCAAGCGTCAGGCCGCGCTGATTGCAAAATGGCAGTTGGTTGGCTTTATCCACGGAGTGATGAATACCGACAATATGACCATTAGCGGAGAAACCATTGATTACGGTCCCTGCGCCTTTATGGATACCTATGATCCGGCAACGGTATTCAGCTCCATTGACATTCATGGCCGCTATGCCTACGGCAATCAGCCGGATATTGCCGCATGGAATCTTGCCAGATTTGCTGAAACCCTATTGCCGCTGCTGGATGTTAACCAGGAGCAGGCTGTCAAACTGGCGCAGGATGCGGTTTCGGATTTTGTTGAGTTGTATCGGGGTCATTGGCTTGCAGGCATGAGAGCAAAGTTGGGAATATTCAATCAAGAGCCGGAGGATGAATCACTTATTGAAGGTCTCCTAAGGATGATGCAGAAGTATCGTGAGGACTATACCAATACCTTCCGCGCATTAACTTTTGATGAGAGGTCGGATACGGCCCTGTTTGGCACTACGGAATTTGCTCAGTGGCATGAGCTGTGGCAGGCGAGATTAGGCAGACAGCAGGAATCGAAAAATTTATCGTATCAGTTGATGCAAAACTCCAATCCTGCGATAATCCCTCGGAACCACCGGGTAGAAGAAGCGCTAGAAGCCGCAGTAAAACAAGGAGACTACAGTGTGATGGAGCGGCTGCTTAGTGTGCTTTCAAAACCCTATGCGCATTCCCCCGAACAGGCGGAATACTCCACACTGCCTGAGCCATCAGCCTGTCCTTATCGAACCTTTTGCGGCACATGATATAGAGAAGTATTAGAAAGCTGATAGATATCAAGTAAAAATTTAAAATAGCTGTTATACGAAAAAGGGCATCAGTAATAGCCCTTTTTCTATTTCCTATAAAGTCCTTTGAAACATGGTATCAGCGCCATTGAGAGATATAAGTGGAGCAGTTATAAGGATTATATGAGGGAAGATAGCAAAATAGTCGATGTTGGGGATATGAGCAAATGAGGGGACGGTTTATTCATTCGACTTATTTATTCTTTTGCTTATATTCGTCTAGTTTTTTGTTAAGATATACTTCTTCATTTTTATAATACAGTGAAAAAGCGAAAAACATTAAAGCATAGATCCCTAAGAATATAACAGTAAATTGCCAAAATACCGTTGTGCTTTCTGTAAATCCCCAATTACAAAATAGTGAAAAAAGTATCACTGTAAGATAGGATAATATGCTATGAACTGTTATTTTAATCAATGGCTGCAGCTTTGAAAATTGTATGAAATGCAAGCCACCAAAAACAGCAGACATTCCTAAAAGCTGCCATATGGTTATAAATGAGAATTCTCTCAGGCCATGCATAAAATAACTGCCAATGGAGCCTAGCATAATTGCTGCCATAAAATATAATCCGGTAATAAATTTTACTTCTCCTATTGCATGTATAAATTTTTTCATAATTATTGTACCAACCTTTCTTTTAATATAGGTGCATATTGCCTTGAAACAGCTAACTTCTCATGGTTTTCCATCTCTACGGTTAATGTTGAGTTGAACTCTGTTTTAATACTCTTTATTTTAGAAATATTTATAATTGTAGATTTTGTAGCTCTGATAAAACCTTGCATCTGTAATATCTTTTCAATTTCGTATAGCCGTAGGGATGATTCATATACCTCATCTTTGGTATAAATAAAGCTTTTTTTATCAACACTTTCGAAATATAAAATATCTTTAGGGTCAAGCACAAAAGTTTTTTCGTTAATGACTCCAATAATTTTTTCGTTTTGCATTTTCAAGCGAGAGATCAAAGATAGTATACTATCATCGCATTTTTTACACTTGATAATAATCTCTACATCCTCATAAGTTTCATTCTCATCAATTACGTATTTCATGAGAAGTTCACCCTTTCTATTTACAATTGTAGCGGCTACATTTACAATATATTAGTTTTTAAAGGTATAGTCAACAAAAGAATACCAAGTGGCAAAATACAATAACCAAGTTACAAGTGATGAGCAAATGAGTAGTTTTTAACATCCGTTTTCGTAGGTGTTGAGAAATATGGAGATGTTTGATAAAATATATTGAATTATTTGATAGGATAAAATAATGTGCAAAAAACATAGGAATCAATTAAATAAATATAAAAATGATAAGCTACATACGTAGGATGTTACGTATTTATATTTTAAGGGAGGATTTGTGATATGAAAGCTAAAAAAAGTTGCGATTGCTGCATAAATTATATTTATGATGAAGACTACAGCTATTATGAATGTCAAGTGAATTTAGATGAAGATGAAATGGGAAAATTTTTAAGCAATACTTTTGATAACTGTCCCTATTTCGAATTTAATGACGAATATAAAATTGTTAGGAAGCAGATGTAATTAGAGAAAAATATGGAGCTATTTCGTATTTAAATCAACAGCAATTAAAAGAAACAACAGGAAAAAATGCTTAGGTAGATAGGAGCTATATGATATGCAAAAAGAACAAATCTTAAAACAATATTTTGGATATACTGCTTTTCGGGCAGGACAAGAGGAATTAATGGATAATGTTTTAAGGGGAAGAGATGTACTGGGAATTATGCCGACAGGAGCAGGAAAGTCTCTATGTTTTCAGGTGCCGGCACTGATATTCGATGGGATTACTTTGGTTATATCACCTTTAATCTCTCTGATGAAAGACCAAGTACAATCACTTGTTGCAAATGGTATTGCTGCTGCCTTTATCAATTCAATGCTGACATATAATCAAACAATAAAAGCGATAGAAAACGCTAAAAACGGAAAGTACAAGATTATCTATGTAGCCCCTGAAAGGCTTGATACACCTGAATTTTTGGAGTTTGCCCAAAATGCGGATATCTCAATGCTAACGGTGGATGAGGCGCATTGTGTATCTCAATGGGGGCAAAATTTTAGGCCAAGCTATCTCAAAATCAACGGATTTATTGAAAAGCTTTCCCGCAGACCGGTAATATCAGCTTTTACAGCCACAGCAACTAGTGAAGTTAAACAAGATATCATAGAAATTCTAAAATTAAACGATCCTTTTATTATGGCAACAGGATTTAATCGTGAGAATCTATACTTTGAAGTTCAGAAACCGGTCGATAAATATAAAGCGGTTATGAATTATTTGGAAAATAATGCAAATAAGAGTGGTATCATTTATTGCTCCACAAGAAAAACAGTGGAAGAAGTATGTGATCATTTAATTCAGGATCATTACAGCGCAACACGCTATCATGCAGGATTATCCGAAAATGAGCGAACAAAGAATCAAGACGACTTTTTATATGATAGAAAACCGATCATGGTGGCAACCAACGCCTTTGGAATGGGTATTGATAAAAGCAATGTATCCTTTGTTATTCACTATAACATGCCTAAGAATCTGGAAAACTATTACCAAGAGGCAGGCAGAGCAGGAAGAGACGGAACTCCTGCCGATTGTATTCTATTATATGGCGGTCAAGATGTAATTACCAACCAATTCTTAATAGATATCACCGATGACAAAAATGATCTGGATCCGGAAACTTTAGAGCAAGTAAAAGAGAAGGATAGAGAGCGCCTAAAGCAGATGACTTATTATTGTCATAGCTTTGATTGTCTGAGAGAATATATATTAAAATATTTTGGTGATAGAACAGCGAATTTTTGCGGTAATTGCAGTAACTGTAATACCAACTTTGAGGACATAGATATTACAGAAGATGCACAGAAAATACTGTCCTGTATCGTGAGGATGGGAGAACGGTACGGCATTAAAATAATCATTGATACTTTGCGCGGCAGCAAGGCGGAAAAAGTAGTAAAATTAGGCTTGGATAAAATCAAAACCTATGGCATCATGTCCGGTATCAAAGAAAAGCGTATCCGAGAGATTATAAATCATTTGGTACTAAATGAGTATCTGATGCTGACCAATTCGGAATTTCCAATAGCGAAGCTAACCTCAAAATCAAGAAATGTACTTCTGAATGGGGAAAAACTAACTATGAAAATAGTAAAAGAGGAAGCAAGAGAAGCAAAACCTATAAAACAAAAAGCAGTAGTAAATAGTGACTTGCTTAACAAATTAAAAGAATTAAGATTTAAACTGGCACAAGAGCAAAAAGTCCCGGCATTTGTTATTTTTTCAGATGCGACATTAACGGATATGTGCTGCAAAATGCCTAGAAATGATGATGAGTTTTTAGAGATATCGGGTGTGGGGAAAATGAAGCTAGAACGGTATGGCAAAGCATTTTTAGAGATTATAAATAACTTTGATAGTGATGAAATTTTACAACCGGTATCATCAACCTACAGTTTAAATGAAATATGCAGCTTCATAAAAGAAAGTATACAATTATCGGAGGAAATGATCCCTATAAGTAGGTTTACGGATAAGATAAATGCCTTACTTTTGCAAAGGTGTGACAAGAAAATATCTGCAAAAAAATTAGCAGAATATTTAACGCTTCAAGGATATTTAGAAATAGAAACAACCGATGGTAAAAATGCGAAGATTGCAACAGCAAAAGGCGAAGAAATAGGGATAACGACAATCCTAAAAGAAAGACATGATGGTGAAAGCTATAAACAAAACTTTTATAATATAACTGCACAGGAATTACTAATAGATAATATTGAATCAATCATGGAAGCACTTTAGCTTCGGAGAAAAAGTCTTCTTACACTATTTTATTTAGGGGAGGTCATTTTATGAGGAAGATACAAAGAAGAAATATCAGCTCCATCCTTTTTTTTGTCCTGCTGTTAACATTCACTCTTTCAGCCTGTGCGGCCGATACACAAGTCAATAAGCAAGAATCGCTGTATTCTAACAGTGAACATTGGGCTTATTTGGGTGTCGGAGAGAATAAAAAAGCGGATCTGTTTTTAATCTGTCCCACTGTGTATAAGGGGGAAGAAAATCGGTACAATATGCCGCTTTCCGATGAAAAAACCAAAAAGAAGTTTTTAGGTGCACTTAATATGGAACAAGGGATCTATGAAGAAAGCTGCCGGATGTATGCACCTTATTACAGACAAGCAGGGCTAAATATTTTTTCCATGAAGGAAGAAGAGGCTGAAGCATATTTGGATATTGCCTATCAGGATGTCAGAGCAGCCTTTCAATACTACATGGAAAATTATAATGAAGGTCGTCCTATTGTTTTGGCCGGATTTTCGCAGGGATCCGATATGGCTATGCGGTTGATGAAAGAATATTTTGGTCAGGATAAATACCGTGACCTTTTGGTTGCGGCTTACATCATCGGTTGGAGGGTGACCGATGAGGACCTTGAACAATATCCGTTTTTGCAGATGGCTGAAGGAGAGAAAGATACCGGGGTGATCGTATCCTTTAATTGTGAAGCGGAAAACGTGGACCGTTCCATTATTGTTCCTGAGAGCACCTTGTCAATCAACCCGTTAAACTGGAAGTCGGACAGCACACTTGCGTCCAGGGAACTTCATCTTGGCGCTTGTTTTACGGATTATACCGGGAATATTGTAAATGAGATTTCCCAGTTTACAGGAGCTTATATAGATCCCGAGCGAGGAACTCTTAAAGTGACCGATGTGAGTGCAGATAAATATCCTCCTGTTTTAGATATTTTTGAAAGAGGAGTATTCCATATCTATGATTATCAGTTTTTCTTCCGGAACCTACAGGAAAATGTAAAGACGAGAGTAGAAATGAAATATTCAGAAATAAGATCTTAAGATGATGCCGATTTTTAAAAAGAGTCGTACTTGACAAATATCATAAAATTTGATAGCATATTTAACAAATTAGTTAAATGCGTTGATAGGGAAAACACGCTGCGTATGATGCTTCAGAGAGCTGTTGGTTGCTGAAAAACAGTGCACAGAGCGGATTGTGAACTCCCCCTTGAGCAGTCATCTGAAAGTTGAAGTAGCTGTTATGGCAGCTGCAGCAAGTAGGAGTGACCGGGTTTCTCGCCGTTATAAAGAGAGGGCATTCTTCATTATGGATGATGCCGCATAAGTGGGTATGTATATACCAATAAGAGTGGTACCACGGAAGTATAATGCTTTCGTCTCTAGTAGAAATGCTAAGTGACGAAAGCTTTTTTATTCCATAGGTAAAAGAGAAAAATCTCACCAGACAAGTAACCGTTATCCGTCATTATTTATTTAAAGGAGGATTTTATGAAAATTGCATTCTCAACTCTCGGCTGTCCTGATTTTGATTGGGACGATATTTATTCCATGGCGAAGGATCTTGGTTTTGACGGTATTGAAATCCGCGGACTGGGCAACGACATATTTGCAGTTAAGGCACAGCCCTTCACTGAATCCCAGCTTCCGAAAACAGTAAAGAAGCTTTCCAACCTGCGCCTTGAAATTCCTTGTCTTTCTTCCGGTTGCTGTCTGAAGTTTGCTGAAAAGGCGGAAGAAAACTACCAAGAAATTGTGCAATATATTGCACTTGCATCCAAGCTTGGGACATCATATATCCGTATCTTGGCCGATATTGACCCTCAACCCGGAAGTGCTGTAGATGATGAGGTGGTACTTTCTGTGTTGAATCGTTTGATTCCGATCGCAGAAGAGAACGGCGTAACCCTGCTCATAGAAACCAACGGCGTCTATTCCGACACTACACGCTTGCGGGGACTGCTTGACCACGTAGCGAGTGACGCAGTAGCAGTTCTGTGGGATGTTCATCATCCATACAGATTTGCAGGAGAATCACCTGAAAAGACAGTACAAAACCTCGGTGCCTATATCAAATATGTGCATGTGAAGGATTCCATTATGGAAAACGGGGTGCTGCAGTATTGCATGATGGGTGAGGGAGATTTGCCCATTGACCAAATGATGCTTGCATTGCGATCAATCAATTACGATGGTTTTGTTTCTTTAGAATGGGTGAAGCGTTGGGCGCCCGATCTTAACGATGCAGGTGTTGTCTTTCCGCACTTTGCAAACTATATGAGTCGTTATGTTGAAAAGAAATCAGTAAAAGGTCAGCTGTATGATAATGCTGCAAAGACCGGTAAATATGTTTGGGAGAAGGATTCACTGATAGATTTGACTTTTCCTCAAGTACTTGACCGTATGGTTGAAGAATTTCCGGATCAGTATGCTTTCCGCTATACGACAATGGACTATACCAGAACCTATTCCGAATTCCGCGATGACGTCGATACTTTTGCCAGATCGCTGATTGCAATGGGCGTTAAACCGGGCGATCATGTTGCCATATGGGCAACCAATGTCCCACAGTGGTTTATTACGTTTTGGGCAGCCACTAAAATCGGTGCGGTTCTGGTTACGGTCAATACTGCTTATAAAATTCATGAGGCAGAATATCTGCTGCGCCAGTCGGATACCCATACTCTTGTAATGATTGACGGATATAAGGATTCCGACTATGTCGGTATTGTTAAGGAACTTTGTCCTGAGTTGGAAACTGCTGAGGCAGGAAAACCTCTCCATATGAAACGCCTGCCTTTCCTGCGCAATATCGTCACCATTGATTCTAAGCAGAAGGGATGTCTGACATGGGAGGAAGCTGTGGCGATGTCGGAGAAGGTTCCTGTTGATGAAGTTTACCGCCGTGCGGTTTTCATTAACAAACATGATGTGTGCAATATGCAGTACACTTCCGGAACTACCGGTTTCCCAAAAGGGGTTATGCTTACCCACTATAATGTTGTGAATAACGGAAAAAATATCGGAGACTGTATGGACCTTTCCACTGCGGATCGGATGATGGTTCAGGTACCGATGTTCCACTGCTTCGGAATGGTGCTTGCAATGACTGCCTCTATGACACATGGTGTTACACTTTCACCGATACCGTATTTTTCTCCAAAGCAGTCTCTTGAATGCATCAACAAGGAGAAGATCACCTGTTTCCACGGTGTTCCTACCATGTTTATTGCACTGCTTGAGCATGAGGATTTCCCAAAAACCGATTTCTCCCACATGAGAACCGGTATCATGGCAGGAAGCCCATGTCCTGTAAAGGTTATGCAGGATGTAGTGGACAAAATGAACATGACCCAGATTAGTATTGTATACGGACAGACCGAAGCTTCTCCGGGCTGTACCCAGAGCCGCGTGGATGATCCGATTGAAGTACGCGTCAATACTGTTGGACGGGCGCTGCCTGGTGTTGAATGTAAGATTGTAGATCCCGCAACCGGGGAGGATTTGCCCGATGATGTAGATGGCGAGTTCGTTGCGCGTGGCTACAATATCATGAAAGGTTACTACAAAATGCCTGAGGCAACAGCCGCGGCTATTGATGAAAATGGGTGGCTGCATACCGGAGACCTTGCAAGACGTGATGCCAATGGTAACTACAAAATCACCGGACGTATTAAGGATATGATCATCCGGGGCGGTGAAAATATCTATCCTAAGGAAATTGAAGAGTTTATCTACACGCATCCTATGGTAAAGGATGTTCAAGTAATCGGAGTACCTGACAAGCAGTATGGCGAGGAGATTATGGCATGCGTGATACTCAAAGAGGGTGCAACGCTGACTGCAGATGAACTTAAGGATTTCATCCGTTCACACATGGCAAAGCATAAAACTCCGAGATACATCGATTTTGTTACCGAGTTTCCGATGAATGCTGCCGGAAAGATCATGAAATATAAGATGCGTGAACACGCTGTTGAAAAATTAGGGTTACAGGCGGAAAGCCGTATTGTTACCGCATAACAAGTGATAAATGAGCAGAGTAGGTACCTACTCTGCTCATTTGTTTTTGAAAGCTTCAGCATATCTTTTCTTGGAATTTAGAATAATTGGTGCATATAAAATATCTGTCATTCATATATTTTTATGTACTATATTCTAAATCCTAAGAAAAGGAGATGCTTTTATTGAAAGGAATCTCATTTAAAATATTGGCTGCATGGCTATTGATGTTTCTGATTACAGGTCATACATTTGCAGCTGCAATACAGTCGCCGGTAGATACAAGCTCTGTATATTCAGATGAAGGTATGAGTAAAAATGAGAATATGGATGCTAATATAGATATAGATACTAGCACTGATAGGAATGAAGATATTACTCAAAAGCCTGTTAAAGATAAACATGATGAAGAAAATGTTAATGAAAATACGAATACAGAGAATAATGAAGATCAAGCGATAGAGACTGTTGCGCAGCCTGATGAGAAACATAATATCAATATCAGTGATCATAGTAGAGAAGAAAATAAAAACCTGATTGAAGATTTATTGCAGTCCAGAAGAGACTTGTTTGGAGCAATACTCGATAATATTGATAAGCATGAAGTACAGATACTATATACTCAGGTACATCGCGACGATAGCGGGACACCATCCTTTCAATCATATTATTATCGTGTAGATCCAAGAAAATACTTTTATCCCGGAAGCTCTATAAAACTGTCTGCGTGTGTGCTTGCGCTTGAGAAATTGAATAACTTGGATATTGAGGGCTTGGATAAATATACATATTTGAAAGTTGGTGCTGATTATCCTGGTCAAACCACCACATCGGGAACCATCGCAGAATATGTTAAGCGTATTTTGATTTTTAGTGATAATTATGCCTTTAACAGGTTATATGAGTTCTTAGGGCAGAAATACTATAATGAAACTCTATGGAACAAAGGATACAGCAATATAAAAGTCCTCCATAGGTTAGCTCAGCACGCATCTCTAGAGGCGAATCGGCACACTAATCCTTTCACCTTCTATAAGAATAACAAGGTCATCTATGAACAACCTAGTGGGTATAATCAAGAAGATTATAGTCAAAAGCTTGACCAGGAGGGTTTTGTTAAAGGAACGGGTGTGAATTCGGTTAACTTTTCAGAGAACAATTATATATCTATTGAAGTTTTGCAGGGTATTCTAAAAGCCATTATATTTAAATGGGAAACGCCTGAATCTAAACGATTCAACCTTACAGACGATGATCACATCTTTTTACAAAAATACCTTGCGGTAACACCACGACAAGCCGGATATAATTTCCCTAACAGTACTGCCGTATTCAGAAAAAGCGGTTATGCATGGGGATATATGATTAATAATGCCTATATTATGGATGAGGAAAACAATGTAGAATTCCTGCTGACAGCTGTTATTCATGATGGTGCTTTTGATAATTACAACGATTATGCCCGTGTTAACCGCCCATTCCTATCCAATTTGGGAAACGTTATTTATCAATATGAAAAAAATAGAAAGGTAGAATAAAAAACCCGGAGAGATTGCTCTTCCGGTTTTTTAGAACTTTAGGGATGTAAATATTTGAGTGTTACTAAACAGAACATTAAGTAAGGGACTATATATAGATCGTTTGAATAGTATGCCTAAAGGGGCGGCCATTGGCCGTCCTTTTAAGCGCTGCCCGTCAAGGCAAACGTCGTAACGTTTCGAGTATGTTGAATATATATCCTAATACTTAATATTATAACAAATATCTTTAAAAGCCGTAAGAGTCTTTGTAGGCTGAAGGGCAGAAAATAAGCTTTCTTATCATCATTATTAAGAAAATCTTAAGATTTATATTGAGCATTTATTAAGATTTGATTGATATCATTACCTTAAACAAAATGATAAGGGGTGTGTTATAATATGTACAAATTGATATGCAGAGGTGATACTTCTTGAATATACTTGTTTGCGATGATGAGAAGGAAATAGTAGATGCAATAGAAATTTATTTACATAATGAAGGCTATAAGGTGCTGAAAGCATTTAATGGAATAGAAGCGCTGCAAATAGTACAAGAAAATGAAATACATCTGATTATCATGGATATCATGATGCCTAAAATGGATGGACTAAGAGCTGTCATGAAAATAAGAGAAGAGAATAATATACCGGTGATTATGCTTTCTGCAAAAACCGAGGATACAGACAAAATAATGGGACTAAATATGGGCGCCGATGATTATGTAACCAAGCCTTTTAATCCTTTGGAATTAATTGCAAGGGTTAAGTCACAGCTAAGAAGATATACAACATTAGGAAGTCTTGAAGTGAAAAGTAATATTTATAAAACAGGCGGACTAGTCATCGATGATGAGAGTAAGATCATTACTGTTGATGGAGAAGAGGTCCAGCTTACTCCGGTACAATATAAAATACTAAGACTTTTGACTGCAAACGCGGGGAAGGTGTATTCCATAGATGAAATATATGAAAAGGTATGGGAAGAGATTGCCTATAATCCGGAAAATACCGTAGCAGTTCATATAAGAAAAATAAGAGAAAAGATTGAAATAAATCCTAAAGAGCCAAAATACTTGAAGGTGGTGTGGGGAATTGGATATAAAGTCGAAAAATTATAGCCATTCGGTGATAGTTAAAATCATCATGTTTATGATAGTAATCACGTGCTTTACCGGTGCGATTACAACGTTTGTATATCTTCTGGAAAATGAGCAAGGTACTCTCGATATAGCTTTTGAAGATAGTTACTATCTCGGCAACGAATATATGAGAACAAATCAAGATATTATAAATAATCTAACCCGAATCATAAAAGAATTTAAGAATGAAGAATATATTCTGCAGGGGGGTACTGTTACTGAAGATGAAATCAAAAGGGAAGAAGAGGAGCTGTTTTCACAACATCAGCATGACTTTAATAATGAAGAGATGGATTTGAATGACAAGGATAATTATAAAAAAGCCTATGCAGATTTTAAAGAAGCTTATGGTGAGGAGATTTCACAAATCAAAGAAAGATTAATCAAACAAGACTTAAAAGAATATAACCGCTGCCTGAAAAGGTTACAAACCTATAAAGGGATGATCTTTTATGCAAGTGACGGGAAAAATCAAATAACAACTAGTTCCGATATCAGTAAAAAGTATTTTAAAACCTTTCCTTCCTATATGGTATTTGATGCAGATGAAAAAGAGGTATATCCTCAAGAGGTCAAAGACAGCAAGTATTATGATTGGACGTTATCCTATGCTATTGATGAATTAGAACAGCAAGATTTGGACATATATATTGCATTTTCAGATGAGTTTGTAAATTCAAAGATTAACAAGTGGGTTGCAGCGAAAGTAATGATGACGGACGGTCTTAATAGAATCGCGCTCTTTTTGCTGGGATTGTTGATATCATTCCTGTATCTTGTATTTACTATTGGCAGAAAATCGTTTAAGGATAAAGAAGTACATTTGAATTGGGTGGACAAATTATATAACGATATTAATGTGGTATTATGCTTTGGGCTGATCGTACTTTGGGTTGTATTTATGGAAGATGTATACTTTCGCAGCACCGATAGATTTTTAATACCTGTAACTGCTTTTATTGCCTCATTGGGATTGATTCTGGTGTTATCATTGATTAAGCATATTAAGAATAAAACCATCATAAAGCATACATTGTTATATAGCCTTTTGTACAGGATTTTTAAATTTGGGAAAGATGTGTATGGCAACGGAAACGTTGGTATTAAAATTATTGTGATTATAATAGGATACCCGTTATTGGTTGCTGCAACATTCTTTATGTTTCCGGTTACGATAGGCGTAGGAGCATGGCTTGCGCTTAAGCGTGTGAAGGAATTTAATGCAATAAAAGAAGGGGTAGAAAAAATAAAAAACGGAGATGTTCATCATATTGTAGATGTACCGGGAAATGGAGAGTTCGGAAAGCTTGCTGCCGAGATCAATGGCATTGCAGAAGGATTGAATAAAGCGGTTTACAATGAAATTAAAAGCGAACGGTTAAAAACTGAATTGATTACCAATGTATCCCATGATATCAGGACACCTTTGACCTCGATTATTACGTATATTGATTTGTTAAAAAAAGAAAAAGATCCGTTAAAGTCAGCAGAATATATAGAGATTATAGATCGGAAGGCTGAAAGATTAAAAATACTAACCGATGATCTGTTTGAAGCGGCAAAAGCTTCTAGCGGCAGTATTCCGGTCAATTATGAGAAAATAGACATCGTGTCATTAATAACGCAGGGGCTGGGAGAACTGGATGATAAAATTAAAGCATCGCAATTACAATTTAAGATTAACCATCCTAAAGATAAAATGTTTATTTCAGCCGACGGCAGACTATTATGGAGAGCCATAGAAAATCTATTATCAAATATATTTAAATATGCCCTCAAAGGGTCAAGGATTTATATAGACATTGAAGATTTAGAGAACGAAATCATGATCACAATCAAAAATATTTCAGCTTATGAACTCAATGTCTCGGCGGATGAACTGATGGAGCGTTTTAAACGGGGAGATGAATCCAGAAGCAGCCAGGGGAGCGGATTAGGACTTTCTATCGCAAAAAGCCTGATAGATTTGCAAAAAGGGAGGTTCCATATAGAAATAGACGGAGATCTATTTAAGGCTGTTATTAGAATGCCAAATAATATAAAAGGTAATGAGTAAGGAAGCGGCTTATTATCTATAAAAGTGAAGAATCTTATCATCATATAAAATACCTAAGCTTATACAAATAGTACATTCATTCATTTGTATAAAAGCTTAGGTATTTTATTATATCGCATCATTACAAAGATTTGGTTCTGTGAGCAGTATTGACAAGTTCCATCAAATTAATATTCGGCACATTAAAGGGTATAGCGCACTCGGGAGAGATCAAATTGATACCTGCGTTAATATTTTTTATAACCTCTTCTTTAATTTCTATTCTACTGCCCTTGGCAAGGGTAAAGGGATTATTGATACTTCCTGTCAGATATCTCCAATGGTAGTGGGCTTTATTCTTGCACCTCTTCCGGAGGAAAACTTAAGACGTTCACTCATGCGTACCGGGGTTAGTTTTATGCCCATTCTTACATCCCCCATTGCAGGGGTATTTCTCGTATTAACTGTTGTCATGGTGGTGATCGCATTTTTGAACGAAAGAAAAGAAGCTAAAAAAGCGAAAGCATCCGCTGTTTAAATTGTATATCAAAAAAAACTTGAGTTATAATCATCCAAGTTTTTTTGCTAAATGGTAATCAAGAAATGAAAATTTACCTAAAATGATAGAGGCAAAAAAGATACATCCATTTTTAGGTAACTTAAAATTTTTTAGGGAATTTGAGAGATAATAATAGAGCAGAAAATATTTTAGTATATTAACAAAGGATTAAAGATATGTGCAAATTTATAATGATGATTGGTATACCAGGTAGTGGAAAAAGTACATTTGCGGAAGAAATTAAAAGAAAAGAAAATGGCGTAATCGTATCTTCAGATCAACTAAGGGAAGAATTGTTTGGAACTGTCTGGGAGTTTAGAAAAAATGCTGACTTATTTAGTGAAATGTTTAGTAAGTCTCATATGTACTTAAATCAAGGGAAAAGTGTTGTTTTTGATGCGACAAATATTAGAAGATCAGAACGTAAGAGCATACTGAAAAGATTCATGCCCTATTATAAGGAATGCTATTACATTAAGATATCTTTAGAAAAAGCATTATATCAAAACAAAATACGAGATAGAAATGTCCCTGAGAATGTTATAATAAGAATGTACGATAGGATTCAGGACCCACAATTGAGTGAAGGTTGGGATAAAGTAAATATTATAGATTTGTGATAATCGGAAACGTACGAAGCCTCCGTTGCTAAATCTAAAATATATTGGAGGCTTCCAAAATTCAAATATTCTTATCTATCGGTACATTATAGATAATTATTAAAAAATATTCTTAGTTCACAGTTTTTTCATCTAAAGCATTAATGGTTTTTTCATCAAACATAGTATACAACTCCTTCCAATATCATTATATCGGATTCATTTGTTTTGGTGCATGTCCAGTGCTTATTTTTAACTATTTTTTCCAATATTTTTATTTTTATACCTTTTTATTTATAGCGATTAATACGCCGTCACCAGGAAGTATCCATTCCTTAAATCCTATTTCTAAAGCGTCTTTTAAAGGGATTTCATATAATAATTTGTCTTTATGATTCCCTGAAAAACCGAAACTATACCAGGACAATTTATATAAGGGATTATTTAGTTTAAATGTGATGCTATATTCTTTGCAAGGAACAGTTACTTTATTCGAGAAGTGAGTATCATCTATTGGTACAATTGTTTCAATAATCATATCAATTTGGCATCTATGTTCAAAAGCAACTTCATAGCTTGTACTTGCATTTATGCAGTATTCATCAGTTGAATTATTACTATTGTCGCAAATCGTTAGTTTTTCGTTTATTTCTTGTGTATAATCTTTAGAATCTATTGTGAATTTTTTGATTTGATACAGATCGTTCATATCAAAGCCATTTACTTTTTGTAAGGATGCTTCGAAGGGGATTTTTGTAGTACAGGATTTTTTTCCAGCATTAATCATTTCAAGTTGTTTTCGGATTGTCTTTTTTATATAGTAGGTTGAAAACTCACAGTCAATGAAAGTTTTATATGACTTATAGTAATAACTATCTAAGAGTGATGATATTTCCTTCTCGTAAAAAGTATAGAAATTATCCTCATCATAATTTCTTCCTCTAAAATATAGTGCATGGTCAATCCTGCTTTTTATTGATCTGAGTTCTTCGTTTTTTAGTATACTGATAAAATCATTTCTTATTAACGTTTCTGCGTTTTCTGCAAAATATTTTAACGCATTAATCAAAGCAGAGGTTATTAGTGCTATACCTAAGCCTTTTATTATTGAAAGTATAGCATCGCCGAAAACTCCAATATAGAAGGCATTTTTTGCCGGAAAAAATATCTCAAGGTATGAAGCTAAAAGGATTAGAATAACCCCAGTCGTACTAGCAATAATTGTTACAATTATTAATCTCTTCTTCATTGTTTTACCCCCACATAATATAAATGCTTCTTATACCTCCCTGATAAGTGTAATGTTATCAATCCGGTAATATAAAAAACATTAAACACCCTAGTGAATATGTTAATTCCATTAATATTATATAATGCAATATATTAGAATATTACCTTAATATATCTGGAATTTTAATATATAATAAGCATCAAAGCAGGATTTGCCGTGTATCTACCGTGAAAGGGTTTATCAAGATGGAAAATTGACCGGCAATTATCCGGGAAAGCTTTTAAGATGAGGTGAGAAATGCGAAGACAAAGAAGTAAATAAATGCGATATACAAAAATCTCCATGATAAGAACCGGTTCTTAGATGTGTTAGGAGCAAGTTCTGTGTTATGGAGATTTTTCGCGTCAAAAAGTCCATACTAACGCTGTTGTTTTTAATCATCATTATTGCTGGTATGAAGGAGCTGAAACCACTTTGAAATGTATTTTAAATTTATAAAGCAATAATATAGATCTATTTAGTATAGATGTGTTAAAAAAGCGCGTTGTATAAAAAACGAACAGTTTCCATGGGAAAAAACGCTCAAATATCGAACGAATTTAAAATATTTGAAATGCCAGCTCCCAATTCATGCGGCTTTTAGATTTGGCATGGAATTTGCTTTATATATTGTTGTAAGTATTTTAAGTATCAATCATTAATAGCGCTGTGATGAAACGAAGGGGAGTCGGGATATGAAAATGATACCTGTTGAACAATCTATAGGAATGGTGCTGGCGCATGATATGACAGAAATCATTCCTGGAAAATATAAAGGTGCTGCCTTTAAAAAAGGGCACATCGTAGAAGAAGAAGATATTCCAAGATTGTTGAATATGGGAAAAGAGAACATCTATATTATAGAGTACAAAGAAGGTGATATTCACGAAGATGAAGCAGCCTTCCGTATGGCAACAGCGGCAGCAGGTAAAGGTATAACATTTTCTGAAGCATCAGAGGGGAAAGTAAACCTTTTTGCTGAATATTCCGGACTGTTGAAGATTAATGCAAAGGCATTAATTGAAATCAATGATATTCATGAGATTGTCGTATCAACACTTCATACCAATCAATTGGTCAATAAAGGTACCCTTGTGGCCGGAACAAAGATCATTCCCTTAAAGATTGAAGAAAAGAAGATTGTTTGGATGGAACGCATCTGCAAGCATAATAATCCCATCATACAGGTTGTGCCTCTGCGCAAGTTAAGAGCCGGTGTTGTAACAACAGGAAATGAAGTTTTTTATAAACGTATTCCTGACAGATTTGGTCCGGCACTCACTAAGAAATTTCAGGACATGGGATGTGAAGTGTTTAAACAGTTGTTTTCAAAAGACGATCCGGATATGATTGCAGATTCTGTCAAAGAGTTAATAAAAGAGAACGCAGATATCGTATTGGTTACAGGGGGCATGTCGGTAGATCCTGATGACGTCACGCCCACCGGTATAAAAAGAACAGGTGCGCAAATTATCTCCTATGGTGCACCTACCATGCCGGGAGCGATGTTTTTACTATCGTATATAGGAGATGTTCCGGTTTTGGGATTGCCTGGCTGTGTCATGTACAGCAAAAGGACCATCTTTGATTTGGTTGTTCCCAGACTGGTAGCGGGAGAAAGAATAGAAAGGAAAGATATCATTCAATTGGCCCATGGGGGATTGTGCTTGGTATGTGATGAATGCAGATATCCCAACTGTGGGTTTGGAAAAAGCGGGCAGTACTAAAAATTAATATAAATAATAAAACTAAAGGGGGCATTAAAATGATTAAGAAAACACTCATTATCAACGGAGTGGAACAACGGTTGGTAGTTGCGCCGGACACTACGTTGGCAAACGTAATTAGAAAGCAAGCCCATCTTACAGGTACTAAAGTAGGATGCGGTAAAGGCGAATGCGGGACATGTTCCGTCATCCTGGATGGAAAAGTGGTAAGATCCTGTATTGTAAAAGTTTCCAGGGTCCGTGATGAAGCTGAAATTATCACCATTGAAGGTGTAGGGACAAAAGATAACCTTCATCCGCTGCAGTTGGCATGGATGGTTAATGGGGGAGCACAATGCGGATTCTGTACACCTGGGTTCATTGTGTCCGCCAAAGCGCTGCTGGACCAAAACATAAACCCGACAAGAGAAGAGGTAAGGGATTGGTTCCAAAAGAACAGAAACCTTTGCAGATGTACCGGATATAAGCCATTGGTGGATGGTGTAATGGATGCTGCCAAGTTGATGAGAGGAGAAATAACGAAAGAAGATTTATGGTTCCAACTGAAGGAAGGCGACAGCATACTGGGTACTCCTGTAGTTCGTCCGTCCGCACTCGCAAAAGTAACAGGCACATGGGATTTCGGCGCGGATTTAGGACTGAAGCTTCCTGAAAATACGTTGCACATGAAAGTAGTACAAGCGAAAGTATCCCATGCAAATATACTGTCCATAGATACTTCGGAAGCAGAGAAAATGCCCGGCGTTTTCAAAGTGCTTACCTATAAGGATGTTCCGGGAACCAACAGGATCAATGGACTTGCGTTCCCTGAGAATAAGGGTGACGGTAAAGAAAGACCTATCCTTAATGATAAGAAAGTATTCCAGTTTGGTGATGTCCTGGCAGCAGTTCTTGCAGATACTCCAACGCAGGCACAAGAGGCAGCGGAAAAGGTGAAGGTTGAATTGGAAGTACTGCCGGCCTATATGAGCGCACCGGAAGCAATGGCGGAAGATGCTATCGAGATCCATCCGGGAACACCGAATGTATATTTTGAGACAGGGAGAGTCAAGGGCGAGGATACAAAACCTTTGATGGAAAGTCTTCCGTATGTTATTGAAGATGATTTCTATGTAGGTAGACAGCCCCATCTTCCTTTGGAACCTGATGTAGGTTTTGCGTATCTTGATGAGAATGGAAAACTTATCGTACATTCTAAGAGTATCGCAATTCATTGCCATGCTTTGATGGTGGCAGAAGGAATCGGGATTCCTTTAGAAAAATTAACTATCGTACAGAATCCTACAGGTGCAACCTTCGGATATAAATTCAGTCCTACCAATGAAGCACTGTTGGGTGTTGCCGCATTAGTCACAAAAAGACCGGTATTTCTGGAATTCGACATGTTCCAGCAGATTACTTATACCGGAAAAAGATCTCCATTCTTTATTAATCTTAAGTTTGGTGCCGATAAGGATGGCAAGCTGAAAGCGATGGAAGCAGACTGGACTGTTGACCACGGCCCATACTGTGAATTCGGTGATCTTCTTACAATGAGAGGTACCCAGTTCATTGGTGCGAACTACAATATTCCAAACGACAGAAGCCAAGGAAGATGCGTTGCTACCAATCATGGTTGGGGTTCTGCTTTTAGAGGATACGGATCACCCCAGAGCTTATTTGCAACAGAAGTCTTAATTGATGAAATGGCAGAAAAAATAGGCATGGATCCATTGGAATTCAGATATTTGAACGTTTATAGAGAGGGTTCTACCACACCTACCGGTTGTGCGCCCGATGTAATAGCATTTCCACAGGCAATAGATACAATGAGGCCGCTTTATAAGGAAGCAAAAGCAAGAGTGGCAGAAAAGAATAAGAAGGCGGAAGCGGAAGGCAGCAACATTAGATACGGCGTGGGTATATCCTTGAATAACTATGGCTGCGGTCTTGATGGTGCAGATACATCAAATGCATGGGCAGAAATCACGCCTACAGGAGTGACGGTTGGAAATTCGTGGGAAGACCACGGACAAGGTGCCGATATGGGAACACTGGCATTTGCCTATGAAACCTTGAGACCTTTGGGAATAAAACCCGAACAGATTAAGTTAGTCATGAATGATATGGATTTCACTCCGGACAGCGGTCCTTCGGGCGGAAGCCGTCAAAATGTTGTAACAGGAAGTGCTACTAAGGTTGCCTGTGAAAACCTGCTGGCTGCACTTAAAAAGAAGGACGGTACGTACAGAACCTATGATGAAATGGTTGCTGAGAACCTGCCGGTTAAATACGAAGGAAAATGGACTGCTCCCGGTACCGCATGTGACGTAACTACCGGACAAGGAGAACCATTTAAAGTGCATATGTATGGTGTCATCATGTCGGAAGTTGCTGTGGATACCACTACAGGTAAGACGGCAGTTGAAAAAATGACCATCGTATCCGACTGCGGAACCATCATCAATAAATTATTGGTAGAAGGACAGCTTTTAGGCGGACTTGCACAAGGGATCGGTTTAGCTTTATATGAAGATTTTGAAGATTTGAAAAAACACACTACACTTACCGGCTGCGGATTCCCTCAAATAAAGAATATACCGGATGATATGGTGATCATCCATCAAGAAACACCAAGACCATTCGGACCTTACGGAGCTGCCGGAGCTGGAGAAATGCCGCTTTCAGCGCCACATGCAGCCGTTATTAATGCGATTTATAATGCGACCGGTGTGCGTATTACCAAGCTGCCCGCATATCCTGAAAAAGTGCTGGAAGGTTTGCAACAGCTTAAAAAATAGTTATCACTAAATAATAATATAATGAACCTGATGGGGATAAAACCGGCTTTGCGGGTTTTATCCCCATAGGAGGTGGTGTAAATGGATTACGATAAATTATTGGAGACAGGGGACAAGTGTATCCATGACGAGCCTGCGGCATGTACGGCGTGGTGTCCTTTGCATATGGATGTAACTGCATTTATGGCAGAGATGCAAAAAGGTGATTTTAAAAAGGCCTATAAAGTAATGGAGAAAAGAATTCCATTTACAAGGATCATTGGGTTAGTGTGTGATCATCCTTGTGAAAGTGTTTGTGTAAGAAATGGATGTGATGAAGCAGTCAGCATATCGGAGCTGGAAAAAGCTGCTGTAATCCTTGGGTATACGCCACCGAAAAAAACGCTGCCAATCCCCAAAAAAAATGGAAAAGTGGCTGTTTTAGGCGGAGGAATGAATGGAATAACGGCTGCGTTTGAATTGGACAAAAAAGGTTTTGTAGTAGCGATATATGAGAAATCCGACAAATTAGGTGGATATATATGGGATTGTGAAGGCGCCATTCTTGATAAGAAGATCATTGAAGAAGAGCTGCAAGTTATTCACAAGATAGGTATTCATGTAAATTTAAATCATAAAATCAATCAGACAGATTTGGAAAAAATAATCGTAGAATATGATGCGGTTTACCTGGCAACGGGCGAATGGGAAGAAACACTAAATATAAATCCGGAAACTTTTCAAGTGGAAGATTCTCCATTGTTTGCAGGAGGTAGCCTTTTAAATAGAAATAACTCAATGATTGATGCGGTAAGCTCAGGCAAAAGAGCGGCCGTATCCATTGAAAGATATGTTAAAAAAATTTCAATGACAGCTTCCCGGGATAGGGAAGGGTCTTTTGAAACACCGTTGAATTTTGAGATGGATGATGTACAGCCTGTAATGAGGGTGAACAAGGCATCAGGGGTTTATAATGAAGATGAAGCGGTAAAAGAAGCGGAGAGATGCTTAAAGTGCAGGTGTAATCAATGTATTAAAGCCTGTAGCCATATGAAGAAATTCCAGATGCCACCTAAGAGATATACCCGGCAGATCAATCATAATGAGAATGTCATCATGGGAACGCGCTATGCAAACAAAATGATCAATTCGTGTACATTATGCGGGCTGTGTAAAGAACAATGCTTTTTAGATATCAGCATGAAGGACATTATCCAAGAAACCAGAGAAAGTATGGTGGAGAGGGATAAAATGCCTCCGTCTGCTCATGATTTTGCGTTGAAGGATATGGCATTCAGTAATAGCAGCAAGTTTTTTATGGTAAAATCCCCACCTCCCATCCCGGATGAAAAGAGAAGGGAAAGAGAACGGGAGTTGTTTACCTATCCACGTATTACTTTTTCAAATTATGCGAAATCGATGTATAAAGGGGAAGCGCCAGAGAATGCGAAAGTGGATTACCTGTTTTATCCCGGATGTCAATTGTCGGCGTCTTACCCGGAATATGTACAAAAAACTTATGAGTACTTGCTTTCCGGTATTAAGGAAGGTGTAGGATTAATGTTAGGCTGCTGCGGTGCTCCGGCGGATTGGGCGGGAAGAAAAGATTTGATGCAGGAGAATGTTCAAAAGCTGAAAGAGATTTGGCTTGAGAAAGGAAAGCCGACCTTTATCTTGGCATGTTCCAGTTGCTTGAGCATTTTTGAAAAGTATTTACAGGATATAGAAGTAGTATCTTTGTGGGAGATCTTTCAAAGATTTGGCATTCCTTCAAATAACGGAAAAATGCAAAATTATGTATTAAATGTTCATGACGCCTGCGCTACACGGAATAATAAAATGATCCATGACAGTGTAAGAAAGATTGCATCTGCGTTGGGGTATGAAATAGAGGAATTGAAGTATTCCAAAGACAAGACAAAGTGCTGTGGCTATGGAGGATTGGTGTATTATGCCAACCGGGAGCAGGCTGAGGACTTTGTAAAAGACCGGATGGATGAAAGCAGCGATGATTTGCTTGTTTATTGCGCGATGTGTAAAGATTTGTTTGTAAGCGGAGGGAAAAGAACCTATCATATCTTGGATTTGATATTTGCGCAGGATTTAGAAAACATTGCCCTCAAAAAAATGCCTAACCTATCCCAAAGACATGAAAATAGAATGCAATTGAAAAGTAAACTTTTAAAAGAGCTATGGAGGGAACAAACGGGAATGGAATCGGAAAAAAGTAATGGCTTGAACTTGATCATCCCTGATGAAGTATGGGAAATGATGGAACAGCGCTATATCTTGAAAGAAGACATTGCAAAAGTAGTTGCGAATGCGCAAGCAACCGGGGAACGATTCTTTAATCCTAAAGACTCAAACTATTTGGCTAGGCTGAGACTGGATAATATTACCTATTGGGTCAAGTATCAAGAGCATGAAGAAGGGATACTGATCAACAGCGTTTACGGCCACAGAATGGAAGTAGTGGAGGAGTAGAACATGAAAAGTGAACATCAAAAGGATTTGCCGTGGCTATGTGATAAATGCAAAAAAGAACTAGAGTATCGTAAGGTAAAGGTACGTTATTTGGGCGGGCATTTTGAAGTAGAATTAATGAAATGCCCTCAATGCAATATGGTATTTATTGAGGAGGATTTAGCACTAGGCAAGATGCTGGAGGTAGAAAAAGGATTGGAGGATAAATAGGGTGAAATGCTGCAATGCATATGAGAGTGACATCATGAAAGAAACGATGGGACACACACTCAGGCCGGGAGGCTTCAATCTGACTGAAAAAGGGGTGCGCTTCTGTAACATCTCTACAGCACATCGGGTGTTGGATTTGGGATGCGGACGAGGAGCTACGGTAGTTTATCTGAAAGAAAGACATCATATCCAAGCGGTAGGCATCGATCCTTCGGAAAAATTGATAGAGGCTGCGAGAAAATTGTGTGAGGGTTTGGAGTTTGTCATCGGAAGAGGGGAGGATATTCCGTTTGATGACCGAAACTTTCAATGTGTATTTGCAGAATGCACCTTATCTCTCATGGATGATGTGGACAGTGCAATAAAGGAAGTCTACAGGGTATTAGAAGACAAGGGATGGTTTATAATTACCGATGTTTACGCCAAACATTCCGATAATATTGAGGAACTTAATCAATTCTCCTTAAATAGCTGTATGAGAGGACTTCACGACCTGGGAGTGCTGATTGAAAAACTGGAAGGATCGGGGTTTGAAATTCATCTTTTGGAGGATCATAGTGATCTGCTAAAACAACTGATGGTAAAAATAGGGTTTTCCTATGGATCAATGGATGTTTTTTGGAATATTACAACGCAAAACTGCATTGACGGATGTAAATTTCAGCAAGCATTAAAACGTTGTAAACCCGGATATTTTATGTTAGTGGCCAGAAAGGGAGGGGTCAATCGTGGATAATATCGCTTTTGAAATGTATAAGCTGGCGAGTTCCGGTTACTGCTGTACTCAAATTATGATGAAAATGGCACTGGAAGCGGAAGAAAAAGAAAATGACGATTTGATTAGGGCTGTAAATGGTCTCTGTATGGGTATCGGCAGTACTCAAAAAACATGCGGGGTCTTAACAGGAGGGGTCGCAATCCTGGGGCTCTATGCAGGGAAAGGGGATGAAACCGAATACCAAAAGCAAGAATATGCCGGTATGGTGAATGAATATATCCAGTGGTTTGAAAGCAGGTTCGGAAGCACGGAATGCCATGATATTATTGGTGTGGGTAACATCACCGACTATACTACCAATCAGAACTATTTATTAAAATGTGGAGATATACTGGTGGAAAGCTATAGAAATATACAGCAAATATTGATGAATCACGGTTTTGAATTCGGGAGCAGAGAATAATGATGGATAATACTAAAGTGATTTCAAAAACACAAAGTCTATGTCCGGTCTGTTTAAAAAAGATCGATGCCAATATATTTTCACAAGGTACAAACGCTTATATGGAAAAAATCTGCCCGGTTCATGGGAGCTTTAGGACCATTATATGGAAAGGTAGAACTCCCATTGAGAAATGGGTTAGAAAAAAGGAGAGAGCCTATATAAATAACCCTCTTACTGAAATAAGGAGAGGCTGTCCTTTTGATTGCGGATTATGCAGTGAACATAGGCAGCATACTTGTACGGCATTAATAGAAGTTACGCATCACTGTAATTTGCAATGCCGTTTTTGTTTTGCTGATTCC
Organism: Petroclostridium sp. X23; assembly: GCF_030013905.1. Taxonomy (GTDB): domain Bacteria; phylum Bacillota; class Clostridia; order SK-Y3; family SK-Y3; genus X23. Next base: position 4,925,135 of record NZ_CP124862.1, read on the forward strand.
AATCCCTCTAAAAAGGAGGAGCCATCCCTAAAACAAATACAGTTTCAGTATCAAAGTGTGCTTAAAGCATCAGGCGTGTGCAATATACAGCTTTCGGGGGGAGAACCTACCGTAAGAGATGATTTGCCTGCCATCATCAGGATGGGTAAAGAGTTGGGCTTCCAATTCATACAGGTGAATACAAACGGGCTGCGTATTGCCCAAGATGAGGAATTTGTAAAAGAAATGAAAATGGCCGGGCTGGATTCGATTTTTTTACAATTTGACGGTACAAATGATATAATATATAAAAAGCTCAGAGGAAGAGAGCTGCTGGCGGTAAAGATCAGAGCGATAGAAAATTGCAATAAATATGGTATAGGGATTGTATTGGTTCCGACAATCGTTCCCAAAGTAAATGTGGATAACATAGCGGATATCATAGATTTTGCATTGCAGTATGTTCCGGCAGTCAGGGGAGTACACTTTCAGCCTGTAAGCTATTTTGGCAGAATTCCTTGTGCTCCGAAGGAGGAAGACAGGATTACCCTGCCTGAGGTTATGGAAGAAATCGAGAAGCAAACAGCGGGAAAAATCAAGTTGGAAAGCTTGAAACCTCCGGGATGTGAAAATGCATTATGCTCCTTTCACGGTAATTATCTTTATAAAGGGAATTGGAAACTGCAGCCTTTAACCGGTCATTCAAGCTGCTGCTGTAAAACTGAAAAGGCAGAAGAGGGAGCCATCAAAGCAAAAGAGTATGTTTCACGCAACTGGTCCTATAGAAAATCAGAAGAGGATAAAGAAAACTGTACTTCGCAGACTAGTTCAGGATGGGATGAAATATTGGACAATATTCATAACAATTCTTTTAGTATTTCTGCCATGGCTTTTCAGGATGTTTGGAATGTTAATCTGGAGAGAGTGAAAGATTGCTGTATTCATGTGGTGAATCCCGAAGGGAAGCTGATTCCCTTTTGCCTTTATAACCTGACGGATATGCAAGGACGTACGTTATATAGAACATAGAAATGAGAGATGAACTATGAAGCTGACACCCCTTGAACACTGGATCATGAATAAATCCGGCATAAAGGAGAGGGACAGAAACGCATTAGAGGCGTACCAACTGAATAAAATAAAAGAGATGATACATTATGCGAAGAAAAACTGCTTGTTTTACAGCGGGCAATTAAGAGACATTGATGCAGATGAAATTCAATATCTAGAAGATTTACAGCGTATCCCTTTTACTATTCCGAATCAGATAAAGGAAAATCCCCTTTCTTTTTTGTGTGTACCTCTGCGGGATATCAAAAGGATTGTGACATTGAACAGTTCGGGAACAAGCGGTGAAGAAAAAAGAATCTATTTTACCGAAGAAGACCTGGGTCTTACTGTTGACTTTTTCAAGCATGGTATGGACTGTTTGGCGGATGAGACGGATAAAGTGCTGGTACTTTTGCCGGGCAAGGCTTATGGCAGCATAGGGGATTTATTAAAAAAGGCATTAGCGATGTCAAAGATAGAGTGTTTTGTACAGGGAGTCCTTAACGATCCGGAAGAAACAGCAAGATGTATTGCACAAAATAATATTACTTGTATCGTTGGAATTCCTATGCAGGTGTTGTATTTCAGCAGAATTAAAGCAGATGTTTTCAAAAGAAATATAAAAAAAGTTCTGCTTAGTACAGATTATGTGCCGGAAGTTTTAATCCGGGAATTAACGGTGCAGCATGGGTGCAGAGTTTTTACCCATTATGGTATGACTGAAATGGGATACGGCGGGGGTGTGGAATGCGAGGCTTTGGATGGGTACCACATGAGGGAAGCAGATTTGTACTTTGAAATCGTTCATCCTGAGACCGGTCAGGTACTTCCGGACGGACAGTGGGGTGAAGTAGTATTCACAACTCTTACAAGGCAGGCCATGCCTCTTATTAGATATAAGACGGGAGATATAGGATCATTTTCATCAACCTCTTGCGCTTGTGGGACTTTTTTAAAAGCCATGAGAAGGGTATTAGGGAGAATAGACAATAAAGTCTGTATAACGGAGAATCAATGCATATATTTGAGAGAGCTGGATGAAACGGTGCTATCTTTTAAGGAAGTGATGGATTACAGAGCCTATATATCTGACGGGAATAGCTTAATTATTGAACTTGCGGCACGAAACAATGCAGCGTTCCGAATGATTGAAGGTGAAGTAGTACGCAATATAGAAGATGCCTTATATAAAAAATCCGGATATAAAATAAGCGTAAAAGTATTGGAAAAGCAGGACAATAATAGCCACAAAATAACCAATAGCATGATCAAAAGAAAGATTTATGACTGCAGGGGGAGTTGAAAGATGAAAGATATTTATGAACTCATGAAAGAGTTGCTGGATTGCAAAGAGAATTTCGTATTAGCTACTATTTTAAAAAAATCCGGTTCTGCACCCAGGGAAGAAGGAACAAAAATGCTGGTTAGAAAACATTTATCTATCAACGGTACCATTGGGGGCGGACTATTAGAAGCGATGACGATCAAGTTATCGTCAAAGGTATTTAAAAATAATGAATTCATTATTGAAGATTTCAGTCTATCCAATCAAGAAGCTTCAACCTTGGGGATGGTATGTGGCGGAGATGTACAGGTGTTGCTGGAATATGTAGACTGCGAGGATTCAGGAGTGGTTGAAATATATTCTAAAGCAATAGAACTAAAAAAAGAAAAAATTGATTTTTTTATGATAACAAAATTATCAGAGCATCAAAAGAAGATCATGGGAGCGGATAAATGGATCTGTACTGAAACAGGATTTTATGGTATTGAAACTGATGAGGTTCAAGGGATTATAAGAAAAATCCGGGAGAATTTTTACGGGATGAGAGTACAGGAAGTTATTGCTGGAAATGAAGGATACTTAGTAGAACCTTTTTTAAATTATGAAAGTGCTGTGATTATTGGAGCGGGACATGTAGCACAAAAAATAGCAGACATTACAAAAATGCTGGGTTTTTATACTGTAGTGGTGGATGATCGTGAAGAGTTTGCTAATAGAGAAAGGTTTAATACGGCCGATGAAATAAAGGTAATCCCGTCTTTTGATAATCTGCCCAACTATGTTATAATAAATAACAATAGTTATGTAATTATCGTAACCAGAGGTCATGCTTATGACAAAGAGGTACTGGCACAGATGCTTAAGACCAATGCAAAATACATCGGCATGATTGGAAGCAGGAGTAAAAGGGAATTTGTCTATAGCAGTCTTCTGAATGAAGGATTTACTTCGGCAGATTTGGATAGGGTCTATAGCCCTATTGGGCTTCCCATCTATGCACAAACACCGGAAGAGATCGCCGTCAGCATCGCAGCGGAATTGATAAAAGTGAAAAGAGGACCGCAAAATGAGAAACGATAGAATTGCTTCCATTATTGTATCTGCGGGGTATTCTTCCAGAATGGGCAGTTTTAAGCCTCTGCTAAAATTTGGGGAGACTACAGCGGTAGAGATGGTTGTCAATGCCCATAAAAGTGCCGGTATTGATGAAATCATCGTTGTGACAGGACATAAAGGATGCGAAGTTGCCGAAAAATTGAATCATTTAGATGTTCGGTGCGTACCGAATGAGAGTTACCGACAGGGTATGTTTTCATCGGTATGGAAGGGTGTGGAAACACTGGATACGGATATTGCAGCGTTTTTTTTACATCCTGTAGATATTCCTCTTGTAAAGAGAGAGACGGTTGAGATGCTCAAAAGCAAGTATATCGAACATGGAAAAGGTATTTTGTACCCAGAATTTTGCGGGGATAAGGGTCATCCGCCTTTGATAGACTGCAAATATAAGAAGGCCATCTTAGATGATGACGGGTACGGGGGATTGAAAAAAATACTTGAAAACTTTGCAGATGATGCTTTATGCGTTCCGGTATTTGATGAGTCAGTCCTTATGGATATGGATACCCCGGAAGATTACGAAAGGCTTTTAGAGTATTTCTATTCCGGTGCACCCAGTAGAAAAGAATGCCATGCTATTATGAATCATTATAACATTCCTAAGCATATTGTAAGTCATTGTATACAAGTAGCCGGTGTATCGAATGATATCCTTAACAATTTAAAACGCACGGGGTGTGAATTGGATCGATCAGCTTTGGAAGCTGCCGCGCTATTACACGATATTGCAAGAAAGGAAAGAAATCATGCCAAGATAGGCGGAAAGATCATTGAAGAGATCGGATATAAAAAGGTAGGTGCTATCATAGCGACCCACACCGATATTAAAGTAGATGAAGATGATATGATTACTGAAAATGAGATACTTTACCTGGCGGACAAACTGGTAAAAGAAGATAAAGTTGTAGCTCTTAAAGATAGATTTGCGTTGGCATTGAAAGCATACGGTGATCACCCTGAAGTTCTGATGAAAATAAAAAATAGATGGGATGCCGCCAATAAAATTATAAGGAAGATAGAAAAAAGAACTGGAAGAGGATTTCATTATGGATAAGACGATTTACCTGATCAGGCATGGTGAAATTGACTACGGGACAGAAAAACGTTATATAGGAACGACGGACTTACCGCTTAGTACTGGCGGGATTAAACAAATCGGCAGGCTTAAAGAATATTTTGGCGGTATTAGGCTTGAAAAAGCTTATATCAGCCCATTGAAAAGGTGTGTGCAGACTTCTGACATAATATTGGAAGACAGAAATATTGAACGGATACCGGTCAATGGGTTGAGAGAAATCAGTATGGGGGATTGGGAGAACTTTCCTTTGGAATATATAAGGAATCGTTTTTCTGAGCAGTATGAACGAAGAGGGGAAAATATCGATGTTTTCGTACCTCCCGGAGGGGAAAGCTTTGAGCATTTGCAAAAAAGAGTCATGCCTGCTTTTGAAAACATCATTAAAAGCACAACCGAAAGCGCTTTAGTGGTTGCGCATGCAGGAGTGAACCGGGTCATCCTAAGTAAACTTCTGGGCTATCCATTGAAAGAAATACTTAAAATAGGTCAGCCCTATGGATGTATCAATCAACTTCATTGGGATGGAAGATGTCAACGATGGTTGTGTGAGACAATATGTTTGAAGGGGTAATCACATGCTAATAGCGGATAGCAAGCGCGAAATAGAACTCTCGCATGAGAGGTGTAAAGTTTTAGGAATTAAAGAAGACCGGATTTTCAGTAGAAAAATTATCGATGATACGGAGCTGCAAGAAAAGTTTGCTCAAAACAGGAAACTGATTGTTACTGCGGCGCCTTATATAGAGCAGTTGATCAACTTTGTAAAAGGCTGCAACTTTTTTGCACTGCTTACCGATGGTGAAGGATGTATTTTAAATGCCAGCGGAGATGAGAAAATACTTTCTGAAGCTTTTGATTTAAAGATGGTTCCCGGGGCTTTTATGAATGAGGAAAGCATCGGAACCAATGCCATGTCGCTTGTAATTAAAACCGGACAACCAGTACAAATTTCCGGTAAAGACCATTTCATTACAGCATACCATAGATGGACCTGTTCGGCAGCCCCTATCAAAGATAACAGGGGGTACCTAATAGGGGCGTTGAATTTGACAGGATACACCCAGCAGGTACATCCGCATACATTGGGCATGGTTATTGCAGCCTCCAATGCGATAGAGGAAATGGCAAAAGTCAAAGAATTCAACAAGCTTCAGAATCTGAACAGTAAGCATATTATCTCAATATTTAATTCTATGCCGCTGGCTATTGTAACTTCCGATATAAGCGGAAATATAAAAATTCATAACAACAAAGCTGTAGAATTATTCGGCAATACCGATAACCAGTTAAAAGCGAAGGAAATGAAATATCTCGTTGAAGATTGGGACAGAGTAAAGAATGAGATATGTTTAGGTAAAAGTATTTCCCAGGAAATCAATATCATGACGCTGAGAAGTCGGTTTCCATGCCGTCTTATTGCCAATACTGTCTATAATCCGGAAGATGATAATATTGAGATCGTACATGTTTTTGAAGAAGCTCAAAAAGCGAAGAAGAAAAATGAATATCAGGCCTACTACACCTTTGATAAAATTATAGGGGAGAATGAAAATTTCCTGAAAATAATACAGTATGCAAAAAAAATTGCGGACAGCAAATCTACTATCCTCATTTTAGGTGAAAGTGGAACGGGGAAAGAAGTGTTTGCGCAATCCATTCATAATTACAGCAGCAGAATGGATGGACCTTTCATCGCATTAAACTGTGGTGCCATACCTAATCAACTGATAGAATCGGAACTCTTCGGGTATGAAGAGGGTGCTTTTACCGGTGCTAAAAAAGGAGGAAATCTGGGTAAATTCGAATTGGCTAATGGTGGGACCATCATGTTGGATGAAATCGGAGAAATGCCGCTGGACATGCAAACGAAACTTTTAAGGGTTCTTCAAGAAGGTGTAGTCACAAAAATCGGAAGTTCGAAAACGATCTCTGTGGATGTAAGAGTGATCGCTGCGACGAATAAAGATCTAAAAAAAGAAGTGGAAATGGGTAGATTCAGAAAGGATTTATATTATAGGCTGAATGTGCTGCCGCTGTATCTGCCGCCATTAAGACAGAGAAAAGAAGATATATTGCTGCTGATAAAGTATTTTATGGGCAATATATCGGAAAAGTTAAATAAGAAAGAAGTGGAAATACATGAAGAATACCTGAACGCAATGTTGAGTTACAGCTGGCCGGGAAATATAAGAGAATTGGAAAATGTAATAGAGCTTATCATCAACACAGAATCGGTACCATCGGGGTATTTCGGACAGGAAGAAAAGAATAATGATGTATTGTTGAGCATCAATAAAGAGTGCCTAAATATGGAGCATATTGAAAAAGAGCACTTGGAAAAGGTGCTGAAAAAATATAAAGGTAATATCACTCGATCCGCGCAAGCTTTGGGAATTAGAAGGAATACCTTATACAGCAAAATAAGGAAATATGAAATTGAAGTGTGATTTATATAAGAAAAAATAATATAAGTACAGGATGATGTTATTCTACTAAAAAATCCGCCTTCTTTTAGGTGGTTTTTTTATGCAAATAAGGGCAAATAAGGGGACGGTTCATTCATTTGGCAATATTCTGTAGGAATGATATCTTGAATAGCGTTTTGCATTTGGGTCACGGCTTATTCTATTGGCTTCTTCCGTAGCCGCTATTGTTTCAGCATTTGGAATATTCAAAGAAATTTGAAAGGGTATTTTTCCCTGTCGAACAGCCTGCCGGACAAAGACGGTGAAGGCCGTTGTCATGTTCATGCCTAACTCAGAGAAAAGCTGCTCTGCTTGCTCCTTCGGTTCTTTATCCATCCGAATGGTTAAATTCGTTGTTTCAGACATTTGACATTCCTCCTTTACTATCATTATATACATTTTAACATAAAATATGTGCATAGTAGATACAATGCACATAAAAATAATATTATTCTTCATATAGCTATACCTGTTTCATTTTTCCAGCCACGCTTTAAATTCTGCCAGTGCCACGCCACCCTTCACGCACAAATCCTTTCTTTTACGTTTTTTTATGTGAAAAAAGAGTTTGCATATTGACAAGGTTGTTAAAGATTGCTAAAATATAAAGTGTAAATGAAATTAATTATCAATATCATTTAATGGTAAACATAAAAATAGTCAAGCAAGCGAGGTTGCTGAAATAAGAAAGCAACTTTTTTAAAAGTAGTTAAATGATAATGATTATCATAATCAATAATAGATCTATATCTTATTATACAGGCACTATTGTGTGAAAAATAGCAGAGAAACTTTAATGATGATGGTTAACGTTGATATTGCAAGCTACATCAATTAAAAATTTGTTGCTAGAACTTGTAAATGCAATCAGAAGTATAAACATTAGGAGGTATTGTATGGAAGTCATTATATTTAAGGGACAAGGAAGAATAAATATTGTAGGGGATACTGCCTGTCCCTCTTAAAAAGGGAAAAATAAAACATTTGGAGGTATTTAGATATGAAAAATATTACTATTATTTACTGGAGCGGAACAGGGAATACACAACAGATGGCGGTTGCTGTCGCTGAAGGAGCGAAAGAAAAAGGGATGGAAGTAACGCTAAAAGAAGTTGCGAATGCTTCCGTACAGGATGTACTGAAAGCCGACGCCGTAGCACTTGGTTGCCCGTCCATGGGTTGCGAGGTTCTTGAAGAGGCAGAGATGGAACCTTTTGTAGAGGCATTGGAAAAAGAAGATTTAAAGGGTAAGCCTATGGCACTTTTCGGTTCTTTTGACTGGGGAGACGGACAGTGGATGAGGGACTGGACAGATAGGATGGAAAAACTGGGAGTCAAGCTTGTAGCAGAAGGTCTGACCGTGCAGAATACACCGGATGAAAACGGAATTGCAAGCTGCAAAGAATTGGGATCAAAACTGGCTGACGGCTGATGAAATATTTCAGGGGGTTCTAATGGTAATAAAACATGAAAAACTGCATTTTATAAATCTGATTAACCGGCTGCCGGAGAGGGAATATCTGCTTTCTATGATCTCTTATGGAACGGCGCCTACTATCAGGGAGGAAAAACCTTCCTCTCTGATGACCTTTACTAAAAACGGTAAGAATCTTTATAATTTGTGGAATACTTATAAATCCGAAGTAGGCAAAGAATTGGATTTGGAATTTATAGAGTTTAATAAAAAAAGCAATAGTGTCCGGGTATTGTTTTACAAGAGAAAACAGTTAGAGGAATGCATTTATAAAAAAGAATGCAGGGATTTTTTAAACAGGGTAGGTTATGGCAAGTTGATGACGCTGGAAGCATGCTTGTCACGGCTTAAACAGAGATTTGAGCGTGTATGTCCCCATGAAATCGGAATATTCTTGGGGATTCCTGTGGAAGATGTGGTTGGCTTCATAAAATATAGAGGTGAGAACAGCATCCTGTGCAGTTACTGGAAAGTTTATCATAACCCGGATGTTGCCCGTACTCTTTTTGAGAAATATGATAAAGCCCGGGAAGATATAAGAAGAGCAATAAAGGATAAATACCAATACGGTCAAGTGGATAATTTGGTAGTAGAGTATGCAGTAGCGTTATAAGAACTCGATACGATTGTAAATAGATAATAAAAATATGTTGCAAAACCCGGAAGGGAGAAGTAGTCTTGCTGGAAGCCCAAAATCTATGTTTTTTCTATCAAAAAGAATCTACTTTAAAGAACATCGATCTAACGATCAAAATTTGGAGTATAGCTTTATTACCTGTCAAAGCTGCTGACAAATATAAGTATGTCAGCAGCTTTGATTTTTAGGCAAAACATCGGGTTCTTGTTTAACTATTTGTTATTATGTTTACTTTCCAATTTTTCTTCCAGTACTTGTTCTAGCACTTCGTTACTCTTTATTATCTCTTCTTCTTCCCCTATAACCGTTTGCATAAAGGTCATATTATCAAATTTTATCAAATCTATACTAGAGTTGCTATTATTAAAATATTCTAATTTTACTCTGTCTCCTTCTTTTGTGAGAGGTAACTCATTGGAGATATTCAGTGAGGCAATAAATATTTTGTCTGGTTGCTCATTTAAAATAATATAATAAAAGGTTGTGTCTTCAATCATAGAACTACCTATCCTTTGTATAGTTCCTTCCATAGATTTCTCTGCTCCGCTATCCCCTAATCCTTGCCAATCTCCGCGGTTTTTAAGGTATTTTATATAATCTGACTTGGTTTTACTAACAGACTCCCCGGTTCCTACTATGCTATAATCATTTACATTAACCATTGCATAAAGTTTTATTAGACCTTTTTTATCTTTTAATGTCATAAAGTAAGTAGGGTGGTTATCTACATTAATCAGTATAGGAAAAGTTGCTTCATATGCAAGATGCTGCACTTTTCCCTCCGCCGATTGCATGGCAGCCGTTTCTTGGCTGCCGGACACTTTATAGAAGGTTGCTTCCTTCGTCCTTGTATCAATCAGCGTAAATCCTACTGTAGACTCGTCAGCACCTGATGATGTGAGCCCTGTATATATATAGGCTCTGCCATTATTGTAAATAAAGTTATAACCTTCAGTTGACCGAAGCACACCCTTATTGCTTGGATTCCACCAACCATTTACATATTTTCCCCAATCATTCAATTGCTTCAATGCAAAATCAACAGGAATTACCCGGTCTACCCATTGAGGAACATTATCCAAGTCATAATCAGAGATTTCACCGGTTTGCGCATCTACGATAATAACTCCTATAGCCTTATTCCCCGAAATTCCTATCGTTTTGTCGTACTTTGTAATCACCCAATAAGGCTTACCGCTATCATCTAATTCAAAGGAATAATCAGTTAATCCTACACTCTTATACCCTGATTGATAAACTTTCCTCTTTAAGTCATCTCCAAAATATGCTTGTCGTTGATACTTTATATTAAGGTTTTGTCCGTCAATCTCTTGTACTAACTTAATATCTCTTGGGTTACTTGCGTTAATTTGAATGTATCCCGGTGTTCCTTCACGATTTGCGCTCCATTTAAAAAAGCCTGTATGAACCAATGGAGATACCCAATATAGCGTATCCTTTACATTAATCAATGTAAATTCATCTAGTGTTACTTGGCTTCCAAGTGCCACTTGTTCTCCAAGTTTTTTTTCTCCTAAGTTAGCGGCTAATTCTGCATCAACAACCGGTAGTTTGGACAAATCAATCGGAGATATTTCTACAGAAAAATCTTTTTCTTTTACTTCTCCAATCATGTTCCTATATTTTATGTGATTAAAAAAAGCAAAGGATGAGACTGTTTTGAAAACCACTAATATGGCTACCAGTACGGGAATTACCCAGGCAAATTTTATTTTATAATATATAAGGATTGCCGCGATAATTCCTGTTGACGCCAATAATAAAAACAAAGTTCCAAAGAAATTTAGAGACATTACCGGCATAATAAAATAATGTATAAAGAGATATCCCAAAACTCCTACAACAAGTATTCCAAGCAAAGCAAATCTTTTTTTGTTTTGCATTTTTTAGACCCCTCCATTTTAGGGATCTGTATCAATAGTACAAGCGCAATAAGCCACTTTTAAACCTAATCATACAAATTTCATCACTATTTTGCCGTATTATATCAGCCAAATCCCTGTCTCTCTGTATTTTATAGTATACCATTGTCAGAGGTGTTTTTGCAATGACACAAGCAGGGAATTTACTTGCTTGGATAATCCCCGTTTTTTAATAGCTTTTTTAAACATTAGAATCAATGCATTGATATCTAGTTCTTTTCAAAGGCTCCCTCTCTGTAACTGTTCATATGGTCCCACAGTATCCATTCTTCGTATCCCGCATCATATACGGCTTGTATCTGCTGTCTAATTTGCTTGTCTTCGTATTTTTGGTAATTGCCTTGTCCGATCCATGATGCAGTAAAGTCCTGTAAATAGGTTCTAACAACAGGTGTATGGCCATCAACCTTGGAGGATCTTTCTTTGGCTCTTAAAAGGGTGTTTTTGATAACGCCATAAGGGTCCAAGTCAGGTTTTGGGAACTTTACATTATTAATAATCTGGCCTAAGGCATAATGAGAGGGGTAGGCCATCAAATAAATATAATCCATGTTTTTACCGATATGCTCAAAGTATTGTCCGATTCCTTCCGTATCCCCAGGACTCTCGGCAATAATTGCAAACACATCTGCCGATAATATTGCATCCGGCATTTCCTGACGTGCATAAGCCAAATATTCGTTGATTGTTTCGTACATTTTCTTGCCGTGGGTATCACCAAACACCATTTCACTTTTCCTGCCGTCAGGAAACCGCACGTAATCAAACTGTACTTCATCAAATCCTTTTGCTAACGCTTCTTTTGCCAGGTCGATATTGTACTGCCATGCTTGCTTATTATATGGGTTAACCCAATTCATTTTATTATGGACATATAGTTCACCATCTTTATTTTTAATAGCAAATTCCGGGTTGCTTTTCGCTAACACAGGATCTTTAAAACTTACTATTCTGGCAATTGCGTAAATATCATTATCGTGAAGTTCTTTTATAACTTTGTCAATATCATATCTTACATCTATTGCTCCTATTTCTTTCGCCAATGGCACACTGGAATCGTAACATACATTTCCATAGTCGTTTTTAACATCTATAACATAACTGTTTATTTCGGTCGTATTAGCTAAATCAATATAATGTTGCAACCGTACACCTGCTGATGTAGCAGTTAAATAAAGGCCTTTTGCTTTCACTCTTTTCTTGTGTGCATTATTAATTATAATATCTTTATCTTTTGAAGAATCAGCAGGGGTAATCTCTGCTGTGTTTGGATCTTGCGGATCTTGATTTTGTATATGTGAGCTTTTTTGATCTGTCTGACTTGTTGTAGTAACTGGAGTATTTACTATTTGATTTTCTTGTGCCGTATCTGTCTGTACTGTTCGGGTGCCGCACGAAATTAAAGATATTGAAATAAAACTAATCAATAATGATAATACCAATTTTTTAATAATTGTTTTTTTCATTGTTATGTAACCCCCGTTTTTTCTTCATACAAAATATCCAAGAACTCAAAAATACCGTAAATTGTTGTATGATAGCTGATATTTAAAATTTATCAAAAAACGTGCTGAAAAGCAATAGACAAAATTATGTAAACATATGCTGATTAATGACTAAATACCGATAGATAAGTTAAAAATGGGGCCAGATAATATATCTGAGTATATCACCTAGCCCTATTAGTTTGTCTGATTCAATATCCAACAAATATTCATTTTTTTTGATATTTTTACAAAAATATAACAATAAATTGACATTGATGAGTCATTTTTTAATATTTGTGTTGTAATTTATTAAGGGTCGCTATCAGAAACGGATAAGAAATCCATCAAATAATTTTTGAAAGAAGGTGTATTCAATGTGTAGATTTGCTAGGGTTATAAGTACTGTTCTAGTATGTTTACTGCTGGTAGGATATTTACCGGTTTATTCAACGTTTGCAGCGGAAGTTGGGGATTACAATACTCTACCAAAACTGCTCATTACCGAAATTGCTCCAAATACAATCAATGTCAGTGGAGCTGATGGATATGAGTATATAGAAATCTATAATAATACGGATCAAAATTTGAATCTAAGAAACTATAAGCTGCTTTATGATACGGGAACAAAGCAATATGATTGGGATATATCGACTGATTGCATAGTAGGTTCCCAAGATATTGCATTGGCATGGATTAGAAATAATGCAAATGAAAATTTCACTGTATCGGATTTTGTTTATTATGCTCAAGATAAGGGCGTAACCATCACGGAAGACCAGGTTGTCAGGGTACCGGCACCACCGTCCGATCCTGTCGGAGGAATGGCCAACACCAGTGCAAGAAAGCTTCAACTGGCTTCGGATGATAATGTGGTTATTTGTGAAGCCTCTTATACCACCTCCAATGGTCAAGATATTACATTGGAGTATGCATATCCCTCCACCGGTTATGCAATGATATTGACGGACGATTATGCAGCTGCCAATCCGGGAGCCGTTAAACCTGCACAAGTTCCTGCACAGGTTGTCCAATTCCCTGCGGCTGGTGAAGATACTGACGGGCCATCTATTACACACACTGTCGTATCGTCGGTATATGCTCCACAGGGACTGGAAATTTCAGCGGATATCCAGGATGTTTCCGGAGTAGCTTCAGCTGTAGTGTCATATAGTGTGGATGGAACATCATATCAGCAAAAGGCGATGACAGTTACGGATGCCGTATATACTGCCCACATAGAGCCTTCCGTTCTTGAAAACACAGCTTCGGACAGCATTACATATGAAATCATTGCACAAGATATACATTCAAATACTACTACAGCCGGACCGTATACGGTGAGCATTCATAAAACGCCGTACGTTAACAGTCCGAAACTTCTTATCACGGAGATTTGTCCCGATAATACCGGTGATGACCATTATGAATATTTTGAGGTATATAATGCTTCGGAACAAGATATAAATCTTTCGGAAGCGGGCATTAAATTTTATTACTATTATAAAAATGATGTGCCGTTGACTTATACCGGCGGGACTACCATTAAAGCAGGAGAGGCAGCGGTATTCTGGCTGCGCTATACCAATGGCAAGGTAGACAGCTTCAGCAAAACCGAGGACGATTTTAAAGCTTTTTACAAAGATTTATCCGTTAATAAAGATACATATTATCAACTTGTAGAGATTACCGGACAAAACGGTATGGCCAATACAGGAAACCGCGGCATTAGGATTGCAGATGCACAAGATAATATCATTATGGATGCGTATTATCCCGCACGGACTGCTGCACCTGATCATCCGATACAGTTTAAGCTGCCGGCGGACATGTCTGCTGATGCCATGGAAATCATGGAAGAAACAGGGGTACCCTCACCGGGATCTGTATCTCCGGATGCCCTTAATATACAGATGCAGGAAGCCTATCAGAAACTTTCTCCGCTGATGGTTACGGAACTATTACCGGATTCTGGGAATGTCAATGGTGCGGATGGATATGAATTTATTGAAATTTACAACAACTCCGACCGGTACATCAATTTTAAAGACTATAAAATCATATACTGCTACCCGGATTCCGGAGGTGAAACTGTATGGCCGAGTGTACCCGATGATGTCGTGATTGCACCGGGTAAAACGCTGGTGTTTTGGATTATAAACGGTAAAAATGATGAACTTACGGTAAGTGATTTCAATACATACTTTGGAACCGGCTTGGTTGAAAATCAAGATATCGTGAAGATAGCCTCCGGAGGAATGGCCAATTCCGGTGCGAGAGGTGTAAAAATATCTACCAATACACAGCAATATTTATCTGCCGGCTATTACAATATGGATGGTGCAGATAATACTCAGGCTAACCAGGGTATTCAGTATATCTATGTGCTGGACCAGCCGTCGGTTCAACAGCTTTCTGGCCTGGCGGACGCAACACCTGGAAGGATCTCGGTTGAACAAAAACCGGATCAGCCTGTTTATATTCTGCCCGATTCATCGGCACCTGTGATCACGTTAAAAACAGCGCAGCATATTGATCAGAATAAAGATTTTGATATTGGCGCCGAGATTACTGATGACAATCTTGTCAAAACAGTTACGTTATATTTGAAGAGTGATCTTCAACAGGACTATACTGCCTACAATGTTACGGTATCGGAGAACGGGAGTTACCATAAGATAGTGAATGCCGCAGACATCACGGGTAAAAAATATTATGACTATTATTTCACTGCTTGCGATGGAATTAATACACAAATTTCTTCCACACAGAGAGCGGAAGTGCAAGGGGTCAGCACCGATCCGTTACGATTAAATCTGAAAGATGGAGATATCGTATCCGGACAAGTTTCTGTGGCGGTGAGCGGAGATGACTATCCGATAAATGCCGGTTTAACGGTAGATAGTCTGGATGTTACCGGACAGTCCGAGCCTTCGATAGAAAATAGTGCAGTTTTTGCTTTTGAAGCTTCCGGTGTGGATATGTTCTTTAAGAATGGTGTGCTGATAGGAGAGGATGTGCTCTGCATTTTTGATGATGGTATTTATTCCGGATGGGAGACCATCAGCACGAATGTAGATGTGAATTATTTTGTAAAGGGACAGGAATTAACCTTGAGTGTTTATGCCGGAACCAAAGCAAAGCCGGCAATCGACTTGGATGAAAACAATGATGATTTTACCATACGTAATCTTCGGCTAATTCTCCCTGATGGACAAGAACTTCGACCGGAAGGTTATGAGGATGCTGATGCCATTATTCAGATGGGCGATAGTTCAGGCAAGAATGATTATATCGACTGCAAGTTTACGCTGCCTGAAAATGCTTTTAAAACAGTCCGCTACAGATGGGATACGACAGATGTTTCTGACGGCCAGCATGTCATATCGGCTGATGACGGAACCAACAGTGTCCAAAGCATTGTGACCGTAGACAATACCGCGCCGGTGATTTCTACCAATATAGAAGAAAAAGAGTATAAGGGAGTTTTCACTATTACTGCTTCTGCAAATGATGCCATCACCGGAACAGTGGAAGCAGAAGCTTCTTTGGATGGCAAGAGTATTGCTTTACCTTATGAAACTTCTTCTATTCTTCTTGATGCCGGCGAACATGTTTTAATTCTATCGGCAGAGGATGGAGTAGGAAACCGTGCTGTATTTGAAGTGAAATTCAGTACGCCTGTAGAACAACCTGACCGGCCCGTACTTCTTTTTCCTGAAGATGGGGCGCATATCACGGATAAAGATGTAACGCTGACCGCAAAAATAAACGATTCCACGGCTGATAGTATGACAGTGAAATTTAAACAGGGTTATCGGCTGAGCCCCATTGACAGCAGTGTGAGCAGCTATAAAGGAAGCAGCAACTGGGCTTTATCAGCTGACAGAACAGATAAGCAGCTTTTGAGCATTGAAGAGCTTCAAAGCATTATCAATACGGATGGGATACAAATAACCCAGTCATTTGCAGAAGAGATGCCGTATTATCTATATGAAGTCGGAGTCCCGGCGGGAGCAGGAGAGAGTTTCATTGCTGATATCGTATGGACGGGTGCCGCAAATGAATCAGCAAAGATCAATATGTATATTTATAATTATGCGGAAAATAAATGGGAGGAACTTGCCCGGCATATAACATCTAATAACGATGTGTTTACCCTGACAGCTGATGTCCCCAATGAAAACAGGGTAAAAGATTCTACAATGACCATACTTGTGCAGCATTCGCAAGGGTACGCAGGTAAGGAATGGTATGATACAGGCAGGTCGCCTGTAGTACATCCTGAAGACACACTTGCAGAAGATTATGATTTTACTTTTGTGTGGGAATCGGATACACAATATTATAATGAGGACTATTATTGGCATCAAACCAATATACACAATTATGTACTGGATAATTTGGAACGCATGAATATTCAATATCTGTTCCACACCGGGGATATTGTGGATGAGGCGGATAAAACGGATCAATGGGAAAGAGCGGACGAAGCATACAAAAATCTTGACGATGCCGGCTTGCCTTATGGCGTTCTAGCGGGAAATCATGATGTGAGTCACAAAGACAGTGATTATACGGAGTACTACAAATACTTCGGAGAAGACCGGTATAATCAAAACCCTTGGTATGGAGGCAGCTATAAGAATAACCGCGGCCATTACGATTTGTTGTCGGTTGGCGGTATAGACTTTATAATGGTCTACATGGGCTGGGGTATTGGTGACGAGGAAATCGAATGGATAAATGATGTTGTGCAGCAGTATCCTGAACGCAAGGCAATATTGAATTTCCACGAGTATATACTGACTACCGGTGGGCTAGGAGAGATTCCACAGCGTATTTACGATGAAGTTGTCAAAGTCAATCCGAATATATGCATGGTGTTTTCAGGACATTATCATGACGCATTCACTAGAATAGATGAGTTTGATGATAATGGCGATGGAATCAATGACCGGAAGGTCTATCAGATTTTATTCAACTATCAGGGACTTTCCGAAGGTGGTTTGGGTTATCTTCGTTTAATGCATTTTAGCTTGAAGGATAAAAAAATCATATGCCGCACCTATTCACCTTCATTACAAGACTACGATGCAGATGATGCATCACTGGACCTGGTTAATCAGGAGTTTGAAATACCTTTTGCAGATCTGGGCATCGTTCCACGGGAGAAGAATATCTCTACAGACAGTTTTAAGGTCAACATTTATACCGATACAGTGATTTCGACACAAGAAAATGTTACCAGCGGCAGTATTGTGTCGGCAATTTGGGAGAATGCAGCTCAGAGTGGCGGGGCCGGATGGTATGTTGAGGCCTCAGATAGCTACGGTGGATTGAGCCGTTCAGAGGTGAGATATATCAACACTGTCTCAACAATAGGAGCAATATCCGGACAGGTCACAGACAGCAGCAACAATCCTATAGAAGGAGCGAATGTGAGGCTGACGGTGTCAAATGCTGTATACGAGGCAACAACGATAGAAGACGGCAGCTACAGCATTTCAAATGTACCTGTCGGAAACGGCTATATCGTAACGGCCAGCAAGACCGGCTATACTAGCGGAAGTGCAACGAATGTAAATGTTGTGGAAAATGAAACGACTTCGGGTGTAAATATCGTATTGACGGAAGCACCTTTAAATTATACGGTAACCTTTGATAAGAACGGCGGGGATACGGAAGCAAGTCCAACGATAAAAACGGCAATATCAGGCAAAAGCCTGGATGCGCTGCCGGCAGCTCCAATGAGATATGGCTATCGTTTTAACGGATGGAATACTAAGGCAGATGGAAGCGGTATAACGTTTACGGCAGAAACCGTGTTAACGGCAGATATTACGGTATATGCACAATGGAAATTAAAAAGCAACGATAATGACAGTTCATCGGATAGCGAAAGCGGAGGGAGTGACGCAGCCCCTCAAACATCAAATACCGAAATTACGGTGACCAATCAAAACGGAAACATAGTAACTTCCGTGATGACCACTGAAGCAAAGGTTGATTCCAATGGCAATGCAACCGCAGAAGTCACCAAAACGCAGATAAGTGACGCGGTCGGCAAGGCTGTGGCTGAAGCGGCAAAGGAAGGAAAAGACAAGGCTGCAATGATTGAAATCAAGGTGGAAACAGCAGCAGATGCAAAAACAGTAGAAACAAGTATTCCAAATGAAGCATTGGACTTGATATTGGAAAGTAATACCGAAGCTCTCATCGTATCCACGCCTGTTGCTTCCATTGCTTTTGATGTAAAAGCGCTTTCTGCTATATCGGGTGAAGCATCCGGAAATGTAGCAATAAAAGCCTCCAGGATTGAAGCATCAAACCTTTCGGAGGAAGCACAGCGGGTGGTAGCTGACAGGCCGGTGTTTGATTTTAAAGTAACTAGCGGAGCAAAAACAATATCTCAATTTAACGGAACGGTAACCGTGTCGATCCCATACACACCGAAAGACGGTGAGAACGTGAATGCCATCGTTATTTATTACATCAATGCCGACGGAAATCCGGAACCAGTCCCCAATTGCGTATATGATGCCGCAACCGGAACGGTTTCATTTAAAACCGATCATTTTTCGCAATATGCGGTTGGTTATAACAATGTGAGTTTTAGAGATGTAGACATAAACGCATGGTATCATGATGCAGTCAGCTTTGTATCTGCTAGGGGTATAGCTGCCGGTACCGGAGACGGAAACTATGGTCCGGATGATAAGCTGACGCGGGGGCAGTTTATTGTGATGATGATGAAGGCCTATGGAGTGAAGCTTGATGAAAATCCCCAAGATAATTTCAGTGATGCGGGAAGCACATATTATACGAATTATCTTGCGGCAGCTAAAAGGCTGGGCTTGTCTAAAGGAACAGGAAACAACCTGTATGCACCCGACAAAGAAATTACAAGGCAGGAAATGTTCACGTTGCTGTACAATGCTTTGAAGCTTATGGGCAAACTGCCTGAGGGTACAAGCACAAAAACATTGTCAAGCTTTAGCGACGCCGGGGCAACTGCAGCTTGGGCAAAAGAAGGGATAGAACTGTTTATCGGTACAGAAGTCATCAGCGGCAGCGGCAACAGCAACAGCAACAGCATTAATCCCAATGGGACAGCCAGCAGGGCGCAGATGGCACAGATTCTCTATAATCTATTACGGATGTAGAGACACATATGGAGATTACAATGACAATTAAGCATCAGCATTGACTGGAGTACGAATTGTCTTCATAAGGGCTAATAATGCAAGAGGCAGTACAGCGGATAAAGCTGTAATGTCTCTTTTTACATGGAGCGGTTGAATCCGTATGGAACACCTCTGAAACGGGGCCTGTCAGATATATATAATTGCTCCATTAAGGTGGAGCGAAATAGTGAAATGAAAAGAAGACATTAAATACAGGATGGAGAGCGGAAGCTATTTTTTGGAAACTTGTCAAAAGAAAAAATGATAAAAAAGTAAAGAACATAAAAGAGTACAAAAAATGTGAACATTTTTTATAGAGGCAGAGGATAGCATGTTTTATAATATTAGTATTAGAGTTAGTCTAATAGAGGAGGATATCTAATGAAAGATGGAAAATGTGCTTGCAAGGGCGATTATGCAGTATATTTGTTTGCACTGTTTTAGGCCTATTGTTCTTTGCAAGGAGGTTCAGGAAAGTAGGCGTGGAACAAAATTCTCTTACATTGGCGCATTGGGTGGGAAAAAGATACAACAGCGAGTTTTTAAGAATAGGTGTCAGTACTTTAACACTATTTAATATCGCCTATATTGCCGGTCAGGTTATAGGGATAGCCTAGTTTATATTAAATGTCATGTCCGCAGGTGCATTGTCCGGCTTTATGGGATTAATGATCATGCTGCTATCGAATTTTATAATTACTAAGGGTGGATATTCAAAACAGACTTAAATCGCATTATTTTGGAAAAGGAGAGCTGCTCTTTATCAAAGCAGTTTTATTCAATCCCTCATGTTGATTGGCTGCTTAAAGCCTATTATAGTTATACTGGTAAATTGTCGGAATTTTTACAACTTCAATTATGTCTTTAAAAATCAAAAAAGCAATATATAAACAGATTATGCTTAAAGAAGAGTTTTATATTTTTGAGGTAAAAGGGATTTATAGATAAATTATATGAAGATTGCTCAGTAGAGATATAGCTTACTGGGCAAACTTTTTATAAAAATTATTTCTTATAATGTCACAAAATGCTAATTATTTACGTTATAGAAGTGAAGAGGGAATTAGGATTTATATGAGGAGGAGATGAGATGGAGAATAATGATTTAGACCGGGAATTCGCTTCAGGAGGAGAAGATGAGTTACGTTGTGCGATAGAATTGTACGGCCGCCCCCTTTTGAGATATTGTCATAGTATTCTTTGTGATTATAATGAAGCCCAAGATGCTGTACAAGTAACATTTATAAAAGCTTATAATAAAAGAAAAAGCTTTAGAAGCGGCACATCTCTATCAGCATGGTTATACCGTATTTCATATACAACTTGTATTGACATATTAAGAAGAAAAAAAGTGTTATTTTTAGTATCGCAAAAACAAACCCATACAAGTTCAAATCTTATAGGGAATGATTTGAAAAAGGCGCTTTTGACGCTGACTCCAACTGAGCGAGCCCTGGTGTTCAGTCGAATTATTGATGAAAAAAGTTATGTAGAATTAGAGTCTATCTATCAAACTTCTACTGCTACATTACGGAAACGTTATGAACGGGCAAAAACAAAGTTGGCTAAAGTACTGAAAGAAACCAACCCCTACTATTTAAGATTGGAGGAAGGAAAATGAAGTATGATTCTAATGAAAGAATAATAAAAAATGCACTTGATACTATTCGAACACCTGAATATGATATTACAGCAGAAGTAGAAAAGAAAATCAAATCGTTAAAATATCCTTTTAATTTTAAAAAAGTAATCTCTATTGCATTGGGGGCTTGCTTGTGCCTTATACTCTCTATTTCTGTGATGGCACAGACCACTTCCGGTTTCAATAAACTTTTATCTATTATTAGTCCTGATATAGCGTTAATGCTTGAGCCAATTGAAAGTATTAGTGAAGATAATGGGATTAAAATGGAAGTAATAGGGGCTATGAATGATGATGAAATGGCGGTTATTTATATAACAATGCAGGATCTAACAGAGAATAGGATTGATGAAACTTTAGACATTTATGACTATTCACTGGCTGGAGCACATATGTTCAATAGTCAAATTGTTCATTATGATAAGGCAAGCAAAACCGCAACATTACGTATACAAGCAAATGGAGGAAAAGAACTAAGTGGCAAAAAACTACGATGGGGTATCCGTTCATTTCTTAGCCATAAGCAAGTGTTTAATGCAGTTGATACAGGGATTAATCTGTCAGATATAAATAATGCAGACAGTTCTCAAATGATCCCACTTGATATGAATAATATTCCAGGTGGGGGAGGAGATTTATTTGAAGAATTTCAATCACAAGGAATCATAGATGTTTTAAAAACAGATCAGATGAATATCAAGCTGCCTAAAATTGATTTTATGTATATTTCAAATATCGGCTATATTGATGGACGTCTCCATATTCAAACCAAGTGGACCAGAGACGGCGTTGATGATCATGGGTATTTATATTTTGTTGACGCTTTGGGAAATAAAATAGATATGAGTGAGAGCAATATCTATTTCGGAACGGACAGTGAAGGTAATACGGAATACGGAAATGAATACATTGAATATATTTTTGATGTGACTAATATAAATCTAAGTGAGGTAAAACTTATGGGGTATTTTGTATCCAACGGCAACTATATAACAGGAAACTGGGAAACTACATTTAAAATACGGCCTGCTGAAGAAAAAAGACAAAGTAACTGTAACATTAAATTTGATACATGGACAGTAAACAGTGTTTCCGTATCGCCAATGGGAGTTACTTTAATAGGCAGCGGTAATAGTGACCGTAGTTTGGAAGAAATAACTGTTAGTATTCATATGACCGATGACAGTATAAGAACATTTGATGCAGTGAGTAGATATACGGAAAATGAAGAGCTGATAATTAAATGCATATCTTCCTTGCCATTAGATATTTCAATGGTTAAATCAGTAATTGTTGATGGAACTATTATAAATTTTGACTAATTTTGTGAGAAAGAAATTAGGGAATTAAAATACACATAAATATTTGTTTTCACATATTAAAACAAAATACTTTGGTTTTTGATTTTTCTTTAAATAAAGTGCAGTAATATAATCCATCAATGCTGAAGCAGGAGCATTAGCAGAGAAATATTTAAATGCAAACAGCAAGCTTATAGAAAATGCAGTGCCGAGCATCCGGTTCGTTTATAAAACATCCTTTGATGCGGCAAAGGATATAGAAAAGTATTGCAATGTTTTATCAAGCTTTAAACCTGAAAGCATTGGAGGAAAAATTGAGGATTATGATGGGCGGCAGTAAAAGAGTAAAGAGTTTGTTTGAACCGCTGATTTATTTTATTCAATCGGTTCCACCGATTTTGTATATGGCCCTTGCGATGATTTGGTTCGGTTTGGATGGGCAGGCGACAGTATTTATTATATGTATTGCCGGTACACCCGTCATGGCCGTTAATATAAAGGAAGGGTTTGAAAATATTGATGTAAAACTGATGGAAATGGGCAAGGTATTTAAGTTTTCACCGATGGAAATGATTGTTGAAATTATCATGCCTTCGTTAAAAGCATACTTTAAATCAGGGCTGATTATTGTTGTAGGCCTGGGGTGGAAACTGGTGGTGATGGGAGAGGTATTAAGCTCGGGTACCGGTTTGGGAGCACAGATTACCGATGCCAGGATGAATCTTGAAACAAACAAGGTATTTGCCTGGGGGATTATCATTATTATGCTTTGTTTTTTGTCCCAAAAAATTATTGCTTTAATTTTGGATTTTAAACCATTGCGGAGAAAAAATTATGATTTTGAAAATTGATAGGATTAAAAAAAGCTTTGATACTGTTTGTGTTTTAAATGATTTTTCCATGAAAATCAATGAAGAAGAAATAGTATGTATTATCGGCCCTTCCGGCTGCGGAAAATCCACACTTTTAAATATTATTTCAGGATTGTTGGTGCCTTCGGAAGGTGAAATTATAAATAACAGCCCTGATATAAGCTATGTCTTTCAGGAAGACCGGTTGCTGCCATGGAAAAATGTTTATGAGAATATAAAAATTGTAAACAAGAAATGTTCCATGGAAAAATGTTTGGATTTGATTAGAAAAGTAGGACTTGAAGGCTTTGAAGGGTATTATCCCTCGGAGCTAAGCGGCGGTATGCGACAAAGGTGCTCCATAGCAAGGGCTTTTAACTACGACGCGGGTTTATTGCTGATGGATGAACCCTTTAAGTCACTGGATTACAATCTGAGACTCGATATGATAAGATATTTGTTGGAGTTGTGGGAAAGTACAAAAAAATCCATTGTGTTTGTTACCCATGAAATTGATGAAGCACTTTTGCTTGGAGACAGGATACTGATATTATCCGGCAGACCTGCAAGAGTAATTAAAGAATTCGATATAAAGATACTCAAAGCCAAAAGAAGTTTGGCAGCGCCTCAACTGGTTAAGGTTAGGAATGAGATTATTTATCTGCTGCAGGATAAAGAAGGAAGAACAAGGGATAACAGGCCAAGGGGGCTGATTAGTAATCTGAATACCCTGAATTTATCATTATAAAAATTTTTTTGTAAATGATTTTGATTATAAAACTAAAATCTGATATTAACGGGCGTGTAAACGCTCTTTTTTGTTGGATTTCCCGTTATCGAGTTTAGTTGTTAATATTTGCTTAAAATTATAAATAATATTGACAATTATGTACTTTGCAAATAGAATGATAATTAGCTGTGAGGTGCCTCTAAGGATAGAGGATAATAGGGAACCGGGTGAGAATCCCGGGCAGCTCCCACTACTGTAAACTTGACGAAATTCCTTCATGCCACTGCGATTGCTGCGGGAAGGCTGGAAGAGTAGGATGATGGTAAGCCAGGAGACCTGCCTTATATGCTAATCTCAATCTTTGGGTATGGAGATAGGGACGATTTGAGGTCAAATTGTGTCTATTTCCTCTATAAAACAATATTAGGAGGAAAAGAACATGCAAAAAAATTTATTCATTGCTTATCCTATTTTCTTTTCAAATCATTTTTCATTGAGTAATATAATGTTCAAAAATATCCTGTTTGTTGGATGGTGCACTTCATGATATGTGGGATGTCTATTTTTTAACAGTAAAGAATTATCACAAAGTACATATCTATAATTTTATAATTGCGATCGGAAGGGTGGACAAATATTATGGGGGAACCTTTTTTTGTAAAGATTAAAGCTTTTCTGTTAATCAATATCGGATTACTTTTTGTTGCGTTAGGCATCTTTTTCTTTAAGATACCAAATAATTTTGCTACAGGTGGGGTGAGTGGCATTGCGATGATTATGAGTTATTTTTTTTCAACCATTTCGGTTGGTCCGTTTATGCTGATCATCAATATCGTATTGTTGATTGCAGGTTTTATATTCATAGGTTTTAATTTTGGTTCTAAAACGGCTTATTCAAGTTTTGTGTTATCAGGGATGGTGTGGCTGTTGGAAAAAGTATGTCCGCCAATATCGCAGCCTCTTACGGGAGATACGTTTTTGGAATTGATATTTGCGATTGTTCTTCCCGCAATCGGATCTGCAATCGTATTTAATCAAAACGCATCAACAGGGGGAACAGATATTATTGCTAAAATACTCAATAAATATATGCATGTTAATATTGGGAAAACGCTTCTAATAGCAGATTTTTTAATAACATTGATAGCAGGAGCAGTATTTGGAATAAGAATAGGGATGTATTCCATGCTTGGTTTATTTATGAAAGGTTTTATCGTTGATTTGGCAATAGAAGGGATGAATATATCCAAAGAGATTGTTATTATTAGTGAGAAGCCGGAGCAAATCAAACACTATATCGTCAAAGAATTGCATCGTGGTGCCACCATTTATAGTGCGAGAGGAGCATTTACCGATGAAGAAAAGGAGGTCATTACGACTATTGTTAATAGAAGACAGGCAGTTGCTCTTAGGAGCTATATTAGGAGTATAGATGATAAAGCTTTTATGTCCATTACAAATACATCGGAGATTATAGGAAAAGGGTTTAGGACTTTAAGTGCTTAGCGTTCCGACTTATGGAGTGAATTGTATTTTTTTGGATTGAAACAATATATCGTATAGTATAAAATGCATATATCTACATATTGTGTATAAAAGCGTCTGTGTCAGGAAGATTATTATTTTCAACAGGAGGTAAACATGATTTCAGAGATTATTAAAAGAGATGGAAGACGTGAAGCCTTTAATGCGGAGAAGATTACACATGCTATATTTAAGGCTGCAGCAGCGTGTGGAGGGAAAGACTTTCAAACGGCCGAAGAATTGACAAGACAAGTTGTAAAAGTACTGGAAGATAAATATGGAAATAAAACACCCGATATCGAAAGGGTACAGGATGTTGTTGAAAAAATATTGATTGAAAATGGGCATGCCCGTACTGCAAAAACATACATATTGTACCGTCAGAAAAGAAAAAGCGCCCGGGAAATGGATGCGCTAATCGGTGCGACCATTGAGATGTTTTCCGATTATCTCGGAGACAAGGATTGGCAAATAAATGAAAACGCCAATACGCAAAAAAGTGTAAATGGTCTTAATAATTATGTAAGAGATGTATTTACAAAAAAATATTGGCTTTATGAAGTTTATCCGGAGGAAGTGCGGAAGGCACACGAAGAGGGGGATTGTCACATCCATGACTTAGGCTTCTTTGGTCCCTATTGTGCCGGTTGGGATTTGCGCCAGCTATTGTCGGATGGTTTCGGAGGAGTGCCGGGCAAAGTGGAAAGCGGCCCGGCAAGGCACTTGCGTTCTTTTCTGGGGCAAATTGTAAATTCAACCTTTACCACACAGGGTGAAACGGCAGGAGCACAGGCGTGGTCAAGCTTTGACACTTATTGTGCCCCGTTTATACGTTATGACGGACTAAGCTTTAAACAAGTGAAGCAGTGCCTGCAGGAATTCATATTTAATATCAATGTGCCGACAAGGGTCGGGTTCCAATGCCCGTTTTCCAATCTTACCTTTGATATCCGGGTGCCTTCTACTTTGAAAGATGAACCGGTCATTATGGGTGGACAGTATACCAATGACAAATACGGCGATTTTCAAGAGGAGATGGATGTATTTAACTTGGCTTTTTGCGAAGTGATGCTGGAAGGTGATGCAAAGGGCCGGGTGTTTACTTTTCCCATTCCTACGCTGAATATTACCGGCGATTTTGACTGGCAAAGCCCGGTAGCCGATGCGTTTATGCGAGTCACATGCAAATATGGGATTCCGTACTTTGCCAATTATATAAATTCCGATCTTTCACCGGAAGACGCGGTATCCATGTGCTGTCGTCTCAGGCTCGATATTAGTGAATTGAAGAAAAGGGGGGGCGGACTTTTTGGCAGTAACCCATTAACGGGTTCTATCGGTGTTTTTACAATCAATCTTCCCCGTATTGGTTATCTATCAGACACAAAAGAGGATTTTCTGTCCAATCTCCGCAAGATTGCAGAAATAGGAAAGACATCTCTTGAGATAAAAAGAAAGATGATTGAACAGCAAACAGAAAAAGGGCTTTATCCCTATTCCGCACACTATTTGAGAAATGCGAAGCAGCGTTTCGGAAAGTACTGGCACAACCATTTCAGTACAATTGGAATCATCGGAATGAATGAAGCACTTCTGAATTTCATGGGGAAGAATATTGCATCGGAAGAAGGCCGGACATTTTCACTGGAAGTAATGCACTATTTACGGAAGATCTTATTGCAATTCCAAAAAGAGACAGGGAACGTATATAATCTTGAAGCGACCCCTGCTGAGGGAACCTCTTATCGGTTGGCGATGCTGGATCATAAAAAATATGGAGGAATAATATCGGCAGGAAAAGATATTCCCTATTATACGAATTCAACACAGCTTCCTGTTAATTATACCGATGATATTTTTGAAGTACTTGAGCTTCAAGATCAACTGCAATCTCTTTATACGGGAGGTACGGTGCAGCATTTATACCTAGGTGAGGCAATCGAAGATATTGAGGTATGCAAGCAGCTGATCCGTAAGGTGTTCGAAAAATACAGCATGCCTTATATTTCTATTACACCCACCTTCAGTATTTGCGCTACCCATGGCTATATCAGCGGGGAGCATTATCACTGCCCGGAATGCGGGGAAGCGGCGGAGGTATGGTCAAGGGTTACCGGCTACTTAAGACCGGTGCAAAATTATAATGTTGGCAAGAAGGAAGAATACAACCTGCGTAAAAAGTTTAAGATGCCAGAGGTGGTTTGATGAAATTAGGCGGATTTGTTAAAACATCTTTTGTAGATTATCCCGGCAAGATAGCTGCTGTTGTTTTTACAAAGGGCTGCAATCTTGATTGCTGCTATTGCCATAATCCCGGTTTGCTAAACAGCAATGAGACCAATGATGCGCTTGAAGATATTCGGGGTGAAGATGTATTAACGTGGTTTTCAAAAAGAAACGGAATGATCGATGCTGTAGTGATAAGCGGAGGGGAACCAACGCTGCAAAAAGACATCGGTGTTTTTTTAAAAGAATTGAAGTCCAGGAGCCTCTGTGTAAAGCTTGATACCAATGGAACGAATCCTGATGTATTAAGTGCATTAATAAAAGATAAGCTTGTAGATTTTATTGCGATGGATATCAAAGCACCTTTAAACAAATACGAAAGCGTATGTGGAATAAAACTGGATTTGCCGGCTATAAAGAAAAGCGTCCAGCTTATAAAAAGCAGCGGGCTTGACTATGAGTTCAGGACGACTTTATGTTCTGAGCTTGAGGTTGTGGATATTTCAAGAATCATTTCGGATTTTCAGATAACATCCAATTATGTGGTGCAGCATTGCAGAAGTACCGAGAGGCAAAAAACGACCGGGAGCAAGGAGAAGTTTAGCATGCTTACGCAGCAATCTGGAGATAGTTTATGCTGTTCCTACAGGGGATTTGGATGAAATTTGACAGTTGCTAAGAGGTATTGAGATAAAATGGTTAAAAAACTAGAGATGCAATAGCAATCCGAAAAAAGTTATAAAATAAATGAAATTTTTACATGACAAAAGATGTTTTATATAATATAGTATAACAAGGACATAAAAACTTAATATAAAAAAACAGGTGTCAATCATGTTTTTGAGCAAGAAAAACATGAATTGATGAAAAGGGAAGTGGGTGTAAATCCCACGCGGTCCCGCCACTGTGAAAGAGGAGTCCTTGCAACATGCCACTGGGAAACCAGGAAGGCTGTAAGGATGAAGATGCTTGAGCCAGAAGACCTGCCTGTTTTTTACACCATGAAACTCTACGAGTGATGGAGAGGTGATATAAATGAGATTCATTATTCATTTGTGTATTTAAAAGCCTCTTAACTTTTAGTTAAGGGGTTTTTCGCTGTTTTTGTCATTCCGGTGTTGGGACAACCCCATTTTTAATTATTATAAAAATTCGTTGGAATGGGTGTACAGCATAGGTTGTTAAAACTAATAATGTAATTTGCGAGGTGGCCTATGGACTATAAGAAATATTTAGCTGTCGCAATACCTTTTGTGATATCAACTGTAACGCAGCCGCTTTTAGGCGCAGTAGATACCGCTGTAATCGGTAGATTACAGGAGGCATCTTATATTGGAGGTGTCGCAATTGGAGCGGTAATATTTAATACCATGTATTGGCTTTTTGGTTTTTTGAGGGTAAGCACATCCGGATTTTCTGCACAAGCACTGGGCAGCCAGAGAGAAAAGGATAGTTATTACGCTTATTTTAGGCCTGTTTTAATTGCGATAGTGGTAAGCAGTGTATTTATTATTTTACAAGTATTTATTAAAAATGCAGCTATGCAAATATATAATCCTGAGCCGGATGTGGGTGTTCATGCCGGTACATATTTTGAAATACTTATTTGGGGTGCTCCTTTGGTGCTCATAGGATATGTGAATCTAGGATGGTTGATGGGTAGAAAATATGTAAAAGAAACACTATTTTTGCAGGTTTCCACAAACGTTATGAACATCGTTTTGGATATTATATTCGTAATGGGAATAAAGATGGGGGTAGCAGGTGTCGCTTATGCCACACTTATTTCCCAGTTCTACGGTTTTATTCTAGGAACAGTTCTAATAGCAAAAAAGCTGGATTTGCTGAAAATAGTGAAATATAAGAGAGACTTTTTAGAGAAAGCCGCACTCAAAAAGATATTAGGTGTAAATACTGACCTTATGATAAGGACAGTCTGTCTTTTGACCATGACCAATATGTTTGTAGCCAAGGGAAGTGAACTGGGGACCGACTTTTTAGCGGCTAATGCAGTGTTATTCCAGTTGCAATACATCATTGCGTATTTGTATGGTGGATTAGGCAATGCTTCCAGTGTTTTTGCGGGAAAATATCTTGGCGAAAACAATGTGAAACAATATAAAGAAGTGATACATATATCCTATGTCTGTGCCGGCATATTAAGCGTGGTACTGTCAATGATCATAATGCTTTGCAAAGATAGTATTATCATGACTTTTACAGATTTAGCCCACATAGTATCTTTATCCGGCAGGTATATTATGTGGTTGGTTGTATTTCCTTTTGTGATCTGTATTGCGCTTGTATATGAAGGTGTTTATACAGGAAGTACCTATACGGTTCCTATTAGGAACTCTATGATTTTTTCACTGGCTGTGTTTGTTTCAATATATTATGCTATTGTCCCTCAGTTTGGGAATCATGGCCTGTGGCTTGCATTTATACTATTTAGTCTGGGCAGAAGTACCGTTCTTTTCTTGTATAGAAAAAAAATGCTCAATAAAGTGTTCATTCTTGAGAGTCATTAAGTGGTGATAAATATTATGAAAAATTATATTGGAAAAAGATTTATACAATTAATCATTGTTATATTGGGAGCAACATTTTTAACCTTTGCACTTACTTACATTAGTCCCGGTGATCCCGCGGAGTTAATGCTTAAATCCCATGATATTGTCCCAACGGAACAAATGTTGGAAAAGACGAGAGAAGAAATGGGACTTAATAAGCCCTTCTTGATGCAGTATGGAATTTGGTTGAAAAATATACTAACAGGAGACTTGGGGTATTCTTATATTTCGAGAAGTCCCGTAGCCGGTGTGCTGGCACAAAAGATACCTATGACCGTCAAGCTGGCAGCTGCAGCATTATTATTCTTGGCTGTATTCTCCCTTGTACTTGGAATTTTGTCCGCTATCAATAAAAGCAAACCTTTAGATTATATCATCAGAATACTATCGTTTGCAGAGATTTCCATTCCTACTTTCTGGCTGGGATTAATATTGATTTATTCTTTTGTTGTGAAGATTCATTGGTTTACCATCACAAACCCTAATAGCTTTAAAAGCATCATTTTGCCGGCTGTTACATTGGCCATTCCTTTGATAGGAAGATATACGAGACAGATAAGGGCGGCAATATTGGATCAATTGTCTTATGATTATGTGGTAGGGGCTCGAGCCAGAGGGATAAGAGAAAGTGCAGTTATCTTTAAACATGTGTTGCCTAATGCGCTGATGAGCATTATCACTCTTTTCGGTTTGTCCACGGCATTACTGTTAGGTGGAACTGTTATAGTGGAAAATATATTTTCCTGGCCAGGCCTGGGTTCTATGGCATTGGAAGCGATAACTTACAGAGATTATCCGTTATTACAGGCATATGTCATTTTCATGGCTGTAATCTATGTAAGTATCAACTTTATTGTAGATATCATTACACAGGCTCTTGATCCGAGAGTGGATATAAGGGGGGATAAAAATAGGTGAGGACGCTACAACATAAAAAGATTTTTTTCTTTGTGATATTATCCGCTGCGGTTTTAACCATTTTATTTTCTCTGATAGCACCGGGTTTTGCTCCCCATGATCCTTTGGAAACCGACTTTTCCAATGTTTTGAAGGGTCCATGCAAGCGGTATCCTTTGGGGACGGATCAAGTAGGAAGATGTATATGCTCGAGGATTTTATGCGGTGCAAAAGTCTCCCTTGGCATAACGTTTATGCTTTTAGGTCTTGTATTTGTGTTAGGCCTAATACTGGGCATCGTTGCCGGGATGGCCGGAGGAGCCGTTGATGCCATCATTATGAGGATAGCAGATATTGTGCTTTCTTTTCCGGACATTATATTTGCTATTGCGATTGTAGGAATGCTGGGTCCCGGCTTAGTCAATACGATATTAGCGTTATCTGTAATATGGTGGACAAAATATGCCAGATTAACCAGAGTGCTTGTAATGGGGGCGAAAAACAGCGAATACATAGATGCAGCCAAGATGGCAGGTGCCGGAACACTAAAACTTATTACTTATTATATTCTTCCTAATATTATATCTCCATTGCTGGTGCAGCTGGCTTTGGATATTGGAGGAATGATGCTGGCAATCTCGGGATTGTCGTTTTTAGGATTAGGGATACAACCGCCGACACCTGAATGGGGAAATATGTTGAGTGAAGGGAGATCCTATATCCAAACGGCTCCTTGGCTGCTCATCTATCCCGGAGGTGCAATATTCATTGTAGTGGCGGTCTTTAATGTTTTGGGAGATACGGCAAGAGATATATTGGATCCGAAGTATGGCTAGGAACAAAAAATTAGTTGCTGTTCAGCCAGGTAGGTATTGCCTGCCGGCCAAGCTGTCGGCATCAATCGGAATCCTTGGCGGATGATACCTGAAATCACTGTTCTGGCGATTTTCCGGCATGGCATTTCGACAATACCCTACGCAGGTGAAGGGCAATAAAAATGATAAAAGGAGAGATTAATGATGAAGAGATTTTTTGCAGTATTGATAATGATTGTAATGTGTGTTGCATGTGCTGCTTGCAACCAAACAGAGCAAGCGCAGCAAGGGGCGAATATTGAGGCAAATCAATCGGGCCAAGAAAAAGTCCTGAATATGGCGTTGTTTTCCCCGGCTAGGAATATTGAACCTACCGAGGGGTGGAATGGCTGGAATTTAACCCGCTGCGGCATAGGAGAAAACCTTGTGCAGATTGATGAAAACCTGGAATTTAAACCGGTAATCGCAGAGTCATGGGAACAGATTGATGACACGACCATCGTGTTCAACATAAGGCAAGATGTGAAATTCCATAACGGTCATCCGGTAGATGCGAAAGCTTGTAAAGAATCCATAGAAAGAGCGTTAAAGATATCCAACCGGGAAGATGTAAAATTCTCTGTCCAATCTATTATGGCTGAAGGTCAAAAATTGACCATTAAGACTTCGAAACCCTGTGCGACTTTAATCAATAATTTAGCAGATCCCGTATATATCATCGTAGACACTTCAGCCGCTGAGTGGGAGGAGTTTAAGCTTAAACCCATTTGCACCGGTGCGTTTAAAGTAGTAGAGTTTACCCCGGATGTAGGATTGACTCTTCATAAACACCAACAGCATTGGAGTGGAGAAATTGGTCCGGATGTAGTGAATGTAAAATTCATCCAGGATGCTTCTGCACGGACCATGGCACTGCAATCGGGAGAGATTGATCTTGCAACACAAATCGGAGCAAAGGATTTAACGCTGTTTGAAAATAATGATGAGTTTACAGTATTAAAGGGACCCAACCTACGTATATTTCTGGTAAGATTAAATATGGAAAAACCATATATGAAGAGTCAGGCGTTCAGGCAAGCGCTGTCGTATGGTATGGACAAGGAGACGTATGCAAAAGAATTGGTGAGCGGTATACCTGCAAAAGGTCCTTTTAATGATCTGCTTTCTTTCAGTTACAAAGGAGAGGATTATTATGCCTATAATCCTGATAAGGCAAAAGAACTGCTTGATAAAGCGGGTTTTATAGATACAAACGGAGATGGAATTAGAGAAATAGATGGGAAAAACATTGTATTGAAACTTGTCTCAGGGAAAAATCATGGCGATGATGCAAAAAATATAGGAATAGCCATGCAATCCCAGTATAAAGAGATAGGAATAGGGGTAGATGTACTTCAAGTGGAAAATTCTACTGATGTATCCAAGGCAGGAGATTTTGACTTGTTGTGGGAAAGATGGACTTCGGCCCCCACGGCAGATCCACAGTATTTTTTGGAGGCCAGCTATAAAACAGGAAGTGCAGGGAATTATGGAAAATACAGTAACTCGACACTTGATGCTCTCTGTGTACAATTAGATAGCGCGTTTGAAAAACAGGAAAGAGATGAATTAGGGATAAAAGGTGCTGAATTGCTGATGAAAGATGTAGCTTCATTATTTGTATATTATCAGCAGGGAACAGTAGTAACCAGGAAAAATGTAGAGGGCGTTTATAGATTTATATCAGAGATATACTACATCGATGATAGAGTGAAAATCCAATAGATAATATTTGGATCAATTGAGTGTATGTGGTTATCTTGTATTCAGAATGGAGCTTGTAAGGAATGAGTGGATTACTTGAAATTAGATCTCTTACTGTCAAATATGACGGTGACGGCAATGCTATTAAGAATATCGATATGACGGTGGATCATAAAGAAATTATCGGTATTGTTGGTGAAAGCGGATGTGGGAAAACAACATTGATAAGATCAATCATTCATTTGCTTTCTTCTAACGCTAAAGTCGTTTCCGGAGAAATTATTTTTAATGGACAAGATATTATAAAATATAACAAGGAACAATGGCGAAATCTACGTGGAAATGAGATTGCGATGGTCTTCCAGAATCCCGGATCGTATCTTAATCCTATTATTAAGATCGGCAAACAGTTTGTGCAAAGCATCAGAAACCATAGGGCGCTTTCAAAAAGAGAGGCAATAAAAAAAGCGAAAGAAACCCTTGAGAAAATGCATCTTAGGGATTGTGACAGGATTATGGATTCCTATCCGTTTCAATTAAGCGGAGGTATGAAGCAAAGAGTAGCTATTGCCATGGCTATTGCGATGGAACCAAAACTAATACTAGCCGATGAACCAACCAGCGCTCTAGATGTAATGACTCAGGTTCAAATTGCCAATGAGCTTATGGCGCTTAGGGAGGACTTTCATACCAGTATTATAATGGTTACCCACAATATAGGTTGTGCCGCATATATGGCAGATAGAATTATGGTTATGAATAAAGGTGAAATAGTGGAGTTTGAAAGCAAAGCCCAAATTATTGCACAACCCAAAAAGGAATATACACGAAATTTACTCAATGCTATTCCGGAACTGAAAGGATTAGAAGCATGAATGATAATATAATTCTTGAGTTAGAAGGTGTCTGTAAAAAGTTCAAAGACAATGATGGAAAACTTTTTAAGGCAGTCAACAATGTAAATCTAAAATTGGCACAAGGAGAATGTATCGGTATAGTTGGAGAAAGCGGATGTGGTAAAAGTACCCTTGCGAGGATAATATCCCGTTTAGTAGACACTAGTGAAGGGAAGATTGTTTTCAAAGGAGAGGATGCTGCGGTTTTAAGGGGAAAGTCGTTAAAGACATATTATAAAAGTATCCAAATGATATTTCAAGATCCGTTAAGCACATTTAGTCCAAGAATGAAGATAGGTACATATTTGATTGAGCCCTTTATTAATTTTAATATTATGAATAGAAAGCAATCCTGCAAGTATGTGGAAGAAATGCTTTCTATGGTTGGACTTAATAAAGATTACGCACATAGATATCCAAGTGAATTAAGCGGCGGGCAGCTTCAGAGGGTGGTCATAGCCAGAGCGATAGGTTTGAAGCCTGACATCATTGTTTGTGATGAATGCACATCTGCCCTTGATGTTTCTATACAACAACAGATCGTAAATCTTTTACTGGAATTAAGGAAACAAACCAACTTTTCCAATATATTCATAACCCATGATTTAGCTTTAGCAGAAAGTATATGTGATAGAATATATGTTATGTACCTGGGAGAAATAGTTGAAGTGATTGAAAGTCAAAATATTATAAAGGATGCAAAGCATCCCTATACCAAAATGCTGTTAAATTCAGTATTTTCAGTAAAAGAATTCAATAAAAAAATTGAAGCTGTTGACGCAATATTGTGCATATAAGGGGGTGCATAGGCAGAATGACATTATAAAAATAATATGATATAAGTGGGTTGAAAGGAACGAAATATTATGGAACACCTACTCTTGTAATTGAAATATCCTCGCCTTCTACTACAAAGAACGATAAAATATGGAAATTCAATAAATATGAAAAGGCAGGGGTTAAGGAATACTGGATAGTGGAACCGGAAGGGGAGATGATTTCAGTGTTTACCCTGCAAGGGAATAATCGATATGGAAGGCCGGAATGGATAATCTCTGCTATTCTTTTTCAGCCTTTTATCATGTAATTATTTGGATAAGTGATTGACAGTTTTGTTTAAGTAGAGTATACTTTATTTAAGTTGCGACTTATCCCGAAAGAGGTTTTAAAATGGAGTTGAAACAATATTCTGATATTTTAAAAACAATATCAGACGAATCTAGATTTAAAATTATTAATATATTATTAAACCACGATCTATGTGTTGGAGGTTTGGCAAAACAGCTTGATATATCTAAACCTGCTGTTTCACAGCATCTTCAGGCGCTAAGAAAGATTGGTCTGGTTACTGGAGAAAAAAGAGGATATTATACACATTACGTAGTAAATCGGTCTCTTCTAAAGCAGGTTGGTGAAAAAATGATTGAAATTGCATCTAAGCCATATGACGGTGGATGTCAACGTGAACAAACTGGTGGATGTGAGTGTCAATGTAACCAAAAATAAAAAAAATTTTAAATATAAGTTAGAATATACTAACATTTTTCATATAATGAATATTGATTTATATAAGAGATAAAATTTTTTTCTCCATATAGTGATAATGAATATCAATTTCAATATAAACTTTATTTAATCCTTCTATTTCAGAAGGATTAAATAAAGAGAAAAAAGTTAGCGTATTCTAACTATAGTGAATAGGGAGGTGAAATGTTATGTTAGTTGCAAAAGAGCTTAATTTTAACTATGGTAAACGAAATATTTTGGAAAATGTAAATTTTACAGCCGAAAAAGGGCAGGTTATTTCACTGATTGGCCCTAATGGGTCGGGAAAGTCAACACTGCTGCGCTGTTTATGCGGATTGATACCTGTAAAGAGAAACTCGGTGTTTTTGTTTGACAGGCCTATAGAGACATTGGGAGTGAAGGAAATTTCGAAAAAAGTAGCCTTTCTTCCACAATCTCATGAACGATTGCAAGGCGTGACAGTGTACGAATTAATTTCAATGGGGAGAGCTCCCTACCACCGCTCCGGCTGGATAAATACCAAGGAGGATCAGGAGAAAATCGCATGGGCTATCGACTACATGCAAATCGGCCATCTGATGCACCGACTGGTAGAAATGCTGTCCGGAGGAGAAAAACAGCGTGCTTGGATTGCCATGGTGCTCGCTCAGGACACGCCGATTATTCTACTGGACGAACCGGTTACATATATGGATTTGAAGTACCAATGCGAACTGCTCAGAACAATAAAAGATTTGAAAGATAATTTCCAAAAAACCGTTGTTGCGGTTTTTCATGACATCAACCACGCTATTGAGATATCCGATTCTGTATATCTTCTGAAGAATGGACACGTTTATAAGGCTGGGGGCAGCGAGCAGGTGATTACGGAACAGGCTATTAAAGATGTGTATGGGGTATACGCACATATTTGCAAGTTTAAAAGGTGTTGCCGCAATGTAGTTGTTCCGGCGGGTGTACATGACGGTTCAATGGACACTCTGCTTGAAAACTTACAAATAAAATAAAGAAAGAGGATGATTAGATTTGATACGTATTATGATTCACACCCCGGTTAACTTAAGAGGTCGTATGCTGGATTATTTAAAAAATAATCTACCCGACCTGGAAAAAAACATTGGTGATAAAATTACGCTCTACACGCCGCATGATCCTGAATATTCTTCAAATTGCAGCGAGGAATGGCTAGGCCCATCGATTAAAAAAGGAATTGTTCCCGATTTGATGCTAACCCATGCCTCTGAATTTGCCGCTTTAAGAAACAGAGTAGAAAGCGCCTTGCTTTCAGATTTGGCAGGCCGGTATGCAAATGAAAACCCGGTAAGAGAAGAATTAAACATGCTGATGGATCCCCATGGATTGTTTTATCCCCTATTTGTAGTTCCACTGGCTATGTTCTATAACACGAAAAAAATAAAGGAAGAGGAATTAAAACACTCTTGGGCTGACCTCTTTAATGAAAAATTTAAGATTATATTTCCTGAACGAGATAAACCCTTAAGCAGAGCGGTAGGAGCCTATTTAAAACATGAATTCCCGGAACAATTTCCTGAATTTGAAAAAAGAGCCGTATATGAAGGCTCTCCGACGAATGTCATTAAGTCGGTTGCTTCAGGAGAATATGATATGGGCATGACTAATTTATCATTTGCTCTGATGGCAGAAAGCAGAAATATTTCGATTAATTATCCCCAAGAAGGATTTGTTCTTTTACCACAGGTTCTTGTGTGGAAAAAAGGTGCTGATGAAAAACTTAAAATTATTGCCGACCTGCTGATGGGCGAGGAAATTCAAAATTATCTGAGTGAGCAGGGAGCCTGGCCGGCTCATAGAGGCATTCCAATGCATGATACCATTGCATATAATGGCAGGTTGAAGAATTGGCAAGGTTGGGAAGCTTATATCGAGGAAGTTTACGAGTTTGATAAATTTACTTGTGCAATAGGAGGAGAAAAATAATGCTCAAATCTAATAATTTTGCAAAATTACAGCCTATGTATCCTTTGTTAATTCAACAGTTTGTAGACGATTATAATCTTAGCGAAGGTATAGCTGTAGATATTGGTGTGGGGCCAGGTTTCTTGGGCCTGGAGATGGCAAAGATAACCAATATGAAAATCGTTTTTATTGACATCAGTCAGGAAGCATTGGATCAGGCAAAGAATACTTTTAATTCGCTGGATTTGGACAATGAAGCTGAATTTATTAACGCTGATGTTCAGGCCCTTCCTCTTGAGGATAACTACGCAAATTTTATCATGAGCAGAGGTTCCATTTGGTTCTGGAAGGAACCGGAAAAAGGATTGCGGGAAATCCACAGGATTTTAAAGCCGGGGGGTGTTGCGGTTGTTGGTGGAGGACTGGGAAGGTATCTTCCTGAAACTATGCGCAACAGATTGCAGGCAGCCCTTAAGCAGGGGCTGAAAGAAAGAAAAGAGAAAAGGCCTAGCCTTGAGGAATTTGAGGCTATGGTGCAGAAATCCGGACTGTCTGATTATCGAATTATGACAGACGGAGACACAAGCAGTGGTAAATGGGTGGAAATTAGAAAATAAAATATGCATCTGTGAGGGGGAATAAAAATGAAACTTAATAAAAAAATTGCAGCTGCCCTGATAACAATTTTGGTATTGGCAATTGGGCTTGTCGGATGCAACGGCGATTCTCAGGTCCAATCCACAAATCAGTCTGATGACCAGCCTGCGGACATGCAAACAAAAAACACGGTTAAGGACGAGCTAGGACGGGAGGTAACGATTCCGGAAAATCCCAAAAAAGTTCTGGCACTGACTTCCGCTGTTATGCAGTCACTTTTCAATATTGACATTACTCCTGTCGGAAAAGTTGATGACTATAAAGTCACAGGGGAAGGCATGGCTCTGCCCTCTGTCGGAACTGCATCCAGCGTAAATATTGAATCGGTCTATGCCCTTCAACCCGATTTGATTATTGCCAGCAGCAGATTCCATTCCGGGTTTGAGGAAGAACTGGAAAAAACAGGGGCGGTGGTTTACTATTTTGATCCGGATAAGGTGGGGGATATCCCTGTAGTGGAAGTGACGGCATACATTGGGAAGCTGCTGGATAAAGAAGACGTGGCCAAACAATATGTGCAGTCGGTATTTACGGTTGCGGATGAGCTAAAAGAGAAGATAGCCTCTGAAACGGATATTAAAACCGGTATTGTTATACAGGATGGTGACACCATCGTTGCAGCGCAAAACGCTTCTTCCTACGGTTCTATGCTTAAATTACTGGGAATTGACAATATTGTTCCTGATAATTTACCAAACGCCAAAAAATCTTCTTTTGTTCCGTTTGATGTTGAAACCATTTTGGCAGGCAATCCGGACCTTGTTTTTATCATGACATCAAGTAAAGATGCTGAAAACAATAAAGTGATCCTGGAAAAATTCAAGAGCGATCCCCAGTGGGCAGCACTGGATGCTGTTAAGCAAAATAGGCTTTTAATTCTGCCATTCTCTGTTAACCCGAACAGATCAACTCCTGAAGAGATGGTTAAAGCAACAGCAGAAGCAATATTAAAAACCAGCCGGCAGCAAAAATAAATACCGTTTAAAAGAGTTTGTGGAACGATGGGACTGTGTATCCTCTCGTTCCGCATTGTTTCAAGGCCAAAATTGTATGCACAGCAAAATATTCTTATATATAAACCATTGTTTTAAAATGTAAATAAATGAGGTGACTTATCTGTTGAATCAAGTTGAAAAAAACCCTGCTCATCTGAAAGCATACCGATTAACAGTTATATTGACAGCAACAGGCATTCTTGTGTTGGCAGCTTTTTTTAGCATAGTGACCGGCACAATACAATTCTCTGTACATGAAATAATAAGTTTGCTGAAAGGTGATTTGCAGGGAAGTTTGGCAAATCAAATAATTTTCAATGTGCGAATGCCCAGAGTTTTTACCGGAGTGTTTGTCGGAATGAATTTGGCGGTTGCAGGTGTTTTGCTGCAAGGCATTTTACGTAATCCAATGGCTTCTCCCAATATTATTGGTGTTAACGCAGGAGCCGGATTAGCCGCTGTGATTATTATGACCATATTGCCCGGAAAAATCGGAATGATACCTTTAGCTTCTTTTATTGGAGCTTTGTTGGCAGTACTGTTAATTTACATGCTTTCTACAACTTCGGGAAGTTCCAGTACCGTTCATATCGTTTTAGCCGGTATTGCGGTTTCCAATCTTCTAAGTGCGGTAACTTCCGCTTTGATGATGATTAACAGTGATGTACTGGAAGTGACCTATTCCTGGTTGCTTGGCAGCCTTTCGGGCCGAAGCTGGACGGCAGTAAATACTATCTGGCCGTACAGTCTTGTTGCCTTGACAGCAGCCCTGTTTATCAGTCCGAAGGTTAATCTTTTTGGACTGGGAGATGAAGTAGCAAGCAGTGTCGGTCTGCCAATCCGTTTATATAGGATTGTCATTATGCTTACTGCGGCGGTATTGGCGGGCAGTGCTGTGAGCGTGACGGGAACTATCGGCTTTGTAGGCCTTATCGCTCCCCATTCGGCAAGACTTTTAATCGGTAGCGATCATCGATATCTTGTACCATTATCTGCAATACTGGGAGCTGTTTTACTTATTTTATCCGATACCGTTGCAAGGACAATTTTTCAGCCGGTTGAATTATCGGTTGGTATTATTACATCGGTATTGGGAGCACCCTTCTTCTTATTGCTTTTGTATAAAAAAGGAAAAGAAAAAAGGCTTTAATACACTATGATTCGAAAGGAGAGATTCTCGTGAAATTGATTACGTTTTCCGGACCGCCTTCATCCGGAAAAACTTCGGTTATTTTAAAAGCAATGGAGGAAATAAAGGACAAGCATTTTAAAATTGGAGTATTGAAATTTGACTGTTTGGTAACCGACGACGATAAACTGTATGCTGCGCAGGATATTGACAGCAGAGTTGGTCTATCAGGCAGTATGTGCCCGGACCATTTTTTTGTCAGCAACATCGATGATTGTCTTAATTGGGGTATCAGGCACTCCTATGATATTTTAATCAGTGAAAGCGCAGGACTATGCAATCGCTGTTCACCCCATATTAAAGGATGTACGGCCGTATGTGTCATAGATAATCTAATGGGCATAAATACGCCCAAAAAAATCGGCCCTATGCTCAAAATGGCAGATATTATTGTGATTACAAAGGGAGATATTGTTTCACAGGCAGAAAGAGAGATATTTGCATTAAAAATCAGACAGGCCAATCCGGATGGAATTATATTACACGTCAACGGGCTTACAGGTCAAGGAGCCGGTGAGTTAGCGGTACTGATAGAGAATGCCATACAGGTTGAAACATTGAAAGGAAAGGAACTGAGAATAAGTATGCCATCCGCTCTTTGCTCGTACTGTCTTGGTGAAACGCAGATTGGAATGGATAAACAAAAAGGAAATATAAGAAAAATGAAGTTGGATTAGATTGAAAGGAAGTGATTTGAATGAAGAATTCTGTTCCATTGGAGAATTTGACTATAGAAGACTTGTTTAGAATATACCCATACTCCATGGAGTTTTTTGATATTAACGGTTTGCCGATTGATGATGTAAATAATACTGTCAAAGACTATATCACTTCACTCCCTTATGTATTTTTGGAAGATATGGGTCTGAATCAGGAAAATTTACTTAAGCGGTTTCGTGCTTTTATGAGTCGTATGAAGGATATCAGAGAAGAACGCACTTTCAGTATCCGTGATATTACTATTTTGGGTGGCAGAGATAAAAATGAAAAACTCGAAGAAATTGAGTTGAAGATTAGCATGGGGGAGATAATTTGTATTGTTGGTCCTACAGGCTCAGGCAAAAGCAGGCTGCTCGCCGATATCGAGTGGATGGCGCAAAGGGATACGCCCACTAAAAGACAAATATTGATCGACGGGTCTGTCCCACCGAGAGATTGGCGTTTTTCGGTTGAACACAAGCTGGTAGCTCAATTATCTCAGAATATGAATTTTGTCATGGATATTTGTGTTGGAGATTTTATAAAACTGCATGCGCAAAGCAGAATGATTGACGATATTGAAGATAAAATGCGGGAAATCATATTTCATGCAAATGAGCTGTCCGGTGAAAGATTTGACTTAAATACGCCGCTTACTTCCTTAAGCGGCGGACAGTCCAGAGCCTTGATGGTGGCCGATACTGCCTTCTTAAGCACATCTCCTATTGTGCTGATTGATGAAATTGAAAATGCCGGGATTCATAGAAACAAAGCTTTGGAGTTGTTGGTGGGGCAAAATAAAATTGTACTTATTGCTACCCATGACCCTCTTCTTGCTTTAATGGGAAATAAAAGAGTAGTTATCAAAAATGGTGGTATTCAAAAGGTTATTGAAACCACGCCAGATGAAAAAAAAGGTTTGATCCGGTTAACTGAAATTGACAATGATTTAATAAAATACAGGGAAGCCCTTCGTAATGGTGAACTTCTAGATGATATTAAATAAAATAGAAAATTTATCTATTGCATATTGACAAAAATAAATAAGCGATATACAATTTATTTAAGTCAGTGCTAAATCAAATTGCATATGTATCTTCTCACTGGCAATTTATAATAACAAAATGGAGGTGTAAATCATGTGCGAAACTAATAAGAATGACAAATGTGACCATCCCGAGCTGAGACCGGCGGACGGAAAATGTAGCGAAGAACTAATCAAAAAATGTCATGGCAGCACGAAAGAGCATCCCTGCGAATCGGAGAAAAAGTAATAACGACAAAAAACAAAGCGGTTATCTTTACAGTGTATTGAATAATCGCTTTGTTTTTTGTCTGAGCTGCAAGGGGTGATTTGAGTGCACATTGTAAATGTTTTATCATGTCCGGGGACAGGTTGCATGCTATAACCTTTTTAGCCTTTGAGGAAATATTGATGGCAATGTCCTCGGGGCCTGTTCCGATTTCCAAAACCGTCTTATTCTTTAGAGAGAACAAAGAAATTTATTCGATATTAAGGTTATTTTATTTTTATCATAATCTATTAATCCTTCACTTTTCATTTTACTAAGTTCTCTTGACAAAGCACTTCTTTCTACACCTAAGTAACTAGCCCAATCTTGTCTGTTGTAAGGGATGAGAATTGTATTGTCTTCTCTTTTGCACGAACATAAAAAAACGATTAGTCTTTCTCTTATGTATTTTTGTGTTAGAATCTCAATCTTCATATTCTGATAGATGTTTTTCTTTGCGATTTCACGAAGAAGATTGCTGGTAACCCGTGAAGCATAAGGGCAATGTATGGCGTTTTCTTTAAATAAATTCTCGAATTTTAAAAAGAGGACTTTGCTCTTTTCATTGGCGACAATCTGCACAATAGATTTTTCGGTTGTGACACAAGCGTAGGCTTCTCCAAAAAGCTCGCCTGCCAAATATTTGCATAT
Source organism: Petroclostridium sp. X23 (assembly GCF_030013905.1). Lineage (GTDB taxonomy): Bacteria > Bacillota > Clostridia > SK-Y3 > SK-Y3 > X23. The sequence goes on from NZ_CP124862.1 coordinate 4,968,979, forward strand.
ATTGTGTTGATTGCCTGAGTGATTTAGCATAATGATGCCGATCTCACCCTCAAGCACAATTCCAGCGTAATTAATTGAATTATGATAATCGTAAACAATTTGTTCTTTTTCAAAATCTTTTATATATCCGTCCAGACAGCGGATGATATCAGGGATTCTACTAATAGAAACATTGTTAAAAAATGGCATATCTATTAGAATTCTATAATATTGATCCAAATTTTTTCACCTTCCCGTTGCAGTAGCAACCGAAATAAAGTAAGAAATAAGTTATTATTTTGTTAGATAAATCTAACAAAATAATAATCATAAAAAGTTAGATATATCTAACATAAATAAATTGTACCATAGAAAGGATGATATTACAATGAGAAAAATACTGGCTTTATTACTTGCTGCGGTTCTTTGTTTGTCGCTTGTAGCTTGTGGAGGCACTAATTCGTCAGAGCAAGTGTCGGATACTTCAAAAAATAGTTTGGAAAAATTGCAATCCGACAATATACAATCCATGAAGATGGTGACTATTACCGTAGGTGTTCCGGCAGCACCTCCTGCACTCCCTATTCTTAAAATGATTGAAACAAAGGTATTAGGTGAAAACGTGGAGATAAAACTTGATATTTGGAATGAACCGGAAACGCTTATTGCAATGGTTCAAGATGGTAAACACGATATGTTTGCGTTTCCGCTTACCGTTATTTCTAAGTTGTACAATAAGGGCCTTGATGTTCGTTTAATGAATGTAAACACATGGGGGGTTACATATTTTATGACATCTGACCCGGATTTCAAGGAGTGGTCTGATCTTAAGGGAAAAACAGTTTATATTCCTTTGCAATCCTCGCCGCCAGATGCCTTAATACAGTACTTCATTTCAGAGGCAGGTCTTGAGGTTGGTAAAGACGTCAAAATAATCTATGCTACAACGCCGGAAGTTGCTTCACTTCTTGCCTCGGGAGAAGCTGTTTACGGTACGTTAATTGAGCCTCAAGTAACAAAGGCTATGATGGGCAACGAGAACCTTCGTATCGCGTGTAGTTTTGAAGATGAGTGGCAGAGAGTGAATCATACTGAAACTAAGATTCCGAATGCCGGGTTTGGAACAACACAGAAATTTATTGATGAAAACACGGAATTAACAATGAAATTCCAAAAGGCATACCAAGAAGCTTCGGTTTGGGCTAAAGAAAATCCTGAAGAAATGGGAGCGCTTGCAGAAAAATACCTTGGGCTGAAAGCACTTTTAATTGTGAAATCATTACCTAGTATGGGACTTGAGTTCAAATCTGCGACAGATGCTAAAGAAGAACTCTCAATGTTTTATCAGTTGCTGTTTGATTTTAATCCTCCTATGATTGGCGGAAAGATACCTGATGATGGCTTGTATTATGAAAACAAATAAAGAAATTCCTAAATCAATATATTCTCTAGTATCGGGGCTAATTGTTCTCAGTGTATGGAAACTGCTGACTGTATATTTTCCCCCTCTGGTTGTACCTACAATAAGTAGTGTTATAAATAGCTTGTTGGTAATATTTACAGGCGCACAACTATATCAAATGATCATGGTTACCATGGTAAGACTTATTATCGGTCTTACCATAGGTGTTGCAGCAGGGTTTGTTGTAGGTGTTTTTATGGGGCATTTCAAATTCTTCAAAGGAATTGCAATGCCAATCATTGGACTTTTTCAGACGATTCCACCCGTTTCATGGGTCGTTTTAGCCTTGGTTTGGTTTGGATTCAATGGAAAACCTGCTATTTTTATTGTGGTTACATCTGCTATGCCTATCATTGCAATAAATGTATATGAAGGAATTATTAACATTGATTCAAGGCTTTTACAAATGGCGAAGCTTTATCGCTTTTCAGAATGGAAGCGACTGCACCATATAGTTTTGCCGTCAGTTGCATCCTATTTTAATTCAGGCTTTCGGGTGGCTTTAGGCAGTAGTTGGAAGATTGCCGTGATGGGAGAAGTCTTTACTACAAGTGATGGTATTGGCGGAATGATAAAACTGGCAAGACTTAATGTTGAGCCTGAAAACATTATTGCTTGGTCAATTGTTGTGGTCATGTTATTCTATGTTTCAGATTATTTAATTGGAAAGATATTAATAAAGGAGGGATGATTGTGCTAGTAGTAAAGGAAGTTACTAAAAGTTTTGATGATCTTCCGGTACTTAATAATATAGGTTTCCAAATTGCAGATAATGAAATAGTGGCTCTTATAGGACCTTCCGGTTGCGGTAAGTCAACGCTTCTTAACATTATTTCAGGTCTTGAACCGCTTGATATCGGTAAAATAGAATATTCAGGAGATGCAATTTCTTATGTTTTTCAGGATGACAGGCTATTGCAGTGGAGAAGTGTTTGGGACAATATCAGAATAGTGAATAATACGATAAATGAAAACGAAATATCAGAGCTGATTTGTGATGTTGGATTAAAAGGATTTGAAAAATACAAGCCAAATCAGCTTTCAGGCGGTATGAAGAAACGCTGCGGAATTGCAAGAGCTTTCTATTATAAAAGCAAGCTGCTCATTATGGATGAACCTTTTCAGGGGCTCGATTACTGCTTAAGGCAAGAAATGCTTAAAATGCTGCTTAGGGTATGGAATCGGCGCAAGCAAAGTGTGCTGTTTATTACTCATGAAATTGATGAAGCTTTAACAGTTGCAGGAAGAATTGTTGTTATGTCGAAAAGACCTGGAACGATTCTACAGGAATTCAATCTTAAAGGTATTGAGGACAGAAGTCTTTCATCTTTAGAGATAAACAATATCAGGCAGCAAATAGTTTCTAGTCTTACATAAAGATAATACTCCGAATATCAATATGTTCTGAATTGATTTGCATATATCGCTTAGCATAATCCTAAATCATAGTGAAGAAAGGAAAAGGTAATGGAAATACTTAGAAATTTACCAATAGAAATACCCATGGCATTAGCATCTTTGATTACCCCTAAAAAAAATCAAATAGTCAGCATGACATTGTCACAAAGCAAGCAATTACAAATAATTCTTTTTACTTTTGCAGACAAAGAAACGGTAAGTGAGGAAGCGTATTTAGGAGACACCATGTATTTGGTGATAGAAGGAGAAACCTATATTACCAAAGAGGATATCAGATATCACTTGAAAGAAGGAGACACTTTAATGATACCGGCACATACCCTTCATGCAATTGGAGGGAAGGGTGCTTTTAAGCTATTACAAATTACTGTAAATGAATAAAGGAGGATTTAGTTATGGCAGAAGTATTAATTAAAAATGTGGACCATGCAGCACCATTTAATCTAGGGAATTTGGTTGAATACGATAAAGGAAAGGTTGCGAGTTTAACCCTTGCCCAAAAACCGGGAGTAGGGATTACAGTATTTGCTTTTGATGAAGGAGAAGGAGTAAATACTCATGCGGCACCGGGAGATGCAATGGCGGTAATTCTGGAAGGAGAAGCAGAAATAACGATTGATGGGAAACTATACAGGGCAAAGGCTGGAGAAGGAATTGTAATGCCGTCCGGTATCCCTCACGCTGTGAAGTCGGTTACTCGTTTTAAGATGCTTCTGACAGTAGTGAGAAACACTTAATTTCGAAGCGAGAGCGTTCTCTCGCTTCATTCTTTATAAGAGGTTGTATTCGTAAGAGCAGTGAGGAATAGAATGACTTCACAGAACAGAATTGCCACAAGTTTATTTTAGGAGGAAGCATATGAAGCATAGTATTGGAATTGATCTTGGAAATTCCTCTGCAAAGGTTATTGTTCTTAATGATAAATATGAGATAGAGTATAAAAAACAAATGACTCATTTTGGGAAGCCTATTGAAGCAATCAAGGAAATACTTGAAGAATTATTACTGAAATACAATAAAAGCAATAGCTTTACAGGGATGCTGACAGGTGCAAACGCGTCTTTGATTTTTGATAGTGCTCATATAGCACAAGATATTCCGGCAATTCATAATGGGCTTACTGTATTATGTCCAAAAGCAAAATCGGCTATTGAAATCGGAGCGCAAAACTCCAGATATCTGGCAGGATTAAACAGAAATACACCACCCATGTTTTCGGTCAATGAAAACTGTGCGGGCGGAACCGGTTCATTCTTTGAAGATCAGATGTATCGTCTAGGGTTAAAAATTGAGGACTATTCTGACCTTGTAGAAAAGGCAACTTTTGTTCCAAGACTTTCGGGAAGATGCTCTGTTTTTGCGAAAACAGATATTATACATCGTCAGCAAGAAGGAGTAACTACACCTGATATTTTACTTGGACTTTGTTATGCTACCATAAGAAATATAAAGGCAACAATCATTAGAAATCTTCCTGTTGAAAAGCCAATTGCCGTTTGTGGGGGGATTACGCATAATACAGGGATACGAAAAGCAGTTAAGGATATATTTGAATTATCGGACGATGACGTAATTACATCACCCGATTATGTTTATGTGCAAGCAGTTGGAGCTGCAGTTATAGCGATGGAAAGAAATGCGTTATTTTCTATAAATGATTGTTTGGAAGTTGTACACAGGTATCTAAGTAACAACAGCAGTCAAAATAGTATTAGAAGGCTTTTGCCTCTAAAACGATCAGAATATGTAATTACACCAACACCTGTTTGTGTAATTGAAGATGCAGTTACACACTGTAGTTTAGGAATAGATGTAGGGTCCACAAGTACAAACCTTGTTCTAACGAATTCAAAAGGAGAGATTGTGGATTATCAATATCTACGTACAAAGGGAAATCCCCAAGAAGCTGTAAGGAGCGGCTTGCTTTCAATTAATGAAAGGTTCGGCAAAAAAATCATAATTGATAGCGTTGGTGTAACAGGTTCCGGACGTATGCTGATCGGAGAGATGGTAGGCGCAGACTCTATAAAGGACGAAATAACGGCACAAGCAAAAGCAGCGGTCTGCATGGATCCAAGTGTTGATACAGTATTTGAAATTGGGGGACAGGATTCAAAATATATTTCCATAAACAATGGAACTGTAGTAGACTTTCAAATGAATAAAATCTGTGCGGCAGGGACAGGTTCTTTCATAGAAGAACAAGCCGGAAGATTGCAAGTTCCTTTGAAGGATTATGGAACGCTGGCATTATCGGCTCAAAATCCTGTAGATCTAGGCGAAAGATGTACTGTATTTATTGAAAGCAATATTTCGGCTTGTTTGGCAAATGGAGTGGAAATACCGGATATCCTGGCAGGCTTGTGTCATTCTGTTATTCGAAATTATCTATTCAAAGTTGTGGGAAATAAACCTGTTGGACAACATATCGTATTACAGGGGGGAGTTTGCTATAATCCCGCAGTGGTTGCTGCATTTCAAGCAGTTTATGGCAGCAGGGTTACCGTATCGCCTTGTTTCTCAGTTAGCGGTGCATATGGTGTTTCAATCATTGCAGCTGAGGAAATAAAGAGTAAAATCACTGCGTTCAAAGGTTTTGATTTATCCGGACAAATATGTGAAAAGAAAAGCAATATTATAGATAATGTAGTGAAAAATATCAATTTTTATGATAAAGCTAAACAATATCTTTTAGGAGATTACACGGGTAAACTTGACTCTCAAAAACAAACAATCGGTGTTCCCTATGTTCTGGTTGTCCATAAACTATTCCCTATGATAAAGGCGTTCTTTAGTGACTTGGGATATAACGTTCTTCTTTCCGGCGAAACAGACGAAGCGATTATTGCAGCCTCTCAAAAACATGCGCAGGCGGAAACCTGCTATCCTGTTAAGCTCATTTACGGTCATATGTCTTATCTTGCCCAAAGAAACGTAGATTACATATTCCTTCCGAGTATTCTTACTATGAAACATGAATGTTCAAAAGTACACCATAATTATGGTTGCGTCTATATGCAAACGGCACCAAAACTTGTTTTTGAAAGTATGGAACTTGACAAAAAAGGAATGAAGCTGTTAAACCCAATTTTTTCTTTGGACTTCGGACAACAAGCTATGGCGGCTGCAATGGTTGGCGTAGGTGTTGCTCTTGGGAAAAGCAAGTTTGCTTGTGGGAAAGCTTTGATGAGGGGAGCAATGGCTGTGCGCAAGTATACTGAACAAGTGGAAAAGCTGGGGAAAGAGCTTCTTGATGATTTGAAATCTAATGAAAAAGTACTTGTTGTTGTTACACGTACTTATGGAATTGAGGATCCCGTTTTGAATATGGGTATTCCTCAGGAATTGCTTGCAAGGGGATATAAGGTAATCACCCTTTCACATTTACCGGCACACAATATGGATATTTCCGGTGAGTATGAAAACCTTTATTGGCCGTTTGGCCAGCATATTATCTCCGGGGCAAAGCTTATTGCAAATCATCCGAACTTATATGCGGTATATCTTACAAACCATGGGTGTGGTCCTGATACGATGCTTGCTCACTTATTCAGAAGAGAAATGGGAAACAAACCGTATTTAAGCATAGAAGTAGACGAGCATTTTTCAAAGGTAGGTGTTATTACAAGAATTGAAGCGTTCCTTAATAGTCTTAAAAACCAAAAAACTGTTCCAGTAAACGGCAGCACCCAATATTTTTCCTGTTTGCCGAAACATAAAGCTAATCTGATTAAAACTCCTGAAAAGGGTATGCCCTTATACTTACCATGTCTATATCCTTACAGTGATATAATTTCCAATACATTGAACAAAAACGGATATAAAACGGAGGTGCTGCCGCAAACAAATGCAAAAAGTCTTGCCTTGGGACGAAGGCATACGATGTCAAAAGAATACCTTTCTTTTACAGCGCTTGCCGGGGACGTATTGGATAAAGCTTCCCGGAAAGAAAATATGCAAATACTGATACCGCAAACTGAAGGTGCTGAAGCTGATGGAATGTATGCGAGAGTGATTTACGACTTATTGAAAACGAAGGACAATGTATCGGTGGTCGCGCCTGTTTTGGAAACTCTACCGTTCACAAGCACAATGTGCGATAAGATATTTTTATGCTTGCTTGCAGGAGACATAGTGATGAATGCGCCCAAAAACCAAAGAAGCAAGCTTGTTGAAAAAATGAGGAACACTCATGAAATCTCGATTTCTTTCCTTTCGGACATTGCAAAACAAATTTCTACGCATAAAAATAAAAGAATTGCAATTATCGGAGAACCGTATATTCTTTATAATTCCTACCTTAATGAAGGTCTGTTCGAGGCAATGGAAGAGGACGGCAGAGATATTTTGTGGATGCCTCTGAGTGAATATCTTTGCTTTATGTGGAAAAAACGTGCCGAATCAAAGAAAGAAAAGAAAATAGTTGAAGTTTATGAAAATCAAATGAAAGATATTTCTGGAATTTTAGGTCTAAACAGTCCTTTTTCCGATAATCTCGATATATTGTTTGAAATATCTCAGAAGTATTTACCGGAGATAACAGGTGCGAATGCAGCATATCGCTTTGGAAAAGAAAATAGTCGTGAGGGTTGTTCAACTGTTATAGATGCAGCCTCTATGTATGAGAACGTGCAGACAATATTCAATCTTGTAAGAAATAAAAACGATACGCCGCTGCTTTACTTAAATTTTGAGGGTTCAAATGATATTGCGACTAAGGAAAGGTTAAACTCGTTTCTATACTATATAGATGATAGAAGTAGGTGATGTTTTGTTTGCGTATATAATTCGAAGGATTTATAATCTTTTGGAATATTCTCCCTGAACTACTTGACAAATCAAACCAGATGGGATATGATATAACAGTGAGATATAACACTGTTATATAAGAGGTGATAAGGTGAGCAATGATGATTTGAACACATTGCAGAAAATTATGACAGAGGGGAAGAAGGAATTTCTGGAAAAAGGCTTTAAGGATGCATCATTGCGCAATATTGTGAAACGGGCAGGTGTCACTACAGGGGCTTTTTATGGCTATTATCCGGATAAGGAAGCATTGTTTGAGGCATTGGTGACGCCTGCTGTAAATGGACTAAGAGAACTGTTTTTGTCGATACAGAAGAATTTTGACGAGCTACCGGAGAATACCAAAAGGGAAAACGTATATGATTATACTTTTGAAGAATTAAAGAAATTAATTGCATATATTTATGACCGTTTTGATGAGTTTAAGCTGCTTATATCCTGTGCGGACGGAACTGCTTTTTCAGATTTCATCCATAGTCTCGTAGAGATTGAGGTAGAGTACAGCTTAAAATTTATTGAATCCACAGGTAATGACGCGCTTGCTTCCGGCAGAGCCAATCCCGAACTTATTCACATTATTTCAAGTGCATTTTTTTCTGCCGTATTTGAGGTTGTAAAGCATGACATGACAAAGGAGACGGCAGACAGCTATGTAGACAGTCTGAAAAAGTTTTTTGCGGCAGGATGGAAGACAATTTTAAATTCATGAATATACCCTAAAAAGTACTTGATTTTTTGGGTTTCTGTAATATATGAGGTTCCAAAAGAACCTCAAAAAAATAAACATAAAGTTAGATTAAACTAACAAAATAGGAGGGAAATTTAAATATAACAATTTTAATAAATTCTAATATTATTTGAAAGGGAAATGAATCCAAGAGTTACTGAGAAGAAATATGAATACTAGAATCATAGCTGATTATGAATAATCCAATATTTTAAACATATTTAGATAGGAGGATAAACAGTATGCCAAAAGAGAAAAAAATTTTTATTTTAAAAAGGTTTACGCCTTACATGGGCAAGAGGAAAGTACTTTTGCCTTTGTCATTGGTACTGTCGGGAATTTCCGCAGTTCTTAACATCTTACCTTTTGTGCTTGTATGGTATATAACACGTAATATCTTATCAGCTCCGCAATCGATTGATATTTCAAATGTCAGTTTTTATGCGTGGCTTGCCTTTGCAAGTGCAATAGGAGGAATAGTGGTATATTTTTGCGCACTGATGAGTTCACATCTTGCAGCCTTTCGTGTAGAGGTCGGAATGCAAAAAGTTGGAATGGGGAAAATACTATCTATGCCTCTTGGTTTTTTTGATAAGCATTCAAGCGGAAAAATACGAAAGATTGTAAATGACGGAGCGGCAACAACTCATACATTTTTAGCACACCAGCTCCCGGATATGGCAGGTAGTGTCGTCTCACCCATTATTCTTACAGCGCTGATTTTTATCGTAGACTGGAGAATGGGTCTCGCTTCTCTTGTTCCAATTATCTTGGGCTTTATAACGATGAGATTCATGATGAGTTCCGAAGGCAAAAAGTTTCAAAAAATGTATTATGATTCTTTGGAGGAAATGAGCTCTGAATCTGTGGAATATATCCGTGGTATTCCGGTTGTAAAAACATTCGGTCAAACTATCTTTTCTTTTAAACGATTCTATGACAGCATCATCAAATATAAAGAGATGGTTTATGCTTATACTCTTCTTTGGCAAAAACCGATGTCGTTTTACACCGTTATTATGCAATCAGCTGCATTCTTTTTAATTCCTATGGCTATCTTTTTAATAGGAAGAGGAGAAAATCTCCCCCTTGTGCTTGCGGACTTTATTTTTTACATTCTTATATCTCCAATCTTTACTATGCTTTTGATGAAATCGATGCATTTTCAGCAAAATACGTTGATTGCTGAGCAAGCGATTGATAGACTGGATAACCTTTTAGATTATCCCAGCATGAGCTATATGGAAAACACAAAAAAAATTAAAAAGTACAGCCTGGAGTTTAAGGACGTCGTGTTTTCATATGCAGGAAGCGATAAAAACACTATAGATAAAATCAGCTTTAAATTAAACGAAGGTGAAACTATTGCACTTGTCGGAGCTTCAGGAGGAGGAAAAACGACAATTGCCCGATTAGCTGCTCGCTTTTGGGATGTAGATGAAGGAGAAGTATTAATTGGAGGAATAAATGTTAAAGATATTCCCAAAAAAGAACTGATGAACAATATTTCCTTTGTTTTTCAAAGTACAAAGCTGTTTAAAGGTTCATTAAGAGAGAATATAGTTTTTGGAAAAGAAAACGTCGGAGAAGAAGAAATAAATAAAGCTATTGATTTTTCGCAGTCAAGAGAAATTATCGAAAACCTTCCGGATGGACTTGACACGGTAATAGGCTCAAAAGGAACCTATCTTTCAGGAGGAGAACAGCAAAGAATTGCGCTTGCCAGGGCAATTGTAAAGAATGCTCCGATAGTGCTTTTAGATGAAGCTACTGCCTTTGCAGACCCTGAAAATGAGCATTTAATTCAAAAAGCCCTTAAAGAGCTCAGCCGTGGCAAAACAACTCTCATAATAGCACATCGTCTTACAAGCGTACAAAATGTAGACAGAATATTAGTTATAGAAAGCGGAAGAATTGCGGAGGAAGGAACCCACGAGGAGCTGCTGAAAAAAGGCGGCATATACAAAACGATGTGGGATGAATATCAAAAATCTGTTACATGGAAAATAGTCACTAAAGACATTGTAAGCAAAGGAGGACAAAAATGATTAAGTCTTTCCAAAATAAATATGCTATGTCTGAAAAAGGCGCAAAAGATCTTTTTCACTCGATTATTTGGACTGTAGTAATGGATCTCAGCTTTATGGTGCCAGTGATCCTCAGTTTCAAATTTTTAGATGAATATATGAATTCACTTTTATTCTCTTCAGGCGGCGAGAAAAGCAGCATTCTCTATTATGTCGTCATGTCTTTAGGGTTTTTCATTGCAATGCTTGTTATCGCATATTTTCAATACAACTCCGCCTACACCAAAATTTATGAAGAAAGCGCCCGAAGACGGATCGGTTTGGCCGAAACACTCAGAAAGCTGCCTTTAGCGTTCTTTGGCAAAAAGGATATTGCCGATTTAAGCTCAACAATAATGGAAGATGCTACACAGATAGAGATGCTCTTTTCACATTCGGTGCCTCAAATTTATGCAGCAGTATCGACTGTTGCAATCATGGGAGTGATGATGTTTTCTTACAACTGGAGGCTGTCCCTTGCCGTATTTTGGGTAGTTCCGGTTGCACTCTTAGTCTTTTATCTGTCCAAGAAGCTTCAAAACAATATGCATGAAAAATTTTATCATATAAAAAGGGATATCTCAGATAAAATTCAAGACGGGCTTGACTCAGCTCATGAAATAAAATCCTATAACAGAGAAGAGACTTTTTCAAATTCTTTAAACTCAAAGTTAGACAATCTTGAAAAATTTATGATTAAAGGAGAGCTTTTGATAGGTGCATTTATTAACCTGTCTTATGTTTTCTTAAGGCTTGGACTTCCAAGTGTTATATTGTATGGTGCTTATCTTTTATCAACAGGTTCTGTAACTGTTTTTACTTACCTTGTTTTTCTTGTAGTTGCAGCACGCATTTACAACCCGATTATGGATGCAATGAACAATTTTGCACTGCTGCTCTATCTAAACGTGCGTATAAAACGCATGAAAGAGATGGATGAAATGCCAAGGCAGGATGGAAAATCTGAGTTTTATCCTAAATACTACGATATCAAATTCAATAACGTGGACTTTTCATATCAAGACGATGTGCAAACATTAAAGAATGTGAGTTTTACTGCAAAGCAAGGTGAAGTGACAGCACTTGTAGGACCTTCGGGTGGAGGAAAGAGCACGATAGCAAAGCTGTCTGCGAGATTCTGGGATATAGACGAAGGTGTTATCACCTTGGGTGGAGAAGATATCTCTATGGTTGATCCTGAAACACTTCTAAATAATTATTCAATCGTTTTTCAGGATGTAACACTTTTTAATTCAAGCGTTATGGAAAATATTCGTCTTGGAAAGAAAGATGCATCGGACGAACAGGTAATAAAGGCAGCAAAGCTTGCCCAATGTGATGAGTTTGTTAATAAGCTCCCGCAAGGATATGATACCTTGATCGGAGAAAACGGAGAAAGATTATCAGGCGGCGAGAGACAGCGTATATCGATAGCCAGAGCAATACTAAAAGATGCTCCAATTATTCTGCTTGACGAAGCTACAGCATCTCTTGATGCGGAAAATGAGAGTAAAATCCAAAGTGCACTTAGCGCCCTTGTAAAAAACAAGACCGTTTTGATTATTGCTCACCGCATGAGAACTGTTTTAGGAGCTGACAAAATTGTTGTTATTAAAGACGGTACTATCGTAGAAACAGGCACACCTTTGGAATTAAAAGAAAAACAAGGAATTTTTTCATCAATGCTAAAGACTCAATATCAAAATAACTAACACTTTATATTAATAAGGTATTAAGATAGAAAAAAATCTATATTTGCAACGCTTTTTGGGAAGCAAGGGGACGGGGTGTGCACCACGAAGAGCGCACATCCCGTCCCCTTGCTTCCATTTGCTTTATATTTTTCTTGACAGCATACTGTTAAATACAGTATACTGTTTTTGATAGTATACTATTACGCTATTACGCTTTGGAGGTTTGCTATGTCTGTTATGAAAGGGCGAAATTACCGGCATTTGTCCGCTTTTATCCTTTTGGTTTTAGCGCAGAGAGAAATACATGGGGGCGCTATTCACACAACCTTGTGCGAAACCTTGCCTAATTTTAATACGGATACAGGTGCCGTATACAGATGTCTTCAGGAATTAGAGAGTGATGGAGCGGTTGAATCCGAGTGGGACACTTCAGAACCGGGGCCTGCCAGAAAGATATATAAAATCACTTCATTAGGGTGGAATGAACTAGGAGAATGGGAACAAGACATCCAGCACAGGATAGCGAATTTAAACTATTTTTTAGAAACCTATCGGAACATAAAAGGTAATAGAAAAGTATAGAAAGCTATCGGTAAGAGAACAAAGCTGCTGTAAACTAATGATATATCAATAATCCTCTGCCTGTAATAGAAACTGCAGAGGATAAAATATACAAGATTAGTGATAATGATAATCAAAATCAATTTCGTGGTGAATGTAATAATATGTAGTACAATTCTATGCTTATAATGAGAATGATAATCAAAATCATAATAAATAATGATGGAGGGGTAATCGATGCAGTCAGAATATTTTGAAAAATTATTAGAGGGAAGAAAGCAAAGAGCGGTGGATATGGAAGCCTTTTGGGATGGAAGGGCGGAACAGTTTAATGCCAGTATGCAAAAAGGTGATCCACAGCAGATGGAGAAGCTATTATGCTTTCTAAAAGAAAAGAAAATTTTACAAAAGGATAGTTCCGTATTGGATATAGGTTGCGGAACAGGCCAATATACCGTTGAGTTTGCAAAAGTGTCTAAACAAGTGATGGGTATTGATATTTCTTCGGGAATGATGGAATATGCGAAGAAGAACAGTGATCAGGCAGGATTAACAAATGTGGAATATTTAAAGTCGGATTGGGCAGAGGCGGATTTAAAGAAAATGGGTTGGGGAAAACGCTTTGATATGGTCTTTTCATCGATGTGTCCGGCGGTCGGGAGCATGCAAACGCTGGAAAAAATGGCGCAGGCATCGAGAAATTATTGCTTTATCAGACGTTTTATACGTAGAGAGGATAGTATCGGCGAAAGTTTGATGCAGCACTTGGGCATTCGCAGGGATCGTGATCCTCATAACGATAGGAATGCGGTGTATGCGCTGTTTAACCTGATATGGCTGTCCGGATACAATCCTGAAATTACATATTTGAATACAAACAGCGAAATCTCACTCTCAGTAGAGGAAGCTTTCGAAAAGTATGTTTGGATGTTTAAAGAGCAAGGAATGGAAGAGACGATAAAGAGTTTCTTTATGGAGCGTCAGGAAAACGGATTCATCAAAGGGACGGTATGTTCCGATACTGCATGGATGTATTGGAAAGTATAAATCAGAAAGGGGTTTTAATATGAAACCTATAAAGAAAATCATGATGGTTCTGTCTGTTGTTTTATGCCTGATATTGGGCATTGCAGGCTGCAGCAGCGGAGACAATGCAAACAAGAGTGAGGAGATTGGAAAGACGGAACAAAATACCGAAAGCGCAAAAGAAGACATCGTAATCCGGTTAGCAGGAGGAGATACCGGACTGCCCAACCCTTTCAAACACTATGCGCGGGGACCGGGAATATCCAAGATGCAGCTTTTGTATGATTCTCTCATCGAAAAAGACGAGCGCAGCACTATTCCATGGCTCGCCGAAAGTTGGGAGACCGGAGCCGATGGAACGACCTATACGTTTAAATTGCAGTCGAACGTATTATGGCATGATGGGCAGAAGATGACGGCGGAGGATGTAAAATTCACTTTTGAATATTACAAGGATCACCCGCCTGTTTCCAATGAATTGATGATCAATGGGAAATATATCATCCAAAGTGTGGAGGTTCTTGATGAGCAAACCGTGAGACTAACGGTGGATGCCCCTAATGCTACATATTTTGCAAAAATCGGTTTTGCACGGATTTTGCCCAAGCATATCTGGGAAAAAGTAGATGATCCTGTAAAATTTGTAGGGGAAGGGAGAACAATAGGGTGTGGTCCTTATGTGATGGAGGAATATAACCCGCAGCAAGGAATCTACCGGTTTAAGGCCTTTGATAAATATTGGGGGCCTAAACAAAAAGTTGCTGCCATTGAATGGGTTCCTGTCAGCGATCCGGTTTTGGCATTTGAAAACGGTGAGAGGTGATATGAAATGCAGTCTGTGAGCGTAATGGGAATAGAAATTATAGGCGTTAACAAAGCCATCCCCCTGTAGCACATCCCGGAACATGTCCTTGATTGCCTCCGTAATTTCTGTTGTGCTCGTGAAATTTTGCTCTCTGATAAACTCTTTGATGGTGTCTTTCGGTATCATTCCCATTTTAAAAACTTCTTTTCTCTCTTGAATGTTTCTATCTTCATTCTTGACAGTCAGGAAGTTTTTTTATTCACTATTTACACAAAATTTTCCGCGCCCTCACAGCTACTAAGGGATAATTTCTTTCAAATACAGGAACTTTTAAAATTCAATAATACTGCAGAATTTATAATTACTACAACAGAGCCGACGTTGTGTACCAAGGCCCCTAAAACTGGTCCTAAAAGACCTGTCATTGCTAATAATATCGATTTGTACTTCCATTTGGCGGCATGTTCTTTTTAAACGGAACAATAATTTTAAGCGACTATGTTCTGCGTATGCTGTTAGCTTTGGGGTTTGCCGATCCGCGTATTCGATTAACAAAATTTTTTACAATAATTTCCTATATGCTTTAAAAAATACTTTTTTGCATAAGGTTTATCCTTTTTGGCGTAGAAAAAAAATGTTTAAAATGGCATATTGATTATATGATAATGAAATTCATTATCATATAATCGGCACCAACATCTGCAAAATCGGTTTTGGGGTATGGGATGCGCTCTTTGCTTCGCCTGCCACGGCGGCGCTTGCGGCGTATATCCTGCTCTGAGAAAGAAGGTATCTGAATGATAACACAAAAGTCGGTGTTTCGCGAAGGAAAGGAGTGAGATTAAATGTTAATAAAGAAGCATTTTATAGTGTTTATTGCTTTGCTGGCATTATTGTCAGGATGCAGTGATGATAAAAGCACAATGAAAAGTGAAAAAGAAGTACCTGTAGAGGTTTTAAATGTTCAAGCAGCCAGCTATGATAAAAAAATTACATTGCCAGGTGTGATTTCCAATGATGAAGAGATTGTTTACAGTTTTAAAATGGAAGGGAAAATTGAAAAAATTCTAGTTAAGTCAGGGCAAAAGGTAAAAGCAGGTGATGTATTAGCAAAGTTAGATGAAAATGATTATAAAAAAATACTTGAAATCAGTGAGCTGCAAATAAAATCTGCCAAAGCGGCATTGGATAATGCAGAAAAAAGTTTAGAGAAAGCTGAATTTGGTTTTGAAAATACAAGAAAGGATTTCGAAAATACCAAGGTTCTCTATGAAGCCGGTGCCATTTCAAAAAATGAATATGAAAATACAGAGCTGCGTTTTAATATTGCAGCTAAAGATTATGATATCAGCAGAGGCGGAGCTATTGATTTAGCGAAATCAAAGTATGATAGTGCTGTAGCGAGCCATGAAATGATGAAAACACAATTTGTAGATGGAGAACTGAGAAGCAGTATTGATGGATATGTAAAAGAAATTTTTGTTAAAGAAGGCAATCAAGTCAGCAAGAATGATCCGGTAATAGCAGTTGGGTCAACAAATGTACAAGTTACCATAGGCATATCTGCTGATGAAAAACAAAATATTCAATTAAATGATAAGGTGGATATCCTATATGATTCTAAGGTGATTTATGGATATATAGCATCTGTTTCAGATGTTTTAGATTCAAAAACCCTTTTATATAAAGCGGAGGTATCTATACCGGATAACAATATACCCCTGTATTCAATTGTAAAAGTTGAGGTAAATATCGGAGAGAGAAAAGCTATTAAAGTCCCTGTAAATGCCGTATTAAATGACGGGGAGCCCTTTGTGTTTGTAGTAGAGAATGATCATGCAGTTAAAAGAAGAGTCTCTATAATCGGATATGATAAGGAATATGTATTTTTAGAGGGTGTTTCTGATGATGAAAAAGTTGTTATAGTTGGAAATAAAGTTTTGCGAGGCGGAGAAAGAGTTGTCATAAATCAGTAAAAGAGAGGAGGCGTACTATGAAAAAACGTGGGCTTATAAAATCCTTTATTGATAATAAATCGGTTATATATTTTGTAGTGTTTATAATTTTTTTAGTCGGTGCTATCGCATATCAAAAAATACCTAAACAGGAATATCCTGATACGACGATGCCGGCTTGTTATATAACAATCGTATATCCGGGTGCAACACCAAAAGAAATGGAACAGAATGTAACAAAAAAACTGGAAGAGAAGATAATAGAAATAAATGATTATTATTACTCAAAATCGATGATCTATAATAGTATATCTCTTACATTTTTGGTTGTAGAACCAAGTCTTTCTGAAGAAGAAATAGAAGAACGCTGGGATAAAGTAAGGCATTGGATAGAAGAAATAAAGGCTGACTTGCCGGATGGTGTAAAAGAAATAACCATGGATACAGATGTAATGGAAATGCCGGGTGCTATAATGGCGCTTTCCGGAAAACAATATACTTATGATCAGCTGGACTATTATGCAAAATTGCTCAAAGATCAATTAACAGGTATTGATGGGATTAAAAAAATAGAAATTGATGGTCTGTGTGATAAAGTCGTAAAAGTAGATGTTGATATAGATAAACTATCCTATTACCAGTTGGCACTTAGTGATTTGTACAAAGTATTACAAGCTCAAAATACTGTTATTCCTATCGGAGCTGTTGAAAATGACGATTACAGTATAAATGTCATAACCAATGGCGATTTTGAAAGCATAGAAGAAATAAAAAAAGTGATTATCAAACGAAATGCGACAGAAGGAGAAGTTATAACACTTGATAGAGTTGCTGATATACGCATGGAGCTGGAAGACAGTGAGTTTGAAGCAACTGTAAATGGCATGCCCAATGTTTTTATAAGTGTATATTTTAAAGAGGACTCCAACATTATTTATGCCGGAGAAGAGGTAAGAAACAGGCTGGAGAAACAAATTCTCCAGTTGCCTGAAGGATTGGAAGTCTCAGAAATAACTTTTATTCCGGAGACAATTGCCGATTCCATCGGTGAGTTTTCAATGAATCTCATTCAGGGAATCGTAATTGTGATTATTGTCATTATGCTTGGAATGGGACTCAGAAATTCTCTCATTGTTTCTTTATCTATTCCATTGGCTATTTTTATTACTTTTTCATCTATGAATTTATTAGGAATGAAGTTCCACATGTTATCTCTTGCTGCGCTTGTTTTGGTATTGGGTATGTTAGTGGATAATGCTATCGTTGTTTCCGACTCAATACAAGCCCGGATTGATAATGATGAAAACAGAAAGGACGCATGTATCAATGGTGCTAAAGAGGTAGCCATTCCTGTTCTTTCATCCACTTTAACTACAATTGCAGCTTTTTCACCCTTGCTGATGCTTCCTGCTGCAGTCGGTGCATTTATTGGCAGTATACCAAGAATTGTGATTATTTCTCTTACAGCTTCGTATGTGATTGCTATGCTGTTTATACCGGTGTTTGCATATTCTTTTTTTAAGAAAAGCAAGCAGAAAGCCAGAACACATAGAACGAAAGCGCTGTTTGCAAAACTGTTGAACCATGCTATTTTTCATAGATGGAAGACCATAGGGATAGCTGTTTTATTATTGGTTTTGGTCATGATTCTTTCCGGTTTCTTGGAAAAGAGCTCTTATCCGACAGAAGACAAGAATATTCTTTATATCAATGTAGAAACGGAGTATGCCACTGATTTTAAGAAAAGCAAAGAGGAAGTTCGAAAAATAGAAGAATTCCTTCAAGAGCAGGAAGAAATAGAAAACTGTTATGCTACCATTGGCGGCGATTTCCCCAGATTTCATATGTCCGTAACTTATAGACCGTCAGCAAAAAATATTGCTCAAATAATCATAGAATTTGACTTAAATAAAACGGATAGATTTAATTCTAATCCCGAATTTGTAGATTATTTACAAAACGCCTTAAGTAAAAAGATAACAGGCGCTAATATGGAAGTGAAAGAATTTGAAATGACAGGAGATGGTTCTCCCATACAAGTCAGATTACTCAGTGAAGATAAAGAAGCTTTCAGAGAAATAGGTCAAGAGATAACCGATATTTTATACAATATGGAAGGTACAAAAAATGTCTTTAATGATATAGAAGGAGAAATATACAACTATAAATTTAATATTAATAAGGAGCAGGCATTAGGCACAGGTATGATTTCCGCTGAAATTCAAAATGAGATGAATATAGCGCTCATGGGCAGAAATATAGGGGTTTTTAGAGATGATGGGAAGGAGTATGATATAAAACTAAAAGGCATTGTTAAGGATATTGATGATTTGAGAAATTTGCCTTTACGGTCATCTATAACAGGATTGATTTTATCTCTAAAAAAATTCGGCAGTATTACTATGGAGCCTGAAGTCAGCAAGCTGGTCAGATATGATAACAAGCCTTCTGTAACCATTTCTGCAAGCCCTTTGGCAGGCTATAATGCCATTAAGATTCAAACCGAATTGGAAGAGATTATAAAGAATAAAGGATATCAAAATATTGAGCTGGTCTCAGAAGGTGCAAAGGGTAAGCTGGAAAGAAGCACAGGGGATATGACTTTGGCCGGGTTATTTGCCATATTTTTAGTGTATATCATTTTAATGCTTCAATTTAAATCCACTATTCAGCCGATTATCATTTTATTGACCATACCGCTCTCATTTATAGGATCAATTTTGGCTTTGGTTATAT
The DNA here is from genome assembly GCF_030013905.1 of Petroclostridium sp. X23. Classification (GTDB taxonomy): domain Bacteria; phylum Bacillota; class Clostridia; order SK-Y3; family SK-Y3; genus X23. The sequence continues at coordinate 4,988,218 of NZ_CP124862.1, forward strand.
TTGGACAGACCATTTCTATATTTGCTATGCTGGGTTTTCTGAGTTTATTCGGAGTAGTGGTCAATAATGCCATTATTTTGATCGATTATATCAATGGAGAAAGGAAAAATGGAACAGATATTATCAATGCGTGCAAAAAGGCAGCAGATGCCAGATTTAGACCTGTTGTATTGAGTACAACAACTACAGTGTTAGGGTTATTGCCAATGGCATTGTTTGGCGGTGTTTTGTTCAGGCCTATGGCCCTTTCGTTTATGGGCGGTTTATTGATGTCAACGATACTGTCTTTAATCGTTGTACCTGTCATTTATCTTAGTGTTGAACACAGGATTCAAATATTTATAAACAAAATTAAATCTAATAATTGCGTTGCTAATAACAATTGAATTATCAGTGTTAAGGGCAAAGCTGTCAAAAAACAGGGACGCAAAGCCATAGGGTCTAAGGTGCTTTCAAGCGCTATGACAGCCTATAAAACCGCACTTTGCAACGAGCAAACTGCGGTTTTCTTATTGACAAAATACCTGTTTTTTGACTTTAAATATGCCTTGACTTTTTTATTCGATCTGTCGATGTGGACAAGCCCGGTTTTCCTACATTTTCCAGGTATTCATCACGCTGCCGCTCTCCACCCTCTGATAAGGCAATTTTCAAGTCATGAAGGGGGTTGTCGGAACGGGTCCCTATGTTTACAGTGAGATTAAAAACGGAGAATATGTTAGGGTTGTAAAGAAAGAAAACTACTGGGGAGAGAAACCATATTACGATGAGATAATCGTAAAGTATATAACGGAAGCCTCCGCACGCCTGCTTGCCTTGCAAAAAAGGGAAATAGACATGATTTACGGCAGCACGCTCATTTCATGGGACGATTACAAGCAGGTGACCTCCAAGAGCAATACCAAAGGTATCGTGTCCACCGTTGACACGAAAACTGTCAGCCTTGTATTGAATGCGGCAAATCCGATGCTTTCGGACAAATCAGTCCGTGAAGCAATTGCCTACGGTATTGATAAACAGGCTATTTGCGACGGATTGTTTTACAGTAATCAGAATCCTGCGCCGGACCTTTTCCCTGACGATAATTTTCTTTCAGATGTAAAGCTTAATGTTGTCCGTACCTACAACAAGGGAAAAGCTGAGCAACTGCTTGAAAGCACAGGTTGGAAAATGAACACTAACACTGGACTACGTGAAAAGGATGGAAAGCCTCTTTCCTTTAAGCTAACCTATGATTCTGGCGAAGCTATGAATAAAATGTCTGCAACATATACAATAGACTTTATTCAAGTTGCAAGATACAATCTATTCGTATTATTACAATGTGAAGGATATTTGTGTTATCTATGGTATAGTATTCAAAAATATGTATTGACAATGTTGTAAAATATTGCTAAAATTTAATTGATATTAATTATCAATATCGATTGAATGTTAATAGAAAAATAAACGAAATATATTTATATTTAAACAATGGAAGGTGGGAACAGCAGTGCAACAAAATTTAGAAGGTATTCAGGAAACGTTATTAATTCCGCTCTGGGCAAGAGCCGCTGAGACAAATAATAAAAGTCCTATTATCCGAGATGACCAAGCAGTCGAAATGATGATGAAAATCGATTATGATTTTTCAAAATTTGATGGTGCATGGATGTCGCAAACAGGTGTTGCTGTCAGAGATAGAATCGTCCATATCGTACTATGACAGCAATATTTAAAGAAAAAGAACTCTGCGAGCAAGGTATAAAAATACTCGAACAAAGCGGCGGCAAAACTGTTTATCATATCAGCTGCAGGGAAGGCAGCGCAAAAATGATCAGCTTTAAGGTTTTCGACGGTATTGAATTGGTATATAATGATTTTCACACTTCCGATTGTTTTCAAATTGCAGAATATCAACCGAATATAATGGAAATTAACTACTGCCGGCGAGGACGTTTTGAATGCGAGCTTAAGCGAAATTCTTACGTATATCTGGGTGAGGGGGATGTGGCGGTCAATATGCTGGACAATCAGACTGATTGCCAAAGGTTCCCGTTAGCAGTCTATAAAGGCATAACAATTTTGATTGATGTTCCTACAGCCCAAAAAGCTCTTTCACAAGTATTGGATGGTGTAGATGTAGATCTGCATGCACTAAGGGAAAAACTATGCTCTCATAACCGGTGTATGGTTTTTAAGGCTCCTATTGCAATAGAGCATATCTTCCAGGAGATATATACGGTAGACGCTAGGATTCAGATAGGTTACCTGCGATTGAAAATACTGGAGCTTTTTTTGATTCTCAGCGTTCTAACATTGCCTGATAACTTAGAGACATCACGTTATTTCTCTGCGGAGCAGGTGCAAAAGGTAAAGCATATAAAAAAAAGGCTGACGGAGTCATTAAACAAAAACATTACACTTAACGAGTTGGCTATAGAGTATCGCATCAGCCTCACCGCTTTAAAAGATTGTTTCAAGGCGATATACGGGAAAACGATTTACGCATTTCGGCGGGAATATCGAATGCATGCAGCGGCAAAGATGCTGAATGATACGTCATTTTCCATTGCGGAGATTGGCGGGTTGGTCGGATATGAAAACCCCGGTAAGTTCTCCGCATCCTTTAAAGAAATTATGGGAGTATCTCCCGGAGAATACCGTAAAAAATAATTGGCTTTTCGGATCAGTGAAGGCTTTTTGGAGCGGAAATAATATTAAATAGATAATATAATGACAATATGTTAGAATGATCTAACATATTGTCATTATATTTATAAGAAGTTAATCGGAACAAGGTTACCTTCTTATAAAGGAGGCTATTGATATGCACTTATATTAAATTGTGAGGAGTGTTGATAATGCAAAAACTGAGCACAGCAAACAGAGGGGAAAAGGGCAGGATTGCTTCCGTTCATGGAGATGCCCGGTTCTTAAGCCGTATTACATCTATAGGACTTACCATAGGCAGTGTGGTCGAGGTGATCCAAAACCAGAAAAAACGTCCGGTGCTTGTTTACGGCAGAGATACTATGATTGCAATCAATCGCAGTGAGTGCGAGAAAATCATGCTGGAGGTGGTTGATAGATGAACAGCATGACAATCGCGCTGCTTGGGCAGCCTAACTCCGGCAAATCTACATTGTTTAACGGACTTACCGGATCGCGGCAGCATGTGGGCAACTGGCCCGGAAAAACCGTGGAACAGAAAGAAGGATATTTTGTCCATAACGGAAAAAGATATACTGTTGTAGATCTGCCGGGTACATACAGTTTATCTGCAAATTCCGACGAGGAAATCGTAACAAGAGAGTATATCGCAAGCGGGAAGGCAGACCTGGTTTGTATTTTAGCGGATGCTTCCCAACTTGAACGCAGTTTATTTATGTTGGCGGATTATACGGGAATAAGGACGCCGGTGATCTTATTGTTGAATATGATGGATGTGGCTGTTCAGCAGGGTAAAGACATCAATAGCGCATCCATTGCAAAAAAGCTGGGTATTCAGGTTGTACCCATTACAGCAGCAGATAGAAAGTGCTATGATGTTTTTTTAAAAGCATTGGATGAAGCACAAAAAACACCTGCCGTATTAAATGAAAAGGATCTCTTAGACTTATATAATAAAATTATAGGCAGCACATACCGACAAGTCTTTGAATTACTGCCTCGGGAAGGTGTAGGCTCCTATTCTTCCGCTTGGTTGGCTGCAAAGCTGCTGGAGCGTGATGAGCCTGCAATGGATATCGTAAAATCAGCTGTGAGTGCCGAAATCGGAAGCAAACTGACGGTACTGATTCGAAGCGTGGAAAACGGCAGCTTGTTAACAGGTGACTGCAAATTTAAGTGGATTGAGACTTTGCTAAAAGACAGCGTCAGCGTAAGTAATATAGCAAAACCGAAAATGGGCAGGTTTGACCGGATTGCCACAAACAAAACATGGGGAAAGCCTCTTGCCATCGGAATTATTATTTTAGGCCTGGTTATCTCTATGGCGATTGCTATGCCGCTTATGGGTTTGTTCAGTTCTTTGACGAATATTTTATCTCCGATGCTTTCACAGGCTTTAACTGCTATTGGTACACCTGCTTTCCTTATTTCTTTATTGTGCGATGGTGTGCTGACGGCAGTATCCTTTGCATTGATGATGGTAAGCTTCGTATTTGGCATCAGCCTGATATTTGGATTTTTAGAAGAAATCGGTTATATGGCGCGTATTTCTTATGCCTTTGATAATACCATGTCCAAACTGGGGCTGCAAGGAAAGGCGGTGATGCCTTTTTTGGTAAGCTTCGGCTGCAATATCGGTGGCGTAACGGGAACCAGAGTCATTGACTCATGGGGACAGCGCGTGACCACAATGGCACTTTCGTGGGTGGTGCCTTGCGCTGCCACTTGGGGTGTTGTGGGTCTTATGAGCAGTGTCTTCTTTGGCAGTGGTGCAATTTTTGTCGTTTTATCACTATTTGCCGTTGCATTGCTTCACATGGTGATTACATCCAAAATCATGGGGATACACTTGATCAAAGAAACCGACAGAAGCGGACTTATTATGGAACTGCCGCCTTACCACAAGCCAAAATTTAAAAACTTATTCCGCTTTGTTTTTAACCGTATGGGAGATGTACTAATACGCGCATTAAAGGTGATTGTTCTTGTTTCTGTTTTGTTTTGGGCTTTATCCTACACAGGAGATGGAACGGTGGCAAACAGTGTTATTTATAAAATCGGTACCTTTATTGAGCCTGTGACCATGTTCTTTGGTTTGCGCTGGCAGACCTTTATGGCATTTTTAGCTTCTGCCATGGGAAAAGAAGCCGCTCTTGGCGTATTGGCTTCTCTATTTAACACCACCGGTGAAAGTGTCGGTGTATGGGGAGCGATAACGGGTCATGCTTCGGTAAATACTTCCGCTCTTGGCGGTGCGCTCATCACCAATATTTCAAAAGCGGAAGCCCTTGCCTTTATTTATGCATTTTTCTTTAATATTCCTTGTTTGATGGCGGTCGCGTCCACGCAACAGGAAAGCCATTCACTAAAATGGACGCTGCGCATTGTAGGCTATTATATAGCTGTCGCACTTCTGATGTCCGCACTTGCGTATAATGTCGGACGGTTGATATTCTAAGAGGTGTATTCATGATGACTGAAATCTTAAACATACTAATAGAAGGACAAATGCGTTCACTGCAAGAGGTTGCCGATCTTTTAGAAACAGAAATTCCAATTGTTAAAGCCCAATTGGAATTTCTGGAAAGGCAAGGCTATATCCAAAGGGCGGTGCTGAATACCGAGTGCAGCCAAAGATGCCACGGTTGCAAAGGGTGCAGCCAAAGTACAGTAGCTCCTGTTATGTGGGAGTTGATGAGATGGCTATAAATTGGACAGCACTGCTGCTTGAAGTTATAGACAAACAGTAGTGTTGATTAAATCATAATTGGGTTTCAATCCGATCACCGCCTTTATTTTGTTTTGGTAGCATATTTCAGAATAAACGGTGTATCGGATTTTTTGTACCCTTTTTACCAGCAGTTTGGTAATGTAATTTATGGAACTTTTATTGTTTCACAAAATTTAGTGTTGAACCTAAATATTTTAGGGGCTTGTCTACCATGAATTTTACAGTAAAACAATGTGCTGATTTAATTTTAAATTTAGTTTAGAAAAAAACAATCTATTTTAAGCTTGCTTATTGAAAGTGGTATGTTTTGTGACAGATAAAAAGGCATTTTAAGTTATTAAATGCCTATCCTGTATTTAAGTGTAAAATCATTACATGATTGACATATGGATCCATATATGGTATCATTAAAGCTAATGGCATTTTGCTTTTGGGCAAGGTGCCAAACTCTTTTTTAAAATAAATTCCATTAAATGTATAAGAGATAGGAGAGTTATAATGAGTACCAAATTTGTGTTAAGTCAAAGGGCATTTGAAAAGCTGCTGAAAAATTTAGTTGCTTTTGAAGAGGAATATCAGAGTATGGTTGATGACTATTACCCACAGTATACGAAAGAACGTGAAAGCTTTGTTGAGTTACTAACGGAATACATAAAAAAACTTAATACAACTTTGAAAAATATTACCTTTCGAGAAAAGTGTGACAACTATTTTCCTTTTGTGATAATAGGCAGTGAGGTTGAAATCCAAGATATTGATGATGGAGAAGCTTATAAATACAGAATAGTAGCACCTACTGAAAGGGATATAGAAAATGACTATATCTCTTTTTTATCGCCTGTAGGAAGGGCATTATTACTAAAAGAAAAAGATGAAACTGTAGTGGTGAATACACCAAATGGGGTTTATCGCTACAGGATTAAATCAATTAAGTTGTAGCGCAACAATGAAGAACCGCAGATTTTGAATGAGATAATAAGGAAGCAGAAAAAGTAGGATTTCAAAGGTTTGATCAAACAACTAATGAAGAAGGTGTTCGGATCAGTGAAAAACTTTTTTTCAGCAAGGTGCGTTATGGTACCATGCCGTCTTTTACGATCCGGGCTGAAAAAACTGACACCGGATATTTATATGGGCAAGATAATCAGGAGATTATGAGTTGTTGATGGATGCAACCGGAGGTAAACCTTATGACCCGCAAAGTACGCTTATGGCTTTTTCGGGATAAAATAGCTACTTGAACACTACCGGTATGCCGGAAAGCCGGCAGTATAATGATTTCGTTTTTCAACTATAATTTTTGAAAATTATAATAGCATTTTATAGGGAGGATATGATATAATACAATAAATGTTAGATACATCTAACATTTATTGCGGCGAAAATACAGTGTTGTGATAACTATATGACAAATGATTTCTCTAATGCTATTGATGAGGTGCTTTATAGATATCGCTTAAAGAGAGGATATTAAATAACTATTGCCGATATTTAAGGAGTGGTGGTGTTGCTGATGGATCATATATTTCAGAGTTGTGAAGTCTTTAACCCGGAAAATAAAAACTGTCCTGTATGTAACAGTCTTAACAGTATATACAAATCCAGCTCGTTTCAAAATGAAATGGAACTTCCTCAACAATTTGGAAAAGGCTACTGTCGGAGAATTGTTATCAAGCCTTCAATGGAAATATCAATATGTGATATGACTTTTTATCAAAAAATGACAATGGGAGGAAGGCATGACAGCTCCATGCTTTGGCTTGCTTTTTGTCTAGGGGAAAGGTTCAGTTGGAAATTAGATATGAATAAGAAAGAACTGGAAATGAAACGTGGAGAAAGCTATATGTGCAACGGATATGAGGTCAGCGGCATATGCAGCTACAATTCGGGACAGCGTTTTCTAGGCCTTAATGTAAAATTGGATATTGAATTATTAATGAGTTTGATAAATAGTACAGGGAAAGAATACCGCATTATTGAGCAATTCAATAAAAATAATCTTTTATTCAAGAAAAAGTTTACTTCTTCCATTGGCATTATACTTAATGACATCATCCGGTGCCGCTACCGGCATAGCCTAAAAAGGGTATATCTTGAAGGAAAGATACTGGAGTTGATTGCAGTGTATATGGATGAGATGGTTAATGAAAACGGAGCGGGGAATTCGGCGGTTAAACTTTCTTCGTACGATATGGAGGCACTATATAAAGCGAAAATGGTATTGGACGAAGATATTGTATCTCCCCCTACGCTGGCAGGTTTAGCACGGAGGGTATGCTTGAACGAGTATAAGCTAAAAAAAGGTTTTAAGGAATTATTCGGAATACCTGTTCATGCGTATGTGATTGACAAAAGATTGGAAATGGCACGGTTTTTGATAGAGGATAAAAGACTCAAAGTTACAGAAGCCGCATTGTTTGTAGGTTATAATGATGCAAGCCATTTTGCTGAAAAATTCAAGAAGAAATACGGGATAAATCCTTCGGAATACATTAAAAGTTTATAGCATTGTTTTAGGAACAGCGGAGAAAAGGCTTCGCTGTTCCTAAAATACTTTTTGCCATAGATATTATCCCTTTTGGCGTAGAAGAAAGCAGTAGAAATGAGCTATTATTTTCTTGTTATATGATTATGAGAATCAATATCAATAAAAAACTAGTTTCTTCATCCCTTCCAAAGGGAAAATCAAGATGATGAAATGACTAATAAGGAGTGATCATATTGGGGGCAAGATTCACTGAAAAAGACAAGCAAAAACAAATGATTCTTTCGGAGAATTTATGGAAGGTTATGTTTAGTATTTCGTGGCCGGCGGTCATAGCGATGGTACTCTATGGGCTTAATTCGGTGTTTGATGCAATTTTTGTCGGTATATTTGTTGGAGAGACAGCTTTGGCAGGTGTTTCATTGGCATATCCATTATCACAGGTAACACTTGGTCTGGGTTCGCTGATCGGGGTTGGAGCAGGATCTGCCTTAAGTATTGCTTTAGGAGCAAAAGATCAGGAGACTCAGAAAAAGATATTGGGAAATGTGAATTATCTATCTATTATTATCACCATTATCTATACGGTACTGGCACTATTATTGGCAACTCCTTTAGTAAAAGTAATGGGAGGTACCGGTGATACATTAAGTATTGGAAAAACATATTTTCAAATAACAGCAATCGGTTCACTATTCTGGATTTATGGTTTGGCCGGAAACATGATAGTCCGTGCCGAAGGAAGAATGAAATCAGCCGCGGTGATCATGGGTGTCGGACTTGCAGTGAATATTATAGCAAATTATATTTTGATTGTACTCATGGATATGGGGGTTGCAGGAGCAGCTTGGGGCACCAATATCGGGATGGCTGTTTATACAATTGCAGATCTTATATATTTTGCAAAAGGAAAAGCATCTTTTGAAGCACATCCTTTTAAGTTGTTTAAGGATAAGAAAATCATCAAAGATATATTTTCGATGGGGATACCGTCTTTGATTATGACCATTATGAGTCTTGTGCAAGCGGTGGTTGTTTTCAATGCTTTGGCCAGATACGGGAGTACCTACGATTTGGCACTTTACGGTGCAATATTCAGAATCTTTACGCTGCTGCTGACACCTATATTCGGACTGATGAGGGCGCTCCAGCCGGTGATCGGTATTAATTATGGTGCAAAAAATAACCTTCGTGTCATTCGCAGTTTTAAAATATTTGCCGTAGGCAGTACGATAATGATGCTGCCATTTTGGGTAGTCGCAATGTTTATGCCTGAAGCGGTATTAGGCCTAATGTTCACAAATAAGATATTTGATTCGACCAGCCTGCTTTACTTTAGAACCAACATGGCACTGCTGCCTGTTTTGCCTATTATATTTATGTCGATGACATTCTATCCGGCGATTAACAAAGGAAAACCGGCAGCGATGATAGGGATTGTGCGGCAATTGATTTTCTATGTGCCGGTAATGCTGATACTCCCGAGATTTTTCGGCATACAATGGGTGTATTACGGCACTTTCCTGATTGATGTGGTGATAAGTATATGGGTTTTCGTATTGGTAAGAAAAGAGTTTAACATTCTTAGGAAAAACCAAGTGAAAATATAGCTTGCAAGGGGCGGACGACTCCATCCGCCCGCTTATATTGCTATGACAAGTTCAGGCGGACACAGCCGTTTGCTGCTGCCGGAACTTACTTAGGTTTTTTAGATTCTCATTTCAGAGAATCTTTCATTCCGGGGATTCTTTACTTGACTGCAAAAACGCCTGCATGGCATAAATGGAATCACTGCTGATTACATGCTCGATTGCACAAGCATCCTTGTCGGCAATAGACGGGTCTATATGTAGAACATTTGTTAAAAATGCATATATAACATGATGTTTTTTTGAAATAAACTGAGCAAGCTTTAAGCCGGCAGGGGTAAGGAATACCTCTTTATATTTTTCATTAACAATTAAGCCTTTGTCCGAAAGTGTGGACATGGCACTGTTAGTGCTTGCCTTTGTAACGCCAAGCCTGTCGGCGATATCCGATACCCTGGCACCTTTGCCGTCTAGTGACAGTTCATAGATTGCTTCAAGATAATTTTCCATTGTAAATGTAAGACTTTCCATTGTTTTTCCTCCATATAGCGGTTGGAGAATGATATACTCCGATAACCGTCTTCTTATTTATGATATATGTTTAAAGGGTATTCATTACTAAAAAATATAAATACCCGCAAAAGAGTTATGCACTTCCAACATGCTTATTATACCCTACAATTACACAAAAATAAAGATTTTGAACATAAGAAACATATCCATGGTTGATTTCGGAAAAGTTAGGCATTTTTTGGCATTCTCCTGTCTTTTTTTATAAATTCTGAAACCGATTCAGTTATACCAAGCCTTTACGAACTGTAATAGGGGAAATCGGACGATGTCTTCCGGCAACGCTAAAATTAGCCGGACTTTCTTTGGTATTTGTGATCACATTAAGCTTACCCATGCGGTTTATGGGATGCCCAAGAAGTAGAGGAATATAAGAAAGATGTATTGTCCATTCTGAAAAGCCTGGAGGTGCTGACGGATATGGCAGTAAGATGTTATAAAGCAGAATGTTGTGGAGCGGTTCTATATATGACGGTTTCTCTATCAGTTGGGCAAAAAACTCCTTTGGTAGCATACGGAGAGCTCCAGGAGGAAGAAATTTTGTGAAGCATAAAAGAGATGTGATAATTCTATCAAGCATATTGTCTGTATAAATATCTATAAAGACAATACTATATATAACTATAGTTTTGCAGAAAACTCTTGGGTAAATGTGTTACCATAAAAACCCACTGTGCATTATGCAACGAAGTCCACGATAGCATCTTTATCCAAGACAATTTCATGCTGTTCCGCTTCTGGTGCGGAATCAGCGAATACAAGTTTTCCCAAGGCATACTTTCTCAAACAATACCGTAGCTTGGAAAAACTTAACTCTGATACCCAAGGGGTATCCCCTGTATCGGAAGTAATATTTAACCATTTGCACTTGCCATACTTTATAAGTACAATTTTACCAATATTATAGGCGATACCAACAGTGTGTAAAAATCGTAATACAGGTAATAAGCTGTGGTGTTGGTATTCTCCAAAACCGAGATACTGCTTAACATCGCGTATTGCCAATTCTATTGAAAAACGGGAACCGTATATTTCAATAATCTGGGCAGCAGTGAGGGTTGTATCTGTACTGATTAATGCCATTAGCTTACCTTTATTAGTATGGAGCACTACCGTACGAACCTTTTTGGATAACTTGAGCATGCAAACATCGGCTACAGCAATTTCTATAGTTTGAATTTTGCCGTAAAGCTGTACAGTAACAATTTCATGTTCGGTAAGATTCCAAAGTTCACGAACTTTAATTTGTTTGCCATATTTGGGCTTACGACCCCTTTTTTTCTGCGATTGCGGTTCAGGGTCTAAACGTGCTACAGCATCAGCTCTTAATTTAGTAACAACATCAATGCCTTGGTCAAGCAATGGCTGAATAAAAGGTTTGTTTGCAAAGTATGCATCTTCTACGGTACGTAGTTTATGACCGCTTTGTAATACCCATTGATTTAACTGGAGTATTTGAGCATGTGCAACATCCCAGATTTTTAATGGTTCTGCTTGGCCTGATTGATTACATTTCCATTGGCTCTTTGCAAGCTTTCCTGTAACGAGTTTAAAGGAAATAAGGAAGCTAATATATTGGTTTTTGAAAAAGCCTGTAATACCAAGTACTCCCCAGTGATGTCCTATAATATATTCACCAGCATCAGCATTACCGCTGTGGTTATCCCATTTTTGAATGCCGATTACTTTCTTAGAATCTTTTGCATTCAAAGTAGTATCAAAGCAGGCTTGAATCTTACCATGTACCATGAGTTCATTTGGGAACAAGTTCAGAAGCAGCAAAAACATTTTTCTTATAACTTCTGTATAATCCCATTTATACTCCGTAAAGAACCTACACCAACTAGATACGTCTTTACGAAAGAAAAAGCAATGCCGATACAGCTTTCTGGTAGTTTTCTTGCCTGGAACCACAAGTAGGCACCATATATAGCAAATAAAATAATTATAAGTTTTTATGCATTTAAAGCATTCTTTTGGAAATAATAGTAACTGGATTATTTCCATAGGAATGTAGATAGTCATTGCAGAATCGCTCCTTTTTAAGGGATTGGGCCGGTGCCCTGCAATATCTATATTCCTATTTTATTGTGCTTTTATGCTGGTAATTGATGCATGTAATTTAAAAAGTGCAAAACTATAGTATATAACGCATTAAAGTTTTTACATTGGTAAACGGTAGGTTTGAGGTGGTGTATGTGTTCTTCAGAGACGCGCCCAAACTCACTTCGTTCAAACAGTGGACGGTCTCTTCCGGAAACATACACCACCTCAAACCTACCGTTACTGTAATTTCTTTAATGCGTTATCATACGCGTTAAGTTAAGCTATTTTTTACCAATTTAATTGAGCAAATAGTGTTCCTGCAATCGCTCAACCGTGGTTTTGCGATTACGTTTATCATGTAAGCTTTGTTCGGCCGCTCTTTTAAGAATCAGTCGCAGTTCCGATATTGCTTCAGTGGTTGCATAAAGGCTTGAAAATATTTTTTCCACCTTTGTCGCAATTAGTTTGATAAACGACATCATACTAATGCATCTGTTTTTTTGTTGGTACATGAGGGCATACAGTGCTGAGTAGACTGTGAAAATTAGTATAATGGCAATTAACCTTCCATATAGAAGACACTCTAATTGCTCTTTACCACAGTTGCCTACTTTGCCAAGGTTTAGATAGCTTTTGCAAGCCTTAAATAAAAGCTCTATCTGCCATCTAGCTCTGTACAATTCACAGGCTGCCTTTGGAGTAAGCATATGTGCTGGGGCGTTAGTAATTAGAAGGTTCCATCCTAATAACTCTAAGTCATAGTCACTCAGTGTTTTGCCTTGTGACTTTGCTTTTTTATTTGCTTTGCGCCTACGTTCATTAGCGACTTCATCAGGTAAACGTACACCAATCAGCCGACATTGTAGTAATTTAGAATACTTGGTGCCAAAGTATACATCTATATCAACACTGGAGCTGTTTTTTAAAACACTTAAAAGGTCTAAGGCTTTAAAAGATTTAGTGTCAGAATTTTGTATTTGAAAAACAGTATTTGATTTAATTCGGCTAAGAAAATATGCACCTTTGGATATTATTTTCCTAAACAAATCTTTACTGTAATATCCTAAGTCAGTAATTAACAGCTCACCATGATGAATGTGTTTTAGAAGTTCATCTTTATAGCCGGCATCTGGACCAGGCGCCTTTGTCAACTCCATATTTGTGATAGTTCTGGACTTAAGGCTATATATAGTCTGGATTTTTAGAGCAGCTTTTGCATTATTGCCACCAAGACCTTTCCAGACATCTGCTAATTTGTCCGGAAGAGTAACTTTAGAGCTATCACATATTTTTACATCAGTAAAAGCTTGGAGCACATCGAGATTCTGGACAGTTATTGCTCTCTTGGCAGAATACTCAACTGCTGACTGGAATACTTGTTTTAGCAATAAAGCACTTGTAGCCAAACGTTGAAAAAGTCCTTCGCGTGTTATACTAAGTCCGCGTTGAATATTTTCGCATTTAGAAGCAGTTTGACGTAAGGATGGATTAGGGGTGTCCCATAAGCCGAATGTAAATACTTTTACTATAGTATCTGGCAGCAGCTTAGAGCGGCGCACCGTAAACCCTGTGTCCTTAGAAATTTCCAGTATTTTTGTCTTTCCTAAAAAGCAAATAAAGCTTATAATTAGTGATATGGGAACTTGAAACATGGGAACCTCACCTTTCATTTCTCTATTACTTTGAGGTTCTCATGTTTTTTTCTTTTTTGCAAATGTAATTATTGGTTTACCATAACATGGCTTAGCTTAACGCGTATGAATGCGTTATATATATTTAATCGACTTGGAATGATTAAAGCGAGACATCTTAGGTCGATATTATGTTATTTTTGTATGCTTGACATACGAATGCTATTGTTGTATACTAGGCATACGAATAAAGTTAGAATACGCTAACTTTTAAGAAAGGAAGTGGGATATTGTATCAACCTCAAAACAACCCTAAATTATATTATAAACTTCTCCATCAAAAAAGGGAGGCAGAACTTCTCTTATCCGCACTGCGTCTGGATGTGTTTTCCTATCTCGAGGATTGGACTGCACCCGGGGAAGTTGCCGGGAAAACGGGATTTGATGAACGTGGCCTGGCCTTTTATCTCAACGCCCTTGCGTGTATAGGCATGCTTGAAAAAAAGGGAAATGCCTACCGCAACACCCCTCAGAGTAATGAGTTTTTAAACAAAAACAGTCCGGTATACTTGGGTGAATGTATCTTGTTCCGCGAGCATATGATGTCACTTAAGAATTTGGATGCGCAAGTGCGGAAGGGGCCGAATAAAAGTATTTATAAAAGTAATAGCGGTGTTGCAGCATATGATTTTTATGAGGCGGCACGTGTCAGTGTACCTGAAATGTATACGGGTCGGGTCCAATCGCTTATTGCGGCGGTTCGGCAGTTGTTTGTACATATATCTCCGAAGAAAATACTGGATCTTGGCGGCGGTTCGGGAATTCTGGGGATGGAACTGGTTCGCACCTATTCCGGATGTGCAGGTGTTATTTTTGAACACCCTAGTGTAGCCGATCTGCCTCGCCGGCTTGTAGAGGAATACGGGCTTTCGGAGCAGGTGAGCGTTCTCACCGGTGATTTTAATAAAGATGATATCGGGGACACTTATGATCTGATTATCGCTTCAGGTATTTTGGATTTTGCAAAGGATAATCTGGATAGTCTTATGGAAAAGCTGTATGATGGCTTAACACCGGACGGATATCTTTATATTGTAACCCATAATGTCAGCGAAGATTACCAATTCCCTGCTGAAAGTATTTTGGGGTGGCTATCCGGGCACTTGGACGGTTTGGACATTCTTTTAACAAAAAAAACCATAGATGAAGGATTAGAGAAGCAAGGATTCCGGCGGGTGCAGCATGATGAAGTCGGCGGTGCTTTCAACAGCTTGCAGGGAGAGTTTTATTGTAAACAGAAAAAGGAGGATATGTGATATGAAAGAACTATTGGGGAAAATAACAGCATCTATTCTATTTGTTGCATTAGTACTGCCGCTCGCAGGCTGCAGTCAAAAAACATCCGTTCCGGAGAAACCGGAGCCCATAGCAGTACAGGAGTCCGATACTATTTCGGGAAATAAAAGCCATGCAAGAACCATTACCGATCTGGGTGGTAACACCGTCATACTGCCGCCTGTCGAAGAAATCAAGCGTGTGGTTATTATCTCGCCTCCCACAACATCGGTACTGCTAGGGGTTATCCCTGATACCGATATGATCGTAGGTGTTAATGCAAGAGCTTTTACAACGGCGAATGCGGAAATTATCAGCAAGCTTTTTCCTAATTGGAGCAATGTCGAAACTGCATTTGTCAACCAGGGCTTTGTAACCAATACGGAGGAACTATTAAATCTTCATCCCGATATCGTGTTTTATTATGGTGCTGCTCAAAAAGGTGGGATTGAGAAGTTCGAAATTCCGATAGTGGATTTTATGATGCCCGGGGAAAATAATGCAGAAACCGTCACCATAGCATGGGATAATCTGATGCGTCAAATTTTTGATGTTAACGGAAAAGCCTCGCTTGAAAGTGAATGGAAAAATTCCAATCAAAAGGCACAAAATGTTTTAGGTACATATAACGGAGAAAAGAAAACTG
Organism: Petroclostridium sp. X23; assembly: GCF_030013905.1. GTDB lineage: Bacteria > Bacillota > Clostridia > SK-Y3 > SK-Y3 > X23. The sequence continues at coordinate 5,003,903 of NZ_CP124862.1, forward strand.
CTCTTTTCCTTTTCAGTAATACAGGAGGAAGCATCACAGTTTACGGCAGCAAAACCTATGCAGACACATGGTTTGAAAAAAGTGGGCTCATCAATGTAGCGGCGGAGGTAACCGGACAGGCGGAAGTCAGCATGGAACAGCTCTATCTGTGGGATCCGGATTTGATTTATGTTTTTATCGGAAGTACTGCCTCTATGATGCGGCGCAATCAAATCCAGGGGCAGGACTGGTCGCTTCTCACGGCCTATAAAAACGAGACGATTTATGATATCCCGCAGGCGGTTTATTCATGGGGCGCACCTTGTTCCGATTCTCCGCTCATGCCACTTTGGCTGATTAGTAAAAGCTATCCGCAGATTATGAGCGAAGACGAGTTTTCATCATTGTTAAAGGACTATTATGATAGAATGTACAATATCGATTTGGATAACCAGCTTGTGGATACAGTCTTAAGTCCACGCAAGGCGTTAAAGTAGATGGTTAGGACAATGCGGTAAACCCCGATTTAGCTCACAGAACAAGTGGAGAATAAGGACGGGATAATATTTGTTTGATGATATTGAGGCAGTTTTAAGGATATGGTATAATCCAAGCAAAACAAAAATCCGGAGGTTCATGATATGAGCGAGTTATCCAACCTTGTTATCAATGACTTTATTAAACTGACCGAGCAAATTGCCAACGGAAAAACCAATGTACTGGATTTCGGTTCGGAGGACATGACTTTTTACAGGGGCGAAATCCATATGCTTAAGATGGTAGGTGATCATCCCGGCATATTCATATCCGAAATGGCGCGCAGTTTTAATATAACCCGGGCTGTGGTGGCAAAAACTGTTAGAAAGCTGGAAGAACGGGGTTTTCTTGTAAAGAGGGAAGATATTGAGGATAAGAAACGCCTATGCCTTTTTCTTACAGAACAGGGAAAACGAGCTTATGTATTGCATGATGAGTATCACCAGAAATTCGACCGTCCCTTGTTTGCTTATCTTGAAGGCCTAAAGGAAACAGATTTGCGCATCATACAGGAATTTTTGATGCATGCAAACAGGCTAATAGAAAACCATTTTTGATATGATGAAAGCAAGTTACTATTCAGCCTATAAAAAATAAAGGACTATAAATAGACCAGTCTATAGTTGGACCGGTCTGTTCATGAATATTTTTTCTATTGATTGTAGAACAGAAAGCTTTTTTCTTTTACAGGTCTCAATGAAGCTCATAACTGTGCAGTATAATTTATTTCCGCTCTGTTTTCGAAAACAACCAGAAACCTTCTGCTTTGTTTTGCATTGTTCGTGCTTTGGCACCGGAAACGCGGTTTATTGTAGCTGATGAGATGACTACCATGCTGGATGCTATTACTCAAGTCCAGATATGGGAAGTCATGATGGGAGTTGTTAAGGAGCGCAATATCGGTGTGCTGCTGGTAAGTCACAGTGAAAAACTTTTGGAACGGCTTTGCACAAAAATTTTAGACTTTGAAAAAATAAATGCTTGTGTATCAACATCTTGTCTCACTCTTTAATTATCATGATTTCAAGCTCCGAATTGGGCAGATGTTTTATTGTTCTACCTAAACTAAGAAACTTTTTTTATTGATTTGCAGTCATATAGTGGTAATATTATTAATAGAGTATGCTAAAAGCACACGTCGTCAAATATACTATAGGAATTATTTAGGGTGCAAATGCTTTATTTTATACAAAGGTGGAGGAGAGCGTGTTATGAATTCTGTTAATCAAAGGCTAATGGATGTGATGGTTAAGTTAAAAGAAAGAGAACGCTTGCAGCGTATGTTGGAACAGTTAAGGGTTCAACAGAAACAACTGTGGGAAAAAAGGGATCGGCTTAAAGAACAGTTGAACAAAGAGGAGTTGGACGTTGAAAAATTAGAGAAAATTTCTTTAATAAATTTTATTCACATTATAAAAGGAGACAAAGAAGAGGTAGTGGCGAAAGAGAAACAAGAGGCTTTATCTGCTAAGTTAAAATATGATGAAACATGTAGTGAGCTTAGGAATATAGAACGGGAAATAGATGTATTAAGAGCAGATATTGAGCGTTTCGGAGATTTGAGTCAGCAATATCATCAGTGTATCCAGGATAAAGAAAAATTGATTCAATCCTCCATGCGTATAGAATCGGAACGTCTTGAGGAAATGATTAAACAACATGCTGAACTTAAATCTAAAGAAAAAGAGTTAAAAGAAGCATTAGCGGCAGGAAGAGAAGTGGAAATTTCATTAAAAGCAGTTAACAGCAGCCTTCAATCAGCGGGTAATTGGGGAACATGGGATATGCTTGGCGGGGGATTGATTGCAACGATGGCTAAGCATACGAAAATTGATGAGGCAAGAGAAGATATTAGCAAAGTCCAATCACTGCTGAGAAAGTTTCATAGAGAACTGCAGGATATCGGAGAAGGTATTGATATCGACATTGAGATTGGGTCTTTCTTAGGTTTTGCAGATTATTTTTTTGATGGATTTTTTGTGGACTGGGCCGTACAGTCACGAATTGACGATGCGCAGGACAAAGTAAATCAAACCATATATAAAGTTGAAAGTTTAATGGGGCAAATACAAAATAATATGCTGAGAGTTAAATTAAAACTCGAAAACTTGGAAAAAGAGCGCGTCAGCATAATTGAAAACTTTTAATGGCAATGGAGACGGTTCGCGATATAGAACATTGGTGTCTGTTAGCAGTGAGAACTGTTCCTGCTGACGCGCATCCCATTGGCACTTTATTAGAACTAGAACCAGAATTACTATTATTGAAGACAGCAGGAGGCAAATATGAAAAAGGTTCTTGTAACATACCAATTTCCTAAAGAAGGATTGAAAGAATTATATCAACATTTTGATGTCACATATCCCGATAAGCAGATGTTAAATTTGGATGAAGTGATAAGTGTTATTTCTGAATACGATGGTTTGCTAACTTGGGGTATTAAGATAGATAATAAATTGTTGGATGTGGCAACAAAACTTAGGATTGTAAGCAGCCATGGAGCTGGATACGACCATATTGATGTAAAATGTGCTACTGATCATGGTGTCGCTGTGGCGAACACCCCGACTGCAGTGACGGAAGCAACAGCTGAGCTTGCTTTTGGTCTTATGTTATCCCTTATAAGGAGAATTGCAGAATATGACCGAAAAGTTAGGCAGGATAAAACTATTAAATGGGGATTAATGGATAATCTTGGACATATACTTTACGGAAAGACTCTTGGGATTATCGGTATGGGGAAGATAGGAATGGCTGTTGCACGAAGAGCTATAGCTTCAGGAATGAAAGTTATTTACACTAATAGAAATAGGCTGACGGAGCAAATCGAACGTAGTTGTGGAATAATTTATGCTCCTATGGATGAGTTACTCAAGCTGTCAGATGTAATCTCCGTACATACTCCTTTAACAGCGCAAACACACCATCTGATTGGAGAAAAAGAATTTTGCACCATGAAGCCATCTGCTGTTATTATTAATACTTCACGGGGGCCGGTGTTGGATGAGAGTGCCCTTATTAGTTGTCTCAAAAGAGGCGAAATTGCCGGTGCCGGTTTGGATGTCTTTGAAAAAGAACCTATTATTCCGGCAGAGTTACTGCATATGGATAACGTAGTGCTCGTTCCTCATATCGGAACGGCAACCATTGAAACCAGAATAGATATGGCAGCTGAAGCTGCAAAGAATATTATCGATTATTATAATGGTAATCAAGCAAGCAACATTTTGAATCCTGAGGTTTTAGAGAAATAACCGCAGTCATAGAGTTTGAAAGAAAAGCATAGGGATGGTCTGAGATCACTGATAAAGTCTGTTTTAGCACATTAGAAGGAGTGAAGGATGGGGACGGACCGATGAAGCACTTCTTCAGTGGTTTCGGATGGTCCATTTATTTTCCCATAATAGAGAAAAAGATAGCCAAACAGTTGATAATGATTATCAATATATATTGACAACCATTATCAACTGTAATATAATAATGTATGAAAATTATGGGAGGTATTATTATGCCGTTAACTATGCTAAGCTTTGGAGTGGAAGCCGTTATTAAAATATGTAATGCTAGAGAAACAACAAAAAAATTCTTGGAGGGATTAGGAATAATACCGGGGACAAAAATCTCAGTGATATCTGAAAACGGCGGAAATGTAATAATATCTGTTAAAGGTACCCGTTTGGCAATTAATAAAGGAGTTGCTCAGAAATTGTATGTAGAACTTGTTTAACTATAACATGAAAGGGTTTGGATATATGGAAAAAACATTAAAAGAATTGAAGCCAGGGCAAAAGGGCGTTGTGTTAAAAATCAAAGGTGGAGGGATCGTGAAAAGAAGACTGATGGATATGGGCATCACACAGGGAGTAGAGGTAGTTGTGAAAAAAGTTGCGCCATTAGGTGATCCGGTTGAGGTTAATATTAGGGGGTATGAACTCACTTTCAGAAAAGAGGAAGCAGAAAATATCATTATTAAGTAATACAAGCTGTTTAAATAGAAAAAACAGCTAATTTTTAAAACTGTAAATGATAATGAATATCAATATCAAAAGAGAGGGGACATCAAATGGCTTACAAATTTGCGTTGATCGGTAACCCAAATTGTGGGAAAACTACCTTATTTAACGCGATTACCGGAAGCACTCAGTATGTAGGTAACTGGCCGGGTGTTACGGTAGAAAAAAAAGAAGGCAAAGCGAAAAACATCAAAGAAGATGTCGAAGTAGTGGACTTACCGGGTATTTATTCTTTATCTCCATATTCGATGGAAGAGGTGATTGCAAGAGACTACATCATTGATGAAAAACCCGATGTAGTGATCAATATTGTGGATGGATCCAATATTGAAAGAAATCTTTATTTAACGGTGCAATTGATTGAGATGGGTGTGCCTGTTGTAGTAGCGTTAAATATGATGGATGAAGTGGTGGCTAAAGGCGATAGAATTGATATGGAGAAGCTGTCTCGCATGTTGGGTGTTCCGGTAGTACCTACATCGGCAAGTAAAGGCGAAGGTGTTAAAGATGTTGTGTCAGAAGCGCTGCAAATCGCCCAAACTGCGGCAACCGGCCAATCAGCTGTCAATTACATTGCTTTTGATAATAAAATTGAAGATTGCTTGAAAAAAGTGCAGCAGCTCATTGTCAAATATACCAAGGGAGACAGGTTTACTAAAAGGTGGCTTGCGCTAAAGATGCTTGAGGGTGATGAAAAGATCAAGGAAAAAATACAGATTCCTGTTACAATCAGCCAAGACATAAAGCCATTGATAGAAAAGCTGGAGAGTGAATTTGATAATGATATTGAGACCATCATTGCCGATAGCAGGTATCAGTATATCGGGAATATAGTTGAAAGTGTTGCTCAAAAGAAAAACAAGGAAAACTCCCTGACATTATCCGATAAAATCGATAAAATCGTTACCAATAGAATATTTGCAATACCGATATTTCTATTGGTAATGTATGTAATCTTTGAAGTAACATTTGGAGCGGCAGGGTCGTATACCATCGATTGGGTTGATGTTTTTATCAATGAAACGGTAACAGGTGCTGTTTCGGGATGGCTTGAATCTGCAGCGGCCGCAGAATGGCTTCATGCTTTAGTGGTTGACGGTATTATTGCCGGAATGGGTAGTATGTTGGTATTTGTTCCTCAAATTATGATTTTGTTCTTCTTTTTATCACTTCTGGAAGACAGCGGTTACATGGCCAGAGCAGCGTTTATCATGGATAGGATGCTGAGAAAGCTTGGATTAAGCGGAAAATCATTTATACCGATGGTAATGGGATTTGGGTGCAGTGTCCCCGGGATTATGGCTGCAAGGACATTAGAAAATGAAAAAGATAGAAAATTAACTATCATATTAACACCGTTTATGTCTTGTGGTGCACGTTTGCCGGTTTACGCCTTATTTACGGCAGCTTTTTTTGCAAAGAATCAAAGCTTGGTGATTTATTCAATATATTTGCTGGGTATTGGTGTAGCGGTATTATCCGGAATATTGCTCAAAAAAACCGTATTAAAAGGGGAAACAGCACCTTTTATCATGGAATTACCTCCATACCGTTTTCCAACAATTAAGGGTATAGGCATTCATATGATAGACCGCGCCAAAGGTTTTATTAAAAAGGCCGGAACTGTTATTTTTGCGGCATCGGTAGTCATCTGGTTTTGTCAGACGTTTAATTTTTCTCTACAGATGGTTGAAGATCCGGCACAAAGCATCTTTGGGATGATTGGGGGAGCGATTGCGCCGGTATTTGCACCTATTGGATTCGGCGATTGGAAATCATCGGTTGCATTACTAACCGGATTAGTTGCGAAGGAAGTGGTAGTGGCTACGCTGGGGATATTGCATGGCCTGGGAGAAGTGGCAGAAGATTCGGTGGAATTGCATACGGCATTGAAAAACTTGTATACACCGCTTAGGGCTTATGCGTTTATGGCGTTTACGTTGCTGTATGTACCTTGTATTGCAGCAGTAGGTGTGATGAAGAGAGAGTTTAATTCATGGAAGTGGACATTATTTGCAACGGGATACCAGACGGGAATAGCTTGGGTTGTTGCCTTTTTAATTTTTCAAGTTGGCAAGTTTATTGGATTAGAATAAAGAGAGAAGGTAAAAAATGATTAACTGTATTTTGGGTGGTCTGATTCTAGGATTGGTTATATATTCAATCATTAAATATATAAAGAATATCAAAAAGGGCGGTTGCAGTTGTGGACAAGAATGTGACGGCTGCGGCTGCAATAATCATCAGCATATGCATAAATAAAGCATATGATTTTCAAATAACAGACGTTATCATTGTAATATAAAGGAGAGTGAAGTCAATGAGTATTGTGTTAGTCGGAGGTCATGACCGGATGCATGATGTCTATAAGAATGTATGCGGTAGATTAGGACATAGGGTGAAAATATTTACCCAAATGCCGGCAAAGTTCGATAAGATGATCGGAAACCCGGATACGATACTATTGTTTACCAGTACGGTATCCCATAAGATGGTGGGTGTCGCAGTAAAAGAGGCCAAGAGAAAAAACATACCTCTTTTAAGGTGCCATAACAGCAGTGCAGCTTCATTGGAAGATGTAATTAAAAATATTGCCCCAAATAATACGGCTTGTTGACTTTTAGTGTGAAGGATCATATGAAATATCAGTGTGAGTCAACAGCCGTACAAACAAAGAAGGAATGATAATGAATTGGATATCCAGACTAATGATTAATCACGGTTTATTTCATGATATTATAGAATGTTTAGTCACAGCATTGGAAGCAAAAGATCTTTATACCAGCGGTCATTCTTCCAGGGTAGCCGATATGACATATGACTTGGCCAGACGTGTTGGTTTAAGAAGAGGCATGCTGGAAAAAGCACATATAGCTGCTCATCTTCATGATATAGGTAAGATTGGTATCCCGGATCAGATACTGAATAAAAGAGGGAAGCTTTTGCCTCATGAATGGGCGCAGATACAGCTTCATCCGGAAATAGGGTATAGAATCTTAAACAAATCAAAAAGGCTTAAAATCATTCCGGATATTATTCTTCACCATCATGAACGTTGGGATGGAAAAGGATATCCTTCAAGATTAAAAGGAGAAGCAATTCCTTTTGGATCAAGGATTATTGCAATATGCGACACCATTGATGCAATGACATCACAGAGACCTTATCGTAAAGCTTTTTCATGGGATGAATGTAGAAAAGAAATAGAACTTAATAAAGGTACACAATTCGACCCGGCACTAGTGGATGCAACTGAAAAGTTATGGCCCTTATGGGAAAAACAAATGAATAACAGTTAAAAGTTACAGTATGATAAACATTTTAGATAAAAAGAGAGAAGTTATGTCGTCTTTCTATTTATAAGGGGGCAGAACCATTATTATGACGCATAAAAATAAAATTCATAAAGCTGATTTTACGTTTCGAAAAGATTTTTTACATATGATCAAGACAGAAGATTTCTATGAGAAATTGTACAATACAAAAAGATTAGGTATTTCTACAAGAAATATAAAAATATTATTGTTTGGATTTTTCAGTATGATTCATCTTATTTTTCTGGGTGTTTATCTATCTCCTATTATTAATAGCAAGGCAGGGGATTGGGTTCATTTAAAAGTAAATATTTGGGTTCCTATAATGCATATCACGGTCACGGCTTTTCTGTTTTTGGGGATGATATGTATAGTTTTTAAACAGTCGGAGCTTTTGATAGATATTAAGAAAACATTGGAGTCGGTGCCCATTAATACTACAAAGGGGTTAGCTGAAGCTGTTTCAATGATGGTCAAATATGCAGCGCTTACTATTGAAGATTTAAGAGATAAATTGAATAGAGCCAAAGAAGATACTTGCGGTACAAGAAAAGCTGCACTAGACTCGGCGGAGATATCAAGGCAGTTATATGATGCAGTGAGAGAAATTGCTGCCGGAATATCTGCTCAAACAGCTGAAATAGAAGTAGCGACCATATCTACCGTTCAGCTTGCACAAAAGATTAATAATATTAAGGATAGCATTGAAGTAGTTACGAATGTATCCAATAAGACCAAAGAAGTAAGCAATGGGGCAGTAGAAGTTGTTGAACACTTGAAAATAAAAACGGTAGAAACTGCGGATATGAACGATATTATACAAAAGGGTATAGATAGTCTGAATCATAAGTCACATGAGATCATAGAAATTATTAAGGTTGTTAAAAGTATAAATGAGCAGATTAATATTCTTTCGCTTAATGCAGCAATAGAAGCAGCAAGAGCAGGAGAAGCAGGCAAAGGATTCGCAGTAGTTGCAAATGAAGTACGAAGACTAGCGGAACAAACCAAAGAGACCACTATATTTATAGAAAAAATGATCGGCGGTATTCAAAAGCAAACGTCGGAAACAGTAAAAAATATTAGAAAAGCTTCTGAAATATTCGGTCAACAGGCAATATCCGTTCAAAAGACGGACACCGCTTTTAAAGAAATATTAAATCATATGGAATCCATCACAGAGCAGGTACGGAGCGCTAATGAAGAAATACGGAATATTCATGAATATAACGACAAAGCAACAATAGGGATAAGCAGCATTGCATGTGTAGCAGAGAGTACCCTGGATTCTCTAGAAGAGCTAGTGAATACCAGTAAACAACAAAAGAGTTCTTCTGACAAATTAGTAGTAAGGATTCAAAATTTGTTTGGAAGTATCAATGATTCTGTGATTCTTCAAGAGAGATAGAACACTTGGCTCTCACTTTATATATTCTGTTTTCAATAGGACTTATAATTAAGTATAGAACTTATTTAATAAAACATGGATTGAAAATAGTTAGGGTGCTCTAATTATTTTTGTGATCAATGTTAGATAAATCTAACATATTTTATGAGGAGACTGATGGTATGTATAAAATCGCAATTTATGGAAAGGGTGGGATTGGTAAATCCACAACAACATCCAATTTAGCGGCAGCCTTGTCAAAAAGCGGTTATAAGGTGATGCAAATCGGATGTGATCCGAAAGCAGATTCTACCAAGAATCTGAATTATGGCAAGGTAGTACCCACTGTACTGGATGTTCTGCGCTTGAAGCCGGAAAAAACTACTTTAGCTGATATTGTTTTTGAAGGGGAAGGAGGCGTGCTTTGTGTAGAGGCAGGAGGTCCCACGCCGGGAATCGGCTGCGCAGGACGGGGAATTATTACGGCTTTTGAGAAACTTGAGGAGCTTAAGGCTTACGAAGTTTATCACCCTGACATTGTGCTGTATGATGTATTAGGGGATGTTGTTTGCGGAGGCTTTGCGATGCCTATCCGTGGGAAATACGCCCGGGATGTATTTGTTGTAACCTCCGGTGAAAAAATGTCCCTTTATGCTGCTGCCAATATTGCGTCGGCAATTACCAATTTCAAGAGCAGAGGTTATGCCCGCTTGTCGGGAGTTATTCTGAATTCCAGAAATGTTCATAATGAACATGCGTTGGTTTCAGAACTTGCAGGGGAGATTGACAGTGAAATTATCAGTGTGCTCAGCCGGAGTGATTATGTGCAGCGGGCAGAAGAGCAAAACACGACAGTTGTCAATGCATTCCCTGACAGTCCTATGGCAAAGGAATATTTGGAGCTGGCAAAAAAAGTGCTGGAGGTGTGTGACCAATGCATTCACTAAACCTGCAGCAATCATCGTGTTTATCACATTTCGAGGATACGCTGAGATATTGTTCACCTTCTCATGGCGGATGGGGTGTTGTGCGGATGGGTATGCTTGTACCCGAAAGCTATCAGTTGTTTGTCTGCCCTTTTGCCTGCGGCAGACATGGTGCTATCGGCGCTATTACCCAAGGGTTCAAGGACAGGCTTTCCTATTTGTACATAGATGAAACCGATATAGTGTCGGGAGGTTATGAACAACTCATCTTGGAAGGGGTGGAAGAACTTCTCGATGAGCTGGATTTCAAGCCCAAAGTACTTATGATTTTTGTCAGCTGTTTGGATGATTTGCTTGGAACCGATCATGATGGATTTTTGAGTGAGCTTCGGGAGCGCTATCAGGATATGCGTTTTACCTTATGTCATATGAATCCCATTACATTGGATAGCAAGGTACCCCCGCCTGTGAATATACAATGTAAGATATTCGGTTTGCTGGAAAAGTCAGAAGAGCCGGTATGCCGACAAATGGCTGCTTTCTGCGGCAACAATGTAGCAATCGACAAAGAAAGTGAGATCTTTGCTGTTTTATCGGCTGCCGGATATACAGACATATTACATATTTCACAATGCAAGACTTTTAGCGAATTTCAGCAAATGTCAAGGGCAGCATTGAATGTTGTTCCCTCACCTATGGGGGCCGCAGCAGCAGGAGATGTTAAGGAAGTACTGGGGATAGATTATGTTTATATGCCGGTAAGTTACGACTTTGAAGAAATTGACCAAAATTATCATAAAATTCTATCAAAAGCAGGTTTAAGTATGGATTTTTCCCATTTCAGGTACCGGACTCAAAATGCGATTTCGGCAGCTAGAACAGAGGTTGGGGATATGCCGGTCGTTATCGATAATTCAGCTACGGTTCGGCCGTTTACTTTGGCTAAATTGCTTCTTTCCTTTGGATTTAACGTCGTGGAGATATATGCGCAGGACTGCAAGGTTTTTGAAAAGGAAAGCTACCAATGGCTTTGCAACAATGCTTCGGATATTAGAATACTCCAGCCGGAGCATCCCAGAGCACCTGCTGTGCGCCGGCATGATAGGGAGTGTATTGCCATCGGTTTTGAAGGAGCGTATTTGACAGGCGCCAGATATGTTGTGAATCTTGTCAATGATGAAACACTCTATGGTTATCACGGGATAGAAAAACTGATGAAAATGATTGCAGCTGCATCAAAGGGTACGACGGATCTGCGTTTGCTTATTCGTCAATATGGACTGGTTGTTTGATGGATGTTCTAAAGAAATATATTAAAATTGATTGAGGTAGTGTTATGCATAAATTAGCAATTAAATTACCACCTTTTTCACCGGATTATTCCGGTGCAATTTCCGCTTTATTTGAACTGGGAGGCATGATGGTAATCCATGATGCCTCCGGATGTACCGGTAATTATACAGGGTATGATGAACCTCGCTGGTATGATTCCAAATCTTTTGTTTATTGCTCGGCGCTTCGGGAGATAGATGCTGTCATGGGCAATGATGACAAGTTTATCAATAGAATCGTCAGTGCGGCAACAGAACTCAATCCAAAATTCATATGCTTAATGGGCAGCCCTGTACCCATGATCATAGGCAGTGATTTTGAAGGGATCGCAATAGAAATAGAGCACAAGACAGGTATTCCGACATTCGGATTTGCCACAACAGGCCTTAAATATTATGATAAGGGCGCATCGGATGCACTTGTGGCTTTTTCGCGGCGTTTTGTCACACAGAGGCATGAAAAAAGGCCAAATACCATTAATATGCTGGGTGCTACACCCATTGACTTTACGAGGGTAGGCACGGTGATGGATTTTCAATTCGAATTCCAATCAAGGGGGATTGAAGTACTTTCAACCTTTGCTATGGGCAGCAGCTTGGAGCAACTATCCGACAGCAGTGCTGCAGCTGTAAATATTGTTGTCTCTGCAAGCGGTTTAGCAGTGGCGGAGTATTTCAGCGGGGTTTTTGGAACACCCTATGTGATCGGGCAGCCCATAGGTACATATCATACCGACAATCTCTGTAAGCTTATCCAAAAGGCTCAGGATACAGGGGAAAACCAATTCATGCGTATACCCGAAGATACGGCACGCATCCTGCTCATAGGGGAACATGTGACAATGCATTCTCTGCGTGCATGCCTGTATGAGGACTTGGGGATTTCCGGTGTGGATATCGGGTGCCCTTTCCGGCGGATATCACAGATCAATGCTTCAAACGATATGGCATTATTATCGGAGAAAGACATAAAAAATATTGCTAACAGTGGAAAGTATACGCATATCATAGGGGATCCTTTCTTTGAACAGCTCATTACAGAACCTTTGCATTTTACTCCTCTGCCTCATGTGGCGGTTTCCAGTAAAGTCCATTGGGAAAAGCCCCTTGAGCTTGCAGGAGAAAAAATAAATAAAATATTGAAAGGAATAATGTAAATGAAAAAACGATTAACCTCTTTATTAGTATTTTGCATGTGTTTTATGCTGCTCGCAGGCTGTGCCCAAGCGCCGGCACCGGGTAACCCACCGGAGCAGCAAGAAAAAACTTCCGAGGAATCAGCCCAAAAGGATGCCGCACAACCGGAAAAAGCTGCTAAAACCGATACAAGGACTATTGTTGACCAAGCCGGAAATACGGTGGAAATTCCCGAAAAAATAGAACGGGTTGTCATCACTTCATTATGGCCGTTGCCTTCGGTATACGTCCTTTTCCAAGGATCTGCCGATAAGCTGGTAGGGATGCATCCGGCATCTTTAAGTGCAGCCAAGTATTCCATGCTCACCACTGTTGCTCCCGAAGTATCAAAGGTAGAGACCGGATTTATAAAGAATGGTGAAATTAATATCGAGGAACTGTTATCGCTGAAACCGGACGTTGTTCTCTATAGTGCCACCAATAAAGCAGAAAAAGAAATACTGGGGAAAGCAGGTATCCCTGCCGTAGGCTTCAGTACAACCATTGAAAAATTCAACACTGTAGAAACCATCAACAGTTGGGTTGAACTGCTGGGGGAAGTCTTTCAAGAACAAGATAAAGTCCCAGGTATCACTGAATACGGGCGCGAAGTCTATGATCAAATCCAAGAACGCATCGCGAATGTGGCACAAGAGAATAAACCTAAAGTGCTCATCTTGTTTAAATACAGTGACACACAATTTCAGACATCGGGAAGCAATTTCTTCGGGCAATACTGGTGTGACGCTGCCGGAGCGATCAATGTGGCTTCTGAGCTGAAAGGGATGGCCGATATCAATATGGAGCAGGTATATGAGTGGAATCCGGATATTATTTATATCACCAATTTTTCCAAGTATATGCCGGAGGATCTATATAATAATACCACGCTGGACGGGCATGACTGGAGTGGTGTCAAAGCTGTTAAAGAGAAACGTGTGTACAAATATCCCTTAGGCATGTACCGATGGTATCCGCCTTCATCCGAGTCCGCACTCAGCCTTTGGTTTCAGGCAAAAACAAATTATCCTGAGCTGTTTAAAGATATTGATCTTGAGCAAATTGTAAAAGACTACTATCAAAAATTTTATCATATTGAGCTTACCGACGAGAATGTGCATCAAATTTTCAACCCGGCACGAGAAGCAGCGGATGGTGTATAAATAATGGCAATATTAAAAAAGAATAGAATGCTTTTTATAGTAGTTTTGGTTGCTATTCCTCTATTGACGGCGTTGACATGCATTGGAATCGGAAGGTATTCGCTGACCATAGGGGAGTCTTTTCAGGTGCTGCTTCATGCGCTGCTGTTCGGCAAGGAATCTGTTGATGCGCAAAGCTATAGTGTTATCATCGGTATCCGGCTGCCCCGTATTATTCTTGCGTTATTATGCGGCGCAGGGCTTGCGGTGTCCGGTGCTTCATTCCAGGCGCTGTTTACCAATCCCCTCGCAACTCCCGATACATTGGGAGTTGCGGCGGGAGCATCCTTTGGTGCGGTTGTCGCACTTTTGGCAGCCGATCATCTGATATGGGTACAGGCAGTGGCGCTATTAATGGGTCTTGCTGCGGTATTTTTAACCTATTCCATCAGTAAAATACGGGGAAAATCAACCATTATCATGATGGTACTGTCGGGGATGGTCATATCTTCGATGTTCCAAGCCTTTGTATCACTTATTAAATACATGGCAGACCCGGAAGATAAGTTGCCCGCCATTACATATTGGCTGATGGGGAGCTTATCCAGTGTTACCTATAAAAGTCTTTTGATTGGAACGCCGTTTATTTTAATAGGTATTATACTGGTGTCTGCACTGCGTTGGAAGCTTAATGTACTTTCTCTCAGTGAAGATGAGGCGCATTCGATGGGCGTCAATGTGAAACATCTGCGTCTGCTCATAATAGTAGCGGCCACAATGATTACCGCTTCCGCCATCTCTATGTGCGGGCAAGTAGGGTGGATAGGGCTTTTAATTCCTCATATAGCCCGGATGCTTTTTGGAAGCAACAACCGGTTTGTAATCCCTGCGAGCATTAGTTTTGGAGCGGTATTCATGCTTGTGATTGATACGGTTGCCCGCAGTGCAACAGCGGCCGAAATTCCTGTATCCATCCTGACAGCGACTGTTGGAGCACCCTTTTTCATCTTTTTGCTTAAAAGAACAGGAGGTGCGTGGACATGATTTTTGAGATAAGAAATGGAAGTTTCGGATATTTCCCCGGACAAGAAATATTGAAAAATGTGCAGCTATCCGTCGGTGATGGGGATGTGCTTTCCATTCTCGGGCCTAACGGCGCCGGCAAAACAACACTGCTCAAGTGTATGATGGGCTTGTTGAAATGGCGCGGGGGTGCAAGCTATTTGGATGGTCAGAATATCGCTCATATACCGGTTAGAAAGCTGTGGCAAAAAATCGCCTATGTACCCCAAGCCAAAAGCTCGGTTTTTGCTTATACCACGGAGGAGATGGTTTTATTAGGTCGCAGTGCACACATTGGTGTGATAAGCCAGCCAAAAAAAGAAGATCATGAAAAAGCAGCCGCAGCGATGGAAGCAGTAGGTATAACGCATCTTAGGGGTAAGGAATGCAGCCGGATCAGCGGAGGAGAACTGCAAATGGTGTTGATTGCACGGGCGCTGACAACAGAACCATCCATGCTGGTGTTGGATGAACCGGAATCCAACCTTGATTTTAAAAATCAGTTGATTATCTTGGAAACCATTAAGGAGCTCGCAAAAACCAAGGGAATTTCATCGATATTTAATACCCATTATCCTGCCCATGCGCTGAAGATTTCCAATAAATCGCTCATCCTGAATAAAAATGGATATAGTATCTTTGGCAATACTCAAGATGTGGTCAATAGTCAAAATATGTGTGATAGCTTTTCTGTAAATGTGCATATCAGCAAACTGCAGGTTAACAACGAAAAACATCATTTGGTTATTCCTTTAAACATTGTATAGAAGCAGTAGATCAGTAGGGATGGTTCTTGCTGTAAAACATTGATGCCGGTTTGCAATGACAAACCTACCGACACTACTGAAAAATCTGATTTGCCACAAAGAGGAAGTCCGATATGGAGATCTTTCGCCAGTTGACGGATGAAAAAATCTGATTTTTCTGTTGACCGGTGAATTTTTTTGTATAAACATAACAGTGTTATATTATGAGCAGGTGAATAAAATGATGATAGAGGATATTAGTCCGTTAGATAAAATTCTTGCAGTAGACAAAGAGAGAAAACAAATGGAGTTAGAATGTGTAGGGATTATAAAACTTACACCAGTTTACAAGTTTATTAAGCAACATCATCTAAGCCCAGGAAGGTATTAACAGCATTTTTAACAGCAAAATAAATTTTGTGGTTTTCGAGTCGTTTGACGAAACTCTCAAAAATTAATTCCTGCGTTAGTTGGTCGATAACAGCGTGTTTTACTACTTGGGGACTTTGGAATTTATATTCATGGAACCGCGAATGAAAAAATGGTAATACCTGCATAAAAGCAAAGGCAATAGCAAGCAAATTCACATACCGTTCTATCGCTTTTTGGTTCCGTACCATATAGTTACCAAAAGACCAAAAGAATTTATGCTGATAAAATATGACCTCAATGTTCCAACGAATGCTGTAGCAAAAATACGGTAAGTGTTGATAGTGCTGAAGTTCATAATCAATGCCTTCCACTTTATGTTCCTTGAAGATATTAATATCGTTGGCTGCTATTGTGCTTATTAAAACTCTTACAGAGTCAAAACACTCTATGTCTTTGACAGTAACCGTAATAATAACAGGTAGTCTTTCAAATAAATTGGTAAGCACCTTTTTATTTGAAACATAGTATTCACCCAATTTTTCATAGCTTAAGTTTTTGATATCTATTTTATCGCCATAGGCTCTAGGTCTTCCCCTTTTACCTGTAGGGGCTGGGGGAAGGTCGTAAAGTACTGTGTCGCAACGAACCGCTGCAATAAGTTCCAGGTTATCGTACTTTTTAACTGTCTCTATAATGATACCTTTACTGTACCAACTATCACATAAAAGAATAACTTGGTATTCAGTTAGTAGTGGCATTACGGTATCAATCATTGAGGACGCTATTTCAAGCTTAGTTTTAAGCTTGTCATAAAGCCGATACCCTACAGGGATACTTAAATACTTTGTTCCACCGTTCCAAAACAGCGGTATATTAATAGCTAGTGATACAAAGCAGTGACCATTTAGATAATTACTGCCATTCTTGCTGGTATGGTCAAAGAGTTTGGAATAACAGTCAAATTTATTCCCGAACTTTTCTTGTAGCGTATCATCAGTACTTAAAAATATAGTAACGTATGGCTTTAAATCATCCGGTATCAAGGATAGCGCAATCTTCACTGTAATGACCAACAAAAGGTCACAGGAAAAATTGGCATAGGATAAAAAATAATAAAAACAATTGAGGGCCTTGCTGCAATACTTCTTGATAAAATTATCATATAAAAACTTAATGCTGCGAACTTCTTCATTACAAATAATTGCTGTAATAAGCCAACTAAACACTAAAAAGCTTCGCTTCTTAAAAGCCGGACGATAGTGCATTAAATATTGATTCAATGTTTGTTTAACTGAATTATTGGCAATACTAATCATGAGTGGGTCAGGTACCTCCTACATTTATTATTTTTCATGATTAGTATTTGTAGGATTAAGGTATCTGACTTTGTTATTTTTAGGCATTTACCAACCTAACTGGCAATTTACTATTTCAAAACTTGTAAAGTGGTGTAAAACTTATATAGCAAAGGGAAATGGTTTGTGATATAATCTTTCAAAATAAAGAATCAAAAAACTGCACATTACACAACTTATTTGATAGTTTTCAAAGTAAAAAAACAGCAGAAAAATTATGCTTGAGATAGTAACGGAGGGAATTTATGGATATACACGATAGGGTTAGCACAGGACTAACGGGCTTTGATCAAGTAATTGACAAGCTTCGGCTTGGAGATAATGTCGTGTGGCAGGTGGATTCGGTTTCCGATTACAAAAGAATGGTAGATCCCTATGTGATGCAGGCTAAGATAGATAAAAGAAAGCTGGTTTATATTCGCTTTGGCAGCCATAAACATATATTGGAAGATAGCGGGGATATTAAGATTTATCATCTTGATGCAAGTAAAGGCTTTGAAAGCTTTGCGACAGAAGTGCATAACATAGTTAAGAAAGAGGGGAAGAAGGTCTTTTATGTTTTTGACTGTCTGACCGATTTGTTAAAGTATTGGTATTCAGATCTAATGATAGGAAACTTCTTTAAAGTGGCCTGTCCCTACCTATACGAACTGGATACGGTTGCATACTTTGCTATTATACGTAATTTTCACACCTATAGTACCATTGCAGGAATCCGTGAAACGACACAGCTTTTACTTGATTTATATAAAGTAAACGATAAATATTACATTCATCCGCTCAAGGTATGGCAGCGCTATTCACCTACTATGTTCTTTCCGCATTTGATACAAGGTCAGGAAGCTGTCAGCATTACCGCCAGTTCCGAGGCTGCCGAGTTGTTCTCCAATATTCATCGCAGTGAGGATCGGCTTGACTACTGGAATGTTGTTTTTAACAGGGCAAAAGAAGCACTCAGCTTTGCGCCGGAACGGCAGGAAGAAACAAAGAAGCTCCTAATGTATATGTTGATAGGTAATGAATCCAGAATGTTCGATCTATGTAACCGATATTTTACTTTAAGCGATATTCTGATGATTGCTTCTAGAGAGGTGGGGACAGGATTTATCGGAGGGAAAAGCGTAGGTATGCTTGTTGCTAGAAAAATTCTGGAGAGGGAAGGAAAAAAACGCTTTGTGCCGTTTATGGAATCCCACGATTCCTACTATATTGGATCAGATGTGTTTTACACCTATATTGTGCAAAATGGATGGTGGAAGCTTCGGACAAAGCAAAAGACAAAAGAAGGATATTATAAGTATGCGCATGAACTTAAAGAAAAGCTATTACATGGAAAGTTCCCAAAGGATATTCAAGAGAAGTTTGTTCAAATGTTGGAATATTTCGGGCAATCTCCTATTATTGTAAGATCCAGTTCGTTGCTTGAGGATAATTTTGGAAATGCCTTTGCAGGGAAATATGAAAGTGTATTCTGTGTAAACCAAGGAACTCCCGAGGAGCGATATGAAGCTTTTGAGCAGGCAATCCGAATCGTTTATGCCAGTACAATGAATGAGGATGCACTTACTTACAGGATCAACAGGGGACTCTTTGACAGGGACGAACAGATGGCTATATTGGTTCAGCGTGTTTCCGGCGATCAATATGATGAAAACTTTTTTCCTCATATTGCAGGTGTCGGAAATTCTTCTAATCTTTATGTCTGGGATGGAAGTGTAGATATGGATTCCGGTATGCTGCGTCTGGTATTCGGGCTTGGTACAAGAGCGGTAGATAGAACGGTGGGCGACTACGCCAGAATTGTATGTCTGGACAATCCTTTGCGTATTCCGCCGATGAATTTTGAAGATCAAAAGAAGTTTTCTCAACATAATGTTGATGTGCTTTCTCTTAAGGAAAATGCTTTAGTAACTAGAAATTTGGAAGAAATCATCGCGTACGATATAAAGGCAGATAGGGAGTTGTTTGCAAGTTTGGACTTTCAAACGGCAACGCGCATGAGCGAACTTGGATATAAAAATAAGAAGACCCCATACATTTTGGATTTTCCAAAATTATTTACTAATACTGAATTTTCCTTAGTTATGAAAGAAATGCTGGCATTATTATCTAAAGTCTATGACTATCCCGTCGACATTGAATTTACAGCAAATTTTAAAGAGTACAACGAATTTAAGATTAATCTTTTGCAATGCCGTCCACTGCAAACAAGAGGGTTAGGTAAGCCGATAGAGATACCGGAATTAAATGATAATAAGGATTGCTTTTTTTCTACAAAAGGGAACTTTATGGGAGGAAATGTACGGTTACCTATTGATTTTGTTGTTTATATTCATATGCAAGCTTACTTAGAGCTTAGTGAACAGGGCAAATACGCCATAGCCAGGCAAATTGGATTATTAAATACAGAAATGAAAAAGAAAAACGTAATGTTAGTTGGTCCGGGCAGATGGGGAACCACAACGCCGTCACTAGGTGTGCCTGTGCATTTTTCAGAGTTGTGTAATATGTCGGTTATCTGTGAGGTGGCATCGAAAAAAGCAGGAATAATACCCGAATTATCGTATGGAAGCCATTTTTTTCAGGATCTTGTAGAAACAGGAATTTTTTATGTAGCCATTTTTGACGGACATAAGGATGTTATTTTTAATGCTGACCGGATTATAAAAAAGGAGAATATGTTGACATCTATTTTACCTCAAAGTAAAAAATATTCACATGTCATTCATATTGCTAAAACAGATGATATGGAGATATTTTCTGATATTGTAACACAAACGCTTTTATGTAGATGATGAATGGTTTAAAGTGGTGATGCTTGTTAACAATGGGAACTGTCCCTAATGGCTTCTTTGCCTGTGAAAGCGTTGAGGAGCAGAAGAAACATCTTATACAGTAAAATAAGAAATTATGAAATACAAGTATAACGGTTTCCATTACTTGCTCGCACTACTAAATAAAAAAAGAACTAAAATAGCGTTATTCTATTTTAGTTCTTTTTTTGCGCCAATGTAAAGAGTTGATTTTTATCTATTAAATCCCATAATTCTAATAATACATATATTATTGACATTTTATTCTAAACAATATATAATAAAAAATGATAAAACATAACATAAAAGAATATAACGATGAAATTAATTGTGTAATGACCTGATATGTAGAGTTATATATTGGGTAGAATACATAATATAATCGCAATGATGAGTTTATAGCATTCTTTATTATGAATGTGTTGGTTTTATCATTTTGTTATTTAAGTATGTGAGGTTATAGAGAAAAAAGAAAAATATGTTGGAAAGTTTTTTTTAGAGGGGGATGTTCTTCTTGATAATTAACAATTCTAAAATATTTAAACTCAATAAACGAATCTCTAGGATGAGATAACTATACGGTTGTTGCCGGGTTGTCAGTATTTCTGGGGTTTTTTGCGTTATAGTTGAAGGAGATAGATGTTACGAACTTTGGAATGATAAGGGAAACACTGTCAAGGCTTGTGTTCCGTCAGCAAACTGAAGAAAAGCTGTATTAAACGGTTCTGATGACAAGGATTGGTAGAAAAAATATAATTTATAATCAAAAACTAAGGAGGATAAAGAAATGTATAACAAAATCAAATCAAGCATTTTAATGCTGATGGTACCCCTATTTGTGAGTTTGTTATTTCTTGGAGGATGCAGCAGTGAAGTAGTGCAGGAACAGCAACAGGAAGAACCTAAGACTTTATTTGCTTATGTCGGAGCCAATCTTAAAAACCCGGTCAGTGACCTAGCTGCGTCGTATGAGGAAAAAACCGGAGTAAAAGTGGAACTTACCTTTAATAATTCCGGGATGCTGATGAATCAGCTGGAAACCATGAAAAAAGGCGATATCTATATGCCGGGAGGAATGCCTTTTGTGGAACAGGCTAAACAGAAAGGACATATCGATCAGGTTGTGGGGCCGATTGCGTATCACACGCCTGTCATTATTACTCCGAAAGATAATCCGGCTCAGGTGTCTTCTCTTGACGATCTTTCCAAAGAAGGTGTTAAATTGGTAATTCCGGATAAAGATGCTACAGCCATAGGGAAAACAGCATACAAGATTTTCAATAAAACAGGCAAAACTGCTGAAATAGAAAAGAATATCATTGCCAATTTGGAGACACCTCCCAAGGTATTGGCTGCAATCACTATGGGGCAGGGGAATGCCGGAATCGTCGAATACAGCAATACGTTTAAAGATAAAGAAAAAATAGAAGTCATTGAAATTGATCCGAAAGTGAATGAAGTGGAACAAATCCCGATAGCTTCTCTAGTGTATTCAGCGGATAAAGAATTGGCTGCCGACTTTATGAAGTATGTACAGGAGAACGGTCCCGTAGCATTTGAGAAATATGGATTCAAAACAAAATAATCTAAAGCAGTCGGGGAATAACATATTTTTTGGTTTGTTATGGATAGTATTTGCTTTTATAATTCTGTTTCTCCTGTTATTAATCATCGGTTTGTTAACTTATAGTGATTTTCATACCCTTTTTGATATTCTCAAGCAACCCGAATTCCACTTTGCATTGAAGTTTACGCTGTGGACTTCGATATTGGCTACAATCCTTGCGACAATCTTCGCCTTGCCGTGCGGTTATATTCTATCCCGGTATAAACTTCCCGGCAGCATTTTCTTGGATACTATACTGGACATGCCTATTGTGCTTCCTCCACTCATCAGCGGGATTGCATTACTGATTTTCTTTGGACCTTTTTTGGGGGAACACCTGGCCCGGGCGGGAATAAACATTGTATTTACGCCGTTGGGAGTGATTGTTGCCCAATGGTTTATCGCCACTCCCTATGCCATAAAAACCTTTAAGCAGGCGTTTACTGCTATTGATCAACGTATGGAAAAAGTAGCCCGTACTTTAGGTTTTTCTCCATTCAGGGTTTTTTTTAGAGTGACCCTGCCTTTGGCTAAAAACGGTCTTATCAGCGGAATCATGATGGCTTGGACACGGGCATTGGGGGAATTCGGAGCAACGGCCATGCTGGCGGGAATTACCAGGATGAAGACCGAAACGCTTTCAGTGGCGGTTTTTCTGAATATGTCCATTGGTGATATTAAATTTGCTATTTCAACAGCCATCGTGATGTTATTCATAGCGCTGATGTTGCTCATTGTTTTAAAAATGGTTCTTCGAAATGAGGTGCGGGTATGAAGAAACCTTACTTTGAAGTAACAGACCTGCGCGTTCGAGCCGGAAGGTTTGAACTGCAGGATGTTTCTTTTTCATTGGACAAAGGGGAGTATTTAATTATATTAGGACCCACCGGTTGTGGAAAAACAATGCTGCTGGAAACACTGGCAGGTCTGCGCAAACCGGTTGCAGGTCAGATGCTGCTGGACAATCATGATATCACTAACTGGACTCCTGAGGTAAGGGCATTTGGGTTTGCTTATCAGGACAGCTTGCTCTATCCTTTTTTAAGTGTAAGGGAGAACATTTTGTTTGGGGCCAGAGCAAGGAAACGGCACAAAGAGGAAAAGATATTGCAGCGCATGGATAGACTGGCGGAAGCGATGGGGATTTCTCATTTGCTTGAAAGGTTTCCGCGGGCGTTGAGCGGAGGGGAAAAACAGCGGGTTTCACTAGCGAGAGCGATCTTGGTCAGCCCTCCGGTTCTTTTGCTGGATGAGCCTTTATCCGCTTTGGATCCCCAAACACGCCATGCTATGAGGGAATTGCTGCACGAAGTGCATCAATCGGAAGGCTTGGATATGATCCATGTCACTCATGACTTTAATGAAGCTTTACAGTTAGGGACGAAGATGATTGTGATGAATAAGGGGAAAATAGTGCAGCAAGGAGAACCTATGAATGTATTTCATCAGCCTCATTCCCTTTTTGTAGCCGGTTTTCTCAAAAGTGAAAATGTTATCAAGGGAAGAATTGAAAACATTAGTGGTACGCGTTGGTTCAAAAACATAGAGAATGAATGGATTGTGGGACCACTTCCTGAGAAAAAGATTACTGACAGCAATCAAAAAGAAGTTTACTTGATGATTCATGCAGGACAACTGGAAGTATCTCCAAACAATGATTCGCTTTTGAAAAAGCCGAATGCTTGGAACGCGTATGTAGAGAAAGTAATGATCAATAGCACCCATGTTGAGCTGATTTGTAACGGAAGGGGATGCTGGCATGCAGCCTTGTCAAGAAATGAATGGCAAAGACTTGCTTTGGACATAGGATCAAAGGTAACATTATCGGTAGATATCCGAAATACCCATCTGATAGAAAACCCCTAACATTTGAAAAGTAGAAATCTTAGTGAGAAAAGTGAGGGAAAAATATGGAACAAAATGGTTGTTTAGTAGAACTGCAGAAAGTTTTTAAAGAATTAGTGAGCAAAAATGAGCTGGATGAAAGAAGCATAGGTGTTACCTGCTCGGTGCTTACGACCCAGGAAGCCATTGGGAATCCGGGCAGAAAGGATTTTCCCATTCAGAAAGGGAAAGAGAAACTGATACAGGCTTGCTTTGGATGTTCCCGCGGGCAGGCTTTTACAGATATGCCAAATACCTATAGTGGTAAATTGAAAGAATTGACCACCATGCCGCTGGAAACGAATTTTGACAGGGCGGTCTTCATTTCGGGAATGAATGCGGTCTTGAGAGAATTGGAAATTGCCGACCATACTATTCATTGCAAAGATGACGAACCAAAGAAATGCAGCTTGGAACTGGCAGAAATGATTGAAAAAGAATATGGCAAGCCTAAAATTGCTTTGTTCGGTCTGCAGCCGGCGATGGCTGAGGTATTATCAGGTCAATTTCCGTTGAGAGTATTTGATCTTGATGAGGATAACATCGGCAAAGAAAAATACGGCATTATGATCGAGAACGGAATGTGTAAGATGGATGAAGTTGAAGCGTGGGCGGACATATTTTTGGTGACAGGAAGTACGGTGTGCAATGGGTCAATTATTGATTTCCTTAAAATTAAAAAGTCTGTTATCTACTTTGGAACAACGCTTGCGGGAGCCGCTGCTTTATTGGGATTAACCCGGTTTTGTCCGCAATCATCTTGAGCATCAATGACTATTAAAACCTTTAGTGTTTAAGTATATTAAATTTCATTTAAGAAGGTGTGTTTTATAATGTATATTAGCGATGAAACCATTGAAAGGTTTATAAAAGAAGATGTGCCTTATATCGATTTGACAACCCTTGTATTGGGAATTGGAAATGAAAATGGGCAGATATGTTTTACGGCGAGAGAAGATACCGTATTGTCGGGGGTGGAAGAAGTAATAAAAATTTTTAATAAGTTGGGAATAGGTAAAGCGGGATTTTTACCGTCAGGCACCCGGGTTCGAAGCGGGGAAACATTTATAAGAGGGGAAGGATTGTGTTCCAACCTTCATATGGCATGGAAAGTTTCTTTAAACATTCTGGAGTACTGCTGTGGTATTGCGACCCGGACAAGAAGATTGGTAGATAAAGCAAAATCAGCTAATCCTGACATATCTATCGTCTCAACCAGAAAATCCTTTCCCGGTACAAAAGAGCTTGCCATCAAGTCCATCATCGCCGGAGGCGCTTTTCCTCACCGGCTGGGATTGTCTGAGACAATCCTTATTTTCAAACAACATGTGAATTTTCTCGGTGGGCTTGAGCAGCTTCCGCAAATGATAAAACAGATCAAGATGAATGCATGCGAGAAGAAAATTATCGTAGAGGTTGAAAATGATACTGAAGCGATGATGATGGCCGGGCTAGATATAGACGGCCTACAGTTTGATAAAGTGCCGGCAGCACAATTAAAAAATATGGTTAAGGAAATACGCAGTATTAATCCGAGGATTACTTTGATTGCAGCCGGTGGCGTGAACGAAAGCAATGCGGACGAATATGCAATTACCGGTGTCGATGCGATTGCTACCACTTCAGTATATTTTGGAAAGCCTTCAGATATTAAGGTGATAATAGAAAAATGTTAAAATATTATTACCATTGAGCAGGAGGGACGGTTTTTCACTGTAAGGCTTTGACGGCTATCAACAGTGAAAACCGTCTCTGGTGGCCCATCAATCTTAATTTCCATTAAGTGAAAATCAATATTCTCTTGACAATGAAAAATTTTCCGTATATAATATTTATGAGAATGATAATTGTTATCAAATACAGCATATTGCCAATGTATTTTGCATAGGACGTATGTCAGAGATATATAGGTTGTATTTATTAAGAAAGGAAGATGATTGTGATGCTTTCAAAAGCAAAAGTGGGTCATACAGGGCGAATAAAGGCTGTATCAGGAAGCGATAAAATTTGTAAGTTCCTTTTTTCATTAGGATGCAGTGAAGGGGAAGAAATTACGCTGATTTCTATATTAGCAGGTAATTACATTATAAGTGTCAAAGATAGTCGATATGCTATTGATAAAAAGATGGCAAATTCCATAGAGTTGGTTTAGTACATTAAGCGGGGGCCCCGCTTTTTTAAGACACTGCAATTGAGAATGAGTATCATTATTATGTTATTTATAATATTATAATATAGGAGGATTGATTATGAAGATCGCATTAGCGGGGAATCCTAACTCAGGGAAAACCACATTGTTTAATGCAATAACAGGTAAAACGGAGTACGTAGGGAACTGGCCGGGCGTAACGGTTGAAAAGAAAGAAGCCGACCTGCAACGCAAGTTTAGAAAAATAATTGCAAATGCTAGAGTAGTAGACTTGCCGGGTGCTTATTCAATTGCGCCGTACACAAGTGAAGAAGCTATTACACGAAATTTCGTATTAGGAGAAAATCCGGATGTAATTATTAATATCGTAGATGCAAGCAGTTTGGAAAGGAGCCTGTACTTTACGTCGCAGCTATTGGAATTAGGTATCCCGGTAGTGATTGCTTTAAACAAGCAAGATGTGGTTCGTCGTTATGGTAATAAAATTGATGTAGAGGGGCTGGCGAAAACCCTTCAATGCCCAGTGGTTGAAACGGTTGCTAACGATGGTGAAGGTTTAAAAGAGTTGATGCACGCCGCAGCAGATTCAGTCGGTGCAAAAAAAGCACAAGCAGTTCCTCAATTTAGTGGAAAAGGAACAGAAGGAGAGGACAAGGCCAGACAACAATTTGTAAAAGAAGTTGTGAGTAAGCACCTTGAGAAAAAACGTGATGCAAGCAAAGTAACAGTGAGTGATAGAATCGATAGAATTGTAGCAAACGGCTTTTTAGGATTACCGATATTTGCTGTGGTTATGTGGCTTGTGTATGCTTTTTCTATCGAAGGTTTGGGCGGATTCTTATCCGGTTACTTTAATGATACACTGTTTGGAGAGATGATACCGGATGCATCCAACGGCTTTTTGGAAGGTATTGGTGTTCATCCGTTATTGCAAGCGCTTATTGTGGATGGTGCTATCGGCGGTGTGGGTGCAGTAATTGGATTTTTGCCGCTGATTATGGTGTTGTTTTTCTGTCTTGGTTTACTGGAAGATAGTGGTTATATGGCTAGAGTGGCCGTGGTAATGGACCGTTATTTTAAGAAAATCGGTTTATCGGGCAAATCAATCATTCCTATGATTGTGGGTTCCGGATGTTCAATTCCGGGTGTTATGGCCACAAGAACCATTGAAGATATCAATGAAAAGCGTATGACGACAATGTTAACGCCATTTGTGCCCTGTGGTGCCAAGTTGCCGATAATCGCACTTTTCTCGGCTGTATTTTTTCCCGATGCCTCTTGGGTAGCACCCAGTATGTATATTTTAGCTTTTGTCATGATTGCAATTGGAGGATTGATTCTTAAGAAAATATTCGTTTGGGAAAATACATCTACATTTATTATGGAATTACCGGAATATAAAATTCCAAGTTTGGTGCATGCTTTTAAACAAATGATCAAACAGGCAAAAGCGTTTATTATAAAAGCGTCAACCATTATTCTCGTAATGAATACGTTGATATGGTTTATGCAAACATACAGTTGGAGACTAGAGGCTGTGGAAGATGCCGGGCTTAGTATCTTGGCTTCTATCGGGGGTGTTATAGCACCGCTTTTAATTCCGTTAGGATTTGTAGGATGGCAATTAGCAGCCGCCGCACTAACCGGATTTATCGCAAAGGAAAATGTTGTAGCGACTTTTGCAATCATATTATTGGCCGCTTCGGAAGATGCATTACATATGCCCGGCGGCGTATTGACAGAATTGTTTAATCCGGTTACAGCATATGCATATTTAGTGTTTAACTTGTTTACACCGCCATGTTTTGCAGCAATCGGTGCAATGAACTCTGAACTTGATAGTCGTAAGTGGTTGGGTAGAGCTGTCTTGTTCCAATTGAGTGTTGGTTATTTACTGGCCATGCTTATTACTCAAATCGGTACAATGATAGTCTATGGTGAGTTGGCAGTAGGTTTTGTTCCTGCAATTATTGTTAGTATACTATTTACAGGTTTAATCGTTTATTTAATAAAAGGTGCTGACCGTAAAAGAATTCAGACTCCAGCACTGGTTCACTAAGGAGTGATATATATGTTGCCGACTATCATTGTTGGTACAATCTTTTTCGCACTTATAGGTTTTGGTGCATATAAGTCAATCAAAAGCATGAAAAACAATTCTTGTCCAGGTTGTTCAGGCGGTTGTTCCGAACAAACTAAGAAAAATTGTGGTAAGTAAAAAGCCCCCTTATGCTTTTTAATATGCAGATAAGATAGCAGAGTTGTCACGACTCTGCTATTTTGTGATTTGTAAAACTTTATATATATTTATAAAAACTCCTATATTGACAATCAGAAGATCTATACATATAATGGTGAATAAAGGAAAGGTGGTCGTTAATGCAAGTATTGAAAGAAGAGATAAGGTTCAGTATTCTAAATGCCGCGAAGGAATTGTTTCTGGAAAAGGGATTTGAAATGGCTTCCATGAACATGATCGCGAAAAAAGCAGGAATAAGTAAAAGCAATTTGTATAATTATTTTCCATCTAAAGAGGATATTTTTTATGTCTTAACCGAGTATGCATATGATAAAATTGAAAGCGTTCTTGAGGACCTATTCAACCATGGTTCCGATGATAATTTTGATGTAGAAAGATTCGTAGCTTTGGCATCTGAAAAGTTGATTTCGCTATTAACAAAATATAAAAAAGAAATGATGTTAATTGTGGACTGCTCACAGGGAACCAAGTTTGAAGGTACCAAGCAGGCGTTTATTCTTCGTTTGCAAGAACATTATATTTCGGAGTTTAAAAAATTTGATATCTTAGTCGAAGATAATGACTACTTTTTTGTACATTACATTGCTACCAGTTTGATAGAAGGCCTATTGGAAATTATCCGGCACGATAAAAGTGATGCATGGATTAGAAAGAATATAAATTTGTTTATAAAATATTATATTAGAGGGTATTCACAATTTTTTACTGATGATTTCAGTTAATTTTTTTAATTTAATAACGACCGGTCGGTAGTTATTGACAAGCGGTCATTTTATACAAAGAAAGGATGGATATTTTATGAAGAGGGTCTGGTTATTATGGATGCTGATACATATTTTATTTTGTGTTTTGGCAGGATGCACGAGAAGCGGTACCGAGACGGACAGCGTGAAAATAGTGAAGCCGGTGGCTGTAATGGAGCTTAAGGAGGGATCTTATCCGGTCATGCTGCATTATACCGGCACAGTTGAGTCAAAAGAGGTCAAAAGATATGCTTTCAAAACAGCGGGCAGGATTGCAGAAGTATTTGTAAAAGAAGGTCAGAGCGTTAAAAAAGGTGATAAGCTGGTTTTGCTTGAACAGCAAGATTTGAAATTCACTGTTGATGCCGCAAAAACGCAGATGGAAGCTGCAAAAGCACAGTATGAAAAAGCAGTGAATGGTGCCAGAGAAGAAGAGATTCGATTGGCGGAGTTGAATGTACATAAAGCACAGTCCAGCTATAATTTCCTACAAGATCAATATAAGAAAATAAAAGAATTATATCAAAATGGAGCAGTTTCTCAGCAAAGCCTGGAAGAATGCCAACTGCAAATGGAGCAGGCAAAGTATAGTTTAGAACAAGCGGAAAAAACGCTGGAATTGGCAAAAAACGGTGCGAGACGAGAAGAAATAGAAGCACTGCTGAAACAGGTTGAAACAGCTAAGGCGAATTTTGAAGCTAATGAAAAGTTAATGCAGGATGCGCTGATTACAGCAGATAGTGACGGTTATGTACTCAGTGTAATCAGTAAAGAAAATGAAATAGCCGCCGCCGGCTCTCCGGTGGTCGTTGTAGGAAATAGCGAATATATAGGAAAAGTCGGCCTGATTGAAGAAGATGTTTCAAAAGTGATGATAGGGGATGAAGTAAAAATAGATGTTGACGGTAAAGAAATGAAGGGTAAAATTACGACCATTCATAAAGTGCCGGATGATGAAACCAGAACGTATACGGCAGAGATCTCCTTTGATAATACCGCAGGAGTGAATATTGGGACAGTTATAAAAGTGGTGATGAATGCAGGGCGGCAAACAGGGATATGGGTACCTATTCAATATATCTTGAATGATGGTGAAGATTATGTCTATGTTATAGAGAATAGCAGAGCTAAGAGAAAGAATGTGAAACTAAACGGCATGATTGAGGAAAAGGTGTGTGCCCAAGGGCTAAGTGAAGGAGAGATGCTGATAACAGAAGGAATAAAAAGTATTAAGGACGGATATGAGGTTTCTGCAAATGGCAGCCATGCCAATTCGATAGGACAATAGGGGGTGAAACAATGAAAAGCATCTTAAACGCGGTGGTCAGAGGAAGAATGATAGTGCTGTTTATTTCATTCGTTATCACAGCATTTGGAATATATAGTTATTCAGTGATTCCAAAGCAGGAAAATCCGCATATAAAAATTACAGCCGCTGTCATAACCACTATTTATCCTGGGGCTTCTCCTGAAGATGTCGAGCAGTTGGTAACCAAAAAAATAGAGGATGCCGTTTCGGAAATATCGGAATATGATTATGTATCATCCGAATCGGGAAAAAATGTATCCGTTGTGGTGGTAGCCTATCGTGATGATGCGGACATTGATAAGGCAAACCGTGAATTGAAAGATAAGATGGACGAAATAAAGGATGAGCTGCCCGATGATTGCTATGAGCCGGAAATAAATACGGACTTGGCAGAAGTAGCAGGGGTGCTGATCAGTTTATCCGGTGACAATTATACCTATGAGCAGCTGTCTTTCTACGCTGAAGACATCAAAGATGTGATTGGCGAAGTAGATGGGATTTATAAAACAGAATTAGTAGGTGAGGTAGATAAGCAGGTTACCGTAAAAGTGGATACCGGTCAATTGAATCAATTCGGACTTTCACTGAGTGAAGTAAGTCAAATGCTGTATTCACAAAATCTGGAGATGCCCAATGGGGCTTTAGAGAATGAGAAAGGAAAAACATATGTAACTACCGAAGCATTGTACCAATCCGTTGACGATATCAGGGATGTGATCGTAGACGTATCGGGACAAACAGGTGCACTGGTCAGGTTAAAGGATATTGCTGCGGTGGATATGGAGCTTGAGGATGATGTAAAAAAATGCAAACAGGGAGAAAAAAATGCCGTAGTGATTGCCGGATATTTTAAAGACGGGAAAAATATCATACCTATCGGCAAAAAAGTCAGAAGAGCGCTCGAAGACGCTAAAATGAATCTGCCCCCGGATTTGAATTTAAACGAAGTTACCTTTCAGCCCGATGATGTTGAAAAAAGTACGAGGAATTTTATATCAAATTTAATTATGGGTATGGTTTTGGTCATCGCCGTTATATTTTTAGGTATGGGTTTAAGAAATGCGCTGGTTATTTCGCTAAGTATACCCCTTACCATAGCCATCACTTTTATATTGATGAATACGACTGGTGTAAGAATTGAAAGCATGTCACTCACAGGGCTGATCATCGCATTAGGGATGCTGGTGGATAATGCGGTTGTTGTAAATGATGCAATAGAAGTCAGGATTGCGGCAGGTGAAAGTGAAACGGACGCAGCGGTCAATGCAACAAGCGCTGTAGCGGCACCGGTTTTTACATCTACACTGACAACGGTAGCGGCATTTTTTCCTTTATTGTTCATACCCGGTGATGTAGGACAATTCATATCCAGCATGCCTAAGACAGTGATATATGCGCTGACCGCTTCATTTATCTCCGCCATATTTGCCGTTCCGGCGCTGCTTTCAATGATAAAGAAAAGAAAAGAGAAACAGCCGGGAAGGAAAGCGCACTTAACCAAAATAAAAGAAGGTTTTATGCATTTGCTAAAGTTGGCGCTGAAAAAAAGGATGGCAACCATCGGAGCCGTTGTGATTTTATTAGTATTTACTATTGGTGTAATTATTCCTCAGTTGAAGGTGGCTTTTTTTCCTAAAGCAGACAAGGATGTGATGTATATAGATACATATGTCGAAAAGGTGGGGGATCTGAAGCGTACCGAAGAAATTGCCGATCGGATAAGCCGGTTAATGCTGGAAGAACCCGAAGTATTAAGCATAACAGCAGGAGTAGGAACTTCCATGCCTAAGTTTTATCTAACGATGGATATTTTACATGACCAAGACAACCGCACAAGGGCGATTCTAAAGTCCGATTTATCAAAAACCGATCGGTTTAAAACAAAAAACGAACTTGCGGTTTATTTGCAAGAAAAGCTGAATTCGCAGATCGTCGGAGCGTCCTCTACTGTTAAAATGATGGAATTGACAGATCCTGAGAATGCGTCGGTGGGAATTAGGTTATATGGTGAGGATCTTAACCGATTAAAAGAGGTCTCGGAGCAGTTTGAAAATATGCTGAGTAATATTCCGGGAACCATCAACGTCAATAGCAATGCAAGTGAAAGCACTTATAAATATGCTGTAGAGGTTGACCGGAACAAGGCAGCTATATTGGGAATGTTGAACGTAGATATACAAAAGGAGATACAGACAGCTTTACTTGGCAATAAAGCAACAGTCTACAGAAAATCAGGCAAGGAATATGATATTTATGTTAAAAGCGATATTGTCAATGTACATGAATTGGAAAACCTTGCGATAAAATCAAGCATTACAGGTAAAAAAGCGCTTTTGAAACAAATGGCCGATATTAAATTAAAGCCTGAGATTGATAATATAAAGCGGTATAAAAAAGAAAGGAGCATCGTGGTTACTTGCGATGTTAAACCCGGTTACAGTGCGGTAGATGTTGAGAATATCATAGAAAATGAAAAATTGGCAGTAGTAAATTTGGAAGGTGTCAAATTGGTTTTTGAAGGTGAAAGGGAAAATATAGGACAAAACTTCTCTAATTTAGGTGTATTGGGTATATTCATACTATTTTTTCTTTTCATCATTTTGCTGATTGAATTCAAATCATTCATCGAACCGATGATTATTCTGGCTACCGTGCCTTTATCCCTAATCGGTTCAATGATTGGATTGTTGGTTTTCGGAAAGCCATTATCTTTTACCGCGCTTTTAGGTGTTGTCAGCCTAATGGGTATTGTGGTCAATAATGCGATTCTATTAATCGATTATATTAAAGAAGCCGAAAAAGAAGGAGTTTCTAACGAGGAGGCATGCATCAATGCGGTGAGCATGCGCTTCAGACCCATTATGCTTACCACCGTCACCACACTGATGGGACTTGCACCGCTGGCTTTTTCAAACAGTGAATTGTTCAGTCCGATGGCTGTTGCATTAATGAATGGCCTTGTGCTGTCCACAATGCTCACAATGATTGTGATACCGGTTATATATGTGTCGGTTGATAATGTGAAACAGAAAATTAGACATATTTTTTACATTTCCATAACATAAAAATGAACTTTTCTAACAATTACCATCTAAAATAGTAGAGATTATACTTAATTTTTAGCTAAGAGGAGGAAAACAATGGTGTTACAAAAGAGAGGTCTTGGCAATTTATTGCTAACAATTTTTTTGATTCTTACTTTAACACTTACGGCCAGCATTGGTTATGCGGCGCCCATTACAGATACGGATAATCACTGGGCTAAAGAAGTGATTTCAAAATGGACCGATAAAGGTTTAGTCAATGGCTACTCAGACGGTACATTCAAGCCAGATAAACCGATCTCACGGGCGGAATTTATGACATTTGTAAATAAGGCATTCGGTTACAAAAAAATCGCAGATATGAACTATACAGATGCACCTAAAGGTGCCTGGTATGAAGATGTTATATCAAAAGCAAAGGCGGCAGGATATATCTCAGGTTATACTGATGGGACCATCAGACCTGATGCATCTATAACCCGCCAAGAAGCAGCGGTCGTTATTGCAAAGATTAAAGAATTAGAGAGTGACCCGGAGAGTGCTTCTGCTTTTGTTGATGCAGCCGGTATGCCTGATTGGTCAAAAGGCTTTATTGGTGCGGTAGCTAAAGCGGGTTATATGAAGGGTTATCCTGACGGTTCCTTTAAACCGGAGAAAAATGTTACCCGTGCAGAAGCCATCACAGCACTGGATATAGCTGCTTCTGTTACCAGTATTTCAAAAATAAAAGACGGCCAACTGATATTTGATAAAGCTGGCACTTATGGGCCTGAAAAAGCCGTAGAAGCAGTAGATGCTGATGTAATCATTAAAGCCGACGGAGTAATATTACAAAATCAGCAGATACATGGGGATTTAATCATCGCTGAAGAAGTAGGTCAAGGAACAGTGACTTTGAATAATGTAACTGTGGACGGAGATACCTATGTACGCGGCGGCGGCCCGAACAGTATTGTGATTGACGGAGGTCAATATAAGAACATCATCGTTCAAAATGTAAATGGAAAAGTACGTGTTGTAGCTAAAGGGGTTAAAGGCCCGGATGGAAAAGATATAGACATCGTGATCGCGGAAGAAGCCGCAGGAAATGAAGTAATACTTAACGGTGAATTCAATAGCATAAATATTGAAGCAAGTAATGTTGTGGTCACGACACAGGGAGATACCAGCATTGGCACCATGACAGTGTCTAATGATGTGTCCGGTACTACGTTAAATATAAGCCAAGGTACGCAGGTACAGGATCTTGTATTGAATTCAAATGTAGACGTGAAAGGTGAGGGCCGCATACAAAATAAAACAGAACCACCGAGTACACCTTCCGGTGGCGGCGGAGGTACAGGAGGCAGTAGTTCATCCAATAATGCGCCCGCCGCACCGCAAGATTTTTCACCGGCTAATGATGTGGAAAATGTAGAATTATCTCCGGCATTAAGCTGGACGTGCAGCGACCCGGATGGAGATGCGCTAACCTATGATATTTATTTTGGAACGGATGAAGCATCGGTAGAAGCTTTGGATGTATCCGTTCAGAAAGCTGCCGGTCAGAGTAGTACGGCCTATGCACCGGATACACTGAGCAGTTTAACGATATATTACTGGAGAGTTGTAGCAAAAGATGGTAAGGGTGGTGAAAGCAAAAGCCCGTTGCTAAAGTTTACTACAATAAACAATGCACCTAATACTCCAGCCGAACCTTATCCTTCAAATGAGGCAAAAATTGTGAATCTATCTCCGACATTAAGCTGGACATGCAGCGACCCGGATGGAGATGCGCT
Organism: Petroclostridium sp. X23; assembly: GCF_030013905.1. Taxonomy (GTDB): domain Bacteria; phylum Bacillota; class Clostridia; order SK-Y3; family SK-Y3; genus X23. The sequence goes on from NZ_CP124862.1 coordinate 5,038,829, forward strand.
AACCTACGATATTTATTTCGCAAGTGAACCCACTCTTGTAATAAATGTGGACACACAGGAATTGATTTTAGACGTAACAGCTAAGAGAGCAGCTAACCAGACTGATAATTTCTATACTCCCGGTGATCTTCAAAGTCATGTAACATATTACTGGAAAGTAGTAGCTAGAGATAGTAACGGTGAAGAATGTGCCAGCCCGGTTTGGCAATTTACTACTACCGATACTCCTAATGCTGGAGGAGGCAGTGGAGGCAGTAATCCGCTCCCATCCAATCATGTACCTACCGTACCGCAAGTTCTTTCACCGGTTAATGAGGTAGAAAGCGTGAGTGTATCTCCAAATTTAAGCTGGACGTGCAGCGATCCGGATGGAGATGCATTAACCTATGATGTTTATTTCGGAACCGATGAAACGCTGGTAAATACATTGGATGTATCAGTTCAAAAGGAGGCCGGATACAATGGCACCGCGTATTTACCCGGTGAGTTAGAGGGTTTAACTACTTATTACTGGAAAGTAGTAGCTAAAGATGAGAAGGGTGGGCGCACTGACGGTCCATTATGGAAGTTTACAACCAAAGAACCGGAAGTCAGAACGAACCGCGATGGATATTTTGTGATAGAGAACGACGATCACACTAGAGTGATTGAAGGTTATGTGACGCATAACCGTGGTGGTGCGGGAATTTCCGGAGCCACTGTAACCTATCCGGTGGATATTTTCGAGACACCTGGCGATCTCTTGGTTTCAATCAATGATTTGGCGGCAGCAAGAGTCCAGAATGTATACTGGAAGAGTGTCAGTGAGTATGTATATGAAGAAGAGACTGTTTCTAATAGTGTATATGGCGGTGGAGGCAGCATTAGCGTTACTGAGGCTGTTTATGGATGGAATGGACAGAATTATATTTATGAAGTCCCTGTCAGAGATCTGTTTAATCCCTCTTGGGGAGAGACACCTCCAGGTATACAATTGGAAGGAATTACTCCAGGAGCTACAGTATCGGGGACTGTTTATTCTGATTTGTCCTTTGAATCCGAATCAGGGATTTATGTTTATTACGTCTACCTAGGTGGCGAACAACGATTCCCTATTGAAAATTATGGTATAGGAGGATGGGGGGAGAATTCAGCAACAGTATCCATTGATACAACGTCCTATCCGAATGGCCCGACATATTTAAAAGTATTGGCTTACGATTACAACGGAAATTCGGTTTTAAGCGTTTTGCCGGTGATAGTAGAAAATCAGATGGATCCTGAGCAGAATGATGTTCCGAATCAAATTAAAGAACTGAATTTAATCTGTGACACATATGGTATGAACTGGGGGTTATATGCTGTTCCGGTGGATCAAGCTAAAATCTTAGAGGATGATAGTCAAAATGCTGATATGAATGACGTTACCATCCGGAATAGATTAACTTGGACCGCTGCAACGGGAGCTGACGGATATAAGGTATACCGGAGTTTCGATGGAGTGAATTATCAGCAGATTGGTACCGTGAAAAGCACCCAATATCAGGATGCTAGCTCAGCATTGGAAATCGGAAAATTAACTTACTACAAAGTGGTGCCTTACAACAGCCAAGGAGATAACAATGAGAACGCCTTAATCCGTTTCGGTGCGCCTTTGCCGGGATTTAACGTAGTACTTAATAGTCCCAAGCATGGAGCAACAGATGTTGAACTTTCACCTACTTTCACATGGGATATTGAAACAATAGGCGGTAGTTTTGAAGAATACCGGGCAAAATATGATAATATACAGATATCCCAGAGTTATAACTTGCGTTTATTTGATGCAACATCCTATTTGATATGGGAAGATGAGTCATATGAGAATAAATATGATCTGACTTTTGAGCTGGAACCGGGCGGTATTTATTCTTGGGATATCAATGAAGCTGATTGTTATGTATCTCATGAATATACCGGTAATGGATATTCGTATTCAATCTCATATGCGGCAGATGGACAAATTGGTTCTCTAAACGGTGAAAACATGTTTGCGACAGCTGTTGAGAACCTGGGGGCGGACAATATACCTCAGATGGATTTTCTAAACATTGAGGACAGTCAATTTACCGATGGACATGTATTGGTAAAAAGCAATAATATGGCAGGCCTAGCAAAAACCCTTGATCTTTTAGGCAGTGCTACCCTCAAGCAATGGGAAAAAACCGGATGGAGTATGGTGGAAGTGCCCCAAGACGAAGATGTAAAAAGCTTTATCAAAAAACTGCTTAAGGATCCAGATGTTATAATTGCTCAGCCCGACTACTTGCTTGATGGGCCGGAGCCTGTTAGAACAAAGGATAGTCAAACATCATTAAATATGGTTGAATCAGGATCTACCGATATGATGTTGGGGTCGGAAGTTGAAGTAGAGAAGCTATGGGGGCTAAAGAATATTCATGCAGAACAAGCATGGAAGAAAACCACGGGGTCATCTGATGTAATTCTTGCGATCATAGATACCGGCGTGCAGCTAGATCATCCGGAATTTGCAGATAAGATATTTATTGGCGCGTATGATGCTACAGGGGAAGGAATACCGGGCATAGATACTGACGGGCATGGTACCCATGTGGCAGGTATTGCCGGGGATAACGGCAGAAATGGAAAAATTGCCGGAGTAGCATGGGATTGTCCTATTATGCCAATAAGAGTAGCGAATGAATTTGGAAAGATTTCTACTTCTTATTTGATAGAAGCAACCTCCCATGTGGCGGAATATATAGAACAATATCCTGACAAACGTATCGTTATTAATATGAGCATTGGTGGCAGGGGCTATAACTTCGCTTTTAAAGATGCCATTGATAAGGCATTGGAAAATGGGGTAGTGTTTGTAACTTCCGCAGGCAACGATGATAAGAGAGTTCCGAGTTATCCTACCTCATATAATGGGGTGATTGCCGTAGCAGCTTCTACGCCTAAGAATACACGGACAGTTTTTTCCACTACCGGTCCATGGACCTCCGTGGCAGCACCGGGCGAAAAAATATATTCAACATTATATGACCCATTCGATGACGAAAGAACCTATGAGTTTATGGATGGTACTTCTATGGCATCGCCTTATGTAGCAGGGGCAGCAGCACTGCTGTTATCCGAGCATCCTGAATTAACTCCTGCTCAGGTGAAAACCCAACTGGAAAAAACCGCCCAAGGGAATGGTTTCACTGAAGAATTGGGATATGGTGTGATCGATATGGAAGCAATGCTTGGGGACATTCAGCCTGTTGATTATGGTTCTTTAAAAGTAAAAACAAATATTAAGGAGACAGAATTAGTCACTGACGTTGGCTACGGAGTTCTCAGCATATTTGACAAGGACGGGAATTTAGTAAGCTATGGTACGACAGGGGAGAACGGAGGTCATACTTTCCACTTTATTAATCCGGGAGAATATAGAGTGGTGCTGTCTTACTACAATCCATTTGAAGATAAGTACCGGCACGAAGAAAAAAATGTAACCATCTTATCCTGTCAGACAGCAGAACTTGAAATCAATTATGAAATACCGTCTCAGGTTGAGAAACAAGATGTTTATACAGAGGATATTGAATTAGCATCAAACCAATTACCGTACTATTATGATTTTACGGTAACACAACAAGATGAAGGTTTGTTTGAAATTGAAACCTCTTTCTTTAAACAGAACTGTGATACGCAAATGGCTTTATGGGACGAAAACGGTAATAAAATAGCATATAACGATGATTACAATGGTGTATATTCTTTGATCCGTAAAAATCTACCGGCAGGAGATTATACCGTTGAAGTCAGCGAATTTGATGAAGATGATGATTTATACTGTACGTTAGATATTAGGAAATTAATAGTATCTTACGAGAATTGATGGAAAACAAGGTGCATCATACGACTTGACAATCTGAACGAAAGATTTAATAATTAGAACTATAAAAGAAGAGAATCTTGCGGCATATCAGTGCCTAGAGGATTCTCTTCTTTTTACTTGCGTCGATAGCATACGGTGTTGACAGCTGATATTCATTTTAACAGATTTAACATTTACATATAGACAAACACAATAAATTAGTATATAGTATTACTAAAAAGGAACACTATTTAAGTAGTTGTAATATGTATTAAATAGCTTTGATATTTATGTTGAATCAAGATCTGTAAAAAGGAGTCATTTTTATGGATATAGTTGAGATGCTTATACATTTTGGACTTACAAGGCAGGAGGCAACAATATATTTAACACTCATTTCAGAGGGTGACCTAAATGGCTATGAAGTTGCAAAAATCACCGGTATTTCACGGTCTAATACGTACACATCTCTTGCTGCCCTCGTTGAAAAAGGAGGAGCATTTGTGATGGAAGGGGCAACAACGAGATATACATCAGTGCCCATTGAAGAGTTTTGCAATAATAAAATAAGAAAGTTTCAGGAAACAAAAAAAGAACTGATAAAAAGTGTTCCACAAAAGAGGGAAGATTCTGAAGGATATATCACCATCAAAGGACATCATCATATTTTGAATAAAATGAGAAATATGATATTGGAAGCAGAAGAAAGGGTATATCTTTCGGTGTCAAAACAGGTACTTGAGGCAATCTTTCCGGAGATAAAGGATGCGGTCAAAAGAGGTATTAAGATGGTGTTGATTACTAACCAGCCGGTTTGCTTAGACGGAGCTACAATATACTTTGTTGAGAGGTCTCAACAGCAAATCAGACTCATTGCAGACTCAACCAATGTCCTGACAGGAGATATTGATGATGGAGAGCATTCAACTTGCTTGTATTCCAAAAAGAAAAACCTCATTGATTTGCTAAAGGATTCTCTGAAAAATGAAATTAAACTGATAGAAATGATGGGAAGGAATGATACTAAATGAGAAAGACTTTTATAAACTTAAATCAATTAACGGAAATCATAAAAAAATACCCTACACCATTTCATTTATATGACGAAAAAGGAATTCGAGAAAACGCACGCCGCCTAAAGCAAGCATTTTCTTGGAACAAGGGATTTAAGGAATATTTTGCAGTAAAAGCGACGCCAAACCCTACAATACTCAAGATATTACAAGAAGAAGGATGCGGAGTGGATTGCTCTTCGTATACTGAGCTTAGGATGTCTGAAGCAGCAGGATTTAAAAATGAGGACATCATGTTTACATCAAATGCCACGCCAAAGGAAGATTTTATTCTTGCCCAAAAGCTGGAAGCGGTCATCAATCTTGATGATATCACACATATTGAGTTTTTGGAAAAGACGGCAGGAATCCCTGAAACAATAAGCTGCCGATTCAATCCCGGAGGGAATTTTGTTATCAACAATGCTATTATGGATACGCCCCAGGAAGCAAAGTATGGTTTTACACGCTCTCAGTTGTCTGAAGGATTTAAAACCCTCGTAAATAAAGGGGTAAAGCATTTAGGGCTGCATGCATTTTTAGCAAGCAACACGGTAACAAATGAGTACTATCCGGTTCTTGCGAGAATGCTCTTTGAGACAGCAGTGGAATTGAACAAAGAGACAGGTGCGCATATTGCGTTCATAAACCTTTCCGGAGGTATAGGTATTCCGTATCATCCTGAACAGCAGCCGGCGGATATTTATCATATCGGACAAGAAGTCAAAAAGGCGTTTGAAGAGATTCTTATACCGGCTGGAATGGATGATATCGCAATATTTACCGAATTAGGCAGATTTATGCTTGGACCATACGGATGTCTTGTGTCAACTGCAATACATCAAAAAAACACACATAAGGAATATATCGGTCTGGATGCCTGTGCGGCGAACTTAATGCGTCCGGCAATGTACGGTGCATATCATCATATTAGCGTTATGGGAAAAGAGAATGAGCCTTGTGACCATCAGTATGATATAACGGGGGGATTATGTGAGAATAACGATAAATTTGCAATTGACCGGATGCTTCCCAAAATTGATATAGGCGATTTGATAGTGATACATGATACCGGTGCCCATGGTTATGCGATGGGATATAATTATAACGGTAAATTGCGTTCGGCTGAAATACTTCTTAAAGAAGACGGAGAAACTGAACTGATACGTCGTGCAGAAACGCCTGCTGATTATTTTGCGACGCTGGATTGTAACAAGGCGTTTATTGAAAAGCTAAAATATAGCTAATAGGAAATCATCAATAAGATGAAAAACAGGCTAAGTAATTTAAAACTGGTTTTCTAAGTATATTAGACACATGGGGACGGTTCGAGACTACTGAAAAAGCCCGATTTAGCACTCAGAGGAAGTCGGTCAGGGGGGCTGGCCTGCTGTCAGGCCTGGTTTTTGGCCGGACTGCGGCCCTGTCCTCCTGTCAGATCTCCGAACGATAAACACTTTTTATGTACCCTTGTATTAAATAGTTGGCAATTCAATAATAAATAAGGCTCCCGCTTCAGTATTTTTAGCCATGATGATCCCATTATGCTTTTCGATGATATTCTTACTGATGGCTAGTCCCAGTCCAAAATTGCCTTTTTTCCCTTTATAGAATCTTTCGAAAACATTATGAAGTTCGTCGGATTCAAAGCCGGGGCCGTCATCCGAGATGGTTAGTTTGATCTCATGATGGATAGCTTTTACATTGACCAATACAGTGCAGTTGGCATATCGAATACAATTACCGATTAAATTTGTAATTGCGCGGCAAAGTTTTTCTTCATCCCCATATATCTTAATGTCATCATTAATTTTATTATTGATAATCGTAATACTATTTTTTATTGCAATTCTATTCATTCGTTCAATGCAGTTATCGATTAGTTCATTAAATTTTAAATTTTCATAATGATAGTTCTCCTCAATTGTATCCAGCCGTGACAGATATAACAAATCTTCTACCATCAGTGTCATGCGTTTTGTTTCATCTAGAACAATATTTGCGGCAGTATTGCTATCTACGACATTATATTTTATACCTTCAGCATAGCTTTGAATGGTCATCAGCGGTGTTCTAAATTCGTGAGATGCATTCTGTAAAAAAGTTTTCTGCGCTTTATCATAGATTTCAAGTTTCTCTGACATCATATTAATGTTATTTACAAACTCTTGCAGCTCTTCATATACCGGTGTATTTAGTTTAGTGCCGAAGTTTCTTTCTGCAATAGCGCCTATATGCTCATCAAGAGATGAAAACGGAGCACAAATCTTTTTTGCAGCGAGAGAAGAAAAGATCACGGTAATGATAGCGGATAAAATAAGTATTGCAAATAAAATATAATTTATTGTCCACTGCAACTGGTTAAGTTTTTCCAAACTGGAATATATGACAATCCAGCCCAAGCCAAAAGAGTTCTTTTCAGATACCGGCTTGACGATAGAAATATATTCGATTCCTGATAAATGAAAGCTTAAATATCCATCTTTACTTAAGTCATCCGATTTATGGAGTTCATCAGCAATCTTATTGAACATTTCATCAGTAGTCTTATTCAAGAGTTCATCTGGGGTATTAAAATACTCTTCAAGTGAAATGTTGATGATATTCTTATCTCCGTCAAGTAAAATATAATCCGCATTCAATACGGAAAGAGGCTCTCTTAAAGATCGGTCCAGCATAAAATAAAATCTGAAAACCTCATCGTTATTTGATTCGTCATGTTCGATATCGGGAGGAGGCGGCAGTTTATGCTTTGATTCTCCAGGCTTGGGGAAAAACTCCGGTCCTTTACGCAATGCAATATCTTCGGTGCGAGATGAAATGATATTTAACTGATCAAGGATATCGTTTTTTATGTATAAACGCACAGCAATATTAAATATAGCGGTCGTTAATGCGATCAATAGGAGGATTACAATCAGATTATACTTAAAGATCCTCCATTTTATAGTATTTCCTTTCATGACATCATTCCTTATCTTCGAGTTTAAAGCCAAATCCCCATACGGTATCGATTCTTACCATTGAACCGGCATCCGAGAGTTTTCTACGGATCCTTTTAACCATATCATCGGTTGCACGGGTTTCGACTTCGTTTTCAAAACCCCATACTTTATCTAGAAGTTCGCTACGGCTTACTGCCCGATCTTTATTTTTTGCAAGGTAATATAATAATAAAAATTCCATACCTGTAAGTCCTAGGTTCTTACCTTTGCAATCAGCTTGCTTAGTATTTGGATTGATGGATATATCTAAGATTTTAATCAAGTTACCATTGCCAATATTATTTTTGTCTAACTGTATTCTTCTGAAAATACTATTGATTCTAGCGATAAGCTCCATCGGGCTAAATGGCTTTGTAAGGTAGTCATCGCTTCCCAGAGTGAGGCCTGCTATTTTATCCGGTTCAGTGTCTTTAGCAGAAACAATAATAATAGGTACGGAACTCTTTTGTCGTATCGAAGCACAAAGGGAAAACCCGTCTATTTGAGGCATCATAATATCTATAAGGAGCATATCTGCCGGTTTTGTGTTAAAAGCTTCAAGGATGGAATATCCGTCATGAAAGATTTCAACCTCATAGCCTTCTTTATTAAGAAAAGATTTTATAATATTACAGATATTCACTTCATCATCAGCGATATATATCAATTTTTTATCTGTCATGATTTATTCACCTCTTAAAGTATTCTAAGTTGGTGTTCAGCAAAGCTGAACCCCTTGATTCAACTTGATTTTATCAACTGGAAACAATTTTCTTCACCTCACAGCCCTCAAACCTGCTAAAATAGAGAATATTTTAGAAAGGGGCTGATGTCATTGCTTCCACCAAACCAGAGTCACCTGGCTTATAAACTTAATTTATTTCTATCTGTCAGTGAGACTGACAGCATTGCTAAGATAATATCAAAGATTGATCTATCTCGTGTTTATGACTTCTGTTTACATTTTTATTCACAAAATCCTGCAGGACGTATTGCACTTTATCGCCCTCAAGATGCTTTAAGGTCTTTACTTGTGATGTACCTTGCTGGCTTTACATCCATTAATAAATGGGTCAAAGAACTTAGGGATACACCAAGATATGCTTATCTATCAGGTTTCTCTCCTGACAAGACGCCCTCTAAGGCTTATTTCTCTTGGTTTATCTCTAATCTTTTCGGCGATGAAAACGTTGAAGATGTCATGCTTCAAGGTTCTCTAATCCGTAAAATATTTGAATTGTTATTTGTCAAAGAATCTATCGAATTAGGAATCATTGATCCCCATGATAAAGTAATCTTTGACGGCTGCAAGGTAAAATCTTTTTGCAAACAAAAGTATGTTCCTGAAAAATATTGTAGATGCTATGCCAGTAATATAAAACCCTTTAAATGCTCTATGTGTACTGACTCCGAAGCCACAAAAGGTTATGATCATAATCTTGATGAATATCTAATGGGATACGGTCTGCATTTTGCAACAACTCCTATGATAGATAATCCATCTAAATGCCTACCACTAACATTCTTCGTCGAAGGTGCTGATGTCCACGATGTTAGAATGACACCACATCTAATAATGCATCTTTATCACAACTTGAAAGTTGACTTTCATTATGTCATTGCTGATTCGGGATACGACGCTTATTATGTTTACTGGTGGATTAGTTTACTAGGCGGTAAGCCTATTATTGCAATTAATCCAAGAAATTCTCAAACTCCAACACCTACTAATGAGTTTGGTTTGCCTGTTTGTGCTGCTGGTCATACATTTTACTATTGGGGTATTGATAAGAAAAAAAGACGACTAAAATGGCGGTGTCCAAGAAAAGCTTCTAAAAAATTGGCTGAAAAACTAAAGTGTGATCATCCATGTTGTGATTCTGGCTATGGCAAGACAGTCTATACTCACATTGAAGATGATATTCGTTGGTTTACCCAAGTTCCCAGAGGCTCACAACTCTGGAAAGACATCTATTCAAGAAGAGCACGTATAGAATCCGTTATTGGAGATATTGTACTCAACAACGGTCTTAAATCTCCATTATTTAGGGGTACCAAGAACTTCTTCGTGAGAACTGCCTTAGTTTGCATGCTCCAACATGCAAAAGCCATAGCCATAACCCTTGAGAATAAAGAATACCATAAGACTGCTGCATAAACTACAGGAAAAATATTCTTACTATTCTCTTGCATAGGGAATCTCCGACCATTTTTAGATACCAAATTATTCCTATCATCCATTCTTTAAATTTTCAAAGTACACATGAACATAGTTTATTGCTATAACCTAAAACTTTAACATTCTATACCATTTTGTTGTTATTTACTGAACATCTACTATTCTAACATGAAAAAGTTATTCCTAACATTAGAACTTATGTTTTTGCCACAATTTTGCCATAATTTAATGATTTTAAATAAAAAAACATGATTACCATAATTTTGCCACAGTTTTGCGGAGATTTCCCAAATTATTATGGATAGAATTAGAAATGTTATAAGTATTGTTTGAAATAAATGATGTTACAGTCAAAGAAATGCAGTATTAGTTTAAATCTATTGTTAATTGTGATCACAAGAATGATAGATGATGGGGGGAGAGCTTTGTTTCAGGTCTACTTAGTGGAAAATGATAGAAATCTAAATCACTTACTTTCGTTATACATGCAGAAAGAAGGATGGACCATTACTTCATTCATGAATGGAGAAAATGCGTGTAAAAATATGGAGAAATGTCCGCACATATGGATTGTGGATAGTCATCTTCCGGATATGGACGGATACCAGATATTAAATGAGGTGAAAGAGACTTATCCGCAAGTACCCTTTTTGTTAATATCAGACCGCAATTCAACCATGGACAGAGTCATTGGTTTGGAAATGGGATGTGATGACTATTTGGCCAAACCATTTCTGCCAAAAGAGCTTGTAATCCGTGCGAGGAAAATGATGGAGCTTACTTATGGAAGTGTACGGACGACGAGGAAAAAGACCGAATATCATATTCCTCCTTATGTTGTTGATGAAATGAAAAGGGTTGTGAGGATGGGAACAACTATTATCCGTCTTACATCCAAAGAATTTGATTTACTGTATTTATTTATAAAAAATCCTTTAAGAATTTTTTCGAGAGAACAGATTATTAAAAACATATGGGGGCAGGACCACTTCGGGTCTGACCGGTCAGTAGATGATTTGATCCGAAGATTACGCAAAAAAATGAAATTATTAAGAATAGAGACAGTTTATGGATATGGATACAGGATGCTTCAATCCATATATTCGGATCAGCAAAGAAAAAACACTATAGAAAGCAACAGTACTATTACGATTTGATAGGCTGCACTTTTGATTCACAACCTTAAATTCAAGCATACAAAAAAACCTCTAATTTACTATTCAGTAAATTAGAGGTTTTTTGTATGCGTATTTCAATATTTACCACAATATTTCAATCACTATCATCATGTTTTGACAATTATCCCATAATTATTTGTTATCATGCCAGTTGAAGAGGTGTACAACACTTAATTAATAGATAAGTAGGTGAGAGTTATGTCAGTAAGTTCAATAAGCAGTATTGCCGGTACTACAACCAGTACAACCAGTACCAGAAATACAGGGGATTTAGGAAAGGATGAGTTTCTCAATCTATTGGTTACGCAGCTAAAATACCAGGACCCGTTAAACCCTACGGATAACTCGGAATTTGTCGCGCAGCTGGCGCAATTCAGCGCTTTGGAGCAGATGAATAATGTCAGCACCCGGGTTTCTTCTATGGAAGCGTTAACCATGACCGGAAAAATGGTGATTGCTTCAGTGACTGATTCAAGTACAGGCGAGACAAGCCAGGTCCAGGGAGTGGTAGACTATGTGAAGCTTAAAAACGGAAAAGCGACACTGGTAGTAGATGACCAGGAGATTGAACTGGATGACGTTACTGCAGTATATGATTATGACCGGTCGGATGTGGCCACACTTTCAACACTTGTTGGACAAACATGCAGAGGGTATATTTATGACTCTGAAAACCTTGACATTATCGAAGTGCAAGGGCAAGTGTCAGGGATTGAAAAAGGGGTTTATGAGGATTATGCAGTGATGGATGGCGTGCAAGGACAATTGAATGCTATCCTTTCAGAAGACTATAAAAATTCGGAAAGTGAATATGATTATTTAAATGAACGTATCGGGGAGGAAATCGATTTAAGCATTACAGACAGTGCTACCGGTAAAGTGGTACCTGTAACCGCTGAATTGGCAGAAGTAAGTGAGAAAGACGGAATTCTATTAGTAACACTGAATGAGGTAAAGGTTCCGGTGGATAGCATTTTCAGTGTAAATTAAAACATTGTCAAGGAGGCGTTTATTATGATGAGATGTTTGTTTTCCGGTGTTTCGGGATTAAGAGCACATCAACAAAAGATGGATGTGATCGGAAACAATATCGCAAATGTAAATACAGTAGGTTTTAAGTCATCTAGAGTCACTTTTAGCGATATATTCAATCAAACCCTCAGTGGGGCAACCGCTCCTGATTCTACCACCGGTAGAGGAGGGATCAATCCAATGCAGGTAGGACTTGGCGTGGGGGTTTCTTCCATAGATACCATTACTACAAGGGGCAGCACAGAAACAACGGGAAGTCAGACCGACCTTGCCATAGATGGAAATGGACTTTTCATTGTACGGCAGGGCAACAGTGGTTCCTATTTATTTACTAGAGCGGGCAATTTCACGTTGGATAAATCGGGGAATCTTGTGACAAGTGACGGATTGAACGTATATGGCTGGATGGATTACGGACAAGAACAGCAAGCGGACGGGTCTTATGTTTTTGATACTGATAAAGATGTAGAACCGCTCAATCTTTTTTCGGATGCCTATAATAAGAACAAGAAAGTTTTAGCCGCAAAAGAAACCGGAAATGCTGTATTTGCCGGAAGTCTGGATTCCGCCGAAGATGCGGTAGGGGCAGCGCTTAACGATATCGCGGATACTACTGATTTAGAATCTCAATATAGTACTACAATGACCGTATATGATGCTTTAGGAAATACCTACGAGGTTGAGGTAAGCTTCACTAAATGTTATGTAGATAGTACTACCGATGCCGACAACCCGGTTACATCGTGGTACTGGGAGATTCAAGATGATTCCGGTGCCGGCAGTACCGGCGGATATATCAAATTTGACAGTGAAGGAAACATTATTACCGACGACTCGGATTACAGTATCACGCCGGAAGTGGAGTTCTCACCGGATAGCAGCGGTGCAAGTCCTTTTACAGTATCCATCGATTTTTCAAATCTTACCATGACCAATGATGACAGTTCGGTAGAAGCAAGCTCGGTAGATGGTTATGCATCCGGTACATTGGAAGATTTCAGTATCGGTGCCGATGGAATCATCATGGGCGTGTATTCTAACGGAAAACAACAGCCGCTGGGTATGGTTGCTCTGGCTAAATTTGACAACCCTGCCGGACTTTCCAAATTAGGATCGAACAATTATGTTGCTACTGCAAACTCCGGTGATTTTGTAAACGGGGTGATGGCCGGGGATGACGGAAGCGGTATGTTAAGCGCCGGAAGCCTGGAAATGTCCAATGTAGACCTTTCATACGAATTCAGTCAGATGATCATTACGCAGAGAGGTTATCAAGCGAACAGCAGGATTATAACCACCGCCGATGAGATGCTGCAGGAACTTGTCAATCTGAAAAGATAGTCAATAATATAGCTTTTTTTGGAGGTGGTTGAGTGGGATCTACATTTTCATGTTATGAAATCAGCAGGTCAGGGATGTATACCAGCCAGAGGGCTTTGGATGTTACAGGACATAACGTATCCAACGTAGATACTGTAGGTTATGTGAGACAGCAGTTGATTCAATCTGAAAATCGTCCCGCGACCTATACAGGATATCAAATAGGCACCGGGGTGAATATTGATGAAGTGAGGCAAATCAGAAGCCTATTTCTCGATAACAGCTATAGAAAAGAAAACAGTACTTTGAATTATTGGAATACCATGCAAAAAACTGTAGAAGATATTGAAGGTATTATGAATGAGTTTTCTGATAACGATCTTGGCAATACGATCGATGAATTTTTTGATGGATGGGAAGAGCTTGCCAAAGATCCTGAAAGCAGAGCATGTCGGGAGTCTTTGGTCGAATATGGCAATCGTCTGGCGGATACCTTCAATCAGCTATCTCAACAATTAGACCAGATACAAGAAAATTTAGATGATCAAATCAAAGATATGGTGGATAAAATCAATTCGGTTTCAGAACAGGTTGCACAATTAAATGGATTAATCCGTGTGAATGAAGTGATGGGAGATAATGCAAACGATTACCGCGACCAGTTGAATGGGTTATTAGGAACCCTTTCAGGATATGTAAATATCAAAGTTACCGAAGACAGCAGCGGCATGTTTAATGTTACTATTGGAGGAACCTCGCTGGTGAATGGGGCTGCGGTGAATAAGATGATTTGTAAGACCAATGCATCCAATGGAGCATTCGCCACGGTGCTTTGGGAAAAGACCGGATCGGAAGTGAAGCTAAAAGACGGAGAATTATTAGGTTTAATAGAAGAACGGGGGGATGTGAATGGAGATAAGGGTAGCTCCGAGAACGGATCACCGGTTGAATCGGGATATGACGAAACGGATGTGGACAATGATGCAGACGCTTATAATTTCACAGGAGATTCCGGTAATCTGATTCCTGAATTACGTACTGCTTTAAATATGCTGGTTAGTCTGATGACAAGAAAGATCAATGCCATACACAGTAATGGAGTAGGCTTGGATGGAAGCACCGGAACGGATTTCTTTGTGAAGATAGATGAAGATTTGCCTTTTCAAGCCGGTAACATTATGATTAACCCTGATTTGGATGATCCGAATAAAATTGCGGTGTCGGCGACAGGAGCTTCGGGTGATATTACCATTGCCAATGAAATCATCAGTTTTAAAGACATGGAATACTTTAAAAATGATGGTCTTAAGATGGGTATTGATGATTTTTACGCATTTATTGTAAATTGGATCGGAACAGCCGGAGATCAAGCGGAAAGTGCTGCAAGCAATCAGAGCACATTGGTTCAACAAATCGAGAATAAAAGAACATCGTTGTCTGCCGTATCCTTGGATGAAGAAATGACCAACATGATGAAATATCAGTATGCGTATAATGCCAGCGTACAGGTGATGAACATGATAGATGGGATGCTGGATAAATTGATTAACGGTACCGGTGTAGTCGGGAGGTGAAAATATGAATTCCTTTTTTGGTTTGAATGTAGCTGTAAAAGGTCTATATGCCAGTCAGGCGGCTCTGTATACCATTGATCATAATATCAGTAATGCGGAAACTTCCGGGTATTCAAGGCAGGTAACAAGTCAAAAAGCTTCTGCTCCGCTAAGTACCTATACAGGAAGCGGCATGATTGGCACAGGAGTGGATTTTATCTCCGTACAGAGAGTTCGGGATGAATATCTTGATATGAGGTTTTGGAATCAAAATATAAGCTATGGTGAGTGGAATGCAAAAAGTGAAGCCCTTTCGGAACTGGAAGCGATTATGAACGAAACATCGGAAGATGGATTAAATGAAGTGTTAAGCAGCTTTTCTTCTGCATTGGAAGAACTTGCGAAAGATCCGGACAGCGAACAGACAAGAGCTGTTGTAGTGCAAAACGGGGATTACCTGTGCAAATACTTGAATAATGCGGCAAGTAACCTGATCTTATTAAAAAAGGATTACAACAGCAATATCAAGGTAAAGGTGAATGAAATCAATTCTTATGCTTCACAAATCCGGGATTTGAATGAACAAATTTATAAGTCAGAGCTGGACGGAAGTTCTGCAAATGATTTGAGAGATCAACGGGATTTACTTATGGACAAGCTGACATGCTTAGCTGATGTCCGGATAAATGAAGTGGATGCCGGTACACTAGCCAACGGCAAAGACGATATTCGTCTTCAAATCACATTGGATGGCGTTAGTCTGGTCAATCATTTTCAAGTCAATGAATTGGAATGTTATACCATTGATGAAGGCTCGGAGCAGGATGGTACGTATGGGATCCGATGGATGAAGACAGGAAATGAAGTCGAATTTGATAGTGGAGAAATCAAAGGGTATCTGGATATGCGTGATGGAACAGGAGAAAAGGGAGGGTACAAAGGAATTCCGTATTATATGGAGCAGTTAGATCATTTTGCCGGAGTTTTCGCAAAAGCTTTTAACGAAGGGATCTATGCCGATGGGACACAATATATCCAAGGACATGCCGGAGGGGCAGATTCGGACGAAACAACAGGGATACGGTTTTTTACTTTTGACGGTAAATCGTCGGACGAGCTCATGAAAAGCGGAAGCGATATGAATGAAATATATCAGAATGTTACCGCTGCCAATATTACAATTTCGTCAGATATAGAAGATGATCCGGGTAAAATAGCGGCTGCTTCGTTAAGCGGTGAAGACGGGAACAACGAGAATATCAATGAACTTGTAAATATGTTTAATGATAGTCGTATGTTTGCGGATGGAATGCCGGTGGACTATATTAATTCCATTGTTTCAACCATGGGGACAAGTGCGGCACATGCTTCCCGGTTGGCTTCTAATTATGAGAGCACTCTAAACCAAATCGATACCGGCAGAATTTCGGTATCCGGTGTTTCATTGGATGAAGAGTCGGCAAATCTTGTCAGATACCAGCAGGCATATAGCGCTGCGGCCAAGATGATCAGCGTACTGGATGAAATCCTGGATATTACTATCAACGGGCTTGGTGCAGGGTAATCCCATAAAAAATAGGTCTTGATTATATGATTGTTTGGAGGGGTATGATGAGGGTAACGAGCGGTATGCTGGTTCAAAATGCAATCAGAAATATTAACAGCAATTTGTCCAGACTGGACACACTACAGCAGAAAGCATCAACAGGCAAGCAAATACAATACGCGTCGGATAATCCGGTTATCGCCACTAGGTCGATAAAGATAAAGAGTTATTTATCCGAAGTGGAGCAGCTGCAGAAGAATACCGAGGACGCAAAGTCGTGGATGAAATTTTGTGAGTCATCATTGGGTCAGATAGATGACAATTTGGATAGAATTCGAGAACTGACGGTAGAGGCGGCTAACGGCACCTATTCCGATGATGACCTCAATGCGGTTAAAGAAGAAATTACCGAAATAAAGAAAAGTATATTGGAAACCGGAAATTCAAACTACTCGGGCAGATATGTATTTGCGGGCTATAATACCGGTGACGCTCCTTTTGAATCGGTATCTACAGCAGTGGGAGAAAAAATCATGTACAATGGTAAATACCTATCACTTGGAGGTCCCATTTCTTCTACGGTATCTGATGAGGACTATAAAGCTTTTTACTTGGACAATATGGATAAAATCAGTAGGCAGCCGGAGATGCAATCAGCAGTAATCAATACTTTTACTGCTACGGCGCCGGCATTGGATTTTAGCCTTTCACTGGATGGGGTAAGTCAAAGTATCAGTTTGACAGATGGAACGACATATGATGCGGATACTCTTCAGATAGAGTTGCAAAGTAAAATCAATGCTGCCTTTCCATCGGGAACCGGTCAGCCGGATCCTTTGATTAAAGTTAGTACTCAAGATGATAAATTAAAGCTCACCGTACAGGATGGCAGCAGTATTCAGATTGACAGCGGAACGTTGAACGTCAAAACAATAGGTTTTACTGGAGGCACAGAATCTATAGCTAATGCAAAGCAGGAAATAGAATATAAAATGGGAGTAGGAAATCTTATAACCATTAATGTTGAAGGCAATGAGATGTTTGGAAAGGGTGAGGAGTCTCTCTTCAATACCCTTACAAAGCTGGAGATGGCATTGGAGGGAGAAACAAGTTATAAAACGGCAACATACGATGAAGGTCCTCCGGCGGAAGTAATCGTAGAAACACATGAACTGGATATTAGTAGTTTGCTGGGGGATTTGGACCTGGATTTAAGCCGGATACTTAAATCCAGATCGGTACTTGGCGCAAAGACAAACTATGTAGAGCTGACACAAAACCGGTTATCCAGCAATAACGTCACGTTTACAGAACTATTAAGCAATACGGAAGATGCGGATTATGCGGAGGTAAGCATGAAACTGGCTAGTGCCGAAACAGTCTACTCGGCGGCTTTATCTGCGTCTGCAAAAGTGATCCAGCCGAGCTTGTTGGATTTCCTTCAATAGGTATAGATAACGAACTTTAGACTTGTAATTTACCAAGTTATATATCACGCTAACAGTTAAGATTCCGTAGGGGCGGACGACTCTGTCCGCCCGCAGATAGGGTAATAGTACAGCGGGTGGACAGGGTCGTCCACCCCTACGATAATAAAACAGATATATTCAAACAAGAATTAACATATTGGCTAATAATAACTTTAAAGTTTTTTATCTATAACAAAGTAGTTATTTTATAATGGATAAGGAGGTTTGCTATGAGTTCAATTAGCAGTATAAGCAGCAGTACCACCCGAATTACCGGAATGGCAAGCGGGCTTGATGTCGATACGATTGTAGAAGAATTGATGACTGCTGAAAAAGTTCCTCTGAATAAGCTTTACCAGAAAAAGCAGCTAGCGGAATGGAAAAGGGATAATTATAGGGAGATTTCCAACGCATTAAGAGCGTTTAGTGATGAATATTTTGATATCTTAAATAGCGATTCCTACATGCTGTCCCAGTCTACATATAAAAAATATACATCTGTCGTTAGTGATAATACGGTTGTGAGTGTAACAGCAAACGCAGAGGCTGAGGCGGGAACGCATTCAATTACAGTGAGTAATTTAGCTACGGCAGCAATATATAAAAGTTCTTCCGCCGTAACAAAAGCCATTGCAGGATCATCTGCAGCGGATTTTAGTGCAGCGAACGGAAAGAGCTTCATATTAACGGTAGACGGTACAAAAAAGACCATCGATATTGATGACAGTAACACGGATATCAGCAGCTTACAGCAAGCGGTTGATGATGCGATAGGTACCGGTAAAGTGCTGGTATCGGATACGGTGGGGGATGGAACCGGCTATCTGACTTTTAGTGCGGTAGAAAACAGTGGTGTTAGTAAAATCACGCTCAGTGAGGGTACGGATGGGGTATTGTCAGCATTAGGATTTTCGGATGATGATAATCTATGTAACCGGCTGAAAACATCCGACACTTTGGAATCCATTTGTGCAAATATGCAAAATATATTTAGCTTCAATGATGATGGAAATATAGCGATATCTATTAATGGAACGGATTTTGAATTTGATAAAGATACAACCCTTAGTTCAATGATGTCGAAAATTAATAGTTCGGATGCCGGTGTTAGGATGACATATAATGAAACAAAGGATATATTTATGTTAATGGCAATAACTACCGGAGCGGGCAAGGATAATATTCAGTTAAGTGAATCAGGCAGTACATTTTTAGAAAATGCATGTGTAACTGACTTTACTGAGGGGGAAGATGCCGTAATTATACTGGACGGGGAAAAGCATACCCGAAGCAGTAATTCCATCACCCAGGATGGGGTAACCTATAAACTTTTATCAGAGAGTACTGAAGAGCAGACCGTTGGGTTGTCCTTGGACACTGACGGGATCTATGATAAAATCAAAAGTTTTATTGATGACTATAATGCGTTAATAAATACCATCAATGATAAAATTTCCGAAGAGTACGATAGTGACTATCCGCCGTTGACGGATGATGAAAAAGAGGCAATGACGGATGATGAAATAGAATTGTGGGAAAATCAAGCGAAAACCGGATTGCTTGAAAATGACTCAACACTACAAAAGATCTTAGATGATATGAGATGGGCTCTTTATCAATCTGTTGAGGGTTCTTCCTTGCATCTGTCAAGTATCGGGATTACAACAACCAGCAACTATGAAGATAAAGGAAAGCTGGAAGTTGATGAAACTGCATTGAAAAAAGCTATTGAAAATAATCCTGAAGCAGTGGCGAACCTTTTTTCAAAGAAATCCGAAAGCTATCCGGGAACCACAAGTGCCCGTACTTTGGATTCAAGTCAAAGAAGCATACGACAAAGCGAAGAAGGCTTGATATATAGAATCTATGATGTTTTGCAAGACAATATTTCTACGATGAGAAATAATAGCGGAAAGAAAGGCACTCTTCTGGAAAAGGCGGGAATAGAGGGGGATACTTCGAGTTATTCAAATTTTATTACCGACCAAATTGAGGATTATGAAGAAGAGATTGATGAGATGTTGGATAAGTTGGATGATAAGGAAGATCAGTATTATGAGAAGTTTTCTAACATGGAAACTTATATCAATCAAATGAATAGTCAGCTAAGCTCAATCCAATCTATGCTCGGTTAGGGGTGATATAATGAAATTACAAGTCTCGGATTATTACGCATACCTTCAGATAAAATTAGGCATTGCAGAAGAAATCTATAAAAATACGGTGACGCAGTCCTATGCCCTAAAGAAAAATGATGAACATTTACTTAAAAAGCTTTTAAATGATCGTCAGAAATGTATCGAACGTCTTGATGCCATAGGGTGTGCTTCTGATATTTTCCGGAATATAAAAAAGGATGTTGAAACAGAAAAACTTGAACAATCCATTCAATATCTTTCAAATGAAATAACACGTATTAATCATATGAATGTAGAACAAGCCGAAGAGCTAAAGGGCAAAATTGGAAATTCCATAGCTCATATCACTTGTGGTAGAAAAGCTATTCAAAACGGCTATTTTAGAAAGATCCCATCTCAATACGGATATTTTATTGACAGAAAAATCGGGAAAAGCTACAGAGTTTAAATAAGAAAACAAAATGCTATATAAATTGTGACAAAGAATTTACATCAGCAATCATTAAGTGGGGAGTCTTTACGCTCTCCTCACTATCCACTCCCCACTCCTCACTAAAGCAATATATTCTGCTTTTTAACAACCCTTCCGCACTAATATTCTTTATGCTATAATGATTTAAGTAGTGAGAAGTTAGGAAGGTTTACTATGGAATACATCAGCGGAGTTGTTGAAAGAATTACATATGCAAATGAGGAAAACGGGTTTTGTGTCATCAAAATAAAATCCAAGGGTTTTCCTGACCTTGTAACGGTTGTAGGCAACCTGGCAGCTGTTAATGTTGGGGCTGTCTTGCGCTTAAAGGGCGAATGGAAATATGACAGCAAATACGGAAAACAGTTTTCAGCGATTGATTACAGGGAGACAATACCCGCAACCATTGCGGGTATTGAAAAATATCTGGGCAGCGGTTTGATTAAAGGTATAGGGCCTGTTTATGCCCGGAGGATTGTAAAACATTTCAAAGAAGATACCTTGCGGGTGATTGAGGAAGAAACTGATCATTTGATACATGTGGACGGCATTGGAAAAAGGCGTGTCGATATGATCAAAAAAGCTTGGCAAGAACAGAAGGAAATTAAGAATGTCATGCTTTTCCTCCAAAGTCATGGCGTATCAACGGCGTATGCAGTGAAGATTTATAAAACCTATGGGAACGAAAGTATCGATATTGTCAAAAGCAATCCATTCCGCTTGGCCGATGATATCTGGGGGATAGGCTTTAGAACTGCCGATAAAATTGCCCAGCAGCTTGGGTTTGATAAGAACTCCTTTGAACGCTGCCGTTCAGGGATTATTTATGTTCTCAACCAACTTTCCAATGATGGTCACTGCTATGCGACACGGGAACAGATCATTTCCGAGACGGTTCATATGCTTGAGTTGGAAGAAGGTCTTATTGATGGTACTATTGACAGGATGATTGAAGAAAAATCGGTAATACCCGATGAGCAAAACGCCATTTATCTCCCGCCTTTTTATTTCAGTGAAACCGGTACAGCAAAAAGGATCAGAGAAATATTGGCAGGACAAGCAACCCAAGATGCTATAGACGTAAACAATTTGATTACTGAAATAGAGCAGGAGCAGCATATCACCTATGATGAAGTACAGAAGGATGCGATTAAAACAGCAGCACTATCAAAATTCATGGTGTTGACCGGCGGCCCTGGGACAGGAAAAACCACCACTACCCTCGCTATTATCACTGTGTTTCAGAAGATGGGTAAAAAAGTACTGCTGGCAGCCCCCACCGGCAGGGCAGCCAAAAGGATGTCCGAGACCACCGGTATGGAGTCAAAGACCATCCATCGTTTGCTTGAATTCAAACCGCCCGAGGGGTATCAGAAAAATACCGATAATCCATTGGAATGTGATGTGCTGATTATTGATGAGACATCCATGGTGGATATTATTCTGATGTATAATCTTCTGAAAGCAGTCACCGATGACACGGTAGTGATTTTAGTAGGAGATGTGGACCAGCTGCCTTCGGTTGGGGCAGGCAATGTATTAAAAGATATTATCGACTCGGGACAGGTGGAGGTAATCAAACTGACAAGGATTTTCAGGCAGGCTTTGGGCAGTGCCATCATTACAAATGCCCACCGGATCAATAAAGGGGAGATGCCAAATCTTCATAGCGGCCGGAACAGTGACTTTTTCTTTATCCAGGAGGATGAACCCCAGAAAAGAGTGGAGACCATCCAAAACCTGTGTACTAAAAGGCTGCCGCAGTATTATAAAGTCAATCCTGTTCATGATATTCAGGTGCTGTGTCCCATGCAGCGGGGTGAAACCGGTGCGCAGAACTTGAATGCTGTGCTGCAGGAAGCTTTAAATCCTACGCATGTAACTATTAAATATGGTGGTACGGTATATCGTTTAAATGACAAGGTAATGCAGATAAAAAATAATTATGATAAAAACGTGTTTAACGGTGACATAGGAACCATCGTAAATATGGACACGGAAGATAAAACGCTGGTCATCCGTTTTGACGGGAACGATGTAGAATATGATGCCACCGAATTGGATGAAGTAGTACTGGCTTATGCTACTACCGTTCATAAGAGCCAAGGGAGTGAATATAAAATCGTCGTGGCACCTTTTACCATGCAGCATTATATGATGCTGCAGCGAAATTTACTATATACTTGTGTAACCAGGGCTAAAAAGGTGTTTGTATTGGTTGGGGCCAAGAAGGCCGTGGGTATTGCGGTATCAAATAATAAGATCGAACAGAGAAATACCATGTTGTCGATGAGATTAGCCTAAATGCATTACCTCTAGCGTGGTAAATAACTTGAATAAGTTTTCCTGATATCTATCAGCTTATCCATTAAATTTAATGCGCTGGATTCCATTTTCAAGGCTATACCGACGATAATACAATCCATGAGTGCCATCGGTGATACCATGGAGTGAAATTCATATATTTCTCCCCGACAAGTATAAAGAATGATATTTGCGGCATCAACCATTTCTGAAACCATTAAATCGGTTATTAGGATGGTTGTACATCCTATGCTTTTAGAATAATCCAGTACAACATGGGTTTCTACCAGCATTTTTACAAATCCGAAAACAATGATCACATCATCTTTGTCAACGTGAACAAGTGATTCATATATGTCCGATCCGCTTTTTTCCATTATAATCAAATCCAAACCAAAACGGTCAAGACGGTATTTAAGAATATATGCCAGGCTTTGCGATGGGCCCGGAGCAAATATATACACCTTATTTGCTTTAACCAATGCATTGATTGCTTTATCAAATTCTTCGAGAGAGAGGTTTTGAATAGTATTGTGCAGATTATCAATCTGTTGAGAGATCAATTTCATACATAAATCGTCATTGTGTGCTTTACTTAAGGTAGTTTTAATTTTGCTAGCCGGTGTAATGTTCATGTCTTTTCTAAGATGACTTTTAAATTCTTTAAAATTATCGAAACCCAGGTATTTACAAAAACGTGATATTGTTGCAGTGCTTATATTAAGTTCACCGGCGATTTCATCAATGGTGAGATACGGCAGTCTAGCTTTATTTTTTAAAATAAAATCAGCAATTTTTTTCTGACTTTTTGATAACTTATTGATATCTATATTTAAAATATTAGATTTCATATCATTTCACCCTAATTAGTTTCTATCTATTATATATCAGATATTCGTTAAATACAATAAAAATGTAAATTTATTTTTATGAACTATAAGAATGAAAATAAATTTACAAAATGTTAAACTGTATTTAATATATAATTAACTTCTTTTATGTAAAATATATATTGGATTTACAGAAATATACTAAAATTATAAAGGAGAGTGGTAAGACTGGAGAATATTTATATTGCGTCCCCGATGCTGTGGGCGTATCCGATGGAGCAAGTGCTCGGGATTGTTAATGAACACGGTATTAAAGGTGTTGAAGTATGGGCTGAACAGGTATGGTACTATAACAGCACAGTTCGTGATATTGTTCATGCGAAGGAAAAACATGGCATGAGCCTTACCTGTCATGCTGCAAGCTGGGATTTAAATATTGCTGCACTTAACAAGGGTATTAGAGTGCAGTCTGTTGAGGAGATAAAGAAATCGATTTTACTTGCTGAACAAATGCATGCAGGAAACATCACTATACATCCGGGAAGAAGAACGATGTCAAAGGAATGGACAAATTGGCATGTGAAAGTGCTTATTGAGAGTCTGAATGAAATTGCAGTGTTTGCGCAACAACATCATGTAGTGGTTTCAATTGAAGTCATGGAACATGTGAAAAAAGAGCTCATAACAGATTATGCTGCAATTAACTCACTTTTAGATTATTTGCCCGATTCGGTTATGACTACCCTTGATATTGCCCATATTCCTTCCGAAGAAGACTTTGCAATATATTATTCGCAAATTAAGCGGATCAATAAGATACATATAAGCGATAGAATTAAAAAGAAATATCATGTGCCTCTCGGGCAAGGGGAACTTGACTGTGTAAATATGTTAAAGGTTTTGTATCACTCAGAACTACCTTTGGTTATAGAGGGATTTGATGATAGTAAAAAACAAAAAGTGTTACAAGAAAATCTGAACTTCCTTCGTCAGCATTTTGAAAACTATAAAAAAAGGAGTGGTTGACTATGTCAAAATTAAAAGTAAGAGGAATAATCACTGTGTTGGTTTTAGGAATAACGATATTCCTGACGGCATGCAGCGGCGCGACACCAAAAAGTGCCGATACTTCAACAGGAGATGCAAAAGCAACCGGTAAGATTCTATTGTATACTTCACAACCGGACCAGGACGCCCAAGCTTTGGTAGATGCGTTTACTAAAAAGTACAGTGGAACGACAGTTGAGATTTTCCGTTCAGGTACCGAAGAAGTGATCAGTAAGTTAATGGCAGAAGAACAAGCAGGTGCGGTACAGGCCGATGTACTATTGGTGGCAGATGCAGTTACTTTTGAAAGATTAAAAGAACAAGGTCTGCTCTTATCTTACAAATCTCCGGAGCTTACTAAAATCCCTAAAGAATACGTTGATGAGAATGGCATGTATACCGGTACTAAAATCATCTCTACGGCTTTGGTCATTAATACTAAAAATGCAAGTACAATGCCGGATTCATGGAAGGTTTTGACTGCGAAAGAATCAAAAGGGCAAAGCATTATGCCTAGTCCGCTTTATTCAGGAGCTGCAGCCTATAATGTTGGTGTACTAACAAGACAGAAGGATTTTGGATGGGATTATTACAAAGCACTGAAAGATAACGATATTACCGTTACCAAAGGTAATGGCAGTGTATTAAAAACGGTTGCAGCCGGAGAAAAAACATACGGAATGATTGTGGATTATATGGCTGCAAGAGCAAAGAAAGAAGGATCTCCGGTAGAACTGGTTTATCCCAAAGAAGGTGTGCCGGCAATTACAGAACCTGTAGGAATTGTCAAAGGTACCAAGAATGAGGCTACTGCAAAAGCTTTTGTAGATTTTGTGTTATCTGAAGAAGGACAGCAGCTGGCAGTTGAAATGGGATATACGCCTATTCGTGAAGGAGTGAATGCACCTGAGGGTTTAAAATCCGTTAAAGAAATGAAAGTGATTACTGCCGATATACAAGAACTATATAAAGCACGAGATGAAGATAAAAAGCAATTTGAAGGTATTTTCGGGCAGTAATACGTAGGAGGACGATCATGGGTGACACGTTATCAAATGGTATCATGTGCAGGGAGGAAAAGCAGCAAGGAGTGCTTTTCCACCCTTCTTTCTTTTCAGGTATAAAAAAAAGATATCGCTCTTTATTACTGCTTGCATTGGTCATTATTGTTTTTTTTATACCTATATTTCGGTTGTTGATGTTGAGTTTTACATCGGAAACTGCAATAACTGTTGAGCATTATGCCAGGGTGTTGAGCGAGCAAAAAACATGGAAGGTCATCAGCAATACGGTGATCATTGCTTGCGGTTCTACGGTTCTATCCCTTGTATTAGGGGTATGCATGGCTTGGCTTGTGGCGTACAGTGATATACGGGGGAAAAAACTTATGCAGATCTTTATTCTGCTTCCGTTTATTATTCCATCTTATATTATTACGCTGTCATGGACACAGTTTATGGGTACAAACGGACTGGCGATAAAATTACTGGCTGTCTTTTCTGGTGATTTGAAGCCGTGGAATATTTACAGCTATGGTGGAATGATTTTGATTATGGGCATTTCCCATTACCCCCTCGTATATATGTTAACGGTAAGCGTATTTAGGAAGATTTCTAGAGATATGGAATTAGCGGCCAGAATGTCCGGTGTCAATAGGGTGCAGGCATTCTATCATATAACATTGCCGCTGGCTTTGCCGGGGATTGCCAGCGGTGGGCTGCTTGCTTTTTTGGCGAGCCTGGATAATTTCGGAATACCTGCTTTTCTGGGAATTCCGGCAAGAATCAGCGTATTGAGTACGATGATCTACGAGGAGATCATCGGGTACGGGCCATCAGCATTCGCAAGGGGTGCAGCATTATCAGTGATTCTGGGTATTATTGCTTTAATAGGAACGCTTTTTCAATGGTGGTTGTTAAGAAGATACAAGCGTTTTGAAACGGTAAAAGAGGATTATGCACCACGGTTTTCTTTTGCAAGGCATCGGATATATATAGAGGTAATGGTATGGATTTTCCTTATCACGATTAGTATTATACCGGTGTTTTCTATGGCAATGACATCACTGGTGAATGCATACGGCATGGATTTCACTCCGGTGAACTTAACGTTCAGGCACTATCATTTTATTCTGGCGGAAAGCCAAAAAACCAAAAATGCGATTCAAAACAGTTTGATATTGGGAATGGTGACTACAATGTTATGTTTGTTGATTGGAACCATCATTGCTTATTACCGGACCCGCAAGGTTTCTCCTATCAGTAAGGCTGTAGAAATATTTGTAGGGCTGCCTTATGCACTTCCGGGAATGGTATTGGCTTTAGCGATGATTTTTACATGGATGGAGCCTGTTCCGGGATGGAATCCGGGAATATACGGGACCATTAAAATATTGATTATTGCTTATATCACAAGATTTATGATCCTGCAAGTGCGTGGAAGTATAACGGCGATGATGCAGGTAGACCGGTCCATGGAGGAAGCTGCCAGAGCGTGCGGCGCCAAGACGGCGAGTACATGGAAAAAAGTGCTTATTCCGCTGCTTTTGCCGGGCATGATGAGCGGAGCTTTTATGGTGCTTCTGTCATCGCTCACCGAGCTAACGCTTTCATCCATTTTATGGTCGAGCGGGTGCGAAACAATAGGCCTTACCATTTTTAATTTCGAACAGGCCGGATATATTACCTATTCTACTGCCTTTTCGACATTTGTAGTCTTGCTGATTATGATAGGGGGATTGGCCTTCTATTTGTTTCGAAAATTTTGGAAAAAAAGAGTGATGCATATATGAGTACGGAAATCATTAATGTCAGTAAAAAATTCGGTGCCTTTGAAGCGCTGAAATCTGTTAGTTTATCCATTCGGAACGGTGAATTTGTAGCTATTCTTGGCCCTTCCGGGTGCGGCAAGACAACGCTGCTCAGATCTATTGCGGGGTTTGAAGCACTCTATTCGGGAGAGATTAAGATCAACGGTGCAACAGTGAGCGGCGCAAATTTTATTCTGCCTCCCGAAGAAAGAAACATCGGAATGGTTTTTCAATCATTTGCGTTGTGGCCTCATATGAATGTAAGACAGCATCTGCAGTTTCCTATCCGGTACCATCGATTTGTATCGCAGGATATAAAAAAGAATGAACAAAAGCGCATTGAAGAAATACTGTCGGTTACAGGACTGAGCCATCTGTCCGGCCGCATGCCAAACGAACTGTCGGGCGGGCAGAAACAGCGCGTAGCATTGGCGAGGGCCATCGCAGCAAAACCGGCCCTGTTATTAATGGATGAGCCGCTGAGCAGCCTGGATGCTGAATTAAGAATCAACATGAGACGGGAGATACAGAACATCCATAGATTTACTAAGACAGCCATTGTTTATGTTACGCATGACCAGGCAGAGGCGCTTGCGATGGCAGATCGTGTCGTCATCATGAAAGATGGGAAAATAGAGCAGATAGGAACACCGGAAGAAATTTATTGCAAACCCCATACCGAGTTTGTTGCAAGGTTTGTAGGAAAAGCAAATCTTGTAAAGGGAAAGTGGGAAGGTGATAAGTTCTATCCTAGCGGTATGAATCAAGATACCTATTGGGTTATTGATACCGTCACTGAAAATCTTCGTCAAAAGGGAATATGTCCTGTAAGGCCTGAACAGTTTTCAATACTTGAGCATGGTGAAGGTATTCCGGGTACGATAAAAAATGCGCAATATCAAGGTAAAGAAATCCATTATAATGTTCAAGTCATGAAAGAAACCTATGAAGTACACAACGATCAATTTAAACGATACAGTTTGGGAGAACAGGTACTTCTTCAATTTGTTCCATAAAAAATGGAACGATGTTTTATGGAAAATCTTAGAGATTATTTGCGAAGTGTAGTAAAGATAGCGGTTGAGGGATTGTCTTTTTAGCCGCTATCTTTAGTTTGTTTTTTTCACTGCGAGGATCTATAGACCGTTTTTGCTCTTAGCATTTTTTTTATTGTCCATGGTTGCCTTGACCGGCTCCCTATTAGCGGCTATCTGATCATTATAAAAAGCCGGATCTCCGATCGCGTCTTTTACGATGTCTTTGTCTTTTTTCTTTTCTTTCATTACTTGTACCTCCTTATCTTATATTTACATATTATTTTACATTAAATATTCTTAGCACATTTCTAATAAATATGAATTTTGTTGATTATTTTTTATACTTTTCGGTTCATTTAGTTTATATAAAAGGGGAAGAAGAGTAATATTTAAGTATTCAATTTAGTAAATATAGATTAGGATAAAAAATTAAAATCATTTCATTCATTTTTTGTGTATAGCATACAAGAGTGAATATTTAATAGGATTGGAGGAATCCTGCCATGTTTCCCCAAAGTATTCTTTTTTTTGTTCTACAAATAGGCACCGGATTATTTTGGACCGTTGCATATATACTGATTATTAGAAGAGGATTTAAGGATAAAACTTATGGGATACCAATGGTTGCTCTTTGTGCGAATATTTCTTGGGAGTTTATTTTTTCTTTTGTATATCCACATGAAGGTATTCAGCTTATTATTAATATGTTATGGCTTTTTTTAGATATGATTATTATGCTGCAATTCTTATGGTTCGGATGGAAGAGTTGTCAAAGATACATGCCATTGAAATATTTCTATATTACCTTCTTGATTGTATTGATGTTAAGTGCGTCTATGATTATAACCGTATCCATTGAATTTAACGACTTACAGGGGAAATATTCCGCCTTTGGTCAGAATTTTATGATGTCTGCACTTTTTATAGTGTTGCTGTTTAAACGTGGTAATGCGTCAGGCCAGTCTGTATATATAGGTATTTTTAAAATGCTTGGAAGTTTATTAGCTGCGATTGGCTTTTGCCTATATTTTGAATCATCCCTTATAAATTTATTTTCTATAGGAACTTTGTTTTTTGATCTTGTATATATAGCTCTTTTATACAACATGGTTTATAAGGACAAGGTTAAGTCTTCATTTATGTTAAGATGAAAAATCGGCGAAAGGTTTTCGCCGATAAATTTATGTATCCAGTTTTTCTTTTACTGAACGCAGTTTTTGACTCATGGAAGCTGCCAGATCTCTTCTGTCGTCAATTCTTATTGAGGTAATTACCCGCATAGCACCATTATCAAAGGGGACTTCGTGCATTTTTCTTACCATCTCCAAAATAACATCCAAGTCACCTTCAAGTACTGTACCCATCGGCGTAAGCTGATGTTTAACACGCGTATCATTTTGTAAAATTTTATGGCAATCAGCCACATATTTGCTAACACTGGTTGAACCCGTTCCCAACGGGACGATTGTTGCTTCAGCAATAGCCATATTAGTCACCTCCATATTATGGTTATAATTAAATTTTAATGCAATTTTGTGAACATGTCTATACTTAATCGGATATATCTTATCAAGAGAGTGTCAAAATTTTGTAATCAATTCAGCACTTAATACCATAGCATTATCTTTGTAGGTAGTTTTGAGCTACTTTTGAAAAAATTTCGTATATATAACTAAAGCACATTCAAAAAAACAAGCAAAGTATTTATATTTTTGCAATAGACGTATCGGATTTCATATTTGTGCGTAAAAGTAAAAAAATATTTTGGAGGGATTCAAATGTCAAACGAAAATTTTTTAAAATCCGAAGCACAGCAAGATCAAATTAGTACAGTCGGCGAAGCAAGCTCACATACGCCTGGAAAAGTCATGGACATATTGAGCGATGAGCAACTGAATGGGGTGGCTGGAGGAAGAAACATACCTGAAGGACGGTTTTATTGCGAATGTTATAAATGCGGATGGAGGTCGGGTATCAGTCATTACGAGCAAGTAGAATATTGGGCGAAAATACATATGGAAGAGGCGGGCCATGCAGGTCTTTCACTATACGCAGTATGAAGAAGGCGCCGATATGACGAATAAAACATATGATCCTTACCGTATCAAATGTTAAAAAGGAATGTATTCGCTTGCATATCAGCTTATAATTTGAAATTTAGGAGGGAATGTACATGTCAAACGACAAGTTTCTAAAACCCGATATAGGTCAAAATCAAACTGAAGCAATCAGTGAACCGAGCTTAATGCAGTTTGGAGATGATGGAACCCTATTGAATGATGAGGAACTGTGTGAGGTTATAGGGGGAGAGGGAGAAAACGAGTTTGAAGGAAAAATAGTTATAGCAATATGCTGTCAATGCGCGTGGAGAACCAAACGAGGCTACTATGAAACAATCAGAGCAGCGGCGCAAGAGCATATGATAGAAAAAGGACATTGTAAGATTAGGCTAATGGCATAAATGGCATGAAATATCAGATTGGAAAGGAATCACGCCTGTCTGATAGATGAAAATAGTGCTGCTGTAAAAAGACTGATTGGTTACTTGTTTATAGCATTAGGAGGTTTTAAATGAAGTCATTGACCAAGAAAATGAATATTGCTTTATTAGTGATGATGTTTTTCATATGGTATATAATGGGAGGAGGCAGCTTGGGAGCTTATGTCCAGGCTGCTTCAGACATCGATACAGACGGGTCATCGCAGATAGAGAAGATCATGAAGAATATGACACTGGAAGAAAAAATCGGGCAGATGTTTATGCTGGATTTCAGAAAAAAGGATGGCCAAGATATAACCTCGCTGGATGAAAGCATTGTCAATGCGATAAAAAAGTATAAACCCGGAGGAGTCATCCTTTTTAGGGAGAATACTGTCGGCACGCTGCAAACATTGGAACTTACCAGTGCTTATCAAAAGGCCACACCCAAAATTCCGCTTTTCATTGCAGCAGACCAGGAGGGAGGGGCAGTAACAAGGCTGCAGTCGGGTACCACCATGCCGGGAAATATGGCTCTAGGGGCAGCGCACAGCAGCAAACTGGCATATGCTGTTGCAAAGGCAACGGGAGAAGAACTTAAAGCGGTAGGCATTAATATGAACTTTGCGCCGGTAGTGGATGTCAACAACAATCCTTCCAATCCGGTCATAGGAATCCGGTCCTTTGGAGATGATCCGGAGGAAGTTGCAAAGATGGGGATTGCATTTATGAAGGGCCTCAATGATGTGGGTGTTATTGCGGCTGCAAAGCATTTTCCCGGGCACGGAGATACAGCCATGGATTCCCACATCGCTCTTCCTACAGTACCCCACGGGATAGAAAGGCTTGAAAAAATAGAACTTAAGCCCTTTCAAGAGATAATAGACAACGGTATAGACATGATCATGACGGCGCACGTGACATTTCCCGCTATTGATAATGGCGAGAGAACGCCGGCAACGCTATCATATCCATGCCTTACCGGACTGTTAAGAGAAAAAATGGGGTTTAAAGGTGTTATTATTACCGATGCCTTCAGCATGAAGGCAATCACCGACCGTTATGGGGATAAGGAAGCAGCGGCAATGGCAATAAAAGCCGGTGCAGATATTGTTCTCATGCCTCAGGATCTGGAAAACACCTTTCCATACATATTGGATCAGGTAAAGAATGGAGAAATTTCCGAGCAAAGAATCGATAGTTCGGTTGAAAAGATTCTTTCGCTCAAAATTAAAAGAGGAATTATCAGCAATGAGACCGGAAATAACGCTGACTCGAATCAAGCAGCCCTTGATATGGTAGGTGGGACAGCAAACGAATTTATCAAGAAAATCGCTGCGGAAACAGCGGTAACACTTGTCAAAAATGACAACAGCAATCTTCCGTTCAAGCTTAAAGAGGGCAGCGATGTCGTGTTTTTCGCACCGTCTCAAATAGGTGCAAATAAGGTGCAAGAGGTTTTAGAGAATCTTGTACAGAGTACGGGGATAAAAAAAGTGAGTGTGCACGGCTTCAATTATGACGGCGAAAAAATGATGATAGAAGAGCAAAAGAACGCGTTAAAACATAGTACGTTTGTATTATTGTTTACCCGGTCGGTAAAGGTTGCCGACATGTCGCCGGACAGTAGTTTTATGCCGGTATTTGCGTCAGAGGTAGTGAAGTACACGGATTTATATGGTAAAAAGCTTGCTGCCATTGCAGTGAGGAATCCTTATGATATACAGTTTCTCAACGATGTAAAATCTTATATCGCTGCATACACCGATTGGCAAGGCGGCGGTGTGGAAGCAGCGTTAAAGACAGTCTTCGGGATTATTAATCCGGTAGGCAAACTACCTGTTACCTTACCTGATGGTAAGGGAGAAATATTATACAGAAACGGTCACGGCATGTCTTATAACATTGAAAATATGGATAATGAGGATAGAAACCAAGCATATGATTCTTATCTTCCCGAACTTTGGGAGAAAGGACTGATAGATGATGCAGGTGCCTTTAAATATGATCCTCCGGTAGAGGGGCAGAAACTGGCAGATTTATTGAAGAAGATCCTTCTTGTTACAACGGGGCAAACCCTTGAGCTTGAGACAAGCCAAGGAACTTTAAACAGATATCAAATGATACATCTGTTTGTAAAAGCTGCGGAAGCTGCCGGTATAGATCACAAAATATCGACCTTTGATGATATAAATCAAAAAATTCCGGAGGCGTATCGTGATGATGTGAAAAGGGCATTAGAATTTGGGTTGATTATCGGATATCCTGATGGAAGCATAAATGGAGATGACAAGGCCACACATTCACAAATGGTTACTGCTGCCGAACGTTTTCTAAAACTTATCGAAAAAAGTGATATACTGCTGAAAAGCTAGAATATGACTATATAGGAGGATGTGAAAAAGTGCTTAATCGTTCGAAAATCAAACATGGGGACAGTCCCTCTGTTGTGCCAAAACCGAGCAAACAGCAGGGACAGTCCCCAAGTCCGATTTTCTCTATGTGCTAAATTCAACTTTATCACAGTCTCCTATAAATTGCGATCATACGCGTTAAGCTAAGCCATGTTATGGTAAACCAATAATTACATTTGCAAAAAAGAAAAAAACATGAGAACCTCAAAGTAATAGAGAAATGAAAGGTGAGGTTCCCATGTTTCAAGTTCCCATATCACTAATTATAAGCTTTATTTGCTTTTTAGGAAAGACAAAAATACTGGAAATTTCTAAGGACACAGGGTTTACGGTGCGCCGCTCTAAGCTGCTGCCAGATACTATAGTAAAAGTATTTACATTCGGCTTATGGGACACCCCTAATCCATCCTTACGTCAAACTGCTTCTAAATGCGAAAATATTCAACGCGGACTTAGTATAACACGCGAAGGACTTTTTCAACGTTTGGCTACAAGTGCTTTATTGCTAAAACAAGTATTCCAGTCAGCAGTTGAGTATTCTGCCAAGAGAGCAATAACTGTCCAGAATCTCGATGTGCTCCAAGCTTTTACTGATGTAAAAATATGTGATAGCTCTAAAGTTACTCTTCCGGACAAATTAGCAGATGTCTGGAAAGGTCTTGGTGGCAATAATGCAAAAGCTGCTCTAAAAATCCAGACTATATATAGCCTTAAGTCCAGAACTATCACAAATATGGAGTTGACAAAGGCGCCTGGTCCAGATGCCGGCTATAAAGATGAACTTCTAAAACACATTCATCATGGTGAGCTGTTAATTACTGACTTAGGATATTACAGTAAAGATTTGTTTAGGAAAATAATATCCAAAGGTGCATATTTTCTTAGCCGAATTAAATCAAATACTGTTTTTCAAATACAAAATTCTGACACTAAATCTTTTAAAGCCTTAGACCTTTTAAGTGTTTTAAAAAACAGCTCCAGTGTTGATATAGATGTATACTTTGGCACCAAGTATTCTAAATTACTACAATGTCGGCTGATTGGTGTACGTTTACCTGATGAAGTCGCTAATGAACGTAGGCGCAAAGCAAATAAAAAAGCAAAGTCACAAGGCAAAACACTGAGTGACTATGACTTAGAGTTATTAGGATGGAACCTTCTAATTACTAACGCCCCAGCACATATGCTTACTCCAAAGGCAGCCTGTGAATTGTACAGAGCTAGATGGCAGATAGAGCTTTTATTTAAGGCTTGCAAAAGCTATCTAAACCTTGGCAAAGTAGGCAACTGTGGTAAAGAGCAATTAGAGTGTCTTCTATATGGAAGGTTAATTGCCATTATACTAATTTTCACAGTCTACTCAGCACTGTATGCCCTCATGTACCAACAAAAAAACAGATGCATTAGTATGATGTCGTTTATCAAACTAATTGCGACAAAGGTGGAAAAAATATTTTCAAGCCTTTATGCAACCACTGAAGCAATATCGGAACTGCGACTGATTCTTAAAAGAGCGGCCGAACAAAGCTTACATGATAAACGTAATCGCAAAACCACGGTTGAGCGATTGCAGGAACACTATTTGCTCAATTAAATTGGTAAAAAATAGCTTAACTTAACGCGTATGAAATTGCGATAAAGAATTCAAATCAACAGTTATTTGGTGAAGGGTGAATAGTAGGTAGTGAAGAGTCATATGCACTCCCCACTCCTCACTAAAGCAATATAGCAAAAAGGAATGGAGCTGATTCTGATGAAAATAAAGACACGATTAATTATTATTTATGCAGGTCTTATCATACTTTTTATTTCTGTACAAGGAATATTCATTCAATCTTTATATAATAAAACGGCGGATGATGTTGGCCAAAGAGCCATAACCATCTCACAAGTGGTTGCAAGATCCATTGATTTGGAGCGGTATGAAGAGATTGTCCGAACCAAAGACCGTAATGATCATTTTTACCAAATGCAGGACTATTTTAGCAAAGTACAGCAAGAAACCGGGGTAGATTGCCTGTATATAAAACATAAAATTTCAGAGTCCCAGATTGAATATATTTACGACTCCGATAAAGATTCACTGGGTGAGCCGGATGACCTGTTCACACCCGAGGCATACACCAATGGCACCAGCTTGCATACCGGCATCAAGAGTTATGAAAAATGGGGGACATTTATTACCGGCTATAGTCCTCTGATCAACAAAAACGGGGACATCATAGGAGCGGTAGGAACCGATATAGAAGTTGGAGATTTTTATGATGTGTTTTTCAGACGTATGCGAAGTACTTTGATTTATACTGCCAATGTAACCTTGATGATATCCTTACTCATCTTTATTACGATGAAGAGAAACATACTGTGGAAAAAGAATGATGAAAAAGATTGAGCTATGTTTCAATATCTCTCGTATAAATATATAGAAAGACAAGAGGCGGAATAATGAATAAAAGAGTTTTTTCAGTGGTAAACAAAGTTGCTTAAGATATGTTTAAAAAACTTTAATATAATGAAACAGGAGATAGAACAATGACAATCAAAGAGGTAATGGAAAAGAACGATAGAACTTTAATTAACAAGATGAGAAGCTGCAAAACCATCGAAGAATTCAAGATGGTTGCAGAGGAAAACGGTATTGAGGTCACTGAAGAAGAAATGAAGAGGATTTCAGGCACATTGAGAAACCATATGGGTGGGGAGCTGTCGGATGATGATCTTGACAGGGTTGCAGGCGGAGCATTGTTATGGGGTTGCCCAGGACATTATGACCATATCAAATGCGAAAACCCGGATCTAATTTTCTTTATACCTTGCAGTCATCTTCAAAGTAGGCCGACAGGGAAAGCTTATGAGGTAGAAAAGTCTTGTACGTTACATGGCTGGAAAACAATAGTGTATGAATCACCGTCCATTTAGGACTGTTAAATGAGGATTAAAATTATATTTTGAAAATTAGCATATTCTAATGTGTACCCATAGCGAAAGTCTATGGGTTTTATTTAAATTTTCCATCTTAATAAAAATATTTCGTAAGGCAGAATTAGGAGACAAGAAATGTCTCCTAATTCTGCCTTGATTCCTTTAAACGCTCATATAATACTAAGATAAATCATGTTATTGTTAATATATACTAAATTGAAAATAAATATCTGTTGTGTTTTTGTACACAAATTACTATAATAGTACTTGGAAGGGGGGATTCGTTTGCCAGGTAAAAAGCTTCTCAGTCAAAATCAAGGTTTTATCAAAGCATGGGAATTGTTTACGTCTAAAGGAACGATAAACAGGAAGCTGGTGAGGGACATCATAGCAGACTCATGGCTGCGCAGCAAGAACTATGATGTTGACCCGTGGACCGATAGAATTGAGATACAATTAACGAGTGAGCAATTGGCGGCAAAGCGGCAGCAATTCAGCCTTCTGATCAAAACTGCAAAACACTTTATGGAAAGCATGCACAAGCTTGTAGGGAGTACCGGTTTAATTGTAAGGTTAACAGACAAGGACGGTTATATTTTAGAATTTATCGGGGATAAAGAACTGATTGAGCAATGTGGCAACCTGAATCTATATATCGGCTGTAATGTGAAAGAGGAGTCCATCGGTACCAATGCGATAGGGACAGCATTGGCTACAGGTCAGTCCATACAAGTACTTGGGGCAGAACATTACTGTAAGCAGTATCATAAGTGGACTTCTTCCGCGTCCCCGATTAGAGATGAAAATGATGAGGTCATGGGGGTAATAAGTATGACCGGGCCCTATGAGAACGTACACCCCCATACTTTAGGGATGGTTGTTGCAGCCGCGGAAGCCATTGAAAATGAAATGAAGCTGGAGCAGACCAATAAGCAGCTGCAAACCGCAAATAAACATTTTTATGCGATCATGGAATCCATTTCGGAAGGGTTAATTACCATCAATAACGAAGGCATTGTTATGGATATCAATTTATTCGCACGAAGATTTTTATCCTTGAATGAAGAAGATATTGTTGGAAAAAGCATTCGGATGGTTTTGGATAAGGCGGCGACATACAGGATTTTAAAGATCATCAACAGTCACAAGAAATATGAAGAATCGGAAGTATATTTCAAAAATAAAGATGGAAGAAGAATCTCATGTATCATTAGTGTAACACCTATCAAAGATATGTCCACTCAGCAGGTAGAAGGCATCGTGATCACTTTTAAGGAAGCCCGGAAAGTACATAAGCTGGTAAATAGAATTGTGGGCGCAGAAGCGATCTACACTTTTGATGATATTATAGGTGAAAGTAAAAAGATTAAGGATACTATTAAAATAGCTTCTGCTGCTGCCGATAACGATTCCACCATATTGCT
Organism: Petroclostridium sp. X23; assembly: GCF_030013905.1. GTDB lineage: Bacteria > Bacillota > Clostridia > SK-Y3 > SK-Y3 > X23. The sequence continues at coordinate 5,076,865 of NZ_CP124862.1, forward strand.
TATGGGAGAAAGCGGAACCGGAAAAGAAATGTTTGCGCACAGCATACATAATAAGAGTCCTCGGAGAAACAAACCTTTTGTATTTTTAAACTGTGCAGCCATTCCCAGGGATTTGGTAGCAACCGAACTTTTCGGATATGTTGACGGGGCATTTACAGGGGCCAGAAGAGGCGGGCATCCGGGGAAATTCGAGCTTGCCGACGGAGGAACCATATTTTTGGACGAGATCGGTGACATGCCGCTGGAAACGCAGACCAGCTTGCTGAGAGTACTGGAAACCAAGGAAATTGTAAGGATAGGTGGACATGATGTCATTCCTACAAATGTACGGGTGATCGCGGCAACCCATAAGGATCTGAATAAAGAAGTAGAGCTGGGTAATTTTAGGAAGGATTTATATTATAGGTTAAATGTGATGCCAATTCATATTCCTCCATTAAGGCAGAGAAAAAAAGATATTAAAGTATTTATTGACTATTTTATAAACAAAACGAGTATAAATCTGGGAAAGAAGATTGTAGGTGTAAGCAATAGCTTTTATGAAGGCATGATAAACTACAACTGGCCGGGGAATGTTCGGGAACTTCAGAATGTCGTACAAATGGTAATTAATATTGTTGACGATAATACTACTTTGGCATATGAGCATTTGCCTGCGAATATAAAATCAGAGGAATTTTCAAAGGAAATGCTTCAAGATAATGAGGTAAGTAAAGAACTTATGACTCTGGAAGAAATCGAAAAAATGGCTATATATAAAACGATCCAAGCTGTAGAAGGTAATATTGTATTAACATCAAAAATTTTAGGGATAGGCCGCAGTACATTATACCGAAAACTGGATAAATATGAATTAAATGATGTATTGAAATGATACATGTGTTTCATTGTGGTACATGGTTCATTGGGGTTAGTATCAAGAAAATGTATCAACATGGTACATTTCAAAAAAAAGGATTGAGTATTTACTCAATCCTTTTTTTTTGTACCCGGATAGTGATATCTGTAACCCAGTAATATCAGCATATTCAGAGGTAGATGGATAAAAGACATCTTGGCATGGTTATTGCTCTATATATAAGTGAAAGCAGGTGAATAAGTGATGAAGAGGTTTATGATAAGCATGATATTTCTGATGAGCTTTTGGCTGGTATTAGCAGAAAAAATAACTTTAGAGGCCGTATGTATTGGTGCAGGAATCTGTCTGTGGACGTACTTTTTCAATGGAGAAAACCCAATAGAAATCCCAAAGAAATTTTTCACACTGAGGGGTATGCAATATATGTTTGTATATTTATTCGTGTTGTCTAGAGAAATTATTACCGCAAATGTCCAGGTTGCTCAGGTTGTATTAAGTCGTAACATCAGTATTACCCCGGATGTGATACAGTTTCAAACAAAACTTAAGTCGGAGCTGACTAAGACAATACTTGCAAACTCTATTACGCTTACTCCGGGAACACTGACGGTCTTAATGGAACAAGATCTTTTAACGGTCCATTGTCTTCAAAAAGATTATGCGCAAGATGTTTTGAATTCAAAATTCGAGAAAATACTTTTAAAAATAGAGGAGTAGAGTTATGGAAAAACGATTATTGATCTTTGCAATTGTATTTTTATCGCTTACCATCATTTTATGTGTGGTGAGAGCTATAAAAGGGCCGAGTGCGGGAGACAGATTGCTAGCCATCAATGTAATCGGGACAAAGGTGATTGTGTTGATTTCTTTTGTTTCATTCATATTAAATGAAACGTATTTTATCGATGTTGTATTGGTTTATGCACTCATCAGTTTTATTGCTTCCATTGCGATATCCGAGTTCATTGAAAAGTCGAGGGGGAGCGAAGAATGAAGGCAGCGTTAATGAGTATTTTTCTATTAGGTGGTTTGTTTTTCTTTAGTGTAGGTACTGTAGGACTTTTAAGGTTTCCTGACTTATTTACCAGAGCCCATAGTGCGGCAAAGTGTGATACTCTTGGGGCGGTTCTAAGCTTAATTGCACTGATGATATATAGCGGCTGGAATTACCCAAGCTTAAAGCTGCTGTTGGTATTGATCTTTTTATGGACCACAAATCCCACGGCCACGCATTTGATTGCAAAAGCGGTATTCCTTAAAAAAGAGAACAGAAAAAATATAACGGAGTGAGTCATTATGGAAATGTTTAGTGTAATGATGATGGTGTTTTTAATCGGTGCCGCTATTGCGGTATCAGCTATACGAAGCCTGCTGGGGGCGATAATCGTTTTTATGGTCTACAGTCTTGTGATGGCGGTTTTGTGGCAGCAGCTTAATGCACCGGATTTAGCCATTACTGAAGCGGCGGTAGGTGCAGGCATTACCACATTATTGTTTGTATTTACTTTAAAAACAATTAGAGGGATTGGAAAATGAAGAAAATATTAGCTGTTTTATTAACGGGCATTTTAATAGGGGTTCTGCTTATAGGGGTATATGATCTTCCTGCCTTCGGCAAACCGGATCATCCTGCGAATAATTATGTAGCACAGAGATATGTTCAAAAGGGTGTGGAAGAAACAGGGGCTTTAAATATTGTGACCGGAATCATATTGGATTACAGGGCTTTTGATACCTTTGGAGAGTCCATCGTGCTGTTTACCGCTGCTGTGGTGGTGTTAACGGTTCTAAAAAAAGAAGATGAACGGATGTGAAAGACAATGAGAAATATCATTCTAAAGGAAGTCGGTAAAGTTGTTATCCCCTTCATTCAGGTATTTGCCCTCTACGTAATATTTCATGGACATCTTTCACCGGGAGGAGGCTTTGCCGGAGGAACCATCTTTGGAGCAAGTCTGATCGTGTATCGGATTGTATACGGAAAGAATAAGGCTCAGCAGAAAATATCGTACGGAAAGTTAATGAAGTATATGTGTATTTCATTGATCTTTTATGGCGTATTGAAAGGATACAGCTTTATTACGGGAGGGAGTCACATTGAAGTATTTCAGGTACCATTGGGAACTCCCGGGCATATCCTAAGCGCGGGATATTTGCTGCCGTTAAATATTGCTGTAGGAATTGTTGTTTCAATGACCATGTATTTGTTTTTCGCATTATTCTATGAGGGAGAAGTGTAAGATGGAAATGTTGACAACGAAATATTTTGAAGTGGGGGCAATCGTTTTATTTGGGGTAGGTTTTGTAACGCTTCTGCTTCATAGTAACTTAATTAAAAAAATAATAGGCATGAATATCATGGATACGGCGGTATTCCTGTTTTTTATTACCCAAGGTTATATAGAGGGAAGGGAGGCACCTATTATTAGAGGAACACATAAGGGAGCAGAGGCGTATATCAATCCCATTCCTACGGCACTAATGCTGACGGGTATTGTGGTGGCGGTCAGTGTCACGGCTTTTGCCCTCGCGTTGACGGTCAAACTTTATAAAAAATATGGCACGATAGAGTTGGATGAAATCATGAGAATGAAGGAGGATGAACATGGTGGATATTCGAAGTTTCCCGTTAGTGATTATTCTGATACTTCTGCTTAGCGCGCTTTTTATGCCATTGATTAAAAAGGCGAGAATGGTTAAAGGATTAAGTTTGGCATCCATGGGTGTATCTGTCATATTAGCGGTATTTACCTTGGGTTATGTGAAAGAGAACGGACATTTTATCTATCAAATAGGTCATTGGGAGGCACCATGGGGAATTGAATTTCGAATTGGTATGATTGAAGTGATCATGGCACTGTTGTTTACAATGGTATCGTTGTTGGTGATGGGGTATTCGGTTTACACCATTGAAAAAGATATTAAACATAGCAAAGTTGCTTTTTATTATCTGCTCATCAATATTTTGGTGGGGTCGCTGCTTGGCATCATCTTTTCAAATGATTTATTCAATTGTTTTGTATTCATGGAGTTAAGTACGCTGGCATCATGCGGGATTGTGGTAGTGAAGGATAAAAAAGAGAATATTAAAGCGACATTAAAATATCTGGTATTGAGTACGTTAGGTTCCGGTCTTGTGCTGATGGGTATTGCTTTCCTGTATTCCATCACCGGTAATTTGAATATGACCTTTGCACATAAAGAAATAGTGAACGTGTATACGGCGTATCGACAAACCGTTTTAATTACATTGGGATTGTTTACGGTAGGATTAGGGGTGAAAAGTGCGATGTTTCCGCTGCATACCTGGCTGCCGGATGCGCACTCCAGTGCACCGTCCACATCCAGTGCTATTTTATCGGCGCTTGTGTTAAAGGCATTTGTACTTCTGCTGATTAAAATATTTTATAGAGTATTCGGATTGGAAGTTGTAAGCGAATTCCCCATTTTACACCTGATACTGATATTAGGCAGTGCCGGAATGATTATGGGATCTGTGCTGGCTATTATTCAAAAAGATATCAAACGGGTCATCGCGTATTCCAGTGTAGCGCAAATGGGATATATCTTTTTAGGAATCGGCCTGGGGAACAAGCAAGGGTTAATGATGGCTGTCTTTCATATTATTGCCCATGCGGTGACGAAATCCACATTATTCTTATCAGTGGGTGCGATCATTGAACAAACAGGTTATAGGAAGCTGGAGGATTTGAAGGGAATCGGAAAAGAAATGCCTGTAACACTGGGGATATTTACCGTTGGTGCTTTGTCCATGGTCGGTCTTCCGCTGCTACCGGGTTTTATCAGTAAATGGTACCTTGCCCTGGCAGCCATAGAGGGGCAAAAACCCATCTTGGTGGGTGTGATATTATTAAGCAGTTTATTAAACGCGGTATACTACTTTCCTATTGTTATTAACGCATTTTTCGGTGAAGAAAACTTGGGAGATAAAGTATTTAATGCAAAACACAAACCGTACAGACAATTGATTCCTATATTTCTTTTGATCGCGGCAATGCTTTATGTAGGCACTGCAGCAAAGAGCATTATAAACATGATCGATTTGGGTTTAATATGAGGAGGGAAAAGGATTGAGCAATGCATTTGTACTATTTCCGGTACTATTTCCGGTTATAGCAGCAATCATAGCAGCATTTTTTAAACTTGAAAAAGCAAAGTGGAGAAATATCTTTGCAATATCTGTGGTGATCATTAATTTTATCGCTTTGATATATATTTTGAACGTAGAGAAATCCGGCTCATTTCATCTCTGGACCATCAACCGGTTTTTAGATATATATTTTAAGATTGATGAACTGAGCATCTTTTTTTCGTTGCTGGCAGGGACACTATGGATATTTACAACATACTACGCCATTGAATATATGAAGCATGAAGGAAGGGAAAAGATATTCTTCATATTTTTTGTTTTTACACTTGGAATCACGATGGGCATTGCTTTTTCCGGGAATTTATTCACATTATATATTTTCTATGAGCTTTTGACGCTGGCGACTTTTCCTTTGGTGATTCATTCCGGCACAAAAGAAGCACTGGACAGCGGAAAGAAGTATCTTATCTATTCTTTTGGAGGGGCTACGCTGGTACTGCTTGGCATGATTTTACTGTTCAATATCAATAGCAATATGGATTTCGCAGCTCAAGGGGTGTTAAGTGCGGCAGCCTTACAAAGACCGCAGTGGATCTCCGTGATATATGTGTTGATGTTTCTGGGTTTTGGTGTAAAAGCGGCGGTCGTACCCTTTCACGCATGGCTGCCGGGCGCGATGGTGGCGCCTACGCCGGTGAGTTCGCTGCTGCATGCGGTGGCGGTAGTCAAATCAGGTATTTTTGCCATCATACGCGTGACCTATTTCGTTTTTGGAGCTGAAATGATAAGAGCCACACATGATCATATTTATTTAAGTATTTTGATCGTGATTACGATCCTTCTAGGGTCGCTTCTCGCACTGAATCAGGGAAACCTGAAAAAGCGCCTGGCGTATTCTACAATCAGTCAGTTGGGGTATATCTTATTGGGTGTTGTTTTGCTCAATGAGAATGCGTTAATGGGGGCAATGCTGCATCTGTTAAATCATGCAGTTATAAAAATCACGCTCTTCTTCTGTGTAGGAGCCATCTGTTTTACAACAGGCAAAAAGAATATTAGTGATATTAAGGGGATAGGCAAAAAAATGCCTATTACCATGTGGTGCTTTAGTATTGCCGCTATTTCATTGGTAGGGATCCCTCCCACCAATGGGTCGGTCAGTAAGTGGTATTTGGCCCTTGGAGGTCTGAATGCGAATAAGATACTATTTGTAGTCATACTGCTGGTAAGCGCATTTCTTACCGCAGCCTATTTGCTGCCTATTATTATTACTGCGTTTTTTCCGGGCGAAGAAAGTGCGGAATATCAACAGAAAACAGAACCACCGCTTAAGATGCTCATTCCTATTGTGATGTTAACAGCGATTGTAGTGATTTTGGGCGTTTTTCCGAACTTTATCTTAAACTATGTAGAAAAGATGGTGCGGGCAGTAATTTGAAAGGAAGGTGATCATCCTTGTTGTATGAAGCGTATGTGTTAGGTATTCTGCTGCTTCCGGCAGTAGGTTCGATCATTAGTTTTATGATCGGGCGAAAAAGTGAGTATCATAGGAATATATTTAATATTATCGTCAATGTTATACTTTTTGCAGTGGTTACCGCGTTGTACCAACCGGTAAGCAATCAAACCATTAAGGTATTTATTCCGGATATTATGGGTACGGGATTGTATCTCAAACTGGATGTGTTTAGGTACATTTTCATATGGATTACCGCATTTCTTTGGCTGCTGGCTACCATTTATTCTACAAAGTATTTGATTAAATATAAGAACAGAAATAGATACTATGCGTTTTTTATGCTTACACTCAGCAGTACCATTGGGATTTTTTTGTCGGAGCATTTGTTAAATCTTTTTACGTTCTTTGAAATCATGTCCCTTACCTCATATATTCTTGTCATTCACGACGAGGATCAATATGCGCATGAGGCGGGCAGGTCATATATCGGTATGGCGATTGCAGGCGGACTGGTGCTGTTAATGGGGTTATTCCTGCTTTACGATTATACAGGTACGCTGATGATCGGTGAACTTACGCTGCGAATGGATCAAATCGGTTCAATGAAATATATCATCAGTACATTAATTATTATCGGTTTTGGAGTAAAGGCAAGTATGGTCCCGCTGCATGTATGGCTTCCTAAAGCTCATCCCGCAGCTCCCGCACCGGCCAGTGCCGTCTTATCGGCAATATTATTGAAGACGGGTGTATTCGGAATCCTTATAGTTGTAGGAATCATTATGAAAGATGATAGGATCCTTTCAACAGCAATATTTATACTGGGACTTATCAACATGCTTCTAGGAGGTGTTTTAGCGATATTTCAAAGAAATATCAAAAGAATTCTCGCATACAGCAGCATGAGCCAGGTAGGATATATCTTAATGGGGATAGGCCTTATGGGTTTCTTAGGAGAGCATAAAGCGATTGCGGCTTACGGTACCATGTATCATATTGTCAATCATGCCATATATAAGGGCTTGCTGTTTCTGGGAGCAGGGATTATCTATATGGTGCTGCATGACTTGAGTATTAATGAAATAAGGGGTTTTGGCAAGCATAAACCCGTATTGAAGGCATTATTTTTAATCGGTATTTTTGCAGTAGCCGGGATGCCGGGATTTAACGGTTTTGCGAGCAAAACACTTTTACATGAAGCATTATTGGAAGCCCGGCACATCTATCATAACGGATGGTTTCAGGCTGCAGAAGTGATATTTACCATAAGCAGCGGATTAACGACAGCGTATTTGCTAAAGATTTTTGTTGCGGTATTCATGGAGAAAAATCAAAGGTATTGGGGACAGTATAGAAACCATATTTACAAAAGGGTAAAAGTTCCTTTGGTCATACTAAGCGGTGTAATCATTTATATGGGTATTCGGCCGGGCGCTTTAATACATGTAATCAATGGATCATTAGAGACCTTTGGCGTTCACGAGAGTATAAGCATAAAGTTTTATACATGGCATAATATCAAAGCCGTTTTCTCCAGTGTGGCGATAGGATTTCTGATATATGTTTTGATGGTCAGAAAATATTTGAGAAAGCAGGTTGACGGAGAAATCCTGTATATCAACCCTTCTCTTCAATGGTTTAATATTGAGAGGAATATGTATATTCCCATTATAAAACATATATTTGGATTTAGCTCCGCTATTCTTCATATAATCGATCAAAGTATGATAAATATGGTTCGGGGTATTATGAAGTCCATCAAGCTAGTGATGAAAATGGAAATGAAATATATTTATCATATCCGGCAGAAGATACGTATGCAGATGAATGGGTTGTTTGGCACGGAGAAAAGCAGCACCTATTCTTTTGACAGGCTGCGTGAGGATGTAAATTTGGAAATGTATAATGTTGCTGCTGCCTTGAGTAGACTGCGCAGCAGCTTGAACAGCATAACGTACTCCATATATATATTCGCTACAATTTTAGTAATGGTGCTATTGGTATTGTTTACTTAAATACCCGATATGCTTAGTGAGGTGTGATTTGGTACTTTATCACACCTTTTTTATTTTTTTTGTAGAATTTTGAGCTACATTTAAATGTAGTGCGTATATAAAATAGGCATGGTACGTATATCATTTGCAAGATAACAAATTATGCGAGTTTTTGTAGGAGCATACACTCTTACACATACAAATACTGAAAATTATACCATAGAAATAGGGAGTGATAGAATGTGGGAGGAATTGGAGGATAAACGGAAAAATCGAGGTCATACTCAAATGATCTTAAAGTTGTACAAAATCTTCTCAATAATTATAATAGTACTATCAGTAGTAATTGTTGATGTAAACGCTTTATGACTATTTATGCAGTAAGCATCATGTTAGATGGGGGTAATAGATAATGGAAAATGATCTATTTCGTAAAAGCTCACTTGAAAGAATATCTTCGCCTGAACAATTGAATGAATATATCAAGATAACAAATCCCGGCATATGGTGTACTCTGGCAGGCTTGCTTGCATTGATGGCTGCTGTCGGCTTTTGGTCGTTTCTTGGTACTGTTTCCGATACGGTTTCGGCAAAAGGGATGATCTTCCCTCAAAACGGCGTCATTGCGGTGAACCCTTTGAGTGGTGGACGAATTACCGATATACGTGTTAAAGTAGGAGACTTTGTCCAAGCAGGACAAATCATTGCTATTATACCGCAGGAAGAGATCTTACAGCAGATTCAGGAACTAAAGCATGACCAAAATGCAGATCAAAAGAATGTGAAATCTCTTATTTCCAGTTATGAAAGTCATTCCATTATTGTTTCTCCTGTTTCAGGCATTGTGTTGGAGGCGAGAAGAGAGAATGAAATGGTATCCTCAAGTGATGCCGTTGCCAAAATTGTAAAGCAGGAAAAGTATGCTGACGACAAACAAGTAATCTGTTATATCCCTACATCCGAAGCCAAAAAACTGAGTACAGGGATGGGGGTGCAGGTATCTCCTGACTTTGCGCCACGGGAGGAGTATGGCTTTATGTACGGACACATCACGAGCATAGGAAAGTATCCCGTGACACAAGCCGATGTGCTGTCAGCCATTGGCAGTACACAATATGCGGAAGGACTTTTACCGCCAGGGAATTGCGTGGAAGTAAAGATTACACTTGTGATTGACCCGGATGCTGATAACAAGATCAAATGGTCAAACAAAAAAGGAGAAAGCATACCGCTTTCTATTGGAACAAACTGCAATCTGCTCATTGTAGTCAATGAACGGCGCCCCTATGAGTTGGTCTTTCAATAGAATGTAATTGCAGAGGAATGGGGGTAAAAACAATGTCAAAAGTTGCAAAAGTACCTGTCATCATGCAGATGGAAGCCTTGGAATGCGGGGCGGCATCGTTATGCATGGTGCTTGCATATTATGGAAAATGGCTGCCGCTGGAGCAGGTGCGCACCGACTGCGGTGTATCTCGGGATGGCAGCAGCGCCAAGAATCTGCTCAAAGCAGCAAGGGCTTATGGTCTTAAAGCCGCGGGTTATCGTATGGAACCGTCAGCCCTTCATGATATTTTGCTTCCGGCAATCCTTCATTGGAACTTTAATCATTTTGTAGTGCTGAATGGGTTTAAAGGAAATAAAGCCGTTCTTAACGATCCCGCAAGAGGAACCGTCGAAGTGGATATGGAAGAGTTTGACCGGGCTTTTACCGGGATTGTGCTGCGTTTTGAAAAAGGAGAAGATTTTGCAGCGGAAGGGAAGCCGCCCAGTGTGTGGGCATTTGCGAAAAAACGATTGAAAGGCACGCTTGTGCCATTTGTTTTTATTGTTTTAACAGGCATACTGACCGCATTGGTAGGTATGATCACACCGTTGTTTTCACGTGTATTTATAGATAATATCCTTTCCGGAAAAAATCCTGAATGGTTTTCATCCTTTGTTTTTGCGATGGGTGCTACGTTACTATTCCAATTCATTGTGGCTGTTATTGAATCAGTATACTGGCTTAAAATAGAAGGGCGGTTTGCAATCACAGCGAATGCCGAATTCATGTGGCACGTCCTGCGGCTGCCGGTTGATTTTTTTTCGCAACGGTTTGCGGGAGATATTGCGGCAAGGCAGGGTTCTAATGAACAAATCGCATCCACGCTTATTAAACAGTTGGCGCCGATATTCATGAATATCTGCTTATTATTTCTGTACTTAATAATTATGCTGAAATATAATGTTATGCTGGCCGTTGTCGGTATCGCGGCAGCTTTTGTCAATATGTTTGTGATGAGGTACGTATCCCAAAAGCAGGTCAATATGAGCCGGGTAATGCAGCGGGATGGCGGTAAACTTTCGGGTATTACCATGTCAGGGATTGAGATGATAGAAACTATCAAGGCCTCCGGGGCTGAAAACGGTTTTTTTGAACGGTGGGCAGGATATCATGCCAAGCAAAACAATTCGCAGGTAGAGATCGCCCGGTTCAATCAGTTTTATGGTATGATTCCCTCGTTCTTACAGCAACTTGCCAATATTGTCGTTTTGATGATGGGTGTTTATTTGATATTGGATGGGGAATTTACCATTGGTATGCTGATGGCTTTTCAAGGATTTTTATCTTCATTCCTTTCACCGGTCAATGAGCTTGTCGGAGTAGGACAAGCCTTTATTACTATGCGTTCTTCCATGGAGCGAGTGGAAGATGTTATGAACTATAAACCGGATGTGAAAGAGGAGACAAAGGTGTCGGACCACAATACTGCATATGGGAAGATGAGCGGTGAGATAGAGATCAACAATATTACTTTCGGTTATAATAGGCTGGCGGAGCCGTTGATAGAAAACTTCAGTGTTCATATCAAAAAAGGGGGACGGTTAGCTTTGGTAGGAGGCAGTGGCAGTGGGAAATCCACTGTTGCAAAGCTTTTATCGGGATTGTATAGCCCGTGGTCGGGTGAAATTTATTTTGATGGCAAGAAAAAAGATGAAATAGACCGAGGTCTTTTTACTGCATCGTTAGCTGTTGTAGATCAGGATATCGTTCTTTTTGAAGATAGTATTTCGGATAATATTACCATGTGGGATCAATCAATTCAGGAAACAACAGTTGTTTCCGCTGCAAAGGATGCTCAAATTCATCAAGAGATCATGCAAAGAGAGGGAGGGTATGCCCATGTTATTCAAGAAGGGGGAAAAAATTTCTCCGGAGGACAGCGCCAGCGTTTTGAGATTGCGAGAGCATTGGCGCAGGAACCGTCGGTGATCATACTTGACGAGGCAACCAGTGCGCTGGATGTAAAAACAGAGTTGGCAGTCATGGAGGCCATCAAGGCAAGAGGGATTACATGTATTATCATAGCTCATCGGCTTTCTACCATACGGGATTGTGATGAAATTATTGTACTTGATAAGGGGAAAGTGGTAGAACGGGGGACTCATGAGCAGTTGTATGCAGAAGATGGCACATATGCAAAGTTGATTGCTACCGAATAATCTAGCAAATGGAATGGAGAATGGACATGCCGGATACTTATACGAATCAAGCGTTTGAAAGCCAATTAAAACAGCGGATGGACAATGATCGCCGCGCAATGAAGAATGCATATGAAGATTTGATAACCATTCTTGGTGAAGGTGAGCATAGGGGAACATCTGCCCAAAAGGAAGCGGTTCACGGTGCGATTGAAAGCATTTTTACTTCACTAGGTTTGAAATGTCCTAACGTGCCGATGGAGGCTGATGGTTTAAACGAGCAGTTAGAATACATGATGCGTCCGTCGGGGGTGATGAGGAGGCGTGTAGAACTAAAAGGCCGTTGGTGGGAAGATGCGCTGGGGCCTATGTTGGCAAGCCTGAATGATGGAAATGTTATTGCCGTACTACCTTCACATTTAAGAGGGTATGAATATATAGACTCTCAGACCGGCAAAAGAATCAGGGTGAATGAACAAACAGCCAAAGGCATAAATGTAGATGCTTTTTGTTTTTATCGTCCCTTGCCGCAAAAAAAATTGTCATTATTAGATTTGGGTCTTTATATATTCCGATGTATCACTATAAATGATATTATCCTTGTACTAGGTGCAAGTTTATTGGTAAGCCTTTTGGGCATGTTTACGCCTTTTATTAACAAGCAGATTTACGACAATGTCATTCCTTCCGGTACCAAGAATGATATTTTGCCGATAGGAGGGCTTCTGGTAGGGGCTGCTATCGGTTCTGCGCTATTTGGAGTTACCAGAAGTATTATATTAACCCGTTTTCGGAATAAGATCAACATGTCTGTTCAAAGTGCGGCCATGATGCGTGTTTTTTCACTACCGGCCACTTTTTTTAAGGACTATTCGGCAGGGGAGCTATCCAGCCGGGTCATGAGCATCAACCAGCTTTGTACCATGCTTTCGGATACGTTGCTTACTTCCGGCTTATCGGCACTGTTTTCCTTCGTATATATCTTTCAGATGTACAATTATGCAAGCGATCTTGTTGCTCCAGGTTTAATGATTGTTTTTGCGATGCTTATATTTTCAATCACAATGACGTTTCTTCAACTCAGCATATCAAGGAAACAAATGAAGCTTTCAGCCAAGCTGAGCGGTCTGATATTCGGACTTTTTGGCGGTATTCAGAAAATTAAACTGGCCGGAGCGGAAAAGAGAGCTTTTGCAAAATGGGCAGCATCTTACAAAGAGAGCGGTCGGCTGACCTATTCTCCACCGTTTATTCTGCGTATAAATTCGGCATTATCAGGCGCTCTTTCATTAGGAGGCAGCCTGATTCTATATTATTTTGCAGCGGTAAACAAAATTGCAATATCCGATTATATCGCATTCAATACGGCATACGGTTCGGTAAGCGGCGCCATTATGTCTCTTTCCGGTGTGGCGATGACTGCGGCAAATATAAAGCCATTGCTTGAAATGGTAAAACCGATCCTGGAAGAAGTTCCAGAGGTAGATGAAAGTAAAAAGATGGTGACTTCCCTTTCGGGCGATATTGAGGTGAGCAATCTCACTTTCCGGTATACCAAAGAGGGGCCGACGGTTTTAAATAATGTCAGTCTTAAGATAAAGCCCGGTGAATATGTGGCGGTAGTGGGTAGAACAGGCTGCGGGAAATCCACGCTGATGAGGCTGCTGCTGGGTTTTGAAAAACCCGAATCGGGGGCGGTCTATTACGACGGAGAAGACCTGGAAGGCTTGGACGTACGCTCGGTACGTCAATGTATCGGTGTGGCTTTACAAAATGGAAAACTATTTTCAGGGGATATCTATTCCAACATCATCATCACGGCTCCTTGGAAAACTCTGAATGATGCGTGGGAAGCCGCACGTATGGCAGGCGTTGAAGAGGATATCAAAGCGATGCCGATGGGGATGCATACCATGATTTCCGAGGGAAGCGGCGGCATATCGGGAGGACAGCGGCAGCGGATGCTGATTGCAAGAGCAATCATATCCAAGCCTAAGATTCTATATTTTGATGAAGCAACCAGCGCACTGGATAATATTACGCAAAAGCATGTTGCTGATTCAATCGCAAACTTGAATTGTACACGTCTTGTCATTGCTCATAGACTATCTACCATAAAAAACTGTGACAGGATTATTGTACTGGATAAAGGAGAGATTGTTGAAGAAGGACGTTTTGAAGAACTCATGGAAAAAAGAGGGCTTTTCTTTGAGTTTGCAAGCAGACAGATAGCATAGTATGGGGGTGAAGTATGTGAAACAAAGATTATTTTTGAGCATTTATGCGGTATTGTTTATGTTTTTATACGGGTGTAGCGGTGCGGAATCGGCGCAGATGAAAGAAATCTATGTTCCAATCTTGGGGGATGCCCAGTGGATTCATGAAGATGCTGCATTTCTAAATGGTGTGACACTGGCAGTAGAGGATTTGAATAATGAATATGGTGAAAAAGGTTTTATTGTAAGAACAGGCGTGGAGGATGACCAGGATATTTATGAAGCGGGTGTCGAATTAGCAGATAAACTATCCCGAGATAAAGCGGTTACCGCAGTTTTTAATCTTCAGAATTTTGATGTCTCAAACACAACGGCGGATATGCTGACCGACAGCGGAAAGCTGGTTATTTTACCTTATGGCGCCTATGATGCTTTAATGGAACAAGATAATCCCTATATATTTTGTCCATTTCCTTCGTCTACCGATGTTGGAAAGGTAATGGCAGACTATGTTGTTGCAAAAGGCTATAAACGCATTGCGGTCTATGTGAATGGAACAGAAGCACAGGATACGTTGGTTTCTGCCTTGGAGCTTGCGCTCCAGGGAAGAGGTGCCAAAGTGATTGATTATGTGCCGGTTATTGCATCACAAAACGATTTCGATAGATATTACAGCCGCTGGGAAGCACTTTCGGCTGATTGTATTGTGATTGCGCAGTATGGTTTGGAACGTTCTTATGAAATTGTGCAGATGATCAGAGAAAAGAATAAAAATATACCTATCATAGGAGAAGCGATTCTTAATTCAGCGAGCATTTTGAATGAAAAGAAAGATCTTGCGGAAGGTTTAGTCGTCCCTTCTACACTGGTATTGGAAGAAAGTGAAAAGCTTGACCAATTCAAATCTCGATACAGGACGCAATACGGAAGTATGCCGGATGTATGGGCAGTGCAGGGGTATGATATGATGCGGATGCTGGTAGATACGGCAGTACGGCTTAACACAAACGATCCGATGGAAATTGCAGCGGCACTGCATGATGAAAAAGGATATAGCGGTGTGGGACGGCATATTGCCTTTGAGAAAGGCGGCGCGTTAAAAGTGGATATATCCCGGCTGCCCATGCTGATCTGCCGCGATGGGAAGTTTAAAGAAAAATAAAACGTATCATATTGGGCTACCTTTCGTTAATATGCGTATATATAAATGTCGATAGATCGTTGAGAAACGGAGGTAGAAAACAAATGTCAAAGGAAAGTGTAAAGATGTTTTTGTCTGTCTTTAAACAAGATGAAGCGTTAAAAGCAAAGCTTAATAAAGTGAAGACAGAAGATGAGGTTATGGGAGTTATAAAAGAAGCGGGTTTTGATTTGATGTTTGATGAATTAAAAGAAATTTGGAAGCGGGAAGGCGTAAAACTGACAGATGACGAACTGGACGACGTATCTGGAGGGGGCCTTTTTGGTATTGATCTTTGTCAGAATACATATTCCTATATATTATGCGAGCTATCTTTCTGTTCACACTTCCGCAAGGAGCTGATAGATAGGGATATACATGGCAATAGAACATATAAACGCTATTGCGATAACTCTAATCCACCATGGAAAGAAACATATACCAAAAGTCCTCTGGCTCATTAATTCCATATACTGGGATTAAAAACGTCGGCAGAATGGAGGAGAATCTATGTCGAAGGAAAGTCTACAAATGTTTTTATCTGTCTTGAAACAAGATGATGCACTAAAAGAAAAGCTTCATAAAGTGAAGACAGAAGATGAGGTTATGGGAGTTATAAAAGAAGCGGGTTTTGAGCTTGACTTTGATGAGTTGAAAGCGCTTCGAGAGCAGGAAGGCGTGGAACTGACTGATGATGAACTAGACGGGGTATCGGGAGGAAACATATTTGGGGATCTTTGTCAGAATGCCTACTCGTTGATATTCTGCCAATTATCTTTCTGTCCGCACTACCAAGTGGATTTGATAACATCTGATCTTTTTTCGAAAACATACAAACGCTATTGCAATCACTGCAACCCGCCATGGGAACAGAAGTACACAGTAAGTAAGAGTAGGCATCACCGCTAGCTGCTCTATTAGAATAAAAATAAAATACCGCACATAAAAGAGCCGTGTATGAAATTCATTTTTTTGTACATGGCTCTTCTTTTGAGCCACTTTTGATGGCAGTTCGTATATATTTATATCATACGCGTTAAGTTAAGCTATTTTTTACCAATTTAATTGAGCAAATAGTGTTCCTGCAATCGCTCAACCGTGGTTTTGCGATTACGTTTATCATGTAAGCTTTGTTCGGCCGCTCTTTTAAGAATCAGTCGCAGTTCCGATATTGCTTCAGTGGTTGCATAAAGGCTTGAAAATATTTTTTCCACCTTTGTCGCAATTAGTTTGATAAACGACATCATACTAATGCATCTGTTTTTTTGTTGGTACATGAGGGCATACAGTGCTGAGTAGACTGTGAAAATTAGTATAATGGCAATTAACCTTCCATATAGAAGACACTCTAATTGCTCTTTACCACAGTTGCCTACTTTGCCAAGGTTTAGATAGCTTTTGCAAGCCTTAAATAAAAGCTCTATCTGCCATCTAGCTCTGTACAATTCACAGGCTGCCTTTGGAGTAAGCATATGTGCTGGGGCGTTAGTAATTAGAAGGTTCCATCCTAATAACTCTAAGTCATAGTCACTCAGTGTTTTGCCTTGTGACTTTGCTTTTTTATTTGCTTTGCGCCTACGTTCATTAGCGACTTCATCAGGTAAACGTACACCAATCAGCCGACATTGTAGTAATTTAGAATACTTGGTGCCAAAGTATACATCTATATCAACACTGGAGCTGTTTTTTAAAACACTTAAAAGGTCTAAGGCTTTAAAAGATTTAGTGTCAGAATTTTGTATTTGAAAAACAGTATTTGATTTAATTCGGCTAAGAAAATATGCACCTTTGGATATTATTTTCCTAAACAAATCTTTACTGTAATATCCTAAGTCAGTAATTAACAGCTCACCATGATGAATGTGTTTTAGAAGTTCATCTTTATAGCCGGCATCTGGACCAGGCGCCTTTGTCAACTCCATATTTGTGATAGTTCTGGACTTAAGGCTATATATAGTCTGGATTTTTAGAGCAGCTTTTGCATTATTGCCACCAAGACCTTTCCAGACATCTGCTAATTTGTCCGGAAGAGTAACTTTAGAGCTATCACATATTTTTACATCAGTAAAAGCTTGGAGCACATCGAGATTCTGGACAGTTATTGCTCTCTTGGCAGAATACTCAACTGCTGACTGGAATACTTGTTTTAGCAATAAAGCACTTGTAGCCAAACGTTGAAAAAGTCCTTCGCGTGTTATACTAAGTCCGCGTTGAATATTTTCGCATTTAGAAGCAGTTTGACGTAAGGATGGATTAGGGGTGTCCCATAAGCCGAATGTAAATACTTTTACTATAGTATCTGGCAGCAGCTTAGAGCGGCGCACCGTAAACCCTGTGTCCTTAGAAATTTCCAGTATTTTTGTCTTTCCTAAAAAGCAAATAAAGCTTATAATTAGTGATATGGGAACTTGAAACATGGGAACCTCACCTTTCATTTCTCTATTACTTTGAGGTTCTCATGTTTTTTTCTTTTTTGCAAATGCAATTATTGGTTTACCATAACATGGCTTAGCTTAACGCGTATGATATTTATATAAAGAAAAACCGGAAGAAGTAAAGGAGGGAACAGAAATGTCAAAAGAGCAAATAGTATTTTTCCTAAATGAGATCAAAGCAAACCCGGATTTGCAGCATAAACTAAAATCAATAAAAAAGGAGGATGAGAGAGAATTCATCAAAATTGCCAATGAGGCGGGATTTGGGTTTACTGCGGAAGAATGGAGCAAGTATTTGAATGATATGAGAAAGGAAAAGAAGGAGCTGACCGATGACGAGCTTGATAATATATCGGGGGGAGGACTATTTGGAATCACTAAATGTCCTGAAAGATATGACTGGCTTTTGTGCAAGTTGAGCTACTGTCCGAATGTAAAGAAAAAGACAATGTACCATCCTGTTTATAGAACTCCCATTGGAAGCTATGAGTACTGCTGCAAGGGGTTCTGGGATGGGCAAGATGAATAGGCTGTTGAACGTATATTATATATAAAAATATATAAAAATGCCGGCAGACGGTTGATGAAATGGGAGGGAAGAAAAGTATGTCAAATGAAAGCATACAGATGTTTTTATCAACATTTAAACAAGATGAAGCGCTAAAAGCAAAACTCTATCAGGCAAAAACATACGAAGAAGTTGCCTCGATTGCCAAAGAAGCAGGCTTTGAGTTTGATCTTGATGAATTGAAAGAGATCCGGAAGCAGGAAGGTGTAAAGTTGACAGATGATGAGCTTGACGGAATAACAGGAGGGAATCTTTTTGGTATTGACCTTTGCGAGAACAGGTATAATTTTTTCCTGTGCGAACTCACCCTTATTGCGATATGTCCTCACTTTCGTAAAGAATATAAGGGACCTGACGGAAAAGGTAACAGTATATATGTAAGATATTGCGATCACTGCAAAACCCCATGGAGAGAGCAATATACGCTACAAGGTGCGGGGCACTAACTGTTGTGTATGACTGGAACGCATCACAATGGATAAGTTTTTAGTATTTTTATCAAAGTCGTGTATAAAATATGTTTTTTATACAGGGCTAAATTTTTTGAGCTACTTTTCAAAGTGTTCCGTATATATAATGGAATCAATAAAGAGACCATAGTTCCGGGTTGAATTTGATGCTAAGATAGGAGGACCATCATGAAAAAATATATAAGCTTCATATCGGGAGTATCTGCGGCAGTAATTCTTATTCCCGGTGTATTAATGATTTTCCAAAGTCCGGCCGGCTGGAATGCGGCGCTTATTACATTGTTTATTCTGCTTGCACTTGGCATGCTGCTGTCGGTGATTGCTGCAATCGTTGCAATAAATCAGCCTAAAGGAGCAAAGGTGTTATTTATAATTGCAGGAGTGATAACTTTACTTTATTTCTTACTTATGATGTTTATGCTGCTTTCAATGGAGATTACGGTTTTATTGACAGCCCTCAGCATTATCCTTATGTTTGCCGGAGCTTTTGACTGCGCAAAAAATAGGCAAGGTAAGGTGTGAATAGGAGTGTTCGATATGTTTGATACGAAAAAATATGATTTTTCACTGGAATCGGAGCTGAAATACAAGCTTTTAGAAAGATTGAAATCAGAACATAAGAAAGCAAGAGGTCAAGCCATGCCTCTTGCAGATGATGATCTGGATATGGTAGCAGCTGCGGGAAATGATTCCAACGGTGAAAAATGTCCGACTCCGGACAAATCCTGCGAATTATGCAATGAATATACGTTTGGCCGCTGTACAGCAGGATATATAAAGGATCAAAAGTAATGTAGGTGGTATTAGAATGCAAATAATTGGGTTGCGGTTTTTATTTCAAACACAAATAGAACATATTGAGCGATTAAAATGCCTACGGTAATGTCATGCGGTAGCCGACGCTCCTTATGGTTTCTATAATGTTAGGATTCAAACCGTGATGTTGTATTTTTTTTCTAAGTCCCCGGATATGAACGTCTACCGTACGGGTCTCCAAAAACTGTTCGTCATACCACACTTCATCAAGCAGCATATCTCTTGAAAAAACTCTTCCGGGATTTCTCACCAGGAGTGTTAAAAGCTCAAATTCTCTGTAAGTCAATACTACCGGTAATTTATTAATATATGCGGTACGTGTATCAACATCCACTTCTATACCGTGCATCGATAATGTTTTAGGTTCATCTCCGGTTTGATGAGGTCTTCTCTTAAATATCATTTTAAGTCTTGTTAGAAGTTCATAGTATCTAACCGGTTTGCCAAGGTAATCATCAGCTCCCATTTCTAATCCTACAACCGTCTCGATTTCGCTATTCTTACAAGTAAGCATGATGATAGGAATATGGTGATGTAACGGATGATTTCTAATTCTTTTTAGCGTTTCCAGTCCGTCCATACCAGGTAAAATTACATCAAGGATGATTGCACTGATAGGATATCGGTCAAGGGCTTCAAGGGCTTCTTCGCCGGAATTACACGAGATGGCGGTATATAAGTTTTTTTCTAAAGCCGCTTTTAATAGTTTATGTATAGAAGGGTCATCATCTACAAGTAGAATGCTTTTTTTAATCAAATGTTATAGCCCCCCTTTAATGAATGTGCTGCAAAGAAGTATGTTGTCCCACGATTCAACAAATTGTCATATATTTTTTACATTCCTTAACATTATCATTACAAAATACCGAACGGCTATTACAATTATACTGTAAAATTATGAATAATTCAAACTAATTTTGGGGAATAGCAAAGGATTTACGAGTAAAAAACTTTAATTTATATAGTGGAAAGGTGATTCAATGTGTGACTTTAAAAATTTTTCGGATTTTGAGAAGATGTATGAAGAATATTTTCCAAAGATATACAATTATATCTTTTTCCGTTTGCTGAACAAGGAGCAGACTGAGGATTTGGTCAGCGAAATTTTCTTAAAAGTTACACAAAAAATATTTTCTTTTGATGCGTCCAAAGCTTCTTTTAATACATGGATCTTCGTGATTGCTAAAAATACACTTACAGATTACTTTCGGAGACAGAAAAAGTGCGTATCGTTGGATGATAGCACCAATAGCGTGCTTATTACGGTGGATTTCGAAGAACAATATAAAGAAATTGTAAACGAAGATAGAAAAATTCTTTACAAGGCACTTTCTCAGCTCGATGACCGTACCAGGCAGGTCTTGTACCTCAAATATTTTGGAGAGTTGAACAATAGAGAAATATCTAAGGTGACCGGAATCAATGAAAGTACGGTATCCACCATCTTTGTGAGGGGAAAAAAGAAGATGAAGGAGCTCTTGATAGGAATGGAAGTTTCTTGAAGCCTACTGAGCTGGTTTTTAATGTTGTTCGTATATTATAGATAGGAAAATAAAATCGTTTTGGAATAAGTTTATCAGGAGGTATTAGGCATGAAAAAAATATTTAAGCAATTCATTGCAGTCATTGCAGTTTTTATGATTACTACTTTTTTGTTTGGGGCATGCGGTAAGACTGAAACACCCGTGCGGTCCGAGAATAGCAATGAGAGTTCATCCGGTAGTCACAAACAAGCGGAAAATCAAAAAGAGCCTTCAAAGGAAGATACTAATAAAACAACGAACTCTTCTAAAAAAGAAGAAACTTCCGTACCTATTGAAATTATTGATACAGTTTATACTAATAAGTTAGTAGATGAAAATGATGGGACTGTTCTGGTTGAAGCCAGCATCATCATACCCAAACTAAAAAATCCGAAGAATCAACCTGAAATTGAAAAAATAAACAAATATTATAAGAATGAAGTTGAAACTTTTTTTGAAGAAGTCAAGGGGGAAGGGTTTGCTGCGGCTGCGGAAAATTATGAAGATGCCAAAAAGAATGGTTACGATTTTAATACGCATATGTTTGACCGCAAATTCCATATTCATTATAATAGTAATAATCTACTTTCGGTATTAAATGTACAGTACGCATATACCGGAGGGGCCCATCCGAATACATTTTGGAGTGCTGAAACGTTTGATATCAGAAGCGGAAAGAAGATGGCGCTTACCGATATTTTTAGCATCCCAAAAGAAGAGGTGTTAGCGCACATATATGAAGCTGTTTTTAAGCAGATTGAGCAAAATCAACAAAAAAAGGAGAATGTTTATAACGATGATTATAAAACAGCGGTAAAAGAATACTATGAGGATACGGATTTTATCTTAACTGAAAAGGGGATCAATGTTTTTTATCAGTTGTATACACTGGCACCTTATGCCGCAGGTTTCCCTGAGTTTTTATTACCATATGACAGTGTAAAAGACATATTGGATGTTGATATTTCCAATGCCCATGTGTACAATGCGGATCAAGATCTCAGATACGCAGCAAGAGAACTCATTGGGTGCAACTATATCGCTTTTTCCGAGATGTTTTATCTAAATACTTTACCCGCTGATATGCCGGAAGGCGGCCTAGTCGATGGAAATACTATTTATCCGGTTAAAGATAAGCGTTTCACAACATTTGCAGAGCTTGAAGGATATGTAAGAAATACGTATGGAAAAGAGGAAGCCGATGCACTGCTTTCCGGCAAGACTTGGGGAGGCCCGCAGTACATGGACAAAGATGGAAAACTCCATGTGGATATCAGTAAAAGCGGGGGTGTAGGATATTATAAAAAATGGGATACTTACATGTTTGAGTTATCCGATATTACCGAAGACAGCGCGAAGCTGACAGTTTATCTCAAAGAAGAAGATATGGGTACAAATACCCTTAAAGACACTTCCTTATCCATGAAAATGATTAAAGAAGACGGGTTATGGCTGTTGGATAAAATGGTGTATTAACCATGCCTAAGATGTTGAATATACAAGTTTGAAAGCTGGTGAGAATTTGCACAAGCGTATTCTGGTATCTTTTTTAATTGTAACCCTGCTTGTGGTATCTGCCGGGTGTAACAGACAAAATCAAAAAAGCCTGGTAAAGAGTAAAGCAGTTAAATACACACTTTATATCGGTCTGAATGACCAAGACGGATATAAACAGACATTTGACACCGAAACGGCAAAAGAAAAAATATCAAACATTTGTCTTAAGTATGTTGATGGGTATACCGTTGCGTATGGTGAGGGCGCATATAAAGATAAAAAAGAAATTATAACTAAGGAAAACAGCCTTATCTATTCTTTTTATTTTGCTTCCGAAGAGCAAATCAAGGCAATCATGGATGAAATTCTTAAAGAACTTAATCAAAATGCAATTCTGGTTGAAAAAAACGATGTAAATTATGAATTTTATGAAGGAGCAGAGCCATGACACATGCAGAATCTAATATTGTACTATTCTCAATCACACTTTGCTGGGCGTCATCTTATATATTTATAAAAAATCTTCCGGATACGTTGTCTACATTTGCGTATCTTACAATTACTGCCGGAATTGCAAGTGTTATTCTTGTCATTATCTTTTTTAGAAAGCTGCGGGAATTTGGCCGAAATACTCTCATAAAAAGTGCTGTTATGGCCACTCTTGTTTGTGGAATGCTCTTGATTGAGAGGGCAGGGATATCTAAAATACCTGCATCAATGGCGAGTTTTATTACATCTTTGACTGTTGTATTTGTACCTATTATTCTACTATTTCTTAAAAAGAAACCTACGAAAAATAACTATTTAGGCATTATGCTTATTCTTACCGGGCTCACACTGACCAGCAGAGTAAATATTGGAGAAGGAATGAATCCGGGTATTTTATATATGGTGATAGGTTGTATATTAATGGCTGTGTACATTGTTATAACCGACATATTTACAAAGCAGGCAGATCCGCTGCTATTAGGTGTGGGGCAGATGTTTTTTACAGCGATTTTTTCTTTCATCCTATGGTTTATTGAAGAGCCTAGTACATTTTTTTCTGTTCAATATTCAAATGAAATGCTTGCAAACATCTTTTTATTGGCTTTTTTTTCGAAAGCTTATGCGTATATCATGTTAATGTACTCTCAGAAATACGCAAATCCTATCAGCGTTACGGTGATTGCCTCTACAGAGCCTGTAGTAACGATGGTGCTTGCGGTGCTTATCCCCAATACATTCGGACAAACAGAAGCATTAACGTTTATTAAGATAGTAGGTGCGGCCGTTATTGTAATGGGTGCTATCTGCGCCGGTACAAACTTTTTGGATAAAAAGGAGGCAGCATCTTATGCAAGAGATACTATCTCCGCTTAGATCAAAACAAACACTGCTGCAAATTCTTGTGTGCGCCCTTGCTTTTATCGGAATGGCGATACCCTTTAAAGTAATGGTACTGGTTGAAGGCTTTACCGAGGTGCGTCCGGTAAATGCCGTACCGGTTGTAGCCGGTCTTATCTTTGGCCCTGCAGGGGCATGGGGATGTGCATTCGGAAATATCATCAGCGACTTGTTCGGCACATTCAGCTACGGTTCTATCTTTGGGTTTTTCGGCAATTTTATTGCTGCATATCTTCCCTATAAACTTTGGCATTTATGGAGTAAGGGCGAAAGACCCAATGTAAAAACATATAAAAATATTTTTAGATATGTAATACTGTCAGCCATTTCATCCCTCGCTGTGGCTATATTGATCGCTTGTTCGTTAGATATATTTTTGAATTTCTGGTCAAGACAGATTTATTATATCATATTGTTTAATAATTTAGGTTTTCCGATATTTTTGGGTCTTCCGGTATTTATTGTACTTACATGTGATGATATACATATAGATATGACCATGCCTGCAGTTCCTTCAAGACATAGACAGATAAAATGGGCGGCTTTGTCCATGTTGATATGCAGTTCGTTATTAATAAGTATTATGATTACACTGGGTTTTGTAATGTCCGCATCTTTGCTTATGATAATAGCAGGAATAATCTTTGTGGTATCATTGATTGCTATCATCATAGGGTAACAAGCAAGTCTATATTAAATGCATTAAAGATGTTACAGGAGATCTATTGCTGCAGTGAGGAGTGGGGAGTGGATAGTGAGGAGCGTATAAAGGATCCCCACTCCCCACTATCCACTCCTCACTTAATAATTGCTGATGCAAAATATATATAATAAGTGAGCGTAAAACCAATGAATATCATAAAAAATATCAGTACAATCATGGGGCGTTATTTTGCTGTGATTGTAATCATTGCTTTAGGAATAGGCTTATTTAAGCCTGAACAATTTGAATGGGTGATGCCGCATATATCACTTTTGCTGGGAGTGATCATGCTGGGGATGGGCATGACCATAAAAGCAGAAGATTTTAAAATAATATTTCTAAGACCCGGTGAAGTCATACTCGGATGTGCGGCTCAGTTTACAATTATGCCGCTGCTGGCGTACGCGATCAGTCTCATTTTTAAGCTCCCTCAAGAGCTGGCGGTTGGATTTGTTCTGCTTGGAGCATGTCCGGGAGGGACGGCTTCAAATGTGATTACATATTTTGCGAAAGGTGATGTAGCATTATCTGTAGGAATGACATCCGTTTCGACACTCATCTCGCCGATTGTTACACCGGTCATTACATTGCTGCTGGCACATCAATGGGTTGATGTACCCGCTAAAGATATGTTTTTATCCATATTTAACACCATTCTTATACCTATTATGATAGGCATCATAGTAAAAAAGTTGCTAAAAGATACAACAGAAAAGGTTCTGGAAGTATTTCCTATCATTTCGGTTCTATCTGTTACGCTGATTGTAGGTGCTGTCGTCGGTGCTAGTGCAGAGAAAATATTTGACACAGCACCGGTCGTATTTGCCGGTGTCATATTGCATAACTGCATGGGATTATTGCTGGGGTTTTTTATCGGTAAGCTGTTTCATGTCAGTGAAGCAAAAAGGCGGGCAATATCCATAGAGTTGGGTATGCAGAATTCCGGATTGGCTGCGTCTCTGGCTAGTAACTATTTTGATCCTAATACTGCAGTACCCGCAGCGCTGTTTAGTGTATGGCATAATATCTCAGGCCCCGGACTGGCATCCTATTGGTCAAAAAAAGTCCTAGAAGAATAAGGGGGAATATTCATCGTGGAAATTTTAGAGAAAATCAAGAAAGCAGCAGGGCAAGATAGTACGTGGTTAGAGAGCATCACATCCATGAATACTGCAGAAAAACTCGAAAAGCATTTAGCAGAGAAACAGGTGAAGCTGGAATTTACAGAGATTCAATGGCTGCTGAACGAGATAAGAGATTATTCACAGTATAAAATAGATGTAAAAGAGTGTTTAATGGATAATGAAAAATTATCTGATGCTGAGCTCGATCTGGTGACAGGAGGCTGGGGGAGCTCATATTATCCGGTCGAGGGTTGTCCCAATGGATTTACAAGGCTTAATTCCGGTCTTTTTTTTGCACATTATAAAGCAGAATGTTATGTGTGTGAACATTACATATCTTTTGAACAAGATCCACAGTTGCTTAGACGTTGTACCAAGATGGGATACCGAACGGTTTAATAAATATGTTCCATTGGCCGTCAAAAGCAAGAGATATCAGTGCTTTTAAGCTTTTATAACATGGTTATATTTGTTTTTAAAAGTGAATAAATTATTAAAAATAAAAAAATCTTAAATATTTTTCGAAAAAAAGAAGGATATTTAAGATTTTTGTAGTATATTTATATTAAACGTTAAACTAACTATAACTAAAGAAAAGTTTGAGTAATACACTTGAAGTTATTTTAACGTGTTGCGCCGATTTAATGATGTGCTTGCGTTGGAAAGTCTTAAGCTTAAGGCATTATACTCAAGCAGCTCTTTCTTATATCTAAACCGGCACAGCAAGTTAACTTGAGGTCTTGTGATGTGTCCATGTTAAACGTTAAACAAGCGTTTTGAAAGGAGGAGAATGGTTAATTTCACATGGACACGGGTATAGTAAATTCTAAAAATAATAATCTATCAACAGAAAGGAATGTGTAAAAATGAGTGAAAACACATATTTAAAATGGATGGCAGAAAATACAGATACCCAGTGGTGTAATGATTCGGCATTAGTGGAGGACCTGAAAGCCGCATTAAGTATTGGAGCGATCGGATGTACGTCAAATCCTCCTCTTTCTTATCAGGCACTAACAGAAACATCAGAAATTTTTAAAGAAGCAGTTGAGAAAATTCCGGCAGATCTTACCGGAGACGACAGAGTAGTAGAGTTAATTGGTGCTGTAGTAAAACATATTTCAAATATGTTATCAGATATGTTTGAAAAAGAGGGAGGACTGAAAGGATATATCCGTGCTCAGGTTAAACCTAAAGATTCTGCAAACGCAGAGGCGATGCTTAGAATGGGCAAAACTTTTGCATCATGGGGCAAAAATATCATGGTAAAAATCCCGGGCACAGCAGCAGGCATCGAGGTACTGGAAGAGCTTGCGGCATTGGGAATACCGACAAATCCAACCGTTTGCGTAAGTGTTTCACAAATTGTTGCTGCGGCGGAAGCTCATGAACGTGGTGTCAAACGTGCCATTGAAGCAGGTATAGAGCCGGCACCATCCACAGCCGCCATTGTTATGGGAAGACTCCAAGACTATCTTGCAGCATTAAATAAAGAGCGTAATGCCGGAGTTTCAACATATGATCTTGAATGTGCTTCGTTAGCGGTTGCGAAACGCTCCTATCAAATACTCAAAGAACGTGGCTTCAAGACTGTATTGATGCCTGCCGCATTCCGCTGTGCACGTCATGTATCTGAGATGGTAGGAAGCAATGTGGTGATGACCATACATCCTAAATATCAAGAAGCAGTTAAAAAAGCTGAAGAAGAGGGGACTATCCGTCGTGAGATATCAATAGACAAACCTGTTGATGCAGACGCGCTAGAACGTGTAAGTAAGGCATTACCGGAATTCACCCTTGCCTATGAACCTGATGGCCTTGCCGTTAAGGACTTTGATACTTTTGGAGCTACTGTAATGACTTTGGAAGGTTTTGATGTAACGGGCTGGCAGAAGCTTCTTACACTTTAATAATGCACTAGTGGGGAGTGAGGAGTGGATAGTGGGGAGAACGTAAAAAACTCCTCACTTCCCACTTTTTACTCTTCACTATTCATTATTCATTATTCACTATTCACTGGTATTAATGGAGGGCAGTATATGAGCAGAAAAGTTAGTTATGGTTTAGCAATTTCTGAAGAGGTATTGGGGGAAGGTGCACCGGTCTTATTGCAGGGTGGTGTAGAAAAAGCAATGATCCGTGCGTCCGAACTGGGTTTTGACAGTGCAGAGCTTCATATCCGTGAACCTGGACAATTTGATGTACAAAAACTTTTGGACATATCAAACCAAAAGAATATACGTATCGCGGCAGTAGGTACAGGATTGGAGTATGGGTTAAATGGTCTTAACATTACTTCACCTGATAAAAGCTTGAGAGAGAAAATGTCTGCACGTCTAAAAGAGCATATCGATTTTGCAGCAAATTTTAATGCGGTAGTGTTCCTGGGATTATTACGTGGTAAAGCACCGAGTTACGCTGCGCGTAAAGAATACTTGGATAGGCTTGCACAAGAGTTCATCCCAATTGCAGCCTATGCGGCAGAACGAGGTGTAATCCTTGGTCTTGAACCCATCGTATTTTATCTCACAAATTTATTAAATACAACAGAGGAAACGCTAGAGTTTTTGGAGAGACCAGGTTTGGAAACAATTCAACTGCTACTGGATACACACCATATGTTTATTGAAGATAAGGATATGTTTGAGTCCTTTAGAATGTGCAAAGGGAAAATTGCGCATCTGCATATCTCGGACAGTAACCGTCAATACCCAGGGGGCGGTAATGTAGATTACACAAAAGTGGGAGATGTCCTTAAAGAGATCGGATACGACAGAGCTGTTTCGCTTGAAGTTGTACCTTATCCAAGTGGGGAGCAGGCGGCAGTGTATGGTATAGAATGGATGCGCAGCATCTGGGGAGCATAAAATATCAATATAGCAGCATATAGAAAACACTCATTTTTGAGTAGAGGAAAAATGCCGGAGGTGGTATCATCTCCGGCATTTTATTTTTATTAGACATATTAAAGTTCTTAAATGGAATGTATTGCAATCAAAATTACAATCTTTGATTCTTGATATATCCGGTTGCGAAGAATCGGGCAACCAGATCTTCATTTTCATCAAAAACATCTACATTGTATCCGCATAGCTTTTTATGCGACGATATTTCGGTTGCTTTAGCAGTTAGCACTTTCCCTTGGGGTGATTTGAAATATGATATATTTGCGTTTACCCCTAAGGTCACACATCCTTTGGAATTTGAAGCGGCAGCGAAAGCGAAATCTGCCAGTGTAAATATAGCGCCCCCCTGGACCAAATTCACTCCGTTGAGATGACAGTCGTTGATTTCCATTTGTACGACAGCATATCCGGGTTCAACCTCAATAAGTTTTGCCCCGATATAAGCGGCAAATTTATCTTTTTCAAAAATTTTGATTATATCTGTATTCATCAGCATTGTCCTCTTTTTTCATTTTCAGCGTTGATTTGCTCCATCGCATGGATGATTCTTTTAAGAATATCATTGGCGGGTGTTGCAACCCCGTGTTTTTGTCCAAGCTCTGATATTGTACCGGCAAATATTTCAACTTCTGTTTTCCTGCCTGCTTCAATGTCTTGCAGCATAGAAGTTTTTCCATTTGGAGAAAGCGTATGCAGCACTTCTTGGAAGCTATCGATATCTTCTTTTCTTAAATCGATTTCTAAACGATTCGCTAGACAAATAGCTTCTTCCATGGTAAGTCTCATTAAACCATTAGCTTCTTTCATCTGCTGGAATACACCGTAAGGAGCTCTTAGCACTGCCGATGTCTGGTTTATTCCGACATTAATCATAAATTTCCACCATAGTGACCTAAGCATATCTTCCGGTATTTCGTAAGGAATTTTTGCATTCTCAAAAAGCTCCTTCACAGCATTAACCCGTGGAGACAAAGAGGTATTGTTTTTTTCGCCAAATACAATCTTTCCTATGTTAGTATAACGGGTATGATTTCCCTCGCGAATAGCGTCGATTGCAACGCTGTATGAATATAATAATTTTTCCATTCCATATTCTCTTCCGATGATTTCTTCGGTAGATATTCCATTCATGAGCGATAGAATGATAGTTTCCGGGCCTACATGATTTCGCATATCCTCGATAGCCTGCGCAAGGTGATGGTATTTTACCGATACGATAATCAGATCGGAGGGTATGGTTTCAACTTCAGGTTGAATATAATTAAAGTCATAATTCTTTCCATTTACTATGCACCCGTTCGTTTTAAAGCGCTCAATGCGCTCTTTATTCGCAATTACTTGAAGACAGTTCGGAGCAGCTTGGTGCAAATAGCTTCCATAAGCTGATCCGATCGCACCTAATCCTACAAGGGAGATTTTTTTGATTTTTTTCAATGATGTTTCCCCTTTCTTAAGTTTTTTTATAATAATTTTTAATACTTTTTTAGATTAGTCATCTTTATCTATTTTATATCAAATTTTGTAAAAAAGAAAACAAAAATACAAAAAGATTTATATTACATGATGAAAATTATGTAAAATTATATGATATAATCAGTATAAATAAATTCTTGATATGAATGATTTTTAATTTGAAATATCGTGAAATAGTATGCAATAGAGATGTAATAAAGGCGGTGAATGTTTGTGAGGTCAGAGAAAACAGGGATTATATCCCCGGTTATGAGAATCATTATTTTAATTTTGTGCATGATTTTAGCTATTATTTTTTGTTTTGCATATTTATTTTATCAGTCTAGCAAGTACGAGTATCAGGAGAAAGTAATTGTTAATTTATTCGGTAAGCAAAGAATGCTTACCCAGAAGATGGCCAAAGATGCAAATAGGCTTTATGTTCTTATGCAGGCCCTTAAAACTGGTCCAATGGTTGATGACGAACAATCTCTGAGGGATAAGATTGCTGATACCAAGAATAATCTGTCTCTAGCAAGAGAAAGCTTTAATAATACATTGGAAGCTATGCATGATGGGTATATCCAAAATGGTACTGAAATTATTAATTTTAAGAATGTGATAGAAAAAAGTGCTGGATATCTACAAAATATCGACAGTATATGGATTAATTTTGAAACAGCAGTGACCCATCTGCTAGAAGCATCAGAGATTAATGAAAACACTGCCAAGGCCATCATATATATTAATGCGAACAATGAACAGCTTCTACATGATAGTGATATCATTACCCAATCAGTCTTGAAATATGGTGAGAAAAATAGTGAAAGAAGTAGGAATATTTCTATTGTTTTGGTGGGAATTTCATCAGCGGTTATTATTATAATGTTGCATAATCTATACAAGTATATTATTAACCCTCTTAATGAATTTTACCGGGGCATTTCAGGAATCGGCTTGAACTACCTTATCAATGAAAAGACAACGCCGACAAAAAAGGAAGTAAAGCCTGTGATTGTGGAGATAAATGGAATATTGGGTAAAATTAACAAGCTTATTGCACTAATTGAGAATATTAACATGAATTCATCTTTTAGTGAAATCTTAACGTATATTTACAATGAATTTTCTTGCTTTATGCCGTATTCCTATATCGGAATTGCGTTAATAAAAGAAAACCGAAATGTACTGGAGGCATCTTACGGAATCTCTGATGGCTCTATTACAGGACTGCCTGCGCAATTGATAGGGAAAAAATATTATATAAAGGATACCAGTCTTGGCAAAGTGATTGATTCAGGCAATGCAAGAATCATTAATGATTTGGAAGCATATGTAGCAGACAAGCCTTCCAAAGACTATAACAAAGCTATACTGGGTGCGGGAATAAAGTCTTCATTGACACTGCCGTTAAAGCTAAACGGCGAACCTGTAGGTATCATATTTTTTTCAAGCCGTGAAAAAAATGCTTATGTTGAAGAACATGTAAAATTTTTAAAAACGCTGGCAAATAGTATTGCAATCAGCTTTGAAAAGAATGTTTTTACCGAAGAACTGATTTACAGCAGTGTTCTAGCCCTGGTTAAATTGGCGGAGGCAAGGGATGAGGATACCGGAGATCACTTGGAACGTATGAAGATTTACTCAAAGACAATCGCACAGTTTTTATACGAGGACAGCAAATACAGCGATATGATTAATCCTGAATACATTAATGATATAGAGAGGTTCAGTCCGATGCACGATATCGGAAAAGTGGGCGTGAGAGACGGAATACTCTTAAAACCCGGAAAATTGGATGCTGATGAATTCGAAGAAATGAAGAAACATGCCTCGTATGGCGCAGAAGTGCTAAAGGCAGCAGAATCAAGTATTTCAAGAAAGAAAAGGCGCATGTTTCAAATGGGTGTAGAAATCGCCGAAAGCCATCATGAAAAGTGGGATGGATCGGGATATCCCTATGGGAAAAGCGGTAAAGAAATCCCCCTTAGTGCAAGAATCGTTGCAGTAGCCGATGTGTTTGATGCGCTAACCAGTAAGCGGCCTTATAAGGAGCCATTTCCTTTTAAAGAATCCTTTGATATTATTATCAATGGAAGTAGAAAACATTTTGATCCTGAAATTGTGAGAGTGTTTGAATTGAATAGAAACCGGATATATAAGTTATATATGAAATTTAGAAATAATGGGCGAGCATAAATAGTGAACAGTGAATAATGAATAGTGAATAATGTACAGTGTACAATGGACAATGGATTATATTCTAGCAAGCATTTAAATAATACAACTGATCAAAAAGAAAAATCCACAGTATGGAAAAATAATTTTCTATACTGTGGATTTTTTAGAAGGGGTTACTTAAAGTTTGAACTTTTTCACAAATTGTTCAAGATTCGCTGCACTCTTTTTATTCTTATTTGAGTGTTCTTGAATTTGTTTTATACTTTCTAAAGTAAATAGGGCTTGCTGTGCAATACCATGCAGGTGCTGGTTACTTTGTAATAGATTACTTGTTACTTGATTGGTTTCATTTGCAACTTCATTGGTAGAAGCACTGATCTGCTGTGATACGGAGCTTAGCTCCAATACGATATTATTCATATTTTTTGCATCTTTTGAATATTGTCTTCCTGCCTCAACCAGATTATCATATTCTTTTAAAATATCCTGATCTATAAATTCAAAGATCTTGTCGGTGCTGGCTACCAAATTACTTACTGATGACGCAGCATGGTGCGCGATCACTTGAATATCACTTACTGCTGAAGCGGAACTTTCCGCCAGCTTTCTTATTTCTTCGGCTACAACTGCAAATCCTTTGCCTGCTTCACCTGCTCGGGCACTTTCGATAGAGGCATTTAGCGCTAGTAAATTGGTTTGCTTTGATATTTGATCAATTTGATGCGAGAGAACAGTAATTTGCTCGATTTTTTTTACTTCTTCCATAATACTCTCAATCTCATCTTTTACTTCATTATAGATATTTATTGTCTTTTCTTTTGAAGCAGTGGACCTCTCTGTCAATTCTTGTGCGCGGGTGCTGACTTCGTTGGATAACAGAGCGCCTTCTTCTGTTTGGCGTGCTATTGAGTTTACAGCATTTTCGACTTCTATCATTACGGCTGAAATTTCTTGGAATGCTTTTGAAATTCCTTCAATTGCATCGCTTATTTCGCTTGTTCCGTCTGTTGTTATTTTTGAACTGTTTTCAACGGTATTAGCCAGTTCATTCAGGCTATATGCACTTTTCGTCAGACCTTCAGAACTTTTATTTACTTCTTCAATAAAAGTTCTGAATTGAGATGTTAATTTATTTAAAGCATTTCCCAACTGGCCTACTTCATCCTTAGATTTAATATCAATGGTTTGGATGGTAATTTGCCCATTTTCATCTTCTTCAATACTTTTAACCATAGTATGAATAGGACCGGATATTCTTTTGCTCACAAATAGACCTATTATTGTGAATATAATGACAGCCAGAAGCATAAAGAGAGCTGTATGAATGATACTATTAAATAAATCTTGGCTTAACTCTTCTTTCTTATCATTGACAGCTTGATGCAAACTATCTACATAGTTCCCTGTACTGATAATCCATTCCCATTCTTCAAATAATGTAGAATAGGCTCTCTTGGGGCTAAGGTTACCCGTTCCTACATCTTCCGGTTTCTCCCACATATAATTGGTATAACCGTTATCCTTCCCATCTTGGGCAGCAGAAATAATTTCTTGGATTAGTTTTACACCATTAGGGTCTGCGATATCAATACGGTTGTTTCCTTCTTGGTCGGGAATCATAGGGTGAGCCACCAGTATTCCTTTGGTGTCATCCACCCAAAAGTATCCTTCTTCCCCGTATCTGAGGTTTTTGACGGCCTCCTTGGCCATTTCTTTTGCTTGATATTCTGAGAGTTTACCACTTTTATATGTTTGATAGTATAATTTTGCGATAGAGGCGGCCGTTTCCACTTCACTTTTAATCATTTGATCATAATCGTTAAAAAGTGTATTCTCAATATAGCGCAAGTTCCGTTGGTTCTGCTGCACCATATTAAAAATATTATATGCGCCCATTACTGTAATAATTATGATAACTGCAGCTAAAAAATTAAGTAAAATTTGTGTACGGATTCTTTTCAAGTTAATTACCTCCTTGTGATATTGAATGTTGTTGGGCTAAAGGGTTGTGATACAATAATAATGGCAAATATGTATGAGTCCACGATAGAAAAAGCTTGTACATGTAAATTATACCACTTAAAAAGGAATTATCAATAAAGTTATGTTAAAAAATAAACAAATTAGGTAAGATAATTTTATTTAATACAATCAAATATAACAATTTTTTAATTATTCCTTCTTTACGGCTTTTGAACATATCTATTAGTATAGTGTAAATGAGCTATGAAATAAGATAATTCAATAGCTTTAGGATGAATTCGGTACGTAGATTTCTTGGATAAGACATATGCTATCTCAATTAAAGCGTTGATTTTTACGTTTGGACAAATCATTAATATTCATATATAATATTTTTAAAAATACGTTTATGTTTATTAAAGCATAAAACAATAAAAATGTTTACTTTTGCTGTTTGAAAGATTAGCTCCAATGACAAAAATATTTACTGCTATTAATAATATGGAAAAGTTATTTGATTTTAAGGTCTGTGAACGCCGTATCAAATTCATTCTTATATTAAGAGGGGAAGGATGCTAGTGAAGCCGATCGAATATACACAAAAGGTTATTGATCCGATTGAAGATTGGGATCTTTTTAAACAAGAGGTAGACAGAAGACCCACATTAAGGCCTATAACCGCTGAAGCATGGAAGAGATGCAAGAAGAGGAATATTCAACCTGATCAATTAAAATGCTCATTTTTGACAGGTCAGGAACTGAAAGATAAGCTAAAAGCATATGACTATCTGATAAAGGCAGCGAAACCGTATATGAAGCATCTTTCTTTAAGTCTTACAGGTATCCCGCATTTGATAGTATTATCCGATAGTGACGGATGGGTTCTTTGCCTTAATGGAACGCCAGATATGCTGGGAGGAAGAGATGCAGGTTTATGTGTGGGATCCAGTTGGAATGAGAAAATAATCGGTAATAATGGTATCGGCACCGCATTGATTGTCCAAAAACCTGTTTTAGTATATGGCATCGAACATTATGTTAGCTCATATAAGAATAATGCTTGTTTAGGAGTACCCATAAAAAAAGACAATGAAATTATCGGAGCTCTCAATATTACAATAGAAAGCAAACATGCTCACCCTGTACGCATGACCATTGTTGAGGCGTGTGTGAGTTCTATTGAGCAGGCTATTTCTGATTTTAGAGAAAAGGAAATGTCTAAAGATAATATGCCAATGCTTATGGCAACCTCAGACTTAATTGCCACAGCAGTTCATGACCTTAAGAACCCTGTTGCTGTTATCCGAGGCTTAAGTGAATTGGGAAGACTAACATCAAATTCCAATAAAGGCTCAGAGTATTTTAATAGGATAATCAACCAAGTGGATCTATTAAATCGAATGCTTATAGACCTTTTGGACATTTTTAGGCCGCAGCAATCCTCTAAGGGAAGTCCATCAAGAGTTATTCAACAAATTATCAGCGATATAGAGCCTGTGTGTATTCAACAAAATATTAGTATTAAATTTAAAGGGGACAATAGCACGAAGATAATTCTTTATGAAAAGTTGTTTAGGCGAGCAATACAAAATATTCTGGACAATTCGATTAAAGTAATGCCTGATGGAGGGAAAATCAGTGTGAAGGCTGAAGAAACGGATGATCATATCTTGATTTCCATTAGTGATACCGGCCCTGGTATACCAAAAGAGCTAACAGGAGAGATTTTCAATGCATTTACCTTTAGACGCGATGGTGGAACGGGTTTAGGCCTATTTATGGTGTTTCAGGTGATTACTTGTTTGCATAGGGGAAAAATATGGTTTCAGTCAGGCAAGAAAGGTGGAACAACATTTTATATATCATTGCCAAAGGATGAAGAACATAGTCAAAATTAATCTGAGAATTATAATAGTATCCTATGAACTGGTACCTCATGTCTAAGCGTTTATATTGCTTACGTTTAAGTTTAGGGGACACACCTCTCTCTAGTGGAGGAATGTCCCTGATAAATGCATCAAAACTCGCTTCTCTGAAACTTTGGAAGTTACCTTTCTTTCGCTCTGAAGCAATCTCTAAGCTCTTAATAAGCTATTTTCTGGCACATTCTCCGGTTTGACCTTTTAAAATTTGTATGGCATGGGGGAGAACTGGAAGTATGATATCCAGACATTCACTGACTCCCTTTGGACTACCTGGCAGGTTAATAATAAGTGTTTTGTTACGGATCCCTGATACAGCCCTGGAAAGCATGGCCCGGGAGGTGATTTCCAGGCTTTTTGCCCTCATCGCCTCGGGGATGCCGGGAACATGACGGTCTATTACATCCAATGTCGCTTCGGGGGTGATATCTCTTGGGGAAAATCCGGTGCCACCTGTAGTGAAGATTAGGTCGATGCTTAATTCATCCGCCATGTGTTTCAAATGAGACGATAGTACATCACGTTCATCCGGGGAGACGATATAACGAACAACTTCCGCATTTATTTCACCCATACGCTCTGCGATCACTTTGCCGCTCTCGTCAATTCGTTCACCTGCATAGCCTTTATCACTTGCGGTAATAATACCGGCTTTTATCATTGGATGACCTCCTTTAAGGTATATTTTTGTTATTAATAATAACATTATTCTAGCACAATAAAGAGATTTAATAAATATGGAAATCATTAAAGTTAGTGAAAAAAATATCAAATAGTTATTGGATTTGTATATAGATGATTGACTTTCAATTAAAAAAGTTATAGAATAGTAACAAATTAACTCCGAGTCTGGAAAGCCTGATGCTTTAGTGCAATGGATTCCAGACCGATAGGGCAAGGCCGGAAACAGCCTTACCTTCCATTTTGAAAAGGGGGAATTATCATGTCAAAGTATATTCATTTAACTAATTCTGTAGTATCTTTTCTACGAAAAAAGAGCTTTTTAGCGGTCGTTATTTCTATTTTATTATTTTCCTTTACCGGCTGCGGAGCCGGCGAAACCAAAGAGACATCAGCGCCTAAAACCGATGCACCCAAAGAAACAGCAGCTGTTGAGACAGAAAATAAGGATCAAACAAAAAAAGCATTGACGCTTGCAACCACTACAAGTGTAAATGATACGGGATTGCTGGATTATCTAAGACCTGAATTCGAGAAGGATACGGGTATAACCCTTAAAGTAATTTCTCAAGGAACCGGACAAGCTATTAAAACCGGTGAAGATGGGAATGCAGATGTTCTGTTGATTCATTCCAAAAGTGCTGAGGAAAAGTTTGTGGCCGATGGCTTTGGGTTGGAACGTATTGAATTAATGTACAACTACTTTGTCATCGTAGGGCCGAAGGATGATCCTGCCGGTATATTAAACTCTTCTGGGGAAAAGTATACTGCTGCACAAACATTTGAAAAAATATCACAAACCAAATCAAACTTTGTATCAAGGGGAGACGATTCCGGAACGCATAAAAAAGAGTTGAGTATCTGGAAGAATACAAAGATTGAACCTGCAGACAACTGGTATATTTCGGCCGGGAAAGGTATGGGTGCGGTATTGTCGATGGCAAGTGAGAAAAAGGCATATACCCTCACCGATAAAGCTACGTATCTGTCTATGAAGGATAAATTGGATCTTCAGATTGTTGTTGACGCTTCGGATGACTTGTTTAACCAGTATACCATCATACAAGTAAATCCTGACAAGCATGAAGGAATAAATAAAGAAGGCGCAGATGCTTTTACCAAGTGGATGACATCGGAAAAGGTACTAAAAATGATAGATGACTTTGGTAAGGACAAGTATGGTGATAGTTTATTTAAGGTGAATTATAAAAAGAATTAAAGATGGATCGCATCCTTTAAACAAGTGATAAAGGGTCGCACTTATAAAGTACGCTTTTAAAAACTAGACATAACGGTTTGAAAGCGTATATTTTTATAGGGATGATATCACATATTTATTATAAAACGGAACAGGTGGTACAAAACAATTGAAAGAAATACTAAACAGCCTTTTAGAAGCGTATAAACTGATTATTTCATTTGATAAAGAAATATACGGAATTATCATTCTTTCTCTAATGGTAACCATCATGAGCACAGTAATTTCTGCTGTTTTAGCGGTTCCTTCCGGTATTCTTATCAGCAGCAAGGAATTTAAGGGAAAAAGCATATTGGTAAGATTAATTAGCACATTTATGGGGTTCCCGCCTGTAGTTGCGGGATTGGTAGTTTACCTGCTATTATCCCGGAAAGGGCCTCTGGGCAGGTTAGAGCTGCTCTTTACACCCAGTGCGATGGTGATCGCCCAAGTAGTGATTGTTGTTCCGATTATAACAGGATTGACCATTGGAGCAGTTAAGCTGAAAGTGGGGCCTGTTCAGGAAACTTGTAGGGGATTGGGAATTGGAAGTACAAAGACCCTTGCCATGTTGTTTCATGAATGCAGATATCCCATTATATCAGCGATAATTGCCGGCTATGGAAGAGCAATTTCAGAAGTAGGTGCTATCATGCTGGTAGGAGGAAATATACAGTACAATACCCGGGTGATGACCACGGCCATCGTACTTGAAACGGGAAAAGGAAACTACGATAAGGCGCTTGCATTAGGAGCTATACTTCTTGCCATATCTTTTATTATTAATTGGATGATCCAGTATATCCAGGAGGGAATATGAAGGTAGAACTGCTTAATGTAAAAAGAATATTCAACAGTAAAGTTATTCTTGATATAGATAGGCTTGAATTGGAAAGTGGTAAGATTTATGCTGTACTAGGGCCAAACGGATCAGGAAAAACAACCATGCTCCGTATTATTTCAGGCGTTGATAGAGGGGGAGAGGGTGAAATCCTCTATAATGGCGTCGAAAGAGAACAAAGCAGCCATATCGCATATATGCCGCAAAGCATATATATGTTTGATATGTCGGTTTTGCAAAATGCAATGCTAGGTATTCAGAAACATGGTGTGAGTCAAAGTGATGCTAAAGATTGCGCACAGGAGGCGCTTGATAGTGTAGGGATGGGTAGTTTTATCAATGCAAAAGCCCGCTCTCTCTCCGGTGGAGAGGCACAAAGGGTAGCCGTGGCGAGAACCTTAGTACTGGGGAAATCCATTGTACTGCTGGATGAGCCTGCATCAGCCACGGATATCTTAGGGATGGAACTGATAGAAAACTATATAAAAAAAGTAAACCAACAAAGCAGGTCAACCATTGTTTTTACTACCCACAATCCTTCCCAGGCGGTACGAATAGCTGATCAAATTATTTTTATGTACCGGGGCAGGATTATAGAGAAGGGCAATCCTTCCAGTGTATTTCATTCACCGCAGCAAAAAGAAACAAAAGATTTTATAAAAAACTGGAGGATATAGACGCATATGTTTGATGTGAAAAGTGTAAATGATACGATGCAAATCATTAATAGTAACTTCTCAGATTATCCGTTAGAAGATGAGGTTGTGGGCATCGAGGAGGCGATTGGAAGAATTGCGGCTGTTGATTTGACAGCTCCTGAGGATATACCGGGATTTGACCGGTCATCGGTGGATGGTTACGCGGTGATCTCATCCGATACGTTCGGAGCTTCCGAATCACTCCCGGCGCAGCTGGAATTGATTGGTGAGGTGAAAATGGGAGAAAAACCTCTGTTTTTTCTTAAGGCGGGACAATCAACATATGTTCCCACCGGCGGTCAATTGCCGGCCAATGCTGATGCGATGGTAATGATAGAGTACACGGAAAATTTCGATGATGGATATATTTATATAAATAAGTCTTCCGCACCGGGAAATCATGTAGTGTTTAGAGGCGATGATGTAAAATCGGGAAAAGCGGTGATAAAAGCCGGAACTTGTTTAAGACCTCAGGATATAGGGATGATGGCTGCAATGGGATATACGCAAGTTCCGGTTAAAAGGAAAATCCGTGTAGGTATCATCTCTACCGGAGATGAAGTCATAGATATTTATCAGCAGCCAACGGGATCGCAAGTCAGAGATATAAACTCTTATGCGCTATATGCCGCATTAATCAGCAATGGTGCGTCGCCAAAACGATACGGGATTATTAAAGATGATTATGAAAGTATTAAACAAACGGTAGAAGAGGCATTGATCCAATCGGATGTCGTAATAATATCCGGAGGCAGTTCAGTGGGAATAAAAGATCAAACCTACAAAGTAATTAATTCATTAGGCCTTCCCGGGGTACTCATTCATGGGATTGCGGTGAAGCCGGGGAAACCTACCATTTTGGGAAAGGTAGGCAATAAGGCGGTCGTCGGTCTTCCAGGGCATCCGGCATCGGCTTATGCAATATTCAATGTCTTTGTATGTCATCTTTTAAATGCAATAAGCGGTAAACACCAAACCCTAAAACCCTCCATCAGAGCGGAAATGGTTTGTAATTACCCTTCCAATAACGGTAGAGAGGAATTCTTGCCTGTAAAACTGGAGGAAGTGGACGGCAAGTTGTATGCTTATCCGGTTTTTGGAAAATCAGGGCTGATATCCATGCTGACTTCTGCTATAGGCTATGTTCATATAAGCAGAGGAAGTGAAGGAATTAATAAAGGTGCTCAAATAGATGTCATACTGGTTTAGCAGAGAATGATTTTATAAATTTTAACATAGCAAAAATGATGCAAGGGAGGTAATTATGGAGTACGCATATCTGGAAAATATAGAGTTAGAGGAAGCGCTGAACAATTATATTCATACCATTCAATCCATAGGAACGATACTGGCAGAGGAAGAAGTACCTGTGAAGGACTGCCTGGGACGGATCACTGCGCAAGCTGTTTATGCCAATATTTCTTCTCCTCATTACAATGCGTGCGCAATGGATGGCATTGCACTGCTTGCAAAAAATACTTTCGGAGCCACCGATACTACACCGGTTGTACTCACTGAAGGTAAGGATTTTGAGAGAGTCGATACGGGAGATCCTCTACCCGATCGTTTTGATGCTGTTGTCATGATTGAAGATGTTATCCGATTGGAAGGGGACAAGATAAAGCTTTTAAATGCTGCGGTTCCATGGCAGCATGTGAGACAAATTGGTGAAGATTTATGCGCGTCCGAAATGATCCTTCCTTCCAATACAAGAATAGAACCTGCAGCGATCGGGGCAATGCTTGCCGGTGGTGTTTTAAATATAAAAGCATGGAAAAAGCCGGTTGTAGGCATCATCCCTACCGGAGATGAAATTGTCAGTCCTACCGGATGTCCAAAGGAAGGAGAAATCATCGAATTCAATTCTTCCATTTTTTCAGCAATGCTTAAAGAATGGGGAGCTGTTCCTAAAATTTACGGTATTGTTCCCGATCAATTAGACCTAATTAGAAATGCAATTAAAAAAGCAGCTGACGAGTGTGATATGGTTATCCTTAATGCCGGATCGTCGGCAGGAAGAGAGGATTTTTCCTCAAAGGCAATAGGTGAAGTTGGCAAGGTGATCGCACATGGCATTGCGATACGGCCGGGCAAACCCACTATTTTGGGGGTGGTCAACAATCGTCCGATCATGGGTGTACCAGGATATCCGGTTTCAGGTATTATCGTAATGGAGAAGCTATTTAAGAAAGTATTGGAGAGCCTTACACATGTTCACTGTGGTAGCAGAAAAAAGGCTAAAGCATTGCTCTCCAGAAAGATCATATCATCTTTAAAATATAAAGAGTTTATACGGACCAAGTTGGGAATTGTTGACGGAAAGATGATTGCCACACCTTTAAACCGTGGTGCCGGAGTTGTGACCTCCTTTGCAAAAGCGGACGGGATATTGGAAATCCCTATTAACTCTGAAGGATATGAAGCGGGTCAGGAGATAGAGGTTGAGCTCTTGAAAGATGAGAACGAAATTCGAAATACGTTGGTATTGATAGGCAGCCATGACCCGCTTATTGATATTGTTTGGGATTTGCTCAGAAAGAGGGCTGCAGACAAGTTTTTATCCTCCGCACACGTGGGAAGTATGGGGGGGATTATGGCCATCAAGAGAGGGGAAGCGCATTTAGCCGGCATACATCTATTGGATGAGCAAACCGGAGAATATAATACAAGCTTTATACGAAGATACCTTGGTAATGAGAGCATTGTTTTGCTGAATGGAGTGAAAAGAGTACAGGGGCTTATGGTGGCACCGGGAAATCCTAAAAATATCAAGGGTCTTAACGATATTGGGAAAGACGGGCTTAAGTATGTCAATCGGCAAAAGGGGTCGGGCACAAGAATCTTATTGGATTATCTGTTAAGAAAAAGTAATATTCCAACCAAGGATATTTACGGATATGACCGGGAAGAATTCACCCATATGGCGGTTGCAGCGCTTGTTGCTTCAGGAAGTGGGGATGTAGGAATGGGAATATATGCTGCGGCAAAAGTTTATGGATTGGACTTTATACCGGTATGCGAAGAGCAATATGATTTTATAATTCCCGAACGTTTCTTGGAGCACGGGGTTGTGAAACATTTTATTCAGATACTAAAGTCGGAAGAGTTTAAACAGCAGCTTGAATGCATGGGCGGCTATAAGGTAGAGCATGTAGGCGAGATACGAAAAATGGAGGTGGGATAATTATATGAGAGACAGATTTGGAAGGGAAATCGAGTATTTAAGAATTTCTATTACACAAAATTGTAATCTCAAATGCATATATTGTTCTCCGGGGGGGAGTGGTTGCGTCCATGAGTACACGAGTTATCTGACCCCTGAAGAGATCGAGCAAATTGTAAGGTCCATGGCCAGGGTTGGAATTAAAAAGGTAAGGGTCACCGGAGGAGAGCCGCTTACCAGAGCGGATATATGCGAAATCATCCAACGGATTGCCGGAATAAATGGTATTGAGGACTTGATGATGACCACCAACGGTATAAATCTTGACAAGATGGCGGAAAAACTAAAAGAGGCCGGCTTGAATAGGCTGAATATTAGTTTGGACTCATTAAAAGAAGATAAGTTTGAATATATTACCGGGGGAGGAAAGCTTGAGAATACGTTGAAAGGTATAG
The DNA here is from genome assembly GCF_030013905.1 of Petroclostridium sp. X23. Lineage (GTDB taxonomy): Bacteria > Bacillota > Clostridia > SK-Y3 > SK-Y3 > X23. The sequence goes on from NZ_CP124862.1 coordinate 5,120,169, forward strand.
AAAAAGCACTGGATGTGGGCTTGAATCCCGTTAAAATCAATACGGTATTGATAAAGGGTGTTAACGATGATGAGATTGATGATTTTATAAAGTTGGCAAAAGCCAGGCCTTTGGAGGTGAGATTTATTGAATTGATGCCCATTGGCAAGTACGGTGAGCAAAATTCAGATAAAATCATCTACAACTCGGAGATCATCAATGCCCGGCCTGAGCTGATTTTCTGTGAAGATAGTACCAAGGGACATCCTGCTACCTATTATACGATTGAAGGATATAAAGGGAAAATAGGTTTTATAAGTCCTATGAGTCATAAATTCTGCGACCGCTGCAATAGGATCAGATTGACCTCTGATGGAAAGATAAAACCCTGCCTTGGAAGCAATGGAGAAGAGGACGTAATGGAAATATTGAGGAATAATCCTGAGCATCTGGATGAATTCATACAGAGGATTATCTATGAAAAGCCAATGCGTCATCATTTTGAACAAGATTTCTCTTCCGCGAGGAATATGAGTATGATTGGAGGATAATATGGGTCTTACGCATATTGATGAAAATGGAAACGCACGTATGGTAGATGTCTCACAAAAAGACATCACTTTAAGAGAAGCGGTTGCTGCGGGAAAGGTATATATGAAACCCGGTACGCTGGCAAGTATTATGGATGGCAGTATGCCTAAAGGAGACGTATTTTCAACCGCAAGAATAGCAGGGATTATGGCCGCAAAGCGAACGCAGGAATTAATACCGATGTGTCATAATGTTCCGCTGGATGCTGTCAAAGTGGAGCTAGCTTCTAATCCGCAGGAGGGCTGCGTAGATATTACTGCAACTGCACGATGCGCTTGGAAAACAGGGATAGAGATGGAGGCACTTACTGCAGTGTCGGTTGCTGCACTGACAGTTTATGATATGTGCAAAGCGATAGATAAGGAAATGGTAATCGGGGATATCACGCTGATAAAAAAGACAGGCGGCAAGTCGGGTGAATATATAAAAAAGGATGTTTAAACATATAAATATAAAATGAAAAGGTGGTCGAATTATGGCAAGAGTAACTGCTATCAATATAAGTGAGAAGAAAGGTATCCCAAAAACAACAATAAATGAGGGTGAATTTATCGTGGATTTCGGACTCAAAGGAGATGCACACGGAGGTAACTGGCATAGGCAGGTAAGTTTTTTGGGGCAGGAAAGTATTGATAAGGTTAAGGCATTGGGGGTAGAAGGTCTATGCACCGGCAAGTTTGCTGAGAATATCACTACTGAGGGTATAGAACTATACACTCTTCCTATAGGCACAAAATTCGATATTAACGGGGTTGTTTTTGAAGTGACTCAAATCGGAAAAGAATGTCATCAAAAATGTGCGATTTTTAAACTGGTAGGAGACTGTGTCATGCCCAAAGAGGGTATTTTTGCAAAAGTCTTAAAAGGCGGAATCGTACGCACAAATGATGAAATCACCGTGATACCTGCAGAGTAAATCATTATTTTGTTTTTTATGGGAATCTTTGAGCTATAACACCACATCATATGATATAATAAATATATACCTACTTATTAGTACGGATTGATATTTTTAAGGAGGGGAGGGTATTAAATGGACAGAAACAAGTTATCGGAAATAAAGGATTATATCATAAATTCCCACGAAAGATGTAAAAAATACAATGTTGACACCGAGCGGGTATTCAGTAACAGAATCATTGATGAAAACGAGCTTTTCAGCAAGCTGGAAGCCAAGCAGGAATTAATTATAACGGCAGCGCCTTTCATGAACCAATTATATGACTTTGTAAAAGGGTCAAACTTTTTCTCCATACTTACCGATGAAGAAGGTTGTATTTTGAATGTAATCGGAGATGAAGAAATATTATCCGAAGCGTTTTCTTTCAAAATGATTTCCGGAGCATCTATGAATGAACGTGATATCGGAACAAATGCCATGGGGACGGCACTGGTGGAAGGCAGGCCGGTACAAGTATCGGGAAAGGAACATTACATCAAGGTTTACCATCGCTGGACCTGCTCTGCTTCACCTATCAGGAATGCAGAAGGTGAGATCATCGGATCTCTCGATTTAACCGGTTACAGCGAATATGTTCATTCCCATACCCTTGGAATGGTAGTAGCTGCCGCAAATGCTATAGAAAAAATGCTGGAAATCAAAAAATATGCCGACGAGCTGTCTTTGGCCAAGAAATATAATGAAACGGTTATAGACTCTATCATCGCAGGGATACTCACCTCTGACATGGATGGAAATATAGTAACCATTAATCACTATGTGGCCGATATGTTTGGCTATGATGAAAATGAAATGAAAAAGATGAAAATATGGGAGCTGTTTGAAGGATGGAACCGGGTGAGAGCAGCTGTTATCAATAAAAAGAGTGTAACAGATGAAGAGGTTTTTGTTAACGCGAGGAAAAATAAGCTTCAATTTAACTTGAGTACGTATCCTATCTTTGACGAGCAGCAAAATATAAGGAATATTATTTTTCTTTTTAAAGAAGTCAAAAAAGTCAGAAAACTGGCAAATAAAATTATGGGTCGGCAAGCCATTTACACTTTTGATAAAATCGTAGGCAAAGACGAGAATTTTTTACGTGTGATCGAATTTGCAAAAAAGGTCGCAGACAGCAGATCCAATATTTTAATTATGGGTGAAAGCGGTACAGGTAAAGAGCTTTTTGCACAGGCGATACACAATTACAGCAGCAGATGCGAGGAGCCTTTTGTAGCCCTGAACTGTGGTGCGATACCCAGAAACCTAATAGAATCTGAATTATTTGGTTATGAAGAGGGTGCATTTACTGGAGCAAAAACCAGCGGCCAGCCCGGGAAATTTGAAATCGCTGATGGAGGAACGATTTTTCTTGATGAAATTGGGGAAATGCCGTTAGATATGCAAACCCGGTTGCTTCGTGTCATTGAAGAAGGGACGGTAAGCAGGATAGGTAGCATTAAAGAGATTGTTGTAAATGTAAGGGTTATTGCAGCTACTAACAAGGATTTAAATGAAGAAGTCAGGAAAGGAAATTTCCGAAAAGATTTATTTTACAGGCTGAATGTTTTACCCATCAGGCTGCCTCCTTTAAGGGAGCGAAAAAGGGATATTATTCTGTTGATTCAATATTTTATGGATAGAATCACTAAGAAATTAAATAAAAGAAGTGTGAAAATTCCGGAGGAATTTATGCAGCAGCTTTTAGAATACGAATGGCCGGGCAATATAAGAGAATTGGAGAATCTGATTGAATTGATAGTCAATACCGAATCCATTCCCGATAGTCTTGAAAAGCGCGGGTCGGGTGTTACTCCTAAAACGAACATAAACGTTAATAATTTTAATGGAATCATTGCTTATGGAGAGCCGGACGAAGATCTTAAATTAGAACGCATGGAAAAACTTCATATACTAAAAGTATTGAGTCTATATGAGAGGAATATCACTTTGAGTGCCAAAGCCTTAGGCATAGGCAGGAATACCTTGTATAGGAAGATGCAAAACTATGGCATCGACTGTTCTGAAATGGATCAATGTTCTAATATGTAACACGAAAATACATCACTAAGCGATCAAAAATGGAACGGTAATGAAAATTACAACGTGTAATGATTGAACTCTCTCTCTTTGAGAGGGTTTTTCATTTTGGCACAGTTTTTGCTTAATATAATCCATAACGGTCAAACAGCAGGGACAGTCCGAAATCACTGGAAAAGTGCTTAATTGGTCAGAAATCACACAAGGGCGGGGCCCAGGGCCGCAGTCCGGCCAAAAACCAGGCCTGACAGCAGACCAGTCCCCTAGTCTGATTTCTTCTGCTCAAGAAATTCCGACTTTATCAGTGGTTTCGGACAGTCCCCAAGTCCGATTTCCTCTATGAACTTACCAATAAGTGTGAATCATCGTATGCCCTTAGGAGGTGATAGGGAATGAAAATAAAGGTGAGGTTATTTGCCACTTTTAGAGATGGAAGAGGAAAGGAACTTGAATATCAATTCAGTGAAGGTTCTACAGTACTGAATGTTTTGGAAATGATTCGAATAAAACAACGGAATGCAGCTATTTTGCTGATCAATGGTAGAGACGGAAAATTTGATACACTGCTTTCCCATGGTGACACCATTTCATTATCTCCACCGGTAGGAGGTGGATGAGAATGCACAGCAGATATCAAAAGAATATGAATATGCTTTCTCAAACGGAAATTCAGAAGCTCGGGGATTCCAAGGTGTGTGTAATAGGCTGCGGAGGGCTCGGAGGATATGTGATTGAGATGCTGGGAAGGCTGGGCGTAGGAAATATCACGGCAGTAGATGGGGATGTATTCGATGAAAGCAATTTGAACAGACAGTTGCTATCCGATACCGGTGTAATTGGAAAGAGCAAAGCCGAAACCGCAAAGAATAGAATGCTTTCTGTGAACCCTTTGATCAATGTAGTGCCTGTATCCCAAAAGCTTAATGCAGAAAATGCAATTGAAATCTTGAAAGCAAATGATGTTGTGATAGATGCAGTGGATAATACGGACACCCGTCTGCTTTTACAGCATTGGGCTGCAAAGTTGGGAATACCGATGGTTCATGGTGCTATCGCCGGTTGGTACGGACAAGTTACAACTGTCTTACCGGGGGATGCAACCTTGAAATTCCTATATGGAAGAAATAAATCGGACGGGATTGAAAAAGAATTGGGAAATCCATCCTTTACGCCGGCCTTTGTTGCGTCCATTCAAGTGAGTGAAACATTAAAGCTGCTGATCGGCAGAGGAGAATTGTTGAGAAATAAAGTGCTTTTTGTAGATTTATTAAGGCAGGAATATGAAGTGGTGAGTTTATAAACATAATCTTTTAGTATGGACAATCGTAATGAAAAATGTTGATTTATTTATGATCAACTATTAATATTAAAATAATAAGTTAAAGCTCCGAGCTTATAGTTCTAAAGGTAGTTGCTAATGAACCATAAGCCGATAGGGTACAGTTGGAAACAGTTGTGCCTCCCATGTGGAAAGGGGTTTGTTTTTCAAGCATAGAGTGAATATGCTGCTGGTGTAATCATTATCTTGTAGATAATTATTAAAAGTAGTGTACAGCTTTTTGGCCTCTTTCCAACACATGGAGAGAGGCTGTTTTATTGTCTGATTAGATCATAAGACGAATGCCCTGAACATATCGGTGTCGGAGTTAAAACAAAAAAATAGTTATTATATAGGAGGTCAAAAGTATGAGAAAGTGGATAATGATGATGATCGGAGCTGTTTTATTAACAGTCATGTTCGTAGGGTGCAGCAGTAAAGAGAATACCCCGGCTTGGACAATAATGGTAGAGGGTGTGAAGGATGGAGCGGTTTCATTCACAAGTTCTGACTTCAACAACATGGAAGCAGTAGAAATTAAAGCAGCGATGAAGAACAAGGACAGCAGTGAACCGGCACAAAGTTGGACGGGAATCCCTTTGAAAACAGTACTGGAGTCACTAGGTGTGAAAGCGTATTCATCCGTTATTGTAGAATCAAAAGACGGACAATCAAAAGAATATGTTCCGGAGCTTGTAGATAGTGAAGGCACAATTCTTGGTGTTAAGGTGGAAGGGAAGTCACTTGATGAAAAAGAAGGGCCTGTTAAGTTGGTTGTGGATGGGAAAGGGAAAAATTGGTGGATACCGAATGTTGCCAAAATCATTGTGAAAAAATGAGGATATCGTTTTGAATGGAGTAACTATTTATGAAGATTCGTAGTATTCATATACACAAGCTGCTGTTAGTATTGATTCCCTTACTTTTTATAACCGTATCACTGTTTATGGGAAGATATCCGATAAGCTTTGGGATGATGGCTAAGGTAATATTGGCAAAAATCACCGGGATCGGCGGTGAAGAAATCCCTGATACAATCAAAACCATCGTATGGGATGTGCGCTTTCCAAGAGCTGTGATGGGCGCGTTGGTTGGAGGCTCCCTTGCGATTAGCGGCGCTTCTTTTCAGGGGGTATTCAGAAATCCTCTTGTAAGTTCCGGGATCCTTGGCGTTAGCTCGGGAGCAGGATTTGGTGCAGCATTGTCTATTTTAATTTTTAAGTCAACAGCATTTTCATATATTTTCGCTTTTGTATTTGGCGGGATAGCTGTTTTACTGAGTTATATGATCGGTAGGGTTTATAATACTACGCCGACAGTGATGTTGGTTCTAGGGGGGACCGTTGTATCATCGGTTTTTTCAGCGTTGATTTCTTTTGCCAAGTATGTAGCCGATCCTTATGACCAACTTCCTACCATTGTGTTTTGGCTGATGGGAAGTCTTGCATCTCTCCGCTATCAGGATATGATAGCGGCAAGTATTCCTATGATCCTCGGGATCTTGGGATTGGTAGCCATCCGTTGGAGAATTAATATACTCTCTATGGGAGATAAAGAAGCCCAGGCCCTCGGAATCAATATGGCCTTTAACAAGGGATTAGTAATTTTCTGTTCAACCCTTGCGACAGCAGGGGCTGTTTGCATCAGCGGAATGATCGGTTGGGTTGGATTGGTTATTCCACATATTGGGAGAATGTTGTTTGGCAACGATAACAAAGTACTTTTACCCGCAAGTTTGTCTCTTGGTGCTTGTTTTCTTATATTGGTAGATAATATAGGGCGAATAATCACCGGTTCTGAGATACCTTTAGGTATTTTGACAGCACTGGTTGGAGGACCGTTCTTTGTTTATCTTCTAAAAAAAACAAAAGGGAGTGCATGGTAAATCATATGGCAATGATAAGCGTTCATGATGCGTCTTTCAGTTATGAAAAACAACCAGTATTCAGTCATATCGGCTTACAGGTTGGTGCAGCAGAAGTATTTTGTATAGCAGGCCCTAATGGTTGTGGGAAAACCACACTGCTTGATTGTATGCTGGGTGTCAAAAAACTTCAAAGCGGGAAAGTGTCGATCAATGGAAAGAACATAAACTGTTTAAAGCCCCGGGACATTGCCGGCTATGTAGCTTATGTACCCCAAGCCCATGAAAAGACATTTCCTTATACGGTGATGGAAATTGTATTAATGGGCAGAGCGTTCCAAACGGGTATCTTTTCGTCGCCTTCCGGAGAGGACCGGAAAATTGCAGAACAAGCAATCGAAACTGTCGGTTTAGCAAAATATAAGCATAGACCTTATACGCAATTAAGCGGTGGAGAAGGACAGATGGTACTTATAGCACGGGCGCTTGCACAAAACAGTAAAGTAATCATCATGGATGAACCTACGGCACATCTCGATTTTAAACATGAGTTAACAGTTTTGGAGATGATTGTCCGGCTTGTGAAGGAGTCAGGTATTTCTGTTGTCATGGCAACACATTTTTTAAATCATGCTTTTTACTTTGAAAACAACGATATTCCTACAACCATCGCATTAATGGATAACAAGGACATTTCCATTGCAGGACAGCCCTCTGCAGTTTTGACCCAAAACAATATTCAATCCATCTACAATATACAGTCTACCATTATTTCTTTAAAATCTAAAACAGGAAGAATGCTGAATCAGATTATTCCCATTAGTGCCGCTTCAAAATAGTAAAGATAGGAGAGATTAACCTGTGCCAAAAATATCAGATTTATTGAAAAAAATACATGTAACTGCGATTTTGTCTTTGACAATGGCTTTACTATTTTCAGGTTGTGCGTCTCAAAACACCGCTATCAAGCCAACGAATAGTGCTGAAGCTGATGTAGAGACTGTTACAGTCATCGATTATGCCGGAAGAGAAGTATCCGTACCTGCAAATGTTCAAAGGATTGGTTGTCTGTATGCGTTTTCCGGACATGTCACAGCAATGCTTGGCAGAGGTTTACAGATTGTTGCTGTAGTAGAGGGTTTGAAACGCGATAAGATTATGAACCAATTGGTCCCAAATATTAGCAAGTCAGCGGTACCTCAAAAAGCCGGGGCAATAAATATTGAGGAACTTATAAAAGCAAAACCTGATATCATATTTATAAGAAGCGAAACAGCAAATCAAGCCGGGGAAGTAGATAAAATAAATAAGAGTAAAATTCCCTATATTGTGATCGACTACAAAAATATCGAAGAACAGCAATATGCGATAGAAGTCATTGGAAAAGCGATTGGGGCCGGTGAGCGTGCGAGGAAATACAACGAATACTATCAACGCTGTCTTGAGCGTGTGCGAGAGAAAATAGATCAAATCCCTTTGGACAAGAGAGTCAGAATATATCATTCGGTCAACGAAGCTACAAGAACGGATGAGAAGAATACCCTACCGGCAGATTGGCTGCAGATTGCAGGAGCAATAAATGTTTCACTTGATGAGGATTTAAAGTTGATTGAGGATAAGTATTTTGCAAGCTTGGAACAAATATTCCTATGGAATCCCGATATGATTATCGCCAATGAGCCAAAGGCGGTAAAGTATATTCAAAGCAACAAGCAGTGGTCCGCACTTGGGGCGGTAAAAAACCAAAAAGTTTTTCAAATGCCTATAGGCATTTCAAGATGGGGGCACCCGGGATCATTGGAAACGCCGCTGGCAGTTTTGTGGACGGCTAAAACTTTATATCCGGAGTCTTTCCAAGATATTAATATGAATGAAGAAGTGAAAAATTACTACCGAGAATTTTTTGACCTTTCTTTGACCAATGATGAGATTATTCAAATATTAAACGGCAAAGGCATGAGGGCCCCGAAATAGGGTAAAAGCTAGAGGAGGTAGCACATGATGAAAGTTCTTGTATGTATTGATGATACCGATAATTTGGATAGTATGGGGACAGGTGAACTGGCGGCTTTAATCTCTAAAGAGATCCAATTGAAAGGATGGGGAAAGTGCCGGGGAATTACAAGGCACCAATTGCTGGTGCATCCGGATATTCCTTATACTTCTCATAATAGTGCCATGTGTTTTGAGGCAGATATTGATGAGTTGTGTCTGGAAGCGTTGATTAGCTGTGCATGCGAAATGCTTAAAACCAATAGTGCCGAAGGTTCCGATCCGGGATTGTGTGTGGTTGTACCTCACTTGCTTCCGGCTCCTGAGAGGTTGGTCGCTTTTGGGAAAAAAGCTAAAGAAATGGTTCTTACCAAAGCGGAAGCCTATGCTTTTGCCAGTGAGATGAATATACATCTGTCGGAGCATGGCGGTACAGGGCAAGGAGTAATAGGCGCACTTGCCGGTACAGGCTTAAGGCTCGGCGGAAACGACGGACGTTATAAAGGCAAGCTTCGATTAGAGTCGGATAATAACATTATATTAGTAAAAGACATCTATGCTCAATCGGATGTTGAGGTAGTAAAAACTCTAGATGGAACAATATTGGATGATAACGAAGCAGTGATACTAGGAGAACATTTAAAGGCAGTGCTATTGAATGGCAAGTCAACACTGCTTGTCATACCTTCCGAAGACGCATCCGGCAAAGCTTTATGGAAAACCTGCAGTAAGCAGCTATTGAGAGCGTATTAATTCTTTAGGAGGCTGAAATGGGAAATAGTAATATTTGGTGTATTGGTAATAAAGGCAAGAAGGAGTTTGCAGGGGGTAAAAATGACTGGGAAAAGGCAGCGCAAGTGGCCGGTAATTGCTCTAACTTTTCTGCTGATGATGAAGATGAATGGGTGGCAGATGAGAGCAGGTCATGCTATAACTGCCGGTATCGGCGCTGGACCATGCAATCATTTATATGTTGTAAGCGTTAGTGACTTTTGGTGTTTTTTATAAAGAAGCAAAGTATATACGTTGTAAGTAACTCAATTCGCAAAACTTTATTTTGTAGACAGTTTAAATAAAATTGCTCACCTCACATACTTACATAACATATATTAAAGTAGACTTAATATATTTTTAGGGGTGAGGATTTTAGATGGAGAGCAACAATGATATCATTACTCAGCGCAGTTTGCATCCGGATACTGCGCAGGTTTTGTCTCATTCCACCATATCGGTGCCTATGATGGAAGAGATCACACCGCGATGGCTTCTGACATTATTACCCTGGGTACCGGTAGAAGCAGGGGTGTATCGTGTAAACAAAAGAAAGAAATGCTATGTTGATTCAAAGAATGTTCCATTTGATAACCGGGACTGTACAGCAGTTGGCCCGGGACAACTATGCAAAATTCCTCTTTTTAAGGATATGGACCGGTCATTGGTTGAGCAAATATCCACATTTTTTGTTATGGAACAATACGACGCTGAAAGTACCATAACAAAAGTAGGCAATGAAGGGGATAAGCTATTTATTGTAGCAAAAGGTAATGTTGAAGTTTCTGCCTGGGGATCACGGGGGAAAAAAGTTAAAATCGGTTCACTGACGGATGGGCAATACTCGGATATTAATGCTTTCATACAAAAGTCAAACAGGCCTATATCTATGCAAGCACTTGCTCCGAGTGTCATATTCTCATTAGATAGAACCAAATTGCAAAATGTTATCAATCAATCTCCGCAGTCAATTGAAAATTTCAATCACGCACTTCAGAAATGGAGTTATGAAAAGGTAAGATCCAATGAATATGGGGAAAAAAGGATTGAACTGATATCGGATAAGTTGAGAGAACATACCTTGCCGCAAACTTTTCCCGATTATGAGGACGTGCCGTGCGAGTATCGTTTGAATTCCGTTCAAACCATATTAAAGGTCAATAGTCAAGTAACAGATATTTTTAACAAGCCTATCGACCAATTACAGGAACAAATGAGGATGACTGTAGAAGCCATGAAAGAAAAGCAAGAATGGGAAATGATCAATAACAAAGAATTTGGGTTAGTGAATTCCGTTGCTCCTGAAATGAGAATGCAACCCAGAAAAGGAGCGCCTACTCCTGACGATATGGATGCGCTGCTCGCCAAAGTATGGAAGAAACCTGCATTCTTTCTCGCCCACCCTCAAGCGATCGCTGCTTTTGGCCGGGAGTGTACAAAAAGGGGCGTTCCCCCTGCAACCGTTAATTTTTGTGGTTCTCCTTTTATAACTTGGAGGGGTGTGCCTATTGTTCCTTGTGACAAACTCTTAGTAAATGAAAAGTGTCGTAATCACTCCTGCTGTGGTACTACCAATATCTTGCTAATGCGTGTAGGAGAGAAAGAACAAGGTGTGATCGGTTTGCATCAACCCGGGATTCCTGATGAAAAATTTATGCCAAGTCTTTCGGTGAAATTTGCCGGTATTGATAATATGGGGATTACATCCTATGTCATGAGCCTTTATTTTTCAACGGTGGTATTAACCGATGATGCATTAGGAATGCTTGAAGATGTAGAGGTAGGCTACTATCATGATTATGAATAGGCATCAAAATGATTGGTATCCTTCAAATATATCAGGAGGGCAGGTATTTCCCTATATGGACCATGCTGTAGATGCTGCTTACTATTTTATGCGTGATAATACATCTGTAGTAGATTCAAGCAATACCAACGGCCGGCTTTTACATCCTTTTGATATAAGTGGTATACGCAGTGACTTCCCGATATTGCAGAGAAGAGTAAACGGAAAGCCGTTGATTTGGCTGGATAATGGTGCTACTACTCAAAAACCGCAATGCGTAATAGATGCTTTAAGGGAATATTATCAAGAATATAATTCCAATGTCCATCGTGGAGCACACACATTATCCAAGGAGGCAACCGATGCTTATGAATGTGCGAGAAGAAAAGTGCAGATGTTTCTCGGCGCATCGGCGATCGAAGAAATCATCTTTGTACGCGGTGCTACTGAAGCGATTAATCTGGTCGCACAAACATATGGCAGTACTAATATACGCAACGGTGATGAAATTCTTCTTACCATGATGGAGCATCATTCTAACATCGTCCCCTGGCAAATGCTGCAAAAAGAAAAGGGAGCAGTGATGAAAGTAATTCCTATCAATGGCCGGGGGGAAATCATGCTGGACGAATATGAGAAGCTTTTGTCTTCACGTACACGAGTAGTAGCTATTACGCATGTTTCCAATGTCTTAGGAACGATTAATCCGATTAGAAAAATGATTGACATGGCCCATAGATACGGGGCACGTGTATTGATTGATGGTGCGCAAGCAGCGCCGCATTTAAAGGTCAATGTACAAGACTTGGATGCGGATTTTTACGTTTTCTCAGGTCATAAAGCTTACGGACCAACAGGTATAGGCGTGTTATACGGTAAAAAGGGACTCCTTGAGCAAATGCCTCCTTGGCAAAAAGGCGGAGGCATGATAAAAAATGTTACTTTTGATGGTACTACTTATAATAATCTGCCGGATAAATTTGAGGCGGGTACGGGTAGTATCGCGGATGCCGTAGGTCTACGCGCAGCTATTGATTATATGCAGAAAGTGGGTATGGATAGAATAGAACATTATGAGCGATCACTTACCGGATACGCTATGCAAGCACTTTCTATGATACCGGGTGTCAATATCATAGGTACGGCACCTGATAAAATAAGTGCAATTTCATTTGTTGTGGATGGGGTTTCACCTGAGACAGTAGCAACGCGTCTTGACCGAGAAGGTATCGCGGTGCGAATAGGTCATCACTGCGCCCAACCGGTTCTGCAAAGATTTAATATAAAAAGTACCATTCGTGCTTCTTTGGCAATGTATAATATAAGGGAAGAGATTGACATGCTGGCCAATACCCTTTATAAAATAACTAAGGATTATTAAAAATTCTGTGATTCACTAACAGTACCTAAACTTATACAAAAAAATTCCCATAGATAAACTAATACAGAAGATGAATATAATTTAAAAAAGGTTGTAGATGATCATCTACAACCTTTTAGTCTTCATGGTTGCGGGGAGCGGATTTGAACCACTGACCTTCGGGTTATGAGCCCGACGAGCTACCGAACTGCTCCACCCCGCGATATGTTTTTTGCAACAGATATAATACTAACATAGATTTAATAAAAAGTAAAGTGGTAATTTTTGTAAAGTCTATAATGGGGCAATAGACACAGTTCTTGATGTAAGGCACTTATATCCATATTGACAGTAAGAACCATGCCCATTGTAACTTTTCTCTTGTTATATTTTTTTACAATTATACAACTTATCCTTATAATAACCCTCAGAAAGATATAATGCGCCTATAGGATTGTGTGCAAGCACTCTATCTTTAACTGCAAAAACAGTTACAGGTGCACTGGAATATTTTATAAATAATGAGTCGTGTCCTACACATAATCCCAAAATAATATTTAAATCTGTTTTTGATCTATTTAAAAAAGCAGCCTGTCCTATAGGATTACATATTGGTTCATATGTATTTGGTTTCACTTTTTCGCTCTCTTTAATATTTAAGAATTCTTTAGGTATGCTCCCATTTTTACATACCACCGAATTAACCTCAAAACCATTATGTTTTAGTATTGAACATAGTATTTTAGCTTCACTACTTAATCCAACACAAAAAGCTACTCCCAGCTTTTTAAAATCACATCTGTTTGCAAAATCCATTATCTCTTCAAGTCTCGTTTGTTTACCATATCCTTGTGCTTCCACCAATGCGGAATAATATGCTAATTTATAATTTTCATCTTGAAGATATAGTTCTTTTATTTTTTCTAATTCTTCTTCGTTATTGCATGGACAATTAAGAGGCAGTTTTTCTAGTTCTCCTTTTTGACAATAATGTCCACTGCACGTGGCACAAGTATACATATTCTCACTCCTAGTTTTTTTATTAAAGGATCAATCATAATTTTTCATTGTTACTTCTGCATCTTCAAATAGTTCCGGTGCAATTTCTTTCATATTCATATTTGCCCAAAATGACATTTTTTCATGGTCTGAAAAATATTTCATTGGAATTGGATGTGTTCCAACTATGACCGGTATGTTATAGTGAACCTCAATAAATTCTTTGAAGTTTTCAATACTCGGACATGGAGGATATCCAACAACAAACCCTGTAGCTAAATGTATTGCTTGCGCTCCGTTTTTAATCATTTCTTCCGGAACATATTCAATATTACCCCCTGGACATCCACCGCAATATGAATATCCAACCACTTCAACTTGTTCTTCTGCAGGATATATTGAAAAACCTCCTACACGTTCTCTTAAAGCTCTAAAACATTTCCCTCCGCCACAGTTTTGATAGCGTCCACAAATAATGATTCCTATCTTTTTCATCATGACCACCTCCGATGTAATTTTTTATTTACATTATTATAGTATCATAAAAAGTGGACGACCTGAAAAATATTTGTGTTTTGTATGTGCAAAACTTATACAAATTATTTGTGCACTTTCCACAATTGCTAGTTGATGATATATCTTTAAAGATGATAGGGACAGTTCTTACTATAAGGTACTTACATTCATATTATTAGCAGTATCTTATATATTAAATCAAAAGAAAATATTACAGCCCTATAATATCAGCAGTTCAGCTTATAGTAGAAAATATACGAAAGAAAATATATTATTTAAAATAAACTTTTCTTCACTATAGTATGAACAAGACCATGTTGTTTTGGATACTTAGATAATACCTCATCTTATAAATATTTAGAGATATCCGTAGTTTTGTGTAAATATAAATCGTTTAAAATTATGAAAATAGTTTTTGGTTAGCTATCATCTTGCTTCTTTAGCTATTAACATAATTATATACTCATGAGATTTATGTGTGCATGCATTGCATAGAATATGTTGTCTATTCATTACAGTTTGCACAAAGTAGCGATTATCAACTAAAACATTTCTTATATACATACTTCCCAAAGCAAGACCCGGTGAATGCAGTTTATTTTTTACTTGTTAAGAAAGCAGCAAATATTTGGATGTTTTGCATACGACACATGTGGAGTGCGTAATAGTAATACAAAAGAAAGACTCTTGAAAATCTTAGAGTTTTCAATGTCTACACGTATTTTTAACTTTGACTCGGAGGATGGTATTTATAAAAATAAAAAGCAGATAAATGAGATAAAAGTGTGTATTGCAATTAGGATATGGTGTGAGTAAACATATCTACCAACAATACTACAAAGGAAGCTTATGAAAACAACAGTTCAAGGCTTCCTTTTTTGATCACGTTTATCTATATATCTATAGGGTGTATGTTATGCTTGTTTTCAAAAAAATTTAATATCTTGTCATATTTATATTTGTTTAGTAATTTCTTACTATAAAGTTGGTTGAGAAAAGCCAATTTGATTGTGCCTCTTAATAGATTAGAATGTAGTAATTTGTAAAAAGACTGAATATATGGTTGTTTTTTCTTGTATAGAATCTTCCATACGAGTATAATAAAGATAACAATGTTCTGGGTATTGTTTCCTATTGGGAAGTAAGAAAATGCCAACAACAAATGAATTATTAGAGATTGCAAAAACAAAATTATTAAATCTTTACTGGGAGAAGTATTCTTGGTTTGTGATCTAATCAAAGGATATGAATGGAACCGAATTTCCCGTAGCAATCGCTTACTACTTGGCATCTTGTTTCTCAAATATATTAAATGGATGATATAGGGATTATTCCGATTGAAAAGACATCATCGGGGCAACAGCGATATGAAGTTAATCAAAATAATGCTTAACATATGCAGGATTGACATATTTGTAAATTCTGATAATCAAAGAAATAAGGGGTTGGAGTATATGTCAGTAAATATTAAAGTTCTGAAAGCACTTTATGGTGATTGTATTATTCTCACTTATGGGTTAGAACAAGATAAATATATATTGATTGATGGCGGAATAGGTAAACAATGTTATAGAAGTTTGAAAGTATTCATTGATAGTCTTAAAGAAAATAATTCGAATCTTAGCTTGTTGATATTGACACATATTGATTCGGATCATATAGATGGCATTTTAAAGCTCTTTTCCGAAGAAAATTTTGATTTTTCTAAGATTAATAAAATGTGGTTTAATTACGGAGATTTTTTGGATAAGGAGTTGGAAGCAATTAGGTATAAGGAGAAGAATGATATTTTACTTCATGATGAGACAACTAAAATAAGTTGGAGGCAAGGAACCAGTCTTGAAAAAATATTGAAACATGCCGGATTTCAATATGAAAAAGTTGTTAAAGTATATGATGAGTTTGATATTGATGATGCTCATATAACGTTACTCTCACCGAGTTTAGAAATATTAAGAGAGTTTAATGAGCATTGGATGATAGAAGAAGAACGAGAAACAAAAATATCAACAGTTTCAGATTACGAAATTCCAATTGAAGAATTGAATAATTTAGAATTCCATGAAAATATATCTTTAGCAAATAAAAGCAGTTTAGCTTTTATTTTTGAATATCAGCAGATAAAAGCCTTGTTTTTAGGAGATGCATCAGCAACAGAAATTGAAAAGTCATTATCAGAACTGGGATACTCTGAAACAAATCCATTAGTTGTTGATATTTGCAAAATATCACACCATGCTAGTAAGCATAACACAAGTAATAGTCTAATACGGATGCTGAAATGCAAGAATTATATTATAAGTACTAATCTTACGGCATCGGGCAGGCCAAGTAAAGAATGTTTGAGTAGAATTATATGTAATTCAAAAGAACCAGTTGATTTTTATTGTAATTACGAAATTGATTTTAATAAAATATTTACCAAGCAAGAATCAGAGAAATATGGTATGAAATTTATTACAATAGATGAAAATGGAATCAATCTGGAGGATTTACATAGATGATAGATGAATTTTACGATCAAGTAGTAGTTAAAACGGTGTATAAGGGCAATCATATTGGATCTGGTGTATTGTTACAAACAGAAAATAGGAGTTATTCATATTTGATTACTGCATGGCATTGTATGAATAAAGAAGAAACTATAGATTTAAATTCTCTTACATTATTTAAACAAGTTAGTGGAAATATGCATAAACTGACAGTAATGCCCCAAGATACATTAGTAATTAGTCAAAATGATATAGTTGTTATTAAATTGGACTATATTTCGGATATACCGATGTATCGGACTACCGCAATAGCAGTGGGAGATATGGTATTTATTTCTGGTTTTCCAAGAGCAATGGATAATCCACAAAGTATAATAAAGAGATATCCGCTAGATGCGAAAATAGTAAGTCTGCCTGGGGAGAATATTATTGAGCTGAGTAGTGAACGGCCAATGGATACGTTTACCCAAAATGCAAAGGATATAATGTCTAACTATTCTGGAAGTGGAATTTTCAAAAAAGTAGAAGATGAAGTTTTTTTGTGCGGAATTATTACAGATTTGGGATCACCGGATGGTGCATTTGGTGCTATATGTGGGGTTTCACGAGATTGTATACAGGAAAAACTTGTAGAAAAGGATTGGGAACCATTATGTGATATAGAAGTATGTAGTTTCAACCTTTTCAAAGAAAGTGTTATCGAAATATTTGAAGAACCTATGAATAGAATTTGTTCATTACAAATGCCCAAAATAAGGAATAATGTTAGACCATATGACATAAAAAATCGTTGTGGAATAAAATTGGTATGGCCATATTCAGAGACAAATCTTAATTGTAAGGATATCTGGGAAGGATGGCTTTTGTATTTAATCTTTAGATCAATAGAAAATCAGGAAAACTTAAAAAACGAAAGCTATTATATTGTTAACAATGAGAATGGCGATCGGAAAGTAAAATTAATCTATGTTACTAATAAAACTAAACTCTCAGATTTTTTAAAAGACTATTTGCAAAATGCATACAGGGATATAAACAAGGGAGATTTTTTGATTATTAAAACTAAAAAAGATCCTGCAACCAAGATGCTACAATCATCTCAAATCGATAAGGTAGTAACTGATATTAGTAATGTGATATGTGTAGAGCAAGAAATACGTATAGATGATGTCAAAAGTAATGTAAAAAAACTATCATTGATTCATATAAGAAAGATGGTTGATGAACTGAACCTTGTACTAGAAGAGAATGCTGTTGAGGGTATTGATGAAAGAGAAATAGAGCGACGCTTAGGTCAACGAATAGGAGAGATGTTACATGAGCTTTGAAGAATATAAACAAGGAATATCAGCTCTGAACTGTGAAGATAATTCTGATTGGATAAATAAAGTAAGCTGTTGGGTTGAAAAAGAACCAGGATATAATATTTATATTTTTCAAGTTATTGTTGAAGATGAACGCGACTTAGAAAAATACTATGAAACAATCACGGCGGCTATAGCTACAGAGTTTCAAATCAATTTAGAAAAAACAATTGAGAAATGGAACATATATTTGATTTTTGAATGTAAAAAGAGGATATCAGAAGAATTAAAAGGAAAAGTTGAGCAAGACAAGTATTCAACTCGAAAAATGGTGTGGGATTCTTTGAAGGAAAACGAGCTTGGAGATAAGAATTATATAAAGAATCGTCTATTATATTTGTACATTGATACAGATGAAAGAAATACAGTTGAAGAAATCCCATTATTAGAAAAAATCAAAAGTATAGATTTAGACTTATTTCAAGCGATTAAAAATGCTGATAAAGACATAAGCCAACTAGTAGCAATTTATTTAGGAGGTAACTTAAATGAGCAAAAAGATTAAAGAAATAAACATTGAAGCATTTAGAGCTTATGAAAAGTTACAAGCATTTGATTTTAGTCATAATGAAAGTGGAAATATTGCTGATTTAGTGGTTATCTACGCTCCTAATGGATATGGTAAAACATCATTTTTCGATGCTATAGAATGGGCAATTACTGATGAGATTGGACGCTTTAAAAGCACTGATGCAATTAAGCAAGAGGTGAAGAATGAAAAAGGGGATATCTTAAAAAATAAAAACTCTGATGCTTTGCAAGGAACTGTTCGAATTATAAGTGAAAACGGTAGTATTTTTGAGATAAAGACTAAAAAGCGTACTGGAAATATGAAGAGCGATTATAAGCCTGGTGATTTAGAACCTATACCAAATGAGTTACAAGAATTATTAAATGAAAAAAATACGTTCTGCACAACAAATATGTTGGCACATGATAAAATAACTAGTTTTTTACAAAACTATACGGCTGAAGATAAAACAAAAGCGCTACAAGTGTTTTGGGATAATAATGGATACTCTGAAATCCTAGAGGTGATAAACAATTTACATAATGAAATTGTTAAAAAAGAGAAAGCATTGGCTACAGAAGTTCAAAAAGAAGAAAGAGAATTAAAACAATATAAATATGAGTCAGATAAAGAATACGAAGTAAGACAGGTAATCAATAATTTTAACGTGAATAGCATTGATTTTAAGATTAATTTAGAAAACCTGATTGAAAATATCGATACAGCATTAGAAAAAACTGCTTCAATTTTAAAAACAGTACAGGACAATAAGCTTCAAAATGAAGCAAAACTTAATACATTGGAATTATTAACTATTGAATTTCCTAATTATTTATCTAATAAAGAAGACTTAGATATTAAAAAAGCTGAAAAAATAGAATATGAAAAAAAACTAGAGATATTAACCCGGATAGATAAGTTGATGGTACATAAAGAAAAATTGCAAAGTGAGAAAAAGCAAATTTGTGAAGTCATAGCTGGCTGGAGTTTGTACCAAAGTACTGAGATGGAAATATTATCAAAAAATGATTTAAAAAAGGAAGCTAACAATGCTAAGCCTGAATTACAGAAAAGTATAATTCAAATTAAGGATAACATTAATATTTGCAAGGAGAATGTTTCAAATTATACAGAATTAAAGAAAAAAGAATTAGAAGAAAAAAATCTTATCGAAATCGAGTTGGGAAAATTTAACAATAATACAGTTTGTCTCAATAAATATTCTAGATTACATAATAAAGCTTCATATTTATTGAGTCAACGTTTAGAAAAGCGAAAAGTTTCGAGCAATGCCATAAGTAGTATTGAATCGTTTATTGAAAACAAGTGCGGTATTGATCAAATAAAAAATTATATTAGCAGTGAAGTCTTAGATACTAATGAAAGGCTTACTGCTTTAAAAATTGAAAAATCAAATCGGGAGAAGCAGATAGTCCAGTTAGGAGAACACTACAAAAATGCAATGCTTCTAAACGATAAAGTTAATCAATTAGTGATTCAAGGCAAAGAATTAGTAGAGAATTCAAAATCTTGTGAGTGTCCTTTGTGTCATGCAAAATATGAAGATTTTTCAACACTGATTTCAAGAATATCAGTGGAATATAAAAGTAGCTCAGAACTAGATAGCATAAAAAAGGATTTGGAAGAAAGTAAAAAATTAAATGCTGAAACTATTGAAAATATTGCTATAGAGTCTGAAAAACTGAAAAAATCTATACAAGATACTTCAAAAAGGATTCAAGAAGAATTCAATAGACAAAACGAAAGAATACACAGCTTACAATTGCGGATAAGTGATTGGAATAACTTAATTACAAATATTCAAAACGACAATGAAAATATGAAAAGAAAATATGATTCAAAAAATGTAAACATACAAGACATTGAAGCAATAAATTTATTGAAAACTCAAATGGATAAAAATGTATTTGATTTGTCTAAAAATATCGAAAGTGAGGAGACAAAAATTACTACAAATCTAGATTTGGTAAAAAATCTAGAAATTAAATTGAAAAATGAGGAACTTAAGATTATTGAACTTGATGAAAAAATATCAGAAGTCAAAAACAATGATATTTACCAAGCAATACTAGTATTTTTAGTAAGTAAAAATCTCAGAAATGAAAATGATGACTTACAAAGTGTATTGAAAAAAATAGAGAATGAAAAAAATGATATTAGCAAAAGTATTGTTGAGACTGAAGCTGAAATAACTAATTCACAGAATAAAATTCAAGGGGCAAAGGAAGAGATTAATCTTCAATATAATTCATTACTAATTAAGATTCAAGAATCCACAGCTGTTTTAGATGGGTATCTGCTACGATGCACAAAAGCATTTGAGAACATAAGTGTAGAGGAAAAAGATATTGGTGAACAGTTAGAAAAACAAAAAACTAATCTCTTAGGTAAGAAAAGTAAGATCGATGAAAGTATAGCTGTTTTAAATTCGATACTTAATGATATTAAGAGTTTGCAAGAACAGAAAATTTGGCTTGATAAGAAAAAAGAACATGAACGAAAAAAGAGCAAACTAGATGTCCTTCAAGCAAAACAGCAGAATTTAAAAAATAGCAAAACTGTTGTGGAGGATTATATTGTTAAGCAGACAAATGCATATTTTAATTCAAATACAATCAATCAGATTTATCACAAGATAGATCCGCACCCAACTATGAATCACATCAAGTTCCTTACAGAGAGTTCTGGAAAGGGATTACAAACACATATTTACACTTATGATAAATCGGAAGAAGATAAAATGTCTCCTGTGTTGTATTTGAGTTCTGCACAAGTTAATATTTTATCATTATGTATTTTCTTGGCAAAAGTATTAACGGAAAGGGGTACAACATTTAATACAATATTTATGGATGATCCAATTCAACATCTTGATGGAATTAATTTGTTAGCTTTTATTGATTTGTTAAGGACGATTACTACCGTTATGGGAAGACAAATTGTCATATCAACTCATAATGAGCATTTCTACAATCTGATAAAGGTTAAAATGGATGATAGGTATTATTTATCTAAGTTCATCGAGCTTAATAGTGTAGGTGAGATTAGTAAGAAATATAAATAATAGTAAGTTAATGGTTACAAGAAA
This sequence comes from Petroclostridium sp. X23, assembly GCF_030013905.1. Lineage (GTDB taxonomy): Bacteria > Bacillota > Clostridia > SK-Y3 > SK-Y3 > X23. The sequence goes on from NZ_CP124862.1 coordinate 5,141,801, forward strand.
TGATTAAACGATATTGAAAATCAAAATTACAATACTCTTAATAGTATTTTACGGATGAGGAGAGAAGTTATATGCTTGATTTTAAAGAAATGCGGGATGATGGAGTTGAGTTTGAGCAGCTTATAAGAGAGTTGTTATTGGCAGAAGGACTTGATGTACATTGGACCGGTGTTGGCCCGGATGGTGACAAAGATCTGATTGCAATAGAATCGTATGAAGGCATACTTGGTTCTATTAAAAGGAAGTGGGTGGTGCAATGTAAGCATAATGCTCATAGTGGAAAGTCGGTAAGCAAGGATGACTTGAATATAATGGAAACTTGTCTTGCGGTCGATGCTGATGGATATTTATTAGCTTGTTCTACACAGCCTACTTCGGCATTAATACGACACTTCAAAGAAATACAAGATAATAAAGGCCTTGAAACAAGATATTGGGATTCTATAGAAATTGAGAAGAGATTAATGAAACCCAATAATTTTCATTTGATAAATGTCTTTTTTGAGAACTCTTCTAAAAAGATTGGCTGGAAATTATTTAATACTCAAGACACAAAATTCTGGATGGCATATTTTAAAAAGTATTTTATTTATTTGTCATCTAGAGATTCTTTGACATTTAGCGAATTGAAGTTTGTTGAAAAAATAATAGAAATCACTGAAGCATTTAATGGTATCGATAGAAAGGAATTAATTGGTATTGAGAGATGGACAAATAATATAGAATATTTAGTGCCTAGAGCAGTTCATTATGATGATAAAAATACAAACTTTACGGTTTTTTTAGATTACATGTTTTATTCAGGTGAAAAGCCAAAAGCAAGAGCTGTAGATTTTAATGAGTATTTTAATCAGGATAATTGGAATGTTGATGGAGCCTGTGTTAAATGGGATATTCGTTTTGTGGAAGCTAATTTTGCTTCAGACCACTTTAGGATCAATCATAAAGACTACTATAAAATGTATATGGATAACTTTAAAACAGGGTATGAAAGAGATTGTAGTATCACTGATTTTATGTATGACGATTATGATTTTATTGAAAAGACAATAATAGATTATGAATTTCAAGATTTCATTGAAAGTGCTGATTATACATACTCTTTTGATAAAATGGAGAGCGATATAATTGCTTGCCTAAAAGAAAAAGAGGGTGGTAGTGCATTAATCGAAACGGTTCTAAATTTTTGTAGAAAGAATAATGATTTTGATAGTAGTGATGGACGGTTACTAAATACTTGGCAAATTGTATATCTAAATAGCATTATGAAACTTAGAGAAAAAGGGATTCTTTCTTCAAAGTATGGTTCACCAAAGGGAGTTGTAACTCTTAGTGAAAAAGGAAGAAATATGTGTAACTACTACGATACAATATTGAGAAAAGGTAAACGCTAATTTAATATACAAATTCTGTTGCTTGAAAACGCAGAATTTATTATCTTCTAAATTATTTATTTTCGCACATGAATATGCCGCCTCTGATTTGACACTTTGACCGCATTAATTGGGGTAGTGGGAGCATTCGTGCTCTGTACTGAAATGTACATGCTAAATAATGGAATTACTAACAACCTTCATATTCATTAATATATCTATAAAGAGTTGCCCTGCTCACATCTACCAATTTTGCAAATTCTATGTAAGCGTAAAGGCACCCATCAATAGATTTAAAACCCTTCTTTCTTTTCTCGAGAAAAGAAAGAAGCAAAGAAAAGCGAACCTACAAAATATATTGTTTCGAGTCTCCCTGCTACTGCTTTCCGTTTTATGTCAGTGGCTCACCCTGCGCCATAGTGGCTCATTTTGAGCGACACTATGGCGCAATCAGATGCGTATGGGCGGCTCCGCCGCACCGAAATATTCACTCAATACCCGGGCAAGAGATTTTTATGATGTATATATTTTGGCTACTCTTCACGAAAGAAACATAAATAAAAATAATTTGAAAAATGCATTAGCTTCGACTGCCCTTAAAAGAGGCACTTTAGATAAGATGAACAACTTGCTTAACTTGAGTATCTGGTTTTCAAATGTGATTATGTATATTCTATTAACTTAAGAAAGTTGAAAAAACACAAATTTCTGGACACACCCTATTAAAAAGAAGCCGTTTGCTTTATTCATTTTAACATCCTCCCTACATTTTAAACAAATACCACTTACAAGTGTTTATTTCATATTTTAGCTCATAAATTCTTTCAATGTCATCTAAAATACTTTGACATTTAAAAATAATCATCCGGTTTCCTGCTAGTTTTTCTTCTTTTCTAGTAATTATTCTATTCACCGTAATACAGATCTTTGATTGATCTTCTAATGAAGCTCTATATTTAATGGGGTTTGGGATTCCTTGCTCTGTGAACCAGGCAATCATTTCAATAGGTTTCATTAAAACTTTCATTATTACTCCCACCTCTTATTATAAAATACTTGACATCATTTGATAATCTTCTTCCATAACACCACCTGCGATAGGTCTTAAACCACTATTCAAAAAGCATGAACGGATAATTGATTGTGAACCATATTTGATTCGTATATCATCAAGGGTTTTATCTAAAGCTTTTTGGTTTTCCCAGTTCTTATCAAATAGGGAAAGCTGTATGAAATCATTGCCGCACAGCTCTGATACTCTTACACCTAGATGCCGTATTTTTTGGCCTTTCCACATCTCATCAAACAACCGGCAGGCTATTTTATAAATGTTCATGGTGCAGTCAATGGAAGCGAAGAGCTTTCGCTGATGGGAATATGAAAAAAATTCATCCGTCTTGATGGATACCGATACCAACTGGGCGCAAAGCTTTGAATGTCTGAGTCTTGCGGATACTGTTTCCACCAGAGAAAGAAGTATCATATGGGCAGTCTTCCGATCTTCTACATCGAAAGCAATAGTGGTAGAATTTCCTATTCCTTTTATGTTCGTATGTCCACCGGTAAAAACAGGAGAGTTTTCAATTCCGTTGGCATAGTTCCATATTAATTGGCCGAAGGATTTTAGCTTATATTTAAGTAGATCCGGATCTGTTTTTGCAAGATCTCTTATAGTGTATATACCCATCTGATGAAGTTTAGGTGCAGTTGCCCTTCCAACCATATATAGATCCGATACCGGAAGAGGCCACATTTTTTCTGGAATCTCTTCAGGAAAGAGAGTATGCACTTTGTCAGGTTTTTCAAGGTCTCCGCCTATTTTAGCCAAAAGCTTATTACTTGAGATACCGATATTAATTGTGAATCCTAATTCCTTGTATATTCTTTCTTTAATTTTATAAGCTGCTTCAACGGGATCTCCCCAAAGCGTCTCCAGGTTGGTAAAGTCCAAAAAACATTCATCAATACTGAAAATCTGTATTTTGGGAGAATATTCTTCCAGAATCTTTATCAAAGCGGAACTACACTGCATATATAGGTCATATCGAGGAGGAACAACTACTAAGTGTGGACACCGTTGCCTCACTGCATATAAAGATTCTCCAGTTTGAATATTATATTCTTTTGCAGGAATGGATTTCGCTAGAACGATTCCATGTCTGGATGCTTCATCTCCACCTACAACAGAAGCAATGGTACGCAGGTCAACACTATCCCCATGCTGCAGTCTATATACAGCTTCCCAAGATAAATAAGCACTATTAACATCAATATGAAAAATAATTCTTCTGGTCATACTATTTCACCTCAAGCAAGTCTATTATATTACGAACATATGTTCTGTGTAAAGATAGTATGAGTGATTTTTTTAAAAAATTCAAACTTCACTTGCGGGAATTTGCCAAGTAATGTGGAACTAATACACAGGAAAACATAAGAAATAGAGTGGTTCCTGAATGTGAGAATACTAGAATTTCGAAAAATAGCTTAAATAAAGTTCTTTATACAATTTTACTGGCGATATATCTCTATTTTATTAGCTTTTAGAAAAAGTTTAAAAAGGATCGCATTACTCTAATAAGAAGTTAATAGTTTTAGAAAAAATTTCTAACATAAGACATTACATCACATTCGTTTCGTAAACGCTTCATAGTAAGTACCTTTTCTTTAAGTATTATATTTGAGATAATGCTCTCATGAACTATTCAGTCAAAAAAGTTTAGTACTAAACTTTTTTGACTCTAGGGAAGGAGAACATATGAAGACTCAAACAAGTTTAGTGGCAGAGCAGATTCGTATACAAAAATGGTCGGAGCAAATTAAAGATTGTCAGGCTCGACCGGCTGGAATGAAAGTTGATACCTGGTGCGAACAGAATGGTATAACAAAAGCAGCATACTATTTTAGGCTACGACGTGTGCGCGAGGCGTGTTTAGCCCATGCTCAGAATAATGAGTCGCACTTTGTGGAATTGCCTGTACCAACAAACTCAAAACCTGTACATTCATGCCCAAGCGAAAAAACGCTGGCATCTGACACTGTTGCAATACTACATGGAACAAATGATATATCGATTGAATTACTTTCTACTGCATCAACTGAGTTTATTAGTACTCTTATCGGAGCTATCGCTCATGTTAAATGATGGAAACGGATTCAAGAAAATTTATCTGGCAACAGGGTATACCGATCTCCGCAGGGGTATTGAGGGATTAGCCGCCATCATTCGCTTTCAATTTCATCTCGATCCTTATGACACAAACACGTTATTCTTATTCTGTGGAAGACGGTGTGACCGTATCAAAGCGGTCTTATGGGAAGGTGATGGCTTTTTGCTGCTGTATAAGAGACTTAATACAGGTGCCTTTAGTTGGCCAAGATCTGCAGATGAGGCGATTGAAATATCAGAGGAACAGTACCGAATGTTAATGCAAGGGCTAGAGATTGTTGCAAAACGTCCGATTACAGAATTAAAGGATCCACCAAAGGCTATGTAGTTTTTGTGCATTTCGTAGAATTTAAAATTCTTGAAAAGCTGAAATCTGAAAATACTTTTCTATTATCCACACACTGCAATTCTGACCGTGAATTGTTAAGGCCAATTATATAAGAATTATCGGTTTGTGTGGATAACCATTCTAAGATGTCAAAGATTTTTGACCTTTTAGAAAGGTTATCCACCGTCAAAATGACGGAAGGCTAACGAACACAGATTAGCGTAATTACGCTGTATCTGCTATAATTAAGTCCAATAAAAGGAGTTCTTGATTATGGCATTTAAATATACAGAAGAACAATTGAATACAATGGACAAGTCGCTCCTTGTCTCGATGTTTCTTGGTCTGCAAGAACAAATGGATGCGCTTACTCAGGAGACGCACGCTCTTAATGAGAAGATGCAGCTCATGATGGAACAGCTAGTTCTTGCTACCAACCATCGTTTTGGCAGATCCACCGAGAAGATGGAGGATGTTGCTCAGATCCGCTTTATGGAAGTCGATGGGACCATCGTATTCTTTAACGAAGCAGAGGCAGTCTGTGATCTGGATGTGCCGGAACCTGAGGAGCTAGAACAAAGCCCCTCAAAGAAGACAAAGCAGTCCGGAAAGAAAGAAAAAGATTTAGCAGGTCTTCCAACGAACAGAATCAATCATTACATGACAGAGGAAGAATTGACTGCTGAATTCGGTGAAAAAGGCTGGAAACAGCTTCCGGATGTGATTACCAAACGGTATAAGTTTGTCCCTGCAAAGGTAGAAGTCGATGAGCACCATATTGGAGTCTATGCAAGCAAATCAGATGAGCATATGGTAAAAGCAGCGTATCCGAAGGGACTGCTTCATGGTAGTCCGGTATCTCCTTCACTTGGGGCAGCTATCATGAATGGCAAGTATGTGAATGCAGTTCCTCTTTATCGTTTGGAAAAAGAGTTTGAACGTTATGGACTGGCAATTACCCGTCAGAATATGGCGAACTGGATGATCCGTCTTGGAGAAGAATACCTTGGAATCATGTATGATCATCTTCACAAGCTACTCTATGATTATCATGTCATCCAGGCAGATGAAACTCCGGTTCTCGTTAATCGTGACGGTCGACCGGCAGGAAGTAAGAGCTACATGTGGGTATACCGTTCAGGTTTCATGTATAGAGCCAGGCAGATCGTGTTGTATGAATACCAGAAAACGAGGAATGCATCACATCCAAGGACATTCCTAAAGGATTATTCTGGTATCTGCGTAACAGATGGATATCAGGTCTACCACACTGTAGAAAAACAACTTGAGGATCTGACGATTGCTGGGTGCTGGGTTCACGCAAGACGGCGTCTTGATGAAGCACAGAAAGTGATTTCGGAGCCTGCAAGGAAAGAATCCATGGCATATCTGCTCATGAAACAGATCCAGGCCATATATCGTGAAGAAGGCAAGTTAAAGGACCTTACTTCTGAGGAACGACTTAAGCAACGCCAGGTTATAATTAAGCCCATGGTGGATGCTCTATTTGTGTACATCAAACAGCATGAATGTGAAGTCCCGGGAAAAGGAAAACTTCGCGAAGGATTCAATTACTTAATAAATCAGGAACGCTATCTTAAAGTATTTTTAACTGATGGTGATGTTCCAATGGATAACAATGCAAGTGAACGAGCCATTCGTGGCTTCTGTATAGGAAAAAAGAATTGGCAAGTTATCGATACGATAAGAGGAGCAACCAGTTCTGCTATCATCTATAGTATTGCTGAAACTGCAAAGGCGAATAACTTAAAGCCTTATGAATATTTTGAATATCTGTTAACAGAGATTCCAAAACATATGGAAGATACAGATAAATCATTTTTGAATGATCTGCTTCCATGGTCAGATAAGCTTCCGAAAAACATCAAAAAGTCAGAACAATAAAATCAAATGGCTATGAATAATGGTCTAACATTTGTCAAGGTACCGAGAATGGAGCGTTTACTTCGTTTCAATGTATGTAGAAAGTGTTTTAAAAGAAATTTATAAACTAGACGGGAGTAAAGACCTTATTCAGTAGAAGAAAATTCGAATGAAGTTTTTAATATTTGTAAGATATCCTATAATATTTCAACAGTGGAAACCTATATTGGATAAGCAGAAGTTTCAAAGGGGATGAAGATTGGCTAAGGATAGAGATAGAAAAACATTTGAACAAGTTATAGTACGTTTATTCTTTAAACAACTCTTCAATAGTTGTACTAAGAGCAATGGAAATAGCCTTTATTTCATAATCTAAAATCTCTCTGGTCTGATTTTCAATTTTAGATATCATAGGTCTATCAATATTTATTCCTTGAACATTCATTCGTGCCGCTAATTCTTCTTGTGTGACATTCTTTCTTTTTCTTAAATATTTAATTTTTTTTCCAATTATATTCCGTGGTCCCATATAATTCACCTGTAAAACTAGAATATTATGTATTGATTTTAATAGAAAGAAGATAATATAATGTGTGGTAATCACACGTAATTGAAATTTTTAAATTTTTATTCTGGTCTTAAGGACAGGTGAGTACTTTGAAGATGTTTACACCTAAAATAAAAGATATTTCTTTGTTTAAGGAAATCGCAAAAAATGTTGTTAATCCACTAGAAGTAATAAGAGAGGGTATTAGTAATTCTCATGATGCAGAAGCAAAACAAATTTCTATAACTGTTTACAGAAATTCTGAAGGTAAGTTTATATTAGAAATGCAGGATGATGGAAGAGGAATGGATTTTAACGCTATTCATCGTTTTTTTAATCTAGGAGATTCACTTAAAAATTCGATTGGAATAGGAAAAAAGGGATTAGGAACAAAAACATATTTTAAGAGTGACAAATTAACATTACAGACTCAGAATAAAGATGATGAAGCGTTCAAGGCAGTGATGGAAAAGCCTTGGGACACGCTTTTAAGTGACAAAATTCCTCAATACGTTGTAGAGAATGTACCACCAAAACCTGGTAGAAGAGGATCTACTGTTACGATTGAAGGCTATTTCATGGATAATCCAGAGAAGTATTTTAACTTTGATACTATAAAAGATTATATTCTATGGTTTACAGCAGCCGGTAGCTTCAAAACATATTTTGCAAACTATCCAGAGTTGCATAAGTATATTCAGAATATGCAAGTTGCACCAAGAGTATTCTTGGAGGATAAGATATTGAAATTAAAAGAAGAAATAGCAGGTACTCACCAGTTTTCGCCTCCACAGGAAAAACCAAATGAAGACCCAGAAGAAGAACAATATAAACGATCAGTAAATTATTGTAGGCATTTTGGCCCCTATCATAGAGCAACAAATATTAATGGAGAATATGTTTCTTTACAACTATATGGTACTGTTTCTGGTTTGAATTGTAGAAAAAGTCTATGTAAATTAAAGAGAGGAGAAAGTATAAAGTCAAGGTTTGGATTGTATCTTGCAAAAGATTTTATACCTATTATAAAAAGAATGAATTTAATAAATGAATATAATTCTCATCACTATCATTTGTTATTAAACTCACAGGCTTTTGAATTAACTGCTGATCGAAATAATATTTCAAATGAAGATGATCCAAAGGTAAAATGGGTATTAGATGAAGCAAAAAAAATAATTGATTATCATATAAAACCTCTAGCTGAGGAAGGATATTTTAAGTTTCGAAAAAATGAGGAAATTGAGTATGTTTTAAAAAATAAGCAGCAAAACATAAAAAGAAGAATTGAATATTTTGAAGGACTAGAAAATCTCATGCTCAATGAATTGTCAATTATAAAGAGGCCGGATTGTGAATCACAGGCTGCAATACTTTTTACGGCTTTATTATCAAATGATCGGACAAAACCATTAATAAAGTACATAGAAAAGATTGGACACTATTCTCACCAATCACCTACAGATATGATTTGTATTGATAAAGAGGGTAATAAGATTTTAGTAGAAATCGAGTACAGGTTAAGCAGTTTGTTTCGGCATGACCATCCCTATAATACATTTGATTACGTTATATGTTGGAGTGTTGATTTAGAGATAAATGAAAAGAAACGATTGCAGGATGGAACAATACTTAATCTAATTCAAGAATCTGGAGAATGGATATTAAAATACGGAGCTCAAAAAGTTATACCAATAATAGAATTAAAATCAGTTATTCACCAACTTGACAGCACTAAGATATATGGAGTCGAGGTTAAATAATTGATTAATTATTAGAGAAAACCCATATCTTATGAAGCATATAGTATATGAAATTCCTATCCAGGGGATAGGAATTTCATATACTAAGAGCCATTGCAAAAATTTTATTTTATTTGTTGTATTTTATTTTTAGCTCATTAAACAATTGTTTAATATTTGTTATCTCTAAATCACATTCTTCAAGTTTTAGAGCAGCCTTTTTCATCTTTATATTATTTTTATTACTTTTATTACTTTTTATCGACGGATCAGTAGATTGAATAGCCATTTTTTTAATTTCATTTTCATAATATTCGATCTTCTTCTTTAGGAATCCGATTTCTGTAACTGCCACTTCTAATTCTCGTTCAAGTTTTGCATTTTGGTCTTTCAATCGATCATTTTCTTTTTTAAATTTGTATCCTTCCAATGCATCTTGGCGGTATGAATTAACCAAATTATCCTGTTCCAAAGCTTTTTTTATCAATATTTTCTTATTATTAAAATATTGCTCAACAATAATAGTGTAACCACGAAAAGGTCCAGGTGATATTTCATAAGCTACTGTATCTGCAAGCATTCCCATTTGTTGCCCATTAATTTTGTCTATAACTTGACGAATGGCTTTATTATCTCTCCAAATATGCTTTTTATTGATTTTCGTATTTTTAGCCAATCCTGCAATGGTTATCTCTTCTCCATTATTTTGAGCTACATAAGTTTCTAACTCTCTTAGCATAAACTCATATGGATATACGGGTTTTCTACCAGCTTTACTTTTTTGATCAGCATCATTGTTTAGCATCATTGATCCCTCTATTCTTTTCGTCTTTTTGCAATATATAGGACTCGAGCAGTGCTTTTTGTATTATTCGAGTTTTTAAGTTATTCGAAGCAGTTTCCAACTTTTCCTGCGCTTCGACATCACAGGCTCCCGTCTTAAGGTCTAGGGCCCCGATATCTGTCATATTCTCGGTAAAACACCGGATAAAATCTAGCTGTCGCTTAATATCTTCCTGTATCTTTTCAGATTCAGCTTTAATTCGTATCTCCTGTTCAATATCATTATTATCTGTCAAAAGAACGTTTTGGGCGCAATATAGACATCTTCGTTCATTACATTCATAGGGGAATTTTTTGCTGGTACATCCAAAGTCTTCTACATTTCTTTGGATTTCTTTCGACCCTTTAATCATTTCTAAAGCTCTTTGTACTATAAATTCAGGCTCTTCCAGAAAACTATTCACAACATTACATTTATCAAGATGCATGCTTTTTATTTTTTGCGCAAGTACATGTATATTGGCATCAACAAATTCAGGAGTGTGAAAAGAATATCCATTCAAATGTTTATTAATGTCATCATGCCATGCCATTTCTGCAATTGTTTTAGGATTATGTCCTTGTAACAATAGATAACAAATAGACAGATGCCTTGTATCTCCCAGTTGCAATCTAACAAGCTTATCAGTTACATCATCACCGATTTTTTTTGCTTCCCGCAAGTGAGATTTAATTATTGTTTCTTTATTATATTGTTTTTCTATTATTTCTGAATAGAAACAGTTGAGCAAATCCCTCAATTGTGTAAGGTTCAAAACATGTGGATTATATTTCTGTGTATTAGCCGATTTTTGAACAGCTTTTAGCTCTATAGAATCGTTATATTTTTTATATGATAGCAAGTATTTCCTGTCAGAGTCATCTTGTGTACATACTTTGTATTCTTCAATTAAATTGTATATACCTTTATCAATTTGCAGTCTCTGGGTGACCTCTCTAGAGTTCATCTTCTTCTCTAAACTAAACACTTTCCTTCTTATGATGTTTAAGAAGTACTTACCTTGATTTGAATCATACTCACAGCAATTGATCCTTAAGGAAACAAATTCTATAGGGCGCATAGGAATTATTTTAGTAATAATCCACCACAGTAAAACTGGAAAGTATTTAAGCTTATCAGCTTCTTTACATTGCTGTAAATAGTGATCTAGAATAAAGTCAAACCAAATAATGCTTCTGTAGTTAGGTAATTTTCTAGGAGTAGGAGGTTCTACTCTAAGCATTTTTAATATATTTTCTATATACTGTTCACTGTCATTCACAGAATAGAATGATAAAAACTCCAGTAATATGCTCATAATATCTCGTTGCGTACTTCTACTATATTTTAATAACCACGATTTAACGTTATTATTCCAGTATTCTACACGAAAAAGCTTCGATAAAATAATGAATTTGTATATGTGATGCACAGATTTTTTCACAAAACCCATAGTTGCATATTGATCTTCTAGTTTAACGATAGTATAGAATTTTAATGCCAAGCATGGTTCTTTTCCAAATGGAGTTTCAAATTCTACTCTGGAACGCTGCTCAAAATCCTCAGCGTTAGATAGTATCCATCTATTATCATTAAACTCACCACTATATATGATTCCTTTTCGACTTAAAGAAATAAATTTTTGCTTATAGATTTGTATATCGTTAACATCAAATTTTAATATTTGTTCAATAGGAATCTTAAATTCTCCATATTTACTCAAACTTACTACTTTTATACCTGTTTTTTTAGACTTAACAACATTTAGATTCATAAGTTTTCCTCACATTCTAGGGATGACTGCTGCGTCAGACATCCTAAAGAACCCAATTTTTTCTCCAAATCATTCATATCAATAAAAACTTCTAGGTAATCCGGCGCATATTGTTCATATTCCACCTTTGCTTCAAACAGTATATATAATAATTTATTAAGTAAATAACAGTATTTTTTCTTCTCGTTAACCCTATGTGCTGGAGTCTTTTGTAATAGCTCTAACATTTTATATATTTCATCTTTTACTGTAAAAAGAATATAGTCTCTATATACGCCAAATGGACATGTTATGCAGAACTCAGGAGACTTATATTTCTATAGTTTTGCAGAAAACTCTTGGGTAAATGTGTTACCATAAAAACCCACTGTGCATTATGCAACGAAGTCCACGATAGCATCTTTATCCAAGACAATTTCATGCTGTTCCGCTTCTGGTGCGGAATCAGCGAATACAAGTTTTCCCAAGGCATACTTTCTCAAACAATACCGTAGCTTGGAAAAACTTAACTCTGATACCCAAGGGGTATCCCCTGTATCGGAAGTAATATTTAACCATTTGCACTTGCCATACTTTATAAGTACAATTTTACCAATATTATAGGCGATACCAACAGTGTGTAAAAATCGTAATACAGGTAATAAGCTGTGGTGTTGGTATTCTCCAAAACCGAGATACTGCTTAACATCGCGTATTGCCAATTCTATTGAAAAACGGGAACCGTATATTTCAATAATCTGGGCAGCAGTGAGGGTTGTATCTGTACTGATTAATGCCATTAGCTTACCTTTATTAGTATGGAGCACTACCGTACGAACCTTTTTGGATAACTTGAGCATGCAAACATCGGCTACAGCAATTTCTATAGTTTGAATTTTGCCGTAAAGCTGTACAGTAACAATTTCATGTTCGGTAAGATTCCAAAGTTCACGAACTTTAATTTGTTTGCCATATTTGGGCTTACGACCCCTTTTTTTCTGCGATTGCGGTTCAGGGTCTAAACGTGCTACAGCATCAGCTCTTAATTTAGTAACAACATCAATGCCTTGGTCAAGCAATGGCTGAATAAAAGGTTTGTTTGCAAAGTATGCATCTTCTACGGTACGTAGTTTATGACCGCTTTGTAATACCCATTGATTTAACTGGAGTATTTGAGCATGTGCAACATCCCAGATTTTTAATGGTTCTGCTTGGCCTGATTGATTACATTTCCATTGGCTCTTTGCAAGCTTTCCTGTAACGAGTTTAAAGGAAATAAGGAAGCTAATATATTGGTTTTTGAAAAAGCCTGTAATACCAAGTACTCCCCAGTGATGTCCTATAATATATTCACCAGCATCAGCATTACCGCTGTGGTTATCCCATTTTTGAATGCCGATTACTTTCTTAGAATCTTTTGCATTCAAAGTAGTATCAAAGCAGGCTTGAATCTTACCATGTACCATGAGTTCATTTGGGAACAAGTTCAGAAGCAGCAAAAACATTTTTCTTATAACTTCTGTATAATCCCATTTATACTCCGTAAAGAACCTACACCAACTAGATACGTCTTTACGAAAGAAAAAGCAATGCCGATACAGCTTTCTGGTAGTTTTCTTGCCTGGAACCACAAGTAGGCACCATATATAGCAAATAAAATAATTATAAGTTTTTATGCATTTAAAGCATTCTTTTGGAAATAATAGTAACTGGATTATTTCCATAGGAATGTAGATAGTCATTGCAGAATCGCTCCTTTTTAAGGGATTGGGCCGGTGCCCTGCAATATCTATATTCCTATTTTATTGTGCTTTTATGCTGGTAATTGATGCATGTAATTTAAAAAGTGCAAAACTATAGTTATATTTAAAAGGACAGTGTTTATAACCTTTTAAACATGAAACATAATTGAGTTTTGATGGCCTTTTACCATGTATAATAGCATCCAGAAGTTGTCTGATATTTTCAGAAGGAGAAATTATTAATTCTTTAAATACATTTTCCATTTCCTGACGTTTATACAAAAGAAATTCGGCAACAGTTTCAATTCCCATGGGAGTGTATTGTCTATTTAACTTTTCAATAACTGTAGTCACTTCTTCAATAGTCCAATCTTTTAGATCATAGGCAATAGAAAGCAACAAATAAAAGGATACTCCAAAATGGCCTCTTCTACACTGATTATATACAATATGATTAATAGATCCTTCATTTGTCGTATCCTGTATATATAACCGAGTCATCAGAGCCAGTTCTTGGCCTTTTTTAGGGTCGTGAGACCTTGATGCTGTACCTAACATATATGCTAATAATTTGCTGCCTTCTTTTTTGTTTGCATGCTCTACGCAGAAGGTCAATAGTGATTTGTTGCATTTACGGTTGGATAATGGGGGAATTTTTTCGGGTTCAAAAAGTTTTTTATAGTCACTGGCATTAGGCACTGTGCTATTAATTATCTCAAACAATCGCTCCTTATTTTGATTCCTCCTATGTATTTCAAGAATAACCAACGCAATCGTTAACGGTATTCTCTGATATTTCCCGACGGTAAAAATCAAATCCATCTTCCCATTTTTTCCTCTCTTTTGCGGCTTCATTCCTCTCGTTTTAAATACGAGCTGTTGTACAATTTTTTCTGCTAATGTCAAGGTGAATGGATTTCCATTGCGAAACCATTCAAAACTACAAACACCTATTTCCTCCAAATCTATATTTGGAATTCGGATCATATCAGATTTACGCCAAGATAGTGAAAAATGAAGTAGTGAGTAAGCCCAAACACTGGTATAACGATAGTCGGCAAAAGCCTTTCCAATATGACGGTCTATATCTTCCAAAATTGATAAATATTTAAACCATTCATCGCGGCTGTATATTTCTTTTTTCATGGATGCATTAGTATCACTGTTATACTTAACAGTTTTTTTTCTAGGAGAACGAATAGATATCTGAAACTTACATTTTTCCCTACATCGCATTTTGCAAAAATCCAATAAACTGGGCATATGCTTTATTCCACTTATAGGTAGTGATGCAGAAAATATTTTAATTTCTTCATCAGAACAATCATATAATTCACAACTAAGATATTCTAAAAGTTTTTTGGTTAAATCAGATATCTGCTGCGAATATATTTTCCGTTGCGAAATTGCTAAATTGTTTAAACGCTGGATACTCCATTCCTGACACAAAGCATATGTATTTTGCCATTTTGTATCACTCAATAGTGTAAGTCTTTCAACGAGAAGTGCGTATGGATCTATTTGTTTTTTTTGCATCCTATTTTTGTATATTTTTTGAACATAGGACTCAAAGGATTTCTTTAAAATTCTTATCCTACCATCGAGTTTTGATCTAAAAGTTATTATATCATTATTCCTGGAAATTAATGAGTAAATGGACGATAAACTAATATTATATTGTTCTTTTACATCCTCATATGTTAACGATTCTTCCTCTTCTTTTTTTATTTGGTCTACCAACTCCTTGGATATAAAAACTTTCTTGCCAACTTTTAAAGGTTGTTCAAATATTTTTTTCGAATTCATATAATAAATTCTATCAAGAGAAATATTAAAAAGTTCAGAAACTTCTTCGATCGAATAATAATCATTTTTAACTCTATCAAAAAAACGATCAATAGGTGCTTTCTCAAAGTATTTGATCCCACAAATACTTTGTGTTTTTATCGGTGCTACATGACTTAGTATATTATCTATTTTTGCATCTTTAGCATATCCAAACATATTTGCTATTTGTGAAGATGTATATGAATTTTTTTTGAAATCTTCTTGTACTTTTAGTCTATCAAATTCTTTTTCAGATATATATAATCTGCTTTTTACACTATAAGTCTGTATAAAACCAGATCGAGCCCAATTAGTAAACGTATTTAAGTTAATATTCAACTCTTTCGCTACCTGTGAAGAAGAATAGAATTTTGTATCTATAGCTTCATTTTTAAGATATGCCATAGGATTTTTTGCATATGCAGATACTTCATCCTTTGGAATATAGTAGGCATTATATATCTTTTTATAGTTTTTTATGAATCCTTTGCGAATATTCGCTGTAATACAATTACGGGATACACCAATAATACGAGCTGCTTCTACAGTAGTATATGCGTTCTGAATAAATTTTTTATCTTCTAACATATTTTTCACAATTTCGCCTTTAATCAAAGTCTTTTGTCCCTTAGCTTTAATAGCATCAATAAAACCTTTGCAAGACCATTGACTGAGTGTTTCTTGACACATATCTAGTATTTGAGCTACCTCTCGAATTGTATATAATTTATCGTAATTAATAGTATTGATGTCCATGGCGCTATCTTTACTTACTATTCTGTATGGGGTTTTGTTCTGCGGTAGCAAACATCAGATCCATAAAGAATTCAGCATACATCCCTTCTTGATTTTTTTCAATAAAATTTCGTGTCCGCATCGAGTTGCGAACATATCCTAGTGCAGCCTCCAAAGTTCTGTCCCCTCTAGCTACCGCAAGCTCTGTAGCACATGATGCTGCTTCTGCTATTAAATTAGAAAATATTCCCCGCCCAAGATGAGTATTCCACTTCAACCCTTCTAAGTCATAACCTTTTTCTCTTACTGAAGGATTGGGACTTGCTTTGAGATATAATATAAATTCTCTTCTTAGCTTTTGAAAATAGTATCTATAGCATTCAATAGTCATTGCTTCACCTTTAGTATTTACAAAAAGTGCATTTGTTGCATCCTTACATTGATATTTTCGAATATGATTGTTATATACCCGTCTAACTATCCCTAAGCCGCCTTCAATCTTTTGATATCTTGGTACTTTTACACGCCCATTAGTTGTATTCATTTTTCTTTTAGGCCACATATCCCGACTTTTAATATTCACTACAAAGCCTATTTCACCATCTCCGATTGGAACAATAGCTTCTCTGGTAGTATTTAAAATATCTGCGACCCGTAGGCCTCCGTATATCTGCATAAAGACTCCTAGAGCAATTCTGGGACATTTTTTCAGAGCTATCGTAAGGAAAGGCAATACTAATTCATTAGGCAAGTCATGTAGAACATATGGATTATCACTACTTTCTGCTGAACCTAATCGAAGTGTCATTCTAGATATGGGTGTTAGTAGTTTATTATTTTTGCTAGAAATATAATCGAAATCATCTACTGATATATATTTAAGATATCCCTTTTTTGCGAGATAATGATAAACCTTATCTAATGTATTTTTGCATCGCAATACAGTACTTAACTCTCGTTTTTGCCTATATTCAGTCAAATACTCTTTTAAATGGTCAAAAGTTAATTCCGATAATGAATGAATATTCCATATCTCTGCTCTTTCAAATAGACAATAGTTGAGAAAAGGGGTAATAAAATTTGCCTTAGCTTTTAATGTAGCTAAAGCGCTCCCGGGCCAACATTCATCTAGTATTTGTGTAAATGGGTGAGGTTTTATCCTGCCATCAATTTTGTTTTTTACAATAATAAGAACACGGTAGTCACCTTCAATATCCTCATTTTTCTTTTTTATATCTCCTACTCGTACTGTATCACTTGTAAGATATAAAACATTATTATTTTTTATTTGCTCAAAATTAAGTAGCTGCCCCATCTCGTAAATTCCTTTCTTTCACCACTTCTTATACTATATCAAATTGGAAGAAAATCGTAAACACGCTAGATACCTAATTGAGTAAGTTTTCAAATAATAATATTGATCTTTATATTTAATTTCTTTCATATATTTTAGATACATAGCAAGAACCATATCTGCGGAGGTACTTGATTTGGCCATACAGCGTTTGTTAATATATCTTTTAACATGGTGTTTTTTTTGATATAATAGCCTTGGTAAAGATAGGATAATCAAGTAGAAAGTGAGGAAGAAAGTATGAATTTGAAAAAAATGATTTCTTGTTTAGTTGTATTATTTCTAGTTTTGAGCGTTTTTCCGTTAGGGGTTCAAGCGGAGACATTATCTGTTAATAATTACCACGAAAAGGCGGAACAGTTGGCAGCGCAAGAGAAATATCAAGAGGCAGTAGAAGTCTATAAAAAAATCATTGAAGAAGTACCTGATGATGCTAGAGCATATAATAATTTAGGTTGCATATTAAACCTATTGGAAGATTATGATGGTGCGATCATCAATTTTAATAAGGCCATCGAGATAAATCCTAATAATGCGGATTTTTATTATAATAAGGGCGGAGCACTTTATAATATGGGTCAGTATGAGCAGGCTATCCAAGCTTTTGATAAATCCATTGAGATTAAACCCGAAGATGCAGTATCCTACTATAACAAGGGAAGGGCTTTAGCCGGTCTGGGTAATTGCCAGGAGTCCCTGTCTTATTTTGATAAGGCTGCGCTGTTAGAACCTCAATCTGCGTTAATAATACTCCAGTTTAAAAGCAGAGTACTGATTCAGCTTGATAAGTATAAAGAAAATTACATATTTCAAGTGAATAATCCGTTGATGCTTGCCGACGGCATCAAAAAAGAAATCGATCCGGAAAACGGGTCTGTACCCATTAGGGTTGATGGGATAACTCTAATACCCATTGAACGCTTGGTAGAAGCCTTGGGTGGCAGTATCAGATGGGATGAAGATAAAAGTCATGTTTCGGTTTTTATAAGAAAAAAGAAACTGGATTTTTGGATGAATGACGATAAAGCTTATGTGAACGAAGAGAGACGTACATCAAATACCAAGCTGGTAATGATTAATGGAAGGGCATACTTTCCTTTGCGCTATATCGCACAGGGGATAGGATGTACTGTAGAATGGAATGAAGAAACACAGGTCATTTCGATGATATTTGAGTAACGAATCATGATAAGATCGGAAAAAAGAGTTTGCTAAAAGGTTTTTGATATGTGTATAATAAATGATAAATAATATGAACCGGTCAATTAGGCAGATCGAGGTGTTTAGATGGATAAGACCAAAAAGAGTATTTTTGATGCAGCAATAAAAAACTTCTCATTAAGTGGCTATAAAGGGGCAGTTATGGACAATATCGCGTCTGATGCCGGTGTGGCAAAAGGAACTTTGTATTATCACTTTAAGAGCAAAGAGGAGCTTTTTAATTTTGTTATAGAAGAAGGCATTACATTTATGTATGAGGCTGCAAAAGAAGCTATTATTCATAAAGATAATCCATTGGAGAAACTAAAGATAATATGTGAGGTTCAGCTTCATTTGCTATATAAAAACAGGGCGTTCTTTAGTATTATTGTAAGCCAGCTTTGGGGAACGGAAATCAGACATAGTGAACTTAGGTATAAGCTTAATCAGTATATCCGATATATCAGTGACATCATGCAGGATGCAATGGATAAAGATCTAATACGTAAAGGCAATGCATCTTTCTTTGCTTACAATTTTTTTGGAAATCTTATTTCAGCTGCATTATATGAAGTGTTAAACGGGGATACGATTTCGATAGATGGTATCATCGATGATTTGATAGAATATGCTTTCAATGGAATCGCTTTGAAATGAATATACTAAGAAATGACGAAATAATAATTTCCCATTTTTCAAGCGGCTATTTTTCGATATTGCTTCGTTGTCGTCGGCTTAAATATCTAGATATTTAAGTCTCCTCCGCCTTGTACTATCAAAAGATCCCTCGCTTGAAAATCGGGTATTATTATTCCATCATTCCTAAAGACATCTAACGCCTTAGGATTTACTTAGGGTGTTTTTTTATTCTCAAAATTAAATATATAAGTTGAAATTTTATATATAAAAACTCAAAAGACTTAAAAAAACGTATAAATGTGAGCAAACATGGATTTTATAACCAATCAATAAGATTGACAAATCCTAAAAATCGCGCTATCATATACTGACTAGTCAGTATAAAAAAGAAGGTGATTCAATGAAACAAAAAAACGTAGTATGCTTATTAATGGTTTTTATGCTTATTACAAATGTATCAGCGGCTAGAGCCGCCGATAAAAAAAAACAAGCTGTAGTTGAGAGTACTGTATTAAAACTTAATATTGATGAGGCAGTAAAATTAGGAATAGCTAACAGTATTGCGATGCAGAAAGTCAAAAATCAAATAGAGGTTAGTGAAGTGATTGACAAGAACAGCCAACAAAGTAAAAAAGATTTGGAAGATGCGGAGATCCAATTGAATGTTGCGCAACAAAACCTTTATGCAGGAATGTACGACCTCTATGATAGTGAAGCACAGCTTAATGCAGCTCAAGTACTCTTTGCACAGGATAAACTACCGCAGGACATTACCCTGCCTGATGGAAGCAGTTATCCGGCAGGTACGGATATATCTGCTTTCGGGCCATTAGCCGCTACTGTCCGGGCACAAGTACAAGCGCAGCTTGACCAGGCTGAGCAAGCATTGAAGAATGGGAAGGCCAGATATGAAGACGGTGTAAATGATTATACATCCGGTGAACAAAAACTAAAAGTCAGTAAGGCATATGCGATAGCAAGCATTTCAAATAAATTGGGCACCAGTACTATCACCGAACTGCGTTCAGAGCCTTTAGGTGAATTGATGATGACCATGTCTTCACAAATGAAAAAAATAACTACATATTCCTATGATATCTATAAAAATCAGGTGGCTATGCTTATACAGAAGAATTATTACGATGTTTTAAAGAATCAAAAGCTGGTACAGTTAAGAGAAAAAACAATGGAGAGAGGGCAAATACAGTATAACGCAGTCAGCAACGCATATTATCTGGGATTAAAAGCCAAGGAAGATGTGCTGCTTGCGGAAACGTATTATGATTCAACAAGGATCGCTTATGAAATGGCTGTACAGGAGTATAACAAAGCCATGCTGGAACTGAAGAAAAATCTCCATCTCCCGGCAGACGCCCAGGTGCTTCTCTCTGATGTGGAGGCAGATAAAGAGAAATACTTCAATATTGAAGAAGGCGTAGAAAGCGGTCTTGAGAAAAGGTTGGAAATTAAAACGGAAGAAGCAAAGCTGGTAATGTATCAGCAGCTTAAAAGAGTGGTCAGTTCATCGGGATACGATGAAAATGATAATGAGTATAAAGAGGCGGAGCTGCTCCTGCAAAAACAAGAACTTGAGCTCAGTGATAAAAAATGCGAGATAGCAACATTGATCCGGCAATCTTATGAGACCATGAATGTTCTGCAGAAATGCCTGCCCATCATACAAGAGATGCAAAAAAAAGCTGCGGAAAATCTTGAAATTGCCCGGTATAAGTATGAAATGGGATATCCTGCAGAAAGCGCATTGATGGAAAAATTAAATATCGAATCATTATCCGGTACAATGGCAGAAGTTATCGCCTCGCAAGAGAATCTTGCGGAAATAGAGGGGAAACTTGTAGAGATGACAAGCGGTTATAATCTTGCAAGAGTAAAATACTTAAACGACATAGGGGAGCTTCCCTATAAATAAGGTCAAATGTATTGAGTGGGGTGAAGTCATTATGAAGGACAAAATAATCAATATCTTAAATCAGAAGAAATCATATCGTATTACAGCGATTGCTGTTGCTATAGCAGTGGTTGGTATTTTATCCGTATTCGCATTCCGAGGTTCTTTTGCGAAAGAAACAACAGAAAATGCCGACGTATTAAAAGCGCAAGGCCTGGTGGAGGCAACTGAGGTAAGTATCAACACGAAGATTCCGGGGCGTATAGAAAAACTTTGTGTAAAAGAAGGGCAGGAAGTAAAAGCCGGGGAGGAATTAGTGAGGATATCTAGTGATGAGCTGCAAGCAAAGAAAGAACAGATCATTGCAATGCTTTCTGCAGCCCAAGCTGCGCACAAGGCAGCACAAGAGAAGTATAATCAGGCCCAGGCAGGATTAAAAGCTGCACAGGGAGTTCTAGCCCAGGCGCAAGCAGGACTTGAAGCTTCCTATAAAGATAAAGATGCGGCTCAAGCGCAAAAAGATAAAGCAGATCATGGCGCACGAAGCCAGGATATCGAAAGGGCTAGAATCGCTTATGATCTTGCAAAGAAAACTTATGAGAGGGTCAACGGATTATATGAAAAAGGAGGAATTTCCGCACAAAAAAGGGATGAAGCCAAGGCGCAAATGGATTTATATGAACAACAGTTGAATATGGCCCAGGAAGGAGCAAGAGCGGAGGATAAAGCAGCAGCGGCAGCAATATCTCAGAAGGCGGATGCGGGAATATTGGCAAGTAAAGCATTGCTCCAGCAAGCTCAAGCAGGGGTACAGTCTGCCAATACAGTAATATTACAGGCAGAAGCCAATGTAGAGGCGCAGAAAGCGCTTATGGATCAGGCAAATGCCGCGTTGGCAGAAGTAGATGCATATCTTAAGGATACCCATCTTTGTGCGCCGATAGACGGCACAATCACAGTTATCAACTCGGATGAAGGAGAATTGGTTTCTTCGGGTATGTCCATAGCGACAGTCAGCAATTTAGATAACGCGTGGGTAGAAGTAAGTATAAAAGAAACAGATATTGCTAAAATCAAAGAAGGGCAGAAAGTCAGTGTGACCTTGTCGGCATTCCCGGAAGAAACCTTTCAAGGTACCGTTTCCGCCATTAATAAAAAACCTGATTTTGCGGTGAAAAGAGCCAGCAACAACAACGGTGAATTTGACATTGTTGTATTCGGGGTAAAGATTAGACTTGAGAATAACCGACAAAGATTGAGACCTGGAATGTCGGCTTTTATCGACTTTAAAGGCTGAAACGGATTAAAGACATAGCTTATCGTAAAATACTTAGATTGGTGGTGGAACTATGATTGACAGCATAATAGAGGAATGGATGATGATGAAGGTTAGAAAAACAACCCTTGTGGTGGTACTTATTATTCCAATACTTGTGAACTTTATCATGGGTTGGGAGCTTTCAAAGGGTGTCATTAAAAATATCCCTATCGCGGTATTGGATGATGATAATTCGTCATTGAGCAGAAAAATCATACGATACTTTGCTGAGAATGAAACCTTCAATGTAAAATATCGGGTAGATACACAAGCGGAATTGGAAAAGCTGATAAATAGCAGTAAGGTACGCACGGCGATTGTCATCCCTAAAGATTTCAGTAAAAATGTGGTCAAGGGGACATCTCCCACCATATTAATGGTCTATGACGGAAGCCATATGTCTATTGTCAGTACCGCAAAAATGAAAGCCAGTGAAATACTGCTGACGCTAAAGACCGGTGCCGCGATACAGATGATGGAAGGAAAAATGAATATGACCGAGTCACAAGCTTATCAGACAGCTCTACCGATAAGTTTTCAAAACCGAGTTTTATATAATCCTACCAGGAATTTTCTGTATTTTATTGTGCCCGGATTCTCTGCATCCATATGTCAAACAGGTATCGCATTATCAGCAGTGTTGGCGATACAATACGAAATGGGAAAAAGAAGGTCGGCAGCAGGGTATGTGCTAGGGAAACTGTTATTTTACGCAATGGTGGGTATAACGACGTTGATGATTAATATGATGGTGCTGGATAAGGTATTTAAAATCCCATTTAGAGGAAGTTACCTTACGGTCTTGATACTGAGTACAGGTCTGGCATTAGCAGTATCCGCATTGAGTACCGCAGTGTCGGCATGGGTTAAGAACCGTGTGGTTGCCATCGTAGCGGCAGGGCTGTTGATTATCCCTAATTCCATTATGGCAGGATATACCTGGCCGGTGATGGCGATGCCTGCGCTTTATAGAAAAACCGCATGGATCATACCTTATTATCATTATGCCGGGAATATAAGAAACTTGTTTTTAAGAGGAGGCACCATCGGAGAATTCAAACAAGATATATTATACTTATTATGTTTTACAGCGGTAATGTTTATGATCGCGGTTTTTGGCATGTATATCCATTCCATCACAGTGAAAGAAGTTGAAAACAATGCAATTGATTATCAATAGTCTAAAAAGTGAAATCAGATATATATTGACCCATTGGGGAATGATGGTACTTCTGCTTGTAGGGCCTATCTTTTTGACGATGTGGATCGGCGGTGTTTATCTAAATGACTATGTGGACGATATACCGGTGGCGGTATGTGATCAAGATAACTCTGCCATTAGCAGAATCATTATTCAATATTTTGCCGATGATGAAAGGTATACGTTGGTTCATTCGGTATCAGGCCGGGGAGAATTGGAAAACCTGCTGCGTGATGGAGAAGTATACGCAGGATTGTACATACCTCCCGCCTTCGGCAGAGATATAGCATCGGGAAAATCTTCTGAAGTACTTATCGTAATTGATGGAACAAATGTTATTATTGGAAATAATGTTTACGCCCAAGCGGCATCTATCATCCAAACCATGTCGGCAGGTGTACAAATCAAAATCTTGCAAGCAAAAGGCGCATTACCCGAGCAAGCAAAAAATATGGCATTATCATTTAATTTTAATGAAAGAATGCTGTACGATCCTAAATTGTCTTACATGAATTACCTTATTTTGGGATTTGTTGCAGTTTTTTTACAGCAGGTGGTGTTGTCAGCGATGGGAACCCTTTTGCTAAGAAATACCGAAGAAACAGCGCAATCACATACTGTGTTAAATATTTTAGCCAAAATCGCGGCCTGTCTTATTTTTGTCAGCGTATCCGAGACTACGGCACTCATACTGCTCAATAAGCTGTATGGCGTGGTGATAAGGGGCAGTGCCGGTACAGCATATCTGATTACCGTGTTATTTGTTATTGCCATTAGTTGTCCGGCTATTTTCCTTAGTGCATTAACAAAGGATAAATTAAAATACTCACAAATATCCTATATGCTTTCACTACCAACATTCATAACCGCAGGATATATCTGGCCTCAGGATCAGATGCCTGCGGCTTTAACCATGGGGATTAAAGCGGTATGGCCTTTGATCAACTATGTAAGACCATTTGATGAGATTCTTTTTAAAGGAATTCCTTTTCAAACAGTTTTGAGAAATATTTCCGGATTGATAGTATATACCGTGTTGTGGATGCCTGTGGTGGTTATATTTTATAAATTCAGATTTAAAAAGGAAGAACTTTCAAAATAAATAAAAAAGCCGATGAAGATCTTGCTTCATCGGCTTTTCAAGTATTTTATTGTTTGATCAATGATTTTAATCGTTTATATTCGGTATTTAGGTATGTTAGTTCATGAATAAGTTGTAATGCATTTTGGCTAGTTTTTAGTTCTCCGGAATAAATTTTGGATATGGTAGTGTGGAGTTCTAAAATCTGTTTTTTTAGTGATTTGATTTTATCGTCATTATTCATTTCATTCACTCCTTGAAGTAATAATCAGCATATGCATTATACAACAGTAGACAAACAGTATGCAAGTAAATTCTAAAAATGTAATTATTTTGTAATTTATTTTAAGTAGATATATAAAATGAATATCTTTAGAATGAGAGTGACATGGGAAGAAAAAGCAGATAAAATGCAAAAAAGTTAATTTGCGCAAAAAAAATTGGGATGATTGTCCCAATTTCTTATTTTCTAATTTTTCTTCTGAATATCGTTTGAATTTGAGCACAGTTTTTGGTATTTTACAATAAGTAAATCTAGGCGCTGGCTAATTTCAACGACTTTTTCATAAGGAATAGATTCTTCACAATAGACTTCATTTAGTTCTGATCGTAAACATTCGATCCGGTTTTTTAATAGTGCTACTTTGTCATATGTTGTAATCGCCTCCTTTTAATATATATTCCACCAAAAATATGAGGAATAACATATTTATCAAAAAAATTAATGAAATTATATAAATATGGTTGAGAAAAAGAGATGGCATTCAAGCGATACTAGGAAAGATGGATGCTATAAAAATTATAAAGATTTTTATCACCCTTGTTTTTCTATGCCGGTTTATTTATAATGGATATAATTAACTGCTAAGGAGGATGATCATTATGGGTCAATTTGATAATGTTACAATTATAAAGAAAGCTAATATTTATTATGATGGGAAAGTTACAAGCAGAACAGTAGTATTTGAGAATGGTGAAAAGAAAACATTAGGGATTATGATGCCTGGGGAATATGAATTTGGTACAGCGCAGAAAGAAATCATGGAAATCATGGCGGGTGTTATGGAGGTTAAACTGCCGGATAATACTGATTGGATTACTATCAGTGCAGGACAGACTTTTGAAGTACCTGCGAATTCCAGTTTTAAATTGATAGTGAAAGAAATAGCAGATTACTGCTGTTCATACCTTAACTAATAAAACATGATTCGAGGTGATGGAATATGGTATTTATAGAATTGGCAAAGAAAAGATATTCTGTACGCAGCTATAAAAATATACCTGTAGAGCGGGAGAAAATACTTGAGATTTTGGAAGCCGGAAGAGTGGCACCATCAGCTGTGAATTTCCAGCCGCTGCGTTTTATTGTGGTTCAAGATGAACAAGTCAAGAAGGATATCATCAGTACATATCCGAGGGAGTGGATTAAAAGTGCTCCGGCCATTATTGTGATATGTGGTGACCACAGCACTGCATGGAGACGGGCCGACGGCAAAGATCATTGTGATATTGATGCAGCGATAGCCATTGACCATATGACATTAGCGGCAGCGGATTTAGGACTTGGTACTTGCTGGGTCTGCGCATTCAATTCCATGCAGTGTCATAAGATCCTGAAACTTCCTTCAAATCTTGAAGTCATTGCACTGCTTCCGCTAGGCTATCCTATGGATCAGGCGGATAGTGAACGGCATAGTCAGAAACGAAAAAAAATAGAGGACATCGTACATTGGGATAAGTATAGTGAATGAACCCATTGCCTGAGGATACATAATCACCGTTTTTAATTTCATCAATATGTCATAGTGAAGGGAACGCCTTCTGCGGCGTTCCGCTATGTTATGTATCAAATTACAAATAAAGTGTTTAATGAAGGCTGTAGTGATTTTTATCATAACAGTGGGCATCTTTATCGCATTGGATACAGTGCAGTTCTTTTTTTAGGTTTCCCGCAAGTATAATAGTTAGAAAGACGGTTATCAAATCAGCAAGAGGCTGACTCCAAATCACGCCGTTTAGACCAAAGAACATAGGTAAAATAAATAAAGGTGGGATAAAGAAGATACCTTGTCTGGATAAAGATTGGAAGAAAGCTTTCCCTCCTTTTCCTAATGCTTCAAACAGTGAACCGTATATAAAAATAAAACCTAATAGTGGTAGAGTGATACTAAATGCGCGAAATAATTCTACACCGGTATTGATTAATCGGATATCATCACTGAATAAACTGACGATATATTTTGCCAAGATTGAAATCAGTATCGCAGAGATTACTGTAAATCCGGTAAGCCAGAGGATGGATACCTTTATAGCTTGGTTTAATCTATCAATCTTTTTTGCCCCATAGCTATATGCGGCTAATGGCTGAAATCCTTGAGTGAATCCGATTATGACCATGATTACTATGGATGTTACACGCATGGTAATTCCCATTGCTGCAACAGCGAAATCTCCATAGGAAGCGGCTGCAATATTTACCAAGCCGGCGGACATACTTATAAGAAACTGTTTAATAAAAACCGGGACTCCTATCTGAAAAATCTCAATAAATAGCTTTGCAGAGAATGTATAAAGCTTTATGGATACTTTCACAAAGCTTTTTCCACTAAAGTAATAATGCAAAAAAAGAAAAAAAGATACAGCTTGTGAAAGAACTGTCGCAAAAGCGGCACCTTTGACGCCTAGATCAAAAGTGAATATAAATATCGGATCCAGGATCACATTTAGAACAGTACCCGCAATGATGACCATCATACTATGTTTTGCATTTCCTTCTGCTCTTACTAAATTATCCATTGCCATGTTTCCCATAGTAAATAGGGTGCCTGATATAAGGATTCTTGCATATGCGCAAGCATAAGGCATAATGGTAGGAGATGCGCCCAGTGCTTTCAGAATAGGCTCCATAAATAAAACACCGGGGATTGTAAATAGCGAAGAAAGACCAAGTACAGTGAAGATGGTTATAGAACCTGCAATATCAGCACTATCTTTTTGCTGTGAGCCAAGCATGCGTGATATGTAAGTGCCCCCGCCAATACCCAAAGCCAGTCCTAAAGCACCTATTAATAAAAAAAGCGGAAAGACGATGGATACGGCCGCTGTAGCGCTTGTGATGCCAAGAATACCGATAAAGAATGTGTCGATGATATTATAAGTGGCAGTAATCAGCATTCCGATGATAGCAGGAATGGATAGCTTAATTAAAGCATTTTCAACATTATCATTTCGTAGTATCCTATTGATAGTATCTTCCATAAATATCCTCCCTTATAGTATGTTTGACAGCTTAATATAACTATAAGCCTTATAGTTACTATAAGGTCAATGATCATCTTGGATTTTAATACTATAAATTCTTTTTTACGGGTAGTTGTATTTCTGTAATATAATTTTCAGGATTTGGTGTAGTTGTCATATCGATAGATAAAATTTTTAGTGCTTGGCCGATGACGCTCCATCCGTTTTTTAATGCCCATTTATGCAGAAGATTACAAGTTTCAGCAAATTGATGGTGAGGGCCTTTGTGATAAACCGATGCATACTGTCCTGCCGGAATGACTTTAAGAAGGTCGGACACAGCGTTTTCTGCTTTAACTCGAAAGCGTATATCCATCCATGCATCATCGGCAGAATTTTTCTTAGTTATTTTATGATGGATAAGAATAGGAGGACCTAAGCGTCTCCAACCACTCCGGTCAATTTTTTCAATCAAATCATTTACTTTTAGAACAATCTTATCGATGTTGTTGTTAGACTTGAAAGAGAGGTAAGCCGTGAGACGGTCAGGTAAATTTTTGATCTCTATGTAAAAGCCGTTGTAAAAATTCATTCCGCTGCAAAGCGTTTCGATTTGTGCGGATAACTGTTCTTCACTTAGTTTCAATTCTTCAATTTGTTTGGTAATGTGCAGTCTTTGTTTTATCAATAGATCTAGCAGGAGATGGAGATCGTCTCGTTGTAAATAGGTCTTTATATTCTTTAATGAAAAGCCTAATTGTTTCAGATAGCATATGGCATTAAGAACAGGTATTTGTTCAGGCAAATAAAACCTATAGTCATTACCTGCATCAGTAAATGCAGGTTTGAAAAGGTTGATTTTATCATAGTATCTTAAAGTTTGGGAGGAAAGTCCCGTAATTGTTGATAATTGTCCAATTGTAAATTTTACGGTTTTCATAATATTTCTCTACCATTCTTTAGTATTTATATCATAATACTTTATTAGACGTTTGGCAATGAATGCATTATATAGGTTATTTATTTATGACTCATTGCAATCAGTCCAACAATGCATAGGAAGATGCCGAGTTTATTGATTATAGTAATGTTTTCTTTAAAAATCATTATGCCAATGGGTATTAATATTAATGCTACAATAACATTGGCAAAAAGTCCGGTGTAACTGATATTCCAACCGGATCTATAAGCTAGTAAAAATCCTATTTCAAGGCCGACGATTGCTACTCCGAGCGCATAGCTGGTCCAATTCAATCTCCTAAAAGCGTCTATAAAGTTTTCCTTCATAGGAAAAAGCCCCAGTGCAATAAAGCAGGTAATGGTTGCAGTCATATATGTAATAATCATGGCTACCATGGGATTCACATTGTGCGGCGTTAGCTTCTGAATCAATTGGTAGAATAGATTAGATACAATGACAAGTGTGATGGATATAACATAAAAAAACACTTTTATTTCTCCTTTTTGATTTTATTCCATACTATATCATAATACCTTTCTATGCGTTTGGCAACAGCAAAAATATGTATTAGAGCGCATTAACTTTCAGTAAATAATAAATTATTGAAAAGTAAGATAAATATTTTTAAAATGATGATTATTATTAGAAAGATAGTGGTAAATAATTATTCGTTAAAAGAAATCATGACTGGAGGTAGAAAGATGTCAAAAATTATAATGGGTATTGAAATCGGGTCTCGCGTGGACGATGCACTGGAAGTACAAAAATTGCTTACTGAAAACGGGTGTATTATCAAAACAAGAATCGGATTGCATGAAGCCAGTAAAGAAACACAAGCATGCAGCAGAAAAGGATTGGTATTATTAGAGTTTATAGAAGATGTTCAAAAAGAAATCGGTGAACTGGAAGACAAACTTGCAAAGATTGATAGCGTTGTAGTGAAAAAAATGGTATTTTAAAAAAACTTGTTACTGGTTTTGTTAACATGGGTAATAACAATAAGTAATTATTAATAATAAATTTCTATGAGAGGTGTTTTTATAATGAAAAAATTTGTATGTTCAATTTGCGGATATGTCCATGAAGGAAATGAGCCACCGGCACAGTGCCCACAATGCAAGGCTCCTGCATCAAAATTCAACGAGAAGGAAGAAGGCACCATGCAGTGGGCCGATGAACATAGAATCGGAGTTGCGGTAGATATTGACCCTGAAGTAATCGAAGGGCTTAAAGCCAATTTTATGGGAGAATGTACTGAAGTAGGGATGTACCTTGCGATGAGCCGTCAGGCAGACAGAGAAGGATATCCTGAAATTGCTGAAGCATATAAGAGAATCGCTTTTGAAGAAGCGGAACATGCAGCAAAATTCGCGGAACTTCTAGGCGAAGTGGTGCATGCGGATACAAAGAAGAACCTTCAATTAAGAGTAGAAGCGGAATTTGGCGCTTGTAGCGGTAAGAAAGACCTTGCTACAAAAGCAAAACAGCTTAACTATGATGCAATTCATGATACAGTTCATGAAATGTGTAAAGACGAAGCAAGACATGGAATGGCATTCAAAGGATTATTGGAACGCTATTTCGGAAAATAATAAAGCATATCAATATTGCTGGAAATATCTTTATAATTAATGTATTTGATTGCTTTATGAAAATTTTTTTTAGCAGTGGATAAACTAAAGATATGTTTCATATTGAAGTATTAAAAAATTATCTGAGAGTAACGAAGACTACTTTTTAGCCAGTTTTCATTACTCTTTTTTTATTGAAATACAAAAACAGTCACAAAATGTTTCTGTGGTTTTTCAGAAAGCAAATTCAAAAACAGAATGTCAAAAAAAGAAGGATTTTGGAGAAAAATGTCGAATTATAGCAGGTATAGCTTTACTATTAAGTATATGGAGGGATCGGTCATGATAAGAGATAATAAAGTGATTTCGACTGGGTTAGTAACAGAAGACATTGATATTCTAGACGTTTTTGATTTGGATTTCTTACAGAGATTTCAAGATGCATTTTCTAACGCTATAGGTGTTGCAGCTTTGGTACTTGATAAGAATAATAATGGTATTACTAAGCCTACAAATTTCACAGATTTTTGTATGAAGCTCAACCGTGGAAATCCCGAAGGCTGCAAACGGTGTAATAGAAGTGACAAAAAGGGAGCTGAAGAGGCAACAAGAACAGAAAAACCGGCAGTTTATTATTGCGAGAATGGATTAATCGATTTTGCTGCGCCTATTACTTTGAACGGTGTGCGAATTGGAACATTTGCTGGGGGGCAGGTTCTATCAGCTAAACCGGATGAAGAAAAATTTATAAATATAGCGCGTGAGATTGGAGTAGATCCTAATGACTATCTAGATGCTTTAAGTAAAGTTAAAATTGTACCGGAACAGCAAATAAAGGATGCTGCTAATTTACTATATATATTTGCTACAGAGCTGTCAAAAATAGGTGCACAAAGATACACATTGACCAAGATGTCATCAGTTCTGCATGAAAATGTCCTTGAGATTATGTCTACTATTGAAGAATTAACAGCATCTGCAGAAGAAGTATTTAGAACCCAAACAGAACTAAATACAGAAATTGGTAATGTTAATGATGTTTCGGAAGCAATAGACGACGTGACCGAAGCTATTAAAGATATTGCAGATGAAACACGTCTTCTAGGTCTGAATGCTGCAATAGAAGCCGCTAAAGCAGGAGAATTCGGATTGGGATTTAGCGTAGTGGCTGAGGAAATACGGAAGCTATCCAGTGAATCAAAGAATACTGTAAATAAAATAAAACACTTTACACATCAGATTAAGAACTCGGTAGATAGTACGAGCAGTATGAGTTCTTCAACTGTTCAAATAACAAAACAACAAGAGGAAGCAATGCAAAGCTTAGCAAAAGCTATAGAAGATATCTCCAGCCTTTCAGGTCACCTTAGTGAATTAGCAGCTAAACGGTAATCGTTGAAAGGGTATATTAGGAATATTTAAAGACGATTAAAAATTTTAGAAATATGAAAGTAAGGTGGTTGCATTGGCAAAAAAACAGATAGTTGTTTTTGAGGTGGATGGCAATGAGTTTGGTATAGATATACATTTTATTAATGGAATACTGAAGATAAAAAACTTAAAAATATTACCTTTGCCTAACGCGCAAGCTACCCTTGAGGGTTTAATAAATATACGGGGTACAGTCTATCCCGTATTCAACTTGCGTAAAAAGTTCGATTATAGCAATGTAGCCGTTGAAGCGGATGCGAAACTGGTTATTATTAAAATCGAAAAAGGCGATTTTGCTTTTATCGTTGATGATGTAACAGATATTTTCAAAATAGATGAAAGTGATATTGAGAAAACAACCAATCTTATAAGTGAAGGTAAATGTAATTATATCAAAGGTTTTGCCAAGGTAGACAGTAAGATTGTAATTATACTGGATTTAAATAAAGTTTTCCATAATGAAGAAATCTTGACAATCAATCACACAGATTATCTATAATGTTTGGAACAAATATGTTAAGACTATAGCAAGAAATACTTATGGCTAACAAATCACATGGACATATCAATCTAATCCAATTATTCGGTCAATAGGGAAAATACTAATCGGAAAAACGTTTCCAGTTATGATATGGAAACGTTTTTTGCATTAAAGAATCAATTATATGGGTTTATATTCAAGAGGACTGGATAAAATGATGAGAGTCTCTGTATGCCCGAACTGCTGCAGTTTTCCAATCAATGATTCCAGTTCAACGGTTTCTTTAAAGATTGCTTTAATAGTCATTGAATATGAGCCGGTTACATGATGGCATTCAACGATATTAGGATTTTCAGCTACCAATTTTAAAAATTCATTGCGTTTTTCAGGTTTCATAGAGATATTTACGACAGCTTTTATGATCTTACCAAGTTTTTCAGGGTTAATAACGGCTCGATATCCGCAAATCACACCGGTTTCTTCGAGTTTCTTTACGCGTTCGGCCACAGCCGGAGGAGTCAAAGAAACCAGTTCACCTAGTTTTTTCATTGATAATCTTCCGTTTTTTTGGAGCAGCCTTATAATACGATAGTCTATAGAATCCATTGAGGGTTCCTCCTGAAATAATGTAACTTTATTGCTTTCAAAATACCGAATTTTTTGTAAATAAAACGAAATTATACACATGATTTATTATATCAAATCTGTATTTATAAAGCACTATTTAAAATAAACAATATTTATTATATAAAAGAAAATAGGATTTTAACTTTATAATATAAGAATGACATCCATGTTAAGTTAATATAATAAGTTGTTTTATAAAATCCATTTACTTAAATAAGATCACGAGATATTATTGGATTGTAGTGAACAACGTTGTTTATCCAAGGAAATAAAACGAAAAAGTTTCTGTGAGTGTTTATTAAAAGGGAGGGGCTTAATATGGCTGAAAAAACTTTAAATCCGTTTAAAATTGCGCAACAACAATTGAAAGAAGCATGTGATGCATTAGGTGAAGATGAAGCGGTATATAGATTGCTTAGTGAACCTGAAAGAGTTTTGGAAGTTACGATACCCGTTAAAATGGATAATGGAAAAGTTGAAACATTTAAAGGATATAGGGTTCAGCACAACGATGCACCGGGTCCGGTTAAAGGTGGAATTCGTTTTCATCAGAATGTAACCGAAGATGAAGTAAAGGCATTGGCGACTTGGATGACATTTAAATGTGGAGTCATGGGATTACCGTATGGTGGAGCGAAAGGCGGCATCATTGTTGACCCAAGTGAACTATCGATAGGGGAACTTGAAAGACTATCCAGAGGTTATGTAAGAGCCATTGCTCCAATTATTGGAGAAAGAAGAGATATTCCTGCACCTGATGTAAATACGAATGGTCAAACCATGGCGTGGATGGTAGATGAATACTCCCATTTGAGAGGTGTAGGACAAACGCTGCCTGCAGCTTTTACAGGAAAGCCTGTTGAGTTTGGCGGATGTCTGGCTAGAAAAGAAGCTACCGGTTATGGTGTTGCGCTGATGGCGAGAGAAGCAGCGAAATTCAGAGGCTTAGATATAAAAGACTTAAAAGTAGCAGTACAAGGATTCGGAAACGTGGGTAGTTATACCGCAATGTACTTGCAGGAATTAGGTGCTACGGTTGTGGCCGTATCGGATGTATCATGCTGCTTGGCAAACCAAAATGGATTAGATATCAAAGCGATCATGGCGTATGCAGCGAAAAATAAAACTATTTCAGGGTTTGGCGGAGAAGCCGAGGAATTAAATAGGAATGATATTTTTAGTCAGCCTTGTGATGTGTTTGCACCTTGTGCTTTGGAAAACGCTGTTATTAGTGAGAATGTAGATAAAATACAAGCCGGAATTATTTGTGAAGGTGCAAATGGACCGACAACGCCGGAAGCGGAAAAAGTATTATTGGAAAAAGGTGTGTTCATTGTTCCGGATATTTTAGCAAATGCCGGCGGGGTTACCGTATCTTATTTTGAATGGGTACAAAACTTGCATAACTATTATTGGAATTTTAATGAAGTCCAGGAGAAGCAAGAGATAAAGATGGTAGACGCATTTGAAAAGGTTATAAATATGATGCAAGAACATCATGTGGATATGAGAAAAGCTGCCTATATGCTTTCCATTAAAAGTCTTGCGATGCCAATGAAATTAAGAGGATGGTTCTAGAAAGATACTAGGGGGAAAGTGTAATGAACGGAGATTTATCAAAAAAGCATAAAGCGATATCATCATCTGTAACCTTAGCGATTGATGCAAAAGCAAAAAAAATGAAAGCGGATGGAGAAAATATCATAAATTTTGGTGCTGGAGAACCGGATTTTAAAACGCCGTTAAATATCAGAAAGGCGGCCATAAAAGCGATTGAAGATGGTATGACAGGATATACGGCTGCTTCGGGGCTGCAGAATTTAAAAGAAGCCATATGCGAAAAATTGAAGAATGACAACCTACTGGAATACACACCGGAGAATATCGTAGTATCAAATGGCGCGAAGCATTCATTACATAATGCGCTTTTGGCAATATGTAATCCCGGAGACGAAGTAATAGTACCTTTGCCTTATTGGGTTAGCTATCCTGAGCTGGTTAAGCTGGCTGATGCTGTTCCTGTATTTGTCGAAACGCAGGAAAAGGACGATTTTAAATACAAAAAAGAAAGTATTGCTTCTGCCATAACACCTAAGACAAAAGCAATTATACTTAATAGTCCAAATAATCCGACGGGTACGGTATATTCGGAAGAAGACTTAAAACAAATCGCGGAAATAGCCGTACAACACAACATTTATATCATTGCAGATGAAATATATGAAAAATTAGTATATGAAGGCAAGCATATCAGTATCGCTTCTCTGGGAGATAAAATAAAAGATTTAACAGTTGTTGTAAATGGAATGTCAAAATGCTACGCAATGACGGGATGGAGGATTGGCTATGCAGCGGCGAATAAAGAGATTGCTGCAATGATGGCAAATATACAAAGTCACGCAACATCCAATCCGAATACCATCGCACAATATGCCAGTATAGAGGCACTAAAGGGTGACCAGGCAGTGATTGCCGATATGGTAAATGCCTTTTCCGAAAGAAAAGAATATATGGTAAAAAAGATTAATTCGATAAGGCATTTATCGTGCAGGATGCCCAGAGGGGCTTTCTATGTGATGGTGAATATTTCTCAAGTCATTGGAAAGAAATTAAATGGTGTTACAATCAAAAATTCCATGGATTTGGCAGAATATTTATTAAGTAGTGCAAAAGTTGCTGTCATTCCCGGCTCCGGATTTGGGACAGATGAGTTTATCAGATTATCTTATGCTACGTCAATGGACAACATAAAGGATGGTTTAGACAGAATTCAAAAGGCTCTAATTTAAAGGAGGAGGGTATAATGTATAGGTGCTGCAAATGCGGAAGAAAGATAAAATCAGAAGAGAAATATTGTATGAATTGCAAGATAGATTTAGAGATAAAACAGAAAGAATTGCAGATGGAAATGTAAAATAGAAGATACGAGGAGGTGGTGAACCTTATTATTGAGAATGCGGATGATTATGATTTGCTCTCAATAATAAGGTTTTTGCTATATGTAATATATTTTGCTGTTGAAGAGATTCTTTTCATATGTGCAAAAAATGATATAATATTATTTAAAGCTGCTGATATACAACACTTATCATGATCAATATTTGCAGACGGTCTGAACAGAGAGCAGGAGGAATCTTATTATATGAAAAAGAGAATCGTTTACATTATTATGATATTAATTTTGCTAACTCTTGTGTTTATCAATAGTTTTTTGAATATCGCATATAATATGAATCTTCTTGAATTCTTCGGCAAATCTGATACGTTAACCGAAGAGGAGCGGGAATGGTTAGATATGCACGGAGATATTATCTATGGTTCGGATAATAACGCGCCTCCCCTAAGGTATGTAGATGAGGAAACCAAGCAATACCAAGGTATTACTATAGATTATATAAGAGCGCTGTCCATCGAATTGGGACATGAGATAAAGGTTAAGCCACTGGTCTGGGAGCAGGCATTAGAAAGTTTGGCAAAAGGTGAAACAGATATTTCCGATATGTACCCTTCAGAAGAGAGAGCAAAACACTATTTGTTTTCAAAACCTATATATAATCAAAAAGGTGTTATATTGGTTCCTAAGGATCAACATGAAATTTATGACTATAAAGACTTAAAAGATGCGGCCATCGCGGCTCAAAAAGGAGATTATGTTATTGAATTTTTAAATTCAAAAGTGGATAATATTCATTATGCATATGTACCCGACTATTATGAAGGTATTATGCTTTTAAAAGAAGGGAAAGTAAGTGCGGTTGTTGGAGATGAGCCGGTCATAAGCTTTTTGATTGACAAATTAAATTTAAAAAATGAATTTAAGATATTAGAGAACCCGATTTATGAGAAAGAATGTATATTAGCAATCCCTAAATCAGAGAAAATGCTTCTCAACATCATTAATAAAGGTATTTATAATCTTAATAAAAAAAATACGATGTTGAAGATACAACAAAAATGGTTTGGTATATCGGCGCCTTTTATAAAGCAGCGAGAGTACGAAAAGATAGGATTGGTTATCGAAATATTCATTACAATTATTTTACTCGGATTTTACTTGTTTTACTCATGGAATCATCAATTAAAGAAAGAGGTTGAAAGAAGAACCGAGGAGTTATTCATTAGTAGAAACGATTTGGAAACAACTTTTGATGGTTTGACACACTTAATGATTGTAGTAAATGAAGACTGCGATATCATTGATATTAATAAATCTTTTTGTGAATTAATGCAATCTGATAAGAAGGAGATTATTGGAAAAAACTGCATCGAGTTTCCTGAATTTTTATGTACCGATTGTGATACGTGTATTATAAAAAAGACATTCATTGAAGGAAAGAGCTTTCAAAATGAGTTTTGGCATGGGAGTAAAATATATGAAACCACCGTTTTTCCACTTAAAGATAAGTTGGAAAATACGCACCGGGCGCTCATCATGATTAAAGATGTAACAAATATCAGAATAAGCGAGCAACAGCTCTTGCATTCCAATAAAATGGCGGCGATAGGTCAATTGGCAGCGGGGGTAGCGCATGAAATAAGGAATCCACTGGGCTTAATAAGAAATTACTGTTATCTCCTAAAGAAAAACATAAGTATGGAGGAACATACTAGCAAAAAGGCAGTCAATGTGATCGAAACTTCGGTTGAAAAAGCCAGTAATGTTATAGAAAATCTGCTTAACTTTTCAAGGATATCAGGAAATGAAAAGGAAAATGTGAGTATTCGAGGTCTGGTGGATAGTATCATAAAGTTAGAATATAAAGTGATGGCAAAGAAGAACATTCGGGAAGAGATTATATGTGATGAGGATATTGTTTGTTATGTCAATCAAGAATCTATCAAGCATATACTTATAAATTTGATTTCTAACGCAATTGATGCCATGTCGGATGGAGGAGTATTGACAATACGATGTGAAAAAAAACAAGACATACTCTCTATTTCATGCTCAGACACGGGAATTGGTATAAAAACAGAAGATTTGGAAAATATATTTAATCCTTTTTTCACTACAAAGCCTATTGGGCAAGGGACTGGACTTGGGTTATATATCATATATAATGAAGTGCAAAAGTTTGCAGGAGATATTAAAGTTTCCAGTAAACAGGGCGAGGGTACTACATTTTATATTACACTGCCTTTAAGGGAGGAAGCATAGCATATGAAAGACAATACCGGCTTCAATATACTGATCGTGGATGATGAAAAAGAATATAGAGAAGTTTTTCAGATGATACTGGAGGACAATGGATATACCGCTGAAACGGCTTGCAGTGGAAAAGAAGCACTTGAAAAATTGAGAAAAAATAATTTCAGTTTGGTATTAACCGATTTAATCATGCAAGAAATGGGCGGTATTGAACTGCTGGAACAAATTAAGGAAAAATATGTTGAAACCGAGGTCATTATTGTAACGGGATACGGAACCATCCAAAATGCGGTAGAAGCAATGAAGAAAGGCGCGTTTAGGTATTTTATCAAAAGTCATGATCCGGAGGAGCTGTTAATTGAAATACGAAAAGTAAAGAAGCTGGTGTGCTTGGAAGATGATAATGAAGTATTGAGGAGCCGGCAGGAAGACCCTAACTTCATGCTGAAAACCAAGAGCAGGGCATTTGAAAAAGTGCTGGATATCGCTGAAAAAGCAGCAAAAAGCAATGTGAATATTCTAATATTGGGAGAATCGGGCGTTGGAAAAGAGGTTTTTGCAGACTATATTCATCGCTGCAGTGACAGGAAAGACCGGTGTTTTATACCTGTGAATTGTCATGCATTATCGGATAATATCCTTGAATCGGAGCTATTCGGTCATGAAAAAGGATCTTTTACCGGTGCCGTGGATAAGAGAAAAGGAAGATTCGAGGCAGCCCATGGAGGTACGCTTTTTTTAGACGAGGTAGGTGAAATATCTCTCAGTACGCAAGTGAAGCTTTTAAGAACCATTGAACTAAAAACCATTGAGAGGATTGGAAGCAATAAGTCTATCAATGTGGATTATAGGCTTATCTGTGCCACAAATAGAGATTTGCATAAGGCAATATTAGATGGTACATTTCGGGAAGATCTATTTTACAGGATCAGTACCATTACAATAGAAATCCCTCCTCTCAGAGATAGAAAAGAAGACCTCCAGGACTTAATAGACTTTTTCCTTAAAAGGTCGGAAGTTGAACTTAAAAAGAAAGTGAATGAAATTGAGAAGGGCGTACTAAACTTCCTTCTCTCTTATGAATATCCGGGGAACGTCAGGGAATTGAAAAACATCATTGAACGGATAGTGGTTTTGTCGGAAAATGGGCTAATTAAAGAAAGTGATTTGCCGGAGTACAAGAAAATCACGAGTTTGAATCAAGAAATTACTGAAGTCAAACCTTTTAAAGATGTAAGAAAGGAATTTGAGGCCAAATATATTGCGGAAGTACTTGAACTATGCAATTATAACATTTCGGAAGCAGCCAGAAAATTAGATATCAGCAGAAGGCAGCTATTTAATAAAATCACAGAGTATAATTTAAAATAGTGTGAAAAAAATTTCACAGTCATATGGAAAAAAATTTCTCAAAGATATAGCTTTTTAAAAGTTATATCTTTTTTTGTTCCTCAAATATAAGCTAAAAGGGCGTAAATGGCTAAAAAAAATCCCTATTGTACAAGCTGGCATGAAATTTGCTTTATATATGTATCAGGAAGGAGTATTCATTAATACTTCATAGCCATTTTAAAAAAATATATATAAAAGAGGAGGACTTATGTTATGTCGGAAAATGTTAAATTACCGTCGCTGTGGCAAGCATTTTTAGTATTAGGTGGCTTTCTTGTACTCGCTTTTACTTTCACAGCTTTAAAGATTGAAATTCATCTGGCGATATTCGGGGGATGGTTTCTAGCCTTGCTTGTAGGTAAAATGGTAGGACATTCATACAAAGACATGGAAAAGGCCATCACGAAAGGTATCTATAATGGTTTGGACGCAGTGATCATTCTGTTGGCAGTGGGTGCACTTGTCGGAACATGGATTTCGGGTGGTATTGTTCCGAGTTTAATTTATTACGGGTTAAAAATGATTCATCCATCCATCTTTTTGTTGGCTACATTGATTATCTGTTCTATTACTTCTCTTTCAACAGGGACTTCCTGGGGAACAGCCGGAACAGCAGGTATTGCTATGATGGGAATCGGAGCGGGATTAGGTGTGCCGGCACCATTAACAGCAGGTGCGGTACTCTCCGGTGCGTATTTTGGAGACAAACTCTCTCCTTTATCGGATAGTACCATATTGACTGCTTCTATGTCGGGTGTTGATGTGATCGACCATGTTAAAGGTATGATGCCAGGTTCTATTATAGGGTATATTCTTGCGGCTATAGCATATACGATTGCCGGGTTTACTGTTGTTGGCAGCAGTGTTGCGGACTTAAGCAAGGTTAGCGCAGTGATGAGTGCAATTGATGGTATGTTCAATGTCAGCATTCTTAGCTTGATTCCAATGATAGTGGTACTGGTACTGTTAACAATGAGGATGCCGTCGATTCCGGTCATTACGCTGGGGGCAGTATTAGGAATTGTCTGGGGTATACTGTTCCAGGGATTATCACCGGTTGACGCAATCCAAACAGCTTGGGCTCAAATACCGAAAAACACAGGTTTGGAATTCATAGATAATATCTTAGGCCGCGGAGGCATGAGCTCTATGCTTTGGTCAGTTGGAATTATTCTTTTTGGTTTGGGCTTTGGCGGTCTTTTAGATCAAATAGGGATATTAAAGGTGATTGCGCAGAAAGTAGAAAAAGGTATTAAAACAGGGGGGGCTTTAACCGTAACTACAGTCATCGTTGGTTTCCTTGGAAATTTATTCGGCAGCGCAATGTATGTTTCATTAATTTTGACTCCTAAAATCATGGGACAAAAGTATGATGAATTAGGGTATGACAGGAGAGTACTTTCAAGAAATACCGAGTTTGGAGGCACGTTAACGTCCGGTATGGTGCCATGGAGCGACAATGGTATTTACATGACAACTATTTTAGGGGTGGCGACGCTTCAATATTTGCCGTATATGTGGTTGTCTTTTGCATGCATAGCAGTAACCATTTTCTTTGGTTTTACCGGTAAGTTTATGTGGAAAGCAAATGGTCAAAGGTCAGAACCTGCAGTAGAGAGTGCAATGTAAGCATTTTGAATGTATAAAGAAAAATTTGAGCGAAAGGGATTTCAGTCCCTTTCGTTTATTATTTGCTATGATTGAAAATACAAAAATGAAGGGGCATAATAACGCCGAACTTTTATTTAATAAATGATTTTAAGTAAGAGGAGTGTATGAATATGAAAAAAATACTATTGGTTGCTACCGGAGGGACCATTGCATCTTCTGAAAGTGAGCATGGCTTATCTCCTTCCTTTGATGCGGAAGGATTATTAGCATTGGTGCCTGAGATAAAGGATATATGCGATATTAGTGGTAAACTTATCATGAATATCGATAGTACCAATATGAGTCCCAATATGATGATAAAAATTGCCCAAACAATTTATGAGAACTATCATGAATATGACGGGTTTGTCGTGACGCATGGAACCGATACAATGGGATACACGTCAGCAGCATTATCATATATGCTGCAAAACATCAAGAAAACAGTTGTTGTAACCGGTTCGCAAATAGCTATAGGGGCATTGTATACCGATGCGAAGAAGAATATATCCGATGCGATAAGATTTGCCATTGAAGGGATGCCGGGGATATTTGTCGCTTTTGACGGAAAAATTATTAATGGAACCAGAGCAAAAAAAATCAGGACTCGCAGCATGAATGCTTTTGAAAGTATAAACTCCCCGTATGTTGCAGAAATAAAACTGGGGAAGGTTACCTTTAACAAGGATATTCATGAGATAATAAAGGTAGATGCGAGCAAACCGTTTAAGCTGCAAACTTCCTTATGTACCGATATCATGGTCATTAAGCTTTTTACAGGGATTAAACCGGATATCTTTGACTTTGTGAAGAATCACTATAAAGGGGTCATTATTGAGAGCTTCGGTATTGGAGGAATTCCCTCCCAGGAATATAATATTGTTGAGAAAGTAAAAGAGCTCATTGAGTCGGGAGTAGTGGTAGTGATTACTACCCAATGCCTTGAAGAGGGAATTGATTTAGGGATATACGAAGTAGGGCAAGAACTTGCAAAAAATGCGGTGATTTGTGCAGGGGATATGAATATCGAAGCGATTATAGCAAAGCTCATGTGGGCTTTGGGTAATTTTGAAAATATGGATGATATTAAGTATTTTATTGAAACGCCGGTGCTGGGAGATATCAGTGCATAGTTTGTAAACTCAGTGGGAAAAAGAAGTGTCGAGAGATCGGCACTTCTTTTTTTACTAATTCTATTGACAGAGATATATAAAATAAATATAATAATAGTGTATTAACTGTATTATTAAACATAGTACAGATGGGAGGTGCCTATGTTCCAGTTAGATTTCAGAGATCGCAGGCCGTTGTACGAGCAAATTAAAGAGAGAATGAAAACATTCATATTGAGCGGAGTGTTAAAATCCGATGAAAGAATTCCGTCGGTACGTGAATTAGCGCAGTCACTTACCATTAATCCCAATACCATTCAGAAAGCGTATAAAGAGTTGGAGGATGAGGGGTATATCTATTCTATCCGGGGAAAGGGAAATTTTGTTGTACCGCAGGATCTTGTGGTGAACCAGAAGAAACTCAATGATTTGGAGCAGGAAATGAAAAAAATTCTTAAGGAGATGTTGTACCTTGGGATAGGTAAAGAAAGGATACTTTCATTAATAAATGACATATATTCGGAAAGGACGGTAAAGGACGAAAATGATTGAGGTTAAGAATTTAAAAAAGAACTTCGGCTCGTTTTGTGTATTGGATGATTTAAGTTTGCATGCAAAGAAAGCGTCGGTTTACGGCTTGGTCGGTCCCAATGGAGCGGGCAAGACAACTTTAATAAAACACTTGTTAGGGATTTATCGCCAAGATGCAGGTGAGATTACTATAAACGGCCAATTTGCTTGGGATAATCCAAGTGCTCTGGCGAAAACGATATACATTCCGGATGAGTTATATTTCTTTTCCCAGTATACCATTCAAGAAATGGCAGCATTTTATTCCGAGCTTTACCCTTCGTGGAACTGGGATCGTTTTGAACGTTTGAAACAGGTGTTTCCAATAGACGTAAAACGAAGGATTACCCGCTTATCCAAAGGGATGCAGAGACAGGTAGCCTTTTGGCTGGGGATTTGTGTTATGCCGAATATCATGATTCTCGATGAACCGGTGGATGGACTGGATCCTGTTATGAGAAAAAAAGTTTGGAACCTTGTGCTGCAGGATGTGGCCGAAAGAGAAACAACGGTGTTGATCTCATCCCATAACTTGCGGGAATTGGAAGATGTATGCGATCACGTCGGTATTTTATATAAAGGAAAGATTGTAGCGGAAAAAGAACTGGACGATATGAAATCCGATATTCATAAGCTGCAGATTGCATTTAGCGGAGAATTGCCCGACAACTTTATGCAGGATATCCAAATACT
This sequence comes from Petroclostridium sp. X23, assembly GCF_030013905.1. Taxonomy (GTDB): domain Bacteria; phylum Bacillota; class Clostridia; order SK-Y3; family SK-Y3; genus X23. The sequence continues at coordinate 5,185,303 of NZ_CP124862.1, forward strand.
GCAAAAAACACAAAAAGGCAGTGTTTTGATGATGATTGTAAAAGGTGATAAGGAGATGATATTATCCCATGTACATAAGGCGAATCCGCTATTGGTGGATCTATTGCCGCTGACATTGGAAGAGATTTTTATCTATGAACTAGGGGGAATGGGCTATGAAATCCAAGATGTTCTCATTTAATCGTGGGTTGATTATAAGTGATATAAAGCGGTTCTGGTCAATCAGCATATTGTATGGTATTGTTCTTTTATTTGTTCTGCCTGTTCGGCAGATGATGATAGATTTTACTATGGAAGATCAAGAATGGATTAAAGAAGCACTGCTGGGTATGCTTCAGTTTGATACCGGGAATGCGGAGATGCAGCTGATTTTTATGGTTGTGGTTCCCGTGATATTAGCTGTGCTGCTCTTCAGCTATTTACACGGCGCTAAAGCCACGGCGATGGTACATACACTTCCGGTTAACCGCAAAAGCTTATTTCTGAACCATGTGGTATCCGGAATCCTGCTGCTATCTTTTCCTGTTTTGCTTACAGGCGGTGTGCTGGCTGTCGTAAGGGGGTTGTCGGTTTTAAACGAGTATTATTCTTTGATAAATATCCTGGAGTGGGTAGGTATCACGCTGCTCTTTAACTACTTGCTATTTGCAATCGCTGTGTTTGTAGGAATGTTTACCGGAAATGCCTTCGCACATATTGTTTTTACTTATATTATAAATATATTGCCGTTAGGGGTGTATATCCTTGCGGAGTATAATGTGCAGCAGCTATTATACGGATATAACAGTGCAAGCAACGAGCGGTTTTGGATTCAATTGCTGCCCGTACTTAAAGTGCTGGATGGCATGGTGAGGTTGGAGTTGTTAGAAATCATAGGATATGCATTTGCTGTATTGGCATTTTTGATACTTGCTGTCTACGCATATGAGAAACGGCCTCTTGAATCGGCAGGAGATGTAGTGGCTTTTCCATTGGTGCGTCCGGTGTTCAAGTACGGTGTCACGGCTTGCTGCATGCTGTTGGGCGGCGCATATTTCAGTAGTATGTATGATGCCTTTGGTATGTTGATTTTAGGATATTTTATAAGTTCTCTTATAGGATACATCATCGCACAAGTTCTATTGGACAAATCTTTCCGGATTTGGCATGCTTATAAGGGATATGTCATATACGCTGCAATAGTAATGGTTTTGCTGACAGGTATCTCAGTAGATGCATTGGGATATGTCCGGCGTGTACCTTCCGCAGATCAGGTAGAAAAGGTTTACTTCGGTCATAATTATTATGAATGGGAACACTTTGAAAAAGGGAAAGATCCTAAAAACGAAGAATTGGGATATACCGATATGTACTTTTTCAAAGATGGAGAGAATGTAGACAATATTATACGTCTGCACAAGTATATCACGCAAAAGCCCTATAATAAAAGAGGGCGGATGCAGTATATCATATATACGCTAAAGAGCGGCAAACATCTAATCCGAAGTTATATTATAGATGAAGAATATTTTGCGCCGCAGTTGAAACCCATTTGCGAATCCATGGAATATAAGCGTGCAAGATTTCCAGTACTGGTTCAAAATAGTGAAGATATTAAATTGGTAGAGATACGGAACAATAGAATAGGTGACAAGTCGTTACTGTTGACGGATGGGCAAGAGTTGCAGGAATTCATCACTGTCCTGCAAAATGATATAAAACGAATGGACTATGAAAAGATGACAGACCCGATTAATAGGAATATCGATATTTATATTACAGACCAAAAAAATAAAAGTCGTGAACTGCGTTATGAGTTCCGAGATAATTATGCATCACTGTCTCAATGGTTAAAGAAAAAAGGATACTATGATAAAATAAGATTAATACCTGCCGATGTTAAATACGTAATGGTGGAAAAAAATGAAGCCTACTATGGAAATGGGGATACGGATGACGACAGTGAAGAGCAGATTAAAATAGAAGACAGCAGCATGATCCAAGAGCTGATTGATTTGGACACAAAGTATGAATATGTAACAAGAAGCCAAAGAAAGTATGAGGCAACATTTTATACTAAATCAGGTTCTCGCTTCCGAAGCTTTATTAGTGAAGAGGCGGTGCTCTCTGAGAGATTAACTGAATCGTTAAAGCAATTATATATAACGCATTAAAGAAATTACAGTAACGATAGGTTTGGGGTGGTGTATGTTTCCGTAAGAGACCGTCCACTGTTCGAACGAAGTGAGTTTGGGCGCGTCTCTGGATGAAACATACACCACTCCAAACCGTTTGTCAATGTAAAATATAGATCAATAAATGAAAAACTTCCCGATATAGTATCGGGAAGTTTTTCATTTGCGTCTGCCCCTTGCAATCTATCGCTTTTAATAATAAAATAACTGACAGACAACTTAAAATAATCATTGAGGAGTTATTGCGAATGACAAAGATATATTTGCATAAGGGAATCAGAAAAAGAATTGAAAACGGACATCCGTGGGTGTATAAGAATGAAGTGGATACAGTAGAAGGAGAATATGATGCCGGAGATGTGGAACTATGAAGAATCTTTGTATTTGAAATTTTTCATATTGAATGTATGGTGAAAAACAGAGCGAAAAAGACGATATTGACACTCATTATCAATGAGGGTATAATTATTCTATAAAGACAAATGAAATATTTAAAGATTACAAATGAGAACGATTATCATTAACACATATTGGAGGGTCTGTTATGACATTAGATAGAGCAAATAGAGGTCAAAAGATTGAGATTGTATCCATTTCCGATTCAAATATAAGAGCACAAGCAATAAGATTAGGGATTTTTGAAGGATGCCGGTTAACTTGCGCAGAGAAGCTTCCGGCAGGTCCAATTATCGTGCAGAGTCATATGCAAGAAATTGCGATTGGACGTAACCTGGCTAAAAGAATTGGTATCAACGTCATATAGGAGGATTTTATGAGCACTTGTCACAGTAATGTTATTGCTAAAGATGTAGATATGAATTCAAAAAAGCTTGTTCTAGTGGGTAATCCCAATGTAGGTAAGTCTGTTTTCTTTAATTCACTTACAGGATTATATGTTGATGTTTCCAACTATCCGGGAACTACAGTAGATATAAGTACAGGGAAGTATAACGATTATACAGTGATAGATACACCGGGGGTATACGGCGTATCTTCATTTAATGATGAAGAAAGAGTTGCCCGAGATGTCATTATCAGCGCGGATATGATTATAAATGTGGTGGATGCGGTACACTTGCAGCGTGATTTATTTTTGACACAGCAGTTGATTGACATGGGGAAAAAAATCATTGTAGCATTTAATATGATGGATGAAGTTAAAGCAATGGGAATGAATATTGATATTGACAAATTAAGCAGCCTGTTAGGGGTGCCGGTCATTCCTACCATCGCTTTAAAGGGACAGGGATTAGATGAAGTAAAAAGAAAGATTCCTTCAGCGAGCTTGGGAAATAAAACTGAAGGCATCGAGGATTTGTTGACGCAATATAAGAATAAAGTTCAGCAAGAAGCAGAGGCATTACTGGTTCTTGAAGATGATCCTAATATTCTAAGTAGGAATGGAGTTGGTGAAACGGGATTTCGTGAATCCGTTTATAAAAAGAGAAGAGAGCGGGTAGATGATATCGTTTCACAGGCAGTAAGCGAGCTTAATAAAGGGGCCAGCTTTAGAACAAAATTGGGAAGATATATGCTTAGACCTTTAACAGGTATACCTATACTCCTTATTGCTATGGGGGTTATGTATGAGTTTATTGGTGTTTTTGTCGCTCAGACAGTGGTAGGGATTACAGAAGAAACCATCATGATAGGGATTTATCAGCCATTTATAACTTCTATTATTGAAAACTTTATCCAGAAACAATCTTTTCTGGGGCAGGTGCTTATCGGTGAGTTCGGCTTATTGACGATGACACCGGTATATGTACTAGGATTGCTCCTTCCTCTTGTGGCTGGGTTCTATTTGTTATTATCCATCATGGAAGATTCGGGCTACCTGCCAAGGGTTGCTGCGTTGGTGGACAGGGTGCTTACTGGGGTGGGGTTGAATGGCAGAGCGATTATTCCCATCATTCTTGGTTTTGGATGTATCACCATGGCAACCATTACAACCAGGCTGTTAGGAACTAAAAGAGAACGAGTCATTGCAACGGTTCTACTTGGATTAACCATTCCTTGTTCGGCTCAGTTAGGCGTTATTATTGGATTGATAGCACCTTTAGGTGTTGAATATTTATTAATTTACACAGTAGTAATTTTGACAGTGTTTGCTTTATCCGGAGCTGTTTTGAATAAAGTGCTTCCAGGTGAGTCCAGCGATTTGTTAATTGATCTTCCGCCATTAAGGATACCGCGTTTGACTAATGTATTAAAAAAGACGTACACAAAGTCTAAAGGTTTTATGTTTGAAGCAACACCGCTATTTGCTCTAGGTGCATTACTCATAAGCATTATGCAGTACACTGGTGCTCTAGTATGGCTGCAGGACGCCATCTATCCTATCACTGTAGGGTGGCTCAAACTTCCGAAAGAAGCTACAACCGCCTTGGTTATGGGAATCGTACGTAGAGACTTCGGGGCAGCCGGGTTAAGTGATTTAGCCATGTCACCGGCACAGATATTGGTATCATTGGTAGTGATCACTTTATTCGTACCGTGTATTGCTTCTATTATCGTTATTTTTAAAGAAAGGACTAAGACAGAAGCTGCATTGATATGGTTTGGAAGCTTTATTGTTGCTTTTGTAGTTGGTGGGATATTAGGACAAATAATGATTTAGTGAATATAAAAGGTTGATGAGAATGAAAGTAAAATGCAAACAGTGTGGGTACGAATTGAATAGTGATCATACTATGAGATGTCCAAGGTGTAATAATGTAGTTGGCAAGAAGCAGGGATGTGAGAACTGCAAAGGTTGCTCATTGTTTAAATCTTGTGGTGGCAAAGAATAAGTACGATTTTATCCAATTTTTTTGGTTGACATGCCCTAAGATTGTAGCATAATATATAAATATGCATAAACTAGTTATTAAGGAAAGTTTGTATGCTACAGGTTTACTGCTGATTACACGCGTGAGAGGTGATATCATATGAGCAACTTAGGGAATGAACTAAAGGATCAGTTAAAAGAGAGCGGGTATAAACTTACTCCACAGAGAAGAGCAGTATTAGATGTGATTATGGAGCATGAGGGTAAGCATTTGAATACCGAAGAAATATATGACCATGTTAAGGTGAAATGTCCCGAGATCGGCTTGGCTACTGTTTATAGAACTCTCCTGCTGTTTGACCGTTTGGAGTTAATATATAAATTGGATTTTGACGATGGCTGTAGTAGATATGAGTTAAATAAGCATAAAGAAGATCACAGGCATCATCATTTAATTTGTACCCGGTGTGGTAATGTTGCGGAAGTAGAGGAAGATTTGCTGGATTCTTTAGAAGAGAAAATTATAGAAAAAAATCAGTTTCTTGTAAAAGACCATAGGGTGAAGTTTTACGGATACTGCAAAAATTGCAGGGACGATAACTAGTGCGGCAGTGAAGAAATAAAAAAGAGTAGTGTGAGTATAAGTTCACACTACTCTTTTTTCATCCCTTTTAGAGAAGGTGGAAAGTGAATACAATATACTATTAAAGTACATAATACATAGTATCCTTCCATCATTTTTATTACATATCTAGAAAGGGTGACATAAATGAAGGCAATCATTATGGCAGGCGGTGAGGGGACAAGACTCAGGCCGCTTACGTGCAGCAGACCAAAGCCAATGGTTCCGGTTATGAATAAGCCAGTAATGGAGCATATTATCAATCTATTAAAAAAACATCATATTACAGAGATTGGTGTTACACTTCAGTATATGCCTGAAATTATTCAAGAATATTTTGGCGACGGCCATGACTTTGGAGTAAATATAAGATACTTCATTGAGGAAACACCTCTTGGTACTGCAGGAAGTGTAAAAAATGCCGAAGAATTTCTGGATGATACGTTCATCGTTATTAGTGGTGATGCATTGACCGACATTGATTTGGAAGAAGCCATTCGGTATCATAGTGAAAAAAAGGCTGTTGCGACGTTAGTATTGACTAGGGTGAATGTTCCTTTGGAGTATGGTGTTGTCGTTACGGACGGCCATGGCAGAATAACACGGTTTCTTGAAAAACCAAGCTGGAGCGAAGTGTTTAGCGATACTGTTAACACAGGCATATATATTCTTAACCCCAAAGTGCTAAACTATTTTAAATCCGGAGAAATGTTTGATTTTAGTAAAGATTTGTTTCCAATGCTGTTAAAAGAAGGCCAGCCTATGTATGGGCATGTATCGTCGAAATATTGGTGTGATATTGGTGATCTCATTGCATATCATCAGTGTCATTTTGACATTTTGGATGGAAAGGTAAGTATAGTAAATGAGGCCGTACAAATTAGAGAAAACGTATGGGCAGAAGAAAATGTGGAAATCGGCGAGAATGCAAATATAGCAGGCCCGGTTTTAATAGGTAGGAATACAAAGATCAAAAATGGTGCAATTGTCTCTCCATATACGGTCATAGGAAGTGATAATGTGATCGCTGAACAGAGTTCTTTAAAAAGAGCAATTGTTTGGAAGGGTTGCAAGATCGGAAAAAGGACCGAGTTAAGAGGATGTATACTGTGTAATAAAGTGTTGGTAAAAGAGAATAGCTCGGTTTTCGAGCAATCAGTTATAGGGGATGGTACTGCAATAGAAGAAAGAGCAGTGATTAAGCCGGGAATAAAAATATGGCCTGCCAAAACCGTTGAAAGTGGAACGGAGATCAATGTGAATCTGATTTGGGGAACAAAGTATTCCAAGACATTATTTGGTGAAAAAGGGATTGTTGGTGAAGTGAATGTGGATATTACCCCCGAATTTGCATCGCGGCTTGGAACTTCTTATGGAGTATTGTTTAAGAATAATGCACGGGTAGGAATAAGCAGTGACGAAGCAAGTGTTTCTTATATGTTAAAGAATTCTTTTGTATCAGGGTTGCTTTCATCAGGCGTGGAGGTGTATGATTTCGGTCAGCAAGTGCTTCCTGTGACCAGATATGCAACAAAGTTTTTCGGACTGGATGGAGGAATACATCTAGGTACAATATCCGATAATAATGATTCTAAGCTAATCATAGATTTCTTAGATATGCATGGTGCCAATATCAATAGAGGTGTTGAAAGAAAACTGGAAAATACATTTATCAGGGAAGATTTTAGCAGATGTGAAGCAAAAGATGTTAAGAATGTTAAGCTCATTGATGACTTTACATCTTATTATTTGAGAGATCTTATTAATAGGGTGGAAAATAAAAAGCTTAATTATAGGCTGCTAATTAATAATTCTTCTGTTTTATTTGAGAATATGATAATACCCATGATATCTGAATTAGGATGCAAAGTAGATATTACGAATTTACAAATAAAAGACATAAATTCAGGACGTACAATGAATGCCACTGCCCAAATCGGATACTTATCCAGTCAGGTTATATCTACCGGTGCAGATATAGGAGCAATGATAGAAAATAATGGAGAAAAGATGATTCTGATTGATGAGAAAGGACGTTTTATCTCTGAAGAAATGTTTCTAGCGCTTACTTCATTGATTACTTTTAGAACTGTAAAAGGAGCAACCGTTGTAGTCCCCATATCAGCTCCTAGCGTTATCGATAGTATGGCTGACGAATATCAAGGGAAAGTTTTACGAACAAAAACTTCACCATTGGAAGTAATGGGAAAGATGATGGCAAACAATGTACATGATTCATTGATGAATGATCAATTTATTTTAAACTTTGATGCATTGGGTAGTTTGATTAAGATTATGGATTTTATGAAAAGTAATAATCTCAAGCTTTCAGAGCTAGTTGATCAGATTCCTGCTTTCTATATTACAAAAAAAGAAGTCGCATGTCCATGGAATGCGAAAGGAAAAGTAATCAGACAGATCATTGAAGAAAGCAATGATCATAAACTGGAGCTAATGGAAGGCGTGAAAATATATAAAGACGGAGGATGGGTTTTAGTCCTTCCCGATGCCGAAAGGCCCGTATGCAAGGTCATTGGTGAAGGATATACGGAAGAGTTTGCAGAATCTCTTACCGATATTTTTGTCAATCGCGTGCAAGAAATCGGGCAAGGCGCCAAGAGAGAATCAAGTGAATAATTAATAATGAATAGTGAATAATGTACAGTAGACAATGTACAATGGAATACCGGTGGCTGGAACATTATTATTCAATTCCTATATACTGGATTAACTTGACGCCTATAATAAAGTCCCATTTAGCACACAGAGAAAGTCGAACTTGGGGACTGTTCGAAACCACTGAAATAGTCCGGCTTAGCATATAGAAGGAGTGAAGCGTGGGGACGGAGCTACTGCTGCATCTGGTTTTGATGAAGCTGAAGCTCCGTCCCCATGCTTTGCGACTGACCAATCAAGCATTTTTTCATTGACTTCGGACTGGGCCCCGCCCATGTTTGATTTTCGAACGATTTAGCACTTTATCATATCCTCACAAATAGTCTAACAAGTAAAAAAGAAATATTTTCCCTTGATCAATGGGAGCAGAGTTTTTATTCGAATGTGTTAAATTTGTTTTTAAAACACGAGTATTCTAAAAAAAATGAGCAAAAATATAAAAAGAAAGGTTTTTGAATTTTCGATTATAGTTGAGCTTCTTTGAAAGGAGAAAAAGATGAAGGTTTTAATGCTTTCGTGGGAATATCCTCCACGTATTGTAGGGGGGATTTCCAGAGTGGTATATGAATTAGCGCAAAGTTTAGGGCGGCAGGGTCATGAAATCCATGTGGTCACATGCTGGGAGCCAGATACAAAGGAAATAGAAAAAGATAAAAATGTCATCGTTCATCGGGTGCGTACGTATGATATTCAAGCAAATAATTTTATTGATTGGGTAATGCATTTGAATTTCGCTATGGCAGAATATTCAATCAGTCTCTTAAATAATATAGGAAAGATAGATGTTATTCACGCCCATGATTGGCTTGTGGCGTATGCGGCAAGAGTTTTGAAGCATTCCTATAAAATTCCGCTGGTCTGTACCATTCATGCCACAGAGCATGGCCGGAATCAGGGGATTTACAATGAGCTGCAGAGCTATATAAATAATATTGAATGGTGGCTGGCTTATGAGTCGTGGAAGATTATTTGTAATAGTCATTATATGAAAAACGAAATTCAAAATATATTTAATGTACCGGCAAATAAGATCAATGTAATATGCAATGGCGTAAATAGTGAGAACTTTACCGGTATTGAAAGAGATGATATGTTTCGCAGGAATTTTGCTAATGATCATGAGAAAATGGTTTTTTTCGTCGGCAGGCTTGTACAAGAAAAAGGTGTGCATATTTTAATTGATGCAATACCTAAAATCATTGAGAACTATCATGATGTCAAATTTGTGATTGGCGGCAAAGGTCCTGAGCTTGATCATCTACGGGCAAAAGCCCATTTTATGGGTATCGGGCATAGAATGTATTTTACAGGGTATGTTAGCGATGAGGATTTGCATAAGCTCTATAAATGTGCGGATATTGCGGTATTTCCAAGTTTATATGAGCCTTTTGGGATTGTAGCCCTTGAAGCGATGGCTGCAGATGTTCCTGTTGTGGTGACCGATACAGGTGGTTTGGGTGAAATCGTAGAACATGCTCAAGATGGTATGAAAGCCTATGCAGGAAATGCCAACTCAGTGGCGGACTGTATCATTGCACTGCTGCATCATCAGGAACTATATGAAAAAGTAAAAGAGAATGCAAGGAATAAGATAAAAAACTATTATAATTGGGATTTAATCAGTAGGCAGACATTAGCTGTCTATACTGAAGTGGTGCGCGAATACATGAAATCGGATTGGAGAAACGACAATTTAGACAAAGTATTAAAAAGTTTATGATGCGTAATCTATTTTCTGATAGCAGGTTTTTAAATTAGAAAATTGGTGAAAATATTAAAAGAGTATTTATTTGACTAGAAAATACTGCTATAATATTAAAAGGTAATTTATTGGACGGTTAATTGCGTAGAAAGTAAAGAATATAATTATTTTAAATAAAAGAGCGGGAGTAAAAACTTATATAGTTTGATGCATCAGGTTGGGAACTGTGTATCTTATTTTCGAGTTGTTCATTGGATTAGAATGTTCGGTATTTCTAATCTTAGTAATAAACTGATTATAGATAAATAATTTTAGAGTCTGAAATAAAATAATATGTAAGCAAGCAATATAAACTTTTAGGTCAAAATATGAGTTGCTGGAATATTATTTTTTTAACTTTCAATTTGACTATCTATATCTAAAAATTATGTAAACTTTCGGAGCGTTGTAATTTAAATCGACCATACTATATAAGTTGAATTAAATAATTGAATATTGCAAGTCAACGGAACGCCACGGGGGGCGTTCCCTACGAATTGTAAATCATGCATGAATGAAATTTGGTGTTCTATGTAGGGAACGGCCCCTGTGCCGTTCCGACTAAAATGTTTAATTCAACTTATATAGCAATAATTTGATAATCATAATTGGAGGTAAAAACGTGTCAAAAAAATCAAAACTGAAAATAATTCCTTTGGGAGGATTAAATGAGATAGGAAAAAATATTACTGCCTTTGAATACGGCAATGATATAGTGATACTGGATTGCGGGCTGGCTTTTCCTGAGGACGAGATGTTGGGGGTAGATCTGGTGATTCCGGATGTATCTTATTTAATCAAAAATAAGGACAAGGTCAGAGGGATCGTATTAACACATGGGCATGAAGACCATATAGGTGCACTGCCTTATGTACTTAGAGATATTAATGTGCCTGTTTATGGTACAAAGCTTACTTTAGGACTTGTCGAGTATAAACTGAAAGAGCATGGCTTGTTGTCATCTGTTAAACTAATGACTGTGAAGCCGGGAGAAGAAGTTACGCTAGGAATGTTTAAAGTTGAGTTTATACGCTCAACTCACAGTATAGCGGATGCAGTTGCCATTGCATTGCATACTCCTGCAGGCATCGTGGTTCATACAGGGGACTTCAAGATTGATTACACACCGATAGAAGGTGAAATGATCGATCTTGCCCGTTTCGGCCAATTAGGTAAGATGGGTGTTCTGGCATTAATGGCAGATAGCACCAATGTTGAGCGGCCGGGTTATACAATGTCTGAAAGAACGGTTGGAGAAACATTTGAAGAGATATTTAAATACAGTGACCAAAGAATAATCGTTGCAACTTTTGCTTCAAATGTTCATAGGGTGCAGCAGGCTATTAATGCGGCTGTACGTTATGGAAGAAAAGTTGCTGTTAGCGGAAGAAGTATGGTGAACGTTGTAAATGTAGCAATAGAATTAGGGTATATGAATGTCCCTGAAGGTGTATTAATAGATATTGATGAGATCGGGAAATACAGAAATGATCAGATTGTTATCATTACTACAGGCAGCCAGGGAGAACCTATGTCGGCACTATCAAGAATGGCATTTTCCGATCATAAAAAAGTGGATATTGTGCCGGGCGACCTGGTGATTATTTCTGCTACTCCCATACCCGGGAATGAGAAATTTATTTCCAAAGTTATTAATGAATTATTTAAAAAAGGTGCCGATGTTATCTATGAATCGCTGGCTGATGTTCATGTTTCAGGACACGCATGTCAGGAAGAGCTGAAACTGATACATAGCCTTGTGAAACCAAAGTATTTTATTCCTGTACATGGAGAGTATAGGCATCTTAAGCAGCATGCAAATTTAGCGCGAAGAATCGGTCTGGACCCACAAAATATATTTATTATGGATATTGGGAAGGTATTGGAATTATCCGAAGATTCCGCTAAGATTACCGGTTCTGTTACAGCGGGAAAAGTTCTGGTAGACGGGTTGGGAGTAGGTGATGTTGGAAACATCGTACTTCGTGATAGAAAGCATTTGGCACAAGACGGATTAATTGTTGTAGTAGTCACTATATCCGGTGATAATGGAGCAGTTATAGCCGGCCCTGACATTATTTCCAGAGGGTTTGTGTATGTACGGGAGTCTGAGGATTTAATGGAGCAGGTGAAGGCTGTAACCAAAACAGCTCTTGGTAAATGTGAAGAAAAGAAAATTACCGATTGGGCGACAATTAAATCAATTATTAAAAGCAGTTTAAATGAATTTTTATATGAGAAAACGAAAAGAAAACCTATGATACTGCCTGTTATTATGGAGATATAGAAATATTTTGCAGAAAATATAGCCTTGATTTGGAATAGTGGACGCATAATGCTGAAACAATAATAACGTTAAAGTATAATATATCCACTGGAAGAGGGAGGCTTATCATTGAAAAGGGTTGTTAGTGTCAGTATCGGATCCGCTTTAAGAAATCATCGTGTTGAAACCGATCTGTTGGGAGAACATTATATCATAGAGAGAATAGGTACTAATGGTGATATCCATAAGGCAATAGATTTAATAAAGTCAATGGATGGTAAAGTTGATGCATTTGGCTTAGGTGGGATTGATCTATATTTGGCCGGTGCGGATAAAAGATTTATGATTAAAGAAGCAATACCCATTGTAAATGCCGCTGCAAAAACACCTATTGTAGATGGCACCGGATTAAAGAATACATTGGAGAAAAATGTAATAGAGACGCTGAACAGACAGAGAGTAATCAGTTTTAATGATCAAAAAGTACTTTTGGTTTGTGCTATTGACAGGTTTAAAATGGCAGAAGCATTTATTAATATGGGATGTGATACCGTGCTTGGAGATCTGATATTTGCATTAGGGATTCCTGTACCCATAAAGAGCTTAAGGGTATTTAGAAGAGTCGTTAATGTACTCTTGCCCATCGTATCGAGACTACCTTATGAAATCCTATATCCTGTTGGCGATAAACAAGATGCCGATTTGAAAAGCGGTAAATTTGATAAATATTATGATGAAGCAGATATTATCGCCGGTGATTTTCTATATATAAAAAAGCATCTGCCGTTATATCTTCATAATAAGATTATTATTACGAACACAGTTACAAAAGAAGATATTGATTTATTAAAAGACAGAGGTGTCAGTATTCTAATTACCTCAACGCCTGAATTCGATGGCAGGTCATTTGGAACAAATGTGATGGAAGCGGTCTTGGTAGCTGCCTCCGGGAAAAGACCGGAAGAACTGAATACCCAAGATTATTTTGATTTACTTAAAAAACTGAATTTCATGCCAAGAATTGAATATCTCAATCATACTGAAAAAATCGACGAAGGTAAAGCACGTTAAGTGCCCTACCTTCGTTTTCCTTTTATGATATATCCCCAGAAGAATCCTTTGATAAAGGCTAATCCAATTAAGCCTATGACTGCAGATTTTTTGTGTGTTAGCTCGCATCTATCGGAAGAACCTTTTTTGTTTTTTCTTATATAAGCTCTGTAGTGTTTTCGATTATTAACATTTTCAGTTGTCATAATAAATCCTCCTGTTTCAAATTCTTGTGTGAGTCTTATTATTAGTATGAATCTATTTTTTTCAAATACTCAATATAATTATTAGCTGTTATGGTAAATATATTTATACTAAAATTCTGTATTATGAAAACAATATAATATGGAGGTGCATAAAATGAACACAAAAATGAGGAAAATAATAACAACTGCATTAGTGCTTTCGTTGGTTGCTATAGGAGCAGGATGTCAAACAGCTCAAAGGCCGATGAGAAATGGAACGACAACTCCCGGAACTCCGACTGATCCGTATACGCCTGAAGCTCCAGGGACGGATCTGGGGAGGTTAGGAACGCCAAATGATATGAATGGCGTAGATATCACCGGAAGAAATGACATCAACGACTATCCTAATTACGGAAACAATATGTATGGAAATGACATGACGGACTCGGTAGGAAGAGATGATGTACCAAGAGCACAGGGAAATTATACCGGTCTCAATACAAATGCAAACACGACGGCACAGAATATTGCCAATCAGCTTTCGGCAATGGACAATGTAGAGGATGCAACAGTAGTAATCAGCGGCAACACGGCGCTGGTAGGAGTAGACATTAAAGATAATTATAATAATCATGAACAGCTGAAGAGTAATATGGTACAAAAGGTTAAAAGTATGGCACCAAATGTAACAAATGTCGCTATTACCGAGTCGCCGGACCTATATGAGAGAATTACCAACCTATCAAGAGATATGAGAAATGGTACGGTAATGCAAGGTCTTAGTAACGAATTTACGGAGATTGTTAACAGGATAACACCTACTACAAGATAAGAATTAGCTCAAGCCATGCGCACCGCATGGCTTGAGCTAATCTAAAGATTAATGTGAATAATTATTTCAAATTATGGTAAAAGCTAAATAAGATATGTTATAGTAGAATAGGATGAAAGCACTTTGAGAAATGACTAGGAGAGTGATAGTATGCAATCATTAAAGAAATTTAATTTAGCAGATGGGGTAAATTTATATCATATTCCGACACAGAAGTTTAAAACATCTACAGTGACAATATTTATACACAGGCAGTTGTCAAAGGAAGATGCAACAAAAAACGCGCTGCTGCCTTATGTGCTAAGAAGAGGCTGTGTAAGTTATCCAAATTCCCAAGCCATCGCCCAATATATGGAAAGCTTGTATGGTGCTGCTTTTGATTGTGGAATCAATAAAAAGGGCGAAAGTCAAATTATCTATTTTAGTTTTGATGTGATAGATGAGCAATATATTGGGGATCAACAAGCGCTATTTGACAAAATATTGAGATTTGCAAAAGAGATCATATTTAATCCTGTTATTGAGAGTGGCTCCTTCAAGAAAGAGTATATAGAACAGGAAAAGGAAACATTAAAAGATCTTATCAACGGTCTGATGAATAATAAAGTATCTTATGCAGTGGAACGATGTTTCCAGGAGATGTGCAAAAACGAGCCATTTAGTATCTATGAACTTGGAAATACCGCTGATTTGATTAAAATTGATGAAAAAAATCTATATGAGTATTATATGTCTGCTATTTATTCTAGTCCCATTGATATTTTTGTAGCCGGTAATATGGAAGAAGCAAAGGTACATCAACTTGCAAAGGAGACATTTGATATTAAATTGAAACAGGAGATCACGTATCCGACTACCGATGTTTCTTGTAAAGTTGAAGAGGTGAAAAATGTTGAGGAAAAAATGGAGATTGCTCAGGGTAAATTATCTTTAGGATTTAGAACCAAAGTAACACCTAGGGATAAAGAATATTATTCCTTGATTGTATATAATGGAATTCTTGGTGGAGGCCCCCATTCTAAGTTGTTTAATAATGTTAGAGAAAAAATGAGCTTAGCTTATTATGTATTTTCACGTTTGGAGAAGTTTAAAGGACTATTGGTGATTAGTTCGGGAATTGAAATACAGAATTACCAAAAGGCTTTGGATGAGATACTAAAACAAATAGAAGAAATAAAGAACGGAAACATTAGTGATTACGAATTTGAGTCCACGATTAGCAGTTCAATTAATAGTATAAAATCACTAAAAGACCATGCGCTCCACATGACTGACTATTATCTAAGCCAATTGGTAGGGGGAACTGACGATAGCTTTGAAGATTTAATTGGCAAGATATCGGCGGTTCGTAAAGAAGATGTTATAGCCATTGCACAGCAAATTGAACTTGATACCATTTATTTTTTAAAAAATAATGCTTGATGCTTTAGGAGGTTAAATGATGGATTTGCGACAGACTAAGAACGAAGTACTAAAAGAGACTTTATATCATGGCGTTGATGAAAGCGGATTAAAGGTATATATATTGCCTAAAAAAGGATATAGTAAAAGTTATGCTATTTTTGCGACTCAATACGGTTCGGTAGATAGTAATTTTGTTGTACCCGGAGAAGAGAATGTGACAGAGGTACCTGATGGTATTGCGCATTTCTTGGAACATAAATTATTTGAAGAAAAAGATGGAAATGTATTTGATAAGTTTTCACGTTTAGGCGCTTCTGCAAATGCGTTTACAAGCTTCAATACCACTGCCTATCTTTTTTCTTGTACCAGTGAATTTTATAAAAGCTTGGATATATTGCTGGATTTTGTTCAAAATCCGTATTTCACCGATGAAAGTGTACAAAAGGAACAAGGCATAATTGGCCAAGAAATTCGCATGTACGATGATGACCCTAATTGGAGAGTGTTCTTTAATTATCTTGGCGC
The DNA here is from genome assembly GCF_030013905.1 of Petroclostridium sp. X23. GTDB lineage: Bacteria > Bacillota > Clostridia > SK-Y3 > SK-Y3 > X23. The sequence continues at coordinate 5,201,551 of NZ_CP124862.1, forward strand.
GTTATATCATCAATATCCTGTGAAAAAGGATATTGCAGGCACAATAGAGAGTATCGCGAATATCGATAAGGATATATTATATAAGTGCTACAATACCTTTTACAACCCTGCAAATATGGTTTTGTTCGTCGTTGGCGAGGTAGACCCGGAGATTGTAAAAGAGCACGTCGAGAAGCATATAAAAAGTAAGACACCGCTACTTGAGGACATAAAAAGAATATATCCGGAAGAGCCTCCAACAATATATAAAAAACAAATAGAGCAAACACTTAGTGTTTCTATTCCTTTATTTCAAATGGGATTTAAGGATACTGATGTCGGTTATGGCGGGGTAAAGCTGTTGAAAAAGGATATCGTAACACGTATCATATTGGAAATGATTATGGGAAGAAGTAGTGCGCTCTATCAGCGTTTGTATGAGCAAGGATTGATTAATGATACATTTGATGCGGATTATAATGCAGAAGTCAATTATGGGTTCACTATCTTTGGGGGAGAGTCTGCCGACCCGGAAAAAGTACGGGAACAAATAACCGCAAAAATCGAACGCCTGCATCAAGAGGGATTAAGTAAACCTGCGTTTGATAGAATAAAAAAAGTAATACTAGGAAAGTTTTTAAGACAATTTAATAGCGTTGAAAAGATAGCAAATAACTTTATTGCTAATATTTTTAGAGATATTAATCTTTTTGATTATATAGAAGTTTATCATTCGACAAGTTTCGAAGATGTGCAGAAACGCTTTACAAATCACTTTAAAATTGATAATATGGCTTTATCCGTCATTAGACCACACAAGCAATAAGCTAGAATTTATTAATAATAAGTTGTTCGGAATTGTAGGATTTTCTGTGAACCGTGAACTGTGAACAGTATCCCTTCCGAACAGAAACATTGGGGGGAGTATTATGCAGCCTATCGTTTTTCCCGGATTAGGACTTGAGTTTACGATTGATAGGGCAGCGTTTTCAGTTTTCGGTATGCCTATATATTGGTACGGGATTATTATCTCAACAGGTTTTTTACTTGGACTTATGATTGCGGTACATGAAGCAAAGAGGGGAGGGATGGACCCGGAAATCATGATGGATGTAACCCTTTTTGGTACACCGGCGGCAATTGTGGGAGCAAGGCTATATTATGTTGTGTTTTACGGAAATTTTAATGAGATCCTTTTGATTAGACAGGGCGGACTTGCGATATACGGCGCGATTATTGGAGCACTTGCATCTACATACATATATTGCAGAGTTAAGAAAATCAGTGTTTGGAAGGTATTTGACGTCGGTGCGCTAGGTCTGATTATCGCCCAATCTATCGGAAGATGGGGAAACTTTGTTAATCAAGAAGCATATGGGGGCCTTACAACATTACCATGGAGAATGGAGATTCTTGATATTCAGTCCCAGACAAGAATTGCCGTACATCCTACATTTCTTTATGAGTCTTTATGGAATTTATTGGGTTTTATGTTTTTGTTATGGTATAGGAAAAAGAAAAAACATGATGGAGAAGTGTTTTTATTATATGCATTCTGGTATGGCTTAGGGAGATTCTGGATCGAAGGTTTAAGAACTGACAGCTTATATCTTGGCAGCTTCCGTATATCACAGATTATTGCGGCGATTTCTGTTGTAGCTAGTGTAAGTATCATATACTTCTTGCGTAAAAAGGCGCATAGAACTGACTTGTAGGATCATATTATGTCGATAATTGCGGTGTAAATAGGCAAAATAGTAAAAAAACAGTAAGAAAAATGTAAAATAATTGTAATAAATTAGATGGATAATAGGTGTTGACATATTTTGTATAATGATGTAAAATTAAGACACATCATAATTCTGAGGTGGTACTATGTTAAATGATCAAATTGTTGCCTTAAGAAATAAACTGAATAATTTACTAGTACGAAATGCTGACTATGATCAAATATATGCGATTAGTATAGAACTGGACAAGCTTATTGTAGAATACTATAACCAAAGTGATTCAAAGAAAGCACAGAATATAAATAAAGCTATTCAAAATGATTGATTGTAGATTATTAATGAAATAGGGTTTTTTTAAAAGATAGGACTGAGTAATTAGTCCTATCTTTTTGTGTTTTTATGAAAAAGTTATTGATTGAATTGGAAAAATATAATAGAATACATATTGAGTGGTAGAAAGTGGTGGAAAGTGGTAGTGATTTATTGCAAAGGGGTGAGGCCTGATGTTTATAGGTGAATATCAACATACCATTGATGCAAAAGGCAGAATTATCATCCCTTCCAAATTCCGTGATGAACTTGGGGACAAGTTTATCGTTACAAAAGGATTGGATAACTGTTTGTTCGTATATTCACAGGAAGAATGGGCAAACCTAGAAGCAAAACTTAAAACACTGCCTCTTACCAGCAAGGATGCAAGAGCATTTGTCAGGTTCTTTTTCTCAGGTGCTACCGAATGTGATGTGGACAAGCAGGGCCGTGCGCTTATTCCCGCTAATCTTCGTGAGCATGCAGCATTAGAGAAGGACGCTGTGGTCATAGGCGTTTCCACAAGAGTTGAAATTTGGGATAAGGATCGATGGGGACAATATAATTGCGATGATAATATAAGTCCTGATGAGATAGCAGAAAAGATGGCGCTATTAGGGATATGATAACATTTAAGAAGGTGATAGGATGGACTTTCATCATGTGTCGGTGCTTCTGCAGGAAAGTGTCGAAGCACTAAATATTAAGCCGGATGGTATCTACGCCGATGGGACACTGGGCGGTGGAGGTCATTCTTATAGGATTTGTGAACGATTGGGAAATAACGGCAAACTTATCGGAATTGACCAGGACAGTAATGCAATTGCAGCGGCAGCTCAAAGGCTAAAGGAATACGAAAGCAAAGTGATATTTGTGAATGATAATTTTGCGAATATAAAGTCAATCCTAGACAAGGTAGAAATGAACGCTATTGATGGTGCCATTATGGATCTGGGAGTATCTTCCCACCAATTGGATGAAGGGCAAAGAGGGTTTAGCTATCAACATGATGCACCGCTGGATATGCGGATGGATAGACGAAATACTCTTACAGCTAAAAGCATAGTGAACGAGTATTCGGAAGAGGAGATTAGAAAAATAATCTTCGAATATGGAGAAGAAAAATGGGCAAAAAGAATTGCTAATTTTATCGTTCAACACAGACAAACTGCACCTATTGAGACCACAGGCGAGTTAGTAGAAATAATAAAGAGAGCTGTACCGGCAGGTGCAAGGAGAGATGGCCCTCATCCGGCTAAAAGAACTTTTCAAGCAATCAGGATAGCAGTAAATGATGAGTTAGGTATTTTGGAAACGGCTATCAGAGATTTTGTAGATGTTTTGAAGGTAGGCGGGAGACTTGCAATTATAACATTTCATTCTCTCGAGGATCGGATAGTAAAACAGACTTATAACAGTTTAAGCAGCGGATGTGAGTGTCCTCCACAGTTTCCTATCTGCATTTGTAATAAAAAACCGATTGTAAAACTAGTGAATAGAAAGCCGAGGCTCCCTTCGGAACAAGAGTTAGAAGAAAATCCGAGGGCGAGGAGTTCAAAACTCAGGGTACTAGAAAAGCTATAATGTAAATATAATGAGAATCATTAATTAGATTGTGAGGTGCATTATCTTGATATCAGCGCAAAAAAGCAGTAACGCATATGAGTTACAGGAAGATGAATATTATATACCTGAGCATAGATCCCCACAAAAAGTACGTAAATCTTTTAAACAACAGTCACAAGTGAAAGGGACTGATAAGATTAAGACGATTTTGGGGATATTGATATGCTTTGCGGTTGCATTCTGCATTTTATTAAGATATGTTACCATCACGGAAGCCAGTAATAAAATTGATGGTTATAAAAAACAAATCAGTCAGCTTGAGAGATTAAATGAGCAAATGCAGGTTGAAATCGACCGGTCTATTGATTTGAAAAAAGTTGAAGAAATTGCCCGCACAAAATTGGGGATGAGAAGACCTGAGAAATTTCAGATGGTATATGTCAAGCTGGATAAAAGTGATTATGCCGAAATTGTTGAACAGCCAATGGATAATACTAATAAAAACCGGTTTGCTGCAGTTGTAACGGTTATTAACAATGTTTTGGAATATTTGAACTAAAATTATATTATATATATAAAGATATTATAATAATGTGGGGGGGAGGAGTGGGGAGATAGTTACTCTAATCTCCTACTCCTGGTCTCCCACTCTGCGAAGGGTGGTTTTCTTTTTGGCTGCGCCAAAGTTAGCAATAAAGAAGAGAATATTGTTTTTGCTGGTTATCTTTACATTCACATCTATCGGTTTAATGGCCAGAACCGGTTGGTGGCAGATCAAGGAAGGAGAAAGGCTTCAAAAAGAGGCGATTGAGCAACAAACCAGAGATAGGATAATAAACTCCAAAAGAGGTACTATTTTTGATAGGAATGGCAAGCCTCTCGCGATAAGTGCTTCAGTTGAGACGGTTACTGCGATTCCTAATGAAATAAAAAAAGCGGGTAATGCCGAAGAAATTGCTTCCACGCTTTCTGAGATTCTGGAAATGAATTATGATGATGTCTATAAGAGGATTACAAGAAACAGTGCTTATGAAATTATCAAGAGAAAGATAGAAAAGAAAGAAGCAGACCAAATCAGAGAGGCTGATTTTAAAGGGATTCATCTGGATGAAGATTCAAAGAGGTATTATCCCTACGGCAATTTTGCTTCACATATTCTTGGTGCTACCGGTACCGATAATCAAGGATTATTTGGATTAGAGGCTAAATATGATAAATATTTAAAAGGCTTGCCGGGCAGGATTGTATCGGCAAAAGATGCCATTGGTACCGAAATGCCATATAAATATGAACGGTATGTAAACCCGGAAGATGGGGCAAACCTTGTTTTAACCATCGATGAAGTTATTCAGCACTTTGCTGAAAAGCATTTGGAAACCGCACTGATTGATAATAAGTTAGCAAATGGGGCAGCGGCGATCATTATGGATCCAAGGACAGGGGATATTCTAGCGATGGCTGTAAAACCTGATTTTGATTTAAATAATCCATTTCAGATTGCCGATGAAACGGCTCAAAAAGAGCTTGAGCAATTAAGCGGGGATGCGTTTACCGAAAAGTACAAAGCGGAGCTGGGAAAAATGTGGAGGAACAAAGCGGTTGTTGACAGCTATGAACCGGGATCAACCTTTAAAATCATCACCTCCGCAGCAGGATTGGAAGAAAATGCGGTAAAACCCACAGACCAGTTCACTGATATCGGTTATCTCACGGTGGCAGGAAGAAGAATAAAATGTTGGAGGTCGGATAGACCTCACGGACTTCAAACTTTTGTACAAGGCGTGCAAAATTCTTGCAATCCTGTGTTTATGGAGGTTGCAGCAAGAATGGGCAGTGAGACTTTTTACAAATATGTCAAAGCATTTGGGTTTCTTGAAAAAACCGGCATAGACTTTGATGGTGAAACCTCGGGGATATTCCATAAACTTAGCGCTTTTAATGAGTTGGAATTGGCTACGGCATCTTTCGGACAGGGATTCCAGATCACCCCTTTGCAAATGGTAAGCGCTATATCCGCTGTTGCAAACGACGGATTGCTTTTAAAACCCAGATTGGTGAAGCAAATTACTGACATAGATGGTAATGTAATGAAAACTTTTGAGCCGGAAGTAGTAAGGCAAGTCATTTCCAAAGAAACTTCGGCAACCCTCAGAGGTATTCTGGAAAGTGTTGTTTCGGAAGGTACGGGGAAAAATGCTTATATTAAAGGCTACCGGGTGGCAGGAAAAACAGGCACATCCGAAAAGCTCCCCAGAGGTACCAGTAATTATGTGGCTTCATTTGTAGGTTTCGCACCTGCCGATGATCCTAAAGTGGTTTGCCTTGTGATCTTGGATGAACCAAAAGGAGATTCCTATTTTGGTGGTGTGATTGCTGCACCGGTTGTAGGGAAAATCCTAGATGATACATTAAACTACTTGGAAGTAGAACCTAAATTTACAGAAGAAGAGCTTATGACCATGGACGTTTTTGTACCGGAAGTAAGAAATATGGATATAAAAGAAGCACAAAATACTTTAAAAGATATCAACTTAAAATATAAAATAGAAGGAACTGGAAATACTATTATTGATCAGACACCTAAGCCCGGAGCAAAACTACAGGAAAAGTCTTTGGTCATACTATATACGGAAGGATCGGAGCCATCTACTAGTATTACTATACCTGATGTCGTTAACAAATCCGTATTGGAAGCGAATCAGATATTGGTGGACTCAGGATTGAATATTAAGATTAACGGTTCAGGCACTGCCATCAAGCAGGAACCGGCTGCGGGGACGGTAGTAAGCCCGGGGACAGTGGTGAATGTTGACTTTAGGTTTACCGATGTAGACTAGTCCGTTAATAATGGACAATGGACAATGGACAATGAATAGTGAACAGTGAATAATTAATAGTGAATAGTTATTAGATTTGGAAGAAGTCCGATTTAGAAAGGTCTACTATAGATAAAAAACTATAGACATGCAATTTGCCAAGTTATATATCATGCTAACAGTTAAGGTTCCGTAGGGGCGGACGACTCTGTCCGCCCGCAGATAAGGTAATAGTACAGCGGGTGGACAGGGTCGTCCACCCCTACAATAATAAAATAGATATATTCAAACAAGAATTAACATATTAGTTAATATAAAATAGAGGAACCGTCCCTGTGTCGAAGCTCTGAAAGATAAGGCACTTTAGCACATCCTACTATAAATGCATGGGAGGATTATCATGAGATTGGATAAATTAATAAAAGCGATTGAACCGGAAATTGTGTTAGGAGACCGGAATGTTGAGATTAGCGGTATTGCGTATGATTCCAGGAAGGTAAATGCGGGAGATTTATTTGTTTGTATAAAAGGCTTTAAGGTGGATGGGCATGAATTTATTTCCCAGGCAATTGAAAGCGGAGCTGCGGCTATTGTATCTGAAAAGGAAATAACCGGGTTATCAGTACCACTGGTTAAAGTTAATAATTCACGGAGAGCTATGGCATTGATTTCTGCAGAGTTTTATGATCATCCTTCCACAAAGTTTAATTTAGTTGGAATTACAGGTACTAATGGAAAGACAACCACTACCTATTTAATTAAGACAATACTGGAGCAGCAAGGGAGGAAAGTAGGATTAATAGGTACCAATCAAAATATGATAGGAGACCGGATTCTACCGACCGAAAGAACAACTCCTGAGTCGATGGAATTGCAAAAGCTATTTGCAGAAATGGTGATAGAAGATGTTGATGATGTTGTAATAGAGGTATCTTCCCACTCACTGGAATTAAACAGAGTAGATGGATGCCACTTTGAAGTAGGCGTCTTCACAAATATTACACAAGACCATTTGGATTTTCATCTAAACATGGAAAACTATTTAAAAGCAAAAACAAAGCTTTTTCAACGGTGTAAGATAGGTATTATTAATTGTGATGATACGGGTAGTACATATATACTTGAAAATGGAACTTGTAAGATGATGACCTTTGGGATTGAACAAGGCGCCGATATTAAAGCAACAGAATTGGAGATTACATCCAAAGGCGTTGGTTTTCAAACAATCACACCGGAAGGAGAATGCCGTATTCACTTAAGCATACCCGGGAGGTTTTCTATTTATAATGCTTTAGGAAGTATTGGCGCTTGTATGGCGTTGGGTGTGGATTTAAATGATATTAAGCAAGGCTTAAAGGTTGCAAAGGGAGTGCCGGGTAGAGCGCAAATTGTGGAAACCGGAAAAGACTTCATGGTTCTGATTGATTATGCGCATACGCCTGATGGTCTGAAAAATATCTTAAGTGCGGTAAAAGGTTTTGTGAAGGGGAGAGTTGTAACGCTGTTCGGATGCGGGGGTGACAGGGATAAAACAAAGCGTCCGATCATGGGCAGGATTGCCGGTGCAATGTCAGACTTCTGTATTGTCACTTCTGATAATCCAAGAACTGAAGACCCGATGCAGATCATACTTCAGATTGAAGAAGGTGTAAAAGGGACAGAATGTCCATATATCATTATAGAAAATAGGTATGAAGCCATTGAATATGCATTGCGCAATGCTCAAGAAGACGATGTAATCGTATTGGCAGGCAAAGGACATGAAACGTACCAAGAGATAAATGGGAAGAAATACCCTTTTGATGAAAATGAGATCGTTAAAGAAATTTTATCTAAGAACTAGAAGATAGTGAATAATTAATAGTCAACAATGAATAAGAATGAGGAGAATTAATAATTATTTTGTATTTTATAGGTAACGAACTTTAGACTTGCGACTTACGGAGTTATATATCACGCAAACAGTTAAGATTGCGTAGGGGCGGACGACTCTGTCTGCCCGTAGATACAGCAATAGTATAGCGGGTGGACAGGGTCGTCCACCCCTACGATAATAAAATAGATATTCGGTGAAATGTAATATAGCTTTTATTGTAAGGATGGCTGTGGCGGTAGGTGGGTGATGTAACAGTGGAGAGTATTATACATTAATAACTATTCACTATTAATTATTCACTGTTCACTATACATTGTCCATTGTCCATTGAAACATTGTACATTTATAAAACGGGGTGGTATTTGTGGAACCTTTGAAAGTGAAAGAAATTATCCACGCAACTGGTGGAGAATTGGTATGCGGAGATGTCAATACAAATATAACAGATATTAGTACAGATAGCAGAGCTATTAAACAAGGTATGTTCTTTGTTCCTTTGAGGGGTGAATCTTTTGATGGACATAACTTTATCTTTAAGGCGTTTGAAAATGGTGCGGTGGGCTGTGTTACAGATAGGGACATAGAGATTATGGATGCTGATAAATGTATCATAAAAGTGGATGATACTTTAACTGCGCTGCAAGGGATTGCAAGATTTTACCGCGAGAAGTTTCGTATTCCTTTTGTAGCTGTTACAGGAAGTGTTGGAAAGACATCCACCAAGGATATGATTGCGTGTGTTCTTGAACAAAAGTTTCGTGTTCTAAAGACGAAGGGAAACTTCAACAATGAGATTGGATTACCTTTGACAGTGTTGGGATTGGATAGCCATCACCATATGGGGATTACAGAAATGGGCATGAGTGGTTTCAATGAAATCAGCCGTCTCGCATCTATCGTTAAACCTGAGTGTGCAGTAATTACTAATATTGGTTTATCACATATTGAAAAGCTTGGTTCACAGGAAAATATTTTAAAGGCGAAAATGGAAGTGTTTGAAAACTTTAATAAAAGTAATGTTGCCATATTAAATGGTGATGATCCCATGCTATTTGCTCTAAAGGATACGCTTCCCTTCAGGACCGTATACTTCGGCATTGAAAACGAGCAAAGTGACTTAAGGGCGTATGATATTTCAAGTTCTGAACTGCAGGGAAGCAAATTTAATATCAATATTAAGGACAATGCATATATTGTTAATATACGGGTTATTGGTGAACATAATATCTATAATGCTTTAGCGGCTATTGCAGTAGGACTAGAATACCATATGGAAATAGATGATATTTTAGACGGAATCTCAAGGTTCAAATCCGGAAAAATGAGGCAGGATATTTTTGAGTCAAAAGGCATTAAAGTCATTAACGATTGTTATAATGCCAGTCCGACTTCTATGGAAGCGGCTTTGAAAGTCTTAAAGCAGATTGAGAATACCGGTAATAAAGTCGCGATTTTGGGAGATATGTTAGAAATGGGTGAGTGGGCATATGACGCTCATAAAAAAGTTGGAAGCGATGTAGTAAAAAATAATATTGATTATTTATTAACTATGGGATATAATGGAAAATACATTGCTTTGGGGGCTTTGCAATCGGGAATGCCACAAGAGAAAATACATAGTTTCGAAACACATGATGAGGTGAAAGAATTTATCAGCGGTTTCTTAAAAAGTGGAGATGCAGTACTTGTCAAAGCTTCTCGGGGAATGAAATTAGAGATTGTTTCGGAATATATACGAGAGGTGAGGTAGTTGGTTAATGTTTTTGCGTCAGTTTTAATCGCTTTTTTTATTTGTGTGATATCAGGGCCTTTACTCATTCCGGTACTAAGAAAACTCAAATTTGGTCAAAGCATTCTGGAGATAGGCCCGCAATGGCATGCGAAAAAATCAGGCACACCTACCATGGGCGGAATAATTTTTATTTTAGCAGCCATTATTACAACATTATTACTTGTTAAAGACGTTAAGGTACTGATTATACTGGCAACTTCAGTTGCATTTGGTATTATAGGGTTTATAGACGATTATATAAAAGTAGTATTAAAAAGAAATTTAGGCCTTACTGCCAGCCAAAAATTTTTAGCCCAGACAGTTGCAGCAGTGGGATTTACAATATTTTTATATCATTCGGGTTATATTAATAATGAAATATATGTTCCGTTTCTTTCCGGACTTATTAGTTTGGAATGGTGGATATTCATTCCGTTTACGGTATTTGTGATTTTAGCTACCGTAAATAGTGTTAATCTTACCGATGGATTGGATGGCTTAGCGGCGGGGATTACTGTGGCGGTTTCTGTTTTCTTTACAGTAGTGGCCTTTATCTTGAAGGATTATAATACGGCTGCCTTTTCTGCTGCAATTACCGGGGGATGCATGGGATTCTTACTATTCAACGCTCATCCTGCTAAGGTGTTCATGGGAGATACAGGCTCTCTTTTTTTAGGTGGGGCCATTTGTTCTGTAGCCATAGCATTGAAAATGCCGTTGTTTTTAATCATAGTGGGTGGTATCTATTTGATTGAAACGCTATCCGTCATCATGCAGGTAACATCCTTTAAGTTTACTGGGAAGAGAATATTTAAAATGAGTCCTATTCATCACCATTTTGAAATGATAGGTTGGAAAGAGACAAAAGTGGTAACCGTCTTTGTAACAGCAACCATTATTCTTTGCATAATTGGTTTTTTAGGTATTAATAATGTTGTAGCATTCATACAATAAGATGAGAAGTATTTTAAAACGAGTGTTTTTAATATCATGTAGTATTAAATAATTCATTAATATAATTGACGCTAATTATTAATTATTAATTGTTAATTATATACGGGAGGTATTCCTTGTGAAAGGCAGAGGTTCTTTTGATTTCGGTTTTTTTGTTACAGTAATGATATTGCTTTCTTTCGGTTTGATTATAGTTTTTAGCGCCAGCTCAGCTTCTGCCTTTTATGATTATAATGACAGTTATCATGTTATTAAACGGCAGCTGAAGTGGGCTGTAGTAGGGTTATTTGCCATGTTTTTCATGGCTAATTTTCACTATAAGCGTTTAGAAAAACTTTCTCTTCCTTTCTTGCTCGTAAGTATCTTGTTATTGATTGCTGTACTTGTTGTAGGGAATGAGGTAAATGGTGCTCAAAGATGGTTGGGAGTGGGAGGATTAACCATTCAGCCTTCGGAGGTTGCGAAGCTGTCGGTCATTGTATTTTTTTCAGCCAGATTGGCAAAAACGAAAGATAGTCTTAATAAGTTTTTTACCGGCCTTTTGCCGTATTTAATGATTCTAGGTGTTATAGCAGCACTTGTGATTGCAGAACCCCATCTCAGTGGTACGATGGTCATCGTTTTAGTAGGTGTGATATTGCTGTATGTAGCCGGGGCCAGAGTATTCCATTTCTTGCTGTTATCACTTCCGGCGATAGCCGGTCTTGCTTTTGCGATATATAAAGAGCCTTATCGTATGAGCAGAGTTGTATCATTCCTAGACCCATGGAAGTATAAAATGGATAAGGGATGGCAGATTATCCAATCTTTATATGCAATTGGTTCGGGTGGACTTTTTGGTTTGGGATTAGGCAGAAGTCGTCAGAAATTTCTGTATATTCCTGAGGCACATAATGATTTTATTTTTTCAATATTATGTGAAGAATTAGGATTTATTGGGGCGGCAACAGTACTCATTCTGTTTATTATACTCATTTGGAGAGGAATAAAGATTGCATTGAATGCTCCGGATGCATTTGGAAGCTTATTAGCAACCGGAATCATATCACTTATTGCAGTACAGGTATTAATTAATATTGCAGTTGTTACTTCATCAATGCCCGTAACCGGAATGCCGCTGCCATTCTTTAGTGCAGGCGGATCATCATTACTTTTTATCATGGCAGGGATGGGGATCATTCTAAATATCTCAAGATATACAAATAATAGTAGGGGATGATATGATTGAAAATCGTATTTGCCGGAGGTGGTACAGCAGGACATATTAATCCTGCAATTGCCATAGCCAAATATATCCGAGCAAAACATCCGGATTGGGATATATTATTTGTTGGTACCCAAGAAGGATTGGAAAAAGAGCTTGTCCCGAAAGAGGGTTTCGATATAAAATTTATTAATGTCAGAGGTTTTCGAAGGAAGCTATCCCTTGATACTGTAGTAACTATCAAGGAGCTTATAAGAGGAACGATGCAAGCAAGAAAGTTTTTAACGGAATATAAACCGGATATTGTAATCGGCACAGGCGGATATGTTTGCGGTCCTGTTGTCCTTAATGCATCCTTAAGCAAGATTCCTACAATGATTCATGAGCAAAATGTTATTCCGGGTGTAACCATCAAAATTTTATCAAGATTTGCTGATATAGTAGCGATAAGTTTTGAAGAAACCATGAAATATATAAAGATTGATAGAAAACATTTGATACATACCGGAAATCCGATACGACAGGAAATCATTGATACAGATAAAATGACCGCACGCAAGCGTTTAGGCCTAAGTAATATGCCTTTTATACTTGCTTTCGGTGGGAGTTTAGGTGCAGAGAGAATCAATCAAACACTGGTAGGATTTATCAAACGCATTTATAAAAGGAAGTCGGTTCAATTATTATTTGGGACCGGTGAACATCAATATAATAGCGTAATGGATGAACTGAAGAAAGCCGATATTGATTTGAGTACTAATCATAATATAAAAGTTGTGCCATACATATATAATATGAATGATGTCATGGCGGCTGCTGATTTGGTGATATGCAGGGCAGGCGCTATCACGATAAGTGAATTAACGGCCATAGGGAAACCGTGCATTTTGATACCATCTCCTAATGTAACACATAACCATCAAGAATATAATGCAAGAGCATTGGAGAAAAAAAATGCTGCAGTTGTGATCACTGAGAAAGAACTAAATGAAAATCGTTTATTTAATTTAATCGAGAATCTGCTAAAGGATAAAAGGCTGTTAGAGAAAATGGAAAAAAATTCATCATCTATGGGGATTACAAATGCCACAGAAAAGATATATAATAGTATTATTGAGGAGTTAGTTCACGGTTCACAGGTCACAGGTCACAGAAACGTATAATGAGTGTAAGTGCTATTTAAAGAAATCGTAGGTTAACAGACTATAGCATGAGTTTCTTTTGCTATTAAGGAGCCAGCTCATGCAGGTTTGTGGAGATAATCTGATTGTAGGGGCGCGCATTGCGCGTCCGCCTTGGAAGTCTGCGATATTCCCGGACGGCCAATGGCCGCCCCTACAGTAGTTGGACTGGTAGAGTAAAATTTGCTTTAAAGGCGCAAAAGTATAGTCACTGAAATTTGTGAACCGTGAACTGTGAACTGATATAGTAACACCTTGACGCATGTTTGCATAGTATATAGTGCAGTACAATTTATATTAAGCCAGCAGACGTGTGGAGGTGTAAATATGGAGAAGATTGTCATTGCTGGTGGTAATAGATTAGAAGGTGAAATCAAGGTTAATGGTGCGAAAAATGCAGTACTTCCAATATTAGCCGCCACAATACTAAATGGTGGAAGAAATATCATCCATAACTGCCCTGATTTGAAAGATGTATCTGCTTCGCTTCAAATATTGGCATATATCGGATGTAAAGTAGAAAGACAAGGAACTACCATTATTGTTGATTCATCTAATATAAAAGATTACCATATTCCTGAGCATTTGATGAGAGAGATGCGTTCTTCAGTTATTTTTCTAGGCTCTATTATATCCAGATGCAGAAAAGCTGTCCTTAGTTATCCAGGTGGCTGTGAAATTGGGCCAAGACCTATTGATTTGCATTTGAAATCATTAAGGCAATTGCAAATAAAAATTAATGAAGCCCATGGTTACATATATTGCGACGCAAATAAGATTGAGGCGAACGACATCAATCTGAATTTCCCAAGTGTTGGGGCTACAGAGAATCTTATGCTGGCAGCAGTAATGGCTGAGGGGACTACTATTGTAAGAAATGTTGCAAAAGAACCGGAGATAATAGATTTACAAGATTATCTTAACGCAATGGGGGCCAAGATCTCTGGTGCTGGTACAAGCGTGATCAAAATTGAAGGTGTAAGTAAATTACATGATGTGGAACATACAGTAATCCCAGATAGAATCGTGGCGTCTACATATCTATCTGCAGCAGCAATAACTGGCGGTGATATTAAGATTACCAATGTGAACGCTGAGCACATTCAAGCTGTATTAGCAGCATTTAAAGAATGTGGGTGCAAGATTTACATAGAAGAAGATTCTATTGCCCTTTCGAGAACATCCAAGCTGCAGCCTGTGGATGTGATTCGTACATTGCCTCACCCTGGATTTCCTACAGATATGCAAGCGCCGATGATGTCTGTTTTGACGCTTGCAAATGGCACAAGTATCATTAGTGAGACGATTTTTGAGAATAGATTTAAACATGTGGAGGAGCTGATGAGAATGGGTGCCGATATTATGGTAGACGGGAGAGTAGCTGTAATTCGGGGAGTGCCGAAGTTGACAGGTGCAAGTGTGAATGCAATGGATCTCAGAGGAGGCGCAGCGTTAGTGATTGCAGGATTAGCTGCAGAAGGTATGACTACCATAGAATGTATCCATCATATTGATAGAGGATATGAAAAAATTGAGGAAAAATTGAGAACGCTTGGAGCAGATATAAAAAGGGTGAATTAGCATAATGAAAACAAAGTATAATAGTAGTGGTAATTTTATTACCACTACTCAATACAATCAAAAACCTGATAGAAAAAAAAGAAGGACAAGCCGTAAGTTTTTTGTTATTATATTATTGGTAATAGCAATCGTCCTAGCGTCATTTTTTTCGCCTATTTTTAATATTTCGGATATTAAAGTTGCAGGGACGGAAAGGATTTCGGCGGAGGATATTATCGTTGCTTCCGGAATAGAAAAGGGGATGAATATCTTTCAGGGAGATTTGACAAAAGCCAAGCGTAGTATCAGTCAAATGCCGTATGTGGATTCAATAAAAATCAGCAGAGTACTGCCTAATAAAATAAAAATCAATATAGAAGAAAGAAAACCTGTTGGATATATTCCGTTTATGGGATCGTATATTTTCATTGATGGGAAGGGAAATGTACTTGAAGTGGTATCTCAGTTGGAAAATAATAGTCTTCCGGTTATTATGGGTCTAAAATTCAGCCAATTCAAGCTGGGAGAAAAGATAAAAGTAGATGAAGAGAATAAACTTCAAATTGTTGTATCATGCGTTCAGGAGATTATCAGCAATAAGTTACTGGACAAGGTAGTTCGAATAGACGTACATGATATCAATAGTATCCGGTTAAATATAGAAAACAGGGTAGATGTAAATGTAGGTGATGAATTTGGATTGCGTTATAAGATGAATTTTCTAAATGCGATATTAACTCAGATTGAACCGAAAAAAAGAGGTTTTATTGATTTAAATGTAGATAAGCCGATTTTTAGTGCAGAAGAGTAACGGAGGGTAAATAATGAAGAAGAATTTAGGGGCTCAATTATCCATTGCATTTATCTGTATTATATTAGGATTTATGATTTCAATTCAATTTAAAAGTGTAAAGAGAAATGATTCACTTGTATCAAAACAAGCCTTAAGAGCAGATGAACTGCAGTTGGAATTGAAAAACGCACAAGAAAACAATGAAAAGTTATATAATGAAATTTTAAGATATGAAAAAGATCTGAATGCTTTACGTCAAGCGGCTACTAAAGACAGCGGCTATGCAAAAGAATTATTGGAGCAATTGAAAAGAGCTGAAATCCTTGCAGGATTGACTGATGTAGAAGGCAGCGGCGTGATCGTAACCCTCAATGACAGTAAATTGAAAAGTGATGATCTGAATGAGGTAGACCCTAATTATTTTATTATTCATGACGAAGATTTGCTAATGGTCATTAATGAATTGTCTGATGCCGGAGCGGAAGCAATATCTTTAAATGATGAACGGTTAATAGCTACCAGTGAAGTTCGATGTGCAGGTGCTACCGTCAGCGTTAATAATAATAGGCATTCCACACCGTTTGTCATTAAAGCGATTGGTGACCCGGATACACTGGAAGCTGCATTAAACTTACGTAACGGTGTGAGAGATATCTTGGGACAGTGGGGAATTGAATTTACGGTGAAGAAGTCAAATAAAATTCTGGTTCCCAGATACAACGGTGTTGTTCATTTCAGATATGCGCAGCCGGTAAAGAAGGAGGGGGATGCAAATTGATATTGCTTATTGGACTAATAATTGGATTAATTATAGGTTTTATGACGCCTATTCATATTCCTTCGCAGTACTCGTCATATGTTGCTATAGCAATTTTAGCCGCATTAGATTCTGTTTTCGGAGGTATTACCGCCAGCTCTCAAAAAAATTTCAATATTAAAATATTTATTTCTGGCTTTTTTGGGAATGCCTTGCTTGCAGCTTTTCTAACATATATTGGAAAAAAATTAGATGTAGACATTTATTTAGCCGCAATTATCGTGTTTGGCACAAGATTGTTCCAGAATTTTGCAACAATTAGAAGATTTTTATTGAATAAATATTTAAAAAACGATAATATATAAATATTAATGAATAAATGACTGTTAAAAATTTAAATAATTAGATATCCATTAATAGGAGTATAAGGCATATTATTGAATCATAAAGCAATATTGCTCTGAAGAGAGCAACAATTTTTATTTAAAGAATATAGGGTAATAGCGTACATTATTAATTATTCATTATTAATTATTAATTAAGCACAAAGGGGGATTTTTTTCGTGTTGGAATTTGATACAGGTATGGATAATTTTGCTCAAATAAAAGTAATAGGTGTCGGTGGTGGCGGAAATAATGCGGTGAATAGAATGATTGCAGCTGAATTACAGGGGATTGAGTTTATCTCTATCAATACCGACAAACAAGCACTTCTGTTGTCGCAGGCTTCTCAAAAGATTCAAATAGGGGACAAGCTTACCAGAGGTTTAGGGGCCGGTGCGAATCCCGACATAGGACAAAAAGCTGCTGAAGAGAGCAGAGAAGAGATTGCGCAGGCTGTAAAGGGTGCAGATATGGTATTTGTTACCGCTGGAATGGGTGGAGGAACAGGTACCGGTGCTGCTCCAATTGCGGCATCTATCGCAAAGGAATTAGGGATACTAACAGTAGGTGTTGTAACAAAGCCCTTTACTTTTGAGGGAAGAAAAAGAATGGTAAATGCTGAAAAAGGCATTGAAGAGTTAAAACAATGCGTGGACACGCTGGTTATTATTCCTAATGATCGCCTTCTGCAGATATCGGAAAAAAAGATTTCTTTTATGGAAGCATTTAGGATGGCCGATGATGTACTGCGTCAAGGTGTGCAGGGGATTTCGGATCTTATTGCAGTACCGGGTTTGGTAAATCTTGACTTTGCGGATGTTAAGACCATCATGAGAGATACCGGTTATGCCCATATGGGTATTGGTCGGGCGGCAGGAGATAATAAGGCTGAGGAAGCTGCAAGACAAGCTATTCATAGTCCATTATTGGAAACATCCATTGAAGGCGCGCGCCGTGTTCTATTGAATATTACCGGCGGAAGTGATTTAGGATTATTTGAAGTAAATGCTGCTGCCGAGCTGGTTCAAAAATCTGCTGACCCTGATGCAAACATTATTTTCGGAGCGGTGATTGACGAAAACCTTAAGGATGAAATATTGATTACTGTGATTGCAACAGGTTTTGATAAAGGACCTCAAACAAAGAAGCCAAGCCCTGCAGCTGAAGCAGTAAACGAGTTAAATCCTCCTAAGGTACAAGAAGATGATGATTTAGATATACCTACCTTTTTAAGAAGGAATAGAACCAAGTAAATGATTTAAATAACGTAAAATAACGGCATGATTTATCATGCCGTTATTTTTTTGTATTATACGCATGTTTTGACAAATTTTTAAGTATAGATTGTATATAATATTCATAAATATATTTGTTTATGAATATTAGTAAAATAGAATAATCTTGTATTAATATGGGGGCAGACATTGTGAAGCCGGTTGTTTATGTAGATGTATTATTTATTATAAATTTCTTAGTAAATTATATGCTTCTTTGGACTACAGGAAAAATATTAAAACGCAATATGTCAATGATAAGGTTAATAATTGCCGCAGTCATCGGTGCTTTTTATGCGGTGATTATGTTTTTTCCCGCGTTTAAAATATATTATACAATGTTAGCCAAGGTGCTTTTCTCCATGATGCTAGTTGCCGTTGCTTATAATGTAGAAAAGGTAAAAGATTTTTTTAGAGTATTAGCAACTTTTTATGTAGTATCATTTACTTTTGGCGGTACAGCACTTGGTCTTTTTTATTTTACTGATATAGGCGCTTTCGCCGGGGCGATGTTAAGTAATGGCATCATATATTTTAATTTGCCTTGGAAGACGCTGGTTATCTCCAGCATCACTGCATATATCATTATCAGAATAACGTGGAGAATGTTTCAAAGAAATATACATAAGGACAACATGCTAATCCCTCTTCATATAATATTCGATAGTAGAAGTATATGTGTAGATGCATTGATAGATACCGGTAATTCATTGCATGACCCAATTTCTAATTTCCCGGTTGTAATTGTAGAGTTCCAAGCAATAAAGGAATTATTGCCGGAAGAAATACAGCGAATATTCAATGAATACGGGGAAAATGATTTGAATATTATATCCAAGGTAATGTCTGATTCATTATGGATATCTCGCTTTAGACTGATTCCATTTTCTTCGCTAGGGAAAGAAAACGGTATGTTGATCGGCTTTAAGCCGGATGAAGTAGAGATTGTCGAAGGAGATCATAAAAAAGATCTAAAAGATATTATTGTAGGGATATACAACAAAAGGCTATCTAAAGATGATAAATATAGGGCCTTATTACATCCTGAAGTCATCGGATAAATTCTTATCATCATAAAAAGGAGAGGGTAACATTGAGACTATCAAATGTAAAAATGTTTTTAACAATTAAATATGTATGGTTGCTGCAAAAATTAAAGCTATATGCTCCTAAAGAAATCTACTACATAGGTGGCAGTGAAGCGTTACCGCCTCCTCTTACAAGCGAAGAAGAAAATTATCTTATTTCTAAGTTGGAACAACGTGATTTCGCTGTGAAAACGATATTGATAGAAAGAAATCTAAGATTAGTAGTTTATATAGCCAGGAAATTCGAAAATACAGGTGTAGGTGTTGAAGATTTGATTTCAATAGGAACCATAGGATTAATCAAAGCGATTAATACATTTAACCCGGATAAGAATATCAAGCTTGCAACATATGCTTCAAGATGTATTGAAAATGAGATATTAATGTTTTTAAGAAAAAATAATACATCGAAGACCGAAATCTCTATCGATGAACCGCTAAATATAGATTGGGACGGAAATGAACTTTTACTATCAGATATCTTAGGAACTGACAATGACCTGATTTATAGAAGTATAGAAGATGAAGTTGACAAGCAGCTATTGCAATTGGCAATGAGAAAATTATCTTCAAGAGAAAAAAAAATTATGGAACTACGTTTTGGATTGCAGAGCGGTGTAGAAAAAACTCAAAAAGAAGTTGCTGATATGCTGGGAATCTCACAGTCCTATATATCGAGATTGGAAAAAAGGATTATCAGCAGACTAAAAAAAGAAATAAGCAGAATGATATGAATAGTTAATAATTAATAGTGAACAGTGAATAATGAATAATGTACAATGGACAATGAAGAAAGAATAGTAAATAAGAGATATTGCGTAATGAATAGTGGGCAGAAAATACATAATATTGTGGAATTTTTATGAAAATACGATGGAAGAGTGATTGGTATAATTTTCTATATTTGTTATGTAAAACTACAAAATTTGATTAAATCTCAAGGTATTTCAAGTATTGGAATTATAAATTAATATAATAAGCCTATATGCATGCCGAAGTTGGCCTAATAACCAAATACTGCCGTATAAAAATAACCTTCATGGTAATAATGTTATTGACGTTGAATTTAATTGCCTGGAGGTTTTTGTATGTTAATAAATAAAGTAGAAATATGCGGAGTAAATACATCTAAGCTACCAGTTTTAACAAATGATCAAAAAAAGGCACTATTTGAACGAATGCATAAGGGAGATATAACCGCCAGGGAAGAATTTATAAAAGGGAATTTGAGGTTGGTGTTAAGTGTAATCCAAAGATTTAGTAATAGAGGAGAATATGTAGATGATCTGTTTCAGGTGGGGTGCATCGGACTAATAAAAGCAATAGATAATTTTGATGTTTCTCAAAATGTGAAGTTTTCTACTTATGCCGTACCAATGATAATCGGTGAAATCAGAAGATACTTAAGAGATAATAATTCTATCAGAGTAAGCCGATCATTAAGGGATATCGCCTATAAGGCGCTTCAGGTAAAAGAAAAGCTGACAAACAAGAATTCAAAGGAACCGACTATCACTGAAATCGCAAAAGAATTGGAACTTCCTAAAGAAGATGTAGTATTTGCTCTTGATGCGATACAGGACCCCATTTCTTTATTTGAACCTGTATACCATGATGGCGGAGACGCAATTTATGTGATGGATCAGGTAAAAGATGAAAAAAATCATGATGAGGGATGGGTAGAGGAAATCGCACTTAGAGAAGCTATGAGAAAACTTAATGAGAGAGAAAAACATATACTTAACCTTAGATTTTATGAAGGAAGAACTCAAATGGAAGTGGCAGAAGAGATAGGTATATCACAAGCACAGGTTTCCAGACTGGAAAAAAGTGCGCTTATGCATATGAAAAAGTATATTTAGTGGGTAGTGAGTAGTGAGTAGTGAATCACAGACAGTAATTCTGCTGTAAAAGTCACTACTCATTTTATTTATCATCATTTTTTTTTATCAGCATAGAATAGTATTGATATATTTTATAGCTTGAGATTCATGTGGGGGTTGAGTTGTGTATGGTGAGGGCATCAGATTTTAGACAAAAAGAGGTCATTAATGTTTCAGATGGTAAACGATTAGGGTTTGTATACGATGTAGAAATTGATATGAGCAAAGGTGTCATTGAGGCCATTGTCGTACCCGGTCCGGGCAAAGTTCTCGGATTATTCGGCCGTGATACCGATTATGTAATTCCTTGGACTAACATAAAGAAGGTAGGAGAAGATATTATACTGGTAGATATGAACGAAGCGGTGATGAAGAGGTATGTAGAATAGTTCACAGTTGAATTAGTTCACAGTTCACAGAAATTTGTCCTGATACATAATAAGCTAAATTGGAAAAAGGCTATCTGCTATTTTAGGTAGTCTTTTTTACTTTTATATACATATAATGTGAATTAAAATACTATCAATCAAGGGCCGGTAGGGGTGGACGACTCTGTCCACCCGCAGAGAGTTAAATATACGCTTGTAGGGGCGTCTGCATTTGGTAATTATGTGGTGTTCGTGGATGGCCAATGGCCGCCCCTGCAAGGACGATACAGAAGGATGTGAAAAAGTGCTTCGTCGGTCAGTCGCAAAGCATGGGGACGGAGCTTCATTCCTTCTATGTGCGAAATTCGGCTTTTTCACATGCTCCTACATAAGTTGATAAATTATAATTCTCTATTCGCTTATCTGTAGATAATAGACAATAATTATTCACTATTCATTACCTCCTTCTCTAGTGCAAAAGTACTATATGAAATAATCCAGAAAATATTGACAGTATTATAATATGTGGTACAATATATAGTGCGGCACTTGGGTAATGATACCAAATATAGTTGTACGCTAGGAGGGGAGGGATTCTATGAGATGTCCTTTTTGTGATTATCAGGAGAGCAAAGTCATTGACTCCAGGCCTACTGATGAAGGGCTCTCCATTAGAAGACGGAGAGAATGCCTGCAGTGTGGCAAGCGATTTACCACTTATGAAAAGGTTGAAAATATCCCTATTATGGTCATTAAGAAAGATAAAAGCAGAGAGGCTTTTAATGGAGATAAATTGATGAGTGGTTTGCTTAGAGCGTGTGAAAAAAGGCCCGTATCCCTTCAAGACCTTGAAAAGACCGTGAATGAAATTGAAAGTACCATTTATAACTCTTTAGAGAGAGAAGTGACATCGCATCAAATTGGTGAGATGGTAATGCAGCGTCTTAAAAGGATTGATGAAGTTGCGTATGTAAGATTTGCGTCAGTCTACAGACAGTTTAAAGATATCAATACTTTTTTAGAAGAGTTGAATAAGCTGTTGAAAGATACATAAAGTGCGAGTCTATAAGCATTTCCCGTGTGGAAGCAATGGCTCAAGCAAAACTAATACAGGAGAGGCGGATCTCAATGATAGAAAAAATTAAAAAACGTGATGGAAGAATAGTGGATTTTTATAGTGATAAAATTACGAATGCAATTTTCAAAGCGGCAAAAGTGATAGGTGGAAATAATTATGAGATGGCGCAGGAATTGACCGATAAGGTCATTCAATATATTCAAGACGCTTTGGGACTTGAAATACCTGAGGTGGAACAGGTTCAAGATGCTGTGGAAAAAGTTTTGATAGAAACCGGGCATGCTGCAACCGCAAAAAAATATATATTATACCGTGCGGAAAGAAACCGGATAAGAGAAAAAGATACTCGTATCATGCAGATCTATAAGGGTATTACATATCACGAATCAAAAGATAATGATACAAAAAGAGAAAATGCAAATATCGATGGGGATACTGCAATGGGTACTATGCTTAAGTATGGCTCTGAAGGAGCTAAAATGTTTAACGAAATGTTTGTACTTAAACCGGAACATTATAGAGCTCATAAAGAAGGAGATATACACATTCATGATATGGACTTTTTGACATTGACCATGACATGCTGTCAGATAGATATCCTTAAATTATTTCAGAATGGATTTAGTACCGGACATGGGCATCTGCGCGAGCCAAATGATGTAGCAAGTTATGCGGCTCTTGCTGCAATTGCAATCCAATCCAATCAAAATGACCAGCATGGGGGACAGAGTATACCGAATTTTGATTATGGCATTGCACCAGGGGTTGCAAAAACCTATATAAGGTTATATAAAGCCAATCTTGCAAAATTCTTGTATGCAAACATGCAGGATGATGACAAAGAATTTTCAAAAATGGCTGAAGAAGCAGTAAATGGAACTATCAGCCAAATAGGACTTAAACCGTCTCTTGAGACAAGCAATAAGTATTATACACATGAAGCTATAATTTTACAAGAATATATTACTGATAAAGAATTTATCCAATCGGCACAGAAGTTTGCTGAAAAGTTTGCCAGATTGGAGACGGATAGGGCTACATTCCAGGCCATGGAAGCTTTTGTACACAATTTAAATAGTATGCATTCACGTGCAGGTTCCCAAACGCCTTTTTCATCCATTAATTTTGGCACGGATACCTCTCCGGAAGGCAGACTGGTTAGCAAAAATCTACTGTTGGCAACAGAAAAAGGATTGGGGAATGGAGAGACACCTATATTCCCAATACTTATTTTTAAGGTGAAGTCCGGGGTATCTTATCGCGAAAAAGATCCTAACTATGATTTGTTCAAGCTTGCATGCAGAGTCAGTGCAAAGAGGCTTTTTCCGAATTTCAGCTTTCTTGATGCACCCTTTAATGCGCCATATAGTGAAAAAGGCATTGCATCTGAAGTGGCGTATATGGGATGTCGTACCAGGGTAATAGCAAATAGTTATGACCCTACCAAAGAAATCACCAGTGGAAGAGGAAACCTAAGCTTTACTTCAATCAATCTTCCAAGAATCGCAATTTTATGTGATCAGAATATTGAGCAGTTTTTTATTGAACTGGATAAAAAGATAGATATTGTTGTCGATCAATTACTGGAAAGATTGGAGATACAATCAAAAAAAAAGGTAAAAAACTTTCCTTTTCTAATGGGACAGGGAATTTGGATAGATTCAGATCAACTTGATTGGGAAGATGAAATAAGAGAAGTAATCAAACACGGAACCCTTACACTTGGCTTTATCGGTTTGGCTGAAGCGCTTATTGCATTAATCGGTAAACATCATGGAGAATCGGATGCCGCACAAGCATTAGGTCTTAAAATCATCGGTCATGTGAGAAGAAGAATGGATGAAGCAAGCATAAGATATAAACTTAATTTTTCACTTATTGCTACACCGGCAGAGGGTTTATCGGGTAGATTTGTGAGAATGGATAGAGAAAAATTCGGTAGTATTCCCGGTGTTACAGATAAAGAATACTATACCAACTCATTCCACATACCCGTAGCATATCCTATTTCAGTATTTGAAAAAATTCAAAAAGAAGCCGCCTATCATCAACTTACCAATGGTGGACATATTACTTATGTTGAGCTGGATGGTGACCCGTATAATAATTTGGTGGCTTTTGAAGCAGTAGTCCGCGCTATGTATGATGCCGGTATAGGATATGGGTCCATTAATCATCCGGTGGATAGAGACCCTGTTTGCGGATATACCGGCGTTATTGGAAACCAGTGTCCGAAATGTGGGAGAATGGATGGTGATCACGGAGTGAACTTTGAGAGGATCAGACGAATTACAGGATATCTGGTAGGGGATATTTCAAGATGGAATGATGCCAAAAAAGCAGAAGAAAGAGACCGGATAAAGCATCATATACAATAATAGTATAAAATTCATAACATAGCTTACAATACAAAGTAATTATATCAGCAAAGAGATGTGGGAACATAAGGAGTTGTGATGATGAATCAATATATCGACTTGCATGTTCATACAACTGCTTCCGATGGGTCTATGACACCATCTGAGGTAGTGCGGTACGCTGCCAAAAAGGATCTGTCTGCCATTGCCATAACCGATCATGATACTATAGCCGGTGTGGAAGAAGCGTATATAGTAGGAAACAAAGTTGGCGTTGAGGTAATTTCCGGTATAGAAATAAGCGTGCATGATAAACAGGAATTGCATATATTGGGATATTTTGTTGATTTGCATTCGAATGAATTGAATATCACTTTGGATAGACTAAAGGAGTATCGGGAAAAAAGAAATCCAAGAATCATTGAGAAATTGAATGGATTAGGAATGGATATTTCGATGAGTGAAGTGAAGCAAATCGCAGGAACCGGGGTGGTAGGGCGGCCCCACATCGCACAAATAATGGTACAAAAAGGGTATGTTGGTAGTGTCGATGAGGCATTTTCTAAATATTTAGATAATGGTAAGCTTGCCTATGTAGAGCGGCAAAAGCTTTTGCCTCAAGACGGCATAAGTCTGATAAAAAAATCCGGTGGTTTGGCTGTTCTTGCACATCCGATATATCTTCGAAAAGAAGATGATGAATTGGAAGTACTGTTAGCACAGTTGATTGACTATGGATTGGACGGCATTGAAGCCTATTATTCTGAATATCCTGCCGACATAAGCCGAAAATATCGAGCATTAGCTAAAAGACTCAACTTGGTCATTACAGGAGGCAGCGATTTTCACGGAAAAAGCAAGCCGGACCTTGATTTAGGAATCGGTTACGGGTCGCTGAGAATACCTTATGAGTTAATTTATGATTTAAAAAGAAGAGTAAAAGAAGAAGTACATTGACTTCTTCTTTTACTCTTGACTTCTTTGGCGCAGTTGATCAATCGTATTGGTAAGCTCTTCCGATTCTTCCTCCCAAACCGGAGGGTCATCCGTCCATGAATAATCCCGTTTATATATTGACTGTGTATTCAATATGTTTTTTTTATATTTCAAGATATCACCCCTTATAGATAGTTAACTTCTTGTAGGGGCGGACGACTCTGCCCGCCTCTACGATAAAACATACAGTACACGCTAATTGGTAAATCAGAATATTAGTCGAATATAGTTTTAAGTTTGTTATTTATATCTATAGGGTATGTATTTCCTGAAAAATTATTTATCCGTTTCTTTTTCTTTTGGCTTTGAAAGAGTATTTTGTGTTAAAAGGTTGGTGGTAGCGGAATTCTTGTCTAACATGCCGCAGTTCCCTTGAAATACGGCACCATCATCCGTGATAAGGCTGCCTATCTTAATATCTCCCATAAGCTTAGCAGTAGTGGTTAATCTGAGTTGACCTGTTGCAGTGATATTTCCTTTTACACTGCCGGAAATAATGATATTATTGGCATATATATTTCCGGTAATATTTGCTTTTTCTCCAATAATCACATCACCTTCAGCTGTAATTTCACCGAGCACTTTTCCATCAATGCTTACAGTACCTTGTAGTTTGATATTGCCTTCAAATGTCGATTTTTCTCCAATAAAAGTATCTACCGGTAAAGAATCGGAGCTTTTTTTAGAAAACATGACTATAACCTCCATTTTATGATTAATATATAAGAACTTTGTTTGATTTTATATTCTCCACTTTATTGGGAAAATCCTTCTGAATATCAAAAGTTTTCTGTAATTGCATAAATTATCGATACATAGAACGAGTATTTAACCTTTTTTGGGAAGAATAATCACTCCTGAACTTACAAATACTAAATTTAGTTTTTTAATAGGAGTGATCATAATGAACAACCATGCAAGTGAAAGTCAGCTTGTCGCTGTTGCGCAGTCCTGCCATCACTTTAATTCGGGCGGAACAGTGAACAGTAAATTCTCTACTGCTGCGGAAAACGTATCATGCAGGATGTGCAAAAACTGGAATGGAGAAAGATGCGTTATAAATGTTTTTGATAGCGTGCTTACCGGTATGGATCAAACATAATATGTTATAGAAAAATGCTTGAATGTTTATTTTCAAGCATTTTTTTATTGACAAAATCATACTAAAATAATATAATCTAAATAAATTACTTTATCGATTTATCGCTTTATTGTGATAAAGCAAGAGGGGTGGACCTAATGTTGAAATGGAAGCTTCATACTCCTGAGGGAGTTCAGGATTTATTACAGGAAGAATGTATTATCAAAAGAGAAATAGAAGAAAAAGTTACCGGCGTATTTCAGAGTTACGGCTACTATGAGATTCAGCCGCCGACTTTTGAATTTTATGATGTCTTTGCGGGAGAATCCGGATTAATAGAACAAGAAACCATGTTCAAATTTTTTGATAACCAGGGAAGAATCCAGGTGCTGCGTCCTGATATCACTACGCCTATTGCAAGAATTATTGCTACAAAGTATAAAGATATTGTACCTCCTGTCAGATTGTATTATGTAGGAAATGCTTATAGATACGATGAGCCGTATCAAGGAGCAAAACAGAGAGAATTTACGCAAGCAGGTATGGAGTTGATTGGAACAAATACACCTGAGGCAGATGCTGAAGTGATAGCAATTACAATAAAGGCCTTGATTGCTGCCGGTCTCCAAGAATTTCAAATAGAAATCGGGCAGATAGAATTCTTTAAAGGACTGATGGAGCAAGCAAAATTGCCTGATGAAGAAATTGAAAAAATAAGAATGCTGATTGATAGTAAGGATTCTTTAGCAATAGAGGAACTGGTTAACGGATATAACATTGACACGAAGCTTAAAGATATTATCTTAAGTTTCCCATCTTTGTTTGGCGGTGTTGAAGTGATTGACCAGGTAATAAAGAATACTACCAATACCAAAGCCGTGAAGGCTCTCTCAAATCTTCGTCAAGTGTATGATATTCTATTAGATTATGGGTTGGAGAAATATGTTTCCATTGATTTAGGGATGGTTCAGAGTATCAATTACTATACAGGCACCATATTTAAAGGGTTTACCCATGGATTAGGTTTTCCTGTCTGCAGTGGCGGAAGATATGACCGACTCATTAGTGAATTCGGAAAAGACCTGCCTGCCATGGGGGTAGCTATAGGGATTAATCGGCTTATGTCCGCCCTCGAACGTCAAAAAGTTGAGTTTAAAGTATGGCATGTCGATAGTCTGATTTATTATACAGATGCTGGCAGAAAAAGAGCGTTTCAATTAGCCGATGAGTTAAGAAGCCAAGGTTTGATTATTGAAAGCTGTTTAGGAAACAATTCATATAATGATGTGATAGAATATGCAAAGCGTAAAAAAATTGATGGTATTATCACTGTACATGATGATGAAAACATAGAGCTTCATAACTTAAACACCTTTGAAAAAATTAAAACTACTGTTAGCAAGTTGTTGGATAATAAAAATAATTAAAATATGATCCATTATGGTTGAAGGATTGGAGGTCTATCATGAAGTATATTACTATCGCACTTGCAAAAGGAAGGCTTGCGGAGCTTTCTATTGAAATATTTGAATCCATTGGATTGAACGTTGCTGAGATGAAAGAAAAGTCCAGGAAATTGATTTTTACTGACGAGCACTATAAAATTAAATTTATTCTGGTCAAAGCATCGGATGTTCCGACATATGTAGAGTATGGTGCCGCAGATATAGGGATTGTAGGGAAGGATACACTATTGGAAGAAGGACGCAATTTATATGAAATGGTAAATTTGAAATTTGGTGCATGTAGAATGGTGGTGGCAGGCCCTAACGAATTAAAAGATAAACTTGATAATCTGAATAACAAGCGGGTTGCGACAAAATATCCGCGTATTGCGCGAGATCACTTTCAGATCAAGAAAGGGCAAACCATTGAAATCATAAAATTGAACGGTTCGGTAGAGCTGGCGCCCCTTGTAGGTCTATCTGAAGTGATTGTTGATATTGTGGAAAGTGGAAAAACACTTCAAGAAAACGGATTGACAGTGATTGAAGAAATATGTGATATCAGTGCGAGACTGGTCGTGAACCGTGTAAGTGTGAAGATGGAAAAAGATAGAATTATGGATATTGTGCGCAAAGTCAAGGAGAAGATGGAGGAGGGGCGTACATGATTGCGATCATTGATTATGGTGTTGGAAATCTAAAGAGCGTAGAGAAAGCATTCCTTTTTTTGGGATATGAGGCAGTTGTCTCGGATGATAAAGACTTCATTAAGAATGCCGATGCGGTGGTACTGCCCGGAGTAGGAGCATTTGCAGATGCGATGGATAATTTGAACGGTTCAAGAATGGATGGATTGGTACGTGAAATTACAGGCAGCGGAAAACCATTCCTTGGCATCTGCTTGGGAATGCAGCTTTTATTTGATTACAGCGAAGAAGGCGGACGGCCTAAAGGGTTAGGGATTATTCCCGGAGGGGTAAGACTCTTGCCTGATTATACGGGGCTTAAGGTTCCGCATATGGGTTGGAACAAACTTGATATTGTTAGGGACAATGAATTGCTAAAAGGACTGCCCGAAGAGTCCTATGTTTACTTTGTACACTCTTATTATTGTAAAGCAGACAATACGAATGATGTGATTGCACAGACCAATTATGGTATATCCTTTGATGTAGCCGTAAATTATAAAAATATTTATGCAACACAGTTTCATCCCGAAAAGAGCGGGGATGTAGGGATGAAGATATTGGATAATTTTGCGAAGATGATAAGCGGTGAAAATCAATGATATATATGAGGATGTGATAAAGTGCTTGATTGCTCGAAAATCAAACATATGGACAGTCTCCAAGTTTGATTTTATAGGAGGATGTGAAAAAGTGCTTGATTAGTCAGTCGCAAAGCATGGGGACGGACCTACAGCTTCCCTGAAAATCAAGCGCAGCAGTAGGTCCGTCCCCACGCTTCACTCCTTCTGTGCGCTAAATTTGACTTTTTCACAATCTCCTATATGGTATAATAAGTTAAGTTAAGTTAGTTTCTTGTGCTAGTTAAGTACTATTTTAGAAATAGTACAATACAAAAAGTTAACAAAAGCTAGTGTTTATAGTATGCGGTTTACGAATCAGGTATAATTATATTTTCTGTGAACTGTGAACTGTGAACAAATCTATAATACGGAGGCAAAATAAGTATGATACTATATCCAGCGATTGATATAAGACAGGGAAAATGCGTACGTTTGGTTCAGGGAAGCTTCTCGGATATGACAGTCTATTCGGACCATCCGGTGCAGATGGCTCAAAAGTGGGAGCAGAATGGAGCGGAATTTATACACCTGGTAGACTTGGATGGTGCGCTTTCAGGAAAATCTATTAACAGTGAAGTCATCACCGAAATTGCAAAAACAGTAAATGTTCCTGTACAACTGGGCGGGGGAATACGTAGTATGGATACTATCCAATTCTATCTGGATAACGGTATAAACAGAGTGATCCTTGGAACATCAGCCGTCAAAAACCCTGCATTGGTAAAAGAAGCGGTAGAGAAGTATGGAAATAGAATTGTGGTAGGTATTGATGCAAAGGACGGTATGGCTGCAGTAGGCGGCTGGGAAGAAGTAAGTGCTGTTACTGCTGTAGAGCTGGCATTAAAAATGCAGGATATGGGAGTGCAAACCATTATCTATACGGATATAGCGAAAGATGGGATGCTTCAAGGGCCTAATGTAGAAGCCATGAAGGAGATGGTTGATCATTTAGTGATTGATGTGATTGCATCGGGCGGAGTCAGTACCCTGGAAGATATCGTAAAGTTAACCGGCACCGGAGTGCAGGGAGCGATTATCGGTAAAGCATTATATACCGGCAACATTGATCTTGTAGATGCTTTACGAGTGGCAAAGGAGTGATGGTATGCTGGCGAAAAGAATTATACCCTGCTTGGATGTACATGCGGGAAGAGTAGTGAAAGGTGTTAATTTTGTAAATCTAAGAGATGCGGGAGATCCTGTAGAGGTTGCTTCCGTGTATGATAAGGCCGGTGCTGACGAGCTGGTATTTTTGGATATCACTGCGTCTTCTGATGCCAGAAGTATCATGCTGGATGTTGTGCGCAGAACAGCGGAGCAGGTATTTATCCCTTTTACTGTTGGGGGAGGTATAAGAACGGTAGATGACTTTAGAGACATTCTTAAAGAAGGTGCTGATAAAATATCCGTGAATTCTGCAGCTTTAAAAAGACCCGAGCTTATATCGGAGGCAGCATGGAAGTTTGGCAGTCAGTGTGTGGTTGTAGCAATTGATGCGAAAAGAAGGGAAAATGGCCAAGGTTGGGAGGTTTATCTTAACGGAGGAAGGGTAAATACATTTAAAGATGCCGAGGAGTGGGCTGTAGAGGCTGAAAAAAGAGGTGCGGGTGAAATATTGCTTACCAGTATGGATTGTGACGGCACTAAGAACGGTTATGATGTAGAGTTAACCCGTGCCATATCTTCAAAGGTAAAAATCCCTGTAATTGCCTCCGGTGGCGCTGGTACGATGGAACACTTCTATGATGCGTTAACAGAGGGACAGGCTGATGCAGTTTTAGCAGCGTCTTTGTTCCACTACAAGGAGATGGAAATAATGGATTTGAAACAATATCTAAAAGATCGGGACATAGCAGTCAGAATGGTATAATACCATAGAAATGGAGGAAATATTTATGAATATTGTTGAGCAGCTTAAATTTGATGATAAAGGACTTATTCCGGCAATTATTCAAGATCATAAAACCGGTAATGTATTGATGATGGCGTATATGAATAAGGAATCTGTGGAAAAAACATTGGAAACAGGAAAAACCGTATTCTGGAGCAGAAGCAGGCAGAAGCTGTGGGTGAAGGGAGAAACTTCGGGGCATTACCAGTATGTGAAGAGTATATCCGTGGATTGTGATGAAGATTGCTTACTTATAAAAGTAGAGCAGGTAGGGGCTGCGTGCCATACAAATGAACCGTCATGTTTTTATAGGGAATACAAGGATGGGAAGCTTGAAAATGCTTCAGCTGATTCGTTTGATAAGGCAAAAGTACTTCAAGAGGTATATGATATTATCGTTGATCGGGTAAAAAATCCAAAAGAAGGTTCCTATACCAACTATTTGTTTGAAAAGGGTCTGGATAAGATGTTGAAAAAGGTCGGAGAGGAAACGGCTGAGGTGATTATCGCAGCTAAAAACAAAGCGGCGGATGAAATACGTTATGAAGTCTCTGATTTACTATACCATTTGTTGGTAGTCCTTGTTGAACGTGGACTCACCCTTGATGAAATTTATAAGGAATTAGAAGGAAGAAAATAGAGGAAAATGTTTTATTGTATTCTATAGCAGGATGTGAAAAAGCACTTGATCGGTCGAAAATCGGACTTGAGGACAGGTTTACCGTCAAGTATGGCCAGGGAGTAAGGGGTAATCATTTCTCCCCACTCCCCACACCTCACTCCCCACTAACCTATAGCAAATTTCCCAAACTTATTCGTTCTTTTTCGGGAAGATGCTTAATAAGTAATTTTAATGAAGCGCTTTCTGCCATGAAATCCGGAGTTTTCCTGTAATGAATATATTGGGAAAGTCTGGCTAGTGTTAACCGGATGGAATCGATTTCTTCATGATCTATCAATGTTGCCATCCATTTTTCTGTTTTATCCCATTCTTCTTGTATATGGTCCAACTGCTTCTCTGCTTGATCCCAATTATCAGTTTTGATAATATCTTCTAATTTATCAATCTCTGTGACTAATTGATTGGATACATTATTTAGGCTGTGTATATACCAGATAGTACTTAATATAATAAGTACTAAAAGAATCATGGAAAATTTAAAAGTTTTCACTTCTATTCCTCCTCAGGTTCGGACTTCATTTGATAAAACAAGTTGCCTTGGGTATCCAAACTGGCAAAAAAAACATTGGATATATCATCAACTCCCAGTTTGGCCAGCTCATTGACAAGCCACTGCCTGTCCAAATTTGTGCTTTTTAAATTATTGTAGTTTACTTTCCCATCTGAAATGAGGGTTAAAGGCAAACCTTCATAATCGGTAGGGATATTCAGTACTTCGGCGGTTGCCGGTTTTTTTTGCGATTTTTGAATCACACTCAATTGCCCGCTGGTTTCCAGTATCGCAAATTCTACATCGGCAATATTGGGGCAATTATTGATACGAAGTTCTTCAAGTAAATCACCCATGTTAAAACGAAGCTTTTCCATTTCAGGTTCGTTAATCTTTCCGTTTTCTATCAAAATACTGGGAGTACCGCTGATAATATCGCGCGCTTTTTCACTTTTGAGTGTTATGTAAGATAACGCGACTTCAGCGATAATCAAAGTAATAATCGGAAGGATACCGTTGACAAGAGGAATGCCGGTAGCCTGCATGGGGATGGCCGCCAATTCGGATATCATAATCGTTACCACCAATTCCGACGGTTGCAGTTCCCCAATTTGACGTTTGCCCATAATTCTTAGTGCTGCGATGACTAATATATATAAGAAAATTGTTCTAAAAAACGCAATCAGCATTACAATAAAACACCCCCTTCTTTAATAGCTTCATCTACTATTGTTTTTCTAAAAATTATAATTATACTTTAAAAAAATTTACAGCAAAAACACATGCAATCGAAACTGAAGGTTTTAATTTGGAAGCTGTTGATATATAATTTAATAAAAGGGAAACAGGCAAAGGAGTGCAAACATTTGGATGCCAATAAATTAAGTTATCTTCTAAGACAAGACGAAGGACCTAAGCTGGATTTTAAAGCGACTTTACACCTAGCTACCGAAAGTGAGAAAAAGGAGCTTGCCAAGGATGTGATTGCACTGGCCAATTCTCCCGGTGGCAGAGGCTATATTATTTATGGGATTGGAGATAAGACAAAAGAAGTACTGGGGATCAGTTCGGATGATTTGATAGAAGAGCAGATCCAACAAGTTATCTATAACAGGTGTAATCCTCCGGTGCCTATACGTGTGGATTTAATGGAATATCAGCAAAAACAAATAGGAGTTCTGACGATTTACAAAAGCAGTCAGAAACCGCATCAAATGCTTCAAAACGGAGCATTTTATATCAGGAGGGGCTCTACCACGGATATTGCCCGCAGAGAAGAGATTGCCAGTATGCTTCAAGAGAATGGTTTGTTTAGCTATGAAAAAGTACTGCTTCCCAATGTTCCGTTGAATCAGCTGGATGAGGAGCTGATAAAAAGTTATATTCCATACGATATGATGTTATTGGAGGGTTTGGGGATTATCGGAAACGATATAGACAGTGGAGAATATCATCCTACCATCGGTGGATTGCTCATTTTCGGCAAGGATCCGTATCTATTTTTGTCCCACGTATATATTAAAGTGCTGTATAATGGAAAAGTGAAATGGTTTACTGGAAATGCGCTAAAGATATTAGATGATATTGAGGCATTTTTTAAGGAAATATGCTGTGATGAATACTATCCGCTGGAAGCTATTAATGAAGCAGTAGCAAATGCCGTGGTACATAGGGATTATTTAGATATTTCCGGAGGCATCATTATTGATGTTTCTTCAAAATATCTAGAAATTATTAATCCGGGTGCTTTGATTTCAGGAAATAGAATTTATAAGATTCATAAAGACAACAACCCGAAACGCAGAAATCCTTGGCTATATCAGCGGTTATTGATGTTTGATAAGAAAAAAAGATTCCTAAAATACGGACTGGGAATCAACCGGATTAGAGAGCACTTTGAGGGACGAGAAGATGTTAAATTTATTAATCTCGGTACAAAAAATCTTTTTAAATTAATATTACCGGGATTTATAGTAAAACAAGATGTTTAGAACTATTGCTAAATGGGTAAATGTAATATAAAATATTGTTAAAATATTATCAGTTGAAAATTTAGGGGGAATATGTATGATGGATAATAAAAAAGTAGAATGGCTTACAAGAACGGCCATGCTCCTTGCTGTAACAATCGTATTTCAAAATCTTAGAGTTGTTGTAGGTGTAGGGCCACATTCGCAATTTATTATAGGTTCACTGGTGAATGCCGCTTTGCTTGTATCGGTAGGAATGTTGAACCTTTATGCGGGATTACTGATCAGTATAGTTGCTCCTGTAGTGGCTTTTTTTCAGGGACAGTTGCCGCTGCCCGTGTTAATACCTATCGTTGCATTGGGAAATGCGGCCATTGTAGCGGTGTATGACTTGCTGAAAAAAAAGAATCAACTGGCTGCTGTGATTGCAGGTGCATTTGCAAAGTTCGTCTTTTTCGTTGTCGCAATTCAAATGTCATTACAATTATTTAATGTCAAAATTCCGGCAAAGATCGTTGCGACCTTCAGTTGGCCGCAGTTAGTTACTGCGCTGATAGGTGGTGCAGTAGCTGTGGTTGTTTTAAAAGCTCTGAAGAGCGCTTTGAAAAGTCAATCATTCGGGCAATAAGAGGGGTATTTAAGTGGGGAGTGAGGAGAGCACAAAGACTCCCTACTCCTCACTCCCCGCTAGATAGATATAAAATATTTATTGACGTAAGGGTAAAATTGTTGTATAATGACTATGCTCTATAATATGGGTGATTAGCTCAGCTGGTTAGAGTACTTGCTTGACATGCAAGGGGTCGTTGGTTCGAGTCCAATATCACCCACCAGCTAAAGGGGTCATGCTTGAGATATTCAAGTATGGCCTTTTTCCTACTTATGGATAAGTGATGCTCGAGGAGGGATTGAGTTGTGCATAGGTTTTTTTGATTCAGGTATCGGAGGTATTACGGTTTTATATGAAGCTTTGAAGATACTTCCTAATGAAAACTATATATATTACGCAGATACTAAAAATGTACCTTATGGCAGTAAGACGAAAGATAAAGTGAGACACTATGTATTTGAAGCGGTAGAATTTATTGCTGAAAGAGGAGTAAAAGCGCTGGTGATTGCATGTAATACAGCTACCAGTGTCACCGTAAAAGAACTCAGAAGCATGTATCGGTTTCCTATCATAGGAATGGAACCGGCTGTAAAACCGGCTGTTAAAAGAAATGAAGACAGCCGGAAAAGAGTCTTGGTACTGGCGACGGAATTGACACTTCAGGAAGAAAAGTTTAAAAATTTAGTGAAAGAAGTGGATAATAATCATATTGTTGATTATCTGCCATTTCCGGAATTGGTAGATTTTGCTGAAAACTTTGAATTTAATAGCGATATGGTTTTATCTTGTGTAAAGAAAAAAATATCTGTGTTTGATATGAATGAGTATGGAACCATCGTTTTAGGATGTACACACTTCCCTTTTTTTAAAAATATTCTAAAGAAAAATATTCCTGAAGGAATAGATGTTATCGATGGAAATGCCGGAACGGTGAACCATCTACGGAAAAGGCTGCAAGATATAGAGAATGTTGGAATGGGTAACGGTCAGATTGAATTCTATCGTTCCGGATGCAAAATTGAATATGAAGCAGATATTGTTAAATATTACAATTTATTTAAAATACTCAAGAATATTGATATGGAGATTAAATTAGCTTAAATTCTCAATATAATTTACGTGGATAATGCGCAAACTGATTATTGATAAGAGTTAATAGGAGGTAAAATCATGGGGTTTTTTGACTTTCTATTTGGGGCTAGAAGAGATATAGAGGAAGTCGTGCAGCAGCAGAACACAGAGATTTTACATCTAGGATCATCAGAGATGGACGCATTTAAAGAGGAGTATTCAACAGAGATTTATGATATTGAGCCAATCAAATCCTATAATTCTTATTCTAATTATGGTGTCCAATTAAAAAGCGACATCTATGCAGTGAGAATTATTTATGATGGTCTGCTTATAAAAAGCGGAGCCCAAGAAGTATATGCAGCTGTGGGATATGGTAACAACTTGAAGTGGGAAGATGTAGATTATTATCCTTTGCATAAAGTGAACCCTCAGGCATTTGAATTAATACTTCCTGTAAAACGGGAAGGTAACATCAATATTGCTTTTAAAGATAATATCGGGAATTGGGATAATAACTCGGGTATGAACTATTGTTTTGAAAATAATTTTTATCCTGCTGCCCATAGTGGTAAAGATCCCACTTCTGAAAAATGGAGCTGACCGAATGAATGATCCTGAATATCTTTTCAGAGTATTATTCATTCTATGAATCGAAAAAAGTGTAAAACGGGAATAGATTTTAGTTCTGTTCTCGTTTTTCTTCTCCCCACTAACCACTCCATACTCCCCAATTTCAGGATTGGAATAACATTTTTCACAAATTCCTTGACATTAGGATAATATAATGGTAAAGTTATATCTGATAAAAATAAAGAAGAAGTCATCCGCTTCTCACCTTACGGTATTTATCGGTAAGGTTAATAACTATAGTCTATTATTATAGAATTTACTAGTGTATATAAGTGGATGGATTTTTTCTATCCGCTTTTTTGTTATAAAATTTTTAGGAGGTGCTCTACTATTAGCAAGGAATTAATGATTAATGAGGAAATAAGGGACAAGGAAATTCGCCTTATTGATTCCGATGGGTCTCAATTGGGGATTATGTCTGCAAAAGAAGCACAGAGGTTAGCGAATTCAAAAAATATGGACTTGGTTAAAATTGCTCCTCAGGCAAATCCGCCTGTATGTAGAGTGATGGATTATGGAAAGTATAAGTTTGAATTGGCTAAGAAAGAAAAAGAAGCTAAAAAGAATCAACATGTTGTAAGTATTAAAGAGGTTCGAATTTCACCTTCTATTGACGAACATGATTTTAATACAAAAGTTAACAATGCAATTAAATTCTTAAAATCCGGAGACAAGGTTAAAGTTACTGTTCGTTTTAGAGGTAGAGAAGTTCATCATTCTTCTTTAGGTGAGACGCTGTTGCAGCGTTTTGCAGACCGTATCAGTGAATTGGGTACCGTAGAAAAAAGACCTAAGCTTGAAGGTAAAAATATGGCGATGTTTATTGCTCCCAAGCAATCATAATGTTATAAATGTCTTACTAACTTAATAATAGTGTATATTTTAAAATAATAGTAGGACTTTAAATAAAATACAAAGTTTATTTTTTCAAATTTGAGAGGAGTGTACGTAGATGCCCAAAATTAAAACCCATAGAGGGGCTGCGAAAAGATTTAGTCTTACCAAATCCGGTAAAGTAAAAAGGTCAAAAGCATACAAAAGCCACATTTTAACAAAAAAATCTACTAAGAGAAAAAGAAATCTGAGAAAAACAGGGTATGCTAGCTCTGCGAATGAAGCAGTAGTTAAGAAGTTGATACCTTATAAATAAGAAGGATTCGGAGGAGGATTTAGTCAATGGCTAGAGTAAAAGGCGCAATGCATACAAGAAAAAGACGTAAGAAGATATTAAAGCTTGCAAAAGGATATAGAGGTGCAAAAAGCAAACTTTTCAGGACTGCCAATCAGGCGGTAATGAAATCTCTTGTTTACGCATATATTGGCAGAAAAAGAAAGAAGAGAGATTTTAGAAAGTTATGGATTTCCAGAATAAATGCTGCTACAAGAATGAATGGGTTGTCTTACAGCAAATTTATGAATGGCTTAAAAAAGGCCGGTGTACAAGTGAATAGAAAGATGCTTGCTGAATTAGCTGTTAATGACCAGCCGGCATTCGCTCAATTGGTAGAAAAAGCAAAAGCGAGCGTATAACAACAGAAGTAATTGCACTAGCAATTACAACACACCGTTTCAACGAGGCGGAGGATATCTTTTGGCCTCGTTATAATATTTTTAATAAGATATGAGCATAAATAAGATAGACCCGGAGACGGGTCTATTTGAATTTTCACAATAGCTATATGTTAGTTTTATGATCATTTTTAGATTAACGCGTTGTGCCAGCTTAGCTATATGGGATATCAACTGACGTAATAGTGTTATCCTTTTAGCTTGTACTAGCTATAGGTGAATTGACACAAACTGTTAACTTAGAATATATTGTGTAAGGAATGACGGAAAAATAACCGCTTGAAAATTGAGAAATTATTATTCTGTCATTCCTAAGCAAAGAGGACGATGAATATGACGACAAAGAGACAACGGGGATTTATAAAGCGAATATTGAACTTTACACCGACACAGCTGATTTCATTAGGATTTGCCGTAATGATTTTTGTAGGGAGTATTTTATTGAATCTTCCAATCGCATCAAAAGGTGGAGAAAATATAGGGTATATTAATGCATTATTTACTGCTACTTCTGCGGTATGCGTGACAGGACTGGTTGTGGCGGATACCTATACGCAATGGACAACCTTTGGACAAATCGTAATCCTTTTTCTTATTCAAATAGGCGGGCTGGGATTTATGACAATGGCTACGCTGTTTTCTTTGGCACTAGGCCGCAGAATCAGCCTTAAAGAAAGAATATTGATCGCAGAATCACTTAATCAATATAGTTTGGAAGGTATGGTCAGGCTTACCAAACAGATTCTATTGGGGACGTTATTGTTTGAAGGTATCGGTGCGATAATATTGTCCATCAAATTTATAGGAGATTTCGGTGTTGCTGATGGTATTTATAAAGGTGTTTTTCACGCCATTTCCGCGTTTTGTAATGCGGGATTTGATTTAATGGGAGAGAGAGTCCAATATAGCAGCTTAACCATGTATACAGAAGATACGATTGTCAATCTGGTGATCATGTCTTTAATTATTATCGGAGGGTTGGGATTTGCAGTATGGGATGATATCTACAAGGTTAAGCATTTTAGAGAGTTAAAATTACATACGAAGCTCGTTTTGCTGGTTACTGCAGTGTTGTTGGCAGCGGGTTTTATAATATTCTTTATACTTGAAATAAATAACCCCAAAACCCTGCAGCCATTGACCGGAAAGGGGAAAATCCTGGCGGCAATGTTTCAGTCGGTTACACCTAGAACAGCCGGATTTAATACTTTATCGCTTCCGGACTTAACAAATGCTTCTAAGTTTATGACTCTTATTTTTATGTTTATCGGAGGGTCACCTGGTTCCACAGCAGGAGGAATCAAAACGGCAACGATAGGGGTACTGTTTTTCGCTGTGCTGTCGGTGATTAAGGGATCGGAAGATATCAATTTGTTTAAGAAAAGGTTAAATGTTGAGATTGTTCTTAGGGCGCTTGCAATTGTAGTGATCGGGTTATGTATAGTTGTTATTACTACGACTATTTTAACCATTTTTGAGCAGGTTACTTTTATTGAAGCTTTTTTTGAATCGGTATCTGCATTTGGAACAGTAGGATTATCTTTAGGGATCACACCTTCATTAAGCATTGTGAGTAAGGTTGCGATTATTATTACTATGTTTTTGGGCAGGGTAGGAGTGCTGACCATGGCGTTAGCGCTTACCATTAAAATGCATAAATCAAATGCGAAATACAAATATCCGGAAGATAAAGTGATGGTTGGATAAGGAGGAACTAGGAATGCGTTCATTTGTTGTGTTGGGAATTGGCAGATTTGGTGAGAGTGTTGCCAAAACGTTGTACGAATCAGGCTATGAAGTTTTGGCGATAGATCACAATGAAGAAATTATTCAGAATATGTCGGAATGGGTTACACATGCTGTAGTGGGGGATGTTACCGATGAGCATGTTCTAAAATCGTTGGGAATCAGAAATTTTGATGTAGCGATTGTTGCAATTGGCGGAAACATGGAATCCAGTATTCTTGTTACCCTTTTACTAAAAGAATTAGGTGTAAAGTATATTCTGGCGAAATCGCAGAATGAACTTCACGCAAAAGTATTAAGCCGAGTTGGTGCGGACAGGGTTATCTTTCCTGAAAGAGATATGGGCATAAGAGTAGCTTATAACTTGGTTTCTACAAATATTTTAGACTATATAGAATTATCACCTGATTACAGTATTGTTGAAATAACCGTGCCGGAAAAATGGGAAGGTAAGACATTAAAAGAACTGGATGTTCGGGCCAAATACGGAATTAATATCATGGCAATCAAAAAAGACTCTGAAATAAACATTGCTCCTAGAGCTGAAGATGCTATAAGGAAGGATGATATTCTTGTGGTGATTGGGTCCAATGAAGATTTGAATAATTTGGACAAAAAATAACAGGGAGAAGGATAATCTGTATGCTTATCGAAATTACCAGCAAAAGCAACAAGATTTATAAACATATCAAATCTTTGGGTATTAGGAGTCACAGAGAGAAAAATAATCAATTTATCATTGAAGGTATCAAAATAATCAAAGACGCTATCCATTCGTCGGCATGTTTTAAAATGGCAGCGGTCAGTGACAGCTTCTCGCAGGATAGGCAAAATGCAGACATGATAGAATGGTTTTTAAGCCGTCATATTGATGTATATAAATTTACCGATCAAATGTTTAAGGATATCTCACATACCGAAACGCCGCAGGGAATATTAGGTGTAGTATCTATAAAACAATACTCGGTTGATCATCTCTCGGGGAATAAAAATGCACCGTTCTATGTTTTTTGTGATGGTGTGCAAGATCCCGGGAATATGGGAACTATTATCCGAACTGCAGATGCGGCAGGAGCAGACGTCGTTATTCTATCTAAGGGATGTGTGGACATCTATAATCCTAAAACCGTACGCTCTACCATGGGGTCTATGTTTCATGTACCTATCATTAAAGCTGAGGATACTGCGCAGATGATGCATCATGTGAAAAAAAAAGGAATACACATTATTTCGGGGCATCTTTCTGCAAGTACCTATCATTTTGATACAAATATGAAAAAGGGTATTATGATTGTTATAGGTAATGAGGGAAATGGAATTTCAGATGAAGTCGTGAAGCTTTCAGATTATTTGGTGAAGATTCCGATTACCGGAAATGCGGAGTCTTTAAATGCGGCTGTAGCGGCTGCGATACTTATGTATGAAGTTGTTCGACAGCGTATAGACTAAATCCTTCCTGTAGGATTTATATATTTGCAGTGAATGTGAATGTATAAAAAATCCTTTACAGGGAGGATTTTTTATAGTAGTGTAGAATATAAGTCAATAATTAATAATGTACAATGTACAGTGAAGGAATGCTACATGGGGACGGTTCGTCTGTGGCATATACTTTTCATGCTACTGAGGAACCGTCCCCATGTGGCATTCCGGTAAGATTACTTCTAGCTTTAAAGTTTTTTATCTATAGTAATATGACTGTTGTAGTGCTGTTTTTGGGGGTGCATCATGGAGGACATCGTATATTGGTTGTGGTTAACCGGTATTAACGGTATTGGCAGTGTTAAAGCTGCAAAACTGTTAAGAATTTTTCAAAAACCGGAAATGGTTTGGCGTGCAGGTAAAAAAGAGCTGGAATCAATACAGGGGATTGGTAAGCAAGATATTGAGAGATTATTAAACAAAGACCTTGACACAGCTAAAAAAGTTCTCTATGATACTCAAAGACTGAATATTAATATCATTAGCATGAATGACTCCGGGTACCCGCGGATGCTGAAAAAGATTTATGATCCCCCATGCGTACTGTATGTCAGAGGACGACTGCCTGGTGAAAATAATATATCTATTGCAATGGTTGGTGCACGAAAAGCTTCCAACTATGGAAGAAATGCAGCTGAAAAAATTGCCTCTTCACTTGCTGAAAGAGGGATATGTATTGTCAGCGGCATGGCAAGAGGGATAGATACATCTTCTCACAGGGGAGCCTTAAAAGCAGGAGGAAAGACTGCGGCTGTTCTTGGGTGTGGTGTTGATGTCGTATATCCAAAGGAAAATGCGGAGCTTATGAATTATATCATAAAAAACGGTGCTGTAATATCTGAATACCCGCCGGCAACCGCTCCTATTCAGAATAATTTTCCTGCCCGTAACCGCATCATTAGCGGTATGACATTAGGAACCATCGTAGTAGAAGCTGGGGAGAGAAGCGGATCACTTATTACTGTAGATTTTGCGCTGGAACAAGGCAGAGATGTTTTTGCAGTACCTGGTAATATAGATACTCATTATAGCATAGGTACAAATAATTTAATAAAGCAAGGTGCGAAAATGGTTACATGTATTGAAGATATATTGGAAGAACTGCAGATTAATAATTATCAATTATGTAATACTAAGGATATAAAACAAATAAATGACCCTGTGTATTTAGACATTACAGATGAAGAAAAAATAGTTTATAGTCATTTATCCAGTACTCCGGTACATATAGATGAATTATGCGGAAGTATAGGATATAGTGTTCAAAAAATCAATTGTATTCTTACATTATTGGAAATGAAAGGGCTAATTCGGCAAATTGCCGGAAAGCATTTTGTAACTGCTGGTTAATTATAGATAGATAAATACTACTTATTATAAGGGAGGAGAAAAATGTCAGGCTATCTTGTTATTGTAGAATCTCCTGCAAAAGCGAAAACGATAAAGAAATATTTAGGAAGAAATTATAAAGTTCTTGCTTCTATGGGGCACTTGCGTGATTTGCCTAAGAGCCAGATGGGAGTAGATATAGAGCATGATTTTGAGCCGAAATACATTACCATACGAGGAAAAGGTGACCTTTTAAGTGAATTAAAAAAGGAAGCGAAAGGCTCGGATAAAGTATATCTTGCTACCGACCCTGACCGCGAAGGAGAAGCGATTTCGTGGCATCTTGCTAAAGCACTTGATATAAAAGAAAATCAGAAGTGCAGGATAGTATTTAATGAAATAACAAAGTCGGCAGTACAAAATGCGATAAAGATACCTCGGGTAATTGATGACAAGCTGGTAAATGCGCAGCAGGCACGTAGAATCTTAGATAGAATAGTGGGATATAAGATTAGCCCTCTCTTGTGGAAAAAGGTTAGAAAGGGATTGAGTGCCGGGAGGGTTCAATCGGTTGCAACGCGTTTAATATGTGACCGCGAGGAAGAAATAAATATTTTTGTTCCTAAGGAGTATTGGAGTATCGCTGCC
Source organism: Petroclostridium sp. X23 (assembly GCF_030013905.1). Taxonomy (GTDB): domain Bacteria; phylum Bacillota; class Clostridia; order SK-Y3; family SK-Y3; genus X23. Next base: position 5,245,431 of record NZ_CP124862.1, read on the forward strand.
AAGATGCAGGGTGATAAATCAAGGGAAACTTTTGAAGCAAAATTCTATGGGTCAAAGCAAGGAAAAATTGAACTGAATAACAAAGAAGAAGTAGAGAAGATCTTAGCGCTTATTAAGAAAGCTTCATATATTGTGAGTCAAGTAAAAAAAGGAGAAAGGAAACGAACGCCCGCGCCGCCTTTTATTACCAGCACACTGCAGCAGGAAGCTTCGAGAAAGCTGGGTTTTACGGCCAAAAGAACTATGATGGCAGCACAACAGCTTTATGAGGGGATTGAGATCAAAGGAAAGGGAACTATAGGGTTAATTACCTATATGAGAACCGATTCCACCCGTATTGCCGCCGAAGCACAAAATTCGGCACGGGACTATATCAAAGATAAATATGGACAGGAATATGTACCTCAAAATGCAAGACAATATAAAACTAAGAAAGGTTCTCAAGATGCACATGAAGCGATTCGACCTACAGATGTGCTTTTAGAGCCTTTGGTGATCAAAGAATCCCTTAAACCGGACCAGTATAAGCTTTATAAACTTATTTGGGAACGTTATGTTGCGAGTCAGATGAAATCGGCAGTATATGATACTTTAAGTATCGATATAGAAGCAGATCAATATATCTTTAAGGCAAATGGCTCAAGGATCAAGTTCCAAGGATTCATGATCTTATATGTTGAAGGTAAGGATGATGAGGGAGATGAAGAGGAAGGATTGCTGCCTGAACTTGTTGAGGGGCAGAAGCTGAACCTGAAAAAACTGGATCCAAAACAGCATTTTACACAGCCGCCTCCACGATATACCGAGGCGACATTAATTAAAGCATTAGAGGAAAAAGGGATTGGACGGCCGAGTACTTACGCGCCAACCATTACTACTATTTTAGCGAGAGGCTATATTGAGCGGGAAAAAAGGCAATTAAAACCGACCGAATTAGGTACGATTATTACGGATATTATGAAAGAGCATTTTAAAGATATCGTAGATGTAGAATTTACCGCGAATATGGAACAGCAGTTGGATGAAGTAGAAGAAGGGCAGAAAGAGTGGGTAGAAGTACTCAAACAATTCTATACTCCTTTTGAAGAAACTTTAAAAGAAGCGGAAGAAGAAATCGGTGATATAGAAATTCAGGATGAAGTTACTGAAGAAAAATGTGAAAAATGCGGAAGAAATATGGTCATCAAACACGGCAGGTATGGAAAGTTTTTGGCGTGTCCGGGATTTCCGGAATGTAGAAACGCCAAACCTATTTTAGAAGAAGCCGGCGTGAACTGTCCGGTCTGCGGCGGCAAGGTATATATTAAGAAGACCAGAAAAGGCAGAAAGTATTTTGGATGCGAGCACAATCCCAAATGTGAGTTTATGACTTGGGATGAGCCTATAAAAGAATCTTGCCCGCAATGTGACGGATTGCTAGTAAAAAAAGTATCTAAAAAGAAGCAGGTTATTCACTGTACTAATAAAAATTGTGAATATGAAAGGAGTATGGATAAATGACGGTCACCATAATTGGTGGGGGTTTGGCAGGATGTGAAGCAGCATGGCAGTTGGCTAAAAGAGGGATTTCGGTAAAGCTCTACGAAATGAAGCCTGAAAAATACTCTGATGCCCATCATTCTCCGGATCTTGCTGAATTGGTTTGCAGCAACTCTTTGCGCTCAGATCAATTGGAGAATGCGGTTGGCTTGCTGAAGCAGGAAATGAGAATTATGGGTTCGTTGATTATGGCGTGTGCTGACGCTACCAGAGTTCCTGCAGGAGGAGCGTTAGCAGTAGATAGAAATAAATTTTCACGGATGGTAACAGAAAAAGTCACATCCAATGAACGAATTGAAGTGATCCATGAAGAGATAAAAGAGATTCCTCAAGATGAATATGTAATTATTGCTTCAGGGCCTTTGACCTCGGAAACACTTTCACAAACCATCAATGCTTTTGTGGGAGATGATTATCTATACTTCTATGATGCGGCAGCACCTATTGTTACCTATGAATCCATAGATAAAGACAAAGTATATAAAGCCTCCCGTTATGGAAAAGGTGATGATGATTATATTAACTGTCCTATGAATCAGCAAGAATATGAACGTTTTTGGAATGAACTGGTGAATGGGGAAATAGCAGAATTAAAATGTTTTGAAAAAGAAATTGTTTTTGAAGGCTGCATGCCGGTAGAGACAATGGCCAAAAGAGGAAAGCAAACGTTATTGTTTGGACCTTTAAAACCGGTAGGTTTAGTTGATCCTAAAACCGGACAGGAGCCGTATGCGGTTATACAGCTGAGACAGGATAATAATGAAGCGACGTTATATAATATTGTAGGCTTTCAGACCCATTTGAAATGGGGGGAACAGAAAAGGGTATTTCAAATGATCCCGGGATTGGAAAATGCGGAATTTATGAGATATGGGGTGATGCACAGGAATACGTTTATCAACTCGCCTAGGCTATTAAATGCAGCATATCAAACCAATAAGAACAAAAAAGTGTTTTTTGCCGGTCAAATCACCGGTGTAGAGGGATATATAGAGTCAGCTTCATCCGGCTTGGTGGCCGGAATCAATATGGCTAGATTGCTATATGGGAAGGAAATGCTTATTTTTCCGAAAGAAACGGCCCATGGCGGATTAAGCCATTATATATCGGATTCAAGTATCAGCAGCTTTCAACCAATGAATATTAATTTTGGATTAATTGCGTCTTTGAATGAAAGAATAAGAAATAAGAAGGAAAAGAATACGAAGATTGCGCAAAGAGCAATAAGCATTATTGAAGCTATAGCGAATGATGAGAATAATGAATAATCATAAATAGGAGTAAATATTGCGAACATCCATCTTGAGGATGTTCTTTTTTTGTTGATCAAAATGATTATAATAGTACTGTAGTCCTAAAAGGTATAAGAAATAAAGACTATTATTATTAACATGAATTTTCTTTACAACGACAAAAAATTTATGTATCATGTAATTAATGGAATTTATACCATAACTTTATGGGGGAAATGTGTGTTTTTATGCAGGAAAATAAAAGTTTTTGTCGAATATATAAATTTGGGTAAGTTTATGTTATTATATTCTATGCATTATATTTTTATAAGTAGCTTATTAATGATTATAAATAAAATATTTGTTATTGAGGGTGTTATTATGAGTATTAAATTATTCAATAGTACTGCAGTTCTAGAAAAAGCCTTGGATGCTTCATGGCTTAGAAATGAGGCGATAGCAGATAATTTGTCGAATGTTGACACTCCAGGGTATAAGCGGCAAAAGGTGGATTTTGAAAACTTTTTAGCTGAGGCGATTGAAAATAGAAGCTTTCAAGGATATAAAACCCATGAAAAACATATTGCTATCGGTAGACAGCCTATTCAGGATGTCAAAATAAAAATGCAGCAGGATTCTGGTGTGAATGAGATGCGGATGGACGGAAATAACGTGGATATAGATGCTGAGATGGCACTACTATCCAAAAATAATATCTATTATAACGCTGCTATTCAACAGCTATCAAAACAATTCAACGGTATGAAATCTGCTATGAGAAGTGGAGGTTGATGATAATGTCTTTTCTTAGAGGTTTAGATATAAGTTCCAGTGGCTTAACAGCACAAAGACTGAGAATGGATTTGATTTCTCAAAATATCGCGAATGCCGATACAACCAGAACAGAGAATGGTACACCTTATCGAAAAAAGCTTGCAGTATTTGAGCAGAGAGAAGGAACTGCGTCTTTTTCGCAATATCTGTCCGAAAGCAGTAAAGCGCGGACCGGTTTAGGCGGGGTTAGGGTAAGCCGTATTATTGAGGATACCGCACCGTTTAAAAGAGTACATAACCCGGGTCATCCTGATGCGGATGAGAATGGATATGTTTTGATGCCTAATGTAGATGTGATGACCGAAATGGTAAATATGATTTCTACTACCCGCTCTTATGAAGCAAATGTAGCTGCGATTAATTCAACAAAAAGTATGGCATTGAAAGCACTGGAGATAGGGAAATGATGAATAGTTCACGGTTTACGGTTCACAGTTGACAGATGCACTAGATCAGGAGTATGGTTCTATTGCAAGAGAACATTAATAATAGAGATGCAATGCAAAACCGTAGATTTAGAATGCTGTTAAATAACACTAAATACATTACAGTCAGGCGTAGAAGAAAAAATGTGACATGGGGACGGTTTTAATGTCACAACGATTTTGGGTGACAGGAGAACCGTCTCCATAGCGTAAAGAGTATAACATCATGAATTTAGTGATATTAGGAGGTTTTTATGAAAATAAACGGCATTAATAGTATTCAACCTATTACAATTGATACAACCATATCAGATACGCCGTCCAAGAAGGACACAAGCTTTTCGGAGTTCTTAGAAAATGCTATCAACCAAGTAAATGGTCTTCAACAGAATGCTATTAAATCAAATCAGCTATTAGCTGCGGGGAAAGCTGAAAATCTTCACCAAGTGATGATAGATTCGGAGAAAGCGGAAGTTGCACTGCAGTTTACCATACAGGTTCGTAATAAAATTATGGATGCATATAATGAAATTATGCGTATGCCATTATAATTTTAATTATTTTGCAATCATTATATAAATACCGGATATGATTATAGAAAATTGAGGTGCAGATATGCCGGAGTTCATAACTAAAATCCCGCAGCAGTTTAGGGATTTTTGGGGCAATTTAGATAAAAGCAATAGGAACAAGCTGATTATTACTACGGTAGTAGCATTTTTGAGTGTAATTATAGCTGTTTTCATGGTTAGCAGACCACAGTATCAACCTTTGTTTTCACATATTGACCCTAAAGATACAAGCGAGATCAGTAAGCAGTTGGAAAAATTGAATATAGGTTATAGATTGGAAGATGACGGCACTACCATATTGGTTAAGAAGCAAGACATTAATAAAGCCAAAGTATCGTTAGCAGAGGTAGGTTATCCTAGAAAAGGGATGACTTACGAAGATTTAAATAGCACCAGCTTAGGCACAACCGATGCGGAAAGAAGAAAAAGATACCAGCTTTTTAAGGAAAGTGAGCTGGAAAGAGCGTTATCTGAAATGGATAATATCAAGAATGCGATAGTAAAGCTGACTATTCCTGAGCAAACTGCATTCTTCAATGCAAAAACGGACCCATCTAAAGCCAGTATTATCATTGACGCCTATGACGAACTTAACAGCAAACAAATCAACGGTATCCAAAGATTTATTGCAGGCAGTGTGGAGAATCTTGAGGTTAAGGATGTTACGGTACTGGATAACAACGGAAATATACTGAATGAAGACTATGATGACGGTATTACAGGAAGTGCCGACAGACAGTATGCATTAAGGCAGATGGTAACAAAAAATGTAGAACAACAGGTGGCGCAACTTCTATCGGGACTTGCAGATAATGTTAGGGTAATGGCCAGTTTGGAACTGGATTTCGATACATTGACTACCAATAAAGAAATCTTTGAGCCGGTAATAGATGGTAAAGGGATTATCAGGAGCAGTGAAGAAAAAAAAGAAAGTGTTGTTAATGGTGTGGCCGGTGCTGTACCTGGCGCAGAAGCCAATCCGCCCCAGTATCCCAATGCGGTGGCCGGAGAAAACGGAGAGTACAAGCTTAGTGAGGAAACCGTCAATTATGAGATCAATAGAACGGTAACACAGTCTTCTAAAGAAATTGGAAAAATGAATAAAGAGAATTCATCTATTGCGGTAGCCATGTTTACGAGGAATGGTCAGACTTCCCCGGCAGGTGACAATACCAATGTAGCATCGGCACAAGTAGATGTAAATAAGGTAAAGGAAATTATTGCATCAGCTACAGGGATCCCGGTTGAGAAGGTAACGGTAGAAGTGCTTGATATGCCGTCTGTCACAGAAGAAAAACCTGCTTTGGATATCGCTGAGGCAGTGAATACTTTTGGACCGATTGTACTAGTGTTGATCATTATAGGATTATTGGTTCTAATGATTTTCAGAATGAGAGCTGAAAAAGAACCGGAGCCTGAACTTCAAACAGCAGCTGCAAGATTTAATGTTGCTGTAGGCGATGAGGAAATGCTGCCCGACATTGATATGGAAGAGAAATCGGAAGTGAAAAAGCAGTTGGACAAGTTTGTAAAGGAAAAGCCCGATGCGGTTGCTCAATTGCTCCGCAACTGGTTGGCAGAAGATTGGGACTAACATTAACTGCAATTAATAGTGAATAATGAATAATTATATAAATAGCACAAGTATCTTACGGTCAGGAACAGAAGAAATGAGACATGGGGAAGGTTTTTCCGTCCCCATGCTTTGCGACTGACCAATCAAGCACTTTTTTAAGTGTGATATATATAGAAATGAATAATTAAATGCCTTAATATAGATAGGGGTGAAACCGGATGGCCCGCGGTGTCAAAACAGAACTTACCGGGAGAGAAAAGGCGGCAATGCTTCTCATTTCGCTTGGACCGGAGAAGTCAGCTCAAATATTTAAACATTTAAAAGAAGAAGAGATTGAACAGCTTACGCTGGAAATTGCGAATATCAGAACTGTTAGTCCGATGGATAAGGAAAAAGTATTGGAAGAGTTTTATCAGATTTGTCTTGCACAGGAATATATTGCTGAAGGCGGTATCAATTATGCTAAAGACATACTCGAAAAGGCGTTGGGCTCACAGAAAGCACTTGAAGTGATTAATAGATTAACCGTATCACTGCAAGTAAGGCCATTTGATTTTGTTAGAAAAACTGATCCAGGTCAGCTTTTAAATTTTATTCAAGGAGAGCATCCTCAGACAATTGCATTAATCCTTGCATATCTCAGGCCGAATCAAGCATCAGCAGTACTTTCCGCGTTACCGCAGGATAAACAGGCTGATGTTGCAAGAAGGATTGCTACAATGGACCGGACCTCGCCTGAAATTATAAAAGAAGTTGAAAAAATTCTAGAGAAGAAGCTTTCTTCACTTGTTACGGAGGATTATACTACTGCAGGTGGAATTCAATCCATTGTAGACATATTAAATTCAGTGGATAGAGGAACAGAAAAACATATTATTGAAACCCTTGAAATTGAAGATACCGATTTAGCAGAAGAAATCAAAAAGAGAATGTTTGTATTTGATGATATTGTTACACTTGATAGCAGATCTATCCAAAGATTCCTTAGAGAAGTGGACAACAATCAGCTTGCTATGGCGCTTAAAGGATCCAATGAGGAAGTGCAAAATATTATCTTCTCCAATATGTCCAAGCGTTTGGTAGAAATGATCAGAGAAGATATGGAATTTATGGGCCCTGTAAGATTACGTGATGTTGAGGAAGCGCAGCAGAACATTGTGAATGTCATTAGAAAGCTTGAAGATGCCGGTGAAATTGTAATTTCCAGAGGCGGAGGGGATGAAATCATTGTCTAATGTTGTTAAAGCTTTTCAGATAAATGTTGGAGTACCTTTTAGAATTGTACAGTCTGTTGAAGCTGATGAAACAAACGAGAAGGAACAGCCTCAGCTTGCGGAAGAGCTTGATGCGCATGAAGAAAAAATTCGTATTATAGAAGATGCGCACCGTGAGGCTGAAGAAATAGTGGATAATGCCCGTAAAATGTCTAAAAAGCTATTAGAGGATGCCAGGAAACAGGCGGAAGAAATGAGATTGCTCGCATTGGATGAAGCGAGAGAGCAAGGATACAATGATGGATATCAAGAGATAACTTCTAAAGCAGAAGATCTGCTCCAAGAATCTGAAAAAATTAAACAACAAGCGCAGGAGCAATATATTGCACTCTTGGAGTCTGCTGAGAAAGATATGGTAGATATTATTTTCAATATTGCCAAAAAGGTAATAGGTGACGCTTTAGACACTAAACCGGACACCATTCATTCTTTGACAAAAAAAGCTTTACTCAGATGTAAAGGCTATGAAACAGTTGTGCTGAGAATATCTCCGGAAGACTATGAGACTGTAGTTGAACACAAGGAAAATATCATTAAATTGAGTGGGTTCTCAGGAGAGCTTCAAATTAAGAAAGATTTATCACTTCACAAAGGTGGCTGTATTGTAGAGACACCGGCGGGAAGCATTGATTCAAGTGTAGAAACGCAGCTAAATGCAATAGAGCAAGCATTTTACAGTATGTTGAATCAATAGAAAGTGTGAATATATGGTTACCATTAATTTAGATAAATACCGCGATATATTGAATGACCGCTGCTTCGTCAGTTATAAAGGCAAAGTTTCACAGGTTGTAGGGCTTACCATTGAGTCGGTTGGTCCGGCTGTGAGTGTTGGTGAGTTATGCTATATTAAACCTGGTGCCGGACAAGAAACAATGATGGCAGAGGTGGTGGGATTTAAAAATGATCGGGTCCTTCTGATGCCGCTTGGTGATGCGGTAGGAATAGGTCCAGGGAGTACCGTGGAAGCGGCCGGACACATTTTGAGTGTTGCTGTTGGAGAAAGGTTAGTAGGCAGGGTGCTGGATGGTTTAGGAAACCCTATCGATGGAAAAGGGCCGTTGGAATATGAAGGAGTTTATCCTGTTAACAATACACCACCTGCTCCATTGACCAGAGAAAGAATATCACAAGCTTTATCTTTAGGCGTCAAGGTGATTGATGGGCTGCTTACAATTGGTAAAGGTCAAAGGATTGGGATCTTTGCGGGAAGCGGTGTGGGAAAAAGTACTTTAATGGGTATGCTTGCAAGAAACTCCCATGCCGATGTGAATGTTATCGCATTGATTGGAGAACGTGGCAGAGAGGTCAGGGAGTTTATTGAAAAAGATCTTCAGGTGGAAGGGCTTGAGCGCTCGGTAATTATTGTCGCGACTTCGGACCAGCCGGCTTTGGTCAGGTTGAAAGGTGCATTGCTTGCGACTGCGATATCTGAATATTTTAGGGATCAAGGGAAAGATGTATTATTGCTTATGGATTCTCTGACTCGTTTTGCTATGGCGCAAAGAGAGATAGGTTTAGCTATAGGCGAGCCGCCTGTGTCCAGAGGATATACACCATCGGTTTTCGCTTTAATGCCAAAGCTGCTGGAACGTGCCGGTTGTGCGGAAGCCGGGTCTATCACCGCATTATATACAGTTTTGGTAGACGGGGATGATATGAGTGAACCGGTTACGGATACTGCGAGAGGGATTTTGGATGGACATATTGTACTGTCCAGAAGTCTAGCGAATAAAAACCACTATCCTGCGATAGATGTGCTGGCAAGTATCAGCAGGGTCATGGGAGATATTGTTTCGGATGAGCATAAGCAATTAGCCAACAAGGTAAAGAGAGTCATGGCGATATATAAAGAGGCAGAAGATTTGATCAATATCGGAGCCTATGTCAAGGGAAGTAATGCTGATATTGACTATGCGATAGATACCATTGGCTCCGTTTATGCATTCCTAACTCAGGATGTGCATGAAAATTTTAGTTTTGACGACATAATGGAGCAAATGAAGAGTATTTTTGAGTGATAGGAGTACATTTGATGGCTAGATTTAATTATCGTCTTCAAACAATATTAAATGTTAAGAAACAAATGGAAGATAAAGCTAAAAATGAACTTGCGAGTAATATTCAAGTTCTTAATAAAGAACAGCAGAAACTACAGGATATCGTTCATGGGAGAGACAGTTGTTACAGAAGAGTGGTGCAGGAAAGCAAAGAAGGATTGGACGTTCAGCGTTTAATACAGTACAGCCGCTATCTCAACGCCATGAATATTCAATTGAATTCCCAGTATGAAAGCGTTAACAGAGCTTCAATGAATGTCGATATACATAGAGAGAAGCTGGTTAGTGTTGCGAAAGAGAAGAAAATGCTTGAAACTTTGAAAGATAAAAAAATGCAAGAGCATAAATATAATGAACTCAAAGAAGAAGAAAAAAGAGTTGATGAGGTGGTCAGTTATAAATATATAACTGGGTTAGCATAATTTAACCATCTGTAGGAAAGGGAGGAATTGAATGCCGGCACCGAGAAAGGCAGGAAATGCTAATGATGTATCTGCTGCCAATGAGGACAAAGAAAGTAAAAAAAATGCGTCAAACAGCCTGGAAGGGCTGATGATGAAAATACTGCTGGCGGTTATTATTGTTTTGCTGCTGAGCCTTCCTGTTTTAATTATTAAATTTGATGTAAGAGGATTAGGGCAGAAGATGAGGCCTTTATTGGAAGATCTCCCGTATGTACAAAAAATACTGCCGGAAAAACCGGATCCCAACGATCCTAAATTTATGAACAAAGAAGAACTAACAACGAACTATTTAACATATAAGGATAAATATGAACAGCTTAGTTTGGAAGTAAACAGTCTTCGTAATGAATTAGATATGTTATCCAATATCAAAAATAATTATCAGCAGTTTCAAGATGACCAAAACAAGGTAGAAGAAGACCGAGAAGCTTTGCTGCAGGAAAAGCAGCAGTTAGAGTCCGATAGAAAAAAGTTTTCCGAGGATATTGCCGATGCGAAGAAGGCAGATTTCAAGGCTTATTTTGAACTAATCGATAAGGAAACGGCACAGCAACTGTATGAAGAGATTTTACAGGCTGAAAAAGCTGATAAAGAGACCAAGGAATATGTTTCATTCTATGAAAATATGGATGCAGAAAATGCTGCCAAGATCTTTGATGAGATGGTCGCATCAAAAATGGATCTGATTGTGAAAATTTTTAAATACATGAATAAGGAGCAGGCAGCTGAAATATTAGCATCAATGGATACAGGTAATGCAGCTAAAGTGGGTGATATATTATCAAAAGAGTACCCTATAGGCTTACCTAAAGATTAAGAGAAATAAATTGAATGCATACGCTGAAAGGAGGTGAGAAATAATGACAAATCAATTTGCGATTTCGTTTTCCAATAAGTACGCTTCTATCAATAAAACAGATAATTATAGTAAAACGTACACTAGCGATTTTAATGCGCTCTTTAATCAGGCTAAAAAGAAAAGTGATTTAAGGGATCCCAATACTGAAAATCTGAATACAAAATACAGGAGCGTTTCCTCAAGCTTTACATCAAAAAGCACTGATACTCAAAAGGATTTGAGAGAAACAACACGCAAACAGAGCGCAATACAGAAAAAGAAGTTTGATAAAGAAGAAATTGATCAAGATGAAAATAAGAAATTAAATGAAAAAGAAATATCTACATTAGCACAGATGTCCGGAGTAAGTATTGAATTCATTGAACAATTAATGAATGGTGAAGTAGCGGAAGACATAGAAAACCAAATACTAAGCGCGTCGGATATGCAAGCTTTGATGGAAGCTGTTCAAGAAAAGTTAAGCAATATTGAGCAAATCATGGGAGTGTTAAGTAGTGCAGATAGCAATTCCGAGACGATGACACCGGTAATAATCAATAAGCTGACAAGTGTGATGGAACGTCTTGAAGAACTGCTGCAAATGCAGAAGCTTCAAACAAAAGTCTTTTCTTCGGAGGCAATGGAGCTTTTAATGCAGAAAGCATCTGAAGTCAATGGTGAACTTGAAGGGTTAAAATCTTCTGTTCATACTGCGGAGGCAGCAATCAATCAAACGATGAATGACATGAATACGCTGAGTGCCAGTCAAAAATTAAATGCTCAGCAAAACAATATCCATGATCAAAGTGACCAGGAAAATGAGAATGCTGTCCAGCCGGCAAATGAAGTACTAGATAGCAATGAAGATGGTGACAAGGGTAGTGGTTTCGGCAACAGTAATTCTAACTTAGGCGGAAAAGTAACGGTTCTGAATCTTGTATCTAAACCTCAAAACACTGAGGAAGAAGTAATGCCTTTTAATAATGTACTAAATACTGGAAATAGCAATATCGGTGTGGAAGCAGTTAAGAAACAAATGGACATGCAGGGAGCTTCCAAAGAAAATATTATGAAGCAGGTTGTAGACAACGCGAAGGTTACGCTTACTGACGATCGGTCAGAAATGGTCATGCAATTAAAACCTGACAACTTAGGTAAATTATCGCTTAAAATTGTAACTGAAAGAGGGATGATGGTAGCGCAATTTACAGCGGAAAGCCAGCAGGTGAAAGAGATTATTGAGGCGAACCTTTCACAGCTTAGAGACGCATTGGAAAGTCAAGGGTTGAATGTTAAGGGTTTTAGCGTGTCGGTCGGAAATCAGAATCAACAAGGTCAGGCTTTTGAAAAAGAAAGCAAAGGAAAAGTAAGAAAAGTTACTGACCGGAAAGAACAAGATGATGTTGTTACAGGATACTACGATATTCATCCATCAACGACCAGCCCTTATCAATGGTCGGACAGCAGTGTAGATTTTAGCGCTTAACACACTTGCTTGTTCTTAGTGAGTGATGTCAAAAGATAGAAACACAGCATGTTGGAAGTAGATAACAAGTAAACAACAAGATGGGGGGGAAAATATGTCAACATCGCAAGTAAACGGGAGTCAAATTACTGAAAATTATTTTACCTTGCCGGCGGAGAGAAAAACTGGAGAATTAGGTAAAGATGACTTTTTAAATCTTCTGGTTACACAGCTTAAATATCAAGATCCGCTTAAACCGATGGAAGATAAGGAATTTATCGCGCAAATGGCGCAATTCTCATCACTGGAGCAAATGCAGAATATGAACACTACCTTTACCAGTATAAAGGCGTTTAGTATGATTGGTAAAGAAATTACAGCAACCGTAAAGAATGAAGATACCGGTGAGCTTCAGGTAGTGGAAGGACTGGTGGAGAGCGTCAGGTTATCCAATGGAAAAGCTTATGCGGTGGTTGAAGGGCGTGATATACTGGTAGATGATATTACCGACGTATACGAACCTACCGATTATGAGTTTGGTGAAATCGCAGATTTTACCGATATTATCGGCAAAAATATTACAGCTGCTTTTATTGATGCTGAAACCCTTAAGACCCAAAATCTTTCCGGGGATGTATCTTCTCTCGAATTAATTAACGGCACGGTATATTCTGTTGTTAATAACGTCAATGCGATGATCGATGATGTCATGCTGAGTGAGGAAGAAAAGGCCACATTTACGAATTTGGAAAGCTATCTTCAGGAGAAGATGGAGAAGGGTGAACAAATAACAGCTGTTGTGGTTCAAAAGGACGAAAATGGCGAAATACAGTCTAAGGTTACAGTCAATGGATTAATAAAGCATTACGAAATGAATGAACAAGGCGAAATTACCAATGCTATCATGGATGAAATCAAGATTCCTGCCCATAATATCCTGAAAATCAGATAAGCGCAGGAGGAAATAAGATGAGTGAATTAAATAAAATATTGAACAATCGAGTTGTGACAACAGGAAAAACAATTTTTCCGGTTAAATCTTCTGCAGAGCAAAAACAAGAAGCCGGTAAGAGCAACTTTGAAGATTTACTTAGACAAAAGCTGACCGGTGAATTAAAATTCTCTAAGCATGCGGAAGCGCGCTTGAGATCCAGAAATATACATATTGATGCGGAACAAAAGCAACGAATCACAGATGCAGTGGCCAAAGCGGAGCAAAAGGGAGTGAAAGAGTCACTGGTACTGATGGATGATCTGGCTTTTGTGGTAAGCGTGAAAAATAAGACTGTGATTACCGCTGTAAATAATGATGACTTAAAAGAGAGCGTTTTTACAAATATTGATGGGGCAGTGATTATTTAAATAGCCGGACCTTTACAGGAGGCTAACTATTCCTGATTGACGGATGGAATAGCACATTAAAGGAGGTCAAAAATATATGATGAGATCAATGTTCTCTGGTGTAACAGGATTAAGAGCACACCAGACGAAGATGGACGTGATCGGTAATAATATAGCTAATGTTAATACGGTAGGTTTCAAATCAGGCCGTGTGACTTTTCAAGAAATATTCAGTCAAACTATAAAGGGTTCAAGTGCACCCGATGATGCTACCGGCCGCGGCGGTACCAATCCTATGCAGGTAGGCTTGGGAATTTCGGTAGCGGCTATTGATACCGTCCATACACGCGGAAGCTTGCAAAGAACCGACAATACAACCGATCTGGCGATAGATGGAGATGGTTTTTTTATTGTTAGAAGCGGAAGTGCCGATACTTACCGTTTTACCCGTGCCGGAAATTTCGGTATCGATAAGCTGGGAAACCTTGTAACGGCTGACGGTATGAATGTTTATGGATGGGATAGGGATTCAAAGACGGGAGAAATAGATACACAACAGGACCTTGAGGCCATAAATATTTATAATGGGAAGAGAATTATATCGGCAAAAGAAACTTCAAAAGCCGTGTTTGAAGGAAATTTGGATTCTTCTATAGAAGTTCTTACGAATGCTGATGATCCTGACGATACTACTCAAAAACTTACAGCACTTGCTGCTACAGGTAATACGATGACAGCCTTTAGAAAAGTTGAGAGAAGCGATGCGGAAACCTTTAGCGTACCTTATACCGTATATGATAAATTGGGTAATGATTATACCATCACATTAAATTTTATGAAGAATCAAGGGACAGCGACATCAACAGAGTGGCTCTGGTATACAATACCTGAAGAAACGCATCAGGCTATCGTAAATTTTGAATATAATCAAGCAAATGGACTGGCGGCTACCAATCCCGGATACAAGACTCCTATTACGGATCCTGCTACTGTCACACCGGCACAGGGCAGGATAGTATTTAATGAAGTAGGAAAACCTATCACCGTTGAACCTGCGTCCACACTAATTACAGATAACAAGCTGTCAACTGATATTATGGTAACACCGGATCAAGGTACCGATGATTTTCCTGTTAGTTTGGATTTTTCCAGTTTGACTCAGTTTAAAGCAGATAGCTCGGTAAAAGCGACAGATGTAAACGGGTATACCTCCGGCGGGCTGGTAAATATAAGCGTTGGACAGGATGGTATTATCACAGGCATCTACAGCAATGGACAAATGCAATCGCTAGGTATGGTTGGTTTGGCTTTTTTTGAAAATCCTGCCGGACTGCAGAAGGTTGGGAATAATATGTTTATGCCTTCCAGTAACTCGGGTGAGTTTCAAAGAGCAGTTAAACCCGGTGCAGAAGGTACGGGCATGTTAAGTCCGGGAACCCTGGAGATGTCCAATGTGGATTTATCCAAGGAGTTCACCGAAATGATTACTACTCAAAGAGGCTTCCAGGCAAATTCGAGGATTATTACAACTTCTGACGAAATGCTGCAAGAGTTAGTAAATCTTAAAAGATAAAATGTAACGGGAGCTGGAAAATTAGACTATTATGTCTAATTTTCCAACTTCCTGTTGTTATATATAGGGGAATTATGATATGATAAAGGTGACTCGCTTCAATGGAAAGGTTTTTTATGTTAATTCAGATTTGATTGAATATATTGAATCCACGCCTGATACTATAATAACTACTACTACAGGAAAGAAAATTGTTATTTCGGAATCGGTGGAAGAGGTTATAGATAAGATTATAGAATTCAAAAGCAAGATTTTTTATAAAGATAGAGAAATTACCGAAGCAGAGTAGTAGAAAGATTACATGGATATTATGCAGCATTAAATGAGAGTTAGATATTGCTTAAGTGGGGTGTCTCAATGGATATTGCAACCATATTAGGGTTTGTACTAGGCGCATTTTTTATTATATTTGCTATCGCAAATGGTGGACCGTTAGGTTGGTTTATAGATTTTAACTCGATGTTGATCGTTGTTGGTGGTACGCTCTGTGCCACCATGATTAGTTATCCCTTAGATAAATTTATCAATTCTTTTAAAACTGTAAAACATGTCTTTCAAGTAAAGCAGTTGGAGCCGACAGAAATCATTAAAAGAATTATTGGTTTGGCTAATATTGCCAGAAAAGAAGGCCTTCTGGCGCTTGAAGAAGCCGGAGCGCAGATAGACGATACATTTCTTCAAAAAGGTGTTTTGTTAATTGTTGATGGGACCGACCCGGAGTTGGTAAGAAATATCCTTGAAACCGAACTTGCTTTTATCGAAGGGCGGCATAAGGAGAGCCAAGGAATATTCGAAACCATGGGAACGTTAGGACCAGCTTTCGGTATGATCGGCACATTGATAGGGTTGATTCAGATGCTTCAGCAGTTGGATGACCCATCAAGCATTGGGCCGGCCATGGGTGTAGCTCTTATCACTACATTCTATGGTACTCTTATCGCAAATTTTATATGCAGTCCGATTGCGGGAAAATTGAAGATGCGAAGTGCGGAAGAAATCCTTTTAAAAGAGGTTATGATAGAAGGTTTGTTATCCATTCAAGCAGGAGAAAACCCAAGAATTATTGAAGAAAAGCTGAAAGCATTCTTATCACCGAAGATCCGAAGCGGTCTTGAAAAGAAGGAAGATGCTGAGGGCGTAGGTGTTGAAGCATGAGAAGGAATCGTAATGCTGACGAAGCAAAAAAAGGTTCACCTGAATGGATGAATACCTATGGAGACATGGTTACACTGCTGCTTACCTTTTTTGTTCTGCTGTTTGCAATGTCTACCATAGATACACAAAAATTTGAGCAAATTATCAAATCAATCCAGGGATCATTGGGGATTAACTATGGCGCTACTTCGGTTACAAAAGAAACGCTTGCCACCGAAGGCGACGATAATTATCCGGAATTAGATGACTTTGTGAACAATGTGACTACGCCGGGTGGTATGTCTGATATTAGTCAAGACGCTCAAGATATGGAAAAACTGTTTTTTGAACTAAAGACATATATCGATAAAAACAATCTGGGGGACTCAGTAGAAATCACAAAAGAAAAACCGGGACTGTTGATTCGATTTAAAGATAATGTACTGTTTGATTCCGGGAAAGCAGATTTGAAGGCTGATGCAAAAAATATTTTAAAATACATAGCAGGTATGCTGAATGCTGTTAGCAAAGATATCAGAGTTGAAGGTCATACTGATAATCTTCCGATAAGAACGTCACAGTTTCAAGATAACTGGGATTTATCTGCCAAAAGAGCTACCAATGTTCTTCGATATTTTATTGAAGAAGGGGACATAGAGCCTACCAGACTATCAGCTGTCGGATATGGTGAGTATCATCCTGTGGCCGAGAATTCTACAGAGATAGGAAGAAGACAAAATAGACGTGTCGATATTGTTATTTTAAAAAGTTATATAATAGATGAAATATCTTCTGAAGAAGGAGGCAGTACGGCCAATGAATAAAAGCACAATAATCCTGCTTGCAATTATACTAGTTTTGGTTCTTGCAATAACGTTTGGGATCGCGTGGTTAGTTCTGTCAGGGGGACAGGATAAGGAAGTTGCTGAAAAGCCCAAGTATGATTTGAAAAAAGCTAAGATGTATTCTGTCGCTGGAGAACCCATTGTGTCCAACTTGAATACAGGAGACATTAAAGATAAAAAAGTGATTCGAATCAGGGTTCAATTACTGGTGGCTGATGATAAGATGGTGACTGAATTGACCAATTTTAATGGAAAGTTGCGGGATAATATCATATCCATCTTAAAGTCAAAAACTCCTGAAGAAATGATAAAGCCCGATGCTCAAGAAGTTGTGAAGAAGGAGATAATACAAAGTTTTAATAGTATCTTTAATACTGATAAAGTACTTGATGTATATTTCGAAGAATTTATAGTGCAATAGGAGGTAGTGAATAGTGGGAGATATTCTATCACAAAACGAAATAGACGAGCTCCTTAAAGCGCTTAATACCGGTGAAATTGATGTAAATCAAATGAAAACCACCACTCACGAAAAGAAAATAAGAGAGTATGATTTTAGAAGACCAAACAAGTTCGCAAAAGAGCATTTAAGAACGCTTAATATTATTCATGAAGACTATGCACGATATGTAACCAATTTTTTAACCGCGTATTTAAGAACATTAGTGCATACAGAGGTGATTTCTGTTGAAGAAATCAGTTATCATGAATTCAATAACTCAATATCCAATCCGGCGATATTGGCGCTTGTAGACTTCATGCCTTTGGGTGGGTATATCATACTGGAGATTAACCCAAATATTATTTTCGCAATTGTAGATAGAATTCTCGGAGGAAAAGGCCTAGGAGTTGATAAAATAAGAGGATTTACAGAGATTGAATTATCTATTGTTGAGCGTGTGGTCAATCAACTGTTGAACCTATTGAAGGAACCTTGGGAAAATGTCATTGAGTTGAAACCCAGGTTGGATAGGATAGAAACCAACTCACAGTTTGCACAAATCATATCGCCTAATGAGATGGTTGCTTTGATTACACTCGATACAAAAGTCGGGGATGTCAAAGGAATGTTAAACATTTGTATTCCTCACTTGGTTCTGGAATCTGTTTTATCAAAATTGAGTACCAAGTATTGGTTTGCTTCCATTGAGAAGGAAATTACACCTCAATCAAAAAAGAACATTGAAAAGAAGATCGAGGATACCAGTATACCTATTAAGGTAATATTGGGGAAAGCCGGTATTTCTGTTGGAGATTTCATAGAACTTCAAAAGGGTGACGTCATTCAGTTAGATACAACAGTTAACTCAGACCTAGCGATTATGATAGGCAATAACCATAAATTTAATGGAAGGCCAGGTGTTAGAAAGAATAGAGTGAGTGTAAAGATTACCGATATATTACGAAAGGAGGAAGATCAAGATGAGTGAAATGCTGTCCCAAGCTGAGATAGATGCATTATTGAATGGAACTGCCGATTTGGATATTTCTCAGCCGGAAGAAGATATTAATTTTTCTCCCGAAGAATCAGATGCGTTGGGTGAGATTGGTAATATCAGCATGGGAACTGCGGCTACTACGCTTTTTACATTATTAGGTCAAAAAGTGTTAATCACTACGCCCAAAGTTTCTGTCAGTACATGGAAACAGTTATCACAACACCACACCGTTCCTTACGTTGCTGTGAAAGTTGAATATACTAAAGGTTTGCAAGGAATAAATCTTTTAATATTAAAAGAAGAAGATGTAAAAGTAATTACCGACCTGATGATGGGTGGAGATGGAAGTAACACGTCGGCTGAGTTATCAGAGCTTCATTTGAGCGCAATTGGCGAAGCGATGAATCAAATGGTAGGATCATCATCCACCTCCATGTCGTCTATGTTTAATAAGACAATAGATATTTCGCCTCCTCATGCATTTGTTATTAATTTTCAAACGGATGCGCCATATGGGGAGTTTGACTATGACGAAAAGTTTGTTAAAGTCGCTTTTAGAATGGTAATTGGCAATCTGATTGATAGTGAGATTATGCAATTGCTCCCTCTTGACTTTGCCAGATCATTAGTTGATAACTTATTGCAACCGACAACGCAGGACCCACCGGTTCGACAACAGGAGGAAACGCGCGCTGTTCCTCCTGCACCTCCAAGACAACAGGAGCAGCCCATGTATTCAGCAGCACCTGAGCAAAAGAATCATACAACGGGTATGGATATGAGTACGCGGCAAAATACTGTAGAACCAAGACCAACGCCGGTAAACGTTCAACCGGTGCAATTCCAAGCGTTTGACGACAATAGAATTACGACTGATAGAGAGAATATCAGTCTGATTATGGATGTTCCGTTGGAAATCACCGTTGAGCTGGGAAGAACCCAAAGATTAATCAGAGACATACTGGAATTCGCTCCCGGTTCCATTATTGAATTGGACAAGTTGGCAGGAGAGCCTATTGATATTCTGGTGAACGGTAAAAGTATTGCCAAGGGAGAAGTAGTAGTTATCGATGAAAGCTTTGGTGTAAGAATAACCGATATTGTCAATCCTTCAAAGCGTTTATAATTTTCATAATATATTTATGATATAAAAGGATAAGGAGAGGAAATAACATGGCTAATAGAATTCTTGTTGTAGATGATGCAGCATTTATGCGCATGATGATTAAAGATATTCTCACAAAAAATGGATTTGAAGTTGTAGGCGAAGGTGAAAATGGTGCGAAAGCCATTGAAAAGTACAAGGAATTAACTCCCGATTTGGTAATCATGGATATTACCATGCCTGAAGTAGATGGGATACAAGCAGTAAAAGAAATTAAAAAAATCAATGGTGAAGCAAAGATTATCATGTGCTCCGCAATGGGACAACAGGCGATGGTTATTGAGTCCATACAAGCCGGAGCAAGAGACTTTATAGTAAAACCGTTCCAAGCAGAACGTGTTATTGAGGCCGTAAAGAAAGTAATAGGTTAAGTGGGAAAGAGGATTATCTATGCCACCACAAGGAATCGAACTGATTTTAAAGAGTGTTTTAGGATTGATCGTCTTCGCGTGTTTGTTATTTTTAGCTTATATCACAACAAAATATGTTGGACAAAAAAGTTTGAATTCTATGAGAAGCGGTCATATGCAAGTAATAGAAACATTGTCTTTGGGATTTGATAAATGTATTTATCTGGTGAAGGTGGAAGAGAAGTACATTTTAATTGCATCAGCTGGAAAATCTATAGAGTTTTTGACAGAAGTGGATATCTCTCATATCGAGGAAACCAATAAAGAGAATGTCGGTCAGTCGGACTTCTACAGTATGTTTCTGAACTATGTTAAGAAAATGACAGCCGCAGATAAAATTTCAACAACAGAAGTTCGTCACCAGGACAGTCATAACGCTAGTGTAGTACGGAATGTTTCGAAATTAAAAGATTCTTTAAAGAGGTTTGCCGGCAACGATATAGGTAAGGATGAAAACATTAATGAATAAAACAATCCGTGTAAAAGTGGGAATAGTACTATTTATTTTTATTGCGATGGCAGTGAATTCTGCTGCGTTAGCTGCACCGGAATATCCGATTCCGCGGTTAAATATGGATTTGGGTCCGGCTGAGAATCCCCAGGATGTAGCTGCTAGTTTACAGATATTATTTATACTGACCATCTTATCTCTAGCTCCAGCCATCTTAATTATGATGACTTCATTTACCCGGATTATTATCATCCTGTCGTTTCTGCGTAATGCACTTGGAACGCAACAGACGCCTCCTAATCAGGTGTTGGTAGGGCTGGCACTATTTTTGACTTTATTTATTATGGCACCTATTGGTACCACAATAAATGATCAGGCAATCCAGCCCTACTTAAGAGAGGAAATCAGTCAGGATATTGCAATACAACGGGCGATTCTGCCGTTACGTGAATTTATGTTAAATAATACCAGAGAAAAAGATCTGGCATTATTTGTAACTTTATCCGGTGTGGAAGAAGTTGAGACTAAGGAAGATATCCCTACTAAAGCAGTGATTCCGGCATTTATTATTAGTGAGCTAAAAACTGCTTTTCAATTTGGATTTTTGATATATATTCCGTTTTTGGTTATAGATATGGTAGTTGCAAGTACATTGATGTCTATGGGGATGATGATGCTGCCGCCAATTATGATTTCTCTGCCTTTTAAGGTATTATTGTTTGTCATGGTAGATGGATGGAATTTAATTACGCAATCTATCGTGATGAGTTTTAGATAATAGATGCTGAGGAGTGCTGTAGGTTATGGACCAAGGTTTGGTAATTGATTTAGCACAAAATGCGCTTTTTACGGTTCTGCTGATAGCTGGTCCCATGTTGGGGCTAGGCCTGCTTGTGGGGCTTGCCGTCAGTATATTTCAAGCTACTACGCAAATACAGGAACAAACGCTGGCTTTTATTCCAAAGATCCTCGTTGTATTGGGATCGGTTATCGTTTTTGGTCCGTGGATGCTGTCAGTAGCTGTAGAGTTTACTCAAAATCTATTTTTGAATATCAATAACTATTTGAAATAAGGGCGTAGCAAATGAATATTCTATTCGGAAGTGTTTTGGAGTATATCGATATATTTCTGCTTGTTTTAGTAAGGGTGACGGCTTTATTTGTTATTTCTCCTATATTTGGAAGAAAAAACATGCCGAATATATTTAAAATCGGATTTGGTCTAATGTTAGCAATGATTATCACACCTACGCTGGAAGCAAACGGCATATTAGCAGAACAGCATATTTTACAATTTGTTATGTTGGTATTCAATGAATTTTGCATAGGGCTGATCCTTGGATTTGTATCATATATGGCTTTTTCGGCCCTTTACGTTGCAGGGCAGATTATCGATATGCAGATTGGATTTGGAATGGTAAACGTTCTTGATCCTCAAACGAATATACAGATACCTGTAATTGCCAATTTTTATTTTATTATCTCAATGATGATGTTTTTAGCATTAGATGGCCACCATATGATTATTTCTTCCATATTTTACAGTTACAAGGTTTTGCCTATCGGTGAAGGGGCAGTAACGACTGCTTTGCTAGATAACATGGTAAAGATGTTTGGGGATATGTTTATTATAGGTTTTAAAATAGCATCGCCTATTATTGCAGCAGTCTTTATTACTGATGTAGCGCTTGGCATCTTGGCCAGGACCGTACCGCAGATGAACGTATTTGTTGTCGGAATGCCTTTGAAGATCGTCATTGGGATAGGTGTATTAATAATCACAGTAGCAGTATTTCCTATTATTATGGAAGTAATCTTAAATGGTATGTATAAGGATTTGGAAGCAGTATTAAAGGATATGGTTAAACAATGAATCCTGAATATTTAAAAGTAAATATACAATTATTTGCAGATACCGATGATAAAACCGAAAAAGCAACACCGAAAAGGAAGTCACAAGCCAGAGAAAAAGGGCAAGTACTGCAGAGTAGAGAAATCAAGTCAGCTATTCTGCTTATTTTAGCTTTCTTGACCCTCAAGATGTCAGGCGGTTTTATATTCGATAATATCACACAGTTTACTAAAAAGGTATTTATACAGTATACAATTAATAAAGAGATATTGGCGCAGGGTAGTTTCTGGTCCCTGGTAATGGAAAGTATCCTGTTGATATTAAAGGTAATCGCTCCTATTCTAGGTGTAGTACTGATAGCCGGATTAGCGGCGAGTTATGCGCAGGTAGGTTTTCTGTTTACTACAAAAACCCTTGAGCCTAAGCTGGATAAACTTAATCCGATTCAGGGCTTTAAGAGAATGTTTTCGGCGCAAGCTTTGATGGAACTCGCTAAATCTTTAGCGAAAATTATGATTGTAGGATATATCGCTTTTACGTATATTAAAAAAGAGGCTGGCTCAGTAGTTAACCTTATGGATATGGAAGTCATGTCCATTGCAGTCTATATTGGACAAATAGTGATTAATGTAGCTCTCCGAATGGGAGTAGTGTTGATGGTCATTGGTATTATAGATTATATCTTCCAGTGGAAGCAGCATGAAAAAAGTATGATGATGTCTAAGCAGGAAGTAAAAGAAGAATATAAGCAAACCGAAGGAAACCCGCAAATAAAGTCTAAGATAAAACAAAAGCAGAGAGAAATATCTATGAGGAGAATGATGTCGGACATACCTAAGGCAGATGTAGTTATTACCAATCCGACACATTTTGCCATAGCAATCAAGTATGATGCAAAAACTGCCGATGCACCCATTGTGTTGGCAAAAGGACAGGATTATATAGCACTTAGGATTAAAGAAATTGCCAAAGAAAATAGGGTTGAAATTGTAGAAAATAAGCCCTTGGCAAGGGCACTGTATGATTCTGCAGATATAGGAGAGAAAATTCCCGAAGAACTATTCCAGGCAGTGGCCGAAGTTCTTGCGTTTGTATATAGCCTAAAAAACAAAATAGTGTAAAATAATGTACTATGGACTAATTAATGGATAATGGACAATGGACAATGGACAATGAAAAACCAGAAGTGAACAATTAATAGTGAATAACTAATAGTGAATAGTGAACAACCAATGATAAGTAATAAATAGTGAGCAACGAACAACTAAGAGTAAGTAATATGTAGCAGATAGTAAGTAATTAATATCAAGCTAACGAATTAGTGAAAAATTGTACAATGTACATTGTCCATTGTACATTAATTTGTACTTGTCCATTGTACATTAATAAATAACGGGGAAGGGGGACAATATTGAAATTTAAGGATATAGCGGTTGCAATCATTATCATCGCAATTATATTAATTATTATCATACCTGTGCCACCCGGACTACTGGATATTTTACTTGCAATTAATATATCTTTGGCAGTAGTGATTTTGCTAAATACCATATATGCAGAGGATGCTCTGGGTTTTTCAGTATTTCCTTCTTTGTTATTGATAACAACTTTATATAGATTGGCACTTAATATTTCTTCCACGAAATTAATACTGTCAACGGGTGATCCCGGTAATGTAGTGACTGCATTTGCCACTTTTGTAATTCAAGGAAATGTAGTGGTTGGTTTTATTGTATTTTTAATTATAACCATCGTACAATTTTTGGTTATTACAAAAGGTTCGGAAAGAGTATCTGAAGTTGCCGCAAGGTTTACGCTTGATGCAATGCCCGGAAAGCAGATGGCGATTGATGCCGACCTGAATGCCGGATTAATAAATGATATAGAAGCAAAGGAACGCAGAAAAAACATCCAAAGGGAAGCAGACTTTTATGGAGCAATGGATGGTGCCAGTAAGTTTGTAAAAGGAGATGCGATTGCAGGTATTATCATTACGGTTATAAATATTATAGCAGGTTTTATCATGGGGGCAATGAGACAAGAAGGACAATTAGCAAGCGTACTCAATAAATATACAAACCTTACGGTCGGAGATGGTTTGGTTAGCCAAATTCCTGCATTGCTTATTTCGACGGCTACAGGTATCATCGTAACAAGAGCAGCATCCGATTCCAATTTAGGAAATGATTTGATAAAACAAATCTTTCAAAATCCAATGGTGATGTTTCTAGCAAGCGGAGTTGCGGGTTTGATGGCGATTATTCCCGGTTTACCCTTTTTGCCGTTTCTGATATTAGCCATTATGTTGGCAATCGCGGGATATAATATGAGAAAGACGTTAGAACAGAGTGAAATGCAGGAAGAAATAGAAGTGGAAGAAAGCGAAGTAGAGGAGATAAGAAAACCCGAAAATGTTGTGTCTCTGCTGCAAATCGATCCTATAGAGCTGGAGTTTGGATATGGAATTATTCCGCTGGCAGATGTAAATCAAGGTGGCGACCTTCTGGACCGGGTTGTTATGATAAGGCGACAGCTGGCTCTGGAGTTAGGAATCGTAGTACCTATTATTCGATTAAGAGATAACATTCAGCTAAGTCCAAATGAATATGTGATTAAAATAAAAGGGGTTGAAGTTTCGACAGGTGAGCTTATGTTTGATCACTATTTGGCTATGAATCCGGGAACAGTTGATGAGGATATCGATGGCATCAAAACCGTTGAGCCGGCATTTGGTCTTCCCGCCATATGGATCAATGAAAGTCAGAGGGAACGAGCTGAAATATTAGGATATACAGTGGTTGATCCGCCATCTATTATCGCAACCCATTTAACTGAAATTATTAAGAAGTATGCGCACGAACTGCTCAGTAGGCAAGATGTACAGGCTTTAATTGATAATTTGAAACACAGTCATCCTGCTCTCGTTGAGGAACTTGTTCCAAAACAGATGTCAATTGGAGAGGTACAAAAGGTATTAGCCAACTTGCTAAAAGAAGGTATATCAGTCAGAGATCTGGCAAGTATATTGGAAACGCTGGCAGATTATGTAACAGTCACAAGAGATTCTGATATGTTGACAGAATATGTCCGACAAGGATTAGGAAGATCAATATGCAGTAAATTTATCGGTAAAGGTAGAACGAACGTGATTACATTAGACCCGAAATTAGAACAAAAAATTATGGACGCGGTTCAAAGTACCGAACATGGATCTTACTTAACACTTGACCCGAATTATTCACAGGAGGTTGTTAACAGGGTCTATAAGCAGGTTCAGAAAATACTGGCAACAGGGCAACAGCCTATTATTTTGACTTCTCCTGTTGTAAGGTTGTATTTTAAAAGATTAACTGAACAGGCGATTCCGGGATTAATTGTACTTTCGTATAATGAACTGGACCCTGCGATTGAGATACAGTCTATTGGAATGGTGAGTGTATAAAATGAAAATACGAAGATATATCGGAAAAGATGCCCAAGATGCAATGATGAAAGTTAGAGTGGATTTGGGTAGTGATGCGGTGATTTTAAATACAAGAAAGATTAAACAAAAAGGGTTATTAAAATTACTCTCAAAGCCACTGGTAGAGGTACTTGCTGCTGTAGACCAAGATGCTGTTAAGCAAGAAGGGATACAGCTTGGAAGCACCAGCCATAATAAGCCTAAGAATTATAGTAATCAACCGATTCCTAACAATACTTCATCAATGCAAAAAGATGAAGATGTATCCCATTCACATATACAGGAACTAGAATATAAAGTAAAGAATATGGAACAGATGCTGGAAAAAATATATCAACAAGTGCAATCTTCTAACGGTTTTACTCCAACATTAGAACCGGAGACCGATAAAATATCAGAGTTTTTGCAGGCGTTTACCAATAATTTATTAAAAAACAACGTTGATATTGAATTGGTTAATGAAATTACAGATAAAGTGAAGGAAAGTATCACCGATAGAGCAAATATAAATGATGTAGCAGGAAAAATGTATCATAATATTGTTAAAATGCTGGATAAGCCGGAGCCTATCCGACTTGGAGATGAGTCTAAATCTAAAATCGTTGCATTTGTAGGGCCTACTGGAGTAGGAAAGACGACTACACTTGCAAAGATCGCAGCAATTTTTGCGCTAAATCATAAAAAAAATATCGGAATCATTACTTCCGATACGTATCGAATGGCTGCAGTGGAGCAGTTAAAGACTTATACCGAGATACTTGGCTTACCAATGCAGGTGATTTATTCTCCGGAAGAAGTTCTGCAGGCGATTGAGAATTATAAAGACAAAGACTTGATTTTATTAGATACTGCCGGTAGAAGCCATAAAGATATGCAGAAGTTTGAAGAGTTGAAGAAAACGATAGAATATTGTAAGCCCGATGAGATTTATTTATTAATCAGCGTTACCACTGATTATAATGTATGTAAAGAAGTTATAAACAGTTATGATTTCTTAAAGGAGTATAGAATTATTTTCACAAAAATGGACGAGTCATCAAATTTTGGGATAATTCTTAACATCGCAAAATATGCATCTTCAAAACTGTCATATGTAACAACCGGACAAAGTGTTCCTGATGATATTGAATTATTGAATATAGACAGGATTGCAAAAAAATTATTAGGGAGCATTTAAGTATGAGCGATCAGGCGCAAAAATTGAGAGAGATGATTAATAATTTAAAAAACCGTCCACTTGTGAGTCGTTCAGTCTCTGAAGAACAGGAAAAACGCAGATGCAGGGTTTTGACAATAACAAGTGGAAAAGGCGGAGTCGGCAAGACGAATATTTCTGTTAATCTGGCTCTGAATCTTAGTCAATTGGGTTACAGAGTTATTATTTTAGATGCTGATTTCGGATTGGCCAATATAGATATATTGTTTGGAGTTTCTCCGAACTACACATTATTGGATGTAGTAAATGACAGTAAAACAATCTTTGATATTATTACCGAAGGTCCGATGAACGTAAAATTCATATCCGGTGGTTCGGGATTGGAAGAAATGGTTCACTTGGAAAAGCAGCAGTTGGGAGCGCTTATTGAGAAAATAGAATCATTGGACCAGATAGCGGATATTGTGATCATTGATACAGGGGCGGGAATATCGGATAATGTGATAAGCTTTACGCTAGCTAGTGATGAAATCATATTAGTTACGACTCCTGAGCCCACCTCTATCATGGATGCGTACGCATTAATAAAAACTGTATCAAATAAGGATAAGGAAAAAGATATTCAGCTTATCGTAAATCGTGCTGAAAGCGAGAAAGAGGCAATGATGACGATGAAGAAACTATCTTTTGCGTCAGAGAATTTTTTAGGAATGAAACTCCAGCATCTAGGGTATTTATTATATGATATTAATGTAGTAAAGGCAATAAAGCAGCAGGAGCCTTTTATGATAAGCTATCCAAAATCAAATGCATCTAAACAGATATATGAAATTGCATGTAAGCTAATGCAAACCGATAGCAGCAAATTAAGAAAATCTACAGGAATAAAAGCATTTTTTCGCAGATTAGTCAATTTGGATAATGCATAACTAGAATAGGGATGATATAATGAATGTAAATGAGATGATACCAGGAGCAAAACTTGATATAACTGTTATGAGTCACAGTGGCGTTGAACAAAAGCCTGTTTATGTAAGCCAATTGGAAGAAGTGTTAAAAGATGGGAGTATTGTGATTGATGCGCCCATACACGAAGGAAAACTCATACCTATATCAACCGGAAGTATGATAAAGGTTTGTTTTCTACATCCAAAAGGTTTTTTTTCCTTCAAGGGTGAGATTGCTCTAAGGACAAAACGGGATAACATTTTAGTACTTAAAGTAAAAATTATAGGGAATATTCATAAAATTCAAAGAAGAGAATATTTCAGATTTGAATGTTTGATGTCAGTTAGATTCAGAGTGGTGAAGTCTGAGGGAAAAGACAATAGTGATGATAGCTGGAATGAAGCCCTCATCAGGGACATTAGCGGTGGTGGGATGGGGTTGCTGACCAATAAGCCCTATCACATTAACGATTTTATTGAAATTGAGTTCAATTTAGATGGTATTTCAATGAAATCAAAGAGTAAGATCGTCAGATGTCTTCTCTATGATCAAGATAGCTCGAAGTATGATGTTGGTATTTCTTTTCAAGGAATGAATACAAAAGATAGAGACAATATAATTAAGTTTATCTTTGAAAGGCAACGCAAATTAAGGCAAAAAGGACTGGTATAATATGTCTATTAGAGTTTTAGTAGTTGACGATTCGGCATTTATAAGGAAAATAGTTACCGATATACTATCGGAAGATCCTTATATAAATGTGCTGGATATTGCGAGAAACGGTAGAGAAGCGTTGGATAAGATAAAGTTACTTTCACCGGATGTTGTGACGCTTGATGTTGAAATGCCTGTGATGGATGGGCTGGAATGTCTTAAAGAAATTATGAATGTAAAACCGGTACCGGTCATCATGGTCAGCAGTTTAACCACAGAAGGAGCAAATGCAACAATTAAAGCACTGGAATTGGGAGCAATAGATTTCATTGCAAAGCCTCGTAATATATTTGACGTAGGAAATGAAAAAGTAAAAAAGGAAATTATTGAAAAGATTAAGATTGCTAAAAATTCAATCGTCAGACCGAGTTCTTCTTTTGTACATTATACCCGCAGTGAGAAGAAAAAGGTAATAAACAGTCAAAAATTGAAGCATATTGTCGCAATCGGTACGTCAACAGGTGGCCCGAGAGCATTACAGCAAGTGATACCACCTATTCCCGGTAATATTCCTGCTGCTTTTGTGGTTGTACAGCATATGCCCCAGGGATTTACAAAATCACTTGCAGCACGTTTAGACAGTATGAGCGAGCTAAATGTAAAAGAAGCGGAAGATGGAGATATTATTACATCAGGATATGCATATATTGCGCCTGGTAGCTATCATATGGTTTTTCAAAAGGAAAGCAATACAGGGCAAATCGTTATTCGTCTGAACAAAAATGCTCCGGAAGGAGGACATAGGCCATCGGTAAATGTAATGATGTCATCTTTAGCGGATACCGGTCAGAATAATATTATTGGGGTAATTATGACAGGTATGGGTGCTGACGGATGTGAAGGTTTGAAAAGACTAAAAACAGATAACGGGGCTCACATTATAGCACAAGATGAAAAATCTTGCGTGGTTTATGGTATGCCGAAAGCTGCTGTACAAGCAGGGATTGTAGATAAGGTTATAGCACTAAATGACATTAGTAATGAGATTATAAGAAAAGTGGGGGTGTAGAAATATGGATATGAGCCAGTACTTGGAACTTTTTATTGAGGAATCAAAAGAGCACTTACAAAACCTTAATGAGAACTTGTTAGAGTTGGAAAAGATTCCGGAAGATATGACAATACTAAATGAAATTTTTAGAGTTGCACATACCTTGAAAGGAATGGCAGCTACAATGGGCTTTTCAAAGATGGCTACGCTAACACATGACATGGAAAATGTTCTTCAAGAAATACGAAACGGAAAAATAAAGGTGAACTCTAAAATTGTTGACCTATTGTTCCAATGTTTAGATGCGCTTGAGGATTATGTAGACAAAATTATAAACACCGGTAATGAAGGCAGCAATACATACAGCGATATTATTAAGACCCTGAATACTGTTTTTGAGTCTAGAGGATCGATATCTACAGAAACTGCTTTATCTGAGAAAAAAGAGGATAAGCGAATTGACAAAATGGAAGGGCTCGAACTGGATGAATATGCTCAAAATATTATAAACAAAGCAGTGAATATGAATATGAACGCTTTTAGCATAACGATTAAGCTAAATAAGAGCTGCGTATTAAAATCAGCACGGGCATTCATTATTTTTAAGACCCTTGAAAGTAAATGTGAAATCATAAAATCCGAACCAAAAGTAGAAGATATTGAGGATGAAAAATTTGATTTTGAATTTACCGTTGTATTAGTCACTAAAGAATCGTTAAGCACATTGGAAAAAGAATTAAAAGGTATAGCAGAGGTCGATGACGTAATAATAAAGCCATTGTCATTTAAAGAGTTAGCGTTACAGCCGGATGATCAAAAGTTAGCTGATAAGCCGGTGAAAATGATAAAACAGCAAGAAGAGGCGACGGATGATGGAGATGAAAAAGCGCAAAATCAGACTGCAAAGCCTAGAACAGGAAAAACAGTCAGAGTAGATATTGACAGGTTAGATAACCTGATGAATCTTGTAAGTGAGTTAATTATTATTAAAACACGTCTTGAAGGTATCGAGGTCACAGATATAAATCAAAACTATGGCGAAGCAGTTGAGTATATGGAAAGGATTACCACCAGTTTGCATGATGCTGTGATGAAAGTGAGAATGGTACCTGTTGAGATGGTATTTAACCGCTTCCCGAGAATGATCCGTGATTTGGCAAAAGAACTTGGTAAACAGATCACACTGAATATGTACGGATCGGAAACTGAGGTAGACAGAACTGTAATCGATGAAATTGGTGACCCTTTAATCCATTTATTGAGAAATTCCGCTGACCATGGTATTGAGATGCCTCAAAAAAGGCTGGCAAAAGGCAAACCTCAACATGGTACGATAAACTTGAAGGCTTATCATGACGGAAACAATGTTATCATCGAAGTTCAAGATGATGGGGCCGGTATTGATACTGAAAAGGTAAAAACCAAGGCTATTGAAAGAGGTCTTGTAGACAAAGAGATGGCGCGTTCGTTATCACAAAAAGAATTAGTAGAATTTCTTTTTAGGCCAAGCTTTAGTACAGCGGATAAAGTTACTGACGTTTCAGGAAGAGGCGTTGGTCTGGATGTTGTTAAAACGAAGATTGAAGCGCTGAGTGGTGTAATTGAGGTAGAAACCGAGCGTGAAAAGGGAAGTAAATTTATTATTCGTTTGCCATTGACATTGGCTATTATTCAGGCATTAATGGTAATATTGGCTGATGAAAAATATGCTATTCCATTGAGTTCTATCAGAGAAATTGTTAATATAAAGGCTGAAGACATCAAATTGGTTCAGAAGCAAGAAGTGATTCTACTTAGAAATAGTGTGATTCCTCTTATTCGGTTAAATAAAATACTAGATATTCCGATGGATAATAAAGCAGAATCAGAACAAATTACTGTAGTTATTGTGCGAAAAGGGGACAAGTTATCCGGATTTGCAGTAGATCGTTTGATAGGACAGCAGGAAATCGTAATAAAATCTCTAGGAAAGCATTTGTCAGGAATCAGAAATATTGCTGGGGCTACTATCCTGGGTGATGGACAGGTTGCATTAATTCTGGATGTAAATGCGTTAGCACTATAAAGGGGGAAGAACAATGGACATGCAAAATATGGGTAGTAATGTAGAAAGTGTAGAATCAGCAGATACATCTCAATATGTAGTATTTACACTAGGGGAAGAGGAATACGCATTGGATATTCATCGTGTTGTAGAGATTGTGACACCAACTGCGATTACACGTGTTCCAAAAGCACCTAATTATATCAAAGGAGTGATTAATCTTAGAGGAGAAATCATTCCGGTCATGGGATTACGGGAGAGGTTTAATCTTCCGCTCATTGAACAGACAGAAGATACACGTATTATCATATTCAAAGTAGATGAAGCCTCTATTGGGGGCATTGTTGACTCGGTTGCTGAGGTAATATCCTTATCTAAGGAAGCAATTGAAGGGCTATCAAATTTCAGTAACGACCTTTCAATGGACTTCATTTATGGCGTTGGAAAAATAGAGCAGAGAATTATAACCCTATTGAATATTGATAAATTGGTCAGCAGTGCAAAGAATGAGGGATAAAAATAATATTAAGAAAACATACAGTAAACAGGTATGAGGTGGTGAATTTATGTCGTTGTCTATAGATGAATTGAATAATATGCATTTGGATGTTCTTAGGGAAATAGGAAATATTGGAGCTGGTAATGCAGCTACTGCTTTGGCTAAGCTTTTGAATAAGAAGGTAGACATGGCTGTTCCGAAGGCTCAAATACTTGAATTTAAGAAAGTAACCGACCTATTAGGCGGAGCCGATAGCATTGTAGTAGGGATCTTATTAAGTGTCACCGGTGATTTAACCGGATATATCATGTTTATACTTGAACAAAAGTATGCTCATTCATTAGTTAATATGCTGATGGGGAAAGATTTGGACCATATTGAAGAATTTGGTGAGATGGATATTTCGGCATTAAAAGAAATCGGAAATATTTTATCAGGTGCATATTTATCTTCTCTTTCGTCATTGACTAATCTAACTATATTGCCATCAATACCGGATCTAACGATAGATATGGCTGGCGCTATTCTTAGCGTTCCCGCTATAGAATTCGGAAAGGTCGGGGATACTGTACTTTTTATTGAGACAGAATTTGTTGAGGACAATAGCACTGTGGTTGGAAATTTCTTTTTAATACCGGATATGGATTCTTATGATATATTATTAAAGGCATTAGGGGTAGTAGATTGATGGATAATTTGATCAAGGTAGGAATGGCTGATCTAAATACGACGAAATGCCCCGGAGTTTTGACTACTTTGGGATTAGGATCATGCGTAGGGATTGCATTGTATGATCGGGTCACTAAGGTTGGTGGGCTGGCTCATATTATGCTTCCTAATAGTACTCAAGTAAAGAATAATTCAAATAGAGCTAAATTCGCGGATACAGCTATTTATGATTTGCTTGACATGATGATAAACCTTGGGGCTAAAAAGAATAATATAACAGCGAAACTTGCAGGCGGAGCACAAATGTTCTCGTTCTCTCAAGCAAATGATATTATGAAGATAGGTCAAAGAAACGCTGCTGCCAGTAAAGAGATATTAAATAAATTAACAATACCTATCATAGCGGAAGATACAGGTGGAAACTATGGGAGAACCATAGAATTGGATACGGTAACAGGACTTCTTATGGTTAAAACCATCGGCTATGGTATAAAGCAGTTATAGAAGGGAGAGGGATATGACAATTATACGGTACATTCCCGGCATACTATCACTTACATCTGCTTTATTGATAATATTAGCAAGTATGCAGCAGTCAATCAGATTTAATGTTCTATGTTTAAGGGTTTCGATATTTATGATTTCATTCTATGTTCTCGGAATAATTGCAGAAAAAATCCTTTCAGACATATTTCTTTACGAAAAGAGTAAAAAAGAAAAAGAAGTACAGATACAGAACGAATTGCGGCAATCACATGCTGCAGAGGAAAAAGAAGATGAGACTTTTACACCTCTTAAGGTTAATAAGATAGATGGTCAGGATGCTAAAATATTAGCAAAGGCTATAAAAACAGCCAGCTATCAAGATGAATGATAAAATATAATTTATATATAATAGTATATAAATAATACAAAGAATTTGGGAGAGGTTTGTGATGTCTGGTATTGACTTGAAGCAAATGGATATATGGAAAAAGTATCACGACACCAGAGATGGTACGATTAGAGAAAAGTTAATATTAGAATATTCTCCGTTGGTAAAATATGTAGCCGGACGGTTAAGTATTTACTTTGGTAATAATGTTGATTATGAAGATTTATTAAGCTACGGTGTATTCGGACTCATTGATGCAATAGACAAATTTGATGTATCAAAAGGCGTAAAATTCGAGACTTACGCATCTTTACGAATAAGAGGCGCAATTATTGATAATGTTAGAAAATTAGATTGGGTCCCAAGGACATTACGACAAAAGAATAAAGAATTTGAGAAAGTAATGGTACAACTGGAAAATGAGCTGGGTCGTTCACCCGACGACCAGGAAATAGCTGATAGGTTAGGAATAGATCTTGATGAGTTTCATAAAACGATGAGCGACCTTAATATTAGTCATCTTATATCATTAGATGAATACATGGAGCAGAATTATGAAATGAGTGTTGAAGTAGCAAATACCAGCCAGTATGGAAATCCTGACAATTATACGCAATTTAATGAAATAAAGGCTATACTGGCCGATACAATAGATAAATTACCGGAAAAAGAAAAAATAGTGATTACATTGTATTATTTTGAAGAACTTACATTAAAAGAGATCAGTGCAATCATGAAGGTATCTGAGTCAAGAATCTCACAACTGCATTCAAAAGCGGTAGGGAGACTGAGTGTAAAGCTAAACAAGCATAGGTCCATATTATATGAAGAATAGGGGGATATCATGAGTGGAGGAACTGACGCAGTAGAAAAAAGAGGGTATCGGTTAAACTATCGCGAAGAGGGCGTCTTTCTAGTGGTATATCCTTTCGAAGAATGTGGAAAAATTGTCGGTGTGGCCGAGCTATTCGATCTTGTTAAAAGAAAAAATATAGATAATTATGACAGTGAAAAGATTATAGAAGCTGTAGAGAAAGATATAGGAAAAGAAGTAAAGATCGCGCCACCACAAGAAGAATATAAAATTGATGCCCATATAAAAATTATTATTTCTCATCATAAAATGAGAGCGTCTATTATTATCGAGCCACCGGACGGTGGAGAAATGTTATCTTCAGAGCAAATAATTAATGCTTTGGAAAACGAAAATATTGTATTTGGAATTGATCATGAAACTGTTGATACGATAAGCAGATATCCTGTATATGGTCAAGAAATAGAGGTTGCGCATGGATCAGACCCGGTTAATGGCGAAAACGCGAAAATGCAGTATCACTTTAAGCTTTCTAAGAATACTGTTCCAAAGATTTTGGATGATGGAAAGGTTGACTTCCGACAATTGGATTTGATAGATAATGTTCACGCCGGGGACGTGTTGATCACAGTCATACCCCCAACAGCAGGAACTCCCGGTAAAAATGTGTATGGTGAAGAGATACCTCCTATATCCGGTAAACCTGTGATACTTCCAAAAGGAAAGAATGTTAAGATTACTGAAAATGGACTTAAGTTAATAGCTGCGATTGATGGGCAGGTAATCGTAGCAGATAGAAAAGTCAATGTATATTCTTTGTATGAAGTGAATGGGAATGTAGACAACTCTACCGGAAATATTAATTTTATTGGTAACGTGGTTGTAAAGGGAAATGTATTAACCGGGTTTTCTATTGAAGCCGGGGGTACGGTAGAGGTGCGTGGAGTTGTAGAAGGTGCTGTGATCAAGGCTGCAGGTGATATCATCTTACATAGAGGAATGCAGGGACTAGGTAAAGGTGTTTTGATAACTGATGGTAATATCATTGCGAAATACATTGAACACAGTAGTTTGACTGCAAAAGGTGATATAAAAAGTGAAGCGATTATGCATAGTACCGTACAATGTGGCGGTTCTTTAGAGTTAGCTGGGAAAAAAGGACTTATTGTTGGAGGAGCAACCAGGGTTGGTAAAGAAGTCATTGCTAAGGTTATAGGTTCGCCGATGGCGACTGTTACAGAAATTGAGGTAGGATTAGATCCTTCTTTGCGTGAAAGGCATAAGGAATTAAAAGAAGAAATAGCAAGCATGGAGCTTGAAATAAAAAAAGCAGGTCAAGCTATTGACTTATTAAAGAAACTGGAATCAATGAATAAACTGGATGAATCTAAAAAGATAATTTTAGATAAGTCGATAAAAACCAAATTATTTTTGGATAATAATATTTCTGTTTTAAAAGATGAATATTTAAAAATAATCGAGAGAATTGAAGAAGAAGGCAATGGTAAGATAAAAGTACAAAATACTGTTTACCCGGGTACAAAAGTGTCGATTGGTTCAAGTGTGATGTTTATAAAAGAAAATATGCAATATATTGTATTTTACCGTGATGGAGCGGATATCAGAGTCGGTCAATATGTAAAATAAACGATAGTTAAAGAAAATTGACCGGGTGTATATTTTCTGTTGAGGGGGGCGAGAAGAATGACCATTAAGCCTATTGACTTTCAGATGACCATACCAAAAACACCTGAAATATCCAAAATCCAGAATGAAGACAATCAAAGAAGCAATCTTCAACATCATCAAGCTTCACTAGGAATGCAGCAGCAAGCCGAACATGATTTAAAGAAAGTAAATTCAACCGACAAAGCTTTTGAGGGAAAAATACGAGAAAAGCAAAAAGAGCAGCGCAGTGGAAGAAATAAGAAACAGTCTAGTAACAATGAAAAAAATGCACATGCTGATGAAAAGAATAAAAAAGGCGAATGTACTGATTCGGATAAGGGAACCAGAATAGATATTCAGATATAGTTAGGGGCGACATAATGGAGTACTACATTGCTGTTATAATGCTAATAATAATAAATATATGCTGTTTTTTATTATTCGCGCGAACTTATAAGAATATCGTGAGAGAGCAAATCTTTTCACTTGAAAAGAAGGCTAATCAGTTAGAAAAAACATTAGAAAGTGCTGATCAGATGGTTCATGAGTTGAATAATCTTTCTGATTATATCGTTTCTCACGTGGAGGATTCAAATATAATATATGAAAAATCTCTAAATAATTTGAATGACAAAATACGGGATGGGGATAAGCTGGCACAGCGATTACGGCAGTTAATTGATGAATGCAAAATTTCCGAAGACCAACTTATGCATATTCGTGCCTTATTAGAAAATAATGATGAGAGTAAGAGCAATTTTAGTGATGGAAGCAAGCCGAAACAATGCGAATTGCTATCTTTCTCAAATTCTAAATACATAGAAGCGGCTAATCTATCACAGCAAGGCCTAAGCATTAGAGAAATAGCACATAGATTAAATATGGGACAAGAAGAAATCAGGCTGGTGCTGGGAACCAGGAAGGGCAGTGAGTAATTAATAGTGAATAATGTACAGTGGACAATGTACAATGGACAATAAAGTTAAACGGAGGCTAGAAAGTCCGATTCAGCACATAGAGGAAATCGGACATGGGGACTGGTCTGCTGTCAGGTCTGGTTTTTGGCCGGACTGCGGCCCTGTCCCCGTGCTTTGCGACTGACCGATGAAGCATTTTTTGAGCATTCTTGGACTGTCCACATGTTTGATTTCCGAACGGTTTAGTACTTTTTCATAATCTATTATAGATAGAATAAAGAACTTAGATCAACAACCATTAAGTAGAAGTTAGGAGTTTTTATATTCTCCCCACTATCCACTCCTCACTCCCCACTAAATCAAAAAATAATAAAAAACAGTTGCTAATTAAAAGTAACTGTGGTAAACTACTAGAGGAAAAAATACACACACCTTGGGATTTTTAAAAGGGTGCCGTCATGGTCTTTTAAAGAGTTGAGCAAGGTGGAGGTATAAAAAAACCAGGAGGTGGAAATATGTCAGTTATATCAATGAAACAACTTTTAGAAGCAGGTGTTCACTTCGGTCACCAGACAAGAAGATGGAACCCTAAAATGGCTGAATATATCTTTACTGAAAGAAATGGGATCTATATCATAGATCTTCAAAAAACAGTAAAGAAAATAGAAGAGGCCTATTATTTTATCAGAGAGCTAGCTATGAATGGTGAAAGTGTTCTTTTTGTAGGAACAAAAAAGCAAGCACAGGATTCTATTAAAGAAGAAGCTGAAAGATGTAACATGTATTTTGTTAATGCGAGATGGTTGGGCGGTATGCTTACCAACTTCAAGACTATCAGAAAACGTATTGACAGATTAAATCAGCTAAGACAAATGGAAGAAGACGGAACTTTCGATTTGCTTCCTAAGAAGGAAGTTATCAAGCTTAGAGGAGAAAGAGAAAAGCTTGAAAAATTCTTAGGTGGTATCAAGGAAATGAAAAAGATTCCTGGAGCGCTTTTTGTAGTTGATCCAAGAAAAGAAAGAATTGCGATTGCTGAAGCTAGAAAACTCGGTATTCCGGTAGTAGCGATTGTAGATACCAATTGTGACCCTGAAGAAGTAGATTATGTTATTCCGGGCAATGATGATGCTATAAGAGCTGTAAAGCTGATTGCTTCAAAAGTTGCGGATGCTATACTCGAAGGAAGACAGGGAGAGCAAATTGTAGCTGAAGAATAAACATTTAAATAACCCAGTCTTCGGTCTGATTAATGAAGACTGAAGGCTGGGTTATTTTGATTTATACGATGTATATTAGAAAATTTGCATAAAAACAGCAAATAGAATTAAAATAAGGAAAACAACATTATAGGAGGCATATATATGATCACTGCTGAACAGGTTAAAGAACTAAGAGAAAGAACCGGCGCCGGTATGATGGATTGTAAAAAGGTACTCACTGAAGCCAAAGGTGATATGGAAAAAGCGATAGAATTATTAAGAGAAAAGGGCTTGGCTGCCGCGGCAAAGAAGGCAGGAAGAATTGCTGCTGAAGGTCTTGTGGAAGCATACATACATGGCAATGGAAGAATAGGTGTTCTGGTTGAAGTTAATTCTGAGACTGATTTCGTTGCGAAAAATGAAGAATTCAAAGAATTTGTTAAGGATGTTGCGATGCAGATTGCAGCTGCAAACCCGCAGTACGTATCAAGAGAAGAAGTACCTGCTGAGATGGTTGAAAAAGAAAAAGAAATTCTTAGAGCACAAGCATTAAATGAAGGAAAACCGGAAAAAATTGTTGATAAAATGGTTGAAGGAAGAATAGAAAAATTCTATAAAGAAGTATGCCTGTTAGAACAACCGTTTATCAAAGACCCTGATAAGTCTATCAAAGATTTGTTAACTGAAAAGATCGCAAAGATCGGTGAAAATATGAACATCCGTAGATTTGCACGTTTTGAAAAAGGTGAAGGTCTTGAAAAACGTGATGACAACTTTGCAGATGAAGTTGCAAATATGGTTAAATAGTATATAAACATAAAAGTATTTATATCCTTAAAAAAGGAACACATTTTTGTGTTCCTTTTTTAAAGATGTTAGCAGGATTTTCTGAATTTATGTAGAAGATATTATTAGATGGAGGAAATATTAATGATTCCTAAGTATAAACGTATAATATTAAAAATAAGCGGAGAAGCTTTAGCAGGAGAAGGTCGTTTTGGATTAGACTTCGACACGATTAATAGAATTTCCGATGAAATTAAGGAATGTATAGAATTAGGTGTACAAATAGCGATCGTTGTAGGAGGAGGGAATTTCTGGAGGGGAAGAAGCGGGAAGGGCATGGATAGAACCACAGCAGATCATATGGGTATGTTGGCAACCGTTATTAATGCTCTGGCGCTGCAGGATGCACTGGAATCCAGAGAAATACCTACCAGAGTGCAGACAGCTATTGAAATGCGACAAATTGCAGAGCCGTATATCCGAAGAAAATCTGTACGGCATTTGGAAAAAGGAAGAATTGTGATATTTGCATGCGGTACCGGAAATCCATATTTTTCGACAGATACTACTGCAGCATTAAGAGCCGCTGAAATAGACGCGGAGATGATTCTGCTTGCAAAGAAAGTAGACGGAGTCTATGATTCTGACCCTGTATTAAATCCTAATGCTGTTAAATTCGATAGATTGACGTATATCGATATTCTGAATAGAGGGTTAGGCGTTATGGATTCCACTGCAACATCATTATGTATGGATAATAATATTCCTCTTATGGTATTTGGATTAAACCAACCTGGAAATATCAAGAAAGTAATATTAGGTGAGCAAATCGGTACATTAGTTAAGGAGGAAGATAAAGCATGAAAAATCAATACCAAGAAGTTGAGAGCAAAATGAAAAAAACCATTAGTGTTTTCAATGAGGATCTTGCAAGTATAAGGGCCGGTAGAGCTAATCCAGCGGTTCTGGACAAAGTGACGGTAGATTATTATGGTGTTCCAACTCCCATCACACAAATAGGAAATGTGTCGGTACCTGAAGCAAGAATGCTTACTATTCAGCCTTGGGATGCCAGTATTGTAAAAGAAGTAGAAAAAGCTTTGCTTAAATCGGATATCGGCATTACTCCAAATAGTGACGGGAAAATTATAAGATTGAACTTTCCGCCTTTGACTGAGGAGAGAAGAAAAGAGTTAGTAAAAGCTGTTCATAAAAAAGGTGAAGATGCAAAGGTTGCTATAAGGTCTATCAGACGTGATGCTCTTGACCACTATAAAACAATGAAAAAAAATTCTGAAATTACAGAAGATGATTTAAAAGATATTGAAAAAGATATTCAACATTTGACTGATGATTATATTAAAGAAATTGATGATATCACCGAAGTGAAACAAAAAGAGATTATGGAGGTATAAAATGCTTCCTGATATAGTAGGCTATCCTTTAGAAAAAGGAAAAGAAATTTTATTATCAAGCGGATTCAGTAACATTGACATGATTGTAACGAAATCTCCTTTTAACTCTAACGATTCTGTTACTGATCATTGCAGAATATTAAGGGCTG
Source organism: Petroclostridium sp. X23 (assembly GCF_030013905.1). Lineage (GTDB taxonomy): Bacteria > Bacillota > Clostridia > SK-Y3 > SK-Y3 > X23. The sequence goes on from NZ_CP124862.1 coordinate 5,286,229, forward strand.
TGGAGATATGTCATGACGAAATTGAATTATTAGTTTGTTATATGTAGCCTGCCCCCCTATTTTCACAGCTAGTTACCCCTCGATAAGAGGGGTATTTCTTTAGAGTAGGAGGTCGTAGATTTTGAGAGTAAATATTGGCAACTTTTTTAAAAAAATGGGTATAAATAAATCAAAAGAAAAAATAGATGCTTCTGGATTGCCTGAACATATTGCAATTATTATGGACGGCAATGGAAGATGGGCTCAAAAAAGAGGATTGCCCCGTTCAGCAGGGCATAGAGCCGGTGCGCAAACGATAAGAAAGATTACGGAATTTTCTAATGAAATAGGTATAAAAGTACTTACTGTCTATGCGTTTTCAACCGAGAATTGGAAAAGGCCTGAGGGAGAAGTAAATTTTTTGATGGATTTACTGTTGGAATTCCTTAAGGATGCTGAAAGGCAATTGGCTGGGAAAAATATTGTTATTAAAGTGATTGGTGACATCAAATTGTTATCAGAAGAAATTCAACAGCAAATACATAAAACTGAAACATTAACTCAGAATAATTCAGGATTACTTTTGAATATTGCGATAAATTATGGTGGAAGAGATGAAATCATCAATGCTGTCAAAAGAATTGTTTCCGATGTTCAATATTCCGGTTTGAACATTGAAGAAGTGGATGAATATCTGATGTCAAGGTACATGTATACCAAAGGCCTTAAAGATCCTGACCTGATTATTCGTCCTAGTGGGGAATTAAGGTTGAGTAATTTTTTGCTATGGCAATCGGCATATTCCGAACTATGGTTTTCAAATATTAACTGGCCGGATTTTACTACTGAAAACCTTTTAGAGGCTATAAGAGACTATCAACAGAGACACAGAAGATATGGAGGAATATAAGTGCTTGGGAAAAGAGTAGTAAGCGCAGCAATTGGGATTATAATACTAGTAGTGGTATTAACTTCAAATAAAATATTTATAAATATTGGAGTGGCAGTTATTTCGGTACTCGCACTGCATGAACTATTTTGTGCTGCAGGCAATATGCAGAATACATCATTAGTTTCACTCGCATTCATTAGTAGTGTTATAATGGCGTTTAGTAATTTTATGGAACAGAAATTTATTATGCCTATGATATATGGTTATATCATACTATTATTTGTTATTATTTTGATCAAACATAATACAATAAAGTTGAGCCATATTGCTATTACATGTTTTTCTACCGTTTATATATCTTATTTCTTTTCTCATATCGTATTTACAAGATATCTGCCGGAAGGTAATATATTGATTTGGATGATCTTTTTAGGCGCATGGACAACAGACACGTTTGCTTTCTTTGTTGGTACATCGATGGGAAAGAGGAAACTATGGCCTGAAATAAGTCCCAAAAAAACTGTTGAAGGCGCTCTGGGAGGAATTATTGGCTGTGGATTATCTTTTTTACTTTTCGGATACCTAATACACTATTTTGGAAATCATAATGTGCATTATGGGAGTTTATTTGTTTTAGGGTTAGCATGTTCCATTGTATCTCAGCTTGGGGATTTATCTGCATCTATCATAAAGAGGCAGTATAACATAAAAGATTTTGGACGCATTATGCCCGGTCATGGGGGAGTTTTGGACAGATTTGACAGTATTGTCTTCGTTGCGCCATTGGTATACTATTTTACTATGAATTTTAGCATTATAAGTTAGATATATATAGAAAATTAGCGAGTGAAAAGTGAATAATGGGGATCTCCGAGTTTTTTCTCCTCACTATCCACTCCCCACTAATAAACATCCAAGGAGATGAAATATGATACAGAACATATCAATTTTAGGATCTACCGGGTCCATTGGGACACAAACTCTGGAAGTAGTTGAGCATCTCAATAATATTAGGATCTGGGGATTGTCTACAAATAAAAACATTAAATTATTGGAACAGCAGATCAGAAAATTCAAGCCTGTCATTGCTGCCGTAATGGATGAAAAGTGTGCCCGAGAATTACAAGATAATATAAAAGATACGGATACTCAGGTGGTTAGCGGTCTAGATGGTTTGGTACAGGTATCTACAATACCACAGATTGAAATGGTCGTGACTTCTGTGGTGGGAATTATAGGTTTAGTACCCACAATGCAGGCAATCAATGCAAAAAAGCATATTGCACTAGCAAATAAAGAAACATTAGTCACTGCCGGAGAAATCGTAATGAATCAAGCAAAGAGAAAGAATGTATCTATTATACCTGTGGATAGTGAGCATTCGGCTATCTTGCAATGTCTCCAGCAAAATACTGAAAACAAGCATATTAGGAAACTTATCATAACAGCTTCGGGAGGTCCTTTCCGTGGAAAGAAAACTGAGCAGTTAGAATTTGTTACACCCGAGCAGGCATTAAAACATCCTAGATGGGATATGGGAAGTAAAATAAGCATTGACTCAGCAACACTTATGAATAAGGGATTAGAAGTAATTGAAGCAAAGTGGCTTTTTGATGTGGACATTGATAGGATCCAAGTATTGGTGCATCCACAGAGCATCGTTCACTCGATGGTTGAATGCGTAGATTATTCTATTATTGCGCAAATGGGTGTTCCGGATATGAAGATACCAATACAATATGCATTAACATATCCAGTACGGTATCCCTCTACAAGCGAGGGTCTTGATTTGCTAAAAAACAATCATCTTACCTTTGAGCAACCGGACGTAGAAACATTTAAGTGTCTTAAACTTGCATTTGAAGCTGCAAAGGAAGGCGGTACAATGCCGGTTGTTTTAAATGCGGCGAATGAAATAGCAGTACAGCTATTTTTAGAACGCAAGATTACTTTTCTCGAAATTGCTTGGATGGTAGAAACTGCAATGGAAATGCATAAGAATATTATAAATCCATCGTTGGAAGACGTGTTGAAGGTCGACAGTTGGGCGAGAGAAGCGGCGCAAGAACTTTTAGTAAATAATGGACAATGGACAATGGACAATGGACAATGAATGTTTATATTTGCTGCTTGGTTGTATAATGGCTACTGTGACGCTTAAGCAATAAATTACTTTTCATAAGTGGATATACTGAGAGTATACTGAATATTTAAAGGATAGAGGTAGAAACTAACAATATAAAAGTTTTTATATAAAAAACACTAAGTGTATTACAGTCAGGAGCAAAAGAAGAAATGAGACATGGGGACGATTTGAAACCACTGATAAAGTTTAATTTAGCACGAAGAGGGAATCGGACATGGGGACAGGGCTGCTGTCAGGCCTGGTTTTGGGCCGGACTGCGGCCCTGTCCCCGTGTCCGATTCCCGAACGATGAAGCACTTTTTCAGTAATTTCGAACCGTCCCCGTGTTGCATTTCTGAGCAGATATGTAATATACTTTTAGTGTGACTTATATACTAATTATTAATTGTTAATTACTTGAAGGGTTTGGTGATGATATTGACTACTTTGATATCGGCGATTATCGTATTTGCATTGTTGATCTTTTTTCATGAACTGGGTCATTTTACGGTTGCAAAGCTGGTAGGCATAAAGGTTCATGAATTTGCTATAGGGATGGGACCACAACTATTAAAGCATAAAAAAGGTGATACAATGTATTCCATAAGAGCTCTTCCTATAGGCGGCTATGTTATGATGGAGGGAGAAGTAGAGAGCTCTACTGATGAAAAGGCATTTAGTAATAAACCTCTTTGGGCTAGAATAGCCGTAGTAGCAGCAGGAGCGATCATGAATTTTTTTCTTGGGTTTATTATTTTTGTAGTGATGCTTTCTTATGAACCGGAGATTCCACAGGCTGTAATCGGAAAACTAATTCCTAATAAGCCGGCACAGGGAGTTGGACTTCAAGAGGGCGATAGAATTATTCGTCTTAATAATTACAAAGTGCATATACAAGAAGATGTAAGATATTTTTTAGATAAGAATAGAGATAATCCGATTGATGTTACTGTGTTAAGGGACAATCAGAAAATGACTTTCACACTGGTGCCGGAATTGGAAGAAAAATATCAGAGTTATATCATGGGATATGAAGCACTCACCGTATCCAAAAATATCGTGAATATCACCCAATATGCCTATTATCGTACAGTGTTTTTAACGAAGGTAATATTTGCGTCATTGGGAGACCTAGTAACAGGAAAAGCAGGAATGAATCAGGTCTCCGGACCAGTGGGAATCGTACAAGGGATAGGCACTGCGGCTAAGGAAGGATTGCGGAACTTAGCTTTTCTGGCAGCGCTGATAAGTATTAACCTTGGCATATTTAATCTGCTTCCTATACCGGCTTTGGATGGTAGTAAGATCATGTTTTTACTAATAGAAGGGGTTAGAAAAAAACCGATAAGCCCGGAAAAAGAGGGCATGGTCCACTTTGTTGGTTTTGCAATGCTTATTTTACTGCTTGTATTTGTGACATTTAATGATATCGTTCGCATGGTCGGACAGTAGTTTAAGGAGGTGCATATGGATAAAAGCTTTATCAAACGCAGACAGACAAAAGAAGTAAAGGTTGGCAGTGTAAATATTGGCGGAAATGCAGGCATCTCTATTCAATCTATGACCAATACCGATACCCGTAATCCGGAAGCTACGCTGGAGCAAATATGGAGGCTTGAAGAGGCAGGATGTGATCTCGTACGAATGGCTGTTCCTGATATGGATGCTGCGTATTCAATCTCGAAGATCAGAGGAAGAACAAAAATACCGCTTGTTGCGGATATTCATTTTGATTACAGAATTGCATTAGAATGTATTGATAGAGGGGTTGACAAGATAAGGATTAATCCGGGAAATATCGGAGAAGATAGAAGGGTGCGGGAGGTTAGCCGGGCTGCAAAGGAAAAGGGTGTCCCGATACGAATAGGTGTGAATTCCGGATCGATAGAAAAAGAATTATTAGATAAGTATGGATCTCCTACCCCGGAAGCGATGGTTGAAAGTGCGATAAGGCATGTAAGGCTTTTGGAGGAACACGATTTTACCGATATTATCATATCTTTAAAGGCATCTAACGTACCCATGATGATTGAAGCATATCGTCTCATTTCTCAAAAAGTGGATTACCCGCTGCATTTGGGTGTTACTGAGGCAGGAACCATATGGTCGGGAACTATAAAATCTTCAATAGGCATTGGAACGCTGTTGATGGACGGAATTGGCGATACTATTCGTGTATCACTTACAGGAGACCCTGTAGAAGAAGTTAAGGTTGGTATTCAGATATTAAAATCCCTGGGATTGAGAAAGAATGGTATAGAATTGATCTCATGTCCTACCTGTGGGCGTTGTCAGATAGATTTAATTAATATTGCTAATACTGTAGAGCAAAAGCTCCAGAACAGCAATAAAAATATTAAGGTTGCAGTGATGGGATGTGCGGTAAACGGGCCTGGTGAAGCGCGTGAGGCAGACATTGGTATTGCAGGCGGCAATGGCGTTGGACTAATTTTCAAAAAAGGGGAAATTATAAAGAAAGTACCCGAAGATAAATTAGTAGACGCGTTGATGGAAGAGTTGGAAACCATATAATAGTGAATAATTAATAGTGAATAGTGAATATGTGATATGGGACGATTGGAGAATACTGATAAAGTACGACTTAGCACGAAGAGGAAGTTGGACATGGGGACTGGTTGGAATCACTGAAAAAGCCTGATTTAGCACATAGAAGGAGTGAAGCATGGGGACGGACCTACTGCTGCGCTTGTTTTTTAGGGAAGCTGTAGGTCCGTCCCCATGCTTTGCGACTGACCAATCAAGCACTTTTTCAGTAGTTTCGCTCTGGGCCCCGCCCGTGTCCGACTTCCGAACGATAAGCACTTTCTCAGTAAGTTCGAACTGCCTCATTGTCACGTATTTGCTATCTACCAATGCAAAGATGCAAAGGATGGATGAAAAATGAATATCAGTGCAATTATACCTGCGTATAATGAAGCTGCTACCATAGGGAAAGTCATAGAGGTTCTTACCCTCGTGGAGCAAGTGGAAGAGATTATCGTTGTAAGTGATGGCTCCAATGATGACACTGCAAAAATATCGAGACATTGGGGAGCAAATGTAATAGAGCTTTCAACGAATATAGGTAAAGGTGGGGCAATGAAAGTGGGGCTCAATAATTGTAATGCTGATATTGTGCTTTTTTTGGACGCTGATCTTATCGGACTGACAGAAAGGCATGTAATGGATCTTTTACGGCCTGTAATCAGCCAAGAAGTGGATATGACCATCGGTATATTTGAAGGAGGGCGTTTTACCACTGATTTGGCACAGAAGGTATCACCTTTTTTATCGGGACAAAGAGCGGTCAGAAAGAAGGTTTTGGATGAATTATGCAATATGGAGATTACAAAGTTTGGCGTTGAGATAGCGCTTACAAATTATGTGAGAAAGCATGGGATACCCTATAAAAAAGTAATGCTGGACGAAATGTCCCATGTCATGAAAGAAGAAAAGTTAGGATGGAAAAAAGGCGTACAAGCTCGAATGAAAATGTATTGGGATATTATTCGCGAACTAACATTGGTGCGCCAGCGGTAATTTTAATTGTTTAGTAAGGGGTTATCATATATGTCTCAAAATTCTTTTTCAAATATAAACCTATTAAAATTATTTCCTAATATTAAATCACAAGGTGAAGTTAAAGACATATTGTGCGGTTCAAAGATTACCGGGATTAAAGTCTACCGTAAAACAAGAAGAGTGGATATCGCGATTGAATCGGAGAAACTGGTTAATAAATGGGATATCGATCATATAAGCAGTAATATTAAGGCTGCTTATCAGCTTGATGATATTAATTTTAGTATTAGATTTAGTAATTTGGATTCACGGAGTTTATCTTTTGAAGATTATTATGAAAGTATTAAATATTATCTTCAAAAGAATCTACCCATATGCCGGAGCATTTTAGCAGAAAGTAAATGCCGGTATGAGAATGATAAATTTATTGTATATTTAAAGTATGGTGGGAGTCAGTTATTGCAGAAGAATAGATGCGATAAACTTGTTGAGAATTTAATTGACAATGAATTCGGAATAAAAACCATGGTAGAGTTTATTGATAATCAGCATACTGATGGAGAAAACACCGGATATCTGGACTTCAAAGAAAAGCATGAGTCACATGTTGTATCTCAGGTACTAAAAAGCAACCCGGTAAGAGAGCAGGGACAGAATACCTCAGCTCAAAAATCTCAATCGGAAAATACATCATCCCTTATTCATGGTAAAAGCATTGCGGGGGATGCGATTGCTATATCTCTGGTTAATCAAGAATCAGGACGAGTAACCATTGAAGGGGATATTTTCTCAGTTGAGATAAGAGAACTAAAAAGTGAAAAATACATTGTTTCTTTTGATATGACAGATTTTACTGGGTCAATGACGGCTAAGTTTTTTACTGATAAGGATAAAATAGGAGATATTCAACAAAAGATAAAGAGTGGGGTAAGAGTTAAAGTAAGAGGTGAAGCACAATATGACAAATATGCAAGAGAACTTGTAGTTTTTGCGTATGATATTGTTCAGACTCCAAAACTAGTAAAGATGGACAATGCGGAAAAGAAAAGGGTCGAATTGCATCTACATACGCAGATGAGTGCAATGGATGCGGTTTCATCGGTAAAAGATCTTGTTCAACGAGCAGCAAGCTGGGGGCATCCGGCAGTTGCTATCACGGACCATGGTGTTGTGCAGGCATTCCCTGAAGCGTATGAAGCAGGGAAGAAAAATAATATAAAAATTATCTATGGTGTAGAATGCTACTTGGTAAACGACAGTGTTCCCATTGCATACAATCCGGATGAAAACACGCTTGATAGTGAGTTTGTTGTTTTTGATATTGAGACAACAGGATTAAATGCTCAAAAAGATGGTATTACCGAAATCGGAGCGGTGAAGATCAGTGGTGGGGAAATTACAGACCGGTATCAGACATTTGTCAATCCCGGCGTGCCCATTCCGGCTAAGATTACAGAATTAACGGGTATTACGGATGACATGGTCAAAGATGCTCCTGCCATAGACACTGTACTAAAGGAATTTCTTGAGTTCTGCGGAAACAGCGTACTTGTTGCGCATAATGCCAGGTTTGATGTAGGATTTATCAAAACCAACGCAAGAAAATTGGAGTTGGAATTTGATAATAGCAATTTGGATACCCTGGAGCTTTCCAGAGCACTTTTTCCTGAACTAAAAAGGCATAGATTAAACATTATCGCTAAACATTTGGACATTAAGCTGGAAAATCATCATAGAGCTGTTGATGACGCAGAAGCAACAGCGCAAATTTTCCTGAAGTGTTCTGCCATATTAAGGGAACAGGAACTATATAGCCTAAAGGATATTAACAATGCTTTAACAGGGGTAAAAGATGTAAAGAATATGGACTCCTATCACGCAGTGATTTTAGTGAAAGATTATATCGGTTTGAAGAACTTATATAAGATTATATCGGAATCCCATTTGAACTATTTTTATAAAAAACCCAGGGTGCCTAAAAGTTTATATTTGCAGTATAAAGAAGGGTTAATCATTGGTTCGGGCTGTGAAGCAGGAGAATTATATTCAGCGATCTTGAATGGTAAATCCTATGATGAAATATCTAAGATAGTTAAGTTTTACGACTATGTGGAAATACAACCTCTAGGAAACAACCAGTTTTTACTGGATAATGGCAGGGTTCAGAATGAAGAACAACTCAAGCAAATAAATAGGGACATCATAAAATACGGAGAAAAATATAATAAGCCGGTTGTCGCAACTTGTGATGTACATTTTTTAGATCCTCATGATGAAGTATTCAGAAGGATACTGATGGCTGGACAAGGATTTAGTGACGCGGATAATCAGCCGCCGTTATATTTGAGAACAACGGAAGAAATGCTGGAGGAATTCAGTTATCTGGGAAGCCGGAAGGCCTATGAAGTAGTAGTGGAAAACACCAATTTGATTGCGGAAATGGTAGAGCATATACTACCCATTCCGGATGAAACTTTTCCACCCGAGATTCCCGGTGCGGAAGAAGAAATCCAGAGCCTTTCGGTAAATAAAGCGGTAGAAATATATGGTGATCCCCTTCCTTCCATTGTCAAAGAGAGAATGGATAAAGAATTAAACTCTATTATTAAAAACGGATTCTCGGTAATGTATATCATTGCGCAAAAGCTGGTATGGAAGTCGTTAAGCGATGGATATCTTGTAGGTTCGAGAGGTTCGGTAGGATCTTCTTTTGTAGCGTTTTTAACAGGAATTACTGAAGTAAATGCACTGCCGCCGCACTATGTTTGTCCGAGCTGCAAGCATTCCCAATTTATCATGGACGGTTCTGTAGGGTCGGGGGTAGATATGCCGGATAAAAATTGTCCTGAATGCGGAACTGTATATAAAAAAGATGGACATGATATTCCATTTGAAACATTCTTGGGCTTTGACGGAGATAAAGAACCGGATATTGACTTGAATTTTTCCGGAGAATATCAGCCTACAGCCCACAAGTATACTGAAGAACTGTTTGGTGAAGGGCATGTTTTCAGGGCGGGTACCATCGGCACAATTGCGGAAAAGACAGCTTACGGTTTTGTAAAAAAATATCTGGATGAGAAAGAAACGGTAGCGCATAATGCAGAAATCAACCGTCTTGTAAAAGGCTGTACAGGCGTTAAAAGGACAACGGGGCAGCACCCGGGTGGTGTTATGATTGTACCGCAGAAGAACGAGATATTTGAGTTTTGTCCCATTCAGCGGCCTGCCGATGATACAAGTTCAAATATCATTACCACTCATTTTGATTATCATTCTATCAGCGGACGATTGCTCAAACTGGATATTCTGGGACATGACGATCCTACCGTCATAAAGATGCTGGAAGATTTAACAGGAGTAGACGCAAGAGAGATTAACATCGGAGATCCTGAGACCATGAGCATTTTTACCGGCACCGAGGCTTTAGGTATTAAGCCGGAAGATATCAATAGTGAAGTGGGGACTTTTGCTATCCCGGAATTTGGTACTAAGTTTGTACGGCAGATGTTGGTAGATACCCGTCCTAAGACATTTGCCGAATTGGTTCGCATCAGTGGTTTGTCCCATGGTACAGATGTTTGGCTTAATAATGCGCAAGAATTGGTACGTGCCGGTATCGCAACACTTCCTGAAGTAATATGTACCCGTGATGATATTATGGTTTATCTTATGTATAACGGTCTGGTACCCAAACATGCATTTAAGATCATGGAAAGTGTGCGAAAAGGAAAGGGATTGAAAGAAGAGGACGAAGCTGCAATGAGGGAAAACGATGTACCGAAGTGGTATATCGATTCATGTAAAAAAATAAAGTATATGTTCCCAAAAGCTCATGCTGTAGCGTATGTGACGATGGCATTCAGAATTGCATATTTTAAGGTTCATTATCCGGAAGCATTTTATATTGCCTATTTTACTGTACGGGCTGATGATTTTGATGCAGAACTTATGACCCATGGTGCTGATAAAGTGAAAAATAAGATTAAAGAATTGGAAGCAAAAGGCAACGAGATTAGTACAAAAGAAAAAAATGTATTAACCATCCTTGAAGTATGTAATGAAATGTACAGTCGAGGGATAAGATTTTTACCTATCGATATTTATGAATCCGATGCAGTGAAATTCATTCGTACTGATCAAGGAATCTTGCCGCCGCTAAATGCGCTTCAAGGAGTGGGTTCTGCAGCTGCAAGAAGCATTGTGGAGGCCAGAAAAGATGGAGAATTCATATCGGTTGATGATTTGCGGATAAGAGCCAAGGTGAGTAAATCGGTGGTTGAAATATTAAGCCAACAGGGCTGCCTAAAAGACTTACCCGAAAGCAGTCAATTGAGTTTATTTTAATTGCTATTGCTAAACTTGTAAAAGAGTGGTATAATATCAACTGATGCAAACAAATACATTGTTATTTTAGAGAGTGGGCAGATACCCCACTCTTTCTCATTATTAATACAGAAAGACACGAGAGAAAATAAATTACTTACATAAAGAGAATAATACAGGTAAAGATAGACACTATGATAGGATTAGTGTGATGATATAGATAGTTAACGATTTATACAATCTCATTGAAGTATAAAAAACAATCGGAAAGGTGGAATGGGCGTTGCCTAAAGGGAAGATTGAAGATGTAGTATTTGAGCTTTCACAGCCCGTAGCGGAACAGAATGGCTGTGAAGTTGTAGATGTAGAATTTAAAAAAGAAGGTCCTAACTGGTTTTTAAGAGTTTTTATCGATAAAGAAAATGGAATCACATTAGATGATTGTGAAGTGGTAAGTAAGGGTGTCAGCAATGAATTAGACAGAGTGGATCCCATTGATCAAAGCTATTATCTGGAAGTTTCTTCACCGGGATTGGACCGGCCGCTGAAGAAAGAGAAGGATTTTACCAGCCACTTGGGAGATAAAGTAGAAGTCAAGTTGTATCAACCGTTAAATGGCAGTAAATTGTTGATCGGTATGCTGGAACAGTACCATGATGGTAGTATTGCTATCCAATTGGAGGACAACAGCAGAATAGAGCTTGAAAAGGATAAAATCGCGTTAGTTAGACTAGCTGTTGATTTTTAATATATTATTTAAGAACTCAAATATAAAAACTGAATAGAGGAGGATGAAAGATGAATGCTGAATTTATTGAAGCACTAGAGCAAATTGCAAAAGAAAAAAGTATTAACACAGAAGTATTGCTGGATGCAATTGAGGCGGCACTTATTTCCGCTTATAAAAGAAACTTTGGTTCATCACAGAATGTATCGGTAAATATTGATAGGATTTCTGGTGAAGTAAAGGTTTTTGCAAAAAAGAAAGTTGTAGAAGAAATTGAAAACGACTTTTTGGAAATCGGTTTGGAACAAGCAAGAAGTATTAGTAAAAAGTATGATTTAGGAGATATTATTGATATTGAAGTAACTCCTAAAAAGTTTGGGCGTATCGCAGCGCAGACTGCTAAACAGGTTGTTGTACAACGAATTAGAGAAGCTGAAAGAGGCATTATTTTTGAAGAATTTTTCAGTAGGCAGAATGATATTGCTACCGGCATTGTACAAAGAGTTGAGAAAAAAAATGTAATGGTGGAGATGGGAAAAATCGAAGCGATTCTCGCACCGAATGAGCAAGTTCCGGCGGAAGAATATCATTTTAATGATAGAATCAAGGTATATGTGATTGAGGTAAAGAAGACGACCAAAGGACCCCAAGTGTTGATCTCACGTACTCATCCGGGGTTGGTAAAAAGACTATTTGAAAAAGAAGTGCCGGAGATCTATGAAGGGGTGGTAGAGATCAAAAGTATTTCCAGGGAGCCGGGGTCCAGAACTAAGATTGCTGTTCACTCTGTTGATGCTAATGTTGATCCTGTAGGCGCATGTGTGGGACCGAAAGGCAATAGAGTACAGGTAATTGTTGATGAGCTGAGGGGAGAAAAAATAGACATTATCAAATGGAATTCTGATCCTGTTGAATACATTGCAGCCAGCTTAAGTCCTGCGAAAGTATTAAAGGTTGACGTAAATGAGGACGAAAAAGCTGCAAAGGTTATTGTACCTGATTATCAACTATCTCTTGCCATTGGCAAGGAAGGGCAAAATGCCAGATTAGCGGCCAAATTGACAGGATGGAAAATTGATATTAAGAGTGAATCCCAAAGTAATGCCTAAATAATGCTGATATATTGAAAAAAACATATAAATTTGGAAATCATTATAGAGGGTGATACTGTGCAAAAAAAAAGGAAAGTACCCCTTCGAATGTGTTTAGGCTGTAAAGAGATGAAGCCTAAAAAAGAACTAATACGGGTTGTTAAGAATCAGGAAGGGGAAATATCAATAGACTTTAAAGGGAAGAAACCTGGACGCGGCGCTTATATATGCAACAGCATAGAGTGTTTTCATAAAGCGCGCAAAGGAAAAAGATTGGAACGGGCTTTTTCACAAGCGATCTCAGAAGAAATATATGATCAGATAAAAGATGAATTGGAGAAGCAGGATGAATGAAAAGCTGTATTCAATGATTGGATTATCTCAAAAAGCAGGTAAGATTACATCAGGCGAAGAGCCTTGTGAAAGAGAGATTAAAAGCGGAAAGAGCCAACTGATCATTATTGCACAAGACAGTTCTGATAACACGAAAAAGCGTTTTACGCAAATGTGCAATTATAGAAATATTTCATTTATTGAATTTGGGATTAAAGAAAAATTAGGAAAAATGATCGGTAAGGAATATCGGGCAGTATTGTCCGTTAAGGATAAAAATTTTGCAAATTTAATTATTGGTTTATATAACCAAATGTCAAGCGGGGGTGAATGAATTGTCTAAGCCAAGAGTATATGAAATTGCGAAAGATTTAGATATTTCAAGTAAAGATATTATATCCGAACTACAAAAATTTGATGTGGATGTAAAAAACCATATGAGTACGTTAGAGGATTCAGATATTGATATTATTTTGGAGACTTATACTCAGCAAAATGATGTTGTTAATAATCAGGAAACTCAGCCTAAACCGGAGAAAAAAGCAGAGCAAAATGCGGCTGATTATCCAACAAAGGAGAATAAGAAGAACATAGAACAGAAAAACGTCAACCAAACGAGAGAAAAAGATGCTAATGATAAGAATAAAAAGGGCAGATATGTTGATACACGTCCTACTGTAGTAGATCTAGACAAACTGGATACAGAAAAAATCGAAGAGTTGGTACCTGATAAGGTTAAATTCGAAGGCGATAAGAAGCAAAAAATCAAGAAAAGCGTTGGTAAATCCAAAAAGGATAAGGGCTTTGAAGAAAATATCGATAAAGTGCAAGCAAAAAATCAAAAGCCGAAGAAGGACCCTATGCAAGTTGCTATTCCTGATGAAATTATGGTAGGAGATTTAGCGGATAAGTTAAAAGTATCTGCGACTGAGATTATTAAGAAATTAATGATGTTAGGGGTTATGGCTACTATTAATCAAACCGTTGATTTTGATACAGCGTCAGTGGTAGCTGAAGATTTGGGTGCTAAAGTTGAAAAAGAGGTTATTATTACCGAAGAAGATAAGTTATTTAATGATGTAGAAGATGATGATGCCGAATTGAAAACACGTCCGCCTGTTGTGGTTGTAATGGGGCATGTTGACCACGGAAAGACCTCTTTACTGGATGCGATAAGAGAAACAGATGTAATTGCCACTGAAGCCGGAGGGATTACCCAACATATCGGTGCTTACAGGGTAAAGATTCATGATAAGGATATCACTTTTTTGGATACACCGGGCCATGAAGCATTTACAGCGATGAGAGCAAGAGGAGCGCAGGTTACAGATATCGCTATATTGGTAGTGGCGGCAGATGATGGGATCATGCCTCAAACTGTAGAAGCGATAAACCATGCAAAGGCCGCAAATGTCAATATCATTATCGCTATTAATAAGATGGACAAAGAAGGTGCCAATCCGGACAGAGTGAAACAGGAATTGACCGAATACGGCCTTGTACCTGAAGAGTGGGGCGGCGATACGATCTGTGTGCCTGTATCTGCGTTGAAAAAAGAAGGTATAGATCATCTATTGGAAATGATCCTGTTGGTGTCAGAAATGCAGGAATTAAAAGCAAATCCGAATAGATTGGCAAAAGGGACGGTTGTTGAAGCGCAGCTTGATAAAGGCAGAGGGCCTGTAGCCACCGTACTGGTTCAAAATGGTACCCTTAAGATAGGAGATATTCTGGTTGCAGGGACTGCAGTAGGAAGAGTCAGAGCAATGGTAGACGATAAAGGGCAGCGGGTGAAAAAAGCCGGTCCTTCTACCCCGGTTGAGATTTTGGGATTATCTGAAGTACCTGATGGAGGAGATGTCTTCTATGCTGTAGAAGATGAGAAAAAAGCTCGGGATGTTGTTGAGAAAAGAAAAGATAAGATCAAGGAAGAAAAAATTCAATCTCATCAACGGGTATCACTGGATGACTTATTCAACCAGATTAAAGAAGGCCAGGTAAAAGACTTAAATATTATTATAAAAGGTGATGTACAAGGTTCTGTGGAAGCTGTTAAGCAATCACTTGAAAAACTAAGCAATAGCGAAGTAAGAGTACGTACCATTCATGGTGGTGTAGGAGCTATCACTGAGTCGGATGTTGTGTTGGCTGCTGCGTCCAATGCGATTATTATCGGCTTTAACGTGCGCCCTGATGCCGCAATAAGTGCATCTGCCGAACAGCAGGAAGTGGAAATAAGATTATATAGAATTATCTATAATGCGATAGAAGATATGGAAGCAGCGATGAAAGGGTTACTTGAGCCTAAGTATAAAGAAAGTATTCTTGGTCATGCGCAAGTTCGTGCGACATTTAAAGTGACCGGTGTAGGCACTATCGCAGGCTGCTATGTAACCGATGGAAAGATAAACAGAAATTCGGAAGTAAGAATCGTAAGAGACGGTATCGTTGTACATGAAGGAACCCTGGCTTCATTAAAGAGATTTAAGGATGATGCTAAAGAAGTGGCTTCCGGATATGAGTGCGGTATCGGTATAGAGAAATTTAATGATCTAAAAGATGGGGATATTATTGAATGTTTTGTGATGGAAGAGATTAAACAGTAGAGTTGGTTCACAGTTCACAGATATCATTAGATCATCAAGGACTGTGAATTAGTAGGGCTATGTAAGCTTTTATTTTAGGAAGGTGAAAGTATGTCATATAACAGAATAAACCGGATCAGTGAAGAAGTCAAAAAAGAGCTTGGTGAAATTGTCCGGGAACTTAAAGATCCCCGAATCCCTATGATGACGAGTGTAGTGAATGTACAAGTGACACGAGACTTAAGATATGCAAAAGTTTATGTAAGTGTGATGGGAGATAAAGAAGCTCAGAGCAATGCCATCGCAGGTTTGAAAAGTGCAGCAGGCTTTATGAGAAAGGAAATCGGTAAGCGGGTTCAACTGAGATATACCCCTGAATTATTATTTATTTTAGATGAATCTATGGAACATGGGGCGTATATTAACAGGCTGCTTCATAATATTAACGCATCAGAAGGAGACTCAGCGGATAATGACACTGAAACTGAAAAAGATTGCTGAAACTATTCAAACAGGGTCTAAAATCGCGATTTTGCCGCATACCAGTCCGGATGGAGACTGTTTAGGGTCTTCCTTCGCGCTTTCTTTAGCCTTGAAAAAATTGAATAAGGAACCCCTTGTTATTTTGGAAGAGGATGTTCCCCAATTATATTCTTTTCTGCCGGGTAGTGATATAAAGACAATGGACGTATTGTCAAAAGGTATGTTTGATATGGTGATCTGTCTGGATTGCGGCGATGAGAGAAGACTCAACAACCGTATAGAGATATTTAATGACTGCGAACTTACTATAAATATTGATCATCATATCAGTAATACCGGTTTCGCACAGTATAATTATATTGATACACAATCTGCGGCTACAGGAGAAATCATTTTCGATCTTTTAGAAGAGTTGAATGTGGCTATAGATAAGGAAATGGCAGAAAATTTGTATGTAGCAATATCTACCGATACCGGAGGATTTAAGTACAGCAATACTACTTCAAGGACACATATTATTGTATCGGCATTGATACAAAAAAATATTGGTGTTGCAGAAATAAATCGGAGAATATATGACACTTTTTCATTAGATAGGCTGAAATTGAAAGCGGCTGCCATTAATCTGATAGAAATGCATCAGCATAATAAAGTTGCAATGATCGTGTTGGATTATCATTTGCTTCAACGAATGGGAATGAATATGGAGGATGTGGATGGTCTTTCAGGGATTCCCAGGTCTATTGAAGATGTAGAAGTAGGTGTTGTATTTACAGAAAAAGAGCCCGGTCAAGTGAAAGTCAGCTTTCGCTCCAACCAATATGTTGATGTATCTAAAATTGCTGTTTCATTCGGCGGAGGCGGGCACCAAAGGGCAAGTGGATGTACATTAAACATGGATATGGATGAGGCGGTAAAGAAGGTTTTGGCTGCTGTAAAGGATGAGGTGACACAAGGGGCTGTTAAGTCATGAATGGTATCGTATCTATTATTAAGCCGCCGGGTATGACATCTCATGATGTTGTAAGCTTTATAAGAAAATGTACAGGCATCAAAAGAGTAGGACATACCGGTACGTTGGATCCCGGTGCTGTGGGAGTTTTACCTATATGCATAGGTAAGGCGACCAAGGTAGCGGATTTGATCACTTCCCAGCAAAAGCAATATCGTGCGGAGCTTAAGTTGGGTATCATAACCGATACCCAAGACAGTGATGGAAAAGTATTAGATATCAGAAAAGTAAGTATTTCTAAGGACGCACTGGCAGATGTGATTGAGAGCTTTAAGGGAAGGATAGAGCAGGTTCCGCCCATGTATTCTGCTGTGAAAGTGCAAGGACAGAAATTATATGAGTTAGCCCGAAAAGGCATAGAGATTAAAAGAGAGCCGCGACAGATTGAAATCAAGGATATTAGAATCATAGATATAGATGATAAAAACGATACGGTATTATTCGATGTAACATGCTCTAAGGGTACGTATATCAGAACATTATGTTTTGATATCGGGAAAAAACTGGGATGTGGGGCGCATATGTCATTTCTCCTTCGTACGAAAAGCGGTATGTTCGATATGGAAAAATCAATTACTCTGGAGCAGTTTAAGCAGCGTATTGAAAATGAGAGCATCAACAGCATACTTATTCCTGTTGACAAGATATTCGAACATCATCCGCAGGTAGTTGTTACTCCGATCATAGAAAAGAAAGTATTAAATGGTATGCAAATTCCGTTGAATGCCATTGAATCAAAAGAGCATCTGAAAGAAGGGATACAGTGCAGAATTTATAATGCGAAGGGCGATTTTTTATGTTTGTCCCAGATCATTAAAAAGCCTGATCATATATTGTATCTGAAAATGGTAAAAAGTTTTTTCTGAGGTGGAATAAATGAAGGTGGTTTTTTCAAAAGCGAATGTTCCTTTAGAAATATCCCAAGGAACAGCCATCGCTCTCGGTAATTTTGACGGATTGCACATAGGGCACATGGAATTAATAAAAAGGACCATTAATGCATGTAACAATAGTAATTTAAAGTCTATTGTTTATACATTTAGTAATCATCCTGAAAATGTGATAGCCGGAAAGTTCATCACAGCTTTAATTACTCCCAATGAAACAAAAGCCGAAATCCTTAGCCGTCATGGTGTAGATTATTTATATCTGGAAGAATTTAATCAAGAATATATGAAAATAGCACCCGAAGACTTTGTAAAGGATATTTTATTGAAGCGGTTTAATGTAAAACATGTCACGGTGGGCTTTCATTATCGCTTCGGCTATAAAAGTGCCGGCACACCGGAGACGCTTAAGCAGATGGGGCAAAAATACGGATTCGATGTTGAGGTGGTAGCACCGGTAAAACTGGGAGATACCATCGTTAGCAGTAGTTTGATCAGAAGATTGATTGCAAATGGTGATGTTGAGCATGCGGCTGAATTTATGAAAAGATACTATCAGGTTACAGGGAAAATAGTAAGAGGTAAGCACCTTGGACGTGAGATAGGATTTCCTACTATTAATATTGTTCCGGGAGACGATAGGGTGCTTCCTTCGAAAGGCGTATATGTGACAAGTACGGATATTAGCGGATGCACATATTGCAGTGTTACCAATGTTGGAGTAAATCCTACCGTAAATGATCAAGGAATCCGTATTGAAACGCATATATTGGATTATACCGGAGATCTTTATGATTCTACTGTGACTGTGCATTTTATCAAAAAAATACGGGATGAAAAAAAGTTTACGGGACTTGCTCAACTGACAGAGCAAATTGGAAAAGATGTTCAGTATACAAAACAATATTTTAGTGATAAAGGTATTTACAATAAAATCAATATATGTTAGAATACTTGGTGTTACAGGGTTTTTAACCTGAGGCCAGGATATGGGAGTCACCAACCCAAATCTTAGCTGCAGGGGATATTTTTCGAGGAGGTGAAACATTATGATTAAAGAAGTAAAACAGTCAATTATCGAATCTTATAAACTTCACGAGAATGATACCGGTTCTCCGGAAGTACAGATTGCGATACTCACTGAAAGAATCAATCACTTGAATGAGCATCTTAAAATGCATAAAAAAGACCATCATTCCAGAAGAGGTCTTTTGAAGATGGTTGGACAAAGAAGAGGATTATTGAATTATCTGATGGATAATGATATTGAAAGATATCGTACAATTATTGGTAAATTAAATTTAAGAAAGTAAAAAAAGTAAGTGAGCGGTATATACCGCTCACTTATTGTGTACGTATGCGGTATAATATGAGCACTGGGTGAAAATAATACTATTATAGGTATGTATGTAGCTATTAGTTCATTAGCCATTAGACGTGTACTGTATTGGGAGAGTTTTATAATAGAGTGCACATCTAATTGCTAAAAACTAGTAGCTACCCAGGAATAACAACAAGAGACAAACAGGAGGTAGACTAAAATGCATAAGACTTTTACAATGGATTTGGCAGGCAGACCATTTACGATAGAGGTTGGAAGGCTAGCGCAGCTTGCAAGTGGCTCGGTGCTGGTACGTTACGGTGAAACGGTTGTAATCGTAACAGCAACAGCTTCAGATAAGCCAAGAGAAGGAATTGACTTCTTTCCTTTAAGCGTAGATTATGAAGAAAGACTTTACGCAGTTGGGAAGATCCCAGGAAGCTTTATGAAAAGAGAAGGAAAGCCCACAGAAAAGGCGATATTGACTTCCAGGGTGATTGATAGACCCATCCGTCCGTTGTTTCCAAAAGATTTAAGAAATGATGTTACTGTAGTAGCTACAGTGCTTTCGGTAGAACAGGACAATTCCCCTGAAATCGCAGCAATGATAGGTGCATCAGCGGCGATTTCTATTTCGGATATTCCATTTAACGGACCTATTGGAGGTGTATCTGTAGGATTAGTGAATGGCAAGTTTATCATTAATCCGAATACGGAACAACGGGATGAAAGTATCTTACAGCTTACTGTAGCAGGATCTAAAGAAAAAATAGTGATGATTGAAGCCGGAGCAAAAGAAGTACCTGAAGATGTGATGCTGGAAGCAATCATGTTCGGACATGAAGAGATTAAGAAAATCTGCAGCTTCATTGAAGATATCGTGAAAGAAGTAGGTAAACCTAAGTTTGAATATCAATCCTATCAAGTTGATGAGACGCTTTATAACGATGTCAAGGAATATGCTATTGACAAGGTGAAACAAGCAATAGATACCGATGATAAAAAGACAAGAGAAGAGAATCTTAGGGTTGTTTATGATGACGTATTCGAGCATTTTGCAGAAAAATATCCGGATATGCAATCTCAGATAAGTGAGACGCTGTATAAGCTTCAAAAGTATGTTGTTAGAAGATGGATACTGGATGAAGGCAAGCGTGTAGATGGGCGAGGTATAAATGACATAAGACCTTTATCTGCTGAAGTAGGGATACTACCACGTACTCACGGCACCGGATTGTTTAGTAGAGGACAAACCCAGGTGCTTACCGTAGCAACGCTAGGAGCTCTTGGAGATGTACAAATGCTGGATGGTTTAGACGAAGATGAAAGCAAGAGATATATGCACCACTATAATTTCCCTTCCTACAGCGTAGGAGAAACCAGACCTTCAAGAGGTCCGGGAAGAAGAGAAATAGGACACGGTGCGCTGGCTGAAAGATCATTGGAACCTGTTATACCCAGCGAAGAGGAATTTCCATATGCGATTCGCTTGGTTTCTGAAGTATTAAGTTCGAATGGGTCAACTTCACAAGGCAGTGTCTGCGGGAGTACTCTTGCGTTAATGGATGCGGGTGTGCCTATAAAAGCACCGGTTGCCGGTATTTCTGTGGGGTTGGTTACCGAAGGTGATAGATTTATTACCATGACGGACATACAAGGATTAGAAGACTTTTTTGGCGATATGGACTTTAAAGTAGCCGGTACCAAGAAGGGTATTACGGCAATTCAAATGGATATAAAGATTGATGGTCTTACTCGTGAAATCATCGAGCAGGCATTAACAGAAACCAGAGATGCAAGATATTATATTTTAGATGAAGTAATGCTTAAGGCAATAGATAGACCGAGAGAGCAGCTTTCGGCTTATGCACCTAAAATCATTACTACGAATATTGATCCTGATAAAATCAGAGAAGTGATTGGACCGGGAGGTAAGACCATACAGAAGATTATTGCGGATACCGGCGTAAAGATTGATATTGAAGATGACGGAAGAGTATTTATTTCAACCGCTGACGCGCAAGCAGGGGAAAAGGCATTAAAAATCATTGAAGGCATTGCAAAAGATATTGAAATAGGTCAAGTTTACATGGGTAAAGTCATGAGGATCATGAATTTTGGTGCTTTTGTTGAGTTTCTACCGGGAAAAGAAGGTTTGGTCCATATTTCCAAACTGGATAGAAAGCGTGTTGAAAAAGTAGAAGATGTAGTTAATATCGGAGATGAAATACTTGTCAAAGTAATTGAAGTAGACAAACAGGGCAGGATAAATCTTTCCAGAAAAGATGCACTTCCCGAGGTTACTGAACAAGAAAAATAACGATCAGCTAAATATCAAAAGACAGGACGTGCTTCGTCCTGTTTTTTTAAATTAAAAGTAGAGTTACACAAAATGTCAGTTGCATATAATAGACATATAACTTATAATTACAATAGGTTGTAATAAAGGTATATAATTTTAATAGATATAGATAGAAGAAGCTTTGATGTAAATAATCGTTAAGTGGGGAGTAGGGAGTGGGGAGAAGTTGTTGTCTCCCCACTATTCACTATCCACTCCTCATTAATTTTCAGTATTGGGAGGATGTATGTATAAATTACACGCGTTAGCAAATGGGGTTAGAATCGTATCTGAATATATTCCTTATGTAAGATCTGTCTCGTTGGGAATATGGGTTGGTAACGGTTCAAGAAGAGAAGATAAAAAAAATAATGGTATTTCCCATTTTATTGAACATATGCTTTTTAAAGGAACTACTAATAGAAGTGCAAAAGACATCGCTGAAAGTATAGATTGTATCGGCGGGCAGTTAAATGCTTTTACAGGAAAGGAAAGCACATGCTTCTACACTAAAACACTGGATACCCATATAGATATTGCAATAGACGTACTATCAGACATGTTTTTTAATTCAAAAATATCGCAAAGTGATATCGATGTTGAAAGAAAAGTAATTATGGAAGAAATCAATATGTATGAAGATTCTCCGGAGGAACTTGTTCATGACATTCTTTCGGAGACAATATGGTCAGCAGATCCTTTGGGATATCCGATTCTAGGAACCGGTGAATCTCTTCAGCAAATCAATAGAGATGAAATATCAAAATATATGGAGAACAATTACACACCATCAAATACGGTAATAGCTATTGCGGGCAATTTTGATTATGATAAGGTGATAGATTTACTGAGTAAGAAGTTTGAGAACTGGAAGAATATAAATAATATAGGAAGCAATTATAAAGAGACTAATTTTAACAGTGATATCGTTGTAAAACATAAAGATACCGAACAGGCACATCTTTGTGTAGGTTTTGAAGGGATTCAACAGGGAAACGATAGCATATATGAACTGTTAGTAGTAAATACTATTTTTGGCGGAGGTATGAGTTCCAGGCTGTTTCAAAAGATCAGAGAAGAAAAGGGATTGGCTTATTCTGTTTACTCGTATCCGTCCTCTTATCAAAATGCCGGTTTGTTTGCAATTTATGCCGGCATGAATCCTTCACAAATAAGTGAAGTTGTTAAATTAATTTTTGCTGAGGTGGATTGTTTAAATAAAAATAAAATTACCAAAGAGGAACTGGATAAGGCAAAAGAGCAGCTAAAAGGAAACTACATTCTTGGTCTTGAAAGCACCAGCAGCAGAATGAATAGTATAGGAAAGTCCGAGTTGCTGCTCAAGCAGATAAAAACACCTGACCAGATACTTAAAAGGATTAATGATATTACCATAGAATCTGTAAGCGATATCATTCAGAAGGTGTTTGACAATAAAAATATTAGTATCTCAGCTGTAGGAACCATACCTGATGATATAGTATTTGAAAAGTTTATCCGATAGAATATATTCTATAGTGAGGAGTGGGGAGTGGGGAGTGGGGAGAGCATAAAGACTTTCCACTGCTTGCTTAGTGATTATTAATGTAAAATATCAATAATATATAGGAGGATGTGAAAAAGTCCGATTCGGCACATAGAGAAAATCGAACTTGGGGACTGTACCTGCTGTTTGCCCGGTTTTGGCATAACAGAGGGACTGTCCCCATGTTTGATTTTCGACCAATTAAGCACTTTTTCACATCCTCCTATAGAGTAATAACTCACATTCAGCATGAATAAATTACCATGCATTATTTATGTAAACTTGAATGGAATTTAGAACTTTTGGCGAATCTCTTTTATATACAAAATTATAGGAGTGATTCGTATGGCAAAAGCTTCAAAGAAGTCACATAAACACAAAAGAAATAAAAAGCGTAAAATTACTATACTGCATCCGGCAAAAGTAGAGCAACCTTTGATCCTTCCTTTTGCTTTACTGCTTGCAAACAAGTTTTTAAAACTCATTGGTTTTGTTGAATTCATAGATGGTAGTGTTGAATGGGATGAAAGTCATTGGAAAGTGTCTCCCGGTAATTTAGCTAAGGCCGTGATATTGGCAACATTTATGCAGGTACGAGCCCCACTTTACAGGATCAAGCGGGCATTTGCCGGTTATGATACTGAAGCATTGTTTGGCAAAGGGGTTATGCCAGAACACTTAAATGACTATTCCATCGCACGTGCATTAGACCGAATCAGTGAAGCTAAACCTGAAGGATTGTTTTCATCTATCTGTTTGTCTATGTACAGCGTGTTTCATATTGCTTTCAATCGGCTGCATTCTGATACAACAACATTGTCCTTTTATGGGCAATATATGTGCGACGATGCGCCGGAGGGTGCTTTGAACATCACCAAAGGATATAACAAGGATCACCTTCCGCATTGCAAACAGGCCGTAGTAGGTAAGATTGTCAATGAACATGGTATTGCCGTAGCCAGTTCAACTATGGATGGAAATACTTCCGATATTGAATGGAATCAAAAAGCCTTAGCCCTTACAAAGCAAATATTCGGAGATTGTTTGAATGAAGTAACTTATATTGCTGACTCTAAGCTTATTAATCTGCCAACGTTCAAGCAGCTTACCGATCCAGACAACAGGATACGGTTCATATCGCGGTGTCCTGCAAATTTTTACGGCAAGGTTGCCGGAAGACTGATCGAGAAAGCTTATAAATTTGATCAATGGACTGATATCGGTCAGATAGGTTCTGGCAAGAACGCATGTACCTATGAAATGCAGGAGTTTATGGAGGCTGTTGAAAATTGTGATACCCGGTTTATTGTTGTCCGCAGTAGTGCGGGAAAAGATCGTTTTGAGCATAAGCTGGAGAAGCAACGTATGGAGCTTAAAAAAGATATCCTGACATTATCGGGCAAAGTATTTGTTTGTGAAGCGGATGCCCGTGAAGAGTGGGCTCGCTTTGAAAAAGCTCACAAGAAGAGTCTTTTTCTATTTGACGTCTGTTTCAAGGAAGAAAAAACAGAAAAAAGACCACGTGGTAATCCGGGAAAAAATCCTAAACCTCCAGTTATCGTAATATCTTGGCGTGTAACTGTACACATACAAGCAGAAAATGCTACAGCTGTGGAGAAACTAAAACACGAAGAAGAATGCTTCGTGCTGATCACAAGTATTCATGAGACAGAATTTGATGGCAAGGAGATCCTCCGTCAGTACAAAGAACAAACTGTTGTTGAGGCGCAGTTTAGACTGTTGAAAGAACCTGCACTTGCAGCTTCAATCTTTTTAAAAACGCCAGAGCGAATTAATGCCTTGGTCATGCTCATGAACATCTCACTTCTGATTCGTGCAATTGTTCAGTACAAGATTCGTAAAAGTATCAATGAATCAGAAGAGGAGCTTCCACGTATTGGCTGGAATAACAAGAAGCTTGAAAACCCTACCATCAAATATGTGCTTGAAGCTTTAGAAAAAGCATACTTTGTGAAAGAACAAGAAGATACCTACAGTTATGGGTTTTATAGCGAACACCAACAATTAACTGTAACAACAGTGCTGGAACTGCTAGATATAGACATTGAAGAATTCTTAGAATGACAGTTAACACGACATCCATAGTAATCTCGAAAATGTATTATTAATAAAAGGGATATATTGGGTTGCCGGAGTTAGTGGTATACCTTGGTTCAGTGCGCTTTTTTTACGTAAGCTATGGTAAATCCACTAATTCTGACCGTAATCATGCTCATTAGCAAGTTGATATATCGCTACGCAACATAAAAGGGTAGTGGTAATTTATTCATGCTGAATGTAAGTAATAAAAAAGTGACAGCCAGTTTTGGCTGTCACTTTTTTATTGTTCTATTAGTACAAGTTAAACAAGCACTAATAGTTTGTGTTGTACATACAATGTAATAGATTAATGAACATACGCAAATTTGTGGAGGTGACTATATGAAGAACAAAAAGAGCTTTTCAGTCATTGGAGGGGATTTGCGCCAAGTAAAGATGGCAAATGGACTTGCGCAGGACGGTTATGATGTCAAAGCTTTTGGCTTTAATAATATAGAATTTCATCCAAGTATTATACAAGTCAACAGTATTCAAGAAGCAATAGACGGAGCAGATGTGATTATTGCACCTCTGCCGTGTACCCTTGATAATGAAACCGTAAATGCTCCTTTTTATGATGAAAAAATCTTTTATAAGGATTTATTTAAAAAAATCTCCAAAAATCAGCTTTTTGTAGGAGGAAAACTGGGTGAGAAAATTAATAATCTCGCAAAGGTATATAACATCTATGTAGTAGATTATTTTGAGAGAGAAGAATTAACAGTTTTAAATGCAATACCTACTGCAGAAGGAGCGATACAAATCGCGATGGAAGAAATGCCTATCACAATACATAGTAGTAACTGTCTTATTTTAGGATATGGAAGAATCGGAAGAATTCTTTCGAAGATGCTTTGGGGACTTGGTGCAAATGTTACTGTGGAAGCAAGGAAGTACGAAGATTTAGCATGGATAAAAAGCTTTGGTTATAATGGAATACATTTAAATGAGTTAACTACGGTGATAGGGGATTATGATGTAATATTTAATACAATACCAAGTGTAGTACTTGACACGGATATTCTATCAAAGATTGATAAAGAATGTTTGGTCATTGATTTGGCGTCTAAACCAGGGGGAGTTGATTTTGAGATGGCAAGGAATATAGGGATAAAAACGATTTGGGCTTTATCCCTTCCAGGGAAAGTAGCCCCTAATACGGCAGGAGATATTATAAAAGACACCATTTTTAACATTATCTATGAATTGGGGGTATAGTTATGGATTTGAAAAATCGGACAATTGGATTTGCACTAACAGGTTCATTTTGTACATTTAAGAAAGTAATGCCGGAAGTCGTTAATCTAATGAATGAAGGGGCTAAAGTCATTCCCATAATGTCTCAAAATGCATATCAAATGGATACAAGGTTTGGTAAAGCCAAAGAATTTATACAACAATTTGAAGAAATAACAGGGAACAAAGTGATCAGTACAATAGAAGAAGCTGAGCCGATAGGTCCTAAAGCATTGCTTGACGCAATCGTTATTGCACCATGCACAGGAAATACTATCGGAAAAATAGCAAATGCAGTTACCGATACCAGTGTAACCATGGCTGCAAAAGCTCATTTAAGAAATCAGAAGCCGGTAATCGTAGCAGTTTCTACAAATGACGGATTAAGTATGAATGCAAAGAATATTGCTTTACTACTTAATTCAAAGAATATCTATATGGTTCCTTTTCAGCAAGATGATCCGATAAAAAAGCAAAACTCGATTGTTGCTAAGATGGACTTGATTTTACCGACTGTTAAAATGGCACTCAGCGGACAGCAGATTCAACCAATACTGTTAGGTTCAGAAGAATAAAAAATGTCAGGGGGATGGGATTGTTGTCAACAACCCCGTCCCCCTGACACCCCTTAATTTGTGCAAAATTTTGTAGATTTGCTCTTATTCAATTTCATTCACATCATAAGGTGTCTCTTGATATACATAGTAGTTCAGCCAATTGGAGAACAGCAGATTTGCATGAGATCTCCACTTTACAATCGGAGGCTTAGACGGATCGTCATCTTGAAAATAATTTTTTGGGACTGCGATAGGGAGACCTTTATTAGCATCGCGATCATACTCACCTTTTAAAGTCAAGGGATCATACTCCGAATGACCGGTTACAAATATTTGGCGTCCGCCTCTTGTTGCCACGATATAGACGCCGGCAATCTTTGACTCAGATAATATCTCAAGGCCGTCAATGTTTTCAATATCTTCTCTTCTAATTTCAGTGTGTCGTGAATGGGGAGCGTAAAAAACGTCATCAAATCCTCGGAAAAGTTTAACATTTTTTTTATTAATAACATGCTCAAATACACCAAACATCTTCTCGGAAAGTGGGTATTTGTCAACGTTATAATGATAGTACAGGCCTGCTTGAGCACCCCAGCATATGTGGAAGGTAGAAGTTACATTATGAAGAGACCATTCCATGATCTGCTTCAGCTCTTCCCAGTATTCTATCTGTTCAAAGTCCATTTGCTCCACAGGTGCTCCGGTAATAACCATTCCATCATATTTTTTATGTTTAATATCATCAAATGCTTTATAAAAAGTAAACAGATGCTCTTCAGAAGTATTCTTTGACTTATAGGTTTTTGTATGTAAAAACTCTATCTCTACCTGAAGAGGTGTATTGCCAAGCAGACGGAGAAGCTGGGTTTCGGTTGAAATTTTTGTTGGCATCAAATTTAATATAATAATTTTAAGCGGACGAATATCCTGATGAGCAGCACGATTTTCCGTCATTACAAATATATTTTCATTATTAAGGGTTTCAAATGCAGGTAGATTATCAGGTATTTTAATGGGCATATTCATACTCCTTTTGCTTTTTAGAAATAATATGTATTAAGTATAGCAAATATGAAGGTGATTTACAACGCATAAATACGCGAGTAAAAACTTAAGATGTGAAATAAATATGTAACGTGTAAGAATATTTTAAAGTATGGTTCTGCATACTATTATTAGTTGCTCGATGGATTTTACTAAAGCTGACAGGAGTGGAATAATGCTTGACAGAAAAGAAGAAAACAAAGTAACCTTTACGAAGATGCAGGATGATAAAAATAAAAAGAATGAATCTGAAGAAGTCAAAGCAGAAATAATTAAAGAATTTGGTGCTTCAAACGTTAAAAGTTCTAAAGGAAATATTCATTGTTTGACAATCATCGGACAAATTGAAGGGCATATTACTCTTCCGCCGCAAAATAAAACAACAAAATATGAGCATGTGATTCCTCAATTGGTTGCTATTGAAGAGAATGATGAAATTGACGGACTGCTGGTAATATTAAATACCGTTGGTGGAGATGTGGAAGCCGGATTGGCTATTTCGGAAATGATTGCCAGTATGGAAAAGCCAGCCGTATCCATTGTATTAGGAGGCGGACACAGTATAGGTGTGCCGTTAGCAGTATCGACTAGATATTCTTTTATAGCACCTTCAGCGACCATGACCATTCATCCAATCAGGATGACGGGGCTGGTCATTGGAGTGCCGCAGACTTTTGAGTATTTTGATAAAATGCAGGAAAGAGTAGTACAGTTTGTTACAAAGAATTCGCAAATATCAAGAGAAAAATTCAGAGAGCTCATGCTTAAGACAGGAGAATTGGCAAATGATGTAGGTACTGTGCTTTTTGGGCAGGATGCGGTAAAAAATGGGCTCATTGATGAGGCGGGAGGATTGTCTGCGGCACTCAAAAAATTATATGAATTAATTGCAGAGAGAAGAAAAAAGATAGAAATTGAAAATAAGGAAAAACTAAATGGTATGCAAGAAGGTGCCGATAATATAGAAAAGAACAATACCTAACCTAAAGAGAATGATCAGGAAAGGGCGATAAAATGGTTATTTATTCTATTATGCCTCATGAAGTCATCTTTTCTCAGACAGAAGAACATCCTCAAAAAACACAGCATATTACATATAGGGGACAAACACTTGCGGTTACTCAAGTTGCGGCAAATCAATGCCGTGTGGACCGTATTATTACGACCAACTTAAAAGCATATTTGGACCCCGGGCTGCAGCCTGGGACAATTATTGAGTATGATATCAAGACTATTTAAGTTATTATTAGAAGTGAGGAGTGGATAGTGGGGTGTGTAGAGACAAGAAAAACTTCTCACACCGCACTATCCACTCCTCACTTAATGATTATTGATGCAAATAACTTATAATCCTCTATAAGTTATTTAGTCTTAGGACTTTTATATGGATTATTTTCCAATGATATGGTATATTAAAGATGTTGGCATTTTGCCGGCATCTTTTATTATGATGATTTTTATTAGATGATTAGGGGTGTTGAAATGAATATTTTTATCGCAATTATTCTAGGTATTGTGCAGGGATTGACCGAGTTTCTTCCGGTTAGCAGTTCAGGGCACCTGGTGATTTTTCAAGAATTGTTTGGAATGAATGATTTAGAGGAAAGTCACCTTTTATTTGACACGATGCTGCATTTGGGAACTATAGTATCGGTATGTTTAGTGTACTATAAAGACATATATCATTTGGTAAAAGAATTCTTTGGGTTGCTCGGTGATATCCCAAAAGGAAATGTCAATATTGATTCATCACCTTACAGAAGAATGATTTTACTGCTCATTACTGCAACCATTCCGGCAGTGATCATTGGGTTTGCGTTTAAAGATTTCTTTGAAACGATGTTTAAATCTATTCGTGTTGTAGGTTTTACGTTATTGTTTACAGGTCTTTTGTTATGGATTACCAATAAGCTGATATCAGGGTCTAAAGATGAGTCAAATGCAAAGTATTCTAATGCATTTGTTGTGGGAATATTTCAAAGTATGGCCATTATGCCCGGCATATCGCGTTCAGGTTCTACGATCGTAGGCGGTTTGTTAAATGGCTTTCAAAAAGAATTTGCAATTAAGTTTTCTTTTCTGATGTCTATTCCGGCTGTTTTAGGTGCTGCGGTGCTGCAAGTGCCGGACTTGCTTGAACAAGGTTTTGAAAGTGCTGAGTTATTACCATTCCTAATTGGTACGGTTGCTGCGGCTATTACAGGCTTTGTTGCTATTAAGTTCTTGATTAACTTACTTAACAAGGGAAAATTATATATGTTTTCTTACTACTGCTGGATAGTAGGAAGCCTTGTTATTATATATAGCTTGCTTATGAAATAGAATGAAATTGGTTCACGGTTCACGGTTCACGGTTCACAGCCTGAGGATGTATATGTTTCCTTCTGCTGTGAGCTGTGAACCGTGAACTGTGAACTATCTAGATAAGGTGGTCACAATGGCGAAACGAAAGATAAGAAACAAAACCAAGAGTAAGGAGATTCATAATAGTATAAATATAGAAATAACAGCGTTATTCATTGTTGCATTAGGATTGTTAATGGGAGTTAGCTTCTTTTCAGAAGCAGCAGGTTTTTTTGGAGAAAGATTTAAAAATATCTGCATGGGATTGTTTGGATATCTGGTATATATTGTACCATTCTTAGTTACCGGGTACGGTGTGCATTATATAGTGAAGAGAGGAAAGATAAAGAGTCATTACAAGTATCTGATATCAGTAGTGCTGTTTATAATACTAAGTGCAGTAATGCATATTTTTTCCCGCAGCAAGCCGGATGACCTAACGCTGCGTGAAAGCATGGAAGTGTTTTATGAACTGGGCAGTAAGGGAAAAGGCGGCGGAGTAGTGGGCGGCTTAATTGCAGAACCCATTGTCAATATGTTTGGTGTATGGGGAGCGGCAATCGTCTTTATTACTTTAACCTTAATATTTATCATGATTATTACAGAGATTTCCCTTTTTAAAGTCGCAGCTTTTTTATATCCATTTATACAAAAAGGGATAAGTGGTATTTATCAAAAGATGATAACGTCCTTTAAGAGTGCTATGATAGAAAGAAAGAATAAGGTGGAAGATGAAAAGCAAGCATTTCAGCAGGCCCATGACCGAGAGCCGCTGGCTGTTGAACATCAGGCAGCAGCGAATGAGCCCCCATTTAAAATATACGACCATCGTTCACGAGAGAATACGGTACAGCGTCAGGACGCTGTACCTGACAAGCAACAATCTAAGGGCAAACCTGCATCCGGTACACCTAAACAAGAGGAGATGCCGTCTATCGCTTCTTCTAATGAATATATCAAGTATGCTTATCCGCCTGTGGATCTGATGTATTTTGACGCATCTTCTCAGGACGGACAAAAAGGTTCGCATAATGACTTGCGGCAAAATGCCAAAAAACTGGTTGAAACACTTAAGAGTTTTGGTGTAGAAGCAAAAGTACTTCAGGTTAGCAGAGGTCCTTCAGTCACCAGATATGAACTCCAGCCTAGTGCAGGGGTTAAGGTGAGCAAGATTGTGAATCTGTCCGATGACATTGCTTTAAACCTTGCTGCGTCCGGTGTAAGAATTGAGGCACCTATTCCGGGAAAGGCAGCGATTGGGATTGAAGTAGCCAATAAAGAGGTTACGCCTGTATACTTGAGGGAAGTCATTGAATCGGAAGAATTCACCGATTATCCTTCCAAGGTTGCTTTTGCCGTGGGAAAAGATATTACCGGAAGGCCGGTAGTAGCCAATATCGCAAGAATGCCGCATTTATTAATAGCCGGCGCAACAGGTTCGGGAAAAAGCGTATGTATTAATACACTAATCACCAGTATACTATATAAAGCGAATCCCAATGAAGTTAAATTATTGATGATTGACCCTAAAGTGGTTGAATTAGGCGTATATAACGGAATACCTCATCTGCTGATCCCGGTCGTAACAGATCCTAAAAAGGCTGCAGGAGCATTGAATTGGGCTGTTCAAGAAATGGTAAACCGGTATAAGCTGTTTGCTGATAATAATGTTAGAGATTTAAAAGGATATAATGATTTGATTGAAGAGGGCGGAGAGCCGGAAAAGGTTCTTCCTCAGATTGTAATCATTATTGATGAGTTAGCAGATTTGATGATGGTGGCACCAGGAGATGTGGAGGATGCTATATGTAGATTGGCTCAGATGGCTAGAGCTGCCGGAATGCATTTGGTGATTGCTACACAGCGGCCGTCGGTTGATGTTATTACAGGGGTTATTAAAGCCAATATTCCATCCAGAATTTCTTTTGCGGTATCTTCACAGGTAGATTCAAGAACCATATTGGATATGGCCGGTGCGGAAAAATTATTGGGAAAAGGCGATATGCTTTTCTATCCTGTCGGAGAATCTAAACCAACCAGACTGCAAGGCGCATTTATTTCAGATAAAGAAGTTGAAAGTATTGTACAGTTTATAAAATCAAACTCGGGTGCAAACTATCATGAAGATATCATGGAGCACATAGAAAAAGAAAATGAAGTGGAAGAGATAGACCCGGGAGATAATGACGAGCTGCTTCCTCAAGCCATTGAACTGGTGGTTGATAACGGACAAGCTTCCGTATCCATGCTGCAAAGACGCTTAAAGGTGGGGTATGCACGCGCGGCAAGGCTGGTTGACCAAATGGAAGCGCGAGGGATTGTCGGGGGGTTTGAGGGAAGTAAGCCGAGACAGGTGCTGATTACAAAGCAACAGTACCAGGAAATGATGAATAATCAACAAGACGGATAAAAAATAATGGACAATGGACAATGTACAATGAAAAACCAATAGTGAATAGTGAATAGTTAATAGTGAATAATTAATAGTGAATAATTAATAGTGAATAATTAATAGTGAATAATTAATAGTGAATAATTAATAGTGAATAATTAATAGTGAATAATTAATAGTGAATAATTAATAGTGAATAATTAATAGTGAATAATTAATAGTGAATAATTAATAGTGAACAGTTAAGAATGAATGATTAATAGCGAATAGCAAACAGCGGATAATGAACGGTGTATAATTTAATATATGAATTTCATTTTTATGGGAATGCTATTGAGGGGTAAACACTAGCATTCCATTTATTTATTAACCAGGGTATGTGGATACAGGTAGGGGTGGACGACCCTGTCCACCCGACGTATTATTGCGCTACACGCGGGCGGACAGAGTCGTCCGCCCCTACGAAAATTAGCATAATATATAATTTGGCTATTGATAGTTTATATTTATAGTAACAGGTTTAAAAATTGTACATTGTCCATTGTCCATTGTACATTACTTAAAAGAGGGTGTTTATAGATGATAACAAACGATTTTTTACCTATTTCAAAAGAAGATATGGAACAAAGAGGATGGGAGCAATTAGATTTTTTATATATCAGCGGAGACGCATATGTGGATCATCCGAGTTTCGGGCATGCGATTATTACAAGGGTTTTGGAAAGCCACGGATATAAGGTTGGAATCGTCGCGCAGCCGGATTGGCGCAGCATTGATGACTTTGTGAAGCTTGGAAGGCCTAGATTGGGAGTTCTTATATCCTCCGGGAATCTTGATTCCATGGTGAACCATTATACGGCCAGTAAGAAACCTAGAAGTGATGATGCTTATTCTCCGGGAGGAAAGGCTGGGTACAGACCGGACCGTGCGGTGATTGTTTACTGTAATCGCATACGGGAAGCATTCAAGGATGTTCCGGTGATCATAGGGGGAATAGAAGCCAGCTTAAGAAGATTTGCCCATTATGACTATTGGGACAATAAAGTCAGAAGGTCTATTCTGGTAGATTCGCGGGCAGATTTGCTGATCTATGGGATGGGCGAGAAGCAGATTGTAGAAATAGCAAATGCGTTAAATGGCGGAAAACATGTAAGTGAAATAACCGGTGTGGCAGGAACGGTATATCTTACAAAAGGCGATGAAAATCTGGATGAAAAGGCCACCGTTATTCCATCATATAAACAGGTAAGTGAAAATAAAAATAGTTATGCAGAGGCATGCAGAATACAATATGAAGAACAGGATCCCATTCGAGGTAAGATCACTGTTCAGCCTCATGCAGATAAGTATTTGGTGCAAAATCCGCCTATGATGCCTCTAAGCCGCAGTGAGTTGGATGCAGTGTATTCTCTTCCGTATCAAAAGACATACCATCCCATATATGAAGAAATGGGTGGTATTCCGGCGATTAAGGAAGTACAATTCAGTATCACCAGTTCAAGGGGATGTTATGGCGCATGTACCTTTTGTGCACTGACATTTCACCAGGGAAGGACGGTACAAAGCCGAAGTAAGGCATCCATTGTCAATGAAGCGAGAAATATGGCATGGCATCCGGAGTTCAAAGGGTATATTCATGACGTGGGGGGGCCTACTGCTAATTTCAGGAATGAAGCATGTGAAAAGCAAATAAAGCATGGGGCGTGCAAAAGCAGGCAATGTCTGTATCCCAGCCCCTGTAAAAAACTGAATATATCCCATGATGAGTATCTTGAACTGCTGAAAGAACTAAGAAATATAGAAGGGATCAAAAAAGTATTTATTCGATCAGGAATAAGATACGATTATCTTGTCAATGATCGCAATGATGAGTTTTTTTGGGAGCTATGCGAACACCATGTGAGCGGACAATTGAAAGTGGCGCCCGAGCATGTTTCACCTGAGGTATTAAAAAGAATGGGGAAACCATCCAAGCAGGTTTATCAGAAGTTTTCGGATAAATTTTATCAGATTAATAAAAAAATCGGAAAAGAACAGTATCTGGTGCCATATTTAATGTCCAGTCATCCCGGCAGCGGATTAAAAGAAGCAATAGAACTCGCGGAGTATTTAAGAGATATAAAATATTATCCGGAACAAGTGCAGGATTTTTATCCTACGCCGGGGACGCTGGCTACATGCATGTTTTATACAGGTCTGGACCCCAGGACAATGGAAAAGGTATATGTACCCCGTTCACCGAAAGAAAAAGCCATGCAGAGAGCACTGCTTCAATACAGGAATCCTTTAAATTATGAATTGGTATTTGAAGCGCTTATGAAAGCCGGCAGGATGGATTTGATCGGATATGGCCCGAAATGCCTGATTAGGCCTCGCAGATCCAAGGAAAACAGCGTACACAAAGGTAAAAAAGAAAAAAGATTGACAAGGAAGAGACGATAACATAAAATGGATAGTACGAGTATTGGAAAGGAGGAACTGTATTGCCAGCAAAAGTATTAAGTGGAAAGCTGTTATCAGCACGTATTAAGGATGAATTAAAGCATGAGGTAGCGCAGCTTGAATCTAAAGGGATTACCCCGGGATTGGCTGTTGTAATAGTGGGAAATGATCCTGCATCTAGAGTATATGTGAATTCCAAGAAGAAAGCATGCGAGGAAATAGGTATATATTCGGAAGAATATGCCTTGCCGGAAGATGCTACACAAATGGACCTTGTGAATCTGATAACATCTTTAAATCAAAAGAAAGATATCGACGGCATTTTAGTGCAATTACCATTACCCAAGCACATCAATGAGGAAGAAGTAATCAATACCATTAATCCTAAAAAAGATGTTGATGCTTTTCACCCTGTGAATGTCGGGAAAATCATGATAGGGAATTATGATTTTTTGCCTTGTACACCTGCCGGGGTGATGGAATTAATAAAAGAATCCGGTATAGAGATTGCCGGAAAAGAATGTGTAGTAGTTGGAAGAAGTAATATCGTTGGTAAACCGCAGTCTATGCTTCTTCTACATGAACATGGTACGGTAACCATCTGTCATTCCAGAACTAAAAATATTAAAGAAGTATGCCGGAAAGCAGATATACTGGTTGCCGCTGTTGGTAAAGCAAATTTTATTACCGCGGATATGGTCAAGCCTGGTGCGGTAGTCATAGATGTTGGGATAAATAGATTGGAAGATACTAAAAAATTGGTTGGAGATGTTGATTTTGACAATGTTGCAGAAATAGCAGGGGCAATTACGCCAGTACCTGGGGGCGTGGGTCCTATGACCATTGCTATGCTGATGAGGAACACGGTAAAAGCAGTACAATTATAATCAAGTGCCATTTATTTATTAGTTATTACCATATATTAATTGATTCTTGACAGTATTTTTAAAAAAGTTTACAATTATATATATGTTTATACACCTAAACATATATAGTGGCTATTTTTTATGCAAATTCCTCAGGATTATTAAATGATTTATGAAAGAAATGGAAGTAAATGGAAGTAAATGGAAGTAAATGAAAAAAATGAAAAGACATGAATATTGATAAAGGGAGGTGTGTGCTATTACATTTACAACTGGAGAAATGCTTATAATGATTGCAGTTGCGCTTGCTGCAGCAATAGGTTCAGGTATGATTTTTTTCCAATTGGGAATTAAATATAGAAAAAAAATTGCTGAAGCTGAAATTGGTAGTGCGGAGGAAGAAGCAAAACGTATAGTTAATGATGCTTATAAGGCTGCTGAGAGTAAAAAAAGGGAAGCATTATTAGAAGCAAAAGAAGAAATTCATAAGAATAGAATTGAGTTTGACAGAGAAGTTAAAGAAAGAAGAAATGAAATTCAACGCCAAGAGAGACGAATGCAGCAAAAGGAAGAAACACTTGACAGAAAAGTTGAATCTCTTGAATCGAAAGAAGAAATTCTTAATAAAAAGAATAAAGAAGTACAAGTCCTTCAGGAGCAAACGTTGGAGGTACAAAAGAAGCAAATGGAAGAGCTTGAAAGAATATCCGGATTAACGGTAGACGAAGCAAAAACCTTCTTGCTTAAAAATGTGGAAAATGAAACTAAGCATGAAGCAGCTATCATGATCAAGGAAATTGAGGCTAAAGCAAAAGAAGAGGCTGAAAAGAAAGCAAAAGATATTATAAGTACTGCCATACAAAAATGTGCGGCAGACCATGTAGCTGAAACGACAGTTTCGGTTGTCCCTCTACCTAATGATGAAATGAAAGGAAGAATTATTGGTAGAGAAGGGCGAAATATCAGAACGCTTGAAACTTTAACAGGGATAGATTTGATTATCGACGATACACCTGAAGCGGTTATATTATCAGGTTTTGATCCTATAAGAAGGGAAGTAGCCCGAGTAGCGCTTGAAAAACTGATTGTTGACGGTCGTATTCATCCTGCACGTATCGAGGAAACGGTAGAACGAGCTAGGAAAGAAGTAGAAAATACCATCAGACAAGAGGGTGAACATGCTACTTTTGAGACAGGCGTACACGGTCTTCATCCTGAATTAATAAAGTTATTAGGTAAACTGAAATTTAGAACCAGTTATGGTCAAAATGTGCTTAAGCACTCTATAGAAGTAGCACATCTTGCCGGTATTATGGCCGGAGAATTAGGTGTGGATGTTAATATAGCAAAGAGAGCAGGACTTCTGCATGATATTGGTAAGGCTGTTGACCACGAGGTTGAAGGTTCTCATGTAATGATTGGTACTGATATTGCTAAGAAATACAGAGAAAGCCAGGACGTAATACATGCAATTATGGCGCACCATGGGGATGTTGAACCGGAGACCATTGTTGCATGTCTCGTACAAGCTGCCGATACCATTTCAGCTGCAAGACCCGGCGCGAGAAGAGAAAATCTTGAAACCTATATTAAACGGTTACAAAAACTTGAGGAAATTGCAAATTCATTTAATGGTGTAGATAAATCCTTCGCTATCCAGGCAGGGAGAGAAATAAGAATCATGGTTAAGCCAGAGGATTTAACTGATGAAGGAACAATATTGGTTGCTAAAGATATTGTAAAGAAAATTGAAAACGAATTGGAATATCCAGGTCAGATTAAAGTAAACGTTATTAGAGAGACTAGAGCAATCGAATACGCAAGATAGTAAAAGTGGGTAGTGAGTAGTGGGCAGTAGATAGTATGATAAGATCTGCTGTCCGTTATGCTCTACCCGCTTTTGATTATCGAAATTAGGAAAGAATGCATGTTAGCGTTTTTGATGACAGGAGGAAAAGCATTGAAGGTTTTAGCAATAGGAGATATTGTAGGTAATCCTGGTCGTGAAATGGTTAAGAATTTTTTGGACAAAGTGATCAAGGATCTCGAAGTTGATTTATGTATTGCAAATGGCGAGAATAGTGCTGTAGGTAACGGGATTACCAGAGCTATCGCTAACGAATTGTTTGATGCAGGTGTAGACGTTATTACATTAGGAAATCATGTATGGAGCAAGAAAGATGTTTTCAGGCTTTTTGAAGAAAAAGCAAAAATTATCCGGCCGGCAAACTATCCTCCCGGAACTCCGGGAGCAGGATACGTGATAGCATATGCAAAAAAACAAAAAGTAGCAGTAATAAACCTTTCGGGAAGAGTATATCTTGAAAATTTGGATTGTCCATTCAGAGCAGTTGATAACGAATTAAAAGCTCTTTCTAAAATTACCAATATTATTATTGTAGAATTCCATGCCGAGGCTACTTCGGAAAAAGTCGCAATGGGTTGGTATTTAGACGGAAAGGTTAGTGCCGTGTATGGAACGCATACGCATATTCAGACAGCAGATGAGAGAATTCTACCTGGAGGAACTGGTTATATTACCGATATTGGAATGACAGGCCCTTATAATTCAATTTTAGGTGTGAAAAAAGAAATTATTATCAACCGCTTTATATCACATTTACCTGAGAAGTTTGAAATTGCTGATGGACCGGCACAATTTAACGGTATTATCTTAGAAATAGATGAATCTACAGGGAAAACTACAAGTATAAATAGATTGATTATTAAATAAATAGATACTCCTCAAAAAAATATAAAAAAAAGAAGGATTTTCCTATTTAATGTAGAATATAAGTTATATATTGAAATAATATCGATGGAGGTAGCAACAATGGAGGTACTTAAAGTTTCATCTAAATCTAATCCAAATTCTATTGCAGGTGCGCTGGCAGGAGTTATTCGAGAGAAGGGAATGGCAGAAATACAAGCAATAGGTGCGGGAGCGTTAAACCAATCTGTAAAAGCAGTCGCAATTGCAAGAGGGTTTGTAGCACCTTCCGGAATTGATTTGATATGTATTCCTGCATTTACTGATATCTTGATTGACGGAGAAGAAAGAACAGCTATAAAACTAATCATAGAACCAAGATAAATTATGACCGGGTATTTAATATATTTTGCTTTTTACTGAGTGCAAAAAGTCCTTGGGATTTTTTGCACTTCTCTTTTATTTGCACAATATATATGGTATAATCAGTGCGGAAACCGAAGTAATATAACTTTGTAAGAGGTGAATAATGAAAACAGGATTTAAGCATCATATGGAAGATGCGTTAGAATATCTTACTATACCGAGTTTTGATGAAACGGGATTAGTAGCTCACTGTTTTACTACCCGTAAGGGCGGAGTAAGTGAAGGTGAATGCAAAAATCTTAACCTTGGGTATAATAGAAATGACAGAAAAGAAAATGTGACTGAGAATTTTAGAATTATAATGAATCAGTTAAATATTAACTATAACGATCTTGTTTTTTCAAATCAGGTTCATAAAGATGAAATAGCCAATATAACTGCAACGGATAAAGGGAAGGGTATGATTAAAGAAAGCGATATCTTAGAAGTAGATGGTTTGATTACTAATCAAAAAGGAGTACCACTGGTTACTTTCTACGCGGACTGTGTACCCTTGTTTTTTTTAGATCCTGTAAAGTGTGTGATTGCTCTTTCGCATTCCGGATGGAGAGGCACTGCTAAAATGATCGGAGCGAAGACTATCATGAAAATGGTTAAGGAATATGGCTGCAATACTGACAATATACTTACTGCAATAGGACCTTCCATAGGTAAATGCCATTTTGAGGTTGATGCACCTGTAATAGAACAGTTTCATCAGAACTATGGGCAAGATGCAAATAAGTTTGTTATCAAAAAAGATGGCAATAAATATCATATCGATTTATGGCAGGCGAATATTATTCAATTTAACCAAGCAGGTATAAAGGATGAACATATTACGTTAGCGAACGAATGCACTTTTTGTGATGAAGAGTTATACTTCTCGCATAGACGTGATAAAGGAAAAACAGGAAGTCTTTGCGCGATTATGCAACTGGTATAAAAGCAATTAATAGTGAATAATTAATAGTGAATAGTAGGATTGGTTCACGGTTCACAGAGAAAATCGAACTTGGGGACTGTCCCTGCTGTTTGCCCGGTTTTGGCATAACAGAGGGACTGTCCACATATTTGATTTTGGAACAATTAAGCACTTTTCCTATCTTACTATAGACTAAATAATTGACTTTTTTGAAATACTATCAAGTATAAGATACTGTAATAAGATTTATAAGGAGGATCTATCCCTTTGAATACACTAATGAAGAAGATAGTTAGTTTTATTTTGATTCTATTATTATTAACTGCATGCAATACCCAAAAGGATACACAAGATATTAATGACAAAGAACAACCTGAAAAAGACAAAAAAGTGGAGGATATCGGTCCGGTAAAAGGGGGTACCGTTACACTGCAATCGGTAGACCCGGATACTTTAAATCCTATACTTACAAAGAATAAAACTAATGCTGAAATATTGGGATTAGTATTTGAAAGTCTAATCAAGTATGATGATAAAATGGATGTTCAACCTTCACTTGCCGAGAGATGGGAAGCGTCGCCCGATGGAATGACTTGGACATTTTTCTTAAGGAAAGATGTTAAATGGCATGATAATGTACAATTTACTGCAAAAGATGTAGAATATACTTTTAAAACCATTTCCAGCAATACTTTTGACTCTGTATATAAATTAAACACACAGCATATATCCTATTTCGGAATGGTTGATGACTACACTTTTAAAGTGGTATTAAGTCAGCCATACGGTGGATTTATAAGTGCATTGAACTTTCCGATTATAGCAAGCCATCAGTTTCAAGGAAATGAAGAGGTGAAAAATGACCCGAATTTCAAGCCTATGGGTACAGGACCTTATAAGTTTATCGAGTATAGTCCTTTAAAAGAAATTAAGCTTCAGTCTAATACCCAGTGGTGGGGAGAGGCAGAACCATATATTGATAATGTCGTTGTTAAAATATTTGCAGATAATGATACGGCTTTATATGCACTAGAAGCAAAAGAAATTGATTTTGTGCCGACAAATGTGGTGGATTGGGAAAAATATAGCGGAAAAGATGGCATACAAATAAAGGAATACACTACTAATTATTATGAGTTCATGGGAATTAATTTTAACAATACACTTCTTCAGGATAAGAATGT
This sequence comes from Petroclostridium sp. X23, assembly GCF_030013905.1. Classification (GTDB taxonomy): domain Bacteria; phylum Bacillota; class Clostridia; order SK-Y3; family SK-Y3; genus X23. The sequence goes on from NZ_CP124862.1 coordinate 5,327,582, forward strand.
ACGAAAAGCAATGGTTTATGCTATTGACCGTGATAAGATCATTGATGAAGTGCTATTAGGTCATGGAAAAAAAGCAGACGTGCCTATTAGTCCGGAGTGGTGGATGTATGACCCTTCGAGTCAAATATATAATTATAATAAGGACAAGGCAAAGCAGCTGCTTTCAGAAGCAGGATGGACTGATTCCAACAATGATGGTATTCTGGATAAGGTAACAGATGGTGTACAAGTACCATTAGCGTTTGAGCTGCTTACGAATAGCGATAATATTATAAGAGATAAAACTGCAAATATGATAGAGCAGCAATTGCGCGACATAGGAATCAGAATCACTCAAAAAAAAGTAAGCTGGGAAGAACTTAATAGCTTGTTAAATGCTAAGACATTTGATATCGTATTAACCGGACTAAACTTCTCACCAATAGGTGATCTAACTTTTGCTTTTCATTCATTAGAGATTGAAAGGGGAACTAACTTTATATCATACAATGATCCTGAAATGGACCAGTTACTTGCGAGAGCATTTGCAGCAGTTAATCAAGAGGAAAGAAAGCAAGCTTATTCTGCTCTGCAAAAGAAAGCAGCAGAAGATTTGCCGTTTATCAGTCTGTATTTTAGAACATCTGCAATATTATACAATGAGAGATTGAGAGGGGAAATCAACCCTACCGCTACGAATATTTACAATGCAATTGATAAATGGTATCTGTTAAAGGAATAGAATTCTACTATATATAATGAAGAAGTTTTTTAAAAAATATTGACAACATAAAACGAACCTGCTATAATACTCTTTGTCGGTAAAATTAATAGTTTCAGTGTATGTATATTATACTATCTTAAGACGTATAATATATGTGATGCTGAGTCTAGCGAGAGTGCTGGAACTGGCAGACAGGCACGTTTGAGGGGCGTGTGTCTTGTGGCGTACGGGTTCAAGTCCCGTCTCTCGCACCAGATATTGCGGGATTGTGTAAAGGTAGCACGAGTGACTCTGACTCACTTTGTCTGGGTTCGAATCCTAGTCCCGCAGCCAGGTAAATCCACAATAAAGTTAATCTCTATCTCATCAGGGTAGAGGTTAATTTTTTTTATGTATCTTTTTATTGCTTCGGCTTGCCATTTTTCCAGTTGGCGCGTAATGCTTTCAAAATTATTCAAAAATTCCTGAATTCTATCAAGGGGCACTGAAAATTTTTCGAGTTTTGCATTGGCATCATCAAGAAGCATGATAGCAGTAACTTTTCTTTACTCAAGAGAATCTAGTCTTTCTTTCATAGTTAGGTTATATCCATACTCAATTATAGCATCCATGATTTTGTGGGTACCTTTATCAATATCATATAGAAGAATATTGTAAACCTGAGAAGGATCTAGGGTAAGATTTCTAAGATAGCACCTTTCTTGGACCAAGGAGCTGATGCAGTTATGATGGGTTACGTACTGCAGGCTGGGTGTGGTCAGAATACTGCAAGACAGGCATCTGTTTTGGCAGGTTTACCCATTCACGTTTCTTATCGTTTTTAAGCCGGAGATATATAGTATATTCAGTAATGGAATATCCAACTGTGTAGTAATCTTTAAGCACAGTTGTTACAAATAAACATAAATAACAACAAAATATTACAACGCTATTTAATTATAATAGTTACACTTTATTATTTCATCAAAATGCATAAAAATATTTAGAAATACTTGACGGCATTTATGAATATATGATAATATATAAACATAATATGTTTATATATAAAAATTTCAAACATAAAATGTTTAAAATAAACATTTGTTCATGATTGGTACTTGTAAATTTGAGATTATTATATAGTAGAAATATATTCTGATTAGAATTAACAATCAATATAGTCCTATCTATACGGTAAATTTATAAAATACTTTACAGCAATATGAAGTTATTGGCAATTAATTAGTTAATGGTATTTTGATTCAGTTCTTTTAGTGCAAGCTTTATTCTATAAGAAATTCTTGTAAAACATTCTCTTTAAATTTATATATAGTTATTAAGCCGGTAATGAAAAGAGGTTTTTTTGGGAGGTGGACATCTTGTAAGTGCATTACTTAACGATTTTATTAGATTATTGCGTAATTAAGTTAACTGGGCATCTAGTATTTTTTCTTTCGAGGCGCTATTCACCGACTTCCAACTCTGCTGGTTTTTTTAAAATACAGCAGCTGGAATAAAAAATCATAATAAAAGGAGAGAAGAAAATGAAAAAAATCAAAATGTCAAGTTTGGCACTCTGTGTAGTACTTGTTTTGAGCCTTGCTTTTACAGGGTGTTCAAATCAAACTGCATCACCTTCGCCAAAAAACACAGATTCCGCGCAAAAAACACCGGAGCCTTCCAAGGATACGAAGGATACGGAAGAGACTTACAAGCTCAAATGTGGGGTAATGGTTAACAAGGACCAGGCACAAACTAAAGGCGCTTTGTATTTTGCTGACAAAGTAAAAGAAGCTACGAATGGCAAGGTTATTATCGACGTGTTTTCCGATGGCGTGCTTGGCAGCGAGACGGATGTGTGGGAGGCCATCCAGGCCGGAACAGTTGATATGGGTATTATCTCACCAGCGTATGTTGGTAATTTCGTTCCCGAATATCAGATATATGAATTGCCTTTCCTGTTTGCGAGCCGTGAACATAGGGATAAAGTCGTCAACGGCCCTGTTGGGGAAAAAATAGATAAACTACTGGCAGATAAAGTAGGGATGATTGTTCTTGGCCAGTTTGGCGGGATTGGAAGAAACCTTATTACAAGAACAAAGAAAATAGAGACGCTGGATGATATAAAGGGCGTAAAGATGAGAGTATATTCCTCGCCGATTGTTGTAGACACATGGACCGCATTAGGCACGGTGCCTGTTACAGTAGCATATGCGGAAGCCTATACCGGATTGCAGACGGGTGTTGTAGACGCGGCAGAAAACGAGATGGCTACCCTGGTTTCCCAGAAATGGTACGAACCATGCAAATATGTAGCCATCACAGAACATAATATCAATACGCGCCCGTTAATAATTGGAAAATCCCAGTTAGAAAAGCTGCCGAAAGAATATCAGGAGATAATGATAGAAGTCGGAAAGGATGCAGCAAGTTATGCAGTTAAAACTGAGAGAGACGATGATGCTAAGTACATTGATGATCTCAAGAACTTAAATATTGAAGTTTTTGAGCTGCAAGATAAGGACAAATGGATAGAAGCGACTAAACAGCTGAGAAGTGACTTCGTAAAGAAATATAATATGGAGGCAATTTTGTCGGAAATAGAAGGACTAAAATAACAATATGAGAGAGGGAGCTGGGGCTCCCTCTTCAGAGATTTCCACAGTGGAAAGTAATTATTAAAGTAATCATTACTAGGAGGTTTGAGAATGAGTAATTATTGGCAATGGTTTAATACGACGGGATCAGTGTGGTGGCATGATTCAGGAAATCCAGATGAAATTTCTGCAGCAATCCAAAAAGGAGCACAGGGAGTAACTACAAATCCTGTTTTGACTTATAAAACATTCATCGAAAGTCCGGATTTTTGGAAAGATAGGTTGGCGGCGGTTCCCAAAAATCTTCCTTCAGAGCTGCACGCCGAAGAGTTACTAAAAATCGTTGTAACATATGCTGCGTCTGAATTGCTTCCTATATATGAAAGCACAGACCACAAACAAGGATATGCATTAGGACAGCTTAATCCTAATAATGCCGGAGATGCTGAAGAAATGTTAAAGCAGGCATATAGAATAAAAAAATGGGGGCCGAATGTAATGATTAAGCTTCCTGCAACAAAAGCAGGAATTGAAGTTCTGGAAGAACTTGCGTCTTCCGGTACATCTATATGTGCATCGGTCAATGTTTCTGTAGCCCAGGCAATGGCAGTTGCTGAAGCGTTTGAAAAAGGCTACAATAAAGCAATTGCAAATGGAGTCAAACCGGGTGTTTGTATTATTGTGCAGCAAATTGGACGGATCGAAGATTATATGCGTTTGATGAATGGCGAAAATGGTAAAATTCTTTCTCAAAGAGAGATTGATTTGTCTGGTGTAGCAATCACAAAGAAAACAATTTCATTGGTAAAAAAGCAAGGTTATCATGGAATAGTAATGCCGGCTGGTTTAAGAACACCCTTGCAGTTGGCTGAATTAGCTGGTGCAAATGTTATCTTTACTTTACACCCGAGATTCCAAAAATTAGTAGAACAAGCAAATATGCCAAGAGAAATTGTTTGTGATAAACCGGTAGATTCAGCAGCAATTGAACGTCTTTTAAAGATAGAGGAATTCAGACGGATGTATGATGAGAATGCTCTGTTTTCTGAAGAGTTCATAAAACTGGGATGTGTCCAAAAAGTACTTTCACACTTTTTGGAAAGTGGATGGGCCCGTCTCGAAACATATATGACTGATGTTCCATCGGAGCACTGGACCTGATGATAATGCTCGCCAATGTCAGTTGAATGTTTCTTGCTGTAAGCCATAAATACTTTTATTTACATCTTTGAAGGGTTTTATAATTGTTTAAGTGTATTTTCACTAGTATAAATTATTAAAGTATATCTAATTGATTATTTTAGCTGACTCTTTTACAGATACTTTATGAAGATATAAATCCCGGGAGTATTTTTATTCCCGGGATTATAATAAGGGGAGGGGAACATATGACCACTATTTCTGACTTATTAGAGAAGATCACCAAAGTGACTGTTGGTATATTGCTTATTGTACTTACTTTAAATGTGTTGATGCAAGTATTAAGCAGACAAATTCTAAAAGTTCCGATGGTATGGACGGATGAAATCGCCAGATTTTCATTTATATGGCTGGTTTTTTTAGGTTCCAGTATTCAGGTAAAAAACAAAGCGCATTTTGCAGTTACGATGATATCAGATAATTTAAAGAATAAGAAATGGCTTAATATTATAGTGTATTTATGCATGCTAACTGTAATTATCGTTTTATTTATTTATGGGTACAAATATACCTTAATGGGATTGAATAAAGTATCAAATGCGTTAAATATTAAAATGATTTGGGTATATGCTGCAGTTCCGATAGGGAGTCTATTAATGTTCATCTATATCATAGAATTATTTTTGAAAGAACTTAACATCATAAAAGATTCAAAATCACAAATCAATTGAGTACAGATCAATAAATGGTTTAGAGTTTAATAATAAAGCTTGAATTTAGTTATGTTTCTTATAAATTTATAATTCCATAGTGTTACTTTATGAGAGCAATATCATTATAAGGGGGAAAGATAATGGTAGCAATTCTAATGGTCAGTTTATTTCTATTAATTCTACTATCAGTTCCTATTTCTTTCGCAATCGGTTTTTCATCAATATTAGTATTAGGTTTTGATGAATCTTTAAGCCTTTTTACTTTAGCTCAGAGGACTTTTGCGGGATTGGATAGTTTCGTAATATTGGCTATTCCACTGTTTTTACTCACGGGCAATATCATGAATTACGCAGGGATTACCGACAAACTTATCGAGGTTAGTTATGCACTGGTAGGACATATAAAGGGTGGATTAGCACATATTAATGTTGTGGTAAGTATGATCTTTGCCGGTATATCAGGGTCTTCAACAGCAGATACGGCTGGGATCGGTTCGGTATTGATTCCGGCTATGATCAAGAGAGGCTATAGCAAAGAATTTACTGTAGCTATTACAGCTGCATCATCCACCATAGGACAGATTATACCGCCGAGTATTTTAGCGGTTATTTATGCTGCCACGGCAGGGGTTTCCGTAGGAGCGCTTTTTTTGGCCGGTATTTTTCCGGGAGTTGCAATTGGACTTTCTCAAATGGCAATCGCATATTATTTTGCAAAAAAGTATAACTATCCTTGTGAAGAAGGCTTTTCTATAAAAAGAGGTTTGAAGGCTATTAAAGGAGCAATATTGCCAATGATCACGCCGATTATTATTATTGGTGGGATTACCGGTGGTATATTTACTGCAACAGAAGCCGCTGTTATAGCAGTTGCCTATTCTCTAATACTTGCTGTATTTGTGTACCATTCTATTACCATGAAAAAATTATGGGAAATTTTTGTTCAAACCGGAGTGGAATGTTCAGTAACTTTATTATGTATAGGGATTGCAACAGTTTTCGGATATATACTAGCATATTATCACATTCCTGATACGATTGGAGAGTTTTTAAAAACCTTTACTACAAACCATGTAATGTTTCTATCGTTAGTAATGTTCATATTTTTTGTAGCCGGTACTTTTATGGATGCAACTCCAAGTATTATTATACTTGTACCTATTATTTACCCAATTAGCAATTCATTAGGCATACATCCTATACATTTGGCTGTTGTAGTTGTAACAACGATGGCGTTAGGGTTAGTTACACCGCCCTATGGACTCTGTCTGCTATTAGCATCCCATATAGCAGAAATCCCAATGCACAAAGTATTTAAAACGATGTTAGTATTTGTAGTTACTATTGCTATAATCATACTCTTAATAGTACTTTTCCCGGATGTGACATTGTTTATACCTAGAGTGATTACACCTAAATTTATGTAAAATGGAGGTATGAGAGATGAGTTTTAGTATAGATACGCAGCCATCCGTGAGAATAGAAAAATTAAAAAAATCATTTTTAGATCATGTTCCGCATATGTGCTGTCAGAGGGCAGAGATCTATACAAAAGTTTATAAAGAATATGAATGTCAACCAATGATTATGAAAAGAGCAATTGCGTTAAAAGAAACTTTAAGGAGAATGGATATTTTTATTGATGATGGTGAAATGATTGTCGGATATCCGGCTTCCAAGCCGAGATCAGCCGAAGTATTTCCGGAAATAAGCTTCCATTGGATTAATGAATTGGATGAGTTTGATACTAGAGAATATAACCAGCTAAAAGTGCTCCCCGAAGTAAAAGAAAAGCTTCGGGAAATATATCCATATTGGAGAGGGAAGACACTGACAGATAAATTTCAAGTGCTTCGACCGGAAAACGTAAAAAATGCTTTTCAAACGGGTTTGCTGTCAAACCCTCATGAGTGGAGTGGACTTGCACATGTAGCACCGGATTTTAAAATCATTCTTCAAAAAGGGATCAAAGGTATTTTAGAAGATATTAATGACCATAAAAGCAAACTAAAACCTTACCAACCGGACTATTTTGGAAAAATGGCTTTCTACAGCGCATGCGAAGAGATTTGTAACGGCGTATTGATTTTTGCTGAAAGATATAAAGTGTTGGCATTAGAAATGGCTGAAAAACAAAATGATTCAACTAGAAAATCAGAACTGTTGGAAATAGCAAGAGTTTTAGCAAAAGTACCGTTATATCCTGCTGAGACTTTTCATGAAGCACTTCAGTCTTTTTGGCTTATTCAGTTAATTCCTCAAATAGAATCAAACGGCTTTTCTATCACTCCGGGTAGATTTGATCAGTATATGTATCCATTCTATCAAGCTGATATTGAAAAAGGGAACATTACAAGGGAATGGGCGCAGGAACTATTGGATTGTCTGTGGTTGAAGTTTTGTGAAATTCTAAGAGTAGATGATAAAAAAGCAGCTGAAGTCAATGCAGGTTATGCCTCAGGTCAAAACCTCGTCGTAGGGGGTATTGACAGCAAGGGGAAGGACAGTACCAATGATCTCTCTTATATGTGTTTGACATCCAATGCACACATAGGACTACATCAGCCTAATTTCACTGTAAGAGTACATAAAAATACTCCGGATGAATTTTTAACCGGTGTTGTTGAATGTATATCTAAAGGAAATGGCATGCCACAGCTGTTAAATGATGAGCTTATTATACCGTCGTTGATGAATTTTGCTATTCCATTAAAGGAAGCCAGAGAATATATTCCGGTCGGATGTGATGAAATTACTGTATATCGTATGTGGGCACGCTGTAACGGCGGCTATATAAACTTTGCTAAAGTCCTGGAAGTCACCATGAATAATGGTAAGGACATACTAAATGAAAAACAAGCAGGTTTAGAGATACCTGTAGATGGACTAAAGAACTTTGACGAATTTAAGGAAGCCTTTATAAAACAGTTGAAAAACGGCATAGAAATGCAGGTTACAGAAGCGAATTTAACAGATTTTATTCATAAAGAAATACTCCAACTCCCATTTATCAGTATGTTTGTTGACAATTGTATTCAAAAAGGAAGAGATGTTACCGACAGTGGTGCTTATTATAATACGACAGGTTTGGTAGGGGTGGGCGCTGCTACATGCGGAGACTCTTTGCATGCTATCAATGAGATTGTTTACAATCAGAAAAGGCTTTCATTAGCACAATTTAGAAATATTCTTAAAAATAATTTTGCGGAAGAAGAAGTACTCAGAAGATATATAACTGATAGGTTGGATAAGTTTGGAAATGATAGTGACGAAGTGGATAGTTTGGTAAAAGACATCACAGATGTATTTTTCGATGAGCTTGAAAAATACACGAATTTTAGAGGTGGCAGATTTTGGCCCGCTCTTTATTCGGTTGCAGCTCAAGTTGGGTTGGGAGATGCCACTGCAGCGACTCCGGATGGCAGATTAGCGCGATTTCCATTATCCGACGGTCTCACGCCAATGTATGGTCAGGATAAGTTAGGTCCTACTGCGGCTTTGAAATCAGTGTGCAAGGTTGATTTGGTAAGATGTCCCAATGGTGTCATTGTCAATCAGAGAATGATGCCTGGTATCTTCAAGACAAAAAACGGCATTGAGAAGATGAAGCAACTAATCAGAAGCTTTGTTGATATTAATGGTTTCCATTGGCAGTTCAATGTGATCAATAATGATATTCTCAAAGATGCTCAAATAAATCCTGAGAATTACAAAGGATTAGTAGTAAGAGTAGCAGGGTATAGTGCTATATTCGTACAGCTTTCAAAAAAGGCCCAAGATTCCGTAATAGCCAGAAATGAAGCGGACTTATAAGGAGTACAGGACATGAATCATTCAGGCATAGTATTTGATATACAAAGATTCAGCATTCATGATGGCCCTGGTATTCGAACCATCGTTTTCTTGAAAGGTTGTCCATTAAGCTGTTTATGGTGCTCTAATCCGGAGTCGCAAAAGATGCAGCCGGAGCTTTTTTGGAATCCGGATAAATGCATAAAATGCAATATGTGTGGCGATATTTGTCAGGTTGATGCAGTCTCACAAAGCGATTATAGTCATAGCAGGATTATCAGAGACCGATGCATTGGATGCGGAAAATGCGCGGAACAATGCCCCACTCAAGCGCTAACATTAAAAGGGAAACCCATGAGTGTTGAAGAAGTATATAAAGAAGTAGAAAAGGATAGAAGGTTTTATATGTCTTCAGGCGGAGGAGTTACCATATCCGGTGGAGAGCCTTTTAGTCAACCTGAATTCTTACTCTCACTATTAAAAAAGTTTAAAGATGCCGGTATATCGACTGCAATTGAAACAACGGGGATGACTTGTTGGTCATTAATACACCAATGTGCGGAATGTATTGATTATTTTTTATACGATATAAAACATATGGATAGTGAGATGCATAAAAAGTATACAGGAATTGGAAATAATTTGATATTGTCCAATCTTAAGCTTTTAGCTAATACCGGAAAGGATATAACGGTGCGGGTTCCTTATATACCGGGATATAACGCTGACGTGGATCATATGAAAATGATTGCTTCATTTATGAATGAAAACAAATTAAAGAAGATAGAGTTATTGCCTTACCATAATTTTGGCGAGTCAAAATATCAGTTGTTAAATCGACCCTATACACTATCGGAATTGGAAGTGAATGATATGGAGCAAGCACTGAAGGATAGTATTGAAGTCCTACAGGTCAATGGATTGGAAGTGGTCTCATAAGTGTGTAGCAGCAAAAAAGGAGGCGTTTTGATGAAAATTGCAATAGCAGGTGAAATGGTATCTTTTTCATTAAAAGAAATTGTAAAGCAGCATCTATTGGAAAAAGGTTATGAGGTAGTGGATCTAGGGATGGTAACCAGTGAGCAACCTTATGCATTTTATGAAATCGTACCTAATGTAGCAAAAGCTATCCAGAATAAAGAGATTGATAGAGGCATTTTATTTTGCGGAACAGGTATGGGCGTATCTTTGTGTGCGAATAAATTTAAAGGGGTTTACGCGGCTGCCGTTGAATCTGCAACTACTGCAGAACTGTGCTATGTAATCAATAGAGCGAATGTACTGTGCATGGGCAAATGGATTGTAGGAGAGAAAATTGCTTGCGATATGGTTGACCGATGGCTTAATGCTGAAATCGGTCAGGGATTTAGTGAAGAACGTAAAAAAATTCAGGCCAACGGGTTCCAAAAATTACTTGATATTGAAAATCAAAATTTAAAATAAAAGGTTAAAAAAATATCGCAAATCATTAGCTAAGATATATCGGTTTAGAGGATTGCAGTAAATTAATAAAAAGGAAGGGATACATGTGGCATCTAAAGAACGGATTCAAGAAATAGAAGAAAAGGCACTTGAATTAAGACAGGGTATACTAGAGATGATCGGTATCGGAAAGGCAGGGCATCTAGGGGGTTCTTGCTCTTGTGCTGATATTGTCGCGGCATTATATTTTAGTAAAATGAAAATCAATCCTCAAAATCCAAAAGAGCAAGATCGGGATAGGTTTCTTTTAAGCAAAGGCCATGGGGCATTAGTGCAGTATGCGGCTTTGGCCGGCAAAGGCTTTTTCAGTAAAGATGAGTTTAAGAAGGTAAAATCAATAGGTGCGATGCTTCAAGGACATCCGGATATGACAAAAACACCAGGAGTAGAAGCAAATACAGGATCTCTTGGTCAAGGATTATCTATAGGTGCAGGTATGGCCTTAGGATTAAAATTAGATGGAAGCAGCAGAAAGGTATATGTCATGCTAGGTGACGGAGAAATTGCAGAAGGCCAAATTTGGGAAGCTGCAATGTCATCGGCAAACTTTAAGTTAGATAATCTTGTAGCTATTTTAGATGCGAATGGACTTATGTCAACGGGAAGCATGAAAGAAAGGTTTGATCTTGGAAATATTAACGACAAGTGGAAGGCATTTGGGTGGCATGTCATAGAAATAGATGGCCATAATGTAAAAGAAATACTAGAAGCTTTAGATGAGGCAGATGGAATCAAAGATAAGCCAACCATTATTATTGCCAATACAGTGAAAGGTAAAGGCATTGCCTTTGCGAAAGATAAAGCAGAATATCATAATGTTGCATTAACCGAAGCACAATATGAGCTTGCAGTGCAAAATTTAATATGACTAAGTGGGGTGAGACAGTTGAATAGTCAAAGTCTAAGAGCAGCCTATGGGGAAACATTGGTGCAATTAGGAAAAGATAATAAAAATATAGTGGTGTTAGAAGCAGACTTAGGGAAGTCTACAATGAGTATTATGTTTCAGCAATATTATCCTGAGAGATTTTTTGAAATGGGAATCGCGGAACAAAATATGGCATCTACGGCGGCAGGACTCTCGTTGGTTGAAAAGATACCATTTATCAATTCTTTTGCAGTATTTTCTGCAGGCAGAGCCTATGACCAGATAAGACAAACCATCTCCATTGCTAAATTAAATGTGAAAATTTGTGGTTCAAGTGCAGGACTTTCTGATTTTGGTGATGGGTCTACTCACCAGTCAGTAGAAGATATAGCAATTATGAGGGCCATCCCCAATATGACTGTTCTTGTTCCTGCTGACGCGGTGGAAACTAAAAAGATGGTAAATGCGATGGCGAAGAATCATGGTCCCATGTACATAAGAATTAACAGAAATGATTTACCGGTTTTGACCAGCGAAGATGAACATTTTGAAATAGGAAAGCTCTATACTAAGAAAGAGGGAAGCGACATAGTAATATTTGCAAATGGTGTAATGCTGTCAAAATCGTTAGAAGCGGCAGAAATCTTAGAAGGAGAAGGTGTTTCTGCCAAAGTGGTGAATGTAAGTACAGTAAAACCGTTAGATAAACAAGGTATTATAGATTTGACGAAAGAATGCAAGGCTGTCATTACAGCAGAGGAGCATAGCATTATAGGAGGACTGGGAGGAGCTATTGCAGAAGCATTAAGAGGCGAGACAAATCTTCCTATTGAGTTCGTAGGTATAACCGATCGATTCGGAACGTCAGCTCATAGTTATGATGAATTACTTGAATACTATGGATTAACTTCACAAGCAATTATAGATGCAGTAAAGAAAGTAATAAAGCCATAAACAAAATAACAGTTGAAATATTTATTCCGGCAAGCATTGGAGAAACATCATGGGTGTATAATAATGGAAAAAGAATCAATGTTGTACGATGTTATCCGCCAAGGGCATGATTCCACCAGAGTAATGATGAAAGGGACAATAGTATGGATATGGATTTGAAGGGGAAGGTTGCTATAGTTACTGGAGGAGGTACAGGGATCGGAGAGGCTATATGCTTAGCACTAGCGAGAGAAGGGGCTAACATCGTTATTGCCAATAGGAATATCGAAAACGCCAAACTAGTATTATCTGAAGTGAAAAAAATGAAAGTGGACGGACTAGCATTATGTACCGATGTCACCAAGAAAAAAGATGTTGAAAATATGATAAGATGCGTAATTGATAAATTTGGAAAGGTAGATATCCTTGTAAATAATGCAGGTATCCTTCATGGCGTTCAAATAGAAGATCTTAAAGAAGATGATTGGGATAAAGTAGTTGATACTAACTTAAAAAGTGTATTTTTATGCAGCAAGTTGGTATTAATTGAAATGATGAAGAAAAAGTATGGAAAGATTATTAATATTTCCTCTATGGCTGGAGAATGCGGAGGAATATATTCAGGCGTTGATTATTCTGCGGCAAAAGGTGGAGTAATAGCTTTAACCAAATGTTTGGCCTTAAAAGGAGCAGGGTACGATATAAATGTAAATTCTGTTGCACCGGGAAGAATAAAAACTAAATCTACAGAGCATTTAAATTTTACAAGTAGTGGAATACCTTTGGGAAGAATTGGTGCTGTAGAAGATGTGGCGGATACGGTTGTTTTTCTTTCATCAGATCGTTCGAGCTATATAACAGGTGCTACTATCGATGTTAATGGCGGACTTCTAATGAGATAAATATTTTAAATTAAAGCAACTAAATGTCTACAATTAGAGGGAAGTAATAAGAATGAATCAGGTGCTAAGTTATTATACCCAATTTATGAAAAAACTAATGGACAAAAAAGCAGAATAACTATCCAAACCAATACTAAATACTATCAAAATACAGATTTATTGATTCAACAAGGCGTATCTTCCAGATGGAATGAAGGTAGAAGAATTTGATACTTATGGTGCAGTATGTAATACTTTACTGCAATTCCTAGCAGGATACGATAACTTGGTTAGTATGATCAGGGATGTTATGATTGTAGTAAGATGATATAACTGTTATCGAATTTGCGTAGTGCTGCTAATTGACTTATCATACTATATTTGATAAAATCAAATACATCAATGTTTTAAAGTATCAATGATTGTTTTTAAGTAACAAATAATTATGTAAATGAGCATTTGTTTTGATCAACAGATAAAAGAAAAATAGTCAGGAAGTGGTATTTATTGAATATTGATAGGCGTAATAAACTGAATAGCTATATTCAGCAAAGGGGTGAGGTACAGTTCAGGGAATTGCAAGAATTATTTCCTGATGTGTCAAGTATGACCATTCGAAGAGATTTAGCCTATCTTGAAAAAAATGGAGACATTATTAGGATACATGGTGGAGCTAAGTCAATCAATATATTGCAAGAAACCGCTGAAGAATATAGCTTGCGTAGTACAGAAAATGTTAGAGCTAAAGAAATTATAGCACAAAAAGCAGTTAAATATATTGAAACCGGACGTTCAATATTTCTGGATGCGGGTACGACTATAATGTCTTTGGCTAAAATCTTACCCGATGAACGTTTATATATATTTACCACAGGTCCTAACATCGCATTGGAAATTATTAAGAAAAATTCTCCTTCTGTAAATATAATCGGGGGACATTTAACCAGGAGTAATATATCTATATCTGGTATGGGTTCTTTAGAGTTTATAAAACATATTAACATTGATATCGCGTTTATGGGAACACTAGGGTTCTCTCTAGAAGCCGGATTTACTAGCGGCAGTTTTAATGAATGCAATTTAAAGCAAGCTATTATTCAAAAAGCACAAAAGGTTATTATGATCATGGATAAGAGTAAAATTAATAAAAATATGCCTTATACTTTTGCAACTTTAAAAGATATAGATATTTTAATAAGTGATGAAAAACTTCCTGATCAGATATTACAAGCAGCTAATAGTAATAATGTTCAAGTATATTGAACGTTTATAAAGATTGATATGTACGTTTTAAAAAAATATTTCCCGTAATAATTATACAAATAATAAATAGATTAGACGAAATCAACTAGCAGTATAATGATGGATTTATATTGATTTAGTTGAAACCGTAGCAGAACCGTTGGAATTTTGATTCCAACGGTTCTTTATATTCATTGATAAATAAATTTAAATATTAACAGCTGATTATTTGACCGGAAATGAGTCTGTTCAAATCAAATACACAAAATTATTTATACTCCCTAATAAAATTTTAGTAATTTATGTCATATTATGATATAATTATACTAAAGTATTAATATTTCTAATAATTTTGTTATATGAGCTTTGTTTGGTGATATCATTTTATTAAGCTTGCATCTATTGTTTTAAGGGGTTGTGTTCATATGTCGAAGTTCATTCTATCTCAAAAAGAAGGGTTTTATAAAATGATATTTCAAATTCTTTTATTTGCAGCTGGCATGACCGCTTTAATTTGTGTTGGATTTTATAATTATGCTTTATTACATATTTCAATAGAAGCATACTGTTCTAGTATATCATTTTTAATTTTTATAACTTGCCTCAATAGGTACAGGCTTACTGAAAATAACAAATTTGTTTTTTTGAGCTTAGTGGCAGCGTTTGCCGGAACTGCTAATTTTCTTTATTTTTTATCTGTTATAAGTAATATATTTTCAATAGGTGAATTTCAAATGTCTGTCTCTTCAAATGAATATCGGATTTTTAATATAGCAGGCCATAGTTTTAAAGGAGTAGCTTATTACTTTATATATAAGATGTTTTGTACAATAAGATCGGAAATACCTATACTGGATTTTGAAAAAAGGCAGGATGAAAGTATCCGTTATAAGCTATTAACTGAGAAAGCAAAAGATATTATCTTATTCGTGGGACTAGATGGAAAAATCCTTGACGCCAATCATGCCGCAGTCCAAGCTTATGGATACACCTATCAAGAGTTGACGGCTTTAACGGTTTATAATTTGCGCGAACCTGGTTCGCTGCCTAAGAATCAGCTTAAGCAGGCACAGGATGAGGGAATCTTCTTTGAGACGGTACATATTCGTAAGGATGGAAGTTGTTTCCCGGTTGAAGTTAGCTCTAGTGGTGTTAAGATAGGTGAACATAAAATACTGATGAGCGTTATCCGTGATATTTCTGAGAGAAAAAATGCTGAAAAGATGCTGCGTGAAAGTGAAGAGAGATATCGTTCGCTGATTATGAACTTGAACGAATGTTTTGTGTTTTCTCAAATAATTTTGGATGATGAAGGAAAAACGATTGATTTTATTACACTGGAGGCGAATAATGCTTTTTTTGAGACAGTAGGATTAAAACGTGAGGAGATTATCGGAAAAAGTGCGTTGGAATCAACTCCGTTCCTCAAAAATGCTACGCCAAACATCTTTGAGCTTTGTGGGAAAGTTGCATTGACCGGAGAAAAAGCGAACTTTGAAATTTATCTTAAAGATATAGGAGTGTGGACAAATTTTTCATCTTATAGTCCGGCAAAGGGTTATTTCGTTGGCATTTTTACCGATATTACAGCAAAGAAGCTGTTGCTGCAGAGGCTGGGGGAAAACAATAAAAAACTGGAAGAAACAGTGAAAAAGCTAAAGCTAACGCAAACACAGCTGATACAAAATGAGAAGCTGGCAGGGATCGGACAATTGGCTGCAGGTATTGCCCATGAGATCAATAACCCTCTTGGTTTTGTAATGAGTAACGTTGAAACCTTAGAAAAATATATTAGCAAGTTAAAAGAGACTATTGACGGATATAGAAATGCTAAAGCCTGCCTAGAGCAAAAAAATGTGCAAGATAACTATCAAGCTATTCGATGTATTACCGATGTAGAGACAGATAGCAAAATAGATTTTATCTTTGAAGACTTTGAGGATTTATATCAAGACACATACGATGGGTTAGGCCGTATCAGCAAAATTGTTACCAGCCTAAGGAATTTTTCACGTGGTGACCAGCAAAATGAATTTTTGGAATATGATTTAAATGCCGGCATCAAAAATACGCTTATTGTTGCACATAACGAAATCAAGTATTATGCGAAAGTAGAGGAAAGGCTGGGCAATATCCCAAGTATTTTTGCCAATGGAGGGCAGATCAATCAAGTATTGCTTAATACTATTATTAACGGCATACAAGCTATTAAAGCAAAACAGTCAACGGAACCGGGAAGTATCTGCATAATGACTTATTATGAAAATCAATATGTCTATTGCAGTATTCAAGACAATGGAATCGGTATACCGAAGGAAAGTCTAAATAGAATCTTTGAACCATTCTATACGACTAAGAAAGTAGGAGAAGGAACAGGGCTAGGACTTAGTATTTCCTATGATATTATTGTGAATAAGCATAAAGGAGATATTACAGTGGATAGTACGGTTGGTGTGGGAACAAAATTTACTGTTAAGCTTCCGGTAAAAATAGATACTGTAAGTGAGATAATGGAGGAGGGAAAGTATGAAGATACTCATGGTTGATGATAACAATTTCAGTTTACAGGTAGCAAAGAATACATTGATAGAAGGAAAGATCAATTGCGAAATAGTCATGTGCAACTCAGGCTATAAAGCCTTGGAAATACTTGAATCGGAGGATATTGATATTATTCTGCTTGACATCATCATGCCGGAAATAACGGGGGTTGAAGTTTTAAAGCAGATCCGTATGAATCCCCACAACAAAGATATACAGATCCTCATGCTTACGGCAACAACAGATAAATTTTCGTTAAAAGAATGTTTTGATTCCGGTGCCAATGATTTTATCAATAAACCTATAGAGCCTATTGATTTTATTGCCCGCGTTAATGCAGCTATCCGGGTACGGAAATATCATAAAGAGTTAAATAGAATGCTTGCATTGACTATGAAGCAAAATCAGGAATTAAATGAAATGACCAAAAAGCTTAAAGAAGCACAGCTTTTTCTGATACAAAAAGAAAAGATGGCAGCGATTGGAGAACTTGCCGCAGGAGTTGCCCATGAGATTAACAACCCGATGGGTTTTATATCCAGTAACTTTGAAACATTGGTACAGTATATTAGCAAGATTAAAAATATGATTAAAAGATATCGGGAGATTATAGATAAAATTGATGACCCAGAGGATAATTATGATAAGCTGATTGAAGAAAAAGCAGCTATTCTTGAGCTGGAAAATGCAGTTCATCTTGAGTTTGTTATTAGTGACCTGGATGATCTTATTAAAGATTCAAGAGAAGGTGTCGAACGGGTTACAAATATCGTACAAAGTTTGAAGCGATTTGCCAGAACGGGACTTGAGGACGATTTTAATTATCATAGTATTGATGAAATTATTGAAGAAGCATTAATGATTACAAGAAACGAAGTAAAATATTTTGCGGATATCAAAATGGAATTATGTGATTTGGATCCCGTATATTGTAATCGGGGACAGATAGGACAGGTTATCGTCAATATGGTTATAAATGCAGTCCAAGCTATAAAGAGCCAACAAAGACAAGAGAAAGGCTGTATTTGCATTAATACATATATGGAAGATGATAATATTGTAATCAAGATTTCGGATGATGGACCCGGAATCAAAGAAGAAATCATGGCGAAGATATTTGATCCTTTTTTTACCACAAAAGATGTTGGCGAGGGGACCGG
This sequence comes from Petroclostridium sp. X23, assembly GCF_030013905.1. Classification (GTDB taxonomy): domain Bacteria; phylum Bacillota; class Clostridia; order SK-Y3; family SK-Y3; genus X23. The sequence goes on from NZ_CP124862.1 coordinate 5,345,613, forward strand.
CTTAGGATTGAGCATCTGCTATGATATCATCGTAAATAAGCACAAGGGACAATTAAGCGCTAACAGTAATATTAATGAAGGAACAGATTTTTTTATTAAGCTTCCAATTACTTAAGACTTTATGGAGGGATGCAGGGTGAAGAAGGCAATATTGTTTGTAGATGATGAACGCCAGATTCTCAAGGCAATTAGACGGCTTTTTATGGATACACAGTATAATGTTTTTTTTGCTGAAAACGGTGAGGAAGCACTCCGTATTCTCGAACAAGAGGCTATTCATATGATCATTACAGATATGAGGATGCCAAATATGGATGGATATCAGCTGCTAAAAAAAGTTAAAGAAAAGTACCCGTTGATACTCCGTCTTATATTAAGTGGTTATGCTGAAGAAAATCTAATATTTAAAGCACTGCAGAATAATCTTGCAAGATTATACCTGCTGAAGCCATGGGATAATCAGAAATTTATAGAAACCATCAATCAGATTTTTGAAACAGAAGCACTAATAAAAAATGATACCGTACTCGCCCTAGTTAATAATTTAGATGAAATACCTACCATACCGGCATTGTACCATAAGCTTTGTTCCCTGATAGATGAGGATGTCGACATAAAGGCGATTGCTAACACTGTGGAACAAGATCCTTCGATTTCCGCAAAATTATTACATATCGCTAATTCTGCATTTTATGGAGCTAAAACCGGATCAGTCAACCAGGCAATTCTTTATCTGGGGTTAACGAATATCAGGAACGTTGTTTTGTCAACAAGTGTTTTTAGTACTTTGAAAATGAAGTCTGTTTTATTTAATAAGGATTTATTGTGGAGACATTCTTGCATGTGTAATAAAATGGTAAGTTTGTTTTACGAAAAGGCTCTATGCAAGAGCTTGCCTAATACATATATGACTGCCGGTCTATTGCATGATATTGGGAAAATAGCATTATTAAATAATTTCGGAGAGAAATACAAAGAAGTAATTAATATCACTGAGAATGATCAGGGGATGACTATTGTTGAAGCTGAAAAAGAGATTATGAATATATCACATCAGGAAATGGGGGGATATCTTCTCAGTTGGTGGGAGCTGCCTCATCCCATTGTAGAGTCCACGTTGTTTCACCATAGCCCGCTGGATGATCGTATTATTAACAAAGAACTGGTAGCAATTGTACATATCGCTGACAATTATTCATGGCAGCAGTTGGGTAAAGAAAAATATTCCAATATCGATAGAGATACTTATAAATTATTAGGAATCTCGGAAGAAGATTGTAGAAAAATTTTATCAGAGGTAGAAGTTTTATGATTGTTCATTATCGGATAAAACCGTACTATTAAGGCTTTATTACTAAGGAGGGGGAGATATATGAAGAAGAATACTGTTCTATTTGTGGACGATGAAATTAATGTTCTTAATTCCCTGAAAAGAGGTTTGGTTGATGAGGATTATAGATGTATTTTTGTGGAGAGTGGTCAAGAAGCACTTAAGGTCATTGAAAAAGAAGAAATCAGCGTAATTGTTACAGATATGAGAATGCCAGGAATGAATGGACTTGAGCTTTTAAAAATTGTGAAAGAAAAATCCCCTCAAACTGTAAGAGTAGTCCTATCAGGCTATGTTCAGCTTCAGCAGATTTTGGTTACATTGAATCAAGCAGATATCTTTAAATTTATTACAAAGCCTTGGAAATTGGAAGAAGAATTTAAACTGGTGATCAATCAATCAATAGAGTATTACAATTTACAAATGGATAGTGTAAAGCTCAGAAATGCACTTGAAGTTAGAAATGCCTCTTACCAAAATATATTAAAAATTATGGAAGAAAGGTTATCAGAAAGTAAGAAGGATTTTGAAAATATTAAGTCATTATACAAATTCTCTTTAAATAAGATTGATGAAGAAATCAGGGGCGTTAATAATATTGATCCTTATATTTTGAAGATGAGGGAAATGCTAAAAGCAACCGAGAAATTTTATATAGGATATTTAGATACGCTTCCATCCGAACTTGTTGATTTTGATATTAGAAAAGTCAGTAGTGAGTTGGAAAGCTATGTAAAGAAGAATAACAATAATATAGTAATTATTAATTTGGATAAGATAACGACTGGAAACTTTCATGACAATTACAAGCTATTGATGTATATTTTGACTACGTTATGTGATTATGCTTTAAAGGGCAACGAAACATGTAAATGGGCGTGTGTCATAACTTCGGAACTAAAGGAAAGTAACATTAAGCTGGAGTTTTACATGTCTATTGAATATTTGAATGCTGCGAAATACACTTTAAATGATTGCTTTAATGGCCTGGAGTTAAAAAATATTAATATCTTATTTAACGAAATATGTAAATATCTCAAGGGGAATGCGCTGATCGAAATACAAGAGAATAAACTATTTGCTAAAATCCAAATGCATATCGGGAAAAAATCGTAATCTAAAATTTAAATCATAGATAAAGAAAATGTGAGTAGTTACTGCTCACATTTTTTCATCTCTTTTTGTCATAATCACTATTAATGAGAATAAAATTTACTAAGACATAGAAATAATAAAGGAGATGAAATGAGTGAAAATAATAATAATTCATAAAGATAAAATCATTATCTATAGTCTTGTTTTTATTTTATTATGCAGTTTGGTATCGTTTGGGTGGGATGGTACAGTGAGTGTCTTTTCAGCAATAAAACCTAAAAAAGACTTGCCTATTTATTATGTGGACAGACAGGATAAAACCATTGCAATCAGTTTTGATGCTGCATGGGGAAATGAAGATACCGATGATTTGATAAAGATATTGGAGCAGTATGGAGTAAAAACCACTTTCTTTGTAGTAGGAGGATGGGTTGATAAGTATCCTGAATCCGTAAAAGCTTTAAGTGATGCAGGCCATGAAATTATGAATCATTCCAATACGCACCCTCATATGACCCAATTGTCTGTTGAAAAAATGAAAGAAGAGCTCAAAAAATGTGATGATAAGATAGAAGCAATTACCGGTAAGAGGCCGTTTCTATTCAGACCTCCATACGGGGACTACAATGACAAGGTGGTACAGACCTGTCGGGAAATGGGGCATTACACCATTCAATGGGATGTTGACTCATTGGATTGGAAAGAATTGGGCGTTGATGCAATTGTAGAAAGAGTAACAAAAAGGGTAACCAATGGCTCCATTGTTTTATTCCATAATGCTGCGAAATACACACCCGCAGCTTTGCCTGAAATACTTGAGACATTACAAAAACAAGACTATAAAATCGTTCCGATTTCTGAGTTAATCTATAGAGAGAACTTTCATATGGATCATACAGGAAAACAAATTTCAGATATTCAGGAAAAAACATCTCTGGACTAGAATAATATATTACATAATACGATAATAATCTGTAAAACATAAAGATATTGAAATAAATCGTGATAGGGGTTGAAATAGTGATAATAGTTGGAATATGTGAAAACGAGCAGACGTCCAAGACCATTCAGATCCTTAGAGAGATCATTGGAAGCACAAAGATCAGAAATAGTATGATAGAATCGTATGACTTTCATTCTTCAACTCCACCACGTATGGCATTAAAGAGCTACATAGATGAATTGCGCAAAAATGATATTGAAATTGCGGTGATAAAGATTATTCCGGAGAGAATTGCCGAGGGTGTTTATGACAATATTAAATTCAATGTATTAATTTATAATAATTTTAAAAATGATACCGGAGATAGATATAATGATGAAAAAGTGATTATATATAAAAAGCTATTTGAGTCAATGGAAAAACAAAATATTGCGATTGTAAATAATGATGATAATACAGTTTTAGAATTGTTAAAAGGAACCAGGATGTGCGTAATTACTTATGGCCTTAATTCTAAAGCTACAATAACGGCTTCAAGCATAGAACAAGATGTACAGGATATTTCCTTAAACTATTGTATTCAAAGAATTATTACTACATTAAATAAGTTTGCTATTGAGCCGCAGGAGTTTCCAATAAGAATATTTTCTTCGGTAGATAAGGATATATATGCGCTGCTGGCAGCAGTTACTACTGCAATCATTTGTGGCGTCAGTATAAAGTCCATTCGCCAAATGACTATACTATGAAGGCATAATGATGTTCGAATGTTTAAGTAGATCTGCATGTGTTTTGAATGTTGCCATCCCATCAATATAATTTAATATACTTTAGCACTCTTCTGTTTTTATTCACTGTTGGATAGAAAGTTTTTGTACTAAAAAAGACTTCTAAAAATCAGTTTGTCTGAATAAATATATCATTAGATAAACCTTTTCAACAGATGAATAATCAAGAGGAGAGTGGGGGAGTAATGGTGGAAAACACTTTAGATAATAATCTGGTAGAAATTATTGGTGAAGTGGACAGTGAGCTAATATTTAACCATAAGGTGTATGGTGAGGGGTTTTACAATTTTACATTAAAAGTATCAAGATTAAGTGATGTGGCAGATTATATTCCAATAACCGTATCGGAGAGGTTGTTGGAAGATATGAATTTGAGAATAGGAGACCAGATTGAGGTTGCCGGACAGTTCCGTTCATATAACAACTATAATAATGAGGGAAATAAGCTAATATTAACAGTATTTGCGAAAGATATTAATCAATTACAAGATGATAAGAAAGTCAAAAATCCGAATTCAATATTTCTGAATGGATATATTTGCAAACATCCCATATATAGAACAACCCCCTTTGGAAGAGAAATATGTGATATATTGCTAGCTGTAAACAGAGCATATAATAAATCCGATTACATACCTTGCATCGCTTGGGGTAGGAATGCACGGTATTCCGGGATATTAAAAGTCGGAGAGAATATAAAAGTCTGGGGCCGGATACAAAGCAGAGAGTATCAGAAGAAAATTAATGATGAAGATACAGTCTCTAAAGTAGCATATGAAGTATCCATATCAAAAATGGAAATTGCAAATAGCGATGGCAGCTTTGAGAGTGATACAAATGATACCGAGAATGATCCATCTGACAATGACGAATAATATAATATTATATTATATATATAAAGCAGGGTGTATACTTTGCTTTATATTTGAGGATATTTCATAATTCAAAAATCAAGAATGTGGATAATTCCTACTGATATTTTTGAAATTGTGCAAAAAAAGGTTAGACTATCCTTACAATAGATAGTTATCCACAACTATATAGTTTTGAAATTAAGAAATATCATCTCCTGTTCCTTGATAATTAAAATACTAAGCTGCAATATTTTTTGATTGTTCTGCTTTTGTAATTCTTGTAGCAATAATTGCAATGCAGGCTAAATCCATGAATACTTTTGCTTTTTTTAGCCCTGCTACACGCAGATTGTTTAAAGCATAGTTTTCTTTTCCATCACCAAAAAAGCGTTCAACGGATGTTCTTTCATCATATAGATTGTCCCATGCTTCTGTTCCTCGTAATGGATAAGATATAAACCGTGGATTATCCTTAATTTTAACTTTGCCAATGTATCCTGATTTTGTACTCGTACACCAACTTGAACCCATAGGACAATTGGCTTTTCCGCAAGCGTGGGGACATAATAACCGAATGGTTCCATTATCATTTCCACCATTCACATACGGATAATTCATGGTGCAAACAAGTTGACCTTCCCAGTTAATGCCTTCAGGTGGAGTTTTCGTATTTCTCCAGTTAATTGGCATAATAGCTTGAGCACCAAATGATACAGCATGTTGATAGATAGATGGTATATCATAGCCTGTATCCATAATGTAGTAAGATGGTTTGAATAAGTCTTCATAATCTGCCTTAAGCTTATTCATTAGTGGTATTGCCATTACCATATCTGCAACATTTGCAGGGGTTATGATGTACCCTAATGGGATTCCGCTTGTTGTATCTACTACAGCATGCATCTTCCAACCAAACCATTTTATCATATTGCCATTGGTATCTTGCTTGGCACCCCAGTGAGGAAACTCTGGATTGTTTTCTGGTATTTTTGATTTTGGTACAGCATGCTCAAAGGCATCAATTTTCGATGCATCTATTGAGACATGGGAACCATTAATAAGTCCCAAGGTTTTGGCTCTACGAACCATTCTCTGAAAAGTTTTTTCAAGTACATCGGTTTTAGAGAGCTTTTCTATAAACCTAGAGAAAGTTGAAGCACTAGGCGTTTTGCCAATAGTATCAAACCCGCAGGTTACTCTTAAAACGGGGTCTGTTTTCAACCTTTTAACTAATGCTTTAATAGTAGGTATTTGATCTATTTGCATTGCAAGTAAAGCATTGAGCAAGCTGGTATACGCAAATCCTTTAGGACCACGTTTGCTGACATCAATTTTAAAAGTTTCAAGCATAATTGAATAATCAATAAATGTTAAAACAGCTTGTAATTTTGTTAATGGTTGAATTTCTATAATTTGCTCTAAAGTAAATAATGTTGTTTGCCGATTCATAATTCGTACAACGTTTACTCCTTTCTGTGGATTGTTTGGACGAATTATTTATCGGATTGGGGTAAACTATTTTTTATGCTTTTTTCTAACCTTGTGTTTTCAAGGATTAGAAATTATGAAATTAACTCATTTGTATATTAGAATATCTAATTTCTTGAATGCGGATGATATTGCTGATAAAATATTTACGTAGGACAAAACGATTAAGAGGGTGATGATATTGATAAAGGGACTAGTACATATTTATACAGGAAATGGAAAAGGCAAAACCACCGCAGCGCTTGGCCAGGGGTTCAGAAGCGCCGGGAGAGGTCTGAAAGTTTATATGGTCCAGTTTTTAAAAACATCAGAGACAGGTGAGTTGTTTTCTTGCGAAAAGCTGGGAGAATGCTTTAAAATATTCAGATTCGAGAAAAAAAGGGATTTTTTTTGGAATTTGAATGAAGCTGAAAAAAGAGAATTAAAAGAAGAGATAGCGCTAGCTTTTGAATTTGCTAAAAATTCCATGAAGAGTGGCCAATGCGATCTCTTAATATTGGATGAAATAATGGGTGCGCTTCATAATAAGTTGATTACAGAGTCAGAAGTGTGTGAATTGATAAGAAATAAACCGGCAGGTATTGAATTGATACTTACCGGAAGAAATGCGCCTCAGAGCCTCATAGACCTTGCTGATTACGTCTCTGAGATCATCCCTGTTAAGCATCCTATGGAAAAAGGGATTGGAGCAAGAGAAGGAATTGAGTATTAATCATAAAGAATAAAAACGTACCGTAAAAAGGTACGTTTTTATTTTAGACCATTATATTTTAAATTCTCTTTTGATTGCTTCCATAGCTTTTCCGGCATCTCTTTCGTAGATAAGACAAGAAATATCCACTTCAGAAGTCGTTACCAGCTTTACCTGTATATTTTCCTGTGCTAATATGGTAAATACTCTTGCAGCTACGCCAGGGGTAGTACGCATCACTTCACCATACACAGATAATTTGCTATTATTGGAGTTCACTTCAACACGTAACTCCGGAATAGTTTTTTTAAATCTGCCTACCGTATTAAGTACAGTAGAAAGAGCATCATCGGGTAGGGTGAATGAAATATTGATTACATCACGATAAGGAGCGGTTTGACTGATCATATCAATATTCACACTTTCCTTTGCAATAGCGGTAAATATATTGGCAATCGTTTCTATCTTGTTAGGTATGTTATTTAATGTAACCAGCGTTACATCATTCACAACAGATAAGGTAGTAATTGATTTTCCGATCATGATATCAGCCACCTTTCATTATAGGCTGCCAACTAGATCCTTCATATTATACATCCCCGGTTTTTGCTCAACTAAGTATTTTGCTGCTCTTAAAGAACCTACGGCAAAAATTTCTTTAGACATAGCAATATGGTTGATTTCAAATATCTCATCTGTACCTGCAAAAATAACCGAGTGATCCCCAACGATTGTTCCACCTCTTACTGCATGGATACCAATTTCATTTTTATTTCTTTTTTTACGGACAGAATGACGATCATATACATATTCTGCAGATTCGGTTAGTGTGGAGGAAATGGCATCTGCTATCGCAAGCGCCGTTCCACTGGGTGCATCGATTTTTTTATTGTGATGCTTTTCTATAATTTCTATATCAAAAGAGTCTTCCAACAACTTTGTAGCCCTGCAAACCAAGTCTATGAGGAGATTTACACCCAGAGACATATTAGCGGTAAAGAAGACAGGTATACATTCAGCTACTTCTTTAAGTCTTGTTATTTGCTGCTGTGACAATCCTGTTGTTGCTACTACAAGGGGGATTTTTCCTTCGACTGCAAAGGGAAGCAGTTTTTCCAAGGAATTAGGATGAGAAAAATCTATAATCACATCTGCGTCTTCCTTACAATCATTTGGATTACCATATACAGGATAATCACTTTCAGATTGATTCATTAAATCAATACCGGCTGTAATTTGATAAGCATCATTTTCCGAAACAAGTTTTGTAATTACTTTTCCCATTGTTCCGTTACAGCCGCTTAGAATAACCTTAATCATTGGTTGCACATCCTTTGAATTATTTGAGAGAAAAACCGTAATCGGTAAGAGCCTTTTTCAGGATCTCAAGATTTTTCTCAGACATATCGGTTAGTGGCATTCTTAATTTGCCTACATTATAGCCAAGAAGATTCATTGCGGTTTTAACAGGAATCGGATTTACTTCAACAAATAAAGAATTAATCAAATCCAACATCTTTAATTGTAAATCTCTGCTTCCCTGTACATCACCGCTTAAATACTTTTCTACAATATCATGTGTAGCTTTCGGAGCAATATTAGCAACGACAGAGATTACACCTTTCCCGCCTAAAGAAAGCATAGGTACGATCATATCATCATTGCCCGTATAGAAGTCCATGTCATCGCCACATAAAGCGACCATTTGGGCAATTTGAGAAATGTTACCGCTTGCTTCCTTGATCCCTATGATGTTTTCAATTTGAGACAAGGTTTTAAGCGTTTGAGGAGTGATATTCAATCCTGTTCTTCCCGGTACATTATATAATATAATAGGAATCTTTACACTGTTAGCAACAGCGGTAAAATGCGCGATCAAACCTTTTTGGGTAGTCTTATTATAATAAGGTGTTACAATAAGTAAGCCATCTGCACCGATTTCTTCCGAATACTTACTTAAATCAATACAGTGCTGGGTATCATTGCTTCCTGTACCGGCGATTACAGGTATTCTTCCAGCGACTTTATCAACAGTGTATTTGATTGCTTCTTTATGTTCATCATCAGGCATGGTTGAAGCTTCCCCGGTAGTACCGCAGATGATGATCGCATCTGTTTTTTCTGCAATTTGAAACTCCAATAACTCGCCAAGTTTTTCAAAATCCACCCCATCGTTTGTAAAAGGTGTAACAATAGCAACACCCGAGCCGGTAAATAACGTCTTTTTCATAATATCCCACCTTTCTAAGTAGTTAATAGGTAATAGTGAATAGTTAATAGTGAATAGTTAATAATGAAGAAATAGGAGCTATTAAAATATCTTATTTCTTCATTATTAATCATATTGACAAAGACATTAACAAAAGAACAATTAATTTAAAATTCTAGCAAACCAATAGGGTTTTAATTATTAATTGTTAATTGATTCTCACTCTTCGTTCCACATTTTTATTAGTTCTTGTGCTATCTGTATCGTGTTTGTTGCTGCGCCTTTTCTGATGTTATCGGCTACAACCCAGAGATTAACGCCGCTTTCAACGCTTTCGTCTCTACGGATTCTGCCTACGAAAACCTCATTTTTACCTGCTGCGTTTACTGCCATAGGATATACATTGTTTTCCAGGTCATCTTGAATAATAATGCCCGGTGCATTGGCGATTGTGGTTTTTAAATCATCCAACTCAAATGGTTTTTCGAATTCTATGTTGATAGATTCGCTGTGGCTGTTAAATACAGGCACTCTTACTGTGGTAGCAGTAATTTTCAAGCTTTGGTCCCCTAAGATCTTCTTGGTTTCTTCCACCATTTTCATCTCTTCTTTTGTATAGCCGTTTGGCAGGAATACATCGATGTGGGGAAGACAGTTATTTGCAATAGGATGAGGGAACTTTTTAGGTGCCTCTCCTTTTAAACCGCTTTCAAGATCCTGATATCCGCCCAGACCTGCTCCTGAAACAGCCTGGTAAGTAGAATATACAATTCTTTTGATAGTATATTTATCATGCAGGGGTTTTAACGCTACGACCGCTTGAATTGTTGAGCAGTTCGGATTAGCGATAATACCGTTATGTTTCTTTATATCATAAGGATTTACTTCAGGTACTACAAGCGGTATTTCGGGATTCATTCTCCAAGCGCTGCTGTTGTCAATGACTACACATCCTTTAGATGCGGCGATTGGAGCGAATTTTAAGCTTGTGCCGGCTCCGGCCGAGAATAGAGCGATATCAATACCTCTATCGAAAGAATTCTCGGTTAATTCTTCTACAGTATACTCTTTACCCAAAAATTCCAGTTTTGTACCCGCGGATTTGCTGGAAGAGAATAAATAATAGTTTTCTACAGGCAGGTTTATTTCTTCCAAAACCTGTAGGAATGTCCTTCCTACCATACCGGTAGCGCCTACAACGGCGATGTTGTACTTTTTCATGTTAATGGCCTCCTAATTATAATTTTACGAAAAATCAATTTGTTAATTTAACAATTTTCATCGGAATAAATAAAAATAACTGGTTAAGGATAACCAGCTGTTCTTGTAAATTATTCGCACTTATACATATGTCTGCACGACATTGTACAGGGATAATTCCAGTTACAGATAGCTCTCCATCAAAGTCAATTGATGACAGTTGTACAATTATTCACTATACAACCAGGATTTAATTTACCGGTACATTAAATCCTTCGGCATTTTTTCCTTTCAACACAACGCATCGAACCCCGGGCTCTTATTGTGCTTACTTATAAAAAATGCACCTCTATCTCATAAGTATTATTTTTTTATATCATACCATGTAAACCTAAGAGTGTCAAATATTTTTTCAACGTGCTTGTCAATTAAAAAAATTATCATAAAAACAGGAAGGGAAAAAAGTGAAATGTGTCGAATAAAACCTAATGGAAAAAATTATGTCGAGGAGTTGGAAGTATGAAAATAAAAACGGACTTAGCCATCATCGTCCTCATAGCTGTTGTATTGGGGATTTTTAGTAGCGGATATACTGCATATGCATATGCAGGACTACCTGAAAAAATACGGATTGGAATTTATTTTGAAAAATCCGCACCTGCAAGTATAGATATTAATTCTGATACCGGATTCCAAATCGGATATGAAAAAGATGGTCAGTTCCTATGTTTGAGTACTGAAACTTCAAATAAGAGTTTAGTTGTACGAAAAGATACATATTTTATCAATACAGGTAACGTGTTGCTGGAGTATTCTCCAAATAACCCCGGTATTCCCAGTGGCACCAAATACGGACCTTATCATATACAGGTAGGTGGGTCCTATGCCAATTACGACTTGGCGATGCAGGCAGTCAATAGTTTAAGACAGCAAGGATTTAAAGCTTTTCCTGCGTTTATAGATGGCAGTTTTAAGGTGTGGATCGGATTACATATATCAAAAGAGGATGCGCAAATTGAATTAGAGCAAGTAAAACAGGCGGATGCAAAAGAAAGCAAAGTGATTTCGCCCAGTGCTACAAGTGTACTGGTATTGCAAAAAGGGAAAGAAGTACCGGAGCTTGTATTCGACAGCAGTCCGTTCCACTTGTTGATACAACCGGTGCCGAGTAAGGATACGGTTCCCCTCGTCAGTATTAATGGGAAAAAATACCGTGGTGCGGCAGAGTTTAAAAGAATCACCGGTAGCGATATGACAGTTATCAATCTGATAGACCTTGAGCAATATTTATACGGTGTATTACCACGGGAGATGGGTGGGGATTGGCCGTTGGAAGCGTTAAAAGCGCAGGCTGTAGCCGCCAGAACATATGCCGCACTTCATATAAATAAATATGCAAATTTTGGATTTAATCTGTGTTCTACAACCGCAAGCCAAGTATACGGGGGCTATAGTTCTGAAAATAGCAACTGTAATAGAGCTGTAGAAGAAACCAGAGGAAAAGTGCTAACCTATAACGGGAGTCCTGCATATATATATTACTTTTCCAGCAGTGGAGGTCATACGGAAGATATAAGGAATGTCTGGGGTGGTTCAGGTGTTCCGTATCTTGTTGGAGTTGAGGATGCTTATGAGCCAACCGATCGATCAAGCAAAGGAATATGGAGTCTTGAGATGACACCGGAGAAAGTAGAAGGATTATTAAAAGCGCAAAACTATGACTTGGGAAAGATTACTTCAGTGCAGCCTATTGAATTTTCGGCGGCAGGACGGGTAGTAAAACTCAAGATTATAGGAACAAAAGGGGAGCATGTATTTGAGCGGGATAAGACTCGAACAATCTTTGGTGCAAACTTCGTAAATAGTCAGTACTATACGGTCAAGACAGATAGCGATATCTATATAGGCGGAAAAAATACAGATAGTGTTAGTATTGCGTCCGGGTCCGGGGTAAAAGTCATCAGCAGCAGCGGTGTAACATCCATTAACACTTCGTTAGGAAGATTTTATGCAAAAGGAGCCAATACCAAAAAGAGCTATGCTGTAATACCTCAGTCATATATCTTTGAAGGAAAAGGATGGGGGCATGGTGTCGGTTTAAGTCAATGGGGCGCACTAGGGATGGCGGAGAACGGATTTAAATATAATGAGATTCTTGAACACTATTTTCCAGGAACAAAAGTGGAATGATGTTGCGCACACATGAATTTTCATGTAATAATTATCAGGTGATGAAAGATACTAGTAATAGTGAATAACGAATAATGGACAATGTACAATGGACAATGTACAATGGAAAACAGCTAGTAAAAAATAAATAATGAGTGAAGTACAAAGCGGATGTTGGAAAAGTACAGAAGGTAGTTGTAAGATTGGGATTATATGACACGATGAAGTGTTGTTTCAGATATTAGCATTATACCGTACGTGTATCTATGTTTAATCCTATAACTAAAAAATTGTACATTGTCCATTTTTAAAACCATTGTCCATTGTACATTTCTTATAGCGGGGGATAGCATTTAATGAGACTTAAGGATTTTTATTATGATTTACCTCAGGAACTGATTGCTCAGGAACCTTTAATAGATAGGCAGATGTCTAAATTGATGACGGTAGACAAGAAAACAGGGCAAATCGGTCATGATGTGTTTAGGAACATTATAGATTATTTGAGGTCGGGGGATTGCCTGGTACTTAACGATACAAGGGTTATTCCGGCCAGATTATCCGGTGTTAAAGAAGACACCGGAGGGAAAATCGAATTTGTACTTTTGCACCAAACCGGGAAGAATGAATGGGAAGTGATTTTAAAGCCGGGGCGGAGAGCAAAGATAGGATCTAGGTTTGTATTTGGGAATGGTGAACTGAAGGCCGAAATAAAAAGTATTGTGAATGATGGAAACAGGATTGTACAATTTGAATACGAGGGGATTTTTGAGCAAGTTTTGGACAGGTTGGGTGAAATGCCCCTGCCTCACTATATTACAAAGAGATTGGAAGACCGTGAAAGATATCAAACTGTTTATTCAAAGAATAAAGGGTCGGCTGCGGCACCTACTGCGGGACTTCATTTTACTGATGAACTGCTGGAGAAAATTAAGCAAAAAGGTGTGGAAGTTGTATTTATTACTTTGCATGTGGGATTAGGAACTTTTCGGCCGGTTAAAGTTGAGAATATTCAACAGCATAAGATGCATTCGGAGTTCTATATTCTTAATGAAGAGGCTGCCGAACGAATCAATGCCTGCAAGAAAGAGAATGGGCGAATCATTGCAGTGGGGACCACCAGTGGCAGAACACTTGAAACAACTGCGTCGCAAAATGGTGAGGTGACAGCAGGAAGCGGTTGGACGGATATTTTTATTTATCCGGGATATCGGTTTAAAGCTGTGGATGCGTTGATCACGAATTTTCATTTGCCGGAATCAACACTGCTCATGCTGGTAAGCGCTCTGGCAGGACGTGAAAATATGATGGAGGCTTATGAGACGGCTGTTAAAGAAAGGTATAGGTTCTTCAGTTTTGGAGATGCGATGTTTATTTATTAAGAATAGTTCACAGTTCACGGTTCACAGTTCACAGAATATGAACTCTGGATCATGGGTGTTGAGCTACTAGAAGGAATGGTGAATTTGTTTAAATTACATAAAAAGAATGGAAGAGCGCGAAGAGGGGAATTTAATACTCCGCATGGTGTTATTCAGACACCGGTTTTTATGAATGTTGGAACGCTTGCGGCTATCAAAGGAGCGGTCTCAACGATGGATTTGAAAGAGGTAGGGTGTCAAGTTGAGCTCTCAAATACATATCATCTTCACTTGCGTCCGGGAGATAAAGTGGTCAGGCAATTAGGCGGGTTGCAGAAGTTTATGCATTGGGATGGACCTATACTTACCGACAGCGGGGGCTTTCAGGTGTTTTCTCTTGCTGCGCTGCGGAAGATAAAAGAAGAAGGTGTATATTTCTCCTCGCATATCGATGGCAGGAAAATATTTATGGGACCGGAGGAAAGTATGCAGATACAGTCCAATCTAGCTTCAACTATTGCGATGGCTTTTGATGAGTGTGTGGAAAATCCTTCGACTTATGAATATACAAAAGCGTCATGTGAACGTACCGTACGTTGGCTAATACGTTGCAAGAATGAGTTGGACCGCTTAAATGCTCTGTCTGGTACAATTAATCAGCAGCAGATGCTTTTTGGAATAAATCAAGGTGGAATTTATGAAGACTTAAGGATAGAGAATATGAAACAAATAGCTGAGCTGGATTTGCCGGGTTATGCCATAGGCGGATTAGCGGTCGGAGAAAGCCATGAAGAAATGTATAGGATTATTGATGTGGTTGAACCGCATATGCCTCCGGGCAAACCCAGGTATTTGATGGGGGTAGGAACGCCAAGTAATATACTGGAAGCCGTTTCGAGAGGAATTGATTTCTTTGATTGTGTGATTGTAAGCAGAAATGCAAGGCATGGTCATCTGTTTACCCAGCATGGCACCATGAATGTATTAAATGCTAAATATGAATTGGACGATAGGCCGATTGACCCCGAGTGTGGATGTCCGACCTGTAGACACTATTCCAGAGCATATATCAGGCATCTATTTAAAGCCAAGGAAATGCTGGGTATGCGGCTTTGTGTACTTCATAATCTGTATTTTTATAACAAATTGATGGAAAATATCAGAAATGCAATAGATCATGATGCATTTGAAGAATATAAGCGGGAAAATGTAGAAAAATTCGCAATTCGAATATAATTTACTATACAGATTACAGGTGTTATTAACGGGTTTTATATCTGTGAACTGTAAACCGTGAACCGTGAACTGATATAAGGAGAATATGCAATGTACGATAAGGTCTATGAACGTGTATTAAGGAGTATGACTCCTTTTCATAATAAGGTATTGAGATTCAATTATGACTTACCTTTAGAGCATCTTGGAAAGGCACTGAAAACAGTGATGATAAAGATTGAGAAATGTTTTTGTTCACAGGTGGTGTATAAAGCGCAGGACCGGCTGGAATACGACGGAAGAGCAGTAAGAGAACATGAGGAAATCAAGCTGTCGGATTTGTATGCGATTTTCGAAGATGAGCAGAGGCTATACCTTTTGGGTAATGAATATGAATGGATGAAGGTAGGGTTATTTGGAGAAGAGCTGGATTGGTATTTGAGAATTTTTATCGAAGATGATAACAATTTAGGAGAATCTGAGCTAAGAACAGGGAATATGGAAATATATGTGTGTGATGAAGTCATGCAACTGATTTTAAAAGACGTGGAAGGTCTTCAAATGGGACATATCCTGCTTGAAGGAGCGAAGAAGTATATTGAAGAAATATATATATAGTCTTATTACTCGGTAGCTAGAATCATATCATCGATGAAAATATACTCTTATCGCTTTTTTAGGCTTGAAGGATTGGAATATTAAGGCTATAATAAGATAAGGCGATGATCATTTGTATTGATCACATAAGATGAATGGAGGTGGAGTGAATGCCACAAAATTTTTTATCAATTTTAGTACCTTACATCCTTATTTTTGCAGTATTTTATTTTATATTGATACTGCCGCAGAGAAGAAAAGATAAGAAGATGAAAGAAATGCTTGCAGCACTAAAAGTAGGGGACGAAATTGTAACTATCGGCGGAATCTATGGTAAAGTAATAAGTATTAAGGATGACGTTCTTACAATAGAGGTGGGTGCGGATAAAACCAAGTTAAGAGTTGCACGTTGGTCTGTAAGGAGTATGGAAAGTTCTGCACAATAAAGTCATAAATATCATTCCTTCGAATAAATTATATTAGGGAATAATAATTCGGAGGGATGGCAATGGCGAAAATTGGTTTAGAATCACTGCAGAATTTTACTTCAGAGAATAATGTAAACATAGGTACTGTTTTAAGAGGGATTATACTAGCATATATTATTACATTAATTATTTTTCTAATATTTGCAGTATTAATTACTTACTCAAATTTTCCTGAAAGTGCAATTCCAACTGTAGTCGTTGCAACAACAGTGCTCAGCATAATGATCGCAGGTGCCAATGTTGCAAGGAAAGCAAGAAATAGAGGATGGTTTAATGGCGCTATATCCGGTGCTACATATATGATCGTCTTGTATTTCATCAGTTGTCTTGCTTTAACAGGGTTTGTGTTTGACAAATATGTAATTTATATGCTTATTTTAGGGCTATTTACCGGTGCTTTTGGAGGGATTATAGGTATCAATTTGAAAGGCGGTAGTTCTAAAAATAAAAGATAAATACTTTTCAATAAAAAAATAATATGTTATAATACGTTTTGATAAATAGCAGAGGGGGAATTATCGTGAAGCATATAAAAACTTTAAGCGGTGCGACTTTAAAGCAAAGCGCAGCTCACGGCGGATGCGGCGAATGCCAAACATCATGCCAATCGGCTTGTAAAACTTCCTGTACAGTTGCAAATCAAAAGTGTGAAAAATAATGCAAGTGTGTATATAATCAATAAGTATACATAACTATTAGTAGCCCAGGCACTGCCTGGGCTATAACAATGATAGGGAAAAAGCTAAGGGATAATACGGTAGTGAGGGGAAATAAATGATTCATAAATTTTCAATGAACGGTATTAATATCGTTCTAGATGTATATAGTGGGGCAGTACATGTAATAGATGACATTGTTTATGATGTTCTGGAGTACTATGGCGTACATAGCAAGCATGAAGTTGTTGATCTATTAAAGCACAAATATGATATTGGGAAAATTGAAGAGGCCTATCAAGAGGTAAATGAATTGAAGGAAAATGAGCTTCTGTTTACTGAAGACCCATATCAAGATTATATTGATAAGTGGGACAAGCGGTCCGTGGTAAAAGCCTTGTGCTTACATGTATCTCATGATTGTAACTTGAGGTGTAAATATTGTTTTGCTTCTACAGGAAGCTTTCATGGAGACAGACTGCTTATGAGCAGTGATATTGGACGGAAGGCTATAGATTTTGTTATTAACAATTCCGGTAAACGCCGCAATATCGAAGTTGATTTTTTTGGTGGGGAACCATTGATGAATTTCGACGTTGTAAAAGATATTTTGGAATATGCTAAAACTCAGGGTGTGAAAAACGGGAAAGAGTTTAGGTTTACCATTACCACCAATGGGTTGTTGCTAACGGATGAGATAAAACAATATATTAACGAGAATATGTCTAACATTGTTTTAAGTATTGATGGCAGTAAGGAAGTTAATGACAACATGAGAGTCAGGGTTGACGGACGTGGTTGTTATGATGCTATTGTACCCAAATTTCTTGATGTAGCAGAATCCAGAAATCAGGACAACTATTATGTAAGAGGTACATTTACTAGAAAGAACCTTGATTTTGCAAAGGATGTGCTTCATCTTGCAGATCTTGGCTTTAAGCAAACATCGGTGGAGCCTGTAGTAGCAGCTGAAAGTGAAGGATATGCCTTAAGAGAAGAAGATTTACCAACATTATTTGAAGAATATGAAAAGCTGGCGGTAGAATATCTAGCCAGAAAAAAAGAGAATAAAGGTTTTAACTTCTTTCATTTCATGATTGACTTAGATCAAGGGCCTTGTGTGGCAAAAAGACTTTCCGGGTGTGGGTCCGGTCATGAGTATGTGGCAGTAACGCCTGAGGGAGATATTTATCCATGTCATCAATTTGTAGGGAACTCAGAGTTCAAGATGGGTAATGTCATAGATGGAACAATGAAAGAAGAAATAAAGAACATGTTTCAAAAGTCAAATGTTTATACAAAAGACAAATGCAAAAATTGCTGGGCTATGTTTTATTGCAGTGGAGGATGTCCTGCGAATGCATACCAGTTCAATAACGATATTGACCAACCTTATTCAATAGGTTGTGAGCTTGAGAAAAAGCGTGTGGAATGCGCACTGATGATACAGGCAGCATTAGCATTGTAATGTAATATCTGTGTTTTACAGTCAGTTGCACAATTAGCTGTTTAGAGCATATATTTATGTATCACATGTTCATAGTAGAAAATGTAAGTAAGAAAAATGAGCCGGGTTTTTATTCACCAGGTTCATTTTTTGTTTTATTTTAATTACGTCAAAGAATTATATTTTTTTGTGACCAGTTTCAATTAAACTAATATAGTCATAAGATAATTTATGAAACGTTTCATGAATATTTTGTGAAAATTTAATGGAAACGCTTAATATTCATTGACATTTAATAATATATTATTTATTATTGCTATATATAGGTATGTAAATAACTAGATGTAAAGATAAATCATTTGAAACGATGCAGAAGATTTATGAAAATTACATTTATTTATTTGAGTTATCTACTTCCAAGAGCAATGATTTAAAACTAATGATTTCATTACATGCGGAGGTAAAAACTAATAAATTTATAAATTTAAGGAGGTTGGAAAATGAATAGTGAATTGAGTGCAAAAGAGTATGTAGCTGGCCTTGTGGAAAGAGCAAGAAAAGCACAGGAGATTGCTGAGGATTATACACAGGAAAGGGTAGATGAGCTTATAAAAGCCATTGCCTGGGAGGTTGTAAAAGAAGAAAACGCTCATAAAGTAGCTACCCTTGCTGTGGAAGAATCCCGCCTGGGAAACTATGAGGGCAAGTATGCGAAGATCAAAAAGAAAATAAGGGGCGCGCTCCGGGATATGAAAGATGAGAAATCAGTAGGTGTGATTGAAAGAGATGAAAAGAAAGGGCTCATCAAAATAGCAAAACCCGTAGGTGTTATTGGAGCGTTGGTTCCGTGCACCAATCCGGAAGGTACGCCGGTGGCTAAAGCCATGTGCGCAATAAAAGGAAGAAATGCAATCGTGTTTTCGCCGCATCCTAGAACAAAGAAGACAAATAAAATGGTTGTAGACCTTATGAGAGAAGCGCTCAAAAAGCATGGTGCACCGGAAGATTTGATCATTACAGTTGAAGAACCTACGATAGAAATTAGCAATGAAGTGATGAAACAGTGTGACCTTATTGTAGCTACCGGAGGGACTCCAATGGTAAAAGCAGCTTACAGTTCCGGAACACCGGCATATGGTGTAGGAACAGGAAATGCCGTAGTGATTGTTGATGAAACCGCAGATATTAAAGATGCCGCAAACAAAATCATGTTAAGTAAAACCTTTGATTATGCGACAAGTTGTTCAGCAGAAAATTCACTGCTCATTCAGCAGGATATATATGACTCGTTTATTGAAGCACTCAAGCAGGAAGGCGGCTACCTGGTGAACAAAGAAGAAAAAGAACGGCTTCAAGCAGCGCTATGGGTGGATGGGCATTTGAACCCGAAAATTATCGCACAGCCGGCTCAAGTCATTGGTGAAGCAGCAGGAATGAAGCTTTCCGATGACATCAAATTTATTATGGTAGAAGAGCAAGGAATAGGAAAAGAATATCCTTTTTCAGGAGAAAAACTATCGGTAGTGGTTACGCTGTATAAATATAATGCTTTTGAAGAAGCCATTGAAAAGGTAAATACTATTACCAGCTATCAGGGAAAAGGTCATTCCTGCGGAATACATTCCAACAATGAGGAACATATTTTAGAACTTGGCTTAAAGACAAAGGTAAGCAGAATCATGGTGAGACAGCCGCAGTGTTATGGAAATACAGGAGATTGGGTAAATGGCATGCCGTTTACCATGACACTAGGGTGCGGAACATGGGGAGGCAATATTACCTCAGAAAATATAGCATGGAAACATTTTATCAATACGACTTGGGTAGCCTCACCTATTGAAGCCATTATTCCAACCGATGAGGAATTGTTTGGCGATATCATGAAGGATTGACAATGGAAGCAATGCAAATGAGTCTCCGGATAAGGCTTAATGAAGATATCGAAGTAAAGGATATCTATAGGAGACTTTGGCAAAGTCGAATTTAGCATATAGAGGAAATGGAACTTTGGGACAGTCCTTGCTGTTTGTGCGGTTTTGGCATAACAGAGGGACTGTCCACATGTTTGATTTCCAAACGATTAAGCGCTTCTTCACATTGTCGTATAAATATGTGCAAATACTAAACAAGTTGGATAACCGAATTGTTTTTTATCGTATTTATGTATATAATAATATTGCCTTATATTGTACTGGAAATAAGATATATTTGACATACAAGCAAATGAATAAAGTGCGGAGTGTTAGAGATGAAAATAACAGTAGAAGACGTGGCCGTAAAAGCAGGTGTTTCAAAAGCAACGGTTTCACGAGTCATGACAAAAAAAAGTAATGTTAACCCGGAAACCAGACGTATTGTTGAAAAAGCATTGAAAGAGCTAGGTTATACACCCAGAAGTCAAGCTGCTAAGGAGAATGAAAATAGTGTAATAAAGATGGTAATGGTTGTTGTAGGAGATGTAACCAATCAATTCTACGCAGGATTGATCAAAGGGATTAGTGATGTTATTCATGCGAGCGGCAACATGGTTGTACTCTGTAATAGTGAATATAATGCAGCTAAGGAAGTTGAGTACATTAAGTATGCTGATAGCTGTAATTTTCTAGGCGTTATTATGGTTACCGCCATGGAATCACAAGAACTTATCAACTTGCTTAATGTGATAAGATGTCCTGTTGTTCTGGTTAATCGTTACCTAAGGTCAATGGATCTTGATGTAGTTTGTATTGATAATTACCGGGGTGGATATATGGCAACCAGTTACTTAATTGAAAATGGGCACAAAAATATAGCCCATATTGCAGGGCCGAAAAACTCAACTGCCAGTCAAGATAGGTTAAGAGGATATACAGATGCAATGAAAGATGCTAACTTGAGTATATCTAGAAATGCAATTTTTTATGGAGACTTAAAAAGAAAAAGTGCTTATGAATTCGGAAAAAGTTTTTTAAAACTGGAAGAAAAATTTAGCGCAGTTTTCGTTGCTAATGATATCATGGCGGTAGGCTTTATAGATGCCTTGTATGAAGAAGGTGTGAGAGTTCCTGATGCTGTGAGTGTTATCTGCTTTGACAATTCCCCTGTTGCGGTTCAGGGGATGGTGAAACTCACCACAGTATGTATGGATCCGTATCCAATGGGAAAATCTGCCGCAGACATGCTACTTCGTAAGATTCAGCATAGTGAAGTGGAAAATAAAAAGCTTGTTTTTTCACCTGAAATGATAGTCAGAGAAAGTGTAAAGCAATATTCAGAATAATATTAAATATAGAGAATATCATATAAAACAACAAAAAATGATCGGAGGACATTTGCAATGTTTTACAGAGAAATAGGAAGATCCGGCATTAAAGCTACTGTTGTTTCCTTAGGGACTTGGGCAGCAGGGGGTGACACTGCTTGGGGTGGCAGAGATGATGAAACGGCTATAAAAGCTATAAAGACAGGTATTGATAGTGGGTTTAACTTAATTGATACTGCTCCTGCATATGGATTTGGACATAGCGAAAGACTGGTTGGCAAAGCGATTGAAGGCCAACGCTCAGATATCATCATTTCAACTAAATGCGGGCTTCGTTGGGATACTGAAGAAGGAAGTTTTAAGTTTGCCAGAGATGGTAAGAAAATTTATATCAACCTGTCAAAAGAATCCGTAAAGAAGGGCGCTGAAGAAAGCCTTAGAAATCTTCGTACCGATTATATTGATATTTTCATTACTCACTGGCAGTCAGTAGAACCCTTTAACACACCCATCAGTGAAACCATGGAAGCTTTGTTAGAACTAAAAAAAGAGGGTAAAATCAGGGCTATCGGTATTTCAAATGTAACGCCGGAACAGGTTGAAGAATATGTGAGGTGTGGACAGATTGATCTCATACAAGAGAAGTATTCTATGCTTTCAAAAGATCATGTAGAAAAAAATCTGTTTCCTCTCTGTGAAAAATATGATATTACTATGCAGGCATATATGCCGTTAGAGCAGGGGCTTTTAACAGGTAAAGTAACGATGGATTCCGTTTTTCCTGATACGGACATAAGAAACAAAATTTCATGGTACCAACCTGAAAAACGTATTAAAGTTATAAATATGTTAAACGGTTGGAAGCGCCTCTGTGAAAAGTACAACTGTGAGCTTTCCCACCTAGTAATTGCATGGACAATAGCGCAGTCTGAAAAAGTCAATGCGCTTTGCGGCGGTCGCAAGCCTGAACATGTTACTGAAAATGCGAAAGCAGGAAACGTAGCTTTAGAAAACAGTGATATTGAAAAAATGAATATGGATATTGGAAAGCTGTATTAAATAGATCTATTAGACTTTTAGAGGCTGCAAAGGTTTGTAATAAATTGAAAGGTTTTAGGTATAGATAACTAAATGCAGTACAATTTTGGAATTTATATATCATACCAGTTTATGTAGGGGTGGACGACTCTGTCCACCCCTACATAATACAACAACGTAACATTTAACTATCTATAATAAATAAAACTAAATACTTTAATGTTTGCTATTTATCATACATAAAAATACAAAGTTATCTGTAAATAAAAAATTATGATTTGGAACCGATCTCGTATTCAGATAACCTTTTATAAAATAATATCATATTATATATAGAAAATTCAACAACACTTGGGAAATAGTTATACGTTTATAGATATACCGGTAAAAAAATACATGACAAAGTTTTATAAAGAATAAGAGAGGAATTAGAAGTAATTTCATCAAAATCTACAATAATCACGTATTTTAATATTTGCAATAATATCCGTTAAAAGAGTATAATTTTATACATAAATAGAACATCGTTTTGTATATTATTCATAGTTTTCAAATAATAAGTTATATGTAGTACATTTTACAGTTGAAATAAATGTATATTACGTATTAATCTGCAGTACTTGAATTTTATAGTTCAATTAAATGGGATCGATCCCAATACAATAATCTTGTTAAAGTAGTATATCTCTTATAGGAATCAATAATAATAAATTGATCTTTACTTAAAATATCTTGGAGAACTTACTTTGTAAAAACAGTTTCAGATGTTTAAAGTGATTAAATTTCTTTTAGTAGAAAGAGGGATAACTTTATGAATCCAGCAGACAACAGTATTTGGCTTTCTGAAGCTGTGAAGGGAATGAAGAAAGAAGTTTATAGCAATAAAGAATATGATATTTTTGAAGAACAGCCGGATAATTTATATATAAGTCTTTGCAATACAGCAGCTCTTTTTCCGGGAAAATTTGCTCTTGTGGAGCAGGAGAGACAAGTGACTTTCAAACAATTCAAAGAAATGGTAGACAGGACCGCTTCAAATCTTTATTCTACATACGGTGTAAGAAAAAGAGATAGAGTAGCGTTGCTAATGGTGGATAGTATTGATTTTTGTATATGTTTTTATGCTTTAGCAAAATTGGGATCGATCTCAATGCACTAACGGAACAAGAGGTTAAAAAGTGGGCAAGTGAACACATGGCAAAATATAAAGTTCCAGAATATGTAGAGTTTGTTGATAGCTTACCACAGACAACCAGTGGAAAAATAAGCAAGAGAATGGTTAGAGATATATATGGTTCCGCATAATGTAATGGAACTATTATTAAAATTGGGATCGATACCAAAAACATCTTATAATTTTATTGGGATTTTAGAACTTATTTAATATTTTGTATTTCTTAAAGTTTTTTAAATATCGAGGTGAAAGAATGAAAGCAAATTTTATTAGTGATAAAGAAGCAGCTGGAAATATTATGCAACGGGTCCATTGCCAGAAAAAAAGGACAAAAGATGATTTTTGTAACCGAAAGAGCTGTATTTGAATTAAGAAAAGAAGGACCGGTATTAATTGAAATTACACCCGGTATAGATTTAAAAAGAGATGTACTCAGCTTGATGGAATTTACGCCTGTTATTGATAGAAACCTAAAAGTGATGGATGCAAGGATTTTTGAAGAAGGTCAGTTTGGTTTAAAAGAAATAATCAATAAAAAATAAAAGAGGAAGAAGGGTTTTTGGATGAGGTTAAAAGATAAGGTTGCTAGTGTTACCGGAGCAGGATGGGGTTTAGGCAAAGGCCATTGCGTTAAAGCCAGCGCAAGAGGGGGCGAAAGTGGTAGTCAGTGACATTGATATGAACAATGCCAGCGAGACGTGTAAGGAAATACAGCAAAGCGGTGGGCAAGCAATTGCAGTTCAGACCAATCAATGATGGTGCAATAGTGTTTGAAAACTGCTTGGTATAACAATTATTATATCAAGCATATTCGCCATTATTTTTATATTATTGCGAGATGATATTGTTTAAAATAAAAAGAAGTATGAAGGAGGAGATGAATGTTGGTACCGGTATGGAAAGTAACAGCTTTAAAAATGGGTGATCTGGTTGTAGATAAGTCCTCACTCACTTACTCAAAAGATTTAGGCAAGCAAGTTACAATTCCAATTTGGGCAGCAGCAATTGAAAATGGAGATTGCAAGATTATTGTAGATACAGGTATTCATAGTCAAGAATGGGTAAACGAGAATATTACTATCTGTATGCAAGCTGATGATGAAACAATGATTGGTGCATTAAAAAAAGGGGTTGACTGGCTGCCGGAAGATGTAGATATTGTTATTAATACGCACCTGCATTACGATCATTGCGGAAATAATCATCTCTTTAAAAATGCCCAGTTTATTTTACAGGAAGAAGAATGGAAGAATGCATTTCATTCGCTGCCTACACAAAAACAATTCTATTTGAGAGAGCTATATGATTGTAGAGCTGTAAACTATTTTAATTGGAAGTTTGTCACAGGAGAAGTGGAAGTTGCTCCCGGGGTTAAAGTATTTACAACGCCAGGACACACATCAGGTCATCAATCAGTCTTGGTAAATACGGAAGAAGGGGTACTGTGCATCTCAGCGGATGTCGCTAATTTGGTAGAAAATATTAACGACAATGTTCCACCTAATATATTGAATAGTACCGAACAATGGTTCAGCAGTCTGGATGAAATCAGGCAAAAGGCGCAACTTATACTTCCGGGGCACGAGCCTGCTATCAGGAAATATCAGACAAGCAATTTCCCTGCAATAACGAGTTTTTAATACACTCATTCCACAAGAATATTGCTTAACGTGATGAGTGAGTTAAAATACTAAATATTAAACTAATTAAGGAGGATGTTTTATGAGAGTGAAGGGTTTGGCAATTCTATTAGCTGTATTGTTGTCAGTGATTCCATTAGGTGGATGCGGTGGTTCTAAAACTGCTACCGAGCCTAACGAAAAAGCAGAGACCGGTGGTACTGCGCAGAATGATAAGAAAGAAGCGGATAACAAGGAGCAAAAGAAAGATGGGTTCGTGATCGGATTTGCAAATGGGTATATCGGAAATACATGGCGTGCACAATTTGTTGAAAATTTCGAAAATGCAGCAAAAAAATATAAAGAAGAAGGAATCCTAAAGGATTTTCAAGTTGCAAATAGCAATGCAGATGTTACTCAACAGTTAAATCAGCTTAATTCAATGATTAACAGCGGTGTTGATGCTTTGATGATTGATCCGGTATCGGCTACATCTTTAAGCTCGGTTGTGGCAAAAGCTAAGCAAAAAGGAATATTAGTAGTCATTACGAATGACCCTGCGGCATATGAAGGGACGTATGCAGTTATTGGTAATAATGATGCATTCTGGCGTATTCAAGCCAAATGGATCGCTGAAAAACTAGAGGGAAAAGGTGACATCGTTCAAATCACTGGTCTTGCGGGAAATACCGCTGATACATTACGTGTTGAAGCAGCAAAAGATGTACTAAGCGAATATCCTGGTATTAAAGTTCTTGCATCTGTTCCCGGAGGTTGGTCTCAATCTGAAGCTCAAAAAGTTATGTCAACTTTTTTATCTACCTATAATAAGATCGATGGAATATTAATGCAAGACGTAATGGCAGAAGGTGTCCTTCGTGCATATGAAAATGTCGGTAAAGAACTGCCTTTAATGACAGGTGATTATACCTTCAGCTTCTTAAGAGCATGGAAAGATAAACCTGAGATGGAGTCTATCGGCGTACCTTATGCACCTGGAATCGCAGTGGATGCTTTAAGAATAACAATTGGTCTTTTACAAGGAAAAGAAATAAAAGAAGATACTTATCAGCCAAATCCATTAAATCCGTCATTGAAAAATGCGGTTATGATTGACCCTCCGTATGTTGTAACAAAAGAGGGAAAACAGGATGCTCCTTGGATGGAAGGACTTCATTTTACAAAGGCAATTACGCTTGATGAAGCTGTAAAACTTGGTGAAGGAAAAGCTTCAACAGCTGCATTGGACGCATCTCTAACTGATGAGCAGATTAGTACATTCTTTAA
Source organism: Petroclostridium sp. X23 (assembly GCF_030013905.1). Classification (GTDB taxonomy): domain Bacteria; phylum Bacillota; class Clostridia; order SK-Y3; family SK-Y3; genus X23. The sequence goes on from NZ_CP124862.1 coordinate 5,372,503, forward strand.
ATAGGTTAAATAGAGTCGGGAATTAAAGATTATAAATAGTATAAACAGTATAGACGGCTTTTATATATAGAGAATAACCGATATAAAAGTCGTCACAATTTAATGTTTAAAAGAGGTGAGTTTCCAAGTGAATTTACGTTGTGATGGAATTTCCAAAATATATGGTTCTGTTATTGCAATAAGTAATGCCGATCTTTCCGTAAAGAAAGGAGAGGTACGTGCGATACTAGGTGGGAATGGTTCGGGGAAAAGCACATTGGCAAAAATTTTGGGAGGCGCTGTTAAACCTAATGCAGGAAATATTGAAGTATATGGGAGACCATATACGGTTCAGTCACCGTCAGAAGCAAAAAAAAATGGTGTTGTCATTACTTCTCAAGAGCTGAGTTTATTCATGAATTTGACCGTTGAAGAAAATCTATGCATATGCAATATTCCTGTAAGCGGAAGTATTTTTACCGATAAAAAAGCAATCAAAGAAAAAGCATTATATATACTTAAAAAGTTGGGACTTGAAGAAATACTTTATAAAAGTATAGCATCATTACCTGCTAATGAACAATATCTTATCGAGTTTGCTAAAGCATTGGTTCAAGAGCCCCAAATTTTGATTATTGATGAGATCACTTCAGCGCTGTACCGTAAAGATGTTGAAGTAGTGAAAAAAATTATCAATGAACTTAAAGAAAAAGGATGCTCAATACTATTTATTTCACATCGTATGCCGGAGATCTACTCTATCTGTGATTCAGTTACAGTAATGAAAAATGGAGAGACAATCGGTACTTTCAGAATTGATGAAAAAGATGAAAATGAATTGTTATCATTAATGACCGGACGTAATATATGCAGTAATCAACATAAAGTTCAAGAAATAGAAATTCAAGAAGCAGATAAACGTGAGATAGTGATATCAATCAATGATATAGAGTTGCCGCAGTTTCACAGCAAAATTGATTTGGAGTTAAAAGAAGGCGATATCATTGGGATTGCAGGCCTACAAGGACATGGGCAATCAGATTTGGTTAGAAAACTTTTTGGTATGGAAGGACCTGTTGATTTATCTGTCCATGGAAAACAAAGACATATTGCATCACCTTACCAAGCAGTGAAAGCAGGTTTTGCATTTATATCGGGAAATAGAGAGCAAGAAGGCACATTTAGAGAACGGTCGGTTTCTGAAAATCTTAGGGCTGTTTCGAATTTGGTGCTTAAGAAAGAGAAAGTTGATGAATTAAAACTGCTGAAGGATTACGGGGTAAAATTTGACACGCCAAAGCAGCAGATTACTGCTTTAAGTGGAGGAAATCAGCAAAAAGTTGTTATTGGTCGGTGGACATCAACACTTCCTAAATTATTGCTTGCTGATGATCCCACAAAAGGGATTGATGTTCAAGCCAGGCGGGATGTACATCAAATCATGCGTCAATTAGCAGAGAGCGGTTCTGTTGTTATTATGGTATCCAGTGATGATGAAGAGTTAGTAGAACTAACCCAGATCACTAAATATTCTAAAGTAATCGTTATGTATGAAGGCAAAATTGTAAGAGTATTAACAGGTGCCGATATTACCGAAGAAAATATTGCTGCAGCTTCAATGCCGATAGAAAAGGAGTGTTCCGCATGAAACAAACCGCGAAGAATATTTTAAAATGGCCTCCATTTCCTGCATTTCTTTTATTGATGGCTTTTATAGTATTAAATGCTATTATTACTCCGGGATTTCTAGATCTAGGATTTTTTACGGGATTCCTTTCATCCAATGTTCCCCTTGTTTGTGTTGCGATAGGTGTTTCTGTTGTTTTGATAGGCGGAGGGATAGATATTTCCCTGGGTGCGGTTGTATCCCTCATTAATGTCATATTTGTAACACTTATTGGTTTAGGGTGGAATTTAGGTGCTGCGATCATGCTATGTTTAGTCATATCTATCATACTGGGTGCTATCAATGGCTTTATTGTAGGGTTTTTGCGTGTGACTCCACTGTTGGCGACATTTGCAACCTCTTCCATATTCGGTGGCTTGGCATTATGGATTATGCCAACACCGGGGGGAGCAGTTCCGATGGATTATGTTACTTGGTACAATGATACTTGGCTGGGGATACCTATTTCTATCCTGTTTATTTTAGTCTCATTCTTATTGTGGCTATTCTTAAAGTACAGTCCTGTCAGGTTATGGCTGTACTCCATCGGAAGAGATGAGAATAAAGCATACGTATCAGCGGTTCCTGTTACATGGATTCAATTCTTCATATATACTTTTGCGGCCTTTGCCTCCGGAATCGGTGCTATTGCATTGACAGGAAGTGTTGGAGCCGGTGATCCATTAATCGGTCTGTCATTCTCAATGAGTTCCATTGCAGCATGTGTCATTGGAGGTATCACTCTATCAGGAGGGATTGGTGAGACAACGGGAGCAGTTTTCGGATCTTTGTTCCTAGGTTTAGTAATTACTACTGTTTTATCCGTAAGCGTGGACCCTTTTTATCAAGAATTTGTACAAGGTTTGATTCTTCTGGTCGGAGTACTCGGGGCAACCATCGTTGGAAGAAAAACTTTAAATATACAATAATATTATAAAATAATAGGTGGTGAAAAAATGGAACAATTATCTGTTGGAGGATATAAAATAAATGGAAAAGTTAAAAACTTTAAAACTTGTTTGATGCAGTATAAAGCGTACTTTCCATCTATTATAGCAAGTATTGTTCTGATCATCGTGGGGCAGATATTAAGTCCGGGATTTGCATCCATTAATAATATTGGGAATATTCTTACTATGGCCAGTATACTTGCGATTGCAACCATTGGTCAGTCAATCGTAATTATATCTGGAGGAGATGGGATTGATTTATCGGTTGGAGCGATAATGACAATGGGTGCTTTAATAGGCCCCATGGTAACGCGAGGTGAAGTATCCCGACTACCGCTTGCATTATTCGTGTTAATAATTCTAGGAGCTTTTGTGGGATTAGTTAATGGCGTTGTAATCCAAAAGCTAAAAATACCGGCATTGGTAACAACATTAATTATGGCAAGTGTCGTAGATGGCTTTACATTGGGCTTTACTCACGGACAACCTTCGGTTACAATTCCCACATTGCTGTTAGCTGTTGGAAAACCGCTTCTAGGTCCCATTCGTACGTTATTGGTTATAGCGGTTATTTTAATAATCATTATGGAGCTAGTTCTTAGAAAGTCTGTATATGGGAGATCACTGTATTTAACCGGTTGTAATAGAAGAGCATCGCAGTTATGTGGTCTTCATGTAAATAGTATCGTAATAACGACATATATGGCAGCAGGAATCATAAGCATATTAGCCGGATTGCTTCTGGTAGGTTATACAGGAAGCGGTCAGCTTAAAATGGGCAGTGATTACACATTATTATCCATTGCAGCTGTAGTTATTGGGGGAACTAAACTAACCGGGGGAAAAGGTACGCTGGTTGGAGGTGCTTTAGGTGCGATTGTATTGATATTACTGACCAGTATATTGGTAGCAATCGGCATGCCTGCGGGAGTGCGCTCATTTATTCAAGGAATGACTTTATTAATTATTCTTATTTCCAATAGTAGAGCTCCGAAATTACGTCAATAAGATTTAGGGAAATATAGAGGTATTAAAGTACCATAGAGTTTATTCTATGGTACTTTCTTCAAATATAATGCCACTCCCCATAGTATTTAAAAGCTAGCGTGAAGTGCTTATTAAAGAATGACATAGTGCAAGGTATCCTTAATAAAGTGACTTTGTGGTTTCCCGAACGATCAGTTCGGGCGTTAAAATAATCTTTCTATGACTATACTGTTCATTATTAATTTGTTTTAACAAGAGTTCGGGTACTATCTCACCCATTTGATAAAAAGGCTGCCTGACGGTAGTGAGGTTAATACTGGTTATAGATGATATAGGAATATCATCGTATCCGATGATGCTTAAGTGTTCAGGGATGCTCATACCTGCTTTTTGATATGCTTCCATAATTCCGATAGCCATTAAATCATTTCCGGCGACTACAGCAGTTGGCAGATCTTTATCTTTTTCTAGCAAGGTGCACCCATATTTATATCCCGTTTCCATCTTGAGGTCCCCATAGGCTACCAAATCTTCACAATATTCCAAGCCAAAGGTTTCTAATGCGCTTTTATATCCATTAAATCTTTCTAAGCTGGATGTAGAATTAATAGGACCGGTTAGAATGGCTATTTTTGTATGTCCCAATTCTATTAAATGTTTGGTGGCTATATAGCCTCCTTGAAAGTTATCAGTAATTACGACATCACCTTCAAATGACTTGATATATCTGTTCAGAAGTATAACTGGACAGGTCAGAGATTTTATGGCGGCATTGATGCGGTCATTTTCAAGAGCTGATGTCAAAACAACACCTGCAAAACCATATTGTTTTGCAGCTTCAAGATATAACTCTTCTTTCTCTATCATATATTCGCTATCGCAAAGAACAACCATATATCCGTTTTGATTTAAAATGTTCTCAATGACCCAAGTCATTTCAGAGTAAAACGGATTACGGATATCTCCGATGATGAGTGCAATAACATCTATTTTTCCAAGTACTAAGCCTCTAGCTAGAGAATTGGGATGATAGTTATAAGTGTCTATTATTTTCTGTATTTTTTCCCTAGTGATTGGATTTACATTAGGGTTATTTGTCAGTACTCTTGACACGGTTGACCTTGATACCCCAGCTAATTTAGCAATATCGTTAATAGTATTTTTTTTCATTAAGATACTCCTTTTTGTAAATATAGTTTATGTTTAGAACTATCTGCAGAAAAAAGGTTTTTTATTATTGGAATTAAAACTACCTATAAATACAAATGAATCAAAGTTTGGAATCGATCTCGTATTCAGATAACCTTTTATAAAATAATATCATAAAATATAGAAAAAGTTCAACAGTCCATTGTAAATAATTGTGCATTTATAGAGATGTGGATGAAAAAAAATATATGACGAAGTTTTCTAAAGAATAAAAGAGAAATTGGGAGCGATACCATTAAGATCTATTATAATGGCAAATTTTAATATTTGCATTAATAGTGGTCAGAAGTGTATAATTTGATATATAAAAACAACACCGTTTTGTATATTTTTTATAGTTTTCAAAAGGTATAATTCAACATATTGGGATCGATTCCAATATATTTATTAGGGTTGTATGTCTCTTATAACAATCAATAATTCATTGGCTATTATTTAAATATCTGAGGTAGTATTATTTTTTAAAAACAGTTTCAGATGTTTAAAGTGATTAAATTTCTTTTAGTAGAAAGAGGGATAACTTGATGAATCCAGCAGATAACAGTATTTGGCTTTCTGAAGCTGTGAAGGGAATGAAGAAAGAAGTTTATAGCAATAAAGAATATGATATTTTTGAAGAACAGCCGGAGAATTTATATATAAGTCTTTGCAATACAGCAGCTCTTTTTCCGGAAAAGCCAGCTCTTGTGGAGCAGGAGAGACAGGTAACTTTCAAACAATGCAAAGAAATAGTAGACAGGACCGCTTCAAATCTTTATTCTACATATGGTGTAAGAAAAGGAGACAGAGTGGCGCTACTAATGGTGAATAGTATTGATTTTTGTATATGTTTTTATGCTTTAGCAAAATTGGGATCGATCTCAGTACCGTTGAATACAAAATCTAAAAGTGAGGAACTGCTTCACCCCTTGGAGCATTCAGGAGCTAAACTTTTAGTTCTGGATAGGCAATGGTGGAAAAACGTAGAAGATATCATACATCTAACACGTATAGAACATTGTATAGTATCGGGGAGCGAGTGCTGCCATGATATAGAGGCAAACGCATTGGGGGCACTCTATAAAGAAAAATCGTTAGATATCTTAAATGGTTATGATTTACCAAAAGTACATGATCATGCTGTAATTATGTATACATCCGGTACGACCGGAGCACCAAAAGGAGTTCTACTTTCTCATTTTAATATTTTGCATGGTATCATTAGTTATAAAAGAATCTTTGGTTTAACGGATGCTGACAGCACAGTTATCGCAATTCCTATATTTCATATAACAGGTTTGGCAGCACTTATGGGATTATTTGTTCATATAGGAGGTACGATATACCTTCAACCGTATTTTAATGCTGAAAAAGTTCTCCAATGTGTTGAGAAACATAATATCACTTTTTTGCATGGATCGCCGACGGTGTTTATACTTCTACTTCAAGAGTCAGAACATTTTGGTGAATTAAGAAGTTTAAAAAAGGCAGCGTGTGGGAGTGCAAATATGCCTCCGGAAGTTTTGATCAAAATTAAGAAATGGTTACCCAGTATGGATTTCCATACTGTTTACGGACTTACAGAAACAAGTTCCCCTGCTACAATATTTCCGGTAGATGTATACGGCGGCGGTAAGATTGGCTCATCTGGATTACCCATTCCGGGGTTAAGTATAAAAACTGTTGATGAGCAAGGAAATATGCTTCCTCCTAATAAAGTCGGTGAGCTTTTAGTAAAAGGGACAGTCGTGTTGGAAAAGTATTGGAATAATCTCGAAGTTACCGACAGCAGTATAAAGGATGGATGGTTTAAGACAGGTGACTTAGCCAGAATTGATGATGATGGATATCTCTATATAGTAGACAGGAAAAAAGATATGATTAACCGAGGGGGTGAGAAGATCTATTCTCTTGAAGTTGAGAATGTCTTATATAGGCATCCTGCCGTTAAAGAGGTAGCGGTAATAGGAATCCCGGATGCTCTATATGGAGAAATTGTAAAAGCGGTTACCGCTTTAAATGAACAATATACACTAACGGAACAAGAGATTAAAAAGTGGGCAAGTGAACACATGGCAAAATATAAAGTTCCAGAATATGTAGAGTTTGTTGATAGCTTACCACACACAGCCAGTGGAAAAATAAGCAAGAGAATGGTTAGAGAGCTATATGGTTCCGCATAATGTAATGGAACTATTATTAAAATTGGGATCGGTACCAAAAAACATCTTATAATTTTATTGGGATTTTAGAACTTATTTAATATTTTGTATTTCTTAAAGTTTTTTAAATATCGAGGTGAAAGAATGAAAGCAAATTTTATTAGTGATAAAGAAGCAGCTGCAATGATAAAAAATGGTGATACGATTGCAACCATAGGAATGACATTAATAGGTGCGTCGGAATCGATATTAAAAGCAATAGAAAACAGCTTTTTAGAAACCGGAAAACCGAATAATTTAACATTGGTTCATTCTGCCGGGCAGAGCGATAGAAAATTTGGTATTCAACATTTTGCACATGAAGGACTTGTAAAAAGGATTATTGGTTCACACTGGGGCCTTCAGCCAAGATGGATGGAAATGATATCCGGCAGCAAGGTAGAGGCTTACTGCTTGCCCCAGGGACAAATAGCGCAACTGTATCGTTCGATGGCTTGCGGACTTCCGGGGAAACTGTCCAAAGTCGGACTGGGGACATTCATTGATCCAAGAGTAGAAGGAGGAAAAATGAATGCAAGAACAAAAGAGCTTCCTGACATCGTAGATGTAGTCGAACTAAAAGGAGAAGAGTATTTACATTATAATGCGATCCCTCTTGATGTAGTGATCATCCGGGGAACCACTGCCGATGAAATGGGCAATATTACAACTGAAGAAGAAGCGATGAAACTTGAAATGCTGCCTGCGGTTTTAGCGGCAAAACGTTTTGGCGGAAAAGTCATTGCACAAGTCAAAAGGGTGGCGCAAACCGGGACACTTCATCCCAAGCAGGTAATCGTACCGGGAGTCTTTGTAGATGCAGTAGTAGTTTGTGAAAACCCAATGGAAGATCATAAACAAACATCCTCATGGTTCTTTGACCCTGCTTACTGTGGAGATATTAGAGTACCAATGAGCAGCATCAAGCCTCTTCCGCTCAATATTAGAAAAGTAATCGGCAGAAGATCTATGATGGAGCTTGAAAAAAATGCGATTATTAATCTTGGTACGGGGATCCCCAATGATGTGATAGGGTCTATCGCGGCGGAAGAAGAGATCACCGATGACATTATGATCACAGTGGAATCAGGTATTTATGGAGGTGTTCAGGCCGGAGGAATAGATTTTGGAATAGGAAAAAACCTATACGCAATGATCAGCCATGACGCCCAGATGGACTTTTATAATGGTGCCGGTGCGGACTTTACCTTTATGGGAGCCGGAGAGATGGATATAGAGGGAAATGTAAATGCCACCAAAATGGGCGATAGATGTACAGGTGCCGGTGGATTTATAGATATCACTCAAAATGCAAAGTATGTTATTTTCTGTTCTACATTTACAGCAAAGGGATTGGAAGTGGATTTTAAGGACGGAAAACTACACATTATCAAGGAAGGTGCTGTTAAAAAGCTGGTTAAGAAAGTTAGTCAAATATCATACAATGGGTCGATTGCCAGAAAAAAAGGACAAAAGATGATTTTTGTAACCGAAAGAGCCGTATTTGAATTAAGAAAGGAAGGCCCCGTGTTGATTGAAATTGCACCTGGTATAGATTTACAAAAAGATGTGCTCAGCTTGATGGAATTTACGCCTGTTATTGATAGAAACCTAAAAGTGATGGATGCAAGGATTTTTGAAGAAGGTCAGTTTGGTTTAAAAGAAATAATCAATAAAAAATAAAAGTGAAAGAAGGGGTTTTGAATGAGGTTAAAAGATAAGGTAGCTGTTGTTACCGGAGCAGGACGGGGTTTAGGGAAAGGCATTGCGTTGAAATTGGCTCAAGAAGGGGCAAAAGTGGTAGTAAGCGATATTGATATCAATAATGCCAGTGAAACATGCAAGGAAATACAGCAAAGCGGTGGGCAAGCAATAGCAGTTCAGACCAATATCGCAAAAAGAGAAGATGTGGAGCAAATGTTTAAAGAAGCATCAGAAAAGCTTGGTGAAGTGGATATATTGGTAAACAATGCCGGTATCAATAGAGACGGTATGCTGCATAAGATGTCTGATGAACAATGGGATCAGGTAATAGCGGTAAACCTAACAGGCACATACTACTGCACACAGACTGCGGCGAAAGTAATGAGGGAAAGGCAATACGGCAGAATCATCAACATAGCATCAGCCAGTTGGCTAGGAAACATCGGGCAAGCCAACTATGCAGCATCCAAAGCAGGTGTAGTGGGTCTTACTAAAACCGCGGCAAGAGAATTGGCTTCAAAAAATGTAACCGTCAATGCAATCTGCCCGGGATTTATTGAAACCGATATGACAAGAGGAGTACCCGAAAAGGTATGGGACATCATGGTTAGTAAAATTCCTGCAGGAAGAGCTGGAAAGCCGGAGGATGTAGCAAATCTCATTGCTTTTTTAGCTTCAGATGAGGCAGCATATATTACTAGTGAAGTGATCAATGTCGGAGGTGGAATGATTCTATAAATCAGAAGGAGGAGTCACAAATGGAAATTAAGAAAGTTGCTGTTATAGGGGCCGGTTTAATGGGGAGCGGCATTGCACAGACAGTGGCGCGAGCTGGAATTGAAGTTACTAATATCGATATATCCGGTGAGCAAATAAAAAACGCCGAAAAAAAAGTAGCTGCAACTCTAGATAAATTGGTGTCAAAGGGCAAGATGTCACCTGAAGAAGTAAAAGATATGTTGGGCAAGTTAAGATACAGTAGCAGTTATCAAGATGCCAAAGAAGCTAATTTAATTATAGAAGCGGTACCGGAGAAAATGGATTTGAAGAAGAAGGTATTTAGTGAACTAGATAAAATAGCAGACGAGAATACAATTATTATTTCAAATACGTCAGGTCTTAGCATATCAGAAATGGCGTCAGTTACCAAAAGGCCTGGTAAAGTAATGGGGGTTCATTTCTTCTACCCAGCTCCTATTATGAAATTAGTCGAACTGATCAGAGGAATAGGAACAACTGAAGAAACATTTAATGTTGTAAAGGGATTTTCATTGAAAATAAATAAGGAACCGGTAGAAGCACCGGAATTACCGGGATTTTTGGTAAATAGAATACTTGTGCCTATGATGAATGAAGGAGCTTTTTGCGTGATGGAAGGCGCGAAAGCAGAAGATGTGGACAAAGCAATGAAATTAGGTGCAAATTTACCAATGGGTCCTTTAGAGTTAGCAGATTTTGTAGGGTTGGATGTTATGCTTGCTACTATGGAAGGACTATATCAAGGTTTTGCTGATTCAAAGTACAGACCATGTCCACTTATTAAAACGCTGGTAAGCGCCGGCCATTTGGGAAGAAAAAGCGGAAAAGGGTTTTATAAATACAATTAACAGTAAATGGGGGATACAAAATGAGTAATTTAAAGGAAGTAGTGATTGTAAGTGGAGTAAGGACAGCTATAGGAGCTTTTGGGGGGAGTTTAAAAGATATACACCAAGCAGATTTAGCAGGCCTCGTAATAAAGGAAGCTGTAAAAAGAGCAGGCATAGACGGCAAATTAGTAGATGAAGTCGTTGTAGGAAATGTAGGACAGATTGCAGAAAGCGGATTTATAGGACGTATGTGTTCTCTAAAAGCAGGACTGCCGTTAGAAACAACAGCTTATTCTGTTAACAGGCAATGTGGTTCAGGATTGCAGGCAGTTGCTGATGCAGTTATGGCAATTCAAACAGGACATGCGGAAGTAGCCGTAGCCTGCGGTACAGAAAATATGAGCCAATTACCTTACTATGTTAAAGGTGCAAGATTTGGATATAAGATGGGACATGGACAGTTTGAAGATGGACTGTTAACTATTCTTACCTGGCCAATGGGACCTTACCATAACGGAGTTACCGCAGAAAATGTAGCCGAAAGATTTAACATAACAAGAGAAGAACAGGATGTTTTTGCTTTATCCAGTCAGGAGAAAACTATCAAAGCAATCGATGAAGGAAAGTTTAAAGATGAGATTCTTCCTATTGAAGTTCCTGCCGGAAAAGGACAAACTGTTGTTTTTGATACCGATGAGCATCCAAGAAGAGGCCTGTCACTTGAAAAACTCGCAAAGTTAAAGACTGTATTTAAAAAGGATGGGACCGTAACAGCAGCAAATGCTTCAGGAATCAATGATGGTGCAGCAGCAGTAGTATTGATGTCGAGAGAAAAAGCCGAGCAGCTGGGACTAAAACCGGTGTTAACTATAAAAGGATTTGCAGTAGCAGGTAATGAAGCGGAAATTATGGGATTTGCACCGGCTCTATCAACAAAGAAACTTCTAGAAAAATTAAATCTAAAAGTAGAAGATATTGACCTAATCGAGTTAAACGAAGCTTTTGCATCTCAATCAGTAGCAGTTATAAAAGATTTAGGACTTGATGAGAGTAAAGTAAATGTCAATGGTGGTGCTATCGCAATGGGGCACCCGGTAGGTGCAAGTGGAACGATACTACCTGTAAAACTCATGTATGAGATGAAAAGGCGGAATGCAAAATTAGGTCTGGTAACAATGTGCATAGGGGGTGGACAGGGAATATCAATGGTTTTTGAACGTAACTAAGTGTAATCAGTAAACAAAATCAATTAATTACTAAGGAGGAGTTAAGAAATGAAAAAAGGTTTTAAATTATTTACATGCGTTACTTTATTAATATTAGTACTATCTATTGCTTTAACTGGTTGTGGGTCAAAACAACCGAATAATTCAGGCACACCAAGTAATGCAGATGCAGGTGATAATGATTCGGCGAAAAAGCCTGAAAAGGTATTTGATGTAAGTCTTCCACTGGGTAAAGATTCACACCATGATGTAGGAATACAAAAATTCAGAGAAGAACTTGAAAAAAGAACAAACGGCCGTTTATCAGTAAAGCCACATTACAATAACGCTTTAGGCGGAGAACGTGAAGCAATAGAAGGTATGATGGTTAACACAATAGATATGGCAATTAGTTCTACTGGTCCGTTAGGAGGATTTGTTAAAGAAATCTTTATGTTTGACTTGCCATATCTATTTAAAGATGTTAATCATGCCTATGCAGTCTTAGATGGTGAAATCGGAGATTTCTTAGAAGAGAGAATTGCAGAAGATGCGAATATAGTTGTTCTTGGCTGGATGGAAAATGGCGTGAGAAATAATACCAATAATGTTCGACCGCTTAATACACCGTCTGATTTGGTTGGAATAAAACATCGTACACAGGAAAGTGAGGTTCAGTTAGATACCTGGACAGCTTTAGGAGCTAGTGCGACACCTATGGCATGGACAGAAGTGTTTACTGCTTTACAGCAAGGGGTAATCGATAGCCAAGAAAATCCACTGGCAACAATTCGTGAAGTAAGATTTGATGAAGTTCAGAAATATTTAAACCTGACTCAGCATGTGTACTCTCCTGCACCACTTATGATTAGCAAGCAATTGTTTGATACCCTTTCTCCGGAAGATCAGCAAGCAATGTTTGAAGCAGCAGCTGTTGCGGTACCGGTTCAGCGTGCATTTAATCAGGCACAGGAAGAAGAAATCATAAAAGATTTAGAAGCAAAAGGCATGACAGTAACCAGACCTGATTTGGAGCCATTTAGACAAGCAGTTGAACCAGTATATGAAAAATGGGCACCAAGAATTGATAAAGATTTAATAGAGCGCGTGAGAAATTACAAATATGAATAATTAGTTTAAAGGGGTAGCACGGATAAGCATTTGCTACCCCGTTAGACAATAATGTTCAAAGAGCTTGTTGATTAGTTTGTAAGGAGGAATACACATTGCAGGCAATTTTGAGAAAGTATATTCGATTTATTGACTTTATTCAAAAGATTAACGGCTATATATTAGCGGCTATAGTCGGTCTAATGACAGTCCTGATTTTCTGGCAAGTATTCGCTAGATTTGTAGTTGGGACACCACTAACTTTTTCAGAGGAAGTTTCTCGTTTTGTAATGATATGGATGACTTTATTAGGATCAGCATATGCAATGAGAGAAGGTGCGCTAATTGCAATTGACATACTACCTGATCTAGCGAAAGGTAAAGCACGGATAATACTAAAAGTTACTATTTATTTATTATGTTCAATCTTATTTTATTTTCTTATCATGAACGGATACGAGATGGCTCAGGCGATTTCTCGTCAAAAAGCACCTAGTACCGGATTATCTATGTTTTGGCCTATGTTAGCACTGCCTGCAGGTGGTTTACTGATGCTTCTTAATACGGTAGCATTAATTATAGAAGAATTTATAGGGAAGGAGGAATAAAAAGTGGTTGCATTTATGTTTATTTCATTATTAATCTTTTTTCTAATAGGCGTACCTATTGCACTTGCCCTAGGATTATCAACAGCATTAACTGTATATTTGGGAGATTTAAGATCTTTACAGATTGTTGCACAACAAATATTTAATTCTCTTAACTCCTTCCCTCTTATGGCCATTCCGTTTTTTATGGTTGCCGGAAATCTAATGCAGTCTGGAGGAATTTCAAAGCGATTAGTAAACTTTGCATATACTTTAGTAGGACATATTACTGGAGGACTTGCAATGGTTGCTATTGTTACCTCAATGTTTTTTGCAGCCATATCCGGTTCCGGCGCTGCTACAACAGCAGCAGTAGGTTCTATTCTCATACCCGCTATGATTAAAAAGGGATATGATGCAAACTATGCTAGTGCAAATCAGGCAGTATCAGGAGCGTTAGGGGTAATTATTCCACCAAGTATTCCTCTGATATTATATGGTATTGCGGCGAAGCAATCTATTGGAGACCTATTTATGGCAGGGGTTTTGCCAGGAGTTTTTGTCACTGTTACTTTACTTTTAGCAGCTTATATTGTAGCTAAAAAAAGAGGGTATGTTGGTGTTGAAAGGAGCACGCTTAAAGATATTTGGAAAGCCTTTAAAGGAGCAATTTTTTCATTATTGATGCCGCTTATTGTATTAGGTGGTATCTACGGTGGTATATTTACACCTACAGAAGCGGCGGTAGTAGCTGTAGTTTATTCATTATTTATAGGTTTTGTTGTTTATAAAGAATTGAGAATTAAAGATTTGCCAGGGATTTTCAAAGAATCTGCTGTCACTACGGCCGTAATTATGATTATTATCGGAACCGCTGGATTATTTAGCTATATTATAAACTTACTAGATGTGCCAAACATGATTTCAGAAGCAGTTTTAAGCGCTACATCAAGTAAGATTGCGTTCCTTATAGTTGTTAATATATTACTTTTGATAACGGGAATGTTTGTGGAAGCAGCTGCGGCCATTCTGATTTTTGTTCCAATCTTAATGCCGGTTGTTGAAACTTTAGGAATTGATCCGATTCATTTTGGTGTCATTATGGTTGTGAATTTAGCAATGGGAATGATTACGCCTCCTGTAGGACTTAATCTATTCGTAGCATCGCGAATTGCCAATATAAAGATAGAAAGAATATCAAAAGCGATTATGCCATTTGTTGCAATTTTATTGGTCGATGTTCTAATTATTAGCTTTATTCCAGCACTATCAACATGGCTGCCTTCACTGCTACGCTAGTAAAAACAGATCTTAATATTATTTGCAATAAGAATTATTAACAAAACCATTTCTTAATGAGTGACTTATTATAAATTGAATTCAATTTAACATAACGACTACTAGCAATAGAGATCTAAAATTAGGCTAATAAAGTTAACAGATTTAGCAGTATTAAAGTACCATAGAATCAATTCTATGGTACTTTAATCTCATATATGGAGGACATTATTATTAAGCCATTTATTTTAAACTAATAAATAGAGGTGATCCAATGAAGATATTAATAGCTCCTGATTCTTTCAAAGGAAGTAATACAACCATTAGTGTTGCAAATAAGATAGAAAAAGGAATAAGGAAAGTATTTCCTAATGCAGAAGTAGTTAAAATACCTATTGCTGACGGTGGAGAGGGAACAGTAGATGCGTTAGTTATAGGTACTGGAGGAGAGATCAAGAAAGCTTACGTTACAGGACCGTTAGGCAAAAAAATATATGCTGAATATGGTGTGCTGAAAAATGGCACTGCAGTAATTGAAATGGCAGCGGCGTCAGGACTACCGTTAATTTCGGAAGAGAAGAGAAACCCATTGTTAACGACTACATATGGTACCGGAGAGTTAATTAAAGCGGCTTTAGACCAAGGGTGCAAAAAAATTGTAATTGGTATTGGTGGCAGTGCGACCAATGATGGAGGATTGGGAATGGCACAGGCACTAGGAGTATCCTTTAAAGATCAAGATGGAAATGAGCTTGGGTATGGTGGTGGAGAACTTGGCAAGCTTGCAGCTATTAATGTCTCCAATCTAGATTCAAGAATAAACCAAACAGAAATTATCGTAGCCTGCGATGTATCCAATCCGCTGTGCGGTGAAAAAGGTGCCTCAGCGGTATATGGTCCGCAAAAGGGTGCGACACCAGATATGATAAAAGAGCTGGATGGAAATCTAAAAAAATATGCCGATATTATCAAACAGACATTACGAAAGGACATTAAAGATGTTTCGGGAGCAGGAGCGGCTGGAGGACTAGGATCAGGACTAATGGTTTTCTGCAATGCCCAGCTTAAGTCGGGAATTGAAACAATATTAGATGTAGTAAATATAGATAGACATTTACCTACAACTGATTTGGTTATTACAGGAGAAGGAAAAATTGACGGACAATCCATCTATGGAAAGGTTCCGGTTGGAGTAGGGCAAAGAGCAAAAAAATACGGTGTACCTGTTTTAGCTATTGTTGGAGATATTGGTGAAGGTGCTTCAGCGGTATACGAATACGGTGTGGATGGTATCATGAGTACAGTAAATAAAGCAATGCCTCTTAGTGAAGCAATGGCCAAATCATCTGAACTTCTAGAAGACGCGGCTGAAAGAATAATGCGTATTATTAAAATGGGTATGGATATCTCATAATATTATTATTGAGTTTAAGCAAAAAGAAATTTTTCCTATAAATAAAAACTAGATGTACATAAAGTACGGGAGAGGTAAAATATGAAAAAAATATATTACCAAGTGAATAAATTGCTTAAGGTCTTGAATGGTGTAAAACTTTCTAATTTTAAACTCATGAGTAATACAGCAATTAGAACAAAACTTATAACATTCTTTCTGCTGTTAAGTATAATACCAGTAATAGTAATAGGTAGTTTCTCATACTATAGTGCTAAGAATACAGTGGAAGATCAAATAGGTATGTTTTCTAAGGAGTTATTAAAACAAACTGCAGAAAATATTAATTTTAAGATTACGGAGCTGGAAAAGCTAACGACAATGTTAGTGACAAATTCGAAACTTATTGATATTATTTCCAAAGATAAATATTCCGATGGCGCGGAAAAGCTACAAGATTCAATTGAAATAAAGAGTATATTACGATCTATTGCTCTAACTAATCACGATATCAAAAATATAATTCTATATAAACCTGATGGTGAGACATTTTCTAATGTATCTTTTGAAGGAATATCCGATTTGTTAGGAGCAGAAGAGTTCCAGAACACTCAAGTATTCAAAGAGATATATAATGGTGATAATGCACCGGTATGGGTAACAAGCTTAAAAGAATCATACGATCAAATATACTTAATGAGAAAATTGATAAATGTCCGCACACGAAAGACAGTAGGAATTCTGATATTCGTAATTAATAAATCCGCAATAGAAACTATTTATAACAATGTAAGCTTAGGTGAAAATACGGAAATGATAATGTTGGATACAAGTAAAACAATTATTTCCCATTCTCATATTAAAAAAATAGGTAAACAGTTTTCCGACGAGTATGAGAAAGACATTTTTACTGAAAATGAATACGGAACAATATTGAAGAATAATTATCTTGTTGCCTATGCTTCATGCATAAATGGCTGGAAGATTGTGAACATGATACCTATAAGTTCGCTAATGACAAATATGCATATAGTCGGAAGATGGACAGCAATGATAGGTATCATATTTATATTATTAGCAATATTCATAGGAGTGATAATTTCACAGAGCATTTCAAAACCCCTGCAAAACATTATGGACCTTATGGGGAAAGCCGAGCAGGGATATTTAAACGCAGTATCGGAAATTAAGGAAAAAAATGAAATAGGACAGCTTGGAAAAAGTTTTAATGTTATGATAGAGAATATCAGGCAATTAATTATCAATACCCGCCAAGTACTGGCACTCGTAGTAAAAGATACAAGTATCATTAATCAAGTAGCGGTGCAATCTGCTTTAGCCGCTGAACAAGTTTCTGTTGCAGTAGAAGAAATTGCAAAGGGTGCTAATGAACAGGCAAAAGAAGCAGAGAATAGTACAGATATCATGAACCAGCTGGCTGGTAAAATTGACAATGTAAATGCAACAATAAAAAGAATTATAGATATTACTGTCAAGACAAATGCCATAGGAAATAATGCAGTAACAATAATTGATGATTTGAACCAAAATACAAAAGACATGGTATATATGTTCAGCGATATACAAAATCATGCTAACCAACTAAACAGCAGCACTAAAGAAATAAAAACTATCATTGAGGTTATAGAAGGAATTAGTGAGCAAACAAATCTTCTTTCACTAAATGCTGCCATTGAAGCGGCACGAGCAGGTGAATCAGGACGAGGATTTGCAGTTGTTGCGGAAGAGGTAAGAAAACTTGCTGAGAAATCTAGAGAGTCTGCAGTAATCATCGGTAATATTATTAAAAACATTCAGGCAGAAACACAAGGTACTGTTGAGATAGTAAATAGAGCTAATAAAAAACTAAAACAACAGGAAGCTTCAGTTGTTATGACTAATGACGCATTTGTGGAGATTGAGAATGCCATGGAAATAGTGGTTAAGCAAGTTGAAGATGTAAGTATAGCTGTGCAGGATATCGATACCTATAAAGAGAAGTCGGTAAATACTATTAATAGTATAGCAACAGTAGCACAACAAGCTGCTGCATCTACCGAAGAAGTGATGGCAACCAGTGAGCAGCAAACAGTAGCCTCACAGCAATTAGCAGAACTTTCAAATCAGTTTGCTGGGTTAGTAGACCAACTAAATAAATCTCTGGATAAATTTAAGGTTTGAAGTAAGAAATATATGGTGGAGTCGATCTCAAGATATTAAAAAGCATAACTTAGAACATAGCATGCATTTAAGATATGGAGTTGGAAAAAAATACTTTATATAAGAAAAATTATATGTTATAATGATTGAGGATTATGTGTAAAATAATTTTAAACATTATACTATAGCCGTTTATCAGTATAAATAATAAAAAAGAGCAGTATGAACAGCCCAGGCTATGCCTGGGCTGTTGTAATGCGTATAAAATCAAGGGGGGGGGGACATTATGTAGTACAAAAACGGTTATATGACACTTCAAAAACCAATGAAAGGAAGAAAGTCACATGATTCTTAATTATAGCGGCACTTTACCAAAGATTCACGAATCCTGTTTTATCGCGCCTAGTGCGGATGTTATAGGCAAAGTGCAAATTGGAAAAGACTCAAGCATCTGGTTTAAAACAGTACTACGGGGAGATGTAGCTTCTATTATTATTGGAAAAAACTCAAATATTCAAGACGGGTCCATCGTACATTGTGGGTACAATTTGGATACTATCATAGGGAATAATGTTGTTATAGGCCATAATGCTATCATACATGGGTGCCGGGTCGGAGATAACTGTTTAATCGGGATGGGAGCAATCATTCTTAATGGAGCAGTGATTGGAGAGAACTGCATCATCGGCGCCGGTGCACTTGTTACGTTAGGTAAAGAAATACCTCCTAACTCGATGGTATTGGGCAGCCCTGCTAAAGTCGTTCGGGAATTAACTGCGGAAGAGATAGAGTCAATCTATCAAAATGCGCAAAGGTATGTCATGCTTGGCAGGGAATATAAGTAACGAATATTTTTTTATAAAGTAACAAAAAATCTAATGTTAAGAGACATTTTGAGTGGGGGGAGTATAAGTGCCTAATATTACATATAACGATATTTCGAATAACCATGAAATTAGAACCTATATTCAGAGAGGAAATGAGCTTTTGGGAGTTTTGGGATATACCGAGCATTCCATCGCCCATGCGGTAAAGGTAGGGGAAATCGCTGCCAATATCCTCCTGCAACTCGGATATAGTGAAAGAGATGCAGAATTAGCAAGAATTGCAGGGTTTATGCATGATATAGGAAATGTTGTTAACAGAGTTGATCATGCTCAAACCGGAGCAGTATTGGCGTTCAATTTGCTGACAAGGATGGGGATGGACGCTGAAGAAGTAGCAACCATCGTTGCTGCAATAGGCAACCATGATGAGGGCACCGGTTCGGCAGTGAATAATGTTTCAGCAGCGCTAATTCTGGCAGATAAGACCGATGTTAGAAGAACCCGCGTAAGAAACAATGACTTTGCGACCTTTGATATTCATGATCGGGTGAATTATGCCGTTGAAAAATCTTATACCCATATTATTGCCGAACGTAACGCTGTATTGTTGGAATTAGCCATCGATACCAAAATCGTATCACTGATGGATTATTTTGAGATTTTCCTTGCGCGTATGTTGATGTGCAGAAGAGCAGCGGACTTTTTAAATGTGAATTTTGAGTTAGTGATCAATGGAACAAAATTGCTCTAATAGGCTCTAAAGTGTTCTAAAGTATTGACTATACTATAGCTGAGATATATAATACTTTATGTGATTTTACAAAAGGAGGAATTATACCAATGATGGCCAGAAGTTTAGTAAAATTTGGATTAGCAGCACTTATCATTGCTTTTTTGGCTTATGTAGCATTTTATGGTCTTACATTATTCGGAATGAATATTCCAAGTGCATTGGACCCTGAAAACGGAATCAGAAGAGGGCTGGATTTAACGGGAGGCTCGGTTATTACTTATGAAGCAATGGCTGAGACCGTCACCGATGAAGAAATGAGTACAGCTATTGATATGTTGAGGAAACGTTTAGATGATTTGACATATTTTGAAGCGACCATTACACGTCAAGGTGAAAAAAGAATCCGCATAGAAATTCCTGCAATCTCAAACCCTGAAGAAGCGGTTCAGAAATTGGGTGCGACAGCGGAATTGCAGTTTGTGGATGCGGAAGGAAATGTAATTATCACAGGAAAAGAAATTGTAAGCGCCAAGGCACAATACGGACAATATGATCAGGCTAAACCGGCAGGTAACTTTGTTTCTCTTACCATCAGTGATGAAGGTACCAAAAAATTTGCTGAAGGGACAGAGCGGGTTAGCAAATTAGGAGAAGGCAAGAACTATATTGCCATTAAGATGGATGAAGCGGTGATCTCACAGCCACGTGTAGAGGAAAAAATTACTACACAAGACGTAGTGATTACAGGTGCTTTTACTGCAGAAGAATCAGGATGGCTGGCGAATCTGATCAATGCCGGGAAACTGCCGTTCTCTCTGAAAGATGTAGAACTTAGAAGCGTAGGTCCTACGCTTGGTGAAAAAGCATTGGAGACAAGCCTTATGGCGGGTGGAATAGGAATTCTTTTTGTTTTCTTATTCATGATACTTTATTATAGAGTACCCGGTTTTGTGGCTGACATCGCGTTGGTTGCGTATATCGCCATTGTAGCGATTATTATGGCAGGATTCAGAGTCAATCTAAGTCTGCCGGGCATCGCAGGTGTAATTTTGGCGGTAGGTATGGCAGTGGACGCCAATGTGGTCATATTTGAGAGAATTAAGGAAGAATTAAAATTAGGAAAGACTTTGCGTGCATCCATAGATGCGGGATTTGCCAGAGCTTTTACAGCAATCATTGACGCGAACATTACTACCCTCATTGCTGCGGCTGTATTATGGAAATTTGGTACAGGCCCTATCAAAGGTTTTGCAGTAACCCTTTCCATCGGTATTATTGCCAGTATGTTTACGGCAATCGTTATAACAAGATTCTTGTTAAAACAAACCGTTGGAATGAATATCAAAAATTCGAAGCTGTATGGAGCATAAGGAGGGAATTTAACATGAACTTTATGGGGATGAAAAAAACATTTTTTTCCATATCTTCCATTATTATAATCATTGGTCTTGTCACCATGCTAGTAACCGGATTAAATCAAGATATTGATTTTGCAGGCGGTACTGCGATGCATGTAAATATCGGAAAAACATTTGATAATAAGGAAATACGTGCCGTTGTTTCGGATACTATCGGAGTTGATCCATCTACAGTCCAAAAGGTTGGGGATGGAACTGAGGTAATTATTAAAACAAAGGAAATTGATACGGTACAGAGAGATAAGGTTTTTCAAGCTTTAAAAGAAAAATACAACTTGCAGCAGGATGATTTGTTTTCAACCGATAATGTAAGTCCTACCATTGGTAGTGAACTGCGTTCTCAGGCGTTTCTTGCATCGTTAATTGCATCGGTGTTGATGTTGGCTTATATTACGATAAGGTTTGAGTTTAAATCCGGGATTGCGGCTGTAATCGCGCTAATACATGATATTCTTGTAATGCTTACGGTTTATGCGGTATTCAAGGTGCCGGTCAATACCTCTTTTATCGCCGCGATTCTGACGATTTTAGGTTATTCCATTAATGATACTATTATCGTTTTTGACAGAATCAGAGAAAACAGAAAATACATGAGGAAAGAAGCATTCAGTGATGTTGTAAACAAGAGCATATGGCAAACAATGGCGCGTTCTATCAATACATCTCTTACAACATTGTTGACAATCTCAGCACTATATGTGTTAGGAGTTCAGTCAATTAAAGAGTTTGCTTTCCCACTTATTGTCGGTATTTTAAGCGGTACCTATTCTTCAATTTTTATAGCAAGCCCTGTATGGGTGATGTGGAAAGAATGGCAGAAGGATAAAAAGACCAAACTAAAGAATGCGTAGTGAAGTGAAATAAAAAAGCATAGCGATACCGTTTAAAAACGTATCGCTATGCTTTTTTAGATAAATAATCAACAACCAGACCGCCTATGACTGCTTCGGCAAAAATAACCAATCCGGTTTTCGCCATGGCAAACATGATGATATTTATGTTATAATCAAAATGATAGATATTGTTATTGATAAAATGCAGTGTAAGTGCAATCAACAGTAACCCGGTAGCTAATTGGACACCATGCATAATGATTCTTTTAGGCAGAAATCCTATGCTGTCCATGGTTGTAAATATTTTTTTTATGCTATTATTCATTGTATACCCCCTTATCCCGCGCCTAAAGATACGATTATATATTAACATAATATTACGGTTGACTTCAACCATAAATGATTTCCAATATAAAATAAATAATGATAGAGGGTTGTTATGGATATCGGAATTTCTACTGCTTGTTTTTATCCCACTCCTACAGAGAAGACTATACCTATTATATCGGAATTGGGATTTAAGAAAATTGAAGTTTTTATGGAATCATATAGCGAATATAAAGAAGATTTTTGCATTAAGTTAAAAGACCAAGTGGACCGACTAGGAATTAAGGTAATATCCACTCATGCTTTTGGCAGTGTTTATGAGCCTTTTCTGTTTTCAGAATATGATAGAAGAAAAGAGGATTCAATACAAATCTTTAAAAAAGCATTGAATGCATCTAGGATACTTGGCGCCCAATATTTCACTTTTCATGGAAGTCGAAGAGATATGACCACAGATCACTACGACTATGCCCGCTTTGGCAGTGAAATGACGTATTTAGCCGAATTGGCCAGGGAATATAATATAATCTTAGCTTGGGAAAATGTATTCTGGTGTCAATCAGGATGTCCAAGCTTTGTAGAGCAGGCTTTACAACATATCCGGTCGGATAATTTAAAATTTACCCTTGACATAAAACAGGCAAATAAATCGGGTGTAGACCCTACCCAGTATATACATGTTATGAAGAACAGAGTGGCGAATGTACATATCAATGATGCCGACAGTGAAAATGTATGCTTGCTTCCGGGGGAGGGAAAAGTTGATTTGAAGGCAATCATTAATTTGTTAAAGAAATATGAGTATTCCGGTGATTTTATCATTGAGGTATACGGTCATAATTTTAATGACATAAAACAAATTAAAAAAGCGCAAACGTATTTAGAAGGTCTAATACACGCGTAACTCATGTCGAAAAAAAACTTTCGTTTTACAAATTAGCCTATAAAAAGACAAAAATCGACAATAAATGATAAAAAATCTCTCTTGGGTTGTCATTAAATACCGAATAGCAGTGAATACTGCGATATTTTTCTATAGAAAAGTAACCCATCCTTTTGTATAATAAGGCATGAAAATAATACCATTCAGCGAATAGATGGTTTATATATCAATACAAAAGGGGTGCTATTATGTATAATAAAAAACTACAAGCTACTGTTAGTATCAATAATGATGGTTCATTTATGTTAAATGATTTGAAAGGGCTTTATTTAGAGTACTATATTCTGGAAAATGAATTGGTGGATGAAGAACTTTCTTACAGCGGAAAAAGTTATGGTGTGGAAATTGTAAAAAAGGAACTAGCGGATAATGATAATGTTGTAATGGAAAATGGAAGGGTAAATCATATTTACTGCAGTGAAAGCAAGATTAAAAAATTAGTGGACAAACTAGTACATCACACAGTTACCCCGATAGGTTTGAATAATGTTATTGAAGACCTGGTAGAAATTATTTAGAATATACTGGATGAAAGAATACATAGGGGGCTGAGGCAAAATTGCCTCAGCCTCCTATCCGATTCAATTGTGTTGCAGTGATAGTTTAACTTATATTTTGACTTTTACAATTTCAATAAGGTCAGAAGGCTTTTGTAAAATATAATCAGGACGAATACCTTCAAACTTTTCCGGAGAGAAAATAGTCCATGATACTAATGCTGTTTTAATATCTGCGTTAATACCGCATTGGATATCATAAGGGCTATCCCCGACAAGTATCATATTTTCTTTGTCACACTTGAAGAAGTCCAAGGCTTTATAGACACTCTCGGGATGGGGCTTGTTATTTTCCACATCATAGGCGCTAACAATAAAATCAATGTATTGCTTTATATTAAACAGTTCCAGTCCATGCATGATTCCTCCGCGGCCTTTAGCGGATGTAATTGCGATCTTGCGCCCCGACTGTTTTAAATTCATTAGCAGCTCGTCAATGCCTGAAAATTTTTTAACCATCGTATCTTGGTGAGCACGATAGTATTCCTTGTAAAGTTGTACCATTTTCTCGTGTTTTTCTTCATCGAAATACTTCATTTGTTCATCCAGGTATTTTCCTAAAACGGCCATTAAGTCATCATGTGTTACTTCTTTTCCAAGTACGCTTTTTACAGATTCTTTCAACGCGCAAATAATTAATTCGTTGGTATCTATCAATGTGCCGTCAAAGTCGAATAAAACATGATTAATCAAAAAATTCATCTCCCTACTTTTATTAATATTCCCATAAATTATATTTCAAGTTAGATAATATTACAATAAATATGTTATAATGTATAAGGTGAAATGATTAATTAACAAAATGAGGGAAACCAATGGAAGATAAAGCACTAAGAGTACTGGAATATAACAAGATACTGGATAGACTGGCAGAGTTGGCAAACTCAGTGATGAGCAAAGAGAGGATAACAAAGCTAAGTCCCATCACCAATATACATGAGATTGCTTATCTGCAGAAGGAAACTACAGAAGCTGTAAGTATGATTGTGAAAAAAGGAAATGCGCCTCTTGGTGGTCTAAGCGATATCAGGGGGGCCTTAAAGAAGGCGGAAATCGGTTCCGTACTGAGCCCTAAAGAGTTATTGGAGATTGCACAATCACTTAGAATTGCACGAAATACCAAAAGATATGCGGGAGAGGATAGAAGAGAAGAGGTATATCCGATATTGGATAACCTGATTGATGCTTTAGAAATAATAAAAAAGCTGGAAGACGAGATCACCGGATGTATACTAAATGAAGAAGAAATTGCCGACAATGCGAGTTCGGAATTAAGCAATATACGGCGTCACATAAGAAATGTAAATAATAAGATCAAAGACACATTAAACAATATTGTTCATTCGGCTAAGTATCAGAAGTATTTACAAGAGCCGATTGTAACAGTACGTGGCGAAAGATATGTTGTTCCGGTTAAATCCGATCATAAAGGGGATGTAGCCGGTGTGGTACATGATTCCTCTTCCAGTGGTGCAACGCTATTTATTGAACCTATGGCAGTAGTGGAAGCAAATAATGAGTTACGGCAGCTCAGGGTAAAAGAGAAGGAAGAAATTGAGCGGATATTGTACGAGCTTACCATCATGGTTCAACAACACAAGGAAGAAATCAAAAGCAATGTTAAAATTATCATAGACTTGGATGTTATCTTTGCAAAGGCAAAGCTTAGCCTGGACTGGAATGCTGTTGAACCTGCTATCAACAATAAAGGGCATATTGATATCAAAAAGGCCAGACATCCGTTATTAGATCCTAAAACCGTCGTAGCAACGGATATCTATTTGGGAAGAGATTTTGATACGCTGGTGATTACAGGACCTAATACAGGCGGGAAGACTGTTACTTTAAAAACGATTGGCTTATTTACGTTAATGGCACAGTCAGGACTTCATGTGCCTGCAAATGACGGTACCGAACTGGCAGTATTTAAAAAAGTATTTGCAGATATAGGGGATGAGCAAAGCATTGAACAAAGCCTAAGTACTTTCTCTTCCCACATGACCAATATCGTCAACATACTAAACCATGTTGATGAACATTCGCTTGTACTTTTTGATGAATTGGGGGCAGGAACCGATCCCGTAGAAGGGGCTGCACTTGCAATGTCTATCCTTGAATACCTCCGGCAAGTAGGTGCAAGAACAGCGGCAACCACTCATTACAGCGAGTTGAAGCTGTTTGCTTTGTCTACCGATGGAATAGAAAACGCTTCATGCGAGTTTGACGTGCAGACGCTTAGTCCTACCTATAAGTTGTTAATCGGGGTTCCAGGAAAAAGTAATGCATTTGCCATCTCCGGCAGACTAGGACTTGATGATCATATCATACAGCGTGCGAAGGAATTTATTTCCCAAGAGGATGTTAAATTCGAAGACATTATATCTAATCTGGAAAAGAACAGGCAGATCGCGGAACAAGAAAAAGAACTGGCTGTAAGGTATAAGAGGGAAACCGAAGTTTTAAAAAATCAGTTGACCATTCAAAAAGAAAAACTTGAAAAGCAAAAAGAGAAAATGCTGGAAGAAGCGCGGCGTGAAGCACGAAAAATCGTTCAGCAAGCCAAGGAAGAATCGGATGATATTATTAATGAAATTAGAAGAATTCAGCAAGATACGGAAGAAAAGGAAAGAAATAAAGCCCTTGAAGAAGCGAAAAATAAGCTCAGGCATTCATTGAACAAGCTGGATAATTCGTTGACGGCTTCCGTTCTTCCTAAAAAAAGGTATTCAAAACCACCTGCGAACTTGAAGCCGGGGGACCCGGTAGTCATTCTAAACCTAAATCAGAAAGGGAATGTCATTACACCTCCGGATAATAACGGAGAGGTGTTGGTGCAAGTGGGTATCATGAAAATCAACGTTCATGTGTCGAATCTGAACCTGGCGCAAGACGAGTCCAACCATACCGTTAGTAGGACCGGTGCCGGGAAAATACGCATGCAAAAGGCGGCTTCCGTATCAACCGAGTTGGATTTAAGAGGACAGTTACTGGATGAAGCATTGCTGAATTCCGATAAGTTCCTGGATGACGCTGCACTAGGAGGACTGCAGCAGGTTACAATTATACACGGAAAAGGTACCGGCGCGTTGAGAAGCGGGGTCCACGGGATGTTGAGAAGTCACAGGCATGTAAAATCTTTTCGTCTTGGTAAATACGGCGAAGGAGAGTCAGGAGTAACCGTTGTGGAGTTAAAATAGTATCAAAACATATTTGTTTGATTTGGGGGCATATTTATGAAAAAGTATGGTGTATTGTTTATTATATTGATGCTGCTGCTTTCAACTGCTGTTTATGCGGAGGTGCCGGATTATAGCATGTTCAGCGATGTTCCGGAAGATAGTTGGGCAAAAGAATATATATATAAACTGAAAGAATTAGGGATTACAAGCGGGCAGGGAAATGGGCTGTTCGGCTACAACAGTAATATTTCCCGTGCTGAATTTCTTACATTTCTTATAAGAGTACTGAATGCGGACATAAAATTGGAACAACCGAACAATCAGCAAGTTTTCAGTGATGTTGGGGCGGACCGCTGGCACTATCCTTATGTTAGTGCCGGATTAGAGAATTCCATCATTGTCGCGAAAGAATACCCGGATAATAGATTTCAGCCCGATAAAAAAATTACACGTGAGGAAATGGCTGTAATGATTATACGGGCACTTGGGTATGATTATTTGGCAAAACTGGTGAAAGATGAGCCGGGCGTGATACAATTCGGTGATGTTCAATCAAGCAAAGGTTATATCGCTCTTGCAAAGGATTTCGGTATCATCAGCGGAAGGAGCTCAGAATCTTTTGCACCTGAGGGGAATGCGTTGAGACAGGAAGCTGCCGCTATGCTTATACGAATGTATGAAACCATGAATCACAAAATCAGCAGTTTGAATGGGTTTTATGCTATTAAGGCTTCTACGCAAATGGACAAGATAAAAATATTCGATACTGTCGGTTTTGGATGGAGCCGGTTAGAATATAATGATCAAACCAACCTGGTTGAAGTCAATACCAAGGAGGCTCCAAATAAGGAATTTAGGGTTCCGGAAGGAGCAGAAAAACCTGTAAATGAAGCAGAGAAGAACCATGTAAAGAAATATATGATGATTTTTGCCAACAATGACACGAGTATTCCTGTAGACGATGAAAAAGTTGGACTAATATCGTTCATGCTTTCGGACGATCAATCTACACAACAGGTAATTTCAAAAATGGTAGAGATGACCGAGAATATTGAAAAAGATGGCTTTAAGATTAGTTTCGATGGGATTGTGGTAGATTTCGAAGGATTAAGAGATTCGGGAAAAGATAAGCAAGCGTTTGTTGATTTTCTAAGAATATTACAAAAAGAATTGAAACAAGAAGGAAAAGATCTTATTGTATGTGTAAACCCCATTAGACAAAAGGGGCAAGCTTATTATGACGGGTATGACTTTAAAGCGATAGGGGAAATAGCGGATAAAGTTATATTAATGGCTCATGATTATGAACCGAAAAATATAAGGCCGGAAGAGCAATCAGCATTTACTGCGGAAACACCAACGCCATTGGCGCCTGTGAAGGATATTTATTTTGCGTTAAAATATGTTGCTTCCCAAGAATGGGGGATACCCAAAGAGAAACTCATGCTGCAGATTAACTTTGGCTCTGCGCAATGGAATTTTAAAGATGGAGCATTGGAAAACAGTATACCTTATACCCTTTCTTCTTATCAAATATTACGAGATCGAATGTCGGATGCGAATATAACAGATAAGCAGTTTGAATACTGGAATAACCTTCAATCACCAAGCTTTACGTTTACCGATCCGTCTTCCGGTGTGAAAAAGGTAATATGGTATGAAGATGTACGGAGTGTTAAAGCGAAGATACAATTAGCCGAGATGTTTGGGATCGATGGGATATCGGTATGGAGGCTTGGAATCATTCCGGATATGGGGGATGTACCGGGACAACAACCTTACTATTTGGACGTGATGCCTTTATTTGAGGGGATCTCGAAATAAGAGAAAGTCAGAATATGGTACAAGGGCAGACACAAGGCCTGCCACTACGATATACTAAGAGTATATTGGGGGAGTTATGTATAGCCAAAATTAAATTATTCTATATCCGAATTCCCAGATCATAAATCTAATGTTCGTCTGTAGGGGCAGGCCTTGTGTCTGCCCGCGGATACTATCATCATTCACAATTAAAAATCTTCCTCGGTCAATATTTTAAACCCGTTACGGTGCAGCAACTCAGCGGTAACACCGTTCCCAGGGACGATGTTACCCGAGAAACTTCCATCATATATCTTGCCGAAACCGCAGGACGGACTGCGCTGCTTAAGGATTGCTTCATTTATATTGAGTGCTTCAGCAATCTTAAGAACTTTTTGTGCGCCGGTAACGAATTTCATGGTATTGTCTGCAAGGCCGCTTTTATCACCAATTCTTGCTTTCTGATCCAGTACATTTGCACCATTTCCGCCGATGATTTCATGGGGAGCCCGTGGGGTTGACATACCTCCTAATTGTTCGGGACAGATAGGAACAAGCTCACCCTTTTGAAATAATTCATAGATTTTCGGATGCAAGTTGTTTTTACCGTTATATTTACAATTAAGGCCGCATAAGCACGCGCTTACTAGTATCATCCATCATCACCTCCATGATTATTATATTAGATGAAACGGATATTGTAAATGTGCTGCACATTAAGAAATCCATAACCGATTGAAAGTTTAGGTTGAACATATTTTATGCAAGTGCTATAATTTTTATATTGCTGAAACGGTTATCAATAAAAAAAGAGGTTATAATTATGAAAGTTAGTCATCAGGTACTTATCAGTGAAGTGAAGAGTTGGTCTAAAACCATCATTTTATATATTATAATTGCATTATTTATCCGTTTTTTTATTTTTAATCTATCCATTGTACCTACAGGTTCCATGGTTCCAACGATACAGATAAAAGATGTTATTGTAGTACTTAAATTCAGCTATTGGTTTCAGCCGGTAAAGCGTGGAGATATCGTGGTATTTAAGTCACCTTTAGAAAAGAATAAGCAGTTGGTTAAAAGAGTTATAGGATTAGGTGGCGATAACATACTTATCAAAAATGGCAAATTATATATTAATGGGCACGAATATCGAGAGGCCTACATTTATGAAGATATGAAAGATGATTTCGGTCCTTATCTTGTTCCGACAGATGGTTACTTTGTAATGGGTGATAACAGGAATGATTCCTATGATTGCAGAAAGTGGCCCGACAAGAAGTATATAACGAGAAAAGTGGTTATCGGAAAAGCAGTATACCGATTTGGAGGATTGAAGTAATACAAAAAATATATAGGTGGGAATCATGAATTATAAAAAATGGGTTTATCAACAACCGAATATAGAGGCAATTACAAAAATCAGCGATACGTTTGGAGTTTCTCCGATCGCTGCTGCGGTTGTATATAACAGAGGTATCCGGGCGGATGATGATATAGAAGTTTTTTTAAAAAAAGAAATTACCGATCTTCATAGCCCTTTTTTAATGAAGGACATGGATAAAGCAGTGAAGAGGGTCAAAGATGCCATCCATAAAAATGAAAAAATTACTGTGTATGGGGATTATGATGTGGATGGAGTTACCAGTACTGCTATACTGGTAAAGTATTTAAGAAGCTGCGGAGCGGATGTCGGATACTATATACCTGATAGAATTGATGAAGGATATGGTGTGAATATGCAAGCGCTTCAAATCATAAAGAATAACGGGACTTCTTTGGTGATCACCGTAGATTCCGGGGTAACGGCAATAGAAGAAATAAAATATGCTGCGCAATTGGGATTGGATGTCATTGTAACGGATCATCATGAATGTAAAGAGGATATTCCTCAATGCTGCGCTGTCTTAAATCCAAAACAGAAGGAATGCAGCTATCCTTTTAAAGATTTAGCAGGTGTGGGTGTTACCTTTAAGCTTATTCAAGGATTATCAGATCAATCGTTCATGCCTTCCATCATAGATGAGTATTGTGATATCGTATGCTTAGGAACCATTGCGGATGTTGTTCCGTTATTAGGAGAAAACCGGCTGATTGTAAATAACGGTCTAAAAAAGATGAAGCACACATGCAATATAGGGCTGAAATCATTAATTAGAATAGCAGGGCTGAAGGACAAGCAGATTACTACCGGTGTAGTGGGATTTATGGTAGCGCCGCGAATTAATGCTGCCGGGAGAATCGGAAGCGCCTTAAGAGCTGTAGACTTGTTTCTAACAGAAGATGAGGAGCTGGCGGATGAGATATCTAATGAACTAAATGAAGAGAATAAAAATCGTCAAGCGACAGAGGCATATATTTTACAAGAAGCCTTGGAGACTGTACAGAAAGAATTTGATTTCAATAACAAAAAAGTAATTGTGTTAGCCGGTGAAAACTGGCATCATGGAGTGATAGGCATAGTTGCGTCCAGAATCACCGAAAAATTTTACAGGCCTTCTATCCTTATTTCATTTGAAGGGAATGAAGGAAAGGGTTCAGGCAGAAGCGTCAGCAGATTCAATTTATTCAAAGCATTGGATGAATGTAAGCAAGATTTAGTGAAATATGGAGGACATGAATTAGCGGCCGGTTTAAGTGTTCAAAGGGAAAAAATTGATGACTTTATCAAGCATATTAATGAGTATGCAGATAAGAACATGAATGAAGATGACTTGATTCCACGCATAAAAATTGATTATGAAGTGGGTATTCAAGATCTTAACATTGATACCATTAAAGACCTTGAAGTACTGGAACCTTTTGGGATGGGCAACGCGAATCCTGTTTTTTCATTTACGGATGCTGTTGTCGCGGATATTAGGACGGTAGGAGATAATAAACATTTAAAGGTGATTTTGGAAAAGAATGGTGGGCTTGTTGATGCAATAGGTTTTAATATGGGTGAATACGCGCAACACTTTATTAACGGCGATATTATAGATGTAGCATGTTGTTTGGACATAAACGCATATAATGGTCAAGAAAAAGTTCAACTTGTAATGAAGGATATTAAGCTTAATGATCAAGAATTGCAAGAGTATAAATATTTAAAGGACATTCATATGGATCGAGAAGAGGTTTCACAAGAACTATTACACCGCATTATTCCTGAAAGACAGGATTTTGTGATGGTATATCAATATATAAAAACGCGCAGTGTCAATGGCAGTTATTCAGATCATGAATTTTTATTAAATAGAAGGATAGCTAAAAGCTATAATACACCCCTTAATTATTTAAAAATGATAAATATTTTAGAAATTTTTCAGGAGCTAGGCCTATTACGCTATTCAATAGAAGGGGAACAAATATACATATTGATTTGTGAACAAAAAGGTAAAAAAGTGAATATCGAAAGCTCTAATAAACTTATTAATTTAAGAAGAATGAAAAAAACAGCCAGATGAATGAAAGAATATATTTAAATAATACTAAGGAATGACGGAATAATCTTAAGGAGGATGGTTATGAACCTAAAAGAAAAGTTCAGGCATATTGTAGATTTCCCAAAGGAAGGTATTGATTTTATCGATATTACTACTGTACTGCAGGATAAAGAATCTTTTAAATATGCGGTAGATACTTTATGTGATATGCTGAAAGACAAAGATTTTGATCTGGTCATAGGACCTGAGTCAAGGGGGTTTATTTTTGGCGCACCTTTGGCATATGCACTCAATAAAGGTTTTATACCTATCAGGAAGAAAGGGAAATTACCCTATAAGACCATCCAGGTTGAATATGAACTTGAATATGGTACCGATGTTCTTGAAATGCATGAAGACGCGGTACAGCCGGGGCAAAGAGTAGTGATTGTGGATGACTTGCTGGCAACCGGAGGAACCACTGTCTCCAATATTAAGTTAATCGAACAGGTAGGAGGAATCGTTACCGATATCATATATTTGGTGGAGCTTGAGTTTCTAAATGGCAGAGATAAACTTCAGGGGTACAATGTGCAATCTGTTGTAAAGTTTTAATATAGGATATGATGATAGGTTCAAGATAGCTAAATGGTAAAAGTGGGGAAGAGTATGGACCAAGCGTATAAAAAACTAGTCGAAAAAATAAATAAGTATAATCCTCAATGTGATTGGGATATGTTGAGCAGGGCGTATGATTTATCAAAAACTGCGCATGAAGGCCAGCATAGAATCTCGGGGGAACCCTATATTATGCATCCTTTGGAAGTTGCACATATACTCGCCGATATGGAGCTGGACTGTGAGTCCATTGTAGCGGGGCTTTTGCATGATGTCATAGAAGATACCAGTCATGATCGTGATGAGATCAAGCAGATGTTTGGGGAGCAGGTCATGCTGCTGGTTGAAGGGGTTACAAAACTGGGGAAAATCCCCTATACGACGAAAGAAGAGCAACAGGTAGAAAACCTGAGAAAAATGTTTTTAGCAATGGCTAAGGATATTAGAGTCATCCTGATTAAGCTTGCAGACCGGCTTCATAATATGAGAACCTTAAAAAGTGTTCCGGAAGAAAAACAGAGAGAGAAAGCGCGGGAAACACTGCAGGTCTATGCACCGTTAGCCCACCGTTTGGGGATTACAAAGATTAAGTGGGAGCTTGAAGATTTATCGTTACGTTATCTTGATCCGGTTGCGTATTACGAAATCGTTGAAAGTATCGACCAAAAGAAGCAGGAAAGAGACGCTTATATCAGCTCTATTATAGATGCAATCAGTAAACGGTTGAAAGAATTGAATATAGAAGGTCAAATTGACGGACGGTCAAAGCATTTTTACAGTATTTACAGAAAAATGTTCGCCCAAGGGAAAGGGATAGAAGAAATCTATGACTTATTTGCGGTGAGAGTCATTGTGAATAGTGTAAAAGATTGTTATGGTGTGCTTGGAACGGTTCATGAGCTTTATAAACCCATTCCGGGTCGGTTTAAGGATTATATCGCTATGCCTAAACCGAATATGTATCAATCTTTGCATTCGACGGTAATGGGGCCGACCGGAAAAACTTTTGAAATACAAATTAGAACCTGGGATATGCACAGAACGGCGGAATATGGTATTGCCGCACATTGGAAATATAAAGAAGGCAGAGCCGGAGAAAACGATTTGGATTCCAAGCTTGCATGGGTAAGACAGCTATTAGAAATTCAACGTGATCTGACAGATGCGGAAGAATTTATGCAGACGCTTAAAATTGACTTGTTTGCCGATGAAGTTTTTGTATTTACTCCGAAAGGGGATGTTATCAATCTTCCGGCAGGATCCACGCCCATTGATTTTGCTTATGCCATTCACAGCGCAGTTGGAAATAAAATGATGGGAGCAAAAGTAAATGGCAAAATCGTTCCTATTGAATACAATCTCAAAAATGGAGATATTATTGACGTATTGACTTCGTCTTCAGTCCACGGCCCTAGCAGGGATTGGCTTAAAATCGCTAAAACTTCCCAGGCTCGAAACAAGATTAACCAATGGTTTAAGAAAGACAAGCGTGATGAGAATATTGCCCGTGGTAAAGAACAGATTGAAAAGGAGTTAAAAAAGCTGGGATTACAGCATAATCAGTTATTTAAGAATGAATGGGTGGAAATTGTCTTAAAGAAATACAGTTACCAAAGTATAGAGGATATGTACGCCAGTATCGGTCATGGTGCGATGACGGCCTCCAAGATTATTTCAAGGCTGCGGGAAGAATATAAAAAGACTATAAAACCTGAAGCTTTAGAAGTATTGCCGGAAGATACAGAGAATTATGCAAATACCAGGAAAAGAAAGCAGAGTAATAACGGGATCATTGTAAAAGGTATTGATAACTGTCTGGTGAGACTTTCGCGATGCTGCAATCCGGTTCCCGGGGATGATGTGATCGGATACATCACTCGGGGCAGGGGCGTATCGGTACATCGGCGGGACTGTTCCAATGTAAGCAGTGAGGAAAATGAGCAGAATCGTTTGATAGAGGTAGCTTGGGAAGTTTCGCAAAATGCGTCATACTTGTCGGATGTTCAAATACTGGCCAATGATAGGGTTGGATTATTGGTTGAAGTCACCAATAGCGCAGCAGACTCAAAGATACCGCTTAAAGCGATGAATGCCCGAACTTCAAAAGATAGAGTTGCTGTGATTAATTTGACGCTTGAAATTTCCGATACGGAGCAATTGGATAAGATTATCAAAAGGCTGCGTAAAATTGATGGAGTATTCCAGGTAACACGAAGCAGGCAGTAATATAAGATGGGAGGTGCCATGATGCGGGCGGTGGTACAGAGAGTAAGCCAATCTAAAGTAGCGGTTCAAGGCAATACGACGGGGCAAATCAATAAAGGTCTTATGATCTTGCTGGGAGTTGGCCCTGCCGATACACAAAAAGATATAGAATATATGGTTGATAAAATTATAAATTTAAGAATATTTGAAGATAATGAAGGAAAGATGAACTTATCTGTTTTAGATATAGATGGAGAGCTTTTGGTAGTTTCACAGTTTACATTGTATGGTGACTGCAGGAAGGGACGAAGGCCGAGTTTTGCAAACGCCGCACCACCGGACATGGCTAACAGTATTTACGAAGAATTTGTACAAGCATGCAGAGGTCGTGGCATCAAGAATGTTCAAACCGGTGTATTCGGTGCGCACATGTATGTTGATATTTATAATGATGGTCCGGTAACCTTGTTGTTAGACAGCGAAAAATTGTTTTGAGGTGATGATATGATACTGGAAGTGATACCGGTTGGACCTATCCAAGCAAATTGTTATATTGTGGGAGATAAGGATACCAATGAAGTAGCGGTGATTGACCCTGGTGAAGAGGGGAATAGGATTGTTGATGGGTTACAGAAAAAAGGTTATAAAGCGAAGTATATTATTGCTACCCATGGACATGCTGATCATATAGGCGCAGTGAAGTATTTGAAACAACACACTTTAGCACCTGTGATGATTCATGGAAACGATAGTGAATGCCTAATAGATAGTAAAAAAAACCTATCCATATATATGGGGGTTGAATCAGTTCAGGTTGCTGCCGATATCATTTTAGAAGATTCGATGACCTTTACTGTTGGAAGATATGATTTTAAAGTGCTATATACTCCGGGGCATTCACCGGGAGGTGTATGTGTTTTAACAAATAGCATACTGTTTTCGGGAGACACACTATTTAATGGGTCGGTAGGAAGGACAGATCTCCCAGGGGGGAATCACCAGCAGTTAATTGGTTCGATTAGACAAAAGCTGCTGGCATTACCTGATGATACGATCGTATACCCGGGGCACGGAGCGAAAACAACCATAAAGAAAGAAAAAGAATCGAATCCATTTATATAGATAACGAACTCTAGGTTTATAATTTACCAAGTAATATATCACGCTAACAGTTAAGATTTTGTAGGGGCGGACGACTCTGTCCGCCCGTAGATATGGCGATAGTACATCGGGTGGACAGGGGCGTCCACTCCTATCATACAAAACAGATATATTGTCAAGGGGAAATTAACACATTAGTTGATAATAGCTTTAGAGTTTTTTATTTTTAATAATCCTATAAAAGGACAGGTTTCCCTGTCCTTTTACAATAGGGCAGAATGAACCATCGAGGTGGAAGCAAAAATGAAAATCTTATTAAGAGGCCATAACTATCGATATGAAATCGAGCAGATGGTACGTATTTTCTTCGAACAACAGAAGATTGAATACATTGAGAATAAAGATGAGGTAGAAAACGCAGAGTTCAATATCATAAGTATGTTACAAGAAAGCAGCAGTCAAATAGTAGCTGTTACATATATAGAATATGATGGTAAAAATAAAGAATATAAGATTGAAAAACAATACGATACAGAATTAGACGAAGTGGAATATGTGAAGCTATGCAAGGCAATTATAAAACTCTCTTTTTTCAATGCTGCAAAAGAGGTTGCCTCTGTACAGGTACCGTGGGGTACGCTCACAGGAATACGGCCTACTAAAATCGTACATCACTTAATGGAACAGCAGAAAACAGACCAAGAGATAAAAAAGATTTTATCAGAGAGGTATGCTGTAACCGCTCAAAAGATAGACTTGGCGCTGGAAGTTGCAAAAAACGAATTAAAGATTCTAAAGAAGTCTGCACCGGATGCTGTAGCCGTGTATATAGGGATCCCTTTTTGCCCTACCAGATGTCTGTATTGCTCTTTTGTATCTAATTCCGTTCATAGAGCGCAGAAGTTAATCGAGCCATATATGGATGCATTAATAAAAGAAATAGAGTACACTAAAACAATCATTGACAAGTTGAACTGGAAAGTAGAAAGCGTATATATTGGTGGAGGTACTCCTACTGTACTGGCGCCCGAGATGATGGATAGGCTGTTGTTTACCTTATTCCAGCAACTGGATTTAACTAAGGTTAAAGAGTTTACCATAGAAGCAGGAAGGCCGGATACTATTGACAGGCAAAAGCTTTTAACTATAAGAAACTATCCTGTAAACCGTATCAGCATCAATCCGCAGACCATGCATAAAGAAACTTTAAAAACCATTGGCAGGTGCCATTCACCTGAAGATATCGTACGTTCCTTTGAATTGGCAAGGGAATTAGGCTTTTCAAATATAAATATGGATGTTATTGCAGGACTGCCTGATGAAACAGTAGAAATGTATGAAGATACATTAAATAGAATTCAACACATGGCGCCGGAAAACATTACCGTACATACTATGAGTATTAAAAGAGCCTCACGGTTGAATGAAAAAAAAGATGAATATGCGATAACCCAAGCAAAAGCTGTTCATAGAATGCTGGACTTTACACATCGGTTTATGAAAGACAATACCATGCTCCCCTATTATATGTACAGGCAGAAAAATATACTAGGCAACCTTGAAAATGTCGGGTACTGTAAGCCTGGTTATGAATGCATTTATAACATTCAGATTATGGAAGAACGGCAGAGTATTATCGCATTGGGCTGTGGTGGGGTAACCAAGTTGGTGAATCAGAGAGAAAATCGCATCGACCGCATTTTTAATGTTAAGGATGTGGAAGAGTATATACAAAGAATAGATGAAATGCTGGAGAGGAAAAATAAAATTTACCACTATTTTGCATAATAAAAGAATACAGATAAAAATAAATATCATTGCTGGACATCAAGCAACACTAAAATGGAGGTTGAACCATATGCTGCAAAAAGAAGATATAATCAAAGTAAATTTGGAACAGACGCAAATTGAAGTGAAGAAAGGAACAACTCTTTTAGAACTGGGAAGGCTTTATAAACACGACACTCCATTGGACATCCTGGCCGGTAAAGTGGATAATAAGATAAAGGACCTTCATTATAAATTGGATAATGATTGTACGGTGCAATTTGTAGACTTGTCTTCCGGTGATGGCGTGCGTGTATATAAAAGAAGTCTGTTCTTTATACTGAAAATGGCGGTAAGGGAATTATATCCTGATAGAAAATTGAGTATCCGTCATTCCATCAGTAGAGGCACGTATTGTGAAATATATGGAGAGAGTTCCATTACTGAAATAGAAGTTCACGCAATTGAAGAGAAAATGAAGAGTATGATTTCCCAGGAAATACCAATCTATAAGAATGTTATTACCCTTGAAGAAGCAAAGGAAATCTTTTATAAGAGTGAAGACTATGATAAAGTAAGTTTACTGGAGCACTGTAAAAAAGACACCATAAGCTTGTACAAGTGTGGAGATATGTCAAATTATCTATATGGGTATCTTGTTCCGCATACCGGCTATATTAAGAAATTTGATCTTATGTTTTATACACCGGGATTTATAATAAGGTATCCTGATATGCATTCGCCCAATGATATTCC
The DNA here is from genome assembly GCF_030013905.1 of Petroclostridium sp. X23. Lineage (GTDB taxonomy): Bacteria > Bacillota > Clostridia > SK-Y3 > SK-Y3 > X23. The sequence goes on from NZ_CP124862.1 coordinate 5,410,974, forward strand.
GAGCTTTGAGGAAAGTAGAAAACTGTTCACTGTGCTGGACGAGTATAAGCGGTGGGGAGAAATACTTGATGTGTCACATGTGGGTTCATTAAATAAGACTATTGATTCAGGAGGTGCAAGAGACGTTATCCATATCTCTGAGGCCCTGCATGAAAAGAAAATCGCTTATATTGCAGATATGATAGAAAAAGGGCGTGAGGATATCAAAGTGGTATTGATTTCCGGACCATCTTCCTCAGGAAAAACAACTTTTGCACATCGGCTTGCCATACATCTGAAAGTTAATGGATTTAAACCGGTTACCATTTCTTTGGACGACTATTTTGTAGATCGAGAGCATACGCCTATAGATGAAGATGGGAAGCCGGATTTTGAGGCATTGGAAGCGATTGATATTCAGCTATTTAATAAGCAATTAAGCATGCTGATTAATGGTCAGGAAGTAGAAATTCCTATTTTTAATTTCCACTTGGGGCGTCGGGAGCCACACGGAAGAAAACTGAAGTTGGATAACAACCAAATAGCCATTATCGAGGGGATTCATGGAATGAACGAAAAGCTTACTGCTTCGATTCCCAGAAAAAACAAGTTTAAGGTATATGTAAGTGCCCTTACACAATTGGGGCTGGATAATTATAATCCTATTTCCACTACAGATACCCGGTTGATTAGAAGGATGGTAAGAGATTATAATTTCCGTTCTAACTCTGCGTTAAGGACGCTGGAAATGTGGGGGTCTGTAAGAAGGGGAGAAACAAGAAATATATTTCCATTTCAGGAACAGGCAGACGTGATGTTTAATTCTGCATTGGTTTATGAGCTTTCAGTGTTGAAGAAATATGCAATGCCCTTGTTAGAGAGTATTGATAGAAGCTGCGAATTCTATTCTGAAGCGAGAAGATTATTAGACTTTTTGAGCTATTTCTTACCTATAGAACCGGATGATATACCGACTATATCTATTATGCGGGAATTTATAGGAGGAAGTTCGCTATATTAATATTTTTGTAAGTGGATATATTTTGAATTAAAAGATCGTGATACCTAGAAAGAATATCGTTTCATGATCTTTTTTATTATTATATATGTTATATAAGAGGATGTGAAAAAGTGCTTAATCATTCGGAAATCTAACACGGGGACAGGGCCGCAGTCCGGCCAAAAACCAGGCCTGACAGCAGACCAGTCCCCATGTCCGATTTCCTCTTCGTGCTAAATCGGACTTTTTCACATCCTCCTATAAATAGCGACTAACAATTTATATCAGCATCATAGAGTGAGGAGATTTTGTACTCTCCCCACTATCCACTCCCCACTAAGTATATTGGAATAAATGGGCATTTAATCCATTGCTATAATCTATAGCTGTTTGCTATAATGATTCTAAATGGAAAAGCTTTCTTTAAGTTATTTATAGGAGTATCTGTATAGATAAGGGGGAATAGTTTGGGTGCAAAAAAGGTTTATTTATAATTATAAGTTTAACAGTGTATTTATCAAGACCTTTGTAATACTCATTTTGACTTCTATTATACCTGTTGTTGCGGCAAATACAATTATTTATAGAAAATCCACTATGACCATCCAGAAACAAACCAGGAATACAAATATGAATATGTTAGGCAAGACCAGTGAAACCGTTGATTTGGTCTTTAAACAAATCGACCAGACAATGCAGCAAATCGCAAAAGATCCTAGTATCGTGAATTCAATTATTAATCCTGATATCAATTCTATAGGGAGAAATAGTAAAATTATAAGTAATCTGAAAAATATTGCATCAACCAATAACTATATACTGTCGATATATGTATACTCAGCTTTTAATCAAACAATTATTAGTTCCAGCGGAGGCGTCTACAAGCTGGAAGAGTTTTATGATAAAGAATGGCTGAAGGAATATGATAATTTTATTTTAGGTACGCATCAAATGGAAACACGTAAAATCTCAGATGCGTTAGGAAATCAGTATAATGGTATTACATTTTTTAGAAATCTGCCTTATGCGTCATGGAGCAAATTAGGAGCCATTATTATCAATGTTAGCGAAGATAAATTATATGAGACTATTGCCGGATTGGATATGGAAGTAAAGGGTCAATTTTATGTGGCGAATGCAGAAGGAAAGATCTTGATTCACGAAGAAAAGGACAAGTTATATACTAACATAGATATACATGATCGCAACGGTGTATCGTTATTAGTAGATGATAGAGGCTTTTTTATTAATAAGGTTGGAGGAAAGCAAACACTATTCACTTATGTTACTTCTCCTTATAACGAGTGGAAATATTTTTATGCTATTCCTTTGGAGTATTTGCAGACTGACTCTGCGATTATTTCCAGGTTAATTGTGATTACGACGCTGATATATATTTTACTGGGTTTGATACTGTCTTTTCTAATTTCAAAAGGGGTGTACAATCCTATAGAAAAACTAATGAATTTAGTGTTGGCAGAGTCCAAGCAGTCTTTCTATGAAGAAAATTTTGATGGAAAGGATGAGTATGAATTCTTAGGATATGCCTATAATCAAGTAGTAGGTAAGAATAAAAGTATGGAAGATATCATCACAAGTATGAAACCTGTAATGAAAGAAAAGCTATTAACCAGCCTCCTATTAGGTAAAGTGGATAGCTTGAAAGAAATAAGTGAAAAGCTTAGTTTTTTGGAATTGGATTTTAGTTTGAAGAACTATGTTGTCATCGTCATGCAGATAGACAATTACAGCGAATTTTGCAGCAACCTCAATGAGGTAGACCGGAACTTGTATACAGCCCAGTTAGTGAATGTTATAGAAGAGAGACTATCCGGTGAGCATAAGGGCGTTTGCATTGAAGTAGAATCTGACAAGGTGGCGGCGATTATCAATTTCAATGAAGAGATTACATTGATAGAGGCAAAAAAACAATCTTCTATCATGGCGGCACACATAAAAGATGAGGTGGAAAAGCATTTTCCGTTTACCATTACGCTTGGGATCGGCAGGATGTATAAGGAAATTACAAATGTTCAATTATCTTATAATGAGGCGGTAAATGCACTCAAATACAAGATTTATCAAGGAAAGAATGAAATAATTAATATTGATGATGTAGAGCAGCAGACTGAAGAATTGTATTATTATGATTCGGAAAAAGAAAGAATGCTAATAAATAATCTCAAGGTGGGTCACCAAAAAGAGGTTGATCAATTAATTGATGAATTATGTCAGGAAATATTGGACAATAGAAATATTTCATATACCTATGTACAGCAAGTATTTATAAGAGTAATCAGTTCAATCATTGAATTAATTATAAATCTTGGTATGACAACGGATGAGGTTTTTGAGCCGGGTTATAATATGTATGAAGACTTTTCTAATAAAGAGACAATAGAAGATATTAAATTCTGGTTATCGGGGATATGCGGAACCATTATTGACAATGTTAATAATTTGAATCAAACAAGATCTCAAAAATATGTAGAAAAGATATTAGAGTATATTGACGAAAATCTTAGCAGCGAAATATCTTTAAATGATATAGCGGATTATGTAGGTCTTAGTCCCACCTATGTCAGCAAAATATTTAAAGATAGTATGGGTAAGAACTATGTTGATTATCTTAATGCAAGCCGTATAGAGAAAGCGAAACAGCTTTTAAAAAATACACAATTGGCAGTAAAAGAAATCGGTTTTAGAGTAGGATTTAATACGATCCAGACTTTTATGCGAACTTTTAAAAAATATGAAGGAATTACCCCAGGTCAATTTAGGGATAAAATGTAGTGTGTAAAGTGAAGGGAGGCATAGTTGTGGCAAAAAAAAGGTTGCTGTTCATTTTCTTTTTACTCATATTAATAAGTGCATACTTGGTTCCAAATATGCTTGCGCATTACAAAAAAGAAGAACCCGACTTACAAAGAGTAAATAATATTACCGTATCAAGTAACAAAGAAAAAGTAGATTTAATAATATTAAAAATCGCACATTATTTTCCTGAGTCTCATCCACAGCATATTGCATTAGTACAGAAATTCATACCTCTTGTTGAGGAGGGTAGCAATTGGAAAATAAGAGTTGAAGTGTATCCAAACAGTCAATTAGGTGGAGAGAAAGAATATATTCAAGGAGTGAGAAACGGCACTATAGAAATGGGAATAGGGGGGCAGTCTTTGGCAGAGTTGCTGCCGGGATTTAAAGTGATAGAGTTCCCTTACTTATTTAGCAGCTATGACGAGGCGAAACGTATATTGAATAGTGATATCGGAAATAAGGCTACCGAGGGATTGGATGCCCTGGGGGTCTACAGTTTGGCGTGGAGCCTTAACGGATTCCGTCAGATATCAACTTATGATAAGTCATCGAAAGAACTTGAATCACAAGGGAATAATAAGATTGCAACTACTTTTTCAACAGAAAATGCTGAAGCACTTAAAGTGATAGGATTTGATGCTGTACCTACGCATGTAGAGGAAATGAGTATTACCCTTAAGCAAAAAGCCGTTGACGGACACGATAACCCTCCTCTTTTAAGCTACTATAACGGATGGTATGAAACGCAAAAATATATTTTTATTACCAATCATATAATTAGTCCTACAATGTACCTCGTGGGTGAGAAGTTTTGGACTTCTCTGCCCGAAGAATATAAAGTATTGATAAAAAATGCTTCTAAGGAAACAGCGGACTATGAGACGGAATTATTGAAAGATGCTGAAAAAGACATCTTTAATACGTTAAAAAGTAAAGGTGTAGAGATGGAGTATCCGGATATAGCTGCTTATAAAGAAGAAATTATGCCTTTATATGATAAGTGGGCAAGTAATAATACGATGAGAGATTTATTAGACGAAATTATAAGTGAAAAAGAAAAATTAGATAACCACTCCAATTAATATCATTTTCGCAGAATTCAAAAAATGCCTTAGGGCATTTTTTAAATTCCTTGATAATAGCGGGTTTGAGTGCTTTTAATAAAAGATGTTAATAAATCATAAAAAATGTTATTCACATGGTTTTTATAAATTTTAATCAAAAAAATCATTATAAAAAATGGTATAAACACCTAGAGATAAGCAGAATGTAATAAAAAAGGTTAGCGGCTTTATAAAAGTGTTAATTTACTAATGCGGCATTTTATTATATATTTGACTTAAGGATTTGGTGAATATGCAACAAAAAAAATTATAAAAAAAAAGAAAATTGTTCAAAGTAACCATTAGTATTTGACTGATTCCAAAGGAAAGTATAGTTAATATTTCTTTTGATTATAATATCATAAAACAGAAAAGTTTTTAAGGTAATTTAATTCAGTATTTAAAGAGATTGCAATAGTACCTTTAAATGCCGGATTATTACAATAAATATATATAATTTTAAGGAGGAATTAAGATGTCTAGAAAAACCAGAAAAACTTTAGCACTTGTGCTTGCAGCGGTATTCGTATTAACGCTTGCATTTACAGGATGTGCCCCCAAACAGGAAGAAGCAAAGGATACACCAGGTCAAGAAGCACCTAAACAAGAGGCACCTAAGCAAGATGAGAAAAAAGCAGCAGATAAAGTTGTAACTTATAAACTCGCGCATGTATATGCTCCTGATCATCCATTCTCAAAAGGTATGGACAAATTGGCTGAAACAGTCAAGACCAAATCAAATGGAAAGCTTGTGATTAATCACTATCCTGCAGCACAATTAGGTAGTGAAAAAGATATTGCAGACGGCATCGTAAATGGTATCGTTGATATGGCGATTATCGGACCTGGAGAATTAGGAAAGAGATTTAAGCCTATATTGGTATTTGATGCGCCTTATGTATTTAGAGACGTAGATCATATGCAAAAAGTAACCACAGGAGATGTAGGGAACGAGTTGTGGGAAAAAATGGCATCTGAAACAGGTATTCGTGAATTAGCTGCATTGTACTATGGCACCAGATATGTAACCACTTCTAAGGTGCCTATAAAGACTCCGGCCGATTTAAAAGGATTAAAGCTTAGAGCTCCTGACCAACCTTTAAGTGTTGCCAATGCTAAAGCAATGGGTGCCAATCCTACTCCAATGGCATTATCGGAAGTATATCTTGCATTACAACAAGGTGTTGTTGACGGACAGGAGAACCCTATTCCAACAATCGCCAGCCAAAAATTTAATGAAGTTCAAAAGTATATTAATTTAACAGGACATGTTGTCCAAGTAACGCCAATCGTTATGTCTGAAAAGAAATTAAAAGAGCTGCCTGACGATTTAAAACAAATCCTTATGGATGCAGTAAAAGAAATAGCACCTACCATTAATCAAGAAATTGCGGATAATGAAAAAGCAACACTTGAAGAATTCAAAAAGGGTGGAATGGAAGTTATTGAATCGGATGTTGAAGCATTTAGAACAGCCACTGCTTCAGTCATCAAAGAGTTTGAAAGCACATGGGGCCAAGGTTTGTTTGAGAAAATACAGGCTGTAAAATAATAATACGGTAAAAATGAATATGGGGGGAGTGATCCTCCCATTTATTAAATTAGGAGGCAAATATGAAGATTTGGGATAAAATTGAGGAATGGTTCGTACTCAGTACCCTTGCTGTCATGGGTATTGTTTTGACTGTTCAGGTCTTTATGAGATATATATTTAATTACCCCTTAGTATGGAGTGAAGAGCTTGCCAGATATCTTTTTGTATGGCTTGCGTTTATAGGTGCGGGTTATGGTGTAAGACATCATATCCACATTGAGATGGAGGCATTTTATAATAAGTTTCCTCCAACCATGAAGAAAATAGTAACAGTTACTACTAATGCATTAGCGATCTTTTGTTTTGCTTATATTATTCCATACGGGATAAAATTTACGATAGAACAGCATAGCATAGCATCGTCTGCAATGGGGATTCCTATGAGCTATGTAGTAGCGGCTGTGCCCATTGGATGTATTATCGTGGTTTTACGGCTGCTTATTGAGACAATTGGTGTATTTATTCCGAAGAAGGGGGGAAATATATAATGCTTACACTGTTGGGAACATTGTTGCTTCTTTTAATACTTAAGGTTCCGGTAGCTTTCTCGTTATTTATTAGTTCATTATTCTATCTTATAACTAAAGATATATCTCCCCTTATTGCGGTACAAAGAATGGCGATGGGGGTAGGGGATTCCTTTCCGTTAATGGCGGTTCCGTTTTTCATTTTGGCAGGATCTATTATGAACTCGGGCGGAATTACCGAAAGATTATTTTCATTTGCAAATAAGCTTGTAGGGCATATTACCGGTGGTTTAGGCCATGCGAATATACTTGCGAGTATTATTTTTTCCGGTATGTCCGGTACGGCAATTGCTGACGCGGGAGGATTAGGAGCTATAGAATTAAAAGCAATGAAGGATGCCGGATATGATGAAGATTTTAGTTTGGCTGTCACCGGTGCGTCGTCCATCATTGGTCCGATTATCCCGCCTAGTGTACCAGCTGTTGTATTTGGCGTTATTGCCGGTGTATCCATAGGACGGCTATTTATTGCGGGGGTATTACCCGGACTATTTATGGGATTGGTCATGGCCGGTTTGGTATATCATCAAAGTAAAAAGAGGAATTATCCGAAAGAACGCAAGGCTACTTTCAGAGAGATATTATCTGCGACAAAATCATCTTTCTTTCCGCTTTTGACGCCGGTAGTAATTATCGGAGGAATTCTGATAGGTGTGTTTACGCCTACCGAAGCCGCCATTATTGCGGTGATATATTCTCTTATACTGGCATTTGTATATCGTTCTATTACTATTAAGGATTTGCCGCGTTTTTTAAGAGAAACAGCAAATACGACAGTTGGTGTTATGCTGATTGTAGCAGCTGCTTCTCTATTTGGATGGATATTGGCCAGTGAACAGATTCCACAGAAATTATCTCAATTTTTCCTTGCCAATTTCCCGAATAAATATATGGCGCTTTTAGTAATCAATATCTTTCTATTAATTGCAGGTACTTTTATGGAAACAATTGCGGCGCTTACCATATTAACGCCTGTATTAATGCCGGTAGTTATGGGACTGGGAATAGATCCTGTACATTTTGGGATTGTTATGATATTGAATCTGATGATAGGATTGCTGACTCCTCCTGTAGGAATGGTACTATATGTACTAGCCGGTGTATCCAAAGTTCCTTTTGAAAAGATATCGAAGGCAGTTACGCCGTATTTGATTATATTAGCGGTAACGCTGTTGATTATAACCTACGTTCCGCAGATTTCGCTATTTTTGCCTGACTTGCTATTTGGAGCAGCGAAATAATTCAGTGAATAATGAACAGTGAATAATGAATAGTGAATAGTGAATAGTGAACAGTGAGTAATGAGTAGTGAATAATGAACAGTGAGTAATGAACAGTGAGTAATGAACAATGAGTAATGAATAGTGAGTAATGAATAGTGAGTAATGAATAGTGAATGATTGATAGGCCATAGCAGGATTTTTATAATTATTCACTATTCACTATTACCTATTCACTATTTAAACTCTATCGTCAATGTAGTATAATGTAGTCAAATCGTGTATTACAGAGAGGTAGATTTATGTATTCAATTGGATTAATCTCGCCTTATGAGAAACTTGTGGATATTGCAAAAGAAATAAACGACATGACTGATGAACAGATTGATATTGAATTAGGAGATATGAATGAGGCTATCCCTATTGCCAATAAAATGATTTCTGAAGGAGTGGAAGTGATTATCAGCAGGGGTGGGACGGCCATTGTGCTCAGAGAGTTCATAGATGTGCCCATCGTTGAGATTCAGATTACATCCATTGATATTATGCGATCTATAAAAGAAGCGAAAAAAAAAGGGAAGAATATTGGATTTTTGGGATATGACAATGTGGTATATAATATTGAAACCATCGCAGAGATTTTGGATGTAAATCTTATACCGGTTATTTTTAATAAAGCGGAGACCATTGAACAAAAGAAAGCGAAGATTATGCAGCTCATAGGAAAAGCAGAGATGGTAATAGGAGATCATATATCTATTCAAATTGCCAGACAATGCGGCATTGAGGGACTGTTGATTGAGTCGGGAAAGGATTCTGTCTTAGAAAGCATTTCGGAGGCAAAAAAGATAAGAGATGCTACCAATAGAGAGAGAGAACGTTTCGAAGAGTTAAAAGCCATACTAGACTATAGTCATGACGGTATTATGAGTATTAGCAATAAAGGACAAATAAAGTTTTTTAACCCTGCGGCGGAAAAAGTTTTTAATATACACAAAGATCGAGTAATAGGACATAGTATTAATGATGTACTGCCTCATGTTAATTTTAAGGATGTTATAAAGAACGGGCAATCGAAAGTGGACGAGTTTTATAATATTGGGGAAAAAATTATTATTGCCAGTACACTGCCTATTAAGATTAGAGATAAAATTACAGGGGCTTTAAGCGTATTTCAGGATATAAGCAATATACAAAATACAGAAGAAAAAATCAGGAAGAAAGTATATTTAAAAGGACATGTAGCTCGGTATCATTTTGAGGATATGATTACCGGAAATGAGAAGATGAATAAGTTAGTAGATATCGCTAAATTGTATGCCAATACCAGTTCAAATATTCTTCTTGTAGGAGAAACGGGTACCGGCAAAGAATTTTTTGCTCAGGGAATTCATAATGCGAGCAGTAGAAAAAAAAGACCCTTTGTGGCTTTAAATTGTGCTGCTTTGCCTGATAATCTTTTGGAGAGTGAATTGTTCGGATATGAGGAAGGTGCCTTTACCGGGGCGAAAAAGGGTGGAAAACAAGGTCTTTTTGAACTTGCCCACAGCGGAACAATTTTTTTAGATGAAATTGGTGAAATTGCGCCCCACATACAAACCAGACTTTTAAGGGTACTGCAGGAAAAGCAGGTGATGAGGTTAGGAAGCGACCGGGTAATGCCTGTGGACGTAAGAGTTATTGCCGCAACAAATAAAGATTTGAAAAAAGCCATAGATGACAACATTTTTAGAGAAGATCTCTATTACCGGTTAAATGTTCTAACTTTAAAAATTCCCCCTCTAAGAGAGAGAAAAGATGCAATCCCGTTATTTGTCCATTCATTTATTGAGAAATATTGCAGGAAAAACGATATAGATGTAAAAACAGTGTCGGAAGAAGCAATGAATGCTTTACAATCATACAATTGGTATGGGAATGTTCGAGAATTGGAAAATGTAGTAGAAAGACTGGCAATCATTGTTCCGGCAAAGCGTGTAGAGCTTTATCACATTAAAAACTTTATTGATGATTGGGATGAAGAAGTACCGCCGGTAATACAAGAAAATAATGAGCATCCGGATATATCGGAGGAATATAAAATTCGATTGGACATCAATAGAAGTTTAAAAGAGATTGAAAGTGAGATCATAAAAAAGGTACTTGAATTTACAGGTGATGACAGGACAAAAGCAGCTAAAATATTAGGGATAGGTAGAACTACATTGTGGAGATGGATCAATGACTCGGGTTGTGTTTCGGATTGAAACATAATCCGAGTTTGTTTCATAATAGAACGATTGTCGCAAGCTTAACTGGGATAAGCCTTTGGTATAAATATGCTGATTGTTTATATATAATGGTTCCATATTGAAACGTAAGTATATGAATGATGTTTTATATTCTGGAAAATGTGTAATTTATATAGTAGGGGCGGATGACTCTGTCCGCCCGAATTTGTAATTTTTGCTGTTTGTAGGCGAACAGGGATCAGATTATTTGCGTATTTGGTAAAAAATACAGTTTAAAACCTAATTTTTTTATTTATATGGGGCAACCTAATACTTAGGGTAAAATAATTGGCATGGTTATTGCTTATATAATAAGTGTAATTAACAAGCTCGTTTATGAGAGGAGGGTTAACCGTATTGTATGTACAATACGGGAATTCTATGAAAGCATTAGTAAAATACGCTAGAGGAAACGGGAATATGGAAATCAGAGATATACCTGAACCGAAACCAGGACCGGGGCAGGTGAAAATAGAAGTGAAAGCCGCGGGAATCTGTGGTTCGGATCTTCATATCTATCATGATGATATTGACGGTATTCCTATTAATCCACCGGTCATTACAGGACATGAGTTCTGTGGTGTGGTTGTTGAAGTTGGAGAAGGAGTTACTGAATGGAAACCAGGGGACAGAGTGACATCCGAAACAGCATATAGCTTCTGCGGGAAATGTCACTATTGTATTACCGGATATTATAATTTATGTAATAATAGAAGGACTTTGGGATACTGGTACAATGGTGCTTTCGCAAAATATACCATGGTGCCGCACGAAAGAGTACATGCGCTTCCTGATAGTATTGATTTTGTTTCGGGCGCATTGATTGAGCCTTTGGCATGTATCACACATGCTGTTTTGGAGCTGACTACTATTACCGTAAGCGATGTCGTACTGGTTCAAGGTCCTGGTGCCATTGGATTGGCAACGATGCAGGTAGCAAAATCTCAAGGAGCTACGGTGATTGTATCGGGTACAGATGTTGATGCTGAAAGATTAAAGATGGCAAAAGAATTGGGAGCAGACTATACGATTAATGTCCAGCAAGAAGATTTGTCTAAATTTGTATCGGAATTGACAAATGGTAGAGGTGTAGATATCGTCTTCGAATGCTCTGGGGTTGGAAGAGCTATCGATGGTGCTTTAAATGTAATTAAAAAGCAAGGACAGTTTACCCAAATCGGTTTGTTTGGAAAGCCTATCACCATTGATTTTGAAAGAATTTGCTATAAAGAGCTAAAAGTAACCGGTTCACTAGGTTCCAGATGGACCTCATGGGAAAAAGCGATTCAGCTTCTAGAACAGGGCAAAGTTAAAACAAAACCGCTTGTATCCCATCAGTTCCCCATTACCGAATGGGAAAAAGCTTTTGAAATGTTTGAAAGCAAGCAAGGTCTGAAATTGGTATTACTGCCGGTTGAAGATTAATATAAAGGAGGAGATCATATGAGTTTAACTGCAGAAAAGAAGAAATACCTTGAAGATTTATGTAAAAATTTCAGAGTGGAAATTATCGAACTGCTGCACAAGATTCAAACAGGACACCCGGGAGGATCATTATCAGCGACTGAAATTCTTACAACATTATACTTTGAAAAGATGAATGTAGACCCTAAAAATCCTAAAAAAGAAGACAGGGACCGTTTCATATTGGCAAAAGGCCATGCGGCACCGATATTATATTTTGTACTTGCTGAAAAAGGATACTTCCCTAAAGAAGAAATGCAGACACTTAGACAAATCAATAGTAATCTGCAAGGGCATCCTTGTGCGAAGAAGACTTGTGGTGTAGAACTATCAACCGGTCCTTTGGGATTAGGATTGCCGGCCGGATTGGGTATGGCAATGGGAGCAAAATTAGATAATAAGGATTATTATACCTATGTTTTAATGGGAGATGGAGAAATCCAAGAAGGTATTGTGTGGGAAGCTGCAATGTCCGCTGCGAAATTTAAAGCTGATAACCTAATTGCGATTCTGGATAATAACGGCGTACAACTTGATGGTACAGTGGAAGAAATCATGCCGATGGGAGATATTGCAGCAAAGTGGAAAGCTTTTGGCTGGAATGTAATCCATATTGATGGACATAATGTTGAAGAAATATCCGATGCAATTGATGAAGCAAAGAAAACAAAAGGAATGCCTACCATCATTATTGCAAAAACCGTTAAAGGTAAGGGTGTTTCTTTCATGGAAGGTCAGAATGCATGGCATGGAAAACCAATCGGAGCAGAAGATTACAAAAAAGCAATGGCTGAATTAGGAGGTGCTGTCAATGGCTAATAAAAAAGCGATAAGAGATGCTTATGGTGAGGTATTGCTTGAGATAGGAAAAGAGAATAAAGATGTTGTTGTATTAGATGCTGACGTGGCGAGTTCAAGTAAAAGTGGTGTGTTTGGAAAAGAATTTCCTGACAGATTCTTTAATGTAGGGATCGCTGAAGCGAATATGGCAGCAATCGCTGCAGGGTTGGCTACTACCGGCAAAATTCCTTTTATCAATACTTTTGCAGCTTTTATGGTGCTAAGAGCAGCAGATCCGGCAAGAAGCTTGATCGCATATACAAATTTGAATGTTAAACTCGCAGGAACATATGCAGGCTTGTCGGATTCTTACGACGGTGCAAGCCATCATGCGATCGCAGACATCGCTTTCATGAGAGCATTGCCGAATATGACCGTAATTTCAGTAGCTGACGCTGTTGAAACAGCAAAGGCAACAAAAGCGGCTGCAGCATATAATGGACCTGTATATCTGAGATTAAGCAGAGCAGAAGTACCTATTATTTTTGATGAAAGCTATGAATTTGAGATTGGTAAGGGTGTTCAGCTGACAGAAGGAAATGATGTTACCATTGTAGCAACAGGTTATATGGTTACAAAATCATTAGAAGCGGCAGAATTGCTGAAATCTAAAGGAATTAAAGCAAGAGTTGTCAATATTCATACAATAAAACCAATTGATAAGGAACTTCTAATAAAATGCGCGCAGGAAACCGGCGCAGTAGTAACCGCTGAAGAACATAATGTTTATGGCGGATTGGGAAGCGCAGTTTCTGAAGTACTTATTAAAGAATATCCTGTTCCAATGGAAATCATAGGCGTAGAAGATACATTTACCGAATCGGGAGACTATGAAGAACTTCTGGAAAAATACGGATTAAGTGCTGGGAATATTGTAAGCAAGGTAGAAGCAGTAATGAAAAAAAAGAAGTAAGGTATTGAAGCATAAATTAATACTAATCAAATGAGAATCATGTAATTTATAAAACTTCTTCTTGGTATAATATAATACTATTTATCGAGAAGAAGTTTTTTTGTTTAATTATTACAGGAGGTTGTGAAAAAGTGCTAAATCGGACGTTTTCGCACCCTCCTATAAAGTTTGAATAATGTGAATAGAAGTGTTTATGTAAAATGTTGAGTATTGAAATAATATATGTTATACTAAACTAACTAAAAGTATTATGCAAATCTTTATTCATTTTGCTTATCTTAGCGATTTACGGTGTATTATACAAGGTAAATATAATTGCAATTCATTTATAAATAGAATCATTCAGAAGTCAGTATTATCATTGGTGCATAGATCATGAAAGAAGGAACTTGCGAATATGAAAAGAAAATATGTAAATGACTATAAATTTAATAGTATTTTTGTCAAAACCTTACTTGTACTTATGATGTTTTCACTTATACCTTTAATAGCTACCAATGCGGTGATTTATAGACGGTCTATAGCGATCATACAAAAGCAAGCGCATAATATCAATATGAATATGCTGGTGAAAACCAATGAAGCGGTAGATTTGATTTTTAAGCAGGTAGATGATATCGTACAGCAGATTGCCAAGGACTCTGATGTTGTAGAATTAGTCATTGACCCTGCAAGTGAGTCGTTTACTAATAGTCATAAGATCATTGGGAAGCTGATGAATGTTTCATATGCCTCGAATTATATATCCTCTGTTTATGTCTATAATACATACAATGATAAAATTTACAGCTCAACAGGAGGGGTTTATAAGTTTAGTGATTTTTATGATAAAGATTGGTTTAAAGACTATAATAAATTTATTATTGGCACATCAAAACTTGAGACTAGAAAGATATCCGATGCTTTGGGCAACCAATTTAATTGTATTACGTTTATAAGGAATATTCCGTTTTCATCATGGAGCAAGTTGGGTGCGGTGATAGTCAATATTAATGAAGAAAAGCTGTATGAATTGGTGTCGGGAGTAAATACAGAAGATAATGGGGTTCTTTATGTAGTCAATCGTGATGGAAAAATACTGCTTCATAAAGAGAAAAGTAAATTAAGAACATATTTTAGTGATGACCCTAGCATGAATGCTATTTTAAAAGATGACAGCGGATACGTTATTCAACATGTCAATGGTAAAAAGATGTTGGTTACATATACTACTTCCGGATATAATGGATGGAAATACATTTATTCCATTCCATTGGAAGAGTTACAAAAGGATTCTAAAATTATATCAAAAATGATCAAAATTTCAGCAATCATTTATATCCTATTTGCTTTGGTATTTTCTTTCTTGATTTCAAAAGGTATGTATGAACCTATTGAGAGATTAATCAATCTTATTTTAGCGTCCTCAAAAGATGAGTTTTTTACCAAAGGCATTACAGCCAAAGATGAGTACGAATTCTTAAATTATGCTTATAATGATGTCATTGATAAAAACAAAAGTATGGAAGATGCTATCAAAAGTATAAAACCCATGGTAAAAGAAAAATTATTTACGAATTTGATCATGGGGAAGAGAACGAGTTTGGAAGAGATCCTTGAAAAACTAAAATTGCTAAGTATTGATTTCCATTCAACAAATTTTATTGTTGTAGTCATGCAAATAGATAATTACAGCGAATTTTGCAAAAAATTCGATGAGATTGATAGAAGTATTTATAAAATTAACCTGATGGCCATGGCGGAAACAGTCATTTCAAGTAGAAATAAGGGAGTATGTATTGAAATAGAGTCTGATAAAATAGCCGCAATCATTAATTGCACCAATGAAGGTATTTCAATGCAAGCAAGAGATGAATTACTACTGATGATAGAAAAGATAAAGAACGAGGTTAAAAAGCACTTTCCTTTTACCATTACACAAGGGGTCGGAAGGGTGTATAAGAGTATTGTCGATATTAAGTTATCCTACAATGAAGCAATTATTGCTCTTAAATATAAGTTGTACCAGGGTACAAATGAGGTAATCAATATAGATGATATAGAAGTACAATCAGAAGAACTATACTATCATAATTCAGAAAAAGAAAAAATGATTGTAAATAACCTTAGAATTGGCCAATATAAGGAAGTAGAAACATTAGTTGAAGAAATGGCCGGTGAGATTTTAAATAACCGCAGTATTTCATATGAAAGTGTTCAACAGGTATTTGTAAGATTGGTCAATGGCATTGTGGAACTGATAATCAATATGGGAATGACGGTAGATGAGATTTTTGGAAAACAAGCGAATCTGTATGAACAATTGGCGGCTCAAGAGACAATAGAAGATATTAAAGTTTGGCTTATGAAGATCTGCCGGACCATCTCGGATGAAATCAACAGCACGAATAGTGATAAAAGCCAAAAAAATGCAGAGAGAATATTGGAATATATTAACGAGAATTTAAGTAAGGATATTTCATTAAACGAAGTTGCGGATTTAATTGGTTTTAGCAGAGCATACGTCAGTAAGATATTTAAAGACTATACAGGGAAAAACTATACCGATTATGTAAATGGAAACCGTATAGAAAAAGCCAAACAGCTTCTTAAGGATTCTCAACTATCCATAAAAGAAGTAGGATTTAGAGTTGGATTTAACAGCATTCAGACTTTTATGAGAACTTTTAAAAAATACGAAGGTATTACTCCGGGGCAATATAGAGATAATATCCGTATTTAATGCTATGGGGGGATAATTGATTGGAAAAATTTATATCAAGAAATCAGATATTAGTAGTGCTGGGTGTTGTATTTGTATTGACATTATTGATATATGTTTATAATGTTTTTTATGATGCAAAGAAGGATAGCACTCAATATAAGGGAAGTAAAATAAGCAGACAATCCGCAGTATTTGACGATCCTATACCAGAAGAGATGATCATTCTCAAAATAGCGCACAATTATCCGGAATCCCACCCACAGCATTTGGCGCTGGTTGAAAAGTTTATTCCGATGGTTCAAGAACAGAGTAGCTGGAAAATACGCGTAGAAACATATCCGAATAATCAGCTTATAGGTGAAAAAGGTTATATTCAAGGGGTTAAGCATGGCACAATCGAGATGTGCATAGGAAGTCAGTCGGTAGAGGATATACTGCCCAAGATGAGTATCATAAAATATCCTTATATTTTTGATAGTTATGAGCAGGCAATGAATGTGTTAAACGGTGAATTTGGCAATAAAATCATTGAAGGTATGGACGCATTAGGCGTTCGTTGTTTGGCCTGGACCTTAAATGGCTTTAGACAAATATCCATTAGTCAGAAGGATATACCCAATAAAGGATATTTAAGAAAGCCATTACTTGCTACCGCTTTTTCGGGTATTAATCTTGATACATTAAAAGCAATGCAGTTTGATGCTTTATCATTGGACGTACAGGACACCGCCATGGCATTAAGACAAAATGTAGTTGATGGACATGATAGTCCTCCGTTGTTAAGTTATAATAACGGATGGTACAATAATCAAAAGAAGATTATCGTCACAAATCATATTATTAGTCCCACAATGTATTTGATAAGCGATAAGTTTTGGCGCAGTCTGTCAAAAGAGCATAGAGAACTGATCGAAAAAGCAGCAAAAGAATCTGCTGCTTATGAAGTGAAGCTATTAAGAAAAGCAGAAGAAGACATTTTTAAAGCGTTAGAACAAAAGGGAATAGAGATAGAGTATCCTGATATAACGGTGTATAAAAGAACGGTATCTCCTTTATATAATGAATGGTTAAATAATAATGATGAGCTGAAAAAGCTTTTAAATCAATTAATCAATGAAAATAATATTTAAAGATGATCAAAATGTTCATTTGCTAATAAAATGTCAACAAATAATAATAAAAAGCTTTCTGTCTTGGATATCATTGCAGTTAATTAAAGATAGAAAGCTTTTTTAGTATTAACAAATAGTAAAACGATGAACGTTTTGTAAACAAACTGTGTTACAAAGGGCTTTAAACATAGCGTGTGGGCAAAAAGTTCATTCCTTTTAAAAATGTACATTTACAGATAAGAATATTTCCACTATATTAAACTTGTACAATTCAATATGCTGCAGCATTGAGAAAATTATCTATAATTACTAAAATTACCAAACTTAAGGAGGAGTTATAATGTTTAAGAAAAAAACGAAAGCTTTGATCCTGGTTATGGCAGCTGTATTTATTTTTGGTTCTATATTCTCTGGTTGTGGTACAAAAAGTGAACCTGCAGCAGATAAAAACGATGCTAAACAGGAAGCACCTAAAACTGAAGCGCCAAAAGATGAAAAAACCTATACTTTTAAAATGGGTCATGTTTTACCCACAGACCATTTGAATCATTTAGGATCGGAACATTTCGCAAAGCTTGTAAATGAAAAAACCGGAGGCAAGGTTACTATCGAAATATATCCTGCGGCTCAGCTTGGTTCAGAAAAGGATCATTCCGATGCAGTAGCGATGGGAACACTTGATTTTGCATTGATTGGTATGGGAGAAATCGCAAAGAGATATAAACCGGCGCTGATATTTGACGGACCATTCATTTTTAGAGATAGAGATCACCTGATTAATGTATTTAAAAGTGATTTATTTGCAAAGATGGCCGATGAATCGGCGGCTAAGGCCGGCATTCGTCCTATTGGCGGCACTTACTACGGTACACGTCATGTAACCACCAGCAAAGTTGCTGCTAAAACACCTGAAGAATTAAAAGGCTTAAAACTCAGATGTCCGGATCAACCTATGTTTGTTGGTGTTGTTAAAGCAATGGGTGCTACACCTGCTCCTATGGCTTTCTCAGAAGTATATCTGGCATTACAGCAAGGTGTTGTGGATGGGCAGGAAAATCCTGCAGCCGCTATTACATCCATGAAGTTCTTTGAGGTACAAAAATACCTTATTAAAACCGGTCATATCGCTCAAGGAAATCATATTTTCGTGAGTGAGAAAGTATTCAAGACACTTCCGGAAGATATCCAAAAGGCTATTTTGGAAGCCGGACAGGAGACTGCTGACTGGGTTAATGAACAAGCCTTTGCTTTAGAAGATAAATTGCTAAAAGAACTTGTTGAGAAAGGCATGACAATCGTAGAGCCTGACCGTGAAGCATTTATTAAAGCTGCTCAACCGCTGTATGATGAGTATGAAAGCCAGTGGGGAGAAGGATTGCTTGAGGACATAAGAGCAATAAAATAGTCTTAACAAAAGATATAAAACAATTCATTCTCATCCTAGAGGTTTTTTCCTCAAGGATGAGAATTATATTATACCCTGTTGTCTTACGACATGATTTATTAAGGAGGATCTCTAATGAAGCAATCCAATAAATTGCTCAAAATATTGTGGAATATAGAAGAAATCATTTTAATGATCTGCTTGGCTGTGATGGGGATATCGTTATTCTTGCAAGTAGTATTCAGATATCTGTTTAACATGCCGTTAATATGGAGTGAAGAATTAGCGAGATATCTGCATGTATGGATCACTTTTATAGGATTAGGATACGGAATAAGAAACAAATCGCATATTGAGATGAAAATATTCTATCAGAAGTTACCTGTTGCGGGACAAAAAACCGTAACGATATTAACGAATTTATTTTTAGTTTTATGCTTTGTTTTTTACATGCCTGGGGTAATGCGTTTTGTGATGGACCAAAATCTCATAGATTCTGCTGCGATGGGAGTAAGAATGAGCATCGTATATATTGTGCTGCCAATTGGCGCAATTGTCTCAATACTCTATCTACTGACTGATACATGGCTGAATGTAATTAGTCTGACCGGTATGAAAGAGAGGGAAAACAGATGTTAATATTATTCGGAGTATTTTTTATTCTTTTAATACTAGGTGTGCCTGTGGGATTCAGTTTATTTGGCAGTTCCGTCCTGTATATGGTCGTCAATGATATTCCGTTGGAGATGGCAGCTCAAAGGCTTGCGGCAGGTCCGGATTCTTTTCCGCTGCTTGCAATCGCGTTTTTCGTTTTAGCAGGCAGTATTATGAATTCCGGTGGAATCACCAGAAAAATATTTGATTTTGCTGATCATATCGTTGGTCATTTTACCGGGGGTTTAGGGCATGCGAATATCCTGGCAAGTATTATTTTTTCCGGTATGTCCGGTTCAGCTGTAGCAGATACCGGTGGATTAGGCGCAATTGAATTGCAGGCAATGAAAGAAGCGGGCTATGATGAAGATTTCAGTCTTGCGGTTACCGGTGCGTCAGCCATTATCGGGCCTATCATACCTCCAAGTATTCCTGCGGTTATTTTTGGTGTAACCTCCGGCGTATCTATAGGAAGGTTATTCGCAGGAGGAGTCATTCCGGGACTTCTTATGGGTGGAGCTATGTCCGCCATGGTATATTTTATCAGTAAAAAGAAGAAATATCCAAAACGCAAAAGGGCTTCATTCAAAGAAATTTTCCATGCTTTAAAGAGCGCATTTCTGCCGCTGCTCGCGCCGGTAATCATTATTGGCGGGATCATAGGCGGTGTTTTTACACCCACGGAAGCGGCTATTGCGGCGGTTTTCTATGCATTATTATTAAGTTTTATTTATAAAGAAATAAGGATTACGCAGTTGCCGGGGTTTTTACGTGAAACATTGAACACAACGATAGGAATTTTATTCATTATCTCAAGTGCCAATCTTTTTGGCTGGATTATGACTACATCACAGGTACCGCAAAAGCTGGCTGTGGCGTTTTTAAGTGTGATTGCGGATAAATATTTGGCATTATTAGTACTTAATGTATTTTTATTATTAGTTGGATGTTTTTTAGAAACTTCAGCAGCACAGATTATACTTGTACCCATTTTGGTTCCGATGGTGATGAAGATGGGTGTGGACCCTGTACATTTTGGTATCATTATGATATTAAACCTAATGATCGGATTAATGACACCTCCGATAGGCTTGGTGCTGTATGTGCTTTCAAGTATTTCAAAAGTACCGTTTGAAAAGATATCTAAGGCAATACTGCCGTATGTGCTGGTATTAGGTGTTGTTTTATTGGTAATCACTTATGTTCCTATTTTAGTGACCTTCTTACCGGATTTACTGTTTGGCAATTAGCAACAGTCCGGGGACTGTTGCGGCAGGACAATTATAAATATTTAAGGCGAGGTGTATAAATTAAATGCGTATGAGTAGGGAACTTGATAACAAATTGTATAGATGTTTTCAGGTTCTCTGCTTTTATACGAAATGCTGTAGGAGCAGAGTTTGATGACATTTACAGAAAATACATTTTTATGGATGCTACCATATTAGTTCAGAAGTTTATATTTTTCTTGTGCTGCTGCGAAGAATAAGATTAGGCGGTATAATCTCTGGAATCAGTTGTTCTTTACTTTCCGATACTTTCCTTAAAAGATTAACGGATTTTCTTGCAATACGGTCCATATGAAAAGAAACTGATGTTAAAGGAACATCCAGAGCAGCTGAAAGCGTAATATCAGAAAAGCCGACAACGGACAAGTCATCGGGAATACGAATCTTATGCTCGCGAGCATAACGATAAATTCCATATGCTGCAATGTCTGAACTAGAAAATATAGCAGTAATATTCTGATTGAGAAGCTTATCGAGACATTGGTAACCACTGTCAGAATGTAAGGTGCCTTCAAAAACCAAATTCGAGTCATATGGAATATCCCATTCGTCAAGAGCGTCTTGATAGCCGTCTGAGATAGCAGATACAGCGTTGAAATCGGCACAGGTAATAAAAAAACCGATACGTCTATGACCCATTTCAAGTAAATGGGTTGCGGCGATATAACCTCCCTGACGATAGTCAGGAACAATAGAATTTGGGAGTAAGCTTGCGTTTACAGGACCTAGAGATATAACCGGTACATTAAGTGAAGCAATGGAATTAACATATTTCTGACTGAATTCCTTAGAGCACAAGGAAGGGTCAAAAATGATGCCGTCAACACCTCGGTTAATAAAATTAGTAATGTAGGTAAGCTCATTTTCGGACCCTGATGAAATTGTACCAATCATCAAAAAATAGTTCGTTTTTTTGCAGGCAGCTTCGATAGAATGAATTAGGCTGGTAAAATGGTAGCTGTTTACATCAGGAAGAAGAAGCCCAATGGTTTGTGTTTTTTTTGTTGCCAGGCCTACTGCCATTTGATTCGGTATGTAGTTCAGTTCCATTGCTGCGTTAGTAACAAGTTGTCTTGTCTTTTCGGAAATACGGGCATTGCTTTTATTATTTAATACCAGAGAGACTGTTGTAGTAGAAATGCCCGCTTTTTTTGCTACATCTTTAATGGTAACACCCATAGGTAACCTCCTGCAATTCCTAAAGAGAAATTTATATAAACAATATCAAAAAACATAATAAAGCGATTTAGCATATGCAACATATAATATCATATTATATCATATCATAAACCATACGATAAAAAAATAAAATATCTTTAGGTATATTGTATAAATAATTTAAATGACTATTATATAAAGCGTATAATGTATTCTGTCACTGTTGACAAAGTAAAGAACAGATGTTAGAGTTTTATTTAGATAAATCGATTTAACAACATAATATTGAATCAGAATCTTATGAGGATACACATTGCTCAAAAACAGCGTTTGAAGGCATAACTGCTCAGACTGAATAATGATTAGGAGGAATCGAAGATGAATATTGATGTGTTTAATACTAAACTTACGCCTTTTGATCGGGATGTAATATTTCGCGTTATGACGCCTGACAGCTATGAAGTTTCGCACAAGCGCTATCCTGTTTTATACATGAATGACGGGCAGGACATCTTCTATGATGACGATGCATGCGATGGTGAAAGCTTGAAGTTTGCTCAGTATTATAAAGAATTCGGAAAATTTCTTCCTGAAATAATACTTGTGGGAATTGATTGTCCTTCAGACAATGTTGTTAGAACAGCGCAGTATACGCCTTATTATAAAACTTTTGATGTTCAGGGAAAAAACTTCGAACCAGAAATTAATGGTACAGGGAAAGAATATCTTGAATGGCTTGTGAATGAACTAAAACCATGGATTGATGCAAGCTATCGTACAAGACCTGAATGTGAAATGACAGGAATATACGGAAGCAGTACAGCAGGAGTTGTCAGTACATATGCGTTAATGAAATATCCTGAAGTATTCAGCAGGCTGATTGCTTTAAGTAGTGCATACTATATTTGGTTTGACTGCCTTAAAAAAACGATAGAAGAATCTACTTTTGACCATGTGAATTATATTTATCTTGATGCAGGTACAAAGGAACGGGGCCGTATGACAGAAGAAGAACAGTTTATCAAAGGAAATGAAATGATGCATCAGAAATTTATGGATTTAGGGTTTGATGAAAAACAAATGAAATTTGCTATCTGGGAAAATGATACCCATACGCATCACTGCTTTGCTAGACGTTTTCCAGATGCTTTGCGATGGGTGTTTCAAGATACATAAAGTATACAAATGTCATGGCAACAATATTTAATTGTCAGGACATTTTAATTATAATGAGGGAAGGTCTTGGGATGCCTAATTGTTCTGCAAGCTGTTTCAATGGCCAGATCTTTTTTACCAATTGTGCATTGTTCTTCTTTACAATATGACACAGAATACAAGATCTCATTCTTTGTATAAATAGGCTAGTTAAAAAAGTCAAGAGATAAAAAGTCTCTTGACTTTTTATCTCTTTATGATAAAGCGATTTATCTTAATGCTTATATATTGCGGCATTTAGAATGGATTTAAGGGAGATTTGCTTAAAATGAGGTACTTCTTTGTATAATATGCTAAAATATAAGGAATATATTGACAAGTTATTAGTAAAAGTAGTATAATTGTAGTTGGTAAAGCGCTTAACCAAAAATAGTTAAAGAGGTTTTAGGTCAAATCGTATTTATATTCTATAGCAGAAAAAACAGGGGGGTTAAAGATGAGTAAAATTTCTGTATCAACAGGAAAAAAAACAGGAGAGCTAGCGATGGGCAAAATTAGCAAAATTAAGATTTTAGGCTTTCCATTGTACATGCTGCTCCCAATGGCAATCATTGTTGGTGTAATCGCAGCACAAGGCATTTTATTAGACAATATCATAGGCGCACTACTGTTTGCAATAATCTTCGGTGGTATAGTAGGTTGGATTGGTGACAATATTCCAATATGGAAGGATTGGTGTGGCGGCGGAATGTTGTTTACCTCATTGGCTGCAGGAGCATTATATACTTTCAAACTGGTTCCGGAAAGTGTTATTACTACTGTAAGCAATTTTAATGGCAAGATGGGTTTTTTGGATTTTTATATAGTAGTGCTGTTGACAGGGTCTGTTCTTGTTGTTGACAGAAAGCTGCTCATTAGAGCATTTGCAGGTTTTATTCCGACCATTCTCGGTGGTGTAGTTGTATCTTTCGGGTTAGCGGCTCTTGTAGGTACGATTGTTGGTGTAGGACCCGTTGAAGCAATCTTAAATACGGCTCTTCCTATTATAGGAGGAGGCAACGGTGCAGGTGTAATTCCCATGAGTAAAATATGGGGAGGGATAACGGGTAAAGACCCGGCGATATGGTATGCGCCGGCTTTTGCAACCATTGTTATAGGTAATTTAATGGCAGTTGTTGGGGGAGCATTACTTGACCGGCTTGGTAAAAAGTATCCTAATATTACGGGAGAAGGTCAGCTGATTCGTGGACATAATCAGGAAGCGGTTTCAAAGGGAAATGAAGAGATTAAAGTCGGCATGACTGAATATGCGTCCGGTTTAGCGCTGGCTCTGTTTATGTTTGTACTGGCAGGCTTTTATGCAGATAAGTTTTCTATCATCAATCATTTAGGACTTGGTTTTACCATTCACAAATACGCCTTCATGGTTATTTTCTGTGGATTATTAAACGTTTCCAATATTGTTCCTGCTGAAATTCGTGCAGGTTCAAAGGGAGTACAGCAGTTCTTTGTAAAGCACATGTCACTTCCGTTGATGGTGACGGTTGGTATCACATTGAATCTTGCAGATTTTGCAACAGTGTTCTCTTTCCAGAAGATCGCTATAAGTCTCGCTGTGGTTATAGGATCTATTATTGGTACGATTGTTGTAGGTAGATGGTTTAAATTCTATCCTGTTGAAGCTGCTATTACAGCCGGCCTTTGTATGGCTAACGGCGGTGGTTCCGGTGATGTACAGGTTCTAGGTGCGTCACATAGAATGGAATTGATGCCTTTTGCTCAGATTTCTTCAAGAATTGGAGGCGCAATTATCCTAGTTATCGCAAGTATCTTATTTGGATTATTTGCATCATAAGGAATATAAATATTTAGATAAGAAAGAGGAGAAAAGGGTGACCTTAGAAGCGGAGTATCAGCGCATTTTAAAAAAACATATTGAATATAAAAGAAAAAACAATAAATTAGTTCTAATTGCTGCCGTCTTTCCAATCCTATATTTGCTAACGAAGTGGGATGTATGGATGCTAGCCGGGATTGTGTATATTATAGCCATTCTCCTTTTTTCTTATCAGCGCAATAATGTGCTGTGCAGGTCTTACGAACAAATTGAGCAGCAGCAGATAAATCTTCTTACTGAAAGACTTAAAAAGATTGGAATATGGCAGGAAACCGGACGACCCGCATTTGGATATTGTGTTACGGCAAAAAAACTGGAACCGGTTTACCTGTATGAGACAGAGAATTATCTGTATATGTTTGGAAATATATTTATAAAAAATTGCGTATATGCCGTGAATGATCAGGCTTTTTACTGCTTTGAACTAAACAGAGTGGTGCTGGAAGAAGGATACAAAACCTTAGATAAACATTCAATGCTATGGAAAGAAAGGAAAGAAAACCATCAGGAGCTTTTAAGAGCAGAAGGCCTACGATTAAATAACCTCATGATCATTGAAAGCTTTATCTATGATGATATTTTATGTGATATGATTAATCGTAAAAAAAAGCAGCCAATGAATATACAATTAGAACTGACCAATTTGAAGAAAGAAAAGTTAATTCAAACGCAGCTTGATGATATGACACTGGTACTTGAAAAAGATACGGCAGAGCGTATAGGAATTTATGCAGATAGCATTTAGAAGGAGTTGGATAAATGAGAATTGATGTGATAAATAGAAAAATCACAACACTGGATAGATCGGTGAAGGCTCGGGTAATGGTACCTGATGGGTATGATTCATCAGATAAATGTTATCCTGTTTTATACATAAATGATGGACAGGATGTATTCCGTGACCAAGACGTATTCTGGAACGGAGAAAGCCTGCGCTTCGAACAGTATTACAAGGATTATGGCAAGTTCCTGCCGGAAGTGATTCTTGTGGCAATTGAATCACCAGATATTAACGCTGTAAGGACAGCGCAGTATTCACCGTATACAAAGGATTTTAATGTGCCGCCGGAAAAGAAATTTGAGTCTCATATTGAAGGAAAGGGTGTTGCATATCTGGATTGGTTAACCACTGATTTTAAAGAAATGATTGACAAATGTTACCGTACAAGACCTGAGCAGGAATATACAGGGATCTGCGGATATAGTACAGGAGGGTTGAACTGCATTTATGCGGGACTTCAATATCCACACATTTTTTCCCGTCTGATTGCAATGAGTTCCGCAGTTTATATTTGGATGGATAAACTTGAAGAGACAATGAAAAGTGCAGATTACAGCCACCTGAAATATGTTTATGTGGATGTGGGAACCAACGAGTTTGGACGTATGACGACAAAAGAAGAATTCTTGGAAGGCGCTGATATAATATACGATTACTTAAAGAAAAATCATCTTAGCGATAGACAGTTAAAATATAATATCTATCCTGATGCAATACATCACCAGAAGGAATGGCGTGTCCGTTTTCCGGATGCTCTACGCTGGGTATTTCAGGATATTTGAACTATATTTTGAGAGGAATATATTGAAGTGTTTTAAGAAAGGGCGGAGGTAATTATTTCTGCCCTTTAATACGGGAGTGATTAGTATGAACATCAAAATAAAAGCAGTATCCGGCACCTTGGAATCTAGTGATATTATGATTTGGGTAGAGCCCTACGATAGCGGTATTGAGATTGAACTAAACAGTACGGTGGAAAAACAGTTTGGAAGACAGATTCGCAGGATTATTCTTGAAACCTTACGAAGACTGAATGTGGATGCAGCTAAAATTATTGCTGTGGATAAGGGAGCTCTTGATTGTACTATAGAGGCAAGAGTAAAAACAGCGGTTTATCGTGCTTGTGAAGTAGAATCTTACAGCTGGGAGGCGTGAAATAATGAAACAGTTAAGGCGTACCATGTTGTATGTACCGGGAAATAATCCCGGGATGATTAAAGATGCTGGAATTTACGATAGTGACTGCATCATGTTTGACTTGGAGGATTCTGTATCCTTGACTGAAAAAGACAGTGCTAGATTTCTTGTTTATCAGGCTCTAAAGACAATGGATTATGGAAAAAAAGAATTGATTGTACGTATTAATGACCTTTCAAGCGGACTTGGGATTAAAGATTTGGAAGCAATGGTCAGAACACGCAGAGTGGCAATCCGCCTGCCGAAAACAGAGACGGTACAGGATGTTTTACAATGCGAGAAGGAGATTGCGAGGATTGAAAAGGAAATCGGCGTAGAGGTTGGCTCGACTTCTATGATGGCAGCGATTGAAAGTGCTAAAGGTGTGCTAAATGCAAAGGAAATCGCTTGTGCAAGCAAGAGGCTGATCGGAATAGCAATAGGAGCTGAAGACTTTGTAACCGACCTGAAAACCAATCGTTCTCCACAAGGTATTGAATTGCTTTTTGGCAGAAGTATGGTGCTTCTCGCAGCTCGTACAGCAGGTATTGACGCTATTGATACTGTTTATTCGGATATCATACGCGTTAAGTTAAGCTATTTTTTACCAATTTAATTGAGCAAATAGTGTTCCTGCAATCGCTCAACCGTGGTTTTGCGATTACGTTTATCATGTAAGCTTTGTTCGGCCGCTCTTTTAAGAATCAGTCGCAGTTCCGATATTGCTTCAGTGGTTGCATAAAGGCTTGAAAATATTTTTTCCACCTTTGTCGCAATTAGTTTGATAAACGACATCATACTAATGCATCTGTTTTTTTGTTGGTACATGAGGGCATACAGTGCTGAGTAGACTGTGAAAATTAGTATAATGGCAATTAACCTTCCATATAGAAGACACTCTAATTGCTCTTTACCACAGTTGCCTACTTTGCCAAGGTTTAGATAGCTTTTGCAAGCCTTAAATAAAAGCTCTATCTGCCATCTAGCTCTGTACAATTCACAGGCTGCCTTTGGAGTAAGCATATGTGCTGGGGCGTTAGTAATTAGAAGGTTCCATCCTAATAACTCTAAGTCATAGTCACTCAGTGTTTTGCCTTGTGACTTTGCTTTTTTATTTGCTTTGCGCCTACGTTCATTAGCGACTTCATCAGGTAAACGTACACCAATCAGCCGACATTGTAGTAATTTAGAATACTTGGTGCCAAAGTATACATCTATATCAACACTGGAGCTGTTTTTTAAAACACTTAAAAGGTCTAAGGCTTTAAAAGATTTAGTGTCAGAATTTTGTATTTGAAAAACAGTATTTGATTTAATTCGGCTAAGAAAATATGCACCTTTGGATATTATTTTCCTAAACAAATCTTTACTGTAATATCCTAAGTCAGTAATTAACAGCTCACCATGATGAATGTGTTTTAGAAGTTCATCTTTATAGCCGGCATCTGGACCAGGCGCCTTTGTCAACTCCATATTTGTGATAGTTCTGGACTTAAGGCTATATATAGTCTGGATTTTTAGAGCAGCTTTTGCATTATTGCCACCAAGACCTTTCCAGACATCTGCTAATTTGTCCGGAAGAGTAACTTTAGAGCTATCACATATTTTTACATCAGTAAAAGCTTGGAGCACATCGAGATTCTGGACAGTTATTGCTCTCTTGGCAGAATACTCAACTGCTGACTGGAATACTTGTTTTAGCAATAAAGCACTTGTAGCCAAACGTTGAAAAAGTCCTTCGCGTGTTATACTAAGTCCGCGTTGAATATTTTCGCATTTAGAAGCAGTTTGACGTAAGGATGGATTAGGGGTGTCCCATAAGCCGAATGTAAATACTTTTACTATAGTATCTGGCAGCAGCTTAGAGCGGCGCACCGTAAACCCTGTGTCCTTAGAAATTTCCAGTATTTTTGTCTTTCCTAAAAAGCAAATAAAGCTTATAATTAGTGATATGGGAACTTGAAACATGGGAACCTCACCTTTCATTTCTCTATTACTTTGAGGTTCTCATGTTTTTTTCTTTTTTGCAAATGTAATTATTGGTTTACCATAACATGGCTTAGCTTAACGCGTATGATTCGGATATAAATAATGAAGAAGGATTCTGTGCAGAAGTAAAGCTGATTCACCAGCTTGGCTTTGATGGGAAATCTATCGTCAATCCTCGTCAAATCAAACCTGTTCACGAAATATATACACCGTCTCAAAAGGAAATAGATAAATCGCTTGCAATTATGGATGCAATCGAGCAAGCACATATAAAAGGAAGTGGTGTCATATCCTTAAATGGTAAGATGATTGACAAACCGGTTGTGGCTCGCGCTCAGCGCGTACTGGATTTGGCTCGTGCAGTGGGTGCTATTGATTAGGAGGCGGAATACAATGAGTAAAATAAGTTTGGACAAAATCCCTTATATCGATGAATTAAAAACAATTCATCATCCGTTTGATGCTAAAAAAATGCAGAAAGATTTTGAAACACTTGCTCAGAAAGAAAAGATGCGAAATAAAATCGTAGATAGTCTTGAGGATGCTGTTTGCTTGTCGGGACTGAAGGACGGCATGACTATTTCATTTCATCATCATTTCCGTAACGGAGATTATATTATTAATCTTGTAGTCGATAAACTTGCTGAAATGGGCTTTAAAAATCTTGTAATGTCGGCAAGTTCGCTCACTGATTGCCACGAGCCGTTGATCAAGCACATAAAAAATGGAGTAATCAGACGTATTGAAACAAGCGGCCTTCGTGGGAAACTGGCAGAGGAAATCTCACATGGACTGATGGATGTTCCAGTTGTGTTTCGCTCTCATGGAGGAAGAGCATACGTAATTGAGACCGGCAATTTGCCTATTGATATGGCATTTTTAGGTGCGCCGTCTTGCGATGCGTATGGAAATGCCAATGGATATTCACGGGATAATGATACAGGAATAAGCTGTGGTTCTATGGGTTATGCAAAACTGGATGCGCAATATGCAAAAAAGACCATCATTCTGACCGACAACATTGTTCGTTATCCGAATGCACCATTCGGAATTCCGGAATCAGACGTGGATTATATTGTAAAAGTTGATGCAGTAGGGGACCCGGTAGGGATTATGAGCGGTGCTACACGATTCACCAAAAATCCGAAAGAACTATTGATTGCTGAAAAAGCCGCTCAGGTAATCGAATATAGCGGATGTTTTGTTGATGGATTTTCCATGCAGATGGGTTCCGGGGGTGCGTCTCTTGCCGTGGCAAGATTTTTAAGAGAAAAAATGCTTCAAAAAAATATAAGAGCCAATTTTGCCCTCGGTGGCATTACAGGTCAGATTGTTGATCTGCATGAAGAAGGACTAATTAAAAAAATTCTTGATGTTCAGTCTTTTGATCTTAGGGCTGCGCAGTCTTTGAAAGACAATCGCTTCCATCAGCAAATTTCTGCGTCATATTATGCAAGTCCGGGAAATTTAGGCACGGCTGTGAATCAACTTGATATTGTGGTACTTTCCGCACTTGAGGTAGATATAGACTATAATGTGAATGTATTGACAGGTTCTGATGGAATTATCCGAGGAGCAGTCGGTGGACATTGTGATACGTCTGCAGGTGCAAGTGTTGCAATTGTTGTTGTACCCTTGACTCGCGGAAGGATTCCTTGTGTTGTTGAAAAAGTAAATACGGTTGTGACACCAGGAAAAACGATTGATGTGATTGTAACGGAAAAGGGGATTGCAGTGAATCCTCGTCGTAAGAATCTTCTGGCAAATCTTCAGAAGTCGGGACTTCCTATTTGTACTATCGAAGAGTTGAAAGAAAAAGCTGAGCAGACTGTAGGCAAGCCTGATCAGATTGAATATACAGATAAAATT
This sequence comes from Petroclostridium sp. X23, assembly GCF_030013905.1. Taxonomy (GTDB): domain Bacteria; phylum Bacillota; class Clostridia; order SK-Y3; family SK-Y3; genus X23. Next base: position 5,441,872 of record NZ_CP124862.1, read on the forward strand.
GTTGGAGTTGTTACATATCGTGATGGATCAGTAATAGATGTGATTCGGCAGGTTAATGAGTAAGCGGTTTTCCAAATAATTATATCTGTATTCAAACAAGGATTAGCAAGGGGGACAAAAGTGAATATTGAATATAGAATCCCATTTTCAGGCAAAAAACTCGCAGGTGTTGTATCTTTTCTAAAGAGCAGCGGCCTTGATTATGATGACGGTATTGAATTTACTATAGTTGTTACTGAGGATGACAAGATAGTTGCTACAGGTTCCGGAGAGAGAAATATATTAAAATGTATTGCCGTTTCGGAAGAATATCAGAGTGAAGGATATTCTTCCATAACATCATTGTTGGATGAGTATTCTGATGGTAAAACCCCGAAATGTTTTTTAAATACTTGTCCAAAATAAAGTGGATCTGAATAGCCTACCATTTTTGCCACTTCATTCACTTTTAATTGATTATGTTGTAACAGCTCCAATGCATTTTCCATTCGAATCTTTGTCAGATAACTCACAAAGGTCATATTTGTTTCCTTTTTGAACAGCTTATTAAAAAAAGTTTTGCTGATAAAAAACTTTTGAGTAATGCTATCTAAAGTAATAGGTTCAAAGTAATTGGTATCTATATAATGCTTGATGTTGTTAAAAATGATACGTGGATTATCATTTTCCAATGTAGCAAGATATTGCGCTACTTTTGTAGAAAACGAGGCTAATAATGTTTCTAACTCTTCAGCAGTTGATGTTTTTGGAACATTAATCAAAGATAAGAAGTCTACTTCCAAAACATCTTCTACCGATAGCTGATATTTAGCCAATACACGTTCTAATAAAAGAATTACTTCATAATACAATTTCATTAGTATTTTGGTTGAAATCTGTGCGCTGGCTTTTATCTTATCAAATACTGCCGTTATACAAGAGGCAATATCATCAATACTACCTGATTCAATATGGTAAGCTAAGGTCCTTTCATCTGCGGCAGTAAAATATTGGTAGTCAATTAAACTGTCATAGGCGCGTATGTCTTGATAATATATGCAGTGTGTCTTTTTGTTTTTCAGTAAATTTTTATTTTTTAAAGCATCAATTGCTTCGATATATGCTTTGTTAAGTTCCAAATAAGACTGATAAGTATTGCTTATTCCGGCTAAAGAGAAAGTCTTTTTAAATATTTCTTTCAATTTCTTTGTCAGATCAAACAAATGGATTTTATCCAGTTGACTCATATCAGCAGAATACAGCAATATGTTCAGCTCATTATAGCCCTGCATATTCTCAAATACGAAGCCTCTATAGTCGTATTTGGTGAAAAAATTACTTATACTGTTTAGCATTTTATTTATATCTTGATTTTCAGTAATAGATGTATCTATTTCTAACACCAGCACACAGAAATAAGTGTCTTCCTCAAAAGGCAGTCCCAAGTTGTCTACCATCCGTTGGGTGTACTCTTTAGAAAAGCGGTTGGATGATACCATTTGCTGAATAAAATGTCTTTGTAATATATGCGTTCTTTCTACAAGTTTTGTTTGTAAAGTATTTATCTGTCCGGCTGTCATATCTTCATCTTTAATTTGTTGGATTGCTTGCTCTAGGGCTTCTCTTAATTCATGGTCATCTACTGTTTTTAATATATATTGGCATACTTTTAGTTGTAAAGCAGAACGTGCATATTCAAAATCGGCATATCCTGAGATAATGATAAATTTTGTTCTGGGCAACTGATCTTTTAATCGTTCAATAAGTTGCAACCCGTTCATGCAAGGCATTTTGATATCCGTTATAATAATATCGGGCTTTGTATTAAGGGCCAACTCATAAGCTTCTTGGCCATCTTCTGCTTCTGCTGCAATCTTAACTGCCAGACCACAGGATAAAACCCTTTTTACAATGGCTTTTCTGATCCACTTTTCATCATCCGCTACTAACACTCTATACATATCTATATTTCCTTTCTATCTTCTGTGATGGGAAGTTTTAAAATGACCTTGCAGCCTTTTTCATCGGTACTTTCGATGGTAAGTCCGTAGTTGTTTCCATAATAATGCTTAATTCTAAAATGTACATTTGCAAGGCCTATACTTCCGGATGTTTCATATGTTTCAGCAGAATCCCGGTTTAGATCAGCCTGTATCCTTTTCAGCTTTTCATGAGGGATCCCTATTCCATTATCTTCTACTTCTATAATCAACATATTATCAAGGCTTTTATGCGCGCTGACTTTTATTATACCGCCTAATTTAATCAATTCTAACCCATGATTAATTGAATTTTCAATAATTGGCTGCAATATTAGTTTTATTACATTATATTTTTTAGCTTCTTCAGGAATATTGTAGCATACATTGAACTTGTTTCCATGCCTGATCTTTTGAATGTTGATGTAATTTGCAGTATGGTATAGTTCATCACCAAGGGTGACTAACTTTTTTTCATTATTTATGCTGTAACGGAACAAATCGGATAAGCTTCTGGAAATGGTCATGATTTCCGGAACATCCTTTAAATAGGCAATGCTGCTTATGGTTTCAAGGGTATTATATAAAAAGTGAGGGTTAATTTGCGATTCTAAGGCCTTTAGCTCCGCTTGCTTTCTTCTTATATCGGCTTCATATTTCTTTACGATAAGATTTTTTATCCTTCGGATCATAGAATTAAAGTTTCGTGTAAGTTTTCCTATTTCGTCATTACTTGTTGGACGAAGGTATACATCAAAATTTCTATCTGTAACACCGTCCATAGAAATATTCAGATTTTTTAATGGTGTTGTTACCTTGATCGCAATCACAATCGAAAGAATCACTGAGAAAGAGAAAGCAAAGAATCCTACCGTTAAGACGATAGTTTTAACTTTATGGGTTTTTTCCAATAAGCTGTTGATCTTTGAGAAGGCAACAAACTTCCATCCGGACACTTCAGATGTTTTATGAATGACCAGATAATCTTCGCCGTTTATTATATGTCTCAAAGTTCCACTAGGAGAACCTTGGATTTTTGATAATAGTTGATCATCTAATCGTTTTACATATTGCAAATTACTTGAATTAAATATAATGGAACCTTCGGTATCCAATATAGCTACCTGTGTTTTATTAATACTGCCGGCATTATCAATAATGGTATTGATTTCATCTACTTTCGCGTCTACCATTATAGTGCCTACGATGCGGCCATTACGGTCTTTAAAGGCTTTGGCTACTGAAAAAACGTTGGTCTTGATATTTGATGGTGCTAATGTCTTATGGGGAGAAATAAAAACCTCTCTTCCATTTTCGAAAAATATCTCTCTAAGCCACGGTATAAAAGGGTGGGGGTAACCGATCAATACACCATTTTCAAAATAAATGATACTTGCTCCTTGGAAAGGGACAAGTCGTACGCTGGCAATATCGGTTCTTAGATATAATATACCGTAAAATGCATCGTTAACGCTTTGATAATCCTCCATCTTCTTAATATCAGGTGTTTCTGTAATCCAGCGGGGATTATAAATTACCTCTTTTATTTTTGTGCTGGAAGGGATAGACATTAACAATACTGTCATTGAATGAAATATGTCTTCAACATCTTCACTTGCCTGCATGATCACGCTGGTCATTCTATCCGAGGTTTCTGATAGTATGGAATTACTGTATATATTGTAAGATATAAAATATATAATACATATCGGCAATATTGAAATTAATATATGGGAAATAGAAAGCTTTATATGAAAAGGGATAAACGTTCGCTTTAATTTATATTTAATATATCTTTTTAAATTCATTTCTAATCCTTCTTTCCATTGATAACATGTACGATATAGTTCTATTATAAATGATTTGTGTAGAAAGAGCCATCATTTATTAATGCTAATGTTAACTAGAGGTATTTTATAGATAATCATGTGTAGAATTATGATTTTCCAACTTATATACTATGTGAGTTCTTGTAGGGGTGGACGACTCTGTCCACCCGCAGATCGTGTAACAATGTACCGGGCGGACAGGGTCGTCCGCCCTACGATCACTCGTGCGATAAAACTTGGCGATTTTAAAGTTCCAATTTGTTTGTCTATAAGAGATATAATGAATAAAAATTTCTATATAAATAAGAAATAATTTCTATATGATTATTTAAGTGAATCAAGTATAATCTATTTAACGTTAAACGTTATACAAGATAAATAAATGCAATTCAAAAGCCTAGTTGGTACAAGCTTTTCTTGATATCTAACCGGGGTGCCAAACGCCCTGTAGATATATACGGCAACGTATGTTGTCAAAAAAATAAACTAATTTTTAGGGGGAATTGTTTATGAAAAAAAGTTTTAAGAGAGTCGCAGCTTTGGCAGTGGCAACGATGCTTTCATTTTCAATGATTGCTTGCTCCAGCTCAAAGCCTGCACCGGCAGCAGATCCGAAACCGGCGGCTGAACAGAAAGATACAGCCCAAACGCCAGCTCCGGAGGCAAAACCGGAAAAAGCTATAAAAGTTGCTGTTTCACACAACAGTTCTGCAGAAAGTCCTTGGGAAAAAGCTTCACTTAAATTTGCTGATATTATAAATAAAGAATCTAATGGCAAATTTGAAGTTAGCACATTCCCTAACGGCCAATTATTCCAAAAGAACTGGAAAGTAATGTTGGAAATGACCCAGTCCGGTTCTTCACAAATCGGTATAGAAAGTATTACAGCTCTTGCATCTGAAGTACCAGAATTAGGAACTGTCCAATTACCGTTCCTGTTCCAAGATGATGCACATCTTATCAAATTTTTAGAAACAGAGTCTCCAATATTACAAAAATGGTATAAAAAATTCGAAGAAAAGAATATGGTAGTTGTTGCTGTCGCACCAAGAAAATTCAGACAGCTGATCAACAATAAGAGACTTGTTAAAACTCCTGAAGATATTAAAGGTTTAAAATTCAGAGTTCCGGCAAATCCATTCTTCGTAAAAGTATTTGAACTTATAGGCGCTAAACCTGTGCCATTGTCCTCTGGTGAAATCTATTCAGCGATTCAATTGGGTACAGTTGTTGGAGAAGATAACTCCGTACCGGTTGTATATGACTTTAAAACTCATGAAGTTGCAAAATACATGACTATTTGGAACTATATGGCGGATGCTTCAATCGTAGTTATGAATAAAGATATGTGGGATTCCATGTCTGATGAAGACAAAGCGTTATTCAAAAAAGCAGGAAAAGAATGGGTAAAAGTAAATGTTGAAGAAGACGACGCTTATCAAATAAAAGCAAGAGAAGAAATGGAAAAAGCAGGTGTTGAGTTCTATGATATGCCGGCTGAAGGACAGGCAGCATTTAAGGAACTGGTACAACCTCTTTATGAAGAAACAAAAACTGCACGTGGCGAAGAAGATTGGAATGCATTCTTAAAGGCTGTAGAAGAAGCAAAATAATTAAAAATTCAGGCTATTTCTAAATTAGACCAAGTAAAAGATGATGTTACTAAATTAAAGAAATAAGAATCAATAATTACTAATATGGATACCTGAAAGGGTATCCATATTAAGATTTAACGTGTTATTTTAGACAAATTGTTACTCTTATACAATGTATGATGTGAGGAGCGGTATTCTTGAATAAAATTATAAATTTCATTAAAAACATTGACGTCTATATTGGCCCCATCATTTTACTTGCAATCTTAATTGATGTCTTTCTTCAGGTTGTCAGCAGAGTATTGCCCGGTAATTCTATTTCATGGACGGTGGAAGTGGGTGAAATGCTGCTGGGTGCCCTTATATGGTTTGGGTTAAGTGTGGGCGTTGCAACCAATGGACACGTAGCATTTGATTTGCTTGTAAAAAAATTCCCTCCTAAGACCAGAAAAATATTCGGGATAATCGCCAATGGCTTTTTTATAGCTCATGTGGTATTATTGGGAAGTTTTACATGGACTTTATTAGAATATTATACAAAATTGGGCAGCAAATCTACTATTTTAGGTATCAGTATGTTTTGGGTGAGGATGCCTATTTTATTAGGGTGTATTTTTACACTGATCAGACTGCTGGTAAAAGAATACAGAATAATCCGTGGTCAGGAAGTTGCATTTCCTGATGACCAGATTTAAGAAGGGGGGAATATATAATGCCTGTTATGTCAATTACATTAGTTATATTAGCAATAGTGCTTTTAGTTGTAGGAGCACCCATTGCCATCGCATTAGGGTTGTCTTCTGTCGTCGTAATCATGATATTCCAACCGGTGCCTAATATGCAGCTTATACCGCAATTATTCAGTGAAGCGTCAACCTCGTTCGTTTTACTCGCTGTACCATTGTTTATTCTTGCCGGTAGTCTTATGGAAAGAGGTACGGTAGGTCGGAATCTTATTGAATTTACCAATGCCATCGTGGGATGGGCAACTGGCGGACTAGGTGCGGTAAATATTGTAGGTAGTATGATATTTGGAGGGATTTCCGGTTCTTCTTTGGCGGATACGGCTACTTTCGGTTCAATCCTGGTACCGAGAATGGTAGAAGATGGATATCCTAAGGACTATGCCGGAGCGGTAACCCTTACATCTTCTTCGCTTTCGGTTGTAATACCGCCGAGTATATTACTGGTGCTGGGTGCTGCTGCTACACAGCAATCGGTTGCGCGTGCTTTGGCAGGTGGACTGCTTCCGGGGATATTAATTACGGTTGCGCTATTGATCCCTAATTATTATATATCTAAAAAAAATAATTATGGACATAAAACCAAATTCTCAATAAAAAATGTTATGGAAAAAGTGAGTTCATGTTGGACTGCATTGGTTGCTCCATTGATCATATTAGGAACTATTTTCTCAGGAATTGTAACGCCTACTGAAGGGGCAGCGGTAGCAGTATTATACATCTTAATCATTGACGGATTAATCTTTAAAAAACTGAAACGTGTAGACTTGGTTGAAGCGTTTAAGAGTACGGCTGTATTGACAAGTGCGATATTGTTTATTGCAACTTCCAGCGCGATTACTAACTTTATTATTGCTTATGAAGGTGTTCCAAAGTATCTTGCAGAGCAGCTTGCAAATGTGCCGGGCGGGCAAATAGGATTTTTACTGTTAATGGATTTGGTATTGATCATGATAGGAATGACCATCGATGCAAGCCCGGCAACATTGATTTTCACACCACTATTTCTTCCTATAGCGATGTCTATGGGCATAGATCCAACCCACTTTATCGTTATTACGGTTATGGGCTTTGCGTTAGGTTTAACTACTCCGCCTTACGGTGTATGTCTATTTAGTATAGCCTCGGTATGTAAGATATCCATGGATAAATTGGTGAGAAAAGCGATGCCGTTTTATGTGGCCATGTTTATTACACTGATACTGGTCACATTAATACCTCAGCTTTCGTTATTCTTGCCTAAAGTATTCGGACTATAATACGCAATTGAATAGAATGATTATAATTAAAGTGTCTTTCAGCAATATATGTTGAACGGCACTATCTTTTTTTGATTATTATTGAGTACAATTTATAATTATATTATAATAGAATGTATAGATAAAATTTAATAATGTATAAATAAAATTTAATGATGAGGTGATTAGTATGAGTGAGGTTATCAGTAATTTATTAAGTGACATCAAATTGCCTAAAATGGTAAAAATCCGCCAAAACTTTCCCCGACCAAAGATTGATGATATTCCGCTCGCGGTATATAATGAAATTTCAAAACCGGAGATTGCTAAGACGATAAAGTCCGGTGAAAGTATAGCCATTACAGTAGGGAGCAGAGGAGTAGCCAATGTTGCGCTGATTACCAAGGAAGTTGTAAAAGTTGTCAAAAGCCTTGGTGGAAATCCTTTTATCGTTCCTGCTATGGGAAGTCACGGGGGTGCAACCGCTGAAGGACAAAGGGAAGTGTTGGAAAGTTTTGGCGTAACCGAGGAATATATAGATGCACCTATCAAATCATCGATGGAAGTAAAGGAAATAGGGCGTACTGAGGATGATCGGCCGGTTTTAATTGACAAACATGCTGCAGAAGCAGATGGAATCATTGTTGTTGGTCGAATCAAGCCACATACAGCTTTTAGGGGTAAATATGAAAGCGGACTAATGAAGATGATGACTATTGGTCTGGGGAAGCAAAAAGGTGCCGATACATGTCATGAAGCAGGATTTAAGCATATGGCCTATAATGTACCGCTTTTTGCCAATGCTATATTAAAGCATGCCAACGTTTTGTTTGGACTTGGATTAATCGAAAATCCTTACGATGAGACCTGTAGAATAATCGCACTGGAAAAAGATGAAATTCCTGAAAAGGAACCGGATCTTTTAATTGAAGCTAAGAATTTGATGCCTAAAATTATGTTTGATAAATTTGATGTTTTAGTGGTAGACGAGATAGGTAAGAACATTAGCGGAGATGGGATGGATCCGAATATTACGGCTACTTATTGTACCCCGTATGCCAGCGGCGGTCCGGAAATCCAGAGGGTGGTTGTGCTGGACTTGACTGAAGAAACACATGGAAATGCCGTAGGAATGGGAATGGCAGACTTTATAACAAAAAAGCTTTTTGACAAAGCAGATCTTGATAAGAGTTATCCAAATGCTTTGACAGCGACGGTATCAAGCACGGTCAAAATTCCTATGATTATGAAAAGCGATCGTTTAGCAATTGCCGCAGCGGTAAAAATATGCAATGAGATAGATAAAAATAATGCCAGAATCGTAAGAATTAAGAACTCTTTGCATGTCGGCGAAATATATATATCCGAAGCTTTACTGGAAGAAGCAAAAAGAAATCCTGATATTGAAATTTTAGGTGAACCGGAATACTTTGCTTTTGACGATCAAGGTAATTTATTTTAAGTTATAAAATATATTAAATGCATTAAAGATTTTACATGGAATATATTACAAGAAAATATTATTATTTAGATATATTTTCAAAAGAGGGGGAAATCCAATGTTACAGGCATTAACAACAAAAGCATATACATTTGAATTATTAGATGTACCTGTTCCTGAAGCAGGAGATAATCAGGTGCTACTGGAAATGAAGAGAGTTGGCATTTGCGGTTCAGATATACAGGTGTATCATGGAAAACACAAGTATATGACGTTTCCAATCGTATTAGGGCATGAAATTTCTGCGGTAGTAATGCAGGCTGGTAAAAATGTTACTAACGTGAAGGTAGGAGAACGGGTGACTATTCAGCCTCAAATCTTCTGTGGTGAATGCTATCCTTGCCAAATAGGAAGTTATAATGTATGCCAAAATTTGAAAGTCATAGGCATTCATACTACCGGTGCGTGCTCTGATTATTTTGCAGTGGATGCCTCAAAAGTAGTTAAGCTTCCCGATGATATGGATTTTGATATAGGCGCGCTGGTGGAGCCGGTAGCTGTAGGTGTTCATGCGGCGAAAAAGGTTGGACAGATCAAAGGCGCGAATGTTGTTGTATTAGGTGCCGGAGCAATAGGTAATTTTACAGCTCAGGCTGCAAAAGCGCTGGGCGCAGCGAATGTCATGATTACGGACGTTCAGGATAAGAGGCTGGAGCTTGCAAAAAAAGGAAATGTAGACTATTGTGTGAATACCATGAAAACGGGTCTGGCAGATGCGATTAAAGAAAATTTCGGAGCTAGAGGTGCCGATGCGATCATCGACTGTGCGGCAGTTAAAGCTTCAATCCAACAGGCTATTAAGAGTGCGCGCAGAGCGTCTAAAATTATCATTGTTGGTAATTTTAAAGAGCCTGTGGAAATTGAGATTCCTATGCTCCAAAGACAGGAAATAGATTTAATCAGCGTGATGATGTATGTGCGTGAAGATTATGAAGATGCAGTACGTCTGTTAGGAGAAGGAAAGATTAACACTGAAGGCATTATTACAAATCATTTTGACCTGAAACAAGTAAAAGAAGCTTATGAGTATATAGATGAGCACATGAACGACATTATGAAGGTCATGTTAAAGGTAAATGAATAGTACTGTTTATTAGAATACCGGCTTATAATAAAACACCCTGATTCCCTATAGAATATCAGGGTGTTTCATATATAGGATAATTTTAACTTTGATTTTGTTTATAAAAAGAAGAAAATATTTAATAAAAAAGAAGGATTTTTTAAATAAATATCGAATATATATTTATAATGTTGTTTAACGTTAAACTTATTAATTATGCCTTGGAACTTCTTAATTCTTGGAGTATCACAAAACAAAAAATGCTTTAAGCTAAAATATTATTTAAGGATGATACAAATGAAAGCTACTAAAAAGATAGCAACAATTAAAGATATTGCAAAAGAATTAGGGATTTCTGCAACTGCTGTTTCTAAAGCCTTAAATAATAAAGGCGGCATAAGTGAAGAAATGGTAAAGAAAATAAAAGAAACAGCAAAGAGATTGGATTATAAACCCAACGTTATAGCCAAAAGTCTTAAATTGAACAAAACTAAAACAATTGGTGTGATTATTTCTGACAGTTCGCATACCTTCTTTCCAAAGGTCATTAAAGGAATAGAAGATGCGGCGTCAAAGGAAGGATATAGCATTATTCTATGCAATACCGATAGTGTCAAGGAAAAAGAGAAAAAAGCCTTGAATGTGCTTATTAGCAAAAGAATTGATGGTGTTATTCTTGCGGCATCAATGCTTACACATGCAGAAGATTATGCTTTGCTAAAAGAATTGGATATCCCGTTTGTCTTTCTTATTAGAAGAAGTGAGGTAGAAAGTGCGGATTATGTTATCAATGATAATGTATCAGGTGCATACTTAATGGCTAATTATTTACTAAGATATCATAGGAAAATTCATTTTTTCAATATAAAAGAATATAATATAAGTGCTGTGGACAGGTTAATAGGATACAAAAAGGCACTTGAAGAAAATGGAGTTCAATATGATCCGTCATTAGTACTTAATATGAATCCTGAAATTGAGGACGGATATACAGCGATGCGGCAGCTTCTTGAGAAAGGAGAAGACGTAAAAGCAGTATTCTGTGGCTGTGACGTGATCAGTATCGGAGTGATGGAAGCAATTATCGAAAAGGGTCTAAAGATACCGGAAGATATACAGGTAGCAGGATATGATGATATTGATTTTGCGGCGTATCTGCGCGTACCGTTGACAACCATCAGACAGCCGAAATATTCTATTGGCTGTAAAGGTACCGAGTTACTGATAAATAAGATTAGGAATAAAGTTGATGGAATGCAGCACGTAGTTTTAAAACCTGAATTGGTAGTAAGACAATCTACGTGAGATTCTCTTATTTCCTTTTGGTATTCAGTTAAACGTTAAACAAATAGTATACTCTGTAAAAATATAAAAATATTAAGGGAGGTTTCAATGATGAATTTGAAAGACAAAGTATGTATAGTAACAGGAGCAGGAAAGGGAATAGGGCGGTGTATTGCACTTACAATGGCGGAGAAGGGGGCTGTCCCGGTTATTGTTGATATAGATGAAAAAAACGCTGCCGGTGTTGCTGCAGAGATCAATGCGATGGGTATACCGTCAATGGCTGTAAAGACCGATGTGTCTAAAGTACAGGAAATTACGGATATGGTAGAGGCCGTGGGACAAAAATACGGAAGAATTGACGTATTGGTAAATAATGCGGGTATTATTGATAAAGCACCTTTTGACCAGTTGACCGAACAAGAATGGGATAGAGTAATGAATGTAAATTTAAAGAGTGCATTTTTCACTTCGCAGCAAGTATTAAAATATATGACAAAGCAAAAAAGCGGGAAAATTATTAACATAGCATCTCTTGCAGGAAGAACGGGCGGCTTTAGTGTAGGTTGTGCATATTCGGCATCAAAAGCGGCAATGATTGGTCTAACAAAAAGTCTGGCAAGGAAAGTCGCAGGATATAATATTAATGTTAATACCGTTGCACCTGGACCAACTGAGAGTGATATCGGACTGACCGAAGAGGACTATGAGGCTCTCAAAAAGAACATTTTGCTGGGCAGAGTAGGGAAACAAGAAAATATTGCGGATGTGGTTGCTTTTCTTGCAGGTGATGGTGCAGCATTTATGACCGGAGCAACAATAGATGTAAACGGCGGCATGTTTATCGGATAAAGTGGAAGTATCATCGTCTTTGTGACTTTCAAAAAATTTATTGGTATCATTAGAAGATAACTCCTTCATGGCAAAATTTATTATAAAAGCCAAGAAGGAGTTATTTTCATGGATATTATCTAAAAACCTAATCAAAGAAATTATTCTTCTTTTGATTTCCTTTTCAGTCTTTCAAGATGCCTGATTTCTGCAGCCTGTGCTATCTTTTTCTCTTCCTCTGTTTCAAAGTGTAAAGATGGAACAGGAGTAGGCTTGCAGTTATCATCTAAGGCTACAAAAGTTAAAAATGCCTTATTGGTTAATGCAGTTTTTCCTGATTTAATGTTTTCGGCATAAACCTTTACCATGACCTCCATAGAAGACCTTCCAACCCAGGTTAATCTAGCCTTAAGGATGACCAGTTCGCCCATACGGACGGGATGACGAAAATCCAGACTGTCAACAGAAACTGTAGCCACAATTTTATTTGAATGTCTGGAGGCTGCCATTGCTGAAGCAATATCAATCCAATGCATTAAACGGCCACCCAAAAGGTTACCAAGAAGGTTTGTGTCATTAGGAAGTACCAATTCAGTCATCTCGACAGCAGATTCACTAGGTGTTTTCCCTAGAAGATTCTCTCTATCGATTACGAAATTTTCGCTCATAAGATTCTCTCCTTTAATATCGTCTTTAGTTATAAATCAATGAATATTAGCTGAATTTAAATAACTATTTATTGCTATAGATAAAACACCTTGTATATAGTTTAGCAGAAAAGAATGAGGTACATCTATTATATGTACCTGAGGTATAAATATCAAGAGTACCGCGGAATAGTAGATACGTTATATTACTCATTTTTGCATTTATTCTCAAATCATGGATTTTAACTTTTGAATATGTTATAGTTTATATTAGTGAACTATAGATAAGGAGGAGTATTATGAAATATGCATGGTTGGATGAATATTGCCTTTCAAAAAAGAGTGCAGTAAAGGATTTTAAGCCCGAATGGAATGCAACAAGATATATGATTAACGGAAAGATGTTTGCTTTACAGGGCGGGGACAAGGAAGGCAAAGCGATTATTACGCTTAAACTGGAACCTTCCTATGGAGAGGTTTTAAGGCAGCAATATGAAGAAGATATTGTTCCTGGATATTATATGAACAAGGAGCATTGGAATTCGCTATATTTAGATGGCGATGTGCCGGACGAGGTATTAAAGGATATGGTAGACCGGTCTTACCGTCTGATTTTTGAGTCTTTGAGCAAAAAAGTACAAAAAGAAATATTGGAGGCATAACTATAGCATAGATATCAATTGCCAAATTTAACCGACTAACGTATGATGTGGTCAAATTTGGCAATATTCATGCAATTGGATTTAAAGACTAATAACTTATACTACTTGAGGATATTTCATAATTCAAAAATCAAGAATGTGGATAATTCCTACTGATATTTTTGAAATTGTGCAAAAAAAGGTTAGACTATCCTTACAATAGATAGTTATCCACAACTATATAGTTTTGAAATTAAGAAATATCATCTCCTGTTCCTTGATAATTAAAATACTAAGCTGCAATATTTTTTGATTGTTCTGCTTTTGTAATTCTTGTAGCAATAATTGCAATGCAGGCTAAATCCATGAATACTTTTGCTTTTTTTAGCCCTGCTACACGCAGATTGTTTAAAGCATAGTTTTCTTTTCCATCACCAAAAAAGCGTTCAACGGATGTTCTTTCATCATATAGATTGTCCCATGCTTCTGTTCCTCGTAATGGATAAGATATAAACCGTGGATTATCCTTAATTTTAACTTTGCCAATGTATCCTGATTTTGTACTCGTACACCAACTTGAACCCATAGGACAATTGGCTTTTCCGCAAGCGTGGGGACATAATAACCGAATGGTTCCATTATCATTTCCACCATTCACATACGGATAATTCATGGTGCAAACAAGTTGACCTTCCCAGTTAATGCCTTCAGGTGGAGTTTTCGTATTTCTCCAGTTAATTGGCATAATAGCTTGAGCACCAAATGATACAGCATGTTGATAGATAGATGGTATATCATAGCCTGTATCCATAATGTAGTAAGATGGTTTGAATAAGTCTTCATAATCTGCCTTAAGCTTATTCATTAGTGGTATTGCCATTACCATATCTGCAACATTTGCAGGGGTTATGATGTACCCTAATGGGATTCCGCTTGTTGTATCTACTACAGCATGCATCTTCCAACCAAACCATTTTATCATATTGCCATTGGTATCTTGCTTGGCACCCCAGTGAGGAAACTCTGGATTGTTTTCTGGTATTTTTGATTTTGGTACAGCATGCTCAAAGGCATCAATTTTCGATGCATCTATTGAGACATGGGAACCATTAATAAGTCCCAAGGTTTTGGCTCTACGAACCATTCTCTGAAAAGTTTTTTCAAGTACATCGGTTTTAGAGAGCTTTTCTATAAACCTAGAGAAAGTTGAAGCACTAGGCGTTTTGCCAATAGTATCAAACCCGCAGGTTACTCTTAAAACGGGGTCTGTTTTCAACCTTTTAACTAATGCTTTAATAGTAGGTATTTGATCTATTTGCATTGCAAGTAAAGCATTGAGCAAGCTGGTATACGCAAATCCTTTAGGACCACGTTTGCTGACATCAATTTTAAAAGTTTCAAGCATAATTGAATAATCAATAAATGTTAAAACAGCTTGTAATTTTGTTAATGGTTGAATTTCTATAATTTGCTCTAAAGTAAATAATGTTGTTTGCCGATTCATAATTCGTACAACGTTTACTCCTTTCTGTGGATTGTTTGGACGAATTATTTATCGGATTGGGGTAAACTATTTTTTATGCTTTTTTCTAACCTTGTGTTTTCAAGGATTAGAAATTATGAAATTAACTCACTTGTTAAAGGATTCCTCTAATTTCTTCAAATTATCCAACGCGATATCGCTTTTCAAACGTGTTAAAGTTATATTCCCTTGGGTAACCACTTTTTCCAATTCAGTGATTGAGAAATCCATTTGGCTTACTTGTTTTTCTTGCTCTTTTTTTCCTTGTGCTTTTACAATGGCCCAGTGAGATTTCAGATTATTAATACTGGAAACAGATTTTTCCCATTGGTTGATCATCCCATTGTATTTTGCATCTCTTATAAAATAAGCCATCCTTTTTATATCCGGAGGGACTTTTTCATTATACTGCTCCATAAAGTCAGGGATATTTCTATATAATTCATTTGCAAAAAACAATGTGTTTTGCATATCACGGCTTTCAACATAAGTAGTTAGGGTATTTAGAGTATTACTGAACGTATCCATTACTTTTGTAGGTGTCCCGCCTTTCACTGCCTCGGGTTGAAGCTCGTTCCATTGCTCATGGATTTTTTCAACTTTTTTTGTAATGGATTCCCACTTTTTATCTTCCGGGGATTCTTGTTTTACTTCTTGCTTGGTTTCTTGCTTTGTTTCATTACTGGCTTTATCCTGACCTTCTTCTTGTTTAATTTCCGTTTTTGACTCTATCGTAATCTCGGCTTTTTCTTTTTCTTCTTCTTTTTTATCCAATTCATCCATAATATCCTGTATGGATGATTCCAATTCTTTGAGCACATCCGGCGTCTTTTTCTTTTCTTCATCGGATTCGCTGGGAGCAGGTTTCTCCGCTTTTTTTGAACAACCGCACAGCATAGTGTTAAAAATGAGCGACATAAGTACCAACATTATATATAAAACCAGTCGTTTTTTCATGTGAATCACCTCAATTTTAGTCTAACCACAAAGATTATAATCCATTCAATAAATGATGATAGGATCAAAACATACTTCATGTCAGATATTAGCATGTAAAAAGAAAAAATTACATAAAGGATTTTCAATGTTTTTGTTGAATTAAGTATTTATGTCTTTTTTGTTTTATGGAATGACGGAATAATAATACCCGATTTTCAAGCAAGGGATTTTTATTTTGTCATTCTTAAGTATACTGAGGGGAGTTTTAATATGTTGGTTACGATAAGTATTATGTCAAAGAAAAGGGGGGAAATTAAAAAGTTTTTAGATAAATATTTTGATAAGGAAACAGATGTAGATGATAGTGTGATAGAATGGATATATGTATATCGGAATGTTATCAAAGCGATGAATATTATTGATGTTGTGATGGACAATATCAGTGATTATAATATATCATTATGGGTACAGTTGGGTGATGAAGATATTGTTGAAGTAAACAGTAAGAATAAACATAAGATTATTGATGAGATTGCAAATACATTAGAAGTTGCAGCAAGTCATTAGATTAGAGGAATTGATGATTATTCACGTTTAAAAAATCTATAGTATGGGAATACTCCTCTGATAGATCATAGATTATAAGGAGGAGTATTTATGGAAACACCCACTTTGAATGCATATTATAGAAAAGGAATCGGAACAAATAGTGCGCATAGAACAAGAAGCATCGGTCAGGTGCCGGCAGTTGTATATGATGCTACAGCCAATAAAATGATAGGAATAGAAAAAAAAGATTTGGATACATTGCTGACACAACATGGTGATAATGCGATTTTAAATGTTCAATTAGGCGATGAAACGGTAAGGGCGATGATAAAAGAAGTACAATATCATCCCGTTACCAACCAAGTAATACATGTGGATTTGAAGCCTGTTGAGCAAGATTCTAAGGTGCGTACTCATGTACCTATTCGTTTTATCGGAACAGATTATGTTGAAAGAAGCAATGGGATCCTTCAAAAGCAAAAGCAGGAAATTGAAGTTGAATGCGCTGCGGATAGAGTGCCTAAATTTATCAATGCGGATTTAAGTAAGCTTGCAGTAGGACAAAGCTTTAAAGTACTGGACTTGGAAGTAGCGGAGGAACTTTCGATACTTACAAGGCCAAGTGAAGTGCTTGTGACCTTGACCGCAGCCAACAATTTTGTTGAACCGGCAGAAGGTGTTGCAAATAGCGTAGAGAAAGAAAAAGGGGAAAAATAAATGAACTTTAAAGGGGAGCGACATTAGATGAAATTTTATCAGATTAAAAGTAAAGTCACTGAGACAGCAAAAAGTGCTATTAAAAAATCTAATGAAATTGTAGAGGTTACCAAACTCAATATTTCGATAGGCGATGCTCAAACGCGAATAGATGTATTGATGAAAGAAGTAGGGCAAATCATTTATGATGCGTATAAAGACGGAGATGTTTTTTCTGATGAATTGACAAATCGTTGTGAAGAGATAGAACAAACAATAGAAAAAGTTAGTCAAATAAAAGAAAAAATTGCAGAAATAAAGAAGATGAAATTATGTCCAAGATGTGAGAAAGAAAATGAAATAGATGCGGCTTATTGCTCCAAATGCGGATTCAGAATTGAAGAAGATGAAATACAAGATGATTAAAAAGTAAAAAAAATCTAAAGATTTTTTATTGCAGATTACCTCCGACGTATTATATGATATACTCATAAATATGTAGGAGGTTTTTCAATGTTTTCTTTAGATTATATCACTTCAAGAATTACTCCGCTCAATCAGAATACAATGGTTGTTGTAAAAAAAAGACTGGATAGCCTTACAAAACCAATAGGCAGTTTGGGGCGGTTAGAAGATATTGTAGTGCGGTTGGCAGGGATAAAGGGTCATATGTACCCTGAAGTGGATAAAAAGTGTGTTATCGTCATGTGTGCGGATAACGGTGTTGTAGCGGAAGGAGTCAGTTCCTGCCCAAAAGATGTTACTGCAAAAGTTACTCAAAATTTTACAAGAGGAATAACGGGAATAAACATTTTTACCCGTCATACAAACAGTGATCTCGTCATTGTAGATATCGGTGTAGACGCAAAACTGGAACATCCTCAAATCATCAATAGAAAAGTAAAATGGGGGACAGATAATATTGCCAAGGGACCTGCCATGTCACGAGATGAAGCTGTGAAAGCAATAGAAATCGGGATTGATATCATATCTCAACGGGTAGATCAAGGTATCCGGCTCTTCGGGACAGGGGAGATGGGGATCGGGAATACGACTACATCCGGTGCAATCGCTGCAGTATATGCTGATTGTCCTATTGAACACGTTGTAGGTCGAGGAGCCGGATTAACGCGGGAAGATTATCAAAATAAAATGAATATAGTAAAAAAATCAATAGAAATTAATCAGCCGGATAAAGATGATCCTATCGATGTTCTGGCGAAGGTGGGAGGACTTGATATCGCGGGGTTAGCAGGGTGCTTTATCGGTGCGGCATATCATAAAACCCCTATCATCATTGATGGGTTTATTTCAGCAGCTGCGGCATTAATTGCCAGCAAAATCAATCCGTTGGTTAAAGAATATATTCTTCCTTCTCATGGTTCCGCTGAACCGGGAGCAGAAGTTGTTATGAAGATGTTGAATATGCAGCCTATGCTTAATCTTGGAATGCGGTTAGGAGAAGGTACGGGTGCAGCTTTAGCTTTCCATATCGTTGATGCTGCGGTAGCGGCATATACCCAGATGGGTACTTTTGAAGATGCGGATATTGAGCAGTATGAACCGCTGGAATAGTTTGTTATTATAACTTTTATTGTAAATTAAAAGGGTTTTTTGAGAAAATATAGAATTATAAAGAGTAGATCAGCAAGCAAAACAATTGGATTTAAAAGGAGAGTACGATATGAGACAATGTCCTTACTGCGGGGAGCAGATAGACAATGCGGCTTCTAAATGTGTTTTTTGCGGTAGTACGGTGGAGCCTCAAAGTAACGGCCAGATCAATGAAGCTACTTACGAAGTTGCAGGATATATTCCTCCCGAACAACATCGAGAACATTTAAGCAATGGGTTTAAAGTTTTTATTACGATGGTAGCTACCATACCGCTAATCGGTCAATTGGCAGGTATTATAATGGGCATCATATATATGAACAGTGAAGGCAATCCGGATAAGAAGTCTTTTGGGAGGGCATTGCTCACAGGGACACTTATCATCACGGTTCTCACCTGTTTATGCTGTGTTGCGTATTTTGTTTTCTCACTATATATAGTATCGGATACCATGCCTCAAATATTTGAACAGTTTAAGAATATGCAGTGACGTTGTGATATCTATGTTAATACAAAAAATATACTTCTGGTTCGGCTCGCTGATTTGTCATCAGGAACTATCCAGAACATTATGGGTTGACGGATATCCGCTGCCTTTTTGTGCGCGGGATACCGGGATATATACAGGGATGTTTATCACGATGTTTTTTCTGTTAGTCATGAAAAGGTGGAGGTGTGATAAACCGCCTAAAATAAGGCTAACCATTATTTTATGTATTTTTATTGCGGTGATGGCCGTGGATGGAGCAACATCGTATTTAGGCTTCAGAACTACAAATAATGGGATTAGGCTTATATCGGGAGGTCTTTTCGGATTAACCATTCCTTTATTATTATTTCCTATTGCAAACTTTAAGGTATACGGGAAAAATACCATGCCCTCACTTAACAGCTATAAAGAATTAGCTATACTTGTAATCATACTGGCAGCGGTGTGTGCGGTTATTTATTACAATGTATTTGTAAGTTGGTGGATTATTTCTACATTGTTGATCACTACGATATTACTGCTTTACTATAGAGTGTGTTATAGTGTGACTGTTCAAGTATTTCAGAGGTTTGGGCGTTACAGGATATTTGTTGCGTTGTTTTTGGAGATATGTCTATTTATATGTCTATATTTATTTTCAACGTATGTTTTTGCACCGTTAAGGCAGTTATATGATTATATATAAGAGTGGAGGATAACCTTGAATAAGAAGGATTTGCGAAAGAAGTATCATCAGATGCGGCAAGCTATGAAAAAAGATGAAGTCATGATGAAGAGTAAAATAATCATAGACCGGCTGATCGAAACAACATGGTATAAACAATCGTCATGTATAATGACGTATATAGATTTTAAAAATGAAGTGGTTACCGGAAATTTCATACGGTATGCATTAAATGATAATAAACGCATCATTGTACCCATTACCGATATGAGTTCAAAAAAACTGATATTGTCGGAGCTAAAAGATTTTGATAATGAGCTGTATATAAGCAGTTATGGCATGTTGGAGCCCAAGAAAGATTATGTGCGTGAAGTATCCGGTGAGATTTTAGAGCTTATATTGGTTCCGGCATTGGTATATGATGAAAGAGGATATAGAATAGGATATGGCGGAGGATATTATGATAAGCTGCTTTCACGCCAGGAGATAACAGCTATTACGGTCGGGATAGCATTTGAGTTCCAAGTGGTCGACCGGTTGCCTGAAGATGATTATGATAAAGAAGTGGACTATATTATCACAGACGAAAGGATTATTAAACCATGAATACATATGGAAAACTAACAGTGCGAGGTGCAAACTGGTTGTTCTTTATCGTATTGGTGCTGCAGTTTGGAGTGAGCTTTGCAGGAATTTTAGGTGTGCAAATATATTCGGCTGTGACAGGACGAGAACTATCGGAAGATACCCTGCTTAATATATTATTAGTTGGAACACAATTATTTTCAGTCGTTATTCCCGCCATGCTATACCTTATGTTAAAAGGGATATCGGTAAGGGAAACGATACGATTTAAGACTATAAAGCTTCTACATGTTGTATTAATAGCCATTATGGGTATTGCAGGACAGTTTATAGCGCAGATACTCAATTTACCCATTTTGTTGTTACTTAGTTTGCTGGGTGAAATCCCCCCATCTCCCATACCTATACCTCACACGTTAGATGGATTTATCATCAGTCTTGCAATTATTGCGGTTACGCCCGCTATATGTGAGGAAATACTCATGAGGGGAATCGTCATGAGAGCTTATGAAATTCGGGGCACCAAAACAGGGTTGATTATCTCTGCATTATTGTTTGGTATTATTCACGGAGATATAAAGAATTTGATTGCCCCTATCTTTTTTGGATTGATTTTTGGATATTTTGTTTTGCGGACCGGTTCGATTTTGGCCGGAATGTTAGGACATCTTGCTAATAATGCTTTTGCGGTATTTCTCGGATATCTTCAAGAGAACTATTTGGTGCAATTACCATTTTTGGAGAGTGATCTGTTCTTCTTTTTATCGTTTGTAGTGGCTGTTTTAATATTTATTCCGGCATTTATCTTATTCAGGAAAACTACGAGTATAGAAGAAAAAGCGCCAATCGCAGGTATGAAGCAGGATTTGAAAGCAGCTTTTTTAAATATTCCCATGATATTTACAATGGTATTATATTTAATACTGCAGGTATTTGCGATTATGGAAATCGTAAACGGGCTACCATTGTAGGATATACAATCGAAAGAATAAATATGCATAAAATTTTCAACCTTTGAAAAAAATATAATTGTATGTCTTGTGTTGAGACTATAATGATAATCAAGGAGAGATTTTATGAGTTCAGCAGTATTTAATGTACAAGGAATGACCTGCGGCAACTGTGTTGACATGATACGCAGCTCGGTAGGTGCAATCAAAGGAGTAGATAATGTTAAAATCAACTTTGATAATAAACAGGTAAAAGTTGATTTTAATCCTTCTATGGTACAAGAACAAGAAATAAAAAATACTATCACTGAAATGGGTTACGGTATAAAATAATTAAATAAATGTTGTAAACATAATAAAAAAGACTATATAATAAAATATATAGTCTTTTTTAGAGAATACATAAACAATTATTGATTTAATTATTCCTATCGTTTATATTAGGTATTTGGCACTATTCATAGGGTTGTTGTACTAAAATAGAGCTATAATGGTGCCTAAAAGGCCGAATGGGAGCAATTACCAAAGGGTTTTGAATATTTATATAGAATATATCATTATTATAAAACGGATTTTTTGAAAGGGTATGATTATGGTTAATCATAAATTTGATGTGGCCAGATTGGATAAAATAATTAAAAAAACATTAGAAGCCATTACTACGAGTAAAAACCAGATTTATGACATTGCTGAGGGCGCACGTAAGGAATGCGAAAGATTAGAACGGGATTTAAGGCAATTAAAAGAACAGGTTAAGCAAGTTATCGAAACCGTTGAAAAGCTTGAACAAGACTTGAAAGACAGCCGAAAGAAACTGATGATGCTTAGTAAAAGATTTGATAATCCTTCCAAGGAGAAGCTTCAGGAAGTTTACGAATATGCTGATAGTTTGCGGATTGAACTGGCCATTAAAAGGGAACAGGAGCAAAACATGATTGCTCGGCGCAGTGAACTTGAAATCCGGATTAAGGAAGCGTATAAAACCGTTGAGAAGGCAGAAGGACTTATAACTCAGGTAGGGATGGCGGTGGGTTATTTATCCGGTGACCTGGCAGACCTGACTAATCATTTGGAAGATATTCAACATAAGCAGAATCTTGGCATTAAGATTATAAAGGCGCAGGAAGAGGAACGACAGCGGGTTGCGCGTGACATACATGACGGTCCGGCTCAATCCATGTCGAATGTTGTATTGAAAGCGGAAATTTGTGAAAAATTAATAGATGTAGATACGCAAAAAGCAAAAAGTGAATTGCGAGAGCTAAAAGGAGTTGTACGAAACTGTTTGCAGGATGTACGAAGAATCATTTACGATTTGCGTCCGATGTCTTTGGATGACTTAGGTTTGGTTCCTACCATACAAAGATATTTGTCTAATTATCAGGAAGAGACAGGTATTGAGGTAAGGTATCGGACCCAAGGAATTCCGGATGATATTAGTCCGGTAGTTTCTTTGACTGTTTTTAGAATTGTGCAAGAGGCTTTAAATAATATAAAAAAACATGCTAGAGCACAAAGTGTAACAGTAAAAATATCAATCTGCAATAATATTTTAACTCTGAATATTGGTGATGATGGAAAAGGTTTTAATCTTTCTGAAGTAAGAGAAAAAAACTGGGACCACAGCGGCGGCTTTGGATTATACAGCATGAAAGAAAGAGTTGAACTATTGAATGGTAAGTTTGATATACAATCTGAAATAGGCAAAGGCACAAAGCTTTGCATTCAGATATCACTGATATCAAAGGAGGAACTGGTTAATGAACAAAATTAAAATATTGATTGCTGATGACCACTTGATGGTGAGACAAGGACTTAAGCAAATTGTTGAGTTGGAAAATGATATAGAGGTGGTAGCCCAAGCTTCAAATGGAGAAGAAGCTGTTAAGTTAGCGATGGAGATTAAGCCTGACGTTATTTTGATGGATATAAACATGCCGAACTTAAATGGTATTCAGGCTATAGCGCAGCTGAAAGAAAAAGGATGTCCATCAAGGATAATTATGCTGACGATTCACGCTGAACGTGAATATCTTATAAAAACAGTTCAACTTGGGGCAGCTGGATATGTACTAAAAGATGCTGATTCGGACGTACTGATTGAAGCAATTCAAAGTGTATATAAAGGGCAGTCGTATATTCAACCTAATCTGACAACCGATTTGATAAAGGAGTTTACACAGGGAACAATTGACGAACAGCGGAGCAGGGGCGAGAATCAACTTACCCAGAGGGAAATTGAAGTATTGGAATTGATTGCGGAAGGGATGTTAAATAAAGAGATTGCAGCTAAGTTATATATTAGTGAAAAAACTGTAAAAAACCATGTATCTAATATATTTAAAAAGTTAAATGTATCCGATAGAACACAGGCTGCGATTTATGCATTTAAAAACAATATAAAGAAGGATTAAGCGTAAAGGTACTAACTTTTGTAGTACCTTTTTCTTTTTTTATATATTATACGAATATTGAACAAGCACAAAATTCAACTTCGGTTAATATTTTATATAGAAGAAATAAATGATAATCATGGTCAACAGAGAATCTTTCATTTGAAACTATTATCATTTGTTTTTCTGTAAATATATCAACAAAGGGGTTGGTCTATTATGTCAAAAAAAGGCACAATTAAACATGTCTTCCCGGGTGGAAACACATCTAAAGGTTTTTATTCCTATTATCAGTACATATTAGGACAGGAAGAAGCGACAAGAATCATCTGTATCAAAGGAGGTCCCGGCGTAGGGAACCTCGTCTTAATGCGAGAAAATATCCGGTTTAAAACCGTTGAACAATACCGTTTTTACCAATAGGGAATAAGAATTCTATCCCATCAATTTGCATATTATCTGTAACAAATACTTCTTTTATTGATAAGCGAATAAGTGCTTTTTTGTCCTCAGGAGTAGCAACTTTCATCATATCTGAAAATTGTTTAAAATAATTTACCACTTGTTTATCGTCAATCGGATCAGCACAATTATCAATTATAATTTCTTTTTGAGCTTTACTGTTTTTTAATTGCTGCAGTTTAATATCAATATCATTAATCCTTTCTATAAATGTATCCGGATTAGATATTTTCCCTGATTCCAGCATATAGAAATACTGTTCTTTAGATTTCTCTAGTTTATCTATTTCATTGGATAAGTATTTTATTTCTTGTTCTACTGGTGTATTATCTTTTTTAGCTTTCTCATAAGTATTTTTTATAACTTTTTTTATTGCATTAGGCTTTTTAGACAAATTCTCTATATATTCTATTACTTGGTTTTCTATTTTGTTAGCAGATATCCAGTGCGCTTTGCATGTGCGTTTTGTATCAAAGTTATTACAATGATAGTATCTATAACGATAAGTTTTTTTAGTATTTTTTAATTTTTTTGTAGAGATGGTATATGCACTAGTCATTGCACAACCACATGCAGGACACTTCAGCAATCCAGAAAGGAGGAAAATGCCGGCTTCATGGCGGCGTTCAACAATACTGGCACGGCTTTCTCTTATTGCTTGAGCTTTGTCCCATAATTCCATATCTATAATTGGGGAATGTATCCCTTCAACGGTATACTCATTTTCTGTGCCTATCTGATGGCGATTTAAACCAATGTATGTGGAATTTGCTAAAATTAATCCCACGCCATTTTTACTAAAAGGTCTACCGCGTTTTGTTTTATATCCATTCTCATTAAGATATATAGCAATCTTTGTTAAGCCCATTTTTTGATTTACATATAAATCAAATATTAACCGTACTATGTTGGCTTCTTTTTCATTAATTACTAATTTCTTGTCTACAGGATCATATCCTAAAATAGAGCCGCCTGTTTTACGACCTTGTTTTGTAATTTCTTTAAGTCCAAGTTTAACATTCTCAACAATAGTGTTACGCTCGAATTCAGCAATAGAACCTAATATTTGAAGTGTCATTCTCCCAACAGGGGTAGACGTATCAAACTTTTCAGAATAACTGGCAAAACTAACGCCATGCTGTTCAAATGTGTCCACTAGCGTGAGAATATCCTTAAGACTCCTGGACAGACGTGAAATTTTCCAGACTAAAATAAGATTAAACACACCTTTTTTAGAATCTCTAACTAGCTGGTTCAAACCATCACGATTAATAGTATCTTTCCCAGATATACCGAGGTCTTTATATACTTTAAATATATCTATATTGAAAAGTTTGCAATACTGTGTTAGTACATCTATTTGCGCACCAATAGAGTACCCTTCCTTTGCCTGCTCTTCAGTACTTACGCGAACATAAAGTGCTGCAGTCTGTTTTTGTTTTGAAGTTAGCAATATGATCACTCCAAGCAATTAAATAATAGTTATTATAACATAAAAGGCTACTTCTACAAAAGGCAACCTTTGGCTTAGTAATTAAAATTTAGAAAAAGCTTAAAAATAACTTTGTATAGAGGAAAAATTTGTGTTATAATTAATAAGGCATACGAACTATTGTTCGTATTTTGATAAAATAGGGGGTCTTGCTTATGATTATATACATCCATCTAGGAATAGATTCTGTAGAAAGGTATATTATAGGCAATATTACATATTGTAATTTAGATTATAAAAAAAGCGACTATTGAGGCCGCTTTTAAGAATGGATTATCTTAATCTTTGTTACCTTGCATTTTCTTTTTGTATTTATCCATTACTTCTAGCATGTTTAGAACTTCTTCAGGGGTAAAACCAGATTCCTTTATTTTTTTTGCAACAACCATATGTTCTATACCAATGTCCCTGAATTCCTTTGGGATATTTTCGCCCTCTAATACAGCTAAATTAGGGTCGCTGGTACGGCCAAGCAGATAGTCCGTAGAAACGTTAAAATAATCAGCAAGCTTATTTAACATATCTCTATCAGGTTCTCTTTTATCGGTTTCGTACATTGCCAACGACCCTCTAGATATGCCTATTATTTTTGCTACATCTTCTTGGGTCAATTTTTTAGTTTTTCGCATGTACGCTAATCGCTTTCCTAAAGTCATTTCAGCACCTCGTAACGATAAATTCCTCTTTGATAATATCACAATATGTTACATTATTTAATAATTGTCACAAAAAGTTTCAAAAAAATATTGACAGTCACACAATGTTACATTATAATGGTAGTATAAAGTCACACATCGTTACAAACAATAAGCTTGGAGGTGATAAGTAATGCGCCAATATTTAATCAAACTTAGAAAAGAGATCAAAAAAACGCAGCTTGATGTATCGACTGATCTAGGGATTTCAAGAGCATTTTATGCAATGATAGAAAATGGAACAAGAAATCCTAATTTAAATTTAGCAAATAATATTGCTCAATATTTTAACGATGATGTAAATAAAATTTTTTTTGATGACAAAAGTAACGAAACGTTACAAAACCAGTGTAACAAAACTGCTTAACTATATTTTACCCGTTTCTTGAATTATGTTCATCAAGTAAGTTATGGAAAGAATGTGCCAGGATGTTTAATAAAAATAAATTTTAAAAAGTCTAGACAGATGCCGGAGTGCTTTAACGATATTTCGAGCTAAAGTAATAGGACAAATTTTAGAATAAATATACTGTACTATGGGGGTGCTAATCTATGAAAAAACTTGATATTAATCTTGAATATGCGGAAACGATCATGACTGATGAACAAAGGATGGCTTATGACAAATTTATAAATGCACTTACGGATTTTGTCCTTAAATATGGTCCCATAGTTACCGTAGAGAAAGCAAAGAAGAATAGCACTCATAAAAAAGCAGTATAGGCACGAAAGGCAACATTAGCGGATAAGTGAGGGGAGGTGATGCAATGAGTTTAGGGAAGATAATTTACAGGCTTTCTGATGAAGAGTGCAATAGGCTAGAGGATAACCTGGTAGAACATACAAGGTTAGTCAAAGAGAATCTTCTAAGTAGTACTGCACCAGAAAGGAAGAAGCAAATCCGGAAGCGTATCACCGATTTGCGCGAGGAAAGAATGAAAATTCTTGGGGCCCTCGGTCAAGGAGCCCCGGAAGTGAAGGGGGTGAGGTAGATTTAGGAAGTGAGATTTAGAAGTGCGCCGTTAATTACTGATTACAGTATAACGCAATACTTAAATACGTAACAGTGAAAGCGCAGGCGAACATTCAGCGAAAGGGGGGATAAAGGAGTGTGTGTAGTAGCAGAAATTAGAGAAACCGTTGAATCTTCTCCAAACTTAAGTTACCGGATTGTAGAAGAAAAAGCCGGCTTAGGCAATAAAGTGATTTATAAAATTACTTCTCACGAAAAACCACTGAGAGCAGATGCCGCATTTTCTATTGCGCATGTAGTGGACAATCCTAATATAGTAAGAAAGTATTGCCACGAAAATTGCATTATAGGACAGAGCCTTGAATTAGTACCATTAAATAATGTTGACTTAAGCATGAATGGAATACTTGTGAAGTGCCGCAGAGAAGGAAAAGAGTTTTATGAAATATTAGAAGATTTAGAAGAAGTTTGCTTAAACAAGAAATCTGCAGCAGATTATAGCAAGAACGAAGAAGATATATTTTTTAGTGCTTTTCATGAAATGTTGGATGTGCTTCATTGTTGCCAGGAACTTGTAGCAGCCACAATTAGAAAGTGGGGGCTTCGGCGTGTCATAACTGAAATTCAAAAGCATAACCAAAAATGCAGGTCCAGAGGCTATGTAAAAAGCAACGAGACGCTTCAATATGTGTAAAGGAGGTGGACAAGCTGAGAGGTGGAAGGCATAGAAACAGCATAAAGGTAGTTCATGCAAACGGAAAAATATTTGTTAATGCAAATCAAATTTATGAGAAGTTTTTTTGTGACCCATATGATCTCACGAAATGGCGTAAGGAAGGGATGCCTTTTATAAAAGTTGATGGAGCTTATTATTATAACATCGAAGATTGTCAGGCGTGGTTCAGGGGAGAAGAAACACATAAAAAAAGCGCTAATTCAAGCGCAGATAAAATTAATTGTTGACTAAAGTATAGCATAGAAATGGAGGTTTGCATAGTGGGATATGATCTTGATGATATCAGAGTTGAAAATTTTATTGCAGGTCCTGAGGATTCTTGGGCAGCTAAAGTTTTCATAGATTCTGAAAAGGGCATTGCAGACTATAAGAAAGGCATATTTATTGCTCTGCCGGTACTTAGGAATGAAAAGCCTGCGGTATTCAATATCAATTGTGATCTAAAAGAGCGTGAGAAAGCTGTTGATCTGTTAGATGCCGCACTATTCGATGAAACTTATAAGAAAAAGATAGATGAGTTAGAAAATGAAAACAGGCTACTAAGGAATCGACTTGAAGGAATCGAGCAAGAAAACGGATTTTACAGACGATGGAGGGCAGTGTGATTATGAGATTAGTAATTAATAAGCTGATCATGCAAGGGTTTAAGAATCATAAAAATAAAGTTGAGTATGATTTTAGTGATTTTACTAAGGCTACTGGCGAAAACGGACAAGGCAAAACAACTATAGGAGAAGGTATCTGTTGGGCGTTATTTGGTGCGAATCTATGGGGCAACGAGAGAGCAGATAGTGTGCTTGTGAACCCTGAGAGCAAAGTAACAGATGTAGAATTAGTTTTTACCGTAGATAGTGATCAACATTCTGTATGGCGGCATAGAAAAGGCAGTAAAACAGACATATACCTAGATGATAAGAAGGTCACTAACAATGATTTGGCGGCGTTCTATAAGGATAAGAGAGTGTTCTACAGTATATTTAACCCGGCATATTTTCCGGCACTAACTCCGAAGGATGCAAAGGAACTTTTGATGGAGATCATCCCGGATATATCAACTGATGCGGTTATGAAAGAGTTGGATACTAATTCTCGGGATATTCTTGCGAATGCAGGGTTCAGAAATGCTGATTTATTCCTCCAAGAGCGTAGAGAATTAATTAAAGAAGTTGATGAGGAGTTACTTAAAAAACAAGGCTTCTTAGAAGGAACAAACACTAATTTAGAGATACCAGAGGAAGTTATCTTTGATGATGCGAAGCTTATGGAGCTAAGGAATAGGTTGGAAGAGATCCAAGAGATTAAATTACCTTATGATATCAACGCATTAAAAGAGCAGAAACTTAAATTAACTCAAAAGATGCTTGATATAAAAAATAAGAATAAGCCGGAATTACGGGATATATCAGAGATTCAACAAAAAATAAATCATCTTGAAATGTCAAAGAATATGGTTCCTTGCGAGAGCCCAAGATACATTGACGTTATGAGCATGGAAGAAAAGTTGCAGGTGTTAGGTCAAGATTATAACAGGTGCAATGCAAAGTTAAAGAAACTATCTGAAAACCCTTCTATTGAATGCCCTTCCTGCGGACATGAGATTGACTTGAATGACGCAGAGAAAAACAGGTTAAAAGATGAAATGCAGGAGATCGTAGATTGCGGCAATGAACTACGAAGGCAGATAGATCAAGGCAAGAAGAAGAACGAGGCAATTAAAAACGAGTACAGCCTCAAGATCCAGCAGCATGTTGAAGATTGTGAAGCCAAAATAAAACAACTGAAAGTTGAAATAATTGAGGCAGAGACATATAATCAACAGCTTTTAATTCAGCATGAGGCTTCTAGTGAAGATCAAATTACGGAGATTAAAGTAGAGATAGATAACTTAATGATTGAAGAAAGAATAATTGAAAATGAGAATGTTGCTGAGAAGATCAATATTGAAAAAGGCAATATACGTGTGAAAATCTCAGAACTTGAACTGAAAAAGACAAATGTTAATCAAGCGAATGCTTTAAGAAATGCACGTATCGCTCAAATTAAGGAAAATGAAGCTAAGTTAAAAGAAGCTAAAGAGCGTATTGCGCAGCTAAAGAAAGACAAAGAAGGTATTACTGCAGAGATTAATTCTGCTATCAACTTTAATACTAAGAAGTTAGACATACAGACGCAGATGATTGATAAATATTTGGACAAGGTGTCATTAAAACTCTATGAGTTGGTAAAGAGCACCGGGGAGCTTAAAGGTACATTCAAATTGATGTATGAAGGCAGAGAATTTCAAGTACTATCCGGTGCAGAAAGAATTAAGGCCGGACTTGAAATAAGCAATTTGATTATTAATCTACTTGGGTTACAGTTTCCTATTTTCATAGATAATGCAGAGAGCATAACACATTACAGTAAGCCGGACACACAGATCATCGAATCTCGTGTAGTAGAAGGTCAAAAGTTAATGGTACAAGCAATAAATAAAAATGAGGAGGACGCAGCATGAGTAATATAGTTGAATACCCACAGAACGGGAATCTAGCATTAAGTATTATTGAATCTATGGACATAAACACAGTTAAAAACACAATGCAAAAAATCCAGGCTTTTCAAGCGATTGTTCAACAGACATTAAAAAAAGATCACGACTATGGAGAGGTCCCAGGCACTTCAAAGCCAACTCTTTTAAAACCTGGCTCTGAAAAAATCTGTATGATGATGGGCTTGACGCCTGAGTATGAGATCATAAGCAGCATAGAGGACTTTGATAAAGGATTTTTTAATTACACTTTTAAGTGCCGGATTTATAAGAACGGCTCAGTGGTTAGCGAAGGCGTAGGAAGCTGCAACTCAAAGGAAAGTAAGTATAGATATATTTGGGTTAATGAAGATAAAATACCATCTGGTATAGACATTGAAGGCCTTGAGTCTAAAGAAAGATACGGAAACATGCAATATAAGGTTGAAAATGACGAAGGGTGCTCGTTAGCAAATACTATTTTAAAGATGGCAAAGAAAAGAGCACTTGTTGATGCTACTTTGCAAGTAGCGAGCCTTTCTGAAATATTTACCCAGGACGTTGAGGATATGGCGCAGTTCATGCAAAATGAGCAAACATCTAATATGACTGCCGAAAGTGCTTCTAAAATAAAAGTAACGTTTGGAATGCACAAAGGGAAAACGCTTGGTGAGATATATAAAGAAAAACCGGATTATATTGACTGGCTTGGAGAGAATGCACGTGACGCAGTACTGAAGAAAGCTTGTGCGTTCATTAAAAAAGCAGTAAAAGAGCACAAAAGCAGCAAAGATCATAAAGAGCAGAAAGACGCAAATAGTGTCAATGATGCAAAAGAGCCGGAACTTGAAGTAGAACCTAACGATGAAGGGCTTCCGTGGAATAAATAAAAATACCTGCCTAGATTCGCAGTCCAGCAGGCATTTAACAAGTTCTATATTAAATTATAAAGGGGTTCTGAGAGTATGCATCCTGTCTCTTTGATAGGGGCAGGGGCATATACCTCCACACCATTATTATATCCTTTAAAATAGAACTTTATTCCTCGAATTTAACAAAAATGTAAAGGAGGACACATCAATGATTTATTCACCAGCACATTTACTCCAAGTGATTATATTAATTACGATTATCGGTGGCGGACTTATCTGGATGGCAATCGAATGGCCGCAGATCAAGGAAGCTGCTAAAAGGGATTACCCAATAAAGAGCGATTTTGCGGAGATATTGAAACGTGAAATACAAAAAGCAAAATTAGAATTGGAAATAGCAGAGAAGCAATTTGAAGAAGCAGATCAGGAATTTATAGAAGCTGCTACTTATAAGTGGAAAGCAGCAGAAAGAAAGTATGCAACGTTGATAGCAAATAGCAAGGCACTATATAAAGAAGCTGTATAGCTGGAGAGATGATATATGTACACAAGAGTAGAGAGCCAATTTTGGCAGGATGATAAGATGCGGTCTGTTGATTGTGATGAAAGATTCTTAATGTTGTATCTTCTCACATCTCCACACCGGAATATTTTAGGGCTTTACTTCTTACCAATACCATATGCTTGCTTTGATCTTGGGTGGGATGAGAAACGGTTTACTAAAGCCTTAGAAAAACTAGAATGGATTAATCGTATCAAATACGATCACAAAAACCATACAGTTTTAGTATGTAATTACCTAAAATATAATCCACTAGAAAATCCAAACCAGGTTAAAAGTGCAATAGACAAATTAAATGAATTGCCTGAAACTCCATTGATTCAAGACTTCAAAGTTGTTATTGAACAGTTTGAAAAAGAATTTATGGAACCGTTAAAAGAACAGTTAAATAAACGGTTTATTCAACCAGTAACAGAAACAGTAACAGAAACAGTATCAGTATCAGGAACAGAAGATAATGTGTGTGTTGACACCCCGGCTGAGAATTTATCTGAAGAAGATAATGGAGCGCAGGACAACGGTCCTGGCAAAGGTGAATACCCTACAGAATTCGAAGAGTTTTGGAGTTACTACCCTAGGAGAGTTGAAAAAAAGGCAGCATTTAAAAATTGGAACACACTCGTTAATAATAAATCAAGTAAAATCTCTCCGCACGATCTGATAAAAGCAAGCTATTACTATGCTGAAGAATGCAAACTTAAAAATACGGCAGTGCAATATGTGAAGCATGCGAAAACATTTTTAGGGCCAAGTAAACCGTTTGAAGATTATATTAATGGCATAGCTGAGTACCCGGATATCGAGAAACCTAAAATCCGCAGTAATGTTCAAAAGGCACTCGATTTGGTTAAAAAATCAGAACAAGAAGAATTGCAGAAAAATGAACAGGGGGATAGCGATATATGGTAAAAAGCGAGATAGCAAAGATATTAGCTGTTATTGCAGCAGCATATCCAAAGTTCGAAATCGATGAGATCAAACAAAATGTATGGCACGAAATGCTGGGAGATATTGATTATAAAATTGCACAGTTAGCAGTTAAGAAGCTCCTAATGGAAAGCCCATTCCCACCAGCTATCTCAGATATTAGAAAGCAGGTTGCAGAAATTATAACACCGTCTGAGAATCAAATAAATGCCGCTGATGCATGGGGCGAAGTAGTGGATGCAATGCGAAGATATGGGTACTACAGAGAAACGGAAGCTATACAAAGTTTATCGCCGTTGACTGCAAAAGTTGTAAACTATATTGGTTTTAGAGAGATATGTTTGTGTGAAGAGCCAGGCGTTATAAGAGGGCAGTTCCTGAAAATGTTTGAGCAGGTAGCAAATAGAGAGAGACGTGAAAATTTATTGCCAGAGAATTTAAAGTCTCAAATCCAATTAATTGCGAGTAAAGGCAATCTAAAGCTTGTTAAAAGCATTGCTGAGTAAGTAGGTGGTAAGCAATGAGCCTTAGATGGTCAGAGGATGATTTTAAAGATTATCTAAAACGAACAGGAAAACAGCAGGATCAAAAGCCGAAAAATAAAAGCAAGTATAATGCAAAACGTGTCAGGGTGGACGGGATATTATTCCATAGCCAAAAAGAAGCTGCCTACTATGCTGGATTGAAGTTACTGCTAAAAGTTGGGGAGATCAAAGGTTTCTGCCTTCAGCCAAAATTTGTATTGGTCGAAGGGGATGAGCAGGATCAAGCAATTACTTATAGTGCTGATTTTATAGTGTTTCACAATGATAGCACGGCAGAAATAGTTGATACCAAAGGCTTTGAAAGCGAACAGTGGAAACGAACTTTTAAACAATTCAGGCTGAAATATCCGGGGCTAGAGCTAAAAGTACAGATGTGAGGTGAAGATAATGCACTTAAAGAATTGGGCGCAAAATTACTCTTCTAGCAAGCCGAAGGATAGGGGTAAATCAAAGCGGAAAGCGAAGAAACGCGAACACAAGAAGAAAAATAATAAAAAATCAGATTCATAGAGCAAGATATCCCAGAGATTGGAGGTAATGGTATTGAAAAAAACATTCACAGAGAGGGAATTTATTGACGCATTAAAAGTGGAAATAAACAGTATTGGGACAACACTACTTGCGACTGTTAGAGGGCACTTGCAATTTGGTCAAGTCAGAGCAAATAGATTCTTTGATGAACTAAATAGCAGACTTCCTCAGCACATCCAATATAAGCTTGAGCAAAGCTTGGAAAGGGATAGATGGCTCGAAAGAAGCAAAAGGATAAATAAAGATCAGTTATATGATTTGGCAGAGTGCCTGATTGCTGTGAACTGCAATAAAAGTTGCAATAAGAAACCTGAGAAATGCGAGTTAAGGAAGCTGTTAAAGCTCAAAAAGATACCGGTGTGGAATGAAAATGGTAAGTGTGAGTACAAGATTGATATGAAGAATAGGGAGAGTGCTTAAAGTGCTTAATAAAGTAATTTTGATGGGTAGATTGACGAAGGATCCTGAGTTGCGTTATACGCCAAGCAATGTCCCGGTATGCACGGTTACCATTGCAGTAGATCGGAATTATGCAAAGCAAGGTGAACAGAGGCAGGCAGATTTCATTCAGATTGTTGCGTGGAGAAATAATGCAGAGTTCATCTGTAAATATTTTGCGAAAGGCAGAATGATTGCTGTTTCAGGGAGCCTACAAACTCGGTCATCGGATGATCAGGAGGGTAAAAGACATTTTATTACCGAGGTTGTTGTGGATGAACAGTATTTTGCAGATAGTAAGAAGGACGGGAACAGTCAAAGCCAACCAAATGAAAATGTAGATCCAATGGAAGGATTTACGCCAATTGATTCGGATGATGATTTACCGTTTTAAAGTATGGTTTAGCGTAAGTGAGGGGGTACTATGGATAACAGCAATAAAATAATACTTGATTTATGCGGTGGTACAGGGAGCTGGAGCAAACCATATAAGGAAGCTGGATATGATGTCAGGGTTATAACATTACCCGATAATGATGTTTGCTTATATAGTCCTCCTGATAACGTATATGGCATATTAGCAGCAACACCATGTGACCAATTCAGTATAGCAAAACACTTTCATGGTAAAGGCAATTACAAACATGATTTTAAAGCAGGATTAGAAGTTGCATCTGCTTGTTGCAGGATAATATTAACTTGTAAGCCTAAGTTTTGGGCAATAGAGAATCCTGCTAACGGATTACTAAAAAACTGGCTTAAAGAACCAAAGTTTATATTTAATCCGTGGCAGTACGGTGACAATTATCAGAAAAATACAGCTTTATGGGGCGAATTTAATATACCAAAGCCAATAGTAACTGAAAAGCCGGAAGGTATGAAGAAGTTTTCAATGCTTTTAAGTAAAGAAATATACCCTGAGTATTACGGAATATACACAAGGCAAGAACGAAGAGCAATAACACCGCCTAGATTTGCAAAGGCATTCTTCCAGGCTAATCAGTAACAAGCACTAAACATGGATTTAACAGGAAGGAGAGAGGTCATGAATTTAGAGACAATATGGTATTTGAACATTGGCGATGAGGGCGCCACTGTGGAAGTTGGTGAATCAATCAAAGTATCCTTGAAGAACGGCGAAGTTTTAATTGGCAGTTATCAGTGTTCGGATCATTCTAGTTTGACTATTGAAAGAAATGATTATTTGGACGTAGAGATTGATTTTGAAGATGTTGAGGACATAGAAAAAATAGCATGATCGAAATGTAATTGAGAGCGTTTTAAAAGCCGTATGAACGATTTTTATATTTGAGGTATAAAAGTATATTACTAGCATATAGAAGTTGATCGTATGAGCAGATATGGAAGTGAGGGGCGTATATGGATGGCGATAAAAAGTTTACTTTCAAAAAGTCAACTTGCGAAAGATATGATATAAGATTTGGTCAATGGGGATGGGCTATTATAACCATTGATGAAAATGGTGGATTGTTTAATGCTCAATCTGATTACGGAAATTATTCATACTCATGGCCTGGACATGGCAGAAAATCATTTAAGCATTTTATATTAGAACTTGCAAAGGATAGCAGTTATTTTCTTAATAAAGTGGCAGACGATAATTTTTATTATCAGTATGAAACGGAAACTAACTGGAAAAAGCGAATCATTGAGGACCGAAAAGAAGGGGAATTGACTAAAGAAAAAGCAAGAGTTTTATTTGATATCACAAAAGACGTTGATTTCTCTACGGCTGAAAGTTGTGTAAGAGACTTGTATGATCATAAAGAAGTATGGGATATATATCCTGAACCTTGGTACATATTTAATGCAGAAACAGGGTATTCGCCAATTGCAATACGTTTTGCAAAAGAAGTTATGCCGATGTTTGCAGAGATATTGAGAGAAGAAATTCAGCGTTAAATGCGAGTTGAGAGAGGAGATAGATAGCATGAACTTAAAAGTATTTAGAATGGATGAATGTTCTTGTGTATGTGCAAAGAGCAAGGAGGAAGCAATTGAGTGGTATGTAAAAGGGTTTGATGATCCGGCAGATGTTGATGTTGATGGAGTAGTTGAGTTGGATATTGAAAAAGATACGATGGAATTTGAAGTATCGCTTGGTGACATTGTAAATGAACTTGAATTTGCTGTCACTAATAAATGCACCGTAGTACATAAAAGGTTAAGTGGTTACTGGATTCAGCGGACATTCAAGGAAGTTATAGAAAGCATGATACAAACACAAGGGTATGTGAAAGTAGCTGAAGAACCTTTTGAAATAGCATCAACAGAATGTTAATTGAGACTTTGACGGAGGGGTGTATTGGGGTTGGATATAAAATTTATTAAGCCTAAGAAAAAGAACATATCTGATAAATTCAGTTCAAATTTATACGAATTCTTAAAAGCAAAGCCGTATTACGATAGAGTTTATTGGTACGAGATCGACCCAATAGATGGCACAAGAATTCAATTTTCGGAAGAATGTAGATTCGATATAAGTAACATTATAATCGGGATGGCGAGAGATAGTGATGGAGTAGTATCCGGAAGAAAGTTATCATCAATTCTAATGGGAGTAAAAGGTTATAAGGATGCGCATTGTTATCATCCTATAGGTGGTTGGGATCCAAGGAACTTCGTTGATATCACAGATTGGTTTTGGGATAGATATTTTAAAATTGGACGGTGTCTATTTTTAGACCATGACAGGACATTCATTCAAGATGACAACAACACAAGATGGACATATATCAATAAAAATAGTAGACGGTGCAACTGGTGCGGAGAATGGCAGCACAGGACAATTGTTAAGAAAGTCAAAATTGAGCGTAGAGAAATTTGGGCGGCAGTATAACCACTAAATGTACGTTGAACGGAGAGGGGTGACTTAATGGAAGTAAATTTGGTTAAAAGAAAAAAGGTTATTCATCTAGGGGCTTGGATCAGGTCAGGCGGTGATAGATATATGGTTAGTATCTGTAATGGAGTATGGAACTGTGATGACAAAAGCTATGCAGGGGAAACATCAGAGGTAACTTGTAAGCGCTGCATGAAATATGCGAGAGAAGCAGAAGGAAACAACGGCATTGTAAATATTAAGCCAAAAAGAAAGCGCTAAATTAAAGATTGGAGGGGTTAAGATGAATAGCAAAAGCAGATTAAGAGTGATGATAGATATAACAGGCGGTTTTTTATTAGGGGCAAATATTAACTGTAACAGAATCGGAGGTACCGCAGAAGCATATTTGGCTGTATATCTTGGACCGGTAATGATTTGTATAGGGTACTTCGCATAATAAGATTAATGGAGGGGTAGCACCCTCCAGGGAGGTTAAAACATGAGGACATTATCAGAAATAATTGAGATCACAAAGACAAATGGAAAGCCGGATTATGAAGAATTAAGATATTCAGTACTGGTATTAACCGCATTGCTGAATATGGACCATAGAAAACTTAGAGAAACACTTCTTGCCGAAAAACCAAGGCAGGAATTCATAAGGAAACTGGAAGCAGAAAATTCTTTCAATATGTACAAAACAGCTCTAAATAAGTCACCGAAGGATTATCTCGGATGGAATAATGACCCTGAGAATCCAGAGTATCAAAGATTCCACGCTATAGGTAGTAAACTTGTTGATAAGGCTTTAAAAGGCGAGTTACCAAACCAAAAGAGGCAGGATTAAATGCAGTTTTAAATAGTAGTTTAGTGTCAGGTATGAATGTCTCACGAAACAAAAATATTTTGGAGGAATCTATGAAATATAAAATTGAATTATGGAAGGAAATGGTAAAGCAAGAGGAATTTGAAACAGATCATTTTGAGGAAGCAAAACAGCAGTATATAGAATGGCGTACAGAATATGATGAAAGTGTGTTAGGTAGTACAGATTTTCAAATAGATGGAGTAAGTATGAATCTTGAATGGAAATATGAACACTTATTGGGATTAAACTTTAATGAAATTGTCGAGGAACAAAAGAAAAAAATAAATGAAATGCTGAAAGAAATTCACGCAAAATAAGGTTTTAGTGAAAGGATGGATATGTTTATGAACTCATTAGAAACTGTTGGAGTTAGGTATAGTGTGGAAACTAATTTATGTGATACATGCCAATTTAATATACCAGAGTGTAATGCAAAATATGAAGAGATGGAGTTTGGTAATGATATTGGCAACGACAATGTAATTAAATGTTCAGCATATATAAAAATAAGTGATTAAAATACAACTTAGCGAAGGGAGAATGTTTTAATGATTAATAAATATTTCATATCGTTTTATACTGAGTGTGAAACGGATTTCAATAATAATAGTAAGCCAGACAATGGTATCTTTGAGTTTAGATACAATATTGATTCAGACGAAAATATCAAGAAAGCACAATCTGAAATCGCTGAAACGTGCTACGGTGATAAAAGAGATGTTGTTATTTTATTTTTTCAAAAGATTCCATTTGTTAAAGATTATATTTAAAACTGTTATATTAAAGAATAGTTTTAAGGAGGATGTAAATCCATGAATAAAAATAATGAATCAAACTGGTATAGAGGATGTAACTATGCTAGAAACAGCGTATATGGAGAGCTTCGCATCACAGGAGATAATGGAGATGGAACATTTTCAGCAGAAAATTCAAATACAGGGTTCATATACACAAAGTTAAAGAAATCAGAATTTTATTTTTATGAATTTCACTAAAGGACAGATTAAGGTAGGTGGATAACAGTGAGTTTAGATAAAGCGATAGAGCATGGTAAAGAAAAGAGAAAGCAATATCGTGGAGCAAAGGCAGTAGACCATACATGTAGAAATCATGGAACATGCCCTCATTGCAAATCTAATAGGTTATATAAACAAAAGAGAGATAAAGAAAAAGTTGAGAATATGACATTAGAAGAGAAGTGATGTTAGAGCTAGATTTTGGGGAGGTTTGTATATGGTTGTACAATGTGCAATAAAGAATTGCATCCATAATGTCAATGGTGAATGTGAAGATGTTGATATGGGCATCGTTGAAATTGATGTAAATGGAATGTGCGGGAATATTGAAATAGCATATGATGATTGATAGGGCGGTGAATAGCCGTCCGGAAGGGGGATATATGGGTACTGATCAATTACCGGATAAAATTATAGAACTTGATATCTTAAGAATTAACCGAAATATAGATAAAAAATGTAAGTGCAACCGGTGGGAAAGAAAGTTCACGGTAGATACTACAAATAAAAAAGTATATTGCAACTGCGGTGCGGAGGTAGATCCTTACGAAGCACTAGAAGATTTGGCTAGAAACCGTGAAAGAATAGTAGAAGAAAATAAACGCCTATATGAGCAAAGAAAGCAGATTATTGATTATAAGCCTTGGTTATTAGTTTTTAGAGATTTAGAAAGTCAGTATAGAAGCAAGATGATGCTTCCGGCTTGTCCTCATTGCGGAAGAGGGTTTTTCTTTGAAGAATTAAGGAGTTGGACCAATAGACAACTTGAAATAAAGAGAAGAGAGAAAGAAAAGGGGGATAATGATGGATGAATGTCCGATCATGCAAATAAAATGTGAAGTTGATAGACTTAAAGAAGTAAAGGATAAGATTACAACTCTTATTCAAGAAAATAAACAACTTAAGAAAGAAATCGAACAGAAGAAAGCACTATGCACTCATCTAGGGCAATCTATTGTGAAGCAAAATAAAGAGATTGAGCTGTTAAAGCAGGACAAGGTGAAATTATTAGAATCATTAGGCGATTTAATTGATCATATAGAATGCATTGGAGAAACAACAATACCAGGATTGGACGATAGATTTAATCAAATTAGAGAAATGCACATACTTGGGAAATGGTTGTCATGCGAGAGTTAAAAGAGTGCTGCCGGACGTGCCCAGGGTGTACTGCATTGGAAGATGAAAGTTTTACTGGGGATCCGGATTGTGAGTATGCAAAAAGATATTTACTTTTAGAGAGACTTAATAATTTTGTTATGGTTCCTGGTCATGGGCCGGATATTGAAAATATGAGCAATGAAGATTTAGAACTGTATGTAAAAATGCTTGAAAGGTTGGCTAGTAAAGCCGAACAGATAAGGATGGAGGGGTAAAGATGGTAAGAAGATTTAAATATTTAATATCTTATACATGTAAAGATTCAAAAGGCATGGCAGGGATTGGGAAAGCAGTAGTAACTACTAAGAAGCCATTAAGGACTATTAAACAGCTTGATAAAGCAGAACAACAATTGTTAGAGAGAGAGGGCCTTGAATTAGTTGCAATTACAAGTTTTCAGCAGATAAATCTACGCTAAAGAAAGGTTTGGGGGATATGGACGGGAGATTAATGTTACTGGTTGGATGTTTCGTGGGGTGTTTTATTGGAGTGGCGGCAATGTCACTATGCGCGGCAACTAAAATATTAAGCATAGAAAGAAGGGGGAAGGATGGGGTGCAAAAATTGTAAGAGCAAGATGGTAATGTGTGCATACTTTTTGGACAAGCATGTTAAAAGGAAGGGGTTTATATGTACCAAGTGCGGCTGGTTAGAAGTAATTGTTGGGGGCAATACATATACTCGGTGGCCGGGGAAGAAATACATTAGACTTGGAGCCTAGCGTTTTGCGCTGGGCTTTAGGTGCGCGAGGGGGATTGAGAATGTACGA
The DNA here is from genome assembly GCF_030013905.1 of Petroclostridium sp. X23. Lineage (GTDB taxonomy): Bacteria > Bacillota > Clostridia > SK-Y3 > SK-Y3 > X23. The sequence continues at coordinate 5,483,005 of NZ_CP124862.1, forward strand.
AGATTGGAAGCAGCTTGGGAAGGAATACAAAGAGTCTCGTATACCGATTAGAAATAAAATCATTGAACTAAAAAACGAAAAGGCAAGACTAGAGACATCGAAGTATAGAAGAAAAAAGGCAGAAATAGAAGCTATAGAAAGCAAGATTATAGATATTGATGATCAACTCAAACTCCTGAACGCTATGGACAGGGATTTGCAGGAAATAGGAAGAGAATCAGAACACTATTTTGATAGGGGATGGTGGAGAAGTGAAAAGTATACGCTTAACTCAAGACATGCAAAATTACCTACCATATACTATGGATTCATCGAATACGAATGCGAATGCGAAGGATGGAACCAATGATAGGCAGAGGCAGAAGATGAAGAAGTTTGCAGATGTGGCCATTAGAGAATTGCTGCCGTTTAAACAGAGACAAGTCCTCAAAATGTATTATATTGAGAATAAGAATATTCAACAGATTGCCGAAGAGCTGGATATTGATAAGTCTACAGTAAGTAGAAGGCTAAATGCTGCAAAAAAGTTTTTAAAAAAAATTAGAAAAATTTATTCGGAAGTTGCAAAATAATGCAACTTTTAGGCGCTTGCACACTATAAGTGAGAGAACTTTTTGGGACGTAGGTGATCAGAGTGACATTTATAGAAAAAGTAAGGTACATACAAGAGAAATTCTGTTCTAGATGTAAAAATGATTGTGAAGGGTGCAGGGTGAAAAGCCTTGTGAACTATATTGCTTTGCAATCTACGTCAAAAAAAGAAATAAAGGAAGCAATGCGGACTAATATGCCGACTGACGTATCGCATTTCGGCGGAGCATATAAACAGAGTAACAGGAGGGTATTCAAGTGAAATATTGGATAGAGCGGTTTCAATTGTGGTGGAAGTATAAGCAACTACCGAATACATTCAAATATAGGCATATGAAAAAGGTTGAGATTGCAAGGCTAAACGGCAGATACGGGATTGTAGGGATGGGGTAGTATGTATTATCCGGTGAAGGTGTTGGCGGTAAAAGAGACGGATAAAGCTACGTATTTGCAAATTGAAATGGAACCAGGTCTTAAAAATAAAATCCTACAATACAGTGTGGGAAATGGGATCGCCGGGGAAATACGGATAGAGGATGGCAGGCATAGAACAGGGCTACAGAATAAATTTATTCATGCGCTTATCAGGGATATAGCAGAATGGCATTGCGAAGATCCGGAGATCGAGAAAAGGTTTTTCTTTTATTGGTGGTGTGGCCTGAATGAAAAAGATTATGTGAGCACTACTCAGTTAAGCATGGAAGATGCGAATGGGTTTATCGACTTTCTCCTGGAGTTTGTGATAGAGCATGGCATACATGCTGGGCATCCGATACTGGAAGAGTTGGTTGCAATTAAAGATATTAGTAGATATCTGTGGCTGTGTCTGCATTTTAAGAAGTGCTGCATTTGCGGAAGATCCGGGCATGTGCATCACGTAGACAAAATCCAAATGGGAAATGACAGAAGGCGAGTAGATGATAGTCGGAAAAGAAAGATTTGTTTGTGTGAAGATCATCATTTGATGTATAGAGAATCAATTCATAATATAGGTGATAAGGCTTTCTTTGAAAAGCATAAAGTATATGGCATAATATTCAACGAGTAACGGTGGTGAGGTGATGCCAAGATCAAGGAGCCCGAACAGGGACAAGGCTAAAGAGTTATGGTTACAGTCAGGGAAACAGAAATTATTAAAAGATATTGCTGCCGAACTTGGCGTATCTGAAACGCTAGTTAGAAAGTGGAAGAATCAAGATAAATGGGATAGTGACAATATAGTAACGTTACCAAAAACAAAAAGTAACGTTACCAATAAAAAGGAACGCAAAAAAACTGTTAAAGAAGAATTAACCGAGGATGATATACAAGGAGCTGGCTTAACTGAAAAGCAGCGCCTTTTTTGTTTGTATTACGTCAAGTATTGGAATGCGACTAAAGCCTACAAAAAAGCATATCAATCTAGTTACGATGTGGCAAATGCTCACGGATATGAACTGTTGTCAAATGTGGTAGTAAAAAGTGAGATAGATAGGCTTAAGAGAAACATTGTAGAGGGCGTTGGACTTGAAGCGATGGCAGTATTCCAGAAGTACATAGACATTGCCTTTGCAGATATAACTGACTATGTTTCATTTGGACAGGAAGAAGTGCCTGTTATGACTATGTATGGTCCACTTGTAGTTACGGATGAAGATACCGGAGAAAAGACAACTATTACTAAGATGGTAAATACAGTTAAGTTTAAAGATAGCACTGAGATAGATGGGACCATAATATCAGAGGTGAGCCAAGGCAAAGACGGGGCAAAAATAAAGCTTGCGGATAAGATGAAAGCTCTTGATAAGCTGTCAGAATACTTCGACCTGTTCCCGGATAAGTTCAAGCGTCGCATAGAAGAAGAAAAACTTGCGCTGGCCAAGGCTAAAGCAGATACTGCCGAGAACGACAAACCTATCGAAATAGTAATCAAACGGAAGGGTGAGGGCGAATGATTGAAAAAGAAGTCAATCCGCACTTTGAAGAATTCCTGTTTGATTGGAACCATAAGTTTTATTTTTTAGTAGGTGGATACGGCAGCAGTAAAAGTTATCATGTAGCCTTAAAGATAATACTCAAACTGTTACAGGAAAAGAGGACGGCGCTAGTAGTCAGGGAAGTTTATGACACTATCCGTGATAGTTGTTTTTCGCTGTTCGATGAGATTATAACAGGGATGGAGCTAGACGATAGAATCAAATTAGTTACTTCTCCGATGCAGATTCGGTTTCCTAATGGCAGTAAGATCATATTCAAAGGGATGGATAAGCCGGCAAAGTTAAAATCTATTAATAATGTTACTATTGTGTGGGTAGAAGAATGTTCAGAACTTAAATATGAAGGGTTCAAGGAACTATTAGGACGTTTAAGGCATCCTACATTACCACTGCATTTCATATTGTCTACTAACCCGGTAGGGGAGGACAATTGGACATATAAACACTTCTTTAAAGACGATAGAAAAAAAGTGTTTGTATTGGATGATGAAGCCTTATACCAAAACAGAATAGTAATACTTAAAAATACCTATTATCATCACTCTATAGCAGATGATAATTTATTTTTGCCTAAAAGTTATATAGAGCAGTTAGAGGAACTAAAAACATATGACCCGGATTTATACAGGATAGCAAGAAAAGGACGCTTTGGAGTAAATGGTATAAGAGTATTGCCACAGTTTGTAGTTAAACCGCATTATGAGGTGCTTGAGGCTGTAAATAAAATTCCTGGCAACATGAAGCGAGCAGGTTTTGACTTCGGTTTTGAAACATCATATAACGCACTGGTAAGGCTTGCGATAGATCATGATAACAAATATCTGTATATCTATTGGGAGTATTATAAAAACCGAATGACAGACGATAGAACCGAAACAGAAATAGCAGAGTTTAAAGAAACTAGAGAGCTTATCCGGGCAGATTCGGCAGAACCTAAAACAATAGCTTATTATAGGCAACAGGGATTTAATATAAAAGGGGCTAAAAAGTTTCAGGGAAGCCGGTTGCAGTATACGAAAAAGGTAAAGAGATTCAAGAAAATCATTTGTTCTGAAAACTGCGTGAATGTAATTTCGGAATTGAAAGATTTGACATATAAGAAGGATAAGCTTGGAAACGTCATTGAGGACGATTTCAATATTGACCCTCATACAATGAGCGCTATATGGTATGCGTTAGACGGTTATGAGGTCGCAGATATTAAATATGAAAAACCAGGAAGACCGAAGGGAGGTAGAGCTCAAAAGATATGACAAATAGAGTGATTGTAAAAAAGATAACCAGCGAAAGCAATATCGTAAGAGAGAGCAGACAGATTCAAGACGATCCATTTAAAGACATGTATGGCAATGGTATTATAGAACCTCCTTATGATCCGGAGCTTCTTATTCGGCTTCCTGAAACCAGCGATATCTTGCAGCAATGTATTGATGCATATAAAACGAATATTGCCGGTTTTGGTATCAGCTTTAAGTACGATGTGGATTACGACAAGGAAAAGGATGCAGGCAAGAAAAAGGAATATGAGGTGCAATGGTCCCGGTACGAAAACTTTTTTAAATACTGTAACTTTGATGAGGCATTTATAGAAGTTCTGCAAAAAGCAATAGAAGACCGGGAGAAAATAGGCTGGGGAGGAATCGAAGTCATCCCCGATGGAGTCGGAAAACCGGCAGGATTTGAGCATATTCCGGGGCATACCTTTAGGTTGTGCAAAAAAGATACCAAGCTGGTAGATATAAAAACGACTATCACGGATGAGTACGGGAAAGAAGTTGAGATTACCCGGAAGCGCCGGTTCAAAAAGTTCGTACAGTTGCAGGGTACTAAGAAAGTATACTTTAAGGAGTTCGGAGATCCACGGCAATTGAATTGTGAAACCGGAGAATACGGCGAGAATGTTCCGGAAGATAAGCAAGCAACTTCTATTATGTTTTTCAATGTTTATTGTGCATACAGTGATTACGGACTTCCCCGATATATCGGCCAGCTGCTAAATATCCAAGGGAACCGGAAAGCAGAAGAGTTAAACTACCGGTATTTTGAAGAAGGCCGGCACATTCCTCTTGCTATAGTAGTGGAAAATGGACAGCTTACCGAAGGATCCATTGCACAGCTAAAAGACAGCAAAGGGGAGAGCGCCCAGTATAAATACCTGGTTCTTGAAGCAGAAGGGTTTAATGATGAATCTTCCATTACAGGGCTCGATGATGATAAAAAGCAAAAGGTTGCTATCAAGTTTGAAAAGCTTGCGGAGATCATGAACGACGATGCGCTTTTTCAGAACTACTGCAAAAATAACCGTGATAAAATCCGGTCAGCATTTAGGCTCCACCCTATTTATACCGGAGAAAGCCAGGACTACACCAGGGCGACAGCTGACACCGCAAGGCAGATTACAGAGGAGCAGGTATTCCAGCCGGAACGTGAATCTCTAGCATTCATGTTCAATAATCTTCTAAAAGACCCACTGGAGGTTAATGCGGTGTCTATGTTCTTTAAAGCGCCGAAGATTACAGATAGGGCCGAGTTATCAAGAGCATTGACTCCGTTTATACAAGCAGGAACCGCAACGGCCAATAATCTGATAGATGCTTTAGGTGAGCTGCTGGGGAAAGACTTTGAACAGATTACTGAAGATTGGGCCAATAAACCATTACAGATGGTGTTAAAGGAAATGGAGCTTCAGAAGGTAGAGCAGGCGGTACCGGTACAGAAATCTGCTGAGGATAGGCAGTTAATTATTGAGGTATTAAAAGAGCTCAGAGAGACCGTAGAGGAGGCTTTAGGCAGTGATCAATAAAAAGATATTAACTGCGATACAAAAAGCTTTAGACACGGCTATAGAAAAGGCAGACGATACAAAGGAATGGGTAGGAAAGATACCTCAATCAAAAGCCTGGACTGAGCAAAGCATAAAAGCAATCAATAGCATGGAAAAGCAAGCTTTTAAACTGCTCAAAAAACAGCGTGACAGATATATAAAAGCGTTAGGCAAGATTAAGCTGAAAGTGAAGAAAGCGGATTTTGATGAAGAGTTAAGCGCTGAACTGGCTGCAATTATTGAAGAATACGAAACGCTCTATGAGCAACAGGTAACTCCGCACTATATAAATATCGCTGAAATAGTAGCAAATGAGCTTTTAGCTCAGGCAAATAAAGCTAAAAATATAAACATCACTTTTGACCTGCTTAATGAAATAGCAAGGGATTGGCTGGAAGGAAAGAGAATCAACTTTGCTAAAGAGGTAAGTGAGACTACTCATAAAGCTGTAATTGAAGCGCTCACAGAAGGGTTTGAGGCAGGAGAGGGAATATCAAAGCTTGCGGCCAGGATTAAGGGCTTTCCGGAATTCGGCATCAGCAGGGCAATCACCATTGCTAGGACAGAAATAATTTCCGCAAGTAATGCTGGATCCATAGAAGGATATAGGCAAAGCGGCGTAGTTATCGGTAAAGAATGGCTTGCTACTGCGGACGGAAAGACAAGGCGGACACATGCTGCTGCAAATGGGCAGAGAAAGAAACTAGATTCTCCTTTTATAGTTGGAGGATATAAACTCATGCAGCCTGGAGACGGATCGCTGGGAGCGCCGGCAAAAGAAATTGTTTTATGCCGGTGTACAGTGGTCCCAATTTTAGAAGGAGAGAAAATTTAGGAGGTGGAAAAGGTGTCAAAGATCGCAAAATCATTTGAGGTAAGCATTGCGAAAGTGGATGAGGTAAACCGAATTGTTGAAGGTGTTGTCTATAGGCCGTCAAAGGTATTTAAAGCAGACGGTACCCCGACGGATTATATTGATAGTCAAGGAGATTGGATGACAGAGGATGATGTTAAAAAAGCCTGTCACAAGTTTGCTAAAAAGCTGACCATATCAAAGTCAGGCAAGACCGGAGTGGACAAGCACCATAATGAAAAAGCCGGCTATGGTGTAGTCGTAGAAAACTACATTGCCAAGGCGGATATTCCGGATATCGATGCGAAAGCCGGGGACTGGTGTGCAGCTGTAGAAGTAACGGACGAGGCAACCTGGAAGCAGGTGCAAAAACGTGAAATTACCGGTTTTAGCATGGGTGGTAATGCAGTATATATTCCGGTGGAGGGAGGTGAAGAAGATGCCACAAATGACTGATGTAGATATTAATTTTATATCCCTGGTGAAAAAGGGAGCAAATAAGCAAAAGATACAGATTTATAAAAGCGACGATTATGAAGAGCCTGAAACGGAACCTGTTCAAAAAGAAGAGGATGAGTTGAAGGGCTTTTTTAATGTCATGAAATCATTCTTTACCGGCAAGAAGGAAATAGCAAAAGCAGAAGCTGCAAAATCAATATCTTTTGCTGACAGAATGGCTGTATCCGAGATAACCGACGGTCTTTGGCGTGTAAATGACACCCTGTCCTCTACATTAAGAGATATTTTAAGGGATGATACTGTCCCGGATAAACAGGCCGCAATGAATACGGCGATTGATGAGTATGCCGCATACATGAAGAATAAAATCAAGAATGTTGGGAAAAAAGTCGCGAAAGCGGATGAAGATTTCTTCATGGCAGAACCGGTAGCAAAGGCAGGAAAGAAAGTATCAACAGCAAGGTTAACATCAATAAAAAACGCGATTCAGTCGCTTCAGTCAATAGTGAGTGAAGTGGAAACTGAGGAAGGAGATGGCGAAGTGAAAAAGGAAGAAATCGTAGAAATTGTAAAATCGGCAGTGACCGAGAGCGTAAAGCCAATCAATGAGAGATTGGATAAGATTGAAAAGGGAGATCCGGCGGACGAACAGCCGGCGGCAGAAGTGAAGAAAGAAGATATCGCAGAGATTGTTAAATCTGCTGTATCGGAAAGTTTAAAGCCTATTCAAGAACGTTTGACGGTGGTGGAAAAATCTAGAGGGATCAGTAAAGCTGATGACGATAGTGACGCCGGAAAAGGTGAAGAAGTAAAAAAATCAGAAGGATCTTTTGACGGGTTCTTTGCATAAGAAAAGGGGGAACTAGAGAATGAGTATAGCAAACAGAACTTTACTTGCAAAAGCAGCAATAGATACTGCAACGCTTGGCACCGGAGGCAAGATGAATCCGGAACAGGCACAGAAATTTATCACGTTTATGAAAGATTACTCCAGAATTCTAAGGGAAGTCGCGTTCTATCCAATGATGACTACAAGAAGAGTATTAGATAGCTTGGAAGTCAATAAAAGAGGGATGAGAAAGCAGCTGGAAAACCAGGAAAACGCACCGACCGGTACGGCGACTCCATCTAAAAGAGAGCTGCAGGCAGTAGGCGTTATTAGACCTTATGATATCACTTTCCAGTACATGAAAGAAAATATTGAAAGAGGTAATATTAATGACACCCTAGCGAAGTTATTTGCGCAGCAGTTTACAAATGATACTGTGGACCTTGCCTTTAACGGAGATGAAGAAGCCAAATTAGAAGATGCCGTTACTCCAGATCCATTCTTAAGCATCAATAATGGATGGATCAAGATTGCAACTAGTGATGCAGGTACACATAAATTTGATAATGCTAGTAGCCAAGATTTCTTAGGCACTGTTTTCCCGGGGTTGTTGGCGATGATGCCGGGTAAATACTATCAGTTATATCAGGAAGAGGATAAATCTAAGATTAAGATCTTAGTATCCCAAAATGATAATAGAGTATATAAGCATCAGCTGCAGGAAAGGAACACGGCTCTCGGGGATGCAATGATTCTTTCCGGAAAGAACGTAACCTATGATGGATTTGAAATTATCCCGGTAGGATTTATCCCTGATGGGGTGCAGATGGCAACTGCTCTTGAAAATCTGGCTTATGGTGTATTAACAGACTTTGAAAGTTATCATCAAGTAGTGCCAAGATATACCCGTCATGAATATACGCTTCTTGCTGATTTTGATGTTGAAATTGTAAACCCTAATGCATTAGTAATCGGTAAAGATTTTGCTTAAGGAGGGATAATGGATAATGAAGGATAAAACAGTAGAACCGGGGCATAAGGTTACAACGGAAAATGAAGAAGTAAAAAAAGAAACCACTGCTCCGGATACAAATACAGTTAAAGCGGAAGATACTCAGGAAACTAAAGCGACAGAAGCAGATGAAGCCACTACAGAAACTGAGAAAAAAGAAACCAAAAAAAGCGAGGCCCCTGTGTTCACATTAACAGGAGCTGCTTCCTTTGTATCTATGGGGGTTAAATTTGAAAAAGGAAAGGCTGTACCCGTAGACAATAAGAAACTGGCCAGCAGGCTAAGGAAAACAGGGTTTTTCAAAGAAGGTGAATAATCGTGGGATATATTACACCTACAGAGCTTGCGAATTTGGTTAATAGTGAAGAATTGGAGGGGAAGTCTTCGGACACCCTCCAAATTTTTATAGATGCAGGACAGGAAATGATAGATAAGTACTGTTCAACACAGTTTGAAGATCCTGCGCCCAGTATCGTAAAAGTAGTAAATGCCGAATTGGTTGGATACCTGTTAAAGGATAATACAAAAGAAACGGATACCACCGGGCCATTAAGCGTAAAGAACGATATTAAAGCTTATGAGAATATCTTAAATAAGCTTAGTGGGTACATTTCGAAAGAAGTAATCAATACAAGCAGCAGTATCAGGGTGCAGGTGATTTGATGAAAAAAGACACTATAATGTTGCAGGAATACGTTCCTGTTCAAGACAGCGAAGGGAATATCTCTAATGAGTGGGTAGACGTGGTTGCTTTGGCAGGGACACTTCTGCCGATAGGTTCTGAGATGGCTGCGCGCCAATATGGGTATTCTGAGAACGTATCCTATCAGTTTTTTTATAAAGGCACCAATATTAAAGTGAGAACAGGAAATCGGGTGCTTATATCATTTTCTGAATATCTTAAATTCGGAGAAGGATATACCTTTGAAGAAGATCTCCAGTTTGGCGGAGATACAGATATTGTTCGGTTTTATATTGTTCATATTGCGGACTACAAGAAAATGAAAGTGCTGCTGTTAGATACGTTTATCGGGAAAATGCAGATAAGAGGCGGTTAATTATGAATCCAGATATAAAAAAGCAGACAGAAGCCCTTAAAAAGAAATTCCGGGAAACTAGTAAAAAGGTGAAAACAGAAATGGACCGCGCCATTGTAAAGTGTGCGCAGAAGGTTGAACGGGACGCTAAAAAAAAGTGTACCGTGGATACTGGCAGGCTTCGAAGCAGCATCACGCATAGGCTAAAGCATGAAGATGCCACGAAACCGGTAGGGGAAGTAGGCACCAATGTAGAATATGCACCTCATGTTGAATTTGGGACTTCTCCCCATGAGATCCGGCCAGTGAATGCGAAAGCGTTGGCATGGACTGCAAAGGGACAAGTCGGCCAGTTTAATAAAAACGGCGGCGGAGGAACTACACACAGGCGCTATTATGTCAAATCGGATGGTACTGCGACATTTAACAAAGAAGATACTCGACAGTTTGCGCAGGTAGTACATCATCCGGGAACAAAACCAAAGCCTTATTTGTACCCCGCACTCAATGAAAATAAAGAATACATCAGGAAAACTATTGCAGACGCAATAAAGAAGGTGGCTGATTAATGTTTAATGCTAAAGAAGCCATAAAAAGTGCTTTTACTAATGATGCAACGCTTGTGGCCATGCTGGGTAAGATTAAAACTGCAAGAAAGCAAGATATCCCTTTACCGAGCATTTTTACCAGCTACCCAAAAGCATGGGATGGACTTCCGGCAATATCTTACTATGAGTTAGATAACGCTGATAGTGAGTTTGCGGATGATGAGTGCATTGGTGAAGAAATAGTTGTTATGATAGACATTTGGAGTGAAGGGAGCACAACAGCAATATTTAGAAGAGTGGATTACCTTATGAAACAAATGGGATTTGTCCGGGAAGCTGCTCCGGACGTACCGGATCCGAATGTTAACCATAAAGCAGTAAGATACAAGATTATAAAGGAGGTTGAAGAATAATGCCTAGAATAGGAGTAGCTAGTTTAGTAGTAGCAAAAGTAACTCAAGATACTGTAGATGGTGTAACCTATGATACGCCGGTGAAATTCACAAAAAAGCTTATCCGGATTGGATACCAGCCAACGGTAAACCGGGTTAATTTAGAGGCTGACGATCAAATCGTTGAAACAGTAACCGGCAAGGGGGAAACAAGGGTTACTATCGATGTGACTGATTTAACCCCTACAGAAAAAGCGCTATTGTTAGGGAGTGGAACAGTACAAAATGGTATGCGTATCTCCAATAAGGATGATCAGGCACCGTATTTCTGTGTAATGTTCAAATCAAAGAAATCCAGTGGTGGATATAGATACGTAAAACTCCTGAAAGTTCAATTCCAGGAGAACAATGAAACTTATGAAACCAAAAGACAGACCCCGGCATTTCAGAACCCTACCATTGAGGGAGTGGCCATTCCACGAATCTACGATGGTAATGATATAGTGGATGCGGATGATGATGAATCAACCTGGGATGCTTCATTGGCAACTAATTGGTTTACATCAGGAGATATTCCTACAGTAACACCATAATAAACGGGGAAGATCTCCCCGTTTGACTATTTTATAGGGAGGAATAGAAGTGAACAAATCACTTTCTTATATAAAAAAATCCGGAGTAAAAATTAAATTAGCCGATGGGAAAATCCATGAATTGAAGTATGATATGAATTCCTTGGAGTATTTGAACGAAGAATTTGGTTCTATCAAAAATTTGGATAGTATTGAGTTGGATAATCCGAAAAACATAAAGATCCTTATGCGTGCAGGTCTGCTGCATGAATATGAAGAAGGGCAAGAACCTACTTTAAGAGAGATCGGTAAACTTTTAGATGTAGAAATGATCATGAACTTTGAAAAATACATCGGTGATGCATTGCTCTTATCTATGCCTGAAACTGATGATGAAAATATAGCAGCTGTTAAAAAAAAATAGAAGATGAAGACGGAGAAATAGACTTTGGAAGGTTGTTTTACCTATGGACAGTCGAATTAAATCAACCTGAAGAAAAGTTTTGGAAGAAAACATTAAGACAGATATATCATCTCTTAGAGCATCATCGTCAGTTTAATACAGTAAAGGATCCGGAAGATGAAGAAGTGTTTATAGATCAAATTTAAAGGGGGTGGATGCAATTGACGATAGGAGAGTTCTTGGTAAAGATAGGCGGAGATACTACAGACTTAGATAATAAAATGGACCGTACAGTTAAAAAACTCGATACATTCGGAGGTCAGATAAACCGTGTTACATCTTACGTTAGAGCGGCTTTTGCAGGATATGCCGGGAAAAAGCTATTCGATTTTACTGTAGGCAGTAACGCGGATTTTGAGCAGTATACTACCAGCTTTGAAGTATTATTAGGCAGTGTCGATCGTGCAAGAGAACATATGCAGTATCTCTTTGATTATGCAGCACACACCCCTTTTGAACTACCTCAGGTAATAGAAGCATCAAAACTATTAGAGACGTTCGGATTAGAAACCCAGCAATACCTAACGCAAATAGGTAATACGGCCAGTGCCTTTAATGTTCCGATGACCCAGGTCGCTGATGCAATAGGGCGGTTATCCGCAGGCCAAACCGGGGAAGCAATGGAGCAGTTAAGACGGTTGGGTATTTCTGCAAAACAACTCGGAGAAATGGATATAGAATTTGATAAAGGCGGGCAGCTTAAAACTTCCATATCAAAGACTATGGATGCAGTACTTGCTATTATGGATAAAAAATATCAAGGGATGATGGATGAGCAGAGTAAAACCTTTAATGGGTTATTTTCTACGCTGTCGGATAATTTACAAGCTTTTGGCCGTAAGGTTGGCGATGATGTATTTGACAAATTAAAAGGTAAACTAGAAGAATTTATGGCTGCGTGGGATCAGTGGAGTAGTGACGGCACGATAGATAGAGTAGCTGAGGATTTTGGTACATTCCTGGTAAATGTAGTAGAGAATGTATCAAAGGCTATAAGGTTAATAGCTGAGTATGGCAAAGAGATTGTTGTGTTAACAGGCGCTATTGTAGGCTTAACCACGGCATTGAAGATTGCTGCTACTGTACAGGCCGCATTCAATGTAACGGCTGCAGCTAATCCGTATATCGCACTTGCAGCTGGAATTGCTGCCGTGACTGGTGGAATTTTGGCATATAACTATATGGCCAAAGAATCAGAAAAGGTTACCTATGCTCAGATAGCTGCAGAAAGAAAACAAATATCTGAAACGGATAAGCTATTAAGCCAATATGATGAGCTGCAAACTAAAGTATCTCAGAATAAAGTAAAAGGCGAAGAACTGGAAAGCGCAAAGAAGAAATTACATGAAATAGAAAAAAAGTTAGCTGAGATTTTTCCTGATGTGGCAGATGGAATTGACCAGGAAAATCAGAAGTATGCTACGCAGATTGGTCTCATCAATGACTTGAATGAAATTAAGAAAAAAGAGCATTTGGAGAGCATAAGACGGTTGCAGGTTGAGAGCAGCGCCCAAATGCCATATTTAAATGCATTGTTAAATTCTACTAATATTTCTCTGAAAAATGCTGAAACTATGATGGAGAACAGCAAAAGTGAATACGAAAAAAATCAATTAAGTCTTTCTCAATATCAAAGACAAAAGAGCGCTAAAGAATATACCGATGCAATGGCGAAGGTAAATGAGCTAAAAGCAGAGAAAGCTAGAATTGAAGCAGAAATGTCAAAGTATAAAAACGCAATGCTTGAGGTCACTGTATCAGAATATATGGCTAATAATTCCCTTCCACCCGAGTTGCAACATTTCCTTAATCTTGATGGAAGTGATCTATATTCAGATAAGAGTTCCGAAAATGGTAAAGACGGAAAAGATAAAGATGGAAAAGGTACCGGATCCGGTTCATATGAAAATGAGGCGTTAGATTCTGCGCTTCGAATTTTAGAGCATAAAAAAAGAATGAACCAGTTAACATTAGAGGATGAGCTTAATATGCTTGCTGTAATTAAAGCAGCATATGCAAAAACCTCTGATGAAATCATGAATCTGGATGAAGAAATGTATGCTATATCAAAAGAGATTAAAGATAAGCGATTGCAGGATTCTGTTGACTGGATAAACGAACGAAAGTCTTTAAATGAAATGTCCATAGAAGAAGAGATAGAGGCATGGACACGGGTGTATGAGAATCAGAAAGACAACCTGGAGGCAATAAATACAGCGGCGGTAAATTTATACCGGTTAAGAAAAGAATTGATTCAGCAAGAGCTTGAGGAAGCAGAAACCGCATTAGATAAAAGGGCAAAGGACTCAAACGATTGGATTGAAGAGCAAAAATTATACGGGCAACTTTCTGAATTAGAAGAGATTGCGGCATATAACCGGATGATCCAATACCATAAAGAGTATCTGAATAAGATCATGCAGGATGAAAAAATTGCGCAGCAAGATAAGGACCGTATTAACGAAGAAGAGCAGGATACAATTAGGGATTTGGAATATAAAAAGTATAATATCCGGAAAGAGTTCCTTGAAAAACAGGTAAATGAATATATAGAGGCAAAGCGTAAGCAATATGATGCAGAAGAAGCAGAGGAAGAAAAACGGTTAAATGATAAGCTTAAAGCAGTAGATAGAGAATATGAAGACTTAGAATATGAACAAAAAGAAGAACAACGTGCTGAAAAGTTAGTAGAATTACGTAAAAAAGAACAGCTTTATCTTAATGCTGTTACTGAGCAAGGAAATGAAACGCTCAAAGAGATCCAAGCACAGATTAATGAAATTATACTGGAGCAAGAGCAGGATAAGCGGGAAATTGAAAAGCGTGACCGCAAAGATGCGATTGAAGAAGAAATTGAAGATAATAGAGAAAAATATGATAAATTACGTGATGATTTAGACACTGAACAGGATGCAATGCTTTCTAGTATCGCGCAATTTGCAAAAGAAAATACAGCAATCTTTACTAATGCAAATCAGAATTTCAGCAATGGATTGCTAAGATCTATGCAGATATTTGAATCGCAAATGGATAAGCAAATGAGCTCTGGATTAGCAAAACTACAAAGGTTTGTGAGTGAGTATAATAAGATCGCCTCAGAGCTACAAAATATGACCACGGCGGTTGAAATGCAAGCATCTAGTGTTACTGCATCTGCCGGAAGTAGCAGCTCATCTTCTAAAAGTGTGAATGTGGTATTAAACGACTATGGGGATAAAAACATTAATAGCAAAGATGATACGATTGATTATACACAGGAATTATTTAATACGGCCACAAATGCAGTAAGGGCAGCAGGGGGGTTATCCGGATGATGGGATTTGAGTTTAATGGGAAACATTCATATAGAGATTTTGGACTAATAATGCAAAGTAAAAACAGGCCGATCCTACCGGAACCTAAGATCGTAGTTGAAGAAATCCCTGATATGGACGGTGAATATGACTATTCAGATGTGAATCCTGATGGCAGGACAAAATATAAGCCAAGAAATATAGAAATTGACTGTTCCTTTAAAGATCGTAATATTGCGCATATTATAGCGCGTGGACATCAGATTGCCGCATGGCTGGCCTGCGGAGAAAAACAGTTGATATTCGATGATGAATCTGCTGTTTTTTATTTAGGGAGAGTAGTCAATAGGCTGGATCTGGCCACGCAAATATCAAAAATAGGAAGGTTTACACTGCAATTTAAGTGTAGACCTTTTGCATTTTCTAGAGTGCTTTCAACGGAAGATATCTGGTTTGGTCAAGGGCTTATGTTTGGATATGGTTATAAGCTTGATATGGTTCCTACATCTTTCGCTATAACAGGGCCCGTAGCGCTGAATATCTATAATCCCGGAACATATGTGAAGCCTCTAATACGAATTACAGGGAGCTTTACAAATATTTCGTTTTCAGCAAACGGTAAGACACTTACTTATAATACCCCTGTATCATTTTCTACGGTTGAAATTGATTGCGCAAAGATAGAAGCCGTAAAGGCTGGTTCGGAAAATGTGCTCAGCAGCATTACAGGCGATTTTATTGAGTTTGGCAACGGCAACAATACACTGCAAATTAGCGGTACAGGGCTATCTTGTATGGTTGATTTTATATTCAATTATTTATATTTATAAAGGTGGTGGTGGCATATGGCGAATACTGAAGCAAATATTACTCAAATAGGCATAGACCTTAGTTTGAATACTAAAGACCTTATTAATGAAAATTTTGAAAATTTAAAGTCAAAAGACGTACAAAATTATTCAGAATTACAACAAATACAGCAAACGGCGGATACAAATCTCCAAAATCAGATCAATGAAGGAAATACGGCACTGACAAACCATAAGAATAGCACGGACCATCCGGCAAAAAAAATTACGTTTGATCGGGCAGGAACCTCTATGGCATCAACTAACGTAGAGGACGCCATAAAAGAAAATCATAACCGTGTTGGGAATATACTTAATTCACCGATTGATGGGACTGTAGCCGCACAAATGGTTACGGATATGAAAAACTCTGCGGTAAAGGGAAAGGTATTTAATACGCCCACAGATCGACTTGAAGAACTGGAAGCAGATGTAGAAGATACGAAGGAACCAAAGTATTCTACTCCACAGGAGCAAACGGCCAGCATATTTAGCATTCCAGCTGACAGCGCTATTGGGCCATTTAACGTGCTAAATTTGCAAGGCAGAACCTTATATAACTACGTTAATAATGGTACTGATTATGCAAACTGGTCAACGGATGCAGGAAGTACAAAAGGCGCTACTGGTATACACCTTGTTGCGGCCGCAGGTAATGAATTTGCAAAAGTGGCAACTAATTTGAAAGAATCTACAGTTTATACCCTTATTTATAACGTAAAAGCATCTAATGCCACAGGAGTATTATCTTTAAATGCGAACTATACAGGGACAAATATAACATTAACTAAAAATATAGGCATAAATAAAGTTGTATTTACCACGCAACAAACAATAAGCACCAATGAACTGCGTTATTTTCTTAGCGGCGGTATAGATGGAGAATATGTTGATTTTGAACTCTATGCGATTTTAGAAGGTGATTATACAGCAGATGCAGGTGTAAATAAGCCTTTTAAATTTGGTGCTAACTCTACAATTGGCGATTTGAGGGTAAAGTGTAGAAATGATAAAGGTAATTTGTGGGACGGTACATACGTGGCAGGTAGTTTAGATGCTGCTGGTAACTTTGTATCCTCCGCATCTGGATATAGAAGTACAAACTTAATACCTTGTAAGCCAAACCAAGCGTATACAATTAGTGGCGGTGACCGTTCTTCTGTAAGATTTTTGGACTCTAGCGGAAACGTAGTGCAAAATACAGTAAGCACAACAGTTCCGAGAACGGTAACTTCTCCTAGTACTGCTTATAAAATGCAATGGTATTACTCCACTAATGGGACACATACAGAGTTAATGATTAATGAGGGGACAACTGCTTTACCGTATGCAATACAAGAAGCAAGTATAGTCTACATCTCCCTACAAGATTATCTCCGTAGCCTACCCACCGTGAAAGATGTAATTAGTGTGGTTGATGGAACTTATACGAAGAAAACCAAAGATGTAGGCTCAACTGTAAAAGTAGCTACGGATTGGATTGTTGTAGATGATGGCTCAACAAATACTATAAGATTTAGAAAAGGAGGGTTATTACCTGATATCATTCCCTATACAACCACTCAAGCGGCAAATGCAATACTAGTTATAGGCGGTATAACATTTACACCAATACAAGTAACAAGTATAATCGCACAAGATACGGAATGTTTTAGTGTTTCTGCAACTAATGAATTACATATCAAAATTAACAAAAGTAGACTTGCTACATCGGATAACACAGGATTTGAAGCATGGCTACAAGCACAATCAAGTGCGAGTTTAATTTATCAATTGGCGGCGCCTGTTACGACAGAAATTCCTGGATTAAACAATCTTCAAGCTGGTCCCGGATACACCATTATCGTTGATCCAGCAATCCAAGATCATGAATTCTATAATGGTGGAATTGCTATCAGAAATACTGCGCTGCCTATTCAGGAAATCGAATCTGTGGTTAAAGTTGAAATTATCGATGAAAAGACCGAAGTATTAACGCCTATCGTTTCTAGCAATATAGTGATTGCAGGAGACAAATTATCGTTTACGATTACTGGCGCGACGACAGGAGAAAAATATCGGTATGTCTAC
The DNA here is from genome assembly GCF_030013905.1 of Petroclostridium sp. X23. GTDB lineage: Bacteria > Bacillota > Clostridia > SK-Y3 > SK-Y3 > X23. Next base: position 5,500,772 of record NZ_CP124862.1, read on the forward strand.
AAGTATCCGCCGGAGCTTACCACACTACCGACCATCAGCTATTCATATCCTTTGAACATTGCAGCAGGGTATGAACAGGTTTTGGCCGTACAAAAGCAATTGCAAAAAGAACTAGGTAGTGTGTGGATCACGCTGCTTCCTCTTGCGGATAAAGAGTTAAAAATGTACATGATCTCCAGTATAGCAACACCCGCCACAGTGACCACAGAGGAACTTGCAAACAAAGTGAATGAAATATTGACAGTTTGGAGGTGATAAATATGTCAGATGGAAGTACTTACACACCTTTGATGTACGAAGAAATCATGAAGAATTCGCCTACCCTTAAGATGATTGTTGAAGGTAAAATATCTGAAGAGGTAGCGAAAAAGCAGGCCGAAATTGATTCATTGAAACAGGAAAATCAAATGTTACAGCAAGCAATAATTGAATTAACGCTTTTGATTGGAGGAGGAATGTAATATGTTTAACAACAACAGTGCTTTAGTTAAAATTTGGGTGCAACAAATCAAAGAAGGAGAATATACCGAAGAGCAGATTCCTGAAATATCAAACTTAAAAGAAGTAGTAATATCACTCCTGAAAGGGTGATTTTTTATGTTTAAAAAATTATTAGCACTATTAAATAAAATTGAAAGGATGATATTCATGTTTAATAAGGATTCAGCGCTAGTACAAATTTGGGCTAGTTTCGTTTTGGCTGGGGTTTATTCATTTGCTCAATGCCCTAATTTGTCGAATTTAAGAGAGCAGGTTGCAGCCGTACTGCTAGACATGGGATATGATGTAAACCAAACTCAAAATCCAGCATAATAAAATAACACCTATTGAGGTGTTATTTTTATTTGGAGGCTTTGCGGGATAGCTACCCGCCTCCTCCTATTCCTTTTTAAGAAGGTGGTGAGGCTATGAAATACCCTATCGTATATGACAAACTAGCAACAGACTTTAATAATTACGGTTTGGCCGTACTTAATAATACAACAGATCCCCTTATTACGAAAGATACGAAAGGGACCTATACATTTACTCTAAAGGTTCCTTTTAACAACAAGGCACAGTACATTATAGGCCGCAATTACATAAAAGTAGACGGTCAGTTTTTTATCATACAAAAAGTTAACAAGCAGGGCGATGATAAAAAGCTAGTAGATATATTCTGTGAGCATGTAAGCTACGAGTTGCTTGATTTTCCGCATTTCAGCGAGGATATAATTAACTGGACTTATAAGGATATCCTACTGCGGATCCTTGACGGTACCCCGTTCACTTTACACGATAATGATTTTATCCTGAATAATTACACCGATCTTTTTTATGATCCGGACAATGGCATAGGAAATGCCCGGGATATGCTTTTTACTTTCCTTAGTGAAATTGAGGCAGAGGTTGAGTTTGATAATTACGATATCTATATTGCTCAGAGCTTTGGAGAAGATAACGGTGTGCAATTCCGTGCCGGTAAGAATATCAAAGGCATAAAAGATATGAGTGACACCCAGGTGCTATGTACCAGGGTAATCCCAATCGGCAAGGATGGACTTGATATTACCTCTGTTAACGGGGGACTGCCTTACCGGGACGCGGATAATATCGGAGATTATAAGCACCCGATTACACACCCATTAGAACTCCGGGAGATTGATGATCCAAATGAATTATTAGCAGAAGCGGACAAGTACCTGGAACAATATAAATACGGCAATCAAAGTTATGAAATAGATATATTAGAGCTTTGTCAGCACCCGGACTATGCACAATATGCTGATTTGGAGAAGGTAAAGAATGGTGATACGGTAACAATAATTCATCCGACTTACGGTATTAATATCAAAGCACGGGTGGTTCAGTACTCCTATAATCCAATTACAAAGAGAAATAGCAAGGTTGTAATAGCAAACTTCAGGCAGAATGTTACTGATCTGTTCCAAAAATACGATAAATCTACCCGGACAGTTAGTTATGCTTTCCAGGGCAGGAAGTTGAATAAAGCTACATTGTTAGGGCTTACAATTGAAGATTATAATGGAGACTTGGCGTTCGAAATTGACGCAGTAACACGGCAATTAAAATGCGGTCCAGGAACAATAATGTCATGGGGAAATCTACAGGACGTACCTTCTGACCTTGCTTATGCTGCAGATATCCCCAATATCGACGATAGTTATTTTACCCATATTGGAGAGAACTACGTTTTTACTGGATTGGTTGGAGCAAACAAAATTTTAATCGGAGGCGAGAATGGATATATTAGTTTTTCTCAATTTGAAACGCCCCCATCCGCGAATGATGTAGGTGCAAGGCCATATGATTGGTTGCCTGAATATGGTGAGATTCTTGGAGTAAAACCTCCTAACGATGCAGATAACACATATAATACAATAGGTTCGCAACGCCTTACTTATATAGACCCATACGGGATATATACTGGTGTATTAACGGCACAGCAGATTAACGCTATACAAGGGATTCAACTTGGGTCTAACGCATCCATATTATGGGGCGCCCTTCCTTTAGATGTAGCAAGCATAGGAGATATTCCAGATGTACCCACAACTGTTGAAATTACGCAGATTGCTGCTGATTATGTACAGACACCGCAGTTGGAAACTAATATTGGTAAGGTCTACGATACTCTTTGGGTTGGTTCTGAAAGTACAAAAGGCGAATTAAAACTATATGCTTACGGGGCAAGCACAGCTAGAATTTATGGGTGGCCATGGGCTGGAGTTGGTGGAACACAAATAGTTTATGAAGCGAATAGTCATGTATTTGAAGGTGACGTTGATTTTTCATATGCTAATGTGCAAGGAATGAATATAGTTGCGAAGTTTGGATAGTAAAAATGGGGGATTATTCCCCCATGAATTGTTTAAGTATTTTTAAATTAACATAGCCAACCGGTTCTTCAAGGGTATAGAAAGTTATTACATTATTTTCATCATTTAGATCAAATTTTGCTTGTGCTGTATCGTTTCTTATTGTAATAACACTTTTTTCTAAGCTTGCAGTATCAATTTTGTACTTTTCTTTAAAAGGCTGAAATGACACATAAGTCTCACTGTTATATATTATTGCCTCAATATCATCAAAGGTTGTATATTCTACATCTTTTGGAGTTATTTTCTTTGTATTATTATTGTTCTTTTGTTGTACAGAAACAGCATTGCTAGAGATCTCAGCCTGCCCAAGCTTACTGTTCCAATTAACCTGTGCCCCAAGCAAACTACTAATAGCTTTTAACGGAACATAGGGATTATCGCCTTTATCGGTTTTAAGCGATAGAATCGGCAGCTCCTGATTAGTATACTCTTGGCCGTTAACTATAAGCTTATAATCTACCTTATGCAGAATATAGTCGTTCACGGCAGCAAACCCGGGCAGTGATGCAAATAGTACGGCACCAGTTAGAAATCCTAATATAAACTTTTTCATTTGTAAATCACTCCTTAAAATTAGTTTTAGCTTATATTTATTATTCTATGCATTAAAGGAAAATCCTGCTATTGTGAGGTGAAAAACATGCCATATATTATAAACATCCCAAGCCGAAGCACAACCGAATCATTTGCAGTTCAAATAAGAGAGATAAGCAATTGCACGGAAGTAAAAGTATGGATAGGCGGTGATTGTAAAATATTCGCACACGATGGAAGTGAAAATAGTAAAATTATATACTTCAACGACCTACCAAATGGGATAACCATAGTCCGTGGTGAAGTTAAAACTAGCGGTGAATGGGTTGAACTACAGCCTGCAGCTTTTCCTGCTGTTGAAAAGGTAGACCCATATCTTATATTGGCTGATATGAAATGTGCGCATCATAAAGGCGGTGTAGCACATGAGTTATAATCTTAGTGTAACATTAGTAAAGAATGTAGAGTTAGATTGCGTAAGAGCGCAAGTAGAAGTAACTAGCGATGTGTCTTATGGGTATACATTTTTTGATGTATGGTTCAGTGTTCCTTGTGGGCAAGGACAATTCAGTGGTTCGACATATGGGATATATACTACATACGGTTCGACTAGACAATTTAATATGAATATTAATTTCACATCATATAAAGATTATATGACAGGAATATTCAAGGTTCAACCAGTTGGGGCATCTGTATGGAGCGCAGAAGAATATGTAACAAATGAAGCCGGAGAACCTTCATCAAATTACCCATATGAATATTATCCATCGTATTATCCAGAAGTCACAAGCCAATGGGTATGGGGAGCAGGAGATGGTCCTGACCCTAATGGGTGGCACGGTCAAGCAGATTCATGTGTGGCAAATGCTTTGGTATCATTGAAGGAAATTCAGGAATATAGAGAACTAGGGGTTCAAAAGAAATTTTCTATTGGATGGATATATGGGAATAGACTTCCTTCACATTTGCAAGGCGAAACAATGAATTATGATGAAGCTATTCCACAATTAATAAATGATGGTGTTCCAGAATATACAGAGTTGCCGGAGAATCAAAATAATGGGCCATATCAATGGGCATATCCAGACATATATTATTATTTTGATTGGACTGATGGTGGACAAACAATAATTGGAGCAAAAACACTCGTTGAAAATAATTACAACAATGTAATTGAAAAAGCTAGAAAATATAAAGTTGGTGGATATACAAAATACACAAGGGATTTTATAAATATAGAACAGGTGAAAGCAGGTGTAGTCAATCATGGTGGTGTTCTTGTATCTTTAAGAATTGCCAATAATTTTGATTGGCTTGGTGGAGATGGGAGTACTGGTATAGTTGAACAACCAGATTGGTATAGAGACAATGATTGGCATGCCGTTGTTATTATAGGTTGGAAAAGAATTAATGGCAAGTTATATTGGATAACACACAACAATTGGGGAGCTTGGTGGTGGGGAGATAATGGGCGTTGTTATATGCCATATGATTATCTTGCTATAGGTGATTATTATGTTATACCAGATGTTCCTAATCCAATATCTCCACCTTCATTTGCTCCTGTTATAGCAAGTAGATTTCCAAATGGATTTAAATTAACATGGGGAGCTTCAACAGATGAATTATTGGAATCATACACAATAAGACTATATAATACAAGAACAGGCATATATAGTCACTATGAAAGAGCTTTCTACTATACAGACATATCAATTTATTCATTGGAAAATGGTACTACATACGAAATATCTGTACGTGCGAATGGAAGTAATGGAGGAAGTTCGCCATATACCACAAGCAACACAGCAACAGTGAATCCTTGCAAACCTGAGATTGTAGTTGATAATGTAACCGAAACATCTATTACTGTAAGAATCACAAATATGACTGGCACCTGGTCCGGCATTACATTAGATTTGTACATTAACGGCAATGTGGTTGCAGGTTCAAATCGAATAGCGCACAGTGTTGGGGATATTATTACTTGGACAGGATTAACACCAGGTGTTCAATACGAAATTCAGGCGCTTTCGTTTATAGAAGTTAGTATTACGCTGTATAGTTTAACTGCTGCCAGCGTAACGGCAGTTACAACGGTTCGGCCAACAAATTTTAGTTGGACTTTCCAAAAAGAATCCGGACAGCCGTTCAAATTAACCGAAACTGAATGGAACGACTTCGCCAACAAAATTAATGAATTCAGATCATACAAAGGTCTGAGTTCTTATTTTTTTAGTACAGCTTACAATGCTGCCGATTTTTTAGCAGATATGTTTAATCAAGCTGTATCGGCAATAGCTGGAATGAATCCACCAACAGCGCCGCCATCGTCAAAATTAGGGGTGAGTGACGTTGTGGATCCGGATACTGCGGATGATGTATTAGCAGCATATCTTAATGATATTGTAAGTTCATTAAATTCAATACAATAATAAAAAGGAGAGTGTTTAACATGGCAAAAACATCAGTATTAAATCAAGAGGTTAACAAAAAGAATGGAGAAGTGGTAGTAACAAAGACAGTGGAGGAAAGGCTTACACGGGATGATCTGCTGGCACTAAAGGATAATCTGCGCCGACAGAAGCAACAGCTCCTACAGCAAAGCAAAAAGATAAAAAGCGATTATGATACAATTGATGCAAGAGAGCAAGAAATTGAAGGAATGCTGGAACTACTGCCTACTGATGATTTAGAGACTATATAAAAACGAAGAAACCGGAGGATATCATGCAAGAATTTATAAAAATTTGTCTTGAATTAGGTAAAGAATTGTTAAATAAAGATAGTTTGACCGAAAAGGAAGAAAACTTTCTCAATAATCTAAATTTGATAGTGGAAAAAGAGATTAAACTATAGAAATAAATAAATGTTAATCTAGTACGCTGAGAAGCTCAGAAATGGGCTTCTTTTTAATTAAAAAGAAAAGAGGGATAACAATGTCTGACAACATGTTTGTTTCAATCAAAGCAGTTTTTTCCTTTGTAGTATCAACGGTATTGGCAGCAGTGAATGCTTTTATACCACTATTTGTAATTCTGTTTTTTAGCCTTATCGGTGATTATACCACCGGTATGACAGCAGCCGGGATGAATGGAGAGTTATCTTCTAGAAAAGGATGGAAAGGAATTATTAAAAAGCTCTATTATGGTATTGCTGTAGCTGTTGGGTTTGGTGTGGATTACATTGTACAATACCTTGCTAAAGGCATAGGGCTACAAGTAAGTATACCTGTGTTTTTTGGCATCTTGGTAACAGTATGGTTAATTCTTAACGAATGGGTGTCAATGCTTGAAAATTTAGCAAAAATCGGTGTTCCTTTACCCAAATTTTTGATTAGTGCGCTCGCTATTATAGGGAAAATGGTAGAACAGGCAGGTGAAACAAATGAACAAACCAAATAAAATTATAATTCACCACTCAGCCACACAGGATGGGACAGTACATAAAGACTTTGATGCAATCCGCAACTACCATATAAATACCAACGGTTGGCGTGATATCGGGTACCATTATGTAGTTGAGAGTGTGGCAAATGGATATAAGATCATCCCCGGAAGGGCTGAGAATGACGATGCAGCACATTGCATAGGACAAAACACACAAAGCATTGGTATTTGCTTGGTAGGTAATTTCTTGGAGCAGGAGCCGCCGGAAGCGCAAATACAGACATTAGTCTATCTGATCAAGGATATATACAGCCGATACGGTAAACTGCCAATCTATGGTCACAAAGATTTTTATGCAACGAGCTGTCCGGGGAAAATAAATTTAGAAAGAGTGAAAAAATTGGTTGAGCAAGAAGAAGATACAACTTTGACATGGCGGCAGATTATCCAAAAAGCTGCTAGTATCCCTGGGAAATGGGAAACTGGTATAATTGCGGCAGTAAATGCGGCGAAAGCAGACGGTGACCTTGGAGCGTTGGAGATATTTGAGTTTTTGCCGGAATTGATAGTGAAAATATATAATTCAAAATGAGATACCACCCCGGAGCTTCCATGTTTTTTTATTTTGCCTATATACGCACTAAAAGATTATTTAGACGATGGTAAAATAAATGATAGCTACAAACCGCCGGATGCGGATATATCAGTATAAAAAACATCCCCGGGCATTCCCGGGGACTGTTTTATTGCCTATGCTCATGTATGCCCAAGTGATTCTTTAAAGCATCTTGGAGTACATGGGAAAAATTAACTTGTTTCTTCTCAGCTTCATCATTCAACCACTTTGGTATAGTTAAAGTTTTTTTAATGGCTTTATTTCGCATCCTATCTCTAACCGGTATCATCCAAGAGTCTACTAAAGATACAAAAGAGCCTTTTTCAATAACATCAATATCCTGCGGCAATGACGGTTCAGGGATTTGCTCGTTATCTTCTTCAATATTGTATAAATACAACGCTAGAGCTTCTTTTGCCATTTCAAATGCTTCTTGTAGGCTATCACCTTCGGTAATACACCCTGGTAGATCAGGGAATGTAACCGTATAGCCGCCTTCTTCGCAGGCTTCAAATAATGCAGGGAAAACATATTTATCCATATATAAAATACCTCCTTCGCAGGGTTTATTTCAACCCTGCTTGTTTTAGTATTGAATGTGCGGTTTTTATTTTTAAATCACCTTTATGATTCGGGACTGTGACTTTTCCTTTCTTAGTTGGGTGTATGTAATACATGTGTGAGCCATCTTGATTTTTAAATTTCCAACCATCTTTATGTAATAACTTTAGTATTTCTCTTACTGTCACCGTTCCCTCACCTCCTGAATACATTATAACACGTATTAATATACGTGTCAATATAATATGTAATATTTTGTATAAATTAATTAATTTTACATTAGGCAGATCAAGTGTAAAAGGATAGTTTAAAATAGTTTATAAATAAATTATAAATATTAACATTAATGTAAACTTATTATATAATATCAATTAAGATAGTATATGTGCATATGTCGAATTTTAGCGAAACTTGCGATGAATTTATTTAAAATTATAGAGGAATTTGTAATTAGAAATAGAATAATTAAATTAACAATTTTTCTTATGAGAATAATTGTTTGAATGGAGGCTGGATTTTATGGCTCTACAGAATATATTTATAAATAGATGTGAGATAGAGAAATTTGTTTTTGATAATATTATTGATTACTTCTCACAAAATCAATATAATGAAGAGTCGGAAGAAGGGTTCTATGTTTCATGCTTAAATGATGATTATGTAGAGGTGCATTATATTTCTTACACAGTAAGTTACGAGAATAAATTCGATTTTGAAAACTATCAATTTATTCGTGAAGAATATAGGAAAGCTGAATCTACTCGGTTCGTTATTGATTATTTAAACCAAATTACAGTTGTATGGGGAAATAAAGCTAAAACAGTAAAAATACTAGAACTCATTGGAAAGATAAGCAACTATAAAGTTGTTACCGATGAGATTTATATCACTCCGGTTGAATTATTTAAAAAATTATCTTCTCATAAAATATCATACAACATAAGAAGAATAAAGATTAAAGAGTATCAATTTTTTGATGGTGTTTTTGGGGATTGTTCTCTTAATCTTACAGATTATTCAAAGTCAAATGATATTATTAAAGAGTATGCACTAAAAATTTCACAAGTTACGATAAACATATATATTGAAGAGAATTATACCTTAACATTTTATGAGAGTGGAGCTATCACAATTTATAAAGAGTATGATGATATATGCTTTGCATTTATTCGTAAGATAATATCATTATTTTTGTGAGGAGGTCTTAAAATTGCCAGAAGATCAAAATGTCGTTGGAGATTATTGGACAGATGAAACAATTGCATTGTTAACAAAATTAGGTTGGCAACAAAGAGGTGCGAGAAATTTCGATATTGATTGCAGCAAACATAAAAAGCAACGTAATGGCCAAGGTCATGGTATTGATTGTTTGTTTTCATATTATGATCCATATCTAAACAGAACAAACGGGATTATTGTCGAATCAAAATCCAGACAATGGGATGGGCTTAGTAAATCCAAGCTCGAAAGTTTCATTACACAGGTTATGAGTTGTCTTGAATGCGCTCAAGAAGCGTCTCAATTGCAAGAGTTTGGATTCGATGCTATAAATACAGCTCTTATCGTTTGTTGGTGTAATGATGGAAATTATAACCATTCACAATATATAGATAGATTAAGAAGCCTGAAATACCCGCTTAAATTAAGAGAAATGACTATTTATTTGGCATCAAATTATGACATTCTAAGATGGTGTTCAATTATAGATACTATGAGTTCGATTAAAAATAATAGTTTGGAATTTAAGTTTTGCTATCCATATATTGTTAATAATAATTCCGACTTATGTGAAGATAATTATCTTACATTATTCTATTTATACTCTAAATACATATTTGCAAGAAATAAAGTGAGAAAAGTTTTAGGAGATACTACCAAAGTTATTGAACAGTCTATAGTATTTTACTTTGATGAAGTTTCTTTATCAGGCCTTCAATTTATGTACGATGCTTTTAGGCAATATCAACTTCAAAGGGCTGATGAATTTATAATATATTTATATATAAACAGGAGTGAGCATCGGGAATGTGTTGATGAGTTTAAGCGAACGATAAATGAGCAGTTAACTAAAAATGGAAGTCATAAGAGCCTAGTTGTAAGATATATGACGGTACTAACTGGGACTGAAACAGTGCCTTATAATATTCTTGGCATAAATGAGGAGTGACAATAATGATAACTAGTTATCCTGATAAAAACTCTTTAAAAGAAGTATTAACAAACAAGCTAACTTCATCAAAAGTTAGATATTTTTGTCAAGAAAACGGAATACTACTTCCAGTTAATAACAAAGACTGTATTGGAAAGACTGCACACCTATTCTTTTGGGGGTTAAATGATATAAATGAATTATCTGAACTAATATTTGATGAAAAAAATTATAAAAAGGCTATAAGATTTAATGTAAGCAAGCCTAATGGCTTAGCAGACCATTTACCAGTGGCAGAAGAAATTTTTAATAGTGTTGGCGTGATCAGAGATAATCAAAGCTCTTTTTCTGCTTATAGGATAAAAGGTGTAAAAATTACAAATGAACAAAACAGTGAAAGAGAAGTTTTATTAGAATATGAACATGAGTATCCTGGGAAAGTAGCAATGTTGAATAAAGTAACAAAACAAATTAAAATTCATGTAAAACCAAATGATATAAATAGTGTAGAAATTAACGCATTGCCAGAGGATAACAATGATGTAAAAGTAGTACAATTATTTTTAAACGATATTGCAGCTAAAAATGAACAAATTAGTTTTCGTGTGAAATCAGTAACTTTAGATAATTTAGTCATAGATAACAAAATTGCTTTATTTGATAGGTTTTTTGCTTATGAATTTGAAGATTGGACCTTACATCAGATTAAAGGGCTAAAGGTTAACAAGCAAAATGAGCTGATAGAAGTTGATGAAGATGGAGATGACAATGAAGATATACTTATGGGAATAAATTCGGCGGTTTTACAAGGTAGCAGTTTAAGAACAAATCCATTTGTTCAGCAATGCTTAAGTAGAAGATATTATTTCACGCAAGCACATATAAAGTTTTATCACAGGAGAAATGCACAAGCTATCGTTCTGGAAGTTTCCTTTAAAGGTAACCCAACACTTTTAGAGGTAAGATTTATCCAAATATTAGAAATTGAAGATGGTAAAGAGCATAAATCAAGCTTGTCTTCGGATGAACAAAAGGAAATATTAATGGGATTTCATGATATCCTATATAACATATATATGGAGTTAGTAAGGCATCAATATCAACCAGCAGACAATTAATAGTTATATAGTTATTACTATTATATTCATAACAATAAACTAAAAATTAAAGCAGCTCCGAAATATTGGAAGCTGCTTTAATTTATTTTTATTGTATGCAGAACTTAAAGGTTTATACCTCTAAGCCCTGCTATCATATTCTCAATTTAATATACAGTTACTTGAAACAATAATTGTATACTTATTATGATAGCCAGTAGAATAATTATCTTTAACAGTAATTTCATAGGTGTTCAATCCTCCTGGCGTATTAAATTATGGTTTTTATTATAACATAGCTGATATGTGTTATATAGTTGTATATATTGGTATTAAAGGGATTGAAGGCTTTTTTATACTTTGTATTTTAATTAATTTTTACTGTATAACATTAATCTAAAGTTTGGCGCATGGCTCCGGTACCCGGGGCTTTTTTATTTTGGTTGACAAATCTGCCCATTTAGGGTAAAACAGTTACATACAACGTAATGTAACGGGAGTGATCAGC